>JACKDP010000009.1 GCA_020633435.1 Myxococcales bacterium | reverse complement strand
GTACACCGGCGACTGCTGCAGGAACCCCAGGAACTTCGCTTCCATCCCCGGCAGCAGCGAGCGCTGGATGCTGGGGCGGTCGCTGAGCGCGGCTTCCCAGCGGTCGACGCGGGGGGTGGCGTCGAAGAGGCCGAGGCCGCCGAAGGCGCGGTCGAGCCAGCGCAGGCGCTGGAGGCCAGGGTAGGCGACGGCGTCCATGAGGGTGAAGGCGTCGCCGCGCCAGAGGGGGCCCTGGATCTGGTCTTCGAGCTTGGCCATGTGCTGGCGGGAGGCGGCGAGCTGGGCGGCGAAGCGGTCTTCGTCGGGGGCGATGCAGAGCTGGTAGCCGCTGGCGAAGAAGGCGTCGACGACGGGGAACCAGGCGCGGTCGCGGGCGCGGGCGAGGGGGTCGGCGGGGTGCAGGCGGTCGCCGTGGGTCTCGTCGAGGTACTCCAGGATGGCCAGGCTCTCGAAGAGGACGGTGTCGTCGACCTGGAGCAGGGGGACGCGGCCGTGGGGGGAGATCTCCAGGAACCACGCGGGCTTGGCGGCCAGGTCGATGTACTCGATGGTGTGGGGGAGGTCCTTCTCGTTCAGGGCGATGGTGCTGCGCTGGACGAAGGGGCAGAGGTCGAAGCTGACGAGGCGCATGGCGGTCTCCGCGGTGGTCGGGCCCAGCATAGCAAGCCTGGAGCGGGCTGGCGGGGTCAGGGCGGGGAACAGTGCGTCACACGGCGGGGCTGGTGGCGACGAGGGCGCGGCGGAAGCGGGCGTCGGGGTGGGCGGCCTCCCAGGCGCAGAGGTCGGCGTCGAGGGCGGCCCAGTGGGCGCGGTGGGGGCCGGCGGGCAGGGTGGCGGCGATGTCGTCGGCGAAGCGCGGGGGGCGCTGGCGGGTGGAGAGGAAGCTGAGGACGGTGGCGCGCAGGCGGTCGCCCTGGTGGGGGCGGGGGTCGGGGCGGTGGGTCGGGGACATCCAGCGCGGGTCCTGGACGAGGGGGGCGACGTCGCCGACGTGGCGGTGGCCGATGGTGCCCTCGAAGAGCAGGGTGCCCAGGGTGCGGGCGACGGCGGCCTGGGGGTCGCCGGGGCCGCGGAGGGCGGGGTGGACGTGGGCGAAGGCGGCGTTGAGGCGGGCGGCGGTGGGGGCGTCGACCCAGGCGTCCACCAGGCGGTCGGCGTGGCGCTGGAGGGCGGCGGCCCAGCCGAGGGCCTCCTGCCAGTAGGGCAGGCCCGGCAGGGCGGGGGCGAGGCCGCGGTCGGCGAGGCGCTGGGCGACGGGGTGCAGGGTGAGCGTCGCGAGCTCGCGGCGCAGCAGGCTGGCCCAGGCGGCCCAGGTGAGGCCGAAGAGGCGGTGCAGGTAGCGGCCCTCGCCGAAGAGCACGGCCAGGGCGGCGCGGTTCATGCGCACCAGGTTGAAGGTGAAGGGGGCGAGGGCGTGGCGCAGCGGGTGGCCGGCGGGGGTGCCGCGGCGCAGGGCGTAGACGAGGGCGCCGCCGAAGACGAGGTGGCTGAGCAGCAGGTGGTCGACGCCAGTGACGACGGTGAGCAGGGAGGCCTCGAAGCGGGCGCGGGCGGCGGGCCAGCCGGCGTCGCCGGGGGCGAGCTCGGCGTCGCCGACGCGCAGGCGGGGGCGGGCGGCGTCGACGACGAGGGTGGCGCCCAGGGGCAGGTGGCCGGGCCGGACGGGGAGGCCGGCCAGCATCGAGACGTCCACTACCAGGTCGCCGGCGGCGTCGCGCTGCAGGCGGTGGGCGGCCAGGCCGCGGGTGGCGAGGCGCAGCAGGGCGGCGGCGTCGGTGGGGTCGGGGTCGGCGGCGTCGCTGAGCAGGCCGGGGAAGCGCGCGGCCAGGCCGGCGCGGGCCGCGGGGGCGTCGGGCCAGGTGGCGCGGCCGTCGCGCAGGGGCCAGTGGCGCAGGGCGCGCAGGCCGGCGAGGCGCCAGGCGGAGAGGGGGCCGGCCGGATCGTCGCCGGTGAAGACGGGCACGCTCGGCGTCCCCGGGCCCAGGTGGCGGGCCAGGTCGTCGGTGGCGTCGAGCGTCCCCAGGTGGGGACGTATGCGCCCGAGATCATAGCGGTTTCCGGCGAAGAACTTGCGCTGGCGCTGGGCCCAGAAGGCGGCCGCGAAGGCCCCGGCCTCGCGCATCAGGCGGCGCGCTCGTGTACGGCCTCGGCGGCGCGCTCGGCGGCGACGCGGGCCAGGCGCTCGAAGAGCAGGGCGCGGTCGCGGGGGTGGCGCACGCGATCGAGGGCGGTGCGCGAGAGCTGGGCCAGGCGGGTGCCGGGCTGGCGGACGACGACGGAGGCGCAGCGGGCCTGGCGGCCGAGGGTGGAGACGACGCCGACGAGGTCGCCGGGGCCGAGGCGGACGGGGCTCGGGGCCTGGACCTCCACCTCGCCGGCCAGGACGACGAGCAGGCTGTGCACGCCGTCGCCGGCCCGGAAGACGAGGTCGTCGGGCTGGGCGGCGATGGTGACGGCGTTCTGCAGCAGGCCGCGGCGGCCGGCGCTGCTCAGGCCCGCGGTCAGGCCGGCGAGGGCCGCGTCGTCGGGGTCGAGGGGCGCGACGCCGACGTCGACGGGCTCGCGGACGAGGTCGGCGGCGAGCCAGTCCACGCCCGCGGTGGGCCAGGGGCGGGGGGTGGCGCGCAGGACGGGCAGCAGGTGCGAGCGGAGGGCGGCCAGGTGGGCCTCGTCGTGGCCGGCGAGCAGCATGGGCACGCGGAAGCCGCCCTCGGGCTTGGCCCAGACGCGGCCGACGGGGCGGTAGCCCATGCGCTGGTACAGGCCCAGGAGCGCGGGCTCGCAGGAGACGGAGAAGAGCAGCAGGCCCAGGTCGCGCAGGCCCAGCCGGTACAGGTCGCGGGTGAGGACGAGGGACGCGGCCGAGCGGCGCCAGGCGGGGTGCACGACCATGCGGGCCGCGATGGCGGTGCGCTCGAGCAGGGCCAGGGGCAGGCGGTCCAGCCGGTACTCCTGCCAGGCGGCGGTCTCGCCCTGGAGGCTGGCGGCGAAGGTGCCGCGGACGCAGCCGACGACGCGCCCGCTCAGGCGGTCGCGCACGGCGAGCAGGTGCGAGCGGCCCGCGTGCTCGGGGAAGGCGGTGGTGTCGAAGGCCCCGGGGCCGGCCATGCGGCGCAGCTCGTCGCGGCGGACGGCCTCGACGAGCCGGCGGCAGGCGGCCTCGTCGGCGGCGGACGTCACCTCGAAGGCCACGAAGCGGCGGGCGCTGTCTTCGAGGTAGAGGCGGGCGAGCTGGGTCAGGCGCATGGCGAGCTCGGTGTTTCTGGCCAGGGGAGGGGGCGCAGGCCGAAGCCGGCGGCGTCGAGATCGAAGTGGTCGCGATCGAACCAGCCGCCGGGGCCGTAGGTCAGGCTCGGCTCGACGGGCTCCCAGGCGAGGAGCAGGCGTCCGACGCCGCCCTCCAGGCCGGCCAGGTGGGCGCCGGCGGCCCCGGCGACCAGGTGGCCGGCGGCGGTGAGCACCGACGTCTCGCCGGCCTGGGCGCCGACGATGACGGGCCAGTCGGCGGCCTGGGCGGCGGCGACGAGGGCCAGGGCCCGGCGCACGCCCCCCACCCGGGAGACCTTCAGGTTGAGGATCCAGGCGGCGTCCTCGGCGGCGTAGCGGGCGAGGTCGGCGGGGCCGCCGATGGCCTCGTCCAGGATGAGGGGCCGGCCCAGGGTGCGGCCGAGCCAGGCCGCGGCGGCGGGCTGGCCGGGGGCGAGGGGCTCCTCGACGGCCCACCAGCCGGGCAGCGCGGCCAGGTGCCGGGCGGCGGCGTCGGCGTCGTGGCCGAAGGCGTTGTTGGCGTCCAGGCGGATGCGGGCGTCGGGCACGCGGGCGCGGAGGGCGGCCAGGAGGTCCAGGTCGGCCGCCAGGTCGAGGCCCACCTTCACCTTGAGCTCGGTGATCTGCAGGCCGGGCAGGCGGTCGAGCAGGGCGTCGCCCGGGCGCATGCCGACGACGGTGGTGTAGCGCAGCCGGGTGGGCGGGGGCGGCAGGCCCAGGAGCGCGGCGACGGACTGGCCGGCCTCGCGGGCGAGCACGTCGAGGGTGGCGCACTCGACGGCGCAGAAGGCGGCCGGGGGGGCGTCGGCGGCGATGGCGTCCAGGTCGGCGAGCTGGCGGATGGGTGGCAGGCCGGCCAGCCAGGCCAGGGCCGAGGTGACGTCCTCGCCCGTCTGGTAGGTGCGCGGGCAGCCTTCACCGACGCCGACGACGTCGCCGCGGCGGGCCGTGGCCCAGACGCTCTCGGAGGCGACGCGGTGGCGCGACGCCTGGGTGAACGCCGCGCGCAGGGGGATGGCGAGCGGCTGGAAGGTGTAGACCAGCGGATCCAACGGGGACTCCAGGCATGGGCGGGCCAGGGGACGCCTGGCCGGGTATTGTTTTGCGACCTGGTTATATCGCTTCGAACAACGCGCGCAGCAGGGTGGCCTCGCCGGCCTGGACCTGGGCGCAGGCGCGGGCGTGGGCGTCGGCGGCCACGGCCGGGGGCGTCCAGGCGTCCAGGGCCCGGGCCAGGTCCTCGCGGGCGTCGGCGATCCAGCGCACGGCGAAGTAGGGCTCGGCGGCGATGAGCAGGTCGGCCGCGAAGGGGGGCGCGGCCTCGGGGTGGAAGGCCTGCAGCCAGTGGGCAGGGCGCTGCTCGCGGTCGGCGTGGCGCCAGGCGTGGGCCTGCAGCAGCAGGGGCCGGCCCACGTCGAGGCGGGCCCGCAGGCTCTCGAAGACGCGGCGGCGGGCGGCCTGGCGGGCGGTGGGCGGATCCGTCCGGCGGCCGGCCAGGCTCAAGAGCTCGAGGGAGGCCCAGGCGTCCACCGGCTCGCCGGGCAGGGGCGGGAAGAGGTCGATGGCCTCGGCCCCGCCCACGCAGGCGTCCTCCCCCAGGCCCGAGCGCTCCAGGAAGAGGGCGCGCAGGGCGGCGCGGGCGGCCTCGGGGTTCGTCACCCCCGGCGTCCAGCGGCCGACGAGGGGCGGCGGGGTGAGGCGGCGCGAGCCGGTGATGGGGCCGCCGGCGCGCCATTCATGAATGATCTCGAGGGTGTGCGCGGCCCAGCGGCCGCGGACGCCGGCGCGATCCACGCGGCCAGGGGCGACGCGCGGCAGGTGCCCCGGCGCGACGAGGGCCAGGGCCCAGGGGCGCACGCCATGGGCGTGGTGCACGGCGTCGACGAGGGCCTGGGCCTCGTCGTCCAGGCGGCTGGTGGGCAGGTCGGGGTTCTGCAGCTCGGCCACGATGACGAGCTGCTCGCCGCCCTCGCCCTCCAGGGTGAAGGCCGAGGCGCCGCCGGGTCGGGTCGAGGCGCGGGCGCGGGCGATGGTGGCCTCGACGTCGCGGGGGTGCAGGGGACGCCCCTCGACGATGAGCAGGGCCTTCACGCGGCCGGTGACGAAGAGCTGGCCGTCGTGCAGGAAGCCCAGGTCGCCGGTGCGGACGAAGGGCAGGTCGCCGCGGGTGGCGACGCCGGCGCCGAAGCGGCGGGCCGTCTCGCGGCGGCGGTTCCAGTAGCCGGCCGCGATGCTGGGGCCGCGCACGAGCAGCTCGCCGATGGTGTCGGGGGGCAGCGGCTCGTCGGAGCCGGGGCGGACGACGACGATCTCTTGATCGATGACGGGGCGGCCGGCCGAGGTCAGCGTGCGGGCGTCCCCCTCGGCGGCGGGCTCGATGCGATCGGCGGCCAGGGCGGTGGCCCGCAGGTTCAAGACGAAGGGCTCGGTGGACCAGGCCAGGGCGGCGGTGGCCTCGCCCAGGGTGTAGCCCGGGCGGAAGGCGGCGCGGTCGAAGCCCACGGAGGCGGCGGCCTCGGCGAACTGGTCGAGGGTGTCGGGGCGCACGGGGCCGCCGGAGAGCCAGGCCACGCGCAGGGGCGCCAGGTTGAGCAGGCCGCCGGCCTCGAGGGCGGGCGTCGCGCGGCGGAAGAGGTGGTCGGGGCCGCCGGTGTGGGTGGCGCCCACGAGGGAGAGCGTCTCCAGCCAGCGCCGGGGCTGGGCCAGGGCGGCGCCGGCCTCGATCCACGTCACGGGGCAGCCCACGAGCAGCGGGAGCACCACGCCGGCGACCAGGCCCATGTCATGGGTGGGCAGCAGGGGCACGACCAGGTGGCTGGCGGCGTCGACGGCGAGGGCGTGGCGCAGGGCCAGGGCGTTGTGCAGCAGGTTGCCGTGGGTGAGCGTCACCCCCCGGGGATCGTCGCGGCCGCCGGTGGCGTAGATGAGGGCGGCGGGCTGGTCGCGGGTGGTCGCGAGGGCGGGCAGCCCGTCGGCCGGGGGGGCGTCGAACGTCAGGCACTGGACGGCCCGCAGGCGGCCATGGCCCCTCAGGACGGCCACCACGGCGTCCAGCTCGGTGGCTGGGACGAGCAGGGCGTCGGCCTCGGCGTCGATGGCAAGGTCGCGGAATCGCAGGGGATCCAGGTCGTGGGCCAGGAAGTCGGGCACCGGCACGGCCACGGCCCCGGCCTGCCAGCAGGCCAGCAGGCCCAGGACGCGGTCGGCGTTCGTCCGGGCGGTGATGAGGACGGTCTCGCCGCCCAGGCCCAGCTCGAGCAGGCGGGCGGCCAGGCCGGCGGCGCGCCGGGCCAGCTCGCCCCAGGTGAGGTCGAGCATGGCGCCGTCGGGGCGGTCCTCCAGCAGGAAGCCCATGCCGGTGCCGGCGGGGGTGAGGGCGGCGCGGCGGCGGATGAGGGCGCCCAGGGACGGGCTGCCGGCGGTGAGCTCCTCGTCGGGGCCGAGGCTGGCGCTGGCGGTGGCGGAGAGGCCGGCCAGCTCGGCGTGGTAGCCCCCGGCCCGCACCACGCGCTGGCGGTGCCAGGCCAGGGCGCCGCCGTGGGCGAGCAGGTGGAACCGCGTCGGGTCGAGGCCGCGGTCGCCGATGAGGCCGGGCAGGGCGTGGACGCCGTGGTCGACCGGCTCGTCCGTCAGGTCGAAGGTGCCGAAGTGCATGCCGGCGAAGTCGAGGGCGCCCAGGTCCTGCCAGGCCTGGACGGCCTCCTCGGGGTTGAGGTGCACGGGCTCCATCATCCAGCGCGGCTCGTAGCCCCCGAGGGGCAGCAGGGCCAGGTCGATGGGGCCGAGCAGGCGGCCGATGGTGCGGAAGCCCGGGAAGTACCCGGTGTCGCCCGCGTGGTAGATGGTCTTCTCGCCGCCGAGGACCCAGCCCCCCCAGAGGGCGCGCTGGGCGTCGAGGGCCGAGCGGCGGTGGCCGTGCTGGGCGGGCACGAAGGTGACCTGCACCGGGCCGAGGCGCAGGCGCTGCCACCAGTCCAGCTCGAGGACGTGGCGCGTCAGCTCGCCGGCCAGGGTGCCCAGGCCCAGGGGCACGGCCAGCAGGGCGCGCGGGTTGCGGCGGAGCACCTGCTTGAGGGTGCGCGGATCGAGGTGGTCGGCCTGCCCGTGGCTGATGAGCACCAGGTCGATGGGCGGCAGGTCGTCGATGCTCAGGGGCGCGGGCACGGCGCGGCGCAGCAGGCGGCCGATGTCGCCGCCGACGGGATCGATGAGGATCTGCAGGCCGTAGAGGGTGATCCAGAACGAGGCGTGGCCGAGCCAGACCACGCGGGCCCCGTCCGGCAGCGCCTCGTGGCGGCCGAGGGGGTGGGCGAGGACGGGCAGGGCGGGCGGTGTGCGGCGGCGGCCGCTGAACACCCCGGTGCTGGCCTTCCAGCGCATCAGGTCGTTGACGGCCGGGCTCGGCGTCTCGGTCCACGGCAGGAAGAAGCGACCGTCCGCGTCCCGGTGCGGGGCGAAGAGCGCCTGCTCGGCGGGGCTGAGATCCGCCGGCGGGGTGATGTTCGAGAGCTCCGCCATGGGGGAGGCTAGTCCTGGTCGTCGGCGGCCGGGAAGAGGTCGGCGGGCAGGTTCAGGAAGGCCTGCATGTGCTCGTCGTAGGTGCGCTGCCCGGCGGCGTCGCCGAGGTCGAGGCGCAGCTCGTTGATCACCTTGATGCTCATCTCCATCCAGGCATCCCAGCTCTCCTGGCTGACGTTCGCCTGGATGAAGGCGCCCACGGCGTCGCCGAAGGGATCGAAGCGCATGCGCTTGCCGATGCGGCGGGTGCGGACGCAGCGGACCTCGTCCTCGCCCGGCTCGCGATCGTCATCGGCGGGGGCGGCCTCGGGCTCCAGGATGGTGACGAGGGGCTCCTCCACCTCGACGCCCTGGGCGGCCAGGGCCTCCTTGAGCTCGCGGGCCGGCAGCAGGTCGCCGCGGCGGACGGCCACCTGGTGGCCCTTCTGCCAGGACTCGATGGCGCCGTCGACGTCGCCGAGGGCCGCCTCGGACTCGCCGAGCAGCAGCCAGGCGCGGGAGTAGGTGTCGTTCATGCGCACGACGTGGCGCAGCACGTTGACCGCCTCGCCGTGGCGGTCGGCGTCGGCGAGCGCCTGACCGAGCGCGAAGTGGGCCAGATCGTCGTCCGGGTTGGCCTTGGCCATCTTGCGAAACTGCTCGATCCGCTCGTCCTGGTTCATGAATCCGTCGTCTCCTCCCGCGTGGGGAAGCTGGGCAGGAAGGCTGGCAGGCTGCGCCGCACGGGGGCGTGGCGCCGCAGGAAGTCGGCGAAGGCGGCCGTCTCGGCCTCGGCCAGGGGGATGAACCGCACGCCGACGAGGGCGTCGGGGGCCGGGGGCACGGCGCGGACCGCCAGGGCGTGCAGCTCGACGGCCTCGCCCTTGCGGGCGCTGAGGCGGAGGCGCAGGGACGTCTCGACGTCGACCGGGCTCTCGACGCGCAGGAGGGCGCCGCCCTCGCTCACGTCGAGCAGGTCGGCGGAGGTGGTCACGCCGGCGGCCTCGACCTCGACGGCCAGGAGGGCCGAGCGGCGGGTGTGCGCCCGGCGCACGGCGTCGATGGCGCCGGGAGGCAACGCGAAGGGCTCGCGCCAGCCGGCGTCGGCGGCGGCGGCGCGGCGCACGAGGGCCCGCCAGCGCGTCTCGACCTCGCGGCCGTTGCCGAAGAGGGACACGCCGATGCCCGGGCCCTCGGCGCCCTCGCGCTGGGGTCCGCCGGAGGGCAG
The DNA here is from genome assembly GCA_020633435.1 of Myxococcales bacterium. Taxonomy (GTDB): domain Bacteria; phylum Myxococcota_A; class Bradymonadia; order UBA7976; family UBA1532; genus JACKDP01. The sequence goes on along the minus strand of JACKDP010000009.1, from coordinate 417,102 downwards.
CCAGCGCGCGACGATGCCGAGGAGCGCCAGGGGCCGTGGATCCTCGGGATCCTGGACGTGCAGGCGCACGAGGGCGTTGGCGATCCAGTGCTCGTCGGTGCGGACGAAGAGGCCGTGCTCGGAGACATCGGCGGCGATGGCTGGCTGGGATCGGCCCCCGTCCACGAGGCGAACCACGAGGCTGCAAGGGTGCCGGACGGTGCGACGGTGCTGGCTCATGGCCTCCTGCCCCGGGTGCGCGGGTGGCACGCCCCTTGCTGATGGTCCGTGCCCAAGTAGGGGCGCGCTTCGCGCCACCGCCGCCGATACGGTACTCCGGGTCCCGCCCCCCTGCCAAGGGTCGGCCCGCGGCCGTTTGCTTCGCGCGGTTCTTGGTGTAGGTAGGCGCGCTGCGCCCCAGTCGACCGGATGTGCCCATGTCGCCCACCCATTTGAAAGTCGCCGAGGTCTCCGCCAGCCATCCCGACGGGATCCAGGTGGCGCGGGCCGTCCGCGAGGTCGAGCCCTACAAGGCCGTCTCGTCCCTGGACGAGATCCACCAGCGCCCCGCCCAGCTCCCGCACAAGCTCGACTGGAACGAGGCCACGGTGCCCCCGTCGCCGAAGGTCATCGAGGCGATCTCGGCCTTCCTCGGCAACATGCACCACCTCAACTGGTACCCGGTGCTCAACAGCACCAACCTGATCGAGCGCCTGTCGGCGTTCTACGGGGTCCCGGGGGATCGGCTGCTCATCACGAACGGCAGCGATGACGCCCTCGACACGGTGTGCAAGACGTACCTCGATCCGGGCGATCCGGTGCTCGTGGCGTCGCCCACCTACCAGCACTTCCTGGTGTTCGCCCAGGCCCGCGGGGCCGAGATCGTGCACCACTACGCGCCCGATCCGTTCACCAAGGATGTCGCGGGGTTGAAGGCCGCGCTGGAGCAGATCCAGCCCCGGGTCTTCTACCTGGTGAACCCGAACAACCCCACCGGGGTGCTCTACGACGCCGACGAGGTGGCTACTCTACTGGCCGCTGCGCCCAAGACGCTGGTGATCGTGGATGAAGCGTACTCCGAATTCGCGGGGCGGACCGCCCTCCACCTGCTGGAGACGTACTCCAACCTGGTGGTGACGCGGACGTTCTCGAAGGCGTACGCGATGGCCGGCCTGCGCATCGGCTACTGCTTCGGGCACGAGCAGACCATCCAGGACCTCCGCCGGGTGTTCAACCCGAAGAGCGTCAACGTGCTGGCCCAGATCGGCGCGATGGCGGCCCTGGCCGACCAGGACTACCTGAAGGCCTACGTGGCCGAGGTGGACGCCAGCAAGCGCATCATGGCGCAGTGGTTCGAGAGCCGGGGCTTCACGTTCCGGTGGACGCCGGCCAACTATGTGATGGTGCGCTTCGATCGGGCGCCCTGGGTCGTCCGCCTGCTGCGGGAGGCCGGGGTGTACGTGCGGGACCGCTCGCAGATCAGCCACCTGCCCGGCTATGTGCGCTTCTCCGTGGGCACCGTGGAGCAGACGCTCGACGTGCTCCGGCGCCTCGAGATCGCCCTGGAGCGCCTGCGCGAGATGTGAGCCGGCGGCTCGCTCCCAGCCTTTGACCTGTTCTGTCCATTCCTCCACAATGGCGCCGTTCTTCGCGGTCGGGCCCCTTGGGGGGGAGACACGCGCCGCTCCACCCATCCGGTGATGGGTGAGGGGCGTGGACGCCATGGCCGGGGCCTGGTCCCGGGGGCGGCCGTTCGCCGCGAAGCCTGAGCGATGGGGGAGCCTTGATGAACCACCTCGACACCCGGTGGTGCCTGATCCTGGTAGCGGCCGGCTGGCTGGCTGCTTGCGCCGACGCGACGCCCAGCGGGGAGGCCGACAGCGCGGTCGCGCCCGACATGCTGCCCGTCGAGCAGGACATGTTCATGACGGGGCCGCCCGTCGACATGGGCGCGCCGCCCGTGGTCGGCGCCCGCGAGCTGCGCATCGTCGGGGAGATCGACCGGCTGCTCTACTTCGATCAGACGGGCGACTTCACGGTCGAGTTCGTGGGGCGCGACGTCGACGGCCAGGAGCGGGGCGTCGCGAACGCCACCCTCACCGCCACGCTGCTCGACGAGATGAACCAGGACCGCAGCGCCCAGGGCTACGAGGGCACCGCCTTCGTGCGCGGGCAGCGCAAGGTCACCGACGCCAGCGGCCGGGCCACGTTCCAGCTGCGGGCCGGCATGCGCGACATCCGGGCGAAGCTGAAGGTCGAGGCCGACGGGGCCGATCCGGTGCAGTTCAACGTGCTGGTCGCCCGCGAGGGCTCCGGCAGCATCCGGGTGCGGGTGCTCTACGACGACGCCGAGGGCCGCTACGACTTCCGCACGGTCACCGAGGCCCGGGTGGACCTCTTCGATCGGCAGAACTGCGACTTCCTGCGCGACACGGTGCCCAACCTGCAGGGCGCCTACTTCTCGCTGCCCGCGATCACGCCGTTCAACGAGGTCAACAACGAGGTCTTCCAGAACGACCTCGATGACGGCCTGACGTTCAGCGTCACCGCCAGCGTGCAGAACCAGATGGGCAACACCGTGGCCTTCGGCTGCGTGGACGGGGCGCTCATCCGCGGCGGCGAGGTGGCGGTGGTCGAGATCAACGCCAAGGACCTGCCCCTGCAGTTCAAGGGCAAGTTCACGGTCGTCAACAAGTTCGACCTGAGCGGCGTGCTGCGCAGCAGCATGAACGGCGCCCTCGGCACGGTGGCCGACGTCCTCGACGTGCTGCGCGTCCTCGGCGGCGGCGACGGCGACCGGGGCGACGCCATCGTGGAGCTGTTCTGCGACCTGGTGAACATCGACGACGGCATCTGCAACGTGGTCGAGACCATCGTCGCGCCGCTGGTGGATCGCCTGATCGAGCGGTTCGTGCCCCCGGAGATCCTGCGGGTGCTGACCGTCATCAGCGACATCCTCACCATCGTCCAGCGGTTCACCACCATCGGCGAGATCGAGTTCACGGTGCCCGGGCCCGACATGGACAACCTGATCACCGGCACCGACAACCGCTGGCAGCAGTTCCGCTTCCAGTGGCGCAACGGCTGCCCCATGGGCGAGAACTGCCAGCGCCAGTTCGCCATCGGCAACCTGGACCAGGAGCGCCGCCCCATCGCCGGCGTCTTCGAGTCGTACCTGGAGAGCCGCGAGGATCCCGACACCGGCCGCTCCGACCTGTACCTGGTCATCGAGCCCCACAGCCTGAACTTCCGCTACGGCATCATCATCCTCGGCCTGGCCGAGGCGTGGATCATCCCGGCGATCGTCGGCCAGCCCGGCCCCATCACCCTGGAGGAGCTGCTCGGCACGCTGCTGCCCTGCGAGGACATCAACGACTTCTTCGGCGACCCCAACTCGGGGCTGTGCGAGGACATCCTGGTGGCCGCGCTCAGCGAGATCCTCTACGACCAGATCCGCCGGCTCGACTTCGCCCCGGAGGCCTTCCAGCTCCGCGGCACCGCCATCCCCGTGGACGAGGACGGCAACCTCGAGATCGACCGCCTGCAGAACGGCAAGTGGATCGGCAGCCTGCGCATCGGCGACCAGGAGCTGTCGTTCAACGGCTGCTTCGAGGGCTGCCGCGGCGACGAGGAGTGCCCGCCGCCCGAGTGCGACATCGTCAACGAGTGAGCGACGATCCGCTCGCCGGGGATCCGGGCTGGATCCCCACCACCCTCCCACACCTGCTGGTCGGTGACCCGGCGGCCCAGCTCCTGGGTCAGCCCGTCGGTCAGGCTCCCGTCTCGGTGCGCTGGTTCAAGGACGAGGCCGGGGCCCTGGTCGGCAAGGCCTGGTTCGGCCCGCGGGCCGAGGGGCCGCCCGGCCACGCCCACGGCGGCAGCATGGCGGCCGTGCTCGACGAGGCCATGGGCGGCGCCGCCTGGATCGCCGGGCATCCGGTGCTGGCGGGGGAGATCAGCGTGCGCTTCGAGCGGTCGCTGCCGCTGCTGCGGTCGTGCCGCGTGAGCGCGGCCGTCGGGGCCGTCGAGGGTCGCAAGGTGCGGACGTCGGGGCGGCTCGTCGGGCCGGACGGCACCGTGCACGCCACCGCGACGGGGACGTTCCTCACCCTCACCCGCGGGCCGCGAGCGACGTGACCATCACCGGGTTCATCCAGGACGAGGCGGGGGACTGGATCGCGCTGCTCGCCTGCGGGCACCGCCGGCACGTCCGGCACCGGCCGCCCCTGGTGGAGCGGCCCTGGGTCCTGACGCCGGCGGGCCGGGCGGCGATGGTGGGCGAGACGCTGGGCTGCGCCGCCTGCGCGGAGGAAGGCGGCGAGCGGCCGGCCGACTAGATGTCGTCCAGGGTGAGGGAGCCCTCGCCCTCGGGTCGGAAGACGTTCACCGGGATCTTCAGGTAGCGGCGCTCGCCGCCCGTGCGGGGCAGGCGGCCCGCGTCGATGTTCACCTGCACGCTCTGGTAGAGCAGCTTGGGCGCGGCCAGCAGCTTGTCGCGCGCCTCGCGGCGCTTGATGAACTCGCCCTCCGACAGATCGCCCGGGAGCTGGACGTTGGTGGCGCGCTGCTCGCCCACGGTGGTCTGCCAGCGCACCTCGCGGCCCTCGGGCTGGTAGTCATGACCCACGTAGATGCGGGTGTCGTCGCCGTGGCGGTAGATGCGGTCCGTGACCGACGTGTACATGGCCTGGGCCGAGCCGGCCGGGAAGTCGCAGCGCCCCGTGCCCTGGTCGGGCATGAAGATGAGGTCGCCGGTGAAGAGGGCGCCGTCGATCTCATACGTCACGCACGCCGGGGTGTGGCCGGGGGTCGAGATGGTCTTCACCTCGATGGTGCCGGCCCGGTACACCTCGCCATCCTCCAGCAGGCGGTCGAACTGGCGGCCGTCCGTGGGGAAGTCCTCGGGCAGATCGAAGACCATCTTGAAGACGCGCTGCACCTCGGTGATGCGGGCGCCGATGGCCAGCTCGGCGTCGGGGAAGCGGGCCTTCAGGTAGCGGGCCCCCGACAGGTGGTCGGCGTGGGCGTGGGTCTCCAGGATGGCGTGGAGCCGCAGCTCCCGCGCCCGGAGCCAGTCGACGACGCGGTCGGCGGACTCGGTGAAGACCTTCGAGCCGACGGGATCGTAGTCGAGCACCGGGTCGATGACGATGGCGTCGCGGGACGCCAGATCAGCGACCACGTAGGTCAGGGTGTTGGTGCGGTCATCGTAGAAGTGCTGCACGCAGTGCGGGCGGTCCATGGTGCCTCCAGGGTCAGCCGTGAGAAGTCGAGGTGCGGCGGATGCGGGCGTGCTCCACCAGGTCGAACAGGGCCATGCCCGCCAGCATGAAGCCCACGAAGACCAGGATGGGCGTGGCCAGCGTCGGCAGGGAGGTGAGGGCCGGGCCGGGGCAGAACCCGGCGAGGCCCCAGCCCACCCCGAAGATGGCCGAGCCGCCGATGAGGCGCGGATCGAGATCGCGCCGGGTCGGGATGCCGAAGGACGCGGCGAAGACCGGCTTCGGCTGGCGCAGGATGAAGCGCAGCGCGACGAAGTTCACCGCGATGGCGCCCACCATCACGAAGATGAGGGCCGGGTCCCACGCACCGAAAAAGTCAAGGAATCCAATCACCTTCGCGGGCTGCGTCATGCCCGAGAGGGCGAGGCCGGCGGCGAACATCAGGCCCGCGGCGAAGAGCGAGAGCGACTTCATCAGATCCTCCCTCCGAAGAAGCTGCGCACCACCACCACGGTGAGGGCGCCAGTCGCCATGAAGGTGATGGTGGCCACGATGGAGCGGGGGGACAGGCGGGCGATGCCGCAGACCCCGTGGCCCGACGTGCAGCCGTTGCCCAGGCGCGTCCCGAGGCCCACCAGCAGGCCGGCCAGGGCCGTCGCGCCGAGAGAGCGGTCGGCGGCCAGGGTGAACGACGTGGGCTGCAGCAGGTACATGGCCAGGCCGCCGACGATCAGGCCGCCGACGAAGAGGCTCCGCCAGAGGGCCCGGTCGCCGGTGATGAGGCCGGAGACGATGCCGGAGATGCCGGCGATGCGGCCGTGGAGTGCCATCATCAGCGCGGCCGACCCGCCGATGAGGGCGCCGCCGATCAGCGGCCAGATCCAGAAGCCAGGTTCGGTGTGCATGCGCGCCTCCAATCTCGTCCAGGGCCCCGCGGAGAGGATGCCAGTCGGCGGGGTCGGGTCGTACGCCCTTCCCCCTGCGCAAGCCGCGTGCCACGCCGTTGAGGCCCGTTGGCAAGCCCCGATGCGACAGCTTGTCTCAGCGGTGTTTCGCCCGTCGCGACGTCAGTCGACAGCGAGCCGGGCGGCGTCGACGTAGGGCCGGCCGAAGAGCGCGGGGAAGCGGGTGGCCAGGTGGGCGCGCTCGGCGAGCAGGCGCAGGTAGCGGCCCCGGGGCGCGACGACGAGGGTGGCGGGGTCGCCGGCGTCGGCGAAGCGCAGGGCGTCGGCGTCGCAGGCCACGGCGCGGAGCGCCAGCGGACGGTCCCGCAAGGCGGGCAGGCGCAGCCGCAGATCGAGCTTCAGCACCTCGACGACGGGGTCGTCGAGCTCGGCGCTCCACAAGAGCAGCTTCTCGCGCAGGGCGTCGAGGCCGAAGACGGTGCGCAGGGCGAAGCGCCCGGCCTGGCGCTGCCAGCGATCGGGCGCGTCCCGGGCCGGGCCCCAGAAGGCGCGCTCGGTGACGCGCTCCCAGTGCTCGAAGGCGGGGGCGTCGGCGGGGGGCCGCACCAGGGCCGCCTCGCCCCGCTCGGCGTCCACGTAGACGAACGCGGGCTCGGGCTGGAAGTCGGCACCGCAGGCGGCGCACGTCCGGGCGAGGTAGCGACCGGCCAGCAGGGCGGCGCGCACCTCGGGCGATCGACCGGCGTTGACGGAGCTGGGCACCTCGGCGTCGGCCAGGTGGCCGCAGGCCGGGCAGGGCAGCGGGGCGGAGACGAGGTGCGTCAAGGCTCAGCGGCGGCGGCGGCGGGCGAGGCCGAGCACCAGCAGCAGCGCGAGCCAGGGGCTCGATCCCCGCGGCGAGAGGCGGCAGCCGCCCTCGTCGTCCGCCGGGCTCTCGACGATCACGAACATGTCGGCGCCCCCGCCAGCGCCGCCCTGGCCCCCGGCGTCGGGGTCTCGCGCGGCGTCGGCTCCGGCGTCCACGCGCTGCGCCATGGCGTCGGGGGCCGGGGCCGCGTCGGCCGGCGCGGCGTCGACGGCGGCGTCCTCGATGGCGCCCGCGTCCGGCGGGATCACCGGGAAGTCCTGGGGATCATTGGGGTTCGTGGGCGGGCCGGTGACCTCGCCACCCCGGCGCCACATGCAGGTCGGGTCGCCCAGCTCCTCGCCGTTCGTGTACCCATCGCCGTCGGAGTCCCGGGCGCAGAGCGTGGGCCAGTCGACGACGGTGCCGCGCAGCGTCGCGCGGACGTCCTCCCCGAAGAGGGTGCGCGGGCCGGCCCCGCGGGGGCTCAGGTGGCAGAGCGCGCAGTTGTAGACGGGGCCGTTGGGCACCTGGAGCACCCGGGCCGCCGTCGCGCCCGCGTCGGTCGTCCACAGCACGAGCGCCGCCGCGCCCCCGAGCATCCACCGCATGATCACCTTCCCGACCCGGCCGGCCAGTCCAAGGGCGAAGGAGTACCAGAAAGGCCCGGGTCGAGGGGAGGGGGCTTGACAGGCGGCCGCTCATGAGCGAAACCCGCCGGCCCGCGCGGCATCCCTGGCCGTGGAGGGCGTCCGCTCGGGGTGCCCTCGGGGAGCTCGATGTGCAATCGGTTGCGCGTCGTGCTATGAATGAACGGGTAGCCGACCAGCCAGCGGGGTGGTCGTATGGAGCGTGGCGGAATGGAACGTAGCGAGTCGCACAGCGAGGAGCTCCTGCGCCGGGCGGAAGAAGCCCAGGTGCGCGCAGAGACGATGGGCAACCCCATCGAGATGTCTCTCGAGGAGCGTTCGGCGCGGGCTCATCTGCTGGCCAACGCCGAGTTCTTCCGGCTGCAGGCCCGGCGCAGCCGCCGGATCTGAGCCCCCTCCCGGGGCCCCTCGATGGCCCCGAATCCCTGAAAAAACCGTGAGTTCTGCCTTGACGGCCGCGGGCTGACCGCCCATAGTGCGCCGCCTTTGGCCCGGGAGGTCTCGATGGTCCACCGTGTGGCCCTCGATCCCCGTCGCGTCCTGCTCCAGATCTCGGCGACGGATCGAGAAGCGCTCCTCACTCAGATGACCCAGGCGTTGTTCACGGCGCCCGGCATCGCCGCCGACCTCGCGGTCGACGAGGTGGTCGGCCTGCTCATGGCCCGGGAGGCGGAGCGCAGCTTCGCCCTGGGCGATGGCATCGCGCTGCCCCACATCCGCCTGAAGGGCGTCGAGGGCCCGCGCCTCTGCCTGGCCACGCTGCAGACGCCGCTGGCCTGGGGCGACGAGCAGGTGCGGCTGGTGGCGCTGATGATCGGCCCGGCCCGGCGGCCGGGGGCGCTGCTGCAGGTGATGGGGCGCGTGGCGCGCCTCCTCGCTTCGCCGGAAAGCCGCCAGCACATCGAGCAGGCCCGCGACGCCTCGGCGCTGGCCGACTGGCTGCAGGAGAGCGTCCGGGAGTCCGACGCGCCCATCCTGGCCGAGGACATCATGCGCCCGTCCCTGGGCCGCATCGGCCCGGATCAGCCCCTCGCCGGGCTCGTGCAGCGCATGGCCGAGCTGAACCTGGACGCGGCGGGCATCACGGATGAGGAGCGGCGGCTGGTGGGCCAGGTGTCCGCCGACGATCTCTTCACCCATGGCGTGCCGGACTTCTTCCGGCAGCTCAAGAGCGTCTCGTTCATCGCCGAGTTCGATCCGTTCGAGAAGTACTTCGACCGCGAGCACTCCCTGACCGTCCGCGACGTGATGTCGACGGACGTGGCGACGGTGGGGCCCGAGGCCACGGCGCTGGAGGTGGTCTTCCTGCTGTCGGTGAAGCGGTATCCCAAGGTGTACGTGGTGGACCAGGAGCGCCGGCTGATGGGGGTCATCGACCGCATCCGCGTCCTGGACCGGATCTTCAATCTGTAGTGTTTTCAGCCGTTTAAGGGAGCCTGCCCATGATCGGCGCGCTGATCATCTTCGGGATCGCCTACGTGGCGATCGCGACCGAGAAGGTGGACAAGACCGCCGCCGCGCTCCTGGGCGCGTCGGCCTGCATCATCTTCCACCTCGTCCCCTATGAGGCGGCCCTCAAGGCCGTGGATCTCAACGTCATCTTCCTGCTCGTCGGGATGATGCTGGCCGTGAACGTCATGGCCGCGACGGGTCTGTTCGAGTGGCTGGCCGTCACCATCGCCCGCAAGGCGAAGGGCGACGGGGTGCGCATCCTGGTCATGTTCCTGGCGGCGACGGCCGTGCTGTCGGCCTTCCTCGACAACGTGACGACGGTCATCCTGATCGCGCCCATCACCGTCCTCATCTGCGAGATCCTCGAGATCGAGGCGATGCCCATCCTCATCATGGAGGCCATCGCGTCGAACGTGGGCGGCGCCGGCACCCTGGTCGGTGACCCGCCCAACGTGCTCATCGCGTCCTCCACGGGGCTGACGTTCATCGAGTTCCTGGAGAACCTGGGCCCGCCCGTCCTGATCATGCTGGTGGTGGGCCTGCCCCTGGCGGCGTTCGCCATGCGCAAGCGCTTCCACGTCACCGAGTCGAACAAGGCCCGCATCATGCGCGCCCGGCCCGAGCTGGCCATCCTCGATCGCAAGGGCATGCAGCGCGCGCTGGCGGTCTTCGGGGTCATCCTGGCGGGCTTCTTCGCCAGCCACGCGGTGGGCGTCGAGCCGGGCATCATCGCCCTGGCCGGGGCGCTGCTGATGGCCCTCGTCTGCAAGACCGACCTGCACAAGGCCCTGGAGAAGGTGGAGTGGAACTCCGTCTTCTTCTTCATCGGGCTGTTCATGCTCATCGGCGCCCTGGAGCACAACCAGGTCTTCGAGAAGCTGGGCCACGTCATCACCGACTGGACCCACGGCAACTTCCTGCTCACGGTGATGACCATCCTGTGGTTCTCGGCGCTGCTGTCGGCCATCGTGGACAACATCCCCCTCGTCATCGCCATGATCCCCCTCATCCAGAGCATCATCCCGGCCTTCGGGGTGGAGCTCGGGGTGGCCGACGATCCGGTGGCCCTCAAGCACCAGGTGGCCGAGCCGCTGTACTGGGCGCTGGCCCTGGGCGCCTGCCTTGGGGGCAACGGCTCCCTCGTCGGCGCCTCGGCCAACGTCGTCGTGGCCCAGATCGGGCGCCGCAACGGCTACCCGCTGACGTTCATGGCCTTCACGCGCCTGGGCCTGCCGGTGATGATCTCCACGCTGCTCATCGCGACCGGCTGGCTGTACGTCCGCTACTTCCTCTGAGCCCCCGCACCTTTTTTCGCGCTGTCTTGGGCATCTGTCCCCGGCGGGGATAGACTGGCGCCGTCCCAGGCGGGCTCGTCCGCCTGATCACCAGCAGCGCAGCCAGGAGCCCGCGTGAGCGATCACCTCCTTCAGTGGTTCGAGACCCTCATCCGGTGGTTCCACATCACCGCGGGGGCGGCCTGGATCGGCACCTCCTTCTACTTCAACTGGCTCAACAACAACCTGCGGGCGCCCGAAGGGGACGCGGAGCCGGAGGTGGGCAGCGAGCTGTGGGCCGTGCACGGCGGCGGCTTCTACCGGGTGTTGAAGTACAAGGTCGCCCCGGCCCGCCTGCCGGGCACGCTCCACTGGTTCAAGTGGGAGGCCTACTTCACCTGGATCAGCGGGGTGGTGCTGCTCTCCCTCGTGTACTTCCTCGGGGCGTCGGTCTTCCTGCTGGATCCGAGCAAGTCGTCCCTCTCGCCGGGGGCGGGCATCGGCATCGGCGTGGGGGTGCTGGCGGTGGGCTGGCTGGTGTACGACCTGCTCTGCAAGTCGCCGCTGGGCCGGCAGAAGGTGGCCCTCGCGGCCCTGGGCTTCGCCCTGTTCACCGGGCTGGCCTTCGGGCTCTGCCAGATCTTCTCGAGCCGTGGCGCCTACATCCTGGTCGGCGCCCTCATCGGCACGATCATGGCGGGCAACGTCTTCTTCGGCATCATCCCGGCCCAGCGCGAGATGGTCGACGCGATGACGGCGGGGCGGGATCCCGATCCGGCGAAGGGCAAGAGCGCGGCCCTGCGGTCGCTGCACAACAACTACTTCACGCTCCCGGTGCTGTTCATCATGATCAGCAACCACTACCCCCACACCTACGGCCACGCCTGGGACTGGGCCATCCTGGCCGCCCTGGCCCTCATCAGCGCCAGCGTGCGGCACTGGTTCAACCTGCGCGGCCGCGGCGAGAAGAACGTGTGGATCCTGCCGGTGGCGACGGTGGCGATGGTGGCGCTGGCGCTGGTCAGCGCCCCGAAGTCCACGGCCACGGCGGCGGCGAGCCAGCCGGTGACGTTCGCCCAGGTCCAGAACATCGTGCAGACGCGCTGCGCCCCGTGCCACGCCGACCACCCCACCTTCGAGGGCACGACCTCCGCCCCGAAGGACGTCCGCCTCGACACCGCCGAGCGCATCGTGGCGGCGGCCGCGCAGATCAAGGCGAAGTCGGTGACGACGCAGTACATGCCCCTCGCCAACCTGACGCAGATGACGCCGGAGGAGCGGGCGGTGCTGGGGCGGTGGGTGGATGACGGGGCCCGCGCGGAGTAGCGGCGGGCCGCTCGTTCACTCCTCGGGCTCGTCGGCCCGCTGACCCGGCACGTAGGTGCTGTAGACGTAGACCGGGATGGGCAGATCGCCCAGGTGCGTCTCGATGAGGGGCCGCACCTCCTCCCAGTCCAGGCCGCCTACGCCGGTGGCGACGCGGGGCAGCGCGACGCTCTCGAAGCCCTCGGCCTCGACGATGCCTCGCAGCGCGCGCAGGGCGTGGTTCACATGGGGCAGCGTCGCCTTCTCGGGGTGGGCCCCCTTCTTCTTGGGGGGCTCCTGGGTGAACAGGGCCACCAGGCGCTCGCCGCCGGGGCCGCCCCAGAACCACGCCTGACCAGGGCGGGGGTGGCGGGTGTGGCAGAAGTGGCGGAAGTCCTTGTACATCGAGGGCCAGCGGTTGCGCAGCGCGAACGCCAGGCCGTTCTGGAAGTCGTCGTCAGGGCCTACGCCATGGACGGTGGCGCTGGCGCCACTGAGCAGGATGTCGCCTTCCACTTCGTAGATCATCGGTCCTCTTTCTCGTCGTGGGCCGGCCAACCGGCCTCGCACCCGGGGATGTTGCAGCGACCGGGCCAGCGGCGCAGGCCCACAGGCGCGGGGGGGCGGTTACGGGCGTGGGGGTGGTTCGGCGGGCGCGTTACCAGTCGGTGACTGGAGGAGTGGCAGCACCGGCGTCGCGGCCGTGAACGTCAGGGACCACCGGCGTGGCCCGTCGTAGAGCGTGAGCGTGTGCACCACGGCGGGGCCGAGCTCGGCGAGCAGGCCGTGGCGCAGGGTGGCAGCGCGCAGCGTGGGCAGGGCCACCTCGGCGTAGAGCCAGGTGCCCTCCGGGTCGCCCTCGTGGCCGAGGTAGCGGACGGGGGCGCGCCCGGTGGGCGTCTCGACGTCCAGCGCCGCGACGACGTAGCGCCCGAGGGCCGCGTCCGCCTGGGGGCCGAGGGCGTCCTCGCCGTGCCGGGCCAGGGCGTCGACGAGATCATGCGTGGCGACGCGGATGGCCAGCTCCAGGCGGTCGCCGCGCCAGTGGGCCTCGCCCAGGCTCGTCTGCTGGGGGTGGGCGGCGGCGACGCGGGCCCCGAGCAGGAGGCCGAGCAGGCAGAGCGCCCTCACGGCGCCGAGGCGGGGGCGGCCGAGGCGGGGGCGGCCGAGGGGGGGGCGGCCGAGGGGGGCGCCGCCGCCTTCGCTGCGTCCTCCGCGGCCTGCTTCTCCGCGGCCGCGGCGTCCTGCATGGCGTTCGGCACCCGCTTCTCCTTGAAGAGCTGAAACCGCGTCTTCACGGGCTCTCGCGGCCACTGGTTGTTGCTTACGTCGGCGTCGGCGATCTCGAAGAACGGGTCCAGCTCGACGCGCACGATGGGCTGGCGCGTCACGAAGAGCTTGGAGACGCGGTCGGCGTCCTGCTTCCAGATCTCGGCGGGCAGCCGCACGACCTCGCGCTCGCCGCCCTCGTAGGTCAGCCGCAGGATGATGGGCATGACCAGGCCGCCGCGGTTCTCGAAGTCGAGCACGAAGAAGTGGCGCTGCGTCTCCAGCGCGGCGCGCTCCTCGGGCTCGAGCTCGGCCAGGAACTTCTCGAAGTCGGCCCGATCCTTCGCGGTCACCGCGTCGGGGTCGTAGTCGTCGTAGAAGTCCTTGAGGTCCGGGAAGCGGTTCAGGCGGGGCACGAAGCCATCAGCCTGGCGCTTCGCCTCGCGCTCTCGCGTCACCGAGACGTAGGTCTCCTCGCGCTCCGCCTTCGCTTTCGGCTTCTCGATCGCTGGGTTGCGCGTGTCGAGCTCGTAGGCGCGCACCCCGACGAGGGCCTGGTCCACATGGTCCGTCGTGTAGAACCAGCCGCGCCAGAACCAGTCCAGGTCCACCCCGGAGGCGTCCTCCAGCGTGCGGAAGAGGTCGGCGGGCTCGGGGTGCCGGAAGCGCCAGCGCTGGGCGTAGGTGCGGAAGGCGAAGTCAAAGGCCTCCCGGCCCAGGATGGTCTCGCGCAGGATGTTCAGGGCCGTGGCGGGCTTGGCGTAGGCGTTGTTGCCGAACTGCAGGATGGACTCGCTGTTGGTCATGATGGGCACCTGCTCGGTGCTCTTCATGTAGTCCACGATGTTGCGGGGGTGGCCGCGCCACGACGGGTACTCGGCCTCCCACTCCTGCTCGGCGACGAACTGCACGAAGGTGTTGAGGCCCTCGTCCATCCAGCTCCACTGCCGCTCGTCGCTGTTGATGATCATGGGGAACCAGTTGTGGCCGACCTCGTGGATGACCACCGAGATCAGCCCGTATTTCGAGTACTTCCAGCGCTTTCCCTCGCCCGCCCGGTCGTAGTAGGTGCCGTCGTCCTCGGCGCGGGGGCCGTTGAACGAGATCATCGGGTACTCCATGCCGCCGATGGGCCCGTTGACGGAGATGGCCACCGGATACGGGTACTCGAAGGTCATGCGGCCGTAGACCTCCAGGGTGTGGGCGACGGCCTGGGTGCTGAAGCGGCGCCACAGGGGCTCGGCCTGGGGCGGGTAGTACGACATCGCCAGGGCGCGGCCGGCCGCCATGGCGTCCCAGAGGAAGGCGCGGGACGAGGCGAAGGCGAAGTCGCGCACGTTGGTGGCCTGGAAGCGCCACGTCTTCTTGCCGGTCGCGGGGGCGGCCGCCGCGCGGGCCTCGGCCTCGGGGCGGGTGATGATGAGCACGGGGCTCTTCGCCTTCGCCGCCTGGGTCAGGCGGTCGCGCCACGCCCGGTCGAGCACCTCTTCGGGGTTCTTCAGCACCCCGGTGGCGGCGACGACGTGGTCGGCGGGCACGGTGATGCGCACGTCGAAGTCGCCCAGCTCCAGGGTGAACTCGCCGCGCCCGAGGAACTGCTTGTGCTGCCAGCCCTGGTAGTCGGTGTAGGCCGCCATGCGCGGGTACCACTGGGCGATGGTGTAGATGCGGTTCTGCTCGTCGAGCTGCTCGTAGCCGCCCCGGGCCCAGATGACCTTGGCGTTGACGATGTCGTGCTCCCAGGACAGGTCGAGCTGGACCGACCGGCCGGCGGCCAGGGGGCGGGGCAGATCGACGCGCATCATGGTGTGCACGACGGTGTGGGCGGCGGGCTTGCCGTCCACGAGCACCGGGCCCAGCCGCACCCCGCCCTCGAACGTCTCCATCGCCAGCAGGCGCTGCAGCTCCCGGTAGCCGAAGCGCTCGAAGCCCGGGGCCGTCTCGGCCAGCCAGCCGAGGGCATCCCGGCGCAGGCGGTTCTGGTCGAGCTGCAGCCACAGGTACGTCAGCTCGTGCGGCGACTGGTTGGCGTAGGTGATGCGCTCGCGGCCCACGATGCGGGGGCGCTCGGCGTCCACGACCTCGACGTCGATGCGGTAGTCGGCGCGCTGCTGCCAGTACGCGGGGCCGGGGGCCCCGGAGGCCAGGCGCGTCTCGCCCGGCGTGGGGAGGTCGGGGCCGAGCTGCGCGAACTTCAGAGCGCCGGAGCCCGGCCGGGCCTGGGCGGGGGCCGCGGCGAGGGCGAGGGCGAGGGCCAGGGAGACGGCGGCGCGCATGGTGACCTCCAGGGTGCAGCGTGTCATAGCAGAGGCCGCCACGCCCGGCGAGGGCGGGGGGAGGGGGCCATGCGAATCCTCATGCTGCTGCTGATCGGCGGGCTCGCGCGGGCGGAGGTGGACTCCCGACAGGCCGAAACCGAGCGGCTCGTCCTGGCGGACGCCGAGCGGCCCCGGGCCTCGGCCTCACCGCCGCGGAAATCGCGGGCGGGCTGGCGCCGCTGCCGGCGGGTGGGGCGATCGGGACGCAGGGGGGACGCTGCGAGGGAGGGGCCTCAGCGCGGCGTGAACTCGAAGACGTCGTGGGTGTCGCCGCGCAGGACGCTGCCCGTGTGCTTCCCGAAGAAGCGCTTGTCCAGCAGGTACTCGAGGGCGCCGTGGATGGCGCCGAGGGTGAAGGTGCACTTGCGGGTCGAGCCCTCGTCCTCGTAGGCCGAGCAGACCGTCTCGCGGGTGCGGATGACGACGTTCTCATCCTCGACCGTGATGCTGTCGACGAGGCAGAGGCGGGTGCCCTCGGCGCCCAGGGCGTCGTTGAGCTTGGTGGCCACGTCCGCCAGGGTGTCCATGGAGGCGGAGCCCCGCTTGAAGCCCAGGCTCTCGGCGAGGCCGGCGCCGCGCTTGCGGCCCGCGCCGGTGAGGGCGATGGCCGTTGCCTGGGGCCCCAGCATGTCCTCCATGCCCACGATGGCGGCCTTGAAACAGACGATGCTGTTGAACTCTCCGAGCTCGCTCCTCATGTACAATGACATGGTAGTCCTCCGCGACATCCCCAGGGATGCCTGCGTCCGTGCCGATGAATCACACCCGCACCGACAGCACATCGGCGGAGTGTTGCGGTGCCCGACCCAGTGGCCGCGGCGCTGGCAAACAACATGGTGGAGACGCCCTGAATGTAGAAGTTTCCGGCGGGGGTTGTAAAGGGAAAGTGCGTTTTGAGCGGTAAAATCCCAATTCCTGCCTACACGTCGGCGCATGTAGTGTGTTGGGGTCTGTTGGGCGCTCGGTGGGTGAAGATGCGCCACCCGCGGCCGGGGCGGCCGGGGCGGCGGGGGATCAGCGGGGGGTGAACTCGAACACGTCGTGGGTGTCGCCCCGCAGGACGCTGCCGGTGTGCTTGCCGAAGAAGGGCTTGTCCAGCAGGTACTCAAGGGCCCCGTGGATGGCCCCGAGGGTGAAGGTGCACTTGCGGGGCGAGCCCTGCTCCTCATAGGCCGAGCACACCGTCTCGCGGGTGCGCACGATGACCTTGTCGTCCTGGACGTCGATGCTGTCCACCATGCAGAGGCGGGTGCCCTCGGTGCCCAGGGCGTCGTTCAGCTTGACGGCCACGTCGCCGAGGGTGCCGAGGGAGGCCGACCCACGCTTGAGGCCAAGGCTCTCCGCGAGGTTGGCGCCGCGCTTGCGCCCGGCCCCGGTGAGGGCGATGGCGGTCGCCTGCGGGCCCAGCATGTCCTCCATGCCGACGATGGCGGCCTTGAAACAGATGATGCTGTTGAAGTCGCCCAGCTCGCTCCTCATGTACAACGACATGGTACTCCTCCGCGGCGCGTCGTGGGCGCCGGCGTACGTCCAGACGGTCGGCGCCCGCGTTCGCAGGCAGCCCGTGGGTGTGTTGAGATGTCGCCCCCGATGGCTGCGGCGCCGGCGGTCGACCTGCTTGAAACGCCCTGAATGTAGAGATTTGCGGCCGGGGTTGTAAAGGGAAAGTGCGTTTTGGCCAGCCAGCCTCTCGCCCTGCCTACATAGAGCCACATGTGGTGTGTTGGTGTCATAGGGATCGGCCTGCGCGGGGCGGTGTTCCCAATTCCGGTAACGACAAGGACTTTTTTCGGCACCGGCCGGTAACCGCCCCGGGGCGGTGCCCCCTGGGGGGGTCTGGACGGGTCGGGCGGCCTCAGCGTTTTTTTTGACCAGGAGTGGCCGAACCGGGTCCGCCGACCTGGACCGTGAAGGTCCGGTGAGGCCCGCCGGACCCGGGGCAGGGCGCTCGCGTTGACACGCGGCCGGCGAGTCGCTTGACTGCGCGCATGCGCACCCCCCTGACGATCTGGATGCTGGCGCTCGCCCTGGTGGCCTGCGACGAGCCGCGGACGGCGCCGACGAGCGCCGCGGGCGACCTGTCGGGCGATGGCGAGGACGGCGACGCCTACGACCCGCTCGCCCTCGACGGCAAGGCCGATGGCTTCGAGCCGCCCACGGGCCCCCTCGTGTTCGCGGCGGCCTGCGAGCCGGGCGACACGCTGACCATCGCGGCCGTCGGCGACGTGCTGCTGCACGGCCCGCTGCAGCAGCAGGCCTACGCGAGCCCCGACGGCTTCGGCAGCCTCTGGGCCGGGGTCGCGGATCTGCTGGCGGCGGCGGACGTCACCTACGCGAACCTGGAGGGGCCCACCGCCGCCGGCGTCACCTCTGCTGGGCGCGAGGCGCGGGATCCCGGCCCCACCTTCGACGGCGTGGTGTACTCGAGCTATCCCCAGTTCAACTACCACCCCCGCCTGGTGGCCGATCTGCAGGCGGCCGGCGTGGACGTGGTGTCCACGGCGAACAACCACTCGCTCGACCGGCGCGCCCTGGGCGCGGATCGCACGCTGGAGGCCCTGGAGGCGGGTGGGTTGCCCTACACGGGCACGCGCCGCAGCGACGGGACGGGGGTCTGGCACACCTACACCGAGGCGCGCGGCTTCCGGCTGGCCTGGCTGGCCTGCACCTATGGCACCAACGGCATCCCCGATCCGCGCGACCAGGTGCTGCTCTGCTTCGAGGACCGCGCCGAGGTGCTGGCCCTGGTGGCCGAGCTGGCCGCGGAGCCCGGCGTGGACGCCGTCATCGTCACGCCCCACTGGGGGCAGGAGTACCAGGCCAACCCCGCGCAGGCGCAGGTGGATCTGGCGCATGACCTGCTGGAGGCCGGCGCCACCGCGGTCATCGGCAGCCACCCCCACGTCCTGCAGCCCTGGGAGCGCTACGTCACCGCGAGCGGCCGCGAGGGCTTCGTCATCTACTCGCTCGGCAACTTCGTCAGCGGGCAGAGCCACCTGCCGCGCCGCTCCACGCTGCTGCTCTACCTGGGCCTGACCCGGACGGCCGCGGGGGTGCGCGTCAACGGCGCCCGCTACGTGCCCCTGCACATGACGCGCGACGGCGCGGGGCGGCACCTCGACGCCATCGACCGCGTCGGCGGGCTGGCCGACAGCCGGGCCCTCACGGTGGGCATGTTCAAGGGCTACAACCTGCTGCCGCCGTCCGAGGTGGCCGCCGGGCTGGTGACGAACCCCCAGTGCGATCCCGCGTGGCAGCCGCCGGCCGAGCCGCACCCGCACGATGGCTGGATCGGGGGCGCCTGCGTGGACGCCGACGCCTGCGGCGGGGGCATCTGCCTGGCCGACGCCCCGGGTGGCCTGTGCTCCGAGCCCTGCGAGCGCTTCTGCCCCGACCGGGCCGGCCGGGTGTCGACCTTCTGCGTCGACCTGGGCTTCGCCAACGGGGGCGTCTGCGTGGCGCAGTGCGGCGGCGCCGCCGACTGCCGGCCGGGCTACACCTGCGTCGAGGCGGAGCGCTACGGTGATCCCGCCACCCGGCGGCGGGCCTGCCTGCCGGCGGAGTAGTCGGGGAAAGCCCAGGAGATTCGGGATGTTGCTGCTCGTCGGGCTGGCCGCTGCGCTGTTGCCGGCGGCGCTCGTCTGGCGCCTGCTGCTGCGGCGGACGGGCTGGTGGCCCTTCGCGCTGGCGGCGCTGCTGGCGGCGGGCGCCGGCGTGGCGAGCTGGCGCGCGACGCGCAGCCTGGCGGACCGGGAGATCGACGGCCTGCGGGCCGCCTTCCGGGCGGGGCCGCCGGTGGACTGGGCCGGCCTCGACGCGCAAGGCCGCGCGGCCGCGGGGGACGCGGCCCACACGTTCATGGCGCGGGCCCGCCTGGCCGATCAGATCCCGGGGGGGTCGGCGGCGCTCGGGGCCGCCCTGGCGGGGGTCATGCTGCTGCGGCGGCGCCCGCGCCGCGCGCCGGCGTAGGTCACCAGGGGTCGGGCAGCACCACGTCGCCGCTGGTCTCGAACGTGAAGCCCAGGGAGATCTCGCGCCGCTCGCCGCTGGCGAGGCGGACGGGCACCCGAACCCGGCCGTCGGCGTCGGGCTGGGGCAGCCCCTCGCTGCAGAACGCCTTGGAGGGCACGACCTTGAGCTGCTCCAGCTCGCTGACGGGCAGGCGCAGGTAGACCTCGGCCTCGGCGGGCTCGGCCCCGGCGTAGCGCAGCTCCACCTGCGTCACGAAGTGCACCCGGTCACGGGCGAGCAGGCGATCCTCCGTCTCGCGGGTGCGGCGCGCGGTGAGGCGCCAGCGGTCATCGCTGCCGAAGGAGAGCTCGAAGCGGTCCCCGGGCGCCACGTACTCCAGATCGCCCAGGCCGACGTAGGCGCCGTCGCGCACGAGGGTGACGGGGCCCGCCAGCAGCGGGGCGGTGCCGGCGTTGTGGGTGCGGGCCAGCCAGCAGACCTGGGGGCTGACCTCCGGGCGGGCGACCAGGGTGGTGGTGGCGGGGGCGGTGAAGCCCCCCGTCGCGACGCGGTAGGGCCGGCCGTCCGAGGGGATGTGCACCGGATCGGTGACGGCGAAGACGCGGGCCTCGCCGCCATCGTAGACCCCGGGCACCGCGCCATCGTCGTCCTTGCGGGCCGCCTGCTCGCGGTGGGCCAGCACGACGCGCCGCTTCACGGCCTTCTGCTGCAGGCGCAGCTCATCCGTCGCGAGGGACGGCAGGGTGGCGCCGCTGCCCGGGCGATCGGTGCTCAAGATGAGCTCGACGCCCGACCAGTCCTCGCCGGTGCGCTGCCAGACGGTGGCGAACGTCTCCCAGACGAGGGCCCCGTCCGCCCCCAGTCGGGCCTCGTGGGCGGGCCGCCAGAGGGCGCAGGGCGTCAGCGCCACGACCTGCAGGCGCACCGTGCTCGGCTGGTCGGCCGAGAGCCGGATGGAGAGGCTGGCGCGCAGGCGGACGCGCCGGTCCTCGGCGGCCCGGACGAGGGCGGCCTGCCGGCGGTGGTCCTCGGCGGCGCGCGCGCGGCCCCCCTCGGCGGCGGCGACCGCCAGCTCCCCGGCCTCCAGGGCCTCCTCCAGGCGCGTCAGGCCCTCACGCCAGCCGGCCGCGCCGTCGGGCGTCCAGATGGCCTTGGCGGCCTGGCCGGCGTAGCGGCGCAGCAGCAGCAGGGCGGCGTCGCGGCGCTGGCGGGCGCGGGCGACGGCGCGCTCCGCGTGGGCCAGGGCCCGCTCGGCCGCGTCCAGCGCCGCCAGGAGGCCGTCGCGCCGCTCGGGGGGCGCCCCGTCCGAGCGCAGGGCGCGCTCAAACCGGACATCCTCGACGTGCACCCCCGGCACCGCCTCGACGAGCTGGGCCGTCAGGTGGGCGTCGCTCAGGAGCGGGCTGAGATCCTCGGCGACCACCTCCGAGCGGCCGGCGGGCAGCTGCAGCTCGATCTCGCGCACGACCTCGGCCCGGTCCTCGAAGACGGTGACCCGGCGGATGGGCAGGGCGATGGGCAGTGGGCTACTCACGACGGTTCCCCCCGGAGAGCTCGGCCTTGGCCGGCAGCGCCACGCGGTAGCGCCAGACGATGGTGCGCTCGCCCTGGGGCGGGAGCGTCAGCCGCCACCGCAGCCCACCGAGCAGGCGGGCGTCGTCGGGGCCGCGGTCGGTGCGATCCACGGCCGGATCGGCGTCGAGCAGGCTCACCTCGATCTCGCGCTCGTCGGGGGCGGGCACCGGGAGGCGGTCGTAGATGACGACGGCGGCCGGCGCCGCGAGCGTGGAGCGCAGCTTCAGCGTCACCGTGTGCACGACGTGGGTGGTGTGGGTGACCAGGCCCTTGTCCTGCTGCACCACGTCGGCGACCCGGTCCACCACCCGCACCGCGCGGTCCAGGCCCAGGTTCAGCTCCAGCGGCGACCCGTCGCCGGCGGAGGTGAGGGGCGCCGTCACGCGGAAGGTGCCATCGATGTAGACCTGCATGGGGCCGGCCGGGTAGGGCACGCCGTCCGGGGTGCGGATGGAACAAAAGCGAAAGACATCGCGGGTTTCCCGCGGTACGGCGCGGAAGCTGACCTCCGCCGGGGCGGCGTCGGCGCGCACGACGGCGCGGTGCCAGAAGCCATCGCCGGGGACGTCGTGCAGGCCGCCGGCCTGGTAGACGTGGTGGAAGCCGTCGTCCGTGGGCCGCGTGCCCTGGGGGGTGGGGGCGTTGCGGAGGCGGGCGCGGGCCTGCCGCAGCGCGACGACGGCCCGGGCCAGCAGCTCGGGCTCGGCCACCTCGTGATCCTCGACCAGGGACCAGAGCTGGGTGAGCGGATCCACCTCGACGAGGGTGCCGCGGCCGGGCTCGTCCGGGCCGCGAAGGCGCAGCCAGGCGAACCGCAGGGAGCGGGGCCCCTCGCCGCCGGGCGGCGCGGCGCCCCCGAGGGCGAGGTCGAGCACGGGCTCCTCGGCCATGCCGCCGCCGCCGGCGCCGCCGAACGCCATCGGCCGGCCGCCGCGCTTCATCATGGGCGCGGGGGCCGACTGGGCCAGCGCGGCCATGTCGTTGGCCATGCCCGGGGCCGGCATCGCCGCGCCGATGGGCATCGGGGCCATGGCGGGCGGGGGCGGGGGCGGCCCGGGCGGGGGCAGTGGGCTCGCCCGCACGACGGTCCGCGTCTCCTCCTCGGCTCGGAAGGTGCCCGTGGTGTCCTCGCGGGCGATCTGCACGCGGGTGTCCACCTCGTCGTCGCCGCCGCCGGTCTGGGCGCGGCCCTGGTCGTAGCCGCTGAAGAGGCCAGGCAGGTCGCCGGGCAGCGGGCGGAAGGGCAGGCGCCGGCTGCTCGCGGTGCCGATGCGCCAGGAGTCGAGCGCGGGCAGGGCGGTGGACCGGTCGAGGTCCGCCGTGCCGAAGCGCAGGGCCGCGCCGTCCCAGTCCTCGCCGGAGGCCTGGGCCACGAGGGCGTCAAGGCGCAGGCTGGCCTCGCCCGCCGCGAGGTCGAGCCGGTACGAGGGCACCCAGCGGGCGGCCTCGACGAAGTACTCCACCACGACCTCCACCTCGCCCGGGGCGTCGGCGAGGGTAAAGCGCAGGCCGCGGGTGAAGCGGGGCGGCTCGGGATCGGCGTGCACGACGGCGCGGGCGGCCTCGAGCTGGCGCTCCAGGGTGCGGCGGCGGTCGCGCAGGTCGACGCGCCGGGCCTCCAGGGCCGTGAGGCGCTCGCCGGCCGTCTCATGCATGGCCAGCAGCAGCTCGGTGCTGGGCAGCGCCGGCCCCTGGGGCGCCGTGGGGGCCAGGTCGGTGTACACGTCGATGCGGGCGTCGAGGGCGCGGGCCTCGGCGTCGATGCCCTCGAGGGCCTGGACCAGCCGCTCGATGGCCTCGGCGCTCTCGGCGCGGCCGGCGGGCCCGCGGCGCTCGACGGCGCACGTCTCCCGCAGGTCGACGACGCGCCCCGCCGCCGGGCGCACCCGGACGCTGTCGGCCGCCAGCAGCAGCGGCAGGCCCGCCACGCGGATGGGCCCGACGCCGGCGCGCCCGACCCGCTCGACCAGGGCCCCGTTGCGGTACACCGTCACCCGCTCGATGCGGGTCATCATCGTCTGCGCGGAGTCGCTCATGGCGGCGAGCATACACCACCCCCGCGCCGGGAGGCCCCTGTGAACCGCCGGCTTGCACCCGCGCCGGCCGATGGGGACACTGCGCCCCCCGGAAGCCTCGGACCGCCGCCGGTCATCCAGGCTGGCACCAACCGACGGGAGCCCGCGCGTGGACCGCCTCGTATTTCCCCTGCGTCGCCGCAACACCCGGGTCGAGGGCCTGCGCATGGCGGGCGTCGGCCTGGCCATGATGGTGGCGGGGGGCCTGGGCCTGGGCGCCGGGGGCGGGGGCGTCGTCAGCCCCTTCCGGCTGATCGGCGTCCTCATCGCCTTCTCGGGCTTCTTCCAGCTCCTCCCGGGCCTGCTCCTGGTGATCCGCGGCCGCGAGGAGGGCGACGTCGAGCTGGACGGCGAGCGGCTGGTGGCGTTCCGCGGCCCGTTCGCCCGGCGGCGCCAGACCCTCGACCTGCGCGACATCCGCTCCATCCTGCTGCAGAGCGGCCGCGGGGGCGCCCGGCTCTTCATCGGGGGCACCCAGACGACGCTGGTGCTCGACAGCGGCGAGTTCGCGACGGCGGACGGCCTGGCCCGGCTGGCCCTGGCGCTGCGCGAGCGCATCCAGGCCCTGCCCGACGGCACGGCGCGCGTCGCCCACCTGGACGCCCAGGTCGACGTCGCCCGGGCCCTCGACCGCCAGCGGCCCTGGGCCACATGGGCCTTCATCGCCTCCATCATCCTGGCGTTCGGCCTGCAGCTTCGGCAGGGGGCCCTCGAAGACCCCGTCGCCATGATCCGGCTGGGGGCGGGCGTGCCGGCCCTGATCGCAGAAGGCGAGTGGTTTCGCCTGGTTTCGGCCAACTTCCTCCACGGCTTCGACGTGCACGTCTTCGCCAACGGCCTCGCGCTCTGGATGCTCGGCAGCCTGCTGGAGCGCCTCGTGGGCCCCTGGCGCCTCGTCATCATCTACCTGACGTCGGCCCTCGGCGGCGCCCTGGCCTCCACCCTCTGGAGCGACGCGGCCATGATGGTCGGGGCGTCCACGGCCATCTTCGGCCTCTTCGGGGCCCTCGTCGTGACCGACCGCGTCTACCGCTGGCAGATCCCGCCGGTCATGCGGCAGTCCATCCGCTGGCTCGTCATCCTGGTGGCCATCAACGTCGTCATCTCGCTGCCCGTGCCCCAGATTGACAAGGCGGCGCACCTGGGCGGCTTCGTGGCGGGCATGGCCGTGGCGTGGCTGATCCTGCCGCGGGATGGGCGCTTCCGGCCGCAGGATCCGGGCGGCACGGTGGTCTGGCTGGGCGCGCTGGCCCTCTCGGCGCTGTTCGGCGTCGGCCTCGTCCAGGCGGCCTACAACGCCCGCGACTTCAACCCCCGCGGCGCGCTGGAGGCCCTGGCGAGCCACCCCGACCTGCCCCCGGGCATGCTCAACAACACGGCGTGGATGGTGGTCATCCAGCGCGACGCTCCGATGGACGCCCTGGAAGTGGCGCTGGCCATGGCCGAGCGGGCCGTCACGGCCGAGCCGGACGAGCCCAGCTTCCTCGACACCCGCGCGGGCGCCCGCTTCCGCCTGGGGCAGCTCGAGGGGGCGCTGGCCGACGAGCGGCGGGCGTTCGCGCTGTCGCCCGGGGCCGTGTACGCGGCGCACCTGCACCGGATGATCCGGGACGCGGGCGCCGCGGACGGCGTGACGGCCTCCCTCGGCGACGTGGCGCGGGTCGAGGTGGCCGGGCTGCCGACGGGCGCCTTCACGCTGCTCGGGGTGTACAGCGCGCCCGGGACCGATGGTGGCCTCTTCCTGGCCCGCGTCAACGACCCGGCGGCGACGACGGCGCGCCTGGCGCCCGCCACGCTCGAGCGCGTCCTCCCCGAGGGCGCCCGGATCGAGATCCGCCGCGTCGACGCCAGCCTGGAGATCGAGGGCGAGCGGCTGCGGGCCGGTGAGTACATGGCGTGGCCGGACACCGGCGTGGGGGAACTCCCGTAACGCTGGAATCATCCAGCCAGAACGGATGCAGGGCTTGCCGGCGGCGGGGTCGACGCGCTAGGCTGGGGGCGCTCGTGATCGATCTGGAGGTGGCGTGATGCGCAGGTGGGTTTCGTTGGCAGTGGCGGCCCTCGTGCTGGGCGTGGGCGCGGCGTGGGCAGGGGCGGGCGGTCAGCCCCCCGGGGGCGGCGGCGAGGGCGGCGGCGGTGGCGCCGAGCCCGAGCTGCTCTTCCTGATCCTCTTCAGCCTCATCCCGGGCGTGTGGTTCGCCCGCAAGGCCCTGCAGGCCCAGCCCGCCAGCAAGTAGCGGCCGCCGGGGCCGGCGTCAGTCGCCGCCGCGCCCCTCGATGCCATACTTCTTCATCAGCTTCCGGAAGTACTTCCGGTCGATCTCGGCCTCCCGGGCCGCGTGGCTGATGTTGTTCTCGTACTTGTCGAGCAGCGTCACGATGTAGTCCCGCTCGAAGACGGACACCCACTTCTCCTTGGCGTCCTTGAAGGTGCCCAGGTCGTCGACGCTGCGGGCGCTCTCGCCCATGACCTGCGGGCGGAGCTGGCTGAGGCGCTGCATATGGCTGCTGCCCACCAGGTGCGAGGGCAGGTCGGCCACCTCGATGGTGCTCGTCTCGGCGAAGCTGCAGGCCCGCTCCACCACGTTGAGCAGCTCGCGCACGTTGCCGGGCCAGTCGTAGGCCATCAGGGCCTCGAGGGCGTCGCGGCTGATGGCCGTCAGGCGCAGGTTGCCGTCGGCGTCGCGGTTGAAGCGGCCGTCCTGCAGGAAGTGCCGGACGAGCAGCGGGATGTCCTCGCGGCGCTCGCGCATGGCGGGCAGGAAGACGCGCACGACGCTCAGCCGGTAGTAGAGGTCTTCGCGGAAGCGGCCCGCGCGGACCTCCTCCTCCAGGCGCCGGTTGGTGGCGGCGAGGACGCGCACGTCCACGCGGCTCGACTTCGTGCCGCCGACGCGGCGGACCTCCCGCGTCTCCAGGACGCGCAGCAGCTTGGGCTGCAGGTCCAGCGTCAGCTCGCCCAGCTCGTCGAGGAAGATGGTCCCGCCGTTGGCCATCTCGAAGAGGCCGGGGCGGGCCCCGACGGCGCCGGTGAACGAGCCCTTCTCATGGCCGAAGAGCTCGGATTCAATCAGGTTTTCGGGCACCGCCGAGCAGTCGAAGACCACGAACGGCCCCGAGGCGCGGCGCGAGCGCTCGTGGATGGTGCGGGCGACGACCTCCTTGCCGGTGCCCGTCTCGCCCTCGATGACCACCGTGGTGTCGGTGGGGGCGATCTTCTCCAGGATGCCGAAGATCTCCCGCATCTTGACGTTGGTGCCGATGATGCGGCCGAAGCAGTCATCGGGCGACGGCTGGATGCGCACCTGGCGGGCGCCGCTCTGGAAGCGCAGGCGGGTGTTGCCGAGCATCACCGTGCAGCCGGGCTTCAGGTAGGCCTCCTTGATGCGGACGCCGTTGATGAACGTGCCGTTGGTGGAGTCCTGGTCCTTGAGGACGTAGCTGTTGCCCTCCTGGTAGATGCGGCAGTGGTAGCGGCTGACGGTGTCGTCATCGAGGACGAGATCGTTGTCCTCCATGGCGCCGAGGGTGACGGCCTCCTGGTCGAAGACGTGCTCGACCCACCCGCCGTCCGCGCCCTCGACGGCCAGCCGGCACTGGCGCAGGTGCAGCGTCGTCCCCCCGTCGTCGCGGTAGGCGATCTGGGTCGGCGGGACGTAGTCGGGAAACTTCTTGGCCAAGGCCGAAAACTCCAGCGATGTCGAGTGGTTGGCTTGGAGGGGCGCGCGGCCGGACCCGGCGCGCGCGACCCCCGCTGGCACCCCGTCACGCTCCACGAAAGCACGGCAGGGGGCCGGCTGTCCACCGGGGCCCGCGGGGGGGCGGGCGGAACCGGAGCCACCCGGGTCGGGCGCTACCGGGGCGTGACGATGCGGACCTCGCTGAGGCCGGCGGCCATGGGCTCGACGCGCACCTGGATGCCCAGCCGCTCGGCCAGCCCGGGGACGTGGCTGATGACCCCGACCTGGCGGCCGCTCTCCTGCAGGGTGTCGAGGGTGTCGATGACGACGTCGAGGGTGTCGAGGTCGAGGCTGCCGAAGCCCTCGTCGATGAAGAGGGACTCGATGCGCAGATCGCGGGCCGAGAGGCCCGAGAGGCCGAGGGCCAGCGCGAGGGAGACCAGGAAGCTCTCGCCGCCGGAGAGGCTCTGCACCGGCCGGATCTCGTCGCCCATCTCGCGGTCGATGACCTGGATGGCGAGGTCTTCGCCGGGGACGCGCATGAGCTGGTAGCGCCGGGCCAGCTCTTCGAGCCGGCGGTTGGCGTGGAAGAGGACGGCCTCCAGCGTCAGGCTCTGGGCGAAGTCGCGGAACTTCGCGCCATCGGCCGCGCCGATGAGGACGTCGAGCTCCCGCCAGCGCTGGTGCTCGGCCTGGGCGGCGGCCAGCTCGGCGGCCAGGGCGCTGCGGGCGGCGAGGGCCTGGTCGTCGGCCTGCAAGGCGACCAGGGCGCGGGTGCGGGCGTTGGCCAGGCGGGTGAGGGCCGCGTCGAGGGCGGCAGCCTGGGCGTCGAGGGCGGGCCGGGCGTGGGGGCGGGCGCCCTGGGCGTGGGCCGCCGCGTCGGCTCGCCGAGCCGGACGATGGCCGCCGTGGCCTCGACCGCGCGGTCCAGCTCAGCCAGCGCCGACGTCTCGCGCTCGAGCCAGCCCGCCGGGTGGTCGAGCAGCCGCCGGGCGTCGGCGAGGGCGCGGCCGGCCAGGGCGGCCTCATGGCCTCTCGGCCCCAGCCGCGTCTTCGGCCTCACGGGCCTCCGATCGGCGCCTCACGGCGCTGGCCAGCCCCTCGGCGGCGCTCGCGGCGCGCTCCGGTCGCGCGGGCGGCGCTGGCGGCGCGCTCCGGCGCCGTCGACCGCCGCCCCAGCTCGGCCTCGACGGCCTGCCGGCCGGCCGCCCAGCAGGGCCTGGCGCTGCGCCCGCGCTGTCGCCCGGGCCGCCTCGGCGTCGGCGAGGGCCTGGCGGCAGCGCGTCTCCTCGGCCTGGGCCGCCACGCGCTCGCGCAGGCGGGCCTCCTCGGGCCCGAGGGCGGCGAGGCGGCCCGCGGCCGCGTCGCGCCGCGTGCGCTCGCGCTGGAACTCGGCTACGGCGGCTGCGCGGGCGGTGATGAAGGCCGCCGGATCGGCCTGGGCGTCGCGGGACCAGCCTGCCCCCAGCGGGCCGGCCAGCTCGGCCTCGAGCGCCTGACGTGCGGTCGCGCGCTCGGCCCGGCCGGCGACGAGGCTGGCGAGCCGGGCGGCGGCCTCGGCGGCGCTGGCCTCGGCCCGCGCCAGCACGCTGGTGCTGGCCTCGCGCTCGGCGCGCGGCCTCCTGGGCCTCGATGGCGCTGGCCAGCCGGCGGCGAGCTGGCGCGCGGTGGCCAGGCGCGCGTCGGCCTCGGCGCGCCGGTCGGCGTGCTGGGCGGCCTCGGCGGCGAGCGCCCGCGCGACCTCGGCGTCCGTCACCACTTCGGGCAGCGCCAGGCCGCTCATGCCGGCCTGCAGGCGCCAGTCCTCGGCGAGCTGGGTGACCTGCGCGTCCAGGCGCTGGGCCTCGTCCACCGCGCGCTGGGCGTCGCGGCGGGCGCTCTCGGCCTCGGCGCGCTTGAGCACGGCGGCGCCGGCCGCCTTCTGCTGGTCGCGCTCCAGGTGGCGGACGCGATCCTCCTGGGCCAGCACGATGGCGTCCGAGCCGTGCATGCCCGGGTGCTCGGTGCTGCCGCAGAGCGGGCAGGGCTCGCCCGCCCGCAGCTGGGCGCGGTGATCGGCGAGCTGCTGGACGGAGCGCGCCAGCTCCAGGGCGCGTCGGGCCTCGACGACCTGCAGCTTGAGCTGCTTGCCGCGGGCCTCCTCGCTCTCGGCCGCGGCGTCGGCGAAGGCCGCCAGGCCGTGGGCCGTCTTCGCCTCGGCGTGGCGGGCCGCCTGGCTGCCATGGGCGGCGTGGTGGGCCGCGTGCACCGCCGTCAGCTTCTCGAGCACCTGCCCCAGCTCGGCCACCCGGTCGCGGTGGGCGTGGGCGGCCGCCTCGGCGAGGCCTTGCTGGCGGCGCGGGCCTCGGCCACGCAGGCCTCCGCGGCGTCGGCGGCGGCGCGGGCCGCGTCCGCGGCGCCCGGGCCCGCTCGACCTGGGTCGTGGCGGCCCCGCTGGCCTGCCGGATGGCGGCCTCGTCGGCGGCGTCCGCGGCGTCCTGACCGCAGGCCGCCGCCCAGCGCTCGAGCTCGCGATGCCAGCGATCCCATTGATCCGACAGCGCTTTTCGGTCTGCGTGGGCGTCGAGCCAGGCCTCGGTGGCGTCCCGGCGGCCTGGTGCCCGGCGCGGGCCTCCGCCGCCGTCGCCAGGGCCCGCCGCCGCGCCTGCCGCCGCGATGGCCCCTGGGCCGCGGCCTGGCTGCCCTCGACCGCCCGCGTCGCGGTCGCGACCGCCTCGTCGAGCCGCCGGGCCTCCTGCAGCGCGGGCGGCAGCGTCCTCCTGGCCTGGCGGGCCTCGACGAGCCGGCGCTCGGCGTCGTCAGCCTGCCGGCGGGCGTCGGCGGCCCAGCTCGGCCGCGGCGCGCGCCTCGGCCGCCGTCCGGTGCGATCCGCGGCCAGCCGGGCCCGGCGGACGGCCTCGTCGAAGGCGTCGATGATGGGGCGCAGGGACCACAGGGCGCGCACCGTCGCGAGGTGCTGGCGCCGGTCCTCCGCGGCCGCCCGGGCCTCCTCGGCCTCGTCGAGCAGCCCCGCCGCCTCCGCCACCCGGGCCGCGAGCTGGTCGTCGCGGGCGTACCAGCGCTGCTCCTCGGCCACCCCGCGCCGGCGGGCGTCGAACGCCGCCTGCCAGGCCTCCGCGTCGCCGCGCTGCGCCTCGACCCGGGCCCGCTCGGCCGTCGAGAGGACGGACCGCTCCCCCAGCCGGTCCTCGAGCCGGGTGAGGGCGTCGCGGGCCACGCGCTCGCGCTGGTGGGCCGCGCAGGACAGGTCGCGGTAGATGCCCGTCCCCGTCATGCGCTCCATCAGGGCGCCGCGCTCCTTCGGCTGGGCCCGCAGGAAGGCGTCGAACTCGCCCTGGGCCAGCAGCACCGCGCGGCGGAACTGGTCGAAGGCCAGTCCGATCTTGTCTTCGATGAGGGCCAGCGTCTCGCGCTTGGTGGCCCCCGTCAGCTCGCGGCCGTCCAGATCCAGGTCCTTGAGGGCCATGGACTGGCTCTGCAGCTTGCCATCGGGCTTGTGGCGGGCCCGGTGGAGCTGCCAACGCGCCCGGTAGCGCCCGCCGTCGCGCCCGACGAAGTCCACCTCGGCGTAGCCGCTGCCCGCTCCGCGCCGCAGGATGGTGCGCACGTCGGTGTCGCCCAGGTGGTTGGCCTCGTCACCGGCCCGGCCGATCTGGACGCCCGAGCGGCCGTTCAGGCGGGGCGTGCTGTCGTACAGCGCCAGGCACAGCGCGTCGAGCAGGGTGCTCTTGCCGGCGCCGGTGGGCCCGGTGATGGCGAAGACGCCCCCCACCTCGTCGAGGGCCTCCAGGTCGACGTCGAACTCGCGGAGGCTGGCCAGGTTCTCGCCGCGGATCGCCAGGATGCGCACGTCAGTCCCCCCTCGCGGCCAGGCCGTCGACCAGCTCGTGGAACGACGCCCGCAGGCGGTCGGGCACGGGGCCGCTGTTGCGGGCCTCCCAGAGCCGCTCGAAGACCGCCTCGGGATCGAGGCTCTGGAGGTCGGCCCGGGGCAGGGCGTCCGCGAGGCTGCTGTCTTCGCGGAGCCGCAGCACCCGCAGGCTGACGAGGCGCGGGGAGCGGCCCTCCAGCGCGGCCTCGATGCGGGCGCGCAGGTCGGGCTGGGACGACTCGACCGCCACGGCCACCTCGAGGAAGGGCCGCTGCCAGTGGGGCGCGCCGGGGTCGCGGAGGGGCAGCGCGCCCAGCCGCTTCAGCACGGCGTCGACGGGCAAGGGGCCCCCCTCGGGCAGGCGCAGGATCTCCACCGGGCGCGGCGCGAGCAGCGGCGTCACCGCCACCAGGTCGGGGCCGTCCAGGTCGACCTGCAGCACCTGGTGCTGGTAGGTGGCCTCGGCCATGGAGAGGGGCAGCGGGGAGCCGGAGTACCGCACGCCGGATCGCCCGACGGGCTGGGCCAGGTGCAGGTGCCCCAGGGCCACGTAGGCCACGTCGTCGGGGAACAGGGACGCGGGCAGGGCGTGCTGGTTGCCGCCCAGGATCTTGCGCTCGCTCTGCTCGGAGAGGGCGGTGTCGGCCAGGTAGCAGTGGCCCATGGCCAGGAGCGCCTGGCCGGGCGCGCGCTGGGCCCGCAGGTGGTCGAGGACCTGCCGGTACACGGCCTCCACCCCGGCCACGAGGGGATCCCCCGCCTCCACGCGGGGCAGATCGGAGGGCCGCAGGAACGGCACCGCCGCCACCCACGCCGCCACCTGCCCGTCGGGGCCGTGCAGGGGCACGCCGAGCCGGTCCAGGTCGAGGCTGCGGTCCGGGCGCCGAGGCACACCGCCCACCATGCGCACGCCCGCGTGGTCGAGCAGGGGGCGCGGGGCGTCGAGCCGCGCCGCCGAGTCGTGGTTGCCGCCGATGATCACCACGTCGAGCCGCGGGCGGCGACGCCGGGCCTCGGCCAGGAACCGGAAGAAGCGCCGCTGGGCGCCGCTGGTCGGGTTGGCCGAGTCGAAGACGTCCCCCGCGATGAGCAGGGCGTCGGCGTCATCGAGCTGGTCGAGCAGCCAGGCGAGGAAGGCGTCGTGCTCCTCGGCGCGGGACTGCTCGCGCAGGGTGTGGCCGAGGTGCCAGTCGGAGGTGTGGATCAGGCGCATCCCGGGGAGCGTGCCCAATCCCGAATGACTTGACAAGCGTTCAGGTGATCGCGCGGGCGATTGCCTCAGTCGACGAGGAAGAACTGCACGTCGCGGATGGGGGTAGCGGCGAAGAGGTGCAGGCCCACGAGCGACCCGACGGTGAGCACGAGGAAGAGACCCAGCGTGATGAGCAGCCGGTCGACGGCGGGGCGCCCGCGGAAGGACGTCAGCACAAACCCCAGGGAAAACAACAGGTTGACCCCGAGGATGAGGATGGTGAGGTTCCGGTCGAGGCTGAGCCCGAGCCCCCAGATCGGTCCCATGGCGTCAGGCCTCCCTCGGGGCGAGCAGGTAGTGCAGGTTGAAGTAGTTGATGGTGATGTGGGCCACCGTGGGGGCCAGGATGCCGCCGCGCAGCTCGTAGAGGCCGCCGAAGACGAGGCCCATGAGGGTGGCGGCCAGGGGCCAGAGCAGCAGATCGCGGCGGCGGGGGACGTGGTGCACGACGCCGAAGACGACGGCCGTCACGCCCAGGCCCAGGTAGGGCTGCAGGAAGCCGCGGAACAGCAGCTCCTCGGCCAGGCTGCCGAGGACGGCGATGCCGAGGGCGTGGCGCGGCTCGATGGGCGCCAGCAGCTCGCGCAGGTAGAGGTTCAGGTTGCGGGCGGCGGCGACGCGGTCGAGCACGCGGCCCAGCAGCACCACCGCCAGGCCGACGGCGAGGCCGAGGCCCAGGTCGAGGGCGGGGAAGAACGCCGGCGTCCGGGGCTGGACGAGGGCGCCGAGCGTGCCGCCGAACGCCAGGGCCATGACGACGGTGCCACCGGCGAGGGCGGCGTACAGGAGCAGGAGGGTGCGGGCCACGGCGGCGGATGGTACGCGGGCGGCGGGCAGGGGGCCAGCCCTCCCGCGCGAGGCACCCGCCGACCTGCTAGGCTGCGCCCCATGCGGCGCTGGGTGCCATGGCTGGTGATCGGGGGGCTGCTCGGGGGCTGCGTGGCCGATCCGGGCGGTGGCGACGTGGACGCGGGCGGCCAGCCCGACGCGGCCCTCCCGGACGCGGCGGCCCCCTGCGACGATGACCGCTTCGGCCCGGGCACCGAGGCGCTGCCAGCGGCCTCGCTGGGGCTTGGCGTGGAGGAGGGCCTCGTCCTCTGCGGCGCGGAGCCCGACGTCTTCGCGCTGGACGCGCCCCTGGGGCTGGCGGTGGCGGTGAGCCTCCAGGCCGACCGGCCCGTCCGCCTGCGGGTGCCGGGGGTGGGTGAGGAAGAAGGCCGCAACCCCATGATCCGCTTGCGGATTCCAGCGAGCGGGGCCGTGGCGGTGGTCACGGCGCTGGAGCCCGGCCCGCCCGTGAGCTACCGGCTGCAGGTGGGCGTGGCGCCCGCGGACTGCGACGACGACCAGGAGCCCGACGGCGCGGACAGCCCGCGGCGGCTCGCGGGATCGGCGGAGGGGACGGCCTGCGCGGGCGACGTGGACTGGCTGCGGCTGGGCGGCCCGCCGGGGGCGGCCGTGGATCTGCGCATCGAGGCGCTGGGCGGTGAGGGCGTGGCGGCGGCCGTGGTCGGGGGGGATGGCGTCGACGTCACGGCGGAGGCGACGCTGCCGGCGCTGGTGCCGCCCGGCGGCGAGCTGGATCTGCGGATCGCCCCGCTCGGCGGCGGGGCCGCCTGGCGGGTGACGGCGGCCGTGGGGCCGGCGGGGGTCGTGGGGGCGGTGCGCGGGCGGGTGGAGGGCGTCGACCGGCCCCTCGTCGCCGACGCGCTGGGTCCGCCCGTCGCAGCGGCCGTGCCGGGGGCCGTGGTGGAGGTCCGCCAGGGTGGCCGACTCGCGGGTCGCGGCCTCGCCGACGCGGCGGGGGCCTTCTCCGTCGAGTACGCCGGCGGGGACGCCGCCTTCGAGCTGCGGGTGATCGCGGCGGTGGAGCGGGCAGTTGGCCGGGTCGCCGTGGGGCCGCCCGGCGCGGGGCCCTGGGCCTCGGCGCCGGTGGCCGTCGTGGATGGGCAGGGGGTCGAGCTGGCCGTGGACCCCGAGGCGCCCATCGCGGCCGCCCTGCACGCGGCGGGGGTGGTGGCCGACGGCCTGGAGCGGGCCGCGCCGTTCTGGTCCCCGCGCCCCGACGCGCCGCCCGTCCGGGTGGACTGGTCCCCGAGCGTGCAGCCGGCCTGCGGCACCTGCTTTCGGCCCGCCTCGGGCCACATCGAGCTGGCCGGCAGCCGCCTGGACGAGGACGCGTGGGACGACGCCGTCATCCTGCACGAGCTCGGCCATGTGCTGGCCGCCGTCCACGCCCGCGACGACAGCCCCGGGGGCCGCCACGACGGCCGGCGCACCTGGCCGCCCCTCGCCTGGTCCGAGGGCTTCGCCGCCTTCCACGCCGCCTGGCAGCTCGGGGATCCGCGCCTGGTCGACGCGCGGGCGGGCGGCGCCCGGGTGGTCGACCTGAGCGCCCCGCTGCCCGCCGAGCAGGAGGGGACGGCGGACGGGACGCTGGCGGGGGACGTCTCCGAGGTCCTGGTGGCGGCGGTGCTCTGGTCGCTCTTCGTGGACGGGGTGCCCGAGGAGCGCCTGCTCGGCCTGCTGCTCGGGGGGCTCGCGGAGGCGGCGCCCGACGTGGGCGCGGCGGGGCTGGATCTGGCGGACGCGCTCGATCGGCTCGCTTGCTCGACGCCCCCCGCGGTGCTGGAGGCCGCGGCGGCCGCCCACGGCTACCCGTGGGCCGGCCCCGGCTGTTCGCGCTAGCTCTCCACCAGCGGCTCCATGCCGAGATCGACGTGGGGGGTCGAGGTGCTGTCGAGCCAGGCCTTCAGGCGCTCGACGTCCTCCCGGTCGCCCAGCACGATGAGCGTCATGCCAGCCCGCAGCACGAAGTCGGGGGAGGGGTTGAAGACGTGGCTCTCGCGGGCGGCCGTGATCACCGACAACACCAGCACGTTCGAGACCTTGCGGATGCCGGACCCGGCCAGCGTGCGCCCCTCGACGCGGGTGCCGGGGCGCAGCAGGCACTCCTCGACGCTGAGCTGGTGGCCGGCGTCGCGGACGAGCAGATCGAGGAAGCCCACGACGCTCGGGCGCAGCAGCTCATGGGCCATGCGGCGGCCCCCGATGGTGTTCGGGCTGACGATGGCGTCGGCGCCAGCGCGCAGGAGCTTGGGGCGGGCCTGCTCGTGCACGGCGCGGCTCACGATGCGCATGCGCGGGTTGAGCTGGCGGGCCGTGACGGTGATGAAGAGGTTGTCGCGGTCGCTCTGCAGCGACGTGACGATGCCCGCCGCCCGCTCGATGCCGCACTCCAGCAGCAGGGAGTCCTCGGTGGCGTCCCCCGACATGCCGATGAACCGCGTGCCCAGCAGGCGAAACAGCGCGTCGAGGTGCTCGGGGGACTGCTCGATGACCACCACCTCGAGGCCGG
This sequence comes from Myxococcales bacterium, assembly GCA_020633435.1. Classification (GTDB taxonomy): domain Bacteria; phylum Myxococcota_A; class Bradymonadia; order UBA7976; family UBA1532; genus JACKDP01. Next base: position 382,101 of record JACKDP010000009.1, on the reverse strand, counting down.
CCTGCACCAGCTCCTCCACCACGTGCTTGCCGGTCTCCCCGGCCCCGCACACGATGTAGTGGCCCTCCAGCTTGTCGAGACTGCGGCCCATGCGGCGCCTCCAGATGGCCTCCTGCAGATCGCCCTCGATGATGAAGGCGGTCAGCGCGGAGAGGAAATAGAAGCTCACCCCCATGCCGGTGATGAGGAGCACCATGGTGAAGGCCCGGCCGCCGGCCAGCTCCGACACCGGCAGCACCTCGGCGTAGCCCACGCTCGTGATGGTGATGACCACCATGTAGGCGCAGTCGACGAGGCTCCACACCCCGCCGCCGAGCAGCCAGTAGCCGAAGATGCCCGCCAGGACGACGACGATGACCGCGAGGCCGGCGAACACCAGGCGCCGGCGGACGACCTCTTGATCGCTGCCCGCCGGGTAGTGGATGCGCCCGGCGCTCAGCCGTCCGTCGCGAGCCACTCGAGGTACCGTTGGATCCGGCTGTCGGTCCAGGGATGCACGTTGACGAAGCGCAGGCGCAGCCGGCCCTTGCGGTCCACGACGTAGGTCTCGGGGAGCTTCTCGGTGCCGTAGACCGCGGCCCAGCGCTGCTCGGCGTCCAGGCCGATGCGCAGGGCGGTGGGCCGGCCCTCGAAGAAGGCGTCGATGTCCTCGAAGCCCTGATCGGACGAGACGGCGAGCACCTCGAAGGGTGAGTGCTTCATCTCGGCGGCCAGCTTCTCCAGATCGGGGACCTCGGCCCGGCAGGGCGGGCACCAGGTGGCCCAGAAGTTCACGAAGACCACCTTGCCGCGGAGGTCGGAGAGCTTCAGCGTGCCGCCGTCCTTCGTCTTCACCTCGATGTCGGGCGCCATGCCGTCGAGGAGCTGGACGGAGAACTCGGGGTCATGGACGAGGCCGGCCTCGGGGGAGGGGCGGGCGTGGTGCAGGTGCCAGGCGAGCAGGCCGAACACGACGCCGGCGCAGGCCAGCGCCAGGGTCCACTGCATGAGCGGAGACGGAGAGGGGCGAGAGGCCATGGGCAACCACGCGAGCCGTTGGGGGCGGGAGTACCAGATCGGGGCGGCGCGGGGCAATGGGCCCGGCGGCGCGGGTGGGGCTCAGCCCCGCTCGGCGGCCAGGCGCGCTGCGGCCTCGCCGGGCAGCGGGAACCAGCGCAGGGACTGGAAGTCGGGGGTGATGCAGGGGTCCTCGGCGGGGGCCAGCTCCGCCCCGGCGGCGAGGACGCGGCGGGCCTCCTCCAGGTAGTCGGCCAGGGCCGACTCGGGCTCCGTCGCGTGCCGGCTGCGGAACGAGAGGCGCCCCGTCGTGTAGGAAATGTTCAACAAACTCGAAGGCTTGAAACTGCGTCCCGCGCGGTGCCGCCAGAGGCCCGAGTCGGGGCAGAAGGTGTAGTCGGGCAGCAGGCGCCAGCCATCCCGGGCCACCAGCTCCACGGCCTCCAGCACGTACTCGAAGGTCGCGTCGCTGATGAAGTAGTTGAAGCCCACCCGCACCCAGCCCGGCTTGACGCCCTCGCAGCCCCGCAGGATCTCGCGCTCGAAGGCGTGGGACTGCACCAGATCGATGCCCAGCAGGCGGTGGCCGTAGGGGCCGGCGCAGGAGCAGCCGCCGCGGGCCTGGATGCCGAACAGGTCGTTGAGCAGCGCGACGACGAAGCCGTGGTGCAGGTAGCCGGCCTCGTAGCGCACCAGCAGCGACACGATGGACAGGCGCCAGGCGTCGGGGTTGCCGAGGATGCGCAGGCTCTCCGTCGACCGCCAGCGGTCGATGGCCCGGCGGATGAGGGCGTGCTCGCGGTCACGGATGGCGCGGGCGCCGACGGCCTCCTTGAGCTGGAAGACGAGGCCGGCGCGGATGGCCTCGATGATGGCGGGGGTGCCGCCCTCCTCGCGGTGCACGGGATCGGCCAGGTAGCGGTGCTCGCGGGCGTTGACGTAGGCCACGGTGCCGCCGCCGGGCATGGCCGGGACGCGGTTCTGGAGCAGGGCGCGCTTGACCACCAGCACGCCGGGGGTGCCCGGGCCGCCCACGAACTTGTGGGGCGAGAGGAAGATGGCGTCCTTGTAGATCAGGTGCCCGTCGGGCCGGTCGTCGGCCATGTTCATCTCGATCTGGACGTAGGGGCCCGCGGCCGCGAAGTCCCAGAAGGAGAGGGCGCCGTGCCGGTGCAGCAGGGCGGCGACGGCGCGGGTGTCGGTGCCGATGCCCGTGACGTTGGAGGCCGCCGAGAAGCTGCCGATCTTCAGGGGCCGGTCGGCGTAGCGGACGAGGGCGTCCTCCAGCAGCCGCAGGTCGACGTGGCCGTCGGCGTCCTCGTCGATGACGACCACCTCGGCGATGGTCTCGCGCCAGGGCAGCTCGTTGCTGTGGTGCTCGTAGGGGCCGATGAAGACGACGGGGCGCTCGGCCGCGGGGATGTGATCGCGCAGGTGGTAGCGATCGGCCAGGTCCGCGGGCAGGCGGATGTTGAGGACGTCGACCAGCTTGTTGACGGCGGCGGTGGCCCCCGAGCCGCAGAAGATCACGCAGTCGTCGGCGGTGGCGCCGACGGCCCGGGCGATGATGCCGCGCGCCTCCTCGCGAAAGCGCGTGGTCTGCAGGCCGGTGCCCGAGCTCTCGGTGTGGGTGTTCGCGTAGAAGGGCAGCACCTCGTCGCGGATGAAGTCCTCGATGAAGCGCAGGGATCGGCCCGACGCGGTGTAGTCGCAGTAGACGACGCGCCGGGGGCCGTAGGGCCCGTCGAGGGCGACGTCGGCGCCGATCAGGTTGTCGGCGACGGTCTCGATCAGCCGCTCATCCGCACGCATGGCCACCTCCAGCAAGCGGCCGCAGGGTAGCCCTCTGTCGGCCCCGTTGCCATGGGCGCGCGCAGAGCGCAGACGCCGCCCCGGCCAGCGTGCTATCGATGATCCATGGCCGACGCCCCCCACCTCTTCAAGCAGACGCAGGCCCTGAGCGAGGCGGGGCCGCCCGCGGCGTCCGGGGCGCCGGGGCCGGCCTGGGCCCGCCTGGACCTCTTCGCCGACCTGGCCGGCGCCGAGGTGGTGGCGGTGGCGGGCGCGCTGACCGAGGCGCGCTTCGCCGACGGCGAGGTGCTGCTGCAGGAAGGCGAGCGCGGCGATCACCTGCTCTTGCTGGAGAGCGGGCAGGTGCAGGTGCAGGTCGTCGGCCCGCCGGCCTTCGAGCGCCTGGTCGAGGCGCCGGCGACGCTGGGGGAGATGGCGCTCATCACGGACGCGCCCCGCACCGCCACCGTCCGGGCGGTGGGCCCCGTCCGCGGCCTGCGGCTCGATCGCGCCGGGCTGAAGGCGCTGCTCGCGGAGCACCCGCAGGTCGCGCGGGTGCTCACCCGCCTCGTCGGCGAGCGCCTCAAGGAGATCGACGGCATCCGGCGCGTCGGGAAGTACATCATCACCGGGGTCCTGGGGCAGGGCGGGGTGGCCGAGGTCTTCGCCGCCCGCCACCCGGAGCTGGGCCTGCCCGTGGCGCTCAAGATGCTCAGCCACGCGGTCGTGCACCACCCGCAGTTCGCGGCGGCCTTCGACGAAGAAGCCCGTGTGATCGCGGGGTTGCAGCACCCGAACGTGGTGCGGGTCTACGACACGGAGCGGGCGTATGGCACGCGGTTCATCGTCATGGAGCAGCTCGAGGGCCAGCTGCTGGAGGACGTGCTGCGGCCGCGGCTGCCCTGGGAGGTGCAGCGGCGGGTGCTCAGCGAGATGGCGCGCGCGCTCGGCCATGTGCACGCCCACGGGCTGGTGCACCGCGACGTGAAGCCCGAGCACATCTTCCTGACGTCGGCGGGGCCGGCGCGCCTGCTCGACTTCGGCATCGCCATCAGCCTGGAGCGCTCGGCCTGTCGGGGCGCCCAGCGCCTCGGGACGCCGTTCTACATGGCCCCCGAGCAGATCCGGGGTGAGCCCCTGGACGGGCGCACAGACCTCTACGCGCTGGGGTTGACGGCCTACGAGATGGCGACGGGTCGGCTGGCGTTCACCGGGCGCGATCTGCCCGAGCTGCTGCAGCGCCAGCTCGACGTGCCGACGCCGCCCGTCCGCGACCGGGCCCCCGACGCGCCCGCCTGGCTGGTGCGCTTCGTGGAAGGGGCGACGGCGAAGCGGCCGGCGGATCGGTTCGCGAGCGCGGCCGAGGCCCTGGCATGCCTGCAGGCGGGGGATGGGGCCGGCCGGGTGCTGCGCTTCGCCGAGGCCGACGCGGGGGTGGTGGACGCGGCCCTCGCCCGGCTGAAGGCGGAGCTGGCGGCGCGGGGCGTCGAGGTGCGGCTGACCGACGCGGACTGACGCCGGCCCGGTCTACCAGGTGTTGGCGCCGGGGGCGTCGTGCTGCATGCCGTGGGCGCGCGTCTCGGCGTCGAGGGCGTGGTAGTCGATGGTGAGCTCCTCGCCGGCCTGGACGTCGCGCCGCAGGAAGGTGCGCCCGTCGGGGAACTCGGCGCAGGTCGGGTCGTCCGCGTGGTTCATGAACCGCGTGTTGTCGCCGCAGAGGACGTAGAGGCCGTCCTCCTCCTGGTACAGGTAGTGGCGCAGCCGGGCCTGGAAGGGTTCGGGGAAGGCCGACACCTCGTCGGCCGTGAACCGGCAGTCGACCCCGGGGTGGAACTCCCAGATGACGGTGCCGGCGGGCAGGTCGGCGGCCAGGAAGAGGCCCATGCCCGCGATGGGGCTCGGGGCGACGACGGTGGGGACGAGCAGCATCGAGACTCCCGCGGTCAGGCGGCCCCGGGGTGGGGCGCGCGGGGCCAGCTTGCCCCGAACCGCGCGGGATGCAAGGGGAAAGCGCGGGGGTCAGCCGCGGCCGCGGTGATCGTCGCCGGCCTCGTCTTCGGCCTCGTCCTCGGCCGCGGCGCCGTCGTCACCCGCCGCGTCGTCGTCACCCGCCGCGTCGTCGTCACCCGCCGCGTCGTCGTCACCCGCGCCGCGATCATCGCCCGCCGCGTCGTCGTCCCCCGCGCCGCGATCATCGCCCGCCGCGTCGTCGTCCCCCGCGCCGCGGTCGTCGCCCACGTCGTGGCCGGGCCCGTCGTCGCCGTGGTCGTCGCCCACGTCGTGCCCGGCCCCGTCGTCGCCGTGGTCATCGCCCACGTCGTGCCCGGGCCCGTCGTCGCCGAGGCCATCGTCATCGCCGTCATCGCGGCGCAGGGCGGCGCCCGCCAGCTCGAAGCGCAGGTCCCCCACCACGAGCGCGTCATCGGCGATGGCCGCCCCGTCCACCTCCAGGCGGGTGCGGGCGCGGTCCTCGATCCGCACGTCCGTCGCGGCGAACGCCTCGTCGCCGAAGCGGCCCCGGGCGTCGATCCAGACCGCCTCACCCGCGGCGAGGCGCGCGTCCACCAGCGCCAGGAAGGCCTCCCGCGACACCGACGACTCGTCCGGGGTGCGCCAGCGACCCGCGCCGCTCAGATCGACCAGGCCCAGGAACTCCACCTTGAGCACGGCGCCGTCCCGCGCGCTGACCCGCCCGGCGAGCTGCTCGGCGTGGCCGGGGCCCTCGTCCTCCAGCTCGATCTCCCGCACGGTGCCGTCGGCCCGCAGGGTGATCTCGACGCGGCGGGGTGCCTCCGCCAGCCGCGCCTGCAGGTCCGCCGGGCTCAGGGCGAACCGCCCGCTGCTCGCCGACGAGCCGCCCTCGCAGCCCGCCAGGACCACGCCGAACACCACCGCCACCATCCAGTGCATGCGCTTCATCTCGCTCTCCTTCGCGCCCTCTGGCGCCGCGTTGCCGTATTCTGTTCCGGTAGGTTGTGAGCTCAAGCTAGCCGCGGAATCGACGTGGTTCAAGGTACCGGGGCGTCCTTCCGTATTCTGATTGTATACGCCCTGGGCACGCGCGCGCCTCCGGTTGTCCCGGCCCGGCCCGGGCTGCCACCATGGGGGCATGGCGCGACGCAGGCGGGAAATCGGCGGGATGGTGCTGGCGGGCCTGCTGGCCGCGGGCGCTGCCCATGGGCTGCCCTCGGGGCCGGCGACGGTGTGCGCGACGTGGCCGGCGGCCTGCGACGACGGCCCGCCGGACTGCACGCTCTGTCATACGCTGCCGCCGGCCCGCAACGCGTTCGGCCTGGACGTCGAGGCCGCGCTGCTGCCGGGGGCGCCGCGCCCGCTGGCCCCCGCCGACTTCGCCGCCGCGCTGCCCGACGCGCTCGCGGCCGTCGCCGACGGGGACAGCGATGGTGACGGCTTCGCGAACCGCGCCGAGGTGGAGGCGGGCACCCGCCCGGCCGACGCCGCCAGCCGGCCGGGCGTCGGGCCCGCGCCCGGGTGCACCAGCGCCAACCCCGACTGGGACGTCTGCGGCTACGATGCGCCCTACGCCTTCCGCAAGCTGCACCTGGACGTCTGCGGGGCCTCCCCGACGTTCGAGGCCCTCACGGCCTTCCGCGCGCTCGGCCCCGACGCCCAGCGCGCCGCCCTGGGGGAGGCCCTCGACGCCTGCCTGGCCACCCCGTTCTGGCAGGGGCGCGACGGCGTGCTCTGGCAGCTCGGCCACGCCAAGATCCGCCCGCTGCAGGCGGTGAAGTCGGGGCTGGGCGCGGGCCCCGTGCCCCTGGCGAACTACGACGACGACTATGGCCTCTTCGTGTGGACGCAGTCCGGCGACCGCGACGCCCGGGAGGTCCTGACGGCCGACTACTACGTCGAGGTGCGCGAGAACCCGACGCGGTACCGCCTCGTGACGGCCCGCGCCGGCCAGAACGCCGGCACCAACCACCGCGCCGGGATGCTCACGACGCGCTGGTTCGCGGTCATCAACACCATGTTCACGCCGGTGAACCGGACGGCGGCGGCCCAGGCCTACCGCGCCTACCTGGGCCTGGACATCGCGCGCAGCGAGGGCCTCATCGAGCCGGAGGCGCCCCTCGTCGACTACGACGACAAGGGCGTCGAGGCCGAGGCCTGCGCCGTCTGCCACCGCACGCTGGACCCGCTGACCTACCCGTTCACGCGGTACCACGGCATCACCGGCGTCTCGACGGGGGCCTACGACCGGGCGCGGATGACGCGGTTCGGGCCGGAGGAGGGGGCGCGCATCCGGGAGGTGCCCGAGGCCGGCTTCATCTTCGGCGAGCCCGTGGCGGACCTCGTGGCGTGGGCCCGCGTGGCGGCCGACAGCGAGGCCTTCGCCCGGGCCACGGTGGCCGACTACTGGCGGCTGCTGGTGGGCCACGATCCCACGGACGCCGAGGCGGAGGCCTTCGACGGGCTGGTGGATCGCTTCCGCGGCGAGCACGCCTACCAGGTGGAGCGCATGCTGCACGACCTCATCGCGCTGGAGGCGTACGGTGCGCCGTAACATCTGGATGTTGTTGATGTTGTCGGCGGTCGGCTGCGACGACGGCCCGGCCGCTCGGCCCACGGACGCGGCCCTGGCGGACGCGGCGCTGCCGGACGCCAGCGGTGGGGCGGGGGGCGTCGGCGGCATGGGCGGTGGCGCGGGCGGCGTCGGCGGCGCGGGCGGGCAGGGGGGCGACCCGGGGCTCGACGCCGGCCCCCCGGCGCCCCGCTTCACGGCGCGCCACGCCAACCTGCGCTTCAAGTCGGCGGATCGCCTGCGCGGCGACCTGGCCCGCGCACTCGATCTGCCCCCGGACGGCCTCTGCAACGAGCTGGGCCAGTACGACTGCATCGAGGCCATCCACAAGGTGGCCCTGGGCGGCGTCGAGGCCTACCGCGCCAACATCTACCGCCCGTTCCCGGAGCCCTCGGCCTCGGCGCCGCTGATCGTGGAGCGCGTCGCGCTGGCGGCCTGCACCCGCCGCATCGCGCTCGACCGGGAGGACGCGGCGTCGGCCGTGCTCTGGGGGGCCGTGCCCCTGGCCGGGGCCCGCCTGGCGGACGTGGACGGCGAGCCCGTCACGGCCGCGTTGACGGCGCTGTATACGCGGGCGCTGCTGCGGCTGCCGACGGCGGAGGAGCTGGACCTGCTGCGCCAGCTCTACCGCGACTTCGAGGGGGCCGGCCTGGAGGGCAGCCCGGCGCTGCACTGGGCCCAGGCCGCCTGCGTCGCCGTGCTCACGTCCACCGAGTTCCTGTTCTACTGAGGGGGTGAAGATGCCGTTTCGACCCCACCGCCGCCAGGTGCTCCAGGGCCTCGCCGCCGCCGGCGCCGCCGCCCTGCTGCCGGGGCGCGCGCGGGCCCAGGTGGCCGGGGAGCGCTTCCTCATCGTCGTCACCGGGACGGGCGGCGCCTCCATCATCGACGCCATGCTGGCCATCCGCGCGTCGGAGTCGGCCAACGCCGCGACACTCAACACCTTCCCCGACAACCAGGTGGAGTCCATCGGGCCGTTCCGGGCCGTCGACCAGCGCCTCCGCGGCCTCGGCCCGCTGCCCTACTCGGGGGAGGCGAACCAGACGGACTTCGTGCGCCGGCACGTCGACGACATGCTGGTCGTCACGCACACGGGCACGAGCGTGAACCACCTGGTGGCCCAGAAGCGGGCGCTCACGGGCAACGACGCCTGGGCGGGGCGCACGCTCCAGGAGATCGTGGCGGCGACGTACGGCGGCCGGGTGCCGCTGCCCAACGTGAACATGGGCATCGGCGGCTATGTGGAGCCGGGCATCGACCCCGCGCTGCCCGATCGCGCCCGCGCCGAGCCGGTGGCCAACGCGCAGATCTGGGCCCTGGGCCTGGACGGGCAGCGGGGGATCGCCCAGGCCCCGCCCCGAGACGTCCTCACCCTGTCGCGGGCCCTGCGCGCGCGCCTCGACGAGCGCTCGGCCTTCACCCGCACCTTCGGCGAGAGCCGGGCGCTGCAGCGCTGGCTCGAGCGGCGGCGGCAGGCGACGACGCTGGAAGATGCCAATCTCATTGAGAAACTGCTGTTCCTGCCCGATACGCCGGCGTCCCCGCTGGCCAGCCTGGGCCTGGCCAGCGGCCCCGACGCCGAGCGCGTGCGCGCGGCGTTCCCGCTCTACCTGACGGATCCGCTGGAGGCCCAGGCGGCGCTGGCCTACCTGCTCATCGTCAACCGCGTGAGCGTGGCCGTGACGCTGGGGCCGGGCCTGTCGCCCGGGGTGGGTGGCCAGCAGACGGTGGACAGCCCGCCGCTGGCCTTCGACTTCTCCCACAGCGCCCACCGCGGCACGCAGGCCCTCATGTGGAGCCGGCTCCTCAGCGTCTCCGACCGCCTCATCGGGCTGCTGAAGGCCGCCGAGTACGCGGACGGCGAGAGCTTCTGGGATCGCAGCCTGCTCTACGTGGCCAGCGACTTCGGCCGCAGCCGGCGCCGCCCGGCGGGCGCGACGGAGTTCGCGTCGGGCCACCACCTGAACAACGGCTCGCTCATCGTCTCGCCGCTGGTGCGCGGCGGCCGGGTGCTGGGGGGCGTCGACCCGGACACGGCCCTGACCTACGGCTTCGATCCGCGCACGGGCGAGCCCGATCGGGGCCGCAACATGGCCGAGGCCGAGGTCTTCGCGGGCATCGTGCAGGCGCTGGGGGTCGACACGAGCGGCACGGGGCTGCCCGACATGCGGACGGTCGTCCGGGGCTAGGCGGGTCGCGGCGCCGGATCAGGCCGCGCCACCTGGAGCGGCACCCCGGCCGGGCAGATGGCGGGGGTCGTCGGCGCCCCGACCAGCAGGTCGGCCGCGTCGGCGCCCATGGCGATGGCGCGGCTGTAGGCCGCCACCCGGTCGATGGGGCCGTCGCCCACCGCCTCGCACAGGCCACACTGGATGCAGCCGCCGAGCTGCTTGAGGCCCTGCTCCCGCGCGAGGGTGAGGGGCTGCATGCCCTCGGGCGCGTAGTTCTCCAGGAAGCGCTCGGCCCCGCCTTCGTCCCGCTTGCCCAGGCCGACGAGGCGCCGGAGCTGCCGCCGCCAGAAGGCCACCGCCAGGTAGAAGAAGCTCTTGGCGCGCTTGCGCGACCAGGGCCCGCTCAAGATGCTCATGGGGCCTCCAGGGCGGCGGCGGCCGCCTCGGCGGCCAGGAAGCCGCTGAGGATGGCGAGGCCGCTCCCACAGCGGTCGGCCACGGCGTCGGCGCCGGCCACCAGATCACCCACCGCGAAGAGCCGCGGATCGACGGGGGCGCCGTCGTAGCGGCTGGGCCGGAACGCCGCGTCGACGGGCACGCCGGCGCGGAAGAGGTCGGCGTCGTAGGGCCGGTCGGGACGGACGGAGCGCTGCCAGTCGCAGGCGATCTCGGGCTGGATGCGCAGGCCCAGGAGGGGCTCCGTCACCGCCCCATCGCTCGTCAGCCCGCCCGGGATGGGCCCGCCGGTGGCGAGGATGAGGGCGTCGAAGGGCTGCTTCGCGTCGCCGATGGTGAGGGTGCGGGCCGCCAGGTCCACCGCCGTCACCCGACCCTGCACCTCGACCACCGCGGGCGCGAGGCGGGCCCGCCACGCCGCGAGGGCCTGCCAGAGCCGCAGGCCCGGGGTGCTGGGGATGGTGCCGAGGGCCTCGGCGACGGGGACGCCGAGGGCGGCCTCCAGGGCCAGGCGGCGCGCCTCGACGCCAGCGAGGCCCAGCACGGGGGGCAGCAGCAGGCCGGGCGCGGGGGCGGTGGCGAGGGCCTGCTGGAGCGCGGCCGTGAGGGCGCTCAGGTGGCTCGCGTCGGCCTCGACCTGGGCCGCGGCCGCCGCGTACGACCGCCCAAACGCCCCGGGCCACGTCGGCCACTCCACCGCCAACACCTTGAATCCACTGCACATCTCGGCGAAGGGGTGGCCCAGGCCCAGCAGGTCGACGGCGGCGGAGCCGGCGGGCAGGCGCGCGGCCGCGGCGTGGCTGGCGGGGGCCACGTCCACCTCGCGCAGCACGCCGTCGGCGTCGCGCAGGTCGAAGGGACCGTCCTGCAGGCCCAGGTCGGCGAGGCCCTGGGTCACGAGGGCCAGGGCCTCGTCCATGCGGCCCGTCGGCACGCCGGCGCGCGCCAGCGTCTCCAGGCCCAGCAGCCAGCCGCCGCCGTGCATGGGCGTGACGCCCGGCCGATCGTGGATGACGCGGACGGTCTGGCCCAGGGCGGCCAGGCGCGCGGCCGCCACCGTCCCGGCGAGGCCGGCGCCGATGATGGTGACGCTCACTGGTCCCCCTTGCGCAGCGCCCAGCGCGTCAGCTCGAGCTGGGGCAGGCCCTGGTACTTCAGGACGGGGGCCTGCTCGCGGAAGCGCGCGGCGACGAAGCGCTCCAGGTGCTCCTCGGCCAGCTTCTCGCCGCCGCCCTGGAAGGCCGCCAGCAGCCAGGAGGCGCGGCGCGCGCAGCGGGCGCCCTGGCAGGGCCCGGCCCCGCAGTGGGTGCGGCGCCGCAGGTCCTCCAGCGTGCTGACCCACTCCTCCTCGATGCAGTGCTTCGCCTCGGCCTCGGTGACGGGCTCGCAGACGCAGAGGATGCGGCGCTCCAGGGGGTTCTGGCGGATGCGCTCGACGATGCGGCGCGCCACAGCGCCGTGCCGGTGGATCATGCGGGCCGCGGCGTAGCGCTCGATGCCGGCCTCGGCGGCCAGGGTGGCGGCGTCCGGCGTCTCTTCGCCGCCGGGCAGGAAGGTGCTGTGGGTGCGGCACTTCGCGTCCAGCCCCAGCTTGCGCACCACGGCGTCGGTGGCCTCCTCGGCCATGAAGCGGTAGGCCGCCAGCTTGCCGCCGCCCATGCTCATCAGCCCCGGCACGCCCTCGGCCTCGTGGTCGAAGACCTGGTGGGCGCGCGACAGGTCGCTCTCGCTGGGCCCGTAGCGCGCGAGGGTGGGGCGGACGCCGGCGAAGGCGCGCACCAGGCGGTAGTCGCGGATGCGGGGGAACACCGTCTCGACAGCCTGGATGAGGTAGGCCACCTCGTCGTGGTGGGCCTGCACCTCGGCCGGGTCGCCGTAGTAGTCGTCGTCGGTCGTGCCGATCCACGTCTCCTGGCCGTAGGGCTCCAGGAAGACCTCGCGGCCGTCCACGGCGCTGGCGATGATGGCGTAGTTCACGAAGCGGCGGTCGTAGACGAGGTGGATGCCCTTGCCGGGGCGCAGGGGCACCTTCGCGCCGGCCTGCTTCGCCAGGGTGCCCGCCCAGGGGCCGGTGGCGTTGAAGACCACCCGGCCGAGGACCTCGCGGCAGAAACCGCTTTTCAGATCGCGGACTTCCACGCCGATGACGCGGCCGTTGGGATCCTTGAGGAAGCGCTCGACCTTGTGGCGGAGCTGCACCTCGGCCCCGTGGGCCTGGGCGTCGAGCAGCGTCAGGATGCAGAGCCGGAAGACGTTGACGGCCCACTCATCGGTGGTCACGGCGCCGACGATGTCGGGGGCCAGCCCCGGCTCGAGCTGGAAGGCCTCGTCCCGGGAGAGCTTGGCCGAGCGCTTGCCCCGCTTGAGGGGCTGGAACTGGTCGTAGGTCTGGAAGAGGACGAACGCCAGCTCCAGCAGCGTCTTCGCCTTGCGCGTCCAGGCCGTCACCGGGAAGAGGAAGGGGATGCGGAAGAGCAGGTGGGGCGCCATCGCCTGGATGAAGCCCGAGTCCTCGCAGGAGTGCCGCGTGACGTCGCGATCCTTCTCCAGGTAGCGGATGCCGCCGTGGATCATGCCGGAGGAGGCGCCGCTGGTGCCGGCGCCGGGGTCCTTCTGCTCGAAGACGACGACCTTGAGGCCGCGCTGGGCCGCGTCGCGGGCGATGCCCGCGCCGTTGACGCCGCCGCCGATGACGATGAGGTCGTATGCGCTCACCGGGCACCTCCACGCTGGGAGAGGGACGACGCCGACGGGCTCGGCGTTGCGGGCGAAGTGTCGTCGCCCACCCGGTTCACTCCCCCTTGAGGGTGATGTGGACCTCGTCGAGCTGCTGCTTCGACACGGGGCTCGGGGCCTCCGTCATCATGCAGCTGGCGCTGGTGGTCTTCGGGAAGGCGATGACATCGCGGATGTTGTCGCCGCCGATCAGCAGCATGATCAGCCGGTCCATGCCCAGGGCGATGCCGCCGTGGGGCGGGGTGCCGAAGGCCAGGGCGTCCAGCAGGAAGCCGAACTTCTGGCGGCTCTCCTCGGCGCTCATGCCCAGCAGGTCGAACATCTTCTGCTGCACCTTGGCGTCGTGGATCCGGATGCTGCCGCCGCCGAGCTCGTAGCCGTTGAGCACGACGTCGTAGGCCCGCGCCTTCACCTGGCCCGGATCCGTGTCCATCAGGGGCACGTCCTCGGGGCGGGGCGAGGTGAAGGGGTGGTGCATGGCGAACCAGCGCTGCTCCTTCTCGTCCCACTCGAAGGAGGGGAACTCGGTCACCCAGCAGAAGGCCAGGGCGTTCGGGTCGATGAGGCCCTGCTCCCGCGCCAGCGTCTGGCGCAGGGCGCCGAGGGCGGCGGCCACGACGCCGGGCTTGTCGGCCACGAAGAGGGCCTGATCGCCCGCGGCCATGCCGAGCCGCTGCGAGAGGGCCGCCTGATCCTCGGCCGAGAAGAACTTGGCGATGGGGGAGGTCCAGGCGCCCTCGGCGTCGGCGGTGGCATAGGCCAGCCCCTTGGCGCCGTAGGTCTTGACCACCTGCGTCAGCTTGTCGATGCGGCCGCGGCTCAGCCCGCCGCCCGGCAGGACGACGGCCTTCACCTGGCCGCCGCCGGCCACCGTCTCGGCGAAGACGCTGAAGCCGCTGCTGGCGACCAGATCCGAGACGTCCTGCAGCTCCAGGCCGAAGCGCAGGTCGGGCTTGTCGCTGCCGTACCGGCCCATGGCCTCGGCGTAGGACATGCGCAGGAAGGGCGTGGGGATCTGCACCCCGCGCACCTGCTCGAAGACGCCCTTGAGCAGCCCCTCGATGATGCCGAAGACGTCCTCGGGCACGATGAACGACATCTCGATGTCGATCTGCGTGAACTCGGGCTGGCGGTCGGCGCGCAGATCCTCGTCGCGGAAGCAGCGGCAGATCTGGAAGTAGCGATCGTAGCCCGCGACCATGAAGAGCTGCTTGAAGAGCTGCGGGCTCTGGGGCAGCGCGTAGAACTGGCCCGGGTGCACGCGGCTCGGGACGAGGTAGTCCCGGGCGCCCTCGGGCGTCGCCTTGGTGAGGATGGGCGTCTCGAACTCGATGAACCCGTTGTCCGTCAGGTAGTTACGGACGATCTGGTTCACCTTCGAGCGCGTCATGAGGGCCTGCTGGAGCGGCGCGCGGCGCAGGTCCAGGAAGCGGTACTTGAGCCGCAGGTCCTCGTTGGTGTCGATGTCGTCCCGGATGTGGAAGGGGGGCACGGCGGCGGGGTTGAAGAGCACCGCCTGCTCGGCCACGACCTCCACCTCGCCGGTGGCGAGGTTCGGGTTCTTCGACTCCCGCGCCACCACCTTGCCGCGCACGCCGAAGACGAACTCCCGGGACAGGCGGTCGCCCACCGCGGCGGCGTCCGCGCTCACCGTCGGATCGAAGGTGATCTGGGCGAGGCCGCTGCGATCGCGCAGGTCCACGAAGAAGACGCCGCCGTGGTCCCGGCGGGCGTGGGTCCAGCCGAACAGGACGACCTCCTGGCCGATGTGCTCGGCGCGCAGGTCGCCCGCATAGTGGGTGCGCTTGAGGTCCGCGAGGAACTGCATTCGGGGCTCTCCCGGCTACAAAGTGGCGGTGCATCCTATGCCCGGGCCGGGGGCCGGTCAACGCGTGACGCGCTGCGTCGCGCCGCGGGCGTCTTGTCAGGCGGCGGCGGGGGTGGTGCAGTCAGGCCCCCCTTCAAGCGCGCGGTGCAAGCATGGGACGTGTCCTCGGCCTGGTCCTCCTCGCGGGTGTCGCCCACGCCACGCCCGGCCCGGGCTCCGTCGTCGTCGTGGGCAACGGCGACGACGCCGAGAGCGTGGCGCTCGCCGAGCGGTACGCGGCGGCGCGGGCGGTGCCGGCCAACCGCGTGTGCCTGCTGCCGCTGCCGGCGGTGGAGACGCTGGACGAGGCGACGTACCGCGACGCCTTGCTGGCGCCGCTGCGGGCCTGCCTCGGGCCGCGCGTCGACGAGGTGGAGGCGGCCGTCCTCGTGCGCGGGGTGCCGCGGCTGGCGCGGGTGGGCGGGGCGGCCGTGTCGACCGCCGCGGCCCTGGGCGTCTGGGACTCCACCGACGGGGCCGATCCGCTGCTCGGAGCGGCTCCGGGCAGCCAGGTGCCCTGCGGGGGCGGCCAGACCTGCCTCGGGCCGCGCTGGGAAAACCCTTTCAGAATCGGACCCTTCCGGCCGGGGTGGACGGCGAGGGCGGGCGGCGTGCGGTGGCGGCCGCTGCTGGTCACCGCCCTGGATGGCCGCGACGCCGCGGAGGCCGAGGCCCTGCTGACCAGCGCGTTGACGGCGGAGCGCGAGGGCCCCGAGCCGGCGCCGTTCGCGCTGATGGCGGGCGCTGACGGGGCGCGCGGCGTGCTCGATGGCACCCTGGACGACGTGGCCGAGGCGCTGGAGAGCCGGGGCATCGCGGTGGAGCGGCTGGCCTTCGACGCCGACCTCACGGGCCGGACGTTCGGGGCCTTCGTGACGGGCTCGGCGAGCCTGGGGCAGACCATCGAGGGCAACCGCCTGGTCCCGGGGGCCATGGTCGACAACCTCACGAGCTTCGGGGCGGTGCCGGTGAACTTCACGCACGAGGGCGAGACCCAGGTCTCGGTGGGGCGCTTCATCGCGGCGGGGGCGGCGGGGGTGCACGGCACGGTGGCCGAGCCGCTCAACGGCTGCTTCCCCGACCGGCACTTCCTGGTGGACCTGGTCGACGGATCGACGCTGGCCGAGGCGTACCATCGGGCGCTGCCCTATGTGTACTGGCGCAACCTGGTGCTGGGGGATCCGCTGGCGGCGCCCTGGGCGGTGCGGCCGGTGGTGCGCCTGGCGGTCTCGGCGGCGGGGGAGGCCGAGGTGGAGGTGGAGGACGAGCGGGGCATCCTGAGCATCGAGCTCTACCTGGATGGGGACCGGGTAGCGACGGCGCGCTCCCGGAGCCGGCTCCGGGCCTGCCTGCCGGGTGAGGGCGGGCGCCTGCTGGCGGTGGCGGAGGCACGGGGCGAGCACCCGGTGAAGGGCTGGGCCACGCTAGATGGCGCCTGGGCGGAGGGCGGCTGCGGGGGCGAGGACGCGGGGGCCCCGGACGCGGCGTCGAGCGACGCGGCGCCGCCTGCGGATGCGACGGTGGACGCCGCGGCCCGCGAGGACGCGGGCGGGGCGGACGCTGCGCCGGTCGACGCTGGCCCCGTCGACGCGGGCCCCATCGACGCGCGCCTCGTCGACGCCCGGTCGGTGGACGCCGCCGCCGCGCCCGGGGCGTCCGCCGACGACGCGGGCTGCCGCGCGGCGCCGGGCCCGAGCGGTGGGGGGCCGCTGCTCCTGCTCTTGGGGGTGGCGATGGCTCCCCGGCGATGGTATCGGTCCCGCAGACACGCTGGGGAGAGCGCCCGTTGAAGAAGCTGACCACCCTCTGCCTCCTGGGCCTCTTCGTCGCCGCCTGCGGCAGCGAAGGCGACGGCACCGATGACCTCGACGAGCGCCGCGACAGCCAGGAGGACCGCTTCGTCGCCGACGGCAAGGCCGACTCCAACGGCATCGAGGACCGCTCCTGGAAGGCCCAGTGCGTGCTGAACGTGGCCAACCGGGCCACGCTGGCCGAGCTCGACGACGACATGAGCCTGTGGAGCGTGGCGGCGAAGAACATCGTCGCGGGGCGGCCCTACGACACCCTCGAGGCGCTGGACGACGTCTCGTGGGTGGGCTGGTACGCCTTCAACCAGATGAGCAGCTACGCCCGCGACCACGGCCACTGCCCGGCCCTGGGCGAGGAATACATCCCCGCGGGCGAGGCCGAAGACACGGTCGCGGTGGCCGAGGCCGGCATGGCCCACATCCAGGGCAAGTTCGACGAGGGCCAGCGGCCGGCGCTGCGCGACGCGCACCCCAAGGCGCACGGCTGCGTGAAGGCCTTCTTCGAGGTGGACAACGCCCGGCTCCCGGCCTCCATGCGGGTGGGTGTGTTCGCCGAGCAGGGCCATGAGTTCCCCGCGTGGATCCGCTTCAGCAACGGCAGCTTCACCATCTCCCCCGACCCCGAGGGCGACATCCGCGGCATGGCCATCAAGCTGATGGACGTGCCCGGCGAGAAGATCCTGGAGCGCGCCCGCGACGCGAAGACGCAGGACTTCCTGCTCATCAACACGCCGGTGCTCATGGTCCGAAATGCCCATGATTACGTGGAGTTCTCGCAGAAGGCGTTCGACGGCAACCCGGTGAGCTTCTTCCTGAAGCTCAACCCCGACGAGTGGCACTTCCGCGAGCTGGTCATCACGCTGAAGACGCTCGCCAAGAAGATCGCCAGCCCGCTGTTGAGCCGGTACTGGAGCACCACGCCCTACCGGCTGGGCGACGAGCACGTCGTCAAGTACAGCGCCCGGCCCTGCACGGGCGAGTCGGCTGACCGCCCCGCCGACGCGGGCGACGACTACCTGGCCGACGTCCTGGCCGCCTCGCTGGCGGACGGGGACGCCTGCTTCGAGTTCCTGGTCCAGCCGCAGAAGGACCCCGAGGCCCAGCCCATCGAGGACCCGAGCATCGAGTGGGATGACGCGCGCACCCCGTTCCTCAAGGCCGCGACCATCCGCATCCCGGCCCAGACGTTCCAGGGCCCCGACCGCGCGGCCTTCTGCGAGAACCTGAGCTTCAACCCCTGGCACTCGCTCCCGGCCCACGCCCCCATCGGCGGCATCAACCGCGTGCGGCGGGTCGTCTACGACGCCATCTCGGACCTGCGCCACGGCCTCAACGGCGTCGAGCGCGCCGAGCCCGTCGATCACACCATCCCCGCCCAGGACTGATCGCCGGGCACACTGCCCACGGCGCCACGGATGGTCTACCGTGGTGCCATGATCGCGGCAGGCATGATCATCCAGGGCTACCGCGTCGAGGCGCCGCTGGGCCGCGGCTCCGCCGGCTCGGTCTGGCGCGGCACGCGGGCCGACGGCGCGCCGGTCGCCCTCAAGGTCTTCACCCCCGACGTCCACGGCGGCCCGGTCGAGCGCGCCCGCTTCATCGATGAGGGGCGGCACCTCTCGGAGCTAGCCCACCCCAACGTCCTGCGGGTGGAGACGCTCATCTACGACCCGCTCATCCTCGTGCTGGAGCTGGCCGAGGGCGGCACGCTGGCCGACGCGCTCCGCCAGGGTCCTCCCGATCTGGCCTGGGTCGGGCGGGTGATGGCGGGGGTGACGGCCGCGGTCGCCTTCGCCCACGGGCGGGGCATCGTGCACCGCGACCTCAAGCCGGAGAACATCCTGCTCACAGCGGACGGGACGCCCAAGGTCAGCGACTTCGGCATCGCGCGGGAGCTCGCCCGCCCGGGCCGCACCCGCCAGGGCATGGCCGTCGGCAGCCCCCTCTACATGGCGCCCGAGCAGATCTTGCGCCCTGGCGACGTCGATGGCCGCGCGGACGTCTACGCGCTGGGCGTCATCCTGTACGAGCTGTTGACGGGCGCGCCGCCGTTCACGGGCGAGGAGTTCGACGTCCTCCAGGCGCACGTCCACCGCGCCCCGCCCGACCCCCGCCGCCGGGTGCCGACGCTGCCCGACGCCCTGGTCGACGTCACCCTGTGGGCGCTGCGCAAGGACCCGACCGAGCGCCCGCCGACCGCCGAGACGCTGGGCCACGCCATCGCCGCCGCCCTCGCGGAGGGAGAAACCCAGCCGTTTCGGGTACCTGGCGCGCTGTCGACGCCGCCGGCGGACCGCCCGCGAGGCTCGACCCGACGCCTCGATCCCCGCCGCACGCGGCACCTCGAGCCCGAGCCCACGCGGAAGTGGTCCTCCGGCGAGATCGACGTCCCGCCGGGCCTCCGCACCCTGGACGAGACGCTGGGCCCCGACGATCCCACCGGCGCCCAGCGTGCCCCGGTTGCGCTCCCGCCGGTTCCCGACGACGCCACCCTCCCGCGCCACTCGGGCGACTTCGCGGCCGTGCGACGGTCGGGCGACTTCGCCGCGGTCTCCGGCGGCCCGAGCTCACCGAACCGGCTGATGCAGCGCCTGGCCGCGCCCGAGGTGCCCGCCCCCCGCGCCCCTCGCCAAGCAGCCGAGCCCGGGTCGGGCGGTCGGCTCACCCTCCTGCTCCTCGGCCTCGGCCTCACCGCCCTGGTGATCATCCTGGTGATTGGCTACCGGCGCTGACCCGGAGACGGTCGGCCCGTCGCGATCGAGCCGTCCAGCATCACGCCTTGCCAGATCCGCCTGCTGACGGGTTCCACCTGCGAGGACGCGGCGCCTGTGTGAGGCGTCGTCGACGTGGAACACGAAGTTCGGAAGGACTGGACCGATGATGCGCATGATCTGCTGTGTGGTGGCCTGCCTGGGCCTGGCGGCTTGCGGTGAGGGCGAGGACGAGGGCGAGGGCTGGAACGGCGGCGGCGGCGGCACCTTCGTGGAGCCGGCGCCCGGGAGTGGGGGCAGCGCGAGCCGCGGGCAGGCGCTCTACGCGAGCCTCTGTGCGACCTGCCACGGCCAGCGCGGCGGCAACCTGCGAGGGCGGTCGGGGATCGCGGGGGTCGTCCGACGCGGCACCGACGGCATGCCGCCGTTCCCCAACCTCAGCGGCGGGGACATCTCCGACATCGAGGACTACCTCAACGGCCGGGGCGGCAGCCCCGCGACGGGCGGCGCGGCCCCCGCCGGCGGCGGCGCCAGCGCCGGGGCGGGCTGGGAGGAGGACGACTGACCCGGTTCCCGCCCGCCCGCGTCCGCCCCGCCCGGCCCAGGCCGCCCCAAAGTCATACCGGGTAGACCGTTGGAAGCCTGCAATTCTGCGGTGAGGCTGGATGTGGGGCGGGGGAGGGGGACCGGTGGGGGGGGCATGTCGGGGGCGGTTGGGTTTGTTGGGGTTCGTGGGTGGGTCGGCGGGTGGGTCGGCGGGTGGGTGGCGCCGCCCGCTGGGCGCACCGGTCCCGTCGCGCCGAGGGGCGGTGGGCTTCAACGGTCTCGAGGGCGCCGGCGGGCGGTCAGGCCGCGCCGGCTCGGGGTCCCCTCGGGCGGGCGAAGGCCGGGGGCAGCGTGTGCGGCGGCCACGGGATCATCAGCTGTGTCGGGTCGGCCTGCCAGGCGTGGAAGGCCCGCGTCGCGCGCGAGTAGGCTTCGCGCAGGGCCTCGTGGGCCTCGCGCCACTCCTCGTGGTGCTCGGGCGGGCCATGCACCACCGGGGCGGGGCTGCGATCCCGCACGCGGGGCTTCGTCATCGGGTCGAGGCGCCGCAGCGTCTCCGGGTCGGGGATGCGGACGCCGGCCTTCTTCCGCTTCGGCCGCGCCTGGCTGGCCACGTCGTCGGCGAGCTGCCACATCAGCGCGCGATGGTCCTTCGAGCTCAGGGCTTCGAGGCCCGGCAGCCGGTCGATGCGGACCGTCAGCGTCTTGGGGTCCTGGCCGGCGTAGCTGAACACGCCCTCCACGGGCTTGCCGAAGAGGAGGAACGGCGTCGAGCTGGCGAAGATGTCGTCGGCCGGGTGCCGCACCAGGAACTGTGCCGTGGCCTGGCCCATGATGTACTGCAGCCGCTGGAGGGCGTGCTCTTCGGTCGTGATCTGGATGCAGTGGTTCTGCTCCAGCAGGCTGCCACTGCGGCCGAGCAACTGGTTGATCCGCTTGGAGATTTCTCGCAGCGTCCACTCCAGGAAGGCGCTCTTGTGGGCCAGCGTGGGCGCGCCGATGAGCAGGTGCAGGTGGTTGGACAGGAAGTGGAAGGCGTAGACGTCGATGAGCGGGAACTTCTCCTGGGCGCGGGCGAGGACGCCCTGGAGGATCTCGACGCACTTCTCGGTGGGGATGAAGGCGAAGCGGTCGTCGACGACCTTGCTGGTGATCTCGTAGAGCATCATGAGGATGCCGAGCCGCGCGGTCATGAAGGCGCGGTGGACGAGCTCGATGCGCAGGGTGTGGGCCATGGGGGGAGCCTCCGTGGTGGGTGCTCCCTTGCTTTCGGTCAGTCGCGGCGCGTGTCGCAGGATTTCTGCAAAAAAGTGCTTCGGCCCACGGGAACGAGCAGCCCGTGTGCCGCCGGCGTAAGCCGACTTCGCGCAGAGCTGGCGGCGCTCAGACGTCGATGGTGGTGAGGTCGTCCGCGAAGGCGTGGCGCCCGCCACAGGCCGCGCTGAAGTCGGCCGGGGTGACGCCGGGGGCAAGCTCGCGCACCAGGAAGCCGTCGGCGGTCACGTCGACGACCGCCAGCTCGGTGACGATGCGGTGCACGCAGGCGAGGCCGGTGAGGGGGAGGGTGCAGCGATCGACGAGCTTGGGGCTGCCGTCCTTGCTGCTCTGAATCATCGTGACGATGACCTTGCGGGCGCCGTTGACGAGGTCCATGGCCCCGCCCATGCCCTTGACCATCTTGCCGGGCACCATCCAGTTGGCCAGGTCGCCGTTGTCCGCGACCTCCATCGCGCCGAGGATGGCCACGTCGATGTGGCCGCCCCGGATCATGGCGAAGCTCTCGGCGCTGTCGAAGAACGACGAGCCGGGCACGGTGGTGACCGTCTGCTTGCCCGCGTTGATGAGGTCGGCGTCCTCGTCGCCCTCGAAGGGGAACGGCCCGATGCCGAGCAGGCCGTTCTCGCTCTGCAAGATGACCTCGACGTCGGGCGGGACGAAGTTGGCGACCAGCGTGGGCATGCCGATGCCCAGGTTCACGTAGTCGCCGTCCTTCAGCTCGCGCGCGACGCGGGCGCAGATCTGGTTGCGCGTGAGGGCCATGTCAGCTTGCCTCCCGCGGGCGCGTGGTCCGCTGCTCGATCCACTTGTCGTAGTGGGCCCCCTGGATGATCCGCTGCACGTAGATGCCCGGCAGGTGGATGGCGTCCGCGTCCAGCTCGCCCGCCGGGACGATCTCTTCGACCTCGGCGATGGTGAGCCGCGCGGCCTTGGCCACCAGGGGGTTGAAGTTGCGCGACGTCTTGCGGAAGAGGAGGTTGCCGTGGGTGTCGCCCTTCCAGGCCTTCACCAGCGCGACGTCGCCGTGCAGGGCGGTCTCCAGCAGGCACTGCCGGCCGTTGAACGTGCGCGTCTCGCGGCCCTCGGCGCGCAGGGTGCCGGCGCCCGTCGGGGTGTAGAAGGCCGGGATGCCGGCCCCCGCGGCGCGCAGGCGCTCGGCCAGCGTGCCCTGCGGGCAGAGCTCGACCGCCAGCTCCCCAGAGAGGAACTGCCGCTCAAACTCTTTGTTTTCGCCCACATAGCTGCCGATCATGGTCTTGACCTGCCGCGCCTCCAGCAGCAGGCCGAGGCCCTTGCCGTCGACGCCCGCGTTGTTGCTGACCAGCGTCAGGTCGCGGAGGCCTCGGGCATGCACGGCGCGGATGAGGTTCTCGGGGTTGCCCGAGAGGCCGAAGCCGCCCACCAGCAAGGTGATGCCGTCGGTGAGGTCGGCGAGGGCGGCGTCGGCGGAGGGGTGGACCTTGTTCATGGCGGGGTCCCTTCAGGCTCAGTCGGACTCGGCGCGCTCACGGAGCTGGCGGACGACGTCGATGAGCACGATGCGGCGCTCGGCGGCGGCCGTCTTGACGAGCTCGCGGCCGCGCCAGTGCAGCTCGATCATCTCGTCGCGGGAGATGCGGGTCAGCTCCAGCGCGCCCGTCACCTCGAGGAAGCGCCCGAAGTCGGCGGGCCGCAGGGCCAGGCGCTCGCGCACCTGGTCCTTGAGCAGCGGGCCGGTGTCGAGGCTGTCGAGGAGGCGGTTGATGGTGCGCGACGTGAAGAGCTGGCTGGCGGGCGTCGCCTCGCGGGGCGCCTCGACCACCGCCGCAGGGGCGGGGGCAGGGGCGGCCTCGGCGGCCGGGGTCTTGGCGCCCTTGCGGGTGCGCGGCGTCTCCGACCCGGCCTTCGCGGCGGGCTTGCGGACCCGCGCGGGGCGCTCCTTGGCCTTCTTCTCGCGCTCCTCGACCTGGCGCACCACGTCGGCGAGCGTCACGCCCGGCGTGGGATCGACGCGGCTGTCGCCCCGCTCCTCCGCCTCGATGAGCTGGCGCAGGCGGTCATCGAAGACCGCGTGGAGGCGCAGGCCCCCGTCCGCCACCTGCAGCACGCCGCGGCGGCAGAGGTCCTTGACCAGCTTGTCGAAGGTGAGGGCCAGGAACTTCGCGGCGCCGCCGCCGAGGCCCGCGCTGATGCGGTCCTGGACGTCGGCGGGGGGCGCGGGGCGGATGGCCACCTCGTGCACGACCAGCCGGTCGAAGGTCTGGCTGAGGCCGAGGCGCCGCCAGTGCTGCTCGTTGAGCTGCTGGAGGGTCTCATCGGTGAGGACCAGGTCGGGCTCGCCCGCCTCGGTCTCGGGATCGTTGGACAGCGTGTCGGTCACCCAGGGCTCCTCGCCAGGTCGCGGACGCGCGGCATCCTGCCACGAACGGGCCCGCGGCTCAACCGCGGCGTCCACGGGGTTTGATCAGGCCGGATCCAGCTCGCGGACGAGGCGGAAGCCCAGGTCCGTGGCGGTGCGGTCCGCGTGGAGGACCTCGCGGTTCCACAGGGGGCGCCCCTGCACCCCGCCGGTGAGGAACGAGCCGCCCCGCACGATGGCGCGGCCGCTGGCCCCCGCCTCGACGCTGGCCGTCCACTCTCGCACGCCGCCCACCAGGTCGATGACGCCATAGGCGGAGCGGTCGGCCTCGGCGTAGCCGATGGGGGGCGGCAGGTGGCCGCGCCAGACCTCGGGGCCCGCGGCGTAGCCGGCGCTCCACTCGTAACCCCATGAAAACGCTCGACCTTCTGTGCCTCGACCCGCCTTCTCCCACTCCTCTTCAAAGGGCAGCCGGAGGGTGGCGCCGTCGCGCTGGCTGCGCCAGCGGGCGTACGCCCGCGCGTCGTCGAGGCGGATGCCCACCACCGGGAGGTCGGCCCGCCAGCCCTCGCCCTCGGGCAGCCGGAAGTGGCCTTCGGCCGAGAGGCGCCAGGCCGGCGCCACGCCGTCGAAGTTGCGCGGGACGCGGCGGCGGGCCTCGTCGGGCTCGCGCTGCACGAGCGTGTCGAGGTAGGCGAGGTACTCGGCCACCGTCACCGGGGCGCGGTGGATGAGGAAGTCGGGCAGGGCGTGCTCGATGGGGCCGACGAGCTCGCTGCGGGGGCTGCCGTACCGGAACGTGCCGGCGGGGATGTGCACGAAGCCGGCCGGCACGGCGCCGGTGGGCAGCATGCGCAGGCGCATGCGGGTGCTGCGGCCCGCCTGGACGAGCAGCGGCGATGTCAGCGTGTGGTGGCCCGGGGCCTCCAGCGTGATGCGGTAGATGCCGGCCGGCAGGCGGTCCATGGACAGCGGGGCCACGCCGCGATCGTGGACGGGGCCGGCCACGAGGCGGCGGTCGGACTCCACGAGGCGGACGACCTCGACGCGCGCGCCGCCCGGCGTGATGTCGAGGTGCACGCTGCCCTGGCCGCTGACGAGGGCGGCGTACCGGCCGTCGTCGTGCTCCGCCACCATGCGGCGGTAGTAGGCGGCGCGGCTCAGGTCGTGGCGGGAGGTGGCCGTCTCGTGGCGGGCGATGAAGAGGTCGCTCAGGAGCTGGCGGGCCGCGGCGTTCTGGGGATCGAGGGCCGTGGCGCGGGTGAGGGCGGCGACGGCCATGGCGTAGGCGTCGGCGTAGTCGATGTGCAGCGCGCGCAGGCGATCCTCGGCCACCCACAGCGCGCGCTTGCGCTCCGGGGGATCCGACGCGCCCAGCCGGCCCTCCTCCGTCTCGACGGTGTCCTGGGCGAGGGCGATGTCTTCGAGGAGGCTCTGCTGCCGGGCGACGGCCACCTGACCCGCCGTGAGGTGCGCCGAGACGTCGGGGCGGCCCGGTCGCTCCTTGGGCGCCTCCAGGTACGCGGTGATGCGGTCGGCCAGCGCCTTGGCGTTGGGGAAGCGGTCCGCGGTGTCTCGGGCGAGGCAGCGCATGCAGATGGCCTCGAGCTCGGGGTCGATGTCCAGCTCGGGGGCGCGCTCGCGCAGGGGCACGACGGCCTCGCGCAGCACGCGCTGGACGATCTCGCGGTTCGTCTTGCCCGAGAACGGGGGCCGCAGCGTGACCAGGTGGTAGAGGATGGCGCCCAGGCCGTAGACGTCGGTGCGCTCGTCCACCTGATCGATCATGCCCATGGCCTGCTCGGGGGCCATGTACGCGGGGGTGCCGATGATCTGCCCGTGCACCGTGCGCCACCGCTCGCTGGTCGAGCGCGTCGAGCGGGTGCCCTCGCGGATGATCTTGCAGAGCCCCCAGTCGAGGAGGACGACCTCGCCGAAGTCGCCCACCATGACGTTGGATGGCTTGAGGTCGCGGTGGACGACGCCGCGGGTGTGCGCGAACGCCACGGCCATGCAGAGCTGGTGGAAGATGTTGAGGAGGCGCATCCGGCCGAAGGGCTGGGCGTCCCCCTGGCGCAGCTCGCCGATGATGGACTTGAGGCTCTGCCCCTCGACCCGCTTCATCACGAAGGCGATCTGCCCGCGCAGGCGGCCGAGCTCGTAGACCGGCATGATGCTCGGGTGCGCGAGCTGGCCCGTGACCTGGGCCTCCTCCAGGAAGCGGACGCGGTCGAGATCGCGGGCGGCCGTCTTGCGCAGGACCTTGATGGCCACCGGGCGGCCGAGGTGCAGGTCCCAGGCGGCGAGGATGCGGCCCATGGCCCCGCGGGCGATCTCGCCCTGCAGCTCGAACCGCGGGGTGATGTCCATCAGGCGGGCGATGAGATCGTCGACGCTGGGCTCGGGCGGCGGCTCGTCGGCGCGGTGGCGGCCCATGGAGGCGCTGCTGTGGCGCTCGGGGGCCGACGGGCGCTCGTCCAGGCGGGGCGCGTCCGCCAGGATGCGGCTGATCTGATCGACGTCCAGCCCGGCGTCCAGGAGCGCCTGCTCGGGGGACGTCTGGCCACTGCGCAGCGCGCCCTCCACCAGGCTGAGCTGCCGCTCGGGCAGCCGCGCGTGGTGGCGGAGGTGGTCGATCAATGCGGGGGTGTCCGCCATGGGATCGACGATAGCCCACGGCCCGGGCCCTGGGAAGACGCCAGCGGCCCCTGCGGGCCGGTGCTCACGGGGGGAGGCGCAGGCGTGGGCTCAGGACGTGATCGTTCTCGCTGGCGTCGCCGTGGCAGCCGTTGCAGTCGGCCTCGACGGCGGCCTCGCCGAAGCCGTACTCGGCCCCCGTCGGCGCGCCCGTGCCGCGCCACACGATGATGGGCGTCCCGTCGAGGGCGAGGGCCAGCTCGAACCACTCCCAGCCCGCCGCGCCGTCGGCGTTGTAGCGGCCGCCTCGCTTCACCATCGCGTGGATCTGCGCGTCGGTGCCGTCGCCGCTGGCCAGGGCGCGCACCAGGATGGTGCCCACCTCGAAGGCCGTCTGGCCCGTGCCAGGCGGGCGGTTGACGTAGATGTACGCCTCGCCGCCCGGGTGGGCGTCCGGCGCGGCGGCGCCCTCCACGCGCGTCCAGGTCGAGAATTCCTTGAAGTCTCGCGCCAGTGCGATGAACGACGACGCTGGCGGCGGGGGCGGCGACCCGTCGTCGCAGCCCGCCACGAGCGCGAGGGCGAGCAGGCCGCGCACCCTCACTCCGGGATCTGCGGGATGCCGATGAGGTCGGCCGCCGCGCTCATCTGGGCGACGAGGCTGCCGGGGCGGTCCGGGTCCGCCTCGGCGGCGACGAGGGCGAAGAGCTGGCCATAAGGGGTGGCGAGGTGCTCGGCGCTCGGGGCGTCGGCGTCGAAGCCAGCCGGCACCGGGGGCAGCGCGTCGCCGGGCAGGGCATCGAGGGCGGCGCGGAGGGCGGCCAGCCGCGCGATGATGTCGGCGTCCAGGTCGTCGCCCCCCTCGGCGCGGATCCACCCGCGGAAGTGGGCGTAGGTGGCCTCGCTGCCCGCCAGGTTGGCCCGCATGTCGGCCAGCGTGTGCTGGGCGTAGCGCGACTCATCCTCGCCGGTGGAGGCGAGGCCGATCTTCTCCGCCTGCTCCGCCAGCGAGCCGATGACGCCCCGGAAGGCGGCGGCGGCGTCAAGGGCCAGCGGCGCGAAGTCGTCGCGCATGGCGGCGGTGTCGTCCACGAGGCGCTGCGCGAGGGCCGACTTGAAGGCCTCGGCCTCGGCCCGGTTCGCCGGGAAGGCGGCCGGGGCGTAGGCCGGCAGCCCGGCCTCGAAGGCCACGACGTGGGCCGGGTGCGCGTCGGCCCACAAGATGCGCTCGACGGCGTGGACCCCCGTCACCCCGTCAGCGTCGAAGAGATCGTCGTCGGCGCCCCCCTCGATGAAGCCGTCGTAGCGCTCGTCCGTGGCGGCGTCGAGCTCCGGGAAGAGCACGGCGATGGCGCCCTCGATGCGCTCGTAGGCGACGCGGGCCTTGCGCCACTCGGCGCGCATCGCCGCGACGGCCGCGGCGTCGTCCGTGGCGTTCCACCCATCGTCGTCGGGGGCCGGGGCGGCGGCCTGGAGGGCGACGGCCGCGGCGTGCAGGGCAGCGAGCTGGTCGTCGATGTCGGCCTTCACCGCCAGCGTCGCGGCGGCCTCGGGGGCCGGGTCGGCGGCGTCGTCGCAGGCCCAGGGGCCGGCGGCGAGGAGAGAGATCAGGCAGAGGCGGTGCATGGAAACTCCTTGCAGTTCAGGTGGTTGGCCTAGAGGGTCTCGAGCCATGCCCGCAGGCGGGCGCGCTCAGGGGCCGTGAAGGCCCGCCAGGCGGCCACCGACGTGGCGGCCTCGGAGCCGGGGCTGTCGTGGGCGAGGACGGCGTCCTCGAGGGTCCGGGCGCGCCCGTCGTGCAGGTAGGCGCGCAGGTGGCGCAGCCCGATGAGCGGGGCCGTGCGCCACTCCCGGCCGGTGGCCAGGCCCTCCTGCACGCCGTCGGCGAGGGCGTCGCCCAGGTCGTGCAGCAGCACGTCGGTGTAGACCTCGGCGTCGACGCCGGCGAGGGCCGGGATGGGGTAGTCGGCCCGCGTGCGCAGGCGCGGCACATGGCACGTCGCGCAGCCGGCCTGGGCGAAGAGGGCGGGGCCATCGCCTACCGGGCGACCCTCGACGCGGGCCTCGGGGCGGGCCGGGATGGCCAGCAGGCGGACGTAGTCGGCGGCCAGGTTCACGGCGTCGAGGGTCAGATCCAGGCCGGGACGCTCGTCGTCGGCCAGGTCCTCGGGGTTGGGCAGCTCGTCGGGGCGCAGAGGGGAGGTGAGGCCCATGTCGCCCACGAAGGCGTCGGCCGAGAAGTCGTCGAGCGTCGCCAGCCGGGCCTTGAAGCCAAAGCGGCCGATGAGATCGCAGTCGCCGGGGCGGTGGTCGTGGAAGGGCTGATCCGGGTTCTCGGCCCCGACCCGGCAGACGCGGTGGACGCGCCCCGACACGACCCCCGCGCGGGCCTGCTCCGCCTCGACGCGCTCGATCTCGGCGTCGTCGATGGCCTCCAGGTAGCCGCGGCCGAACACGGCGGGCCCGAGGCGGACGCTCGTGACCACGGCGGGGTCGTCGGGGACGCCGACGGGGACGGTGGCGCCGGCCGCGAGCTGCGCGCGCACGGTGGGGCCCCAGGGGAGGGGGGCGCCGGCCAGCTTCGTGACGGCGCCCGGGCCGCGGGCGTCGTCGGCGTGGCAGGAGGCGCAGGCCGCGCGGATGTAGAGCGGGCCCAGGCCGTCGGCTGCCCGGTGCGTCCGCTCGAACACCGCGTCGCCGCGGGCGAACCGGTCGCGCCAGTGGGCGTCGAGGTCGGCCAGGGGCAGGTCGCTGGGGTCTTCCTGGCGGACCTCGAGGCCGGCGAGGGGGTCGTCAGGGACGCCGCAGGCGGGCAGCGCGAGGACCAGGAGCAGGGCGTGCTTCATGGTCCGATTTGATATTGAATTTCATTTTTAGGATCAACGCGTAGATCCACCCTGCGGACCGATTGCCCGGAAGTCGAGTCAGAACACGGGGTTGGAGGAGAGGGGGCCCGCTACCAGCGGGTGGTCTCGACGGCGCGGGGGCTCTGGGGGAAGCGCGCGCGGAAGGCGGCGGCGGCGGCGCGGGCGGCGTCCAGCTGGCCGAGGCGGCGCAGGGCGTCGGCGTGGCGGAAGCTGGCGACCTCGGCGTGGGGCCCGTCGCCGGCCGCGACGCGATCCCAGAAGGCGGGCGCCGCCTGGGGGAGCCGGGCGTCGTAGACGGCGCCGAGCCGCAGCAGGCCGTTGTCGCGCGCGAGGCCGGCCGGGGCCGAGAAGAGGAGGTGGGCCTGGATGTCGAGGGCCTCGGCGACGTCGCCCCGGGCTTCGGCCCGCGCGGCGCCAGCGGCCGTCGGGGCCTCGACGGTGAG
The DNA here is from genome assembly GCA_020633435.1 of Myxococcales bacterium. Classification (GTDB taxonomy): domain Bacteria; phylum Myxococcota_A; class Bradymonadia; order UBA7976; family UBA1532; genus JACKDP01. Next base: position 352,913 of record JACKDP010000009.1, on the reverse strand, counting down.
CCGGGTGCCGGCCCGGGCGTCGCGGGGGGCGCGGCCGGTCGGGGTGACCTCCACGCGGCCCTCGTCCACCGTGACCGTCGTCGCGCCCGCCGCGTCGACCGCGACGGTGAACACGGTGCCGCGCACCTCGACGAGCGCGGTGGGCGTCTCGACGAGGTAGCGCTGGCCGGGGGCCAGGTGCGGGACGCGGCTGGCCAGCGAGCCGGTGGTCAGGCGCAGGTGCGTCTGGTTCGCCGTCGCGGCGGTCACCTCCACCGCGTCCGCCGTCTCGACCCAGGCGCCCGAGGGCAGCGGGCGCGCGGCCAGCGGCACGTCGAGGGGCTGCGTGGGCGCCGGCCGGGTGGCCAGCAGGGTGATGGCGGCGGCCGCGGCCCCCAGGGTGGCGAGGGCCAGCCAGGCCGGCCAGCGGGGAGCCGGCCGCAGCTTCGGCTCGACCGCCGCCCAGAGCGCGGCCTCGCGATCCGACGTCAGGTGCGGGGCCTGCCGGGTGAGGGGGGCGAGCAGCCGCTGGACGGCGTGGTCGGGCTCGTCGCGCATCACGCGTCTCCCCCGTCGTCGGCGCGCAGGCCGCGCCGCTGGGCCAGGCGCAGGAGGTCTTGCCGCGCCCGGGAGAGCCGCGTCAGGACCGTCGAGCGCGGGCACTGCAAAATCTCAGCGATCTCGCGGGTGTCGAGGCCTTCCAGCTCGTGGAGCACGAGGACGGCGCGCTTGCGGGGCTCCAGCCGATCCAGGCAGGCCTGCAGGACCGCGAGGGCCTGGCGATCGGCGGCGAGGGCCTCGGGGGTGATCGCGTGGCCGGCCGTGCGCTCGGCGTCCTCGGGGCCTACCTCGCGCCGCCGCGTCCGCCAGCGCCGCCGCTTCAGGGCGCGGTTGACGGTGATGCGGTACAGCCAGGTGCGCAGGCGCGAGCCGCCGCGGAAGCGGTCGATGTAGCGGAAGGCCGCGACGAAGACCTCCTGCACGACCTCCTCGGCCTCGGCGTCGCCGTCCACGAAGCGACGGGCCACCCGGTACACGTCGGCGGCGTGGGCGCGGTGGAGGCCACGCCAGGCGCGCTCGTCGCCGTCCACCAGCTGGCGCACCAGGGCGGCCTCGGCGTCGGGGCTGGCGACGCCCGGCAAGGGCAGGGTGCCCGCGTACATCTCGTCTCCACCGGGAGGGTCTGGCTGCTTCGACCCCGGTGGTGGGGGCGCTGTCTCACGGGGGTCGCTCACCAGAGCGCCCAGCCGATGACGACGTGGGCGCGCAGCTCCAGGGGGCCCTGCTGGAGCAGCACCTCGTCGCCGTAGCGGGCCTCGGAGCTCGCCAGCGCAGCCAGCAGGTCGAGGCCCGCCGTCGCCGAGAGGGGGCCGCCGAGGGGCAGATCCAGGAGGCCACCGGCCGACACGCCGCCCCGGGCGTCGCCGGTGTCGAGGCCGGCGCCCGCCCCCGTCAGCCACGCGCCGAAGACGCCGCCGGCGAGGCTCGCTTCGGCGGGGCCCAGGTGGCCGATGGCCCGGAGGGCGCGGGCGGCCACCCGGGCGGCGGTGACGCCGAGGGGGCGGCCGCCCCGCCGGAAGTCGTGGAAGGGGTGGGCCGCGGCGTCGACGGCGACGCGCCAGCCGGGCGCGACCTCGAAGGCGGCCCCCAGGAGCAGGCCCAGGCTGGCGCCGTCGAGGTCGGCCAGGCTCTCGACGCCCAGGCGGAAGCGGCCGGCGCCCGGGCCATCCGTGACCGGAGCGGGCGCCTCGACCAGGCGGGGATCGGCGGGACCGGGCGGCGGGTCGACCCCCGGTGGCGACGGCACCCGGCTGGTGTGGCCGGGCGGCGGCGGCGGACGGGCGACGCGCAGATCGGCCAGGCGCTCCGGGGGCAGGGGGGACTCCGGGGGCGGTGGCGTCAGGGAGGGTGGCCGCCACGGCTGGCCCGCCTCGGGCGGGGCCTCGAGGACGAAGGCGACCCGCAGGCGGATGGCCTCGGCGAGGGCGGCGTCATCCGCCGTCCAGGGAAGATCCGAAGTGATCTCGAGCCCTTCCACGACCCGGATCCGGTGCAGGCGCAGCGTCTGGGCGTCGGGGAGGGTGGCGAAGACGAAGCCGACGGCGCCCGGGATGGCGTCGCCGGGGACGGCCTGGCTCGGGACGGCCGCGCCCATGCCGGCCAGGACGGGCCAGACGCGCGCGCCGAGGGGGCCGGCCGGGGCCGGGGGCAGCAGGTACGGGGCCGGCGCGCCGGTGAGGGCCACGACGAGGAGCCACGGGATCACCATGGGGCGCAGCCTGCCCCACCGCGGCGGGTGGGTAAAGCTCGTGCGGGAAGTCGCCGGGCCCGCTTGCACGGCGGCCCGGGCCGGCATAGCGTGGCGCCGTGTCGAGGGCCCTCCCCCTGCTCGCCCTGGCTGCCGTGCTCGGCTGCGGCAGCCCCCCGGTCGCGCCGGCGACGACGCGGCTCGACGTCCTGCATCAGGTCTACCTGCGCGGCCAGCCCGGCCGGGGCGTCGGCCTCAGCTTCGACGGCCTGGGGCCCTGCGCCGCCGATCTGCTGGGCCGCCTGAAGGAGCCCGCGGAGGGCCAGGCGGCGCTGCGGGTGACGTTCTTCCTGACGGCGGACGAGGTGGCCGAGGGTGGGCCCGTGCTGGGGCGCCTGGTGGCCGAGGGGCATGAGGTCGCGTTGCGCGTGCCGGCGCCGCCCGCGGCCTGGCGGGCGGGCCCCGAGGCCATGCGCCAGGGCCTCACGGCGGCCGCGCGGGCGCTCGACGACGCGCTGGCCGACGCCCGCGTGGCGACGACGGTGCCGCGGTTCTGGCGGCCCGGCGGCGCGCCCGATCCGCTGGGACTGGGCGGGGCCGCGGAGGTGGAGCGGCCGGTGGTGCTGTGGAGCGTGTACGGCGAGGGCGGCACCCCGGCGGAGCTGGCGGCGAGCCTGGTGCCGCGGCTGGCCGACGGCGAGATCGTGGCGCTGCCGGTGAGCCGGCCCGGCTGCCCGGCCGTGGGCCTCGTGCCGGCGCTCGCCGAGGCGCTGGCGGCCCGCAAGCTCGCCGCGGTGCCGGTGTCAGTCGTCCTGGGCGAGCAGGTCGCGCGCCACCACCCCCCGCAGCTCGTCCGCTACCTGGGTCCGGGCCTGCCGGCCGCCTGCGCCGCCCCCCTCGGGGTTGAGGCCGGCGCGGTGGGGGATCGCCCCCGCTGGGGGCTGGTGGAGGCCGAGACGGCGGCGGGCGTGCGCGTGCTGCCCCTCGGCGGGTCGGAGCAGGGGACGGCCGAGGTGCTCGCCGGTCCGGCGCTGGATCTCTGGGCAAAGCGCGCGGCGTGGCTGGCCATGCCGGGCTGCGCGCGCACCATCGCGGCCGACCACATCCTGCCGCCGGTGACGCCCCTGGGCCCCGGCGGACGCGTCCAGTGGTGGGTGGTGGAGGAGCTGGGCACCAGCCAGCGCGACGCGCGGGTGGCGGGGCCGCCCGGTGGCACGACGAGCTTGCCAGCGACGCCGGATCTGGTGCGCATCGAGGCCCGGCAGCGCCTGCCCTGGGTGCTGCGGGGGCTGGTGGCCGGCGCCCTGGCGCGGCTGGGGCTGGAGACGCCGCTGCTGCTGGAGGGGCGGGCGTCGGTGGCGCTGGTCATCGGCCGCCCGCTGGCGCCCGGGGCCACGCCCGCCGAGGTGGAGGCCGGCATCGGCGGCTTCGTGCAGGTGGTCGAGCTGTCGCTCGCGGAGTACCTGTACCTGGCGGTGCGCAGCCCGGTGGATCTGCCGGCCCTGCTGCGGACGGCCCGCGCGTCGGATGGCTTCCTGCGGCCGGGGCCCTTCCTGGTGCTGCGGCGGGGCGGCCTGCCGACGGGGGATCGCCTGGGGCCCGACGGCGAGGGGTTCCCCGTGGCCCCCGGGACGCTCGTGCAGCGCGTGCTCGCGACGGGGGCCTCCCTGGGGCCGGGGGACGTGGTGGCCGCCGCCGCGCCGCCGCTGCTGGGGGCGCCGGAGGGGGCCGAGGCGCCCCCCGATCGCCTTTCTCGGCGTGCCCGCTTGCGTCACGGGCTGGCCCGCTCGATCCTGTCGGGGGCAGGCAGGTCGGGGTACCTGCGGCCAGGAGCGGTGTTGCGCGTGGATGGGGATCTGCTGGGGCGTCAGCTGGTGCGCGTGGTCTCGCCAGCGGGCGTCGCGGTGCCGTCGGGGGATGCCATCCCCATCCGGCCGGTCGCGCCCTGGGGCGAGCCATGAGCGACGTGTTCGCTCGCCGCCAGTTCGAGCGCGGTCGGCAGTTCGAGCTGCAGGACCGCCTGGAGGAGGCCGTGCGCGCTTACGAGGCGGCCTGCTCCATGAACCCCGGCTTCCCGGATCCGTACTACGCCCTCGGCCGCATCGAGGCGAACCGCAACCGGTTCGAGGCCGCCCTGACGCTCTTCGACCAGGCCCTCGCCATCTCGCCCGACCCGCAGATCCTGGAGTGGCGCGCTTACGTCTGCGGCCGCCTGCGGCGGTACGACGAGGCGCTCGCGGACTACCGGGCGGTGGTCGACGCGGGCGAGCACCAGGCCCGCGTGAACCTGGGGCGCATGCTGCTGGCGCTGCGGCGGTACGACGAGGCCGAGGAGGCCCTGAAAGACGCCGACGACGCCAGCTCGGCGGTGCTCCTGGCGGCGCTGCCCCGGTACCGCGAGTTCGCCGGGGGCGAGCGCGTCGACGACCTGCGCGCCGTCCGCTACCTCTTCGCCACCAACGTCGTCCTCGGCACCTTCGGCGATGGCGGCCTGGCGCTGAACCCCCGCCGGTACCTGCTCCTCTCGCCCGTGCACATCGCCGTCACCGTCCGGCGCCTGCAAGCGCTGGTCGAGCGGAAGGGCTGGCGCTTCGACGGGGTGGCGGGGGCGGGCCCGCACCACGGCCCGGTGGCCCGGCTCTGCGCCCACGCCCTCGGCGTCGACGTGCTCACCGCCGCGCCGGGGCCGGGCTGCCGCGTCCTGCTCTGCAGCGCCGTCCTCAAGTCTGTCGCCGAGGCGCGCGCCGCCGAGGCGGCGTGGCGCGACCGGGGCGTCCGGGTGCTGCACTTCGCCCTCGCGCTGGTGCCCGACGGCGACCCCGACCCGGCCGAGCCCGAGCTCCTCGGCTGGGTCGGCCGGGCGGCCGTCCCGTGGCACCGCGTCGAGCCCATGAGCCGCCTCGAGCCGGACGCCAGCGTCACCGATGGCGCGTGGCCCGGCTTCCGCGTCGGCCCCCCCGTGGTCGATCCCAACCAGGAACGCGTATCCGCCGGCCTCATCGAAGCGTTTGAGGAAGGACGACGGGACGTGGCGCTGCGCGATGTGCTGGATTATTATCTGATCCGCCACCCGCAGGTGCGGGCTTTCGACTGGGACCGGGGGGGGGACGCTTGAAGGGGGCGGTTGGACTCTGGGGGGTGCTCATCCTGGCAGCGTGCGCGGAGGAGGCGGTGGAGCCGGCGGCGGCGACGGCGCCGTCCGCCGCGCCCCTGTCCGCGGCGCCGCCGGTGCCCGATCGCGGCGTACCCGACGCGCAGTCGCCCGACGCCCGGGTAGCGGACGCCACGCCGGCGGACGCGGCCCCGACGGACGCGGCGGCCCCCGAGGCCGACGCGGCGGCGGGGGGCTTCCGTATCATCGCGGGCGCGGCCATCGTGGAGGAGGAGGCCACCCGGCCGAAGGCTCCCGTGCGCAAGTCCCTGCCCGTGATGAAGCGGCCGAAGCCGGTGGCCCCGCCGACCGCGGCGCCGGCCCCGGTCGCGCCGGCGGCCCCGCGGCTCTCGCCGATGCAGGTCATCCGCAACCACAACGGGGACGTGCACACCTGCTACGCCCGCGTGGCCCTGAAGGATCCGACCGTGCGGGGCCGCATCACCGTGCAGTGGACCATCGGCAAGGACGGCATGCCGATGGCCGTGGCCATCACCCAGGACACCCTCAAGGACAAGTCGGTGGGGGCCTGCCTCAAGGAGCGCGCGCGGCAGTGGCGCTTCGCCCCGCCCGGGGGCGGCGTGCAGGTGATCAGCTACCCGTTCGACCTCTCCGTGCAATAGCCCAAGCACCCGTTCTTCAAGGCAAAACCAGGGAGTCCGCGGGCGCGGTTTGCGCGCGTCGGGCTTCAATCGCGCGCCGATGTGGCGTACAAGGCCCCTTCACCCGCGGCGTGAGGAGCGGCCGGTGCGGCACTGGACCCGTTTTGCAGCCCCCGCGGCCCTCGCGGCCCTGGCCATCGTGCTCTTCGAGATCGTGCGGACGCTCGCCGCGGGCGACACCGCGCTCGGCGGGGGCGGCGCGGCCTTCGCGCTGGCCGTCGTGGGGGTGCTGGGCCTGCCGCTGTGGGGGGCCGGGGCGCTGATCCTGGGGGTCGGCGACGCCGCGCGCGCCGGCTGGCGCTGGGGGCGCGAGGGGGGCCCGGCCCCGGAGCCGGCCCGGGTGGCCGCCTGGGTCGTCTTCGGCCTCGTGGTGGCGGCCATCCTGCTCTTCGGCGTCCAGGGCGCGACCGTCAAGTTCGTGAAGGCCTTCCGCAAGCCCATCTACCAGGGCCTCGGGGCGGGGCTCGCGGCGGTGCTGCTGCTCGGGTTCTCGGCCCTCATCGCCGGGCCCGTCGTGGCCCTGCTGACGCGGGCCCTGCGCGCCGTGTCCCGGCGGCTGCCCCGGGCGCTGGATCCGACCTCGGCGCGGGGCGCGGCGGCCTGGGCGGGCGGCCTGATCGTGATCGGCGTGGTGCTCGCGCCGGTCATCCGCAAGGAGCTCGCGACCGTGGACCTGCGGCCCCTGCGGCTGCTGCTGGCCTGGCTGGCGGCGCTGGTGGCGGCGCGCTGGTGGATCGCGGCCCGCCCGCGGGGCGCGGTGGCGGCGGGGGCGGCGCTGGCCGGGGTGCTGGCGGCCGTCGGCGCCGTGGCCTGGGCCCGTGGGCACCTGGGCGACAGCCAGAGCCGACTGCTGGCGCTCGATCGCGACACGCTCATCGCCGGCCGCATCAGCGGCCTGCTGGCCCGGCTGGGGGATGGGGACGGGGACGGCGTGCCCGGCAGCTTCGCCGGGGGGGACTGCGACGACGCCAACCCGGCCATCCGACCCGGGGTCTACGACGCCCCCGAGGACGGCGTGGATCAGAACTGCACGGGGGCCGATCTGCGCCGGGCCGATGATCCGCTGCACCTGCCGCGTCCGCCGGCGCCGGCGGGGCCGGTGGTGCCATGGAACGTGGTCTTCCTGACGGTCGACACCGTGCGGGCCGACATCGCCCTCGAGGAGATGCCCCGGCTGCGGGCGCTGGCTGAGGAATCCGTCGACTTTACGCAGGCTTATGCCCATGGCGCGTCGACGTACTGGTCCATCCCGGCCCTCATGACGAGCACGGTGCCATCGCGCCTCGACATGGGCCGCGATCAGACGCCGGTGGCGGCGATGACGCTGCTGGCCGAGGTGCTGCGGGACAAGGGCTGGCACACGGCGCTCTTCGCCAACGTCACCATCTTCTTCATCCGGGGGCTGCGCCAGGGCACCCACACCGCCGACTACAGCACGAGCGACTTCACCGTGCACGGCGCGAAGCCCGGCTCCGCCCACCTGACGGACGGCATGCTGCGCCATGTGGACGCCTTCCGCGCCGGGCAGCTCGTCCCGAAGACCGACCGCTTCTTCCTGTGGGGCCACTACTACGACCCCCACGATCCCTACTTCGAGGTCGAGGGCTTCCCCGCGGACGGCAGCTCCGACGAGGCCCGCTATCGGGCCATCCTGCGCTACACCGACGTGCACCTGGGCCGGCTGATCGACGGCCTGAAGGAGCGCGGCCTGTGGGACTCCACGCTGCTGGTCATCACGGCGGACCACGGCGATGAGTTCCTGGACCACGGCCACCGCTTCCATGGCCACTCTCTGTACGAGGAGATGGTCCATGTGCCGCTGGTCATGCATGTGCCGGGGGTGGCCGCGCGGCGCATCGACGTGCCCATCGGGCACATGGAGGTGGGCCCGACCCTCCTCGACCTGCTCGGCCTGCCGACGCCCCGGACGTGGATCGGGCGGTCCCGCGCCGACGAGATCCGCACGGGCACGCCGGCCTCGGTGGCGCCCGTCTTCTTCGAGGCGCTGCCCGACTCCAACTACCGCGCCCACCAGGTCGGCGTGCGCGTCGGGCCCCTGAAGCTCATCCAGCGGATCCGCGAGAACTACTTCGAACTCTATGATCTGCAAGCGGATCCGCTGGAGCGGCGCAACCTCTTCGACGAGCACCCGGAGGCGCCAGCGCTGCAAGCGCTGCTCGGGCGCTACCTCGACCACCACCTCGCGGCGCTGGCGCGGGGCAAGACGGGGGCCGAGGTGCCCCCGGGCTCACCTCAGGGCAAGTAGGCGGAGCGCTCGCTCCAGTCCCCATCGGGGTACCAGAAGAACAGCAGGGAGCCCTCGGCGAGGGTGTCGACGACAGTGGGCGCGATGCGGTCGTCGATGGCGGGGCAGCCCCACGAGTTGAGCACCTGGCCGTGCTCGGCGACGTACGTGTCGCGGCTGCCGGCCGAGGGGTGCACCACGATGTCGCGGCGGCGGACGTTGTCGTTGTAGCCGGGCTCCAGGCCGTCCAGGCGGAACGAGTGCCCGTAGTCGCCCTCGTAGGCCTCGGCGGCGCGCAGCAGGCCCAGGCTCGACTGGTGGCTCTCCGGGACGTTCGAGAAGCGGACGGCCGTGCCCGGATCGGCGGGGTCGGCGCTGCCGTCGCCATGGGCGATGTGCAGGTGCCAGAGCAGGTCGCCCGTGGCCAGGTCGAACATCCAGGCCCGCGGCTCCGAGGAGTGCAGGGAGAAGTCGGTCACCGTGTACTCGAGCCGGTCGGTCTGGCCCTCCGTCCAGGCTTGCCCGAAGGCGTGCAGGGCGGCGTCGGCCAGCGCGGGGGCCACGCCCTCGTCCTCCAGCGTCTGGGGCGTCGTCAGCGTGAAGCGCAGGGAGTAGGCCCCGGGCAGGGCCTCGCCGGCCGGCGTCACCCAGGAGTCGGCCACCACCCAGTAGCGGCCGGCCGTCACGGGCCAGCCGGCCCGCCAGTGGCCGCGATCGAGGCAGGCGCCGGCGTCGAGGTCGGTGAGCAGGTGGACGTCGACGTCGACCTCGTCGGCCATGCCGCTCAGCTCGACGGCCAGGAAGCCATCGGTGGGCACGTCGACGCGGTAGACCTCTTCGGGGCCCGACTCGTCCGTCTCGGGGGCGCAGCCGTAGGCGTCGAAGCGGGACGGGCCGCCGCGGCGGGTGTCGCCGCGGGCCAGGAAGGGCAGGCTGGCGACGCACTGGACGCCGGGCGGGCACGCGTCGGGCGGCGTCTCGTCGGGCGGCGTCTCGTCGGGCGGCGTCTCGTCGGGCGGCGTCTCGTCGGGCGGCGTCTCGTCGGGCGGCGTCTCGTCGGGCGGCGTCTCGTCGGGCGGCGTCTCGTCGGGCGGCGTCTCGTCGGGCGGCGTCTCGTCGGGCGGCGTCTCGTCGGGCGGCGTGGGCTGGTCGGCCGGCTTCTCGGCGGCGGGCGCCCGCGGGCCGGCGCTGCGCGGCGCCGTGGCGTCGGGATCCGCGCAGCCCGCGACCAGCAGCGCCGCGAGCAAGTACTTGAAATTCCTGGTGATCACCCGGTTCCTCCGAGCACTCGACGGGTCAGCAGGCGGACGCGGTGGGGCAGGTGGCTCACCCCGTCGAGCAGAGCGTACAGCAAAGGGACGGCGAAGAGCGTCAGCGCCGTGCCGGCGATGAGCCCGCCGATGACGACGCGGCCGAGGGGCTTGTACTCCAGGCCCAGGATGCTGGCGTTCCCCAGGGCCATGGGGATGAGGCCGCCGATGGTGGTCAGGGCGGTCATGAGGATGGGGCGGACGCGCTGCCGCGCGGCCTCGACGAGCGCCTCGTCGCGGCGCATGCCGGCCTGGCGGCGGTGCTGCACCTGGTCGATGAGGACGATGCCGTTGTTGACCACCACCCCGACCAGGATGATGCAGCCGATGATGGCCATGATGTCGAGGGGGGTGTCCGTCAGCCAGAGCGTCCAGAAGACCCCGGCGAAGGCCAGGGGGATGGACAGGATGATGGAGAACGGCAGGATGAAGCTCTCGAAGAGCACCCCCATGAGGAAGAACACGAGGACGATGGCCACGCCCACGGCGAAGAGGCCGGACTCCTCGTTCTTGTCGCGCTCCTGGAAGCGCTCGCCCAGCGAGAGGTCGTAGCCGGCGGGCAGGCGGACTCGGGCGGCGTAGCCTTGCAGCAGCGGGAAGAGCTCGGCCTCGTCGCCGGTGACGTTCACGGTGACGCGCGACTGCCGGTCGCGGCGGGTGATCTGCCCGTAGCCGGCGGCCTGTGCGCGGGTCGTCACGAGCGCCAGGGAGGGGCCGCCCCGGTCCGCCGGCTCTCCGAGGGCGGCCGGGCGGGCGACGGCGAGCTGCTCGAGCTGGTCGGCGTCGGCCCGGCCCTCGGGCGCCAGCTCCACGCGCACCTCCAGCTCCCGCTCGCCTGTCTGGAAGTCGGCCAGCCGCCGACCGCGCAGGCTGTAGTCGATGGTGCCGCCGATGGTGAGCGGGTCGAGGCCGGCCCGATCGGCGGCGTCCCGGGCCACGACGAAGCGCAGCTCGGTGCCGCTGGCGGCGTCCTCCAGGGTCGCCTGCTCCACGCCGGGCACCCGCTCCAGCTCGGCGCCGATCTGCTGGGCCAGCTCGGTGGCCACCTCCGTGTCGGGCCCGGTGACGGCGAGCTGGATGCCCGCGTCTTCGCCGGCCCCGCCGCCGCGCCAGCCGATGCGGGCCTCGTAGCCGGGCCGCTCCGGCAACAGCGTGCGGATCTCGGCGATGGCCTCCTCCTTGGGGCGGCGGCGCTCGTCCACGCCCGTGAAGAAGACGCGGATCATCACGTGCTGCCGGGACCAGCCGCGGTGGGTGAGGACGGCGCGGATGTCGAGGTCGTCCTTGCGGGCCAGCAGGCGCTCCTCGAAGCCGCGGGCGGTGGCGTCCAGCTCCTCCAGGGTGGCGTTGGCGGGGCCGAAGAGCTGCACGCGCACGGCGTCGAGGCCGCCCTCGACCCGGTCGACCCGGCGGATGCGGCCGAAGGGGATGGCGGTGGAGCCGATGACGGCGATGACGCCCAGGGCGGCCAGGGTCCGGTGGCGCAGCGCCCAGGCCAGGGCGCCGGCGTAGGCGTCCTGCAGGCCGCGCAGGACGGGGCCCAGGCGCCGCTCGCCCCCGAGGGCCAGGCGCCGCGCGCCCGCCGGGATGTAGAGCAGTGCGACCCCCAGGCTCGCCAGCAGGGCGTAGCAGACCGGGAAGCCGATCTTGCCCATGTAGAAGCCCATCGCCGGGTTGTCGCCCAGCAGGATCATGGGCAGGAAGACGACGAGGGTGGTCAGGGTGGCGAGCGTGATGGCCAGGGAGACCTCCCGGGCCCCGTGGACGGCGGCGGCGGTGGCCTCCTCGCCGAGGCGGCGGCGGCGGTCGATGTTCTCGAGCACCACGATGGCGTTGTCGACCACCATGCCCACCGAGAGCATCAGGCCCATCATGCTGAGCACGTTCAGGGAGTCGCCGGAGAAGTAGAGGACGACGACGGTCGCCAGCAGGCAGAGGGGGATGCAGAGGGTCAGCAGCAGCGTCATGCCCAGGGCGCGCAGGAACAGGAAGAGGACGGCGACGGCCAGCGCCCCGCCGATGAGCGCCGACTCGCGGAGCTGCTCGATGGACTGGCGGATGTAGAGGCCCTGGTCGAAGAAGGTCTGCGTCTGGTAGCCGGCCAGGGCTGGGCGGGCGAGCGCGGCGTCGAGCGTCGCGGCCACCCGGGCGGTGGCCTCGGCGGTGTTGGCGGACGCCTCCTTGTAGACCATCAGGGTGGCGGCGGCGTGGCCGTCGATGCGGTGGATCTCGGGCTCGGGATCGGTGCCGAAGCGGACGGTGGCGACGTCGCCGAGGGTGGTGCCCTCCGCGATGGGAACTGCGCGGATCTCTTCGAGATCGTCGAAGCGGGAGACCGCGCGGACGAGGACGCGGCGGCCCCCCTCCTCGACGGCGCCGAGGGCCATCGTGAAGCCATCATCCTGCAGGCTCCGGACGATGGTGGCGTTGTCGACGCCCGCGCTGCGCGCCGCCCCGTCGTCCACCTCGATGCGGACCTGCGTGGGGCGCAGGCCCTCGACCTCGACGGCGCTGATGCCGGGCAGCCGCTCCAGCGGCCGCGCGAGGTGCGTCAGCAGGTCCTGGTGGGGGTCGCGGGCGCTCTCGGGGTAGACGACGCCGAGGATCATCACGGGGTCGTCGTTGGGGTCGTGGCGCCAGATGCTCGCCAGGCGGGTGCCCTCCGGCAGGCGGGGGCGCACGCGGTCGAGGCGGTCCTGGAGCTGGGCGTACATGCCCTCGGGATCGGCGTCCTTGCGCATCTCGACCCGGAAGACGACGCGGTCGCTGCGGACGATGGTGCGCAGGGCGTCGAGGTCCGGCATCGTCGCCAGGGCCTCCTCGACGGGCTCGGCGACGGATCGCTCGTTGTCGGCGGGGGCGGCGGGCAGCGTGGGGATGGCGACCCACATCACGGGGGCGTCGAAGCCGCTCGGCAGCAGCTGGACGGGGATGAGGCGCCAGGCGATGCCCCCCACCGTGAGGAGCGCCAGCAGGCTCATGAGCACGGTGACGGGCCGGGCGACGGCGAGGCCGGGCAGGCCGCCGGCGCCCGACGGGGGAGCGGGGATCAAGGGCTCAGGCCGACCGGCGCGCCCCGCCGGCGCGGGCCTTGTAGAGCCGGCGCGTGGCGTCCTCGGAGGCCAGGTAGTGCACGAGGGCGCGGCGCAGCGTCATGCTCACCGGCTGCTCCTCGGCGTCCGCGATGCGGGTGAACGCCTCGTAGAGCTCGGGGGTGATGCGCAGCTCGATGGTCTTGACGCTCTCCAGGGCCTCCTCGAGGCGCTGCAGGGCGAGGGAGAGGCGGGCCACGCGGAAGTCGCCGGCGGCCACCTTCTCCTTGATGCGCGAGGAGAGGTCCTCGACGGACAGCCACTCCCCGTCGTAGCAGGCCAGCTCCCGGTCGATATCCAGCTCGAAGGTCTCGGACGACATGGCGTACTCCGTGGGGGGTCGGTGCTCGCAGTATAACGGCACCCACCGAGCTTCGCGCGTTTCCGGCGCCGCCTCAATGCCAGAATCCGACCCCGAGGCCCCAGTTGAGGTAGCCATCCGCGCCGTCGAAGACGCCGGCGATCTTCCAGGCCCAGCCCCAGTCGACGTGCAGATCGGCGCCGGCCGTGGCGTGCCAGCGGCCGGCGCCCGCCCGCAGCCGGCTGGGCTCGAAGTAGGTGCCGCAGCGCAAGGCCACGAGATCCGGCAGGATTTCGGACTCGACGCCGCCGCGCAGGCTGAGCGCCGGATCCGCGCCGGCCCGGCGGCCGTCGCCGTCCAGGAACGCGCGGGCGCTCACGGCGTCGTCCACCTTGCCGGTCAGGACCATGTCCGCGGCCACCAGGATGTAGCGCCGGCTCAGGGGCGAGGCCGGCGCCCGGGGCCGGTCCCCGAAGCCGGGCCGGGGGTTGTACGGGCGCTCGCCCCAGCGGTAGGAGCCGCCGATGGACAGCTCGGACGGCACCACCACCTCGGTCGGCACCAGGGAGCCCACCACCTCCGCGCGGCCCTCCGCTTCCTTGCCGATGATCTCGGAGCGCAGCGACGAGCCCAGGCGCCAGGAGGCGTCGAAGGGGGCGTAGAGGACGCCCACCTGGCTGCCACCCCCCGTGATGCTGGCGATGGTCTCGTTGGACTCGGTGAACCGCACCTCGGCCGTCCCACCCCCCAGGATGCCGCCGACGATGAGCTGCCCGTCCTGGAAGGCGTACGCGTAGCCCAGCCCGCCCTGCGTCTGGCCATACGTGACCGCGGTGTCGGCGCCGTCCACCTCGCGGGCCAGATCGAAGCTCTGCGACAGCAGATGGAAGCCGAACCCATGGCGGCCCAGCTTGAAGTTGACGCCGGCCTGGAGGAGCTGGGCCTTCTCGAAGTCGCCCGTGCGGCCGGACTGATCCAGGTCGATCTCGCCGCCCGCCAGGTTGAGCCAGGAGAACGCGAAGTCCCAGTCGTACCAGTCGTCGGCGGTGTAGGGGTACCGGACGGCGAAGGCGGCGGGGTTGACGAGGTGGCCGTCGGCGCCCTCGGCGATGCCGACGTAGGCCCCCCCGAGGCCGATGACCCGCGAGGAGCTCACGATGGGGCCCTGGTAGAAGTCGACGCGGACCCGCCGGGTCCCGGCGACCTGGGCCGTGGCCGTCGCCGTCATGAGGAGCAGGAGCGCGGCGATTCGCATGGGCGACATCCGGCGGATCTGGTGGCAAGGGGCCCTGCCGACTAGGCTAGGGCGGCAACCGCCACAGGACAACCATGGGACTGCCCTCGCCGTACGAAGACTGGCTGGTGGCCATCACCGGCGCCCCGCTGCCGCGCGAAGAGCGCGCCACCTGCCATGACTGCGCGATGTGCGCGCCCGACGCGCCCGGCGGCACCTTCCACCCGGTCACGCGGTGCTGCACCTATGTCCCCCGCATCCCGAACTTCATGCTCGGGCGCATCCTGGCCGACACGGATCCGGCGGCCGAGGAGGGGCGGGCCACCGTCCTGCGGCGCCTGGCCAGCGGCCACGGGCTCAGCCCGCTCGGCCTCGAGGTCGTCGGCGCCGACCAGGCGGCGTACGAGAAGGTCATCGAGGAGCAGTCCTTCGGGCGCAGCGACGAGCTGCGCTGCCCCCACCACCTCAGCGATGGCCGCTGCGGCATCTGGAAGCACCGCAACGGCATCTGCGCCACCTGGTTCTGCCGCCACGAGGACGGCGCCCTGGGCGAGCGGTTCTGGGAGGCCACCCAGCGCATGCTGACGGAGGTGGAGCGCGCCGTGGGCTACTGGGTCGCCCGGCGGGTGCGCTACCCGGCCGGTGCCACCGACGAGCAGGCCGCCGACGAGGCCCTCTTCAACTGCGACTGGGGCCCGTGGATCGGCCGCGAGGAGGACTTCTTCCTGGCCTGCGCTCGGGAGTTCGAGGCCCTGAGCTGGGCGCGGGTGCGCCAGATCGGCCAGCGCCACCTGCAGACGCTGGCCCGGACGGTGGCCGACCGCGCCGCCGAGCGGACGGGGCCGCTGCCCGTCCGCCTGCGCAGCAACCGGGCGGACTGGCATGGCACCCTGCCGGGCGACCGCGTGCTGGCCTACAGCGCCATCGATCCGCTGGTGGTGCCGGCCGATCTGCTGGAGGCCCTGGAGGCCTTTGACGGCCGACGCGTGCCCGAGGTGCTGGCCGAGCTGGCGGAGGGGGGCATCGAGGTGGACGCCGATCTGCTCCGGGCGCTGCGGGCGTTCGAGGTGCTCGTCCCGGCTGAGGGCTGACGCGTGGGCGAGCCTACGTGGTTCATCGGCCTCGCGGTGCCAGCCGGGGACTGGTTCCGCCGCCTGGTCGATCCGCCCCCGGGGCTCCGCCTGGAGCACCCCGACGACCTGCACCTGACGCTGGCGTTCCTGGGTCCGGCGGGCGCTGAGCGGGCCCGGGCCGCGTGGGCGGCCTGCGAGGCGCTGGGAGGTCCCGTGTCGGCGCGCGGGATCGCGCTGCGGCCGTTCGGGCGCCCGGGCGCGTGGTCGGCCCTCGCCCTGGCGCTGGACGCCGCGGCGGCGGTGACCCTGGGCGAGCGGATCCGCCCCACCGCGCTCGCGGCCGCCGGGCGCCCGCCCGAGGACCGGGCCCTGCGCCCACACGTCACCGTCGGCCGCGTGAACCAGCCCCGGCACCACGCCGAGGTGCTGGCCTGGGCGAACGAAATCTCTTTGCAGGACGTACGCTTGCAGCTCGACCGCGTCGTGCTCTACACGGCGGGCGGGGGCGGGCGGAAGTACCGGGAGGTGGAGTGGGCGCCGCTCCAGGGCTGAGCGGCGCCAGCGGGCGGCCGGGGCGAGCCCGGCGCCGGCTCACTTCTTCTTGGCGAGCTCTTCGTCAATGACGGCCTTGAAGCGGTCGAAGGGCTGGGCGCCCCGGACCTTGCGGCCGTTGATGAAGAAGGAGGGGGTGCCGGTGGCGCCGAGGGCGCGGGCCTGGGCGATGTCCGCCTGGACCTGCTCCTTGAAGGTGCCGCCGTCCAGCGCCGCCTTGAACTTGTCCATGTTCAGGCCGAGCTCCTGGGCGTACTGCTCGAGGTTCTCCCGCTTCAGGGCGCGCTGGTTCTTGAAGAGCATGTCGTGCATCTCCCAGAACTTGCCCTGGGCGCCGGCGGCGAGGGCCGCCTCGGAGGCCAGGGGGGCGTCCTGGTGGAAGCTCAGCGGGTTGTGCTTGAAGACCACGCGGACCTTGTCGCCGTAGGTGTCCTCGACCTGCTTCAGCGTCGGGTTGACGCGGCTGCAGAAGGGGCACTGGAAGTCGCTGAACTCGACGATGGTGATGACGGCGTTCTTGTTGCCCTTGATGTGGTCGTTGTCGGCCACCTTCACGTCGTAGACCTTGGTGTCATCCTCGGTCGGGCGCGCAGCGGGGGCCGCGGCGGGCTTCGTGGCGCCGTTCTTGGTCAGCTCGGCGTACACGTTGGCGGCCGGGGTGCCGGCGGCGACGAGCTTCTTGGCCTTGGCCAGCTCCTCGTCGATGACCTTCTGGAAGCTCTCGAAGGGCTGGGCGCCCACGAGCTTGCGGCCGTTGATGAAGAAGTTCGGGGTGCCACCGGCGCCGATGTTGCGGGCCAGATCCTGGTCACGCTTGATCTGGTCCTTGATGTCCTGGCTCTCCACGTCGGCCTTGAACTTGCCCATGTCCAGGCCGATCTCCTTGGCGTAGCCGTCGACGTTCTCGACGGCCAGGGCGCGCTGGTTGGCGAAGAGCTTGTCGTGCATCTCCCAGAACTTGCCCTGCTTGCCGGCGGCCAGGGCGGCCTGGCCGGCGTAGGGGGCGTCCTTGTGGAAGGGCAGGGGGTTGTGCTTGAAGACGATGCGCACGTCCTTGCCGTACTTCTCCTCGATCTGCTTGATGGTCGGGCCGACCCGGTTGCAGAAGGGGCACTGGAACTCGCTGAACTCGATGATGGTCACGAGGGCGTCGGCCTGACCCTTGATGGCGTCGTTGGCCTCGACGGGCACCTTGTAGACGGTGTTGTCATCGGCCGGCGGGCGGCGGGTCGGGGGCGCGGCGGCCTTGTCGAGGCCCTTCGCGGTCAGGGCGGCGTAGATGCCGCTGCGGGGGGTGCCCTTGGCGATCTCGGCCTCGGCCTTCTTGATCTCCTCGTCGATGACCGTCTTGAAGGCATCGAAGGGGCGGGCGCCGGTGACCTGGCGGCCGTTGATGAAGAAGTTGGGGGTGCCGCGCGCGCCGAACTGGGCGCCGACCTTCATGTCCTCGTCGATCTGGGCCTTGAAGCGGCCGCTGTTGAGGTCGGCCTTGAACTTCTCGACGTCCAGCCCGAGGTCCTTGGCGTAGGTCTCGAGGTTCTCACGGGACAGGGCGCGCTGGTTCTCGAAGAGCTTGTCGTGCATCTCCCAGAACTTGCCCTGGGCGCCGGCGGCCAGGGAGGCCTCGGCGGCGGGCATGGCGTCCTTGTGGAAGGGCAGCGGGTTGTGGCGGAAGGCGATGGCCACCTTGTCGCCATAGGTGTCCAGGATCTGCTTCGTGGTCGGCAGGACGCGGGAGCAGAAGGGGCACTGGAACTCGCTGAACTCGATGATGGTGACCAGGGGCTCCTTGCCGCCCTTCACGTAGGTCTTCTCACCGACGGGGATCTTGTAGACGACCTTGCTGGTGTCGGCGGCGCCGCCATCGGCGGTCGGGGCGGCCTTGGGGGCCTCGAAGTTCTTCTCGACGCGGGCGGCGTAGATGGCGTCGGGCTTGACGTCCTTCAGCCCCTCGACGGCCTTCAGCTCGGCGTCGATGACCTCCTTGAAGGAGTCGAAGGGCCGGGCGCCGGAGACCTGCTTGCCGTTGATCATGAAGTTGGGGGTGCCGCGGGCGCCGACCTTGGCGGCCAGGGCCTTGTCGGCCTCGACCATGGCCTTGATGGCGTCGCTCTCGAGGTCGGCCTCGAAGGCCTTCATGTCCAGGCCGATGGCCTGGGCGTACTCGACGAGCTTGTCCTTCTTCAGCTCGCGCTGGTTCTCGAAGAGCTTGTCGTGCATCTCCCAGAACTTGCCCTGCTTGCCGGCGGCCAGGGCGGCCTGGCTGGCCAGGGGGGCGTCCTGGTGGAAGGGCAGGGGGTTGTGCTTGAAGACGATGCGGACCTTGTCGCCGTAGGTGTCCATGACCTGCTTCATGGTCGGGTTGACCCGGGAGCAGAAGGGACACTGGAAGTCGCTGAACTCGACGATGGTCACGGGGGCCGTCGCCGGGCCGCCCTTCGCGTAGCTGGTGCCGACCGGCACGAGCTTGCTGTCGGCGGTGGTCGCGGCGCCGTCGGCGGTCTTGCCGGTCTCGGCGGTCTTGGCGGTCTCGGCGGTCGCGCCGCCGTCCTTCGGCTTGTTGCAGCCGAAGAGGGCCAGGCCTGCGAAGAGGCCAAGCAGGGTGATCTTGCGCATCACGTTCCTTCCAGAATGGTGAATCAGCTCGGGCACTTGCCCGTGGGTCACCGCCCCCGTCCGAGGGGCGAACCCGGTTTCATCAAGCGCGACCGTACGGGCCGCGCTGGCGCAAACGTCGGGGGGAGGCTCAGCCTCGGGGAGGGGGCGGTTCGCGGGTGCCGCGGAACTCGCGCACGCTGAAGGCGTGCTCCCCGGGCTCGGGCCCGGGCAAGGTGCCGTCGCCGCGCGCAGGCACGCCGATCGGAGCGGTGGAGAGGGCGTTGCCGCCCGCGAAGAAGAAGGCCGTGGGCAGCCCATCGCTGCCGGGGCTGCACGTCGGGCCGGGCTCGAGGCAGCGGGGGCCGGCCGGCGGCAGGCGCGTGGCGGCCAGCTCGTCGACGCCGCAGGCGTCATCGCCGCAGAGCTCGTCGTCGGGGGCGTCGGGGACGTCCTCGTCGCCGCAGTCGGCACCACAGGCGGGATCGGCGGCGTCGGTGAAGGGGCCGAGGCGCACGCCTTCGAGGGTGAGGCAGGTGCCCACCATGCGCTCGGCGGCATGAGCGGCCGAGAGGCCGATCACGCTCAAGAGCACTGCGGTGAAGGCGAGACGTACCACCCGGATCCTCGTGCCTGACTCGTCCCGAACGCGCGTCCCTAGCATTATCCGGCCAGCCGCGTCAACGCCTCTGGCCGGCGACCGGTCAACAAGCTGGCGCGCGGCGGGGGCGACCAGTATGCTCGCCCAGGTCCGAGGAGACTGCGTTGGCACCCATCCCCGCCTCGTTGCTGGGCCTGTTCGGGCCCGTCCGCGACCTGCTGGTCGACCCCACCGTCCGGCGCGTCCTCGTCGACGGCCCTGACCGCCTGTACGTCCAGCGGGCCGGGCCGCCGGAGCCGCTCCAGGTGCGCTGGCCGGCGCCGGACCTGCTCAAGGCCCTGACGGAGCTGGCGGCGCGGGCGGCCAAGCCCTTCGACGAAGACTCGCCGTGCCTCGAAGCGATGCTGAAGGACGGGACGCGGTTTCTGGCCCTGCGCGCGCCGGTGGTGAAGGAGGGGCCGGTGCTCGTCATCGCCCGGCCGGCGCCGACGCGGGGGGCGGGGGGCATCCTGGCGGCCCACCCGGCCGTGCGCGAGACGCTGGCGACGGCCATGCGGGCCGGCCTGAACGTCGGGGTCGCCGGGCCGCCCGGGCCGGCGCGCGACGCCCTGCTGCAGGTGCTCGTGGGGATGCTGTCCCCCGTGGCGCGCGTGGTGGTCATCGACGAGGACGACGCCCTCGCGCTCGGGGCGCGGCCGCTCATCCGCCTGACGCCGCGCCGCGGGGACGGGCAGAGCCGGCGCGGGGTGAGCGTGGGCGACCTGGTCTACAGCGCCGGGCGCCTGGACCCCGACCGGGTGATCATCAACCAGCTCCGCGCGCACGACGGCTGGGAGGCCCTGGCGCTGCTCTCGGGCCGCGCCGCCCCCGTGCTCATCGCGCTGGCCGGGCGGGACGCGGCGGGGGGCCTCGCCTGGCTCGCCGGGCTCGCGGCCGTGGGGGCCGGCGGGGGGCGTGACCGGGGCATCCCCGGCCTGCTCGCGGCCGGGCTCGACCTCGTGGTGACGGTGGACGCGGGCTTCACCCCGCGGGTGGTCGGCGTCGACGCGGTGTCGGCCGAGCTGGAGGGCCCCGTCCTGGAGGCCCTGCACGTGCTCCAGCCCAACGGGACGTTCACCACGGAGCCGGCTCATGGGCGCTGGGCCGTGCGGTGGAGCCGCTTCGCCGAGCCGGACGACGGGGAGGGCGAGGAGGATGGCCTGGAGGCCGTGACGCCGCCCCCGGTGGACGCCTTCTCGGCCGCGCTCGCGGTGCTGGAGGCCCCGACCACCGACGAGGACGACCGGGAGCACGCGGGCGCGTGGGAGATGCCGGAGCCCGAGCGCGACGACGTCGAGGTGCTCGACCGCTCGATGATGGGCGCCATCCGGGAGGCGCTGGCCGCCGTGGTGGAGGAGCCGGCCCCGGCCCGGGTCGCCGTGCCCGGCGCCCGCCCGCTCACCGCCTCCGACGCGCCCCGCATCCTCTCGTCGGCGCGCATCGAGCTGCCCGACAGCCGCCCGCCCCGCGCGGCCTTCCCGACGGTCGACACCGCGAGCGACCTGGGCATCGACAGCCTGGGCGACGCCGACGACGGCGATCCCTCGGTGGAGATCGACGTCGTGGTGCCCCGGCCCGCCGACCCGGACATGGAGACGACCCAGGCCCTCGACCTGCTCGGCGACCTCGGCGCAGGTGACCTGCCCCCCGACCCCGAGCTGGAGGAGCGCACCGTGGAGCGCTCGTCCCCGCCCGACCCGCTCTCGCGCCTGCTGGCCTCCCTGGGCGGCAGCGTCGACATGGGCGCGACGGGGGAGATCGAAGCGGCCCTCGACGGCATGGAGGACGACGACGAGGAGGAGGAGACGGTCATCCAGCGGCCGGCGGAGAAGGGCAAGCGCACCTTCTCCGAGATCCTCCGCAGCCTCGGCCGCCCCGCCGAGGAGGCCCCGCCCGCGAAGCCCGCTCGCCGCGGCAACCGCACCACGGTGGTGCGCGAAGAGGACTGACGAGCGTCAGTCGAAAATCCCAGTCGTTTCAGGCTGTTCGCTCCAGAGGCTGCGCGTGACCTGCACGGCCAGGCGGCCCGCGTCCTCCACCAGGACGCCCTGGGCGACGGGGCGCTCGCCGGCGCAGAGCGTGACGACGACGGGCTCGGCGGCGGGCACCGGCAGGACCTGGCCCGGGCGGAGCGCCGAGAGGGCGCCGACGGTGAGCTCGAGGTGGCCGAGGACCACGTCCAGCCGCACGGGCAGGGCGTCGAGGGCGGGGGGCATCAGCGGCTCCTGGGCGGCGGCGGCGACGACGAGGCGCTCGCCGGCGCGGGTGAGGGGCAGGCGGTGCGGGCCACAGGCGAGGGCCAGGCCACCGGCCGGGTAGACGAGGTCGCCCGGCGCGAGGCCCTGGGCCAGCCGGACGTGGCCGGCCTCGATCCGGGCGCGGAGGGGCAGCGCCGGGTCCACCGCGGCGGTCGACGGCGCGGCGTCGGCGGGCAGCCACCAGCGGGCGCCCCCGAGCTCTCCGGCGATGGTGACGCGCCAGGCCACTCCGCCGGGCGGCGCGTCGCCGAGGGGCCAGGCGGGCGCGCCCCCATGGACCCAGGCGAGGCGGACGCCGGGCAGCAAGGCCAGCCACCCCAGCACCAGCCAGGCGAAGAGGCCCTCCTCGGCCGGCGAGAGCGCCACGGGCCCCACGGCGACGCCCGGGCCACCCGCGAGGCGGTCCAGGCGGCCGGCCAGCAGGTGGGCGTCGACGTCGAGGCGCGCCGCGCGGCCATCGGCCAGCTCGAGGCCAGCGACCGCGACGGGCAGGGCCGGGACGGCGCGCGGGGGCCAGCGGCCGGGGCAGGCCAGGGCGCGATCCCGACGGCAACCTCAGGCGGCGGGCCCAGGCCGCGGCGGCGGCGTCGCGCTGCTGGTCGAGGGCGCGCGGCCGAGGGCCGAGGCGGCGGCCGCGGCGTGGCGGTCGATCAGGGCGCCGATCACGGCCGAGCGCCAGCCAGGAGGCGCTGGACGCGGGTGGCCGCGCGGGCGTCGACGCGGCCGGCAGGGCCGGTCAACACCACGTCGCCGGGCTGCAGCGTCGGGTCGGCCACGACGGTGAGGGGCGGCGGCAGGGGGCCGAGGGCGGCGGCGCGTCGGTCGGGTGCAGGCGGATCTCCACCGGCCCGGGGGTCAGGCGCAGGGCGGCGAGGTGCTCGGCGGCGAGCGGCCGGGCGAGCAGGCGCGTGGCCAGGGCGGCGGCGAGGGCCTCGGCCTGGGCCTCCAGGCGGCGCCGCTCCAGCGCGGCCCAGCGGTGCAGGGGCGCGCAGGCTGCGGCCCGTATCGCTGGCGGACCTCGGCGGCGGCGTCGGCGCGGGCGCCCTCGACGGCCTCGGCCCAGGCGTCGCGGATGCGGCGGGCCTCGGCCAGGGCTGCGCTGACGGCAGCAGGCACGCGGCCGCCCACGGTGAAGGCGGCTGGCGGTGGGATGGCGGGCGGCGGGCTCATGGCTGGGCCCCGGTGGCCTGCGCGGCCACGGTGAGCAGGGGCCTGGGCGACGAGGTCGCGGCGGACGGCGGCGTCGGCGGTGCGGGCCAGGCGGTCGGCCAGCCGGGCGGCGGCGTCAGGGCCGGGCGCCAGCAGCAGGGACAGGCTCAAGGGCCTGGGCGACGCGCCAGCGGCGGTGCCAGCGGCGGGTGAACCGGCTGGCGGGGCTGCGGCCGGGCGGCGCCGGGGGCGTGCCGGCGGGCGTCCGCCGGGCGACGGCGCGGGCGAGATCGTCGATGGAGGCGGCGTCGATGGCCGCTACGGCGGCCCGCAGCGCGGGGCTCAGGAGGTCGGGCGAGACGTCGGGGTGCAGGCGCAGCAGCGCGGCGAGCACCGTCAGGCCGTCGGGCGGGAGGGGGACGCCCGCGATCATGCCCGGGACCGCCGGACGCGCCGGAGCTGCACCAGCAAGGCGCCACAGGCGAGGGTGAGCGCCGCGACGAGGGCGCTGAGCGCGACGGACGGCGCACCGGCCGGCGGCGACCACGGCGGGGGCAGGACGATGGGCTCCAGCCGCACCTCGACGGCCGCCCCCGGGGGCACGGCCGCGCGCACGAGGGCCTCGGCGGTGGGGCCGACGCGGGCGTCGTCGACGCGGAGCACGACGGCGGCGCCGGCTTCGGTGAGCGTCACCCGGGCCGTGCGGACGGCGCCGAGCGCCTCCAGCGTCTGCTCGAGGGCCGCGGCCTGGGCCTGGCGCTCCTGGGCCCGGGCCTCGGCCGGACCGACGACCCAGCGGCCGGGGGCGGGGCCGCGGGCGCGCGGGGCAGCCCGGGGCGCGCAGCTGGGCCCACGCCGGCCCGGCGGCCTCGGCGCTGACCTCGACGAGGAAGCGGTCGCCGCGGTCGCGCTGGCGGCTCGCCGGGATGCAGGCGGCGGCCAGCGCGGCCATGACTTCGCCTGCAGACGCCTCGTCGAGGCCGCGGACGAGCACCTCGCTGCAGCCCGCCACGGACAGGCAGAGGGCGAGGAGCACCGCCCTCAACTGCTGGATTCCAAAAGACGTTTCAGACGAAAGAGCGCCTCGCGGTGCACCCGGGAAACGGCCGATCGGCTGACCCCGCGGCGCCGCGCCAGGGCCGCTCCCGAGTCCCCCTCTTCCCCCAGATCGAGGACGGCGCGGAGCACGATCTGCGACTCGTCGTCGAGCTGCTGGAACGCGGCCCGCACGCGGGCGTGCGTCTCGCTGTCGCAGGCGGCCTCCTCGGGATCGGCGGGGGCGTCGGCCAGCGTCTCGTCGGCGATGCGGGCCATGGCCAGCCGCACGATGGACGCGTAGACGACCTGGGCGTCCTGGCCCGGGTCGGGGCCCTCGGCGGGCACCGGGGCGGGCTCGCCCACCGCGTCGTGGGCGATGACGGCGCGGCGCAGGCGCTCGTAGGAGCGGCGCGTCAGGGCGCCGATCTGGCGCAGGCCGTCATAGATGGCGCCCCGCACCCGGAACCGTGCGAAGGCGCCGAAGGCCACGCCCCGGCTGGGGTCGAAGCGCTCCCGGGCCTCCAGCAGCCCGACGTGGCCGAACTGCTCCAGCTCCTCTTGCGAGACCACCCCGGCGGGGAGGATGGCATGCGCGGCGCGCGCCTCCGTCCGCACGATGCGGGCGAGGGAGGGGGGCAGGTGGTCCATCGCCGTCCAGCGGGCTCAGGGGAAGATGCCGCGCTCGCGATACACTTCCTGGATGCGCTGCAGGCTGTGGACGTAGGCCGCCGTGCGGTTGTCGATGCCGTGCTCGCGGGCGACCCGGCGCACGGTGCGGTAGGCGCGCACCATCATCGCGTGCAGGCGGGCGTCCACCTCCTCGAGCGTCCAGGACTCGGCGCGGCGGTTCTGCAGCCACTCGAAGTAGCTCACCGTCACGCCGCCCGCGTTCGCGAGGACGTCGGGGAGGATCTGCACCCCCTTGTCCTGCAAGATGGCCTCGCCCTCGAGGTCGGTGGGGCCGTTGGCGCCCTCGACCACCAGCTTGCAGCGCATCAGCGGGGCGGTGTCCGCGGTGATCTGGCTCTCCAGGGCGGCGGGGATGAAGATGTCCACCTCCGTCCCGAAGAACGTCGCCTTGTCGACGGGCTCCGCGCCCTTGTACCCCGCGACGCCGCCCGTCTCGGCGACGTGGCGGGCGAGGCGCTTGGGGTGGATGCCCTCGCGGTTGACGAGGGCCCCCGTGTGATCCTGGACGGCGATCATGCTGGCGCCCATCCGGGAGAGGATGGCGGCCGCGTGGCTGCCCACGTTCCCGAAGCCCTGCACCGAGAAGGTGGCGCCGTCGAGGGAGAAGTCGTTCTCGGTCGCCCACTCCTCGATGGCGTACACGACGCCCTGGCCGGTGGCCTTCTCGCGGCCCTGGGAGCCGCCGGAGGTGATGGACTTGCCGGTGACCACCGCGCGCTGGGCGTTCTTGTCGCGGCTCGGCCCCCGGTTCATGTAGGTGTCCATCATCCAGACCATCGTCTGGGCGTTGGTGCCCATGTCGGGGGCGGGGATGTCGTAGTTGGGGCCGATGTTGTCGCCCAGGGCGTGGGTGAAGCGCCGGGTGATGCGCTCCAGCTCCGCCGGGCTGGTGGAGCGGGGGTCGAACTTGACCCCGCCCTTGGCCCCGCCGAAGGGGATCTCCATCACCGCGCACTTCCACGTCATCCAGGCCGCGAGGGCCTTCACCTCGTCGAGGTGGACCTCGGGGTGGAACCGGATGCCGCCCTTGTAGGGGCCCATGATGTCGTTGTGCTGGATGCGATAACCCTTGAAGAGCCGATAGTTGCCGTCATCCATCCGCACCGGGAAGTTGATGATCAGCTCGTTCTTCGGCTGCGAGAGGATCATGTGCAGGCGGTCTTCGAGGCGGATGACGTCGGCCGC
This sequence comes from Myxococcales bacterium, assembly GCA_020633435.1. Lineage (GTDB taxonomy): Bacteria > Myxococcota_A > Bradymonadia > UBA7976 > UBA1532 > JACKDP01. The sequence goes on along the minus strand of JACKDP010000009.1, from coordinate 327,511 downwards.
TCGCTGGAGCTGGGCCTGGGCGATCTCGTAGACGTTCTGGCGCTGCTTCGGGGGGGTCTTGCTGGCCATGGGGCTCCCAGAGATACGTGCAGTTCATCATCCGCAACGTGGCTCCGCCCTGGCAAGCATCTCGGACGATGGCCCTGGTGATTGCCGCGCCCCGATCTGCCATACTGGCCGCGGAGGCAGCCATGACCGAGATCAAAGGCCCCCGAGCCATCGGCGCCGTCGGCGCGCCCAGCCCCGCGAGCCCGAGCCAGGCGGCCCAGGGCGCGGCGCCCGCCGCCGCCGCGGCCCCGCCCGACGAGCTGGGCCGCCTGTTCTCCGCCGTCGCCGATCGCCTCGCGACGGGGGCCATCGCCGACCGCGAGGCCGCCGTGCGCGCCGCCGTCGACGCCGTCCTCGCCCGTGAGATGGCCAGCCTGCCCGCGCCCACCCGCGACCGCGTGGCCGCCGACGTGGCGGGCATGCTGCTCGCCCGCCCCGATCTGGCCGAGCGCATGGATCGGCTCCTCGGCCTCCCCGGTTGACGCGCGCCCTCCTGGCGCTGGTGGTGGCGTGGGCCTCCGTCGCGGCGGCCGCGCCGGTGCGGGTGGCCGTCCTCGCCACCTCCCCACCCCGAGACGGCCGCCTGGCGCGGCTCGTGGACGGCGCTCGCCTGGCCGCCGGGCGCGTCGAGGGGGTCGCCGGCGTGGACGTCGCGGGCCTGCTCGATCCCGAGGGCGCCCGGGCGGCGGCCGAGGCGCGGCTGGCCGAGGCTCGCACCGCCTACGAGAACCTGGAGGTGGATCAGGCCCTCGCCCTCGTCGAGGCGGCGGCGCCCGCGCTCGTCGCCTCCGGCGCGGTCGGCGAAGCGGCCCGGGCCTACGAGCTGCTGGCGCGCATGCGGCTGGGTCTGCGCGACACCGAGGGGGCCGTGGCCGCCTGCCGGATGTGGCTGCGGCTCGAAGATCCGCCCACCCTCGACGCGGCCGGGGCGCCCCCATCGCTGCTGGAAGCCCTGGCGGCCGCCATCGAGCCGCCGGTGCAGGCGGCGCTGCGGGTGGAGGCCACGCTGCCGGCGCTGGTGCGCATCGATGGCCGCCGCGCGGGGATCACGCCGGTCGCCGTCGAGGTGGTGGCGGGCAGCCACGTCGTCAGCGTCGAGGCCGATGGCTTCCACCGCGGCGTCTACCAGGTCACGCCTCGCGCCGAGCTGGGGGTGGCGGTGCTCGCGCGCCTGCGGCCGGCGGAGCGCGGGCAGCTGCTCGACGAGGTGCAGGGGCGCCTGGACGGCCAGCTCGACGCCGACGCCGTCGGGCCCGGCCTGCGCGATCTGCGGGCGCTCGTGGCCGCCGATCAGGCGGTGCTGGTAGAGCTGGGGGAGGGGCTGGCGCGCGCTGGCCTCTTCGACCTGCAGGCCGGCCGGCGGGTCCGCCTGGTGGAGCTGCCCGACGAAGGGGGCGACGCGACGCGCCTCGGCGGCGAGCTGGTGCGGCTGCTGTACAGTGGCCTCGATCCGGCGGCCCCCGGGCTGACGGCCCCCGAGATCGACCTGCCCGACCCGCGCCCCTACCACCGCCGCTGGTGGTTCTGGCCGACGGTCGCCGCTGCCGCCGTGGCCGCCGTCGCCGTGCCCATCGCGCTGCTGGCCGAGGACGATCCGGCCGGCCTGACCCGCAAGCCAGGCACGGGCGCCGTCATCATTCGTTTTTGATTTCGAGGGCTTCCGAGACGACCTACTCGCTGACGCGGCGGAACGTCTCCTTGTCCTTCTCGATGTAGACCGTGATGGTCTTGCGGTAGGGGCGCGGCTCCCAGTCCCGGACGAGCTCGACCTGGTGGTTGCCCACCGAGAGCTTGATGCCGAGCAGCGGCGTCTGGCCCATGTCCTTGCCGTCGATGAGGACGCGCGCCGAGGGCACCGCCGTGAGCTTCAGGGTGCCGTCGCCCTTGGGCTGGGGCACGGCCACCGGCTCCGGGGCGCGGGTCGGCGGGGCCACCACGTCGCCCGGCGGCGGGCAGTCCTCCCCCTCGCAGCGGCCCGGATCGGGCCGGCGGGGGCGCGGGACGGGCCGGACGGGGGGCCGCTGGGGCGGCGGCGTCGTCGCCGGGGCGCGCACGGGCACCTCCTCCAGCGTCAGCAGCTCCGTCACGGCGCGGCGGTCGTACTGGGGCAGCTTGCGCTGGAGGGGCTCGTAGCCGCGGGCCTCGGCCTCGACGCGGGCGAGGCCGGTGTTGGGCAGGCCCTCGAACGTCACCACGCCCTCGCCCAGCTCCTTGCGGGTGCCATCGCCCAGGACGACGACGACGCGCGTCTCGGGGGGATCGGGCTGGAACGTCACGGCCACCTTGTCGGGCCGCAGCTCGATGGTCTCGACGCGGCGCAGCTTGCCCTGGGCGGCCTCGACCGTGCCCTCCCAGGGCAGGTAGCCGTCCTTGATGATGCGCAGGTGCCGCTTGCCGGGGGCGACGGCGCTGGTGCGCATGGGCGTGCGGTCGGGCAGCTCCTCGCCGTCGATGAAGACGCGGGCGCCGACGGGCTCGGTGTTCAGCTCGAGGCCCGTCGTGGCGCGGGGCTGGAGGACGACCTCCAGGGTCCGCGTCCGCCCGGCCTGCAGGTCGACGGAGGTGTCCACCGTCTCCTGGTCCGTCGCCTCGATGCGGATGGTGTGGCTGCCCGGCTCCAGGTCGGCCACCGTCACCGGCGTGACCTGCTCGGCGAGCGCCCGGCCGTCGATCGTGAGGCGGACGCGGGCCCCGGGCGGCGCGCTGTTGATGGTCAGCGCTGCGCGCGGGGGCTCGCGGCCCAGCAGCCAGACCGCGAGGGCCGAGCCGCCGAGGGCGAGCAGGGTGATGACCAGGAAGACCGACAGCCGGTTCTGCGTCGCCGGCCGCTGGGCCACGCCCGGGGGCAGCCGCAGGTCGGCCGGGGCGACGGCGGGGGCCACCTCGGAGAGGAGGGCCGTGGGCCGCTGCCCGTTGTTGTTGACCGTCGGCAGCTCGTCGTCGATGGCCGTCCGGCGCAGCGCGCCCTCCCGGGCCGCGGCGCCGAAGGCGGGCGGATCGGGGGCGACGGCGGGGGCTGGCGGCTCGGGGGCGCGGTCGTTGCCGGTCGGCATGGCGGTGAGGGCCGAGGGCGCGCGATCCCAGATGGACGTCTCGACCTCGTCCTGCTCCCAGGAGAGCGCCGGCAGGTCGGGCACGAACTCCTGGGGCAACTCCACCTCGATCTCGGGGGCGGGGACGCCCGGTCGGCCGGCCTCGGGGATGTGCTGGCGGGCGTACTCCCGAAACGCCGTCATCCGGGCCTGCTCGGCCTCGAGCTCGCGGCCGAAGGTGCCCCGCATGTACGCCGCGAGGTCCTTGCGGGCGTAGAAGCTGCCGGATTGATAGAGGAACTTCTGCAGGGCGTCCTGCAGCTCCGACGCCGACTGGTAGCGATCGGCGGGATCCCGGGACAGCCCCTTGAGGAGGATGTCCTCCAGCTCCGGTGGGATGGCGCGGTTGATCTCGGCCGGGCGGCGGATGTCGACGCGGCGGACCTTCTCGAGGGTGGAGAAGTCGCTCTCGCCCTGGAAGCAGCGCTCCAGCGTCAGGAGCTCGTAGAGCACGACGGCGAGAGAGAACAGATCGGAGCGGCGGTCGATGGTCTTCCCGCGGACCTGCTCGGGGCTCATGTACCCGAACTTGCCCTTGAGGATGCCCGCCTGCGTCTTGCTGGCCTTGCCCGCCGCCTTGGCGATGCCGAAGTCGATGAGCTTCACCTCGCCGTCGTAGCTGACCAGGATGTTCTGGGGCGAGACGTCGCGGTGGATGAGGTCGAGGGGCTGCTGGCGCTCGTTGCGCTTGTTGTGCGCGTACTCAAGGGCCTCGCAGACCTCCTTGACGACGTGGCAGCACATGGCCACGTCGAGGGCGCCGCCGCGGCGGCGGGCCGTGTCGAAGATGGCGCGCAGGTCCTTGCCCTGCACGAACTCCATGGCGATGAAGTACGAGGAGTCCGCGTTGCCCAGCTCGAAGATCTGGCCGATGTTGGCGTGGGTGAGCTGGACGGCGATCTTCGCCTCGTCGATGAACATCTCGATGAACTCCTGGTCCTCCGAGATGTTCGGGAGCACGCGCTTGACGGCGAACAGGCGCTCGAAGCCTTCGACGCCATAAGAGACGCCCTTGAAGACCTCCGCCATGCCGCCCACGGCGACGCGCTCGAAGAGGTAGTAGTCGCCGAATTTGACCGGCTCGCGCACGCTCGCCCTCAACCCGATGGCCTGCCGAACGAGCCGCGACGCGCGCCTTCCGTTGGCGGATGGCGCTCACGCCGGGGCTCCCGGCCGACGGGTTCGACCATACGGTGCGGCGCCCGCCAGAGCGGCATGACGTTAGGGGACGTCGCCTCGAAAATCAATGCGAAGCCGCCACCGGCGTACGGGAGGCGCGCTGGCATCACTGGGTGAGCGCCGCCGCCGGCTCCTGCCGGGCCGCCGCGTTCGCCGGGAAGAACGCGCCGAACAGACAGAAGAAGATGGAGCCCCCGAGGGCGGCGAGCCAGACCCAGGTCGGGAAGGCGAAGAAGCTCTCGGGTTTGAAGGGGAAGTCCGGCAGGCGCGCGGCCACGTAGTCGGCCAGGCGGGCGGCCCCCACCCCGGCGCCGATGCCGGCGGCGCCGCCGAACAGACCGATGAAGGCGGCCTCGCCCAGGAAGAGCAGCCGGACGTCCCAGCGGCTCGCGCCCAGGGCCCGCAGCAGGCCGATCTCGCGGCGGCGCTGCAGGATGAGCATGAAGAACATCTGGCTGATGTTGATGGCGGCGATGCCCACGATGATGGCGCTGACCAGGGCGAAGACGCTCTGCACCGTCTTGATGATGTCGGCGGCGCGCTCGGCGTTCTCGGTGCTGTCAGCCAGCTCGAAGCCCCGCTGGCGGACCTGGGCGACGATGGCGGGCACCTCGGTCTGATCGGCCACCCGCAGCACGATGCTGTGGTAGGTGGACGCGGCCTCCGCCCCGCCGAAGCGGTCGTTGAAGCGCTGGACGTAGGCGATGGGGATGGTGATGCCCACCGAGATGGCCTTGTCGCTGAAGCCGACCAGGCGGACGCGGCGCGTGAGGGGGCGGGCCTTGTCGGCGCGGCCCAGGAACGACTTGCCCAGCGTCAGGTTGAGCTGGAAGCCCAGCACCGCGCTCTTGGAGAGCTTGGGCATGCGCGTCTTGGAGTTGGAGAGGGCGGTGGCCAGGCTGCCGTTGTACAGCTCGAGGAGCTGGTTGCTGGCGAGGGCCGGGATGGGCATCTCGCAGGCGCCGGTGTCCTCGGCGCAGTACGACAGGCCCGGGCAGCTCGTCAGCCACGTCTTCTCGTCGTAGGTGCACGCCTGCTTGATGCACTGGCCGGCCTGGCAGGAGCGGCCGTCGGGGCAGCCGCTGCCATCCGCCGCGCAGGCGATCTCGGCGTCGAAGTCGGCGAACTCGCCGGGCTTGTCCAGCTCGCCCTCGACCAGCGCGGGCTCGATGCCGTCGGCGATGATCTCGGCCCAGATGGTCTTGCCGAAGAGGTTCTCGCCGCCATAACCCCGTGTGGGGAAGGCGAACTTCATCTTCGGGGAGACGCTCTTCACGCCCGGGATGGAGGCGAGATCGGCGGCCGCGGCGTCATCGAGGATGCGGCCGCCGCCGAGCTGCATGAAGCCGGTGTCGAGCTTCTTCTGCACCACCTCCACCTGGTCGACCAGGAAGATGCGGCCCAGGACGACATCCTTGATGCCCTCCGACAGCCCGATGAAGAAGACGAAGGTGGAGATGCCCACCACGATGCCGATGGCGCTCATGAAGAAGTTCTTCTTCGAGCGGCTGACGTTCTGGCCCACCAGGGCCACCAGGCGTCCCAGCGTCACGAGGCGGCCCTCCCGTCGTCGACGAGGCGCCCGTCCTCGAGCTGGATGACCCGACGCGCCGCCGTGGAGACGCGCGCCTCATGGGTGATGATGACCACGGTGTAGCCCTCGGCGTTGAGGCTCTGGAACGTCTCGATGATCTGCTGGCCCGTCGTCGTGTCGAGGGAGCCGGTCGGCTCGTCGCAGAGCAGCAGGCGGGGCTTGAAGAGCAGGGCGCGGGCGATGGCCACGCGCTGCTTCTGGCCGCCGGAGAGGCTGGTGGGCCGCTCCTTCGCCTTGTGGCCGATGCCCAGCCGATCGAGCAGCTCGATGGCCCGGCCGCGGGCGTCGGGCACCGGGCTGCCCCCGCGGATGAACGCCGTCGGCAGCAGCACGTTCTCCAGCGTGCTCAGGTGATCCAGCAGGCTGAAGTGCTGAAACACGAAGCCGATCGTGCGGTTGCGGAAGTCGGACAGGGCGCGATCCGACAGCCGGGCGAGGGGCTGGCCGCCCACCTCGACGGTGCCCGTGAAGTCGCGATCGAGGCCGCCGGCGATGTTGAGCAGGGTGGTCTTGCCCGAGCCCGACGTGCCCACCACCGCCACCATCTCGCCCTCCTCGATGGAGACCGTGAGGTCGCGCAGCGCGAGCTCGCCCTGGGCCGCGGATCGGTACCGCTTGCTGACGTTTTGCAGTCGAATCATGGCCCCGGCGTTCTACCGCGCGGGGCGGGGCCTGTAAACGTCGTCGGGATCGCCGGCGGCCCGGGCGCGCTTTCTCACTCGGCGTGGCTGTGGTCCTGGCCGGCCAGGTGGGCCACCATCGTCACGCTCGTCGCCGAGGTCGGGCCGAGCCGCAGCTCGTAGGTGCCGATCTCGAGGGTGTAGGCGTGGACCATCGCGGCCTCGGGGCACTCGTCGCCCGGGGCGACGCTCCCGTTGGGGGCGACGACGACGCCCTCGGCGCGCAGCTCGAAGGGCACGTCGGCGGCCAGCATGAAGTAGTAGTCACCCGGCAGGCCCGCCTGGAAGGCGATGAGGCCCGGCGAGGCGGCGGCGTCCAGGGCGATGTCGTAGCGCTGGTGGACGGCGGCGATGGTGGCCTCCTCGCCGGGATCCGACGCGGCCGCCGTGCGCGGCTGGGCGTCGCCATACGTGAAGTGCGGGCAGCCGGCCTCGATGGGCGTCTCGCCGGCGGCGTGGTGGTGGTGCTCGTCCTCGCTGTCGCAGGCGGCCAGCGCGGCGGCCAGGGCCAGGAAGAGCAGGCTGAGGGATCGCATGCGGGGCTCCGAGGGGGTGGTGCTGGCCCGTCTTCTCACAAGGCAGGCGGCCGTTGCCAGGGGGGGCGGGCTGACGTAGTGTCGCCGGCAAGCAATGACGCAGCCGGAGCGAGTGATGCGAGGACTCATCGGTGTGGGCCTGCTGGGGCTGGCCGTCGGCGGGTGCACCAGCACCATGATGTCCACGACGGGCAAGACGATGTCCGCCTACACGGTGACGCACCTGACGCCGTTCGTGCTGGGCAGCCCCGACACGGGCATGGCCTGCGCCGTCTCCGAGGCCAACGGCAACCTGCTGCTCTCCTTCGAGCGCGTCGAGTCCGACAACGCCCGCGGCGCCGTGAGCACGCTGGTGTCGGCGGGGGCCTGCGCCGAGGAGCTGGGGTGGGAGGCGGAGCTGCGGGGCCTGCGCGCGCTGAAGCGCGGGGACGCCGGCGAGGCCCAGGACGCCCGGTACGCGGAGTTCCGGGCCCACGCCACGGCGGCGTCGCGCTTCTACCGGGCCTGGGGCTACCTCACCCGGGCCGAGAAGGTGCGGCCCGACAGCTGCCCCGAGCTCATCGACGACGATGACCAGGACCGCATGGCCGAGGTGGCCTGGCTGACGGGGCACCTGGGGGCCATCCAGGCCGTCCAGCACGACCGCGCCGCCAAGGGCACGGTGGGGGTGCCGACCGATCTGCCGCAGCAGGTGGCGCGCAGCATCCGCTGCCTGGACAACGAGCGTTGGTGGGGCATCCCGGCGGCGCTGCAGGCGGCCGTCTGGCTGGGCGTGCCCGGCTCGGCGCCCGAGGGGGCCGACCCCTGGAAGCAGCTCGACGAGGCGGCGGCCCTCGGGGCGAAGGCCGGCCTGCGGGTGGCCCTGGCGGTGCGGGCCCAGGCCGCCGACGCGGTGGGGGACGAGGCGCGCTTGAAGGAAGGCATCCGGGCCTTCGTCGCGGCCGGCGCCACGCCGCCCCCGGCGCGCTGGCGAATGTTCGACCTGCAGGCGGGCCTCAACGTGCGTTACCTCTCCGATCGGATCTGGACCCAGGCCACCGGCCACCGCACCCCCCCGGGGGAGCTGGGGACGTTCCCCGACGACAAGAAAGAGGCCCCGCCCGAGCCGGGCTTCTTCGACGCCATCGATGAGCCCGCCGCGCCGGCCGCCCAGCAGAATCCCGAGAACTGAGGAGGACTTCCACGATGCGTACCCCCATCATCGCGCTGGCCCTGGCCCTCGCCCTGCCGGCCTCGGCCCTCGCCGGCCAGGCCGCTTCCCTCTGCGTCTACGACCCGGGCGGGGCCAACGGCGACGTCTTCAACCTGATGAAGGACTACCGCGCCGCCGCCGTGGGCTGGGGCGTGGACTTCGAGCTGAAGCCCTACACCGACGAGAAGACGGCCGCCGAGGACTTCAAGGCGGGCCAGTGCGGCGCCGTGCTCATGACGGCGACCCGCGCCCGCCAGCTCCACGGCTTCATCGGCACCATCGAGGCCATGGGCGCCCTGCCGAGCTATGACCAGCTCAAGGTCGTCGTGAAGAACCTCTCGTCGGCGAAGGGCGCGGCGTACCTCAAGAGCGGGGACTACGACGTGGCCGGCATCTTCCCCGGCGGCGCCGTCTACCTGCTGGTGCGCGACCGCGCCGTCGACACCGTCGAGGAGCTCGCGGGCAAGCGCCTGGCCACCCTCGACTTCGACCAGGCCGCCAAGGTGATGGTCAAGAAGGTGGGCGCCACGCTGGTGCCCGCCGACGTGAGCACCTTCGCCGGCATGTTCAACAACAAGTCCGTCGACGCCTGCTACGCCCCGGCCGCGGCCTACAAGCCCCTGGAGCTCTACAAGGGCATCGGCACCGAGGGCGGCGTCATCCGCTACCCGCTGGCCCAGATGACCCTCGTGCTGCTCACCCGCAGCACGGGCCTCCCCGAGACCTACTACCAGCAGTCCCGCGACTTCGCGGCCGACGCCTTCGACAAGGGCCTCAAGCTCGTGAAGGCGGCCGAGAAGGACATCCCGGCCAACGCCTGGATCGACATCGCCGACGCGGACAAGAAGCGCTACGACGAGATGTTCCTGGACGTGCGCGTGCAGCTGCGCGACGTCGAGAAGGTGTACGACGCCAAGATGCTCAAGCTCCTGCGCGGCGTGCGCTGCAAGAGCGACGGCACCCGCGCCGAGTGCGCCGCCAAGCGCGAGTAGCATTCCCTTCCGCCCAAGCGAGGCACCATGGCCCACGACGCGCCGGCCGGCCGCGGTCGACTCCTGGCATCGACGCTGCCCGTACTGCTCCTGCTGAGCGGCGTCGTCGTCTACAGCACCTTCGTCCTGGTCTACAGCCAGCTCTCCAGCATGGCGGAGAGCTGGTACCCGGGCTATCACCAGCTCCGCGAGGAGCCTCCGCCGCCGGACTGCGACAAGGACGCGGCGCCCGCGGCGGCGGCCGCGCCGGCGTCGGCGGCCCCGGCGGGGGACGAGGACGACATCCTCGGTGATCTGCTCGGCGACGAGCCCGAGGACGCGGGCGCGGCCCAGAAGGCCGCCGAGGCCGCCCGCCAGCGGTGCCAGGAGCGGTGGGACGAGTACTCGGGCATCCTCGCCCGGCGCACCGACGGCGTGAAGCGCTTCCGGTCCATCGAGCGGATGGTCGAGACCATCCGCGACATCGGCCTGGACTACCAGCGCCACGCCCTGGTGCTGCTCTTCTTGATCTGCGCGGCCACGGCCACGGCCCTGCGCCAGCACATCGCCCTGCGGCCCGCGCGCAGCCGCCTCGATCACCGCGTCGCCGAGGGCGCCCAGTTCCTCGCGACGGTGCTGCTGGCCGTCTCGGTCTGGTCCCACAAGGGGGTGGAGGAGGCCGCCGGGGCCCGGGCCGAGAACGCCGAGCTCTACTGGATCTGGGCCGGCGGCTTCGCCGTGATGGCGGCCCTCAACCTCTACGGCTTCCTGAGGCCGCCCGCCGACGCCACCCGCGAGTCCGGCTTCGCCCGCGCGTTCCTCTCCGTCCCGCTCTACACCACCATGTGCCTCGTCGCGGGCCTGTACTTCCTCATCGGCGAGCGCCACCCCGCCGGCCTGTCCATCTACCTGGGCAAGCTGCCGGAGTTCGCCCGGCTGTACCTGCAGGTGGGCCTGTACGTCTGGATCGGGATGCTGCTCAAGCGCACCCGACTGGCGGAGCTGGTCTTCGACATCGTGCGGCCCTGGAAGCTGCCGCCCGAGCTGCTGGCCTTCGTGGTGGTCGTCGGCGCCGCCCTGCCCACCGCCTACTCGGGGGCCTCGGGCATCTTCGTCATCGCCGTCGGGGCGGTGATCTACGAGGAGCTGCGCCGCGCGGGCGCCCGCCGCCAGCTCGCCCTCGCCGCCACCGCCATGTCGGGCAGCCTGGGCGTCGTGCTGCGGCCCTGCCTGCTGGTCGTCATCGTCGCCTCGCTGAACAAGCAGGTGACGACGGACCAGCTCTACGGCTGGGGGGTGAAGGTCTTCCTGCTGACGGCGGTGCTCTTCTTCGTGGCGTCCATGATCACGAAGCAGGGCAAGCTGAGCATCGGCAGCCCCCGCGAGGCCCTGCCCGGCACCGGCCGCGCGCTGGTGGCCCTGGTGCCCTACGTCGTCATCGTCGGCGCGCTGCTCTTCGCCGATCACGCCCTGCTGGACGCCCACCTGGACGAGAACTGGGCGCCCTACCTGCTGCCCGTCATCCTGCTGCTCATCCTCATCTACGACCGCATCGTGGCGCGCAGGCGGGCCCGGGCCGAGGGGGCGCCGCGCCCGGACGGCTTCGGGCGCTCCGTCGAGCGCGCCACCACCGAGACGACGGCGCATATCGGCGCCCTGCTGCTGCTGATGGGCCTGTCCATCTGCCTGGGCGGCATCGTCGAGCGCGCCGACCTGATGTCGATGGTGCCCGAGACGTTCGGCTCCACCTGGACGACCATGGCCCTGCTCGTCGGGGTGCTCGTCATCATCGGCATGCTGATGGACCCGTACGGCGCGGTCATCCTGGTCTCGGCCACCATCGCCTCCGTCGCCTACCGCAACGGCATCGACCCGGTGCACTTCTGGATGGTGGTGCTGGTGGCCTTCGAGCTGGGCTACCTGACCCCCCCGGTGGCCCTGAACCACCTGCTGACCCGGCAGGTGGTGGGGGACGACGAGACGGAGGAGGCGGACCACGAGGGCGCGAGCTTCTGGCGCCGCCACGAGCGCATCCTGCTGCCCGCGACGGTCATGGCCATCGCCCTGCTCATCGTCGCCTTCGGCCCGCTCTTCTTCTACCAGTAGGCCAACCCGCTGAAACTCAAGGGGTTTCGAGGATTCTCGCCTTCAGGGTGGCGAACTCCTCGTCGGTGAGCGTGCCGTCGGCCCGGAGGGCGGCGAGCCGCTCCAGCCGGGCCACCACGTCGTCGGCGGGGGCCGCGCCCTCGGCCGAGGCCGCGGCGAACTCGGCCTTCGCGGCCTCCAGATCCAGGCTGGCCATGTCGCCGTTGGCCGCGAAGTGTCGCCGCGCGACCTGCCCCAGGGCGTAGGTGCTCGCCCCCGAGGACGCCGCCAGCGACGCGCCGCCGAGCGCCTGCCCGATGCCCGGCAGCAGCTTCAGCAGGTTGGCGCCGAGCCGCGCCGTCATGCCGGCGCTGAGGGCCGAGAGCCACGCCTGGCCGCGGGCGCGGTCGAAGGCCACCCCGTAGACGAGCGCCAGCTTCTTGAGCAGATCGAGCTGGATGCCGGTGACGGCCGTGAAGTCGAGCACGGGCACGGGCAGGGCGCCGGCGCCCGTGGCCCAGAGCACGTGCTGGCGGATGAGGGCGTCGGCCTGGGCCTCGCGGGTGGCCGTCTTCGCTGCGTCCGTCATGGGGCACCTCCGCGGGTAGCATTCCCAACGCGTGCGGCCCGCGCAAGACGGTTGCCCGCGGCCGGGCCAGCCCGTACGTTGCGCCCCATGCTGCCCCGCCCGCCCGCCACCGACGAGCCCCTGGTCTGGATCAGCCTCGGCCCCGCCGACGACTACCCCGTCGACGAGCCCCTGCCCATCCGGCTGGACCGGGACGAGGGCCGCCTGGACCTCACGCTGGTGCGCCAGGGGGACGAGTTCCACGTCCTCGGGGGCCTGTGCCCCCACCGCGGCGCGCCCCTGGCCGAGCTGGGCTTCCTGGATGGCGAGGGCCACCTGGTCTGTGGCTGGCACTACTGGTCGTTCCGCCTGACCGACGGGGGCCACAGCCTGCTCGACAGCATCTCCATCGGCCGCTGGCCCACCCGCGTCGTCGAGGGCGACCTGCAGGTCGGCGTGCCCGCTTGACGGGCGCGCGCTACGGCGCCGGCACGCAGGCCCCGGGCTCGGGGCCGAGCTGCAGGCACACCCCGCCGGGCTGGCAGGGGATGCGGTGCAGGTCGTTGGGCTCGGCGAAGTCGGCCGGGTTGGTCCGCAGGCAGGTGCAGACGGTGGCCATGGGGTTGAACGGATCCGGGCGGCACTCGCCGCCAGGGGCGCAGGCGCCGCCGTCGTCGCAGCGCTGATCCGCACGATAACACTGGCCGGTCGCGGGGTTGCAGCGGTGCTCGTCCCCGCAGTCGGCGTCGTCGGCGCAGGCCGGATCGCCGTCGGCGCCCCGGCAGACCCCCTCGATGCAGGCCGCCTCGCCCAGGCAGGTGACGCCAGCGCAGGCCTCGGCCGCGGCGCAGGCGCCGTCGACGCAGGTGGTGGCGGCCGGGCAGCCGGCGTCGTCCAGGCAGGCCACGCAGGTGTTGCCCTGGCAGAGCGGCCGGGCCGGCTCCTGGCAGTCGACGTGGCCGTTGCACTCGATGCCCGGGCCGGGCGGGACGCAGGCCCCCATGGGGCTGCAGATGAGGCCGGCCGCGCACGGGGTGGCTGGCCCGCAGGCGACGCACTGGCCGCTGAAGAAGTCGCAGACGGGGGTGGCGCCGCCGCAGCCGCCGCAGACGTCGCAGGTGCCGCTCGCCGGCACGCAGGCGCCCGCCTGGCACATGAAGTCGCCCGGGCACGCGCCATCGGGGCAGGGGGCCAGGCACGCCCGGCCGAAGCCATGGGGCACGCACGCGAGGCCGGGCTGGCACTCCTCGTCGGCCTGGCAGGCCCCGCAGCGCCCGGCCTTCGGCTCGCAGGCGCCGGAGAAGGCGTTGCAGCGCTGGTCGGCGGGGCAGCCCACGAGCGCGCAGGAGTCGCACCGGGCCCCGGCGGGCACGCAGCGGTCGCCCAGGCACGAGAAGCCCGGGTCGCAGGGGCCGGCGCCCGCGCACGGCTGCAGGCAGCGGGAGCCGTCGAGCAGGGCCTGGCACCGGGCGGGATCGGAGCAGTCGCGGTCCGTCTCGCACGGCGCGCAGACGGGGATGGCGATGGGCGCGGCGTCGGGGACCTCGGCGTCGACGGGGGGCGGCGGGGCGGCGTCCCGAGGAGGCGCGGCGTCCAGCGGGGGCGGCGCGGCGTCCACGGGGCGGCGTCGTCGGCAGGCCGCGTCGGGCGGCTGGCGTCAGGGGCGGCGTCGGGCGGGCGGGCCGCGTCGGCCGGGGCCGCGTCGGCGACCGTCGCGTCGGCGCGGGCGTCGGCGGGCGGCACCCCACCGCCACCGCCGCCATCGTCACAGGCCCCCAGCGTGGCCAGCAGGAGGGACAGGTGCCAGGCCTTCATGGGGCTACTCCTTGACCGGATCGAGGTTGCACTCCCCGATCTCCAGGATGAGGTAGAGGAGCACCAGCTCCTGGGGCGTCAGGACGGCCCCGGCCTCCTCCGCGGTGTGGTAGGTGCTGTACATCACCTCGCCGCAGCCATGGGGAAACCTCAGTGTATGCGGGTAGTTGGCGCCCTCGGCCTCGGCCTCGGCCCAGGTGGCGTGGCTGGGGCCGAAGTTACCGACGAAGGGGTCGACGCCGTTGGGCCCCGACATCACGACCTCGGGGGTGATGGCCACGCGCTGGCCCTCCCGGCAGCAGGCCTCGATCGTGCCCACCCCGCGGATGTTGACCCAGTTGCCCTCGGTCGGCACGAAGCCCTGGGCCGAGATGCCCAGCACCTCCAGCCAGGCGCGGAGGGGCGGGGGGCTGGCCCGGTTCTGAGAGGCGTAGCGCAGGGTGCCCTGGCTGGCGAGCTGCATGAAGGCGCGGTCGCCCACATGGCCGTCGGCGTTGCCATCGCGGCCCTCGGGCGCGCCGAAGTCGATGTGCGCCGGGAAGGTCTGCTCGACCAGCAGGTAGCTGTAGTCGGTGGCGTAGAGCTTGCCGCCGTTGTTGACGTACTGGGCGAGGTGCTGGCGGATGAGCGGGCTGGTCAGGGCGGCCGCGTAGTCGGTGGTGTCGGCGCAGGGGCCGAACAGGAAGTCATAGGCGAACAGATCGTCGGGTCGCTGGAGCAGCGCCAGCCAGGAGGGCGCGAGCAGCTCGCGGTCGTTGTCTTCCACCTCACGGGGCGGCTGGTACAAGAACAGGTCCAGGCCCCAGGCCGCCGGGTCGGCCTCGTAGCGCGCGTAGTCGAAGTGGAAGTCCGGCGTGATGGGCCCCAGGCGCAGGCGGGCGAACACATCCTCGATGGGATCGAAGCGGCCGGTGCCGATGGCGATGCGAGGGATCTCTTCGCCCGCCTCGGAGGCCTGGCGGACAGGCAGCTCGGTGGCGGCGTCGGGCAGGCGCGTCTGGGCGCCGGGGACGACCTCGACCTGGGTGATGCGGCGGAAGCCGCCCTTCTGGACCACGAGCCAGACCGGGCCGGCCGGGATGTTGCGCAGGGTGAAGCTGCCGTCGGCCTCGCCGCGGGCGGCGGTGGGGGGGTCGCCGCAGTCGCAGGTGGCGCCGCGGGTGAGGGGGGCCGGGCGGCGGTCGGGGAAGTCCCAGTAGACGATGGGGTAGGCGACGGGCAGGTGACTCTCATCGTAGAGGCGGAAGTGCACCTGGCCGGTCACGTCGCCCATGCCCGCGGGTCGGGCCGCGGCGTCAGGCGGCGCCGCGTCGGCCGGGGTGGCGTCGGCCGCGGCGTCCAGAGGGCGAGCGTCGGCGGCCGCCGCGTCCGCGCCAGGCGGCGCCACGCAGCCGCCGCCCTCGCAGCGGCCGGCGGCCGGGCAGTCCCGGTCTTCTCGGCACTGGGGCAGGCAGGCGCCGTCGACGCACTGCTCCGTGGCGGCGCAGTCACTGTGGTAGACGCAGGCGGCCGCGGGGGCGGCGTCGTCGCAGCCCCCGAGGGCGGCCAGCAGACCGAAGAGTGTCGAGAGAGCGAGCCAGCGCATGGGCCGACCATGGGCGATCGCGGCCCGCGGGCGCAAGGGCTCAGGCGTTGACGGCGTCCAGCTCCGACGCGCCGAGGGCGGCCTTGCGGCTGAGCTTGAGGCGGCCCTTCTCGTCGGCGCCGAGCACCCGCACCAGCAGCTGCTCGCCCTCCGTCGGCGTGTGCCCGCCCAGCTCCGACACATGCACCAGCCCGTCGTGCTCCGCGATGCGGACGAAGGCGCCGAAGTCCTTCACCGACTGCACGGTGCCCAGGTAGAGCGCGCCCTTCTCCAGCTCGATGGAGATGGCCTGCACGGCGCGGGCGGCCTCCCGGGTGGAGGCGCGGTCCTTGCCCGTGATGATGACGGAGCCGTCCTGGTTCACCTCGATGCGCGCGCCCGTACGTCCCTGAATCTGCTGCAGATTCCGGCCGCCCGGGCCGATGAGCAGGCCGATGCGGGCCGGGTTGATGCGCAGGCGCTCGTGGCGCGGCACATGGTCGGGGATGCGGCCGCCGAGGGCGTCGATGGCGGGCTGCATGGCGGCCAGGATGTGCAGGCGGCCGTCGCGGGCCTGGTCGAGGGCCTGGGCCAGGACGGCGCGGGGCAGGCTGCCCAGCTTGTTGTCGAGCTGGATGGCGTTGATGCCGTCGGCCGTGCCGGCGACCTTGAAGTCCATGTCGCCCAGGTGATCCTCGTCGCCGAGGATGTCGGTCAGGACGGCGGTGGCCTCGCCCTCGCGCACGAGGCCCATGGCCACGCCGGCGACGGGGGCCTTGAGGGGCACGCCGGCGTCGATGAGGGCCAGGGTGGCGCCGCAGACGGTGGCCATGGAGGACGAGCCGTTCGACGCGGTGACGTCGGAGGTCACGCGCAGCGTGTAGGGGTGCTCGGCCTCGGCGGGCAGCGCGGGCACGACGGCGCGGCGGGCCAGGTTGCCGTGGCCGATCTCGCGGCGGCCGGGGCCGGGGCGTCCGCCCACCTCGCCCACCGAGAAGGCGGGGAAGTGGTAGTGCAGGAGGAAGCGCTCCCGGGTCATGCCGAAGAGGCGCTCGATGTCCTGGGCGTCGCGCTGGCTGCCTAGCGTGGCGGTGGCCAGCACCTGCGTCTCGCCCCGGGTGAAGAGGGCCGAGCCGTGGCAGGCGGGCAGGACGCCGGTGGCGCACTCGATGGGCCGCACGTCGGCGTGCCCGCGACCATCGGCGCGGCGGCCGGCCAGGATGGCGGCGCGGGACCGGGCCTTGACGAGGGCGTCGAACGCCGGGGCGGCCTCGGCGCCGAGGGCGGCGACGACGCCCTCGCGAGCGGCCGCCAGGGCGGCGCGGCGGTCGGCCTTCGTGGTGATGGCGACGGCGGCGGCCACCTCGTCGCCGACCAGCTCGGCCACCTCGGCCAGCAGGGGCTTCGCGGGCGGGGCGACGGCGCGCTTGGGGCCGGCCATGCGGGCCAGCGTCTCCAGCGCGGGGGCCAGCGCCTCCGCGGCGGCGTCGAGGGCCGCCAGGACGTCGGCCTCCGCCACGCCGTCCGCCTCGCCCTCGACCATCACCAGGCCATCGGGCGTCACCGACACGACCAGATCGAGATCGGCCAGGCGCTCCTCGCCGTCGCCGGGCAGCAGCACGAGGCGACCGCCCCGCCGCAGCAGGCGCAGGCCGGCGACCGGGGCCGCGAGGGGCAGATCCGAGACCTGCAGGGCCGCGGAGGCCGCGAGGATGGCCAGGCTGGCCGGGTCGCTGCCGGGCTCCGCGCTGTGCACCGTGACCTGCACGTCGGTCTGGCAGGTGAAGCCGGCGGGGAAGAGGGGGCGCAGGCTGCGATCCACCAGGCGGGAGACGAGCACCTCGTGCTCGCCCGGGCGCGTCTCGCGGCGGAAGAAGTTGCCCGGGATGCGGCCCGCGGCGGCCGCCCGCTCGCGGTACTCCACCGTCAGGGGCAGGAAGTCGGCGCCGCTGGGCGTCGCGGCCGCGGTCACGGTGGCCAGGAGGGCCGTGCGGCCCTGGCGCAGCAGGACGGCCCCGCTGGCCTGGCGGGCGAGGTGCCCCCACTCCAGGGTGATGGGGGTCTCGCCGATGGTGAAGGTCTCGCTCTGCACGCGGGCTCCTCGGGTCAAGCCCGCGCAGGGTAGGGGAGCCGGGGCCCCGTGGAAAGCCCGGCGGCGGACGGAGCGGATTGCGTTTGGCCGCGACTTTGGGGTCTCCTCTGTAGCGAGGGGCCGATCGGACCGGCCCAGGGAGGCTCCATGCGGAACAAGGTTGCTGGAATCATTGGCTTCTTCGCCCTGCTCACGGCCGGCCAGGCCGCGGCCCTCGGGACGAACTTCGGCGTGCGGCTCGGCGTCGGCCCCGGCTTCGGCGACAAGGCCCTCGCCGACGTGAACATCAACACCTTCACCGTCGGCGGCGCGCTGAAGATCGATCTCGCGCTCCTCGGCGTCGAGGTCGACCTGCTTTACACCCAGGTGACCTCGGAGATCGCCGGCGCGGACGCGGTGAGCACCGACCTGGACATCCCGGTCATCGCCCAGGTGGGCATCCCGCTCATCCCGGTGTTGCTCGACCTCAAGCTCGGGCTCGGCCTCCAGCCCCGCTTCCACCTGGGCGCGACCTTCGATGGGAAGGACGTCGAGAACGATCAGACGGAAGACATGGTGATGTACCTGCCCATCGTGGTGGGCGCCAACCTCGGCCTCGGCGTGGCCTCCGTCGGCGTGGACATCCGCTACCTGTACCAGCTCACGGAGGCGGTGAAGGGCGACGACTCGCGCGTCAACCACCTGCTCTTCATGGCGGGCGTGTTTTTCTAGAGCATCGATCAAAGAGTCTCCCGTCGCCTGGCTGGCCCATGTCGCCGCTGGCTTCGTTGCTCGTCGGCAGCGTGGCCCCACCACGCTTTCTTCTCGCGCCTCGCCACCGGCGACCTGGTCTTCGCCCGGCTCGGTCCGCCTCTTTGTTCACTGCTCTTGTTCTGTTCGTAGATCAGGGGCTTGCGGCCGACCGAGGAGGCTTCCCCAGCACCCCGGCGGCCCGCAGATCGGCCACCTCGGCCTCGCTGAACCCCGCCGCACGCAGCACCGCATCGGTGTGCTCCCCCAGCTGAGGCGCCGGCTGGACCTCCGCCGGGGGCGGGTGGTCGGGCAGCAGCCGTGGGTTCGGGAACTGGTGCAGGAAGGTGGCGCCCTCCCCCGGGTGGTGGTGGGTGCCGAACAGACCCCGCGCCACCGCGTGGGGGTGCACCCGCGCCTCCTCCGGCCCCAGGACGGGCTCGACGCAGACGTCGTGATCGGCCAGGTCGGCCACCCAGGCGTCGCGGCTGCGCGCCGCGAACAGGGCGCTGATCTCGGCCTCGGCCGCGTCGCGCCGGGCGCCCTCGGCGTAGCCGGCCGGGAAGAGGTCGGGGCGGCCGACGGCCGCGCAGAGGGCCCCCCAGAACTTCGGCTCCAGGGCCCCGACCGCGAGCCACCGGCCGTCGGCGCAGGGCCAGGTGCGGTAGCAGAGGCGACCGCCGGCCAGGTCGTCTTCGCCGGGCGCGGTGGGCTTGCCGTCGAGGTGCTGCTTCGCGTGGACGAGCAGGCCCAGCCCCGCGACGCCGTCGGTCATCGACGCGTCGACCCGCTGGCCGAGGCCGGTCGTCGCGCGCTGCTGGAGCGCCGCCAGGATGCCGACGACGCCGTAGAGGGCGCCGCCGGCGATGTCGGCGGCCTGGAGGCCCGGCTGCACCACCTGGCCCGCGTGGCCGGTCAGCCCCGCGAGGCCGGCGATGGCCAGGTAGTCGAGGTCGTGCCCGGCGCGCTCGGCCAGCGGGCCCGTCTGGCCGAAGCCCGTGATCGCGCAGACGATCAGGCGGGGGTTCGCCGCGTGCAGGGCCGACCAGCCGAGGCCGAGGCGGTCCAGGACGCCAGGGCGGAAGCTCTCCACCAGCACGTCCGCCGTGGCCGCCAGGCGCAGGAGGGCGTCGCGCCCCTCGGGGCGCTTCAGGTCCAGCGCGATGCCTTGCTTGTCGCGGTTCAGCGCCGCGAACACCCCCGACATGCGGCCGCCCTGGGGCGGGAAGTGCCGGGCGTAGTCGCCCCCCTTCGGCTCCTCCACCTTGATGATGGTGGCGCCGAGGTCAGCCAGGAGGAGAGTAGCGAAGGGGCCCGGCAGGAGCCGGGTGAGATCGAGGACCTTGAGGCCGTCGAGGGGGCGTGCCATGGGGGCGATCAGCCGCCCAGGACGCTCTGGAGGCGCATGGCGAGGGACATATCGCCCTCGATCTGGATGAGGCCGCCCATGAAGAGCTGGGGCCCGTTCACGGTGCCCTCGACCAGGTTGATCAGGTCGCTGTCGGCGATGCCGATGGTGCAGTCGGCGTCGGCGTCGTTGCCGGCCTTGACGGCACCCGCGCGCAGGTCGACGGTCCACTCGCCGCCGTTGTCGCCCGTGACGTTGAACTGGTAGACCGCGTCGATCTCCTTGAGGGAGGCGTCCTCGGTGAGGCGCTTGGCGATCTGGTCTTCGAAGAGCTGCTGCGGGGTCATGCTCGTTCCTCCGGTAGCGATGGAGCGCGACCTTCTTAGGGGGTGCCCGACCCGGTGTCAACGGTCGGCTGGACCGAGGTGCGATTCGGTGCGACCCGGCCTCACCCGGGGTCGTCGGCGGCGCGCCCGGCGGCGGTGACGCCTCGGGTGCTCGTGACCAGAAAGCGGGCCAGGGCGGCCACTTCGGGGCAGGCGTCGTCCACGAGGGCGTCGGCCTCCCGACGGCCGCCCGGGGTGCGCAGCAGGCGGCGCCAGGCGGCCTCGAGGGCGGCCAGGTGATCGGCCGCGACGCCGGCCCGCTGCAGGCCCACGCGGTTGAGGCCGAGCAGCCGGGCGCGGTCGCCGCCGGCGAGGGTGAACGGCGGAATGTCGAGGCTGATCATGGCGTTGGCCGCGATGAACGCCAGGCGGCCGACCCGCGCGAACTGGTGGATGGCGGCGTGGCCGGCCACCGTCACGTCGTCGCCGAGCTCGACGTGGCCCCCCAGCGAGACGCCGTTGGCCAGCGTGACGCGGTCCCCGATCTGGCCGTCGTGGCCCACATGGCTGTGGGCCATGAAGCAGCCCCCGTCGCCGACGCGCGTGACGCCGCCGCCGCGGGCGGTGCCGCGCGAGAGGGTGACCCCCTCCCGAAACGTGTTGTCGGCCCCGCACACCAGGCGGAAGGGGGCGTCCGGGTCGGTCTGGCGATCCTGGGCGGGCCCGCCGACGACGGCGAACGGGTGGACGTGGCAGCCGGGGCCGAGGGTGGTGTGGGGCCCGACGACGGCGTAGGCGTCGAGCCGGCAGCCTGGCCCGACGGCGCTGTGGGCGCCCACGACGGCCGTCGGGTGGATGTGGGCGGCGGGGTGGACGCGGGCGGTGGCGTCGATGAAGGGGCTCATGGATCGGCCAGGCGCTTGAGGCGGGCCAGGCGGCGCAGGCGGGCCCGGTTGTCTTCGGCGGGGTGGCCCGAGAACGTGCCGCCCGGGGTCAGGTCGCGCGTGACGCCGCTCTGGGCGGCCACCCGGGCGCCGGCGCCGACGACGGCCCCGCCCGCCACGCCTGCCTGGCCACCCAGGACGGCGGCGGCCTCGACGACGGCGCCGCCGGCGAGGCCGACCTGCCCGCAGAGCACCGCGCCCGCGCCCACCCGGGCGTTGTGGCCGACCTGCACCAGGTTGTCGAGGTGGGCGTCGGCCCCGACGACGGTGTCGCCGACGGTGCCCCGGTCGACGCAGGTGCCGGCGCCGAGGGTGGCCCGCTCGCCGATGAGCGCGCGCCCGATTTGGGGCACGCGGCCGGCGGCGTCCAGGCCGAAGCCGGGGCTGCCGATGACGGCGCGGCTGCCGATGAAGGCGTCGGCGCCGACCTCGCAGGCGTCGAGGAGCGTGGCGCCCGGGTGCAGCGTGGCCCGGGGGCCCACGACGGCGCCCGCGCCGACGTAGACGCCCGCGAAGAGGGCGGCGTCGGCCCCGATCCGGGCGCCCGCGCCGATGACGACGAAGGGCCCCACCCGAGCGGCCGGGTGCACCTCCGCGGTGGCGTCCACGCAGGCGAGCGGGTGGACGCCGGGCGGCGGCGGGGCGACGGCGGGCCGGGGGTGCAAGAGGCGCAGGGCCACGCCCCAGGCCGCGCGGGCGTCGTCGGTGACGAGCCGCGTGGTCGTCGGGGGCAGGTGGCGGGCGAGGGCGGGGGTGGTCAGGACGGCGGCGGCCGCGGTCTGGGCGGCCTGCGCGCGGAAGCGGGGCTCGAAGAGGGCGGCGAGGCAGGTGGCGTCGGCGTCGGCCAGGCCGGCGACCCGGGTGATCTCGGCGTCGCCGGGACCCTCCAGGCGCGCCGCCAGCCGGCTCGCCAGCGCCGCGACCCGCATCACTTGTCCTTCTTGGGCTCCTTGCCCTCGCCGGCGTTGTAGCGGCGGATGAGCTCGTTGGTCATGTCGAGGTTCTGGGGCGCCCAGAGGATGGACGACTCCGTCTTCTCGAAGATCATGCTCAGGTCGTCCTTCTCGCCGACGGCCTTCAGGATGCGCGCCATGCGGGCGAAGATGGACTTGGTGAGCTTCGCCTCTTCCTCGGCCAGCTCCTTCTGCAGCTTCGCGTAGGTCAGCTGCAGCTCGCCGAGCTTCTGGCGGAACTCGTCCTCCTTCTGCTTGCGCACGTCCTCCTTCATGAAGTCCTTCTGGGCCTCGAAGCTCTTCTGGAGCGTGCGCAGCTCCTCCTGCTGGGCGTCCAGGGCGGCCTGCCGCTCCTTCTTCATCTTCTCGAGCTTCTGCTTGGCGGTCTTGCCGTCCTCGACCTCGAGCAGCGCGCGCTGCATGTCGACGAAGGCGATCTTGACCTCGGCGGCGGCGGTGCCGGCGCAGAGCAGGAGACACAGGGTGGTGAGGAGCCGCATGACAAGACCCTCCTAGAAGAAGTTGCCGATGGAGAAATCGAAGACCGACGAGTCCTCGCCCTCTCGGGGTTGGAACGGGAAGCCCCACTCGAAGCGGAGGGGACCGATGGGGGAGAACCAGCGCACGCCGAAGCCCCACGCGAAGCGGAACTGGTCGAGCTTGTCGAGGTAGTCGTCGCGGCGGTCGAAGGCGTTGCCGCCGTCGATGAAGGCCACGCCGCGGATCTGGACCTTCTGGAAGATCGGGAACTCGAACTCGAGGTTGCCGATCATCTGCTCGGTGCCGCCGATGTTCAGGTCGTCGGTGCCGGCGCCGGTGGGCGTCGGGTCGTCGGGGACCTGGATCGTGGGCCCAAGGGAGTAGCGGGGGAAGCCGCGCACCGAGAGGGGGCCGCCCACGAAGAACCGCTCGAAGATGGGCGGCCCGTTGGGGTCGGGGCTGGTGATCAGGCCCCACTCGGTGTTGAGCTTCAACACCATGAAGTACCCGAGATCATAGTAGTATCGGTAGCGCGCGCGGTACCGGGTGAAGAGGTTCTCCGACCCCAGGAAGTCGGCCGCCTGCTCCACGCTGACGTTGGTGTAGAAGCCCTGGCTCGGGAAGAGCCGGTTGTTGCGGGTGTCCCAGTACAGGGCGAGCCGCAGCGAGCTGGTCAGGCCGTTGTTGAAGTAGTTGGCGATGCGGACGCTGTCGCCGGTGCGGCCGAAGCCGCCCTCCTCCACGTCGACGTTCTCCAGGGTGTAGGTGGCCGAGACGCTCCAGTCGTCGCTCAGCGGGTAGCCGAACGTCACGTCGCTGCCGAGGCTGGAGCGCGTGAAGCTCTGGAAGCTCGTCTCGTAGCGGTAGATGTTCGTCGCGAACTGGATGTCGGTGTCGAGCAGGTAGTCGTCGGCGAAGCGGATCTGGGCGATGGTCCGAAGCTGCGACAGGGTGGCCTGCAGCGAGAGGCTCTGGCCGCGCCCGAACAGGTTGTTCTGGGCGATCTGGGCCTGGGCCACGAAGCTCTCCACCGAGCTGAAGCCGGCGCCGATCTGGAAGGTGCCGGTGGGCTTCTCCTTGACCTCCACCATGACGTCCATGGTGTCGTCGGTGTCGCCGCGCATGGTGCGGATCTCGACGCCGCCCTGGTCCTCGAAGAAGCCGAGGCGGGTGATGAGCCGCTGGGAGCGCTCGATGCCCGCCGACGAGTAGTACTCGCCCTCGTAGATGCGCAGCTGGCGCCGGATGACCTTGTCGCGCGTGCGGGTGTTGCCCACCACGCGGATGCGGCCGAAGCGGACCTTCTTGCCCTTGTCGATGTCGATGGTCAGCCCGACGATCTTGCCGCCGTCATCCACCATCGTCTGGGGCACGAGCTCGACGTAGGCGTAGCCCTCGTCTTTGTAGATGGCGCCCAGGGCGTCCATCGTCTCGCGCAGGCGCGTGCTGGAGAACCAGTCCCCCTCCTTGAGGGTGACCCGCTTCATCAGCTCTTCCTTGGGCTTGAGGAAGTCGCCGCTGATGTCCACCGGCCCGGTGTGGAAGCGCTCGCCCTCCTCCACCGGGATGGTCAGGTACAGCTCGCTCTTGTCGGGGGAGAGCTCCACCTTGGGCTGGCCGACGCGGGCCTTGATGTAGCCCTGGTCGTAGTAGAACTGGTTGATGCGGAGCTGATCGCGCTCGAAGGCCTCGGCCTTGAAGCTGCCGGCCCCGCTCATGAAGCCCAGGAAGCCGCCGACGCGGGTCTCCAGGCGCTCGGTGATGTAGTCGTCGGAGAGGGCGCGGTTGCCCACGATGACGATGCGGGCGACCTTGACCTCTTGCTTCTCGGTGATGCGGAAGAGGACGTCGACCTGGTTGTCGGGCAGGTCGATGAGCTCCCAGTCCACCTCGGCCAGGAAGTAGCCCTTCTCGGTGTAGAGGTCTTTGATCTTCTCGGCGTTGCGGTTGACCTTGGCCAGGTCGAGGATGCCGAAGGCCTTCACGTCGAGGACGTCGCGCAGCTCGTCGTCGTCGAGCTCCTTGTTGCCCTCGATGCGCACCTCGCGGATGGAGGCCTTCTCCTCGACGATGAAGGTCAGCGTCCAGGTGCCCTCGACGTCGCTCAGATCGACCTTCACGTCGCGGAAGAAGCCGAGCTGGAAGACGGCGCGCAGGTCGGCGCGCAGGCGCTCGCGGTCCAGGCGGGTGCCCGCGCGCGAGCCGATGATGCCCAGCACGGCGTCGGCCTCGGAGCGGCGGTTCCCCTCGACCTTCACGGCGCCGATGGTGATGCCGGCCTCCATGACGGGGGGCGCCGGCTGGGCCACGGCCAAGGCGGGCAGGAGGAGCAGGGCGAGCAGGCCGGTGCGCCTCACGCGGTCACCTCCTCGATGAGCTGGCCGTCGCGCATGCGCAGGCAGCGGGGCATGCGGGCCGCCAGGTCGGCGTTGTGGGTGACCAGCAGCATGGCGGTGCCGTGCTCCGTGTTCATCTGCTCGAACAGCGCGTGGATGCCCGCGCTGGTGTGGCTGTCCAGGTTGCCGGTGGGCTCGTCGGCCAGCAGCAGGCGCGGGTGGCCCACCAGGGCGCGGGCCAGCGCGACGCGCTGCTGCTCTCCGCCAGAGAGCTCACCGGGGCGATGGCGCATGCGATCCTTCAGGCCGACGGCCTCCAGCCAGCGCTCCGCCTCGTCGCGGGCCTCGGCGCGCGCGCGCCGGCGGATGAGCAGGGGCATCATCACGTTCTCGAGGGCCGTGAACACGGGGAGGAGGTGGTGGAACTGGAACATGAATCCAATCGAGGCGTTGCGGAATTCCGCCAGGGCGGCCGCGCCCAGCTTCATCACGTCGATTCCGTCGAACAGGATGCTGCCGGTGGACGGGCGATCGAGGGTGCCGAGCACGTGCAGCAGGGTGCTCTTGCCCGCGCCGGAGCTGCCGATGATGGCCACGCGCTCCCCCGGGCGCAGCACGAGATCGATGCGCTGCAGGACGTCGATCCGCTGACCCTCGTGGTCGAAGGACTTGGAGAGGCCCCGGGCCTCGAGCAGGATCGCGTCGTTCATGCGGCGTTGAGGCCCTCCACCGGTCGCAGGCGGGCGGCCTGGATCGCCGGGTAGACGGTGGACAGGAGGCTCACGAGGAGGGCCACCGCGTTGATGGCGAGGACGTCCGTCAGCCGGACGTCCACGGGAATCGCGCTGATGTAATAGACCTCGGGGTTCAAGGGCAACCCCAAGTTGGCCAGCGAGAACGCGCCGGATAAGCCGATGGTGGTCCCGACGAGGGCCCCGAGGAGCCCCGTGAAGGCCCCCTGGCTCATGAAGATGCGGACGATGGCGGCCCGCGTGGAGCCCATGGCCATGAGGATGGCGATCTCGCGGCGGCGCTCGATGATGGTCATCACGAGCGTGCTGATGATGGAGAACGCCGCCAGCAGGATGTTGATGGTCAGGACCAGGAACATGGCCACCTTCTCCAGCTTGAGGGCGCTGAAGAGGTTGCTGTTGCGCTCCTGCCAGTCGGTGACGCGCACGCCGTCGGGCATCTGGGCCTGCAGGGCGTCGCGCACGGCGCGGGCCGCGTCCAGGTCGATCACCCGGATCTGGATGCCGCCGGCCACGTCGTCGAGGCCGAGGAAGCGCTGCACCGCGGTCAGGCTCGCGTAGGCCAGCTTGGTGTCGTACTCGAGCATGCCCGACTCGAACCAGCCGCCCAGGCGGAACGGCCGGCTGCGCGGGATGGGGCCCTCGGGGCCCAGGTCGCCGAAGGGGGACACCGCGTTGACGGCCTCGCCGGGCCAGAGCGAGAGGCTGCGCCGCAGCTCCTCGCCCAGGAAGATCGTCGGCGGGGGCGTCTTGCGGGCGGCCGCGGGCAGCGGGAAGGCCATCGCGTCGGCGGCGGGGGCGTCCTCGGCGTCGCCGGGGGCCGCCGGCGCGTCGTCCTCCGCCGGCAGGGGGCGGAAGCGCGGGTTGGGCCGCAGGTTGCGGTCGAGCCGGGACGGATCCGCCAGGTCGGGCATCGTGCCGTGCTTGAGCTGGCCGGGCAGGGTGCTCGCCTCGCCGATGGTGTCGGGGTCGATGCCCTGCAGGGCCACGGCCGCCAGGTTGGTCGGCGCCGACAGCATGATGTCCGTGCGCAGGATGGGCGTGGCCCCGAGCACCCCCTCGGTGGCCCGGGCCTTCGCGGCCAGCGCCTTGTAATCACTCAGGTATTCGCCGTTGGCCGCCGGCTCGATCATCACGTGCGCCTGGGTGTCGATGATCTTGCGGCGCAGGTCCCCCTGGAAGCCGTTCATCACGCCGAGCACCAGGATGACCTCGGCCACGCCGATGGTGACCATGAAGGCGCTGAAGGCCGAGAACACCGTCAGGAAGGCGTTGAGGAGGCCGAAGAGGGAGAGGCAGCCGCCGAACGTCGCGACGCCGCCGCCGATGGACAGCACCAGGCGCCAGATGCCCTGGGCCTCACCGAAGACGGCGATGGCCTTGCCCTGGCCCTGGAGCTGGTGCCAGCCGAGGGCCGCCAGGCCCGCGCCGAGGGCCAGGAAGATCAGCCCCGCGATGAGGACGTGGGGGCGGCGGCGCCGCCGCAGCAGGTAGCGCCAGCCGACCAGGCTCTCATAGGCGCCGAACGCCGCCACGGGCGGTCAGGCCTCGGGCCGGAGCAGGGGGAACAGGATGACGTCGCGGATGGAGGCGCTGTTGGTGAAGAACATCACCAGCCGGTCGATGCCGATGCCCTCGCCGGCGGCCGGGGGCATGCCGTGCTCCAGGGCCCGGACGTAGTCCTCGTCCATCGGGTGCGCGTCCTGGTCGCCGCCCTGGCGGCGGGCCACCTGGGCCTCGAAGCGGGCGCGCTGGTCCTGGGGATCGTTGAGCTCGGAGAAGGCGTTGGCGCACTCGCGGCCGGCGACGTAGAGCTCGAAGCGATCGACGAGGGCCGGATCGGCCTCCTTCTGGCGCGACAGCGGCGAGACCTCCAGCGGGAAGTCCGTCACGAACGTCGGCTGGATGAGCGACGCCTCGTGGGCGGCCTCGAAGATCTCCATCTGCAGGTAGCCGGTGGCGATGCCGCCGGGATCCTTGATGCCCAGGCCCGCGGCGGCGGCCTCCAGGGTGGGCCGATCGAAGACGAGGTCCCGCGGCACCCCGGCCAGGGCCAGGCCCTCGTACACCGACAGGCGCCGGAACGGCTGCCCGAAGTCGAGGACGTGCTCGCCGTACGCGATGCTCGTCTCGCCCGTCAGCTCCACGCACAGGCCCCGCAGCAGCTCCTCGGTGAGCTGCATCAGGTCCTCGTAGGTGGCGAAGGCCTCGTAGAACTCGAGCATCGTGAACTCGGGGTTGTGCCGCGTGGACACGCCCTCGTTGCGGAAGCAGCGGTTCAGCTCGAACACCCGGTGCAGGCCGCCGACGAGCAGCCGCTTCAGGTTCAGCTCCGGCGCGATGCGCAGGTAGAGCTTCATGTCGAGGGTGTTGTGGTGTGTCACGAAGGGCCGCGCCGCCGCGCCACCGTAGAGCGGCTGGAGGATGGGCGTCTCCACCTCCAGGTAGTCGCGCGCCTCGAAGAAGCGGCGGATGTAGCTCACGATGCGGCTGCGGGTGCGGAAGAGGTCGCGCACCTCGGGGTTGCCGACGAGATCCAGGTAGCGCTGGCGGTAGCGCGTCGCCACGTCCGTCAGGCCGTGCCACTTCTCGGGCAGGGGCCGCAGCGACTTGGTGAGGATGCGCAGGCGCTCGGCCTTCACCGACAGCTCGCCCTTGCGGGTGCGCATGAGGCTGCCGGTGATGCCGACGATGTCGCCCACGTCCAGCAGCTCCAGCAGGGCCCAGTCCTCGGCCGGCAGGCTCTGCTGGAAGAGGTTGGCCTGCAGGCGGCCCGAGCGGTCGTCCACCGCCAGGAACACCACCTTGCCGAAGGAGCGCACCGCCATCACGCGACCGGCGTAGGCCACCTGCACGGGGGCCAGGGCCGCCTCGTCCGCCCCCTCGTGGGCCGCGTGGACGGCGGCCGCGAGGTCGGTGACGCGGAAGTCGTTGGCGAAGGGGTTCTGCCCGCGCGCGCGCAGGGCGTCGGCCTTCTCGATGCGCTGGGCGATGATCGTCTCTTCCATGATCCACTCCGCCCGATCGGGCGCTGGGGAGTCCGCCGCGGGGCGGCACCCTAGCGAGTGGCCTGCGGCAGGTCAACCCCGCTCGGCGACTGGTTTCTCCCCAGGTTATCCACAGGCTTTCCACAGGGGAGGGCCCCTGAGGGCCCCCGAGGCACCTCCCACGGCCCTCGCCCCCTGCCACTTGAGGTAGTCTGATTCAAACCACGAAGATCATTGAAGGAAGGGGAAAACTTGCCACGTTTGGCGCGATCTGCCGAAGCGGCGTAGGTGCCCGACCTTTCGGGCACTTCTGGGTCTCGGAGGGGGGGCTGTGGACAAACCTGTGGGTAATTCCACCTGCTTGTGGATTTTTCACCAGACTGCTCTGACAGGCGGTCCGGGAGGTGGCTGGCGCGTACCCCCGCCGGCTACCAGATGTGGGGGTCGCCCCGGCCCCCAAGACCGACATGCAGGGGCACACCTACATGTCGGTGCCGTCCGCCTCCCCCGCATGCATCAGCAGGAAAGACTCGATCAGCCCATCCAGATCCCCGTCGAGGACGCCGCTGGTGTTGCTCGTCTCGAAGCCGGTCCGCAGGTCCTTGACCATCTGGTACGGCTGCAGCACGTAGCTGCGGATCTGGCTGCCGAAGTCGATCTTCGACTTGCCAGCGTACATGGCGTCACGCTCCTCGGTGCGACGTGCCAGCTCGCGCTCATACAGGCGTGACTTGAGCAGCTTCATGGCCGTGGAGCGGTTCTTGTGCTGGCTGCGCTCGGCCTGGCACTCCACCACCAGCTCGCCGCCCTCGGGGAGCGCGTAGCGCAAACGCACGGCGGAGTTCGTCTTGTTGACGTGCTGTCCGCCGGCGCCGGAGGCCCGGAAGACCTCCATCGTGATGAGCGCCTCGTCGACGTCCACGTCGATGTCATCGTCGATCTCGGGCAGGACCGCGACGCTGGCGAAGCTGGTGTGCCGACGCTTCTGGCTGTCAAAGGGAGAGATGCGGACGAGCCGGTGCACGCCGTTCTCCGCCTTGAGGAAGCCGAAGGCGTACTCGCCCTCGATCCGCAGCGTCGCGCTGGCGATGCCCGCCTCGGCGCCCGGGTTGATGTCGGCCAGCTCGGTGCGGAAGCCCTTGCGGTCGCAGTAGCGCGAGATCATCCGCATGAGCATCTCGGCCCAGTCCTGGCTCTCGGTGCCGCCCGCGCCGGCGTTGATGGCCACGAAGCAGTTGCTCGTGTCGTGCCGGCCGCCCAGCATCCGCTGCAGCTCCATGGCGCTGAGGTCGGCGTCGGCGGCGTCGACCATGGCCATGGCCTCCGCCCCCGCCGCGATGTCCTCGGCCTCCATGGCCATCTCCATCATCAGCTCGGCTTCGTCCGCCTGGGTCGCCACGGCGCCCACGCGGTCCAGCTTCTTCTTGGCGTCCGTGCGCTCCCGCAGGAGCTCCTGGGCGACGGCCTGGTCGCTCCAGAACTCGGGCTGGGCGCTCAGATGATCGAGCTCGGCGACGCGCTCCTCTAGGCGAGGGGCGTCAAAGATACCTCCGCAGCTCGAGGAGACGACGGCGCAGCTCGGTGACCCGAGCGGCGAGCTCGACCGGCCTGAGGGCGTCCGCAGGGGACTTGACGTTGCTCATGGTGCGCTCCCTCCAGAATGGGGCGCGGAGCATAGGCAATCAGGCCCGCGAGGGGAAGGGCGTCAGTACCAGGTGGCGGTGATGCCGAAGCCGATGAGGTCGAAGTCGGCGTCGATGTCCTTCGGCTGGGCGTCGATGGTGAAGAAGACGCGGCGGAAGTCGGCGCCGACGCCGATGGCCAGGTCGGCGTTGGCGAAGAACTCGTAGCCGGCGCCGACGCCCACGGCCAGGCCGACCTCGCTGTCGCCCTCGAGCTTGGAGTCCTGCGGCTCGGTCGAGTAGTGGCCCATGCCCGCCATGCCGCGCAGGTACAGGCCGTCCATCAGGAAGAAGTTGGCCCCCACCATGCCCGTGGTGATGCGCTGGTCGACGTCGACCGGGCCCACGGTGCTGCTCTGGAAGTGCATGCCCAGGTCGAAGTCGAGGGTCAGCCGCTCGTTGACGCCGCCGCCGACGCGGGCGCGGACGTTGATGCCGAACTCCTGGTCGCTGTCGAGGCCGTCGCTGTGCACCTGGCCGATGCCACCGCCCAGGCCCAGGCCGAAGAGCAGGCCGCGGCGGTCGTGCCAGCCGTCGAGGGCCATGGCCTGACCAGCGGTCCCGAGGACGAGGGCGCCGAGGCTGAGAGAGAGGAAGCGCGTACGCATGGTGGACCTCCAGTTCTGGGGCGGCGCGGCCTAGCGCGCCGCCGAGAAGTTGAGCAGCTTCCAGCCCCCGGCGGGGAGGTCGACCATGACCTCCTGGGTCTCGGCCCCGAAGGCCACCGTCACCCGGCGCTTGCCCGCGGGCACGCGCATCCGGGCGACGTAGACGGACGCGGGCAGCGTGACCCAGCCGCGGGTGTCCGGCGTGTCAGCAGCGACCATGGCGCCCTCGACGGCCAGCCCCACCAGCAGCCCGGCCAGGCCATTGCCCGACCCCTTCTTGGTGGCCGCCTGGCTCAGCTCGCCCGCCACCGCCCGCGCCAGCAGGCGGGTGATGGAGGCGGCGACCAGGCTCGGCACGGCGCGCTCGAACTCATCGAGGACCCGGCCCTCGACGTCCAGCGCGGCTCCACCGGGGAGCGTGCGACCGTCGACCTGCACGGCCCCCGTCGCACGGCGGCGGCCGACGCGGCGCAGCCGGGGGTAATTCACCCACTTGAGGAGCCCCTTGGTGGCCATCACCTGGGCCCGGCGCTGGTCCGCGGCCGAGAGGCGCGCGTGCCCGTCGCGGTGGGTCAGCAGGATGGCGTTGGCGATGGGCACCCGGACGGGCTCGCGGAAGGGGGCCATGCCCGTCTGCACCACCACCACCAGGTCGGCGGTGCCCGGGGCGCCCTCGGCCTCCCCGCCCGCGAGCAGCTCGGCGACCCGGGGATCCGTCGCCCCACGCGTCGCGTGGAGGTGCCGGATGGCCTCGTCGAGCGTCGGCAGGCCGCCGGCGGCGTAGGCGTCGGCGTAGTGCCGCATGGCCTGATCGGCCTCGCCCGCCGCCTCGAAGGCGAACCCGGCCAGATAGCTGGCCAGGGCGAGCATGCGGCGTGCGTCACTTTCTCCAATGTTTTCCAGGTACTTGGAGCTGATGACCAGGCGCCGGGCCTCGACCTTCGCGCCGCCAGCGTCGCCCAGGGCCAGGTAGTTGACCATGTTGAAGGTGTTGAGCAGCAGCTTCTCGTGGGGCGGCGCCTTGTAGAGCGTGGCGTCGTCCGAGAAGAGGTACTTGCCGAGGGAGCCGATGCCATCCGAGCTCAGGTCGAGCACGTCGATCATGCTGTCGGCCGCCTGGAAGTCGCGGGCCGAGTCCTCGTAGCGCCCCATGGCCTGGAGGATGGTGCCGCGCTCCAGCAGCAGCAGGGGGGTGTCGGCCTCCTTCTCGCTGGGGAGCTGGTCGGGCCGATCGACGCCCAGGGCCTCGTTCACGCGACCCAGGGCCTGATCGGGCGCGCCCCGCCCCAGCGACTTGCGGAAGGCCTCGCTGGTGTTGGCGTAGCCCCCGCACCCCGACAGCAGCCCCAGGCAGGCGGTCAGGAGCAGGAGCGGGAGGGGCCGGGGGCACATGGTCGTTCGTCCTCGTCCGGGCAGGCCGCGGGCGTCGTCAGTTGACGAGGCCCTTGGTCAGGTTGGCTTCGTTCTGCCAGCGCACCGCGCCCGTCTCCACCTCGACGACCTGCATGAACAGGAAGTACTGGGAGCGGCGCTCCTCGCCGGTCTTCTCCGAGGAGTCGTAGACCTTGCCGGTGAGGAAGTACTGGGCGCCGAGCTGGCGGCCAAGCTGGGCCGAGTTGT
Source organism: Myxococcales bacterium (assembly GCA_020633435.1). Taxonomy (GTDB): domain Bacteria; phylum Myxococcota_A; class Bradymonadia; order UBA7976; family UBA1532; genus JACKDP01. The sequence continues at coordinate 295,330 of JACKDP010000009.1, read as the reverse complement.
TCGGATCGAAGGCCGCGCCCTGCTGCTTGCGCAGCTCCTCGATGAGCGTGTCCTGCTGCTCGCGGGAGATCACGGTCACGTCGCCGGAGTTGACGAGGCGGGTCTCGAACTTGGAGAGGAGCGCCTGGAGCTGGCTGTCGATGTGCTCGCTGGTCTCGTTCTTCACCCGGAAGATCGCGACCTTGGCGTCCTTGCCTTCCCGGGCCATCTCGGCCCAGCGGCGCATGGCGCCGCTCTTCATCAGGGAGTCGGCGTTCTCGTTGAAGAGCTTCTCGAGGTCCTTCTTGTCGAGCCCCGTCGACATCGCGTACTCGTCGAGCTCGGGGTTCTCGGAGCCACGAACATAAGCAGGGCCGCAGGCCGACAGGGCCAGCGCGAGGGCCAGCAGGGGCGAGGCGATTGCCAGGGAGCGCATTGCCATCCTCCGTTCATCCCGAAAAGCAAAAGGCGCCGGCAGCATAGGCGGCACCCGCAACGGTCGCAACGGACGGGGGCACAGATCGATTATTCGGCGGGAAATGCACGCCCGGGCGGGCGGCGCCTCAGTCCTTCTGGCCGCGCTTCTCTTCGACGCCGATCTTCTCGAAGACGAGGTCGTCGATGGTCTTCTTGACGATGGCCCAGAGGGCCTCGCGATCGCGGCAGCGGTCGAAGATGCCCAGGGGGATGCGGAAGCCCCCCTTGTTGCGCCGGCCTCCGCCGTAGTGGCGGCCCACCTGGTCGGTGCCGAAGAGCGTCTTGAGGAAGGTGTCGGGATCGATGGTGGCGCTGTTGGTGCGCAGCGAGCCGTCTACCACGTCGCCGTTCACGATGCCGTAGACCACCGCCGTCTCGACGCCCTCGTGGCGCAGCAGGAAGTCGGAGGTCTGGGCGATGCCGTCGCGATCTTCCTCGCGCACGAAGCCCACGCCGGCCAGCAGGAAGGTGCCCTTGATCACCTTGCTGTTCAGGCCGCGCTGGATGACCTCCATGGTGCGGGCCGTGATCGACTGCTTGCCGATGAGCCGCAGGAGGTCGTTGTCGAGGAACTGCCGCAGGTAGGCGCCCGCCCGGAAGTCGATGGGCATGCCGAGCAGCAGGTTGTCGGTGTCGGTGCGCACCCCGTGCATCAGCGCCGTGGCGATGCGGGCGTGCTCGGCGACCCCGTGGCGCAGCCCGTAGGGGGAGTGCTCCAGGTACTCGGCGTAGATGGACGAGGTGGCGCCGCAGTCCTCCCGGATGTCCACGAAGCGCGCGTCGAAGCCGCCCACGACCTTGTGGTGGTCCACGAAGGTCAGGACGGGGGGCGGGTCGGCGACGCGGATGGGGAGGTCGGGCGTCTGGGTGTCGACGAACGACATGTAGTCGTAGTCGCCGAAGTCGATGTCCTCGCGGTACTGCTTGAGCTTGACGTCCAGCGCCTTGACGAGGGCCCGGTTCTCCGGGTGCGAGATCTCGTCGAAGTACAGGATGGTCGACTCGATGTCGAACTGCTGGGACAGGTGCCGCTGGGCCATCGCGGTGGCGATGCTGTCGGGATCGGGGTGCCCCTTGATGATGATGAGCTGGCGGGAGCCGCGGGCCCCCTCCAGCGTCTCGAAGTAGGCACGCAGGCGCTCGGGCGCCTCGCAGAACCCCCGCGGCAGCAGCGTGAGATCGGCGGAAGCCGGGTTGAGCGCGGGGAGCTCGGCCGAGGTGGTCGGTCGGCGACCGGGGAGCGGACCCATGGGCTCTCCTGACCGTGACGGGGGCCGCGGCGCGCGCCGAGGGGCCTCCGAGCCCAGAACAGTAGCCCTCGCGGGGGCGATCCGCAAGCCGGGCGGGCGGCGCGGGCCCTCAGCCGAACATGTCGAGGGCGGTGCCCGCCACCGCGGCGGGGGCGCGCGCGAGGAAGAAGATGGCCTCGGCGACCTCCTCGGGGGTGGTCTCCGGCGTCAGGCCGCTGCCCTTGAGGAGGCGGGTGTCGACGCTGGTGGGGCACAGGGCCGTGACCACGATGCCCTCGGCCTTGACCTCCTCGGCGAGGGCCTGGGTGAAGCCGATGAGGCCGGCCTTGCTGGCGCAGTAGGCGGCCAGCTCGGGGGCGCCGGCGCGGCCGTGGACGCTGGAGACGTTGATGATGCGGCCCCCGCCGACGGCGCGCATGCCGGGCAGGACGGCGCGCGCGAGCAGGAACGGGGCCCGCAGGTTCACGGCCAGGACGTCCTCCCAGGTGGCGAGCGGGTGGCCCTCGACGCGGTGCCGCGGCGAGATGCCGGCGTTGTTCACGAGCACCTCGACGGGGCCCTGGGCCGCGGCGATGGTGGCGAGGGCGGCGTCGATGGCGGCGGCGTCGCGCACGTCGCAGGGCAGCGCCAGCGCGGGGACGTCGCGGCCGGCGGCGTCCAGCTCGTCGCTCGGCCGGGCGATGATGGCCACCCGGTCGCCGGCGAGCGCGAAGCGGCGGGCCGTGGCCAGGCCGATGCCGCGGCTGCCGCCCGTGATGAGGACGCTGCGGCTCAAGCCTGCACCCCGGGCAGCACGTCGGAGCGGCCCACGAGCGAGCCGGCGGCGTGGCGCGTGTGCACCCGGGCGGCCCGCGGCTCCCGCCCGCGCAGGATCAGGCAGAGGTGGCTGGCCTCGATGGCGCAGGCCGCCCCGCGCGCGCCGAGGTGGGTCATCAGGGCGTCCACCAGGTCGCGGGTGAGCCGCTCCTGCAGCACCAGCCGCCGCGACAGGGCGCACACCAGCTCCTCCAGCGCGCCCAGCCCGATGACGACGCCGCCGGGCTCGTAGGCCAGGTGCACCTCGCCGATGGCGGGCACCAGGTGGTGCGGGCAGACGCAGTGGAAGGGGATGCGGGTGAGGGTGACGATGGCCCCCGAGGTGTCGGGGATGCCATCGGCCAGGATGGCCGCGGGGTCGCGGTCGTAGCCGCCGAGCAGCGTCTCGCGCCACAGCTTCGCGACGCGGCCCGGGGTGCCGGCCAGCTCGGGATCGTCGGGGACGTCGAGGGCCGCCAGCAGCGCCTCGACCGCGGCTTCCACCGGCGTCATGTGGGCTCGATGAGCAGGGAGCTGCCGTTGGGCAGCCCGACGACCTCGAGGCCCTCCTCGACGCGCAAGCAGCACGCCCGCGCGTCGATCTCCTCGCCGTCGCCGTTGCGGTAGCGGAAGGAGCAGCAGCCGATGGTGTCGTTGAAGCAGAAGAGGCTCCAGTCCGACTTCATGGCGCTCAGCTCGAACTGGATGAACTGGAAGGCCCGGATGAGCGGGATGCCCTCGGGCACCTGGAACTCCCGCCCGAGCACCCGGATGGGGACCAGGCGGTCAAACTCCCCATAGATCAAGGGGTTGGGCCGGTCGCTCATGCGGCCCTCCGGCGCGCGTGCAGGCGGGCCAGGATGACGGGCTCGACGCCGTGGCTGCCCGGGGCGCTGCCGCGCTCGGACCGGTGGAAGTCGGAGCCGCCCGTGGCGACGAGGCCGCGGGTCTCCGCGACCCCCCGCAGCCGGCGGGTCGTCGCGGCGTCGTGCGCCGGGTGGCTGCACTCCAGGCCGTCGAGGCCGTGGGCGACGAGGGCGTCCAGGTGGCCCTCCGCGCCCTCGACCCCGGGGTGGGCCAGCACGGCGACGCCGCCCGCGGCGTGGATGAGGGCGATGCCGTCCGCGGCCGAGAGCCGCGCCGAGGGCACGCAGGCGGGCTTGCCGTTGCCCAGGTAGCGCTGGAAGGCCTCGTCGAACGAGCGCACGTGGCCGCCCTTCACGAGCAGGTGCGCGATGTGCGGGCGGCCGGGGTTGCCCGCCGCCGACGCCAGCACCTGCTCGGCGTCGAGGTGCACGCCCAGCTCGGCCAGGCGCTCGCAGATGTCGTGTACCCGGCGGGTCCGCGCCGTGCGGTAGTCCTGCAGGTTCTCCCGCAGGGCGGGGTGATCGGGATCGACGTAGTACCCCAGCACGTGCAGCTCCCGCTCTTCCCAGACGCTCAGCTCCAGCGCCGCGATGATCTGGACGCCGCGGCGGCGTCCGACGTCGCGGGCCTCGGCGATGCCCTGCACGGTGTCGTGATCGGTGAGGGCCAGGTGGCGGACACCGCGCCGCGCCGCCAGCTCCACCAGCGCGGTGGGGGAGAGCGCCCCGTCCGAGCATGTGCTATGAGCGTGGAGATCAGCGGTGTAGGGAGCAGGCGCGACGCGCTTCATCCAGCCTCCGGAGGGGTCGACCCCTGATCTTCCCGGTGACGGCCGGGCATGTCAACGATGCGACCTTCGGCGGTGACCCGGCATCCGCCCGGAGGGAAGAGGAGGCCAGCATGATCCAGCCCGGCGAGATCGCCCCGGACTTCACCCTGAGCAGCGACGCCCATGGCGACGTGACCCTCTCGGCCCTCCGCGGCAAGCCGGTCGTGCTCTACTTCTACCCCAAGGACGACACCCCGGCCTGCACCCAGGAGGCCTGCGACTTCACCGCCTCGATGGGGCGCCTGCAGGCCCTCGGGGCCACCGTGCTCGCCGTCAGCCCCGACAGCCTGCGCCGCCACGCGAACTTCCGGCGCAAGCACGGCCTGGGCATCCCGCTCCTCTCGGATCCCGAGAAGCAGGTGCACGAGCTCTACGGCACCTGGGCGGAGAAGACGCTGTACGGGCGCACCTACATGGGCACGCTGCGCACGACCTTCGTGATCGACGCCGCTGGCGTGGTGCAGCACGTCTTCGAGAAGGTGAAGGTCAAGGGGCATGTGGACGCGGTCATCGAGGCGCTGGCGAGCCTGCCGGCCCCCGCCTGACCCCTCGTCCGCGGCGGCGAGTTGCGCTAGACTGCGCTGGACTGCAAGGAGTTTTCGTCGACATGGTGCTCGAGGTCCTGCCCTGGCCCAACCCCTACCTGCGCAAGCGTGCCGACGAGGTCGAGGCGTTTGACGACGAGCTGCGCGCGTTCGTGGCCGACATGGAAGAGACGATGCACGACCGCGACGGCCTGGGCCTCGCGGCGACGCAGGTCGGCCGCAACATGCGCCTGCTCATCCTCGATCCCTACGCCTTCGAGGGGGACGAGGGCCGCGGCAAGCCCAACGTCGTGGTCATCAACCCCGAGGTCGTCTGGCAGAGCGAGGAGACCATCACCGGCGAGGAGGGCTGCCTGTCCTTCCCGGGGGTCTTCATCCAGGTCGAGCGCCCGCACCGCGTCCGCATCCGGGCCCGCGACGCCCAGGGCGAGGCCTTCGAGATCGAGGGCGAGGGCCTGGGCGCCCGCGCCATCCTCCACGAGATCGACCACCTCAACGGCGTCGTGATGATCGATCACGTCGGCCACCTGAGCCGGCAGCGCGCGCTCAAGAAGCACCAGAAGAACCAGAAGGTGAAGCTGGCGGCCGAGCGCGAGGAGGCCGGCCGCAAGGTCGTCGGCCGCAAGCGCCGGTAGGCACCCGGCTCCAGGCCACCGAATCAACTGCGTTTTTTTGCCTGCCCTCCGGTTGTGGTCCAAGGTGATCGGGACCACACGGGGGGACGCCATGACCGAGCGCCGCGCCTGCCACCGCACCCCGGCCCGAGGCCGGGTCTACCTCACGTTCGACGGCCGCTGCCGGGCCGAGACCCTCGTCGATCTCTCCCCGGCCGGGGTGGGGCTCGACGCGAGCGTGCGCCTGCGGCCGGGGCTCTGCGTCACCCTCTTCGTGCCCATCGAGGGGGCCGAGGGCTGGGTCATGTGCCAGCTCAAGGGGCGCGTCGCCCGCCGCACGCGGCAGGGGCGCCTGGGCGTGGCCCTCGTCCCCGGGGCCAAGGACGCCCGCCACCTGCTCCGGGCCCACCTCGCCGCCGCCTGATCCCCCGGTGTTCCATTCTGGTGCACCCCTGGGTGTTCCATTCTGGCGCAGTGCCCCAGGCTGACGCGCCGATCATGGTCATTTCGGCGCCTGAACGGCTGGCCCGCCCCTTGCGATACCCCCCGGCACGCACGATGGACCGGGGAGGTAGCGCATGCAGGTCAAGTTCTGGGGCGTCCGAGGCAGCATCGCCGTGTCGGGAGCGCGCTTCGCCCGCACGGGAGGCAACACCACCTGCGTCGAGGTGCAGGCCGCCGGCCACCGCCTGATCCTGGACGGCGGCACCGGCCTGCGGGCCCTGGGGGAGGAGCTGGGCTTCCAGCCCATCCAGGCGACGCTGCTCTTCACGCACCTGCACTGGGATCACATCCAGGGGGTGCCGTTCTTCACGCCGGCCTTCCACCCGGGCAGCGACCTGACGTTCGTCGGGGCCGAGCGCACGACCGGGGGCATCCGCGACGCCCTGGCGCTGCAGATGCGGCCGCCGCAGTTCCCGGTGGGGCTCGGCGCCCTCGTGGGGGCCCGGCGCTTCACCGATGTGCAGGCGCAGAAGCCGTTTGAGATCGGGCCCTTCCGCATCACGGGCCTGGAGCAGGACCACCCGGACGGGGTGGTGGCGTGGCGCATCGAGGCCGAGGGCCGCACGCTCGTCTTCGCCACCGACATCGAGCACGGCGGGCGCATCGACCCGGGGCTGCGGCGCCTGGCGACGGGCGCCGATCTCCTGGTGCACGACGCCCAGTACACGTCGGCCGAGTACGCCGGGCAGGGCGGGCCGCCGCGCCGCGGCTGGGGGCACAGCACATGGGAGGAGGCGGTGCAGGTCTGCCAGGAGGCGGGCGCGGCCCGGCTGGGCCTCTTCCACCACGACCCCACCCGCGACGACGACGCCCTCGCCATCCTGGAGCACGCGGCCCGCAGCCGGTTCTCCGGGGCCTTCGCGGCTCGCGAGGGCCAGCAGGTGGCGCTTTGACGGTCGTCGCCGCCCAGGAGTACGCTGCGGCCATTGTCGCGCGGGCGCTGAGCGCGCCCTGGTCGCCGGAGGCGGACTTGCGGGAGTTCGACGCGGTGCGCCGCCTGCGGCTCGACAGCCACGTCGAGCTCGGCCTGGTGCTCCGCCGCATCGTCGATGAGGTCGTGGCCCGGCTCGACGCGGATCGCGGCACGCTCTACCTGATGGATCACGCCCGCGACGAGCTCGTGAGCCGCGTCGCGCACCTGCCCGAGCTGGCGGAGATCCGCCTGAAGCTGGGGGAGGGGGTCGCTGGCTGGGTGGCGCGCACCGGGGAGGCCGTGACGGTGCCCGACGGGGCCCACGACGCCCGGTTCAACCCCGCCGTGGACGTGCTCACGGGCTACCAGACGCGCACCCTGCTCGCGGCCCCGGTGCGGGCCGACGACGGCACCGTGATGGGCGTCGTGCAGGTGCTCAACAAGCGGTCGGGCCTGTTCGACGAGGCCGACGCCGAGCGGCTGCTGGCGCTGGGGGCCGAGATCTCCCGGGTGCTGGGCGAGACGAGCCTGCGCAGCCAGCTCCGGTCGGACAGCGAGCGGCCCCTCGACTTCCGCTTCAACCACATCGTGGGCGAGTCGACGCAGATGCGCGCCGTGTTCGAGCGCATCGCGCTGGCGGCCCGCACCGACGCGACCGTCCTCGTCCGCGGCGAGAGCGGCGTCGGCAAGGAGGCCATCGCCCGGGCCGTGCACGACAACTCCCCGCGCAGCGAGCGGCCCTTCGTGAAGGTGGACTGCGCGGCGCTGCCGGCGGCCCTCATCGAGAACGAGCTCTTCGGCCACGAGCGCGGCGCCTTCACCGGCGCGGACCGCCAGGTCGAGGGCAAGGTGCGCGCGGCCGACTCGGGCACGCTCTTCCTCGACGAGGTCGGCGAGCTGCCGCTGGAGGTGCAGGGCAAGCTGCTGCGGCTGCTGCAGGATCGGGCGTACCTGCGCGTGGGCGGCACGAAGCCCGTCGACGTGGACGTGCGCTTCGTCTGCGCGACGCACCGGGATCTGGAGGCGGAGGTGGCCGCGGGGCGGTTCCGCCAGGACCTCTACTACCGGCTCCGGGTCGTGCAGATCGGCGTGCCGCCGCTGCGGGAGCGGGGGCCGGCCGACCTGGACCGCCTGATCGACCACTTCTTCTTCGAGCACCGCCGCCGGCACGGCCGCGCGGCGCTGCGGCTCGGCACGGACGCCCGCGCGGCGCTGCACCGGCATGGCTGGCCGGGCAACGTGCGCGAGCTGGAGAACAGCATCGAGTCGGCGGTGGTGCTGGCGCGGGGCGAGGTGGTCGGGGCGGACGCCCTGCCGCTGGAGGTGTCGCGGCCGCCCATCGCCGTCCCGCCGCCCGCCGACGACGACGTGTTCTCGGCGCCCGTCGGCACGCTCGAGGCCATGGAGCAGGCCTACATCCAGCACGTCCTCGGGCTGTGCGACGGCAACCGCAGCGCGGCCGCGCGGGTGCTGGGCATCGGGCGCAACACCCTGATCCGCAAGCTGAAAGAGGGCTAGACGGGCGCCTCGTCGGCGTCGTCGTCGGGCGCCTCGGCCGCCGGGGGGGGGGCCTCGCCGAGCTGGATGAAGCTCGCCCGGGCCATGCGCAGCGCGCCGCTCAGGGCCCGGTCAGGCGGCGGGCCCAGGTTCACGACGCTCAGGCGCCGGTGCCGCGCCGAGGCCAGGCGCAGGGCGCGCAGGGCCGGGCCGTCGGGCGCCAGGCCCCGCAGATCCGTGAAGATGAGCAGGTCGTCGGCGCCCCGCGCGGCCAGGCAGCGGCCGATGGCGTGCATCAGGCCCTGCTCGCGCGCCTCGGCGGGGCCCGTCAGGCGATAGGGCAGCGTGATGCCCCGCAGCGCGCAGAAGAGCCGGACGCGGGCGGCCAGGGTGTCGCGGGCGGGCCGGCTCTTGCCGTGCAGGGCGGCGTGGCCGCGCTCGCGCTCCCGCACCAGGTAGTCGGCGACCGCGGCGTAGAGGGCGCCGGCGTCGTAGAGCTCGGCCAGGGGATCGGCCAGCGTCCGGGCCACCCGGGGGCGCTGGGGATCGTCGCCGGCCCGCCGCAGGGCCACGCCGTCCTGGATCTCGAGGAACGCGCCCACGCGGGCCAGGACCTCGCTGTCGGCGACCTCGGTCAGGTCGGCGTCGACCACCCGGCTCAGATCCATGAGGTGGCGGAGCTGGCGCTGCAGGTGCGGCCGCCCGCCGGCGGCCTCCAGGTGGCCGTAGACGCGCTGGTCGAACGTCGTCAGGCCGACGCGATCGTAGACGGAGAGCTCGGCGATGGTGGCCACCAGGTCGATGGCGCGGTCGAGGGGCGTCGCCCCGGCCACCCCGGCCCGCATGGTGGGGCCGATGTCCAGCAGGAGCTGCAGCCGGCGGACGCTCTCCTCCTCGTACGCGCGCACGAGGGGGCGCTGGCGGCGGGCGGTGGCGCGCCAGGCCATGCTGCGCAGGGGGTCGCCGGGCACGTAGTCGCGCAGCTCCCGCAGCTCGGTGCCACTGCCGGCGAGCTGGTTGACGTGCAGGCCCACGCGCTCGCGGGGCGCGCCGGACGCGGCGATGAGGCGCTCGACGTGGCGGCGCGGCAGCCGGCGGGGGCGGACGTGCACGGCCAGCTCGCACGGGTGGTAGCGCTGGGCGCGGGCCAGACCCAGGGGGCCGATGAGGCTGAAGTCGACGCCGTGGACGTGCCAGTGGCCCGCCCGGGCGAACGTGAGGCGCAGGGCCAGCTCGCCCTGGGAGCGGGCCGGGACGCTCAGGCCGGCCGGCACCGGGCTGCCGTCGGGGAGGTCGAGCCCGGGCTCGCCGGTGACGCGCAGCGCGTAGTCGACGCGGCGGATGGGGCGCGGGGCGGGGTTCTGCAGGTGCACCCGGACGCCGAGGGGCTGGCCCCGGGCGCGCGACGGGCTCTGCACGGGCTCGAGCCGCAGGCGCAGGTCACCGAGGAGGCGCTGGTCGGCGCGCACGCCCACCCAGGCGGCGGCCACCAGGCCGAGCATGACGGCGCCCGAGGCCGCGATGAGCGGCTGGCCCGCCACCGCCGCCACGGCGAGCAGCACGCAGCCCCCGAGGAGCGTCGAGCGGCCGGCGCGCGTGAGCGCAGGCGGCGTCGCCTCGCCCCGGCGCCCGCGCCGCCACCGCACCCGGGTGTGCTCAGCCATGGGCGGGCCGCCTCGTCACCGCACGCCGTCCGCCGGGCCCACGTAGCGCACGCCGCCGAGGGCGTGCTCGACGACCTGCTGGGGCGTCACGCCATCGAGCTCGGCCTCGGGCGTCAGCACGAGGCGGTGGGCCAGCACCGGGCGGGCGAGGTGGCGCACGTCGTCGGGCAGCACGAACGCCCGGCCGTCCAGCAGCGCCTGGGCCTTGGCGGCCCGCATCAGGCTCAGGCTGGCCCGGGGGCTCGCCCCCAGCCGCACGGCGTCATGGTCGCGGGTCGAGCGCGCCAACCCCACGATATAGCGCAGGATTTCGGCGCTGACGTGGATCGCCTCCGCCTGGCCGCGCAGGGCGATGATGGCCTCGGGATCGAGGACGCGCTCCACCGGCGCCGGCGCGTGGTCGTAGGTGGCCAGCATCCGCTCCTCGCCGGCGACGTCCGGGTAGTCGATGATCAGCTTCATCAGGAAGCGGTCCACCTGCGCCTCGGGCAGCGGGTAGACGCCCTCCTGCTCCAGCGGGTTCTGGGTGGCCAGCACCAGGAACGGGTCGGGCAGGCGCAGCGTCTCGCCCTCGATGGTGACCTGGCCCTCCTGCATGGCCTCCAGCAGCGCCGACTGCGTCTTGGCCGGGGCGCGGTTGATCTCGTCGCCGAGCACCACGTTGGCGAAGACGGGCCCCTTGCGCAGGACGAACTGCTGGTCGCGCAGGTTGAGGATGTAGCTGCCGGTGATGTCGGCCGGGAGCATGTCCGGGGTGAACTGGATGCGCCGGAAGACGCACCCGGTCGTCGCGCTGAAGGCCTTGGCCAGCGTCGTCTTCGCCACGCCCGGGACGCCCTCGAGGAGCACGTGCCCGGGCGCGATGAGGGCGACGAGCAGGTGGTCGACGATGCGGTCGGGGCCGATGAAGACGCGGGCGATGCGGTCGCGCAGCTCGGCGCGCAGGGCGGCGACGGGGGCCGCGACGGGGGCGGCGGCGGGATCGGTCATGAGGCACTTCGCTCCCGGGACGGGGTTTCGGGGGCCGCGGGGCCGCCGGGGCGCCCCGCGGCGCGCTCGGCGGGGCCGCTGTCGGCGGCGGGTCGGCCAGGACCAGGGCGCCGGGCCTGGCGGCCCGGGAACACCAGCAGCGTATAGGCGGTGGTGGCCGCGAGGAGCAAGGCCAGCAGCACCTGGATGAGCAGGGCGTCGGGGGCGCCGGTGCCCCCGAGCTCGGCCAGGGACCGGTTGAGGCCGTCCAGGCCGCTCTCCTCGGGGGCCGGGGCGCCGTACGTGCCGTCGAGGGGGACGCCGCCGCCGACGACGGTGACCGGCTGGGCGCCGCCGCGGGACAGCCAGGCCAGGGTGTTGGCGGCGAACCGGCCGTTGTCGCCGGCGTCGAGCATGAGGTTGATGAAGAGGCTGGCGTCGCCCAGCAGCAGCAGCTCGCCCTCGCCCAGGCGCAGGTGCCAGGCGAACGGGGTGCCGTCGTGGAAGCGCACGGCCGGCTCCAGCACGCCGATGGGCGCGAAGCCGGCCGGGTGGTTGGTCACGAGGGCGGAGACCCCTTCAAAGACGAGCCCTTGCGGCGGCCGCAGGATGACGAGGGCGGCCCGGCCTTCCAGCCGCTCGCCGCCGGTGGCCGGGGCGGCGGCGGCCTGCGTCTCGAAGGTGCGCAGCAGCGCATCCGCGTCGGCGTCCTCGATGGCGAGCAGCACCCGGCCGCCCTCCTGGACGAACCGCCGCAGGCCCGCCGGGTCGGCGACGGGACCGGGCGACAGCAGGGCGAGGCCGCTGCCGGGCGGGACGGCGCCCAGGTCGACGCGATCGCCCGCGATGACCTGGCCCCCGGCCTGCCGCTGCCCGTCGAGCCAGCGCGAGAGGTCGTCCCAGGCGTCGCCCTCGGCGGACAGCTCGGCCCGGGCGGCGGTGGCGAGGAGGGCCACCAGGCAGAAGAAGAGCGCGCGCCTCATGCCCGGGCCATCCCGCCCCGCACGGCGTCGGCGAGGGCGTGGGCCTCGACGAGCACGGCGTGGGGCACCGGGGCCTCGTCGAAGCAGGCGCGCTCGACCAGAGCGGTCAGGGCGGCGAGGGCGTCCGCCGGCGCGCCGCGCTGGGCCAGGGGGACGGCGGCCTCCCGGGGCGTCTGGCGGCCGAACCGCAGCGGCGGCCGCCCGGCCTGGACGAGCACCTCGTCGTAGAGCGTCTGGACGCGGGCCCGGATGGGCAGCAGGGCCAGCCGGGCGCGGCCCCCCGCGGCGGGGAGCGGGTGGCAGACCGGGGCGTAGCCCTCGGCCCAGGCCCAGACGCGGTCGCCGCTGCCCGTCAGCGTGGCCTGGCCGTCCGCGTCCGTCTCGGCTCGCACGCCGGCCGGCGGCGTGGTGTCGGCGGGGGCCGGCGGGGGCGTCGCGGCCGGGAGCCACACGACGGTGCCGCGCAGGGGCGCCCCCGTCAGGGCGTCGCGCAGGTGCAGGGCCAGCGTGCCGGCCGGCGCGTCGGCGGGGGCGTCGAACACGAACGGGGGCGGCAGGGCCGGCGCCGGGCGGGGCGCCGAGACGACGGGCCGCGGGCGCTTGCGCCAGGCCCGGCCCAGGACGGCGGCCAGCGACAGGGCGGCCAGGATGGCCGGGGCCCAGAGCCACCACGGCGAGGGGGGTGGCGGCGGCGGGATCTGCACGGTGACGACGGGGGAGAGGGCGTCGCGCCAGCCCTCGGCGTCGGTCCGGCCGGCGACCCGGAAGCGGACGAGGCCGGCGGGCAGGTCGGCGGCGTCGAGGGTGAACCGGAAGCCGCCGCTGCTGTCGGTGCGGGCGTCGTCGAGCGGGCGCCCGTCCATGGTCAGGCGCACCGAGACGGGCTGATCGGGGCCCCGCGCGACGCGGCCGGTGAGGACGACGGGCTGCCCGGGGGCCGGGGCCGCGTCCGCCGCCTCCAGGGTGAGCGCCATGGAGCGGCCTGCCGAGAAGGTGACCTCGGCGTCCGCCGGCACGCGGTGGGCGTCGCCCGGCCAGTAGACGCGCAGGCGGTGGGTGCCGGGCTGGACGGCGGGCAGGGGGATGGCGGCCTGCCCGGCGGGCCCCAGGCGGACGGGGGTGAGGGTGTCGGCGTCGAGGCGGACTTGCAGCTGCAGGTCCTCGACGGGGGCCCCCTCGGCGTCCACGGCGCTCACCGACGCGGTGGCCGGCTCCCCGGCCTCGATGGTCGTCGCCATGGCCAGCGAGAGGATGACGGCCCGCCGGCCGACCCGGACGGTGGTGGCGGAGTCTGCGCCGGACAGCAGCGCATCCCCGCGAAACTCCACGCGAATCCCGCGCGCGCCCGTCCCCTCGACCTCCAGGGTGGCCTCGAACCGCCCATCGGGCCCCGTCTGGGCGTCGACCCGCTGCTCGCCCTCCACGACGACGAGGCGGGCGAGGGGCACGGGCTGGCCCAGGTTGTCGCGCAGGGTGCCGGTGACGAGGACGCGGCCCCCGTCGTTGGAGGCGCGCAGATCGGCCACCGCCGTGCGGGCCTTCACCGCCACCTCGGGGGCGGCGGCGGCGACGCTGGCGAGCAGCAAGAGGGGGAGGGCCAGGCGCATCGCCGGGCAGACTACCGCGAACCGGGCGCGAGGGGAGAGGGGCGCGGCGCGGGATCCGACATGGGGGCGGAGGCGGCGCTTTCGGGGGACGCCCGGGGGCCCCCTCATGGCACCATGCCGGCATGCGTGCCCTCGCCCCCGCCCGCGGCCTCTTGACCTGGGCCGCGCTCTTCGGCGCCGCCGCGGCGCTCGCCGCCGTCTGGCCCGAGACGCCCGTCGCCGGCGTCCTCGGGTTCGTCGTGATCTTCGCTGGCCTGGCCGCGGTGCTCATCGACGGGGCCTTCGCGGCGGCCCAGCGGCGGACGTGGCCGGTGACGGGCGCCCTGGCAGCGGCCGGCGTCGGGCTGGTGGTCCTCGCGCCGTCCCTCGGCGAGGCCGTCGGCGCCCTCGTCGGCGGGGTGGGCCTGGTGCTGGCGGCCTTCGCGCTGGGCACCCGGCTCGGCTTCGAGGTGCAACAGCCGTCGTATCTCTGGCCGCTCGTGGTCGTGGCGCTCGGGGCCGACGTCTGGAGCGTGACGACGCCCGAGGGGGTGACGCGGCAGGTGGTGGAGGCCGGGCCGGACGGCGTCTTCGGCTACATCGTGCTGAGCCTGCCGGTGCCGGGGGTCGGGCTGAGCCCGGTGCTCGGGGTGGGGGACGTCGTCTTCACGGCCCTGCTCGCCGGGGCGGTCACGGGCCTCGGCCTGCCTCGCCGACGGGCGGTCCTGGGGCTGGCCATCGGCTACGGGGCCTGTCTCCTCGCGCTGCTGGTCATCCAGCTGCCGCTGCCCGCGCTGCCGTTCATCGCCGTCGCGGCTGCCGCGGCGCTCGGCCGCGCGGTGCGCCCCGCCCCGCGGGAGCTGGCCGCCGCCGTCGTCTTCGTGGCGGGGTTCTTCGTCCTCCGCGCGGCCCTGGCTTGACGGGCGCCGCCGTGCTATGACGCCCGGCCCGCGCCGGACGTCCCATGAAGCTGAAGCGCCTCGACATTCACGGCTTCAAGTCGTTCTACCACCGCACGACCCTCGTCTTCGACGATGGCATCACCGCCGTCGTGGGCCCCAACGGCTGCGGCAAGTCGAACATCGTCGACTCCATCAAGTGGGTCATGGGCGAGCAGGGGGCCCGCTCCCTGCGCGGCGCCGCGATGGAAGACGTCATCTTCGCCGGCAGCGAGCGGCGCGGCCCCATGGGCATCTGCGAGGTGCGGCTGACGTTCCAGAACGACGGCAGCACGGACGTCCCGGCCCGGTGGCACGACGTCGAGGAGCTCGGCGTCGAGCGCATCCTGGAGCGCACGCGCGGCTCCGACTACCGCATCAACCAGCAGCGCTGCCGCCTGTCGGACGTGCAGGAGCTGGTGGCGGGCACCGGCGTCGGGGCGGGGCCGGGCGGGCAGCGCGCCTACGCCATCGTCGAGCAGGGCCAGATCGGCGGCATCGTCAGCGCCAAGGCCGACGAGCGCCGCATGCTCATCGAGGAGGCCGCGGGCATCACGCGCTACCGCGCCCGGCGCCGCCAGGCCGAGCGGAAGATGGAGGAGACGCGCGCCAACAGCGAGCGCCTGCTCGACGTCATCGGCGAGGTGGAGGGCCAGCTCAAGAGCCTGCGGCGCCAGGCCCGCAAGGCCGAGCGGTACCTGGAGTACACGACGGAACTGCGCGAGATCGCTCTGAAAAAGGCGGTCTTCGACTATCAGGCCGAGGCGACGGCCTTCCGCAGCCACCAGCAGGACGCCGAGAAGAAGCTGGCCGCGGCCGAGGACGGCGAGCGGGCGCTGACGACGGCGACCGGCCGCCACGCGTCGCGGGCCGTGGGCGAGAAGGCGGCCGACGAGCGGGTGCGCGCGGCGGCCGACGCGCTGCGCGAGGCCGAGCACACCGTGCGTGGGCTGGAGGATCGGCTGGCGCTGATGGCGCAGCAGGCCGAGGAGGCGGCCCGGCAGCTCGCGGACGCCGGGGGCGAAGAGGCCCGGGTGGCCCAGCGGCTCACGGAGCTGGCCGAGGAGGGCGCCCAGGCGGGCGAGGCCCTGCGGGTGGCCCAGGCCGAGGAGGGGGCCGGCGTGCCCCTGGCCGAGCTGGAGGCCGCGCGCGTCGAGGCGGACCGGGCGCTCGTCGAGGCGCGGACGGCGCTGGACGGGCTGCGGCGGGCCGAGGCGGAGGAGGCCCGGGCGCTGGCGCGGGCCCAGGCGGAGGCCGAGTCGGCGCGGCGGCAGGGGGCGGACCTGGCCGCGCGGGCCCAGGGGGCCAGGGCCGAGGCCCAGGCCCTGCGCGCGGAGGCCGAGGCGCTCGGGGAGCGGCGGCAGGCCGCCGAGGCGGCGGAGCAGGCGGCGAACACGGCCATGCAGGCGGCCCTCGAGGCCCGGCAGGCGGCGGACGACGCGCGGGAGGCGGCCAGCCAGGCGGTGCGGGCGGCGGTGCAGGCCGAGCGCAAGGCGGCCGAGGCCGTGGCCAGCGCCCGGGCGCGCCAGCGCGTGCTGCAGGATCTGGAGACGAAGCGCGAGGGGCTGGGGCAGGGCAGCAAGCTGCTGCTGGACGCCGGGTTGCCGGGCGTGCTCGGGCCGGCGTCTGCGCGGCTGGACGTGCCCGCCGAGCTGGAGGCCGCCGTCGCGGCGGCGCTGGGCGGCGGCTGAAGGGCGTGGTGGTGGCCGATGGCGCCGCGGCCGGCGCCGCCGTCGCGTGGCTGCGGGAGCGGGGCAAGGGCCACGCCGTGCTGCTGCGGCAGGACGCCCAGGTGCGAGCGCCCGGCGACGCGCCGACCGGCCCGGGCGTCGTGGGCCCGCTGGCCGCGCTGGTGCCGGCGGACGATCCTCTGGTGGCGGCGCTGCTGGCGGCCACGCTGCTGGTCGAGGACGTCAGGCGGCCCTGGCCGTGGCGCCGGCCTGGGGCGGGCAGGTCGTGACCCGCGACGGCGTGCGCGTCCAGGGCAGCCTGGAGGTGCGGGGCGGCGCGGACGGGGCCGACACCGCGCCCTTGAGCCGCCGGCGCGAGCTGCGGACGCTGGCGCGGGCCATCGAGGCCGCCGAGGCCGAGCGCGGGGAGGCCCAGGGGCGCCACCAGGCCGCCGAGGCCGAGGTCCGCGCCCGGCAGGCCGCCGCCGAGGAGGCCGGGCGCGCTCTGCCACAAGGCCGAGCTGGCCCGCGGAGGCCCGCAGGACCGGCACCGGGTCGAGTCGGAGGCCCAGCGGCTGACCGAGCGGGCCGCGGCCCTCGAGTCGTCGGGCGCCCGGCTCTGCGAGCCAGGCGGCGGAGGCGACGTCCCGGGCCGAGGCGGCCGAGGCGGCGGTGGCGGCCGTCGAGGCCAACCACGTCGATCGGCACGGGGCGCTGGGCAGATGGCCAGCCGGGTCGTCGCGGCCGAGCAGGCCCGGACGCCGCGGTCGCGGCCCTCCACGCGGCCCGCGCGGACCGGGCCGCCCGCCAGGCGCGGCGCGAGGCCGCCGCCAGCCACGTCCAGCGCATCGCGAAGCAGATCAAGGAGCTGGAGGAGGGGCGGGAGCGGCACGCGAAGGCGCGGCTGCTGGCCGACACCCGCCAGCGCACCCTCTTCGACGCCCGCAGCGACGTGGAGGCCAGCCTGGTGGCCGCGCGGCAGATCGCCGCGAAGCGCGCCGGGGCCGCGGGGGACGCCCGCGAGGCCTGGCAGGCCGCCGAGGCGAGCCTGGCGGCGGCGGCGGCGGAGGTGGAGGCGACGCGCAAGGCGCGGGACGCCGCCCGGGAGGCCCACACCGAGGCGCGCCTGGCGGTGCAGGCCCGGCGGCTGCGGATGGAGCACCTGGCCGAGCAGCTGCAGGAGCGGTTCAAGCTGGCGGCGGCCGCAGCCGTGAGCCTCTTCGCCGATCAGCCCCCGCCGACGGCGGAGGAGCTGGACCGGCAGGCGCAGCTCGAGGCGCTCATCGAGCGGATGGGGCCGGTGAACCCGAACGCCATCCAGGAGTGCGCCGAGGTGGAGGAGCGGGCCACGTTCCTGGCCGGCCAGCGCGCCGACCTGGAGGCCGCGCTCGCCGACCTCACGGCGGCCATCGAGCGCATCGATCGCACCAGCCGGCGCCTCTTCAAGGAGACGTTCGAGGCGGTGAACGAGAAGTTCCAGGCCCTCTTCCCGCGGCTGTTTCACGGCGGGGAGGCCCGGCTGGAGCTCACGGATCCCGACGACCTGCTGGGCACGGGCATCGACATGCTCGTCTCGCCCCCCGGCAAGAAGGTGCAGAACGTCGGCCTGCTGAGCGGCGGCGAGAAGGCCATGTGCGCCATCGCCCTGGTCTTCGCCGTGTTCCAGGTCAAGCCGAGCCCGTTCTGCGTGCTCGACGAGGTGGACGCGCCCCTCGATGACGCCAACATCGGGCGGTTCAACGAGGTCGTGCGCGAGATGTCGCGCCAGAGCCAGATCGTGCTGATCACCCACAACAAGCGCACCATGGAGATCGCCGACGTCTTGTACGGGGTGACCATGGAAGAGGCGGGGATCAGCAAGCTGGTCGGCGTGCGGATGCAGTAGGCCCGGCGGGTAGCTGCATGGAAGTATTGAAGATGATGGAAGATTCTGGAGGTTGCCCGTGAACCTGGACGTCGCGCTCGTCGCGCTGCTGACCGGCCAGGAGGCCGCGACGACCCCGCCGTGGGTCGAGTACGCGGTCTACGGCGGTCTCGCGCTCGTCTTCCTGATCATCATCATCCGCTCGCTGCGCAAGCCCGCGCCCGTGCCGGTGGAGGCCGAGGAGGCGCCCGTCGAGGCGCCGCGCTCCGAGGCCGAGGTGGAGGAGGAGGCGCGGCAGGCCTTCAACCTGCCGCAGATCGAGCTGGGCGCGCCGGGCGGTGGCCTGCGCGTGCGGCTCGGGGGCGAGACGAGGCGCCGCCCCCACCGGCGGGGCAGCGAAGCGGCCGCCGGCCGGCAGGTCCCGGCGGCGAAGGCGGCGCCCGCCAAGGCCACGCCCGCGAAGGCCGCGCCCGCGAAGGCCGCGCCGGGCAAGCCCGCGCCCGCCAAGGCGGCCCCCGCGGCGCCTGAGCCCCCGCCGGCCATCGAGGCCGCTGGCCGCACGCTGCGCGAGGGCCTGGCCCGCACGCACGACGGCTTCGTGAAGAAGCTCGGCAAGCTGTTCGGCGGCGCCAAGACCATGGACGACGCCCTGCTGGCCGACCTGGAGGAGGCGCTCTTCACCGCCGACATCGGCGTGCGCACCGCCCAGACGCTGGTGGAGCAGATCTACGAGACGATGAACAAGCGGTCCCTGCAGGATCCCGCGAAGGTCTGGGCCTACCTCAAGGGCGAGATCGCCGCCATCCTGCAGCGCGACGCCGGCCCGCTCGACCTGGACCGCGCGAAGCCGATGGTCATCATGGTCGTGGGCGTCAACGGCGCCGGCAAGACGACGACCATCGGCAAGCTCGCCCGCAAGTTCTCCGACCAGGGCAAGAAGGTGCTGCTGGCCGCCGGCGACACCTTCCGCGCCGCGGCCGTGGAGCAGCTCGAGGTCTGGGGGGGGCGCGCCGGGGTGCCGGTGGTGCGGGGCGAAGAGAAGCAGGATCCCTCCAGCGTCATCTTCGAGGCCTGCCGCCGCGCCCAGACCGAGGGCTTCGACGTCATCATCGCCGACACGGCCGGCCGCCTGCAGGCTCGCAAGGAGCTGATGGACGAGCTGGCCAAGATCCACCGCGTCATCGGCAAGGCCATGCCCGGGGCGCCCCATGAGGTCTGGCTCGTCCTCGACGCCACCAATGGGCAGAACGCCATCAGCCAGGCCCAGGTCTTCACCGAGATGGTGGACGTCACGGGGCTGGTGCTCACCAAGCTCGACGGCACGGCGAAGGGTGGGGTGGTCATTGGCATCTCCAATGAGATGCGCCTGCCCGTGCGCTTCATCGGCATCGGGGAAAAGGTAGAGGATTTGCGAGCTTTCGAGCCGGAAGCCTTCGTCGAAGCCCTCTTCGCCGAGACCTGAGGGTGCCAGGAGCGCCGGGGCTTTTTTGTTGTCGGTGATCCACCGCCGTGCTACGACACCGGGGGCTCTGCGAGGGTGCAACACGTGCCTGCTGCGGAGCGGAAGTCCAGTGTCCGCGCCGTTGTGGCGCGGTCGATCGCGCGAACCGGGAAACGGGAAGCTCATGATCCGAGGACCGTGGAGCCTGCTGGTCGCGATGGTCGCGTGCCTGCCGTTGGCGTGCGTCCTGGTGGCCGGTGAGGCCATCGCTCAGGACGACGTCGACATGACCTTCTCCCCTGACGAGACGGCAGGTGGCGGGGGCGGCGGCGAGGGCGACGACTCGCTCACCTTCGAGGTGGTGGACACCCAGAAGGCGGCCAAAGAGGTAGAGGCGGCGAAGCAGGCGGAGCTCGACCTGATCCGCGTGATCCAGCGTCGGCCCTTCCTGCGGCGGGGCCGCGTCGAGTTCAGCCCGTCCATCGGCACGAACGTCAACGACTCCCTCGTCAACGCGTTCCTCGCGGGCGCCAGCCTCAACTACCACCTCACCGAGGTGATGGCGGTGGGCGCCTATGGCGGGGTGTCGCTCGGGTCCGAGACCGATCTCTTCGATCAGGTGATCGAGGACTACGGCCTCTTCGCCCAGATCGCCCAGGTCCAGTGGTACGGCGGCCTGCACTTCCAGTACGCCCCGGTGTACGGGAAGTTCGCGCTGTTCAACACCTGGATCATCCCGTGGGACATCTACGCGCTGCTGGGCGCCGGCTACACCAAGACGGAGCTGGCCGGGCACCCGACGCTCTCGGCCGGTGCGGGCTCGCGGTTCTTCATGAACCGCTGGTTCACGCTCAACGTGGAGCTGCGCGACCACATCTACAACGAGGACTACCCCGGTGGCAGCGAGCTGGTGAACAACCTGGTGTTCAACGCCGGGGTCAGCTTCTTCCTGCCGCCTGACTTCGAATACCGGACGCTGAAGTGAGGCGGGTGATGCGGAGCCGCTTGCTCATCCCGATCGCCCTGGCCGCGCTGCTGGTGCCGGTGCTGGCCCAGGCCGCCAACATCCAGGGCCCGCGGCGCACGGCGCTGGAGCGCCTCGAAGAGGGGGACGCCATCCGGCGGCGCCTCATCTTGCGGGGTGGGCGCTTCGAGCTGGCGCCGGCCGTGGGCTTCACGCTCAACGACCCCTTCACGCGCAACCTGCTCTACGGCGCCCAGATCACCTACCACGTCAGCGACTCGTTCGGCATCGGCGTCACGGGCTTCGGGGCCTATGGCTTCAACAGCGACCTCGCCGATCGCATCGAGTCGGAGCGCCCCGAGCGGGCGAAGCAGGGCACCTTCGGCACGGTCACGGCCATGGGCACCCTGGACTTCCAGTTCACGCCCATCATCGGCAAGTTCGCGCTCTTCGGCCGGCAGGTCTTCAACTACGACCTGCACGTGCTGGCCGGCATCGGCGTGACGCAGGTGGGCGGGGCCACGGAGCTCGAGGACCTGCCCATCACCCCGGTGGCGGGCGTGGGGCTGCGGGCCTTCGTCACCAACGGCTTCGCGATCAACCTCGAGGTGCGCGACTACCTCTACTCGGCCTCCACCAACTCGGTGCCCAACGCCGACTCCGGCGGCAAGGCCGAGGCGACGGACTCGAGCTTCTCGAACCACTTCGCCATCACCATCGGCGCCGGGTTCTTCTTCCCGCAGGAGCCCCAGCGGGCTCGCTGAGCCGTCGGAACCTCCGGGCCCCCGCCGTTGTCAGGTTCCGACTACGGACCGGGACAGCCACACATGACCATCCTCGGCCTCAAGCGCTCCCTCTTCGGCAGCCCGACGCGGCGGCTCCTCGCCCTCGTCGGCGCCAACGCCGCCTTCTACGGGGGCGGCTACCTCATCCAGCGCTACATCGACGAGCAGGCCTCCTCCCCGGGGCTGAGCTTCGCCCTCGTCTTCTTCTGGATGGCCCTCGGCGTGACCGCGGCGCTCTTCACCCTGATCAGCCTGGGCGAGCTCCTGCTGCACCGGGGCTTCATCGACCGCTTCCTGCGCGACGATCTGGAGGGGCTGGACCAGCGCCTGGCCCTGGCGGAGCGGGGCATCGATCCGACGACGCTGGCCGTGGACGAGGCGGACGAGGCGCCCATGCGCTACTCGCCCTTCCGCTTCGGGCTGCTCTTCCTGGCCCTGACGGCCCTCAACCTGGTCTCGGCCAACCGCCTGGGCGGGGGCTTCCTGCAGCGCTACACCCACCCGGGCGTGGCCATCGTGCACCTGCGCAGCGACGACCCGCTCGTGCGGCGCAACGGGCTGACGATGCTGACGGAGCGCCTGCAGATCGTCGCCACCCCGGCCGTGGCCCAGGCCGTCCTCGCGATGCTGGACGACCCCGACGAGGGCGTGAAGGCCCGGGCGGCCTTCGTGATCGGCACCCTGGGCATCGAGGCGGGGGCCGAGCCGCTGGCGAAGCTGGCCGTGCAGAACGAGGCCCTGACGTTCGCGGCGCTCATCGCGCTCGGGCAGATCCGGGAGGAGGGCGCCCGCAAGGCCATCCTGGGCATCGTGGACGCGCCCGCCGTGCTGCGGGAGCCGCGCGCCCTGGCCATGGCCCTGGGCCTGCTGCGCGCGCCGGCCATCGAGCGGCTGCAGGCCATCTTCCGCCAGGCGGGGGACGACCCGCAGACGCGGGCGGCAGCCATCTGGGCCCTGGGCCAGCTGCGCGAGCCGCGCCTGCTGGACTTCGTGGCCCCGGCCCTGGAGGACCCCGAGCTGGTCGTCCGCTGCGCCGCCGCCGAGGCCCTGGAGCTGATGGCGGTCTTCGAGGCCTCGGAGCCGCTGCGGCGCGCGTTCGAGGCCCAGGAGGACAAGCTGGCTCAGTGCCCCGAGGTGAAGGTGCCGGTGCAGGAGGGCGGGCCGTCGCTCTTCGTGGTGCGCCTGCGCGGCTACCTGCTCGCGCTCGTGCGCGCGCTGCACACGACGGACGATCCCGAGCTGCTGCGCTGGTACGTCGCCCACCAGGACGGCCTGGATGAGCGCACCCACGGCCTGATGCAGAAGTCGTGGGAGGCCCTGACCCAGAAGGACGCCGAGGGTCGGCTGAACCACCTCAAGAAGAAGATCCAGCTCATGAAGCTGCGGGCGGGCCCCGACTCCGCGGTCGCCCCCGACTCCGCAGCCGCCCTGGGCTCCGCGGCCGCCCCGGGCTCGGCCGCCGCCCTGGCTCCGGCTGCCGCCCTGCCTCCGCCGCCGCCTGCCTCCTCCGCGCCCGCCTCCGCGCCCTGAGCGACCGCGGCAACTGCCTGATCGCCCTGGGTTTTTCTCCCCCCGAAAAGCAAAAGGCCCCGCGGACGACGTCCGCGAGGCCTCTGCCCTGATCAGCCCCCGAGGGGGCGGCGATCAGAAGTCGTAGTCAGGCATCCCGCCGCCGGGGCCGCCGGGGCCGCCCGCGGGCTTCTTCGGCTCGGGCTTCTCGGCGATGAGGGCCTCGGTGGTGATCATGAGGGACGACACGCTGGCGGCGTTGCGCAGCGCGTGGCGCACGACCTTGGTGGGGTCGATGATGCCCTGCTCGATCAGGTTGCCGTAGGTCTCGGTGGCGGCGTTGAACCCGAAGGCGCCGGCCTCCTCCTTGACCCGCTGGACGACGA
Organism: Myxococcales bacterium; assembly: GCA_020633435.1. Classification (GTDB taxonomy): domain Bacteria; phylum Myxococcota_A; class Bradymonadia; order UBA7976; family UBA1532; genus JACKDP01. The sequence continues at coordinate 272,301 of JACKDP010000009.1, read as the reverse complement.
TGCTGCCATCGACGCCGGCGTTCTTGGCGATCTGGCGGAGGGGCTCCTCCACGGCGCGCTTGATGATGTTCACGCCGAACTGCTGATCGCCCTCGACCTCGAGGCTGTCGAGGATCTGGGCGGCGCGGATCAGGGTGACACCACCGCCGGGGACGATGCCCTCCTCGACGGCCGCGCGGGTCGCGTGCAGGGCGTCCTCGACGCGGGCCTTCTTCTCCTTCATCTCGGTCTCGGTGGCGGCGCCGACCTTGATGACGGCGACGCCGCCCACCAGCTTGGCGAGGCGCTCCTGGAGCTTCTCGCGGTCGTAGTCGCTGGTGGTGACCTCGATCTGCTTGCGGATCTGGCCGACGCGGCCCTCCAGGGCCTCCTTGTCGCCAGCGCCGTCCACGATCGTGGTGTTGTCCTTGTCGATCGTGACCTTCTTGGCCTTGCCCAGGTCGTTGAAGGTCGCGTTCTCGAGCTTCAGGCCCACGTCCTCGGCGATCACCTGGCCGCCGGTGAGGGTCGCGATGTCCTGGAGCATGGCCTTGCGGCGGTCACCGAAGCCGGGGGCCTTGACGGCCGCCACCTTCAGGGTGCTGCGCAGCTTGTTGACCACGAGGGTCGCGAGGGCCTCGCCGTCCACGTCCTCGGCGATGATGACGAGGGGGCGGCCCGACTGGGCGACCTTCTCGAGCAGGGGCAGCAGCTCCTTCATGTTGCTGATCTTCTTCTCGTGGATCAGCAGCAGGGGGTCGTCCATCTCGGCCACCATCCGGTCGGGATCGGTGACGAAGTAGGGCGACAGGTAGCCGCGGTCGAACTGCATGCCGTCGACGGTCTCGAGGGTGGTCTCGAGGCCCTTGGCCTCCTCCACCGTGATCACGCCGTCCTGGCCGACCTTGTCCATCGCCTCGGCGATGATGTCGCCGATGGTGCTGTCGCCGTTGGCCGAGATGGTGCCGACCTGGGCCACGTCGGTGTGGCTGGCGGTGGGCTTGGAGAGCTTGTCCAGCTCGCCGCCGATGGCCGCGACGGCCTTGTCGATGCCGCGCTTGAGGTCCATCGGGTTGACGCCGGCGGAGACCAGCTTGGCCCCCTCACGGTAGATGGCCTGGGCGAGCACGGTGGCGGTGGTGGTGCCGTCGCCGGCGACGTCGGAGGTCTTGGAGGCGACCTCCTTCACCATCTGGGCGCCCATGTTCTCGAGCTTGTTCTCCAGCTCGATCTCCTTGGCGACGGTGACGCCGTCCTTGGTGACCAGCGGGGAGCCGAAGCTCTTGGCGATGACGACGTTGCGGCCCTTCGGGCCGAGGGTGACCTTGACCGCGTCAGCGAGGGCGTTGACCCCACGCAGGATGGCGGACCGGGCGCTCTCCGAGAAGACGATGTCCTTGGCGCTCATTGTTCGGGTTCTCCTCTTCAGCGCTCGATGATGGCGAGGACTTCGTCCTCACGCAGGATGAGGTGCTCTTCGCCGTCCAGCTTGATCTCGGTGCCGCTGTACTTGCCGAACAGCACGCGATCGCCCGCCTTGACCTCGAGCGCCCGGATGGAGCCGTCGTCGGCCGGCTTGCCGTTGCCGACGGCGATGACCTCGCCCTCGATGGGCTTCTCCTTGGCGGTGTCGGGGATGTAGAGACCGCTCTTGGTCATGGTCTCGGCCTCGACCCGGCGCACGATGATGCGGTCATACAGGGGCCTGATCTTCATCTGGCTCGTCCTCCACGGATGGCTGATTTGTCGGACCCGGTCGGGCCCGAAAGCGCCGCCACATTAAGCACTGGCCCAGGGGTGTCAACGGGCACGCTCGACTTTTTTTCGGTGGGCGCAACGCCACGGAAAGATTGCACGATTGCGGCAGACATCAGCAGAGGGGGCGGGGGAGTGCCAGCCGCCTGCCGGCTCAGTCGGTGGGCCAGACGGCCACCCGGACGCGGCGCGAGGCCTCGACCACGGCCGGTGGCGCGCCCGGGATGACGGGGGGCTCCGCGCCGGGGGCGAGTCGCAGGACGACGCGCTGGCGGGCGACCCGGCGGGCCTCGGCGAGGGTGCCAGCGTCGACGGCGTCGCGCAGGGCCGTCCGCCGCAGCAGGCCGAGGGTGGCGCTGCGGGGGCGTCGGGGTCGGGGAACATCGGGTCGAGGCAGACGACATCGAAGGCCGCCGTCGCGGCCTGCGCGAGATAGCGGCGGTGGTCGGCGCGGCGGAACGCCAGGCGGCGGCTCGCGGCGGCGTCGTGCCGGCGCAGGCCCTCGGCGGCGTAGTAGAGCAGGGGGGCCTGGTGCTCGAGGCCCAGCACATGCGCGCCGTGGCGGGCGAGGACGAGGGCGTCGTGGCCGAGGCCGAGGGTGGCGTCCAGCACGCGGAGGCCGGCCGCCGGCTGGACCGCGCGCACCAGGGGGTCGTCGAGGCCGCGGTCCGTGCGCTGGGCGGTGAGGCCCGCCGGCCACCAGCCGCCGCCCTCGCCGGGGACGTGCAGCCGGACGCCCTCCGTGGTGAGCACCAGGCCCGCCTCGTCGGCCGGGAGGGGGCGCTCGTCGTGCGGGCGGAGGCCCAGCCACGCCGCGATGGTCGTGAGGTCGCGATGGGAGAGGCCGCGCTTGCGGCTCGTCGCGATGAAGGTGAGGGCCATCGCGCCGTGGTGCCCGAGGCGCGCCGCCCCGTCAAGGGCGCGGTTTTGACGGGCTGGCGTCCGCATGATAACGAGAGGCCAGGACATGGAAGGGGGCGAGATGCGGGGGCTGCGGGGAGTCTGGGCGTGGGTGGTGGCGGGACTCGTGCTGGGCCTCGCCCCCGGGGCCCACGCCCGGGATCGGCTCAAGGAGCTGGAGCGCCGCATGGCCCGCCTGGAGGCCGAGCTGGCGCGCCGGCCCCTCGACGTGAGCGACTACCGGCTGCCGGCCCAGGTCAGCTTCTGCGGCGAGGTGGTCGATCTGTCGAACCCGTGGATCCGGGAGCGGCTGGAGAAGGAGTTCCTGCTGGTGCTCGGCGAGCGGGCCCAGACGGTGCTCTGGATGAAGCGGGCCCGGCGGGTCTTCCCCGTCATCGAGGCCGAGGCGAAGGCCCTCGGGACCTGCACCGACCTCAAGTACCTGGCGGTGGTCGAGAGCAGCCTGCGGCCCGCGGTGAGCAGCCACGCCTCCGCGAAGGGGTGGTGGCAGTTCATGGCCGGCACCGGCCGGCAGTACGGCCTCGACGTGGATCGCGCGTGGGACGAGCGGGCCGACCTGGACGCCTCGACACGGGCCGGGCTCAAGTATCTCGTTGATCTCAAAGAGCGTTTCGGGACGTGGAGCCTGGCGATGGCGGCCTACAACACGGGGCCGAACCGCCTGCAGAAGGCCCGGGAGACCCAGGGCATCAACAGCTTCTGGCGGCTGGATCTGCTGGACGAGGCCGAGCGCTACGTGCCGCGCATCATCGCCGTGAAGATCGTGATGTCGGACGCGGCGGGCTACGGCTTCCAGACGGACGTGAAGGACGGCTGGGCGCCCATCCCCACAGGGACGGTGAAGGCGCGGCTGGCCGAGGGGCGCGAGGTGGCGGTGGTGGACGTGGCCCGGGGGGCCGGCGTCGACTACCGCGTGCTGCGGCAGCTCAACCCCGAGCTGGGCGGCGACTACCTGCCCATGGGGCGGGCCATCGAGCTGACGGTGCCCCGCGGCACGGAGTCGGAGGTGCGGCGGGCGGTGGAGGCGGCGGCGGCCGGCGCGCCGCTGCGGCAGCGGCCCGCGGCCCGCGGCGAGGACGCGCCCCCGCCCCGGCGGGCGGCGCCGGCGACGGAGGCCCCGAAGGTGGCCGCCCGCAAGCCCGAGCCCGAGATCGTGGCGAAGGCGCCGCGGGCGACGGGCCGGGGTGCCCGCTCCCACGTCGTCAAGAAGGGCGACTCCCTCTGGTCCCTCGCCCAGGATCACAAGGTCTCGGTGGGCGATCTGCGCCGCTGGAACAAGCTCGACAACCGCACGCCCCTCGTCCCCGGCCAGGTCCTCGTCGTGCGCCCGGGCAAGTAGCGCGCGGCTTTCCGGCGCCGGGCGGCGGCGATCGCCCAGGTGGATGGACTCGGCCGCGCCCGTTGCCTAGACTGCATCCCCCCCGCCAAGGAGGCACCGTGGCCGACAGGGAGAGCATTCGGGTCGTCGCCGCCGAGATCGAGCAGGACGGCCGCTTCCTCATCACGCAGCGGCGCCCGACCGCCGTGCTGCCGCTCCTCTGGGAGTTCCCCAGCGGGCGCGTCGAGGCCGGCGAGACCGACGAGCAGGCCCTGACCCGCGAGATCCGCGAGCGCATGGACGCCGACATCCGCGTCGGGCGGCTCTCCATGTTCATCAAGCACGAGTACGAGGACTACGATCTCGACTTCTGCGTGTACCGCTGCGAGCTGCTCTCGGAGGAGCTGAGCCGCAAGCGGGTGCACGACTGGCGCTGGGTCACCCCGGTCGAGATGGACGAGTACGAGTTCCCGCCCGCCGACGCGCGCACGGTGCGCGCGCTGCTGGAGGATCGCGGCGCCTGAGCGCCGCGCCCCGGCGGGGGATCAGAGCGGGCTGAGGTGGGCGCCGTCGAAGCGGAAGCCATCCGGCACGAACTCGTTGACGATCTCCGCCTTCTCCGTCAGGTCCACCTGCAGCGCGTGGAGCGCCTGGGCCGCCCGCCGCGTGATGCGGCCGCTGGCCTCCGAGTCCGTCAGCACCTCGAAGAGCTGCGTCGACACGGCCGCGTACTCGGCGTGGCCCGGGTCGACCCGGTGCTCCAGCAGCCCCATCACCTTGATGCGGATGTCGTCGTCGTGGTCCATGGCGTACGGCGTCACGGTGGGCACGATGCGGGCGTCCTCGAGGTCGGCCACCGCGTCGATCAGCTGCATGCGCGCGTCGATGGTGCGGTGGTCCTTGGGGGCGTACTGGCCCAGGGCGTCCAGCAGGATGCCCACGAGGCGCTCCTGGCCCACCAGCTTCTCCAGCACGCGGATGGCCGCCGAGATGGTCTGGTCGGTGTTGATGAAGCCGATCAGGGGCTCGATGGCCTTCTGGCCATAGCGGTTGACGAGCTGGTCCGAGACCCACCGCTTCTCTTGCTCGTTCTTGATCGTGTCGCGGAAGTTGACCCCCAGCCGGCGGATGAGGGCGCTGATGGCCTCCGGCGAGTCGTGGGTGATCAGCTCCTCCAGGGCCTCCTGCCGGATCTGCTGCTGCTGGTGTTCGTTGAGGAAGCGCTTGGCGAGGCGGTTGATCTTGGCGTTGGGATCGCGGCTCAGAAAGTCAAAGACACCCATGGACGGCTCCTGGCGAGACGGGGAAAGAGGGGCGGGACCATAGCACACTCCCGTCAACCTTCTGCGACCCCAAGTCGAATGCCGGGCAGCGTGAGCAGCATCGGCTCCTTGGGCAGGGTCACGGCGACGGTGGTGCCGGCGCCCGGGGCGCTGGTGATGGCGATGGTGCCGCGGTGGTCTTCCACGATGCGGCGGACGAGGTTCAGGCCGGTGCCGGCGCCGGGGTAGTCGTCCTGGTGGTTGAGGCGGCGGAAGAGCTCGAAGACCTGCTGGTGGTAGCGCTCGTCGATGCCGATGCCGTTGTCCTGCACCTCCAGGCGCCAGTCGAGGCCCTCGTCGATGCAGCGGACCCAGACCTCGGGGGGGGTGTGCTGGTTGAACTTCAGCCCGTTGTCGATGAGGTTGTCGAACATCATCACGAGCTGCAGGCGGTCGGCGTGCAGCTCGGGCAGGTGCTCGGGCAGGTGCACGAGGCCCCGCCGGCGCTCGAAGACCCGGTTGCGGGCCTCCTCGATCACCTGGCGCAGGGGGAAGCGAGAGGCGTCCCCCCGCACCCGCTCGCGCTGCACGAGGCGGATGAGGTCGTCGGTGAAGATGTCGAGCCGCTGGGCGGCCTGATCGATGGAGCGGGCGAGGCCGAGGCCGTCGGCGCCGAGGGCCTCGGCGTAGTCCTCCTGCAGGAAGGTGGCGAAGGCCTCGATGTTGCGCAGCGACTTCTTCAGGTCATGGGTGATGCCATAGACGAGGGCGTCGAGCTCCTCGTTGGCCGTCTCCAGGGAGCGGCTGTACGCCCGCACCTGCTTCTGGGAGCCCTGGAGCCGCTCGCCCATGCGGTTGAAGGCGCTGGCGAGGCGCCCCAGCTCGTCGTCGGCGTGGCTCTCCACCTCGATGCGGTAGTCCAGCATGCCCGCGCCGATCATCTCCGCGCCGCGCTCCAGATCCAGGATGGGGCGCAGCAGCACCGAGGCGAGGTAGTCGGAGAAGAGCGTCACGAAGCAGAAGGTCAGCACGATCACGCCGGTGAGCAGCCAGATGAGCACGTAGACGTGCCGGTAGGCCTGGGCGGCCGGCACGCGGATCTGCACCGTCAGCGGGACGCGCTCGACGGGGGCCCAGGCCACCACCCACTCCTCGTCGTCGTGATCGAGGGTGTCGGCGCTCGGCGGCGGCTCGGGGGGCAGGAAGCGGCGGTGCTCGGCGGCCGCCTCGGCGTCGGGGGCCAGGGCGCCCCGGCTGGTGGTGACGAGGCCGCCCTCGGGATCGAAGACGTCCACGGTGCCGCGGATGTCGCGGCCCACCTGCTGCACGAGGTCGGCGACGCGGGCCGCGTGCACCACGACGCCGACGAACGCGATGATCTGGCCCCCGAGGCGGACGGGGGCCACCGCCACCAGCACCGACAGGCGGTTCGAGGTCAGGTGCTCCAGCCGGGCGCTCACCACCCCGCCCTCCGGGGGCAGGCCGTCGGCCCAGGCCTCTTCGCGCAGGTTGATGCGGGCGACGTTGCGGTACGGCACGGTGAAGGCCATCCGGCCGTCCGGCAGGGCCACGAAGACCGTCTGCTCGGCGTCGTTGAGGACGTTGACCAGGCTCGCCGCCTCCCAGCGCCCCAGGAAGGGGGGCGCGGGGCCGCCCTTGCGGAGCTGGGCCTTCAGGGTCTCCAGCTTCACCTCGGCGAACGGGTAGTTCCGCGCCAGCAGCTCCGCCTCGGCCAGGGCGCGCTCGGCGAGCTGGTCGAGGGCCCGGGCCGCCGACGTGGCCGCGAGGATGTAGTGGGCCTTCTCGCTGGCCTTGCCCTGCTCCTTGGCCCGGTGGACCTTGACGATCCCGGCCACGAGCACGGGGGTGAGGCTGAGCGCGAGGAGCAGCAGCGTCACCTTCATGCGCAGGCTCATGCGAGCGATCAGCGGTACGGGGCGCTTGGACTCCACGGTGATCGGCGGCCGGCCTCCCTTCGAGCTTCCATCCTGCGCCGCGCACCCGGTCCTGGCAAGCCGACCAGGCGCCGGCGCCGGGAGGCCCTGGCGGTTGCGCCTCCCCGGAAAAGAGAGTATCGAGACCCGTCCGGCGGGCCCCGCCCAGGAGGAACGGCATGCAGAGCGGCCAGGTCATCGCGCAGCACGAGGATGGCAGCCTGATCGTGCCCGATCACCCGCTCATCCCCGTGCTGGCCGGCGACGGCGTCGGCCCCGACGTCTGGGCCGCGACCGCCCGCGTGCTGGAGGCCGCCGTCGCCGCCGCCTACGGATCGAGCCGCGCCCTCGCCTGGCTGCCGCTCGACGCCGGCGACGCCGGGACGCCGGCCGCCATCCGCGCGCACCGCGTCGCCTTGAAGGGCCCCCTGGCGCCGGCGACGGACGCTGCGCTGCGCCGCGCCCTCGAGCTGCAGGCGATCGTCCGGCCGCTGCGCTGGCAGCCGGGCACCCCGTCCGCGCTCGCGCACCCCGAGGCCGTAGACGCCATCCTCGTCCGCGACGCCGTGGGCGGCGCCGCCCTCGACTGCACCGCGGCCGATCCGGCCGTCGCCTCCGTCGTCGAGGCGCTGACCGAGCAGGGGCAGGCCGTCCCGCCGGGCGCCCGCGTCGACGTCCGCCTCGTGGACAAGGCCGCGACCCAGCAGATGATCCGCCGCGCCCTCCAGCTCGCGCTGGACGCAGGCCGCGAGCGCGTCACGCTGGTGCATGGGGCTGGCGATCGCCTCCGCGACTGGGGCTACGAGGTGGCCCAGCGCGACTTCGGCGCCGTGGCGGTGGCCGAGAGCGACTTCCACGCCGACTTCGGGGGCGTCCTCCCGGCCGGCAAGCGGCTGGTGGTGGGGGCGCGCGCCGTCGACGACGTGCTGCCCGGCCTCCTGGCGACCCCCGCCGACTTCGGCGTGCTGGTGGCGCGGGGCGAGGCCGGCGCCCACCTGGAGGCCACCTGCACGACGCTCCTCGGGGGCCCGTGGCTGACGGCCGGGGCCGCGTACGGTGACGGCGTGGCGCTCTTCGAGGCCACGCACGATCCCGATCCGCGGGCGGCGGGCCAGGACGCCGCCAACCCCACCAGCCTCATCCGCAGCGGCGCGCTGCTGCTGCGCCACCTGGGCTGGACCGAGGCGGCGGAGAAGGTGGAGCGGGGGCTGGCGGCAGCCATCGCCCGGAAGACGGTCACCGCCGATCTGCACGCGCGGCTCACCGGGGCGACGCTCCGGTCTTGCAGCGCGTTCGGGTCCGACATCATCGAGAACATGTGACACGAGGACCCGCTGGACGCCCGTCCACCGGGGGCGCAAAGGTGCGAATTCGATGAAGATTCACGAGTATCAGGCCAAGGAACTGCTGCGGCGCTACGGCGTGCCGACGCCGCGCGGCCACGTGGCTTTCAGCCCGGAGGAGGCGGTCTCGGCCGCTGAGCGCCTCGGCGGCGGCTTCTGGGTCGTGAAGGCCCAGATCCACGCGGGCGGCCGCGGCAAGGGCGGCGGCGTCAAGCTGGCCCGCAGCCTCGACGAGGTCCGCGAGCTGGCCGGCCAGCTCCTCGGCATGCAGCTCATCACGCACCAGACGGGCCCCGAGGGTCAGCTCGTCCGCCGCCTCTACATCGAGGAGGGGGCCGACATCGCCCGGGAGCTGTACCTGGGCGTCGTCGTGGATCGCGAGAGCGGCAAGATCTGCTTCATGGCCAGCGCCGAGGGCGGCACCGAGATCGAAGAGGTCGCGGCGCACAACCCCGACGCCATCCTGAAGGAGTGGGCCGATCCCGTCGTGGGCTTCGCCGACTACCAGGCCCGCAACCTGGCCTTCGGCCTGGGCCTGTCGGGCCGGGCGGTGGGCTCGGCCGTGAAGTTCATGAAGGCGCTCTACCGCGCCTTCGCCGAGAACGACGCGGCCCTCGCCGAGATCAACCCGCTTGTGGTCACCGGCAAGGGCGACGTCATCGCCCTCGACGCCAAGATCAGCTTCGACAGCAACGCCATGTTCCGCCACGCGGATCTGCTGGAGCTGCGGGACCTCGACGAGGAGGATCCCAAGGAGGTCGAGGCGAGCAAGTACGACCTCAACTACATCAGCCTCGATGGCGACATCGGCTGCATGGTCAACGGCGCCGGCCTGGCGATGGCCACCATGGACATCATCAAGCACTACGGCGGCCAGCCGGCCAACTTCCTGGACGTGGGCGGTGGCGCCACGACCGAGAAGGTGACGGCCGGGTTCAAGATCATCCTGAGCGATCCCGCCGTGAAGGGCGTCTTCGTCAACATCTTCGGCGGCATCATGAAGTGCGACGTCATCGCCAACGGCGTCGTCGCGGCGGCCCGCGAGCTGGGGCTGGAGGTGCCGGTCGCCGTGCGCCTCGCCGGCACCAACGTGGACCTGGGCAAGCAGATCCTGGCCGAGAGCGGGCTGAAGCTCATCCCGGCGGACGACATGGCCGACGGCGCGCGCAAGATCGTCGCCGCCGTCGCCGGCAAGTGAGGAGGCGTCGTGGCCATCTGGGTTGACGAGAACACGCGGCTCATCTGCCAGGGCATCACCGGCTCCGCCGGCAGCTTCCACGCCCGCCAGATGATCGAGTACGGCACCGCCATGGTCGGGGGCGTGACCCCCGGCAAGGGCGGGCAGCGGTTCGACGACATCGTGCCGATCTTCGACACGGTGAAGGCGGCCGTGAAGGAGACGGGCGCCAACGCCTCCGTCATCTACGTGCCGCCGCCCTTCGCGGCGGACGCCATCCTCGAGGCGGCGGCGGCCGGCATCGAGCTCATCGTGGCCATCACCGAGGGCATCCCGGTGCTGGACATGCTGAAGGTGAAGGCCGCCCTGAAGGACTCGCCGAGCCGGCTGATCGGGCCCAACTGCCCCGGCATCATCAGCCCCGGCAAGTGCAAGATCGGCATCATGCCCGGGCACATCCACCTGCCCGGCCGCATCGGCGTCGTGAGCCGCTCCGGCACCCTGACCTACGAGGCGGTGGGCCAGCTCACCGCCCTCGGCATCGGCCAGAGCACCTGCGTGGGCATCGGCGGCGATCCCCTGAACGGCACGAACTTCATCGACGTGCTGTCGGCCTTCAACGCCGATCCCGACACCGACGCGGTCATCATGATCGGCGAGATCGGCGGCAACGCCGAGGAGCAGGCCGCCGCGTGGGTGAAGGCGAACATGACCAAGCCGGTGGCGGGCTTCATCGCCGGCACGACGGCCCCGCCCGGCCGCCGCATGGGTCACGCCGGCGCCATCATCTCGGGAGGCAAGGGCGCCGCCAGCGACAAGATCGCCGCCATGGAGGCGGCGGGCATCAAGGTCGCGGCGACTCCGGCCGAGATGGGGGCCACGCTGGTCTCTCTGCTGTAGGCCCCGCCCGGAAGGCCACCTGGAGCCGCGCGAGCGGCTCCTGCCCGGTGGCCGCGAACCCCTTCACCGCCGTCGAGTACGACACCCGCAAGCGCTCGAGATCACGAGAGATCTCGGCCAGCGGTGCCATCGCGGGCTGATCCAGCCGGCAGCGGTGGCGCGCGCCGTCGTGGCGATCGCGCCAGGCCTGCGTCCACGCCTGCCACCGCCGGCTCAGGGCCTCCTCGCCCACCGTGCCGACGAGGGAGCGGCCGACCTCGGCCTGCAGGTCGGCGAAGAGCCCCTGCAGCTCGCCGAAGCACGCGCGGCCCTCGGGGCTGTCGGGCGTCACGCCCTCGGTCACCTGGGGACCCGTGGCCGCCGGGCCGCGGAAGACGTGCCACGTCACCCCCACGGCGACGCTCAGCATGAGGTTCAGCGAGATGACCCAGTAGACGATCATGTAGGCCCGGCGCAGGGGCCCCGAGCGCTTGCGGGCCGGCTCGCTCATGGCTTCACCAGGCGCAGGCGCGGCGGCCCGGGGGGCGGATCCTCCGGCGGGGGCTCCTCGTCGCCGGGCTCGGCGGCGACGATCTCGTCACCGGGCTCGTCACCGGCCTCGTCGCCGAGCTCCCCATCGGGCCCTTCGGCCGCCTCCTCATCGCGCTCGGCCTGGGCCAGCGCCAGCCCCGCCATCAGCTCGGGGGGCACGCTCTCGGGGTAGAAGGCCTGGCCGGCGGAGACGAAGCTGCGCATGGAGAAGACGGCCATCCACGGCACGACGCAGAGGTAGCGCTCGCCGTGGAACGACAGGCTCGCCCGCACCTCGAGGGGGCCCAGCTCCAGGACGGGGAGGCCGAAGCGCCGGCTCAGGGCCAGGCCCACCGCGAGCTCGTCGCGCAGGTGCGCCGGCAGGTCCACGCCCGGGTGGCGCGGGGCCACCTGGATGAGCACCTTGCCCTCGTCGAGCAGCTCGATCAGGCGGGCGCGTCGCTCGCGCTCGGTGGCGGTCGGGAACCGGGCGGTCATCCTACTCCTCGCACGCTCAGGTCGCCTGAGGGCGTACCACACCCGCGCGGCCCGGCAAAGGTCCACGGTGGCATGGGCGCGGGCGCCGAGGGCCCCCATGGGGCTGGTTCGGGCGCGGTTTTCATGGTATCGCAATTCGACGTCCTCGCGGCCCAGAGGTTCGTGCGCCCAATGTCCCGTAAGGGCATGCCCCTGATGGGCCTCCTGGCCCTGTTGGTCCTCGCGCCCGCTGGCGCGTTGGCGCAGGCGCCGGTCGCCGCACCTGCGTCCGCGGGCGTGGGCGATCCCAGCGTGGCCCTGCACGTCACGGGTGGCAGCCGCGACCGCCTGTCGCGCCTCTGGGCCCTGCGCCGGGAGCGCCTCGCCCGCAACGACGTGGAGGGCGCCGCCGAGATCCTCGCCCGCATGCTGGTGCTGCGCCGCGACCGGGGCCTGGCCCGCCTGGACGCGCCGGCCCTGGCCCTCATCCGCGAGGCCGAGGCCGCGGCGGCCGAGGGGGCGGGGGACGTGGCCACCGATCGGCTCGTCGCCGCCGAGCGCCTGGCCCCCGGGCTGCCCGAGGTGCACAGCGCCCACGCCCGGGTGGAGACGACGCTCAAGCCCTGGGCCGTCCACCGCTGGCTGCAGCAGCGCTTCCGCGCCCTGTCGGCGGCCCTCTCCGACTTCCAGTACCGCATGCTCTTCCTGGCCGATCTCGTGCTGATGGGCCTGCTCGTCCTGTCGCTCCTCGGCGTCCTCTTCGCCCTGGCGCAGCTCATCCGGTACAGCCAGCACCTCTTCCACGACCTCGGGCAGACGTTCCCTGGCGTGATGCGCCTGGGCCTGCTGGGGGCGGGGGCGCTGCTGTTCTTGCTGCCTTTCTTCTTTGGTTTCGGACCCTTGGTAGTCCTGTTCCCCCTGGCCATCCTCATCTGGCCCTACCAGCAGCGCAGCGAGCGGCTGCTGTCGGTGCTCTTCGTGCTGCTCCTGGGCGCCGCGCCCTGGGCGCTGCGCATCGGCGACCGGCTGACGGAGGCGGGCACCGGGGTCACCCAGGCCATGCACGCCCTGTCCCTCAACCCCGACGACCGACGGGCGCTGGACCAGGTCGAGGCCCAGGTCGCCGCCGACCCGAAGGACTGGCACGCCCGCGCGGTGCTGGGGCTGGCGCTGAAGCGCCGGGGGACGCTGGCCCAGGCCCTGCCGCTCCTGCAGACGGCGGCCGCCGACGCCCCGGTGGGCGAGGCCGCGGGCACCGTCTACAACAACCTCGGCAACGCCCTCTTCGCCAACGGGCAGGCGGCCGCGGCGCAGCAGGCCTACCAGCGCGCCGCGGAGCTGCTGCCCACCTCGGCGGCGCCCCCGTTCAACCTGCACCGCCTGCTCCTGCGGCGGGGGGAGCGCGTCGAGGCCCAGAAGGCGCTGGCCCAGGCCACGGCCCTCGATCCGCACACGGCCGCGCGCTGGAACGAGGACGACGACCTGAGCCTGAACCGGCATGTGGTCGACCTGCCGCTGCCGGCCGGCCTGCTGACGCGGCGCGCGCTGGCGGAGGTCACGGCGCCGACGCCGGTGGCCACCCGGGCCTGGGTGGTGCTGGCCGGGCCCGTGCCCGAGCTGGCGGCCCCCCTCGGGGCGGCGATGACGCTGCTGGCCTTCGTGGTCCTGGTGGCCCTCGGCCCGCGCATGCGGCTGACGTGGCCCTGCGCGCGCACCGGAGCGCCGGTGACGGTGTACATGGCCCAGGGCTACCCCGATCGGCCGCTGAGCGAGCAGTACATCGACGTCTTCCTCAAGAACGTCCCCGTCGATCGCACCATCCGCTTCGCGCTGGAGACGCGGGCCGCGCGCTACACCCGCTTCAAGCGCTGGGCGACGCTGGCCGCGGGGCTGGTGCCCGGCCTGGTGGGGCTGGTGCGGGGCCGGCCGCTGCGGGGCGCGCTGGTCCTCGGCGCGAGCCTGGCGCTGGGCTTGCTGGTCTGGGCCCCGTCGGGCCTGCTGCTCGAGCCCGTCGACACCGGCGTGCCGGGCACCCTGCGCTGGGTCTGCCTGGGTGGGCTCGGCCTGCTGTGGATCCTGAGCCTGATCCGGGCGTTCCGCTGGCCCGAGGAGGCCGCCTGATGGCGCTCCAGGGGTCCCTCGCCGGGTTTGGCATCGCCGAGATCCTGCAGCTCGCCGGCGTGCAGCAGAAGACGGGCATCCTCCATGTGGAGTGCCCGGATGGCAACGCGGCGCGCATCCTGATGTCCGGCGGGCGGGTGATGGCCTGCGAGCGCGATGGCGGGGCGCGCCCGGTGCAGCTCGGCCAGCACCTCGTCGGGGCCGGCGTCGTGACGCGGGAGCAGCTCGCGCGGGCGCTGAAGGCCCAGAAGGGCTCCGAGCGGCGGGTCGGCGAGGAGCTGGTCGAGGCCGGGGCGCTCACGGGCGAGCTGCTCACGCACTTCGTGCTGCTGCAGCTGCGCGAGCGGCTGGGCGAGGTCTTCGCCTGGCGCCAGGGGAACTGGCGCTTCGAGGGCAAGCCGCGCGGCTTCGTGCCGGTCACGGGGCCGGCCCTCTCCGCCGAGGCCGCCCTGATGGACGGCATGCGGATGGTGGAGGAGTGGCCGCTGATCCGCGCCCGGATCAACAACCACGACGTCATCTACCGCGTGGTCAAGCAGCCCGAGGAGGTGGAGAGCGAGGCCGACGCGCTGGAGCGCATCCTCGACGACGCCTTCAGCGAGTTCTCCCTCGACGATGACGACGCCGCAGGGCCGGGGGGCCTGGGGGCCCATGAGCGGCAGGTCCTGGCCCTCATCGACGGCAGCCGCACGGTGCACGCCCTGGTGGACCAGTCGCGGCTGGGAGAGTTCGAGACGTGCAAGGCGCTGCTCACGCTGCTCAACGGTGGCTACATCGAGCCGGTGAAGGTGAAGCGGGCCCGGCTGCAGCCCGGCCAGCGCACGTCGCCCATCGCGCTGGCAGGCCGCATCGCCGTCAACCTGCTCGTGCTCGGGGCCATCGTCGCCGGCTTCGTCTTCCTGCCCGGCGCCCGGGGTGACCTGGAGTCCAACGCGACGGAGGTCGCCCGCGAGGCCCGGCATCGCCTCCGCAGCAACCGCATCGTGGCCGTCACCTCGGCGCTGGAAGCCTACCGGCTCGAGCACGGCCTCTACCCACCCACGCTGCAGGATCTCCTCGGGGGCGGCTTCATCGCGCCTTCGCTCCTGGCGGCGTCCGAGGGCCTCGACTACGTCAGCACCGGGAGCGATTTCGACCTGCGATGACACCACCAGACGACGACGCCGACGACGGCAGCCGGGGCGCCCAGATCGAGGTCCCCGACGGCCAGGTCGTCATCAACCCCCTCTGGGGACCGCAAGACGCCCACCGCCGGGTCCTGGAGAAGCGGCTGGATGTGCGGCTGCGCTCCAAGGGCACCCGCATCTACATCACCGGCGCGCCGGGGCGCCTGGCCTTCGCCCGGCGGGCCATCGAGGAGCTGGTGCGGCTCATCCGCAGCGGCGCGCCCGTCTTCCTGCAGGATCTCGAGCAGGCCATCGCGCTGCTGGAGACCGACGGGGACGTGCACCTGGACGAGCTGCACGGGCGGCCGGTCTTCACCACGTTCGATCGGCGGGGCATCACGCCCAAGTCCCCGAACCAGAAAACGTATCTGGACGCCATCGCCCACCATGACCTCGTCTTCGCCTATGGCCCGGCGGGCACCGGCAAGACGTACCTGGCCATGGCGGCGGCCGTCGCCGCGCTGCGCATGCACGAGGTCGAGCGCATCATCCTGGCGCGGCCGGCGGTCGAGGCGGGGGAGCGCCTGGGCTTCCTGCCTGGCTCCCTGGTGGAGAAGGTCAACCCGTACCTGCGCCCGCTCTACGACGCCCTCTTCGACTTCCTCGGCATGGAGCAGGCGACGCGGCTCATCGAGAACGGCACCGTCGAGGTGGCGCCCCTCGCGTTCATGCGCGGGCGCACGCTGAACCGGGCCTTCGTCATCCTCGACGAGGCGCAGAACAGCACCCCCGAGCAGATGAAGATGTTCCTCACCCGGCTGGGCCACTCGTCCCGGGCGGTCGTCACGGGCGACATCACCCAGATCGATCTGCCCAAGGCCCAGGCCAGCGGGCTGGGGCACGCCATCAGCTTGCTGGGGCACCTGGACGGCATCGCCACCGTCCAGCTCTCGCGGGTCGACGTGGTGCGCCACCCCCTCGTGCGGCTCATCGTCCAGGCGTATGAAGACGCCGAGCAGGGAGACTCATGATCGCGGTGATGATGCGGGCCACCGTCCGCGGGCAGGTCTGGCCGGCGACCATCCGGCGGCGGGCGACGCGGCTGCTGGCCGCCCTCGGGCGCCCCGACGCCGAGCTGTCCATCGTGCTGACGGATGACGCCGAGGTGCAGGAGCTCAACGCCGCCTGGCGGGGCAAGGACGAGCCGACGGACGTGCTGTCGTTCCCGCAGGAGGAGGGCAGCGCCATGCCCACCGCCCCCGGCTACGAGCCCCCGCTGGGCGACATCATGATCAGCCTGGAGACGGCGGCCCGGCAGGCGCGCGAGGATGGCTGCCTGCCCCGCCTCTGGGCGGCCGTCGGCTCGCCCGACGCCGCGCCGGACTGGTCGCTGCTGGACGAGACGACGTTCCTGCTGGTCCACGGGGTGCTGCACCTGCTGGGCTTCGATCACATGACGCCCGAGGAGGCGGCGGTGATGGAGGCCCAGGAGGCGGCGCTGCTGCCCGCGCTGCTCAGGCGCTGAAGCGCGCCAGCCGGCTGGCCGCCACGACGCGGCCATCGCTGTGCAGTCGATCCACGAAGAAGCCATGGGCCGCCGCGCGATCGGCGATGGCGTCCAGGCGCTCGACAGGCACGTCGCGGCCTACGGACCGCTGGGACGCGTCCCCCGCGAGCGCGAAGAGCATGGGCTCCGCGAAGCACGCGAAGATGTGGCGCCCCTGGCCGGTGACCATGCCGTAGACGCGGTGCCAGAAGCCCCCGGCCAGGTGGCGAGGCAGGCGGACGTACTCGCCATCGAGCAGCAGCACGTCATCGCGCTGGATGTCGTGGATGACGTCGAGGGGCTGGGCGACGTCGACGACCACCGAGCCGGCGGCCAGGGTGGACAGCCGGATGCGCCCGCCGGTGCTGGAGGCGGCCACGAGCAGCGGCGTCTCCGCGCGGGCGGCCTCGACGCTGGCCACGCAGCGCGCCGTCCCCGGCCCGTCGGCGTTGAGCCGATCGATGAGCGCCTGCAGGGGGCGCGGTGGCCGCTCGGCCACCACGAGCACGGTGCTGCCGCCGCGCACGAGGAGCTGCAGCAGGCCGTTGGCCACCGGGCCGGGAGGGCCGATCAGGCTGACGGGGCCGCTGAGCCCGAGCCGGCGCCGCACCATCGCCACCGTCCGCCCGGCGGCCCAGGCCGTCATGCCGTTGCCGGTGGTGATGGGGCAGGGGGCCTGCGCCGCCACCGCCTTGCCCTGGCCGCCGATGACGGCCGCCACGGCGCCCAGGCCCACCACCGCCGCCCCCTGGGCGTGGCAGAGGGCCACCGCCTCGCTCACCAGCTCCACGCCGCGGGCCTGGTCGGCCAGCAGCTCGTCGGGCAGCGCGGGGATGCTCACCAGCGTCCCCGTGGCGCGGGCGCCGAACGGATCGGAGATGTCGAGGTGGGCGACGACCCGCGCGCCGCGGCGCGACGAGCCCCGCAGCGCCAGGCCGGCGTCCAGCGTCCGGATGCCGAGGAGCCGCCGCTGCAGCTCGGTCAGGGGGTGGACGACGAAGCCGAAGCGAGGGGCGATGGCCTCAGGCGGCACCCTTCTCTTCCAGGAGGCGGGCGACGATGTTGGCGAAGGTCTGCACGCGGAAGAGCCGCGGGATCTCGTTGGCGGTCAGGCCGGGGGTGAACTCGTCGGGGTCGACCTCGGGCATCAGCTCCTTGAGCTTCTCCAGGGCCTTCTCGGTGAGGACGCCGTCCACCTCGTACTCGGCGGGATCCAGGCCCTCCTGGCTGGCCTCCTGGATGCCGCCGCGGGGGATCTTGATGTCGAAGGCGCGCTCCAGCAGGAACACGATCTCGAGGAGATCCAGGGACTCAGCCCCGAGATCATCGAAGATGCGCGCCTCGGCCGTCACCTCGTCCTCGTCCAGATCGAGGGCTTCGATGAAGGCCGCCTGCACCTTCTTGAAGATCTCATCACTCCCCACCGACATGCACGCCTCGCTTCCCTGGTGCCAGCCCGCTCTCGATGGCAGGCATGTTCAAGCTCTCGCCAGCGCCGCGGGGGCGGCGCCGGCCTCGACCGCCGGATCCTCGCCAGACGGCGGTGGCGATTCCAGTAGATTCTAAAGCCAGCCCTGACTATTTGTACCGCTCCCCGGCCCTCCGGGGCGGAGGGAGCGCTGCGCATGGCCGCGGATGGGTTCATCCTCGTCGTGGATGACGATCGGGAGGTGCAGGCCTACCTGCAGCTCGCCCTGGCCGTGCTGGGGCGCCCCGTGGTCATCGATGACGGCCTCCAGGTCCCCGCGGCCTGCCCGGCGCTCGCCTTCGTCGATCTGCTGCTGGGCCACCGCGACGGCCTCCCGCTCATCGAGGATCTGGTCCGGCGCGGCGCGCCCGTCGTCGCCATCTCCGGCCTCGCGGCCGACGCGGCGCCCGTCGTCGCGGCCCGCGCCGCGGGCGCCGAGGTCCTGGGCAAGCCCTTCACGCTGACGGAGCTGCGCGACGTGGCGCGACGCCTGCTCGGGGGGAGCGCTCAGCGGGCGTAGTGCACGGCGCGGGTCTGCCGGATGACGGTCACCCGCACCTGCCCCAGATCGCCATGCTCCTCGGAGATGCGCTGCGCGGCGTCGCGGGCGAGCAGCTCGGCGTCGCGATCCGACACCCGCGCGTTGTCCACGATGACGCTGACCTCCTGGCCCGCCTGGATGACGTAGCAGCGCTCGACGCCCTCGAAGCTGCCGACCATCTTCTCCAGCGCCTCCAGGCGCTTGATGTGGCCGGCCAGGGCCTCGCGCCGGGCGCCCGGCCGGTCCGCCGACAGCCGGTTGGCGGCGGCGATGAGCTGGCCCAGCACGCTGTTGGGGCCCGGATCCATGTGCTCGGCGATGGCCTGGACGATGGCCTTGCTCTCGCCGTGCTTGCGGCAGAGCGCGGCGCCGACCTCGACGGTGGAGCCCTCGGCCTCGTGGTCCACGGCCTTGCCCACGTCGTGCAGCAGGCCCGCCCGGCGCGCCTGCTTGACGTCCAGGCCCAGCTCGGCGGCCATGGCGCCCGCCAGGAAGCCCACCTCGATGCTGTGGCGCAGGACGTTCTGGGCGAAGCCGGTCACGAACGCCAGGCGGCCCAGCGCCTTGATGAGCTCGGGGTGCAGGCCGGAGACCTCGATCTCCAGCGCCGCCTCCTCGCCGTGCTTGCGCACGATGGCGTCCACCTCCGTCCGGGCGCGCTCCACCACCTCCTCGATGCGGGTGGGGTGGATGCGGCCGTCGGCCACGAGCCGCAGCAGCGCGACGCGGGCCACCTCGCGGCGGACGGGGTTGAACCCGCTCACCACCACGGCGCCCGGCGTGTCGTCGACGATGAGGTCGCAGCCGGTCGCCGACTCGAAGGCCCGGATGTTGCGGCCCTCCTTGCCGATGATGCGGCCCTTGAGGTCGTCGTTGGGCAGCGGCACCGTCGACACCGTCCGCTCCGTGACGTGCTCGCTGGCGTATCGCTGGATGGCGGCGCCCACGATCATGCGGGCGCGCTCATCGGCCAGGCGGCGGGCCTCCTCCTCGATGGAGCGGATGCGGTCGACGCTCTGCCGGCGGGCGTCCTCGCGCAGCTCGTCCATGAGCAGGGCGCGCGCCTCGTCGCGGCTGAGGCCCGACGCCGCCTCGATGCGCTGCTGCGCCTCGGCGAGCGTCTGGCCCATCTCCTCTTCCTGGCGCTGCAGGCGGCGCTCCTGGCGGGCGAGGTCCTTCTCGCGCCGGGCGAGCTGGGTGTCCTGGCGAGAGAAGTCGGCCTCGCGGCTCTCGGCGAGCTCCTCGCGCTTGCGCAGGCGCTCCTCCTGCTTCTCCAGCGCCTTGCGACGCTCCTCCACCTCGGCCCGCGCGGCCTCGCGCAGCGCCTCGGCCTCCTTGCGGGCCGTCCCCTCGGCCTCGATGCGCGCGCGCTCGACGGCCTCGTCGGCTTCCCGCCGGAGGCGCTCTACAGCCGCGCCGTCGCCCTTGGCCAGCAGGCGCGCCGCCAGCGCCCCCACCACCAGGCCGACCACCGCAGCGACCACGTACTCGATCAAGTTTCCGTCCCCCGGAGAGCGAGCTCATGAACCGCACCCTCGGTGACCAGGATGGCCACCGGGCGATCCCAAGGCGCCACGGGCAACCGCGGCACCACCTGAACGCCGTAAGCGAGCCCCATGGTGCGCACGGCGGAGCGCGCCAGGGTGCGGTCGTAATGGCCGCGGCCGAAGCCGAGGCGGTGACCGCGCAGGTCGAAGGAGACACCCGGCACCAGCAGCAGGTCGCCCGGGCGGAGGTCTTCCGCGTCGCCCAGGGGCACCGGCAGGCCGCCCCGGGTCTGCCCGAAGCGGTCCGTCGCCACGAACTCGAGGCTCTCGCCGGACAGCCGCTCGCCGATGATGCGGGCGTAGAGCACGCCCTTGCCCGCCGCCCGCGCGGCCTGGGCGATGGCGGCGGTGCCCACCTCGCCGTCGAAGGGGGCGTAGAGCGCGACGCGGTCGGCGGCCTGGAACCAGGGGTGGGCGGTGACGTGGGCCGCGATGCGGGCGTCGGCCAGCGCGCGCGCCTGCGGATCGAGGCCTCGACGCCGCGCCCGCATGGTCGCGCGCAGGGCCTGGCGATCCTCCGCCTGCGCCGACGGCGCGGCCAGGTGAGGGGCGTCGGCGGCCGGCAGGCTCACGGTTCCTCGGCGGCTTCGCGCAGCGCAGCGGCCCGGGCGCGGACGGTCTGCTGGAGAGTGGCCAGCGCGTCGCGGGACCGCTGGGCTTCATCGGCGAGGGCGAGGCCCGCGAGGAGGGCGGCCGTCACGGGCGAGGCCCCCTGGGCCCCCAGCGTCTTGACGCGGCTCTCCAGGTCGGCGGCGAGCGCCTCCAGGTAGACTGGATCGGCGGCCGAGCGGATGGTCAACCGCTGGCCGGCGATGTGGAGGGTATGCGTCTTCACGACCGCCGAGGCCCATGCATTCGGGGCGGCAACGTAGCCCGCCGTCGCCCAGGGTGTCAACGGGAAACGGTTGTATTCCCGCCAACTTCGCCGCTTCGCGGGCACCGCGCCGGGGGGCCGGCCGTCGGGAGCCTTGACACCCCGCGCCGCCTTCGGTATCACCGCTCCCGCCGTCGGTACTCTGGGCTGTTAGCTCAATGGCAGAGCAGCGGACTTTTAATCCGACGGTTCTGGGTTCGAGTCCCAGACGGCCCATGCCCCTGGGTCCCCATCGTCTAGTCAGGCCCAGGACACCGGCCTTTCAAGCCGGCGACACGGGTTCAAATCCCGTTGGGGACGCAGCGAAGGCCCCGGAGCCCAGGCTCCGGGGCCTTCTTCTTTTCGGCCTGCGGTCGATCCGGACCTAGATGTGCAGCGCGCGGCCGTCGACGGCCAGCGCCGCCTCCTTGACCACCTCGGCGAGGGTGGGGTGGGCGTGGCTCGACCGGGCGATGTCCTCGGCGCTGGCCCCCATCTCGATGGCGACGGCGGCCTCGGCGATCAGATCGCCCGCCCGCGGCCCCAGGATGTGCACCCCCAGGACGCGGTCGGTCTTGGCGTCGGCCAGGATCTTCACCATGCCGTCGGTCTGGTTCAGCGCCTTGGCCCGGCCGTTGGCGAGGAAGGGGAAGCTGCCCTTGCGGTACGCGATGCCGGCCGCCTGCAACTCCTCCTCCGTCTTGCCCACCGCGGCCACCTCGGGGTGGGTGTAGACCACCCCCGGGATGGCGTCGTAGTTCACGTGCCCGTAGCCGGTCACCATGAACTCCACCGCGGCGATGCCCTCCTCCTCGGCCTTGTGGGCCAGCATCGGGCCGGCGATGACGTCGCCGATGGCGAAGACGCCAGGCACGCTGGTCTGGAAGTGCGGGTCGACGGGCACGCGGCCCCGCTGATCGAGCGTGAGGCCGATGGCGTCGAGGCCGAGGCCGTCGGTGCTGGGGCGCCGCCCCACGGCCACGAGCACGCGGTCCGCGGTGATGGGCTCGCCACCCTCGTACTCGACCACGCAGCGATCGCCCTCGACCCGGGCGCCCGTCACGCGCACGCCCAGCTTGAACGTCAGGCCCTGCTTCGCCAGGACGCGCTGGGTGGCCTTGGCCAGCTCCAGGTCCATGCCGGGCAGGATGCGGTCGAGGTACTCCAGCACCGTCACCTGCGCGCCGAGGCGGGCCCAGACGGAGCCCAGCTCCAGGCCGATGACGCCCGCGCCGACGATGACCAGGTGGTCGGGCACGCGGTCCCACGAGAGCGCCTGGGTGCTACCGCCGATGCGGTCCCAGTCCATCTCCAGGCCCCGCAGCGTCGCCACCTCGCTGCCCGTCGCGATGAGGATGCGCGGCGCCGAGAGCTCGACGTCGGCCTCGCCCTCGCGGCTCACGGCCACCCGGCCCGGCCCCACGAAGCGGCCATGGCCCTCGAACCGCGTGACCTTGTTCTTCTTGAAGAGGCCGGCGACGCCCTGGGTGAGGGTGCGCACGACCTTGTCCTTGCGGGCCATCATCGCGGCCAGGTCGACGCGGACGTCGCCCACCTCGATGCCGTGCACGCCGAGGCCGTGCTGGATCTCGGCCAGGCGCTCGCTCGACTCGAGCAGGGCCTTGCTCGGGATGCAGCCCACCCGCAGGCAGGTGCCGCCGAGGGCCGGCTCCTTCTCGACGCAGGCCACGCGCAGCCCGAGCTGGGCGGCCCGGATGGCGGCCACATAGCCACCGGGCCCCGCGCCGATCACGATGAGATCAAAGCGGTTTTCGTCCACGTCAGACCTCCAGGACCAGCCGGACCGGATCCTCGACGAGCTCCTTGACGCGCTTGAGGAACGTCACCGCCTCGCGGCCATCGACGATGCGGTGGTCGTAGGTCATCGCGATGTACATCATCGGGCGGATGACCACCTGGCCGTCCACCGCGATGGGGCGATCCTGGATGCCGTGCATGCCCAGGATGCCGCTCTGCGGCGGGTTGACGATGGGCGTCGACAGCAGCGAGCCGTACACGCCCCCGTTGGTGATGGAGAACGTGCCGCCCGTCAGCTCCTCGAGCTTGATCTTGTTGTCGCGGGCGCGCTTGCCGAAGTCGGCGATGGTCTGCTCGACCTCCGCGAACGACAGCGACTCGGCGTTGCGGATGACCGGCACCACCAGGCCCTTGCCGCCGCCCACCGCGATGCCGATGTCGCAGTAGTCGTGGTAGATGATGGAGTCGCCCTCGATGCGGGCGTTCACCGCCGGCACGGCCTTCAGGGCGTCGACCACCGCCTTCACGAAGAAGGACATGAAGCCCAGCTTGATGCCGTGGCGCTCGACGAAGCGGTCCTGGTGGGCCTTGCGCAACGCCATCACGCCCGACATGTCCACCTCGTTGAAGGTGGTCAGGAGGGCGGCGGTCTGCTGGGCCTCCACGAGCCGCCGGGCCACCGTCCGCCGCAGCGGGCTCATGCGGACCGTCTCGGTGCGCCGGCCACCGGCGGGCGCGGCCGCGGGCGCCGCCGGCGCGGCCGGGGCAGCCGGGGCAGGGGCTGCTCGACGTGGCGCAGGACGTCCTCCTTGAGGACGCGGCTGCCGGGGCCGCTCGCCGCCACCTGATCGGCCTTCAGGCCGTGCTCGGCGAGGACGCGCCGGGCCGCCGGCGTCACGCGGGGCTCGTCGGCCGCGGGGGTCGGGGCGGGCGCGGCCGGGGCCGCCGCCTGGGCCGCGGGGGCCCCCGCCGGGGCGCCGGGCCGCTCGGCCTCCTCCAGGTAGCCGATGACCTCCCCGATGGTGGCCATCTCCCCGGACTTCTTCAGGATCTGGGTGAGGATGCCGCCCTTGGGGGCGGGGACCTCCATGTTCACCTTGTCGCTCTCGACCACCACCACCGGGGCGTCCTCGGCGACCCAGGCCCCCTCGGCCTGGAGCCAGTCACCGATCATCACCTCGGTGATGGATTCCCCCACGGGCGGGACCTTCAGCTCGATGGACATCAAACCGCTCCTCGCGGCCGGCTGCTGCCCGGCCGCTGCATCGGGATCGGGCCCGGAGGCCCCGAATCTGTCGTCAGGCCAGGTCGAAGGCCTGCTCCATGAGGAGCTCCTGCTCCATCTTGTGGCTGGCCAGCGACCCGGTGGCCGGGCTGGCGCTCGCCTCGCGGAAGACCCCCGAGAAGGGCAGCCGCTTCTGGATGCGCTCCCCGAACCGCAGGCGGATGCTCGGCCAGGCGCCCTGGTTCTCCGGCTCCTCCTGCACCCACACCACCGGCGTGCCGTCCGCCACCCCGGCGAAGAGCGCGTCGAAGTCGCGGGCCTGGAGCGGGTAGAGCTGCTCGATGCGGTGCACGGCGATGTGATCCGCGCCGAGGATCTGCTTGGTGGACAGGAGGTCGTAGTAGATCTTGCCGCTGCACAGCAGGACGCGGCGCGTCTCGGCGGGCACGGCCTCGGGATCGGGGATGATGCGCTGGAAGCCGCCCTCGGCCAGATCGGCGAGGCTGGAGACGCACTCGGGGTGGCGCAGCAGGCTCTTGGGCGACATCACGATGAGCGGCTTGCGCCACGGTCGGACGATCTGGCGGCGCAGGCAGTGGAAGAGCTGGGCCGGCGTCGTGAGGTTGCAGACCTGCACGCAGTCCTCGGCCGCGAGGCTCAAGAACCGCTCCAGCCGGGCGCTCGAGTGCTCCGGGCCCTGCCCCTCGAACCCATGGGGCAGCAGCATCACCAGACCGCTGAGGCGCTTCCACTTGTCCTCGGAGCTGATGATGAACTGGTCGATGATGACCTGGGCGCCGTTGACGAAGTCGCCGAACTGGGCCTCCCAGATGACCAGCCCGTCGGGGCAGTCGAGGCTGTAGCCGTAGTCGAAGCCCAGGACGGCCGCTTCGGACAGGGGGCTGTCGATGGCCTCGAAGGGCGCCGTGCCCAGGTGCGCGAGGGGCGTGTGCTGCTGGCCGTTGCTGAAGTCGTGCAGGACGGCGTGGCGGTGGCTGAAGGTGCCGCGCCCGCTGTCCTGGCCGCTCAGGCGGATGCGCACGCCGTCGTCGAGCAGGGTGGCCATGGCCAGCGCCTCGGCGCCGCCCCAGTCGAAGGGCCGGGTGCCCGCCGCCATCTCCCGGCGGGACTCCAGCAGACGCTCGATCTTGGCGTGGGGGGTGAAGGTCGACGGGACGGTGGTCACCGCCTCCATCAGCCGGACCAGCCGGTCGGCCGCGACGGCCGTGGCGGCCTCGGGCACGTCGGCGTCGGGCCCACCGACGTAGGCAGACCAGACGCCCGCCCCGGACGAGCGCTCCAGCGCGTAGCCGCGCTGCGTCGCCTGGGACAGGGCCTCGTCGAGGACCTGCCGACGCCGGACCGCGATCTCCTCCGCCTCGTCCCGCGTCACCCCGCCCAGCTTGAGCAGGTTGTCGAGGTAGGCCTCGCGCACCGTCTGGCGCGCCCGGATGGTCGCGTACATCAGCGGCTGGGTGAACGCCGGATCGTCGCCCTCGTTGTGGCCGAACTTCCGGTAGCACCACATGTCGATGATGACGTCCTTCTGGAACGCCGCGCGGAACTCCATGGCCAGCCGGATGACCTGGGCCGCTGCCTCCGGGTGCTCGCCGTTCACGTGGAAGATCGGCACCTGGAGCATCTTGGCGACGTCGGTGGCGTAGGCGCAGGAGCGCGCCGACTCGGGGGGCGTCGTGAAGCCGATCTGGTTGTTCACGATGATGTGGATGGTGCCCCCGACCCGGTAGCCGGCCAGCTCGCTCAGGTTCAGGGTCTCCATCACGATGCCCTGGCCCGCGAAGGCCGCGTCCCCGTGGATGAGGATGGGCACCACCCGCCGCCGCTCGGCGTCGCCGCGCCGGTCCTGCTTGGCGCGCACCCGGCCCAGGAGGACCGGGTCGACGAACTCGAGGTGGCTCGGGTTGAAGCAGAGCGACAGGTGCAGGGGCTGGCCGCTGGTGGTGACGTGATCGGAGCTGTACCCCATGTGGTACTTCACGTCGCCGCCACCGAAGTGCAGCTCGGGATCCTGATCGGCGAACTCGCGGAAGATCTGGGCGGGGGACTTGCCGATGATGTTGGCCAGGACGTTGAGGCGGCCGCGGTGGGCCATCGCGATGATGGCCTCGTCGGCGCCCTGCTCGCCCGCGATCTCAAGGGCCTGATCCACAAGGGGAATCAGCGTCTCGCCGCCCTCCAGGGAGAAGCGTTTGGCGCCCAGGAACTTCTTGTGGACGAACTGCTCGAAGATCTCGGCGTCGGTCAGCTTCGTCAGCACCCGCACCTGCTGCTGCCGGCTCATCGGGCGCAGGTTGAGCGTCGACTCCATCCGCCCCTGCAGCCAGTCCTTCACCTCCCGGTCGTCGATGTGCATGAACTGCACGCCGATGGAGGCGCAGTAGGTCTGCTTGAGCCGGGCGATGATGTCGCGCAGCGTCAGCACCTCTTCGGGGGCCGACAGCGTGCGCGCCGAGAACTGCCGCTCCAGATCGGCCTCGGTGAAGCCGTAGTGGCGGTAGTCCAGCTCGGGAGTCGGCGGGCGCGACAGGCCCAGCGGATCGAGATCGGCCATCATGTGCCCGCGCACGCGGTAGGCGCGCACGAGCTGGTCGAGGCGGTCCTGCAGGGCGGCGACGTCCATGGACTGCGCGCCGCTGCCGGCGAAGATGCTGCGCCGCGGGAACGAGGGGCCCCTCAGCTCGGTGGCGGCGACACCCTCGCCGTCCATCGCCCGAAACCAGGCCTGCCAGTCCTCGGGCACCGACGCCGGGTCCTCAAGGTAGTCGGCGTACAGCCCCTCGACGAAGGCGAGGTTCTGGCCGTTGAGGTGCACTTCGTTATCCGCCATGTTCTCCGTCCCCAGGAGGGCCACCGGCCGCTTTGGATGCGGGATTCTGGCCCAGGTCGCGGCCGGTGTCGAGGGTCGGTTGAGATCGGGGTCTAGGGCTGCAGGCCCGAAAGGACCCAGCGCCGCAGGAGGACGTAGCCGGGGTCGGCCTGGCCGCGGAAGACCTCACGGCCGCCGTGGTTGCGGCTCAGGGGCCGGGTGAGCAGCGGGGACGTCTCGGGCTGCCGGGGATCGATGAAGAGCTGGGACGCGGTGAAGTTCCAGTCGTCCGAGCACTCGCCGTCCTTGAGCCAGTAGCGGCTGACGATGTTGCCCAGGGCCACCCGCGGCGTCCCATGGCAGTCCGCCTCGGCGCAGCGCATCAGCAGCATCGGGTTCACCTCGTCGGTGAACATGGCGTAGTAGGCATCGCGACCCAGCGGATCGCTCCCCGGCAGGCCCTCGCAGGGCAGCCCACCGACGGCCCCGCCCGCGCCCCCGCCGCCCTCGCCGCCGGCCCCCATGGGCTCGACGAAGACGGCGTCCTCCAGCCAGGCCAGGATGGTCTGGTAGTCCGCCGTGCCGGCCATCAGCGTGGGCGGGTGCACGGTGCGGCCGAGGCCATTGTCGCGGTTGACGCCCAGGGCGAAGAGGAGCAGGGGGCTCTGGGGGGGATCGCGCCGATCGACCCACCCCTCGATGGCGTCCAGGTTCTCCTGCAGCGGCCCTGCGGCCAGGGCGGCCCCGGGGACGTCGGGCACGTTGAGCTGGAACGGGCGCACGCCCCCCCGGTTGTGGCAGCCGGGGTTGGCGCACTTCGCCCCCATGATGGCCATGACGTCCGTCTGGAAGACCTCGACGTCGGGGCTCCACGGGGGCTCGGCGCTGCCGCCCTCACCCCCGGCGCCGCCGCCAGCGCCGCCGGGGCCACCCCCGCCTGCGCCGCCCGGGCCCGGGGGGCCGACGTCCGGGGTGACGCCGCCCCCGGCGCCGCCGGCGCCCGAGTCGGCCGCGGGGCCGTCGCAGGTCGCCGAGAGGCAGACCTCGCCGTCGTCGCAGCCGGCCAGGCCCAGGCCAGCGGCCAGCGCCACCAGCCGCAGAGCGGACTTCCCTGCCAGCACCCGCGTGGGCATCAAGAGGCGCGCCTCCACTTACTGGATGAAGTTCGCCGCGCCGCCCTGGGCGTTGCCGTCGGCGTCGATCCAGGAGTCGAGCACCAGGCCCACGTTCGGATCGCTCAGGAGCTGGACCATGTCGCCCGGCATCGGGCCGGCCATCTCGGCGTTCGTCCCGTTGATCCGCCGCACCAGGTTCGGGTTGCCGGGATCCTGCATGGGGTGGGTGCTGCCGCTGTTGTTGATGCCGTTGAACTCCACGAACCGGTCCAGGTCGTAGACCACGTTGTTCACGTTGAAGATGTCGGCCGGCGCGTTGCCGCCGCAGTTCTGCCGGTTCGGGTTCTCGTCCAGCGGGTTCACCGGGCAGCCGTTCTGGTCGAACAGGAACAGGCCCGTGCCGCGCCCCGTGGCCATGTGCACGAAGAAGGGCGAGTTGAGCTGGTTGCCCGGGTTGAAGCCGATGTGGGCCTGCAGCAGGTTGAAGTCCAGGTTGTTGAAGTTGTTGTTGCCGTAGTCATCCAGGAAGTCGGCGTACTCATCCCCGAAGTTGTTGAGCTGGTCCGTGTTGAGGTGGCAGCTCACGCAGTAGCGCGGACCCTCGTACTCGCCGTTGACGGCGCCCCGGATGGAGTGCGGCGCCATCTGGTTCATCTGCATGGCGGGGAAGGCGTTGCGACCCGCGTTGTTCGGGTTGTTGCCCTCACCCAGGCGGTCCGAGAACGCCAGCACGGCCGACTCGTTCCCGTTGAGATCCTGGTACCGGTAGAAGAACTTCTCGGCCGGCGAGATCTGGGTCAGCTTCCCGTGGCTGTTGACCCCCAGGTACATCGGGATGGGCGTCTGGTAGACGAAGTCCGCGTTGGCCTGGAAGAGCAGCGTCCGCTTGCCGGTGATGTTGCTGGCGAAGTAGTTCGCCGGGTTCACATCGTACTGGTTCTTCAGGTGGCAGCCGATGCAGTTGTTCGTCCACGAGGCGTGGCAGGACGCGCAGTCCATGCGATCCAGGTGGCTGAAGTTGACGCGATTGCGCACCCGGGCGGCGATGGGATCGGCCTGCTGGGGACCCGTCCCGGTCTGGGGGCTGCCGTCGGCGCGGCCCATGGCGTAGGACGCCTTCGGGTTGTACAGGAACCGGTTGGGCTGCAGCGGGTGGGTCTTGTTGTTGTTGACCACGGTGTCCCGGGTCTGGGGCACGTACAGCCGCTGGGTGCTCAGGCGGCTGACGAGCCAGACGTTCCCGGCCGGATCCATGGTGACGTGGCGCAGGGGGTTGCCGAGGCGGTCTACCGCGCAGCGGGCCGGCTGACCCTGGTAGGTCACGCAGTCCTTGGTCTGGGCGTAGTTCTCGACCGTGCCGTGGCAGTTCTCGCAGCGGATGGCCGTGGCCTGGTCCTGGCGGCTCTGGATCTTGCCGCTGGTCGGGTCGTCGGCGGTGCCGCCGTGCAGGTCGCGGCTGCCGTGGCAATCGATGCAGCCCATGCCCGCCTCGTAGTGCACGTCGGGCGGCGTGTCATCGCGGCCGTCGGCGTCGTAGTCCTCCTCCAGGATGTACTGGGTGAAGTTGCGGCCGTTGAAGGTGTTGTTGTTCACCGCCGCCGGGTAGAGGCGCTGGTCGTTCTGGGTGTCGACGAAGGTGCCGTTGTTGTCGGCCGGGTTCGCCGGGTACTGGAAGCCGTTGGTCAGATCCGCGTTCTGATCCAGCCGGATGCCCCAGTACTGCAGCACCGTGCGGTTCGAGCCCTGGTGGCAGCCCACGCAGGCCTCGTCGCTGATGCCCCGCAGGAAGTACCCGCCGGGCAGGATCTTGGCGACGTTGCGGATCTGGTGCGCCTCGATGTGCGGCCGCTCGGGGGCAGCGATGGCGTCGGGGTTGGCGGGCTCGAACTTGTTGACGTTGCGGTCCGTGGAGCGGCTGCGCCCGTCGAGGCTGTACTGCATGTGGCAGGCGGTGCAGCCGGAGGAGCGGAAGTCGGCGTACCGGTTGTTCGCGCCGGCGCTGTAGAGGTGGCAGTCGCCGCAGGTGATCGACGTCATCTCGTCCCACAGCTCGTCCAGCGGGCTGTTGTAGCGGATGCGGTTCGGCCGGCTCGGATCCGTATTGTCCAGGAAGTTCGCGAGGTTGTTGGCGTCGTACACCGCGTTGTCGCGCATGGTGCCGTTGAAGTCGGCCACCTCGCGCTGCTCCACGATGCGGCCCACCTCGCCCACGGCGCGGTTGTTCTCGCTGTAGGCGGGGTTGTCGAAGGCGCGCGGGGCGACGTCCGCCAGGCTGTCGCCGTCCTTGTTGCGGCCGCGGTTCTCGGCGATGCGGTTGTCGGCGCCGCCGGCGAAGCGGTTGCCCGAGAAGATGCCGATGGAGCCGGCGAGCACCGAGCGGGGCACCCACTGGCCGTGCTGGTTGAAGTGGCAGCCATCGGCGCCGCAGCCGCGACCCTCGGCGACCACACGCAGGTCACCCGGGTTGACGAACTGCAGGTAGTCGAGGTTGGTCCACTGGCGGTCGCCGGTCTCGGGCGCCGTGTAGACGGCCGGCTCCAGCTTGTCGATGCCGGCGAGCGTCAGCCGGTTGAAGTACGCGATGGGATCCTGGATGAGGAGCTGATCACCGCGGATGGACGGGGGCGCGGGGACGTGGCTCCCGATGGGCCCCTGACCGGCCGCGTCGCCGCCGTGACACTGGGTGCAGCGGATGAGCTCGGCGCCCGGGAAGGGGTGGGGGTTCGACATCCCCTGGCCCGAGTAGTCGTTCCGCTCCCGCGCGCCGTTATGGCACATCATGCAGCTCTCGACGGCCGGCTCGTTGGGGGGCGGCGGCGGCGGATCGGGCGGCGGCGGCTCGTCCTCGGGGGGCTGGCAGCTCGGGTCGGGGTTGCAGTAGACGGCGGGATCGCAGTCGCAGCAGGCCAGCCGGTACAGCAGATCCGCATTGGGATCGCAGCGGTCCAGCAGGCTGCAGTTGAAGCTCGTGCCCTGGAAGTCGTACGCGTTGCAGTCCCGCGGGGCGATCTCCACGAACGAGTCGGGCATCTGGAAGTCCGGCGCGCCGCCGTCCCCCATGGGCCCCTGGTCGCCGTTGGCCGGGGGCGTGCCCGCGACCTCCTCCGAGCAGCCCAGGCTCAGCGCCATGACAGCGCCGGCCAGCCAGATCCAAGCTCGCCTCTCGAACATCCCGTGCCTCCCCCTGGCTGCGCCGGCCACCGTTCCCGACGGGTGACCTGACGTCGCACGATATCACGAAAGGGTAAAGCAGCGGCCATGCCAAAAGGCAATGGCCAGGTGAGCCGCCCGCCGCCCCGGGACGCGCCGCGGGCGCCCCGGACGTGGGGGCTGCCACGTGGGGTCCAGGGACCCGGTCGGTGGGGTCAACCGACCCCAGGTGCCTCGGGCCTTTGCTCGCCCTGGCGGGGTGTGCCATTCTCCGGCCCCCCAACCCCCGACCGGGAGGCTCCGGTGTTCGTCTGGACCGTCGACCCCGTCTTGTTCCACCTGCCCGACTTCCTGGGTGGCCGTGGAATCCGCTACTACGGCGTGCTCTACGCCATGGCCCTCATGGGCGGCTACTACTTCTGGCAGTGGCAGATGCTGCGCGCCGGCCGCGAGAAGAAGCAGGCCGAGCGCTTCCTCACCATCGGCGTCATCGCCGTCATCGTCGGGGCCCGGCTGGGGCACTGCCTCTTCTACGAGCCCGAGCGCTACCTCAAGAACCCCATCGAGATCCTCAAGTTCTGGGAGGGCGGGCTGTCCTCCCACGGCACCACGATCGCGCTCTTGTTCACGTTCTGGTACTTCGCCAAGAAGGAGAAGATGCCCGTCCGGGAGGTCGTGGACCGCATCTCCTTCGCCATCGCCTGGGGCGCCACCCTCATCCGCCTGGGCAACTTCATGAACTCCGAGATCGTCGGGCGGGTGACGGACGCCTCGGTCGGCGTGAAGTTCCCCCGCCACGACCATGGCCTGCTGAAGGCCTGCGCCCAGAAGTGCGGCGAGGTGGCCTCGGACGTCTGCACCCTGGTCGCCGACCGCTGCGTCGACGTGACGCAGGTCCCCTGGCGCCACCCGAGCCAGCTTTATGAGGCCGCCCTCGGCGTGTTCATGC
Source organism: Myxococcales bacterium (assembly GCA_020633435.1). Classification (GTDB taxonomy): domain Bacteria; phylum Myxococcota_A; class Bradymonadia; order UBA7976; family UBA1532; genus JACKDP01. The sequence continues at coordinate 240,519 of JACKDP010000009.1, read as the reverse complement.
TGGTCCTGCTGCTCATCGTCGACCGCATCTACGGCGAGGCGCGCCGCCCCCTCGGCCTGCTCGGCTCCATCTTCCTGGCCGTCTACTTCACCGGCCGCTTCCTGGTGGAGTACGTCAAGGAGTTCCAGACGCTGGAGTCTGGAGGCCTCACCATGGGCCAGTACCTCTCGATCCCCTTCGTGATCATCGGCGTCGTCGGCATCTGGTACGCCTACAAGAACGGGCGCCCCAGCCAGACCGCCTGAGGGCCTACGGCGCCAGCCGTCGGTGGAAGGCCCGGCTCGGTCGGGCGAAGTCATAGCCGGCCTGCCACGACGCCGGCAGCGCCTCGCGCTCGATGGCCTCCAGCCCGAGCGACTCGAAGAACCGCCACATCCGCGCATCCACCGACAGGGCGAACAGATCGGCGAAGCCGAGCTGGCGGGCCCGCTCGATGAGCGCCAGCCCGAGCGTGCGCGCGCGGCCTCGGCCCCGATAGCGCGGCAGCGTGGCGAACCGGCTCATCTCGGCCCACGTCCCGTACGGAGCGAGCCGCGCCGTCCCCACCACCAGCCCGTCGATCGTGATCACCAGGTGCTCATGGGCCGTCGCGGCGATCTGCCGGTCGCTCACCGGCTTGACCACCCCGCGGGCCATCTCGGCCTTCAAGAGCAGGTGCAGATCGGCGGCGTCGGCCAGGGTCGCCTCGCGCACGCGCTCCACCACCGCGCCCCCGAGCAGCACGCCGGCCCCGTCGTGGGTGAAGAGCTCCTCGAAGAGGGCGCCGGGCCGGCCCGGCAGCAGCACCACCCCCGGCACGCCGGCCGCGAGCAGGCTCGCGATCTGGCGCCACTGGGCCCCGGCGTCGCCGGCCTCGTCCGCGCGCTCCAGCACCTCCTCACGCGTCAGGTGCCCCGTCCGCAGGCTGTCGTCCAGCGCGGGGTGCGCCGTCCGCAGCAGCAACAGGCGCCTCGCCCCCAGCTCCAGGGCCAGCGCCGTCGCGACCGCCTCGACGGCCCCGTCCGCGGGGCCCTGATCCACGGGGACCACCGGCACCTGCCCCATGGCCAGCGCGCTGCGCAGGGAGCCCGGTCGGGACGCCTCCACCCGGGTGATCGGCAGGCCCTCCAGGCGCGCCACCTCCGCCAGCTCGGCGTCGGCGCGGGGCACGACGACGACGCCTGGCAGGCCGTACGCGGCCAGCAGCTTGAGATCCAGCAGGAGGTCCGCCACCGCCACGCCCGCGCCGAGCGCGGCCACGAAGGTGGTGCCGCGGTGCAGCCGCGCGTAGTGGGCGAACTCGAGGGCCTGGCGCAGGTCGAGGTGGCTCATGGGCGGGAGGGTCGCAGAGCCTCTGGCGGCGGGCAACCACCCGTCCAGAATCTGGACGTCCTGGACACAGTGGACACCTGTGCAACATCGCAAATATCTGAAATGATTGAAATCGTCGCTGGCACACCCTTCGCTCATGGCCACCCCGCGTCGACACCGACGGAGGACGATCATGACGAGCTGGCTGATGTGGATCGCGATGTTGCTGGCGCCGCCGCCGGGCCTGGACGGGCGGCTGGGCTGCGGGCTCGACGGGCAGGAGCCCAACAACACCCGGCGGCGGGCGGCTCGCCTGGAGGTGGAGGGGGTGGACGGGGCCGCCTGCCAGGGCGACGAGGACTGGTTTCAGGTCCGGCTCGAGCGCGGCGAGCGCCTGGTCGTCCGCCTGCAGCACCACCCCATGGCGCGCTTCGACGCGCTCGAGGTCTTCCCGCCCCGGGGCCGACGACGGGTGGGCAAGCGCACCCGCGCGCGGGGCGGCCAGGTGGTCGAGTACGTGGCGCGGGGCGCGGGCGTCCACCGCTTGCGGGTGCGCTCGCCCGAGGGCGTGCGGGCGGCCTACCGGCTCGAGCTGGGGGCGGCGGGCAGCAAGCCGGCGCTGCGGTACCCGCCGATGGCGCCCGGCAAGCCCTCGACCAGGCGGTGAGCGGGGTGGAAGCCGAACACATCGGCCGCCACGGCCGACGAGCAGACCCAGCCGCTGGCCGCCATCTCCCCGAGGCGTCGACCGGCCAGGGCGCCCAGCCCGCTCGCCCGGGCGAAGCTCTCGATGACGGGGGCCAGCACGGCCAGCCGACCGCCGGGCAGGGGCAGCCGCACCGCGGGCCCGGCGTCCAGCAGGCGCTCCAGGTGGTCGATGACGGCCCCCATCGTGGTGGGCTCGCCGTCGCTGACGAAGAACGGCCCCACCGGCGGCTCGGGGTGGGCCAGCACCCGCAGCACCAGCGCCGCCAGGTCGTCGACGTGCAGGAACGACAGCGGCAGGTCCGGCACCATCGGCACCAGCCGCCGGCGGACCATCTTCGCCCAGACGAGCAGGTGGTCGTCGCCGGGGCCATAGAGCAGGCTGGGCCGCAGGATGGTGGTCCCGGCGGTGCGCACGGCCAGCAGCCGCTGCTCGGCGGCCAGCTTGCTGCGGCCGTAGTCATTGATGGGCGCCTCGGAGCCGCCGACGCGGTGGGCGCCGCCGATGGGCGAGGGGCCCTGCGCGGCGATGGTGCTCACCAGCACGAAGCGCCCGACCCCGGCCTCCACGCTGGCCTCCGCCAGGTGGCCCGTGCCGTCAGCGTTGACGCGCTGGAAGGTGCTGAGGCGCGCGGCGTGCTTCACGCCGGCGGTGTGCACGACAGCGTCCATCCCGGCCACGCCGGGCGGCAGCGACGCGGGTACCGTCACGTCCCCATCGACGCGCTCCACCCCGGCGGGCAGGTCCTCGTCCCGCGCTCCCGGCCGAACCAGGGCCCGCACGGTGTGGCCGGCGCCGATCAAGGCGCGGCAGACGCTGGCGCCCACGAAGCCGTTGGCGCCCGTCACGAGCACTCGCATCTCACGTCCCCCTCAGTCGCCGCCCTCGATGCCGTGGCGGGCGAGCTTTCTGTAAAGATTTCGGCGGGATACGCCAAGAATCGTCGCGGCGCGGGACTTGTTCCAGCCGCTCTGGACCATCGCATCGAGGATGCGGTTCTTCTCCAGGGCGTCCCACTCGTCGCGGGTCTGGATCCCGCCGGCTGGCTGGGCGCCGCCGGGCGCCAGTGCGGGGCTGGGCGGCGGCGGCGGGGCGGCGGGCGGCATGTCCGGCAGCCGAAGCTCCGACTCCTCGACGACGGCGCCACGGCTCAGGATGGCCGACGACTGCACGGCGTTCTCGAGCTGCCGCACGTTGCCCGGCCAGTCGAAGTGCATGAGGCGACGCAGGGCCTCCCGGCTCAGGGTGCGCCGGGGCAGGCCCAGCTCCTGGTCGAGCCGCTCCAGGAAGTGCTCCGCGAGGACGGGCACGTCCTCCAGGCGCTCGCGCAGCGGCGGCACCTCCACCTCGACCATGTTCAGGCGGTAGTACAGGTCTTCGCGGAAGCCCCCCCGCGCGACCTCCTCGCGCAGCCGCCGCTTCGTGGCCGCCACGACGCGGGCCTCGACGGGCTCAGGCGCCGTGCCGCCGATGGGCTGGACCTCTCGCTCCTGCAGCACCCGCAGCAGCTTGGCCTGGAGGGGCAGGGGCATGTCGCCGATCTCGTCCAGCAGCAGCGTCCCGGCGCCCGCGGCCCGGAAGAGGCCGGGCTTGTCGCGGTGGGCGCCCGTGAAGGCGCCCCGCTTGAAGCCGAACAGCTCGCTCTCCAGCAGGTGCTCCGGGATGGCCGCGCAGTTGATGGCCACGAACGGCTCGGCGGCGCGGTTGCTCTCGTAGTGCAGCGCCCGGGCGATGAGCTCCTTGCCGGTGCCGCTCTCGCCCAGGATGAGGACGGGCACGGCGTAGTCGGCCACCTGGCGGAGCACCTCGAACATGGCCTGCATGCGCGGGCTCTTGCCCACGATGTTCCCGAAGCCGTGCTTGAGGCCCAGGGCGCGCAGCTTCGAGTCCAGGTCGCGCTCGAAGCGGGCGATCTCCACGGACTTCGCCGCCACCTCCTCGTGCAGGCTGGTGGTCATGCGCTCGAGGGTGGCCTGCGTCCGCCGCAGCTCCGTCACCCGGGTGCCCAGCTCGCGGGAGTCCCGCAGGCGGCTCAGGGCCAGGCCCACCGTCTCGGCGAAGCCCTGGGCGACGCGCAGGTCGGCCACGACGAAGCCCCCGTCGCCCTCGTGGTAGCGGTCGGCGTACAGCACCCCCAGCACATGGTCGCGGGCGCGCACTGGCAGCACCATCACCGTCCGGGCGGCGTCGACGAGGGAGCTCTCGGGGCTGACGCGGGTGTCGGCGTCCAGGGACGCGCTCAGGAACGGCTCGCCCTGGCGGAGCGTCTCGTCGGCGATGCGGCGCAGGGGTCGGAAGTGCGGGGCCCGCACCGTCTCCAGGTCGACGTTGTGCACGGCGCGCAGGCGTGGGCGGCCATCGGCCTCCCGCAGCAGCGCAAACCCACGATCTGCATCGAGAAAGCCGATCAGGGCCTCCAGCGCCACCTCCAGCAGACGCTCGGGCTCCTCCTCCGCGAGGAGGCGCCGGTGCGCCGCCACGAGGCGCTCGAGGTGCGCGACGCGTCCGCTGAGATCGCCTGCTGGCCCGCCGATGGTGCCCCCCCTCCCGCCGGGGTCGGACCGGCCCGCGGCCGGTTCCTTCGTGGTGGCGGCACTCTAGCACCGCGGCGGGCGGTGGGCGACGGCTTGACGCTCTACAGGGGCATCGCTAGCGTTGCGCGACTTTTCGGCCGGCCACCGGGGAAGACCGCCATGGCGCTTGAGACCACGCAGACGGAGGAGCCGGCGGTGACGTCGGGGCGGGCCGTGTTCATCGAGACCTATGGGTGCCAGATGAACGAGGCCGACACCGAGCTGATGCACGGGCTGTTGCGCAAGCAGGGCTACTTCGTGGCGGAGTCGGCCGACGACGCCGACGTGGTGCTGCTCAACACCTGCGCGGTGCGCGAGCGCGCCGAGGAGCGCATCTATGGCCGGCTCGGCTGGCTGAAGTCCATGAAGGAGGCCCGGCCCGGCCTGGTGCTCGGGGTCACCGGCTGCATGGCCGAGCGGCTGCGGGAGGGCCTGCTGGAGCGCGCCCCGTACGTCGACCTCGTCATCGGCCCCGACGCCTACCGCCGCCTGCCTGACCTGCTGGGGCGGGCCCAGGTCGAGCAGGACGCCCTCATCGACGTGCGGCTCGATCGGGAAGAGACCTACGCCGACGCCGAGCTGGACCGGGTGCCGGGCATCTCGGGCTGGCTGACGGTCCAGCGGGGCTGCGACAAGTTCTGCACCTTCTGCATCGTGCCGTTCGTGCGCGGCCGGGAGCGCAGCCTGCCGCCGGAGGAGGTGGTGGCCCAGGCCCAGGCGATGGCGGCGGAGGGCTTCCGCGAGGTCACGCTGCTGGGGCAGACGGTCTCGAGCTACTACGAGCGCGGCCACGACTTCGCCGACCTGCTGACGCGCGTGCACGCCGTCGAGGGGCTGGCCCGCATCCGCTTTACATCCCCGTATCCCAACGACTTTTCCAACCGGCTGCTCGACACCCTCGCCAGCCTGCCGCGCCTCGGGCGGCACCTGCACCTGCCCGTGCAGAGCGGCAGCACCCGCATCCTGCGCGACATGCGGCGGGGGTACACGGCGGACGCCTACTACGATCTGATCGACCGCACGCGCGCGCGGCTGCCCGGCTGGGCGCTCACGACGGACATCATCGTCGGCTACCCGGGCGAGACGGACGAGGACTTCGAGGCCACCATGGAGCTGGTGCGGCGCGTGCGCTTCGACGCCGCCTTCATGTTCCGGTACAGCGAGCGCGAGGGGACACTGGCGGCCCGCAAGCGGCCCGACGACGTGCCCGATGACGTGAAGCGCGAACGCCTGCAGGCGGTGATCGCCCTGCAGGAGTCCATCAGCAAGGCCCGCAACGAGGCCATGGTGGGCCAGGACGTCGAGGTGCTGGTCGCGGGCACCGGCCGGCGCAACCCGGAGCAGATGTTTGGGCGGTCGAGCTGCTTTCGCACGACCATCCTGCCGCTGGGGCCCTACCAGCCGGGCGACGTCGTGCCGGCGCGGGTGGTGGCGAGCACCAGCCACACCCTCTTCGCCGAGCCGCACACGCCGTGAAGCGCATCCGCGACCCCCTGCACGGCAGCATCGCCCTCACCGCGGCGGAGCTGGCCGTCGTGGAGTCGCGGGCGGTGCAGCGGCTGCGCCACATCAAGCAGCTCGGGTTCGCTGACCAGGCCTTCCCGGGGGCGACGCACACCCGGTTCACCCACGCCCTCGGGGCGATGGAGATGGCCACCCGCATGTTCGACGCGGCCCTGCCGCCGGACGGGCCGCTGAGCCCGGCGGCGCGGGCGCGGTTCCGGCAGCTTGTCCGGTTGTCGCTGCTGCTGCACGACGTCGGCCACCCGCCGGCGTCGCACTCGGGCGAGGCGGCGATGCCGGCCCGGCGGGCGCTCGGGCTCGACCTGTTCAGCGAGGCCGAGCAGGCGGAGCGGGCCACCCATGAGGACTTCACGCTGCGGTTCCTGCTGGACTCGGACCTGCGGCGCGTCCTGGAGGCCCGGTTCGGGGACGGGGTCACGCCCGAGGCCATCGCCCACCTGGTGACGGGGCGGGTACCGGCGGTCGCGGACGCCTTCATCGACGGGGGCGTGGACTGGTTCGGCCTGCTCACCCAGATGGTGAGCGGCGAGCTCGACGCTGACCGCATGGACTACCTGCAGCGGGACGCCTTCTTCGCCGGGGTCACCTACGGCCGCTTCGACCTGAACTGGATTCTCGAGAACCTGACGCACCATGTGGAGGACGGGCAGGCGGCGCTCGCCCTCGGCCACCGGGCGGTCTTCGCGTTCGAGGACTTCCTGCTGGGCCGCTATCACATGTTCGTGAGCGTCTACTACCACCACGTCCCGGTGGGCTTCGAGACGATGCTGCTGCGGTTCTTCGAGGAGGAGCCGGAGGCCTTCCGCCTGCCGGCGGACCCCGACGCGTACGAGCAGGTCGATGACATCACGCTGTGGACGGCCCTGCGCACCAGCCGTAGCGACTGGGCCCGGCGCATCACCACCCGCAACTCCTTCCGGCGCATCTTCGAGCTCAACGCGGAGCCGACGCACCCCATCCTGCCGGCGCTGGTGGACGGGCTGGAGGCGGCGGGCATCCGCGCGTTCCTGAGCGCCGACGAGGGCGTGCTGAGCAAGTACTACGGCGTCCCCGGCGAGGCGCGGCCGTCGCTGTACGTGGTGCACGACGCCATCGGCGAGGCCGTGCCCATCCAGCGGTACGCCCGGGTCTACGCCCGGTACGCGCAGCCGACGCGGCTGATGCGGGTGTACGTCGATCCCGACCAGGCCGAGCAGGCCCGGGCCATCGTCGGCTCGGTCGTGGGCGAGATCTCGCTGGCGGGGGCCGTCTTCGGCTGAGCGTGCCGCGGCCGTCGAGCGTGGCCGGCAGGGGCAACCGGCAGGCGGGTCGACGCAGCCAGCAGGCGGTTCGGCGTGGCCCGCAGGCGGGTCGGCGTGGCCCGCAGGCGGGTCGGCGTGGCCCGCAGGCGGGTCGGCGTGGCCCGCAGGTAGGTCGGCGTGGCCCGCAGGCAAGCCGACGCAACCAGCAGGCGGGTCGGCGCGGCCGACAGGCGGGTCGACGCAGCCAGCAGGCGGGTCGGCGTGGCCCGCAGGTAGGTCGGCGTGGCCCGCAGGCGGGTCGACGCAGCCGGCAGGCGGGTTGGCGTGGCCGGCATGCGGGTCGGTTTGGCCGACCGGTGGGTCGTCGTGGCCGGCATGCGGGTCGGCGTGGCCGACCGGCGGGTCGGCGTGGCCCCCGGGTGGGTCGGCGTGGCCGGCAGGCGGGTCGGCCTGTCCGATTGGCGGTCTGACGCAACCGGCAGGCGGGTCGGCGTGGCCGACAGGCGGGTCGGCGTGGCCGACAGGCGGGTCGGCGTGGCCGGCAGGCGGGTCGACGCAGCCGGCAGGCGGATCGGCGTGGGCCCGCAGGCGGGTCGACGCAGCCCGCAGGCGGGCCGACGCAACCAGCAGGCGGGTCGGCGTCGTCGACAGCCGGGCCGACGCAACCAGCAGGCGGGTCGGCATGGCCGCCAGGCGGCCGCGGCGGCCGGTTCGCGTGGGCAGTGGGCGCGTCGTCTTCTGCGGGGCCGCCCGGTGGGTCAGGCCTGGGCGGCCACCTGCGCGGCCGCCTGGCGCGGGATGGGCCGCTCCAGCTCGATGCCGAGGGCCAGCTTCAGGACCTCCTCGATGCGGTCGACCAGGTGGAACTTGATCTCGCCGCGGAGGTGGGCCGGGATCTCCTCCAGGTCGCCGCCGTTGCGGCGGGGCAGGATGATCTCGCGCATGCCGGCGCGGGCGGCGGCCAGGACCTTCTCCTTGATGCCGCCTACGGGCAGCACCACGCCGCGCAGGGTGATCTCGCCCGTCATGGCGAGGGCGTCGCGCATGGGGGTGTCGGTGAGCAGCGAGGTGAGGGCGGTGGCGATGGTGACGCCGGCGCTCGGGCCGTCCTTGGGGATGGCCCCCGAGGGCAGGTGCAGGTGGATGCTGCGGTCCGAGAAGGACGTCTCGGGGATGCCCAGGGCGGCGGCGCGGGCGTGGATGAAGGAGAGCGCCGTGTGGGCGGACTCCTTCATCACCTCGCCGAGCTGGCCGGTGAGCTTGAGCTGGGCCTTGCCGGCCATGGCGGTGGCCTCGATGAAGAGGATCTCGCCGCCGACGGGCGTCCAGGCGAGGCCGATGGCGACGCCGGGGGTGCTGAGATCTTCCTTGGATTCCGGGAAGCTGCGCTGGGGGCCCAAGGCGGCGCGCACACGCTCGGGGTCGACGACGACCGGCAGCTCGGCCGTGCCCAGGGCGACGTCCCGGGCCACCGACCGCAGCACGCCGGCGATCTGGCGGTTCAGGTTCCGGACGCCGGCCTCGCGCGTGTAGTGGTTGATGATGGCGCCAAGGGCGGCCTCGTTCACCGTCACCTGGTCGGCGGTGAGGCCGTGGTCGTCGAGCTGGCGCGGCACCAGGTGGCGGCGCGCGATCTCCTGCTTCTCCTCCTCGATGTAGCCCGGGATGTCGATGACTTCCATGCGGTCGCGCAGGGCGGCGGGGATGGGATCGAGCTGGTTGGCCGTGGTGATGAAGAGGACCTTGGAGAGGTCGACGGGCACCTCCAGGTAGTGGTCGCTGAAGCTGTCGTTCTGCTCGGGATCGAGCACCTCCAGCAGCGCTGAGGCCGGGTCGCCGCGGAAGTCGTGGCCCAGCTTGTCGATCTCGTCGAGCACGATGACCGGGTTCATGGTGCCGGCGCGCTTGAGGGCCTTGATGAACCGACCAGGCAGCGAGCCGATGTACGTCCGCCGGTGGCCGCGGATCTCCGCCTCGTCGCGCACGCCGCCCAGGCTGAGCCGCACGAACTCGCGGCCGAGGGCCTCGGCGACGGACTTGCCCAGCGACGTCTTGCCGACGCCCGGCGGGCCCACCAGGCAGAGGATGGGGCCCTTCATGTCGCCCTTGAGCTTGCGGACGGCGAGGTACTCGATGATGCGGCGCTTGACCTTGGCCAGCCCGAAGTGGTCGCGGTCGAGCAGGGCCTCGGCCGCGCGGATGTCGAGGTTGTCCTCGGTGTAGACCTCCCAGGGCACGTCGAGCAGCCAGTCCACGTAGCTGCGCGCGACGGTGTACTCGGCGCTCTGCGGGTTCATCCGGCTGATGCGCTTGAGCTCCCGGCGGGCCGCCTTCAGGGCCAGCGGCGGCATCTTCGAGGCGTCGACGCGCTCCTCCAGGTCGTCGCCGTCCTCCTCCTCGTCCTCGCCCAGCTCGCGCTGGATGGCCCGCAGCTGCTCGCGCAGGTAGACCTCGCGCTGGTGCTTGTCGAGGCTGCCGCGGACCTCCGTGCGGATGTGGTTGGAGATCTCGAGCACCTCCGCCTCGCGGGCCAGGTGGTCGATGACGCGGGTGAGGCGGACCTTCACGTCGGTCAGCTCGAGCAGCGCCTGCTTGTCGGGCGTGCTCAGGCGGAGCTGGGAGGCCACCAGATCGGCCAGGTGCGACGGGTTGTCGATGCCGTCCACCACGGCCACCGCCTCGTCGGGGATGCGGGGGGTGAGCTGGATGACCTTGGTGGCGAATTCCTTGAGATTTCGCACCAGTGCGTCGGTCTCGGTGTCGGCTTGGAGCACCTCGACCACGGGCACGACGCGCACGCGGAAGTAGTCGTCCTCGTCGAGGAACGCCTCGATGCGCCCGCGGCCGATGCCCTCGATGAGGAGCTCGTTGCCGCCCTCGGCGCCCCGGTTCATGCGCAGGACGCGGGCGATGGTGCCCACCGTGTACAGGTCGGCGGGGCCGGGCTCCTCGTCCGTGGGGTCGAGCTGGGCGACCACGAAGACCACGCCGGACTCCTCGGCGGCCGCCTCGATGGCGCGCAGCGTGCGCTCCCGACCGACGGTCAGGGGGACGGGCAGGTTGGGGATGGGGAAGACGACCGCGTTCTTGATCGGCAGCGCGGGCAGGTCGTCGGGCACGCGGCCGCGCAGCTGGAGAGCGGTGGACTCGGTCATGACGGCACCCTTGGAGGCAAAGACGGGGAGGAGGATGGACACCCGGGCCCCAGACGCAACCCGAGACGCTTCACGGGGCGAAAGGGTCGCCCAGGACCCACCGGTAGCCGACGCGGACCCCCACATCCAGGTAGGCGGGGACGCGGTCCTCGCCGAAGACCTGGTGGTAGGCCCCGCCCAGCCCGACGGACCAGGTGGGCGTGAGCAGGCGGTCGAAGCCGAAGCCCACCGCCAGGCCGAGGGCCCCGTCGGTGGGCACGTCGCCGGTGGTCAGGTAGGCCGTCGGCGTCGCCTCGAGCCACGGCACGTACTCGAAGACGTCGAGCTGGAACCGCAGCCCCACGCCCAGCCGCTCGACCCGGAACGCCTCGCCCTTGCTGCGGTGCTCGCCATGGGCGGCGAGCCCCCGCACCGAGAACAGATCGGAGAGCTGGAAGACCACGTCGGCCGCGGCCCCGGCGCCGTGGAACCGGCGGGTGGCCGCGGCGCAGACGTAGCCGGCGCTCACGCCGACGTCGAGGGCCTCGTCGCGGGCGACGGCGGGGGCGGGGAGGGCGAGGGCGGTGGCGAGCAGGAGGAGGCGGCGCATGGGCCGGACGTTATCAGGTCGGCGACCCGGGACGTAGCCCATCGCGAGGGCCCGGTGGACGCGGCTTCCCGGCGGTGGCGGGTGCGTTGACAGGGCCCGGACCCGATGCTAGCTTCCCGCGTCCATTTCCGGCGGCCGGCCCCGTGCCGCGCCGGAATTCAGTGCCCAGGAGCGGACCTTGGTCAAGCGCATCAGGAAGCGGATCCCGAAGGCGGAGGCGCCCGAGGGGGTCACCGAGGGAGCCGAAGAGCTCGAGGAGGCCGTCGAGGAGGCTCCCCCGGCCGATCTGGCCGCGGAGCTCGACGCCATGGGCGAGGACGGCTTCACCCGCCGCACCGCCGGTCTGTTCAAGTGGGTCGTCGAGAAGCGCAAGCTGCTGCTGGGCGGGCTGGTGGTCGTCGCCGGTGGCGCGGCCGCCTACGCCTACAGCCAGCGCCACTCGGCCGCCGCCGCCGAGGAGGCCTCCGCGGCCTTCCAGGCGGGCGCGGGGCCGTACGTCGAGGCCCACCGTGCCGGCCCCGACGCCAAGGGCGCCGACGAGAAGAAGGTCAGCATCGAGAAGGCGGCTCGCGAGTTCGAGTCGGCGCGCTCCGCCTATGGCGAGCGCCGCGTCGCGGCCCTGGCCACCCTCGGCCTGGCCAGCGCGAAGTTCGACCTGGGCCAGCTCGACGAGGCCATCAAGCTCTACGACGACTTCCTCGGTCGCCCCGACACCGACCCCTTCGCCAAGGCCCTCGCCCTCCAGGGCAAGGCCGCCGCGCAGGAGCAGAAGGGCGACCTCCCCGGCGCCATCGCGACCTGGAAGCTGGTCGAGGGCCTCGACCGCGACGCCTACGGCCTGATGGCCGGCGTCTCCGTCGGTCGCCTGATGGAGGCCCAGGGCAAGGGGGGCGAGGCTCGCGCCCACTACGAGAAGCTCCAGAAGGACTACAGCGCCGCCCTGGAGGACCTCCCGAACCGGCCCGTGAAGGTGGAGCTCGAGCGCCGGCTCTCGGCCCTCGCCGGGCCGGGCTGAACCAGCCGGCCGCATGCGCAACACCCTCCGAATCGCCGCGCTCGCCGGTGCGCTGGGCCTGACGGCCTGCCAGAGCGTCCACCTGGGCTTCGCCGGCGACATCGTCGGGCTCACGGGGGACCGGGCCGGCCTCGAGCCGGGGCCCCTGGCGCCGGCCTGGCGGCGGGAGCTCTCCCAGCGCAACCTCTACCGCGACATCGTCCACCAGATCGGCGGCGTGGCCTACGATCCGGTCCAGGGCCGGGTGGCCGTGGGCTCGGCGGACGGGCGCTACCGGTGCCTGTCGGCGGCCGATGGCAAGACGCTCTGGGAGAACGATCTGGGCTCGGGGGGCGGCGGTCGGCCGGTCTTCAGCCGCGGGCGGGTGTACACCGGCACCGACGACGGCCGCGTGCTGGCCCTGGACGCCGAGAACGGCCGCAAGGTCTGGTCCTACCGCGTCCAGGGGGCCATCTCCCAGGAGCCCGTCCTGGTCGGCGGCACCCTGTACTTCGCCGACGGCGAGAACGCCATCTACGCCCTCGACGCCGAGACGGGGGCCTGGCGGTGGCAGTACCGCCGCGATCCGCCGGCCGAGTTCGCGCTGGTGGGCGAGGCCGCCCCCGTCGTGGCCGGCGATCGCGTCTACGTCGGCTTCAGCGATGGCATCTTCGTGGCCCTCAACGCCCAGGACGGCGGCGTCATCTGGGAGCTGGATCTGGCGCCCGAGCATGACCGCTTCCAGGACGTTGACGCTCGGGCCGTGCTCGCCGGGGGCCGCGTCTACGCGGCGTCGGCCGCTGGCGGCATCGCGGCCATCGATCCCGCGGATGGCCGCATCCTGGACACCCTCCCCATCACCGGCGTGACGGCGATGACGGCCCACGAGGACGACGTCATCGTGGCCGTCGATGACGGCGACGTGCTCCGGGTGCGGGGCATCGACGGCAAGACCGCCTGGCGGACGTCCTTCGGCGCCGGCTCCGGCGCCCCCGGCCAGCCCGTCGTGCTGGGCGGCGACGTCCTCGTGCCGTTCTCCCGGGGGGGGCTGCAGGCCATCGACGGCGCCACCGGGCGCCCCCTCAACCACTTCACGCCCGGCAACGGCATCCACGGGCCGGTGACGGTCGGGCGGGACGGCACGGCCTGGCTCCTCAGCGACGGCGACGTCCTCTACGCGTTCCGCCCGCGTCGCTGATTCACTGTACATTTTTCCACCATCACACCGGCGGTGCCGTGTGCCATGGTGGGACTCACCCCATACATGTGGGACAAAGAAGGCGTGGCAGATGGGATCCGGCCTGGCCGCCCTCGAGGGGCCCAACAGGCTCTGTGTGGTCGCATAACGTCGGGTGATGTCTCCGTAATCATTGGTAAATCAGGCGTCGTTCGACAGCGCCGCAATCGGGTGTTGCGGGCCAGCCGGGCCTGCCGGCAGAGTGGGAATCGTCTGGGAGCGATCCCGATCACGAGCCGAGGAGGGATGTATGGCGCGCCTGTTCCTGATGGGAGCCTGCCTGCTGTTCGCGTCGCTGCCGTTCGCGGCCGCGGCGGGGCCCTTCGAGGATGACGTGGACGCCGCCATCGCGGATGGGGTGCGCTGGCTGCGCGATCAGCAGGCCTTCACCGGGGAGGCCCTCGACCTGAGCCAGGCCCGGGGGCTCGCCCTCCTGGTGCTGGTGGAGTCCATGCCCGGCAGCTACGCCGCGGCGGACGCCGGCGATCAGGCGCTCGCCCGCGAGGCCGTGCAGCGCATCCTGACCAACCCCGATGTCGGGGTGCCGCGGGCCTTCTACGTCTACTTCCACGCCGTGAACCTGCTGGGCCTCTCGGCCTACATCCGCGCGGGGGGGCCCGAGATCGACGGCGCCCCGTTCACGCTGCGCGGCGCCCTGGAGAAGCTGACGGACGAGACGCTGGCGGCCCAGTCGCTGGACGGGGCGACGGCCGGCTTCTGGGGCTATGTGGGCCCCGGCAACGACTCGTCGGCGACCCAGTACGCGGCGGCGGCCCTGGCGGCGGCGCGGGGCACGTTCCGCGCGATGGGCGACGCCGCCGCCCTCGCCCGCGTAGACGCCATCGACGCCTCCCTGGCGCTCACCGCCCTCGGCTACGCGGCCCACCCCGAGCCCGACGGCGGCATGAAGTACCGCTTCGACGCCTTCTACCACAGCAGCTTCCAGCAGACGGCCGCCAGCCTCTGGTGCCAGCTCCTCGGGGGCATGACCCTGGCCGATCCGACCGCCCAGGGGGCCATGCGCTGGCTGGCTGACCGCTACAACTACTCGACTTCAGAGGGCTATCGCGACTTCTGGCGGGTCTCGTACGCCTACTACCTCTGGACGTCCGCGAAGGCGTACCTGCTCGTCGAGCAGGGGGCCGGCGGCGCCGCCCCTGGCGACGTGGGGCCGGCCGATCTGGGCCTGCTGCCCGCCAACCCCGTGCCCAACGCCACCTTCGGCGACGTCGGCCGCCTCGTCCGGCGCGAGCCGGGGGCCGATCCGCAGCCCGCCGCGCGCGGCGGCGCCCCGGCCGGCCACTACGCCGACGCCGCCCCCGGCTGGTACTACGACTACGCCTACACGATCATGAGCCGGCAGGACGTGGACGGCCGCTTCGACACGGGCGGCCACGGCCAGTGGAACCGCATCGCCGCCCAGGCCTACGCCATCCTGGTGCTCCAGCGCTCCCTCGGCGGCGCCTGCCCCGATGACGATGGCGACGGCGTGTGCAACGGCGTCGACGTCTGCCCTTCGGTGGCCGACCCCGACCAGACCGACGCCGATGGCGACGGGCGCGGCGCGGCCTGCGACTGCGATGACGGCGACGCGACGGTGCACCCGGGCGCCGACGAGGCCTGCGACTTCGCCGACAACGACTGCGATGGCCAGGCGGACGAGGGCTTCGACGTGGACGGCGACGGGGTGACCACCTGCGGCGGCGACTGCGACGACGCCGACGCGGGGCGGGCGCCCGGCCACGAGGAGGTCTGCGACGGGGCGGATCAGGACTGCGACGGTGCGGCCGACGAGGGCCTGGTGGGCCTGGCCTGCGTCACCGACGAGCCGGGCGCCTGCGCGACCGGGTTGACCGTCTGCGGCGCCGACGGCTGGCCGGTCTGCGCCCGCACCACCGAGCCTGCGCCCGAGGACTGCGACGGCGAAGACAACGACTGCGACGGCGAGGCGGACGAGGGGCTGCTCAACGCCTGCGGCGCCTGCGGGCCGGCCCCGGTCGAGCGCTGCGACGGCGAGGACGAGGACTGCGACGGCGTGGTGGATGAGGGCCTGGGCCTGGGCGACGCCTGCGAGGGCGACGGCGGCGTGGGGACCGTGATCTGCGACGGCGAGGGCGGCACGACCTGCCGGGTGGACGTCTGCGTGCCGGCCCCGGAGCTGTGCAACGGCCGGGACGACGACTGCGACGGGGCCATCGACGAAGACGGCCCGACCCGCCGCTTCGCCGTCGAGGCGGCGGGTGGTCGCTACGGGGGGCTGCGCCTGCGCGGCCTGGACCGCGGCGCCGCCCCGCGGGGCCTGGACATCCTGCCGGGCGGCACCCTCGAGATCGAGGGTGCGGAGCTGCGGCTGCGCGTCCAGGCGGCCGACCGGGGCGGGGAGCCCTGGACGCTGGCCGTCGAGCTGGCGGCCCGCGCGGACCGGCGGGACCGCGGTCGCCGCGGCGACCTGGACTTCGTGGCCGGGACGCTGGGCCAGGGCGACGACGAGGAGGCCCTGGTCGGCGGCGACGGCTGGCACCTGCGCGACGAGACCCTCGAGGGTCGCTTCGACCTGCCCGGCCGGGGCCACGGCTGCCACCCCGACGGCGAGGTGCGGCTGCGCCTGCGGCCCCTTCCGGCCTGCGCCATCGCCTGCGCCGGTGTTCCCGGCCCGGAGCTGTGCAACGGCCTCGACGACGACTGCGATGGCTGGGCCGACGAGGACTTCCGGGTGGGCCAGCCCTGCGTGGAGGGCCTGGGCGTCTGCGCGGCGTCCGGGAGCCTGGTCTGCGCGGGCGAGGAGGGCGTGCGCTGCGACGCCACGCCCGGGGAGCCGGGCGAAGAGGTGAAGAACCGGCTCGACGACGACTGCGATGGCGACGTCGACGAGGACACGCGCGGCCGGCCCTGCCCCCCCCACGGCCGCGGGCGCTGATCCGCCCACCCGGTGTATCCTGGCGGCGGAGGCCGCCATGCAGACCCGCACCCTTCGCATCCCGACCGACCGCGGCGCCGCCCTGGCGGCGCGCCTCGACGCCCCCGAGACCCCGCCCCGCGCCTACGCGCTGTTCGCGCACTGCTTCGCCTGTGGCAAAGACGCCCCCGCCGCCACCGCCGTGGCGCGCGCCCTCGCCAGCCATGGCATCGCCACCGTCCGGTTCGACTTCATGGGCCTGGGGGAGAGCGAGGGGGACTTCGCCCACACCCGGTTCGCCGCCAACGTCGAGGACCTGGTCGCGGTGGCCGCCTGGATGCGGGCCGAGCTGGCCGCGCCCGCGCTGCTCGTCGGCCACTCCCTGGGCGGCGCGGCGGTCCTGGCGGCGGCCCACCGCCTGCCGGAGGTCGTCGGCGTGGCGACCATCGCGGCGCCGTTCGAGCCCGCCTACCTGACCCACCTGTTCGCCGATCAGGTGCCGGCCGTGGAGGCCCGCGGGGTCGCCGAGGTGCGCATCGGTGACCGCAACATTCTGATCGAAAAGGGCTTTCTGGACGAGCTCGCCGCCGATGACCCGACCCGGCGCGTGCGGACGCTGGGCCGCGCGCTCCTGATCCTGCACTCGCCCATCGACCAGGCGATCAGCGTGGACCAGGCCCGGCGCCTCTTCGAGGCGGCGAAGCACCCCAAGAGCTTCCTGTCGCTGGACGACGCCGACCACCTGCTGTCGCGCCCGGCCGACGCCGAGTACGCCGCCGGCGTCATCGCGGCCTGGGCGGCGCGCTACCTGCCCCCGCCGCCGCCGGCCCCGGCCGTCGCCGGGGAGGCCCACGTCGTCGTCTGGGAGACGCGGCGGTCGCGCTACCAGCAGGTCGTCGCGAGCGGCCCCCACCGCTTCTTCGCCGACGAGCCCGCCCACGCCGGCGGCGAGGACACGGGGCCCAACCCCTACGATCTGCTGCTGGCGGCGCTGGGGGCGTGCACCTCCATGACGCTGCGCATGTACGCCGAGCGCAAGCAGCTCCCGCTGGAGCAGGTCACCGTCCGCCTCACCCACCGCAAGCAGTCGGCGGCCGAGTGCCCGGACTGCGAGACCCGCGCGGGCACCGTGGACGTCATCGACCGCACCATCGAGCTGCGCGGCGCGCTCGACGCCGACCAGCGCGCGAGCCTGCTGCGCATCGCCGATCGCTGCCCCGTCCACCGGACGCTGCACAGCGAGATCAAGGTGCGGACGACGGAGGCCTGAGTCAGGCGCGCTCCACCTGCACGCTCACCGTGAGCAGCTCGCCGCCGCCTCCCCGGTAGATCGTCCCGCCCGTCGGCGTCGTGTCGAGGGCGTTGCGCCCCACCGCGAGGCGGACGTGCGAGGTGCTCGTCATCACCCCGTTGGTGGGATCGAAGCCCGTCCAGCCCAGCTCCGGCAGGTAGAGCTGGACCCAGGCGTGGGTGGCGGCGGCCTGGGCCAGGTTCAGGGCCTCCGGGCCCAGGTAGAGGTAGCCGCAGACGTACCGGGCCGGGATGCCGAGGAGGCGGGCCAGGGTGATGAACAGGTGCGTGAAGTCCTGGCAGACGCCGTGGCGGTCGGTGAACGTCTCCCACGCGCTCGTGTGCATCGTGGTCGTGCCCTGGACGTAGCGATACTCCTTGAAGATCGTCCAGTTGATGTCGAGCAGGGTGTCCACGAGGTCGCCGTCGTTGCGGCGCACGAAGCTCATCGCGTAGTCCGTCAGCGCCAGCAGCTGACTCTCGGGGAGCTCCTGGGGCATGAGGAACGGCTGCAGGGCCTGGTGCTGCCAGGGCATCCAGACCAGCGGGAAGCGGGTGCGGGCGCGCAGCGGCCGGTAGAGCAGGGGATCGGTGTCGAGCACCTCCACCACCGCCTCGCTCTCCAGCACCAGCGTCTGCCAGGGCTGCTCGCAGAGGATGCGGCGGCAGTGGTTGCCGAAGACGTCGTCGTAGTCGCGCCACCGGCCGGGGACGGAGACCCGCAGATCGTGCTGGTGCAGGCGCTGCAGCCGGTCGGTCACGGGTGTGAGCCGCAGCAGGTGCATGCTGCGCTCGACGGGCTGCTCGTAGGTGTAGACGGTGCGGTGCCGCACGCGGAGGGTCTGCGGCTCGACGTGCACCGGCGCGGGGGGGCCGGGGACCGAGGCGCGGCCGGCCGGGGTCGTCTGCCCTCCGACCCGCAGGCGGATGATGCCCTCCCGGGCGATGACGAGCTCCCCGGGGGCCATCGTCTCCCAGCGCGCCCCGCCGCCGGCCTGCTCCAGGGGCTCCGAGCAGATGAGCAGCCCACGCTGGCTGGTGATGCCGCGGCGGAAGAGGTCGACCGCCAGGTCGCCATCGCCGAAAGGCAGCCCGTTGTAGGGCGGGAAGCGCGACCAGAGGTAGAGCTGGCCCTCACGGTGCGCGTCGGCGTAGGCCAGGACGTCGAGCCCGTCCGTCCAGACGAGGCTCATGCTGCCCTGCTCGTCGAGGGCCCGCAGCCAGCCGAGCACCCGATCGAGGTCGAAGTCGACGATGCGCCGCCAGCCGGCGGCGGCCACGCGGCTCATGAGGTGGCAGAAGACGCGCTCGCTGTCGGTGGTGCCGACGGCCTCGAAGGTGGCGTCCTCGGCCGGGGCGAGGGGGCTGTCGAGGGAGCCGGCGTGGGCGAAGAGCCAGTCGGCGCCGGCGTGGCTGCGCAGGAAGGGCTGGGTGTTCGCGTCGCTCAGCGCCCCCCACTGCGCCTTGCGGATGTGCACCACGAAGACGCTCGAGGCGAGGTGCTGCCACGCCTTCACCAGCTCCTGCCGCAGGCTCTGCCCGGGCGGCGCGTACTCCTTGATGACGCTCGCCGCCGGCTCCTCCCCGGGGTAGAACCCCACGCCCCAGCCATCGGGGGGCGGACGCTGGCCGTCCAGGCAGAGGAGATCGAGGGAGGGGGCCAGGGTGCCCTCGAAGGACATGGCCAGCAGGTTCGGCACCTCAGGCTCCCGTGCGGCCGGAGAACAGGTCGTCCCAGAGCAGGCTGCCGAGGGCGGCCGTCTCGTCCACGACGTGCGTCAGGATGGCGTGCAGGTCGCGCTGGGCGGCGGCCGGATCGAGGGCGTCGATCCAGCCGCGCAGGGTGAGCAGGCGCGCGACGCTGCGCTGGCCGGCGGGGGTGCCGGGCGGGCAGAGGCGGGCGAGGGCGGCGTGGGCCTCGCTGACGGCGAAGCGGATGCTGCGCGGGAAGTCCTTCTCCAGCAACAGGAATTCGGCCACGTTCGGCCCCGTGGCCTGGCCGGGTCGCCGCCGGGCGAAGGGCTCGTAGCCGCTGCACACCCGCAGCACGGCCAGCCAGATCATCGCGTCCACGGCCTGATCGGCCTGGCCCATCAGGGCGTGGTGGTGCACGTCGATGGCGCGGGCGACCTGCCCGGCCCGCTCCAGCAGCACCCCCAGCCACACGAGGTCGAGGGCCTGGTCGTGCAGCATCGTGCTCTGGGTGAGCCCGAAGAGGAGCTGCGCGAAGCGCTGGATGCGCCGGTAGAACTCGTGGCGGCTGCGGTCGAACATGCGGCGGCCGTCGGGGCCGTCGAGCCAGAGGTGCAGCTCGTTGATGGCCTGCCAGACCTCCAGGCTGGTGGTCGAGCGGACGGCCCACGCGTTCTCGCGGGCCGCGCGCACCGTGCGCACGAGGGACACGGGGCTGGCCTCGTCCCACGTCAGGTAGCGCTCCACCTCCTCGCCGTCCACGTCGCCCGGGTGCCGGGCGGTGTAGGGGTCCTCCTCGCCGGTGGCGATGATGATGGGCCGCCACACGTCGGCCTCGGGGCCGTCGGCGTCCAGGCCCAGCGTGCGGGTGACGTTCAGCAGCCGGGCCGTCGCGTCGGCCCGCTCCACATACCGGCCCAGCCAGAAGAGGTGGTCGGCGATGCGGGCGATCATCGGGGTCGTCATGCCTTGAGCACCCAGGTGTCCTTGGAGCCACCGCCCTGGCTCGAGTTGACGACGTAGCTGCCGGGCACGAGGGCCACCCGCGTGAGGCCTCCGGGCAGCACCCACGGGCCGTCGCGCCCGCTGAGGATGTAGGGGCGCAGATCGACGCGGCGCGGGGCGAAGCCGCCCGCCTCGCGATCCCACGTCGGGCACGTCGACAGCTCCACCCGCGGCTGGGCGATGTACCGGCGCGGGTTCTGCCGGATCTGCTCGGCGAAGCTGGCCCGCTCGCTGGCCGTGGACTGCGGGCCCATCAGCATCCCGTAGCCGCCCGCCTCGTCCACCGCCTTCACCACCAGCTCGTCGAGGTGGTCGAGCACGTACGCGCGATCTTCGGCCTGGTCGCAGCGGTAGGTGCGCACCTGGGCCAGCAGGGGCTCCTCGCCCAGGTAGTAGCGGATCATCGCGGGCACGAACGGGTAGACGGCCTTGTCGTCGGCGACGCCGTTGCCGGGGGCGTTGACCAGCGTCACGTGGCCGGCGGCCCAGGCGCGCATGAGGCCGGGCACCCCCAGCATGCTGTCCTTGCGGAAGACCTCGGGGTCGAGGAACGCCTCGTCGATGCGCCGGTAGATGACGTCCACCGGCATGGGGCCGCGGATGGTGCGGACGAACACGCGGTCGTCGTCCCCGACGAACAGGTCGCTGGCCTCGACCAGGGGGGCGCCGGTGGTGCGGGCCAGGAAGCTGTGCTCGAAGTAGGCCGAGTTGAAGCGCCCCGGCGTCAGCACGACGCAGCGGGGGTCGGCCACGCCCTCCGGGGCCACCGACCGCAGCATCTCGGCCAGCTTCGTCGGGTACAGGTCGACGCGGGAGACCCGCGCCTCGGCGAAGCTGCGCGCGAAGACCCGCTTGGTGACGAGGCGGTTCTCCAGCACGTACGACACCCCCGACGGGGTGCGCAGGTTGTCCTCCAGCACCCGCCAGACGCCGGCCGCGTCGCGGATGAGGTCGATGCCCGCGATGTGCACGCGGACGCCGCCTGTCGGCATGACCCCTTGAACTTGCGGCAGATAGTGCTTCGCGCCCAGCACCAGGTCCCGGGGGACGGTGCCGTCGTTCAGGATGTGCTGCGCGCCGTACACGTCGTGCAGGAAGAGCTCGAGGGCGCGGATGCGCTGCTTGAGCGCGACCTCCAGCGCCGCCCACTCCGCCGCCGCGATCATGCGCGGGAGCACGTCGAAGGGCAGGATCTTCTCGGTGCCGCGCTGGTCGGCGTAGACCGAGAACGTCACCCCCTCCTGCAGCAGGATGGCCTCGGCGAGGGCCTGCCGGTGCTCGAAGTCGGCGGCCGACTCGGCGGAGAGCAGCGCGGCGACGCGCTCGAAGGCGGCGCGCGCCTGCCCCGGCTGGGCGAAGAGCTCATCGTAGGCGTCGGGGAGCGGGCCGTAGCCGGCGAAGCCGTCGGACGCGCTCATGGGCGAACGGGTGGGCGGTGGGACATGCGGACCTCCTCAGGCGAGGCCGATGGTAGCAGGCTGTCGCGCCCGCCGCATCGCGCCTGGCGAGGCCGCGTCAGCGCGCGACGGCGAAGCTCACGTCGGGGAAGAGCAAGCGGGGGCGGCCGCGCTCATCCGTCGCGGTGACGCCCCGGGCGAGGGCCTCGCGGTCGGGCACGGGCCCGTCGATCTGGTGGCGCATGGTGTCGAGGGCGGCGACGACGCGGCGGTAGGGCACGCGCTCGTCGGCCGTCACGGTCACCAGCGTCTCCTCCGGGTAGCGGCGCTTGAGATCGGCGAGCAGGCGGTAGAGGGCCGCGTCATCGTCGGGCGCCAGGTCGGCCGGGTGCTCGCTCAGGGCCGGATCGCCGCTGGCCCGCACCTGGATGGCGTCGCGGCCGAGGTGCACCATCAGCCCCAGGGTCGGGCCATCGCCGCCCCCCTGGCACTGGGTGCAGAAGCGGGGCGCCTGGCTCTCGATGACGCCGACGGGGGTGAGGCTGGCGCCCAGCAGGACGAGCGGGACGAGGCAGACGACGAGGTTCATGAGCGGGACGAGATCGAGCTCGCCCGGCTCGCTGGCTTCAACGCGGCGGCGCATGGGGACCTCCTCTGGCGGTGCGGGTCTGCGGGCTTCGACCCTCGCCGCCGCGGGAGGTTCCGTCAGCGGGGGCGGTCCCCCTCGATGACCACGCGCTGCATGAGGCGGTGCTGCAGGCCGTGGTCGTTGACGGGCTTGTGCAGCGTGCAGCGGTTGTCCCAGAAGGCGACGGTGTCGGGGGCCCAGGTGAGCCGGAACGTGCGCTCGTCGGCCACCGCGTGGGCGTACAGGAACGCCAGCAGCGCCGCGCTCTCGGCCGCGGTCAGGCCCAGAATCCGGGTCGTGAACAGCGGGTTGACGAAGAGGGCCTTGCGGCCGCTCTCGGGGTGGGTGCGCACCACCGGGTGCACCCGGGGCGGGTTGGCCGCCACCGCCGCCGCCAGCCGCTCCCGGCCGCCGGGCAGGGCCAGGCTCTCCTTGAAGCCGTACGAGAAGTCGTGCTCGGCCTGCAGGCCATCGAGGAAGGCCCGCATCGGCGCGGACAGGGCCTCATAGGCCGCGTACTGGCTCGCCCAGAGCGTGTCGCCGCCGCGGGCCGGCAGCACGCAGCCGCGCAGGATGGACCCGAGGGGGGGCCGCTCCATGAACGTCATGTCGGTGTGCCAGGCCTCGATGAGCGACGGCTTCTCGGCCGTGTGCTCCAGGATGGAGACCTCGGGCACCCCGGGGGGCGTCGGGTAGGCCGGGTGGGGCTGCAGCACCCCGAAGCGCGCCGCGAAGGCCCGCTGCTGCTCGGGGGTGATGGCCTGGCCCCGGAAGACGAGGACCTGGTGCTCGGCCAGGCCGGCGCGCAGGGCGGCGAGGGTGGCGTCGTCGAGGGCGTCGCCCAGGAAGAGGCCGCGGACCTCGGCGCCGAGGGCGCCCGCCAGGGGGATGAACTCGGGGGTCGGTGCGTGCATGGCGCCTCCACAAACGCCCGGCACCCTACCGCAACCGGGCGGGGATGGATCATGCTTTCGCTGGGGATGCTGGCGGGGGAGGCGCGCGCGATGTGGAGGCTCTGCGGGGTGGCCCTGGTGCTCTGGGCCTGCGACGACGGGGATGGGGGGGCGGCGGCGCCAGGCCGGTGCGCGGACGCCGCGCGGCGCGGGTGGCGGACGCGGCATCGCCGGCGGACGCCGCGCCGGTGGACGCCGCGGCGCCGGACGCCGGGCCACCCGACCTCGACGCCCCGGCCGACGCCGGCGTCGGCGGCGTCGAGGCGCTGGCCGCGCACTGCGCCAGCGCCATCGGGCCGCCGCGGGTCGAGGAGGTGGCCCCCGACGTCTTCGTGGCCATCGGCTACGACCTCGCCAACACCATCCTGCTGCGCACCGCCGACGGCAACGTCATCGTCGACGCCGGCATGAGCCCCGCCCGCGCCCGCGCCACCCGCGCCGCCCTCGACGCCGTGGCCCCCGGCCCCGTCCGCGCCGTCATCTACACCCACAGCCACATCGACCATGTGGGGGGCGCCAGCGTCTGGGTCGAGCCGGGCACGGAGGTCTGGGCGACCGAGGCGTTCCTGGCCCATTTGCTCAAGCAATACGGGGCCTTCCGCGAGGCGGAGTCGGCGCGGGGGGCGCTGCAGTTCGGCCAGGGGCTGCCCGACGAGGCGCTGCCGTGCTCGGCGCTGGGCCGACGCGCCGACGTGGACGCGGCCCTGGAGACCGGCGTCCGCCTGCCGACCCACACCTTCAGCGGGGAGGCCGCCCTCGAGGTCGGGGGCACCGTCATCCAGCTCGTCGAAGCGCATGGGGAGACCCATGACCAGCTCTTCGTCTGGCTGCCAGCCGCCGGCGTGCTGCTCCCCGGCGACAACGTCTACGCGGCGTTCCCCAACCTCTACACCATCCGGGGCACGTCGCCGCGGCCCGTCGACGCCTGGATCGCCAGCCTGGACGCCATGCGGGCGCGGGATCCGGCCATCCTGGTGCCGTCGCACACCGCGCCCATCGTCGGCCGCCCCGAGGTCCAGGCCCGGCTGACCGCCTGCCGCGACGCCATCCAGTGGCTGCGCGACGCCGTCGTGCGCGGCGCCAACGCGGGAGTGTCCGTGGACGCCCTCGTCGAGACCACGCGCCTGCCCCCCCACCTGGCCGACGCCCCCGGCCTGGCCGAGCTCTACGGCCAGGTCGACTGGTCGGTGCGCGCGCTCTACGACGGCGCCCTCGGCTGGTTCGACGGGCGCCCCGAGCGCCTGTACCCGCCGAGCGACGTGGACGCCCGCGAGATCGAGCTGATGGGCGGGCCGGAGGCCGTGCTGGCCACCGCCGAGAGCGCCCTGCGGCGGGGCGACGCCCGCTTCGCCGCGCACCTGCTGGGGCGGCTGCGCGACGCCGGCCTGGTGGACGCGGCCACGCTGGATCCCCGGCGCGCGCAGGCGCTGCGGGCCGTGGCGGGCTCGGTGGCCAACAGCAACGGGCGGGCGTACCTGCTGGCCTCGGCGCTGGCGCTCACCGAGGGCCCGCACCCGGTCGGCCAGGTCGTCTTCGACGACGCCTTCGTCGCCGAGCTGCCGGTGAGCGTCATCTTCGAGGTGATGCCCGGCCGGCTGAAGGCGGAGCAGGCCCAGGCCGAGCACCTGGCCCTCGCCCTGGTGCTGACGGCGCCCGACGCCCGCTACACCCTGACCATCCGGCGCGGCGTCCTCGAGGTCGTCGAGGGGGCGCCGCTGCCCGGGACGCCCGCGCCGATCAGCACCATCACGACGTCGACGGACACCTGGAAGCGGCTGACGCTGGGCCTGCTCGCCCCCGCGGCCGCCCTCGGCGAGGGGCGCCTGCAGGCCTCCGATCTGCCGGGGGCGCTGCGCTTCCTGGGCCTCTTCCGCACGGGGACGTGATCGCGGCGCCCGGGCGCGGCATCATGGCGGCCATGAGGAAGCCCGCACTGCGCACCTGCCTCGCCAGCGTCGGCCTGACCGGCTGCCTGGCGCTGCCCGACGGCGTCGTGGCCCCCGCCGACGCGACGGTGGACGCCGCGCCGCCGCTGCCCGGCCTGCCCGCGTGCGAGGCCGTGGCCCCGCCGGCCCCCGTCGTCCACCCGGCCGCGCCCATCCCGGGGGGCTTCCACGCCGCTTGCCCCGCCGCGCGGGGGGTCGGGGAGGCGCCCGGCGTGGATGGCCGGGTGCGCCGCGCGCTGCCCGGGGCCTACGCCGGCGACGTCGACTGCGACGGGGACGCCGATCTGCTGCTGCTGGACGCGGACGACCCCGCCTGCCGCGGCCTGAAGCTCATCCCGGGGGGCCCGGGGGGACCCCAGGCCAGCGCGGCGCGCTGCCTCTTCGGCAACGTGGGCCGGGAGGGCGACGCGGACCGCTTCCGCGGCTTCCTGCCGTACGACCTGGCGGGCGGCGCGCCCGACGGCCTGCTGGACGTGCTCGTCGTCGCCGAGCCGGTGGACGGGGCGACGGACTGGCGGCTGATCGCGTTCGTGGGGCACGACGGCCCGGGCTTCCACGAGGCGGTGAAGCGGGGATCGGGCACCGGCCTCGACGCGGTGTTCGCGGGCCTCCCAGCGACGGCGACCGTCGCCCTCGCCACCGCCGCCACCCCGGTCGGCCCCCTCATCGTCCTGGGCGCGCGCGACCGCGGCGCCGCCTACATCGATCCCACCGAGATCGCCGCCTGGCAGGTCGACCCGGTGCATGCCTTCGATCTCGCTGGGGTTTCCGGTGTGGCCATCCTGCCTGGCGCTGGCGGCCACGGCCTGGCGGTCGGCGCCGACGACGCCCTCGTCCTGGCGCCCGGCGCCGAGGGCTTCACCGAGCGGGTCGCGGGCGAGGCGCCTCGGGGGCCCCTGACGCCCGGGCGCCTCGGCGGCCAGGCGGGCGTGTTCGTGGTCGATGGGGCCGACCTCGTCTTCGCCCGGGCGCGGGCCGATGGCCAGGTCGGCGGCCGGCGTGCGGCGGGCGTCGCGCCGGGGGCGTTCTCCCTGCTCGCTTCAGGCGAGGTGGGGGGCGACGCAGACCTGCCCGACGTCGTCCTGGTGGACGCGACGCCGGGCGCCGAGCGCCTGCGCGTGGTGCTGGATCCGCGCTGCGCGGATCCCGACGGCATGGTGGCGGGGCAGGTGCTCGACGCGGCGCTCCCCGACGACCTGGGGCCGGTGGGCGTGGCGGTGGGGGCGTTCGAGGGGGAGGGGCCCGAGATCCTGCTGTACAACCCCGCCGGGCGGATGCTCCGCTGGCGGGTGCTGGGCGGGGCGCTGGCGCGGATCGACGGTCAGTAGTTCCAGCCGACCACGATCCAGTTCTGCCAGATCACGGTGCTCTCATCGCCGTCGTCGGTCTTCTCCTGGGCGATGCCGAAGAGAGGCGTCCACAGCAGGTGCATGTGCTTGTCGGGCTGCCAGGAGATGCTGGGACCGGCGACGTACTTCTTCTCCACGAAGTCGAAGCGGCTGTCCTTCACATCGACGAACTCCACCTCGACCTCGGCGCCGATGGAGAACTCCTTGTCCACCAGGGTCTTGGAGAGGCCGCCGGTGACCTTGTACTCATTGGTCTCATCGTCCGAGAGCACATGCTCGAGGACGAGGTTCAGGCCGGCGTGCAGGCCGGAGGCGATCTCACCGCCGAAGAGCAGCTTGGCCTCGGCGAACTGAGCCCCGCCGCCCTCGCGGCCATACTCGAAGTACAGCGTCGGGTTGGCCCAGATCTCACCCCAGTCGGCCAGGGCGTAGCGCAGCTCGATGCTCTCCTTGGCCACCTCGATGGGGCCGTGGCCGGCCTGCTCTGCCGTCAGGTACAGGTCGAGCTGGAGCCGGTGGCCCAGACCCATCTCGATCTCATAGATGCTGCGGTACTTCTTGGCATCGGCGCGGCTGAAGTCTTCCAGGCTGGAGGTGCTGCGCAGCCAGTACTCGACGGCGAACTGACCCTTGGGGGCGACATAGACCCGGGTGGTCGGGAAGCGGCGGCGGGCGGTCCAGCGCGGCTGCTTGTAGGTGCCGATCCGCTCCTCTTCCTCCAGCATCCGGCGGCCGGGGACCGTGATGGACTCATCGGCCGGGGCGTCGTAGGCGTTGTAGTGCGGCTCGGCCGCCTGGGCGGCCTCCTCGGCGCCCTTCCGGGCGGCCTCACCGGGCTGGATGACATCCTGGGCGAAGGCGATGGCCGGAGAGAACAGGGCCAGACACAGAGATACACTCCGATGGATCCGCATGAGATCTCCGCGGGGGTCGTTGGGTGTGGTGGTGACTCGCGCTGCCTACCATCCACCCAGCCGGGCGGAGCTCACAATGGGCAAAACTGCCCACGTCGGTGGGGAATTTTCACCCGGGCGGAGTGGGTCAGGGGGCCGCCCAGTCAGGGCCGAAGAAGCCCGCCGCGCGACCCCCCTGATCGGCCCAGATCAGATAGTCTGGCAGGCCGGCGCCGGACGAGAAGGGCACGGCGCGGTAGAGCAGGTGCTCGGCGCGGGCGGTGGCCGTCATGACCGCGCCCAGCCGGTCGCCGTCGTCGAAGACGAAGGCCAGCGCGGCGCTCAGGTGGCGGGCGTCGCCCGCGACGATCTCCCGGTCGTCCCAGGTGAAGGGCACGTCGCCGATCTGGGCGGGCTCGAGGCCCAGGTAGACGCGCTGGCGGTCGCCCGCGAGGTCGCGGCGGCTGTAGGGCAGGGCGCAGGCGTGGCCGTTGCCGATCATCGTCCAGGTCGTCGTCATGTAGGCCGCGAACCGGGCGAACTCGGGCACGCGGTCGGGGTAGATGTAGCAGTAGGGTCGGTGGAACGCC
This sequence comes from Myxococcales bacterium, assembly GCA_020633435.1. Classification (GTDB taxonomy): domain Bacteria; phylum Myxococcota_A; class Bradymonadia; order UBA7976; family UBA1532; genus JACKDP01. The sequence goes on along the minus strand of JACKDP010000009.1, from coordinate 212,571 downwards.
TGGTTGAACGGGCCCTGCACCCCGCGCCGCTTCCCCGTCGTCGGGCCGACGGCCAGCGGGCCCGGGGCCACGGGCACCGCCATGCCATCCACCGCGACGGTGGCCACGCCCTTCGCCTGGAGGGCGTCCCCATCGAGGACGAGGCTGCGCACGTTGTCGGTGGTCAGGTCCACGCGGTCGCCTGCCTGCACGCTGTCGAGCTGGAAGTCGCGGTCCGCGGTCTCGACCGACGTCACCTCGACGTACGAGCGGCGCGGGTTGTAGGCCGGCGACGGGCTGCGGAAGTGGAAGTCGGTGGTGAGCGGATCCACGGTCCGCGCCTGCATCAGCTCGAACAGCGGCGGCCAGTCCACGCAGTCGGCGCCGGGGGAGGCGTCGCCATCCCACCAGTGCCCGGCGCCCTCCTGCTCGTGGTAGTGCACGTCGTCGGAGACCTGGCTGACGGCGTCGCGCATGGCCCGGCCCTCGCGCACCGGCACGTTGTCGTCGGCGCTGCCGTGGATGATGTAGACGGCCTTGTCGACGAGGTTCTCGACGTAGGTGTCGGTGTCGCTGTGGGCCCGGGCGCGCGCGAAGGGCCCCGTCGGCCGGGCGCGGCCGGTGTAGGTGTAGAACGAGCTCCAGCCCGCGCTCGGCCCCACCACGGCGAAGCGGCCGCCGTCGTGCACGCCGAACTGCCACGTCCCGTGGCCGCCCATGGAGTGCCCCGTCACGTACATGCGCGTGGGATCGACGCGGAAGGCCCGGGTGGCGTCGGCCAGGGCGTTGAGGCCGTTGAGGTGGCCCCACTCCTCCCAGTCGAAGCCGAACGGCCGCCGGTTGGTGGGGGCGATGAGGTAGGCCCAGTCCTTCGCCGAGTAGGCGCGCGCCTGGCCGATGCCCTCGACGCCGGCGCCGTGCAGGCTCAGGACGAGGGCGTAGTCGCGCGCCGGGTCGACCACCGGCGGCGGCTGCACCCCGTAGTACTGGATCGAGTGATCGACGGGGGACAGGAACGTCCGGCGGTAGGCGCCCTCGGCGGAGAGGGTCACGCTGACGATGGCGGTGTAGGCGAAGGGCAGATCGGGGGACTCCACCTGCAGCGTCACCAGGACGGGCTCCTCCCGCGTGGGCAGGGGGGCCCGCGGGCGCAGCTCGAAGCCCACCTGGGTGGACGCCCCCCCGGGCAGGGCCGGCCAGCGCATCCGCGTCGCGGCGAAGACGTCGCTCTCCAGCACCCGGGTCGTCACCTCGGTGACGGGGGCGTCGCCGAAGACCAGGATGGGCAGGCCGATGTACTGAGGCTGGTCGTCGCCCACGCGCGGATCGGGGAGCGTCTGGTCGGCCAGGTTCAGGGCGATGGGATCCGGCGTCGACCACAGGGCGATGGAGGGGGCCCCGCGCTGGCCGTAAACCCGCAAGACGACATGGTTTTCGCCGGGATCCAGCCGCACGGGGATGCGCTGCTTGCCGTCCCCGTAGACGTCGCCGGGCAGGCGCTTGCCGTTGACGGCGACCTCGAGCACGCGGTCGGGCCGGAGCAGCAAGTGGGTGGGGGCGTCCACGGTGATGCGGGCGGCCAGGTAGGCGATGCCGTTGCCGACGCCGTCGATGGCGCCGTTCTCGGCGAGGGTGGCGGGTTCCCAGTCGATGCCCTGGGCGCGGCCCGGGGCCGCGGGCGCCTCGAAGGCCTCGCGCTCGATGAGCGGGTAGACCTCGTCGGTGCGGCCCGGGCGGCCGAGCAGCCAGGCGACGGCCGGGAAGGGGGTGGGCTCGGCGGCCTCCGTCCCGGGGGGCGGCGCCACGAAGGCGTCGGCCACGGCCATGTCGGGGGCCGCCTGGTCGGGCAGGTCGGCGTCGGCGACGGTGGCGTCCTCATCGAGGCCGCGATCGGGGTCCACGCCCGCGTCGGCGGTCGCGTCCACGGCCGGCGGCGCCGCGTCCGGCGTCCCGCCCCCGCCGCCGTCGTCGCAGGCCCAGAGCCCCGCCAGCACCAGCCACGCCGCCGTCCACCTGATCATGCTGCACCTGATCATGCTGCACCTCCCCGGGCAGCATACCGCGACGGGCGCCGGGGGCGACCCCCTACCAGGCCCGGCGCAGGGTGGAGCCGGGGTAGTAGTGGCGCAGGATGTCGGCCAGGCCGCGGCCCTGGCGCGCCATGCCGATGGCCCCGTGCTGGCAGAGGCCCACGCCATGGCCGAAGCCGGCCCCGGTGAACGTCCAGCGCGCGGGCTCGCCGTCGGCGGCGCCGCCCGTGCGCGCGACCGTCCACAGGCCGCTCTTGAGGCCGCCGAGGAGGGTGCGGTTCACGTAGGAGCCGGCGACCTCGATGGACCCATCGCGGCCCGTGTAGCGCACCGCGAGCGCGCGGCCCGACCGCCCGCGGCGCAGGGGCTCGATGGCGTGCACGGGCCCGATGGCCGCCCGGGCGGCGACGGCGGCCGTCACCTGCGCGCCGGTGAGCGTGCGCGTCCAGCGGAAGTGATCGCCCTTCCAGGCGCAGAAGGCCCGCGCATCCGGGCGCGCGAGGAAGGCGGCCACGTCGTCGATGGGGGCGGTGGCGGCGGCGTCGTCGTCGGTCAGGCCCGGGAGGCTGGCCCGGGGCGCCCCGCCCCACATGGCGTCGGCGGCCTCGGTGTGGCCCCCGCAGGCGGCGTGGTAGACGGTGTCGACGAGGCCCGCCGGCTCGAAGAGGAGCTGCCCGCGGGTGGCCTGAACGGCCGCGGAAGTGGCTGGATTCGTTCGTGTTTCCCCGGTGTATTTCTGGCAGTGCGTCTCGGCGCAGAGCAGGTACGGGTCGCTGCGGTGGCGCGTGCCCACCTTGGCCAGCAGCTGGCCGCGGGCCGCGACGGCCTGGGCCTGCAGCGCGGCGGGCGGGGCCGACGGGTAGATCTCCGAGGGCACGACGCCCTCCAGCAGCCGCTCCGCCGAGAGCAGGTTCACGACCGCCAGCCGGCCATCGTTGCCGACCGCCACGTACAGGTCGCCCGCGTAGGTCCGCCGGGCGTGGCCGCGCTTCGGGGTGCCATGGCCCCACTCCAGGTCGGGGATGGTGAGCGTGGCGCCCGGGTCGGGGGAGAACCACAGCAGGTCGCGGGCGCGGATCTCCACGCCGCTCTTCGCCTCGCGCGCCACGATCCAGCCGCCGGCGCGGGCGCGGGGCTCGGCCACCAGCTCGGCGTCCTCCAGGCCGCGGGCGCGGGCCTGGGCGCGGGCGGCCTCGGCGGTGTCGGCGGGGGCGATGGCGATGGTGACGACGCGGGTGTCCAGCGTCTCGCCGGCGATGCCGATGAGCGCCCCGGACTCGAAGGTGGCCACCTCCTCGCCGGCCTCGGCGAAGCGGGCGCGCGCGGCGGCCACGGCGGCGGGGTCGCTGGCGCCCACCCGGTCCACGGCGATCCAGTGGCGGGCGGTGCCGGGGTGGGCGTCGGTGAGGGTCAGCGTCCAGCGGGCGCCCTCGCGGGCCCGCACCCGCGAGCCGTCGTCGGCGCCGGGCAGCAGCGTCACGCCCCCGGCGCTCTCGATCTCGACGCGCGCCTGCCCCTCGGTGACGCGCACGCTCACCAGCGGCTCGCCGCGGCGGTCGAAGATGACCTGGTTGGAGTAGAGGACGGCGAGGCGGTCGCGGCGAGAGAGCTCGGCCGCCGCCGGCGTCGCCGCGAGGGCCACGAAGAGCGCGCCCCACACGCAGTTTCGCCCGGCCCGCCCCCCCGTGCTATCTTCCACCGCTCTCTCCTGACCCGCGAAGGCGTGCATGGACGATCCCGTGACCGGCCCCATCGATCTCTCAGCCATCCTCGAGGCGCCGCCGCGCAGCAACCCCGAGCGGAAGATCTATACCAACCGCAACCTCAACATGGCGCGCATCGAGGCCGTCGGCTTCGACATGGACTACACCCTCGCCCAGTACCACCAGCAGGCCCTCGACGAGCTGTCGCTGCGCATGACGCAGAAGAAGCTCATCGAGAACCACGGGTACTCCGAGGAGATCCTGGCCATCCCGCTGGACCTGCGGTTCATCATCCGCGGGCTCGTGGTGGACAAGGAGTTCGGGCACATCCTGAAGCTCGACTCCCACTACATCGTGGGGCGCTGCTACCACGGCTACCGCCCGCTGGCCCGCGAGGAGGTGGCGTCGCTCTACGGCTCGCGGCCGATTCGCCTTTCGGATCCGCGGTTTGCGCTGGTCGACACCCTGTTCAGCCTGCCCGAGGCGACGCTGCTCGCGGGCATCATCGAGCATTACGAGGCGGCCGGCCACGCGCTGCCCGTCTCGTACCGCGAGCTCTTCGATGACATCCGGCAGAGCATCGACGAGGCCCACCGCGACAACTCGCTCAAGGCCGAGATCCTGGCCGATCTGCCCAGCTACATCGTGCAGGACGACGACCTGGGGCCGACGCTGCACAAGCTGCGCTCCAGCGGCAAGAAGCTGTTCCTGCTGACGAACAGCGAGCACTACTACACCGACGCGGTGATGACGTACCTGCTCGACGGGGTGCTGCCGTTCTACCAGTCGTGGCGCGACTACTTCGACATGGTGGTGGTCAGCGGGCGCAAGCCCTCCTTCTTCACGGAGGACCGGCCGTTCATCGAGCTGACGCCCGACGGGCACGAGCTCGGCAAGGCCACGCAGTTCCGGTCGGGCGTGGTGCACCAGGGCGGCAACATCCGCACGCTGGAGAGCTTCCTGGGCTTGCGCGGCGACGCGGTGCTCTACGTCGGCGACCATATGTATGCCGACATCCTGCGGTCGAAGAAGTCGGGGCACTGGCGCACGGCGCTGGTGGTGCAGGAGATGGAGGAGGCCATCGCGCTGACCCACTCCCTGATGGACGACCTGCGGCGCATCAACTCCCTGGAGGACGCCGCGCGGCGGCTGGACGACACGCTGAACGACCGCGGCACCCTGCTGCAGAGCCTGGGGCGCATCCAGCAGCTCATCGGGCGCCTGACGGGGCCGGAGAGCCGCGTCATCGAGAGCACCCGGGCCCGGGCCGAGGCGGAGCTGGAGCGCGAGCGCGAGATGCTGGCCAAGACGCTGTCCGAGCTCGAGAGCCTGGAGGTGGCCGTCGACGCGCGCTTCAACACCTACTGGGGCCGCGTCTTCCGGGAGCGCAACGAGCGCAGCCTGTTTGGCGCCCAGCTCCAGCACTACGCCGACATCTACACGAGCCGGGTGAGCAACTTCCTCGGCTACTCGCCCGGCCAGACGTTCCGGGCCCCGCGCGACGTGATGCCCCACGAGCGCGACTACTGACTCTCACGCGGATGGAAGCTCGATGAAGTACCTCTCCCTGGCCCTGCTGCTGCCTCTGGGCCTCTTCGCCTGTGATGACGAGGGCGGCAGCGAACCGGTCGTCGTCATCGGCAACGGCGGCCCGCGCGGCGTGAGCGACGCTGGCGGCGGCGGCGCGGGCGGCATCCCCGTGGCCGACGCCGATCCCCCCGGCCAGGGGGGCCAGGGCGGGGTGGGGGGCCACGGGGGCGCTGGTGGCCAGGGCGGCCAGGGCGGGCAGGGCGGCGCCGGGGGCGCCGGCGGCGCGGGCGGCGAGGGGGGCGAGGGCGGCGTCCCGGGGGAGTGCCAGCCCGGCGAGGCCCGCTGCCCCGAGGAGGGCGGCGGCTCCATCGAGTTCTGCTTCGGCGGCGCCTGGCGGGCCGAGGAGTGCGCCGAGAACGGCGTCTGCTTCAACGACCAGTGCTTGCCCGATCCCTCGGCCTGCGTGGCCGGCGAGCGCATCTGCCTGGGCAGCGGCCAGCCGGCCGTCTGCAACCCGGCGGCGGGGCAGTGGCAGCCCCAGGCGCCCTGCGGCGACGACGCCATCTGCGTGGCCGGTGAGTGCGTCTCGGCGGGCTGCGCCCGGGCGGCCCGGGATCGCAGCTACCTGGGCTGCGACTACGTGGCCATCGACCTGCCCAACAGCGCCTTCGCGCTGGATGGCACCACGCCGGACGCCCCGACGGGGGTCGTGGTGGCCAACCCCGACCAGGACCGGCCGGTGCGCGTCAGCGTCCGCGATCCCCGCGGCGAGGTGGCGGCGCTGGTGGCCTCCGTGCGCATCCCGGTGCCGGAGATCCCTGAAATCCAAGGGCTTTATCAGGCGCAGACCGTGACGTCCGAGGTGCGCGACGGCGTCGGCCGCGTCGTCGAGCAGAACCTCATGCGCGCCGACGGCGTGGAGATCCCGCCCGGCGGCACCGCCACCTTCCTGCTGCCGCGCATCACCCGGGCCGGCCTCGACTCGGTGGTGGGGCGCCTGGCGTTCCGGCTGCAGACGGACAACCCGGTCGCCGCCTACCAGTTCAGCCCGCTGTGCTGCAACTTCTCCTTCAGCAACGACGCCAGCCTGCTGGTGCCGGTGACGGCCCTCGACACCGAGTACCGCTTCGTGGGCCCGCCGGGCTGGACGACCGATCCCATCGGCATCGAGCCGGGCAACCCCCAGGGCATCGCCATCATCGCGGTGGAGGACGGCACCGACGTGACGGTGCAGCTCCCCCCCGGCGGCGGGGCGATGGCGGAGCGCAGCGGCCGCATGCGCCTCAACGGCGCTCAGGCCACGGCCCGCCTGGACGCCCAGGAGGTCCTCCTCATCCAGAGCCGGGTCAACCCGTTCATCCCCGGCTTCTCGCCGCCCCAGCCCGACCTCTCCGGCTCGACCATCAGCGCGTCGGCCCGCGTGGCGGTCTTCGCCACCCACCAGTGCACCTTCTACCCCGAGACGCTGGGGGCTTGTGACCACGTCGAGGAGCAGCTCTTCCCCGTGAGCACCTGGGGCGAGGACTTCGTGCTGGTGCCCCCCGTCCGCCGCGGCCGTGAGGGCAGCGCCGAGGCCGTGTACTGGAAGATCGCCGCCACCGCCGAGGGCACCCGCATCGAGCTGTCGCGGCCGTTCCGCGAGCTGCGGCCCCTGCCCCCGGGCGCCACCGGCGTGCCCGACTGCGGCACCATGCTCCAGGGCGACGCCATCGTGCTGCGCGGCACGACCTACTGCGAGTTCGGCACCTTCGAGCCCGTGGGCATCCAGGCCGACGGCCCCCTCACGGTCATGGGCATCATCAGCGGCCAGGGGTCGACGGGCATCGCCCAGCCCTTCGGCACCCGGGCCGGCGATCCGGCCATCTTCCTGGTGCCGCCCGATCGCCAGTACCGCGCCGAGTACGCCTTCCTGGCGCCGGGCACCTACGCCAACGACTACCTGACCATCGTGGCCGACGCCGACACGGAGATCCTGCTGGACGACGAGCCCGTCAACCTGGCGCAGGGCGCCACCCGGGTGCCGGGCACGAACCGCGTCTTCAAGCACGTGCCCCTGGACGACGGCGCCCACCGCGTCACCGGCGACGCCCCCTTCGGCGTCCTGGTCTTCGCCTTCGATGACTTCGTGAGCTACGCGTTCACCGGCGGGCTGAACCTCGAGAAGCGCTGACGCCCGGGGTGCAACGCGGCCCGCGGGGCGGGTATCCTGACGCCACGCGCCGCCGGGGGGTGACGATGCGCTGGGCTCTCTTCGTGACGCTGCTGGCGGCCGGGTGCGATGACGCCCCCGTGGCGCCTGCCCCCATGGACGCCGGCCGCCGCCTCGTCGATCTGGCGCCGCCGCCGCCGCCCGACGCCGGCCCCGACGCCTTCCAGCCCGCCTGGGATCAGGGGCCGCCCCCCGTGGACGCCGCCCCCCTTGACGCCACCCCCCGCGACGCGCGGCCCCCATCCTGCGAGGAGGGGGAGCGGCGCTGCCGCGTCGAGGCCGGCGCCGATGTGTTCGTCTGTGAAGGCGGGGCCTACCGCGTCGAGCGCTGCCCGGGGGATCAGGTCTGCCGGGAGGGGGAGTGCCTGGATCCGCTGGCCGGGTGCACGGTGGGCCAGGCGGCCTGCCTGGGCATCGACCAGCCCGCCCGCTGCGTCGCCACCGAGGACGGCCGCGGGCGCCTGGAGCCGGAGGGCGACGTCTGCCGGCTGGACGAGGTGTGCATCCAGGGCGGCTGCGTGACGGAGGCCTGCGCCGGCGCGGTCCAGACGCGCAGCTACGTGGGCTGCGACTACTGGATCACCGACCTGCAGAGCTTCCGGTACGCCGGGCTGGACGGCGACGTGGTGCGCGAGGCGCCGCTGGGGCTGGTGGTGATGAACACCGATCCCGAGAACGACGTGCATGTGCGCCTGCTGGGGCCCGACGGCGACGTGGGCGACCTCATCCCCATCTACGACGTGCGGCCGCCGGCCGACGAGCCCGAGCTGCCCGACCGGTACGAGGCCCGCCGGCTGCGCTCCCAGCTCAAGCGGCCCGACGGCCAGGTGACGTTCAACGGGCTCGCGCAGGCCGACGGCGCGACCATCCCGGCGGGGGGCATCGGCACTTTCCTGATTGAACACACGGGGTTGCCCGATCAGACCTCTCACATCCGGCAGGAGGCCTGGCACCTGCTGACGGACCGGCCGGTCGTCGCCTATCAGTTCAGCCCGCTGTGCTGCAACTACAGCTTCTCGGCCGACGCCAGCCTGCTCTTGCCCACGACGGCCCTCGGGCGGCGGCATCGGGTGCTCACGGCGCCCACCACCGGCGGCGAGATGGGCGGGCTGGCCATCCTGGCCACGGCCTCCGACACGGTGGTGACGATCCGCCCGGGGGCGACGCGCCTCGCCTCGGATCCGACCGGCCGCGTCATCCCCGACGCCGAGGGGGTGGTGCAGGTGACGCTGCAGCCCCATGAGGTGCTGACGCTGAACGGGCGCAACGGCCCGTACCCCGTGACGGAGCGCGACCTGTCCGGCGCCCTCGTCGAGAGCTCAGAGCCGGTGGCCGTCTTCGCGAGCCACCAGTGCGCGCGGGTGCCGGGGGCCCTCGGGGCCTGCGACCACCTGGAGGAGCAGCTCTTCCCCACGGACGCCTGGGGCCGACGGTTCGTGCTGACGCCGCTGGCCACCCGGGGGCGCCGCGGCGTGCGCGAGCCGACGGAGGTGAACTACTGGCGCATCGTCGCCGACACCGACGCCACCGTCATCGCGCTGAGCCGGCCCTACGCCGAGCTCGAGCCGACGGGGCCGGCGTATGTGGGGGGCGCCGACTGCGCCGCGTTCCTGACGGGGCCGGCCGAGCTCACGCTGGGCGCCGGCCAGTGGTGCGAGGTGGGCACGCTGCACCCGTTCGGCCTGGAGGCCAGCGTCCCCGTGATGGTGGCCGGCCTGCTCAGCGGCCAGGACTCGACGGGCTGGGACACGCCCTACCAGAGCCGCGCGGGCGATCCGTCCCTCTTCCTGGTGGTGCCCGACCGCCAGTACCGCGCTGACTACCCGTTCCTGATCACCGACACCTACGCCCGGGCGTTCGTGACCGTGGTGCTCGATCCGGCCGCCGGCCTGGAGCTGGATGGCCAGCCCGTCGACCTGGCCGGCGCCGTCCCCGTGCCGGGCACGACCCGCGTCTTCGCCCACCTCATCCTCGCGCAGGGGGTGCACCGCATCACCGGCAACCAGCCCTTCGGCATCATCGTGTATGCCTTCGATGACTTCGTGAGCTACGCGTTCACGGGGGGCCTCAACCTCGAGAAAGAGTAGCCGAATCGGGCAGTTGCGTCTGCCCGGCCAGGACGCGGGTGATGGTCGCCTCGATGGCCTGGGCCGCCTCGGGGTGGGCGCGCAGGGTGGCGGCCAGCGCCGCGCCCGGGATGCGCAGGACCTCGCAGGGCCGGGCCGCCCGCACGCTGGCGCAGCGGGGCCGCGCCTGCAGGGGCGCGATCTCGCCGAACAGGTCGCCGACGCGGAGCTGGTGCACGACGGTGTGCTCGTCGTCGCCGCGGTAGACGCAGGCCGTCCCCGTCAGCAGGACGAAGGCGTCGTCCCCGGCCTCGCCCTCGCGGCAGATCCACTGGCCCGCCCCGACGGCCACCCGCCGGCTGGCCTCGAGCAGATCCTGGACGTCGGCGCGCGCGAGCGTGGCGGGCAGGGGCACCTGGCCGGGATCGGTGGAGGGCAGGCGGCGCCCCGGGCCCCGGCGGTCGAGGCGGGCGCGCAGCCCCAGGAGGGCGAGGCGGGCCCGGCGCTGCGCCACGAGGCCGGCGATGCGCAGCAGGTGGCCCAGGCCGAGCGGCACCAGGAGGAGCAGCCCGTGCCCCGCCGCGAAGCCGGGGTTGCGGGCGGTGTAGTAGCGGGCCTCGGGCTGGGGCGCGCTGGCCCACCAGGCCAGCTCGGCGGGGGCGCTGCGCGAGACCCAGCCTACGTCGCGGACGCCGGGATCGGCGCCGGGCACCGCCGGCAGGTGGAAGCGGTCCGCCAGGCCGTGCATCAGCGCCTCGATGGCGGGCGGCGTGGGCCGGTCGACGCGGGGCCAGGCCGTCTGCGTCTGCCGGACCACGGCCAGGTAGCTCGCCGGGTGCACGGGGCAGGCGAAGCCGTACATGGGCAGCCCGGGGTGGCGCAGCCGCCACGCGACGATGGTGCGGGCCACGAAGGGGGCCACGACCGACTGGCCGCGCCAGGCCCGGCGCAGCCCCGTCTCGCAGCGGACGACGGCGCAGGGCCGGCCAGCCAGCCGCTCGCGGAAGACGTGCAGGGCGGCGTAGCCCACGGCCTCGCCGGCGGGCGTTCGGTAGACGGCGATGCGCGTGTGGTCGGCGTCCGAGTCGACGACGTAGCGGCGGAACGTGGCCTCGTCGACGCCGGCGAAGATGTGGCCGTGGACGGCGAAGAGCTCCGTCGAGAGGGCGTCGCGCTGGGCCGCCGTCAGGGCGTGGGGGTCGTGGACGGTGGTGGTCAGGGCGGTGGACATCGGGGCCTCCTCGGTCGCGCTGGGTGCACGACCGACGCTACCGGCCCGGGGTCAGCGACCCGATGTCAGGCGATGACTCAGGATGACGCCAGGGCGGCCAGGGCCTCCAGCGTGCGCCAGCCGCGGGCGGTGGCGGGGCCGCCCAGCGCCTTGTCCAGCAGCGCCGGGGTGATCTTCGTGGTGCCCGCGCCGGCGGGGTAGTGCAGCCAGGCGGCCAGCGGCGTGACGACGACGGACTCCCCGGCCCGCGCGGCGGCCAGCAGGCGCTCGGCCGCGCCCGCGGGGGCGGGGGCCTGGGTGAGCACCGCGTGCACCCGCGTCGGCGCCTCGGCCGTCAGGGCGGGGAAGGGGTTGTCGGCCAGCAGGGCCGGCCAGCCGGCGGCGTCGCGGACGACGACGTCGACGGGGAAGCCGAAGTGCGCCGCGATGCCGGCGGCCAGCGCGGCCGCGGCGGCGGCCTCGTCCAGGGGCGTGCGGTAGAGCAGGTTCCCCGACTGGATGTAGGTGCGGACGTCCTGAAACCCCAGGGAAGTCGAGAGGTTGCGCAGGTCGGCCATGGGCACCTTGCGGTGGCCGCCGACGTTGATGCCGCGCAGGAGGGCGATGTGGGTGCGCATGGGCTCCTCGTTGGCGGCTACCGGTAGGCGCGGCCGGGGAAGAGGGCGGGGCCGTCGAGGGGCTCCCGCGCCAGGTACAGGCGCATGACGGCCGGGTCGAGCCGCGTCGAGACGGCCACCTCGGCCGGCCGGCGCATCGTGCGGGGGAAGACGCGGGCGGCCTGCAGGACGTCGGCGTCGAGGTAGCGGGTGGGCACGGGGGGATCGCCGCGGGGATCGGGGGCCGCGCCGACGCGGGCCAGGTGCCAGCCCCACTCGCCGAAGGTGGGGATGTGGACGTGCAGGGACGCCACGGCGAAGCCCGCGGCCTCGAGGGTGTCGGCCACGGACCAGAAGGCGCGGCGGTTGGCGTAGGGGCTGCCGGCCTGGACCACGAAGACCCCGCCCGGGCGCAGGCGGGAGCGGAGGCGGGCGTAGAACTCCAGGCTGAAGAGCTTGGCCAGCTCGGGCGATCCGGGATCGGGGAAGTCGGCGATGATGGCGTCGTAGGGGCCGACGGCGGCGCGCAGGTAGGCGTCGGCGTCCAGGTGGACGAGCTTCACGAGGGCGATGGGCTCGCGGGCCTGCTGGAGGGCGAGGCGGGGGCGCTCGGCGGCCTTGTCCACCACGACGTCGGGCCCGGGCGTCACGCCTTCGGTGGGCAGGATGGTGAGGTGGTCGCCGACCAGCGCGCCCTCGTTGAGGGCCACGAGGGGGGGCCAGGTGCGGGCGAGGGCGGTGACGGCCGGATCCAGGTCGACGAGGACGATCCGGTGCACGGACGGCCACTTGCGCACCTCCCGCACCGCCAGCCCGTCGCCGCCGCCGAGGACGAGGACGTCGACGGGGGGGCGGTCGAGGGCCTGCAGGGCGGGGTGGACGAGGAGCTCGTGGTAGATGAACTCGTCCTCGGTGTCGAACTGCAGGCGGCCGTTGAGGTACAGGCTGAAGCGCCCGCCCATGCCGGTCACCACGATGTCCTGGTAGGGGCTCTGCTGGTGCAGGCGGACGGGCTGGGCGAAGAGGTACTGCCGGGTGTGCACGACGATGGCCGGGCCACCCCAGGCCAGCAGGCCCAGGCCCGCCGTGGCCAGGGGCAGGGCAACCAGCAGCGCGACGCGGTGGGCGCGCACGCTGATCTCGCGGCGGAAGAGCCAGAAGCTCAGGGCCGCGACGGCCATGTTCGTCAGCCCCAGGATGAGGCTGATGCGGTCGAGGGCGAACACGGGCAGCAGCAGGAAGGCCCAGACCACGGCGCCGACGAGGGCGCCCAGGTAGTCGAGGGAGAAGACGTCACCCAGGTTGTCGGCGAGCTGGCCCCGGTAGCGCTGGTTGAGCCGCAGCAGCAGCGGGATCTCCAGGCCGATGCCGAACCCGATGAGCATCGCGAGGCCATAGAGGACGAGCCGGAAGTTCTCCAGGGACGCGAAGGCCAGGTAGAGCAGGATGACCGAGGCCCCGCCCACGACCGCCAGGCCGATCTCCACCCAGATGAAGAGCGCCGCCAGCTTCGCCGGGTCGCGCACCCCGCGCTGGGCCAGCCCCGCGAGGCCCATGGCGAAGAGCATGAGCGCGATGATCAGGCTGAACTGCTCGATGGAGTTGCCGAGCAGGTGGGTGGCGAGCGTGGAGAGGCAGTACTCGTAGACGAGGCCCGACCCGCCGAGGAAGAGGACGACGAGGCCGAGGAGCAGGCGGCGACCGAGGCCCGGCATCACGCGAGGACGGCGATGACCGCGGCGAGGCCCAGCACCGAGATGGTCTCCAGGAGCGCCGCGTTGACGTTGCGGTCCGAGTAGATCTCGTGGTTGAGGTCGGCGCGCGAGAGCATCACGCGGTCCACGAAGATGCGCCAGAGGGGCAGGAGCAGCAGGCCGACGCCCGTGGTGAGGCCGAGGGTGAAGGCGGCGTCCGTCCAGCCCGTGAAGTCGTGGCGGGCGCCGCCCCACATCACGAGGCCCAGCGCCGCGAGGTTGCCGCCGAACGCGAGGCCGGCCGCGAAGTTGCCGCCGTGGCGCACGCCATCCTGCTCGTAGTCATCGGCGATGGCGCTGTGCACGTTGACCTTCTGCACCGCCTGGTAGAGCAGGCCGAAGATGGCCAGCGCCACCTGGCAGAACGCGAAGTATGCGAGACCAATCAGGATCTCCTGACCCATCACGCCGGCGCGGCTGGCGCCCTCGGGCAGCAGCGACAGGTCGACGCGGCCGCTGAAGGCCCCGGCCAGGATGAGGCCGGACGCCAGGTAGCTGCCGCAGAGGACGGCCCCGACGCCCGCGTTGCGATCCCCGACCAGCTCCTTCTTGTTCTCGAAGCGGTGCAGGATGAAGCGGTCGTTGAAGACGCCCGAGAGCTTGAGCAGCGCGATGGCCAGGACGCCGTACAAGGCGACCTCGCCCAGATCCCAGGCCATGCCGACGGGGTCGTCGCTGGTGGCGCCGTCGGTGGTGAGCAGCGCGATGAGCACGACGAGCAGCCCGGCCAGGTAGCCGAAGAGGGCGGTGCCCACGGCCGGGTTGTCGGCGGTGGTCAGCTCGGCCTCGGCGTCGAAGCCGGCGAGGCGCGACCACGCGACGCGGCCCAGCAGCAGCAGGCCCGTGACCAGGAGCAGGGCGGCGAGGGTGTAGACGAGCTCGAGGGACATGGTCACTTGCCTCCGCCGCCGAAGCTGGTGCGCCGCACCGGGCTGGATCGGCTGCCTCCGCTGCGGTAGCTGCGGCTGCCGCCCCCGCTGCCGCCCTGGTACCGGCTGCCCTGGTAGCCGCTGCCGGCCGTCCGGCCCGTGTTCGTCTTCTGGTAGCGCGACCCGGCGTACCGCTCCCGCTCCCGCTGGGCGGTGTAGAAGCTGCTGCTGGCGTACTTGCTCTTGGTGACGCTGCCCTTGCTGCCGTACTCGTTCTGGCTGCCGTACCAGGCCCGCTTGCTGCCGACGCTGGTGCGGTAGCTCTGGTAGCCGCTCTCGTAGACGGGGCGGTAGCCGCCGACGCCCCAGAGCATGTCGCGCATCAGCGAGTACTGGCCATAGAAGACCCAGAAGCGGCCCGACGAGCCCGACTCCCAGCGGCCGTAGCGCGGGTTGCCGACGTAGGTGTAGCCGGGCGGGGAGGCGATGCGGACGGCCTCGCTGTCGAGCTGGCCCTCGGGCTTGCTGTACAGCGTCATGCCCAGGTGGTCCTCGTGCTCGGCGTAGAGCGCGCAGGACACCGTCTCCCAGGGCTGCTCGCGGCCGATGCCGTTCTCGACGACCCGGTACTTGTGCTCGCAGGCGTTCCCGTTGCGGCGCATGTCGATGAGGATCTTGTCGACGCTCTTGGAGAGGGCGCCGACGTCCTGCACCACGTCGGCGCGGGCGGCGGCGACGGTCTGGCCGCCGGTGGCCACCGACTCGGCCAGCCGGCCCGTCGTCACGTAGTCCAGCGGCTTCGCCTCCAGGGCGGCGTCGAGGCTGGCGCCCGCCGCGACGATGGCGGCCGCGGCCTCGTTGAGCTTCGCCACCCGCGCCTGGATCTTGCCGGAGGCCTCGGGGTACTGGGCGGTGGCCTGGGCCACCAGCGCCGTCAGCGCGGCGTCGCCCTGCACCTGCTCCACCTCGGCGAGCTGGGCGCGGGCCTGGGAGACGAGGGTGGCGTGGTTCTGCTTGTAGCCCAGGATGCGGGTGGCCTCGGCGGCCGGCGCCTGGACGTTGGCGATGGCGGCGAGGGCGCTGCTCTGCACCTCGGCGGCGACGGCGAGCACCTGGTCGGCGTCGCCGTAGGCGTCCTTGTCCACCAGCGCCTGCAGATCGCCCTCGGCCCGCGCGGCCGCGGCGCCGACCTGGGCGGCCACGGCGTCGAGGGCCGCCCGGCTGGCGGCGATCTCGGGGCGCCCGTCCAGGAACGCGGCGTCCGTCGCGATGACGTCTGCCAGCTTTTTGCGCTCGAATTCCAAGGAGTTGCGGGCGGTCTGCAGCGCCTGGCGCGCGTCCTTCGCGGCGTCGAGGGCGTCGTCGGGCAGCCCGCGCGTCAGCAGGAAGAACACGAGGCCCAGCGCGCCGCCGAGCAGCGCGAGGCCCGCGAGGCCGGCGCGGCTCACTTGCCCTCACCAGCGTCGAAGACCTCGACGCGGCTGCTGTCCACCAGCCACAGGTGGTAGACGTTGAAGGTGCGCTCGCCCTCCCACTTCTCGACGGAGAGGTGCCGGTCGCCGGCGTCGTTGGCGAACGTCCAGCTGTAGTAGGACTCGGCGCGGCCCCCGTCGCCCTCGAAGTAGTCCACCTCGCCGGACTCCTCGTAGTGCCACGTGATGCCATCCCACTGGAAGCTGCCCTCCTCGTCGTCATCGAAGCGGATGAGGTCCGCCTCCTCCAGGCCGATGGCGCGCAGCGTGGGGTTCTCGTCCTCGAAGCCGGCCGTGACGACCAGGCGGCTGCCCTCGCGGAACCACTCCACCAGCAGCTCGCGGCGGCCGTGCTGGCAGACGAGCTCGTACCAGGGGGCCCCGCCGTCGCTGTAGCGGTGCCGGGTGACGACGTACGTCTCGATGCCGGTGGCCTGGTTGCCGAAGGGGGGCAGCTTGAGCACGCCGCCCCGGCGGACGCCGGTGATGTCGTTGGTGACGTTGGCGCCCGAGGCGATCTCGCGCTGGCGCTGGTGCCGCAGGCGCTCCTGGTCCTTCTTGCGGGTCAGGAGCTTGCCGATGAGCACCGCAGCGCCGGCACCGAGGAGGATGAAGAGGAGTGCTTTCATGCCGCGGACGGTGCCACGAAGCGGCCCGTCGGGCAAGGGATGCGATCAGAAGACCTGGGGGCGCCGGGACTCGGAAAGCTCTTGCAGAAAGCGGGTATAGCGCTGCTGGGCGCTCACGACGTCGAAGATGACGAAGTGCCCCTCGCCGGGGAACTGGGCCAGGCCCGCGGTGGCCTCGCCGCCCGCGACGTTGCCGCGGTAGGGGGGGATGCCGGCGGGCGCGATGCCCAGCAGGTCGAGGGCCTCGATGGGCACGGAGACGGGCTCGACGATGGGCACCCGGCCGGCGGCGGCGAGGGCGAAGATGGCGTCCGGCGGGGTGTACTCGTCCTCCAGGCCGGCCGTCATGAAGACGCTCTTGGGCAGGTTGCCGGGGGCCGGCTCGTCGAACCAGAAGCGGGCGTAGTTCACCGAGTCGCTGGCGTCGATGAACGTCTGCAGGATGGCCAGGGTGGGGTGCCAGCGGTCGAGGACGTCCCCGGCGGGCAGGGCCAGGGCGGCGCGCACGATGGCGTTGATGTTCACCGGCTCCGTCTTCTGCTCGATGGAGATGGCGATGCTGGCGCCAGCCCCCGACAGCATGCCGCCGCGAACCTCGGGCTCGATGGCCATGAAGAGGGGGCCGTTGAGGCCGCCCTGGCTGTGGCCCATGAACATGATGCGGTCGGGGTC
This sequence comes from Myxococcales bacterium, assembly GCA_020633435.1. Taxonomy (GTDB): domain Bacteria; phylum Myxococcota_A; class Bradymonadia; order UBA7976; family UBA1532; genus JACKDP01. The sequence goes on along the minus strand of JACKDP010000009.1, from coordinate 195,831 downwards.
GATGGTCACGTCGAAGCCCTCTTGCGTCTCCTCGGCCGGGATGTCGATGGTCTTGGCGAACTGCAGCAGCGAGACGTAGTCGAGGGCGGCCTGGCGGGTGTTGTCCTTGCCGGCCTTGGGGAACAGGAAGTTGAAGTAGAGGAGCTGCACGCAGGTGTCGCTCTGCCCGTCGCAGGCGCCGTTGTCGCGGGTGCCGTGGTGGATCTGGTCGATGGCCAGCACGGCCAGGCCGCTGCGGGCCAGGATGGAGGCGGCGCGGTTGCGCACGTAGCTCGAGTAGTCGCCGCCGGTGCCGTGGGCGTAGAGCACCAGGGGCCAGCCGTCGGGCGGCGGCTCGCCCAGGGGCACCGACAGGGAGAAGCGCAGGTCCTCGTACCCCTGGATGATGGGGTTGCCGTCGGCGTCGAAGCGGATGGCCCCCTCGCCCTCGGCCTGGTAGGGGATGGTGCCCTCCTGGAAGCGCGGGGCGCGGTACAGGCCCTCGAACAGCTCGAAGCGGCTCTGCTTGGGGCCCAGGCTGCGCACCGAGAGGAGCTCCGGGTCGGGCAGCCCGTGGATGAAGTCGCGGGCCTGGAAGAGCTGGCCCACGGAGTCCTGGGTGGTGAAGACGGAGGCGGTGGCGGCCTCGACGCCCGACTCGGCCAGCCAGGCGCGCAGCGGGGCGTTGACCTGCCAGGCCCGGGCGAGGGCCGCGTCGCTGGGGGCGGCGGGGCGCAGCGTCTCCAGGAAGGCCGGGGCGGGCACGGCGACGGCCGTCGTGGCCACCAGGGCGTACTGGCGCAGCGGTCGCAGCGCGATGCCCTCCACGAGGCGCACCCGCAGGGAGTAGCTGGGCAGGTACTGCGTCTCGGGCTCGTCGTAGCGCCACTGCACCGGCCAGCGGCGGCCGCGCTCGGGGGACTCGGGATCCACGTCCACCACGAAGACCGAGGCGTCGTCCTCCAGCGAGGCGGCCGGCGTCTGCGGGAGCTTCGAGGCGTCGACGCGGGACTCGAACGACAGGAAGAAGGTGGCGGAGGTGCCGAAGCCCTTCACCTCCTCCTGCAGCGACGTGATGATCTTGCCCAGGATGCCGCCCTGGAGGGGCTGCGGGAAGCCGCGCAGGTCGAGGGTGCCGTCGGGCTTGCGGTAGACGTCGCTGGGGAACGGGATGGCCGCGAGCGGCGTCGTCGCGGGATCCTCGGCCAGGCTGAACCGCGCCACCGGGGGCTCGGCGGGCGGGGGCGGCAGGCCCCCGTCGCTGCCGGGCACCACGACGAAGCCCATGTCACCCCCGCCGCCGGCGTCGGCCGCGCCCTCGCTGCCGCCACCGCCGTCGTCACAGGCGCTGAGTGCCAGCGCGAGACAGAGCCACCACCGCATGCGTCGCCTCCTGACCCCTCGTGGGGAGCGCGGCGACATCGTAGAGGATCGCCGCCGAAATCTCCCGTCACCTCGCAGCATGGGTGGCCGCAGGGCGCCGAGGGGCGGCCGCAGGGCACGTCGGCTGGCCTGCAAGCCTCTGAAACGATGAGACAAAACGGGGGCGCGGGCCAGCCCGGTCGCCGACCTCCTGGCAACCCCGCGGCGGCCGACGCATCATAGGGCGTCACGACGAGCCCGAGGCGCGATGGTCGCCACACTCCTCCTGCTGGGTCTGCTGGCCGATCCGTTCGGCGCCCCGACGCTCTCGGTCGAGGCGGCCGTGCAGCACGCCCTCGTGGCCAGCCCACGCCTGAAGGCCGCCCGGCTGCGCCTGCAGGCCGCCCGACGCGCGGCCGAGGGGGCGGCGCCCTGGCCCGAGCCGGTGGTGCAGGCCACCGCGAGCCCGCTGCCCATCGTGACGCGCAACGGCCCCGCCATCGCGAGCCTGGGGGTGACGCAGGCGTTCCCCTGGTACGCGGCCATCGACGGCGAGCGCGACGCCGCCCGCCTCGGCGGCGATGAGCGCGCGGCCGAGGTGGCGCTGGCCGAGCTGGCCCTCGCCCGGGCCGTGCGGCAGGCCTGCCACCGGCTGCGCCAGTCCACCGACGAGCTGGCCGTCGTGCAGCGCATGGCCCTCATCGCGCGGCGGCTCTTCCACCTGGCCGAGGCCCGGCTGTCGGTGGATCAGGCCAACCAGGCCGATGTGCTGCTCGTCCAGGCGGAGCTGGCCCGGCTGGAGAACGAGGCCCTCGATCTGACCTGGCAGCGCCGCACCCGGGAGGCCGAGCTGAACACGCTGCTGGCCCGGCCGCTGGACGCCCCGCTGCCGGTCGTGGAGCCCCTCGCGGCCGATCCGGCCCCGGCCGTGGACGGGCTGCTGGCCTGGGCGCGGGACCACCACCCCGAGCTGGCGCGGCTGGACGCCCGGATCGAGGCCACGCGGGCGCGGCTGCGGGTCGCGGAGGTCCGCGGGTGGCCCCGGCTGACGGCGGGGGCGACGTGGACGTTCCTGCAGCCCGGGCAGGCCATGGGGGACGACGCCGGCCAGGACGCGCTGATGCTGATGGCGGGCGTGTCGGTGCCCTTGTGGCAGGACCGCTACGGGGCATCGGCGGAGGCGGTGGAGGCGGAGGCCGCGGCGGCCGAGGCCGCGCGGGCCGCCGCCGTCGACGTGGCGGTGCTCGAGGTGCTGGCCGCCCATGTGCAGGTCGAGACGGCGATGCGCCAGGTCAGGCTGCTGGACGAGGCGCTGCTGCCCCTGTCGCGGCAGGCGCTGGAGACCCTGGAGAGCCGCTACGGGGCGGGCGGCATCGGCTTTTCGACGGTGCTGGAAGCCGAGCGCGCGCTGGAGCGGTTCGAGCGGCAGCGGGTGGCGGCGGCGGCCGAGGTCGGGACGCGCGTCGCCGACCTGCGCTACGCGGTCGGTCGGCCGGTGGAGGGAGCGCCATGAAGAGCGCCGGGAAGGCAGCCGCCGTCGCGGTGGTGGTCGGGGTGGCCTTCTGGCTGGGCGGGCGGCTCGCGTCGTCCCCGGCCGCTGCGCCGGACGCGCCCGCCAAGACAGCCCGCGCCACCATCTGGACGTGCTCGATGGATCCCCAGATCCGCTCGGACAAGCCGGGCAAGTGCCCGATCTGCGGGATGGATCTCATCGAGCTGACGGAGGCCGCCGAGGGCGACCGCGTGCTGACGCTCACCGAGGGTGCCCGCGCGCTGGCCCGCGTGCGCACCGAGCCCGCCACCCGCCAGGCCGTCGAGCGGACGCTGCACCTGGTGGGCAAGGTCGCCTACGACCAGACGCGTGAGCGCGAGATCACCGCGTGGTTCGGCGGGCGCATCGATCGGATGTTCGTGGACCACCTCGGCAGCCGGGTGCGGGAGGGGGACCACCTCTATCGCATCTACAGCCCCGAGCTCGTAGCGGCGCATGAGGAGCTGCTGCAGGCGAAGCGGTCGGTGGCGCGCCTGGGTGACGGGTCGCCCGCCATCGTGCGGGAGGGGGCCGAGCGGACGCTGGAGGCGGTGCGGTCGCGGCTGCGGCGGTGGGGCCTGTCGAGCTACCAGCTCAAGCGCATGGAGGGGCAGAAGAAGGTCCCTGACGATGTGACCATCTTCGCGCCCCAGGGCGGGGTGGTGGTCGAGCGCGCGCGGGTCGAGGGCACGTGGGTACAGACGGGCACCCGGCTGTACCGCATCGCCGAGCTGGACTGGGTGTGGATCGAGGCGTCGGCCTACGAGCGCGACCTGCCGTGGCTGCGCTTCGGCCAGCCGGTCGCCTTCGAGCTGGAGGCCCTGCCCGGGCGCACGTTCGAGGGGAGGGTCGCGTTCATCGAGCCGTTCATGGACGCCCAGACGCGGGCGGCGCGGGTGCGCATCACCGTGCCCAACCCCGACGGGCTGCTCAAGCCGGGCATGTTCGCCCGCGTGACGGTGCACAGCGGCCTGCACGGCGAGGGGCGGCTGATGGAGCCCGACCTGGTGGGGCGCTCCATCTGCCCAATGCATCCCTATGAAATGAAAGAGGAAGCGCCGGAGGGGGCCACCTGCTCCATCTGCGGCATGCGGCTCGTGAAGGCGGAGGAGCTGGGCTACCGGCCCCCGGTGCCCGACGCCGAGTTGCCCCTCACCATCCCGGCCAGCGCGCCGCTCATCACGGGGGAGCGGGCCGTCGTGTACGTCGAGGTGCAGGGGGCCGAGGAGCCCACCTACGAAGGGCGCGAGGTCGTGCTGGGGCCGCGGGCGGGGGACCGGTACGTGGTCGCATCCGGGCTCATGGAGGGCGAGCGCGTGGTGGCGGAGGGGGCGTTCAAGCTGGACGCGGCGCTCCAGATCCAGGCGAAGCGGTCGATGATGAACCCGGGGTCGCAGCCGGCGGCGGGGTCGCAGCCGGCGGCGGGGTCGCAGCCGGCGGCGGGGTCGCAGCCGGCGGCGGGGGTCGCAGGCGGCGGCCGGGTCGCAGCCCGCGGCCGGTGGCCGCGGCGTCACCCGCGCCGCGTCGCCACAGAAGCGGCCAGCCGCCCGGCGTCAGCCCCGGCGTCGCGGCCCGCCGCCCTTCGCGACCGTCCGCCGACGTCGCAGCCCGCCGCCGCGTCGCAGCCCGCCGCCTCTCAGCCCGCCGCCGCGTCGCAGCCCGCCGCCGCCTCTCAGCCCGCTGCGGGCTCCCAGCCCATGCACCACGACCACAGCAAGCACCAGCACCCATGACCCGCGCCATCGACTTCCTGGTCGAGAACCGCCTGATCGCGGTGCTCCTGGCCGGGCTCCTCACGCTGGCCGGGCTCTATGTGGTGCCGTTCCCCATCGACACGGACCTGCCGCGGGATCCGGTGCCCGTCGACGCCATCCCCGACATCGGCGAGAACCAGCAGATCGTCTTCACCCGCTGGCCCGGCCGCTCCCCGCGCGACGTGGAGGACCAGGTCACGTACCCGCTGACGGTCGCCCTGCTGGGCCTGCCGGGGGTCAAGGGCGTGCGGGCGCGCTCGGCGTTCGGGTTCTCCAGCGTCTACGTCATCTTCCAGGACGGCGTGGACTTCTACTGGTCGCGCACGCGCCTGCTGGAGAAGCTGGCGGCCCTGCCCCCCGACACCCTGCCCGAGGACGTGCGCCCCGAGCTCGGCCCCGACGCGACGGGGCTCGGGCAGGTGTTCTGGTACACCCTCGAGGCCGAGGGCTTCGACCGGCAAGAGCTCCGTGAAGTCCAGGACTTCTACGTCCGCTACGCCCTGCAGTCCGTGGAGGGGGTGGCCGAGGTGGCGGGGGTCGGCGGCCAGGTCATCGGCTGGCAGGTCGAGGTGGATCCCGATCTGCTGCAGCACTACGGCCTGTCGCTGGCGCAGGTGTTCAACGCCGTCCGGCAGGCCAACCAGGACGTCGGGGCGGGGACGGTCGAGATCAACAAGGTCGAGTATGTCATCCGCGGCGTCGGGCTCATCCGCACCCCGGAGGATCTGGCCGACGTCGTCATCACGGCCCCCGACCACGTGCCCGTGACGGTGGGGCAGGTGGCGCGGGTCGTCGCCGGGCCCGAGCCGCGGCGCGGCGCCCTCGACAAGGGGGGCGTGGAGGCCGTCGGCGGCGTCGTCACCGTGCGCTACGGCGAGAACCCCCTGGCGGTCATCGAGCGCGTGCACGCGCGCATCGCCGAGATCGCCCCCAGCCTGCCGCGGCGGACGCTGGCGGATGGGCGGGTCTCCCAGGTGCAGATCGTGCCGTTCTATGACCGCACCGACCTCATCCACGAGACGCTCGACACCCTGGGCACCTCCCTCATCGACGAGATCCTGATCACCATCGTGGTGGTGGTGGTCCTGGTGTGGGAGCTGCGGATTTCCTTCATGATTTCGGGGCTCTTGCCCCTGGCTGTGCTGCTCGCGTTCCTGGGGATGCGGGTCACGGGGGTGGACGCCAACCTGATGAGCCTGGCGGGCATCGCCATCGCCATCGGCACCATGGTCGACATGGGGATCATCGTCGCGGAGAACATCGCGCGGCGGCTCGGGGAGGCGCCGGACGAGCCCGTCAACCAGGTGGTGCGGTCGGCCGCCCGGGAGGTGGCGGGGGCGGTCACCACGGCGGTGGCGACGACCATCGTGAGCTTCCTGCCCGTGTTCACGATGAGCGGGGCGGAGGCGAAGCTGTTTCGCCCGCTCGCCTTCACCAAGACCTACGCGCTGATCGCCTCCATCGCGGTGGCGCTCTTCCTGTTGCCGCCGCTGGCCGCGGCCGTCTTCCGGCGCGCTCGGGGCGGGCCGTGGTGGTGGCGGCGAGGGCCTGACGCGGCGCTGGCGGTGCTGGGCGTCGTCGCGCTGGCGGCGGGCTTCACCTGGGCGGGCATCGCGCTCGTCGTCCTGGCCGCGTGGCGCGTGGCGCGCGACCAGCTCACCCCGGCAGGCCAGCGGTGGGCGGCGAGGATCATCAACGTGGCCGCGGTGGCCGGCGTGGCCGTGGCGCTGGGGGTGCACTGGGCACCGCTCGGCCCGGGCGGTGGCTTCGTGGGCAACCTGCTGGCGGTCGTGGTGATCGGCGGCGGCCTGCTCGGGGGCGTGCTGCTCTTCCTGCGGGCCTACGAGCCGATGCTGCGGTGGTGCCTGGCCCACCGGCGCCTGTTCTTCCTGCTGCCGGCGCTGCTGCTGGTGGTGGGCATCTCGGCGTGGCGGGGGGCGTCCGTCTTCCTGCCGGCCGCGCTGGAGTCGACGGGCGTCGGGCAGCGGCTCATGGCCGCCTTCCCGGGCATGAAGGACGAGTTCATGCCGCCCCTCGACGAGGGCAGCTTCCTGTGGATGCCCACGACGATGCCTCACGCCAGCCTGGGGGAGTCCCTCGACGCGCTCCAGCTCCAGGATCGGGCCATCGGCGCGCTGCCGGAGGTGAAGACGGTGGTGGGCAAGATCGGGCGGGTGGACAGCGCCCTCGATCCGGCGCCCATCTCGATGGTGGAGACCATCATCTTCCACCACCCCGAGTACGGGCCGCCCGACCCCGAGACGGGGGAGCGCAAGCGGCTCTGGCGCGACGAGATCAAGTCGCCCGACGACATCTGGCGGGCCATCAGCGCGGCGGCGACCATCCCGGGCAGCACCGCGGCGCCCCGCCTGCAGCCCATCGCCGCCCGCATCGTGATGCTGCAGAGCGGGGTGCGCGCGCCCATGGCCGTGAAGGTGCGCGGGCAGAACCTGGACGACATCGAGGCGGCTGGGCGGGCCATCGAGGCCGTGCTGAAGACGGTCGAGGGCGTGCGCCCCGAGGCCGTGCAGGCCGACCGCATCGTCGGGAAGCCGTACCTCGAGATCCACGTGGATCGCGACGCCATCGCCCGGCACGGGCTCGAGCTGACGGCCGTGCAGGCCACCATCCAGACGGCCATCGGCGGCATGGTCGCGACGACGCTCATCGACGGGCGCGTGCGGCGGCCGGTGCGGGTGCGCTACCCCCGCGAGCGCCGCGACGACGTCGAGGCCCTGCGCCGCGTCCGGGTGGCCACGCCCGCCGGGGCCCACATCCCGCTCGACCAGCTCGCCCGCATCGACTTCGTGCGGGGGCCGATGGTGATCAAGAGCGAGGACACCTTCCTCATCGGCGACGTGCTCTTCGACAAGCTCGACGGCCACGCCGAGGTGGAGGTGGTGGAGCGGGCCCAGGCGGCGCTGGAGGCGGCGCAGCGGGAGGGCCGGCTGGAGGTGGCCCCGGGCATCTCGTGGGCCTTCACGGGGACGTTCGAGAACCAGGTGCGGGCCCAGCGCGGGCTCGTCGTCATCCTGCCGCTCAGCCTCGTCCTCATCTTCCTGATTCTGTACCTGCAGTTCCGCAAGGTCTCGACTTCCTTGCTGGTTTTCTCGGGCATCGCGGTGGCGTGGGCCGGCGGCTTCGTGCTGCTCTGGCTCTACAGCGGCCCCGGCCTGCCCGACTGGACGGTGGCGGGGCGGACGCTCGACGACGTCTTCAACGTCCAGACGTACCACCTGAGCGTGGCCGTCTGGGTGGGCTTCATCGCCCTGTTCGGCATCGCCACCGACGACGGCGTGGTCATCTCGACCTACCTGGAGCAGCAGGCGGCGGCGGACCGGCCCGACTCCGTCGAGGCGCTGCGCGAGGCCACGGTGGCCGCCTGCCTGCGGCGCATCCGGCCCTGCCTCATGACGACGGCGACCACGCTGCTGGCCCTGCTGCCGGTCATCACCAGCCAGGGGCGGGGGGCGGACGTCATGGTCCCCATGGCCCTGCCGGGCTTCGGGGGCATGCTCTTCGAGCTGCTGACGCTGTTCGTGGTGCCGGTGGGCTGGTGCGCCGTGGAGGAGCTGAAGCTGCGCGTCCGCCAGCGGGTCGCGGCGGGCTGAGGCGTCAGGGGACGGCGGGCGGGGCGGGGGGCGAGAGGCCGTCCACCGGCTCCACGACGATCTCGCTCATGAAGCCGAGCTCGGCGTGCTCCAGGATGTGGCAGTGGGCCATCCACTGCCCGGGGTTGTCCATGCGCGCGAAGATGGTGACGCGGCTCAGGCCGGGCACGAGGACGGTGTCCTTGAGGCCGGGCTGCTCCGTCTCGGGGCGGCCGTCGGGCAGGATCTCGAAGAACTGGCCGTGCAGGTGGAACGGGTGCTCCGGGCCGGCCCGGTTGTCGAGGATCATCCGCACGTAGTCGCCCTGCTGGAACGTGAAGATGGGGTCGTGCGGGTGGGACTGGCCGTTGATGCGCCACATCACGCCCTCGACGGGATCCTGGACGGCGTCGAAGACCAGGATGGCGTTCTCGTTGGTGCGCCCGCGCTGGATGGGCCGCACCTCCGGCAGGGTCACGGTGTGGGGGGCCTCGCCGGTGGCGGCGACGTCGATGGTCTGCACCACGAAGGGCCGCTCGACGACGTCTTCGCCTTCCAGGACGAGCACATGGCTCACCAGCTCGACGGTGCCTGGGCGGTCGTAGGTGACCTCCAGGTCGTAGCGCTGGCCCACGGCCATCAGCAGGCGGCGCGTCTCGTAGGGGTCGCGCAGCAGGCCGCCGTCGGTGCCGATGACGCGGAACTTCGCGCCCTCCAGCGACAGGCTCATGGTGCGGGCGTTGGCCGTGTTGACGAGGCGCCACCGCTCCACCTGGCCCTCGCGGGCCTGGCCGGTGGGGGGCACCGCCACGCCGTTGGTCAGCAGCGTGTTGCCGCTGCGGCCGTGCATCCGCTCGGGGAAGGTGGCCATGAAGGCGGCCACGCGGTCGCCCTGGAGCAGGATGTCGTCGAGGATGAGGACGCGCTCGGCGTCGAAGGCCGGGGGCTCGGGCTCGTGCACGATGAGCATGCCGTAGAGGCCCAGCTCCACCTGCTCGTTGGCGCGGACGTGGGGGTGGTACCAGTAGGTGCCGGCCTCGGGCGGCGTGAAGCGGTACTCGAACGTCTCGCCGGGCTGGACGGGGGCCTGGATGCGGGGGCTGCCGTCCATGTCGTCGCTGATCCGCAGGCCGTGCCAGTGCACCGTGGTGGGCTGGTCGAGGTCGTTGCGGAAGCGGATGACCACCTCGTCGCCGAGGCGGGCCTGGATGACGGGGCCGGGGCTCTGGCCGTTGTAGGCGTAGCCGTCGACCTCGACGCGATCGGAGATGGTGTTGGCGTGGCGGCCGGCGGTCAGGGTGACGGCCACCACCTTCGGATCGGGGTCCTCGTCCTCGGCGGCGGCGGGGCCGATGAGGGCGGGGAGGGGCGCGGGGGCCGCGGCGTCAGGCTCGGCGGCGTCCACCACGGGCGCGGCGTCGACCACCGGGGCGGCGTCCTCCTCGACGCCGGCGTCGGCGACGATGGCCGCGTCGGCCGTGGGCCCGGGATCGGCCTGGGCGCCGCCGCCGTCATCACAGGCAGCCAGCAACAGGAGCAGGGGCAGATACAGCGGCTTCATGGGCGCCTCCGTCTGTTCGTTGGCGGCGATCTGCCATGAGACGGGCGTTGGACGCCAGGAGGATCCGGCGCGAGGTGGTTGCAACGCGGACGCCTGGGCCCGACGCTCACGCGATGCGCGCCCTGATCCTCGCCTTGATCGCCCTGTCGGCCTGCGACGACGCCCAGCCCGCCGCTGCTGCTGGTGACGCCGCCCCGGACGCCCTGGACGCCGCGCCCCCGCCGGCGGACGCGGCCCCGCTCGACGCGGCGTCGGGGGACGCGGCGCCCGTCGACGCCGCCGGACCCGACGCGGCGCCGGTGGACGCGGCCCCGGCGACGCAGCGCCGCCCCGCCGACCTGCACTGACCAGGGCAGCCCCGCCCCGGACGGCGCGTGGCGCGTCCAGGGCTGCGGCTTCCTGCGGGACGGCGAGGCGCGCCGGGTGCCTCGGGCCGTGGTCCTCTCGGGGGACAGCCTGGTGCGCGACGCCCGCACGCCGCTGCACACCGCCGTCGAGTACGCCGACCTGGCCGGGCGGGTGGACTGGGTGTGGCTGCTGGTCACCTGGGACGGCATCGAGCCGCGGCCCGGGACGTACAACGGCGCGTATCTTGGGCGGATTTGCGAGCAGGCGGCCCTCGCCGAGGCGGCCGGGATCGGCGTCGTCCTGGCCATGCACCAGGAGCGCATGGGCCCGGCCTTCGGGGGCCATGGCTTCCCGGCGTGGGTCACCGGGGCGGGGCCGGCGGTGCCCCCGGACCAGCCCGACCACCCGGCCATCGCGGCGGCCTGGGACGCCTTCTGGGGCGACCCGGAGCGCCCCGCGGCCCTCGCGCGGGCCTGGGGCCGGCTGCTCGACACCTGCGCCGACCGGACGGGCATCGTGGGGGTGCACCCGCTCGTCGACGCGCGCGGGCCGGCGGGGGACGTCGACGCGCTGCTGGCCCAGGTCGCGGAGGCCGCGGCGACGCGCTGGGGCCCGGTGCTGACCTTCCACGACGGCCCGACCACGCTGGCCGGCCCCGACGTGGTGCGCACCGCGAGCGGCTTCGGGCCGGGGCGGGGGCCCGAGGCGCCGCTGGGCGCGCTCGCCGCCTGGCTCGCGGGGGAGGCCGAGGCCGCGCGGCGGGCCGGCGAGCCGCTCTTCGTCCGGGGCGCCGGCGCGCCCGGGGACGGGCTCGACGAGGCGCTGGCCCGCGTGGAGGGCGTCGGGGCCGCCGGGGCCGTCTGGCACGATGGCTTCGGGCGCGACGCCTACGCCCTGCGCGACGAGGACGGGCGCCCCACCGACCGCTGGCCCGTGGCCTTCGAGCGCACCTGGCCCCTGGCCGTGGCCGGGCCCGTGCGCGCCTTCGGCCCCACCGCCGACGGGTGGCGCCTGCGCTGGCACGCCGACGGCCGGGCCGCGGGCCTCAGCCGGGTGCAGGTGGGGCCCCTGGGCGCCGATCCCGAGGCCACGCTCGAACCGGGGGATTTGTCGTGGTTCACCGGGTACGATGTCGTCACCGGGGAGCTGTCCGTCTTCGTCCAGGGGGACGCGGGCGAGGTGGAGCTCACGATCCGCGCACGGGGTGAATGATGCGACGTTGGCTCCTGCTGGTGCTGGGCCTGTGGGCCTGTGACGATGAGCGCCCCATCAGCCCGTTCTTCGCGGGGGCGGACGGCAGCCCCATGCGGCCCCCAGGACGGCGGCGCGCCGACGCGCGCCTGCCGGCGCCGACGCGGCCGGCGGCGGCGCGGGCGGCGTGGGGGGCGGCGCCGGGGGCGCGGGCGGCGTCGGTGGCGGGGCCCCTGGCGGTGCAGGGGGCGAGGCCGGCGGCGAGGACGCCAGCCCGGCCCGGACGCCGCGCGGCCCGATCAGGGCGTCGATCCGGGCTGCCCCGGCGCCGTCGTGCAGCTCGGGGGCTACGAGATCTTCGCCCACGAGGCCAGCCGGCCCGACGCCCGGGCCGACGACGCGGGCGCCGCCGAGGGCGGGGCCTGCAGCCGCCCGGGGGTGCTGCCCTGGGTGAACCTGACGCGCGCCGAGGCCGAGGCCGCCTGCGCCGCCAGCGGCTTCCACCTGTGCACCGACGCCGAGTGGCAGGACGCCTGCGGCGGCGCCGAGCGGCACTGGGCCTTCCCGTACTCGGCCGAGCACATCCCGGGCCGCTGCAACGACCATGTGAGCGGCACCGGCGCCCTGCAGCCCACCGGCGCGGAGGCCGACTGCCGCACGCCCGAGGGCGTCTTCGACCTGTCCGGCAACGTCTGGGAGATGACCGCCGACGGCAGCCGCCGAGGCGCGAGCTGGCGCGTCAACGCCGTGATGTTCCGCACCGAGGCCGCCCGCTGCGACGTCTTCTACGTCAACGCCGAGGCCTTCTACGCCGACGACCTGGGCTTCCGCTGCTGCCGGAGTCTCTAGGGTAGAACTACCCGATATTCCAATGGAAATGGGAGAGTGAGCGTGCCCCCCAAGCCCCTGCGGCCGTCGGAGCTGGCGGATCTGCTCGTCCGGCTGGGCGAGCTGCTGCTGGAGTACGGCTGCCCGACGCACCGGCTCGAGAACTGCCTGCGCTACACGGCCGAGCAGCAGGGCCTGGTGGCCGAGGTCTTCGCCGTGCCCACCGGCCTGTGGATGAGCCTGGAGCAGCCGGGCGGCGAGCCGTTGGTGCGCCTGGTGCGGGTGCAGCGCTGGGCCATCCGGCTGGACCGCCTGGCCGAGCTGGACGAGGCCTTCAACGCCGTGGCGGACGGGCGCCTGTCGCCCGAGGACGCCTCCATCTGGCTGGACGCGCTGGAGGAGGCCCCGGCCACCCATGGCCCGCTGCGGGGCATCCTGGCGGGCGGGCTGGCCTCGGCCTCGGCGGCCGTCGTCTTCGGCGGCGGCTGGCTGATGGCCGCGCTCGGGCTGGCCCTCGGCCTCGCGAACATGGGCCTGGGCCACCTGCTCGGGAAGGCCCAGCGCACGCGGCTGCTCGTCGACTTCATGGCGGGCGTGCTGGTGGGCGGCGCGGCCTGGCTGGCGGCCGTCATCGATCCCACGCTGCCCCGCAAGCCGCTGGTGCTGGCCGGCATCATCACCAACGTGCCCGGGCTGACGCTCACCTCGGGGCTGGCCGAGATCGCCTGGAAGAACCTGGTGAGCGGCACGGCGCGCCTGCTGGACGCCGCGATGGTGCTGCTGTCGCTGCTGTTCGGGGTGGGCATGATGGCCACGCTCGAGCAGTGGGTGCACCCCGACCACGCCGTCGCGCTGCTGGGCGGGGACGAGACGCCCCTCTGGGCCCTGGCCCTGGCCGCGGTGGTGGCGAGCTGGGCCTTCACGGTGCTGTTCTCGGTGGGGCGGCGCGACGCGCTGGCGGCGCTGGGCGCGGCGATGGTGGCCTGGGCGGCGTCGCTGCTGACGAGCCGGGTGGGGGTGCCCGGCGCGGCGGCGGCCTTCGCCGGGGCCATCGTCTGCGGCCTCTACGCCAACGTCTTCGCGCGCCTGACCGACCGCCCCGCCCAGGTGGTGCTGGTGCCGGGCATCGTCATGCTGGTGCCGGGGGCGTTCGGCTTCGTGAGCTTCGAGCAGGTGGTCTGGGGCAACGTGGCCGCGGGCACGACGGGCCTGATGCAGACGTTGCTGATCGCGGGGGCGCTGGTCATCGGCCTGCTGCTGGCCAACGCCGCGCTGCCGCCGCGCAAGATCATGTAGCGATCACGGGGGGGAGGGCCGGCGGCGCCGGCCAGGATCACCGGGCGTAGCTGCGCTCGCGCCGCTCGCGGTTCTCCTTGCACTGGATGCAGACCGTGGTCACCGGGCGAGCCCGCAGGCGACCGAAGCCGATCCAGGCGCCACAGTCATCGCACCACCAGTACTCGCCCTCGTCGAGGCGCTCGATGGCGGCGTCGATCTTGTGGATCAGGTGCCGCTCCCGCCCGCGGAGGCGGAAGGCCAGGGCCTGGTTGTAGTCGGAGGTGGCATGGTCCATCTCGTCGGCCAGATCGTCCGTGTCGATGGTCATGTCCTGGGTGAGGGTCCGCTGGGCGTTCTGCAGCAGCTTCCCCCGCTCCGACAGCAGCAGGTTGCGGAACTCATCGGTCCGCTCGGTGAGCAGCTCCGGGGGCACGCCCTCGAAGTCCGACTCCTCACGAGCTTCCCCAGGTAGCGCGATCTTGCTCATGGATCCTCGACCCTTCCTCATCCTGACGAGGCCCCTTGCAGGGACCCGCGGTCCACCTCGCCGTCGGTACGACCGTCTTGGGGATCCGAGATGGCGGCCTTCCGGGTACCAGCCATCCGGCGGAGAAGATGCCCAACTCCGATGGGAATTTCAATCCTCCCGCGCGTCCGCGTGATAAGTCGGCCCGGCGGCCCCGCGGTCAGCCGCCTGCAGGCCGCTCGAACAGCGCCAGCGCGCGCTCCAGGGCCTCCCCGGTGCCCACCAGATACACGGTGTCTTCGGCCTCGAACGGGACCGTCGGATCGGGACGTTCCAGCAGCACCTCCCCCCGGCGGACGCCCACCACCAGGGCCCCCGTCTCGCTGCGCAGGCGCAGCCCCGCCAGCGAGGCCCCGTCCACGGCCGAGCCCGCCTCGACGCGGGCCGTCTCGATCTTCATCGCGTCCAGGCCCCGCACCTCGGCGAGGCGGGGCCGGGGCACCGTGTGCTTGCGGTCGCTCGTCTGCGTCTCGGCGCGCAGGGCGCGGATGCGAGCGTCGATGGTGTTGCGGGGGACCTCGATGAGCCGGAGCATCCGGGCGGTGATCTCGACGGCGCCCTCCACCTCCTCGGCGACGACGTCATGGGCGCCGGTCGCGAGCAGCCGGGGGCGGTCCGCCAGGTAGCGAACCCTCATCAAAACGGGCACTTGCGGGGCGACGCGGCGGATGGTGTCCACCACGCGCTCCGCGGCGAGGGGGTCGTTGATCAGCAGGACGACGAGGCGGGCGTCGAGCAGGTGGGCGTGGCGCAGCGCCTCCTCGCTGGTGGCGTCGCCGTAGTAGACGGGCAGGCCGGCGGCCTTGCCCAGGCGGACGTTCTCGCCGTTGAGCTCCAGGACCACGAAGGGGGCCCCGCAGGCCTGCAGGGCGCGGGCGGCCTGGACGCCGGCCACGCCGTAGCCGACCACGAGGACGTGCCCGGTGAGGGCGTCCCCGGCGGCCTCGGCCTCGTCGATGCTGCGCAGGCCGATGAGGCGCTGGAGGGGCGCCAGCAGCTTCTCGCCCGCGGTGATGTGGGGGGCGACGCGGACGAGGAGCGGCGTGAGGAACATGCTCAGGATGCCGGCCGCGAGCAGGGGGCTGGCGTCGCCGATGACGCCGTTGGCCTCGGCCAGGCGGGTGAGGACGAAGCCGAACTCGCCGAACTGGGCGAGGCCCACGCCCGCCAGCCAGGCGACCCGGGCGGGGAAGCGCATCGACGTCGCGGCGAGGGTGGCGATGAGGCCCTTGGCGGCGAGGAAGCCCCCGAGCATGGCCGCCACCAGGAGCGGCTGCGACAGGACCGTCTGC
This sequence comes from Myxococcales bacterium, assembly GCA_020633435.1. Taxonomy (GTDB): domain Bacteria; phylum Myxococcota_A; class Bradymonadia; order UBA7976; family UBA1532; genus JACKDP01. The sequence goes on along the minus strand of JACKDP010000009.1, from coordinate 180,591 downwards.
AGGTTGAAGAGCATGCCCAGCATCACGAAGAACAGGCTCACGAACGCATCGCGCAGGGGCAGGATGTCGCCCATGGCGCGGTGCCCGTACTCGGTGTCGGCGACGACCATGCCGCCCAGGAAGGCGCCCAGCGCGAGGGAGAGGCCGGCCAGGGAGGTCAGCCAGGCGGTGCCGATGCAGAGCGTCAGGATGGCCAGCAGGAAGACCTCGCGGCTGCGGCTGGCGTCGACGAAGCGCAGCACCGTCGGCACCACGCCGCGGGCGATCACGATGACGGCGACGACGACGCCGGCCGCCTTGGCGAGGGCCAGGCCCACGTCGGCCAGCGCGTCGGCCCCGCCCCCGGCGGCCGGGCCGAGCAGGGGCACGATGAGCACCATCGGGACGACGCAGAGGTCCTGGAAGATGAGCGTGCCGACGATGAAGCGGCCGTGCGGGGCGTCGAGCTCCTGCCGCTCCGCGAGCGTCCGCAGCACGATGGCGGTGCTGGAGAGCGCGAAGACGAAGCCGTAGAAGATGCTCGGCCCCCAGGCCTGGCCCAGGCCGCGGCAGACGCCGATGGTGGCCGCGAGGGTGAGCCCCACCTGCAGGGCGCCCCCCAGCGCGACCTGCCGGAAGATGTACTTCAGGCGGCTGAACGAGAACTCGAGCCCGATGGAGAAGAGCAGCAGGACGACGCCCACCTCGGCCAGCACCTCGATGTCGTGCACCGAGGTGATGAGGCCGAGGCCGTAGGGCCCCATGACGGCGCCGGCCGCCAGCAGGCCCGCGACGGTGGGCAGCTTGAGGCGGGCCAGGATGACGGTGACGAGGACCCCCAGCCCGGCGATGATCGCCAGCTCGCTCAGCAGCGGGACATGGCCCATGGACGCTCCGCGGATCGTGCGCCGCCATCCTACGGGGGCCGGGCCGGGCAGGCGAGGGGGCCGGCCGCGCTCTGCAGGTCTCACCGCCGCGCACAGTTGAGACGTCGGCAGCGCGTCACCGCCGCCGCGGGCCCGCCTGCCGCCTCGCGCCGGGGCTGGCGCCCTTCTTGCGATGCCCCGCTGCGCCACCGCCGCCGGAGCTCCCATGCGCCTGCCCGCCCTCGCCGTCGTCCTCACCGCCGCCTGCGCCGACCCGGCCCCGCCCACCGCGCAGCCCATCCCCAAGGCGGCCGCGGGCGCGGGGGTCTCGTTCATCCACGTCGGCGGCCTGTGCACCCGGCAGTTCGGGGTGGGCAAGCGCGGCGACCCGGTGCGCCTCGGGGCCTTCCCGGGCATCCGCAGCGTCGACGCCCACGTCGACCAGACGAGCGACATGGGCACCGCCACCGCCGACCTGGCCCGCACCCTCGACGCCCACTGCACCGGCGAGCAGTGGTGCTACCTCTACGGCTACAGCAACGGCGGCGCCGTCATCTCCCGGGCCCTCTCGCTCTACGACGACGACCGCTGGAACGTGCTCTGGGTGCTCACGGTGGCCAGCAACGAGGGGGGCAGCGAGCTGTCGGGGTCGTTCATCGCGGACGTGGGCGACGTCCTCGGCCTCACCTGCGACCTGTCCAACAACGTGGGCCCGACGGAGCACCGCGCCGGCTGGGACCACGACGACACGGCGGGCGCGACCGTCTACCAGATGGCCGGCCACCGGGAGTATCTGCTCACCGGCAAGCTCCCCGACTTCTTCGGCGGCCAGGCCAACGACGGCGCCGTGCCCTACCACTCGGCCGGGGGCCTCAACGACACCTGGTACGTCGCCGACGACGATCCCTGGCTGTGCTACGCGCCCGACTGGCACTTCGAGGGCCACGTCATCGCCGGCTCCTGCCAGGGCTTCGACCGCAACCACGACCAGATGCAGCTCAAGGGCCTGGAGGACCTCGGTGGGTGACGCGCGCCGCTGGCTGATCGGGGGCGCCGCGCTGCTGGCGTTCCTGCTGGGGGCGCTGGTGGCGGCGCGCTGGCCCGCCCCCGTGGCGCTGGTGCCGGCCCTCGTGCGCCTGCGCCCCGATCGCCTGCCGCAGCCGCCGCCCGTGGCGGTGGCGACGGCCGCCGATCCCCTGGCCACCATGGACGCCCTGACGCGCCTGCCCGACCCGCCCGCCGCCGGCACCTGGGATCCGGTGGCCGTCTACCGCGACCAGAGCCGCTACCCGCCCACCTCCCGGCCCCTCACGCGCCAGCAGCAGCACCGCGTCGAGTGGAACCGCCGCTACGAGGCCCCCCGCCCGCTGCCCGGCCGGCCGGGCGCGCAGTGGATCCTCACCGCCGATCGCTACTGGATCATCGGCGACGCGCCGCTGGTCATCGAGCTGCGCGCCTGGGACGAGGCGGGCCCCGTGTCGCTGCCCGTCGAGCGGGCGACGGTGCAGGTGGGGGAGGTGCAACGCACCCTCCGATTTCAGCCGGATTCCGAGGGGTTGCGGGCTGAAATCTGGCCGGAAGGGTTCGGCACGGGGGCGGTGCGCGCGGTGGTCGTCCAGGTCGCCGTCGCCACCGTGGAGGGGCCGGCCGAGGCCCGCCTGCAGGCCGTGCACGTCCGCCGCGACGCCGTCCCCGCCCGGTTCACCGGGGCCTTCCAGGACGCCGTCGACGGGGGCAGCCTGCGCATCGACGTCGGCGTCGACGTCGCCCGGGCGGGCCGCTACCTCATCGACTGCAACCTGTACGACGACGCCGGCGAGCCCGTGGCGTGGGCCCGGTTCAAGGGGAGCCTGCCGGAGGGGCCGGGCACCGTGCCGCTGCGGTTCTTCGGCAAGGTGCTGGTCGACGGCGGGCGGCCGGGGCCGTGGCGCATCGGCGAGCTGCGGGGCGCGCGCCACGAGCCCGGCGCCTTCCCCGATCTGGCGCCCATGGAGCCGTTCACCGCGCCGTGGAGCACCGGACCCTGGCCGCTCGAGGCGTTCAGCGACGCCCCGTGGGAGGCCCCGGCCCGGACGGCCCGCCTGGCGGCGCTGGCCCGCTTCGCCGACCTCGCCCCGCCGCGACCGGGCGATGGCGCGGCCGCTCAGCGCTTCGGCGCCGTGGGCGGGCGCTTCCAGGGCACGGAGTAGCCCGGCGTCGTCGGCCCGCGGTAGCGCGGCCCCGCGTGGATCTCGACCCAGACGCGCCCGTCGATGACCACCTGGTGCAGCAGCCCGCGCATCTCGCGCGCGTACTCCTTCGCCCGAAAGCCGCGCTGGATCACGGAGATGTAGCGGATCTGGTACTCGGCATCGGCGAGGCGGGCCTCGCGGAAGTCGAGCCAGGGCTCCAGGCATGGGCGGTACATGCCGCTGAAGACGCGGGGCCGGTGGCCCTGGGCGTCGCCGGCGATCCAGAGGGCGGCCTCGCGCAGCCCCTCGCCGAAGCCCAGCGTGACGGCGCGGCCGGCGGGCCAGCCGGGCCAGTCCTGGCTCCAGGCGATGGCGTGGGGGTGCACGGCGGCCAGGCGCGCGAGCCTGGGCACCCCGAGCAGGGCCAGCGGCAGGGTCAGCGCCAGCCAGCGGCGGCCGCGAGCGAGCCGCCGCGTAAGGGCCACCACGGCCACCGTGGCGGTGGCGGCGAAGAGCGGGAAGAAGGGCAGGACGTAGCGGTCGATCTTCTTGGGGGCCTCGACCTGCGCGTACAGCAGCACCGCGTAGGCCCCGAGCAGGGCGGCCAGCGCCCGGCGGGCCCCGGCGCGCCGGCGCCCGGGGATGACCACGATGACGGCCCCCGCGAGCGCGAGCAGCAGCACCTCGGGGGTCAGCCGCGCGCCCAGGACGGCCAGGTAGTAGGCGGGCCCCGGATCCTGGGCGTAGTACAGGCCGCCGAAGTAGACGCGGTGGCCCCGGTCCACCTGGCTGGTGACCTCGGCGACCAGGCGGTCGAGGGTGTCGACGGGGGCGGCCCGCAGCGCCGGCCAGAGCGCGAAGGCGACGAGCAGGGCGACGCCCGTGATGGCCGCCAGGCGCGCCAGGCGCCGGCCCCGGCGCGGCCGGACGAGGCCGAGCAGGCCGGTCAGCCCGACCCCCAGCGCCACGGCGCCGCCCGCCACCTTCGTCAGCACCGCCAGCCCCAGGCAGGCGCCGGCCAGCGCCGCGGCCGACCACCGGCCCCGCCGCCACGTCCAGAGCGCCGCCCCGGCGCCCAGCCAGGCGAACGTCGTCAGGAGGGCATCCAGGTGGGCGGTGCGGCCATGCCCCACCAGGAACGGCTCGGTGGCCAGCAGCAGCCCGAGGGTGGCCGCCGCGTCGAGGGCGCGGGGCCCCAGGATGCGCCGCGTGAGGACGACGGATCCGGGGGCGATCAGGCTGCTCACCCACGCCACCGGCAGCGCGCCGGCCGCCACCGCCGCCGGCGTGAGGGGCCCGGCGAGGCCCGGCCCGAGCTGCAGCGAGGCGCCCGCGAGCCACATGAGGGTGACGCCCGGGTGCACCTGGAACGTCCCGGCCGGATCCCCCGCCGCGAGGGCCTGCCAGAAGGCGCGCGTCCGCCGGAACCACTGCCACGCCGCGTCGATGTTCACGCTCGCGTCCAGGTCGGGCAGGCGGACGGCCAGCGCCACGGCCCAGACGCCGAGGGCGGCCAGGACGGTGGGGCCGTGCCGGCGCCACCAGGCGCGCCAGCCGGCCGCGGGGGGCGGCGACGGGGACATGGGCCGGTGTTCTCGCACAGCGGGGGGGCGGTGTCACCCGGGCCCTCGACCCGCCACCGGGCGCCGTCTACACTCGCGCGAGCCCCAAGACGCCCGAGGGTCCCCCGGATGAGTCCCCGCGACGCACGCCCCCTGGCGCCTCTCGTGGGCGCCGCCCTGCTGGCGCTGCTGCTGGCCTCCGGCGCGGCCGCCCAGACGGTCGTCAAGCCGAAGATGCTCGTGATCTTCGATACTTCCGGCAGCATGACGTGGTCGCCCCAGAGCCCCGGCGCGTGCCGCTTCACCTGCCCGGCGGGGGAGCAGGAGTGCGTGCGGGCGGACACCGGCTGCGCCCCTGGCATCCCGTGCGGGGCCGATGGGCGCTGCCGGCCCTACACCTACGGCGACGGCTCGGTGAGCTACCCCGGCGTCGACGTGGACGGCAACGGCCGCCCGGACGACAGCCGCCTGTACATCGCCAAGGAGGCCCTGGCCACGGTGCTGGCGGGCACGGCCGAGCTGGAGTTCGGCCTGATGCGCTACGCCCAGACGGAGGGGCCGTTCGTGCGCTCCACCTGCGGCTGCGCGGCCTGCGGGAACACCTGCCTCGTGAGCCCCTACGACGCCTGGCCCTACGGGGCCGGGGAGGGGGCCATCAACTATGACGGCACCGCGCGCGCCTGCCGCGACGGCGGGGAGCTGCTGGTGCCGGTGGGCGAGCACCAGGGGGCGGCCATCCTGTCCTGGCTCGACCACCGCGAGGACTTTCCGTGGAATCCTCAAGGAAACCGAGAGCTTCGCGCCGATGGTGCCACCCCGATCGCCGGCTCGCTGCGGGCCGCGCTGCCCGTCTTCGCCGAGCAGATCATCCCGGTCGATCCGCGGCGAGCGTGCCGCGACTACTACGTCCTGCTGCTCACCGACGGCGAGGAGACGTGCGTCACCGACGCCCAGGGGCGGCCCGATCAGCGCGCGCTGGAGGACGCGGCCCGGGCCCTCCTGGACCTGCGGGTCGGGGGGCAGCGGGTGCCGGTGAAGACGTTCGTGGTGGGCTTCGGCGAGGACACCGTGGGCAGCGCCTACCTGGACGCCATCGCGGCGGCGGGGGGCACGGAGCACGCGCGCTTCGCCGCGGATCGGGTGGGCCTGCAGCTCGCGCTGGCCGAGATCATCGGGGGCGCCATCCCGCGCGAGTTCTGCAACGGCCGGGACGACGACTGCGACGGCACCATCGACGAGGGGCTGCTGCGGGTCTGTGACTCGGGCTGCGGCGAGGGGACGGAGATCTGCGACGGCGGGGCCTGGCAGGGGTGCACCGCGCGGGATCCCGAGCCCGAGCGCTGCAACCTGCGCGACGACGACTGCGACGGCCGCGTGGACGAGGGGGAGGGGGGCGCCGCCCTGGTGGAGCGGTGCGCGACCGCCTGCGGCGAGGGCGAGCGGGCCTGCCAGAACGGCGTGCCGGGCCTCTGCTCCGCGCCGGCGCCGGAGCCCGAGGTCTGCAACGGCGCGGACGAGGACTGCGACGGCCGCGTCGACGAGGCGGTCACGCGGCTCTGCCAGACGGCCTGCGGCGTGGGCCGGCAGACGTGCCAGGACGGCGTCTTCGGCGGCTGCGACGCCCCGCCGGCGGGCCCCGAGGTGTGCAACGGGCGCGATGACGACTGCGATGGCGGCGTGGACGAGGCCCTGGTGCGGCCGTGCCAGAGCGCGTGCGGGCTGGGCCAGGAGACGTGCTTCCGGGGGGCGTGGCTGGGCTGCGACGCCCCGCAGGCCGGCCCGGAGGCCTGCAACGGGCGCGACGACGACTGCGACGGGCGGCTCGACGAGGCGGTCGTCCAGGCGTGCGAGACGCGGTGCGAGGTGGGCGTCGAGGTCTGCCGCAACGGGCGCTTCGCCGACTGCTCCGCCCGCCGGCCGGCCGCCGAGGTCTGCGACGCCGTGGACGACGACTGCGACGGCCGGGTGGACGAGGGTCTGTCGCGGCCGTGCGCCACGGCGTGCGGCGTCGGCGTGGAGCGCTGCGTGGACGGCCTGTTCGTCGGGTGCACGGCCCCCGCGCCGGTGGCCGAGCTCTGCAACGGCCAGGACGAGGACTGCGACGGCGCCATCGACGAGAACGCCACCGCCGCCTGCGAGAGCGCCTGCGGGCAGGGCCTGCGGCGGTGCGTCGACGGGGTGCCGGGCCCCTGCAACGCGCCGGCGCCGCGGGACGAGACGTGCAACGGCCGCGACGACGACTGCGACGGCCGGGTGGACGAGGGCCTGCGCCGCGCCTGCGCGTCCATCTGCGGGGAAGGCATCGAGATCTGCCGCGACGGCGCCTTCGTGGCCTGCGACGCCCGCGTGCCGCGCGGGGAGCTGTGCAACGGCGCCGACGACGACTGCGATGGCCGCGTCGACGAGACGGTCACCCGGCCCTGCGACAACCCGTGCGGGGCCGGCACCGAGATCTGCGTGGACGGCGCCTTCACCGACTGCAGCGCCCCCGCCGGCCGCGAGGAGATCTGCAACGGGCGCGACGACGACTGCGACGGCCGCACGGACGAGCAGCTCCGGCAGGCCTGCGAGACGGTCTGCGGCGAGGGGCTGGCGCGCTGCGTCGAGGGGCGGTGGCTCTGCGACGCCCCCCAGCCCTCGGCCGAGACGTGCGACCTCACCGACGAGGACTGCGACGGCGTCGTGGACGAGGACGTGCGCCGGACGTGCGTGACGCGCTGTGGGCGGGGCACCGAGGCCTGCGTGGACGGGGTGTTCGTGGGCTGCGACGCCCCCAAGCCGGCCGTCGAGGCCTGCAACGGGGTCGACGACGACTGCGACGAGTTCGTGGACGAGGACCTGACCCGCGTCTGCCAGGCCGCCTGCGGGGCGGGGCTCATCCAGTGCGAGGACGGCGCGCTCACCGACTGCTCCGGCGTCACCCCGGCCGCCGAGACGTGCGACGGCACGGACGAGGACTGCGACGGGCGCGTGGACGAGGAGGCGCCGTGCCCCGGCGCCGACGTCTGCCGGTTCGGGGCCTGCGCGTCGCCGTGCGTCAACGGCGAGTGCCCCGGGGCGCTCCTGTGCATCGACGCCCTCTGCACGCGGGACCCCTGCCTGGGCGTGGCCTGCGACGGGGGCCGCGTCTGCTTCCTCGGCGACTGCGTGGAGCCGGCGTGCCGTGGGCAGCGCTGCCCGGACGGCGAGATCTGCTCGCGGGGGGTGTGCGCCCCTCGCGACTGCCGGGTGGATGGGTGCCCGGCGGGGGCGGTCTGCCGCGCCGGCGACTGCGTGCCCGATCCGTGCGTGGGGGTGGTCTGCGACGCCCGGGCGGCCTGCCGCGACGGGGCCTGCGCCGGCACCTGCGTGGACGTCGTCTGTCCGGCCGGGGCCGTGTGCGTCGACGGGACGTGCCGGGTGGATCCTTGCCGCGACGTGGCCTGCGGCGAGGGCGAGGCCTGCGTCGACGGGGCCTGCGCCCCGACCTGCGAGGGCGTCGTCTGCCCCGAGGGGCGGGTGTGCGCGGCCGGCCGGTGCGTGGATGATCCGTGCCTGACGACGCGCTGCCCGGCCGACCTCGTCTGCCGGGACGGCCGCTGCGACGTGCCGCTGCCCGACGCCGCCCCGCCCCCGGACGCGGCCGCCGAGGACGCCGGCCCCCCGGTCGACGCGAGCCAGCCGCCCCCCACCGCCGCGCCCGTCGCCCCGCCGCCCGCCGACGAGGGCTGCGCGTGCGACGCGGGCGGGGCGGGGGGCTCGACGGGCCCCGCGGCCCTGCTGCTCTTGCTGCTGCTGGGGCGGCGGCGCCGCTGGTGGCCGGCGGGCCTCGTCCTCGCCGCCCTGGCCTGCGACAGCGGCGGCGGCGGCATCGCCGACGGCGGCCCCGCGCGCTGCGGGCCCGACGCCTTCGAGCTGTGCAACGGCGCCGACGACGACTGCGATGGGCGCGTGGACGAGGACTTCGACCTCGTCTCCGATCCGCTGCACTGCGGCCGCTGCTCGACCCGCTGCGACTTCGCGGGCGGGGTGGCGGCCTGCGTCGAGGGCGCCTGCGTGCTCGCCGCGTGCGAGACCGGCTTCGTCGACGCCGACGGCCGCGCCGGGAACGGCTGCGAGGCCACCTGCGCGGCCGGCGCTGGCGCCGAGCGGTGCAACGGGCTGGACGACGACTGCGATGGGGCCGCCGACGAGGACTTCGACGTGGCCATGAACGTGGACCACTGCGGGGCCTGCGGCCGCCGGTGCGCCCTGCCCAACGCGGACGTCCGCTGCGTGGAGGGGGCCTGCACCCTGGCCCGCTGCCAGCCAGGATTCTCCAATGAAGACGGGCGCTTGGAGAACGGCTGCGAGTCACCCTGCGCCCCGGTCTCCCCCGGCCCCGAGATCTGCGACCGCGAGGACAACGACTGCGATGGCGACGTGGACGAGGGCTTCGACTTCCTGCACGACGGCGAGCACTGCGGCCGCTGCGGGGTGCGCTGCGCCTACGCCCACGGGGCGGGGGTCTGCGACGAGGGGCTCTGCCGGCTGACGGCCTGCGAGGCGGGCTTCGTGGACGCCGACGGCCGGGGTGACAACGGCTGCGAGGCTCGCTGCACGCCCACCGGCGACGGCGTGGACCGCTGCGACGAGACGGACGAGGACTGCGACGGGCGCGTGGACGAGGGGATCGACAAGGACAATGACCCCGAGAACTGCGGCGGCTGCGGGCGGCTCGACGACAGCTTCATCTGCCGGTTCGCCCACGCCGAGGGGGCCTGCGAGGCCGGCATCTGCGTCATCGGCCGCTGCGAGCCGGGCTACGTCGACGCCGACGGGCGGCTGGTCAACGGCTGCGAGACGCGGTGCGTGCCGGCGGCGGACGGCGTGGAGGCATGCAACGGCCTGGACGACGACTGCGATGGCGTCGTGGACGAGGGGTTCGACCTCGCCAGCCTGGCCCACTGCGGCGCCTGCGACCGCCGGTGCGACGGCGGGGACGCCGAGGTGGCCTGCGTGACGGGGCACTGCGTCGTGGTGGCCTGCCCGCCGGGCTTCGTCGATCGGGATCAGGACGCGGGCAACGGCTGCGAGTACCGGTGCACGCCGTCGGGCGCCGAGGCCTGTGACGGCCTCGACAACGACTGCGATGGCGGGGTGGACGAGGGCTTCGACCTGCTGGCCGACGTCGCCCACTGCGGCGGGTGCGGGCGGGCCTGCGCGCCCCCCCACGCGCTGCCGGTCTGCGCCCTGGGCGGCTGCGACCTGATCGGCTGCGAGCCGGGCTGGTTCGACGCCGACGGCGAGGTGGAGAACGGCTGCGAGGCCGACTGCGTGCCGGCGCCCGGGGGCATCGAGGCCTGCGATGGCGTGGACGATGACTGCGATGGCGTGGCCGACGAGGACTTCGATCTGCAGACGGACGCCCTGCACTGCGGCGCCTGCGGGCGGCGCTGCGCCTTCCCCAACGGCGTGAACGCCTGCGTCGCGGGGGCCTGCCAGGTCGTCGGGTGCCAGGTCGGCTGGCAGGACCTCAACGGCGACCCGGCGGATGGCTGCGAGTACCGGTGCAGCCCCGGGGGCGCCGAGGTCTGCGACGGCATCGACCAGGACTGCGATGGCCGCGTCGACGAGGCGTTCGACCTGCGGCACGACGCGACGAACTGCGGCGGCTGCGGCATCGACTGCGCCGCCCCGCGGGCCGAGACGGTGTGCCAGGACGGCGTCTGCGCCGTGGTCGCCTGCACGCCGGGCTTCCGCGACGTGAACGGCCGCCCCGGCGACGGCTGCGAGGTGGCCTGCGTGCCCGCCCCCGATGGCCAGGAGCGCTGCAACGGCGTGGACGACGACTGCGACGGCCGCACCGACGAGGACTGGGACTTCCAGAACGACCGGGCCCACTGCGGCGGCTGCGACCGCGCCTGCGGGGTGCCCCAGGGCGACGCCTTCTGCAACGACGGCCGGTGCGCGGTGCTGCGCTGCGACGCCGGGTTCGCCGACGCCGATGGCCGGCCCGAGAACGGCTGCGAGTGCACCATCCAGAACGGCGGCCGCGAGACGTGCGACGGCACGGACGAGGACTGCAACGGCGTGGTCGATGACGCCGACCAGCTCGTGCCCCCCCGGGAAGTCGTCTGCCTGGCGCGGGGCGTCTGCCAGGGCGTGCGGCCCGCCTGCCGGCCCGGTGGCTGGATCTGCCCGTATTCCGCGGACTTCCAGGCCGATGAGCGCCGCTGCGACGGCCTCGACAACGACTGCGATGGCGTGGTGGACGAGGGCTTCGCGGGCCTCGGGAGACCCTGCAGCGTCGGGGTCGGCGTCTGCGGCGAGGAGGGCGTGGTGGCCTGCGCCGGGCCCGACGCGGTCGCCTGCTCCGCGCGCCTGCACCCCGAGCGGCAGGGGCCGGAGGTCTGCAACGACCTCGACGACGACTGCGACGGCCGGGTGGACGAGGACGCGGACGTGCTCGTGGCCATCCCGGCGGGCGGCGGCGTGGCGGCCTTCTCCATCTACGCCTACGAGGCCAGCCGGCCCGACGCCGACGCCGTGGACGCCGGCCGCCACCTGACCCGGGCCTGCAGCAAGCCCGGGGCGCTGCCGTGGACGGCGGTGGACGCCGCGGCCGCGGCCGAGGCCTGCGCCGACGCGGGCCTGGCGCTGTGCACCCCGGCCCAGTGGCAGCGCGCCTGCGCGGGGGCCGCGAGCGAGGCCTACCCCTATGGCAACGTCTACCGCCCGCTGAGCTGCAACGGCGAAGACCTGGACACCGACGCCGCGACGCCGGGCAACCAGGACGACGCGCTGCCCACCGGCAGCCTCGCCATGTGCCGGCGGACGTGGGGGGGCGCTTCCGTGTACGATCTGAGCGGCAACGTCTGGGAGTGGACGACGGGCATGGCAGATGACGCGCACATCCTGCGGGGCGGCAGCGCCGGCAACCTGGCGGCCGGGCTGACCTGCCAGTTCGAGCTGGCGGCGCCGGCCGACGCCGTCCGGGAGAACATCGGCTTTCGGTGCTGCACGCCATGAGGACCTGGGCGGCGGCCATCGCGCTGGGCCTCCTGGCCTGTGATGACGTGGGCACCGGGCGGGCGCTGCTGGGCAGCGACGCGCGGGTGGGGAGCCCGGAGGACGCGGGTGGCGTGGGCGGCGGCGCTGGCGGCGGCGCCGGCGGCATGGGCGGCGGCGCGGGCGGCGTGGGTGGCGGCGCTGGTGGCGTGGGTGGCGTGGGTGGCGGCGCCGGCGGCGTGGGCGGCGGTCCGCTCGACGGCGGCCCCCCGGACGCGGACGCCGACGCGGGCCCCGACGCCGACGTTTCCCCTGAAGATCCATGTGGTTTCGGCCCCACCGATGATCCCGACGAGGACCGCGTCGTGCTCGTCGCCCAGCCCTTCAGCCCCGATCCCGAGGTGCCGGGCACCGAGATCCGCAGCCTCATCCTGGGCGCCGACGGCCGCATCGCCGACACCGGGACGCGGCTCGACCTGGGCAGCCGCCCCGGCCTCATCGCCGTCACCCCGTCCGGCCGCTTCGCCATCGTCGCGGGCGAGGACGGCACCGTCACGCTGGTCGAGATCCGGGCGCCCGACGATCTGCTCATCCGCGACGTCGTCGGCCTGCCCCCCCTCGGCCCGGCCGACCTCGTCATGCACCCCGATGGCCACACCGCGTTCGTGGTCCAGCACAACGTGGACGAGTCCTCGGGGGTCTTCACGCTCACGCTGGGCTGCGACGGGACGCTGACGGCGGCCGCCTCGCATTTCGGCCTGCGCCTCGCGGAGGCCATGGCCCTCGTCCCGGGCGACCCGGACCAGGCCGTCCTCCTGGGCGGGCAGACCGCCTTCGAGCCCATCGACGACGACGACGTGCGCCTGCTCGTCCGCGACGGCGACACGTGGCGGCAGGGGGCGGCCTTCGACGTCTTCCACGACTTCGTGGGGGCCGATGGCCTCGCCATCCACCCGGCGGGCCAGCTCGTCGCCATCCCCAACAACTCCCTCTTCTCGGAGGAGACGGGCCAGGTCGCGCTGCTGGCCCTCGACGGGGCGGGCGGCCTGCAAGAGGTCCAGCGCGTGCTCGACCTGCCCGATCCGGCGCTGGTGCGCTTCTCCCCCGATGGCTCGGCGCTCGCCGTCCTGCGGCCCGAGGCCGGCCGCGTGACGCTGCTCGCGCGGCAGGGCGCCGACTTCGGCGTGGCGGGCGAGCTGCGCGTCGGCGTGGCGAGCGGCATGGCGTTCGTCGAGCGCGGCGAGGGCGCGGGCCTGCTGGTCGTGCCCGGCGTGCCCGCCGAGGGGGAGGCCCGCGTCCAGGTCTACCGCGTCGAGGACGGCCAGGGCCGCCTGGTGGACGAGGCCCCGCTGGGGCGTGGCTTCCCCAACGTGCCGACGACGCTGGGGCTGCGGCCATGAGGGTCGGGGCGCTGCTCGCCGCGCTGCTCTTCGCTGCGACCGCCCACGCCCGGCCGCGGGTGGCCGTGCTCGAGCTGCGGAACCCGGCGGGCCTCACCCCCGCGGAGGTCCGCTTCTTCGGCGACGTCGTCCGCACCGCCGCCCTGCGCACGCTGGCCGAGCGCGCCCTCGTGCTCACCCGCGAGAACCTGGCGGCCCAGCTCCCCCCGGGCACCGATCTGTCGGCCTGCGAAGGCGCCTGCGAGGTGGAGACGGGCCGCAACGTCGGCGCCGACTTCGTGGTCTCGGGCGAGATCCTGCGGCTCGGCGGCGAGCTGCGGGTGCTGCTGAAGGCCCATGAGACGCGCCGGGGCGCCCTGGTCGCGACGGAGCGCGCGGCCGCCGCCAGCGCCGCGGCCCTGGAGCAGCCGGTGGAGCAGGTGGCCGGCCAGCTCTTCGGCGCGCTCCGCCTGCAGGACGCCGCGCCGCCCGTGGCGGCCGCCGGCGAGGGCCAGCGGCTCGACTGGTCGCAGACGCCCGAGCTGGATTTCCCTCAAGGTTTCGGGGGGTTGCAGGTCATCTCCGCGCTACGGGGGAAGATCCTGACGCCGCCCCGGGCCGGGACGTGGTCGTTCGAGCTGCCGTGGGCGCTGCCGGCCCGGTTCGAGTTGCTGCTGTTCATGGGGGGCGACACGCGCAACGAGCGCGCGCGCTGCGTCCTGGTCGAGCTGCTCGGCGAGACGCCGGTGCCCATCCAGATCTGCCCGCACCCGACCGACGAGTGGGTCCTGGCCTTCCCCGACGTGGGCGCCGAGGGCATGCGCCGGGCGGCCCACGACCAGGTCATGCCGGTCCGCATCCGCCACGAGGGTGGCACCCTCAAGCTGCTGCTGGACGACACCGTCGTCATCGCCCGGCCCGCCCCGCCCACGCCCTTCACAGCGGCCCGCGTCCGCTTCCGCAGCGGGCCCGCGGTGGTCGATGGCCGCGTGGTCGGGCACTTCTTCGAGGAGTTCCGGCTGGCGCCGCTGCCCTGAGGGGCTACCGCCGGGGTCGCCGCTCCCGGCGGTGGCGGTCGCGCAGCTCCTGCGTCACCTCGTCGTGGATGAGCTGCGGCAGCTTGCGCAGCTCGTGCAGCGCGCCGAACAGGCCGCCCTGCTCCAGGCCGTTGAGCAGCGACGCCAGGGCGGGCGGGTGGTGGCCCAGCAGCCGCGCCTTCTCCCGCTCGAACTCCTCCGCCGTCAGGGCCCCCTTCAGGTGCAGGGCGTGCAGGGCGTCGATCTCCTCGGCCAGCCGGGCCGCGCGGCCGTCTTCGAGGGCGATGATCTCGGGGTTGTAGCGCCGGTCGAAGGCCTGGCGGCCCCGCGCCCACATCAGCACGCCGTGCCCGATGGCCGTGAACAGCGGGAGCCCGGTGAGGCAGAAGACCGCCGAGAGGACGCCGAGCGCCGGGCGGCCCAGGTACCACCAGTGCAGGCCGACGGGTGAGCCCAGGAACGCCAGGAAGACGGCGAGGGGGAAGGAGCGGGCGTCGAGGCTCCGCCGCAGGGCGGGCGGGGCGATCTGGACCTGCACCGACCGGCGCGTCTCGACCAGGGCCACCTCCTGGCGCTCCCCGCGGCGGATGCGGGCGATCTGCTGGCGCACCTCGTCCGCGGAGGCGGGGCGGCGAGCGGCCTCCGGCTGCAGGAGCGCCTCCAGCAGCCGCTGGGTCGGCGCGCTGGCCGTGACGTGCGCGCGCCAGTCCAGGCTGTGGTCGGGCCGCGCCAGCTCTACGGGATCCTTGCGGGTCAGCAGCACCGCGCCCAGCACGCCGAGGGCGTACAGATCGCTCTGCGGGCTGGCCTCGCCCCGGAACTGCTCGGGCGCCATGTAGCCGTAGGTGCCGGCGACGGTGCTGCCGCCCACGCGCGGGTCGGCCACCACGTCGCGCACGGCGCCGAAGTCGATGAGGACGAGCTTCTGGTCCCGGCTGCGCCGGATGACGTTCTTCAGCTTCAGATCGCGGTGCACGACCGGCGGCATGAGGCGGTGCAGGTACGCGAGGATGTCGGCCAGGTCGTCGAGGATGGCCAGCACCTCGTCCTCGGTGTACCGCCGGCGGGCCATCTCGTCGGCCAGGGTCGGCCCCGCCACGAACGCCTGCACCAGGTAGAAGACCTGCTGCTTGCCCACCCCGACGGTGAAGTCCTCGACGTAGGCGGGGATGCGGTCGTGGTGGAGCTGGGCCAGGACGCTCGCCTCGCGGGCCACCCGGCGCGCCAGCTCCGGGTCGGTGTGCCGCAGGGGCATCTCCTTGATGGCCACCAGGGCGCCGTCGTCGGCCGCCGCCAGGTCGGTGGCGCGGTACGTCACGCCCACGGCCCCTTGCCCGACGATGCTGTGCAGCAGGTAGCGATCTCGGAGTCGTGTGCGGCCGCCGCACGCCGCGCACGTCTCGGCGTCGTTGGAGGTGGGCTGACCGCACGCGGCGCAGAGGGCATCCATGGCGTCAGGGTGCGGCCGGCGCCCGCGCCGCGCAAGCCTCCGTGGGACGCTCCTCCGACGATCCTCATGAAATCAGCCGGTTACGGCGATCGCGCTCATAAAATATACGAGAAAATCGAGAATCTGCGCGACACGCGCCGCGACTGACCGATGAGGAGAAGGCAACGGCGCGGAGCGCACCATGGCCGACTTCCAGCAGGTTCCCGTCCCGTCCTCTCCCGAGCCCCGCCAGCCCCAGGCCGCCGAGGGGGGCCTGATGCTCCAGGCCGCCATCGCCCAGTCCGCCGAGCTCCAGCCCGGCTACCGCGCGGGCGCCCCGCCACCGCTGATCGCCGGCATGTCCCCCGAGGAGCTCGCGGCCCAGACGGACCCGTGCACCGGGCTGAGCATCGGGGCGGTGCGCCTGATCGACGCCTTCGTCGAAGATGTCGGCGAGGCGCTCAAGCCCTGGATCGCCGCGCGGGACAGCGACGACCCACGCTTCGACGCCTCGGTCCTGACCTATCGCATCGCGCGCTTCCTGCAGGTCTTCGCCCAGGTCACCGGCGCGCCCGTGGCGGGCCCGGCCGAGGCGGAGCTGAGCCTGCGGCTGGCCCCCCACCGCGCCCTCGTGGATCAGATCCGCAGCCTCGCCGACCCCGGTCGTGAGGCGGGCGCGCTCCTGCCGCTGGCGCGGTGGCTGGGCCTGGACGGGCTGCCCGCCCCGCACCACTACACCTTCGAGCTGCTGGTCGGCCTGGAGACGTCCTGGGGCGTGGCCGGCGCGGGGGGTGGTCTGCTCCAGGTGACCTACCGGCACCCGGTGCTGCCGGGCTGGACGCGCCTCGTGCGGTCCGCGGAGCTGGGGGTGGCGCTGTCGGCGATGGGCGGCAGCGCGGCGATCACCACCGGCAGCACGGCCGAGACGTCGACGCTCTACTACTTGAGCCCGTCGGCCTTCGACCGGGCCCACTACACCTACGCCCGGGTGCAAGGGGGCGTCGGGCCCGGGCGGGGCGAGCTGGGCGCCCTGCGCCTGCAGGTGGACGGCCACGCGCTCACCCTCGATACGTCAGGCCTCACCGATGGCATCGGAGCCCGTGGCCTCTCCGCCGGGGCCGGCGTGGGCGAGCTCGTCGGCGTCGGTGGCGCCGCCCCCCTGCCGCCCATCCGGCCGCCGGCCCGCAGCGTGGCCCCCGAGCGCGCGCCCGTCCCGGGCGGCTTTCGGGAGCTCGTCTTCTTCGGCCCAGGCAGCGCCGAGATCGACGCGGCGAGCCACGCCGCCCTCGAGGCGCTGGTCCAGCGGACGGCGCAGGTCGTCGAGCGCGCCCCCGGCGCCGAACCCCAGGTCCGGGTCGAGGGGCGGGCCAGCGCTGACTGGGCCGCCGCCCGGGCCAGCGACGAGGCCCGCCACCAGAACGAGGGCCTCGCCGCGGACCGCGCGATGGCCGTCCAGGACGCCCTCGACACGCGGCTCGCCTCGGCGGGCCTGCCCCGCCACATCAGCCGTCAGATCGTCGCCGCCGCCCGCGTGGGCGAGGTGCCGGGCGACGCCTTCGACCGCCAGGTCGAGGTCGCCGTGAGCTTTGACCTGTGCGCGCCCCGCCGGGCCGCCGACCATGCCAAGGGAGAATCCGCATGAAGATCAACCTGTTGCACAACGCCTTCGTCGCCGCCGCGCTCGCGGCGGCCTTCGCCGTCCGCCACGGCTTCGGGGGGAGCGTGCTCCTGCCGGCCGTCGGGGTCACCCTGATCGCGGCCGTCCTCTGGGCGCGGGGCACCGTCGGCGCCCTGGACGGCTTGATCGCGCTCGGCTGCCTGTCGGCCGTGGTGAGCTTCGTAGGCCTGGCGGTGTTCAGGCCCGTCCTCGGCCCCGCCGCCTGGGCGGCCTTCGCCCTGACCGCCACCCTGGTCGTCTGGCTGCCGCTGACGACGCGGTGGGGCCACCAGCGCTTCGGCGACGCCTGGGCCCGGCACTGGGTCGGGCGCCACCTGCCGGCGCTGGTCCTCCCGCTCGACGACGGCGGCGCCTGGCGGTCGGACGCGCCCGGGCCGGGGCTGACGGTGCTGGCGCTGCAGGAGTCCAACCGGCCCGACGATCTGGGTGAGGCCCCGGACTGGGTGGGGCTGCCGCCGCTGACCGTCATCTACGTCCGCCGCCCCGGCGAGCCGGAGCCCGTGCATGTGGTGGCGGCCCGCGACGCCGTCGACCGGGGGCTCGCGTTGAGCCGGGCGTTGCGCACGCGGCTGCGCCCCCTGGTGCTCCGCTCGGTGTGGTTCCAGCTCTGGATGCCGCGCCGGTGGCACAACGGCGAGCTGGAGCGGCCCTCGCGCTGGACGGCGCCCTCGGTCCTGCTGCTGGGGCCGGACGGACGGGTGCTGGCGGCTCGCCATGGCGCGTCGCCGGCCCACGAGGGCGTCGCGGTCGGGCCCCTCCTGCGGGACTGGCTGGAGGGTCAGGCGGTGGGCGAGAGCCGATCCGCGAACGCGGCGAGCGTCCCGCGGGTCTTGCTGGGGTCGTAGACCGCGAAAGTGACGGCGTCGAAGGCCCCCGCGAACCGCGGCGACGCCAGCCAGACGCCGAAGGCGTCGGCCGCCATGGCCGGGTCGTTGCGGAAGACACCGCAGCCCCAGGCGCCCAGCACCAGGCGGCGGGCGGCCTGGGCCTGGGCGACGGCCAGCACCAGGCCCGCGCGGTGGCGGTAGCAGGCCTCGATGGCCGGGCCGGCCGCGGGGTCGCGGCGCAGGGCCTCCCCGGCGTTCGGGGCGGGCGCCGTGATGACAGAGGCGAAGAAGGGCGCCTCCAGCAGCTCCCGCGCGCGCGTCCGGAAGAACGGGACGGCGGGCGACCAGATGACGTGATCCGAGTAGAGCAGGGACGCGCCCGCCCGGTTCACGGCGTAGTAGTCCGGGGCCTCCAGCAGGCAGTGGTAGAGCCCGGAGCAGCGGCAGACGTCCTCCTCCTGGGCCTTCGCGCCGCCCAGGAAGCCACCCCCCGGGTTGCGCGCGGAGGCGAAGTTCAGGGCGGCGACGGGGCCGGCGGCCGCGAGCCGGGCGGCGGCGACCTGGGTCGTCTCGTCCGTGACCTCGACGCGTGGTGGCGCGCCGGTGCCGGGTGGCGCGGCCAGCAGGGCGGCTGCCTGGGCCGGGTCGTACAGGCGCGTGCCGGCCACGGCCGCTCGCTGGGCGGCGGCGAAGTCGACGGCCGCGCCGCTGGGCGCGGTGTAGCCGCCGGCCTGGACGATGTGCAGGGTCTCGCGGGCGACGCCGGTGAGGGACATGGGGACCTCCTGTGGGCTGGTGGGATCTTCAATGCGACAAGCATATATGCATGCTGTATCGAAGAGCAAGGACGATCGCCATCGCGCTCCCGGTCGGCTTGTGGCCATGATGGGCCCACACTTCGCGGGGAGGGGACCATGGGTGCTCGCAAGCGGGTCGCGTGGCTCGGGGGCAGCGCGCTGATCGCGTCGCCCGCGCTGGCCGACTGGCCCCCATACATCGGCGGCGGCTACGTCTACAGCCAGGTCTGGGGCGACGCGCCGACGAGCGGCCATGGCCTCGAGCTCACCTACGGCCAGTCGGATCCCTTCGGGGGCCTGGCGGCCGTCCTTCAGCACGACTGGTACCTGGACGACTCGACGCGCCTCGCGCTCGGCGGCCAGGTCAATGGCCCGGGCATCGGCCTGGAGCTGGCCTGGTCCCGGCGCGACGACGACCGGGGCACGACCCATGGCATCCAGGTCGCGCCGTTCGCGACGCTCATGGGCACGGTGTACGTCTCGGGCCGCTTCGTCTTCGCGGTGGGCGACGGCCCCCACGGCGACGAGCGCGGCTTCGCGATCGGCCTCAAGTTCCCGTACTTGCTGGGGGATCTGAACGTCGGCTTCGGCCATGGGCGGCCGCTGCGTGGGCCCGGTGGTCGGCCGATCGGGGTGCGGGGCGTGTGCCTGCCGGCCCCCGTCCGAGTGGCCCTGGACGCCCCGACCCGGCAGGCGCTCGGCGCCGCGTGGCTCGAGGACGCGCGCATGGAGCACGCGTCCGTGGCGACGTTTGAGCGACTGGCGGGCTGGCTCGGGGCGCTGGGGGCCCCGGAGGCGCTGGTGCGCGAGGCCCGCCGGGCGGCTGCGGACGAGCGGCGCCATGCGGCGGCCTGCTTCGACCTGGCGGGCGGCTACCTGGGGCGACGCTACTGGCCGACCCCGGTCGAGGCCGGGCCGACCGCCCCGCCCTCGCTCGCCGAGCTGGCGGTCGACAGCCTGGTCGAGGGCTGCCTGGGCGAGGGGGCCGCGGCCCTGGAAGCCCGCGCGGCCGCGGCGGCCGCGACGGAGGAGGGCCCCAGGCGGGCGCTGGCGGTGATCGCCGAAGACGAGGCGCGCCACGCCGCCCTGGCGGCGCACGTGGTGGCCTGGGCCGAGCAGCGCGGCGGCGACGGGGTCCGCAGGGCGGTGGCCGACGCTCGGCGGCGCCTCCGCCTGCGGGGACGACGCGACCGGTCGGCACCGACGCCGCCTGCTGGCGGGCCCACGGGCGGGTGGCGCCGGCTGGCCAGCAGGCCGCCTGGGCCGAGGCCCGCGCCCGCCTGACCGGCTGACGGCGCCGCGCCGACCGCGCGCCCGCGTCGGGGAAAAGTGCAGAAAGTCTGCGACACGCGCCGCGACTGACCGATAGCTGTGTACCCCCACAGCGCGGGAGCGCCGCGATGCCCCGGAACCTCCGCTTCGACCACGACGACTACGTCGTTCTCGGCCGCCGCAGCGGCCAGTGGACCACGCTCTCCGACATCACCACGCCGGTCATCAACGGCCGGTACTTCCTGCGCCCCGACGAGCAGGTCGCCGACATCATCCTCGGCGTCCTCGGCCGGGCCCAGGCACGCTGGCCCTTCGACATCTACGGCTTCCACGTCATGTCGACCCACTGGCACCTGCTCGCCGGCTTCACCTCCGGTCGCCAGCGCGCCCGGGTCATGCGCTTCGTCAACGGCGAGATCGCGCGGCGCATCAACCGATTGCTCGGGCGCCGCGGCCCGCTCTTCGAGCGCCGGTACGCCTGCATCCAGGTGCTGAGCGACGCCCACGCCCTGGAGCGGCTGCGGTACCTCATGAGCCAGGCCACCAAGGCGTTCGTCGTGCGCCACCCGGACGACGACCCCTTCGTCTGCTCCACCCCGCACCACCTGCGGGGGCTGCCGCTGCGCGGCACCTGGCGGGGGCGGGGCGGCTCGACGCGCTACACGGTCGAGATCAGCCCCCTGCCCGGGCTCGCCGCGCTCAGCATCGCCGAGCAGCGTGCGACCTGCTGGCAGCTCGCCGACGACATCGCCCGCCGCGAGCGCCAGCACCGCAAGAAGGCCGGTCGGCGCCTGCAGGGGGCCGCCGCCGCCCGAACCATCGACCCGTGGACCCGGCAGCCCGTCTCCCCCCGCACCCCCGCCCCCGTGGTGCACGGCACGCCGGCCCAGGAAGCCGACTGGCGAGCCGCCTACGGCCGCGCCCGGCGCGCCTACACGGAGGCCACCATCGCCTTCCGGGCCTGGCAAGCCGACCAGGCGACCCCCCTGATCCCGTGGCCCCCAGGGACGGTGCCGCCCCACTTCGACCTGGACGACGACGACCTGATGCCGGCCGTGCGGGCCGGTCCCTGACCCACGTTCGCAGCGCAAGGCGCTGCTCGACCTGGTGGTGGTAGCGCAGAGGGTGAGCGCAGCAGGCGGGGTGCGTCCGGCGCTCGGCCAGGCGGCCGGCCCGACCCGCCCCGAACCCCCTCGCCCCGACCACGTCCCCCCGACTTCGCCCCAGACCACCCCTCACGCCGCCCCGAACACCCCGCCAAGGCCCCGCAATCGCGCCCGCCGACGCCCTCCTCCACCATGTACCTGGCACCTCGCCGCCGACCCCCGCAGCCCCCATACGGGTGGGTCACGTCCACGCAAGTGGTGTACGAGGTTCACCACGTCATCTCCGCCTACACCGCCTCCGCCGCCAGTCGGCGGGGCGCCTCCGCGTCCACGACCACGCTCCCTGACGCCGTGCCCTGCACCGCTTCCAGGTTCATGTAGCGCCGCGCTTCAATCCACTCATCGTTCTGCTCGGCCAGCACCATTCCGACCAGTCGCAACAGCGCGAATCTGCTCGGGAAGATCCCGACCACGTCGGTCCTCCGTCTCACCTCCTTGTTGAGCCGCTCCTGGGGGTTGTTCGACCAGATCTGCTTCCACACGGTCGTCGGGTGCTGGGTGAAGGCCAGCAGGTCCTCGCGCGCCTCGGCGAGGTAGTCGGCGACGTCCGGGAAGCGGCCCCTCGAGCTGCGTGACGACGCGGCTGAACTGGAGTCCCGACCCTCAGCCGCGTCCGGCTGCTGGAAGATGGTCCGCACCGCCGTGGCGACGAAGCTCTGCGCCTTCTTGGGCACCTTCGTGAGCAGGTTGCGCATGAAGTGCGTGCGGGCACCGCTGCCAGCTCGCCGACGGCAGCGCCGCCGCTGGATGGCCTTCACCAGGCCACTGTGGGCGGGCGGCCCGAGGTCACCAGGCGCACGCCCCCAGGCCGCGGACCACCAGGCCGCGCAGGAAGGCGAGCCAGCCGGCGCCGTCCTCCGTCGTCGTGGTGTCCAGCCCGAGGATCTCGCGCTTGCCCTCCTGGTTGACCCCCACCGCGAGCAGAGCCGCGACGCTGACCACGCGACCCTCCTCGCGGCACTTGATCCCGAGAGCATCGAGCCAGACGAAGGGATAGGCCCCGGAGAGGGCCGCTCCCGGAATGTCTTGACCTCTTCATCCAATGATTCCGACAGCTTGGAGACCTGCGACTGAGATGCCCTCGACGCCGAGGGCCTTGACGAGCTTGTCGACGCGCCTGGTCGACACGCCCAGCACGTAGGACTCGGCGATGACGCTCATCAGCGCTCGCTCGGCCCGCCGACGGCGCTCCAGCAGCCATTCGGGAAGTAGCTCCCGAACGCAGCTTGGGAATGGCGAGCTCGATGGTGCCCGCCCGCGTGTCCCAGGGGCGGATGCGGTAGCCGTTGCGCTGGTTGACGCGCGCCGGCGACCGCTCGCCACGGGCTGCGCCGCACAGCGCGTCGACCTGGGCGCCCATGAGCGACTCGGTGACGTTCTTGAGGAGCTCGGCGACCACGTCGTCAGGCGTGTCCTCGATCAGCTTGCCCAGCAGGGCCTTTCCATCCATCTTCATGTCGACCACCGTTTCTGGCCTCGGCCAGATCGTCTTTGTGTTTGGCGACTTGAAGATGACGCGGTGGTCCCTCTTCTTCCAGGCCCCGAGCGCCCGCGGCTGACGCCGAGGCTGGTGCCGGGGTCAGGTCAGGGCTCGTACACCACGTACGTGGACTCTACCCTACGGGTGCATGGCACCGCCTTGGGGGGCCGGCCCAGGAAGCCGACTGGCGAGCCGCCTACGGCCGCGCCCGGGACGCCTACACGGAGGCCACCATCGCCTTCCGGGCCTGGCAAGCCGACCAGGCGACCCCCCTGATCCCGTGGCCCCCAGGGACGGTGCCGCCCCACTTCGACCTGGACGACGACGACCTGATGCCGGCCGTGCGGGCCGGTCCCTGACCCACGTTCGCAGCGCAAGGCGCTGCTCGACCTGGTGGTGGTAGCGCAGAGGGTGAGCGCAGCAGGCGGGGTGCGTCCGGCGCTCGGCCAGGCGGCCGGCCCGACCCGCCCCGAACCCCCTCGCCCCGACCACGTCCCCCCGACTTCGCCCCAGACCACCCCTCACGCCGCCCCGAACACCCCGCCAAGGCCCCGCAATCGCGCCCGCCGACGCCCTCCTCCACCATGTACCTGGCACCTCGCCGCCGACCCCCGCAGCCCCCATACGGGTGCATGGCACCGCCTTGGGGGGCCGGCCCAGGAAGCCGACTGGCGAGCCGCCTACGGCCGCGCCCGGGACGCCTACACGGAGGCCACCATCGCCTTCCGGGCCTGGCAAGCCGACCAGGCGACCCCCCTGATCCCGTGGCCCCCAGGGACGGTGCCGCCCCACTTCGACCTGGACGACGACGACCTGATGCCCGCCGTGCGGGCCGGTCCCTGACCCACGTTCGCAGCGCGAGGCGCTGCTCGACCTGGTGGTGGCAGCGCAGAGGGTGAGCGCAACAGGCGGGGTGCGTCCGGCGCTCGGCCAGGCGGCCGGCCGGCCCGACCCCTCGCCCCGACCACGTCCCCCCGACTTCGCCCCAGACCACCCCTCACGCCGCCCCGAACACCCCGCCAAGGCCCCGCAATCGCGCCCGCCGACGCCCTCCTCCACCATGTACCTGGCACCTCGCCGCGGACCCCCGCAGCCCCCATACGGGTGCATGGCACCGCCTTGGGGGGCCGCGGGGCGGGCGGGGTGGGGTGGGGAGGGCGGGCGCTGGGCGGGGTGGGGTCTGGGGATGCGCGGATGCCTTGCCACGGCCGCGGGGTTTCGCCACCCTGGGGAGGTCGGCCGCAGTGAGCGCGGCGGTGTGCCGGGGGTGTACCCGGAAGCCGTGCGTGGTCGGAAACGTAACGTAATCAACGCCTTGCAGGAGCCGCCATGGAGCCCGCCGCCGGAGGCCCGCCCGCCAAGAACGAGAGCATCCCCGCACAGATGGGCCGGCAGGCCCGGGAGGCGCTGGATCAGGCCGAGGTGCAGGCCAACCAGGCCATCAACGATCTCGAGGCCAAGGCGCAGGAGGCGCTGACCACCGTCCAGGACAAGCTCGATGAGTTCCTGGGCCATGTGGACACGGGCCGAGACAAGGTCGCGGGGGGCATCGATGCCGCCATCGGGGCCGTCGAGAAGCCGCTCAAGGATCTCGTCCCCAAGCTGAAGGAGAAGGCGGACGAGGCCATCGAGCAGTCGTTCGGGTTGCTGGAGCCCATCCCGGCGCAGGTCGAGGCCAAGGTCCGCGAGCTCAAGGATCCGTTCGTCGAGCAGGTCCGCACGGCCGTCGAGGCTCTCGCCAACGGGGCCTCCGACCGACTCGCGGCCCTGCGCGGGACGCTGGACGAGGTGAAGGATCGCATCCTCCAGGCCGCGGATACCCAGATCTCGGCGGCACTCGAGAAGATGGACGGCCTCGCCGACGTGGTGGCGCCGGCCGTCGACCAGGGCATCAACGTCCTGACCGAGAAGTTCGCGTCCGTGTACGCGGGCCGCCCGGGCTTCGACGAGGTGGCGCCCGAGCTGGAGCGCCACCTGACCGACCTCAAGGAGGCGGCCGATCGGCTCCTGCGCCAGTCGCTGTCCAAGGCGAGCGAGACGGTCGGGGAGATCAAGGACCAGGCCATCGAGACGGTCGAGGCGACCTTCACCGATCTCTTCGACATGCTCGAGGCCCTGCCGAAGAAGGTGCGGGAGACCGCCGAGACCATCGTCGAGCGCATCGACACGGCGTTTGACGAGTCGGTGGCCGACGCGCGCAAGACGGCCGAGAACCTGGTCCGCGACCTCAAGATGCGCCTCGAAGACTCCGCCCAGGCGGTGGCCGACGGCGTCCAGGGCATCATCGACGGTGGCTTCGCCCTCATCCATGAGGCGCGCGATCTGCTGCTGCGGGCGATGGACACCCTCATTGAGGGGGTGCGCAGCTTCGCGACCGGGACGCTCGACAAGATCCGCGACGCGGTCGATGACATGGTCCGCACCAGCCGCGAGGCCGTGGAGCTGGGCCTGACGAAGGTGCGCGAGGGCGTCGATCTGGCCTGCGATGACATGGCCGCCGACCTGGCGCAGCAGGTGGCGAACACCAAGGAGAAGATGCTGCGCGAGGCCGAGAAGCAGGCTCGCGAGATCCAGGTGGTCGGCAAGGAGGCCGCGGCCGAGGCGCGCCAGGCCTACGTCGAGCGCGACTACAAGGACAACGAGGGGGTCATCCCCGGCATCCAGCTCAAGGGCGAGCAGGCCGTCGCCAAGATCGAGGCGAAGATGCAGGAGGCCGCCGTCCAGGTGGCCAGCGCCTTCCAGAGCCAGGTCCAGCAGTACGTCCCCAAGTTCCAGCAGCAGGGCACCGTGCTGGTGGGCGTGGCCAAGGCGAGCACCCTCAAGGTCGTCAAGATCGTGCTCACCCTCGGGCCGTCCATCGCGATGGACCTGGTCAACAAGGGCAAGCAGTTCGCCACCGACTTCGAGGCCATCGGCAAGCAGGTCGACAGCCTCATCAACGAGCGCGCGAAGGCCTACATCGAGACGTGCGAGGAGCGCGTCACCACGACGATCTCGTTCTTGAAGGAGCAGGCGGAGGCGTTCGGGACGGAGGCGAAGGAGAGCGCCGAGGGCCTGGTCGGGGGCATGAAGACCCGCTTCGAGAACCTGGCGGTGGCCGTCGAAGCGGACGTGCGCGGCCTCATCGACGGCGTCGTGTCGCTGGTCGAGGACACGGCCGGCCGCACCGAGGGCCGGTTCAAGTTGTTGTACGCCGAGTCCCGCGACGCGGTGCAGGTGACCGTCGCCGAGACGCAGGAGGCCGTCGGCCAGTTCCTGGGGGAGGCGGAGCGCATCTTCGAGGAGGCCATCGCCACCGCCAACACCCTGGCCCAGGAGATCCTGGAGGAGCTCAAGAACCAGGCCCTCCAGCAGCTCAAGGATCAGGTCGCCGAGTTCGTGGCCCGCGTGAAGGGCTGGTACGAGGAGAAGCTGCGCGCCGGCCGCACCCACCTGCTCAAGAAGCGCGACGCCTACCTCGTCGCCCAGGAGGCCTCCGAGGCGGCCGAGATCAAGGTGCGCGGCCTCATCGCCGAGGCCCAGGCGGCGGAAGAGGCCGCGACGCTGGAGATCGACGGCATCGAGTTCGACCTGGTCCGCGCCGAGTCGCCCGAGGTGCGCACCGCCCTCGAGGCCAAGGAGCGGCAGGCCCGAACGGCCCTCAACGAGGCGCGCGAGCGCCTGCGCACCGTGCACGGCGAGGCGCTCGACGAGATCGCCATCATCGTCGACCAGCACATGGCCGCGCTCGACGACAACACCGACTGCCTGGCGCAGCTCTTCGCCGATCTCATCAGCCAGGGGCGCGACGAGCTGCAGGGCCTGAAGGACCGCCTGGCCGGCGAGGGCAAGGCGATGGCCGCCGACGCCGGCCTGTCGGGGGATGACCTGACGCGCTCCCTGGAGGCCTTCCGGGGTGAGGTCGCGGCGTCCATGACCACGCACTTCGAGGCCATGCGCGATGGCTGCCTCGAGACGCACCAGGTGGAGCTGGATGAGGCGTTGCTGGCGGCCGAGGAGGCCCTCGCCCTCCTCGGGGGTCACCTGGAGGACTTCGAGCAGAAGCTGAAAAAGGTCGCTGATCCGCGGGTTTTGCTCATCCGCGTGCGCGACGTGATGGCGCCGCGCATCGAGGAGTTCGCCCAGCAGCTCATCGGCGGCTTGCTGGCCTGCTATGGCGATCGGCTCGCCGAGGCGCCGCCGGTCCTGGCCGACGCCCTCGCCATCGTGCAGGACGCCCTGGAGGGCAAGCCCGTCGTCCAGCGCGCCTGGGAGATCATCCAGAAGGACCACCTGCCGAAGCTGCGCGAGAAGCTCGACGACATCGTCAGCCAGGTGGACGAGAAGCTGGAGGGGCACCTGGGCAAGGCCCGCGGCCTCATCGAGGACGCGCGCAAGACGTTCTCGGGGAACGTCGCCGGCGAGATCCTGCAGGCCGCCGAGGAGCAGATGTCGGGCCTCCAGGCGCGGGTCACCGAGGGCGCCGGCGCCACGCGGACGAGCGCCCAGGCGGACGTGGCGGCCGGCGCGGACGTGCTGGCCCAGAAGGTCGGCGCCGACGTGAACCCGCGGGGTCAGCTCAAGAAGACCGCGGCCGAGATGGGCTCGAACCTGCGGGCCAACCTGGCCGAGACGGCCAGCGCGGGGGCGCAGTTCGGCGAGGTCGTGGTCAAGACGAGCGCCGAGCTCTCCGAGGTGACGAAGAAGGCGGCGGACTCGGCGAAGGAGGCCAAGGACGCCGTCGCCGCGGACGCGGGCGAGATGGCCAAGGCGGGCGACATGGGCGCGCTCATGGCCGAGGCCGGCGCGGCCCTCCAGGAAGCCCAGGCCCAGGCCGTGACGGCCGTCGAGGAAGCCGGCGCGGCCGCCAAGGCCGACCTGAAGGCGGCCCAGGCCGACGCGGGCGCGGCGCCCGCCGAAGAGGCTGCGGCGGGTGGTGACGACGCCGCCGGCGGTGAAGAGGCGGCGGCCGGCGACGAGGCTGCGGCCGGCGACGAGGCGGCTGGCGACCAGGCTGCGGCGGGCGACGAGGCTGCGGCCGGCGAAGAGGCCGCGGCGGGCGAAGAGGCCTCGGCCGGCGAAGAGGCTGCGGCTGGCGAGGAGGCCGGGGCGGGCGAAGAGGCCGCGGCCGGCGAAGAGGCCGCGGCTGGCGAAGAGGCCCCGGCCGGCGAAGAGGCTGCGGCCGGCGAAGAGGCCGCGGCTGGCGAAGAGGCTGCGGCCGGCGAAGACGCTGCGGCCGGCGAAGGGGCAGCGGCGGGAGAAGAGGCCGCGGCTGGCGAAGGCGCTGCGCCCGGTGGTCAGCCGGCCGACGGGCCGGCGGCTGCAGGCGCCGAGGACCAGGCGGCCGCCGAAGAGGCGGCGGGTGACGAGCCGGGCGACCAGGACGAGGAGGGCGGCGGTGAAGAGGCCGCGGCTGGCGAAGAGGCCCCGGCCGGCGAAGAGGCTGCGGCTGGCGAAGGCCCGCGGCTGGCGAAGAGGCTGGGCCGGCGAAGACGCTGCGGCCGGCGAAGGGGCAGCGGCGGGAGAAGAGGCCGCGGCTGGCGAAGGCGCTGCGCCCGGTGGTCAGCCGGCCGACGGGCCGGCGGCTGCAGGCGCCGAGGACCAGGCGGCCGCCGAAGAGGCGGCGGGTGACGAGCCGGGCGACCAGGACGAGGAGGGCGGCGGTGATGCGCCTGCGGCGCTGCCGCGGCGGCGGCAGGTGGCGCTGGCGCGGCCGGCGCGGCCGAGCGTGGGGCGCCGGCTGCAGCGGGCAAGGCCGCTGATGAGGCTGGCGATGCCGCGCAGGCCGGCGACGCTGGACCGGCGGCCGGCGGTGGCGCGGTTGCCGGGGACCGCCTGGCGGCGGGCGGTGGCGGCGTGGCGGCTGGGGACCAGGCGGCCGCTGGCGCCGCGGCGGCTGGCGGTGCCGCGGAGGCCGGGGAAGCGGTCGGATTCGGCGAGCGCTGGCGCTGCGGGTCGGGCCGCGGCGGGCGGCGCGGGGCGGCTGGCGGCGACGCCGCAGCCGACGCCGCAGCCGAGGCGCAGCAGCAGCGGATGACGCCGCGGATGACGCCGCGGATGACGAGCGCTGACGAGCTGACCGGTCAGGCCCGACGGCCGGATCGAGCCGCGCGAGCGGCCGGTGGCCCGGCGGGCCTGGGCCAGGCCGGACAGAGCGATCGCCCCGGGCTGGCTGGCGGCATCGCCCGCGGGCGCGGCCAGCGCTGCCGCCTCCGACGACGACGACGACGCTGGCGGCCCTGGCCTCGCGGGGCTGGCCGGCCAGCGCCCCGCGCCCGCTGGCGGCCCGGCTCCCGGGGGGAGTGGCGCCGCCGACCGGCGGCCCACGGCGCCCGACCGGGGTGGAGCGTCCCTTGGCGATCGCCTGCGCGGGCGGGACGACGACGAGGGCTGAGCCGGCGGGGCGCGCTCGGGCGCAGTGAACAGACGGGGAGGCGAGGCGTCCCGGGCCCCGTCGCTTCGCCGCTGGAGGCCCCATGTCGCCGCTCCTCTTCGCCCTCGGCCTCCTGGCCAGCCCGCCCGCCGCGCCCCCGTCGGCTCCGCTCGAGCGCCTGCACCCCGACCTCCGCGAGCGCCTCACCGGCCTCTTCGCGGACGCCCAGGCCGCCGGCGTCCCCCTCAAGCTGCTGTCTGGCTACCGCAAGCTCGACGTCGCCCGCGCCCGGGCGGGCCGCGCGAGCTGGCACGCCTTCGGCCTCGCCGTCGACGTGAACCTGCACAACCACAGCTCCATGCGGACCGCGCTCGCCCACATCCGCCAGGACCGGGAGAAGTGGGAGACCATCGGCCGCCTCGCCGAGGCCCGGGGCCTCGTCTGGGGGGGCCGCTGGCGGGACGAGGAGGTCTTCCACGTCGAGTGGCACCCCGGGATGCCGTCGGCCCTCCAGGGCGACACGCTGAAGTCGCTGCTGGCGGTGGCCGGGCCCGATGGGCGCGCCTACCAGCAGACGTGGTCCCGCTTCTCCGCGTCGCCGGAGGTGGTCGATCCGACCTGCCCATCCGACGACCTCATCAGCGCCAAGATCGCGGAAGCAAAGAAGAAGCCCCGCAAGGTCAGCCGCCGCCGCGGCCGGGGAGCCTCGCTGGACGAGGCCGCCCGGCGGGCCGGGTCCGGGGGCCGAAAGCCCGCGAAGCGCGCCCGGCGTCCCCGCGCGCACCGGCATTGAGTCCGCGGGCAGGCCGCTGCTACAACCGGCCCACCTGGCGCGCCCACCGCGCCCCTCGGAGGTGGCCATGCTCACGGTCTACGGCTTGAAGCGCTCCCGCTCGACCCGCGCCCTCTGGGCGCTGGAGGAGGCGGGCCTGCCCTACGACTTCCGGCGGCTGGACGCGCGCGCCGGC
The DNA here is from genome assembly GCA_020633435.1 of Myxococcales bacterium. Classification (GTDB taxonomy): domain Bacteria; phylum Myxococcota_A; class Bradymonadia; order UBA7976; family UBA1532; genus JACKDP01. The sequence goes on along the minus strand of JACKDP010000009.1, from coordinate 150,659 downwards.
GAGCACCGCCAGCCGGACTTCCTGGCCCTCAACCCCGGGGGCAAGGTGCCCGTCCTGGTGGATGGCGACTTCGTCCTCTCGGAGTCGGGGGCCATCGTGACGTGGGTGGCCGAGCAGGTGCCGGCGCTGGGGCTGGTGCCGGCCGCGGGCACGCGCGCCCGCGCCCTCTACGACCAGTGGCTGCACTTCGCCCTGACCGAGCTCGAGCAGCCCCTCTGGGTGGCCGCCAAGCACACCTTCGTGCTGCCCGAGAAGCTGCGGGTGCCGGCGGTCATCCCCGTCTGCGCCAAGGAGTTCGGGCGGGCGGCGCAGGTGCTCGCCCAGGGCCTCGGCGACCGGCCGTTCCTGCTGGGCGACGCCTTCACGATGGCCGACCTCGTCGTCGGCCACACCCTGGCCTGGGCTGTCCGGCAGCAGGGGTTGCCCCTCGACGCGCCCGCGGTCGCGGCCTACGCCGAGCGGCTGTGGGCGCGCCCGGCCTTCGCCCGCGCCGAGGCCCGCGAGGCCGCCTGACCCTCGGCAGCGAGGCCCCGACCCGGTATGCTGGGCGCGGATCCACCGAGGGAGACGCCGCCATGCGCGCCATCTTGCCCGCTCTGCTGGCCGGGCTGCTCGCGAGCCCCGCCCTGGCCCAGGGCGACCTGCCACCATCGACCGCCACGGCCACGCCGGCGCCGGCGGCCATGGTCTGGTACTTCGACCGCGCCCTGACGGACGCCGATCTGCAGGGCCGCTCCCTGCGGGAGCTGTCCCTCCTGCGCAACACCATCTTCGCCCGGGCCGGCAACCCGTTCCGCAAGGACTGGCTCAACGCCTGGTTCCGGGCGCAGCCCTGGTACACGCCGGCGAAGACGTGGGATCCGGCGAAGATCACCCCCATCGACTGGGAGAACGCCAAGACCATCGCCGCCTACGAGTCGTCCCTGAAGCGGGCGGAGCTGGAGGCGCGGGCGACGGCGGTGAAGGCGCGGCTCAAGGCGGCGCCGACGCCCGAGGATCGCATCGAGCTGCGGCTGTTGTCGGTGCGCCTGGGGAAGTGGCAGGAGGAGGCCCAGACCCCGAAGGCCGACCGCTCGCCCCTGGAGGATCCGAGCCTGCTGGACACCCAGCTCACGAACGCCCAGCTCGCCAACATGTCCCGCCGGGATCTGCGGTTGCTGCGCAACATGATCTATGCCCGGCATGGCTACACCTTCAAGAGCGAGCTCCTGGGCGACTACTTCGCCAGCTTCGACTGGTACACGGCGGATCCCGCGTACACGACGGCCCGGCTCACGCGGCTGGACTGGCGAAACATCAAGGTGATCAAGAGCCTGGAGAACGAGCTCGGCGGTCCCATGACGGACTGGGAGCACATGAAGGAGGACGGCTGGTTCGTCGCGGCCTGATAGCGCCGAGGCCCCCCGGCGGGGGGTGAACCAGGTCCGGCCGGCGTCAGGCGCGCGGTCGGATCTCTCGGGCCGGGTCAGCCCGGCAGCTCCAGGCGGAACGACGGCCACGCGCCCGGTTCCCCGTACACCACGCTGAAGGTGCCGCCCTGGGCGGCCTGCAGCGCCTTCCAGAGCAGCCGCGTCGCCGGCACGGCGCCCGCCCGGGCGTCGGCCTCCGGCCCGGCGTCCGAGCGCAGCGCGTCCACGAGGCTCTCCAGGTCGGCGGGATCGGCCTGGGCGTGCTGCACCGCGACCGTCACCACGACGCCGCGCTCGCCCGGGGCCAGCCGCACCTCGATGAGGCCTGCCTCCATGCGATCGATGAGCAGGCCCGCGGTGAGGCGCAGGGCGCGCGCGGTGTAGATGGCGTCGACCCGGCACGTCGCCTCGCCCACCTCCACGACGTCGATGCGCAGGGTGTCGAGGGGATCCGGCCGGCAGTGGTCGCGGAAGGTCGTGGCCAGGCCTCGAGTCCCGATCGGGCCGGGCTCGAGGAGGCTCGCGTCGCGGCCAGCCTCGCCGAGCCGGGTGGCGTCGAGCAGGGCGAGGATGAAGCGCTCCAGGCTCTCGCCCTGGCGCCAGACCGCCGCGAGCTGGTCGCGCTGGCGGGGGCGGAGGGGGCCGTCGATGCCGGCGAGGAGCAGCTCGGAGAAGCCCAGAATGCTGTTGAGCGGGCTCTTGAGCTCGTGGCTGAGGTGGCCGAGGAAGCGGGCCTTGGCGCGCTCGGAGGTGCGCCGCTCGGCGGCGGCGGCCTGCAGGGCGAGCTGGCGCGCCTCGAACCCGGCCAGCGCCCGCTCCACCGCCATCGCGAGCTCGGCCGTCTCGCGCAGGCAGAGCGTGCCCGTCAGCGCCTCCGTGGCCGCGCGCGGGGCGTCGGCCTGCATGGCGTCGAGGGCGTGCTGCACCGACCGCAGCTCGGCCACGACCTCCCGGGCGAGCCAGCGGCCGTGCAGGAGCGTGAGCGCGACGACCACCAGCGCCAGGAGCAGCAGGGGCACCAGCAGGCTCACGGGGCGCCCGGCGAGGCTGCCCGCGCTCGACACCGTCCAGGTGCGCCGACCCCGCACCCCCTCGAACACCAGAATGCCCTCAGGTGGCTGGATTTGCTGGAGAATCACCTGGTGTCGGGCTTCGCCGGGCAGGGCCTTGAGCATGCGATCCAGCGTCCGCCCGTACCGCTCCCGCGCGTAGGCCTCGATGCGCTGCTCGTAGGCGACGCCGCTCGTCTGCTCCACCAGGATCATGCCCAGGGCGCAGAGGAGGACGGGGAGCTGGACCGCGAGGGAGAGCCGCAGCGTGATGCTCTGCCGCAGGCCGGCCGCGGGGATCTCGCCGGGCGGCGTGGTGCTGTGGCCGCGCAGCAGGATGCTCGTCAGGAAGTACAGCCCCGCGGTGGGGAGCAGCAGCATGAGGTAGCTGACGAGGGCCGGCAGGATGGCGTCGCTGGCGCCCATGATGGGGGCCAGGAGCGGCAGCGATCCCAGGCCGGCGACGACGGACGCGGCGAAGAGGATGCGGGTGAGCCGCAGCGGGAAGTCCAGGGCGGCGCGCCGCCGGGCCGCGTCCCGGGGGCCTGCGGGCAGGGCGCGCACGCTCCACAGCCCGACGCCGATGCTGGCGACGAGGCTCCCGATGAGCAGCGTCGACCGCCAGGCCGTGGTGCCCGGGTCGAACGCCGCCAGCATCGGGGCGAGCCACAGGGCCGGGAGCGGCAGCAAGGCCGTCCCGCCGATCGCGACGGCGCGCGCCGCGTGGAGGCTCACGTCGCCTCCGGCGGGCGCGTGGATCGCGGGCCGCGCTCGGGCGTGCGCCGCGGCAGCCGCAGGTGGAAGATGCTGCCCTCGCCCTGGACGGACTCCGCCCAGAGGCTGCCGCCATGGCGCTCCACGAGGCGCCGCGAGATGGCCAGGCCGAGGCCGGTGCCCGCCACCTGCCGGTGGGCGTCGACGCGGTGGAACTCCTGGAAGATGCGGGTGAGCTCGTTCTGGGGGATGCCCGGGCCGCTGTCGGAGACCTGGATGTGCACGCCGCCACCCCAGGTGGGCCCGACGGCCACCTCCACGAAGCCATCCGTCGTGAACTTGAGCGCGTTGCCCACCAGGTTCTCGAGGACCTGCCGCACCCGGGGCCCGTCGGCCTCGATGGCCGGGGTGAGGGGGTCGACGGAGAGGCCGAGCGTCACGCCGGGGGCGGCGTTCATGCGGCTGGCCGCCACCACCGCCCGGGCCAGCTCGCCGATGGACACGGTGCCGATGTTGAGGGGGTTCTCCCGGCCCGCCTCCAGGCGTGACAGGGACAGGATCTCCTCGACGTGGCTCTTGAGCTGGTCCGTCGCGCCCACGATGGCCTCGACGTCCTCCACCTGGGCCGCGTTGAGGGGCCCGGCGCGGCCCAGGACGCGGCAGTGGTCGTCGATGCGCTGCAGGGGCAGCTTCAGGGCGTGGCTGGCCACCGCGAGGAAGCGGTTGCGGGTGTTCTCGTCCTCCTCGGCCGCGTCCAGGTCGTTGGCGAGGCGGGAGCTTTGCCGATCGTGCTGGCGGCAGAGGCGGTTGAGGGCCTGGGCCAGGTCGCCCACCTCGTCGTCGTCGCGGACGGGGACGCCGAGGGCGGCGCGGCGGGTGGGCGCGCCCGGGCTCATGGACAGGAGCGTCCGGGTGAGGTCGTCGAGGGCGGTGCGGGCGCCGTGGCCCACGCCCAGGGCGGCGAGGGGCACGCCGAGGAGCAGGAGCCCCAGGATGAGCATGTTGGGCAGGTCGACGGAGGCCAGCACCGGGGGCCGGACCCCCGCGGGGGCGGTGATCCAGAGCACCTGGTCGCCGACGCTCTGCCGGACGACGTGGTGGCGGGCGCCGCCCACGGCCAGCAGGTGCAGGCCATCGCCCGCGGCGCTCTCGGCCCAGCGCGGGGCGGCCTCGGCCACCAGGGCGGGCGGCCGATCGGGGGGGCGCAGCTCGGCGCGGATCTGGATGTCGGCGTTGAGCAGGTCGACGAGCCGGGCGCGCTCCTGGGCGGTGCGGGCCTGGCCGAGCCCGGTGGCGAGGAGCCGGGCCAGGGGCAGCAGGCGCTGGGCCTCGGCCTGCTCGCGGAGGCCGGCGGCGCGGCCGGCGGAGCCCACACCCAGGGTCACCGCCGCGAAGACGCCCAGGGCCACGGCGCTGAGCACGAAGACGGTGCGGATGCCGGGCAGGCCCTCCCGATCCCTGGGCCCGAGGGCTCGCAGCGGCCCCTGGATGAGCGCGAAGACGATGAGCGCGCCCGCGAGGCCGGTGGCGACGTGCAGGCAGAGCAGGGAGAACGCCTCCAGGCCCGGCAGGCGCGGATCCCGGGTGCCGAGCCACCACACGATGCAGGCGCTGACCTGCGTGGTGAGGGCCATGTCCACCGCCGTCCGCTGCCCGAAGGAGGCGCGGACCCCCGTCCGCAGGCGCCAGCGGGCCAGCATGAAGGTGGCGAAGCCGGCGAGGCCCGCGCCGAGGGCGCCGAACTGGCGCGCGGAGCTGGCGGCGATGTCGTCCAGGCTCAGGAGGGCCGGGATGCCGACCGCCCAGGTGAGGACGAGGCCCACCGCCACGGCGGCCAGGCGCAGCGGGATCTGCTGCGTGAAGCCCGTCATCGCGGCCCCCGCGGCCCACGCACCCCCGTGAGCAGGACCTCCTGGATGGCGCGCGCGCTCGCCCGGCGGACGACGAGGCGCGCGCCACCCGGCAGGGGGAGCGTCTCGCCGACCGGTGGGATGACCCGCAGCGTCGACAGCATGAAGCCCGCCAGCGTCTCGTAGTCGGGCGACTCGTCCAGCTCCAGCCCGAAGGCCTGGTTGATCTGGTCGACGGGCGCCCGGGCGCTGATGATCCAGCCGCCGTCGGCCCGCCGCCACAGGTGACCGGCGTCGTCGTACTCGTCCACGATGTCGCCGACGATCTCCTCCAGGATGTCCTCCAGCGTGATGAGGCCCACCGCGCCGCCGAACTCGTCGACGACGATGGCGGCAGAGGCGGCCTCGCGCTGGAGCAGGATGAGGATGTCATCCACCTGCTGCCGCTCGGGCACGAAGAAGGGGGGCCGCATCAGCGCCGCCACCGTCTGCGTGGCGGCCTCGGCGGCCAGCAGGTCGAGGTGGTGCAGGATGCCGACGACGTCATCGACGCGTTCGCCGTAGACGGGCAGGCGCGAGAAGCCCTCGCGGGCGATGACCTCCGCGGCCTCCCGCACGGTGGCCGTCGCCGGCACCGCCACCATCTCGACCAGGGGCACCATGGTGTCGCGTGCCTCCATGTCGCTGAAGGCGAAGATCCGCGAGATCATTTCTCTTTCGTCGGGATCGATGTCGCCGCCCCGGGTGACCTCGCTGTCCATCACCAGCACCAGCTCCTCGCGCGAGACGGCGGAGTGGGCGCTGGCTCCGGAGATGCCGAGGGCGCGGTAGAGGAAGCTGGTGTAGGCGCGCACGAGCAGCACCAGGGGGGTCAGCAGGCGGTGCACGACCAGCAGCGGGCCGGCCAGCAGCTCGGCCAGCTGGTTGGCGCGGGCCTGGGCGACGCCCTTGGGCACCACCTCGCCCGCGATGAGGACGAGGGGTGACATGATGAGCATGGCCAGCCACTCGCCGTGGTCGGGGGTCAGGCTGGCGAGCGTCAGGGACGCCACCGTCGAGCCCGTCACCATGCTGATGTTGGTGCCCAGCAGGGTGGTGCCGAACAGGCGGTCGGGGTGGCTGCGGAACCACTGCACCCGGCGCGCGGCGGCCCGGCCACCAGCGGCGGCCTCGGCCAGGCGGATGGGATCGGCGGACACGATGGAGAGCTCGGCGGCGGCGAAGAAGGCCTCGCTGACGATGCAGACGCCCACCACCAGCCAGGGGAGGACGCTCGCCAGCAGGTCAAGCATCGTCGCGCTCCTCGGCGCTGGCTTCGGCGCTGGCTTCAGCGCTGGCCTCGGCGGCGGCGCTGGCCTCGGCGGCGGCCTCGGCGGCCTGATCGTCTTCGGCGGCCTCCGCCTCGCTGTCCGAGATGGGGCCCACCAGCTCCTCCAGCAGATCCTCCATCGTCACGAGCCCCTGGGCGCGCCCGAACTCGTCCACGACGATGGCCAGGTGCATGCGCTTGCGGCGGAACTCCTCCAGCAGCTCGGCCGCCGGCCGGCCCGGCGGCGTGTACAGCACGCCCCGCTTCAGGCGGCGCAGCGGCGTCGCGGGGTGCACGCCCCAGCGGATGGCCAGCAGGTCCTTGGCGAAGACGACGCCGGTGATCTTGCGGGGGCTGCCCGTCCAGACCGGGATGCGGCTGTGGTGGTGCTTGACGGCCGCCGCGATGGCCTCGGTGACGGGCGCCCGATCCGAGAGCGTGAGCATCTTCTCGAACGGTTGCATCACGTCGGCGACGGCCAGGTCGCCGAAGTCGAGGACGTTGTGGATGAGGGTGCGCTCCTGCTGCTCCACCACGCCGTCCCGGTGGCCCACGTCGATCATGGCCCGGAACTCGGCCTCGGCGATGACGCGGCCGCTGCCGTCGGCGGCGCCGCCGAGGCGCAGGACCAGGGCGTCGGTCAGCCAGCGCAGGGCCACGCGGAAGGGGCCCGTGGCCAGCTTCACGCCGGTGATGGGCCGCGCCACCAGCCGGGCGACGCTCTCGGCGCGGCGGGCCGCGATGGTCTTCGGGGTGATCTCGCCGAAGACGAGCAGCAGCGGCACGACGAGGGCCTCGGAGAGGAGCGCCTGGCTCGCGAGGCTCTGGCCCGCCGTCAGGCTGGCGATCATCGAGGCCCCCACGACCGAGAGGGCGAGGTTGGTGAGCTCGTTGCCGAACAGGATGGCGATGAGGAGGTCGCGCGGGGCCTCCAGCAGGCGGCTGATGAGGCGGTCGACCGGGCGCTCGCTGTGGGCGAGGCGGGTCCGGCCCACCTTGCCGATGCTGAAGAGGGCGGTCTCTGAGGCCGAGAACAGCATCGACAGGAAGAGCAGCACGACGAAGAGGGCGATCAGCACGGCCCGGCTCCGAAGTGGTCCCAGCCGGCGGCGCGAGCGGGGCGGCCGTCGACGCGCAGGCCGGGGGCCTCGGTGCAGCGCCCGATGCGGCGGGCGAAGGCCGGCGGGGGCGGCGCGGCGGCGTCAGCGGTGAAGAGGAGCACATAGTCCTCGCCGCCGGTCAGGGCCAGCGTCCGCTCGCCGCGCGCGGCGCAGGCGGGGCCGAGGGGGACGCTGGCCGCGTCCAGGTCGACGCCGACGCCGCTGGCGCGGGCGAGCCGGTCGACGTCGAGCAGGAGGCCGTCGGAGACGTCGAGGGCGGCGCGGACGTGGCCCCACGCGGCGAGGGCGGCGGCCTCGGCGAGGTGTGGCCGCCAGCTCGCGTGGCGCGCGGCGCGCTCCGAAGTGTCCCGCCAGCCGAGCGCCGCGTCGCCCAGGGGACCGGAGACGTAGACGGCGTCGCCCGGCCGGGCGGCGGCGCGGTGCCAGGCCCGGTCGCCGGCGAGGCCCCCGCCGACGGTGACGCTGATGACGAGGGGGCCGGCCGTGCGCGTGAGGTTGCCCCCGAGCAGGCGGGCCCCGGCCGCGGAGGCGACGGCCGCGAAGCCGCGCGCCAGCGCCTGGACGCGGGCGACGTCCTGCCAGGCCGGCGGCAGGCAGAGGGACCAGAGCAGCCAGCCGGCGGCGCCCCCGCTCGCGGCGAGGTCGCTCAGGTTGGCCACGGCGGCCTGCGCGCCGATCTGGGTGGGGGTGTCGAGGGCGGCGTCGAAGTGCACGCCCTCCACCAGCGTGTCGGTGGAGAGCAGGGCCACGGGGCCGGGCGGGACGGCACAATCGTCTTGCAGATCAGGGCGTTGGCCCCACTCCCCCCACGCGGCCGCGATGGCCTGGATGAGCGCCGCCTCGTCGGGCGGCGCGGGTTCGGGGCAGGGGTCTATGACCGACCTCCCGGGCCGGCGACCGGCAGGTCGAAGGTGATCGTCGTGCCGACGCCGGTGGCCGACTCCACGTCGATGTGGCCGCCCTGACCCTCCACGAAGCTCTTCACGATGGAGAGCCCGAGGCCGGTGCCGCCGTAGGCCCGCGTCGACGAGCCGTCCACCTGGAAGAAGGGCTCGAAGATGCGATCGAGGGCCTCGGTGGGGATGCCGATGCCGGTGTCGGTGACGGAGAACCGCACCACCCGGGCCCCACCGCGGCTCGACGGGACCACGGAGAGCCGCACCACGCCCCCGGGCCGGGTGAACTTCACGGCGTTCCCCAGCAGGTTGATGAGGGCCTGCCGCAGCCCCGCCGGATCGGTGGAGAGGGCCGGGGCCTCGGCCGCGACGTCCACCTCGAGCTGGAGCTGACCCTTCTGGGCCTGGGGCCGCACGGCCGAGACGGCCTCGGCCACCACCTGCGCCGGCCCGACGAGGTGGCGCTCGGCGCTGGCCTCCCCGCTGTGCTCGGCCCGCGAGAACGCCAGCACGCCCTCGATGAGATCCAGCAGGTTCTGCGATCGCTCCAGGATGGTGCGGGCGTACTCTTCCTGCTCCGCGTTGATGGGGCCGGCGAGCTCCTCGGCCAGCATCTCCGCGTAGCCCATGATGCTCGTCAGCGGGGTGCGCAGCTCGTGGCTCACGGTCGCCAGGAAGTTGCTCTTGAGCAGGTCGAGCTCTTGCAACCGGGTGTTCTGGGCCTTGAGGTGCGTGTTGGCGGTGGCGAGCTCGGCGTTGGCCCGCTGCAGGTCCTCATGGGCCTCGGTGATGGAGGCCAGGTGCAGGGAGCTCGTGAGCAGCGCCTTGTAGCCGGCGTGGCAGATGAGGTCGACGGCCTGCAGCAGGAAGCGCAGGCGGACGTGCACCTCGCTGTCGGTGAAGCGGGGGAGCTGCAGCAGCGCGACGTCGAGCAGGCTGTCGTCGGGGGAGATGGGCCCCTCCACCCGCAGGTGGTCGGCGTCCGGCAGGATGTAGGGGCCGCAGACCGCCTTGCCCAGGATCTCGTGCTCCCAGGTGACGGGCAGCAGCAGGTAGCGGCCGCCCGTCACCGGATCCTCGCGCACGACGGTGCGATCGCCCTCCAGGCGCAGGGCCTTGAGCTCGTCGACGAAGGCCACGAAGCGGCGGCGCGCCTCGGGCACCGCGAACACCCGCTCGGCCAGGGCGTCGTCCCGGCTGACCTCGACGAGCTGCCCCTCCGTCCGCCCGAAGATGCGCAGCCCCACCCGGTGCAGGGCCACGAACGTCGTGCACAGCTCCTCCAGGTGGGCGGGCTCGAGGAGCTCGGACAGGCGCACCGGGGTGTCGAGCGGGTTCATGGCGTCGCCATGGTGCCGAGGACGCGATCGACGAAGCCTGCCTCGTCGACGCCGAGCAGGGCCTCGAGGCCATGGGCGGCGGCCTGACGCCGCCAGACGAGGGCGAGCACCCGCGCCAGCGTCTCGCGCACGCCCTCGCCACGCAGGGCCACCGCCCCGACGACGGGCAGCCGCCGCGACGTCGCCAGCCGGCCGAGCTCGTCGTCCGAACGCACCGCCGGCAGGTCGCGCTTGTTGAACTGCAGGACGAGCGGGACATCGTCGACGAGGACCTCCCGCAGCTCGCGGAACGAGGCGTTGTTCGTCGTCGTCTCCCGGATCTGGCTGTCCGCCACGAAGACCACGCCGTCCACGTCCTGCAGCAGCACCCGCCGGGTGGCCTCGTGCATGACCTGCCCCGGCACCGTGAGCAGGCGGATGCGCACCCGGTACGCGGTGGCGGTGTGAAAGACCACCGGCAACAGATCCAGGAACAGAGTGCGGCGGTCCCGGGTCTCCAGGGTGACGAGCCGGCCCACGGAGCCGCGGGGGAGACAATCGCGCAACGCCTGGAGATTCGTGGTCTTTCCGCTCAGCGCGGGCCCGTAGTACACGATCTTGAGGCTCACGACCCGGTCGTCATGATCGAGCTGCATCGTGCCTCCCCCCCGGGCGCCCGTCAGCCATTGAGCTGCCAGCGGGCCTGGTGGCGCGTCAGCAGGTAGTAGCCGATGGCGAAGCCCAGCACGATGAGGGCCGCGAGCGTCAGGATGAAGAGGCCGCGCAGGCGCGACTGCCTCCCCAGGGCCCGCTGCTCCAGCAGCCCGACCCGCGCCATGGCCGCCTTGATGACGCGCTGGCGGTAGTCGGCGACGCGCTCGTCCTCCTCGCCCCCGGGCGGCGTGAGGCGGCGGTAGCACTGCCCGGCGAACTCCAGGGCATTGGCGGCGGCGCAGAGCTCGATGAAGGCGCGGTGGCCCGCCTCATCGTCGAGCCGCCCGGCCAGATCCGCCCACCGGGCGCGCAAGCCCTCGGCCTCGGGGCGGCCGGCGAGGGGATCGGAGAGGACCACCTGGCCCGACGCGGCGAGGGCGAAGAGCAGCCCGCAGCGGTGGCAGGCCTCGGCGTCGTCCTGGTGGTGGCCGCACTTGGGGCAGGTCACCCCGCTCTCGGGGGCCGGCGCCGCGGCCCGGGGCGCGGGGTCCCGGGGCGCGAGGATGGTGGCCTCGCCGCAGACCTGGCAGGTGAAGCCGAACCCCCCGGGCAGCGCCTCCAGCCCATCGCGATCGTCAGAGCCGCCGCAGTGGGCGCAGAGGACCTCCATCCCCTCATTGTGGCTGGATCCGCCCGATTGTCCAGGGGTGCGACGCGCCAGCGGGCCCAGGCGTCTTGAGGGCTGGACTTCGCCCCGCTGCTCCTCAAGACTGGCAGCGTCTGTGAGGGCGATGCCGGCCGGGGAGGCAGGGGTGGTCACCGAGTTCGATCTGCACGAGCGCACCGGGGTGCCGGTCGCGGCCATTCGCCAGTGGCTGCGGCAGCATGGCTTCGGCGGGCGGGCGGGGCAGCGGGTGCCGCCGGCGGTGGAGCGCCGGTTCCTGGAGGCCCATGGCGGCCCGGGGGACCAGCGCGAGCTGCTGGCGGAGCGCACGACGCGCCCCCTGACCGAGGTGCGGCGGATGGCCCCGGTGGCCGCGCCGCCGCCGCCGACCCCCGAGGCGCCGGCCGTGCCCGAGCGCATGACGGTGGCCATGGATGACTCGGCCCGGCGGGTGCGGGATCTGTTGCAGCGCATCGGATCGCTGGAGGCGGAGAACGCCGAGCTGCGCGCCGACCGCGAGGCCGCGCGGCAGGCAGCCCGGGACGCGCGCCAGGAGGTCCGGGAGGCCCAGGCCGCCGCGGCGCCGGTGGTGGAGACGCTGCCGACCCTCGGCGAGGCGCTCGGGCGGCGCGGCTTGAAGGGGCGCCAGGCCGTCGACGGCCTGCGCACGCTGGCCGAGGCCCACGGCGAGGCGCTCCTGGCCGGCCTGGCGGTGCAGGACGCCACCATCCTCGACTCGGTGCGCCCCGTCTGCGCCGTCATCACCTGCCGCGAGGTGGCTGAGGGCCGCGGCTACCTGGTGGTGCCGGCCGGCGGGACGGCGTGCCACGTCTGCAAGGGCAGCGACAACCGGCGCTGGTTTCGGCGCATGGCCCTGCAGCTCACCCGGGCGGGCCGGCGGCGGCTGCTCGTCGTGGGCGGCGCGGCGGACAGCCGGGCCGAGTTCGACCGCCTCGCCCGCGAGGAGCCGGATCTGAAGGTGCACCTGGTGGGCGAGGATCGGGTCGATGGCACGCGGGCCCGCGCGCTGGTGCGCGGCGCCGACGTGGTGGCCTTCTGGGTGAGCACCGAGCTCAGCCACGCCGACAGCCAGCCGTTCAAGGACGCCGCCCGCCAGGATCCCACCGTCGTCATCGCGGCGTCGCCCCCGGGCGGTCGCGGCGTCGCGGCCCTGGCCCGGGCCGTGGTCGAGGCGGTGGAGACGCAGGCTGCCAAGGCCGCCGGGCTGCCCCGCGACGTGCGGTAGCGCGGACCCCCACGGGTGGCTGGCCGGGAGGGTCCGGGCCGTGCTACCTCTCTCCCGACGCCACCGTGCGGAGCACACCATGAGCCTGTTCACCCAGAGCGCCTACATCCTCACCTCCAAGCCCTTCACCCTCGACGAGCTGGAGACCCTCCTCGCGGCCTTCGAGGTGGTCGGCCACACCGAGAAGCCGGCCGACGACCACTGGGCCTTCGGCGGCGAGGGGATCATCCTCTCGGGCGTGCGGCCCGGCGCCCGCGTCATCGTGGATGTGGTGGATCGCGACTGGGTCGACCAGATCGACGCCGACGACGACCCCGTCGCCCAGGCGGTCTGGGAGGCGGGCGGCTTCGGCCCCGCCGTCTTCCCCGGCGCCATCGAGCGGGCCGGCAAGCAGGCCTGGGCGTGGAAGATCGCCGGCGCGGCCGTGCGCGCGCACACCTCGTACGTGCGGCTGCGGTCCATGTGGGTGGACGACGCGGGCCAGAGCGCCGAGGCGCCCGCCGACCGGGACCCCCTCGAGGAGCTGTCGTTCCTGACGCTCATCGCGGCGACGCTGCTGGCGGACGAGGAGCACACCATCTGCTACTTCAACCCCAACGGCGAGGCGCTGCGGCCCAAGGAGTTCGTGCACACGGGCCTCGAGCACCACGGCGACACGGGTGAGCCGCCCCTCGACGTGTGGACGAACCTGCGCCTCTCCCGCATCGAGGAGGGCATCGTCCGCATGGACTCGGTGGGCATGCAGCAGCTCGGCCTGCCCGACGTGGAGGCCGTCTTCCCCGAGGGGGCCTACGCCTACGACGCCGTCGACAGCTTCCTGCGCGATCTCATGTGGTACCTGCTCGACCAGGGCGATGTGATCAAGGCCGGCGACGCCGTGGACGGCCCCGGCGGCGACTGGCAGGCCAGCCGCATCGACGCCGAGGGCCCCCCGCCGCGCCCGCTCCTGCGCTTCGAGCCCATGACGGCCTCCCCCAAGCTCTCGGCCTGAGCCCCGTCAGCCCCGGCGCTGGCAGCAGGACGGCACCTGCGCCCGGATGAGGCGCAGGGCCTCGATGGCCTTCTCCATGAAGTCGTCCCGGCTCGCGATGACGAAGCGTCGCGGGTGCCCGCTCCAGGCGGCCTGGATGCGCGCGTCGAGGGCCTTCGCCTCCGCGGGCGTCTCGGTGCGCACGGCGTTCTGGTGGTTGTAACCCTGCGAATCCGATGGGGTTTCCAGGTGGATGACCGCGTGGTAGCGGGCCAGCTCGGCCTCGCGGTCGGCGCCGAGGGTGGCCCAGTAGCTCGCCGGGTCATGGGGCCAGTAGGCCTGGCCGTCGAGCGTCCCGCGGTCGCAGAGCGCGAGCCCCACGCGGGACTCGGCCAGCACCAGCGTCTCCAGCTCGCGCTGGACGTGGAAGATGGCCCGCTGGGCCGAGGCGCGCGCCGTCGGCGAGCCCTCCCGCGGGAAGCCGCCCCCGAAGATCATGCTGGCGGCCTCCGGCAGCACCGCCACATGCGGGCAGAGGGTGCGCAGGGCCATCTCGAGGACCGCCGTCTTGCCGGCGCCGGGCCCACCCGTCAGGGCGACGAGGCGGGTCTCGTGGGCGGGGCGCTGGCAGCCGCAGGCGCAGATGCCGAGGGCGAGGTGGGCCACGTCAGCCTCCTTCCGGCCGGGCGAGGCGCACCCGGGCGTCCACCGCGGCGCCACCGCGGCCGGCCGGGGTGGTGATGAACGGGTTGAGGTCCATCTCGGCGATGGCGGGGAAGTCCTCGACGAGCTGGCTGACCCGCAGCAGCACCTCCTCGATCAGGGGCACGTCGACGGGCTCGCTGCCGCGGTGGCCGGCCAGCAGCGGCCAGGCGCGCACCTCGCGGACCATGCGGCTGGCGTCGGCGTCGGTGAGCGGGTGCACCGCGAAGGCCACGTCCTCCATCAGCTCCACGAAGACGCCGCCGAGGCCGAACATGACGAGGTGCCCCACCGTGGGGTCGGCCACGGCCCCCACGATGATCTCCTGGCCGCCCGTGAGCATGCGCTGGGCGAGGTAGCGGTCGCCAACCCCCGCCGGCAGCCGCTCGCGCAGGTCCCAGAACGCCCCCTTGATCTCGCCGGGGGAGCGCAGGTTGACCTGCACGCCGCCCACGTCCGACTTGTGGAGCACCGCGGGGTCATCGACCTTCAGCACGATGGGGTAGCCCACCGACTCGGCGAAGGCGATAGCCTCCTCGGGGGAGCGCACCGTCGCGCTGGCCACCGTGGGTACGCCGTAGGCGTCGAGCAGGCGCAGCGCGTCCGCGGTCGACAGCCAGTCGCCGGTGCTCTGGGCGATGATGGACTCGGCCCGGGCGCGGTCCACGGGGAACCGGCGCAGGCTGCCCGCCGGCCGCGCGCGCCAGGCCTGGAAGCGGGCCATGGCGGCCAGCGTCTGGGCGGCGCTCTCGGGGAAGGGGTAGCTGGGGATGCCCGCCTCGGCCAGCAGCCCGATGCCCTCGTCGCCCTGGGCGCGGCCCATGAAGCAGGCCAGGACCGGCTTCTCGCCCGCCGTGGCCGCGGCGCCGTCCACGATGGCGCGGGCGACGGCCGGGGGGTCGGTGACCACGGGGCTCACGTAGATGACCAGCAGGGCGTCGACGCCCGGATCGGCCAGCAGCAGCCGGGCGCAGGCGGCGAACTGGGCGGGCGTGGCCTGGGCGATCATGTCGACGGGGTTCTGGACGGAGGCCTCGGGGGGCAGCACGGCGGCCAGCGCCGCGCGCGTCTCGGCCGCGAGCGGGGCCATCGTCAGGCCGAAGTGCACCGCGGCGTCGGTCGCCATGATGCCCGGCCCGCCCGCGTTGGTGAGCACGGCGACGCGCTCGCCCGGCGGCAGCGGCTGCTGGCAGAAGCCCCGCGCCATGGCGAAGAGCTCCGCCACGGTGTTGCAGCGGATGACGCCGCAGCTCTTGAAGAGGGCGCTCGCCGCCCGGTCGCCGCCAGCCAGGGAGCCGGTGTGCGAGCTGGCGGCGGCCGCCCCCTGGGCCGTCCGGCCCGACTTCACCGCGAGGATGGGCTTGCCCCGCCCGCGGGTGATGCCGCGCGCCAGGTGCGCGAAATGACGAGGGTTTCCGAAGCTCTCCAGGTACAGCAGGATGACGCGCGTCAGCGGATCCTCGGCCCAGAACGCCAGCAGGTCGTTGCCGGAGACGTCGGCCTTGTTGCCGAGCGACACGAACTGGCTGATGCCCAGGCCCACCGCCCGCGCCGTCGCCAGCACGACCTCGCCCAGGGCCCCGGACTGGCTCGCGAAGGCCGCGCCCCCCACCACCGGCTGCGTCGTCGCGAAGCTGGCGTCGAGGCGGAAGGCCGGATCGGCGTTGATGACGCCCATGCAGTTGGGCCCCACCATGCGCATGCCGTGGCTGCGCACGATGTCCAGCACCTCGGCCTCCAGGGCCCGGCCAGCCGGCCCGACCTCGCGGAAGCCGGCGGTGATCACCACGAGGCCGCGCACCCCGCGGGCGGCGCACGCGCGCACCACGTCGGCCACCTGCGCCGCCGGGACGGCGATGACGGCCAGATCGACGGGATCGGGCACCGCCTCGATGGACGGCCAGGCCCGCATCGACAGGATGTGGCCGGCGTCCGGGTGCACCGGGTGCACCGGGCCCTCGAAGCCGAAGCGCGTCAGGTTCTTGAGGATCTCACGGCCGATGCCCCCATCGCGGCGCCCGGCGCCGATGACGGCGACGGAGCGGGGCCGGAGGATGGCGTCGAGCCCATGGTGGGGCGGGGGCGGGTCGGGCTGCACGGCTCCTCCTTCGACGGGGCCGATCTACCACGCCGCGGACCTGGACGGCACCCCGCCGGGCGGCGCCCCACGCGTCAGGGAGCGGCGAGGAAGGCGAGGACGCGGCGGGCCACCGCGTCGGTGGCCTCGAGCGGCAGAAAGTGCCCGACATCCTTGAGGATCTCGACGGTGTACGGCGCCGCGCCCGGGGGCCGGACCGCGGTGAAGACCTCGGGGCCCATGCAGCCATCGCGGGAGCCGCCGAGCACGAGCGTCGGGCAGGGCAGGGGGCTCTGGGCCAGCGTCAGCATGTCCTTCGAGCGCAGCAGGCCGCGGTAGTAGCCGAGGGCGGTGGCCAGGGCGCCGGGGCCCGCGAGGCTGCGCTTCACCGCGGCGACGCGACCGGGCGGCGGCTCGAAGCCGGGGCTCCACCGCCGCCAGAGCGCGTCGATGGCCGCGAAGTCGCGGGCGCGGACGGCAGCCTCGGCCCCGGGGAGCTGGAACGCCAGCATGTAGCTGCTGCGGGCGAGCTGGCGCGGGTGGTGGCGCAGCGCCGGGAGCAGGACGGCCGGCGGCGGGACGGACAGGGCGACGAGGCGCCGCACCCGCGTCGGCGCGAAGACCGCGGCGGCGTACCCGATGGCGGCGCCCCAGTCGTGGCCCACCACCGCGGCGTCCTCGGCGCCGAGGGCGTCCAGCCAGCCGGTGAGATCGGCGGCCAGCGTCCGCAGCGTCGCCACGCGCCGGCGCGGCACCTCGCTGGGCCCGTAGCCGCGCAGGAACGGGACGACGACGCGGTAGCCGGGGAGCGCGTGGGCCAGGGGCAGCAGGGAGTCGGCGTCGTCGGGGAAGCCATGCAGCAGCAGCAGCAGGGGGCCCTCGCCGACGACGTGGGCGGCGAACCGCAGGCCGTTGGCCCGCAGCGTCAGCGTGCCGGCCACGTCAGGCGCGGCGACGACGGCGCAGGAGGGGCAGGGCGAGGAGGAGCACACCGAAGAGCGCGCCGCCAGGGGCCTGGCCGCCGGCCTGGCAGCCGCTCGTCGTCTCGCCGCGCACGCCGCGGGCCCCCGGGGGCAGCGGCGGGACGGGCGTGGCGCCGGTGCCGGCGTCATCCAGGTCGGGCAGGGGGTCGTGCGGGTCCTCCCCGGCGTCCCGGCGCGTCGGCGGCGGCGGGGTGGGGGGATCCGTCTCCACCGAGGCGTCGCGCGGCGGCGGCGGCGGCGCGGCGTCGGGCTCGGGGCCAGGGCCAGCCGCGGGCCGGAAGGCCAGCCGATCCAGGCCGCCGGCCGCGTCGGGCTCGAAGCGCACCTGCTGGATCTCGCCGCGCCAGCCCGGCAAGCCGGCCAGATCGGCCTCGCCGTCCACCCGCACGGAGCGCTGGGCGTCGAAGCCCTCGTCCGCGTGCCGCCAGTACAGGCGGCCGGCCAGGCCGTCGGCCTCGACGCGGGTCAGGCGGTCGGCGTCGATGTGGGTGAAGGGGCTGACGGCCCCGCCGGCCGGCACCTGCAGCACCCCGCCCGGCGCCCGCAGCGCCCCGCGATCCACGCCCTCCCAGCCCTCGACCAGCGTCGGATCGGCGGCGTCGAACGTCCAGGCGTCCCGCGCATACACGTCGAACTCGGCCAGCACCTTGAGGTCGCCGCCGTTGAACGTCTGGCCGTCGTTGGCCCGGGCGGCCCCGCCCCAGTCGGGCTTGTCGTAGAACGCGCCCATGCGGGCGATCCAGGTGCGGACCGGCACCGGGGCCCCCACGGGCAGGCTGCTGCCCTCGCCGCGCAGGGTGAAGGCGACGCGGGCCATGCCGCCGGGCTGGATGGCGGGTACGGGGACCTCCACCGTGGCGCCCGCGCCGCCCAGGGCGACGCCCGCGGCCTGGCCGCCGACCTGCACCCCCGTCGCCGACAGCGAGGCGGGCAGGGCCAGCTTGAGCAGCGTGCCGTCGGGCGAGGCCGCGCCGCCGCTGTTGGTCAGCTCGATGGCCAGCTCGAAGCGGCGGCCGGCGTACAGGTCGAAGATGTCGACGCTCCAGCCCTGCCGGACGAAGTCGGCGCAGTCATACGAGGCCTGGGGGTCGATGCAGGCCTCGGCGTCGACGCGGGCGAGCCGCTGGCGGAGCTGCACGTCGGGGCGCGGATCGGCGCAGCCGTTCCCCACGCCGCCGCCGGGGTAGTAGTGCTCGACCATCCAGCGGTAGGTCTGCCCGCGCTGGTCGGCCCAGCGCTGGGTGCCCCACTGGCACATGCCGCGGCCGTGGCCGTTGCGGGCGCGCCCGCTGCACAGCGGCTCGGAGACCCCGAACTCGGTGGGATCGCTGTTCTCGGCGCTGTACTCGGCGTTGATCATGGCGCCGTCGCGGACGACGACCTCGCACGCCGTCGCCCGCACGGCGTCGTCGGCGCGGGCGTTGCGGTCGTCGGCGTAGACCTGGCTGCGGGCGGTGTCGTCCACGTCAGCGCAGTCGTACTTGCCGCCGTTGAGCACCCAGTTGGCGGCGTAGGTGCGCGCCGCCACCGCGCCGGCCTTCAGGCTCTCCAGGTGCCACGAGGGGATCCACTCGTGGGGCACGACGCCGCGGACGTACTCCTCCAGCGGGATGACGTCCACCCGACCCCGGCAGGAGTCGTTCTCGGCCCCGCGGCGGTAGACGCGCACGGTGGCGGGCAGCTCGAGCGCGCCCTTGAGCACCGGGCGCCGCGGCAGGAGCTGGGCGTCCGTGAGGCCCGGGGCGCGCCGCCGCGCCTCGATGAGCTCGCGGGCGAGGGGCGTGAGATCGGGATCATCCAGATCGTCGGCGTCCCGGGCCATGCGGCCGAGCTCGCGCTGGTCGAGCACGGCGTGGGCGTCGGCCTCCGTCGTCTCGGCGGGCCAGAGGGCCAGGGTGTCGGTGGTGGCGCTGCCGGCCAGGTAGCCCGGGGAGGCGGCCTCGAGCCGGCCGAAGCCCCCGGGGACCAGGATCTCGAAGCGGCCGTCCTCGTCGGTGGTGGCCCGGCGCAGGGTGCCGGCCACCTGGACCTCGGCGCCGGCGATGGGGGCGCGGCTGATGGCGTCGACGACCTGGCCCGTGCGCACGGCGTCGGCCCGGCTGGCCTTCTCGCCCGGCGCCGGCCCGTGGGCGATGGGCGGCTCGGTGCAGGCGACCAGGGTCAGGGCGAGCAGGGGCGTGACGCGCATGTTTCCTCCGAAATGATCGGGCCGGGGGAGGGACGCGCGTCCGACCGCCGTTTTCCCGCCTCATTCAGCACCATTTCCACCCGGCCGGGGTCGGCCCACACTGGGGCCCGGCACCCGCCGCGCGCCGATTGTAGTCGGCCCGGCGGTGGGAAGCACGCGGAGGCGTGGGATGCGTGGGCTGGTGGTGGTGCTGCTGGTGGGGTGCGGCAGCGGGGGTGGCGAGGCGGGCGCGGGCGGCGGGGCGGGGCCGCCCTGCGTCTGGTGCGCCGACGCCCCGCCCCACGTCCGCCCCTGCCGCGCCACCATGATCGCCTCGGGGGGCCAGCTCGTGTGCGTGGATGACGGCGAGGGGCGCCTCTGCGAGCCGGCCGCCCGCTGCGGCCCCTGAGCGCAGACGCTTGCGCCGGCCGCGCCGTTGGCGGACCTTGCCGGGGCGACGCGCAGGAGGCACGGATGGCGAAGGTCCTCGAGGCGGGCGAGGAGAGCGCCCTGGCCCGGTTCACCCTGGGCTTGACGATCCGCACCGTCATGGCCGCGGTGGGGGTGCCGCTGCTCGTCCTGGCGACGCAGTACGATCACCCGCTCGGGCCCTGGCTGCACCGGCTGCTCTGGGTGGTCGGGCCGCTGGGCGGCGTCCTGATGGCCTCGGGCGCCCAGGGCTTCCGCACCCACGCGGCCGGCCTCGCCTTCGGGCTCGCCACCGCCTCCGAGATCTACGCGGCCTTCATGGGCTTCTACGACTCGCCCCTGTCCGTCGAGCAGGTGCCGGTGGCCGAGGCCATCACCGAGCTGCTGGGGCTCATCGGCATGCTGTCCATGGTCGCCTCCATCCGCGGCTCGGCCGAGGACGCCCAGGCCCCCGCGCTCGTGGCCCGCTGCCACCGCGCCAGCGCCAACCTCCTGGTGGCGTTCGTCTGCCTGCTGATCGTGCGGGTCGTCATGTGGCAGGGTGGGTTCGCGGGCCTGTCCGCCATCATCATCGCCGGGGTGGTGGTGGCCTTCGTCACCGTCGCGCTCCTCAACGTCCTGAGCGTGACGGGGGGCCTGCGGTCGCTGGAGGAGGTCGAGGGGTGAGCGAAGCCGGGGCCGTCGCGCTGGTCGACCGGATGCTGGAGCGGGCCGTCGCCGAGGGCGCCAGCGACGTCCATGTGGAGCCTCGCGACGACGTGGTGCGGGTGCGCTTCCGCATCGACGGCATGCTCGTGGAGCGGCCGACCGTGCCCGCCGATCTGCGGGGCGCGGTGGTCAGCCGCCTGAAGGTGATGGCCCGGCTGGACATCGCCGAGAAGCGTCTGCCCCAGGATGGCGCCTTCCGGCTGGAGCTGCCGGCGCGCGACGTGGACGTCCGCTTGTCGACGTTCCCCACCGAGTACGGCGAGAAGGTGGTGCTGCGGCTGCTGGTGCAGGACGACGCCCGCCTGACGTTCGAGCGCATGGGCATGGGCGCGGCCCTGGCCAGCCGGCTGCGCGCGCTCTCGTCGCGGCCGCACGGCATGGTGCTGGTGACGGGGCCCACGGGCAGCGGGAAAACCACCAGTCTTTACGCCATGTTGCGGCAGATGGACGCCCGCAGCCGCAACGTGCAGACGCTGGAAGATCCCATCGAGTACCGGTTCCCCGACGTCATTCAGGGGCAGGCCAACCCGCGCATCGGCTTCACCTTCGCCACCGGCCTGCGCGCCATCCTCCGCCAGGACCCCGACGTCATCCTGGTGGGCGAGATGCGCGACGCCGAGACGGCCGAGATCGCCTTCAAGGCCGCCCTGACGGGGCACCTGGTGCTCTCGTCGCTGCACACGGCGAGCGCCATCGAGACGTTCGTGCGCCTGTTCGACCTGGGCCTGGAGCGGTACGTCGTGGCCTCCGCGCTGGAGGCCGTGCTGGGCCAGCGGCTCGTGCGGACGCTCTGCGTGGCCTGCCGGATGCGCGTCGAGATCGACGCCGGCACCCGCGCCCTGCTGGGCCCACACCACGCCGACCTGCACTACACCTTCCAGGCCGTCGGCTGCCCGAAGTGCGGGGGCACGGGCTATGTGGGCCGGCTCGGCATCTTCGAGCTGGTGGAGGTGGACGACGACCTGGCCGACCGGGTCAAGTCGCCCGCGACCACCCGCGCCGAGCTGCGGCAGACGATGGAGGCGCGGGGGCTGTACGGCCTGCGGGCCGCCGGCTTCGAGCTGGTGCGGGCGGGCCGGACGTCCGTCGCCGAGGTCGTCCGCGTCGCCTGACGCCCAGGATCAGCAGGGACCACAGCGGCCACGCGGGGGCGGCGCCCGGGGCCTGGGTGCAGCCGCTGGCGTCGTCGGCGGCCGCGGCCACGACGAGGGCGTCGGCCGTGGCGGGTGCGCCGTCTGGCCGGGCCGCGTCGGGCCGGGCCGCGTCGACCGTGGCAGCCGCGTCGGGCAGGGCCGCGTCAGGGGCAGCTGGCGCCGCGTCGGGCAGATCGCGCGTCGGCCAGGCTCGCGTCGGCCAGACTCGCGTCGACCGCGCCATCCGCGACCGCCGCGTCGGGCACGCCGACGTCGACCGGGGCCGCGGGCACGCACACGCGCGGGGCGTCGCCAAAGCGCGCGTCCGGCGCGCACCGCCAGCCCGCCGGGCACCCCCCCGCGCACCACTGGCTGCACCGGCCGTCGGCCCCGCACACCCCGCCCGCGCAGTCCGTCGCCCAGCCGCACGCCGCGCCGAGGGGTCGGTCGCCGGGCGGCAGGCAGGTCCGCGGCAGGCCGTCGCCGTCCAGGGCGCAGAGGGTGCCAGCGCCACAGTCCGCCGGCCCGCGGCACGCCGGGCTGCAGCGCGCGTCGCCGGGGAACACCACGCAGGCGTCCGGCCCGCACTGGCCCGGCCCCCAGCAGTACGCGCCCCGCGGCAGGCCCACGCCGTCACCGCAGAAGCCGCGCCGCGGGACGCAGGCGTCCCCGCCGCCGACGAGGCCCACGCAGTCGTACCCCGCGGGGCACCCACCGCCGCACGGCACCGCGCAGTACGCCCGCCCGGGCTCGGACGGTCGCTGCAGGCAGATGGCGTCCGCGCAGTCCGCCGGCAGGGCGCACTGGTCGCAGGGTCCGCCCAGGCCGGCCGCGTCCCCGTACAGGAACCGCAGGCCCCGCCGATCGTCCTCGCCGAGCGCCGCGCCGCCCTCGTCGTAGTGCCAGTACATCGTCGCGGCGCGGTCGGCGCTGTGGGCCAGCCCGAGCGCATGGCCGATCTCGTGCGTGGCGGTCGCCTGCACCCGGAACGTCCCCCGAGGCCCGGCGATGGACCAGCGGAAGTCGTCGTTCAGCAGCACCTCCGCGGCCACCACGCGGTCCCCGTCGGTCGTCGTCAGCGTCACGCCGAGCACGCCCCGCAGGTCGGGCCGGTCGGCCACGAAGCCCACCGTGACGTCCGCCGGGCCATCCACCAGCGCGGGCAAGGGCAGGGGCGCGCCGTCGACCGCCGCCCACGTCGCGAACGCTGCGGCCACCGCCGCGCGGCAGTCGTCGAGCGGCAAGTCAGCGGAACAGCTGGTGATTCCCGGCTGCGGCGGCGCCGCCCAGCGCACCCGGCCACCCTGGGGCGTGACGTACGCGAGCGCGGATCCGGTGAGGAGCAGGACGAGCAGGGGCGTGGCGCGCATCGCCGGAGCATGGCGAAGGGCGCCGCGGTCGGCAATCAGGGCGGCGGCAGGACGCTGAGGGACCGCAGCCAGGCCTCGGCCAGCCGGGGCCAGGCGGTAATGGGGTGGGCCTGGGGGCGCAGGCCGAAGGCGTGGCCGCCGGTGGCGTAGAGGTGCAGCTCGGTGGGCACCCCGGCCCGCTGGAGCGCGGTGTAGTACACGAGCGTGTTCTTCACGTCGTCCACCGGATCGTCCTGGGCGTGGACGAGCAGCGTCGGCGGCACGCTGGCGTCCACCGGGAGCGTGGGGTTGAGCTCGAACGGCCCCGTCGTCCCCTCCAGCATGTGGCCCGGGTAGAGGACGATGGCGAAGTCGGGGCGGCAGGCGACCGCGTCGGCCGCGTCGACGGCCGGGTAGGCGCGGCGCCGGTGGTGGGTGCTCAGATCGGCCACCAGGTGGCCGCCCGCCGAGAAGCCCAGCACCCCGATCTTGCGCGGATCGAGGCCCCAGCGGTCCGCCTGCGCGCGCAGCAGCCCCACGGCGCGCTGGGCGTCCTGCAGGGCCAGGGGCGCTGCAGGCGTGCGATGGCAGCGGCAGGCCTCGTCCCAGTGGGGCCCCGTCCCCGGCACGCGGTACTTGAGCACGGCGCAGGTGATCCCCAGCGGCGTGAGCCAGTCGCAGACCTCGGTGCCTTCGAGATCGATGGCCAGGGCCCGGTAGCCGCCGCCCGGGAAGACGACCACGGCGGCCCCGGTGGCGGGCCCGCTCGCCGGGAAGACGGTCACGGTGGGCTGGCTGACGTTGCGGATCTTCAGCCAGGGGCGGCCGGCGACGGGCCGGGCGCGGACGGTGCGGGTCGTCTCGGGGCCGGCGGCGGGCAGCGCGTCGGGGGGCGTGCCCGGCCACAGGGGGATCTGCGCCGCGCCGCCGGGGGGGACCCACGGCGCGGCCGCCGCGGGGCCGCCAGCCAGCAGCCCGAGCGCGAGGGCGACGCTACTCGCCGCGGAAGACCGGATCGCGCTTCTCGGCGAAGGCCGCCAGGGCCTCCAGCCGGTCCTGGGTGGGGATGGTCACGGCGTAGCAGGCGCGCTCCCAGCGCAGGCCGGCCTCGATGGGCAGGTCGAAGCCCTGGTCGATGGCGGCCTTGGCCTGGGTCAGGCTCACCGGGGCGCAGCGGGTCACCTCGGCGGCGAGGGCGTCGGCGGCGGCCAGGTGGTCGTCGGCGACCGCGTTCACCAGGCCGATGGCCTCGGCGCGCTCGGCGTCGATGCGGCTGCCCGTGAGGATGAGCGCCTTCGCGCGGGCGATGCCGATCAGGCGCGGCAGCCGCTGCGTGCCGCCCGCCCCGGGCAGGATGCCCAGCCGGGCCTCGGGCAGCCCGAGCACGGTGCCGGCGCGGGCGACCCGCAGGTCGCAGGCGAGGGCCAGCTCCAGTCCGCCGCCCAGCGCCACGCCGTGCAGCGCCGCGATCCAGACCTTCGGCGAGGCCGCGATGGTGTCGAAGGTGCGGTTGAGCAGCCCCACGAACGCGCGGACGGCCGGCTCGGGCATGCCCTGGCGCTCCTTCAGGTCGGCGCCCGCGCAGAAGGCGTGGGGCCCGTTCCCGCTCAGCACCACGGCGCGGACGCCGGGCTCGCGGGCCACGCGCTCGGCGGCGTCCAGCAGGCCGGTGACCACCCCCATGCCCAGGGCGTTGCGCCGCTCGGGCGCGTTGATGCGCACCTGCCAGACGGGCCCATGGTCCTCGACGATGACCCTCGTGTTCTCGGATTCCATTGTGATCCTCAATGCTTGCGGGAGGCGGCCAGGGCGGCGAGGGCGCGGCCGGGCAGGTCGCGATCCAGCAGATCGCGGGCGACGAGGCCCGCGTCCACCAGCCGGTCCAGGTCGATGCCCGTCTCGATGCCCATGCCGTGCAGCAGGTAGACGAGGTCCTCGGTGGCGAGGTTGCCGCTGGCGCCGGGGGCGTAGGGGCAGCCGCCCAGGCCGCCGACGCTGGCGTCGAAGGTGGTGATGCCCGCCTCCAGGCCGACCAGGCAGTTGGCCAGGGCCGTGCCGCGGGTGTCGTGCATGTGCATCGCCAGCCGCTCGACGGGCAGCGCGGCCAGCAGCACGTCCAGCAGCCGGCGCGTCTGCAGCGGGGTGCCGACGCCGATGGTGTCGCCCAGGCTGATCTCGTAGGCCCCCATCGCCAGGAGCCGCGCGGCGACGTCCCGGACGACCTCGGGGGCGACGGCGCCCTCGTACGGGCACCCCCAGGCGGTGCTGACGTAGGCGCGCACGGCCACGCCGGCCTCGGCGCAGCGGGCGAAGACGGGCTCGAAGGCGGGCCACGTCTCTTCCCGCGACTTGTTGATGTTGCGGCGGTTGTGCGTCTCGGAGGCCGACATGAACACCGCCACCTCGCCCAGCCCGGCGGCCAGCGCCCGGTCCAGGCCGCGCTCGTTGGGCACGAGGGCGGTGTAGCGGGCGCGCACGGCCGCCGGCTCGGCCCGCAGCGCCTGGGCCACGAACTCCGCGTCGGCCAGGGGCGGGATCCAGCGCGGGTTCACGAAGCTGGTGATCTCGATACGCGGCAGCCCTGCTGCCGTCAGCGCGCCGATGAGGCGCAGCTTCCCCTCGGTGGGCACGACGGCGGCCTCGTTCTGCAGGCCGTCCCGGGGGCCGACCTCGTAGACGCGGACGCGGGGCGGGAGCGCATCGAACATGGAACCTCCAGGCCGCTCAGGCCGACACGCCCCGCAGCAGCTCCCGGGCGATGACGATGCGCTGCACCTCGCTGGTGCCCTCGTAGATGCGCGTGATGCGCGCGTCGCGGGCGTACTGCTCGACGCGGGCCGCGGCGTCCTGGCCGGCGAGGCCGAGGCTGCGCAGGGCGTGCTGGCAGGCGCGGCCGGCCATCTCGGTGCAGTAGAGCTTGGCCATGGCGGCCGGGCGGGTGAACGGGCGGCCCGCGTCCTTCAAGCTCGCGGCGCGCAGGCAGAGCCCGAACCCGGCGCGCACCCAGGCGTCGATCTCGCCCGCGCGGGTGGCGGCGTCCCCCTCGGCGGGGTGGGCGCGGGCGTAGGCCACGGCCGCCTCGTGCGCGGCGGTCGCGATGCCGCAGGCCTGGGCGCTCACGCCGACCCGCCCGCCGTCCAGGCTCGTCATCGCGATGCGGAAGCCGATGCCCTCGGGGCCCAGGCGGTTGGCGGCGGGCACCCGGCAGCCCTCCAGGACGAGCTGGGTGGTGGCCGAGGCGCGCAGGCCCATCTTCTCCTCGGGCTTCGTCGCCGTCAGGCCCGGTGCGTCGCCCGGCACCAGGAAGGCGCTGATTCCCCTCGACTTTTCCGCCGGATTCGTCCGGGCCATCACGAGGTAGAGCCCCGCGTGCCCGCCGCTGGTGACCCACGCCTTGGTGCCATCGAGCACGTAGGCGTCGCCGTCCCGGACCGCCCGCGTCGTCAGGGACGAGGCGTCGCTGCCGGCCCCCGGCTCGCTCAGGCTGAAGCCGGCCGCTGGCCACTCCCCGCTGGTGATGCGGGGCAGGAACCGCGCCCGCTGGTCGTCATCGCCGAACGTCTGGATGGCCTCGGCCACCATGTTGGTGACCATCATGGCCACCGTGGTCGCGGCGCAGGCCGCCGCGAGCTCGCGCACCGCCAGGGCGTAGGCGACGGCGCCCGCCCCCAGGCCCCCGTGCTCCGGCCGGATGTTCACCCCGAAGAGGCCGGCGCGGGCGAGGGCCTGCAGGTGGGCCGTCGGGAAGGTGTGCTCGGCGTCGAAGGTGCGCGCGTGGGGGGCCAGCAGCTCCTGGGCGAGGCGCCGGGCGGTGTCGCGCGCGGCGGCCTGGGCGGGGGTGAGGGCGAGATCCATCAGCGCCCCTGGAAGACCGGGTCGCGCTTCTCGGTGAAGGCGGCCATGCCCTCGCGGGCGTCGCTGGTGGCGAAGAGCAGGGCGAAGGCGTCGCGCTCCAGGGCGTTGCCGGTGGCGAGCGGCCCGTCGAGGCCGCGGGCCTGGGTGGCCTTGGCGGCGCGGACGGCCACGGGCCCCATGGCGGCGATGCCCTCCGCGATGGTCTGCACCCGGCTCTTGAGCTCGTCGGCGGGGAAGACGTCGAGGCAGAGGCCCAGGCTGCGCGCCTCGGCGGCGCCGACCATGCGGCCGGTGACCACGAGGTCGAGCGCGCGCATGGGGCCGATGCGGCGGGCGAGGCGCTGCGTGCCCCCGAAGCCGGGGATGAGGCCCAGCTTGACCTCCGGCTGGCCGAAGCGCGCGTTCTCGGCGGCGTAGACCAGGTCGCAGGCCAGCGCCAGCTCGCAGCCGCCGCCCAGGGCGAAGCCGTTGACGGCCGCGATGACCGGCACGGGCAGGGCCTCGAGGGCGCCCAGGACGCGGTGGCCGAGGGCCGAGAAGGCCGCCGCCTCCGCCGGCGTCATGGTGGCCATCTCCCGGATGTCGGCGCCGGCCACGAAGGCCTTCTCGCCGGCCCCGGTGAGCACCACGACGCGCAGATCGGCCAGATCGGCCGCCAGGCTCGCGATCTCCACCTCCAGCTCGGTGAGCACGGCCTGGGTGAGGGCGTTCATCGCCTTCGGCCGGTGGATCTCCATCCACGCGATGCCGTCGGTGCAGGTGACCTTCACGAGATCCATGGCTCAGCCCTTCGCGCTGTAGTCGTAGAAGCCGCGGCCGCTCTTGCGCCCCAGCCAGCCCGCGTCGACGTACTGCCGCAGCAGCGGGCAGGGCCGGTACTTCGAGTCGCCGGTGCCGGTGTGCAGGACCTCCATGATGGCCAGGCAGGTGTCCAGGCCGATGAAGTCGGCCAGGGTCAGCGGCCCCATGGGCTGGTTGGTGCCCAGCTTCATGCCCACGTCGATGTCTTCCACCGAGCCGATGCCCTCGTAGAGGGCGACGACGGCCTCGTTGATCATGGGCATGAGCACGCGGTTGACGATGAAGCCCGGCATGTCGCGGGCCAGCACCGTCGTCTTGCCCATCCGCTCGGCGAGGCCCTTCACGGCCGCGTAGGTGGCGTCGCTGGTGGCGATGCCGCGGATGATCTCGACGAGCTTCATGACCGGCACGGGGTTCATGAAGTGCATGCCGATGACGAGCTCGGGGCGGCTCGTCACCGCGGCGATGCGGGTGATGGGGATGCTCGACGTGTTGGTGGCGAGGAGCGCACCGGGGCGGCAGATCCCGTCCATTTCCGCGAAGATCCGCTTCTTGAGGCCCTCGCTCTCGCTGGCGGCCTCGATGGCGAGATCCACGTCGGCGAAGTCGGCCAGGCCGTCGGCGGGGAGGAGGCGGCCAGCGATGGCGTCGCGCTCCTCCGCCGTCAGGCGGCCCTTCTCGACCTCGCGGCCGAGCCGCTTGACGATGCCGGCCACGCCCTTCTCGGCGGTGGCCCGGTCCACGTCGGCCAGGCGGACGGTCAGCCCCACGGTGGCGGCGACCTGCGCGATGCCCGCGCCCATCTGGCCGGCGCCCACGACCCCGATGCGCTCGATGCTCATGTCAGCGCTCCACGATCACGGCCACGGCCTCGCCGCCGCCGATGCACAGGCTCGCCAGGCCGCGCTTCGCGTCGCGGGCCTCCAGGGCGTAGAGGAGGGTCACCAGGATGCGGCAGCCGCTGGCGCCGATGGGGTGGCCCAGCGCCACCGCGCCGCCGTTCACGTTGACGCGGTCGGCGGGCAGCTCGGCGATGTTGTTCACGGCGAGCGAGACCACGGAGAACGCCTCGTTGACCTCGTAGAGGTCGACGTCGTTGGGGGTCAGCCCGGCCTTGTTCAGCACCTTCTGGATGGCGTAGGCCGGCGCGGTGGTGAACCACTCCGGGGCCTGCGCGTGCTGGCTGGTCTGCGCGATGGTGGCCAGGATGGGCAGGCCGTGGGCCTCGGCGTAGGCGCGGCTCGTCACCACCACGGCGGCGGCCCCGTCGTTGAGGCTGCTGGCGTTGGCGGCGGTCACGGTGCCGGCCTTGTCGAAGGCGGGGCGCAGGCCGGCGAACTTGTCGGGGCGCCCGCGGGCGGGCTCCTCGTCGGCGTCCACCATCACGGGCTCGCCGCGGCGCTGGGGCACGGGCACCGCGACGATCTCGGCCACGAAGGCCCCGGCCTTCTGGGCGGCCACGGCGCGGGTGTAGCTGGCGGTCGCGAAGGCGTCCTGATCCTCGCGGCTGATCTGGCAGTCGCGGGCGCAGATCTCGGCGGCGTTGCCCATGTGGAAGTCGTTGTAGACGTCCCAGAGGCCATCCTTGACCATGGAGTCGATGACCTGCTTGTGGCCCATGCGCATGCCGTCGCGGGCGTCGGGCAGCAGGTAGGGGGCCTGGGACATGTTCTCCATGCCGCCCGCCACGATGACCTGCGCGTCGCCCGCCCGGATGGCCTGGGCGGCCAGCATGACCGCCTTGAGGCCGGAGCCGCAGACCTTGTTGATCGTCATGCAGGCCGTGCCCTGGTCGAGGCCGGCGAAGAGCGCGGCCTGGCGGGCCGGCGCCTGGCCCAGCCCGGCGGGGAGGACGCAGCCCATGATGACCTCGTCCACCGCGTCGGCCGCGACGCCGGCGCGCTCCAGCGCCGCCTTGATGGCCACCGCACCGAGCCGCGGGGCAGGCACCGAGGCCAGCGCCCCACCGAAGCTCCCGATGGGCGTCCGAGCCGCCCCGACAATCACCGCTTCTGCCATCTCGTGTATCCTTCCGCCATCGAACCGTGCGCGCCGCGGTGGTAGCAGAACCCCTGGGGGGCGTCAATGAACAAACCCGGCATCGCCGCCATTTCCGCCGTGTTTCTGCTGGCTTGCGAGGCAGGACCTCCACCGGTGCGGGTAGCTTTCAGCACCGCGGCCCAGACGGTCACGGGCTGCGGCGAGGGGCCCACCCGGGGCCTGCCCCCGGAGGTGGATCGCGTGATCGTGCAGATGCGCGACGTGGCGGGGGAGTGGCAGACGCTGGACGAGATCCCGCGGGACGGGGGCAACGGCGCGCTGCTGGAGCGCGTGCCCGTCGGCGTGGCCGATCTGCGCCTGGTGGGCTGCGAGGGGCCGGCGGGGCGCTACGAGGCGCGGCCGGCCGTCGACGAGATCCCGGACAGCCGCAAGCGGACGCTGGTGGCCCACTTCCGGCGGGGTGGCAGCCTGACGTGCGCCGGCACGGGCTTCGGCCCCGCCTACGACGTCTTCGCGGCGCTGCCGCGGTCGCTGGCCTTCGGGACGGCGGTGGGGCTGCCGGGGCAGGAGCAGATCCTGGTGGCGGGCGGGGCGGGCGAGGTCCTGGACGAGCGCCTGCAGGCCCGCGCCGACGACGGGCAGGCCTGGAGCCTGTTCGACTGGCGGGAGACGCTGTTCTGGCCCGGGGTCGAGCGCAGCCGGCCCATCACCCACCGCGCGCTCGATCAGGGCCGCGTCGGGCTGGAGGCGGCCCCCTGGCAGGTCGACACGCGCCTCGGGCTGCTGCTCATCGGGGGCGCGCCGAGCCTGAGCCTGGAGACGCCGCCGGCGCTGCCGCAGGAGTCCTTCGCGCAGGGGCCGCTGGTGCCCACGGAGCCGCTGGCGGGCGAGCCGGGGGCGGCCTTCTTCGACGCGACGACGGGGGCCGTGGCGCCGGTGACGACCGCGGATGGCCAGGGCCTGGTGCCGCGGGTCCTGGCGGGCATCGGCCGGGCGCGGGATGGCCGCGTCCTGCGGGCGGGGGGCCTGGGAGAGGGGCCGGCGGCGAGCGCGGCGGCCGAGGTCTTCGCGGCCGGCACGGTGGCCCGCCACACGCTCCCGGCCCCGCTGCTCGGGCCGACGGTCACGCCGCTGGGCGCCGACGCCTTCCTGGTGTGGGGCGCCGACGTCGCCTCATGTGGCCAGACGCCGGGCTACCTCGTCACCCTCGATCCCGTGTTCGCGGCCACGCCGCTGCAGATCCCGGGGGCGCCCACCTGCGATGACGCCTGCCGGGACTGGTACGCCACCGCCTACCACACGGCGACGCTGCTGGCCCCGGACGCGGCGGGCCGGGCGCGGGTGCTGGTGATCGGGGGCCTCGTCATCCGCGGGCGCGACCTGCTCCACAACCCCGATCCGGGCGGCCAGTGCGCGCCCAACGCGTTCGTCATCGCCGTGGACGTCGCCGCCGCCAGCGCGGAGATCACGCCCATCGCCGTGCCCGACTCGGCCCAGGCGGGCGTGCGCCGCGTGCTCCACCGCGCGGCGGCCTCGGGGGCGCGGGTCATGATCACGGGCGGCTGGGGCAGCTTCGGCAAGCCGACGTCGTTCGTGGCCGGGGACGACCTGCTGTTCTACGACGACGCCGAGCCGGCCGGGTCCATCAGCGTGGGGCCGTCCATGGCGCGGCGCCGGTTCGGCCACATCGCGGCGGAGCTGCCGGAGGGGCGGGTGCTGATCGCGGGCGGCGTGGCGCCGGAGCAGGTCGTCATCGACGAGGCCGGCAACGCGTCGTTCGTGGACAGCCTGGCCCTGACCAACCGGGCGGAGTTCTACACGCCGCCGGTGGCTGAGGATCCGTGCCCGGCGGCCTTCGCCGCCGACGACGCCGGGCCCGAGGACGCCGCAGCCGCCGAGGGAGACCTGGGCCTGTGACGGATCGGGCCGCGGCGCTCGCCCGCGACGGCTTCGTCCACCTGCCCGGCCTCCTGGACGCGAGCGACGTCGAGGCCGCCCGGGCCGATCTGGACGCGCTGCAGGCGTCGGTGGCGATCACCAATCATTACGGGCGGTTGGGGCATAACATCTGGCAGTCTGCGCCGAGCCTGGGCGCCCTCGTCCGTGGCGGCCGCCTGGCGCGGGTGGTGGCCGAGGTGCTGGCCGAGCCCAGCGTGGTCTTCTTCCAGGACGGCCTGGTGTGGAAGCCGCCGGGCCAGGGCGAGCGCATCCAGTGGCACCAGGACCACAGCTACCTGCCGCTGGACGCCCCGCGCGCGCTGACGCTCTGGCTCTGCTTCGACGACGCCGACGAGGCCGCGGGGTGCCTCTGGTACATCCCGGGCACCCACCGGCTCGGCGACCGCCGCCCCGCCGAGTTCGCTGCGGGCGGTGGCCCGGCCAGCGACCTGCCGCCCATGGACGTGGAGGGCCGGGTGGCGGTGCCGGTCCCCGTCCGGGCGGGCGACGCCATCGCCCACGACGTGCGCGTCTGGCATATGTCGGAGGCCAACTCCACGGCGGCCCACCGGCGGGCCCTGTCGACCACCTGGGTCACGCCGGCGGCGACGTGGCAGCCGGCGCGGGCGGCCAGTCCGTTCACCTGGCGGCTGCGGCCTCGCCCGGGCGCGCCCCTCGCCGGGCCGCTGTTCCCCCGGTTCGACCAGGGAGAACCATGAACGATCTCGAGAAGTTGCGGGGAAGTCACCGTTCCTGTTCGGGTCGCGGTCGCCGTTGCAGTATGCTGCGCGACCCGTGAAGCCTTTCCTCGAAACCGCCCAGGCCGGCGGCCTCCTCTTCGATGGCGCCATCGGCTCGCTGCTGTACGAGCGCGGCGTCTTCCTGACCCAGTGCTTCGAGGCGGTCTCCCTCGAGCAGCCGGGCCTGGTGCGGCGCATCCACGAGGAGTACCTGCAGGCCGGCGCGCGGGCGCTGACGACCAACACGTTCGCGGCCAACCGCGTGAAGCTGGCCCACCACGGGCTGGCGGACAAGGTGCAGGTCATCAACGCCGCCGGCGTGCGGCTCGCGCGGGAGGCGGCGGGCGGCCGCGCGTACGTGGTCGGCAGCGTGGGCCCGACGGGGACGCGGCTGGAAGACCTGGCGGGCCCGGCGGGCCGCGCGGCGCGCGACGCGCTGGCCGAGCAGATCGACGCGCTGGTCGCGGCCGGCGTCGACGCGCTGGTGCTGGAGACGTTCCCGGTGCTGCAGGAGCTCGAGACGGCCATCGAGCTGGCGCGCACGCGGGCGGCGGTGCCGGTGGTCGCGCTCTTCACGTTCCAGCCCGATGGCCTGAGCCTGCAGCGGCACAGCCCGGAGCAGGTGGGGCGGCGGCTCATCGCGGCCGGGGCCGACGTCATCGGCTCGAACTGCGGCGGGGGCCCGGACCTGCTGTACCGGGTGACGACGCCGATGGTCGGCCTGGGCAAGCCCGTGATGGCCCAGGCCAACGCCGGGCTGCCGCAGGTGGTGGACGGGCGGGTGATCTACGTCGCCAATCCCGAGTATTTCGGGGTGTTTGGGCGCAGATTGCTCAAGGCGGGCGTGAAGGTGCTGGGCGGCTGCTGCGGCACGGGCCCCGAGCACATCCGGCGGATGGCGAACGCCACGCGGATGCTCGGCGGGGGCGTCGAGGCCCCGCCGGGGCCGCGCATCGAGCCCGGCGAGACGCCCGCGGGCGGCCCCGAGGTGCCGCTGGCCGAGCGCAGCGACTTCGCGGCGGCCCTCGCGGCCGGCCGGTTCGTGACGAGCGTGGAGGTCAACCCGCCGGCGGGGCTGGATCTCGCGAAGAAGATCGAGGCGGCCCAGGCGCTGCGCGACTTCGGCGTCACCACCATCAACATCGCCGACGGCCCGCGGGCCAGCCTGAACATGAGCAACCTGGCGATGGCGGTGGAGGTCCAGCGGGCCACCGGCCTGTCGCCGCTGCTGCACGTCTGCTGCCGCGACCGCAACTTCCTGGGCCTGCAGAGCCACCTGCTCGGCGCGCACGTCCTGGGGCTGCGCAACCTGGTCGTCATCACGGGCGACCCCCCGAAGATGGGCCCGTACCCGCACGCGACGGGGGTCTACGACGTCGACAGCGTCGGCCTCCTGAACGTCATCACCGGCTTCAACCGCGGCGTCGATCCGGCCGGGCGGCCGACGGACGCGCCGACCTCCTTCGTGAGCGCGACGGGGGCGGAGCCGGCGGCGGTGGACCGGGATCGGGAGATCCACCGGCTCGAGATGAAGAAGGCGGCCGGCGCCCACCTGGTGATGACGCAGCCGGTCTACGACCCCCGGGTCTTCGAGCGATTCCTGGACGACACGGCGCACCTGGGCCTGCCGGTCATGGTGGGCCTCTGCCCGCTGGCCAGCCACCGCAACGCCTTGTTCTTGCACGAGAATGTGCCGGGGATGCAGATCCCGCCGTACATCCTGGCGCGGATGCAGGACGCCGACGCGCGGGGCGAGGGGCAGGCCGAAGGCATCCGCATCGCGCGGGAGGCCCTGGAGAGCGTGCGGCACCGGGTGCAGGGCGCCTACATCATGCCGCCGTTCGGGCGCTACAAGGTCGCGATGGAGGTCCTGGCGGGCTACGTCTAGCGGCGGCGCTCGGCCCGGCGGATGCCGATCCAGACCGTGTGGCGGCGGCCGCCCTTCTTCCCCCGGGAGCGGACGTAGACGGG
The DNA here is from genome assembly GCA_020633435.1 of Myxococcales bacterium. Lineage (GTDB taxonomy): Bacteria > Myxococcota_A > Bradymonadia > UBA7976 > UBA1532 > JACKDP01. The sequence continues at coordinate 116,604 of JACKDP010000009.1, read as the reverse complement.
CGTCGTGTCGAAGCCGGCGCGGTCCATGCGGCGGGTGAACGCGGGCTCGTCAGCGGCGGACCAGACGCCGAGCACGCCGCCGGGGCGCAGGGCGTCGAAGGCGGCCTGCAGGCCCTGCCAGGTGTAGAGCCAGCCGTTCCCCTCGCGGGTCAGGGCGATGGGGCCGTTGTCGACGTCGAGCAGGATGGCGTCCCAGGGGGCCGGCGGCACGCGGATGCGGTCCGCCACGTCGCCCTCGTAGACGTGGGCGCGGGGGTCATCGAGGGGGCGGCCGGCGACGTCGCCCACGATGCCGCGGTTCCACTTCACGACGACGGGCACCATCTCGGCCACCTCGACGTGGGCGCCGGGGCCGAGGCGGCGCAGGGCGGCGGCCAGGGTGAAGCCCATGCCCAGGCCGCCGATGAGGACGCGGGCGTCCGGGCAGGCGGGCAGGAGGTGGTCGCAGGCCAGGTCCGAGAGGGCGTCCTCCGAGCCGTGGGCGCGGTTGCCCATGAGCTCCCGGTCGTCGACGCGGATGACCAGCTCGTGGCCGCGCCGCATGAGGGCCATCACGTTGTTGGACTCGGGCACGCGGCCGCTGTCGAGGAGTTCCCAGCTCAGCATGGCGCGGGGGGTAGCGCACCCGGGGGCGCCGCGTCAATGGGCGGTCGAGGGGCCAGAGGGCGAAGTTTTTTCAGTTTTTCTGCGACACCCGCCGCGACTGACCGAAAGGAAGGAGAGCACCCACGCTGGAGGCCCCCCCATGCCCACCTTGCTGCGCACCGAGCTGCCCGAGTTCCAGGCCCTCAGCCCCCGGCTCGGCTGCCTTGTCACCGTCCAGGAGGTCGTCTCCAAGGTCGTCGACGACCGGTTCGCCTTCGTCCCCACCCGCCGCAGCGTCGACATCCTCAACGGCGTCCTCGCCCGCGCCCAGCGCAAGTTCCCCAACGTCGATGTGTACGGCTACTACTTCCTCTCCAACCATGTGCACTGGCTGCTCGGCACCCCCGACCTCGTCGACGCCAGCAGCTTCCTGGAGTGGACCCACCGCGAGATCGCCCGGCGCATCAACAAGCTGCTCGACCGGACGGGCCCCTTGTTCACGCGGGCGCGGTTCACCCAGATCACGACGCTGGAGCACGCCGTCCAGCGGCTGCGCTACGTGATGGGCCAGGGCACGGCGCAGCTCATCGTGCGCCACCCCGTCGACGACGTGCACGCCTGCGCCAACCGCGGCCTGCTGCTGGGCGAGCGCATCGTGGGCACCTTTCGGCACGAGGGCGGCCGGGAGGAGCGCCTGGCCGTGCGGCTCGACCGGCTGCCGGGGCTGGGCGACCTGACGCCGGCCGGGTACCGGCGCCTGCTGTGGGACCTGGCCGACGACGTGGCCGCCGAGCACCGGCCGCGGAGGAAGAAGCGGGGCCTGCCGGTGCCCGACCCAGAGGCCGCGCGGCGGATCGACCCGCTCAGCCGGCCGGCGGAGCGGACGCGCAGCCCGAGGCCGGTCGTGCATGGCCCGCCCGAGCACGCCGAGCGGTGGCACGAGGCGCACGCGGCGACGCGGGAGGCGTACACGGCCGCCTCGCGGGCCTTCCAGCGGTGGCACGCCGACCGGACGCAGCCGATGATCCCGTGGCCGCCGCACACGCTGCCGCCGCTCTTCGCGCGGCGGGCGGCGGCGAGGGATGGGCCGGGGTAGCGCGAGGCGGTCGACCGCACAGAAGCAGGATGGGCCGGGTGCGCGAGGGGCGCCTTGGGCGGGGTGCGCCTTGCGTGGGGGAGCCCGGGGCCTGGGGAGGGCCGCGGCAGCCACGCCCCCACGATCACGACCCTCGCTCGACCCGCAAAGCCCCGCCTGACCGCCCGCAGCGACCCGAGCATTGCAGCCAGAGCGCACGGCTGCACCCTCCTGAGGGCCTTCCTGGTCACACATCAGCCCCCGGCAGGCTCGCGCTGGGTCGGGCGTTCCCTGGGCTTCTCCGGCGGGGGCGTGGCGACGTAGAGTCAGGCATGCTCGCCCTCCTCCTCGTCCTGCTGGCCTCGCCCCCTGTCGTCCCCATCCCCCTGCGGGCAGCGCCCGTCCCCGGCGGGACGCTCGTCGCCGAGGCGCGCGGGCTGCGGTTCTTCAACACCCGCCTCGACCTCTTCCACCTGTTCCCGACGGTCGAGGGGGTGGATGGCGCGCGCGTCACCCTGAAGATCGAGGCGGAGGGCACGCAGGGGTGGCAGTGGGTGAGCGTGGTGGACACGCCAGACGGGCTGGTCGCGCTGCTGGACTGGCAGGTCGAGTCCTCGGGGCCGACCGCCCTGGTGCTCACCTCCCGCGACGGCCGCCGCTGGGTGGAGGAGGCTCGCATCGAAAAGCCTCATTATTTCGGGCAGATCCAGGGGTTTCTCGTGGACGGTCGCCGGGTGGTTGGCGTGACCTTGCGCCTCGACGACTGCGCCGACTGCGGCGTGGCGCTGGGGAGCTACGTGGCGCGCCGCGGGGGCCCCGGGCAGCCCTGGAGGCCGTTCGTCCGGGTGGGTCCCTCAGCCGGGCAGCCGGGCCTCGATGCGGGCGGGCCCGAGCGGGGTGAGCAGCGCCGCCAGGAGGGCGAGGGGCGCGTCGGCCTCCCAGGGCCAGGCGCCGCGCCGGCCAGCGATCGGCCGTAGCGCCAGCTCGACGCCGCCGCCGAGGATCCGGGCTGGCGTGTCGGCGAGCAGCCAGACCTCATCGCCTGGACCAGGCCACCAGGTCGGTGACGTGGCGTGCCACAGGCGCAGGCGGGCGTCGACGGCGGCGGCGAGGGCGGCGTCGGGCGCCCGGTCGAAGGCCACGCGGACGCCGGGCGCGCCGGTCGTCCGCGCCACGCTGGCCGGCGCGGCGAGGAGGGTGCCCGGGTGCTGCCGGGTGGCGGCGGTCGCAGCCAGCCCCCATCGGCCTGGAGGACGGCCGCCAGCGTCGGGCTGCACGCCGCCCCCGCGGACGCCTCGAAGGCCGCCACCTGGGCCAGCGTCCAGGGCGTCGGCCCGTCACCCGGGCCCTCCGAGATCAGCCACGCGACCAGCGCCTGCCGCGCTCGCTCGCCCCGCTCCATGCCAGCCCCCGCGCCCGCCTGGTGGGACGCCAGCTCGTCCGGCTGCTGTCGGCAAGCTGCTGTTTTTCAGGGGCTTTTTGGGTGAACGTCGACGTCAGGGGGCCGCCTCGAAGGTGCCCTCCTCGAGGGCGCTCCACACTCCGCCCGCGAAGGCGCGGGCCCGCACGCGGACGAGTGGGGCGGGCGCGATGCGCAGGGGCTCCCCGGGGACCGCCTCCAGCGCCGTCGGCGAGACGTCGCCGCCGGGCAGCCGCGGGTCGGTACCGTCCAGCGTGTAGTAGAGCCGGTCGCCCTCGGCGTCGACGGGCAGGTCGTACGGGACGGGCACGGCGCCGCCCCGGGCGGCGAAGAGCGGGCCGCGCAGGGCGGGGTAGAGGTCCGCCGCGCGGAGCTGGTCGAGGAAGACGCCCGACCGGAAGGGCAGGTAGTCGGCCAGCAGCCGGTCGCGCTCGGGCCGCCAGTGGGCGTCGACGGTGTAGGGCGTCGCGGCGTGCTGGTCGCCCCATCGAGCGGACTCGGCCACCAGCGCCAGCTCGACCTCGTCGGCCAGGGCCATGAAGCGGGCCGCGGGCTGGTTGCGCTCGGGGTGCTCGGCGTCCCAGGCGGGCGCGTCGGGGTCGACGAAGAGCGCGCCCCCGCCGAACAAGTGGCGGTGGGCGCGGTCGGCGACGAGCAGCCGGAACTCGGCGTTCTGCCGCAGGGCCGGCCACGGCTGGGCCACCCCGACGTTCACGCCGACGCGGTTGGTGTCGAGCTCGGAGCGGATGCCCATGGACCACTCGGCGTCCCACATCGAGAAGCGGAAGCCCACGCCCCGCGCCCGATCGCGGCTCAGGTAGTAGTTCTTCTGCGGCCAGTCGGTGTTGCCCACGAACAGGTTCGTCAGCATGTAGTCGGCGTAGTCGACGGGGTCGATGAGCTGCGACGCGTCGGCCTGGCCCGTGACGGCCCGGTAGGCGTCGTCGGCCGCCACGCCGGCGTTGAGCGCGGCGATCAGAGCGTTCCACGCGGCCAGATCGCCGTCCACGGCCGTGCCGCTGTTGATGGCGTCCCAGTCGTCGCGCTCTCCGCCGAAGTGGGTGGCGCTGTAGGCCGCGTCGGGCCGCTCGACGATCTCGTACACGCCCCAGTAGATGCCGTTGAGGTAGAGGTGCGCGAAGCGCCCCCGGGAGGCCTCGCCCCCCATCGCCCGGCGGGTGGCGCGGGCGAACGCGTCGCGGATGTAGAGCGGCCGCGAGCCCGCGCCCGACCACTGCCAGCCGTCGTTGGAGTTGGCCCGCAGCGTCAGCGTGTCGAACCGGTCGGGGCCGCTGGGGCCGAACACCGGGTGGCGCAGCTTGCCGGGGCCGTAGTCCGACTTGAAGAGCAGCCGCAGCGAGTGCTTGAGCGTGAGCCCGTGGCTGCGGAAGGCCCCGCCCTGGATGCGCAGGCCGCACTCGATCTGGAAGGCCTCGCCCTCAGGGCCGAAGAAGTCCGCCGAGATGGCGCGCTCCCACGCGACGCCGTGCTGGTCGGACCGGGTGTAGATGCCGTCGGGCCCGAAGAGGCCCTCGATCTCGGTGGTGATGGCCAGCGTCGGCAACGCGGCGAGGGCGGGCCCCAGGCGGTCCGCGTCGGGGGCCCCCGGGCCGATGACCCGCGGGTCCATGCCGTAGTCGGGGGCGGTGTTGCCCCAGCGCGCCGGGAAGCCGGCGTCGAGGGTGGCCTGGGCGTCCTGCAGCGCGACGTCGGCCGGGAAGATCCACGTCGCCGCCGTGCGCGGGCCGTCGCGGTAGCCGGGCCGCCAGGCCATCGCCCGCAGGGCCGTGGTGCGGCCAATCTGCAGCGGTTCCCGATAGATTTCGCCTACTTCCGGCGTCGGGGTGCGCCCATCGAGGGTGTAGCGGATCTCGGCGTCGGGGGTGGCGGTGGCCAGCGTGACGGGGAAGGCCGCCTGGGCCAGGCCCGAGGGGACGTCCACCGTGACGGGCGCGACGAAGCCCAGGTAGCCCGGCTGGTCGTTCAGCGCGCCGGGGGTGGGGACGTCGAAGAAGAGCCGGTCGCCGTCCCGCACCCGCTCGGCCGTGAGCGTCGGCAGGAGCAGCAGGTCGTCGTCGTCGGGTCGGCTGTTGAGGGCCTGCAAGGCCAGCACGTTGGCGCCCGGGCGGAGCGCGCGGATCGCGCCGGAGACGTTGAGGCGAACGGTCTCCGTCCCGTCGTCGGCCTCGCCCGTGGCGGCCGCGTCCCACGCGACGTCGGCGGGCGCCCGCACCGCGGCGACCTGGACGCCGTTGATCCACGCGACGAAGCCCGCGTCCGTCTGCACGGCCAGCGTGAGGGTGCTGAGGGTGGCGGGGTCGTCCACCACGAAGGGCACCCGGGCGTACAGGCTCGTCCCGCGCCCGGCCAGCGCGGCCTCGACGTCCGTCGCCAGGTGCGCCCCGATGCGGTCCGCCCCGCCGAAGACCTGCACCTCGCCCAGCGAGAGCACCGTGGGCTCGTCGTCGTTGCCCTGGCCGTTGCTGCCCGAGAGGTCCAGGTCCGGCGTCCGGCTCACCTCGACCGTGCGGCCCAGGACGCCGCCGACCGGCACCTCGATGCTGGCCGGCGCGCCCAGGACGTTCTCCGGGTTGAGCAGCGGTGAAGCGTAGACCTCGGCCCCGGCCGCGTCGAGCACGCGCACCGTGATGTCGCGCAGCCGCGACCCGCAGCAGCCGCGGCGGTTGTGCAGCACCACCCGGTCGATCCAGAAGTCGCCGGCCAGCTCCACCGCCCACGTCGCGGCCTGGTCATCGCGGAAGGTGTGCGTGAAGTCGGCGAAGTCGCCGTTGACGCCCAGATCGGCGATGAAGCCGCCGAGCGTGGAGCTCTGGCGGGCCGGGCGGCCGGCGGCCAGCTCGACCTGCGCCTCTGGCGGCGGCGGGCCGCCCGCGAGGTCATAGCCCAGGCCCGTCGGGCCCCGCGCCCAGTCGCCATCGTCGTAGCCGGCGTCCATCCAGCCGGGCAGGGGGCCCGCCGGCACGCGCCACGCGGCCTCCTGGCCGGGCTCGACGAGGGCCAGCGTCTCGACGGCCTGGGACACCCCGAAGGCGACGTCATCGCCGAGGGCCGGCAGGGGGTCGTACTGGTCGATGATCGTCCGGCCGTCCCGGCTCACCAGGGCCAGGGGCTCGCCCTCGGCGCGCAGGCGGAAGCTCGCGTGCAGCTCGCCCTCGGGCGCCTCCTGCCCCGACGCGAAGACCACCCGGATCTCGCCGGGGGCCAGGATCGTCGGGGGGAAGCGCCACTGCTGGGGCTCGTCCAGGTCGTCCGTCAGGGCGAACCCCGTCAGATCCACGGGCTCCAGGCCGCGGTTCTGCAGCTCGATCCAGTCGCTGCGCTCGCCGTTGCCATCGACGAGGCCGGCCTGGTTCGCGCTGACCACCTCGGAGACGATGACCGCGGGCCAGGGCTGGCAGGCGCCGTCGTCGCAGAGGGGGGCGTCGGGGGGACAGTCGCCGCAGGTCTGGCCGCAGCCGTCATCGCCGCAGGCGCGGCCGTCGCAGGCGGGGACGCAGGCGTCGGGCCCCTGGTCGGCGACCTCCGCGTCGGCCGGGAGGGCGGCGTCCGCGGCGTCGGGATGGACGGGCTGGGCGTCGAGCGTCGCGGCGTCCCGGCCCGCGTCGAGGTCCCCGGCGTCCGGGCGGCCCGCGTCCGGGCGGCCAGCGTCCGGGCGGCCTGCGTCCAGGCTGGCATCCGGGCCATCGCGCTGGCCGGCGTCACCGCGGGTCGCGTCGGCCACCCGCGCGTCCACCGCGCCCACGTCAGCGCCCGCGTCGCGCGCCCCGCTCCCCCCACCACCGCCGTCGCAGCCCACGATCAACAGGAGCGCCAGCCAGCGCGTCGTCATCCCCGTCCCCCCCGGTCCGTACAGCGCCCATTCTGCCCCCATGGGCCCAGCGGGCGCCACCGACAGACCGACGGAAAAGTGCTTGGATTTCAGAAGCCTGGGGCTACCAGTCTTCCTTCCGGATGCGCCAGAAGAGGCGGAACGACAGATAGCCCCCGACGATGAAGGCCAGCAGCGAGAGCCCCGGCACGCCGAACACCGTCCAGCGGGCGTCATGGCGCAAGAGCACGCCGCAGAACAGGAAGGCGGCGGTGAGGCCGGCGAGCACGGCCCGGTTCAGGCGCCGGTCGCGGGCGCGCTCCAGCTTCTCGAGCTGGCCGAAGTCGAGCCCCACGTTGATGCGCCCATCTTCGATGGACCGCAGAAACTCATGGGCCGAGACGGGGAACTGCCGCGCGAAGCGGGCGAACGCCTGGAGCGTGTCGACGGAGGCGCGCAGGACGCGCTCGGGGCTGTACCGCGCGGCGATCAGCCGCTCGACGTGGGGCCGGCACTCCGAGAGCAGGTCGAGGTCGGGGGCGACGATCTTGCCGATGCCCTCCACCGTCATGATCGCCTTGAAGAACATGGTGTAGTCGGCCGGAATCCGGACATTGTGCCGGATGGCGCCCTCCACCAGCGCCCGCAGGATCTCGCCGAAGTCCACCTCGGCCAGCGACGCGTCGGCGAGGTGGACGTCCATCAGCTCGCTGACCTCGGCCTCCCAGCGCCCGTAGTCGACCTTCCCCGTGCGGATGGCGATCTCGAAGAGCGCCCGGGCCACCCCCGCGTGGTTGCGGGTGGCCAGGTGCAGCAGCAGATCGGCCATCGCGTCCTTCATGACCTGCGTCATGCGGCCCACGAGGCCGAAGTCGATGAGGCCGATGCGGCCATCCTCCAGGACGAAGAGGTTGCCGGGGTGGAGGTCGCCGTGGAAGAAGCCGTCCTCGAAGACCATCTTGAAGATCATGCTCACGCACTCGCGCGCGATGGCCTCCATGTCGAAGCCGAGCGGGGCGGCCTCGGTGATCTTCTTCCCGCGCAGCCGCTCCATGACCAGGATGGTGCGGCTCGAGCACTCCCGGTGCACCCGGGGGATGTGGATCGAGGGCCAGGCCGCGAAGTTGCGGTCGAACCGCTCCAGGTTGTTGGCCTCGAAGGTGAAGTCGAGCTCCTTCGAGATGGCGCGCTCGAACTCGAGGGCGATGGCCACCGGATCGAAGGCCTGGGCCTCGGGGATGGAGACCTCGATCTGGCGGGCGACCCAGTGGAGGATGTGCAGGTCGGACTCGATGGTCTGGCGGATGCCCGGCCGCTGGACCTTGACCACCACCTCCTCGCCGTTGCTCTTGAGCCGCGCCGTGTGGACCTGCGCGATGCTGGCGGAGGCCAGGGGCTCCTCGCTGAACTCGGAGAAGACGTCCTCGAGCGGGCACTTGAGGGCGGCCTCCACCACCGCCTTCGCCTCGGCGAAGGTGATGGGGGCCACGCTGTCCTGGAGCGTCGCCAGCTCATCACACAGGGCCTGCGGGATGAGATCCGAGCGGGTCGAGAGGATCTGACCCAGCTTCACGAAGGTGGGCCCGAGCTCCTGCGTGGCCTCCACGATGCGGGTGTTGAGCCCCTTGCGGGGGGCCTCGGGATCTCGCTTCTCCAGCAGCGCCCCGACGATCACCTTGTCCTGGAGGTTCCACGCCTCCACGACCTGCCCGAAGCCATGCCGGATGAGGACCGCCGCGATCTGGCGCAGCCGGCCCATGTCCTTGATGGCCGTGCGGGCGGCGCGGAGGTTGGTGACGACGGTGCGCATGGTCGACATGAGGCGGGAGTGTAGTCGCTCGGCCGCCGGATGGCACCGTCAACTCGCCCATTCGGGAAGGGCGAGACAACCCGGGCCCCACCGGGTACTGTCCGCCCCCATGAACGACGAGCCCCGACGCCGCTGGCCCCCCTTGCTCTGGGCCGCCATCGCGCTGCCGCTCTGGGCGGCCCTCGCCATGCTGCCCGCCGCCCTGGTGGGGGCGGCGACCCAGAGCCAGGTGCCGCCCATCTGGCTGCTCATCCCCGGCCTGCTCTTCGCGACGCCCCTCGTCCTGCGCGTCGATCGGCGCGTCGGGCCGGAGACGCCCCCCGCCGCGCTGGCGCCCCCCGTGGCCTGGTGGTCCCTCGCGGCGGCCGTCGCCGGGGCCGGCGCGATGATCCTCGCGAGCGAAATCGGCAATATTCTCCTGAGCTTCCGTGCCTACTCCCCGATGACGCCCGAGGGGCCGGCCGTGGAGCCGTGGACGGCCGCGCTGCTGGGGCTCGTCCAGCCGCTCTGCGTCATCGTCGTCCTGCAGGGGGTGGTGCAGCGCGCCCTCGCCGTCCGGCTGCCCCCGTCCTGGGTGGTGGCCGGCACCATTCTGCTGGGGGCGGCGTTCAGCGGGGGCGGCCTGGCCCTGCAGTTCGGGCTGCTGCTCATCCTGCCGACGTGGCTCTTCAAGCACACCGGCGCGCTCCTGCCCTCCGTGGCGGCCGTGCTTCCCCAGGCGCTCCTCCCGCTGCTCGCCGTGCTGGGGGTCGAGCCCGGCGTCCCGGGCTTCGACGTGACGGCGGCCGACGAGGTGCTCTGGCAGCCGGTCTGGTTCGACGTCCTCGGCGCCGTCCTGCTGGCCGCCGGGGTCGGCCCCCTGCTCGGGGCGTTCGGCGGCGGAGGGGACGAGCCTTGACCCGCGCGGTGCGGCTCGCGTCGCTCCTCTACGCGGGCACCATCCTGCTCTCGCGCCTGCTCGGGCTCGTCCGCGAGGCCGTCATCGGCCGCACCATCGGCGGCGGCGCCGAGGCCGATGTGTTCTGGGCGGCCTTCGTCATCCCCGACTTCCTCAACTACCTGCTCGCGTCGGGCCTCCTCTCCATCGTCTTCATCCCACTCTTCCAGCGGCACCTGGTCGCCGGCGACGAGCGCGCCGCGTGGCGGTCCTTCTCGGCCCTCTTCTGGGTGGTGGCGCTCGCCGCGGTGACGCTGACGGCGGCGCTCTGGATCGCCACGCCGACGCTCGTGACGTGGGTCGCGCCCGGCTTCGACGCGGCCGGCCAGGCGCGCCTCACGACGCTCACGCGCATCGTCTTGCCGGGGCAGATCTTCCATATTCTCGGGGGGTTGCTCTCGGCGACGCTGCAAGCCCGCGACCGCCACACGATGCCGGCCCTGGCGCCCGTGGTCTACGTGCTCTGCGTCGTGGCGGGGGGGCTCCTGCTGGCCGACACCCAGGGCGGCGCCGGCTTCGCGTGGGGGGTCCTCATCGGCTCGGCCCTCGGCCCCTTCGCGTTGCCGCTCATCGGCGCGGTGCGCGGCGGCATGAAGCTGCGCCTGGGGCTGCGGCACCCCGACGTGGCCACCTGGTTTCGCCGGTCCATCCCGGTGATGCTCGGCGTGTCCATCGTGGTGGCGGACGACTGGATCGTGAAGCACCACGCGTCGACCTCGGCGGGGGCCATCTCGCGGCTGCAGTACGCCCGGACGCTGATGAAGGTGCCCATGGGCGTCTTCGGCATGGCGGCCGGCATGGCGGCGTTCCCGACGCTGACGCGGCTCTGGGCGTCCGGCCGGCCGGACGAGGTGCGCGCCCTGCTGGTGAGCGCCGTCCGCACGCTCTGGGTGCTGGCCTTCGCGGCCCAGGCGGCCCTGACGGTCGCGGGCGAGGACGTGGCCCGGGTCATCTGGGGCACCGGCCGCTTCACCCCCGCCGAGCTGGCCGAGATCGGCCAGTACACGGGGTTGATGTGCCTCGGCCTGTGGGCGTGGTCGGGGCAGCTCCTCCTGGCGCGCGGGTTCTACGCCGCCGGCCGCACCTGGCCGCCCACGGTGGCCGGCACCCTCATCGCCGTGGCGGCGCTGCCGCTCTACGCGCTGCTGTTCGACCGCTACGGCGCCCCCGGCCTGGCCGTGGCCTCGTCGACTGCGCTCTCGCTGTACGCCGTCGGGCTCACGGCGCTGCTGGTGCGGCTGCTCGGGCCCGGCCTCGCCCGGCCCCTGCTCGACGGGTGGCTGCGCCTCGCCGCCGCCACGGCGGCGGGCATCGGCGCCGGCTTCGGCCTGGCCTGGCTGCTGCCGCCCTGGCCGCCGCTGCTCCACGGCGCGCTGACGGGGGGCCTGGCCGGCGCCGTGACGCTCGCCGGGGCCGGCCTGCTGGGGGTCCCCGAGGTGCGCCGCCTGGCCGCCCGGGTCGCGGGGAAGCTGCGCCGCCGCCGCTGAGGCACGCCCCTTGAAACACCAGCCTCCGTCTCACCCCGAAGTGCGGAGGGCCGGAAGATGAAGTGGTGGATGCTGGGCCTGATGGCCCTGGCCGGTTGCGACGATCAGCGCGGCGGCCACGCCGGCGGCGGCCATGGCGGTGTCGCAGATATGCGACCAGATGTTTCAATCGTTGACGCAGGTGACGGCGCCGTCCCGCCCGCCGACGCGGGGCCGCCCCCTGACTGGGGCGCGGCCGAGCCCCTGCCCACGCCGCCGGCCGTCGGCGAGGCCGAGGGCGACCTCACCATGACGAGCGGCAACTGCGCGACCTGCCACAGCAACGCGGCCGGAGCCGACGCCATGCGCGACGCCCGCGGCGCCGACATCGCGCCGTTCAACCTCTGGCAGGCGACCATGATGGCCAACTCGGCCCGGGATCCACTGTGGCGCGCGGTGGTCTCGGCCGAGGTCGCCGCGACGCCGGCCGCGGCCGCCGCCATCGAGGCGAAGTGCGCCCGCTGCCACACGCCAGCGGCCCATGTCGAGGCTGGGGGCGCGGGCGTGTCGCTGGCCATCCTCACCGAGCGCACGCCCCGCGGGGAGCTGGCGCGCGACGGCGTGACCTGCACCGTCTGCCACCAGATCACCGCCGAGGGCCTCGGCACGCCCGCCAGCTTCACCGGCGGCTACCGCCTGGGCACCGAGCGCGCCATCTTCGGCCCCCACGCCAGCCCCTTCACCAGGCCCATGCAGATGCACACCGGCTACACGCCGACGCAGGGGGCGCAGATCACCGAGTCCGCCCTCTGCGGCACCTGCCACACCCTCGAGACCCACGCGCTCACGGCCGCTGGCGAGGACACGGGCCACGTCCTGCTGGAGCAGGGCACCTTCCTGGAGTGGCGGGCCTCGGGCTACCCGGCGGCGGGCAAGACCTGCCAGGGCTGCCATGTGCCGACGACCGACGCGGAGGGGGAGGCCATCCGCACCGCCATCGCGCGGACGCCGGGCGGTGGCGACTTCGGCCCCATCAGCGCGCGCTCGCCCTTCGGCCGCCACCTGTTCGTCGGGGCGAACACGCTGGTGCCAGCCATCCTGCGCGACCACGCCGACACGCTGCGGCCCCGCGCACCGGCGGCGGCCTTCGACGCGGTCATCCGCGAGGCGCGGGGGCAGCTCCAGCGCGCGGCGACCGTGATGGTGGGTCCGGCCCGCCCGGTCGAGGGCGGCCTGGAGGTGCCCGTCGTGGTGGCGAGCGACACCGGGCACAAGCTGCCGAGCGGATTCCCCAGTCGCCGCGCGTGGTTGCACGTGGTCGCCCGGGACGTGTCGGGGGCCGTCGTCTTCGAGTCGGGGGCCTTCGACGCCGCGGGTCACCTGCTCGGCCCCGACGGCGAGGTGCAGCCGGAGGAGCGCCGCGGCGGCCCGGCGCGGCCGCCGACGCTGCGGGTCGACGACCCCGCCCAGGTGGCCGTCTTCGAGTCGCTGATGTGCGACCCCGAGGGCAACCCGACGTGGACGCTGCTGCGCGGCGCGCGGTTCTGCCACGACACGCGGGTGCTGCCGTCCGGCTGGACGCTGGATCACGCGGACGGCCCGGCGACCGCCCCCGTCGGCGTCGAGCCGGGGCCGGACTTCGCGGCGGGCCAGGCGACCGTGCGCTACCGGGTGCCCGCGAGCGCCACCGAGGTGCAGGCCACCCTCATCTACCAGGTGCTCGGGGCCCGCTTCGCCGACGAGGTGCTGGCCGTCGACACGCCCGAGGTCGCCGCGCTGCGCTACTACCTGCAGGACGCCGACCGCCGGCCGGTGGTGATGGCCGAGGCGACGGGCGCGCTCTAGCTCAGAGGTCGTGCCGGAAGGCGAGCCCGATGCCGTGCACGACGCCGCCCGCGCGGTAGTCGCCGACGCGGTCGTCGGCCCCCGCGGTCTTGCGCACCCGGAGGTCGCTCATGATCGTCGCCTGGTACACGAAGTCGAGCGTGACGGGGTTCTGCCGGACCTCCAGGGGGTCGGCGAACGTCACGCCGAAGCCCCCGGCGAGGAGGTGGGCGTCGTTGTCGATGTAGTTGAAGGCCGCGGTCGGCACCGGCGCCGGGGAGGGGCGCCACGTGTAGCCGGCCCGCACCGCGACCTGCGGGTGCAGGTGGTGCTCGACGCCGGCCTTCAGCTCCACCACGTCGCGAAACGCCAGATCCACGGGCGCGCCGCTGCCGATGTCGAGGCGCTCGTCGGCGCCCAGGCCGGCCAGCAGGTCGCCCGAGAGGTCCAGCGCCACATGGGGCGACGGATCGGGCGCGGCCGACCAGCGCGCGAACGTGACGTCGGCCGCGAGGGTGGTGGCGGCCCCGGGGACGTCCCAGGCCACCCCCAGGTTGTAGATGTCGGGCGTGTAGAGGACCGTGCCGGACAGCGCGAGGTCGAGCTGGATGAGGGTGTCGATGTCGATGTGCCCCGGCAGCGCGTAGTCGAGCTGGATGGAGCCGCGGTAGCTCGCGCCCAGGCGCAGGCCGGCGGCGGGCGTCCAGGCGAGGCCGAACACGGGCGCGGCGGTGGGGGCGATCTCGACGAGGATCTCGCGGCGGCTCACGCGGCGGTTGGCCACCTCGACGCCGAAGTCGAGCTGGCCGTCGAGGCTCGCGAGCACCTGCACGCCGGCGCCGACGCTGAAGCCGTCGACGGGCTCGAAGGCCAGGCTCGCCAGGACCACGAACTTGTCGGGCAGCGCCTCGTATCGATAGAACTGCGGCACCTGCCCATCCACCGAGTCGGCGCGCAGCAGGCGCAGCAGCGGCAGGTAGAGCCCGAACCCGATGGCCACCCGGTTGCCGAAGCGCCCGCCCAGCGGGAAGAGGGCGCCGAAGCTGATGCCGGTGAAGTCGTCGGGCAGCTCGTGCGAGATTTCCTTTTGAAATTCAGCAGTAAACTCGCGATCGATGGTGAGCCGCGGGAAGGTGGCGACGAGGCCGGCGCCCACGTTCACGCGCTTGCGCCGTGTGAGCAGGGCCGGGTTGTAGAAGGTGCCCGTGTAGTCGTCGGCCTCGGCCGTCAGGGCGTTGCCGAGGGCGCGGCCCCGGGGCGTGAAGCCGTAGACGTCGAAGACGCTGGCGGCGGCGGGGGCGGCGGTGGCCAGCGCGAGGCCGCAGAGCAGGGCTCGCATCAGCGCACCTCGCAGCCGTTGAGCAGGGCGTCGGCCACGGCCAGCAGCTCGGGCAGCGCGGCCGTGCGCAGCAGCAGCACCAGCTCGGGCAGCACCTGCCGCGCGATGTCGTCCTGCAGGGCCGTGGCCAGCAGCGCGACGAGGCCGGTGCGCAGATCGGGGTCCGCGCCCACCTCGCGCAGCAGCGCCGCCACCGGCGCCAGGGCCTCGATCAGCGTCGGATCCGTCGCCAGCGTCGCCACCTGGGTGAGCAGCCCCGTCACGTCGAGCTCGCCCGTCGTGAACAGGTCGTAGAGCAGCCAGGTGAAGACCGGATCCCGCGGCAGCGGGCGGGCGTCGGCGGGCAGGGCGCCGCAGCGCGACACGCCGTAGACGTCGCAGCAGACGGTGTCGGCCAGCGGCGCCAGGACGCCGGCCTCGGGGGACAGCAGCTCGGCCAGCGCGTCGAGCAGCGTCGCGAGCGGGGGCTCGTCGAAGGGCAGCAGCGTGATGCCCGAGAGCGGCCGGATGATGTCGGCCTGGACGTCGAAGTCGGGCCACACGATGGACGCGACCAGGTTGCAGACGAGGGTGGTGAAGCCGGGCCGGCGCAGGGCCAGCGGCTCGTCGGAGTTCAGGACCGCCTGCACGATGTCCAGGGCGAGCGCGTCGCCCAGGGCGGCCAGCAGGCGGGGCAGGGCGGGCGCGGCCAGCAGGCGGTCGAGGGCGGTGAACAGGCGCTCCCCGTCGCAGGTGCGCAGCAGACGGCGGACGTCCGCGATGACCTCGCCCCGGTAGCCCGTCTGGCCATCCCCCGCGACGAAGGCCAGCAGATCCGCCACGGTCGGCAGGAGCTGCTGCGGCCGCGGGTCGTGCCCCAGGGCCAGCAACGCGTCGCGCTCGGCCGCCGGCAGGCCCCGCAGGATGCGCAGCAGCGTGTCGAGGAGCGTCGTGATCTGGGCCTCGGTGAGCTGGTCGCGGACGAGGGCCTGGATGCCCGGCAGGCGGGCGCCCCGCACCAGGCCCAGCAGCTCCGGGGCCAGCTCCTCCAGGGTGGGGCAGGTGGCGGGCATGGGGGCGTTGGTGGGCGACGGGGCGTCGACGTCGGCGCCGCACCCCGCGAGCAGAGCGCAGAAGACCATGATCTTCATCGACATTTCCCCTGCAGCGCCGCCGTGGACGCGTGGCACTTCGCGCAGCCGCGGGGGTTGGCGTCGAGGAGGGCCCGGCACGAGGCCGCGAAGCTGGCGGGGTGGGGGCTGGCCCGCAGGCGGGTGGTGGCGGCCTCCCCGTGGCACCGCACGCAGTCGGCCTCGCGGTGGCAGCTCGCGCACTCGTTGAGCTGGCGCCGGGCGGCGTAGCGGTGGTGCTCGGGGCCCGGGACGCCGCCGAGCTGGCCGCCGAAGCCAGGCGGGTGGAACGTCCGCCGGTCGCGCGCGTCGCGGCCGAAGCTGCGGGGGCCGGCCTCCAGGGCGAGGCCGCTCTGGGCGTGGCAGCCGACGCAGAACGTCTGGGCGCGGTGGCAGGTGCCGCAGGCCGGATCGTCCCGGCGCGCGGCGGGGCCGTGGGTCGCGATGAAGTCGGCCGGGTGCAGCCCGATGGGGCGGATGCGGCCCGCGTGGCAGGCCTGGCAGTCGCTCGGCGCGTGGCAGGCCTCGCAGGTGGCGGGCGCCAGCCGGGCGGGCTCGGCGTGGTGCCGGGCGAAGTCGCCGCGGTGGTCGGCCAGGCCGGTGGCCGGGCGCAGGACGCCCGAGGCGACGGCGAGGCGCAGGCGGCCGTCGGGGGCCGTCAGGTGGCAGTCGGCGCAGCGCTCCGGGGCCTCGACGTCGTGGCAGGTGGCGCAGGCGGCCTTCGTCGGCAGCGCCCCGCCCGCCGCGTGGCAGGGCGCGCAGTCTGTCCCGGCGGCCCGGTGTCGCTGGTGGTCGAAGCGCACGTCGGGCGTCGCGAGCAGCGGGGGCAGGCCGGGCGCCAGGCGATCGGTGGCCCGCGTCGAGGTGAGCGCGGCCGGGTGGCAGGCCAGGCAGGGCTGCGCGGCGCGCTCGGCGTGGCGCTCCAGGCTGCCCGGGGTGGGCGGCGGGAAGACGACGGCCGGCACGGCGAGGAGGAGGGCGAGCGCTACCACCACTCCTCCAGCCGCAGGCGCAGCAGCACGCGGAAGCGCGTGGGATCGGGCCCGCCGGCGTAGAGCTCGCCCAGGGCCTCGAGCGTCATCGTCTCCTCCGGGGCCCACTCCGCGCCGAGCAGCGCCCAGGCGGCCGGCGCCGTGAGCTCGGCGAGCGCGACGGCCCCGAGCCGGGCCTGGACCCAGGCCGGGGCGCGGCCGAGCTGGTAGAGGAGGGGCAGGCGCGTGAAGACGTCCACGTGCCGGCGGGCGCCGCCGTAGCCCTCGGCGGCGCGGCCCTCGAGGCCGAGGTGGGCGCCCGGGCGGGCGGCGTCGAGGCCCCGGGCCACGGAGCCCCCCACCTCGATGGAGCGGGCGTCCGGCTCGGCGGCGGGCGTCTGGGGCACGGCCAGGGCGGGCGTCTGGGCCGTCGCGTCGCCGGCCGGCCACCAGCGCACCGACGCGTCGGCCGCCAGCCGCCAGGGCCCCAGGTCGGCGCCCGCCTCCGCCTCGGCGGCGTCCCAGGGCAGGCGGGTGAAGGCGTTCCAGATGCTGTCGAGGCTGAACGACGGGCGGTGCCGCCGCCAGCGGGCGCCGAGCCGCACCGGCCCCGCGTCCGAGGCCAGACCCAGGTGGGCGTCGGCCAGCTCGTGGAGGGCAACGGCGTAGCGCAACCCTGCGTCCAGGCTCAAGAAATCGGGACCGAGGCGCAGCAGGGCGGAGGCGTCCTCGCGCTGCACCTGACGGTCGAACTGGCGCGTCCAGCCGGCCTGCAGGGCCAGCCAGCGCAGGCCGCGGGTGCCGACGCGCGCCCGCAGGATGCCGCCAGGATCGGCGCTCAGGCCGGCCCCGTCGGGCTCGAAGACGTCGGGCCCGAAGCCCGACCAGGCGCGGCGGGTGGCGAGGCCGGCGGAGGCGCCGACCTCGAGGAAGGGGGCGGCGCGCAAGGCGACCGTGAGGCCGTCGAGGGCGTCGGCGCCGAGGACGTCGTAGAGCAGGTGGCGCCCGAGCGTCAGGTCGAGGCGGCCGCCGACGTCGCGGGCGTCCAGCCGCGCGGCGTAGACGTCGACGACGGCCCGCCGCGGATCGGGCGTGGCGGCCCAGGCGTCGGGCTCGGGGCCGAAGTCGGAGCCCAGCTCCAGATCCACCTCGAGCGTCAGCCGCGGATCCCCCAGGCGGGCCCGGGCGCCGAGGCGCTGGCGGACGTCCATCCGGTCCTCGGGGGTGGCGCGGGCGCCCTGCCAGCGGGTCGCGTCCAGGACGGTCTCGGCGTGCAGGATGACGTCCCCGGGGGGCGGCGCGGGCCCCACGTCGGCGGCCCCGGCGACCGCCGGCGCGGCGAGGCACCACAGCAAGAGCGGGGGACGTCCCATGTGGCGGGATGGTAGGCGCGGGCCCCCGCGCGGTGCAATGCGCCTGGGGGTCCGCGGGGGGGTCACCGGGAGTTTCCCACCGCCGAAGAGCGTGCTAGTCTCCCGAGCGATGCGCGGTCTCATCCTCATGCTGCTGTCCGCCCCGCTGCTGGCCCACGCGGCCACGGTGGCTGTGATGCCCGTCGAGGCCCCCGAGCACGAGGCCGATGGCGCTCGCGTGCTGCAGGCGCTGCGCGCCGCGGTGGCCGAGTCGGGGCAGACCGACAAGGGCGAAATCAAGCTCAACGTCCCGGAGGCTCGACTGTCGTTCTCGTGCTTCGAGGAAGACGCGGGCTGCATGGCTCAGGTCGGCGCCATCCTGGAGGCCGAGCAGCTCATCTGGGCGCGGCTCGCCGTCGACGCCCGGGGCTACACCCTGAAGCTGAACCGGCTCGACGTGGGCACGGGCCAGCTCATCCGGTCGGAGGCCTTCGAGGCGCCGGCCGGCCCCGAGGTGGTCAAGGAGCTCCAGGCGGCGGCGCGGGCCTTCGTCATGGGCGCGGCGCTGCCCAAGCGGGCCCCGGCCAGCGCCAAGACGCGCGTGACCTTCGACAGCAAGCCGTCTGGCGCCGAGATCTGGCTCGACAACGCGCTGATGGGGCGCACCCCGGCCACCATCGACCTGGTGCTGGGCAGCTACCACCTGGAGTTCCGGCACCCGGACGCCACCGGGCCCCTGCAGCAGACGCTCGAGGTCGGCGCCGAGCCCAAGGCCGTGCGCGTGAACCTGGACGTGGCCGCCGGCGGGGGCGGGGGGCGCAACAGCACCCACCTCATCCTGGGCATCGGCGCGGGGGCCGTCGCGGTGGGCGGCGTGGTGATGGCGGTCGTCGGCAAGTCCAGCGGCGACGAGGCCATCAACAACGTGCGGCCCGGCATCTCGGCGGCGCGCTACGACGAGCTCGAGAGCCAGTACAACACGGGTGGCCTGATGAACATCCTGGGCTGGAGCCTCGCCGGCGCCGGCGCCGTCGCTAGCGGCTACTTCATCTACAAGTACGTCTCGGATGACGGCGGGGCGGCCATCGCGCCCACGGGCTCGGGCGTCTCGGTGATCGGCCGCTTCTAGCCCCAAGCCCGCGCGGCCAGCTCCCCGACTTCCTTCAACAAAGAGCTACAGCCAGCGGCGGATGCCCTTGCGGCGCGCCTTCTCGATGTGGTGCCGCTGGATCTCGCGGTGCAGCAGGGCGGGGTAGTCGGGCACGAAGCCGGGGCGCCGCGGCGGCGGCGCCATGTTCATCTCCTCGGCCTCGCGGGCGAAGAGCCCCAGCACGCTCGGCGACACGCCCGACTCCGCCACCTGCTCGCCCAGCGCGCGGGCGGCCTCGTAGTCGACGAGGCCCCGGCGCAGGGTGTCCTGGAAGCTGCGCAGCAGCATGGGCAGGGAGTAGTCGTGGCGCTCCACCAGCGCGGTGGCGATGCGCCCCACGGCGCGGGCGCGCAGCCGGCCGTCCTGGAAGAGCACCAGCGCGGCCTGGAAGTAGTTGTACACGGCAGCGACGCGGGGCCCGTACGACTCGAAGTGCACGGGGGGCGAGCGCCGATCGAGGTGGATGATGATGCGGCGCACGGCGTCGGCGGGCGTCAGCCGGGCCAGGGCGTCGTGGATGGCCGCGCGGCCGTCCGGGTAGACGTTGGCGATGTCGAGAACCTGGTCGAGCACGGTCAACGGCAGGCGGCCGGCCAGCAGGTCGGCGTAGAGCGAGTACACGAAGGCGTCGCGCTCGGCGTCGTCGCCGAAGAGCGTCTCCTCCGCCTCCACGGGCGCGCTGGCGCGGGCCTCCAGGAGCGCGGGCAGCTTGTAGCCCACCTGCTCCTTGATGGCCCGAAAGCGCCCGCGGAGGATGTTGTTGAGGTTGTCCTTGAGGATGAAGCCGTCGAAGTGGATGCCATCGAGGCGCAGCTTCTCGGCCAGCACCGTGCGCATCTGCCGGGGGCTGCCGCTGACGAAGTAGATGAGCACGCGGCCCGAGGCGTCGGCGCGCAGGGAGCGCAGCAGCTCGGCGCTGCCCGGCACGTTCGTCTTGTCGGCCGCGCGCTGCATGGCCGTGCGCAGCAGGCCGCCCAGGCTGTCGAAGTCGGTCTGGAGGTAGGTCTTGTCCAGATCCCAGCGGTAGACGTGGGGGGGCGTGCTCACGGGCGGGCCTCGGCCAGGGTGCGGGCGATCTCGGCGCACAGGTCGCTGCGGACGGCCTTGGCGGCCACCTTCACGGCGTTGCCGAGGGCGCGGGGGCCGGAGCGGCCGTGCGCCTTGATGAAGGGGCGGTCGAAGCCGAGGATCGGCGCGCCGCCGTACTGCTGCCAGTCGGTGATCTGCTTGAGCTGCTTGATGCCGCCGCCGAGCATGAACAGGCCGGCGCGCCACGCGAGCTTGCTGCGGTAGGCGAACCGGGCCAGGTCCATCACCGTCTCGCTGATGCCCTCGATCATCTTGAGGACGACGTTGCCCGTGAAGCCGTCGGTGACGACCACGTCGGCGGTGCCCCGCGGTAGGTCCACCCCCTCGACGTTGCCGATGAAGTCGAGGTGCGGGTCGTTGAGCAGGCGCTGGTGGGCCTCGACGATGGCGGCCGTGCCCTTGTAGGGCTCCGCGCCGTTGGAGAGCAGGGCCACCCGGGGCCGGGGGTTGCGCGAGATGCGGGCGGAGTAGGCGGCGCCCATATGGGCGAAGGCGACCAGCGCGTCGGCGTCGGCGCCGAGGGTCGCGCCCACGTCCAGCAGCAGGCTGAAGGGATCGTCCAGCTCGCCGCGCCGCTGCTCGGTGGGCACGACGGCGGCGAGGGCCGTGCGGGGCACGCCGGGGATCTTCTTGAAGTGGCGCGCGCAGGCCAGGACGGAGGCGCCCGTGTTGCCGGCGCTCACGAGCGCGTCGGCGTGGCCCTCGGCGACGAGGCGCGCGGCCACCAGGATGGACGCCTCGGGGTGGGCGTCGAGGGCCTCCCGGGGCTTCTCGGCCATGCCGACGACGTCCGCCGCGTGGTGCACCGACACGTACGAGGCGTCGTAGCGGTGCCGCCGGAGGGACTGGCCGATGGCCGGGGCGTCGCCGACGAGGAGCACGCCGACGCGCCGGTCGAGCGACAGCCGCGCGGCCGCGGAGACGGTGGCCTCCAGCCCGTGGTCCCCGCCCATGGCGTCGAGGGCGATCGTGATCATGCTGCCATCCTCGCCCACGCCGCGCGGGGCGTCCAACCTGCGCCCGCCGCCGGCCCGGGTCGGAGGCGCTGGAGCCCTGAAATCATTGCATGTTCTCGGCGGTGTCGGGAAGCGCCCAGGCGGCCGCGTCGCCGGCCGGCAGCGTGAGGCGCCCGCCTGGCGTGAACGGGGGGCCGCCGAAGACGGCGGGCAGGCCAGCCAGGTCGGGGCGGTCGGGGAGCGTCGCCTCGAGCGGGGCGTCGGTGAAGTTGAAGAGGGCGGCGCCAGCCGGCCCGAGCCAGACGGCCGGCGCGTCGGCCGCGGCGATCCCGGGCGCGGTCGGCTGGAGGCCGCGCAGCCCCGACGCGTCGAGGGTGGCCAGCAGCGGGGCGATCTGCGCCGCGTCCAGGCGGGTGGGGGCGTCGCCGAGCAGGCGCGGGCCGCCGGCGATGGCCGCCAGCGCGGCGGCCTGGCGCGCCGCCGGGGCGGGCCGCTCCAGGACGATGGGCCCGACGTCCAGCCAGGTGACGCGGCCATCCAGGTGGCGCAGGCCGGCGAGGGCGCGGGCCGTCGCCGCCGGATCCACCGCGACGGCGGCGGCGGCGACCGGGGTCCGCAGCGCCTCGGCGCAGGCGGCGGAGCGCGGCCCCGAGAAGGCCTCGGCCCAGCAGTCCGCCCCGGGCGCGTCGGCCGGGGCGACGAGGCTCAGGCCCGGCAGGGTGCCGAGGGCGTCGGCCGTGCTGCCGTAGACGGGGCCGGCGAAGGGGGCCAGGGCCCGCCCGAGCCCCCGGCGCGCGCCCTCGTCGTCGGGGGCCTCGTCGCGCAGGAAGAGGGCGACGGTGCCCCGCGCCGCGAGGTCGACGGCGGCGCGGCCGAGCGCGTCCTGGACGTCCGGGCGCCCCGGATCGAGGCGGGAGGGCGCCCCCGGGCAGTCGCCGGGGCAGGCGGTCGCGTCGGGGCCGACCCAGAGCGCGGGCCAGCGCAGGGCCAGCCGGGCGTCGCCGAGGGCGTCGGCGGCGGCCGCGAGGCCATCCGGGAAGCCCTCGCCCGCGTCCCAGGCGCCGAGCGCCGCGAACCACAGGCCGTCCACCAGCACCAGGGGCGCCGGTCGGGCGTCGGTGAGCGCGCGGAGGGCGGCCACCTCGTCCACGAGCGCCGCGGCCGACGGCAGGGCCCCATAGGCGCCCCCCGTCCGCCAGCCCCAGGCCCCGTCGGGCGCGCCCCGGGGGCCGAGCCGGACCCCGGCGGCCTCCAGGAGGGCGTAGACCTCGGGGCCGACGTCCACCTCCACCGGGGGCGCGCGGAGGGCGTCGCCGGGCCCGAGGGTGGTGCCCTGGCCGGTCGTGGCCACCTGCACCCGCGCGGCGCCGGCCTCGTCGGTGACGCTGATCTCGGCGAGGGGGTCATCGACGCCAAACACATGAATCAAAAGGGATGTTTCGCCGATGAGGGCCTGCGCGACCGGGCGTGGGGCGGCGGGCCAGCGCGGCCCGGGGCCGGCGAAGGTGGGCAGCGTGCCGGCGTGGTCGCCAGCCGCCGTCGCCACGAGCGGCAGCAGCGCGTCCAGCGCCACCGGGGCGGCGTCGTCCCGCGCCGTGACCGCCAGCTCGAAGCGGGGTGCGGGGTCGAGCTCCACGTGCAGGCGCAGGGCGGGCAGCGTGGGGTGCCCGACGAAGAGCACGTCCTGGCCGCGCCCTCTGGCCGCCCAGACGACCTCCGGCCAGGCGTCGCCCAGCGCGGGAGCGCCCGCCACCAGCACGCCGGCGGTGGCGCCGTCGAGGACGGCCTGGCCCCCCCGCCGCAGCGCGAACCGCCCGGGAGCCGCGCAGCGGTGCAGCGCCCAGGGCCCCGACGCGAGGGCCACCTCCGGGCAGGGATCGGCGGGCAGGCCGGCGTCGGCGGGCGGGTCCGCGGCGCCGTCGTCGCAGCCCAGCGCGGCCAGCAGGGCCAGGAGGCTAGCGGGCCAGCGTGAGGACATGGGCGACGACGAGGTCGATCTGGGCCGGCGACAGGCGCTGGTCATGGGCGGGCATCGCGCCGCGGCCGTGCGTGACGATGGCGCGGATCTGGGCGGCGTCGCGCAGGGCGCCGAGGGCCGGGGCCCCGCCGAGGCGCGCGGCCTCGGGGCCGTCGCCGGCGCCCGTCGGGCCGTGGCAACGCGCGCAGGCCTGGCGGAAGATCGCGGCGCCGCTCGGGGGTTCGGGCGTCCGGGCGTCGCCGCAGCCGGTGAGGGCGAGGGCGAACCCGAGCGCGGCGGCGGTGTCCCAGGCGCGGGTCTTGACGATCATGCCGCCACTCTACCCGATGCGCCCGCCAGGGGCGCGAGACACGAGGGGGTCATGCGGGTTAGCCTCGCGGCCATGCGCGCCGCCGTCCTGCTGCTGCTGCTCGCTCCCGCGGCCCGGGCCGACCGGGTGCGCCACGAGTACGTGCCCCCCGAGGTCCTGCGCCTGCCCATCGGCGCCCCCGGCGCCGCGGGCGTCGAGGGGGGGGATCCGCTGCCGGCCGCCATGCGCCGCGACGGGGAGCGCCTGCCCCCGCCGGGCGCCGCCGATCCGGACGCGCCCACGTTCGATCCGCCCCCGGGGGCCGGCAGCGCCGGCGACATCCCCCGGCCGCGGGAGGCGCGCCCCGACCGGCAGACGACCCAGGACAACGCCCTGACCTACCACGCCATCTTCAACCCGACGGTGGCGCCGCTGCGGCGCAACGTGGTCTTCGACCAGGTGGAGACGGACTACCGGCTGACGACGCGGCCCGGCCCGCTGCGCGACGCGCCCCGCGGGCCCCGGGCCGCCCAGCCCGGCCGCGAGATGTTCTGGGGCGACATCCGGGTGACGACGGGCCGCGGCCCCGCGCCCATCCCGTCCGTCGCGCCCGACATGCGCATCCTGGCGGTGCAGACGGAGCCGCCGATCGAGGTGCGCTTCTCCAAGGACGCCGCCGACAACTACTACGTCGAGGCCGCCCACGCGGGCGACGTGCGGGTGGTCTTCCTGGTGGACGCCGACGCCGCCTACTTCTCGGCGCCGCTGCCCGGCAACGTGCCGCTGGGGGCGCAGGCCGGCCAGCCGGGGACGGCGCTGCCCCCCGCCATCGCCGAGGAGGGTCGGGCGGTCCTGGCCGAGATCGGGGTGCGCCCCGACCAGCCCTTCGACCAGGGCCTCGACCGGCTGGTGGCCTGGTTCCGGGCCTTCGAGGCGGGGGACCCGCCGCCGCAAGTCGGCTCCATCTATCGGGATCTGGCCCTCGGGCAGCGCGGCGTCTGCCGACATCGGACGTTCGCCTTCCTCATCAGCGCGCGGGCCGCCGGGGTGCCGGCGCGGGCCGTCCAGAACGAGGCCCACGCCTTCGCCGAGGTCCTGGCGCCCGATGGCCACTGGCGGCGCGTCGACCTGGGGGGGCAGGCGCCCTCCCTCGACTTCAAGAACGCCGAGGACCACCGCCTGCACCGGCCGCCGCCCGATCCGTTCAGCAAGCCGGGGCCCTGGAAGGAGCAGTACAGCGCGGCGCTGACGGGGAGGCGGGGGGCGGCGCCGAGGTGCGCGGCGCGCCGCCGGCCCTGGGCGCGGGCGTGCGGCCGGCGGGCGCGGCGGGGGCAGGGCGGCGAGCCCAGGCCCGCGTCGGGCGTCGACGGCGTCGGGCCGCGGGCCGAGGTGCCGCTGCCCGGCCTCGAGGGCGGCGAGATCTCCCTGGGGCCCGACGACGGCAGCCAGGGGGGCGAGGGGACCGACGGGGGCCTGCCGTCCGCGCCGGACGGTCCCGCGCGGGCGCCCGCCGTCCTGCGCCTGGATCGCGGCGACGGCGTGGTGGAGGGGTGGCGCGGCGAGGCCCTGCCATCCCCCGTCACCGGGGCGCTGCAGGCGGCCGAGGGCGGGGCGCTGGCGGGCGTGAAGGTGCAGATCTACCTCGTACCGGAGGGCGCCGGCAGCCCGCGGCCGGTGGGCCAGGCGGTCGTCACGGGCGGCGATGGCCGCTTCAGCGCCCCCGTCGTCCTGCCCCCGACGCTGGGCCTGGGGCGCTACCGCCTGGTCGCGGCCAGCGCGGACGGGGCCACCCACGCCGCGGCCCGGTCGGACGCCGAGCGCTGACGCCCCTCCGGGCACCAAAACTTGCCATTGCTTATCCGGCCGGTACCGTGGACGGGAGAAGGATCGCCCGAGGGTGCCGATGCGTCGCTTGAACGTGTTGATCTTGCTGTTGTTTTCCGGAGGTGCCCACGCGCGCTTCGCGGACGGGGCCGCCGACGCCGGCCTGGACGAGGCGGCTGGCCGCAGCGGTGGGGTGACCTGGGCGGACCTGGATGGCGACGGCTGCGTGGACCTGCTCGTCGCCCGCTCCGAGGGGGGCGCGCGCCTCTACCGGCAGACCTGCCTGGGGGCGCCCGCGTTCGTCGACGAGACCGAGGCGCGCGCCGCCGGCCTCCGCCAGGTGGTGGGCCCGGTGCGATCCATCCTGGTGGGCGACCTGGACGCCGATGGCCACCCGGACCTCGTGCGCGTCAGCCAGCAAGACATCAGCGTGTTCCGGGGGCGGGGCCAGGGCCGGTTCGGCGACGCCGATGGGCGCCCCACCCAGGTCTTCGCGCCCGAGGACTTCCCGCCGCTGCACCCGGGGCTGAACGCCGAGGGCGCCGCGCTGCTGGACTGCGACGGGGACGGGGCGCTGGAGCTCGTCATCGACGATCACGACTTCGGCATGGCCCTCTTCGAGAACGACCGCGGCGCTCTGCGGCTGGTGGATCCGGCCACGACGGGCCTGCCGCGGCCGGGCGTCTTCGCGGGCGACTTCCTGGCGGTGGGTGACTACGACGGCGACGGGCATGTGGACCTGGTGGCCCGCCGCGACGGCGGCGCGGACCTCTTCCGCAACCGCGGCGGCGGGGTGTGCGCGTTCGACGTGCAGCCGGGCTTCGAGATCCCGGCGCCGGCCGGCCAGGAGGCGGGCGTCGCGTTCTGCGATCTGAACGGGGACGGCTTCCTCGACATCGTCGACGGCGGCTCCCGGGACCGGGCGGCCGAGATCTACGCGTGGGACGTGGCCCAGGCGCGCTTCGTGCGCACGGGCGAGCCCTCCACCTCGGCGGGCGTCGTGCTCTCGCGGGACGTGCGCGACGTGGCCTGCGCCGACGTCGACAACGACGGCGATCTGGACCTGTACCTGAGCACCGGCGGGGTGGGGGCCGACTACCTCTTCCGCAACGACAGCGCCGGCGGCGCGTGGCAGTTCAGCCGCGACAACCAGGGCATCGATGGCAGCGGGGCGCCGAGCCACGGGGCGGCCTTCGCCGACGTGGATCGCGACGGGGACCTGGACCTGGCGGTGAGCCGGGTGGGCGCGCTGCAGCTCTGGCTGGGGGCGCTGGCGGCGCCGGTGCCCCAGGCGCTGCGGGTGCGGCCGCTGGTGCCGACGGCGAACCTGGGATCCCCCCGGCCTGCGCTGGGCGCCTCGGTGCGCCTGTTCGACGAGCAGAACCGGCCGGTCGGGCCCCGGGTGGTCGTCGAGGGGGGCCGCGGCGTCGGCGCCCAGGGCGAGCCGGTGGTGCACCTGGGCCTGCCCCTCGGGCGTGAGGCGTTCTACCGCGTGCGGGTGACGTTCCCCGGCGGCACGGTGGTGGACCGCTGCGTCGTGCCCGCCCAGCTCGCGCCCCGGGCCGAGCTGCGGGTGGTGCAGGGGGCCGACGCCCCCGGCTGCGGCGACGAGGACGAGGACGGGGTGGTGGACGCCCTGGATCGCGATGACGACGGCGACGGCCTCGCCGACGCGACGGAGGGCGAGGGCGACACGGACGGGGACGGCGTGCCGGACGCCCGCGACGTCGACAGCGACAACGACGGCATCCCCGACGCGGTGGAGGCGCAGGCCCCCGGCGCCCGGGTCATGCCCTCGGGCGTCGACGCGGATGGCGACGGCATGGACGACGCCTTCGGCCCCGGCCTCGCGCCCGCCGCCACCACCGGGGTGGTGCCCGACTACCTGAACAACGACAGCGACGCGGACCGCGTGTACGACCTCATCGAGGGGGACGACGCCAACGCCGACGGGCAGAACGACCAGGGCCTCGTGCCCGACCGCAACGGCCGTATCCGCGCGGATCGCTTCATGGATTCGGAC
Organism: Myxococcales bacterium; assembly: GCA_020633435.1. GTDB lineage: Bacteria > Myxococcota_A > Bradymonadia > UBA7976 > UBA1532 > JACKDP01. Next base: position 89,578 of record JACKDP010000009.1, on the reverse strand, counting down.
GGCGACGGCCTGGACGATCGCTATGACACGGTGGTGCGCGGCGAGGCGCCGGCCGAGCTCAACGCCCTGGGCAGCCGGGCCAGCCTGCCCGACCACGACGGCGTGGCGCCCCCGGACTGGCGGGATCCCGACGACGACGACGACGGCCTGTCCACGGAGGAGGAGGGCACCCGCGACGCGGATGGCGACGGCACCCCCGACTACCTGGATCCGGACCGGCCCCCCCTCGACGCCGACGGCGACGGCCTCACGGACGCCGAGGAGGCCGAGCTGGGGACGAACCCGAACCTGCGCGACACGGATCGCGACGGCATCGAGGACGGCGTCGAGGCGCGCAGCGCCCGCACCGATCCCACGAACCCCGACAGCGACGGCGACGGCCTGTGCGACGGCCCGGCCGCCGTGGACGGGGTGTGCAGCATCGGCGAGGACGCCAACGCCAACGGCCGGGTGGACCCGCGGGAGAGCGACCCGGCCAACCGGGACACCGACGGCGGCGGCACCCCGGACGGCGTCGAGGTCCTGCGGGACGGCACCGATCCGACGGATCCGACGGACGACGTGCGGGGCAACGACCGCGACGGCGATGGCCTGACGGACGCCGACGAGGAGCTGCGCGGGACCGACCCGGACAACGTGGACACGGACGGTGACGGGCTGCGCGACGGCCTGGAGGTGCGCACCGGCACGGATCCCCTGTCCGCGGACACCGATCGCGACGGCCTCTGCGACGGGCCCGCCGCCGTCGAGGGCGTCTGCGGGCGCGGCGAGGATCTGAACGCCGACGGCATGGTCGGCCCCGGCGAGACGGATCCCACCCGGCGCGACACCGATGGCGGCGGCGTGGGGGACGGCGGCGAGCGGCTGGACGGCACCGATCCCCTCAACGGCGACGATGACCGCCGCGCCGACCAGGACGAGGACGGCCTGTTCGACGCCGACGAGGCCATCGCCGGCACCGATCCGGCGCGCCCTGACTCCGACGGCGACGGCATCCTCGACGGGGCCGAGGTGCTGGGCGAGAACGGCACCGATCCCCGCGACCCCGACACGGACGACGACGGCGCCTGCGACGGCCCCCGCGACGTGACCGACGTCTGCGTGCGGGGCGAGGACGTCAACGCCAACGGGCGCCTGGACCGCGGGGAGACCGACCCCCGGCGGCCCGACACGGACGGCGGCGGCGCCCCGGACGGCGTGGAGCTGTCGGCGGATCCGCCCACGGATCCGCTCGATCCGCGGGACGACGACACCGACGGCGACGGGCTGACGGACATCGAGGAGCGGGCCGGGGGGACGGACCCCCTCGACGCCGACACCGACGACGACGGCCTCTCCGACGGGGGCGAGCGGGCGGCGGGGACGGATCCGTTCAACCCCGACACCGACGGCGGCGGGGTGTGGGACGGCGCCGAGGTCCGCGACGGGACGGATCCGCTGAACCCCGACGACGACCAGCGGCGCTTCGAGGCGTCGGGCGGGGCGCGCCTGGGCTGCGCCGCCACCCCGGGCGGGGGCGCTGGGGGCCTGTGGCTGGCGCTGCTGCTCGTCGGGGGGCTCCTCGGCCGGCGTCGGGGCCTGCTGGCGGCGGCCCTGGCCAGCCTGCCGGCGACCGTGCGCGCCGGGCCGTTCGACCTGGACACCTTCACCCCGGCCTCGAACATCCGGCTGCACTACATCAGCAACCTGTCGGCGCGCCGGATGCCCCACCTGCAGTGGGCGGGCGGCCTGATGCTGGACGTGGCCGACGACCCGCTCACCCTGGTCACGACCGGCGGCGACCGGGTGGCGCGCATCGTCGACAGCCGCACCACCGCCCGCGTCCAGGCGGCGCTGGGGCTGATGGACCGCTTCGAGGTGGCAGCGTCGCTGCCCATCGTGGTGCTGCAGAACCTGGAGGACGACCTGGCCGACTACGGGCTGTCCGGCGGCCCCTCGGGCGCCGTGGCGCTGGGCGACCTGCGGCTCATGTCGCGCGCGGTGCTGCACGAGGCCGATCCGGTGAGCCACCGCGGGGCCTCGCTGGCCATCGCGCTCAACCTGTACCTGCCCATCGGGCAAGAGGACGCCTTCGCCAGCGAGCCCCTGCGCATCGAGCCCCGCGTCGCCGTCGACTATGGCCTGCCCCGCGGCACCCTCAACGCCAACCTGGGCTACCGGTTTCGCGGGGCCACCCGCGCCTTCGGCAACGTGGTCATCGACGACCTGCTCACCTTCGGCTTCGCCGCGGAGCTGCCCCTGGGGCCCACGGCGTCCTTCGTGCCCGAGCTGGCCGGCGGCCTGACCATCGACGACGCCAGCGACGAGGAGCCCGTCGAGCTGCGCGCCGCCGTGAAGGTGCGCCCCCAGCCCGAGCTGGCCGTCCTGGCGGGCGTCGGCACTGGCGTCGCCGCGGCCGCCGGTACGCCGGATCTGCGCGTCTTCGCTGGGTTTTCCTGGCAGGGGACGTCCGACGACGATCCCGATCGCGACGGCATCCTGGGCAGCGCGGACGACTGCCCGCTGCTGGCCGAGGACCGCGACGGCTTCATGGACGATGACGGCTGCCCCGAGGAGGACAACGACTTCGACGGCATCCCCGACGTCGAGGACGCCTGCCCGCTCTCGCCGGAGGACGAGGACGGCATCGAGGACGACGACGGCTGCCCCGAGGACGAGGATCGCGACGGCGACGGCATCTTCGACGCCGTGGACCGCTGCCCGGACGAGCCCGAGGTCTTCAACGCCATCGACGATGACGACGGCTGCCCGGACGAGGGCGGCCGGGTGAAGGTCGGCTGCGAGCAGGTGGAGATCGGCGAGAAGGTCTTCTTCGACTTCGACGCCGCCACCATCCAGGCGCGCTCCCACGGGCTGCTCGACGACGTGGCCAGCGTGCTGCGGACGGCGACGTTCGTGCGGCGCGTGCGGGTCGAGGGCCACACCGACGCCCAGGGGCCTGGCGACTACAACCGCGACCTCTCCCGGCGCCGCGCCCAGGCCGTCGCCACCTACCTGAGCGCCCGCGGCGTGCCCGGCGGCAAGCTGCAGGTGGCCGGCCTGGGGGAGGACGCGCCCATCGCCTCGAACGACACCCCCGAGGGCCGGGCCCAGAACCGCCGGGTCGTCTTCGTGATCGTCGAGCGGACGCCCTGCACGCCCTGAGGCGGGTTTCGGGGGTCCGAAGGCGACATTCCCTTGCGATCTCATGGCAGGACCGGTAGGACGGCGCCTCAGACCGCATCGGTCGTCGAGCGCTCGGCCGGCGGCTGATCTGTTTGGGGCCCGACGCCCTCACGCCAGGAGAGAGAGACCTATGAAGCTTCAGACCCTCGGCCTCGCCGCCATCACCGTCCTCCTCGCCGCCTGCGGCTCCATGGGCAAGCTCGGCGCCCTCGCCGGTGCCCCCACCACGACCGAGGTCGAGCTGACCGTCGGCAGCATCTGCCCGGCCTGCAGCGCCGAGACCCACGCCGCGGTGAACCCCTTCACCGAGCCGGTCAAGTACACCAAGGTCTCCGACGCCGAGATCGACACCTTCGTGGAGTCGGCCAACAAGGTCTACGGCTCGGTCCTCGTGTCCGAGAAGCTCATCGAGATCAGCAAGAAGGCCGCCGCTGGCGAGCAGGTCCAGGGCTTCAAGGACGAGAAGGAGCCCCTCAGCCTGGCCAAGAGCCTCTTCGAGTCCGCCTCGAAGGACGCCCCCGCCCTGATCTCCAGCGGCGCCGGCCTCGTGACCTCCGCCCCCACCAAGTTCCTCGGCCCCAAGGCCCTCGTGCTGCCCACCGTCACCGAGCAGCTCAACCTGGCCATCGAGCGCCTGAACATCGCCCAGGGCAAGCTCACCGACATGGCCGGCAGCTTCGGCGGCGGCGACGTCGAGCAGGCCCCCGAGCAGGCCAACCCCTGAGCCTCGCTCCCGGCGCCCCGCACGAGCCGGCGGCGCACCCCACCCCCCACACCCTCGTTGACGCCCGCCCCGGCGCCCCCTACGCTCCTGACGCGCTGCTGCGCCGGGAGGCGGGGGTGGAGACCCAGTCGGTCTACGACATGCCGGCGGTGTACGACATCGCCTTCGGCTATCGCGACATCCCCCGGGAGGTCGAGGTCATCCTCGACTGGGTGAGCCGCATCCCGGGCACCCCGGCGCCCCGTCGGGCCCTGGAGCTCGCGGCCGGCCCCGCGCGCCACGCCATCGAGCTGGCGCGCCTGGGGGTCGAGGTCTGCACGCTCGATCGTTCCCCGGCCATGTGCGACTACGCCCGGGAGCTGGCCGCCGCCGCCGGGGTGGAGGTGGCCGTGGGCCTGGGCGACATGCAGGCGTTCCAGCTGCCGGCGCCCGTCGATCTCGCCATCGCCATGCTCGACTCGGTGGGCCACCTCCTCGACCTGGACGCCCTGGTGGACCACCTGGCGCAGGTCCGCGCGGCCCTGAACCCGGGCGGCGTCTACGTGCTGGAGATGGCCCACCCCGGCGACTTCATGACGGCCCGGCCCCGGACGGTCACCCGCTGGGTCCAGCGGCGCGGCGCCACCGAGGTCCGCATCGCGTGGGGGGCCGAGGGGGATCGCTTCGACCCCACGTCGCAGACGGGCCTGGCCACGGTGCTGATGCGCATCACGGACGGGCGCGGCATCCGCACCCTGGTCGATCACGTCACCTACCGGCGCTGGACGGCCACGGAGGTGGAGGCGGCGGCGCGGCTGGCCGGCCTGACCTCGGTGGCCTGGTTCGGGGCGCTGGACGCCGACACCTCGTTCTCGAACGACTCCAACGCCTGGCGGATGATCCCCATCCTGCAGCGGCCCCGCTAGCGCGACGCCGCCAGGATCTCCTCGACCACCGCGGCGTCCAGGGCCTTGTTGCGCCACGCCTTGAGCGTGCCGTCGGCGCCGACCACCAGGAAGAGGGGCAGGCCCAGCCCGTGCTGCTGGATGAAGGCCTGGGGCAGCACCGCCAGGTGGCCGTCGTCGATCTGCCAGACCGGGTGCACGAACCGCCCCGCCTTCGCGTGGGTCCGCACATCGTCGAGCCCGTCGCAAGCCATGGAAACCAGAGGGAAATCCGGCGGGAGTCGCGCCTGCAGGTCGCGGAGGAGGACGAGCTCGTCGTCGGCGATGCAGGGCTTGCACCAGGTGGCCCAGAGGGCGAGGACGGCGCCGCGGCCCTGGCCCACATGCTCGGCCAGGGACCGGTTGCGGGCCGGCTCGCCGGGGCGCTCGACGTAGCGGGCGGTGCCGAGCTCGAGGCGCAGGCCGTCCCCCGGCTTCAGGCCCGGGGGGCGAGGCGCGGGCGGCCCCGGCGGCGGCCCCGTCTGGTTGAGGCGCGCGCGGGCCTCCACCAGCTCCTGCTCCAGGCGCTCGATGCGGCGCTTCGCGGCCTCCGCCTGGGCGCGGGCGACGGCCGGATCCGGCTTCTCCGGCTCCGCCCGGCTGGAGCCGCAGGCGCAGAGCAGGAGGACGCCGAGCACCTCAGCGCGCACGGCCACCGCCTTCGACCGGGATGGGATCGAGCATGAGCTCGGGCACGACGGGCGTGGCCTTCCCCTCGAAGCAGGGGTAGGCGAAGATCAGGGCGCTGCGGTTGGCCTGCTTGGGCGAGAGCTTCTTCTGGGACAGGCGCTCGGCGTCGAGGGCCGTCAGGTACATCTTGTCGTGGCCGTAGGTGATGTAGCCGACCCGCGCGGGATCGAGGCCCATGCTCTTCACCAGCTCCTGGCGGGTGTGCTCGGCGCGATCGATGGCGAGCTGGACGTTGCGCTTCCAGGAGCCGTCCTTGCTGGCCCGCCCGACGATGATCACGTAGCCCTTCTCAGCGCCCATGTTCTCGACGAACTGCTGGAGCTGGCGCTTGTCATCGCCGTCCAGGCGCGTGGAGGAGGCGCCGAACGTGATGAGGGAGTGGGGGAGCCGCTGGGTCAGCAGCATGTACTGCTGCCGGGTGATCATGGCGGCCTCGTCGAGCTGCTTGCAGGTGCCCTGGTTGCACGCGGCGACCACCTCGTCGACGTGGGTGGTGAACTCCTTGTCCTCGCAGAAGAGGGCGCGCGCGTAGGCGGCCTGGGTCTGGGGCTGGCAGACCGCGTGGTCGGGGTAGTCGTTGCAGATGATGGCCAGGCGGCGCTGCTGCTCGTCGAGCTTGCCGCGCGTCTCGGTGAGCTTGTTGGTGGTGTCCACCAGCTCCTGGGTCTTCTGCTCGTACTTGAGGATCACGAGGTTGGGATCCTCCCCCTGGGCTTCGGCGGGGGCCTCCTCGGACACCTGCTGGGCCCGCGGGCCGCAGGCGGCGAGCAGGGCCGTCATCCACATCCATCGACGCATGGGTCGTCCTCCAGGCAAGTCTGCCCTGACTGTACCGCGCCCTCCGCCGCCCGTCACCGTAGGCGCGGGGCCTACAGTGGCCCCCGCGCCGAGCCCCCGCCGCCGCCGCCGCGGTTGCTTCGGGCCGTGGGCCGGCATACATTTCGGGCCCATGCCGCAGTTCACCGAATTCCCCGCGCTGCCGCCGGGCGAGCCCGCGCGCGCCCTCACCGTCCTCCTCGACGTCCTGCGGGCGATCCCCGCCGAGGGCGAGCCGTTCCGCGAGCTGCGGCGCCGGCTGAAGGGGGCCGAGCTCTGGAGCCGTGAGCGCCTGCCGCAGCTCCTGCGCTTCTTCCGCCTCGTGCAGGACGATCCCATCCGGCCCTCCCCGCTCGTGCGGGGCCTGGCGGGGGGCGAGGCGGCCTGCCAGCAGCTCCTCGCGGACCGGCTCTGGGAGATCAACCCGCTGCTGTTCACCACCGTGTTCCAGCGCCTCGAGGAGCGGGTCCACTCGGTGAACGAGCTGCTCAAGTACCTGGATTCCTTCGCCTATGCGGGGACGCGGCTCTCGGGGCCCGAGGTGCGGGCGTGGCTGCGGCTGGGGCAGGCCCTCGGCCTCTTCCGGCTCGTGGGCATCGCGCTGGCCCTGACCGACCAGGCCCGGGCGACCTTCGGACCGCGGATCCTCGGCTTCGACGTCGAGGAGTTCCTCGAGGAGGACCAGGACGAGCCGGAGGTGGGGGTGGCGGCCGAGGAGCCGGCCCCGGCCCCGGCGCCCATCCCAGCCCTGGTCGCGCCGCCGCCGGTGGTGGTGCAGGCCCCGCCGCCGCCCGCGCGCGAGGCGCCCCCCGTCGGCGTCTCGCCCCTCGGGCGCGGCCGCCCCGTGCCCGCGGCCAGCTTCCGCGACCTGGTGGTCTTCGCCGAGCCGGAGCGCGCCCTCGCGGCCGAGCGCATCCTGGCCTGGTGGGGCGAGGAGGCCGTGGACGACCCCCGGCCGACGGCCGACGACTTCGGCCTCGACGCCGAGGCGTTCCAGGAGGATCCCGATCAGGGCATCTTCCGCCTGGGGGTCGCCGCGGCGCTGGCCTTCGGCCCTGACGCCCACCGCGCGGTGGATCGGTTCGCCGCCCTGCGCGACTCGGGCGCCCTCGACGCGCTGCACGCCGGCACCCGCCCGGATGGCCCGGTGCAGGTGGACGCCGACGCCCTCATCACGGCCTCGGTGGTGGCGCGGCGGGTGGCCGAGGCCCCCGATCTGGCGGCCACGCTGGAGCGCGCCGACGACGCGGCCGGCGCCTTCGAGGCGCTGGAGGCCGCCTTCGGGCGCGGCCTCTTCGGGCTGGAGCTCTTCTGGATGCTCTGGACGCTCGCCGGCCTGGGCGTCATCCGGCGCCAGGGGGCCGAGGCCTTCGCGACGCTGCCCGACCGCCGGGTGCGCGACGTCCTCTACCGGCTGGGCTTCCTGGCGACGCCCTACGCCGCCGACATGACGGCCCTGCGCGCCGCGGCGGCCGCCGCCGCGCCCTTCGGCGCCGGCGCCCACCACACCCTCACGGCCTTCGCCCGGGCGGCCGGCTGCGGCTACGGCTGCGCCCAGCGCCGCCGCTGCGACCTGCCCTGCCGGGAGCGAGCGGATCTGGGCTGAACCGTGATCGGACGCCTCCGACGCCTGCTCGGCCTCGCGCCGCGGGGCGGCCCCGCCATGCCCCCCTCCGACGACGCCGCCATCCCGGTCGAGGGCGAAAACCTGTTGCTGATCAGCGATCTGCACCTGGGTGAGGCGTGCAAGGAGCACTCCCGCATCGAGTACCTGAAGCGGGGGGCCGAGTACGACGCGCACATCTGCGCCTTCCTCGACCACCACACCCACCACCGCCCGGGCGGGCGGCCCTGGCGCCTGGTGCTGGGCGGCGACCTCTTCGACTTCCTGCAGGTCACGATCGTGCCGGATGGCGCGGACGAGGAGGCGCGGCGCTTCGGCCTGGGCACCCGAGAGGCCGAGTCCACCTGGAAGCTCGCCCGCCTGATGGAGCGCCACCGGTCCGTCTTCGTGTTCCTGGCGGCCTTCATCGGCGCGGGCAACCGGGTGGAGGTGGTGCAGGGCAACCACGACGAGGAGCTCTTCTGGCCCAGCGTGCGCGACCTGCTCGTGCGCGGCCTCGTCGACCTGTTCTTCGGGGGCGAGGATGGCGCGGGCGACGACCCCGAGGCCTTCGCCAGCCGCATCCACTTCAACGCCTGGTTCTACTACCAGCCGGGGCTGCTCTACGTGGAGCATGGCCACCGGTTCGACGAGTTCTGCACGACGCCGCCCCAGCTCTGCCCGCTGCGGCCCGAGGGGGAGGAGGAGCTGGTGGTGCCCATGAGCGGGCTGGCCATCCGCTACTTCGCCAACCTGGAGCGCGGCTTCAAGACGCATGACAAGGAGCACTGGCGGGTGCCGGACTACGTCCGCTACTACCGCGCCCAGGGCAGCCTGCTGAAGGCCGTCGCCGGGGTGGGCCACCGCTACCTGACGCTGCTGAGCCGCGCCGTGCGCTACCACCTGCAGCACGGGCGCTTCCGCAGCGAGCACGCCGAGGCCGCCCACCAGGAGCGGGCCCGCGAGCTCTGCGAGCGCGGCGGGCTGACCGACGAGCAGCTCGCGGTGCTGGAGAGCCTCGGGGCGTCCTCGGTCATGGCCAGCCCCCTCGGCATCTACGCCATCCTCGGCCTCGGGGAGATGACGGCTGCGGTCCTGGTCTTCCTGGTCGCGATCATCCTGCTCATGGCGGAGTGGGGCCCCGTCATCGAGCTCGGCCTGCTGGGCGCGGTGCTGGGCGCCGGCTACGCCTGGTCGCGGTTCGTGCGGTCGCGGTTCCCGACGGACATCCAGCGCAAGCTCGACGAGAAGGCCGAGGCCATCAGCCGCCTGCTGGACGTGCCCGTCGTCGCCATGGGGCACTGCCACCGCGCCCGGCGCCGCCGCATGGACTGGAACCACCGGCGCTTCTACATCAACACCGGCAACTTCATCGCGCCCGAGACGCCCCGCCACCGCGAGGGCGAGCCGTGCACCTGCCCCACGACCTTCGTGGAGCTGCTCGACCCGGGCGCCAAGGTCGCGAATCCCTTGCTGAAACGGTGGTGCTGCGTGCGGCGCGAGGGCGTCGTCTACGAGCCCTCGACGCCCCGCTGAGGCTCAGCGGGCGCGCCGCGTCGTCGTCTCGTCGGCGCCGCCATGCGTCTGGCTGGCGGAGCCGTGGGGGTTGGTGGCGTCCTCGCGGCGGGGCAGCTCATGGGTGGCGGCGTCCGCCGTCCAGAAGTCGTCGCTGTCGTCCTCGTCCTCGTGGCGCCGCGTCGCGAGCCAGGCCTCCACGTCCGCGCGGGGATCGGGCGCGAGGCGGCTGCCGGTGAAGTGGCCGGGATCCACCAGGCGGGTGTAGTGCCGGGCGGCCTGGGAGGGCGTGGGCTCGGGATCATCGTCGAAGCCGCACTCGCCCGCCTGCAGCTCCGCCTCCATGCGCTCCCGGGCGAAGATGCGCGAGACCAGGCGGCCGAGGCGGTCGGCCCCGCAGCCCGGATCGCGGCTCGCCAGCCAGGCGTGGAGGGCGTCGGCGAAGTCGGCGGCGCCGGGGTAGCGGGCCTCGGGCTCCTTGCGCAGGGCCCGCAGCAGCAAGGCGTCGAAGGCCGGGTCGAGGAGCGGGTGCTGGCGGCTCGGCGGATCGGGATCCTGCTCACGGATGGCCACCATCAGCTCGGCGTCGCTGGGCGCGAAGAACGGGAGCTGCCCCGTGACGGCGTAGTAGAGCACGACGCCGGCCGCGAAGACGTCGGAGCGGGCGTCGAGGCGCCGGCCCAGCGTCTGCTCGGGGCTCATGTACTTCACCTTGCCCTTGATGATGCCGCCCCGGGTGTGGGACCGGTTCAGGCGGGCCTTGGCGATGCCGAAGTCGATGAGCTTCACCTGCCCGTCGAAGCTCACGAGCAGGTTGGACGGGCTGAAGTCGCGGTGGACGACGTTCATGGGCTGCCCGTCGGGGCCGACGCGGGTGTGGGCGTAGTGCAGCCCGCGCAGGGCCTGCTCGACGATGAAGACGGCCAGGGTGGGGGAGATGGGCTGCTCCCGCTCCCGGCAGCGCCGCAGCAGGGAGCGCAGGTCGACGGCGTCCAGGAACTCCATCGCCAGCACATGCTGCCCGTCGACCACGCCGAACTCGTAGACCTGCGCGATGTTGGGATGCGAGAGCTCGGCGGTGATGCGGGCCTCGTCGGCCAGCATCGTGATGAACTCCTCGTCCTCGTTGTAGCGGGGCAGCAGGCGCTTGATGGCGACGTCGTGGGGCGTGCCGTCCGGCGTGGTGATGACCGCACGGTAGATCTCCGCCATGCCGCCCGAGGCGATGCGGTAGAGGAGGCGGTACGGGCCGAGCCAGCGGGTGCGTCTCACCCGCCCACTGTAGCAGCCCGGGCGCGTGGCGCGGGCCATCACGATGTTGAAAAACGCGCCCGGCGCGTCGCCGGGGCGCGCAGGCCAGCCGCTCCGTCGTCAGAAGTCCTCGACAATCCTCGGCATTGTGGGCGGCCGGCTAGAACTGCATGCCGAGGCTCGCGGCGTAGCGGTTCCACTTGCGAAACCCGCTGGCGCGGCCGGCGTTGCCCCGGCGGGCGAGGTGCTGGACCTCGAGGCGGGCCGAGGCCAGCCAGTCGGGGATGGCGTAGCCGATGGAGCCCCGGTACTCGAGGATGCTGTCCCGCATCTCCACGTCCTCGTCGATCTTCTCCTGGGCCCGATCGAGATCCTGGATGGACGAGACGTAGGTGAAGCGGACGCGGCCATCCAGCTCGACGCCGGCGTAGCGCACGCTGGCGGCGAGCCAGGTGCTCCCGCCCCAGCCGAAATAGTACCCGTGCTCCTCGGTCACGCTGCGCGCCGTGAGGTCGTCGTGGATGCCCTTCCACAGCGGGAAGGCCAGGGAGTCCATGGCCGTGAAGTCGGGGTGCAGCGCCAGCTCCAGGTGGGCGACGAGGCCCTTGTAGGCGCCCCAGACGGCGGCGTTGGCGCCCGGCAGGTGCAGCACCGCGCGGCGATCACGCGGCCGCGGGAGCCACCGCTGGACGTGCTCGAAGGAGAAGCTCACCGACAGGCGGGAGGCCATGCCCGTGAGGGCGTCCGGCGTGCCCGTGTAGTCCTGCTGGTACTGCCCCCAGAGGGCCGAGTCGATCCACAGATCGAAGTGCGCGCCGTCGCCATCATGGAGGGCCAGCACGACGTCGAAGTGCGTGAAGTTGCCGTCATCAAAGAGCAAAGAGAACTTGCCGGGGCGCTGGTAGCCGGGCACGGCGATGAGGTCGCCTTCGATCTGGAAGCCCTGGAGCAGGCTGGTGTCGCCGAAGGCATCGTCCTCGGCGGCCCCACGCCACGCGATCCGGAACCGGTGGGTGTACGCGCCGCTGAACCCGAGGTTGTCGACGAGGTCGTCGTCGACGGGGGGGATGTCGTCCAGCAGGCGGTGCAGGGCCACCGGCCACCCGATGATCCAGGCCAGCGACTTGTGCACGAACGTCCCGCCGCCAGGCGCGCTGTTGAGGTAGTGGGCCAGGCGGTAGAAGGCCTCGCCGAAGGCGATGCCGGCGCCGGGGGTGAACATCTGATCGTTCAGGCTGACCTTCTCGCGAAACTCGAGCCCCACCTCCCAGACGGCGGACGACAGGAACGAGGTCAGCGAGGCGCCCGCCACGCCGAGGTCGTTGGCGCGGGCGGAGAGGTAGTAGGCCCCCCCCGAGAGCGGGTGGCTCAAGTGGTTGATCGTGAAGTGGTTGTTGTCGAACCGGAAGGCGTCGAGGGAGAGCCGGTCGATGAAGTTCGGGTAGTCCCAGTCCCGGGCGTTGGCGTCGGCCTCCAGCCAGTACCAGCTCGTGCCGATGGTCAGGATCCCCACCTGGAACGCGAGGTTGCGCAGGTGGTGCGGCTCGCCGAGGGTGAAGTGCAGGCGGTACGTCGGGGCCAGGTCCCGATACTCCCCATCCGGCGCGAGGAAGCTGCCCTCGATGGTGCTCCCCACCTCCACCTGGGACCACGCGGGCGACGCCCCGAAGGCGAGCAGCCCCGCGCACAGCAACGACCGGATCATGCAGGCTCCCGTGTCTCCAGCGGCGCCGACCTCGCCGGCGCGCGACGATACGCATACCCCGTATCGCCCCCCCGGGCCACCCTCAGCGGACGCTTGCCTGACCGCCGGCCTGGGCACTACCCTCGGGCCGTGCAAACGCTCTGCCTGCTCGGCCGCCTGGCCGCCCTCGGCCTCGTGGCCAGCGCCTGCGCCCCTGCCGCCAACATGCGCCCGATGACCCCAATGCTCCCCAGCCACCAGGGCGAGCTTGGGGTGGCCTACACCCAGGTGGGCCCGCGCCCGGTCGGCGAGGACGCCACCATGCACGGGGGCCAGGCCTGGGCGACCATGCAGCCGCTCACCTGGCTGGACATCTCCCTCGTCGGCGCCTTCGCCTCCCAGGGGCTCGCGGTGGCCGGCCTCGCCGTCCGCTGGCGCGCCATCGAGGTCGACGGCTTCGCCGCCGGCATCGGCGCCGAGCTGGGCACCGGCTGGGTGGGCGTCGATCTGCCCGTGGCCGTCCGCGTCTTCGACGGGCTCTGGGCCTACTCCGCGCCGCAGCTCGGCACCTGGGGCAAGGATCCGACGGTGCGGCTGCCGCTCGGGCTGGACGTGGAGGTCTCTGAGGAGCTGCGCATCCGCGGCGAGGCCCAGATGAACTACCCCCGTCGGGACGGGGAGTTCGACGGCTACCAGCGGCGCCTGCACCTGGGCATGGGCATGGCCTTCCGCCTGTAGGGGGCCTACCGGCCGGGCGCGGTGGTCAGCTCGAACACCGCGGTGACGGGCAGGTGGTCGGAGTTGCCGTCGTAGCGGACCCAGGCGTTGAGCGGCGCCAGCGTCGACGGGTCGTAGAGGATGTGATCGATGGTGTCGACGGTCTGCCCGTACAGCGCGGCCTGGTAGCGCCACGTCTCCTGCCCGGGGCGGAAGAGCGGCAGGACGTTGCGGAAGCCCTGCTCCTCCAGGTAGGTCAGGCCGGCGCCGTCGAGGGACTCGTTGAAGTCGCCCAGCACGATGGTGGGCACCCCGTCGGCGCAGGGCTCCGAGAAGGCGCGGACCTCCTGCAGGTGGTCCTCGTCCACGGTCAGGACCCCGTCGATGCCCGTACGGGCGTTGTAGGGCGGGCGCAGGTGGACGAGCAGGAGCTGGAGCGGGCCGGTGGGCCCGAGGACGACGATGTGCCAGGCCGGGTGCCAGCCATCGACGCCCTCGATGACGCCCCGATCCTCGAACGGGTGCCGCGACAGGATGGCCAGCCCGCCCGAAGCCTCGCCGGCGAAGGCCATGTAGGGGTAGCGGTCCATGTAGCGGGCCTGGATGACGGCCTGCCAGCCCTCGCTCACCTCCTGGAGGGCCAGGACGTCGGCGCCGGTCTCGCCGACGGCGAGCACCGTGGGCTCGTCGTCGAAGCGGTGCAGGTCGACGTTGAAGGTGGTCACGGTGATGTAGGGCACCCCCGGGGTCGGATCGCGGGGCCGCAGGGCGGGCGGCTCCAGGCAAGCCGAGGTCAGAGCCAGGAAGGCCAGGGGGAGCATCCAGCGCATAGACCACCTCCGAGGGCCCCAGCATGGGCACGGGGCGGGAGGCGATCAAGCGACCGATCAGCAGATCGTTGGATTTGCTCGATTTTTTCCCTGGTTTGCGGCTGCGGTCAGTCGCAGAGGGGGCCATCCCGGTCGGCGACCCAGCTCGCCCGCGGGCAGCAGGTGCCATCGTCGCCGCAGAACACGCAGTCGGCGGCGGCGGGGACGCGGAAGAGCAGGATGCGCTCCTGGTTCTGCTCCTCGCTCTCGATGAGCAGGAGGGCGTCGTCGGCGGCGCTGAAGGCCACCGCGCCTGCGCAGGCCGGCGGGTCGGCGTAGGCCCCGATGGCGCCGCAGTTGCGGCTGGTCTGGTTGGCGTAGTCGTAGGTGATGCGCACCCGGTCGGCCCCGGTCTCGACGACGGACCAGCACCCGTAGAGCAGCGTCCCGCCGGCCCCGGGGCGGGCGTCGCCGAACTGGCTGTGGATGGTGAAGATGCCGTCGTCGCGGAAGGCCAGGATGTCCTTCGTGCCGCTGATGGTGCAGCTGCGATCGCTCTGCACGAAGGCCCAGCGGCCCCCTTCGAGCGTGGCGACGAGGTCCCCGGCGCCGCCCGGGGCCGGGCAGACGAAGTCGGCGGGGGGCTGGTCCGGATCGGACGCCGAGACGCAGGCGAAGCCCTGGGCCTCGTAGCCCGGGTCGCAGTCGCAGGCGGGCAGGCCGTCGACGACGACACAGCGGCCGCCGTCGCCGCAGTCGATGGCGTCGCAGAGGCCGCCGCCCGCGTCGGCGCCGCCAGCGTCGGCCTGGCGGCCGGCGTCCGGGGTCGAGGCGTCGTCGTCATCGGGGCAGCCGGCGAGGCCGAGCACCGCCGTCACGAGGAGCAGGCGGGAGAGCAGCGTCATGGATCCTCCAGGGGGGTCACGTCGGTCAGGGCACGTCGGTCTGACCGCGGTCGTTCTTGCCCCAGCAGAGGACCTCGCCGTCCTCGCGCAGGGCGCAGGCGTGGGCCTCGCCCACGGTGATCTGCACGAACCGGCCGTTGGGGGGCCGGGACTGGCCGTCGCCGTCGCCGCCCCAGCAGGTGATGCCCCCGTCGAGGAGCCGGATGGCGCAGGTGTTCGTCTCGCCGGCCGCGACCTCGATGAACGTCTGGGCGGGCACGGCGGTGAGGGCGTCGTCGTCGCCCCAGCAGTAGGTGTCGGCGACGAGGTCGATGGCGCAGCTGTGGAAGCGGCCCGCGGCCGGGACCGTCCCGCCCAGGAGCGCGTCCGACACCTCGGTCTGCCCCTCGCTCCCGCGGCCCCAGCACTTCACCTGATCCACGAAGCTCGCCACGCAGGCGTGTGCGAAGTACAGGCTGATCCGGGCGTAGCTCCCCTCGGGTCGGGACGTCACCAGGCTCTGGTAGTCGTCGCCGAAGCAGACCACCTCGCCGGAGAGGGCCTCCAGCCCGCAGGTGGTCGAGCGCCCCGCGGCCATGTCGCGAAACCAGGTGAGGTCGGGGGGCGAGGTGCGGCCGTTGTCGGGGCGGCCCCAGCACACGGGGAGGATGAAGTCGCCGTAGGCGCAGCCGTGGGCCTGGCCGATGGCCAGCTTGTCGAACTGGCCCGGGGGCGGCGCCGTGCGGCCGTTGTCGGGGCGGCCCCAGCACGCGATCGTCCGGTCGCTGCGCACGGCGCAGGTATGCTCCTCGCCGGCGGCCACATAGCGGTAGCGGGCCCCGGGCGGCGGGCTGGCGTCGGGCGGCGGCGGCGCGGCGTCCGGGGGGGGCGGCGCGGCGTCGGGTGGGGGCGGCGCGGCGTCGGGCGGCGGCGGCGCGGCGTCCTGGGCGGGCCTGGTGTCGGGGAGGGGGGCCGCGTCGACCGGCGCGCCGGTGTCGGGGCCTCGATCCACGACGGGCCGGGCGTCGACGCGGGGGCGGGCGTCGTCGACGGTGGCGTCGCGCAGCGGACCGACGGCCTGGACGTCCGCGCCGAACGTGGGGAACTCGTCCAGGCAGCCCCCCAGCAGCGCCGAAAATGCCAATAGATATCGGGTGGTTGGCCGCTTCATGGCGTCTCGGGGAGCCGCCCGGTCCACACCTCGCCGGTCGACGTCACGAAGCTGACGCGATCGGCGGCCAGGGAGGGGGCCAGCTCGATGCGGTCCGCCGTCGCCGTCAGGGCGCGGGGGGTGGGGCGGGCCGCCGCCAGGGGCAGCACGAAGACGTCCCCCCCGACCAGGGCGAGGCCCTCGTCCCGGGTGCGCTCGAACACCAGGTAGCGGCCCGCGGCGTCGAATCGCGGGTGGCCGCCGCCGAGGGGGACGACCAGGCCATCGGCGAGGCGGAGCAACGCGAGCCCGCCGTGCAGCCGCCAGATGACGACGTGCTCGCCGTCGGGGGAGGCGACGGCGCGGAAGGCGCGCTCGCCCGCCGCGCTGATGGGGTAGCGCGTGCCGGCCTCCTCGACGAAGGCCCGCTCGGCCTCGATGCCGACGCGCGTCACCGGCGGCGCGACCCGGGGCACCTCCAGCGTCCCGGCGAGATCCAGGCCGATGACGGGCACGGCCGAGAGGGCCTGGTCGGGGGTGAGCACGCTGACGCCGCGGCCATCGGGGTACCAGGCGGCGCCCCGGGTGCCGACCGTGGCGAGCACCCGCGGGGTGGCGCCGGGGCGGGCGTCCACCACGGACAGCGTCTGGCCATCGCGGTGGATGAGCAGGAGGCGCGTGCCATCGGGGGAGAGGGCGGCGTCGGCGTAGGGGCCGACCGCGACTCGCTCCAGATCCACGAGCAGCGCGTCGCTGGCCAGCGCCTCCGTCCCCTCGGGGGGCAGATCGGCGGGCACATGGGCCTGGGCGCCGAAGGGCAGCAGGGCGAGCAGGAGGGCGAGGCGACGACGGAGCAGGCCGACCAGCAGCAGCAGCGCCAGGGCCACGCTGCCACCGGCGCCGCCGGGCGCGGCCGCGCAGAACGTCCCGGTGGGCTCGTCCTCGGCGGGGTCGCCGGCGTCGCTGCCGGTGGCCGGCGGCCGGCCGGCGTCACGGGGGCGGGCCGGCGGGCGGTAGGCGTCCACCTCGCCCTCCGGCGGGCGGCCGAAGTCGGGGGGCGCCCCCAGGTCGAACTCTTCTTGCGGGGGGCGGACGGCGGCGTCTTCCACCGCGGCGTCCACCCGGACGGGATCGGGCACGGCCGCGTCGGGCACGGGATCCGGCGGGGGCGGGGGCGGCGCCATGGCGCGGACGAGGCCGACGGAGCACCACACGTCCTGGCCGGCGACGACCGTGCAAGTGCGCGTCCCGTCAGCGAAACCGTCGAGGCGGGCCACCACGCGGTGCTCGCCGGGGGGCAGGGTGAACTGCCAGGCGCCGGTGTCGGCGGCGGAGCGAGCCTGCTGGCCGCTGGCCGAGACGGTGGCCCCGCCGAGGCGCACGGAGGGGTCGTCCAGCCCGGCGCCGCGATCCTCGAAGACGACGCCGCGCAGGACGCCGGTCTGGTTGTTGGGCGGGGGCGGCGCCTCGACGCCGAGCTGGGCCGTGATGGCCCGGGCGTGGGCCGCGGCGATGCCCGCGCGGGCGTTGGCGTTGCCCAGCAGGGCGGCGTCGGGGTCGCAGCGGTTGATGAAGGCGATCTCGGTCAGGGCCGCCGGCATGGCCGTGGCCGTGAGCACCGTGAAGTTGGCGCGCTTCACGCCCCGGTCGCGCAGGCCCCACTCGGCGATGAGCTCGCGCTGCAGCCGGGTGGCGAGCTGGTTCGAGGTGTTGGAGGCCCCCTCGGCGATCCACGTCTCGGTGCCGGTGGCGGGGCTGCCGGCGTTGGAGTTGGCGTGGATGGCCACGAAGAGCGTGGCGCCCCGATCGTTGGCGAAGGCCGCCCGGGCGCGCAGCTCCACGAAGCTGTCGTTGTCGCGGGTGAGGGCGGAGCGCAGGCCCGCGTCGCGCAGCAGGCCGTCCAGGCGGCGGCTGACGTCGAGGACGATGTCCTTCTCCTGGAGGTTGCAGCCGACCGCGCCGGGATCGCGGCCGCCGTGGCCCGCGTCGACCACGACGAGGGGCTGGGCCTCGACCGGGCCCCCGCAGAGGGCCACCAGCGCGGCGAGCCCCGTCCATCCGCTGCCCCAGGCGCGGCTCCCCCTCATCCATGCCTCCCCGGCGATCCCTCCCCCGAGACCGCGCCCCCTATTGTTGCGCTACCCGGCCCGGCCGGGGCAAGCGCCCCGCGATGGGGCAGACAAGCAGGCCCGCTGGCCCGATAATCCCGGCGTGGACTGGTCCCGGGTCATCGTGCACGCCGACATGGACGCCTTCTACGCGGCGGTAGAGGTGCTGGACGACCCGAGCCTGCGCGGCAAGCCCGTGCTCATCGGCCACACCGGCGGCCGGGGGGTGGTGGCCACCGCCAGCTACGAGGCCCGCCGCTACGGCATCCACAGCGCGATGCCCATGGCGACGGCCCTGCGTCGGTGCCCCGACCCCATCATCCGCCCGCCCCGGATGGCCCGGTACAGCGAGGTCTCCCGGGTGATCATGGGGGTCTTCCGGTCGTTCTCGCCGACCATCCAGCCGCTCTCCATCGACGAGGCGTTCCTGGACTGCACCGAGACGGCGACGGCCCACCCCGGCCCCCACGAGCTGGGGGCGGCCATCAAGGCGGCCGTGCGGGCGGCCACCGGCCTGACGGTCTCGGTGGGAGTGGCCGAGACGCGCTTCGTGGCGAAGGTGGCCTCCGACTTCCGCAAGCCGGACGGCCTGACGGTCGTGGGCCCGGGGGAGGCGCGGGCGTTCCTGGCCCCGCAGTCCGTCAGCCGGCTCTGGGGCGCGGGCCCCCGCACCGTGGAGCGCCTGCACGCCCTGGGGCTCAAGACCATCGCCGACGTGGCCGCCGCCGATCCGACGGCCCTCGCCGCCAGCCTGGGGAGCGCCGGCCGGCACTTCCACCGCCTGGCCCACGCCCAGGACGACCGCCCCGTCGTCACCGAGCGGCGCATGCGCAGCCTCAGCACCGAGCGCACGCTCGCCGAGGACATCGTGGGCGCCGAGGCCGTCCGGCCGCACCTGGAGCGCCAGGCGGAGGAGGTGGCGCGCCGCCTGCGCCAGGGGGAGTTGCTGGCCGGCGGGGTTCGGGTGAAGCTCAAGACACACCGCTTCCAGGTCACCAGCCGGCAGCTCGTCCTCGACGCCCCGACCGACGAGGCGGCCGTGCTGCTGGCGGCCGCGGAGCGCCTGCTGGCGGCGTTCGAGCTCGGCGAGCCCCTGCGGCTGGTGGGCGTCGGCACCTTCCAGCTCTCGCGGCGGGGCGATCAGGCCCAGCTCCTGCTCCCTCTGGAGGACCCATGAGTCTGTTTTCGTTGATCTTTCTGGGCCTCGCCGTCACCGGCGCGGCGGGCTGCTTCATCATGGCGGATCCGCCGCGGCGGCTGTGGGGGCTCGCGGCGCCGGTGGGCTGGGGGCTGGGCCAGTGGGCGGGGCAGGTGCTCTTCCCGACGGGCCCGGTGCACTTCCTCGCCGGGCTCGGCCTGCAGGGCGTGGCCGGCTTCCTGGGGGTGTGGCTCTATCAGATGGCGCGGGTCCAGCGGATGCGGCGCGTCGCCAACGAGGCCTGACGGCTCAGCGGCAGTCCAGCCCGTCGAGGGCGTCCTTGAACCGCTCCGGCAGCACCTCGGCCAGCCGCCGCAGCGCCGCGCGGTCGGCCTGCACCTCGTCGAGCCCGCCGCCGTGGGCGGTGTCGGGCAGGGCGCTCGCGACGAAGACCGGGCGGCGGCTGCGGGCGTCCTCGACGCGCAGGTCCACGCCCAGGTAGCGCCACTCCAGGCCCTTCTCCTGGTGGCGGCGACCCATGATCGTCAGGACGGCGTCGGCGGTCGGGGCCCCCTCCGCGGGCGGCGTCTGGGGGGCCTCGACGAGCGCGCAGCCGCGGGCCTGGAAGAGCTGCACCCACTGGGCGACGACGGCCTCGCGCAGGGCGGCGGGCAGGGCGCTCACCACCTGCAGGCGAACGACGGTGCGGCGGCGGGCGGCGGCCAGCCGGGTGGAGGCGGCGGCGACGCTCGGGGGCCAGGCCAGGCGCGTGGGGCGGCCGAGGGCCTCCAGCAGCGCGGCGGCCTCCCGCTGGCGGGCGCGGACGAGGCGCGGGCCGGGCTGCAGCAGCGTCGCGGTGTCGAGGGTGGCCAGCGCGGCGTCGATGGCCGCCGCCTGCCGGACGAGCAGGGCGTCATCCTCCTGGATGTGTTGCTGAAAGACCCGGGCGGCCTGGGCGCGGTTCAAGACGGCCCGGGCCCGGAACCCGCCCTCGGCGGGCAGCACGCCGAGCGTGTGGATGAGCTCGGCGTGGTCGAAGAGCGCCTCGGAGGAGGTGCGCGTCTCGGCCTGCCGGTCCGTCACGCCGTCGATGTCGCGCTCGCTGGCCTCCGTCCGGGTCTTGATGCGGGCGCGGAGCTGCTCGGCCACGGCGCGCCGGGCGTCCAGCTCGGCCTCGCGGGCGGTGTAGCCATGGCCGTCGCCGACGACGTCGTCGGGGCCGGGGGCGGGGAGCGCTGGCGGGGGGGGCGTCGGCAGGCGGGCCGGGGTCGGGGGGCCGCAGGCGGCGAGGGCGAGGGCGAGGGGGAGCAGGGGCCTGATGTTCACGGGTACCTCCGGCGCGGCCGACGCGGCGCGCGCACGCGCATTCAGGCCCTGGTAGCCCGCGGGCGGCGGGGAGGGTAGTCTGCTGGCGACCGGGGGAGGTGCTCATGGTGCGCTGGGGAGCGGTGGGGGTGGTGGTCCTGGGCCTCTGGGCCTGCGATGACGGGGGCGGCAGCGGCGGTGAGGACCCCGCGCCGGATCAGGCGGTGGTCGACGGCGCGGTCGCGGACGCGGGCGAGGCGGACGCCCGCCCCGACGCCGGGCCAGCGCCCGACGCGGCGGCGCCCGTCGACGCGGCCCCGGCGGACGCCGAGCCGCCACCCGACGCGGAGGTGCCCGACGCGGCCCCGCCGAAGGCCTGCGACGACGCCTTGGGGGTCATCCCGCCCGGGCTCACGGTGCTCCAGCACGACGACGGGGTGCCCGTCGGCGACGTCACGGAGCAGCCCTGGGAGATCGTGGGCGTGCGGGTGGGCACCAGCGAGCTGCACGAGGCCGTGCGGTTCGAGCTGGAGCGGCCGGCCCGCATCCACGCCATCCAGGTGCAGTACGGCCTGCTGCCCGACGGCCGCGAGACGCCGGTGACGCTCGGGCTGTACCCCGACTTCGGCCACAACGGCTTCGACTTCTGGGCGGCCGATCCCTACTGGGAGGGCGGGCGCTGCCGCGGCGACCTGCGCTCGGAGCAGTGGGTCGACTACGTGCTGCCCGCCCCCATCGAGATCACCGAGCCGGGCCTCGTGTACGTGGCGCACCGGCGCGAGGCGCGCCGCTCGGCGGCCTGGCTCTTCGACGGCTCGCTGCCCACCCCGGACTGCGGCAACGACTGCTGCAACGCCTTCGCCAACTGCCACTCGGCCTGGAACTTCCCGACGCTCACCCAGTTCCAGTCCGGCGGGCAGGCCAACTACGCCTACAACGGGCTGTCGACGACGTTCCCGTACGACTACCTGGTGCGGCTGCATGTGGAGTACCTGGACGAGCCCGCGGCCGAGCCCGTCTTCGCCGCGCTGCCCGACGTGGCGCCGTCCAACCGCATGGCGTTCGCCGACGTGGACAACGACGGGGACGATGACCTGCTGACGAACGGGCCGCGGCTGCTGCGCAACGACGGCGGCACCTTCGTGGACGCCACCGAGGCGGCGGGCCTGGCCGGCAAGCGCGGCTCGGGCGTCTTCGGCGACTTCGACAACGACGGCTGCCTCGACCTCTTCCTCTTCGACGAGTCGTACACCGGCCCCGACAGCCTGCTGCGTGGAGACTGCCAGGGCGGCTTCGAGGACGTCACCGAGGCGTCCGGCATCACGGACGTCCAGGCGTACAACTCCTGTCTGGACAAGGGGAATCGCTCGCCCACGGCGGCCGCGGCCTGGGTGGATCTGGACGCCGACGGCTTCCTCGATCTGTACCTGTCGAACTTCATCTGCTGGGACGATGGCACCGTGTACGTGGACACCGTCTGGCACAGCAACGGCGACGGCACCTTCACCGAGTGGACGGGCCAGCACGGCTTCGGCGACCAGGATGACCCCTACCTGGCGGGGCGCGGGGTGCTGCCGGTGGACGCCGACGGCGACGGCGACATGGACGTCTTCGTGAACAACTACCGGCTCCAGCAGAACCTGTACTACCGCAACGAGGGCGACGGCACCTTCACCGAGGCCGCCATGGAGGCCGGCCTGGCGGGCCGGGCGACGCAGCAGGGCGCGCAGACGTGGTACGGCCACAGCATCGGCGCGGCCTTCGGCGATCTGGACGGCGACGGCGACCTGGACGCCATCGTCGCCAACCTGGCCCACCCGCGGTTCTGGGACTTCAGCTCGAAGACCGAGGTGCTCATCAACCAGGGGGACGGCACCTTCGCCGACATCCAGGGCGCGTGGGACTTCCCGGCCGGGGCCGCGGGCCTGCGCTACCAGGAGACGCACTCGGTGCCGGCGCTGGCCGACTTCGACCAGGACGGCGCGCTGGACCTGGTGATCAGCGCCGTCTACGACGGCCGGCCGACGGACTTCTACTGGGGCAACGGGGACGGCACCTTCCGCCTGGACGCCTGGCGCTCGGGCATCGGCGTGACGAACGGCTGGGGGCACGCGACGGCCGACGTGGACCTGGA
The DNA here is from genome assembly GCA_020633435.1 of Myxococcales bacterium. Taxonomy (GTDB): domain Bacteria; phylum Myxococcota_A; class Bradymonadia; order UBA7976; family UBA1532; genus JACKDP01. The sequence continues at coordinate 66,962 of JACKDP010000009.1, read as the reverse complement.
CGGCGACGTCGACCTGGCCGCCCAGGGCGCCGTGTACCTGAACCAGCGCGCCCACGCCGGCCACTGGCTGCAGGTGAAGGTCGTGGGCGACGTGGCCGCGAACCGGGCGGCGCTCGGGGCCACCGTGACGGTCGAGGCGGGCGGTCGGCGCTTCGTGCGCTTCGTGGGCGGCGGCACCGGCCAGGGCTGCCAGGACTCCCTCTACCTGCACATGGGCCTGGGCGAGGCCGCCTCGGTGGACCGCATCTCGGTGCGCTTCCCGGGGGCCGCCGCGCCCGTGGTGTTCGCGGGGCCTTTCGACGCGGACCAGCGGCTCTGGCTCTACGAGAGCGGGAACGTGCAGCGAGGCTTCGCCCCCTGACGATGGGCCTCTTCGACCGCCTCCGCCGGCGCCCCCGGCTCGTCGACCAGCTCGCGGCCCCGGCGCTCGTCTGCGCAGACGACGGCCAGGTGCTCGAGGCCAACGCCGCGGCCGAGGCCCTGCTGGCGGCCCATGGCCTCGCCACCGGGACGCTGCCCGCCGAGGCGTGGCCCCCGCTCGATGGCGCGCCCGTCGCCGAAATCCTCATGGTCCAGGCGGGGTTGCTGTTCAGCCGGCACCGGCTGGCCGACGCCCGTTGGCTCGTGCTGCCCCGGCCCGCCGACGATCCGGCGCAGACGGCCCGGCTCTTCCGATCGGCCCATGAGCTGCTGGCCCGCGTCATCGCCACCATCGCCCATGACCTGCGCTCGCCCCTCGCCAGCCTCTTCTTCAACGTCGGGGTGCTGCGCCGCCGGTTCGCCGACCTGGAGCGCGCCGAGGTGGAGGCCACGCTGGACGCCATGAGCCGGGCCTGCGAGCTGGAGATGAAGATCATCGGCGCGCTGGTGGAGCGCATCGACGCCGACGGGCGGGAGGGCACGCCGCTGGGGCGGCTGTTCGAGCGCATCGTCGACCTGCTCAGCCCGCACTTCCGGGACGGCACCAACCGGCTCGTCGTGGAGGTGGACGAGGCGCTGGTGGTGCCGGGCGCGTCGCTGCTGCTCGACCAGATCTTCGTGAACCTCATCGGCAACGCGGTGGAGTCGCGGCCGGGCGCGGTGACGGTGCGCATCACCAGCGAGCGGGCGCCGGGGGAGCGGCTGGTGCGCATCCGGGTGGCCAACGACGGGCCGCCCGTGGAGGGGGCGCAGCGGGCCCTCATCTTCCGGCCCTTCTACACCACCAAGCCCACCGGCACGGGCACGGGGCTCTCCTTCGCGCAGGAAGCGGCGCGGCAGCTCGGCGGGGACCTGGTGCTGCTGCCGAACGCGCTGACGACGTTCGAGGTGGCGCTGCCGGTGCGGGACGACGGCGGTGATGGGGGCGACGGGCCTCCCAAGACTCACATTGGCTGAGCGGCCGGGCGACGTCAGGCGGCTTGCGCCGTGGCATGCGTGGTTTCCGATTGACGCCTCACCGCCGCAGCGGCAATTTTCAAGCACAGGACCATGAGGCGCCACCTGCCCAGGGGGGAGAGATGAGAGCAGCGCAGCGCATCCGGCTGCGGGTCCCGACCGATGGTGACGTGGACCAGCTCGCGGCGCTGGCCGCGCCCCTGCTGGATCGCGACGCCGACGAGCTCGCCGCCGACCTGACCGCGGCCCGCGCCGTGCTCACCGATGCCTGGCCCGCGGCGGACGTGCCCCGGCTGGCCCGGATGTTCGAGGGCTTCGGCTTCATCGTCGACCAGCGCGAGACGGTGGCGCCGCCCGCGCCGCCACCGCCGCCCATGGACAGCCTCGCCAGCGCGCCGGGCCTGGCGGCGCTGGCCGTCCGGGTGGCCGACGACGCCGCCGGCGCCGTGCGGCTCGACCAGATCCCCATCATCGGCGACCCGACGCCGGCCCCCGCCGTCGCCGTGTCGGCCCAGGGCGGCTCGTCGATCACCGGGTCGGTGATGCTGCTGGTGGCGGGCATCTGCGCGGCCATCGCCGCCAGCCTCTGGGTCATCAACGCCCCCTGAGGGGGCTACGGCAGGGGCACCGTCGGCGTCGCGGCCGTCTCGAACTGCGCGATCTGCAAGGCGATCGGCCACGCGTCGGGCGCCCAGCCCGCCTTCTGCTTCAGGGCCCGCACGAAGTCCGCCGGGTCCGGCAGGACCTCCCAGACCGAGGGCAGGAAGAGGGCCCGGCGCCCACCGGCGGCCAGGATCAGGCCGTCGTGGCCCGGCCGCAGGCCCGCGAGCAGGGCGGCCTCGTCGGCGACGACCCAGGGCGTGGGCGGGGCCAGCACGGCGATGGACACGGTGAGGTCGTCCAGCTCGTGCGGCCGGACGGGAGGAAACCGCGGATCCTCGAAGGCGGCGGCGTAGGCGTTCTCGGCCACGTCGACCAGCAGCGGCCGGGTGGGCTCGATGCGGCCGATGCAGCCCCGCAGGTCGGCGCCCCGCTTGAGCGTCACGAAGCTGGCGCCGGGGGCGGCGAGGTCGGCCGGGACCGCCTGCACGTCCACCAGGCGTCGCACGCCGATGCCGGCGCGGATGACGCGGCCGGCCTCGGCCAGCAGGCGCGCGCCATGGGCCGCGACGAGTTCGGCGGCCGTCACGCGGCCTCGTGGAGCGCCCAGGCGCCGTAGCCGACGACGCGCTGGCGGTCTCCGGCGGTGTCGCCCGAGGAGCGCAGATCGAGCGTCTCGACCGCCATGCCGCGGCGCCGGGCGGTGGCGAGCAGGCCGGCCAGGGGGCGGTGGCCGCAGGCGGCGTAGCCATCCAGCGGGCCGGCGTCCAGGGCCTCGATGGCCGCGCACGTCGCCGCGTCGGCGACCTGGGCGGCCTCGTACGCCAGGAAGTGGCTCAGATCGGAGCTCACCAGGATGGCCGTCTCGGGGCCGCCCCAGAGCGCGTCGATGACGGCCGCGACCTGCGCGGGCGGCGCCTCGCCGACGACGAGCGGGACCACCGAGAAGGCCCCCAAGGCGCGCTGCAGGAACGGCAGGTGCACCTCCAGCGCGTGCTCCTGGGCGTGGGTGGCGTCGAACGTGTGCACCCCCGGCAGCCCGGCGATGCGAGCGAGCGCCTCGGCGTCGACGGGCACGTCGCCCAGCGGCGTCGCGAACGCGGGCCAGGCGGGGGCGGCCAGGCCGCGGACGGCGACGCGGTGGCAGGGACCCAGCAGCACCACGCGGGTCACGGGGGCCAGCCGACGGTACGCACGCGCGGCGATGGGGCCGGAGTAGCGGTACCCGGCGTGCGGGGCGATGAGGGCCTTGGCGGGGGGGCCGGCGGGGGCGGCGGCGAGCAGGGCGTCGACCTCGGCGGCGAGCGTCGCCGGGTCGGCGGGGTAGAACAGGCCCGCCACGGCGGCGGGCCGGGCGCGGCTCATCCCCCGGCGCGACGGCGGACTTCCGCCACCAGCTTGCCCATGCTGTCACCGGCGTCGCCGAAGAGCATGGCCGTATTCTCTTTGTAGAACAGGGGGTTGTCGACGCCGGCGTAGCCGGTGCTGCGCCCGCGCTTGAAGACGACGACCTGGGTGGCGTGCCAGACCTCGAGCACGGGCATGCCGTAGATGGGGCTGTGGGGATCGTCGAGGGCGCCGGGGTTGACGATGTCGTTGGCGCCGATGACCAGCACCTCGTCCGTCCGGTCGAAGTCCTCGTTGATCTCCTCCATCTCCAGCACGATGTCGTAGGGCACGTTGGCCTCGGCCAGCAGCACGTTCATGTGGCCGGGCAGGCGCCCCGCGACGGGGTGGATGGCGAAGCGGACGCGGCAGCCGCGGGCGCGCAGCTGCTCGCAGAGCTCGTGCACGGCGTGCTGGGCGCGGGCGACGGCCATGCCGTAGCCGGGCACGATGACGACGTCGCGGGCCTTGAGCAGCCGGCCGACGGTGTCATCGACGCTCGTCTCGCGCACCTCGCCGGCCACCTGGTCGCCGGAGGGGGGCGGCGCGGCCTGCTCGCCCCCGAAGCCGCCGAAGATCACGTTCCAGATGGAGCGGTTCATGGCGCGGCACATGATGTAGCTCAGGATGGCGCCGCTGGAGCCGACGAGGGCGCCGGTGATGATGAGGGCGTCGTTGTCGAGCATGAAGCCGGCCGCCGAGGCCGTCCAGCCCGAGTAGCTGTTGAGCATGGAGACCACGACGGGCATGTCGGCGCCGCCGATGGCCAGCACGAGGTGCGCCCCGAGGACGCCGGCCACGGCCGTCATGAGCAGCAGAAAGACGAGGCCGTCCGTGCCGGTCGCGCGGCCGAAGAGCACGCCCAGGACCGCCATGCCGCTGACGAGCACCAGGTTCAGCAGGTGGCGGCCGGGCAGCAGCAGCGGGCGCCCCGAGAGGTTGCCGCGCAGCTTCAGGAACGCGATGACCGAGCCCGTGAAGGTGATGGCCCCGATGGCCACGTCGATGAAGACCTCGGTGCGGAAGATGGCCGAGTCGCCGCTGCCATGGGCCGGGGCCAGGAAGCTGGAGTAGCCGACGAAGACGGCGGCGAGGCCGACGAAGCTGTGCAGCAGGGCGACGAGCTCGGGCATGGCCGTCATCGCCACGCGCGAGGCCATGACGGCGCCGATGGCCGCGCCCGCGCCGAGGGCGAGGACGAGGGGGACGTAGACGTCGATGACGCTGGCCATGGCCGTCGAGCCGACGGCGATGGCCATGCCGATGATGCCGTACAGGTTGCCCTTGCGGGCCGTCTCCTGGCTGGAGAGGCCCCGCAGCGACAGGATGAAGAGGACGCTGGCCACCAGCCAGGCGGTCGTGAGCAGCACGTATTCCATGGGCTACCGCCGGAACATCTTCAACATGCGCTGGGTGACGAGGAAGCCGCCCGCGATGTTGATGGTGGCGAAGAGCACCGCGAGGATGCCGAGGATGACGGCGGCGGCGCCGGGGCTTCCGCGGGCCTGCAGCATGCCGCCCAGGATGATGATGCCGCTGATGGCGTTGGTCACGCTCATGAGCGGCGTGTGCAGGGCGGCGGTGACGCTCCAGATGACCTGCCAGCCCACGAAGCAGGCCAGCACGAACACCGTGAGGTGCTCCAGGAAGCGGGCCGAGGCCGGCGAGACCATGGCGTCGCCCTGGCTGAAGCGCAGGAAGAGCCACAGGCCCACCAGCGCGAGGCTGATGATGGCCGCGACGGGGCTCTTCTTCGGCTTGACGGGGGCGGCCGGGGTCGCCGGCGCCGCCGCCGCGGCCACCGGGGCCGGCTTGACCTCGGGCTTCGGCGCGGCGGCCGGGGGCGGGGCCTCGACCTTCGGCGGCGGCCACATGAGCGCGCCCTGGTCCAGAACCAGGGCCCCCCGGACGACCTCGTCCTCGTGGTCGACCTTGTAGGCGTCGGGGCTGCCGCCCATGTCCCGCAGCAGGTGCAGCAGGTTGGTGCCGTAGAGCTGGCTGGCGGTGGTGGCCAGGCGGCTCGACAGGTCGGTGTAGCCGATGATGGTCACGCCAGCGTGCTGGACGGCCTCGCCGGGCACCGTGACGTCGCAGTTGCCGCCCTGCTCGGCCGCCATGTCGACGACCACCGAGCCCGGGCGCATGGCCTCCACCGCCCGCTGCTCCCAGAGCTTCGGGGCCGGGCGGCCGGGGATGAGGGCGGTGGTGATGACGATGTCGGTCTCGGCGGCCTCGGCCAGGAAGAGCTCCATCTCGGCGCGGATGTACGCCTCGCTCATCACCTTGGCGTAGCCGCCGCCGCCCTCGCCGTCCTCCTCGACCTCCAGCTCCAGGAACTGGGCGCCGAGGCTCTGGACCTGCTCGCGCACGGCCGCGCGGGTGTCGAACGCCTTGACGACGGCCCCGAGGCCGCGCGCGGCGGCGATGGCCGCCAGCCCCGCCACGCCGGCGCCGATGACGAGGACCCGGGCCGGGGCCACCTTGCCCGCCGCCGTGATCTGCCCCGTGAAGAAGCTGCCGTAGACCGCCGCGGCCTCGATCACCGCGCGGTAGCCGGCGATGTTGGCCATGGAGGACAGGGCGTCCATCTTCTGCGCCCGGCTGATGCGGGGGATGCAGTCCATGGCCAGGACGGTGGCGTCGCGGGCCTGGAGGGCCTCGATCAGGGCCGCGTTCTGGGCCGGCCAGATGAAGCTGATGAGCGTCGCGCCCTGGCGGAGCTGCGCCACCTCGTCCAGCGTCGGCGGCCGGACCTTCAGCACCAGGTCCGACTCGCCCCAGACCGTGGCGGCGTCCACCAGCGTGGCGCCCTCGGCGGCGTAGAACGCGTCGGGCAGGCTGGCGCCCGCGCCGGCGTCGCGCTCGACGACGACCTCGAAGCCCATCTTGACGAGCTGCTGGACGGTGCCGGGCGTGCCCGCGACCCGCCGCTCGCCCTCGTGGCTCTCTCTCGGGATGCCGACCTTCATCGCGTGTTCGTCTCGTTGGCCCGCCTGCGGGCCGCCGGTTGTCGGGGCGCGTTTGTTACCACGGCGCGGCGGCGGGGGAAAGTGCGGCGCCGGGGCCGCGCGGGCCGGGTCGATCGGGTGAAGCGGGGGGGCGCCCGATGCCAGGCGTTGGTTTTTCATGTCGGAGTTGAACCGACTACCTGCAGATTATCCGTCTGATGCTCTACCAGATGAGCTAATGAAAATGGCCCAGCACCCACATGGCGCCCACCCCGCGGGCATGATGCCGCGACGGGGTGGCGACGGGAAGGGCTTTGCGTGAACCTGTCGCACACCCGGTGTGCGGTGCGGTCACCGTCCGGCCACGCGCGGGGCGGCCTGGCGGCGGCGAGCGGCTGGCGCGGGCCTTGCGTTGCAGGGTCGCGTTGAATCCCTGGAGGCTCCCATGTCCCGCGCGCTGATCGCCGTCGCCCTCGCCCTCGCCGCCCCCGGCCTCGCCCAGGCCGACAACCACTTCCTGCTGGAGCTCGAGGCCGGCCTGACGAGCCCCATCGCCAGCGATGGCGAGGCCTCCGCCGGCACCGGCTTCGGCGGCACGTTCGGCTTCGGCGGCCGCATCCCGGGCTTCGCCCCCGCCTACTACCTGGTGGGCCGCGTCGCCCACTCCGCCTACGAGGTGGAGGGGGCACCGCGCATCGGCCGCCCCCTCGTCGCCCATGGCGAGCTCGAGATCGCCGTCGGCGGCCGCATGTACCTGCCCCTGACCCAGCGGCTGCGCCTGGTGCTCCAGGTGGGCTTCGGCGAGGTCTTCGGCGAGTCGGAGGTGCAGCGCGAGGGCACCCGCGAGCTGCTGGTGGAGAGCGAGACGTTCGCCCTCTTCGCCCAGGGCGGCCTGCAGTTCCGGCTGACGGACCACTTCTCGCTGGGCGCCGCCGCGGACGCGTCGTTCCTGCCCGACCGCTCCGATCTGGAGGTCGCGCGGCTGGCCTCGGGGCTCGACGAGCTGGCGGTGGGCCGCACGCGCCTCGCCCTCACCACCACCTTCCACTTCTAGGCCGGAGGTCGCCATGAACGCGCTGCTGCGCCTCGCCCTCGCCGTCGCCCTCGCCCCGCTCTGCGCGGCCTGGAGCGGCCACGGCACGGGGCTGGTCGAGTGGGCCCCTGACACCCAGGGGGCGGGCACGAGCCTGGACGTGGATGTGGTCGGGGCCGCCCACGAGGACGCCATCGAGGCCATCCTGGTCTTGCCCGTCCCCGGCCTGACCGGCGATGGGGTGCTCACGCTCCGCTTCGACCGCGCCCTGCGCAACCGGGGGGCTACGCGGCTGCCGCACCCGGGTGTGCAGGTCCGCTTTCGGGAGTACGCCGCCGACGGGACGACGCTGTTCCGGGCCCTCAGGGCCGAGGGGGGCGAGGTCGAGCTGACCGGCGGCGCGGCGGGGCCCCTGCACGCCCGCTTCTCCGTGGCCCTGGCGGATGGTCTGCAAACCCGCAGAATCTCAGGCAGCTTCGAGATGCTGCCCGTCTCGGTCGAGCGCGAGGAGATCGACGATCCCACGACCGACGAGGTGGACGTCGTCTACGTCCATGACAACGGCTGCTACGGCACCTACGACGAGGAGCCCGAGGACGATGCCCTCTACTGGGAGGACGACACGACGGACGAGGGCTGCGGCGGCGACGATCTGGACGACGACGGCCCCAGCGGCTCGGGGGGCTGCGACGACTCCGCCAGCGAGGGCGACGCCTACGGCGACGACGGCGCGGGCTGCGAGGGCGACAACGTCGATGGGGACTCGGGGTCAAGCTGCAGCGGGTGCAGCGGCGACGACCTGGACGTGGCCGTCGTGGGCTGCGCTCGCCTGGGCGGCCCCCCGCGCGGGGGCGGGCCCCGGTCGCGCTGGCTCGGCCGCCTGATCGGCTGGCTGCCCTGGTTCACCGTGTTCCTGGTGGTGGGGTGGATGCGCCGCCGGGCCCGCCGGGCCGTGGCCGCGGCGTAGGCCGCGCTCAGCGGTCGAACCAGCCCTGGTCCTGGTACCAGCGCGCCGTCTGGGCCAGCCGCTCGTCCATCGACGTCCGCAGCTTGATGCGGAGGCCATCGCGGGCCTTGGCCCCCGAGCACGCCCACGAGCCCGCCGTCGCCTCCCGCGCCTTGTCCAGGCTCAGCTCCGGCGTCGTCCCCCGCAGCCGCGCCCAGGCCTCCGAGGCGGCAGCGGCCGCCCACGTCAGGGGCGAGGGCAGGGGGATGACGCGCACCGGGCGGTGCACGGCGCGCCCCAGCCGACGCCCGAGCTCGGCGAACGTCACGACCTCTTTGTCGGCGGCGAAGTAGACACCCTGGCCGGGCGAGCCGGCCTGATCGGGCGGCGGCAGCCGCTCCCCGGACTCCACGACGCGCACCATGACGTGGGCCAGGTCGGCGACGTGGATGGTGGAGAACGTCCGCGAGCGCAGCGTGGGCGTGAGGTGGACCCCGCGGCGCGCGAGGCGGAAGAGCTCGAAGGTGGCCGCGTCGCCCTCGCCGTAGACGATGGGGGGCCGCAGGATGGTGGTGGGCACCCGCCCGGCCCGGGCCCGGGCGGCCACCTCGCCGGCCAGCTTGCTGCGGCCGTAGGCCGAGACGGGGGCCGGCGGATCGCCCTCGACGCGGGGCTGGCGTCGGCGGCCGGGGCCCGCGGCCGCCAGGGACGAGACGACGAGCAAAATGGGGGGGCGGGGGCAGGCGGCGCAGGCGTCGGCCACATGCCCGACCCCGGCCTCGTTCACCGCCTGCAGCCGGTCGCGATCGAGGGCCGAGAGGCAGCCGGCGAGGTGGTACACGGCGTCGAAGCCGGCGACCTGCGCCGCGAACGTCTCGGGGCGCGTCACATCCCCTTCGAGGAAGCGCACCCCCAGCTCGGCCAGCGCCGCCCGATCGGACGTCGGCCGCACCAGGCAGGTGATGTCGTCGCCCAGGCTCGCCAGGCGCCACGCCAGGTGGCGGCCGATGAAGCCCGTCGCCCCGGTGATCAGGACCCGCATCCTACCTCCGCCCGGCAGTATCGGGGAGGCCAGAAGCGTTGGCCAGATCCCCGGGCGCCGACCGGCCACGCCGGCGTACAAGATCCTGAAATCCATGAGAAATGCGAAAAATCGTCGGGCCGCGTCAGATCGGCGGCAGGCCGCGTCTGGTGGCGCAGACCACGCACGGAGGAGGCGATGATGCGACGCATCTGGTTGGCGGTGGCGCTGGCGATCGGGGCGATCGGCTGCGATGTCGAGGACGACGGCGGCTTCGGCGCGGGCAGCGACGGCGGGGGCGGTGGCTGGGGCGGGAGCGGCGGCGGCGCCGGCGGCGCCGGGGGCGCCAGGGGGCCAGGAGGCGGCGGCTGGGCCGCGGCCGACGCGGGCGCCTGGGGCGGCGCCGGCGCAGCGCCGGCGGGTGGGGGGCTGGGGCGGTGGCGGCGGCGCCGGGGGCATGGGCGGCGCGGGCGGCGCGGGCGGCGCCGGGCCGGAGCCCCCCCGGGGCAACACCAACATCAACCTCGGCGGCGCGCAGGACATGGGCTACTTCCGCCGGCTGCTGGATGACGGGATCATCCCCACCAGCGAGGACTTCGAGGCCGCCGGCTTCTTCGCCGAGCACCACACCCCGCTCCCCGAGCCCGACTGCGGCGAGCGCGTCTGCGTGCAGGCGATGCTGGGGGTGATGGGCAACCTCATCAACGGCAACAACTGCACCATGCTGCAGATCGGCCTCAACTCGCCCATCGTGGCCGACCCGGGCAGCCGCCCGCCGCTGAACCTGTCGGTGGTGGTCGACGTGTCGGGCTCCATGCGCGACGCCGGCAAGATCGACTTCGTGCGGCAGGGCCTGGAGCAGCTCATCGACGCGCTGCACGACGACGACCAGGTGGCGCTGATCACCTACTCCAGCGACGCGACCGTGCTCTTCGAGATGGCCGCCCTGCGCGACGGCCGCAACCAGCTCCGCAGCCTCGTCCGGCGCATCGACGCGGGCGGCGCCACCAACCTGTTCGAGGGCCTGGAGTCCGGCTTCCGGCAGTCCCTCGGCGCGTACGACAGCGGCCGCCAGAACCGCCTCATCCTGCTCTCGGATGGCAACCCCACGGCCGGCATCACGAACACCGACGCCATCATGGCCATGAGCCGCGCCTTCAACTCCGAGGGCGTGGGCATCACCAGCGTGGGCCTCGGCACCGACTTCAACTACGAGCTCATGCGCGGCCTCGCCGAGCAGGGCGACGGCAACTACTACTTCGTCGAGGACGCGGCCGCCGTGGACGAGGTCTTCTCCCAGGAGATCAGCTACTTCACGGTGCCCGTGGCCTTCGACCTGGAGCTCGAGCTCTCGGCGGGCAGCGACTACCGGTTCGTCCGGGCCCACGGCTCGAGCTTCTGGGAGGACACCGCCGACGGCGGGCGCCTGTCGGTGCCGAGCGTCTTCCTGGCGCACCGCGTCTCGCACGACGACGTGGAGCCCGGCGGCGGGCGCCGCGGCGGCGGCTCGGCGCTGCTCATCGAGCTGATGCCCGACGTGACGCCCGACGGCCGCGAGCCCGGCGAGGCCCGGGTGGCCGAGATCACCGCCCGCTTCCGCGAGCCGGGCAGCGACCGCATCGTCGAGGCCCATGTGCCGGTGCTCTACCCCGGCCTGCCCTGGGAGGTTCGCCGCCAGGGCTTCTTCGACAACCGCATCGTCGAGAAGAGCTTCGTGATGCTGAACATCTACGTCGGCCTGGTGAACGCGGTGGACATGTGGCACCTCGAGCGCGACCGCGCCGGGGCGATGGGCCTCATCCTGCGGCTCATCGCCGCCGTCGAGGACTACGAGGACAGCGCCAACGAGGGCGAGGGTGACGTGGACATGCAGCTCGACGTGGAGCTGCTCGACCAGCTCCTCGCGCTGATGCGGGCCCAGGACGACACCGAGCCCGACGTCTCCGACATGCCCGAGGATCCCTGGCCCGCCGACTGAGCGGCGGGGTCAGACCTGCAGCGGCGCGCCCGTCGCCGCGCGGACCTCGTCGACGGTGTGCCCCTCGGCCACGTCGACCAGGCGGAAGCCCGCCGGGGTCACGTCGATGGTGGCCAGCTCCGTGATGACCCGGTGCACGCACCCGACCCCGGTGAGGGGCAGCGTGCAGGCGGGCAGGAGCTTGGGGCCGCCGTCCTTCTCGGTGTGGGTCATCAGCACGATGACGCGCTTCGCCCCCGACACCAGGTCCATCGCCCCGCCCATGCCGTTGACGCGCTTGCCGGGGATCATCCAGTTGGCCAGGTCGCCCCCCGCCGACACCTGCATCCCGCCCAGGATGGCGACATCGACGTGGCCGCCGCGGATCATCCCGAAGCTCGTCGCCGAGTCGAAGAAGCTGCCGCCGGGCAGGACGGTGACCGTCTGCTTGCCGGCGTTGATGATCTTGGGGTCCTCCTCGCCCTCGTAGGGGAAGGGGCCCATGCCCAGCAGGCCGTTCTCGGAGTGCAGCCAGACCTGCACGTCGTCGGGCAGGTGGTTGGCGACGAGGGTCGGGATGCCGATGCCCAGGTTGACGACGTCGCCGTCCTGGAGCTCGGCGGCGGCCCGGGCGGCCATTTCTTCTCGGGTGCGTGCCATGGGGCGGATTCTGCCAGGGCGGCGCCCGGCGTGGAATCCCGCGTCGCGTCGCGGTAGACTCGGGCGTCGCTTCTTCTCGGGGGGTCACCGTGGAGCCGAGCCGGACGCTTCGTCGAATCCTGAGCCAGGGCGCGGGGTTGGCCCTCGTGCTGGCCGGCTGCGCCCAGGGCGACCTGGGGGTCGGCGATGGCGGGGCCGCGGTGCAGGGGGCGCCCCTGGGCTGCGGCCAGGCGGGCAGCGAGGCGGGGGCCTGCGAGGGCCAGTGGCTCGTCTTCTGCTTCGAGGGCGAGGAGCGCCGCCTCGACTGCAGCCTCGTGGACTCGACCTGTGGCTTCGACGCCGCCCAGGGCGTCAACCGCTGCCTGCCGCCGGGCGGCGGGCCGGGCGGCCCCGTCTCGGAGCCGCTGCCCCCGGTGGATCCGCCCCCCGACGATCCCCCCATCGACCCGCCCCCGGACGATCCCCCGGGGGATCCGCCCCTCGGCGGCGTCTGCGCGGGCGTGGACAGCGGCCGGCGCTGCGAGGGCGACACCGTGGTCATCTGCCGCGCCGGCGAGGCGGGCGGGCGCACCAACTGCGCGGCCAACGGCCTCATCTGCGGGGCCCTGCCCGACGGCAGCGACGGCTGCCTGGATCCCAACGGCCAGCCCCCGGACCCGCAGCGGCCCGAGGAGCTGCCCCAGGAGGGGATCTGCGGCGGCGTGGCCATCGGCAGCCGCTGCGAGCGCGACTTCGTGGTGTCCTGCCGGGATGGCCGCGAGGAGAGCCGCTTCGACTGCGGGGGCCAGGGCCAGGCGTGCGACCAGCTCGACGCCCAGTGGGCCGGCTGCACGGGCGGCAACAACAACCCGCCGCCGCCCAACAACGACCCGGAGCCGGCCGGCTGCGGCGACGTGCCCTTCTGGGGCCAGTGCACCGGCGACGTCTACGAGGTCTGCAACCTGTTCGAGGACGAGGTGATCACCATCGACTGCCGCTTCCTCGCCGCGCGCTGCGGGACGAACGCCGACGGCCTGATCGGCTGCATCTGGGAGTGAGCCGCTTCGGGACGTGACCCGATGGGCCGTCATCGGTATCCTCCGCACCCCATGCGCCTCGACGACTTCGACTACGACCTGCCTCCGGGCCTGATCGCCCAGCACCCGAGCCCCCACCGCGGCGAGAGCAGCCTGCTGACGGTGCCCGTCGCGGGGCCGCCGACCGTCGGCCCGTTCTCGGGGATTGTCGAGTCATTCCGCGGGGATGAGGTCCTCATCGTCAACGACACCCGGGTGGTGCCCGCGCGGGTCATGGGCCAGAAGGACTCGGGCGGCGCCGTCGAGCTGCTCGTCGTCGAGCCCCTGGCCGACGGCCGCATCGTGGCGATGACGCGGGGCACGCGGCTGCGGCCGGGCGCGCGCATCCGGCTGCCGGGCGCCGAGGCGCGGCTCCTGCGGCGGCGCGACGACGGCATGGCCGAGCTGGCGCTGACCGGCGTGGACGACCTGTGGACGTGGCTCGAGGGGGTGGGGGACCTGCCCCTGCCGCCGTACATCGAGCGGGCGACCGAGGCGGACGACGCCGAGCGCTACCAGACGATCTTCGCCCGCGAGCCCGGGGCCGTGGCCGCGCCGACGGCGGGCCTGCACTTCACGCCGGCCCTGCTCGACGCCCTGCGGGCCCGGGGCGTCGCGGTGCACAGCCTGACGCTCCATGTGGGGCCTGGCACCTTCCGCCCCGTGCGCGACGATGATCCGCGCGACCACCGGATGCACAGCGAGCGCTACCACATCCCGCCGGAGACGCAGGCGGCGGTGCAGAGCGGCCGCCCGGTCGTCGCGGTGGGCACGACGGTGGTGCGCGCGCTGGAGGCCCACGCCCGGGATCCGGCCGCGGATCGCACCGACATCTTCATCTATCCCGGGTTCGAGTACCGGGTGGTGGACGGCCTCGTCACCAACTTCCACCTGCCGCGCAGCACCCTGCTCATGCTGGTCGCCGCGCTCGCGGGCCGGGAGCGGATGCTCGACGCCTACCGCCACGCCGTCGCGGCGGGCCTGCGGTTCTACAGCTACGGAGACGCCTGCCTGTTCCGGCGGGAGGGGGGCCGATGGACCTGAACTATCGCTGCGAGGCGACGTGCCCGGAGACGAAGGCGCGCGCTGGCCGGTTCGTGACCCCCCATGGCGAGGTGCCGACGCCCATCTTCATGCCGGTGGGCACGCTCGGCACCGTGAAGGGGGTGGGGCCCTTCGAGCTGGAGGCCCTGGGGGCCCGCATCATCCTCGGCAACACCTACCACCTGGCCATCCGGCCGGGCATCGAGACGGTGCGGGCGCTGGGGGGCATGCACGGCATGGCGGCCTGGCGCCGGGGCATCCTGACCGACAGCGGCGGCTTCCAGATGCTCTCCCTGGCCGACCTGCGCAAGGTGAGCGAGGAGGGCGTCCGCTTCCGCAACCACCTCGACGGCGGGCTGCTGAACCTCACGCCCGAGCACTCCATCGAGATCCAGACGGCCATCGGCAGCGACATCATGATGTGCCTGGACCACCTGGAGCCCGCCGACGCGCCCCGCAAGGTCCACGAGGACGCGCTGGCCCGCACGACGCGCTGGGCCCTGCGCTGCCTGGCCGCCCGGACCCGCGACGACCAGGCCCTCTTCGCCATCGTGCAGGGCGGCATCGACCTGGAGCTGCGCCAGCGCAGCGCGGAGGCCCTGGCGGATCACCCGTTCGATGGCTTCGCGGTGGGCGGGCTGTCGGTGGGCGAGTCCCAGACGGCCATGTACGAGACGCTGGAGTTCACGACGCCGTTCCTGCCGCTGGATCGGCCCCGGTACCTCATGGGCGTCGGCACCCCCGAGGACCTGGTCGAGGGGGTGGCCCGCGGCGTCGACATGTTCGACTGCGTGATGCCCACCCGCAACGCCCGCAAGGGCGGCCTCTTCGTCGACGGCGGCCGCCGCAAGGTCAACCTGAAGAACGCGCGCTTCAAGATGGAGCGGGGCCCGCTGGACCCGGAGTGCACCTGCTTCACGTGCAGCCACTTCAGCGCCGGCTACCTGCGCCACCTGCTGATGGCGAACGAGTTTCTGGCGCACCGCCTGCTCTCCATCCACAACCTGCACATCTACCTGGACCTCATGCGCGGCATCCGCCGCGCGATCATCGCCGGTCGCTTCGGAGAGTTTCGTCGCGACTTCATCGCAGGTTGCCAACCTCGGTAACTTCTGCTATTTCCCCGCGACCTCGGGGCCCTCCCCGGGGATCTCGGCGACCCGATCGGATTCGACGTGAACGAACTCATCCTCCTCGCGGTAGGGCAGAGCCAGCAGGCGCAGCCGAGCTGCGTCCAGGCGGCCCTGCCGCTGCTGCTCATGTTCGCCGTGTTCTACTTTCTGCTCATTCGACCGCAGCAGAAGCGGCAGCGTGAGCACCAGGCGATGCTGGCCCGGCTCAAGAAGGACGACAAGGTCATCACCTCCGGCGGCCTGATCGGCACGGTCACCGCGCTGACGGACACCGAGATCGAGGTCCAGATCGCCGACAAGGTGCGGGTGCGGGTCGTCCGCGCCCAGGTCCAGCTGTACCAGGCGGGGCAGGACGCGGCCAGCGCGCCGGAGAAGAAGGACGGGAAGTAGATGGACCGGCAGTGGAAGTTCAAGGGCCTCCTCGCGGTGGGCCTGCTCATCGTGTCCGTGCTCATGCTGGTGCCGACGCTGGTCGGTCCCACCCCCAAGGGTGAGGATCCCAGGCTCCCGGGCTGGTTCACGGGGATCTTCGCCAACCGCCTGATCCTGGGCCTGGATCTGCAGGGCGGCATCCACCTGCAGTACCAGGTGGACGTGCCCGACGCCCTGCGGCGCCGCGCCATCCAGACGGCCGGCAACCTCGAGTCGCTCCTCAAGAGCGAGCGCAACATCGAGGTGAAGGCCACCCCCGGCGAGGGCGACAGCCTCGACGAGATCACCACGGTCGCCGTGGTGTTCCCGGCCGCCGAGGACACCGCCAAGCTCGACGTCGAGTTCGTGGGCAAGAACCTGCCCGAGTACGAGATCGGCGACGTGGACGGCACCTCCGTCCGCCTGGTGATGAAGGCCGACGCCATCCGCTCCTTCCAGGAGGACGCGGTGGACAAGGCCATCGACACCATCGAGCGGCGCATCAACGCCTTCGGCGTGGCCGAGAGCACCATCTCCCGCCGCGGCGAGGGCGAGCTGGTGGTCCAGCTCCCCGGTCTGACCGAGGAGGAGTTCGGCGAGGCCAAGAAGAAGCTGGCCCAGACCGGCCAGCTTCGCTTCCAGATCGTCGATCGCGCCGGCGCCGCCGACTTCGCCCAGAAGGTCTCGGCCCGCCGCCCGCTGCCCGACAACTGGCCGGCCGACCTCGACGCCGACCTCAAGAAGCACAAGATCGCGGTGACCGGCGGCACGGTGCGCAGCACCAGCCGCGCCATCCTCGAGTACATGGTGGACGGCCAGCTCGACGCCGATCACCTCGTGGGCTACGAGGAGATCTTCGCCGATCCCAAGGACCCCACCCTCAGCGCCATCAACACCCTCTCCGAGGAGCAGGAGAAGGTGCTGCGCAAGCGCAAGAGCGACGACCTCGACGGCGACATCGTGCGCGCCTACGAGGTGCACTACCTGTTCTCGAAGGCCGGCATGAGCGGTGAGAACGTCGAGTCGGCCAGCGTCGGCTACGACAACTTCAACCGCCCCGTCGTGCTGATGCGCTTCAGCCAGGTGGACGCCGACAAGTTCTTCGAGATGACGAAGAAGTACACCAAGGAGCTGATGGCGATCCTGATCGACGATCAGGTCTACAGCGCCCCCCGCATCAAGGAGCCCATCGCGGGCGGCCGGGTGCAGATCGAGATGGGGGCCGTGGGCCGCACGGCGTTCAAGGAGGCCTCGGCCCTGGTGGCGGTGCTCAAGAGCGGCGCCCTCCAGGCCCCGCTGCGCAAGCTCTACGACGCCCAGGTGGGCGCCACCCTGGGGGCCGACTCGGTGCGGGCCGGCGAGCTGTCGGTGGCCGTGGGCTTCGGCCTCGTCGTCCTCTTCATGCTGCTCTACTACAAGGGCGCCGGCGTGGTGGCCAACCTCGCCCTGGTGCTGAACGTGGTCTTCGTGATGGCCGGCCTGACGGCCTTCGGCGCCACGCTCACGCTGCCCGGCATCGCGGGCATCGTGCTCACCATCGGCATGGCGGTGGACGCCAACGTGCTGATCTTCGAGCGAATTCGGGAAGAGCTGCGGCTGGGGGTCTCCGTCCGCAAGGCCATCGATGCCGGCTACGAGAAGGCGTTCAGCGCCATCCTCGACGCCAACGTCACCACGGGCATCGCGGCCATCGTGCTCTACCAGTTCGGGTCCGGGCCCATCCGCGGCTTCGCCGTCACCCTGGGCGTCGGCATCATCTGCTCGCTGTACACTGCCCTCGTGGTGACGCGGCTGGTCTTCGACTACAAGTACCGGGCGGACGCCGCCCGCATGAGCATCTGAGGAGGCGGCCGTGGAGTTCTTCAAGCCCGGGAAGCAGTACAACTTCCTCGGTGTCGCCGGGACGCTGACCAAGGTCAGCGCCCTGCTCGTCATCGCCTCGTGGGCCCTCGTGGCCACCAAGGGCCTCAACTTCGGCATCGACTTCGCCGGCGGGACGGAGGCCCTGCTCGCCTTCAGCAAGCCCGTCGACATCGGCGACCTGAAGGGCGAGGTCGAGAAGGTCGGCCTGGACACCCCCGAGGTCGTCATCTACGGCCTGCAGGACGAGGGTCGCTACTTCGTGCGTAGCCGCACCCAGAGCCTCCTCTCCGAGGCCGAGGGCGCCCGCATCAAGACGGCCCTGGCCGGCAAGTTCGGCGATCCCATCCTGTGGGACGCCAGCGACGAGTCGGGCGAGGAGATCCGGGTCCAGTTCAAGGAGCCCCACAAGATCAGCGAGATCGAGGCGGCCCTGACCGAGGCTGGCGTCGCCGGCACCTCGGCCACCAAGCAGACCGAGGCCAGCAACCCCACCTACCTGGTGCGGCTGCCCGGCGTCCGCCAGCGCCTCCAGGACGCCCTGGTCGCGAAGTACGGCAAGGTCACCAAGGACGACGCCGGCGCCTTCGTGGGCGAGGGCGCCTTCTTCACCATCGAGCGGATGGAGTCGGTGGGCTCCGCCGTGGGGCGCCAGATGCGCAACCAGGGGATCCTGGCCGTGCTCTACGCCCTCATCGGCATCCTGCTCTACGTGAGCTTCCGCTTCGACCTGCGCTACAGCCCGGGCGCCGTGGTGGCCCTCGTGCACGACGTGAGCATCACCATCGGGATCTTCAGCCTCGCCGGCCTTGAGTTCAACCTGCCCATCATCGCGGCGCTGCTGGCCATCGTGGGCTACTCCCTGAACGACACCATCGTGGTCTACGACCGCATCCGCGAGTCCCTCAAGATGGGCCTCGGCTCCTCGCTGCCCGAGACCATCAACCTGAGCGTGAGCGACACCATCTCCCGGACGGTGCTGACCTCGCTGACCACGTTCCTGGCCGTGCTCTCCATCTTCGTGTTCGGCGGCGGCATCATCCAGAACTTCGCCTTCGCCATGCTGGTGGGCATCATCGTCGGGACGTACTCCTCCATCTACATCGCGAGCCCCATCGTCATCGCGATGGATCGCTACCTGAAGGGCCGCCAGGCCAGCGCGGCCTGACGCGCCGGCCTTCCCCTCGCTCGCGGCATGATCCAGGATGGGATCATGCTGTACACCGACGCCCACACACCTGCCGTCCCGCTGGCGCCGCTGTGCCAGACCCTCGGGGAGATGCTGCGCCGCCAGGCGGAGGCCCGGGGGGATCGCCCCGCGTGGTTCGAGAAGGAGGGCGGCCGCTGGGCCCCGACGTCCTGGCGGCGATTCGCCGCGGACGCGGACGCCCTCGCCGCGGGCCTGCGTCGGCTCGGCCTCGTGCCCGGTGATCGCGTCGCCATCCTCGGGCCCACCCGATCCCACTGGGCGCGGCAGGACATGGGGGCGCAGCTCGCCGGCTGCATCTCCCTGGGCGTCTACCCCAAGCAGTCCGCCGAGCAGGTGGCCTATGTGCTCGGCCACTCCGACGCGCGCATCGTGTTCGTGGGCGACGCCGACGAGCTGGACGTGGTGCTGGCCGCGGCCGCTGGCCTGCCCGACCTCGCGCACATCGTCCCCTGGGACGCGGCGTGGCTGGAAGGTCGCGATGATCCTCGGCTTTTGTCGCTTGATGCCCTCATGGGCGCGGCGCTGACCCCGGCCGAGCGCGCCGAGATCGAGGCCGCCCGGGGCAAGGACGACACCGCCATCTTCGTGTACACCTCGGGCACCACGGGGCCGCCGAAGTGCGCCATGATCAGCCACGCCAACATCCTGGCGGTGCTGGCCTGCCAGGATCAGCTCGGCGTCTTCTACCAGGACGACATCGCGCTCTCGTTCCTGCCCATGGCCCATGTGGCCGAGCGGGTGCTGGCCTTCTACGGGCGCATCAACACCGGCATGCCCACCGCCTTCGCCTCCAGCACCAGCGCCGTCCTCGACGAGCTGCGGGAGGTGCAGCCCACGGTCTTCGGCTCGGTGCCCCGCATCTTCGAGAAGGGCTACAGCCGCATCCGCACCGAGCTGGAGCGCGCCTCGCCGGGCAAGCGCCGCATCTTCGCCTGGGCTGAGCGGGTGGGGCTCGCGCGGCTCGACCGCGTGCTCGCGGGCCGGCCGGTGCCCATGGCCCTGCGCCTGAAGCACCGCGTGGCGGACCGCCTGGTCTTCGCCAGGGTCCGCGCGGCCTTCGGCGGCCGCGTCCGCCTCTTCATCACCGGCGCCGCGCCGACGCCCATGGACGTGCTGCGCTTCTTCTGGGCGGCGGGCCTGCCCATCTACGAGGTGTACGGCCAGACCGAGGCCACCGTGGTGACCCACGCCAACACCCAGGGGGCCGTGCGCCTGGGCACCGTCGGCCGGGCGCTGCCGCCCGTCGAGCACCGCATCGCGGACGACGGCGAGGTCCTGGTGCGGGGCCCCCTCGTCTTCCAGGGCTACTTCAAGGACGCCGAGGCCACGGCCGCCGCCATCCAGGACGGCTGGCTGCACACCGGCGACATCGGCACCATCGACGCCGAGGGCTACCTGCGGATCACCGACCGCAAGAAGCACATCATCATCACCGCCGGCGGCAAGAACCTCACCCCGGCCAACATCGAGGGCGCCGTAAAGGCGCAGGACCCGCTCATCAGCCAGGTGCACGCCCACGGCGACAAGCGGCCGTACGTGGTGGCGCTCATCGCCCCGGCGCCCCTGGAGACCCTCGACTTCGGCCGGCAGCGGGGCCTCGTGGACGCCGCCACCGTCAAGGCGCTGACCGCCGAGCTGATGGAGAACCCCACCGGCCGCAGCGCCGCGCTCACCGCCGCCATGGCGCCGGTGGTGGCCCTGCCGGCCTTCCAGGCCCGCATGAAGGCCGCCGTCGTGGCCGGCAACCAGCGGCTCTCCCAGGTGGAAAAGATCAAGCGGTTCAAGGTGTTGGAGCGCGACTTCAGCCAGGAGGCGGGCGAGCTGACGCCGACCATGAAGGTGCGGCGCAAGGCCGTCGAGCAGGGCTACGCCGATCTGCTGGACGCCATCTACCGGGACGCCGGCGTCGGGCAGGAGGCGTAATGCGGACGCGACGAGAGCTGCTCCAGCACCTCGCCGGCGCCGGCGGGCTGGCCCTCTTCGGGGGGCGGCTCCTGGCGGGCTGCGACGACGCGAGCGGCGGCGGCGATGACGCGGGGCGGGCCCTGGACGCGGCCGGCTTGCTGGACGCCACCCCCGACGCCGGCGGCACCGCCGACGCCGCCCTGGTGGACGCCGACGGGCGCTGGTGGCTGTCGGGCAACTTCGCGCCCGTGGCCGACGAGGTGGAGCTGCTGGACCTGGAGGTGGAGGGCGCGCTGCCGCCTGCGCTGACGGGCACCTACCTGCGCAACGGCTCCAACCCCCGGGACGCCGACTCGGCCCACTGGTTCCTGGGCGACGGCATGCTGCACGGCCTGCGCCTCGAGGGCGGCCGGGCGCGCTGGTACCGCAACCGCTACATCCGGACGTCGCTGTTCGAGGGCACCGCCGCGGGCGGCCCCGTCCCCACCATCCGCGACAACGCCAGCAACGTGAGCCTGGTGCAGCACGCCGGCCACGTCCTCACCCTCGGCGAGGTGGGCCTGCCCTACGCCGTCCGCCCGACCGACCTGTCGACGGTGGGGGTGCACGACTTCGGCGGGGCGCTCTCGACGGCGATGACGGCCCACCCGAAGGTCGACCTGGTCACCGGCGAGCTGGTCTTCTTCGGCTACTGGTTCCTGCCGCCGTACCTGACCTACCACGTGGCCGACGCCACCGGCGCCCTCGCCTACAGCCAGGTCGTCGAGCTGCCCGCCTCGGTGATGATGCACGACTTCGCCATCACCGCGACGCAGGTCATCTTCCTCGATCTGCCCATCGTCTTCGATCTGGGCCGGGCCACCCAGGGGGCGACGTTCCCGTTCCGCTGGGACGAGGCCCACGGCGCCCGCCTGGGCGTCATGCCGCGGGCCGGCGGCGCCGTGCGCTGGGTCGACATCGACCTGTGCTACGTCTTCCACGTCCTCAACGCCTACGATCAGGCGGACGGGACGGTGGTGCTCGACGTCGTGCGCCACCCGCAGCTCTGGGTCGACGGGCCCGAGGACTTCGTCTCCAGCCCCCGCCTCTGGCGCTACACTGTCAACCCGGCCACCGGCGCCGTGCGCGAGGGGCCGCTGGGGGAGGATCCGCTGGAGTTCCCGGTCGGTGATCGGCGCTTCACCGGCCGTCCGCACCGCGTCGGCTACGCCATCGGCTCCGTCGGTGACGACTTCCTGGGGGCCGACGCCCGGCACCGCCTGTTGCGCTACGATCTGGCGACGGGTGAAGCGACGCGCCGCGACCTGCCGGCCGGCGTCCAGTCGTCCGAGGCCCTGTTCGTGCCGGGCGGCGAGGGGGAGGGCGAAGGCTGGCTGCTGGCGTGGCAGTATGATCGCGCCCGCAACGCCTCGGACCTGGCCGTCTACGACGCCACCGATCTGCAGGCCGTCGCGCGGGTGAAGCTGCCGCGGCGGGTGCCCTTCGGCTTCCACGGGGCCTTCCTGCCCGACCCGTCCTGAGGAGGAGTGATGGAGAAGCCGACGCCCGCGGCCCTGGCCGCCTTTGACGCCGCGTTCCCCGACGATGGCCGCGCCGAGCGGCGCAAGATGTTCGGCATGCCCGCCGGCTTCGTGAACGGCAACATGTTCTGCGGGGTGTTCCACGACGGCGTGGTGCTGCGGCTCCCGGCCGAGCGCATCGCCGCGCTGGGGGCCGAGGAGGGCGTCGGCGCCTTCGAGCCCATGGAGGGCCGCCCGTGGAAGGACTACATCCACGCGAGCGCCCCGCGCTGGGGGGGCACGGCCACCCTGGCCGGCTGGGCGCAGGAGGCCCTGGCGCACACCGCCGCGACGCTGCCCCCCAAGGAGCCGAAGCCGAAGAAGGCGCGGTCCTGATGGCCGCCCTCGCCGCGGGCGAGGTGGTGGCCGGCGCCGAGCACCGCTACCGGCTGGAGCGGGAGCTGGGCCGCGGCGGGTTCGGGGTGACGTGGCTGGCCCACCGCGAGGCCGACGGCCAGGCCGTCGTGCTCAAGCAGCTGCACATCAGCCGGGTGCAGGACGCCAAGAGCCTGGAGCTTTTCCGTCGTGAGATCCAGGTGTTGCGTCGCCTGGACCACCCCCGCATCCCGCGCTGGCTCGACGACTTCGAGGCGGAGGGCCACGTCCTCGTCCAGACGTTCGTGGCGGGGCACGACCTCGACCGCGTCGTCCGGGGCGACGCCTCCATGGACGAGGCCGGCCTGGTTGCCTGGCTGGCCCAGATGCTCGACGTCCTCGACTACCTGCACCACCTCACGCCGCCGGTCATCCACCGCGACGTGACCCCCAAGAACATCCTGATCGGCCCGGACGGCGGCGCCTGGCTCGTCGACTTCGGCGCGGTGAAGGTGGGCCTGGGCGGCACCATGGCCTCCACCACCGCCGGCACCTTCGGCTACGCGCCCATGGAGCAGTTCGTGGGCAAGGCCTTCCCCCAGACCGACCTGTACGGCCTGGGCATGACGGCCGTGGCGGTGGCGTCGGGCAAGCGCCCCGAGGACATGCCCTTCGCCGGTCTGCGGGTCGACGTGCGCGCCATCACCCGGCTGGACGCGCGCCTGACGCGGCTGCTGGAGCGGCTGACAGAGCCCGATCCCGAGCGCCGGCTGGCCGACGCGCGGGTGGCCCTGGAGCAGCTTCGGCCCCTGCTCGGCCGCTACGACGGCGACCGGGGGGCCTCCGCGGGCGCCCTGGATCGGCTGGCCGCCGCCCAGCGCCGCGCCCCGAGCGGCCGGGCGGCGGTGGCGGCGGACGATCTGCTGCCCAGCGAGCGCATCCGCGAGGCCGGGGTGCGCCTGGCCGAGCTGGGGGAGGGGGCGCTCGGCATCCCCGACCTGGACGCGCTGGTCACCTCCTTCGAGAGCGGGGGTCTCAGCCCGGACGGCAGCCTGGCCGCCCTCGGCCCGGCCCTCGTCGACCTGGACCGGCTGGAGGTGGTCGGGCGCCTGCCGGGCAACCTCAGCGTCGTCGCCCTGGCGTCGGCGGGGGCCTTCGTCGCCGCCCGGGGCGACACGCATGCCCGGGACGTGGTCATCCACGCCCGCACCGGCGGCGGCTTCGAGCAGCGCGCCCACGTCGTCACCGACGTGACGGAGCACTGCGCCCTGAGCCCCGATGGCCGTACCCTGGCGATCATCAAAGGCTTCTTCTCCGACAAGGAGGGCGAGGCCCTCGTCTTCGACGTGGCCTCGGGGCAGCAGGTGCAGCGGCTGCCCGGCGGCGAGAAGGCGTGGATCGGCTTCTCGCCCGATGGCCAGACCCTCGCCGTCCTCGATGACGACCGCCGGCTGCAGCTCCTGCGGCAGGCCGGCGGCGAGCAGGTCCTGCGCGACGTGGTGGCCTTCGGCTTCTCGACGGATGGCCGCACGGGGGCCGTGATCGCGGACGGCAAGCTGCACATCGGCCCCGTCGAGGCGCTGCCCCGCGGGCCCGGGGTGCGGACGTTCAAGATCTCCTCGGCCACCTGGCGGCTGCCGACGTTCAGCGCCGATGGCCGCTGGCTGGCGCTGCTCGACTACAGCGACGACCGCCTCTGCGTGCTGGAGGTGGCGACGGGCCGCGAGGTGCTGCGGGTCGGCGCCCCGGGCCGGCCGGCGGAGGTCATCCGGGGGGTGCAGGCGCTGGCGTTCAGCCCCGACGGCACCCGCCTGGCCGCCTGCTGTGACAGCTACTTCAACCGGTTCTCCGGCGAGGACGAGGACTGCATCGCGCTGTGGAGCGTGCCCGACGGGCGGTACCTGGGGGCGCTGCTCCGAGCCGAAAAGGGCAAGAAGATCATGGCGGTAGCGGCCGAGGGGTTCTTCGGGCAGCTCGAGGGCGACAAGCCGGGCAAGGACGCGGCCGGGGGCTGGCACCAGCCGGCGGCGGCCCGGGCGGCGCTGCGCGGCCTGCCCATGGAGGAGCACCTGGACGCGACGTCGCGGGCTGCCCTGGCGGATCTCGAGACGCGGTGGGCCTACTTCGTCGACCAGCAGCGCGCGCGGGCCATCGACGAGGCGGCGGCCCTGCAGCCGCTCGTCGACGCGACCCGGGGCCTCACCCACGTCCTCGACGCCGTGCTGCGCGAAGCCCGCCGCGCCCAGGCCGCCATGCCGGCGTTCGGCGGGACGCCCACGGCGGCGACGCCCCTCTCGGCCGATCAGGTCGTGGCCGCCGCCCGCGCCCTCGCCCGCAAGCCCGCCGCGGAGCTGGAGCGCCTGCACCTGGCCCTCGTCAGCGAGGCCGAGGCGGCCGAAGCCGAGGCCGCCCGCGCCGTCGCCCCGCCGCCCCGGACGGCGTCCTGGCCAGCGGCGCCGCGGTCGGTGGCGCCCCCGCCCGAGGCCGCGGCGACGCCCGCGGCCGCCCCTGCCGATCCCGATCGGGCCCGCCGCGTCCGCGCCTTCGTCATCGCCGCCGGCGTGGCCATCGCCGTCGCGCTCGCGGCCCTCGCCGCCCTCCTCTGACCGGCCCTGCGTCACGAGTTGGTCGCGGCGCCGGCCAAGGGTTTACACTGTCCCCGCCGTCTCGAGACGGGGGGGAAAGAACTTGCCTGCTCGCCATGAACTCTGGCCGCGCCTCCGCCGCGCGGCGCTGGTCACGCTCGTCGCCCTCGGGGCAGCGGCGTGCGCCGAGGACGAGAACCGCTCGCCGACCATCCTGCCGGTGGACGACCTCAGCATCCGCGTGAACATGAGCGGCCGCGTCGACGTGACCGCCGCCGATCCCGACGACGACCGCCTGTCCTTCGAGATGCGCATCGAGCCGGAGCCACCGACCCAGACCCAGGGCGCCGCCGGCCGGCCAAGCCTCACCCGCATCAGCAACAACCAGGCGGTCTTCTCGTGGACGCCCGGCGTGGCGGACGCGGGCGGCGGGCGCTCCGCGGTGTACGCCGTGACGTTCATCGTCACCGACGGCCGGGGGGGCCGCGCGACGGAGACGGTGCAGCTCACGGTCGAGAACCCGGGCGTGGGCGGCGCGGCCGGCCTGCGGTTCATCAGCCCCTCGGGCGCGGGCATGGTCGTGGACCTCAGCCAGACGCCCTGCATCCCGGATCCGACGGTGGTCGAGGTGGCCGGCGAGCTGGTGCCCGCCGAGGACGTGCGCCTGGTCCTGGGAGATCCGGCCCCGGCGGGCGCCCTCGTCAGCCCGGACGGCCCCGGCAAGCGCAAGAACCTGACGTGGTGCCCGACGCCGGAGCAGGTGGACGAGTCGCAGACGTGGACGCTGAGCTTCGTGGCCACCTGGCCCGAGGCCGACGCCCCCGTGACCAAGCGCTTCTCGGTGCGCTTCATCCGCAGCCAGGTGGGCCCGGGCTGCCCGGGGCAGCCGCCGGTCATCGACCACCAGTCGCCGGGCGAGCTGGCCGGGCCGCTCAACTACGAGCTGGAGGCCCGGATCTCGGACGATCTCGGCTTCAAGTCGCCCCCCGTGGTGGCCTACACGACGGCGCCGGTGGACGCCGCCCGGCCGGACATCTCGGGCTGGTCCTTCGAGCCCTTCACCCGCGCCCAGGGCGACACCTGGCGGGCGTCGCTGCCGAACCTGCGCCTCGCCGCCGGGGACTCCCAGGTCATCTCCTACATGATCATCGCCGAGGACAACGACGACGCCAGCGGCGCCCGCTGCGACCACGTCACCCAGAGCCAGGTCTTCCAGTTCACCGCCATCGGCGGGGATGGCGGCGGAGGGGGCCGCACCTACGGCTTCTGCGCCCCCTGCGTCTCCGACGCCCAGTGCGGCGGGGGCGAGGATCGCTGCGTCGACCTGCAGGGCGAGGCCTTCTGCGGGCGCTCCTGCGCCGACGCCGACTGCCGCGCCGGCGAGCAGTGCCTCATCGTCGACTCCGTGGACGGGGTGAGCTCGGCGCAGTGCCTCCCGGCCGACCTCAACTGCGGCCAGCTCTGCATGGACGACGTCTTCGATGGCGGCGAGCGCAACGACGACCCGGCCATGGCCACCCTGCTGGAGCCCGGCAGCTTCCCCGACCTGACCATCTGCGGGGACGACATCGACTTCTTCCGGGTGCCGGTGCAGGCCGGCGAGTCCCTGGCGGTGAGCGTCCAGTTCGACCATGGCCGCGGCGACATCGATCTGGCCATGAGCATGCCCGGCGACGGCCAGGAGTTCCCTTACCTGAGCAACGGCTACGAGAACGAGGAGGCCGTCTACGAGCCCTGCGCCGCCGAGGCGGGGGAGGCCCTCATCGCGGTCGTCGGCTACCAGCAGCCCCGCAACCTCTACACCCTCGACGTCCGCCGGGCGCCGGGCCAGTGCGACGTGCAGTGCGACGACGACGCCTACGACCGGGCCGGCGGCAACGACACCGCCGACGACTTCGTGCCCATCCAGCCGCCCTTCTTCGAGCAGGGCCTGGCCATCTGCCCCCGCAACGCCGACTTCTACGGCTTCGATGCGTCGGCCGGCCAGATCATCGGCGCCGCCATCGGCTTCACCCACGCGGCCGGCGACCTGGATCTGCGGCTCTACCGCTCCAGCGGCGAGCTCCTGGCGCGCTCGGCCAACACCCTCGACGGGGAGGTCATCGAGATCGCCGCGCCCACCGACGACTTCTACCTGCTGGAGGTCTACGGGGCCACGCGCTCGGTCGCCAACCGCTACGATCTGGAGGTGCAGCTCTACGAGGTGCAGCGCTGCCAGACCACCCAGTCCTGCCCGCCCGGCGCCTTCTGCGGCGAGGGCATCTGCTTGCAGGCGGCCTGCTCCGGCTTCGGCCAGTGCGGGGCCGACCATGGCTGCGTCCCCGACCGGGCGGGCCTCGATCCGGGCACCGCCGGCGGCACCTGCCTGGCCGAGTGCGCCGGCGACCAGACCTGCCGCGCGGGGGAAACCTGCAAGCGTTTCGAGGACTTCGCGCGGCGCTGCGCTCCCGCGGGGGTCGGCGGCACGGGCTCGCGGTGCGGCGGCTACCAGGACTGCTCGGGGGAGCTGGTCTGCTTCCCGGTGCCCGGCGGCTACTGCGCCGCCGGCGGCTGCGGCGCCGACCTGGGCTGCGGCCCCGACGCCGTCTGCGGCCAGCTCCTCGGCTTCGACGCCTGCCTCAAGCGCTGCCAGAACGACGGCGACTGCCGCGTGGCGGAGGGCTACACCTGCCGCGACGTGGGCGGCGGCAACCGCGGGTGCAGCCGATGAGGGCGTGGCTCCTGGCGACGGCGCTGCTGGCGGCCTGCACGACGGCGGGCGGCGGGCAGGATGATGGCCCCCCGCCCACGCTGCCGGTGACGGTGGAGGCCGTGGACGTGGACGTCATCCTCCCCGGCACTGCCGTGGCCGTCCAGGGCAGCGGCTTCCTCTCGGACGCCCTCATCGACGCCCGGGTGATCGGCCGCCTGGAGGGCCGCGACGTCGAGCTCGTCTTGAGCGTCGAGCGC
The DNA here is from genome assembly GCA_020633435.1 of Myxococcales bacterium. GTDB lineage: Bacteria > Myxococcota_A > Bradymonadia > UBA7976 > UBA1532 > JACKDP01. The sequence continues at coordinate 39,008 of JACKDP010000009.1, read as the reverse complement.
GTCAACGACCTCGCCCTGCAGGTGGTCTTCGAGGCCGCGGACGTGGAGCGCGTCGGCGCGGGGGAGCTCGCCGGCGAGCTGGTGGTGGACGTGCGCCTTGGCGAGGCGGCCGGCCAGGATCGCGCGCCCTTCCGCGCTCGCATCGAGCCGGGCCTCACCCCCGTGGTCGAGCCCGTCCGCTCCGGGGTCTTCCCCGCCAGCCCCGTCGTGGTGCGGGGGGCCGACTTCATCGCCGGGGACGAGGGGCGCACCCTCGTGGCCCTGCGCGGCGAGTTCGTCTCGGAGTCGGGCGAGCGCCGCAGCCTCGACGTCGTGGACGTGGTGGCCGAGCCGCCGGCGACCGCCGGCTGGCAGCGCGACACCGTGCAGTTCGCCTTCTCGCCCACCTGGGTGGGCATCGAGCCCGGCCACTTCGAGGGGGAGATCCGCGTGGACAACGTCGGGGCCACGGGCTGGCGCCAGCGCAGCAGCGCCGTCTCCGCCACCCTGGACCTGCTGCCCCCCGTCGTCGAGGAGGTCAGCCCCCTCGCCGCCAGCCGCGGCCAGGCCGTCTTCATCCACGGCCAGGGCTTCCTGGGCGGCGTGGAGGGGGGCCTGACGACGTTCCGCCTGCAGGGCGAGTTCCGCACGCCCGAGGGCTTCGGCGTGATGACCCCTCCGGGCGGCGTCCTCGTCAGCCCCACCTGGCGCAGCGGCACCGAGCTGGTCTTCAGCCTCGACCCGCCCTACGAGTTCGACTGCACCAGCCAGGCCCTCGGCGCCGTCCCCGGCACCCTCATCGGCACCGCGACGCCCGAGATCACCTTCGGCAACCAGGTGGTGGTGGGCGATCCCACGCCGCTCGAGTTCGAGATCCTGCCCACGCGCCAGATTGTCTACCTGCGCTTCCTGCCCGCCTTCACCGACTCCCTGCGCCTGTTCGGCCTGCGCAACGTCAGCGGCCCGGTGAAGGACCGCGTCGTCGAGGTCATCCAGCGCGACTACGCCGGCGTGAACCTGGAGGTCCGCCTGCTGCCCCCCGACGACTTCCTCGAGTTCGCCACGGTGGAGGTCGGCGGCCCTGATCCCAACGCCCAGCAGCTCTTCGGCCTCGACAACACCACGGGCCTCGACCGCTGCAACCTGCGCCTCGACGACAACCTGGCCGGCCAGAACGCCGACTCCAACGGCGCGTACGGCGGCATCTTCGTCGAGTCCTTCCTGCAGCTCTCGCCCCGCGCCGGCGACAACCCCCTGGCCGACCCGGCCTTCGACGCCATCTTCGACCCGGTCATCGCCCGGCCGGTGGACGCCGACGAGTACCCGGGCGGCGCCCGGGACGCCGAGATCGGCCGCGCCATCCACACCCTCGGCAGCCTCGTCGGCAACACCGCCACCCACGAGATCGGCCACTCCCTCGGCCTGCCCGTCGCCCCCGGGTGCGGCCAGTACCACAACGCCCCGGGCGACCGGCAGATCATGGACTGCGGCGCCGATCGGCCCTTCGCCGAGCGCGCGGAGCTGGAGCCCGGGGGCGAGGCCGTCTTCACCCCCGAGAACCGGGCCTACCTGGAGCGCATCCTGCCGCTCCGCTGAAAGGTCTTGGATATCGAGTGGTCGCGGCCGTCAGGCCGGCTGCTCGACCTTGCCGTCCGCGTGGCGGGCGAAGCGCGCCTGCCGCCCGTGCACGGGATCGTCGCGATCCCAGGGCCAGCCGCCGAAGCGCGTGCGCTGGTAGTCCTGGAAGGCCTGCTGGATCTCCGCGCGGGTGTTCATCACGAACGGGCCGTGCTGCGCCACGGGTTCGCCGATGGGGCGGCCCTGGAGCATCAGCAGCTCCACCTCGGCCGATCCCGCCACCAGCTCGACGGGCACGTCGGGCGTCACGTCGACGCGGTGGCCCGTGGCGACGCTGCGGGGGCCGACCGACACGCTCCCGCCGCGGAAGACGTAGAGCGAGCGGTTCACGCCGGCGCGGCTGGGCGGCAGCGTCCAGCGGGCGCCGGGGGCCAGCTTGATGGTCCAGATGGCCACGTCGGTCGCCGGATCGGCGGCCCAGGAGTCCGGCGGCGGGCTGGGCGGAGCGAGCTCGCCCAGGGCGCCGGCCACGCAGACCACCTCCACCGCCTTGCCGGCCGCGTCGGTGGTGGCCAGCCGGGGGATGGTGGGCGCCCAGAGCATCGAGAAGTAAGGATCCACCATCTTCCGCTGGCTCGGCAGGTTGAGCCAGAGCTGGAAGAGCTCCACCGGGTTCTTCTGGTCCTGGGCCAGCAACGGGAACATCTCGGCGTGCAGGATGCCGCGGCCCGCCGTGAGCCACTGCACGTCGCCGCCGCCGTAGCGCGCCGCGGCGCCCATGGAGTCGGCGTGGTCCAGGAGGCCCTGGCGGACCACCGTCACCGTCTCGAAGCCCCGGTGGGGGTGCTGCGGGAAGCCGGGCACCACATCGCCGTGGTACATGCGCCAGCCGTCCTTGCCCTCGAAGTCCATCCCCATGCGCCGGCCGGCGAGGGAGGCCGCCGGCCCGAAGCGCTCGTTGCCCTCTGGGTAGTGATCGTCGTGGTGGACACAGAAGAGGAAGGGATCCCGCGTCTGCCAGGGGAAGCCCAGAGGCAGGACCGCCTGGACGGGATCGATGGCCGGGACGTCGCTCTTCACCGAGACCTCCTCGCCGCGTGCGCAGCCCGCTGCGATGGCCACCCCGGCCGTCGCGAGAAGCTGGATGCTCTCCCGCCGGTTCACGTCGCGCTCGCTCATCGGCACCTCCAATCGGGGTCGGGCACAGCCAGGCTGAACCAATGCGCTGGACTTGTGCGGGGTTTTGGGAGGAAATAGCGTTTGGGATTGGAGAACGGGGGGCCGTCGGTGGTTGCAGGGAGCCGGTGCTTTGCGCGCCTGCCGGGCGTGGTCGCGCTGGCGCTCCTCGCCGCCGGACCGGCCGGGGCGGCGGATCAGCCGCCGCCGGAGCCCATCACCATCAACTGGGATCGCGTCGGCGCCGCCTCCTTCGGCTTCGTGGGCGGCCTCGTCGGCCTCCTCCTCGGGGGCGCCGTGGGCTCGAACCTGGGCTGCGCCCTCGAGCAGGTGGCCACCTCCGAGCGGTGCAGCGACTTCCGGGCGGTGCCCGCCATCCTGCTGGGCCTCGGCGTGGGCGCGCTCTTCGGCTATGTGGCCGTCGAGGCCTGGTGGGGCGAGCTGGACGAGGTCTTCCCGGCGGATGGCCCCAACGTGAGCCGCGGCGCCCCGCCGGCCCAGGGCCTGCACCTGCGCTTCGAGTTCTGACCGGGCTCGGCTACACTCCCGCCCCATGCTCCTCGGGACCGCCGGCCACGTCGACCACGGCAAGACGACCCTCATCCGGGCCCTGACCGGCGTCGACTGCGACCGGCTGGAGGCGGAGCGCGCCCGCGGCATCACCATCGAGCTGGGCTTCGCGCGCTGGCGGCTGCCCGACGGCCGCGAGCTGTCCGTCGTCGACGTCCCCGGGCACGAGAAGCTGGTGCGCACGATGCTGGTGGGGGCGGGCGGCATGGACGCCGTGCTCCTGGCCGTGGCGGCCGACGCCGGCGTGATGCCCCAGACCCGCGAGCACCTGGCCGCCTGCGCCGTCCTCGGCATCCGCCGCGGCGTGGTGGCCGTGACGTGCGCCGACCGGGTGGCCGATCCGGCCGCCGCCGTGGCCGCCATCGCGGCGGAGCTCTCGGGGACGGTCCTGGAAGATGCCGAGATCATGGCGGTTTCGGCGCTGACCGGGGAGGGCCTGCCCACCCTGGTGGACGCCGTCGCCCGCCTGCGCGACGCCTGGGTGCCGCCCCCGCCCGACCGGCCCGTCCTGCTGCCCATCGACCGCACGTTCAGCGTGGAGGGCTTCGGCACGGTCGTGACGGGCTCCCTCGTGGCCGGCCGCGTGGCCGTCGGCGCGACGCTCGCCGTGGTGCCGGGCGCGCCGGCCGTCCGGGTGCGGGGCCTGCAGGTGCACGACGCGCCCGTGGGCGAGGCGACCGCCGGCAGCCGCGTGGCCCTCAACCTCGCCGCCGATCGAGCGACCGTGGAGCGCGGCGCGGTGGTCTGCACGCCCGGCACCGTCGGCCTGGGCCAGGTCTTCGACGCCGAGATCCAGTGGTGCGCCCACGTCGACGACGCCCTGACGCGCGCCCGCGGCCTGGCCCTGCACCTGGGCACCTCCCGCGCCCTCGCCGAGCTGCGGACGGACGCGCCCATCGCGCCGGGGGCGACCGGGACCGCCCGCGTCCGGCTGGACCGCGCCCTGCCGCTGCCCCCCGGCGCCCGGTTCGTCCTGCGGGGTCCGGGGGATCGCCGCTTCGGCGGGGTGGTCGGGGGTGGCCGCGTCCTCGACGCCCGGCCCCCGGCGAAGCGCGCCGGGGCCGTGCGCGTGGCCCTCGCGGCCTGCGCCGACGCCCAGGCGGCCTGGGACGCCCTCGTCGAGGAGGCCGGCGCCCGCGGCGTGGATCCCAGCGAGGTGGCGCTGCGCCTGCCCCTGCCGCCCCAGCCGCCGGGCCCCCCGCGCTACTCGGCGGCGGCCCTGGCGGCGGCCGCGGCGGAGCCTGCGCGACCGGCTCGCGCTCTTCCACGCGACGCACCCCGAGCTGCCTGGCCTCCCGGCCGCCGAGGCGCTGGCCACGCCGCTGGCGCGCGCGGCGCTGGGGCAGGCCGACGTCGTCCGCGAGGGCAGCGTGCTGCGCCTGCCGAGCCACCGCGCGGCCCTCGACCCCGCCGACGTGGGCCTCGCGCGCAAGCTCCTGCGGGCCATCGGCCGCGCCGGCCTGCAGGCGCAGACCGAGGCGGCCCTGCTGGAGCGCTTCCCCGACGCCGGGCCGGGGCAGGTGGTCCGGGTGCTGCGCCACCTGGAGCGCGTCGGCCGCGTCGTGCGCACGGGGGGGCTGGTGTTCCCGGGCCGGGAGGCGCGTGCCCTGCGGCGCGCCGCCGCCGCGCGCCTCGTCGCGGGCGAGACGCTGGGGGTCGGGGCCTTCAAGGACGCCTTCGGCCTCACCCGCAAGCACGCCATCCCGCTGCTGGAGTGGCTGGACGACGAGGGCGTGGCGCGCCGGGAGGGGCAGGACCGCGTGGCCGGGCCCCGCGCGGCCGCCGCCGCCGTCGAAGAGGAAGGAGACGCCAGCGATGACTGACCCCCGCCGGGCCCTGCCCGCCGTGCACCGCCTCATGGACGCCGCGCTGGTGGCGCGCCATGGCCAGGCCCGGGTGGCCCAGGCGGCCCGCGCGGCCATCGCCGCGGCCCGGGAGGCGGGGCAGGGGGCCGACCTGCCGACGCTCCTGGCCGACGTCCAGGCGCGCCTGCGCGTCGGGGTGACGCCCGTCATCAACGCCACCGGCGTGCTCCTGCACACCAACCTGGGCCGAGCCCCCTGGGCGCCGCGGGCCATCGCCGCCGCCGCGGCGGCCGCGGGCCCCGCCGCCGTCGAGCTGGATCTGGCGACGGGGGGCCGGGGGGGCCGGGGGGCTGGCATCCGCGACCGCCTCGCCGCCCTCGTCGGCGCCCGCGACGCGCTGGTCGTCAACAACTGCGCGGCCGCGGTGCTGCTGGCCCTCACGGCGGTGGCCCACGATCGCGACGTGCTCGTGAGCCGGGGCGAGCTCGTCGAGATCGGCGGGGGCTTCCGGGTGCCGGCCGTCATCACCGCCTCGGGCGCCCGCCTCCGGGAGGTCGGCACCACCAACCGGACGCACCGCCGCGACTTCGAGGCGGCCCTCGACGAGGGCGTGGCGGCCGTCCTCTCGGTGCACCACAGCAACTTCCGCCAGGTGGGCTTCGTGGCCGCGCCGACCTGGGCCGACCTGGCCACCCTGGGGCCGCCGCTCGTGGTCGACCTGGGCTCTGGGGCCCTGTTCCCCGGGGAGGAGCCCTCCGTCACCGAGGCCCTCGCGGCCGGCGCCGCCCTGGTCTGCTTCAGCGGCGACAAGCTGCTGGGGGGGCCCCAGGCGGGGATCATCGTGGGGGATCCGGCGTGGGTCGAGCGCCTGCGGCGGCACCCGCTCTTCCGGGCGCTGCGCGTCGACAAGACCATCGACGCCGCCCTGGAGGGGACGCTGGACGCCTGGCTCACGGGGGACGCCTTGCCCGTCCGCGACCGCGCCGCGGCCTCGCTCGACGCCCTGCGCGCCGAGGCCGCCGGCTGGCAGGCCGCCCTCGCCGGCGTCGTGGCCTGCCGCGTCCTGGAGGTGGAGGGCCAGACGGGCGGCGGCAGCCTGCCCGGCCTTCCGCGGCCATCCGTCGCCCTGGCCCTCGACGTCGCCGATCCCGACGCCCTCGTGCGGGGCCTGCGCGCGGGCGAGCCCGCCGTGATCGCCCGGGTCCAGCACGGCGCCGTCCTCCTCGACGCCCGCACCGTCGGCGATCAGGGGCCGGCCCTGGTCGCGGCGGTGTACGCTGCGTGCATGGCTCGCCCAGTAGCCCCTGCATAGGGTGTACAGCCCGCCGCCGCGGAGGGCCGGATTTCCCCGATCCGGGCTGGCCTGCGGCTTGCGCTCTCGCCCCTCCGACTGCCTCGGAGGGATCTCATGGCCTGGATCATCGTCGGCCTCGGCCTCGCCTTCATCGTCGTCGAGCGCGTGGCGCCGGCGCGCCCGCTCCCCATCGTCCGCGGCTGGTGGCCCCGCGCCATCGCCCTCAACGCGGCCCAGCTCGGCGTCGTCTTCCTGGGGGGGCTGACCTGGGACGCCTGGTTCGGCGGCGCCTCGCTCTTCCATCTGGGCGACCTCGGCCCGCTCGCCGGCGGCGTGAGCGGCTACGTCGTCACGACGTTCCTCTACTACTGGTGGCACCGCGCCCGGCACGCCTCCCCGACGCTCTGGCGCCTCTTCCACCAGCTCCACCACGCGCCCAGCCGCCTGGAGGTCATCACCGCCTTCCACAAGCACCCGGCCGAGATGGCGGCCAACGGGGTGCTCAGCGCGGCCATCGCCTTCGGCCTGCTGGGCCTCTCGCTGGAGGCCGCCGCCGTGAACACCCTGCTCTGCGGGCTGGCCGAGTTCTTCTACCACTGGAACGTCCGCACCCCCTGGTGGCTGGGCTTCCTCATCCAGCGCCCCGAGATGCACCGCATCCACCACGAGGCGGGCGCCCACCGGCACAACTACGGCGACCTGCCCATCTGGGACCTGCTCTTCGGCACCTTCGAGAACCCCCGCAGCCGCGAGGTGGCCTGCGGCTTCACCCCGGAGCTCGAGGCCCGGACGTGGGCGATGCTCGCCGGCCACGACGTGCACGCGCCGACGCCCCGCCGCCTGGCCGTGACGCTGCTGCTCGTCCTCGGCCTGGCGCAGATGGCGGGCGCGGCCCTGGCCCGGGTGGCGCCGGGCGGGGTGGGGGAGACGCTGGCCGGCCTCGGCCGCCTCACCGTCGCGTCCCCCAACCCCAAGGTCTTCACCCGCGCCGGGGACGAGGAGCCCTTCGGTTTCTCCTTTGAGATCGAGGCCCTGCGCGTCGACGGGCGCCACGAGCGCGTCGCCCTGGACGCCCGCCGCTACGCCCGGATGGAGGGCCCGTACCTGTACCGCAACGTGTACGGCGCGATGCTCGCCTTCGCCGACTTCCTGCCGCCCGAGACGGTGGAGGCGGTGCTGCGCCATGGCCTGTGCACCACCGGGCACCTGGCCGCGGTGCTCGACGCGGGGGCGCCCATCGCGACCGTCCGCGTCACCACCCGGGCCGGCGGCGTGGGGCCCGCCCCGGCGCCCCGCACCATCGCCTGCGCGGAGGGGGCCCGATGAGCCGCCTGCCTGGCCTCACCCTCGCCCGCGTCGCCCTCGGCCTGTACCTCGCCGCCGTCTTCGCCCGGCTGCTGCCCTGGGCCGAGGATCTGTACGGCCGCGCCGGCGTCCTGGCCGACCCGGCGCTGAACCCCACGGCCCGCGTGATGCCGGCCTTCGTGTACGCCTGGGACGCCGCGCCGACGGCGTTCGTGGCCGGCCTGCTGGGCCTCGCGCTCGCCCTGGCCGCCGGCCTCTGGCCCCGGCCCGTGGCGGCGCTGCTCTGGCTGGGGTGGGCGCTGCTCTGGCACCGCAACGTCTTCACCCTCAACCCGGCCGTCCCCTTCATCGGCTTCCTGCTGCTGGCCCTGGTGGCGACGCCGGGCCGGGGCGCGATGCCCCGGGACGTCTGGCGCGTCATCACCCTCGTGCTGGCCGTCGGCTACACCTGGTCGGGCTTCACCAAGCTCGACAGCCCGAGCTGGCGCAGCGGCGAGGCCCTGGGCCTGGTGCTGGGGGGGCCGCTCGCGCGGGACGTTCCCTGGGTCGAGGCCCTGCGATCGGCCCCCGGCGTCCTGCGCGTCCTCACCTGGAGCACCCTCGTTCTGGAGCTGCTGGCGCTGCCCCTGGCGGCCTCCCGCCGGCTGCGCCCGTATGCCTGGCTGGCCCTGGTCGGCCTGCACCTCGGCATCCTGGCCACCGTCCAGTTCGCCGAGCTCACCCTGGGCATGCTCGTCGTCCACCTCTTCGCCGTGGATCCGCGGTGGTGGCCGCGGGCGGGCGTGAAAGTGGCCCAGGCGCCCGTCGCCGTGGCGTGAGCCTGCAACCTTCGCCGAGCGCGGAGCGTCCACGCCCCTGCAACCGATCAGGAGCAGACATGCACGACTTCGGCGCTGACAGCACCGCAGAGGAGGTCACTGCGGGCCTCGACCTCTCCGGCAAGACGTGGCTCATCACGGGCTGCAACTCCGGCCTCGGCCTGGAGACCGCCCGCGTCCTCGGCCTCCGTGGCGCCCGGATCATCGGCCTCGGGCGCACCGCCGAGAAGGCGGCCGCCGCCCTGGACGCGGTGGGGGTCGCCGACTACCTGCCGGTGGCCTGCGATCTCGGCGATCTGGCCAGCGTGATGGCCGCCGTCAGCGCCGTGGCCGAGCCCCTGGACGGGATCATCGCCAACGCCGGCATCATGGCGCTGCCCGAGGTGACCCGCATCCAGGGCATCGAATCGCAGTTTTTCGTCAATCATGTCGGGCACTTCGTGCTGGTCAACGGCCTCGTCGGCCGCCTGAACTTCGCGAGCCGCGTCGTCATCCTGAGCAGCGCCGCGCACCGCATGGCGAGCCGGGGCCTGGAGCTGGACAACCTGGACGGCGGCACCGACTACGAGCCCTGGCGCCTCTACGGGCGCTCGAAGCTGGCCAACATCTACTTCGCGCAGAGCCTCGCTCGGCGCCTGCGGGGGGGAGCCAGCGTCAACGCGGTGCACCCGGGCGTCATCGAGACGAACCTGGGCCGGCACATCCCCGAGGACAACCGGGTGGCCATGTACGAGCGGTTTCGGCCCATCCTCAAGACGATGGGCCAGGGCGCCGCGACGCAGTGCCTGGTGGCGGTGCGGCCGGAGGTCGAGGCCACCACGGGGGCCTACTTCAGCGACTGCGTGCGGACGCCCACGACGCCCGCCGACCTGCCGGAGGCCGAGGGCGAGCGGCTGTGGGCGCTGACGGAGAAGATCGTCGGGGAGCTGCTGGGCGGCTGATGCCGGCCCGGGCCGCCGGGGTGCGGCCGGCGAGCCCTTACTCGGGCTGAGCGGCCTCGTCGCCGTCATCACCGTCGTCGCCGCCGGGGGCGTCGTCGGCCTTCTGGGCCGCCTCGGGCTTCTCCATGCCACCGGGGGCGCCGCCGCCCATGGCCGCCATGGCGCCCATCAGCACGCCGTCGAACGCGGCCTGATCGGCGGCGCCGGCGAGCTTGTCGAGGGTGCCCTCGACCATGCCGAGCATGGGCATCGCCATCTGCTTGGCCTGGGCCATCTCACCGGGGATGGCGGCCATCTGGGCCTTGGCCTGGCCCATCTCGCGGCTCCAGGAGGCCTGCATGTCGGCGGGGATCCACTTCCCGTCGACCTTCACGAACTGCTCCTCCTTGCCCTCGCCGCCGCCGGGGGCGGACAGCTTGACGGTGGCCTTGTCGCCCTCGGTCTTGACCAGCTCGGCCTTGAACGCCGAGAGGACGGCGGTGGGATCCTGGCCCATGGCCTTGGCGAGGGCGAGGCCCTGGCCCATGACCTTCTTGCCGGTGCCGGCGGCGAAGGCGCCCACGTCGAGGGTCTTGAGGTTCGCGGCCTTGCTCAGCTCGCTGTTGGCCACGGTGTCGAGCATGCCGACGACCGCGTCCCAGTTCTTGTCGATGGCGCCGGGGGGCAGCATCGGGTTCTGCATGGCCTGGGCGAACATCGGGCTCTTCAGGATGAAGTCCTTCTTGTTCTTGAAGACGCCGATGGCCTTGCCGAGGACGGCGAAGCCCTTGTCCCACAGCTCGGCGTCCACCTTGGCGCCGAAGTCGTGGACCATGTCGTTGACGTCCTTCTGGTAGCTCGCGGGCAGGAAGTTCCAGATGGCGGTGGGGTCGCCCTTCGCGGCGCCGGCCATGACGGCCATGATGGCGGCGTCGGCGGTCATCTCCTTGGCCGGGGCGTCCGTCTTCGCGGCGGCGGCGGCGCCCGCGCTGGCGGGGGCGCCAGCCTTGTCGCCCGCGGGGGCGCCGTCCTTGTTGCAGCCGGTGAGGGCCATGCCACCGGCGAGGGCGGCGATCGTGAAGGAACGCAGGAATCGGTTCATGTGAACTCCAGTGAGGCGGACGATCTGCGGCCCCCGGGTGACTCACCCAGGTGGACGCGCGGGGCTGTCTAGCATGAATCCGTGCAGATTCCGATGGGGAAGAGACACCCCGGGACCTCAGAAAAAATGCGGACCGGTCTGAAAGGTCCCGCCGCCCCGCCGCGAAGGGGAGGGCAGGAGGTGCCTGATGAAGACCATGATGACCAAGACGACCTTTCTCTTCTCCATGCTGTGTGCGGCCGCGACCCTGACCGGGTGTGATGACGGTGGCAGCGACGGCCAGACCGACGCCGGCATGAGCGCCGACGGCGGCGGCGCCGGTGGCGCGGGCGGCGGGGCCGTTGACGCCGGCGGGGGGCGGCGGCGCGGGCGGTGGAGCCGGCGGCGCCGGCAGCTGGCGGTGCTGGCGGGGCTGGCGGTGCTGGCGGGCTGGCGGGGCTGGCGGGGCGGCGGGGCTGGCGGGCTGGCGGTGTGGTGCTGGTGCTGGCGGTGCCGGCGGGGCGGCGGGGCCGGCATGGGCGGTGCCGGCGGCGCCGGTGGCATGGGCGGCGCCGGTGGCATGGGCGGCGCCGGTGGCGGCGCGGGCGGCGCCGGTGGGGGCCCGGGCGAGTGTGGCGGCATCGCCGGCCTGGCCTGCGACCCCGGCTTCTTCTGCGACTTCGGCGCGCAGTGCGGCGAAGCCGACCAGCTCGGGACCTGCGCGCCCATCCCCGAGGTCTGCGCCGACCAGTCGGCGCCCGTCTGTGGCTGCGATGGCCGCAGCTATGACAACGCCTGCCTGGCCGCGGCGGCCGGCGTGAGCGTGGCCAACGAGGGTCTCTGCCGCGCGATGGTGGCCTTCTGCGACGGCCCCGACGACTGCGCCGACGGCCTCTACTGCGACCTGGGGGATCAGTGCGGCGGCGGCGACCTGCCGGGCCGCTGCGTCGAGCAGCCGGACAACTGCCGGGCCATCGACGCGCCGGTCTGCGGCTGTGACGGCGAGAGCTACGGCAACGCGTGCCTGGCCGCCGCGGCGGGCGTGACCGTGGCCCAGGATGGCCCCTGCCGGGCGGTGGAGCAGCGCTGCGGGCCCGACATCGCCTGCGGCGATGGCTTCTACTGCGACTTCGGGGCGCAGTGCGGCGACGGCGGGCAGTTCGGCCGCTGCGTCGAGCAGCCCGCCAACTGCCGCGCCGTCGACGCGCCGGTCTGCGGCTGCGACAACCGCACGTACGACAACGCCTGCCTCGCCGAGCTCGCCGGGGTGAGCGTCGTCCGGGAGGGTCCGTGCCGGGCGGGCCCCACCCGCTGCGGTGGCGGGGCCGACCTGCCGTGCGGCGACGGCGAGTACTGCGACTTCGGCGCGACCTGCGGCGACGACGGCGAGCGCGGGAGCTGCGCCGAGCGGCCCAACCGCTGCGGCGTCCTCATCGACCGGGTGTGTGGCTGTGACGGCGTCACCTACGACAACCCGTGCCGCGCCGCCCTCGCGGAGGTGTCCATCGCGAGCGACGGCCCCTGCCGCGCCCGCTGAGCCCGGTCGATTCTACCCGGAAGGAATTGCATCGCTGATTTCGTCCGGGTAAAACTCCGCTCGCACCCCGCGCGGAGATGCCCATGGACCCTGCCCCTCGCTTCCTCGCCTTCGTGGGCACCGACGCCCTGGCCGACGGCCCCCTCGCCACCGTCGTCGCGGCCGCCCGCGCCGCCCACGCCGCCCAGCCGGATCGCCGCGTCGCCCTGTATGACGCCGCGACGGGCCGGGCCCTCGACGTGGACCTGACCACCGACACCCCGCCCACCCTCACGCCCCCAGCGCCCGGCCCCGGCCGGCCTCGCCTGGGCGTGGTCTCCCGGGAGGTCTCCCTGCTGCCGCGCCACTGGGCCTGGCTCTCCGCCCAGCGGGGCGGGGCCTCGGCCGCCCTGCGCCGGCTGGTGGACGCGGCGCGCAAGGCCAGCGCCGGGGACGAGGAGGTCGCGGCCGCCATCGACGCGACGCACCGCTTCCTCTGGGATCTGGCCGGCGACCTGCCCGGCTTCGAGGAGGCCACCCGGGCCCTCTTCGCCCGCGACCTCGCGGCGTTCGACGAGCGCACCGCGGCCTGGCCCGCGGGCATCCGCGCGGCGCTGGCCGTCTTCACCGCCCCGGCCCGGCCCACGGAAGAGCCCGCACCCGGCCCGCCCTCGCGTCCAACCCCCTGAATCCACAACGAAAACCCCCTCGGCGTCGAACCAGCCCCGGGCCGGCCGCCGCTGCCGGTTGATCGCGGCGATGGGCGGCGCTAGCGTGCGCCGACTTCTGGACCAGGGGGGAGCGCCGTGCGCCTCGAAGAACTGAAGGGTCACCGGGTCGGCATCTGCGTCTCGGGTGGGCTGGACAGCAAGACCGTCACCCGCCGGCTGCTGGAGGCGGGCGTCGACGTCCTGACCTTCACCGCCGATCTCGCGCAGCCCGACGAGACGGACATCCAGGACGTCGCGCGCCGCATGGCCGCGACGGGCACCGAGACGGTCATCGTCGACTGCAAGGAGGCCATGGCCGAGGCGTGCTACCTCGTGCTGAAGGCCCAGGCCATGTACGACGGCGGGTACTGGAACACGACGGGGATCGCCCGCGCCGTGACCGTCCGCGGCCTGCTCGGGGCCATGCGCGAGCGCGGCTGCACCGTGCTCTCCCACGGCGCCACCGGCCGGGGCAACGACCAGGTCCGCTTCGAGCGCTACACCAACGTGCTCGCCCCGGGCATGAAGGTCTACGCCCCCTGGCGCGATCCGGGCCTGCTCGGGCAGTTCCCTGGCCGCAAGCAGATGGCGGAGTACCTGCAGGCGCAGGGCGTGGAGGCCGAGGTCGGCCCCAAGAAGCGCTACTCCACCGACGCCAACCTGGCCGGCCTGAGCCACGAGGCGGAGGATCTGGAGCACCTGACCACCGCCTGCCTCATCGTCGATCCCATCATGGGGGTCTGGCCGAAGGACGCGCCCGACGCCATCGAGGAGGTCACCCTGCGCGTCGAGGCCGGCGAGGTGGTGGCCATCAACGGCCAGGCCCTCTCGCCCCTCGAGGCCATGCGCCTGGCCAACGACGTGGCCGGCCGCAACGGCATCTGGATGAAGAACGCCCTGGAGAACCGGGTGGTCGGCACCAAGAGCCGCGGCGTCTACGAGGCCCCGGGCATGGAGCTGCTCGGCTTCGCCGTCCGCGCCGTGTACCAGGCCACCATCGATCGCCGCAGCCAGCGCCTCTTCAACCAGCTCTCCGACCTGGTGGCCAACCAGATCTACGACGGCCGCCTGTTCGACCCGGTGACGCAGGCCGCCCTCGCCGGCATCGACAGCCTGGCCGCCCGCGCCCACGGCACCGTGAAGGTGGGGATGTACAAGGGCAACCTGTACTTCCTGAGCCTGACCGACGTGCCCCACAGCCTCTACAACGAGGCCGACTCCTCCATGGAGGCCAGCGAGGGCCTCAACCCGGCCAGCAGCCAGGGCTTCCTGGAGGTCCAGAGCGTCGAGGCGCTGACGATGGCCAAGGCCGGCCAGATCGTCGACGTCCTGGGCGACCGCCTCGGCCGCCGCTAGCGGCGCCGGCGGCGCGGCGGGGCCCGGCGGGCCTCGCCGCCCAGGCTCCACTCCAGCCCCGCCCCCACCGTGATGAGATCGACGTCATCGTCCAGCGGGATGCCCAGCGCGGCGTAGAGCATGCCGTGGCGCACCGCGGCGACGAACTGGTTGAAGAAGGCGTCGTCGCCCTGCTTCTCCAGGCCATCCACGCGCGAAATGTTGATGAACTCCGTGGAGATGCGCACCGGGCCCGCGTAGAGGCCGAGGGCGATGTTGGCCCGGATCAGGACGGCCGACTTGCCGTCGTCCGGGGGGAAGGTGAGGTCGGCCCCCAGGTCGGCCTGGGCGAAGAAGCGCCCGCCCCCGAAGCGAGGCGAGGCGCTCAGGCGCAGGGACGTCGTGTCGGGCAGGTGGTTGACGCGGTCGGTGAGGCGCGGCCACTGGTTCGCCAGGTTCACGGCCACGGCGGGGCCCGCGCCGTCGCTCGTGGCCAGGGCCAGCCCCGCCCGCAGCATGATGTCGCGGCCGACGGCGCCGGCGGTGCCGAAGATGCCGAGCTCCAGGTTGCCCAGCGCCGTCTCGGCGTCGCCGCCCTCGGGGGCGTAGTAGCTGATGGGGAGCTGGCCGTAGACCCCGAGGCCCCGCACGAGCGTCTGCCCGTAGAGCTCGCCGCGCAGCGCAGCGCCGTTGCCAGGATCGGCGTAGTCGAGCCGGCCGCCGATGAGGGGCTGGTAGCGCTGGCGGTCGAGGCCGGTGAACTGGGCGGCGGCGGGGGTGGCGGCCAGGAGGGCGCCGACGGTGAGCAGGAGGCGGATCATGGGGCAGTCTACCGCAGGGCTCAGGCCGCGACGAGGTCGCGCAGGGGCTCGCGGAAGACCGCGCCGTCGTCCAGCCGCACCGCCGTGAGCTCCCGCCCCCAGACGCAGCCGCTGTCGAGGGCCACGGCCCCGGGCAGCCAGCGCAGCCCTAGCGCCGCCCAGTGGCCGAACAGCAGGCGGATCTGGTGGCGCTGCAGCACCTGGCTCTGGGTGTACCAGGGCACCAGCTCCAGGGGGGCGTCCTCGGGCGGGCCGTTGAAGCGCCACTCGGGGCGCCCATCGCGGTGCAGCATGCGCAGGCGCGTCATCGCCGCCACCGTCTGGTGCTCCGGGCTGTCGCCGCGCCGCAGGGACAGGACGAACTCGGCCCAGCGCGGCCCCTGCAGGGTGGCCTCGACCGCCCGGGCGCGCCGCTCGGCCTCGGCCAGCGTCCAGCCCGGCAGCAGGCCGGCGTGCACCACCAGGTGATCGGCGACGCGCGCGCAGAGCGGCCGGCGCCGCAGCCACTCCCGCACCGCCCGGGCGTCGGGGGCGTCCACCACGCGCTGCAGGGTGTCGCGCTCCTTGCCCGGCGTGTGCCCGGCCAGGCGGGCCAGCAGGTACAGGTCGTGGTTGCCGAGGACGACGGTGGCCGCCGATCCCAGGTCCATCACGCGGTGCAGGACGGCGAGGGAGGCGGGGCCCCGGTTGACCAGGTCGCCGACGAGGACGAGGTGATCGCGGGCGGGGTCGAAGTCGATCTGCCAGAGGAGGGCGGCGAGCGTCCGGTCACAGCCCTGGACGTCACCGACCGCGTAGACGGACATCAGCCTGGATCAGCAGCAAACCCTCGAAACTACTGGGCGTTGATGACGAGGCTGGCGCGGATCTTGGCCAGCTTCGCGTCGCCGATGCCCTTGACCTCGGTCAGCTCGTCCACGGACTTGAAGCCGCCGTTCTTGGTGGCGCGCAGGGCGACGATGGCCTCGGCCGTCTTGGGGCCGATGCCGGGGACGGCGGCGAGCTGCTCGGCGGTGGCGGCGTTGAGATCGATGGGCCCGGGCGCCTTGCCCTCGGGGACGACGCCGTCGCCGGCGGCGGTGGCCGGCGCGATGGCGGCGGCGGCCGGGGCGGCGCAGTCGGTGGTGATCTGCGCGGCCCACTTCTCCACGGACTTGTCGCCCACGCCCTTCACGCGGCTCAGGGCCGCGACGTTGGCGAAGGGCCCGTTGGTGCCGCGATCGGCGATGATGGCGTCGGCCTTCTTGTCGCCCACGCCCTTGAGGCGGGTGAGGACGCCGGCGGGGGCCTCGTTGATGTTGATGCGCCCGTCGGGGCAGACCCCGACCTCGGCGAAGGCGACCCCGGCGAAGAGCAGGAAGGCGAAGACGGCGAGCGTGCGCATGGCGGACCTCCGATGGTGCGCCGGAAAGATAGCGAAAGAGGCGGTTGGGCACAGCAACTTCCCGCACCCGGTGACAGCGGGGCCCGGCCCGCAGACAATGCGCCCATGCTGCGCGCACCCCTCTGCCTCGTCGCCCTCGCCCTGCTCGCCTGTGAACGCGGTGACGCGCCCAACCCCTTCGCCCGCGAGGCGGGGGTGGGGCGCGTGGACGCCCGGCCGCCGCTGCCCGACGCGGCGCCCGCGGACGCCGACGCGCCGGACGCGGATCGGGACGCCGGGCCGCTCCTCGACGCCGCGCCGGCGGACGCCGAGGTGGACATGGAGCCCTTCGAGGCCGGGCCGCCCCCCTACGCCCTGGACGCCGCCCGGGATCCGGTGGGGCTGGAGCTGCAGGTCGGGGCCGACTGGACGCCCATCCTCGACGGCCGCGCCCGCCAGAAGCGCGCCTCGATGCAGCTCGAGGTCCTGCCGTCGGGGCGCACCATCCGCGTGCCGCTCCTCTACGTCGCCCCCACCAACGGCTGCCCCTGCAGCTTCTACGTGGTCGACGGCGCGGTGACGCCCGACGTCCGGGCCGTGGACGAGGTGGCGCAGAGCCTGCTCGACCTGGGCATCGGCATGGTGGCGGTGGGCATCGCGCCCCTCGACCAGCTCGGCCCCGACGGGGAGGCCATCGCCGCCGAGCGGCTGGCCCTGCTCGTCACCACGGGGGACCTGCGCTACACCGACCTCTGGCTCTGGGGCTACGCCTACATCCGCGCCGCCACGGCCGCCCTCACCGAGTTCGACATCTACCGCGCCGGGCGCATCGGCGCCGCCGGCCGCTCCCGCGGCGGGATGGCGGCCACCGCCGCCGTCGTGCATGACGATCGCTTCGTGGCGCTGAGCGCCTGGCTCACGCCCATCGCGGCGCTGCCCGACGGCCTGCTGCCCGACGAGCTGCGGGGCCGGGCGCGGCGGCGGCTGCGCTTCGACCTGGAGCGCCTGAGCCTGCCCATCCACCACGTCCCCGCGCTCGATGAGCGGCGGGTGGACGTCTTCTTCCACAACGCGGCCAACGACGTCGTCACCCCGGGCCTGACGCAGGCCGGCGAGCTGGACCGGGAGTTCCCCCAGTGCATCGAGCCCAACATCGGGCATGGCGTGGTCTTTCGGCCCGCGGGGGCGCCGGTGCCCGTGACCGGGCCCTTCGAGGACACCCGCCGCGCCGTCCTGGAGTACAGCCTGTCGCGGGGCAGCCGCCTCATGACGCCGCCGCTCCTCAGCGCCACCCTCGTCGACGACACCCTCACCGTGCTGGCGCGCTTCCGCACCAGCCCGCGCCCCGACAACGCGACGCTCTGGTTCGTCTTCGACCGGCCCGCGGAGGGGGAGCCCGACTGGGAGAACGTCATCTTCGAGAGCCGCCCGATGAGCCGCCTCGACAACGCGACCTATGTGATCACGCTGCCCATCCCCCCGGGCCACCGCACCCTCGACGCCTTCAGCTACCACTCGGATCTGGTGCAGGGGAAGCCGCGGCACGTGAGCAGCGCCTACACGCGCTTCGAGCTCATCCCCGCGTTCTGACGGGCTTTTTCGGCTAGAAGTCCTGGTGCAGCGGGTGGGCGGCCAGCTCGTCCAGCACGAGGTGGCCGGGCTGGTTCAGCGCGCTCCAGAGCAGGTCGGCCAGCACCTCGGGGCGCATGGACCACGTCTCGTCGCGGCTGTCGGGGGTGGAGTCGCCGAAGCCGGTGTCGATGATGCCCGGCAGGAAGGTGGTCACCTTCACGCCCTTCGACTTCACCTCCCGCAGCAGGCTGGCCGAGAAGCCGAGCACCCCGTGCTTGCTGGCCACGTACGGCACCATGTTGGCCAGCGGGCGCCGCGCCAGGTCGGAGGCCACGTTGATGAGGTGGCCCTTGTGCGCGATGAGGTGCGGCAGCGCGGCGTGGGCCACGTAGAGCGGGCCCTCCAGGTTCGTGCGCAGGATGGCCCCGATCTCGGCGGGGCTGTGGTCCAGGAAGGGCTTGTACCAGCCGATCCCCGCGTTGTTGACCACGATGTCCAGCCGGCCCCAGCGCGCGACGATCTCGGCGGCGAAGCTGGCCACCGCCCCGGCATCGCCCACGTCGAAGGCGCGCCAGAAGAGGCCGTCGTCGCCGGGCGCGAGGCGCGCCAGGTCATCGGGGGTGCGGCTGCAGGCGGCGACGCGCACCCCCTCGCCCCGCAGCTTGTGCACGAGGGCGCGGCCCAGGCCGCGGCCCGCGCCGGTGATCCAGGCGACGCGCTCCATCATCCACCTCCGCCGAAGGCCCGGGCCAGGTCGCCCAGATCCCACGCCAGGGTACCGCCGTCCACCGCCATGCGCACCGTCGACGCGGCCGTCACGGCGCCGAGGGCGGCGCAGGGGTGGTCGGCCAGGGCCGCCTCGAACGCGGCGGCGTCGGCGGGGGCCACCGCCACGACGAACCGGCTGCTGGACTCCGCGAAGAGGGCGACGCCGGGCGGCAGGGTGGCGGCGCCCGGGGCGCGTCGGACGTCAACGTCCAGGCCCAGGCCCCCCGCCAGGGCCACCTCGGCGAGGGCCACCGCCAGGCCGCCCTCGCTGCAGTCGTGGCACGCGCGGACGAGGCCCGCCGCGATGGCCGCGTGCAGGGCCGAGAACAGCGCCAGCGCGCCCGGGTTCGGCGCCGGCACCGGGCCGCCGCCGCCACGCAGCCGCGCCCAGGCCGATCCCCCCGTCTCGGCGCGGGTCTCGCCCACGACGTAGACCACGTCGCCAGCGGCCTTGGCGTCCATCGTCACGGCCCGGCGCAGGTCGGGCACGAGGCCCAGGGCGCTGATGAGCAGCGTCCCCGGGATGGCGTGGCGCTCGCCGTCCTCGCCCAGGAACTCGTTGTTCAGGCTGTCTTTTCCGGAGATGTAGGCCGCCTGGAGCGCCACGGCCGCGTCGTGGCAGCCCCGGGCCGCCAGCGTGAGCGCGCCGAGCGTCTCGGGCCGCTGCGGGTTGCCCCAGCAGAAGTTGTCGAGCAGCGCCACCTGCCGCGGATCGGCGCCGACGGCCACGGCGTTGCGGAAGGCCTCGTCGACTGCCGCCCAGGCCATCGCGTACGGATCGAGCCGGCCGTAGTGCGGGTTGATGCCGTTGGACAGCGCCACCGCCCGGTGGTGGGCGTCGTCGGCGCCGAAGGGCCGCAGGACGGCGGCATCGGAGGGCCCGTGGTGGTCGACGCCGACGAAGGGCCGCACGACGGTGCCGCCCTGGACCTCGTGGTCGTAGGTCCGCACGACCGCCTCTTTGCTGGCGATGTCGGGGCTGGCCAGCAGGGCCAGCAGATCCGCGGCGAGGTCGGCGCTCTCGGGGGGCGAGGTCGGCCAGGCGGGCGGCGTCCAGGTGGCCGTCATCTCGCGGCGGGGGATGCCGTCATGCAGGAAGGCCATGGACAGGTCGACGACGGGGGCGCCGTCGTAGCGCAGGTCCAGGCGGCCGTCGCCGGTGAAGTGGCCCAGGTCCGCGATGGAGACGCCGTGGCGCCGGCAGAGGCGCCGGAGGGCGTCGACGTGGGCGGGCGGGACGGCCAGGACCATGCGCTCCTGGGCCTCGCTCAGCCAGATCTCCCAGGGCCGCAACCCCGCGTACTTCAACGGGACGTGGCGGAGCTCGACCGCCGCGCCCAGCTCGGCCGCCATCTCGCCGACCGCCGACGACAGCCCCCCCGCGCCACAGTCAGTGATGGCGGTGTACAGGCCCAGATCGCGGGCCTCGACCACCACCTCGAGCACCTGCTTCTGGTGGATGGGGTGGCCGATCTGGACGGAGCTGCCCGCCACGGCGGCGGTGTCGGCGCCCATCTCCATGGACGAGAAGGTGGCCCCCCGCAGGCCATCGCGGCCCGTGTGGCCGCCGATCACGATGACCCGGTCGCCCACCTGGGGGGCGCGCGGGTGGCTGCCCCGCGGGGCGACGCCCAGGCAGCCGCAGAACACCAGCGGGTTCGCCCGGTAGTCGGGGTCGTACAGGATGGCCCCGTTCACCGTGGGGATGCCCATCTTGTTGCCGTAGTCCCCGACGCCCGCGATGACGCCCTCGGCCACCCGGGCGGGGTGCAGCACGCCGGCCGGCAGGTGCGCGGCGTCGGTGTCGGCGGGCCCGAAGCAGAGCACGTCGGTGCAGGCGATGGGCCGGGCGCTCACCCCCATCACGTCGCGGATGACGCCGCCGACGCCGGTGTTGGCCCCGCCGAACGGGTCGATGGCCGAGGGGTGGTTATGCGTCTCGACCTTGAACGCGACGTCGAGCTGGTCATCGAAGGCGACCACGCCGGCGTTGTCCACGAAGACCGACCGCAGCCAGGGGGAATCGGCCTTTACCGTGGCTGCCTTGATGTACTGATTGAAGAGTCCATCCACGATCTCGGGCGGTCGCCCCGCCTCGGTGAGGTGGATGCGCGCCTTGAACGTCTTGTGGACGCAGTGCTCCGACCACGTCTGGGCCAGCATCTCCAGCTCGGCGTCGGTGGGATCGCGATCGAGCCGCCGGTAGTGGGCCTGGATGGCGGAGAGCTCGGCGCCGTTGAGGGCCAGGCGGCGTCGGGCGCCGAGGGCGAGCAGGCCGTCGGCGTCCAGCGCGCGGATGGCCTCGACCTCGACGGTGGCGTCGACGGGCTGGCCCAGGGCGAACGGGACGGGGACGGGGGCATCGACGCGGATGGCCTCCACGACCGGATTCCCCAGCAACTCCGCGGCGATGCGGGTGAGGTGCTCGACGTCGACGGCGCCGCGCAGGACCCAGGCGCGGCCCGCCCCGGCGTAGGCCAGGGCCGAGACGCCGAGGGCGTGGGCGGCGTCGAGCAGGTGCTCGCCGGCGCTGTCCGTGACGCCGGGCAGCGGGGCGATCTCGACGCGGTGGTCGCCGCCCCCCTGGACGACCTGCTGCTCGACGGGGTCGACGAGCAGCCGCTCCACGAGCCGCGCCACGTCGGCGTCGGCCAGGGCGGGGCCGCCGAGCAGGTACAGGTCGCGGCCCTCGACGCCGGTCAGGCCGGTGAGGCCGGCGGCCTGGAGGCGGGCGCAGAGGGCGGCGCCGCGGGGATCGGGGAGGCCGGGCTTCAGGCCCACCTCGATGCGGACGACGTGCATGGCGACCTCAGTGCAGGAAGTGGCGGCGGCCGGTGAAGACCATGGCCAGGCCCAGGGCGTCGGCGGCGGCGATGAGCTCGGCGTCCCGGATGGAGCCCCCGGGCTGGATGGCAGCGGTGACGCCGGCGGCGGCGGCGGCCTCGAGGCCGTCGGCGAACGGGAAGAAGGCGTCGCTGGCCAGCACGCTGCCCCGGGCCCGCTCACCGGCCTGCCAGGCGGCCAGACGCACGGACTGGACGCGGTTCATCTGGCCGGCCCCGACCCCCACGGTGGCGCCGCCCTTCGCGAAGACGATGGCGTTGGACTTCACGAACCGCACCGCCTGCCAGGCGAAGGCCAGGTCGGCCTGCTCGGCCTCGGTGGGGGCGCGGGCGGTGACCACGCGCCAGGCCCCTGGCTCCGAGGGCGCGGTGTCGGCGGTCTGGACGAGGAAGCCGCCGGTCACGGCGGTGAGGCGGCGGCGGGGCGGGGTGGCGGCGCGGGCCTCCATCACGCGGCAGCGCTTCTTGCGGGACGCCAGGATCGCCAGGGCCTCGTCGGTGAACGCCGGCGCCACCAGGGCCTCGACGAAGAGCTTGCCCAGGGCCTCGACGAACGCCTCGTCCACCGCGCGGTTGGTGGCGATGATGGAGCCGTAGGCGCTGACGGGATCGCTGGCCAGGGCGGCGTCGAAGGCCGCGACGAGGTCGGCGCCCACGGCCAGGCCGCAGGGGTTGGTGTGCTTGATGATGGCGACGGCCGGCGCCTCGAAGCCCTGGGGCATGGCCCAGGCGGCCTCCAGGTCGACAAGGTTGTTGTAGGAGAGGGCGTCGCCGCTGTGCTGCACGAAGGGCGCCTCGGCGGCGGTCTGGTAGAGGGCGGCGGCCTGGTGGGGGTTCTCGCCGTAGCGCAGGACCTCCACGCGCCGCGCGCTCACCGTGATCTGGGCGGGCAGGGGGTCGTCGCCGGCCAGCCACTCGGCGATGGCCGCGTCGTAGGCGGCGGTGTGCTGGAAGGCGGCGAGGGCGAGCGCGCGGCGCCGGGCCAGGTCGAGGCGGTCGGCCCGCAAGTCATCGACAACACTCGGATATTCCAGCGGATCGCAGACGACGGCGACGGCCTCGAAGTTCTTGGCGGCGGCCCGCAGCAGCGTCACGCCGCCGATGTCGATCTGCTCGATGGCGTCGGCCTCCGTGCAGCCCGGCGCGGCGACGGTGCGGCCGAACGGGTAGAGGTTGCAGACCACGACGTCGATGGGGGCCAGGCCCCGGTCGGCGAGCTCGCCCAGGTGGGCGGGGGTGCGCCGCGCGAGGATGCCCGCGTGGATGGCCGGGTGCAGCGTCTTGACGCGGCCGCCCAGGACCTCGGGGAAGCCGGTGACGGCCTCGACGGGGGTGACGGGCAGGCCGGCCTCGACGAGGGCGGCGGCGGTGCCGCCCGACGCGACGAGCTCGAAGTCCAGGGCGACGAGGCCCTGGCCGAGCTCGATGAGGCCGGTCTTGTCGTGGACGCTGAGGAGGGCGCGACGGCTCATGGGGCAGACTCCGGGGGCTGGAAGCGGGCCACGGTGGCGACGAGCAGGCGGTGCTCGACCGCGTGGATGCGGGCCTCGAGGTCGGCGCGCGTGTCCCCGGGGTAGAGGGGCACGGGCTCGGCGGCGAGGACGGGGCCGGCGTCGACGGCGGGCACCACCAGGTGCACCATCACGCCGGTCTCGGTGATCGCCCCCCGGGCGAAGGCGGCCAGGGCGTCGCCGATGGCGTCCTTGCCGGGGAACGCCCCGGGCAGGGCCGGGTGCAGGTTCACGACGCGGCCCGGGAAGCGGTCGAGGAACGGGGCGCCGAGGATGTGCATGAACCCGGCGAGGACGACGACGTCGGGGGCGGCCGCGGCGACGAGATCCGCCAGATCGGCGTCGTAGGCGGCCCGACCACGCCCGTCGGCCGTGTACGGGCGCAGCGCCAGCACCTCGGTGGGCACGCCGGCCAGCCGGGCCCGCTCCAGGCCGAACGCCTGGGCCCGGTTCGCGATCACCCGCACGACGCGGCCCGCGAGGCGGCCGTCGGCGTAGGCGTCGAGCAGGGCTTGCAGGTTGCTGCCGTTGCCCGAGATGAGGACGACGAGGCGCTTCACCGGAAGACCACCGGCTCGCCGTCGCCGCGGGGCGCGATGTGCCCGACGGGCCAGGCCTCGCAGGTGCGGCGGACGCGGGCCAGCGCGGCGTCGGCCTCGTCCGCCGGCACGACGACGAGCATGCCCAGCCCCACGTTGAAGACCCGCCGCAGCTCGCGCTCCTCCACGTCGCCGAGCCGCTGGAGCAGCCGGAAGAGGGGCGGCACCGTCCACGCCGCGGTGTCCAGGACGAGGGCCGTCTCGGCGGGCAGGACGCGGGGCGGGTTGTCGATGACGCCGCCCCCGGTGATGTGGCAGAGGCCGTGGATGCCCACGCCGGCGGCCAGAAGAACCATGATCTCGGTGAGATAGGCCCGGTGGGGGGCCAGCAGGGCCTCGCCGAGCGGGCGGTCGAGGCCGTGGTGCGCGGCCAGGTCCAGGTCGTCGACCAGGCGGCGGGCGAGGCTGTAGCCGTTGGTGTGCAGGCCGCTGGAGGCGAGGCCGAGGACGGCGTCGCCCGGGCGGATGGCCTGCCCGTCGATGAGGCGCCCGCGCTCGACGACGCCGACGAGGGTGCCCGCGACGTCGAGCTCGCCGTCCACGTAGACGCCGGGCATCTCGGCCGTCTCGCCGCCGAGCAGGGCGACGCCCGCGGCCCGGCAGGCCCGGGCGCAGCCGCCGACCACCGCGGCGACGCGGGCCGGATCGAGGCGCGAGGCGGCCACGTAGTCGAGGAAGAAGAGGGGGCGCGCCCCCTGGACGAGGACGTCGTTGATGCAGTGGTTGACGAGGTCTTCGCCGAGGGTGTCGAAGCGCCCGAGGCGGGTGGCCAGCTTCGTCTTGGTGCCCACGCCGTCGGTGGAGGCCACCAGGACGGGGGCGTCGAGGGCCTTGAGCGCGTCGGCCGCGAACAGGCCGCCGAACGCGCCCACCCCGGCCAGCACCTCGGGGCCGTAGGTGCTCTGCACCGCGGCCGTCATCTGGCGCACCGCCTCGGCGCCCGCCTCGATGTCGACGCCCGTGTCGCGATAGCTCAGCCCCACGCCGCACCTCCCACGTCCCGGCGGGCCTGCAGGCCCGGAAACTCGATGTGATGGAGCCCCGCGTACGCCCGCCGCAGGGCGGTGGGGCCGTCGGGGCCCACGCCGGTCACGGCCAGCACGCGTCCACCCGCGGTGCGGAGGACGCCGCCGTCCAGGCGCGTGCCGGCGTGGAAGACGGTGACCCCTTCACATGAAGAAGCCGCGTCCATCCCCATGATCACGCTGCCTTTTTCAGGTGCGTCCGGGTAGCCGGGGGCCGCGGCCACGACGGTGGCGGCGGCCCCGGCGCGCCAGCGGACGTCCCGCGGATCAAGCCGGCCCGCGCAGCAGTCGGCCAGCACGGCGGCCAGGTCGGCGTCGAGGAGCGGCAGCACGACCTGCGTCTCGGGGTCGCCGAAGCGGCAGTTGTACTCCAGCACCCGCGGGCCCGCGGGGGTGAGCATGAGGCCCACGAAGAGGCAGCCGACGAAGGGCGTGCCCTCGGCCGCCAGCCCCGCCAGGGTGCGGGCCACCAGGTCGGCGGCCTGCGCGAGCACGGCCTCCGTCGCGAGCGGGCTCGGCGCGATGGCCCCCATGCCCCCGGTGTTGGGGCCGCGGTCGCCGTCCAGCAGCCGCTTGTGGTCCTGGGCCGGCGGCAGCAGCGCGAAGCGCTGGCCATCGCAGAGCGCCAGGATGGAGACCTCGGGGCCGGTCAGGCGCTCCTCCAGGACGACGGTGCGGCCGGCGTCGCCGTAGCGGCCGCCGAAGAGGTCGCGGACGGCGGCCTCGGCGCCGGCGCGATCGTCCGGGACGACGACGCCCTTGCCGGCCGCGAGGCCCGACGCCTTCACGACGACGGGCCAGGGCGCCTCGGCCAGCCACGCGAGGGCGCGGGCGGCGTCCTCGAAGGTGCGGTGCGCGGCGGTGGGGATGCCGTGGCGGTTCATGAAGTCCTTGGCGTAGGCCTTCGACGCCTCCAGGCGCGCGGCCGCGGCCCCCGGCCCGAAGCAGGGCAGCCCGGCGGCGCGGAAGGCGTCGGCCAGGCCGTCGGCCAGGGGGGCCTCGGGGCCGATGACGACGAGCGCCACCCCCTCCGCCCGGGCCAGCGCCACCAGATCGCCGTCGCCAGGCACGGCGCGCAGCTTGCCGCCCGCGGTGCCCCCATTGCCGGGCGCGACCAGCACGCGCTCGACGCGGGGCGAGCGGGCCAGCGCCCAGGCCAGGGCGTGCTCGCGGCCGCCCCCTCCCACCACCAGGACCACCATCAGCCGCGCTCCCCTCGGTGCTCGTCCACGTTGACGGGGTAGTCCCCTGTGAAGCACGCCGCGCAGTGGCCGCGGCGGGGGCCGGTGCCCACCGCGCGGCCCATGCCCTCGACAGAGAGATATCCCAGTGAATCCGCGCCGATATGGGCGCAGACCTCATCCACCGACAGGCGGTCCGCCACCAGCTCGGCGTGGCTCGCGAGGTCGATGCCCATGAAGCAGGGGTGGCGCACCGGCGGCGAGCTGATGCGCACGTGCACCGCCGTCGCGCCGGCCTGGCGCAGCAGGCGGACGAGGGGACCCATGGTGTTGCCGCGCACGATGGAGTCGTCGACGAGCACCACGCGGCGCCCGGCCAGGTTCTCGCGGATGGGGTTGTACTTCAGGCGCACGCTGGAGCGGCGCAGCGCCTCGCCGGGCTGGATGAACGTCCGCCCGATGTAGCGGTTCTTCATCAGGCCCTCGCCGTAGGGCAGGCCCACGGCGGCGGCGTAGCCCATGGCGGCCGGGGTGGCCGAGTCGGGCACGCCGATCACCAGGTCGGCGTCGGCGGGGTGCTCGGCGGCCAGCTCGCGGCCCAGCGCCATGCGGGCCATGTAGACGTCGCGCCCCTCGAGCTGGGAGTCGGGCCGGGCGAAGTAGACGTACTCGAAGACGCAGAGGGCCGGCCGCCGCGCCTCCTCGGGCGCGCGCAGGCGGGCGACGCCGTCGGCGTCCAGGCGCAGGATCTCGCCCGGGGCGACCTCGCGGACGAAGCGGGCGCCGACGGTGCCGAAGGCGGCCGACTCGCTGGCGACGATGTGGCCGACCACCTCGCCCTGGCCGCCGATGAGCTCACCCAGGCAGAGCGGGCGCAGGCCCAGCGGATCGCGCAGCGCGTACAGGGCGCCGCCGGCCAGGACCACCAGCGAGAAGGCCCCCTGCACCCGCGTCATGATCCGGTCGAGGCGGGCCGGCCAGTCGGGGACGCCGTCCTCGCCCTCCGCCGGCTCCGCCAGCATCAGCGTGAGCACCTCGGAGTCGCTGGTGGAGACGAGGCCCACCCCCCGGGCCAGGAGCGCGCGGCGCAGGGCGCGGGCGTTGGTGACGTTGCCGTTGTGGGCGAGGGCGAGGGGGCCGTGCAGCGTCTCGATGAGGTAGGGCTGGGCGTTGGCCAGCACGGAGCTGCCGGTGGTGGAGTAGCGGGTGTGGCCGAGGGCGACGGGGCCCTGGAGCGGGGCCAGGCTGTCCTCGGTGAAGACCTGGGCCACGAGGCCCATGCCGCGGTGGATGTGCACGCGGTCGCCGACCTGGGTGGCGATGCCCGCGCTCTCCTGGCCGCGGTGCTGGAGGGCGTACAGGGCGAAGAAGGCCGCCCGGGCGGCGTCGACGCGCCGCCCCGCCAGGGCCGCGATGCCCACGACCCCGCAGGCCTCCCGCGGGTGGCCGAAGGGGTCGTCCGCGGTCGGCCAGGCCTCGATCACCGGGGCCTCAAGGCGGCGTCGTCGGCCTCGATGCGGGCGGCGGTGGCCCCCTGCACGGCGCGGATGCGCTCGGCGATGTCGGCGTCCGTCAGGGCCAGGATCTTGGCGGCAGCGAGGGCGGCCCCGGCGGGGGTCAGCACCACCATGGGGGCGATGCCCGAGGGCATGCGCAGGGAAGAGAAGAGGTCGGCGCCGCCGAACTTCTCGGAGTAGGGCGGGCACGCGATGACCGGCGCCGCCACGCGCCCGTCGGTGAAGGCCGACAGCGCGTTGGAGAGCCCCGCGATGGTCACGTAGACCTTCGGGCGGGGATCCGCCTCGTAGTCCGCGAGGATTTTCATCAAGAACTCCGGGGCCTTGTGGGCCGAGGCGATGCGGATCTCGCTCTCGACGCCGAAGGCCAGGAGGGCGACGGCGACGGCCTGGCCGTGCTCGAGATCGGCGCGGGAGCCGAGGATGATGGGCACCATGTCAGGACCTCCAGGTGGCGAGGTTGCGGGCGATGCGATCGGCGACGGGCTGCTCGGCGGGCTCGAAGGGCAGGCCCGTCAGGCGCTCGTAGGCGGAGATGTAGCGGCGGGCGGCCTCGACGACGACGTCCTCGGGCAGGGCCGGCGGCGGGCCGTCGCCGGTGTAGCCGGCCTGCTTCAGCCAGCGGCGGACGTACTCCTTGTCGAGCTCCTGCGGGGTGCCGGGCCAGGAGTCCGCCTCCCAGTAGCGGCTGGAGTCGGGGGTGTGCACCTCGTCGATGAGCACGAGCTGGCCGTCGATCAGGCCGAACTCGTACTTGGTGTCGACGAGGATGAGGCCGCCGCGGGCGGCGAGGGCGGTGCCGCGGGCGAAGAGCGCCAGCGCCACCTGGCAGACCTCGGCCCAGCGCCTCGCGTCCACGAAGCCCAGGTCCACGACCTGATCGTGGGTCAGGCGCTCGTCGTGCTCGCCCCGGGCGGCCTTGGTGGTGGGCGTGATCACCGGGGCCGGCAGGCGGTCGTCCTTCTGCAGCCCCGCCGGGAGCGTGAGGCCGTACGGCTTCGGCACCCCCTGGCTGTAGAGGGTCCACAGCGACGTCGACGTCACGCCGGTCAGGTAGCCTCGGACGATGACCTCGACGGGCAGCGGCACGGCCTCCCGGCCGACCGTCACGTTGGGGTCGGGCACGGCGGCCACGTGGTTGGGCACGATGTCGGCGAGCTGGGTGAACCACCACGCGCTGAGCTGGTTGAGCACTTGCCCCTTGAACGGCAGCGCGCCGATGACGCGGTCGAAGGCGCTGATGCGGTCCGTCGCGACCAGCAGGCGCTCGGCCCCGCGGTGGTAGATGTCGCGCACCTTGCCCTGCTCCCGCGGGCCGAGGCCCTCGAGGGTGGTGGCCTGGAGGGCGTGGGGCGCGGCGGCGCGGAGGACGTCGTCAGCCAGCATCGGGGATCTCCTGGGCGAGGGTCTGGAGGTGGTCGGCGAGGGCGCGGGCCCGGGCCGGGGCGTCGCCGACGTAGTCGTCGTGGCGCAGCCAGCCGCGGATCTCGTCGGCGCTGGCCAGGGCGAGCAGCCGGGGATCCGCGGCCAGGGCGCCGGCGAGGGGGTTCTCGCCCCCGGCGGCGAGCTGGCTCCAGGCGGCCAGCGCGTGCTCGCGGATGGTGGCGTGCAGCGCCTGGCGGTCGCCGCCGCGGCGGGCGAGGGCCATCATCAGGCGCTCCGTCGCGGCGAAGACGCCGAAGCGATCCAGCGTGGCGCGGGCGGCGCGGGGGTCGACGCGCAGGCCCTCGATGAGCCGGGCCGTGCGCACCAGCAGCTCGTCGGCGGCCAGGAACGCCTCGGGCAGCAGCGAGCGGCGGTTGGCCGAGTCGTCCAGCGTGCGCTCCAGGTGGCTCAGGGCGGCGTTGTCCCAGGCGACGCGGGGCAGGGCGGCCAGCCCCCGGGCGAGGCTGTCGACGTTCTCGGCGATGATGGGGTTGCGCTTGAAGGGCATGGCGCTGGAGCCCACCTGGTGCGTGCCGAAGGGCTCGGCCCACTCGGCGAGGCCGGGGGCCTGCAGCAGCCGCAGATCGGCGGCGAAGCGGTAGACGGACTGGCCCAGGCCGGCGAGGGCCGCGAGCAGCGTGTACTCCTGCTTGCGGGGGGCCGTCTGCGTGGCGACGGGCGCGGCGGGCAGGCCCAGGCGCGCCATCACCCCGGCCTCGAAGCGGGCGATGGACCAGCCGGTGCCTTCGAGGAGCTGGGCGTAGGAGGCGGCCGTGCCGACGGCGCCCTTGAAGCCCTTGCCGAGCAGCCCGGGGGCGAGGGCCTGCAGCGCCACCCAGTCGGCGGCGAGATCCTGGCCGTACTGGGCCAGGCGGTAGCCCATGGTCGTCGGCTCGGCCGCCTGCAGGTGGGTGAACCCGAGGGTGGGCACGTCGGCCAGCTCGTTGATCTTCCTGGCGAATCCGGTCAGCACGCGCTGCAGGCGGCCGAGCACGAGCGCCAGGGCCTCCCGCAGCCGCAGGGCGTCGGCGTTGTCCTGCACGTCCATGGACGTGGCCCCGAGGTGCAGGATGCCGCCGCCCACCGGGCACTGGGCGGCGAACGTCTCGAGCTCCGCCATCATGTCGTGGTGCAGGCGCGCCTCGCGGGCCAGCGCCGCCGGCAGGTCGACGTCGTCCTGGTGGGCGCGGACGTCGGCCACCTGGGCGGCCGTGACGAGGCCGGCGTCGGCCTGGGTCTCGGCGAGGGCCACCCAGATGCGGCGCCAGAGGCGACGGCGGGCGGTCTCGCTCCACAGGGCGCGCATCTCGGCGCTGCCGTAGCGCCACGAGAACGGGGACTGCCAGACGTCGTGATCCATCACCACCCTCGCACGATGAGCTGGTCGCGGGCGGGGCCCACGGAGATGAAGGCGGCCGGGGCGCCGCCGCAGAGGCGCTCCAGCCGCTCGACGTAGGCCCGCGCGCCGGCGGGCAGCTCGTCGAGGTGGCGGGCGGCCGTCGTGGGGGCCTGCCAGCCCGGGGCCGTCTCCAGGATGGGCGCCGCCCGGGCGTGGTCCTCGGGCCAGGGCACCCGGTCGATGGCCTCGCCGTCGAGGCGGTAGCCGACGCCCACGGGGATCTCGGCGAAGGCATCCAGGACGTCGAGCTTGGTCAGCGCCAGGTGGGTGAAGCCGTTGAGCCGGGCGGCGTGGCGCACGGCCACCGCGTCGAACCAGCCACAGCGGCGGGGCCGCCCGGTGGTGGCGCCGTACTCGGCCCCGACGTCCCGCAGGCGATCGCCCTCGGCGCCGAGCAGCTCCGTGGGCATGGGCCCGGCGCCCACCGCCGTGGTGTACGCCTTCACGACGCCCACGACGCGGTCGATGGCCTGGGGGGGCAGGCCCGCGCCGACGGCGGCGGCCCCTGCGATGGGGTGCGAGGACGTCACATGGGGCCAGGTGCCCCAGTCCAGGTCGCGCAGCGCGCCGAGCTGGCCCTCCAGCAGGATGGCGCGGCCGGCGTCGTTGGCCGCGTGCACCCGGGGCAGCGTGTCGACGATGCGGGCGCCGAGGGCGTCGCCCCAGGCCGAGAGCTCGGCCAGGCGCTCGTCGAGGGGCGCCGGCTGGCCGCCGAGGGCGAGGATCTGGGGCCGCAGGCGCTCCAGGCACCGGGCCAGCTTGCCGGCGAGGGTGGCCGGGCGGGTGAGGTCGCCCATGCGCAGGCCCGTCCGCGAGGCCTTGTCGGCGTAGGCCGGGCCGATGCCCCGGCGGGTCGTGCCGATGCGGGCCTGACCGGCGCGGGCGTCCTCCTGCAGCGCGTCGAGCTGGCGGTGCTCGGCCAGGACGAGGGTGGCCCGCTCGTCGACGAGGAGGCCCGCCGTGGAGACACCCGCCGCTTCCAAGATGCCGATCTCGTTGAGCAATCCGCCCGGGTCCACCACCGTGCCGGCGCCGATGATGCAGACGGCGGCC
Source organism: Myxococcales bacterium (assembly GCA_020633435.1). Classification (GTDB taxonomy): domain Bacteria; phylum Myxococcota_A; class Bradymonadia; order UBA7976; family UBA1532; genus JACKDP01. Next base: position 7,844 of record JACKDP010000009.1, on the reverse strand, counting down.
GGGTTGAAGATGCCGGACGGGATGATGTGCAGGGCGAAGCGGCCGGCCGCGTTGATGACCGTGTGCCCGGCGTTGTCGCCGCCCTGGAACCGGATGACCAGATCGGCCTGCTGGGCCAGCCAGTCGACGATGCGGCCCTTGCCCTCATCGCCCCACTGGGCCCCGACCACCACCGTGACCGCCATGACGTCTCCTCAGTCGAGCTGAAGGGCGTGCGCGACACCCGCCTGGAACAGCGGCAGCCCCGAGTGGCCGGACGCACCGCGCAGGTAGCCCGGGTGCTGCGTCGGCAGCACGTGGTCTTCGGGGTGGGGCATGAGGCCCAGGATGTTGCCCGCCGGGTTGCACAGCCCGGCGATGTGGCCGGGGGACCCGTTGGGGTTGTCGGGCCACGCCACCGGGCCGCCGTCGGCCCGGGCGTAGCGCAGGGCCACCAGGCCCTCGGCCTCCAGGGCCGCCAGCGTGGCGGGGGAGGCGGCGAGGCGCCCCTCGCCGTGGGCGACGGGGCAGACGATGGGGGCCGTGAGGGCCCGGCAGAAGATCGAGCGGGTGCCGGGCTCGGGCGTGAGGAAGACCGGGCGGCACGCGAACTGCCCGGACGCGTTGTGGGTGAGGGTGACCTCGGCCTCGAAGAGGGCGCGCCGACCGGGCAGCAGGCCGAGCTTCACGAGGGCCTGAAAGCCGTTGCAGATCCCGAGGATGGGGCGCCCGGCCTCGACGAAGCGGGCCAGGGGCTCGGCCAGACGGTCGCGCAGCGTCGCGGCCCAGAGGCGGCCGGCGCCCAGGTCATCGCCGAAGGAGAAGCCGCCGGGCAGCAGCAGGAAGCGGAAGTCGGCGAGGCGCTCGGGGGCCTCGACGAGCTCGCCGACGGTGAGCAGGGTGGGCGCCGCCCCGGCCAGCGTCAGGGCGCGCGCCGCGGCGAGGTCGCGGTTGGACCCGGGTGCCTGGAGGACCAGCGCTGGGGGACGCTTGAGCATGACCCCTCCCGTGGAGGGCCCCCTTGTAGGGGGGCCACGGGTCGGGCAGGTGCCAGATCGGTGACAGTCGTGTGACGGACCCGGGGGCCGGCCTGGGGCGCCGGGTCTAGAACGTCGCGTGCCAGGACGCGGCCAGCCCGCCGGGCAGCGGGGTGACCTGGGCGTTGCCCGCCGGGGTGTAGGTGTCGGCCAGCAGGCTCAGGAGGCCCCCCGCCAGGCCGATGGCCAGGACGGTGGAGGCGCCGATCGTCACCAGCGTCTTCGGGTCGTCGTCGTCGAGGTAGCGGCTGGCGATGAGGCCGGCGGTGCCCGCCGTCACGTTGATGGCGGCGCAGCCCAGGCCGATGTTGCGCAGGGCGGGGTGCACCTCGCCGTCGCTGACGGCCAGGATGAGGGTGGTGCCGAGGCCCCCGATGACGCCGGCGGCCAGGATGCCGCCCACCGGCAGCGCGATGGCGTCGCCCGCGCCGGCGGCGTTGGCCGGGCTGGCGGCGAGCAGGGTGGCGGCGCAGAGGAGCTGGCTTGGGCGCATCCGACCATCTTCCGCGTGAACGGCCGGGGCGTCAACGATCGGGTGGGACGACGCGGGCCTGGGCCTCGGGGCGCATGGCGGTGATGCGCCAGCCGCCGGGGCGGCGATCGATGGTGAAGACGGCCTGGTGGGCGTTGGTGCGCTGGTGGGCGTGGCCCCAGTGCTCGACGGTGCCGACGACCTGCCAGCTCGCGCGGATCTGGAAGGCGGCGGCGTCGGCGTCGGGCGGGGGCAGCAGGGTGGTGTCGGTGATGATCACATCGTCGACGCGGGCGACGGCGCCGCCGCCCTCCTGCAGGATGAGGCCGCGGTAGATCTCGCCGTACATCCAGTCGAGCAGGGGGCCATCGACGCTGCCGGCGAGGGCGTCGTAGATGGCGTCCTCCTGGGCGAAGTCGAAGGCGCGGTAGACCCCGCGGTGCAGGGCCTCGAAGATCTGGCGGGCCTCGGCGGGGCCGGGGCTGGCCAGGCGCGTCCACGGGAGCGGGATCTCGACGGCGGCCACCGGCCACGCGGCCGCCGCGGCGAGGACGCCGGTGGCCAGGGTGGCGCGGGCGAGGCCCCGGCGGCGGCGCAGGAGCGCGGCGAGGCCGAGGAGCGCGGCGGCCAGGCCGAGGGCCACCTGCCAGGCCGGCAGCGTCGCGGGCACCGGGGTCGGCGGCGGCGGGGGGGCCGGCGCCGGCGTCGTCTGCGGGGCGTGCCAGGTGAAGCCGGGCTCCTCCGGGGTGTGCTCGAAGGACGTCCACTGGCCCTCGTACAGCAGGTTCACGGGGATGACCGGCAGGCGCGGCTCCGGCACCTCGTCGGGGCTCGTGGTGGTGTAGGCGGCGTCCAGGTCCCAGGTGAACGCGATCTGCTTCGGTGGGCTGGTGAAGGGCCGGGCCAGGACGATGCGCACGACGTTGAAGCCGCTCTGGTGCAGGCGGACGTCGGGGGCCGTCGGGGCGTCGGCGAGGGCGTCATGGGGCAGGTCGAGCAGGAACGTGGTCTCGCGGACCTCCGGGTCGACGCGCCGGCCGTCCAGCGAGACGGGGTTGGCCCGCCGGAGGACGGCCGCCAGCTCGTCGCGCAGGGCCACCTGGGCGGCGGGATCGGGGAGCGTGGCGAAGGCCACGGGGTGCCCGAGGATCTGGGCCAGCACCCGCTCGGGGAGCGAGAGCCCGCAGAGCAGGGCGCCCTGGCCGACCTTGCAGGTGACGTGGAGATCGGGGCGGGTGTAGTTGCGGTGGGCGGCCGCGGGGGCCACCCAGAGCAGCAGGCCGAGGGCCAGCCAGGCGCGCATGGTCCCGAAAGGACTGATGTTTTCGCCCGTCCCGTTCAGTCCTCGGCGGCGCCGTCGGCCCCGTCGAGGCGCTCGATGTCCTGCAGGAGGTCGAGCTGCTCCAGCGTCCACGTCGAGGTGATGGCGGCGTGGGCCGGGGTGGCGAGGCCGAGGCGGCGCTCCAGCAGGCCCGGCAGGCGGCGCAGGGCGTAGGGGGTGCCCATGGGCCACTCGGCCTCGCCGCAGTCGGCGCGCAGGCAGGCCTCGCCCGCGCCGGCCGAGCTGTTCAGGCCGGCGTTGCGGCGCGTCGTGAGGCTGATGTGCCAGTGGTGGTGGTGGAAGAGGAACCAGCCGCGGCCCTCGTTGGTGGGCTCGTAGGTGATCTTCCGGGTGCGGGCGACGCAGGCGCCGCCGTCCATGTAGCCGGCCTCGCAGAGCTGGTCCATGGCGGAGTCCACCAGGCCGCCGACGCGGCCGTCCACGCCGATGACGCGCGTCTGCGGGCTGTGGTGGAAGAAGCCCAGGTACATGGCGGTGCGCCAGGGGTCGAGGGCGTAGGGCTCGCCGGTGCAGTGGTAGGCCTCGCGGCCGTTCTCGTAGTGGTCGCAGATGGGGCGCATCCAGTTGTTGTCGGTGTTCACCTGGAAGTAGCCCATGTCCATGTCATAGCCGTTGGTGTGCGTGCCCTCGGGGTGGCCGGGGGAGCCCACGGAGGTGCCGGGGATGGCGCCGTTCTGCTCGGAGCAGTCGCCGATGCAGACGGGGCCGCCGTTGCCGAAGGCCCAGCCGCGGGTGCGGCACTCGGTCATGGCGGCGGCGTACTTGGCCAGCATCACCGCGTCGCGGCGGGCCCAGCTGCGGTACTGGTTGGCGTTGGTCTCGCCGTTGGCCGGGTAGTCCCAGTAGCCGGGGCCCTGGTTGGGCATGAACTGGATGAGCTGGCCGCAGTTCGCCTCGCCGCCCTCGCAGCGCCAGTCGGGGATGTTGTCGCACTGGGGCACGGGGCCGGCGGGGGGCGCGCCGATGTCGATCACGCAGCGGCCGCTGTCGGCGCAGATGGTGCCCTCGGCGCAGGAGTTGGGGGTGCAGGGCGGCTCCTCGCAGAGGCCCTCCTCGGTGCAGATGGTGCCGTCGGGGCAGTCATCGGCGGTGCAGCCGGGCATGCAGGCGGAGATGTCGGGCCGGCAGGCGTAGCCGTCGCGACACTCGGCCGCGTTGCGGCAGGTGTCGAGACAGACGGTGTCGCCGCCCTGGAGCTGGAAGCACTCGGCCCCGGCCGGGCACGGGCTGGCGTCGTCGCAGCCGAACTGCACGCAGTAGCCGTCGGGGAAGCCGTCGCGCACGCAGGACCCGCCGGCGCAGTCGGCGTTGCCCTGGCACGGGGCGCCCACGTCGCCGTCGCCGGGAGGCTGCATCTCCTCGCCGGGGAAACAGGTGTTGTCGCCATCACAGATGTAGCCATCGCCGCGGCGGCACTCGTTGCTGGCCTGGCAGTTCAGGAGGCAGGCGCTCAGGTTGTCGCCCAGGTTCCAGCAGCTGCCGCCGTCGGGGCAGCCGTCGGCCGAGCAGTCCTGGCTGCAGTAGCCCCCCGGGAGGGCCGTGATGCAGAGGCCGCCGTCGCAGTCGGCGTCCTGCTCGCACGGGGCGCCGAGGGCGCCGGCCTGGACGGGGTTGCCGCCAGCGCCACCTGGCCACCGGCCCCACCGGCGCCGCCGCCCGCGCCACCGGCCCCACCAGCGCCGCCGCCCGCGCCACCCGCGCCGCCGCCGGCCCCACCGGCGCCACCACCGGCGCCGCCCGCGCCGCCGCCGGCCCCACCGGCGCCGCCACCCGCGCCGCCCGCGCCGCCGCCCTGGCCACCCTGGCCGCCGGCCCCGCCGCCTTCGCCGCCCCCGATGGGGAGCGCGTCCACGGCGCCGTCGGCGCCGCCGGTGATGGAGAGGCCCTGGCCGCCGCCCGCGTCGTCTTCCTGGCAGGCGGCGAGGGGGAGGCCCAGACAGAGGGCGGGCAGGATGACGGTCAGGGAGCGGGTTCGCATGCGCGCCTCCGGGTGGCGAGTGAGCGGTGACCGGGGGCAGCCCCGGCGCGACCGCGGAGAATGGTCAAGCAGGTCACCAAATGCAAGTGCATGTGACCACGACAGATCTGACATCGGACGCGTCAGACCCGCCGGGCCTCGAACGCGGGGCCCACGCCGTCGAGCAGCCGGGCCACGTCAGCGTCCGTCGCGGCGCGCCCGCTGCGGGCGGCGGCGGCGTCGAGCCCTGGCACCCAGCGGCGCGCCGCCTCGGCCGCCCGGATGAGGGGCCGGCCGGCCCGGACGACGTGGCGCCAGCGGCGGTGGGGGACCTGCAGATCCGCGGCGATGGGCGGCACGTTCAGCGCCCAGGACAGGCCGTCGTGGTAGCGCAGGACGAGGTCGGCGGCGAGGCGCTCGCGGCCGGTCAGGCCCTCGGTGATGGTGCGGCGCATGGCGTGGGTCAGGGCCACGGAGTCGGCGTCGGGCCCCGGCTGGACGGCCTTGATGAGGTGGGCCAGGCGCTCCAGGCGGGGCGCGGTGTCGAAGTGGGCCAGCAGATCGGCGTGCACGCCGCCCAGGTAGCCCGCGTAGCGCCAGAGGTGCACCAGGCCCTCGGCCTCCTCCTCGGTGACGCGGAAGCCGATCTGGCGGGCGCCGAGGATGATGAAGGCCGAGAACTCGACGAGGGTGCCGGCCATGTCGGCCTGGTTGATGGGCAGGCCCCAGGCGTCCTCGTCGAAGCCGCCGCGCTCGCGGATCATGCGGCGCACGGTGGCGTGCATGAGGCGGACGTGCAGGGAGGCCTGCCAGCCCGGGCGGCCGGGGCGCAGGGCGTCGTCGGCGGTGGCGGTGAGCACGTAGTGGGACGTCTCGGCCAGGCGGCGGCGGGCCAGGCGCTCGAGCTGGCCGGTGAAGACGAGCGGCTTGACGGCCGGGGCGCTGTGGTAGCCGTTCACCAGGCCCCAGGCGCCCAGGATCATGAGGCCCAGGCGGCCGAGGCGCTGCTGCAGGTGGGCGCCGGCCCGCATGCGAGGGAAGTCGACCCAGCCGGGGACCGTCCAGGCCGCGTCCACGAAGGCGGCGAGCGGGGCGGGGGTCGCGGGGCCGGGGCCCTGGGCGAGCGCGGCGCGCAGGGCGGCCCGGCCGCCGCGGTCGGTGGCGAGCCACGCGGCGACGGCGTCGGCGAGGGGATCGCCGACCCGGTAGAACCGGGCGTAGGCGTCGGCGAGGGCGCCGAACTCGGCCCGCGCCGCCGCGCGGTGGTGGTAGCGCTCGACGAAGGGCGTCGTCACCGGGTCTGCACCAGCAGCGCCGTCACGTTGTCGCGGCCGCCGTTCTCATTGGCGGCCTCGATGAGCGCGTCGCACATCGCCTCCAGGCCCCGGCTGGCGGCGACGATGGCCGCGATGGCGGGATCCTTGACCATGTCCGACAGGCCGTCGCTGCAGATCAGGTACAGATCGCCCGGCTTCACCGGGAAGCTCTGGACCTCGGCCTCGACGTCCGGCTGGGCCCCCACGGCCCGCAGGATGACGTTGCTCAGCGGGAAGCGCGCCACCTCCTCCTCCGTCATCTTGCGCTCGCGGCGCATGAGGCTGAGGAGCGAGTGATCCTCGGTGAGCTGCTCGATGGCCCCGCCCCGCAGGCGGTAGACGCGGCTGTCGCCCACATGGGCCACGTACACCCGGTCGCCGACGAAGTGGCAGGCCGCGACGGTCGTGCTCATGCCCCGGGTGGCCGGGTCATGGGTGGCGGCCTCGAAGACGCGGCGGTTGGCCAGGCGGATGGCCACCACCATCCGGCTGCCATCGAGGTCGTCCTCGTCGGGCTTGAATGGCCACGTCAGATCGGCATCCGCGCTGCTGGCGCGGAAGAACTCCGCTACCGTCTCCACCGCCAGGGCGGACGCGAGCTCGCCGGCGGCGTTGCCGCCCACGCCGTCGGCGACGATGAAGAGGTTGTGATCCCGATCCACGCGCAGGCTGTCCTCGTTGTGCGCGCGAACCCGACCGACGTGCGTCCGACCAATGCTCTGAAGCTGCATGACTGCCTCCTGATCCAGGGAGCCTCGGGCTCCGGTTGACGTGGGATCTGAACGCAAGGGTCGGGCCAGCAGATTCCGAGGGAATTCCAGGGTTTGTACGGCGCCGGGCGAGACGTCGGCGCCTCGATCCGCCACCCGGTGGTCACTCAAGCAGCCACCCTCAGGGCCCGACGGGGCGCAGGGTGACGGCGATGATGGAGTCGCTCTCGCCCTCGCGGCTGCTGTCGAGGATGACCTCGACGTCGCCCGCCAGGTGCTTCTGGCCCCAGACGTCGTCGGTGCGGTCGCGGTCGGAGACCTGGCTGATGCGGCGCTCCTCGCCATCGACGATGAAGAGGGCCCCGCGGGGGTTGCGGTTGGCGGTGTGGCGGGAGCGGATGACCACCTCGTAGGTGGCGGGGACGACGCCGGGGAACGAGAAGATGGCGGTGCCGCGGCGGCTGTCGTCGGGGGCGTACCGGCCGTCGCAGTCGTCGGGGATGTGCTCGTCGCCCCGGGCGGTGAACGCGTAGTCATTGCAGCGGACGACCCAGTTCACGCGCTGGGTGTAGCGGGCGTCGCGGTAGCCCACCCGGCGGACGACGGCCTCGGCCGGCGGCGGCGGCGGGGCCTCCTGGCAGGCGGCGACGCGGGCGCGCAGCCGCAGGGCGACGCGGCCGATGCGGAAGAAGGTGCGCGGCTGGGTGGCGCTGGGGCCGAACTCCACGCGGTTGCGCCCGGCGACCGTCGTGCCCGTCACGTCCACCTGGGCGTCGCTCTCCATGTTGTCGAGGCCGGCGTCGGCGGGGATGGGGAAGGGGCCCTGCCCGTTGACGACGATGGTGCCCTCTTCGCCGGGGTGGTCGAGGTCGTAGGCCGAGAAGACGAGCGTCGCGGCCTCGACGAGGGCGGGGTCGGGCAGCGCGGGGATGTCGAACGCCAGGCGGTCGGCGGGCTGGCCCATGACGTCGTACTCGCGCAGCGCGGCGTCGAAGTCCGTCGCCCGGTACTCGCAGTCGAGGGCGGGCGGC
>JACKDP010000008.1 GCA_020633435.1 Myxococcales bacterium | reverse complement strand
CTTCGCCTGGCCGCCGAACACCTGCTCGATGCGATGGGTGGGTACCACCCAGAACCGCCACGCGGGGACGTCGATGGGATCGGCGCGGGCCTCGTCCTGCTCGGGGTACAGGCAGAAGACGTAGCAATCCGCCGAGCGGACGGGTTCCGTGCCCGTCTCGGCGGTTTCGGCGTGCCAGGGGATCTTGCGGGCGATGTCGAACTGGATGGGGGAGCGACCTCGCCTCGATGCGGGCCACGCCTGCACGTAGGCGGCGGACTTGACCTCGATGCGGGCGCCCCGCCAGTCGAGGTCCCAGGCGTTCCACACCGGGCGGCTGCTACTCTCGAGGCCGAGCAGGGTGCCCACGATGAACTCGGCGAAGGCTGGGCGGACGGTGTTCTCCCGCAGGTCGCCGTAGGCCCAGCGCCAGAAGTCAGCCAGGGTTGACCCCGCCAGACCGGGGATGGCGTCGGCGGGGCTGCGGGGGCCTCGCATCGTCGAAGTATCCGAACTCATTGATCAAACATGCCTCCTGTGCCGGCAGCCGAGTCCCAGATCCGCCGGAGCTGCGTCCCCAGACCCGCCACCACCTCTGCGCTCGTCTCCCCAGCAAGGCTCAGCGGCACCAGCGAGCAATCGGCCCAGTCCGGCAACTTGCGGCCGGGGTCGATGACCTCGAAACCTGCCGTCCGCAGGCGCTCTTCGTCGTCGAAGGCGTCGCCGTAGATCCAGACCCACACGGGGCCGCGACCCGGCCAGATGGCGCCAGCTCGGGCGATGAGGCCGACCCAGACCATCCGGTCCTCGTCGCCGGCGGGCCAGGCGTAGAAGCCGGTCTGGCGCAGCTCGGCGGCCTCCTGGTCGCCGGTGCTGAAGCCGGTGGCCTGCAGGATCTCCTGCAGGTCGAGCAGCACGTCTTCGAGGGCGGCCAGCGCTCGCAGGACCGTGGGGTTGTTGAGCACGGGGATCATCTCCGCGTTGAGGGGGATGGCCTTCCGCTCGACGTGGTCGTCGATGGCGGCGATGAACTCGGCCTGGAGGTAGGCGGCGACGGGGTCGTCGAGGCGCCGGTTGGCGAAGGCGTCGCGCACCTCGCGCCAGGTGACCTGGGTGACTGGCACCCCGCGGTCGACGAACGTGCGCTCGTGGCCCGGGGGGTGGCCGACACGGTCGCGGAGCTTTCGGGCGAGCTCGCCCCACCGGCCAGAGCCCGCCAGGATGACGAGGTGCCCGCGCCCAGGGCCCTCGCGACGCAGGGCTTCCAGGTACACGACCGGCTGCTTCTCGGTGAGGCCGGCGTCGAGCTTGGCTTCGATCCAGATGGTCGTGGTGGAGCCGGTCAGCACGATGTCCGGTCGGGCGCGCGTGTGGACCTCCCGGACCTGCGTCTCGACCTGGAATCCACCGGGCGGGGGCGCGGCACCGGTGACGTGGGTGACGAACACCTCGGCGAGCGCCGGGACCCGGAGCAGGGCGGCCAGGTGCTCGACGAAGGCGTTCTCGCCCCCGCGGCGGACGAAGTCGCGAACGAGCCCTCTGCCGACCATCGATGCCGTACCCACGCTTGTGCCCCATCGCCCGTCCAGGGACGAGGCTACGGCGTCCGCGGTCGGGAGGCAATCACGTCGGCCGGTCAGGGTTCGGCCTGTCGACTCCGAGCCTGCAGGAGCAACCCAACGCCTAGCCAGCCGAGCCAGAAGAGAAAGGGCGAGTAGCCGAGCGTCATCCGGCCATCGAACTCCGGCATGGCGACGAAGAACACGATGGACACGGCGATGGGGACCGCCGCCAGAATCGGCCGTCGACCCTTTCCAGCAACACTGGCGTTCCAGGGTTCGATGGCGATCAGACAGACGAGGGACGCGAGAATCGTGGCGAGTCCCAGGAACCCGATCTTGGTGTCCATCTCGATGAGTGAAATCCAGTCACCGCGCCGGAACTTGACGACTCTGTACAGGCCGAAACCACTGGAGCCTCGGGTCACCCATGAACTTGTGACGAGCGAGAAGCAGACGAGCAGGGCAGAAGCGGTATGGGCGATCCTCAGGTCGTTCCAGCTAGTTGGCGGCCCGGGCGTCGCTGCGTCGATGGCGGACGGCTCGTCGTCGGGCTTGCTGCCGCCGCGGAGGAGCTTCTCCTTCTGTCCGGCGAATTCCTCGTCTGAGATGACTCCCTCGTCCCGGAGTCGTGCCAGCTTTGCCAGTTCGTCGGCAATCTGCTCCAACAGTGCCCCCTTTCGCAAGCTGCCCAGCTGGACGCACGAGCATCCAGTGACAACTTCGTACCAGGGTTCCCGACCGAAAACCAATGCCTCGCGCTTGTGAACCGTCCCGCCCCTCCCCGAGGACCAGATACTCGAAGGAACCTCCGCCATTGCGCCCCCAACCCTCAGACTTTGAACCGACCACGAGCCCTTGATTACGGGGGCTTGTGGGCGTCATCGCGACTCTGTCACCGGGCGTACTCGTGAAGCAGGGCAGGGCACGGCTTGCGCCTCGGAGCTCGTGTTGTTACGAATCGTCGGTATAACGCTCAAGATGCAGACGTTTTGACACGCCATGGTTGACCTCGAACCCGACATTTCCCCGGCCCAGCGCCAGGTCCTCGAGCTCGCCCGCAAGACGGGCGTGCTCCGGCCACGGGATCTCGACCCGTATGGCCTACCCCGAGAGCACCTGCGGCGCCTCCGGGACAAGGGCCTCCTCGACCAGGTGGGCAGGGGACTCTACGTCCTCCCCGAGGCCGATCTCGGCGCCCACTTCGGGCTCGTGACGGCCTGCAAGCGTGTGCCGCACGGCGTCGTCTGCCTGCTGTCCGCCCTACGGTTCCACGAGATGACCACGCAGGCGCCGTTCGAAGTCTGGATGGCGGTGGATCGCAGTGCCCGGCTACCAGAGGCGCCTGACCTGCCGCTCCGCATCGTCCGGTTCTCCGGCGAGGCGCTCTCCCAGGGCATCGAGATCCACGAGGTCGAGGGGGCCGAGGTCCGGGTCTACGCCCCCTCGAAGACGGTCGCAGACTGCTTCAAGTACCGCAGCAAGCTTGGTGTCGATGTCGCCGTCGAGGCGCTGCGGGACTACCTCCGCCTGCGGAAGGGGACGGTGGACGAGCTGTGGCGCTACGCCGGGGTCTGCCGGGTCCAGTCCGTGATGCGACCGTACCTGGAGGCGCTGGCGTGACCTCCACGGAGATCAAGAACCTGCCCGCATCCGTGCGGGCCAGGCTGCTCAACCTGGCGAAGGAGCGCCGAGAGGACTTCACGGGCATCCTCACCCGGTACGCCCTGGAGCGCTTCATGTACCGGCTGGCCACGTCCGAGCACGCCGAGCGCTTCGTCCTCAAGGGCGCCATGCTCTTCGCCATCTGGAGCGATCAGCCGCACCGCCCGACCCGGGACCTCGATCTGCTGGGCTTCGGCGCCAACGACGTGCCTGCCCTGGTTGCGGTGTTCCAGCAGGTCTGTGGTCAGGAAGTCGAACCGGACGGCGTCGTGTTCGACGCCGCCTCCGTGAAGGGCGGGCTCATTCGGGAGGACAAGATCTACGAGGGCGTGAGGATCACGCTGACTGCCGCCCTCGCCCGAGCCCTCATCGCGGTGCAGGTAGACGTAGGCTTTGGCGACTCCGTCTTCCCCGAACCCGAGCCCATCGAGGTCCCTGTGCTCCTCGACTTCCCGGCACCCGTGCTCAACGCCTACGCCAAGGAGACGGTCATTGCCGAGAAGCTCCAGGCGATGGTCGCCCTGGGCATCGTGAACAGCCGGATGAAGGACTTCTACGACATCTGGGTGCTGGCCCGGGACAACGCCTTCGACGGCGCCGTCCTGGCCGAAGCGGTCAGGCGCACCTTCGAGCGGCGCGGGTCTCCCTTGCCGACGAAGCCGCCGGTGGCCCTGACCTCGGAGTTCTCGACCGACCCCGCCAAAGCAAGCCAGTGGCGAGCGTTCCTGCGACGAGGACGGCTCGTGGCGGGCGAACCTGATCTGCCGGTGGTGATCGACTTCCTCGCCGGCTTCCTGCTCCCGATGCTGGGGCCAGGTGGGGCCGATGCCGCCGTGGATGGGCAGTGGTCGCCGGGCGGGCCGTGGCGCACGCGCGAAGGAGAGAAGTGAACCGCCCCGGCTTTCCCGGAGACCCTGATGCTCGAGGGAAGCGCCGACGCAGCGCCGCTAACCCTCAAACGTTGAACAAGAAGTGCATGATGTCCCCATCCTGCACCACGTACTCCTTGCCTTCGCTCCGCAGCTTGCCGGCTTCCCGGATGGCCTTCTCGGTCTTGAACTTCTCGAGGTCGGCCAGGGTGTAGACGTTGGCCCGAATGAACCCGCGCTCGAAGTCGCTGTGGATCACGCCGGCGGCCTGGGGGGCGCTGCAGCCCTTGGGGATGGTCCAGGCGCGGATCTCCTTGGGGCCGGCGGTGAAGTAGGTCTGCAGGCCGAGGAGCTGGTAGACGGCGCGGGAGAGGGTGTGCAGGCCGGGCTCGGTGAGGCCGATGTCGGCGAGGAACTCGGCGCGCTCTTCTTCGTCGAGCTCGGCGACCTCGGCTTCGATCTGGGCGCTGATGACGACCTGGCCTTCGCCCTCGGACTCGGCGCGCTGGCGGATGCGCTCGGAGTAGGCGTTGCCCTTCAAGGCGCCGGCTTCGTCGACGTTGCAGACGTAGAGGACGGGCTTGACGGTGATGAGGCCGCTCTGGCGCAGCAGGGTGAGCTGGCCTGGGTCCCAGTCGCCGGCGCGGACGGGCTTGCCTTCGAGGAGCAGGGCGTGGGCGGGCTCGAAGACGGCGATCTTCTCCTTGGACTCCTTGTCGCCCGTCTTGGCCTTCTTGCCGGCGCGGTCGATCTGGCGCTCCAGGGACTCGAGGTCGGCGAAGATGAGCTCCGTCTCGATGGTGTCGGCGTCGCGCAGGGGGTCGATGCCGCCCTCGACGTGGGTGATGTCGTCGTCGTCGAAGCAGCGCACGACGTGCAGGACGGCGTCGACGGAGCGGATGTGGCCGAGGAACTGGTTGCCGAGGCCCTCACCCTTGCTGGCGCCGCGGACGAGGCCCGCGATGTCGACGATCTCGACGGCCGCCGGGATGATCTTCTCGGTCGGCATGATGTCGTTGATGCGGCCGAGGCGGGCGTCCGGGACGGGGACGATGCCGACGTTGGGCTCGATGGTGCAGAAGGGGTAGTTGGCGCTCTCGGCGCCCGCGGCCGTGAGGGCGTTGAAGAGGGTGGACTTGCCGACGTTGGGCAGCCCGACGATGCCTGCCTTCATGCTCGCCTCCGCGCGCTTTCAAAGGGTCTCAAGGGCGCGGAAAGTAGGCGAGCAGGGGCCGTTTTGCAAGCGGCGCGGGGCCGCGGGCGGGTTCAGCGGCGGTCGAAGCAGCGGGCGTCGTACTCGATGCGCAGGGTGTCGTCGCGGGCGGGGTGGTTGCGGGCCTCGAAGTAGATGTCGTTGAGGTCGGCGTCGTAGGCCCAGCGGTCGTTGGGGGCGTCGTTCAGGAAGACGGTGATGGACTCGGGGACGGCGGGGCGGCTGAGGCCGAAGTAGGCGCGGCGGTTGGCCTCCAGGCGCGGGACGGTGATCTCGTCGACGGTGGCGGGGCCGGGGACGCCCGTGCCGTAGAGGGGGATGGTCAGCTCGGGGAAGTTCATGGCGTCGCTGGTGACGATGAGGTCGCAGCGGTGCTCCACCTCGCCGGCGGGCTGGAAGACGAAGGGGAAGGGGACGCCCTCGTCGGGCAGCAGGGGGATGCACTCGGCGAAGTCGGGCTCGGCCACCAGGACGAAGGCCGCGCAGTCGGGGCCCTCCAGGCGGTAGCCCGTCACGCAGAGGGGCACGAAGCCGACGTTGGTGGCGGCGGTGCGGTGCTCGGTGGACTCGCAGACGAGGGCGGTGGTGTTCTCGAATCCGACCTCATCGGGCACGCCGCCGATGAGGGCCTCGGCGCCGACGCCGAGGAGCTGGGTGGAGAGGCGGCGGTTCTCCATGCGCTCGGGGTCGCGGTAGTCGAAGTGCAGCTCGGCGCGGTCACCCACGGGGGCGGCGATGGTCGGGGCGAAGGTGACGGTCAGCGGCACGCTCTCGCCCGGGGCCACCTCCATGGCGCCGCCGGCGTCGACGCGGAAGACGTTCTCGGCGGGGCCGCCCACCTTCTCGGTGCTCACGTTGCGGATGCCGCAGGCGTCGGCGCCCCGGTTCATCACGCGGATCTCCTGGCTCTGCTCGGTGCCGATGCGGACCTGGCCGAACTCCAGGCGGGCGGGCTCGAAGACGGGGATGCAGCCCTGCACGGCGTCGCCGCGGGCCTGCAGCTCGATGTCGACGACGGGGTTGGCCGTGGCGTCCGACTCGATGATCAGGTGGCCCTGGGCGAGCTGGTCGGGCACGAGGGCGTCGTTCTGGTAGAAGACGTCGAGGGCCAGGATGGCGCTGCGGGCCAGGGGGCCGACGGGGTCGCGCCCCTCGGGGGGCACCACGCGGAAGCCCGGGTCGCCCTCCAGCCGGACGTCCGTGATGTTCAGGTCGAAGTCGCCGCAGTTGCTGATGGTCACGCCGAAGAGGCCGCTCTGCTGGCCCGGCTGGACGCGGCCCACGCTGATCATGCCGGGCGAGACGCGCAGGCAGTTCTGCAGGGTGCGGCCGGTGACGGGGATGATGACCTGCTCCTGGTCCGGATCGTTGGTGCGGATGAGCAGCGAGGCGCGGACCTCGTTCACGCCGTCGGGGCGAAAGCCGATGGAAAACGAGAGGTTGGCGCCGGGGTCGATGCTCGTCCCGGGGGCGGGCAGGCCGTCGAGGGTGAAGCGGAGGTCGGCGGGCTGCAGCAGGATCTCCTCGACGCGCAGCGGGCCGGCGCCGGCGTTGTGGATCTGGACGGTGGCCGCCTCGGCGTCCTCGCCGACGTTCGCGATGAGGGTGATGGAGGTGGGCTGCACGTCCACGTCGGGCTCGACGCCCTCGGCGGCGTCGTTCGTGCGAGCGTCGCGGACCTGGGCGTCGCCGACCGGGGTCCCCGCGTCCGGGTCTTGAGCGGGCGTGCCGCCGCCCCCGCTGTCGCAGGCAGGGAGGAGGGCGGCGAGGAGGAGGACGGCGAGGTGGATGCGCTGCATCCGGGGAGCGTACCGCCCGGGCGGCGTCGGCGGGAAGGGTCAGGACTCGGACAGGCCGCCGCGCTCGGCGTACCGCCTCGGTCCGGCGCGGGGTAGAGTGCCAGCCATGAAGCGAAGACACCTCATCGAGCTCGAAGATCAGCCCTGGTTCCCGGCCCCCGTGCGGCGCTACCTGACCGATGTGCTGGCCTTCGCGGGCAACGTGGCCCGGTTCCCCTACGCGGCGTTCGTCCCCCGGCTTCGGGCGGCGCTGCAGGCGACGGGCGAGCGCGAAATCCTGGACCTGTGCTCGGGCAGCGGGGGGCCGCTGCCGACGCTGCTGGCCATGCTGCGGGATGACGGGGGCCCGCCGATCACCGGGCGCGCGACCGACCTGCACCCGCGCTGGAGCCCGGCGGCGCGGGCGCGGGCGGAGGCCGCGGGCGTCACCGTCGAGGACCGCCCCATCGACGCGACGGACGTGCCGCCGGACCTGCCGGGCTTCCGCCTGATCTGCAATGGTTTCCACCACTTGCCGCCGCCGCTGGCCCGGGCGGTGCTGGCCGACGCGGTGCGCCAGCGGCGGGGCATCGCGGTGCTGGAGGTCACGGAGCGGTCGGCGCCAGCGCTCGCGGTGATGGCGACGTCGCCGCTCATGGCGCTGGCCATGACGCCGTTCATCCGGCCGTTCGAGTGGCAGCGCCTGGCGCTGACCTACGCGGTGCCGGCGGTGCCGCTGACGGTGCTCTTCGACGGGCTGGTGTCGTGCCTGCGCATCTACAGCCCCGATGACCTGCGGGATCTGCTGGCGGGCGTCCCCGACGCGGACACCTTCGCCTGGCAGATCGAGCGGTTGCCGGTGGCCGGGACGCCGGTGCGGCTGACGACGCTCATCGGGGTGCCGCGCTGACGGCTCAGGGCACGACGTCCAGGTGGTGCAGCAGCAGCGCGCCGATGTCGTGGCAGCGGCCCGCGCTGAAGGTGTGGTGCAGCCACTCGGCCCGTGCGTTCAGCTCCAGGATGCTGCCCCCGACCTCGGCCGGATCGGCGCTCGGATCGGGCGTCATGGCGTCCACGGCGAAGACATCCAGGCCGAAGACGGCCCCGGCGCGCTCGACCCAGGCGTGCCAGCGGGGGTGCAGGGCGTCGGTGACGTCGGTGGCCCGGGCGCCGCGGGCCATGTTGGCCAGGGCGCCGAGGCGGACGAGCTGGCCGTCGGCGGGGACGTCGGTGGGGGTCAGGCGCTGCTCGGCGAGGACGTCGATGACGTGGGCGTCGAGCACCGCGCGGTTCTGGGGGTTTGGCCGGCGGACCTCGGCGTCCAGGGCCTCGATGAGGGCCGCGATGGGGGTGTGGCCGTCGCCGGTGACGCTCGGGGGGGTGCGGACGCAGGCGGCGACGACGCGCCCCCCGAGGGCGTGCAGGCGCAGGTCGGCGCCGGCCACCAGGGCCTCGGCGAGGGCCGGCTCGGCCAGGTGGGCGGCGTGGCGGGCGGCGGCCTCGGCGCTGGGCGGATCGAGCAGGACGCCCCGGCCATGCGTCCCGGCGACGGGCTTCACGACGATGGGGCCCTGCGCCAGAAGCGCTTGCAGAACAGGTAGATCCACGTCGAGCAGCCCGGTCAGCGGGGCGCCGGCCGGGGTGGGCAGGCCGGCCTCGGCCAGCAGCGCCTTCGTGGCCAGCTTGTTGTCGATGAGCAGGCTGGCCTGGTGCGACAGGCTGGGGATGACGCGGCCCTTCAGGACGAGGACGCCGCCGTAGCGCACGGCGTCGATGCCCCACGCCAGGGGCAGCAGCTCCACCTCGACGCCGAGACGCAGTGCAGCGTCGAGCAGGGCCTGCTGGTGGGCGTCGCGCTCCATCGCTCAGGCCTCCCGAGCCAGGCGGAAGCCCGCGTGCTGGGCGAAGTGGCGGCGGAACCACAGGCGGTAGTAGCGCGAGGCGCCGGTGCCGGTGGTGGCCCAGGAGCCGCCGCGCAGGGTGGCGTGCTGGTCATCGAAGTACGGCAGCGAGAAGTCCGGGTAGAGCGGGTGGGCGCGGAAGCCCGGCAGCGGCGCGAAGTCGTCCGCGAGCCACTGCCACACATTGCCATGGACGTCATGGAAGCCCAGCGGCGTCGCGACGCCGTGGTCCACCGGCACCGAGGAGCCGTGGCGCAGGTTCAGGTTGTAGCCGGCCACGCCGATGACGTCGGCGTCGTGGGTGGGGGCGTCGGCGGCGAGGGCGGCCCACTCCTGCTCGGTGGGCAGGCGGGCCCCGGCCCAGCGGGCGTAGGCGGCGGCCTCGTGGCCGTTGACCTCGGCGGGCCAGGCCCGGGGCAGGGGGCGCACGTCGAACTGGGCGCGGTAGCTGAACCCGCCGCCGGCCTCGGGCACCCAGAAGCGGGGGTGCGTCGCGCCACCCAGGCTGGCCCAGCCGGCCTTCGTCCACAGCTCGGGGCGGCGGTAGCCCCCGTCGGCCACGAACCGGGCGTAGTCGGCGTTGGACACGAGCGTCGTCGTCGCCAGGAACGGCGGCACGTTGACCTCGAGCGTGCCGTACTCGTTGCCCCAGCCGTAGGCGTCCGAGACGGGGGGGCGGCCGAGCTGCACGGCGCGCCGAGGGACGCTGCGCCAGGCCAGCGCCGGCGGCTCGCCCCCGACCGGGCCGTCCGCCCAGCCTGGGCGCGCGCACCTGGGACACCGGGAGCTGCCGGATGAGGACGGAGCTCGTCTCGAAGTGGATGCGGTCGTGCTCGCAGGCCATGTGCAGGGCCCAGAGCGGGTGGTCCCACGTCACCACGGGCGGCAGCGGCGTGGCCTCGATGACGGCCCGCACCACGTCGAACACCCGGTAGGCCCGCACCACGTCGAGGGCCGGCCAGGTCGCGCGGCGGTCCAGCTCGTCCGGCGCGTGGGGGTCGACGCCCTTGGCGAAGAGCACCTCCAGCTCGGCGTCGACGGGCGCATCCAGCAGGCCGGCGAGCCGCAGCTTGTTGACGTAGAAGGCCGCCGGGTGGCCCACATAGAAGATGAGCGGGTGCCGCAGCGGATCGGGCTGCTGGTACAGCGCGCCCTCGGCCACGGACGAGAAGAGCCAGTCGCAGAGCCGGTACGACTCCTCGAAGTAGGCCAGCAGCGTCGCGCGGTCCGCGGCGAGGCTCGGCGGCAACATCACGTCCATGGGGGTCCTCCCGCGCTGCCGGGGCCATCCTGCGGCAGCCGGGCAGGGGATTCAACCCGGCGGGGGGCTAACGCCGCGGGAAGGCGGCTTCATGCCCGAAGTGGTTGATCTGCCTCATTTTTTCGGGGCTCATGCCGGGGATGGCGGCGGCGCGGGCCTGCTCTGTCGGGGCGTCGACGGCCGAGAGCAAGGTGTTGTCCGTGCACACGCACGCCCGGACGCCGCGGTCGAGCCAGCGGGGGAGCGGGTGGGCGGCGACGGCGGGGATGACGCCGGTGTGCCAGTTCGAGGTGGGGCAGGCCTCGAGGGTGGTGCCGCGGGCCAGGACGAGGTCGACGAGGGCGGCGTCGTCGAGCAGGCTGACGCCATGGCCGATGCGGTCGGCGGCCAGGACCTCGATGGCGGTGCGGATCTCGTCGGCGGGGCGGCCCTCGCCGGCGTGGACGGTGCGGCCGAGGCCGAGGGCGCGGGCGCGCTGGAAGGGCGCGGCGTAGTCGGCGAGGCGGATGGCGTGGGCCGGGGCGGGGCCGCCGGCGAGGTCCAGGCCGACGACGCCTGGGCGGGTGGCGGCGACGTCCACCAGGTGCTCGACGAGGGCGACGGGCTCGCCGTAGAGGCCGCAGAGCAGCAGGCCGGCGCGGCCGCCGATGCCGTCGAGGGCGGCGTCCACGACGTCGGGGATGGGCGGCCCGTGGAGCTGGGGCGCGAAGCGGATCTCCAGCGTCGTCACGCCTTCCGCGGCCGCATCCTCGCAGATCTCGGCGGCCACCCGGGCGATGGCGGGCAGGGTGTCGAGCAGGCTGAGGGTGAAGCGGAAGCGGTCCAGCGCGGCGAAGATGCCCATGCCCGGGGTGAAGGGCAGGTCGGAGGGCACCGCGAGGCCCCGCTCCGCGGCGAGCGCGGCCACCGTCGCCGGCCGCAGGGAGCCGTCGAGGTGGCGGTGCAGATCGGCGAGGCCGGCGCCCATCACTGCCAGTCCGGCTCGGTGCGGGGGCCGACGCCGCCCTCGACGGCCTGCAGGCCCCAGGGCGGCGAGGCGTTGACGATGAACCCGGCCCGGCAGGTGATGTGGACGTCGCGGAACACCGTGTCGGCCTTGTGGGCGCGCAGGGTGTAGTCGCCGGGCGGCACGTTCAGGAAGAGGACGCCGCCGTCGGCCGTGGTCTCGGTGAGCATGCGCGACGGGAAGATGGCGTTGTAGCGCACCAGATCGAAGTAGATGGGGCCGTCCACATCGTCGGGCCGCGGCTCGATGGTGACGGTGGCCTCGGGCTCGCCGTGGGTGCCCGGGATCTCGTCGTAGAGCGAGTTGCCGCGCCGGGTGACCGTCGACGCGATCTGGCAGCGGCCGGGGTCCGGGTCGAGCTGCACGATGGCGGCGAGGGCGTTGTAGAGCGAGAAGTCGGGGGCCTGGAAGGTGACGCGCTCCATGTCCTCGCCGGCCAGGGTGTGGGTGCCGGTCTGGATGGGCGGGCGGTCGTCGCCATCGAGGTAGAGCGTCACCTGGCTGCCGTCGGGCAGGCCGTCGAAGCGGAAGCTGCCGTCGTCGGCGGTGGTGGCGCTGAGGTCCGGGGCCTCCAGGACGCGCACGGTGGCTCCGCCGATGGGGCCGCCGGTGGCGCTGAACGAGAACGCGTGGCCGCTGACGCTGAGCGCGGCGGTGGCGTCGGCGACGGCGGCGTCGGGGGTGGCGGCGTCGACGGGGGCGTCGTCGGCGGCGTCGTCACAGGCCGCCAGCGCGAGGGCGGCGACGATCAGGGCGCGGCGCATGGGGGCTCCGGTCACGGGACGGTGTTGTCGAGGCGGCGGTCGACCGCGGTGGTGCCCTCGGGGGCGACGTCGACGGCCACGTCGAGGCCCGAGAGCGAGTCCCCGCTGTTGGGGAAGAGGCGCTCGGTGAAGTCGTCGTTGCGGTCGAGGATGACGTTGAGGTGGTAGCGACCGGCGTGGACCTGGTCGAGCAGCAGCGTCGCCTCCGTGGCCCCCGCGGGGGCCTCGAAGCTGAGCACCCGCGCGGGGTTGCACGCGCCCGTGAAGCCGCAGGGCGTCGTGGACAGCAGCAGCCAGACGCGGTGCGGGGCGTCGAGGGCGCCGCGCCAGGTGGCGTGGACCTGCAGGGCGGGCATGGGCGGGAACGGGTCGTCCGCCGGGCCCACCGTGGGGTCGAAGCCGCCGACATCCCGCGTCTCCAGGCGCCGGGCCGGCCACCGCAGGTGCATCATGCCGCGGACGAGGACCACCAGCGTGAGGCGGTCGGCGCCGTCGAAGGTGAACGTCGCGTCCAGGTACTCGCAGCCGCGCTCGGGGTGGCAGAAGCGCCAGGCGTCGGCCGAAGCCGCCACGAGCACGGTGCGGGTGTCGCGCAGAATCCCCAGGAAATACCCACCGTTGCGATAGACGAGGGTGGGCCGGCCGCCCACGTCCTCGACGTCGAAGGCGAACCGCAGGTTGTTCTCGGCGTCCAGGTCGAACCGCGAGAAGAGCTGGCGGTCGTCGGCCGGGCGGACGTCCATGTTGAGGACGGGGAAGGCGCCGAGGGGCGTCTCGGAGGCGGGACCCGACCACAGGCCGGCCAGCCGGGGCAGGAGCTCGGCGCCGGCGACGCCCGCGTCCGGGGCGGCGGCGTCCTCGACCGCGGCGGCGTCGGCCACCGGGGCCGCGTCGGTGGGCGCGCTCGCGCCGCCCCCGTCATCACACCCCGCGAGCAGGGCCAGCGCGACCAGCAACAGACGACTCATCGGCACCTCCGGCGCGGAGGATACCCCGAGCCGGGGGTCGGTGGGACTCGCTTGCGCGGCCCGCGGCGCCGGGCGACGCTGGGCCATGACCATCGCCGTGCTGTCCGCCGCCTGTCGCCTGCCGGGATCCGACACACCGGCGGCGTTCTTCGACGCGCTGCTTGCCGGCCACGACGCCGTGGGCGAGGTGCCGGCGGATCGCTGGGACCACGCGGCCTGGGTGAGCGCCGACGGCCGGCCCGGCACCACGCGGTCGCGCTGGGGGGCCTTCCTGGCCGACCCCTGGGGGTTCGACGCGGCGGCCTTCGGGCTGCGGCCCGCGGACGCGGAGGCCATGGATCCGCAGCAGCGCCTGCTGCTGGCCTGCGCCCGGGAGGCGCTGGCGGCCGCGGGCGTCGGCGACGTGGCGGGTCGCCGGGTGGGCGTCTTCGTCGGGGCGACCTACGCGACCCATGGCGAGCGCGTGGCGGCCCGGTTCGCGGCGGGCCTGCCCATCCCCGGCAGCGCCATCATCGGCAACCTGGACAACATGCTGGCCGCGCGGCTGAGCCACGCCCTCGACCTGCGCGGGCCGGCCCTGGCGGTGGACACGGCCTGCTCGTCGACGCTGGTCGCCCTGCACCTGGCGCGGCGGTCCCTGGAGGCCGGGGAGTGCGAGCTGGCGCTCGTGGGCGGGGCCCACCTGCTCATGACGCCGACCCTGCACCTCATGATGGGGCGGGCCGGCGCGCTGTCGTCCACCGGGCGGTGCCGGCCGTTCGCCGCCGACGCGGATGGCATCGTGCTCGGCGAGGGCGTGGGCGTGTTCGTGCTGGCCCCCGAGGCCGCGGCCCGCGCGGCGGGCTGGTCGGTGGCGGCGCGGCTGGTCGGCAGCGCCGTGAACAACGATGGCCAGAGCCTCAACCCGATGGCCCCCCGCCCCGGCGGGCAGGCGGAGGTCATGGCGGCGGCCTGGCAGGCGGCCGGCCTCGACCCGCACACCGTCGGGTACATCGAGGCCCATGGCACGGGCACGCCCGTCGGCGATCCCGTCGAGGCGGCGTCGCTCATCCGGGTCTTCGGCGGCGGATCCGACGCGTGGGTGGGGGCCGTGAAGGGCAACGTCGGGCACCTGCTCGGCGCGGCGGGCGTGCCCGCTTTGTTGAAGGTCCTCGGCATGTTGGAGCGCGGCGTCGTCCCGCCGACGCTCCACGGGCCCGAGGCGGCGGGGCTGGCGGGGGCCGGGCTGCGGGTGCCCGTCGCCCCAGCGCCCTGGAGCGGGCACCGCCGGGCGGCCATCAACGCCTTCGGGTTCGGCGGCACCAACGCCCACGTCATCCTGGAGGCCGTCGCGGACGCGGTCCGGCCGGCGGCCATCGCGGCGCGCCCTGGCCCGGCGCTGCGCCTGGCGGTGCCCGCGACCACCGGCGACCACCTGCCGGCCCACCCGCTGCTGCGCCGGCGCCTCGCGCAGCGTCTCGGGCTCTTCGCGTACGCCGCCGACGTCGCCCCGACGGACGCCTTGCTCGCCCAGCATGCGGTCGCCGGGCAGGCGCTGCTGCCCGGGGCGGTGCTCTGGGACGCGATGCGGGCGGCCCTGGCCGACGCCACCGGGGCGCCGGGAGCCCTCGCCGACGTGCGGCTGCGGCGGCCGGCCACGGCGGGGGCGCTGCGCGTCGAGGTGCGGGCCGAGCCGCTGCGCGTCCAGGTCGTCGACGACGCCGGCGTGCTGGCCGAGGCCCGGGGGGCGCGGGCCGGCGAGGCCCCGCCCCGAGCGGATCTCGAGGCGCTGCGCGCCGCCCACCCCGAGCCGGCCGATGGGCAGGCGCTGCTGGCCCGGCTGCGGGCCGCCGGCATGGTGCACGGGCCTCTCTACCAGCGCGTGGAGGCCCTGTGGCGGGGGCCTGGTGGCGCCCTGGCCCGCCTCTCGCCTTCGCCGGCCGGGGAGGGGCCCGTCCTCGACGCGGCGATGCAGCCCATCGGCGACGTCCTGGCGGCCCAGGGGGCGACGGCGCTGCGGGTGCCGGCCAGCGTCGAGCGGCTGGATGCCTGGGGGGGCGCGCCGCGCTGGGCCGTGGTGCGGGGCGTCGGCGTCGAGGGCGACGTGGCCCGCGCCGACGTGGACGTGCTCACCGAGGCCGGCGAGTTCTGCTGGCAGATCAGCGGGTTGCGGCTGCTGCCGGTGCGGCTGGCCCCGGAGGCCGGGTGGTTCCACCGCGTCGAGTGGGCCGCCGCGGAGGCCCGGGAGATGGGGGCCGGTCGCGTCGTCGAGGTGGCCCCGGACGCGACGCCCAGCGCGGCCGTCGAGCAGGTGCACGCGGCCCTCGCCGCGCCCGGACCCGTCTGCGTCATCACCCGGGGCGCGTGGGCGATCGACCCCGGTGACGAGCCCCGCCCCGCCCACGCCGCGGCGGCCGCGTACGCCGCCGCCGCGGGATCGGAGCGGGGCGACTGGGGCGCGCTGGACCTGGCGCCTGGCGACGCCGTCCCCACCGCGTTGCCGCTGGGGCGCGGCTGGCCCTGCGCGGGGCCGGCTGCTGGCGCCGCGGCTGGCGCCGACCCGCGCCCCGACGTCGCCGCGCTCGCCGCCGGCACCTGGCTGCTGATCGGCGGGGCGGCGGGCATCACCTTCGAGATCGCGCGGGCGCTGGCGGGGCCGGCGCGGCGCCTGGTGATCGCGGGCCGCGCGCCCCTCGACGCGGCGCGGTCGGCGCGGCTGGCGGCCCTGCGGGCGCTGGGATCCGTCGTCGAGTACCACGCCGGGGACGCCCGGGAGGCGGCGGCGCTGGTGGCGCTCGCCGGGCCGGGCCTGGTGGGCGTCGTGCACGGCGCGGGCGAGGTGCACCCGGGCCGGTACCTGGCGCGGACGCCCGCGGAGCGCGCGGCGACGCTGGGCGGCAAGCTGGACGGGGCCCGCGCGCTGGCGGCGGCGCTGGACGCGGCGGGGGTGGCCCCGCGGGTGCTGCTGCTGTCGTCGCTGTCGGGGGCGCTGCCGGAGGTGCTGGGGGGCGGCCTGGCCGACTACGCGGCGGCGAACGCGGGCCTGGACGCGCTGGCGGCGGGTCGGCCGGGCTGGGTCTCGCTGGGCTACGGGCCCTGGGCCGAGGTGGGCATGGGGCCGGCGGCCGCGGCGTCGTCGGCGGCGCTGGGCTTCGGGGCGCTGCCGACGGGGCCGGCGGTGCAGGCGGCCCTGCGGGCGGTGAGCGGGGCGGGCCACATGGTCGTGGCGCCGATCGTCGCGCCGCCGGTCGCCGACGCGCCGGCGGTGCAAGCGGCTGAAAGCACAACAGAAAACGTCGAGGACGTGCTCGTCGAGCTGGTGGCGAGGGCCCTCGACCTGGCGCCCGAGGACGTCGCGGTGGACGCCTCGCTGGCGGGGCTGGGGCTCGACTCCCTGGCGGCCGTGGACGTGGCGCGGGCGCTCGAGGGGCGGGGCTTCGGGCGCGTCTCGGCGTCGCTCTTCTTCGAGCAGCGGACCATCGCCGGCCTGGCCCGGGCGCTGCGCCCCGCCGCCGCGCCCCCGGCGCCGGCCGACCCCGAGCCGCCCACCGCGCCGGCCAATCCCGAGGGGCCCACGGCGGCGGCGCAGGTCGGCGCGCCCACGGCGCTCGAGCAGGCCTTCCTCACCCAGCAGGCCCTCTTCCCGGCCGTCGTCCCCTTCGCGTATGTGCGCCAGACGGTGCGGGGGCCCCTCGATCCGGCGCGCCTCGCCGCGGCGCTCGGTCGCCTGGTCGCGCACCACCGGGCCCTGCGCACGCACTTCGTGGCGGGGCGGCGGGTCGTCGAGGCGGCGGCGACGCTGCCGGTGCTGCGCTACCGCGTGGCGGACGACGCGGCGCTGCGCCGCCTCGAAGATGCCCTGGCCAACGGCCCCTTCGGCGCGGCCCCCCTGGCCCGGGTGGCGCTGGTGCGGCAGGGCGACCGGACGCACCTCGCGCTCGCGACCCACCACGGCGTGGTGGATGGCTGGGGCGCCTTCCTGCTCGTCCAGCGGCTTTGGGATCTGTACGCGGACCTCGACGCGCCCCTCCCGGCCGATGGCGCGGGGGAGCCGGGGCCCACGTTGCCGGGCCGCGCCCGCCCGTGGCCGGCGCTGCCGGGCCGCCGCCCGGGGCCGCCCGATGGGCCGCGGCGGGCGTGGCGGACGGGCCTGGACGCGGCGGCGACGGCGCGGCTGCACGCCCGGGCGGCGGCGCTCGACGTGACGCCGTTCGCGTTGCTGGCGGCGGCCTGGGCGCAGGCGCTCGGGCAGTGGGCCGACCTGGACGCGCTGACGCTGAGCATCGCCGTGGGGGGCCGCGACGCGGGGACGGCCGACGTGGTGGGCTGCCTGGCGGACACCGTGGCGCTCGACGTGGCGGGGACGGCGGACCTCACGCGCTGCGCCCTCGGCATCGCGGCCGCCTGGCCGGACGTCGCCCGGGGACCAGCCGGGCGCCCGGCCGGGCCCGCGCCGGATGGGGGCCCGGCCGTCGCCTCGCCCTTCGGCCTCAGCGTGGCGACGTTTCGGGGGCAGCCGCCGGCAGACGTCGAGCTGCTGGACGTCGTCGCCCGCACGGCCACGGCCGCGACGCGGCTGGGCCTCACCGTCTGGCTGGCGGGGGGTCGGCTCGGGGCCGCCCTGAACGCCCCGGCCCAGGCCTTCGAGCCGGCCGCCATCGCCGCGCTGGTGGGCCACCTGGACGCGGCGCTCGCGGCGGCGTCGACGCTGGAAGTGGTTGAGAAGACACAGGAAAACGACGCGCTGCTCGGGCCCTTCTGGCGGGCGTGCGCGGCCTGGCCGGCGGCGGTGGCGGTGGACGATGGGCGCCAGCGGCGGACGTACGCGGCGCTGGCCGACCAGGTCCGTGGCTGGGCGGCGGGGCTGCAGGCGCGTGGCGTCGGGCCGGGGGACGTGGTGGCGGTGGACGTGGACGCCGACCCCGTGGTGCCGCTGCTGGCGGTGCTGACCCTGGGCGCGGTCTGGCTGCCCCTGGATCCCGACCAGCCCGCGCCGCGGACGGACGCCCAGCTCTCGGTGGCCGCGCCGGCCCTGCGGGTGCGGGCGAGCGAGCGGCTGGCCGGGCCGGCGGTGGTCCTGGGTCCGCTCGATCCCGAGCGAGGCGCCTGCGTCTTCTTCACCTCGGGGTCGTCCGGGCGGCCGAAGGGGGTGCCCGTCACCGCGGCGGCGCTGGCCGGCTACCTGGCCTGGGCGGACGGGATGCTGGGCCTGGCGCCGGGCGAGCGGCTGCTGCAGACGTCGGCGCCCACCTTCGACGCCTCCCTGCGGCAGCTCCTGGGGCCGCTGCGGGTGGGGGCGAGCGTGCACACGACGACGGGCGCCGAGCGCCGGGATCCAGCCGGGCTGCGGGGGCGGCTGGCCCGCGTCACGCACCTGAACACGTCGCCGGCGCTGCTGGCCCGGCTCGTCGAGGCGCCCGGGCCGGCCCCGGCTGCCCTGCGGCACGTGACGGTGGGCGGCGAGGCGCTCTCCGCGGCGCTCGTTCGCCAGGCGCGGGCCGCGTGGGGCGCCGAGCTGGTCATCTGGAACCTCTACGGGCCCACCGAGGCGACCATCAACGCGACGGCGTGGCGGGTCGAGGACGATGACCCCGTGCCCATCGGCGCCCCGCTGCCAGGCATGGAGGCGTGGCTGCTGGACGCCGAGGGGGAGCCGGCCGCCGAGGGGGAGCTCTGCGTCGCGGGGCCGGCGGTGTTCGCGGGCTACCTGGGCGACGTGGCGGCGCCGTGGGTGGAAACCCCAAGCGGATCGATGGCTTATCGCACCGGGGACCGGGCGCGGCGGCGAGAGGACGGGGCGCTGCTCTTCCTCGGGCGGCTCGACGACCAGGTGCAGGTGCGCGGGGTGCGCGTCGAGCCGGGGGAGATCGAGGCCGTCCTGCAGGCCTGCCCCGGGGTGACGCTGGCGGCGGTGCGGCGCGAGGGGGAGGGGGCCGACGCCTGGCTGGCGGCGTGGGTGGAGGGGAGCGTCGAGGCGGAGGCGGCGCGGGCCTTCGCGGCGGCCCACCTGCCCGCGGTGATGGTGCCGCGCTGGGTCCAGGTGGTGCCGCGGCTGCCCCTGGGGCCCACGGGCAAGGTGGATCGGGGGGCGCTGCAGGTGGCGGCCGCGCCGGATCGGGTGCCGCGTGGGCGGCCGCCCGAGACGCCGACGGAGCGGCGGGTGGCGGAGGCGTGGGCCGCCGCGCTGGGCGTCGAGGCGCTTGGCGCGGACGACGACTTCTTCGCCCTCGGCGGCGACTCCATGGCCGCGGTGGCGGTGAGCGCCCGCCTGGGGGCCCCGCGGGCGGCCCTGATCTACGCCCACCCGACCCTGGGGGCCTACGCCGCGGCGCTGGCGGCGGCCCGGCCCACGGCGCCAGCCGGGGCCGACGAGTCGGCGCTGTCGCCCGCCCAGATCGGCTTCCTGCTGGCGGAGCAGGCCGACCCCGCGCGGCCGGCCGTCTGGCGGGCGCGGCTGGTGCTCGATGGCCCCCTCGACGCCGACGCGCTGGCGGCCGCGTGGGCCTTCGTCTACGACCGCCACCCCCTGCTGCGGGCGACGTTCACGCTCGGTGGGGCGCGGATCGGGCCGCCGGGGGCGCCGGCGCTGCCCCACCAGCGGGTGGCCCGCCTGGCCGACGAGCCGGTGCCCGCGCCGGCGCTGGTGCCGGCGACCGGGCCGCTCATCGCGGCGCGCCTCGTCACGGACGCCGCGGGGGCGCAGGCGCTCGACGTGGCGGCCCACCACCTGATCGGCGACGCCCACAGCCTGGGCGTCCTCGTCGAGGAGCTGCTGGCCGCCCATGACGCCTTCGCGGCCGGTCAGGCGCCGCCCGCCTGGCCCCCGCCGGCGCCCTTCGCCGCCATCGCGGAGGCCCAGCGCCAGCGGGCCGCGACGGCCGACGAGCGGGCCTTCTGGGGGGCCGTCTTCGCCGCGCCCTACGCCGCGCCCGACCTCCCGCCCGGGCCGCTGCAGAGCGTGGATCGGGCCGCGGGCGCCGCCGACGCGGGCGCCGTGCTCGACGCGCTGCATGGGGCCCTCGCCGACGCGGTGGGCCAGGACGATCTGGTCGTCGGCGTCGCGCACGCCGGCCGCGACCTGCCCATCCCCGGCGTCGAGCGCGTCGTCGGCCCGGTGGCCCAGATCATCCCGGTGCGCGTCTCGTCCCGCGGGGGCGGCGCCGCCGCGCTGCAGCGGGCCCTGGCCCACGCGCTGCCACCTGGGGCCCTGCGGGCCTGCCTGCCGACGGACGCCCTGCCCGGGGGCCAGATCGTGCTGTCGGCGCTGCCGGCGGCGACGGCGACGGCCGCCCGGGTGCGCGTGGCCGACGCCGACACGCAGATGGCGCTGCCAGCCGGCACGGCGCTGCAGGTGGTGGCGCGGACGACGCCGGCGGGGCTGCGCCTGCGCTTCACGGCCGCGACGACGGCGCTCGCGCTGGAGGCGCTCGCCGACGCGGTGGCGGGCCGCCTGGCCGAGCCGCCGCTGGACGCGGCCCTCATCGCGAGCCTGCCGGCCGACCTGCCGCCCGCCTGGCGGGCGTCGCTGGGGGGCGCGCCGCGGTGGCTCGGCACGGCGGACACGCCGCTGGGCCAGCTGGGCCTGTGCTGCCTGCCCACGACGTCCGCCGAGCCGGTGGACGCCTGGGCCGTGGCGGCCGCCGTCGACGCGGGCCGGCCCAGGGCGCGCGCGGGAGTGGCGCTCGCGGGCACGCTGCCGGCCCGGACGGCCTACGGCCACGACGTCGCGGCCCACCTCGCCGACGCGGCCGCCCTGACGACGGGGCACGCCGCCACGGCGGTGGCCGTCGCCTGGACGGTGCTGGCGTGCTGCGAGCGCCTCGGCCGGCCCTGGGGCGCGCAGGTGGTGGCCGTCCTGGGCGTGGGATCGGTGGGGCGGGCGGTGGCGGCGCTGCTCGGCCGCCACGCCGGGCCGCCGCGGCGGTGGGTGCTCTGCGACGTCCCCGCCCGGGCGGCGTCGTCCCGGGCGTTCGCTGCAGAACTGGCTGGAATCATTGATGTTGTCGACGCCGAGCCGGCGCCGCCCGGGGCCGTCTACGGCGCCGACGTCATCATCGGGGCCAGCAGCGGGGCGGCCACGCTGGCCGTCGACGCGCTGCGCCCGGGCACCGTCGTCGTCGATGACTCCTTCCCCCACTGCTTCGACGTGGCGGCCGCCTGGGCCCGCATGGCGGAGGCCGAGGACGTGCTGCTGGTGGGCGGCGGCTTGCTGGACCTGCCGGGCACCCGCCGGGCCGGCGCGGGGCTGGGGCTGGAGGCCCTGCGGCTGCTGCCGGCGCAGGGGCTCCCCGGCTGCGCGGTGGGGGCCTTGCTGCACGCGGGCCCGCTGGCCGGGACGCCGGATCTGGGCCTCGTGACGGCCGCGCGGGCCGACGCCGCGTGGGCGGCGCTGTCGCTGGCCGGCGCGCGGGTGCCCGCGCTGCACCTCGGCGCGCGCGACATCCCGCCGGCGCTGATCGCGGCGCTGGCTGGCCGCCTCAGCCCGCCTCCGACCAGCGCCGGCCCGCCCGGCGGGCGTGCTTCTCCCGGTACATCGCCTCATCCGCGGCGGTGACCGTCGCGCCGAGGCCCCAGAGCGGGTCGCGCAGGGCCAGGCCGACCGACGCCTCGATCTGGGCCTCGGCCAGGGCCGCCTGGATGCGGCCGAGGAGCTGCTGGGCGCCGACCGGGCCACACTCCACCCCGAGCACGACGAACTCGTCGCCGCCGACCCGGGCCACGACGTCCTGGGAGCGGGTGGCGCCCCGCAGCGCCAGCGCCGTGGCCTCGATGAGGCGGTCTCCCGCCTCGTGGCCGAGGACGTCGTTGGTGCGCTTGAGCTCGTCGAGGTCGATCATCAGGACGCAGGCCGCGTGGCCGTAGCGCAGGCAGCGCTGCTCCTCGGTGGCGAGGAGGCTCTCCCAGCCGCGGCGGTTGAGGAGGCCGGTGAGCGGGTCTCGGCAGGCCTGCGCCTCGGCGAGCTCGACCTGGCGAGCGAGCTCGGCCGCCTCCAGCTCGACGTCGAGCAGGGCGCCGAGCTGGCGTCCCAGCAGCTCGAGCATGGGCCACTCCGCCTCGGTGGGGCCGGGCCGCGGGCCCGGGTGGAGGGCGTAGATTCGACCGAGCAGGCTGCCATCCCGGCGGAGGAGCGGGACGCCGATACACGCGCCGACGGGGGCGGCCTCCGCGCCTTCGGAGTCCGTCGGAGGACGGGCACCGGGGAAGCTGGACCAGCAGAGCGCTTGCCCGAGGACCACATCACAGCCGCGGTCTCGCCAGGCGATCACCGTCTGTTCGTCCCCGGCGACGCGCGTGATCAGCCAGAGGTCAAAGCCAAGTCGGGCCTGCAGGAAGCTCAGCGTGTCGCGTCCGACGGCCTCAAAAGTCGAATACACAGATGGCTTGCCAGACATCTGGGCCTCCGAGTCTCGACCGTCCCCCCACGACAGCCCCTATGTGCACTTATCGTATCAATCCGGCCGTGTGATGGCCAGACAGATGTGCCCTGCGAGCACATTTTGGTGGGAGTGTGTAGGTGTGTATCACACCCGAGGCGGCGCGGCTCAGCGGGCCTCGGGTGACGCGGAGCACCGGGCCCGCTTCGCCTGATACATGGCGCTGTCGGCCTCGCGGACGGCCGCGCCGAGCCCCGACCCGGGGTCGCGCTGGGCCAGCCCGATGGACGCCTCGATCTGCGCCGCCGCGAGGGCCCGGCGGACGCGACCCTGCAGCCGCGTCGCCCCCGCACCATCGCACTCCACGCCGAGCACGGCGAACTCGTCGCCGCCGACGCGGGCCACCACGTCCTGGGAGCGGACCGCCCGCCGCAGGGCCTCGCCCGTGGCCTGGAGGAGGCGGTCGCCCGCGGCGTGGCCGAGCTCGTCGTTGGTCTGCTTCAGCTCGTCGAGATCGATCACGAGGACGCACGCGGCGTGGCCGTAGCGCTTGCAGCGCTCCTCCTCAGCGGCCAGGAGGCCGTCCCACCCGCGGCGGTTGAAGAGGCCAGTGAGGTCGTCGGTGCAGGCCAGGGCCTCCGCCCGCTCGACGCGACGGACGAGCTCGGCCTCGCGCAGCTCGGCGTCGAGGATGGTGCAGAGCTGCCGGGCCAGGAGCTCGAGGAGGGGCAGCTCGGCCTGGATGTGGGCGGGCTGATCGTCGGGATGGAAGGCGCAGAGGGTGCCGAAGAGGGTGCCATCGCGGCGGGGGAGCGGGATGCCGATGTAGGCGCCGATCCGGGCCAGCCGGGCGTTGGGGGCCTGGCAGTACGCGGGCACGTCCTCCAGCCGCGGGGCGATGCGCGGGCCAGCGCCAGCGGCCATGCGGACGCAGAGCGAGCCGGCCCAGGGGACGACGAGCCCGGGAGTGATGCCGAAGGCCCGGTCCCGGCTGGCCAGCACGATCTGATCGTCGCCGGAGGCGCGGGTGATCATCCACAGGTCGAAGCCGATGCGGGCCTGGAGGAAGGCGAGGGCGTCGCGGGCGGCGGCCTCGAAGGTCGAATACACGGATGGCTGGCCTGACATGA
This sequence comes from Myxococcales bacterium, assembly GCA_020633435.1. Classification (GTDB taxonomy): domain Bacteria; phylum Myxococcota_A; class Bradymonadia; order UBA7976; family UBA1532; genus JACKDP01. The sequence continues at coordinate 422,171 of JACKDP010000008.1, read as the reverse complement.
AGCCTCCTGGTTCGACCGTCGAGCGAAGACAGCCATCTACGAGGAATGATATCTATCCCTGCCCGGGGGAGCCACCCGGTTTCTGGCCCTGCGTGCACTTCGGTGGGAGGTTGTAGGCACGGATTCCGCTTGTACGACAGCCGCTTACGTGTGTGTCGGTGTGTCGTCGGTGGTGGGAGGCGGCGTCGCGCGGGCCAGCAGCGCCGCCCGCTCGGCTGCGTTCTGGGTCAGCGCGGCGGCCCGGCGGAAGGCCGCGCGGGCGGCTTCGGCGTCGCCCAGGCGAGCGAGCAGCTCGCCCTCGGCGGCGGGCAGCCAGGGGTAGCCGTCGAGCTGGCCGCGCAGGTCGGCGAGCAGGGCCAGGCCGGCCGCAGGGCCCTCGGCCATGGCGATGGCCATGGCGCGGTTCAGGTCGATGACCGGGGAGGGCGTCGCCTGCGCCAGCGCGTCGTAGAGCGCGGCGATGCGGGCCCAGTCCGTCGCCTCGGGGGTGCGGGCCCGCCCATGGCAGGCCGCGATGGCGGCCTGGAGCGTGTACGGCCCGAGGGGGGCGGCCAGCGCCTCGGCCCGGGCGAGCGCGTCGAGGCCCCGGCGGATCTGGGCCTGATCCCAGCGCCCCCGGTGCTGATCCAGCAGCGGCACCGGGGTGCCATCGGCGCGAGTCCGGGCCGCGAAGCGGGAGGCCTGGAGCTCCAGCAGGGCCAGCAGCCCGTGCGCCTCGGCGACCGTGGGGACGAGCGCGACGAGCACCCGGGCGAGGCGCAGGGCGTCGTCGCAGAGGCCCGGCCGCAGCCAGTCATCCCCCCGGGTGGCGGCGTAGCCTTCGTTGAAGATCAGGTAGATGACGGCCAGGACGGAGGCCAGGCGGGCGGCCAGCTCGGCGCCCCGCGGCACCTCGAAGGGGACCCGCGCCTCCGCCAGCGTCCGCTTCGCCCGGACGATGCGCTGGGCCACGGTGGGCTCGGGGACGAGGAACGCCCGGGCGATCTCGGCGGTCGTGAGGCCCCCGAGCAGGCGCAGCGTCAGGGCGACGCGGCCCTCGGGGGGCACGAGCGGGTGGCAGGCGACCAGGATGAGCCGCAGCAGATCGTCGCCCACGGCGTCGTCGACGGCGGCGGCCAGATCCGGGGCTCGCGGCCCCTCCAGCTCGGCCAGCACGGCGGCGTGCTTGCGGTCGCGCAGGGTCCGACGCCGGAGCTGGTCGATGCCGTGGTTGCGGGCGGTGGTCATGAGCCAGGCCCCGGGGTTGTCGGGGATGCCCGCCTCGGGCCACCGCTCGAGGGCCTGCAGGAGGGCGTGCTGGGCGAGGTCTTCGGCCAGATCCAGGTCGCCGACGCGCCGGACGAGGCCCCCGATGAGGCGGGCCGACTCCAGCCGCCAGACGGCGACGATGGCGCGCTCGACGGGCGTCGGCATCAGCTCGGCTTGTCGTCCTTGCGACCCAGGATCTCGGCGCGGATGCCCTGCTCCTGGGCCTGCAGCTCGGGGGTGAAGGCCTCCCCGAAGTCCTCGGCCGTGAAGACGGGGCGCAGCTCGATCTCGCCCTCCTGGAAGGGCGACCGGCGGATCCACTCGATGGCCTCGTCCATGGACTTGACCTGCCACATCCAGAAGCCGGCGATGAGCTCCTTGGTCTCGGCGAAGGGGCCGTCGATGACCGTGCGGCTCTTGCCTTCGCAGCGCACCCGCACCCCGCGGCTGCTCGGGTGGAGGCCGTCGCCGTCCAGCATCACGCCGGCCCGGGCGAGCTCCTCGTTGAACGCGCCCATCTCGGCGAGCAGCTCGGTGGTGGGCATCTCGCCGGCTTCCGTCGCGGGGCTGGCCTTCACGATCACCATGACCTTCATCTTCGCAGTCTCCTCGTGGTGGGGACGCCGCTTCGGGGCGCCTCGGGGAAGCGACGCACGAGAGCATGCCGCTTCGACACGGGGCACACACTTTTTTTCGCGTGGACCCCGAATTACCCGGAAGTGTCTGAAATCAAACAGGTCTTCGGAGGCTCACTCGCCGCACCAGGTGCCGCAGAGGCGGTCGTGCGGCAACTCGAAGACGTAGAAGCGGCCGCAGTTGAGGGCCCGGATGGGGCGCTGCCAGAAGCAGTCGTTGCCGTTGTTGCTGCCAAGGCAGCCCATCCGGTCGACGATGCCGTCCTCCGGGGCGGGGAGGTCGCCGCGCATCCAGCCCTGGGTGGTGTTGTTGCAGGCCCGGCCGGCGTGGGCGCGCAGGGGCGGCGTTGACACCCGGTCGGCCCCGCCCGAGCATCGGCCCATGCGCGCGCTGCTGATCCTCCTCGTGCTCGCTTCGCCGGCTCACGCCGACTTCGAGTTCGCCGTCCCGCCGCAGGGCGACGGCGATGTGTACCTGTGGCCGCTGAACGCCCACCTGGGCTACGGCTACGTCGCCGACCTGGACGCTGGCGCGCACGCCTTCAGCCTGGGCGTCGACGTGGCCACCTTCGCCTGGGACGCCTGGGTGGTCGACACAGCCCTCCTCCGGCTGGCCTTCCGGTCGGCCTGCGCCGAGGCGCGCGACTGCGGCGTCGGCGCCGACTTCCTGGTGGGCAGCCGCGTGGCGCGGGCCTGGTACGCCGGCGACGACGACGTGCACCAGCTCTCGGCGGGCCTCGTCGGCGGCTGGGGGTCGATCGGGGAGGGGTTCGGGGGGCGCGTCTCGGGCCCCGGGCAGGCGATCGTGGGGGGCAGCGTGCGGTACGCCGCCTACGGCCTCATCGGGCTGGAGGTCATGGCGCTGGTGCCGGTGGCGGGCGACGTGGGGGACCGGCGGCCGGTCGGGCTGCTCGTCAACGTCGTTGGCCTGGCGGGCGTCATCCTCGCGCTGGCGACGCGGTAGCGCCACACGGCCGAAACTACTGGGTTTTTCTGCGTACGAAGCCCGCGTCCACCCCCACGCAGGCCAGGCAGCCCAGGCCGTACAGGGCCACGTCCTCCCAGGAGAACGTCGCGCCGAGCAGGGTGTGGGCGAGGCCGCCGGGGCGCAGCCCGAGGGCGCTGGCCAGGCCGAGCCCCTGGGCCGCCTCCACGGCGCAGGCGAACGCGAAGACGCCGCCCGCCAGGGGCCAGCGCGGCCAGGGCCGCACCGCGAGCGCGCCGAAGTACAGGATGAAGACGACCAGGAAGTCGCCCAGGCTCCCGCGGATGAAGCTGTAGCGCCGCAGGGCGGTGGCGATGACCACCTCCACGGCGAAGACGGCGACGGCGAGCAGGAGGGCGCGGCGTCGCATGGGTCTAGAGGGCGAAGCCCGTCTCGACGAGGAGCTTGTAGCGCCCGCCGCGCGCCAGCAGCTCCTCATGGCTGCCCTGCTCGACCAGGTGGCCGTGGTGCAGGACGAGGATGCGGTCGGCCTTGGCGACGGTCGACAGGCGGTGGGCGATGACGAGGACGGTGCGGTCGGCGAAGAGCGCGTCCATGGCCTCATCGATGAGCTTCTCGGTGAGGGAGTCCACGCTGGCCGTGGCCTCGTCGAGGATGACGACGGGGCTGCGGCAGGCCATCGCCCGGGCGATGGTCAGGAGCTGGCGCTGGCCGGCCGACAGGTTGCCGCCGCGCTCGGTGATGGCGTGGTCGTAGCCGTCGGGCAGGGCGTCGATGAAGCGGCTGGCGCGGGCGCGCTCGGCGGCCGTCCGCATGCTGGCCTCGTCGATGCCCGGGTTCCAGAGCGTGATGTTCTCGGCGATGGTCGCCTCGAAGAGGTGGGCGTCCTGGTGCACCACGGTGATGGCGTGGCAGACGTCCTCCACGCGCACGTCGCGCAGCTCCTGGCCGTCGAGGCGGATGGAGCCCTCGTAGCCGTCGTAGCGGCGCTGGAGCAGGCGGCCGATGGTGGTCTTGCCCGAGCCGGTGGCGCCGACCAGGGCCACGACCTCGCCCGCCTTCACGCTGAAGCTCACGTCCTGCAGCACCGCGGGCTTGTCGGGCCCGTAGGCGAAGCGCACGCCCTCGAACTGCACGGCCCCGGCCGGCGTGGGCAGGGGCACCTGGCCCGGGGCCACGCGCTCGTTCGTCTCGGCCAGGCTCAGCACCTTCTCCAGGGCGGCGATGGCCCGCTGGATGGTGGCGATGCGCCCGCTGAACTCGCGGATGGGCACGAAGACCTTGTTGATGTAGTCGATGAAGGCCACGAGCAGGCCCAGCGTGAGGGCGTCGTCCACGCCGAAGCGGCTGGCGGCGAAGAAGATCACGAGCCCCACGGACAGCGCGCTCATGCCGTCCATCACGGCGTACAGGCCCGCGTCCCACCAGTTGGCGGCTTTGTAGCGCTCCATGTAGTGGTGGGCCTGGGCGCGGAACTCGTGGCGCGCCTGGGCCTCGCCCCCGTAGAGCTGCAGCACCGTCATCCCGTTGATCTGCTCGGCGAAGAAGCCGTTGAGCTTCGAGAGGATGGCGCGGATCTCCGAGAACAGGGCGCGCAGCCGCTTTCGGACGACGTTGACGACGCCGATGATGATCGGGGCGATGGAGAAGGCCACGAGCGTCATGCGCCAGTCCATCGCGAGCATGATGCCGAGGGTGCCGAGGATGACGAGGGCGTCGGTGATGAGGCCGACGGCGCCGAACGTGAGGCTCTCGTAGATGGCCTCCACGTCGGTGGTGGTGCGCGTCATCAGGGAGCCGGTGGTGCGCTTGTCGAAGAAGCGCTGGCCCTGGCTGAGCACGCTGCCGAAGACGCCGCGGCGCAGGGCGGCCAGGGCGCGCAGGCCGATGAGCTGCAGCGCGTACAAGCCCATGGACTGCAACGTGAATCCGACGAGGACGACCCCGAAGAACAGGGCGGCCGTGGCGGTCAGGCCGCCGTAGTCGCCGTGGGCGATGTTCTCGTCGATGCCGTGCTTGAGGAGGATGGGCGGCACGAGATCGGCCGCCACCCCGAGGGGCGTGCACAGCGCCACGACCACCAGCCACCCCCGGTGGGGGCTGAGGTAGGGGCCGAGGCGGCGGATGAGCCCCCAGTCGGTGCGTTCCTGCGGCTCAGACATCGGCGGCCTCCACCTCGGCGCGGGCCTGCTGCAGGCGCCAGGTCCGGGCGTAGGGCCCGTCGCGGGTCAGGAGCTCGGCGTGGGTGCCAGCGTCGACGAGCTGGCCGTCGTCCAGGACGATGACGCGGTCGGCGCGGGCCAGGACGCTCAGGCGGTGCGAGACCACCAGCGTCGGCTTGCCCGCGGCGCGCCGGTAGATGGCCTCGACGAGCTGCTTCTCGGTGGCGTGGTCCACCGCGCTCATCACGTCGTCGAGCAGCAGCAGGTCGTAGTCGCGGTAGAACGCCCGGGCCAGGGCGGTGCGCTGGCGCTGCCCGCCGGAGACCGTGATGCCGCGCTCGCCGACGACGGTGTCGAGGCCGTCGCGGAAGGCGTGGACGTCCTCGCCGAGGGCGGCGTCCTCGATGGCGCGCTGCAGGCGCTCCGCGTCGATGGCGTCGGCCGCGTCGGCGACGGCAACGTTCTCGCGGACCGACTTGCTGAACAGGAAGGGCTCCTGGCTGACGAAGGCGATGGCCTGCCAGTAGGCGTGCTCCGGCAGGGTGGTGACGTCCGTGCCCGACAGGAAGACGGTGCCGGCCGGCGGGTCGTAGACGCGGGCCAGCAGGTTGAGCAGCGTGCTCTTGCCGGCCCCGGTCAGGCCGAAAATGCCAAGCGTCTCGCCAGGTTGCACGGAGAAGGAGATGTCGCGCAGCGCCGGCGCGGTGGCGCCGTGGTGGGTGAACGAGAGGCCCTGGACGGCCAGGGAGAGGCCGGCGGCGGCGTCGGGCATGGGCGCGGTGCCGGCGGGCCGGTCGGACTGCGCGTCGATGACGTCGTACATGCGCTTGAGGCCCAGGTAGCCGCGCTGGGCCGCGCCGATGAGCCAGCCGAAGCTGGTGATGCCGCCCACCAGGATGTTCACGTAGACGATGAAGGCGGCGAGCTGGCCGACGGTGAAGCCATCGCCGTGCATGACCTTGCGGCCGCCGAGGAAGAGGACGATGACCACGCAGAGGTTGCCCGTGACGGACACGATGGGCAGCAGCCAGGCGCGGACCTTCAGGACCTGCTCGCTCAGATCGAGCAGGCGGTCGTTCTCGCGGTCGAAGCGCGCCATGGCCCCCGGCACCGCGTTGTAGGACTGCAGCACCGCCACGCCGCCGTAGGTCTCCAGGATGCGGGCGCTCAGCGTCGACACCTGGGCCATGTTCTCGGCGAACAGGCGGAACATCTTCGCGACGGCGTAGCGCAGGATGACGGCGGCCACGGCCAGCGGCCCCACGCAGGCCAGCGTGAGCACCACGTCCATGTGCAGCATGCGCCCGAGCGTCAGGACGAGGATGAAGACGACGTTGAAGAGCTGCAGGCTCGCGAAGCCGATGAGCGCGCGCATGCTGTTGGCGTCGTTGGTGCCCCGGTTGATGAGATCGCCGGGGCGCATGGCGTCGAAGTAGCTGCGGGGCATGCCCAGCAGGCGGTCGAAGAGCGCGGACTTCATGCGGAACTCGACCGCGCGGCCGGGGTTGAAGAAGAACGTCCGGCTCAGGGTGCGCACCACCATGATGGCCACGCCCGCCAGCAGCACCGCCACGGCCCAGCGCGTCGCCGGCTGGCCCGTGTCGAGGGCGTCCACGGCGCCCTCTACGAAGCCCGGGATGGCCACGGTGAGCGCCGTCGTGCCCAGCAGGCAGACGAGGCCGAGGACGTACCAGAGCCGATAGCGCTGGGCGTACTGGCGCCAGAATCGCAGGAGCAGGGCCAAGGCAGATCCCTCAGGGTGCGGGGCAGAAGAGGTTGTCGTCGGCGATCTCGGCCTGCCCGTTGAGGATCATGACGGCGGCCTCGGCGGAGCAGACGTCGGCGAAGACGTTGCCCTGGAGGATGACGGGGCCGGCGGTCGCGAGCTGGACGGGGATGCGCGCGCCCTCGAAGACGTTGCGCACCGCGTGCACATCGCCGGACTCGAAGGCCACGGTGAGGCCGAAGAGGGCCCCCTGGATGACGTTGTGCCGGGCGAAGACCTGGCGGGTCTCGTCGAAGACGGTGATGCCCGAGTTGGTGATGCCGGCCATCGTGTTGTGGTCGATGTGGTGGCGCGGGCCGTCGTTGCAGTGGGCCACGTTGCCGCCGCCCCCGACGATCACGGCCAGGGGCGCGTCGGCGAAGGTGTTGCCGCGGACGAGCGTGTCGCGGCTGGCCTCGCCGTGCACGTCGACGAGGGCCTGGCTCATGTCGCGCAGGTCGTTCCCGAGCACCTGGCTGTCGGAGGCGCCGAAGTCGACGACGACGCCGTGGCGGGCGTGGACGACCTCGATGCCATGCACGATGGACCGGCTGGCGGTGATGAGGTGCACGCCATAGCCCGCCCCGCCCTCGCCGTAATCGCTCGGGTGGTCCATGTGGTAGGCCGTGACCTCGCCCTCCAGGGTGTGGGTCAGCTCCACCGAGAACTTGCCGAAGGCGCGGGCCTCGACGTCGCGGACGTCGGCGCCGGCCACCCACTCGAAGAGGATGGCGGCGTCGCCCTGGACGGCCGGGTTGGCGCACTCCGGCCGGGCGAAGCGGGGATTCTCCAGCGCTTCCGGGCAGTTGGCCAGCAGGCGGACGCCCTGGACGGCGGCGCGCTCCACCAGCTCCAGGGGCTCCAGGCGGGGGTTGGCCTCCGCCGGGATGTCGAGGTTCAGGGCCCGGTCGAGCACGAGCTGCCGGGCGTCGCCCTCGCCGTCGGCCCGCAGGACGCGGACGATCTGGCCGAGGTGGCGCTGGTAGTGCTCCTGGTCGCGGCCGTTGATGCAGGTGGCGGGGATGTGGCCGAAGTCATCGCTCACATAGCGGGCGTAGGGCGTCGGCCAGGGATCGGCGCCCGGGGCGGGGAAGCGGCGGGTGCCGGCGGCGACGGCGGGCAGGGCCAGGGGGGCGCCGGCCCGGCCGCGGCCCAGGAACATGATGGCGCCCCGGGGGGCCTCGGCCTCGGGATCCCAGAAGAGCTCGGTGGCGTCGCCGGCGCCGGCCAGCGTCACGTCGCTGCGGCGGATGGTCACGGGGGTGCGCAGCAGGTAGCGGCCGGGGGCCAGGTCGACGCGCAGGGGGCCCGGCTCGGCGGCGGCGATGGCGGCGGTGAGGGCCGCGCCGTCGTCGCAGCCCTCGCCGCAGGGGCCCAGGGCGATGCGGACGGCGGGCTCGGGGGGCGGCTCGTCGAGGGACGGCGGCACGAGGGGCGCCCGGGGGTCGGCCAGCCAGGCGTCCCGCAGCCAGAGGGTGCCGCCGGAGGCCGTCAGGACGATCTGATCCAGGCCCGCGGTGGGCAGCAGCAAGCGCTCGAAGTCGCCCTCGGGGCCGACCACGGCGTCCACCGTGCGCTGGCGGACGGCGACGGGCCGGGCGCGGCCGTCCCCGGGGAGCAGCGCGTCGACGGGGGCGCCGCCCGCCTGCACCTGCACCTCGCCATCCTCGAACCGCCAGACGCGGGCGCGGAGGCGCAGCTCCACGGCGTCGAGGCCAGCGAGCGCGGGGGGCAGGGCGACGGGGAAGGTGACGGCGTCGCCGGGATCGAGGAGCGCGAAGCCCGCCACCTGGTCCAGGCCGGCGGCGTCGACGGCGAGAGGGAGCACCTCGGTGACGGGCGGGGGTGGGGGCGCGGCGTCGGGCGGCGCGGCGTCCGGGGCCACGGCGTCCGGCACGGCCGCGTCGAACGGAGCGGCGGCGTCGGGGGTCACGGCGTCCGGGCGGGCGGCGTCCGGGCTGGGCGGCGCCGCGTCGGGATCGCCGAAATCGACCGTGGAATCGAGGGGTTCGGCGTCGACCGCCGGCGCCGCGTCGGCGACCGGCGGGCCCGAGCCCTGGTCATCGCAGGCGACCAGCAGGGCCAGCATCAGCAGGGGGAGGGTGCGCATGGGGGGGCATCATAGCCGCGTCCGGGGCCGGTGTCCCGGGGCACGCCGCGTCGTCGGCGGTCGGCGAGTCGGGGGCGGGGCAGCAGCGGCGGTCCACGCCCGGCGTGGCGCAGGCTCGCTGGCGGGCCGCCTCCAGGCGGTCGACGGTGTCCTCCGCGACCGCCACGGTGGGCGGGGCGAAGGCGCAGGGATCCGCGGGCTGCTCGTCGGCGGGCAGGCAGCTCACGGCGGCCAGGGCGGCGAACGTCAGGTGCGTCGGGGACATGGCAGGCTCCAGGCTGAGACCTGTCACCGGACGCTGGGAGGGGTGGATCTGACGACGGGCTACAGGCCGGCCCGGCGGAGGAGGTCGTCGAACTGGGTGAGGGTGCTGAGCGGCTGACCCGGGCTCCACTCGTCGAGGGAGGTGCGCTGCGCGGCGAAGTCGAACGTGTCGCTGGCGACGGCCTGGGCGAAGCCGAGGAAGCCGGGCGTGTGGATGAACTCCACGATCTCGGCCGTGGCCTCACGCGGGCTCTGGCTGGCGTAGGCGTCCAGCCGGCCGCGGCAGTGCTCGCCCAGCAGCCTCAACTCCTCCGTCGAGGCGCGCCGGAAGAAGTGGCGGAACGTCCGGTAGCGCTCGACGCCGGCCACCCAGGCCAGGAAGCGCTTCGCCATCGTTGCGTTGTCGAGGGCTGCGCCGAGCTGATCGACCCGCGCCTCGTCGGCCAGGAGGAGCTTGATGCGGTTGAGGATGCGCACGGTCACGCGGGGGTTCGCGAACGCCCCGGTGGCCAGGACCTGGGAGAGACCGTCCCCCACGTCGAGCTGCCCGCGCACCGAGAAGGCCCGCGCGAGCCGGCCCCGCTCCGCCTCGTCGAGCTGGTGGTGGACGAAGTCCTTGATCTGCACCTGGGTGATGGGCGGCGCCTCCAGGGACAGGTCGAAGATCTTCTCCAGGTAGTTCTCGCCCGTGTAGAGGGAGGCCTTGGGGTACTGATCGCGGATGGCCTCGCCCACGATCTGCCGGTCCAGGGCGAACACGAAGACGGCCCGGCACTGCACGGCGGGGCCGTCGCCCGCGAAGGTGTAGCTGTCGGCGCCGCAGAGCAGCAGCTTCACCGCCTCGATGAGCTGCACCACGCTGGCGGGCAGGCAGCGATCCAGGTCGTCGAGGCAGATGAGCAGGCGATCCGTGGGGGCCGGGCAGACCACCTCGACGAGCTCGCGGAAGCGGTCCCGGGCGTGGCGCACGGCGTCGTGCACCTGGCCGAGCTTCGCCAGGGCCTCCCGCCCGTCCTTGACCGGATCGAGCTTCTCCAGGGCCTTGGACCAGTCGCCACCGACGAGCCGGCCCCAGACGGCCTGGGCCGTCAGGGTGGCCAGCACCCGCAGGAGCGCGCCGGCCTTCTTTCGGATTTCATTGGCTTTTTCGCCGCGGTGCTGCTCCGTCGTCGCCTCGACGATGGCCGTCAGCAGGGGGGTGAGGACGTCCTGGCGGCGCTCGTAGAGCCAGGGATCGAACCAGACGCGGCGGCCCGGGGCCCAGCCCTCGTACAGGTCGCGCAGCAGCGTCGTCTTGCCCGCGCCCCAGCCGCCGTAGAGGGCGAGGCAGCCCGGGGCGGGCAGGCTCTCGGCGGCGGTGCGCAGCGTCGCGGCGGCCGGCCTCTGGCCGAAGGGATCGGCGAGGCCGATGGGGCGGATGTGGTCGGCGAGGAGTGTGGTGCCCATGGCGGCAGTGTAGGCGGCGCCCGGGGTACGGTCTGCCCCAAAGCCACGTCAGGCGTCGACGGTCAGCCCCAGGCCCCGGCGGATGGCGGCCAGCGCGATCTCGGCGTGCAAGGCGGCGGTGCGGCCGACGGCCTCGCCGGCCAGGTGCGCCTGGGCCCGCTGCCAGGCGGCCTCGGGATCGGGGACCTCGGCGGCGAGGGCCGCGAGGGCGAGGGCCCGGGCGCGCTGCAGCAGGGCGTCCTCGTGGGCGTGCAGCCAGGTGCGCAGCGGCTCGGCGGGGGTGGGGGCGGCCTCGGGCACGGTGGCGCGGCCCTCGTCCGGGCGGCGCTCCACCTGGGTGGCGACGGTGGCCAGGGGCAGCCGGGCGGCCGGATCGCCGAGCAGCAGGTAGCAGTCGAGGTCCTGGCGGGCGAGCCAGAGCAGGCCGTCCTGGCGATCGTGCTCCTCGGTGCCGCCAGGCGCGGTGCGGTGGGCCGCCAGCGCGGCCTCGTAGGCGGGGATGGCGCGGGCGTGGTGCAGCAGGGCCATGCCCACGCGCCCCGGCTCGTGGCGGCCGCGCGGGCCAGGGCCGAGGGCCGCGAGCACCTGCGTCAGGCGCTCGTGCCAGGCGAGATCGTCCGTCACCGCCACGCGGCTGCCGGGCGTCCAGGCCAGGTCGCAGAGGCCGATGACGGCGAGGGGGCCGAAGGGGTTGGCCAGGGCGGCCTGGGGCAGCGCGGCCACGAACGGGGCGCCGGCGGTGGCCTGCAGCAGGCGCGCGGCGTCGGGGCCCGGCTGGCCGGCGAGCCAGGGGGTGTAGACGCTCGCGGCGGGGGTGGCCGCGCTGAAGCTCGCGAACAGCAACCAGATGCCGCCGGGCAGGAAGGGGCGGCGGGCGACGGCCTCGGCGGTGAGGAGGGCGCCGTTGCCCAGCGAGATGGCGCCCTGGAGGCGCCGGCGCGTGGCGCCATCCCAGCCCGCGGGCGGCGGCCCGATGGCGTGCCCCAGCGTCCAGAGGACGGCCGCGGCGTCGGCCTGGCGCAAGAGCGGCGCGGCGTCGGGCACCAGGCCCTCGGCCTCGACGCGCTGCACGCTGGCGTAGGGCTGGGCCGAGTCGCGCCCCAGGGCGCCGGCCCCGGGATCGAGGAGGGCGCGCAGGCCGGCGTCCACCGCGCGGCTGCCATCCTCGGCGATGTGGAGCAGCAGCGGCACGCGGCGGGCGGCCAGCGGGTGCCAGGCGTGGCGCACCACCTTGTCGGCGTAGGCGCGGTACTGGTCGAGGCGGGGGGCGCCGTCGGCGCCGGTGAAGGCGAGGCGGCCCACGGCGCAGGCGCTCCCGAGGACCTGCTGCAGCGCGAGGGGCAGCTCGTCCAGGTCGCCGAGGAGCAGCAGGTAGCCGGGCCGGCGGTGGACGGGGAGCTGCTGCCAGGCGTCGCGCATCCAGGCGACGGCCCCGGGCACGTCGGCCACGAGCCCCGGATCCACCTCCAGCACGGGCGCGTGGGCGTCCATCTGCGCCTCGCGCAGGGCGACGAGCGGGGCGAGGGCGTCGCGGTAGACGCCCCAGCGACCGGCCGCCACGACCACGCCCCAGAGCTGCTCGGCGAGGTCGTGGGGATCGCCGGGGGCGCCGAGGGCGCGGGACCAGCCGCTCGGGTGGCGCGCCACGGGGAACAGCAGGCCCGGCTCGGGGGCGAGGCCGACGTCGAGCAGGGGATCGCCGGTGTCGGCGGTGGCCAGGAGGGGCCGGCAGCGCTGGCGGGCCTCGGGGGTGCGCACGGCGAAGGACGTGGTGCCGGTGCCCACGAAGCTGCGGCAGGCGACGCCGCCGGCCTCGACGACCTGCAGGCGGCCATCGCGCCAGGCGACGAGGCTGGCCACCGCGCCCTCGCCCTCGGGCTCGACGAGCGCCGCCGTGAAGACGGGCACCCGCAGCCGCCGGGCGCCGGCGACGAGGCGCGGATCGGCCTGCAAGAGCTCCAGCAGGTCGCGGAAGCGGGCGTCGTCGGCGTCGGGCGGGGGCAGCCGCAGGCGGGGCAGCCAGCCCCCGGCGTTCACATGCAACAGGCCGTCATCATTGAAGAAAGCGGCCGCGTGTCGGTGGCCCAGGACGACGGCATCGGCCTCGTGGATGCGGCGCAGGCGCCGGGCCTCGCGGGCGTCGTCGGGCAGGGGGCGCAGATCGAAGGCCCCACCCTCCGCGGCGCCATGCACCTCGGCGAAGGCCCGCAGGGCGCGGATCTGCCAGGCGGAGATGCCGGTGCCGAGGCCGCCGCGCTCCAGGGCCTCGCGCAGCTCGGCGCGGTCGACGGCGTCCAGGTCCAGGCGCTCGATGACGGGGGTCAGGTCGGCCGGATCGGGCTCGGCGGGGCGGTCGTCCCAGCGGATGCGGAGGCCGCGCTCGGCCACGACGCGGGCGAAGGCGGCGGGGGCGACGGCGGCCGCCGCGAGGACGCCCCGGTCCGCGGCAGGGCCCACGAGGCCGGCGAGGGCGACGCCCTGCTCGAGCAGCGGGTGCAGCACGTTGCGGGTGAGCCAGGCCCCGCGGCCGAGGCGGAAGAACGGTGTAGATTCGCCATCTTCGGGGAGGCGGCGGTAGTCCAGGCGCTCCAGCGGATCGGCGTGGGCGCCGTGGGTCACCAGCACGCGGGCGGTGCCGAAGCGCAGCAGGGCGGGGCGGTCGCCGCGCTCGAAGCGCACGCCGCGGCGATCGCCGAGGGCCCGGCGGATGACCCCCTGCACGGCGGCCAGGGCCAGCGGGGCGTCGCGGGAGCCGAGGCGGAAGACCACCTCGCCGCCGCCATCGAGGACGCGGCCGAGGGCCAGGAAGACGGGGCGCCAGCGGCGGACGATGGCCTCGGCCTGGCGGGCGGCGGGCTGGGGATCGAGGCCGGTGACCCGGGCCTCGGCCCGCAGGAAGTCGAGGGCGTCGCCGTTCAGGATGACGCGGGTGGGCGGCGTGGTGCAGCTCTCCAGGAGGGCGGGCAGGGCCTGGTGGCCCGCGAAGAGGTCCCAGGGGCCGCCGTCGCCCAGGTGGAGGTCGCCGAGGATCAGCGTGCGCATCGCGCCAGCATGGCAGGGCGCCGCGGTGGCGTCCACGGGCGGCGGCGGGCCCTGAGCCCGCGGCGGATCAGCCGGCCCGGCCGGGGCGGCGCTGGGCCTGCTGGCGCCCGGTCACCCGCGCCAGGCGGCGCTCGGCGGAGGCGAGGGCGCCGTCGAGGGCGGCCTCGACGTCGTCGGCGCGGGACTCGGCGACCACGGCCACGGCGGGGCCGCGCAGGTGGACGACGCACCGCTTGTCGATGCCCCCGCGGGGGCCGTTGACGTCTTCGAGGTGGATGCGGGCGTCCCAGGCGCGGTCGGTGCGGCGGGCGAAGGCGCGTCGGCTGCGGGCGTGGACGTGGTCGATGAGGCGAGCGGTCGGCTCGATGCCACGGAAGCGCACGTCGATGTTCATGGGGGGTTCCTCCTCTGGCCAGGGGCGGCGTGCAGGAGGTGGATTCCGCCGGCGGGGGGGAGGTCGCAGGCGGGCGGGGGAGAGGAAGGCGCCGGCGCGGGGCGGACCCCGCGCCGGCGAGTTGGTGGGGAGGCCCGTGGGCCGGCGCGGGCTCGCGGCGGCGTCCCTGGGAAGCGGGGCGCGGCCGCACCGCCTCAGAGGCGGCCGTCGTAGAGACCGGCGCTGGCGTGGGCGAGGATGGAGACCAGCAGGTCCAGGTGCTCGGCCGGGATGCCGGCCAGGCCGGGCAGGCCGGCGATGGCGTCGGCGGTGGCGTCGAAGGCCGCGAAGGCGTTCAGGGATCCGCTCGCGGCGCCCTCGGCGGAGGCCCCGCCCTCGGCGCGGATGTTCGCGGCCAGGGTGGCCTCGGCGGCCCCCATCGCCTCACCCGCGGCCCGCGCGGCCGCCTCGATGGCGGCCTCGAGGGCCGGGCGCAGGGCGATGATGGCGCCCAGCTCGGCGGCCAGGGCGCTGTCGGCCTCGCCGCGGAGGGAGGCCACGAAGACGGCGCCGGCCTCGGCCACGGCGTCGCCGTCGGCGCACCCGCTGGTGGCCCGCACGAGGGCCACGACCGCCGCGTCCAGGCGGGCGTCGAAGCCGCCGTCCATGCCCGCCCGCTCGCCGGCCACCTGCAGTGCCGCCACGGTGGTGATGGCGTTCTCGATCTGGGCGCGGGCGTCGCCGGCCACGGCCAGGTCGGACTCGGCGCCGGCGGCGGCGTCCAGGACCACCTCGAAGGCGGCGGCGGCCCGGGCCATGGCGTCCGCCTGGGCCTCTTCGTCGGCGCCGGCGTTGGCGGCCAGCGTCGCGGCGACCTCGGCGTAGAAGGCCGCGGTGGCGTCGGCCGCGGCCTCGCCCCCGCCCACCTGGGCGTCCTCGAACTCGGCCCGCGCCTCGGCCGTCGCGGCGGCGATCACGGCGACGTCGGCGCCCAGGGCGTCCGACCAGGCGATCTGGGCGGCCAGGATGGCCTCGGCGAGGGCGTCGAGGCTGGCGTCACCGCCGGCGAGGGCGGCGTCGGCGATGGCGCCGTCCACCAGGCGGATGATCAGGGCCCCGTCCGCCGCCTCGCCCGCGGCCAGCAGGCGAGCAGCCACGGCGGCCTCGACGGTCGACTGGGCGGTGACGCCGGGCAGGCGCTCGCCGTCCTCGACGTCGCCCTCGACGCGGCGGGCGCCCACCACCTCGCCATCCGCGAGGACCTGGATGAAGGCGTGGCCCTCGGCGATGACGTCGGGCAGGTCGATCTGGAAGCCCTCGGCGCTGGCCTCGCCGGCCACCGCGGCGACGACCTGGCCGGCCGCGTCGAGGATGACCAGGCGGCAACCCTCGGCCGGCTCGGGGGCAGGCGCGGGGGGCACGTCGGCGCCGTCCTGCCAGTCCGCGTCGTCCCAGGCGCCCCCGGCGTCGCCCTCCATCACGGGCGGCTCCTCGGCCGGCTCGGCGTCGCAGGGGCAGGCGAAGCCGGCGAGCAGCGCGGCCACGGCCTCGGCGAAGGCCGCGTCTTCATTGCGGATCTGGGCGTCGGCCAGGGCCTCGAGGCGGGCGTGGGCCTCGACGACGGCCTCGCCGGTGGCGGCCGCGTCGGCGGCGCCCTCGATGTGGGCGGTCAGGCGGCTCTCGAGGCCCGCCTGGGCGCCCGCGAGGGCCTGGGCCGCCAGCGCCAGATCCGCGCGGCCCTCGCCCTGGGCGCTCACCAGCGCCGAGAGCGCCGAGTCACTGCCGACCGTGAGGGCGGTCCGCAGGCCGGCGGCCGCCTCGGCGACCTGCTCCTGGCCGTCGGCCTGGGCGAGGGCCGCGAAGAAGGCCGAGAAGGCGGCGTGGATGCGGATCTGGGCGTCGGCGTTGCCCTCGGCGGCGTCGTCCATGGCGCGCTCCCGGGCCTCGGCGGCGGTGCGGGCGGCGAGGACGACCCCGGCGTCGATGCCGGCGTCGCCGCGGAGGCCGGCGATGAGGGCGAAGCCGGCGGCGGCGCTGGCGTCGGCGCAGGCGTCGCTGTCGACCCCGAAGGCGGCCTCGATGGCGGCGGCCGCCTCGGCGGACCAGGCGGCCCAGGCGTCGGCCTCGGCCTCGGCGTCGGCGGCGGCGTGCAGGGCGGCCGTCAGGTGGGCGAAGGCCTCCAGGCGGGCGGCCTGCACGGCCTCGGCGGTGATGGTGGTGCCCGCCTCGGCGGACAGGGCGGCGCGGAACGCCACGCCCGCGTCCTCGATGGCGGCGTGCAGGCCCGCGCCGGCCTCGGCGGCGAGCTCCTGGCTGATGCCGGCCACCAGGCCGGTGGCGTCGACGGCCTCGCCCTGCGCGGTGAGGGCCAGCCAGGTGCTGACCTCCGCCGTCGTCTCGGGGCTGATGGGCATGACGAACGCGCCGCTCTCGGCGGTGATGTCGACGAGGCCGAGCACCTGGCCGGTCATGCTGCCGTTGGCGCGCGCCTCGACGAGGTAGGGCGCGGCCACGTCGGCCAGGCCCTCGAAGGTGAACTGGCCGTCCGCGGCCACGGCGGCCGTGGCCACCTCGGTGCCGTCCGCCGTGATCAGCGCGACGGCGTCGGCGGCGATGCCCGCCGATTGCTTGCGGGCGCCGGCGCGGGTGGACTGGTTCCCCCCGTCGCCGTCGATGCGGCCGCTCAGGGTGGAGCCGGGCGCCATCATGCCGCCGGCGCCGCCCATGCCGCCAGCGCCGCCCATGCCGCCGGCGCCGCCCATGCCGCCAGCGCCGCCCATGCCGCCGATGCCGGCGTCGCCCGGTCCGGGGTCGGCCGAGGAGCCGTCGTCGCAGCCGAAGAGAGCGAGCGCGGCGGTCAGCGTCGAGAGGAGAAGGTGCTTCACGGTGGCCTCCAGGGATCGGGTTTCGAGCAATGCAAGAGCGCGCGAGGCCAGTCCCCCCTGGTGGGCAATGCGGGCAGGGGTCGGGCCCGTCCGCATTGCCCACCAGGAGAAGGAAGTGGGCGGCGCCCTCCCCGTGGGGGGGGGAATGGTGGGCGCCGCCCGGGAACTGGCGCTGTCACCCGGAATCCCGTTTGAAATCATCGGGTCCGGGGTGACTCGCGTTGACGGGGAGGGGGTATTTCAACCGCCGTGCCAGCACCTCGGGGCCGCTTTCGGCCGCTTCGGCGTGGGGGAAGCCCCCCGCTGCGTGGGGAAAACCCCACGGGGGACCCCACGGTGGGGGGGTCAGCGGGAGAGGACGGGCAGGTCGAGGGAGGCGGTGAGGCCGCCGTCGTCGGAGACGGTCAGGCGGAGGGTGCCCGTGAGCAGGCTGACGGCGGCCTGGAGCGCGCCGCTGAAGGTGTGGACGCCGGCGTCCTGCTCCCCGAAGCGATAGGGGTCAGGGACGAGGGCCGCGGGCAGCAGGCCAGCGAGGCCCTCGGTGAGGAAGCGGACCTCGCCGCGGTAGCCGGTGGCGACGCGGCCCTCGGCGTCGCGGGCGCGGACGATGACGTCGGCCGCCACGGGGAGCAGGCCGCCCAGGAGCGCGCCGCCCGGGACCTCGAGCTCCAGGCGGACGGCGACTCCGGGGAGGGGCAGGGGGTCGGCGGGGCCGATGAGGGGCTCGGCCCAGGTGCGCCGCACGCCCGCCGCCACCTCGACCTCCACGGAGGCCGCGGGCACGAAGTCGAGGATGGCGTCCGCGAGGCCGAACTGCAGGGCGTAGCGGCCCACGGGCAGGGTGGCCGTGAAGGCGTCGCCGTCCGCCGTGAGGGGCAGGAAGCCGGCCGGGCGGTCCAGGGCCTCGGCGAGCACGCCGGTGACCTGCCCCGGCAGGATGCCGAGGGGGCGGACCTCCAGCACGCCCACGAGATCCACCACGACCTCCACGTCCACGGTGGTGCCGGCCTCGACGGTCACGGGGGCCGACTCGCCGATGGCGTAGGGCACGCCGCCCACCGAGGCCTCGAGGGTGATGACGCGGTCGTCCCCGGGCGTGACCTCGAGGAGGGGTGGCTCGCCCCAGGGCGGCGTCAGGTGGTGGCTGGACTCCTCCGCGCCGGCCGCGAGGACGCGCAGATCCACGGCGTCGGCGGCGGGCAGGACGTCCACGTCGAGGGGCAGGGCGATGCGCCCGGTGGGCGCGGCGGCGGGGGCGCAGCCGGCGACCAGCGCGAGCAGGGCGAAGCAGGCGAGGCGGCTCATGGCGTCCTCACACGCACGCGGACACGCACCTGGGTCGGGGGCGTCTCCGCGGGGGCTGGGAGGTCGGGGATGACGACGTGGCCGCCGCCGCCGACCTCGATGGTGCCCGCGGCGGCGGCGCCGGGGGCGGCGGCGGGGGAGCCCGCGGGGGCGGCGCCGGGCTCGGGGCCGCCCCGGACGTCGGGGGGGCCGAGGGCGTCGGGCACGACGTCCACCGAGACGAGCTGCTGGGGCGGGCCGGCGAGCAGGCGCGCGGCGGGGCCCTCCCCCTGGATGGAGACGAAGGCGGACTCCCCGGGGGCCACCTCGACCACGCCGCCGTCGGCGCTGGCGACCGAGAGCGGCTGGCGGCCGGCCCGCACGTCCACGCCGCCCGCGGCGAGGGCTACCTGGATGGGCACGGGGGCCTCGCCCGGGTTGAAGAGGGCCGTGGTGATGCGGATGCGCGTGCGCTCGGTGAGCATCAGCACCGTGCCGTCCACGAAGTGGATCTCGGCCGAGCTGCGGGGCCAGGTGCGCACGCCGTCGCCGATGGCGAGGCCTTGATCCAGGCGGCCGGCGATCCAGGCCGCCTCGCTGCGGACCTCGACGCGCCCCTGCAGGTCGCTGAGCATGGCGACCTCGGGGGCCTGGGCGAAGGCGGGGCTGGCCAGGGCCAGCCAGATCAGGTGCGTGGGTCTCATCGCCAGAACTCCAGGTGCAAGCCGCCGAGCAGGCGGTGGCGGTCGGCGACCGACTGCCAGGCCCCCTCGAGGCGGGTGGCGGCGTGGGCGCCCAGGGGGACGCGCAGCGCCGCGGTGGCGTGGGGGCGCAGGCCCCGATCGTCGTCCCGGATGGCGGCGCCCCCGGTGAGGGCAGGCTGGACGGGGCCGGCGGTGACGGCGAGGCGGCCCGCGGCGCCGGCCTCGCGCCAGCCGTCGGGGCCGAGCCAGCTCGCCTGCAGCGTCGGGCCCAGGCGGACGCGCCCCAGCCGGACCTCCGCGCCCACCTCGGCCTCCGCCCAGGCGAGCGGATCGGCGTCGGCGAGGGCCAGGCCCAGGGCGCTCACGCGCAGCCAGGGGGTCGTGACGGGGCCGGGGATCTGCAGCCAGGCGGTGGCCCCGGGGCCGCCGTAGGCGAGGTCGCCCGGGCGGCCGGCGAGGGCGGCCCGGCCGAGGAGGGAGAGCCCCAGGCGGGTCGGGCCGGCGGTGGTCTGGGTGCGCCCCTCCACCCAGAGCGCGGTGCGGTCGAGCGTGGCCATGTCTGCCTCCTCGCCCGCCTCGAAGTGCAGGGTTCGTTCCACCCCGATCCGGGCCTCGACGGGGCCGACGTCCAGGCCGACGTCGCCGGCGACGAGGGCGCGCCAGGCGGGGACGTCGCCGAGGGCCGGGGGGCTGATGGCGACGACGGGGGTGCTGACGGCGCGGGTGTCGAGCTGGCCGCCGAGGGCGAGGTGCAGGCGCAGCGGGGCGGAGGCCGGGGCGCGGAGGCGCTGGGCCTCCAGGCGGGCGAGGCGCGCGCCGGTGGCCTCGACGGCGGCGATGAGGCGCTGGGCGGTGGCCTCGTCCCCGCGCGCGCGGGCGACCTGCGCGAGGAGGAGGCGGGCGCGGGCGGCGTCGGGCCAGGCGGCCAGCACGCGGCGGGCCTCGGCCTCGGCGCCGTCGAGGTCGCCGTCGATGAGCAGGCGCTGGCCGCGGGCCAGGTGCAGGCCGGGGCGGTCGAGGGCGTGGGCCGCGGGCGCGGTGAAGAGGAGCGCGAGGGCCCACGCGGCGAGCGTCTTCATGCGGGCTCCGGTGGGGTCCGGGGGATGCGGACGGCGAAGCGCGCGCCCTCGACCCAGGCGTCGCCGCCATGGGCGCGGGCGACGAGCCGGACGAAGGCGAGGCCCAGGCCCGCCCCTCCACGAGCGCTGCCAGCCCGTTGAAACTTCTCGAAGATCCGCTCGGCGGCCTCCGCGGGCACGCCGCCGCCGGCGTCCCGCACGACGAAGGTGAGGGCCTCGTCGGCGGCCTCCACGTCGAGCTGGGCGGGCGAGCGGCCGTGGCGCATCGCGTTGAGCAGCAGGTTGACGAGGACGCGCTGCAGCAGCCGCTGGTCGGCGACGAGGGTGCCGGGCGTCTCGCCCACCTGGATGTCGAAGCGGCGCTGGCGGGCGAGGTGCCCCACCTGGTCCAGGGCGCCGCCCACCAGCGTCGCCACGTCGCCGCGGGCCAGATCGAGGTGCACATGGCCGGCCTCGATGCGGCTCATGGCCAGCAGATCCTGGATGAGCTCGAGCAGGCCCTGGCAGCGGGCGCGCCCCTCGGCGAGCAGGGGCCGGTCGTCGGGGTGGACGTCGCCCTCCACCACGTCGAGCAGCATCAGCAGGTTGCTCAGCGGGCCGCGGAGGTCGTGCACGAGCATGTGCGTCATGGCCTCGCGGGCCTCTTCGGTGCGGCGCAGGCGGTCGTTGGCGTCGTTGAGCTCGGCCTCCCGGGCGGCGACGGCGGCGATGGCCTCGCGGATGACGGCGCCCAGGCGCTGCACCTCGCGGGGGCCAGCGTCGGGCAGGTCGCCGGCGTACTGGCCGGCGGCGAGGGCGCTGGCGGCCGTCTGCAGGCGGCGCAGGGGGCGGACGAGGGCCCACGCCAGGGCGAAGGCGGCGGCGAGGCCGACCACCACGACGGCGGCCGAGACCCGCGCCGCGAGCTGCAGATAGCGCAGGCGCCGCGCGGCGTTGCCCCGGCCCGAGAGGACGACGCGGATGGTGCCGATGGCGTCCCGGAAGCCCTCCTCGTCGGGCTCGCCGGTGATGGGGGCGACGACGACGGCGGCGTCCTCGCCCACGGCGGCGTCGAAGACGCGGCTGGCGTGGGCGCGGCCGAGCAGGTCGCGCACCTCGACCCGGGCGACGTCCTCGACGTCCCAGACCTCGCCCAGGAGCTGGGCCAGGCCCGCGTCGTCGCCGCGGCCGAGGGCCGGCGCCGAGAGCTGGGCGAGGCCGCGGGCCACGGCCTCGCTGCGCAGCTCCAGGGCGCGGTGCAGGTCGCCGACCATGGCGTCCACCATGCCCCAGGCCACCCCGGCGGCGGTCGTCGCGACGAGCAGAGAGGCCCCGAGGGCCAGGCGCAGCCCGAGGGAGGTGGCGCGCCGGCCGGTCAAGGCGCGTCGTCCGCCTGGATGCCGTAGCGCTGCATGAGCTCCCAGAAGCTCTTGCGATCCTTGCCGGAGAGGCGGGCCGCCTCGGCCACCACGCCGCCGGCCTGGGCCAGCGCCGCCAGCACGTATCGCTGCTGGAAGTCGTCGACGAGGGCCGCCTTGGCCTGGCGCAGCGGCACCCCCAGATCGACGCCGCGCTCGCCCGGCGCGGGGAGGCCGGCGGGCGTCGACGGCGCGCGGTCGAACTCCAGGAGGGAGGCGTCGATGACGTCGCCCGGGCAGAACACCAGGGCGCGGCGCAGGACGTTCTCCAGCTCGCGCACGTTGCCGGGCCAGTCATGGGCCGTGAGGCGGCTGAGGGCGTCGGGGGCGAGCTGCACGACGGGGCGGCTCGTGGCGGCGGCGTGGCGCGCGAGCAGGTGGCGGGCGAGGGCCGGCAGGTCTTCTTTGCGGGCCCGCAGCGGGGGCACCTGCAAGCGCACGACGCTCAGGCGGTAGTAGAGGTCTTCGCGAAACTCCCCATCGTCGACGCCGCTCGCCAGGTCGCGGTGGGTGGCCGCCACGACGCGGACGTCCACGCGCTGCGCCTCGTTGCTGCCCACCCGGCGGACCTCGCCCTCCTGCAGGAAGCGCAGCAGCTTCACCTGGAGGGGCAGGGGCATGTCGCCGATCTCGTCGAGGAAGAGAGTGCCGCCGTCGGCCTCCTCCACGAGGCCAGGCTTGTCGCGCCGGGCGTCGGTGAAGGCGCCCCGCACATGGCCGAAGAGCTCGGAGTCCAGCAGCTCGGCGGGCAGGGCGCCGCAGTTCACGGCCACCATGGGCGCGGCGCTGCGCGGGGAGAGGCTGTGCACTGCGCGCGCGACGAGCTCCTTGCCGGTGCCCGTCTCACCCAGGATGAGGACGGGGGCCTCGCTGCGCGCCGCCAGCGGCAGCCGCTCTCGCAGCGCGCGGAAGGCCGGCGCGTCGCCCACGATCTGCCGATCGGGGGCCGCCCGGGTGAGGGCGTCGCGCAGGGCCGCCACCTCGCCGTGCAGCTCGGCCTCCCGGAGGACGCGCTGCACGGCGCGCCCCAGCCGCTCGGGCTCGACGGGCTTCGTCACGAAGTCGGCGGCGCCGTGCTGCATGAGCCGGACGGCGGTGTCGATGGAGCCGTGGGTCGTCATCACGACGACGGGCAACGTCGGGTGGCGCCGCTTCGCCGTCAGCAGCAGCTCCTCGCCGTCCATGCCGTCCATCACCAGGTCGGTGATCAGCGCGGAGATGGGCTGCCGGCCGAGGATCTCGAGGGCCTCGTCGCCCGAGCTGGACGTCTCGACCTCGATGTCCCGGGCGCGCAGCATGCGGGCGACGAGGCGGAGGGCCAGCGGATCATCATCGACGAGCAGGATGCGGTGCGCCATGGGGGCACATCCTAGCAGGATGTTGAAAAAAGCTCCCGTCGCATCGCCGGCGCGCGCGGGCCATCTGCTGCGTCGTCAGAAGTCCTCGACAATGCTCGGCATTGTCTGCGGTCTTCCTCCTTGCAGCTGGCCCACTCGCGCTCGCCGAGTGCTCGGTCCACTCTTTCCAACAGCCTGCCAGCAGGATGTTGAAAAAAGCTCCCGTCGCATCGCCGGCGCGCGCGGGTGGGGGGGCTCGCCGTCGGAAGTCCTCGTCTTGAAACGGCTTTCTGGGACTTGCGGGCAGGCCGGGGGCCGGGTGTGTCCGGCCTCTGTCCCGGGCGCCGGTCTGTCGCGCCGTGGCCCTACTCGGGCACGACGGCGCTCAGGCAGCGGAAGAAGCCGAGGTAGCGCGAGAGCTCCGTGGCGTCGGCGAACACGGGGCGCCAGCCGAGGCCCTGGAACGTGCGGGACCATTGCTTTCGGTACTGCTTGTACAGGCGGCGGTGCCCCGTCCGCAGGGCGGACTGGTCCAGGTCGGGGATGAGCACGCTGCGGCGGCCGCCGACGTTGAGCAGCAGGGAGTTGGCGGGCGAGAAGAAGACGGCGTCCTCCGCCGAGCGGTCCACCGCGGGCATCAGGCGGGGCGGCAGCATGGGCAGCCGCTTGACCACCAGCCCCAGCCGCGTCAGGAACCGGGCCTGCTCGTCCAGGAAGTCGGCCGCGACGCGCCCGAGGATCCACTCGCCCTCGGTCAGATCGACCAGCGCCTCCTCGGAGATGGAGGGCACCAGCACCACGTCGTCGGCGACGGGCAGCAGGTACAGGTCGACGTGCCCGGTGCCCTCGCCCGGGAGCTGCGGCATGATGACGATGTCGGCCTCGGGGCGGTGCAGGGCCTGGGCGAGGTCGCGCACCAGGGGGCGGCGCTCCCCCAGCGACTCCGGGGCCTCCACCTCGTTGTCCTCGAAGACGCGGTCCGAGATGAAGATGTAGCGGCCGGCGACCACCAGGTTGCCGTTCTCGTGCACGAGGGGCAGGTCCTCGATGGGCGGGTCGCCGGTGAACTTGAGGCCGTTGCGCTCGGGGAGCAGCGACTTGACCCGCAGCGCGTGCAGGTGGGCCTCGGCGTCGCGCACGTAGATGGGCTGGTAGTCGCGCAGCCACACCATCGTGCCGAGGGTGTCCTCCTCGCCCACGACGGTGTGGCGCCGGCCGGCCAGGCTGCCCAGGCGCTCGACGAATTCCGGTGAGAGATCCATGGCTTGCACGTGCGTACGCACCAGCGCCAGGGGGGCGTAGTCGGGGACGGGGCCGACCCGCCCGAGGGCGTTGGTGCTGAGGAGCAGGAGCAGGAGCCAGAGCGTCGAGCGCATCGAACCTCCGCGGTGCCCGGCCGGGGAGGTCGGGTCGTCCGGCCGCTGAGCACCAACCGGGCCAGCGCTGCGGGCGCGACGCGCCGTCGGGCGCTGGGGTGGTTGTGGGCGGGGCCCGGGCGCGGCCTGTCCGATTTCTCCCCAGGGCCGCCAGGGCGCCCGCCGCGGGAGCGCCGGCACGGGCATTGCGTTGTGTCGCCCCGCTTCTCCGTGACGCTGGATGACTCCATCGACCGACTGGGCGCGCCGCCACCGGGCAGGCGCGGACCGAGGCCACGATGCTCGCTGCCGCCCACCGCCGCGCTCCGACGCTCTCTCTGCGAGGGGTGCGCTGACCGTGGGCGCTCGCCTCCTCTTCTTCGGGGACGTCGCCGATCGGGGCGGGCTGCTGGCCGCCCTCGAGGACGCGCTGGCCGTCGAGGGCCGGGAGCCGGCGGGGCGCCTGGACGCCACGCACGTCGACGCCCTGGCGCTCGCGAACGCCCTGCGCAGCGCGGGCGGCGGCGTGCTGGTGCTGGGCAGCGGCGGCACCGCCCTGGACGCCGCGCTCCAGGCCGCGCAGGCCACCGGCAGCCAGGGCGGGCTCGTGCGGGATGGCGTCGCCGATCTGGGCCGCCCGCTCGCGCACGTCCTCAGCTACGCGGAGCTCATCGGCGAGGGCCTCGTCGAGCCCTCCCAGCGCGCGCGCCTGCGCCGCCTGCAGGACGCCGCCCTGGAGGCGAGCCGCCTGTCCCGGATGATCCTCGATCTGGCGCGGCTGTCGGAGGGTGACCTGCCCCTGCGGCCGACGCTGCTGGACGCCGTGCCCATCGCCGAGGAGGCCGCGCGCCTGCTGGACGGCCCCCGCGAGCTGCGGGGCCTGGGCCTGGACCTCGTCTCGCCGGCCCGCGTGCCCATCGAGACGGACGGGGACCTGCTCGGCCGGGTGCTCGAGAACCTGCTGGCCAGCGCCATCCGCCAGCACCGCGGCCCGGCCATCCCGCTGCGCCTGCTGCCGGAGGGGGACGCCGTGCGGGTCGAGGTGGGGCTGGGCCCCGCGCCGGCCGCCGAGGGCGATCCCCGCCTGGCCTTCTGCCGCCTGGCCATCCGGGCCCTGGGCGGGCGGCTCGAGGTCGGGAGCAGCGCCGACGCGCCGGCCTTCGCCTTCACCCTGCCGCGCACGCTGCCGCTGCCCGCGCCCCAGCTCTGACCCCCGGTCGCGGCGTCAGCGCGAGCCCAGCCGCCCCACCTCGGCCAGCTCGGCGCGCGTCGCCCGCACCAGCATCTCCTGGGAGATGGGGGTCGCCGCGTCCGCCGCCAGGAAGGCCGCCCGGACGAAGGCGTTGCGGATGAGGGCCCCGCTCATCTCCCACCGCCGCGCCAGCCACTCCAGGTCCACGTCGTCGTCCAGCGCGCAGCCGGGGGCGATCATCGCCCGCCAGAGCAGCAGCCGCTCGGGCGCCGTGGGCAGCGGGAAGTGCACCCGGAAGCGCAGCCGCCGCATGAACGCCTGGTCGATGCCGGTGCCCTGGTTCGTCGTCAGGATGGAGATGCCCTCGTGCCGCTCCATGAGCTGCAGCAGGTAGTTCACCTCCAGGTTGGCGTAGCGATCGTTGCTCGACTCCACCTTCGTGCGCGCGGCGAAGAGACTGTCGGCCTCGTCGAAGAGCAGCACGACGGGCAGCCGGCTGGCCTCGGCGAACAGGCGCGCCAGGTTCTTCTCCGTCTCGCCCACGTACTTGTCGACGACGCGCGACAGGTCCACCTGGAAGAGGTCGAGGCCCAGATCCTGGGCGATCAGCGCCGCCGTCATCGTCTTGCCCGTGCCGGGCGGCCCCGAGAAGAGGCAGGCCAGCCCCCGGCCCCGACCCCCGACCCGCGCCCCCAGGCCGAAGCCCTCGAAGACCTGGGCCCGGTGGCGGGCGTGCGACTGGATCTCCTTGATCTGACTGCGTTGTTCGTCGCCGATGATGAGGTCGGCCCACGTCTGCTCGGTGGTGACGCGCTGGGCCAGATCGCCCAGGCGCGTGCGCACCTGGCGGCGGACGGCCTGGTCGAAGACGCGCTCGTCGAAGGCCGCGGCGTCCCCGGCCTCGACGCGGGCGTCGCCCAGGGCGCGGTCCAGATCGCCGGGGGTCAGGCGGTAGGCGTCCACCAGCCGCGCGAGCTGCTGGGCCTCGATGACGAACGCGTTCTCGGCGAGCAGGTGGCGCAGCAGGGCCACGCGGCCGGGGCGGGAGAGGGCGCCCAGCTCGACGACGCGCAGGGCCCGCAGCGCGCCGAGCAGCGGGGGCAGGGCCGGCGCGTCGGCGGCGATGACGACGGGCACGGGGACGCGGGCGAGCAGACGGCCCAGGGCCGGGAGGCGGCGGTCGTTCGGGGGCAGCTCGGGCACCCGCAGCAGGAGGGCCGCGCCGTCGAGGAGCGCGTCGCGCAGGGCCGCGAGGAGCTGCCCCTCGAACGCCGGCTGGTCCAGCGTCTCCAGGGGCAGGACGTGCAGGCCGAGGTCGTGGCGCAGGGCGAAGGCCCGCGCGAGCGTCCGGCGGCCGGTGCCGGTGGGGCCGATGAGGGCCACCGGCGCCCGATCCAGGCCCCGCATGCAGCGCGTCAGCACCGCCTCCAGCCGCTCCCGCGCGTCGAGGATGAGGCCCTCGGGCCGCGGCCCCCGCGTCTCCCGCGTCACCGCGCCGGTGGGCAGGGCCTCGCCGATGGGGGGCTCGCCCCGCAGCAGGCGGACGACGCTGTCGGGCACCGCCACGGGCCGGTGGAGGAGGGGCGTCTCGGGCTGCCAGGCGCGATCCTCCCCCAGGCTGATGAGGGCCAGGCGGCGTAGCGGCGCGTCCGGGGCGAGGGCCCGCTCCAGCCGGGCGGCGTGGGCGGCGTCGTCGGCGCACAGCTCGATCAGGAAGGCCACCGTCGGCTGCTTGCGGGCGAAGTCGGCCCACGCGAACGTGCTGGTGCGCAGCAGGCCGGGGTGGCCCTGGAGCGTCGCCGCGACGACGAGCCACTCGAGGGCGTCGGCGTCGAGGCCGGCCACCTGGCGCAGGCGGCCGACGTCGGCCGGGCGGGCGGCGCGGGCGGCGGCCACCTCCCGGGCGATGGTCGCCTCGTCGGGCAGGCCGGGGGGCGGCGGGGGCGCGTCGCCCACCTCGGCGCGCACCTCGTCGAGGCCCACGAACAGGTCGCCGAGCTCGCCCCCCGCCTGGACGGCGCGGAACCAGTAGCGGCGGAGGTAGCGAGCGAGCAGGGCCCGGGCGAGGATCGGCATGGGGGCATTGGGCCCGGCCCCCGGCCGGAGGGCAAGGGGATTTCTTCAGGGGCGCGCGGTCAGGGCGCGCCGGGTGGCGGCGTCGGGGGCGGCGTCGTCGAGGCGGAGCACCTGGCGGCCCCGGGTGCGCAGGCCCAGGGCCGTCCGGGTGGCGTCCACGTCGGGGAAGCCCGGCTGCGTCAGCAAGCGCGCCTTGAGCGGCGCCGCCAGCGGCGTGCCGAGGAAGGCGTCGGCCTCGGCCAGCAGGGCGTCCCCCCGCCAGAGGGTGCCATCGCAGCAGGGGTGGCGCTGCCAGTGCCGGAGCACGCGATCCAGGGCGTCGCCGCGGCGCCGCAGCGCCACGTCCAGCTCCAGCGCCCAGGCCGCCCCGCCCCAGTACACCCACCAGTACGCGTGCCGTTGCCGCAGGGCGTCGCTCTCGGCCTCGACGCTCCAGCCCCCGTCGGAGGCCCGCCCGCGCTCCAGGCCGTCGTGCAGATCGGCCCAGGCCTCCAGCGGCGACACCACCCCGGCGCGGGCCTGGCAAAGGTGGGTGTAGTACTGGGTGACGCCCTCCGACAGCCAGGCGTCGCGGCGGTCGATGGGCGGCATGCCCAGGTGGAAGAGCTCGTGGGAGAGCGTCCAGTCCGTGCGCAGATCCTCGGGCGTCGAGGCGCCGCCCACCCAGAGCGTCACCGAAGGGCCGCCGCCGCGCTGGGCCTCACCGAACGACACCCCGCGGCCGCCCTGGCCCATCAGCACGACCTGGGCGTGGGGCCGGGGGAAGCCCCCGTACACGGCCGCCACGCCCTCGGCGGCGCCCCGTACCCATGGGCCCAGCGTCGCCCGGTCGGGGGCCCCGCCGACGGCCGCCACCTCGATGCGCGCGCCCGCAACGTCTTCGATCCAAAGGGGAAAGCGGCCGATGGCGACGCGGCTCGGGGTCCGCAGCGCGCCCACGCCGAGCGTCCGTGTGCCCGCGGCGTCGGCCGGCCAGGGGGCCGAGGCGACGACGCCCGGGGGCAGGTCGAAGCGCAGGGTGGCCTGCCAGTCGGGGCCGGGCTGGGTGGATCGCCAGAGCCACAGGGCGGGCCAGAGTACGAGGGCGTCGGCCGCGCCCCCCTGGCGGCTCGCCCGGGCCAGGACCGCCGCGTCGAAGACCAGGCGGACGCAGTCGCCAGCGCGCACGTGGCCGGCCAGGGGCAGCACGTCATCGTCCAGGGCCAGCGGCGCGTCGGGCGCCCCCGCCCGGACGCGGAGGATGCGGGGCAGCACGGCGCCGGCCGGGACGCCGGGCATCCAGGCCGCGGGGACGTCGCCGGTGAAGCAGCGCTCGACGGTGACGGCGCGCAGGCCCGCGTCCACGTGCACCCGGTAGTCGGGCCCCGCGGCGGGCCGCACCGCCGGCCCCGCGCAGGCCAGGGCGGGCAGCAGCAGCAGGCCAGGCCACCCGGGCTTCAAGGGCGGGCCCCCAGGCGCAGGGGCAGGCGGCGGCGACCCCAGGTGCCCGGGCCGCCCTCGAAGACGCCCGCCAGGGGCTCGCCGCACCGCGGGCAGGCGCCCGTCGAGGTGAGCGTCCAGCGCCGCAGGGCATACCAGTCGCGCTCGATGAGGGCCTCGCCGCAGCCGCCGCACCGCGTGGTGTCGCCCTCGGCGTCGTGGACGTTGCCGGTGTAGACGTGCCGCAGGCCCAGGTCGAGGGCGAGCTGGCGGGCGCGGGTCAGGGTCGCCGGCGGCGTCGGGGGGCGGTGGCGCAGGCGGAAGTCGGGGTGGAAGGCCGAGAAGTGCAGGGGCACGTCGCAGGAGAGCTCGTCGCGGACGAAGCGGGCGAGGGCCGAGAGCTCGGCGTCGCCGTCGTTCTCGCCCGGGATGACGAGGCAGGTGATCTCGAGCCAGCACGACGTCTCGTGGTGCACGTAGCGCAGGGTGTCGAGCACCGGATCGAGGTGGCCGCTGCACAGGCGGCGGTAGAAGTCCTCGGTGAACGCCTTGAGGTCCACGTTGGCGGCGTCCATGTGGGCGAAGAGCTCGCGGCGTGGGGCAGCGTGCAGGTAGCCGGCGGTGACGGCGACGGTCTTCAGCCCGATGGCGTGGCAGGCCCGGGCCACGTCGACGGCGTACTCCAGGAAGATGACGGGGTCGTTGTAGGTGAAGGCCACGCTCCGGCAGCCGGCGTCGCGGGCGGCGGCGGCGATGGCCGCGGGCGAGGCGGCGTCGGCCAGGGTGTCCACGGCCCGCGACTTCGACATCTCCCAGTTCTGACAGAACGCGCAGGTCAGGTTGCAGCCGGC
The DNA here is from genome assembly GCA_020633435.1 of Myxococcales bacterium. Lineage (GTDB taxonomy): Bacteria > Myxococcota_A > Bradymonadia > UBA7976 > UBA1532 > JACKDP01. Next base: position 392,601 of record JACKDP010000008.1, on the reverse strand, counting down.
CGTGCCGAACGAGAGCACGGGCGTCCCCGGCAGGAAGTGGTGCAGCGGCTTCTTCTCGATGGGATCGACGCAGAAGCCGCTCGACCGGCCATAGGTGGTCAGGACGAGCTCGTCGCCCCGGCGGCCCCGCACGAAGCAGAGGCCACGCTGGCCATCCGCCAGGCGACAGTCCCGCGGGCAGACGTCGCACTGCAGGCGCCCGTCGGGGAGGCGGTGCCAGTAACGCGCCGGAAACGCTTCGGATTCGGTGATCGGCGGGCCCACGCCCGGGAGTGTAGCAGGTCGGCGACCGGCTGCGCTCAGTCGTGCGCGCGGGCGCGGTCCAGGGCGGCCAGCCGCGCGATCTGGCGGCGGTTCCAGTCGTCCTCGGACAGCGGCTCCCCGAAGAAGGCGGCCAGGATCTCGCCCAGCAGGGGCGGGGACGTCAGCCGGATGGAGAGGGCCACCACGTTGGCGTGGTTCCACTTGCGGGCGCCCCGCGCCGTCTCGGCGTCGCCGCAGAGGGCGGCGCGGACGCCGGGGACCTTGTTGGCGGCGATGCTGGCGCCGGTGCCGGTGAAGCAGAAGACGACGCCCACCTCGGCCTCGCCGCGCGCGACGGCCGCGGCGGCGGCGCGGGTCACGACGGGCCAGTCCTGGTCCTCGCCGCCCGGGGCCGGCCCGAAGTACAGCGCCTCGTGCCCGGCGGCGGCCAGCCAGGCGAGGGCCGCGTCGACGATGGGGGCGCGCTCATCGGCGCTGACGGCGACGCGCACTCACTCCTCCTCCACGGGCACGTCGAGGGCGATCTCGACGATCCACTTCTCGTAGCGCTGGTCCCAGACGCGGGCGAGGCCGCGATCGGCGTAGAGCTCCAGGCGCGGATCGCCGTCCTGGGCCGAGCCCTCCACGTCCTCGGCGCGGGGCGGGTAGCCCGCGCAGCGGTTGAGGCCGTACTCGCCCCCGCCGTAGATGCGCGTCCCGCCGCAGGCGATCTCGATGCGGCAGTTCTTCCGGTCCTGGCGCACGGCGTCGATGTAGACGGTGCACTCCCCGGCGCGGACGGGCGGGTTGCCCTCCGTGCGGGCGACGCGGCCGGCCAGCGTGCCCACCCAGGCGTCGGGGTGGGCGCGGCGCTGCCAGATGAAGTAGCCCGCCGCGACGGCGACCAGGAGCGCCAGGAGCACGATGCGCCGCAGGCCGCCGCCGGCCGCGGGGGGCGGCGGCAGGTGCAGCGCGGGGCTCGTGGCCGGCCGGGAGCGGGCGTGGTGCACGGCCTCCCGGGCCTGGGGCGCGGTGGGGCGGGCCGCCGGATCGGGGCTCTCCATGCGGGCCAGCAACGCCGTGATGGACGGGGGCAGGGCGTCGCGCGCCAGCACCCGGGCCAGGCGGGCCACGGCGCGCAGGTCGTCGGGCGCCGTCCCCCCGGCCGGGGCGAAGTCGGTGAGGATGAGCACCCCGTCGGCGCGGCGGCACAGGCTGTCGGGCCCGATGCCGCCGTGCGTCACGCCCTGCTCGTGCAGCGTCGACAGGATGTCGAGCAGGCGCTCCAGCACGGCGAGCATGGGGGTCACCCCGACGCTGCGCCGCACGGGCTGGCCGTCGACGGCCTCCTCGACCCGGGCGAACCGCCCGTCGGCCGTGGCGCCGGCGGCCAGGGGCGGGGCGATGCCGGCGGCGGCCTGGGCCTGCCAGGCCTCCGCGGCCGCGGCCCAGGCGGCGCGCTGCGCGTCGTCCGCCGGCTCGGCCACCCGCACCCGCACGGCGACGCCGTCGTCGTCGCGCCCGCCGAAGACGATGCCATGGCTGTCGGTCCCGAGCCGCTGGCTCAGCGTGAACCGGCCGAAGAGCCGGGGGCTGCCACCGCAGGCGAGGCACTCGGGGCCGGGTGGGGTCGAGGCGCCGCACGCCGCGCAGATGCTCAGCTCTCCTGCCACCCCGAACTCCCCGCGTCCGTTCGACGGCCATTACAGCAAAGATGGAGAAAGGTGGCCATATTGATTACGGCGCTCGCGTGAAGTGCAGCTCGAGGTGCCGCGGCTGCCCCCCCTCCACGCCGTCGAGGGTGACGTGCAGGTGGTCGCCCTCGCGGCGGTAGGCGATGCGCTGGGGGAAGTCATGGGCCGGCGCCGTGAAGACCGCCAGCGCGGGGCCATGCTCCACCAGCTTGAAGTCGGTGGGCGGGCAGCGGCCCCCGGGCTGGGCCCGGTACCAGGTGCCGTCGTCGCGCACCTCGATCTGCAGGAACTCGTTGCCCAGCACCCGCCCGGCGCGGACGGTGCGGCCGGTGCCCACGAGGTTGCCGCCCACGGGCGGGCTCCAGCGCTCCTCGACGACCTGGCCGTCGTCCCCGCGCTGCAGCCAGGTGCCCGCGAGCCAGCCCAGGTCGACGGGGGCGAGGAGGAGGAGGAGGAGTGTCCACATGGAGCAAGGCTACGCCACCCCGCCGGTGCTGTCTCGCCCGGCGCGCGTCATCGTGAATCGACGGCTACACGGTGTGGCCCGCGGGCGACGGCGGCCTCGCGGCGGGCCCGACGACGCGGCGCCAGACGGGTGGCACGCGACCTGCTAACCTCCTGGACGCAGACCGAAAACGACACGCTGATCCCGCCCCCTCCGGGGCCGTCCAGGAGGACCTGACATGATCCGCCTCATCGCCGCCCTCTTCGCCCTGATCGCCGCCGTGCCCGCCCTGGCCGCCGAGCGCGTCCTCGTGCTGCCCTTCGAGTCCACCAGCGTGGCGCCCGAGCTCGCCAACACCGCCACCGAGCTGATGATCATCTTCTTGCGGGACCGCGGCCTGCAGGTCACATCGCCACCGGAGAAGCCCGCTGACGCCGAGGCGGCCGCCCGCGCGGCCGGGGCGACCCACGTCGTCGAGGGCCGGATGACCCGCATCGGCACCAAGGCCCTGGTCTTCGCGGAGATGCGCCCCGTCGGCGCCGCCCAGGCGGTGTGGGTGGGGCGGCTCACGGCCAGCCGGCCCGAGGACCTGGAGTCGGTCATCGCCCGCATGGCCCGCGGCATCGACACCGGAGAGTCGGTGCAGGAGGCCGTCGACATCCACACCGTGACCGAGACGGAGGAGCAGCGCCTCCGCCGCCGCAAGGCCAACCACTACTTCGGCGTGAGCCTGGGTGGGTTCGTGCCGGTGCAGGAGGAGGGCATCGCCTCGGGGCTGGGCCTGTTCTGGCTGTACGACGTGCGCAACATGATGTTCGAGCTGGAGCTGCAGGGCTCCTTCTCCGACGACTACGACCGCACCAGCGTCGGCATCAGCGCCTACTACCCCTTCTCGGAGGGTGACATCACCCCGTACATCGGCGGCGGCCTGCAGTACAGCGGCACCAGCCGCAACGCCACCAACGCCGAGCTCGCCGCCGCCGCCCACGACGACTACTGGGACGACCGGGTGGAGGGCCAGGGCCTCGGGGCGCGCCTCGGCCTGGGCATCCTGCTGGGCCGCACCAGCACCGTCGCCATCCGGGCCGACATCGGCTACGCCATCGCCTTCTACAAGGTGGGCGACGACACCCCCCACGGGCTGGCCTTCTCGGTCGGCCTGGGCTTCTGAGCCATGCGCCGCGTCGCCCTCGCCGCGCTGGCCGTGGCCCCGCTCGTCGGGTGCGGGTCCGCCGTCATCCGCAGCACCGATCCGGCCGCCCGCATCTACATCGACGGCGAGCTGGCCGGCATCGGCGAGGCGGAGGTCCGGCGGATGGGCCCGCCCCGCGACTTCGAGGTGCGGGTCGAGGAGCACGGCACCGTGACCCACCACGAGATCTCCCGGGAGTTCACGGCGGCCACCCTCGGCATCGGCCTGTTCACCGCCTACACCGGCCTCTACTGGGCCTGGATGCTCCCCGACGAGGTGCGCCTGCCGAGCCCCCCGGTGGCCGCCACGGTGGTCAACCCCTGGACGGGCACCGCCGAGAACCCCTGGGGCGCCCCGCCCGCCCCGGCTACGGTGCCACCGTCGGCCCCGCCCCCGTTTTGAACCACCGCTGGTAGCGCTCCTCGAACCGCCCATCGCCCTTGATCTGGGCGAGGAAGTGGTTGAGCCAGTTCAGGAAGTCCGGATCGCCCTTGCGGATGGCCCAGCCGATGCGCTCATGGGTGAACGGCTGCGCCAGGAACGCCAGCGCCGCCGGATCCCGGGCGTGCTCGACGGCGTTGAAGGGCAGGTCGTAGACGAAGGCGTCCGCCCGCCCCGCCCGCACCTCGGCCACCCCCGCGGCCTCCGACTCCATGAGCTGCACCCGGGCCAGCGGCAGGTGCCGCTTCACGGCCTCCAGCGCCGTCGTCCCCGGCTTCGTCACCACCAGGTACGTCGGCGCGTTCAGGTCCTTGTACGACTTCACCGTCGCCGCCAGCGTGGGTCGCATCAGGATGGTCTGGCCGACGATCAGGTAGGGATCCGAGAAGTTCACCCACAGGTTGCGCTCGGAGGTGATGGTCATGCCCGACATCACGATGTCGAACTGGCTCGCCAGCAGGGCCGGCATGATGCCGCTCCAGTCGAGGCGGACGATCTTGAGCCGCACCCCCATCGCCTTCGCCATCAGGTGCGCGATGTCCACGTCGAAGCCGATGACCTCGCCGTTCTGGGGGTCCAGCATCTCGAAGGGCATGTAGCCGGGCTCGAGCCCGACGCGCAGCTCGCCGCGCCGCACGATCTCGTTCAGCGTCGACTTCTGCCACAGGTCGGGATCTTCGGCGTGGGCCTGGAAGCAGGCCAGGAGCAGGCAGGCGGTGAGGGCGCGCATGGGACACCTCCGACGGCGACCTGCCTGATGCTGACGCTCGCCCCGCCCCCGGTCAACGGACCCGTCAGGCCACCCCGGCCTCGACGAGCAGGTCGTCGGCCGCGCCGGGCAGCAGCCCGAGGTCGAAGGCCACGTCCAGCACCGTCAGGCGGTCGCGGATGTCGCGGGCCAGGCGCAGCACCCGGGCGCCGTCGGCGCGGCTGCTGCCCAGGTCGCGCAGGCTGGCCGGGGCGCCGCAGGCCAGCAGGGGGGCCCGCAGCTCGGCCGGCGTCGGCAGCCGGCGCTCGCCCATCTCGTCGCGCAGCTCCTTCCACCCATCCGACAGCTTCGCCAGCCGGGCCTCCGTCCGGGCGTGCTTGCGGCGGGCCTGCTCGATGAGCGTCGGGGCCAGGGCGCCGTGCTCGGCGTAGAGGCGGCGCTCCTCCTCGATCCACGGCTTGCAAGGCACCAGATCCGCCTGGCGGATGCGGATGAGCCGCTGGTAGATGGCCGCAGAAATGCAAGTAGTGACGCCCACTTGCGCGCCGTGCAGCCGCACCTCGCGCCCCTCGGCCAGGGCCTCCATGTCCCAGAGGTGCGAGAGCAGGTGCTCGCCGCCGCTGGCCGGGGCGCTGCTGCCCGCGACCACCATGGCGACGCCGCTGAGGACGAGGGCCTCGCCGAGCGCCACGTACGCCTCGGGGCTGCCCGCCATGAGCCCGCCCGCCGCCGCCGTGGCCCGCCGGTAGGCCCGCTCCACGATGTCGCCGGGCAGGGTGCTGTAGCCCGTGCCCTCCAGGCGGTCGGCCAGCCACCAGTCCGTGTCGCTGACCGGCTTGCTGATGAGATCGCCCAGGCCGGCGCGGGTCAGCGCGGCGGGGGCGGCGGCCAGCAGCTCGGTGTCGAGCACGATGGCGCGGGCCGGCCGCGCGGCGCGGGTGGTCTTGAGGCCCCCGGCCACGATGGCAGCGATGGCGCTGGCGTAGCCGTTCATGCTCGCCGCGGTGCCCACCACCACGAAGTCGATGCCCAGCAGCTCCGCGGCGCACTTGGCCAGGTCGTTGATGGTGCCCGAGCCCACGGCCACCAGGCCCGACGCCCCCTCTGCCTTGCGGGCCACCTGCTCCGCCGTCTGCTCGTCGGCGTGCGGGTGGCGCGGCAGCAGCCAGTCGGGGCGCCCGAGATCGGCGGCACGCCAGGTGTCGGGATCGCCGAAGCGGAAGGGGCGCTCGCCCAGGCGGGCGTCCACCTGGGCGCCCAGGCCGGCGCGGGCCCCCGGCCCCAGCAGCACCTCCTCGGGCAGGCGCGGTTCGTCGGGGAGGGGCAGGGGGCAGAGATCGGCCAGCTTCATGCGGGGGGCCTTTCGTGGCGTGCGGCGGCAGTCTGGCGGGGAGTGCCCGACCCAGGCAAGCCCTCTGGGCGTGGGCCGCAGGCTGGGCTAGCATGGTGCCCGACCACCGGGAGTGCCTGTGTTCAGAGCCGTCAAAGACCACCTCGCGACGCGGTACGAGGCCAGCCTCGACCCCGCCCTCCTGGATCGCATCGAGGTCCTCAAGGCGCACCTCGGCGGCTACGAGACGGACGCCTTCGGCTTCGACCCCGAGGCCATCAAGCCCGTCATCCCCATCGTCGAGTTCCTGTACCGGCGCTACTTCCGGGTGCAGACGTTCGGCCTGGAGAACCTGCCCGAGGGGCGCGTGCTCCTCATCGCCAACCACAGCGGGCAGATCCCCATGGACGGCATGATGATCGGCACCTCGCTGCTGCTGGATGCGCACCCCCCGCGGGCGGTGCGCTCCATGGTCGAGCGCTGGGTGCCCTCGCTGCCCTACGTGAGCGTCTTCTTCAGCCGCCTCGGCCAGGTGCTCGGCACCCCCGAGAACTGCCGCACGCTGCTGGCCCAGCACCACACCGTGCTGGTCTTCCCCGAGGGCGTGACCGGCATCAACAAGACGTTCGACAAGCGCTACCAGCTCCAGCAGTTCGGCCTGGGCTTCATGCGGCTGGCGCTCGAGACGAACACCCCCATCGTCCCGGTGGGCGTGGTGGGCGCCGAGGAGCAGATCCCGGCGCTCTGGAACCTCAAGAAAGTCGCGAAGTTGCTGGGCATGCCCGCGGTGCCGGTGAGCCCGCACATGCTCATCCCGATCCTGGGCATGCTGCCGCTGCCGTCGCGCTACCGGCTGTGGTTCGGCCACCCCATGCACTTCACCGGCGACGCCGATGACGACGACGCCGTGATCGGCGCCAAGGTCAGCCAGGTGCGCGACGCGGTCGATGCGCTCCTCCAGCGTGGGCTGGCCGAGCGCGAGCACATCTTCTGGTAGGGGGCTCGATGCGCGTCGCCATCACCGGCATCAGCGGGCGCTTCGGGGCGCTCCTCACCCGGCGCCTGCACCGGCAGCACACCGTCGTCGGCATCGATCGCCGCCCGTTCCCCGGCGCGCCCGCCGACGTGGAGCTGCACCGCATCGACATCCGCCGCAAGCGCTGCGAGGAGGTCTTCCGCAAGGGGGCCTTCGACGCCGTCGTGCACCTCAACGTGATGCACGACCCGCGGGCGTCGAGCGCCGATCACCACACGTTCAACATCCAGGGCACGACCCGGGTGATGCAGTACTGCCAGCGGCACGGCATCAAGAAGCTCATCTTGCTGTCGTCCGCCAACGTCTACGGCCCCCGCGCCGACAACACCCAGTTCCTGACGGAAGACGCCCCGCTGATGGGCGGCGAGCGCTTCCACCAGATCCAGGATCTCATCGGCATCGACATGCTGGGGCAGAGCTTCTTCTGGAAGCACCCCGAGGTCGAGACGGTCATCCTGCGGCCCGTCCACATCGTCGGCGCCGTGCGCAACGCCCCCAGCAACTACCTGCGGCTCGACCGGCCGTGGACGCTGGCCGGCTTCGATCCGATGGTGCAGCTCATCCACGAGGATGACGTGGCCATGGGCATCGAGCGCGCGCTGCGGCCCGGGGCGCAGGGCATCTTCAACCTGGCCGGCTGCGAGCCCGCGCCCCTCTCCCGCATCATCGAGCTGGCCGGCGGCCGCCCGCTGCCCATCCCGCACTTCGCCGCGGGGCCCATGCTGGAGCGCCTCTGGAAGATGCGCCTCACCACCTTCCCGGCCCCCGAGCTCGATCACCTGCGCTACGTCTGCATGGTCGACGCCGCCCGCGCCCGCGAGGTGCTGGGCTACACGCCGCGCTACGATCTGGACGCGACCCTCACGCACCTGCGGCTGACCCGGGCCCTGCTGGCGAGCTGACGTCGGTCGGGGGAGAGAAGGGGGGGCCGCGGCGGCGGTGCGGGGGATGGGGGAGACCGCCGCCGCGGCGGGAGACCATGTGCCGGGGGAAGCACGGCGGCCGAGACGCCGCCTCCGGGATGCTGTTCATCGCCCCCCGGAATTTTTTCTAGGGCGCCGGCTCGCACTGCCCGTTCACGCAGTCGCCCGCCGGGCACTCGGCGCTCTGGGCGCAGACCGGCGCGACCTCGACGGGATCCACGCAGTAGCGGTCCTGGCAGACGAAGCCGCCCAGGCAGTCGGCGTCGGCGAAGCAGGCCTGCCGGCAGCGGGCGTCCACGCACTCCAGGCCCGTGGGGCACTCGGCCGTCCGCACGCAGCCGCCCGCCGCGCCCACGTCGGGCAGGCAGACGCCATGGTCGCAGAACTCCCCGAAACCACAGCTGAATCCGTCCTCGCACAGCGCGTGGCAGGCGGCGTCGATGCAGATGCCGTCGGGGCACTCGGCGTTGGCGCGGCACGCCACGGGGCGCTCGGCGCGAGGATCGCAGCGGCCGTTCCAGCAGGCCGTGCCCGCGGGGCACGGGACGTCCTCGCGGCAGGGCTCCAGGCAGCGCGCGTCCACGCAGATGCGGGCGCCGGCGCAGTCGGCGTCGAACTGGCAGGGGCCCTGGCCCGGCGGGGCGGGGGGCACGACGCAGGTGCCATCCCGGCAGGACTGGCCCTCCGGGCAGCCCGCGTCGCTCTCGCACCCGGCCACCGGCGGCAGCGCGCAGATGCCCGCCTCGCAGAGCTGCCCGGCCGGGCAGTCGCACAGCGTCTCGCACGGGGTCGGCTCGGGGGTCACGACCGGATCGACGCAGGCGTGCTGGTCGGGATCGCAGACCTGGCCCGTCGGGCACTGGCAGCTCGCGTCGCACGAGGCCGTCCCGGCGACGCAGTCCCCGTCGATGCAGCGCGCGCCCTCCTCGCACTGGGCGTCGATCTGGCACTCGGCCTCGGGATCGATCTGGCAGCGCCCGGCCTCGCAGAGCTGCCCGGGGCCGCACTCGCGGTCGCGCACGCAGGCCGGGGGCTCGGGGGCCTCGCCGATGCACGAGCCGTCCACGCAGCGCCGGCCCTCGCCGCAGTCGGCGGCGCGCTGGCACTCCGGCCGCTCCCGCACGGGCACGCCCTGGACGCACTCGTAGCCCGCCGGCAGGGGCTGGCCGTCGCGGCAGTGGGGGAAGCAGATGCCCTCGATGCAGAAGCCGCCGACGCCACAGTCGGCGTTGATCTCGCACTGCAGCCGGCAGGTGCCGTCGATGCAGGGCTCGCCCGCCGGGCACTCGGCGTCCGCCTGGCAGCGGCTCGCCTCGAAGCACTGCCCGCTCACGCAGACGCAGCCCGCCATGCAGTCGCCGTCGCGGTCACAGGCGTAGCTGGCGGGATCGGGCTCGCCCGGCTCGCCGCCCACCCAGACGCACCGCCCGAAGGCGTTGCAGGCCTGGCCCTCGGCGCAGTCGCCCTGGGCGCGGCACTCCGGCGACTGGCCCGCGCCGTTCTCGCAGAAGCCGTCGGCGTTGCAGAAGGCGCCGCGCGGACATTGCTCGTGCACGACGCACTCGATGGGGTGGCAGCCCGTGAGATCGCAGCGGAAGCAGTCGTTGCCATCGCATTGATCGCGGCCGACGCCCTGCTCGCAGTCGAAGCAGTGCTCGCCCTCGCAGCCCGCGAGGGCGCCCAGGCTGAAGAGGGCGGAGAGGAGGAGTACGGTGCGCATGGATCCCCCGGGGTGATGGTTCGAGCGACGTGCGGCACGAACGCAAGGCACGTGCCGCCCACGGAGGCCCCCCGCGCGGGCCGGCGGAGGGGGTGGGCGTGAACGGACCGCCACACCGACGTGTGGCTGCGCGTCACACCGCCTTGACCCGACCCGCGGACCCGCGCCAGAGTCCCGCCATGGGTCACCGTATCATCCTCGCCGCCCTCGCCCTGCCCGGCTGCATCCTGGAGCCCCGGTTCTGCGGGGAGGGCTTCGTCGAGTCCGATGGGCGCTGCGTGCCCGCGAGCGCCGCGCCGGCCTGGTACAGCGACGGCGGCCCGCCGCCGGACGTGGGCGTCCTCCCCGACGACGCCCGCCTGCCGCCCGACGCCCGCGTCCTCGACGCCGAGCCTGCGGTCCCCGACGTGGCCGTCCCCGACCGCTGGGCCGACCGCCGGACGGTGCTCATCGTGGACCGCGGCTCCCAGCAGGCGGCCCGCGCCGCCCCCGCCACCCCGGGCTTCGATCTGGACGCGGTGTCGGTCTTCGGACCCGACGGCCAGGTGGTGGGCGACCTGGGGGCCGTCATCGAGGCGCGCATCCACGATCCCTTCTCGCGCAGCCTGGCGACGCGGGCCGACGCGGCCATCGGCGCCGCCGACGCCGAGGGCATCGACGACGTCGACGCCTTCGTCTCCCTCGGCACCGAGGGGGCCTACATCTTCGCGGGCTGGCAGCTGGCGCGCCCGCTGCGCACGGGCGACACCATCCTGGTCTTCGAGATGGGGGACGATCGGGAGAGCGAGGCGGCGGAGATCTACCTGTGCCTCGACCACCGCCTCAGCCTGGACCGGTGCGTGAGCATCGGCACCATCGAGGGCACCCAGGAGCTGGTGCTGCAGCCCTAGGCAGGCGTCAGCGCCGCCGCCGCCGGGCGAGCAGGCCCCCGATCAGCAGCAGGCCCAGGCCCGTCCCGGCGGGCGCGCCCGGGGCGCTCTGGCAGCCATCGCTCGCGGCGCGCGGCCGCTCGCTCCCACCGGTCGTGGCGTCAACACCCTGATCGTCCTCGGGTTCCGGCTCGTCGGGGGTGGCAGCGTCCGGCACGCCCGCGTCCTCGGGCGGCGGCGGCGGGGCCTCGGCGTCCGGCGGCAGCTCGGGCTGGGGATCACGGCAGAAGGCGCCGCTGCGATCCGTCTGGCACGTCTGCCCCTGGGCCGCGCAGTCGTTGAACACGAGGCGCCCGAACCGGCACCGGGCCACCTGGTCGCCGTCGCAGATGCCGCGCGGATCGATGTCGCCGCAGGGCGGGGGCTCGGTGCAGAAGTAGCCGACCTGGTCGTTCACGAAGTCGCAGACCAGCCCCTGCCGCTCGCAGTTCTGCTGGCGGACGGCGCCGTTCTCGCACCACTCCGCGACGTTGCCGGCGCAGCGCCCCAGGTAGTCCACGTCGCCGCACTGGCTCGGGGGCTCCTGCCCCGCGAGGATGCCGTCGATCCAGTCCGTCAGCACGTCCAGCCGCGTCAGGCGGTCGCGATCGACGCAGGAGCCGTCGCCCTCCCACTCGACGCCGAGGATGACGATCTCGCCCTCGGGGTTCACGGCCATCACGGGCCCGCCGGAGTCGCCGAAGCAGATGCCCTGCTCGCCGCGGCCGTTGACGTGCACCAGCGTGTCCGTCAGGCGCTCGAGCTGCACCACCGCGAAGTAGCGGCCCGTGCGGCTGCGATCGTACGTCTCGCCGAAGCCGCCGGCCTCCACGTCGCTGCCGACGAGGCCCTCCCAGGGCGCCTGGCGGTTGTAGGCGATGGGCACCAGCTCGGGCACGCGCGCCGTGGCGTCCTCCGTCAGCTTCAGGATGGCCGCGTCGGTGGTGCCGTGGCCGATGGCCGCCTCGACCTGGAAGGACGCCACCGGATCGCTGGGCAGCAGGCCCACGCCGAACCCGATGGTCCGGCCGGAGCGCCCCTCGATGCAGTGCTTCGCCGTGACCACGTACTGCCCGGCGATGAGGGTGCCGGTGCAGAAGTTCCGCCCGGGATCGCCGGCGTTGTGCAGCCAGCCCAGCGCGAGGATCTGCCCCTCGCTCAGCGGCGTGATCTGCGGCTCGCGGGTGCCGTTGACGATGGCCTTCGTGGCCGCCTCCACCGACGGCGCGACGTCCTGGACGTCGGGCGCGCAGGCGGCGAGGGCGAGGGCGGGCAGGATCGAACGCAGTCGAGACACGGGGTGGACCTCCGAAGCGCACCTCAAGGAGGGGAGGGACGCGGACGATCCGGCCTGGAGTGAAAAAACCGTCGCCGCCTACACCCCGACGGCGTGGTAGCCCGCGTCGACGTGCAGGATCTCGCCCGTGACGGCGGAGCTCAGGTCCGAGAGCAGGAAGGCGGCGGCGTCGCCCACCTCGCCGCCCGTTACGTTGCGGCGCAGCGGGGCCTTGTCGGCGGTGGCCTTGAGCATGTCGCGGAAGCCCGGGATGCCCGCGGCCGCCAGCGTGCGGATGGGCCCGGCGCTGATGCCGTTGACGCGGATGGACGCCGGGCCCAGATCGGCGGCCAGGTAGCGCACGGAGGCCTCGAGCGCCGCCTTCGCCACGCCCATCACGTTGTAGCCGGGCATGGCCTTCTCGGCGCCGTAGTACGTCAGCGTCAGCAGGCTGCCGCCGCCGAGCATCAGGGGGGCGGCGCGCCGCGCGATGGCCGTGAAGCTGTAGGCGCTCACGTCCAGGGCGAGGGCGTGGCCGGCCCGCGTCGTGTCGACGAAGCGCCCCAGCAGATCCGCCCGATCCGCGAACGCGACGCTGTGCACCACGAAGTCGAGCTGCCCGTCGAACACGTCCGCCGCCCGGGCGAAGAAGGCGTCCAGCGCCGCCTCGTCGGCCACGTCGCACGGCGCCAGGAACGCCGCCTGGATCTGGTCGGCCAGGGGCCGCACCCGCCGCAGCAGCCGGTCGTCGTGGTAGTTCAGGCCCACCCGGGCGCCCTGCAGCGCGGCCGCCCGGGCGATGTGCCAGCCCAGGGAGTGATCGTTCGCGATCCCGAACACCAGCCCGCGCTTGCCTTCCAAGAGCTTCATCCACGCGCCTCCACGGTCGACCCCCGGCTGTCTACGCGATCACCGCGGGCGGGGCAAGTGCCGGATGTCACAACGCTTTCCGGGGAGCGGCCCGCCCCCCTGCGCGGGCCCGGGCGCTGTGGCATCATCGGGGGATGCGCACCACCCTCCTCCTCGGGGTCCTGCTCTGTGCCTGCGCCGAGCCGCCCCCCGCCACCTCCGCCCCGGTGCCCGGCGCCGCGCACCTGGCCCTCGTCCCCGATCCGGGGCCACCCCCCCTGGAGCGGCCGCCGCTGGCGACGCTCTGGGCCCGCACGCCGGCGGGCTGGCGGGCGCAGGGTCGGGTGCAGGCCGTCGCCCCGGGGGACGCCGCCCGGGTGGACGACGCCGGCCGCCTGCTGGTCGACGGGGCCGTCGTCGCCGAGGCCGTGCTGCCCGACCTGCAGCTCGCGCCCGATGGCACCCTCTACTTCACCCGCGCCGACCACCGCCCCGACACCGACGTCTGGCGCCTGCGGCGAGGCGGCACCCCCGAGCCCGTGACGACGGACGGCCGCAGCGATCGCCCGCTGCCGCTGCCGGACGGCCGCCTGCTCTGGGTCTCCGCCGCCGGGGGCGTCGCCGGCTTCATGCTGGACGGCGTGCGCCTGACGAACACCCAGGGTGGCGTCGGCCCCGACTTCATCCCCGTGCCCGCCCACCCCGAGCGCAGCCGCGTCGAGGGGAGCCGGGTGGTGTACGACGCCGGGGAGGGGGACTGGCGGTGGCTGGATGTCGACACCGGCGCGGCGGGGCGGCCATGAGGGCGGGGCTCATCGCGATCGCGCTCCTGGCCACGCCCGCGGGCGCCGTGCAGTTCCGCCAGCCCGCCATCGGCGACGTGACGGTGACCGCCTACTACGACATCGGCGGCACCCGCGACTGGAACTGCGGCAACAACACCTACGGTGGCCACCGCGGCACCGACATCGCCATCATCGGCCGGTTCGCGGCCCAGGATCAGGGGCGCGACATCGTGGCCGCCGCCCCCGGCCGCGTCATCCGCGCCCACGACGGCGAGTTCGACCGCTGCACCTCCGGGAGCTGCGGCGGCGGCGGCGGCTTCGGCAACTACGTCGCCCTGGAGCACGCCGACGGCAAGGTGACGTACTACGGCCATATGCGGCAGGGCTCCGTCGCCGTGCGCGAGGGCGACAACGTGAGCTGCGGTCAGCGCCTCGGCCAGGTGGGCTCGTCAGGCAACAGCACCGGCCCCCACGTCCACTTCGAGGTCCGCGTCAACGGCGCCGCCGACGACCCCTTCACCGGCCCCTGCGGCGGCCCGCTCACCTACTGGGTCGACCAGGGCCCCTACCGCGGCCTGCCCGTCAGCCGGTGCGAGGAGGCCGAGCCGCCCCCGCCGCCGCCCGCCCCCGACTTCCACTTGAGCCAGGGCTGGCGCCTGCCCGACCGGCCCTGCGACTTCGACGACTGCCGCGACTTCATCCGCGACGGCCGCAGCGGCGGCGTGCCCGACGCCTGGGTGGGCGAGGAGATCACCTGGCAGATCGTCGCCCAGAACCGCGGCGGCGGGCGGACGCAGGCCGAGACGCCCGAGGACGCCGCCGTCATCCTGGAGTACAGCCTGCCCCCCGGCGTCACCCCCGTCCGCTACCTGATCGAGACGGACCACCCCGCCTACGACCAGGCGAGCTGGCAGCGCAACGACGCCATGGACAACGCCGCCAACCCCCCCGAGGACGCCCCGCCGGCCGCCGGCCAGCTTCGCCTCAACGGCTTCAGCCCCGGCGAGGCCAAGCGGGTGAGCCTCGTGGTCCGCGTCGACGGCCGCTCCATCGACGCCCCGGGCCGCCCCGAGGCCCGGGCCTGGATGCGCCATGTGCGCGGATACTATGGAGAAAAGACGAGCTGGGACGACCCCGTCGAGGTCAACGACCGCCAGGGCTTCAACGGCGGTGACCTGCGCGTGGCCGGCCCCCTCGACACCTTCGATCCCCGCGCCTTCCTCTTCGACGCCCCCGAGGACGACCAGCAGATCGAGGGCTTCCGCAGCTGCGCCCCGGACGCCGTCGGCGGCCTGCTCGTCAACCGCGAGGAAGGCGCCCTCGCCATCGAGGTGACGGGCGCCGGTCCCTGCGTCGAGAGCCCGCGCCTCCAGGTGCCGCTCGACGGCCTCGCCGGGGTGCGGCTGCGCGCCCGCCAGCACCAGGCCCCCCGCGACGGCTACCTCTGGTGGACCACCGACGACGCCCCCGACTTTGGAGACGACCGCCGCGTCGCCTTCGCCACCACCGGCGGTGGCGCGTTCAACGACCTGCACCTCGGCCCCGGCTGGTCGGGCACCCTCACGCGCCTGCGCCTGACCCCCGTCCCCGACGCCGGCGACGGCTCCCCCTGGTTCGACGTGGCCGAGCTGCGCCTCGTCCCCGACGCCCCGCCCCCGGCGCCCGACCCCGACGCCGGCCCGCCCCCGCCCCCCGGCAGCGAGCCCCGTGGCCCGGATGGCCCCGACCCGGGCGACGCCGGCGCCGACCTGCCCGAGACCGGCGCGCCCCCGCCCCGCCGCGACGCCGGCGACCCCGCGGCCGCCACCGGCACCACCCTCACCGGCGACTGCCGCGCCCAGCCCGGCCAGGGCGGCGGCGCATGGCTGCTGGGTGTGCTGCTCGTGGCGTGGCGTCGGCGGCATGGCCGGCTCTGTCCTTGATGAGCGCGTCGGGGGTGTGGGCCCGGGTGGCGTAGAGGCAGCGGGTGTCGAGCTGGCCCTGGTCGTCGAGCTCGGCGACGGGCTCGAGCTGGTCCTGGTAGAGCCAGTAGCGCCAGGCGCCGGTGGTCGGGTCGCGGCGGCCGATGCGGCGGCCGCGGGGGTCGACGCGGTCGTCCACGGTGAGCGCGGCCTGGCCGTCGTCGCGGGTGGCCTGGAGTTCTACTGCGGACATGGGCCTGCGCGGACAACGCCGCCGGCACCCGACGACAGGTGGAGAAGTACCAGCCCAGCCGGCTCCCACGAGCCGGCCTGGATGCACCAAGCCTTCGGAGTGCGATCCACGACGAGGGTGAGCACCCAAGCCGAGCGGGGAAACAACAGCGAGGATACCTGGCCGTCGTCGAAGCGCCCGTTCCATGAGTGAACGCCGGGGCCTGGGCAGGGGCGAGCCCCGCCCGCCGCGCAGTCGTCTACCTTCAGCCCCACGCCACGCAGCACTCCTGCGATGTGTCTGGCGTCTACAACAGGTCGGTCGAAGTCAAGGTCGGAGAGGTAGAAGGCGAGTGCGGAGGCAGCTACAACTGTACCTACCACGATGGCCGGGAGGAACAGTGCAACCCTGCTGACCCTCCGTTCGTGGCTGGTCATCACGGAAGGAGTCCGTCCTGGGCATGCCGGATCCCCAGTTGGAAGAACTCTACGTCGACTGACGTAGCGGGTCCGGCTGATGCGGGCGTTGCGCGAGGGAAGTAGAAGGCTCCGAGCCAGTCCTCCTGGAACGCCTTGAAACCCAGGTATGGCCACTTCAAGAATTC
The DNA here is from genome assembly GCA_020633435.1 of Myxococcales bacterium. Lineage (GTDB taxonomy): Bacteria > Myxococcota_A > Bradymonadia > UBA7976 > UBA1532 > JACKDP01. The sequence continues at coordinate 376,313 of JACKDP010000008.1, read as the reverse complement.
GGAGGCCACGACCTTCTTCACCTCATCCCGGCTGGCTTGCCAATGAAACTGTGTTCGGGCCTGAAGGTAGCGCCGAGCACACGTAGCGGCGGCTGCCGTCAGCCACTTCTGATAGCCGCCCTCACTCCAGTCCTCGGGCCTCGGGTATCGTTCCTGCCAATCGAGAGTCTCGTCAGCAGCAGCCGCCTCGAAGAAGTCATGGCTCCCTGGCTGAAGTTTTGGGTATTGCTTTGCAGTCTCACCCAGCCGCCATCGAATCTTTCGCCATGTTGCGCTTCGTATGTCCTGACCTAAGACGATGCTACGCCAACGTACACGCAACCCGCTCGGATCGACCGCATTGACCGGGTCGTTGTCGACGTACGCGTACAGGTTCGCCTGTCCGCCGGCCCAGCGGATGGGGTCTTTGGCGGTCCAGCGGCCGGTCGTGGGATCGTAGTCGCGGGCGCCGAAGCGGATGAGGCCGGTGAAGCGGTCGTGCAGGCCGCCGGCGAAGCCGAAGGGCTGGAAGTCGGGGTTGGTGTCGAGCTGGAGGCGGCCGAAGGCGTCGTAATCGATGCGCTGGACGATGGCGCCGTCGCTGGCGCGGATGGCGCGGCGGATGCTGCCGACGTGGTCGCCGACGAGCAGGTAGAGGACGGGCTGGCCGGCTCTGTCCTTGATGAGCGCGTCGGGGGTGTGGGCGCGGGTGGCGTAGAGGAAGCGGGTGACGAGCTGGCCCTGGTCGTCGAGCTCGGCGACGGGCTCGAGCTGGTCCTGGTACGGCCAGTAGCGCCAGGCGCCGGTGGTCGGGTCGCGGCGGCCGATGCGGCGGCCGCGGGGGTCGAGGCGGTAGTCCACGGTGAGCGCGGCCTGGCCGTCGTCGCGGGTGGTCTGGAACAGGTTGCCGAAGGTGTCGTGCTCGAAGGTCCAGGCCGTGCCGTCGGCGTCGAGCCGGGCCTGAAGCTCGCCGTTGGGGCCGAAGGTGTAGGCGGCGCCGGCGTAAGTGGCCAGGCGGTCCTGGTCGTCGTAGGTGCCGACCTCGGTGCCCTGCGGGTCCTCCCGGGTCAGCCGGTTGCCGTTGGCGTCGTACGTGTAGCCCGCGAGCAGCGTGGTGTCCTCACCGCAGGGGTCGTCCACATCGCCCTGGCCAGGCGCCGCAGGCGAGCACTCCGCCACCAGGCGGCCGGCGTCGTCGTAGGCATAGAGAACCGTTGAGGAATTCGCTGCGTCGTCTACCTCGGTGACGGCCGTGATGCGGCCGAGCAGGTCGCGGGTGCAGGTACGCGAGAAGAGCAGCGTGGCGCCGTCGGTGGTGGTCTCGGTCAGCACTTCACCATGGTCGTTGTAGGTGTGGGTCGTCGTCAATGAGCCCGAGGTGGCTGCCGTATGGGACGAGGTTCGCGCTTGAAGGAGGAACGCACAACCCATCTACACTGAAGTCCCAGGTCAGAGCGCGCCCTTCGGCGCCGTGCCTACCACCGTGTCTGCCCCATCGTACTCCAGAAGAACTGAGGAAACCCAGTGAACGATACCGTCCCGCACCTCTGCGCCTACCAGATAGCGGCGACCCGGTTGACGAAGCACAAGTTCATCGAAGTGCTCGATCATGGACTCAACAGGCCCAGCCACTACGGTCGTTCTGTCCACGATCAGCGCAAGATGCGAGGCTCTCTCGACCAGTACCTCGCTGAGACTTCGCCCATCTCCGCGCCTCTTCCAGTACTTGCCGTCGACAAGCTTCCATACTTGAAAGGGCGCAAGCCGCTCCCAATCGAGGCAGAACCCCTTCCATGGACTTCCTTCAACAATCCGAAGAGCTTCAGCGGCAGACGCTGCCCCGAGGATGTCCAGCCCGGCTTCTGCGGCGATTCGCTCGAGTTCTTCCATTCCTCGCTCCCTGCCGAACCCAGTCGGCTCTATGGTCTCGGAAAGTGATTCAGAAGCTCCATGAAATCATCCCAGCCCTTCCCTTCAACTAGATTCGCCCCGTAGAGGTGATCGACCCGCTTTCGCCCGCCGGATTGGTCCCACCAGTTCACATGGTAGCCCTTTTCCAGGTCCCAGTCGAGGCGCCAACCACGAAGACCGTCAGGGCTACTCCTTCCCACGACCCTTCCCATGTTTGGCCCCATGGTAGCTACGTAGTCGATGGCATCATCGCCGATTCCACAGAAGACCCGTGCTGCGGTCCTCGCCTCGACCAACGAGGCATATCGTTCGATGTTCTCGACATTCCGGCGGAAGGATCTGGCCTTGCGCAGCAGACCCGCGACGACGGGCGCGGCGGCGGCTGCCTCCAAAGGATCTACCTCTGGCAAGGCCGACGCAGTGGCTTCCGTCAGATTGCCCATCGCCTCGGCAATGCCGTGACGTTCACCGATGAGGCCAGCAACTTCGGAAGGAATCTCCTCCAGCCCGCTCGGATCGACCGCGTTGACCGGGTCGCCATCGACGTACGCGTACAGGTTCGCCTGCCCGCCGGCCCAGCGGATGGGGTCTTTGGCGGTCCAGCGGCCGGTGGTGGGGTCTTGGTCGCGGGCGCCGAAGCGGATGAGGCCGGTGAAGCGGTCGTGCAGGCCGCCGGCGAAGCCGAAGGGCTGGAGGTCGGGGTTCGTGTCGAGCTGGAGGCGGCCGAAGGCGTCGTAGTCCATGCGCTGGGCGATGGTGCCGTCGCTGGCGCGGATGGCGCGGCGGATGCTGCCGACGTGGTCGCTGACGAGCAGGTAGAGGACGGGCTGGCCGGTTTCGTACTTGATGAGCGCGTCGGGAGTGTGGGCCCGGGTGGCGTAGAGGAAGCGGGTGACGAGCTGGCCCTGGTCGTCGAGCTCGGCGACGGGCTCGAGCTGGTCCTGGTAGAGCCAGGAGCGCCAGGCGCCGGTGGTCGGGTCGCGGCGGCCGATGCGGCGGCCGCGGGGGTCGACGCGGTAGTCCACGGTGGCAGCGACCTGGCCGTCGTCGCGGGTGGCCTGGAGCAGGTTGCCGAAGGTGTCGTGCTCGAACGTCCAGGCTGTGCCGTCGGCGTCGAGCCGGGCCTGCTGGTCGCCGTTGGGGCCGAAGGTGTACGCGGCGCCCGCGTAGGTGGCCAGGCGATCCTGGTCGTCGTAGGTGCCGACCTCGGTGCCCTGAGGGTCCTCCCGGGTCAGCCGGTTGCCGTTGGCGTCGTACGTGTACCCCGCGAGCAGCGTGGTGTCCTCACCGCAGGGGTCATCCACATCGCCCTGGCCGGGTGCCGCGGGCGAGCACTCCGCCGCCAGGCGACCGGCGTCGTCGTAGGCATAGAGAACCGTTGAGGAATTCGTTGCGTCGTCCACCTCGGTGACGGCCGTGATGCGCCCCAGCAGGTCGCGGGTGTAGCTGCGCGAGAAGAGCAGCGTGGCGCCGTCGGTGGTGGTCTCGGTCAGCACTTCACCATGGTCGTTGTACGTGCGGGCCGTCGTCAATGAACCCAACGTGACGATGGACTCGCTCTGGTCCTGCCGACCGAAGTCGTCGCATACGACTCCGACCACATCTCTCGACCGGCTTGACGCCACGGCCTAGTCGCCAAGGAACCGGGTGGAGGCCGCTCGTCCCTCCTCCAAGCCAACTTCGCACCGAATCGATGCAGCCGCTACCCGCGCGTAGACAATCAGCACTTCGCCATCGCCTACCCACAGCCTGCTTGCCTCAAGCCCAGCGACCCGCGCCTTCTCGGACGCTACCTCAGCTGGAGTGTCGATTCCGATGCTGGTGCAGAACTCGCGAACCGCCGTCCAACGCACTGACCTTCGGACGGCGAGGCCAATGATCAAAGCGCCCACCATGAGGCCAGTGAGACCCGTTCCGAGGACGATCGCATGATTGCGAGTCATGGCGGCCCCATGCGCAGGGCACCAACCTTCTCCCAGTCGACAACAAACAAATCTGCTGCCGGCACGGGGTTGTCGTTGGCCGAGGGGGCGAGATCGAGCCTCTTCAACAGAAGACAGCCAAGGGACAGCGTTATTGCACCTCGAGGACCGTACCAAAAGTCGTCTGACTGGTAACGCGATGACCAGGAGTGCTCACTCCCAATCGCACAACGAAGGTCTTCGACTGACTCGGGATTCCCAGGTTCGGAGCGATGCTCCATTTCTGTCCGCATGTCGAGAGACGTCCTATGCAACGATGCCATTGTGTGAGGCAGTGGGATGGAGAGACCAGGAGCCAGACGGAACCCAGACTGGTCACGAGTCACTGTCTCGATGATGAGCCGCCACACCTTTGCGTTCATGCGAGACAGCTCGGAGCCGGAGGGTCTGGAACGGGGTGCCCGCAACCCACCCGGATCCACGGCGTTGACCGGGTCGCCATCCACGTACGCGTACAGGTTCGCTTGCCCGCCGGCCCAGCGGATGGGGTCGGTCCAGCGGCCGGTGTTGGGGTCGTGGTGGTCTCGGTCCGCACTTCACCATGGTCGTTGTACATGCGGGTCGTCGTCAATGAAGCCAACGTGACGACGGTGGGGTCAGCACTGCCAGCTTGAGGAGGCGTCAAAGCGTGTAGCTGCGCAGCCAGGCCCAGACGCGGCCATCGCGGCCGCGTACGAGGTTGCACCCCGCGCGGAAGCCAACAAACCGCCCCACGATGCGAGTTCGGTCGTCGTCGACCCGCCTGAAGAACAGCCCGGCCGCTTTGGCATGCGCCGAGATCGCCTCGTCGGGCAGGGACGTCCCGTCGAGCTCTCGGCAGATGCGCGTGACCCTGGCCTCGACCATGGATTGACCAACCCAGGTGCAGGCCACCGGGAAGCCCGCCACGATGCCGAGCGCAGTCAGGATCTTGAGGAGGGTGCGCAGCCGTTCAACCGGTAGCACGTCTACCACCGCTCGGTGTACGCAGCAGACAGCTCGCCTCTCTCACCCACGCTGATCCGGCAACTGGCGCTGAAGCCGACGAATCGCCGAACAAGCCACCAGGGGTCCCGGGCGCTGGCGCGGAACTTCACCGTATCTTGGCGCGCGAGCGCCGAGACGTCGTCCTGGGTGAGCGAGGTTCCGTGAAGTTGCCGGCAGACCTCGGAGACGGATGCCCGGGCCGCTGACGTGCCCACGTAGCCCCAGGTGAACAAGGTTACCAGCGCACACCCCCCGACCGCAGCCCCGACGCCAACGGCTCGACCCAGCGGGTTCTGCATGATCGGCTCCTACGGCGCGGTCAGGACCCGGCCCATGGTCGTTGGACGTGTGGGTCGTCGTCAATGACCGGTGTGTGCCGCGGTGGCAGGGATGTCGGCCCGGCTCGAAGGCGATGGACCGGATGTCACAGGTCACTCTCGCTGTACCGTGCGCTGATCCGTCCGGACTCGCCTGCGGTCAAGGTGCACCTCGCCCGGAAGGAGATGAAGGCTTTCATCAGGCGAGCTTCCCGGCCAGGAACCGTCTCCATGGCCAGAAGGCCACGCGCCTGCGCGTCGCGCACCAGGCTCTCGAGCGGCTGGTTCACGCCATCCAGCGCGCGGCAGTAGGCGCGCATCGTAGAGCGGCAGTGCAGGACGCCGAGGGCATGCAGGCCGAACCAGAACGACAGGACGAGGAGGATCGCGAGCTTCAGGAGGTGCTTCATGGGTTCCAGCCTGCCGATCCTGGCCGCCGTCGGCAGGTTCCGGGAGGCCACCTCTGTCTCCTGCTGCCCTGATCCTGCCAGGGCAGCATGGCCCCTGGAGGCTGGCGGAGGCAACCGTTGCCGGCCTACAGCGCCTGGATCTGGCCGGCAGCCCGCAGGCCGGAGAGCCAGGCGCCGTGGACGGTGGAGGGGTAGGTGGGGTGGGTGTGCTCGCCGGCGAGGAGGAGGCGGTCGTGGGCGGGCTCGGCGAGGGCCTGGCGGTCGGCGGGGGTGGCGCCGACGCCGAGGCTGCTGTAGCTGCCCAGGGCCCAGGGGTCGGCGTGCCAGCGGGTGCGGGCGGTGGCGATGGGGCGGGGGACGGGCACGCCGAAGATCTCGGCGAGGGCGTCGAGGGCGGCGTCGATGAGGGCGGCGTCCGTCCAGTCGGTGAGGGCTTCGGCTTCGCGGCCGGCGTTGAAGCCGACGAGGGTGGGCTGGCCGGTGGTGGGGTGCAGGTTGAGGAGCTCCAGCCAGCGGCTCTCCGGGGCGAGGCGGCCGAGGAACTGGGTGTCGAGGTCGGCGGGCCAGAAGCGGCTCTCGAAGCGCAGGTAGAGCTTGTCGAGGAGGCCCATGTGCAGGCGGTCGAGGGCGGCGCGCTGGCGGCTGGGGAGGGGCGGGTCGAAGGTGATGCGGCCGGCCTTCAAGACGCCGAGGGGGACGGTGCAGATGCAGTAGTCGGCCTCCAATGTGCCGAGATTGCTGGTGATTTCGACGCCGTCGGCGAGGCGGGCGATGCGCTCGACGGCGACGCCGGTCTGGACGTCGAGGCCGCGGGCGACGGCCTCGGCGATGGCGGCCATGCCCTCGCCGATGAGGACGTCGTCGCCCCGGACGGGGGCGTCGTCGTCGTAGGACTGCAGGGACAGGTCGGCCACGCTGGCGCCGTACTCCTGCTCGATCTCGGTGGTCACGAGGTAGCGCAGGGCGAGCTGGTCGGCCGCGGGCTGGGCGCGGATGAAGCGGTCGAGGAAGTCGCCGAGGGGCTGGTCGTCCTCGTCGTCGATGCGGATCTGCTCGGCGGCGATGGCCTCGGCGAGGCGCTCGGACAGGGCCTCGAGGGTGGCGTCCCGGGCGTCGCTGAGGGGGGCGCCCTCGGCGATGATCTCGTGGCTGTCGTAGTCGGTGCGGTGGAGGGTGAGGCCCAGCTCGGTGCGGGCGAGGGCCTCGATGGGGTTGCCGGTGATGCCGTGGATCCAGGAGGCGCCGAGGTCGGCGTGGGCGCCGTCGCCCAGGGGGGCGCTGGCGGTGCGGCCGCCGACGCGGTCGCGGGCTTCGAGGACGGTGACGGTGTAGCCGGCGCGCTGGAGGGCGCGGGCGGCGGAGAGGCCGGCGAGGCCGGCGCCGACGACGATGACGCTGCCGCTGCCGGCGCCCGAGCGGTCGGTGCCGGCGCCCGATCGGTCGGTGGCGGCGCCACAGGCGGAGAGGGCGGGGGCGGCGAGGGCGAGGCCCAGGAGCTTGAGGACGTCTCGGCGGTTCATGAGGGATCTCCGTAGTTTCGGTTCGCCCGTGAGACACCCGGCGCGCGGCGTTGGGCAACTGTAGCCGCTTCGTCGCGCGCGTGGGGCGGTGCGTGTATGGTCTCGCGCCATGCTGCCCGCCCTCGTCGCCCTGCTGCTGGCCGCCGTCCCCCCGATGACCGGGGGCATCCGCATCAACGAGCCCGATGACCAGCGCTGGGCGTGGTTCGTGGAGGGAGCGGGCCTCGACACGGTGCAGGTCACCATCTACGCCGACCAGGTGCACTGGGACGGGGCGGATCTGGAGTACAGCTACCTGGCGTGGGCGGGCCTGCCCGGCCTCATCGCGGAGGTGCAGGCGGCCCAGGCCCGGGGGCTGCAGGTGATGCTCGTCCTGCGCGTGAAGCTCGACCTCTTCCGGGCGGAGAACCGCCACCTCTGGCACGGGATGATCTGGCCGCGCGACGAGGCGCTGGAGGCGTGGTTCGCGCGGTACCGCGCCTTCACCCTGTTCTGGGCGGACTGGGCGACGCGGCTGGGCGTCGACGCGCTGGTGATCGGGCACGAGCTGAACTCGATGACGAGCACGCGCCCGGGCGACAACCTGCCGGATTTGCTGGGCTATCACCTGAGCCCGGCGCGGACGGAGGCCGTCGTGGCGGCGCGCCTGGCGTGCGCGCGGGCGGCGGACGTGCCGACGACGCTGACGACCCGCGATGGCCACGCCTACCCGTCCCTGGCCGCGCTGCTGGCCGCGGAGGACGCGACGCACCGGGGCTGGGCCGAGCGGGTCAGCGGGCTGCGCGCGCCGCTGGCGGGGACGACGCTGCCGCCCCGGCCGGCGGCGCTGGCGGCCCGGCGCGCCCGGTACGCGGCGTTCTGGCGGCAGCTCGCCGCCGACACCCGGCGGGTGTTCCCGGGGCCCATCGGCTACGGCGCCAACTTCGACCAGTTCGAGGAGGTGGATTTCTGGGACGCCCTCGACTTCATCGCCATCAGCAGCTACTTCCCGCTGCGCACGCTGGACACGCCGGCGGAGGGGCTCGACGCCGCGCTGCAGGCGGGCTGGGCGCAGGTCATCGCGCGCATCGAGGGGGTGGCGCGGGCGGTGGACCGGCCCGTCGTCCTGCACGAGCTGGGCTGGAGCCAGAAGCTCGGCAGCACCATCCGGCCCTACTCGTACCACGGCGTCGAGCCCATCGAGGCGGGCACGGCGGGGGCGCCGCGGCTGGCCTGCGTGCACTGGCCGACGCAGCCCGACGCCCCCGAGGAGCGGGTGCGGGCCCTGGACGCGCTGGTGCGGGCGGTGGAGGCGGGCCGGTTCCCGTCGCTGCGGGGGGTGTCGTTCTGGAAGCTCACGACGGAGCCGCACCACCGGGCCGAGGAGCCGTTCGCCGTCGTCCTGCCGCCGCCCTACGTCGACCGCGACGCCGACGACGACTTCGTCGTGCTCGCCGCGCGCCTGGCCGCCGCCATCCGGGATCAGGCGCCGCGCTGATCGCCATGACGAAGTCATGATGGAGCGGTGATGGCCGAGTGACCCGCGGCGCCCGCCGAGCCGGCATCGTGTCGGCAGGAGGTGCACCATGAAGCGAGCGCTCTGGGCGATGTGCGGGCTGGGGCTGGTGGCGTGTGGGGGCGGGGCGCGCTACGCGATGCTCCCGGAGTTTCAGGCGGCGGAGCCGGCCCCCGCCGAGGCGGTCTCGCGGGAGGCCTACGACCACCGCGTCGACTCGCCGTTCCAGCCGGTGGGGACGTCGCCGCTGTCGACCTTCAGCATCGACGTCGACACGGCCAGCTACGCGAATGTACGGCGTTTTCTGCGAAACGGCGCGCTGCCGCCGCCCGACGCCGCGCGCATCGAGGAGCTGATCAACTACTTCGACTACGACTACCGGGCGCCCACGGGGCCGGAGCCGTTCTCCATCAGCGCGGAGGTGTCGGCGGCGCCGTGGAACCCGGCCCACCGGCTGGTGCACATCGGCCTGCAGGGGCGGCAGGTGGAGGCGGCGGCGATGCCGCCGAGCAACCTCGTGTTCCTGCTGGACGTGTCGGGCTCGATGGCGTCGGGCGACAAGCTGCCGCTGCTGCTGCGGGCGCTGGACCTGCTGGTGGACAGCCTGCGGCCCCAGGACCGGGTGGCCATCGTCGTCTACGCCGGGGCGGCCGGGCTGGTGCTCGACAGCACCGACGGGACGGACAAGGCGCGCATCCGGGAGGCCCTGCGGGGGCTGCAGGCCGGCGGCTCGACGGCGGGCGGCGCCGGCATCGAGCTGGCGTACCAGGTGGCCAGCGCCCACCACGGCCCGGGGGTGAACAGCCGCGTCATCCTGGCCACCGACGGCGACTTCAACGTGGGCGTGTCGAGCGATGGCGACCTGGTGCGCCTCATCGAGCAGAAGCGGGCGACGGGGGTCGACCTGACGGTGCTCGGGTTCGGCACGGGCAACTACCAGGACGCCAAGATGGAGAAGCTGGCCGACGCCGGGAACGGGAACGCGGCCTACATCGACTCCATCGAGGAGGCGAAGAAGGTGCTCGTCACGGAGCTGGGGGGCACGCTCCTGACCATCGCCCGCGACGTGAAGATCCAGGTCGAGTTCAACCCGTCCCAGGTGGAGGCGTGGCGGCTGCTGGGCTACGAGAACCGGGTGCTGGCCGATCGCGACTTCAACGACGACCAGAAGGACGCCGGCGAGCTGGGGGCGGGGCACAACGTGACGGCGCTCTACGAGATCGTGCCGGCCGGGGCGGGCGAGGTGGCGGGCGCGGTGGACGCGCTGAAGTACCAGCGGGGCACGCCCACGGCCGAGGCCCAGGTGGACGAGCTGATGACGGTGAAGATCCGCTACAAGGCGCCCGGGGAGGGGGCGAGCCAGCTCATCACCGGCACCGTGCGCGACGCGGGCCTGGCGCTGGAGGCGACGAGCGAGTCGTTCCGGTTCTCGAGCGCCGTGGCCGAGTGGGGGATGCTGCTGCGGTCGTCCCCAAACCGCGGGGCGGCGAGCTTCGAGGCGGTGCTGACGCGGGCCCAGGCGGCCCTCGGGGCGGATCCCCATGGGCACCGGCGCGGCTTCGTGGAGCTGGTGGCGGCCTCGGCCGAGCTGGCGAAGCGGGGCGTAAAGCCCTGAAAGAAGGGCGGATTCCGGCTAGCGGCGCGCGGCGATGACGGCCTGGCCGCCGGCGGGCAGGCTGAGGCGCACCCCGTCGCCCGCGCCCTGGACCTGGGCCTCCCCCACGACCACCGCCCACGCCGCCGGCCCCGCCAGGGCGCCGAGCCCGACGACGCGGTCGGCGACGGCGCCGCCGCGGTTGAGCACCACGAGGGCCACGTCTTCGTCGTCGTAGCGCGCATAGACATAGAGGTCGGGCTCGACGACGAGGGGCACGCGGGCGCCGCGGGTGAGGGCCGGGGTGGCGAGGCGGGCCGCGCCCAGGGCCTCGATGTGGCGGCGCAGGTCGAGCTGGGCCGGCGAGGGGACGTCGGCGGTCATGGCGAGGTCGGCCAGGTCGCCCGTCCAGGGCATGTCGCGGCGGCTGTCCGGGTCGTTGCCCCCCGGCAGGGCGACGTCGTCGCCGTAGTAGAGCAGGGGCAGGCCGGGCAGCGTGTAGAGCAGGGTGAAGGCGCGGCGGAGGCGCTGGTAGACGCCGGCGTCGGCTGGCTGGCCCGGGAGCAGGTCGCAGCCGGGCTCGTCGGCGAAGCGGCAGCCGCCGGCGGGATCGCTGGCGGCGCGGCTGGCCATGCGCGAGCTGTCGTGGCTGCCGAGGAACTGCACGTGCAGGGCGTCGGGGCCGTAGCGGCGCTCGTAGGTGGAGATGGCCCCCTCGATGTCGCCGAAGGGGGCGTTGCCGGTGAGGAGGCCCCACTGGATGCGGTGGTGGGTGGGGAAGTCGAACTGGCCGTCGAGGCCCGCGGGCCCGGTGTAGGCCGAGATCCAGGCGTAGCCGTCGCCGAACTGCTCGCCGCAGCCGTCATCGAAGCGGTCGCCCTCGCCCACCGCCGTCTCGCCCAGCATCACGACGCGGGTGCCGCCCTGCTCGAAGCGGCGGGCGACGGCGTCGCGCAGGTTGTAGATGGAGGTCGTCTCGACGTGCTTGACCGCGTCGACGCGGAAGCCATCGACGCCGAACGTCTCGATCCACCAGACCGCGTCGCTGATGAACTGCTGCTCGGCGCCGGCCACCCGCCAGTTGATGTCGGGCAGGTAGGGGGCGAAGAGGCAGTCGAGGGGGCGCTCGCTCCAGCCGCAGCCGGGGTCGAGGCCGCAGACGCAGGCGGTGCGGAACCAGTCGGGGTGGGGGCCGACGTACTCGTGCTGCTCGTGGACCTGGTTGTTGATGAGGTCGAGCAGGACGCGGATGCCGCGGGCGTGGGCGGCCTCGACGAAGGCGCGCAGGGCGTCGTCGCCGCCCAGGCGGGGATCGACCTGGCGGCCGCGGACGGGCCAGTAGCCGTGGTAGGGGGCGATGCGGCGGTCGCCGCCGCCGCGCTCGGCGAAGTGGCCCTCGACCTGGGTGTTCACCGGGCTCAGCCAGATGGTGCCCACGCCGAGGCGCTCGAAGTAGCCGCTCTCCAGCACGGCGAGGGCGCCCTGGAGGTCGCCGCCATGCCAGTCGGCGGGGTAGGTGACCGGGGGGCCGACGGGGGCGTCGTTGGCGGGCTCGCCGTTGGCGAAGCGGTCGAGGAAGAGCAGGTAGAGGGCGCCGTCGCGCCAGTCATGGGGGGCGTCCTCGACCCAGAAGACCAGGTCGACGGCCTCGGCGTCGCGGCCCTCGGCGTCCTGGGCGTGGGCCCGCAGGACGTGGCGGCCCGGGGCGAGGCCGGCGCCGTGGGCGGTGAAGCGGCCGCGCGCCGCGTCCACCTCGGCGGCCACCGGGGCGCCGTCAAGGGTGAGGGTGACCTGGGCGAGGGGCGCCTCGTCCTGGGCGCGGAGGGCCTGAACGCTGGCCTGCCAGGCGCCGGCGGCGTCGGCCTCGACGGGGGCGCCCACCAGCAGGGGGCCCTGGTCGCAGGCGGGGGCGTGCAGGCCGCCGTTCACGCAGTTTCCGTCGTACTTTCGCAGCCTTGCGCCCGGGTCGATGATCCAGCGGCCGTCGACGATGAGCTTGTAGGCGTGGAGCTGGCCGGGCACGAGGCCGTCGGCCGGGCCCACGGTGCGGCGGTAGACGCCGTCGCCGCCGCGGGCGAGGGGCAGGGCGCCGGCCTGCCAGCCGGTGAAGTCGCCCGCGAGGCGGACGTCGCCGGCGTCGCCGGACCAGGCCACCTCCACCTCGCAGCTGCGGACGGGCCACGCGGGATCCTCGAAGGGGGGCGGGGGGCCGGCGTCCGGGGCGGCGCGCGTCGGCCGGGCGGCGTCATCGGGGGCGGCGTCCTCGCGGGGGGGCCGGCGTCGAGCGGCGGGCGGGCGGCGTCCAGCGGGGGCCGGCGTCGAGGCCGCGGTCGGCCACGGGCACGGGGCCGCGGTCGGGGCCGGCGTCGGGGAAGAGGCCGGGCCCGACGCCCGGCGGGCCGCCGCCGTCCTCGCAGGCGGCCAGGGCGAGCAGGCCGAGGAGGCCGGCGCGCAGGGGTCGTCGCAGCACGGCGCGCCTCGGGCGGGTCAGGGCCGGAAGGTGGTGGAGGCCACCCCCCAGGACTTCCAGCGGAACTGGGACAGCTCGTCGTAGGTGAAGTCGTCGAAGTCGAACTCGCCGTCGACGATGAACGGGAAGATGTTGAGGTACATCAGGCCGCGGCCCAGGCCGGCGTCGCCGGCGGCCTCGGGCAGCACGGGCACGTCGAACTCGGTCACCAGGCTCGGGGTGACGTAGCGCCACAGGGGCTTGGGGGGGCCGAGGGCCGGCTCCTCGATGGTGACGAGGTTGGCCGAGGGCACGCGGATGGGCCCGTCGTAGCCGTCCGAGACGCCCCACGTCACGTGGCGGTCGACGCCCAGGTTCCCGCCGATGCCGGGGTTGATGAAGAAGGGCGCGCCCACGAAGGGCGTGACGAAGACGCCGGCGTCCACATCGCGGGTCTGCTCGATGGTGACCGCCATGGGCGTGTTGTCGGGCGTGTCCGAAAAAGCCAGCGAGATCAAGTAGTACTCGATGTCGGCGTCCCAGCCGTCCAGGCGGGGCATCTGCCGGAGCGACAGGTTCGGCTCCACGCTGACGGCCTGGGTGTCCAGCTCCCAGTAGCCCTCGGCGCCCAGGTTCAGGCGGGGCAGGACGGCGTAGTACTGCGGGCCCGGGGCCGCGCCGAGGGGCGGGTTGTCGAGGTCGACGGGGATCACGAAGTCCATCTGGTGATCCAGCTCGACGTCGAGGCCGTCCAGCTCTACCCCCGGGCTGGCCGAGATGAAGCGGCGCAGGCCCATCTGCAGGGGGCGCAGGGCGGTGCGCATGTCCCAGTAGCCCAGCAGGCCGTCCTGGAAGTCCTTGAGGACGTCGCGGTCGATCTCGCCGGCGGTGGCCACGATGGCCAGCTCGCCCGGGCGGGCGATGATCTCGAAGGGGCCGTCCTCGAAGAGCAGGCCGCCGGGGCCGGGGGCCGGCATGCGGCTGCGGTCGTACGGAGTGAAGTGGCTCGTCTCGATGACCACGATGTTGACGTAGCGCTCGTCGACGGGCTTGGGGAGGAGGTCCAGGCCGCTGACGACGCCGCGCAGGATGGCCGCGGGCACGCCGGGCGGGGGGGCGCCGTCGCCGTCGTTGGGCAGCAGGTAGATGGTGACGTTCTCGGCCTCCACGTCCTCGACGGTGGTGACCTCGAAGCCCTGCTTGGCGGCCGTGACGCGGGCCGGGCCGCGCAGACCCGGGGTGGACAGGGTGACCTGGCCGACGTTGTTGCTCAGGCCCTCCAGGCTCACGTCGCCATCGTTGGCCGTCACGAGGACGATGGCCTCCGCCTCGGGCTGGCCGCTGCCGGCGTTGAGGACGGTGACGTTGATGGCGCCATCGATGGGCTCGCCCCAGACGCCGCCGAAGCGGGTGACCGGGTCGAAGTAGGTGAAGCCGCCGGCGATGAAGGCGCGGGAGAACGCCGTGGAGACGCGCACATCCACCGGGCCGGGGGTGTTGGGGGGCGTCACGCCGATGGCGGTCGTCTCGTCGACGACGCGCACGTCGAGGAGCTCCAGGTCGCCCAGGCGGACCTGCATGCCGTCGACGAAGCCGAGGCCGCTCAGGGTGACGACGGTGCCGCCGGCGACGGCGCCGCGGTCGGGCTGGACGGCGATGAGCTCCAGCGTCTCGAAGTAGGTGTAGCCGTCGGGCAGGTCGATGGTCTGGCCGCCCTCGGTGACGGCGACGTCCACGGGGCCCGCGAAGGCGGGAGGCACGGTGCAGCGCAGGCGGTGGGCGTCGAGCCGCTCGCAGGGGAGGGGGCGGCCATCGAAGCTCACCTCGGTGGCGTCCGTGAAGCCGCTGCCGGCGACGAAGACGTCGTTGCCGCCGGCCACCGGGCCGGCCGCGGGGGCGACGCCGGCGACGGCGAAGTCGGGCCGGGCGGCGTCGTAGTAGACGTAGCCGTTCGGCAGGGTGAACTCGCCGTTGTCGTTGGAGACGGCGACGGGCACGGGGCCCGGGGCGTTGGCCCGCGGGGCGTTCACGGTGAGCTGGCTGCGGTCGGCGGCGGCCTCCTGGATCTCGGCGCCGCCGTCCCCGAACATGACGCGGGACACCTCGAGCAGGCCGGTGCCGTGCACGACGACGGAGGTGCCGCCCTCCATGGGGCCGACCGGGGGCGTCACGCGATCGACGAGGACGTCCTCGTAGTAGAAGACGCCACCGGGCCGGGTGTGCGTGCCGTTGAAGTTGGTGACGGCCACGTCGGCGGGGCCGGGGGCGCCGGGCGGGGCGATGACGAGCAGGGCGCCGGTGGGCAGGCGCTCGAGGGTGGTGGCCGGGTTGCCGCCGATGGTGACGCGGGTGTTCTCGATGAGGCCGGAGCCGCGCAGCTCGACGGTGGTGCCGCCGCGCACGGGCACGCGGTTGGGGCGCACCTGCTCCACGCGGACGGGATCGAACCAGGTGTAGCCGTCGGGCAGGGTGGCCTCGCGGGCGGGCTCGCCCTCGACCATGGGGTCGTGGCGGGCGTAGACCTCGGCGATGCCGGCAGGGCCCGGGGGGGTCACGCAGCGCAGCAGGTTCTGGCTCTCGACCACCACGTCGCCGCAGGGCTGGCCGCCGATGGTGATCTCGAGGCCGGCGGCGAAGCCCGTCCCGATGACCCGCACGGCGGTGCCGCCGGTGGCGAGCCCGCGGTTGGGGATGACCGAGTTCAGGCTGAGGGCCTGCAGCTCCTCGCCGGCGTCAGGCGCCGGGGGCGCCGCGTCGGGCGTGACCTCCATGGCCATGTCGGGATCGGTCGGGCCCGCGTCCTCGGTCTCGGGGCCGAGATCCTCGACGCCGCGGTCCGCCGCCGCGTCGGTCGCGGGGGCGTCCTGGCCGCCTCCGCTGTCGCAGGCCGCCGCGCCAAACAGCACCGCCACGAGCCACCAGTACGCGCCAACCCGCATCGCTCGCTCCTCCAGGGCGGCCGGTCAATCCCCGGATCAGGCCGCCGAAAATCCAGTCGTTCCCAGCACTTGTGCACCGACGCCCGGGACGGTTCAGCCCCCGGCGTCGGCCGGCATCCCCGCGTCGGGCGCCGCCTCGCCGCCCGCGCCGCCGGCACCACCGGCGCCCCCAGCGCCGCCGGCACCCCCGGCCCCCCCGGCTGCGCCCTCACCCGTCTCGGGATCGACGTCCAGCCGCAGGCCACCCGGGTAGCCGTAGGATACATACTGGTCGTAACCATACACGATCACCGCCACCGGCTCGCTGGCGTCGATGAAGTGGACGCCGTCGCCGACGGCGAAGCGCGCGATGTGCCACTCGGCCCCGTCGCCGACGGGCTCCCAGTCCACCGGGATGGGGAGGTCGTCGAAGAAGACCTCGGCCTGGGTGGGGGCGATGACGCTCACGTAGTCGAAGGCGTACTTGTCGGGGGCCAGGAAGACGTACTTGTCGCGGAAGTGCTCGGTGGGCACGGCCAGGATGAAGGCCGGGTCGCCGGTGCCGGCGTCGCCGGGCTCGAAGCTGTTGCGCAGGTTCGGCTCGGGGGCCTGCTCCGAGGCGAGGAACTGGCCCACCATGATGGGCTTGTCGCTGATGATCTCGAAGTGCTCGCGGCTGCCGAACTCGAACCACTCCCCGGCGTTCAGGGTGGGGATGGGGACCTGGGGGGGCACCGTCTCGATCTTGGTGTCGTCCTCGGAGGCGAGGATGCGCCAGTAGTCGCTCTCCAGGCCGCGGTCGAAGCTCTTGGTGGCGATGTAGTGCTGCCGCCAGGTGTCGACGGGGAAGAGCTGCTGCTCGAGGTGGTCGGCGCAGCAGGTGTTCAGGCGGGCGTCGTTGCAGTCGTAGTTGGTGCGGCAGGGCTCGTCGGGCTTGTACTCGCAGACGCCCTCGCGCGTGACCGGGTCGATGTCGATGCAGTGGTTGGTGTTGGGGACGTTGGCGGCCTCGCTGCCGCCGAAGACGACGACGTTCTTGGAGGCGGTGACGTACGAGCCGGTCAGGTCGGCGCCCGGGGCGGCCGTCTGGATGCTCAGGACGTCGAAGGGCTGCATGCTGACGGTGATCTCGTCGCCGGGCTCCATGGCCTGGATGCCGCCGACGCCGGCCTGCGTGCGGGCGGTGACGCGCACGGTCACCTCGGTGGTGGGATCCTCGCCGTCCTCGGGGTCGATGGCCACGACCGTCAGGTAGCCGCGCAGGCGGTCGAAGCTCTGCTCGCGGGTCATGACGTAGTACTCCTGGCCCACGACGTGGCTGGGCAGCAGGAGGGAGGCGTCGTTGGAGAAGACCTCCTCGTTGTCGAGGGGGTTGAACTGGTAGGCGACGATGGGGATGGAGCTGCGCACCCGGTAGGCGCGGGCGGCCAGGACGGTGCCATCGACGTCGCGGCGGGGCAGCAGGAAGACGTGCAGGCCCAGCGGGGGCACGACCGACGACTGCACCAGCTCCTCGTTGTTGTAGACCGACACCTCGGCGGTGAAGTCGGGGTGCGGGTTGGAGACGACGACGGCGAAGGGCTTGGCGGCGGCGTCCAGGAAGCCGGTCTCGCCGCCGGGCACGAAGGCGTTGTCCAGGTCGACGGCCCAGTAGTCGCAGCCCACGTTCGTCTTGGTCTTCTTGTTCAGCTCGCAGATGGGCACGCACTCGCCGCGGTTGCACTCCTGGCCGGTGCGGGCGCCGTTGCAGCGCGACTCGAAGACGAAGCCCGTCCCCGAGTCGTTGCAGCGCTGGACGACCTGGGTGTCGAGGCAGGAGAGCTGGCCCGGCACGCACTCGACGTCCTCGCAGACGGCGCCCTCGGCGGTGGTGCGGCAGGAGCGCTCGCAGCGGGTCGGCTCCCAGGCGGTGCCGTTGGCGTTGCAGACCTCCAGCGTCACCTCGTCGCGGCACTGGCTGGTGTTGGGCTCGCAGATGCGGGGGAGGGTGCACTCGCCGTCGGCGCAGACGTCGCCGGCGGGGCACGGATCCCGATCGACCCAGCCGCCCGGGTCCAGGCACTGCTCGGGCACCCCGTCGTCGCCGCAGCGGCGGGCCCCCAGCTCGCAGCCGGGGCCCTCGGCGTCGATCTCGACGTTCGCGTCGACCGCGCCGCCACCCTTGCCCGTCTCCCCGTCGTCGCACGACGCCAGGCCCATCATGGCGCACAGCGCCAGCGATGCAGCCAGCCACCCGAAGCTCTTCGCTTTGTCGAACACGGCGTTTCCCGTCTCTGTCGGCGCCCAGAGAATCTACGGGCGCCACGCCTGTACGGTCAACGCGCGCCCCGGTGTCTCATGGGGTTTGCCGCGGGGCCGGCGTCCGTTAGACTTCCTCCACTTGCGCGACGCCGGGAGCCCGATGGGCCACGAAGCATTCCAGGCAGCCGATCTCCTCGGCTCCGTGGTTGACGACCGGTTCGAGATCCTCGCCAAGCTGGGCGAGGGGGGGATGGGGGCCATCTACAAGGCCCGCCAGATCTCCATGGACCGGGAGGTCGCCCTCAAGATCCTCCTGCACGACCAGCGCGGCGACCCCATCTCGGTGGAGCGCTTCCGCCATGAGGCCTACCTGGCCTCCCGGCTCAACCACCCCAACGCCATCGTCATCCACGACTTCGGGCAGAGCGCCAACGGGCTGCTCTACATCGCGATGGAGTTCCTGGAGGGCGAGACGGTGAAGGAGCGGGTGCGCCGCGTGGGGCGGCTGCCCCTCAAGAGCGCCCTGTCCATCGCCTCCCAGACGCTGCGCGTGCTCACCGAGGCCCACCGGATGGGCCTGGTGCACCGCGACGTGAAGCCGGACAACATCTTCCTCACGCAGATGGAGGGCGATCCCGACTTCGTGAAGGTGCTCGACTTCGGCATCGCCAAGCTGACGGCGGTGCGGGAGGGCATCGACGGCTACCAGGGCGGGCTGACCATCAAGGGCAAGATCTACGGCACGCCCAACTACATGAGCCCCGAGCAGATTCGGGGCAAGCCGCTCGATCACCAGTCCGACATCTACTCCTTCGGCGTGGTGCTCTACGAGCTGCTGGCGGGCAAGCTGCCGTTCGAGGCCGAGACGCCCGTCGACGTGATGATGATGCACCTGCGGGACGCGCCGGCCTCCCTCGTCGAGGAGCGGCCGGAGATCCAGCCGGAGCTGGAGAACGTCGTGCTGCGGGCCCTGGAGAAGGATCGGCGGCTGCGCTACCAGAGCGCCGACGAGTTCCTGGAGGCCATCGAGAGCTTCAAGTTCAGCAGCGGCTTCTACGCCGTGCCGGCGCGCCTGATGGCGCGCAGCGCCGACTTCGCCGTGGTGGAGGAGGAGGAGGACGAGGACGTCACGTCGGCCCTGGGGGCGACGGTGACGCTCGGCCCGGCCCAGGCCGTCGGCGGCTCCCTCGATCTGCCGGGGCTGGGCCTGGGGGACTCCATGGGCACCTTCGACACCGGCGACGACGATGACGACGACGACGACGCCACGCTGATGGGGGCCCAGGTGGAGGCCCCGCCGGTGGATGAGCGGACGGTGATGGAGTTCACCGACGACGCCGACGAGAAGACGGTGTTCGAGTCGGAGGGGGACGCCTCGAACGCGAGCACCCTCGACCGGATGCGCGCCGCGCTCTCGTCGCCGCCGGGCTCGCTGGGATCGTCGGAGGCCGAGTTCGTGGGGGACTCCGTCTTCGAGATGATGGAGGACAGCCTGCTGGCCCAGCCGGGCGCTGGCCCCGTCGAGCCGTTGACGACGGGGCTGGTGGACGTCTTCCGCCCGGCCCCCCGGCCGCTGGGGTGGCGTGGCTGCCGGCCCGCGCCGGCGCTCGTGGCCGCGCTGCGCCAGGGCCGCTGCGTCGCTGCCGCCGCCGCCCGCGGCCCGACCTGCGCCCGCCTCGCCCTTCGGCAACCCCGTGTCCGGCGGCCCCCGGCGCCGGCCGCCCCCCGGCCCCGATCCTCGCGCCGCGCCTGCCGCGCCGCCGGTGGACGAGATGACGATGATCGGGATCGACGAGATGGAGGAGGTCGAGCCCCTCCCGCCTCGTGCCGATCCCCGCACTTCGACGAGTCGCTGGGCGGTGGCTGGGGCCCAGAAGGCCGCGCCACGGCCCCGGCGGCGCGCGCCTGGCACCTGCGCCCCCCGCCGGCGGCGCGGCGGCCAACCTGTTCTCCCTGGATGCCGGCGACCAACGCCTGGCGCGCCGGTCGCGCCCCCGGCCCCCAGCCGGCGCGCTCGCCTGTCGTCGCCCAGCGCGCCGCCGGCCTCTCGGCGGACCGCATGCCGGCCCAGACGCCGCTCGCTCCGCCGCCGCCGTCCCGGCAGCTGGAGCCGGTGGTGGCCCGACCGCCGATGGAGCAGCCGACGCTGACGCCCGCGGGTCCGGCGGGCCGGGGCACCGATCCGCGGCGGGTCCCGGCCCGGCCGCCGCAGCGGCGCGGCCTGATGATCGGCCTCATCGCGGGGGTGGTGCTCCTGGCGGCCGCGGCCGTCGTGCTGCTGGTGCTCAAGCCGTTCGGCGGAGGCCCCGCGGCCGCGCCGGTGGGCCCGCCGAAGCTGACGTTTGCCAGCCAGCCCGAGGGGGTCGAGATCTTCCACAACGGCCGCTTCATCGGCGAGACGCCGGTGACCTACACCGTCAAGGCGCCCTCCGAGATCCACGATCTGCAGGTGGCGACGCGCACCCGGACGTTCCAGGTGAAGGTGCCGGCCGTCGAGGGGCCGACGTGGGTCTTCGTGCAGGTGCCGCCCGATGGCGGGGCCAAGGCCCTGGGCTTCGTGACGGCCATCAGCAAGCCGGCGGGTGCCCAGGTGAAGATCGACGGGGTGGACGCCGGGCAGACGCCGCTGGTGGTGATCGGGGCCGCGGACGCCGACGTGGAGCTGGCGTTCGACCTGGCCGGGAAGCAGACGAAGTCGAGCACCCGGACGGCGGCGGCCGGGGAGCGCGTAGAGGTGACGCTGGAGTGATCGGCGAGGGCGCCGGGGCCTCGCGTGGGTGGCTTCCCCACCGGGCCTGGCGTTGACTTGCCGAGGCCGACGTGCTGTAGTCTTTCACTGTATCTTCCGAGGTTTGCGCGATGATCCGACCGCCTTTTCGCCCTGGCAGGGTCCTGTGCCTCGCGTTGCTCTTCGTGGCCGCCCACGGCTCGCTGGCCTACGCCGGCCCCGTCGAGGACGCCAAGGAGATGATGGACGCCGGGGACGACCTGATGAAGAAGGCCGAGAAGGCCAAGGGCTCCAAGCGGCCCGAGGCGCTCACCGAGGCCATCAAGAAGTTCGCGCGCGCCCACATGCTCATCACCAGCCAGAAGCTGCAGAACGACGCGCCCGAGCTGCTCAAGGCCATCGAGAAGCGGCTCGACGACTCGGGGGCGATGCCGGAGGTGGCGGCGCTGCGCCGCGATCTCGTGACGCAGGCGGTGGACGCCGCGGCGGCCGACCAGCTCACCAAGGCCTATGATCACCTCGCCGCTGCGCGGGATCTCGACCCCCGGGACCGCACGGTGGAGTACGCGCTGCGCGTCATCGGCCAGCGGATGGGAGACAACTGATGCGCCCGTTCTCGCCGCGGCCCCAGGGGCCGCTCAAGTGGCTCCTCGCCGTGCCCGCCCTCGCCGCCCTGGTCGCCTGCGGCGGCGGCCCCATCAGCATCGGGGGGCGCATCGTCGACCACCGTGGCTCGCCGCTGGCCAAGGCCGAGGTCCAGACGGAGCCCGAGACCGACGTCGTCGTGAGCAACAACCGCGGCTTTTTCCTGCTGCGGCAGCGCATCAACGATCTCGGTGAGACCGAAGCCATCCTGCCGGGCGTATACCGGGTCAAAGTCCGGAAGTTCGGCTTTGAGGATCTCGACTTCGAGGTGACCGTCGAGGACGACGGGCCCGCGAAGGTCTCCGACCTCGTCATGCAGCCGCGCACCCCCGACATCGGGGAGACCGCGCCGGAGGTGACCGACGAGCGTCCGGTGACGGCTGGTGAGACGTCGGTGCCGGTTTCCGGGCAGTGACACCGAGAGGGACGACGATGAACCCGTTCGCTCAGCACGCGCCCGCCAAGGTCGCAGGTCTCCTGGCGTTTGCCCTGGCCATGGGCGGGTGCGACAAGGCGCCCGAGCCCGTGGCCGAGCCGGAGCAGCAGGAGGTCATCCTGCACGTCCGCACCGTCGACAAGACGGGGGCGCCCGTCGAGATGGTGCGCTTCTACATCAACGGCAAGAAGTTCGGCATCACCGACCAGGACGGGGCCTTCAAGGGGCGCTACCCGGCCAAGGACGGGGAGCTCCTCACGTTCAACGTCGAGGCGCCGCCGGGCTACAGCGTGCCGGCGAACATCGATCAGAGCCGCTGGCGCCACCAGGTGAAGTACCCGGGCGGCCGCGCGCTCCAGCTCAACTTCACGGCGCCGCTGCAGCGCCCCGAGCGCGACTACCTGTTCATGGTGAACGCCAAGGCGGCGGCCACGCCGGTCACGGTGAACGCCAAGGTGGTCGGCAAGACGGGGGCCAGCGGCGAGGCCCTGGTGCTCGTCCGCGGCGAGCCGGGGGCCAAGTTCGCGGCCCGGGCCGGGACGGTCATCTACAACGGCGAGTTCGCGGAGGACGAAGAGGTCTACCTGCTGACGAGCGTGCGGCAGGGCCCCGTGGGTGGCGAGCCCGCGCCCGTGGCCGCCGCCGAGCCGGCCGGGGAGGCGCCCGCCGATCCGCCCGCCGACGCGCCGCCGTCGGAGGCGCCGGCCACCGAGCCCGTCGCAGCGGCGGAGCCCCCGGTGCCCATCGCCCCCGACACGGACGCCCCGGCGCCCGTGACGGACGCGCCCGTCGCCGCGGCGCCGATCACCGACGCCCCGGCGGCGCCCGCCACGACCCCGGTCGCCGTCGCGCAGCGCGACCTGCCGCCGGAGCCGGTGGACATCTTCGATCCCGCGCCCGCGCCTGCGCGCCGGGAGGCCCGGCGCGATCCCCCCGTGGAGCGGCCGGTGCCCGCGCCCCGGCGTGATCCCCCTGCGCGGCGCGAGCCGCCCCCGGAGGATGACCTCTTCGACCCGCCGCCGGCGCCCCGGCGTGAGGCCCGCCGAGAGCCCGAGCCGGAGGATCCGCCGCCGGCCGTCGTCGTCGACGTGGCCCCGGCCCGCGAGGCGCCCAGGCGCGACGAGGGGCTCGACGAGCTGCTGGCCGATCCGGTGATGGACGCCCCGGTCGTGGAGCCCCCGATCGCCGTGGCCGCGGAGCCCCTGCGGGAGGCCGCCCCGGCCGTCGTGGCGCGCGGTGGGGCCGCGCGGGCCCGTGAGGAGGCCAAGCTCGGCGACGGCCTCATCGACGACGGCGAGGTCGAGGTCAAGCCCAGCGACATCGCGGTGAAGGCCACCGTCGGTGGCGGCGGCGCCCCGTCGGCGTCGGCCATGAGCCGCGAGGAGATCTCCCAGCGGCTCGACGGCATCAACGCCTCGCTGGGGCAGAGCGGCGTGCTCAAGAAGGCCGACGTGGACTTCCTGGCCCAGATCGACCGCACCCACCCGGGCTACTACGAGGCGAACCGGCTGCTGGCGGAGTTCTACTTCTCGCTGAAGGACTACAAGCGCCAGGCCGAGAGCCTGGAGGTCGCGACGTCCCGGGGCCGGTACAAGCACGACCCGACCATCCTGCTGTCGCTGGCGAAGGCCTACGCGCTGCGCAAGAACTACGGCAAGGCGCTGGGGACCATGCGCCGCGTCGAGGAGAAGATGCGCAACCTGGACGCGAGCCGGAAGGCGGACGCCTACCGCTTCTACGCCGAGATCCTCGAGTTCGAGTTCCTGCGGCAGTACGACGACGATCCCAAGGGGGCCAACGCCACGCTGGTCGACAAGGCCATCGAGAAGTGGGACCGCTACCGCACCTTCAACCGCGGCGCCGATCCGGGCGGCGTGGCGAAGGCCGACAAGAAGATCAAGGAGCTCCAGGAGCTGAAGCAGAAGGTGGAGCTCTGATCTCATGAGCGGGCCGACCCGGGCCCTCGTCCTGGCCCTCGCTGCGGGCATGGCCGTCCAGGCCGGCTGCACGAAGCGCAAGGATGGCGGCGCCGTCCAGAGCGAGAAGCCGCAGCCGACCGTCGACGTGACCGCCGATCGGGAGGCCGCGCGCCAGAGCTGGCTCGTCGGCCTGGCGAAGGACTCGGCCCCCCTCCTGGCCCTCGCCCGGGCCAACGCGGGCTGGAGCAACCTCTTCACCGGCAGCCCCCAGGCGGCGCTGGAGGCCTTCGAGGGCGCGGCGGACGCTGACGCCCGCATCGCGAAGGCCATGGCGGCGCTCGAGATGGCGGAGGCCTACCAGGCCCTCGCCGAGCTCCTCCGCGCCGCCACCCCGGCGCTGCTCAAGGCCCAGGAGACGCGCCCCGAGGCGGCCAGCACGGCCCCCTGGCGCGCGTTCATCCAGGCGCGGTTGACCGGCCAGGCGGCGGGCATCGATGGCCCGGCCATGCCCCTCGGCCTCGCGCTGGCCGATCCCTCCAGTGGCCTCGGCGCGTTGCTGGCCGGACGGGTGGAGGGCGTCGACGCCGAGCTGCCCGAGGGCGCGACGAAGGCGTGGGGCCACCGCCTCGCGCTGCGGGCGCTCGCGGGCGCCGGCCGCATCGGCGAGGCCCAGCGCCGGCTCAAGGCCCTCGATCCCCGGGCCCCAGACTTCGAGGTGGGCAGCGGCGACGCCCGGGTCGTGCTGCGCGATCCGGGCGCGGCGGACGCCGAGGCCTGGCTGTACGCGGCCATCGCCGAGGAGGCCGTCCGCGAGGTCGCTGGCTGGCCGGGGCTGCTCCGGGCGCGGGCGCTGCGCGTGCTCGGTCGCCCGGCGGACGCCCTGGCGGTCTGCGAGGCCCTGGTGGCGACGCCCCCGGCCGACCTGCCGCTCTCCTTCGCGCTGTTCAGCGGCGCGCTCAACGCCAGCGAGCTCGCGAACCAGGCCCGGGCGCTGGGCGCCGTGGCCGCCTTCGAGGCGGGCCAGGCCGAGAAGGCCGGGGCGCTGCTGGGGGCCATCAAGCCCGCCACCATCGCGGACCGCGTCAGCCTGGCCTGGGGCAACGCCTTCACCGGGCGCCCGGTCGGCGCCGACGCCTTCCCCGAGGATCGGGGCGAGTACGTGGCCGCCCTGGTCGCCGAGGTCGCCGCGCTGGGGGCCGGGGCCGCGGGCGCGCAAGATGTGCAGCAGCTCGGACTCGTCGACCGGCACGCGGATGTGGTACAGCGTCGATATGCAGCCGCGATGGGTCGTGGGGGGGATCCCTCCATCGCGGTGAAGGCGCGAGAGGCGGCCGAGGACAAGGCCGCCGCGTTCTCGCCTTCCGCGCGCAACAGCCTGTCGGCCCTGGTGCTGGCGGCGCGAGACAATGTGGGAATCGGTCGCCCCCGGGTGGCCCTCAAGTACCTGGCCCGGCTCGGAGAGCAGCTTCCCGCGGCCGCCGGGCCGGGGGAAATGCTGAGGGATCTCCTGAGTTTGCGGGCCATGGAGCAGGGTGGCAGCGCCACCGCCGGACAGTAGCCCGCGCGTGCGGGTTCTGGCTTCGAGGAGTCGAAGATCGCGATGAACCACCGTTTGCTTCGCTGCCTCGTGGCGTTTGGCGCCATCGCTGGCGTGGTGGCGCCGGCCCTGGCCGATGACCAGGTCTTCCGGTACCCGGAGGACACCCGGCCCACCTCGCTGCTGCCGTTCTTCGCCGAGGACATGACCTCGGTGCGGATGGTGGAGCTCATCTTCGACCCGCTCGTGTTCATCAACAAACGGGGCGACGTCGAGGGGGCGTTGGCCACCTCCTGGAAGGTCGACGCCGACCAGATGGGCATCAGCTTCGTGCTGCGGGAGGGCGTCACCTGGCATGACGGCACGCCCTTCTCCGCTGACGACGTGGTGTTCACGCTGCGCGCCGCCCGGGATCCGAAGACGGTCTTCAACGCCAAGGCCAAGTTCAGCTTCATCAAGGAGGCCGTCGCCCAGGGGCAGTACGGCGTGAAGGTGACGTTCAACCGGCCCGTGAACGAGCCGGAGCGGCGCTTCCTCTTCAAGATCCTGCCGAAGCACGCCTTCAGCGGCACCACCATCAGCCGCAAGGACAAGTTCGCCCGCAGCCCCATCGGCACCGGCGCCTTCAAGGTCGACAAGTTCAGCCTGCGCAGCGTGGAGCTGACCGCGAACACGAGCTACTGGGGCAACCCGAAGATCGGCGCGGTGATGATGCAGCACACGCCGGACAAGGCCGCGCAGGTCAACCTGCTGCAGTACTCCGGCGGCAAGGCCGGCGTGCAGGCGGTCATCTTCCTGCAGCCCAAGAACATCCCGCTGTTCGAGAACAGCGACACGGTGGTCCTGGAGCCCTACCACACGGTCTCGTGGTGGTACATGGCCTACAACCACAAGGAGAAGTCCCTGGCGGACCTGCCCGTCCGCGAGGCCATCTCCCTGGCCATCAACCGCGAGGAGCTGCTGGCGGCGCACCTGGGCCGCGGCGACACCCTGAGCGGCCCCTTCACGGAGTCGAGCCCGTTCTACAACTTCCAGGTCGAGCCCCGTGAGCCCGACCTGGAGCGGGCCCGGCAGCTCCTGGAGGACGCGGGCTACAAGATGAAGGGCGGCGTGCGCACCAAGGGCCGCCAGCGCCTGAAGTTCAAGTTCGTCATGGACAAGGAGCTGGCCTCGGGCCAGGAGCTCTTCCTGGGCATCCAGGCCCAGCTCAAGAAGATCGGCGTCCAGGTGGACGCGGAGTACGTCGACCACGCCCGCTACCGCGAGCAGGTCTTCACCAAGAAGTCGTTCGACCTCACGATGAACGTGTGGTCCTTCGAGGAGGTGGAGGACGTCTACCCGCTCTTCCACTCCACCGGCGTGATGAACTTCATCGGCTACAGCAACAAGGACGTCGACGGCATCCTCGACGCCGCCCAGGCCACCAAGGACTACAAGAAGTACAAGGAGTACATGAAGGAGCTGCACGCCAAGCTCAGCGAGGATCTCCCGTACTTCTTCCTGTGGTCGCTGGACGTCTACTCGGGCCTGAGCAAGAAGCTCGCGGGCGTCTTCATCCAGCCCTACTACTACTTCACCTCCTTCCATGAGTGGGAGCTGCGCCCTTGAACCGGTGGCGCACCCCCCTGGCTGACCGGCGGACGCCATGAGGGCGGTGCCCCTGATCCTCGCCGCGCTTCGGCGGCTGGCGGGGAGCGCGGGGCTGCTCATCGGCGCCAGCTTCATCATCTACATGACCGTTCGGCTCGCGCCGGGCGACGCGGTAGATGCGATCAGCCCGATGGGGACGCCCCCCGAGGTGAAGGCCCAGCTCGCGGCCGAGTTCGGCCTCGATCGCGATCCCGTGACCGGCTACTTCGCCTGGCTGGCCCGCTCGGCCGTGGGCGACTTCGGGGAGTCTCTCGTCTTCTCGCCCGGTGAGTCGGTCATGGCCGTGGCCCTGCCGGCCTTCAAGCGCACGGTGCTCCTCTCGGGCCTGACGCTGCTGGCCGCCCTCGTCCTCGGCCTGGGGCTGGCCATCCTGCTCGGCGAGCCAGGGCCACGGCAGCAAGTGCTGACGGCGCCCGCCTACGTGCTCACCGCGGCCCCATCGTTCGTGGTGGCGGTGCTCTTCGCGCAGGGCATGAACTGGTTCGTGCAAGCCTTCGTGGAGCAGGGGGGCTACGAGACGCCCCCCTGGTTCCCCATCCCCATCTACTCCGAGTCGCTGATGCCCTACGTCTTCGCGGGCTTCGCGATGCTGGCGGGCGACGGCCTGTTCATGGACTGGTTCAACACGCTGCGCGCGGAGCTGCTGAGCCTGAAGCAGGCCCAGTTCATCACGGCGGTGCGCGCCAAGGGCGCCCGGACGGTGGGGCACATCGCCCGCAACCTGGTGGTGCCCGTGCTGTCGGGCTTCTCGGCCCGGCTGCCGCTGGTGCTGGGGAGCGTCGTCATCGTGGAGTACATCTTCACGCTCGATGGCGCTGGCTACGTGCTCCTGGAGGCCTCCCGCGCCCGCGACTTCCCCATGGTGGTGGGCCTGAGCGTGCTCTTCACCGCGACGATCATCGTGGTCTCCCTCATCGCTGACCTGGTGCGGGCCCTCATCGACCCCCGGGAGGTGGCCCGTGGGGGGTAAGGGGCAGACGCTCGCGCTGCGCATCAGCGGGGGCATCGTGGCCATCGTCCTGCTGCTCGGCGTCATCGCGCCGTTCATCGGGTACGACCCCGTGGCCGACGTCGACTACGAGGCCCAGCTCCTGGGCCCGTCGTGGGCGCACGTCTTCGGCACCGACGGCCAGGGCCGCGACGTGGCCATCCGGCTGGTGAAGGGCACCGAGGCGTTCTTCCTGCCCGGGCTGCTGGCGGCGGCCATCGCCGTGATCGGCGGCGCCCTCGCCGGCGCCGTCGCGGGCTACCTGCAGGGGATTGGCCGGTCGGTGGTGCTGGGGGGGCTGCAGCTCCTCGACACCCTGCCGCGGCTCGTCTTCATCATCCTGCTCTGCACCATCATGAACCCGTCGATCACGCTGATCGCGGGGGTGGCGGGCCTGCTCTTCGTGCCGGCCATCGCCACCGTCATCCGCCGCAAGGTGGAGGCCCTGGGCTCCGAGGATTACATCCTGGCCCATGTGGCGCACGGCTTCTCGCCCGCGCGCATCCTGCTCTACCACATCCTCTGGCTGCAGTGCCGGCCGCTCCTCATCCGCCAGGCGACGTTCGTGTTCGGCTACGTGCTCTTCGTCGAGACGGCCCTGTCGTACCTCGGCGACTACGGCGTGCAGGAGCCGTCCCCGTCGTGGGGCAACATGGTGGCCCAGACGCGCGACCTGGCCGGGCAGGCCCCGTGGCCCTGGCTCTTCCCGGCCCTCGCCATCGTCGTGACCATCGCGGCGTTCTTGTCGTTTGGGAACCTGCTGGCTCGACGCGACGAGGAGGCCATTCGATGACGGCGCCGCTGCTCTCGGTGCGAGGGCTCGTCATCGAGTTCGACACGGCCCAGGGCCGCCGCCGCGTGGTGGACGGCATCTCGTTCGAGCTGGGCGAGGGCGAGGTGCTGGGCATCCTGGGGGAGTCGGGTAGCGGCAAGACGGTGAGCACCCTGGCCGTGATGGGCCTCGTCGAGGGCAACCCCGGCGTGGTCGGCGGCGAGGTCACGCTGCGCAACGGGGCCGAGTCCCTGGCCCTCTTCGAGGGGCTCGAGGGTGTCATCAAGCGGCGCGCCGGCAAGCCGGACCGCAAGAACGTCCGCCGCTGGCAGCGCATGGTCAGCCGCCGGATGCGGCCGCTCTGGGGCGAGATGATGACGGCGGTGTTCCAGAACCCGCGCCACTCGCTCGATCCGCTGCTCACCATCGGCGTGCAGGTGGAGGAGTCCATCGCCCTCGCCGAGCGCTCCCTCGATCGCGCCGGCCGCCGCGCCCGGGCGGTGGAGTGGCTCGATCGCGTCCAGATGAGCGATCCCGAGCGCGTCTACCGCAGCTACGCCCACGAGCTGTCGGGCGGCATGTGCCAGCGCGCGATGATCGCCGTGGCCCTCGCGCGGGCGCCCCGCATCCTGGTGGCCGACGAGCCGACGACGGGCCTCGACACGACCGTCCGCGCCGAAATCGTGGGTCTTTTCGAGGACTTGCTGGCCGACCGCCGCCGGTCGATGCTCTACATCTCCCACGACATCCGGGAGGTCCTGCACCTCTCCGATCGCGTCATCGTCATGCGGCACGGCCGCATCGTCGAGGAGGCCACGGCCGAGGACCTGCGGGCAGGCCGCGGCGAGCGCGATCCCTACACCGCGTCGCTGCTCGCGGCGGCCGAGCTGGGGGAGGCGCTGTGACGGTGCTCGTGGAGGCCCGTGGGCTGGTCAAGCGCTTCCGCAGCGGCAGCCTGCTGCGGGGCCGCGCCGAGACGCGCGCCCTCGACGGCGTCAGCCTGGAGATCCGGGAGGGCGAGGTCCTGGCGCTCATCGGGGAGTCCGGCAGCGGCAAGACGACGCTGGGCAAGGTGCTGCTGCGCCTGACGACCCTCGACGAGGGCACGGTCCGCTTCGCCGGAGACGACATCTTCGCCCTCGACCGGCGCCAGCTTCGGGTCAAGCGCCGCGACTTCCAGATGGTCTTCCAGAACCAGCGGGCGAACCTGCACCCGAAGATGACGGTGCAGCAGATGCTCGACGAGTCGCTGCGCCTGCACCGCCCCGACCTGGACGCCGAGGGCCGGGCGGCCCGCATCACCGAGCTGCTGGAGCGCGTGGGCCTGGCGGCCCGGGCGGCGCAGCGGCCGGCCAGCCTCTCGGGCGGGGAGCGTCGGCGGGTGGGGCTGGCCCGCATCCTGGCGACGCGGCCGCGGCTCATCGTGGCCGACGAGCCCACCAGCGGGCTCGACGCGGCCATCAAGCTGCAGATCATCGAGCTCTTGCGCACGCTCAAGGACGAGAAGCTGACCTACCTGCTGATCAGCCATGACCTGGGCCTCGTCCGGCGGATCGCCGATCGGGTGCTCGTCATGCTGAGCGGGCGCATCATCGAGGAGGTGCCGGCCGACCGCCTGGGCGGGCCGCAGCACCACCCGTATACGGGGCGCTTGATGCGCGCTGCCCATCTACTGGATGATCGTGAGAAGGTGACCGGGCGTGAGCCCCAGGCGAATGCGGGGGACGGGGGCTGCGTATACGCGGCCGATTGCCCGGTGGCCCGTGAGCGGGGCATCCAGGCCCGCTGCCGTGCCGAGCGACCCCCCTTCGTGGAGCTGGCCGCCGGCCACCGGGTCGCGTGCTTTGCGAGCGAGGCCGGCGTAGCCGAGCCGGGACAGGAGGACGCATGAAGGGGATCGCGCTCATGGGGTTGCTGGCGGGGCTGGCGATCGTGCCGGTGACCGCGGGGCCGGCCCAGGCCCAGGGCAACAGCCTTGAGGAGGTGCGCGACCAGGGCGTCCTCTACTTCAAGAAAGAGATCTACAAGCAGGCCCAGGAGCGGCTCGATCGCGCCTTCAAGATGAAGGGCGGCAAGGCCGACTTCCTCACGGTCTACTACCGCGCCCAGACGCACTACAAGATGCTGCGCCTGGAGACGGCCTTCGAGATGATCGCCCTCGCGCGCACCCTGGCCGAGGGCGACGACAAGCGCATCCAGCGCGTCAACGAGCTCGAGGGCGAGATGAAGGCGCTCTATGGCGGGGTGACGTTCAAGGCGGCCAAGGGCGAGACCAACAAGCGCGGCCGCATCTTCTTCGAGGCCAAGACCGGCATCATCAACAAGGAGAAGAAGGAGCGCTTCCTCTCCATCCGCGAGCGCTTCCGGTCCACGGACATCGACCTGCCGGCCACCGTCTACCTGCCGTACGGCGACTACCTGGCCAACAAGGTGCCCTTCGAGGTGAAGCCCGAAGACACCGAGACGCCGGTGGTGGAGATCTACCTCCAGGTGGTGGTCGAGGCGGGCGATGACGGCATCAGCCCCTGGTGGTGGGTGGGCATCGGCGGCGCGGCCGCCGCGGCCGCCGGCGTGACCGCCTTCCTCCTCCTGGGAGACGACGGTGGCAGCACGCCGCCCAACAACATCCGCTTCGACATTCAGCCTTTGACTGGACGCCCATGACCACGCGACTTCCCCTCGTCCTCTGCGCGACCTCGCTGCTCGCCGCCCCCGCGGGGGCGGAGATCAGCACGCCGCGGCAGATCGCCGATCGCCCCGCCGCCCACTGTCAGGCGCCGCGGTGGTCCCCCGATGGCAAGCTCCTCGCCTACGACGTCTACGACCCGAAGAAGGACAAGCGCGAGGTCTGGATCGCGCACCTCGACGGCTCGGGCAAGATGGAGCAGGTGTCGGTGGGCGGGGCCAAGGCCGCCGAGCTGCTGGGCGCCAAGGAGGCCCCGGTGGTGGAGTTCGCCTGGGCCCCCGACATGAAGCTGCTGAACAAGCCCTATGTCTTCAGCAGCATCGGGCCCAAGAAGAACTTCGACCTCTTCGCCGACGGCAGCTGGCTGACGAGCAACCCCGGCAATGACGGCCAGCCCGACTGGTCGCCCGACGGGCGCTACATCGCCTTCACGTCGCAGCAGAAGGACTCTGGCGACGTGATGGTCATCGACCTGGGCGGCGAGAGCGACAAGCCCATGAAGGTGACGCTCTGGCCGAACATGACGGAGTTCTCGCCCCGGTGGTCGCCGCGGCAGAACCACGTGATGTTCACCCGATCCCAGAGCGGAAACCGGGGCCAGGACATCGGCGTGGTGACCGACGTCACGAAGCCCCAGGACTCCACCCGGATGATCACCGAGTGGGCCGGCGACGAGATCCGCCCGAGCTGGTCGCCCGACGGCCAGCACATCGCCTTCTACGCCAACAAGGACCGCAGCCGGGACGACGACAAGATCTTCGACCTGTGGGTCATCGGCGTCGACGGCAACAACCCCAAGCAGCTCGCCAAGGACGTCGTGGTGGACGACCACCGCGGGCCCGCGTGGACGCCGGACGCCTCGACCATCCTGTTCGTCCAGCGCGACTTCAAGCGGGACAACCCCGTCCGCTGGATTCGCCGCGACGGGAGCGAGAGCGGCGTCCTCGACACCGGCACGCAGCTCAACTCCGACCTGGCCCTCGGGGCGCAGGGGGCGACGCTGCGCCTGGCCTTCAAGGCGCTGGGGCAGACGGGCTCGACGAACAAGACGTGGGAGCGTCTGTACGTCGTGACGTTCACCATGGACGACCTCAAGGCGGGCGAGTGATGACGCCGCGGCTGCTCGTGCTGGCCCTGCTGGCGGCGGGGTGGCCGTGGGCGGCGCTGGCCCGCGATGACGACGCCCAGCACCGCGTCGTGGCCCTGGTCTTCGCCCGCGAGGGGGCCGACGAGAACGCCGCCGTCCGCATCGAGCGCGATCTGCGCCAGATGTTCGACACCGCCTCGAAGGAGGGGAAGAAGGGCGTCCCCCCGACCTTCGACGTGGAGCCGCGCTTCGACGTGGGCTACCTGTCGAAGGCCGATCTCGAGAAGGCGCGCATGCAGTTCAACGACGCGCAGCGCAAGATCGAGGCGGGGGACCACGAGGAGGCGCTGGAGCACCTCTTCCGGGCGGAGCGCTTCTACAACAAGGGCATCCCGTTCGTGGCCGACGATGGCCTGCTGCGCGGCATCTTCTTCTACTACTTCCTGGCCCGCGACCTCGCCGGCCAGAAGGACAAGGCCCGCGAGTCCTACTGCGCCTACGTCGCCCTGTCGCGCAACCTGGCGGGCAGCGCCGGCCCCATCGAGCAGTTCGAGCCCCTGGCCGACAAGTGCGGCGAGACCGGCATCGCCGGGACGGCGGAGCTGCGGGTGCGGGCCGACGTGGATGGCGCCCACGTCTACGTGGACAACGTCGCGGTGGGCGTCATCGGCAAGGACGTCCCGTACGCCAACCCCTTCCTGCCCGCCGGGCCCCACCTCGTCGAGGTGCGCAAGGCCGGCTACGCGCGCTGGGGCACCCTGGTCTCCCTCAACCAGGGCGACTCCAAGGAGCTGAAGGCCAAGCTCAAGGAGGCGCGCAACCGCGCCGACGAGTACGATCCCCTGGCCCAGATCGTCTTCAAGGGCGCCGAGGCCTTCAGCGACGTCTACATCAACGACCTGCTGTTCCAGTTCGCCGAGAAGTACCGGGTGACCGACCTGGTCATCGGCTTCCTGGAGCCGGCGGGGGCCCAGTCCGAGCTCACGCTGTTCACGTACCAGGACGGCGGCACCGAGGTGGCGTCGTTCCAGTTCCCGACGCAGCTTGATGGGCATCGGTCTGCTCTGATGCAATACTGGAAGAAGCGCTTCGGCGAGGAGCTGGACCCGGCGGACGCCGTGCCCGCTCCGGATCGCTGGGCGCCCACCTTGTTCAAGGTCGAGTAGGAAGGCACATGATGGCGGCGGGGATCGGGCGAGTGCTCCGGGTGTCGGTCGCGTTGGCGGCTGCCCTGTTGAGCGGCTGCGACGACGAGGCCGGGACGGCCGGCACGACGGTGGTCAAGATCGATCCGTCGCGCTGCTTCGGCGGATCGGACGGCATCGTCCCCGGCAACTGCCGGTCGCGCCTCGACGAGCTGGCGCTGGCCAGCGACATCAACGGCTGCTTCGTCGCCCTGCGCGACGGCGAGTCCACCATCCGTCGCGTGGCGGTGCAGTGGTCGGGCGGCCAGCTCCGCGCCAAGGGCGAGGAGGTCGTGTCGGTGGCGCCGGGCGGCAAGATCCGCGCGTCGCTCTTCCTGTACGGCGCGGGCGGCGAGGGCCAGAAGTGCACGGCGCGCGAGGGGCCCGGCCCCGACGACGCCTGCGATCCGGGCGCTGGCTGCGTGGTCAAGCTCTCCCAGTCCTCCACCGCGGTGCCCGAGCAGGGCGTGACGTTCGACTTCTTCGAGGCTGGCCGCTGCCAGGCCCAGGCCGGCCTGCTGACGGAGGCGGAGGCCTGTGACGGCCTCGACAACGACTGCGATGGCGTGGCCGACGAGCTCTACGCCGAGAAGGACGCCCCCTGCGAGGCGGGCGAGGGCGCCTGCCGCCGCGAGGGCGTGCAGGTCTGCAACGAGGCCGGTGACGCCCTCGTCTGCAGCGCCGCCGCCGCGGGCGGGGGCGAGGAGATCTGCGACGACGCCGACAACGACTGCGACGGCCGCATCGACGAGGGCCTGTCGCTGGAGCTGTGCTGCGATCCGGGCTCGGCGCCCATCGGCTGCGGCCAGCCGGTCGCCGACAGCGTCTGCGTGGCCGGCACTCGCCGCTGCGAGGCGGTGGCGGGCCAGCCCAAGGGGCAGCTCGGCGCCTGCGTCGACCCCCAGGGCCAGGAGGTCCTCCTGCCCGGCAACCGGCCCGAGATCTGCGACGGCGTCGACGATGACTGCGACGGCAACATCGACGAGGACATCCGCCTCGCCGACGCCGACGACACCCAGCCCGGCGATCAGCCGGCCGCCGTGGGTGAGGCCTGCCGGTCCGTCGAGGGCGGCTGCGTGGCCCCGGGGACGGTCGCCTGCGGTCCGGACCGGCAGCCGTTCTGCGACCACCCCGCCATCAACCGGGGCCCCGAGGTCTGCGACACCGTCGACAACGACTGCGATGGCCAGGTGGACGAGACGTTCCAGGACCAGGGCCTGGGCGACGCCTGCATGGTCGGCACGGGCGCCTGCGCCGCCGCCGGCATCCGGGCCTGCGCGGGCCCCGACGCGGTGGCCTGCAACGTCCAGCCGGGCGACCCCGCCGGCAGCGACCTGTGCGGCAATGGCATCGACGACGACTGTGATGGCCGCCTCGACGAGGGCCACGACAACCTGGGCATGCCGTGCAGCGAGGGGCAGGGGGCGTGCCGCGCCAACGGGGCCTTCGTCTGCACCCAGGACGGCGCGGGCACCGAGTGCAGCGCCCGCCCCCAGGCCCCGGTGGACGAGCTCTGCAACGGCGCTGACGACGACTGCGATGGCCAGGTGGACGAGGACTTCGAGGTTCAGCAGGACCCCGACAACTGCGGTCGCTGCGGGCGGGTCTGCGACCTGGCCAACGCCGTCGCGGGCTGCGAGGCCGGCGAGTGCATCATCGACAGCTGCCTGGAGGGCTTCCGCAACGTCGACCTGCGCGCCGACAACGGCTGCGAGTGCAACCCCAACGAGCCCGACCTCCCCGATCCGACCTACACGGACTCCAACTGTGATGGCGTCGACGGCGTGGCCGTGCGGGCCATCTTCGTGTCGGCCGAGGCCGGCGACGACGCCCGCGGCAACGGCGATCCCAACAACCCGTACCGCACCATCGCCCGCGCGGTGGAGGTGGCGCGCACGCTGGCGGGCCTCAACAACTTCCGCGACATCTACCTGGACGTCGGCCGCTACGACGTGACGGTCAACAACCCCGATCCGTCGGCGGCCCTCACCGGCATCCTCGTGCCCTCGGGCGTGAGCATCCACGGCGGCTACCGCTACGATCCGGGCAACCCGGGCAACCCGGACGACGACGCCTGGGGCCGCGGCCCTCGCGACGCCTTCCGCACCGTCATTACCGGCGCCCAGATCGTGCTGCGCTACCAGGGCCAGGCCGGCGTGGGCCTCGGGCGGACCACCCGCCTCGACAACCTGGTGGTGGAGACCATCTCCGAGGGCCAGGCGGGTCCGCTGCCCACCGTGGGCGTCGCCGCCGTGGACGTGGGGGAGCACCTCCTCATCCGCGACGTCGACATCATCGCTCATGAGGGCGCCGCGGGCGCCCCGGGCGTCAACGGCGAGGATGGCCTCGCGACGGCCGGCCCCGGTGGTCCGGGCGTGAACGGCAACCAGCCCGGCAGCGGTGGCAACGGCGGCGGCGGCGGCCTGAACGCGAGCTGCAGCAACGTCACCGGCGGCGACGGCGGCGACGGCGGCCATGGCAACCAGGTGGCGGCGGAGCCCGGCTTCGAGAGCCCGGAGGCCGACCGCAACCCGCGGGCCGGCGCTGGCGGGGCCGTCTCGGACGGCGCCAACGCCGAGGCCAACGGCGAGGCGGGGACGGACGGCGCCCATGGCGGCAACGTCCCGGCGGGCACGGCGGCGGGCCGGGTGGACGCCAACGGCATCTTCTGGATCCCCCGCGCCTCCGGCAACGCCGGCACCGGCGAGCCCGGCGGTCCCGGCGGCGGCGGCGGCGGTGGCCGCACCAACGCCCAGAACCAGACGGGCGGCGGCGGCGGCGGCGGTGGCGCCGGTGGCTGCCCCGGCTCCGGTGGCCGCGGCGCCACGGGCGGCGCGGGCTCCTTCGGCATCCAGCTCATCGGCGGCCGCCTGCACCTGCAGGGCGTGACCATCACCGCGGGGCCGGCGGCGCCGGTGGCCGCGGCGGGCACGGCGGGCGGGCGCCCAGGGCGGCCTCGGCGGTCTGCCAGGCGTCGGCCACCAGGGCGGCGCCAACGGCGGCTGGGGCGGTGGCGGGGGGTCGCGGCGGCTGCGGCGGCAACGCCGGCGGCGGCGGCGGCGGCCTGAGCTTCGCGGTGTTCTGCATCAGCCCCACCTCGGTGGCGGCCGATCTGGCTAACTCGACGATCGTCTTCGACGGCCCTGACGGCCGCCTGCTGGCTGACCAGGCGGCCGCCAGCGCCGCGGCGCTGCGGGCCGGGGTCGCGGGCCCTGGCGGCGACGGCGGCAGCCGCGAAGCAGTGCGGCGCGGGCGCGGCGGACGGCCCTGACGGCATCGCCGGGCGCGTCGGCTGCTGCCCCGCGGGGCGCGGCGCCAACAACTGCAACAGCCTGTCGTGCAACTGATGCTGCGCCGCCTCCTCCCCCTGCTGGTGGCGCTCTCGCCGGCGATGGCGGCCGCCGAGGACGCCGCGCCGGTGATGACGCAGGCCGCCCTGGATGAGGCCGAGGCCATCTTCTTCGAGGGGCTGGCCCACTACCGCGCCGGGCGCTTCGAGCCCGCTGCCGTCGCCTTCCAGAAGGCCTACACCCTCACGAAGCAGCGCGACCTGCTCTACAACGTGGCCCGCAGCCGCGAGATGCTGGCCGACAAGGAGGGGGCGGTGCAGTGGTACCGCGCCTACCTCGCCACGCAGCCGGCCGACGAGACCGCCATCATCCACCGCATCAAGCAGCTCGGGGGCGATCCCACGCTGCCGAGCGAGGGCCCCAAAGACACCCTCATGCCCGTCACCCGGCAGGCCCTGCCGCCCGAGACGGTCGACGCGATGGACCCGTGGCCCTGGGTCGCCGTGGGGACGGCCGTGGTGGCCGCGGGCGTGGGGACGTGGCTCGGGCTGACGGCCCTCGACGACGCCTCTGCGGCGCGGGAGTCGAAGAAGCGGGCCGAGGCCGAGGAGCTCAAGAGCTCGGCCGAGAGCGGCGCCCTGCTGGCCGATCTCTCCTTCGGCGTCAGCGCCCTGGCGCTCGGGGCCGCCGTCTACCTCTGGTGGCGCGACGACGCCGCCAGCCCGGCCGGCAGCGTGCAGGTCGGGGCCGGCAAGGACGCCGTCCACCTGGGCTGGCAGCTGCGCTTTTAGCGCCGAAGTTCCTGAAATCAGAGAAGGAAACGGCGTTCAGGCCCGCGGGAGCTGCCGCTCGATCTGGTCGAGCGCGGTGCGGAAGTGATCGTTCTCGGGCTCGAAGAAGAGGGCCGTGCGCAGCAAGCGCGCCGCCTCCATCCGCGCCGGGACCTCCCACTCCTGCCGCCCGCGGGCGCTCTCCAGGACGAGCCGCGCGCGGCCCCAGTAGAAGTCGCCCGGGCCCGTCGTGCCGCCCTGCATCAGCTCGCGGCGGCGGGCCTCCTCCAGCGCCTCGGTGCCCAGGCGCAGGCTGTCGGCGTCGTCGGCCCGGCGACCGGCGTCGTACGCGCGCCGCCGCACCGGGCTCTTGAGCACCGAGTAGGCCTCGTTCATGCGGCGGTAGATCTGGTTGACCCCCCGCACGACGCGCCAGTCCATGCCGTGGAAGAGGTCAGGGTGGAACCGCCGCGTGAGGAAGTGGAACCGGTTCTGCAGGATCTCGGCGTCCACGTCCTCGGGCACGCCGAGCAGATCGTAGTAGTCGATCTGGTCGAGCCGCTCGGCCAGCTCGCGGATCTCACCCGAGGAGGCCGTTCGGGGCAGCTCGGGCGCCGCCGCCGCGGGGGCAGCCGCCGCGGGCGGGACCGACACCGGCACCGGCACCACGTCCAGCACCTCGAGGCCGACGGGGCCACGGGCCACCTGCACCCGCAGGCCCTCCACGTAGCCCTCCAGCCAGGCGGCGTCCTGGGGGCGCTGCTCGATCTCCACGCGCAGGCGCCACGCCCCGTCGGGGCGCTGGCTGACGCGGCTGACCCGCCCCGGCAGCACCAGGCGGTCGGGCGCTCCGGGCGGGCTGACCACCACCAGCATGGGGGCCTGCAGGCCGATGGCCTGGGGGTGGCGCAGGCCCACGACCCCGCGGGAGAGCTGCTTCTCGTAGAACTCCAGGAACTTCTGGGGGTCCTCGAAGCGCACCCGGGAGGGGACGGGGCTGTCGTCCGAGCGGGGGTCGTAGTCGATGGGATCGGAGTCGTCCACAGAGGGAGCGTACCGGTCTCTTCCCCGGTCTGGCAACATGGCCGACGCGGTCGAGGGCCCCCTCGCCGAGACCGCGTCGACCGGCCTGAGGTGGCATGCTCGATCCCCTGTTGAGGACGCTCCTGCGGCCCCGCCTGGGCGCCTTCGCCGTCGCCGCGGGCTGGGCGGGCCTGCTGGCGCTCACGGCCGCCGCCCAGGGGGCGCTGGTCGGTCCGCTGCTGCGCGCCCTCTTCGGCGGCGAGACGCTGGCCTGGCCCGCCGGCCTCGCCCCGTACCTGCCGCCGCCGCCCAGCGTGGAGACGCTGCGGGTGGCGCTGCCGGGCCTGCTCGTCCTGGTGGCCGTGGCGAAGGGGCTCGCGCAGCACCAGCACGCGGTGACGACGGCGCGGCTCGGCCAGGCCGTCGTCACCGACCTGCGCCTCCGCCTGCACCGCCGCCTGCTCGACCTGCCCCCCGACGCCGTGAGCGCCCTGGGCGCCGCCGACCTCATCACCCGCGTCACCACCGACGTGCGCGCCGTCGAGGCCCTGGCCGTGGAGGGCGTCGCGAGCCGCCTGCGGGACGGCGCCCAGGTGGCGGCGCTCCTGGTCCTCTGCCTCGTCATCGAGTGGCGCCTGGCGCTGCTCGTCTTCAGCATCTACCCCCTCATCTTCTGGCCCGTCGCCCGCGTCGGCCGGGCCCTGCGCCGCGCCGCCGGCCGCAGCCAGGCCCACCGCGGCCGCCTCGCCGTGCTCGTGGACGATCAGCTCCGCCGCCTGCCGTGGCTGCAGATGAGCGGGACGACCCCGGCCGCCCTCGCGGCGTTCTCCGCGGCCGCCGACGACGTCGCCCAGGCCGAGGTCCGCGCCGCCCGCCTGCGCGCCGCCAGCGGGCCCATCAACGAGATCATCGGCGCCGTCGCCCTCGGCGTGACGCTCTACCTCGCCGGCCAGCAGATCACCGCCGGCGACCTGGCCGCCGAGCACGTCCTGAGCTTCTTCGTCGCCGTGCTGCTGCTGTACCAGCCCGTGAAGGGCCTGGTGCGGGCACAGGCCGTCGTGCAGCCCGGGCGGGCCGCCCTGGACCGGGCCCGCGCCCTCCTCGACCTGCCCGACCGGCTGCCCGGGGGATCCGGGGCGCCGCCGCCGACCGCGCCGCCGTCGCTGACGCTGCGGGGCCTCACCGTCCACCGCGCCGGCCGCTGCACCCTCGCCCCGGTGGACGCCCACCTGCCAGCCGGCGGCGTGACCGCCCTCGTGGGCCCCAACGGCGCCGGCAAGACGACGCTGGCCTGGACGCTGGCCCGCCTGCTCGCGCCCTCGTCCGGCCAGATTCTCGTGGATGATCAAGAGGTTGAACGCCTCGACGCCCTCGGGTGGCGCCGCCGCGTCGGCTGGGTGACCCAGGCGCCGCTCCTGGGCCGCGGCACCCTACGCGAGAACGTCTGCCTGGGCGAGGCCGTGCCGGACCCCGCCTGGCTGGCCGAGGTCGCCGAGCTGGCGGGGCTGGGCCCGCTGCTGGCCGCGGATCCCGCCGGCTGGGACCGCCCGCTCGGCGACGGCGGCGCGGGCCTCTCGGGGGGCGAGCAGCAGCGCGTCGCCCTGGCGCGGGCGCTCCTGCGCCGGCCCCTGCTCCTCGTCCTCGACGAGCCGTCGGCGCACCTCGACGCCGGCGCGGCCGCGGCCCTCGCCACCACCATCGCGGGCCTGCGGGGCCGCTGCACCGTCCTGCTCATCAGCCACGATCCGGCGCTCATCGCCGTGGCCGACGCCCACGTCCACCTGGAGCCGCCGGCGTGAGGGCGCGCCTCCTCGGGCTGCTCATCGGGCTCCTCGTGCGCGCCTGGACGCGGACGCTGCGGGCGCGCCGCCTCGGGCCCGCCTTCGACCAGCCGGGCCTCGTGGCGTTCTGGCATGGCGACCAGCTCCCCCTCGTCGCCGTCCGCCCCCGCGGCGACGTGGTGGCCCCCATCAGCCTCAGCCGGGACGGGCGCCTGCAGGCCCGCGTCATGGCGCACCTGGGGGTAGGGGACGTGCCCGGCTCCAGCAGCCGGGGGGGCCTCGGAGCGGCGCGCGGCCTGGCCCGGGCCCTGCGGCGCGGCGCCCTCGCCCTCATGGCCGTCGACGGCCCGCGGGGCCCCGGCCGCGAGGTGAAGGCCGGCGTCATCTGGCTGGCGGCCCGCGTCGGCTGCCCCGTCTGGCCCGTCGGCGTGGCCGTCCGCCGGGGCCGTCGACTCCGGCGCGCCTGGGATCGCTTCCTGCTGCCGTGCCCCTTCACGCGGGTGGTGGTCATCGTCGGCGCCCCCCTGCACTTCGCGGCGGACGAGGCGCCCGAGGCCGCCCAGGGTCGCCTGGCCGCCGCCATCGGCGCGGCCACCGACGCGGCCCGGGAGGCGCTGGCGTGAGCGCGCCACCGACGTCCATCTGGGTCATCCGGGAGTCGGCCCTGGGGGACGTCATCCTGTGCGAGCCCGTCCTGCGCGCGCTCGCCGACCGCGATCCCGGCGCGCGCGTGACGCTGGTCACCCGACCGCAGTACCACCCTCTGTTCGCGGCCCACCCGCGGCTGGCCGGCGTGCTCACCCCGGCGGAGGCCTGGCGTGTGGCGCCCCCCGACCTGGCCATCGACCTGCAGAACCGGCCCCGCACCCGGGCCCTCGCCGCCCGCGCGGGGCGGCGGTCCCACTGGCGCAAGCGCCGGGGCCTCGACCTCGTGCGCACGCTGGGTGGTCGACCCCTGCACCGCAGCTACTTCGGGGGCCCGCACCAGCTCGACCGGCTGGCCGAGGCCGTCGGCCTGCCGCCGCTCGGCCCGCCGGCGCTCACGCTGTCCGCGGAGGCCCACGCCTGGGCGCGGGGGTGGCGGCCCGCCGGGCCCATCGCCGTCATCGCCCCGGGGGCCGGCCACGCCACGAAGCGGTGGCCGGCCGAGCGCTTCGCGGCCGTGGGGCGGCTGCTGGCCGCCGCCGGGCTGGCCGTCGTCGTCGTGGGCGGGCCGGGCGAGGGGCCCCTCCTCGAGCGCGTCGCCGGCCCGACCGGGCGCGTGCTCCCCATCACCGAGCCCCTCGACCGGGTGGCTGCTCTGGTAGCCACCGCCGCGGTGGCCGTCGGCAACGACAGCGGCGTCCTCCACCTGGCCGCCAGCGTCGCTACCCCTTTCGTGGCGCTGTTTGGCCCCACTCCGCCCGGCCGGTGGGCGCCCCGCGGATCCCAAGGGCGCGTGGTGGCACATGAATTGCCGTGTGCACCGTGCAGTGATCATGGACGACGCCCCTGCCGGCTCGGCAGCACCGCATGCCTCGTGGGCGTCTCGGTTGAGGCGGTCCAGCATGCCCTGGAGGGTCTGCAAATTTTGCGAAGTCCATGACGCGAATGTCAGACTCGTGTGCGCATTGAGAGTAAAGTAAGGTAATCCACAGCGAGCGGTGGTCCGGGTGAAACCGGCTACCCAGACCAGCATCTTCCTCGCGGCCGGCGACGGCGGGCCCGGCGGGGTGCAGGAGGCGACATGGCCGACAAGCGAATGCGGGACAAGCCGGCGGGCTTTCGGGACGACGAAGAGGACGAGGACGGGCCCCCCCGCACGTCCCGGCGCCGCCGCGATGGCGAGGAGCCCTCGGGGGGCGAGCTGGACAGCGTCCGCGTCTACCTGTCCCGCATCGGCTGCGTCGATCTCCTCTCGCGCGAGCAGGAGGTCGAGATCGCCCGGCGCATCGAGAACGCGCGCGAGGGCGTCCTCAACGGCATCCTGGCCACCAGCGCGGGGGTCAACGCCTTCGTCGACCTGCCCCGGCAGGTGCGGCGCGGGCAGCGCACGCTGCGCGAGATCCTCGACGGCAGCTCCAACCAGGAGCCGGAGACGTCGACGGGCCTCTCGGGCATCGATCGCGTCGAGACCATCGCCGCCGAGCTGAAGAGCGTGGCCCGCGCCCGCCTGCGCAGCAACCGGCGCGTCACCAAGACGTCCCGGCGCAAGAACCGCGACTACGACGTGGAGCTGCGCGAGCTCATCGCCCGGATGAACGTGAGCTGGAACGTCGTCAACGGCATCGCGGACAAGCTGCGGCGCACCCGCGACGAGCTGCGCGACTGGCGCAAGTTCGTGCGCGAGTGCGAGGTGATGGCGGGGGCCGACGCCGACGCCATCGTCGCCGGCGGCGAGCCCAACGCGGCGAGCGGGCTGGACGCGGCCGGCTGGGCCGAGCTCGGCAGCGGCGTGGCGAAGGCCCGCCGGCGCATCGACGAGCTGGAGACGCGGGTCGGCCTCGACTACGACGACATCTGCGAGGTCGTGGGCGACGTGGTCAAGAACCAGCGCGCCCTCGAGCGGGCCAAGAGCGAGATGATCCTCGCCAACCTGCGCCTCGTGGTGAGCATCGCCAAGCGGTACCTCAACCACGGCCTGCACTTCCTGGATCTCATCCAGGAGGGCAACATCGGCCTGATGCGCGCGGTGGACAAGTTCGAGTACCGCCGCGGCCACAAGTTCAGCACCTACGCGACCTGGTGGATCCGCCAGGCCATCACCCGCGCCATCGCCGACCAGGCCCGCACCATCCGCATCCCGGTGCACCTGATCGAGACGATCAACAAGATCACCCGCGTGGCGCGGCAGATGGAGCAGGAGCTGGAGCGGCCGGCGCTGCCGGAGGAGATCGCCGAGCGCCTGGAGCTCTCCCCGGAGCAGGTCCGCAAGGCCCTCAAGATCAGCCGCTCGCCGGTCTCGCTGGAGACGCCGGTGGGGGACGACGACTCCCATCTGGGCGATTTCATTGAGGATCCGAACCAGCCGCCGCCCTCCGACGTGGCCATGCACAAGCTGATGAACGAGGAGACCAACCGGGTCCTCGACACCCTCAGCGACCGCGAGGCCAAGGTGCTCCGGCTGCGCTTCGGCATCGGCGTGCGCAGCGACCACACCCTGGAGGAGGTGGGCCAGGTGTTCGACCTGACCCGCGAGCGCATCCGCCAGATCGAGGCCCAGGCCATCCGCAAGCTGCGCCAGGCCCACCGCAGCGCCTCGCTGCGCTCCTACTTCGAGCACTGAGCGACGCCGCCGTCGGCGGGCTGCGGCTCGCCGCCCAGCGCTTCCTCTTCCGGTCGACGCCCGGGCCCGTGGCCCGTGGCCTCGCCGCCGGCACCTCGGCCTGGATGCGGTGGCAGGGGCAGCGCCCCGCCGCGACGCCGGCCACCCGTCCCACCATCGTCATCGGCGGCCTGGCCGTGGGCGGCGCCGGCCGCACGCCCCTCGTGGAGTGGCTGGCGCGCGCGCTGGACGCCGAGGGCTGGCGCGTCGCGGTGGTGGCCCATGGCTACCGCGGGCAGGGGACGGGCCTCGTCCGCACGCCCGACGCGGCCCGCGGGGATGAAGCCGCCGCCCTGCGGCGTGCGCTCCCGGCCCGCATCCCCGTCGTCGCCGGCCCGAGCCGCGTCGCCGGCCTGGCCGCGGTGCCGGCGGCCGAGATCGTGCTGCTGGACGGGGGGTTCCAGGATCGGGACGTCCCCGCCACCGCCCGCATCGCCCTCGTCGACGCGACGGCGCCCCGCGGCGTCCTGCCCGCGGGGCCGCTGCGGGAGCCCCTCGACGCCCTCGCCCGCGCCGACGCCGTCTGGCTGCACCGGGTGGACGAGCCCGGCGCCCGCCCGCTGCCGGCGCCCTGGGTGCCCGCCGTCGAGAGCCGCGTGGCCGTGCGCGCCGTCCACCTGCCCGGGGGCGAGGTGGTCGGGCCCGCGTGGCTGCGCGGCCGCGCCGTCCGGCCCCTGACCGGCATCGCCCGGCCGGCGTCCTTCCGCGCCACCCTGGCCGGGGCCGGCGCCGAGGTGCTCGATGGCTACGAGCGCGCAGACCACCACCGGTTCTCGGCCCGCGAGCTGGCCGCCTGCGCCGCCCGGGGCGGCACCTGGGTCACCACCACCAAGGATCGGGAGCGCCTGCCGCCCGGCTGGCCCGCCGCGGTGGTGGAGGTGGCGCTGGCGCCGGTGGCCGGCGACGTCGAGCGCGTCCTGCGGCTCTGCCGGCCATGAGGGCGCGCCTGGCCGCGGCGCTGGCCGTGGGGGTGGGGGCGCTGCTCGCCTCCCTGCCGGGGGCGTGGGCGCGGGCCCTCGGCGCCGCGCTAGGCGCGGCGTGGCACCGCCTCCTGCCCATTCGGCGGCGGGTGGCCCGCGAGAACGTGGCGCGGGCTTTGGGTGGGACGCCCGCCGAGGTGCGGCGGGTGGTGGCCCGGGCCTACCGGCACTTCGGCGTGAGCCTGGTGGAGCTGCTGCGGGCCGCCGCCGGGCGGCCGGCGCCCCTCGAGATCGTGGGCGAGGCCCACCTGGCCGAGGCCCTGGCGGCCGGGCGGGGGGCGCTCGTCTTGTCGGCCCACCTGGGGGCCTTCGAGGCCCTGGTGCGTGCCGGCGGGCGCTTCCCGGTGCCGGTGCACGTGGTGACCCGCCGGCTGCGCTCACCCACGGCCCAG
The DNA here is from genome assembly GCA_020633435.1 of Myxococcales bacterium. Lineage (GTDB taxonomy): Bacteria > Myxococcota_A > Bradymonadia > UBA7976 > UBA1532 > JACKDP01. The sequence goes on along the minus strand of JACKDP010000008.1, from coordinate 331,359 downwards.
GCCATCTGGCGGCGGCTGCGGCGGGGCGGGGCGTCGCTGCTGCCCGCGGGGGCCTCGGCGCGGGAGACCGTCGCCGCCCTGCGCCGCGGCGAGATCGTGGCGTACGTCCTCGACCAGCACGCGCCCCCTGGCCGGGCCGTCTGGGTGCCGTTCTTCGGCCGCCCGGCCGCGACGAGCCCGGATCTGGTGCGCCTGGCGCGGCGCCTGGGCGCGCCGGTGGTGCCCATCTTCACGCACCGCCTGGCGGATGGTCGCCACCGCGTCGACATCGGGGCGCCCGTCGAGCTCACCCGGGGGTCCACCGAGGCCGCGCTGGTGGCGGACACGACGCGCTGCGTGGCGGTCGTCGAGGCGGCCATCCGGGCCCACCCAACGCAGTGGCTCTGGATTCATCGGCGCTGGAAGCCCGCCCCCGCCGACGTGGCCGCCGCCCTGGCCGAGGACGGCGTGGCGGGGCGGCGGCGGACGCTCAGGGCGGGAGCTGATCCAGCAGCTCGCGCGCGTCCGGGTTCTGGGGATCCCGGGCCAGCGCCGCCTCCCACTGCTGGCGAGCGCCGGCCAGATCCCCCAGGCGCGCCAGGGCGATCCCCAGGTTGACGCGGGCCCGCACATGGTCGGGGTGGCCCTCGACGAAGCCGGCGAGCAGGCCCCGGGCGGCCCCGTCGTCCCCCTGCCGGCCGACCTCGCGGGCCAGCACCAGCAGCGCCTCCTCGTCGTCCGGGCGCGCGGCGAGGTGGGCCCGCAGGTAGCGGATGGCCGCGTCGCCCTTGCCCAGGGCCGCCCCCGCCAGCCCGGCGCAGCGGGTGGCCTCGCCGGGCGCAGCCGTGCGCGCGATGGGCTCGCAGGCGGCCCACGCCTCGGCGTGTTGCCCCGCGGCCAGCGCCGCCAGGCCGGCGGCGAGGGGCGCGGCGGTGGGCGGCGGCGGCGCGGCCACCTCGGCCAGCAGCGCCCGCCGTCGGTCGAAGAGCCCCGCCTGGCAACGATCCGGGCGGGCCGCGTCGAGCAGCGCCAGCACCTCCGTGGCCATGGCCGGGGGCACCCGGGGCCCGCCGCGCAGGTCGAGCCGGGCATGGGCCCGCATGAGCTGCAGGTCGAGGGGCCGGAAGCTCACGGGGGGCTGGCGCCCGAGGTGCGGGGTCGACGCCATGAGGCTGGCCACGCACCCCGGCAGGGCCCCGAAGATGACGCCGATGCCGTGCTCGATGAGCTCGACCTCGGCGCGGTGCAGGCGCTCTGGGTCGTCGGGCGGGATGAGCGTTGCCGGGCTTCGCACGACCACGTACCGACCGGCGTAGCGGCTCTGGACGAGCTGCGCCGTGGTCGTCCGGCCCACCGGCGCGTCGGCGGTGTACAGCAGCACCAGGTCGGCCTCGGGCGCCGGGGCGGCCTGCTCCAGGCGCTCGAGCGCGGCGGTCAGATCCCCGGCCGGGGCGGCATCTCGGCGGACGGCCACCAGCTCGAGTTGCAGGGCGGCCAGGGCGGCCAGGTGGTCCGATGCGCTGGCGATGCGCTCCCCCAGCCGGGCGGCGTGGCCCGCGATGCGGGCGGCGCCGGGGTCCACGAAGGCGACCACCCGCAGCGTGCGGGCCCGGGGCAGGGGCGTCAGCCGGCCGGCTGGGGTGCCCGGGCCGCCTGGCCCGCCGCAGCCCGCGAGCAGGGCCAGGAGGAACAAAAAAGTGCAGCCGATGTTCACCCAGAAATGGTACGAACCCGGGGCGGCATGGGACAACCCGGTGGGGAACATCGACGGAGCGGGGGCCCCCGCGGGCTCGGGGTGGAGGCGCGCGTGCAGGGCAAGCCTGGGCAGTGGACCTTGGTGGTGGATCCCGACCCGCGAGCGGGTCGGCTCTGTGCGGACGTGCTCGGGGGCCTGGGCGCCGGGGTGCACGCCGTGCGCGATGGCACCGCCGCCCTCGACGCCGTCGAGGCGCTGGGCCCGCCCGCGGCCATCGTCACCGAGATGGGCCTGCCCGACATGGACGCCTTCGGCCTGGTGCAGCGGCTGCGGCGGCTGGCCGGCCCGGGCCTCTGCGTGGTGGTGCTGACGGCCCACGGCTCCGCCCGGTCGGCGTCGCGGGCCCTGGCGCTGGGCTTCGATGGCTACCTCCTCAAGGACGGCAACTCGGTGGACGAGCTGCGGGCGACGGTGCGCCGGGCGACGCGGCGGCGCAAGCAGCAAGCCGAGCTGGAGCGCGTCGTGGGGGAGCTGACGCACCTCAACGAGGTGTTCATGGCCAGCATGCGGGCGCTGCGGCAAGCCAACGTGGAGCTGGACGAGCGCCTGGCCCACGCGGCCCAGCCCATCGAGGAGACGTGGCGCGTCCTCGTCGTCGACGATGACGTCGGCGTCGTCGCGCTGCTGGAGACGCTGCTGCGATCCCAGGGGCACGACGTGGAGGGCGCCACGAGCGGGGCGGCCGCGCGGGAGGCCTTCCTGCGCCGCCGCTACGATCTGGTGCTCACCGACAAGAACCTGGGGGACGCCAACGGCGTCGCCCTCATCCGCGAGATCCACGCCGTTCACCCCGAAGCGCGCGTCATCCTGATGACCGGCAACCCCACCCTGGAGGCGGCGGTGGACGCCATCGAGTCGGGGGTGGCAGGCTTCCTGCGCAAGCCGTTCGACGATCTGGGGGTGGTGGTGCAGCGCGTCGAGGACGAGCTGGCGGCGCTGGCCGCGCGCAAGGAGGAGCGACGCTACTTCAACCTCTTCCGGTCGCGCCACGCGGAGTTCGAGGCCCGCTTCCGGCTGATCCGTAACAAACTCGCGACCTTGCAGCACGACACCCTGGACGGTCGATGATCTGCCCCGCCTGCCACTACCCCGATCCGAGCGCGGTGTGTCCGGCCTGCGGGGCCGTCCTCGACACCGCCGCCCAGGCGCCGGTGCCCGTCGGTCGCAGCCGCACCCTGGCCCTGCTCGACGCCCGGCTGGACGAGGTGCTGCGCATGGACCGGCCCCACCTCGTCGGCGTCGTCGGCGCCGCGGGCACGGGCCGCACCACCCTGATGAACGCCTTCGCGCGCCGGCGGGCCAACGCCTTCAGCCGGGTGCGGACGCTGCGGGGCTTCGCGGACGGCGCTGATCCGTGGTGCCCGCTGGGGCGCCTGGTGCACGTCGCGTGCGGGCTGGACGCGCGGTGGCCGCCGGCGCGGCGGCGGCGCGAGGCGCGGGAGCGGCTGGCGGCCCTGCTGCCGGCGGCCCCCGAGCGCGCCCTGCGGGCCCTCGAGGCGATGCTGGCGCCCCCCGGGCCGGGCGCGACGATGGATCCCGTCGTCCTGGAGGACGCCTTCCTGCGCTTCCTGGAGGCCCACCTGGAGCGGGCGCCGCTGCTCGTCCTGCTGGAGCACTGCGCGGCGGCCTCCGACCGCACCCTGGCCGTCCTCGACGCCCTGCGGACCCGGGGGAAGGGGGCGGTGCTCGTCCTCTGCGAGCTCGACACGCACGCCGCCGCCGACCGCTTCTCCGAGCGGCTCGACGAGGTGGTGCCGGTGGAGCCCCTGGAGGCCGCGGCCATCGCCGACCTGCTGGGGGCGCTGGCCGACCGGGCGCCGGCGCCCGAGCCCATCGTCGACGCCGTCCTGGCCGCCACCGGGGGCCACGTCGCGAGCGTCTGCGAGGCCGGGCGGACGCTGCTCGCCGCCGGCGCGGCGCCCGCGGGCACGGCGGACTGGATCCTGCCGGCGCCGCTGCCGCCGCTGACGGCGGGCCAGGCCTCGCGGCGCCGCATCGAGAGCCTAGCGCCCGGCGCGCGCCACCTGCTCGCGGCGGCGGCGCTGCTCGGGCCGGGCTTCCACGCCGCTGACGTGCCCGCCCTGCACCCGGACGTGGACCTGTCGCCCGAGGGCGTGGCCGGGGCGCTGGCGGCGGCGGTGCAGGCGGGGCTCCTCTCGCCCCTGGGCGACGGCCTGCGCTGGCGCTTCACCACCGCCACGGATCGCGCGGCCCTGCGGGCGGAGCTGCCGGAGGAGCTGGTGATCGCGGGCGAACTGCAGGCGGCCTGGGCGGCGCTCGCCCGCGACGGCGCGGCGGCGGGGCACGCGGTGGCCGGCCACCTGGACGCCGCGGGCCGGGGCCAGGCGGCCGCCGTCTGGTGGCTCGAGGTGGGCCTGCGCGCCTGGCAGGCGGGGGAGGCGGCCGCCGGCCCCGCCCTGGCCGCCGCGGTGGCGGGCCTGGCGAGCGCGCCGCCCGCGGCGCGGCTCGGTGCCCTGGAGGCCGCCCTGACCCATGCCCTGCAGACGGGGGCCGAGGTGGAGGCCGAGGCGCTCGCCCACCAGCTCGCCGCCGCGGCCGAGGCCGTCGACGCCTTCGCGCTCATGGGGTTCGCGCGGCTGGCGCTGGGGCAGCTCGCCCTCGCGCGCGGGGACGCCGACGCCGCCGAGGGGGCCTTCATCGCGGCGCGCATGCTGTGCAAGCTCGGCCAGGAGCCGGCCCGGGCCGCGCAGGCCGTGGCGGGGCTCGGGGACGTCGAGCGAGCCCGGGGCCGGGCGGGCCGGGCGGAGGCCGCGTACACCGACGCCCTGGAGCGCTTCGCCGCCGAGAGCGATCGGGCCGGGGCGGCCGCCGTCCTGGTCAGCGTGGCGGCGCTGCGGCGCTGCCGGGGGGCCGAGGTGGAGGCGCTGCAGGCGCTCGACGCGGCCCTGGGCTGGGCGGCCTCGCCGGCCGTGCGGCTGGCCGAGCGGATGGAGCGCGCGGAGGTCCTGGCGGCGCTCGGGCGCCTGGACGAGGCGACGACGGTGCTGGCCGAGGCCGAGGATCTGGCCGTGGGCGCCCCGGTGCGCCAGCGCGCCCGCCTGGCGGCCCTCGCCGGCCTCGTGGCGGCCCTGGCGCGGGACGCCCACACCGCCGAGGCCCAGCTCGGCGCCGCGGCGTGGCTGGCGGAGCCCCTCTGCGACAGCAGCGTGCGGGTGTTGCTGGCCCGGGCCGAGGCCCTGCGCGACGCCGAGGCCCGGCCCGCTCAGGCCCTGGCGCGGCTGGAGGAAGGCCTGCGGCTGGCCCGGGAGCACCGGCTGACCATGGAGCTGGCGGCGGGGCTGCGCCTCGCGGTGTCGCTGCACGTGGCCCTGGCGGGCGTCGACCTCTTCGGCGGCGAGGTCACGACCCTGGGCGCCGGGCGGGTGCACCTGGAGGCCGCGCGCGTGGCGGCCGAGGAGGCGCTGCCGCTCCTCGCCGACCTGGAGGACGTCCGCGGCGTGCGCTGGGGGGAGCGGGCGCTGACGGCCATGGAGAAGCTGCTGGCCACCGAGGAGGCCTCATGAGCGGGGTCACGCCCCCAGCGCCCATCGTCGCCGTGGTGGCGCGCCTGCGGGCCGCCGGCCACGAGGCCTGGCTCGTCGGCGGCTGCGTCCGCGACCGCCTGCTCGGGCGCGTGCCCGGCGACTGGGACGTCACCACCGACGCGGAGCCCGAGGCCGTGATGGCCCTGTTCGACCGGACGGTGCCGACGGGCCTGCAGCACGGCACCGTGACGGTGGTGCTGGGCGAGGACGTGGTGGAGGTGACGACCTACCGGGTCGACGGCGACTACACCGACGGCCGCCGGCCCGACAGCGTGCGCTTCACCCGCAGCCTCGAAGAAGACCTGGCGCGGCGCGACTTCACCATGAACGCCATGGCCTGGGATCCGCTGAGCGACACCCTGGCCGACCCCTTCGAGGGTCGCCGCGATCTGGACCGGCGCCTCATCCGCGCGGTGGGGGACGCGGAGGCGCGCTTCACGGAAGACGGCCTGCGCGCCCTGCGGGCCGTCCGGTTCCAGGCCGTCCTCGACTTCGCCATCGAGGTGAATACCCTCGCCGCAATCCCGCGAACTCTCAGGGTTTTTCAGCAGGTGAGCGCCGAGCGTGTGCGCGTCGAGCTCTACAAGATCCTCGGCTCGGCCCACGCCGGGCGCGCGCTGCTCGTCCTGAGCGAGACCGGGATGCTGACGGTGGCGCTGCCGGCCGTGGGGCGCCTGCCGGACGCGGGCCTGGCGTGGGTGGCGCGGGCGCTGACGCACCCCCTCCCGGCCGTCGACCGCCTGGCGCTGGTGCTGCGGCCCGTGGCCGACGAGGCCGACGCGGCGCTGCGGGCCCTGCGGGTGTCCAACGACGACCGCCGCCGGGTGCTGGCGCTCCTGCGGGTGGCGGAGGAGCCGGCGGATCCCCCGAGCGACGCGGCGGTGCGGGCCCTCGTGGCCCGGGTCACGCCCGCGCTGCTCGACGCCTGGCTGGCGTGGCAGGCAGCCTGGGCCGACGACGCGGGGCCCTGGGCGGCGCTGGCGGCGCGCATCGAGGCGCTGGGGGCGCGGGACGGGCCGCTGACGGCGAGCGACCTGGCCCTCGACGGCCGCGGCCTGATGGCGCTCGCCGGCCTGCCGCCGTCCCGCCGGGTGGGCCAGGTCCAGGCGTGGCTCCTCGCGCGCGTCTGGGAGGACCCGACGCGGAACACCGAGGCCGGCCTGGCCGACCTGCTGCCGGCGGCCCTCGCGGCCGTCCCGGAGCGGCCATGAACGTCCTGCACATCGAGGATCGGCGCGAGAACCGCCTGCTCGTCCGCAAGCTGCTGGAGGCCCGCGGCCACCGCGTCACCGACGCCGCCGACGGCCTGACGGGCATCGAGCTGGCCCTGGCCGAGCAGCCCGACCTCATCCTGGTGGACATCAACATCCCCGGGCTGGACGGCTACGAGGTGGTCACGCGCCTGAAGGGCCACCCGGGCCTCGGGGTCGTGCCCGTCGTGGCCATCACCGCCGAGGGGGATCGCAGCCGGGCCCTGGCCCTCGGCTTCGACGGCTTCATCGTGAAGCCCATCCGCATGGTGGGCTTCGTCGACCAGCTCGAGGCCTTCCGCGACGGCCGCAAGGAGCTGGTGAGCGACTCCGAGCGCACCTCGCACCTCGTCGATCACTCCCGCCGGGTGGTGGAGCGGCTCGAGGCGAAGGTCCGGGAGCTGACCCGGGCGAACGACCGGCTGCGCGAGGTGGACCGCCTCAAGATGGAGGTGCTGCGCAACGTCAGCCACGAGCTCTCCACCCCCATGACGCCCTTGATGGGCTACGTGAAGATCCTGGCGGGCGGGGAGCTGGGGCCGGTGAGCCCGGCGCAGCAGCACGTCCTGGGGCGCATGTCCGGCTCGCTGGCGCGGCTGCGTGGGCTCATCGAGAACCTGCTGAACGTGACGCGGTTCGCGACGGGGGCCGTGGCGCTGGAGCTGTCGGCCGTCGACCCGCTGGACGTGGTCCGCAGCGTCGGCCACGAGTTCGTGGGCCGGCTCAAGGCCCGGGCCATGCGGTTCGAGGTGCGCACGGGCCCGGATCTGGAGCCGGTGATGGTCGACCGCGCCCGGGTGCACGAGGCGCTGCGGCAGGTGGTGGACAACGCCGTCAAGTTCGGCCCTGACGGGCAGCGGCTCGGGGTGGACGTCCAGCTCCTCGTGGACGGGGATGGGGATCGGCGCCTCCTGGAGTGGGCCGTGACGGACGAGGGGCCGGGCATCCCGCCCGACCAGCGCGACCGCGTCGTCGAGCCCTTCTACCAGGTGGATGGCAGCGTGACGCGGCGGTTCGGCGGCGCGGGCCTGGGCCTGGCGGTGGCCGAGCGCGTGGCCGATCTGCACGGCGGCCGGCTGGTCATCACCGGGGCCCCGGGCGGCGGCGCGCGGGTGGCGCTGCGGGTGCCGACGCGGCCGGGCTCGCCGGGCGCGGAGGGCAGCGACCCGCCCTCGGGCGCGGGCCGCAGCCTTCGCTGAAAGTTCGGTGAATTCGGGGTCTTAGAGGCGAAGACCTGCGGGCAGGCCTTCACCGAAGACGCGCTTGCGGTCGCCCTCCGACAACGCCGAGGCGCGCTCCAGCAGGGGCAGCCAGGCGCCCGCCCCCTTCACCCCGCCCAGGCGCGCCATGACCGCCCGCCGCGAGGCCTCGCTGACGTCGCGGCCGGGGTCGCCGGTGACGCGGGCGATCATCACGGCGGCGAAGGCGGCCCCATCGGCCTGGGCCCAGTCCAGATCGAGCAGCAGGCGCAGCCAGGCCTCGGCCACCGCTGGCGGCACCGCCTCCCGGCTGCCGCCGTGGAACGACTCGCGGGCGCCGAAGCGGCCCAGCGGCCACCACGAGTTGACCTTCTTGAAGCTGGCCAGGAACCACTCGCCCGCGCGCTGGCGGTCGGGCGCCGGCAGCCGCTCCAGGGCGGCCAGCATGCGCAGCATCTCGGGGTGGACGGCGAGGGGCGGGCCGCCCTCGGCCACGAAGGCCGGGCGCACATCGGCCAGCAGCGCGGCCTGGCGGCGGGCGTCCAGGCCCCCCGCGATGCGGCGCCACAGGATCCACCACTCCGCCTGAATCGCCTTGTCTTTCGGGAACTTCGGCCCTTCCGTGTGCAGCGCCCAGGTGGCGTCGACGCGGGCGGCGTCCCCCTGGAAGCCGAAGCCGGGGCGCAGGCACCAGCTCGCCAGCCGCAGCCACGTCAGCTCGTGCATGGCGCTGCGGCCGCGCTGGCCGCGGACGTCGTGCAGGACGCCGTGCAGGCTGCGGCAGACCGTCAGCGACCACTCGCCGCGGGGGCCCAGGACCTTCTCCAGATCTTCGCGCAGGCTGCGGGCGGCGGCGGGATCGGCCCCCACCTTGCCGCTGCCGTAGATGCGCTCCACCAGGCGGCGCGCCTCCCCGAAGCGGGGCGGCAGGGGCTCGGGGGCGGCCTCCTCGACGGGCGGCTCCGGCTCGGCGGGCGGCGGGGCGTCGTCGGAGAGGGCGAACTCGAGCTGCCAGCGCCGCGGGGGCAGCTCCACCGTGACCAGGAAGAGCTCCAGGGTGCCGACCTCGGTGAGGGTGGCCGACAGGCGCACGGGCACGGCGCCCGTCTCGGGGTCGACCCACATGCCGCCCTGCCGCTTGAGGGCGGTCTCCAGGGCGGGCAGGGGCTCGAGCTCGTCGTCGACGGGCACCACGGCGCCCACGGCGTCGGCGCGGTCGCCGCTGTACTGGAAGAGGGGGAAGGCCACGGGGCGGCCGACCACGAGCTGGAAGACGCGGCCCTCCACGGCCACGGTGGCGCCCTCCTCCAGGCCGCGGGGGGCGACGCAGAGGGCCTGGGGCTGGCCGTCGGGGCCCTGGACGCCGATGTAGCAGGCGCGGGCCTGGCCGCCGGCGATGGCGGGGCCGACGCCGTGGCGGGCGAGGGCGGACCGGGCGGCGCCGCGGGCTACGGCGGTGTCGAGGCTGCTGTGCGCCAGGAGCGGCACGGGGGCGCCGTACCAGCCGGCCAGCACGGCCTGCAGGCGGGTGATGAGGGCGGGCGCGTTGAAGACGCCGCCGTTGAGCAGCAGCAGGTCGGGGCGGGGCAGCCCGTCGCGGACCTCGGCCCCGGCCTCCGCGGCGGCCGTGGCGTGGCGGCGCAGGAACGTCGCGACGTGGCGCGGGATGGCCGGATCCGTCACGTAGGGCAGGCCGAGCGTGGTCAGGCCGGCGCGGCCCTGGCGCGAGGCCACCTCTTCGCGGCCGCTGAACGGCAGGAAGCCATCCACCAGCACCTGCTCGACGTCGCTGCGGCGCAGGGGCACCGTCCGGGTGCCGCCGATGAGGCGGGAGCCGCGGCGCTGCAGGGTCACCGGCACCTGATCGGGCGCGTCGTCGGCGAGCAGCCGCTCCTTGGCGGCCCGGCAGGCCTGGATGAGGGCCGACCACTCCGTCGGATCGAGGGTGCCGCCGCCGACGCGCTCCAGGACGTGGTGGGCGAGGGCGGCGTCCATGTTGTCGCCGCCCAGCATCAGGTGGCCGCCGACGGCGACGCGCTCCAGCGTCGGGTCGGCGCCGGGCGTGGCGGGCGGGTGCACGCGCACGAGCGTCAGGTCCGTCGTGCCCCCGCCCACGTCCACCACGAGCACCAGCCGCGCGGCGCCCAGGGCCTCGCCGAGGGCGTCGGTGTGGGCGCCGAGGAAGTCGTAGAACGCCGCCTGGGGCTCCTCCAGCAGGCGGACCTGCCGCAGCCCGGCCTGGGCCGCGGCGTCGGCCGTCAGCTCGCGCGCCACCTCGTCGAAGGACGCGGGCACGGTGACGACGACGTCCTGGTCGGCCAGGGGGGCGGCCGGGAAGGCCTGATCCCAGGCGCGGCGCAGGTGCTCCAGGTAGCGGACCTGGGCCTCGAAGGGCGAGACGTGGGGCTCACCGTCCGGCGCGCTCCAGGGCAGGATGGGCGCGCGGCGGTTCACGCCGCCGTGGCAGATCCAGCTCTTCGCCGACGCGACCAGCCGGTTCGGGGTGGCGGCGCCGAGCCGCCGGGCCCACTCGCCGGCCACCGGGGTGCCCTCGCCCCAGGGCAGGCGCGCCGCCTCGGGATCCACCTCGCCGGGGGCCGGCAGGTAGAGGAACGAGGGCAGCAGGGGCCGGTCGGCCACCTCGCCCGCCGCGACGAGCTGGGGCACCGCGAACAGCCGCACGTCGGCCTGGCCGATGGGGCTGTAGGCCACCGCGCAGTGGGTGGTGCCGAGATCGATGCCGACGACGTACCGGGCCATGGGCTACTCGACGCGGACGTTGAACGAGAGCCGCCAGCGGCGGGCGTCCGCCTCGGCGACGGCCGAGAGGTCCAGCGTGCCCACCTCGGTCACCCGGGCGTGCAGCCGGACGGGCACGACGCCAGTGTCCTCGCCCGCCAGCGTCGTCTCGATGGGCGAGAGCTCCTCCAGCTCGCGCGGATCGACCACGGTGCCCACCTCGTCGCTGCGGCGGGTGCTGGAGCCGAAGAACTGGAAGGCCGCCGGCTCGCCCACGAAGAGGCCGAAGAGCTCGGGCAGGGTGACCTCGCTGCCCTCCTCCATGCCGAACGGCGCGATGCAGAGGGCGTCCACCTGGGGCGGGATGCCGGGGACCGCCAGCTCGGCGCGCTCGACGCCCACGTAGTAGCTGCGGGCCGTGCCGCCGCGGATGCGCAGGCCGCCCTCGCGCCGGACGCGGGCGTACCAGGCCGCCCCGCGGCTGACGGCCAGGTCGGGCTGGTCGCCGTCGAGGACCTTCGGGGCCTGGCCGCCGTCGTCCACGCACCAGGCCGTCAGGACGTCCATGATGCGGTCGCGGATGAGGGGCGAGCGCGTCACGCCGCCGTTGAAGAGGACGGCGGTGGGGTGCACGAGGCTGCGCCCCGGGACGCGGCGATCGAGGCCCTCGCGCCCCAGGAAGGCGGCCAGGTGGCGCGTCATGCCGGCGTCGTGGGCGTAGGGCAGGCCCAGGCTGGTGAGGCCGAGGCGGCGCGGGGCCTGGGGCCGCGCGTCGCTGCCGACGACCGGGAAGAAGCCGTCCAGCAGCACGCGGGTCAGCTCCTCCCGGGTCAGCTCCGTGCGCAGGGTGCCGCCGATGAGCCGGCTGCCGCGCCCGGGCACCACGAGGGGCCAGGCGTCCAGGCTCGCGTCGCCGAAGAGGGCCTCCTTGCCGGCCCGGCAGCCGTGGGTCAGGGCCCGCATCTGCCAGTCGTCGAGGGCGTTGCCGTCCGCCTCCATCCGCCGGCGGACGGTGTAGGCGAGGGCCAGATCCATGTTGTCGCCGCCCAGGAGGATGTGATCCCCCACGGCGACGCGCTCCAGCTCCAGGCTGCCGCTGTCGGAGGTGACGGCGATGAGCGAGAAGTCGGTGGTGCCGCCGCCGATGTCGCAGACCAGGATGACATCGCCGACGGTCACGTCGTCGCGCCACCGCGGCCCGCGGTCGGCCAGCCAGGCGTACAGGGCGGCCTGGGGCTCCTCCAGCAGGCGCAGGTTCTCGCCCAGGCCGGCGAGCTGGGCCGCCTCGGCCGTGAGCTCCCGGGCGACGGCGTCGAACGAGGCCGGCACCGTCAGGACGACGTCCTGGTCGTAGAGCGGGTGGTCGGGGTGGGCCTCGTCCCAGGCGGCGACGACGTGGGCCAGGTAGCGGGCGCTGGCCTCGAGCGGCGAGACGCGCGGCACCTCGCCCGGAGCACCCCAGGGCAGGATGGCGGCGCGGCGATCGACGCCGGCGTGGGACAGCCAGCTCTTGGCCGACGACACGAGGCGGGCCGGGGAGCCGGCGCCCCGATCCCGGGCGAAGCGGCCCACCACGGCGCGGGCGTTGGGGTACCAGGGCAGATCGATGGACCCCGGCGGCAGCTCCGCGTCGGCGGGCAGGTACAGGAACGAGGGGAGCAGCGGCTCCTCCCTCAGCTCCCCGGGCTGCACGACCTGGGGCAGGGGGAAGACCCCCGGCACGGCGTCCTCGACGCCGAGGGGCACGGCCGAGAGGGCCGTGTTCGTGGTGCCCAGGTCGATGCCGACCGCGAAAGAGGCCTCGAAGGAATCATCCATGGTTTCAAGCCCTTGGACATTCGGCCGCCGCGGCTGGGCCGCGGGGCGGGGGTCAGGACAGCTCGATCTCGGCCGGGGCCACGACCCGGGCGTCGGTGCCCGGGACGCGCCGGGGCAGGCGCACGGCGGCCACCCGCCAGCCGTGGTGGGCCAGGCGGCCGCGGTAGGGCGGCTCGCCCACGACGTTGCCCGTCACGCGGTTGGCGTTGGCGTCGAAGCCCGGCGCCAGCACGACGGCGGCGCCCTCGGCCTCGGGGCGCACGGCCTCCAGGTCCAGGTACTCGGCCAGGCCGCGCTTGCAGCCCTCGTGCACCACGCGGGCGGCGGCGCCCACGTCGGCGTCGGTGAAGCTCGCGACGTCCTCCTGCAGGAAGTCGAGCAGGCGGCCCTCGCGCTGGAGGAGGGCGAGGAGCTGCAGGGCGGCCGTCTCGTCGGCGAGCTGGGCGCGGGGCGGCTCCGGGGCCGGGGCCGCCGGCGGCAGGGCGCGGGCGCCGGCAGCGCCGCGGGCTCGCCGGCCTGGGCGCGCGCCACGCGGCCGGCCAGGGCGGCGTTGAACAGGATCTTCCAGGGCAGCACGAACGCGAGCACGAGCCGGGCACCGAAGCCAGGCGAGTCCGTCCGGGGGGCGTTCATGGGGCCTCCTCCATCAGCCGAGCGTCGGCCGACGCTATGCCACGGCCGGGCGCGCGACGCAACGGGCCAGCCGGGGAAGAATACTTCGAGGAGACGGGCGTCTGGCGGCCCGTCTCCGACTCCCGAGGTCCACGATGCGCTCACTGCCCACCCGGCTGCTCCTCCTGGGGGCCGCCCTGCTCCTGCCTGCGTGCAACGGCCTGCCTGATGATCTGTTCGGCTTCACCTTCGACGCCGGCCCCGACGAGGCCGACGCGGGGCCGCCGCCCCTGGCGGACCTGGCCCCGCGGGAGACCGGCCCACCGCCCCCCGTCAGCGGGGGCACCCTGGCGGTGGGGGAGCGCGTCTTCATCGTGGCCGACCCGGACCGGGACCGCGTGCTGCTGGTGGACCGCTTCACCCGGGATGTGCGGGTGGCCTTGAACGACCTGCCCGAGCCGGGCCGCGTGCTCCTCGACGGTCGGGGCCAGGTGCATGTGCTGCTGCGCGGCAGCGGGGAGGTCCTGAGCTTCGATCTGGATCGGCCCGACCACCCCGTCCGCACGCCGGTCTGCGGGGCGCCGCGGGGCCTCGTCGAGGGGCCGGCGGGGCTCATCGTGGCGTGCGCCAGCGGCGGGCTCTACGCCGTCGATCCCGACGAAGGCACCGCGACGCTGCTCGGCCGCCCGGCCACCGACCTGCGGGACCTGGTGCGCGTCCGCGACCGCCTCTTCGCGAGCCGCTTCCGCGCGGCGGAGGTGCTGGAGCTGGACGACTCGGGGCGGCTCGGCCGGCGCATCCAGCTGCGGCTGCCCCAGGGGACGGATGGCGCGCGGGCCGCGGTCGCCTGGCGCATGGTCGCGACGGACGATGGCCGGCTGGCCATCGCCCACCAGGTCGCCCACCCGGAGCGACCGAACAACCAGGATGATCCCCAGCCGGCCTACGGGGGTGGCGGCGGCGGCTGCGGCCCGCTGGTGGTGGGGGCGGTGACGCTCCTGCACCCCGATGACCAGGCGCCCGTGGCCCAGCCGCTCGACGGCGCCGCGCTGCCCGTGGACGTGGCGGTGGGGCCCGGCGGGCAGGTGGCCCTCGCGGCGGCCAGCGGCCTCGGCGAGGCCAGCGCCCGGGCCCTGCTGGCGGGCGCCCCGAGCGGGTGCATGGCGACGGAGGGGCGGCCGCTGCCGCCAGCGCGCTACACGGCCGTGGCCCGCACGGCGACCGGCTTCGTCTACCAGGCCCGCAACCCGGCCGCGCTCGAGATCGTGGAGGACGACGGCCAGCGCTGGTCGGTGCCGCTCGGCGGCGGGTCCGTCGCCGATGACAGCCTCGCGCTCTTCCACGACGCCACCCGGGCCGGCCTCGCCTGCGCGAGCTGTCACCCCGAGGGCGAGGACGACGGCATCACCTGGCACTTCCAGACGGAGGGGCGCGTGCGCACCCCGAGCCTGCGGGGTGGCCTGGTGGCGCCGTTCCACTGGCGGGGCGAGCTGCCCAGCCTGTCCGCGCTGCTCAGCGAGGTGATGACGCGCCGGATGGAGGGCCCCGCCGTGAGCGCCGAGCGCGTGGCCGCCCTCTCGACCTGGCTCGATGGGCTGCCGACCCTGGACGTGGAGCTGCAGGACACCGAGGCCGTGGCCCGGGGCGCGGACGTCTTCGCGGCCGCCGGCTGCAGCGGCTGCCACCTGGACGGGGGCGGGGCGGATGGGCTGGGGCACGACGTGGGCACCGGGGGCGTGTTCCAGACGCCGACGCTCTGGGGCGCCGGGCGCCGGCTGCCGCTGATGCACGATGGCTGCGCGGCCACGCTGGCCGACCGGTTCCGGCCCGCGTGCGGCGGGGCGAACCACGGCGCCACGGCCGGCCTGGCCCCGCGGGACCAGGCCGATCTGGTGGCCTACCTCAAGAGCCTGTAGCTGCTACCGCCACTCGAAGGGCAGGAGGGCCAGGGCGGTGCCGCTGGCGAACTGCAGGAAGGCCACGTCGGCGAGGCGGGCCAGGGGCTCGAGCACGCGGGGCAGGGGGCCGGCCTCGGGCCGGGTGAAGAGGCTGACCAGCGCGTCCCACGGGGCCCAGACGGGCGACGTCGGCAGGCCGCCGAGGCCGCCCTCCGTGCGCTGCACCTGCAGGCGGTAGTCGCCCTCCCGCAGCCCCGCCTCCCGGGCGGCCAGGTCGACGGCCGTGAGGAAGCCCGCCGGCCGATCCACCAGGCCGCAGGCGCGCGCCTGGGCGCCCGTCCACACCCGGCCCCCGGCCAGGGGCTCCACCTGCTCCACGCTCAGGCCCTTGCGGCCGCTGGCCACGCGGTTGATGAAGAGGTCGTAGAGGACGCGCATGGAGCGCTCCACCTGCTCGCGCTCGGCGTCCGTCCAGCGGCGCGCGGACGACAGGATGGCGGCGTTGCGGCCCCGGGTGAACACCTCGCGGTGGATGCCCAGGCGGCCCAGGCCCTCGGACAGATCGAACTTGCCGGTGAAGATGCCGATGCTGCCGGTGATGGTCTCGGGCAGCGCCAGGATCTCGCGGGCCGGCGCGGCGATGTAGTAGCCGCCCGAGGCCGCCACGTCGCCCATGCTCACGATGAGCGGCTTCTCCTCGGCCAGGCGGCTCAGCTCGCGCCACATGGCGTCGGCGGCGGTGACGGAGCCGCCGGGGCTGTCGATGCGCAGCACCACGGCGCGGACGGCGGGATCCTCGCGCATGGCCCGGGTGGCGCGCACGAACGTCTCGGCGCCCGTGGAGCCGGTGCCGCCGAAGGGGCTCTGGGTGGAGCGGCCGTCGGTGATGGTGCCCACGGCGTAGAGCACGCCCACAGCGGGCTGGATGCCCCAGCGGGGATCGGAGCCGGCGAGCAGCCGGTCGGCGTCCGTGAAGCCCACGTAGGCGCCGAAGTCGTCGCGGGCCACGCGCTCGAACTCGTCGTAGTGGATGACCCCGTCCACCAGGCCGGCCTCCTTGGCCTCGCGGGCGGTGTACGGGCCCCGGTCGATGAGCGCGCGGACGTCGGCGTCGGGCATGCGGCGGCCCTCGGCGATGGCGCGCACGACGTGGGCGTACAGGTCGTCGAGCAGGGCGTCCTCGACGCGCCGGCTGGCGTCGGTGGGGCCGCCCTCGGTGAACGTCTCGGGCGCGCTCTTGAAGGCGCCGATGGCGACGAACTCGGCCGCAATCCCCAGGTTTTCCAGCAGCTTGCCCAGGTAGGTCAGCTCGGCCCGGATGCCGGTGAGCAGGACGCCGCCCGAGGGCGCGGTGTAGATGGCGTCGGCCGCGGAGGCGATGGTGTAGGTGCGCGTGTCGCCCACGGGCAGCCAGACGTAGACCTTCTTGCCGGCCGCCCGCAGCTCGAGGATGGCCTGGCGCAGCTCGTTGGCCTGGGCCCAGCCCATCTGATCGGTGGCCAGCGACAGCAGCACCCCGGCCACGTCGTCCAGCCGGCCGAGCTTGCGCAGGGTGATGAGGGTGTCGAGGAACGGCGTCTCGGGGCGGCTGCCGAAGAAGCCGCTGGCGCCGAACTCCTCGACGCTCTCCACCGCGACCTCGACGATCTTCGGGCGGGAGAGCACCGTGGGGGTCGCCGGCACCGACGAGCGCAGGCGAGCCGTCACGGCGTAGCCGCCCACCTCGTCGCCGGCGGCGTCGGGGCTGTAGCCGAAGATGCCGAGCCCGAAGCTCGACAGGTCCACGAGGCCGGCCATCACGCGGTGGACGCGCTCGCCGGCCACCTCCGTCGTCTCGTAGCGGGCCTGCAGGCCGACGGCGCCGAAGAGGCGCCAGCGCAGGAGCCCGCCGAACGCCAGCTCGCGGCCGTCATCGGGCTCGTCGTCGCCGCCGGCCTCCGGGATGGTGATCGTGCCGGTGGCGGTGAAGCGCTCGGTGCCCGGGCGGAAGGCGATGCCGGCGGCGTAGGCGCGGTTGACGATGACGCCGCCCACGCGCGGGGTGGTGAGGTCGGTGATGGAGAGGCCGGCCGCCAGCCAGCGGGACGGCCGGAGCTGGAAGCCCAGGTCCCAGGTGTCGGCCTCGTCGAGCTCGGGATCCTCGTCCGAGACGAAGGTGTGCCAGACGAAGCCGAAGGAGAACGCCGGCGAGAGGCGCAGGCCGTAGCCCAGGCTCACCTTGGTGGGGCCCTCGTCGACGCCGCCGACGGCGGGATCGAGGAACTGCAGCGAGATGCCGGCGCGGAAGGGATCGAGGCCGAACGCCATCGCGAGCTGGTGGCCCTCGCCGGCGGCCTCGGCCACGCTGTCCACGAAGGTGTAGGCCAGCTCGAAGGGCGCCCCGAAGGCCATGCCGGCCGGGTTGGCCTCCAGCATGGCGGCGCCCTCGCCAGCGGCGACGTCGCCATCGGGGAGGAAGAGCCCGTCGGTGAGGCGCTGGGCGGCGGCGGGGCCCGTCAGGGCCAGGAGGAGCAAGAGGGCGCGGCGCACGGCGACTCCGATGCCAGGGGGTCCGCCGATTCTGCCCGCCCCCTGGTCAGCGCAGCAAGACGGCCGTGACGCCGTCGCCGCCTTCATGGCGATCGCCGCGCCGCCAGTCGAGGACGTAGCGGCAGCCGCCGAGCCAGTCGCGGACCTCTCGCTTGAGGGCGCCGGTGCCGTGGCCGTGGATGATGTAGGCCGCCCCCGCCTCCCGCTCGAAGAGGGCGTCGAGGTGCCGCTCCACCAGCTCCAGGGCCTCGTCGGCACGCTTGCCGCGCACATCCACTGTGTTGTCGGGCACTTGCGGCGGCGCGCTCTCCCAGGTCAGGGCCGGCGGCCGCGGCGTCTCGACGGGCTTCGGGGCGCGGGCGGCGGGGGCCGGGGGCGTCTTCTCGCGCTTCAGCCGCAGGTCCGAGACGGGCACGTTGGCGGCCAGCAGGCCCGCGCGCACCTGGCAGCGGCCCTTGTCGTCGGGCAGCGCCAGCAGCTCGGCGTCGGCGTTGAGCGAGATGACGTAGACCTTCTGGCCGACGCGCAGGGCGGCCGGATCGAGGGCCGGCCCCGCGGCCGCCTCCTCCACCGCGCGCCCCTCCGTCACCAGCCGGTCCACCAGCTCGCCCACCCGGGAGCGCTGGCTGTCCACCCACGTCGCGTCGCGGCGCTTGCCCGGATCGCGGAGCTGCTTGCGCAGCTTCTCCAGCTCCTCGCGCGCCGTCCGGGCGGAGCGGAGGGCCTGATCGCGCTCGCGGGCCACCCCCTCGCGCAGCCGCGTGCGCAGCCGCTCCTCCTTCTCGATGATGCCGGCCAGCGTCACCTGCACCTGCTCGCGCTCGGCCTCCAGCTCCGTCCGCGTGCGCAGCAGGGCGCTCGTCTCGGCCTCGAGCCGCTGGATGAGGCTCTCCAGCCGCCGCTGCTCCGGCCCCGTCAGGGCCATGGCGCGATCGACGATGACGGGGTCGAGCCCGAGCCGCCGCGCCGTGATGAGCGCCGACGACGAGCCGGGCACGTCCAGCTCGAGGTGGTAGGTGGGCACGCGCCGCTCGGCGTCGAAGCCCACGGCCCCGTTGCGGAAGCGGGCGTCCTCCAGGGGCAGCGCCTTGAGGCTCTCGTAGTGCGTCGTGACCACCACGAAGGTGCCCAGGTCGGCCAGGCGCTCCAGGATGGCCTGGGCCAGCGCGGCGCCCTGGACGGGGTCCGTCCCGATGACGATCTCGTCGAGGAGCACCAGGCTGCCGGCCTGGATGGCCCCGAGGATGGCCTTCAGGTTGGCGATGTGCCCGGAGAACGTGGACTTGCTCTCCTCCAGGCTCTGCTCGTCGCCGATGTCGGTGAAGACGCCGGGGACCCGGGGCAGGCTCGAGCCCTCGTCCGCCGGGATGTGCAGGCCGGACAGGGCCATGAGCGCGCAGAGGCCCGCCGTCTTGAGGGCCACCGTCTTGCCGCCGGTGTTGGGGCCGGTGATGACGAGGCCGCGCTGCCCCGGGGCCAGCTCGATGCGGTTGGCCACCACCTCGATGCCCGACAGCACGAGCAGCGGGTGCCGCGCCGACTTGAGCTGCAGGGGCGCGTCCACGTCGATGCGGGGGCGGGTGGCGTCGAGCTCCTCGGACAGCCGGGCGCCCGCGAACACCAGGTCGAGCGTGGCGAGGGCCTCCTGGGAGCGCTGCAGCGGGCCCATGAGGGCGCCGACCCGCTCCGACAGCTTCGCCAGGATGCGGCGGATCTCGCGGTCCACCTCGGCCTGGGCCATCAGCAGGCGGTTGTTGGCCTGCAGCACGGCCTCGGGCTCGATGAACACCGTGGCCCCGGTCTGGGACCAGCCGTGCACGATGCCCGGCACATGGGCCTTGTTGCTGGCCTTGATGGGCAGCACGTAGCGGTCTTCGCGGATGGTGTAGTAGTCGTCCTGCAGCAGGTCGGCGTACTCGGGGGCCTGGACGAGGCGGTGGATGTTCTCCTTGAGCTGCCCGTGCAGGCCGGCGACGCGGTCGCGCAGGTGGCCCAGCTCGCCGCTGGCGCTGTCCGCCACGTTGCCCTGCTCGTCGAAGGCGTCGAGCAGGTCGCGGCCGAGGTCGGGGGCCTGCACGAGATCCTGAGCGATCTCGACCAGTTGCGGGCAGCCGGCCGGCAGGGCGTCGAAGAACTTCCGGCAGCGCGCCGCGGTGTCGAGGTGGTGGCCGACGGCGGTGAGCTCCTCGGGATCGAGGACGCCGCCGCGGCTGGCCCGCGCGGCCGCCGGCAGGATGTCGGGCACGCCGGCCAGGGGCGGCAGGCGCCGGGCGTCCACCAGCCCGCGGGCCTCGTCCTGGCGGGTCAGGCGCCGATCCAGCTCGGCCGGATCGGCGGCGAAGTCGAGGGTGAGCGCCCGGTCCGCGGCCACGGGGCCGCGGCAGTGGGAGGACAGGCGCGCCAGCACCCGCGACCACTCGAGGTGGCGGCGGGTCTTCTCGGGGACGACGGGTCGCATGGGGCGGCATGTTGATCAGACGAGGCGGTCGGTGCAAGCGGGGGGTGCCTTGAGAGCACGGATTCTGGTGAGCCGCTGCCTGCTCGGCGACGCCGTCCGCTACGACGGCCGGAGCAAGCCCGCGGCCCGCGTCGCCGGCCTGCTGGCCCTCGCGGCCGCCCTGGACGCCTTCGAGGTGCTGCCCGTCTGCCCCGAGGTGGAGGCCGGCCTGGGCACCCCGCGCCCGCCCATCGACCTGGTGCGCGGCCCCGCGGGCCTGCGCGTCGTGGACCGCGCCGCCGATCGCGACGTCACCGACGCCCTCGATCGCGTCGCCGCCGCCCGGCTGGCGGCCCCCGTGCACGGCTTCGTCGGCAAGGCCCGCTCGCCGAGCTGTGGCCAGGGGGACGCCGCCTGCTACGACGCCGCCGGCCGCCCGCTCGCGCCGGCCGACGGGCGGTTCGCCGCGGGCGTCCGCGCCCGGTGGGCCCACGCGGCGATCTGCAGCGACGAGACGCTGGACGCGGCCTTCGTCGTGGACGCCGCGCTGGCCGCGGCCGGCGACGGTTCCCCGTCGGCACTGCTGGATTTCCACGGCCGATTCGGCGAAGAGTGGAGCGCCGGGGCGGGGTCAGTGACACGGGAGCGGCTGGCAGCGTATGCCGTGGGCGGGGCGCGCCGGGCCTATGGGCTGCTGCTCGGCGCGGCGGCCGCCGACAACGTGCGCAAGGCGGCCGCGTGGAGCGCGTCTTGCTAGGGAGGTGGGGGAGGGTGCGTTTGCGCACGCTCCTCCCGACACGCTGATGACGAGGATCTCGATGAATCGCCTGCAGCTTCACGCCCTCCTCGCCCTCTTCGCCAGCGCGGCGCTCGTGGCCTGCGACCCCGAGAGCAGCGCCGCCGACGCCGGGCGCCAGGTGGGCGACGCCGACCTGCTGCGGCCCGACTTCGACCCCCCGACCCTCCTGGACGCCGCCGTCGAGGCGGACGCCGACCCCCTGGGCCCCCGCCTCAACTCCCTCATCCCCAGCCGCGGCGAGCTGGCCGGGGGCATCCGCGTGCGCGTCATCGGTCGCGAGTTCCGCAACGGCGTGCGCGTCGAGATCGGCGATCGCGAGTGCACCGAGCTGGAGGTCGAGAGCGAGAACCACCTGCGGTGCACGGTGCCGCGGGGCGAGCAGGTGGGCTCGGTGCCCGTGACGGTGCTGTGGCCCGGCCGCGACATCGCGCCGGCCACGCTCGAAGACGGCTTCACCTACTTCCGCCAGGTGGGCCTGGAGGGCGTCGAGCCCCGGGTCGACTCGACGCGCGGCGGCGTGGAGGTGCTCATCTCCGGCCAGGGCTTCGTCGATCCCACCGAGGTGCTCTTCGGCGGCGTGCCGGCGCGCGTCCGCGAGATCCGCAACCTGGAGCGCATGGTCGTCGTCGCGCCGCCCCACGAGGCCGGCACCGTCGAGGTGCGCGTCCGCAACGTGAACGGCGATGTCCGGCTGCCGGCCGCGTTCACCTACACCGAGGAGATCGTCGTCGACGCGGTGAGCCCGCGGGTGGGCACCGTGGCGGGCGGCGACGAGGTGCGCATCACCGGCGGCGGCCTGCTGCTCGACAGCGTGGTGCGCTTCGGCGCGGGCGAGGCGCAGGTCCTGGCCTCCGAGCTGGGCCGCCAGCGGCTCACGGTGCGCACGCCCCCCGGGGCGCCCGGCCTCGTGGACGTGCAGGTGGCCAACACCAACGGCGAGGCCGAGGAGACGGAGGCCTTCCTGTACGTGCCCGCGGCCGACGGCCCGTTCGCGGTGCTCGGCGTCGTGCCGACGCGCCTGCCCGACACGGGCAACCACCCCTTCCAGGTGGGGGGCAACGGCTTCACCGACGCCGCCCGCGTCTTCGTGGACGGCCAGCGCGTGCCCTGCGAGAGGCGCAGCGGGCAGGTCCTCGACTGCCGCTCGCCCCTGCACGATCCCGGCGTGGTGGATGTGCGGGTGGAGGACGGCGACAACATGGCCAACCTGCCGGATGCGCTGCGCTTTTTCCCCGCCATCGAGGTCTTCGACGTGCGCCCGGGCCGCGGCTCGCGCTCGGGCGGCACCCTCGTCGAGCTGCGGGGGCGGGGCTTCTCGCCCACCATGCGCCTGGCGTTCGATGGCTCCCCGCTGGCCCTCATCGAGGTGGCCTCGCCCGAGCTGGCGTTCGCCCGCACGCCCCCCGGCCGCGAGGGCGTCGTGAACCTGGTGGCCCGCACCGAGGACGACGTGGCCTTCCTGCCCGAGGCCTTCGAGTACTTCGATCCGAGCAGCCGCTTCGGCGGCGTCTGGGGCGACCCCCTGGGCCACTCCCTGAACGTGACGGTCTACGACGGCGCCACCGGCGACCCGGTGCCCGACGCCCGCGTGATGGCGCTGGGCCTGGAGGAGGGCGAGCGCTGGGTCGAGTTCACCAACGGCGACGGCCAGACGGTCGTGAGCGACCGCGATCTGGAGAGCCCGGTCAGCGTGACGGTGAGCAAGGAGGGCTACGAGGTCTTCACCATCGAGCGGGTGACCGCCGAGAACGTGACGGTCTACATCACGCCCTACGAGATCGAGATCAGCCAGGGCCCCCCGCGGGATCCCATCCCGCCGTCGCGGGTGTCGGGCACCGTGCGCGGGCTCGACCTGCTGGAGAAGCCCCTGGAGCCGGGCGTCGTGCTGGCGGCCTTCGTCGACACGACCCACACCTCCATGTTCAACCGGTCGAGCCTGCCGTGGGCCGAGCCCAACGGCGTGCTGCTGGAGGACGGGCCCTTCGAGATCTTCTGTCGCCCCGGGCAGATCGCGGTGGTGGTGACGGCGGGCTACATCTCGTCGGAGGCCCTGGCGGACTACCGCTCGGGCGACATCACCTACTGGGGCATGCGCGACCAGGTCATCCCCCTGGCCATGGGCTACCAGCGCTACATCAGCGTCAGCCCGGGCGACCATGTGGAGGACATCACGGTCGTCATCGACAAGCCCATGGACCTGGACGTGCCGGTCACGCTGGACAACCCGTCGGGCGGGGTGCCCGGGGCGCCGTCGCTCTACGACGCCGAGCCCATCGTCGACTTCGGGGCCGAGGGCTACTGGTCCCTCGACACGGCCACCGAGGGGCCGTCGCCCCAGCTCCTCGTGCGGCACATGCCCGACTTCACGGACTGGGAGCCGGACGTGGGGGTCTACTGGATCTCCAACGCCCGCCAGCCGACCGTGGACTGGCTGCCCTACACCACCAGCTTCGAGTGGGATCGCGACATGGCCGACGGCGTGACCATCGGGCCGTTCGTGGGCACGCCCCACATCACCAGCCCGGAGGACGGCGGGATGCTGGGGCCGTGGCGGCTCATCGCGTGGGAGCTGTACCCGGGGGCCGAGGGGCCGACCGAGCCGGCCGACGCCAACATCATCTCGCTGACGTCGTTTCGCGGGGTGCCGCTCTGGACGCACATCACGCCGGGCCCGGTGACGCAGGTGGTGCTGCCGGTGCTGCCCGAGGACCTGGGCCTGGACGCCGATGGCATGAACCTGACCATCGTGCCCGTCATCGTGGACCGCCGCTTCGACTTCGAGGACTTCGGCCTCGGCGACCTGGGCTTCAGCCGGCGGGCCTCCTACGGCGTGGCCCGCGCCCGCTTCAGCCCGTAAGGATTTCCCAGCAGATTCAAGGGGTTCAGGGCCCGTCGGGCGGGACGCAGACCCGCACGAAGCTGCCCTCCAGGTTGGCCCGCGGCAGGCAGCGCTCGCCCGGGGCGCAGGCCCCGCGCGCGTCGCGGTCCCGGCAGCAGGGCTGGCGGCAGGCGTTCTCGATGCAGTGCCCGCTCTGGCAGTCCTCATCGCGCAGGCAGCCCTCGCCGTCGGTGGCGGCGCCGGCCACCCGGGGCACGCACGCCGTGATGACCTGGCCCGGCCCCTCGACCTGGCCACAGCCCAGGCCCGGCCCGCAGTCGGCGTTGCGGCAGCACCAGCCGGCGCAGAGGCCGGGCGGGGCCCCCTGCGGGGCGTTGGGGTTGAAGATGCAGACGCGGTTCTCGCAGTCGAGATCGCCGTAGCAGCCGCTGCCGCCCGGGCCGCCGAGGACGTTGGGCAGATCGCAGATGGCCCGGACCTCGCCGCCGGCGGTGGGGATCCACACGCAGGCCGCCGGGCAGTCGCCATCGGTGCAGCAGGCCGCGGCGCAGCGCCCCTGCAGGCAGAGGCCCGTGCGGCAGTTGTTGAAGCCGGCGCCGCAGGCCTGGCCCGAGCCGGCGCTGAAGTCGTTGTTGGCCACGAGGCCGGGGGGCACGCAGAAGCTCACGCCGCCCTGGTAGATGCAGCCGAAGCCCTGGGGGCAGTCCGTCTCCGCGCAGCACGTCCGGGTGCAGAAGCCCTGCTGCGCGCCGACGCAGACCTTGCTCTCGCACTGGAACGCCCGGTCGCACGGGGCGCCGATGGGCCGCTCCAGGTCCTCGGCCTGGCAGACGCCGGTGGCCATGTTGCAGACCTGGCCGCCGGGGCAGCCATCGTCGCGGCAGTCGGCGGGGGGCTGGACGCAGGCGCCCGAGCCCTCGTCGCAGACCAGGCCGCCGGCGCAGCCGTCGCGGCGGCAGTCGGGGGCGCGATCCACGCAGCGGCCGGTCACCGTGTTGCAGTCCTGGTCCTCGGGGCAGCCGGCCGTCCGGCAGTCGAAGCCCTCGGGCTCGCAGCGGCCCGTCTGGGTGTCGCACTGCTCGCCGGCCCCGCAGCCATCGACCACGCAGCTCGCCCCGGTGCAGGCGCCCGCCTCGCAGGTCTGGCCGGCGGGGCAGGCGGGCTCGCAGAGGGCCACGCAGTCGCCGGAGCGCGGATCGCAGGCCGCGCCGTCCGGGCAGCCATCCTGGCGGCAGTCCGTCGGGCCGCAGCGCCCGGTGCTCGGGCCGCAGCGCTCGCCCTCCTCGCAGCCGCCGGCCTGGCAGCCCGCCACGCAGCGCCCCGCCTCGCAGACCGTCGCGGGCGGGTTGCAGGCGTCATCCCGGCTGCAGGGCGGGGCCACGCACTCGCCGCTCTCGCAGAGCTCGCCGTCCGCGCAGTCGCGGCTGACGCGGCAGTCGAAGGCGCAGACGCGATCCTTGCAGTACAGGCCCGGGGGGCAGTCGCTGTTGAGGCGGCAGGCGGTGGCCTCGCCAGCGTCGCGGCCGGGGGGCACCTGGGCCGGGTCGGAGGCGTCGTCGCAGGCCAGCAGGGCCAGCGGGAGCAGCAACAGGAGGGCGTGCTTCATCCCCGGATCGTCGACCAGGCCGCGGGGGCGAAGCAAGAGGGGGCTCAGGGGACGACGAGGGTGGCCTCGGCCACCGCGAACCCGCCGCGGCCGTCGCGGACCGTCACGAAGACCTGCACGGGGCCGGGGGTGGCGGGCAGGTGCAGCTTCACGCGGCGATCGGGGCCGGCGGTGCGGTGCGGGTCGAGGGTGCCGCCGGTGGTGTACCAGGTGAAGAGCAGCACCTCCTCGGCGGTGGCGCCCGTCACGTCGGTGTAGGTCTCCTCGCCGCCGGCGGTCACGGCCAGCTCGATGGTGGCGTCGGCCTGGACGTCGGCCGGCACCTCGAGGCGGTCGAGCCGGGGGTTGTGGTTGGCCGGCGCCGACCGCAGCGTGACGCGCTTGACCGTGCGCACCGGGGCGTCGGGCGGGCCGCTCTGCAGCACCAGCCAGAGGGGGTGGCCGGCGGCGAGCCAGGCGTCGAGGTCGCTGCCCTGGGCCCGGGCCAGGGCGTCCAGGCGGTCGGGGACGCCGAGCGCCGCCAGGTCCAGCGTGAGGGCCGGGCCGGTGGCGGGGAGGGGGATGGGCTCGTCCTCGCAGGCGTACTCGGCGTCCGCGCCGTAGGAGAGCAGGCAGAGCGACCAGGCGTAGCGGGCCCCCTCGGCGAGGGCGTCGGCCACGGTGACGGCGACGGCGTCGTCGACGCGGGCCTCCGGTGGCTCGGCCGCGATGCCGAGGACGCGGTAGCCGTCGAGCAGGGCGCGCGGCGGGAGGTCGTCGGCGCAGCCGAGCAGAAAGGCCAGCAAGATCAGGCTCGTACGGCGCATCAGAAGGTACCTCGCAGGCCGAAGGAGGGCAGGATGGGCAGGCCGGAGACGGTCTGCTGGTGGCGGTAGTCGTAGGCGTACTCGACGCCCTCCGGGTTGGCCCGGTTGTAGGCGTTGCGCGCCTCCAGGTAGGTGGTCAGCCGCCAGTCGTCGAAGATCCAGTGGCGGTCCACCCGCAGGTCGAGCTGGTGGAAGGCCCCCAGGCGGGCGCCGTTGTAGCGGCCGGCCCCGGGCACGAAGGCGTCGGCGTCGGCGTCGAAGGTGGCCCGGTCGATGGCGGTGTAGGGGTCGCCCGTGACGTAGCGCCAGCGCGCCCCCAGCTCCCAGCGGTGGTCGAAGCGCCAGCCGGCCACCAGCGTGAGGTTGTGCGTCTGGTCGTGGTCGAACGGGGCGAAGGGCGCGTCGGGGGCCACCCGCTGCTCGGAGCGCGAGAGGGTGTAGGCCAGCCAGC
Organism: Myxococcales bacterium; assembly: GCA_020633435.1. Taxonomy (GTDB): domain Bacteria; phylum Myxococcota_A; class Bradymonadia; order UBA7976; family UBA1532; genus JACKDP01. The sequence goes on along the minus strand of JACKDP010000008.1, from coordinate 305,096 downwards.
CGTGGAAGTGGCCGTCGCGGTCGTGCTTGAGCAGGACCTCGAGGCCGTAGGCGCGGCCCTCGCCGCGGTTCGCGAGCTGCTCGGCCGGGTCGGTGACGATGAGGCCGGTGATGCGCTTGTAGTAGCCCGTGAGGTCGGCCTTCAGGGCGGCGGTGACCTGGTGGGAGACGCCGAGGGAGGCCTGGGCCGAGCGCTGCATGTCCAGGTCGGGGTTGCCGAAGTCGGGCAGGCCCGCGGCGAAGTCGACGTTCTCGGCGAAGAGGCCGACGCCGGCCGAGAGGGCGGTGGCGCGGGTCAGGGCGTAGCGGGCCTGGAGGCGGGGCTGCACGGCGGTGTCGTCGACGAGGGTGTCGTGGTCGACGCGCAGGCCGGGGGTGAGGGTCAGGTCGCCGAGGCGCAGCTCCGCCTCGACCCAGGCCGCGGGGTGGCCGAAGTAGGCGCCGTCGTCCTCGGCGAAGTGGGGCTTGGCGACGCCGAGGGGGGTCGCGAGGCCGCCGGCCCCGGGGATGGCGGGGGCGGTGACGCGGTAGGCGCCGATGCCCACCTCCAGATCCAGGCCGCCGCGCAGCCGCAGGCCCCAGGCGTCGGCGTCCACCACGTCGACGGTCAGCTCCTCGCGGGCGGTGATGAGCTGGTAGTCCAGGTCCAGGTCGAACCCGGCGCCCACCGCCACCTGGTCGCGCGCGTCGAGGACGGCCAGCGACAGGTGGTGGCGCACGGCGTCGCTGAAGGCGGCGTCCCAGGCGATCTGCGTCGAGACGAAGTACGTCTCGATGGCGTAGCCGTCGCGGAGGGAGGCGTCGTTTTCATCAGGCTCTTCCAGCACTTGCGCGATGGCGTCGCTGGAGAACACCGAGAAGAGGCGCAGCCGGTGGGCGCCCAGGCGCACGTCGTACAGGCCCTCGGCGTCGTAGTAGCGCGGGGCGGTGGTGAAGGCGGGCGCGTCGTCGAGGAGGGGCAGCAGGCCGTCGACGTAGCTGCGGCGCGCGCCGAGGGCGAAGCTGCCAGGGCCGAGGGGCCCCTCGACGAAGGCGCCCGCGTCGAAGAAGTCGGCCTCGGCGTAGCCGTGCAGCCCGTCCTCGGCGGGCCGGCGCAGCTTCACGTCCACCACGCCCCCGACGCCCCGGCCGTACCGGGTGGCCTGGTTGCCGGGCACGATGGCCAGATCGTCGATGAGGCTGGCGCTGATGACGCTGCGCCAGCCGCCGAAGTGGAACGCCGAGAGGATGGGGTGCCCCTCGATGAAGGCCTGGGTGTTGCCGCCGCCGCGCAGGATGAGGTCGCCGCCGTCGAAGGCCACCCGGGCGGCGCCGGGCATGCTCTGGACGACCTTCAGGGGGTCGCCGCCGGTGCCGGGCTGGGTGCGGATGGTGTCGGCGTCCAGGTGGCGCTCGACGACCTCGACGCGGGCGCGCCGGCCGACGACGCGCACGCCGGTACCGGCCAGGCTGGTGCGCTCGACGCGCAGCTCCACGGCCGTGGTCGCCCCCGGCAGGACGCGCAGCTCGACCGCCGGGACGGTGTAGTCGGGGTCATCCACCACGAGGCGAGCGACGCCCGGGGGCACGGCCTCGAACTGGAAGTGGCCGGCCTCGTCCGTGGCCGTCTCTTCATCGGCGAGCCGCAGGACGAGGCCCGCGACGGGGCGGCGGGTGCCCCGCTCGGTGACCACGCCGTCCACTCGCCCCATGGGCGCCGCCAGGCCCAGCAGCACCAGCCATCCGCTCCACATCGCCCGCCTCCGCGTCGTTCGGCGGTGCAACACCGCGGGCGGCCCGAGGTGTCACCGCGGCGTTGTCGACGGCCGGCCACCGGGGCAGGATGGCGGCGAGGAGGTGCCCATGGCGGATGACGAGCTGAAGGCCCGGCCGGGCGAGACGGTGGAGGCCTTCGTGGCCCGGCTGACCCCCGAGCGGCGGGCGGTGGTGGAGGCCGTGCAGGCGGCCGTCGCGGAGGCGGCGCCCTCGGCCGAGTGGATCCTGGCGTGGCGCCTGCCCTGGGCCCGGGTGGGCAAGCTGAAGGTCTGCTACGTCGCGCCGCAGCGGGCCTGGGTGAACGTCGGGCTGCCCCTGGGGGACGGGCTCGACGACCCCGACGGCCTGCTCGAGGGCACCGGGAAGTCCATGCGGCACGTGAAGGTGAACTCGGCCGCCGAGGTGCCCCACGCGGCGCTGGTGGCGTGGATCCGCGCGTCGCTGTGAGGCTCAGCCGGCGGTGACGTCGGTGGCGGCCTCCAGGGGCCCGAGGTCGATGCCCCAGTGGGCGCCGCCGTAGGTCAAAAGCTCGGCCAGGCGCGGCGCGACCGGGGGGCCGACGGGCGTGTGCGCCGGCACCAGGGCCGCCCGCAGGAACCCGCCGATGGCGCTGGGGCCCAGGCTCAGGCGGGCGTGGGCGGGCTCGTCGCCCTGGACGGGGCGCCAGCCGGCCGCGTCGCGCACGACGTCGAGCGTCTCGGAGGTGGTGATGGGCGTCGGGACGAGGCGGTGGCCGGTGCCGCGCCGCTCCCGGTCGGCGGCGTCGAGCAGCAGGGCCTCCAGATCGTGGGGCCGGAAGTCCCAGGGCTCGCCCTCGGCGATGGCCAGGTGCAGCAGGTACAGCGGCAGGTCGGGCAGGCCGGCGGCGATGGCCCCGAGGCCGGCGCCGAAGCGCGGGTTGAGCTCGGTGGGCAGGAAGCCGTCGCGGGTGAGGACGCCATCGACGGTGAAGGCGCCGCGGTAGCCGACGGTGGCCTGCAGGTGGGCGCCGACGCGGCGGGCGATGGCGCGCATGGCGTCGCGGTGAACGGCCGGCGGATCCCAGAACGTGGCGGCCGAGGCGTAGGCGAAGTGGGGCTGACCGGGCACCCGGAACACGACCATCTCGCAGGGGCGCAGGGCCACGACGTGCCCGGGCAACGCGATGCCGTGGATGCTGCAGGGCACGCCCTCCAGGAACGGCATGACGCGGACGCGGTCGCAGTGGGCCGAGAAAAAGGCTTTCGCGTCCAGGGCTTGCGCGTCGTTCTGCACCCAGCGCAGGTACGACGCGCCGCCGTTGAAGCCCTCGCGGGCGTCGCCCGACCAGACGGTGCCGGCGCCCCGGTCGAGGGCGGCGGCGGCCCCGGGCAGGTCGGCGGGGGCGACGACGGCGAAGGGGGCCCGGTCCACCCCGGCGGCGTCCCAGAAGGCGTCGATGACGGTCTTGTCTTCGAGGGCCTGCCAGGCGGCGGGGCGGGCGCCGTAGACGGCCCGGCCGCCGACGGGGGCGCCGCTGGAGAAGAGGGCGGTGATGACGCGGGCCTCGCCGGCCGGATCGAAGGCGTCGATGCGGGCCTGCACGTCGGGGGGCACGGCGGCGAGGGCCGCCTCGGAGGCCCGGATGGCGCCCATCATGTCGTCGCCTTGGGTGCCGAGCAGGATCTGCGGGATGGCGGCGGCGTCGGGTAGATCGCCGGTGCCGCGGCTGCCGCCGATGGCCAGGACGCGCTCGGCGCCCAGGTCGAGGAGCTGCACGGCGGCCGCGGCGGCGCTGACGACGACGTCGGTGGCGCAGATCCACGGGCGGCCGGCGACGCGGCCGGCGATGAGGTCGCGGTACCAGGAGGCGTCGGTCATGGTGCGGTGCTCGCGTGTGTTTCGTGGGCGGCCCGAGCCCGCTAGACTACTCGCGTCGAACCCGAGCCCGATGGAGTCCGTCCCCGTGAGCAAGAAGCCCCTCTCCCAGGATATCGTCTTCCTCGCCGCGAAGCGCACCGCTTTCGGCACCTTCAGCGGCGCCCTCTCGGGCTTCTCCGCCACGGATCTGGGCGTGCACGCGGCCCAGGCGGCCCTGGCGCAGAGCGGCGTGGAGCCCGAGGCCATCGACCACGTCGTCTTCGGCAACGTGCTGCAGACTTCGGCCGACGCCATCTACCTGGCGCGCCACGTGGGCCTGCGGTCGGGGCTGCCCCAGCGGGTGCCCGCCGTCACCATCAACCGCCTCTGCGGCTCGGGCTTCGAGGCCATCACGGCCGGCGCCCGCGAGATCCTGGTGGGCGACGCCGACGCCGTGCTGGTGGGCGGCACCGAGTCGATGACCCAGGCCCCCCACGTCGTGCGCGGCGGGCGCTCGGGCTTCCGCTTCGGCGCCTCGCCCAAGCTCGAGGACACCCTCTGGGAGTGCCTGACCGACTCCTTCACCGGCCTGCCGATGGCCATGACGGCCGAGAACCTGGCCGAGAAGTACGGCATCAGCCGCGAGGACTGCGACGCCTACGCCCTGCGCAGCCAGCAGGCGTGGGCGGCGGCCCAGGCGGCGGGCCACTTCGCCGACGAGATCGCCCCCATCGAGCTCAAGAGCCGCAAGGGCGTGACGATGTTCGACCGCGACGAGCACCCCCGGACGGCCACGGCCGAGGGCCTCGCGGGCCTCAAGCCCGTCTTCAAGAAGGACGGCACGGTCACCGCGGGCAACGCGAGCGGCATCTGCGACGGCGCGGCGGCCCTGGTGATGAGCACGATGGACTTCGCCGCCACCCGCGGCCTGACGCCCCTCGGGCGGCTGGTGCAGTGGGGCGTGAGCGGCTGCGACCCGAGCATCATGGGCATCGGCCCGGTCCCGGCGTCGCGCATCGCGCTGGAGCGGGCCGGCCTGGGCATCGGCGACCTGGACGTCATCGAGGTCAACGAGGCCTTCGCGCCCCAGTACCTGGCGGTGGAGAAGGCCCTGGAGCTGCCCCGCGAGAAGACGAACGTGAACGGCGGCGCCATCGCCCTCGGCCACCCCCTCGGGGCCAGCGGGGCGCGCATCATGGCCCATGTGCTCTACGAGCTGCGCCGCCGCGGGGGCCGGTATGGCCTGGGCAGCGCCTGCATCGGCGGCGGCCAGGGCATCGCCATCGTGGTGGAGGCGCTGTGAACGGGGTGGACGACCACGACCTGCTCTTCGACTGGAACGCGCGGCGGCGGCGCTCGAAGCTGTCGCCGCGGCCGGTCTTCGAGTTCCACGACGAGACGCTGCGCGACGGCATCCAGGGGCCGTCCATCGTGGATCCGTCCATCGAGGACAAGAAGCGCATCATCGAGCTGACGGACGCGCTCGGGGTGCACAGCGCCGACATCGGCCTGCCGGGCGCGGGGCCGCGCGCGGTGGAGGACGTGACCGCCATCGTGCGGCACGCCCAGGAGTGCAACCTCTCGATTTCATTGGGGTGTGCGGCGCGGACGCACATCAACGACATCCGCCCGATCGCCGAGATCAGCCAGCGGACGGGGCAGCGCCTCGAGGTGCTGGCCTTCATCGGCACCAGCTTCATCCGCCAGTACGCCGAGGACTGGAACCTCGACCGGCTGCTGAAGTTCTCGGGGGAGGCCATCGAGTTCGCGGTGAAGGAGGGGCTGCCGGTCAACTTCGTGACCGAGGACACCATCCGCAGCCACCCGTCGACGCTGCAGCCCATCTTCCTGAGCGCCATCGACAAGGGCATCGAGCGGCTGACGCTCTGCGACACCGTGGGGCACGCCACCCCGGACGGGGTGCGCAACCTCATCCAGTGGACGCGCAACCTGATCGACGGCACCGGCACCGAGGTGAAGATCGACTGGCACGGCCATGATGACCGGGGCCTCGGGGTCTGCAACACCATCTACGCGGTGGAGTACGGCGCCGACCGGGTGCACGGCACGGCCCTGGGCATCGGGGAGCGCGTCGGCAACGCCGCCCTCGACCAGGTGCTCCTGAACCTGAAGCTCATGGGCGAGATCGACAACGACCTCTCCAAGCTGGTGCTCTGGTGCAACACGGTGGCCGAGGCGACCCACACGCCCATCCCGCGCAGCTATCCGCTGCTGGGCAAGGACGCCTTCCGCACGGCGACGGGCGTGCACGCCGCGGCCATCGTGAAGGCGCAGCGCAAGGGCGATGACTGGCTGGCCGACCGCATCTACAGCGGGGTGCCCGCCGGCCTCTTCGGCAAGCGGCAGCAGATCGAGGTGGGCCACCAGAGCGGCCTGTCCAACGTGATCTGGTGGCTGGAGCAGCACCGGGTGCCGCCCACGGCCGGCCTGGCCGACTACATCCTCGCGGCCGCCAAGCAGCGCAGCCGCGTCCTCTCCGACGACGAGGTCCAGGACCTCGTGGACGCGTTCGCCGGTTGAGATCCACCGCCGTCGCCGTGGCGACCACGCTGGCCATGGCGGGCGGGGCGCACGCCGAGGACGCCCACACCGCCGAGGTGGAGATGGCGTCGGCGGGCGCCTTCTACGGCCTGGCGCTGGGCGTCTGGTCGAGCATCGAGCTGGATCTGTCGGCGCGGCCGGCGGCCTGGGTGTCGGCGGGGACGACGGCGGGCGGGCTGTTCGCGGGGCTGCAGCTCGTCGACAGCCTGGACCTCTCGGTCGGCCAGGTGCGGCTGGCGGAGGGGGCGGGCCTCTGGGCGGCGCTGGACTGGGTGCTGCTCTGCGGCGAGCTGGACGCCCTCGGTGAGGAGACGGCCTGGCTCACGTTCGGGGTGACGGCCCTGGCCGCGGGCGGGGCGCTGCTGGCGGCCCACCAGGGCTTCGATCCGAGCCCGGGGCATGTGTCGCTGGTCAACTCCGGGGGCTTGTGGGCCATGCCGGCCGGCCTGCTCTTCGGCTACACCTTCCACCTGGGCTCGGGCGAGCACCTGCCGCGCGACCTGCTGGTGCTGAACCTGCTGGGGCTGGGGGCGGGCATCGGCCTGGCCCACGCCTATGACCCGTCGCGGGAGCAGGTGCTGTACCTGGACGCCGGCCTGCTGGCCGGGGGCCTGGGCGGCGGGCTGCTGGGGGTGATGATCGGCGTGGGCACGGACACCGAGGAGATCGCCACCGGGCTCACGCTGCTGGGCATGGCCGGGGGGGCGTGGATCGCCCTGGAGGCCGCGGGCTTCGACGACGGGGACGCGGATCGGGCGGCGACGCCCAAGCGGCGCGCGGCGCGGAAGGCGGCGGTCACGATGCCGCTGTGGGCCGGGACATGGTGAGGTCGCTCGCGCTGCTGCTCTGCCTGGCGGCCCCGGCGGCCGCCGCGCCCGCGAAGGCCGGCCGGGCGGAGGCGCTCATCTTCACGACGGCGTTCGGCTTCTACGAGGGCATCGCCCTGAGCTGGCTGCTGGACGAGCACGACCTGCTGCCGAGCGGCGACGCGGGGGTGGCCGCGGGGGCGGGGCTCACCCTCCTCACCACGGGCCTCACCCTGGGGGCCGGCTGGTGGGTGACGGAGGAGTACGGCGTCAACGAGGCCCAGGCGCGCATCGTCAACAGCAGCCTCATCTGGGCGCTGCTCAACGGCACGATGCTGACGAGCGGCTACGGCGGCGACGGCGAGGACGCCCTCTGGGCCAGCCTGGTGTCGGGCTGGTCGGGGCAGGCCCTCGGCATCCTGCTGGCGGCCAACGTGGATCGCACGCCGGGGCAGGTCGGGCTCATGAACACGGTGGCCACCTGGAGCGGCGCCGAGACCGCCGTCGTGCTGGGGGCGTTCCACGCCGATCAGTCGGGCCCGTACCTCACCTGGCCCGCGCTGGTGGCCGACGCCGGGCTGCTGGCGGGCTCGTGGATCGCGAGCCGCGTCATCATCTCGGACAGCCGGGCGCGGATGCTCGACCTGGGCGCGCTGGCCGGCGGGCTGGCGGGGCCGGCGGCGCTGTTCATGCTGTGGGGGCCCGAGGAGCACCTGCAGTCGTGGTACCTGGGGGCGGTGGCCGTGGGCATCCCCGCGGGCATCGCGACGGCCTGGTACCTGACGCGGGACTGGGACGACGGCGAGGCGCCCGAGGTGTCGAGCCGGGCGCTCATGGTGCCCCTGGCCGGGGGGCTGTTTTGACGCGGCCCCACACGCTCCTCGTGGACATGGATGGCGTGCTGGCCGACTTCATCGGCGGCGCCTGCCGGGTGCACGGGCGAGATTCCCAAGCAGTTCTGCAGGGTTGGCCGCGGGGCGAGGCCCATGTGGACGCGGTGCTCGGGATGACGCTCGACGTCTTCTGGCGGCGCATCGACGCCGAGGGCACGGCCTTCTGGGAGGGCCTCGCGCCCTATCCCTGGTTCGGCGGGCTGCTGGGCTGGCTGGAGAGCACGGGCCTGCCCTGGCACATCTGCTCGTCGCCCTCGCGCAGCCCCGCGTCGGCCGCCGGCAAGATGGCCTGGCTCTACCAGCATGTGCACCCGCGGATGCGGGACTTCGCGCTCACGCCGCGCAAGGAGCTGCTGGCCCGGCCCGGGGTGGTGCTCATCGACGACAACGAGCGGTTCGTCTCCCGGTTCAAGGCGGCCGGGGGCGAGGCGCTGCTCTTCCCGCAGCCCTGGAACCACCTGGGCGCGGTGGCCGACCCGGTCGGTCGCCTGCGCCAGCGACTGGAGAAGCTCGCTGGCTGACGTGAACCGGCACTCTTCCACGCTGCACCCGTTCTCGCGGCGCGTCGCCCTCTGGGTCGGCGGGCTCGCCTTCGTGGCGGCCGGCTGGGCCTTCGTCGTGGCGCGCCAGCGGGTGCCGACCCCCGATGAGCTTGCGCGGCGCGTCGAGGTGGGCTTCGCGCCCGCGGAGGCGGACGCCGTGCTGGCCGACGGCGGCGAGGCCGCGGCGACGGCGCGGCTGGGCGTGCGCGTCCACCACACGCTGCCCCGGCCGGTGGGCGTCGTGGCCTTCGCCCTGGGCGCCGACGACGAGCCCGTCTGGTTCCTGCCCCCGACGGAGGAGGCGGCGCCGGTGCCAGTGGCCGGCAAGGACGCCTGGCAGGTGGTCGGCAAGCCGGGGCCGCGGCTCGCGCCGGGCGCCTGGCGGCTCGTCACCCTGGCCACGGTGGGCGGCGGCTCGGCGGCGTCCTGGATCGGCCGCTGGCGGCAGGGCGAGGTGCCCGGGCGGGTCGTGACGGTGCAGGTGCGCTGAGGTCGGCCGGGCCTACGGGGCCGGCGCCAGGGTCAGGGTGTAGTCCCCCGAGCTCTCCTCGTAGTAGCCGACGAGGATGGTGGCGGGGCCAGTGCCGCTGAGCGTCTCCAGGCCGGCGCCCTCGTGGGCGATGACGCGCACGCCGTCGACCTCCAGGATGGCGCCGGCCGCGTCGTCCCAGGGCGCCATCGCCATGTCGACCTCGCGGGGGTCGTAGGCGAGCTGCAGCGTCCAGTCGCCCGCCTCTTCGATGCGGTAGTAGTCGGGCTCGGGGGCGCAGACGCCGCCGCGGTGCACCCCGAAGCCGATGGGGGTGGCCTGCTCGGGCAGGTCGTTGGGCTCGCCCGCCTCCTCCTCGCCGGGCAGGCACTGGCTGTCGAAGGGCAGCCCCGCGATGGCCTCGGGGTTGGACCAGTCGGCGTCCAGGTCGGCCAGCATGCTGAGGAAGTAGCGGTCGAGCTCGCCGGAGACGCGGGAGTCGCCCACGACCACCATGTCGCGCTTGCGGACGACGAACGACGTCGGGAACGTGTCGATGATGGCGGGGTTGTCGAAGACGCCCTGGGGCTCGGCGTCGAGGCCGCCCACGGTGACCCCGGGGCTGTCGTCGCCGACGAGGCGGTTGATGTGGCGGAAGGCCACCTCGCCGGTGGCCAGGCCGTAGTCGAGGTTCTGGATGACGACGTAGACGACGAGGCCGCCGGCCTCCCGCAGCGCCTGCGCCTTGCGGCCCACGCGGTTGATCTCGCGGATGCAGGGCCCACACCACTCGGCGTTGGCGATGAGGAAGAAGGCGGTGACGTCCTGGTACTCGGCCGCGCAGCTCGCGGCGCGGAAGTCGAAGGGGGCCTGGGTGCCGTCCTCGCGGTAGGCGTTGGCCCAGCGCACGGGGGCCAGGGCCTCCTGGTAGCGGATGCTGGCGGTGAAGCGGGGGTAGGGGCACGTCACCGTGACGGCCTGCTCCACGGTCTGGCCGCCGAGCGTCGCGCGGACGATCGTGGCGCCGCCGTAGGGCAGGGCGGCGTCGCTGGGTCCGCCGGAAAAGTCAATGATATCGGAGTTGTCGGCGGCCCAGGTCGCGTCGGCCGTGGCGTCTCGGGTGGCGCCGTCAGCGAAGCGGGCCGTCAGGCGGAAGGCCACGCGTTCGCCCGCGACGAGGGCCGCGGGGGCCTCCAGGGCGAGGGCGATCGGGGGCTTGGCGTCGGGCGGCGCGGCGTCGGGCGGCGAGGCGTCGGGCGGCGCTGCGTCCTGGAGTCGGGCGTCCGCCGTGGCGGGGCGGGTGCCCCCGTCATCGCAGGCCCCGAGGCAAAGCGTCAGCACCAGCCACATGCGCATGGTGAGGCTCCTGGCGAGTGTGGCCAGGAGTCTATGGCATCTCGCCGGAGGCCCTCAATGGGGCGGGCGGGTGATGGTGAGGCGGGGAGGGGGGCCGCGGCGCGCGAGGCGCCGCGGCGGGCGCCGACTAGCGGCGGCGGCGGCGCAGGAGCACCACGCCCGGGACGAGGAGCAGGAGGCTCCACGGGGCGGGGCTGTCGCGGCCGGGGGCGGTCGAGCAGTCATCGAAGGGCGAGCTGCCCGTCGTGGTGTCGTCGCCGGCGGGGGGCTGGGTGTCGCCGTCGCAGGCGTCGCCCAGGCCGTCGCCATCGCTGTCGAGCTGATCGCCGTTGGCGACGTCGGGGCAGTTGTCGTCCCCGTTGGGCACGTCGTCGCCGTCGCGGTCGCCGTCACAGACGTCGCCGGTGCCGTCGCCGTCCAGATCCGCCTGCTGCGGGTTCGGGTCGTCGGGGCAGTTGTCCTCGTCGTTCACCACGCCGTCGCCGTCGCGGTCGTTGTTGTCCTCCTCGCAGGCGTCCCCGGTGCCGTCGTTGTCGGCGTCGGCCTGGTCGGGGTTCGGCGTGTTCGGGCAGTTGTCGTCATCGTCGATGATGCCGTCGCCGTCGCCATCGGGCTCGCAGGCGTCGCCGATGCCGTCGCCGTCGCTGTCGGCCTGGTCGGGGTTCTCGACGTCGGGGCAGTTGTCCTCGCCGTTGGTCACGTCGTCGCCGTCATCGTCGTCGCAGGCGTCGCCGATGCCGTCGCCGTCCGCGTCGGCCTGGTCGGCGTTGGCCACGTCGACGCAGTTGTCGTCGTCGTCGGCGATGCCGTCGCCATCGCTGTCGGCCTCGCAGGCGTCGCCGATGCCGTCACCGTCGGTGTCGGTCTGGGGCGGGTTGGCGTCGTCGGGGCAGTTGTCGCGCTCGTCCGCCACGCCGTCGCCGTCGCGGTCGTTGGGCGTGTCGCAGGCGTCGCCGATGCCGTCACCGTCGATGTCCTCCTGGCTGGCGTTGGGGGCCAGGGGGCAGTTGTCGTCGCCGTCGGCGATGCCATCGCCGTCGTCATCGTCGTCGCAGGCGTCGCCGAGCTCGTCCTCGTCGGTGTCCTGCTGATCGGCGTTGGCCACGTCGGGGCAGTTGTCCGTCTCGTTGTCCACGTCGTCGCCGTCGCGGTCGTCGTCGCAGGCGTCGCCGATGCCGTCCTCGTCCAGGTCGGCCTGGTCGGCGTTGGCGTCGACGGGGCAGTTGTCCATGCCGTCGGGGATCTCGTCGTTGTCGTCGTCGCCGTCGCAGGCGTCGCCCTGGCCGTCGCCGTCGCTGTCGAGCTGGTCGGGGTTGGCGGTCAGCGGGCAGTTGTCCACGCCGTCACCCACGCCATCGCCGTCGTCATCGTCGTCACAGGCGTCGCCGATGCCGTCGCCGTCGCTGTCGGCCTGGTCGGGGTTGGCCACGTTCGGGCAGTTGTCGCCCTCGCCCACGCCGTCGCCGTCGCCGTCATCGTCGCAGGCGTCGCCGAAGGCGTCGCCGTCGGCGTTGGCCTGGTCGGGGTTCGGGGTGCGGACGCAGTTGTCGCCGTCGTTCGGCACGCCGTCGCCGTCGATGTCGTCGTCGCAGGCGTCGCCCTGGCCGTCGCCGTCCAGGTCGGCCTGGTCGGCGTTGGGGGTGCGGACGCAGTTGTCGCCGTCGTTCGGCACGCCGTCGCCGTCGATGTCGTCGTCGCAGACGTCACCCTGGCCATCGGCGTCCAGGTCGGCCTGGTCCTGGTTCGGGGTGCGGACGCAGTTGTCGCCGTCGTTGGGGATGCCATCGCCGTCGATGTCGTCGTCGCAGACGTCACCGATGCCGTCGCCGTCCAGGTCGGCCTGGTCGGCGTTGGGGGTGCGGACGCAGTTGTCGCCGTCGTTGGGGATGCCATCGCCGTCGATGTCGTTGTCGCAGACGTCGCCCTGGCCGTCGCCGTCCAGGTCGGCCTGGTTGGCGTTGGGGGTGCGGACGCAGTTGTCGCCGCCGTTGGGGATGCCGTCGCCGTCGATGTCGTCGTCGCAGACGTCGCCGATGCCGTCGCCGTCCAGGTCCTCCTGGTTGGGGTTCGGGTTGTTGACGCAGTTGTCGTCGTCGTCGTCGACGCCGTCCTCGTCGGAGTCCACGTTCACGATGATGATCGTGAAGTTCTCGGTGTCCGAGAGGCCCTCGGGATCGGTCACGGTCAGGGTGCAGGGGATGCGGATGCCCTCGGGGGGCGCGTCGATGTCGCTGGCGTCGATGATCAGGCCCTGGCCATCGGCGCGGATGGCGATGTTGCCCTCGCAGGCCCAGTCGAAGCGCAAGGGATCACCCTCGGGATCCGAGGAGCCGCTGCCGTCGACCGCGCCACCGTCGTGCTCGTCGATGATGACCGGGTTGGGATCGACGCTGGCGACCGGCGGGCGGTTCTCGCAGACGTCGCCCTCGCCGTCCTGGTCGGCGTCGGCCTGGTCCGGGTTGGGGGCGTCGGGGCAGTTGTCGCAGGCGTCGCCCACGCCGTCCTCGTCGCGGTCGGCCTGGTTGGCGTTGTCCGCGTTCGGGCAGTTGTCGTCGACGTCGCAGACGCCGTCCTCGTCGGTGTCGTTGCAGCCACCGCCCACGGAGCGCTCCAGCACGAGCAGCGCGTAGGACTGCGAGGAGTGGGCGTTCCAGGCCGAGGTGCCGGCGGGCGGGTTGAAGCGGCCGTCGGCGCCCTGCTGGCCCATCAGGGCGTAGGCGTAGTCGAAGTACCAGCGGGAAGGCTCGTTCGGGTCGTTGTAGTAGCCCGCGCCCTCGGCGCCCCAGCGGACGCGGCCCACGGCGGCGGGATCGAGGCGCAGGGTGCGCTGGGCGAAGGCCGGCTCGTCGCCGGGGGGCAGCAGGCCAAGGTCAGCGGTGGACAGGTTGCCCGGGGCCGGGACCACGCCCGAGTCCTCGAGGAACGTGTAGGCCTTGGCCGACGACCACATGTAGTAGTGGTACGACGTGCTCCAGCCGCCGTTGGCGCCGGCGTGGGTGTTGGGGTTGTAGCGGTTGCGCAGCCAGCGCAGGTACTGCTGCACGCCGGGGGTGTTGATGTCGTCGCCGCCGATGATCTGGCCCCAGAGGCCCGAGGCGGTTTGCTGCATCGAGTTGGCGTTGCCGCGGTTGTAGCCGTGGCCGCGCTCGTCCGGGTCGTTGATGCCCGGGCCGACGGTACCGAACTGGCGGTAGCCGGAGGCGGTCAGGGCGGTCAGCTCGTTGAGGCGGGCGAGGCGGGCGGCGTCGCCGGTGACGGGGTCGTTGAACACGCCGCGGGCGGCCGCAAGGCCGGCCATGACGAGCTGGGTCGTCGAGGAGTCGTCACAGCCGCCGTTGCTGTAGCACCAGTAGCCGCGGGCGTTCTGGTTGGCCTGGATGCGGTCGAAGATCGCGTTGATCGCCACGCGGGCCTCGTCCGCGCGGGGGCCGCCGGTGCGCAGGTACACCGTCAGCGCCATCAGGTAGTTGCCGTCGCGGTAGGCGTAGAACGCCAGGTTCGACCGGCCGAGGATGTAGGCGATCACGCGATCGAGGCGCGCCTGATCCTCAGCGCTGGCGTTGCGGTAGCCGAGGGGCTCGGCGTCCTGGTCCGCGCTCTGCCGCTTCTCGAGGAGCGCCAGGGCGGCGAGACCGGCGGCGTCACCGGAGTTGCTCGGGTTGTTGAACGCGCCGTTGGCGTCCAGCCAGGCGAGGCCGGCGTCGATGGAGCGGCCGACGTCCTCGCTGAAGTTGGTGATCTGAGCTGCCGCCGGGCTGGCGAAGCTCAAGGCCAGCGCGATGAGCCCGAGGAGCCCGGGTCCCGCGCGCCGCTCGCGGTTGAAGACGGTCATGCACTCTCCTTCTCGGCGCTCCCGCGCCACCGAAACACACGTCGGTCCAGCCGACGATCACAACCAGCTTTGAACACCAAGTCGCAGGTCATGCGCAAGGATACGCGAAATCCCCTGTAAATGGGGACTCTTACCTATGTCGGTTTTGTGAGAAAACGTCCGGAAGGGGCCCGCCAGGGGTGTGGGCGGGCCTCCAGCGGGGGGTGCTGGAGGCCCGGATGAGCCGCTAGCGGCGGCGCCGACGCAGCAGCGCGACGCCCGGGAGCAGGAGCAGCAGGCCCCAGGGGGCGGGGCTGCGGCCCGGGGCCGTCGAGCAGTCGTCGAAGGGCGAGCTGCCCGTCGTGGTCCCGTCGTCGCCCGGCAGCGTGTTGTCCAGGTCGCAGGCATCCCCCAGGCCGTCGCCGTCGCTGTCGAGCTGGTCGGCGTTGGCGATGTCGGGGCAGTTGTCCTCGCCGTTGGGCACGTCGTCGCCGTCGCGGTCGCCGTCGCAGACGTCGCCGATGCCGTCGCCGTCCAGATCCGCCTGCTGCGGGTTCGGGTCGTCGGGGCAGTTGTCCTCGTCGTTCACCACCCCGTCGCCGTCGCGGTCGTTGTTGTCGTCCTCGCAGGCGTCGCCGGTGCCGTCGCCGTCCGTGTCGGTCTGGTCGGGGTTGGGCGTGCCGGGGCAGTTGTCGTTGTCGTCCGCGATGCCGTCGCCGTCCCCGTCGGGCTCGCAGGCGTCGCCGATGCCGTCGCCGTCCGAGTCGAGCTGGTCGGGGTTGTCGACGCCGGGGCAGTTGTCCTCGGTGTCGACGATGTCGTCGCCGTCGTCGTCGTCGCACAGGTCGCCGATGCCGTCCGCGTCGGCGTCGGCCTGGTCGGGGTTCGAGATCTCGACGCAGTTGTCGTCGTCGTCGGCGATGCCGTCGCCGTCCTGGTCGGGCTCGCAGGCGTCGCCGATGCCGTCCGCGTCGGCGTCGTTCTGCATCGGGTTGGGCGTGTCGGGGCAGTTGTCGATCACGTCCGGCACGCCGTCGTCATCGCGGTCGTCGGGGATGTCGCAGGCGTCGCCCTCGCCGTCCTCGTCCAGGTCGGCCTGGTCGGGGTTGGGCGCGAGCGGGCAGTTGTCGGCCCCGTCGGCGATGCCGTCGCCGTCATCGTCGTCGTCGCAGGCGTCGCCCAGGCCGTCCTCGTCGGTGTCCTGCTGGTCGCCGTTGGGGGTGGTGGGGCAGTTGTCGACCTCGTTGATGACCTCGTCGCCGTCGATGTCGTCGTCGCAGGCGTCGCCGATGCCGTCGCCGTCCAGGTCGGCCTGGTCGGCGTTGGCGTCGACGGGGCAGTTGTCGGCGTCATCGGGGATCTCGTCGTTGTCGTCGTCGCCGTCGCAGGCGTCGCCCTGGCCGTCGCCGTCGGTGTCGAGCTGGTCGGGGTTGGCGATGAGGAGGCAGTTGTCCTCGTTGTCGCCCACGCCGTCGCCGTCGTCATCGTCGTCGCAGGCGTCGCCGATGCCGTCGCCGTCCAGGTCGGACTGGTCGGGGTTCACGACGCCGGGGCAGTTGTCGCCCTCGCCCACGCCATCGCCGTCCTCGTCGTCGTCGCAGGCGTCGCCGGCGCCATCGCCGTCGGCGTCGGCCTGGTCGGGGTTCGGGGTGCGGACGCAGTTGTCGTCGTCGTTGGGGATGCCATCGCCGTCGATGTCGTCGTCGCAGACGTCGCCCTGGCCGTCGCCGTCCAGGTCGGCCTGGTCGGGGTTGGCGGTGCGGACGCAGTTGTCGTCGTCGTTGGGGATGCCGTCGCCGTCGATGTCATCGTCGCAGGCGTCGCCGATGCCATCGCGGTCCAGATCCTCCTGCTCGGGGTTCGGGGTGCGGACGCAGTTGTCGTCCTCGTCGGGCACGCCGTCGCCGTCGACGTCGTTCTCGCAGCGGTCGCCGATGCCATCCTCGTCCAGGTCGGCCTGGTCGGGGTTGGGGGTGCGGACGCAGTTGTCGTCGTCGTTGGGCACGCCATCGCCGTCGATGTCGTCGTCGCAGCGGTCGCCGATGCCGTCCTCGTCCAGGTCCTCCTGGCCGGGGTTCGGGGTGCGGACGCAGTTGTCGTCGTCGTTGGGGACGCCGTCGCCGTCGATGTCGTCGTCGCAGGCGTCGCCGCGGCCGTCCTCGTCCAGGTCGGCCTGGTCGGGGTTCACGGTGCGGATGCAGTTGTCGTCGGCGTTGGGGACGCCGTCGCCGTCGATGTCGTCGTCGCAGGCGTCGCCGATCAGGTCGTCGTCCAGGTCCTCCTGGCCGGGGTTGGGCACGCGCGGGCAGCTGTCGCCGCCGTTGGGCACGCCGTCGCCGTCCACGTCGTCGTCGCAGGCGTCGCCCTGGCCGTCCTGATCCAGGTCGGCCTGGTCGGGGTTGACGGTGCGGACGCAGTTGTCGCCGCCGTTGGGGATGCCGTCGCCGTCGATGTCGTCGTCGCAGGCGTCGCCCACGCCGTCCTGGTCGAGATCGGCCTGGTTGGCGTTGGGGGTGCGGACGCAGTTGTCGTCGCCGTTGGGGATGCCGTCGCCGTCGATGTCGTCGTCGCAGACGTCGCCCCGGCCGTCCTGGTCGAGGTCGGCCTGGTCGGCGTTGGGGGTGCGGACGCAGTTGTCGTCGTCGTTCAGGATGCCGTCGCCGTCGATGTCGTCATCGCAGGCGTCGCCGATGCCGTCGCCGTCCAGGTCGGCCTGGTCGGGGTTGGGCGTCTCGATGCAGTTGTCGTGGCCGTCGTCGATGCCGTCCTCGTCGGAGTCGACGTTGACGATCACGATGGTGAAGGGCTGCTCATCGGACAGGTTGTCGGGGTCGGTGACCGTCAGCACGCAGTCGAAGCGCAGGCCCTCGGGGGGCGCGTCGATGCCGGCGGCGTCGATGTTCAGCATGGCCCCATCGGGATCGACGGGGGCGCCGTCCTCGCAGACCCAGGTGTAGGTCAGCGGATCGCCATCGGGATCGGAGGAGCCGCTGCCGTCGGCGACGCCCTGCTCGCCCTCGTCCACCAGGACGGGGTTGGGGTCGACGCTGGCCACGGGGGGCCGGTTCTGGCAGGCGTCGCCGATGCCGTTGCCGTCCACGTCGGCCTGGTCGGCGTTGGCGTCGTCGGGGCAGTTGTCGCAGACGTCGCCGTGGCCGTCGTTGTCGCGGTCGGCCTGGTTGTCGTTGTCGACGTTGGGGCAGTTGTCGTCCGCGTCGCAGACGCCGTCCTCATCGGTGTCGGCGCAGCCGCCGCCCACCGAGCGCTCCAGCACGAGGATGGCGTAGGCCTGGGAGGAGTAGTTGTTCCACCGGCTGGTGCCGGCGGGCGGGTTGAACTGGCCGTTGGCGGCCTGCTGGCCCATCAGGGTGTAGGCGTAGTCGAAGTACCAGCGGGCCGGCTCGCGCAGGTCGTTGTAGTAGCCCGCGCCCTCGGCGCCCCACTTGATGCGGGGCACCGTGGTGGGATCGAGGTGGACCAGGCGGTTGGCGAAGGCCGGGGCGGCGCCGGCGGCCAGGGTGCCCAGGTCGGCGGTGCTCAGGTTGCCGGCGGCCGGCGCGACCTCGGAGTCCTCCAGGAAGGTGAACGCCTTGGCCGACGACCACATGTAGTAGTGGTACGTCTGGCTCCAGCCGCAGGAGGCCCCCATGTGGGTGTTGTAGTTGTAGCGGTTGCGCAGCCAGCGCAGGTACTGCTGCACGTCGGCGTTGTTCAGGTCGCGGCCGCCGATGATCTGGCCCCAGAGGCCCGACGCCGTCTGGGGCAGGCAGGCCGCGTTGCCGCGGCGGTAGCCGTGGCCCTTCTCGCCGCCCAGGTTGCCGGCCACGCCGAACCGGGCGTAGGCGTTGCCGGTGTTGGTCACCAGCGTGTTGAGCTGCTGCAGGCGCGCGGCGTCGCCGTTGACCGGGTCGGTGTAGACGCCGCGGGTGGCGGCCAGGCCGGCCATCACGAGCTGCGTCGTCGAGGAGTCGTCGCAGCCGCCGTTGTTGTAGCACCAGTAGCCGTTGGCGCTCTGGTTGACCCGCAGGCGGTCGAAGATGGTGTTGAGCGCGGCGCGGGCGCCGTTCTGGTCCGGGCCGCCGGTGCGCAGGTACACCGAGAGGGCCATCAGGTTGGCGCCGTCGCGGTAGGCGTACATGGCCAGGTTCGCGCGGCTGATGATGTAGGCGATGACCCGGTCCATCCGCGCCTGATCGGCGGCGGCGGCCCCGCGGTAGCCCAGCACGGCGGCGTTCTGGTCGGCGTTCTCCCGCTTCTCCAGCAGCGCCAGGGCCGCCAGGCCCGCGGCGTCGCCGGCGGTGCTCGGGTTGTTGTAGGCGCCGCTGGCGTCCAGCCACGCGAGGCCGGCGTCGATGGATCGCGCCACGTCCTCGCTGAAGCGGGTGACCTGGGCGGCCGCCGGGCCCGCCACGCAGAGCACCGCGCCCACCAGGGCCAGCACCCCTCCTCGAACTCTCATCTTGACCTCCGTTCGGCGCCCTGGGCGCCCCCCCCTTTGGAAACTCTCCACACCGCGGCGGCCGGTTGCCGCTCAAGACCCACACGTAGGCACGCCCGCGCCAACGTGTGGAAAGGTGCGTCAAGGGGGGAAATAATACGAAATTCTACCCTGGTGCAACCGAATCTCGCAGGCCGGCCCGGGCGCTTATCCGGCGCGTCGGGCTTGCAGAGGAGGGGCGGGGGTCCGTATGACGGGCCGACGACGGCGACCGGGATGAACCATGCAGGTGCTCGTGACGGGGGTGGCGGGCTTCATCGGCTCCCACGTGGCCCACGCTCTCCTTGATCGCGGCGACACGGTCGTGGGCGTCGATGACCTCAACGACTACTACGACGTGCGGCTCAAGCAGGCCCGCCTGGCGCGGCTCGAGGCGCGGCCCGGCTTCGCCTTCCACCGCCTCGATCTGGGCGATCCCGACGCGGTGATCCCGGCCCTTCGGGGGGTGCAGTTCACCCGGGCTGTACACCTGGCCGCCCAGGCCGGCGTGCGCTACTCGCTGACCAACCCGTTCGCCTATGTGCGCGCCAACCTGATGGGGCACGTCACGGTGCTCGAGCTCTGCCGGCACATGCCCGGCTTCGAGCACCTGGTCTACGCGTCGTCCAGCTCGGTCTACGGGGGCAACACCCACATGCCCTTCGCGGTGACGGATCGCGTGGACCAGCCGGTCTCGCTCTACGCGGCCACCAAGAAGGCCGACGAGCTGATGAGCCACACCTACGCGCACCTGTACCGCATGCCGGTGACGGGGCTGCGCTTCTTCACCGTGTACGGGCCCTGGGGCCGGCCCGACATGGCCATGTGGCTGTTCACCGAGGCCATCCTGGCGGGGCAGCCCATCCGCGTGTTCAACCACGGCAAGATGCGGCGCGACTTCACCTTCATCGACGACATCGTGCGCGGCGTCATCGCCGCCCTCGATCACCCGCCCGCCGACGACGGCGCCCCGCCCGCGCGGGTCTACAACATCGGCAACAACCGCTCCGAGGAGCTGCTGCACATGATCGCCGTGCTGGAGGGGGCCCTGGGCCGCACCGCCGAGAAGATCATGGAGCCCATGCAGCCCGGCGACGTCGAGGCGACCGCCGCCGATCTGACCAGCATCCACCGCGATCTGGGCTACCAGCCCACCACCCCCATCGAGGTGGGCATCCCGCGCTTCGTGGCCTGGTACAAGGCGTACCACGGCCTCACCTGAGGGCGCTCAGCGCCGCCGACGCCGCCAGAGCACGGCCGTCGTGGCCGCCACCAGCAGCGACAGGAACCCCAGGATGCCCACCGCCAGGGTGAGGTCGGCCTGGGCGTCGGCGCGGTACTCGATGAGCTTCACGTGCAGGGCCAGCGTGTTGCCGCGCTCCTCCAGGCTGCGCTGGCGGGCGTCGGACAGCCCCTCCCAGCCCAGGTCGCGCACCACCCCGCGAAACCGCCGCTGCGCCACCAGCGCGTCCAGGTCGACGCCGCGCAGGCCCCGCACCTCCAGGACGGCCGGCACCGGCGCGTCGCCATCGGGATCGCTGCCCTCGGGCACCAGCGGGATCCACAGCGACGCCGTCTCCAGCTTGCGGTCGGCCCCGGCCTGGCCGCGCGCCGCCCGGTCGAGCAGGGGCAGGGCCGCCACCTCGACGTTGCGCGTCGCGAGCGGAGGCGCCTGCAGCAGCCGCTCGACGGGCACCGCCGCGAAGCCATCGTCGACGCCGTGCCGCAGCAGGGGCGAGAGCAGGAACGCCACCACCGCGAGGCCCACGACCATGATGCCGGGCAGCACGGCCCACTCCAGCTCCCGGGCGCCGGCGAGCCGGTACGCGCTGGCCGCGCTCTCCCCGCGCCGATCGATCTCGGGGCGCGCCGCCACCAGGGCCTCCACCAGCCCGGCGAAGGCCGGCTCGCCCTTGTCGGCGAAGATGCGGACGCGCCGCTGCTTGCCCCGGGCGGTGCGCCACGTCAGCAGCAGCTCCTCGTGGTCGGCGCCGCGCTCGCGCTTGACCCACAGGTGCTCCAGGCGGGGGACCGGCAGCAGCGTCGTCCGCAGGCCTGTCCGGGTGCTCAGGCGCTCGGGGGTCAGCTCCACCTGCACCGTGAAGACCGCGTAGCGAAAGCGGAAGGTGGCGGGGGGCGCGGGCGGCGGCGTCGTCACGCGGCGGGCTCCTGGGGGCGGTGGGCGCGGCTTTCCGGGCCGGCGGGTTTGCGTATATGGTGGCCCGACGCAGCGTGCAAGCACAGGAGGCTGGATGGGCCACGGCAGTGGGGGGGGCGACGAGCCCGGTCAGGCCGTGTTCGACGCTCGCCGGCTGGCGGCCCTGGGCCGCGTGAGCGCGGTGGCCCCGTCGCCCTGCGGGCGGGCGCTCGTCGTGCAGGTGGATCGCGCCGACGCCGACACGAACCGCTACCGGGGGGCCCTCTGGCGGGTGGCCCTCGACGGCGCCACGGCGCCCCGCCGCCTGACGGCCGGGCGGGCCCATGACCGCGCGCCGGCCTTCCGCGCCAGCGGCGATCTGCTCTTCCTCTCCGACCGCGCCGACGGCGACGGCCCCGCCCGCACCCAGGTGTGGTGCCTGCCGGCCGGCGGGGGCGAGGCCGTGCGCGTCACCGACGAGCCCCTGGGCGTCGAGGCGTTCCAGGTGGCCCGCCGGGGCGACGCGCTGGTGCTCCAGGCCCCGCGCTGGCCCGGCGTGCCGGTGGCCGAGCAGCGCGCCTTCGATGACGCCCGGCAGAAGTCGGGGCCGTCGACGCTGCGCTACACGGCGATGCCCGTCCGCTACTGGGACCACTACCTGCCCATGCCCGCGCCGCACCTCGTGTGCTGGCAGCCGGGCGGCAGCCGCGACCTCACCCCCGACGCCGACCGCGCCCACCGGCAGGGGCAGTGGCACCTGGCCGCGGAGGGCAGCCGCGTGGTCGCCACGGCCCGGCGGCCGGCGGCGGGCGGCATCGACGAGGTGGACGTCCTGGTCATCGACGTCGCCACGGGGGCGACGCGGTGCATCGCGGCCGGCCCCCGCACCCAGCTCGAGGAGCCCCGCCTGAGCGACGACGGCCGCCGCCTGGTGTGCGTGCGGGCGGCCCAGGGCGAGGTGCCGGGCTACGCGCCGCGCCTGCTCGTGGTGGATCTGGAGACGGGCGCGCAGACGTCGCTCGCCCCGGACTGGGAGCGGTTCGCGCACCCCATCGGCTTCACGCCCGACGGGGCAGGGGTCCTGGTCACCGCGGACGACCGCGGCAGGCTGCCGATCTTCCGGGTCGCGCTGGCCGATGGGGCCGTAGCGTCCCTCATCCCGCCGGGGCTCGGGGGCAGCCACACCGGCGTCGCGCTCACCTGGGCCGGGGACGCGCTGGTCGGGCTGCGGAGCACCTTCACCGCGCCGCCCGAGGCCTTCGTCCTGGCCCTGGAGGCCGGGGCCAGCCCCCGCATTCCGGCGCGGCTGAGCGGCTTCGACGCGGCCGAAGCCTCCGTCAAGATTGAGGAATTCTCGGTCGCGGGGGCGGGCGGCGAGCCGGTGCAGAGCTTCGTCCTGCGCGGACCGGGCGAGGGGCGCCGCCCGCTGCTCCTCTGGATCCACGGCGGCCCCATGAGCCAGCACGCCGACGCCTGGCACTGGCGCTGGAACCCGCTCGTGGCGACGGCGGCGGGCTATGTGGTGGCCCTGCCCAACCCGCGCGGCTCGACGGGCTTCGGCCAGGCGTTCGTCGACGGCGTCTGGGACAACCGCTTCGGCGCCGAGTGCTACCACGACCTGATGGCCGTCACCGACGCCCTGCAGGGCCGGGCCGACGTCGACGCGGCGCGGATGGTGGCCATGGGCGGCTCGTTCGGCGGCTACATGACCAACCTCATCGGGACGCGCACCGATCGGTTCGCGGCCCTGGTCAGCCACGCCGGCATCTACCACTACCCGCAGTTCCGCGGCACGACGGACGAGCCGGCCTGGTTCGCCTTCGGCTTCGGCTTCGAGCCCGAGGACGACGAGGACGCCTTCACGCGACACTCGCCCCACCGCCACATCAGCGGGTGGCGCACGCCGACGCTGGTGCTGCACGGGGACCGCGACTACCGCGTGCCGGTGGGCGAGGCGCTGGCGCTCTTCGAGGCCCTGCAGCGGCACGGCGTCGAGTCGGAGCTGGTCATCTTCCCCGACGAGAACCACTGGATCATGCGGCCGGCCAACGTGGTGGCCTGGTACGAGGCGTGGCTGGCGTTCTGCGCGCCCCGCGTGGGGCTCAGCGGGGGCTGACCCGCAGGCGCAGGCCGCCTCGGGGGCGCAGCGTGATGCTGGGCTCCGGGATGAGGACCTGCCCCGCCACCGGCTCGAAGCGGAAGCCCTTGAGCAGCGCCGCCAGGACGAGCAGGGCCTCCATCTCGGCGAACCGATCCCCGATGCACTGGCGCCGCCCGCGGCTGAAGGGCAGGTAGACGGAACGGTCCGGCGGGGGCCGGTCGGGGGCGAACCGATCCGGGTCGAAGCGCTCGGGCTCGGGCCAGTGCGTCGGCGAGCGGTGGATGGCCCACGGGCTCAGGAACAGGTAGGCGCCCGGCGGGATGGAGGCGCCCGCCAGGGTGTCCTCGCCCACGGCGTAGCGCGCCAGCAGCCAGACGGGCGGGTAGAGCCGCAGGGCCTCCTGGAAGATCTGCTTGAGATACGGCACCTTGCCGAGATCGGCCGGCCCGTCGTCGGGGGTCGCGGCGGCGGCCTCGGCGGCCGCGCGCGCCTGGACGTCGGGGTGGTCGGCCAGCAGGCTGAGCGTCCAGGCCAGGGCGTTGGCGGTGGTCTCGTGCCCCGCCAGCATCATCGTGAGGGCCTCGTCGCGGAGCTGGCGGTCGCTCATGCCCTCGCCCGTCTCGGGATCCCGGGCCGCCATCAGCAGGCCGAGCAGATCCTCCGTCGTCTCGGGCTGGGCGCGGCGCTCGGCGATGACCGCGTCCACCACCGCGTGCAGGGCGTTGACGGCCCGCCAGAACTGGCGGTTGGCCGCGCCGGGCCAGCGCTCGGGGTAGGGGACGGGGGCCGAGACCAGGCGCGGGAAGTGCTGCAGGACCGTGAGCATCGATCCGCCGATGGTGGCGGCGTCGGCGGTGACGTCCTCCCCCAGCAGCGTCTCGCCCGCGATGCGCAGGGCCAGCAAGTTCATCGCCTCGGCCACCTCCAGCTCACCGCCGTCGCCCCAGCGCGCCACCAGGTCGGCCGTCGCGCGGACGATGGGGGTGGTGAACATGGCCAGCCGGTGCCGCCCGAAGGCGGGCTGGGCGATGCGGCGCTGCCGCAGCCAGAAGTCGCCCTCGCTGGTGACGAGGCCCTCGCCCAGCAGCAGCCGCAGCTTCACGTAGCCGCGGGTGAGCTTCTGGTAGTTGGCCACGTTGTCCACCAGCACGCGGCGGACGGCGGCGGGGTCCGAGATGATGAAGCCCTTCTTGACGAACAGGCGGAAGCGGACGACCCCGCCCAGGGCCTCGGCGCGCTGCAGGAAGGGCAGGGGGTCGCGGCCGAAGAACGCCAGGTGGCCGGTGATGGGGTGCCCCCCGGGGACGCGGGGGGTGGGGTCGGTCATGACTGCTCCTGATCAGGCCCGCCGGCGCCGCACCCAGAGGAGGCCGAGGCCCAGGAGCAGCAGGGGGGTGGGATCGGCCGGGCGGCCGGGGCTGGTGCGGCAGCCGTCGTCGGCCGCGCTGGTGCCCTGCGTCGAGGCGTCGGCGCCGATGACGCCGCCGTCGGGCGCGGTGTCGCCGCCGCCCGCGCCGCCCGCGCCGCCCATGCCACCGGCGCCGCCGGCGCCACCGCCCGCGCCGCCGGCACCACCGCCAGCGCCGCCGGCGCTGCCGCCCGCGCCCCCGCCACCCGGGTCGGGGGACAGGTCGGAGTAGCACTGGGCCTCGCCGCGGGCGTCGAGCACGCAGTGCTCGCCGAAGCCGCAGGTCACGAGGGCGCACGGGTCCTGGCGGCAGACGCCGTCGACGCACGCCTCGGGGGCGTCGCACTGCACGCCCAGGCACGGGTCGGGCACGCAGGCGCCGCCCTGGCAGAGCGCGCCCGGGCACTGCACGTCGTAGCAGGGGTCGGGCTGGCAGGCCCCGTCGACGCAGGTGGCGTCGAGGGCGCAGGCCACGTCGGCGCAGGTGGGCACGCAGTCCCCGTCGCGGCAGAACGTGCCCGCGCCGCAGGCCCGGCCGGCGCACGGGTCGGGCTCGCAGAGGCGGTCGTTGCAGCGCTGGCCCATCGGGCAGCCGACGGTGCGGCAGTCGTTGGGGCGGCACTCGCCGGCCCGGCAGATCTCGCCGGGGGCGCAGTCGATGCCCTGGCAGGCGTTCACGCAGCGGCCCGCCTGGCAGACCTCCTCGGGCAGGCACAGCTCGCACGGATCGAAGCAGGCGCCCTCCTGGCAGGTGCCCTCGCCGCAGCCGCCGGCGTCGCAGGGGGCTCGGCAGGCGCCCTGGACGCACTGCTCGCCGGCGGGGCAGCTCGCCCCCTCGTCGGTGCGCCCGTCGCAGTCCTGGTCGGCCCCGTCGCAGGCCTCGGCCGGCACGTCGCCGCAGAGGCCGCAGGCGTTGCGCAGGCCCTCGTCGGCGCGGCCGTCGCAGTCGTCGTCGGTGCCGTTGCAGACCTCCATGCCGGCGGCCCGGTCGGGCTCGCAGATCACGGCGGCCTCCACGCAGGTCGTCCGCCCGGCCGCGCACCGGCCCGGCTCGCCCGTGGCGCAGCGATCGCCGCCCTCGCCCGGGGCGCACATCACGTCGCAGGCGTCGCCCTCGCCGTCGAAGTCGGTGTCGCGCTGGTCCGGGTTGAAGACGGCCGGGCAGTTGTCGCAGGCGTCGCCCTTGCCATCGAAGTCGCTGTCGCGCTGGTCGGGGTTCGGGTCCAGCAGGCAGTTGTCGCAGCTGTCCGGCGTGCCGTCGGCGTCGCTGTCGTTGCCGCCGCCCTGGTTGCGGCAGTCGCTGCAGGCCCCGTCCTCGTCGATGCGGCCGTCGCAGTCGTCGTCGGCGCCGTTGCACTGCTCCGCGGCCGCCGCGCAGCCCCCGCAGGCGTCGCCCACGCCATCGTCGTCCGCGTCGGCCTGGTCGGGGTTGCTGTCGCGCGGGCAGTTGTCGCAGAGGTCGCCCACGCCGTCCTGGTCGCGGTCGGACTGCTCGATGTTCGGGCGGCCGGGGCAGTTGTCGCAGGCGTCCGGGCGGCCGTCGCCGTCGCGATCGGGGGCCTCGGCGCTGGGCTCGCAGCCGGCGCAGACGCCGCCCTCGTCCACCGCGCCGTCCTGGTCGTCGTCGGCGCCGTTGCAGATCTCCTGGGGCAGCGGCCCGCCCGCGCAGGCGTCCCCGCGGCCGTCGCCGTTCGCGTCGGCCTGGTCGGGGTTGAAGTCGGCCGGGCAGTTGTCGCAGACGTCGCCGCGGCCATCGGCGTCGCGGTCGGCCTGGTCGGGGTTGTCGCGCAGGTTGCAGTTGTCGCAGGCGTCGGCGACGCCGTCCCCGTCGGAGTCGGGGCCCTCGGCGCAGTTGGCGCAGACGCCGTCCTCGTCGATGCGGCCGTCGCAGTCCTCGTCGCCGCCGTTGCAGACCTCGGGGCGCTCCCCCTGGGGGCAGGCGTCGCAGTCGTCGCCCTGGCCGTCGTTGTCGGCGTCGCGCTGGTCGGGGTTGAAGACGCGCGGGCAGTTGTCGCAGATGTCGCCGCGGCCATCGAAGTCGGCGTCGTCGCGGCCGGGGGCCGGGTTGTCCGGGCAGTTGTCGCAGAGGTCGGGCACGCCGTCGCGGTCCCGGTCGGGCAGGCCGGCCGGGTTGTTGATGCAGTCCACGCAGGCGTCGCCCTCGTCGACGCGGCCGTCGCAGTCCTCGTCGGTGCCGTCGCAGGTCTCGGCGCGCACCCCGCCGGCGCAGGCGTCGCAGGCGTCGCCCTCGCCGTCGAAGTCGCCGTCGGCCTGGTCGGGGTTGGGGGTGTCGACGCAGTTGTCGCAGACGTCCCCGTGCCCGTCGAAGTCGGCGTCTGCCTGGTTGGGGTTGGGCCGCAGCGGGCAGTTGTCGCAGGGGTCCGTGCGCCCGTCCCCGTCGGTGTCCTGGCCGGGCTCGTTGCAGTTCATGCAGGCGTCGCCCTCGTCGGTGCGCCCGTCGCAGTCGTTGTCCAGGCCGTCGCAGATCTCTTCGGCGGCGGCCACCCGCGGCGCGCAGGCCACCTGGCCCCGGCGGCAGATCTCCTCGCCCTGGCGGCAGACGCCCACCTGGCCGGTCTCGCAGGGCAGGCCCAGCAGGACGGCCTCGTCGATGCGGCCGTCGCAGTCGTTGTCGGCCCCGTCGCAGGCCTCGGCCCGCGGCTCGATGCAGGCGCTGCACGCGTCGCCGATGCCGTCGCGGTTGGCGTCGGCCTGGTCGGGGTTGAGCACCTGGGGGCAGTTGTCGCAGTCGTCGCCGATGCCGTCGCCGTCGGTGTCGGTCTGGTCGCCGTTGATGCGGTCGGGGCAGTTGTCGCAGGCGTCCCCGGCCCCGTCGCCGTCGCGGTCGCGCTGGTCGTTGTCGGCGTCGGCCGGGCAGCGGTCGCAGTCGTCGCCCACGCCGTCGCCGTCGCGGTCGGCCTGGCCGCGGTTGGCCACCACCGGGCAGTTGTCGCAGGCGTCGGGGGAGCCGTCGCCGTCGGTGTCGGGCAGATCCGGGTTCTGCCGGCAGGCGTTGCAGGCCTCGCCCTCGTCGGTGCGGCCGTCGCAGTCGTCGTCGGTGCCGTCGCAGGCCTCGACGCGGGGCTGGTTCACCGGGTCGCAGCGGAAGCCGCCGTTGGCGCAGACGGCCCGGCCCAGCCGGCAGGCCCCGGGATCGCCGGTGTCGCAGTCCTGGCCGTCGGGGGCGTCCTCGTCGATGCGCCCGTCGCAGTCGTTGTCCTGGCCGTCGCAGACCTCGCCGCGGGGGTCCAGGCAGTCGGAGCAGGCGTTGCCCACCCCGTCGACGTCGTCGTCCTCCTGGCCGCCGTTGGCGGTGTCGGGGCAGTTGTCGCAGACGTCGCCCACGCCGTCGCCGTCGCCGTCGGCCTGGTCATTGTTGATGCGTTCCGGGCAGTTGTCGCACCCGTCGCCGATGCCGTCGCCGTCACGATCCGACTGCTCGGGGTAGGGGTGGTCGGGGCAGTCATCGCAGACGTCGCCCACGCCGTCCCCGTCGCGATCCTCCTGGCCGGGGTTCGCGCGGGCGTCGCAGTTGTCGCAGCCGTCGCGGAAGCCGTCGCCGTCGGTGTCCACCGCGTCGGGCACCGGCATCCGGCACGAGTTGCAGACGGTGCCGATGCCGTCCTCGCGCTCGTCGACGCTGCCGTCGCAGTCGTCGTCCTCGGCGTTGCAGATCTCCTCGCGCGGCTGGCGCAGCTGCATGCAGACGTAGCGGCCGCCCGCGCAGACCTCGTCGCCCTCGCCGCAGATGCCCACCCGCCCGGTGTCGCAGGCCAGCCCGCGGTTGGTGCTCTCGTCCACGATGCCGTCGCAGTCGTTGTCGACGCCGTCGCAGCTCTCGCGCTCCAGGTTGCAGTCGTCGCAGGCGTCGCCGATGCCGTCGAAGTCGCGATCCACCTGGTCGCGGTTGGCGTCGGCCGGGCAGTTGTCGCAGGCGTCGCCCAGGCCGTCGCCGTCCCGGTCGGCCTGGTCCTGGTTGGCGTCGTTCAGGCAGTTGTCGCAGACGTTGCCCACCCCGTCGCGATCGGCGTCCGACTGGTCGGGGTTGGCGACGGCGTTGCAGTTGTCGCAGGCGTCGCCCAGGCCGTCGCGGTCGCGGTCCTGCTGGCCCTGGTTGGGCACGGCGCGGCAGTTGTCGCAGACGTCGCCCACCCGGTCGCGGTCGGCGTCGGCCTGGTCGCGGTTGGCCACGCGCGGGCAGTTGTCGCACTCGGCGAACACGCCGTCCCCGTCGGGATCCTCGCCCACCTGGCCGGGCACCGGCTGGCAGAAGGCGCAGGCGTCGCCGATGCCGTCGCCGTTGGCGTCCTCCTGGCGGGGGTTCGGGTGGCGGGGGCAGTTGTCGTCGGTGTCGCAGATGCCGTCGTTGTCGGTGTCGACGCAGCCGCCGCCCACCGACCGCTCCAGCACGAGCAGCGCGTAGGCCTGGGCGGAGTGGTCGTTCCAGCGGTTGCGCACGCCGAACTTGCCGTTGGCGGCCTGGAACGACATCAGGGTGTAGGCGTAGTCGTAGTACCAGCGCGCCGGCTCCTGGTTGCTCTGGTAGTAGCCGCCGCCCTCGTTGCCGTGCACCGCCACGCGGCGGTCGTTGTTGGGGTTGCGGTGCACCTGCCGGCCGTTCCAGCCGGGGGCCTGGTTGGGGGCCAGGGTGCCCACGTCCGCCGGCGTCAGGTTGCCGTTGGCGGCCTGGATGCCCGCGTCCTCCAGGAACGTGTAGGCCTTGGCCGACGACCACATGTAATAGAAGTAGGAGTGCGTCCAGCTGTTGGGGTGGGGGTTGGTGTCGTCGTAGCGGTAGTGGTTGTAGAGCCACCGCATGTAGCTCTGGACGCCGCCGTTGTTGATGTCGCCGCCGCCGATGATCTGGCACCACAGGCCCGAGGCCGTCTGCTGGTAGCTGGGGGCGTAGCCCGGGTTGTAGCCATGGCCCCGCTCGTTGGCGTGCAGGTCGCCCCGCCGCCCGTTGTTGGCGTAGGCCTGCCGGGTGCGGGCCACCGCGGCGTTGAGCCGCTGCACCCGCGCGTCATCGCGGAAGTTCGGGTTGATGAAGACGGCGCGGGCCGCGGCCAGGCCGGCCATGGTGAGCTGCGTCGTCGAGGAGTCCTGGCAGCCGCCGTTGCTGTAGCACCAGTAGCCGTGGCCGCCCTGGTTGGCGATCATCCGGTCGAAGGCGGCCCGCAGCGACGCCAGCGCCCCCGCTTGATCCGGCCCGCCGGTGAGCAGGTAGACGGTCAGCGCCATCGCGTCGGCGCCGTCGCGGTAGGCGTAGAAGCCGGCGTTGCGCGAGCGCCCGATGATGTAGGGCATCACCTGGTCGAGCCGCTGCCGGTCGGCGGGGAGGGCGTTGCGGTAGCCGCGGGGGGCCGAGCGCAGATCCGCGCTCTCGCGCTTCTCCAGCAGGGCCAGGGCCGTCAGCCCCGCCGCGTTCCCCGACGCGCTCGGGTTGCGGAACGCCCCCGCCTGGTCCAGCCAGCCCAGCCCGATGTCGATGCTGCGGTTCACATCGCGGCTGAAGTTGGTGATCTGGGCCGCGGCCGGCGCCGCATGCACGACCAGCGCGAGGACGATCAGGAGCGCACGTCGCATGGTTCCCCCCCAAAGGCTCCCGCCAGCGTCGGCAATCGCCCGCTGGCGGTCAAGCGGCATCGGGGGCGCGAGGGCGCAGGCCCGTCGGGCGGCGGAGCTACTTGCTCGTCGGGGTCTTGAAGGCGTCCAGGAGGGCCAGCTCGCCCCGCATGTCCATGGGCTCTGCCCGGGTCAGGCCCAGGAAGGCGGGCCGCGTCACCCGCTCCAGCAGGATGGCCAGGCGCGGCACGCCCAGGCCCGTCACGGGATCCCAGCCCTCGTCCGCCTCGAAGCCCGGGATGCGGCGCATGAACGCCTTGAAGTCGCCGCTGTGGTTGCGCTGCAGCGTCCGCACCGTGACGTCGGTGTTGCCCGCCACGATGTCGCGGAAGGCCCGCGCCGGGGCCGCCGGGGGCTGCTGGGCGTGGGTGACCTGCGTGTCCTCGAACTGCACGCGGTACAGCAGCGGGTTCGCGAAGCCCAGGGGCCGCCGCAGGCCCGGGTGGTCGTCGGGCAGCACCTCGGGCGGGATCCACGTCGTCCGCTCCGGATCCACCTCGGGGGCGGTGGCCAGCTCGGCCATGCGCCGGCGCAACGCCGGCTCCAGCGTGGCGCGCTCGGGCACCGCCACGGCGGCGCGGGCCTCGTTCAGCCGCGCGATGAACGCCGCCCAGACGGGGGCGGCCATGCTGGTGCCGCCGGCGTAGTCGATCCAGGTGCCCTGGACGAGGGCCTGGTAGCCCTCGGTGGTCAGGTCCTCCGTCCGCCCGGCCTGCTGATCGGGCGGGATCTGGGTGAGCACGGCCCGGCTCGTGGAGGCCAGGGCCACGTCGGGCAGGCCGCGGCCGTAGGCCAGCACCGCGGGTACGTCAGGGCCGCGGCTGTAGGCCCGCTTGTCCAGGTAGTTGGGCTTGCGCAGCAGGAAGGGCCGCTGCCACTCGGGGATGGGCACCTCCATGCTGAACCCGCCGCCCCCGGCGAAGGTGGTGAAGGCCAGCCGACCGTACAGGCTGATGGGCAGCGGCCCGCTCCACGCCTGCTCCGTGAGGGGCTCCACCTGCGTCACCATCGTGCCCCCGACGGCCAGCACCCGGTCCTCGACGGCCGGGAAGACGGCGTGCGGCCACGGGGCGTCGGCCACCGTGTGCGAGTCGCTGTCCCGCGTCCGGGGGAAGCTGTCGAAGCAGCCCCAGTCGCCCGTCGCCGAGAGGACGGTGATGCCGAGGGCCGCGCACTGGTTGAGCAGCCCCGTGATGACCCCCGCGCCATGGGCGTTGTAGTAGGAGCGCTCCGGGAGCAGCCAGGTGGTGACCGCGACGGTGGGGCGGTGGCGCTTGTCGCCGATGACCGCCAGCAGGAACGCGGACCAGGGATCGGCCACGGTCCGCTCGTCGACGACGTAGACGACCACCTGGGCCCCCGGGGCCATGGCGCAGGCCCACTGGCTCACCATGGCCGACTCCAGGGCGCCCAGCCCGGCCTCCTCCGCGTCGGGCTGGGGCCCGATGGGCACGATCTCGAGGCGCGTCGGGGTGCCGCTGGCGTCCACCCGGGTGATGCCCTGGCAGACGCAGAACTCGGCCACCTCCTCGGGGCTCGGGGCGTGGGAGAGCATCAGGACGGCGATGGTCTCGCCGCTGCCCGTCGGGCCCGTCGGCACGTCGTAGATGTCGGCGATGGTGGCGGGGCTCAGGCCGCTGAGCCCCTCGGGCTTGCCCCCCGTCGAGGCCACGAGCCCGTGGGCCTCCTTCTGCAGCCAGTGCGTGCCCTCCAGCCACTCCAGGGACTGGTCGCCCCCCCGGATGACCTGGACCTGCTGGACGAGGCCCGCGATCTCCCGCGGCACGGGCCACTCCCGCCGGTGCGCCCGCGTCTCGACCTCGGGGTTGAGCCAGGTCGCGGCCCGCTGGCCGAAGGCGCTCTTGATCTGCTCCGCGGACGCGTAATAGAACCGCACCTGCGTGTTCACCGACACCCCGGCCGGCGTGATGCCGTGCAGGCCGAGCCAGGCGTCGACGGCCTTGACGGCCTCCACCGAGGGGCGGACGTAGGCCTCCAGCTCCTCCCGCGCCATGTAGCAGCCATACCAGGGATCGGTGACGTCCGAGACCCGGGTGGCGAACTCTTCGATGAGGCTCCCATGGGTCTCATCGAAGACGACGGTCATCAGGTAGGGCTCGGAGGCATCGGTCGGGCTGGCCATGGCGGTCTCCGTCGGGGTGCAGGGCAGCCTCGCCGCTCGCCGCCACGAAGGCAAGCGTCGCGGCGTCAGGCGGGGGCGTCCAGCAGCGCCCGCACCTGGCGGGCGAGCTGGGTGAACCGGAAGGGCTTGAGGATGGTGCCACCGACCCGGGCGGCCGCCAGCACGTCCGGCGCCAGCGGCTCGTGGAAGCCCGTGCACAGGAGCACCTGGACGTCGGGCAGGATGGCCCGCACGGCGTTCACGAGCTCCAGGCCGTTCATCTCGGGCATCATGAAGTCGGTGATGAGCAGGTCGCAGGGCTCGGTCGCGAGGCGCTGCAAGGCCACCTCGGGGGACGTCTCGGTGAAGACGGTGTAGCCCAGGCGCCGCAGGAGCTGCGCGATGCGGCGGGCGATGTCGGGGTGGTCATCGACCACCATCACCCGCTCGGTGCCCTCCAGCCGCCCGGTCGGCAGATCGAAGTCGCCCGAGTCGGCGGGCGGCCCCGAGAGCGGCAGGAAGAGCTCGAAGCACGTGCCGCGGGTGCTCGTCTGAAAGCCGATGTACCCACCGTGCTCCTCCACGATGCCATGCACGACGGCCAGACCCATGCCGGTGCCCAGCCCGGGCGGCTTGGTGGTGAAGAACGGGTTGAAGATGTGCGGCTGCACGGTCGGGGGGATGCCGGGGCCGGTGTCGCGCACCGCGACGCGGGCGTAGCGGCCCGGCGGCACACCGGGCGGCGCCGCGGTCGTGCCGTCCAGCGTGCGGTGGCCCACGCTCAACACCACCTCGCCGGGCCGATCGCCCAGGGCGTGCCAGGCGTTCGTCCCCAGGTTCACGAGCACCTGGACGAGCTGGCTGGCGTCCCCGAGCGCGGTGACCGGCGAGGCCGGCGTCGCGCCCTCCAGGTCCGATCGCAGCGTGATGGACGCCGGCACGCTCGCGCGCAGCAGCTCCGCCGCCTCCAGGACGAGCCGGCCCAGGTCGACGGGCCGCCGCTGCACCGGGGTCTTGCGGGAGAAGAGCAGGATCTGCCGGACGAGCTTGCGCGCCCGGTCGCAGGCGTCGAGGGAGCCGCGCAGGGGCTCGACCACCCGGGGGCGGTCGCTGCTCATGGCGATGGCCAGCTCGATGCCGGAGAGGATGGGCGTCAGGATGTTGTTGAAATCATGCGCGATTCCGCCGGCCAGGGCGCCCAGGCCCTCCAGCTTCTGCGCCTGCTGGACCTGGGCGCGCAGCGCCACCTCCCGCTGGCGGTCCGCGCGCGCGCCGACGGCCTGGCCCAGGCTGCGCCCGACGATGCGCAGGAACGACTCGTCGATGCTGGAGAGGCCGTCGGCGCCGGTGGCCAGCTCGAGGATGAGCAGCCCCACCAGCGTCCGCTGGCGCAGCGCGGGCACCAGCAGGCGCCTCGGCTCCACGACCACGCCTCCCTGGGCCAGGCGCTCGAGGGCGATCCCCAGGTCGGCCGCCGAGATCGGCCGGGCCCCTGGCGACGCCGGCACCAGCGCGCCGGTGCTCCCCTCCACGAGGTACAGGTAGCCAGCGTCGGCGCCCAGCTGCTCGACCACCTCGGCGAGGCCCTGGGCCGCCAGCGCCTCGAAGTCCCCCGGCTCGAAGTGCAGGAAGGAGGCGGCGATGCGCTGGGCCGCCCGGGCGCGGCCCAGGCTCTGCTGCTGGATGCTCTCCCGCAGGAGGCGGCGGCGCGTGTCGACGAACAGCCGCAGGAGCAGGCGCGCCGCGTCCACGTCGGCCCGGGCGAAGGAACGGCTGGCCGCCAGCAGGGGATCGGCGAGCAGCAGGCCGAGCTCGGCCGCGGGATCCCAGAGCCAGAGCGCGTTGGGTCCCACCGTCGTCGCCAGGCGGATGCTCAGCGCGTCGGCCAGGGTGTCGGGGCCGGTGCGGACGATGGGCGGCGGGGTGCCCGGCCAGGGCGAGCTCGGCAGGCGACCGACGCGGGCGAGGGGGGTCAGGCGATCCCCCGCGGAGGCATAGAGCCCAGCGCGCTGGACGGGCAGGCGGGTGACCGCCTGCTCCAGGAAGAGGGTGGGCAGATCGTCGGCCCAGAGCCCGCCCTGGAAGCGCGCCGGCAGGTCCATGGCCAGCTCCGCCAGGGCGTGCATCCGGCCGCCCGCATCGAGGGCGCGGCCCGCCTCGCCTTGCAGATCGCTGAGACGCCGGGTCAGGCGGGCGACCTCGGCCTGCAGGCGCAGCATCTCGGTGGTGTGGCGCGGATCGGACACAGCCGGGCTCCAGGGACCTACTGGTGGCAGTCCTTGTCCTTGTCGATGCAGGTGTCGCCGCAGGGCTTGCCCTTCTTGCACTGAGGGTCCTTTCCACAGCCGCCGAGTGTCAAGGCCAGCGCGAGGATCAGGCCGAGGGAGCTGAGGACGCGGAGGGCGTGGGTCATGGAGATTCTCCTGTGGTTTCAAGGCCCTGGGCGCGGCGGGCCTGGGCCCGCGCCACCTCGATCCAGTGATCGACGCGGGCGCGAGACAGATCGAGGATCTCGGCCACCCGGTCGGGCCGGACGCCGTCGGTGAACACATAGCGGATCACCAGGCGGCCCTCGGGGGC
Source organism: Myxococcales bacterium (assembly GCA_020633435.1). Lineage (GTDB taxonomy): Bacteria > Myxococcota_A > Bradymonadia > UBA7976 > UBA1532 > JACKDP01. The sequence goes on along the minus strand of JACKDP010000008.1, from coordinate 270,635 downwards.
CAGCGCGGCGAAGAAGGCCTCGGCCGCCGGATCGGGAGCGGCGGCTTCAGGCGCCGGGGCGGCGGCCCGCGCCGGCCGCAGCCGCTCCAGGGCCTCGACGGCCAGTCGGATGGCGTGGCGCTCCAGCGACTCCCCGCTGGCCGGGTCGTAGGCCCGCAGCCCCCGGCCTCGCTCCGCCAGCAGATCCAGCCAGATGGCCAGGACCAGATCGTCGATGGCCTGGGTGTCATGCACGGGCTCGCCCCGCTGCAGCAGCCGGAGGCGGACCCGGGCGTGGATGAGCGGCAGCAGGCGGCGGGCCAGCAGGCGCAGGGCGCCCTTGTCGCCCTCGAGCGCCCGGTGGACGAGGGCCGTCGCCAGTCGGCTCATGGGCGCGGCGTCCGGCGGTAGTCGACGGGCACGGTGAGCCAGGCGGCCACGGGGTTGCCCTTGCGGGCCTCGCGCGCGTCGACGCGGGTCGGCAGCACCAGCGGGCGCCCGGCGGGGCTCAGGCCGAAGAGCAGGTCGAACCGCCCCCGGGCCCGCCCCACCCAGGCCTGGCCCACCGCCGTCGCCGTGAACGAGCCATCGGGCTGCCGGCGGATGGGCACGTCCACCGGGTCGAGGGGCGCCCCCTGCAAGCTGGCGAAGATGCGCACCGACGGCGCGTGGCGCAGCGGCTCGCGGGGCGTGAGCTGCACCCGGAGGACGTCGTTGCCCGACAGGCTCAGCGCCTCGCCCGGCGCCGCCACGGCGGGCTTGTCGTCGATCCAGATGGCCACCTCGAAGCCGGGCAACGGCGGCGGCGGCGGCCCCCACCAGGCCAGCAGCCCGACGACCGCCAGGGCCAGCAGCCCGCCGACCCCCGCCCACGTCCAGCGCCGCTGGCCCGCCCGGGCCTGGGGAGGCCGCAGGGCCGCCTCCACGGCGAGCCGGAGCTGGCGCTCGTCCACGTCGGCCTTGAGCAGGGCATAGAACCCTCGCCCCAGCGGGCTGTCGGCCAGGGCCGCCTCCACCTCGGCGGCGGCCGCCTCGTCGAGGCGCCGCGCGCGCAGGGCCGCGAGCTTCGCCGGATCGGGCGGCGCCTTCTGGGGCTGGGGCAGCCGCCGCAGCCAGTCGTCGACGGTGTGATCGGGCTCCATGGCGGATGTGGGCCTCCCACTCCCGGATAGCGCACCCTCCGCGCGGGCACAATGACCCCCGCGCCTCCTGGGGGCCTCCCCGGGGAAAAAGGCTGGAGATTTCGGCGCCGTGCCATTAGCTTCCCGCCCAGCGCGCCGACGGGAAGGGCGCGAGGCGGAGGCTTGACGGTGCAGAACAGCTCGAAGGCGTGGTTGGTCCTGGTGGGGTGCTTCGGCTTCTTCGGCCTGGCCCTCTTCGGCCCGGGGCTCTCGAAGGCCGGCGACGGCGCCGTGCGCTTCGTCGCCCAGAGCTCGTCGGGCAAGAGCCCCGCGCGCTTCGCGAAGGAGCGCGCCTACGCCGTCGACCCCGGCATGGTGAAGGCCCAGGCCTGCTGCGCGAGCTGCGCGATGGAGTGGGACTACACCGACGACCGCTGCGGCCTCACCAGCCAGCCGGCCACGAGCTGCTACGCCACCTGCGGCGCGAAGCCCGGCGCCGTCGCGCCGGCGGCCCAGGGCGGCCACGGCGGCCACTGAGCCGCGCCCTCAGTCCGTCCCCTTCAGGTTCGCCACGGGGTAGAGCCGGCGGTCCAGCCGGGCGATGCCCTCCAGCGCCAGCACCTCGATGACGGCGTCCAGCTCCTTGTAGACGTGGTGGCACTCGTCGAGAGGCGTGCGCGCGGTGTTGCCGACGACCCCGCGCACCTTCACCCCGCCCAGCATGCGCTCGATGCCCTGCATCTCGGCGTCGATGTCGTCGTGCAGCGCGGCCAGATCGCGCTTCGCCTGCCCGCGGCCCATGACGCGGCCGCTGCCGTGGTTGACCGAGCAGGCCGACCGGTGCGCCCCGGGCTCGGGGAAGAGGATGGCCGCGCCGTCCAGCATCGAGCCCGGGATGAGGCAGGGGTGGCCGGTGGCCGCCCAGGGGGTGCCCACGAGGTCGGGGTGGCCGGCCGGGAACGCCCGCGTCGCCCCCTTGCGGTGCACGAACCCGCGCTGGGTCGAGCCGTCGGGCAGCACCAGCGTCTCCTCCTGCACCAGGTTGTGGGAGATCTCGTAGTAGACCTCGGCGTCGTGGCCGAAGACGACCTGCGTCGCCTCGCGCACCCCCTGGACGATGAGGTGGCGGTTGGCCACCGCGTAGTTGGCCGCCGAGTTGTGGTGATCCCAGTACAGGCGGCCCAGGGGCTCGTCGATGCGCAGCCAGGACTCCTCGCGCCGGGCTCGCGGCAGGCCGCGCAGGGCCGCGCCCTCGAAGAAGAAGTGGTTGGCCGTCTGCCAGCCGTAGCCCCGCGACCCGCAGTGCACCATCACGAAGACCTGCCCGTCGTCGCGATCCACCTGCAGCTCGATGAAGTGGTTGCCGCCGCCCACCGAGCCGAGCTGCGGCAGGGCCTTGGCGTGGGCGCGCTGGACGCGGTGCGGGTTGAAGGCGTCGGTGACGGGGATGAACTGGCGCTCGCAGACCTCGGCCCGCACGCCGAGGGCCCGGGCCCCGTGGCGCAGCACGTCGTCGAGCAGAGGGGCCTTGAGCCGCGGCGCCAGGCGGGGGCGGTGGGTGCCCAGGCCGGTGGCGACGCGGGCCTCCACGGCGTCCACCCAGGCCCGTCGCCGGGCCACGTCGGCCACGTCGGCCGCGTGCAGGCCGGGCACCTGCAAGTACACGACTCCACAGGAGATGTCGTAGCCCGAGCCCGCCTGGACGACCGTGTCTTCGGTCACGAGCACGCCGCCCACCGGGATGCCGTAGCCCAGGTGGGTGTCGGGCATGAGGTGCAGGCCGATGGCCCCCGGGCTGGCGGCGGCGCGGGCCGCCTGGGACCACAGGGCCTCGTCCGTCTGGGCGAAGAGGGCGGGGGACAGCCAGCCGTGCACCTCGGTGCGCATGGCGCCCGTGCGGGGCAGGACGTAGTGCCCGGCGGAGACCTGCTCGACGGTGTACTTGTAGCTCACTTCGCCTCCGGCAGCGGCAGGCGGCCGAACCGGCCGGGCGCCTCGCAGCGGTCGTCGGACGCCGCGTCCTTCGCGCCGTCGACCACGTAGCGCAGGCCGCCGGGCGCCACCGCCAGGCCCTCGGCGCCCTCGGGGGCCGGCCCCAGGCGCGTGGCGACGACGGTGGCCCCCGGCGCGAGCGCGGCGGCGGGCAACCGGAAGAGCTGGAAGCCCGCGGCGTCGGCCTGCGGCCCGGCGATGCCCAGCACTTCCGCGCCCGCGGGCGCCAGATCGCGCACCCCCAGGCCCCCGAGATCGGCGAAGGCCACCGCGTCGAAGCGCAGGCCATCGAGCGCGTCGGGCGACGCGCCCACGACCCGCAGGAAGACCGCGCGGCCGGCGACCACCGGGGCCCGCAGCCCCAGCCAGAGGCGCCCTTGCGCCACCACCGCGCCCTCGATGTTCAGCGTCTGCGCGCAGGCCCCGGCGTCGAGGGCGGCCCGCGCCTCCGCGGCCACCAGCGCCGCGCAGACGGCCTCGGCCCCCGCCGGGCGGCCCTGGAACCACCCCTGCACGCAGGCCGGGACGGCGGCGAGGCTGGCCGCGCGGCGCTCGCCCAGGCCGTTGCGGGCGCGCTTGTCCATGCCGCCGTCGAGGGGCCCGTCCACGGTGATCAGGCGGCCGGTCAGGGCCTCGCCGGCGACGCGGGCGACCAGGAGCGCCAGGCGCCGCTCCTTCACCTCGCAGCCCTTGCGGGGGTTGCCGCGGCTGTGGGAGCCGACGACGACCACGGCGTCGCCCCAGGCGGCCAGGGCCTCGACGTCGGCGGGGGCGCCCGGCAGGGGCAGGGTGGCGAGCATGGCGCCGCGGTCGTCGATCTCGTACAGGGCGTCCCGCTCGTTGTCGCCCACCAGGAACGTGCCGCCCGGCCGCGCCAGCAGCGCCGAGGGCTCGCAGATGGGCGGGGCCAGGGTGACCGGGGGACCGGGGGGCGCCGCCGACGCCAGCACCAGGCCGATGAGGAAGAGCGGTACCATGGAAAGTCTCCGTTCGCCGCCGCCCCTGGGAATGCGGCCCCGGCCTGACCGGCTTGTTCTCGCCATCGATGCGCGCCCGCGCGCCAGAAGCTTGCCTCGGGGCCCAGGGCCGGACAAGGTGGCGAGAGGTGGGACTGCGCTGGCGCATCCAGTATATCATCGGGGCTCGGCCCCTCGGCACCAGGAACCAACCATGAACCCGAACCCCGCACGGCGCTTGATGGCCCCGCTGATCGCGCTGGTGGGCGTGCTGGCGCTCACGGGCGCCGCCCAGGCCCGCAGCCTGCTGAACTGCTCCACGCTCCCTGGGCTCCTGGAGCGCTACCAGGGGCTGCACGTCAGCCAGCGCAAACAGGATGACGAGCTGATGGAGCGCGTGGCCGAGCTGTACCTGAAGCGGTACGACTCGGCGAAGACGCTCCTGACCCAGGCGGAGGCCGACGCCCTGAAGGCCGAGGTCAAGGCGTTCTTCGCCGAGGCCGCGACGGGCAAGTGCAAGCCCCTCGACGCGCACCTGGCCACCCAGCTCCAGCGGCACGAGGCCCAGGAAGCCGCGATGAAGCAGATCGTCGAGGCGAAGGACTTCGCCATCGATCGCAGCATCGAGCTGGTGGTGGACGCCGACAAGCGACCCCGCCCGGCCAACGCGGCCGAGCAGGCCGAGCTGCGGCGCAAGCTCGCCCACTTCCAGATGGCCAGCTACATCGCCTCCGGCTCGACGCTGGAGGAGGCCCGCACCAAGATCGAGAAGCGCTACGCCCTCATCACCAAGCGGGTGAAGGAGATCGACGAGTCGGATCTGCTGTCGGGCCTGCTCGACGCCTACGCCAACGCCTTCGACCCCCACACCACCTACTTCTCGGCCGAGGCCCTGGAGGACTTCCGCATCGGCATGCAGCTCTCCCTGGAGGGCATCGGCGCCGTCCTGCGCTCCCGGGATGGCTACACCATGGTCTACGAGATCGTGAAGGGCGGCGCCGCCGACCGGCAGGGCCAGCTCCGCACGAAGGACCGCATCATCGCCGTGGCCCAGGACGACGGCGAGGCGGTGGACGTGGTGGACATGGCGCTCTCGGACGTCGTGCGCTTCATCCGCGGCCCCAAGGGCACGACGGTCAAGCTCACGGTCCTGCGCCAGGGCGAGAAGACGGAGACGCTGACCATCTCCATCGTCCGCGACACCATCGACCTCAAGGAGCAGGCCGCCAAGGTGCGCTACGAGGAGATCGAGCGCGACGGCCGCAAGCTCAAGATGGCCATCATCGACCTGCCCTCGTTCTACGGCTCCAGCAGCCCCGGCGGGCGCCAGTGCGCCGACGACGTGGCCGCCCTGCTGGAGGAGGTCAAGGGCCAGAAGGTGGACGGCCTGGTGCTGGACCTCTCCGAGAACAGCGGCGGTCTGCTGCAGCATGCCGTGGACATCACTGGGTTTTTCCTGCGCCGCGGCACCGTGGTCAGCATCGAGGGCTCCGATCACGAGCCCAAGCAGCTCAAGGACGTCGACCAGACCATCCAGTACAACGGCCCGCTGGTCGTGCTGACGTCGCGCCTCTCGGCCTCGGCCTCGGAGATCCTCGCGGGCGCCGTGAAGGACTACGCCCGCGGCCTCATCGTGGGCGACGATCAGACGTTCGGGAAGGGCACCGTGCAGAACGTCGTGAACCTGCCCGAGGGCTTCGGGGCCCTCAAGGTCACGACGGCGCTCTTCTTCCGCCCGGGCGGCGACTCCACCCAGCAGAAGGGCGTGGCCGCCGACATCGTGGTCACCTCGCCCTACAACAGCGACCAGTTCGGCGAGAAGAACCAGGACTTCTCCCTGCCGCCCCAGAAGACGCGGCCGTTCAAGGACGACACCGTGAACATCGCCGGCCCCGAGGGCTGGCGGCCCATCACCGCCGAGGTCATCACCGACCTGGCGGCCCGCAGCGGCAAGCGCGTGGCCGCCTCGGAGGACTTCAAGAAGGTCTTCGACGACCTGAAGAAGGCCCGCGAGCGGGAGGGCGTGCTGAAGGTGGCCGAGATCCTCGACGACAAGGACGGGAAGGCGGACGACGACGACGAGCCCAAGAAGGACGACGGCAAGCTCACCCCCCAGGCCCGCGAGGCCCTGGAGGTGCTGGCCGATCTCGTCGTCACCCAGGGCCCGGCGGCGGCCGCCGGCATCGCGCGCCCCGACCTGAACGCGAACACCACCAGCGTCCCCTGAGCGCCTCCCGGTTGATCTGAGGCGCGGCCTCGGCGGATCCTGCCGGGATGCGCTACCCCATCCTGATCGCCCTCCTCCTCCTGACCGGTTGCCCCGAGGACTCGAACCCCGACCTCGAGGCCACGGACGCCCGGACGCCGGACGCCGCCGGAGACGCGGCCCGACCGGACTCGACGGTGGCCGACGCGGCCCGACCGGACGCGGCCCGACCGGACTCGACGGTGGCCGACGCGGCCCGACCGGACGCGGCCCGACCGGACGCGGCCCGACCGGACGCGGCCCGACCGGACGCAGCCCGACCCGACTCGACGGTGGCCGACGCGGGCCGACCGGACGCAGCCCGCCCGGACGCGGGGCCGCCCGGACGCGGCCCTCGGTGACGCGATGACCGCCGACGCGGCCCTGACCGACGCCGCCGCCCCGGACGCCGCGGTGGCCCAGGACGCCGCCGCGCCCGACGCCGCCGCCCCGGATGACCCGCTCGGGCCGCGCCCGGCGGCGCAGACCTGCCAGCTCCCCGAGGCCCCGCCCCTCGGCAACTACCTGACCGAGCGGGCTTTTCCGGCGCTGACCTTCTCCCGCCCGCTCTGGATCGGCACGGCCCCTGGCGAGCCGGCGACGCTGTACGTCGTCGAGCAGGGCGGCACCATCAGCGCCTTCGACGACCGACAGGACGTGCGGGCCAACGAGGTCCAGACGTTCCTGAACCTGGCCGTGAGCCGGGCCGGCAACGAGGAGGGCCTGCTGGGCCTCGCGTTCCACCCGGGCTACGCCGACAACGGGCGCTTCTTCGTCTACTACTCGGCCGCGGGCGCCGCCTGCGCCGGCCAGGCGCGGTGCTCCGTCCTCAGCGAGTTCCGGCGGCGAGCGGCGCGGTCGGCCGACCCGGCCTCGGAGCGCGTCGTGCTCCGGTTCGCGCAGCCCTTCTCGAACCACAACGGCGGCGATTTGCACTTCGGCCCCGACGGCTACCTGTACGTGTCGGTCGGCGACGGCGGCTCCGGGGGCGACCCCCAGGGCAACGGGCAGAACCCCGCGACGCTGCTGGGATCCATCCTCCGCCTCGACGTGGACGACCCGCCCGCCGCCCAGGTCGACGGCGTGAACATCCGCGCCTACCGCACCCCGCGGGACAACCCCTTCGCCGATGGCGTGGGCGGGCGGCCCGAGATCTACACCTGGGGCATGCGCAACGTGTGGCGGATGAGCTTCGACCCCAGCACCGGCGTCCTCTGGGCGGGGGACGTGGGCCAGAACGCGTGGGAGGAGGTGGACCGCATCACCGGCCCCGGCAACTACGGCTGGAACCTGCTGGAGGGCACCCACTGCTACAACCGCGCGCAGTGCCCGTGCCCCGGCTGCGTGGCGCCCATCCACGAGTACAGCCACGCGGAGGGGGCGTCCATCACCGGCGGCGTCGTCTATCGCGGTCACCGCCTGCCCGAGCTCTGGGGGCGGTACCTCTTCGGCGACTTCGTGTCGGGGCGGGTCTGGGCCCTGCAGGAGCGGGCGGGGCAGGGGCCTCAGGTCGTGCAGATCGCCACGGCCGACAGCCCGTCGTCCTTCGGCACGGACGCCGCGGGCCGGGTGTATCTGACGTCGTTCGGCCGCAACAGCCTGCTGCGCCTGGCCCGCCGGGCCGACCCGGGCGGCGAGCCCGTGCCCCGGCTGCTCTCCGAGACGGGCTGCTTCACCGACACCGCCGCCTTCGAGGTGGCCCCGTCGGTGGTGCCGTACGACCTCAACGTGCCGTTCTGGAGCGACAACGCCGTGAAGGCGCGCCACATCGCGTTGCCCGCCGGCGCCCAGATCGACCTGCCCGCCGAGGGCCCCGCCGAGTACCCGGTGGGCACGGTGTTCCTGAAGACGTTCTTCCTGGACGGGGGCGGCAACGCCCAGCCCCGGCGGCTCGAGACGCGGATGCTCACGCGGCAGGCCCAGGGCTGGCGGGGCTTCACGTGGCGGTGGCTGCCGGACGAGTCGGACGCCGAGCTGCTGGAGGGCCCGCTGGACGAGGAGGTGCGCGGCCCGCTCGGGGCGCAGACGTGGCACTACCCGGGCAGCGCCGAGTGTGACCGCTGCCACACGCCAGCGGCCGGCTTCGCCCTCGGCTGGCGGGCCGGGCAGCTCGCCCGCGACGTGGACTACCCCGGGGGGCGGGCCGCCCAGCTCCCCGCGCTCGCCCGGGCGGGCTACCTCAGCGGCGTCCCCGCCGGCGTCCAGCCGTGGCCCGCGCTCCGCGACGCCGCGGCCCCGGTCGCGACCCGCGCGCGGGCCCAGCTCGACGCCAACTGCGCCATGTGCCACCAGCCCGGCGGCCCGGCGAACGCGCAGCTCGACCTGCGCTTCGAGACCGCCCTCGCCGACACGGGCGTCTGCGCGGCCCCCACCCAGGGCGACCTCGGCCTGAACAACCCGCGGATCGTCCTGCCGGGGGCGCCGCTGCGCAGCGTCCTGCTCAACCGCATGTCGCGGCGGGACGAGCATGGCATGCCGCCCCTCGCCAGCACCGTCGTCGACGCCGACGGCACCGCGCTGATCCGCCAGTGGATTGGCGGGATGGCGACCTGCCCGTGAGCCGTCCGGCGATCTGACAGACGGTCTGCCTTGACGGCGATCGCGCCTTCGGTCACGTTGGCCGGAGCCATGCCATCAGGGAGGCCGCGATGATCGAAGGGCAGACCCTCAGCCAGGGCCCGGGCGAGTCGGTGACCTGCGTTCGCTCGGGCCGCGACGGCGGCCCGTTCATCTTCGACATGGAGCTGGGACCGGGGCGTCGCGGCCCGCCGACGCACACCCACGACGAGGGCGACGAGATCATCGAGGTGGTGAGCGGCACCATCACGTTCCGGGTCAACGGCCAGGACACCGTGCTCGCCCCGGGCGACCGGCTCACCCTCACGCCCAAGGACGCCCACACCTTCTGGAACCCCTCCCGCACCGAGGTCGTCCGCTGCCGCGTCACCCATGGCGCCCGCTTCGAGCGCGCGATGGACCAGCCCAGCTTCGCTCAGCTCGCCATGCACCTGGCCCTCATCGATCCCGGCGCCTCGCGCATGGCCAGCCCCTTCGTGCGCGGCACCCTCTGGCTGGTGGCCCAGATCGGTCGCCTGCGGCGCCTGCGGCCGACCTGACCGCTCGGAAAAGTCGCTTCGATTCAACAGCTTGCGCATCGGGCGCCGAAAAATCGCCTCATCGGAAAAGGATCCAGGGCGCGGCGCGGAAAGCCTGAGGGAACCCGCCCCACGGGGCCTCTCCCAGGAGCCTGCGATGCTGCGCCTCTCCCTCTCCGCCCTCGTCCTCTTCGCCACCACCACCGGCTGCGGCGGCGCCGGTGACCCCGACCTCGGCTACGCGGACACGCCGCCGCCCGCCACCGCCGCCGGCGGCAAGGCCGATGGCGTCACCTGCGACGACCTGCGCGCGAAGCTCGCCGACCTGGAGGGCGACCTGCGCGCCGACGGGGAGGACCGCTTCGACATCGAAGACGAGGCCGCCGCGCTCCTGCACAAGCTCGCCGAGTGCCCCGATCCCGAGGTCGAGCGCCGCGACGGCCCCGCGGCCCCCGACCCCGGCATCGACGAAGACCTGGACGGCCTGGTCGCCTTCTACGACGCCGGCCGCCACGAGCTGCTCTACCTGCGCGGCAAGGAGCGGCTGGCCGACCAGCTCGCCCAGCAGGTCGCCGAGGACGAGCTGCACTTCGACTTCGACACCCGCGTGGTGACCAGGGAGGAGCTCTACCGCCGCGGCGCCCGCCCCCAGCCCGGCAGCCAGCGCGCCCGCGAGGGCTACCGGTGCCACGACTACGGCTCCATGGCGGAGACGAGCTGCCGCGGCAACTGCGAAGCCGAAGACCGCGTCATCAACGGCCGCCCCTGGACCGTCTTCGTCAACCGCACCTCGCTGCCGCGCGCCAACAAGCAGTGCGTGCCGTCCGACAACCCCGACGACGCCTGCATCGACCGCAGCTACGTCTGGTGCCGCGTCAACGTCTTCAGCGACCGCCAGTGCCGGGCCCTCGACGCCAGCGAATACCGCACCGGCATGCTCTGCGGCCAGTAGCCCGTCCCCAGGCCCCCGCGCCCGCGTCGCGCCCCCCGCCCAGGATGAACCAGGAAACCCTACGGACCCCTGCAGCGCTACAGCCTGGCTGGACGCTGGGGCGCTGGGGACGGCGGCGGGCGGACGGCTGGGCGGGGGGAAGGGCTTCGGTTGGGGCCGAATCGGCCTCCCAGCGCGCTGCCCCCGCTTCGACGCATCGCCGAGTCCCTCCCGCCGGGCGCACCGCCCCCGCAGCGCTCAACGCACCTGCCCACCTTCGAATCGGTCGTTGCCCGCCTCGCGCTACCCCGGCCAATCCCGGGCCGCCGCCCGCCGCGCGAAGAGCGGCGGCAACGTGTGCGGCGGCCACGGGATCATCGGCTGCGTCCGGTCGGCGTGCCACCGCTGGAAGGCCCGCGAGGCGGCCGTGTACGCCTCCCGCGTCGCCGCGTGCGCCTCGTGCCACCGCTCGGCGTGCTCGGGAGGGCCATGCACGACCGGCCTCGGGCTGCGCGTCCGCTCCGCCGGCCGGCTGAACGGGTCGATCCGCCGCGCGGCCTCCGGGTCGGGCACCGGGAGGCCCCGCTTCTTCCTCCGCGGCCGGTGCTCGGCGGCCACGTCGTCGGCCAGGTCCCACAGCAGGCGCCGGTACCCGGCCGGCGTCAGGTCGCCCAGCCCCGGCAGCCGGTCGAGCCGCACGGCCAGGCGCTCCTCCCGGCCGCCCTCGTGCCGAAAGGTGCCCACGATGCGCTCGCCCAGCAGCAGGCCGCGGTTGGCGCAGGCGTGCACGTCGTCGACGGGGTGGCGCACGATGAGCTGCGCCGTGCCCTGGCCCATCACGTAGCGCAGCCGCTGGACGGCGTGCTCCAGCGTCGTGATCTGGGTGAACCGCGCCCGCGTGAACAAGGGGCCCGTCCGGTCGAGCAGCTTGTTGATGCGCCGGGCGATCTCGCGGTGGGTCCACTCCAGGAAGCTGCTGGCGTCGACGAGGTCGGGGGTGCCGAGCAGCCAGTGCACATGGTTGGAGAGGAAGTAGTAGCCGTACACATCGACGTTGGGGAACTTGCGCTGGGCGCGGGCGAGGACGCCGTTGAGGATGTCGACGCTGCGGCGGGTGGGGACGAAGGCGAACCGGTCGTCGACGACCTTGGAGACGACCTCCTGGACGGTGACAAGGCAGCCGAGCCGGGGGCTGAGGGCCTGGAACTCGGGCAGCTCGGTGCGCAGCAAGGTGGGCATGGGGGGGCCTCCAGCGTGGGTGCTCTCCTTCCTTTCGGTCAGTCGCGGCGGGTGTCGCAGAAAAACTGAAAAAACTTCGCCGCGTCGCCCCCTGGCCCGGGTCGTTGACCCGGACGACCAGCCTGGGCACCCTGGCGCCAGATCCGACCGGGGAGGTGTGCGATGGGAGCGCGCGTGGGGCTGCTGGCCCTTGGGCTGGCCGGCTGGCTGGTGGCCTGCGATGACGACGGGGGCGCGAAGGCCACGGCCGACGCGGCGGTGGACGCACAGGTCGGGGCGGACGCGGCCGTCGACGCCGGGCCGCCCGAGCCGACGCCGGCTTGCGACGCCCTCGACCCCGCCGAGTGCACCTTCCCCTGGCCGAGCAACCTGTACCTGGCCGAAGACGCGACCCGCGCCACGGGCTACACGCTGCGCTTCGGCGCCGACAGCCTGCCCGCCAACCTCCAGGGCGTCCGCATCCGCCCCGCCGTCTTCGAGCGCATGGATGGCTACGAGCCCGGCGTGCCGCTGATGCTCGTCGTGCCGCACCTCGACCCCGCCAACCTGCCCGACGAGCGGGCCATCGACGAGTCCGTCTCGCCGTCGTCGCCCCTCCTCTGGTTCGAGGACACCGGCGCCGGCCTGCGCCGCGTGCCGTGCTTCGCCGAGCTGGACCTGAAGGAGGCCGACCCGGATCGCCGCCTCCTCTTCGTCCGCCCCGCCGAGATCCTGCGCGAGGACACCCGCTACGTCGTCGCCCTGCGCGACCTCCAGGCCGAGGGCGGCGCCGCCCCCGTGCCCTCCGAGGCCTTCGTGGCCCTCCGCGACGGCGTCGCCACCGGCGCCCTCGCCGCCCGCCAGGCCCGCTTCGACCGCGTCTTCGCCGATCTGGAGGCCGAGGGCATCCCCCGCGACAGCCTGTACATCGCCTGGGACTTCCACACCGCCAGCGCCGACGCCCTCCACGGCCCCATGCTCCAGATGCGCCGCGCCGGCTTCGAGGCCACCGGCCCCGACGGCCCCGAGCTGACCATCACCGACGTCGAGGAGTTCGCCCCCGAGGCCGACGACACCGGCCGCCCCGTCGACCCCTACATCGCCCTCGAGCTGCGCGGCACCATGCGCGTGCCCCACTTCATGGAGCCCTGGGGCGAGGGCCAGTTCGGCAAGACCGGCTACCACTTCTTCCTCGGCGCCGACGGCCTGCCCGCCCAGAACGGCTGGCGCGACGCCGAGTTCTGGGTCCGCGTGCCCCACTCCGCCCTCGACGGCACCCCCCACGGCCTCGTGATGTACGGCCACGGCCAGCTCGGCCGCGGCAGCCAGGTCCGCGCCGGCGACAAGGGGCAGGTGGCCAACGACGGCAAGCTCATCTTCTTCGCCGCCGACCTCGTGGGCATGTCGGAGGAGGAGGAGGGGGGCGTCCCCAGCATCCTCCTCGACATGAACCTCTTCCCCTGGATCGCCGACCGCCTGCACCAGGGGCTGCTCGAGTACATGCTGCTGACCCGCGCCATGAAGCAGCGCCTCCAGAGCGTGCCCGCCATCCAGGCGCACGGGATCGTCATCGACCCCAGCCGCGTCTACTACTCGGGCATCAGCCAGGGCGGCATCTTCGGGGCGACGTTCATGTCCCTCGCGCCCGACGTGACCCGCGGGCACCTGGGCGTCCCCGGCCAGCACTACTTCACCCTCCTCGGTCGCTCCCGTAACTTCCTGGTCTTGTTCGCCTTTCTGGAGAACGCCTACCCGCACCCCGCGGATCAGTGGGTGGCCCTCCAGGTCACCCAGCAGCTCTGGAGCCAGACGGATCCCGTCTCGCACTACCGCCACATCAGCGCCGAGCCCTTCGAGGACGATCCGCCTCGGTCCGTCCTGCTGGCGCCCGCCCGCGGCGACTACCAGGTGGCCCCCCTGACGGCCGAGATCGTCACCCGCAGCGGCCTCGGCGTGAGCCTCCTGGCCCACTACGACGACGACCGCGCCGTGCCCCTGGTGGAGCCGGTCGGCTACCCCCACGCGGGCTCGGGCCTCGTCGGCTGGAACTTCGGCAACGCCTGGCCGCCCCCCGGCAACACCCCGCCCGACGGCGAGGATCCCGCCGGCGACCCCCACGGCAAGCCCCGCAAGGACCTGGACCACAACCGCCAGATGGTCCACTTCTTCGACACCGGCGAGATCATCGACGTCTGCGGGGGCGGCGTCTGCCGCCGCGACCCCTGACCGGCGTAGGATGCCGCTGATCGGCTGACCCTCGGCGCACGGAGTCCGGGTGGGGATTCAGACCCAGAGCGCGCTCATCGCCGCCATCCTGCTCCTGGCCCTCGCCCTCAACGTGGGCCTGCAGGAGCGGCGCGTCGAGCACCGCTGGTCCTTCGTGGGCCTGCTCACCGCGCTGTTCTTCTACAACTTCTGCATCTTCCTGCACGACGTGACGGGGGGCGGCTTCTGGACGCGCATGCTGATGCTCTCGGGCGTCGGCGTAGCCCAGGCGAGCCGCCGCTTCTTCGACCGCTACCTCGCCGGCACCCCCACCAGCCGCACCCGCCTGCCCGTGCGCACCGTCGTCGACGGGGGCTCGGCCGCCGCCGTCGTCCTCGTCCTGACCCGCCTGGGCGAGAGCACCTTCCTCGGCGTCTGGGTGGCCGGCCTGGCCATGCTGGCGTACGGCCACGGCATCTGGCGCCTGTACGAGCGCTACCGCCAGGCCGAGACCCGCGTCGAGGTCCGGCGCCTCTCGTACCTCGTCCTCGGCGGCGGCGTGTCGGTGGGCCTGTCCACCCTCGATCTGCTGGCGGCCGCGGGCAGCCCGGTGCCGGCCTTCGGGCACCTCTTCACCACCGTCTACATGTACTTCTGGATGCAGGTGGTGCAGCGGTCCCGCCTGCTGGACCTCAAGGAGCTCCTCGGCCGCGGCCTGGCCCTCATCGCCCAGTCCCTCGCCACGTCGGCCGTCTACGTCGGCCTGCTCCTCTGGGCCGCGGACCAGCCGGGCCTCTTCCTCTTCAACATCCTGCTGGCGTCCGTCGTGCTCTTCTTCACCTTCGAGCCGCTGAAGCGCCTCGTCGACCTCTGGATCGGCCGCCTCCTCTTCCGCGACACCTTCGAGCTGGAGGTGCAGCTCACCCAGCTCCGCCGTGAGCTGGCCCATGTCATCAGCCTGGGCGACCTGGCCGACCGCGTCCTCGACCGCCTGCAGGCCTCGCGCCGCGTGACGCACGCCAGCGTCTTCCTGCTGGAGGAGGGGGGCAAGGCGTTCTACGCCCCGCGCAGCGTCGGGCCCTCCGAGGTGACGCGCCTGCACCTCGTCAAGGGGCGCGCCCTCCTCGACGCCCTCCAGCGCGAGCGCGTCGTGAGCCTGGAGCAGGTCGAGCAGAAGCTGCGCGACCTGGAGGACGATCCCGCCGCCACCGCCGAGGCCGAGCGCCTGCAGGCCATGCGCGCCACCCTCACCAGCCTCCAGGCCGGGCTGGCCTTCGCCGTCATCGCCCGCGACCGCCTCGTCGCCTTCCTGACCGTGCAGGACGTGCGCACTCGCGAGGCGTTTTCTTCCAATGAAATCGCGCTGATCGCCGGCATCACCGCCCAGATCACCACCGTCGTGGAGAACTCCGAGCTGGTGCAGCGCCTCAAGGAGCGCGACCGCCTGCAGGTGATGGGCGAGATGGCGGCCGGCATGGCCCACGAGATCCGCAATCCGCTGGGCGCCATCAAGGCCGCCGGCCAGCTCCTCGAGCCCGAGGACATGGACGAGGAGCAGCGCGAGTTCGTGGAGGTCATCATCGAGGAGTGCGACCGCCTCGACTCCGTCCTCTCCCAGTTCCTCGACTACGCCCGCCCGTACCGGGGCAGCCTGGAGGCCGTGGAGCTGCAGCCCGTCCTCGAGCGTGTGTCGACGCTGCTCAAGGCGGACGCCCCTGGCGTGGCCGTGGCCATCGAGCTGGCCGAGGGCCTGCCCGCCGTCGAGGGGGACGCCGATCACCTGCTGCAGGTCCTGCTGAACCTGGCCCGCAACGCCGTGGACGCCATGGAGGGCAAGGGGCGCCTCATCCTGCGCGCCGGCCTGGTGCGCGAGGACGGCGATGGCCGCGTCGAGGTGCAGGTGGTGGACACGGGCCCCGGCATCCCTCCCGAGGCGCGCGACCACCTGTTCGTGCCGTTCTTCACCACCAAGCGCAAGGGCACCGGCCTCGGCCTGGCCATCTGCCAGCGCATCCTCCAGCACCACCAGTCCGCCATCCACGTGGACTCCGAGGCGGGGCGGGGGACCACCATGAGCTTCCGCCTGCCCCGGGCGGTGGAGGCCCACCGGCTCAGCGGCGAGCACCGGCGCCGCCTGGACATGGAGGCGCCCTGATGGTGCGCATCATCGCGGGGCGCGCCCGCGGCCTGACGCTGCAGGTGCCCGAGGGCCAGCGCGTGCGCCCGACGGCGGATCGCGTGCGCGAGGCCCTCTTCAACGTGCTGGCCCACCGCCTCCACGTCGACTTCACGGGCCTGCGGATCCTCGATCTCTTCGCGGGGGCCGGCACCCTGGGCCTCGAGGCCCTGAGCCGGGGCGCGGCCGAGCTGACCGCGGTGGAGGCCGACGCTGGCGTGGCGCGGGTCCTGACCGCGAACGCCCGCCGCCTGGGCGCCGTGCGCGTCGTCCGGCAGGAGGCCGCCCGCTTCCTGGCCGAGGCCACCGACGCCTGGGACGTCGTCTTCCTGGATCCGCCCTACCACAAGGGCCTCATCGCCCCCGTGCTGGCCGCCCTCGCGGCCGGGCGCCTCGCCCCCGACGGCCTCGCCGTCGTCGAGCACCCGGCCGACGAGGCAATGTACGCCCCCGAACCTCTAGGCATCCGCTTCCAAAGAATCTACGGTGGCACCGGCATCACCATCCTGGGCGCGCCACCGCCCTCAACCTGAGGAGGACACGTGCGCGTCGCCCTCTACCCCGGCTCCTTCGATCCCATCACCACCGGCCATGTCGACATCGTCCGCCGCGCCCTGGGCGTGTTCGACCGCGTCGTGGTGGCCGTGGCCGTCAACGCCCGCAAGACGCCGACGTTCACCGACGAGGAGCGCGTCGCCCTCATCTCCCACTGCTTCGCGGACGCCCCCGAGGTCGAGGTGGTGACGTTCCAGGGGCTCCTGGTCGACTACTGCCGCCAGCGCGGCATCCGCACCGTGCTGCGGGGCCTGCGCGCCGTGAGCGACTTCGAGTTCGAGTTCCAGCTCGCCAGCATGAACCGCCGGCTCACCGACCAGGTGGACTACATCTTCATGATGACGAGCGAGGAGCACTACTACATCTCCTCCAGCCTCGTGCGGGAGGTGGCCTTCAACGGGGGCGACGTCACCGGCCTGGTGCCCGAGGTGGTCGCCCGGGCCCTGCGGGAGCGCTATGAGGCGCTGGGGTAGCTGTCCCCCTGGCCCCCGTTTCCGGTATGAATGGCGGACCCCCGGACCGCGCGAGGGACGCCTGAGCCTGCCTGCCCGATTCGCGACGCTGCTCCCGCTCCTCCTCGGAGGCTGCCTCATCCCGTTCCCCATCGAGGAGCAGGCGCCCGAGGAGAACCACGCGCCGGCCTGCGAGGCGGAGGCCTACGTGCCCCCGGCGGACGAGATCCGCGACTACGACCCCCTCACCGACGGCGATGAGGTCGTCTTCCAGATCAGCGGCTGCGACGATCCCAACGAGGACGACCGCCTCTTCTGGCGGTGGTTCATCGACTACAACCCGCTGACCGGCTTCATCGCCGACCGCGGCGAGGCGCCCCCCGACCAGCGCGGCGGCGCCATCCGCTTCGCCGTGGCCCCCTGCGAGCTGAGCCGCACGGGCGGCGAGGTGCTGCACCGCGTCGATCTCATCGTCGCCGATCGCCCGTTCCTCTCCAGCCCCGAGGACGCCCAGCAGGCCGAGCGCCGCAACCAGATCCTGCCCCGCGACGCGGGCTCCCACCGGGTGACGTGGTTCCTGCGCTTCGACGATCGGCGCTGCCGGTGATCCGCCTCGCCGCCTCCATCGTGATGGCGGCCGTCGCCGGCGGCGGCGGCTGCGGGACGGAGTCCCAGCGGGCGAGCCGCGCCGCGACGGACCGCTGCCAGGCCACCCTGCCGTGCCCCGAGAGCCTGCGCTGCGAGGAGGGGGCCTGCGTCGGCGCCGATCCGCCTGACTGGCCCCTCACCCTGCGTGTGCGCCCCGCCGCCGACCTCGCCCTGGCCGCCGTCGAGCTCAGCGGGCTCGCCCTGACCGCCCCCGTCACCGACCTGGCCAGCCCCATCCGCCTGCCGTTCCGTGTCGGCCTCGACGGCCAGGTCCTGGATCCCGACGGCCGCAGCGTCCCTGCGACCCGCGTCGTCGCCCTGCCCGTGGGCGGCCTCGGCGACGAGCCCCTGGCGGTCGAGGGCGACTTCAGCGCCGTGAACCCCGCCATCTTCAGCCTGGACATCGCCCCGTGGTGGCCGACGTCCGCCGGGATGCGGGCCCTGACCACCTACGCGCTGCGCCTGTCGCTGCCCGGCCTGCCCCCCTGGGAGGCCCGCCTGCGCTGGAACCAGGCCGAGCCCCGCGTCGTCGTCGAGATCCCCCGCACCGACGCCGTGAGCCGACTGCCCGGCGAGGTCCGCGTCGGCGGCAGCAACTCCATCCCCCTGGCCGGCGTGCAGGTCACGGCGGTCGATCCGGTCACCGGCGAGCCCCTGTCGAGCGAGGGGCTGTCCGACGCCCTCGGCCGCTTCGAGATCCGCTTCTGGCCCATGGGCGAGGCCCGCACCGTCCGCCTGGTGGCCCGCGGCACCGACCCGACGCGCCCCCTGCCGACCGTCACGGCCATGGCCACCATCCCCGCCACGGGCCTGGCCGACGCCGTGACGCTGGAGGTGGGCGACACCGGCCGCCTCTTCCCGGCCACCGTCCGCGTCGTCGAGGACGGCGCGCCGCTCGTCGGCGCCCGCGTCCGCCTGGAGGGCCAGGTCGGCGCCGGCACCGTCGTCCTCCGCGGGGCCACCGACGCCAGCGGGCAGCTCCGCCTGCCGGTCTACCCCGGCCGCTACCTCATCGACGTGACGCCCTCCGTCGAGGTGCCGGCCCGCATCACCCGCGTCGAGCGCGACCTCGCCCCCGAGGCCGCCGAGGTGACGGTCTCGCCCCGGCCGCGCACCCCCGTGGCCGGCGTCCTCGTCGACGCCGACGGGGCGCCCGTGGTGGGGGCCCTCGTCGAGGCCCACCTCGCCCGCGCCACCTTCGGCGATCCGGCCCTCGTCCGCCCCGACGACCGCGCCCCGGCGCGCATCTTCCGCGCCGAGACGCGCGAAGACGGCAGCTTCCTGCTGGCCCTCGACCCCGGCACCCACCGCCTCCTCCTCACCCCGGGCCGCGGCCTGCCGGCGGTGGAGGCCGTCATCAGCTTCTCGGGCGAGCAGCCCCGCACCCTGGACCGCATGGTCCTGCCACCCGCCGCGGTCTTGCTGGCCCGCCTGGTCGATGAGGACGACGCCCCGGTGGCCGGCGCCCTCGTCGAGGCGTGGGCCACCGTCGACCCGCCCGTGCGCCTGGCGGTGGGCGAGAGCGCGGCGGATGGCCGCGTCCGCCTCGTCCTGCCCACCCGCATCGCGCCCGACGCGGCGCCGGCAGCCTCCGGAGAAGATCAAGAAGTTCAGGCACTTGCCGACGATTGATCGCCCGCTCGCCCTGGCCGGTCCCGGGCCCCTGGACAAGCCGTGGGGCGCCCCCCCATCATCCCGGGCCGTGGCCCGCCGAGTCCCCCGCACGTCCGTGCCCATCGTCCTGGGCACCATCGCCGTCCCGCTGACGGTGGCCATCCTCGTGGGGTGGACCATCGTCGTCGCTCGGAGCCCCTCCGTGACGGGGGCGTGGCTGCTGGTGCTGGGCATCATCTCCCTCTCCATCATCCTGCTGGTGCTCGTGCTGCTCAGCCTCTTCCTGCTGCGGGAGATGGTGGCGGCCCAGCGCCAGTTCGGCTTCATCGACTCGGTGACGCACGAGCTCAAGAGCCCGCTCGCCTCGGTGAAGCTGGGGCTGGAGACGCTGCGCCGGCCCGATCTGCCCCCCGAGAAGGTGGCGGCCGTCGTGGAGATGGTGCTGACCGAGGTGGAGCGCCTCTCGGGCTTCATCGGCGACGTCTTGCAGGCGAACCGCGTCGTGCACGGCCAGAGCCGCCGCATCGAGGCCATCGCCGTCGCCGAGATGGTGGCCGGCATCGCCGCCGCGGTGGCCCGCCGGCAGCACATCGAGGCCATCGACATCGCCGTCGACGTCCCCGCCGACCTGCGGCTCTGGACCGACCCCACCGCCGTGGAGACGGTGCTGACGAACCTCATCGACAACGCGGTGAAGTACTCCGATCCGCCCGTCGAGGTGCGGGTGGTCGGGCGCCGCGACGCCAAGGGCCGCACGACGATCTCGGTCATCGACCACGGCATCGGCCTGGAGAAGACCGAGGCCCGCCGCGTCTTCGGTCGCTTCTACCGCGTCGAGAGCGAGGCCGTCCGCCGCCGCCGCGGCACCGGCCTCGGGCTCTACGTCGCCCATGTGCTGACCCGCGCCCTCGGCGGCCAGCTCAGCCTCACGTCCGAGGGCCCCGGCCTCGGGACGACCGTGCACTTCACCCTCGGCGCCCGCGCCGGCCAGACCCCGGCCCAGCGCGGACAGGAACCATGAGCGAGCAGCGCATCTTGCTGGTCGAGGACGAGCCGCACCTCGCGGCCGGCCTCAAGCTGAACCTGGAGCTGGACGGCTTCGACGTCACCGTGGCGGGCACGGCCCGGGAGGCGGCCTACCAGCTCGTCGATCCCCGGGGCTTCGACGTCATCCTGCTGGACCTGATGCTGCCCGACCTGGACGGCGTGGCCTTCTGCCGCCGCCTCCGCCAGTCGGGCAACTTCACCCCCGTCCTCATGCTCACCGCCCGCGACCAGCCTGAAGATCGCGTCGCAGGCCTGGAGGCCGGCGCCGATGACTACCTGGGAAAGCCCTTTGACCTCGATGAGTTGCGGGCGCGGGTCGGCTCGCTGCTGCGCCGGCAGACCTGGGCCAACCGGCGAACGGGCGCGGAGCGGCAGGTCACGACGGTGGGCCGCGCCCAGATCGACTTCGACGCCTACACCCTGACGGTGGACGGCGAGGAGGCCCACCTCACCCAGCTCGAGTTCGACCTGCTGCGCTACTTCGCCGCCAACGCCGGCCGCGTCGTCAGCCGCGCCGAGCTGCTGGAGAACGTCTGGCACCTGTCCAACCACCCCAACACCCGGGTGGTCGACAACTTCATCGTCCGCCTCCGCCGCCTGCTGGAGCCGGATCCGGCGGCCCCGGTGCACCTGCACTCGGTGCGGGGCGCGGGCTACAAGTTCGTGCCGTGACGGCGTTCTTCGACCTCGATCGCACCGTCCTCGACGTGAACTCGGGCCGGCTGTGGATCCGCTCCGAGGTGCGGCTGGGCTACCTGAGCCGGGGCCAGGCGGCGCGGGCCGCCTTCCACCTGGCGCGCTACCACCTGGGCTTCGCCCGCATCGAGGCCGTCATCCGCGAGGCCGTCGCGACCCTCGAGGGCACCCCCGAGGCCGAGCTGGCGGCGCGCACCGAGGCGTTCTACCACCGCGAGGTGGCCAGCCGGGTGCGCGCGGGGGCGCCCGCCGCCCTGGCCGCCCACCGCGCTCGCGGCGAGCCCTGCGTGCTCCTCACCACGTCGTCCACGTACCTCTCGCGCCTCGTCCAGGCCGATCTGGGCTTCGACGACAGCCTCTGCAACCGGTTCGAGGTGCGGCCCGACGGCCGCTTCACCGGCGCGCCCCAGGAGCCGCTGTGCTACGGGGCCGGCAAGGTGCAGGTGGCCGCCGCCTGGGCCGCGGCCCGGGGCATCCGGCTGGCCGACTGCGCCTTCTACACCGACTCCTTCAGCGACGTGCCCATGCTGGAGGCCGTCGGCCGCCCCGTCGCGGTGCACCCCGACCCCCGCCTGGCTCGCCTCGCGCGCCGCCGCGGCTGGCCCACGGAGGACTGGGGGACGGCCAGCGGCCGGGCGCGCGGCCGATTTTCTTGATTCATCCCGCCCTCGTTGGCGATCCTGCGGGCCGACGCGCGTCGCCCGGCCACCACGCCGGGTGGGTGGAAGGCGATGAACGAATCCCCTGGTGAGCATGCCCCCTCGACCTGTGCCGACGAGACGAGCTTCTCGGGCCACCTCGTGCTGCGCCCCGTCGAGGCGGGCGACCGCGAGCGCCTCGTCGGCCTGCTGAACCAGCCGGGCATGCGCCGGCGCGACTTCCTGCCCGGCGTCGACGAGGTGCACCCGGTGGACTGGTCGACGCGGCGCCGCAGCTTCAGCGCCACCCTCGACGATCGGCTCATCGGCGCCGTGGAGCTCATCCGCGACGAGGACGACCCCTCGACGTGGGAGCTGAGCCTGGCCCTCGACTGCCCGAGCGGGGTGGGGGGGCGCTGCGTCTCGGCCGCCCTCTACTACGCCTTCGAGCACCTGGCCGCCCGGGACGTCTGGTTCTGGGTGCCCCGCGACACCGTCGCCATCAAGCGCATCGCCGCGCGGTTCGGCTTCACCCGCAGCCACGGCCTGGCCCACCCCATCGGCCCCGCCGCGGACGTCTACGAGGTCACCCGCGGCCGCTGGACGGACCACCACCACGAGGCCGAGGCCCACTACCTCGTCGAGCCCATGGAGCTGCGCGGCGCCCGCGAGCGCTGGCGTGGGGTGGCCTCCGGCTTCCAGGCGGCGTCCCGCGCCTGAGCCCCCCGGCGCGCCTGGCCCCAACGGCTTTGACAGCCCGGCCGGGGCCGGACTAGAACATCGCGCCTGGCCGTGGGAGGACGCGTGAGCACAGCGCAAGGCACCGAGCGCCCCGTGAACCGGGCGGTGGACCTGGACGAGCTCTTCGCGGGGGCCACCGACGTGGTGGGCCGCGAGCAGCTTGTCGAGAAGATCCGCGCCGGCAAGCGCCTGATCGTCAAGCACGGCGTCGATCCGACGGCCCGCGATCTGCACCTGGGCTACGCCGTCTGCTACCAGGCCATGCGCCGCTTCCAGGACGCCGGGCACACCGTCGTGCTCCTCATCGGCGACTTCACGAGCCGCATCGGGGATCCCACGGGCAAGGACAAGACGCGCCCGCAGCTCACCCCCGAGCAGATCGAGGACAACATCGCCTCGATGCTGCGCCAGGTGGACCGCGTGCTGGACGTCGAGACGCTCGTCATCCGCCGCAACAGCGAGTGGCTGGGCCAGATGGACCTGGCCGACTTCCTGCGGCTCGGGACGCGCCTGTCGGCCGCCCGCCTGTGGGAGCGCGACATGTTCCAGCGCCGCCTGCAGGACGGCGCCGCCGTCTACGTGCACGAGTTCCTGTACCCCATCCTGCAGGGCTACGACTCCTGGGCGCTGCAGGCCGACATCACGATCAACGGCACTGACCAGCTCTTCAACGAGCTCATGGGCCGCGAGATCCAGGGCATCTTCGACCAGAGCCCCCAGGCCATCATGACCATGCCGCTGCTCCCGGGCACCGACGGCGTGGAGAAGATGAGCCAGAGCCTGGGCAACTCCATCGGCCTGGCCTCGCCCCCCGAAGACCAGTACGGCAAGGTGCTGTCCATCCCCGACGCCCTGATGCCGAGCTACTTCCAGCTCGCCACCCGGCTGTCCATGCGGGAGGTGGACGCGCTGCTGGCCGAGCTGGCCGCCGGCGCCCTCGGGCCCATGGCCGCCAAGATGCGCCTGGCCCGCGAGATCGTGACCCAGTATCACTCCGCCGCCGACGCCCAGGCGGCCGAGGAGCGCTTCATCCAGGTGCACCGCGAGCGCGCGGTGCCCGATGACGTGCCCGAGTTCGCCCTCGCCGCCGCCGATCTGCCCCTGTGGATCTGCGAGGCCATGAAGCGCGTCGGCCTCGTCGCCAGCACCTCCGAGGCCATCCGCGCCATCCGCGGCGGCGGCCTCCAGGTCGACGGCGAGCGCGTCGACGACAAGGACCTGCGGCTGACGGCGCCCGGGTCGTACCTGCTCCAGAAGGGCAAGCGCCACTTCGCCCGCCTGCACATCTCCTGACCGACGAGGCCCTCCATGTCCTGGGACCAGAAGCGCATCCGGCGCACCTACCTCGACTACTTCGCGAAGCACGCCACGCTCGCCCACCGTGAGGTGGAGAGCTCGCCCATCATCCCGCGCGACGACCCCACGCTGCTCTTCACCAACGCGGGCATGAACCAGTTCAAGTCGGTGCTGCTGGGCGAGGAGAAGCGCGACTACACCCGGGCGTGCTCGGTGCAGAAGTGCGTGCGCGCCGGCGGAAAGCACAATGATCTCGATGCTGTCGGCAAGGACGGCCGCCACCTGACCTGGTTCGAGATGCTCGGCAACTGGTCCTTCGGCGACTACTACAAGCGCGACACCATCCAGATGGCCTGGGACCTCTCGACGCGGGTCTTCGGCCTCGATCCGTCCCGCATCTACGTCTCGGTCTACAAGACGGACGACGAGGCCGCGGCCCTCTGGATCGACGAGATCGGCGTGGATCCGAGCCACCTCTACCGCTTCGGCGACGTGGAGAAGGGCGACGAGGAGAACTTCTGGTCCATGGGCCCGACCGGCCCCTGCGGCCCCTGCACCGAGCTGTTCTACGACCTGGGCCCCGAGGCGGGCACCGGCCCGCAGGACGTCATGGGCGGCGAGGGCGACCGCTACATGGAGTTCTGGAACAACGTCTTCATGGAGTCGAACCGCGCCGACGACGGCTCGGTGACGCCGCTCCCCATGCAGTCCGTGGACACGGGCATGGGCATGGAGCGCATCACCATGATCCTCCAGGGGAAGGTGAGCGCCTACGAGACGGATCTGTTCCAGCCCATCATCCGCCGCACCCTCGCCGAGGCGGGCGCCGACTGGGCCGATCCGCGCCAGCGCGTCGACCTGCAGGTCATCGCCGACCACCTGCGGACGCTGAGCTTCGTGGTCAGCGAGGGCGGGCAGTTCAGCAACGATGGCCGCGGCTACGTGCTGCGCCGCATCCTCCGCCGCGCCGTCCGCCACGGCCGCCGCCTGGGCTTCGACGGGCCGTTCCTCTGGCGCCTGGTGCCCGCCGTGGCCGAGGTGTTCGAGGGCGTCTACGACCTGCCGCCCCACATCCTGGCCAACACCCAGGAGGCCCTGAAGGACGAGGAGGCCCGCTTCTTCCGCACCATCGACCGCGGGATGGGCCGCCTGCACGCCATCATGCAGGCCAAGGCCGGGGGCGACCGCGCCATCACCGGCGCCGAGGCCTTCGTCCTCTACGACACCTACGGCTTCCCCGCCGACCTCACCCGCATCGAGGCCGAGGAGCACGGCTTCACGGTGGACGAGGCCGGCTTCGCGCGGCAGATGGAGGCCCAGCGCGAGCGGGCCCGCTCCGCCCAGAAGTTCTACGACGACGGCGCCGAGTGGCACGTCCTGGCCGAGGGGGGCGGGGAGGGCTTCGCGGCCTACGGCCTGGCCGAGCTGGACACCACCGTCATGCGCTGGCGCGCCCACGAGGGCGGCCGCGTCGAGCTCATCCTGCGCCGCACGCCCCTCTACGCCGAGAGCGGCGGCGAGGTCGCCGACCACGGCGTCATCGAGGGGCCGGGCTTCACCATCCAGGTGGACGATGTGCAGAAGGTGAATGGCATCATTCACCATTACGGCGCCCTGACCGGGGCCGTGCAGCTCGACACCGACACCCTCGTGCGCGTCGAGGTCGACACCGCGCGCCGCCAGCAGAAGACCATCCACCACTCGGCGACGCACCTCATGCACGCCGCCTTGAAGGCCGTCCTCGGGCCCCATGTGGAGCAGAAGGGCTCGGTGGTCGACCCCGACCGCACGCGCTTCGACTTCAGCCACGGCCGCCCGATGACCGCCGACGAGATCGCCGCGGTCGAGGACTGGGTCAACGCCCGCATCCGCCGCAACGAGGCCGTGACCATCACCGCCGACGTGCCCATCGACGAGGCCCGCGCCCAGGGCGTCGTGGCGCTCTTCGGCGAGAAGTACGGCGACCACGTGCGCACCGTGCGCGCCGGCCAGGACTCCTTCGAGCTCTGCGGCGGCAACCACGTGCGCCGGACGGGCGACATCGGGCAGTTCCGCGTCACCGTGGAGACGGGCCTGGCCGCCGGCGTGCGCCGCATCGAGGCCGTCGTCGGCCACGCCGCCGACGCCGCCATGCAGGCCGATCGCGCCCTCTTGCGGGAGGCCGCCTCGCTGCTCAAGGCCGAGGTCGCCCGGGTGCCCGAGCGCGTCCACGCCCTGCACGACGAGCTGCGGACGCTGCGGCGCGCGCTGGAGAAGGCCCGCCGCTCGGGCGGCGCCGTGGACGCCGACAGCCTGCTGGCCGACGCCGAGGACGTGGGGGGCGTGCCCGTCGTGGCCGCCCGCGTCGACGTGGACGCCCGCGAGACGCTGGCCGCCCTCGTCGACCGCCTGCGCGACAAGCGCCCCGACGCCGTGGTGGTGGTGGGCGCCGAGCTGGACGGGCAGGTGGCCATCATCGCCGCCGTGGGCCCGCACCTGAAGGGCGACAAGCGCTTCCACGCCGGCAACCTGGTCAAGGCCCTCACCGCCCTGGTGGACGGCCGCGGCGGCGGGCGCCCCGACTTCGCCCAGGGTGGCGGCAAGGCCGTCGATCAGCTCCCCGCCGCCATGGATCAGGCCGTGGCCATCGTCCGCAGCCAGGCGGGCCTCTAGCCCTACTTCTTCGGCGTCTCGGCCCGCGCCACGATGGTGCGCGGCCAGCGGACGACGTAGACGTACAGGTTCACGATCTCCTCGTAACTGGCCGTGATCACAAGATCTTCGTTCGGCTCGTTCACGCCCTCCACCGTGAAGTCGATGGCCTCCGGGGGCGGCAGCTCGGCGCTCGAGCGCCCGGCCCGCTCCTGGATGCGCCGGATGATCTCCTCCGCGCTCGTCTTCGTCCGGCGCGCGTCCAGGGCCTCGGCGTCCAGGATGCGGCTGATCTGCAGGTAGTTGATGTAGGCGAGGGAGAACTTCACCCCCACCAGGAGGACGACCGCCACCAGGGCGATCTTGATGATCTGGGCGAGCTTCATGGGTGCCTCCGACCGTGCGGCGCCAGTATGCCCCGTCGGCCGGCCGCTGGCACCCACGGGGACTTGATCTCCGCCCGGCCGCCAGCGCCTACTGGACGCATGTCGCGCCACCTCGCCCTCGCCGCCGCCGCCCTCTGCCTGGCCTGCTCCGCGCTCCCGGTGGACGGCGAGGCCCCCGCGCCGGCCGTCGCCGAGGAGGCCCCCGCGCCCCCCGGCTTCCCCGAGATCGCCCGCTGGGGCCGCGCCCTGACCACCGTGCACGACGCCGAGCAGGCCGAGACGCGCACCGTGTACCGCGCCCCCGAGGGGGACGTCTGGGCCAAGGTCCACCACCCGCCCTCGGTCATCGACGTCATCACCCGCATCGACGTGCGGCGGAAGGTGGGCGGCGCGTGGCGCTACGAGGCCTGGGATCCGGCGCGGCGCACGCCGGTCAAGGTCGACCCCGAGACCTGCCAGCTCTGCCACTCGATGGCACCGAAGGATGGCACCTGGACGACCCCGGGCGCCCAGTAGCTCAGCCGAGGGGCCCCGCCAGCGCCTCGATGGTGCGCGTCAGGGCGGCGGAGAAGCGGCGCAGGCTCGCGGACTTGGGGACGAACGCCGACGCGCCCCCCGCCTCGGCCCGGCGGGCCTCGTCGCCCGCCATGCTCGCGCTCAGCAGGACGATGGGCAGCGTCGCGTAGCGGGGATCGGCCCGGAGCGTCCGGATGACGGCCTGGCCGGTCATGCGCGGCATGTGTTGATCGACGAGCAGGATGTTGGGGCTGGGTCCGCGGTCGAGGACGGCGAACACATCGGCGCCGTCGCGGACGACCTCCAGCTCCACCGCGCAGGTCAGGCTGCGCAGCGCCCGCTGGGTCAGCAGGACATGGTCGTCATCGTCCTCCGCCAGCAGGATGCGAAGCACCGAGATCGGGGCGACCGCGCTGGGAGCAAGGGACGGCATGAGATCAGGGTGCACCGCCCCCGCGCGGATGGTCAAGCCGCTCGGCGGGCCACCCGCGCGGCCCGGGGGCGGGCAGGGTGGGCCCGGGGGTTCAGGTTTTCGGCTTCAAGTCTACGAAAATGTTAGCGTTTCATGCGGGTGGCTAGAACGCCGTCAGCCGGTAGCCCAGCGTGAAGCGGGCGATGCCGTACCACTCGCCATCCTCGCGCTTCGGCTCGAGGGTGGGATCCTCCAGCAGGGCCTCCTCGTCCGGCGGCACGTACTTGAAGGCCAGCAGATCGTAGAAGGCCGACGCCGTGACCTCGGCGAAGATGAAGCTGTGCGGACCCAGGCGCCGCAGCAGGCCGACCACGAGCGCCGGCCCGATGCCCGCCTGGTTCAGCCCGGCGGGCTCGACGTCGAACAGGATGGCCTCGCCGGCGGCCCCCGTGTACACGCCCAGCCCCGGCGACTCGTACAGGTGCACGAGCAGGCGCGGCGCCAGGATGAGGTCGAAGGCGGCGACGTTGATGTTGTACTTCGGCAGGAAGGTCTGGCCGAGGCCCAGGCCGATGTCGATGCCCAGCTCGATGGGGCTACGCGTCCGGCCGCCGAAGCCGAAGCCGACGAAGGGCCGGGAGCCCGACGTCAGGGTGCTGCGGTCCTTCGTCAGGAAGCTCTTCACCGAGCCGATGTACCAGCCGCCGAAGCCCCCGATGGTGAAGCCGGGCGACCGGGGATCCGGGGCCTCGTACGTCTGATCCCGGGCGTCGCCCTCCGGCGGGAGGTCGAGGAGCGGGTCGAAGGCGTCGGGATCCGCGGCCAGGGCCGGGGCCGCGAGGAGCAACGAGAGGGCGAGGGTGAGGCAGCGCATGGCGGCACGATAGTCGGTCCGGCCGGGTGAGGGCATCCTCCGGCGCGCGCGGCCGCCGTTGACACCCGATAGAGGCCTTGGCGATGCTCGCCAGACATGACCCGACACCTGCCCACCGAGGCGCGCCGCGCCCAGATCCTGGACGCCGCGCGCAGCGCCATGCTCGCGGAGGGCTACCAGGGCGCGCGGATGTCGGCCATCGCGTCGGCGGCGGGGCTGTCGAAGGGCGCGATCTACTTCCACTTCGACAGCAAGCAGGCCCTCGCCGAGGCCCTCGTCGACCGGGAGTTCGGCCGCGCCCACGCCCTCGTCGAGCGCGCCCTCGCCCAGCCGGAGGCGCCCTCCATCGGCGCGCTGGCCCTGACCTTCGCCCAGGTCTTCCTGAGCGAGCCCGGCGGCCCCGCGGAGCGGTTCGTGCTGCTCACCGGCGAGATCGCCGTGCTGGACGCCGTCATCGGGGCCCGCATCCGCGCCCTGCACACCGCGCTCGTGGGCGGCCTGGCCGAGCTGCTCGAGCGCTGGGCGCGGGCCGAGGGCTGGGCGCTGCCTGATCCCGTGGCCGCCGCCACCGCGGTCAAGGCCCTGTCCGATGGCCTCCAGGCCGCCTCCGCCTTCGGCGTGGCGCTGGACGTGGAGGCCCTCTTCCCGGTAGCCGTCTCGATGATCGAGCAGGGGCTGCGCGCCCTGGGGAGTCCGCGATGAGCACGCCGCTGGACGCCGATCTCGCTGCCCTGGCGGCGGTGGTCGGCCCCGATCACATCAGCACCCGGGGCGCCGATCAGACGGCCTACAGCCGCGACCTGTGGCCCCGCGCCCAGCTCGAGCGCCTGGCCGGCGAGGCGCCCACGCTGCCCGCCGCCGTCGTCTGGCCGGGCACCGCCGAGGAGGCCGCCGCCCTCGTCCGCGTCTGCGTGGCCGCCGGCCGGCCCATCGTGCCGTTCGGGGCCGGCAGCGGCGTCTGCGGCGGGGCGCGGCCCATGGAGCGCGGCGTCGTCATCGACCTCAAGCGCCTCAAGGCCCTGCGCCGGGTGGACGAGGCCGCCGGCACCATCGAGGTCGAGGCCGGCTACATGGGCGAGCGCCTGGAGCGCCAGCTCGAGCGCCGTGGTCTCACCCTCGGGCACTTCCCCAGCAGCATCCTGTGCTCGACGGTCGGGGGCTGGCTGGCCGGGCGCTCCGCGGGCCAGTGCTCCAGCCGGTACGGCAAGATCGAGGACATGGTCGTCGACCTGGAGGTCGTGGCGGGTGATGGCGTCCTGCGGCGCACCCCGGCCTACGGCAGCCTCGGCCAGGGCCTCGACTGGAACCAGGCCTTCGTCGGCAGCGAGGGCACCCTGGGCCTCATCACCGCCGCGACGCTGCGGGTGCACGCCCAGCCCGCCCGCCGGTGCTTCCGCGGCTGGCTGATGCCCGACGTGGACGCCGGCCTGAAGGTGATGCGCGGCGCCATGCAGGCCGGGCTGCGGCCCGCCGTGCTGCGCCTGTACGACCCCGTCGACACGGTGATGGTGGGCAGCAACCCCGACGCGAAGCACGGCGGCCCGCTGGCGAAGCTCAAGACGCTCCTCAACGAGGGCACGGGCGGCCTCAAGCAGAAGGCCCTCGTGACGGCCCTCTCCAACCCCCGCTGGCTCAACGCGGCCATCGACCTGCTGCCGCAGAAGAGCCTGCTGGTGACGGTGACGGAGGGGCAGGACGCCGAGGCCCGCGCCGAGGACGCCGCCATCGCCGGGCTGGCCCGCGCGGCCGGCGGCCAGGACCTGGGCGAGGGGCCCGGCCGCGCCTGGCTCGCCCACCGCTACGACGTCAGCTACAAGCAGAGCAAGCTCTACGCGGCCGGCGCGTTCGTCGACACCTTCGAGGTCGCGGGCACCTGGACGGGGCTGGGCGCGCTCTACGACGCCGTGCGGCGGGCCGTGGGCGACAAGGTGCTCGTCATGGCCCACTTCAGCCACGCCTACCCGGGCGGGGGCTCCATCTACTTCACCTTCGCCGGCGCGGCGGCCAGCCGGGCGGCCCAGCTCGCCCGCTACGACGCGGCCTGGCGCGCCGGCCTCGACACCGTGGTCGAGCACGGCGCGACCATCGCGCACCACCATGGCTCGGGCCTCTCCCGGCGCAGCCACATGGACGCCGAGCACGGCGCCGGCCGCGCGTGGTTCGACGCCCTCAAGCAGGTGCTCGACCCCACGGGCATCTTCAACCCGGGCAAGCTCTTCGTGCCCCGCTGACGCGCGCTCGGCGCGGGTGCGGGGGCGCGCCCCCTGTGCTAGCGTCGGCCCATCTCGCAGCCTGGGAGGTGCCGTGATCACCCCGGACGCCGTCGCCCGCACCGCCCGCGCCCTGGCCGCCGAGGGCCGACGCCCCTGGCCGGTGCGCGGGGATTCCTCAAAGGTTCCCGAGGGTTGCGAGACCATTGACTACACCGGCCTGTCGCAGATCCGCGCCGTCGACGTGACGGC
Organism: Myxococcales bacterium; assembly: GCA_020633435.1. GTDB lineage: Bacteria > Myxococcota_A > Bradymonadia > UBA7976 > UBA1532 > JACKDP01. Next base: position 239,749 of record JACKDP010000008.1, on the reverse strand, counting down.
CGGGGTCATCTGGGCCGAGGCCGGGGCGACGTGGGCCGAGGTCGAGGCGGCGCTGGCCCCGCGGGCGATGACGCTCGGGCCGCTGCCCGCCTGGCTGCGCGACCGCATGGTGGTGGAGAGCCTGGCCGAGGACGATCGCCTGCGCCCGTCGCCCCGCTACGGGCAGCTCACCGAGGGCGTCCTGGCCCTGCGGGCGGCGCTGCCCGGGGGCCAGCTCACCCAGGCGAGCGTGAGCCCGCGCCGGGCCACCGGCCCCGACCTGATGCGGACGGTGGTCGGCGCCCGCCACCGCGCCGGGCTCGTCACCGACGTGCACCTGCAGGCCTGGCCGCGACCGGCCGCGGGCGCCTTCGTGGCCGCGGCGTTCGACGCCTTCGCCGACGCCTTCGCCGGCGGCGTCGCGGCGCTGCGGGCCGGCGTCCGCCCCGCCGCCTGGCAGGTGGCCCGGGACCGTGGCGACGTCGTGCTGGCCGCCTGGATCGTCGACGAGCCGGGGCTGGACGAGGCCGTCGCGCGCTTCCAGGCCGCCGCCGGCGGCCGCCCGAGCCGCGCGACGGGGGGCCTCGCCGACGCCCTGGCGCCCGACGCCGAGCCCTACGAGCTGCTGGCGCTGCGCGCGGGCGACCGCGCCGCCGCCGCCGCCTTCGCCGAGGCCACCCGCGGCGCCCGCGTCCTCGATCTGCGCCCCGAGGGGGCGACGGTGTACGCCCGCCGCGGCCGCCCCGAGCACTCGTCCGACTGGGCGGCCCTCGCGGACGCCGTCCACGCCGCGCTGGAGGAGGCCTGATGAGCGCCCTCGACGCCCACCGCGCCGCGGTGGACCTGTGCACCTACTGCCCGAAGCTCTGCCGGTGGGCCTGCCCGGTGGCCGAGGCGGAGTGCCGCGAGACGTCGACGCCCTGGGCCCTCATGACCCGGGTGGACGACGTGATGACGGGCCGCGCGCCCCTCGACGCCGAGAGCGCCGAGATGCTGGCCCACTGCACGGGGTGCGGGCGCTGCCAGACGGCCTGCAAGCACGGCAACGACGTGGCGACGGTGCTGCAGACGGCCCGCGCCGAGGCCCGGCTGGCCGGCGTCGCGCCGCCCGCGCAGCTCGCCTGGGCGGACACGCCGCCGCCGGCCTCGGCCGCGTGGGAGGCGCTGCCCACCGGGGGCCCCATCCGCCTGCTGGCCGGCCACGCCGATGACGACCTCGTCCGCGCGGCCCTGCGGCTGCTGCGGGCCGCGGGTGGGCCCCATCGGCCGCCCGGGCCGGCGGCGCGCGCACCGCCGGCGTCCGCCATCGGGAGGTGGGGGCCACCGCCGCCGCCGACGCCGCCCTCACGACGCTGCGGGCCGCCGTCAGCGGGGCCGAGCGCCTCATCTGCCTGGACGCCGGCGACGCCGTGGCCTGCGCGCGCGGCCTGGCATGGCGGCCTGGCGGTCGAGCACCTGACGGAGGCCCTGGCCGCCCGCCTGCCGCCGCTGTCCCCTGCGCCCCACGGGTGACGTGTGTACCTGGACGCCTGCCGCGTCGGGCGGGGCCTCGGCCAGTACGACAGCCCGCGCGAGCTGCTGGCCCGCGCCATCGATGGCCGCATCGAGGAGGCGACGATGGCGCGCCGGGAGGCCGGGTGCTGCGGCGCCGGGGCCGCCTACGCCGCCGTCGCCCCCGCGGGCGCCGCCGCCGTCGCCCGCGAGGCCGCCGCCGATCGGCCCGGCCTGCCCGTCGTCATCGCCGACGGCCCGTGCGCCGCCCACCTGCGCGCCGCGCTCGCCCCCCGCCCCGTGTGGCACTGGGCCGAGGTCATCGCCGCCGCTCTCCCCGAAGGAACCCCATGAGCGAGTCCAGCTTCGTCGTCGTGAACCCCCAGAGCCAGAACGGCCGGACGGGCCGCCGGTGGCCCGAGCTGGCCGCCCGGCTGCGCGGCCGCATCGGCGAGTTCGAGGTGGCCTTCACCGAGCGCCCGCGCCAGGCCGGCGAGCTGGTGGCCGCCGCCCTGCGCCGGGGCGCGACGCGGGTGGTCTCGGTCGGGGGTGATGGGACGCACAACGAGGTCCTGCAAGGCTTCTTCGCCGACGGGGTCGAGGCGGGCGGGGCCACGCTCTCGGTCGTCCCGACGGGCACGGGCGGCGATCTGCGCCGGACGCTCGGGCTGCCCGAGGAGACGCTGGCCGCCATCGACTGCGTGGGCCACGACCCCCGCCGCGTCGACGCCGGCCTCCTGCGCTACACCCGGGCCGATGGCGCCACCGAGGAGAGCTACTTCCTCAACATCGCCAGCTTCGGCATCTCCGGCCTCGTCGACCAGCTCGTCAACCAGAGCAGCAAGGCCCTGGGCGGCAAGGTCAGCTTCCTCTGGGGCACCGCCCGGGCGGCCCTGCGCTACAAGAACCAGCCCATCCGCCTGCGCCTGGACGGCGGGGAGCCGCTGCTGCGCACCATCAACAACGTGGTGGTCGCCAACGCGCGGTACTTCGGGGGCGGCATGAAGGTGGCCCCCGACGCCGACATGAGCGACGGCCTCTTCGACGTGGTGATCATCGGCGACCTCGGCACCGTGGAGCTGGCCCGGGGCATGGGCGCCGTGTACCGCGGCGAGCACATCGGCCGGCGGGGCATCGAGGTCTTCCAGGCCCGCGAGGTGGTGGCCGAGCCCGCCAGCCCCGACGCCGAGATCCTCATCGACATGGACGGCGAGCAGCCCGGCCGCCTGCCCGCCAGCTTCTCCATCGTGCCCGGCGCCCTGACGCTCGACTTCGGCCCGGAGGCCCCCCGTGGCTGAGGGCGGCAACCGCCGGCGCCGCTGGCGTGACCTGGCCCTCTGCACCCTCGCCGGCACGCTGACGTTCCTCAGCTTCCCGACGGCGCTGGCCCCCGACGTCACGTTCTTCCCGCTCATCTGGCTGTCCCATGTGCCGCTGCTCTGGGTCCTGAAGGACAAGGCCCCCCGCGCCGCCTTCGGCTGGGGCTTCTTCACGGGCATGGTCATCAACACGGGCGGCTACTACTGGATCGCCTCGCTCCTCAAGATCTTCGGGGGCCTGCCCGACTGGGTGGCGGTGCTGGGCCTGCTGCTGCACAGCGCGTGGCTGGCCGTCATGTGGGGCCTCTGGGCCTGGATCCTCAACCGCATCACCAACACGACGCGCCTGGGCATCGAGTGGAGCGCCCCGCTGGTGATGGTGGCGGTGGAGTTCGCCTTCCCGCGTATCTTCCCGGCCTACATGGGGAATTCGCAGTACCTCTTCCCGCCGGTCATGCAGATCGTCGACCTCTTCGGCATCACGGCGGTCACCTTCCTGGTCTACCGGGTCAACGCCACGCTCTACCTGTGGGTGCGCGCGCTCAAGGAGGACCGGCCCCGCCCGCACCGCGTGACCATCGCCACCGCGGTGATGGTGGCCGGCGCCCTCATCTACGGCGGCGTCCGCATCGCCCAGCTCGACGCGCGCGTGGCGGCCGCCGAGAAGCTCAAGATCGGGCTGGTGGAGGGGGACGTCGGCATCTTCCTCACCGAGACGCGCGAGCGGCGCGAGAACCACCTGCTCATCAACCAGCACCTCTCGGCGAAGGCCGAGGCCGAGGGCGCCGAGCTCATCATCTGGTCCGAGAGCGCCTTCCGCGCCCGCCAGCTCCTGCGCAGCGCCACCCGCTTCACGCCCTCCCAGCGGCCGCTGGTGGCGAGCGCCGCCGAGGACCGGGCCAACAACACGCCCATCGAGGACCGCCTCACGCCCATCCGCGGCTTCCACACCCCGCTGATCTTCGGGAGCACGTCGGTCGAGCCCGACACCGAGCCGCGCTGGAAGGGCGACCACAACTACCTGCCCCGCAACACGGCCTGGCTGCTGGACGCCGACGGCAACGTGGCCGGCGCCTACGACAAGGTCTTCCTGCTGGCCTTCGGCGAGTACGTGCCCTTCGCGAAGTACATCCCGTGGATCTACGACGTGATCAAGGCGGCGGGCAGCCTGGAGCCGGGCACGAAGCTGAACCTCATCGAGGCCGACCTCTGGGGCAAGGGCCCCATCAAGTTCGGCATGCTGGTCTGCTACGAGGGCATCCTGCCCGAGTTCACCCGCAAGATCGGCGGCCAGCGCCCGCACCTGCTCGTCAACATCACCAACGACGACTGGTTCGGGAAGACCGCCGAGCGCTACCTGCACTTCGCCCTGACCGTGCCCCGCGCCATCGAGCACCGCGTGGCCTTCGTGCGCGGCACCCTCACGGGCGTCTCGGCGTTCGTCGATCCCGTGGGCCGCATCGAGGCGCAGACCAGCCCGTCCGATCCCGAGACGCTCGTGCGGGCGGTGCCGCTGCTCCAGTCGGTGACGGTCTACCAGCTCATCGGTGACGCCTTCGCCTGGCTCTGCCTCGTCCTGACGCTCGGCTTCTACGTGCAGGGCCGCTGGCGGCGCCGGTAGCGACGGCCGGGGCCCGCTGGCACGGCGGATGCTCAGGATCCTCGTCGACACCGGCAAGGAGCCCACCATGCGAAGCCACCACCCCCTCTTCCGCGGAAACCTGATGAACCGACTCGGAAAGTCGGCGTTTCTGCTCGCCGCCGTCGGCCTGTGGGGCTGCGAGGATGACCCCCCGGCCGTCGAGACCCAGACCGTCGGCCTGCACGCCTTCCAGAGCTGCGACGCGCTGCTCGACTACTTCCAGGACGAGGCCCTCTCCGAGGTGGGCTTCTGGGGCTGGGGCGCCCCCGAGTTCGGCGGCGGCCGCGCCGTGGATGACGCCGTGGGCGCCCCCCAGGCCGGCGGCGAGGGCGGGGGCGGCGCCCCGACCTTCAGCGACACCAACGTCCAGGTGGCCGGCGTCGACGAGCCCGACCAGGTGAAGACCGACGGCCGCTACCTGTACGTGGCCCGGTCGAACCAGGTGCTCATCTACGAGGCCGCCGATCTGAGCGCGGTGGGCGCCATCGAGATCGAGGGCTACATCCAGGGGCTGCTGCTCGACGGCGACCGCCTCGTCGTCCTGGGCTCGGCCTGGCAGCGGCCCGACGCGCTGCCCGCCGGCCTGCCCGCGCGCTTCGGGGACGCGGGCCGCACCGCGCTCAGCGTCTACGACGTGGCCGATCCGGCCGCCCCCGTCCGCCTGCGCCGCACCGAGGTCGAGGGCGGCCTCGTGGCCGCGCGGGTGGCCGGCGGCACGCTGCGCGCGGTCATCCACTTCGATGGCGCCGGGTTCGTGGGCTGGGACGTCGGCGGGGTCGGGGGCGGCGGCAGCGGCAGCGTCGGCGGCGGCAGCGTGGGCGCGGAGCCCTCGCCCGGCGTGCCCGTCGAGGCGGGCACCGCCACCCGCGTCGACCCGCAGGTGGCCGACTGGGAGCAGGCGTGGCGCGACGCCGTCCACGCGACCACCCTGGCCGACTGGGTGCCCTACCGCATCGACCAGGTGGGCGACGCCGTCCAGGGCGGCCCGGTGGCCGGCTGCGGCGACTTCCAGCGCCCCGGCGAGCGCGCGGGCCATGGCGTGACGGCCGTCATCAGCATCGACCTGGACGTGCCCGACGCCCTGGCCGCGGATCCCGCCGTCGTCATGGCCCCGGGCGTCGTCTACGCCAACGGCGAGAGCCTGTACGTCGCGACCGTCAACCACGCCGGCTGGCTGGTGGGCGGGGTGGCCGTGGGCGGCGTCGACGACGTGGCCGTCGGCAGCGGCGGCGCGGCCGGGGGCCCGACCGAGGGCGGCGTGGCCACCGCCGAGTCCCCCCTGGTGGCCGAGCCCGAGCGCCAGGCCACCCAGCTCCACCGCTTCGCCATCGGCGACACGGCGGGGCCGGCCCGCTACACCGGCTCTGGCCGCGTGTTCGGCGTGCCCCTCAACAGCTTCTCCCTCGACGAGTACGCGGGGCACCTGCGCATCGGCACCACCGAGGACCGCCCGGCCGGCACCACCAACCACCTCTGGGTGCTGGGGCAGGGGGGCGAGACGGGCCTGCAGGTCACCGGCGCCGTCAACGACCTGGCCGACACCGAGCGCGTCCAGGCCATGCGCTTCCTGGGCGCCCGCGGCTTCATGGTCACCTTCCGGCAGGTGGATCCGCTCTTCTGCTTCGACCTCGCCGACCCGACGAACCCGCGCCAGCTCGGCGAGCTGAAGGTGCCCGGCTTCTCCACCTACCTGCACCCGCTCGACGACGACCACCTCATCGGGCTGGGCCAGGCGGCCACCGAGGAGGGCCGCGTCACCGGCATGCAGCTCAGCCTCTTCGACGTCTCCGACATGGCGGCCCCGGCCCTCGACCACGCCCTCGACCTGGGCGCGGGCTGGAGCCAGGCCCTCTACGACCACCACGCCTTCACGTTCTGGGCGCCCGCGGGGCTGCTGATGCTGCCCGTCGATCGCTGGGACGATGAGCGCCAGCACGCCGGGCTCGACCTCTTCCGGGTGGACGCCGACACCGGCTTCGAGGCCTACGGCAGCGTGGACCACGCGGGCCTGGCCGGCGACTGGCGCCCGGTCATCCAGCGCTCCCTCGTCATCGGCGACACGCTGGTGGCCCTGAGCGACGTGGGCCTCACGGTGCACGATCTGGAGACGCTGGCCGAGCAGCACGCCGTGGCCTTCCCCCAGGCCGACGGCCCCGGCGATCGCGACCTGCCCGTGGACGAAGGTCTCTGATTTCATTGCCTTTTCGCCGGGAGGGGCGCGAGCCCGTCGCGCTCGCTGGCCGGGCATGGCAGGGTGCCCGGCGAGGAGGACCCGCCCATGCATCGCACGCTCGCCCTCGCGACCCTGGCCCTGCTGGCCGGCTGCCGGGACGCGGCGCCCAAGGCCCCGCCGACCGATGACGCCACCTACGCCCGCCTCGCCGCCCTCGGGGGCGACGCCCTGGTCGTGGGCCTGGTGGATCCGCGCCAGTGGAGCGCCCTGCGGGCCCGCGTCGCGCAGCTCTCGCCCCCGATCGCCAGCGCGCTGCCGGAGGCCCCGCGCGCGGCCGCGCAGGCCCTCGGCCTGACGGCGGAGGAGGCGGCCGCCTGGGATCCCGAGCGCCCCATCGTCGTCAGCGCCTTCGAGGGGTCCGCGCTCGTCGCGCCGGGCGGCGTCGGCGCCGACCTGCCCCTGCGGGCCCCCACGGGCGCCCGCCACCAGGCCGTCATCCCGGCCACCGACCCGGCCGCCCTCGCCGCCGGCCTGCGGCGGCTCGCCCGCCTGCACGGGGACGGGGAGGGGGACGCCGTGCGCCTGCAGGCCCCCGGGCAGCCCCGCCTGCGCTTCCTGCCCGAGGACGGCGCCGTGCGCGTGGTGGCCGAGGTCGGCACGCCCGGGCCTGCCCGGCCGGCCCCGGCCGCGCCGACGCCCGCCCTGCGCGCCCTGGCCGACGGCCGCCCCGCCGTGGGCGCCCTGCTGCGGCCCGGCCTGCTGAACGACGTGATGACGCGCCACAGCCTGAGCCAGGTGGCGGAGGCCCTGGAGTACGCCCCCCCGGAGTTCCGCGACCGCCTGCTGGCCCGCGGCCTGGCCGAGGTGGTGCTGGGGAACCTGCTGATGGCCGCGGCCAGCCCCGACGTGGAGGACGTCAGCCTGGCCCTGGCGGTGGAGGGGGAGGCGCTGAGCCTGCTGGGCGTCGCCAGCCTCACCCCCGCGGGCGCCGCGCGGCTGCAGAAGGGCACCGCCTCGGCGGGTCGGCGGCTGGCCCCGAAGCCGGGGCTCTTCGCCTGGGCCAGCGTGGCCTTCGACCTGGCCGCGGCCGTGGCCGACGCCCCGACGCTGCCGTACGCCACGGCGGACGAGCTCGCCCGGGGCGTGATGGGCTGCGGGGTGGGCTGCACCCTGGCGCTGCCGCTGCGCATGCCGTTCACGCTGGCCCGCGCCCTGGTGGACGCCGGCCCCGTCCCCCGGGCCGACCTGCCCCGGGCCTGGCAGGTGGCCGTCGGGTCGGGTGGGCCGCGGCCCCTCGCCCTCGCCGTGGACGTGGCGGCCGGCTTCGATCCCGCGCCGCTGAAGCTGCCGCCCGCGGCCCTGGAGCGCGTGGCGCGCGGGGATCGGGCGACCTTGCTGCTGAGCATGGACCTGGCCGCCCGCGACGCCTTCGATCTGGAGGCCACGGCCCCCGACGACCGGCTGGGCGAAGTCACGCTGGCGCGGCTGCCGGGCTGGCTGCCGCTGCCAGGGGCGCTCGGCCGGCGGGTCACGCTGTCGGGTCGGGTGGACGGCGCGGCCCTGCTCGCGCGCCTGCAGCTCGCCCCGGCGGACGCGGCGCCCACGCCCCTCGCGGCGCCCGCCTCCCAGGCCTGGACGCCGGCCACCCTCCCGACGTCGCCCGGCGCCCCCTGCCTGGCGAAGGTGGCCCGGGCTTCGCCGACGCGCTGATGGCGATCTCGGAGGAGAAGCAGCCCGGCCCGGACGACGACGCCAGCCTGGCGTGCGCCCTCGCCGACCCGGTCACCGCCCCGCCGCGCGCGGCTTCGCGGCCCAGCGAGCCGCCCTGCGCGCCGCGCCGCCTGCGCGCAGGCGGCGCCGCCACGGAGGCACCCCGGCGCAGGCGCCCGAGGCTCCGCCCCCGCCGCCTCCAGCCGCCGCCGCGACGTCGTCGTTCCTGCGCCCCATGTCCAGCCTGCAGGCCAGCGTCCGCCAGCAGATGCCCCGCCTGCGGGCCTGCTACGAGCGGTCGCTGCTCACGAACCCCGACCTCAAGGCGCGCCTGCGCCTCACCCTCAGCGTCAGCGCCGCGGGCCGCGTCGAGGCCGCCGTGGTGAGCGGGGAGGGGGCCGACGCCCTCAAGCCCTGCCTCGTCGAGGCCGCCCGGACGTTCGTGCTGCCGGCCGGCGAGCCCCGCCAGGTCCAGGTGCCCCTCGTGTTCCAGACCGCGCACTGACGACGCGCCGTTGCCGGTCGCGGTGCCCTTTGGTACAAGCCAGATGTGAGCTTCATCGCACCCCTGCTGTTTGTCGCCCTGGCCGGCCCCCCTGAGATGGGGGCGCTGGTCATCGAGGGGGGCGCCCCCGGCACCCCCGTCACCGTGGATGGCCAGCCCGTCGGCGCCCTCCCGCTGCCCGGGCCGTGGACGCTGCCCGCCGGCGACCACGCCGTGCAGGTGGGCGACGCCCAGCACCGCGTGAAGGTGAGCGCCGGCCAGCGCGCCGAGCTGAACCTCGGCGGGGCCAAGGCCGCGCCGGGCAAGCCGGCCGCGCCCGTGCCCGTCGATCCCGAGGTCATCGTCCGGCATGTGCCCGGCTTCCCGCTGGCCAAGGCGGGCTATGGGGCCGCCGGCCTCGGCGTCGCCCTGCTGGGCGCCGCGGTCTACTTCGGCCTCGACGCCGACGACCTGGCCAGCCAGGCCCGCGACCTGGATCGGCGCGACCCGTCCGTCAGCCGGGCCGACCAGCACGATCTCGCCAGCGACGCCGAGCACCAGGCCTTCGTGGCCAACGTGCTGTACGGCGCGGGTGGCGTGCTGCTGGCCGGCGGCGCCGCCCTCATCCTCCTCGGCAGCGACGGCCCCCTCGCGGTGGCACCGTCCCCGGGCGGCGTCGTGGTGGGGGGGCGGTTTTGAAGCCGCTCATCGCCCTGGCCCTGATCGCCCTGGCCGGCTGCGCCCCGGAGCTGCCCAACCGGGCCTGCACGGCGCACTCGGACTGCTTCACGCAGGAGGTCTGCGTCCAGAAGCAGTGTGTCACGGCGCGGCCCGCGGCCGACGTCGACGCCGAGCAGGAGGACGCCGGCTTGCCCGATGTGGCCCCGCCCGGGTCGACGGATGGCGGCGCCGACGCCGTCCCCTGACGGCGCCATGAAACCCGAGAGATTTGGCGGGTATACGCTGCTGCGACGCATCGCCGTCGGGGGCACGGCCGAGATCTTCCTGGCCCGCCGCCACGGCGTCGACGGCTTCGCCCGCCACCTCGCCATCAAGCGCATCCTGGCCCACCACGCCGCCGACCCCGAGTTCGTGCAGCTCTTGCTGGACGAGGCGCGGCTGGCCGCCCACCTGCACCACGGCCACATCGTCGAGATCCACGAGGTCGGGCTGGAGGCCGAGCGCGCCTACATCGCCATGGAGTACCTGCCGGGGGTCGACGTGGGGCGCCTGCTGGCGGCCGCGGGCAAGCGGCGGCGCACGGCCCTCGTCGTGCTGCCCGATCCCGTGGCCCGCGCCGGCATCATCGCCGCCCTCGGGGCCCAGGTGGACGTCCGCGCCGCGGGCTCCCTGGCCGAGGCGGACGGCCTGGGGGGCGGCCCCGTCGACCTCGCCGTCGTCGATGGTGCGCTGCTCGGGCCCATCCGCGACCCGTTCCTGCACCGCCTGCAGAGCGCCCACCCGGAGCTGCTGCGCACCATCCTGCTGGGCGAGCCCGACGGCCGGGGGCAGGGGCCCCACGTCCTCGTCGCGCCCGACGCCTCCCCCGAGGCGGTGGGCGATCTGGCCGCCCGCCTGCTGGCCCCACGGGTGCCGCTCGAGCTGGCGGTGCAGATCGTGCGCGCCGTCGCCGACGGCCTGGCCTACGCCCACCAGGCCCGCGACTTCGATGACCACCCGCTGAACATCGTCCACCGCGACGTGAACCCCAGCAACGTGCTCGTCTCGGTCAACGGCTCGGTGAAGCTCGTCGACTTCGGCATCGCCCGCGCCACCACCACCCGGCGCGACGAGCACGGGGCCTTCATCGGCACCTTCCACTCCATGAGCCCGGAGCAGGCGCGGGGCAAGCCCGTGGACGCCCGCTCCGACCTCTTCTCCCTGGGCGCGCTGCTCTTCGAGCTGGTGACGGGCCACCACCCGTTCCGCCGCGACGACCAGTTCGCCACCCTGCGGGCCATCCGGGAGGAGTCGCCGCCGCTCCTGGGCGACCTGGTGCCCGGCGTGCCCACCGCCCTGGCCGAGATCGCCTGCCGGGCGCTCGCCCGCGATCCCGCCAGCCGCTACCCCGACGCCGGGCCGCTGCTCGCCGACCTCGAGGATCTCATCCGGGTTGAGGGCTTCAACCTCAGCCCGCGCCGGCTGGAGGGCTTCCTGCGGGTGGTCTTCTCGGCCGAGGAGCTGCTCGACCTGGGGGTGACGACGACGGGCACGCTGCCGCGGGTGGTGCTGCCGCCGGGCTTCCACGACGAGCCGGCGGCGCCCGCCGCGCCCGCCGCGGCCCCGGCGCCCGCGGCCCCGCGCGCCTGCGGCCCCGCCAGCCCCCGTCGCCGAGGACGTGGAGGTCGACGTCGACCTCTCCGACCTGGCGGCCCCGGGCCTCTCCGTGGCCGACCACCCCCTCGAGCACCTGCGCGGGGCGCCCTCCGGCGGCCGCAGCGACGGCGTCGCCTACAAGGTGGCGCTGGGCCTGCTGCTGCTCGCGCTGCTCATCGGCGCCCTCTGGTACCTGCATTCCCGCACGATAAGCCCGCACCCCGGCGACGCGCGGATTTCGACCGGATCGATGCACCCGCCCGGTTGACACCCCTGGCAGGGTGCTTAGCGTCCGGCCCGTTCGCCGCTGGCAGCCTGAAGCCGCGGTCACGATCCACCCGAGACGAAAGCAAGAGGCTCCGAGATGGGCAAGATCATCGGTATCGACCTGGGCACCACGAACTCGGTCGTCGCGGTCATGGAGGGCGGCGAGCCCAAGGTGATCACGAACGAAGAGGGCGCCCGCACCACCCCCTCCGTCGTCGCCTGGGACAAGAACGACGAGGTCCTCGTCGGCCAGGTCGCCCGGCGGCAGGCCATCACCAACGCCGAGAAGACCGTCTTCTCCATCAAGCGTTTCATGGGGCACCGCTTCGACGAGGTCGAGGGCGAGATCGGCCGCGTGCCCTACCACATCGTGGCGGGCAAGACCGGCGGCGTCGACGTGAAGATCGGCCAGAGCCGGTTCACGCCCCCCGAGATCAGCGCCAAGATCCTGCAGAAGCTCAAGCGGGCCGCCGAGCGGTACCTGGGCGAGGAGGTGACCGAGGCGGTCATCACCGTCCCGGCCTACTTCAACGACGCCCAGCGCCAGGCCACCAAGGACGCCGGCAAGATCGCCGGCCTCGAGGTGAAGCGCATCGTCAACGAGCCCACCGCCGCGGCCCTGGCCTATGGCCTCGACAAGAAGGGCGAGGAGCTCGTCGCGGTCTACGATCTCGGCGGCGGCACCTTCGACATCTCCATCCTCGAGGTGGGGGAGAACGTGGTCGAGGTGGTCTCGACCAACGGCGACACCCACCTGGGCGGCGATGACTTCGACGAGGTGGTCATCCAGTACCTCATCGCCGAGTTCAAGAAGGACACCGGCGTCGACATCTCCAACGATCGCATGGTCCTGCAGCGCCTCAAGGAGGCCGCCGAGCGCGCCAAGATCGAGCTGTCGAGCGTCTCGCAGACCGAGATCAACCTGCCGTTCCTGACGGCGGACGCCACGGGCCCCAAGCACCTGAACCTGACCCTCAGCCGGGCCAAGTTCGAGCAGCTCGTGCAGCCCCTCGTCGAGCGGACGATGGCGCCGCTCAAGCAGGCCCTGCAGGACGCCGGCAAGCGCGCCGGTGACATCGACGAGGTCATCCTCGTGGGCGGCTCGACCCGCATCCCCATGGTGCAGGCGGCCGTGGAGCGCTTCTTCGGCAAGGCGCCCCACCAGGGCGTCAACCCCGACGAGGTGGTGGCCCTGGGCGCGGCCGTGCAGGCGGGCGTGCTCTCCGGCGAGGTGAAGGACATCCTGCTGCTCGACGTGACGCCCCTCTCCCTGGGCATCGAGACGCTGGGCGGCGTGATGACCACCCTCATCCCGCGCAACACGACCATCCCGACGAAGAAGGCCGAGACCTTCTCGACGGCGGCCGACAACCAGAGCGCCGTGACCGTGCACGTGCTCCAGGGCGAGCGCCCGATGGCCCGCGACAACCGGACGCTGGGCAAGTTCAACCTGGAGGGCATCCCGCCGGCCCCCCGCGGCACGCCGCAGATCGAGGTCGCGTTCGACATCGACGCCAACGGCATCGTGAACGTGACGGCCGTCGACAAGGCCACGGGCAAGGAGCAGAAGATCACCATCACGGCGTCCTCGGGGCTGTCCGACGCCGACATCGACCGGATGGTGAACGAGGCCGAGAAGCACGCGAGCGAGGACGCCGCCCGCAAGAAGCTGATCGACGCTCGCAACGCCGCGGATTCGCTGGCCTATCAGACCGAGCGGCTCCTCAAGGATCACGGCGACAAGCTGCCCGGTGACGAGAAGGCGACCCTCGAGGCGGCCATCAAGGACCTCAAGGACAGCCTGGAGGGCGAGGACGTCGAGCGCATCGAGGCGGCCATGGAGAAGGTCACGCAGGCGAGCCACAAGCTCAGCGAGATCCTCTACCAGCAGGCCGGCCCCGGCGCCGAGGGCGGCCCCGCCGGCGGCGCGACCCAGGAGAAGGGTGGCGACGACGACGACGTGATCGACGCGGAGTTCGAAGAGGGCCGCTGATCCCCCTGCGGCGACGCGGAAGGCGCCCGGCTTCGGCCGGGCGTTCTTTTTCGGACCGGCGCCGACGCGGTTTGAGGGTACCGTGGCGGGACGAGCCGGAGGAGGGATGGCCATGCGCTGGGTCTGGGTGGTGGGAGCGGTGCTCTCCCTGGCCGCGTGCACCGAGGACGAGGACGACGGGGGCTTCAGCCCCTACGGGACGACGCGGATGGACGCCGCCGTGGGTGGGCCGCGCCCGGACCTGCGCTTCACCCGGCCCCCGCCGCGGGATGGCGGGCGCGACGCCGCGGACGGCGCGGCCGACGCCGCCCCCGACGCCCGGGCCGACGCCGCCCGCGTCGTCGACGCGACCCTGCCGGACGCCAGCCCCCCGGACGCCATGGTGCCCTCATGCATGACCAGCGCGTGCAGCCTGGCCGTGGTGCTGGGCCGCTGCGATCCCTGCCCGGTGGCGCTGCCCCGCAGCTACATCGAGGCGACCCCCTGCGTGGAGCCCTACGATCCCAGCACGCCGCTCTTCGAGTACCTGCCGCGCAGCTGCACCGAGGCCTGCCCCCAGGAGAGCACCCAGGTCTGCCTCAGCGCCATCGGCCAGGCGGTCTGTCGGGGGGATGGGATCTGCGTGGTGGTGCAGTAGCGCAGGTCAGGGGGCGGCCGGGCCGCCCTTCACGCCCAGCGCGCTGTCGGGCTCGATGAGCCAGTCGCCCTGGGTGTTGTCGGCCAGCTCGTTCTCCTCGAACACACCGCGCCCGCTCTTGCGCACCCAGATGCCATAGGCGCCGTTGCGGCGGATGGTGTTGCGGCGGACCTCGGCCTCGGCGCTGCGCACCTCGACGCCGGTGCGGCCGTTGCCCTCGATGACGTTCTCCAGGATGACGCCGCGGCCGTCGGTGTGGATGTAGACGCCGCCCTGCTCGCCGTCCCGGATGGTGTTCTTCTTCACCGTCGGGTTGCCGCCCGTCTTGATCTCGACCGCCGCGAAGGCGTTGCCCTCGATGGTGTTCGACTCGAAGACGCCGCCGCCGTCGTCATGCACCCAGATGCCGCTCTGGTTGCCGTCGTGGATGGTGTTGTCGGTCAGGAGTGGCTGGCCGCCCGAGAGCGTCTCCACCCCGGCCCAGCGGTTGGCGTAGATGTCGTTGCGGCTGAAGACGCCGCGGCCCTGCAGCGAGACCTGCACGCCGACCCCCTGGCCGTCGCGGATCTTGTTGTCCTTCAGGGTGGGGTTGGCCCCCGTGCGCACCGCGATGTTGGGGCCGCCGTTGCGGTAGACGTCGTTGCGCTCGTACTGGCCGAGGCCCCGCTCCACCACCAGGATGCCCACCTCCTCGTTGTCGTGGACGCGGTTCTGGCGCACGAGGGGCTGGCTCTCGCGCTGGACCTTCAGGCCGGCCTGGCGGTTGCCGTGGATCTCGTTGTCCTCCAGCGTGCCCCAGCCCTTCGCGTGCACGAGCACGCCCACCTCGCGGTTGTCGTAGATGCGGTTGCGGCGGACCTTGGGGTCGGCGGCGTTGCTGATCTCGACGCCGGACAGGCGGTTCTGGAAGATGTCGTTCTCGTCGATGGTGCCGCGGCCCTTGCCGTGCACCTTGATGCCCACCTCGCCGCCGTGGACGCGGTTCTTGCGGATGACCGGCTGGGAGCCGTCGCGGATCTCCAGGTTGGCCAGCTCGCTGTCGGCGATCTCGTTGTCTTCCAGGGTGCCGCGGCCGCCGCTGTGGATGTAGACGCCGATGTCGGCGGCCTTGCTGATGCGGTTGCGCAGCAGGACGGGATCGGCGCCGTCCTTGATCTCGACGCCGGCCCGGCCGGTCTGCTCGACGATGCTGTCGACGATGGCGCCCCGGGCCTCGCGGCCGTAGATGAAGATGCCGCCCTCGCCCGTGTCGTGGACGCGGGTGCGCTCGATGATGGGATCGGCGTCGCCCTCGATGCCGATGCCCGAGAGCTTCGCGGCCTGGACGTCGCAGCGCTCCAGGTGCAGCCGACCCGTCTTGAGGTGCAGCGCGTAGGCCGAGCCCCCCGTCTGGCGCAGGGTGACGTCAGCGATGCGCCCCGACGCGGCCTCGAAGAGCACCACGGGAGCGTCGGCCGCCTCGATGATGATCTCGTCCGCCCGGCCCTCGCCGCGGATGGTCAGCGGCCGGTTGATGGCGAGGGAGGCCGTGTAACGTCCCGGACGCACTCGGATTTCGTCACCGCTGGCCGCCTCGGCGATGGCCAGATCGAGCTCGGCGAAGTCGGCGTCGGGGCCGACCCGCAGGATGCGCCCGCTCTCGGGGACGACGATGGGCACGACGTTGATGGGCACGGCCTCGGTGGCCGGCGCGGCGCTCGGCGGCGCGGCCACGGGGGTGGCGTCCGGGGGGGCCTGCGTCGCCGGGGCCGCGGTGGCGGGGGCCGGCGGCGGGGCCGGGCTGCGATCGGGGGCCGGCGGATCGGGCTGGCACGCCGCCAGGGCCACGACCAGCCACGCGATGCCAGCAGCGCGCCGCCCGGCGCGGGCGATCCGCCCACCGGATCGTCCCGCGGGCATCCCCTCGACCAGCCCATCGTGCCGCATCAGGCTCCCTCGCTGCTCACGCTGCGCCAATCATGTATCAGTTTGGCGAGCTTGCACAGAAAACGGCCGTGATTTCAGGACGGGCCGGCTTCGGCCTCGGCGAGTGTGATGAGCACGGCCCCGGCGTCCACGAGGTCGCCCGGGGCGCAGTGCACGGCCTCCACCCGCCCGGCGTGCGGGGCCTGGAGCGTCTGCTCCATCTTCATGGCCTCCAGGATGACGAGGACGTGTCCCTTCTCGACGTCCTGGCCGGGCGTGACGTGCACGGCCACCACGCGGCCGGGCATGGGCGCGGTGCAGCCGCCCGCGGGGCCCTCGTCGGCGGGCGGCGGGAAGAGGGGGACGACGCCAAACGCGCTCACGCCGCTGGCGTCGGCCACGAACAGGCGGTCGGCGTCCTCGACGACGCGGCAGGCCTGCCGCACGCCGTCCACCTCGGGGCGGTCGAGGGGGCCGCGGACCGTGACGGCGACGCCGCCGACCTGCACGACGGCGTGATCCCCGCGATACAGCGTCTCCAGCGCGAGCACCGCGTCGCCGTGGGTGAGCTGCTCGCGCTGGCCCGCGAACGGGACGTTGCGCCACCCGCTGCGCAGGGCCGGCAGGTGCCCGGCGGCCGCCTTCCGCGCGCGGGCGAGGAAGACCGCGGCGATGGCCGCCCGCCGCGTGGTCGCCGCCTCATCGGCGGCCGGGGCCCAGCCCGCGAAGTGCTCCCCCAGGAAGCCCGTCGTCGTGGCCCCCGCGCCGAACGCCGGGTGGCGCATGATGGCCAGCAGCAGCGCCTGGTTCGTCGTCACGCCGCCGACGCGCAGGCGGCGCAGGGCCCCCCGCATGCGGTCGATGGCCGTCGCCCGATCGTCGCCGCTCGTGATGATCTTGGCCAGCAGCGGGTCGTAGAAGACGCCGACCTCGCTGCCCTCGACCACGCCGGCGTCCACCCGCACGCCCGCCCCGGTGGGGGGCTCGAACAGCGCCAGCCGGCCGGTGGAGGGCAGGGAGTCGCGCGCGGGATCCTCGGCGTACAGGCGGCACTCGATGGCGTGGCCGCTGGTCTGGATGTCGGCCTGGGCCGGCAGGGCCTCGCCCCGGGCGACGCGGATCTGCCACGCCACCAGGTCGAGGCCGGTGGTGGCCTCGGTGACGGGGTGCTCCACCTGCAGCCGGGTGTTCACCTCCAGGAAGTAGAACGCGCCGCTTGCATCCAGGATGAACTCGACGGTGCCGGCGCCGCGGTAGGCGATGGCCTCGCCGGCCGCCACGCCCGCCGCGCAGAGGGCGGCCCGCGTCGCGGCGTCGAGCCCAGGCGAGGGCGTCTCCTCGATGATCTTCTGGAAGCGCCGCTGCACGCTGCACTCGCGCTCGAAGCAGTGCACCACGCCGCCGCGGCCGTCGCCGAGGATCTGCACCTCGACGTGGCGGGGGCCGCGCAGGTAGCGCTCCAGCAGCAGGCGGTCGTCCCCGAAGGCCGAGCGGGCCAGGCGCCGGGCCTGGGCGAGCGCGGCGGGCAGGGCGCCCGCGTCCTCGACGATGGACATGCCCTTGCCGCCGCCGCCGGCGGCCGCCTTGACGAGCACCGGGAAGCCGATGCGGGCGGCCTCGGCGGCGAAGCGGTCGTCGTCCTGCTCGGGGCCGTCGTGGCCGGGCACCACCGGCACGCCGCGGGCCGCCATGAGCTGGCGGGCGGCGGCCTTGTCGCCCATGGACCGGGCCGTCTCGGGGCGCGGGCCGATGAAGACCAGGCCCGCGGCCTCGACGGCGGCGCCGAAGTCCGCGTTTTCAGAGAGGAATCCGTAGCCCGGGTGGATGGCCTCGGCCCCCGTGCGGCGCGCCGCGTCGAGGATCGCCGTCACGCTCAGGTACGACTCGGCGGCCGGGGCGGGCCCGATGCGGACGGCCTCGTCGGCCAGCGCCACATGGGGCAGGTCGGCGTCGGCGTCGCTGTAGACGGCCACGGTGGCCAGGCCCAGGTCGCGGCACGTCCGCAGCACCCGCGCCGCGATCTCGCCGCGGTTGGCGACGAGGACCTTCTCGAACCGGTGCGGCGCGCTCAATGCCGGAACACCCCGTAGGTCATGGTGCCCTCCACCGGGAGCGTGTGCGCGGCGGACAGGCAGATGCCCACCACGTCGCGGGTGTCCCGCGGGTCGATGACGCCGTCATCCCAGAGGTGCGCGGTGGCGTACCAGGCCGAGCTCTCCTTGTCGATCTGCCGCGTCAGCATGGTCTTCATCATCAAGAGCTCGGCCTCGTCGACGGGCTGGCCCGTGCGCTGGGCGGCGCCGCGCTTCACGATGTCGAGCACGCCGGCGAGCTGCTCGCCGCCCATGACGGCGATGCGGTGCGAGGGCCAGGAGAAGACGAAGCGCGGGTCGTAGGCGCGCCCGCACATGGCGTAGTTCCCGGCCCCGTAGCTGGCGCCCATCATGATGGTGATGGCGGGCACGGTGCTGTTGCTCACGGCGTTGATGAGGCGGGCGCCCTGCTTGATGATCCCCGCCTGCTCGTAGGCGGTGCCCACGATGAAGCCGGTGATGTTCTGCAAGAACAGCAGGGGCACCGACTTCTGGTTGCAGAGCTGGATGAACTGGGCGCCCTTCTCGGCGGCCTCGCCGAAGAGCACGCCCTGGTTGGCCAGCACGCCCACCGGGTAGCCGTGCACGGAGGCCCAGCCCGTCACGAGGGTGGTGCCGTACAGCGGCTTGAACTCGCTGAACCGGGAGCCATCGACGACGCGGGCGATGACCTCGCGGGCGTCGAACGGCACGCGGACGTCGGGGGAGGCGATGCCCAGCAGGTCCTCGGGGTCGTACAGCGGCGCGTCGGGGGCCCAGGGGGCGCCGCCGCCCTGCTTCTGCCAGCGCAGCGAGGCCATGATCTCGCGGCCGATGCGGATGGCGTCGCGCTCGTCCCGGGCGAGGTAGTCGCTCACGCCGCTCACGCGGCTGTGCATGGCCGCGCCGCCCAGGCTCTCCTCGTCGGCGTCCTCGTTGGTGGCCATCTTCACGAGGGGCGGCCCCGCCAGGTAGACCCGGGCCTGCCCCTCGACCATCACCACGTAGTCGCTCATGCCGGGGATGTAGGCCCCGCCGGCCGTGGAGCTGCCGAAGACGAGGCAGACGGTGGGCTGCCGTGCGCGGGAGGCCCGCGTCAGGTCGCGAAACGCCCGCCCGCCGGGCACGAAGATCTGGGCCTGCTGGGGCAGATCGGCGCCCGCCGACTCCACGAGGTTGATGGTGGGCAGGCCGTTGGCGTCGGCCAGCTCCGCCAGCCGCCGCGTCTTCTGCACCGACCAGGCGTTCATCGCGCCGCCCTTGATGGTGCTCTCGGTGGCGCTGATGAGGCACTCGACGCCGGAGACGACGCCCACCCCCGCCACGATGCTGGCGCCCGGCTTCACGCCGCCGCCGGTGTCCAGGCCGGCCAGGGCGCCGACCTCCAGGAACCAGCCATCCCGGTCGACCAGCAGCTCGACGCGCTCGCGGGGCAGCAGCCGGCCGCGGGCCTGGTGCCGCTCGACGTACTTCTCGCCGCCGCCGGCCCGGGCGCGGTCCAGGTGGGCCTCCAGCGTCGCGATGCTCTGCAGGTTGGCGGCCCGGTTGGCCAGGAAGCGCTCCGACCGGCGGTCGACGCGGCTCGCGATGGGGTGGCCGGGGGAGCGGGTCAGCACGCCGCCAGCCCCAGCATGGCGCGGGCCTCCGCGGGCGAGGCCGGCTCGCGGCCGCGATCGCGGGCGACGGCGGCCAGGGCCTCGATGAGGGGGCCGTTGCCGGTCGTGCGCTCGCCGCTGGGCAGGTAGAAGGTGTCCTCGACGCCGGTGCGCAGGTGCCCGCCCAGCTCGGCCGTCCGGGCGTGCACGTCCCAGACCTCCTGGCGGCCGATGGCGATGGTCTGCCACTCGACGCCCGGGTTGAGCTCGTCCACCAGCAGCGGCAGCCAGGCGGCCCTGGCCGGCATGCCCGACGCCACGCCCATCACCAGCGAGACGTGCACGGGCGCCGGCAGCAGGCCGACCTGCTCGAACATGGCGATGCTGCGCACGATGCCGGTGTCGAAGCACTCGCACTCGGGCACCACGCCGAACCGCCGCATCTCCTGGAGGAAGGCGGTGATCTTCTCGACGGAGTTGTCGAAGACCATGGGCGGCCAGGCCCACTTCCCGCCGCTGCGCGTCTTCAGGTAGTTCAGCGAGCCGGCGTTGAGGGCGGCCATCTCGGGCCGCACGCGCTCCAGGCAGGCGAGGGGGCCGCGGATGTCGGGGCCGACCACGCCCGTGGACATGTTGATGATGACCCCGGGGCAGGCCTCCCGGATGGCCTCGCAGATGGCGCCGGCCACGTCGGGATCCCAGCTCGGCAGGTAGCCCATGCCCGGGCGCTGGTCGCGAAAGTGGCAGTGCATGACCGAGGCGCCGGCGTCGTACGCGCGGCGGGCCTCGGCGGCCATCTGCTCGGGCGTGACCGGCACCGGGTGCTGCGCCGGGTTGGTGAGCACGCCGGTCAGCGCGCAGGTGATGACGACCTTGTCGGACATGCGGACCACCCCCCGGGATGCGGTCCTGCGACGCTAGACCGGGGGCCGGCAGGCGTCAACCCGGCGCGGGGGGGCCGGGGGGCGGTGGGCCTGCTTCGGCGCAATCGCGCGTGGTTTCAATGGGTTGTGGGCGCGATTCGGTGAGCGGAGCGGGCGGCGCCGCGGGCGTTGCGCGGGTCGCGCCAGCCGTCGCATCCTGCCTGGGGTGATGGGTGGAGGGCGTGATGGCAGAGCGAGAGGTGGCTCCCCCGGCGAAGACGACGAGCCCGACGACGGGCGCGGCGGCCCTGCTGACGGAGGCGTTCGGGCCGGCGATGCTGGGGCAGGCCGAGGAGCTGGCGGCGGCGGAGGCCGGCGCGCCCGGACCCCTGGACGCCAGGAAGCTGCAGTCGGCGGTGCTCTACAACACCCTGCAGTGGGTCGGCCCGGGCCTGCAGGCCCTGCGGGCGAAGCTCGGGCTGGCGGCCGCGGGGGGCGCCGACGAGGCGCTGGCCCAGGCGGCGGCGACGTTCCAGGAGCGCCACGCGCTGACGGTGGATGGCAAGGTCGGCCCGGCCACCCGGACGGCCATCGACGAGGACGCCGCGCCCCAGGCCACGGCGGCACCAGCGGCCGCCGAGGCGACCGTCGAGACCGTCGAGACGGCTTCCCCGACCGACCAGCCTGCGACGCAGGACCTCGTGCCCACCACCGCCGGCGGCGCCATCCAGGCGGGCCTCGACGCCCTGGAGACGGTGCAGGACACCGTAGAGGCCGGCGTGCTGGACGCCGCTGGCGTCGAGGCGGCCATCAAGAAGGACAAGGGCGTCCTGTACGGCAAGGCCCACAACCTCAACCGCGGCCTCGTCTTCGCCGTGCGCGACCACCTGCGCATCCCCATCGTGAACCGGGTGGACGAGGAGCTGGTGCGGGCCATCGCCGCCTGGCAGCTCGGCCATGGCATCGCCCCCGATGGCATCCTCACCGACGCCACCGTCAGCGGCATGGAGGGCGAGGGGATGCTGACCCGCGACCCGCTCTACTGGGCCACGCGGGACATGGAGGACATCATCGCCGTCGAGGCCGCCGAGCAGGTGGCCCGCGACGAGGTGGAGGCGGCCCGGGCCCAGCAGAGCACCAGCGGCGTGCGCCAGGCCATCGTCAGCCTGGCCGCCTCCCAGATCGGCAAGATCAACTCGGCCGACCGCGGCGACGGCGCCAAGTACGGCTGGGAGCGCCTCTCCCACTTCTACGCGGTCTCCTGCGGCGAGAACGACCCCTACGTGACGCACCCCGGCACCCGCGGGGCCAACCTGCTGCCGGGCGGCTCCAAGCCGGGCGAGAAGATCGGCCACTGGTCGTGGTGCGGCATCTTCGCCGTCTGGGCCGTCAAGAGCGCCACCGGCGTCGGCGCCTGGGTCCAGGGGGCGCAGGGGGGCCAGGAGGATGGCTACCAGGCCATGCCCAAGAGCCAGCTCTTCGACCCGGTCACGGGGGCGAAGCCCGGCGACATCATGCGCTTCTCGGCGCTCTCCCACCGATCCGTCGTCAAGGAGGTCCGCCCGGACACCCGCGAGATCATCACCGTGGACGGCAACCAGACCAACCAGAACGTCGAAGAGCGCCTCCACAAGGAGGACGAGGTCATCGACTGGCTCAAGACGGTCGCGGACTGAGGCGCCGGGCTTGATTCCGTCGGCCGATCCCGCCACGCTCCCCACGCCCGCCGCGAGCGGGCGCTGCTGGCAGCCCGCGGGGGACGCGGGGAGGAGAGACGGATGAAGATCGGGAGCAAGCGCGTCGTGAGCGGGGTCGCCCTGGGTCTGTGCCTGGGGGGCCTGAGCCTGGCTGGCTGCGGGGGCGGCAAGATGAGCGAGGCGGCCCAGTCCCAGGCGATGGGCGCGGGCGACGACGCCCAGGACCAGATGAAGGCCGAGGGCGAGGGCGCCGCGGCCCAGATGGCCGACGAGGCGGACGACGCCACCGAGGGCAAGGCCGAGGAGATCAAGAAGGCGGCCGAGGCCGCGGCCCAGGGCGGCGAGGCCGAGGGCGGCGGCGAGAAGAGCTGTGGCGGCGAGAAGAGCTGCGGCGGCGAGAAGAGCTGCGGCGGCTGAGGCCGGGTCGGCCCCGGGCCGGCGAGGGCGCTCCCCCGGTGGAGCGTCGTCGCGTGCCCGGGCGCGTCGAGGTGGGCATGAGCGGCGTGGCTTCTCTGGGGCATGGGGTGGGGCTGCGGCGCCCCCACTGGGACACGATCTTCGCGGAGGCCGACCGCGTCGACTTCGTGGAGATCCTCACCGAGAACTTCCTCGGCGAGGGGGGCCGCGCCCGGCGCGTGCTGGAGCAGGCGGCCGCGACGTGGCCCATCGTGCTGCACGGCACCGCCCTGTCCATCGGCAGCGTCAGCCCCCTCGACGCCGACTACCTGGCGGGCCTCGCCGACCTCATCCGGGCCACGGGCGCGCGCTGGTTCTCCGACCACCTCTGCTTCAGCTCGGCCTTCGGCGTCGAGTACCACGACCTGCTGCCCGTGCCCTTCACGGCCGAGGCCCTCGACCACGTCGTGGCGCGGGTCAAGCAGGTGCAGACCATCGCCAACGTGCCGTTCTTGCTGGAGAATCCGAGCTACTACGTCCAGTACGCCGGCGCCGAGATGGGCGAGGCCGAGTTCCTCTCCACGCTCTGCGCCCGGGCCGACTGCGGCCTGCTGCTGGACGTGAACAACGTCTACGTCAACAGCCGCAACCACGGCTACGACCCCTACGCCTTCATCGACGCGCTGCCCCTCGACCGCGTCCTGCAGATCCACATGGCCGGGCACGACGACCTGGGTGACGTCATCATCGACACCCACGGGGCGGCCTGCGTCGATCCGGTGCTCGATCTCTACGCCTACACGCTGGGGCGCACGGGGCCCGTCTCGACGCTGCTCGAGTGGGACAACGCCATCCCCAGCCAGGCCGTGCTGCTGGCCGAGCTGGAGCGCATCCGGGCGGTGCGGCCGGTGGGGGCGCGGCCATGACGACGGAGCGCACCGATCTGGAGGCGCTCCAGCGCCACATGCACACCGCCGTGAAGGGCCTGGCGCCGGTCCACGTGGTCGCCGCCGCGCTGGGGGTCGACGCGAAGCGCCTGGCCATCTACCACCGCATGATCCGCCACCACGTCGTCGCGGCGCTGCAGACCCGGCTCGGCGCGACCACCGCGCTGCTCGGGGCGGGCGAGGAGACGCCGGCCTGGGAGCGCCTGCTGGCGGCCTACCTGGCGGACTGCCCCCCGTCCCACTGGGCCCTTGGCCACGCGGCGGGGGCCTTCCCGGGCTTCCTCGCCGAGCGCGTCGAGGCCGGCGACGCCACGGGCTTCCACGTCGCCCTCGCCGAGCTGGAGTGGGCGCTCTACACCGTCAACCGGGACGCCACCCGCCTGCCGCCGCACCACCGGGCCTATGTGGAGGGCGCCCCGCTGGCGCTGAACCCGACGCTGCAGATCCTGGAGTGGCCGTACCCGGTGGCGGCGTTCCTGGCGGCCTTCAACCGGGGGGAAGGCCCCGCGGTGCCGACGGCCCCCGGTGACCCCGAGCTCGTCCTGGTGTTCCGGCGGCCGGCGTCGGGCAACCCGTACTTCCACGCCGCCACCCCGGCGCTGCTCTTCGCCCTCAAGATGGTGCACGACGGCCTGACCGTGGCCGACGCCGCCGCGGCCTCCGGCCAGCCCGCCGAGGCCGTGCAGGCCGCCCTGGCCGACGCGGTGCAGCAAGGCCTGGTGCTCGCGCTCGCCTGACAACTCCGCGGCACCCAGCGTCCCGCCTCGCCTGGGAAGAGGGCTTGGCGCCCCTGTCAGGGGATCGCGCGCAGGGTCAGCCACACTTCGGAGTGTGGAATGTCAGCGCAGCCATTCAGGGGGCCATCTCCCAGAGTCGCCGCTTCCAGCAGCGCCTCCAGGGTGCCGACGTCGCTGATCCAGGTCGTGACCTGATTCAACGGGATGTGGCCCACCTCCCCCTGGCCGGTGGTCAACTCGAGGTGCAGGTGGGTGTTCGGCGCATAGCACGTCCGGCCAGCGCTCGAGAGGCACGTCGGGACCCACCTCGCCGTCAGCCCAACGCCAGCCAACGCCTCGGTGGCCTCCTCCAGCGGGGCATGCACCGAAAAGAGGACCAGGCGGCCATCCAGCGTGATGGCGGTGTAAAGCTGAGGGTCGGGGTCGGGGCCGGGCACGAAGTCGTAGCGAATGCCATACAACGTACCGGGCTGGAGCAGGCCCGCCGGCACCCGAATCGGGCCCGGCTGAGCGCCGCTGGTCGCCGCCCAGGTCGCAAAGCCATCTGCCAGCCCCTCGAAGATGGCTTCCCCTTCAAAGGGGAGCGCGAGCTCCATCCCGGGCTTCGCCCTCGGAGGGTCGAAGCCATCACGGCGGACAGGTCTGAAGGGACCGCCCAGCACATGCACCGGCGCGTGCGTGCACGGCGGCAGGCCCCCTCCAGTCACGCTGGCGTCGGTGTCCTGCTCGCAGGCGAGCAGACTCAGGAGAAGTGATGAGAGGAGGAGTCCTGAAGCATTCATCATCCAACCCACCTGTCAGCCGCGCTCCGAGGAGGAGCCGACCGGGCTGCCCACGAGGTTGTAGCCATGGAGTACCCACCAGTCCGCCGCCGCTGGCGCCATCAAATGAGACGGGGTTCGCTGCCTCTGCCCGATGAACGCAGCGCTGGCTAGTCTCGCAGCACCAGAAAGAGCTGGTCTGGATGGCCAGACTTCGTGGCCCAGCACTGGTACATCGGGACGCGATCCTGGGTGACCTCGCTGCAGGTGACGGAGTCCGGGCGCTGGCCGGCGTGAAAGTTCACCATGTTGGAGACGAACGTCTGTGCCTCACTGATGGTCGAAGGCACTGCCTCCCCTGTGAAGGGATCGAAGCCCAGCATGGAGGCGAGTCCCACCAGCGCCAGGGCACTTCCGCCCAGCGACTTCCACCGCTTCATGTTCGATGCTCCTGCCGTTTGGGCCCGAATTGCCACGTATCAATACCGTAGCGGCTCAGCCGGCGCGCAGACCAGCTGATCTGCCTGCTCTCTTGAAGACCCTGATATCACTTGATTTTCAGTCCTGCGGCGGGAAGCCTGACGCGGACGTCAGCCTGCCAGCGCCTCCTCGACCTCGGCCGCGCGCCGCTCCAGCTCCTCGGCCAGGGCGGGCTCGTCGGGGGCGATGAGCGGCGCGAGCTCGCGCAGGATGGCGGCCCACTCCGAGAAGAGCAGGGGGTGGCGCAGGTCGATCTGCCGGGCGGCGTGCAGGTGCAGGTCGCGGGCGGCGGCGCGCTGGCGGCGGCTGGCGGCCTGGGCGCGGAAGGCGTGCAGCAGGCCCTGGCGCGGCGGGTCGCCGAGGGGCTCGAGGTGCTGCGACGCCCGGTCGAAGGCGGCCTCGGCCTCGGCGTTGTCGCCGGCCTCCAGGGCCACCCGGCCGAGCTGGGTGAAGCAGACGGCGAGCTGGAAGTCATCGTCCTGCAAGGAGAAACTGTCGATGGCCCGGGCGTAGGCGGCGCGCGCTTCGGGCCGCCCCAGGGCCCAGAGGGCGTCGCCCAGGCCGCGCTGGCTGCGGCCGACGCCGCTCGGGTTGCCGGCCGTGTCGAAGGCCTCCGAAGCGGCTTCGTAGTGGGGCCGGGCCGCCTCGGCGTGGCCGGCCTTGCGCTCCAGCTCGCCCAGCCGCAGGTGGATGGCGGCCCGCAGCGGCTCGTCCTCGACGTCCCGCGCCAGCTCGGCGGCCAGCGTCAGGGCCTCCCAGGCGGGCTCGCGGTCGCCGAGCTTCAGCCAGAGCTCCCCCAGGGCCTGCTGGCCGGCGGCCTCGCCCCGGCGGTCGCCGGCGGTGGCGGCGGCGGAGGCGGCGAGCTGGAAGGCGCGTCGGGCGGTGGTGAAGTCGCCCCGGCGGGCGGCGATGCGGCCGCGGGCGAGGGCGATGCGCGTCGTCTCGCCGGGGCGGCGGCGATCCTCGGCCTGCTGCGCGGCGGTGGCCAGCAAGCGGTCGGCCTCGCCCAGGTTCCCCGACGCCGCCAGGGCCTCGCCCCGGAGGATGTCGGCCTGCAGCCCCCGGGCGTCGTCGCCGCGGGCCTGGGCCCACTCGCTGATGCGCTCGGCGATGCGCAGGGCGCGGGGCACCTGGCCCAGGCTCAGCGCCACCTCGGCGAGGCCCACCAGCACGTCGGCGCGCAGCGCCCCCGGGGCGGCGCCGGGCTCGGCGGCCAGCCAGCGCTCGGCCTCGGCGAAGAGGGCGAGGGCCACCTTGGGCTGGAGGGAGCGGCGGGCGTGCTCGGCCGCCTGGAGCTGGCAGCGCACGGCGGGCTCCACTTCCTCGGCGGCCAGGTGGTGGCGGGCGATCTCGGCGGCGGCGAGGCCGGCGGCGTCCCCCAGCCAGGCCGACTTGGCCCGGGCGACGGCGCCATGGGCCGCCCCGGGGTCGCGGCCGGCGGCCACCGCCTGCAGCAGCGCGTCGCGGGTGATGGCGTTGCGGAACGCGAAGACGTCGTCGTCGCGGTCTTCGAGGATGCCCAGGCGCACGAGGGTGTCGAGGGCGTTGACGAGCCGGGCCTCGGGCACATCGAGGTGGGCCGCCAGCGCGTGGGCCAGCCGGAACGTGAAGGCGTCGCCCAGCAGGGCCAGGTGCTCGGCGAGCGTGCGCAGGGCCGCGCCCTCGGGCAGCCGGCCCAGGGCCACGTCGATGCGCTCGGCCATGAGCAGCAGCGGCCGCGTCGGGATGGCCGGCGGGATGCCCACGAAGCGGTGCAGGCCGACGGCCTCGTCGAAGGCCAGGGCCTTGACCTCGAGCAGCCACGTCAGCCCCGTCAGGGCCAGCAGCGGGTTGCCGCGGGCGGCCTCGGCGACGCGGCGCGCCACCGCGGGATCGACGAGCAGGGCTTGCTGGACCAGCGTCTCGACGTCCTCGGGGGCCAGGCGCGCGAGGCGGCGGCCCTCGACGCCCTCCTGGCGGCGCTTGAGCAGGGCGGCCACGCGCGCCTCGCCCGCCGTGGGCTGGTCGACGAGGGGCAGGCTGGGCCGGGTGAGGACGATGAGCACCGGGGCGGGCCGCTGGCCGAGCGCCACGACCAGGTGCTCGACGAGGTCCAGGTCTTCGCCCCAGGCCCGGTGGACGTCGTCGAGGCAGAGGAGGAGCGGGCGCCGGGCGGCCAGGCTGCGCGCCAGGCGCTCCACGACGCGGCGGGCGCGGGCCGGGGGCAGCGAGCCCGTCTCGGGGTACAGGAAGCGCAGCACGAGGGCCGGGTCGAGGTCGGTGATGCCGAGGGTGGCGAGCGTCGGCCCGAGGGAGGCCGCGCGCCGCGGTGGGCGGCGGTCCAGGGCGAGGGCCTGGCGCAGGGCCGCGCGCAGGCCGCTCTGCACGCCCTGCTGGTGGCGGCCGGCGGCCACCGTCATCCAGCCCCCTTCGGCCAGCGTCTGGGTGAGCCAGCCGCAGAGGCGGGTGCGGCCCAGCCCGGGCTCGCCCTCCAGCATCACCACCTTCAGGCCGCCGTGGTCGCCGCAGACCTCGACGACATGCGTCCACAGCCATCGCTGCAGGGCGTCGCGCCCGACCAGCGGGGCGTCGCCGGTGCCCAGCGTGCCGGGAGCCAGGTCCACGCCCGAGATCTCCACCGACAGGTCGGGGTCGCCCGCGAGGCTGGCGTCGGTGGGATCCATGGGATCGAGGTGCTCGAGCGTCGGCTCCGGGTGCCCGTCGAGGGCCAGCAGGACGCGGCGCATCTGGCCAGCCGAGTGGAACCGCTCGGCGGGATCCTTGGCGAGGGCGCGGTGGAGCCAGGCCGCCAGGTCGGGCGGGACGATGAAGCCGGGCCGGGGGGCGAGGGGGGGCAGGGGCGCGTTGACCTGCTGCATCAGCACCGACGCCCCCGTCGGGCCCGTGAACGGGGGCGCCCCGCAGATGAGCTCCCAGGCGATGATGCCCACGGCGTAGAGGTCGGCCGACGGGCCGACGTCGTCCTCGCGCATGGCCTGCTCGGGGGCCATGTACTGCGGCGTCCCGAAGACGTCCTTCGCGGCGAGCGAGATCTCCTCGTCCAGATCGTCGTCCACCCAGGCGAAGCCGAAGTCGAGGAGCTTGACGCGGTCTACGCCATCGGCGCCGCGGTGCACGAGGACGTTCTCGGGCTTCAGATCCCGGTGCACGACGCCGCGGGCGTGGGCGTAGGCCAGGGCGCCCAGGATCTGCTCGCAGAGGTCGAGGATGCGGGGGACGTCCAGGTCATCGACGCGGAAGAGGGGCACGCCGGGCACCCACTCCATCACGAAGAAGGGGCCGGCTTCGTCCTCGCCCACCTCGAAAAGTCGAACGATGTTGGGATGTTCCAGGCGTCCGACCGCGCGGGCCTCCCGGCGCAGGCGGCGGCGCAGGCGCGGCTCGGCCCCGTACTCGGGCCGCAGGCGCTTCACGGCGACCTCCCGGCCCGTCAGCGCGTCGGTGGCCCGCCAGACGGCGCCCTGGCCGCCGCGGCCGATCTCGGCGTGCAGCCGGTAGCGCCCCGCCAGGACGCCGCCCTGGATCAGGCTCAAGGGCGCCCCGCGCCGCCGGCCTCGGCCCGGATGCGGCGGGCGCGCTCCTCCAGCGGCTCGGCGCGGTGCTCGTGGCCGTAGCGCCGGAAGATGGCCCCCAGCCCGGCGAAGGCCGCCGCCAGATCGGGATCGGTGAGGTGGGTGGCGCGGTCGAGGGCCACGGCGGCGCGCAGCTCGTTGCGGCACGTCTCGGCGTCGCCCAGCTCGCCGGCGGCCCAGGCGAGCTGGGCCCGGGCGATGGTCTCGCTGCGGCGGTCGCGGGCCTCCATGGCCGCGGCCAGTCGCACGCGGATGGGGTCGAGGGCGTGCCGCCACGCCTTCTGGGTGAGGGCGGCGCGGATCCACTCCACCTGGGCGGCCCGGGCGGCGGCCGGATCGCCCAGCTCGTCGTGGGTGCGCACCGCGAGGGTGAAGCGCGCGTTGGCCTCCGTCCACTGGCCGGCCTCGGCGAAGAGGCGGGCCATGTGCAGGTCGCAGCGGGCGATGCCGGCGGGGTTGCCGAGGCTCACGTAGCCGCGCCGGGCGTCGCCGTAGTGGGTGAGGGAGCGGTCGCGCATCTGCAGCAGCCGGCACGTCTCGCCCAGCAGCCAGTCACAGGCGACGACGCCGCGCTGATCCCCCGCGCCGGCGAAGGCCTCGCGGGCCAGCTCCAGGTGGCGGCCGGCGGCCAGGTAGTCGCCCACCCGCAGGGCGACCTCGGCGCAGCCCCGGTTGGCCCGGGCGGCGCCGTGGCTGTCGCCCGCCGCCTCGAGCTGCTGGCGGGCCCCCAGGAAGAGGTCGCCCGCCGCCTCGAAGTGGCGCTGGGCGCTCTCGGCGAAGGCCTGACCCAGCAGGCAGCGGCCGAGGCCATGGGCGTCCCCCAGCCGGCGGAAGCGGTCGGCGGCCACCCCGTAGGCGCGGACGGCGGCGCCCACGTCGCCGCGGCGGCGGGCCACGTCGCCCACCAGCAGCCAGGCCCGGGCCGCCACGCCCGCGTCGCCCGCCTCCTCGGCCCAGCGGGCCGCCCGCTCGGCGGGCATGAGGGCCCGGCCGTCTTCGCCGTGGGCCAGCTCCAGCTCGCTGCCATCCAGCCAGACCTCGGCGCGCTGGTGGGCGGCGCCGCGCCCCGGCACCTTGCCCAGCAGCGTCTCGGCCCGCTCGAACAGGGCCCGCGCGTCGGCGGTGCGCCCCTCCACCACGGCCAGGCGGCCGGCCTCCCCGAAGTGGTAGCCGGCGCGGCCCAGGTCGCGGGCGGCCAGGTAGTGCTCGGCGATGGGCACGGCGTAGGGGCGGGCGTCCTCGCCGTACCACGCCTCGAGGGCCCCGGCGGCCTCGCGGTGCACCACCTGATCGCGGGCCGAGGCGCCCCCGGTGCTGAGCAGGGCGGTGCGCAGGGCCGGGTGGGCGAAGCGCAGGCGGTCGTTGCCGAGGTCGCGCTCCTCCGCCAGGATGTGCGCCTTGATGAGCGACTCCACCGCCCGCTCGACCCGCGCCGGATCCCCCAGGATGCGCGCGAGGTAATCGCACAACAGCCCGTAATCAAAGGCTTCTCCCAGCACGGCGGCCCGGTCGAGGCAGGCGCGCAGGAACGACGAGTCGGGCAGGCCGCCCACCGTGAGCTGGGCGCGCAGGGCGAAGACCTCGGCCAGGCTGACGGGCCAGCGGGCCGGGTCGGCGTACGGGGAGAGGGACCAGCGGCGGCCCTGCTCGACCAGGTTGCCCTCCTGCTGCTCGTACAGCAGCAGCTCGCGGGCGAGCAGGGGGTTGCCGCGGGCGCAGCGCGTCAGGGCGCCGGCCGCCTCGTCATCCACCTCGGCCATCGTCCGCAGCAGCGCGACGGTGTTCGCGGCGGACAGGGGCGCCAGGCGGTAGGTCTCGACGGTGCCGGCGCCGATGCGCTCGAAGGCCGCCAGCAGGCGCCGCGCCTCGCTCACGGGCGCGCCCGCCGCCTCCGTCCAGGTGAGCACCATGAGCAGGCGGAAGCGGCTGTCGGCGATGGACCGGGCCAGGTGCCACAGGAACGTCTGCGTCTGCAGGTCGGCCTGGTCGGCGGCCTGCATGGTGAGCAGCACCGGGCGGTCGCGGCTGGCCAGCCGGAAGGCCTCGCAGGCCCGCCGGATGATGATGGCCTCGCGCTCGCCGCCCTGGGCCTCGGGGCGCAGGAAGCTGGCCAGGGCCCCGGCGATGGCCTCGCTGGTGGCCGCCTCGTAGGTGGAGCCGGACCAGCGCAGCAGCAGGTCGCCGATGTGCGTCTGGGCCTCCTCCCGGGTCGGGGGCAGGCCGTCGAAGAGGTCCTCCAGCAGGGTGGCGAGGCCGCTGCGACCCAGGCGGGCCGCGGGGCCGGCCTCGGCCCGCACGACGCGCATCCAGCCCCCCTCGGCCACCTGCTCCTCGACCCACTCCACCACGTCCCGCCGGCCCATGCCGGCCTCGGCGCCGAGCAGGATGGCCTTGCCCTCGGCCGTCTCGCAGACGCGGCGCACCCGGCTCCACATCTCGACGAGATCGGCCTCCCGGCCCACCAGCGGGGCCGCGTCGCCCCCGCGGCCGATGGGATCGTCCACCGCGATGGGCCCCATGGGGACGAGCGTGCGGAAGATGCCCGACTGCTCGGCCTTGACGACCTGGGCCGTCTCGTTGGCGATGCGGGCGATGGCAGCGGCGGCGTCGGCGAGGGGCGTCTGGAGGGTGGCGTCGTCGTCGTCGCTCTCCCCCCCGCGGTAGCTCTGCAGCGCCCGGCGGACGTCGGGGGCCGTGGCGTAGCGGTCGGCGGGCGCCTTCTTGAGCATCCGGCCGACGATGGCCTCGAGGCCAGGGGGCACCACGACGCCGGGGCGCGCCTTCAAGGGCGGCACCGGCTCCATCAGGTGCTTCAGGGCGATGGCCATGCCATGCGTGCCCGTGAAGGGCGGCTGCCCGGCCAGGAACTCGTAGATCATCACGCCGAGGGCGTAGATGTCGGTGGGCGGCCCGATGACGCCCTTGCCCGTGGCCTGCTCGGGGGCCATGTACGTCGGCGTCCCGAACGTCTCCATGCGGGTCTGGCTGAGGCGGGCGTCCTGGTCCTCCTCGACCCGGGCGAAGCCGAAGTCGAGCAGCTTGGCGGTGGCCTGGCTGCCCTCCGTCTGGATGATGACGTTCTCGGGCTTGACGTCGCGGTGGATGATGCGGCGCGCGTGGATGTAGGCGAGGGCGGCCAGGACCTGGTCGGTGATCTCGAGAAGCAGCGGCACCGGCATGGGCTGCTCGCGCAGGTCGGACAGGGGTGTGCCGTCCAGGTACTCCATGGCGATGTAGGGGGCGCCGCCCGGATCCTCGCCGTAGTCGTACACGCGCACGATGTTGGGGTGGTTCAGCCGGCTGATGGCGCGGGCCTCGCGCATGAAGCGGCGGCGGATGCGCAGGTGCTCGGCCCACTCGGCCCGCAGGCACTTCACGGCGACGGGGATCTGCTGCTGGAGATCGAAGGCGCGGTAGACCAGCCCCACGCCACCTGAGCCGATGGGCTTCTCGATGCGGAACCGGTCCGCCAGCACCAGGCCAGGTTCGATCGTCACCGCGGGGCGCTCCACCTCGGGCCTGGACGCGGCCTTGGCCGCAGCTACCCGGCGTCTCCGGGGGCCGTGAACACATGGAGCTTATGCGCCCTGCGCCGCGGCTGACAACCGGTACAGTCCCCCGTCCGGCGGCGGGCGAGGGCGCGTCGGGGAAGCCCTGGGAATTGTGAGTTTTTCGGGGCAGCGGCCCCGGCGGTCAGGTGATGGGCGTCAGCATCCGGCCCCGGCCGGGGCTGGCCGGCGCCACCGGCTCGCTCGGCTTCCCCCGCGTGGAGTGGCCATCGTCGACCAGCTCCGTGAGGCGATCCCCGGCGAGCTGGAGCACCCCCCAGAGCCACGCGAGGCCTCGGGACTGGGCCCCCGCCATGGCGTCCGCCGCGCGCCGGTGCTCGTGCTTCTCCAGGGTGCTGCTGCCATCGACGAGGACGACCCAGGTGCCCTGGGAGGTGCGGGCCTGCACCACGTACCAGCCCACGTCGCCCTTCCCGAAGGCCCAGAGCGCGAAGTGCCCGAGGACCGTGAGGCGAGCCTGCTCGAAGCGCTCCCCCGCCATGAGGGGGGGACGCCAGGCGCCGGACCCGGGGGGCGCCGTGGTGGTGCCGTGCCGGGAAGGTTCGTCGCTCATCGCGACCTCTTGCGCGTGTTACCAGACGGTACCCAGGGTAGAGAGGCAGGCTGGATCTGTCCAGTCAGAGTTCACCGTAGTTCTACATCCCCACGGGGGGCGTCGCGCCGGGCGCCGTCCGACGCCCCGATGGGCGCGCTACGGGGCCACCTGGAAGGGGGCGCCGGCCAGGCGGTAGCGCTGGGGCTCCGCGTCGCCGACGACGAGGGCACGTCCCTCGGCCACGAAGCGGAACGTCCCACCGCGCAGGGCCGGACCACCGCCGAAGGGACGCACCGCGGGCATGGTGGCGATCCAGCGCAGCCGCCGCGCCTCGGCCTCCTCGGCGTAGGGCGGCTCGGGCTCCAGCGTCAGGGTGATGACATAGCCATCGGAGGTGACGGGCTGGCCGCCGAGGTGGACGGGGTGGAACTCGCCCGCCTCGTCGCGCTGCTCCAGGTGCACGATCGGGTTGCCGAGCCAGGGATCGCCCCCCGAGAAGGCGAAGGTGGCGACGTCGGCGGGGGCCAGATCGCCGACCTCCGCCAGGATGATCGGGGCCTCCACCGACGGCTGCACGGCGAAGGGCTCGAAGTCAGCCGGCGCCCGCGGGGGCAGGGGCGCCTGGTCGGCGAACGCGAGCGGCAGGCGCGGGTTGGCGTAGCTGCGGGCGAGGCTGCTGATGGCGCGGGCCAGCCAGTCGCCCTGGCGCGGCCCCCAGAGGGCCCCCGACGCCTCGTAGCCCGCGTGCCACCAGTCCTCCTCCGTGAGGGAGTAGCCGGTGTACTCCTGGGCGTAGCCCATGATGACGACGGGCAGACCCAGGGCCTCCTCGGCGGCCTCGCGCGCGACGCGGCCGAGGCTCACGGAGAACTCGCCGGGCGTGGTGATGAAGCCGAGGCCGTCGATCTGGCCCACGGTGAGGGGCGCCTGGGTCGGCGCCGAGTTCTCGGCGTCGGGGAAGGGCAGGCAGCCGCGCAGCAGCTCGGTGGAGTAAGGGGCCTCGTCGACGCAGCGCTCCTCCTGGGCGACGCCGCAGTAGACGGCGCCGTGCTCGAAGGGGAAGAGGCCGTCGGGGTAGCCGAGGACCTGCCGGTTGAGGGGCACGCGAGCGGTGCGGCTGTGCAGCACGACGTCGGTGTGCGTCTCGATGGCGCCCGCGGCGGCCTGGACGACCTCCGCGGCCGCGCGGCCGATGAGCTCGGTGCGGGTGTAGGGCTCGGGCCAGGGGGCCGCGTCCGGCTCGGCCGGGAAGCCCGGCGAGCTCGGGCTCACGTCGGCGGCGGCCCCGTTCATGAACATCACGAAGACCGGATCCTCGAAGGATTCCGCTACCTTGGCCTCGATGGCCCCGGTGACGTCCTGGGAGAGCGTCGCGTCGCGCATGCTCAGGACGGTGCCGTGGATGCTGTGGAAGAGGACGAGGCCCTTGAGGGTGCCGTCCGCCCGGTCGATGCGCAGGATGGGCAGCGCCGGATCCGTCTCGGGCGGGTTGGCGCAGCGCCGATCGCCGTGCAGGGCGGTCGTCTCGGCCACGGCGGTGCCCAGGCGGGCCGGCTCCAGGTCGTCCACGGCCGCCACCACGGTGGCCTCCAGGCCATCCAGCACGCGCTCGTAGAACTCGGGCCAGAACACATCCTGGATGATGCGCCAGAGGGGCTTGTCGATGAGGCGCCCGGGGCCGGCGTGGGTGTGGGTGGCGGCGATGATGAGCTGGCGGTCGACGCCTTCCCCGTAGCGGGCGGTCAGGCGGTCGACCAGGTCGCGGCGGATGCGCGCCGAGATGCCGATGGTGTCGGTGCGGATGACATAGAGGCGGTTGCCATCGCCGGCCTCCAGGACCACCGCCCGGAAGTTCGGGTGCAGGTGCAGGTGGCGGGTGCCGGGGTAGGCGACCTGGTAGGGGGTGGCGTAGGGCACGCCCTGGTTGGGGCCGTAGCCGCTGGTGCCGATGCCGAGGGGCACGTCCATGCGGCGGACGGCGACGCCGGCCCGCAGCGGGGCGGCGGCGGGAGGCAGCAGGGCCGGATCGAGGGGCAGCCAGCCCGCGTCGCCGGCGAAGGCGTCCGGGGCCTCGGCGTCCAGGGGGGCGGCGTCGGGCGCCGCTGCGTCGGGCGCGGCCGCGTCGGGGCGCGCGTCGAGGCCCGCGTCCCTGGGCGCGGCGTCCGGGCGGGCCGCGTCGAGGGCCCCCGCGTCGATCACCGCGGCGTCGCGCGGGGCCGGCGTCCCGCCCCCACTGTCATCACAGCCGAC
Organism: Myxococcales bacterium; assembly: GCA_020633435.1. Lineage (GTDB taxonomy): Bacteria > Myxococcota_A > Bradymonadia > UBA7976 > UBA1532 > JACKDP01. The sequence continues at coordinate 204,359 of JACKDP010000008.1, read as the reverse complement.
GGTCGCCAGCGCCACGGCCCACCACCACCACTTCATGTGTCGTCTCTCCCCCGGGAACAATGGGCGGAGCATAGCCGGTCCCGGTGACAGGACGCGACGGCCTTGGCCGCCTGGGGCGGATGGGCGAGGATGGCGGCAGGAGGGCATGTGAAGGCGATCTCCCCCTGGCTGCTGGGTGCGACCGCGGCGGGCTGGCTCACGTGGCTGTGGGCCTGGCCCCTCGGGCTGGGCGTCGCCGTGCCGCTGCTCGCCCTGGCGGGCACCGGCGGGCGGCGCCAGGCGGCGCTGGCGGCGGTGCTCTCGCCGTTCGTGGTGGTGCCGGCCGTCGGCTTCGTGGTGGGCGTCTCCCAGTGGATCGGCGGCCGCGCCGACCTGCGCTACCCGGGCCCTCCCTCCGTCGAGTCAAGCAACCTGCACCCGAAGTACCGGGTCCCCGTCCGCGCGACCGGCACGTTCGAGCAGGGCCCCGAGGCGCTGTACCGGGTGCCCCGCAACGCCGCCATCCACACCCTCGGCACCGTCCTCGGCCCCATGCCCGGGTCCTACCGCGGGCAGCTCCTCTCGCGGGAGGCGGCCTGGAAGCTCCTCGACCAGGGGACGGAGGCGCGCCTCTACGGCGACCGCCTGATGCTGCTCGACAGCTACCGGTTCGCGCCGGTGGTCGGGGTGCTGGGCGATCTGCAGCCCTACGACCGCGACCTGCGCGCGGGCTTCGCGGGGGACACCCTGGTGGTGGGCCATATGAACCAGCTCTGGCAGGTGGACGCCGCGGGGCGGCCGCTGGGCACCTGGCGGCGCCACGACCTCGTCTTCCGCTGGCCGCTGCGTTGACCGCGCGGCCGGGGGCCGGCTAGGGTTCGGCCCCCCAAGCCCCTGGAAACAAGGGAGATCTCCATGGCGGACCGGCGGGTCCTGATGCTCACGGCGGCCTGGCCGCCCATCGGCCGGGCCAGCACGCGGCGTGTCCTGCGCCTCGCGCGGCGCCTGCCCGCCCTGGGCTGGGCGCCGACGATCCTGACCCCCGCGCTGGAGACGCACCCCTGGTCGGACGACAGCACCTGGGATGAGACGTTCGTGGTGCCGCCCGTGCCGGTGCACCACGTCCCCGGCCTGATGCCGTCGTGGCGGGTCCGCCGGGCCGCCCGCCGCGGGCTGGAGGGGCTGGGCCTCGGCCGGCTGGGCAGCCTGGTCTGGCGGGGGACGCGGGGCCTGCCGTTCCCCGACCACTTCTCCGAGTGGGCGCTGCCGGCGGTGCGCGCCGCCCGCGCGCTGCCGACCCCCGACGTCGTGTGGGTCACCGGGGGGCCGTTCGGGATCTTCGTGCCGGCGCTGGCCATCGCGCGCGCCCTCGACCGGCCGCTCGTGCTCGACTACCGCGATCCGTGGACGGAGCACCCGCTCTACCCGACGGCCCCGGTCCACGCCCCGCGGCCGCTGTACGTGGCGCTGGAGCGCGTCATCGTGGCCCGGGCGTCGGGCATCGCCTACGTGAACGAGGCCATCCGGGACTGGCACCGCGACCACTTCGACGTGCCGCCAGCGATCGCCGTGATTCCCAACGGGTACGCCGAGGAGGACGTCCGGTCGGCGCCGCCGATCGTGCCGGCCCGCCCGACGCTCCTGTACGCGGGCGGCAGCTACGTCGGCCGCGACATGACGGGCGTGCTGCACGCGCTGGCCGAGGGCTTCGGGCCCGGGGACACCGGGCTGCAGTACCAGATCTTCAGCGATCTGGACCGGGAGACGCGGGCGGAGCTGGCGGCCCTGGCGCCGAAGCTGGCGGGCCGGGTGGCCGTGCACGCCCCGGTGGACAACGCCACCATCGCCGGCCACCTGCAGGGGGCCAGCGCGCTCTACATCGTGATCGCGCCCCAGCACCTCAGCGCCATGACGGCCAAGATCTTCGACTACCTGGCCGCGGGCCGGCCCATCCTGGGCTACGGCCCGCCGGGGGCCGAGGTGGAGCGCGCCCTCCAGGCGTGGGGCGTCGGGCGGTACGTGCACGCGGGGGATCGGGCGGGCCTGATCGCGGCGCTGCGCGAGGTGGAGGCGGGCGCGCTGCCCTACGCCCCGAACGCCGCGGCCCTCGCGCCCTGGTCGGCCGACCGGCTGGGGGAAGACACGGCGGCGCTGCTGGACCGGGTGGTCAGCTCTCCTCGACGGTGATGCCCTCGAGCCGCAGGACGTGCAGGGCGTTGGTCGTGGTGGCCACGCCCGGTCGCAGGCGGTGGTCGAAGTGCAGCGCCTCCCCATCGAAGCGGTCGCTGAAGTGGTACATCGGCACGGCGCGCTGCTCGGCCAGGCTGGCCAGCTCGAGGTCGTGCGTCGTCACCAGGCCGAAGGAGCGGCGAGCCTCCAGCAGCCGGGCGACGATGGTGCGCGAGGCCAGGTGGCGCTCGCGGGAGTTGGTGCCGCTGAGGATCTCGTCGACGAGGTAGAGGCGGGGCAGGGCGGCGGCGTCGGCCTCGGAGCCAGCGACGGCCCGCAGGATGCCGGCGATGCGCTTCACCTCGGCGTAGAACCGGCTCAGCCCCTCCCGGGGATCGTCGGTCACCTGGATGCTGCTCTCGGGCACGCAGGCGCGCAGCGTCAGGCTGCGGGCGCAGGCGGGGGCCCCGGCCTGGGCCAGGACGGCGTTGATGCCCACCGTGCGCAGGAACGAGCTCTTGCCGCTCATGTTGCTGCCGGTGATGAGCACGAGCTGGCCGGTGCGGGCGAGCTCGAAGTCGTTGGCGACGCGGGTGGCCGGATCGAAGAGCGGGTGGCCCAGCGCCTCGCCCGCGATGGGCGGCCGGGCGTCGTCGGCGTGCACGGTGGGCCAGCACCAGTCGGGGTGGTCATGCGCCAGGGCCCCGAAGCTGGCCAGCGCCTCCAGGTCGGCGAGGAGCGCGAGGTCGGCCCGCAGCCGCGCGCCGTTGGCGACGCGCCAGCCCTCGAGCCGCCAGGCGTGGAAGATCTCCCAGGCGAAGGCCAGGTTCACGAGGCCGAACATCAGCTCGCCCTGGCGGATGGCCAGGCTCTCGACGGTGCTCTCCAGGCGGGCCATCCGCGCGGAGGGGCGGTCGCTGCCCTGGCCCAGGCGCCCCTGCATCTCGGCCAGGAGCGGCTGCCGGAACCGCCGACCCTCGAAGAGGGTGAACATGCGGCGCAGGGCGACGAAGGGCCGGTGCTGCTCGCCCAGCAGGTGCAAGTATGTGGACTGCAAGCGCTTTGTGGTGATGGCGAAGAGCACGCCCACCAGCGCGAACGTCTGCCACCACAGCGTCACGCGGTCGAAGGTGAAGGTGGCGACCATCTGCAGCCAGGCCGCGGGGACGAGGACCATCGCCGCCAGCCGGAAGGGGCGCAGCCAGCGGTGCAGGTCGCCGGGGGCCTCGGCCCAGGCCAGGAAGCGCGCCAGCGTCTCGTCGTCGACGGCGACGAGGCGGCCCTCCGACTCCAGGCGGTGGCGCCAGCCGGTGAGGGGGGCCAGCTCGGCGGCGGCGGCCTGGCGCGCCGGCAGGTCGGCGGGCGCGACGACGGGGGCCGCGAGCAGCTCGGCCAGGCGGTCGCGGCCGGCGGGCAGCGCGGCCCGGTTGGCGATCTGGAAGACGGATCCCAGCCCGAAGAGCTGGAGCTCGGAGCGGAAGGGCTGGTCGGCGCGCAGGAAGCGGGCCCCCTCGTCTACCAGCTCGCCGTAGCGGCGCGACAGCCGGGCGTCGGCCTCGGTGTGGATCTGCTGGAGGGAGCGGATGCGCGGGGCCATGGCGTACGGCCGGCGGTGCAACCAGACGGCCACGACGAACGCCAGCGCGGCGACGCCGGCGACGGCGCCGTAGGTCGGCGCGCGATCGTAGATGGCGGCGAAGCCGGTGATGGCGGCCACGGCGAAGGCCACGAAGCGCGCGATGGCGATGCGGGTGATGGCCCCCTCGACGCGGGCGCGCAGGCGGCCGTAGCGGCGCGCGGCGCGGGCGTGGCGGGCCGCCCGGGGGGCGTCCGGGCTCTCGGGGCGCGTCGGTGAGGCCATGTCGTCTACCAGCGGAGCCGCTCCCGCAGGTTGCGGAAGAAGTAGTCGGCCTCGAAGTAGATGAGGCGCGCGGGCTTGGGGGAGCGCTGCATCTCGATGATCTGGCCCGGCTCGACGAGGATGCGCTCCCCGCCGTCGATGGTCAGGCCGATGTCGCCGCTGTGGCCCGTCTCGACCGTCAGGCTGATCTGGGCCGATCCCGCGACGATGACGGAGCGGCTGGTGAAGCTGTACTCGTTGAGGGGCTGCACCACGATGCAGTCCACCTCCGGCGTCACGATGGGCGCCCCGGTGCTCAGCAGGTACGCCGTCGAGCCGGTGGGGGTGCCGATGATGACGCCGTCGCCGCGGGGCGTGTGGACGTGGCGGCCGTTGATGTGCACGCCCACCTCGATCATGTGGACGGCGCCCTTGATGACGACCTCGTTGATGCAGCGCCAGCGGCGGTCGCCCAGGCGGACCTCCAGCGTCAGGCGCTCCTCGATCTGGTAGTCGTCGGCCAGCAGGCGGACGAGGACGTTGTCGAGGCGCTCGCGGTCGCACTGCGTCAGGAAGCCGACGTTGCCGAAGTTCACGGCCAGGACGGGGGTCCCGGGGTGGGCCGCCAGGGCCCGCAGGACGGTGCCGTCGCCCCCGAGCGCGATCACCAGGTCGAGGTCGCCGTCGGCCTCCGTGGCGTCCGCGACGAGCTCGATCCCGGCGCGCCGGAACAGCTTGCGCATGCTGTCCAGGCGGTAGTCCTGGTCGCGGTCGCGGGTGAAGAGGCCGATGCGCTTGAGCTCGATCATGGTGGGGCCGACCATAACCGTGCGAGACGTCGGCGTAAACGAGCACGTGTCCGGGCGGGTCGCCGGACGGGCCCCCGCACGCGGGCCGTGACAAGCGAGGGGGAATCGGGCTAGAACGCGCCGTTTCGATCACGATGAGGTCAGCATGCTGATCGATCTGCACGTCGCCCCCGGGGATCGCACCCCGGCCAATCTGGCCGCGGCCGTGGCCGCCGCCGGCCTCGACGGGGCGGTCATCGCCGAGAGCGATCTGGACCGCTGGGATGCCTTCGCCGACGCCTTCGAGGCGCTGGATCTGGTGCCGTACCTGGGCATCGCCCTCCCGCTGGATCAGGGGGCCCTGCTCTTCGTGCCGCGGGATCTGGACGATCCGACCCTCGACGACGGCTTCGCCGCGCCGAAGGGCGGCTGGACGCTGGCCTCGGCCCTCGACCGGCTCGCCGGCCTGGATGGCGCCATCGTGGCGGCGCACCCGTTCTGCCGCGACCTCGGCGACACCCTGGGCGACCGGGTGGCCGAGGTGAAGGGCCTGACCGCCGTGGTCACGCGGGTCGGGCGGGGCAAGGTGAGCTGGGATCGCCAGGCCGACGACGCCGCGGCCCGCCAGGGCGCGGGTCGGGTCGGCAGCAGCGGCGGTTACGCGGCGTACCTTGGGCGGGCGGCCACCATCGTGGCCGACGACGCCGACATCCAGGAGGCCCTCGTCGAGGCGCTCGAGGCCGGCAACACCCTGCCCATCGAGTTCGACGATCCGCGCGCGCCGCGGGATCGCAGCCTGCCCGGCGCCGACCGGGGCGGCCGCCGCGACGACCGCCGGGATGACCGGGGGGGTCGTCGCGATGACCGGGGCCACCGCGACGATCGCGGGGGTCGCCGGGACGACCGCCGGGGCCCGCCCCGGCGCGACGATCGAGGGGGCCGCGGCGGCGATCGCCGCGGTGGTGGCGGTGGCCGGCGCGGAGATCGCTCATGAGCAGCGGCCTCGTGCCCTGTTTGCTGGTCGTCTCCCTCTTCCTCCTGCCCCGGGTGCTGCGGCGCTGACCCCGGAATCCGCGGTCACGTCACCCTCCCGCCCGGCGCCCCGCGCATGTATCCTCCCGGACAAACCCTGTCCTGGAGCACTCCATGTCTCAGCCCGCAGCCCCCAGCGTGCGCGAGCTCACCGTCCGGGTCGTGATCCTCGGGCTGGTGCTCTCCGTCGTGATGGGCGCCGCCAACGTGTACCTCGGCCTCAAGGCCGGGCTGACGGTCTCGGCCTCCATCCCCGCCGCCGTCGTCGCGATGCTCATCCTGCGCGGCATCTTCCGCAACGGCACCATCCTGGAGGCGAACCAGGTCCAGACGGCCGCCTCCGCCGGGGAGTCCCTGGCGGCGGGCATCATCTTCACGATGCCCGCCATCGTCCTCATCGGCGTCTGGAAGGAGTTCGACCTGCTGACCACCACCGCGGTGGCCTTCGCCGGCGGGCTGCTCGGCATCCTCTTCATGATCCCGATGCGCAAGATCTTCGTGGTGGACGACGAGGAGCTGAAGTTCCCCGAGGGCGTGGCCTGCGCGGCCGTGCTGCACGCCGGGGCCGATGACGGCGCCGACGCGGGCAAGCAGGCCGGCTCGGTGCTCTGGGGCGGCCTCATGGGCCTGGGGGTCGCGGCCCTCATCAAGTTCGTCGGGGTGATGAAGGGCTCGGTGGCCGTCGCGACGGCCGTGGGCGGGCGCATCCTGTACTTCGGCGGCGACGTGTCGCCGGCCCTCGTGGCGGTGGGTTTCATCGTCCGCCTCGAGATCGCCATCCTCATCTTCATCGGCGGCGCGCTGGGCTGGCTCGTCGGCATCCCGCTGCTGGAGGCCACCGCCGACCAGCTCGCCAACCCCGAGGACGGCGCCTTCGCCCTCTGGAGCACCCAGATCCGCTACGTGGGCGTCGGCGCCATGGTCATGGGCGGCGTGGCCGCCATCTGGCGGGTGCGCGGCGGCCTGGTGAAGGCCATCGCGGAGCTGCGCAAGCGCCGCAGCGGGGCGGGGGACGACGAGCAGCTCGACATCAGCGGCAAGGCCATCGCGCTTTGGGGCACCGTCGCCACCATCATCATCTGCGGCGTCTACTACAGCCTGACGGGGCATGTGGCCATCACCCTCGTCACCGCGGCCATCATGCTGGTGATGTCGTTCTTCTTCACCGCCGTGGCCAGCTACATCGTGGGCCTCGTCGGCAACTCCAACAGCCCGGTCTCGGGCATGACCATCACCGCCGTCCTCTTCACCGGCATGCTGCTGCTGCTCTTCGGCTTCACCGGCACCGAGGGCATGGTCGCCACCCTGGGCGTCGCGGCGGTCGTCTGCTGCGCCGCCTGCACCTCGGGCGACGTCTGCAACGACCTCAAGACGGGCGCGCTCGTCGGCGCCTCCCCCCGCCGCCAGCAGATCATGCAGATCGCCGGCGTGGCGGCCGCGGCCCTGGTCATGGCCCCCGTCCTCCAGCTCCTGCACGACAACACCCCCGGCGGCATCGGCGGCAAGGAGCTGGCGGCCCCCCAGGCGCAGCTCTTCGCGAGCCTCGCCCGCGGCTTCTTCGGCGAGGATGGCGGCCTGCCCTGGAACATGGTCGCCTGGGGCGTCGGCCTGGGCGTCGTGGTGCTGATCATCGACTTCATCCTCGCGAAGTCCAACGCGAAGTTCCGCGCGCACCTCATGCCGCTGGCCGTGGGCATGTACCTGCCCTTCGAGCTGGCCACCCCCATCCTGGCCGGCGGCTTCATCGCCTGGCTGCTCTCCCGCGGCATGGACGAGGAGAAGGCCGAGCGCACCCTGCGCCCCGGCATCCTCTTCGCCTCGGGCGTGGTGGCGGGGGAGTCGCTCATGGGCATCGGCCTGGCGCTCCTGGTCAGCTTCAACATCACGGGGCTCAACCTGGAGCTCTCGCCCACCGTCGTCACCGCCATCACCCTCGTGGTGGCGGCGCTGATGCTGCTGGCCTTCTTCCTGAAGGGCCGCGACCGCTCCGGCGAGCGCTGACGCCGGGGCGACCCCGCCGGGGGCTGCCCGCCATCCCTCCGCCCGCGAGCGTCCCTCGGTGGCTCGTCACTCCCGGACACTTCCCCCTTGACCGGGCCCCCGGGGCGGGGTACGCCCTACGCGCCACGATGCCCGATAACGGGCTCTCACCCCGGAGGAAACCATGGGCCTTCTCTCTCGCTTCACGAACAAGGTCATGCCCCCCAAGGCGCCCGAGGACGACGCCCTGCTCGTCCATGGCATGATGCTCATGTGCGGTGCCGATGGCAGCTTCGATCACGAGGAGATCGAGACGGTCGAGGCGTACTTCGCCCAGGTGCCCGAGTTCCACGGCAAGAACTTCCAGGAAGTCTACCAGGCCGCCATCAAGATCCTGCGCCGGTACCCCAACCTGCAGGAGTCCGTGAAGGCCCTGGCCGACCTCTCCACCCGCAACCTCAAGAACAAGTGCTACCTCCTCGCGGCCGACATCGCCATGTCGAGCGGTGACGTCGACGAGTCCGAGGACCGCATGCTCGACGCCATGCAGCGCGTGATGGAGGTCTCCGACGACTTCGCCCAGAAGGTCATCGAGGTCCTCTCCATCAAGTACACCAAGGACTGAGGCAGCCATGCAGGTCGACGCCCGCGCCCTCCAGGCCAGGCGAGACCGCGAGCTGCGCGCGGAGCTCGCGGACGACTTCGGGGTCAAGAAGGCCCTGGAGAAGATCCGCAGCCTCCAGCACGGGCGCGGCTACGGCTACCGCCGAGGTCTCCTCAGCCGCGCCCTCCGCCTCTCTCGCTCCATGTCGCCGGAGATCGCTGATCTCATTGCGGATTGTGCTCGCCTCATCGGCTACCCGCACCCCATCGAGATCTATGTCACCCCCGACATGGGCTTCAACGCGAGCTGCTTTCGCGACACCCATGGCCCCACCGTGATCACCCTCACGAGCCGCCTGCTGGAGTGCTTCACCCCGGCGGAGCTGCGGTTCGTGGTGGGCCACGAGCTGGGCCACGCGGCCCTCGATCACTACGGGCTGCCCATGCCCATCACCGCGTCGCTGCGGGACATGGGCGGCACGTATGTGAGCCGCACGACGGCGCTGAAGCTGTACGCGTGGTGCCGCGCCGCCGAGATCTCCGCGGACCGCATCGGCCTCGTCTGCGCGGCCGACCCGGAGGCGGCGGCGAGCGGCTTCTTCAAGCTGGCGTCGGGCATGGCCTCCGACCGGGTCAAGCCCGATCTGGCCACGTTCGCCCGGCAGGTCGAGTCGCTGGCGTCGGCCCCCGAGGCCCGCGACGCCCCCCGCGACGATGACGACACCCTCGACTGCTTCAGCACCCACCCCTACAACCCCGTGCGGGTGCGGGCGGTCTGGGCGTTCAGCAAGTCGGCGCCGTACCTGGCCGCCATCGGCCGGCCCACGGCGGGGGCCTTGAGCCTCGAAGACGTCGATCGCCTCGTGGATCGCGACATGGCCCTGATGGAGCCCACCTACCTGCAGGAGCGCACGTCCACCAACGACGACCTGCGCCGCCTGCTCTACACCGCGGGGGTGGCCGTAGCGGCCGCCCATGGCGGGGTGGACAAGGTGGAGATCGACGCGCTCGCCATGCTGATGGGTGGGGATCACGCCCAGATGCCCAGCGACGTGCCGGCCATCTTGAAGGACCTGCCCGGCCGCATCGCGGCCGCGAAGGAGGCCCCCCTGGCCAGCCGCGCGCAGCTCGTCCAGCACCTGACCATCATCGCCGCGGCCGATGGCGAGGTGCAGGACGAGGAGCTGGTGGTGATGGAAGACATCGCCCACCAGCTCGGGGTGGACGCCCGCGTCATCCACCAGACCATCCGGGGCGCCCAGCACCCCATCGACTGAGCGGCGTCAGCCCAGGCTGTCGTCCCGCTCGGGATCCACCTCCAGCCCGCCCTCCAGGGCCGCCTCCAGGTGGTCGGCGAGGATGCGCAGCACCTCGACTCGGGCGTACTCCTTGCTCTCGGCGGGCACCAGCGACCACGGGGCCACCCGGGTGCTGGTGCGCTCCACCATGTCGTGCACGGCGGCCTCGTAGTCGGGCCACTTCTCGCGGTTGCGCCAGTCCTCGTCCGTCAGCTTCCAGCGCTTGTGGGGCACCTCGGCGCGCTGGCGGAAGCGCTTCTCCTGCTCCTCGGAGCTGATGTGCAGCCAGAACTTGGCCAGCACCGTGCCGTGGCGGACGAGGGCGCGCTCGAAGACGTTGATCTCGGCGTACGCGCGCGACCAGGCCTCCGGGCTCGCGAACCCCTCGACCCGCTCCACCAGCACGCGCCCGTACCAGCTCCGGTCGAAGATCGTGACGCAGCCCGGCGGCGGCAGGCGGCGCCAGAAGCGCCACATGTAGTGGTTGGCCTTCTCGTCCTCGGTGGGGGCCGCCACGGGCCAGGCCGCCACCTGCCGCGCGTCGAGGGCCTGCGTCACCTGGCGGATGGACCCGCCCTTGCCGGCCGCGTCCCAGCCCTCGAAGACGACGACGGTCGGGATGCCCCGCGCCTGGGCCTCGCGCTGCAGGCGGGCCAGCCGACCCTGGGCGCGCGGCAGCAGGTCGCGGCTCTCCGACTTCTTCAGGCTGCGCTTGAGATCGACGGTGGACAGGATGCTGCGGGGCAGGACCGGCGCCCCGGCCCAGTGGTCGTGCGCCGGGGACGGGGCCTCCGGCCGATCCAGCCGCCGCTGCATGGCCGCGAGGAGCAGCATCGACACGCGCAGGTCGCGAAACCGCGGATCGGTGCCCTCGACGATGTGCCACGGCGCCTCGGGGGTGCTCGTCCGGGCGATCATGTGCTCCGCCTGGGCGGCCACCTGCCCATGGCGCTCCAGCTCGATCCAGTCCGAGGGCTGCACCCGCCAGCTCTGGTCCGGGTCGCTGGCCAGGGCCTCCAGCCGATCCGCTTGCTGCTTCGCGCCCAGGTGCAGCCAGAACTTCAGGATGAGGGCCCCATCATCCGCGAGCATCTTCTCGAACGCGTTGATCTCGGCCAGCTCGCGGTCGAACGTGGCCTCGTTGATCTGCTGGTCGATGGCGCTGCACAGGGGCTGGTGGTACCAGGCGCCGTCGTACATGCCCATCCGGCCCCGGGTGGGCAGCACCGACCAGTAGCGCCAGAAGGGGGGCAGGTCGCGCCCCTCGACGTCGCGCATGGCGTAGCCCAGGGTGCGGATGCCGCGCGGATCCATCCACGTGTTCAGGCGGTTGAGGGTGTCGCCCACGCCGGCCTTCTCGATGCCCGCGAAGACGACGATGACGGGGAAGTCCGCCGCCCGCAGCGCCTGCTGGACCTCGAGCAGCCCCTCGCGCACCTGGTCGACGTGGCCCTCCCAGGTCTCGTCGTCCACCACCTGCCCCAGCTCGGCTGTCTCGAACATCAGACCCTCCCGCGGCAGCGGGCAGTGTACGAGGGCCGCGCGCCGGGCGCGAGGTTCAGGGCGCGGGGATCTGCACGCAGGCCGCGTCGTGCAGGCCCTTCGGGGCGTCGCACGGGCCCAGCGTCTCGCCGGCGATGACGTCGCCGGGCCGGCCGCCCCGCTCCACGAGCGCGCGCTGCACGGCCGCGAAGCGGGCGCGCGCCGCGGGCACGTCGGCGGCCTTCACGCCCCGCATCTGCAGGTCGGGCGCGCCGTACTTGGGGTTGCCGCGGGTCAGCAGCCAGCGGTCCGCGCCATCCGCGCGGCTGGTCAGGCGCACCTGATCGGGCCCCAGCCGCTCGGCGCCCAGCTCGGCGGCCCAGGCGTCGCGCGTCCAGGCCCGCCGGGCCAGCAGATCCAGGATGACGCCGTCGCTGCTGTCGGCGGCGTAGAGCGCGGCCAGCCCGGCCAGCCGGATGTGATCGCCCCGGGGCAGCGTCGTGGTGGCGCTGCGCACCACCACCGCCAGCTTCGCCTCCTCGGCCTGCGCCCGCACGGCGGGGGGCAGGTCGGCCAGCATGGGGCCGAGCTTCTGCGCCGAGAAGGCGGGGTGGGGGAGGTCGGCGAAGTCGAGGGCCACGTCCACCTGGTAGTCGCCCGGGACCCACTGCACCCGCTGGCGGATGGGCGCGTACCGGGCGCCCTCGCCGTTGACGGCCTTCCACATGGCGTCCACGGCGGGCTTGCCCTGCATGGCCGCGGCGTCGGCGGTCAGCACCAGGTAGAGCTGCAGCGCCGGCTCCCCGTAGGCGGGCAGGGCCTCGGTCGGATCGGGCAGCGCGGCGGCCGGCGGCCGCGTCCCGCCGCACCCGGCCAGCAGCAGACAGAGGGCGAGGCGCCGCACCTCAGCCCCGCGCCCCGTAGGCCTGGCGCAGCAGCTTGCCGATGGTGCCGAGCTGCATGTTGGACGTGCCCTCGTAGATCTTGCCGATCTTGGCGTCCCGGAAGAACTTCTCCACCGGGTACTCCTTGGTGAAGCCCACGCCGCCCAGGAACTCCACGGCCAGCGACGCCGCCCGCTCGGCCACCTGGCTCGACAAGAGCTTGGCCATCGCGGCCTCCTTCACGAAGGGCCGCCCCGCGTCCTTGAGGCGCGCGGCGTTGTAGACCATGAGCCGGGCCGCCTCGATCTCGGTGGCCACCTGGGCGTACTGGAACTCCAGCCCCTGGAACTCGGCGATGGGCTTGCCGAACTGCTTGCGCTCCAGCATGTAGCGCATGGCGTAGTCGAAGGCGCCCTGGGCCAGGCCGATCATCTGTGCGCCGATGCCGATGCGCCCCTCGTTGAGCGTCTCGATGGCGATCTTGTAGCCCACGCCCACCTCGCCGAGCACGTTCTCGGCGGGCACCACGCAGTCCTGCATGACCAGCTCGACGGTGCTCGACGCGCGGATGCCGAGCTTGTCTTCCTTCTTGCCCACGCTGAAGCCGGGGAAGCCCCGCTCCACGATGAAGCTGGTGATGCCGCGGTAGCCCTTCTCGGGGGCCACGTTGGCCATCACCACGAAGACGTCCGCCTCGTTGCCGTTCGTGATCCACAGCTTGCTGCCGTTGAGGATCCAGGCGTCGCCGCGCTGCTCGGCGCGGGTGCGCAGGGCGAAGGCGTCGGAGCCGGACGACGGCTCGGACAGGGCGTACGCCCCCACGCACTTCGAGGTCAACATGCCGAGATACTTCGACTTTTGCGCCTCGGTACCCCAGCGCAGGAACGCGTTGTTCACCAGCGTGTTCTGCACGTCCACCACGACGGCGACGCTGGCGTCGACGCGGGCGAGGGCCTCGACGGCGAGGATGGCCGAGAAGAAGCTGCTGCCGGCGCCGCCCAGCTCCTCGGGGACCTCGATGCCCATCAGGCCCAGCTCGAACATCTGGGGCAGCAGGGCCTTGTCGAGCTCGCCGTGCTCGTCCATGGCGGCGACCTTCGGGCCCACCACGTCCCGCGCCCAGCCGTACACGGCGTCGCGGAACATGATCTCGTCTTCGGTCAGCTCGGTGAGGGGGCGCGGCGCGGACATGGTGTGCTCCTGCAGAGGTCGGTCTGTCGGCGCCACGCTCGCCAACAGCGGCCATGGCGTCAAGGGGTTCGGTATCGGTTAGAATGCACGCCAGAGGTGGACTGGACATGCGCGCTCCCTGGCTCGTCGTCATCCCTGCGCTGGCCTGCACGTCGGTGGACGAGGTGCCCTCGGTGGCGCGCGTCGTGGACGCCCGCGTGCTCGAGACGCTGGACGGGCCGATGGCCTGGAACCCCGACCTGGGGCCCGAGTGGCGCCCCGACAACGTGGAGCTGCCCCCCGCGCCCGGTCGCGACGCCTACGTGGTCGAGGCCCGCGCGGCCGACGCCGACGTGGACGCCACCCGCCCGGCCCCCGCCGACGACGCCCCGAGCGCCACCGGCCCCCGCGTCACCGGCTGGCCCACCGTCCGCCGCGTCGTCATCGTGAGCGTGGATGGCCTGCGGGCCGACGCCCTGAGCACCCTCGACGTCCCAACCTTCGACGCCCTCCGCCGCGAGGGGGCCTCAACGCTCAACGCCCGCACGGACCCGGGGCGCACGGTCACCCTGCCGAACCACACCTGCATGGTCACCAGCCGCCCCACCGATGGCCCCGACGGCCACGGCTTCACCGGCAACGGCGTGACGGACGCCACGCTGCACGAGATCCACGGCGGCTACGTCGCGAGCCTCTTCGACGTCGCCCACGATCGCGGCCTGGGCACCGCGATGGTGGCGGCCAAGCCCAAGTTCAGCCTGTACGGCCACTCCTACGACGCCGAGCACGGCGCCCCCGACCTCGAGCCCCCCGACGACGGCCGGGCCAAGCTCGACGTCGCCCTCGTCGAGGCCTACGACGACGACGCCACCCTGGCCCACGGCCTCGACCTCTTGGCGGGCGGGCGCACGGCGTTGATCTTCATCCACCTGCACGAGTGCGACTCGGCGGGGCACTCCACCGGCTTCAACCCGGCCCCTGGCACCCCGTACGCCGCGGCCGTCCGCCGCCAGGACGCCCGCCTCCAGCGCCTGCGCGCCGCCCTCGGCGACGACACCGCCCTCATCGTCACCACGGACCACGGCGGCAGCGGCTACGGCCACTCCGATCCCGCGCTGCGGGAGCACTACACCATCCCGTTCCTGGTGGTGGGGCCGGGCATCAGCCGTGGCGCCGATCTCTACGCCCTCAACGCCGACCACCGCGCCGACCCGGGCATCGCCCGGGCCGCGGAAGACGAGCCGCCCCCCATCCGCAACTGCGAGGCGGGCAACCTGGCGCTGAGCCTGTTGCAGCTGCCGGCGGTGCCGGGCTCGGTCATCGGCCGACCGGCCCTGCACCTGCGGCGGGCGCCCTGAGCCGGCGGCTCAGAGCTTGTTGAGGTTCCAGTCGTAGGGGGCGAAGGCGAGGGTCGCGGCGTCGAGCGCGGCCTTCTCGGCCTCGTCCTTCATGAAGCCCTTGAGGTAGGCCTTCACGCCGCCGGCCGCCTCGAAGTCGGCCTTGTACCAGTCGAAGATGCTGGAGAGCTGCACGGTCTTGGCCGCCGCGTCGATGCCGTTGCGGCTGCGGTCGAGGACGAACGCCTGCATGGCCGTCTGGAGCTGGTCGCGCACCTTGTCGGCGGTGAACGCGAAGGGCTGCAGGGGCGGGCACGAGATGCTGGCGCAGTTCAGCGCCGCGTGGACCCGCGGATCCTTGAAAGTCGGCCGGATGATCTCGTTCTCGATGTCGTTGAGGGCCAGCTTCTTGCCGCCCACCGTGTAGTCCTTCGACTTGAAGAAGCCGAAGTCGGGCTTGATGGTGCTCACGCTGGTCACGCCCTCGCCGGCCGCGAGCACGCCGCTGATGGTCAGGGCGTTGTAGGCGTTGATCCAGAACGCCAGGCGGGCGTCGTCGCTGGGCAGGGTGGCGGGATCGGTGGTGCCGATGGCGGCCACGAAGGCCGCGAAGTCGGGGCTGTCGGCGAAGCCCTTGTAGTTGACCTTGCCGTCCTTGACGTTGGCCTTCAGCAGGGCGTCCCACGCCTCCACGTCCTTGGCCTGGGTCACGGCGGGCAGCAGGAACAGCAGGGCGAGCAGCGTCTTCATCGAGTACCTCCCGGCCTCAAAGATCGTTGAGGCGATATTCCAACCGAAGCAGGAGGTGGGTGGCCACCTCCCCGTCGAGGACCTCATACGCCAGATCCGACGTGCGGGTCACAGAGGCGCCCAGCCAGAAGCTGCGGCCGGCGTCGGGCGCGGTGAGGGGGACGTCGAACCCGCCGCCCCATTCCCAGACCAGGCCAGTTCCTTCGCCAGCGCGGTACGCGGGGCCGCCGCCGAGGCGCAGCGACAGCGATCCCAGGGCCCAGCCGAGGCGGTTGTTGGCGAGCAGGAACAAGAAGAGGGGGTGCAGATGGGCCGTGACGTAGCCCTGGTGGGTGGTGCCGGCCTCGACGTCGCTGAGCTGGTAGCGGGCCTCGACGTCCGCCAGGTGCAGGACGGACGACGCCCGCGCCCCCAGCGTGAACGCGAGCCCGGGCCCCTCGGCCACCGCCCCGCCCCCCACGAGGAGGCCGCGGAAGGCCCCGGTATACAAGGGATTTCGGGGCTGGGCCGGCTGCGCGAGCGCCGCCACCAGGGCGAGCGCCGGGATCAGATCGCGGCCTCGAGCAGGCGGACCGCCTCGTCGGCCGCGCTGGTCACGCCCAGCCCGGCTTCCTCCTCGAGGGTGACGACGAGCTGGTAGGAGTCGCCCACGGCGAGGATGAGCAGCTCGCCCGCGGGGCCCGCCAGGCGCACCCGGCGGACGCCCCCGCGGCCGGCGGCCTGCTCGGCGGTGCCGAGCCGGCGCAGCGCGATGCCGCCGAAGGCCGCCGACGTCCGCATGCGCTCGGTGGCGCTCCTGGGCACGATGGCGATCTCGTTGCCCTCAAAGTCCATGAAGCCGGCCGCCTGCACGCCCGGGCACCCGCTCACCAGCGCTTCGAGCGCGTCGTGGAAAGAATCAGCCATCGAGTCCTCTTCGGCGACGAGGGGCAGGGGCCTCGTGGCCCACCCTGCACCGCGCGAGTCTGGCACGCCCCGGACGATCCCGGCAATGCCCGTTGACGTGCGCCGCGGTTGTGGCCACCCTGCGCCCCGAACGGGGAGGACGAGCATGGCCGACGGGGCGCCCAGCCTCAGCACCATCCTGGACGGCAGCGTGCCCGTGCTGGGCAACCGCGACGCCCTGGAGGCCGTGGCGACCACCCGTGGGCGGCCCGCGCTCGCCCTGGCGCTGGGGCCGCGGGCCCACCTCGACGCCGCCTTCGTGCCCGCGCTCTACGAGGTGCTCAGCACGCTGGGCTCCGACGCCTTCGACGTCTTCCTGGGCCCCCTCGGGCCCGCCGCCCCGGACGTCGGGCGCATCGTGGGCCTGCTGGCCGACCGCGGCCGCTTCGAGGCGCTCATCCCGCTGGAGGCCAGCCCGGCGGCCACGCTGGTGGCCTTCGCCGCCGACCGCATCTGGCTGGGCCCGGCCGGGACGCTGGCGCCGCTGCTGCCCGCCGACGCGCCGGACGGCACCGCGCGGGCGCTGCTCGAGCTGCTGGCCGCCGCGCCGGCCGACGCCCGGCCCGCGGCGCTGGCCCGCTTCTGGGGCGGGTACGACCCAGCGACGCTCGGGGCCGCCATCCGCCACCGCCACGACGTCGTCGCGCTGGCCCGCCGGTGCCTCCGCCAGGGCGGCACCCCTGCCGACCTGATCGGGGTGGCGGCCGCCCGCTTCACGGCCATCGAGGAGCCCGACCTGCCCCTCGCGCTGGCGGACTGCCGCGCCCTCGGCCTGCCGGCCCAGGCCCCCGGCCCGGGTCTGCACCGCGCGCTCGTGGCGCTGCGGCGCTACTATGATCGGATGCTGGCGCTCGAAGGCGAGATGACCCACGACCAGAAGCGCTACGTCGTCACCTACGACGGCTTCATCGACACCCCCACCGAGCGACGCATCCTCCTGCGCGTCACCCGCACCGACGAACACGGCCGCCCCCGCACCGAGAGCCCCACCGCCTGGCGGTGGGTACGCCCGTCGGATCGCGAGATCGCCATCGACCAGGTTTTGGAGCTCTGAGCCCGTATGTCTGTGGATCGCCTGCAGAAAATCCTCGCCCGCGCCGGCGTCTCCTCTCGCCGGGCCGCCGAGGACCTCCTCCGCGCCGGCCGTGTCCGCGTCAACGGCGAGGTCGCGACGCTGGGCCAGAGCGCCGACGGTGACCGGGATCTCATCGAGCTCGACGGCAAGCGCGTGCGCCTGCCGCGGGCCTGGACCTACGTCATCCTGTACAAGCCCGAGGGCGTCGTCACCACGGCCAGCGACGAGTACGACCGCCGCAACGTGGTCGACCTCATCAAGGGCATGGAGACGCGCATCTACCCGGTCGGCCGGCTCGACCTGGACGCCGAGGGCCTGTTGCTCCTCACCAACGACGGCGACATGACGACGGCGCTGACGCACCCGGCGGGGGAGGTCCCCAAGACCTACCGCGTCAAGGCGCGCGGCCTCATCGCCGAGCCCAGCCTCGACCAGCTCCGCCAGGGCATCGAGCTGGAGGATGGCCCCGCCAAGGCCACCTTCGTGCACCGCATCACCCACCGCGGCCCCCACCAGAGCGGCGACAACTCCTGGATCGAGCTGACGGTCACGGAGGGTCGCAACCACCTGGTCAAGCGGATGTTCGAGGCCATCGGCCACCCGGTCATCCGCCTGCGGCGCATCACCTTCGCCAACCTGGACCTGGAGGGCCTGCGCCCGGGGGAGTGGCGCAACCTCCGGCGCGACGAGCTGCACAAGCTCAAGGCCATCGCCCGCACGGCGGCGCGCAAGCGCGCCAGCCAGCAGGACCCTGGTCGCCCGCCGCGGGCGCGACGCTCGTACCGTGACGACGTGGGCGATCGGCCCCAGCGCGCCGATCGTCCCCAGCGCAGCGACCGTGCGCCGGCCCAGCGCGAAGACCGCCCGCAGCGGGGCCCGGCCCAGCGTGACGACCGCGCCCCCCGCGCCGACCGGGGACCGGCTCAGCGCGACGACCGCGCCCCCCGCAGCGATCGGGGCCCGGCCCCGCGGGACGACCGCGGCCCGCGCAGCGCGCCTCCGCGAGACGACCGCGCCCCGCGCAGCGACCGCGGCCCGGGGGGCCGTGGCCCGGCGGATCGCGGTCCGGCGGATGGGCGTCCCGACGCCCGCCGCGGCGGCCCCCGCCGCAGCGGCCCCCGCCGCTGATCACGAAAACGACACCCTCGCAGAAAAACGTTGACTTCCTCGGCCCCCCCCCTTAGAGTGCACCCACCCTGACGCGGGGTGGAGCAGCCAGGTAGCTCGTCGGGCTCATAACCCGAAGGTCGCAGGTTCGAATCCTGTCCCCGCAACCAAAAAAATCCCCTGGAAAGATCAGGGGGAGTTGAAAGCCCGGCCGCGAAAGTGGTCGGGCTTTCTGCGTTCTGGCGCCGCAGATCTGCCCGCTCGCCCGACGCCCGGTGCTCAGGCTCCCTCTTTTTCCCCTTTGTTTTCCGTCATCTCGAAGAAAGTCTGCGACACGCGCCGCGACTGACCGATAGCAGAGGAGGCCCCACACCGCTGGAGGACTCCTCGCCATGGCCGAGCACCTGCGCATCGAGCTCGACGACCACCGCTTCCACAGCCCCCGCCTCGGCCGCCCCGTCCTCGTCTTCGAGGTCACCTCCAAGGTCACCGACGACCTCTTCCTGCTCGTCCCAAGGCGCCGCATCGTCGCCATCCTCAACGGCATCCTGGCCCGCGCCCAGCAGAAGACCGCCGACTTCGACTTCGACCTGTACGGGTACTACTTCCTCTCCAACCACCTGCACCTGCTCATCGGCGTCGAAGAGCTGGTCGACAAGAGCCTCGTGCTGGAGTGGGTCAACCGGGAAATCGCCAGGCGAATCAACAAGTACCACGGCCGCAGCGGCCAGCTCCTCATCCCCAACCACGCCATCCAGGTCACGACGGAGGCCCACGCCCTCGAGCGCCTGCGCTACCTGATGGGCCAGGCCACGGCCCAGCTCAAGTCGCGCCACCCCGCCGACGACGTCTTCGCCTGCTCGAACCCCGCCCACCTGCGCGGCGAGGCCCCCGCCGGCGTCTTCGTCCACGCCAACGGCGTCGAAGAGCAGCTCACCGTCCGCATCGACCGCCTGCCCGGCCTGGGCGACCTCACCCCCAAGGCCCACCGCGCGCTCATGTGGCAGCTCGCCGACGACATCGCCGCCGAGCACCGCCCGCGCCGCAAGAAGGCCGGCCTGCCCGTGCCCGACCCCGAAGCCGCCCGCCACGTCGACCCGTGGACGCGCCCCAAAGAGCGCGACCGCAGCCCCGCCCCCGTCGTCCACGGCCCCCCCGAGCACCACGCCCAGTGGCACGAGGTCCACGCCGCGCTCCGTGAGGCCTACACCGAAGCCCACATCGCCTACTGGCAGTGGCTCGCCGACCCGACGCTGCCCCTCATCCCGTTCCCCCCGGGCACCATCCCCCCGTCCCACGCCCGCAAGGCCCTCGCGGGGTGGGCCCGAGCAGGCTAGCCAGACCGTGCCCTCGATTTGGGACCGACCGGGCGCACGGCGTGGGCGCCAAGGCACCCGTGCGCCCGCGTGGCGCCCCCGTGAGCTGCGTCGCAAGGCGCACGCCAGCCCTGCACCCCACCACCCCCCGAAACGCCGCTCCCAGGGGACCACCCCCAGCCACGAAGCCCCCAACAAAGGCCACACGATTCCAGCCATGCTGCCCAGGTGCACCTTCTCGAAGTCATACCCTGTGGGACCTCGGAGGCCCCGGCCTACGCGGGTGGCTCGGCGGCCATGGCGGTGAGGCCCGCCCGCAGCGTCGTCACCCCGAAGTCGGGGAACCGCGCCTTGAACTTGTCCGACACGAACACGTTGTCCACGCCGTAGCGCGGTAGCAGCTCCGCAGCGTCGCGGGCCCGCTGGTTGAAGAGCCCCGCCAGCCCGAGCTGCCAGCGCTTGAGGACGCGCGCTCGGGGCTCGACCCCGAAGACGTCGGCGGCGAGGGCGATGAACTGGCGGTAGGTGAGGCGGTCGTCGTCGCAGGGCAGGTGCCAGGTCTGGCCGAAGGCGTCCGGCGTGTTGCCGAGCAGCGCCGTCGCGCGGCTGGCGTCGGGGGTGTAGACGAGGGTGCGCAGGGTGTCGTCCCGCACGAACACCCTGGCCGTCCGCCCCGACCGCAGGTTCTCCAGGATGGTCACGTTGGTGATGCTCTGGGTGCCGCCAGGGCCGTAGAACTCGGGGGCGCGGGCGATGAGGGCCCGGACGCGGCCTGCGGCCATCGCGGCCAGCAGGTCGCGGGCGATGGCGGCGCGGACGTGGCCCTTCGGGCCGTTCGGCTGGAAGGTGGTCTCCTCGGTCTGCGGGGCGCTGGTCTGCGGATACATATAGGTGTTGTCGAAGAAGACGAGCCGGGTGCCGGTGGCGGCGCAGGCGTCGAGGACGTTGCGCATGATGACGGGCCACTGGGCGACCCAGAGCTTCGTGTCCATCGGCAGGCCGGCCGTGAGGTAGGCGACCTCGGCGCCGTCGACAGCGCGCAGGGTCTGGGCCGCGTCGAGCAGGTCGGCGCTCTGCAGCTGGTCGGTGTCGTGGACCTTCGTCGGCCGCCGACTCACGAGGCGCAGGTCGCTCGTGAAGTCCCGCTTGAGCTGCACCGCCAGCTCGCGCCCGATGGGGCCGCTCGCTCCCAGAATCACCTGCATGCCACATCGCTCCTGTTGGTCGGGTGTTGAATTCCCTGGTGGATCATCGGGTTGCAGGGCCGGCCGGGCCCCGCACCACGCGCAGCAGCTTGCCGATCCGGGCGACCCAGGCCAGCATCCTCGCCTGGCCCACGACCGTGCCGTCTACGTCGACCACCGCCACGACGCCGCCCTACCGGGCCGTCCAGAAGATGAAGCCCGCCAGGTCCGTGAGGCTGATGGTCGCCAGCCAGCCTCGCCGCCAGCTCAGGGCCTCGAAGCCGTCGAGGTCGAAGTGCCGGTGGCTGACGCCGACCCGCAGCTTGTCCCACAGGATGCCCACGAAGGCGTGGCCGCCCAGGGTGCTCTCGCTCGTGTTCCAGCCATGCTCCAGGCTGGGGCCCACGCCCATGAAGCCGATCCAGGGCCGCAGCGCCTCGAACCGCCAGGCGTAGGCCGGCACCACCGCGCTGCCCACCTCCAGCTCGGTGCGGTCCGGCCGTCGGCCGATGGAGAGCGGGGTGACGAGCAGCTTCAGGGCGTGGCTGCGCGTCCGCAGCGTCGGCTCCCAGGCGAGCGAGCCGGCGACGGGGAAGACGCCAATGCTCAAGCGATACGGCAGGATGCGCCACGCCTGGGACGCGTCCCGCCGGCCGAACGGGATGCTCGACGCGTCGTACGTCCGGGGCGTCTGCGGCCAGTCGAACTCGCTGCGCAGCGCGAACTCGCTCAGGTTCAGCAGCCCCACCATCGCGTTGTCGCGGCCCGAGATGGCCTCGTCGTTGGCCTCCAGCGCTGCCTGGCGCGGGATGATGGTCAGCAGCAGCG
The DNA here is from genome assembly GCA_020633435.1 of Myxococcales bacterium. GTDB lineage: Bacteria > Myxococcota_A > Bradymonadia > UBA7976 > UBA1532 > JACKDP01. Next base: position 182,592 of record JACKDP010000008.1, on the reverse strand, counting down.
GGCCCCACGCGGCGGCGCCGTTGCGCAGCATCTCTCGCGAGACGGGGTGGTCCCCCCGCACGCGCCCGCCGACCGCCCCCAGGAAGTCCGAGAACCGCGGCGCGTCGAGGCAGCCCTTCGGATCGAGCGCCTGCACCTCGCCATCCACGGTGGACGGGCACGTGAGGGCCTCGAGCACCGCGGCGAGCTGGCCCAGGCGCTCGTGGGCCTCCGGCGTCGGCAGCGGCGCGCGCCTGGTGAACCAGACCCAGGGCAGCCCGGGGCTGCACGCATCGCCGATGCGGTCACCGTCGGCGTCCGCCTGGTCCGGGTTGGCGAAGAGCGGGCAGTTGTCGCAGGCGTCGCCCTTCCCGTCGCCATCGCGGTCGAACTGGTCGGGGTTGTCATGGCCGAGGCAGCAGTCGCACAGGTCGCCAGCGCCGTCGGCGTCCTCGTCCGCCTGGTCGGGGTTGGCGCGCTGCGGGCAGTTGTCGCAGGCGTCCCCGAGGCCGTCGGCGTCAGCGTCCCGCTGCACGTCCTCCCAGACGGTCGGGCACAGGTCGCAGGCGTCGCCCGTCCCGTCCGAGTCGGTGTCGAGCTGGGCCGGATCGGCGACGAACGGGCAGACGTCGCGGCCATTGGGCACGCCGTCGCCGTCATCGTCGCCGTCGGGCGGCGGGGGGGCCGGCGGCGGAGCCTCCGAGTCGTCGGGGACGATGCCATCGGAGTCCCGATCCGGGATGGGCTCGAAGGCCGCCTGCAGGAACAGGCCCGTCGACACCTGCCCCGCGACCTCGTCGGCGGGCACGGGCCGGGCCAGCAACGCCGCCCGCTCGATGGCCGCCAGGCGCTCGACCACCATCTGTGCGCCGGCCGACTCGTCGATCCCCAACGCGCGGACGAGCGCCGCCCCGCGCAGGCCGAGGCAGCCCACCACCCGGTCACGCCGGCGCCGCCGGTCCACCTCCGGCACCAGGTAGCGCTGGTCCGAGGCGCAGGTGGCCGACGCGATGTCGGCGACGGCGTCGTACAGGCCGATGTAGTAGTCCGTCTCCCGGAAGCGCCGCTCCAGGAAGGCCCCGAAGTTCCCCAGGAAGCTGCCGGCGAGGGGGGCCATCCGGGTCGAGAGGCTGATGCGCCGCTCGCTCATTGGATCTTCCCGCAGGCGCGCCACGAGCCGGCGCGCGAGGTCGATCTGGTTGTGGTCGCGCCGCCCCGCCGTCCCCTCGACAGGCAGGCTGGCCTGCTGCAGCCGCATCAGGTGGTCGAGGGCCTCCAGGACCGCCCCCCGGATGCCCGGCAGGGCCCCGGGCTCCAGGCCACCCACCACCTGGTAGGTCCGCTCCAGCAGCTCGTGAAGCTCGGCCGTCGCGCGCAGCAGCAGCGCGAAGCGCGGATCCGTCGCCGAGGGCAGGGTGCCGGCCTCGGCCGCGATCCGGGCCGCCAGCTTCCCGACGGCGCGCCCGCTCGCCACGCCGCTGAGGCGGCAGTCGTCCCGGCTGAACAGCCGCGGGGTGTCCGGCGCCAGCGCCGCCAGCGCCGCCGCGAGCTCGGGGGTGCATGCCGACCGATCCACGGCCAGCGAGCTCACCAGGCCGTTGAGGCGCTCGTTCCAGCCCCCGAAGCGCAGCACCGACTGCAGCTCGTAGTTGCGGGCGGTGTTGATGGTGCCGGCCAGGAAGGCCAGCTGGTTGCGCATGCCCATGGCGGGGGCGCCGGGGGCCTCGTCGGACGGCTCCAGCGTCGCGGAGGGCGGGGCCTCGGGCTGGTACCGCCGGCTGTCGGGGTCGATGTAGACGTACTCGACGCGCGGCAGGCACGGGGCCAGATCGGCGCCCTCGACGGCTGACTCGGCCAGGGCCCGCGCGACCCCCAGGGGCACGTTGTCGAAGACGCCACCGTCGATGAAGTCCGCCCGCTCGGCGAGCAGGGCGTAGCGGCCGTCGCCCAGGTGCGGGAAGCGCTCGTTCTGCACGTTGTAGACGCGGGCGCAGCGCTCAACCGAGGCGGGATCGGGCGCGGCGGACGCCCCCGAGACGGGTCGGCAGTAGGTGAGCGGCTGGGGGCTGAACGCCATGGGGAAGGCGCTCGACGCCTGGATGAGCGCCCAGATGTGGCGGGGATCGATGCGGCTGTCCGCGACCCGGCCGGTCGGCGGCACCGTCTCAGGCAGGTACATCACGTTGCCGACGAGCGGGTCACGCAAGTCTACGACTTCATTGCGAAACCAGGGCTTGCCGTCGTCATCCACCGTCAGCCGCAGGGGCACCATGAAGCGCTGGTTGGGCACCCGCAGGCCGAAGACGTCGATCTCCTGGGGCACGACGCGGCTGACCATGATGCCCACGGCCACCGAGCAGCCCGGGATGAAGTCGCTGCTCTCCGTCCAGGTGCGCAGGGCCTCGATCCCCGGCGCGAAGCCGCTGCGGGACAGGAGCGCGTCGTCGCTGAGGTAGGCCTCCTCAGGCGGCAACAGCCCGGCCAGACCCACCTGCGTCCACGTCGTCATGAAGCGGTTGTCGTCGACGCTGCCGGGGTCGCGGGCGCACCAGGTGAGCGCCGTGAGGACGCTGTTGATGCTGCCCGCGGACGCGCCCGTGACGGCGACGAGCCGCGGCGCCCGCCGCTGGCCCCGCACCGGCGTCCGGTCCGCGGCGGAGCGCAGGAACTTCACCAGGCCCCAGTTCAGCCCCGCCTCGTAGGCGCCCAGGCTCACGCCGCCGCTGATGGTCAGGGCGTAGAGCTCGGGCAGCTCGTCGGCGCCGCGACCGAGGTCACTCTGCGTGCCGAGGGACGCGGCCTGGGCCGGCGCGCACTCCAGCCACCTCGGGCTGGCGGCCACCGGGGACGCCAGCAGCGCCAGACAGACGACGAGTCGAACGTGCATGTCTGGGACTATGCAGCGCCCGGGCGCCCGGGCCAAGGGTCGCGTCAGGGATCGCGCAGCAGCCCCAGGCCGGCCCGCAGCTCCAGCGGGATGATGAGGATGCGCCCGTCCGAGGAGAAGCTGGGCGGCCCCGCCTCCTCGCGGGTGAACGTCCGCTGCCCGCCGTCCACCTGCCACAGCGTCGCCGCGCGCTCGAAGTTCTCGTAGGTGACCGCCACCAGGGCCCCGTCCGGGCTGAAGTGGACGGTGCCCACCTCCAGGTCACGGGCCAGCTCGAGCGTGTGGAGCAGGGCCCGGCGCTCGACGTCCCAGAGCTCCACCGCGTTCGGTCGGCGCGTCACCACGGCCAGCGTCCGGCCGTCCGGGGAGAGCTCCAGGGACAGGTCGAAGCTGCCCCCATCCGGGGGCACGATGCTGAAAATCCGCTGTTCATCCGCCAGGTTCCACACCGAGACCGTCCCATCGACGGCGGCGTCGCCCGTGCCGGACCGCCGCATGGCCAGCACCGAGGCGTCCGCCGAGAGGGCGATGGGGCCCGTGCTCCCCACGCTGATTGGCAGGACGGCGCGGCGGGTGTTCGCGTCCAGATCCCACAGGATGATGGCCTCGTCGGCCCCCTCGAAGCCGATGTAGGCGGCGGTGCGGCCATCGGCGCTGAGCGACAGGCTGGTGGGCGAGGCCCGCAGCCGCAGCTCGCCGACGCGGTCGAACCGGCTCGCCCGCCCGGCGGCCAGGTCGACCATGGCGCCCACGGTGAAGGCGGCGTCCGCGAAGCCGATGACCCGCGCCCCCCGCCGCGCCAGCGGAGGCTGGAGCTGGACGCCGTCCGCGTAGCCGAGGCCCGCCGCGACGCAGTTCCCGCCGCCCAGGGCCAGGTTGCCGCAGCCCGCCGGATCGCCGGCCACGAGCTGCTCCGCGACGCACTGCAGCACCCGCGCGCTCCAGGTCTCGAGCTGCTGGGCCACGAAGGCGGCGCAGTCGGCGGGCGGCGGCGAGTTGAAGCACGCGGCGTAGTCCGCGCAGAAGCGGTCGGCGTCCGCGGTGAAGGGGGTGTCGAGCAGCGCGCCCGAGAAGTCGACCACCGCGGCGCCGGTGCTGCCGATGAGCTGGATCAGGTCCTCCCCGGGCACGAGCCGCCACGCCTGGATGCCACCGATGCTGCCCGCCGCCTGGCCCGCACCGGCCGCCGGGGTGAAGGGGAGGCGCTCCTCCACGCGGCTCTGCGGGCTGCGCCCGTCGGGCGCCGGATGAACCCCTGGAAACACGCCCTCGCCCGGCACGATGCGGCCCTCGATGGGCCCGCCGCCGCCGTCCGCTCCGACGCCCGCGTCGCCGCCGCCGATGATGCCCGGGTCGCGCACGCACGCCGCGGGGCCCGCCTCGGCGCTGCAGACGTCGCCCGCAGGGCAGGGCAGGCGCTCCCAGCGGCCCTGCAGGTTGCACGTCTCGAGCACCGGCCCATCGCAGCGCCGCTCGTCGGGCTCGCACTGCGCGCCGCAGTCGATGGGGCACGAGGCCGGGTCCTCGCCGCCCTCGCAGAGGCCGTTCCCGCACGAGGCCGCGCCATCGCATGACGCGCAGACCACCCCGTCGCGGCCGGCCACCGCGACCCCGCAGCGGCAAGGGACCGCGAACTGGCAGAGCACCCGACAGCTCCCCGCGCCGACACACTGCGCCGTGGCCTGCCCCTCGCCATCGGAGACGATGCCGCCCGTCGACTGCGCGCACGACGCCTCGGCCTGGACGCCCGCGAGCGGGCTGGTGCCCAGCGGGCACTGCGCCGCCACGTCCCCGCAGCCGCCGGGGCCGCCCGCCTGCTCCCCGTCGTCGTCACAGGCGACGAGGCCCACCGCCAGCACGGCGAGCACGACACACCGCATCACAGACCTCCCCCACGCCACACTCCCTCGCACCGTACTGAACGCCCGACGCGAGCGGCAAGCGCGGTCAGGGGGGTGGGGGACCCAGCTGCTCTCGCAGGCTCGCCAGATCGGCGTCCTCCCTGGCCCGGTCGGCGACCGCCCGCAGCGCCTCGTGAGCCGCCCGCCGGTGGGCCAGGCTGGCCGCGTGGTCGCCTCGGGCGTCCGCCGCCCGGCGGGCCGCTTCGTGGGCGTCGATGAGCCCGATGCGGGCGGCCACGCACCCGCAGCGCGTCCAGAGACGCTCGGCCGCCGACAGCCCCTCGGCGGCCCGCTGCGTGGCCGCGTCCCCCTGACCCGAGGCCGCGAGCGCGCGGGCATGGTCGGCAGAGACGACGCGCCACTGGTTGAGCAAGTCTCCGTTTTCAATGTCCTTTTCGACCCATGGGGTGAGCAGCACCCGGGCTTCTTCGAGCAACACCGCGCCCCCGGCCGGCGGCAGGAGCCGGCTTCGAATCCAGGCGGCGCGGGCCTGCTCCCGCGGCCACTGGATGGCCGTGGGCTCCTCGGCCGCGAGCGCCGCCAGCAGGGACGAGGCCTCGTCGAGCTGGCGGCGGGCGCCCTCGGCGTCCCCCGCTCGGCTGGCCACGTCGGCCCCGGTGAGCCGCACAAGCGTCCGGACGACGCGATCCCGCCGCTCGCTGGGGACGCGGAGGCCCGCCTCCGCGACGGCGAGGTGGGCCTCCGCGTCCGCCCGTCGACCGCGCTGCAGCGCCAGCGTCACCCGGGCGAGGATGACCTCGGCGTCGGCCCTCAAGGCCCCCGCCTGCGCCTCCCCCAGCGCGCGGTCGGCCCGCTCGAGGTCGCCGCCGCGGGCGGCCCACGTCGCCTCGGCCTTGCGGGGAGTCGCGCTGGTTCGACCCCCGGTGCCCGCGCCATCGTCCCGCTCCATGCGGGCCAGCCTCGCCAGGAGGGGGCCCGCCTCGGTGTCCCACACGATCAGGTGCAGCTCGGCGAGGACGGCCAGCGTCGTGAGGGCGCGCGTGAGCTCGCCATCGGCTTCGTAGGCGGCGATCGCCGCCTGCGCGGGCTCCTGGTAGACCAGCCTGGCAGCGCGCGCGTCGCCTTCGGCCAGGAAGAGGTGCTTGTGGGCGTAGGCCACGAAGGCTCGACCTTTCACCTCCTGCGACCCGGCCTCGCTGGGCGGCACCGGCGGCAGGAGCGCGCGGCCTCCCTCGAGGTCCCCGTGGAGCGTGGCGGTGACCGCCGCGAGCGCGGGCGCCGCGAGGCCACCCACCAGGCCGCGCGCCCCCCCATACAGCCCCCGCGCCTCCATCTGCTGGTCGATCGCGACGTGGCGGCTCAAGTGCGCCCGGGCCTCCGCCCGGCGGCCCAGGCGGTAGGCGAGCTCCGCCTGCTCGAGCGCGGCGTCCCAGGCCGCGCCGAGGGCGGTCACCGGTGGCCCGTCCCCGCCCTCCAGCTCGTCGACGGCGGCCTGGAGCTGGGCGTAGACCGCCAGGGCGCCCGCCTGGTCACCGGCGCGCTCCAGGCCGCTCGCCTCCTCCTTCAACTCCTCCAGGCGTCCCGCCACCCCGCGGGGGCCCTCGAGCGCGACCAGGTCACGCGCCGCCGCGGAGACGTCGCCCCGCAGCCGGGCGCGCTCGGGCTCCGCGGTCGCGAGCTCGAGCTGCCGCCGGAGCGCCCTGAGGATGGACCTGGGCTGACCGAGGCTCTCCGGGTCGGCCGTGGCGGCACGCCGAAAGCTCGCGACGGCCTCCGCCGCCGCCGCGGCGGCCTCGTCCTGCCGGCCGCGCTGCTCCGCGAGCGTGGCGGCGAGCAGCCACGTCTCGCCGAGCGCCCCGTGCGTAGTCGCGCTCCCTGGATCGACGATGGCGGCCGCCTGCAGGTCGGCGAGGAGCTCCGCCAGCGCGACGGCCGCGTCGTTGCGCCGATGGAGCTGCAGCCACACCGCCACCTGCTCGCGACGGGCCACGCGCAGCCGCTCCAGCCACACGGCCTGCCTGGGGTGGGCGTCGATGGCCTCGGTGAGGATGGCGATCGCCTGGGCCAGGTGAGCCTCGGCGAGGCTCGGGCTGAACGGTCGCTGCCCGATCCCGGCGGCGATGAGCGAAATCCCATGGTTCACCTGGACTTCGACGTTCCAGGGCTGCTCCTCGGCCACCGCGGCCCACAGCCGCCGGGCCTCCTCGAAGGACGTCCGGGCGTCCGCCAGCCGCCTCTGCCGCAGCGCGGTCTGGGCCGCCGCCGTCGCCATCTGGGCCTGCTCCGGCCGCGGATCCGCCGAGAGGCCGGCGAGGACGGCGACGGTCGCGGTGACCTGGCCCGCTCGCGTCTGGGCGACGGCCCCGGCCTCGTCGCCGACGTCGTGGTGGATCCGCGCGAGGCGCAGCCGGAGCTCGACCTGGGGCAGCAACCACCCGCGGGCCTCCGCGGCCAGGAGGCCCGCCTGATAGGCGTCCCAGGCCGCCGAGAGCCGGCCGCGCTCCCGCTCGACGTCCCCGCGGACGCGCCAGGCCTGGATGTGGGCCTCGTCGCGCCGGCCCAGCCTCCCCTGCACGTCGAGGGTGCGGAGGACGGCGTCCTCGGCGTCCTCCAGCTCGCGGGCAGCGAGGGCCACCTCCGCTCGGGTGACGAGCGCCCGCGCCAGGCAGCCAGCCCAGTCGGCCGCCTCGGCCGGGGCCGCCTCCGCCGCGCGCACTGCCGTCTCCAGGAGCGCGTCGGCCTCCACGGGGTCGCCGTCCAGGCGCGCGAGCTCGGCCCGGCCCAGGTCGGCGTAGCACTCCTCCGGCGTCACGGGGCCGTCGGCGCACAGCGCGTCGTCCGCTGGAGAGGCGGGCGGCGCCGTCGCCGGCACCTCCGCACAGCCCAGCAGGAGCCCCATCAAGAGGAGATGCTTGCCCACGCCCGCTCCGCCTGCCGTCGGTGCGACCGTAGCCCAGGCCGTGACGGGTGTGAACCCATGACATCCCGCCGACTCGAAACCTGAGGCAGAACCGGCCTCTACGCGGACCCGGCCGCCCCGAACAGGCGCTCGATGGTCGTCGCCAGGGCCGCCCGCGCCCCTCCCTGGCACACCGAGCCGTGGCCCCCCACCGCGTGGTCGAAGTCCAGGGCCAGCACCCGCTCGAAGTCCGCCCGCAGCGTCTGCCCGCGGGGCGTCATGGACTTGAGCCACGGGCCGCCCACGTTCATCGGCTTCACGAACCGCATGGCATGCGTGACGACGCGCCCGAGGGGCGAGCAGCCCTCGGTGTTCGTCCAGTGCTGGATGGCGTCCACGGCGATGACGAGCCCGCCGGCCACGCCCGTGTGGTGCAGCACCCCCTCCGGGAACCGCGTCTCGGCGAACGCCAGCGGCACCACCCCCGGCACGGGGAAGGCGTCCACGCCCAGCCGCCGCTGCACCTCGAGGCCCGCGGGCGTCGCGCCCGGCCACGCCCAGTACGGCGCGCCGTAGCGCTGCAGGTACCAGGCGTCGTCCATGCCGTGGAACTGGCCCAGCTTCACCACATGCTCGACCCGCCCCAGCGCGTCCAGGGCGGCCTCACCGGCCGGCGACAGCCGCACGGCGCTGATCACCGTCAGCGCCTCGCCGGCGCGCAGCACCACCATGTTGCGGGGGATGCGCAGCAGCGGCGCCATGCGCACGCTGCCACGCACGACGAACACACCGGGGAACACCTCCTCGATGGGCCCGTGGGGCTCGGGGGCGGGGAAGGACGACATCGGGACCTCCAGCGCGGGCGTCGCCGACAGTTGGACACCGCCGCCGACGCGGCGCAAGCCCCGGGCTGGCCGCAAGGCGACGGTGGGCGCATGCTGCCCGCCAGGGCGAACCGCCCGGCAGGAGCACCATGAACCCGACCGTCTACCAGGGCCCCCTCCTCGTCACCGCCGCGTACTTCGGCCTCTGGTACGTCCTGCTGCTGGGCCTCCAGCGGGGCACGAAGTACAAGCTGCTGGCCGAGTACGCGGCCCGGGGCGAGCAGTTCGACCGCTACTTCGGCCAGGACGGCCGCATGCTCGCGGCCGACCGCGCCGTCGCCAACACCCACGAGCAGATGGCGCCGTTCCTCTGCGCGCTCTGGCTGCACGCGCTCTTCGTCTCCCCCGCCGTCGCGACTGCGCTGGGCGCGATCTACGTGGCCCTGCGGTCCATCTACCCGATCTTGCTGGGGAAGAGCCTGTCGCGCACCCAGAGCAAGCGCGTCTTCCTCGCCACCGGGCCGTGCTACGCCATCGTGTTCTACCTGCTCGGCCACACGGCGTACGCGGCCCTGGCGGGCTGAGGCGCTCAGGTCCCCAGGACGGGGGTGGTGCAGTTGACGCTGGCGTCGGGCTCGTCGTAGTCGGCCCCCGGCCACCAGATGAGCTTGACCTGGCAGTCGGAGTACGCCCCGGCACACTGGCCGGTCGAGAAGCCGAACTCGGTGCAGACCCACGACAGATCCACGCGGCGGGTGAAGGAGCAGAGGAACCCGGTCTCCGTCCCGAACTGCGTGCACACCGGCGTCACGGTGGGCGGCGGATCAGCGAGGGCAGGGGTGGTGATGCCGGCGAGGGCGAGGGCGATGAGGGCGAAGCTGCGCATGTTGACCTCCTTGTCGGTGCTTGTGGGCAGCGACCGGGAGACGGGTGTCGGGTGACCATCCGGACAGATAGATTTGCAAGTCTAGAGATTTTCTGCGTAACTTTCTCCCCATGGATACCGAGGACTTTCCGCAAGAGCCGCTCGATAGAAGCATCTTCTACGCGCTGTGCACGCCGCTGGTTCGGCTCGCGCTTCGCCGCGGCATCCCTCTGCGGGCACTCAAGCACCTGGTCGGGATGGCGTACTTCAACGAGGCCCGCCGGCGGGGCCTGGCCGGAGCCGAGACGGCGGAGCGCATGGGCGTCAGCCTGCGCACCGTGACGCAGCTCTCCCGACGCTTGAAGGACTTCCTCACGGTCGAGACCAGCCACGCGTTGCCGCGGCGGCTGGAGTACCTCCTCTGGACCGAGCCCCTCAGCCTCGCGCGATTGCGGCAGACCATCCGCGCCGAGGATGACGAAATCCAGAGCGCGATCGGCCATCTGGTCGATCAGCAGCGCATCCGGCTTCGGCCCGATGGGCGCTACGAGCCGACGCGCAGGCAGTTCCCGCTGGTTGAGGACGAGGACGAGGGGGCGCGGCTCGACGGCCTGAACCACCTGCTCGAAGCCGTCGCCGACACGGTCGGATCGCGATTCTACGATGGCGATGTCGTGGCGTTCGCCCGCACCAATGCCATCCGTGTCCGTCGCCAGGACGTCGGCCGCATCGCGTCCCACTATGCCGCATTGCGCGACCTCCTCCAGGTCATGGACGACGCCGCCCACGGTCAAGACGACCTCGTCGAGATGGCGCTCACGATGACGTGGGCGCCCCACGCCATGCTGCCGCCCTCCTCGGGGAAAGAGGCAAAATAGTGCTTGTAATCGATCGGCGGCGCTCTATGCTGGGGCCCATCGACCACTCGAGAGCAGGCGAATGGCGGCGAATCTTCTCCTCATCAGCGTCGGCCCGGTCCAGGGCTTCATCGCCGCAGGGCGCCGAGGCCAGGACCTCTGGGCGGGCTCGCAGCTTCTGAGCGACGTCTCGGCGACCATCGCCCTTGCGGTGGGTGGTGCCAGCGCGACGCTCATCTTCCCCGCTGGCCTCGGCACCACCGACGGCTCCGCGGGCCCGTCGGTGGCCAACAAGATTCTGGTTCAGCTCCCCGACGACCAGGATCCCGCCGATGTCGCCCAGGCCGCGACGAAGGCGGCGAACGCCTGGCTCGAGGGCCAGTTCGAGCGGCTCTTCCCGTGGCACGCGAGCGCCCTGGACGTGGAGCGGGCCCGCCAGCAGATCCTCGGGACCGGCCGCAACGACGGCATGCTCGAGCTCTTCTGGGCGGCGGCCCCCATCGCGACGACGTACGGCGCGGCGCGGGAGCAGGTCGAGGCGGCGCTGGCGGCCCGCAAGAACACCCGCGACTGGGGGCCGGTCGCCTGGGGCGCGATGGTGCCCAAGTCGCCCATCGACGGCGAGCGCGAGACGGTCGTGCTGGAGCGGGTCTGGGGTCGGTCCCGCCTCGCCACAACGCCCGCCGAGAGGCGAGCGGAGGCGCGGCGGCTGCGCCTCAAGCTCGGCATCGAGCCCGAGGAGACCCTCGACGGGCCCGGCATGCTGAAGCGCTTGCAGCAGGTCCGTACCTCGAGTGACCAGCCCCCTCGCATCCACGGCACCGCCCACATGGCCGCCGCGCCCCTCCTGCGGCGCATCGCCGCGCGCCATCAGGAGGCCAGGGTGTCGGCCTACATCAAGGCGCTGGCGGACCTCGGGATCCCTGTCGAGGAAGAGCTCCGCATCCGCATCGACGGCGACACCCAGGTCGATCTGGGTGGTGTCCGGACGCCCCGAGCCTTCGCTGCGGACGGATCGGCCGGCTTTGATGGGCTGATCTTCTTCGAGGGTCAGCTGGAGAAGCTGTGCCAGACGGACGACGCCGAGCAGGACGCGGCGGTCCTCATGCAGGCCCGCCGGCGCCTGCGTCAGCTGCTACGGCACCTCGACCTGGCCGAGGGTCCGACGCCCTACTACGCGCTGATCCAGGCCGACGGCGATCAGATGGGAAGGGTGCTCTCCGACCTCGCCAAGGACCGCGACGATGGGCTTGAGCGGCACCAGCACTTCGGCAGAACGCTTGAGTCCGAGTTCGCGAGTCAGTGCCCCGCGCTGATCGCCAGCCACGGCGGCAGCCTGATCTACGCGGGCGGCGACGACGTCCTCGCGCTGGTACCGCTCCACACCCTCCTCGACGTCTGCAAGGCGCTGCGGACGCTCTTCGCCGAGGTGGCCCGGCAGGCGGTCGGCGACAGCCCCGTGAAGCCCCCGACGCTCTCCATCGGCGTGGCCATCTGCCACCACCTGCACCCCATGTTCGACGCGCGGCAGCTCGCTCGCGAGGCCGAGCACCTGGCAAAGACCGGGCGCCCCGGCGTCGCGGGCCGCAACGCGCTGGCGATCACCATGGACAAGCGCAGCGGCAGCACCGTGTCGGCGGTCGGCAGCTTCGCCGAGGCCCCTCACCTGGTCGATCGCCTCTGGCTCTGGATGGACATGCTCGCGCGCGGGGACCTGCCGGATGGCGTGGCCTTCGAGCTGGAAGAGTCGATGCGGCCGTTCGAGCTGGCCACGGCCGGCGCCGACGAGGCGGCGCGCGCGCTCCTGCGTCGCATCCTGGTGCGCAAGCGCGATGACCGCGGCGAGCTCCTCGGTGCGGAGGTCCGGGCCCTCGTGGACCAGGAGCTGGCGCCACGACCCGGCGAGGCGGTCGCCGACGCGGCGCGCCGCATCAGCGTCGAGATCCAGATTGCCCGGCTGCTGCTGCGGGCCCGGAAGGATGCGGAGTGGGAGGTGAGGCGATGAGTGCCGCGCTGGCGCCCTGGGCCATCGAGCCCCGCGATCTGCTCGCCGTCCGCGACGCGGCAAGCAACGGCAACCGGATGAAATCACTGCCTTTTCCATCGCCGTCGACGGTCGCGGGCTGTGTCCGCGCCCAGCTCGGCCCGGTGAACGATGACTGGTCGTCGGTGCTCGACCTCGAGGTCGCCGGGCCCTGGCTCCTTGAGCTGGACGAACGGGGGTCGAGCCGACCGCTGGCGCCCGCCCCGCGGGACTGCCTCTGGGCCGGCGGCGAGACCTCTCGGCTGCGGCTGGTCCCCGGCCAGGGGACGGGACCCTCCAACCTGCCGGCGGGCCTTCTGCCGGTCGTGATCGACGGCGGGCACGATGGCTCCAAGCTCAGCAAGGGACCGGCGTTCTGGTCCTGGGAGGCGATGCAGGCGTGGCTGGTCGATCCGGGAGCGGCCCCCGCGGGCAGCGTGGGGCCGACCCCGGCCTTGACCTCGGAGTGGCGCACCCACGTCGCCCTGGACCCGGCGACGGGTACCGCCCAGGACGGCAAGCTCTTCAGCGTCGAGGGCCTGCGGTTCTCGACGCTGACCAGGGGGCGGGAGGCCCGGCGCTTTGGCCTTGGCCTGGCGGTGGCAGGCCCCCGGTCCGAGGAGCTGAGGGCTGGCCTCGTCCGGCTGGGTGGCGAGGGCCGCGTCAGCCGGCTGGCGGCCATGGGAGAGCTCCCGCGGCTCTCGGATTCCTGGATGACGAGGCTGATCCAGGAGTCCGGGCGCTGGCGGGTGGTGCTGCTGACGCCGGGCATCTTCGCCGAAGGCTGGCGGCCGTCGGATGAGCGCCTGGAGGCGTTCTTTGGGGAGGGCGCCCGCCTGGTGGCGGCCTGCGTCGACCGCCCGCAGGTCGTCTCGGGGTGGGACTTCGTCGCGAAGAAGCCCAAGGCCAGCCGCCGGGCGGCGCCGGCGGGGTCGGTGTACTGGATCGAGTCCCCGCTCCCGGGCCGGGACCTGCTGGAGCGGGTGTGGCTCCGGAGCCTCTGCGACGACGAGCAGGATCGTCGCGATGGCTTCGGCCGCATGCTGCTGGGGGTGGGCGCATGAAGGGCGAGGCGAAGCGCAAGGCAGCGCCCACGGCGATCGTGGTCCGCACCGATGCGGACCGGGCGGTCGTCGTGATTCAGCAGAGGTTTCAAGTGGTTGCACCGCTGTTCGGCGGCGGGGTCCACATCGAGGGCGACCGGCCGCACCGCAAGAACCCGGACGCCGTGACGCCCGTGCGCACGGCCAGCATCCGCGGCCAGCTGCGCTTCTGGTGGCGAGCGGCCTGGGGGTGCCAGTATCCGCTGGCCACCATGAGGGAGCGCGAGGCGCTGCTCTTCGGGCGCGCCGGTGATGAGAAGGGGGGCCGGGGTCGCGTCGCCATGCGGCTGGAAGGGCGGGCGACCACGTCGTCGGTGGACGGGGTAGGAAACGCCATCCCGAGCCGGGCCTACGGGGCCTTCCCGCTGCAGCCGGCACGGGAAGCGCGGGACAAGACGCCGGGCACGCTGACCGCCGTTTCGGGCCGCTTCGAGCTGGTGCTGACCATCGACCGCAGGGAGCTGACGGACGACGACGTCGAGGGCGTGCGACGCGCCGTCGACGCCTGGCTCGCCTTCGGCGGCGTGGGGGGCCGCACCCGGCGCGGGTTCGGCGCGGTCGCGGCGGACACGGTGCGGGATCCGGCACAGGAGCTTGCCCGGCTGTCGGCTGGCCTGCAGAACCACGCGGGTGTCACCTCGCTGGCGGGCGCCCGGCTCGTCACTCACCCGAAGTCCGACGCCACCGCGCTGAGCGCCCTGGACCGGGGCCTCGGCAGGCTTAAGGCCTTCCGGCAGGGGCCGGGCATTGGCCGCAACCCCGGTACGGACGACCCGCGGCGGCCTGGCCGCAGCCGCTGGCCTGAGGCGGACGAGATCCGGCGGATCACAGGGCAGGCGGACAGAAAGCACCGGACGCCGCTGACCACGACCCGGGCCTTCCCCCGGGCGGCCTTCGGCCTGCCGATCATCTTCCACTTCAAGGACTTCGGTGATCCGAGCGACACCACGCTCAAGCCCAGGGGGACGGAGCGCATGGCCTCGCCGCTGATCATCCGGCCCTACGCCCGGGACGAGGGGTTCGGCTCCTTCGCCCTGCGCCTGTCGGCCCCGATGCCCACGCCCATCGAGCTGGGCAACTCGGCCGCGGACAACGTCCCCACGGCCATCACCGACGCCGAGGCCCGCAGCGACCTCATGCGCACCGCCCTCGACGGCAACTCGGACGTCCTTGGGGCGTTCCTCAAATTCTTTGCGGGAGACTGACCATGTCGACGACTCGAGTCCTGTTCGTACACGCCCTGTCCCCCCTGCACGCTGGCACCGGCCAGTCGGCGGGGGCCGTCGATCTGGCCATCGCCCGCGACCGCGCGACCGGCCTGCCGTACCTGCCGGGGAGCAGCCTGAAGGGTAGCTTGCGCGACCGCAGCCGGGGCGATGGTGCTCCGGAGCTGACGCAGGGCCTCTTTGGCCGCGAGCCGCCGGGCGGCAGCGAGGAGCCCGAGGTCGAGCACCGGGGCGGCGCCCTCTTCGGGGACGCGGTGCTGCTGCTCCTGCCCGTGCGCTCCGTGGCCGGCACCTTCGCCTGGGCCACCTCGCCCTACCTGCTGCACCGATTCATCCGTGATCTCAAGGAGGTGCGGAAGGTCGATGCGCCGGTCCCCGTCAGCCTCGGGGCCGTGGAGCAGTGCTGCGTCGGGCCCCGGTCGGCTCTCAAGATCGGCGAAAAGGTCATCTTCGAGGACCTCGACCTGACCCCCGTCTCCTCCAACACCGCCCACCCCTGGATCACCCTGCTGGCCGAGCTGATCTTCCCCGGCGACGCCGTCTGGCAGCAGTACCTCGCCGAGCGCTTCTGCATCGTGCACGACGATCTGATGAGCTTCCTCGCCCTGCACGGCACCGCCGTCTCGGCGCGCGTCGCGCTGGATCCCGACAGCCGCACGGTGAAGAACCTGTGGCACGAGGAGAGCCTGCCCCCCGAGACCATCCTGCAGGCCCTCATCCACGCGGATCCGCCCGGGAAGGCGGGCGTCGAGGCGGACGACCTGCTCGCCTACCTCGGGACGCTCACGAAGCAGGCCCTGCAGCTCGGCGGCAAGGCCACGGTCGGTCGGGGCCGCTGCCGGCTGGTCCTGGTCGGCAAGGAGGGGGCGCGATGAGCACCCGCCAGCAGCGGCGCGCCGAGGCCGCCCACCGCCTCGTCACCAGCCGCGTCGGCACGCCCGACTGGGACAAGTACCGCACCTTCTGCATGAAGGGGCCCACGCTGCTCCTGCAGAGCGGCACGATGCAGACGATCGCCTTCTGTGAGTCCCGCGACGACAAGGGCGCCCAGCTCTGGATCGGCGACGTCGCCGAGGTGATGGGCGATCGCCAGCTCGCGAAGACCGCCCGGACGGCGCCGCTGCCGAAGTACCTGGCCCTGAGCCGGGACGCCATCGAGGCCGCCACCTGGCTGCGCAGCTACGCCATGGCGGCGCGGGCAGAGGCCCGGTCGGAGGCGAAGTGAAGGCCCGCCGCGAGGCGCTCGAGCGCGTCGACCGCAGCGCTACCACCCACGCTGGCCTGTGGCTGGACCGCTACCTGAGCGTCCAGAACGACCAGCGCAACCCGGGCTCCACTGAAGGGGTGGGCGAAAAGGCCAATCACTTCCGAAGCGTAGAGAGCACCGCCGTCCCCCGGGGCTACGTCGAGGCCTGCGACCGATGGCGCCAGAGCCTGCCCGCCGACCACACCGCGCTGGTCATCGACATCCAGGCCGAGGGCCGCATCGCCCTGGGCCTGGGCGACAAGGGCGTGCTCGAGAACGGCCTGACCCTGAGCCACACCTGGGGCGTGCCGTTCATCCCCGGCTCGGCCCTGAAGGGCGTCGCCGCTGCGGCGGCCCACCTGCTGGCGCACGACGACGGCTGGCGGAAGGGGACGAGCGCCCACGCCCGCAAGGGCGAGCACCACGCGGATCTCTTCGGGCAGGGCGGCGCCGGCCTGGAGGACGGCCAGTCGGTGGATCACATCGGCCGCGTCTGCTTCCTGGACGCCTGGTGGAACCCGGCCGGCGCCCAGACGCTGCCCATCGCGCTCGACGTGATGACGGTGCACCACGCGGGCTACTACCAGAAGGACGAAGCGCCCCTCGACACCGACAGCCCCAACCCCGTGCCCTTCGCGACGGTCTCGGGCCGCTTCCTGCTGGCCCTCGTGCTGACCGATCCGGCCGACGACCCTGCCTGGCTCGACCGCGCCCTCGACCTGCTGCGCCTGGGGCTGACGGAGCTGGGCATCGGGGCCAAGACCAACGCCGGCTATGGGCGGATGACGGTGGCCGTCCCGGACGTGACCCGGGCGCAGGCCGAGGAAGAGCACATCCTCGCGCGGCTCCCGCCCGAGGCGCGGTGGGCGCGGCTGCACCAGGACCTGCTCGACCAGGACGCCGCCTCACAGGCCGCCTGGCTGCTGGCCAACGGCCGCGGAAGCCCGAGCCCCGAGCTGACCGACGCCGCGTGGCGTGGGCTGATCGGCGGGCTGTTCGGGGACGCCCTCGCCCGGCTCCGCGCTGATGCAGCCGGCGGCGGCGTCGACGTGGCGGCCCTGGAGGCCGACCTCCACCGCGCCCGCCAGCGGTCCATCGACAAGAAGGACGACACGGCGAGGCGCAGAAGGAAGAGGGAGATCGAGCAGTTGGAGAAGGCGATCCAGAACGTGCGGTCCCAGGGCAGCAACGTGGACAAGGCCCTTGCGCCCACCCGCGCCTTCCTGGCCTGGCTCGACGAGGAGGGCTGAGGTGGCCACGCGCATCGTGACGTTCCTCGGCCTCGGCAGCGGTCGGTTCCCTGAGCGCTACGAGCCGGTCCGCTATCGTGGCGAGAAGGGCATCCACGGCCCGACGGCCCTGCACGATGTGCCCACGATCGCCGAGGCCGAGGGACCCGTCACCCTGGTCGTGCTGGGAACGGTCGAGGTGGAGCAGACGTGGTTCGCGTCCGACCTCTACCTCACGCTGTTGCGGCGGGATCTCGGGCCTTGTCCAATGCCGCTGGTGAGGCTGGTCGTCATCCCCAAGGGCGCCAGCACAGAAGAGCGATGGGAGATCTTCGAACAGCTCGTGGCTCTTGTCGATCCGGACCGTCCAGTCGTACCGGGCGAGGTTCGTCCCACCGGCATTGTCGTCGACATCACTCATGGGTTTCGGTCGCAGCCGTTTTTCGCGGCCGCAGCCATCGCGTTCGCCCAGTCAGAGCGTCGGCGCCGCTGGACCGAGGCCAAGTCGCCCGCGGTGCCGGTTCGCATCGCGTACGCAGCCTACGAGCCCTCGGGAGGACCGGGCCCGGACCGCGGCCAGAACGCGACGAGATCAGACGCCCCAGCCGAGCAGGTCGTGGTGCCCATCTGGGACTTGACCCAATTCCTCGACGTCCTGCGCTGGAACACGGCCCTCGACGGCCTGCTGCGCCATGGCCGCGCAGATGACCTGGCGGGTCTGCTGGAAGGCGCCGAGAAGGAGGCGCGACCCAGGGCGGCGTCGGCCGAAGATCACAAGGAGATCGGCAAGCAGATCGGCCCCTTGAGTCGATTCCGCAAGGCTGCCTCGGCGTTCGCCGAGGGCCTCGTCACCGTCCGGGTTCCGGCGTTGATCACCGAGCTCGCGGGTCGTCTCACCGAGACGGCCCGCGACGCGCGCGACATTCTCGGCCAGCGAGCGAAGCCGGTCGTACCGATGCTCGACCACATGGTCGAGACCGTTCAGCAGCTCGTGGCCCCTTCGGTCGTCAGCCCCGAGGGACTTCGCGCCAGCGTCCACCTCGCGCGGCTCTATGCGCGCCTCCAGCGCTACTCCGAGCTCTCGGCCCTCATCCGCGAGACCTATGTCTCGGGCTTCACCCTGCTGCGCGCCGACGACCCCGTACCCCAGCCGGGCGAGGGGAGCGACTTCAACGCCCGCCGCAAGGCGGACGACCGCGCCCTCGGAGGCCTCGGCAAGGCCCTCCAGTCGGGCTACCCCGGTCACTTCAACGCCTTCACCGGGCTGCGCAACGATGTCCAGCACGGCGGCTTCCGATCCCAGGGCGGCAAGCCAGACGTGATCCGCAAGCGCCTGGACGCCGCCGTCGACCAGCTCGAGTCCCACCTCCAGGAGGTCGGTCTCTTCGGCCCCACCCCCGGCGTCTTCGCCAGCTGCTCCAACCACCCCAGCACCGGCTGGACGCCCGAGCAACACAGCGCAGCGCTGGCGCTCGGCCACGGCGCGGTGGTCGACGTCCCGTTCCCGGCCATCCCCCCCGACGCCGCCGCCGAGGACGTCGCACGCCTCGCTCAGCGGGCCGCCGGTGAGATCCTCAGCCTCCCGTGCCGCGGCGCCTTCGTCGCCGGCGAGCACAGCGCGACGTTCGCCATCGTCCATCGCCTCCAGGCCGCCGGCATTCCCTGCTACGTCGCGACGACCGGGCGCGAGGCTTCCGAGGCCATGCAGGCCGACGGCACCGTGCTCAAGACCAGCGCATTCCGGTTCGTGGCCTGGCGCCCCTACCCGGGCGGTGCGCAGTGAACGCCCCCGTCGGCACCGAGCTCCCACTCTCGATCACCACCCTGGCCGTCACGCTGACCGCCTTCGATCCCGTCCGCCTGCCTGCGTTCGCCGGCTCCACGCTGCGCGGGGCCGTCGGCAACGCCCTCCGCCGCCTCCGCTGCTCGACCGGCCTGCCCGACTGTGACGGCTGCCCGGCGTTCGACCGCTGCGGCTACACCCAGGCCTTCCTCGGTACCTCCGCCGGCCCCGACCGCCCCCGCCGCCTTGCCCATGCCTCGCCGCCCTACACCCTCACGCCCAGCCGCTGGACGGGGCACCCGCTCTACCTGCAACCGGGCGAAACCACATCATTTTCGCTCCAACTCCTGGGCGAAACGGGCCTCTCGGCCGCGGCCTGGGAGGCCGGTATCCGCGCCGCTGGCCTGGCCGGCCTGGCTAGCGCCCGCGGCCGCGCCACCGCCACGGTCGCGACCAGCCATCCCTGGCGCCCGCAGCTTCGGTCCACGGGTCCCCGGACCGTCCGGCTGCACCTGCGCACGCCCCTGCACATCACCAAGGACCGCAAGCGCCTCGGCCACTTCGACGTCGAGGCCTTCACGCGCCGCCTCGCCAGCCGCGTCGAGCACCTGGTCGACCTCTACGGGGAGGGCCCGAGCCCCCTCGACCACGCCACCCTGGCCGCCCTCGCCGCCGACGTCCGCACCGCCGACGCCGACCTCGCGGTCGTCACCGACCACCGCGTCTCCGATCGACAGGGCCGCGCCATCCCCATCACAGGCATCGTGGGCACCGTCACGCTGGCCGACGTCCCCGGCCCCCTGCGCGACCTCTGGCGCCTCGCCGAGACGCTGCACGCCGGCAAGGGCGCCCCCATGGGCCTCGGCCACGTCACGCTCGAAGAGCCCGGCTGACCGGTGGACGCCCCCGCCTCCGACGTCCGCGCGCTGGCCGCCAGCGGCCGACTCGACGAGGCGGAGGCGCTGCTCGCCGACCACCTGAGCACCCAGCCCAGGCATGGCGAGGCTCGCCTGGGCTGGGCCGCCCTGGCGGCCGAGATCGGGAGCCTCTCGCTCGCCCTGGACGAGCTGCGCGCCGCGACGCGCGAGGCCCCCGACTCGGTGAGGGCAGCGGCCGCGCTGGCCGACCTCGCCGGCGAGCTGGCGGATCTGGGGGTGGAGCATCCGAGCGTCATGCCCCCGGTCGATGGGCCCCCCGCTCCTCCACCGACCGAGCCTGACGTCGCGACGCTGGCGCGCTACCTCCATGCCTTTGGCGGTCGGGAAGGGGTCCACGCCCGCCAGTGGGTCAGCCCCCAGGCCGATGGCACCCTGCGGCAGGGCTACGCACCGCAGCAGATCCCGTTGACGCCCCGCCTGGCGGCCGCCCACCTGGCCGGCGATTGCTCCCTGGGGACGTACCTGATCCGCCTGGACGACACCGTGACGTTCTTCGTGATCGACCTGGACATCCGCCGCAAGGCGTTGGCCGCCGCCGCCCAGGATCACCAGGAGAATCGACGGGTTCGGCAGGTACTGGCGGCTTCGACCGCGGCCATCGAGGCCCGCCTCGGGGCCCACGGACTCGCCTGCATCGTCGAGGACAGCGGCCACAAGGGGCGGCACTTCTGGTGTCTGCTCCAGGCGCCCATGGCCGCCGACCTCGTCCACCGGTTCGGTCGCGCGCTCCTGGCGGCCCTGTCCGCCGACCTGCCACCGGAGCTGAGCCTGGAGTTCTTCCCGAAGCAAGGCCGCGTCGACGCGGATGGCCTGGGCAACCTCATCAAGCTGCCCCTCGGCGTGCACCCGGTCAGTGGACGCCGGTCGACGTTCCTCGACCGGGCCGGGCGCCCGGTCGAGACGCCCTGGGCGACGCTGGCGTCGACCCGCCGTGTCGCCCCGGTCGAAGTGATGGCGGCCTTCGAGGCCCTTCGCGCGGACGCGGCCCCGCCGCCGCCGTCGCCGGCCGAGGCCCCGACGCCACAGGCAGAGGCCGCGCTCCGCAAGGTGATCGCTGGCTGTCCGGTGGTCGCGACGATCCTCACGCGGGCTGCGGAGACGCGGCGGATCGGGCACGACGAGCGCATCGTGCTCCTGCACAGCCTCGGGCACCTGGCGGCGGGCCTCGGGCCCATCGAAGCGCTCTTCCGCGCGTGCCCGGAAGTCCCGCTGCGTGACGTCCCCGCGAAGGTCCGGCGCGGGCACCCCATCTCCTGTGCCCGCATCCGCGCCCGGGTGCCCCACATCACCGCGACGGTGGCCTGTCACTGCGAGTTTCCGTGCCTGGGCGAGTACCCAAGCCCGCTCCTGCATGCGGCGGGGGCCACATGAGGGCCCTGCTCACCGTGCAGCGCGCGGGCGCCACCGTCGGGCTGGCGGGGGAGTCCATCGAGGTTCGGTTCGGGCGCGACGTGCTCGCGTCGAAGCCCCTGGCCGAGGTGGCCGAGCTCCACCTCTACGGCACCATCGAGCTGACGGCCGCGGCCCGCACGCGGCTGCTGCGGGCGGGCGTCGACACCCTCTTCCTCTCGCCGGCGGGGCGCCTTCAAGGCGCCCTGCGAACGCGGGTCGATCGCGGCGGCCAGCGTCGGCTCGCGCAGCTGCATGCGCTCGCCGATGAGGCCCGGACCCTTGAGCTGGCCCGCCTCTTCGTCGAGGGCAAGCTGGCCAACCAGCGCAGCCTCTGCCTGCGCATGGCCCGGGAGCACCGCGGCCCCCAGGCCGTGGCCGCCGCCGTCGCGCTCGGCAGGCTGCAAGCCAGGGCCCCGACCGACCTGGACACCCTCCGCGGCGTGGAGGGCCAGGGCGCGGCGGTCTACTTCCGCGCCCTTGGAGAGGCCATCCGCAACCCATTGTTCTCCTTCACGAAAAGGACGAGGCGTCCTCCCACGGATCCCGTGAACGCCTGCCTCTCGTTCGGCTACACCCTGGTGCTGGCACGGGTGGAGGCGGCGCTGCTGCGCGCAGGCCTGGAGCCCTGCCTCGGCGCCCTCCACGCCGCCGACCATGGCAAGCCGGCCCTGGCCCTGGACGTCATGGAACCCCTCCGGCCCATGGTCGACCGGCTGGTGTTGCGGCTCATCAACCGCCGGCAGCTGGAGCCCGCCGACTTCGTCCACCCGGACGTCGACCCTTCGACGCTGGGCGCCCCGCCCACGGGCGAGGTGCCCGCGCAGCCTGCCGTCTACCTGGGAGAGCGCGGCCGGGCCATCTTCCTGCCGGCCCTCCAGGCGCTGTGGCGGCAGCCGGTCCAGGGTCGCCAGGGCCGGTCCACGCTCCAGGCTCACCTCGACGCCTTCGCGGCGGCCCTGGGCCGACGGTTCGAGGGGGCCGACGGCGAGCTCGATCCCCCGAGGATCGACTGATGTACCTGCTGCTCTGCTACGACATCTCGGGCAACGCGCGCCGCCAGCAGCTCCACACCCGGCTCAAGGCCTTCCTGCGTCCGGTCCAGAAGAGCGTCTTCGAGGGGCCGCTCGACGACCGCCGCTACCGCGACCTGCTTCGCCTCGTCCACCGGTTCGTCCAGCACGAGGTCGACTCCGTGCGCATCTACCGCCTCTGCGGCACCTGCACCCACGCCATGACGCTCATCGGCACGGCCGTCCCCGTGCCCGACGGACCCGAAGATGTCTTCGTCTGAGGCCCCGACCTTCGAGGCGCTCATCGGCCGCTCCCGCTTGCAGGCCGCGTGGGACCACGTCCAGCGCAAGGGCAGCGCCCCGGGCGTCGATGGCATCACCGCAGCCACCTTCGATCCCGCCCGCCTGGATGCGCTGCACGCCGAGCTCATGGCCGGGGCGTGGCGCCCCAAGGCCGCTCGTCGCCTGCGGATCGCCTCCGACCCCGACCGTCCCCTCGTCATCCCCACCATCGAGGCGCGCGTCGTCCAGCGGGCCCTCTCGGATGGCCTCGGACCCTGGTACGAACCGCAGCTCTCCGGCGCCGCGATGGCCTGGCGGCGTGGCCGCGGCGTCGACGCGGCCCTCCGCGTGGTCGATCGTCACCTCGCGGCCGGCCGTCGGTTCTTCGCCCGCGGCGACATCGAGAAGTTCTTCGACCGCATCGACCGGGCCGGCCTGCGCAGCGAGCTGGAGCGCGATGGCCTCGACGATCGGACGCGGCGCCTGATCGATCGCCTCGTTGGCGCCGGCGTCGTCGCCTCGGCGGCCTTCATCGAGCCCACCACCGGCCTGCCGCAGGGGAGCGCACTCTCGCCGCTGCTCGCCAACGTCTACCTGCGACCCGTCGATGCCGCCCTGGAGCGCGCCGGCGTCGCGTTCGTGCGCTATGGCGATGATCTGCTGCTCCTGACGGAGAGCCTGGAGGCCGCCCTCGACGGGCTCGGCGTCCTGGGTGACGCCCTGCGGGATCTGCAGCTCGCGTTGTCGGCGCGCAAGACCCGCCGCGGCCACCTGGCTGAGGGCTTCGACTTCCTCGGCGTTCGCTTCGACGCGACCGGGCGCGGCCCGCCAGCGGGCGCCATCGGGCACCTCGGGCAGCGGGCCAGCGCGCTCGTCGCCGACTTGCCAGCGCTGGCAGCCCTGGCGGCGGAGTGGACCCGCTGGTACGGATCGCCTGGCCGCCACGCCGACCTCACCCTGGAAGGCCTCGCCGCGACGGCCATCGCCGACATCGATGTGCCCCGCCTCGCTGGGCGTCGCCCGACCATGGCGGGCGCGCTCCCGCCAGCGCTGCACCTGCGCCTCGCCGAAGTCTGGACCAGCCTCGACGACCTCCCTGGCCGCCGGGCCCTCATCGCTGATGCCCAGGCGCTGCTGGCCCGACGGCTGTCCGATCTCGAGCAACGCCGCCTCGCGGCCCTTCTGGGGGTGCCATCCGCGCTCCTCGCAGCGGTGGGCGAGGGCGACGCCAGCGCCCTGCGCGCGGCAGGCCACCACCTGCTGGCCGAGGCGCTGGCCCTCCCGCCCGCCACCGAGGCCGGGGCTCCCGTCCAGGTGGACGACGCCACCGCACAGGCCATCCTCGCCGTCCTGAGCGGCCTCGGCGCTGCCCACCGCGTCGAGCGCACCGACACTCGTGGCCACCAGGCGTTCGACCACCTCGACGTGCCGTTGCACCCGACCCGCCTGCGTCGCCACCTCGATCGCGGCCCTCGGCGCGCCCTCTACCCCTTGCGCGAGGATGGCACCCTGGCCATCGCCTCCATCCACATCCGAATTCGCCGGGACGCGGTGGTGCCGCCCTGGATCACCACGGCCGCCGACGCCGATGGCCGCCGGCGGTGGGCCACGCTGCGGGCCCTCGTGCACGACCACGCGCTCCGGCTCGCCGGCACCGCCCGCCGCCTGGGCCTGCACCCGCACCTGGAGGATGATGGCCGCGATGGCCGGCGGGTGTGGTTGTTCTTCGACGCCCCCGTCCCGCTCCGCCACGCGGCAGCCCTGCTCGTTCGCCTCACCGAGGAGGCGGGCCCCCCGGCGGCCGACGTCACCGTTGCCCGATGCCCGGGGAGCGACAGCCTGCGGCCGCCGGGACCATGGCTGCTCCTGCCCCTTGGCCTCGATGCGCGTACAGGCCGCCGATCCCAGCTCATCGACGCCCACCAACGACCCCTCCCTGACCAGGCCGCGGCCCTCGCCGCCGCCGCCCGCACGGCTCGCGACGCGGTGCACGCCCTCGTGCGGATCGGCCCGGTGACGGCGCCCAGCCCGCGGCAGCAACAGGTGGCGCTGGAGGCCATCCCCGCGGTCACTGGTCGCCAGGTGCTGGCCGGCTGTGCGCTGCTGCGGACCCTCGCCGCCAAGGCCACACGGCTCGGTCGGCTCGATGGCCCTGACCGGCAGACGGTGGTCGAGGCCCTCGGCTGGCTGCCGCCAGACGACCGATCGGCGACCCTCGAGGCGATCCTGGGCCCCGCCGGCGACAGCGCAGCCGACACGGCTCGCCGCCTGCGCCGGCTGCCGCCCCGGCCGCCGGCCTGCGCCACCCTGCGCGCGCGCCATGCCCAGCTCGCCGCCGAAGTCGGCTGCCACTGCACCTTCCGGCTGCCCCCGGGGACGTGGCCGACGCCCGTCCTGCATGCCTTGCGACCCGCGGAGGTCAACGGCTTCCGTCCCCGGCTGGATGCACCCGCCTCGCCAGGCCCCCCCGTACCGGACCGCCGCGAGGCGGCCAGCCAGGGGGCAGCGCCCCCAGCGGCAGCGCCTGCCGAGCCTCTTCGGCCAGCACCCGCACCGGATCCGGCGGCCGAGGCCGACGCCGCCGTCCGCAAGCTCGCTGCGCTCCGCCGGCAGATCGAGGACGCCACCCGCGGCCTGCTGCGCACTGAAGCCGCGCTCGACGCCCTCTTCGACCAGCACGGCACCACCCGCATCCGCCTCCCCAGCGGCTGGCTCGTCCGTCGACAAGACCAGCAGCCCCGGTTCATCATCGAGGTCGGCTGATCCCGTTCCAGCGCTCCTTGAAAACTCGACCACCTCGCCCGCGGATCGCGGCGACCGCGCCAGAACCGCGGAGCCCCGTCGAGATCCGCGGGTGGGCTCAGGGGCGCCAAGCGGCTGAAATCATTGCATTGACCGCGATGTCGCGCTCCAGTCGGGGGAGTGGGGACAAGCCGCCTCACCCCCGATCCGCGATTTCGGCTTGCAAGGTCCCGGAATCTTGGACATTCTCAGCCGGAGGGGCGCCCCCACCACCCCCATGACAAGGGGTTTGAGACTCGCGTCGGCTATGTGCGCATGGTCGCCATGGTCGATCGGGCGCCCCCACCACCCCCATGACAAGGGGTTTGAGACTTGCAGCGGGCGGGGGTACACAGGTCCTTGTATTCCCGGTGGCGCCCCCACCACCCCCATGACAAGGGGTTTGAGACGGCTGCCAGTCCTGCCCCAGCCCATCGGGCGGACGGGGTGGCCCCAGGCGCCTGGCGCCCCCCCACCACCCCCCATGACAAGGGGTTTGAGACGTTCATCCAGTGGTCAGACCTGCGATCGCCCCCACCACCCCCATGACAAGGGGTTTGAGACCCCAGACACCGGCACGTGGGCGCCCACCACCCCATGACGGTGACCTCAGGGCCCCCACCACCACCCCCATGACAAGGGGTTTGAGACAAGCCCCCCCACCACCCCCATGACAAGGGGTTTGAGACGTTGCTTGCTCACTCCCCCAAGCCCTGAGCGGCACACGCCTCCTGAGGGGTTTGAGACCTCGCCGAGACGCAGGCGTCCCAGGGCGCCCCCACCCATGAGGCGCGCCCCGCACCACCACCCCATGACAAGGGGTTTTGAGACGTGCGCACCCACCCCATCCTGCCTGGGCCCTGGGACGCCTGGGCGCCCCCACCCTGGGAGACCGCCCACCCCCCAAGGGGTTTGAGACTCACACGCTACCGCGACGCATCCGGTTCGCGTGGCGCCCCACGACGACAAGGGGGGTTTGAGAGCCCCAGACTCACCGGACTCGCCGCCATGCCCAGTGGCGCCCCACCACCCCCCATGACAAGGGGTTTGAGACCTCCACCTCCCGGCGCCGACCTCCGCGGCCGCAGGCGCCCCACCACCCCCATGACAAGGGGTTGAGACGTGAGACACGCCCCACCACCCCCATGACAACGGGTTGAGACGTTCGACGCCGCCCCCCACCATGACAAGGGGTTTGAGACTCACGGCAGCCAACAGGCGCCACCACCCCCTCATGACAAGAAGGGTTTGAGACCCCAGCTGCCCCAGGACCTGCGCGGGTGGGCGCCCCACCACCCCCATGACAAGGGGTTTGAGACCTTGGGGGCGACGTGCGCCGTAAAGGCCGCCGCTGCCGACGGAACGCTCCACCTCTGGGCCCCCCACCCCCATGACAAGGGGTTTGAGACTCTCGGAGAAGGCAGGCACAACCCTTCCCTCTTTCCAGTGGCGCCCCACCACCCCCCATGACAGGGGTTTGAGACCTTCAGCCGGACGGAGGTCTCCGGGTGCACGGAGGTCGCGTGGGGCCCCCCACCACCCCCATGACAAGGGGTTTGAGACCCGTGGCGGCCCTCCAACGCCAGACCGATGCACGTCCAGCCGTCCGGGCGCCCCACCACCCCCCATGACAAGGGGTTTGAGACGAGGAGGCCCCGAGGATTGCCGGCGTGGCGGCCCCACCACCCCCATGACAAGGGGTTTGAGACTTCTCTCCCCTGGCGCCCCTGCCTTCTCCACGCAGGGCCCCATGGTGGCCATGACAAGGGGGGTTGAGACATGGGCCGCACTGACTCCCATCGCGCCCCCCACCACCCCATGACAAGGGGTTTGAGACTGCGGTTGCAGCACGCCGCCGCGAGGCCCAGGCGCGCCCCACCACCCCCATGACAAGGGTTTGAGACCGTTGCATCACGAACAGCCCGATCCCGCAGGCGATCGCCGTGGCGCCCCCACCACCCCATGACAAGGGGTTTGAGACCAGCCTCCGCCTGGCGGATCTTCGTGCGGGCGCCCCCCCACCACCCCATGACAAGGGGTTTGAGACGGCTGAGCGCCACCACCCCATGACAAGGGTTTGAGACTCCTCCCCAGCTCGCGCCAGGCCACCCCCCATGACAAGGGGTTTGAGACTGGCGGGCGCCCGAGGGGCCGCACCACCACCCCATGACAAGGGGTTTGAGACCGCCCGCTCAGCCACGCCCGATCACCAGCCGCAGGCGCCCACCACCCCCATGACAAGGGGGTTTGAGACTTCAGCGTACACGTCCTGAGGCGCACGATTTCGACCGGAGGGCGCCCCCACCACCCCCCATGACAAGGGGTTTGAGACCTCAGGCCGTGCACCGCCACAACGTCGCGCGAGGTGGGTGAGCGGACTCGCACCTCCACGCCAGCTCGGGCGCCGACGACCGCCTGCGCCCGCATCGCAGCCCACCACCCCCATGACAAGGGGGACCGTCAGCTTGAGACTGGAGCATCTTCGGCGCGGCCTGCGGGCGCCCCATGACAAGGGGTTTGAGTTCCTGATGGCGACCGGCTGACCTCGTCTCGCAACAACCGCAGCCGACCATCCGTCGATGCGGCGCGGCTTCCTCGTCGCTGTTCCCGCCCCACCCCCATGACAAGGGGTTTGAGACCTTCCAGGGGACGAGAGGCTTGTCGTCTCGGCCCAGCGCCTGACGGCCGATCGCCCGCGGTTTGATCGACCCGACTCAAGCCGTTCCGGTGCGACGTCCACAGCGATGGACTCCAGGCTCCCCCACCACCCGGGCATGACAAGGGGTTTGAGACTCAAGGTCCAGGGCGCGACCAGGCCGGTCCTGCCCGCAGCCTCCCCGCACCACCCCATGACGAAGGGGTTTGAGACCGCTGGCTACCTGGCTCCGCGAGGCTCGATGGCGCGGCTCCTCGCCGCGGCCGAACGACGGGCAGCGCCCCACCACCCCCGCATGACAAGGGGTTTGAGACGTCGGTACATTCATCCGCCGGACCCGCCCCTACGAGCCCAGCGGCGCCCCCACCATCCCCATGACAAGGGGTTTGAGACGTCAGGTCGACCGAGCTCTACCGCGGACCAGGCTGCCAGGTTCCCCTCATCGACGCATCGAGGCCGCCCGCTGCACCACCCCATGACAAGGGGTTTGAGACCAGGCGCTCCGACAAGGCCTTTAGCGCGGCTCGGACCGCCCGAACGTTCACGAAGACCGAGAATGGCGGTGGCGAGGAAGGCATCTATGCGACCGCGGATCACGGGTGGCGGGCGCAGGCGCCCCACCACCCCATGACAAGGGGTTTGAGACCAGAACCGCGCGGAGCAAGGTTTGAGACCGCTCAGCGAAGCCTCGCCGAGGTCGACCGTGACGAGATCGACGAAGCTGCGCCTCAAGATCGCCCCACCACCCCATGACAAGGGGTTTGAGACCTTGCAGGGGCCGCTCAGGGGCTCCGCCACGTCAGCATATGCATGACGCCCACCACCGCCATGAAGAGCTTGGCAGCGCCCGTCCCTTGCCGCCCAGACCATGACAAGGGGTTTGAGACTTGATCGGCGGGGCGGC
This sequence comes from Myxococcales bacterium, assembly GCA_020633435.1. GTDB lineage: Bacteria > Myxococcota_A > Bradymonadia > UBA7976 > UBA1532 > JACKDP01. The sequence goes on along the minus strand of JACKDP010000008.1, from coordinate 153,846 downwards.
GATGTCGCCCACCACCCCCAAGGGTTTGAGACCTGAACGGATCCAAAAACATTGCGGAACCACCACCCCCCATGACAAGGGTTTGAGACGCTACACGAGCATCCAGTGGGCACTGGCCTCCGGGCGCCCCCACCACCCCCATGACAAGGGGTTTGAGACCTTGCCGCCTTCCTCTGACTCGCGCGGCGGATCCCCCGCCCCACCACCCCCCTGACAAGGGGGTTTGAGACGACCTAGGCCGCCGGGCCTTTTGGCCTTGAGAGACCTCGGCCGCAAGGCCCGTGAATCTTGAGGCACATCGCCGGCCCGTGCGCTCTCAACCACCCCAGGCAACAAGCCGGAGGGGCGCCCCCACCACCACCCATGACAAGGGGTTTGAGGGGTTTGAGACTCGCGTCGACACTACCACGCCCCCACCACCCCCCCTGACAAGGGTTTGAGACCATTGAGACGCCATGGCCGATCGCCCCCACCCTCATGGGCTACGCCCCACCAGGTTTCCCATGCAAGGGGGACCCCCACCGCCTCTGATGCCTGCCAGGCGCCCCACCACCCCCATGACAAGGGGTTTGAGACTTGTGGACAGCGGGCGACAAGGATGTCTTTGAGACGGCGCCCCCCACCACCCCCCACAAGGGGTTTGAGACCCCTCGCTCGTTCGGTATTCCCGGTGGCGCCCCCACCACCCCCATGACAAGGGGTTTGAGACCTCCAGGCTCCGCTGCCCCCACCGAGGACGCCCTTCGTTCGAAGGCGCCACCCCCCCACCACCCCCATGACAAGGGGTTTGAGACCTGGCCGAGCAGAGGCCTGAGTTGTCCCGCGGCGGGCCCACCACCCCCCCATGACAAGGGGTTTGAGACCGCCCGCGGCGAGATCATCTTTGCGCTTCTCCGGCGTCCCCACCACCCATGACAAGGGGTTTGAGACACTCAGCATCGCAGCCGGCGCCCCCCCCACCACCCCCATGACAAGGGGTTTGAGACGAGACCGCGGTGCGCCGACAGGTCCCTGGAGGGCGCCCCCACCACCCCCATGACAAGGGGTTTGAGACCAGCAGGCCTCCGGCGCTGGAGCGCCCCCACCGCCCATGCTTCACGGGCGCCCCCACCACCCCCATGACAAGGGGTTTGAGACTTGCCACAGCGGGGTCGGCGGGCGCCCCCACCCACCCCCCATGACAAGGGGTTTGAGACCACTGTCCCACCACACGTGCGGAGGGCTGCAGCGTGTTCATGGCGCCCCCACCACCCCCATGACAAGGGGTTTGAGACTCTTCTGGCGACCTCCAGCCGCCTTCTTCGGCGGAGGGCGCCCCCACCACCCCCATGACAAGGGGTTTGAGACCCCCAAGCTTGGACCTGGCGGGCACCAGGATCGCAACCGCGAGGCGCCCCCACCACCCCCCATGACAAGGGGTTTGAGACTTCGACCAGGACTCCCTCCCGCCTGAAGGCAGCGCAGGCGCCCCCACCACCCCCCATGACAAGGGGTTTGAGACCTGAGATGGCCAGAGACACGGAGCCTCGTAGCGGGCGCCCCCACCACCCCCATGACAAGGGGTTTGAGACTCGAGGTCTGCGCAGGCTGCCCTCCCATGCGAGGCGCCCCACCACCCCCATGACAAGGGGGTTTGAGACCCACCAGCCGGGCAGACGCCACGAGTGCCAGACGGTCGGGGGCGCCCCCACCACCCCCATGACAAGGGGTTTGAGACGAGACAAGCCCCGAGAGGGATGTGGGTCGGAGCTTCCCGTGCTGCCGACGGACAAGGGGTTTGAGACGATCGAGAAGCCGTGGACCCGCTGGCGCGCCCCCATGGGTCGCGGCCCACCACCCCCATGACAAGGGGTTTGAGAATCGACCCGCGGGGCCTGAGCGACGCCTGGACCGGCCACGACAAGGGATGTGCTCGCCCTGGCGCCTGCTCGGAGGGCGCTGCCGCCCCACCACATCCGCCGGATGACAAGGGGTGGATGAGACTGGCGCTCGCCGCAGGCGGAGGTTTCCTCGATGCGTCAGGGCGCCCCACCACCCCGGGCGATGACAAGGGGTTTGAGACGTCGGTGCGGTAGCGCCGCAGGACGGCAGAGCGCGGCGGCTGAGGCGCTCGTCGCCTCCTCACCTTGCGGCCGCCGATGACAAGGGGTTTGAGCGGCGCGAGCTTGAGGGGCCGCGGATGAGGTGGCGCGGGGTCGACGACGGCTCCAGGGGCGCGGGGACGTCCCCTCGACCAGGGCCGAGGACAAGGTTCAGGTTGGTGGGCGGGTCGGCCGAAGGCAGCGGGTCGGCGGACGGCGGGGGGCGGGCGGGGGTTCGCGGTCGAGGCGCCCCCCACCACCCCCATGGCGTTGCGTGCATGGCGAGCCCGCTGCAGGCGGCGGCGTCGGTGTCGCCGCGGTAGCCAGCAGCGCCGCCGGGCAGATGCGCAGGGTCACCGTCTGGGCACGTCGGCGTGGGTCGGTCCGGCCACCGGCCCTGGCAGTGCACTCCGTGGTGATGAGGGCGAGGGCGCGGTCGTGTGGCAGTCGCGGGCCGTGGGGCGAGGATGTGGGCGTCGGTCAGGGTCATGAGACTGCCAGCGGTTGGCGGTCAGGCTCGCAAGGGGTTGAACCGACTACGGATTTATCACATGGGTGACGGGGGTCGGTGTCGTCACGATGACGGAGAGGCGCGTGGAGAAGGCGTGCTATGTCGTGGCGACGCTCAGGGCGCGCCGGCGGTGCCACAGGCAGGCGCTCTGGCGCTGGTGATGGCCGAGGCGGATGTGGGGCCTCGGGATCTGGACGACGTCGGGTTCCGGACCGGTCCGGGGAGGCGCAGTGGGTGCGCTTCGTGGAGGCGGGCAAGTGGGGTCGGCTGGTGCAGGCCCTGGGGGATCAGCGGCGCCGGGTGCCGGGGCCGCTGACCGATGCGTGCGACCCCGAGGCGGTCATCGCGCGTCTAGCAGGCTGTTGAAATGAGCACGACGGGGATCGACATCGTGGCCTCCGCATGATCTAACGGATGCATGCGAGGACGAGCCAAGAAGCAGCCATCGATGTTGGCCTTGATCTCGGTCGCCGACCGGATCCCGCCCGACCATCCGTTGCGCCCGATCAAGGCGCTGGCCGACCAGGCGCTTGCCGCCATGACGGACGCGTTTGACGTCATGTACGCGGAGAATGGCCGGGTGTCGGTCCCGCCGGAGCGGCTGCTCCTCAGCCAGCTCCTCATGGCGCTGTTCAGCGTCCGCAGTGAGCGGCAGTTCTGCGAGCAGCTTCAGTACAACCTCCTGTTCCGGTGGTTCCTCGACCTCGACCTGATGGAGCCGACCTTCGATCCCAGCACCTTCTCGAAGAACCGCGATGGGGTTGCTTGAGCACGAGGCGGCGACTCGCTTTCTGGTCGAGGTCGTGAACCAGAGAAGCGAACAGCGAGGCCTGTTGAGCCGGGAGCACTTCGCGAGGAGACGGCACGCTCATCCAGGCCTGGGCGTCGATGGGTCCTTCCGGCGCAAGGACGACGACAGCGATGGCGACTCCAACGGCTGGGGCGACTTCCGCGGGAGAAGCGCAGCAACGAGACGCACGAGTCGAAGACCGATCGAAGCGAAGCTGATGCGGAAGACAGCGGGCACGAAGCGAAGCTACGATATGCCAGCGCACGCCCCTGATGGAGAACGCGCCAGGCTGGTGGTGGCGGCGGTCACCAGATGACAGCCGATGCGAGCGCGAGGCGGGTATCGAGTTGCTCGACCAGGTCGAACGCCCCAGAGCCGTCGCCTGACCCTGGGCGCTGACCGCGGCTACGACACGAAGGCCTTCATCGCGCAGTGCCGGGGCGGCGGTGACGCCCCTGCTGGCGCAGAACACCTCAGGCCGCCGGTCGGCCATCGATGGACGGACAACTCGGCACCCGGGCTACGCGGTCAGCCAGCGGATCAGGCGACGAATCGAAGAGGTCTTTGGGTGGATGAAGACGACCGCGGGCTTCAGCAGGACCCGGTTCAAGGGCCGCCGAAAAACGGCGTTCGCCGGGACCCTCATCGTGGCTGCCTACAATCTGCTTCGCATCTCCCGTCTCAGCCCAGCATGAGTCTGGGGTAGGGGCAGGTGCGACATGATTGCTGGCCGGAGGCATGAGCGCCACAAGCCCGCTGACCTCTACTTCAACAGCCTGCTAGCGACCGGGCGGCGGGCGTTCAGCCTGGGGCGGTTTCGCTCGGCGGGGGAGACGCTGGCCGACGTGCGCAGCCCGGCGGATGCGCAGGCGGTCGACATCCAGCTGCATGAGCGGGTGCGGGCGCTCAGGCGGGGGCTGCCGGCGGGCGTGCAGCTGGTCGGGGCGCTCGCGGGGGGCCGCAAGACGATGAGTGCGGCCCTCCAGGCGGCGTTCAGCCTCCAGGCCAGCCGCTCCGACCGGCTGGTGCACACGCTGCTGCACCCGGTCATCGAAGAGGTCTCCGCCGAGCGCCGCGAGGCCTTCGTCGTCCCCGAGCCCGGCTGGGAGGTTCCGGAGGCGGAGCAGGTGACGCTGCATGATGTGTGGTTTCCGCCGCTGCGCGAGCTGTTCGCGGGCGCCCAGGTCGATGGGCGTCCGCTGGTGGCGTGGCTCGACGATGCGCCCTACGGCCAGGTCGTGCGGCGGCTCGGCGATGCGGCCCAGGGGGCGGCGTCGGCGGTGCTGCGGCGAGAACGCCGGGGCTGGACCTACGCCATCTCCGTGGGCATGCACGCGGAGAAGACCGACCTGGCGGGCCGCGAGGCGGAGGCGCTCGCGGCCCTCGTCGCCCTGCGGGGGGCCGCGACGGCCGGCGAGATCGTGGACTGGCGCGTCCAGAGGGGCCTCATCGTCGAGCCGGCGACGCAGGACGAGCGCGAGCGCGCGGAGAACGCGGCGCGCCAGGCCATGCGGCACCTGCGCAAGCGGCTCACGCACCTGGTGGGGCGTGGCCTGGCGGACCTGCTGCCGAGCCTGGCCACCGGGCCCGAGCGGCGGTATCGCCTGGGCGGGACCGTGGAGGTGGACTGGTCAGGGCTCCACCGGTAGCTCCGCCGGCCGGCAGGCCGCGAGGATCTCGTCGGCGAGGGCGTCGTCGACGGCGCGGGCCATGGCCAGGGCGCCGGACCAGGTGGCGAGCAGGCGGATGGCGGCGGGGCGGTCGCCGTCGAGGCGCTCGGTGATGCCGCGCAGGGTCTCGTCGAGGGCGCGGGAGAAGGCGGCGCGGGCGTTGGGGTCTTCGCGGGCGACCTCGGCGGCGAGGGCGGGGATGGCGCAGCCTTCGAGGGGGGCGTCGCGGTGGGCGCGGCTGAGGTAGCGGCGGCCGGCGCGGGTGATCCAGGCGGGGCCGCGCAGGTCGTCGAGGCCGCGGTGCAGCAGGTTGGCGCGGGCCTGGGCGAAGGCGTGGTCCAGGACGTCGGCCAGCAGGGCCGTCTTGTCGGCGAAGTGGGCGTAGAAGCCGCCATGGGTGAGGCCGGCGGCGGTCATGAGGCGCTGGACGCTGGTGGCGCGGTAGCCCTGCTCGCGAAAGAGGCGCGCGGCGGCGCCGATGATGCGGGTGCGAGTGCGGGCCTTGTGGTCGGCGGGGTACGGCATGTCCGTGAAGATACCAGGGGGGGCTGGCGGGACGCTCAGAATATGATAGGCATCATTTTCCGCTTCCCAGGGTGGGGGGCGTGCAAATCGGTGGAGGCCGCCTTGAACGAGAAGCACTACAACTTCGGGCACTTTGTGTGGCGGGAGCTGCTCACGCCGGAGGTGGAGGCGGTCAAGGCGTTCTACGGGGCGCTCTGCGGCTGGACGTTCGGGCAGATGGAGATGCCGGGGGGCTCGACGTACACGGTCATCGAGATGGCGGGGAAGCCCATCGGCGGGGTGATGAACCCGCCCATGCAGGGCATCCCGCCGCACTGGATGAGCTATGTGTCCGTGCCCGACGTGGACGCCGCGGTGGAGGCCGTGAAGGGCCACGGGGGCGGGGTGATGGCCGGGCCGATGGACATCTCGGTCGGCCGCCTGGCCGTGGTGACGGATCCTCATGGCGCGGCGCTGACGGTGTGGAAGGGCGCCGAGGGCGATGGCGGCCCGCCGGGCATGCCGGCCGCGGGGGAGTTCTGCTGGGAGACGCTGGTGACGCCCGACGCCGACGCCTCCAAGGCGTTCTACACGTCGACGCTGGGCTGGCAGGCGGGCCCGGGCCCGGGTGGCCCCGAGATGCCGGTCTTCCTGGCCGGGGGCATGGCCATCGCCGACATCCAGCCGAGCCGCGACATGCCGCCCCACTGGGCGACCTACATCGTCGTGCCGGACGCCGCGGCCGCCCGCGAGCGGGTGGCGGCCCTGGGCGGGAAGGTGATCGTGCCGCTCATCGAGGTGCCGACCGTCGGCAACATCGTGCTCATCCAGGATCCGGGTGGGGCCTTCATCGGGCTCTTCGAGCCCCAGCTGGCCGACGCCTGACCTCGTCCGCGGCGGGCGGGTTCGTGAGGGGGCCTCTGGGCCCGCCCGCTGCGGCGATCTGGCGCCTTCCCGCTGAGGCGCCCCGTCTGCTATCCCTCGGGGATGCGCACCCTCTGCCTCATGCTGCTGGTGGCCCTCGCGGGCTGCGATGACGCCGGTGATGCCGGCGATGCTGGCGAAATCACACTGGATTTCGGCCGCGCGGACGCGGCGCCCGACGGCGGCGTCGACGCTGGCCGGGCCGACGCTGCCCGGGCCGATGCGGCGCCCCCCGACGCGGCGGCGGACGCCGACACGCCCGACGCCGACGCCCCTGACGAGGGGGCGCCGGACGCCGCGTCGCCCGACATGGGACCGCCGCCGCCGCCCGATCACCCGCTCGACGCGCTGCCCGAGGTGCCCTTCGCGGGGCCGTACGGGACGCGGACGCTGGCCGTCCACGCCGGCACCAACTGGGCCGCGACGGGGCTGTACCTGCGCGCGGGGCAGTCGGCCAGCATCACCGCGGAGGGGCGGTGGCAGGTGGGGCGCAGCTTCGTTGGGCCGGCCGGCAACCCGGCGCTGGGCCAGGAGCGCGGCTGCGACAAGGGGGGCCTGGTGGCCCGGGTGGGCCTGCGCTTCGAGGACGCCATCACCTGCATCGGCGCCGCCGGCGAGATCGTGGCGCCGCGGGACGGGGCCGTCTACGTGGGCATGATCGCCTCGACGGATCTGGGTGAGGCCTACGGCGATCGCCTGCAGCTCGATGGCTACCTGGACGTGACGGTCACGAGCGATGGCGCGACGGCCCCGCTCGTCCGCGTCCGGGATCTGGACGTGGGCGCCCTGGCGGCCATCGAGAGCGGCGTCGTGGAGCTGGTGGGCGACCATGTGATCGTGGCGACGACCGTGGCCGAGGTCGAGCGGGACGCCGAGACGGTCGTGGCGGCGCTCGGCACCCTCGACGCCATCTGGGAGACGGAGGAGGCGCTGCGCGGGCAAGGGCCCTTCCGGGGTCAGCGCGTGCGGTTCGTCGAGGACGAGACCATCGTCGAGTTCGCCTACATGCTGGCTGGCAACCCCATCCGCTGCGCGCCCGATCTGCTGCATGGCGGCCCCGACCAGCGCATCCTGCGCGCCGGGGAGCCGCGCACCGACATCTGGGGCTTCGCCCACGAGCTGGGGCACGTCTTCTCGTTCGCCAACGGGACGTGGGTGTTTCAGTACAACAACGTCGAGGTCTTCCCGAACATCTTCACGATCAACGTGTTGCAGACGCTCGGGCGCGAGGCGTTCCAGCCCAACATCGAGACGTACTGCGACGGTCGGGCGGCGTGGATGGCGGACGGGGACTACCCGACCTTCAAGGCCGATCCCTTCCTGCAGCTCTGCTTTCTGATGGACTTCACGGCGGCGTATGGCTGGGAGTTCTGGCAGGCGTTCTACGGCATCATCGACGAGACGCCCAACGAGCAGATCCCCGTCGGGGGGAACCCCGAGCACGCGAACACCTGGGGCTTCCTGCGCGACGCCTTCAGCCAGGCGGCCGGGGAGGACGTCACGCCGATCTTCGAGGCCTGGCGGGTGCCGCTGCCCTGAAGGTGTGCAAGCCGGCGGCCCCCTGGCCCCTGGCGGCCGCCGGCGTGCACGGGGAAGACACGAGGCCTTTCGCGGCGGCCGCCGGGAACCTTTCAGACTTTCTGTCGGGCAGCCTCAGCCGCAGGAGGTCACGTCGCAGTCGCAGTCGCCGTTGGCGTCGGGGCCGCCGTGGCAGTCGAGGCTGCACTCGATGAGGCGCCCCTCGTCGTCCATGATCGTGAGGCTGCCGGGGCAGATCTCCTCGAGCACCTCGATGCAGTTGAGGCCACCGCCGGCCTTCGGCACGCAGAGCAGGCGGCCCTTGAGGTTGGCCGGGACCTTCAGGGCGCTCTCGACCTCGTCGCTCACGCGGTCCAGCAGGATGCCGTGGTCGACGTGCACGTCGGCGAGGGCGATGTTGCGATCGAGGATGGCCTGGGGCACCGCGTGGGCGGCGGAGGCGAGGGAGACGAGGGCGGCGAGGACGGCGAGGGGACGCTGGAACATCTGGATTCTCCTGGTCTTTTCGAGGACTTGCCCCGAGTGGGTTGCGGGGGGGTCTTCGCGACGGAGTCGGCGGACCTGACGGGAAAATCGACGGCGGCTGCGCGTTTTTTCGGTCGACCCTGGTCGTCGGGCTCTGAACGGGGAAGAATGCAGGCGGCGGTCGCTCGCCAGAGGGCTGCGCGGCGCCGGTGGAGCCGTGGGCGCGGCGGGCCGGTCCGTGGGTGGCGTCTCGGGTGGGCCTCCGCCGGTGAGGGAAGAAGCAGGCGGGCTACGTATCCGGCAACGGATCCAGGGCGCGCGTAGCGCCTGCGACACCGACGGAGGTGAGCATGCCCGATCTGCCTCTGGTGCTCTGCGGCCCGATGGTGCGGCGGGTGAGTCGCAACGCCGCCAGCGTCTTCATCGCGCTGCACCGGCCGAGGCGCGTCGAGCTGGTCGTGTACGCCCAGGAGGTGGGTGGCCCCGGCCGCGAGCTGATGCGAGGGACGGCAGCGACGCGGGCGCTGGGTCCGGGGCTGCACGTGGCGGTGGTGACGGCGACCCGGATGGCGGAGCTGACCTGGGGCACGAAGTGCCTGTACAGCCTCACGTTTCGGGATGAGGCCGGCGTCGTGAGCGCGCTGCCGCTGGAGGGGCTGCTCTATGCCCGCGGCCCGCGCCTGCCGGGCTTCCAGCTTCCCTCCAGCCTGCCGGCGAACCTGCGGGTGCTCCACGGCTCGTGTCGCAAGCCCCACGGCGAGGGGCGTGACGCCCTGCACCACGCCGACGCTCTCATCGAGGACGCCATCCGGTCGGGGGAGGTCTGGCCGCAGCAGCTCTTCATGGCGGGCGACCAGATCTACGCGGACGACGTGCACCCCGAGCTGTTCGTCGGGGCCCAGCGCCTTGGCCACCTGCTCGTCGGTCCGGGCGAGCAGGCCGAGCTCGTCGGGGCCCATGGCGACGACATGAAGCCGGGCTGGCGGCGGGCGCTGGTGCAGGCGGCGGGCCTGACGTCCACCGAGGCCGCCTGCCACCTCATCACGCTGGCCGAGTTCATCGGGATGTACCTGCTCATCTGGTCGCCCGCGCTCTGGGAGGCGGCGGGGCTGGCCCACCCGGTCTCCGATGAGCTGCGGACGTTCCGCGCCGAGCTGCCGCGGGTGCGGCGGGCGCTGGCGCACCTCTCGACGGGGATGATCTTCGACGATCATGACGTCACGGATGACTGGAACATCCGGTCGCGGTGGGTGCAGGCCGTCGAGGCCCATGACCTGGGCCGGCGCATCGTGCGCAACGCCCTGGCGGCGTACGCGGTCTTCCAGCACTGGGGCAACGACCCGGAGGCGATGGAGGGCGGGGCCGGGGAGGAGGTCCTGGCGGCGGTGGAGCACCGGGGGGGCGCCGGGGCGCCGCCGGCGCTGGACGCGCTGCTGGGCGGCCTGCCGAGCCAGCCGCAGCGGCTGCCGTGGGGCTGGCGCTGGTCCGACAACCCGCTCTACGAGGTCATCGCCCTGGACTGCCGGACGCGGCGCAGCTACGACGGGCGGGGTCGCTTCGCCCTCGTGGGCGCCGCCGACGTCGATCGTGCCCTGGCCTTCCCGGCCGACGGCCAGAAGTCCTCGTTCTCCATTGTGATTTCGCCGGCCCCCGTGCTCGGGGTCTCGCTCATCGAGGCGGTGCAGAAGCTGGCGAGCCAGTGGGCCGACGAGGCGGTGGTGCAGTTCGATTACGAGCCGTGGAGCGCGGGCGACACCATCAACGCGCTCCTCAACCGCCTGCTGTACCGATCGCCGGCGCTGGTGCTGTCCGGCGACGTGCACTACGGGTTCGTGGCGACGGCGGTCGCCCAGGCGGGCCCCCACAAGGGCGGCCGCATCATCAACTGCACCGCCAGCGCGCTGAAGAACTGCAGCCCGGGCCTGGTGCGGTGGGGCAAGACGCTGGGGGGCGTGAGCCCCCACGCGGCCGGGGTGGACGAGGTCCCGGCGGCCGACTGGCACACCGCCCTGTCCATCGGCGAGGGCGTCACCCTGCTCGAGACGGTCCCGGGGGCTGGCTTCGATCTGACGAAGGGCTCGGGGCTCGTGCCGCAGCTCGACTGGAGCATCCGACGGGCGCCCATCTTCGCGGCGTCCAACCTGGCGGAGCTGCGCTGGCTGCCCGCCGGGAAGCTGCAGCAGACCTTCCACGGGGATGGGCGTCGGCCGGCCGAGGTCATGACGTTCCCGCTGCCGGTGCACCCATGACGACGATGACGCTGGAGGCCGCGTGGGCGCTGCTCGTTCGGGACCGCTTCGGGCTGCAGGCGCTGGGGACGACCCGGCTGCGGACCGACCCCGAGGCGGCCGGCCGGGTGCTGGCGATGGTGGCGCCGCGGGAGCACCGCGGCGTCGTGGAGCAGGTCCTCGGGGCGGCGGCGGAGCTGGCGGTCGGCCAGCCGGGGGAGGCGCTGCGCTCGCTGCGGGCGGCCCGGGAGGCCGGGGTGTCGCTGGCCGTCCTCGACCGCGCGCTCGCGGACATCGGGCTGGACGGCGAAGGGCCCATGCGGAGCACCGGGACGCCGCGCCCGGCGACGTGGCTGCTGACGGCGGCCCTCCAGGCGGCGGCGGTGGGGCGGGTGCACGCGGCCGGGGGCGGGCGCTTCTACGGCAGCGGCGTCCTCGTCGACGCCGGCCTGCTCGTCCCGGAGGCCGCCGGCCGGCCGGCGCTGCTGACCTGCGCCCACGTCTGCACCGACGCGCCCGGGCCGCTCCCGTCGGGCTGGCCGACGCCGCTCGCCGCGGCCGAGGCCGAGGTCTGGTTCCCGGGCTTCCCGGCCGGCGAGGCGCAGGTCATCGGCGTGACCGGGGCGCTCTGGCGAGCCCAGGTCGCTGGCCTGGACGCCTGCCTGCTGGCGCTCGCGGCCCCGCCTGCGGGCATCGACGCGGTGAGCGCGACGGCCGAGGCGGTGTACCCCCTCGACAGCCAGGTGTACCTGATGGGCTACCCCGGCGGCGGCGAGCTGGCCATCTCGATGGAGCAGAGCACGGTGGAGACCGCCGAGGACGGCCGGATGACCTACGGCCTCGCCGGCCAGCCGGGGGCCAGCGGGGGACCCGTCTTCCACTGGGCGGACCTGCGGCTGGCCGGCCTGCACCGCGGCGACCTCGGGGACGACCGGCAAGGGGTGCTGCTGGCCGCGCTCATCGAGGCGGCTTCGGGCTGAAAAGCCAGTAAAATCAGTAGGGAAGAGCCAGGGCCAGCTCGGCGGCCAGGGCCGCGGCATCGGGCACGGGGTGGCCGAGCCAGGCCTCGACGCGGCGCACGTCGGGCTGGGGGCGGGCCAGCTCCACGCGGGCTCGGAGGCGGGTGACGATGCCGGGGGGCAGGTCGTCGTCGAGGCTCGCGAGGCCGGGATCGGGGTCGCCGCCGAGGCGGGCGAGGAGCTCGGCGGCGCCGAGGCGGAGGGTGACGTCGCGGTGGCCGATGAGCGGCATGACGGCGACCCGCGCGCCTGGATGCTCGCCCCGAGCGAAGTCGATCTGGGCGGCGAGCAGCCGGATGAAATCGTCCGTGCGGTTGGCGTCGCCGGGCTTCACGCTCCGCGCCGTCCCGACAGCCTCCCGAGCGGCGGCGACGTCAGCCGCGGCGCCAGGGAGGTCGCCCGCCCGAAGGTGCCAGCGGGCGCGATCGACGAGGCACCGGGCCTTCTCGCCCGGCGGGGCGCAGGTGACGGCGTCGGTGGCGCTTCGGATGGCCTCGGCATGGCGGCCCAGGGCCGACAGGCAGCGCGCCTGCGTGCCAAGGAGTTCCATCCGTGCGGTGGCGGTGGGGGCGGCGGGGAGGCCCTCGGCGAGGACGGCCAGGGCGCGTTCGGGCTGCCCGGCGTCCAGCGTCGCGACGGCGAACACGGCGCGGGCCCGGGCCTGGGCGCTGGGATCGGCGCCGGAGACGTCGGCCAGGGCCCTGGCGAGGACCGGGCCGGCGCCTTCGTCGCCCAGGTGCGCGAGGGCGTGCGCGCGCTGGGTGGCGAGACGGAAGAGCTCCTCGGGGCTGAGGACGTCACCCCCCGCGTCCAGGGCACGGGCGGCGAAGTCGGCCGCCTCCCGCCAGCGAGCGCGCGCGAAGTGCTGGTCGGCGCTGGCGACAAACCGGTGGACCGGGACGGCGTGATCGAGGGGGCCGATGACGTCGCGGAGCAGGTCGGGCAGAGAGCTGGCGAACTCGACCCCGAGGGCGCCGGTGGGGCCAGACAGGAGCCGGCCTTGGGGACCGAAGGCGTCGTCGACGGTGCGCCGCTTCTCGGCCAGCCCCGCCGGGGCCGTGAGCGTCGCGCCCTCGAAGTGGCCAGAGAACGCGAGGCGCTCGGGGAGCGGCTGCTCGGTGAGGCAGGACCACGCCGCCATGGCCACGGCCAGCTCGAAGCTCTGGCCTTCCAGCTCGGGCTGGGGCGGCCAGAGGCGGGCTTCCAGGTGCTCGGTCTCGCCAGCGAGGGTGGCGCCCCGTGCGAGGGCGGCGGCGAAGCGCGCGTCGCTGCAGGCGCCGGGGAAGACGTCCACCCGGACCATCCCGCCAGTCGCCGCACCGACGCGGCCCAGCACCGGGAACCAGGCGCGGCCGGGCCGCGCCCGCAGCTCGGGCTCGAGCGACTTGAGGCGGCGGCGCGCGTGGTGGGCCGTCATGGGCGACGGATCGTCGCGGAGGGCGAGGAGCCGTCGTCGGGCCTGGAAGGGTCGAGCCGCGGCGAGGAGCGCCTGGAGGTCGGCTTCCAGCTCGGCGCGGGTCAAGCGTCGTCTCCGGGCCACTGCACCGAGAAGCGCTCCTCGCCCACCTGGATGGTCAGATCGGCGCCGGCCACGAGGACAAGGCAGCGGCGCCCGTCGCCATCGTCCTGGACGGGGGCGTTCCTTCCATCTACCTGGACTGAAAAGGGAATCTGGTCGAACTTCGTCGCATAGCAGACCAGCTCCCAGGCCGCGGCCGGGCGCTCCAGGACAAGCTCCCAGTCGCCATCGAGGCCCTGGGCGAGCGGCCGGGTTTCGGGCAGGTCGGGCATGGAGTCGGCCGCGGCGGCCAGCCACCGCTCCTGGCCGGCCTCGGCGCGGGTCAGCGGGAGCGTGAGCACGGGCGCGAGGGCTTGGGACTGGATGAACGCGGCGACCTTCGCAGGGAGAGCGCGGGGCTTGCCGTCGATGCCGCCCGCGGCGATGGCGTCCCACAGGGGGCGGGCCGGGTCGTCGGCGGCGATGGCGCGGGAGGTGGCGGAGCGGGCCGCAGCCTGCTGGATGGCGTCGACCTGATCAGGCGCGGCTTGCAGGTGGTCGACGGCGCCCTGGACGAGGCCCGCAGCCGCTTCGGGCACGCCCAGAGCGGCGGCGGCAGCAGCGTGGGCGTCCACATCCAGGAGGGCGGCATACAGGGCGTCGTCTTCCTCGCTGTCGAGTCGATCGGCCAGGTCGGTCAGGAGGGCGTCTTCGTCCAGCATCGCGAGGATGCGGCCGGGGCGCTCGCCCGCGAGGACCGCCCGGGCCCGGGCGATGCGGCCAGGGAGGGCTTCGCTGCCAGGGACGCTGGCGCGGTGCAGGCGGAGCGCCTGGCCGAGGGCGCAGGCCAGCTCGTACTGGTCGTCGAGCCGAGGATCGGTGTTGGCCAGCACCTCGTCGAGGGTGGCCATGGTCTGGGCGATCAGGTCGTGCATCATGGTCTCACCGTCCCTGGTCGATGCCGTTGCGCTCCAGGAGCGCCCGACGCTTCTTGTTGACGAGGCGGGCCAGCGAGGCCTGCGGCCGGTGGCCGGTGGAGAGCCGGTAGGCGGTCTTCAACCTCAATCTCTCGTTTCCCTCGCAGATGACCACGAGGCCGTTGGCCGCCACGCACCACGCCCGCCGGGAGCTCGGGGTGAAGCCGAAGTCCTGGGGGTCGCCGCCGGCGGAAGCCAGGGCCGAAGACGCCGTGGGGCCGTACCACCGGACATGCAAGTCGTTGGCGAGGCGGTGGCCCTCGGAGGCGGGGGCGTCATCCCGATCTGCGTCCTTGCCGCAGGGCAGGCCCATGGCCTCGATGGCCTCCCGGGCGACTCGCAGGTCATGCCGGCTGGCGCCGCAGAGCTCTTCCCAGCGCTCGTCGGCGTCGAGCAGGTGCTTGCGGACGTGGCTGGAGCGCTTGCGCGGGCTGGCCATGTCGTCGACGAGCCAGCCATTGAGCAGGGTGACGGGCCAGCTCATGACACACCTTCCAGGGACGTGCCGAGGTGCCGAACCAGATCGCCGAAGGCGCGCTTGCGGCCCTTGCGGAAGGTGTCGAGCTTGCGGTCGCGGCCGTCGCCCTCCAGCTCGGCGGCGCGGAAGAAGAGCGGCAGCAGTGGCTCGGCGCTGCGGCCATCGGCGCCGTCGAGCAGGGCGAGAACGCCAGTCCTTCCGAGGCCCGAGCGCCCTTCGAGGCGGTCGAGGTCGGCGTCGCTGAGCAGCGAGTGGAGCTCGGGGTGGTAGGCGAAGAGGTAGAGGCGGCGGTCGGCGGCCAGCTTCTCCCCGGCCGACCGGAGGGCCGCGACGGCGCCGGGGCGGTCCAGGTGGCCGATCAAGTCCAGCTCCGGGGTGGCGTCATGCTCAGAGCTGCCGTCGATGAAGGTCCGGTCATCGTCGCCGCGGACCGTCGCGCTGTCGGGGCGCTCCTTCTTGCTGGTCCGGCGGGCCTTCCGGGCGAGGTCCCGGGCGCGTCTCCGAAGCCACCAGAACCAGTAGCCGAGGGACTCGGCCTCCAGCCCCACAGGTCGGTCGCGGTCAAGGAACAGACAGACGAGCTCCTGCCGGGCATCCTCGGCGTCCGCCGGTCGCAGGCCGAGCGGCGCGACGACGCGCTCGGCGGCCTCCAGCAGGAAGTGTTCGCAGAACCGCCCCGCGGCGGCTGCGCGTCCGGTGTCGTGCCAGGCGCGTAGCCACGCCAGCAGCCTGTCAAAGTCGATCATCTTGCCCCCCCATGCCCGTGGACGCAGCACGGTCGCCCAGGTGCTCGTCCTGCGCAAGCCTTCAGCCAGCCGATCTGCTAGGGTGCGGCCCTCCGACCTGCCTGGGAGCCCGCGATGTCCAGCGAAGCGCAGCGTGTCCTCATCCGTTCGGCCGGCGGCCTGGATCGCCTGGAGCTGGCCCCCGCCGAGGCGCCACCGCCGCAGGCGGGGGAGGTGCGCATCGCCGTGGAGGCGGCCGGCGTGAACTACGCCGACACCATCGTGCGGCGCGGGCTGTACGCGTCGGCGAAGGAGCTGGTGGGCTGGCCCATCACGCCGGGCTTCGAGGTGGCGGGGCGGATCGAGGACGTGGGGCCGGGGGTGGAGGGCTTCGCGCCCGGCGACCGGGTGTTCGGGCTGACGCTCTTCGGGGGGTACACCCAGCGCCTCACGCTGCCGGCGGACCAGGTGTTCCACCTGCCCGACTCGCTGTCGATGGCGCAGGGGGCGGCGATCCTGGTGGTGTGGCTCACCGCCTGGTACGCGCTCTTCGAGCTGGCGCACCCGCGGCCGGGGCAGACGCTGCTGGTGCACTCGGCGGCGGGCGGGGCGGGGGGGTCCATCGTGCAGCTCGGCAAGCTGGCCGGGTGCCGCGTCGTGGGCATCGTGGGGCGGGCCGAGAAGGTGGCCGAGGCCCGGGCGCTGGGGGCCGACGAGGTCATCTGCAAGGCGACGGATGATCTGTGGGCGAAGGCGAAGGCGCTGGCGCCGCAGGGCTACGACGTGGTCCTGGACGCGACGGGCGTGGAGACGCTGAAGGAGAGCTACGCTCACCTGCGGCGGCCGGGGAAGCTGGTGGTGTACGGCTTCGCCTCGATGATGCCGAAGGGCGGCCGGACGAACTGGCTCAAGCTCATCGCGGGGGTGCTGCGCACGCCGCGGTTCCACCCGCTGAAGATGACGAACCTGAGCAGCAGCGTGATGGCCTTCAACCTGAGCTATCTGTTTGATCAGAAAGAGATTCTGATGGACGGGGTGCGGCAGCTCCTGGGCTGGCTGGCCGAGGGGAAGCTGCAGGTGCCGACGGTGAGCGAGTTCGCGCTGAGCCAGGTGGGCGAGGCGCACGCGGCCATCGAGAGCGGCCGGACGGTCGGGAAGCTGGTGCTCGTCAGCCCCCGGTGACGACGTCGAGGTCGGGGCGGCGGGCCTTGACCTGCTCGATCAGCGCGGCGTCGAGGGGTACGCCCGAGAGGTCCAGGGTGCGCAGGGCCGGCAGCTTGTCGGCGTCGAGCAGGGGCTCGATGGCGCGGGGGCCAGCGGCGTTGTGGCCGAGCTCGAGGGTGTCGAGGCGCTCGAGGCCCGGGCTGGACAGGAGCGCGCGGACGCCCGCGTCGGTGAGGCCGGCGGCCGTGAGCTCGAGGCGCTGCAGCTTCGGCAGGCGCGGGCTCTGCGCCAGCAGCGCGGCGCCGGCGTCGCCCACGCGGGTGAAGCTCAGGCGCAGGATGAAGTAGTCGGCGGCGGGGGCGGCGAGCAGGGCCTTGAGGCCGTCGGGGCCGATGGGGTTGTAGCCGACGTAGAGCTCGACGAGGGGCAGGGAGGCCGCGCCGAGCGCCTGGGCGCCGGCGTCGGTGATGCCGGTGCGGTCGAGCCAGAGCGACTTCAGCTTGCCGGTGTGGGGGCTCTGGGCCAGGGCGCGCGCGCCGTCGTCGCCGATGGGGCTCTGGGTGACGTCGAGCGCCATGACGGCCGCGAAGCCGGCGTCGCCGACGAGGGCGGCGAGGCGGGCGGCGTCGAGCGGGGCCGTGCGGAAGTTCTGGATGGGCTTCATGGTGCTCGTCTCCGACGGGAGGGCGGGCTTCTCGGACGAGCAGCCGGCGAGGGCGAGGGCGAGGACCAGCGCCCGCGTCATGCCGGGCCCCGGGCCACGACCCGCGCCGCGGCCGCCTCGAGGGGCCGGTGGAGGTCGGTGAGGACGTCGGCCAGGGCGTCCCAGAGGGCGCCGTCGGGGGCCAGGTCGGCGGCCGCGAGCAGCGCCATGGGCCAGCGACCGGCGGCGAGGGCGGCCTGGAGGAGCGCCAGCGAGCCGCGGGTCGCGTCGTCGGCGCCCACGCCCAGGCGGTCGGCCAGGGCCTGCATCTCCTCCTCGGCGCCGGGGCGGTCGCGGTGCAGCTCGACGAGCAGGTCGGCGTCCTCGGCGCGGCCGACGGCCCGCAGGCCGCGGGCGAGGAGGAGCTGGTCCACGGCCGCCGGGGCGCCGCCCAGCAGGGCCTCGCCGAGGGCCACGGCCGCCTCCACGTCGCCGGCCCGGTGCGCGAGCTCGGCGAGGGTGGCCCGCGCCGCCTCATGATCCGGGTGCGTCGCGATCAGGCGCGTCGCCCAGTCCGCCATCTGCGCGGGATCGTCGGTCAGCCGGGCGGCGACCAGGCCGTGCTCGGCCAGGGCCGCGGGCGCCAGGTGGGCGAGCCGCAGGACCTCGAGCGCCCGGCCGTGGTGCAGGAGCGCCGCGGAGAGCGGGAAGAGATCGTCGGTGGGCAGGAGGGTGATGAGCTCGGCCACGGCGGCGACGAGGCCATCATCGGCCCCGTGCAGGCGCACCGCGTCGGCCAGCAGCGAGACGGGCGGCGGCTGCTCCACCTGGGCCGCGGCCAGCAGCAGGAAGGACCAGCCGGCGACCTCGTGCGGCGCGAGCTGGACGGCCTGGCCGGCGGTCTGGAAGCAGGCCGCCCACTGCTCGCCGGCCCCGAGCGCGGCGCTGGCGTCGAGCCAGGCGGCGGCGTCGCGGGGGTTGGCTTCGAGGCGAGCGCGGGCGGCGCGGAGGGCGTCCGGCCAGGCGGGTCCGGCGGGGTGTTCGGCCATTCGCTCGTCAGCCAGTCACCGTCGGCAGGGTGAGGTTGTCGAGCATGCCGAGGATGTCGAAGGCGTTGTGGACGTTGCTCAGGAACCAGCGACCGGCGTCGGCCCCGAAGTTCCAGTCGATGGACCAGTCCATGTCGGTGTCCTTCCAGCTCCACTGCCCCGTCCGCTCGACGAAGGCGCTGAAGAAGACCGCGTGGTTGGCCCCCGACACATAGGTGTTGCTCGGCGCCTTGCCGGCCGAGGCGAGGCGCGACCAGGTGGCGCTGCTCAGCTTGAAGGCGTTGCTGCCCGCGCCGGGCATGCCGGTGGTGATCAGGAAGTCGATGCCGGTCTTGCGGACCTGGCCGGCGGCGTTCTTGGCGCCGGCGCGCCACTCCTTGACCTTGGTGCCCTTCATGTCGGAGCGCAGGCCCTCGTTGAGCCCGTCCGCGGTGGCGGCCGTGATCTTGGTGGGCTTGTCGCCGGAGCCAGCGATGGTCAGCCGCAGGATGCCGGCGTTGTCGATGTCCTGGACGTTGGAGTCGGTGTTGTTGATGTCGGTGGTGTCGCCGGCGTTCATGCCCATCCAGCCCACGAGCATCTCGTGGTTCTGGATCTCCTGGGCGCGCTCGAAGGCGTCGTCGTTGGCCTGCTTGATCTCGGCCATCTGGGCGATGGTGAGCTTCTGGTCGGTGAACGTGCCGGCCTGGGTGACGAACGTCTCGCGGGCCTGCTTGGACGCGGCGCTGAGGCCGAGGCGCTGCTGCTCGCAGAAGGCCACCAGCGGCTTCTTGTCGCCCGCGGCCGACGCGGCGGAGATGGCGGCGTTGACGCCCTTGCTGGCGGCGGACTCGCCCACCTTCACGGCCGCCCGGATGGCGGCGTCGGTGACGAACTTGGTGACGCCCTTGGTGAGCCGGGAGGCCAGGGTGCCGCCCACGCCGCCGAGCGCGGCGTTGAGGACGAGGCCACCGACGGCGAGCAGGGCCTCCTGCCAGAAGGGCGGAGGATCCTCGACCTCGGCGCGCGTCTTCCAGGCCTCGGCGGCCAGCAGGTTCTGCCGGATCAGGTCGAAGAAGGAGTCCTTGGTGAGCTGCTGCTGCTGGAGCCAGGCGCCCTGCTCCTCGCCGGCGCGCTGGACGCCCGCGCCGCCGCCCTGGCCGCCGGGGGTGGCGTCGAGCAGGTCCTGGGCGCTCTTGCCCTGGACCACGCGGTCAGCCACGGCGTCGGCGTGCTGCTCGTAAGCGTCGCCAGCCTCGCCCACGCCGCCCTTGAGCTGGACGCCGGACTGCTGCTGGATGACGTGGGCCGCCTCGTGGGCCGCCGTGTGCAGGTCGGGGCTGTCCTTGAAGGCGACGTCGTTGCCGGTGGCGTAGGCCTCGGCGCCGATGCCCTCGCTGGCCTTGGCGGCCGCGCCGCCGACGTGGGCGTTGATGCCGGACACGTCGTGGGTCCCGAACGACTTCTGGATGGCCGCCTGGTGCGGCAGCGCCTGCCCCGCCCCCGAGACGCCGGCCTGGGCGAGCTGCACGACCTCGGCGGCGCGCTCGCCCTGGATGGCCTCCGACTGCCCGGAGGCCGCGCTGGCCTGCACCACCGGGGTGCCGGTGAGCTCGGCGCTCTGCATGGCGGGGGAGAAGGACGGCCGCTCGAGGGCGGCGGGCTCTGCGTCGTGGGCGTCGCTCTTGGGCGCCTGAGCGCGCTCTGCGTCGAGTTGCTTCATGCAGGCCTCTCGCCGTGTCGGGGTCACCAGGGCAGGCCGTCCGTCGGCCGTCCTCGCAGGGTACCGGCGCCGGGGGTGTGACTCAAGGGAAGTCGCGGTGTTGCGGCCGCAGGGTCACGCCGGCGTCGGGATGGCGGCCAGCACCTCGATGGCCCGGCGGACGTCCTTCTCCTCGAACGTGCGCACCACGCGCAGGGCGGCCCCGACGAGGGCGCCCGGCCGCGCCACCAGCCGGCCGAGGGTGGCGGCCCGCCGGTCGATGCGGTCGATGGCCCCGGCCACCCGCTCCGGGGGGCAGGCGCCGACGACCTCGGCGTTCTCCCAGGCCTCGCGCCGGGCGAGCTGGACGCTGAACGTCGCCATCATCTCGTCGGCGCGGATGGCGAAGGTGTCGATGAGCCCCATCATCGGCGACAGGTGGTTCACGGCGTCCTGGGAGACGTCCAGCAGCAGCTTGAGGGTGTCGTTGATGCGCTCGAAGTCGCGGCCGAGGGCGGGCAGGGCCGGGCCGGGGCAGATGGCGGCGGCCGAGACGCCCAGGTCGAGGTTGATGTGGGCGTTGATGCCCAGCAGCAGGTGCTGCACCACGCAGACCCCGGCGTCGCGCCCGGCCTCGAAGGCGACGCGCCAGGCGCGGGTCGGGCGCTCGCCCCGGTCCCAGCGGTCGACGGCCTCGAAGTAGCGGTTGGCGAACACGGCGTCGAAGCGGCTCATTCGGTCGCCGTCGTCGTAGCGGCCGCCCTCGATGCCGCGGTGGATCTCCCGCGTCACCGCCCGGTACAGCGCCAGGAAGAGGCCGCGGGGGTCGGCCTCCGCGCGGAAGCGCTCCAGCATTTCATCCATGATCTCAAGGACATCGACGATGTTCTCGGCGGTGCGCATGGGGCCTCGGGGGGTCGGGATGCGGGCAGGGTAGCGCGCTTCGCCGAGCGGAAACAGGCGCGATCAGAGGGGCCAGGCGACGGCCAGCGCGCCCCCTACGGCGCCCCCCAGGAGCAGGCCCACGGCGGCGCTGCGCAGGCCCGCGGCGGTGGCCTCGGCGCGGACCTCGGCCACGAGGGCGTCGCGGGTGGGCTGCAGGCCGCGGAGGACGGCCTGGACGCCGAGGCCGAGGGCCGTGCGGACGGGGCGCTGGCGCTTCGCGGCGGCCCAGCGCGCGGCGCCGCGGAGGGCGCCGTCCACGAACGCGACGCCGGCGCCCAGGAGGCCGGCGATCAGGGGGCTGAAGACGACGGGCGGGAGGGAGGCGCGGGCGACCAGCAGCCCCTTCACCAGGGCGAGGAGCAGCAGGAAGGCCAGCGCGGGCAGGCGCACGCGCTCAGAAGCCGTCGATGAGGGCGTTGAGCGTGGCGCTCGGGCGCATGGCGGCCGCGGCGAGGGCCTGGTCGAAGAAGTAGTACCCGCCGATGTCGGCCGGCTGGCCCTGGGCGGTGAGGAGGTCGGCCGCGATGGTGGCCTCGTGGGCGCCGAGGGCGGCCGCGAGGGGGGCGAAGCGGTCCGCCAGGCCCGCGTCGCCGCAGCTCGCCAGGGCGCGGGCCCAGTACAGCGCCAGGTAGAAGTGGCTGCTGCGGTTGTCGGGCTCGCCCACCTTGCGCGACGGGGACTTGTCGGCCAGCAGGTACTCGGCGGTGGCCTGGTCCAGCGTCTGGCCCAGGATGCGCGCGCGCGGCAGGTCGAAGCGGTCGGCCAGGTGCTCGAGGGACACGGCCAGGGCCAGGAACTCGCCGAGGGAGTCCCACCGCAGGTGGTTCTCGGCGACGAACTGCTGGACGTGCTTGGGGGCCGAGCCGCCGGCGCCCGTCTCGAAGAGGCCGCCGCCCGCCATCAGGGGCACGATGGACAGCATCTTGGCGCTGGTGCCCAGCTCCAGGATGGGGAAGAGGTCCGTCAGGTAGTCGCGCAGCACGTTGCCCGTCACCGAGATGGTGTCCTGGCCTTCGCGGATGCGGGCGAGGGAGAAGCGGGTGGCGTCCTCGGGGGCGAGGATGTGCACCTCGATGCCGTCGGTGCCCAGCTCGGCGAGGCCCACCTTCACCTTGGCGATGAGCTCGGCGTCGTGCGGGCGCTTCGCGTCCAGCCAGAAGACGGCGGGGGCGCCGGTGGCGCGGGCGCGGGCCACGGCCAGCTTCACCCAGTCGCGGACGGGGGCGTCCTTGACCTGGCAGGCGCGCCAGATGTCGCCGGCCTCGACGGCGTGCGTCGTGAGGACCTGCCCGTCGGCGTCCACGACGCGCACGGTGCCGTCGGCGGGGATCTCGAACGTCTTGTCGTGGGAGCCGTACTCCTCCGCCTTCTGTGCCATCAGCCCCACGTTGGGCACGCTGCCCATGGTCGCGGGGTTGTAGGCGCCGTGGGCCTTGCAGTCGGCGATGACGGCCGCGTAGACGCCGGCGTAGCTGGAGTCGGGGATGACCGCCTTGGTGTCCTGCTGCTTGCCGTCGGCGTTCCACATCTGGCCCGACGTGCGGATCATCGCCGGCATCGAGGCGTCGATGATGACGTCGCTGGGCACGTGCAGGTTGGTGATGCCGCGGTCGGAGTCGACCATGGCGATGGCGGGCCCGGCCGCGTAGGCGGCGGCGATGTCGGCCTCGATGGCCGCGCGGGTGTCGGCGTCCAGGCTCGACAGGCGCGAGAGCAGGTCGCCGAAGCCGTTGTTCACGTCGACGCCCAGGGCGTCGAAGGTGGCGCCGTGCTTCGCGAAGAGGTCGGCGAAGAACACCCGGACGGCGTGGCCGAACATGATGGGATCGGAGACCTTCATCATGGTGGCCTTGAGGTGCAGCGAGAACAGGACGCCGGCCTCGCGGGCCTCGGCCACCTGGGCCGCGAGGAACGCGACGAGCGCGCGCTTGCTCATGAAGGTGGCGTCGATGATCTCGCCCGCCTGGAGCGCGAGGCCCTGCTTGAGGACGGTGGTCTGGCCGTCCGCGGCGACGTGCTCGATGCGCACGGTGGTGGCCGCGGGCACCGTCACCGACTGCTCGTTGTGGAAGAAGTCGCCCGCGGCCATGGTGGCCACATGGGTCTGGGACTCGGGCGACCACTTGCCCATGCGGTGCGGGTTGGCGCG
Organism: Myxococcales bacterium; assembly: GCA_020633435.1. Lineage (GTDB taxonomy): Bacteria > Myxococcota_A > Bradymonadia > UBA7976 > UBA1532 > JACKDP01. Next base: position 130,806 of record JACKDP010000008.1, on the reverse strand, counting down.
GGCGTAGGCCTTCACGGCCTGGGGCGCGCGGCGGTCGGAGTTGCCCTCGCGCAGCACCGGGTTCACGGCGCTGCCCTTCACCGCGTCGTAGCGCTTCTTGATGCTCTTCTCGGCGTCCGTCGCGGGCTCCTCCGGGTAGTCCGGCAGGGCGAAGCCGCGGGCCTGCAGCTCGGCGATGGCGGCCTTGAGCTGGGGCATCGAGGCGCTGATGTTGGGCAGCTTGATGATGTTGGCCTCGGGGGTGCCCGCGAGGCGACCCAGCTCGGCCAGGTGGTCCGCGATGCGCTGATCGTCCCGGAGCGCCTCGGGGAAGGAGGCCACGATGCGGCCCGCGAGCGAGATGTCCCGCGTCTCGACGTTGACCCCGGCCTGGCCGGCGAAGGCCTGGATGATGGGGAGGAAGGACAGGGTGGCGAGGGCGGGGGCCTCGTCGGTCCACGTGTAGATGATGGTGGGCTTGGCGCTCATGGGGCCTCTTCGTGACGGATGCGCGACGGACGGGTTAGCAGGAACCGCGGCGGAGGGCCAGTGCCCCGACGTCCCGTGGCCTGCAACAAGCGGATCGGGCGGCGGAATCCCGCTCAGCCCTCGACGGCGGCGGTGTACCCGGCCCGCTCGACGGCGGCGGTGAGGGCCTGCAGGTCGGCGCCGGTGTGCTGGACGATGGCGCGGCCCTCGGCGAGCTGCACGTCGACGTGCTCGACGCCGGGCTGGGCGCGCAGGGCGTCGCCCACATGCTGGACGCACGAGCCGCAGCCCATGCCGTCGACCTTGAGGCGAGTCTCGGTGGTCATCGGGGTCCTCCTGAGTGGGGCGAGCGGGGAGATGCTACTCGATGATCAGGCGATTCGCGCCGGCCTCGGCCGTGCCCTGGGCGCGGCAGGTGCCGTCGGCGCTGCGCGCGACCCACGGGTGGCTGGCGAAGGTGCGCAGGTCGAGCGTCCGCCGCGGCGGGATGGCGGCGAATGGCGTCGGCTGCCCGTCGAAGTCGAGCCAGAGCAGGTCGATGGGCTCCAGGCGGCGGTTGACCACCGTCATCGTGGCCGGCGCGTCGCTGGCCAGGGAGCGATCCGGCGCGCCGCAGCGGTCCGTCGCGGGGATGGCCACCGCCCAGGCGCACGCGGAGGCGTCCTCGACCGGGGGCGTCCACGGGGCGCCGCGGCCTTCGGGATCGCACCACGTGGGCCAGCGCTCGGCGGAGAAGACGTCGCTGATCACGGCCGCCAGGGCCGGATCGTAGGCCTCCAGCTCGGCGCGGGTGTCGATGGGCCCGTGCACCCCGTTGGGCGGATCCGCGGACAGGTTGTCGTCGAGCCAGCTCTGCACGCCCTCGGCCCAGTACTCGTTGGCGTTGGTGGCGGCGTAGGTGTTCGCCCAGCGGCCCGCCGCCATCGCGTCGGCGTAGGCGGCGTCCACGCGCCGCCGGACGGCGTCGCCGCCCACCTGATCCAGGACGCCCACCTCCAGGAAGGTGTGGGCCAGCTCGTGCAGCAGGATGATCTCGCCCAGCCAGGGATCTCCCTGTTCTTTCAGCAGGTTGGCGACGTCGGTGCTGGTCAGCGGGCGCTCCTGGGTGGCGCCGAAGCCGCGGCCGCGGGTGTCCCAGTCCGTCCCGGGGAAGGCCTCGTAGAAGTCGCTGTACTCGGGCAGGTCGGTGGTGACCTCTTCCCGGGCCATGATGCCCACCCGGATGTGGCTGCGGGCGAGGGCGGCGCGCAGGCAGGGCCGGCCGCGGCTGAGCTGGTAGAGGAGGTAGGTCGCCACCCGGAAGGCGGCCTCGGGGACGCGGTCGGAGCCCACGAGGGCGACGCCGTCCACGTCGACGTGCCGGGTGTAGAACGGGTCGACGCCTGCGGGGGCGGGGGTGAACTGGACGGTCGGGCAGGTGGGCGCCGCGCCCGGATCAGGGGGGCTGGCGTCGCGGGCCGCGTCCACGGCGGCGTCGGCCGGCCCGGCGTCGGTGGCCCCGGCGTCGGCGCTGGCGGCGTCGGCCGCCTGGGCGTCGGCCGCCTGGGCGTCGGCGCCCGCGTCAGCCGGGCGGGCGTCGCCGAGGCGAGCGTCGGCCGCCGCGTCGAGTCCCGGATTGCCGACACCGATGTCGCCGCAGCCGGTCGCCATCAGGGCGGCCGCGAGCCAGCGCCCCCTCACGCCGGGTCCGCCTGGAGGCCGGCGAGGCGCGCCACGTCCTCGCTGAGCACCGCCTGGCACTCGGCGTCCTCGGCCGCGGCCAGCGCGGCCTGCTCGGCGGCGAGGGCCTCGTCGAGGCGGCCGGCGGCCTCCAGCAGCAAGGCCTTCGCGTGGGCGCGCTGCCACGCCTCGACCGTCGGCGCGGCCAGGGCGTCGAGGGCCGCCACCAGGGCCAGGCCCTCGTCGGCCCGCCCCAGCTCCGCGCAGGCGTGGGCGCCGTAGACGAGGGCGCGCTGCAGCCCCGCCGTCAGCTCGGCGCCGTCCTCGCCGGGCACGATGGTCACCGCGAGCGTCGGCACGAGGCGCGCGATGGCCACCGCCAGATCCGCCGTCGGCCCCGGCTCTTCGGCGTCGTCGAACAGCTCCGTCGCGGTGGCCGCCATGATGGCAGCGGCCTCCCGGCGCACGGTCTCGGGCTGCCCGGCCAGGTGGCGGCTCTTCAGCACGATGGCTGTCATGATGTAGCCGAGCTCGGCGCAGACGCGGCGGGCCGACGCCTCGTCCGCCGGCACCCGCGCCCGCAGGCTCACCACCCCGTCATGGGGGTGGCCGAAGTCCGTCCGGCGCATGCCGGCCGCGCGCAGCCGCTGGTCGAGGGCCGCGAGGGCCGCCTGCTCGAAGGCCGCCAGCCCGGCCGGCGGGGCGCTGGCCTCGGTGTCGAGGATGGCCGGGAACAGAGGCGTCCAGGCGTGCCGCAGGGACTGGGCCATATGGGCGTCCTTTCGGGGGTCTTCGGTCAGAGGTTGAAGATGCGGTCCAGCACCCGGATGCGGTCGATCACCCCGAGCAGGCGGCGCTCGGCGTCGACCACATAGACCTTGGGGAACCGCTTGACCGAGAGCAGGAACACCACCTCGAGCGCCGTGGCGTGGGGGCCGCAGGTGGCGAGATCCTGGTTCATGATGTCGCGCACATGGAGGTCGTGATCCTTCTCGAAGTACTTCTCGAAGGGGTCGAACTCGGCGATGAACGAGACGCTCTTGAGCTGCCGGAAGAAGTCCGGGATGCCATGGGTGAACAGATCGTCGGCGGTGACCTGCCCCACGAGGCGGCGGTCGGCGTCGGTGATGCCGGCGGCGTCCAGGTTCTGCTCGGCCATCATCTGCGTGAGCGTCGGCAGCGGCAGGTCGCGGTGAAAGAGCCCGTGGGACGGCCGCATGATGTCTTCGGCCAGGATCGGGGCGTCCTCTTCGCGGACGGTCGCCTGCAGCCAGGCGGCGAGGGCCGTCGGATCGGTGGCCTGCAGCACCCGCGCGCGGTTCTCGGGATCGATGAGGAGGCGCGCCAGGCGCCCCATGACCTGGAGCAGCGCGCCGGGCCGGCTCGGCGGCCCGACGATGAGCACCACGACGCGGGCCACGTCGCCGGCCCAGGGCAGCGGCTCGGCCAGCGTGGCCAGACAGATGCGGGGACCGAGCACGCCCGGCAGCCGCGCGTGCGGCACGACGATGCCCTCGTCCACGAGGAAGTTGTCGCCGTCCTCGCGGTCGAGCAGCGCCTCGACGAGGTGGTGGGGGGCGGCGGCCTCGGGCATGCCGGGCGCCGTCAGCAGGGCGTTCGCCATCTGGAGCAGCAGGGACTCCCGGTCGGTGGCGTGGACGCCGAGCAGGACACGGCGGGGATCGAGGGCGACGCGCTGGACCATGGTGCTCCTCCCAGGCGGCGGGAGAATCGGCGCTGCGGCCCGCGCCGTCAAGGCTCGCGGGGCTGGTCGCCGGTGGTCGGCTCTGGCAAGCTGCCGCCATGCCTGTGCACGCCTACCTCGTCGTCGGCTCCACCGGGGCCGGCAAGTCCACGTACGCCCGGGGCCTGGCCGAGCGCCTCGGGGCCGTGCCCTTCGCCATCGACGCCTGGATGGTCCAGCTCTTTGGCGACGACCGCCCCGCGGACGCCGGCTATGACTGGTACGCCCCGCGCATCGAGCGCTGCGTGGCCCAGATCCTGAGCGTCGTCGCGTCCCTGGCCGCCGTGGGCACGCCCAGCGTCCTCGAGATCGGCATGACGCGCCGAGCCGATCGGGCCGCCTTCTTCGCGGCGGCGCAGGCGCTGGGCGTCGCGGTGGCCCTGCACGCGGTCGAGGCCCCCGTCGACGTCCGCTGGGCGCGGGTGGAGCAGCGCAACGCCGAGCAGGGCGCCACCTTCTCCCTGCACGTCACCCGCCCCATGTTCGACTTCGTGGAGGGCATGTGGGAGGCCCCCGACGACGCCGAGCTGGCCGCCCACCACGGCGTCCGCGTGCCGACGGCGTGACCGGGGCCTGAGCGCCGCCGCTCGCACCCGTCTGCGAATGCTGGTTGAATGGAGCGCCGGCGGGGAGCTGGCGACGACACGGGGGAGCGGCATGCGGGGCTCGGTACTCTTCATCTGCGCGCTGGCGCTGGTGGCCTGCGACGACGGTGGCGGCGGCGCCGGTGGCGCGGGCGGCGGGGCCGTCGTGGATCAGGGCGGCGGTGGGGGCGCTGGCGGCGGGGCGAGCGACGCCAGCCCCGCGGACGCCCGGGTGGATCCCGATCAGGGCGCCCCCGACGCGGCCCTGCCCGACGCCCTCCCGCCCGACATGGGCCCCCCGCGACCGCCGGATGTCTGCGACGAGCTGGCCCTGCCGCGGCACGCCTTCGCCGAGGGCACGGGCGTGCAGTTCGGCGACATCGCTGGGGATTTCACGGTCCAGACCCTCGACGGCCCCTGGTCCTTCCGCGAGCAGTTCACGGGCTGTGAGTCGTATGTGTTCCTCATCTACTTCCCGGATCTGCGCCAGAACCCCCAGGGCGCGTGGATCGGCAACGATCTGTGGAACACGAGCGTGGAGGCGCTGGTCCAGAAGACCCCGGCCAACACCCACTTCTTCTTCGTGTCCTACGAGGACGACGCCGACGCCCGCGAGCGCCGGATGCGGGCCATGGAGGGGCGGCTGGCCCGCGCGGCGCCCGACGGCCTCGCCGACCGCTTCCACCTGGTCACGGATCGCCTGACCGACATCGACGGCAGCGTGGGGGCCTTCATCCGCGGCTACCTCGACTACATGTTCGACCCCACCAGCCTGGTGGACCTGGGCGACCGCGGCCGGGCCCAGCCGCCGCTGCCGTTCACGTTCGCCATCGACCGCCTGCAGCGGTGGGACGAGGGCGGCAGCCTCAGCGAGGTGGTGGGCCGCCCGATGATCTGGGACATGGCCAGCTACTTCGGCGCCTTCTACAACCACATCGCCCGCGTCCACGACCAGGTGGTGGCGGAGGACGCGACCACCACGACCATCCCGCTGGTGGAGGGCCGCGTCTCGGCTCGCATCTTCACGCCCACCGTCGAGCTGCCTGACGCCGCGGCCATGGCCGACGTGGACAGTCTGTCCTTCGACGTCAGCGTCACCTGCCCGGCGCGCAACGTCTTCGGCTGCAGCGAGTGGGATCGCATCGCCAGCATCGCCCTGTGCATGGACGCCGAGTGCGGCGCCCGGCAGGAGGTCGCCCGCTGGATCACCCCGTACTGGCGCCGCGGCGAGCGCCGGTGGTTGCTGGACGCCTCGCCCATGCTGGGCCTGCTGCGGGCCGGCGGGGCGCAGACGTTCCGCGTCGAGATGGGGCCCGAGTGGGAGCGCGCCACCGAGCGCGACGTGCGGGTGACGCTGCGCCTGCGCCGCGAGGGGGGCCGCAAGGCCGAGGGGACCGTCTTCGCCTTCGGCGGCGGCGGCTTCGGCGCCGAGTACAACACCCGCGAGCCCTTCCGCTTCACGCCGCCCGCCGACGCCAGCCGCGTGGAGGTGGTGCTGCTGCTCTCGGGGCACGGCCAGACCGACCGCGACAACTGCGCCGAGTGGTGCGACCACCGCCACGCCTTCACGCTCAACGACCAGCCCCTCTCGGTGGTGCGCCACCTGGGCCAGGTGGGCTCGCTGCGCGGCTGCGCCGACCTGGCCAGCCAGGGCGTGCCCCCCGGCCAGTACGGCAACTGGGCCCCCGAGCGGGCGTACTGGTGCCCGGGCCTGCCGGTGGCCCCCATCCGCCTGGACGTCACCGGCAAGGTGCGCCCCGGCGAGGAGAACGTCTTGACCTACCAGGGTTTTCTGGGCGCCGACGCCGCCCCGCGCGGGGGCGACATCGCGCTCAGCGCCTACGTGGTGTGGTACACCGAGTAGCCGTCACTCGACGGGGAAGCCCTCCAGGGTCACGCCCTGGGAGCTGAACAGCAGGCAGACGCTGTTGCCGGTGCCGTTGACGTCGGGGGGCAGGAGCCCCGCGGCGAAGGCGAAGTCGGTGTTGGCCAGGGCCGCCACCAGGGCGTCGTGGGGGATGATCCCCGTGATGACGCCGTTGTTGATGAAGAAGCCGTTGGCGTCGATGCCCGCCGTGCCCGAGATGGTGGCGTTGGTGATGTCGAGGGCCAGATCCATGCCGCCGACGGGGATGTCCACCGGGAAGTTGCCGGGGCCGGCCGAGAGGGCGCCGCCCGCCACCGAGGTGTCGCCGAAGATCACGCGGGGGCTGCCATCGGCGTTCAGGGACGACATCGAGACGATGTAGCCGGCGCCGCCGGGGTTGCCCGTGAGCAGCGCCAGGTCGAACTGCCCGTTGGCGCCGGGGGGCGCGAGGCCGATGGCCGTGGGCAGCAGGTTCAGGTCGCCATCGTTGACGGCGCCCTGCAGGCCGTCGTTGGCCAGGGCGGCCGCCAGGGCCAGGGAGTTGTCGGCCCGGCCGTCGCCGTTGAGGTCGCGGCAGCCCTGGTTGGCCGGATCACCGGCGATGGACAGGGTGTTGATGCGGCCGCCGTACACATCGCCCATGGGGGGCGGGGGCGGCGCCGCGTCGGGGTCGAGGCCCCCCATGTCGGGCTCGGCCACCGCCATGTCGGGCTCGCCCACCGCCATGTCGGGGCTGGCGACCGCCATGTCGGGGCTGGCGACCGCCATGTCGGGGCTGCCACCGCCGCCGCCCACGCCGCCCGCGCCGCCGCCGCCGGCCGCGTCGGCCGGGGCCGCGTCGCGGATGGTGGCCGCGTCCTGGATCTCCTGGGCGCTGCCGCCGCCGTCGTCGTCACAGCCCGCCGCCAGGAGCGCCGTCGCCGCCAGGAGGCCCATCGTCTTCTTCGTGAGGAACCGTGCCATGTCTTCCCTCGAGCCAGTGTGGGCGGAGTGTAAGCGAGGGTGCGCGGCGGGTGCTACCCATCCGCCAACGGCCGTCAGCCGAGGGGCAGCGGGCCCTGGCGCGGGCAGCGCTCGTCGCCGAAGTGCTCGTCCTCAAAGCCGAAAAGCTGGAGGATGCTGGTGTGCAGGTTGTGCAGGGACCAGTCGCTGCGGTAGTCGGCGTGGGTCTCGACGGTGTCGCCGCGGCCGCCCTCGCTCAGCGTGAGGTGGCGCCCGGTGCGCAGGCCGCCCAGGTTGCCGGCCAGCATGACGGGCAGATCCCGGGCGGTGTGGACGGCGGCGTTGCTGAACTCGGCCAGGTGCAGGACGAGGGTGCGGTCGAGCAGGGGGCCGGCGGCGTCCTCGGCCGGGGCGAGGTGGTCGAGGAAGCGCGCGACGAGGCCCGCCTTGAACCGCCGATTGGCCTGGATCTCGGCGCGCCAGGCCTGGGCGCGCTCGCCCGCCGGATCCCCCAGCTCCAGGCCGACGTGGCCGAGGGCGTGGGCGTCCACCTGGGGCGACAGGGCCTGGAAGGGCTGCGGCAGGAAGGGCTCCAGCGTGTCCGGGTAGTGCAGCGTCACCACGCGCGTCAGCCCGCAGACGAGGGCCTGGGCCATGATGTCGACGTGCAGCGGCGCGAGCGTCTGGCGGACGTCGCCGGGCAGCAGCGTCCAGCTCGCGGCGTCCCCCAGGCGCGCCCCGCCCGCCATGTCGGGGGGCGCGCAGGCGCGGGCCAGCTCGGGATCGTCCAGCACGGCCAGCCGACGCTCGATGGCGCGCAGGTGATCCTGGTGGGCCTCCAGGACGAGGCGGTCGGCCTCGCCCAGCCGCGCGTCGAGGGCCGCGAAGCCGGCCAGGGCGCCGTCGAGCACGCTCTTGCGCTGGGCCCGCAGGCGCGCCAGCTCCTCCACCGGCAGGCCGCTGTCGATGTTGGTGAAGAGGCGGGCGAACGCCGAGCGCGGGTCGGCCTCCCGGACGACGGGCTCGGCCGCGTCGCGGTACGAGGGCTCCCCGAAGTGCAGCCCAGGGGCCGCGAGGTCGACGCTGGAGAAGGGCGCCGGCCAGCGGGCGGTGAGGCGGCGGGCGAGCACCTGGTCGAGGGACGGGCCGCCGGCCGTGAAGTCGGGCCCCACCGCGACCGCCGCCCGGGCCGTCATGCTGGAGACGTCCGCGCGGCGGTGCTCGCCGGGCTCGGCGTGGTTGTCGACGCCGCTGAGGAAGAGCAGGCGGTCGAGGTGCCGGGCCAGGTCGGTGTGGAGCGGCCCCAGGACGGGCGCGTCGGGGGTGCCGGTGGGGCGCCAGTCGTTCCAGGGGTGCATCGCCGCGAACTGCTGCTCGCTGGCGCGGTTGGTGAGGGTGCCGCCCGTCTCCCAGAAGAGCGCGAAGCGCAGCGGCGGATCGGCGGGCTCGGCCCGGGCCACCGAGCGCAGGAAGGGCAGCGCCAGGCACAGGCCCCCGGCCGTGCGCAGGAACTGGCGGCGGCTCGGCCCGCGGCTCATGGGGCCTCCTGGCGGTAGCGGAAGGCGTCGAGGGTGGTGCTGGCCCGCACGAGCGCCAGGAAGTCGCCCCCGCTGGCGCGGAAGGCGGCGCGCAGGTGCTCGACGCTGCAGGCGTCCTCGTCGGCGGTCGCCGGCCGCGCGAAGAAGTACGCAAACCACTGATCCGCAAAGCAATCCGACACCATCTCGCTCTCGGCGAGGGCCTGGGAGAGGGCCACGCCGCCGTCGATGGCGCCCAGGAAGTCGGCGTCGGGCAGCCGCCCGCGGGCGTCGATGGGCACGGTGTACGGGGCCCCGCGCTGCCGGTCGTAGCCCGACTCCTCCACCTCGAAGCGCCCGAGGGCGTCGTAGTGGTCGAGCGTGAAGCCGATGGGGTTGATGGCGGCGTGGCAGCCCTGGCACTCGGGCCCCGCCGTCCGCCGCTCCACCAGCTCGCGCAGCGAGACGGGGCCGCCGTCGTCGCCCTGGCCCCCGCGGGTGATGGGCACGTCGAGCACGCTCGCGGGGGGCGGCGGCATGGGCAGGCAGAGGAGGCGGCGGCGGATGAAGGCGCCGCGGTGGATGGGCGACTTCACGGCCGGGCCGGCCTTGAGCGTGAGGAAGGCCGCCCGGGTGAGGATGCCGGCGCGCTGGGTCGCGTCGAGGGGGCGCCAGGCGGGGGCGCCGACCGGGGCGTCGACGCCGTAGAGGGCGGCGAGGGGGGCGTCGACCAGGGCGTCGGTGCCGAGGAGGAGCCCCGCGAGCCCACCCCCCTCGAAGACGGCCCGCTCGATCAGGGCCTCCGACTCCGCCACCATCGCCGCCGCGAGGGCGGGCGACCAGTCGGGCAGCAGCTCGGCCGACTTGGTGGCCGCGGGCACCCGCTCCAGCTCCAGCCACTGCCGGAAGAACGCCAGCACCCGCGTCCGGCCGCGGGGATCGGCCAGCAGCCGCTCGGCCTGGCGGCCGATCTCGGCGGGATCCTGCAGGCGCCCGGCGTCGGCGGCGGCCCGCAGCGTGGCGTCGGGGGGCGCGTCCCAGAGGGCGTACGCCAGGCGGTTGGCCAGGCTGTGGTCGTCCAGGCGGATGACGCCGGCGGGCAGGCGCGCATCGGCCTCGCCCTGCTCCAGGTGGTAGAGGAAGGCGGGGCTCTGCAGGGCGACCTCGACGAGCAGGCGCGCGCGGCCCTCGAAGCCCTCGTCGTCGGGCAGCGTGGCCCAGACGGCGTCGAGCCAGTCGAGCACGGCCAGGCTGGGGGGCCGCCGGAACAGGCGCTCGGCCAGATCGTGGCGGAAGGCCTGCCCGCAGGCGTCTTCGCCGACCTCGAGCGGATCGCAGGGGCTCAGGCCGGCGGGCGACACGTCCACCTCGGCGGCCAGGCGCCGGGCGGCGGCGGCGAACTTCTCGGCGCCCAGCAGCGAGAGCGCCGGCGCCGGATCGGGGGCCAGGTCGGGGTCGGCGTCGGGCAGCCCGAGCAGGTCCTGCACCGTGTGGCGGTACTGGGTGGGCGTCAGGCGGCGCAGAGGGACGACGGGCACCGTCGTGAGCGGGCACGGGGGCGGCGCGGGCCGGGCGGCGTCGGGGGCTGGCCCCGCGTCGGGGCTCTCGGCGTCCTCCGCGGGCGCGACGGCGGCGTCGACGGCCTCGGCGTCGGGCGGAGAGATCGCGGCGTCCACGGCGGGCGCGGGCGTCCCGGAGGGGGCGTCGGGCGCGCAGCCGAGCAGGAGCGCGAGCGCGAGGGGCAGGCGAGGCATCGGCCGCATCCTACGCCGCCCGGGCCGGTCCGGGCCAGGCGTTGCGCCGGCCGGGTCAGCGGTGCACCTTCAGCGCGAAGGAGGTGCCATGACGCGACGCATCTGGAGGGGGCTGGCCGTGGCGGCCCTGCTGGGCGGGGCCGCCCGGGCCGAGAGCGGGCTGGCCGGGGTCGAGCCGGAGCCGGCGGCCACCGCGGCGCTGCTGCGCGCGCTGGAGGCCGACCTGCTGGCCCGGCCGTTCACGGGGCGCACGCCCTGGGGCAAGGGGGGCAACTTCTACCGCACCCGGTGGTGCCGGGGGGCCGGCGCCCGGGACGACTGCCAGATCGCCAGCGGCACCGGGGACCAGCGCGACCAGCACGCCGTCGAGCTCTACACGCTCTTCTACGACCAGGGCTGGCCGCGTACCTTCGGCCTGGGCCTCAACGCCCTGCGCGTGCCGGCCGGGTCGGGCCTCGGCGTCTCGGTCTGGCTCCATGAGGGCGGCGAGCGCGTCGTCGGCGAGGGCAGCGGGGTGACGCTGCGCTGGTACGCCGAGGCCACCGGCGGGCCCACGGCCAGCATCTCGGTCAGCCACCAGGCGACCTACCGGGTGGCCGAGACGACGCTGAGCGTGACGCGCCCGGGCACCCCCGGCGAGAGCCTGGCCCGCCTGCTGGCGTCGCCGGCGTCGCTGCGGGCCGAGGGGGAGGCCCAGCTCGCCGCGCTGGCCGCCGAGGTAGAGCGCGCCCTCGCCGCGGGGACCATCCAGGGCTGTACCTACGGGCCCTACGAGGGCGGCGGCATCCCGCCGACGTGCACCCGCCGGCCCCTCACCCCGGCCGAGACGGCCGACGCCCGGGCGAAGCTCGCGGCGTGGCAGGCCGAGGGGCAGAAGCTGCTGGCGACGCAGGCCGAGGCCGCCCACGCGCTGCTCGCCGACACGGTGCCGCTGGGGCCGCTGCAGGGGGCAGTGTCGGGAAAGCCCTGAGGTTTCGATGGGTTGCCGCTGCCCGCTCAGGGCGTGACGGCGTCCTCGGGCGGCGTCGGGCAGTCCCCGCTGGCCCGGACGGCTGCGCAGTCGCGGGCCGCGCACTCATCGCAGCACGCGGCGCAGGCCGGGTTCTCCTGGCAGGTGGCCTGCAGGTAGGCCAGCCGACCCCCGAACGTCTCGTCCCCCAGGCAGCACCGGCCGATGAGCCGCAGGCAGGCGCCGCAGTCTTCGGGGCCGGCGGCGCAGGTGCACTGCAGGCGGGTGCTGGCGTCGCCGGCGTCGGGCGGCGCGGCGTCGGCCAGCGCGGCGTCCGGCGGCGCGGCATCGACCCGGGGAGCAGGGCCCGACTCGCCCCCGTCACAGGCGGCGACGAGCCCGAGCAGGGCGAGCAGGGTGGTCCTCATGAGCGCGAGGATGCGCGGTCCCAGGGGGGCCGTCAATCGTCGCCGAGACCGCTTCCGGGCGGCTCGGCGGCATGCTACGCGTTGGCCATGCGCACGCTCACCTCGCTGGTCGCCGTGGCCCTGCTGGCCGCCCCCGGGCTGGCCGCTCCGCCGCCCCCGCTCGCCGAGAACGGCCTGTACGCCGACCTCGCCGCGCTGCCCCTCGACGGCGCCGCCTTCGCCAGCCTCGACGGCTTCGTGGAGACGCTGGCCGAGGACCCGGGCCTCGTCCACACCATTACCAACCTGGTGGAGTGCGCGCTGCCCGTGGGCAGCCAGATCGAGGCGGGCGACCTCGTCTTCGAGGGCAGCTTCGGCCTGGCCGGGGACTGGGCCGACGGCCCCTGCGACGCCACATGCCAGGCCTGGGTGAGCGCCTGCATCCTGGCGCGCACCAACGCCTACGGCCTGCCGGTGCGCATCTACCTCGACGGCCCCAACCCGCATCTGCAGACGCTCGTCACGCCGGATCGCCAGGGCTTCACCGTCCGGGAGGCGGCGTTCTTCGGCAACGTCTTCCAGGCGCCCGCCCGCCGCTTCGCGTGCCGGGGCGATGGGGACGATCCGCTGGCGCTCACGTGGCGGGTCTGCGGCCGGCCCGGCAGCCGGTGCGGCTCCGAGGTCCTGGGCGCGTGCGGGCCCATCGACGGCGAGACGGGGGAGGCGGTGGCCCGGCCCGTCTGCACCCTGGCCCCCGACGGCACCTACCACGACTGCCGCGAGGGGCCGGACGGCCCCGTCCACACCGAGGTGCTGACGCTCTTCATGCGGCCCACCAGCTTCGGCGGCGCGGCCCCGGCCGCCTGCGGCGCGCCGCCGCCGTCGACGCCCACGCCCCGCGAGCCCCAGCCCGTCGGCGCGCCCTGCCTGCACAGCGCCGACTGCGCCGACGGCCTCTACTGCGATGTGTCGTACGTGGGGCAGGGGGTGTGTACCCGAAGCTGCGGCGACGTCGAGGTGGAGGACGCGGCGCTCTGCGTCGAGCCCGGCTCCACCTGCCTGCGGGCGCCGGCCGGGGCCTTCTGCACCCGGGCGTGTGGCGACGACGTCGGCTGCGGCCCCGGGCAGATGTGCTCGGGCCTGTGGCTGCTGCTCGGCCAGGGCGACGACCCGGGCTGCTTCCCGTTCTGCACCGAGGACGCCCACTGCGGCGCGGGCACCCACTGCAACCCGCGCACGGGCACCTGCGGCTTCCCGCCCCCGGCCGAGGGCCTGCCCGACGGCGCCGCCTGCGATCCCACCGCCGAGGGCGCCTCGGCCTGTCGCGGCATCTGCTTCCGGGTCGACGACGACCCCACCCACGGCCTCTGCGCCAGCCTGCTCAACAAGGCCGCCCAGGACGACTGCCCCGACGATCCCGCCACCATGTCGCCGCTGCGCCCGGCGACCAGTGATGATCTGGCGCTGTGCATCTTCCGGGAGTGCCAGACGGACGACGACTGCGGCGCCCCCCTGACGTGCACCCGGGTGCCGCTGCGCGCGAGCCGCTGCGACTACCCCTGACGAGGGGTCGACGCGGCCCGCGGGCGTGGACACGCCGGATCCCCCTTGCTATATGCCGCACCCGAAACGGACCGGCGGGAGGTGAGATGGGACGCGCGCTGCACATCGCGGTGGTGCTCGGGGTGCTCGGGATGGCGTGGTCGGCGGCGGCCCAGGTCCCCGGGGCCTGCCGCACGCCCCGGGAGGCCGCCCGGACGTTCCTCGACAACCTGCAGCCCGACAACGATCGGCCCGACCTGGCCATCGCCTGCTTCGAGCGCCCGGACGGCATGGGCAACGCCGGCCTCATCGAGCGGGCCCGCGAGCTGAAGGCCGTCCTCGACGCCCGCGGCCTCTTCGTGGTCATGGAGGACGTCCCCGACGCCGCCGACTACAAGGACGAGAACGACCGCCTGCGTGCCCCGCTGGTGGCCAGCTTCCCGGCCGTCTACTTCCAGCGCATCGCGGGGGAGTGGCAGTTCCCGGTCAGCGTCATCCACCGGGTGCCGCAGCTCTACGCCGAGACGTTCTCGAGCTGGGGCGAGGCCCTCATCAACCGCCTGCCGCCCATCTTCCGCTCGTCGTTCGCGGGCTACGAGCTCTGGCAGCCCATCGCCGTCGTCGCGCTGCTCCTCCTCTGCTTCCTCGTCTCGCGGCTGACGCGGGCGCTGGTGCAGAGCCGGCTGGTGCGGCTGCTGGCGCGGCTGAACGTGGAGGGGGTGGGGGAGCAGCTCGCCCGCACGGCCCGCCCCATCGGCCTGCTGGCGGCCACCGGCCTCTTCGCCCTCTTCATGACCGACCTGCGGCTGCCCATCGGCAGCGCCCGCATCGTCGTCATCGCCGTGAAGGTGGTGGCGGCGTGGGCGGGTGTGCTGCTGGCCTACCGGCTGGCCGACCTGGTGGTCATGCGCCTCGCGGCCAAGGCCGCCACCACGGCCACCCGCACCGACGACCAGCTCGTGGTGCTGCTACGCAAGACGCTGCGCGTGCTGGTGGTGGCTGTGGGCATCGTCTTCGTCCTGCAGAACCTCAACGTCGACGTGACGGGCCTGCTGGCCGGCCTCGGCATCGGCGGCCTCGCCCTGGCCCTGGCCGCCAAGGACACCGCCGCCAACCTCTTCGGCTCCATCACCATCCTGATCGACCAGCCCTTCTACGTCGGGGACTGGATCCAGGCCGCCGGCGTCGAGGGCACCGTCGTCGAGATCGGGCTGCGATCGACGCGAGTCCGCACCTTCTACGACTCCGAGGTCTCGGTGCCGAACTCCACCCTGGCGGTGGCCAACATCGACAACTACTCGCGGCGTAACTACCGGCGATTCAAGACGAATCTGTCCATCGGCTACGAGTCGACGCCCGAGCAGGTCCAGGCGTTCGTGGAGGGCGTGCGCGCCCTCATCGCCCGCCACCCGGACACCCGCAAGGACTACTACGAGGTCCACTTCACGGGGTACGGCGACTCCTGGCTGGAGGTCCTGCTCTACACCTTCTTCCAGGTCGGCACCTGGTCCCAGGAGCTCCAGGCGCGCCAGCACCTGCTGCTGGAGATCAAGCGGCTGGCCGAGGACGTGGGCGTCTCCTTCGCCTTCCCGACGCAGACGCTGCACATCGAGACGCAGGCCGAGGCGACGGACCGGAGCATCCCCGCGGCCCCCTCGGCGGCCGAGCTGGCGGCCCGCGTCCGCGGCTACGGCCCCGGCGGCGACCGCGGCAAGCCCCAGGGCCGCACCCTGACCCATGGCTTCTTCGCCGGCGACACCTCGGCGCGCGGCAACGCGGAGGGGTGATGGCGCTGCAGTACAGCCGGACACTGATCGACAACGGGGCGGGCTGGCAGCTCGCGCTGCACCGCATCGCCGATCCCGAGCGCCTCGACCCGACGCGCCGGCCGGTGGTGCTGGTGCCGGGCTTCGCCATGAACAGCTTCGCCCTGCGCTACCGGCCCGGCGGCGACTCGCTGGCGGGCTTCCTGGCGCGGGCCGGCCACGAGGTCTGGTGCACGGACCTGCGGGCCCAGGGGGCCAGCCGGCCCACCCGGGGGCCCGGCACCTTCGGCCTGGCCGATCTGGGCGTGCACGACCTGGGCGTTGCCATCGACGCCGTCCTCGCCCGCACCGCCACGCAGGCGGACCAGGTGGACGCGGTGGGCGCCAGCCTCGGGGCCACCTACGTCTTCATGCAGGTGGCCTGGGCCCCTGGCCACCGCGTCGCCCGCATGGTGAACATCGGCGGCCCGCTGCGCTGGGTGGCCGTCCACCCGCTGCTCAAGGTGCTGGCCCAGGCCCCGAGCCTCTGGGGCCTGCTGGCCATCCGCGGCACCCGCGACTTCGCCCGCCGGGTGCTGCCCGTGGCGGCGCGCATCCCGGGCCTGCTGCACGTCTACCTGCACCCGGCCATCTGCGATCTGAGCGAGCCCGCCTCCCTGGTGCAGACGGTCGACGACCCGGTGCCGCGCATCAACCAGGAGATCGCACGCTGGATCCGCGACCGGGACCTGGTGCTGCAAGGCCGTGATCTCACACAGGATCTGGCGGGCAGCACGCTGCCGCTGCTCACGCTGGTGGCCAACGCCGACGGCATCGTGCCCGAGTCGACGACGTGCTCCGCGCACAACCTGCTGACGGAGGCGCCCCGCGCCGTCGTGCACGCCGGCGACCACCGGCGGCCCATGGCCCATGCGGATCTGTTCGTGAGCGAGCCGGCCGAGGCCCAGGTCTTCCGGCCCCTGGCGGCCTGGCTGCGCGGCGGCTGAGGCCCCTCAGCGGGCCAGGTCGAGCCGCGCCCGATCCAGCCGACCTTCGACGAACGCCCGGATGCGGTGGGCCCGGGCCTCCCAGGTGAGGCCCGCCGCCGTCGCCAGCGCGCCCCGCGCCAGGCGGTCGCGCCGGGCGGGATCGGCCAGCAGCGCCGACACGGCCCCCGCCAGCGCGTCCACGTCGTCGGGCTTCACCAGGCAGGCGTTCTGCCCGTCGTCGAGCAGCTCCTGGGCGTCGGGCAGGCGGCCCGCCACGATGGCCCGCCCGGCCGCCACGTAGGTGAAGAGCTTGATGGGCAGGACGGTGGTGCCGAAGCGGGTGAGGGGATCGGCGCTCGGCGGGATGACCAGCACGTCCGCCGCCTGCAGGCAGAGCGTCAGCCGCTCCCCGGTCAGGTACCCCGGCAGGTGCACGCCCATGCCGCGAGCCCGCTCCACGTACGGCTGCGCTTCCTCGGTGTCGTTGGCCCCGGCGAGCACCCACTGCCCGCCCTGCGTCTTCGCGGCGGCGTCCAGCAGCAGATCGATGTTCTTCACCGGCGCAATGCGCCCCGTGTAGACCACCGTCGGCGCCTCCGGCAGCCCCAGCAGCGCCCGCGCCTCCGACGGCGTGCGCTGCACGGCGAAGGCCGACGGATCGAAGCCGTTGTAGATGGTCTCGACCTTCTCCGCCGGCACCCCGTCCTCGACGAACGCCCGCCGGGCCAGCCGCGAGTGCGTGATGATGCCCGCGAACGCCGGGTGCCGCCCCACGCGCTTGAACGCGAAGCGCGACGCCGGGAACTGCCGCGTCAGGGGCCGGTACGTCTCGAAGACCACCGGCACCCGCGCCCGCAGGCACGGCAGGATGGGCGCCACCGTCCGGGTGTGCACCAGGTCGTAACCGCCCGACAGCGCCGCCCGCGTCGCCGCCACCCCCGTGGCCAGCTTGATGGGCACGCGACGGTCGCCGAGGTGCGTCGGCAGCGGCACCAGCCCGAACCCGCACGTCGCGTGGAAGTGCGCCTGCAGCGTCGCCCGCAGCGCCTCCTTGTCCTGCCGCCAGGCCAGCGGCTTCACGGGGAAGAGCAGGTCGACGTCCACCCCCACGGCCGCCAGGGCCGACAGGGTGTGGATCATCTGCAGCCCGCTGGCCTCGTGGTTGGGGAACGTCTCGTCGGTGATGTAGGCGATGCGCATCGCCGCGGAGGGTGCGCGACGGGGGGCCGGGCTGTCAATCGGCGGGCGGCCTCAATCCTCGGCGCGATCCACCGCGTTGCGCAGCAGGCGCAGGTCGCTGATGAGGTCGGTGTAGGCCTCCAGCTTGCGGTCGGCGGCCTCGAGGGCGCCGCGGGCGTCGGCGTCGAAGGGGGTGGCGCGGGCGGCGGCGGCGGCGGGCTCCCAGACGTCGGCCACGAAGGCGTTGGCGCGGGTGAGGAGCTCGTGGCTCAGGGAGTCGCCGTCGGCGGTCTGGGCGGCGCGGTAGGTGACGCCGGTGTGGGGCTGGACGAACTCCACGACGTCCCAGCCATCGGGGTACGTGCGGTCGTCGCCCGTGCCCTTCTCGCTGATGGCCAGGTACTCGGCGAAGTCGAGCTGCTCGTCGTAGGAGCTGGTGTTGAAGATGCTGGAGAGCACGAGGCCCTGCCAGACCAGGTCGTAGCTCACCGGCGCCTCGACGCGGGGCATGCCGTCCACCTCGGCGCCCGTCTGGCCGAAGGCGGCGCGGTCGACGAGGACGCGGGGCACGACGCGCTGGTCGGCGGGGCCGTCGGGGCTGACGAGGGCGGCGGTGGCGTCGCTCACGTCGCCGTCGAGCCACGAGAACATGAGGTTGCGGATGAGCTCGAGCAGCTCGGGGCGGAAGGTGCGCCAGTAGCCGATGGCGAACGTCCGGCGGTCGCCCAGGTTGGCCACCCGGATGAACGAGGTGTTGGTGTCCATCAGGTAGTAGAGCAGCCCGATGCGGTCGTAGAACGAGCCGATGTAGTCGTAGCGGTAGTTGTACTCGTCGGTGACCTCGTTGAACTCGGCGCGACCGGTGCCGACCGGCACGTCGAGGACCTCGCAGTCGGCGGCGTCCTCGGGGCTGACCTTGCGGAGGGGCACGTAGACGTTGCGATCGGGGTCCAGGCAGTGGGCGCCGGGCTCGGGGGTGCCGATGGCCTGGTTGATGAAGTTCATGCTGACCAGGGCGGCCTCGTAGAGGTCGTTGCGCAGCCCGATGTCGTAGTTCTGGTAGAAGAAGAAGTACCGGAACGGGTAGCTGATGTACGTCGCCAGGCGGTCCTGCCGGGCGAAGAACCCGTTGATGAAGCCCACCTCGGGGCGGCCGCGCCGGTAGGCGTTGAAGACGTAGTAGTTCCAGTAGTTCTGGATGGCCGAGCGGACGACCTCGCTGTGGGTCGAGCCCTCGTCCCAGGTGCGGCAGGTCAGGTTGCCGTTGAACTCGTCGGAGCAGAAGCCATAGGGCACCTCGCGGTCGCGCCAGTAGTCGGCGAGGGGGCGCAGAGAGTCCTCCATGATCTTCTCGGTGTTGGCCACGACGCCCTCGGAGCGGGCCGGGATGAGCTCGTCGGCGGGCACGTCGCGGCGGCGGCTGATGTTCTCGTAGCCGCCCAGGAGGTCGGGGATGGTGTTGGGGCCGTCGATGAAGACGTCCAGGTCGAGGCGGCCGGGCACCGGGACGTCGTCCTCGAAGACCTCGGTGATGCCGCCGTAGACGTGCTTCACCGCGGCCAGGTCGTAGCGGCCCAGGCCGTGGATGTCGCTGTTGAAGCGGGCGCCGTAGTCCATGATGGAGCTGTAGCGGAACTCGGGCAGGCGCAGGCGGTTGCGCTCGGCCCGGTCCTCGGTGCGCTGGGCGATGTCCCAGAACTCGTCCTGGTAGTTCAGGGCGTCGAAGGAGCCCTCGAAGTTGTGGCGCAGGCCGACGGTGTGGCCGAGCTCGTGCAGCATGACGCCGCGGAAGATGGCCTCGCGCAGCCGGTTGAAGACCTCGTCGGGGTCGAGGCCCTTGAGCTCCAGGGCCAGGCCGATGACGGAATCATCAATGAAGTCGGCCATGTAGACGTTCTTCTCGGCGAACTGGCTCAGCAGCTCGCGGCGCTCGGCGTGGAAGGCGCGGGGGTCGACGCTCAGGTTGAGGGCGGCCTCCTCCAGGGCCTCGGTGGGCTCGTCGCTGGGATCGAGGCCGAAGAGCGGGCGGAGGATCTGCAGGTGCCCGGCGTGGATCATGCGGGCGCGGAAGCTCGGGTCGGCCTTGAGGGCCTCCAGGCGCTGGCGGCCCTCGTCGATCGGGCGGTTCATCACGCTGGCGATGGGATCGTCGGGGTGCGGGTGGTCGAGGCGGGCCTTGAGGGCGCGCTCCATGGCCGCGGTGTCGAGCTTGCCGCTGGGCAGGCGGTACTTCCCGTAGGCGGCCTCGACGTCGAAGCTGCCCATGCGGCTCTTGAGGGCGGCGAAGGACTCCTCGGTGAGGTTGACCTCCATGTCGGCCACGGACTGCGGGCGCGCGAGCCAGTCGCTGTAGCTGCCGCCGCTGATGACGGCGTTGAGGTCGAGGTCCTCGTTCATGGCGCGCACGATGTCGGCGGCGCTGCGGGCGTAGGTGTCGATGGAGGCGCCGTAGACGTTGGCGCTGCCGGCGACGATGCGGCCCGTCTCGGGGTCGCTGGAGGAGGGGCCGTAGCCGAGGGGGCCGGCGATCTGGACCTCGTTGACCCAGTTCACGAAGTTGAAGCGGACGTCGCCGATCTGCTGCCAGGTGAAGGGCTCGGCGCCGCGGGCGCGGCTGAAGTGGGTGAGGCCGGAGCAGACGCGCTCCAGGTTGCCGGGCAGGATGCCCCGGCCCTCGGTGGCGTCGTCGACGACGTCCTTCAGGCCGCCGTTGCGGGCGAGGTAGGCTTCCACGCCGTCCACGGAGCAGGTGTTGCGGCGGATCTGGAACATGCCGCCGGCCTTGAGCTCGTCGCCGGCCAGGAACATCCAGGGCTCGCCCGGATCCTGGCCGCGCAGGACGCCGCGGAGGGCTTCGACGGTGATGCCCATGCGGGCGGCGGCGGCCTGGGAGAAGGCGACGTCCCAGTCGTTGGACATCTGGCCGGTGACCTTCTCCAGGTCGGCCGGGAAGCCCGCGTTCAGGTAGTAGATGACCGGCTTCGGCTTGAGGGCGTCCCCGGCGGTGGGGGCCCAGGTGCCGTCGGCCTGCTGGGTGCGGCCGTTCTGCCAGATGTCGTGGATGTTGGCGAAGAACTCCCGCGTCTCGTCGTGGCCGCCGCCGAGGCGGCGATCCCAGCGGTAGCGCTCGGTGCGGAAGAAGCCGAACTTCTCCATGTCGACCCGGTTGGCGGCGCTGCAGTCGTCGATGGTGAAGTAGCCGGGGGCGAAGACGCCGTCGAGGAAGCGCAGGAACTCCGGGGTGCAGGCGAACTCCACGCGGTCGGCGTCGGCGCCGTCGGGGATGATGCGGGTGGAGGCGTCGAAGGGCACCGTCAGGGTGAGGGTGCGCAGCTGCTTCCCGTCGGGATCCTTCAAGGGGATCAGGTCGTTGTAGGTGCGGGGGCTGTAGCGGGCCTGCTCCTCGCCGATGCGGGAGAAGGAGTAGCGCAGCCGGACCTCGCCGGGGCCGCAGTCGAAGGAGCCGTGGGTGTAGTAGCAGTTGGTGATGGGGGCCTCCACGATGCCCCGCAGGGTGACCTGCATGTAGTCGGGATCGATGTGCAGGTGGCCCGGATCGAAGACCTCGGTCTCGCGGATGTAGTCGGTGTTGGCGCTGTAGACCCGCAGGTTCAGGACCTCGGCGGGGCTGTAGGCCAGGTTGCTCGTCCAGTCGACGCGGAAGTACTCCCGCTCGAACCAGGGGCGGTCGCTCGTGTTCTCGGTGACGACGTTGCTGCGCTCCCCGGTGCCGCTGTTGTAGCCGCGCTTGATGTCGAAGTGGGACGTGATGCCGAAGCGCAGGACGGGGTCACCCTGGTAGTCGGCGCCCTCCTGGGTGCGGTCCTGGTCGAGGCCGGGCACGGCCTCGTGGGTGCGATAGCCCGTGAGGTAGTCCTGGGTGATGACCCAGCGGATCTTCTCCAGGCCGCCCTCCAGGCCGACGAAGCCGCCAGCCGCCGTCAGGGGCGACGCCTCGACGATGGTCTGCCGGAAGTACCACTCGCCCTCGAAGTCCGCCTTGCGGAGGTAGTGGGGCTGGACGGTGTTGATGGTCTCCACCGGCTCGGTGCAGGCGGTGAGGCCGCCCAGCAGGGCGAGGACGAGGAGGCTCGAAGTGCGCATGGCCGTCTCCCGGAGCGGGCGGTGGCGATCGGTCGTGAGGGTGCGGTTCATCGTGCTCACCGCCCCACGTCGACCCAGGACTGCAGCTCGCGGAGGTCCTCCATCAGCTCGACGAACTGCTGGAGCTGCTCCTCGGCGTCCTGGAAGGCTTCGGCGGCCGCGGCGCGGTCGGGGCCGGAGGCCGCCTGGAGGGCGGCCCGGGCGTCGCGCCAGGTGGTGTTGGCGTAGTTCTGGGCCAGGGACAGCAGGCTGGCCGAGATGGAACGGCCGTCATCCGTCTGCACGGCCTCGAAGATCTGCCCGGTGTTGGGGTGCGTGAACCGCACCACGCTGGCGTCCTCGGCCACCTCGCGGTCGTCGCCGGACCCCACCTCCTGCACGAAGATGTAGTCGACGAAGTCCAGCTCGCGGTCGTGGCTGGTGGTGTTGAAGATCGCCGCCAGCGCGAGGGCCTGCCACATCAGGTTGTAGGGCACCTGGGTGAAGACGCGCGGCACGCCCTCATAGGTGTTGCGGTCCTGGCCGGTCCGGCGGGGGTCCACGAGGAGCTGGGTGCGCAGCTTCCCGTTCGAGACGAGGCGCTGGAAGGCGTTGTCGGCCCGGAAGTAGAAGAGCGACGTGATCATCATGTCGCGCAGCAGGTCGACGAGCTCGGTGCGGAAGGCCTGGTAGTACCCGATGGTGAACTGGCGGGCGTCCGTGTCATCCGTGACGCGGAAGAAGGAGCTGTCGGTGTTCAACAGCCCGTACATCAGGTTGATCTTGTCGTAGTAGGCGCCCAGGTAGTCGACCTTGTAGAGGTACTCGTCGTTGAAGTCGAGCCAGGTGTTCCGCCCCTCGCCGAGGCCGATGTTGAGCGGCCGGCACGACTGCTGGAAGTCGAAGTTGAAGAAGTAGCTGGGCAGGTAGGCGTTGAGCTGCTCGTAGAAGCAGTGGCGCCCCGGCTCCGGGGTGCCGAGCACCTCGGAGATGAAGTTCAGGCCCAGGGTGGCGGCGCGCAGCAGGTCCTCGCGGGCGGCCACCGGGTAGGCGTCGTAGAACCGGTAGTACTTCCAGGGGTACTCGAGGTACTCGGCCACGCGGTCCTGGCGGCTGAAGAAGCTCCGGACGAAGGCGTTCTCGTCGCGGCCGGCCCGGTAGGACGAGAACAGGAAGTAGTTCCAGTAGCGCTGGATGGCCGACTGGACGGCCTCGGTGTGGTTCGCGCCCTCATCCCACGTCCGGCACTTCAGGTCGCCGCGGACCTCGTCGGAGCAGTAGTGGTAGGGCACGGTGCGATCCGTGAAGAAGTCCGCGGGGTTGCGGCCGCGGTTCTGCACCAGCAGCTCGGCGTTCTTGAGCACGCCGGCCTGCTTCTCCGCCATCAGCTCGGCCACCGGGCGGTTCTCGCGGCGGGTCAGGTTGGCCAGATCGCCGCCGAGCAGCTCGGGGATCTTCGCGTAGTCCTCGTACTCCAGCTCGATGTCGAGGCGGCCGGGCACGGGCACGCTGTCGGCGAAGACCTCCGCCTGGCCGGCGTACACGTACTTCACCGCCGCGTAGTCGTACTTGCCCAGGCCCTTGGTGTCGGAGTTGAAGCGCGCGCCGTAGTCCATGATGGACGCGTAGCGGTACTCGGGCAGGCGCTGGTCGTCCCACTCGCCGGGGCTGAAGCGGTCGCGGATCTCCCAGAACTCGTCCTGGTAGTTCAGGGCGTCGAACGAGGCCTTGAAGTTGTGGCGCAGGCCGACGGTGTGCCCGACCTCGTGCAGCATGACGGCCTCGAAGATCTCGCGGCGGAGCTGCTGGTAGACGTCCTCCGGATCCATGCCCTTGAGGGCGAGGGCCTGGCCGACCACCGAGTCGTCGAGGGCCTCCTTGAGCATGACGTTGCGCTCGGAGAGGAAGCGCTGCTGCTGCTGGGCGCGCTCGCGCAGGGCGCCGCGGTCCAGCGTCAGGCGCAGCGCCAGGTCCTGCATCTCCTCGGGGACGTCGGTGCCCTGCTGCCAGCCGAAGAGGGGGGCGACGGCCTGGAGCATGGGCTCGCTGATCATGCGGGCGCGGAAGCTCGGGTTCTGCATGAGCGCCTTGAGGCGCTGCTGGCCCTCGTTCGCGGGGGCCTCGCCCGCCCAGGCGATGGGATCGCCGGCCTGGGGGTGGCGCATGCGATCGCTCATGTGGCGGCGCATGGCGGCCTTGTCGACGCCCTTCGGCGTCATGAAGCCGCGGCCCGGGGCCATGCCGGCGGCGCCGAGGCGGTCGGAGATGAGGCGCTGATATTCCGGCGTGATCTCGGCCACTTCCGCGGCCGAGGCGGCGCCGCCGCGGCCCAGCCAGTCGAGGTAGCTGCGGCCCTGGATCAGGCAGTCGGTCTGGTCGGCGTCGCCGTCGCAGAGCTCGCCGTTGATGGCGCGGACGATGTCGGCGGAGCGGCGGGCGTACTCATCGACGGCGGCGCCGTAGATGTAGGCGTTGCCGCTCACGATGCGGCCGGTCTCGGGATCGGGGGAGGAGGGGCCGTAGCCGAGGGGGCCGCTGGGCTGGGCCTCGTTGACCCACCAGATGAAGCTGAACCGGACGTCGCCCATCTGCTGCCAGGTGAAGCGCGGGCTCAGGTCGCGGGCCTGGCTCTCCCAGGTGAGGCCGGAGCAGGCGCGCTGCAGGTTGCCGGGCAGCAGGCCGTTGCCGTCGGTCGCCTCGTCCACCACGGCCTGCAGCTCGGGGAAGCGCTTGAGGTAGGCCTCGACCCCCGCCACGGAGCAGGTGTTGTCGCGCACCTGGAAGAGCGCCTCGGGGCCGAAGACCTGCCCATCCTCACCCTTCAGCCAGACCGCCACGCCGGCGTCCTCGTCGAAGTCCGCCTTGAGCTGGGCCTCGATGGTCGCGCGGTCCTTGCCGGTGCCGGCCATGGCGGCCTGCAGGAAGACGTCGTTCCAGTTGCGGCCGAGCTGGACGGCGGTGGCCTTGAGGTCCTCGGGGAAGCCGGGGTTGAGGTAGTAGACGACCGGCTTCACCTCCCGCTGGGCCGGGGGCAGGGGGTTGCCGCTGGCGTCGCGGGTGCGCTTCCAGATCTGGTGGTGGTTGGCCAGGTGCTGGCGGTTGTCGTCATGGCCCGCGCCGACCAGGCGGTCGTAGGCGGTGCGCTCCGAGCGGAAGAAGCCGAAGCGGCCGTCGTGGTGCCACTGGAGGTCGCGGCAGTCCTCGGCGCTGATCTCGCCGCGCAGGGCGTCGAGGACCTCGGGGGTGCAGGCCACGTCCACCATGAAGTCGCGGTCGGGGCCGGCGCTCACGGTGGCGTACTTGATGCGGCGCTGGCCGTCCCACTTGCCGTTGCCGTTCTGGTCCTGGAAGGGCTCGCCCTCCTCGAACCGGCCGTTGCCGTTGGCGTCGGTGAACGGCTCGGCGGCGGCCTGCATCAGCTCGCTGTCGAGGTGGGAGACCGGCTCGAACTCGGCCTCGGCCTCGGCGTCGATGCGGGCGAAGGCGTGCCGGACCTTGGCCTCGACGGACCCGCAGGGGCTGCCATAGATGCTGTTGGAGTAGCCATGGCTGGCCCAGCAGGCGTAGCCGCCGTCGGTGACGTTGGCCGTCTGCGTGAAGAAGATGTGATCCTCGTCGATGCGCAGGTGGTCGGGGTTGAACTTGTCGGTGTCGCGGACGTACTGGCCGTAGCCCTCCCCGCCGCGACCCACGTAGTTCACCATCACGATGCCCGAGCAGTCGACGGCGCTGGGGAGCCCGGAGATCGAGGGCCCGATGCGGCCGTCGTTCTGCCACTCCACGCGCATGTAGTCGCGCTCGTACCAGGGCCGCGTGGTGGTGTCCTCCACCAGCACGTTGGACTGCTCGCCGTTCTGGCGGTTGTAGTCCCGCACGATGTCGAAGTGGCTCCGGATGGCGAACGACGCGACCGGATCGCCGCGGAACGTGGCGCCCTCGGCCGTCTCGTCCTCTTCGAGGCCGGGGATGGCCTCGTGGGTCCGGTAGGCGAAGAGGTAGTCCTCGCGGATCTCGAAGCGGATCTTCTCCAGGCCGCACTCGATGCCGGAGAAGGCGATGCCATACTCAGGGGGCATGTCCACCACCGTCTGGCGGTAGAACCACTGGCCATCCAGGTCTGACTTCTTCAGATAGTGCGGCTGGACGCGGTTGATGTCTTTGACGTCATCCGCGCAGCCCACCAGTCCGGCGGCCAGCGCCAGGCCCAGGAGCGCATTCCTCCACTGCATTGACTCACCCCTCCCGGCCGAGGCCGGCCTCTCTCGGTCTTCCCCATGGCACGCGCAGCCCCGGACCGCAGGCGCCGTCCGGGTTGTACGCGGTCTGTTGGGCGGGGTGTTACCGAAATCGAGGGGCGCGCCGGGCGGAGGGCGATCAGTCCCCGAACCGCACGTCCGTGATCTCGTATTCCTTCCGACCGCCGGGCGTCTCGAAGCGGACGGTGTCGTCGACGCGGCGGTTGATGAGCGCGCGCGCCATCGGGGAGGTCACGGAGATGAGGCCGGCCTTGGCGTCGGCCTCGACCTCGCCCACGATCGTGAGCGTCTGCTCCGAGTCGGCGGCGGGGTCGTACAGGGTGACGGTGGCGCCGAACTTCACCGTGTCGCCGGATAGACGGGACACATCGATGACTTCCGCCCGGGCCAGCTTGTCCTCGAGGTCGCGGATGGTCGCCTCGAGCATGCCCTGCTTGTCCTTGGCGGCCTCGTAGTCGGCGTTCTCGCGCAGGTCGCCATGGGCGCGGGCGATCTCGAGCTCCTCGGCGACGGCGCGGCGCTCGGTGGTCTTGAGGACCTTGAGACGTTCCCGCAGGGCTTCGTAGCCGCCGCGGGTCATGGGCATGCGAGCCATGGGGCCTCCTTTACGGGGTCAGGCGGGCGTGGTGATCCTGGAGGGCGCGCACCGGCACGTCGCCGGCCCGCAGGCGCTCGATGGCCGCGGCGGTGGCCGCCGCCCCCACCAGGGTGGTCGAGTAGGGGATGCCGCGCTGCAGGGCCGCTCGCCGCATCTTGCGGGACTGGCTGATCAGGGCGGGGGACTTGGTGGTGCACAGGACGAGCTGCACCCGGCCGTCGAGGATGGCGCGCACGGTGGTGTCGCCGTCCTCGTACTCCTTGTTGATGGGCGCCCAGGTCATCCCGGCCGCCGTCAGGGCCGCGCCGGTGCCCCGGGTGGCCATCAGGCTGAAGCCCAGGTCGACCAGACGGCGCGCCAGGGCGACGAACTCGGCCTTGTCCTCGTCGGCGGACGTCACCAGCACGCAGCCCTCGGTGGGCAGGCGCTGGGAGGCGGCCTCCTGGCTCTTCAAGAACGCCGTGGGGAAGTCGTCGGCGATGCCCATGACCTCGCCCGTCGACTTCATCTCGGGGCCCAGCAGCGGGTCGACGCCGGCGAACTTGGTGAAGGGGAAGACGGCCTCCTTCACCGACAGGTACGGCGGGATGATCGGCGCCGTGAAGCCCAGATCGGCCAGCTTCGCGCCGGCCATCACCAGGGCGCCCAGCTTGGCCAGGGGCCGGCCGATGGCCTTGGAGACGAAGGGCACGGTGCGGCTGGCGCGGGGGTTGACCTCCAGCACGTAGATCTCGGGGGCGTCCACGAGGCGCACCGCGAACTGCACGTTCATCAGGCCGACGACGCCGAGCGCGCGGGCGAGGGCGATGGTCTGGCGCTCCACCTCGGCGACGACCTCGGCCGGCATCGCCCACGGCGGCAGGCAGCAGGCCGAGTCGCCCGAGTGGATGCCCGCCTGCTCGACGTGCTGCATCACGCCGCCGACGACCACGGTCTCGCCGTCCGAGACGCAGTCCACGTCCAGCTCGGTGGCGCGGTCGACGAAGTGGTCCAGCAGGATGGGGCGGTCGTTGCCGACGCGGGTGGCCTCGCGCACATAGCGCAGGAGGCCGGCCTCGTCCTGCACCACCTCCATCGCGCGGCCGCCCAGCACATAGCTCGGCCGCACGACGAGCGGGTAGCCCACCTGGGTGGCCACCGCCACGGCCTGCTCGACGCTGCGGGCGATGCCGTTCACCGGCTGGCGCAGGGCCAGATCGGCCAGAAGTCGCTGGAATCGCTCGCGATCTTCCGCCAGGTCGATGGCGTCCGGGGGCGTGCCGAGGATGGGCACGCCGGCGGCCTCCAGGTCCTGCGCGAGCTTCAGCGGCGTCTGCCCGCCGTACTGCACGATGAGGCCCATGGGCTGCTCGACGTGCACGATTTCGAGGACGTCCTCCAGGGTGAGGGGCTCGAAGTACAGGCGGTCGCTGGTGTCGTAGTCGGTGCTGACCGTCTCGGGGTTGCAGTTGACCATCAGCGTCTCGAAGCCGGCCTCCGACAGCGCGAAGGCGGCGTGGACGCAGCAGTAGTCGAACTCGATGCCCTGGCCGATGCGGTTGGGCCCGCCGCCGAGGATCATCACCTTGCGGTTCGTGGTCGGCGCCGCCTCGCACTCGTCCTCGTAGGTCGAGTAGAGGTACGGCGTGTGGGCCTCGAACTCGGCCGCGCAGGTGTCGACGCGCTTGAAGACGGGCCGCAGACCGAGGGCGTGGCGCCAGCCGCGGACGGTGGCCTCGTCGGTGCCCCGCAGGGCCGCCAGGCGGCGATCCGAGAAGCCAGCCCGCTTCATGGTGCGCAGGTCGGCCCGGCTCACGGTGCCGGCGGGCAGGCCGGCGAAGGCCCCCTCCAGCTCGACGATGGCCCGGATCTGCCGCAGGAACCAGGGGTCCCAGGCGGTGATGGCCTCGATGTCGGCGTCGGTCAGCCCGAGCCGCATGGCGTCGGCGATGTAGTAGAGGCGGTCGGGGTGCGGGGCCTTGAGCTTCGCGCGCACCGTCTCGACGTCGCCGATGAGGGGCTCCAGGCCGTAGCGGTCGATCTCCATGCTGCGCAGCGCCTTCTGCAGGCTCTCCGCGAAGGTGCGGCCGATGGCCATGGCCTCGCCCACCGACTTCATCTGCGTCCCCAGCACCGGCTCGGAGGTGGGGAACTTCTCGAAGGTGAAGCGGGGGATCTTGGTGACGACGTAGTCGATGGACGGCTCGAAGCTGGCCTTCGTGACGCGCGTGATGTCGTTGGGGATCTCGTCGAGGGTGTAGCCGACGGCCAGCAGGGCGGCGACCTTGGCGATGGGGTAGCCCGTCGCCTTCGAGGCCAGCGCCGAGGAGCGGCTGACCCGCGGGTTCATCTCGATGACGACCACGCGGCCCGTCCGCGGATCCACGCCGAACTGCACGTTGCTGCCGCCGGTGTCGACGCCGATCTCGCGGATGCAGGCGATGGCGGCGTCGCGCAGGCGCTGGTACTCGCGGTCGGTCAGCGTCTGGGCGGGGGCCACCGTGATGCTGTCGCCGGTGTGCACGCCCATGGGATCGACGTTCTCGATGCTGCAGATGATGACCACGTTGTCGTTGCGGTCCCGCATCACCTCCAGCTCGTACTCCTTCCAGCCCAGGATGGACTCGTCCACCAGGACCTCGCCCACGGGGCTCGCGGCCAGGGCCGCGCGGGCCTGCCGATCGAGGAGCGCGGGCTCGTAGCACACCGAGCCGCCGGCGCCGCCGAGGGTGAAGCTGGGGCGCAGGATGAGCGGAAAGCCGAACATCTCCGCGGCCTTCTGCACGTCGGCCACCGACCGGCACAGCGTCGCGCGGGGCATCTCGAGGCCGATGCTCTCCATGGCCTCCTTGAAGGCCTCGCGATCCTCCGCCTTGCGGATGGCCTTCACGCTGGCGCCGATGAGCTCGACGCCGAGGCGGTCGAGCACGCCGGCGTCGGCGAGGGCCAGGGCCGTGTTCAGCGCCGTCTGCCCGCCCAGCGTCGGCAGGAGCGCGTCGGGGCGCTCCGCCTCCAGGATGCGGGCGACGGTGTCCGGCGTGATGGGCTCGATGTAGACGCGATCCGCGGTGTCGGGATCGGTCATGATCGTGGCCGGGTTGGAGTTCACCAGGATGACCCGGTAGCCCTCACGCCGCAGCGCCTTGCAGGCCTGCGTGCCCGAGTAGTCGAACTCGCAGGCCTGGCCGATGACGATGGGGCCCGAGCCGATGATCAGGATGGACTGGATGTCGGAGCGACGAGGCATGGCGGCGGCATCCTAGTGAGCAGGGGGCGGCGGCGCAACCGCCCGGAGGTCGGGGGTCTACCAGGGAGAGGCCAGGCCGGTCCACAGGCTTGCGAGGGCCCCGTGGGCGGGTTCCCAGCTCTGCTGCTCGATCCGGCGGCGGGCGGCGGCCGCGAGGGCGTTGAGCTCGTGGGGCCGGCTCAGCAGGCGCTCGATGGTGGCGGCGAGACCAGCGGCGTCATCGGGCGGGAAGCCTGCCATGCCGGGGCCGGCGGTGGCCTCGATGACGGGCAGATCCGGGGCGACGAGGGGCCGGGCCGCGCTGGCCGCGAGCTGCAGGGCCGGGGGCACCCAGGCGCCGGCGAGCAGGGAGCGCACGGGGCGGGCCGGGCAGACCACCAGGCGGGCGGCCTCCAGGCGGCGCGGCGTGTCGGGGCCCAGCCGGGCGAAGGCGACGCGCCCGTCGAGCCGCAGCCCCTTCAGCAGCCGCTCGGCGGGCTCCCAGTCGGCTCCGGGCAGGATGAACGTCGCCCGCCACGGCCCCCGCACCCGGGCCAGGGCCTCCACCAGCAGGTCCCAGCCGCTCTTCGGGGCCAGGTCTCCCAGGAAGACGAGGTGGGGCAGGTCGCCGGGGGGCGTCCGGTTGAAGCCGGGCAGCGGGCCGTCGCGGACGACCCAGATGCGGGGCGGGGACACGCCGCGCTTCACCAGGCCGTTGGCCTCGACGGGGCTGCGGGCGACGACGGCGTCGGCGGCGGCCAGGGCGCGATCTTCGTGCGAGGCCAGGTCGTCGAGCTGGTCGGGCGAGAGCCGGGCGTCCAGCTCCCGCATCCGCCAGGAGGCCGTCAGCCCGGGCTCCAGCACCAGCTTCACGCCGCGCCAGGCCTCGGCCAGGACGGGGGGCGCCAGCAGCGGGTCGAAGGCGTGCACGACGCGCGGCCGCAGGCGCGGGAGCTCCTGGGCCAGCGTGGCCAGGGCGACGGCCAGGCGCTGCTCGGCGGGGGCGTCGGGGGCGACGGGCAGGCCGACGTGGCGCACGCCCGTCTGCACGACGGGGCCCTCGGCCGAGAGCGGGCTGAACAGGACGCCGCCCGCGCCGCCGCGGCGGGCGAGGGCCTCGGCGCGCATCTGCACGCGGTACGACCAGGGATCGAGGCCCGGGAGGGGCTGGGCGCTGAGGAGCAGGACGTCGACGCCGGCCACCCCTCACGCCCCGCGGGCGTGGCGCAGGGCCTCGGCGGCGCTGTACGACGAGCGCACGAAGGGCCCGGCGAACACATGGTCGAAGCCGAGGGCGGCGCCGTGGTCTCGGTACACGGCGTAGGCCTCCTCTGTCAGCCACTCCACCACGGGCACGTGGCGCAGGCTCGGCCGCAGGTACTGCCCGATGGTCACGATCTGCACCCCCGCGGCCCGCAGATCGGCCAGCAGGGCGAAGACCTCCGCCGGCGTCTCGCCCAGGCCGACCATCAGGCCGCTCTTGACGACGACGTCGGGCCGGCGGCGCGCGACCTCGGCCAGCACGTCGAGGGACCAGCGGTAGCGGGCGCGGGGGCGGACGCGGGCGTAGAGCGACGGCACCGTCTCGACGTTGTGGTTGAAGACCTGCAGCGGGCCGTCGGCCACGCGGCGCACGGCCTCCAGATCCCCGCAGAAGTCGGGCGTCAGGACCTCGATGGTGATGGCCGGCAGGCGGGCGCGGACGGCGTCGACGGTGGCCCGGAAGTGGGCGGAGCCGCCGTCCGGCAGCTCGTCGCGGTTCACGCTGGTGATGACCACATGGTCCAGGCCCAGCTCCTCGGTGGCCTGGGCCACCCGGGCGGGCTCGCCGGGATCGAGGGGGCGGGGGATGGCGGTGCCGACCGCGCAGAAGCCGCAGGCGCGGGTGCAGTCGCGGCCCATGATCAGGAACGTCGCCGTCCGATTCTCGAAGCATTCCGCCAGGTTCGGGCAGCGGGCCTCCTCGCAGACCGTGTTCAGGCCGGTGCGGCGCATGAGCTGCCGGACGCCGCGGACCGCCTCGCCCTTGCCCACCTGGCGACGCAGGAAGGGCGGCAGCCGCAGGGCCTCGCGATCCCGGCCAAAGCGGTCGCCCTCGGGGTGGGCCGGCAGGACAGGCAGCTCGACGGCGGGGCGGGGGGCCGGCGGGCCGGATGGGGGCGAGTCGGACATGGGCGTCTCCTCGGGGCGAGCGCGATGCTGAACGGCCCCCGACCCAGCGTGCAAGGGCTGACTTCGGGCCGCTGACAGGCTAGGATGCGCCGCCCGCTCCAGCGGCCGCCTGCGGGTGGCCGCGCGCTGCTCTGACCGGAGGCCGACCGTTGCTCGAACTCATCGGCGTGGGAATCACCGACCGCCACGTCGGTCGCCTGGATCGCCTGTCGTTCGAGGTGCGCGAGGGCGAGGTGCTGGGGCTCGTGGGCGGGACGGGCGCGGGCAAGACGGCGGCGCTGGCCGTGGCGGCGGGGCAGGTCACGCCCCGGCGGGGCCGCGTCACCTTCGAGGGGCGCGACGTCTCCCGGCGGCCCGGCCGCCTGCGCGCCGTGGCCGGCCTCGCCCCCGAGGTGCTGCCCGGTCCCCTCGATCTGTCGGTGAAGAGCTGGCTGGCGTTCTGGGCTGGCCTCGATGGCGTGGCGGGCCGCGAGGTGGCCCAGCGGCGCGACGCGGTGCTGGATCTGTTCGGCCTCGCCCAGCCCGACGCGACGGTGGCCGGCCTGTCTCGGGGCACCCGTCGACGCCTCGGCCTCGCCCGGCTGTGGCTGCGGGCGCCCCGTCTGCTCTTGCTCGATGGCCCCGGTGACGGCCTCGACGGCGACGGCCTGCGGCGGCTGACCCATGCCATCCGGCAGGTGGCCAGCGATGGCCGCACCGTGGTGCTGACGGACGCCTCCCCGCACCTGCCCGTGGCGGTCTGCGACCGCGTGGTCTGCCTCGCCGCGGGCGCCGCGACGGGGGAGGCCCGGCGGGGCGCGGCCGACTTCGAGGGGCGCATCGCCGCGGCCCAGGGCTGGTCGTCTTGAGCCTCCTCTGGCGCGCCGGTCGCGGCCTCTGGGCGGTGGCGCTGCTGTCGGCGGCCACCATCCCCGTGCTGCTGCATGTGGCGACGCTGCATCGGGGGCACTGGTCGGGCAGCGCCGGCGTCGACTTCTGGGGCAGCGCGGTGTTGCCGTGGTCGGCGCGGCTCTGGGCCGGCCTCGGGGTGCTCGTCCTGGCGGGCTGGGCCTCCTCGGCGGCGCCAGTGGGGGCGCCCACGCTGCTCGGTCGCCTGCGCAGCGGCGCGCTGGCCGGCGGCCTCGGCGCGGCCGTCTGGGTGCTGGCGGCGCTGCCGGCGCTGGTCTGGCTGGCGCGGCTCGGGGTCGACGGCGTGCCGCTGGCCTTCGCGCTGGCCACGGCGGCCGTGGTCGTCGCCGCGCTGCTGGCGGCCACGCTCGGCGGCCTGCTGCCCCCCGCGCCGTCCGCGGCGGTGGGCCTGGCCGGCGGCGGGCGCTCCTCTGGGCGACCTGGGGCGCGGTGGCATGAGCGACGCCCTCGACGCGGCCGTCAGCGCGGTGCACCGGCGGACTGGCCTCGGCCGCGGCGGCGGGGTGGGGCCGTGGGCCTGGGGGTCGGCGCGCTGGTCGCCGTCGCGGCTGGCCCCGCCGTCGGGCTGCTGCCCGCGGTCATCAGGGGGCCTCGCGGGGTGGTGGACGCGCCCGGACGCCGCCGCCGCCGCCCGGCGCCTCGACACGGCGCTGCAGGCCGAGGGCGCCGTCGTCTGCGCCCACGATCGACCCGCCGCGCACAGCCCCATGGCCGCGGCCCTCCGGCAGCGCGTCATCGCCCGGCTGCAGCCCGGCGCCTCGCGGTGGCCGCCCCGCGTCCCTCGCCGGCCTGGGCGCTGCTGGTGGCGGCCTGGGCCTGGCCGCTGCTCCAGGCGCCGGTCGTCGACGGGCCCGGCGGCGTCGACGGCGCGGACGGCGCGGGCGGCCGCGCGCTGGTGGCCGGACCGGCGTCGGCCGCCTCCGCCGCGTCCACGGCAGCGCTCGCCCCGACGCGGGCACCCGCGCCACGGCGCAGACGCTGCGCCCCTGACGCGGGCGTGGGCGCCGACGCGGGCGGCGGCCAGGGCGCGGGCGAGATCGCGGGCCGCGAGCAGGCAGGCGGCGTGGGCGCTCAGGCGGGGACCGCCGGGCCCTGGCCGTGGGCGCCCGGCGCATCGGCCTCAGCCCGGGCACCGCGGCCGGCATCTGGCTCGCCAACGCGGCTGGCGACACGTTGCCCGCCGCGGTGGAGCGCGCCGTCGCCCCGGTGCGCGGCCGGGCCCCCGACGACGACGACATCTCCGATCCGGCGCGGCCCTTCGCGCCCCGCTACCGGCCCGTCATCGCGGCCTGGTTCCGACGAGGAGGCGAGCGATGAGCGATCCCGAGCACACGGCCGACGCCCTCCGGCAGGCGATGCTCGGCCTGCGGACGACCCTGGGCCGCGTCCTGGTGGGCCAGCGGGCGGTGGTCGACGGGGTGCTCATGGGCCTCCTGGCCGGCGGCCATGTGCTGCTGGAGGGCGTGCCCGGCCTCGGAAAGACGTTGCTGATCAAGGCGTTGGGCCGTGGCCTGGCCCTCGACGTGCGCCGCATCCAGTTCACGCCCGACCTGATGCCCGCCGACATCCTGGGCACCCGCACCCTGCACGAGGGGCCGTCCGGCGCCGAGCTGCAGTTCCGCCCGGGCCCCATCTTCGGCGAGCTGGTGCTGGCCGACGAGATCAACCGGGCCAACCCGCGCACCCAGGCGGCGCTGCTGGAGGCCATGGCCGAGCGGCAGGTCACGGTGGACGGCGAGACGCGCCCGCTCGGGCCGCCGTTCTTCGTGATGGCCACCGAGAACCCCATCGACATGGAGGGGACGTACCCCCTGCCGGAGGCCCAGGCCGACCGCTTCCTGATGAAGCTGCACGTGCCGCTGCCCTCGGCCGAGGAGCTCTTCGACATCCTCGACGTCGACCCGGGGCCCGCCCTCGCCGGGGTGCAGGCGGTGGTCGACAAGGCGGCCTTGCTGCGCTTCCAGGCCCACGTCCGGGCCATCCTGGTGGCCGACGACGTGAAGCGCAGCATCGTGGATCTGATCTGCAAGACGCGGCCGGAGGGCCTGCCGGCGAAGTTCCGGGACATGGTGCAGCTCGGGGCCAGCCCCCGCGGCGCCCAGGCCGTCCTGGGGGCGGCGCGCGCCCGGGCGGCCCTGGCGGGGCGCCTGCACGTGGCCCCCGAGGACGTCCGCGCCGTCGCGCTGCCGTGCCTGCGGCACCGCATCCTGCTGGGCTTCGCCGCGCGGGCGGATGGCGTGACCGCGGACGACGTCATCGGCGCGCTGATCGGTGGCTGAGAAGGCCTCGACGGGGCAGTTCCCCGACGCCGAGACGCTGGCGCTCTGCGAGCGCTTCTCCCTGTGGCTGCGCCAGTCAGGCGGCGTGCGGGTGCAGGGTCGGCCGCTGCCGGCGGGGGTGTCCCACGGCCTCGACTTCGACCGCTTCGCGCGCTACCGGCCGGGCATGGACCTGCGGCACGTGGACTGGACGCTCTACGCCCGCACCCGCCGCGTCTACGTGCGCCAGTACGTCGACGAGGGGGCCGGCGTGCTGGCGGTGGTGCTGGACGGCTCGGGGTCGATGGCGCTGGGGGGCAAGTGGGAGCTCGCGCGGCGCCTGGCCGCCGTGCTGACGTTCGCGGCGCTGCGGGAGCTGCACGCCGTGGCGCTGGTGGTGGTGACGGCCGGCGGCGTGCGGGCGCTGCCGCCCACGGGCGGCCTGGACTTCGCCGACGCCGCCTTCGCGTTCCTCGCGGCGCAGCGGCCCGAGGGCCCGACGGACCTGGGGGCGGCGGCCGCCGCGGTGCACGGCCCGGGGGCGGGTGGCGACGCCGTGTTCATCAGCGACTTCCTCGACCCGCGCGGGGCTGACCAGGGCGTCGAGGCCCTGGCCCGGCAGGGCTTCCGGGTGGACCTCTGCCGCATCACGGCCGCCGGGGAGCTGGACCTGCCCCCAGCCGGCCACGCCGTCTTCGATCCCGAGGGCGAGGGCCACCGTGTGGTGCCCGGCGGGCCCGCCCGGGCCCGGCTCGAGGCCGCCATCGCCGCCCACCGCGCCACCCTGGCCGAGACGGCCGCTCGCTACGGCGCCCCCCTCATCGAGCTGGCGGCCGAGACGCCGCTGCCCCAGGCGCTGGAGCAGTACTTCCGCGCCATCGCGGCGGCCCACGCCCCCGGGGCGCGGCGGTGAGCCTGGCGCTCCCCCTGGCGCTGGTCGCGCTCGGGGTCCTGCCGGCGCTCGTCTGGCTGCACCGCCGGGCGCGCCCGACGGGGGATCGGCCCTTCTCCGCGTTCTTCCTGGTGGCCGAGCAGGCTGGCGAGGGCCGGGCCGGGCGGCGGCTGCGGGCGCCCATGCTGCTGGCGGCCCGGGCCGGCGCCCTCGTCGCCCTGGCCCTCGCGGCGGCCGGCCCGGTGTGGGAGACGCGCCCCGGGACGCTGGTGCTGGCCGCTGGGCCGTTCGCGCCGGATCCGGCCTGGGACGCGCCGGTGACGGTCGTGCGGGCGGGCCAGCCGCCGTCGCTCGTCGAGGGCGCCGTGGCGCCGGTGGCCGGGCCGCCCGACTGGGGCGGCGCGCTGCTGCTGGGGCTGGCCGAGGCCCCCGGCGCCCGGGTGGTGCGGGTGCCCGCGAAGGCGAGCACGACGGCCATCACCGGGGGGGCGGCGGCGCGGATCGGCGCCGAGATCATCGTCACCGCGACGACGCGGGGGCCGGGCGAGCCCGCGCTGGAGGCGGGCGCGCTGCGCCTGCCCATGACGCGCCGGCAGGACGACTGGGCGGTCCGGGGCGTCGTGCCGCCCGGCCCCGCCCGCATCGTGGTAGAGGGCGCCGAGCCCTGGCCGGTGTGCGTGCCCAACGTGGCGCCCGTGACCGTCGCCGAGGCGGGCTGGCCGGCGGCGGTGGCGGGCCTGCTGGACGTCCTGCCGGGCGTGGCGCGGGCCCCGGCCACGGAGGCCCGGTGGCGGCCCGGCCCGGCGCCGGCGCGGGGCCCCGGCTGGGCCGCGTTCGCCCCGGCCGTGACGTGGTTCGCGTGGGGCGAGGAGCCCCCACCGAGGCCTCCGCGCCGCTCCTCTTCGCGCGCCATCACCCGCCGCCCGGGGCGGCCGCGCGGCGCTGGCGGCCCCTGGCGGAGCCCGCCGACGTGCTGCTCTTCGCGGGCGCGGCGCCCGTCGTGGACCGCGGCGAGGGGCCGGCCGGCGTGGGGGTGCGCTTCGGATTTCTCCCTGAAGACACGGACTTGCCCGACACCGCGGGCTGGCCTGTGCTCTTCGTGGACTTGCTGGAGCGGGACCGCAGCGGCCCGTGCCGCGTGCACGCGGCCGGTCGACCCCTGCTCCTCCAGGCCGAGGCCGACGTCACCGTGACGGGCCCCGCTGGCGAGAGTCGGACGCTCCCCGCCCGCGGGGGGCGCGTCGTCGTGGACGCGCTGGATCAGCAGGGCCTCTACACGCTGGCGTCGGCGGGGCGCGAGGCCTGGGTGGCCGTGGTCCCCCCGCTGGTGACGACGCCGCCCGCCGCCGCCGCGCTCTCCGCGCCCACATCGCCGCCCGCGCCGCGCCGCCAGCCCTGGGTCCTCGCCAGCCTCGCGCTGCTCGCCCTGGTCCTCGTGCTGTCTCGCCGCTGGGCCACGCCGCTGGCCTGGCCGGCCCTGGTGCTGGCGGGCATCGCCCTCGCCGATCCACGCCCGGGCGGGGAGCCGGGCCAGGTCGTGCTCGCCGTCGACACCTCGGACTCCATGCCCCGGGACGAGACGCCCGCCGCCGTCGACGCCCTCCGTCGGCGCCTGCCCGCCGCGACGACCCAGATCGAGGGGGCGGGCGAGGTGGGCCGGGCCCACGCGGGTGGGCCCCCGACGCTGGGCGGACGCCGGACCCGCCACGGGCCCCTCATCGCCGCCGCTGCCCGACTGGCGGGGCCGGGCGGCGTCATCGTGCTGCTCACCGACGGGCGCGCCGAGGATGGCCCGGTGGCCTCGCCGCTGCCCGTCGTCGTGGTCCCGGCCCGCGCGGCGGCGCCCGACGCCCGCGTGCTCGGCGCCCGGGCGCTGCGCCTCGGACCGCAGGTGTTCGTCCACGCGACGCTCGCCGCCGATCGCGAGGTGGCCGCCACGGTCACCGTCGGCGAGGTGAGCCTGCCCGTCGCGCTCGGCCCCGACGCCCGCGCGGTGCAGGCGGTCGTGCCGGCCGGGGCGCAGGTCATCGAGGTGCGGGTGGCCGCGGCGGGCGATCCCGTCGCCGCGAACGACGCGCTGCCCGTCGCGGTCGAGGGTGGGCGGCCCCCGGCGGCCGTGGTCGTGGGCGGCGGCGCCGTCGGCTGGGCCGAGTCGGCCGGGCTCGGGGCCCGCGAGGTGCCGGGCGCGGGCCTCGTCGAGGCGGGCGCCGGCCTCGGCCTCGTCCGGGCGATGTTCATCCACGACCAGCCCGCGGCCACGTTCCCGCCGGCGGTGACGGCGGGGCTGGCGCGCTGGGTGGCGGCCGGGGGCGTGCTGGTGCTGGCCGGCCGGGCCGACGCCTTCGGGCCGGGCGGCTGGGCGGGCACGCCGCTCGACGACCTCTCGCCGCTGCGGGCCGACCCCCGGGAGCCCGCCGCGAGCCGTGTGCGCGTCGCCCTGGCCCTCGATCGCAGCGGCTCCATGGCCCGCGAGGCGGGGGGCATCGGGCCCGAGGCCGTCGGCACCCTGGCGGCGTCCCTGGCGGGCTCGCTGCGGCCGCGCGACGAGGTCGGCGTCCTCGCGTTCGGCCTGGACGCCGAGGCGCTGCTGGCCCCGACGCCGGTGGAGAAGCTGACGGCGGACGGGCTGCAGGTGCCCGCGCTGGTGCGCGGCGGGACGCGCCTCGGACCCGCCCTGGCGCTCGCGCGCCGCCAGCTCGCCGGGGCGCAGGAGCGCGTGCTGGTGGTGCTGTCGGACGGTCGGTTCTCGGACGCCGAGGCCCCCGCGCTCGAGGCCGAGGCGGCGGCGCTGGAGGGCGCCGGGGTGCGGGTCGTGGCCGTGCTGACGGGGGAGGATCCCAGCCGGGAGCCCCTGGCCTCGCTGGCCCGGCGCACCGGCGGTACCGTCGTCCAGGCGGCCGGGGGCCAGGTGGAGCGCTACGCGACGGCGGGGGTCCTGGGGGCGGTGAGCGACGGCTTCTTCGCGCCGGGCGGCCCGGTGGTGGCCGGCTCGGGCTGGGCCGCCCGCGTAGGTGGGGCGCCGCCGGCCGTGGATCGGCGGGTGCGCGTCGCCGCACGCCCCGAGGCCCGGGTGCTCGCGGAGGCCGGGGGGGATCCGCTGCTGGCCGAGTGGGCCATCGGCCAGGGGCGCGTCATCGCCCTCGCCACCGACCGCTGGGATCTGGGGGCGGACCAGTGGGCGGCGCTGCTGGCGCCGGCCGTGGCCCCTCGCCCCGCCGACGCGGCGCTGGAGCTGGAGGACGGCCTGCTGGTGTTCCAGGGCCTGGCCGAGGATCCGCCGCCCCATGGGCTCGTCGTCGTCGAGGGGCAGGGGGGCAGCGTGGCGGTGCCCTGGCACCCCGTCGGCCCGGGGCGGGCGGTGGCCGCGCTGCCGCCGGGCGACACCGAGGTGCTGACCATCAGCAGCCCGTCCCCGCGCGGCGCCGTCCAGGCCCGCGTCACCCGGCCGCCGCCCGCCGAGCTGCGGGCGACCGGGGCGGACGCGGGCGCGGTGGCCCTGCAGGCCCGCCTGAGCGGGGGGCGCGTGGCGGAGGTGGGCGACGCCGCCGCCGCCGTCGCCGCGCTGCGCGGTCGGCAGCCCGGCACGCCCCTCGCCCCATGGCTCTTGCTGCTCGCCGTGCTCGCGCTGGCCCTCGACGCAGCGCGCTGGGCCGGCCTGGGCCGCCCACTTGCCGTCAGCACTGGACGTCGTCGGCCGTTTGGCCGAACGTGAGGGCGTCTTCCTGGAGGAACCATGTCCCTGCTCGATCGCCTCGCCGAGACCTACACGCAGACGCCGGCGTCGGCCCGCCTGAAGGCCGCCGTCCTCTTCGCGGGGGTCCGCTACCACCCCAGCCTGGCCGAGGCGGCCGACTGGGCTTTCCCCAACTACATGCCGTTCCACCTGCCGCCCGGTGAGCCGGCCCACCGCGGCGCGCGCCTGGTGAACATGCCGTACCTGCTGCGGACGGCCGATGACACCCAGGTGCGCCTGCGCATCAAGCCCGACAGCCCGTTCACCATCGTCCCGCACGAAAACCCGTTGGGTTACGCCATCTTCGAGGACGGGCGCTACGTCACGGCCACCACCTTCGAGCCGCGCCTGCCCTGGGCGGACCAGCTCACGGCCGACGGCACGCCCATGCGGGCGACGGGCCTCAGCCAGCACGGCGACATGCTGGTGCTCAACGCGGCCCCCGGCTGCGAGTACTTCGTGGTGCCCACCGAGTCGGGCAAGAGCCAGAACCTGAGCTGCACGTTCTGCCTGTACGGCCTGCCCGACAAGCGGATGGTCCCGCTGGGCCAGGAGCTCTTCAAGCGCGAGCTGCCCGAGTCGACGCTGCAGCGCGTCGCCGAGGCCTGCAGCCGCCCGGACACCCACGCCCGGCACCTGTACCTCGTCGGCGGCAGCATGCTCGACATGGCGGCCGAGGGCGATCGCTTCGTCCAGATGGCGCGGTTCCTGGCCGAGCGCGGCCTCACCGACCGCTACTACGTCACCTGCGGCTCCGGCGCGCTGCCGCGGGCCCAGATGGAGGCCCTCAAGGACGCCGGCGTCCGCGGCGCCTGCTTCAACCTGGAGGTCTGGGATCCGGTGCAGTTCGCCCGGGTCTGCCCCGGCAAGGACAAGATCGTCGGCCGGGATCGCTGGATCGCCAGCCTGGAGGAGGCCGCCGACATCTTCGGCGCCCAGGACGTCATGAGCGCCTTCGTCGGCGGCGTCGAGCTGGACGGGCTGGGGGCCATGAGCGACCCCGAGCAGGCCCTCGACAGCGCCATCGAGGCGGGCGAGTACCTCATCCCCCGCGGCATCCAGACGGTGTACTCGCTGCACTGGAAGGTCACCGGCAAGCACCGCGGCGAGGAGCCCGTGTACAGCCTGGACTTCTTCCTGCGGCTCAACGAGGCCCTCTACGGCCTGCGGCAGAAGCACCAGCGCCCCATCAACGAGGAGCACTTCTGCCGCCGCTGCGCCTACATGCAGCTCGAGCCCGACTACGACCACGCCCCGGAGCCGACCCTCTGGCCCCGGCACGAGCACACCGCCTGATCGGCCCTCAGAAGCCGCCGCAGAGCGGCCCCCGGGGCCGGTTGACCACCTGGTTGCCCAGGGGCCGCAGCACCAGGCCCGGCCAGTCGATGTCCACCACGTCCCACTCGTCGTCGGAGGCCCGCAGCCGGACGGGCCCGTAGCGCGCCACCACGTTGTTGAACGACAGGATCTCGACGGTGACGTTGGGGTCGTTCCCGCCGTGGGAGTCCCAGTACTGCGCGATGACGCGGTAGGTCCCGTTGGCGGGCGCGGCGATGTTCACGTTCTCGGGCCCGAAGCCATCCACGTCGTCCAGATCGAGGAAGGGGTCGTCCTCGAACCGCCCCTGCTGGCCCCAGTCGGGGTTGGGGTTGGAGAAGTAGCAGTCGCCGGCGCAGGTCCAGGCCTGGCCGCCGGGGCCCAGGACGTGGGTGTCCACGTCGGTGAGGTCGGTGTCCCAGCTCACGCGGATGTGCAGGGCCACGTCCTCCAGCGGCGGCGGGGTGGCGATGGCGTTGACGTCGACGCGCTGCAGCGGCGACTGCCGGTCGTCGGAGGCCACCTCCCAGAAGCCGCCCTCCAGCCCCGCGCGCTGGGGGGTGTAGCGCACGTCGATGGCCTGCCGCGCGCCCGGATCGAGCCGCAGCGGGAAGGCGGGCGGCGCCACCAGGTCGAAGTTGGCCGACAGCGGCCCGAAGAACGTCACGCCGCGCTGGATGCCCTGCACCGTCACGGGCACCGTGCCGCACGAGACCATCTCGAAGGGCAGCACGCGGTCGCTGCCGCGGGCGACGGCCCCGAAGGCGAGCGCGGCCGGCTGGACGCGCAGGCAGGGCGCCGCCTGGCCCGTCTCCTTGGCGTCGCTCAGCAGTCGAACGTCCACCGAGCCGCCCGTCCCGGTGTGGACGCGCAGCACCCCCTGATCGGGCTGCAGGTCGTCGGCGCGGTACCGGACGATGACCTCCCGCTGCTGCGCCGGCACCAGCCGGATGGGCAGG
The DNA here is from genome assembly GCA_020633435.1 of Myxococcales bacterium. Taxonomy (GTDB): domain Bacteria; phylum Myxococcota_A; class Bradymonadia; order UBA7976; family UBA1532; genus JACKDP01. The sequence continues at coordinate 89,078 of JACKDP010000008.1, read as the reverse complement.
GGGGGCGCCTCGCTGATGGCGAACGTGGCCGAGCCGAGGAACTCGAGCTCGACCACCTCGAGCACGGCGTCGCCCACGTTCTGCAGCACCACGGCGCGGGCGGCCTCGTCGCCCACCTGGGCGAAGGTGAAGGCCAGCACGTCGGGCTCGGCCGCCAGGCCGCCCGCCGCGCGGGGATCAGCCAGGCAGATCTCGCCCACGCACCGCCGGCCGACGGGGCAGTCGCCGCCTTCACCGCAGCGCGTCCCCTCGACGCAGCGCTCGCCGCCGACGCAGACGCGGCCCTCGCCGCAGGCCTCGTCCGTGCACCCCATGGCCACGGCCATGTCGGGCGACGGCGGCGCCGCGTCCGCGCCCGGCAGGCCGAAGTCCGCCGCGGCGTCGTCATCCCGCGTGGCGTCGCGGACGCCGACGTCCCGCGACCCGCGCGCGCGGCCCTGGTCCACGACCGCCGAGCCCCCGCCCGCCTGATCGTCACAGGCCCAGAGCGCCAGCACCGCCAGACACACCCCGATCCGTCGCATCACATCCCCCCCGGGTCCGGGGGAGGACTGTAGCAGGTTGCCGGGGATCGCTCGCAGCCCTCACGCGCGTGGTGGATCGCTACTGGTCGTCGCCCGCCTCCGGGTCGGGGCGGTCGCCATCGGGGGCCTCCGCGTCGGGCCAGGCCTCGGCCGTCTCGCGGCCCTCGTCGGCGTCGGCCGCCGGGTCGGGCTCGGCGTCGGCCTCGTCGGCGCCGGCTGCGGGGGCGTCCGCCGGGCTCTCCTGGCCGTCATCGGCGGGCTCGTCGTCCATCGCCGGCGCGTCGCCGGCCCCCTCGCCCGCGTCGTCGCCCGCGTCGGCGCCCTCGTCGGCGGACAGGTGGACGCGGGTGAAGTCGGCCACCGGGCGCCGGATGGGGCCGAAGACGCCGTCCTCGGACGCGCCCGCCGGGTCGACGGGGTCCTCGCCCGGCCGCGCGCAGGCGTACTCGATGCAGGCGAAGCGGTCGTTGCCATCGAGGCCCCAGTCGACGCAGGTGAGCGCCAGCTCGCCCTCACAGACCTTCAGGCCGGGATCGTCGGCCTCGGTGGTGGGGTCGCCGCAGGCGGCGAGGAGGAGGAAGGCGCAGGCGAACAGGGAGAAGCGGTGGGCGTGCATGGTGACCTCCAGGGTTGGGTTGCCCCGCTTGGGCACCAATCACTTCGGTCAATGCCGCCGCGTGTCGCGCAGAAAGTTGAAAGGAGGCAAAAATTGCCTTTGGTTTCAGCAGGTTGTGCGCGACGATTTTTTCAATCGTCACTTACCTCACACGAGGGCCTGGGCGTCCTCGATGGAGTTGAGCAGCCAGCCGAGCAGGTCGCGCTCCTCCTCCTCCGAGAGGGGGTACTCGGTGTGCAGGCAGAGGACCTTCACGTTGCGCAGGAACGTCTCGGCCAGCACCTCGGGCTCGTGGTCGGGGTACTCGAACGGGTAGTGCTGGAAGGTCAGCCCCTTGAGCACGAACGACGCGTGGCCGCGGGAGACCTCGTGCCCGGCGTCGCGCAGCTCGTCGCGCAGCCGGCGGGAGACGTCCGTCAGGTTGAAGGGGTTGAGGGCCCCGAAGCCGGCGAGGGTGTCGAAGAGGGCGCGGTACTGACCGGGATCGAGCCGCGGCAGGTCCAGCAGGCGGTTGAGGCGCGCCACCAGGCGGGCCGCGCGGGTGCGCGGGTCGAGCTCCTCCAGGGTGGAGAGGGGGGCCTGGAGGCCGACGTACGCGCCGTCATCGCGCAGGCCGATGGGGTGGCCGCGCTCGGCGAGGGCCTGGATGAGGGCGCTGAACGAGCGGTGGCCGTACCAGAACGAGCCACGCACCTCGTCGCCGAAGTGGCTGAGGACGGACTGGGCCAGGCTGGCGGCGGGCAGGGGCCCGATGGACTCGTCGAGCTGGCTGGCGATCCAGTGGCCGAGCTCGTCGAGCTGCCGCTCGGCGGCCGTGAGCGTGAAGGTCGGCTCGGCCAGGACGACGCTCCAGCCTGCGGCGTCCTCGTCGAACGTGAGCTCGGGCTGCAGGCGCACGAGCTGCTCGGTGAGGGCGCGCAGGCTGTAGAAGCCCAGCCAGTCCTGGCTGCGGCGGAACTCGTCGTGGCGCTTGTAGAGGGCCGGCAGGGCGTCGGCGCGCACGACCTGGCCAGCGGTCACGACCATGAGCAGGTGGCGCGCCATCTTGTGGAGCGTCGTGTCCACCGGGGGCGGGGCGGGGGCCGCGGGGGACACGCCCTCGTCGCGCAGGGCGTCCTCGATGAAGGCCCCCGAGTCGATGGTCAGGTCGCAGGCGCCGCGGTAGGCCGCCGAGATGTAGCCGCTGGTGATGATGGTCGTGCGCCGGTCGCGCGTGCGCAGCCGCAGCAGCACGGGCGTGAAGTCGGCGTCGCTGGACATGAGGATGAACTCGTCGAAGCGCGTCTCGTGCTCCAGGGCGTCCATCATGTCGAGCACCATGCGGATGTCGGCGCTGTTCTTGCCCTGGCTGGTGAGCGGCGGGCAGTCGACGACCTGGAAGCCGGCGCGTACGAAGCCGCTGCGGTACTTCCCATAGCGGTGGGGTGACAGGTAGCAGAGCCGCAGCAGCAGCGTGCGGCGAGCCTCCGCCAGGTCCTCCGTCGGCCGCTCCAGGCGGTTCTCGATCCAGGTCAGCCAGGCGGCGGGATCCTCGGCGAACCGCTCGGCGGCCGCCTCGTCGAGGGCCCGGATGCCGCTGTACATGTTGTCGAAGTCGATGAAGATGGCGCAGCGGAGTCTCTGCATCAGGCGCGGCCTCGGCGGACGGGAGGTCCCCAGCTTGCCATGGCCGGCGACCCCTGTCACGGCGCCTTTCGGCCGATCATCCCTTTGAAGTCGAGGAGTTGCCGGCTCAGCGGGCGGCGCAGAGGATGTCGTAGGCGACGGGGATGTTGCAGCCGTTGCCCCAGTTGGCATCCAGGTTGTTCGGCAGCGCGGCGAAGAGGCTGCACCGGAAGCCCGGGATCATGCGGGCGACGTCCTGGCAGAGGCCCTCGCGGAACTCCAGGGCGTCGCCGTGGCCGAAGAACCGGCAGGCGGCGTTGGCGCAGGTCTGGGCGTTGCCGCAGGCGTTCCAGGTGTTGCAGCTGCCGTGGTGCCCATAGCCGGCCGCCTCGCCCAGCGAGATGCCGGGGGGCGTCTCCTCGGGGTCGCCCGCGGCCACGCAGCCCTCGTCGTCGGGCCAGTCGATGACGCCGTTGCCGTCGTTGTCGATGCCATCGGCGCACTGCGGCAGCATGCCGGGGTCGCGCTCGCTGTCGTCGCGGCCGCGCTCGCAGCCCGGATCCGCCACGTCGATGAGGCCGTCGCCGTCGTTGTCGATGAGGTCGTTGCACTCGGTGATGGCGCTCTGGACCATCACGCGGGCGATGAGGCCGCCGGGGGGCGCCACGAGGCCCTGCTCGGCGAAGAGGAACCAGGTGCCCCGGTCCAGCTCGACGAGGTTCAGGGGCTCCATGGCGCGGGCGCCGGGGCGGCAGCCGACCTCCGTCTCCTGGTCCTCGCAGACGCGGCGGGCGTGCAGGACGCTCTGCAGGGGCATGCCGGCGGCGGTGAAGACCTGGAACTCGACGTCGGAGGGGTCGGTCAGCGTGAGGACGATGACGGTCTCGGCGCCGAGCCCGGCCTCGCAGCGGGCCTGGGCCGAGCCGGGGCCCTGCAGCGCGGGCAGCATCAGCTCGCCGCCCTGCTGGCCGAGGCGGGCGATGGGGCTGTTGAGGCTGCAGGGCGGGGCCTCCTCGGGGCCGCCGGCCGCCACGCAGTCGGGATCCGTGGGCCAGTCCACCAGGCCGTCGCCGTCGTCATCGAGGTCGTTGAAGCAGACGGGGGCCTCGTCGGGGTCGACCTCGTCGGCATCCTCGCTCTCCGTGCAGCCCGGATCGGCCAGGTCCACCCGGCCATCGCCGTCGTTGTCGCGGCCATCGCGGCACTGGGGCGGCTCGACGGCGTTCACGGTCAGGCGGAAGCGGCCGACGGCCATGCGGCTGCCCGTGTCGACGACCACGTAGTAGCGGCCGGGGGCGGGGTTCTGGAGCGTCAGCGTGGCGCCGGGGCTGTCCGCCAGGCCGCGGTCGCACTGGCGGTCGGCGCCCTGGCAGGTGTCGCGCAGGTACATGACCACCGGCGCCTCGGTCTCGGGGTGCTGGGTGGTGAAGACCAGGCGGTCGAGGGTCTGGTCGACGTCGTAGAGGAAGACGCGCTCGCCGCCCGCCGCCCCGCCGCACTCGGCCACCAGGTGGGCCGGGGCGTCGCGCAGGTCGCCGTCGTAGGCCTCGTTCATGGCCAGGTGCTGGTTCAGGTTGATGACCGGGGTGCCGGCGCCGCAGGGGCTCACCTCGGTGGCGTCACCGGCGCCCAGGCAGCCCGGATCGTCGGGGTAGTCGGCCGCGCCGCTGTCGTCATCGTCGACGCCGTTGGCGCAGGCCGGCGGGGTGGGGGGATCGACCTCGTCCTCGTCTCCGGCGGCCACGCAGCCCGGATCGAGGGGCCAGTCCGCGAGGCCGTCGCCGTCATCGTCGACGCCGTTGGCGCAGGCGGGGGCCGGGGAGGGATCCGCCTCGCTGTTGTGGCCCGCCGCGATGCACCCGGGATCAAAGGGGAAATCCGTCAGGCCATCGCCGTCGTCGTCCTGGCCGTTGCTGCAGACGGTGGCCGGGTTCTGCCCGGACTCGGAGGCGTCCATCGGGCTCGTGCAGTCGGGATCGGCCACGTCGGGCTGGCCGTCCTCGTCGTTGTCGAGGCCGTCGCTGCACTGCGGCGCCATGACGGGCGTGCTCTCGTCGTCATCGTTGGCGTCGGTGCAGTCGGGATCGTCGGGGAAGTCGACGCGGCCGTCCCGGTCGTTGTCGAGGCCGTCGTTGCAGGCCGTGCGGGGCCCGCGATCGGCGCCGGGATCGGCGTCGACGACCTCGGCGTCGGCGGGGGCCGCGTCGACGGCGGCGTCGGCCACGGCCTGATCGGGGCTGGCGTCCCGGATCTGCCGCAGCATGTCCGGGCGGGTCTCGGCGTCGGCCTCGGGGGCGGCGTCGCCGCCGCCATCGTCACAGCCGCCGAGCACGAACAAGCACAGGACGATCCTCAACCACCCCTTCACAGGCGCTCCCCCCGATGATGACTGCGTGTCTGCGGGGAAGGGTGGCGGAAAGGGGGCCGTGGGCGCAACCGGGCGCCTTGGCCGCTCAGAACTGCTCGGCCTCGGTGGAGTCGCGCAGGGCCGCGGTGCTCGCCTCGCCGCCCGTGATGACCTCCTGCACGGCGTCGAAGTAGCCGGTGCCCACCTCGCGCTGGTGGCGGGTGGCCGTGTAGCCCTTCTCCTCGGAGGCGAACTCGTCGGTCTGCAGGGCCGCGTAGGCGCTCATGCCGCGGTGGGCGTAGTCCTCGGCCAGGGTGAACATGCCGTGGTTCAGGCTGTGGAAGCCCGCCAGCGTCACGAACTGGTACTTGTAGCCCATGGCCCCGAGCTCGCGCTGGAAGCTGGCGATCTGGTCGTCGCTCAGGTGGCGGCGCCAGTTGAAGCTGGGGGAGCAGTTGTAGGCCATCATCTTGCCCGGGAACTGCGCCTGGATGGCCTCGGCGAAGCGCTTCGCCTCCGCCAGATCGGGGTGGGAGGTCTCGCACCACACCAGGTCGGCGTAGGGGGCGTAGGCCAGGCCGCGGTCGATGGCCATGTCGAGGCCGCCCTGCACCCGGTAGAAGCCCTCGGGGGTGCGGTCGCCCGTCAGCCAGCGGCGGTCGCGCTCGTCGACGTCGGTGGTGAGGAGCTTCGCGCTGTTGGCGTCGGTCCGGGCGATGAGCACGGTGGGCACGCCCATCACGTCGGCGGCCAGGCGGGCCGCCACCAGGGTGCGCACGAACTGGCTGGTGGGCACGAGCACCTTGCCGCCCAGGTGGCCGCACTTCTTCTCGGCCGCGAGCTGGTCCTCGAAGTGCACGGCGGCCGCGCCCGCCTCGATCATGGCCTTCATCAGCTCATAGGCGTTGAGCGCCCCGCCGAAGCCGGCCTCGGCGTCCGCGATGATGGGCAGCATCCAGTCGCGGGTCACGCCGCCCTCGGCGTGCTCGATCTGGTCGGCCCGGACGAGGGCGCGGTTGATGCGGCGGACCATCTCGGGCACCGAGTCGACGGGGTAGAGGCTCTGGTCGGGGTAGACCTGCCCGGCGGTGTTGCCGTCGGCGGCCACCTGCCACCCGCTCACGTAGATGGCCGGCAGCCCCGCGCGGGCCATCTGCACCGCCTGGCCGCCGGTGACGGCCCCGAGGCTCGGCACATAATTCATCGACTTGAGGGACGCCCAGAGGCGCCGGGCCCCGCGATCCGCGAGGCTGTGCTCGATCTTCACGGTGCCGCGCAGGCGCTCCACCTGGTCCTTGCCGTAGGGGCGCACCACGCCGGTCCAGCGGGTGTCGTTGAAGGTCGTCTGGTCGTGGGCGGACATGGGCTCTCCTCCGGTCAGCGTGGTGATGTGGCGATACGCCGGGACGGTCAGGAACGGCGCCAGCGTCTCGGCGCAGGCGAGCTCGGTGAACAGGCCGGCGGCCAGGGCGAAGCGCCCCTCGGCCATCCGGGCGTCGCCCAGGGCGACGTGCAGCGCCGACAGCTCCTGGGCGACGAGCTGGCGGACGAGGGCGGCCGTGACGGGGCGACCATCGGCGAGGCGCGCGCCGTGCCGGACCCACTGCCAGACCTGGGCGCGGGCAATCTCGGCCGTCGCCGCGTCCTCCATCAGGTGGTACAGGGGCACGCAGCCCTGGCCGCCCAGCCAGGCCTCCAGGTACTGCACCGCCACGCGGATGTTGTGGCGCAGCCCCTCCTCCGTCCGGGTGCCGGTGGGCACCGCGAGCAGGTCGTCGGCGGTGACGGCGAGGTCGGGCAGCAGGCGGTCGATCTGGTGGGCCGCCGGCATGTGGGCGTCGAAGATCTCGCGCGCCAGCCCGACGAGGCCCGGGTGCGCGACCCACGTGCCGTCGTGGCCGTCCTGGACCTCCCGCAGCTTGTCGGCGCGCACGTTCGCCAGCGCCCGGGCGTTGAGCGCCGGGTCGCTCTTGATGGGGATCTGCGCGGCCATCCCGCCCATGGCGTGCACCCCACGGCGGTGGCACGTCTGGATGAGGAGCTGGCTGTAGGCCCGCATGCAGGGCTGCGTCATGCCCACCTGGGCGCGATCCGGCAGCACCCGGGCGGGGTCGTGGGCGACGGTCTTGATGTAGCTGAAGATGTAGTCCCAGCGCCCGCAGTTGAGGCCGGCGGAGTGCCGCCGGAGGGCGTGCAGGATCTCGTGCATCTCGAAGGCGGCCGGCAGGGTCTCGATGAGCACCGTGGCCTTGATCGTCCCTACCGGCAGGCCGAGGGCCTCCTGGGCGCGCACGAACACGTCGTCCCAGAGGGCGGCCTCCTCATGGCACTCCAGCTTGGGCAGGTAGAACCAGGGGCCGGCGCCGCGCTCGACGAGGGCGACCGCGTTGTGGAACGCGTACAGCCCGAAGTCCACCAGCGAGGCGGGGGCGGGCCGGCCGTCCACGACCAGGTGGGCCTCCTCCAGGTGCCAGCCGCGGGGGCGAACCAGCAGCGCGGCGGGCGTCGGCCCCAGCGTGTACAGCCGGCCCGTCTTGCGGTCGGCGAAGCGGATGGTGCCCCGCACGGCGTCGCGCAGGTCGACCTGCCCCTCGATGACGTTGGCCCAGGTCGGGGCGTTGGAGTCCTCGAAGTCCGCCATGAAGGCGCTCGCCCCGCTGTTCAGGGCGTTGATGATCATCTTGCGGTCGACGGGGCCCGTGATCTCGACGCGGCGATCCTGCAGCCCGGCGGGCAGGGGGTCGCAGCGCCAGTCGCCCTCGCGGATGGCGGCCGTCTCGGGCCGGAACCGGGGGAGCTGGCCCCGCCGCCGCACCCGAGCCGCCAGCAGGGCGTCGCGGCGGGGGCCGAAGCGCCGCGCCAGATCCGCCACGAACGCCAGCGCCTGCGGGCTGAGGATGTCCTCGGCGCCTGCCAGCACCGGTCCGCGAAGCACCACCCCGTCCACCATGTCGACCTCCGAGCCGTTGTCGGTGACAAACATTGCAACTCGACCGCAGGGATTCAAGAGAACCTATTGATTTCATGGTGTTGTAGTTGTTACGTTGCGCCGGTGTAGTGTTGTGGGGTTGTAACGATGAGTAAAGAAGCGGCCCAGCTCGGCGCGCGCCTCCGGGCCCTCCGGCGGCGCGAGCGGCTCACCCAGGCGGCGATGGCCGAGCGCCTCGGCATCTCGGCGAGCTACCTGAACCTCATCGAGAACAACCGGCGGCCCATGACCGCCGCGCTCCTCATCCGCCTCGCGAGCGAGTTCGGCGTGGACGTGGCGAGCTTCGCCGAGGAGGGGGACCAGCGCCTCGCCTCCGAGCTGCTGGAGGCCTTCGCCGATCCGCTCTTCGACGAGCACGGCCTGACCAGCCAGGACGTCCGCGACCTGGTGGCCCAGGCGCCCGGGGTGGGGCGGGCCGTCCTGACGCTCTACGAGGCCCTCCGCGAGAGCCGCGAGTCGGCCCACGCCCTCGCCGCGCGGCTGTCGGAGGGGCCGGCCGGCGTCGAGCCCGTGCATCTCCCATCGGAGGAGGTCTCGGCCCTCATCCAGGCGAAACGCAACCACTTTCCCGAGCTCGAAGACGCGGCGGCGTCGCTCCGGCGGCGCGTCGGGGGCGACCTGCTGGAGGGGGGCCTGCGCACCCTGCTGGCACGCCACGTCGAGGTCGTGGAGGCCCCCGTCGAGCGGATGGGCGGCGCCCTGCGGCGCCTGGAGCGGGATCGCGGCCGCCTGCTGCTGTCGGAGGCCCTGTCGCCCCACAGCCGCCTGTTCCAGCTCGCCCATGTGGCTGGCCTGCTGGAGGCCGAGGGCGCCATCGACGGCCTGGTGGCCGACGCGACGCTGACGTCGGACACCGCCCGCACCCTGGCCCGCGTCGCCCTCGCCAACTACTTTGCCGGCGCCGTCGTGATGCCCTACGCGCCCTTCCTGGCCGCGGCCGAGGCCACGCGCTACGACATCGGCCTGCTGGGCCACAAGTTCCACGCGAGCTTCGAGCAGGTCTGCCACCGGCTCTCCACGCTGCAGCGGCCGGGCGCCAGCGGCGTGCCCTTCCACTTCATGCGCGTGGACATCGCCGGCAACATCTCCAAGCGCTTCAGCGCCTCCGGCATCCAGGTGGCCCGCTTCTCGGGGGCCTGCGCCCGCTGGAACGTGCACGCGGCCTTTATGACGCCGGGCCGCATCCGGGTGCAGCTCTCCGACATGCCCGACGGGCAGCGCTACTTCTGCGTCGCCCGCACGGTGCAGCGGTCGGGGGCGGGCTGGCACGACTCGCACACGCTGCACGCCGTCGGCCTGGGCTGCCGCGTCGAGCACGGCCGCCGCCTCATCTACGCGGACGACGTGAACCTGGAGGGCGCCGCGGTCCCCGTGGGCGTGACGTGCCGGCTCTGCCCCCGGATGGACTGCGCGTCGCGGGCGATGCCGCCCATCCACCAGGCCCTGGGCGTCGACGAGGACGTGCGGGGGCTGTCCTTCTACGCGCCCGTCACCGACTGACCGGCGTGGCGCGCGTGGTCGTCGGCCAGGCGGGCGATGACGTAGGGGCGCAGATCTCTCAGGGCGAGGATGTCGTCGACGGAGCCGACGCGTCGCGCGCGCTCGATGGTGTGCACGGCGTCGTACTCGCGCGCGACCTCGTTGATGACGGCGGGCCGGTCGGCCTCGTCGCCCCCGCGCCGGTCGAGCCGCTGCTTGACCTCACGGCTGAAGACGACGGTCGCTGCGGGGACCCCCCCGATGACGGAGGCGAAGCTGCCCTCCAGCGCGGCGACGCGCAGGCCCGGGTTGAGGGCCTTGGAGAACACGACGTACGCCCCGCCGTGGTAGCGCGACAGCACCACGAAGACGAGGCAGCCGTCGAAGCCCACGACCGCCTGCCCGATCTCGGCGCCGTACTCGAGCTGCCACTTCGCGAGCGACTCGGGCGAGCCGTCGAAGCCCGAGAGGTTGGCCAGGACGACCACGGGGCGGCGCCCGCTCGCGGCGTTGATGGCCCGCGCAACCTTGCGAGATGATTGGGGATACAGCGTGCCACCCGCGAAGGCGGCCGGGCCGCCTGCCGGGGCGTGCAGCCGCTCCATCGGCTGGTTGTCGATGCCGATGACCGTGGCGGCGTAGCCCCCGACGCGGGCCTCGTAGACCACGGCGACCTCGGCCTCGCGCCAGCCCGACCAGCGCTCGACGGGCTTCTGGCCGCGGTCGATGAGGGCGTCCATGACCGGCCGGACGGCGAACGGGCGCTTGCGGCCCGGGTTGTACGCGTCGCTGAAGACCTGGCCGACGGTCTGGAAGCCGTGGTCCAGGTCGGCCGGGTACGGCCAGGCCCCCACGTCCCGGTCGTCCCGGTCGTGGCGGGGCGGCGCCAGCGCCGCGCGGCGCGCGCCGGGCCCGACGTAGGTGGCGGCGTAGTAGCGGTAGAGCAGCCGCAGGGCCGTGGCGATGTCGGTGGCGTGGGCCTGGGCCTGGCCGTTGGGCCCCATGATGGCCGCGTAGCCCCCGAGCGCCAGCTCGTCCTCGGCCGAGACGCAGCCCGAGGCGTCCAGCGCGCGCTTGCCCGTCAGCACCATGCTGCCGGCGTCGGTCATGATGAGCAGCCCGCGGCAGTGCATCATCATCGTCGCCTCGGCGTTCCAGTACGACTGCGCCCCGACGCAGACGCCAGCCACGATCACGTTGATCTCGCCACCGGCCCGCGTGAACCGGACGATCTCGGCGAGGACGCGGGCCGTCCAGTCCAGGTTCTCGGTGCCGCTGTGCCAGTCGATGCGGGCCCCGGAGCTCACCGCCACCCACTCCAGGGGCACGCCGTGCGTCCGGGCCAGGTCGAGGGCGGCCAGCACGCGCCGGCACTCGGCCTCGGCCAGCGCCCCCATGCGCACCGTCGGATCGGAGAGCAGCAGCACCCGCGTCAGCGTCTCGCCCTGGCGCGTGGAGGCGAGCAGGCCGAAGACGACGCCCGCCTGGTTCTGCCCCGGCGGGCGCCCGGCCACCGGCACCGCCGCCCCCGCGGCGTCCAGGTCCCACTCCACGAAGCGGCCGGGCCAAAGGCGGCCACCGCGCTCCAGAAGACCAATGATCTCATAGGGATGAGCCAGACCGAGGCGCCGCGCGGCGACGACCCGCGACTCGTAGACCGTGCGCGGCCGCAGCGGGACGACGCTGGCGTCGTTGGCCGTGATCTCGAGGCGGTGGGCCTGGCCGCTGTGGATGGAGATGTCGGTGAGGGGCCCCACGCCCTCTGCCAGGGCCGCGTCGGCGAAGCGGGCGCGCAGGACGACCTTCTCCAGGCCGATCTGCTCGCCCGCCGGCGCCAGGGGCGTGATGTAGCGGCGGATGACCTCGACGCCCCAGGGCACCACCGGCGCGATGACCAGGGTGAGCCGGTTCCACAGCACGGTGCGGCGCGGATCGTGGGTCGCGCGGGCGGCCTCGATGGCGCGGACGGCCGCGTGGAAGACGCGGTCCACATGGGGGAGCTGGAGCCGGCGCCCGCGCTGCGCCTGGAGGCTGCGCACCTCGCCGTAGGCGAGCAGGCGGCGGTCGTCGGGGTTGTCCCGCGCCTCGGCCAGCAGCAGCAGCACCTCCTCGTCCGCGGGCAGCCGCTGCACGTCGAAGTCGACGAGGCGCTCCAGGTGGAAGCGGCGCTCCTCGAGGGGCAGGACGTCGGCGAGGCGGGGGCGGAGGCGACCGTCGGGGAGCAGGCGGCGGATGGCCGGCGGCCGCCCGGGGACGAGCAGGCAGAGCTCGCGCCACGGCTGGCGGCCGCCCAGATCCAGATCGGCCACGAGGGCGTCGAGGGGCCCGCCGCCGGGCACCACCAGGGTGAGCCGACTGAACGAAGGTTCTCCACGCAAGTGCTCGAGAACACAGAGGATGAGGTCGGGTGCCGTGGTGCAGACGACGGCGGCCTGGTGGCCCTGGCCGACGCGGAAGGCGGGGAGGCCCGCGACGGTGAGGCGGATGAAGGGGCCGTCGCCCTCGAGCCGGCGGGCCACGGCCTCCGCGGCGGGCTCGAAGCCCTCGGCGGCGGGGGGGGCGAGGCCGTCCAGCACCGAGAGCGGCGCGCGGGCGACGGCGGCCCAGTCCGGCTCCCCGGAGCGCAGGTCGGCCAGCAGCGCCTCGGCGTCCAGGTCGGCCTGGCGGGTCAGGCGCTCGTAGGCGGGGCGCTCGTGCTGCTCGTAGCGGACGCGGCTCGCGGCCTCGCAGACGGGGCCGAACCGGGCCGGGTCGAGGGCGGCCAGGCGGTCGAGCAGCGGTCGCGGCACCGCCTCGGCGGCCTGGAGGGCGGCCACTGCGGCCCGGATGGTGCTGGCCCGGTTGGCGCCGGCCCGCTGGATGCGCGTCAGGGCGTCGGCCAGCCGCTCCGAGGGGGCCAGATCCTCGATGCCGTGGTGGACGAGGGCGCGGCGCAGCCGCGTGCGCTGGCGGGGCGACAGGGCGTCGGGGCCGCGCCGGCGCAGCGTGTCGAGGAGCAGCCGCGGCGTCATCACCTCGGCCTTGCCCCGCCAGGACTCGCTGCGCGAGCGACCTTCGAAGAGCTCGGCGATGTCCGCGAAGGTGTTGAGCAACTTCAGGCAGCCGGGGCCGTCGAGCCGCTCCAGATCCGACTCGAAGCGGCCGGGCTCGATGTCCCAGCCGATGACCGCGGTGGTCAGGCGGATGGCCGCCCGCTCCGGCGGCGGGGGCTCGCGGCTCCAGGGCAGGGCGGGCCCGCTGGCCGGGGCCAGGGCCGCGTCCTCGGGCTCCACCATCACCAGCGGCTGGCCCGGCTGCACCTGATCGCCGGGCCGGACGCGCAGGGCCACCACGCGCCCCGCGGTGGCGGCGTCGACGCGGACCTCCATCTTCATGGACTCGAGCAGGGCGACCGTCTCGCCGGCCGCGACGACGGCGCCGACGGGGTGGGGCAGGGCGAGGACGACGGCCATGGACGGGGCGACGACCACCCCGCGGGCGGCCGCCTGGACGCGGTGGGCCACGCCGTCGACCACGTACGTCACGTCTCCGGGGGCCCGCTCGACGCGGTGCACGCGGCCATCCAGCTCGAGCTGCACCCCGGTGCGCCCCTCGGGCCAGCAGCGCGCGGTGAGGGCGCCCTCGGTGGACACGAGGCGGAAGCAGTGCTCGCCCGTCCGGTAGACCCAGAGCTCCTGGCCCACGTCGACGCGGTGGCGGTCGGCTCCCGCGCCGGCCTGGTCGCCGGCGGCGACGAAGCGGTCGATGGCCGCCATCGCCACCGCCGCGGCGGCGCCCGGCGGGGCGTCGGGCTGCAGGCGGTCGAGCAGGCCGGTGTCGGCGGTGCCGTCCTGCACCTCGGGGCGATCGATGAGCGAGCGCAGGAAGTCGAGGTTGGTCTGCCCCCCTTGCACCACGAGCGTCGTCTGCTCCAGGGCCCGGGCCAGGCGACCCAGGGCCACCGCCCGCGTCGGGCCGTGGGCGATGATCTTCGCGACCATCGGGTCGAAGTCGGGGGAGAGCAGCTCGCCCTCGGCGAAGCCGGCGTCCACCCGCACCCCGGGGCCGCTGGGCCAGACGACGCGCTCCAGGCGGCCCGGCGCCGGGGCGAAGCCGTTGCGCGGATCCTCAGCCGTGACGCGGGCTTCGATGGCGTGGCCCCGGGGACCGGGCAAGGTCGGGAGGGGCTCGCCCAGGGCCAGCAGGATCTGGGCGCGCACCAGGTCGACGCCGTGCACGGCCTCGGTGATGGGGTGCTCCACCTGGAGGCGCGTGTTCACCTCCAGGAAGCAGGTGAGGCCGTCGGCCGGGGCGTAGAGGAACTCGACGGTCCCCGCGGATCGGTAGCGCAGCGCGCCACACAGGCGGGCCGAGGCGGCCTCGAGCTCGGCGGCCACCGCCGGGGGCAGGGCCGGGGACGGGCACTCCTCGATGACCTTCTGGCGCCGGCGCTGCAGGGAGCAGTCGCGCACGCCCAGCGTCAGGATGCCGCCCTCGCCGTCGCCCAGCACCTGCACCTCGACGTGGCGGGCGCCGGTGACGAGGCGCTCCAGCAGCAGAGCGCCGCTGCCGAAGCTGCGCAGGGCCTCGTCCCGGGCGCTGACCAGGGCGCCGGCGAGCTGGTCGGGGCCGTCCACCGGCCGGATGCCCCGGCCGCCGCCGCCCCCCGCCGCCTTGACCAGCAGGGGGAAGCCGATGCGCTCCGCCTCGACGCGGGCCTGGGCGGCGTCCTCGACGATGGCCCAGGGGGCGACGGGCACGCCGTGGGCCTCGGCCACCTGCTTGGCGCGGATCTTGTCGCCGAGGGCGGCCATCGTCTCGGCCCGCGGGGCGAGCAGGGTGATGCCGGCGGCCTCGAGGGTGGCCGCGAAGGGGGCGTCCTCCGAGGCGAAGCCCCAGCCCAGCCAGGCGGCGTCGCAGCCCCCGGCCCGCAGGCCGGCCAGCACGTTCTCGGCGTCCAGGAAGGCGGCGCGGCCCTCGCCGATGCACACGGCGTGAGGGGCCCGCCGCACGTAGAGGGAGCGGGCGTCGGCGGTGACGTAGAGGGCCACGGCCTCCGGGGCGTCGGGCCGCTCGTGGGCCAGCTCGGCGAGGGCGTCGAGGAACCGGACCGCCGGCTCGCCGCGATTCACGATGCCGATGCGCTTCAAGGCAACTCCAGCAAGCGACCCCCTGGCATCGCAGAACCGGCCCCCCGGCCGCAAGCCCCGCGCGGGCTGGCCGGGGGCGAGGCCCGGGTCCTGCCCCGCCGCGGTGCAGATCATGAACAAAGTGGCGGACTTGCGCCAGGGGGCTTGATCTCGACGCCATGGCTAGCGAGTATTCGCTAGTTTTGACGAGGAGGTCCCGTGGCCCGCTTGCCCGCCGCCGAGCGCCAGGTCCAGATCGCCGAGGCCGCCCTCGCCCTGCTGGCCGAGGGGGGAACGGCCGCCCTCACCACGGCCGCCCTCGGGCGCGCCGTCGGCCTGCGCGACGCGAGCCTGTTTCGGCACTTTCCCCACAAGGCGGCCATCGTCGCCGCCGCCGTTGACCGGTTCGAGGCGTGCCTGGCGGAGAGCCTGGACCGACCCGAGGCGGATCCGCTGGCCCGCCTCGCCGGCTTCTTCGCCCACCGGCAGGCCCTCCTGCGGGCCCGCCCCGTCATCCTGCGCCTGGCGTTCAACGAGCGCCTGGTGGAGGCGGCCGACCCCGCCGACCGGCCCCGCGTCCTGGGCATCCTGAGCCGGTCGCGCCTGTTCCTGCGGGCCTGCCTGGCCGAGGCTCGGGCCGCGGGCCTCGTGCGCCAGGACGTCCCGGTCGACGTCTTGCAGTGGACGGTCATGGGCGCCATGCGCGGCGCCGCCCTCGACCCGGCCGCCGATCCCGACGCTGTCTGGTCCCATGTGAGCCGCCTGCTGCGCGGCGCTGATAAGAGGAGCTCCTGATGCTGACCCGCTGCTGGCCCCTGCTGGCCCTGCTGCTCGCCGCCGCGCCGGCGAGCGCCTGCCCCACCCATGACGTCGTGCTGACCCCGGGTGGCGCCTCGGACGCCCCCAAGCAGGTCGAGGCGCTGCTGGACACCCCCTTCGTGAAGCTCGTGCGCATCACCCTGCGGGGCGGCACCGAGCTGGCCGATCACGCGGTGCCCACGGCCATCACCGTCCAGGCCCTCGCCGGCAAGGGCACGCTGCACACCGGCGATCAGGCCGATCCCCTCGCGGCCGACCACGTGGTGCTGGTGGCCCCGGGGGCGAGGCACAAGATCGTCCCGGCGGGCAAGGAGGACCTCGTCTTGCTCGTGCACCTGCTCAAGATGGGCGCGGCGGCGGGCACGCCGGCCGCCGCCTGCGACCACCACCCGGGCGGCCCCAAGGGCGAGCATCCCGGCGGGCACGCCCACCCCTGACGCGTCGGCCGGCCGGGCGCGAAGGGCGCTGCGAGCGCGCGCGAAACGTGCGACCGTAGGCGCCGCCAGCCTGGAGGTATGATGCGCAAGGTCTTGTTGGTGCTGATCGTGCTCGCCATCGCGGCGGGGGCGGGGTGGTGGTTCTTCCTGCGGGGCGGGGGCGGCACGCCGCCGGCCCTGGCCACCCGGCTGGAGGCCGGGTCGACCGTCGGCTTCCTGGCCATCGAGGAGGCCCCGGCGCTGGTCAGCGCCCTGGCGGCCCGCGTCGACAAGGTCCGCGCGGCCCTCCCGGCCGAGGCCGCGGCCCTGGCCGATCCGGCCGTGCTGGTCACCCAGGCGGGGTTCGATCCCCGCACGGCGGAGGGCTGGCAGAGCATCGGCGTCGATCCGCTCGGCGGCCTCGCCGTGGTGCGCGACGTGCGGGTGGGCGATCAGCCCATCGTCCTGATGAAGGTGGCCGACCAGGCGAAGCTGCTGGCCTGGGCCGAGAAGATCGCCGGCGTGAAGCCCACCATCACCGAGGGCAAGCCCGCCGAGCTCACCATCGGTGATCGGCGCTATCTCTTCGGAAACAAGGGCGATTTGACGGCGTTCACCCCGGCGGAGGCGGCCATCCGCGACGGCTTCTCGGCCTTCCTGGCCGGGCAGGGGCCCTCCCTGGCCGAGGTGGGCACGTTCAAGCAGAGCTTCGACGAGGCGAAGCCGGGCCCGCGGGCCACGGTCTTCGTCGACACCACCCGCCTGGCGCCCCCGGGCGACGGCGACATGGCGAAGACCGTCCGCTTCTACGCCGATCTCTTCCCGGGCTGGGCGCTCTACGCCGGCCCCGGCGGCTCGGGCCTGCACTGGGTCGCCACCGAGAAGGGCGTCGAGGCCCTGCGCCAGGTGCTCGAGCCCCCCGGGTCGGCGCCGACGTTCTCGGCCTGGATCCCGGCCGAGGGCTGGGCCGCCGTCCGCGCCAGCGTGAACATCAAGGATCTGTTCACCGGGGTGCAGGCGCTGCTGCCGCCCACCGTGCCGGCCGAGGCCCGCAGCCAGATGGGCATGGCCAAGCTGGGCTTCGCCATGGTGGCGGGCTTCGCCTGGGACGAGCTGGCCGAGGGCTTCGGGGGCCATGTGGTCGGGGCGGCGGGCATGCCGACCCCGGGCGGGTCCCCCGAGTGGCTCGTCCTGGCCAGCGCCTCGTCCAAGGCCGACAAGCTGCTGGACAGCCTGTCCGGGCGGATGGAGGCGGTGGCCGAGAACCTGGGGGCCGAGGGCCCGAAGCTCCAGAAGAAGACCCTGGCCGGCGTCCAGGTGCGCACGCTGCCGGTGCCCCCGTTCGAGGTGGTGCTGGCGCGGGTAGACGACGTGATGGTGCTGGCCTCGTCCCCCGCGGTCTTCGAGGCCGCCGTGCAGCGCAGCAAGGGCGGGGCGTCTTTGAAGGGCACGGCCGCCGCGAAGGCCCTCGACGGGGACGTCATCGCGGGCCTCGTGCTCTCCTCGGCGGGCCTGAAGACCCAGCTCGAGGCGCAGGGCGCGGGCCCCCTGGTGGCCGCCATCAGCGCCGCCGACCTGGGCCCGTACGTGAGCCTGCGGCTGGGCCTGGATCGGCACGGCCTGACCCTCGACGGGGACCTCATCCCGACGATGGCGCTGCTGGGGGTCGGGGCGACGGGGACGCTGCGCTTCGGCGCGCTGGGCCGCCGGGAGCAGGCCGAGCGCGAGGCGCGCCGGGCCATGGAAGAAGAGGCCCCGGAGGCCCCCGACGCCCCGGCCGAGGAGCCCGAGTAGCCCGTCAGCCGCCCGACCGCTCCAGGGGCGCGTCGACCCCGGCGGGCGGCAGGTTCTGGGGCGGCCGCGCCTCCCCGCGCTCGGTGGGCCCCTCGACGTTGTAGGGCTTGCCGAACAGCTCCTTCACCATCTTGCGCGTCCGCCACGACAGGTAGGAGGAGGTGAACATCACCGCCTCCTTCGGGGCGAAGTACGGGTTCTTCAGGTGGCCGAGCTTGACGAGCATCAGCACCTGCTCGGCCACGCTCACCGGGCAGCCGGTGATGCGGATGACGTCTTCCTTCTTCAGCTTGCCCATGGTGGCGGTCGTCGTGACCATCTTCGCGAAGATATCCGCGTACTTCGCCTCGGTCGGCACCTTCGTGCTGCGGTCGCGGTACACGCTCTCGATGGTCACCGGCTTGTCGTGGATCTGCCCCTGGAACGAGGCGCAGTCCCCGATGAAGACCACCTTCTCCCCCTCGGCGGCGGGGATGTCGCCCTCGTAGGCGCCCAGCACGAGGTGGACGGGGGGCATCTTCTCGTCGGTGGTCTTGTCGTAGACCCGCAGGATCTCGATGGCCTCCTCGAGGGCGCCCGGGCAGCCGCCCCAGCAGTACTCCTGGTCGCCGTCGGGCGGGGGGCCCGCGTAGGCGCGGATGTTGGTGTCCTTGAAGTAGTCCTCCACCCGGATGAGGCCGGTGCGGAAGCTCTTGCAGCGGTCGCGGCCGGCGTCGAGGGAGACGTCCCCCACGACGTCGATCTCGGCCAGGTCGACGGGGCCGAAGCCCCGCTCCCAGGCCATGCGGATGTGATCGACGGACAGGGGATCGAGGCCGATGAGGTGGCAGCACACCGCGTCGAAGGCCACCTGGTTGTCGCCCATCAAGACCAGCCTCATGTCGAAGGGGATGGGCGTGAGCATCCGCCCCTCGCCCGCGATGATGCCGTCGATGGCGATGAACTGCGGCTGCACGATGTACTGCAGGTCGGCCACCTTCTCGTTGAGCCGGTGATCGTGGTCGATGAGCCGGTGGCGGTCGTCCTGGATGCCGATGTAGTTCTTCATGCTGAAGGTCACCGTCGTCCAGGGGTGAGCCTTGAACTTCGGCGCGTTCACGAAGAAGTCGGCCCGGGCGACGGGCTCCGGGGTGAAGAACGAGTCGCGCAGCCGGCCCTCGTGGTAGAGCGGGATCTCGACCTGGGAGCACTCGTCGAAGTGGTGCAGCGTGATGCCCGTGCGCTTCGCCATCGGGTAGTAGCCGGCGCCTTTGAAGGCGTAGCGGGTGGGCATCGTGATGCCGCAACGCTCGCCCACGGCCAGCTCCTCCAGGGGCGTGTCCACGCGGTCCTGGAGGGCGCGGACCAGGCCCTCGGTGAACTCGGGCCGGGTGTAGGCGTGGGGGAAGTACTCCCCGGAGGCGACGACGTTCGGCTTGATCAGCGTCCGGCCGCGGGGGCGCAGGTCGAGGTGCTCCAGACCCTCCCGGGTCAGGGCCCGGATGCGGTCGACGTCGTAGCTCTCGCAGTGGCGGATGATGACGGTCGGGCGCTTCAAGCGGGGTCCCTCCGGTGGTGCCGCGGTGATCGTAGCGCACGGCCCCGAAAAAAACACCGCGAACAACAGAAACAGGCCGACGGACCCTTGACACTCCCTTGAGGCCCCGGTACGTTCGGCAAACCAACGCCAGAGGTGCATCGACCATGTCGTCCCAGTGGAAGAACCCCGAAGTCCACGATCTGCCGAGCGATTTCCCGATCGCCATCGGCTACGGTCGCGTGCTTTGCGGGCCCATGGGGGCGGCGCTGCGCTAGGTTCGCTCACACGCGAACGCGCTCAACGCCCCTCCGGCCCGGCCGCGAGGGGCGTTGTCATTTCTGGCCCCTCGTACCCAGCCAATCGCGGCGCTCGCCGCCCCAGCACAGCCACGCTGCCGGGATCCGCCCGGCGGCAGGGGAGGATGCCATGCGTGGAGACGGGCCGGGGTCCAAGGACGCCCGGCGACCAGAGCAGGTCTGAGGACACCGACCCCGGTCGGCGTTCCGGGCGTCACAGGTGGAGACGGATGGTGGCTGGCCGTGCCCGCTGGCAGCGGGCGCATCCCAGGCGGATGCCGTGGGTTCGACTCCCACCCACCCTCGACGCGAGAGCGGATGGCCCCGACGGCCAGTCGGGCCTCTACCGATGGCCGCTGACGTGTGAAGCAGAGGGGATCGCCCCGCGCGGCGATCCGATGAACTGGCATTGCCTTGCAGGCACTGGACTGAAGAGAGGTCTCATGCAGAGCCGATCAAACATCCTGATCAGCCGGCCCCTCCGGGGGAGCCGGTGGTGCGAGCTCCTGCAGGTAGGCGAGCAGGCGATCGGCCGCTCGATCGCTGGCCGCCGACCGGTGCGCCTGGCGGACGAGCTGCCGCACACGCTGACGATCGGCCTCCGGGCAGGTCGCCATCAGCGTGTCGATGGCCGCCTCTTCGCCCTGCAGGAGGTGGTCAAGCCACTGCGACGCCGCACCGCCCAGGTGCCCGACCTCGCCGCGCTCGGCGGCGAGGATGGGCCCATCGCGGTCGGTCAGCAGGCGGGCGACGAAGCGGACCTGCCGCTTTTTCGCGCCGCTGGCCTTGAGTCGCCGCGCAAGCGCCAGCTCGGGCTCCACGTCCGCGGGTATCGGTAGCAACGCGAGCGCCTCGTCCCGCATGGCGACGAGGCGCTCCACCAGGGCCACCCGATCGTCGACGACGGCACGCTTCGCGCGGCGTCGGGTGGCCCGATCATCACGCTCTTCGTCGTCCTCTTCGTCGTAGCCGTGGGGCAGATGGGGCGGGCGTTCATCGAAGGGTGGCTTGTCGACCATGCCTTCCATTATATGTGTGCGCCGCGCCGTGCGCCGCATAAGAATGCGCGCCGACGCCGAAAGCATGGCAGCGGGCCTCGAGCCCGCGGAAGGACTGGTCGATGCGCATTGGAATCTTCCTGGCTCTCGCGCTGGCGACGACCCCGGCCCTCGCGGTGGACGTCCCCGCGCCGACGGGTCCCCTGACCCCGGAGCAGAAGGCGCTCTTCGAGGGCGTCGCCGAGGACGCCCCGCCCGAGAAGCTCAACGCCGTGCGCGAGGACCTGGAGGGGCGCCACTACCTCACCTGCGACGAGAACTGGATCGACAAGTGGGAGCCGCGGTTTCGCGACCTGGGCGGCATCTACACCGGCGTGGGCACCGACCAGGCCTACGTGTTCATCGGCTGGATGAAGCCGACGCTGACCTACTTCACGGACTACGACCCGTGGGTGGGCCGCGTCCACCAGATCTACGCCGTGGCCTTCGCCGAGTCCGAGACCATCGACGACTTCATCAAGTGGTGGGATCCCAAGGAGAAGAAGGCCACCGAGGCGCGGCTGCTGGAGAAGCTCCCGGGCGAGGTGGCCGAGCGCAAGAAGACCCTGGTCGTCTTCCACAACGCCATGGCGAAGATCCGCCGCCGCCTCGTGCGCGTCCGTGGCTGGTTCAAGGAGCGCAAGGTCGCGAGCTTCCTCACGGATCCCGCCGAGTACGCCTGGGTGCGCCAGCACGTCCTGGACGGGCGCGCCCGCCCGCTGCTGTGCAACCTGCTCGATGACCGCTGCTTCAAGAGCGTCGGCGAGCAGTCCCGGGCCCTCGGGGTGCCGGTGCGCGCCATCTACACCTCCAACGCCGAGGGCTACTGGAACTACCCGCAGCAGTTCCGCGACAACATGGCGGCCATGAACTTCGACGAGAAGTCGTTGATTTTCAGGACGTTGGCGTCGAAGAAGCGCAACGGCGACTATCGCTACAACACCCAGACCGGGGCCAGCTTCCAGGCCTGGCTGGCCAACGGCGCCAAGAACGTCAACCAGATCGTCCCCTGGACGGCCATCAAGGGTGAGGACGACATCCCGGTGACCCACATCGACGCCGTGCCCGCCCCCAAGGGCGACCCGAAGTGAGCGCCTGGCTGGCCCTGATCGTGGCGCTGCTGGGCCCCGAGCCGGCGGCGCCGCCCAGCGCCGAGGCGGCGGCCCCGGCCAGCGCCGAGGCGGCCGAGGATCCCGGGGCGCCCTGCACGTACCGCACGTACTCGTGGGACGTGCAGAAGAAGCGGGGGGTCAACAACGAGACCATCCGCAAGACGCGGGGCGAGCTGGCGGCTGACGAGCGCGACCCGCAGATCCCGGCCTGCACGGTGTGCAGCGAGGACCAGGTCGACGTCGCCGTGGAGGGGCTGCCGACGGTGACCGTCTGCCGCCTGTACGCCGACCGCGTGCGGACGGCGCTGGCGCAGGCCCACGCCGACGGCTTCCAGATCAAGACGCTCATCGGGTACCGGGTGGGGCGGACGCGCGGCGCCATCAAGGGCACCCTGCGCACCGAGTTCAGCAACCACTCCTACGGCACCGCGATCGACATCAACGCCGAGCAGAACGGCCTCTACGGCGACTGCGGCCTCAAGCAGATCGCCGCGGGCGCCGGGGATCTGAAGGGCTGCAAGCTGCGCGTCGGCGGCGCCTGGGATCCGGCCCGGCGGCCGAAAGTGACGGTCCGGGAAGGTGGACCGGCCTGGAAGGCGTTCACGGCCTTCTGGAAGTGGGGCGGGGCGCGGACGGACAAGACCCGCGACTTCATGCACTTCTCGCCCACGGGAGAGTGACGCCATGCGAGGCCTCGCTGGCCTGCTGCTGGGGCTCGCGCTGGGGTTGCTCCCGGGCAGCGCCTCCGCGCGGGCCTACACCGTCAAGCCGGGGGACACCCTCGGCGCCATCGCCCGCACCCACGGGTGCGAGGTCGACGACATCAAGAAGGCCAACAAGCTCGACAGCGACTTCTTGCGCGACGGGCAGGCGCTGAAGCTGCCCCGCGCGTGCCGCAAGGGCGCGAGCCGCGGCGCGAGCAAGGGCGCGAAGCCCGTGAAGGGCGCGAAGCCCGCGAAGGGGGGCAAGGCCGAGAAGCCGGCGAAGGGCGGGCGCAAGAAGAAGCCCGTCCTGCGCGAGGTGCTGGCGGCCCATGGCTTCGGCGGGCGGCGCTCCCTCAAGGTCCGCGTCATCGAGGTCACCCTCGACAAGCGCGGCCGGCGCATCGTCGACGAGGACGTCTACGACTGGGAGGACAGCGCCCACGACCACATGGACTGGAACGCCGCCTCCACCGTGAAGCTGTTCAGCGCCGTCGGCGCCATCGAGCGCCTGCAGGCCAAGGGCTTCGACAGCCGCGCCCAGGTGACCTTCTTCGGCCAGGGCAAGGCGCAGCACACCGTGCAGGAGCTCATCGAGGCCTCCCTCATCAAGAGCGACAACCTGGCCCACAACCGCCTCGTCCAGCTCGCGGGCTACGACTTCCTCAACGGGCGCGTCCTCAAGAACCGGGGCCTCAAGCACACGGCCATCCACCGCCCCTACGAGACGTCGCGCTGGATCCCGATGACGGGCTCCCGCACCTTCCGCGAGACGCCCAAGATCGTCTTGAAGCAGGGTCGCAAGACGGCCACCCTGCCCGCCGAGCAGGGCAAGCACGGCTACACCTGCCCGCACAGCGCGGCCTGCACGAGCGTGGCCGATCTGGCGCAGGCCATGCGGTCACTGATGCTCCACGAGCAGCTCGGCCCCCGCGACCGCTTCAAGCTGGACAAGCGCAGCCTGCGGCTCATCCGCGACGCCCTGAAGGCCGAGCGCAAGCGCGGGATGGACGTCGTGAACCTGCTGGAGAAGGCCTTCAAGCCCGGCCAGGTCGTCGCCTACCACAAGCCCGGCTTCTCGGAGGGCTGGATCTCCGACGTCGTCTACCTCTACGACAAGGGCTCCCGGAAGCGGTGGATCATCGCCGCCGCGGCCCAGCCCGGGCGGGGCGCCCTCAACGGCATGGCCACCGCCCTCGGCAAGGCCCTCGCCGCGGGCGACCTGAGTGACTGACCCCTGAGCAACAACCTCGTCGCCGACCGACGGTCTGGGTATACTCGGCGCCGGGTGCGACCTGGCGCACCGTGAAGCCGGCTGGTGACGATGGACGAGCAGGCAGATCCGCCGCAGGACGAAGACAGCCTGGAGGAGCTCCGGCGCATCCGGTCGGAGCGAGACTGGCTGGTGCACCGCCTGGCGAGCACCCATGTGGTCGGCATCGGCGATCGGCGGTTCACGGGCAAGAGCAGCGACGCGCTGGTGGAGGCCGCCTTCGGCGGGCCGCTGCCCCCCATCGACCGGTACCCGAAGCACCCGGCCGATCTCTGCGCCTGCGAGCGGACGTACCTCACCGCGCCCCGGCACCTGCGGGCGTCCATGAAGCCCTTGCTGCTGCGCTACCGCGCCTGGTTCGACAAGCACTACGGCTATCGGGGCGTCAGCTCCGAGCAGTGCCAGGCCTACGCCCGCGGCACGCTGCCGGTGGCCCCCTGGCTGTACCGTCAAGATCGCTGAGCCCGCCAACGCACCGAAAAACCTCATGGTTTTCGCTGCTTGCGGCAGGTGGCCGCAGTTTTTTTCCTGCCTGTGTAACCCGAAGGCCGGCCCTCGCCCTCACAACCCGGTGTCCACGGTGACCCGGGAGGCGACGAGGTGGAGGCAGTGAGCGACGAGCGGGCGACGACGACCCTGGAGGCCCGCCTGGCCGCCTTCGTCGACAGCCACCGAGCGCGCGCTGTCTCCCTGGCCTGGCGCCTCGTCGGCGGGGACGCCGCCGCCGCCGAGGACGTCGCCCAGGAGGCGTTCGTCCAGGCCTGGCGGGCCCTGCCGACCTTCCGTGAGGAGGCGAAGCTCTCCACCTGGTTCTACCGCATCCTGGTGCGCGAGGCCCACGCCTGGCGCCGGCGGGCGCGGATCAAGCAGGTCTGGAGCGAGCTGACGGGGGGCGAGGCGGCCCCCCGGGCGCCGGTGGCCGACGATGGCCTCCAGCGGCGCATCCTCGCGGCGGTGGGCGCCCTCTCCCGGGGCCAGCGCGAGGCCTTCGTGCTGGTGCACATGGAGGGCTTCACCGTGGCGGAGGCGGCCGAGGTGCTCAAGACCTCGCCGGGCACGATCAAGAGCCACCTGCACCGCGCCCTGGTGCGGCTGCGCGCTGAGCTGGCCGACTTGAGGGAGGAGGGACGATGAGCACTGAGCACGATGACGCCCGGTTCGTCGTCCGGCTGCGGCAGGCCACCGAGGCGCCGGCGCCCTCGCCGGGGTTCGACGCCCGGCTGGCGGCCCGGCTGGAGCGCCGGCCGACCTCGACCTGGTGGCTGGCGCTGCCCGCCGCGGCGGCGCTGGCCCTGGGGGTCGGCCTCTGGCGCGGCCCGGCGGCGGTGGACGCGGCCGACGCGGCGCCGCCCAGCGTGGCCGCCCTGGCGGCTGACGACGACGAGATCTACGCCACCCTCGACATCGAGTCGGCGGTGGAGGAGAGCGATGAGGTCTTCCCCGAGGACTACGCGACGCTCGCGGAGTACCTCGACATCTGACGGCGCGTACAGCGCGAAGGAGAACGACATGAGCGCGAAGAACTGGGGACGTGGTCTGCTGCTGGCCCTGGCGGCCCTCTTCATGGCGAGCCCGGCGCTGGCGGGTCCGGGTGGCGGGCCGGGGCGCTTGCCCAGCGGCAAGCAGCTCGAGCGCCTCGCCGACGACCTGGGCCTGGATCAGGCCACCCGTGACCGGCTCAAGGAGCAGCTCAAGGCGACCCGCGAGAGCCTGAAGGGCAAGCACCAGGAGGTGCGCGCCGGCCGCGACGCCCTCAAGCAGCTGATGGAGGCGGACGCCCCCAACCGGGCGGCCGTCATGGCGAAGATCGAGGAGCTCGGCCGGCTGCAGACCGAGATCAAGAAGGTGCAGATGGGCGCCATGCTCGATCTGCACGCGGCCCTGACCCCCGAGCAGCGCGCCCAGCTCCGCGATCGGATGGGCAAGTGGCGCAAGGGCAAGGGCAAGGGCATGCGCGGCCCCGGCCCTGACGGCGAGCGGCCCCACGGCCGCAAGGGCCGGCGCGGCCACCGCCCGGGGGACGACGGCCCGGACGATGACGACGGCCCCGGCGACGACGGCCCCGACGACGAGTGATCTCCGGCGGTGGGTGATCGCGCCAGCGGTCGCCCACCGCGCCCGGATCGAATATGTTGCTCTCGATCCAGCCGCGAGAGCACTGCATGACCGACCTGTTCAACCCGACCGAAGAGCACGCCGCGCTGCGGTCCATGGTCCGCGACTTCGCCGAGCGCGAGGTCGGGCCCCAGGCCGAGGCCGCCGACCACGCCGAGCGCTTCAACCAGCCCCTCTTCCGCAAGCTCGGCAGCCTGGGCCTCCTGGGCGTGACCGTCCCCGAGGCCTACGGCGGCTCGGGCATGGATCCCACCGCCGCGGTCATCGTGCACGAGGAGCTGTCGGCCCAGGACCCGGGCTTCTGCCTGGCCTACCTCGCCCACAGCATGCTGTTCGCCAACAACCTCGCCCACAACGGCGACGAGGCCCAGAAGCAGCGGCTGCTGCCGCCGGCCTGCACGGGTCGCCTCATCGGCGGCATGGGCATGAGCGAGCCCGGCGCGGGCACCGACGTCCTGGGGCTCACGACCCAGGCGCGCCGGGACGGCGGCGACTACGTCCTCGATGGCGCGAAGATGTGGATCACCAACGGCGCCGTCAGCGACGACGAGCTGGGCGACGCGTTCCTCATCTACGCCCGGGTGGCGGGGGCCGGACGCCGCGAGCTCTCCATGTTCATCGTGGAGAAGGGCATGCCGGGCTTCAGCCTGGGCCAGCGCATCAAGGGCAAGCTGGGCATGCGGGCGTCCCCCACGGCGGAGCTGGTGTTCTCGGGCTGCCGGGTGCCGGCGGCCAACCGGGTGGGCGCCGAGGGCAGCGCGATGCTGCACATGATGCGCAACCTGGAGCTGGAGCGGCTCACGCTGGCGGCCATGAGCCTGGGCATGGCCCGGCGCTGCCTCGACGAGATGAACCGCTACGCCCGCGAGCGACAGTCGTTCGGCAAGACCCTCAATCATTTCGGGCAGATCCAGCGCCACATCGCCGAGTCGTACGCCGAGTACATGGCGGGTCGCAGCTATGTCTACCAGGTGGCCGCGAACCTCGATCTGGAGCGGGGCGGCAGCCGCATCGACTCCGACGGCGTGAAGCTGTACTGCGCGACGATGGCCAAGAACGTGGCCGACCGGGCCATCCAGGTCCTCGGCGGCTACGGCTACGTGGCCGAGTACGCGGTCGAGCGCCTGTGGCGCGACGCCAAGCTCATCGAGATCGGCGGCGGCACCCTCGAGGCCCACCAGAAGAACATCACCCAGGACCTGAGCCGCGCCCTGACGCTGCGCTGAGCGGACGCGTTCCTGCAATCCAGTTGCAAGAGGGGCCGCCGCGTGCTTGACTGCGCGGCCGTTTCTCGGAGGCAAGACCGTGCTCTTCTGGGCGAGCCTGGGTGCGCTGCTGGTGGGGCCGCTGGTCCTCACGACGCTGGGCGATCGACGCTCGGTGGTGGCGTTCCTCGATGGCTACGTGATGGTGGCGGTGGGCGGCCTCATCGGCTTGCACATCCTCCCCCACGCCCTGCACCACGCCGGGACCTGGGCGCTGGCCGGGGCCGCCGTCGGCGTCGGCCTGCCGATGATCCTGGAGCGCCTGCTGCGCCGGCTCGGCCAGGCGACCCTCGCGCACCGCGGCACCGTGCTGCTGGCCCTCGGGGGCCTGGCCCTGCACGCCGTGATGGACGGCCTGGCCCTGCAGGGGCCTGACGCTGCTGGGCATGGTGACCACCTGGCGCTGGGCGTCGTGCTGCACCGGCTGCCCTTCGGGCTGCTGGTCTGGGGGGTCATCCGTCCCTGGGCGGGGCGGGGCGGGGCCCTGGGCGTCCTGGGGCTGGTCGCGGCGGGCACGGGCGTGGGCTTCTGGACCCACCTGCCGTTCGAGGGGCTGGGCTTCGGCATCTTCGAGGGCGTCGTGGCGGGGGCGCTGCTGCACGTGGTGCTCTACGACGCCGTGCATGGGGCCGAGGTGCGCGTCAGCCAGGACGGCCACGTCCGGCACCACGATCACGGGCATGACCACGGACACGGGCATGACCACGGGCACGGCCACGACCACGGCCACGGGCATGGCCACGAGCCCGAGGTGCACATCCACGGCGAGGACGACGGCGTCCACCCGCCGCGGGGCCGCGGGGCGGGGGAGCGGGCGGTCGCGGCGCTGGGCGCGTTCGCCGGCGTCGCGACGCTGCTGGCCCTGGGCGACATGGATCTGGGCTCGGCGCGACAGACCATCGGCCAGGCGTTCATCGCCCTGGCCCTGGAGAGCGCGCCCGCGCTCGTCCTGGCCTTCTTCGGCGCGGGCCTCATCCGGGCGTTCCTGCACCCTGCCACCCTGGGCTGGCTCGGGCGCGGCGGCCCGACCAGCCAGGCCGCCCGGGGCATGGCCTTCGGCCTGCCGCTGCCCGTCTGCTCCTGCGGGGTGCTCCCGCTCTACGAGGGCCTCGTCATCGCCGGCGCGCCCACCACGGCGGGCCTCGCGTTCCTGGTGGCGACGCCGGAGCTGGGCCTGGACGCCGTGCTCATCTCCTTGCCGCTCCTCGGCGGCGAGCTGACCCTCGCGCGGGTCGGCGCGGCAGCGCTGCTGGCCTTCGTCGTCGCGCGCCTCCTCGGCCCGCGCTTCGGGGGATCCAGCGCGGCCGTCGTGGCGCCGGCGCCGGCGGTCAGGGCCCCCCTGGCCGAGCGGCTGCGCCTGGGCTTCCGCTTCGGCACGGGGGAGCTGGTGGATCACACGCTGCCCTGGGTCCTGCTCGGCCTGGCCGTCGCCGCCGTCGCCGGGCCGCTCCTGGCCGACGCCGGCCTGGCCGGCCTGCCCGGCGGCCTCGACGTGCCCCTCTTCGCGCTGCTCGGGGTGCCCGTGTACGTCTGCGCCAGCGGGGCCACGCCCCTCGCCGCCGTCCTCATCCACCAGGGCGTCTCGCCGGGCGCCGCGCTGGCGTTCCTGCTCACCGGCCCGGCCACCAACCTGACCACGTTCGGGGTGCTCGGCCGGCTGCATGGCCGCGGCGCGGCGGCGCTCTTCGCGCTGGCGATGGCCGGGCTGGCCGTCGGCCTGGGCTGGCTGGTGAACCTGTGGGTCGGCCCGGAGGCGGTGCCCGTGCTCCAGGCGCCGACGCCGGAGGAGGCCGGCCTGCTGCGGCCCATCTGCCTGGCCATCCTGGGGGCGCTCTTCCTGGCCTCGCTGGTGCGGCAGGGGCCGCGCGGGGTGGTCGGCCAGATCACCGACCCCGTGCACAGCCGCTGATCAGCAGGCCCCGCCGCCGCCCGGACAGTGGGCGACGCGCGGGCGCACGGCCTCACCCACGGCCGCCCCGAGCCGCGCCGCCTCATCGACCCACGCGCTGCCCTCGAAGGCGGCCGGCGTGGTGGGCAGCTCCACCGACATGAGCTGGTCTTCGGCGCTGCACCCCGCCCAGACCGAGAAGCCGAGCCGGTCAGGCGCCGGCGAGCGCCACAGGTCGACGTACAGGTGCTCGCCGCGACACTGCCCGTGCCACGCGTCCGTCGTCCACTCCGGGTGGTGCTCGGCGTGGCCACCGAGGCGCCCCGCGACCGCCTCGGCGACGGCCTCGATCACGGCCTCACGCTGGCCGTCAGCGAGCCGCAACCCCACGTCTTTGAAAGAGATTGTCTGGTCCTTCGGCCCCAGGTGGACGCCGAAGGCCGAGTAGCTGGGGTGGGCCGGCTCGGCCGCCCTGGCGGCCGGCGGCGGGGCCGCGTCGGGGGCGCGGCAGGCGGGCAGGAGCAGGGCGATGAGCAACGCGCGGTGCATGCAACCTCCGGGAAGGGCCCACCCTGAGATGGTGGCCGGTGGGCCGGGTTGCATGCAACGGCCGGGACGGCCGGACGATCTGGCGGGCGTCAGACCGGAGCGAGGGCCGGCGCGTCGGCGCGGGCCGGGGCGGGGGCGTCCCCCTCCACCAGGTGGTTCTCGCCCGCGCGGGTGATCCAGGCGGCGGCGAAGGCGGGCTCGGTGTAGGCCTCCTCGTCCACCCCGGTCAGCAGGAACCAGTCGCCCTGGATGCGGGCCGGATCCACATCCAGCGTCATGTAGCCGCGCTGGCTCAGGTCGGCCCACTTGATGTGCGGGTTGGCGTCCTGCAGCACGCCGAGCAGGCCCGGCACCAGGGCCGCGAGCCCGGGGGACGTGATGCCCGGCGTCACGAACTCCACGCCGACGGAGCCCGCCCCCGTGGCGCCGTCATACAGGTCCGCATCGTACGGATCGGGCGCGAGATCCATGGCCCAGGAGGTGTGGATGTCGCCGGTGAGCACGACCACGTCCTCCACGCCCTCGTCGGCCAGGGCCTGGAAGAAGCGGTCCCGGGAGGCCACGTAGCCGTCCCACTGGTCCAGGTTCACGGCGGTGCCGCCCCCCTCGTCGCGGGGTACGCCGATGACCTGAAGCTGGCCCATCATCACCTGCTGCCCGATGACCCGCCAGCTCGCCGTCGAGGCCGCCAGCTCGTCGCGCAGCCAGGCCTCCTGGTCCTGGCCGAGCAGCGTCCGCTCCTCGTTGAACCGCTCCATCTGGGCGCTGGCGCCTCCGAGCTGCTCCTCGCGGCCCCAGATCCGGGTGTCCAGCATGATGAGATCGAGCAGGTCGCCGAAGGAGAGCTTGCGGAAGATGTGGTGGTCGGCCGTCTCGCGCACTGGCAGCCACTCGTACCAGGCCTGAATGGCCGCGGCCTTGCGATCGGCCCAGGCGCCCTCGGTGGCGGGGGCGTGGTTCTCGGCCCCGTCGCGCCAGGAGTTGTTGGCCGTCTCGTGGTCGTCCCAGATGGGGATGATGGGGTGCTGCTGGTGCAGGGCCAGCAGGTCGGCGTCGCGGCGGTACTGCCGGTAGCGGACGCGGTAGTCCTCCAGCGTGATGATCTCGTGGGCGGGCTCGTAGGGCCGCACGGAGCCGTACTGGCCGCTGCCGTACTCGTAGATGTAGTCGCCCAGGTGGATCACGGCGTCCAGGTCGGCGCGCTCGGCCACATGGCGGTACGCGTGGAAGTAGCCATGGGCCAGGCTGGCGCAGGAGACGACGGCGAAGCGCAGGCCGCTGACCGCGCCGGTGGGCGCGGTGCGCGTCCGGCCGATGGGGGACACCCGCCCCTGGGCGTGGAACCGGTAGTAGTAGGTGGTGCCCGCCGCGAGGCCGGTCGCGTCGATCTTCACCGTGTAGTCCCGCGCCTCGCTGGCCTCGGCGGTCCCGACCGCCGTGCGCTGCAGGAAGTCGGGGGCGGTGGCGACCTCCCAGAAGACCTCCACCGGGCCGTCCTCGGCGGGGGTGACGCGGCTCCACAGCACCACGGCGTCGGGCAGCGGATCACCGCTGGCCACGCCATGCTGGAAGAGGTCGGCCGGCCCGGGTTCGCCCGTCCACTCGGGGCGGGCCAGCCCGTCATCCGGGGGGCCGGCGTCGGGGTCGGCCCCCATGTCGGGGGTGGGGCCGGCGTCGCCGCCGGGGCTCGCGCTCCCGTCGTCGTCGTCGCAGGCGGCCAGCACGGCCGGGGCGAGGCCCGCGAGGGCCGCCAGCCGCAAGAGCTCACGTCGTGTCAGGCTCATGATTCCTCCGCAAAGCCGCCCCATCATCGACAAAGGGGCCCATCCGCGGGAACCCTGCCCGACTTTTTTTGACGATCGGGTGACTTTGTCCCGGGGGGCTGGTTTGAGGGGGCGTGAACCGGGCGCGGCGCTGGCCGACCCGGACCTTCGAGTCCCTCTCTGACCGACGGAGCCGACCCTCCGTCGCCGTCCTCTCGGCGCTCCTCTCTCCGAGCGCCGAACCACCGGCCGCCTCGCGGCCGGCCTGCCCCAGGGAAGGCCGGCGGGCACCCCCGCCCGCCGGCCTCGCCCACTCTCTCGGTTGACGCGCGCGATGCCCGGGGTGATGCTGCGGCGGCCCGCCCTCGCGCGCGGGCGGTGTGGAGGCGCTCGACGCGCTGGTGCGGTCCCGGGGCTTCAAACCCCGTGTGGGGCGGCGATCCCGTCCCGGGCAGGTTCGATTCCTGTGCGCCTCCGCCCCCTCGATCAGGCCCCCCGCCGCGTCCCTTGCCCCGCCGCCGCGCCCAGCCCACAATCGCGGCGGACTTGTTCAAGGGAGCTCGATGGAGACCATCCTGGAGTACCTCGATAAGGGCGGCTGGATGATGTACGTCATCCTGGCCGTCTCCATCCTCGGGGTCACCGTCTTCCTGGAGCGGGCCTTCGACCTGTTCATCCGCCGCCGCCTCGACGCGCGGGGCCTGCTCTCGACCGTGCTGGGTCAGGTCGAGGGGCGCCAGTTCCGACGGGCCATCGACGCCTGCAAGGTGGCGTCGCGCCACCCGCTGGTCGGCGTGCTCCGGGCGGGGATCATGCGGGCCAACCGCCGCGAGAAGGAGATCGAGCGGGCGATGGAGCGCGAGATGGTGCAGGCGCTGCCCGGCCTGCAGAAGCGGGTGGGCCTCCTCGGCTTCCTCGCCAACTCGTGCACGCTCCTGGGCCTCCTCGGCACCATCTTCGGCCTGATCACCGCGTTCGCCAGCGTGAGCGAGGCGTCCGCGGCCGCGCGCCAGCAGGCCCTCGCCGACGGCATCGCCCAGGCCATGTACACGACCGCCTTCGGCATCGTGGTGGCCGTGCCGCTCCTGTACTTCCACCACCTGCTGAGCGAGCGCGTGGACGGCGTGCTCAACGAGATGGAGGGGGGCGCGACGGCCCTCCTGGTGGCCATGACCGGCGCCGTGGAGGCACCGGCCGACGGCCAGAAAGCCGAATAGATCCAGGATGTTCGAGCGGTACCACGCGGCGAGGGAGCAGGCTGGGGCCCTCGACCTCATCCCCATCATGAACCTGATGGTGACGCTCATCCCGTTCCTGATGCTGGGGGCCGCCTTCTATCATGTGGGCGTCATCCCGGCGTCGGTGCCCACCCAGGTCGAGCGCCTGGGCGAGCCGCCCAGCGACGAGGTCATCACCGTGAACCTGGAGGTGCGGGGCCCGACGGTGCGGCTCTCGGCCCAGAGCGCCACCGTGGACGCCGAGACGCTGGCCAGCCTGGCGTTCGAGGTGCCTCGGGACGAGGGAGCCGCCGCGGCCCTGACGGTGGGGCTCGCGCGCTGGAAGGCGCGCTACCCGCGCAGCGACACGGTGGTCGTGCTGCCCGACGACGACGTCCGCTACGCCGAGCTGGTGGCGCTGCTGGACGCGGCGCGGGAGGAGGCGCTGCCCCCGGGCGCTGATGGGGCGCCTCGCGTCCGGCCGCTCTTCCCGGTGACGGTGTTCTCCCAGCGCCCGGCCGAGCCAGCCGAGCCGGAGGCGCCATGACGCCGAGGCTCCGCCGGCGCCGCCGCGCCCGCCCGACCCTGATGCTGACGTCGCTGCTCGACATGTTCACGATCATCTTGATCTTCCTGATCGTGAGCTTCGAGTCGGAGGACTACGACTTCCGCCTCAACCCCGATTTGAAGCTGCCGGAGAGCACGGCGCGCTCGGCGTTCAAGCCGGCGGCCAACGTCGCCGTGACGCGGAGCGGGGTGCTGGTGGAGGGCTTCCTGGTGGCGCCCCTCACCGACGGTCGGGGCCAGGCGCCCTGGTACACCGAGGGCACCATCCCGCCCGTGGTCGAGGCCCTCGAGCGGGTCAAGGCGCTGCGGGCCGGGGAGGTCAGCGATGACGGCGGGGCCTCCATCGTGATGCTGCAGGCCGACGAGGGCATCGACTACGCGACGCTGTACCTGGTGATGCGCTCCGCGGGCCTCGCGGGCTTCGACAAGTACCGGCTGGCGGTGCTGAAGCGATGAGCGCGCGCCTCGCCCTCGTCCTCGGCCTCGCTCTCGGCCTCGCCGGGCTGGCCCAGGCGCGCCCGAAGCGCAGGCCTGCCCCGCCGCCTCCAGCCGAGGCGCCGGCCTCGGTGGCCCCGGCGGCGCCGGCCACCACGGCCGAGACGGCGCCGTCCCTGCGGCGATCCAACCGCCTGGAGTTCGACGCGCGGCTGGTCCAGGGCGAGAAGGCCAGCGGGGCGGTCTACCTCTTCCAGCGGGCGCCGCGGGCGCTGCCCGGGCTCGTCCACCTGCAGGCGCGGTACCTGGATCGCATCGTCGAGCCGGTGCTCGGGCGACCGGCAGACGCGCCGCCGGCGGCCCCTTGAGCCACATCGAGCCCGCCGGTCGGCTCGACGCCGACGCTGGCCTGGAGCGCCACCTGGGCCTGCGCCCGGCGGTGCGAGGCATGGGTCGCCTGGTGCTCCTCTACCGCGTCGCGGCGGCTGGGCCGAGCGCGGCCCGGTTCGCGGCGGCGAGCCGCGCGGCCGCCGGGGCCCAGCACCCCAGCCTGGAGCGCGTCGAGGCGGTCGAGGAGGCGGGGGGGCCGACGGTCGTCGCCGCGCTGGCCCCGGCCGAGGCCCTCGACACCTTGCTGGCGGCTGGGCCGCTGCCGGAGGAGGTGGCCCTCGGCGTCGTGGCCCAGGCGGCGGCGGGGCTCGCGGCCCTGCACGCCCGTGGTCTGGTGCACGGCGCCCCAGGGCCCGGCTTCCTCTTCGTGGACTACCAGGGCGGGGTTCGGCTGGTGGGGGCGGCGGCGCTCGCGGGCGCGGCGGCCGTCGGCGTGGGCCCCCAGCCTCTCGCCCCGAGGGCGAAGCTGCCGACGCCCGCGCGCGACGTCTGGTGCCTCGCGGCGGTGCTGCACCGGGCGCTGACCGGCCGGCTGCCTGCCGAGGGCCCGGCGCCGGCGCTGCCCGCAGGCCATCGCCCCGCTGCTGGCCCGGGCGCTGGGGCCACCAGCCGGTCGGCCGCCCGACGGCGCGGCTTTCGCGGCGGCGCTGCCGGCGGGGCGCCGACGCGGCCGCGCTGGCGCGGTGGCTGCGGGCAGGCTGGCCCCGGCGGTTCGAGGCCTGGCGGCGGGTGCTGCTGGCGCTGCGGTCCCCCGAGGGGGAGGACGAGCCGCGCATCCTCCGGCTGGCCGGCGCCCTGCTCGCCGGGCGGGGCGTCGTTGACGCGCCGGCGCCCCCCGCCTCGCGGCCGCTCCCGGGTGGCTTCCCGGCCGATGGCCTCGAGCCGCGGCGGGACGCCGACGAGGAGGAGGACGAAGACGCCATTCCTGCGGATCGTCGGCTGGAACTCTCCGAAATCATGGAGGATTCTGCGCCGACCGCCTCCGGGGATCCCCACGCTCCGCTGGTGCTGGAGGTCGTGCGGTCGGTCGGGGCTGCGGTGGAGTCGGTCTGGCTGCGCGCGGGGGAGCGCTTCCCCCAGCGGCAGCCGCTCGTGCGGATGGAGCGCGCCGGCGCCCGCTTGCGCCTGCCCCCCGGCGCCGATGGCGTGCGGGTGCACCTCGGCCAGGAGGAGGCCCTGCCCCCCGGGCCGGCCGACGTTCGCCTGGAGGCGGGCGATCGGGCGCGGGTGCAGGTGGGGGACGCGACGTGGCGCCTGCGCGTCGACCACGGCGCGCGCGAGGCCGGGCGGGTGGCCGGAGTGCGGCGGCCGTGGGCCCTCTACGCGGCCTGCGTCGGGGTGGCCGCCGGGCTGCACCTGCTGCTGGTCGGGGGCGTGGTGTCCCTGGGCGCGCTGGGCGTGCAGCTCACCGTGAAGGCGGACGGGCAGGCCGAGCGGTTCGTGAGCCTGGAGCAGCTCAAGACGCCGGAACGGCCGCTGCCGAAGCCGCCGCCGCCCCCGCGGCCACCGCCACCGGCGCCGACGCCTCGCCCGAGCGACGCGCCTCGCGTCGAGGCCGTCGATCCCGCGGAGGCCCGGCCAGCGCTGCCTGCGGCGGTCCAGCGCCGGGTGGCCGCCCGGCGGGCCGAGGCGCGCAGCGACGCCGAGGCCCTCCGCCGCGCCCTCGATCCCGGCGAGCGCGACGCGGACGCCGAGACGCTGGAGCGGGTCGTCCGCGGCATGGACGCCCTGCCCCAAGGGGGCCCGGCGGCCCTCGAGGTGGCCAACACCGGGGCCGGGCCGGCCGACGCCCCCCTCGACGCGGGGGGCCGCGGAGCCCGGGTGGACACCGGCGCCGAGGAGGCCGTCGCCCGCAGCGGGGCGGGGCGGATGAAGGCGCCCACCGGCCCCCGGCGCATCCGGGGCAAGGTGCAGAACGTGCGGGCGTTGACGAAGGTCACCTGCGACCTGGACCGGTCGGCCGTCCGCCAGGTGGTGGAGGCGGCCACCGGCCGCATCACCGGCTGCTACGAGCAGGCCCTGCTCAAGCGCGCCGACCTCAGCGGCAAGGTCACCGTCGAGTGGGCCATCGACGGGCGAGGCCAGGCCGTCGACGTCCGCCTCGGGGTCTCGACCCTGGGCGCCCCGGAGGTGGGCGCGTGCGTGCTGGGGGTCATCCGGCGCCTGCGCTTTCCCTCGCCGCCCCCGGGCGGCACCTGTGTCATCAGCTACCCGTTCATCTTCAGCACGAGCCGCTGACCGCCCCACGGGCCGGCGACAGCGATGTGACGATGAGGCGACGAGGCGGTCCATGGGGCCTGTGGGCAGGCTCGGGGACTTCTACGCTTGTGGTGAATGTTTGAATTTCGTAAATCTGAAAAAGAATAGCGTGACCAGAACCGAAGCCCGTCGTTCTACCGAGGCCAGCACAAGGAGTGACCGCATGGCGCAGGGAAGCGAGGTCTGGATCGGCAAGCGGCTGATCGGGGGTGTGAGCCGGGTGGAGGATCCGACCGGCCCGGTCTGGGTGGCGTTGCCGTTGTTCGGGACGGGTCCCCGGACGTTTCGACGATCTCGTGACGCGGAGCGCTGGCTGCGGGAGTCCTGGGTGGACTCAGCGGCGCATGCGGGCGGCCGCTGAGTTCAGCGCCTCGCGGGCCTCGTCGATGAGGGCGAGGTCCTGGGTCTCCAGGGCGCCTCGAAACCGCGCCATGAGCGCGCCCAGCGCCTGGCGATCCATCCCCGTGAGCTCGACGAACAGCGCCTCGGCCCGGTCGAGGGCGGTGCGGTTCGGCAGCGTGTCCCGCGGGTGGAACTTCAACGACTCCATCTCGGCCCGGGCCTGGGCGAGCTGTTCGGGCGTCATCTTGCCGGGGCGCTGCTCGAGCACGAGGTACTCCTTGCGCTCCGTGCCCACGACCGTCATCTCCACCTCGAGGATGCCGTTCTGGTCGTAGGTGAACCGCACGTCCACGGAGACCTCGCCCGCCTTCGCCTTCGGCAGCCCCTTGAGGGAGTAGCCCCCGAGGTGGGTGTTGTCGGCGCAGAGCGAGTGCTCGCCCTGGTAGACCTGGATGAGGATCTCGCGCTGGCCATCCTCGATGGTGCTGAACCGCTCGACGCGGCTGGCCGGGATGACGGTGCCGCGCTCCAGGATGGGGGAGAACAGGCCGCTGATGCGCTGGCCCCCGATGGGCTGGGCGATGGAGATGCCCAGCGTGAAGGGGGCGACGTCGGTGACGACCATGTCGTCGACCGCCTCGTCGTCGCGCTTGAGGGCCGCCTGGATGGCCGCGCCCATGACGACGGCCTCGTCCGGCGGCAGCTTGCGCAGCGGCATGCGCCCGAAGAGGCGGGCCGCGAGCTCCACGACGGCCGGCGTGCGGGTGGAGCCGCCCACCAGCAGGACCTCGTCGATCTCGGTCGTCTTGACGCGGGCGTCGCGCAGGGCGCGCATCACGGGGATGCGGATGCGGTCCAGCAGGGGGGCCCAGACGTCCTGGGCGTCCTGCCGGGTGATGGTCATGGCCACGTCGGCCCGCCGGCCGCCGGCGAGGGGCAGGCCGGGCAGGGCCACCTCGGCGGACTCGTCGGTCGACAGCCGTCGCTTGGCCAGCTCGCAGGCCTCGCGGATGCGGGCGCGGGCCAGGGGGACGCCGCTGACGTCCTCGCCCTGGCGCGCGAGCTGCTGCTCGATCAGGACCATGAGCGCGTCGGTGAAGTCCTCGCCGCCCAGGCGGGCGTCGCCGGCGCTGGCCTGCACCTCGATGACCCCCTCGATGATCTCGAGGACGGTCACATCGAAGGTGCCGCCGCCCAGGTCGAGGACGACGGCCTTGAGCTCGCGGTGGCGGTTGTGCAGGCCATAGGCCATGGCCGCGGCCGTGGGCTCGTTGATGATGCGCTCGACGCGCAGGCCGGCGAGCTCGCCGGCGTCCTTGGTGGCCTGCCGCTGGGGGTCGCCGAAGTAGGCCGGCACGGTGATGACCGCCTCGGTGACGGGGCGGCCCAGCCAGGCCTCGGCGTCGCGCTTGAGCTCGGCGAGGACGAGCGCCGAGAGCTGCTGGGGCCCCAGGGTGCGCGGCCCGAGCTGGAACTTCCGGTCCGTGCCCATGTCGCGCTTGAACTGGGTGGCCGTGCGGTCGGGGTGCGTCTTGGCCCGGGCGGCGGCCGGCGCCCCGACGAGCACCATGCCCGCCTCGTCCACGCTGACCGCGCTCGGGGTGAGCTGCTCGCCCAGGGCGTTGGCGATGATGATGGGCTGGCCGGCCTCGAGCACCGCCACCAGGGAGTAGGTCGTCCCCAGGTCGATGCCGATGATGGCGCCTTCTTCTCGCTGGCTCACGGTGCCTCCCCAGGACGCTCGGAGTCGGCATTGTGGGCGGATGGCGGCGCGGAATCCAGAGGAAGGGCCAGACCCGCGACGGTGCGGGTGATCGGTGGCGTGAGCGGCTGCGAGCCGCCGAAGAGGGCCGAGAGGCCCCAGCCCTTGAGGTGGAGCACCGCGACGACCACGGTGACGAGCCCGAAGAGTGCGAGGCGCGCCCACGGCCGCCGGGCGTCCTCCGGCGTCACGTCGGCCTCCAGGCCGAGGAGCGTCCGGGCTTCTTCGGTGGTCACGGCTGCCCCCGTGTGCTGCGTCCCATGTACGGCCAGGCACCGCGGTCAGGGACCCGGCCCTGCGTCGTTGTCATGGCCCACATCGGCCCCGGCGTCGACGGGCTCGACGGTGCCGCTGGAGGGCAGGGCGCAGCGCCGCCGCGCGGTGAGGGCCAGCAGGCGGTACTTCAGGTTGGTGGGCTGGCCGCGGGGGCGAGGCGGCCCGGTGGCCTCCAGCGCCGCGACGCCGGCCTCGACCGCGGCGCAGTCGTGCTTGCTGGCGGCCTCG
Organism: Myxococcales bacterium; assembly: GCA_020633435.1. Taxonomy (GTDB): domain Bacteria; phylum Myxococcota_A; class Bradymonadia; order UBA7976; family UBA1532; genus JACKDP01. The sequence goes on along the minus strand of JACKDP010000008.1, from coordinate 50,387 downwards.
TGGATGGCGCGCGCGAGGCGGCAGGGGGCGGCCTCGCTCTCGAGATCTTCCTCACAGATATCGAGCACATAGCGCTGCAACATGATGACCTGGAGGTCGACGCGGGGCGCCTTGAAGTCCAGGCGCGGCAGCGTCAGCGGGGCCATCTTGAAGTCGATGGGGGGTGGCCGATAGGTGTAGGCCGGCGCCCGCCGGCTGTCGCCGCCGATGCGGGCGAGGAAGAGGGCCCCGAGCATCACGAGCAGGCCGATGCTGAAGATGGGCGCGCGGCTCTTCTTCTTGGGCTGGGGCACCGAGAAGCCATGCACCGGCTGGCTCTGGAGGCTGTCGGCGAACATGCCGGCGAGCAGCGGGGCGCAGCGCTGGAAGTCGGCGGCGGAGATGCCGGCGCTGTACGGGCTCTCCCGCGCGAAGGTGCGCAGGTCGCCGTGGGCCTTCTCCAGGTGGTCGTCGAGCGTGGCGCGGGCGATGGCGCGGATGGGGGCCTCGGGGCTCTCGGGCGGCAGGGCGGCGAGGCCCGTGGCCACGGCGAGGCGCGCGGCGAGGCCGCCACCCATGAGGCGCCGCTCGGCGCCGGTGGCCGTCAGCCAGGCGCGCAGGCGGCCGAAGACGTCCCGGGCGGCCGCGATGCGGCCCTGGCTCCAGAGCAGCAGGACGACGCTGATGCCCGTGGCCGCCGACGGCTCGGGGGCCTCGGGCCGCCGTCGCGCCTCCTCGAAGGCGGCGATGACGTCGGCGATGCCGGCGAACTCCCCGGCGCGCAGGCGCTGGTGGCCGGACTCCAGCAGCGCCCACGGCACGCCGAGCGGCCGGACGTTCTCGGGAGCCTCGGCGGGGGCGGGGGGCGGCGCCGGGCTGCGCTCCTCGACGCGCACGCGGTGGCCCTGGGCCGGCCCCATCCGCAGCCGCGGCGGTGGATGCAGGTGCACCTGGAGCGGCGCGCGCTCGGCGACGGCGAGCAGGGGCGTGGGGCTCTCCGCCCAGGGGTTGCCGGGGCCGGGGGGCTTGATCTGGGCGACCGTCAGGGGGGGCAGGTCGCGGGTGGCGTTCGGGGGGTAGCGGTCGTCGTCGGGCGTGGCGGGTCGCGCCTCGGCCTCGTCGTCGTCCTCGTCGCCCTCGTCCTCGTCGTCGTCTTCCTCGTCCGCCCAGGCGTCGGCCTCGCCGGCCACCGGCGGTTCCGACGGTACGGCGGGCCGGAAGAGCTGGGCGCGGAACGCGATCTCTGGCCGCACGCGCTCCCAGGCCTCGCGAACCCGGCGGAATCCCTCGGGATCCCGGTCGGGCTTGTGCACCCGGACCAGGCGCAGGTAGGCCCGGCGGGCGCCATCTTCACCCGCCTCCACGCCGACCCCGAGGATGGCCATCGCCTCGTCGAACGTCATGGACCCGCCCGCTCCACCTCGCCCTGCCACCGATCGGCCGGCCAGCGCCGGGCGGCCCGCAGACGGAAGATGTCGCCCTGCTCGTTGGTCACCAGCACGTCCTCGCCATCCCAGGCCACGGCCTCACACTGTCGCAGCACCTTGGGGTCCAGGTCGATGCGCCGCTGCAGGTTCGCGAGGTAGTCGTCCCCGGTCGCGGGCCGGTCGAACAGCAGCAGCGCGCCGTAGGTGAGGACGACGAGGTGCGCCCCATCGGGGGTGACGTCGGCCGCCGTGACGCGGCCGAGCTTCGCGTCGGCGTCGACCTGGCGCTCCCCGACGCGCACGAGGACCTGCTCGCCGGCCGCCCCGCTGAGGTCCGGAAAGCGGTAGAGGGCCGTGCGCCCGTCCTGGCGGTGCTTCGTCAGCAGGTAGAGGGCGCCGCGCGCCCAGAACAGGGCCTCGGCGTCGAAGCGCTCCTCGGGGTCGGGCCACCGCGTCTGGTCGGGGTAGCGGAACGCCAGCACGCGATCCACCCGGGCGCGGTCGGCGCCCGGCGCGGGCTCCGGCAGGCGGTACACGCGCAGGTCGGCCCGCACGCTGCGGTTGTTGCCGAAGTCGGCCAGGTACAGGTGCCCGGCGTCGTCGACGGCGACGTCCTCCCAGTCCACGTGGGTGGCCCCCTGGATGGCCACCTCGCCCAGGATGCGGCCGTCCGACCGCACGGCGAAGACCCGCGCCTCGTCCCCCGAGTCGTTGTGCGTCCAGAAGACGCCCGGGTGCTGGCGGCTGGCCACGAGGCCCGAGGCCTCCAGGATGGGGGCCGGGTAGCGAGCGCCGGTGGGGCGGGTGCAGGCGGCAAGCAGCAGGGCGGTGGCCAGGAGCCGGGTCATGGCGCGGGCAGGGGCAGCGCGTCGCGGAACGCCTGGGCGGCGTCGGGCGCCAGGGGCTTCCAGCGATCGCGGCCGGTGCGGCGCGTCAGCTCGCCGGGGGCCAGGCGCAGGCTGGTGACGTGGCGGCCGCGGAGCGTGAAGACGTGAGCCCGGCCGCGCGGGCCGATGACGATGACGGTCTCGCGCCGGGTGTCGAGGTAGAGGCGGTCGTCGCCGGCCTCGCGGGCGTCTCCGAGCGCCGTCTCCGTGGGGCGGACGCCGGCCTGGTGGCGGTCGTCGGCGTGGCGGGTGCGCCAGGTGCGGGGCTCGAAGAGGCGGACGAGATCAGCTCGCAGCCGCCCGAGCAGCGTCGACAGCGCGGCGGCCCGGTCGAAGGCCTCACCCCGGGCGGCGGCCGTGCCAGCCCGGCGGTTGAGGCGGGCGACCAGGCGGTGCGCCTGCTGGAGCGTGCGCCACAGGCCCTCGGCGACGCCGCGGGGCGGGCCGTCCGTCGCGGCGTCGATGATGACCTCGCTCGACAGGCCCAGGGTGTTGAGCCGCAAGGTGGCGGGGCTGCCCGGCTGGGCCAGCGCGACCACCTGCAGGGTGAGGGCGTGCCGCTCGCTGTGGCGCGGGCGGCCGGGATCGGCGGGCACCGGCCCCACCACCACCTGGCCGAGCGGCCGCCACGGCGCCAGCGCAGCGGCGTACTCCGGCAGCAGGGCGGCGGTGAGCGCGTCGGCGTCGGCGTAGCCCACCACCTGGGGAGGATCCGCGAAGATGCCGTCGAGGCCGGGCACGCGCCGGTCGACGCAGACCTGAGTGAAATCAAGCCATTGGGGCCAGCCCGTCGGGGCGTAGCCGCCGAAGACCGTCGTCGGGCTCGGCGGCGCGGCGTGGGCGCAGTCGAGGGACTCGCAGCGCGGGCAGAAGACGCGCCCCTCGCGCCAGATGGCCTGGGCGGGCCGGCTGGCCTCCAGGGCGGCCGCGACGGCGCGCTCGACGGCGGCCGCGCGCTCCGGCAGCGGTCCCAGCAAGGGCAGGGTGAGCGGGAGGTGGGCGGGCAGGGGGATGCCGGCGGCCCGCGCGAGGCCGTCGACGTGGGCCGTCAGCGCCTCCAGGGCGGCTGCCAGGCCCGCTGGGGGGCGTCGATCAGGCACCACGGCGGGCGAGACGCCCGATGATCGCCTTGACCTGCACCGCGTCGAAGACGGGCCCGGCGATGAACGACAGGGGGTCGTCGGCGAAGGCGGGGGCGTTCTTCTCGTACACCGCGTGGCCGACGATGTTCAGCACCCAGCCCGAGGCGAAGGTGCCCGCCGACAGGGCCCACGGGGGCGAGTAGGACGGCCAGACCAGCAGGCCCACGGCCCCGCCCACGATGAGCGGGATGCCGATGATGTGCAGGCGGCGGTTGGTGGCGTCGGTGTGGGTGGCCTCGTAGAACTCGACGGCCTCCTGCCAGCGCGCCCGCAGGCCCCCCTGGAACTCGGGGTGCACGGCCCGCCACTCGGCCTCCAGATCCCGGAGACCCTGGGAGAAGAGCCCCAGGGCCGTGACCTTGCGGCCGGCCAGGAGGGCGCCCATGCCGCCGACGGTGAAGGCCACGCCGCGTCCGCGTCGATCGAGCCGGTCCAGGGCCCCGCGGGCCATCGCCTTGATCATGTGCGCTCCTCGCTTGCGTCCGGCCCGGTGTCTGACATCCAGCACGCCGAGATACAAACAAAAAAGGGCGCCCAGCGGCGCCCTTTTTCAGGAGTCAGGAGGCGATCACTCGCCGCCCTCCTCCTCCGCCTCGGTGGGCTCGGCGGCCTTGGGGGCCTCGGCGGGCTCGGCGGCGGCCGTCTCGGGGGCGGCAGCGGCGGTGGCCGGGGCGGCGGCCGTCTCGGGCGCCTTCATCGCGGGCTTCTCGATCTTGACCGAGTCCTTGATGATGTTCTTGAGGCACTCCGCGGTCTTCTCGCCGGCCTTCTTGATGGCCTCGACGTCCGCCTCGGTGCCCTTCTTGTCCTTGAACTTCATCAGCTTCTCGGCCTGCTCCTGCGAGGCCTTCTGGGCGCAGGCCATGTCCTTGCAGGCGCAGACGGCCTCGGCCATCTGCTCGGCCGCAACGACCGCCTCGTTCTTGCCGCAGCCGAAGAGGAGGGAGCCGAGGATGACGGTGCCGAAGAAGGGCTTGAGCAGGTTCATGCTGGTGATCCTTGGTGTCAGGGGGTGCGCGCATCGTGCGGATTCCCCAGGCGCCTGTCAACGCAAGAGTTGGGGCGATGGACCCTCAGGGTGAAACCTGGAGAGCTCTACGGCATCGTGGGCGCAGAAGATGGCCACGTCGGACGCCTCATCGGCCGCAAGTGCTCGCAGCGCCGACTGATTTCGTCGTCGGGCGTCGGCGCGCCACTGGGTGAACGTCTCGAAGATCCACAGGCCGGCGGTGGGTCGGCCGGCCTCCGGGCGCACGATCCCGCGGTGGAAGTACGCGTCGCCGGCGTGGAGCATCCAGCCGCCCGCGGCGGCCTTCACGGCCACGCCGCAGTGCCCGGGGCTGTGGCCGGCCAGGGGCACGAGCAACACATCCGGGTCGACGCCGGGCAGGGGACGCACGGCCTCGAAGCCGGCCCAGCGCTCGCCGGCCGGGTCGTCGTGCAGGTGCCAGCGCGGCTGGTGGGCCCAGCTCGCCGGGCGGTAGCGCAGGCGGTGGCGCCCCCGGGCGGTGCGGGCGGCCTCGAGCTCGCGGGCCATGACGTGCACGGTCGCGTCCGGGAAGTCGGGCAGGCCGCCGGCGTGGTCGACGTCGAGGTGCGTCAGGATGATGTGGCGCACGTCGGCGGGGTCGAAGCCGAGGGCCTGCACCTGGGCGAGGGCGGTGGCCTCGAGCCGCAGCTCGGGGCGGGCGATGCTCAGGAAGAAGCGGCCCAGGCGCTCGCGCGGGTGGGCACAGTCGGCCGTGCCGTAGCCGCTGTCCACCAGGATGAGCCCGTCGCGGGGCGTCTCGATGAGCAGGCAGTGGCAGACGAGGTGCCGGTGGGCCTCGGCGACGGGGCCGAGGACGAGGCGAGGCAGGATGGGGTGCATCCGCCCGCAGTCGAGGTGGTGGATTTTCATGGCCAGCCCGCCTTTACAGCGCCGGGTGCAGCGTGCACCGTGCGGTGGATCCTTTCGAAACCCGGCGCGTTCACCGTCGCACGCAACCGGTCTCCAGTCGAGGCAGCATCATGAACCACCGCGCACTCCTCCTGATCGCGGCCGCCCTCTGGGCCGCCCCCGCGGTCGCCCAGCCTCTCAAGATCGCCGCGGGCACGCCCGAGGCGCCCTTCAGCCTCACCGCCTCCGACGGCACCGGCCTCGCCCTGGTGGGGCTGGACGCCCGCGCGGTGGTGGACGGGCCCCTGGCCTTCACCGAGCTCAAGCTCGTCTTCAGGAACCCATCACCGCGCACCATCGAGGGCCACTTCAAGGTCACGATGCCCGATGGCGCCGCCATCAGCCGCTTCGCCATGAAGATCGGCGGCAACTGGATGGAGGGCGAGGTCGTCGAGAAGCAGGCCGCCCGCCGCGCCTACGAGGACGCCCTGCACCGCCGCCAGGACCCGGCCCTGCTGGAGCAGGACAGCGGCAACACCTTCCGGGCCCGCGTCTTCCCCATCCCCGGCAACGGCGAGAAGGAGATCATCGTCTCCTGGTCCCATGAGCTGAAGCAGGCGGGCGAGGCCTACCGGCTGCCGCTGCTCGGCCTGCCCGCCATCGACAAGCTGAGCCTGACGGCCCTCACCGCGGCCAGCGAGGGGCCGGGGGTGCAGAGCTCGCTGGGCGGCACCACGGCGCGCTACCAGGTCAGCAAGGTGGAGAAGACGGGCTTCACCCCGGATCAGGACTGGGTCGTCTTCGGCGGCAACATCCCCGCCGGCGGTGACGGCCTGCGCAACGGCGACCTGGCCGTGGCCCGGTTCGTGGTGCCCGGGGACAGCAGCCCCGAGGCGCTGGCCCACGCGGTCATCCTCTTCGACACCTCGGCCTCGCGCGCCCTCGACTTCGAGGGCCGGCTGGCCGGCCTGACCACCCTCGTCAAGGGTCTCGAGACCATCGGCGTCGGCCGCGTCGAGGTCATCGCGTTCGACCAGTACACGGAGGCCGTGTACGACGGCGCGCCGGCCGGCTTCGGCGACGCGGCCCTCGGGGCGCTGCGCCGTCGCGGGGCCCTCGGCGCCTCCAGCCTGGAGGCGGCCATCGCGGCGCTGGAGGAGACCAGCGGCGCCGGCCGTCGCCTCATCCTGATGAGCGACGGCATGGTGACGGCGGGGGAGCGCGACCTGGAGAAGCTGCGGGTGCGGCTGTCGGCCCTGGGGGCCCGCGGCATCGAGCGCGCCGACGTGGTGGTCGACACCACGGCCCGCGACGCCAACGTGCTGGAGATGGTGGTCACCACCGACCTGCCCCGGCCCGGCAAGGTGGTCGAGGGCCGCGACGCCCTGGAGGCCCAGCTCGGCCGCCTGGGCCGCAAGACCCTGGGCGACGTGAAGGTCACGGTGCCCGGCGCGACGTGGGTCTGGCCCGACAACGTGCGTGGCCTGCAGGCGGGCGACGCCGTCGTGGCCTTCGCCGAGCTGCCCGCCGCCCAGCCCCTCAAGATCATGCTGTCCGGCGGCGCCAAGGCCGACATCGACCCCAAGGTGCGGGAGGCCGAGAAGCCCCTGCTGGAGCGGGCCTGGGTCGGCGCGCGCATCAAGCGGCTGGAGCAGATGAGCACCCAGGGCGATCCCGATCTGCGCGGCGCCCTCAAGCAGCAGATCCTCAACCTCTCCGTGAAGCACCGCGTCCTCTCGCCCTACACGGCCCTGGTCGTGCTGGAAACCGAGAATGATTACGCGCGGTTCAACATCGATCGCCGCGCCCTGGCCGACATCCTGATCGTGGGCGCCACCGGCGTGGAGCTGCAGCAGCGCGCGGGCCTGGCCATCGCCGCGACGCCTCCCCGCGTCGAGCCGCCGGCGTGGACGCGCAACCGGCCCCGCCCCGCGAAGGACCGCGCGACCCGCGGCCGCCGCACCGCCACGGCGGACGGCTTCGCGGCCGGCGCGGCGGCCGGTGGGGCGCCCCAGGCCGAGGCCGAGCCCGTCGAGGAGGAGAAGGCGGCCGAGGCCCCCGGCGACGCCGACGACATGGCCGGCGCCGATCAGGTGGCCGACGAGGCCCCGGCGGCCCGCCCCGAGGCCGGCGGCAGGCCCAGGCCCCCCTGCGCCCCCGGCCGAGCCCATGCGCGCCAAGCGCGAGGTGGCGGCCACCGGCGCCGAGGGGCGCGGCGAGATGGCGCGCCGCGATGACAGCGAGGTCGACAGCCTCGTCGCCGCCCCCGACGCCAACCGCGTCGCGGTGCCTCGGACCCGCGGGCCCCGCGCGCCGAGCCCCGATCCGTTCCCGGCCGAGCGCCGCCCGCCGCCGCCCCCGGCTCGCCGTCCCCTGCAGGTCGCCCGCCCCGAGCCCACCGGCGAGAGCCAGGGCCGCCGCGAGCTGGCCGAGATCCAGAAGGCGGCCCCCGCCCTGAACGGCCGGATGGCGGCCATCGAGCGCGACCTGGCCGCCGGCCGCATCAAGTCGGCCCTCGCCGCCTCGACGGCCTGGCGCGCCGAGGACGCCACCGATCTGCTGGCCCTGGTCGCCCTCGGCCAGAGCCTCGCCCTCAGCGGCAACGGCCTCGACGCCTCCCGCGCCTTCGGCAGCGTCCTCGACCTGTACCCCTCCCGCGCCGACATGCGCCGCTTCGCGGGCAACTGGCTGGAGCGCCTGGGGGATCTGGGCCTGGAGATGGCCGCGGACACCTACCGCGTGGCCCTCGAGCAGCGCCCCGACCACCCGTCGATCTACCACCTGCTGGGCATGGTCCTGCTGCGCCAGGGCAAGTACGCCGAGGCCATGGACGTCGTCCTCAAGGGCATCACCGCGGACCGCGTGAACAACCGCTTCGCGGGGGTCGAGCGCATCCTGCAGGAGGACGCCATGATCATCGGCGCGGCCTGGGCCGCGGCGAACCCCGGCGAGCGCGCGAACATCGAGGCCCGCCTGCAGACCGCCGGCCTGCGCATCGATGACCGCCCGACGCTGCGCTTCGTGCTGTCCTGGGAGACCGACGCCAACGACGTCGACTTCCACATCTTCGACAAGTCGATGAACCACGCCTTCTACTCCCGCAAGGGGCTGGCGTCGGGCGGGGAGCTGTACGCCGACATCACCACCGGCTACGGCCCGGAGTGCTTCTCCATCGAGAATCCCCAGGCCGCGCCCTACCTGCTCAAGGCCCACTACTACCGCAAGGGCCCCATGGGGCACGGCGCCGGCAAGGTCCAGATCCTGCGCCACGACGGCAAGGGCGGGCTGGGCTTCGAGGAGCGCCCCTTCGTCATCATGACCGACGGCGCCTACGTCGACCTGGGCAAGGTCACCGACAAGACCGCCCCGATCACCCGCAAGTCCCCCGCCATCGCGAAGTAGTTCGGCCGGCAGGAGCGTTGACTTTCCGCGGGGTTGCCTTGAGAATCCCGCTGATGCTCCGCCTGCTGCCTGCCATCGTTATCGGGCCGCTCCTCGCTGCCTGTGGGGGCGCCCGGACCGCCGACCTGGACCGCATGGAGGCCATGGAGCGGCGGATGGGCGTGCTCGATGAGGCCTTCCTGGCCCAGGAGCGCCGCATCGAGCAGCTCAAGGATCAGATCGCGCTGCTGGAAGATCGGCAGGAGGCCAGCCAGCTCCAGGCGGGCCTCCCGGCCGACCGCTCCCTGCCCGTGGTGAAGCTGCGACCCGCCGAGGTGCCGGTCGCCGCGGCGCCGCCGCCGCCCGAGGCCGCGCCCGAGACGGCCGAGCCGCCGGTGGCCGCCGACACCCGCCCCCCCGTGACCATCACGCAGGCCGACCTGGACGCCCTGGGCGGCGGGCCGGCCGACGAGGGCGAGGGGCCGCGGCGCTTCCCGCGCCAGCCCGTCGCGCCGCCCGAGAACGCGGCCTTCGCCGGCAACATCGGCGTGGCTCCGCTGCAGGGCGCCCCGCGCGTCGCGCCCCGGCCCGTGGGGCGCGCCCCCGCGCCGGCCCCCGGCGGCGCGGACGATCCCATCGCCGCCTACAAGCGGGCCTACGGCCTGTACCGGGCGGGGCAGGGCGGGGCGGCCGAGAGCGCCTTCACCGCCTTCGTCGAGCGCTTCGGCACCCATGACTACGCCGACAACGCCCTGTTCTGGATCGGGCAGGTGCAGTTCGACGAGGCGCGCTTCGGGGCGGCCCTGGCGACGTTCCACCGGGTCATCACCGAGCACCCCACCGGCAACAAGGTGCCCGATGCCCTCTTGATGATCGGGCTGACCCAGGCGAAGCTGGGGCGTGGGGCCGAGGGCCGCGAGACGCTGGCGCGTCTGCGGGCCATGTATCCGCAGACCGAGGCGGCCCGCAAGGCCGACGACCGGCTCCAGCCGGGCAAGATGTGATCGGATGGCGAGCATGACGACAGGCCGCGGAGGAGCGATGAAGCGGGCGAGCTGGATGGCGGCGGCGGCGCTGGTGGCGACGGCCGGCTTCGCGCAGGCCGACGACCTGATCGTGCTGGACGGTGGCCCCCGCGGCCTGCCCGAGGAGTACGTGGTCGAGCGCGGCGACACCCTCTGGGACATCTGCGAGCGCTTCTTCCGGGAGCCGCGCACCTGGCCCGGCATCTGGGCCCTGAACCCGCACGTCACCAACCCTCACTGGATCTACCCCGGCGACGTCCTGCGGCTGCGGCTGCCCGACGGCCCGGGCGACGCCCCCTCGCCGGCGGGCTACACCGTGGGCGCCCAGTCCGCGATGCAGGTCAGCGTCAACGAGGGCTTCATCGAGGAGGGCAAGCTCGAGTCGGCCGGCACGGTGGTCAACTCGCCCGAGCCCAAGCGGTACCTGGCCGAGCGCGACAAGGTCTACCTGAGCCTCAAGAAGCTGGACGAGGCCCGCGTGGGCGATCGCTTCAGCGTCTTCCGGGTGGTCAACGACGTCGTGCACCCCGAGACCGAGGAGGTCATCGGCCGCAAGGTCCAGGTGCACGGCGTGGTCGAGATCACCGCCATCGACAAGCAGGTCGCCACGGCGAACATCCTGCGCTCGTTCAACGAGATCGAGCGCGGCATGTACGTGGTGCCCGAGCTGGACCACTACCACGTGGTCGCCCCGCGCCAGAACCTGATCGACCTGACGGGCACCGTCGTCGACTCGCTCTTCGAGCTCGACGAGCTGGGCCAGTTCCACGTGGTCTTCATCGACCGCGGCGCCAAGGATGGCGTGCAGGTGGGCAACCGCTTCTTCGTGATGCGCCGCGGGGATGGCTTCCTGCAGCTCACCCGCGAGCAGGATCGCAAGCTGCCCTGGGAGCAGATCGGCGAGGTCCTGGTGGTGGAGGCCCGCGACCGCAACAGCACCGCCGTCATCACCCGGTCCGCCCTCGAGATCCGCAAGGGCGACCGCGTCGTCATGCAGCGCCACTACTGAGCGCGCCTCCCCCCCTCGACGCCGCCGAGGCGGCGCGCCTGGCCGCCCTCGGGGCCACCGCCCACGCCGAGCTTTCCGGATTTGCCTTGCCAGTCGGCTGGTTGCGGGTGCTGGGCCACCTGCCCGCCGCGCCCGGGCTCGCCATCGTCGGGGCCCGCGGGGCCGATCCCTACGGCCTGGAGCTGGCTGGCCGGGTGGCGCGCGCGGCCGCGGAGCGGGGCGTCTCGGTCATCTCGGGGGGCGCCTTCGGCGTCGACGCGGCGGCCCATGAGGCGGCGCTGGCCGCGGGGGGCCACACGACGGTCGTGCTGGGCTCGGGCCTCGATCGGCCGGCGCCCGCCACCCACCGGGGCCTGTTTCGGCGGGTGCTCGCGGCCGGGGGCGCGGTGACGAGCCCGTTCCCCTGCGGCCAGGGCGCGGCGCGCTGGACGTTCCCGCGCCGCAACCCCTGGATCGCCGGCCTCGCGCGGGCCGTGGTGGTGGTGCAGGCCGGCCTCGCCAGCGGGACGCTGCACACCGCGCGCGCCGCCCTCGCGACCGGGGTGCCGGTGCATGTCATCCCGGGCACGTTCGACAGCCCGCTGCACGCCGGCTGCCACGCGCTGGTGGCCGAGGGCGCGCGGCTGTTGACGGCGGTCGACGGGTGGTGCGATGAGGCTCGCCCGCTCCCCGCGCCGGACCGGACGCCGGCCTTCGGGCAGGCGCTCTGGCAGGCGAGCGCGGCCGAGGCGCGGCCCCTGGCCGAGCTGGCGGCCGCCGCCGGGCTGGGGGCGGCCGAGGCCCTGGCCCTGGCCAGCGCCCTGGAGCTGGAAGGCTGGCTGAGATCCGCGCCGGGGGGCCGCTACGCCCGGGCGCAGCCGTAAGGAGGCGAGATGACGCCCGTGAACGTGGTGGGGGGCGGCCTGGCGGGCTGCGAGGTGGCGATCCAGCTCGCGCGCCGCGGCGTGCCCGTGCGGCTCTTCGAGATGAAGCCCCTGCGGCGCACGCCGGCCCAGGTCACCGACCACCTGGCCGAGCTGGTGTGCAGCAACAGCTTCCGCAGCGCCAACGTGGCCAACGCCATCGGCCTGCTGAAGTGGGAGATGCGCCACGCGGGCAGCGCCATCCTGGAGGCCGCCGACGTGGCCGCGGTGCCGGCGGGCGACGCCCTGGCCGTGGATCGCGACGTCTTCGCGGCCGAGGTCACCCGCGCCATCGCGGCCGAGCCGCTCATCACCGTCGAGCGCGCCATCGTCGAGGGCATCCCGCCGGGGCTGACCGTCATCTGCACCGGCCCGCTCACCGACCCGGCGCTGGCCCAGGCCATCGCCCAGCGCGCCGGCCGCGAGAGCCTGTACTTCTACGACGCCATCGCCCCCATCATCGACGCCGACAGCATCGACTGGGACGTCGTCTGGCGGCAGAGCCGCTACGACAAGGGGGAGGGCGCCGACTACGCCAACGCGCCCCTGAGCCAGGCGGACTACGAGGCCTTCATCGCCGCGGTGGCCGAGGGCGAGAAGGTGGTGCCGCGAGCCTTCGAGGAGGCGAAGTACTTCGAGGGCTGCCTGCCCATCGAGGTCATGGTGGAGCGGGGGCCCAAGACGCTGGCCTTCGGCCCCCTGAAGCCCGTGGGCCTCACCGACCCGCGCACCGGCCGCCGCCCCTACGCCGTCGTCCAGCTCCGCATGGAGAACAAGGAGGGCACGGCCTGGAACCTGGTGGGCTTCCAGACGCGGCTCAAGTACCCGGAACAGAAGCGGATCTTCCGCATGATCCCGGGCCTGGAGCGCGCCGAGTTCCTGCGCTTCGGCAGCGTGCACCGCAACACCTACCTGCACGCGCCGACGCTGCTGGCCGACGCTCTCCACTGGCACGACGATCCCGATCTGTACTTCGCCGGCCAGATCACGGGCGTCGAGGGCTACGTCGAGTCGACGGCCTGTGGGCAGCTCATCGCCTGGCATGTCCTCGCGCGCCTCGCGGGCGTCGAGGCGCCCGTGCCCCCCGCCACGACGGCCTTCGGCGCCCTGCGCCGGCACCTGCGGGCCGACGGCATGCACAGCGCCTACAGCCCCTCGAACCTGAACTGGTCGCTCTTCGCCGAGATCGACAAGCGGCGCGGCGAGGGCAAGGGCGACAAGCGCGCGCGCCTGGCCGAGCGCGCCCAGGGCGATCTGGCGGCCTGGTGGGCCGAGACGGCGCCTCGCCTGCAGCCCGCCTGACGGCCGAAACTGGCCTCGCCCGCGGCGGGGCGGTAGCCTCGGCCCATGGACGACTTCCGCGAGCACCTGGCGTCCGAGCGCCGGCTCAGCCACCGGACGGTGGAGGGCTACCTGCGGGACCTGGGCGACTTCTCGGGCTTCCTGGCCGAGCGCGACGGGGCCTTCGACGCCGCCGCCGTGGATCGCGCCGCCGTGCGGGCCTGGCTGCTGCACCTGTACCGCCACCAGCTCCAGGCCCCCACCATCGCTCGCAAGCTGGCGGCCGTCCGCTGCTACTACCGCTTCCTCGTCCGCCGGGGCGTCGTCGACGCCGATCCGACTCGCGGCGTGCGCTCGCCCAAGCTGCCCCAGCGGGCCCCCCGGTTCCTGTCGCCCGATGACGCCGCGCGCCTCGTGGAGGCCCCGGCCGACAGCGCCGTCGGGCCCACCCGCGATCGCGCCGTGCTGGAGCTGCTCTACGGCGCCGGCCTGCGCGTCGGCGAGGTGGAGACGCTCGATCGCCGCGACGTCCAGCTCGGCGAGGGCACCGTCCGCGTCACCGGCAAGGGCCAGAAGACGCGGGTGGTGCCCCTCGGGGGCGCCGCGCTGCGGGCGCTGCAGGCGTGGCTCTTCCGGCGCTCGGAGCTGGTGCCACCCGGCACCGATCCCGCCGCGCTCTTCCTGAGCAACCGCGGCAACCGCCTCAACAGCCGGGCCATCCAGCGGCTCGTGGCCACCTGCCGGCCGGCCTGCCAGCAGGGCGGGGCGACGCCCCACTGGCTGCGCCACGCCTGCGCCAGCCACATGCTCGGCAGCGGCGCCGATCTGCGCAGCATCCAGGAGTTGCTGGGCCACGCGCGCCTGTCGACGACGCAGCGCTACACCCATGTGAGCGTGGAGACGCTGATGGCCACCTACGACCAGGCTCACCCGCGGGCGCGGCGTCAGCCGCCGGCGTCGGAGGCCCCGGCGTCCGGGGGGCCGGCGTCGGGGGGCGGGGGCGGCTCGGCGAGGGCGCTCGACCACGACACCGTCCGCCCGGGCTCCGAGGCCCGGTAGGCACCGTACACCGGGCAGGGCTGCGTGCGGTGCTCGGCCGGGCTCTGCACCCCGTCGCAGCGCAGGATGGTGACCTGGGCGTAGGTGCCCGTGGCCCCCGGCTCCAGGCCCAGATCGGCCAGCTCGTCGGGCAGGGCGGGCACCTGGGCCTCACCCAACCGCGCGGAACCAAAGAAGATCCACGTCACGATGCGGCCATCGGCCCGCCAGGCCAGCTCGACGCGCGCGGCGTCGCCCTCGGCGGGTGACCGCGCCGACCAGCGCACCGCCGGGCGGCTGCCGGCCTCGTCGACGATGAGCACGGCGTCGGGCACCGCGGGCACGGTGGCGTCGAGGTCGATGGTCAGCTCCTCCGGCAGCGCGCCGAAGTAGCTGCGCCAGCCGCGGGCCGGCCGGTCCCGGGCGGCGTCGTCCAGGTCGATGCCCACCTCGGTGTACGGGGCGAAGCCGGCGGGGACGCGCAGGGTGACGGGCTCGCCGTCCGCCGGCCGGAGGGGCGAGGCCACGCCCACCCCGAAGGCGGCCACCTCGAACGGGCGGGCGAACGTCAGCACGCGGGCGGCGCTCGACTCGACGCTGAGCTTCACCGTCTGCCAGCGGTCCTCCCAGGGGCCGAAGCTCGGGCGGGCCTGGGCGTCGTCGGCGGGCACGGGGTCATCAGCGCCGGCCCACGCCACGGGCCGGCCGTCGTCGCGGTGGGCGATGGCCAGCGTGCGTACCCGGCCCTGGGCGTCGATGCACCGCTCCGTCACGGCGATGCTGCGGTCGCGTCCCATGAACCAGGGATCGCAGGTGGCGGCCTCGCAGCGCTGCTCCACGCAGCCGTTGCTGGCCACATAGCCCGCGGCGCCGTCGCGGCGGGAGCCCAGGCGCAGCAGCATGCTCGTCATGCGCTCGCCGGCCGGCGCGGGGTGCGAGACGGGCAGCGTCTCGCCGGGCTGGACGTCGGCCAGCGTCACCAGCCACACCTGCTCGAGCCCGTCCGTCACCTCATCGAGCACGACGGTGAGGGCGTCTCCCGGGGCGACCTCGACGCGGAGGCGGCCGTCCGCCGGCACGGGCACCGGCGCGTCGGCCTCGTCGCCGCCGCGGTGGCGGATGACCCGCGCGCCCGGGGTCGTCACGACCGTGGCCGGCGGCGGGCCGGCGTCCGGGGCGGCGTCGACGGCCGCGTCGAGGGCGACGGGCCGCACCGCGTCGGTGCGCGCGTCGGGGGCCGGCCCTCGGTCCACCGCCGGCGGCGCCTGGTAGGCCGGGGGGCCCTCGAGGTCGACGAGGAGGGAGCACCCGGCCAGCAGCCCGGCCATGGGGAGGATCCAGCGCATGTCGGTGAGGATAAGGCCGACGGGCCGGCCGCGTCGACCCACGGGACCCCCCAGGCGACGGCGCGGCGTCAGCGCAGGAAGATGGCCGCGGGCAACGCCAGGATCGTGAACAAGATCAGCGTGTTGCGGACGGCGTGCCAGCGCGAGAGGCGGTGCAGCGTGCGCAGCGCCAGCGCCGTCAGGCCGAACGACCACAGCAGGGTGATGGTCCCCGTCACCCGCACGGCCTGGCCGAGGCCGACCTGGCCGTTGAAGCCGTAGACCACCAGATCGGGGATGACGAAGGTGACGGTGGCGGGCACCGCGAGGGTGAAGCCGAGCACGCCGAGCGACGCGCCCACCGGGCTCTTCTGGCCGCAGAGGACGTGCACGACCTGGCCGCCGCCCAGCCAGAGGCCGAGGAGCAGGGGGACGGCGTAGATGCTGGCCGCCCGGTAGAAGCTGCTGGGCGGGAAGGGGAGCCAGCGGGTGAAGCTGGGCGCCCGCCCGTCGCTCGCGAGCCAGCTGAAGAGCAGGGCCCAGAGGACGCCGAGCAGCAGGACGGCTACGCCCGCCCGGCGCGGGGCGGGGCGCGCGCTCAAGGCGGCGAACGTCTCGCGGGGGGCGAAGATGGTGCCCAGCCAGTCCTCGCGGAGGCGGCCGGTGGCGGGGCGTCGGGGGGGACCCGAGAGGCGGCGCAGGCTCATGGCCGGGCTCCGGCGCGCAGGCGGTCGCGCAGGGCGGCCGCGGCAGGGGGCAGGTTCTCGCGGTGGTGCAGCCAGAGCTGCCGATCCAGGTCGAGCTCGGGGTGCGGGTGCACGATGAGGCGGCCGCGGGCGACCTCGTCGGCGACGGCCACCTCGCTGATGAGCGCCCGCCCGACGCCGGCCTCCACATGGGCCTTGATGGCGGCGATGCTGCCGAGCTCCATGGCGATCTCGGCGTCGGGGAAGAAGCGGTGCACCAGCGCGCGGGTCGGGGAGGGGGCCGAGAACGCGACGAAGGGCGCGTCGGCGTCGGCCACGCCCGGCGCGGCGACCACCACCAGCCGGTCGGGCCGCCAGGGCTCCGTGCCGACGCCGGTGAGGATGGCCAGATCCAGCTCGCCCTGGTCGACGAGGGCGCGCAGGTCGGCGGTGAAGCCCTCCCGCAGGTGCAGGCGGATGCCGGGGTGCTCGGCCCGGAAGGCGGCGAGCAGCGGCGGCAGCAGGCAGGTGCAGGCCGTGTGGCCGGCGCCGAGGCGCACCTCGCCGGCGGCCAGCTCCATGACCTCCCGGATGGCGCGCCGCCCGTCCTCGACGGCCGCGAGGGCCGCGCGGGCCCGGGGCAGCAGGGCCTCGCCGGCGGCGGTGAGGGCCGCGCCGTGGCGCCCGCGGTCGAACAGGCGCACGTCGAACCAGCGCTCCAGGCGCTGGATGGAGGCCGTGAGGGCCGGCTGGCTCAGGTGGGCGTGGCGCGACGCGGCCGTGAAGGTGCCGTGCTCCGCGACCAGGACCAGGTGGTGCAGCTCGTCCAGCATCGCGCCACCCTACCTGCGCCGCGCCGTCATGACGAGACGATGATGGGTCGCTGATGCCGGGGTGACCCATCGGCGCCGCGCTGGGCCTACACTGCCCCCCGTCACCGCGAAAGGACCTGACCATGCGCACCCTGCTCCTCGCCCTCGCCGCCCTCGCCCTCGCCGGCTGCGGCGCCGCCGCCCAGCGCTCGATGCCCGCCCCGGCCGTCGCCAACAGCCCCACGCTGCCGGAGAGCCGCATCCTCATCCGCACCGCCCGCCTCACCGTGGAGGTCAACGACGAGAAGGACTTCGACCCCACCCTCGACCGCATCGAGGCCATCACCGGGGATCTGAAGGGCTATGTGTCGAGCCGCCGGCGCGACGCCATCGACGTGCGCATCCCGGCCCCCCAGCTCGACACCGCGCTCGGGCAGATCAGCGGGCTGGGCGAGGTGACCTACCGGGACGTCCGCGTGCAGGACGTCACCGCCGAGGCCCTCGACCTGGACGTGCGCATCGAGAACCTCAAGACGCTGCGGACCCGGCTGCAGGCCCTCGTCGAGAAGGCCGACCAGGTGGCCGATCTGATGGCGCTGGAGAAGGAGCTGGCGCGGGTGACCGCGGATCTGGAGTCGCTGGAGGCCCGCCAGCGCGTCATCCAGCGCGACGTGGCCTACTCGGCCGTCTCGGTGTCGCTGGAGGAGGACATCAGCCCCGGCCCCCTCGGGTGGATCCCCTACGGCCTCTACCTGGGCGTGAAGTGGCTGCTGGTCTGGGACTGAAAAGCCAGGAAGATCCAGGGCTTGTGGGTGGCTAGAGGCCGCCCGGCAGGACGCTCGGGCCCTCCTCCGGGGGCACGCACGGCGCGTCGGTGAGCGGCGCGCCCGCGTCGGCGGGCGGCGGCGTGCCCGCGTCGGCCGCCGCGGCCGGGGCGTCCTCCGCGAACGCCTCTCCGGTGAGCTCGGCGAGGGCCAGCGTGGCCAGCACCACGCCGCCGATGCCGAAGCCGAGCGCCAGCGTCACCGCCCCGGCGCGACCCCGCCGCCGCACGGGGCGATGCCACGTCTGCCCCGTCGCCGAGTGGACGCGGTAGCGCACGCAGAGCCCCGTGGGCGACTCGGCCAGCACCCGCTCGGCCCCCTCCGCCGACAGGGCCGACAGATCCAGCACGTCCAGCTCGCAGACGTCGCAGTGGGCCAGCACCGGCCCGGCGGCCGGCCCGGCGCCCTCGGGGCAGGGCCGGCGGATGGTGGGGGGCGAGGGCATCTACTCCTCCCGGATGAGCACGCCGTTCTGATCGTAGACCTTCACGCCCCGCGTCGCGCCCATGTTGCCGATGATGCCCATCATCATCTGGTGGTGCTGGGCCTGCAGGCGCGCGGCCTGGTTCACCCCCGCCTGGACGCGGGCCATGGCCGGGCCGAAGCAGCGGGTGTGGGCGACGCTCCCGGGGGCGGCGGCCTGGGGATCACAGACCGCGGCGCACTCGAGCCCGGCGATGCACTGGTAGAGCTCGATGCCCACCTGCGCGGCCGTGGCGCCCGCGGTGGACACGCAGTCCGCCGAGCCGGCGGCGGGGCAGCCGCAGGCGGCCGGGCGCCCGCAGGCCTGCTGGATGATGCCCTCGGGGCCCGCGGCGGCGGGCGGCGCGGCCACGGCGGCGGCCGTCGCGGGCATGGCTGGCGCGGCGGCCGGCAGGGCGGGCGGCTCGGGCATCGCCGGCATGGCGGGGGCGGCGGGCTCGCCGCCGAACGCCGGATCGGCGGCGGCCGCGGCGGCCATGGCGGCCTCGGAGAAGCAGCGCTTCGCCATCACGGAGTCTTCGTCGCCGGCGTTGGGCGCACACAGGGCCGCGCAGTCGAGGCCCGCGACACACGTCAGGATGCCCACCGGCATCTCGGCCATGCTGGCGTCCGCCTCGCAGTCGTCGAGGCCGCAGCCGCAGGCCGCCTGGCGCGCGCAGAGCTGCTTGACGGCGGGGCTGGGCGCGGCGAGGGCGGCGCCGCCCAGGACGAGGCCGGCCAGGAAGGCGCCAGCGGCGCCGAGGGTGCGGTGGGCGGGGTGTGTCATGGCTATCCTCCGTGTCTCCAGGGAGTGTACCGTTCAGACGGCCGGGCGCAACCGTCGCGCGGTCGGCCGTGACGGTGTCACGCCATCGCCACAAGGCCCGGCTAGGCTCCGCCCCCGATCCACCGGCGACAGGGTCCCGATGCGCGTCGTCCTCCTTGGTCTGAGCCTCCTCGCCGCCTGCGCGCCGGCCGAGGAGGCTGCGCGCGCCGCCTGGCTGCAGAGCACGCTGGTGGCCGACAACCGGGCGCTCTTCGAGCGGGATCCGGGCGCGGCGGCGCAGAAGCTGGCCAAGATGGCGAGCGAGCCGTTCTCGTTCCTGCGCGGCACCAGCGGGCAGTTCGTCCGCGACGTGCTGGAGCCGGGCCCCTGGCACCAGCAGAGCCGCTTCGGCGGCCCGGCGACGGCGCGCCGCCTCATCCTGGGGGACGCCCACCTGGAGAACGTCGGCACCTTCCACGCGGGCGGCGTGCGGCTGGTCGTCGACTTCAACGACTTCGACTCAGCCACCTACGGCCCCTTCCACCTCGATGTGTGGCGGCTCTGCGCGAGCATCGGCGTGGCGCTCCGCGAGGCGGAGGAAGCCACGCAGCGTCGGTGGATGCGGACCTTCGCCGAGGCCTATGCCCTCGAAATCACGCGGATTTCGGCCGGAGGTCGGCCGCTGGCGGGGGACGAGGCCGCCGATCCCGTCCTGCGCGACCTGCTGGAGCGCGCCGACGACGAGGGGTCATCGGGCGTGGCCCTCACCACCTACACCCGCCTCGTGGACGGTCAGCGCGTGCCGTTCCTGGGGGAGGTGGAGCCCCCCGATCCGGCCTTCATCGAGAACAGGATGGTGCCCGTGAGCCTGGCCGAGCGCCGGCTGGTGGAGGCGGCGCTGGGGACGTGGCGGCCGAGCCTGGTCGATCCGGCCCAGGTGGCCCCCGTCCAGCTCAAGGGCCTCGCCCGCCGGCTGGGGGCGGGCGTCTCGAGCTACCCGCTGCCGCGCTACTACGCGCTGCTCGAGGGGCCGACGCCCGGCGTCGAGGATGACCAGCTCATCGAGCTGCGGGAGGCGGGTGACCCCGTGCGGCTGCCGGGGGTGCAGCAGCTCCCGTGGCCGCGCTTCGCGACGAACGCCCACCGCGTCGTCGCCCTGCAGAAGAGCCTGCAGGCCTACCTCGACGACGATCCGCTCCTGGGGCGCGCCGTCGTGGCGCCGACGTCCTTCCGCGTCCGCGCTCGCGACGGCTTCCAGAAGAACCTGTCCGTCTCGCGCCTGCGGGCCCGCTTCGGGGATGGCCGCTGGGACGCCGACGACCTGGAGGCGGCGTTCGCGACCATCGGCCGGCTGCTGGCCCGGGCGCACGCCGGCGCGCTGGGCAGCGATGGCGCCCTCGGCGGGCCCGTCATCGCCGCCGCGCTCGACGGCAAGGCCGCCGCCTTTGGCGAGGAGGCCGCCGCGTTCGGCGTGGCCTACGCTCGCCAGATCCTGAGTGATCTCGATACCTTCCGCGACCTGCTCGTGGACCATGGGCCCCTCCTGGGCTACGGTGGGTGGTGATGCTGGCGCTCGTCCTGCTCCTGCAACCGACCGGCGCGCTCGACGTGGCGCTGGGCATCGATCACACCACCCGCACCATCGCGGACGTGCGCAGCCAGGCGTTCGAGCTGGGGCGCGCCGAGGTGGGCGGCCGCCTGCGCTGGCCGGGGATCGAGGCGGAGGTGCGGCTGGAGACCGCCCGCTCGGCCCAGCCCCAGAGCCTGCTGGGGGTCGACGGCAACTCGCTCATCGTCCGCGCCCGCCGGGTGCGCGTCGCCGTCACGCACGCCTTCGGCCCGCTGGCGGTGGCCGCGGAGGCCGGGCTGGTGGGCGATCCCATCCTGGAGGCCCTGGAGCGCGGGGACGATCTGCGCGACCTGAGCCCGCTCGCGGCCCAGGTCGGCGGCCTGCTGGACGCCGCCGACGCCGGGGCGCGGCTGCGGCTGGCTGGCTTCGACGAGCGCGTCGCGCTGGAGGTGGGCTTCGCCAACGGCGAGGGGGCGACCGAGGTGGAGCAGAACGACGGCGTCGACACCACGCTCGTCGCCGCGGGGGTGCCCTGGCGCGGGGACGCCCTCGGCGGCCCGGCGGAGGTCCGGCTGGTGGCCGCCTGGCGCGACGGATCGCGGGGGGCCGGCGCCGTGCAGGATGACCGCCTGGCCGCTGGCCTCACCGTCCGCGGCGAGCCGGGCAGCCTGGGCGTGGCCTTCGTGCGGGCGGACGGCTTTGGCGGCCGGGCCGAGCGGGTGGTGACGGATCTGGAGATCTGGGCCAACGCCACGCTCCTGCCGGGGTGGGGCGGCGTCCTCGCCGGGTTCGAGCAGGGCGAGCTGGACGCCGACGCGCCCGACGCGAGCCAGCAGCGCATCCTGGCGGGCCTGTACCTCGATCCGGCGCTGCCGGGGGCGCCGACAGAGCGCCTGCGCCTGTACGCGACGTGGTCGCGGACGCGGTTCGGGGCCGACGCGGCCCCCATCCTGCCCACCGCCGTGGACGAAGACCGCGTCTTCCTCCGCCTGGCCCTGACCGGCACCCTGGAGGTGACCCCGTGAGCCGGCTCGCCCTGGCCGCCCTGCTGCTGGTGGCCTGCAGCAACACCCGCAACGCCCAGCAGCCCGGGGTGCGGGCCGACGCCCCGGACGCCGGGGGCGGGGAGCCGCTGCCCGCGGTGGTGGATCACCTCGTCATCAACGAGGTCTCGTCGGCGGACGACTTCGTCGAGCTCTTCAACAACGGCGGATCCCTGCGGCTGGAGGGCTGGTCGCTCGTGGACGACGGCTACGTCGAGGGCGATCCGGCGACCGAGGATCACCGCCTGGTGCTGGCCCCCGCGACGCTGGTGGGCGGGGGGCGCCTGCTGGTGGCCGACCTGCCGTTCGGGCTCGGGGCCCAGGACGTCGTGCGCCTGCTCGATCCGTGGGGGCGCGAGGTGGACGCGGTGGCCTGGACGGAGGACGAGGCCGGCGCCGACCTGTGCCGGCTGCCCGACGGGGTGGGCCCTCTGCAGGCCTGCGCGGCCACCCCGGACCAGGCCAACGCGCCGCCCTGCGGCGACGGCCGCATCCACCCGGGCGAGCGCTGCGACGGCGCGGACGTGGGCGGCCTGACCTGCGCCGACTTCGAGCGCGGCGCCGGCGTCCTGCGCTGCCAGGCCGACTGCCAGACCCTCGACCTGGACGGCTGCGGCCCGCCCCTGGAGGCGGCCCTCACGCTGGTGATCAACGAGGTCACGTCGGCCGGCGACGACGCCATCGAGCTGTTCAACCCGGGGCCCGAGCCCGTCGAGGTGGGGGGCTGCGCCGTGGCGGACCAGGGCTACGATCCGGCCGACGAGGCGACGGCGGCGTCGCGCTACGTCCTGCCCGCCGGGCACCTGCCGCCGGGCGGCTTCCTGGTGCTGCGCAAGGGCGAGGACCACGCCTTCGGGCTCGGGGGCGAGGACGCCGTGCGCCTGTTCGGCCCGGCCGGGCGCCTGCTGGACGAGACGGCCTGGCCGGACGGGGCCGCGCGGACGTCGTGGTGCCGGCAGCCGGACGGCACCGGGGCGTTCTCGGCCTGCGACGCCCTGACGCTGGGGGCGCCGAACGCCGGGCCGCCCGCGCCGCGCTGCGGGGACGGCCACCTGGACGACGGCGAGGGCTGTGATGGCGTGGGCGACGCCACCTGCGCCGACTTCGGCTTCGACGGCGGGGAGCTGCGCTGCGCCGAGGACTGCCAGGCCTTCCTGACCGACGCGTGCGTGGTGCTGGATCTCGTCGTCATCAACGAGGTGACGTCGGCCGGCGACGACCTCATCGAGCTCTACAACGGCAGCCGCCGCGCGGTGGACCTGGCGGGCTGGGCGGTGGCCGACGCCGACTACGACGCCGAGGACGCCGAGGGCACGGCGGACCACCGCTTCGTCCTGGCAGCGGCCATCGGCCCGGGCGGCTTCCTGGTGCTGCGGAAGGGCGAGGACCACGCCTTCGGGCTCGGCGGGACGGACGCGCTGCGCCTCTTCAACCCCGAGGGCGCGGTGGTCGACGAGACGGCCTGGGAGGCCGACGCGGCGGCGGTGTCGTGGTGCCGCGTCCCGGACGGCGTGGGCCCGTTCCAGGCCTGCGCGGCGGCCAGCTTCGGGGCGCCGAACCCGACCCCGCCCTGAGCGTTCAGGTGACCTCTTCGCGTCAAACTCCCTGAACAGACGACGCTTTCTGTTGCGGGCCGGCCCCGCGTCGGCGGAAATCGTCCGCGACGTCCGAACCGGGCCGGCCCTCGCGCCACTCAGGGAGCGGACCACGGGGAGCCACGCGTGACGAAGCAGGTGCAGGGCTGGGTGGAGGCGTACGGGCCGCGGCTGTTCCGCGCCGCCGCGCTCAAGGCCTCGCCCGAGGAGGCCGCCGACCTGTGCCAGGAGGTCTTCCTGGTCGCGACGCGGTCCCGCTTCGAGGGCCGCTCCTCCCCGTACACCTGGCTCTACGGCATCCTGCACAACCTCGTCCGCGACCGCCGCCGGCGCGCCCCCCAGCCCCCGGTCGACGCCCCCGCCACCCAGCCGACGCCGGAGCGCAGCCTGGACGAGGCCCAGGCCGCGGCGCGGGTGCGGGCGGCCGTGGCGAGGCTGCCGGAGGGCCAGCGGGACGTCGTGACGCTCTTCTACCTGGACGAGCTGCCGGTGCAGGCGGTGGCCGAGGCCCTCGGCCTGCCGGAGAACACCGTGAAGTCGCGCCTCTTCGCGGCCCGCGCCGCCCTGCGCCAGGCCCTGGTGACGCCATGATGACGTGCCTCGACGTGGAGCAGCGCCTCGTCGCGCTGGTGACGGACACCTTGCCGGCCGACGTGGCCCGGGCGGTGGAGGCCCACGCGGCCGGCTGCCCGGCCTGCGCGGCCACCATCGCCGCCGAGCGCCGCGTCGAGGCGCAGCTTCGGTCCGCCCTGCGGGTCGAGGTGCCCGCCGACCTCGTCGCCACGCTCCAGGCGGGGCTGCCCCGCGCGCCGCGGCGCTGGCCCGGCCTCGTGGCGGCCCTGGCCGCCGGCCTGGTGGTGGGCCTGGTCTGGCCGCGGGCGGCGCCCACGCCGGCGGGCTGGCAGGTGGTGGCGGGCGAGGCGCAGCGGACGATCTCGGCCGGGGAGCGGGTGGCGGCTGGGGCCAGCGGCCTCGTCCTCGCGACCGCCGAGGCCTCCATCCGCCTCGGTCCGCACGCCAGCCTCACCGTGGGGCCGCGCTTGCGCCTGCACGCGGGCGAGGTGGTCGTGACGGCCGCCGGGCCCCTCGTCCTCGAGACGCCCGCTGGAGAAATCTCGAATGATGGCGGCACCTTCCGTGCTGCCCTTGGACCCGATGCCTGGAGTGAGCCCATGCGCCCCGCCCTGAGCCACCTCGTCGCCATGGCCGCCACGGCGGCCGTCACCGTCCTCCTCGTGCGCGCCCTCGATGGGGACGCCACCGTCCAGACCGGCGCCGGGAGCGCCCGCGTCCCGGCCGGCGGCGTCGCCGTCGCCACCGCCGAGGGGCCCGTCCGGATCCCCGCGGCCGAGGACGCCGCCCTGCGCGGCCGCCTGGCCCAGCGCGACGAGACCATCGCCGAGCTGCGCAGCCGCATCCGCGAGCTGGAGCGGGCGGCGCGCACGGGCGACGTCGCCCCCCGGGCGCCGGCCGACGTCCAGGCCGCCGTGCGCGCGCTGGCCAGGGAGATGGGCATCAACGCCTACGGCTTCCTCACCCCCGACACGGCGCTGATGAAGGAGATCGCCGCCCTCGGCCCGGAGGGCGTGAAGCTGCTCAGCGAGCTGCTGCGCACCGGGAACGACGACGAGCGCTTCGTCGCCGCGGCCATGCTGGAGAAGCTCGGCGACCCGGCCGCCATCCCCGCGCTGGCCGACGCCCTCTTCGACCAGAACAGCGACAACACCCTGCTGCAGCGCATCTCGTCGCACGCCATCGCCGTCATCGGCGGCGAGGAGGCCATCGCCCCGCTGGAGCGCGTGCTGGAGGGCGACGGCGAGTGGGGCATCAAGGCCAACTCGGCCTACGGCCTCGCCAACATGGGCCGCGAGGCCGGCATCGACTGGCTGCGGGAGACCTACCAGAACACCGACGACGCGATGGCGAAGGCCGCGCTGCTGCCGGCGATGGCCGAGGTGGGCGATCCGAGCTACCTGCCCATCCTGCACAAGCTGCTGGCGGAGGAGACGGAATACTCCAAGCGTTTCGTGGCCTTGCACGGCGTCTCCAAGATCGGGAGCGCGGAGAGCCTGCCGTTCCTGCAGGCGCTCATCGACGACGCCACGGCGGACCGGGCCCTCGTCACGGCGGCGCGCAAGGCCTTCAACGAGATCAGCGGGGACGACCGGTACCCCGAGCCGTGAGCCGGCGTGCGGCCCTCACGGCGGCCGCGCACGCCGGATCACGCCAGGCAGGCCCCGGGGGCGCCGATCAGGGCTGGCACGGGGGCCGCAATCGCCGCCGGGCCGACGCGCCCCGACGGAGGTCCCATGCGCCTGCTGCCCCTCGCCATCCCCCTGTGTGCCCTGCTGCTGACCGCCTGCGACGGCCCGCCACCCGAGGCCGGGGGCGACGCCCAGGTCGGGGGCGCGCTGCCCGGACCGCCGGGTGACGTCGACGACGACGGCGTGGGAGACGCCGCCGACAACTGCCCGGCCACGGCCAACCACGGCCAGCGCGACGGGGACGCCGATGGCGTCGGCGACGCCTGCGACGTCTGCCCGGGGGTGGCCGATCCCGACCAGGCCGACCGGGACGGGGACGGCGTGGGCGACGCCTGCGACCTGCGCGACGCCGATGGGGATGGCGTGCCGGACGCCGACGACGACTGCCCGGGGGTGGCCGATCCGGCCCAGGCCGACGACGATGACGACGGCATCGGCACGGCCTGCGACAACTGCCCGGCGGTGCCCAACCACGCCCAGCAGGACGCCGACGGCGATGGCATCGGCGACGCCTGCGAGGTGATGGGCGACGACGACGGCGACGGGCTGCGCGACGAGGCCGACAACTGCCCGGACGCGCCGAACCCCGGCCAGGCCGACGCGGATGACGACGGCATCGGCGACGCCTGCGACAACTGCCCCGAGACCCCCAACTTCAGCCAGGCCGACGGCGACGGCGATGGCCGCGGCGACGCCTGCGACGCGCCCGACGACGCCGACGGCGACGGGGTGCCCGACGCCACCGACAACTGCCCGGCCGTGCCCAACCCCGACCAGGCCGACGCGGACGGCGACGGCTTCGGGGACGCCTGCGAGGGCGGGCCGGGCGACGCGGACGGGGACGGCGTGCCCGACGCGGCCGACAACTGCCCCGGCGTGCCCAACCCCGACCAGGCCGACGCGGATGGCGACGGCATCGGCGACGCCTGCGATGGCGTGCTGCCCCCCGACCGCGACGGGGACGGGGTGCCCGACGCGCGGGACAACTGCCCCAGCCACCCCAACCCGGCCCAGGCCGACGCGGACGGGGACGGCACGGGGGACGCCTGCGAGGGCCCCGACGGCCCCGACGACGACGGCGACGGCGTGCCCGATGACCGCGACAACTGCCCGGCCTTCGCCAACCACAACCAGCTCGACTCGGACGGCGACGGCGAGGGCGACGCCTGCGACCCGCCCGGGCCGCGCACCCGCGTCGACATCTCGGCCCGGTGGGCCGGCGAGAACGCGAACGTCGACCTGCACCTCGTCGACCCGCGGGGGAGCTGGTTCACGGGCTTCGACCTGCACGCGGGCAACCCGGCGCCGCGCTGGGCGACGCCCGGCATCACCCAGCTCGGCGTGGCGGCGCCGGGGCCCGAGGGGCTCGTCGTCGAGGCGCTGCCGCCAGGGCTCTATCTCATCGGCGCCACCTACCAGCCCACCATGGAGGGGGTCGCGGCTCCTGGGGCCCGCGTCGAGATCACCGTGCGCTGCGGGGGCCAGCAGGCGGATCTGGGGCCCGGCGAGCTTGACCGGCCTTTCCTCAATGGTTTTGAAGAGTTCGACATCTGGCAGGCCGCGACGCTGCGCCTGCCCGAGTGCGTGGTGACGCCGCTGCCGGTGGGCAGCCAGTACGCGAGCGCGGTGTGCCCGCTGGGCGTCTGCCTGTCGTGCCAGGGCTGCCAGCGCGGGCTCTGCGCGGCCGCCCGCTGCCCGCACAGCGCCTGCGATCTGCGGACGGGGGCCTGCATCGACGCGTGCGCCGGGGTGGACTGCGGGGCGGGCGGGGCCTGCGATCCGTTCGACCGGGCCTGCTACCCGACGGGTCGGGGCCAGTGCGAGGCGTGTGAGAGTGACGTGGAGTGCACCGCGGACGGCACGACGGCCTGCCTCGTCAACCAGGAGATCGACGAGAGCTTCTGCGCCGCGCCGTGCCGCGGGGCCCGGGACTGCGACGTGGGCTACGCCTGCCTGGGCCTGGGGGACGGGCAGGGGAGCTACTGCATCCCGGACGCCGGCACCTGCGTCGACCGCTGCGGCGACGTGCGCTGCGGCGAGGGCGAGGTCTGCGACCCCCTGACCGGCCTCTGCGCCGACGCGCCCTGTGGGCGCAACGCCGACTGCGAGGCCGACTGGTACTGCGACGCGGGCGCCTGTACGCCGACCGGCCGCGGCCAGACGCCCGTGGGCGGCGACTGCCAGGCGGACGCCACCTGCGTGCCCGGGGCGGTCTGCACCGGCGGGGCCTGCGCGCGGGTGTGCGAGGAGATCGCCGACTGCCAGGGGACGGGCCTGTGCTTCCCCGACGCCTTCCACGGTGGGCGCCTGGTCTGCCTGTCGTTCTGAGGCGGCCTCATGGGCGGCGGGCGGCGCAGGCCGGGCACACCTGGACCTCGCGCACGATGGCCTGGCCCAGGCCCCCGACGTCCGTCCCGACGTGGCGCCGCTTGCGCCGCGGGATGCGGCGGTCGGGCGGGTTCGGGACCGTCTGGGCGTGGGGGCGTTGCGGGTAGAGGTGTGGGCGCACCTCGAGGACGAGACGATGGGCCGCCGTCCGGGGCGGGACCACCTCTGCACACAGAGCACAACGGAACATGGAGACAGCCGACCGGCCCGCGCACGGGCGATCCCACGGCTGGCTGAGGACCGTGGGCGTCATGGGCCCCGGGGTGGGGCGCCTCAGGAGTAGCGGGGCGCCCCCCCGGTGTCAAGGCGGGGCTAGTCGAGGGTGACCCGCAGGGTGGCGCGGGTGGGGAGGGGCACGCCGTAGCCGATGACCACGGCCGTCCAGGGGCCGGGCATGGGATCGACGAGCACGGTCCGCTCGGGGGCGGCCAGGGTGGCGCCCTCCCACACGACGACGCTCCAGTCCGGGCTCACGAGCACGAGGTCAAGGTCGGTGGTGGGCAGCCGGTCCCACTGGCGGCTCCAGCTCAGGTCGAAGCGCGCCTCGGCCGTCCCTGGGGGCACGACCGCCGTGAAGAACAGCGCGTCGCCCGGCCGGACGTTCACGTTGTCCGCCAGGACGTCGCCCGTCGGCTCGGGCGCCGCGGTGTCCAGCCGCTCGGCCATGGCCCGGAAGCTGACGGGGCTCTCGTTGGCGTCGCCGGCGGCCAGGGCGAACTTGTACAGGCCCGGCTGGAGCGGCTGGCGCCCCACCTCGAAGGCCCCCAGGCCCGGCAGGTGCACCGTCCAGAGCCCGTCCTCCACGATGAGCCAGGCCTCGGGGCCATACTGGTCCGTCCGGTACTCGAAGCTGAACGTCGCGGTCACGCTGCCGCGCTCGGCGCCCATGACCTGCACCACCAGGGTGTTGGGGAAGTACGCGCTGTCGGCGTTGGCCGGGACCACGATGTCGCTGAGCTGGATGGCGATCTGGCGCGTGGTGTCGGCGACCGCGACCACCATGCTCAGGCTCTCGCCCGGGTCGAGGGTCACGTCGCCGCTCTCCCAGTGGGCGACGCCGGGGGCCGGGCGGCCCAGGATGTTCGCCGTCAGGCGGCCGACGTGGATGACGTCGCCGTAGCCCGAAGCCTCGCCGCTGGCCAGGGCCGCCAGGGCGGCGGGGACGTCCAGCAGGCCCGCGCCGGCCGTCCGGAGGTCGCGCCAGGCCGGCCCCAGGGCGGCGGGGTTCGCCCCGGCCAGCAGGGCCTCGCGGAGGGCCGCCGCCGACGGCGTCGCGCCCCGATCGGCACCCCACGTGCGCAGCAGCGCGGCCGCGCCGGCAACGGCGGGCGCCGCCGCAGAGGTGCCGCTTCCCCACGCGATTTCACCCTCCCAGATTGCGTACGCGACAGAGGCGCCAAGGGCGGCGATGTCGGGTCCGCTGCGGCCATCCCCCGTCGGCCCTCGGCTGGAGAACCCGGCGATCCGGGTCTCGTCGCCAGGGCGCTGCACCCGGCCCATGCCGGTGCGCTCGTCGCCGCTCCCGGGGACCTGGTCAGGGCCGTAGGCGATGCCCAGGTACTCGTAGAGGACACGGGACGAGGCCGCGAAGTCCGCCGCCGCCACCGCGAGGGTGCTGCGGGCGGTGGCCGGCGACCCGACCGTGTTGGGGCGGGGCCCGTCGTTGCCGGCGGAGGCCACCACCAGGATGTCGGCCCGGTCGAACGCCTTGAAGAAGCGGTCGTAGGCGGTGAAGCCAACCCAGAGCGTCGGGCCGCCCAGGCTGAGGTTGACGATGGCCACGTCCAGCAGGCCCTGGCGCTTCAGCATCAGGACGTGGTCGAGGCCCGCCAGGATGACGTCGTCCGGGGTCCCTTCGCCGTCCGCCGCGAAGACCTTGACCGGGTAGATGCTGGCCGCGGGCGCCTGGCCCAGGAGGGGAACATACCGCAGCGTCGGGTCGCCGCAGACGTCGTAGGTGGGCAGGCCAGCGGCCTCGACGACGTAGCGGAAGCCGTCCCAGGGTGGCAGACACATCCCACAGTCGGAGGCGATGACGCCCGAGACGTGGGTGCCATGCCAGTGGTTCTCCAGCGCCGTCGCGGGGATGCCGTCCCCGGTGGCGTTGAAGCCGTCGGGGAAGCCGGGCGCCCCGATGACCGCGTGGGCGACGCACGCGTTGGGGTACACGCCGGTGTCGACGACGGCGACGATGGTGCCCGCGCCCATCCGGGTCTCCGGCCAGGTGGCCCCGGCGCCCGAGACGAGGTAGGCCCCATAGCCCTGGGGCGAGCCGAGCGGCGCCGTCGCGACGGCGGGCTCGGTCATCGCCAGCGCCCGCGCGTCGAGCCGGTGGAGCCGGTCCTTCTCGACGGTGACGCCGGGCAGGTCGAGCGCCCCCTCGAGCCGCGCGGCGAGCACCGGGACGCTCTCGTAGACGTGGGTCACCTCGCCGCCGCCGGCCTCGATGGCGGCGCGGACGACGTCGGCCGAGACGCCATCGTAGGTGACGAGCACCCGGTCAGCCTCTGCCCGCCCCGGGGCGGCGGCGAGGGCGAGGAACGCGAAGACGGCAGTGCATGTGGTTGAGCGGGACATGCGGCACCTCCTCTCCAGGCTGCCCGCCCGGGCCGAAGCGCGATCGCCCGGACCGGCAGGCGTGCCCGGGGCCGTTGCACACGCGGTGCCGATGTAGGTGAATGTGCCCCAATGTCCCGAAAAGTACAGAAAGCCGACCCTTTGACGCCGGCCACCCGGCCCCCCGGGCTACGCCCGGACCCCACCCCGTCCGAGGCGCGCTACCCCCTGGCGACACCCCCCGGACAGGTAGGTGAAAGTGCGCGATTCGGAAACGATTTTCCCTCGCTGCCCGGGGGCGGTCCGCGCCGGGAATTGGCCTTGATATTTCGGCCCCGGATCCACTAAGGTGCGCTCGCTTTGCAACGAGGGGGTCCGCCCCGCCGCCCGCACCCTGGGCGCGCGTGGTCAAGGCCCCAAAGGCGAGATTCGATGGACGGCGACAGTAGTCGCGGCCGGAGACCCCGGCCGACATTCGACTGGCTCTCCGGGAGCTCCACGATCGCCTGACCCGCCCGCAAGGCCCGGTCAGGCAGGACCGGGTCGACCTTCGCCCTCACTCTCGTGGTGTTCTCGGAGCTGGTGTCCACACAACCGTGTGCACGACTTCGGGAGACGGAGATGTTCGAGCGCTGTGAGTTCAACGGCATCACTCCGCGCCAGGCCAAGCGCCGCGCGCTGAACTACTGGTTCACTCACCGGTCCACCCTCGGCATGAGCGTGGCCGACTTCTTCCGCAACTGCCGCGTCACCGACGTCGGCGGCATCACCCGCATCACCTTCTACGGCGACCGCATCGCCGCCTGAGCGCGGTGGCCTCGACGCCCGCCCGCGTTCCCCGTGGACGCGGGGCGGGCGCCCGTCGTAGACCATCCTCATGATCAGACTCCTCGTCGCGTTGCAGGTGCTGACGCTGGCTGGCCTGGGCTGGCTCGCGTTCCGGGATCCGACCACCGCCGACGGCGTCCTGGCGGGCGCCGAGGAGGCCCGGGCCACGGGCCTGGAGGCCGAGGACCGCTTCGCCGAGGCCGCCCTGGCCTGGGAGCGGGCGGCCCGCGGGCTCCCGGGCCCCGAGGGCCTGCGGCGCCTGGACGCGGCGCGCCGGGCGCAGGCCCTGGCCGTCGTGGCCGCGCCCGCCCTGCCCACCGGCCGTGAGGTCGACACCCTCTGGGCCCTGCGCGCGGCCCTGGAGGCCGCCGGCGATCGCCCCACCGCCGAGCTGCTGTCCCTGGCCCTGCAGCGAGCCGACGGGCGCCGCGCGGACGCCCTGGAGACGCTGGAGCGGCTGCGGGCGGCCGGCGAGACGTCCCCGTGGCTGCTCTGGCACGCGGGCGGGCTGCGCCTGGAGGAGAGCCGCCTGGTCGAGGCGCAGGAGCTGCTGGAGGCGCTGGTCAAGGCGAAGCCGGCGTTCGGCGCTGGCTGGCACCGCCTGGGGCTCACCTACCTGGCCGGCGGGCGGCCCGAGGCGGCCACCGAGGCGCTCATCCGCGCGACGCGGGCCGGCGCCGGGGCCGAGGCCGAGCTCGACCTGGGTCGCCTCTTCCTGAAGCGCGAGATGTGGGCCGAGGGCATCCCCCACCTGGAGAACGCCCTGCGGGGCCGCCAGCCGCCCGGCGTCGCGGCGGAGGCCCTGCGGCTGCTCGGGGCCGCCCACTTCCACCTGAAGCGCCCGGAGCTGGCGGCCGAGACCTACCGCAAGGCGTTCGCCCTGGAGCCCGAGCCGCGCACGCTCTTGTCGGCGGCCATCGCGCTCACGACGGCGGGCCGCCACGCCGAGGCCGCCGAGGCCTTGCAGAGCCTCGCCCCCCGGGCGCCCGAGGTGCCCGAGATCCTGTTCCAGCAGGCGGTGGTCGCGGCGGCGCTCCAGCAGCCCACGGGCCCCATCCTGGAGCGCTACCTGGCGCTGGCGCGGGGCAACCCGGGGGAGAAGGAGCGCGTGGCCCAGGCCGAGGCGGCCCTGCGCAGCCAGGCGGCGCCCGCGGCGCCCTGACGCGGCTCAGGGGCCGGCGTCGGGGCCCGGCGGTGCGGAGGCCGGCGCGGCGTCCATCGAGGCCGGCGCGGCTTCGAGGGCGGCTGGCGGCGCCTCGACGGTCGCCGGCGCGGCCTCCACGGGCGCCGGAGCGGGCGCGGTTTCTTCCATGGTTTCCGGTGGTTGCGCGGCCGGTGGGCAGCTCAGGCCCTCGGCCTGCTGCCGCGGCAACTCCCACGTCGGATCGAGCTCGGCCGCCGCCCAGAGGTCGGCGCAGCCCTCGGCCTGCTGGCCCAGCGCCAGCCGCACGCGGGCCCGGTTGAACCGGATGGGGGCCAGCCCGGGGCCGGCCTCCACGGCGCGGTCGTACAGCGCCAGCATGTCGGGGGTGGGGGTGGCGAGCTGCTCGGCCCGCAGCGCCCACTCCAGCGCCCGATAGCGCCCGTCCTGGGCGCGCCACTGGTCCAGCGGCAGGTCGCCGACCTCCGCGCCGGCGGGCAGCAGCACCACGGCCTGCCGCCCCGCCCATCGGCGGATGAGCGCCTGGTAGCTCCACGGCACCGGCGTGGGCAGCGCGGGGTCGTGCACCAGGATGCCGCCGGGATCGTAGCCCACCGCCAGCACGGCGTGGCGCCCCTGGCCCTCCCGCACCGCCAGGATGACCGGGATGTCCCGCGCCAGCGCGGCCTTCAGCTCGGTGATGGTGAGCAGGACGACCCGCGCCTCCACGCCCCGCGGCTGCAGGGCGTCGCAGATCTCCAGGAAGGGGATGCCATCGGCGGCCACCGGCAGCGTGCGCACGAACTCGAGGAGCGGCGGCGCGGGCTGGCCCCGGCTCACGCCCATGAGCGCGGCGGCGGCGGCGCAGAAGGGGGCCTGCCCCTGCAGGACGTGGGGCACGCCCTCGATGCGGTGGGCGGCGGGCAGGTCGGCCAGGAGGAGCCAGAGGGCGAGCAGCTTCATGGCATGGGTGGCGCCGTCACTCGCACGCGTCGCCGATGCCGTTGAAGTTGGCGTCGCGCTGGTCGAGGTTCGGGACGGCGGGGCAGTTGTCCATGGCGTCTGGGATGCCGTCACCGTCGATGTCGTTGCCGAGCTCGCACACATCGCCCACGCCGTCCCCGTCCGCGTCGGCCTGGTTCGGGTTGGGGTTGATGGGGCAGTTGTCCTGGGCGTCCGGCACGCCGTCGCCGTCCTGATCGGCCCCGTTGGCGCAGGCGTCGCCGACGCCATCGCCGTTGGCGTCGGCCTGGTCGGGGTTGGCCACCCCCGGGCAGTTGTCGCGGCCGTCCAGGATGCCGTCGCCGTCCTGGTCGAACACGGGGTCGCAGACGTCCCCCCGGCCGTCCCCGTCGGTGTCCGCCTGGTCGGGGTTGGCCTGGCCCGGGCAGTTGTCCACCGCGTCGTCCACGCCGTCGCCGTCGAAGTCCAGCGCGCCCTCGCAGGCGTCGCCCTCGCCGTCGCCGTCGGCGTCGGCCTGGCCCGGATCGGGGATGCCGGGGCAGACGTCGCAGGCGTCGCCCACGCCGTCGCGGTCGAAGTCCCCCTGGTCGGCGTTCGGCACCCGCGGGCAGTTGTCGGTGGCGTCGGGCCGCCCGTCGGCGTCGGCGTCGGCCGGCGGATCGACGGGGCTGTCCGGGTCGCACGCGTCGCCGATGCCGTCGCCGTCCGAGTCGATCTGCTCGTGGTTCGGGGTCAGCAGGCAGTTGTCCTCGAAGTCGGGGATGCGGTCGCCATCCAGGTCGGAGGGCACCACCGCGCAGGCGTCGCCCACGCCATCGCCATCGCCATCTTCCTGTTGCGCGTTGGGCACTTGCGGGCAGTTGTCGTCGGCGTCGGGCACGCCGTCCCCGTCCGTGTCCATGCCCTGGGCCGGCCCCTCGCAGGCGTCGCCGATGCCATCGCGATCCGCGTCGGCCTGGCCCGGGTTGGGCACCGCCGGGCAGTTGTCCATCGCGTCGGGCACGCCGTCGCCGTCGCGATCGCCGGCTACCACCTGGCAGGCGTCGCCCAGGCCGTCCTCGTCGGCGTCGGCCTGATCGGGGTTGGCCACCTGGGGGCAGTTGTCCTGGGCGTCGGGCACGCCGTCGCCGTCGCGATCCGCCAGCGCGCAGGCGTCGCCGGTGCCGTCGCGATCGGCGTCGGCCTGGTCGGGGTTGGGCACGCCGGGGCAGTTGTCGTCGGCGTCGGGCACGCCGTCGCCGTCCACGTCCATCGGCGCGGCCTCGCAGGCGTCCCCGGTGCCGTCCGCGTCGGCGTCGGCCTGGTCGGGATCGGCCACCAGCGGGCAGACGTCGCAGGCGTCGGGCACGCCGTCCGCGTCGGCGTCCTGCTGGTTGTCGCCGGCCGCGCAGGCGTCGCAGGCGTCGCCCAGCCCGTCGCCGTCGGTGTCGTCCTGGTTGGCGTTGGGCACGTCCGGGCAGTTGTCGGCGCCGTCCACCACGCCGTCGCCGTCGCCGTCCAGGGGCGGGGCCGCGTCCTCGACGGGGGGCGGCGCGGCGTCCTCGACGGGGGGCGCGGCGTCGCGGGGGCTGGCGTCCGCGGGCGGGGGGCCGCCGTCGGGATCGGGCAGGCCGGCCTCGAACGCGGGCCGCCGCATGTCCACGCCGCCGTCCACGGCGGGCGTCTCGCCGCCGCCACCGCCGCCGCCATCGTCGCAGCCGGTGGCCGCGAGGGCCGCCAGCACCAGGTACAGGGGGGCACGCACGCTCAGAGCTCCCGGACGTAGAGGGTGGGCACGCTGCAGCCGTTGCTGGCCCAGAACGTCGTCTGGCCGTGGCCGTTGTGCGGGTTGGGGTTGCCGTACTGGTGGTAGTAGTACTGGTACCAGCTCCCGGCGTTGTTGCAGGCGTTGTCGGCCGCCCCCTGGGTGTCCCACGTCCAGATGGCGCCGCCGTGGGTGAAGCTGTTGCCGCCCTCCCACGGGAAGCGGTCGCCGATGATGTAGTCGTACTGCCCCGTCACGCGCCAGCCGCCGTTCCAGCCGCTGAAGACCACCGGCAGGATGGACTGCGTGTTGTAGGTGACGCCGAACTCGTAGTGCGTGAACGGGTACTGCGCCCGCAACGCGAAGAAATCATTGAGGTTGCCGATGTTGCGCCACGGCTTCGCGCCCCCGAGGCCGGCGTGGGTGTGCAGGGCGTCGGCGTTGCCACCCCCCACCAGCGTCGCGAGCTGGGCGGCCGTCAGCCGCTCGTTGGCGCCGGGGCCGAGCTGCAGCGTGCCCCCCGCCAGGATGGACTGGCCGGCCTGCACCTGCCCGACGGCGACGACGTTGTTGAGCGTGATGATGGCGCCGTCCGCCCGGATCTGGCCCTCCACGTTGATGGAGCCGTTGGGGATGGCCGCCATGCGGGCGGGCACGTCGGCGTGGTTGTGCTCCAGCACGATCTTGTCGAACGTCCACGAGCCGCTGTTGGGGCAGTTGCCGAGCGCGCCGCCCCCCGACTCGCAGGTGTAGGTGACCCCCACGTCGAACAGCGTGCTGCCGCCCAGGTAGACGTTGCCGCCGACCCGCAGGGCCGAGTCCGTGCGCAGCTCGCCGTCGGCGTGGAGCTGGCCGGCGATGTCCATCGAGCCGTTGGGCGTGGCGGCCATTCGGCCCGGCACCTCGGCCTGGTCGTGGGTCAGGACGATCTTGTCGAACGTCCAGAAGCCCGCGTTGGGGCAGTTGCCGAGGGCGCCGCCCCCCGACTCGCAGGTGTACGTCACGCCCACGTCGTAGATGGTCCCGCCCCCGAAGAGCAGGTTGCCGTTCACGGTGAGCGTGCCGTTCACGATGGGATCGTTATAGAGAAACGTCCGTGAATCCGCGCGGTTGGGATAGTTGAGGTACATGCTGTGATCGGGGTTGCCCACGGTGTTCGTGAGCACCCGGACCTGGCTGTACAGATCCCACTGGGCCTGGTTGAGCAGGCCGTTGCCGTCGATGATGGTCCGCCCGTTCACGGTGAGCGCGCTCACGTTCAGGCCGCCCACCGTCAGGTCGCCCGACAGGTTCACGTTCACCTGGCCGTTGGGGCGGAAGATGAGGATGCCGCCGTCGCGGCGGGCCTGGTCGCGGGAGGGGGCCGGCTCGTAGATGCGCAGGTTGCCCTGCCAGGCGTCGATGGCCCAGTCCTGGTCGTTGCCCGCGCCGCGCAGCATCAGGTGGCCGCCCTCGGCGACGTCGTCCTGGGGATCGAGGCGCAGCAGGCGGCCCGCGTCGCCCGCCGCGCCGCCCACCGCCGCCAGGATGCTGCTGCCGGCCGCCGAGACCTGCAGGCCGTTGCCGGCGGTGAGCTGGCCGACGGTGCCGGTGTCGCGGTCGGCGCGCATGAAGCGCGTGGCGTCCAGGCCATCGAGCAGGTCGGCGTCGACGCCGCTGCCGGCCCCGTCCACCTGGGCGAGCTTGGCGAGGACCTGGGCCGGGGTGTCGGGGCTGCCGTCGCCGCCCGCGGGGCCGGCGGGGCCCTGCGGGCCGGCGGGGCCCTGGGCGCCAGCGGGGCCGGCGGGCCCGACGAGGCCGGTGGGATCGCCCACCCACCGCCCGTTCTGATCGATGATCAGGCGGCCGCCCACCGTGACCGTCCGCGGGGTGATGTCGCCCATGACGTTGCGGGCGACGTCGGCCCAGAAGGCGGCCGGGACCTTCGCGAAGGGGGTGCGGGGGGCCAGCTCGGCGGCGCCGTCGATGGCCAGGCCCAGGTACAGGGTGTCGCGCCCGAAGAGGCTGCCATCCAGGGCGCGCACGCTGCCCACGGAGACGGCGTAGTAGCCATCGAAGAGGGCCACGCCAGCGTGGGTCTCCTCGAAGAGCGGCGCGCCGCCGGCCTGGGCGGCATACAGGCGCACCGTCAGGTCGTGGGCGCCCTCCAGTGGCCGCCCCGCGGCGTCCACCAGCAACCCCTCCTGGACGTACTCGTTGGGCAGACCGAACGCCGGCCCGGCGACGCAGAGCAGCAGCGGCAGCAGTCTCTTCATGGGGCCCCTCCACAGGCTGGGGCCAGCATACCGGATCCGATATGTTTGGAAAAAAGCGAAATATATGAATTCAGGGCGGGCAGTCGACGGGGCCGAGGGGCAGATCCTGGTCGACGGCGAAGCCGAGCTGCAGGGCGTCGCGGTGCTCGGTGCCCAGGTAGTCGTGGATCTCTTCGCTCACGCCGCCGATGGCCGTGTTCGACCCGGGCCCCGTCTCGTAGCCGGCCGCGGCGACCACCGCGCGCCCGTTGGCGGGGTTGGTGACGATCATCCGGGTGCCCGCGGCGGGGCGGGGGCTCCAGAACATGTTGACGTACCAGGCCTCGTCGAGCACCGGCAGCGGCCGGCTGTACGCCGACTGGCCCCACTGGCTGCCGCCCTCGCCCTCGGGCGCCCAGGGCTCGCGGCGGTCCATGGCGTAGCCCGACGCCGCCTCCGAGCGCGCGTAGTGCGCCGCGATGCCGTCCCGGCTGCTCGCCGGCCAGCCCCCGGGGAAGGCGTCCTCCACCGTGACGAGGTGGGCCTCCTTCACCACGGGTCCGGTCGCCGGCAGCCGCAGGAACCGGGCGTTCTGGCCGTTGGCGTCGGGGCCCTCGAAGCAGTCCAGGCTCGGATCGCAGGCCCCCCACGCCATGCGGATGGCCTCGGCCCGCACGGCGCAGTCCCCCATGGCCCGCGCCGACACCGCCAGGCGGTACGGGCCCGGGAAGGCCTCGCCCGCGCCGTTGACCCAGGTGTCCACCACGATGAGCGTCCGGCCGGCCGGCAGGGCGCGCTCCACCGCCTGGTTGTCCCGGGCGACGCAGGCGGCCGGATCGGCCCGCGTCAGCAGGTGCACGTCGACGTCGACGCCATCCCCCGGGGCGTCATCGACCTCGACGCGGATGGTCGCCGGCGCGGCCAGGTCGAGCGCGTACACCACCTCGCCGCCGCCCTCGTCGGTGTCGGGCGCGCAGGCGTAGCGGTCCCAGTCGGCCGCCGGGGCGTCCCGGGTGTCGCCCTCATCCACGTACGGCAGCGCCGGGATGACCACCGGGCGGCAGGCCGTGCCGAGGGCGCAGGCCCCGGCGTCGGGCGCGGCGGCGTCGGGCTCGTCGACGACGGCCGCGTCCAGCTCCGCGCCCGCGTCGGGCGACGGGCCGGCGTCCTGGGCAGGTGCGCCGAAATCCTCCATGAAATCAGCATCCTGGCCGCCCGGGTCGGCCACCGGCGGGCGCCCCGCGTCGGTGAGCACGACGCCGCCGTCGGCCTCGTCGAGGACGGTGGAGCAGCCCGGCAGGGCGAGGAGCAGGGTCAACATCCGGCGCACGGCGCACCTCCTGGCGAGCCCATTGGATCACCGAGGCCGGGGCCGTGGGCAAGAGGGCCGTTCCCGCGTCCCTGCCGTTGCTGGTAGGCTGGCGCCCCTGGGGACCTGCAAGAGCGCAAAATGTGGAACCGCAAGGCCGTGGTACTGCTCGGGATCCTGACCGGGTGCACCGCCAGTAGCTTCGATGTGGGGGGACCCCTCGGCGACGAGTGCGAGGGGGCGGCCTGTGTGGCGCAGGTCGACGCGCGGCGGCCGGACGCCGCCCCGCCGGCGGATCGAGGCGTGCCCCCCGACGAGGGGGTGCCGCCCGACGAGGGCGTCGTGGATCGCGGCGTCGTGCCCGACGCCGGCCCCGACGCCGCGGTGGACCAGGGGATCGACGCGGCGGTGGTCGTCTGCGAGGCCGGCGAGACGCGCCCCTGCGGCACCAGCGAGGGCCCCTGCGAGCCGGGCACCGAGACGTGCGAGGGCGGCGCCTGGGGCGCCTGCGTCGGGGGCGTCCAGCCCCAGCCCGAGGCCTGCGACACCGTCGACAACGACTGCGATGGCACCGTGGACGAGGAGGCCGACGCCCCGTGCGGCCCCGACGCCGGGGCCTGCGAGCCGGGCACCCGCCGCTGCGTGGACGGCGCGCTGGGCGCCTGCGAGGGCGGCGTGGGGCCGGCGCCCGAGGGCTGCAACGCCCTCGACGACGACTGCGACGGCGTCGTGGACGAAGAGGTCCTGCAGGCGTGCGAGCCCGCCGCCGAGGTCTGCGCGCCGGGCGTGCAGGCCTGCGCGGACGGGGCCTTCGGCGCCTGCGAGCAGCCGGCCGGGCCCGAAGAGGAGCGCTGCGACGGCGGCGACAACGACTGCGATGGCACCGTGGACGAGGGCCTGGTGCGGCCCTGCGGCTCCGACGTCGGCACCTGCCGGCCCGGGGAGCAGGCCTGCCTCGGCCTGACGTGGAGCCTGTGCGAGGGCGGCGTCGGGCCGGCCGACGAGCTCTGCGACGGCGAGGACAACGACTGCGACGGCGTCATCGACGAAGGCCTGATGCGGGCCTGCGGCTCGGACGTGGCCCCCTGCGAGCCTGGCGTCGAGATCTGCGCCGACGGCGTCTGGGGCGCCTGCGAGGGCGGCATCCAGCCCATGGAGGAGGCCTGCGACGGCAGCGACAACGACTGCGACGGCACGGTGGACGAGGGCCTGGGCGAGGTCATCTGCGGCGGCGAGGTGGGCGAGTGCCGCCTGGGCGTCCAGCGCTGCGTCGACGGCGCCTTCGGGGCCTGCGAGGGCGGCGTCGTGGCCGTCGACGAGGACTGCAACGGCCTCGACGACGACTGCGATGGCACCGCGGACGAGGCGCTCGAGCGCCCGTGCGGCATGGACGAGGGCATCTGCCAGGCCGGCGTCGAGCGCTGCATCGCCGGCGGCTGGGGGGCCTGCGAGGGCGGGGTGATGCCCCTCTTCGAGATCTGCAACGGCCTCGACGACGACTGCGACGGCCGCGTGGACGTGGACGCCATGGGCCAGCCGGCCGGCTGCTTCCTCGAGCGCGCCCGGGCCAACTGCGTGGACGGCGCCTGCGACCTGGTGGCCTGCGAGGTCGGCTGGCAGAACGTCAACGACGACCCCTCCGACGGCTGCGAGCGCGGCTGCGGCCTCTTCCAGGCGCTCCAGGCCCTCGATCCGGTGGTCGACGGGAGCCCCATGCGCGTCCGCACGGCCCCCGGGGCCGAGGGCGCCGTCTTCCTGCGCGGCGCCGACGCGGCCGCCGCCCGCCTGGCCCTCGTGGTGGGCGCGGCGGCCCGCGAGGTGGGCGATCCGAGCCTGGTCTACGTGGACGGTGACCTCGCCTTCGCCGATCCCGGCTGGGTGGTGGCCGGCCTCGCCGACGGTCAGGTCGGCCGCGTCGTGACGTGGAGCCTGCGCGACGCGGCGGGGGGTCTGCGCCAGTCCGACTCGGTGCAGCTCCCCCTGGGTCGCCAGATCGCGGTGGCCGGGCAGCGCGTCTCCCGGCGCTTCCTGCTGGCCCTCGTCTCCACCGAGCTGCGCGCGGTCGGCCCCCTCGACGTCATCATCGGCAGCCTGGACGGCATGCCCGGCCGGCCCGTGGGACCCCTGCGCCTGGCCGAGACGGGCGTGCTCACCGCCATCCGGCCGGTGGTCCTGCCGGTGGACGACGGCTTCCTCGTCATCGCCGCCCTCGACGTGGTCGGCGTCGGCCCGCGGCTCTCGGCCTGGTACATCAACGGCCAGAACGCGGTGGGCCCCGAGGTCACGACGGACCTGCCCGCCGTGCCCACCGCCATCGGCGGCACGCTGGGCGACGCCATCGCGCGCGTCGTCGTCCAGGCCGGCCCCGACACCCTCATCCAGGACGTCAGCGCGGCGCTCGCGCGGCCGGGCTTCCTCGCGCGCCACCCGCTGCGCCCGCGCATCACGGCCACCGATCCCGGCCTGCTCCAGGCCGGCCGCTCCTGGGTCCTCACCTGGCTCGACACGGCCAGCCAGCGCCCGATGTTCGGCCTGCTCACCGACGACCTCACCGACTTCCTCGGCCCGCCCGCCGACCTGCTCCCCGACCTGCGCGATGGCGTCAACCGCCTGCACGTGCACGGCGCGCCCGACTCGGCCCTGGCGCGCATCGGCGTCTCCACCGGCGTCCGCGGCCGGGTGGGGGCCCTCGGCTGCCGCTAGCGGCCGAAGCGGCGTCCTGGGCCTGGCCCGGATTCACTCCACAGATCAACGAGTTGCGCCCCGCCCCGTGAGCCTTGCCCGCGCTGGTCGGGGTTGTTGACCCCGGGGCGACGGTGCTACCCCTGGGTGGAGGCGGGCGAGGGCGGCGCGGCCGACACGGCGGCGACGCGCGCCTCCCTGGGCAGGCGTGGGGGGCGGACATGAAGACGAGCTGGCTGTTGCTGGGGCTGTGCCTGGTCGCCTGCGACGAGGGCGGGGGGCGGCAGGTGGACGCGGGGGCAGCCGGGTTGGATGTCGGGCGGCCGGATGCGGGCCGGGACGCCGGGCGGCCGGATGGGGGCATCCGGGATGCGAGCCCGCGGGACGCGGCGCGGCCGGATGCGAGCCGTCTGCTGGACGCGGGGCGTGACCGCGGGGTGGCGGATGCCCGGGTGGTGGACGCGGTGGTGGACGCCGCGCGGGACGCGGTGGTGGACGCGGGCGACGCGGCCGTGGATGCGTACCAGGACCTGGGGCCGCTGGACGCGTGCGTGGGGTTCGAGCCGCCGCCGCCGGTGGCGTCGCCGGATGGGAGCGAGGTGTGCAACTACCTGGACGATGATGGTGACGGGCACGTGGACGAGGGGTTCGCCTACGACGTCCTGGGTCCGCCCATCCGGGTGTCGGTGGAGCCGGGCCTGTCCCTCGATGGTCTGCAGATCGCGTGGGTGGGTGACCGCTACGTGGTGTCCTGGGGGAGCGCGCCTGGACAGTGGTCTCGCATTCTGGCGCCGAATGGCTGCCCCGTGGGCGCGGCGCGGCTCGACCGCCCCAACCCCGACGCGATCATCCTGCCCAGCTCGTCGGCGATGGCGGTGACGGCGGACCGGTACGCGGTGGTCTTCACGCAGGAGCGCATTCGACCAGATGGCTGGTGGCGGGGCTGGGGCACGTTCGTCCAGGTCTATGATCTGGAAGGCAATCCGGTGGGTGAGCTCATCGACATCGAGCCGGAGGTGTCGCACATCGGCTATGTGGGCAACCTCATCGTGGCGGCGGGCGAGCAGTTCGCGGTGTTCAGCCCGGCCTATGACCCGTTCGAGGGGGGCACGGGGTACAGCTCCTTCGTGCTCATCGACCGGGACGGGCACATCGTGGCGGGACCTGGCCACCCCTACGACGTGCCGGCGGGGGACAGGAGGTCCATCGGGAATGTCATCGGCATGGCCTGGGATGGGGAGGCCTTCGGGCTGGCCTGGTATGGGGGCGGGAACTGGTTCATCCGCTTCTCGCCGGATGGCGAGCTGCTGGTGCCGCCCACGACGACGCCAGGGCTGGGGCTTCGGGCGCGGCACACGGATGTGGTCTGGAACGGGGCGTACTTCGTGATCCCGAACGAGGCAGGCGGGAACCGCGTGCGGTTGGCGTTCCTCGACCGGGAGGGCCGGGAGGCGCCGTTCTCACCGGTCATCATCGGGGGACTGCAGAGGGACACCCTGACCTACCACCTCGTGCTGGGCGGCTCCGAGCTGCTGCACTACGCCGCCTACCAGGTGGAGGGCGAAGACGCCAGGGAGGCGATGATCTGGTTTAATCGCTTCGACCTGAATGGTGCAGCCATCGCTCCGCGGCGGCGGATTCGATACGACGACTACTTCTATCACTTCGCGTGGGTAGAGGGTCAGCCGCTCGCGACCCTCACCAGAGCGGAGTCCGGACGCCGCCGCAGGCTGCAGGATGTCTGGTTCCGACGCTACGGCTGCCAGCCGGGAGGAGACTGATGCCAGGACAGCGGCTCACCCGATGGATCGACGTGGCGCGGTCAGCCAGGAGGCGGACATGAAGACGAGCTGGCTGTTGCTGGGGCTGTGCCTGGTGGCCTGCGACGAGGGCGGGGGGCGGCAGGTGGACGCGGGGGCAGCCGGGTTGGATGTCGGGCGGCCGGATGCGGGCCGGGACGCCGGGCGGCCGGATGGGGGCGTCCGGGATGCGAGCCCGCGGGACGCGGCGCGGCCGGATGCGAGCCGTCTGCTGGACGCGGGGCGTGACCGCGGGGTGGCGGATGCCCGGGTGGTGGACGCGGTGGTGGACGCCGCGCGGGACGCGGTGGTGGACGCGGGCGACGCGGCCGTGGATGCGTATCAGGACCTGGGGCCGCTGGACGCGTGCGTGGGGTTCGAGCCGCCGCCGCCGGTGGCGTCGCCGGATGGGAGCGAGGTGTGCAACTACCTGGACGATGATGGCGACGGGCATGTGGATGAGGGGTTCGCCTACGACGTCCTGGGTCCGCCCATCCGGGTGTCGGCGGCTCCAAGCGGGGGCTTCTTCGACTTGCAGATTGCCTGGGTCGACGGGCGGTACGTTGTATCGTGGCTGGCTCCCTTCGGACAGCGATCCCGAACGCTGGCGTCGAACGGATGCCCACAAGGCGAAGAGCGACGCATCCGGG
Organism: Myxococcales bacterium; assembly: GCA_020633435.1. Lineage (GTDB taxonomy): Bacteria > Myxococcota_A > Bradymonadia > UBA7976 > UBA1532 > JACKDP01. The sequence continues at coordinate 6,796 of JACKDP010000008.1, read as the reverse complement.
CCAACCCGGACGCTGTCATCCTGCCCAGCTCGTCGGCGATGGCGGTGACGGCGGACCGGTACGCGGTGGTCTTCACGCAGGAGCGCATTCGACCAGATGGCTGGTGGCGGGGCTGGGGCACGTTCGTCCAGGTCTATGATCTGGAAGGCAATCCGGTGGGTGAGCTCATCGACATCGAGCCGGAGGTGTCGCACATCGGCTATGTGGGCAACCTCATCGTGGCGGCGGGCGAGCAGTTCGCGGTGTTCAGCCCGGCCTATGACCCGTTCGAGGGGGGCGCGGGGTACAGCTCCTTCGTGCTCATCGACCGGGACGGGCACATCGTGGCGGGACCTGGCCACCCCTACGACGTGCCGGCGGGGGACAGGAGGTCCATCGGGAAGGTCATCGGCATGGCCTGGGATGGGGAGGCCTTCGGGCTGGCCTGGTATGGGGGCGGGAACTGGTTCATCCGCTTCTCGCCGGATGGCGAGCTGCTGGTGCCGCCCACGACGACGCCGGGGCTGGGGCTTCGGGCGCGGCACACGGATGTGGTCTGGAACGGGGCGTACTTCGTGATCCCGAACGAGGCAGGCGGGAACCGCGTGCGGTTGGCGTTCCTCGACCGGGAGGGCCGGGAGGCGCCGTTCTCACCGGTCGTCATCGGGGGATTGCAGGGGGACACCCTGACCTACCACCTCGTGCTGGGCGGCTCCGAGCTGCTGCACTACGCAGGCTATGAAGTGGAGGGTGGGCCACCTGAGTCGACGGTCTGGTTTCATCGCTTCGACCTGAACGGCGCGTCCATCGCACCTCGTAGACGAATTCTCAGCCGAGACTACTTCTATCACTTCGCGTGGGTAGAGGGTCAGCCGCTCGCGACCCTCACCAGAGCGGCTTCTGGCCGCCGACGTGGGTTGCTCGACGTCTGGTTTCGAAGGTATGGCTGCCAGCCGGGAGATGACTGATGCCAGGGCAGCGGCTCACCCGATGGATCGACGTGGCGCGGTCAGCCAGGAGGCGGACATGAAGACGAGCTGGCTGTTGCTGGGGCTGTGCCTGGTGGCCTGCGACGAGGGCGGGGGGCGGCAGGTGGACGCGGGGGCAGCCGGGTTGGATGTCGGGCGGCCGGATGCGGGCCGGGACGCCGGGCGGCCGGATGGGGGCGTCCGGGATGCGAGCCCGCGGGACGCGGCGCGGCCGGATGCGAGCCGCCTGCTGGATGCGGGGCGTGACCGCGGGGTGGTGGATGCCCGGGTGGTGGACGCGGCGGTGGACGCCGCGCGGGACGCGGTCGTGGACGCGGGCGACGCGGCCGTGGATGCGTACCAGGACCTGGGGCCGTTGGATGCGTGCGTGGGGTTCGAGCCGCCGCCGCCGGTGGCGTCGCCGGATGGGAGCGAGGTGTGCAACTACCTGGACGACGATGGCGACGGGCATGTGGATGAGGGGTTCGCCTATGACTTCCTGGGTCCGCCCATCCGGGTGTCGGCGGAGCCGGATTGGCCCATCGGCAGTCTGCAGATCGCGTGGGCGGGCGACCGGTTCGTGACGTCCTGGCTGACGGCTCCGGGACAGTGGTCTCGCATTCTGGCGCCGAATGGCTGCCCCGTGGGCGTGGCGCGGCTCGACCGCCCCAACCCCGACGCGATCATCCTTCCGGGCTCGTCCGCGATGGCCGTGACGGCGGACCGGTACGCGGTGGTCTTCACGCAGGAGCGCATTCGACCAGACGAGTGGTGGCAAGGCTGGGGCACCTTCGTCCAGGTCTTCGATCTGGAGGGCAACCCGGTGGGTGATCTCATCGACATCGACCCGCGAGCGTCGCACATCGGCTATGTGGGCAACCTCATCGTGGCGGCGGGCGAGCAGTTCGCGGTGTTCAGCCCGGCCTATGACCCATTCGAGGGGGGCACGGGGTACAGCTCGTTCGTGCTCATCGACCGGGACGGGCGCATCGTGGCGGGACCCAGCCACCCCTACGACGTGCCGGTGGGGGACATGAGGTCCATCGGGAATGTCATCGGCATGGCCTGGGATGGGGAGGCCTTCGGGCTGGCCTGGTATGGAGGCGGGAACTGGTTCATCCGCTTCTCGCCGGACGGCGAGCTGCTGGTGCCCCCGACGGCGACGCCGGGACTGGGGCTTCGGGCGCGGCACACGGATGTGGTCTGGAACGGGACGTACTTCGTGATCCCGAACGACGCGGGGGGCAACGTCGTGCAGTTCGCGTTTCTCGACCGGGAGGGGCGTGAGGCTCCCTTCTCACCAGTGTCGGTGGGAAGACGACAGAACGGCACCCTGAGCTATCACCTCGTGTTGGCCGGTTCCGAGTTGCTGCACTACGCCGGCTATGAGACCGAAGAGGAGGGGCTGATGTGGTTCAGGCGATTTGATCTCAACGGCGTCCCGATTTCTCCGCCCACCCGGATTCAACACAGAGACTTCTTCTATCACTTCGCCTGGACAGAGCAGCAGCCGCTCGCAACCCTCACCAGAGCGGCTTCTGGCCGCCGACGTGGGTTGCTCGACGTCTGGTTTCGAAGGTATGGCTGCCAGCCGGGAGATGACTGATGCCAGGGCAGATGCTTGCCGAGTTCAACAACGAACTCCGGTACTCTCCGCGGCCGGGGATTCGAGTCATCGATGTCCTGCTTGATGTCATCCTGCCTGAACTCGCTGGGCAGGGAGTGCCGTCTGCGCTTCTTGATGCTGAGCTCGTCGAGCGGGTGGTAGCTGGCTCCTACTTCGACGACGAAGCCGAGTTCGTCCTCAGCCAGACGCGCGACAATCGCCTCCCCGTGACCCCGTTCCCCACCGGCGGCGAGCTGCGGGATGTCACCTGGGCTTTCAACCAGGCCACCGGCGCCCGGCCGGAGCGATGGGAGGTGAATGAAGCCCTGGCGGCCGGGCAGGGGGGTGTCTTCGACCCCGAGCTCGGCCGGTTTCGGCGGCCGCGGGACGGGGAGATCGCGACGGTGGTGCTGGATCCGCTCACCGGTGAGCCGGTCTACCCCATCAACGAGGCGCTGCCGTCGTTGCAGCGGTTGCCCGGCATCATCTTCGTGCCCGCCGGGTTGTTTCCCATCTGCGGGACCATCACCCTCTTCGGTGGGCAGCAGCTGGTGGGCGTGTCGGCGAGCGGCAGCGTGCTGCTGAAGTACGGCGATGGTCCCTGCGTGCGGACGCAGCACCCGGCCAACCTGGTGGATGACCGGCACATGACCGCCGAGCGGGCGGCGAGGACGCGCCTGACGCCGGGCGAGGAGGGGCGCGGCCGGATCGACGCCATCCTGCGGCGGTTCGACGAGGACTGGAGGGCCGAAGTGGCGGGGGGCGACGAGGCGCCGGAGGCGCACTTCGCCCAGACGGCCTGGTGGTCGGCCGGGCCGGACGTGCGGCGCGAGGTCGTGGAGCGGCAGCTGGTGTCGACGGAGTTCACGGGCTACGCGAGCGTCCGGGTGGCGAGCCTGGCCATCGAGCAGCGCGACTGGCGCAGCGGCGTGGCCACGCTGGAGGCCCGGCTGCCGGTGGAGGATGAGCTGGCCGACCCGCGGGCGCCGGTGGGGTTCTTCGACGAGGCGGAGGGGCTGCGCGTCGGCCCGTTGCTGCACAGCTCGGTGGGCGTGGACCTGGTGGGGTGCGGGTTCTCGGTGGTCGAGGACGTGGCGGTCCGCGGCTTTCGGCGGGGGGCCGGCATCCGGAGTCAGCCGCGGGCTCTGCCGGGGGGGTCCCAGTTCGCCTACATCAACCAGGTGCGACACTGCCATGTGCGCGACTGCCATGTGGGCATCCTGCTGCCGATGGTGCTCGGGCTGAAGTTCGGACGGGAGAACGAAGCTCGGCGGGCCGAGGGGATGCTGCCTTCTTTCGGGGGGCCGAACAGCACGCTGATCTTCGATTGCCGGGTGGAGGCGACGGTGTCGGAGCCGGCGGCGCGACCGAGCCGGTGGCCAGCCGCGGATGGTCGCCCACGGGCGGGCATCGAGGGCTGGGGCGAGACGATGTCGGTGGTCTCGTCTCACGTCCAGATGCCCCCGTCGGTGGAGCTGGGCGGGGTGGTCTCGTGGGCCGGGCACCTGACGCTGTATCACAGCGGCCTGGTCGGTGGGCGGCATGTGCTGTGCGCACCACTCGCCACGTTCAAGGTGGTGCCGCCCGAGGCGGCCGTGCGGCCGATGCAGCGGGTGACGGACCGAACGGGGCTGACCCGAACGCTCTTCCACAATCGCTTCGCCGATGAGCTGGATCAGCCGGTGGCGCCACGGGTGGAGGTGATCGAGCAGAACAGCGATCTGCCACGGTTCGAGGCGCGGGGCGACGCCGAAGTCGCGGGGCTGGCGGGTGCGCGACCGCACTGGTACGCCGACGCCTCCGACACCGTGGTGAATGATGTGTCGCCTCAGGTCAACCTGGAGCTTGCGAGCGAGGTGCGCAGCCTGCAGACGGGCTGGACATCCGCGAACTTGCTGGAGAATTCGACATTTCGGATGGGCAGCCGCGGCAGCTTCCCTACGCCCCTGGGCTGGCGGTGGCGACAGGACGGGTCGGCGTCGGAGCCGGGCATGGAGGTGCGGCTGGTGGAGCTGGATGAGCCGGCCTTTACGGGCACGGCCGTGGAGGTCCGGATCCCCGCTCACGTCGAGGTGGATCGAGCCACCATTCGAGATGGCCGGGGGGTGCTCGCCAAGGATCTTCGGGGGCCTCGGCTTCGGCTCGAGCAGGTGCTGGTGCCGGCCGTGCCCGGGCCGGAGACGCCGGCGGCCGAGCGGGGGCCGGCGTTCATGGCGGCCTGGGCAGCGCGCTCGCGGATTCAGGGGGGACGGGTGCTGGGGGGCATCTGGGCGTGGACGAACCAGCCGGGGCGCGTCGCGGTGGGCTTTCACCAGGAGGAGGACGCCACGGGGCTGGCCGCGTGGCGTCCGGAGGCCTGGCTGTTCCTGACGGCTGTCCGGGTCATCAGCGACGTCTCGCTCCCGGACTGGTCACCCCGTGGCGGTGGGCGGGAGCGGCAACTGCGGCGGTTCGGTCTGACGTTCTTCGTGGAGTTGAAGGTGCCCCGGGTGGTGGACGGCCCGGCCATCATCCGGTTCGGGGCGCCGCAGGTCACGCTGGGACCCGACCTGTTTCCGGTGGGCCCGGCGCCTGCAGCGTCGCGGGTCTACGGCGATGTGCAGCTGGCCCGTGGCTTTCAGAAGACGTGGCGCATCGAGGTGGGACCGGCGGGGTCGGGGTCGACGCTCATCGGTCTGCCGGTGGCGATGGAGCAGATCCGGGTGATGCCAGGGGCGTCGATGGGGGGTGGGGCGACCGTCTGCGTGGAGCTGCTGCGAGGCGGCAAGGCGGGATCGGCGAGTCGTTGGACCGGGGCCGAGGAGCTGGCGTGCTACCGCGTCGCCAAGGGGGAGGTGGCGGTGGTGCGCCCCTTCGAGGCGCCGCGGGATCTGAAGCCGGGCGACCTCATCGTGGCGCGGCGGATGGGCGGGACGGACGCTGTGGACGTGTATCTGCATGGCGTGCACTCGCGCGTGGTGTAGCGCGAGTCGGCTCATCGGGCCGCCGTCAGTAGACGTCGCGCAGGTAGCGGCCCTCGGCCTGCATGCGGGCCAGATAGGCCTCGGCGCCGGCGCGGTCGTAGCCGCCATAGACGCTGATGATCTCGAGCAGGGCTTCGTTGACGTCGCGGGCCATGCGGGCGGCGTCGCCGCAGACGTAGAAGCAGGAGCCGGCCTCCAGCCAGGCGAAGAGGTCGGCGCCGTGCTCGCGCATGCGGTCCTGGACGTAGACCTTGCGACCCTGGTCCCGGGAGAAGGCGGCGTCGAAGCGGGTGAGGACGCCCGAGGCCTGCCAGGCCGCAATCTGCTCGCGGTAGAGGAAGTCGGTGGCCGAGCTGCGGGCCCCGAAGATGAGCCAGGAGTACCCCTCGGCGCGTCGCGCCTCGCGCTCCTCCAGGAAGGCGCGGAAGGGGGCGATGCCGGTGCCCGGGCCGACCATGATGATGGGGGCGTAGTCGTCGTCGGTGAGGCCGAACTTCGCGGACTGCACGAAGATGGGCACGCGGACGCCGGGGCCGCAGCGCTCGCCGATGAACGTCGAAGAGGTGCCCTTGCGGGTGCGGCCGCGCATCTCGTAGCGCACGACGTCGACGGTCAGGTGCACCTCGCCGGGGTGGGCCAGGGGGCTCGACGAGATGGAGTAGAGGCGCGGACCCAGGGGCTTGAGCACGCGGACGAGCTCCTGGGGATCGGTGCGCATCCAGGCCGCCTCGACGACGTCGATGACGTGGTTCTCGGTCAGCCAGACCTTGCGGGCCTCGTCGTCGTCGAGGAGGCGCTGGAATTCACCGGCCGCCTGGGGGTGGGCGTCGCGGGCGGCGAGGCGCAGGAGCTTCTGATCGACGGTGACGCAGTCGAGGCGGTAGCCGAGGGCCGCCCGGAGGGGCAGGAGCTCGCCGCCGACGTCGACCTCCTCGTCCCCCCGCAGGGCCGATCCCTGGATGATGCGGCGGACGAGATCGGGGCAGTTGTTGGGGACGACGCCCAGGGCGTCGCCGACGGTGTAGGTGAGGTCGGAGCCCTTCAGGGAGAACACGACGTGGCGCGTCTCCTTGTCGGAGCCGGGGCCGTTGAGGTTGTAGTTCTCGAGGACGGTGGCGACGAAGGGGTTCTTGCGGGTGCCTTCGGCCGCGGGCTCGCGCTGGGCCTTCTTCGGGGGAGGCACCGGGGGGGCGGCCACCCGGATGAAGGCGTGGGTGGCCATGTCGGCGAGCTCGCCGTCGTCGCCTTGCAGGTGGCGGTAGGGGGACTGGCCGTGGCGT
>JACKDP010000007.1 GCA_020633435.1 Myxococcales bacterium | reverse complement strand
CCACGTCGACGGCGGTCTGCTGGACAAGGTGCCCGTCCGGGCCCTCCTGGAGCGCCACCCGCTCGACGTCCTGCTCGTGCACCTGCTGCCGTCGGCGAGCCTGACGGGGCCGTTCCCCCGGGATCCCTGGCGGTTCGTGAACGCGGCCCTCGACCTCGTGCGCGACGACGCCTGGCGGCTGCAGGCGGCCTGGGCCGAGGCGCAGGGCGTCGAGGTCATCGGCGTCGAGACGCACCTGCCCCGGCTGGGCCCCTTCCGGCTGGGCAAGGGCCTCGCGGTGGTGGCCGAGGCCGAGGCGAAGGTGGGGGCCGTCCTCGACGCCCCTTGATCTGGCGCCGGCCCGTCACTCTACTTGCGCCATGCGATCCCACCACGCGCTGCTCCTCGCCCTCTGCCTGGCCGCCTGTGACGACGCCGGCGGCCCGGCCGATCCGGTCATCGACGCCGCCGCCACGCTCGACGCGACCGTCGACGCCGCCGACGCCGCGCCCGCCGACGCCGCGCTGCCCGACGCCGCCCCGCCCGACGCCGCCCGGCCAGACCCCATCGACGCGCCGGCCGGCACCTGGAGCTGGATCGACATGCCCGCGATGCGCTGCGCCAACGGCGAGCCCACGGGCATCGGCGTGAACCCGGCCCCGGGGGGCGCCCGGCGGCTCCTCATCTACCTGATCGGCGGCGGGGCCTGCTGGGACGAGGCGAGCTGCTACCGCGACGAGCGGGCCGCCTTCATCGCGCAGGGCTTCACGGGCGCCGACTTCCCCGGCGACGGGCTGGGCCGGTTCTGGTTCTTCAGCCGCGACGGCGGCCCCTTCGCCGACCACCACCAGGCCTTCGTGCCCTACTGCACCGGCGACATCCACGCCGGCGACCGCGTGGCGCAGTACGGCGGCCGGGCGACGCACCACGTCGGCGCGCGCAACATCGACGCCATGGCGGCCCGCCTGGCCGCCACCTGGCCCGACCTGGAGCGCGTCGTCCTCGTGGGCGGCAGCGCCGGCGGCTACGGCGCCCTGCTGACGTGGCACCGGGTGCGCGCTGCCTTCCCCGGCGTGCGCGTCGACATGGTGGACGACGCGGGCGCGCCCATCCCCTCCCCGGAGTTTCCCGCCGCGCGGCGCCGGCTCTGGAGCGACGCCTGGGGCCTGGCCGACACCTTCCCGGCCGACTGCCCCGACTGCCTGACCGACTGGGCGGCCCTCGTCCCCTACAACCTTGCCCGCGCCCCGGGCGCCCGCGCCGCGCTGCTGACGGCCATGGAGGACGGCGTCATCGCCAGCTACATGACCATCAGCGGCGCCACCTTCCGGCGCGGGGTGGAGCGGGTGGTCGCGGCCGTCGCCGATCCCCGCTTCGGCGCCTTCCTCGTGCAGGGCGCCGACCATGTGCTGATGGCGGGCCCGTATGTGGCCGGCGGCCAGACGGTGCCGGCCTGGCTGACCGCCATGCAGGCCGACGATCCGGCCTGGGGCACCGTCGGCCCCGGCGCCCTGCCCCCCTGTGGCGAGCTGGCCGCCTGCGACGCCTGCGCCGTCTGCTCCGTCGAGGGCCCGTGCCAGGCCGAGTACCGCGCCTGCGAGCGCCTGGGGGGCTGCGTGGAGGCCGTCGTCTGCGCCATCGGCTGCCCGCCGGACGACGTGGCCTGCATCGCCGGCTGCGCCGCGCCGTTCCCCGGCATCGGCGACGCGGCCCTGGCCCTCTACACCTGCACGCGCTGCGACCAGTGCGGGGAGGCGTGCGGTGCCTGCCCCTGACGAGCCCGAGGGCGCCGCGCCCGTCGACGCCGACGCGCCCGCCGACGCGCCCGCCGACGCCGAGGCGGAGGCCACCTTCGCCGCGCCGCCCACCGTGGCCGCGCTGCGCAAGGCCCGCAAGACCGTCGACTTCGACGTCATCGGCGGCTCGGCGCTGCTCGTCGGCCTGGCCTGGCCCGTCGTCGGCGCCCTCGCCTTCGGACCCTTCAGCCTGCTCTCCGGGCTGCTGGCCGGCTTCCTCTTCTTCTTCGCCACCGCGTTCGCCGCGGGCATGCTGGAGGCCGCCTGGGATGGCGGCCGCGGCGCCACCCTGGCCTTCCTGCTCACCAGCCTCGGCGCGAGCGTCCTCTGGTCGTCCCTGCCCACCTGGGGCTTCGCCGCCATGGGCGCCATCGCCCTGCTGGGCACCGGCATGGTCTGGCGCCTGGAGACGCGGCACCTGCGGGCGGGGCTCGACCTCTCCGACGACCTCATCGAGGCGATGATGGCGCTGCCGGTGCGCATGGACAAAGGCCTGCAGCGCGACGTGGACGCCGCCCTCGGCGCCCACCAGCAGGTGCGCCGGACGCTGGCCACCATCGGCCATGGCGACACCCTGGCCGTGCCCGCGAGCCTGCACCGCGCCGCCGACGACGCCCTGCTGGCCCTCGTCCGCCAGACGCGCCGGCAGGTGGAGGTGGAGGCCGCCATCGGCCTGGAGAGCCGCCAGCACCTCGCCGCCCTCAAGGCCGAGGGCCGCGCCCGCCTGCACGAGATCTCCAGCCAGATCCAGGCCTTGCGCGATGAGCTGCTGGCGCTGGTGGTGCGGCGCGACCCCCTGCTGCTCGAGCGCCTGGGCGACAAGATCGAGCAGCTCCACCTGACGTCGAAGGCCCTCGACGAGGTCGAGCGCGACGTCGGCTAGCCCTGGCGCCCGGTCAGAGCAGGCCCCAGCGGCGGCGCAGGAACCACTCCACGCTGGGGAAGAGCACGGCCAGCAGCAGCAGCCAGCCGCTCGACCACAGGGGCACGTCCTTGCGGCGGTTGACCTTCACCACCGCCGGCTCCACCCGCTCCAGGCCGTCGAGGCCCTGGTCGAGGGTGCGCAGCTCGCCGCCGCCGGCCTGGACCAGGGCCCGCAGGGTGTCGGATCGGGCGGCCGTCCCGCGCAGCTCCACCGGATCGGGCGCCACCACGAAGACGTCCTCGTCCGTCACCACGTCGGTGCCGCGGTCCACCCGGGCCGTGACGGTGTACGCGCCGCCCTCGACGGGCTGGTAGCGGGCCAGGTACTCGCCGTTCTCGGAGGTGCGGCCCTCCAGCAGCGTCACGACCGCGGTCTGGCGCAGGCCGCCCGCGTCGAACCAGGCCCGCCGCACCTCGATGGTCACCGGGGTGTCCACCGCCGGCGCCCAGTCCGAGCCGACCACCCGCGTCATGAGCGTGACCTCGGCCCCGAGGGGGTAGCGATCGCGGTCGGCCTCGATGCGCACGGGCTTCAGCGCCGGATCCTGGATGAGCCAGCGGATCGCGTTGCCCCAGAGCTTGTAGTAGTGCCGGTTGTCGCCGCCCTCGGCCGCGGCCTGGAAGGCCCAGCTCCAGGTGGAGTCCGTCGTCACCGCCAGCACCCGGCCCTGCCCGAACTCCCGGGCCACGACCACGGGGGCGGGCGCGCCGCCGGCCTCCCGCGCGGGGTGCTGGGCCAGGACGACGGCGTCCTCCCGCACGCCGAGCACCCGGTTGACGCCCGACAGCTCCGGCAGGCCCGCCCAGAGCTTGTCGTTCTCCTCGGGCACCAGGCTCAGCGCCGTGATGGGGTGGCGGCGCCCGGCCTCCGTCAGCGTCGGCCGGAAGCGCCCCTCGTCGATGAGGTCACCCCCCTCGGGGGGCAGCTCCACGGGCAGGAAGTCGGCGATGGGCGTGCCGGCGTAACCCCCCGAAGTGAAAGACAGATCCCCACCGATCATCACGAACCCGCCCCCCTCCCGCACGTACTCGCGGATGAGGGGCAGGTACTGGATCATCTGGTAGCCGCGGTACGTGAAGTTCTGGAAGATGATCAGATCGAAGCTGCCGAGCTGCTCCTCGAAGAGCTCCTGCGTCGGGAACGGGATGAGGGAGAGCTCGTCGCGGCGCGCCACGTCGATGCTGGCCCCCGTCCGCAGGATGAAGAAGGAGATCAGGTCGACGTTGGGGTTCTTCTTGAGCAGCTTGCGCAGGAACCGCACGTCCCAGCTCGGCCGCCCCACCACCTGCAGCACGCGGATCTTGTCGCGGATGATGCGGATGACGAACTGCCGCCGGTTGTTGTCGCGGATCTCCTCGTTGGGGGCCTGCCCCACCTCCAGGGTGAAGACGTCCTTGCCCGTCTTGTCGGGCACGAACTCGAAGTCGAAGGCGTAGCGGTCCTGGCCGGGCTCGGTGGTCAGGGAGCGCTGCCCCAGGATGGTGTCGCCGCGGCGCAGCGTCACGGGCAGGACGAGGTCCTGGTAGCCCTGGACGGTGATCTCGGCCTCGATGCTGACGGCGTTGCGGACGAAGGCGAAGTCGTCATAGGCCACGCGGCTGATGGCCACGTCGCGCGGGGGGTCCTTCGGGCCGGTGAAGATGGCGTGGATGGGGGCCTGGAGGCGCCGGGCCACGGCCACGGCGGCGGGCGGGGCCTCGTCGACGGCCGGGGCCTCCCCGAGGGCGCCGTTGTCGGCCCCGTCGCTCAGCACCACGACGGCGGCCATCTCCTCGGGGCGGAAGCGCGCGGCCACGTCCTCGAGGCCGCTCAGCAGGCGCGTGGCGTCCCCCTCGGCCGCGACGGTCGCGGGGTCGGCCAGGGGCCGCGCCTGATCGGTGACCGTGAAGAAGTCGACCTGGTGGTCCTGCTTCCAGGCGTCGATGACGCTGGCCTCGCGGGCGAGGAGCGCCTTGACGTCATCGAGGCGGGTGCCGGCCTCGCCGGGCAGGCCCATGCTGCGCGAGGCGTCGATGAGCACCGCCACGTGGTTGCGGACGCGGGTGACGTTCTCCAGCCGCACCCCGGGCTGCAAGAACAGCAGGACGAGGAGCCCGACGGCCGCCGCCCGCAGGCCCCGCAGCGTCCAGCGCCGCCGCCCCGTCAGCTCGCGGGTGTTGTGCCAGCTCAGGGCCAGGCCGCCGAGCACCAGCAGCGCCACCGCCAGCAGCGCCAGGAGGCCCCAGTCGGAGAGCAGGACCAGGTGCGCGGCGTTGAAGTCGCCGCCGCTGTCGAACCACGTCCGAAGCATGCGCTACTGCGAGACCCGCCAGCGGCGGCGCCGGAGGATGGCGGTCGTGTGGACCTGATCCCGCTTGTAGTTCAGGCACGTGGCGTACATGACCAGGTTGATGCCCAGCCGGAAGGCCATCTCGCGCTGGCGGTTGCCATCGGGGATGACGGGCAGCACCCAGCCGCCCAGCGGGTCGCGGCCGAAGGCCCCGAAGAGGTCGTTGCGGCCGTAGAGGATGAGGGTGCGATCGTCGAACGTCACCCCCTCCAGGTCGGCGCGGCGCCGCACGCGGCCCTCCGGGCGCTCGATGAGGAAGAAGCTGCGGTAGAGCGTGTGATCGGCGTCCAGGGGCACGAGCGGCTGGTCGGGCCAGAGGCGCGCCACCTCCGCCCGCACCGAGGCGTCGAAGGCGTCCCCCGGGCTGGCGTCGTCGATGTAGAGCATGCCCCCCGACCGCAGGTACCGGCGCAGCCGGCGCACGGCGTCGGCCGAGAGCGGGGGGGCCTCGGCGGCGCCGATCCAGACCAGCAGGGGGAAGCGGAAGAGGTCGGGGTCGTCGGGCGTGACCACCCGCGGGCGCTCCCGCACGTCGATGCTGGTGCGCTTCGAGACCTCCCACATGAGCTGCTCGACGGCGCCTGGCCGGCTGTCGAAGCCCTCGCCGTGCTGCAGGAGCCCGACGCCCACCTCGGCGTCGGCCCCCATGGCCAGCGCGCGCGGGGCGGCCAGGGCCCCGAGGGCGGCGGTGGCGAGGAACTGTCGGCGCTGGAGGCTCAAGGCGACTCCCGGTTCGGCTGGCGGCTCAACACGACCATACCCGTCAGGATCTTCCCGCGGCCAGCAGGTCGACCACCCGGGCGTGCAGCGAGGGCGCCGCCACGAGGACGCCGGCCGGGTTGTCCGTCCGCGCCACGTCGTAGGGCACCCGCGCCCCCGAGGGCAGGCTGAAGACCAGGCCCGCCGCGGCCGCGATGGCCTCGGGCGCGCAGCAGTCCCACCAGTGGGTCCCCCGGGTCGGGTGCAGGTACAGATCGGCCTCACCGGCCGCCACCAGCCCGGTCTTGATGCCCACGGAGCCGCGGGGGATGCGCGCGGGCTCCCCCAGGTGGGCCAGCACATAGGCCAGATCGGCCGGCGGGTGCTTGCGGCTGGTCAGGACGCGCAGGGGGCCCTCGCCCGTGGGGCCCACGAGGGGCCGCCGCTCGCCCGCGACCAGCTCGAAGGCCCCCTCGCCCACCACCCCCGCGAACGTCCGCCCCAGGGCGGGGGCAGCGACGACGCCCACGGCGGGGCGGCCGTCGATGGCCAGCCCGATCATCACCGCGAAGTCGCCGGTCCGGTCCGCGAAGTCGGCCGTCCCGTCGAGTGGATCCACCATCCAGAGGCGACCCGGCGCGCTGCCGGCCCGGTAGGGGGCCTCCTCGCTGAGCACGGCGTCATGGGGCCGATGCTTGCGTAATCCTTCAAGAATCAGCGCGTTGGCCTGCTCGTCGGCCACCGTCACGGGCGAGCCGTCGCCCTTGGTGCGCACCTCGAAGCCGGCGTCGTAGATGGCGTGGATGGCGGCGGCCGCCTCGGCGGCCAGGGCGAGGGTCAGATCCAGATCGGCAGCGAGGCTCATGCCGCTCCTTCGATGAGGGCGTGGTGCAGGGCGCGGACGGCGGCGGCGCTCTGGCCCGCCTGGACGAGGAAGCCGGCGCGGCCGGCGTTGAGCAGGCGGCCGTGCAGGCGGACGCCCGCCGCTTCCAGGGCCGCGGTGGCGGGCAGCAGCAGGCCCGGCGACGAGGCCAGGGCGCGGCCCACCACCGTCACCAGCTCCAGGTCCTCGCGCACGCAGACGTCGCCGGTGCCGGCCAGGGCCGCGCGGAAGGCCGCGTCGCTGTGGATGTTCTGGCGCGGCACCACGGCCGCCCAGGCGCCGGGCAGGCGCCAGACCCAGGCGTCGGGGGCGCCGTGGGCCACCAGGGTGCTCTCCAGATCCACGGGGGCCGGGGCGCCGGGGTGGCCGGGCTCCAGGTAGAAGATGCCGGGGTGGGCCGTCACCGCGGCGACGCGCGGCTGGGCGGTGCCGCCGATGTCCCGGATGCGGGTGCCCGGGCGGGCCTCGCCGTGGGTGGCCGAGCAGACGATCTCGACGCCGTTGCGCCGCGCCCACTCCACCGCCTCGGCGTTGAGCACCTTGGCGCCCGCGTCGGCCAGCTCCTGCATCTCGTCGTGGTCGAGATCGTCGATGCGCCGCGCGGCCGGCACCACCCGCGGATCCGCCGAGTACACGCCATCCACGTCGGAGCAGATCTCGACGTACTCGGCCCCCAGGGCCGCGCCCAGGGCCACGGCGGTGGTGTCGGAGCCGCCGCGACCGAGGCTGGTGATCTCGAGGCGCTCGGAGACCCCCTGGAAGCCCGCCACGATGACGATGCGGCCGGCGTCGAGGGCCTCCATGAGGCGCATGGGCGTGACGCGGATGATGCGGGCGTTGGTGTGGTTGTCGGTGGTGATGATGCCGCTCTGCGACCCGGTGAACGAGACGGCCGGGTAGCCCAGATCGGTGATGGCCATCGACAGGAGGGCCATGGAGATGCGCTCGCCGACGGTCACCAGCATGTCCAGCTCGCGCCGCTCGGGGTTCTGGCTGACCGAGCGCGCCAGCTCCAGCAGGCCGTCGGTGCTCTTGCCCATGGCGGAGACGACGGCGACGACCTGGTGGCCGGCGGCGTGGGTCGCCACGACGCGGGCGGCCACCTTGCGGATGAGCTCGGCCGTCGCGACGGAGCTGCCACCATACTTCTGGACGATGATGCTCACCCGGCCCTCCGCGTCGGTTTGCACGCGGGCGTTGATCTCTCTTACAACACCCGCCGAAATCAACCGGTCCGGATCAGAGGAGCCTCGCCATGCGCATCACGGTCATCGGGAGCGGGTACGTGGGCCTGGTGGCCGGCGCCTGCCTGGCGAACGTCGGCAACGACGTGGTCTGCGCCGACATCGACGCGGCCAAGGTGGCGCGGCTGGAGAAGGGCGAGGTGCCCTTCTACGAGCCGGGCCTCGAGGACCTGGTGAAGGAGAACGTCGCCGCGGGCCGCCTGCGCTTCACCACCGACGTGGAGCGGGCGTGCCGGGACGGCGGCGTCATCTTCATCGCCGTGGGCACCCCCCAGGGGGACGATGGCTCGGCGGAGCTGCGCTTCGTCGAGAGCGTGGCCGAGACCATCGGCAAGGCCCTCGCGGGCGGCGAGAACGTCCTGCTGGACGGGCAGAAGATCGTCCTCACCAAGTCGACGGTGCCCGTCGGCACCACCGATCGCGTCTCCGCCCTCATCGGCGAGCACGCCCGGCAGGGCTACGTCTGCTGCTCGAACCCCGAGTTCCTCAAGGAAGGCGACGCCGTCAACGACTTCCTCAAGCCGGACCGCGTGGTGGTGGGCACCCCCGCCGGCCCCGCCGGCGACCTGGCCCGCGAGGCCCTGCGGGAGCTCTACGAGCCCTTCTGCCGCACCCATGAGCGCATCCACTTCATGGACGTCCGCTCCAGCGAGCTGACGAAGTACGCGGCCAACGCCCTGCTCGCCACGAAGATCAGCTTCATGAACGACCTGGCGAACCTGGCCGAGCGCGTCGGGGCCGACATCGAGAAGGTCCGGGTGGGCATCGGCTCGGATCCGCGCATCGGCTACCAGTTCCTCTTCCCGGGGACGGGCTACGGCGGCTCCTGCTTCCCCAAGGACGTCAAGGCGCTGATGCACACGGCGGAGGTCAACCACCACCCGCTGCGGCTGCTGCAGGCGGTGGACGCCGTCAACCGCGACCAGAAGGGCATCCTGCTGCGCAAGGTGGCGGCCCACTTCGGGGGCGAGCTGGCCGGTCGGCGCTTCGCCGTCTGGGGCCTCGCGTTCAAGCCGAACACCGACGACATGCGCTACGCGCCGGCCATCGATCTGGTGGAGGGGCTGCTGGCCGCGGGGGCCTCGGTGGTGGCCCACGACCCCCAGGCCATGGAGAACGCGGCCGCCCACTTCGGGGATCGGATCACCCTCTCCACCGATCACTATGCCTGCCTCGATGGCGCCGACGCCCTGTGTATCTGCACGGAATGGAACGTATTTCGGCGCCCCGACTTCGATCAGGTGGCCCGCCGCCTGAAGGCCCCGGTGCTCTTCGACGGCCGCAACCTGTACGACCCCGAGCGGATGGCCGCGCGGGGCTTCACGTACTACGCCATTGGCCGTGGTCGATCCCTGCCGGTCTGATCGCCGCGCCTGGGAGGGGTCGCGCCCCCCCGATGAGGCTCGGACCCGCATGACTTCGGCGTTTTCGGCGATTCTTTTTGTTTGACACCCGAAAAATCGGCTGGATATGCTCCGCCCGCTTGACGGGACCTGGATGCCTCAGGCTTGAAGCCTCTCGGGCCCGTAACACGAAGCATCCTGGCCGGCTTATCGTGCCGACCGGGTTGGGCGGACCGCCTGCAAAGATTCGCGAGCGAGCTAGCCGAGAGAAACCTCAAGTCCGCATGCATCGCGGCTGACCCCATGGAGGGCGGGGAAATGACCAAGAAGGACCTGATCAACGCGGTTCAGGCCGAGTACGGCGATCTCACCAAGAAGAAGGTGGGCGAAGTGCTGGGCGCCACGTTCGACGCCATCGCCCGGGCCCTCAAGGATGAGGGTCGCTTCGCTGTCCCCGGTTTTGGCGTGCTGACCGTCAAGACCCGGGCGTCCCGGACGGGCCGCAACCCCCGCTCCGGCGACTCCATCGAGATCCCCGAGTCCAAGACCGTGGGTTTCAAGCTGGCCCCTGACTTCCGCAACAGCCTCAACGGCTGAGCGCAGAGGAGAACCGAGATGACCAAGGCAGAGCTCATCGAGGCGGTGCACGCGGCGGCCGGCGAAGGCATGACCCGCAAGGCCGTGGCTGACCTCGTCGACACGATCTTCGACCGCATCGCCTCCTCCGTTCGCGAGGATGGCAAGTTCTACATGCCCGGCTTCGGTACCTGGACGCTCAAGGAGCGCCAGGCCCGCACCGGTCGCAACCCCCGCACGGGCGACGCGCTGGAGATTCCGGCCAGCCGCACCGTGGGCTTCAAGGTGTCCTCCGAGCTCAAGGCCGAGCTCTGAGCACTTGAGGCCACCCGCTGGGTGGTGTGCCGAGGAGAGGGCGTCCCCAGGGGCGCCCTTTTCTTTTCGGACCCGGGCGTCCCTTGGGACCGGGGCGCTAGGGGCGACGCAGGCGAGCGAGGCCGACGCGGGCCTCCACCTGGGCCGGATCGACCTCGAGGGCCCGGCGCCAGTCGTCGGCGGCGCCCGCGAGGTCGCCGGCGTTGGCCCGCAGCACCCCCCGCAGGCCGAGGGCGTCGGCGTCGGCCGGATCGTCGGCGAGGAGGGCGTCCAGGCGCGCCCCCGCCTGCTCCACCGCCCCCGCGTTCACGTCCATCCGCGCCATGTTGAGCCGCGTGACGCGGTCGTCGGGGGCCAGGGCCAGCGCCCGCTCGGCCGCGGCGCGCGCGTCGGCGACGCGGCCCACGGCCACCAGCGCCTGCCCCAGGTTCGTCCAGCGCGCGCTGCTGTCGGGCTGAAGCTCCGCCGCCCGGGCCATGCCCGCCACCGCCAGCGCCGGGCTGCGCCCCAGCGCCCAGCGCCCCAGATCCCCCGCCACGCTGGCCAGGGCCCGCCCGGTCTGGGGATCCGGGCTCGCCTCGGCGGCCAGGGCGTCGAGCCGCGCCAGGAAGTCCACGTCGGCGCCGACCCCGGTGGCGAACCAGGGGAACCGCGGCGCCAGATCGGCCGGGCGCCCCGCGGCGTCGGCCCCCTCCGCCCACTCCCAGCGCACGGGCCAGCCCGCCGCCACCGCCGTGAAGTCTCCCACCCCGGCCCCGCGCTGCCAGCCGGCCGTGGCCGCGGGCAGGCGCCGCGCCACGGGGCCCACCGACGACACCCGCGCGACGTGCTGACGCACGATGACCGCCAGGTCGGGGCGCAGGCCCTCGACGACCTGGGCGAAGGCGAAGCCGGCCGCCACCCCGTCGCTCACCACGAAGGCCAGCGCCTCGGCGGGGGCCTCGTCGCCCGCGGCGCGGATGAGCCGCCCCGCCACCCGGTCGCCGCGGACGGCCACCCAGGTCATGGGGCTCAGGGCGGCCACCAGCGCCAGCGCGGCCGCGGGCAGCGCGACGCGGCCGGCGGGCAGGCGGCTCGCCGCGTCGAGGGCCACCGCCGCCCCCAGGCCGAGGGCGCAGAGGCCGGGCACGCCGTTCTGCAGATCCCGCAGGCCCATGGGGTTGATGGCCACCGCGTAGCCCAGATCGACGAGCCAGACGAGGGCGAGCCAGCGCCCGCCGGGGCGGCGCAGGGCCAGCACCAGGCCGCTGAGGCCCAGGACGAGGAGCGCGGGGCTGGCCGTCCAGAGCTGCCCCAGGAATGTGCCCACGTCGGCGGGCTTGAGGTGGCCGAGCTCGGCGCCGTAGGCCGCGCGGATGCTGCGGCCCCAGAAGTGGTCCCAGAGGGCGCCCAGCGTCTCGGGGTTGCCCCAGTCGCGCCAGGGCTCGGCGGCGGAGCGCAGGGGCAGGTAGGCGAGGCAGAGGGCCCCCAGCACGGCGAAGCCGGCCACCAGCGCCAGCGCGCGGGGCCGCCGCCAGCCCGCGATGAGGGCGGCGGGGGCGGCCAGCACGACGAAGAGGCGCAGCTCCGCGTGGTGGCCGGCCGCCAGGCCGACGAGCAGGCCCAGGCCGAGGGCGTCGCGGCCGTCGCCCAGCGCCCGCAGGCGCAGCCCCAGCCAGAGCACGGCGGCGACCCAGCAGGCGGCCCCGCTGTAGACCTCGATGGTCACGGCGTGCAGGGTGAAGAGGCCCGAGGTGGCCATGGCCAGGGCGCCGAGCACGGCGGGCAGCGGCCGGACGTCGAGCCAGCGGGCGGCGGCCACCAGGCACCCCACGGCGCCGGCCCCGAAGAGGCCCGAGGCGAGGGCGCCGCGGAAGGCCGCGTCGCCGAAGGGCACCAGGTGCATCACCAGGCCGTGCAGCTGCGTGAAGACAGGGAAGCCCGGCGGGTGGGCGATGCCCAGCTCCCAGGCGGCGGCCCCCAGCTCGCCCGCGTCCAGCCAGGTGAGGCCGGCGGCGGCGAAGAGGCCGAAGAACGCGCCCGCGAGGCCCGCGGCGACCAGGGCCCCCTTCATGGGGCGGGCCACCGGGCGGGCGTCGTCACCTCGCGCTCACGACCGCCCGTTGCGGGCGAGGACGGCCAGCGTCGCCACGCTCGCCGAGACGAGGCAGGCCAGCACGAAGAGGCCGGCCGCGAGCGAGGGCGACGCGAGCGCCACGATGACGACGACCAGCAGGCCGAGCAGGGCGATGGGCAGCTCCATGGGGCCGTCATACCACGGCGAGGCCGCGCGGTCTCGCCCACAACGCCGCGGCGTGGCGCCACGCGCGGCATCGCGCGTTGACAGCCTACCCCCCCTGTGCTATCTACCCGCGTCCAGCGGGGCGCCCGACTTGACCTTTCGCGATTCCTCCGAAATTTCAAGAAGTTGCGCATTATTTAGGGGCGTGGGCTAGCGGTAAGCCACGGGATTTTGGTTCCCGCTGACGTAGGTTCGAATCCTACCGCCCCTGCCACGCACCCGGAGGCGACGCGATGCCGTCCGTCAGGATCTTCACGGGGAACTCGAATCCGGAGCTGGCCCGCGAGATCTGCGCCTACGTCAACGTTCCCCTGGGCAACGCCCGGGTGAATCGCTTCTCGGACGGCGAGATCCGGGTCGAGATCGACGAGTCCGTGCGCGGCGCCGACGTGTATGTCATCCAGAGCACCAGCGCCCCGGTCAACGACAACCTGATGGAGCTGCTCATCATGGCCGACGCCCTCAAGCGGGCCTCGGCGGGCAGCATCTCGGCGGTCATCCCCTACTTCGGCTACGCCCGGCAGGACCGCAAGGCCGCCCCCCGCGCCCCCATCTCGGCGCGGCTGGTGACGGATCTGCTGCTGGCGGCGGGCTGCTCGCGCCTCATCACGATGGAGCTGCACGCGGGGCAGATCCAGGGCTTCTTCAACGGCCCGGTGGATCACCTCTACTGCTCGCCGGTGATGCTGCGCTACCTCAAGGATCTCGAGCTCCACAACCCGGTCATCGTGTCCCCCGACGCCGGCGGCGTCGAGCGGGCCCGCAGCTACGCCAAGCGGCTCGACGCGGCCCTCGCCATCGTCGACAAGCGCCGCTCGGGCCCCAACGTCGCCGAGGTCATGCACCTCGTGGGCGACGTCGAGGACAGCGACGTGGTCCTGGTGGACGACATGATCGACACGGCCGGCACCATCTGCCAGGCGGCTCAGGTCCTGCGCGACTTCGGCGCCCGGCGGGTCTTCGCCCTGGCCACCCACCCGGTCCTGTCGGGGCCGGCCATCACG
Organism: Myxococcales bacterium; assembly: GCA_020633435.1. GTDB lineage: Bacteria > Myxococcota_A > Bradymonadia > UBA7976 > UBA1532 > JACKDP01. The sequence goes on along the minus strand of JACKDP010000007.1, from coordinate 513,308 downwards.
CGCCTGTCCGAGAGCGTCATCGAGGAGGTCATCGTGTCCAACACGATCCCCCTCACCGCCGCCGGACGCGCCTGCCCCAAGGTCAAGGTCCTCTCCGCCGCCAACGTGTTCGGAGAGGCCATCAAGCGCATTCACGATCTCAGCTCGGTCTCCAGCTTGTTTCATTTCTGACCGAGCACCCACCCAGACGAGGAAAGACCATTGGACGCCATCGCCATTGATTGCGCCCGCCGGGAGACCGGGGGCAAGGGAACCGCTAGGCGGCATCGTGCCGAGGGGCGGCTGCCGGCGGTGCTCTACGGGCACGGTGTTGATTCGCCCGTATCTGTGAGCCTCGACCCCGCCGAGCTGAACAAGGGCCTGCGAAACCCCAAGGGTTTCAACGCTGTGTTCGCTGTCACGCTGCCCGGTGAGGAGCCGCGCCACGTGATGATTCGCGAGGTGCAGCGCGACGCCATCAGCCGCGAGATTCTCCACGTGGACCTGGTCGTGCCCGACCTCGACCAGGCCCTGACCGCCATGGTGCCGGTGAACGTGACGGGCCGCTCCGTCGGTGTCGCCACCGGTGGCCGCCTGCGCAAGCCCTACCGCGACGTGAAGCTGCGGGGGAAGCCGGCGGACATCCCGGCCGAGGTCCTCATCGACATCACGAACCTCGATCACAACGACGGCGTGATGGCGAGCCAGATGCCGCTGCCCGAGGGCGTCGAGGCCGTGTACGACCGTGACTACGTGGTCGTGAAGGTCATGAAGCCCCGCGGGAAGAAGAAGGCCGCCGAGGATCCGAAGGCCGCGAAGAAGAAGAAGTAGTCGGGCGCCGTGGAGGACCGCTGCCTCGTCGTCGGCCTCGGCAACCCGGGCCCCCGCTATGCCGGCAACCGGCACAACGTGGGGTTCATGGTGGTCGATCGCCTGGCGGACGGGGCGGGGCTCCCCCTCAGCCGCACGCGGTTCAGCGGGCGCTACGCCGCCGGCAACCTGGAAGGGAAGCCGGCGGCGCTGCTCGAGCCCGACACCTTCATGAACCTGAGCGGCAAGTCGGTCTCCGCGGCGCGCAGCTTCTTCAACGTCGAGGTCGGGAACATCCTGGTCATCCACGATGAGCTCGACCTGCCGTTCGGCACCATCAGGCTGAAGGTGGGGGGCGGTCACGCAGGCCACAACGGCCTGCGGTCCATCGTCGCCCAGCTCGGCACGGCGGACTTCGTCCGGCTGCGGGTCGGCATCGGCCGCCCCCAGCACGGCGCGGTCTCGGATTTCGTCCTCGCGGACTTCAGCCGCGAGGAGCGCGAGTGGTTGCCCGATCTGCTGGATCGGGGGGTGGACGCCGTGCGGCTGGCCCTTCGGGACGGACCACGCATGGCCATGAATGTCATCAACGTCGCGCGGTAGCCCCGCGCGACCCGGGGAAGGTCGGGGCCCGGCCCCTGGAACGCCTGGCGGCGTCCCCTGCCCGTAGAGAGAGGAGCGTAAGAACGTGTTCAGCTACCTGTGGGCGATCCCCGTCGCGGGCGTCCTTGCCCTGGGCTTCGCCTTCTGGAAGTCCATGTGGGTCAACAAGCAGGACGCCGGCACCGACGAGATGAAGGGCATCGCGAACGCGATCCGCGAGGGCGCCATGGCCTTCCTGCGGGCCGAGTACGCCAAGCTCATCATCTTCGTCGTCGCCGTCGCCGCGCTCCTGGCCTGGTTCAACGCCGGGCAGGCCGACAGCCACGCGCTGATCGCCCTGTCGTTCGTGGTCGGGGCCGTCTGCTCCGGCCTCGCCGGCCTCTTCGGGATGCGCGTGGCCACCGCGGCCAACGTGCGCACCGCCAACGCCGCCCGCACCGGCCTCTCCTCGGCCCTCAAGGTCGCCTTCAGCGGCGGCGCCGTCATGGGCATGAGCGTCGTCGGCCTCGGCGTGCTCGGCCTGGGCAGCCTCTTCTGGATCTTCGCCAACACCGGCATGCTGGGCGAGGGCGACATCCTGAGCATCGTCGGCGCCCACCCCAAGCTCGAGGTGGTCCTCAACGTGGTCTCGGGCTTCAGCCTCGGGGCCAGCTCCATCGCGCTGTTCGCCCGCGTGGGCGGCGGCATCTTCACCAAGGCCGCCGACGTCGGCGCCGACCTGGTGGGCAAGGTCGAGGCGGGCATCCCCGAGGACGACCCGCGCAACCCCGCCACCATCGCCGACAACGTGGGCGACAACGTGGGCGACGTCGCCGGCATGGGCGCCGACCTCTTCGAGAGCTATGTCGGCGCCATCGTGGGCTCGATGATCCTCGGCATGGGCTGGATGGCCGGCATGCCCGAGGGCAGCGCCCTCAACCCCGTCATCCTGCCCCTGTTCATCGCCGGCGCCGGCATCGTGGTCAGCATCGCCTGCACCTTCCTCGTCAACGTGAAGGAGGGCGGCAACCCCCAGCGCGCGCTCGACACCGGCACCTTCGTGGCCGGCGGCGTGATGCTCGTGGTCAGCTTCTTCCTCATCAAGGCGTTCCTGGGCGACGGCACCTTCACCGTGGGCGGCGAGACCTACACCGCCATGGGCGTCTTCTGGTCCACCGTCGGCGGCCTGGTCTCCGGCATCCTCATCGGCGTCGTGACCGAGTACTACACCAGCGATCACCGCGCCCCCGTGAAGGGCATCGCCGACGAGAGCCTCACCGGCCCCGCCACCAACATCATCAGCGGCCTGGGCGTGGGCATGGTCTCCACCTTCCTGCCCACCGCCCTGATCGTGGCGGCCATCCTGGTGGCCTACTACACCTCCGGCCTGTACGGCATCGCCATGGCCGCCCTCGGCATGCTCGCCACCACCGGCATCCAGCTCGCTGTCGACGCCTACGGCCCCATCGCCGACAACGCTGGCGGCATCGCCGAGATGTCCCACCTCCCCAAGGAGGTGCGTGGCCGCACCGACAAGCTCGACGCCGTGGGCAACACGACCGCCGCCATCGGCAAGGGCTTCGCCATCGGCTCCGCCGCCCTGACCTCGCTGGCCCTGTTCTCGGCCTTCGCCACCAAGGCGGGCCTCCTGGAGAGGGGCATCAACGTCCTCGATCCCAAGGTGATGGCCGGCGTCTTCGTCGGCGGCATGCTGCCCTTCCTCTTCAGCTCCATGGCCATGAAGGCCGTCGGTCGCGCGGCCTCCCGCATGATCGAGGAGGTCCGCCGCCAGTTCCGGGAGATCCCGGGCCTGCGGGAGGGCAAGGAGGGCGTCAAGGCCGAGTACGCGCGCTGCGTGGACATCTCCACCGCCGCCGCCATCAAGGAGATGGTCCTGCCCGGCATGCTGGCGGTCACCGCCCCCGTGCTGGCCGGCCTCTACAGCATCGAGGCCCTCGGCGGCCTGCTCGTCGGCACCACCGTCGGCGGCGTGATGATGGCCATCTTCATGTCCAACGCCGGCGGCGCCTGGGACAACGCCAAGAAGTACATCGAGGGCGGCCACAACGGCGGCAAGGGCAGCGACGCCCACAAGGCCGCCGTCATCGGCGACACCGTCGGCGACCCCTTCAAGGACACCGCCGGCCCGGCCCTGAACATCCTCATCAAGCTGATGAGCGTGGTCGCGCTGGTCATCGCCCCGGTGCTCGTCCGCTTCCACGGCGGCTGAGCCCTACGCCGCCCCGCCCGGGGCGGCGCCTACGCGAGCGGCTGTGGCCCGCGGCGCGTGAACCCCACCGGATCCTCAACGAAGTCGAGCACATCGCGGATCACCGCGGTGTGCTCGACGTCCAGCGGCAGGATGTGCCAGCTGCGCGGGTAGATGATGGCCCGGCGGCTCGGCGTGCGCAGGCCGTCCATCAGGAGCTGGACGTTGCGCACCGGCGCGACGTGGTCGTGGCGGCCGTGCTGGACGAGGACCGGCACCGACAGCCGCGCCATGCGCGCCTTCACGGCCGCCTGCCCCTCCAGCATGCTCGCCGCCGCCGCGATGGGGGTGCGGTCGTAGTCCGGCATCGCCGCCGCCACGCCCGGATCGGAGACGTCGGGGCCGCTGCGCTTGAGGGCGTAGGGCAGCGCGTCGGCCAGGGGCAGCTTGCGGGCCAGCCCCAGCATGAGCTGCTGCGTCGGCTTCAGCTCCAGGGGCGTCGCCATGGCCACCACCCCGGCCACCCGGTCGCCGCGCTCATGGGCCAGGACGAGGCCCGCCAGGCTGCCCATGGAGAGCCCGACGATGAAGATGCGCGGGTGACGCTCGGCCAGGTCGTCGAAGGCGCGGCGGGCCGTCCCCAGCCAGTCGAGGAAGCGCGTGTGGCGCAGCACGGCCGGGTCGTGGCCATGGCCCACCAGGCGCGGGGCCCGCACGTGGTAGCCGGCCGCCGCGAGGGCGTCGGCCAGGGGCCGCCAGACGAACGGCGTCCCCGTCAGCCCGTGCAGGCAGAGCACCGCCACCGGCCCCCCCGGCCGCTCGAACGGCGCCGCGGGATCGCTGGGATCGAGGTCTTCCATCGGCGCCAACCTAGCCTGGAACCGACCGCAAGTCACCACCCCTGGCCGCCCGGGCGCGCGGCCGGCATGATGGCGCCGGCGGCGACGCCGAGAGCGACGATGGCGGGGAGGACCTGGGCATGAGCGGCTGGGAAGAGCGCTACCAGATCGGCAACACCCCCTGGGATCTGGGCGGCCCATCGCCGGTGGTCCAGCGGCTCGCCCGCACCGTCCTGGGCCCGGGCGCTCGCGTGCTGGTGCCAGGCTGCGGGCGGGGGCACGACGCCGAAGCCCTGGCGCGGGCGGGCTTCGTCGTCACGGGGCTCGACCTCTCGCCCACGGCGCTGGCGGAGGCCGCCGCCCGGGTCGGGGCGCTCGATGACCTGGAGTGGCTGGCCGGCGACCTGTTCGCGCTGCCCGAGGCCCGACCCGAAGCCTACGACGCCGTCGTCGAGCACACCTGCTACTGCGCGCTGGAGCGCGACCTCCTCGACGCCTACCGCGACGCCGTCTGGGGGCTGCTGCGGCCGGGGGGCCACCTCCTCGGCGCGTTCCTGCACTTCGACGACGCGGGCGGCCCTGGCCCCCATGGCACCAGCCCCGCGGCGCTGCGGGCCCGCTTCGAGCCACGCTTCCGCGTGGTGCGGCTGGCCCCGGCGGCCGAGCAGTTCGCCCCCCGGGGGGTGCCGCAGCTCGAGGGCGTCTTCCAGAAAGTCGAATAGACTCAGGCGCTTGCGTCGGCCTCTTCGGCGGCGACCGTGGCCGCGTCGAGGGCCTCCCAGGGGCCGGCGAGGCACGCGCGGGTGAGGGCCAGCGGGGCGCCGGCGTCGAGCTGCGCGAGGGCGCGCGTCGCGGCGGCCACCTGGCTCATGACCTCGCGGCCCGCCTCGGGCGCCCCCGTGAGCACGCGCACGTAGTGCCCCACGGCCCCGGCCAGCAGCCGCGCGGCCGTCTCCTGGGGCCCATGGCCGAAGGCGTCCAGGGCCTCCCGCGCCAGGGCGCCCAGGGCGCCGCCGAGGCCCCGCGCGGCCGCCACGTCCAGCGGCCCCTCCACGGTCGGTGGCGCCAGCGGCGTGCCCGCCAGCGCTGCCGGGAGGGCCACCTGGGTCGCGTGGCGCACGGCGACGCCCAGCAGGTCCACGGGATCGGCCTGGGCCGTCCCGACCACCGCCGGGCGCACCCAGACGGGCAGCGGCCCCAGATCCAGCAGCAGGCGCGCGATCAGAGGCGACACGTCCGGCCGCCCGAAGACGACGGCGAAGGCCCCCCAGCCCGCGTCGAGCAGCGGGGCCCGGGCCGGGGACGCGGCGTCCTCGAAGGCGGCCCACGCCTCCAGGTGGCCGTCGCTCACGCGCGCCCCGCCCGCAGCGCCAGCAGGTGGTTGCGGTAGAGCATGGTGCTGCGGGCGTGCAGCCGGACGTGCCAGGGCGAGTCGGCGTCCTCACCGACGAGCCGCAGCCCGGGGACGGCCTGGGGGTGCGTGCCGTCCAGCAGCGAGCGGACGAAGGGCTCGGCAGCGCCGCGGTTGGGCCCCCGCTGGGAGTGCCCGCCGATCCACGCCTCGACGGGCGTCGCCCCGGGGGACCAGTCATACGGGGTGCTCAGGACGGCGCCGCCCCCGCCGGCCAGCACGCGGGCGATCTCGCCCAGGAACGCGTACGGGGCCGGCACGCAGTCCAGCACGTTCAGGCTCACGGCCAGGGCGAAGGTGGCGTCGGCGAACGGCAGGGCCAGGGCGTCGGCGATCCAGAAGTCGACGCGGTCGGCGTCGGGGAAGCGGGCCGGCAGGGTGCGGCGCTCGAAGACGATGCCCACCTGGCGGCGGGGATAGCGCACCTCCCCCTCGACGAGCACGCGGGCCGCGAGCCGGATCATCGAGACGTTCACGTCGACGCCGAGCACCAGCCCGCGGTGGCGGGCGGCCATCTCGAAGCTGGTGCGCCCCACCGAGCAGCCGATCTCGATGGCCGGCCCCTCCGGCACGCCGCCCAGCAGCTCGAGGCCGCGGTCGAGGGTGCGGATGACGGCCCCCGGTCGGGGCTCGCTCGCCGGCTCCTGCGGGTCCAGATCCGCGTAGTGGTCCCAGGCGTAGCTGGAGAGGAACTGCCGCGTCGTGTTGAAGGCCGAGCCCGGCCCGCTGCCGTCCCCCAGCATGCTCTCGGCGTGGGACGACAGGTCGTCACGGGCCAGCAGGTACAGCAGGTTGTCGGTGATGAACGCCCGCACGCCCGCCACCAGGATGGGCACCCCGTCGATGATGGGGTACTCGGCCTGGCAGCCCGCGCGGGAGCAGTGCAGGGCCCCCTCCAGCACCAGGCTGCCCCGCTCACGGGCCACGGCGCCGATGCGGAGGGCCGACTCGACCCCCTGGGATCGGCAGTTCGGGCAGAGCGGGCGGAGGGCATCGAAGTGTCGGCGGCGCATGGCGCATCTTCTGGCGGGGCCGCCCGGCGAGATCAACCGGAATCGACCATCTCGGCGCGCTGGCCGCGGGGCCCCGACCATGCTAGTCAGTGACGATGCAGGTCCTGCCCGAACGCCCCATTCGCCGGCTGGTGACTTTCATTCACCGCCACCCCTACTTGACCTCGCTGCTGTCGCTGGCGGTGGCGGCCCTCTCGGTCCTCCTGGCCGCCGGGATGCTGGTGCCGGGCACGCGCCTGGAGCTGCGCAGCCGCATCCAGGATCTGCTGCCGGGATCCGCGCCGAGCGTCCAGGCCAGCGAGGTGCTGGAGAAGCGCCTCGGCAGCGCGGACATCCTCGTCGTCACGCTGATGACCGACGACTTCGTGCGGGTCAAGGAGGCGCTCCCCGAGATCACCCGGCGCGTCGAGGCCCTGCCGGACGTGCGCAAGGCGCGGTTCAAGCAGGACGTCAGCACCATCGATCAGAACGCGCTGATCATCTTCCCGTCGCTGCCGGAGCTGCGGGAGTACTACGAGGACCTCACCAGCGAGATCCAGAAGGCCGTCAAGGCGGAGCTCAAGCTCTTCGAGGACGAGAGCGCCACCAAGAAGGAGGCCGAGCCGCCCTCGACGCTCTCCTGGGCCGAGATCGAGCGCGACGACGGCCTCAGCGAGCTCGGCCGCACGTTCCGCCGCCGGCGGGGGGAGTACCGCGAGTACTTCTTCAACCGCGACTACACCACCATCGGCCTGCAGGTGTACCCGACGCGCTCCTCCAGCGACCTGGCCTTCTGCCGCAAGATCATGGAGGAGGTCGAGACGACCGTCCGGGCCGCCGTCACCGAGCAGCTGGGGCCCATCGAGGCCGGCGGCGTCGTGACCCGGGTGGACCTGGGCGGCGGCTACCGCACCGCCCTGGAGCGCTCCCAGCAGCTCCAGGGGGACATGACGTCATCGGTCAGCATCTCCCTGGCCCTGCTGGCGCTGGTGGTGGTGGTGGCCTTCCGCAGCTTCCGGGCGTTCTTCTGCGTGATGATCCCCCTCATCCTGGGGACGGCCTGGACCGTGGGCTTCGCCACCGCGTTCGTCGGCTACGTGAACATCATCACGGCCTTCATCTTCGCCGTGCTCCTGGGCCTGGGCATCGACTTCGGCATCCACTTCTATGGCCGCTACCGCGAGGAGCGGGCCGCAGGGCACGACCCGCTGGAGTCGATGATCACCACCCACCAGCACTGCGGCATGGCCAGCCTGCTGGCCGGCTCGACCACCTCCCTGGCCTTCCTCGCCCTCACCCTGGCCGACTTCCGGGGCTTCAGCCAGTTCGGCGGCGTGGCGGCCGTGGGCGTCATCCTCTGCCTGCTCGCCGTCCTCATCGTGTTCCCCGCCGTGACGTTCATCTTCGAGCGCTGGCTGCCCCTGAAGCTGCTCGGCTACAAGGTCGACCGCGGCGAGGACGGCAAGATCGTGCGGCGGAAGTTCCCCCTGGGGCCCCGCACCGTGGTCGTCGGCGTGATGCTGGGCGTGGCGGGGGCGACCCTCGGCCCGGCCTTCGTGGACTTCGAGCTGGACTTCAACAAGCTCGGCCCGAAGGAGGAGAAGGAGAAGGCCGAGCACGAGAAGATCCAGTACGGCACCACCCAGGCCTCGGCGCCGGCGGTCATCTTCACCAACTCTGCCCAGGAGGCGGAGTCCATCTACCAGCAGCTCGAGACGCGCACCGATCGCGGCAAGATCTACCACCCCCGCATCAAGAGCTATCAGTCGCTCTTCGCCCTCGTGCCCGCCCAGCAGGCCGAGAAGAAGGAGCAGGTGGAGCGCATCTGCCGGAAGCTGCGGCGCAAGGTGAAGCTCTTCGAGGGCGATCCGCGGGAGGGGGCCGACGAGCTGCTCAAGCACTGCCACCCCGAGGAGTTCGCCGCCAAGGACCTGCCGGACTGGGTGAAGGACAAGTTCAGCGACACCGATGGCACCCTGGGTGAGTTCATCTTCGTGTCACCCCGAGGCAGCACCAACGACGGCGAGGTCGCGCTGGCCTTCCGCGACGAGATGCTCTCGCTCAAGGGCCTCGATGGGCGCCCGCCGGTGGTCTCGGGCAAGCCCATGGTCTGGGCCGAGGTCATCGTGGCGATGAAGCTCGATGGCCTCAAGACGAGCATCGCGGCGCTCCTGGTGGTGCTGATGCTCATCTTCCTGTTCGAGCGCAACCTGGGCGCGGTGGCGATGATCATGATGCCCCTCGGCATGGGGCTGGGCATCTCTGCCGGCCTCATGGCCCTCATGGGCATGAAGCTGAACTTCTTCAACATGCTCGCCGTGCCCACCATCATCGGCATGGGCGTCGACAATGGCGTCCATATGTACCACCGCCACAAGGAGCTCGGCCGCGACAGCGCCCTCTACGTGGTGCGCACCACCGGCATGGCCTCCACCCTCGCCACCCTCACCACGTGCATTGGCTTTGCCAGCCTGATGTCGGCCAACGACCGCGGCCTGAACACACTGGGCCTGCTGACGGTGATCGGCATGCTCGCCGCCCTGGCGACGACGCTCATCATCCTGCCCGCCGCGATGCAGTGGCGCGACGACCGGACGCCGCCCGCCGCCTGACTGGCTCAGGCGCTTTCTTTTTCGATCTCCTGGGGTTGCGGCGAGGCTGGTCCGTCGCCGGGCCCGCGGGCGCTTGCCCGTGGTCCGTCGAGAAGGCGGCGTCGAGGGGGAGTCGCGCCCGGGTGGGCCTACTTGCAGCTCTGCTTCGTGCGCTTGAGCTTGGCCTGGGCGACCTTCACCTGGTTGGAGCGCGGGTACTCCGCGATGAGCGTCTCGAGGAAGGGCAGGGCGTCCTTGCAGCGGCCCAGGGCGACGAAGTTGTCGTGCATCAGCACGAGCGCGTCGTCGACCTTGTCACCCTTCGAGTAGGAGTTCATGACCGTCTGGAGCGTGCGGATGGAGGCCGTGTGCTCCTTCTGCTCGAACTGACACTCCGCCAGCAGGAAGAGGCTGTTGTCCGCCCGCGGGTTGTCCGGGAACTTCTGGGCGAAGGTCGCCATGGCCCGCACGGCCTCCGCGCAGTCCCCCGCCTGCTTGCGCTCGTACCCGAACCGGTACAGCTCGGCGGCGTCCTCGGGGAGCGCCGGCGCGCCCGCCGGGGCCGGCACGGCCGGATCACCCACGTCAGGGAGCGCCCCCGCCGGCTTGCCGGGCATCTGGTGCTCGATGCGGGCCAGCTCGCCGCGGGCGACGTTCAGCTCTTCGCGCAGCTGCTCGATGATGATCATGTTGTCGGCGTTGCCGCTCTGCAGGCGCTCGATGGACTCGACGAGCTTGCGCTCCGTCTGCATGAGCTGCGCGGCGACCTTGCCGAGATCTTCCTGGAGGCCGGCGCGCAGGCCGCGCAGATCCTCGACCTGCTGGTCGAGGCGGCCTTCCAGGGCGACGATGTCCGCTTCGATCTTCTCACCGCGCCAGTGGGAGACACAGCCGGTCGGCGCGACGAGGACGGTGAGGAGGGCAGGACGGAGGAGGCGCATCGGAACTCCGCGAGCGGTTGAGCGCAGCCCCGGGTGGGGCTGCAGCGCTCGCCGCCGCGAGCTCGGGCGGGCGAGCGGGCGGGTCCTTACTGGGCCACGAACTCGGCGCGGCGGTTCTGGCGCCAGGCCGCCTCGTTGCTGCCGTTGGCAGCGGGGCGGTTCTCGCCGAAGCTGACCGTGCTCAGGCGGCCAGCGTCCACCCCCAGGCTCTGGAGGTAGCGGCGGGCGGCGTCGGCGCGGCGCTCACCGAGGGCGAGGTTGTACTCCTCGGTGCCACGCTCGTCGCAGTGGCCCTCGATGCGCAGGGGCGCGGAATTGCCGGCCTTCATGCAGGCCGCGATGGCGTCCATCTTGGCGCGCTGGTTCGGCTTGATGTTGTGGCGGTCGTAGTCGAAGTAGACCGGGCCACCACCACCGTTGGCGCCGCCACCGGAGCAGTCCGTCAGCGAGACCTGGCAGCGGCCACCGACGCACTCCGAACCCGCGGGGCAGGTCGGGTTGTCGGCGCCCTCGCCACACTCGGGCTTCTCGATGCAGGAGCCGCCGGAGCAGTAGGTGTTGCCCTGGCACTCGCTGTTGTCGAGGCACTCGGCGCCGCACTCGTTGTCACGGCACTTCTGGTTGCCGGGGCACGAGACCGACTCGTCGCAGTACCCGGCGCGCCGCTGGCAGCGGCCCGACGCGCACTCCATCCCAGCGCCCTCGCACTGGCTGTTCTCACGGCACTGCTGGCAGCGCCCGTTGAGGCAGTACTCCCCCTTCTCGGCACAGTGCTCGTCGTTCTCGCACTTGGGGTAGGTCGGGCCACACGCGGTGGCCACCAGGCCAACGGCGCCCAGGAAGAGCGCTTGAAGGAAGCCGCGGATTCGGAACATGCTGTCCACCAGGAAGAGGGTTGAAAGTACGTGTCGGCAGGGGGCTTTTCAGGCCTCTGACCGCCGGAAGCTAGAACAAACGAAGGGCGCTGTCAACAGCATGTCGTACCTCCGCCTCCCCTGGTGGGCCCTCGCCCTGGCCGGCTGTCTGGCCGCTCCGGACGCCCCCGCGCTGCGGATCGTGGGCGCCGTCCCCGCCTCCGGCGAGGAGCACCCGGCGGGGGCCCCGCTGCGGGTGTACTTCGATGGCTACCTGGATCCGCAGATGGACTTTCGCCGCGCCCTGACCCTGGATTCCGCCGACGTGGCCATCGATCTGCAGGTGGGCTACGACCCCAGCGGCCCCGCCCTCGTCGGGGTGCCACGGGCCGCGCTGCGACCGGATCTGGGCTATCGACTGGTGGTGCAGGCCGAGCACGTCCGTGGCATCGACGACCGGGTGCTGCCCGAGAGCGTCGAGATCGGCTTCCTGAGCCGGCCCTGGCCCACGGCCCCTGCCACCCCGGTGTCCTTCGAGCGAGACATCGCGCCCGCGCTGGCAGCCCGCTGTGGCTGCCATGGCCCTGAGCCTTTGGCCTTCCCGCCCCTGACCCCGGAGTCCCTGGTGGGCGTGCCGAGCCGCGCGGAGCCGGATCGGCTGCTGGTGGCGCCCGGGGATCCCCTCGGGAGCGCGCTGCTGCGGAAGGTGCTGCCCGACTATCCGGGGGTGCGGGGCCTGGCCATGCCCCCCGACGGCCCCCCGCTCGCGCCCGCGGTGCTGCGGGCGGTGGTGAGCTGGATCGAGGCGATCTGACCTACTTCGTGGGGGTCAGCAGGCCCTTCACATGGGCCTTGAGGGCGTCGACCGTCTTGTCATCCAGGTACATGCGGCCGTTGATGTAGAGCGTCGGCGTGGCCGAGAGGCCCGCGTCCACGCCCTCCTGGCGATCCTTCATCACCTGGTCGCGCACGGCCTTGCTCTCCATGTCGGCCTTGAAGCGGTCGACGTTGAGGCCCAGCTCGGTGGCGAAGTCGATGAACTTCTGGGCGCTCAGGCTGCCCTGGTTCTGGAAGATGAGATCGTGCATGGGCCAGAACCGGCCCTGGCGGTGGGCGGCCAGGGCCGCGCGGGCCGCGGGCTCGGCCTGCTCGTGGAAGGCGATGGGGAACTGCTTGAAGTACACCGTCACCTCGTTGGGCATCGCCTTGACGAGCTCCTCGATGATGTTGCGGGCCTCGGCGCAGTGGGGGCACTCGAAGTCGGCGAACTCGACGATGACCACCTTGCCGTCCTTGGCGCCCTTCGAGGGCGTCTCCTTCAGGTCGAAGGTGGCCGGCGGCACGTGCTCGTTGATGTACTTCTGGACGACGGCCTTCATGACCTGCTCGCCGCTCAGGCCCTCGCGCATCTTGTCGGCGCCGAAGGAGGCCAGCTCGGTGGCGGCCGGGCAGCTCTTGGCCTCGATGCAGTCGTAGAGGGCCACCTTCGGATCGCAGGGGCAGGCGCCCTGGCGCATCAGCAGCTCGAGGTCGCCCACCTCATCCTGGCTGAGACCCTTGAGGTTGACCCCCGGCAGACCGGCGAGCGCGGAGCCGGCCACCAGGAGGAGGCCGGCGGCAAGGAGAGCTCGGAACATGGCAGGACCTCCAGCGCCAGCTCGTCCGGCGCGACGGCGGAGACGGTAGAGACCGCCCTTCGGCCTTGTCAACTCCCGGGGCCTGTGGTCTTTCTTCCCCGATGGACGAGATGGCGGATCGGGCCTGGATCGGCCTGGGCGGCAACATCGGGCCCGTCGCCGAGACGCTGAGCGCGGCGCGGCTGGCGCTGCGCGGCCTGGCGCGCGGGCCTCTGCTCATGAGCCCGCTCGTCGAGACGGATCCCTGGGGCCTGCCCGACCAGCCCGCCTTCCTCAACCAGGTGGTGGGCCTGCGGCCGCGGCTGGGGCCCCACGAGACGCTGGAGGCCCTGCTGGCCATCGAGCGCGCGCACGGGAGGAGCCGAGGAGAGCGATGGGGACCGAGGACGCTGGATCTGGACGTGCTGACGTGGCCCACGGCCGTGGCCGCCTCGGCGGCCCTGGAGGTGCCCCACCCCCGGCTGGCCGAGCGCCGCTTCGTGCTGGCGCCCTGGGCGGCCGTGGCGCCGGGGCTGCGGGTGGGCGGCGCGACGGTGGCCGAGCTGCTCGCGCGCTGCCCCGATGGGGGTGGGCTGCGCTGGCGCTCCTGACGGGGCTGCCGGCCCTGGCCGAGCACCCGCTCCTCACCGTGCCCGCCGTCGCCCCCGTCCCTGGCGAGGCCGTGCCCTGGGTCCCGCCGCCCCCCGCCCCCGAGACGCTCGGCGCCGAGGCCCTGCGCGACGAAGGCGCCATCGTGCGCTACCTGGAGACGCACCCCGAGCGCCTGGGCGTGGAGAGCATGGCCACCCCCGACATCGCCAAGGTGATGGCCCAGGTGCTCCTGCGCGCCGACCGCACCTTCCTCGCCGAGCGTCTGCTGGCGCAGGCGACGGAAAAGTGGAAGGAAGACAACGATCTACGCCGCGCCCACGGCCGCGTGCTGCTCAGCCTCGGCCGCGCCGACGCCGCCCGCGCGCTGCTCGCCCAGGTGGCCGTGGCCGAGCCCGAGGACGCCTCGACGCGCTACCTGCTGGGCCGCGCCTGGCTGGCCGCCGAGCCGCGGACGCCCGAGACGGACGCCCAGGCCCTCGCCGCCTTCGAGCGGACGCTGGCCCTGGACCCCGAGTACCGCGATCCCGATGGCGTCACCGCCGCCATGATCCACGACCTCATCCGCCGGGTCCGCAAGCCCTGAGCCGGCGCGCTCAGTCCTCGTAGGGCTCGTCGGCGGTCTTCGCCGCCCGGTCCAGGTCGATGATGCGCGTCCCGCCCACGTACTGCTTCGTCTCGTAGCGCGTGATGCGCCCCACCTGCCGCACGATGTCGGCCATGCGCTGGGACTGCCGGTGGATGGTGTCCACCGCGCGGAAGAGCGGGTCCTCGGGATCGGTGAAGCGCCGCTTGATGAGCTGGGCGTAGCCCATGACGCTGGTGAGGGGCTGGTTGAGCTCGTGGGCCGTGGCGCCGGCCAGCTCGGCCAGCAGCGCCATGCGCTCGCTCTCCTTGAGGCGCTCCCGGGTGCGCTGGAGCTGATCCTCCATCTCCAGGCGAGCGCGCTGATCTTCGAACACGAAGACGGCCGCCAGGGCGCCGGCCTCGTCGCCGCCGACGACGGCCGCCGACAGGTGGACGGGCACCAGCGCGCCGTCCAGGCCCAGGACGTGGCGGGCGATGCCGGGCTCCAGCCGCCCCGGCCCCCCGTGCTCGGCGCCGCGGAGCTGCTCGCGGATCTCGTCGGCGCCGTCCGGGAACAGGGCGTCCACCCGCAGGAGGCCCACGACGTCCACCGAGGCGCGGCCGAAGAGCAGGTTGGCGGACTTGTTGAAGACGCGGATGCGCCCGTCGCGATCGGTGGCGACGATGGCGTTGGGGGAGGCGTCGACGAGGCGCTGCAGGAAGTCCCGCGTCTCCTGGAGCGCGCGGGCGGTGCTGCGCTCCTCCGTCACGTCGCGGACGGTGATGATGAAGGCCTGCTCGCCGGGCACGGGCGCCGACGTGGCGGCCACCAGGCGACCCGACGCCATCGACAGATCGACGCGGTCGCCGTACTCGCGGCCGCGGGCGCGCAGCAGCAGGCCATGGGCCCTGGAGCGCGCGCTCTCCTTCACCAGCGCCGAGAAGGGCTGCCCGACCACCTGCTCGCGGGGCACGTCCACCAGCGCCTCGGCCTGCCGGTTCATGAACCGGACGGTGCCCTCCTCGCCGGTGATGAAGATGCTGTCGGCGGAGTTCTCGAAGAACAGCTCGAACCGCTCGACGGCGTGCAGCTGCTGCTCCACCCGGGACTTGGCGTCCCAGCCCCGGGCCGACTCGGCCCGCAGCTCGGCGAAGAGGCGCGCGTTGCTCATGGCCACCGCGGTGGCGTTCGCCACGATCTGCCCGAGCTGCTTTTCGCGCTCCCCGAACTCCGTCCACGGCTCGGCCGAGCGCACGAAGAGGACGCCCATGCAGCGGTCGCGCTCCAGGATGGGGAAGAGCGCCGAGGAGCGCACCTCCGCCCCCTCCTCCAGCCAGGCCTTCACGGGCCGCAGCAGGGGATCGCGCTGCACGTCCTGCAGCACCAGCGGCTCCCCCGTCTCGATGACCCGCGCCACCTCCGGGTAGTTGGCCAGGTCGATGGGCCGGTCGGTGAGCGTCGCGTCGTCGGAGGTGGCCACCACCCGCACCGCGTCCCCGTCGAGCATGACGATGGAGCAGCGGTCGGCCTCCAGCACCTCGGCCACCATCTCCGTCACGTCGTGCAGGATGGACTGGATGTCGAGGCGCGAGCCGAGCCGGTGGCTGATGTCCAGCAGCACATGGCCGTCGCGGCGCTGCCGGTCGAGCTGCCGGGCCTGGGCGGCGATGCGCAGGTGGGCCCGGACGCGGGCCACCACTTCGCCCAGGTGGAAGGGCTTGCCGATGAAGTCGTCGGCCCCCGCCTCGAGGGCCTGCGCCAGCACGTCCTGGCTGGATCTCGCCGTCAAGACAATGACTTGCAGGCCCCACGTCCCCGGCTCGGTGCGCAGCACGTCCAGCAGGGTGAAGCCGTCCATCCGGGGCATGTTGAGGTCGAGCAGGAGCAGGTCGGGGAGCTGGGCGTCGATGGCCTCCAGGGCCTCCTCGCCGTCGGACGCCGTGATGACGGTGAGCCCCTGCTCCCGCAGCACATTGCTGAGGAGCTCTCGGATGAGGGCGTCGTCATCGGCGACCAGGACCCGGCTCATCGACTGCTCCGCTCCACCCACGCCGCCACGGCGTGCTGGTAGACCACCTTCAGGGGCACCCCCGCGGCGCGGGCGCGCTCGGCGCAGACCTCGTGCTCGGGCGCGGCATTCAGCACGGCGTCGCCCTGGCTGGCCACCTTGATGGGGATGGGGCCGAAGGGGGTGTCCACCTCGACGATGCGGCGGGGCAGCACATGGCGCGTCACCGGGTGGCGGCGCAGGCCGATGGCCGTCGACTGGGCCAGCAGCGTGGCCTCGAGGGCGGCCAGGCGACCCGGCGGCGCCAGGGCCCCCACCAGGATGCCGGGGCGGCTCTTCTTCATGTGGATGGGCACGAACCACGCGTCGAGCGCGCCTGCCGCGAACAGCGCCTCCATGAGCCAGCCCGCGAGCTCGGGGCTCATGTCGTCGATGTTCGCCTCGACGACGTGGCAGTCGGGAGCGGTGGCGTCGGCGTGGCCGAGGACCAGGCGCAGCAGGTTGGGCCGGTCAGCGAGGTCGGCGCGGCCGGCGCCCCAGCCGATGGCCGACGCCACCATCGCCGGGAAGTCGCCGTAGCGGTCGGCCGAGACCCGCAGGATGGCCGCGCCCGTGGGCGTCACCAGCTCGCGGGGCAGCGCGCAGGGGGTCAGCGGGACGCCCCGCAGCAGATCGAGGGTGGCGGGCGTGGGCAGGGGCATCCGGCCGTGGGCCGTGCGGACGAAGCCCCGGCTGATGGGCGGCGGCGCGCTCTCGACGCGGTCGATGCCCAGCTTCCAGAGGCCATACGCCACGCCCACGATGTCGAGGATGGAGTCGATGGCCCCGACCTCGTGGAAGTGCACCTCCGCCACCGTCGTGCCGTGGACCCGGGCCTCCGCCTCGGCGAGCGCCGCGAAGATGGCCGTCGCGCGGGCCTCGACGGGGGGCGGGAGGGCGGCCGCCCGGATGCGAGCGTCGATGTCGGCGGGCGAGAGGCCGTGGTGGTGGACGTGGTGCTCGACCGGCTCGTGGTCGTGGTCGTGGTCGTGATCGTGGTGGTGGTCGTGATCGTGGTGGTGGTCGTGATCGTGGTGGTGGTCGTGATCGTGGTGGTGGTGGTCGTGATCGACGGCCTCGAACCGCACCGCCGTCCCCGCCAGCGTCATGCGCTGCACACGCTCGGTCACGAGGCGCCACGCGGGCAGGTCGATGCGCCGCAGCGCCCCCTCCAGATCGTCCCGAGGCACCCCCAGCTCGAGCAGCGCGCCGAGCATCATGTCGCCCGCGATGCCGCTGAAGCAGTCGACGTAGAGCAGCGGCCCCGTCACCCGCGCGCCTCCCCGATCCGGTTCATGAGGGTGGCTGCATACGCTGCGCCGAAGCCATTGTCGATGTTGACGACGGTCACCCCCTCGGCGCAGGTGTTGAGCATGCCCAGCAGCGCGGCCATGCCGCCGAAGCTGGCGCCATAGCCCACGCTGGTCGGCACGGCCACCACGGGCCGCTCGACCAGACCCGCCACGACGCTGGGCAACGCCCCCTCCATGCCCGCGCACACGATGAGCACCGCGGCGCTGCGCAGGCGGTCGAGGTGGCGCAGCAAGCGGTGCAGCCCCGCCACGCCTACGTCGGCCAGGGTGTCGACCGGGTTGCCGAGCAGGCGCGCGACGCAGGCCGCCTCCGCGGCCACCGGGCCGTCGGTCGTGCCCGCCGAGACCACCAGGACGGTGCCCGGCAGCGACGGCGCCGGCACCTCGGCCGGCGCCCAGACACAGCGCGCGATGGGATCGAAGGCCGCGTCGCCGAGGGCAGCCACGATGGCGGGGCCGTCCTCGACCGCCACCCGCGTCACCAGCACCCGCTGGCCCGCCCCCCGCAGCGCCTCGGCGATGGCGACGATCTGCTCGACGCTCTTGCCCTGGCCGAAGATGGTCTCCGGCACGCCCCGGCGCCGCGCCCGCTGCAGATCGACCGCCGCGAAGCCCAGATCCGCCGTCCGGGCGAGCGCGGCCTCCGCCTGCTCCACCGTGTACGTCCCGGCCGCCAGGCCCTCCAGCACCGCCCTCAAGGCACCCTCACTCACCGAAAAGTCCAATCAGATCAAGGACGAGCACCGGCGCCCCCGAGGGCGGCACCACCGCCCCCTGGAAGCCATCCAGCCGCTCGATGGGCGGCGGCAGCGCCTGCAGCGGGGCGCGGCGCGACTCGCCCTGGGCCTCCACCAGGATGGCGCGGCGCGGCTCGCGCAGCAGGAGGGCCGGCCCGTCGGGGCCCGCCGGCGTCAGGCCCAGGTGGTCGGCCAGCCGCGCGACGGCCCAGCGATGGCCGCGGTGCTCGACGTACCGCTCCGCCCCCTCCCCCTGGATGACCGGGGCGGCGATGACCTCGCGCACCTGGGCCTCGGCCACCAGCATCGTCTGGCCACCGGCCACCACCTCGACGAGCTGCACCAGGCCGCGCACGGCGGGCAGCCGCAGCCGGAAGAGCGTCCCCTCCCCCGGCCGCGTGCGCACCTGCAGCGTCCCGCCGAGGGCCACGACCGCCGACTGGATGGCGTCCATGCCGATGCCCCGGCCCGCCAGGGCCCCCACCTCCTCGCGGGTGGTCAGGCCGGGCAGGGCCAGCAGCCGCACCAGATCGGCGCGGGCGAGCTGGCGGGCCTCCGCCTCGGGCAACAGCCCCTGATCCACGGCCCGCTGCACGAGCCGCTGGGGATCGATGCCAGCGCCGTCGTCGGCCAGATCCAGGACCACCTCGTCGCGCAGGCGGCGGCAGCGGATGGCCACCAGGCCCGTCCCAGCCTTGCCGGCGGCGCGGCGCACGTCCGGGGCCTCGAGCCCATGCTCCACGGCGTTGCGCACCAGGTGGCTCAGGGCGGCGTCCACCCCCTCGATGACGGTGCGGTCCAGGGGCTGATCGGCCCCCTCCACCCGCAGCACCGCGCGCTTGCCCGCCTGCCGCGCCATGTCGCGCACCACCCGCAGCAGCGGATCGGTGATGACGGCCAGGGGCACCCGCCGGATGGCGCGGACCTCGCGGCCCACCTCCACCAGCACCCGCCGCAGCTCCGTGAGGGTGTCCGCCGACGTCGCCGGCACCTGACTCTCCAGGCGCACGGCCAGGGCCCGGAGGGTGTCGACGCTGTCCTGGAGCTCGTCCAGCCAGTCCGCCCGCACCCGCAGCGTGCGCGAAGACCGCCCGGGCCGCACGATGGCCGCCGGATCGGCCCGCGGGGTCGCGTCGGCGGCGAGGGAGGCGTCCAGCTCGCCGGTGAAGAAGAGCTCCTCCATGGACGAGGCCGCCACGTCGCCGGCCTCCACCGTCACGATCCGCCACTCCGCGAGGACCTCCACGAAGGCCCGCACCACGTCAGCGGGGTGCGTCGTGCGCAGGGCGAGGCGCAGGGGCCCCGTCAGCCGGCCGCCGCGGAGCTGCTCCGCCGACGGGGCCGAGTCCACCACCGTGCCGAGGGCCTCCAGGCGCTTGCGCAGCAGGTAGCCGCGGACGCCGGCCTGGGTGGACGGCTGGGCCAGCTCGACCTCCAGCATGAGGTCCCCATCGCCACGCCGCAGCGGCTCGGAGGGCGCCTCCACGGCCGGCGGTGGCCGCGACCCCTCCAGCAGCAGGGCGATGCGGCCATGGATCTGCCGGGAGGCCAGATCCGCCATCGGCTCGCGGCCCACCTCGACGTCCGCCACCCACTGCCCGAGCCGGTCCACCCCCGAGAGCAGCAGATCCATGGTGCGCCCGGGCACGTCGATGAGGCCCTTGCGCACGCGGTCCATCAGCTCCTCGAGCTGGTGGGCCAGATCGAACACCGGGCTGAAGCCCATGGTGCCGCTCATGCCCTTGATGGAGTGGAAGAGCCGGAAGGCCGTGTTCACCCGCTCCCGGTCCGACGGCGCCCCCTCCAGGTCGACGAGGGTGCGGGCGAGGTTCTCCAGGATCTCCTGGGTCTCCGTCACGTACAGGTGGCGATACTTGGAGAGATCCACGGCAGCTCCGGCCCGAGAGCAATGAGCGTATCGGCGCCAGCGGGCCGGCGGCAAGGGGTGCTGCCGGGGGGCTACCGGGCCGGCAGCGCGAGGGCCTCGTCGATCATCCGCTGGTGCTCGGCGGGGTCGGCCCAGCGAGCCTGCGCCTCCGGGCTGAGCTGATCGATGGGATCGAAGTAGAAGAAGACCTGGCCCGGCTTCACCGAGGGCGCCCGCCAGACCGAGATGCCGGTCTCGCGATCGTAGGCGTCGTAGCTGTGCACGCCGCGCTTGCCGCCGCCGCCGGGGGCGTCGACCACGAAGAGCGGGGTGTTGAAGCCCGCCGTCATGCCGCGCACCGCCTGGGCCAGCGTCTTGGCCGTGTGCACCGTCGTGCGCATGTCCTCGGCGCCCTGCACCAGGTCGTGCTGGTAGACGTAGTAGGGGTGCGCGTTGATCCACGCCAGCCGCTTCACCAGCAGCGTCATGCTCTCGACGGTGTCGTTCACGCCGCGCAGCAGGACGGCCTGGTTGCGCACCGTCACCCCCTCCGCGAACAGGCGGTCGAGGGCGCGCTTGCTGTAGGCCGTGATCTCGCTGGCGTGGTTGAAGTGGGTGTGGAACGCCACCTCCTTGCCCATCTTCCGCCCGCGCTCCACCACGTCCACGAGGGCCTTGAACCACTCGTCGTCCGTCAGGACCTTCTGCGGCATGACCGCGAGGCCCTTGCTGGCGAAGCGGAAGCGCCGGATGTTCGGCATGTCCAGCAGGCGGTTGCCGATCTCCGTGATCCAGTCGGCCCGCAGGTTGTAGGCGTCGCCGCCGCTGACCACGATGTCCTCCAGCTCCGGGCGGGAGGCGATGTAGTCGAAGGCCAGGTCCCAGCGCTCCTTCTTGGGCTTGAGGCTGACCTTCTCCACCTGGTCCGTGTCGAGCCCGACGGCGTAGCTGCGGGTGCAGAACCGGCAGTAGACCGGGCAGGTGTCGATGACCAGGAAGAGCGCCTTGTCGGGGTAGCGATGCGTCAGGCCGGGCACCGGCGCGTCGGCCTGCTCGTGCAGGGAGTCCAGGCCCAGCTTCGGGTGGTCGGGCAGGAACTTCGAGCCCATGGGCAGGAACTGGATGCGCAGCGGATCCGCCTCGGGCTGCTCCCAGTCGATGAGCGACAGCAAGTAGGGGCTGACGCGCACGGCCATGGGGGCGCGGGCGAAGCCGGCCGCCACGTCGTGGATGAACGCCTCGGGCACGAGGCCCTGCAGCGCCGCCAGCAGCTTGTCCGGGCGGGTGATGGTGTTCTTCATCTGCCAGCGGTGGTCGAGGAACGTCGCCTCGTCCACGCCGGCGTAGGCCGGGATGCGGCGCCAGAAGTCGCCGTCCAGCAGGTTTCGATGTTCCAGGGCCTCGGGGCCCACCGGGGGCCGCGCCGCGGGGCCCTCCTGGATCACGGGCAGCTCGCCAGTGTCGTTCATCGCTCAGGTCCTCCGGCAGGCCGCGCCGCCGCTCGTCCGAGTCTTCAGGGTGTCGGGAAACAGAAGATCAGAGGCCCGGGGGCGGGCCTACGTCGGGCTGGTGGAGGACGGACTGGAAGTACCACACCTCCCCAGCATATCGGGCCTGATCCCGGGGAGTCAAAGCCTCAGGTGGGCGGCGGCGCCAGCGGGATGGCCGCGTCGAAGCCCACCTCGAGCTGCGTCAGCCGCCGCCCCGCGTCCAGCAGGACGAAGACGGGCAGGCTGTCCACCCCGAACAGGCGCCGGGCCTCTCCCTCGGAGTCGAGGGCGATGGGGAAGGGAAAGCTACCGAATGTATTGAGGAAACGGTGGATGACCGCCGGCCCTTCGTCGGTGATGGCCACCACCGGCACGTCGTGCGTCTGCGCCCACGTCTGCAGCAGCGGCAGCGCCGCCTTGCAGGGCTTGCACCACGTCGCCCAGTAGAAGAGCACCGCCGGCCGGCCCTCGCCGATGGCGGGCAGGCCCTGGGCCGCGTCGAGGGGCCGCAGCCGCAGCTCGCCCACCACCTCGCCCAGCAGGGGCGGCGGCACCGGCAGCGGCATCGGCGGCGCTGGCAGCTCGATGTTGAAGGGGGTGCGCCCGCGGCGCCCGCTCAGGGTCAGCGGCCGGCCGGGGGTGGCCAGCAGCACCGACTCGCGGAAGTCGCCCCGGCGCCCGAGCGTCCAGCCGTTCACCGCGAGCAGGGCGTCCCCCGGCTGCAGCGCCGTCGCCAGCAGCGGGCTGCCGGGCAGGACGCGATCGACCAGCACGCCCGCGTACCGGGGCCGGTCCCGGAACTCCAGGCCCAGGTGCCCGGGCCGCCGGGCCCCCCCCCGGCGCCGCCCCGCCCCACCCGCGCCCGCGGCGGGGGGGACGGCGCCGCCGGCGCCGAGGCCGTGGGCAGGGCCGGCAGCAGCGGCGCGCGCTCGCACGCCCGCACGGCCGCCAGCCGCCGGCGCGCCGTGGCGTCCAGCACCAGGGGACCCGCCACCCGCCCCTGCAGCCACGCCACCCGCAGCGCCGCGGCCTCCTGCAGGTCGAGCCGGCCCCCGAGCGCGTCCGCCGCCTGGATGCGCTCACGCAGGGCCGTCACCCGGCCCCGCACCGCCACCGGCGCCTTCGCCCACGCCTTGCGCGCCCCCGCCAGCAGCTTGCGCCCGGCCGCCAGCCGGGCCTCCCGCGTCTTCGGCTCGCCGACGCGGCGCGCCGCCTCCTCCACGATGAGCTCCCGGGCGTTGTTGAACGCCCGCTCCCACGGCTGCTGCCAGCTCTCCAGCGCGTACCGGGCCGCCCCGATCTCGTCGAGCACGTCCAGCGCCGCCGAGTGATCCCGCAGCAGCCCCAGCCCGTAGCGCAGCGCCACCGCGGCCGCCAGGCGCCGGCTGGCGTCCACCTCGTCCGACGTCTCCGACTCGAGCCGCGCGTCGATGAACGGCGCCACCGGCGCGCCCACCCGATCCGCCTCGGTGGCCAGCGCCCCGTAGAGCAGCGCGTCGCTGGTCAGGTGCGGCACGTCCGGCGTGTCATCGGTCAGGATGACCTCGGCCGTCGCCCCGGCCAGATCGGCCTCCCGCCCCAGCGCCTCCAGCATCCGCTGGAAGTGCCCCACGTCCTCCCGCCCGGCCAGCTCGGGGTAGCAGCCGTAGGCCACCCGATCCGGCGTCGCGCTGAACGTCCCGCACAGGTTCTCCCGGCGCCGCGCCAGGTCGGCGAAGCCCCCGGAGTGGCACTGGGACATCCACAGGACGACGCGGGCCTCCCCGGGCACCGGCGCCAGATCGCTGAGGAGCTCCGTGGGGTTCCACGTCTCCTCGCCCCAGAGGTTGATGCGCGTCTCGGTGCCCCCGGCGGGGTCGGGCTCGCCGTGATCCGTCACCGCCACCAGCAGGGTGTCGCCCGCGCGCAGGCCGGGGCCCACCTCGGCCAGCCACCCGCGCAGGGCCTCCCGCGTGGCGGGCCGCACGTCCCCCGCCGGGAAGGCCGTGTCCTCCAGCTCGGGGCCGGGATCCACCTCGTTGCCGCTGGGCAGGCCGGCGATGAGCCAGGCCTCGGGCTCGGCCGGCGCCCGCGACACGGACCGGTCCGGCCCCGGCGCGGTGCCATCGGCCCAGAAGACGGCGACGTCCTGGGACGGCACGCCCCGCGACGCCAGCAGCGCCTGGAGCCCCTGCACATGCACGAGGTGGCTGTGGTGGTTCTCGGCGGCGCTGACGCCGCCGGCGAGGATGAGGACCTTGAGGGCGGAGAGGACGAACATCGCCGGGGATGATAGCAGCCCGGCGGCCCCAGCGGGGGCGTCAGAAGGCGGCGCTGATCAGATCGACCATCCGCTCTTCGGGCAGATCGGAGGTGACCGCGTACGCCAGCTCCCCTTGTCGGAAGAGCGCCACGCGATAGCCCCGGCTGTCATGCATGCTGAGCGTGCGGCCGTTGACGACCTGCTGGCGCCCCACGTCGCCGACGTCGAGGCTGCCGCCGTCGAAGACGAGGACGCTGAGCTTGTGGCGGCCCACGCCATAGACCAGGTACGCGGCCTGCCGGCGCGTCGTCTCGGGGCCGGCGAGGCGGGTGAGCCGCCCGCCCAGGAGCATCACGCCCTCCTGCTGGCGGAAGCGCGGGGCCTGGAAGCGGAACGGCAGCTTGCCGGCGAACCAGCCCTCGAGCTCGTCGGTCTCGGGCGTCGGCACCTCGACGGGGGCCTGCTCGCAGTGCTGCTCGACGGCCTCGTCGATGACCGGCACGAAGCCCGTCAGCGGGGTGACGAGCATGAAGACCGCCCCGACCGCGACCGCCGCCGGCACCACCGGCGCCAGCCGGCGGATCATCGACCGACGGCGGAGCTGGCGGCGAGCCCCCACCAGGCTGTCCTGCAGCCGCGCCCGCGCCCCCTCGGAGAGGGAGCACGACCGCCGCAGGGCCGGCCGGATGGCGCCCTGGAACCACGCCCGCTGGGCGTAGTGCTTGCGACAGTCACCGCACACCGCGATGTGCGCGTCGAACTCGCCGCGCTCCGGATCGGCGAGCTCGCCGTCGAAGTAGGCGTCGAGGTACTTCCGGAAGTCGGTACAGTCGATCTTCATGTCAGTTCGCCGCCTTGCGGCGCCGCCTGAAGGCGTCG
The DNA here is from genome assembly GCA_020633435.1 of Myxococcales bacterium. Lineage (GTDB taxonomy): Bacteria > Myxococcota_A > Bradymonadia > UBA7976 > UBA1532 > JACKDP01. The sequence continues at coordinate 488,732 of JACKDP010000007.1, read as the reverse complement.
AGGCTCGCGACGTTCTCGGCGTCGATCCCCTCGGGCGCGTCGATGATGCCGTTCTCGACGGCGTACTCCAGCAGCTTGGCCTGCAGCATCTTGCGGGCGCGGTGCAGGCGGCTCATCACCGTCCCCACCGGGCACTCGAGCACCTCGGCGATCTCCTTGTAGGAGAAGTCGTGCATGTCGGCGAGCAGCACCGTCATGCGGAACTCGAAGGGCAGCTCGTCGAGGGCCCGCAGCACCTCGTCGCCCACCACCTGCCGCAGGAACTCCTCGCGGGTGTCCACCGGCAGGAGGGACTCCTCGTCCACGGCGTACCGCTGCAGCAGGTCGTCGACCTGGCGGTCGTCCATGACCTTCTGCTCGGTCTGCCGCTTGCGGTAGCGGTTGATGAAGATGTTGGTCTGGATGCGGAACAGCCAGGCCTTGATGTTGGTCCCCTGCTCGAACTTGTGCCAGAAGCGGAAGGCCCGCAGCAGGGTCTCCTGCACCAGGTCCTCGGCTCGGGAAGGGTCGCGGGTCATCCGCATCGCGGCCCCGTAGAGGGCGTCGGCGTGGGGCAGCGCGATGCGCTCGAAGTCGTCCTGCTCTCTGCCCTTGCCGAAGAATCGTCCAAACATGGCCTGTGTCCTGGCGCCGGTTCCGATGACCGACTCGTACGAACGACCTCGCCGATGATTTCATTCCGGTGCTGGGTAAATTCACCGGGTCGCCGCTCGGCGAGGCGTCAGTGCAGCGACGGCGACACGTACGGGTGCCCGAGGGACTCGGCCACCGCCGGGTGCGTGACGGCGCCGCGCCAGGTGTTCAAGCCCAGGCGCAGCGCGGGATCGCGGCCGCACGCCGCCTCGACGCCGGCGTCGGCCAGCGCGATGGCGTAGGCCCGCGTCGTGTTGTTGAGGGCGAAGGTGCTGGTCTGGGCCACCGCCCCCGGCATGTTGGCCACGCAGTAGTGCACCACGCCGTCGAGGACGTAGGTGGGGTCGTCGTGGGTGGTCGGGCGGGCCGTCTCGATGCAGCCCCCCTGGTCCACGGCCACGTCCACCAGCACCGTCCCCGGCTCCATGCGCGGCAGGTCGGCCTTGCTCACCAGCGTCGGCGCCCGGGCGCCCGCCACCAGCACCGCGCCGATCACCAGGTCGGCCTGGGGGAGCAGGCGCTGCAAGTTGTCGTGATCACTGAAGATCGTCTGCACGCGCCCGAGGAAGACGTCGTCCAGCCACGTCAGCCGGCGGGTGTTGACGTCCATGATCGTGACGTTGGCGCCCATGCCGACGGCCACCTTGGCCGCGTTGAGGCCGACGACGCCGCCGCCGAGGATGAGCACCTGGCCACGCTTCACGCCGGGCACGCCGCCGAGCAGCACGCCCTTGCCGCCGTGCTCCTTCTGCAGGCAGCTCGCCCCCACCTGGGCCGACATCTTGCCCGCCACCTCGCTCATGGGCTGCAGCAGGGGCAGCGAGCCGTCGGCGAGCTGGATGGTCTCATAGGCCACCGCGCTCACCTCCTTGGCGAGCAGCACGTCGGCCAGCTCGGGCACCGCCGCGAGGTGGAAGTACGTGTAGATGGTCTGGCCCTGCTGGATGAGCGGGTACTCGGACGCCACGGGCTCCTTGACCTTGACCACCATGCCGGCCTCGCCCCAGACGCGCTCGGCGTCGTCGACGAGCTCGGCCCCGGCGTCGGCGTACCACTCGTCGGGGATGCCGCTGCCCAGCCCGGCCGTCCGCTGGACGAGCACCCGGTGGCCACGGGCCGTGAGCGCGCGCACCGTCGCCGGGATCATCCCGACGCGGTACTCGCGGTTCTTGATCTCCTTGGGAATCCCGATGATCACCGCGCGGTCCCTTTCGACTGGGGGGGGCGCCAGTATACCCTCCTCTTCGCCCGATGACCTCGCTCTTCGTCCTCACGCTGCTCTTCGCGCCGGCCCCCGTGGAGGGCCTGCTGGCGGCCCATGGCTTCGGGCGGCCAGCGGCCGACGCCCGGCTCGACGCCGCCGCCGCCGACCTCGCCCGGCGCGTCGATCTGGCCCAGGGCGACGTCGCGGCGGGCCAGCTCCAGTTCGTCCTCGATCAGGCCGGCGTCGTCGACGCCTGGGTCATGCCCTTCAGCGTGGTGCACCCGCCCGGGGCCGACCTCGCGCCGCGCCTCCCGCCGCTCGCCGGGCGCCTGGATCGGCGCTTCCCCCCCACCCATTACGGCGTGGGCGAGGCAGCTCGGGGCGCGGACGTCGTCACCGTCATCCTGCTGGTGCACCGGGGCGTCGAGCTGGACAGCCCCCTGCCCCTCCAGACAAAGCTCAATGACATCCGGCAGTTACGCGGCACGCTGCGGGCGGGCTACTTCCACCCCCGGCTGCTCGTCGCGCCGCCGCCCCCCCACGGCGTGCGGGAGTTGCCGGCGCGCGCCGACGGGCGCGGGGTGGAGGCGGTGGTGGCCTTCTCGGCCGGGCCGGGCGTCTACGGGGTGGAGCTGCTGGCGGACAGCCAGCACGGGCCGGTGGTGCTCACGAACCAGCGCGTCTGGGTGGGCCAGGCGCCGCCGGCCTGGCCCCAGGTGCACCTGTCGCCGGGGCCGACGACCCAGGCCCCCGCCCCGGTGCTGGTGGCGTGGATCAACCTGCTGCGGCGGGATCACGGGCTGCGGGCGCTGGACGTCGACCCCGGCCTCGCCACCGTGGCCGACGAGCACGCCCGCGACCTCGCCCGCCGCGACGCGCTCGTGCACCACTCCCCCGACTCCGGCACGCTGACGACCCGCCTCAAGGCCCGGGGCATCCGGGTGCTGGCGGCCGCCGAGAACCTCGCCCGCGCCGACGACGTGCGCGGCGCGATGCGGGCCTTCCTCGACAGCCCCGGCCACCGACGGGTGCTGCTGATGCCCGAGGCCACCCACCTGGGGGTGGCCGCCGTGGGCCGCTACTACACCGTGGTGCTCGCCCGGCTGCCCGGCGTCACTCCCCGATGAGGTTGCCGCGCTTCCCGGTGATGGTCACGTTGGCCGAGCAGTCCAGCACGCCGCTCTGGTAGCGGCGGCGGGCGGTGGCCTCCATGGCCCCGGCGGCGCCGTTCTGGAGCTGGACCTTGCCCTCCACGATCTCGATGTACCGGAAGCTGGCGGGCAGCCCCTCGGTCAGATCGTAGTACTGGCCGTAGACGAAGGTGCCGTCCTGGTTGACGGAGCCGCGGAACGAGTAGAAGTCGCCCAGATCGTCGAAGATCCGGGTCAGCTCGCCGCCGGTCTGGGCGAAGGTGATGTCTTCTTCGTCCTTGTCGCCCACGCCCGGCAGGATGCCCACCAGGCCGCCGCAGGTGCTCTCGGTGACCTCGGTCGTGAGCGTCCACGAGCCCGAGAAGATGATGCCGTTGGCGTTGCCGGGCTGGATGCCGTCCACGTCGGACTCGGTGATGCCGCCGCCCTCCAGGACGTTGGAGCAGGCAGCCAGGGCGATGACGGTCAGAAACGAGAGCGCTGTGCGGATCATGAGTCCACCTCCTCGTGGCGAGTCGAATCGGTCCAGGAACGGGCGCGGTCGGTCCTTGCGGGCACCCCCGGGTGCCGCGCACAATGCGGCCCTTTCGCCGGAGCTGGGGGCACCATGGCCACCGACCTGTATGCCGAGATCGTGTCTTCCATCGCCGCGCCGCTGGACGGGTGGCTGGTGGAGAGTGGCGCCGAGCCGGGCCTGAGCCTCGGCCCGCCGACCCGGGAGGGCGCCGGCGACCTGGCGGCCGCCTGCCACCGGTACGCCAAGGCGCTGCGCAAGCCGCCCCAGGCCATCGCGGCGGGGCTGGCGGAGATCGCGCGCGCGCACCCGCTCGTGGCGGAGGTGGAGGCCGTCGCGGGCTTCTTGAACTTGCGGCTGGACTGGGCGCGGGTGGCGGAGAAGACCATCCCCTGGGCGCTGGGCGACGACGGGGCGCTCGGCCGGTCGTCTGCGCTGGCGGGCCAGAAGGTCGTCATCGAGTACAGCTCCCCCAACACCAACAAGCCCCAGCATCTCGGACACTGCCGCAACAACATCCTCGGCCACACGATGGCCACGCTCATCGAGGCGGCCGGGGCGGAGGTGGTGCGGGTCAACCTGATCAACGACCGGGGCATCCACATTTGCAAGTCCATGGTGGCCTGGCGCCGTTTCGGCGCCGGTGCGACCCCCGAGTCTACCGGCATGAAGGGCGACCACCTGGTCGGCGCGTTCTACGTTCGTTTCGACCAGGCATTCAACGCCGAATATGAAGAAGTCCACGCGGGCGCGACGGACCGGCCCTCCAAGGACGCCTGGTTCAACGGCGACAGCCCCCTCGGCCAGGAGGCCCGCGCCATGCTGCGGGCCTGGGAGGCCGGGGACGAGGAGGTCCACGCCCTCTGGCGGATGATGAACGGCTGGTGCGAGGCGGGCTTCCAGGCCACCTACGCGCGCATGGGCGTCCGCTTCGATCACATCGATCGCGAGAGCGTGACGTGGAAGCTCGGCCGCGAGCTGGTGGACGAGGGCCTGGCCAACGGCACGTTCCGCCGGCTGGACGACGGGGCCGTGGTGTTCGACCTGGAGAAGCTGGGCCTGGAGGGCCAGAAGGTCGTCCTGCGCGGCGACGGCACGACGCTGTACACCACGCAGGACCTCGGCACCGCGATGCAGCGGCTCGACCGCTTCGGCTTCGACCAGCTCATCTACGTGGTGGGCAACGAGCAGGACCGGCACTTCCAGGTGCTCTTCGGCATCCTCACCCACCTGCGCCCGGCCCTGGCGGGGCGTCTGTTCCACCTGAGCTACGGCATGGTGGAGCTGCCCGACGGCCGCATGAAGAGCCGCGAGGGCAACGTGGTGGACGCCGACGATCTGATGGACGAGCTCCACGCGGGCGCGCTGGAGGTCTGTCGGGAGAACCTGCCCGACGCCGATCCCGGCTCGCTGGAGGCGACGGCGGAGGCCATCGGGCTGGGCGGGCTGAAGTTCTTCCTGCTGCGCTACGCCCCGGCGACGACGTTCGTCTTCGACAAGGAGCGCAGCATCCGGCCGGAGGGCGAGACGGGGGTGTACTGCCAGTACGCCTACGCCCGCGCGGGCCGCGTGCTGGAGCGCCTCGGCGACCTGGACCGCGGCATCACCCCGGACTGGGCCGCGCTGACGGAGGAGAAGCCGCGGGCGGTGCTGACGGCCCTGCTGCAGTTCCCGGGCGAGGTGCGCATGGCGGCGGTGGAGCACAAGCCGAGCCTCGTCACCAAGGCCACGTTCGAGGCGGCGCGCACCTTCGCGGCGCTCTACAACGACGCCGACTACCGCCTCCTGGACGCCGAGCCGGCGCGGCAGCTCGCCCTGGCGCTGCTGGTGGAGGCGGTGCGCCGCGTCCTCGGCGCCGGGCTGGCCCTGCTGGGCATCCAGCCCGTCGAGGCCATGTAGTAGGATGGGGCCCATGGACGACATCCCGTTCTTCGTGAAGATCGACCACCTGGGCATCGCGGTGCCGAGCCTGGAGGCGGCCGTCCCCACCTGGACGACGCTCTTCGGCAAGGGCCCCGAGCACTTCGAGGAGGTGCCCGATCAGCGCGTGCGCACGGCGTTCTTCGGGGTGGGCGAGAGCCACTTCGAGCTGCTCGAGCCCACCAGCCCCGACAGCCCCATCGCCGCCTTCCTCGACAAGCGGCGCGGGGGCATCCACCACGTCTGCGTGCAGGTGACCGACCTGGACGCCGCCCTGGCCGAGTACAAGCGGCGCGGGGTGCGGCTCATCGATCAGGAGCCGCGGCTCGGCGCCCATGGCTGCCGCATCGCCTTCGTGCACCCGGCGGCCACGGGCGGGGTGCTGCTGGAGCTCTCCCAGCCCCTCGACGAGCCCCACCCTTGAAGCGCCTGCTGCTGGCGCTGCTCCTGCTGCCGGCCAGCGGGCGGTCGGGGGCGGATCTGCCCGGCCAGACGGCCGATCCGGGCGCGCTGGGGGCCCCGCTGCCGGTGATGCTGGCGGCGGACATGGAAGGCAACCCCACGGAACTCAAGCAGTTTGTCGGCAAGCCGCTGCTGCTGGGGCTGTGGGCGTCGTGGTGCGCCCCCTGCAAGCAGGAGCTGCCCATCCTGGAGGAGCTGCACCGGCTCTGGGGGCCGCGGGGGCTGCAGGTGGTGGGGCTGAGCGTCGAGGCGGACCGCCAGGTGGTGCGGCGGGCCGCGGCGGCCTTCGGGCTCTCGTTCACGGTGCTGCACGACGCCGAGCAGGTGGTCGAGTTCACCTTCCTGACCACCCAGATCCCGGCCACGCGGCTCTACGACCGCGCGGGCCGGCTGGTCTGGCGCGGGCGCGGCGTGCGGGGGGACGACCCCGAGCTGCAGGCCGCCATCGAGCAGGTGCTGGCGAAATGAAGTGGTGCGCGCTCCTCCTCCCCCTCGCCCTGGCCGCCTGCTCGGCGGACGGGGGCCAGGCCCTCGACGAGGCCGACGCGGTGGTCCTGCCCGCCGACGCCGGGCGCCGCGCGGACGCCGCGTCCTCCAACCCGCCCGACGCCGGCGCCCTGCCCATCGACGCCGGGGAGCCGATGCTCCAGATCGGCACCGGGGCCCGGCGCTTCGAGCCGCTGGAGGAGGGGCAGGAGGTCCCGATCATCAAGGGCAACCAGGGCGGCTACCACGTCTGGGGCGGCTTCCTGGCGTCGGGCTTCCCCCTCGAGGGCGACATCCGGGTGCAGTTCGACCTGCTGCTGGACGAGGAGGTCATCGCCTCGGCCGACTACACCGAGTTCGAGCTGCCCGTCGACTCCATGGGCCGCTACGACTACAGCGGCGTGTCGGTGGTCTACCTGGAGAACGCCCGGGTGGAGCTGACGTCGGGCATGCCCATGACGCTGCGCCTGCACCTGTCGGTCGGCGACCTCCAGCTCGAAGACGCCATCGGTATCACGCCGATCTGCTGCGAGTAGCGGGGGGCACGGGGGATAAACCCCATAATCCGGTCGGGTTTATCGAGGATGGTTGATCCCAGCCGCCCCGGCCGGGTATCCGTACGTCCGCGGCCGCGGTGAGGCCGCCGGGAGGCCGGGTTGGAGCACCTCGACAAGCTGGAAGCGCAGAGCATCTACATCCTTCGAGAGGCCTACGCGAACTTCAAGAACCTGTGCATGCTGTGGTCCATCGGGAAGGACTCCACGGTCATGCTGTGGCTGGCGCGCAAGGCGTTCTTCGGCCATGTGCCCTTCCCGCTCGTGCACATCGACACGCACTACAAGATCCCCGAGATGATCCGGTTCCGGGATCAGATCGCCCTCGACTGGGGGCTGACGATGGTGATCGGGCAGAACGAGGAGGCCCTGGCGGCCGGCATGGGCCCCGGCCGGGGCCGCCTGACCTGCTGCACGGCGCTCAAGACCCGGGCCCTCAAGCAGACGCTCGACGGGACGGGGCCGCGCTACCGCATCCAGCCCGACGGCAGCTACGCGCCCGACACCGATCGGGAGCCGTACACGGGCGTCATCGTCGGGGCCCGCGGCGACGAGGAGGGCAGCCGCTCCAAGGAGCGCTACTTCTCGCCGCGCACCAAGGAGAACGACTGGCAGCTCGACGACCAGCCGCCCGAGCTGTGGAACCAGTTCAAGACGGACTTCGCGCCGGGCACCCACATCCGCATCCACCCGCTGCTGGACTGGAGCGAGATCAACATCTGGGAGTACATCGCGCGGGAGGGCATGCCCATCACCTCGCTGTACTACGACACCGGCTCGGGCCGCCGCTACCGGTCCCTGGGCTGCGCCCCCTGCACCGGGGACGTGGCGAGCACGGCGTCCAATCCCTTCGAGATCATTGAAGAACTGCGGAACACCAACATCGCGGAGCGCTCGGGGCGGGCGCAGGATCAGGAAGATCCGCACGCCCTGGAGCGGCTGCGCCGCGACGGCTACATGTGATGCCGATGAACCTGACCACCTTCGAGGCCCCGGCCCGCGAGCAGCTCAGCCTGGTCATCGTGGGCCATGTGGATCACGGCAAGTCCACGCTGGTGGGCCGCATGCTGGCCGACACCGGCTCCATCGATCCCGGCCGCCTGGCCCGGGTGAAGGCCATCTGCGAGCGGCAGGGGAAGCGCTTCGAGTACGCCTTCCTGCTGGACGCCCTGGAGGCCGAGCAGGCCCAGGGCATCACCATCGACGCGGCCCGCTGCTTCTTCCACGGGGAGCAGCGCGACTACATCCTCATCGACGCGCCCGGGCACATCGAGTTCCTGAAGAACATGATCTCGGGGGCGGCCCGGGCCGAGGCGGCCATCCTGCTCATCGACGCCGAGGAGGGCGTGCAGGAGAACAGCCGGCGCCACGGGTACCTGCTCAGCCTGCTGGGCATCCGGCAGGTGGTGGTGGCCGTCAACAAGATGGATCGCATCGGCTACGACCAGGCGGTCTTCGACCGGGTGGAGCGCGAGTACCGCGACTTCCTGGGCCAGATCAGCGTGACGCCGGCGGCCTTCATCCCCGTGAGCGCGCTGGAGGGCGGCAACGTCGTCACCCGCTCGGCGCCGATGCCCTGGTACCAGGGGCCCACCATCCTGCAGGCCATGGAGCGGTTCGAGAAGGAGGCCGAGCCGGCCGACCAGCCGCTGCGCTTCCCGGTGCAGGACGTCTACAAGTTCAACCGGGCCGGGGACGCCCGCCGCATCATCGCGGGGCGCATCACCTCGGGCACGCTGCGCACCGGCGACGAGGTGGTCTTCCTGCCGTCGGGCAAGAAGACGCGCATCAAGACCATCGAGGCGTTCAACGCCGACGCGCTGCCGGGCACGGCCCAGGCGGGGCAGTCGGTGGGCGTGACGATGACCGAGCAGATCTACGCCAGCCGTGGCGACGTGATGTGCCACCCGGACCGGCCGCTGCAGGTGTCCAACCGCCTGCGGGTGAACCTGGTGTGGCTGGGGCGCGCGGCGCTGCGGGCGGGGCAGGTCTACAAGCTCAAGCTCGGCACGTTCAGTGGGCTGTGCGAGGTGGAGCGCTTCATCGAGGTCATCGACGCGTCGGCGCTGCGCGACTCGGGCCATGAGGACCGGGTGGAGCGGCACGAGGTGGCCGAGGTGGTGCTGCGGCTGCGCGACCCCATCGCCTGCGACCTCTCCCACGAGTTCGCCGACACCGGGCGCTTCGTGCTCGTGGACGGCTACGACATGGCGGGCGGCGGCATCATCCGCGAGGTGTTGTCGGCCGGCGAGAAGAAGGGCCCCGTCCGCTGGACGAGCGAGGTGGGGTCCATCGACCGCCGGCTGCGCGAGACGCGCCAGGGGCACCGCGCCGTCGTCGTGGCCCTGCACGAGGATCTGGAGGGCACCGCCGAGAGCCTGGCGGCGGCCATCGAGGAGTCCCTCTGGACGGCCGGCCGGCACGTCTTCCGGCTGCGCTTCGAGGCGGTGGACGTCATCCAGCCGCGGCCGGGCGAGCTGAACCTGCGCACGGCCTGCTTCGGCCGGGTGGCCGCGCTGGCCAACGCCGGCCAGGTGGTGCTGGCCACCATCCCCTTCGCCGCCTCGGTCACGCAGCAGGACGTCCTGCGGCTGCCGGGCCTGGAGAGCGTGCCCTGCGCCCAGGTCCGCTTCCGCGGCGACCGGGACGACGCCCTGGACTGGGTGCTGGATCCGGCCCACGGGGAGCGCGAGCTGCACGAGGAGGTCCGCCGCCGCCTCGATCCGCTGCTGGCCCTCGGGAGCTGAGGCCTCAGGCCGGCGGGCCGATGCGGATGTCGAGGATGGTGTAGTCGCGGTCGCCGCCCGGGGTGGGGACGAAGACGGTGTCGTCGCGTCGCCGGCCCAGCAAGGCCTTGCCGACCGGGGACTTGAACGAGATCCAGCCGAGCTTCGCGTCCGTCTCGTCGGCGCCGACGATGCGGTACCAGTGGGTCTGGCCCCCCTCGTCCTCCACCTCCACCCACGACAGGAAGACGACGCGATCGTCGGTGCTCGCGCGCTCGACGGCCTGGAGCTGGTCGAGGCGCTTGCTCAGGAACTCGATGCGCCGGTCGATCTGGCGCAGCCGCTTCTTGCCGTAGATGTACTCGGCGTTCTCGCTGCGATCGCCCTCGGCGGCGGCGGCGGCGACGGTGTTGACCACCTGGGGCCGCTCGACGGACAGCAGGCGGTGCAGCTCGTCGGCGAGCCGGGCGCGGCCCGCGGTGCTGATGTACTCGGCCATGGGGTCCTCCTGGGGCTCTCGGGGGACGGCAATCAGCCACGGTCGGCGGCCGGCGTCAAGCGCGCCGCCCCCGGCCGCCGGGCCGTCTGCTACGGTGGAGGGCGTCCAGCGAGAGGAGGCGCCATGACCATCTACCACCTGGGACAGACCCGCGCGGACGGCGTGGTCGGGCCGGCGTGTGGCGCGCCTGCGTCGGAGCCGGTGCTGACGGCGGAGGATCTGCGGGCCGAGGCCCGGCGGGGGCAGCCCGTCTGCGACCGCTGCGTGGCCATCGCCACCCAGAGGGCGCAGAAAGCGCAGTAGGTTCAGGGTGTTGCGCGCGGCGGGATGGGGGACCGGCCGCGGCCCGCCGGGGGACGACGGACCGCGGCCGGGGGGGAGGCTCAGGCCGGCCCGCAGAAGGGCTCGGCGTCGCAGACCGGCGCGTCCGGGTTGGCCGGATCCACCGGGCACGGATCGATGACCTGGCAGCCATCGAGGCGCGGGCAGATGTCGATGGGCGCCTCGGGGCAGAGGAAGGCGCGGGGGAAGCACATGCCCTCGACCTCGGCGCAGGCGCCCAGGCACTCGGCGTCGCCCGGCAGGCAGGCCTGCTCGCAGCGCAGCACCATGCAGGCCGGATCCGCGCCGCAGGCGTCCTCGGGCAGGTCGAAGCACTCGCCGTCGGGCGGGATGATCACGCCGCCCGGCTGGCAGAACCCGCCGCCGCCGCCGCAGCGGCAGATCTCCTGGCCGTCGGGGCCGATGATGCACTCGCAGACGTCCTCGCCGCCGTCGACCCACTCGCAGCCGTCCTGGGCCCAGCAAGCGTCGGGATCGAAGGCCTGGCAGCGGCCCACGGGGCCGACGAACACGCAGATCCCCCCCTCGCCGGGCTGGTCGGCGCAGACGCAGTCCTCGCCGGGCGGGCAGTCGCAGGGCACCGGCTCCGGGTCGACCCAGGCGCACTGGTCGGCGTCGGCCATGCAGGCGCCCTGATCGAGGCCGGCGCAGGGGTCGGGCTGCTGGCGCTCCTGGCAGAAGCCGCCGCCGGGGCCGCCCGGCTGGCAGACGCAGCCGTTCTCGTCGCAGAAGCAGACGTCGCCGCCGCCGTCGCCGATCCACTCGCACTCGGGGTGGTTCAGGCAGTCGCCCTCGCCCAGATCCCAGCAGCCCTGGGGGGCCGCCGGCTGACAGAAGCCGTCCGCGGGGGGCGGGACCGGCGCCGGCTCGGCGCAGCCGCAGCCCGGATCATCGGGGGGGCAGCCGCAGGGCGGGGGCACCGGCACGGGATCCATGCCGCCGCCGCCGCCGCCCGGGACCCAGCGGCAGTCGTCGCGATCGGCGCAGGCGTCGATGTCGAGGTTCCAGCAGTCGCCCTGAATGGGCCGGGGGGCGCAGATGACGCAGGCCGGCGCGATCAGGCAGTCCTCGCAGTCCGGATCCGGCGCGGGCACGCCCGCCCCGCCGCCGGCGCCGCCGCACTCGGGATCGGGCTCGAGCTGGCAGTCGGCGCGCAGGCCGCACTGGTCGATGGGCAGGTCGCGGCAGGCGGGGGGCGCGTCGGGGCGCGGCTCGCAGGTCGCGACGATCTCGCAGGGGGGCTGGCCGGGATCGGGGGGCAGGAAGTCGCCGTCGCCGTCGCCGGGGAACTGGTCGTCGGGGATGCCGTCGCCGTCCCAGTCGCAGACCTCCACCTCGGTGAGCTGGCAGCGCGGGTTCTGGGCGCACTGGCGGGGCAGGAGCTGGCCGCAGCCGTCGGGATCCTCCGCGGCGCAGGCGCCGTTGATCACGGCGCAGCCGGGGGTCCGCTCGCAGGCCTCGACGGGCACGTTGGCGCAGTCGAAGACGCGATCCTCGCAGCCGACGTAGGGGGCCTCGGGCAGCGGGGGGGCCTCGCCGGCGCCACCCGCGGCGCCGCCAGCGCCGCCGGGCAGCTCGTCCGCGCCGTCGTCGGCGTACACGGGCGCGCAGTCGGGGCGGACCACGCAGGCGGCCTCGCTCAGATCGGCGCAGGGGCCGTCGGGGCGATCGACGCAGCCGTCGCCATCCCAGGTGCAGTCGGCGCGGCCCACGCAGTCCTGGGGGCCGAGCTCGCCGCAGGCCATGCCGGCGGGGCCCATCTCGCAGTGATCCCCGGCCCAGCGGCAGTCGCGCCGCGAGTCGCAGGAGGGCCGGCCCAGGCCATCGCACTGGGGCAGGCAGCCATCGTCCGTCCACTGGCAGCCGGCGGCCTCGCAGGCCGCGGGCTCGGGCTGGTCGCACTGGGCCGGCGGGCGCTCGGCGTGGCAGGCCGCGTCGTACCAGTAGCAGCCAGCCGCCGTGCAGTCGTCCTCGGCCTCGCGCTCCTGGCAGGTCAGGATGGGCGCGCTGCAGCGCTCGCCGTCCCACGCGCAGTCGGCGCGATCGCCGCACTGGCCCTCGTCGAGCAGGCTGCAGGCCGCGTCGCCCACGTCGCGGCAGCGGGCGAAGGCGTCGAAGACGTCGCGCTGGGCCACGCAGTCGGCGCGGGCCTCGCACGTCGCCTCGCCGAGCTGGTCGCAGGGGCCCTGGGGGTCGCCGCCGGCGCCGCCCATGCCGCCCTCGCCACCGCCGCCGCCGACGCCGCCGGCCCCACCGCCGCCGCCGTCGATGCGCTCGCCCGCGTCCGGGCCGTCCGAGGGGGACTCGGGATCACACCCGAAGAAGAGGGCAGCCAGACACAGGCCGCCGGTGAGAAGTCGTCGCGTGGACATCGAAGCCTCCGAACCGCTGGAGAGAAGGACACCGGCACGCCCTCGCAAGGTCGGTGCCAGCCGCGGGGCCCCGCGACGGGGCAGCCGGGGCCGGCCGCCTCGGGGTTTTCTGAGGGCCCCCCTCAGACTTTCGCGACCCGCCTCACCGCGCCGCGGGCGGGAGATCGGCCAGATCCCGCGCCAGGTGCGTGGGGTAGTCCGTGACGGCCTGGGTCGCCTGGAAGCCCTGACAGGCCTCGCCGCCGTGGGGCCCGATGATCCAGGTGACCGACGGCGGGATGTTGGCCTGGGCATAGCCGCAGACGTCGGTGTCGGCGTTGCCGTAGGCGGCCACGAAGTCGAGGCCGGCGCTCTCGCGCAAGTGGTTGATCCAGTTACGCTTGTAGGTCTGGACGCCGTCCGCGGTGGGCAGGGCCTCGCTCAGGGAGTCGGTGGTGCGCACGGGCCCCGGCGGGAAGCCGTGCCGCTCCAGCCACCGGCGCGTGGCCGGGTTCAGGAAGTACGGCCGGCCCGTCATGTAGACGATGAAGTAGCCCGCGTCGGCCCAGGCCCAGACCACGTCGAGGGCCCCCTCGTACATCTCGGGATCGCTGCCCAGCAGGACCTCCTGGAAGATCTCGCTGTCGCCGATGGTGAGGGTGCCGTCGACGTCGAACACCACGGCCTGCCGCCCCCGCGGCACCACCCGCACCGCCCCCGGGGCCACGCTGTTGTCGCCGGGGACCCGCAGCCGGAAGTCGTGGGTGCCCTCGGCGTCGAAGCCGGGGTGCGGCGTCGACGTGCGCCCGTCGCTGTCGGTGCGATCCTGGGCGAAGCGCTCCCAGGCCCCGCAGGGCGCCTCGCGCAGCCAGACCTCGACGCGCTCCCCCTCCAGATCCTCGCTGAAGACGCCGTAGGCGAACTTGCCGTCGAAGCTGAACGCCTGGCCCGGGTTCACCGTGGGCTCCACGGCGCTGTGGTGGGGATCCCCCGCCGAGGCCGTCATCGGCGAGTCGAAGGGGTTGAGCCAGTTGCCGACGGGCAGATCCAGATCACCGCAGCTCGCGTCGGGCTGCGCGGCGTCGGGCTCGGCCATGTCGGGCTCGTCGACGCCCCGATCGGGGGCCGGCACCCGGGCGTCCCGCGGGGGGGACGCGTCGGGCCGGCCCACGTCCGGCCGCCGCCCGCGATCCAGCGTCTCCGCCGCGTCCGCGGGGTGGGCGTCGCGGTGCCCCCCGTCATCGGCCAGCCCCGCGTCGACGAACGTGCCGCCGCCCCCACCGCCTCCGTCGTCGCAGCCGGCCATCGCCAGGCCCGCCACCAGCCACCACCCCGTCCGCACGGCTCCCCCTCCACCGAATCGTCACGCCACCGCCACACTACTCCTGCCCCCCCGGTCGACGCGATGCGCCTGCGTGGTAGAGTGCGGCCATGGGTCGGAGGTCATGATGCGCGCACTGCTGCCCGTCGCCCTGTGTCTGGGCGCCTGCACCAACGAGGTCGAGCCGCCGAAGGCGCCGAACATGAGCGCGCTGGTGGCGCGCTACACCCAGATCGACGGCGAGCTGACGCCCGAGACGGCCCCGCGCCTGCTCGAGGCCTCCGCGGCGAAGCTGGGCTTCCTGGCCGACACCGAGGAGCTGCTCGGCCTCATCGAGGCCGTCGCGACGGGCATCGCGAACCTCGACGACGCCACCGTGAAGCAGGAGGACGGCCTGGCCGCCCGCGCCCAGCCCCTGACGGCCGCCGGGGTGACCATCGAGGCGGGCGCCTGGGCCATCTACCGCCGCGTCTGCCCGGGCACCGGCGCCGAGGCCCGCCCGAGCCGGGGCAAGCTCTCCCTCACCCTGCTCCTCACCGATGACGGCTTCGAGCCCGTGGTCTGGGGCGGCCTCGCCCAGTGCCTCCTCGCCAGCGCGCTGCGCATGGACGGCGACATCCGCCTGCGCGTGGACGGCCTGCCGGCCGGCATCACCGGCGTGCTCGTCGACTTCGAGGGGCAGCTCTCCCAGGAGGGCGCCCCCTGGGAGCGCCTGCGCTTTGACGCCCGCTACGTCCCGGGCGAGGGGGTCCTGACCGCCGTCGACGTGCCCGATGGCGGCACCTTCCTCGTCGGCTACGGCTTCGATGGCGGCGTGCGGGTCGTCGACGCCCAGGGCCCCTGGCGCTGCGACACCAGCGTCTGCGTCGGCCCCGACGGCCAGCGGGTGCCGTGGTGAAGCGCGCCCTGCCCGGCCTGCTCGGCCTCCTCCTCGTCGCCGGCCCGGCCGCCGCCTACCACGACCCCGAGACCCCGGCCACCGACTACTCCATCTACACCCTCAAGCCCTGGGAGCTGCGCCTGGGCCTCTTCGCCGCCGAGCTCGGCCTGCTGGAGAGCGTGCAGGTCAGCACCTACCCGCTGTTCTGGCTCGTCAAGGTCAAGAACGCCCAGATCAAGTGGCGGCCCTGGGAGTCCGGCGGCCGCGGCGTGTCCCTGGAGCTCGGCATTTTCTCGTTGGATCTCGCAGACTTCGTGGACGAGCAGGAGGCCGGCAAGGACTACCCGCAGTTCAAGGTCGTCCCCTTCAACCTCGTGGGCAGCAGCCGCCACGACGACTTCACCTTCAACGCCGGCCTCTCCTTCACCTGGGTCAACTTCAGCGGCACCGTCGACTCGGCCGACCTCGAGGCCGTGGGCGGCGCCAGCACCGTCATGTTCCGCCCGGCCATCGAGTACCGCCTCAGCCGCACCTTCGCCCTGGTGGCCGAGGGCCGCGTGAAGATCTACGAGCGCTACTCGGGCCGCGTGGTGACCACCTACACCATCGACGCGGACTCCGAGGTCGACGTCGTCGGCAGCGCCGGCGCCGAGGTCGACGGCCCCAAGGGCAACGTCGGCCTGAGCGCCTACTGGAGCTGGGCGACGTTCAACCTGCGCCTGGGCCTGACCTACGGCCACATCGCCGTGCCGGTGGTGAACGTCTTCATCCCGCAGGTGAGCGTCTTCCCCATCGTCGACGCCTTCTGGCGGTTCTAGCGGGCTCGGGCCGGCAGCACCCCGAGCGGCTCAGCGCGGCCCGCCCTCCCCGGACTCCGCGGCCGAGAAGGCCGAGAGCGCCAGGTCGACGAAGGCGCGCACCTTGGGTGAGAGGTGCCGGCTCTGGGGATAGACCGCGTAGACGGGCACCGACGCCGGGTGCCAGGGCGCGAGCAGGCGCTGGAGCTGCCCCTGCGCCACGTACGCCCGCGCCATCACGGTCGGGAGCGGAGCGACGCCGAGGCCCTGGAGCACGGCGCTGCGGACGGCCGCCCCCGTGTTGACCCGCAGGCGCGGCTGGCCCTCGACCCGCACGGGCGCGGCGCGCTGGGGGTGGTGCAGCGTCCAGACGGGGCGCACATCCTGGCCGCTCGAGTGGATCACGTCGTGGGCCCCGAGCGCCTCGGGCGTCTCGGGCGCCCCCCGCGCCGCGACGTAGGCCGGGCTCGCGAAGAGCCCGTAGTCGAACCGGCCCAGCTTGCGCGCCACCAGGCTCGAGTCGGGCAGCGGCCCGCCGCGGATCGCGAGATCGAAGCCCTCGTGCACGATGTCGATGTCGCGGCTGGCGTACTCCACCTCGACCGTGGTCTGCGGGTAGCGGGCCAGGTACCCCTCGATCAGGGGGCCGACGACGACCATGCCGTACTCGACGCTGCAGGTGAGCCGCAGGCAGCCCCGCGGGTCGTCGTGCAGGCGCTGGGTGAGCAGGTGGGTCTCGGCGACGGCCTCGAGGATGCCCACGGCGCGCCCGTAGACCTCCCGCCCCGCCTCCGTCACCGACTGCCGGCGGGTGGTGCGGTCCAGCAGGACGACGCCCAGCTCCGCCTCCAGCTCGGCCAGCGCGCGGCTGACGTTGCTGCGCTGCATCCGCAGCACGCCCGCGGCCCGCGTCAGGCTGCCGGCCTCGACGACCTTCACCAGCACCTCGAGCTGCCTGAGCGTCATGGCGAGCCCCCGTTCCGTATCAGGAACGATACGTGTCATGTGGAATGTCGGTGATTTATGCCGACATTGCCATCAATTAGGCTGCCTCAACAGGGATCAGGACGGACGAAGGGAGGGATCGCATGGGACACCCGAGCGGACCTGGCCATGGGATCGTGGTCGACGCCTTCTCGACCGGGATGAAGCTGGCCGCGCGGCTGGGGGCTGCGGGCCAGCCGCTCCTGCACGTCCGGAGCGCGGCCGCGCTGCCCGGGTTCCTGACCCGGTCCTACGACCCGGCGGCCTTCGACGCCGAGGTCGTGCACGCCGGCGACCTGGACGCCACCTGCGCGCGCATCGCCGCGCTCACCCAGGGCGCCCCGCCGCGGTTCATCGCCGTCGGCACCGAGACCGGGGTCGCGCTGACCGACGCCCTGGCGGCGCGCTACGGCCTGCCCGGCAACGACCCGGCGACCTCGGCCGCCCGCCGCGACAAGGTGACCATGGCGGCCCACCTGGAGCGGGCAGGCGTCGCCGCGCCCGCGACCTTCCGGGCGCAGTCGATGGACGCGGCCCTCGCCTGGGTGGCGGGCCACGATCGCTGGCCGGTGGTGCTCAAGCCCGCCGCCAGCGCCGGCAACGACAAGGTCTTCTTCTGCGCCGACCTGGTGGAGGTCCGGCGGGCCTTCGCCCAGATCCACGGCCAGGAGAACCGGCTGGGCCTCCAGGACGCCGCCGTCGTCGTGCAGGCGTACCTCGCGGGCCGCCAGTACATCGTGAACACGGCGTCCCTCGACGGCCGCCACTGCGTGACGGACATCTGGGCCGACCACCGCCTGCCCCTGCGCGGGGCCTCGAACATCTATGATTACGAGGACTTGCTGCCGTCCACGGGGGAGGTCGAGGACGCCCTGACGGCCTACGTCGGCCAGGCGCTCGACGCGCTGGGCGTCCGGCATGGGCCGGCCCACTCCGAGGTGATGATGACCGCCGCGGGGCCGGTGCTCATCGAGACGGCCGCCCGCCTGCAGGGGGGCCTGCTGGACGCCCCCCTGGCCATGGCCCTCGACCGCACCCAGATGGCGATGGCGGAGGCCTGCTACACCGATCCCGCGCGCTTCGTCGCGCTCGCCGCGGCGCCCTACCGCCGGCGCGCCTACCTCCGCTGCGTCGACCTGATCGCCCACCGCGGGGGCGTCGTCAAAGCGGTGCCCGGGCTCGAGCTGGCCGGAGAGCTCCCCTCCTTCGCCGGCGCCGTCGGCTGGCCCGCCCCGGGCGCGCGGGTGATCCCCACCGTCGACCTGCTCTCCGCCCCGGGCATCGCCTACCTCTGCCACCCCGAGCGCGACCAGATCGAGCGCGACTACCACCGCATCCGGGCCCTGGAGGCCCAGGGCGAGTTCTTCATCGTCGAGGATCCCCATGCAGCGTCGTGACATCCCCGGCATGACCGGCCCCCTCGTGGGCCCCGACGATCCGGGCTACGCCGCGGCGTGCCTCGGCTTCAACGGGGCCCACCCGCACCACCCCGAGCTCATCGCGTACTGCGCCTCCCCGGAGGACGTCGCGGCCGTCGTCCAGTGGGCCCGCCAGGCGGGCAAGGCGCTGCACCTGCGCTCCAGCGGGCACTGCGTCGCGGGCCACTCCAGCGGCGACGGCGTCGTCCTCGACCTGAGCCGCCTGACGGGCGTGCGCCTGGAGGCTGACGTCGCCCACGTCGGGGCCGCGACGACGTTCGCCACCCTCACCGCCGCCCTCCGCGGGACCGGCTGGCACCTCCCCGTGGGGCTGTGCGACTCGGTCTGCGTGGCCGGCTACACCCAGGGCGGCGGCTACGGGCTGACGTCCCGCCTGGTCGGCATGATGTGCGACCGGGCGGTGGGCTTCACGGTGCTGCTCGCCGACGGATCCATCGTGCGGGCCGACGCCGCCCAGCACGCCGACCTCTTCTGGGCCCTGCGCGGCGCGGGCGGGGGGCACCTGGGGGTCGTGCTGGCCATCAGCCTGCGGATGGCGCGGCTCGACGCCGCGTGGGCCTTCGCCGTCGAGTGGAGCGCGGAAGACGCCCTCGCCGCCCTGGACCTGGTGCAGCGCCGCTACTGCGGGCCCGCCGCCCCCGACGCGCTGGGCCACATCATGAACCTGGGCTTCCACGCCGGGCGCCCGGCCTACTGCCTCCAGGGCCTCTACTGCGGCACGCCCGAGGCCGGCCGCGCCCTCATCGCCCCCCTGCGGGCGGCCGGCGGCGCCCTCGCCCTCGACCGCGTGGGGGAGTTCGCCGACGCCAGCGTCGCCGCGGCCGAGGTGCCCTACGAGTTCCCGGAGGCCCTCCCCACCGGGTTCGCCTATCGCAAGTGGGGCGGCTACCTCACCCGCTGCCTCCCGCGGCGCGTCTGGGGCGAGCTGCTGGCCGTCTTCGAGCGCTCCCCGAACGCCTGGTCGATGGTCTACCTCGAACCCTATGGCGGGGCGATCAACCGGGTCGGGCCCCTCGACACCGCCTTCGTCCACCGCGGCGCCCTCGCGAACCTGGTGGTCAACATCTTCTGGGACAGCGAGGCGGAGCGAGCGCGCGTGACGGCGTGGCTGCTGGAGGTGCAGCGCCTCCTGGCCCCCTGGCTGAGCGGCCATGTGTACCAGAACTACCGCGATCCCTGGCTCGACGATCACCGGCACGCCTACTGGGGCGCCGCCTGGCCGCGGCTCGCGGAGGTCAAGGCCCGCTACGACCCGGAGGACGTCTTCCGCTCCCCGCAGGGCATCTCGCCGGCTCGGGAGGCCATCGCCCGTCGCGCTGTCCGGTGACGCCGAGGGCCGGCGTCCACCCCGCCGCTGGCCACGTCGGCCAGGGCAAGAAGAGGGCAACGACATGCTGCGGTGGGTGGTGTTGATGGGCGCGCTCTGCGCGCCGGTGGTGGCGGCGGCTGCGCCGCGGAGCGGGCTGTTCGGGGGCGTGGGGATCGAGGCGGCCACCGGCAACTTCGACATCGACGACAAGAAGGAGGGCGACGCGGGCTTCGCCCTCGAGGGCCAGCTCGGCTACGCCTGGCCCGGCGGCTTCGGCATCGGGGCCGGCTTCTCCGAGACCGCCTTCGCCTACCAGGTCCAGGTGTTCGGGCAGCCCGTCGCCGACCTCGACCTGCTGCTGCGGGCCATCGATCTGAGCGCCTGGTACTTCCTGCCCATCACGACCTCGGACGTGGAGCTGTCGTTCCGGCTCGGGCTGAGCAGCACCGAGGCCCAGATCAAGCTGGGCAGCCTGAAGGAGACCGACAGCTCGGTCGGCGTGCACGCCGGGTTCGGGGCCGACTTCTTCGTGGGGGAGAGCTTCGCCATCCAGGCCGAGCTGCAGTATCGGACCTACGGCGTGGCCTTCAAGTCGACGCAGGACACCGAGGTCTCCACGACCGGCCTGCTCGTGGGCGCGCGCTGGCGCTGAGGGCACCTCACCCTCAACCTACCGAAACAACTCCGATTTCCGACCTCGGCTACGGCAGCTTGCGCCGCACCAGCACGCCGCGCGGGTTCTTGTACTCGTTGCCGGGCCCCGGGTTGCCGGCGTCGGCGGCGCCCAGGCCGTCCCACGTCATGATCTCGTCGGCGCCGTCGCCGTCGATGTCGGCGGCCCAGACCGTACTCCAGGGGGCCTCGGGGCGGGCGACGCGCTCGCCGTAGATCTGGACCAGCTGGCCCTGCCGCCAGTCCCAGACGGTGAGGTAGTTGTTCATGGACAGCACGGCCTCCATGTCGCCATCGCCATCCACGTCGCCGAAGGCCGCCCGGTTGGCGGTGCCGGCGGCGCCGCCGTCCACGTCGACGTCCTGCTCCCACAGCAGCTGGAAGCGGTCGTCGCCCGCCGTCGTCCAGAGCTGGAAGCGCGCGCAGCCGCTGAAGCCCGCGCCCAGGAGCAAGTCGTCGATGCCATCGCCGGTGATGTCACCCACCGCAGCGGTGTTGGCCGAGCGCAGACCCATGGCCAGGCGGGCGGTCTCGACGAAGGTGTCATCGCCCCGGGCCTCGAAGATGCGGTAGTGGTGGTGGTGGAACTCCAGCCCTGACTCGGGCAGCGTCATGGGCGGTCCCTTGGCACCGAAGACCACCTCGCGCTGCCCATCGCCATCGAAGTCCCCCGAGACGGCGAGGCCATCGCCGAAGCCGGGCTCGGTGAAGACCGGATCGTGGTGGGCCAGGGTGGTCACGAAAGTGCTGCCATCCCACTCATCGATGCGGCCGAGCTGGCCCAGCAGGATCTCGGGCCTGCCATCGCCATCCACATCCGCGGGCCGGCCGTCGTCGTGGTTCCCCAGGGTGGATCCCAGCCGACCCGGCGTCACCTCTTCCAGGTACCGGTACACCGACTCGTCGTACCGCCACTCCGAGTCCGGCTCATCGCGGCGGACGCCGAGCGTTGAGCCGAACGCCCCTTCGGGTCCCTCCCGGTTGCGATAGCCTTCAGAGCCGACCACCTCGAAGCGCCCATCGCCGTCCAGATCGAAGAAGCCATAGGGCTTGATGGAGCGGGCACGGCCGATGGCGGTCCAGGCGTCATTGGCCCACTCATAGATTGTGAGGCCAAGACTACGACCCTCCAGGGGTGGATCGATGTTGAAGTCACGCACGAATAGTTCGGCTCTGCCATTCCGGTCGACGTCGCCCGCGAAGACGAGACGTCCCTCCGTCGGGAATGGTACCTCCTCGAAGCCCGCCGTCCGCTCCTCGGGATTCCGACGCACCTCACAGACCGGGCTGGGCACGTTCTGGAAGATCCCCTGCTCGTAGTAGCGCTCGTAGGGGCCCAGATCGGCGACAGGCCCGGAGTCAGGTGGGGCACCGTCCTGAGCCTCTGCATCTCGAACATCGAAGTCGGCGCCACCATCCTTCGGCAGGTCACCGTCCTTCGTGCTGTCGAGGTTTACATCACCCGGTTCGGGCTTCGTCGAGCCACTGTCGCAGGCACCGGCGAGCAGAAGCAGGCTCAAGGCACTTGCAAGGCCTGCACAAACCGGCCTACGCTGCCGCCCACGATCCAGACCGGCAGGAGGTTCGTCGTGCATGGGACTCTTCATCGGGGCTCGCGGGCAGAAGACGGCATGAAGTACTCCATGAGCGTATGGGTGCTCATGGTAGCCCTCGTGGGGGGGGGGGGGGCAAGCGCTCGCTGATCCCATCGCCCGCACCGACGTCGACTGGGCTGACTCCGGCATCTACTGGACCGAGATCAACGCCGTCGACGGCGCATCCGATGCCTCGCCCTACATCACATTCTCCCGTCAGATCCTCAACGACTGGGACGTGGGGATCTCGGGCGTCAAGCCCGCCCGTCTCTGGCACAGCCACACCTGGTGGTGGGACGACGACGCCTGGCAGCACGTCGAGGTGGTGCGCGGGCTGGCCCAGAACCCCTGGACCACCGCCGCCACGCTGCCGTTGGTGAGCGGAGTGCAGCGGGATCTGGTGCATGCCTGGCGTGATGACGATGAGGTGACGTGGCAGCTCTTCGACCCCGGCGAGGAGGAGATGACAGGGGCAAGGTCTTCGTTCGATGCGGTCCACCGCCCCTACCCGGTTGGCCTTGCCATCCGATCGGGCGACACCAGCCCGGCCTTCACATACTTCGACGCTGGCGAGGACGCCATGGTGTACGGCCGGTGGGACGACGGGGAAGTCGTCGGCGTCACCGTCCTGCCCCCCTGCGACGACGCCTACGCCCCGCTGGAGCTGCGCGCCGACGATCTCTTCTCCACCGTGTGCCCGACGCCCCTGGTCGAAGGCAGCCGCGACATCTACTATGTCTTCGACGACGGGGTTGACCCCGATCCCGTTGAGTTCCGCGTCTTTGGCAACGATGGCGACGACTGGAAGCACCCCGACCTGGCCCTGGTCGGGGATGACGCCGTCGTGGCCGCCTTCAACGACGATGACAACGAGGTGGTCGTCCGCTGGCAGGAGGCTGGCGTCTGGCAGGGGGCTGCCACGGTTCTCTACTACGAGCAGATCGACGACCTCGCCGTGGACGCCCGCCTGGTGGGCGAGGATCTGATCATCTCGGTCATCGCTCGGGCGGAGGATGCCATCTGGTACCTGGAGAAGTACCCCGGCGGCACCCGCCAGCGGCGCGTCGATCTGCACCCCGAAGACATCTCTTCCCCCTGCGTTCCGATGCTGAACAACGTCGACATCCACCTGCAGAACGCCGACGACGCCTGGCTGAGCTGGCAGGTGTACTACACCGCCAACGCCAGCACCTGGCCCGGTGATCCCCTCGTCTCCGACCGCTTCACGTCGTTCCGGCGCGCCGATCTGGGCGACCACGAGGAGGTGGGGCTCACCCGACCCCACAACGGGACGGCGCTGGTGCTGGAAGATGATGGGGACGGCTGGACCTGCTTCTACACCGAGGATGAGAACGATGACATCAGCCTCTACGTGCAGCACCGCGATGGTGGACCCATCCTGATCGAGGCGGATACCGGTGCCCCCTCGCTCATCTATCCCCGGTCCTGTGAGGTCGGGGTCGACGCGGAGGACAATGTGCATGTGGTGTATGGCAGCACCACCACCAACCACTTGAGGTACCGGATGCGGGTGGATGGTGTCTGGGAGGCGGCCTTTGATCTGGAAGACAGCAACGGCGACGTCCCCGCGACGCCCCATGTCGCGCTGGCCGTGGCCTGGGATGGCACCAGCTCCGTCGTGTATCAACGCCCGCTCAGCACCAGCATGTATGCGTGCGTGCTCGACACCGCCGACCAGGAGACCTGGACCACGACCTGCTTCACCGAGAGCGGAGGCGGGACCTACCCCGACATCACCACGGTGGATGTGGGTGGCTATCCCCAGGCCCTCGTGTACGGGGTGAACTCAAGCCAGATCCGGGCGGCTTTCACCTCGACGCTGCCGGGCGGCTGGACGAGCGAGCTGGTCATCAACAACGAGACCTCCTTCGACTACAGCATCGCCTCGCGTACGGCGGGCACGAACGGGGCCGTGGTGGTCGCCTGGTCCACCGGTGGGTCCATCCGCTGGGCCAGCCGCAAGACCACGGGTGGCTGGGACATCTATACGCTGGAGAGCGCGGCGGGTGAGTATCCCAGCGTGGCCCTGGATGCCTGGCTCAAGCCGGCCTTCAGCTGGACGCGGATGATCGCCGGGCAGGATCGCCTGCGGTTCGCCTCCTGGGAACCCCACGCCAAGAAGCGGGATCTGGGTGATCCGCTCGCCGCGCCTCCCGTCCCCTCCGAGCCACCCGAGGGCCGCTTCGTGCTGTGCGACCTGAAGGACAGCGACTACGGCACCGCGCTGGAGCTGGACGTCCACGGCAACCCCCGCATCACCTACCGGCGGACCAACGCGGTCGCCTTCACCACCCGGCCTTGAGGAGGGCGTCATGATGCGCTTCGTGTTCAGTGCCTGCCTGCTGGCCGGCCCCGCGTTCGCTGATCCCATCGTGCTCGAGGGTCTGCCCCCGGCCTTGCAGCCGCGCGACCCCCAGACCGAGCAGCCTGCGCCCACCCTCGTCGAGGAGCGCTCGCCCTGCGAGCAGACCTGCGATGCGAGCGTCGCGGCCTGCTTCACCGCCTGCGTCACCGCGGCCGAGGAGGCCGACGAGGCTTCGCCCGGGAGCTTCCGCGACACCCTCACCCCGTGCCAGCGACCTTGCTCGGCCGCACAGGCGACCTGCCGGGCGGCGTGCGAGGCGCCCAGGTGATGGCCACCTCGGCCGCTCAGTACACGTCGCGGCGGTAGCGGCCTTCGGCCTCCAGGGCCGCGAGGCGCCCATCGGCCGCCGCCTCGGACAACCCCTCGAAATCCATGAGGATCTGGCGCAGGGCGCGGTGGACGTCGGGGGCCATGTGGTGGGCGTCGCCGCAGACGTAGACGGCGGCGCCGCCGCGCAGCCAGGCGGCGACGTCGGCGCCAGCGGCGGCGAGGCGGTGCTGGACGTAGACCTTCTCGGCGGTGTCGCGGGAGAAGGCGGTGTCGAGGCGCGTGAGGGTGCCGGCGGCCTGCCAGGCGGCGAGCTCGTCGCGGTAGTAGAAGTCGTGGGCGGCCTGGCGCTCGCCGAAGACGAGCCAGGTGCGGCCCTTCGCGCCCCGGGCGCTGCGCGCCTGGAGGAAGCCGCGGTACGGGGCGACGCCGGTGCCGGGGCCGATGAGGATGACGTCGCGGTCGTCCTCGACCAGGTGGAAGCCGGGGGCCGGGTGGACGTAGGCCTCGAAGGCGTCGCCGAGGGCGGTGCGCTCGCTGATCTGGGCCGAGAAGACGCCGGCGCGGGGGCGGTCGGCCAGGGTGTAGCGGACGACGGCCACCAGCAGGTGCACCTCGCCTGGGTGGGCCAGGGGGCTGGAGGCGACGGAGTAGAGGCGCGGGGCGAGGGGCCGCAGAGCGTCGACGAAGGCCTGGGCCGTGGGGCGCAGGCCGACCTGGCCGAGCAGATCGATGACGTGGTGGCGCGCGATGTAGCCCTGGCGCAGGCCGGCGTCGACCTGCATCACGCTGAAGACGCTGGACGGCGCGGCGGCGGCGGCGAGGGCGATGAGGCGCGCGTCGACGAGGGCGAGGTCGAGGTGGGCCGAGAGGGCCTCGGCCAGGGGCAGCGTCTGCTCCCCGATCTGGACGGGGGACCCGCCGGAAAGCCCCGTCTTTTCGAGCACTTCCTGCACCAGTGCCGGCGGGTTGGCGGCCCGCAGGGCGATGGAGTCGCCGGGCTCGAAGGCCACCTCGGGGGGCAGGGAGAGCACCACATGGCGCGTCTCCTTGCTGCCGCCCGGGTTCAAGACGCGGTTCTCGCGCACGACGGCGGTGCAAGGGCGCTTGCGGGTGCCGAGGGCGGCCTCGGCCACGGCGGCGACCGGGGCGACGGGCGCCGCGGCGGCCGCCGTCGGGAAGTCCAGGTCCTCCAGCGCGGCCTCGACGCGGGCCAGCCACTGCTCGAACGGGGGCTCGAAGTCCACATCGCAGTCCTGGCGGTCGGCGAAGCGGCGGGCCCCGAGCTCGCCGAGCCGGCGGTCGAAGTCCTTCCCGCACTGGGCGAAGTGCGGGTAGACGGAGTCGCCCAGGGCGCAGACGGTGAAGCGCAGCGCGGGCAGGCGCGGCGCGGCGTCGCTCATCAGGTAGCTGTGCAGGGCCTCGGCGTTGGAGGGCGGGTCGCCATTGCCGTAGGTGCTCGTCAGCACGACGAGGGTGTGCAGCGTCGGCAGCAGGCCCGTGTCGAAGTCGTCCATGTCGACGACCTTGACCGGCGCGGGCAGGCCGAGGGCGGCGAGGGCCTCGCCGGTGCGCTCGGCCAGATCCTCGGTGTTGAAGCTCTCGGTGCCGTAGATGACGTAGATGGGCTGCATGGGTCCTCGCCGCGTGACGCCGTGACCAGACGCGCGGCCGCGCCATCGGTCGCGCACTTCGGCGCGCATCGTCGTCAGGATGCCCCCCGGACGCAACGGCGGCGGGCGGTTTCTTGCCCTCGGGCGGGCCCCGGGTACACTGTCGGGCCATGTGCGCACGGACCCCCGCCCTGCTGCTGATCGGCGCGCTGCTGGGACTCGGCGGCTGCGGGGGCCCCCGCGTGACCGCCCTCGACACCTGCATCGCCGAGCACGGCGACGCCGCCACCGCTCGCATCCTGCCCGTCTGCGTGAACACGGAGGAGGGCCCCATGCCCACCGACGGCGAGTACATCGCCGGGGTGGTGGAGTGCGAGCTGGGCTGGCTGGCGAAGTACCCGGCGGCGCTCATGGCCCAGGCCGTCGCCGCGCGCACGTACCTGGCGGCCTACCTGGACCGGAAGGGGCCGCGGGCAGAGGTGCCCATCGGGGCGCACTTCCAGTGCTGGCGGCACCCGACGAAGGACCGCTCCCGCATCGCGGCGGAGGCCACGTCCGACATCGTGCTGCACTACCAGGCCACGCTCATCAACGGGAACTACGTGTCGGGGGCGCGCAAGCTGGGCGACGACTGCACCGCCCTGCCGCCCACCGAGAGCGGGTACCGGCACCGCTCCTGGGAGCAGATGCGCGACGACTACCTGGCCTGGCGCGCCCGGGGCAAGCGGCGGCCCTACTCGGGCATCTACTGGACCGAGGTGCTGGTGACGCGCAACGCCGGGCGGTCGGGGGAGGCGGTCGAGGGCACGCTCTTCGCGAGCCCGGGGCCGAAGAACCGCGGGGCGCTCGGGCAGTACGCGGCCGCCTGCCTGGCGGAGAAGGGCTACGACACCCAGGCCATCCTCAAGTACTTCTATGGCGAGGACATCGCGTTCTCGCGGGCCCTGCCCGACGTGGAGCCCGCCGGGCTGTCCCCCCTGGAGGAGGATCTGCCCGAGCTGGACATCCCCATCTCCATGAACCTGCGCTGATCGGCAAGCCCTTGTCTCGCAAGAAGAATCCGCCCATCGACACCAGCGGCGCCGGCTTCGGGGGCTCCCTCGGGGACCTGCTCAAGGCCCGCGGCCTCGCCCCCACCGAGCCGGCACCCGCGCCTCCCGCGGCGGCGCCCCCGGCCGCGGCCGGCGCGACGCTGGCGAGCTGCGGCCGCCTGCACCTGAGCGCGAGCCGCCGGGGGCGTGGGGGCAAGACGGTGACGCTGGTGGACGGGCTGGCGCCCCTCGGGGAGGGCCTCGACGCCCTGGCCCAGCAGCTGCGCCGGGCCCTCGGGGTCGGGGGCGCCGTCGAGGGGGAGCAGGTGGTCTTGCAGGGGGACTGCCGCGATCGGGCGGCCGCGTGGCTGCGAGCCCAGGGCGCCCGGGACGTCCGCGTGGCTCCGTAGCATCCCCCGCGATCCGGGGGGCGCTTCCTGGCATGATGGGAGGGCCGGCCCGCCGGCGCACGAGGGGGGAACACCTTGATGAAGCGACTGATCTTCGCGATCGCGCTGGGGCTCTTCGCGGCCTGTGACTCGGACACGCCGCCGGGCCAGAGCCCGGCCGACGCGGCCAGCGTGGACATGCGCATCGAGCGCGATGTCTTCCTCCCGTTCGACGCGGCGCGGCCGGTCGACGCCGGGGCGGACGCCGCGCGGGACGGCTGCGAGAGCGGCACCCAGTGCCCGAGCGGCTTCTGCGTGCCGTCGCCGGACGGGGCGCGGGTCTGCACGGACCTCTGCGCCGACGACCGCGACTGCCCCACGGGCTGGGACTGCCGGGCGGTGCTCAACACCGAGCCCGACACCGTCTTCATCTGCGTGGCCCGGCGCAACATCCAGTGCGACACCTGCCTGGTGGACGCCGACTGCGGCGCGGGGGACGGCCGCTGCGTCGAGATCGGGCGGGGCCGCTACTGCGCCCAGGACTGCGCGCTCATCGGCTGTCCCGACGGGCACACCTGCACCGACGTGCCGGTGGGGGGCGACATGGCGCGCCTGTGCCTGCCCGACGCGGGGGCCTGCCGACCCTGCCAGGACGCCGACGGCGACGGCTACGGCGTGGGCGAGGAGTGCCGGGGCATCGACTGCGATGACACCGATCCCACGGTGTTCGCGGGCGCCACCGAGCTGTGCGACGGCCTGGACAACGACTGCGACTCCCGGGCGGACGAGGGCGACATCGCGGTGCCCGACGACGTGACCTGCCGCGGCGACGGCGTCTGCGTGGGCACGGCCCCCGTCTGCCGCGACGACGCGTGGCGCTGCGACTACCCGGCGGGCTACGAGGCCGACGCCGAGGCCACCTGCGACACCCTCGACAACGACTGCGATGGCCAGGCGGACGAGGACTTCGACCTGGCGACGGACCCCCGCCACTGCGGGGCCTGCGGCACCGCCTGCGCCTACGCCCACGCCACGGGGATCTGCGCCGAGCGCGTCTGCGGCCTGGGCCCGTGCGACGCGGGCTGGCATGACGCCGACGGCGATCCGGCCAACGGCTGCGAGTACGCCTGCCAGGCCGCGGGGGACGAGGTCTGCAACGGCCGGGATGACGACTGCGACGGGCGGACGGACGAAGGCTTTGATCTGCAACGGGATCCGAGCCACTGCGGCCGGTGCGACCGGGCCTGCGTCACCCCCAACGCCACCCCGGCGTGCGTCGACGGCGACTGCGCCATCGAGGCCTGCGCCGACGGCCGCTGGGACAACAACCAGCAGGTGGCCGACGGCTGCGAGTACGCCTGCCTCGTCACGCGCGGCGGCGTCGAGGCCTGCGACGAGATCGACAACGACTGCAACGGCACGGTGGACGACGGCTTCGACCTGAACCGGGATCCGGCCAACTGCGGGCTGTGCGGCTTCGAGTGCGACTTCCCCAACGCCGTCCCGGGCTGCGTGCAGGGGGCGTGCGTGGTGGCGGCCTGCGAGCCCGGCTTCGTGGATCTGAACGACGACGCCGAGGACGGCTGCGAGCTGGCCTGCACCCCCACCCCCGATCCCCGCGAGATCTGCGACACCGTGGACAACGACTGCGATGGGGTGACGGACGAGGGCTTCGATCTGGCCGGGGACGAGGCCAACTGCGGCGCCTGCGGCCGCGTCTGCGCGCCGGCGGCGGCCGTGGGCCAGTGCCGCGGCGGCGTCTGCCGGGTGGCGGGCTGCGATCCGGGCTTCCTGGATCTGGACGGCCAGGCCGAGAACGGCTGCGAGTACGCCTGCGTGCCGGCGCCCGACGGGGTGGAGCTGTGCAACGGCGCCGACGACGACTGCGACGGGCAGGCCGACGAGGACTACGACCTGAGCTCGGACGTGCGCCACTGCGGGCGCTGCGGGCTGGCCTGCGGCTTCCCCAACGGCGTGCCGGGCTGCGTCGAGAGCCGGTGCACGCTGGCGGGCTGCGAGCGCGGCTTCCACGACCTGGACGGCCAGCCGGCCAACGGCTGCGAGTACGGCCCGTGCGTGCCCACCAACGGCGGCGTCGAGATCTGCGACGCCATCGACAACGACTGCGATGGCACCGCCGACGAGGGCTTCGACCTGCGGGTGGATCTGGCCCACTGCGGCGGCTGTGGCCGCGCCTGCGATCCGGCCAACGCGGCCGGCGTCTGCGTGGCGGGGCAGTGCCGCATCGACGCCTGCGACGCGGGCTTCGTGGATCTGGACCAGGCCGTCGGCACCGGCTGCGAGTACGCCTGCGCGCCGGCGAATGGCGGCCGCGAGGTCTGCAACCGGCGCGACGACGACTGCGATGGGCAGGCGGACGAGGACTTCGATCTGGACACCTCCCTGGCCCACTGCGGCGGCTGCAACCAGGCGTGCGGCTTCGCCCAGGGCCAGGCCCAGTGCGCCGACGGGCAGTGCCGCTTCACGGGGTGCGACGCCGGCTTCTGGAACAATGACAACGACTTGCAGAACGGCTGCGAGTACGGCCCCTGCGCCCTGACCCGCGACGGGGTGGAGGCCTGCGACGGCCTGGACAACGACTGCGACGGGCGGGTGGACGAGGCCCTGGTGCAGGCCTGCGGCAGCGCGGTGGGCCAGTGCCGGCAGGGCGAGCAGACCTGCGACAACGGCGTCTGGGGCGTGTGCCGCGGCGAGATCGTGCCGGAGGCCGAGACGTGCGACGCCCGCGACAACGACTGCGATGGCACCACCGACGAGGCGCTGACCCGCGACTGCGGCAGCGACGTGGGGGAGTGCCGGCGGGGCCTGCGCACCTGCGTGGCGGGCGAGTTCGGGGCCTGCGAGGGCGGCGTCTCGGCGGTGGCCGAGACGTGCAACAACCGCGACGACGACTGCGACGGGCAGATCGACGAGGCGGTGACGCGCAGCTGCGGCTCCAACGTGGGCGAGTGCCAGACGGGGACGGAGACGTGCGACCGGGGCCAGTGGGGCGCCTGCGAGGACGCCGGGGATCCGGTGGCCGAGGTCTGCGACAACCGCGACAACGACTGCGATGGCCGGGTGGACGAGGACATCCAGCAGGCCTGCGGCAGCGACGTGGGCGCCTGCCAGCAGGGCGTGCAGACGTGCGCGGCGGGCCGCTTCGGCGCCTGCGTGGGCGAGATCGTCCCGGCGGCCGAGGCCTGCAACAACCGCGATGACGACTGCGATGGCACCACCGACGAGGCCCTCGCCCAGGCGTGCGGCACCGACACCGGCGAGTGCCGGCGGGGCGTGAGCACCTGCGCGGCGGGGCAGTACGGGGCGTGCGTGGGCGAGATCGCCCCGGCGGCCGAGGGCTGCGACAACCGCGACAACGACTGCGATGGCCGGGTGGACGAGGCGCTGCAGCGGGCCTGCGGCAGCGACGTGGGGGCGTGCCAGGAGGGCGTGCAGACGTGCGCGGCCGGGGCCTACGGGGCCTGCGTCGGCGAGGTCACCGCGGTGGCCGAGACCTGCAACAACACCGATGACGACTGCGACGGGCGGACGGACGAGGCGGTGACGCGGCGCTGCGGCACCGACACCGGCGAGTGCGTCCGCGGCACCCAGACGTGCGCGGCGGGGCAGTTCGGGGCCTGCGTGGGCGAGGTCGGCCCGGTGGTCGAGGCGTGCAACGGGCGCGACGACGACTGCGATGGCACCACCGACGAGAGCTTCGCGGGGCGGCTGGACGACCCCGACGACGGCTTCGTGGACGCCAACTGCGACGGCATCGACGGCGACATCGCCCAGGCCATCTTCCTGGCGGCCAACGGCAACGACGGCAACGCCGGCACCATGGACCGGCCCGTGGCCACCTTCGCGCGGGCCATGCTGCTGGCGCGGCAGCAGGGCAAGTACGTCATCGCCGCCAACGGCCTGTACCCCGGCACCGTCACCCTGCAGGAGGGCGTGCGCATCTACGGCGGCTACGTGCGCGAGGCGGGCTGGCAGCGCGGCGACAGCCCGGGCGCCATCATCAGCGGGGGCACCAACGGCGTGGTCGCCAGCGGCCTGCGGGCGGCCGTCCTGCTCGACCGGGTGACCATCCGCAGCGCCACGAACGCCGCCGCCGGGGGCAGCTCCTACGGCATCTTCATCAATGATTCCGGCGCCTTCCTGACCATCACCAACAGCGTGGTGGAGGCCGGGGACGGTGGCCCGGGCCAGGCGGGCGGCAACGGCGTCCCCGGGGCGCGGGGCCTGAACGGCACCGACGGTGACGACGGCTGCGACACCGAGCAGATCGGCGTCATCTTCGGCTGCGACCGCGAGGCGGGCCGGGGTGGCGAGCGCGTCACCTGCGGCGGCGGCCAGAGCGGCGGCCGCGGCGGCGACGCCAACCGCAACGGCGACGGCGGGCGCGGGGGCAACGGCAACGCCAACGGCGAGGCCGGGCGCGTGGGCGGCGCGGCGACGGCGGCCAACGACGGCGCCAACTCGGCGGGCGGCGGCGGCGGCGGCTCGGCGGGCGGTGGCGGCGCGAAGGGGCACCGCTACCGGGACTGCGGCTTCGGCGGCCTGAGCTGCTGCGACCCGGTGAACGGCAACAACGGCGGCGTGGGCGGCGTGGGCGGCAACGGCACGGTGGGGCCTCAGGCGCGGGCGGCGCGAACTTCGGCGGCCTCAACGGCACGGCCTACCAGCCCGCGAACGGCGCCAACGGCCGGCGCGCGCGGCCCGGGCGGCGGCGGCGGCGGTGGCGGCGGCGGCGGCGGCTCGAACTGCGACTTCGGCTGCTGCATCGACGACATCGGCGGCTCGGGGGGCGGCGGCGGCGGCGGCGGCTGCGGGGGCACGGCGGGCACGGCGGGCACGGGCGGCGGCGGCTCCTTCGGGGTCTGGATCGTCGACTCGACGCCCACCCTGCGCCTGCGCGGCGTCACCACCAGGCGCGGCGGCAACGGCGGCACTGGCGGCACGGGCGCCAACGGCGGCGGCGGCGGCACCCCTGGGGCCGGGGGCGATCGCTTCGAGGTGAGCGGCGGCGGGTCGGCCGGCGGCAACGGCGGCGTCGGTGGCCGCGGCGGCCACGGCGGCGGCGGCGGGGGTGGCCCCACCATCGGCATCGTCCGGGCGCGCAACGCCGGCGGCACCGTCATCGCCGTAGCCCAGTACACCCTCGGCGTGGCGGGCAGCGGCGGCGGCGGCCCCGGCTCCGGCGGCAACGCCGGCCAGCGGACCCAGGTGCGCTGACGCGTGGGGGGCTCAGGAGCCCCCGTCCCACCCCTTCAGCCGGGCTTCCTGCTCGGCCAGGATGCCTGACAGCCGCGAGATGCGCCCCGCGAGCCGCTGCCGGCTGGCGGCGTCCATCCCCTGCACCACCCCCTCCAGCGCCCGGCGCACGTAGGCGGCGCCCCGGATGGCGCCCTTCTCCACGTTCAGCGCCAGCGACTCCGCCACCAGCTCGAGGGCCGTGTCGTGCTGGCCGCGGGCCGACAGCGCGCGGGCCAGGGCCTCCACCGTCGCGGCCAGGCCGAGGGCGTCGCCGAGCTGCTGCTGGACGCGGGCCGCCCCCTCCAGCGTGGCGATGGCCGCGTCCACCTGGCCGGCCTGCAGCTCCAGGCGGCCGATGGTCTCCCGGGCGCGGGCCCGCAGGCGGGGGTGCCCCAGCTTCGCCCAGGCCGCCTCGGCCGCGCGGGCGTGCTCCAGGCCCATGCTCACCGCGTCCCCCTCGCGCCCGGGGCGGGCGTGCACGTGCAGGGGCAGGCGCGCGATGAGCAGATCGGTCTCGGCCTGCTCCCAGAGGGCCACCCGATCCTCGCCGGCCCGGGCCGCGAAGACCCGGCGGGACGCCTCCAGCAGGCCGTGGGCGCGGACGGGATCCCCGAGCCGGATCCAGATGGCCGCCTGATCATTGAAGAGCCGGGCCGCCTCGATGGGCGCGCCGCCGGCGTCGAGGCGCTTGCTGCACGCCGTGAGGGTGGCCAGGGCGTCCTCCAGCGCCTCGGCGGTGCCGATGTCGTAGAGGATGCCCGCCCGGACGGCGGCCAGATCGGCCTGGAGGGGCAGCGGATCGTCCTCGCGGACGAGGGCGGCCGCGGCGTCGGCGGCCTCCCGGGCGGCGCCGAGGGTGAGGTCGGCGCGGTCGCCGCCCACCTGGCGCGCGCGGGCCAGGGCGATGAGGAAGCCGGCGCGGCGCAGGCGGCCGGTGTCGGTGCGGGGCAGCGCGTCGAGGGCCTGCAGGCCGCGCTCCACGAGGGCGAGGGCGTGCTGCGGCGCCCCCAGCTCGGCCGCCTCCCGGGCCGCCGCCAGCAGGCGGTCGACGGCGGCCTCCGTCTCGCCGGCGGCGAGCAGGTGGGCGGCCGACGGATCCTCGGCGGTGGTGGGCGGCGGCGGGGACGCCGGGGAATCTTCCGTGTTTTCAGGCCCTTGCGGCTCGACCTCCGGGACGTCGGGCGCGGGTGCCGGGGCGCGCGGCTCGGCCTCCGGGGTGCGCAGCTCGGCCAGGCGCAGGTGCCACTCGCGCGCCAGGGAGGGCAGCAGGCCGGCCCGCAGGGCCTGGACGGCGGGGGCCGCCAGGCGCAGGTGCCCCGCCCCGTCGTCCGCCAGCGGCCAGCCCGCGTCGGCGGCCTCCTGGAGCCGGCGCAGGATCTTCGCCGGGGACTTGCCGAGCACGTCGGCCACGAGCTCGACGGTGAAGGCCTCCCCCACCAGCGCGGCGGCCCGGAGGACGAGGGCCACCGGTGGGCGGGGCAGCGCTGGGAGCGCGGGCGCGTCGGCGGTGGCGTCGTCGGCCAGCACGATGGCCTCGGGCCCGGCCACCTCGGCCACGGCGGCCAGCAGCGGGGCGAGGGCCGGGCCGGGCGCGCCGCGCGCCGCCAGCAGGAGCGGCATCTTCAGCCAGCCCGGCCGCCGGACGATGCGCTCCAGGCCGGCGAGGGTGTCGCCGTCGGCGGCGTCCACGTCCTCCAGCACCAGCACCCGGCGGCGGCTCGAGGCCACGGCCAGGGCGTTGAGGGCGTCCACCACGGCGTCGAGGGCCGCCCCGGGGCCGGCGTCCAGCAGGCGCTGGCGCGGACCGGCGGTGGGCATGGCCCAGGCCGGCGGCGGCTGGCCGAGGGCGCGGCGCGCGCGATCGCAGGCGCTGCGCAGGGGGCCGAGGGGGCCCGACGGGGGGGCGCAGTGCACGCGGAGCGGGGTGAGCTCCCCGTGCAGGCGAGGCAGCGCGGCGCCGAGGAAGACGGTGTCGAGTCCGGCCGCGGCGCGGGTCCATGGTTCGTTCATGACGACCTCCGGTCGGGCCGTAGCATACGCCTGCCGGGCGACGACGGCCATTGACGCCCGGTCGCCTGCTCTGCCAGCCTCCGGCGCCATGAAGACCACGAGCTCCCCGCCATGGCGCTGACGGACGGCCTGCTCTGGCTGGGCACCTGCCGCAGCACCAACGACGAGGCCATGGCCCGGGTCGATGACCCCGCCGTGCGGGCGGTGGGCGCCGACCACCAGACGGCCGGCCGCGGGCGGCGGGGGCGGTCGTGGCTCTCGCCCCCCGGGCGGGGCCTGTACCTCTCGTGGATCGCGCGGCCCGACTTCAGCGCCCGGCTCGGGGCCGTGCTGCCGCTGATGGCGGCGGTGGCGGTGGCCGAGCTCTGCGAGGATCTGGGGGTGCGCGGCACGGTGAAGTGGCCCAACGACCTGCTGGTGGACGGGCTGAAGGTGGCGGGCATCCTGTGCGAGGCCCGCGGCACCGCCGACGCCTGGCACGCGGTGGTGGGCATCGGCCTGAACCTGCAGACGCCCCCGGATGGCTGGCCCGCCGGGGTGCCGGCCACCGCCCTCGACGCCTTCGCCGACGTGGTGCCGGCGCCGCAGGGGGTGGCGCTGCGCCTGATGGAGCGGCTCGATCACTGGCTGGCGCGGGTGGCCGCGGCCCAGGACGCCCGCCCCGTGCTCCAGGCGTGGGAGGCCTGGGCCCCGCCCCGCGGGTCCTGGATGCGCCGCGGCGACGTGGAAGGTCGCTTCGCGGGCCTGGCCGCTGACGGGGCCCTGCGCCTCGACACCGGCGACGACGTCCTCCACGTGCACGCCGGTGACGTGGAGCTGCTGGATCGAGAGGACTGACGCCATGCTGCTGGCCATCGACGTCGGGAACACTCAGACCGTCCTCGGTCTGTTCGATGGGGATCGCCTGGTGGATCACTGGCGGATCGCCACCCGCCCCGACCGCACCACCGACGAGCTGGGGGTGCTGCTCTACCAGCTCTTCTCCGCCCGCGGCCCCATCGTGCCGGGCCAGGACGAGATCAGCGCGGCCATCCTGTCGAGCGTGGTGCCCCCCGCGACGGACACCCTCGTACAGATGGTGCAGCGCTACTTCAACGTGCGCTGCAAGGTGGTGGGGCCGGGCCTGAAGACGGGCATGCCCATCCTGTACGAGAACCCGCGTGAGGTGGGGGCGGACCGCGTGGTCAACGCCGTGGCGGCCTTCGAGCGCTTCCACTGCGGCCTCATCATCGTCGACTTCGGCACGGCGACCACGTTCGACGTGGTGACGCCGGCGGGCGAGTACCTGGGCGGGGCCATCTGCCCCGGCATCGGCATCTCGTCCAAGGCGCTGTTCATGCACGCCGCGCGGCTGCCGCGGGTGGAGTTCAAGCGCCCCCGGGTGGTCATCGGCCGGACGACGGAGGGCAGCATCCAGTCGGGCCTCGTCTATGGCTATGTGGGCCTGGTGGACGGCCTCGTGGGCCGCATCCGGGCCGAGGCCGGCTTCCCGTGCACCGTCGTGGCCACGGGCGGGCTGGCCACGCTCATCGCCGCCGAGAGTGACACCATCGAGGTGGTCGACGACATGCTCACCCTCGACGGCCTGCGCCTGCTGCACGAGCGCAACCGCTGACCCGCCCCCCAGGCCGCCGCGCGGCGGCCTTCTCAGCCCCCGCAGGCGCCATCCCCTTGCCAAACGCGGTGCGAGGTGGAAAAGTCGGAGTCGGGTGGCGAGGAGCGCACCCAGAGAGCTACGAGAGGAGAGTGCAGATGAGCCGAGCCCGGGCTGCGATCGCGGCGCGGACGACGGTGGAAGAGCTGATGACGGCGGCCATGACTGCCTTTGGCAAGTCAGCCGGCGCCGAGTCAGCCATCTTCGACGACTTCTTCGATGCGGCGTCGTTCTGTCGGCCCCTCTGTGAGGAGCTGGGCGGCGAGGTCGGATCGGATGCCTGGTACGCCTGGCAGCAGGGTGAGTGGGCCATCCTCGGGGATCTCGGCCTCCTCCTCCAGCGGCGCTACGGCGCGCTCGAAGCCCTCAGCAAGAGCGTCGGTGACGTGGTCGTGGGCGCCATCGACATGGGCTTCGAGTACGCGCACTTCGCGCTCTATGTCGACGGCGAGATGCGCCGCCGGCTGACGCTCGAGGACGAAGCGCTGGAGCTGGAGGGCCTGCCCGTCGCCGCCGAGCGCGGTCGCCACCTCGAAGACTTCAGCGAGGAAGAGGCCGAGCGGCTCTGGACCAGCTACGGCCTGCCCACCTTCGAGTACGACCCGGAGGAAGGCACCTTCCACTGCCGGCAGGTCAGCGGCGGCTGAGGCTCAGCGCGCCGGCGGCCGCGTCCACCGCTGCTGGTGGTGGATGACCAGGATCTGCGGATCGGCCGTGTCCCGCACGGTGAAGATGCCGCCATCCGCCCCGCGGAAGAGCAGGCTCTCGCGCGCCTCGACCTTGAGGCCGGACGCCTCGGCGCGGTCGGCCAGGCGCAGGCGCCACGCGTCGCGCACCCCGGCGTCGGCGAAGCGCACCGCGTAGGCGATGCGCTGCACGTCGGTGACGGCCCCCTGGAACCGCACCGCGTGGAAGTGCCCGAACTCATAGCCCACCGGCTGCGCCACCGCGTCGTCCAGCCAGTCCAGCGGCCGCTGCAGGAGCTTCGTCGGATCCTCCAGCGGCGGCGCCCCCGGGGCCTCCTGCCCCTCCACCACCAGCTCGATGCGCGTCGCCAGCTCGGCCCGGGCGGTGATCGTCACCGTCATCCGGCCGCGCACGGGGTGCGTGATGGGCGTCGCCAGGGTGCGGTCGCGCACGGGCCAGCCGGCGGTGATGAGGTGCCGCGCCATCCCCTCGCGCAGGGCGGCGTCGTGCAGGGTGGTGACGAAGCGCACCATCTCCTTGTGGCGCCCCGGCACGGGCTTCGTCTTCGCCATGCCGCGCTCGAGGCCGTACGCCACCAGCTTCATGGGCAGGGCAGCGGGCTGCAGCTCCTTGAGCCAGCCGGGCGCCACCGCCGGCAGCGCGAGGGTGTGCTGCTGGTCGTAGTCCTGCCGGCGCAGGGCGGCCCGGGCCACGTCGGAGGCCTCGGCGGCGCCGGCGTCGGGCAAGGGCGCCTCGGACGCCGGGGCCGCGTCGCGGGGCGGGCTCGCGTCGACGATGACGGGATCGGTGCGGCCACAGGCCGCCAGGAGCATCCAGGACAGGGCGACGATCGGCAGGCGTGACATGCCCGCCCATATGCCATACCCGGCCGTTTCGTGGTACCTCGGTCCGCGGCGTCCCCAGGAGGATCGGTGAAGAAGCTGCTGGTGCTCAACGTGGTCGGCCTCACCCCCGACCTGCTCGCCCACACCCCGCGCCTGCGCGCCATCGGGGCCGAGGGCTTCCAGGCCACGCTCACGCCCCCCCTGCCGGCGGTGACGTGCACCAGCCAGGCGACGCTCCTCACCGGGCGACCCCCCCGCGATCACGGCATCGTGGCGAATGGCTGGTACTTCCGCGATCTGGCCGAGGTCTGGCTGTGGCGCCAGTCCAACCACCTGGTCGAGGGGCCGCGCCTCTGGCGAACGGCCCGCGAGCGCTTCGGCGCCGACCTGACCGTGGCCAAGATGTTCTGGTGGTACAACATGTACGCCGACGTGGACTGGGCGGTCACCCCGCGCCCCGTCTACCCGTCCGATGGCCGCAAGATCCCCAGCATCCGCTCCGAGCCGCCGGATCTGCGCGGCTGGCTGCAGGGGGAGCTGGGCCGCTTCCCCCTCTTCAACTTCTGGGGCCCCACGGCCGACCTCAAGTCGTCGGCGTGGATCGCCGAGGCGACGCGGAAGGTCATCGATCGCGACCGCCCCGGGCTGGTGCTCTGCTACCTGCCCCACCTCGACTACGACCTGCAGCGCCACGGCCCCAGCGGGCCCCACGCCGTGAAGGCCGCCCAGGAGATCGACCAGGTGGCCGGCGACCTCGTCGATCACGCCCGCGGCCTCGGCTACGAGGTCGTCGTCCTGAGCGAGTACGGCATCGAGGCCGTCGACCAGGGCGTGCACATCAACCGGGCTCTGCGCGAGGCCGGGCTGCTGCGGGTCGACCTCGTGGACACGGGC
Organism: Myxococcales bacterium; assembly: GCA_020633435.1. GTDB lineage: Bacteria > Myxococcota_A > Bradymonadia > UBA7976 > UBA1532 > JACKDP01. Next base: position 449,858 of record JACKDP010000007.1, on the reverse strand, counting down.
TGGGAGCTGCTGGATGGCGGCCAGAGCGCGGCGTTCGCCGTGGCGGACCACCAGATCGCCCACGTCTATGTGTCCGATCCGCAAAAGGTTTCTTCGGTGAAGCGGCTGCTGGAGGGGCTGGACGGCGTGGAGCGCGTGCTCGACGCCGAGGGCAAGCGAGCCGCCGGCCTCGACCACCCCCGCAGCGGCGAGCTGGTGGCCATCGCCGCCCCGGGCCGCTGGTTCACCTACTACTACTGGCTCGATGACGCCGTGGCCCCCGACTTCGCCCGCACCGTCGACATCCACCGCAAGCCGGGCTACGACCCGGTGGAGCTCTTCACCGACCCGGCCATCAAGGCCCTGAAGCTGAAGATCGGCTGGACGCTCCTCAAGAAGATGGCGGGGATGCGCTACTACATGGACGTCATCCCCCTCGACGACCGCCTGGTGCGCGGCAGCCATGGGCGCCTGCCGTCCAGCCGCGAGGCCGGGCCCGTCCTGCTGTCGACGCGCACCGTGGGGGCCACCGACCACATGGACATGACCGCCGTGTACGACCTGCTGCTGGCGACGATGGCCGACTGAGCCCGCCCGGGTGCGATCCGGTTGACAGCGCCGGGCGGGTGTGAGGGCATACGACCGACACTCACCCTGGTGCCTATGTCGGGTTTGTTATCAGAGGCGCTGGACGAGGCCCGCGACGTCGTCCTCCAGGAGCTGGACGCCATCATCCCCGGTGGCACCCCCGACCAGCGCCTGCTCAAGGAGCTCATCCTCGACTACCCGCTGCGCGCGGCGAAGGGCCTGCGCCCGGCGCTCTGCCTGCAGGCCTGCCGCGCCCTCGGCGGCCGCGAGGACATGGTGCGGCGGACGGCGGCGGTGCTGGAGCTCTACCACAACGCCTTCCTGCTGCATGACGACGTGGAGGATGGCTCCCACCTGCGCCGCGGCGCGCCCGCCCTGCACCGCGAGCACGGGGTGCCGGTGGCCATCAACACCGGCGACGCCATGCTGGCGCTGGCCCTGGGGCCCCTGCTCGAGAACACCGCCCGGGTGGGCCTGGGCCGCGCGCTGCACATCCTGGAGCGCGTCGCCCACATGGTGCGCGAGTCGGTGGAGGGGCAGGCCCTCGAGCTCTCGTGGATCCAGCGGCAGGTCTGGGATCTGTCGGAGGACGACTACACCCGCATGGTGGTCCAGAAGACCGCCTGGTACAGCTTCATCGCGCCGGTGCAGGTGGGGGCCATCGCCGCGGGGGCCCGCCCCGACCAGCTCGCCGCCCTGCTGCCCTTCGCCCGCGACCTGGGCATCGCCTTCCAGGTGCAGGACGACCTGCTGAACCTGGAGGAGGGGCGCGACGCCTACGGCAAGGAGTGGGCGGGGGATCTCTGGGAGGGCAAGCGGACGATCATCCTGCTGCACACCCTGCGGCACCTCGACGCCGCCGACGCCGACCGCGCCCGCGCGCTGCTGGCCCGGCCCCGCCCCGAGCCGGCCACCGAGGCCCTCGTCGCCGAGCTTTGCGCCCTGCGCGCGGCCGGGGAGCTGACCCCCGCCGGCCACGACCGCCTGCTCAGCCGGATCAGCGGCGACGCCGGCCCGCCGAAGGACGCCGCCGAGGTGGCGTGGCTGCGGGATCGCATCGATGACTGCGGCAGCCTGGCCCACGCCCGCGCCTTCGCCACCCGCCACGCCCGCGCGGCGGGCGAGGCCCTGACGGCCTGCCACCCCTGGCTGCCCCCCTCCCCCGCGCGCGACTTCCTGCACGCGCTGGTGGACTACGTGCTGGAGCGCACCCGATGAAGCCCGCCCTGACGCTGCTGCGCGGGGGCGCCGACCCCGAGCGCCTGGCCCGCGCCCTCGCCGAGCTGCACGACGAGGGGGGGCCGGCCGATCCCGGGGCGCGCCTCGCCCGCCTGGCCACCCGGCTGGGCACCCCCGGCCGAGCCAGCCCCGGCGACGCCGGCCGCCGAGCCGACGGCCGCGGCGCCCGCCCCGTCGCCCGCCCCGCCGGCCGAGGCCGCGCCGACCGCCGCCGACCTGCACGACGACCTGCGCCGCACCGTCATCGAGTACGGCGAGGTGCTCAAGCGGTACCGGGAGGACTTCGACCGCCTCTTCGCCCAGGCCCCCGACGCCGCCGTGGCCGAGGACGCCACGCTGCGCCGGCTGCACGAGGCCCGCACCCTGCTGGTGAAGTACCCCGTGGCGGCCCAGGCAGCCTTCGCGGCGCTGGTGGCCGAGGGCCGCCGCTTCGCCGAGACGGAGGCGGGGCGGCGCTGGCAGACGACGCTGGCCGACAGCGACCTCGTCCGCCGCGGCCGGGCCATCTTCCAGGGGGTGACGGCCGACGTCCTGGGCGAGCACCAGGGCCCCCTGCCCTCGGGCTTCCTGGAGGCCTTCATCGAGGCGACGCGCCGCGGCGACGCGGAGGGGCTGCTGCAGCGGCTCTTCGGGCCGAAGCCATGAGCCGCCTGCGCGCCGCCTTCGAAGAGGAAAACGCTTTTCTCTTCGCGCTGTTGGGCCTCATCTCGGCGGGCGAGGCCCTGCCGGCCGAGGCCCCCGCGCCCGCCGCGAGCGCGCCGCCCACCGATCCCGTCCTCTGCGCCGCCCTCGGCCTCGTCGCCCTGGACCAGCGCCTGCGGGCGGCCCTGCCCCCGCTGGCCCCGCCGCCCCCCGCGCCGCCGGCCACGCCGCCCCCGGAGGCCCTGCTGCGATGAGCGCGCTGGCCCGCCGCGTCCAGGAGACGGACTACTTCCGCCGCTCCCCCGCCCACCTGGGCGGCCCGGGGGGCCACAAGGAGTGGCAGCACTTCCTGGTGCACGCGCCCGGCCTCGAGCTGCTCATCAACTTCAGCCTGGGCGACGAGCACCGCCTCGACGGCCGCCCGGGGCAGGAGGTCGGCCGCGTCATCGTCGTGGTCCGCACCGCCGAGGGCCACCGCGGCGTGGTGGAGCGGACGGTGGCCGCCGATCTGCAGGTGCGCGGCGGCCAGGTGGACGCCCGCTTCGGCCCGAGCGGCCTGCGCTTCGCCGACGGCGCCTGGCTGGTGGACGTGGCGCTGCCCGGGCTGTCGGCGCGCCTGCGCGTGCGGCCCGAGACGTGGCCCGCGGTGTCCAGCAACATCCCGCTCGGCCCCGGCCGGCAGCTCTCCTGGCTCATCGTGCCCCGCGCCATGGCCGACGGGGAGGTGGTCGTCGACGGCCGCCGCCACCGCGTCGCCGGCGCGCTGGCCTACCACGACCACAACTGGGGCCACTTCCAGTGGGGCGACGACTTCGCCTGGGAGTGGGGCCAGGCCGTGCCCGCCGACGCCGCCTGCCCGTGGTCGGTGGTCTTCGTGCGCATGGCCGACCGCCGCCGCACGCGCGTCGCGACGCAGGGGCTCTTCCTCTGGCGGGGCCCCGATCAGCGGCGCGTCTTCCGGGATCGCGACCTGGCGGTGGAGGCGGGCCCGCCGCTCGCGCTGGCCGGCGCGTACAAGCTGCCCCCCGTGATGGCGCTGCTCGCCCCCGAGGAGAGCGGCGACGTGCCCGCCTGGCTCGAGGCCACCGCCGAGGCCGACGGCGACCACCTGCGCCTGCGCTTCGAGGCCACCCACGTCGCCCAGATCCTCATCCCCGACGAGGCCGACCCCCTCGGGGTGACGCGGCTCAACGAGGTGAGCGGCCCCGTGACGCTGACCGGCGCCGTGGGCGGCGAGGCCGTCGCCCTCGCCGGCCCCGCCGTCTTCGAGTTCGTCCGTGGCTGACACCCTGCGCGCGCTCATCGCCGAGTCCCTCGCCGTGGTGCGCTGGGAGGCTCCGCCTCTGTGGGACGCCCTCGGCCAGCGGCTGGCCGGCCTGCACCTCGACCTCGCGCTGGGCGAGGAGCGCTTCGGCATCCGCGCCGAGGCCGGCGAGGTGCGCGTGGTGCCGCCGGGCCCCGCGGCCGTGCGGCTGGTCACCGACGCCACCGTCATCGCCGCGCTGCTGGACGGGCAGCTCACGCTGGCCGCGGCGGTGCAGGGCGACCGGCTGCAACTCTTTGGAACTCTTGATGATCTCCGCCGGCTGCTGGCGGGATTGCATGTCTACCTGCACGCCGCCGTGCGCGCCCCGGGCTTCGGCCCGCTGCGCGCGCGCTTCGCGGCGCTGGACCCCCAAGCCGGCCCCGGGCCGGGACGAGCGGCCGCACCGCGGCCAGAGGTGATCGATGGCGACGTCGAGCAAGGGTGAGACTCTCGAGGGCCTGGTCGAGCGGCTGGGCCAGCTCGTGCTGGCGGGCAAGGCGGGGGATCGGGAGCACGCGCCCGTCATCCGCGGGCTGGTCGGCGCCATCCGCGCGGGCATCTACGGCCCGGCCTACGACGATCGCCGCGCCTCCTGGGCCCCACCGGGCCTGGCCATCCCGCCGCTCTGGGACGGCGTCGAGGCCCCGTTCGGCGCGGGCCCCGAGGGCACCGGCGCCGAGACGCGGCGCGCCTGGGCCGCCGCCCGCACGGCGCTGCCCGCCCTGCGCGCCGGCCTGCGGCCCTCCCTGCGCGTCTGGCTGGACCAGTGGCTCGCGGAGCACCCGAAGGCCGGCGTCTACGACTACCTCGAGCCCCTGCGGGCGAGCGTCCGCGGCTGGGTCCTCGGCCCGGCCGTCATCGCGCTGAAGGAGCGCGTGGCCGCCATGCCCGACGAGCTGGGCAAGGTGTTCGGCGGCCTCGACGGCATCGAGATCGAGCGGCTGGCCACCCCGGCCCCCGTCGTCGAGTTCATCCGGGCGACGGTGGAGGCGGTGCCCGACACCGACCTCGCCGGCCTCGTCTGGGCGGCGGAGGAGCCGCTGTCCGCCATCTCGTCGCTGCTCTGGCGCGAGGTGGAGGTGCAGGTCCGCGGCGAGCGCGCCCTGCGGGCGGCGCGCCCCCAGCGCAGCCTGAAGGCCTGCTGCGGCGCCCACCAGGAGGAGACGGGCTGCTTCAACGCCGATCGCTTCGATGGCGCCACGATGGAGATCCTGGACGACCTGGGCCCCGACGTGTCGCAGCTTGGGCAGGTGGTGGTGAAGGAGGCCCTCGGCGTCTCGCACCTGTACAGCGACGTCGCCGCGGCGGTGGGCCGCGAGGCCTGGCCGACGTTCGCCTCCACCTTCTTCGGCCCGGGCCTGGGCGACCAGTACGCCCTGTTCGGCGCCCTGCCCCAGCCCCTCGCGCGGCGGCTGCTGGCGGCCGTCAGCCCGCGGCGCCGGCTGCCCGCGCTCCCGGTGACGGGCCCGGTCACGCGCTGGGTCGCCGCCATCACCGAGGGCCGGTCGGGCAACCGGCCCGATCTGCAGGGCGTCCTCGGCGGGCGGCTGCCCGGCCTGGGCTGCTGCCCCGAGGACGGCGTGGTGGTCGGCACCGTCACCGTCTTCGGCGCCGGCATCGCCGGGCTCACCGCCGCCCACGAGCTGGCCGAGCGCGGCTTCCGGGTGCAGGTCATCGAGAAGGAGAGCGCCCCGCTGAGCCAGGGCAGCCCGCAGCCCCTCGTGGGCGGCATGGCGCGCACGCAGTGGGCGGTGGTCGCCGGCAACGACGACGCCTGCGACCCCTGCAACCGCACCAGCACGCGGCTGCAGCCGGTGGACACCTACACGCTGGTGGGCGGCATCCTGCTGCCCCTCGGCCGCCTGGGGGACGCGGCCACCTTCGCCCAGCTCGGCCCGGCCCTGGCCGAGGCCGGCCGCGACGACAGCGTGCACCTGCGGCTGCGCCTGCCCACGGACGCCGAGACCGACGCGGTGGACACCCAGCAGGACGCCGCCGCCGCCCGGGCCCGCCTGCGGGTGCTCGCCGCCGGCTCCGCCGCCGCGCTCCTGGACGAGCCCGACGCCCTCGGCCGCGTCCTGCGGGCCGTCGACGCCATCGAGATCGCCCCCGCCGAGCACGGCTGCGCCCCCTGCGGCGCCGTCGAGCCCGCCGCGACGGACGGCCTGCTGGAGCTGCGGCTGGTCTGCGGCCTCTTCCCCGGGGAGCACGGCTACCGCTTCTTCCCCAGCTTCTACCGGCACATCTTCGACACGATGCGCCGCACGCCCGTCTACCAGGGCAACGGCTATGAGTCGGCGTCGACCACGTTCGACAACCTCGTCTCGACGTTCCAGCAGGTCTTCGCCGGCGAGGGGGCCCAGGCCTCCTTCACGCGCGACCGCCCGGCCTCCTTCGAGGCCTTCCGGCGCGAGTACGTGCGCATGCTGGTCGACCTGGGCTTCGAGAAGCGCGACATCACGCGGCTGATGACGCGCCTGTTCCGCTACCTGTCCTCGTCGACCGAGCGGCGCGCCGCCGAGTTCGAGGACCTGTCGTGGTGGGACTTCCTCATCGGCGCCACCCCGCAGGATCCGACGCCGCGCTGGACGTTCAGCCCGGAGTTCGAGCGGCACCTCAAGGCGGCCCCCCAGGCCCTCGTCGCCATGGACGCCACCTACGGCGACGCGCGCACGCAGGGGAACATCGTCGTGCAGCTCCTGCTGGACCAGTTCCGCGCCGGCGGCCCCACCGACTCGACGCTCAACGGCCCCACCTCCACCGCCTGGCTGGAGCTCTGGAAGCTGCACCTGCAGGCCCTCGGCGTGCAGTTCTTCGCGGGCGAGCTCAAGAACATCTGCCCGCCCGCCTGCCCGACGGACCGGGGGCAGCCGCCGCAAAAGCCCAACCAGATCCTGGACTTCTGCGTCTCGTGGCCCGGCGGCAAGGCCCCCGCCTGCTACTGCCCGCGGACGAACTACTACGTCCTCGCCACCGACGTGGTGACGGCGGAGAAGGTGACGCGGGATCTGCGCCTGAGCCTGCGGGACCACGGCGTGCCCGGCGATCTGGACGGCTACACCACCACGGTGCCCTGGGAGGGGCCGGCGCTGCTGCCCCGCCACTACCTGCGCGTCGTCCTGCCCGACCGGCTGCTGCTGCCCACGGGCGCCGGCAACACGCTGACGGGGCGCCTGACGAGCCGGGCCCAGCTCCCCCTCGTCGTCGAGCTCATCGGCCTGACGCTCTCGCGGCTGCGGCAGCTCGGCAAGCGCGGCACGGGCCAGATCGAGACGCGCCTCCTGCGCAACAACCCGGGTGAGCCCCGGGTGGCGCGGGTGGTCGTCGAGTCCACCGATCCCATCGCCCGGGTCATCGCCGACGTCGAGGCCCTGCTCGCGCCCGGCGGGAGCGGCGCCAACACCATCGGGGCCAGCGACGCCCTCCAGGCCGCCCAGTGGGCCGTCTCGGGGCTGGACGCCAGCGCGGCCGACAAGGCGGCCCTCCAGCAGGCCACCGTCTTCGAGGAGCCCGAGGGCGACCGGCTGTCGCAGGAGCTGACGGCGGTGCTGCGCCGCGGCGCCCGCTACGGGGCGACGCCGAAGGACCGGCTGCAGACCTTCGCGGGCATCCAGTACTTCTTCGACCAGGAGCTCAAGATCGCCCGCGGCCACGTGTACTACTACGACACGGACTGGGGCCTCTCCTCCATCTCCCAGCTCCAGTTCTGGCGGTACAAGCGCATCCTGCGCGACCAGGGGGTGCGCGGCATCCTCAGCGTCGACATCGGCGACTGGCGCAAGCCCTCGCGCTACCTGGGGAAGTCGGCCCTCGACTGCACCGCCAACGAGATCGCCGAGGAGGTCTGGCGGCAGATCGCCGAGAGCCTGCGCCGCAACAGCCGGTTCGGCCTGCGCGCCGCCGTGCTGCCCATCCCGCGGCCGACGCACTGGTACCTGGACGACGCGCTGAAGTTCGGCGAGCTCCAGGTGGAGGAGGTCACGTCGAGCAGCGGCACCTCCATCTGCGTGCGGGTGCAGACGTCGAGCTGCGCGCCGCTGGTGGAGAACCGCACGCCGTTCCTGGTGAACAACGTCTCCGACTGGGCCAACCGGCCCGGCCCGGAGCCCATGAACCCGGACGACCCGGCCCCGGTGAAGCCGGCCGACGAGCCGCACATCTGGCAGGCCGACCACGGCGGCTACGGGGTGCACTTCGGCCAGCTCGTCTTCGCCGGCACGTACCTGCGGACGTTCACCCGCATGACGACGATGGAGGCCGCCAACGAGTCGGCCCGCCACGCCGTCAACGCCCTGCTCGACCACGTGACGGCCTTCGGCTACCGCGACTGGAGCGACAACGGCGGGGTGTCGAGCCTGCCCGGCAGCACCAACGTCCCGTTCTTCCGCCGCGAGGCCTTCGGCCCCGACCGCACCGACGCCCAGGTCCGCTGCCGCCTCGACATGGACGACGTGCCCCTGCCCGCCCTCGCGGTGGCCGGGGACTACTGCGACATCTGGGATCCCGAGCAGCACGAGCTGGACGACCTGGCGTTCTTCAAGCGCGTCGACGCCCTGCTCTTCGAGATGGGCAAGCCCCACCTCTCCGAGATCCTGGGGCTGGACGAGCTCGCGGACCGCCTGCACCCCGCCCTCGGCGACCCGGCGGCCCTGCTGTCGGGGCTCATCGACACGGTGCGGCGCGACCTGCACCTGTCCACCCCGGAGGATCTGGCCGGGGGCGACGGCGTGGCGGCCGCGCTGAAGAAGGCGGTGGCCTGGGTGCGCGAGAAGCTCGGCCAGCCCTGAGCGTCGCGGGCCCTAGCCCGGCACCACCAGCCCGGGCACCAGCACCGCCGCCATGCGGCGCGCCGAGCGCACGCCGCGGGCGGTGAGCGCGGCCTCCGCCGGCCCCGTCTCCAGCCGCAGCACCCCCAGGCAGAGGCGCGCGCACTCCACGTGCAGGGCCATGTCCAGCTCCTCGAACCGGACGACCGCGGCCAGCAGGCGCGCGCGGACGCGCTCGCGATCGCCGTCCAGCCAGGCGACGGCCGCCGCCAGCAGATCCGCGAAGGGCGTCGCCACCGCCACCCGCCCGCGGCGCAGCGCCTTGTCGGCCAGCTTGAGGACGCGCCGCGCCCGCAGCGCCACCGCGGGATCGACGTCGGGCGTGGCCAGGATGGCGGCCGCCGCTCGCCCACGCAGGTGCCAGAGCTCGGCGCCGCAGTAGCCCAGCATCAGGAAGCGCGCCTGCTCGACGCGGGGCCAGGCCGTCTCGACCCGGTCGAAGGCGGCGTCGGCGTGGCCCTCGTACAGGTCCACCTGGGTGGCCGCCAGCAGGTGGTGGTAGTGCTGCGTCGAGAAGAGGTCGTCGTGGTCCTGCCACGTCGCCGCCGCCTGGGCGAGGTCCTGGCGCGCGCGCTCGGGCCGATCCGCCGCCAGCCAGCGCAGGCACGCGGGGCCCTGCCGGTGGTGGTTGGCCGCGAAGTGGTCGCCGTGGATGAGGGCCCGCCGCAGGCCGTCCGGCACGTCGGCCGCCAGCGTCTCCAGCTCGCCGAGCTGGGCCAGCGCGTACAGGCGGTGCACCGCCGTCACCGCCCGCTCCCAGTCCACCCCGCGGCACTCGGCCGCGTAGATGCGCTCGGCGCGCTCGCACTCCTGCACGCAGTCGCGCCACCGCGCCTGGTGCCAGGCCGCGGCCCCGGCCGACATGCGCGCCCAGGCCAGGCTGTACGGGGTGGCCTGATCGTTGGCCAGCGCCATGACCCGGCGGATGAGCCGCTCGCCCCGCCCCGCCGGCAGCAGCCAGTGCTCGACCCCCGCCAGGAACGCCGCCTCGTAGCCGAGGGCGCGCACGATGCGCTCGGCGTCGTCGAGCTGCAGCGCCTCGCTCAGGTGCAGCACGCCGTAGGCGTCCGCGAGCTGGTGGTTGACCAGCGCCAGGCTCGTCGTGGCGCCCCAGAGGGCGTCCAGGCGGACGCGCTGCCGGCGGTCCGGCGCGGCCCCCGCGCGGACGCGGTAGCCCGAGAAGCCCAGGCGAAAGCGCAGCAAACTCGAGTACTTGTCGGCCGCGCGCGCGGTGCGCACCGGCTCGACCTCGAGGGCCTGGAGCACCGCCTCGAAGAGCTCCTTGCCCCGGGAGACCTGCCCGCAGTGCAGGTACTGCTCGGCGGCCCGGCGTCCCAGGTCGAGGGCGCGGACGGGATCGTCGGGCTCGACGAGGCGCGCCGCGTTTTCGTAGGCCTCCCCCGCCGCCCTGAGCTGGCCCGCGTGGACGAGGCAGCTCGCCTGGGCCTCGTAGAGCTCCCAGGCCGGGGCCTCGGCGCCCAGCTCGGCGGCCTGGGCGTAGAAGCGGGCGGCCGCGTCGAACGCCAGCCCCGCCTCGGCCTGCCGGGCCGCCTGCCAGGCCTCGCCCGCCGCCTCGGCCACCCGGCCCGCGCCGATGAGGTGGTCGACGATCTGATCGGGCGGGCCGCCGAACGCGCGCAGGGCGTCGGCCAGGTCGCCGTGCAGGCGGGGGCGACGGCTGGCGGGCACGCTGGTGAGCACGCCGCGCGTCACCTGGGCGTGGATGACCTCGACGACCAGGTGCTCGCGGTCGCCGTCCAGGCGGGCGGGGGCCCGACGTCGACGCAGCAGCCGCGCCAGCACCAGCGCGTCGAGGGTGCTCGCGCCCCCCTGGGAGAGCGCCGCGGCGTGCAGCAGCACCTCCACCGGCAGCGCCCCCGCGGCCAGCGCGCAGAGCGCCAGGCAGCGGCGCTCGTCCGGCAGCAGGCCCGCGACGTGCTGCGCGACCGCGTCCCCCAGCCCGGCGGGGACGGAGCCGTCGCGTGAGGTGCGGCTCAACCACTGGATGAAGAAGGGGTTTCCGCCGCTCTCGGCCGCGAGGGACCGCGCCAGATCCTCGGCCTTCGGGCCGAGGAGCGACATGGCCAGGCGCGTGGCGTCGCCGGCGCCGAGCGGGTGGACGTCGAGCTGGTACCACGGCAGCGGCATGGCCCGCAGGTCGCGGGCGCTCGCCGTCCAGTGGTCGCGCGCGTCGTCGCGCACGCAGAGGACGAGCAGCAGCGCGGGCATCCGCGGCGGGCGCAGCAGCTCCTCCAGCAGCCACAGGCTGTCGCGGTCGGCCCACTGGGCGTCATCGATCCAGAGCACGACGGGCTGGCGGCGCGACAGACCCTCCAGCACCTGGCGCAGGGCCACGGCCCCACGCTCGCGCCGCTCGCGGGGCTCCATGCCCGCGGGCATCGGGCGCGCGGCCGCCGCCTTCGCCAGCGCCGGCACCACCCCGAGCACCGGGAAGAGGGCGAGCAGCGCGTCGGCGTCCCGGGGCACCACGTCCTCGCCCAGGCCCGGCCCCGCCTCCTTCAGCGTCCGCGACAGGGCGTCGACCGCCGCGTCGAGGGCGTTGAAGGGCACGCGCTCGTTCTCGCGGCAGCGCACCGGCAGCACGGCCGTCTCGTGGCGGACGTCGCGCAGGAAGCGCTCCACCAGGCTCGTCTTGCCGATGCCCGAGGGCCCCGTCACCTCGACGATGGCCGCCCCGTGGTCGCGCACGCGCTCCACCTGATCCACCAGCAGGGACAGCTCGTTGCGCCGCCCCACGAAGGCCTGGCCCTGGCGGATGGGCTCGCCCAGCCGCTGCAGCACCGTCGCCGGCTCGGGCCGATCGCCGACGGTGGGGGCCAGGAGGCTGAAGAGCAGGTCGATGAACCAGCCCGGCACCTCCCGCGGCCGCGGGAAGTGGTGGGGATCGGGGGCCTCTGTCTTGGCCACCGCGAGCCCGAGGGGGTCGTCGCGCAGGTCGGGGAACGGCAGCCGGCCCAGCGTCGCCTCGAAGAGCGTCACCGCCGCCGCATACCAGTCCCAGGCCTGGACGTCGGTGTTGCCGAAGAAGGCCTCCGGCGGCAGGTACAGCGGCGTCCCGGCGTTGGGGTTCACCCGCCGCACCAGGCCATCCAGCTCGCGGACCAGCCCGAAGTCCACGAGCTTGAGGCGCCCGTCGTGGGTCACCAGGACGTTGGAGGGCTTCACGTCGCCGTGGGCCATCCCCTCGCCGTGCAGGAAGTCGAGGGCGCGGCACAGCGAGCGGGCCCCGTGCAGCAGCCGGTCGAAGCGCCCCGTGCCCAGGCCGAACTCGCCCCGGATCCAGGCGTCGAAGGTGCCGCCCTCGACATACTCCATCGTGAAGTAGGTGCCGAACTCGTCCACGAACAGGTCGAGCACGCGGGCCAGGTTCGGGTGGTGCACGTCGGCCAGGACCCGGAACTCGCCGCGGGTGTGGAAGCCCGCGTCGGCGCCGAAGCCGGTGACCAGCTTCAGGGCCACCTCCTCCTGGCGCTCGCGGTCGTAGGTCAGGAAGACGACGCCCAGGCCACCCTGCCCGAGCAGCCGCCGGAAGATGAACCGCGGGTTGGCCGGGAAGGCCTGGGGCGGCGGGCCCGCCTGGATGATGCGTCGATCATCGCTGGCGGGGGTGCTGGGTGGCCGGATGGCCTGGCCCAGCACGATGTCGTCGAGATCGCCGATCTGCATGCAGCTCCCCCCGAGCTTGTGACCGCGGCTCTGTCGTCGCTTGCAGCGAACGGGACGCGGGCCCGGGGAGTGTTTTGCGGAGAGAGACCGATCTTTTTCAGGGGGCGATGATCTCGACGGCCTCGCCGGCGAGCCAGGCGTCGAGGAAGTGGCTGATCTGTCGGATGCCTTCGTGGCTGCCGGTGACGTTGTTGTGGTCGGCGTCGGCCGTGCGGACGCTGGGCGGGCGGCCGCCGCTGACGCGGGCGTGCTGGAAGAGCCCGGCCGTCACCCCGCCCTCCAGGTTGGCGTGCAGGGGGCCGGCCTCCACGACGGGCACCCCGTCCCAGGGCACCGACACCGGGGCCAGGACCGGCAGGCCGAGGGCGCGCGCCAGCGACTCCGTCCCGGTGTTGGGCACCACCTCGTCGCCGACCGCCATCAGCACCAGCAGATCCGGGGCCTCCCCCGCGCGGGGCAGGCGGTCGCGCAGGATGTGGGGCGCGAAGTTCACCGGATCCCCCGCGTCGGCGAGCGTCTGGATGGCCCCGAAGATGCGCTTGATGGCGCCATCGCTCGCCCCGGCCGGCAGGAAGCTGTTGATGAGGGCGCCGAAGGTGTCGCTGTCGCGCATGATGCGGGTGATGCGGGCGCCCGGGACGCTCAGCACCGCCGCCTCGACGCCCGGCGCGAGGGCCAGGAACTCGCCGCCGAGGATGCCGCCGAGGCTCAGGCCGAAGTAGCCCAGGCGGCTCGGATCCACGTCGCTCAGCCCGTCGCCGTCCAGGTCGGGCGCCTGCCGCAGCAGGTTGAGGAGCTGCAGCTTGTCGAAGGTGGCGGTGCGGAAGACGTCGCGCATGCGGCGCGGGGCCAGGGTGCGGGCCGCCAGATCCACGGCGAAGAAATCTCGCAGCAAAAACAACGGGTTGTCGGAGACGCCGCCGGGGTGCTCGCCATGGAACGGGCTGTCGATGGCCACGACGGCGACGGGCTCCCCGGCGAGCTGGTCGATGAAGCCGCCGAAGGCGCGGCTGTCCGAGAGCCCGTGGCCGGCGATGATCACGGGCCACGGCCCGGCGCCGTCGGGGATCCAGATGGAGACGGGCAGCAGGTAGCTGCCCCGGGGCCGCGGCGCGTCGATGATGCCGTCGTCGCCGCGGAAGTCGGCCGCGAGGAACTGGCGCTCGCAGTGGCGCCGGCCCTGCTGCTGCTCGCAGCGCGCGGGGCCGTCCCAGGTGGGGGTGCGGCGGACGATGGCCTCGGCGATGGCCTGTGAGCTCTGCAACACGCTCTGGGTGGTGAACGTCGCCGCCACCACCACCTCGTCGGCGGCCACGTCGGCGGCCGCCAGCTCTTCGGGCAAGGGCCCCCCGGCCGCGTCCACGCAGCCGCCATCCGCCGCCTGGAGGGCCCGGGTCGCCACCACGAGGTGCCGCGTCGCGCCCACCAGCGGGGTGCGCGGATCGAGCGCGAGCGTCTGCCCGTCATCGAGCAGCGAGACGTCCAGCGCCACGTCCTCGGGCGGATCCGTGAGCGCGATCAGGCGCACGGCCTCCGGCCCGGGCAGGGCGATGGGGGCCGTGAAGCGCAGGAAGACGGGCGCCGCGGTGCCGAAGCCGTCCAGGGTGTCGAGCTCCTTGAACATGGGCTGCCACGCCACCGGCACGTCGGCGATCCAGGGGGCGTCGGCGACGGCGACGCGGCGGCCAGTGGCCGTCGCCCCGTCGGAGACGGTGAAGAGATCGTCCGGGAAGACGCCGTCCACGGCCCTGCTCGGGTCGCGGATGGCCGCGGCGCTGCAGGTGGGCGGCGCGGCGTCGCGGGCGGCGTCGGCGGCCCCCTCGTCGGCCAGCGGGCCCAGGTCGGCCGCGCCCTCCTGCGCCGCGGACGAGCCGCCGTCATCACAGGCGGCCAGACAGAGGGCGACGAGGATCCAGCGGGTCATTCAGCCACCTCGGGGCAGTGCGAGGCCCCGGTCATACCCCGACCCCGGGGTCTCGAACCACGGTTCGACACGGCGCCCCCGTCGATGGCATCATCCGCCGCCAACGGCGCCACGCCCCCCGACCGACGAGAGCCCCCATGAGCAACCTGCAGGTGGACCGCGACGGCGGCCTCATGACCGTCACCTTCAGCCGGCCCGAGAAGAAGAACGCCCTCACCCAGGCCATGTACCAGGCGGCCCACGAGGCCATCGAGGCGGGCCGCGCCGACCCGGCCGTGCGCGTCATCGTGCTGACGGGCGCCGGGGAGGCCTTCACGGCGGGCAACGACGTCATCGACTTCATGAGCAAGCTGCCCAAGAAGGCCGAGGACAGCCCGACCGTGCGCTTCATGCGCAGCGTCTTCGAGTGCGAGAAGCCCCTGATCGCCGCGGTGAACGGCGTGGCCGTGGGCGTCGGCGTCACCATGCTGCTGCACTGCGACCTCGTCTACGTGGCCGCGGGCAGCCAGCTCAAGATGCCGTTCACGAAGCTCGCGCTCTGCCCCGAGCTGGTGTCGAGCTACCTGCTGCCGCGCATGATCGGCATGCCGCGGGCCATGGAGATGCTGCTGCTGGGCGACGCCATCTCGGCGGAGCGCGCGGTGGAGTGGGGCCTGGCCAACGAGGTCCTGGCGGCCGAGGCCGTGCTGCCCCGCGCCCTCGAGCGCGCCCGCCAGATCGCCGCGCTGCCCCCGGGCTCGGTGCGCGACACCAAGCGGCTGATGCGGGCCCCGTGGCGCGACCTGGGCGACCAGGTCTTCTGGGACGAGCTGACCACCCTGTCGGCCCGCCTCGGCTCCCCCGAGGTGTCCGAGGCGGTCACGGCCTTCTTCCAGAAGCGCGAGCCGGACTTCTCCCGGTTCGCCTGATCCGCGCCGGAGGCCGCCCGGCGCGCCGGGCCGCGGCTTCGACTCGCGGGCGGCCGACGCCTGCCGCTATAGTGCCCGGGACGATGGAGGCAGCGCATGCGGTTTGTCCTGCGGCAAGGTACCCGCGAGGTCATCTTCTTCTCGGAGAACCGGTTCGTCCGCTTCGAGGGGCCCACGCAGGCCGCGGACTTCCTCCTCGACTACCTGCTCCAGACCGACAACGTCGACCGGCTGCGGGAGGCCCTCGGGGCCACGCACCACCTGGCCTGGCTCGCCCAGCGCGATGAGGCCACCCTGCTCGACAAGACGGCCGAGCTCCTCTCCAAGGGCATGCTGCGCATGCTCTCGGATCCCGAGGCGCTGACGCCCTGGAGCTGGTCCTTCGAGTCCCCGACCTTCCCCCAGGAGGCGCTCCAGAGCGACTTCGAGGGCAACGCCCTGGTCGGCGACGACGACGAGATGGAGGAGAACGAGGTCGACCTCGAGGACCTCCTGCCCGATCCCATCGTCCCGCCCACCTTCATCCAGGTGGCCGACATGGAGGCCGCCGCCATCGGCTTCCTGGAGCGCATGTTCGAGGCCGCGATGGACCTCCTGCGCTGGGTGGGCATGGAGGGCGAGCTGCCCTCGGAGCTGGCCCCCGCCTACAACCAGGTGGCCGCCAGCCAGGGCAACGCCATCGACGAGCTGGCGAGCGTCTTCTCCTCCGAGCTCGATCCCCTCTCCAACGGCACCCTCGACGCGGTGGGCACCACCCAGGTGGGCGAGTCGCTGACGGTCATCGCCCGCGAGCAGGGCCACGGCGTCATGGAGATGACGGGGGACGTCAACGAGCTGATGGAGACGCTGGCCTCGGGCCCGGCCCAGCTCGAGAGCCCCACCGAGGTCGGCCCCGTCCTCCTCGACACCGCCGTCAGCCAGGGCGCCCAGGTGGCCCAGGTCACCGAGCAGGCTGGCCTGGCGCTCCTCGGCCTCGCGAGCCCCGACATGCCGGAGCTGCGCCCCACCGAGGTCGGCCCCCAGCTCGGCGAGATCGCCCAGATGCAGTCGGACGCCATCGCCCAGGCCGACAGCATCCTGGCCGAGCAGATGGTGGTGCTGGTGCAGAAGGGCCCCGACGCCCCCGCGGTGCCCCCCACGGTGCCCGCCGAGCTGGTCAACATCGCCAGCTCCCAGCTCGTCGCCGTCCTCGGCTCCACCGAGGCCACGGCCCGCATGTTCCACGACCTCGTCAACCAGGCCTCCACGGAGCCGGCGCGCGTCTCCCAGATCTGCCAGCAGTTCAACGCGACGACGTCGATCCAGGTGGAGAGCCTGAGCCAGGCCACCGACTTCATGGGCGGCGCCATCCGCAACATGACGAGCGTGACGGCCCTGGAGCACCACGACGACTCCCCCGTCGGCGAGGCCTTCGTCGACAGCGCCCTCACGCAGACCTCCGGCATGGTCCGCGCCGCCACCCTGGCCGGCGAGTCGCTGGTGGTGCTGGTCGGCGGTCCCCGCGACCCCGCCTGAACGGCGCGGGGCCCCGCCCGGGCAGGGCCCGCGCGCCGGTCCTTGCGCCGCCGCGGGCGTTACGCCACATTGTGTTTCGGTAGATTCTGGCGGCAGCCCTGGCCCGGCTCCCGGGTAAGAACCGGAGGGACGGGGACCACGCCAGAGGCCGAATAATCGTAATCCGCGCGCGATGAGGGAAACCCAAGATGAACGCAGCAGCCGGTGGCGAAGAGGTCCCCGAGAGCATCCCGTCTCAGCTCGGACGACGAGCGAAAGAAGCAGTCGACAAAGCTCACGCTCAGGCGAGCCTCGCGCTGGCCAAGCTGGAGTCCAAGACCAACGGGGTGATCGACACCGTCCAGGACAAGCTCAATGTCTTCATGGACAAGGTGTACGAGACCAAGCAGAAGGTCGTCACCGGGCTCGACAAGGCCATCGGCCTGATCGAGACGCCGCTGCTCGCCCTCGCCCCCCTGCTTCGCGAGATCGCTGACACGGGGATCAAGACGGTCTTCGGGGCCGTCGAGGGCATCCCGGGCCTGGTACAGGAGCAGATCAAGGGGATGAAGGATCCCCTGGTCGAGCAGGTACAGGGCCAGGTCGACACCATCGCCAAGGCTGCGACCGACCAGATCGCCAAGGTCGAGGGCCAGCTGGGGGGCATCAAGGACAAGCTCATCCAGATGGCCGACGACCAGATCGGCAACCTGACGGGCCTGGTCGACAAGCTCAAGGAAGAGGTCCCCAAGCAGTTCGACACGGTCATCGGGGTCCTCAAGGACAAGTTCAAGCAGGCCTGGGAGGGCAAGCCGGGCTACGAGGACATCGAGCCCCAGCTCGACAAGACCCTCGGCGACATCAAGGAGAGCGCGGTCAAGCTGCTCGACCGCGTCCTCGAGAGCGCCAAGGGCACCATCGTCCAGCTCAAGGATCAGGCCAAGTCCGCGATCAACATCACGTTTGCGGAGCTGTTCTCGACCATCAAGAAGCTCCCCGAGCAGGTCGCGACCACCGTCAACGGCATCGTCAAGAAGATCGACACCGCGTTCGATCAGAGCATGACGGACGCCCGGATGATGGCCGAGGGGCTGCTGGCCGACCTGCGCAAGCGCCTCAAGGACGCCTCGCTCCTCATCAGCGACACCATCGAGGCCATCGTCAACGAGGGCTTCGCGCTCATCCGCGACACCCGCAACAAGATCGTCGGCTCGGTGAACAACCTCATCGAGACCGTGCGCTCCTTCGCGCAGGGTACCCTCGACAAGATCAAGGACGCCTCGGCGGACATGTTCCGCACCAGCAAGGAGGCCCTCGAGCTTGGGTTCACCAAGGTCAACGAGGGCATCGAGCTGGCGGTCGAGGACCTGGGCAACGATCTGAACCAGCAGATCAACAACACCCAGGACAAGATGAAGCGCGAGGCCGAGAAGCAGGCCCGCGAGCTCAAGGTCATGGGCGAGGAGGCCTTCGCCGAGGCCGAGCAGGACTTCGTCAACAACGGCTACGAGGAGGACACCTCCAAGATCCCCGAGATCCGCCAGAAGGGTGAAGAGGCGGTCGGCAAGATCGAGGAGCAGATGAAGCAGTCCGCCGAGAAGCTCAAGGCGGACTTCCAGGCCCAGGTGGACGCCTACGTCCCGAAGTTCCAGCTCCAGGGCAAGGCCCTGGTGGGCGTCGCCCAGGCCAGCACCCTCAAGGTCATCAAGCTGGCGGCGACGCTCGGCCCGGCCATCGCCATGGATCTGGTCCAGAAGACCACCCAGTTCGTGGGTGAGTTCAAGACCATCGGCGACACGATCAACGACCTGATCAACGGCAAGGGCAAGGCCTACATCGACACCACCAAGACGCGCATCGAGACGGTGGTGGAGACGGTCAAGACCTCCGCCATCGAGTTCTCGGAGCGCGCCAAGAACGACGTGGTGAGCCTGGTCTCGACGCTCAAGGAGCGCTTCGAGAACCTGGCGATGAGCGTCAAGGGCGACGTGGAGAGCCTCGTGTCGAGCGTGGTGGGCCTCGTGGAGGACACCGCCAAGAACACCGAGCAGCGCTTCGTCCAGCTCTACAACGACGCGCGCGACGGCATCACGGGCACCATCCAGGAGACCCGCGACGCCATCACCGAGTTCGTGCATGAGGCCGAGACCATCATGCAGGAGGCCATCGACGCCGCGAAGGAGATCGGCCTCAAGATCCTCAACGAGCTCAAGGATCAGGCCATCGAGGAGCTGAAGCGGCGCCTGGAGGCCTTCCTCGACGGCCTCATCAAGCGCTACCGCCTCAAGCTCCAGGCGGCCCTCGACCACCTCAAGGGCAAGGGCGACCGCTACGACCAGGTGGTGGTGACCATCACCGTCGAGCAGCAGACGCTCGAGGAGCAGATCCACGCCCTGGAGGTCCGCGTCGAGGAGGTCCGCTTCGAGCTGAAGTCGGCCATCTTCGAGCGGCAGAAGGCCTACGACGGCATCGAGCACACGATGGAGCAGGACGACGACCTGACCAACGTGGTGCCCCTGTACTTCGAGCTGGCGGCGGAGGACACCAACAAGGTCTGGGGCGACCCCCGCAACGCCCACATGAAGGACGACACGCACAAGAAGCGTCCTCGCACGGTGCCGCCCCACAACCTGTTCCCGGCCTGGGCGGCCCGCGAGGAGGGCTCGAGCGAGGTCACCAGCCTCGACGACCTCAACTTCGCGTTCGACAAGTACAAGCTCGAGGATCCCGACAACGCCGAGGCGCTGGCGAAGCTCGAGACGTACTACCCGCAGATCAAGGCGATCCTCGCGGTGCTGCAGGACGGCGAGCAGGTGGCCCTGCACGGCCACACCGACCGCCATGGGACCGAGGAGTACAACCAGACGCTCTCGGAGCTGCGCGCCCGGGCCGTCCGCAACTGGATCCTCGCCCGGCTGCAGAAGGAAGACACCGACAACAAGACGACGCTCTTCAACCAGTTCAAGGACCGCATCACCGCCGTTGGCTTCGGTGAGTCGGACCACAAGAACCCGGACGAGACGCCCGAGGCCGACGCCCAGAACCGCCGCGTGACCATCCACCTGCCCGAGAACGAGACCGTCCTCGAGGGCTGGGAGGCCGACAAGATCTGGATCCGCGACTTCAAGGGCTACGAGATCTGGAAGGTCACCGTCTCGGAGCTGACCGTGCTGCTCGCGAAGCTCGAGGCCGAGCTCAAGAGCCTGCGCGAGAAGATCGTCACCGACATCCAGATCAGCATCGAGACGCTGGAGTCCGAGAGCCGCGACAGCACCTCGTGTCTGCGCCAGCTCTACGAGCAGGTCCTCGCCACCGGCATGGACGAGCTGAAGACCCTCGGCCAGAAGCTGGCCGACGAGGCCAAGGCCATCGCCGAGGAGAAGGAGCTCACCCAGGAGGAGGGCGAGGCCCGGCTCAAGGCGCTGCGCGACGAGCTGACGGAGGGCATCAAGGCCCACGTCGAGGTGATGAAGAAGGACCTCGTCGACGACCACAAGGTCAAGCTCGAGGAGGCCTCGGCGGCGTTCGATGAGGCCAAGGCCACCATCGAGGCCCACATCGAGTCCCTCAAGGAGCACCTCAAGCCGGCGGCCGACCCCAAGATGCTGCTGGAGCGGGCGCGCAACGTCATCATCCCGCAGCTCGAGGAGTACGTCTCCAAGCTGCTCAACGACCTCCTCGACTGCTACGCCGAGCGGGTGCGCGACAGCGCCCCCATGCTGGCCGATCTGCTCGATCTCATTGGTGATTTCCTGGAGGGCAAGCCCACGGTCCACCGGGCCTGGGACATCTTCCAGCGGGAGTACCTGCCCAAGCTCGCCAAGAAGGCCGAGGAGATCGTCGGCGGGGTCAACGACAAGCTCGGCGGCAAGCTGGGCGACACCAAGAAGCTGATCTCCGACGCCAAGCAGAAGCTCGAGGAGCAGGTCTCCGGCGAGCTGCTGGACAACGCCGAGAAGAAGGTCAGCGAGGTCCGGGGCAAGATCAGCGAGAGCATCGGCAACACGACGAAGAGCGCCGCGGGCGGCTTCGACGAGGGCCGGCGCAAGATCGACGCCCAGGCGGCCAACGAGCTCGATCCGGCCGCGAAGATGAACGCGGCCAAGGCCGAGCTCGGCGGGGCCTTCAAGGCCGAGATGGAGGAGGCCGCCGGCGCGGGGGCCAAGTTCAGCGAGGCGGCCGCCAGCGCCCAGAAGGGCATGGAGGAGTCGAGCAAGAAGGCCGACGACGCCGCGAAGGAGGCCAAGGACTCCGTGTCCACGGCGGCCACCGACATGGCCAAGGCCGGCGACATGTCCAGCGTCATGGCCGAGGCCGGCGCCTCGATGGAGGCCGTCCAGCAGGAGGCCGTCAAGGCCGTCGAGAAGGCGGGCGCCGAGGCCAAGCAGGGCATGAAGGACGCCAAGGCCGTCGCCGGCACCGGGGGCGAGGCTCCCGCTGAGGGCGGGGCCGAGGAGGCCGCTGGTGGGGCCGAGGAGGCCGCCGGTGGTGAGGAGGCCGCGGGCGGCGCCGAGGACGCGGCCGGCGGTGGTGAGGAGGCCGCGGGCGGCGCGGAGGACGCGGCCCAGGCCGCGGACGGCGGCGACGCGGCGGGACCAGGCGGCGGGCGCGGGCGCGACGCGGCTGAGCAGGCTGGTGGCGCTGGAGCAGGCGGCCGGTGGCGCCGAGCAGGCGGCCGGTGGGGCTGAGCAGGCGGCCGGCGGGGCCAAGCAGCCCGCCGTGCCCGAGCAGCCGGAGCAGGCCGCGCAGGCCGGTGGCGGTGCCGAGCAGCCCGCCATCCCGAGCAGCCAGGCCAGGCGGCCCAGCAGGGCGGCACCCCAGGTGCCCGGCCAGGCGGCCCAGCAGGGCGGCACCCCCTGAGGTGCCAGGCCAGGCAGCCCAGCAGGGCGGCCAGCCGGCCCAGCCAGCTCAGCCGGCGGCGGGTCAGCCGGCCGCGGGTCAGCCAGCCCAGCCGGCCGGCGGCGGGTCGGCGGCGCCGGTGGGTGGCCAGCCCGCCCAGCCGGCGGCCCCAGCAGGTGGTCCGCAGCAGGCCCAGGCGGGTGCCCCCAGCCTGGCGGTGTCCAGGCCCCTGGCCTGGGTCAGCAGCCCGCTGCCCAGCAGCAGCCGCCCCTGACGCCGGCGGCGCCCGCCATGCCGGGCGCCCCTGGTGGCGATCCGCCCAGGCGGGCCTGACGCCCCCTGCGGCAGTCCCCCGGCCAGGCCAACTCGGCGGCGGCCCAGGCGGGCCCTCGCTGGTGCCGGCGGCCCGGCCGGTGCTGGTGCCGGTGGCATCGGCGCGGGCGGTGTGCTGGCGGTGACGGCGGTGCCGGTGGTGCGGCTGGCGGCGGTGCCGCGGGCGGCGCAGCCGGTGCTGGTGGCGCGGCCGGTGGTGACAGCGGTGCTGGTGGCGCGGCTGGCGGCGATGCCGCGGGCGGCGCGGCCGGTGGCAGCGCGGCGGCCAGGTGGTGACGGCGGTGCCAGGTGGCGCGGCTGGCGGCGGTGCCGCGGGCGGCGCGGCCGGTGGCGGCGCGGCGGCCGGCGGCGACGGCGGTGCCAGTGGCGCGGCGGGCGGCGGTGCCGCGGCGGCGCGGCTGGTAGCGGTGCCGCGGGCGGCGCGGCTGGTGGCGGTGCCGCGGGCGGCGCGGCTGGTGGCAAGTGCCGGGCGGCGCGGCTGGTGGTGCCAGTGGCGCGGCGGGCGGCGGTGCCGCTGGTGGCGCGGCTGGTGGTGCTGGTGGCGCGGCAGGCGGCGGTGCCGCAGGCGGCGCGGCCGGCGGTGCTGGTGGCGCGGCGGGCGGCGGTGCTGCGGGCAGCGCGGCCGGTGGCGCGGCAGGCGGCGGTGCCGCTGGTGGCGCGGCCGGTGGTGCTGGTGGTGGCGCGGCGGGCGGCGGTGCCGCTGGTGGCGCAGCCGGCGATGCTGGTGGCGCGGGACCGCTGGCGGCGCGGCTGCTGGTGCTGCGAAGGCCGGCGGCGCGGCTGCTGGTGGTGGTGCCGCTGGTGGCGCGGCCGCTGGTGGCGCGGCCGCTGGTGGCGCAGCCGCTGGCGGCGCGGCCGCTGGCGGCGCGCTGCTGCTGCTGATGGCGCGGCTGCTGGTGGCGCGGCTGCTGGTGGCGCGGCCGCTGGTGGCGCGGCCGCTGGTGGCGCGGCCGCTGGTGGCGCGGCCGCTGGTGGCGCAACTGCTGGTGGCGCGGCCGCTGGTGGCGCGGCCGCTGGTGGCGCGCGGCTGCTGGTGGCGCGGCTGCTGGTGGCGGTGCTGCGGCTGGTGGTGCCGCGGCGCCGGTGGTGCTGGCGGCGCGGCGGCTGGCGGTGCTGGTGGCGCGGCTGGTGGTGCCGGCGGCCTCGGTGGTGGCGCGGCTGGCGGCATCGGTGGTGGCGCGGCTGGCGGCGCTGGCGGCGCGGCGGGTGGCTCCATCGGCGGTGGCGCGGCTGGCGGCGCTGGCGGCGCGGCGGGTGGCTCCATCGGCGGTGGCGCGGCTGGCGGCGCTGGCGGCGCGGCTGGTGGCTCCATCGGCGGTGGCGCGGCGCTGGCGGCGCCGGCGGCGCGGCCGGTGGCTCCATCGGCGGTGGCGCGGCTGGCGGTGGCGCGGCGGGTGGTGCCGGTGGCACCCTCGGCGGTGCCCGGCCGTCGCCCGCGGGTGGCTCGCCCGGCGCGTCCCCCCTCGGTGGGGACGCCCGCGACGCCGCCCGCGGCGGGTCGCCCAGCGCTCCGCCCCCGGTGGGCGGCGGCGAGCGGCCTCCATCCGGCCCGGTGGCGGCGGGGGCAACACCCCCGGCCGGCCCGGTGGCCCGGGCGGCCCCGGCGGTCGCCGCTCCTGATGCCTGCCCCGGGGGCGCCCAGCGCGGCGCCCCCGGCGTCCCTCTCCCCGCCCCGCCCTCCGTTTGTTTTTTTGCGCCCTCGGTGGTGATGCCCTACCGTTCCGGCAGGAGGAACACCGATGAAGACCGCGCTCTTCGCGGCGGCTCTGCTGGCGGCGGCACCCGTCTGCGCCCAGCCGGAGTCCGCGCCTGCGCCGACCAACAGCGCCGCCGTGGCCCTCGCCGTCGAGGCGGCGGCTCACTTCGAGGCGGGCCGCTACTGCGAGGCCGTGCAGGCCTACCGCAAGGCCTGGCGCATCGAGCCCATGAGCGAATTGCTCTATAACATCGCGTACATCCACGATCGGCAGCTCGACGATCCCGAGGTGGCGCGGGTCTACTACCGCCGCTACGTCCGCGCCCGGGACACCGATCGCGAGACGCGCCTCAAGGCGTTCGAGCGCCTCGACGCCCTCGACGCCGCGGCCGAGCGTCCGGCGGCGGCGCCTGTCCCGGTGGCGCGCACTGTGCCGCCCCTCGCCCTCGGCGCCCGCACGACGCCCGCCCCCCGCGGCGACGGCCTGGGCATGCGCGACGCAGCCTGGATCAGCCTGGGCGTCGGGGCCGCCGCCGCCGCCGTCGGCACGACCTTCGCCCTCCTGGCCACCCACTCCCACAGCCGCTTCGAGGAGGCCGACGACGCCGCCGCCCGCCGCCAGCTCGCCGATGAAGGCGAGCAGCGGGCGCTCCTGGGCGACATCGGCCTGGGCGTCGGCCTCGCCGGCCTGGCCGTGGGCGGGGTGCTCTACCTCTTCTCCGCCGACGACGCGGGCATCGGCGCCGCGCCCGTCCCCGGCGGGGCCTCCGTCGGCTTCACCGCCCGCTTCTGAGCGGCGCGGCGCCTTTTTTGTGTCCCCAGCCGATCCGCGTTATCCATTGACACGCATCTCGGCGGAGCGTGGCGCGTGAAGACCCGCAGCTCACATGAGCGGTGCGCCGAGGGCGCCCGCCGGGCCGGCCTCGCCCTCTGGCTGGCCCTGGCGCTGCCCGCGTGCACGGCCGCCCTCGACTTCTCCGTCGAGTGCGAGCGCGACGAGGCCTGCGAGAGCCTGGGCCCGGGCCTCGTCTGCCTCGAGGGTCGCTGCGAGCGCCCCGACACCGCCGACGCCGCCCCGCCCCGCGACGCGCGGGTCAGCCCCGATCAGGACGCCCGCTCCACCGACCTGCCCGGCCTGCTGCGGGAGGGCTGCGAGGTGGTCGGCGCCGACGCCGACGACCCGGCCGGCGTGCGCCTGCTGGGGGCCCTCCTCCCCGCGCCCGGGCCGCCCGCCGACGCCTTCCGGGCCGGCCTCGCCCTGGCCGCGACGGAGATCAACGGCGCCGGCGGCCTGGGCGGCCGCGCCCTCGGCGTGCTCGCCTGCGGGGAGCGCGACGTGGACGCCGTGGCCGAGCGCGTCCGGCGCATGGCCGAGATCATCACCGAGCCGGCGGTCATCGGCGCCTCGACGCCGGCCCTGACGGCCGCCGCCTACACCGAGGCGGCCCGCCCCTATGGCCTCGTCCTGCTGAGCCCCAGCGGCCCCGAGCCCGCGCGCACCCAGGTGGGCGACGACGGCCAGCTCTGGCACGCCCGCGCCGGCGCCGCGGCCAGCGCCGAGGCGGCCGGGGCCTTCGCGGCCTCCCTGGGGGACGCTCCCATCGCCGTCATCCACCGGGGCGACGCCGCCGGCGCGCAGCTCGCGAGCCGCGTCGCGGACCGCTTCTGCGCCGGCCCCTGCACGGCCGCCGACCTCGTGCGCGTGCCGTTCAGCCCCTATACCCCCATGGCCCCCGTCGCGGCCGCCGCCCGGGACGCCGGGGCCGAGCGCGTCATCGTCGTCGGCGAGCCCGCGGACGTCCTGCCCCTCCTGGCCGCCCTGGCGGACGCGGGCCTGGCGCGGACGCTCCTGGTCGAGGGCCCGACGGACCCCACCGAGGTCGCCGCCTTCCTGGCCCTCGAGCCCGACGGCACCTCGCGGCTGCCCGCCTGGCGCCTGGCCTTGCGCCGCGACCTGCTCTGCCAGTCGAGCACGCTCAACGCCTCCGCCCGCGGCCCGGCCTACGCCGACTTCGCGGAGCGCCTGGGCGACGCCGAGCTGGCCGCGCTCCCGGAGGCGGCCCTGGCCCACGACGCGGTCTTCACCCTCGCCTACGCCATCGCGGCGGGGGGCGGGGGCGAGGTCACCGGCGGGCGCATCGCCGCCGGCTTCGCCCGCCTGCAGGGCGGCCCCGTCGTCGCCGCCGGCGGCGACGGCTGGCGGCGGGGCGTGCAGCTCCTCGCCGACGGCAACATCGACCTCGAGGGGGCTTCTGGGGGGTTGAGATTTGACACCCTGACCGGAATCGCCGAGAGCCGTGTGGAGCTGGGGTGGTATGATGGGGTGCAGCCCGGCGTGAGCCCGGGGGGGCTGGTGCTCGACGACGTCGGGCGCTTCACCCCGCCGGCCCCCCGGCCGCCGTGTGGTGAGGAGTGAGCTGATGGGCGCCTGGATCTGCCCCACCTGCCGCATCCACTACGGGGAGACCTCCGCCGGTCTCTGCCCGGCCGACGGCACGCGCCTGGTCATGAACCTGTCGGGGGCCCAGGTCCTCAACAACACCCTGACGCACCTGCTGCACGTCGGCCCCGACAGCTCGACCATCTGGGAGGCCGCCACGAGCCAGGGGGCCCGGGTGGCGCTGAAGCTGCTGCGCGGCCCCCAGGACGCCACGGCCTGGTCGACGGCGGCCCTCCTGTCGCACCCGCGCATCGTGGCCCTGCGCGGCTACGCGTCCATCGACGACCACCTGTCGTGCGTCGTGATGCAGTGGCTCGACGGCCGCACGCTCGCCGAGTCCCTCGCCGAGGGGCCGCTGCCCCTGGCGCTGACGCTGCGCCTCGGCGACGAGCTGCTCGACGCCCTGGAGTACATCCACGGGCGCGACATCGTGCATGGCGACCTGCACGCCGAGACGGTGTTCCTGGAGCGGGGCGAGCACCTGAAGCTCATGGACGTGGGCGTGCGGCGCATGCAGCCGCTCGCCGAGATCCTGGGCGGCGGCCGCCGGCCCCTCGACTGGTACACCGTGCTCTACGCGGCCCCCGAGCGCCTGGCCACCGGCGCCGTGGTGGCCGCCTCCGACCTCTACAGCGCGGGCGCCCTGCTCTGGCATATGAGCACCGGCGCGCCCCCGTTCGGCGTCGATCCCCAGAGCGTCGCGCGGCACCACCTCACCGCGCCGCGCCCCCGCTTGCCGGCCCAGGCGCCCGAGGGGGCCTGGCCGGTGGGCCTCCAGGCCTTCTTCGACCGCGCCCTCGGCCTGCGCCCGGCCGACCGCTTCCCGTCGGCCCGCGAGATGCGCCAGGCGTTGGCGTCGCTCACGCTGGAGGCCCCGTCCGCGGCGCCGGTGCCCGTCGTCCAGGTGCCGACGGTCGCCGTCACGGCCCCCTCCCCGCCGCTGCCCGCCGCGGCGGACGAGGAGGCCACCGCCAGTCGCCAGCTCGGCTGGCTCGTGGGCCTCACGGCCCTCGTCTGCGGCGCCGCCCTGATGGTCTGGCTGCCCGGCAGCGGCGACTCGCACCCGCGGCCGCCCGCCACCCCGACCGCCAGCCGGCCGTCGCCCGCGCCGGCCCTCGAGGTCGAGGCCGTGCGCGCCACCCCGGTCGCCGATCCGGCCGTCGCGGACGCGGGCGCCCCGGCGCCGCCGGTCCACCCCGACGCCGCCGTCGCGGCCGTCGCGGAGGACGCCACCCCCGTCGCCCCGGACGCGGGCCCCACGGACGCCGCCCCGCCCCCGCCCGACGCCGCCCTGGCGACGGAGGCCCCGCCGGCCCTCGCGGCGGTCGATCCGCCCACCCCCGGCATCGGCCGCCCCTCCCGGGGGGGCTCCACCGAAGCCGCCGTCCGGCGCCCCCGGGTGCCGCGCGTCGCCCCCCAGCGCGTCACCATCCTCGGCGCGGAGGAGCAGCGCGACCGCACCGAGAGCCGGCCGACCCGCATCCCGGTCCTCGGCCCCTGACTGCTTGAATTTACTGCAGATTCCCCGCCCGCGACCGACTCAGCGCAGGTAGTCGCGCTCGGCCCGGGCGGCCTCCAGCAGGTACTCCGGCTCGATGCCGAGGGCGGACGGCAGGCCCTCCAGGGCCATCGTGTAGAAGGCGAACTTGCCGTCCGTCCAGCTCAGCATCTCGGCCAGCGCGGCCAGCACCTGCTTCTCCAGGATGGGGCGCACCTGATCGGCGGCCAGCAGGTGGCGCTCGACGACGAGGACGCCGAGGGGCCGGGGGTTGCGCGTGGCGTGCTGCTCGGCCACCAGCGCGTCGAGGGTGTTCTCGTCCATCAGGCCCGACTGCACCAGCAGCTGGCCCAGACGCGGCGACCGGCTCGTCGACGCCCCGGCGATGGCGCCGTGCACGAACACCAGCTCGCCCCCGGACTCCGCCGAGAGCACCCGCAGCACCCCGGTCCGCCGCTGCTCCGCCAGGAACTGCAGCAGCTTGTCCATGCCGAACTTGTGGACGTTGCCGCTCAGGTCGACGCGCTCCGGCCGCTGGCTGTCGCCGTCGAGGCCGGGATCGTCGGCCACCTGCACCACCCGCGAGATGGAGTGGCGGACCTCGGGGTCGTCCGGCGCGATGATGGCCGCCCGGGCGAGGGTCGAGATGGCGGCGTCGGAGTCGCCCGCCTGGTGCAGCGCCTCGCCGAGGGCCCGGTGGGCGCTGGGGTCGCGAGGATCGCGGGTGACGGCCTCGCGCAGCGCGTCCACGGCCTCCGACAGCCGGCCCGCCTGCTGCTCGAGCAGCGCCCGCTCCACCAGGGGCGCGCTGTCCGCGTCGGGCAGGGCCGCCGCCCGCGTGAGCGTGGCCCGCGCGGACGCGCGGTGCTCGGCCAGCCGCTGCGCGCGGCCCAGGGCCGTGAGCACCGCGGGATCCTCCTCGTGGTGGGCGGCGAGGGAGCGCAGGACCTCCACGGCCCGCTCGCTGTTGCCCTCCATCAGCCAGAGATCCGCCAGCGCCAGCGCGGCGGGCCGGTGGTGGGGGTGGGCGGCGCAGGCGGGCTCGAGCACCGCCCGCGCTCGGGCGGGCTCGCCGTCCTCGCGGTAGAGCTCGGCCAGGTGGCAGGCGGCCTCGGGGTGCCCGGGGGCCATGGCCACCGCGTGCTCCAGGTGGCCGCGGGCCTCGTCGGGCCGCGACAGGCGCACCAGGGCCTTGCCCAGCGCGGCGCGCACGCCCACGTCGTCCGGGGCCAGCCAGGCCGCCGCCGACAGGCAGCTCGCGCCCGCCGCCACCTCGCCCAGCGCCACCAGGCAGGCGCCGAGGTGGCCCTGGGCCGCCGACGACGACGGCTCCAGCCGGCACGCCTGGACGAACGTCTTGCGGGCGCGATCGAGCATGCCGGCCCGCTGCAGCAGCGCGCCCAGGCGGACGTGCTCGCTGACGTCGGCCGCCGCGCACCGCTCCGCCGTCTCCAGCGCCTCCACCGCCGCGTCGTGCTGGCCCACCGCGATGCGGGCGTCTGCCAGCGCGCACCACAGCTCGAAATCATCCGGGTTCTCCCGGACCTCCCCCTCGAGTCGCAGTATCCGGTTCAGCACGCGCACACCTCCGGCGCGCAGCTTAGCGCGCCGTCCCCCGGTTGCCCATTTTCCAGAACCAGGGCGCCGCGGGGTCGCCCACGCCCCGGGCCGCCTGGAAAAAATGCACGCCGAAACAAATACATCGGCCACACCTTCGGTTATACCTCGGCCCGAGGCATGGCCTGGCTGAGGACTCACCGTTGGACACGTCACCGCAGTATCAGGTGGACGCCCCGCGCACGGCGGCGCGCTTGCTGGGCGCGTGGACGCGCCTCCTCCCCGTCCTCGTGGCCCTCGTCGGCACGGCGGTCACCCTCTTCGTCGCCAGCCTGCTCCCGGCCGACTCCCGCGCCCACGAGCTGCTGCTGGCCCGCGGCTGGACGCAGCCCCTCACCCTGACGCTCTTCTTCTGGGGCACGGGCCACGCCCTGCGCCGCTTCATCGTCCAGGCGGGCGAGTCGCGGGCCCTCTGGCGCTGCGAGCTGCTCATCTCGGGCGGCCGCCTGCAGCGCGACCATGTGGCCCCGGTGATGGACTCCCTCGACGGCCTGGGCGACAGCCTGGCCGCGCCCGTCCTGCAGGACGTGCTGGCCTACTTCCGCGGCAACCGCCCCGCCCGCGACGAGGTCCTCAAGGTGGCCAACCAGGCCATCAACCGCGCCTATGACCGCGTGGAGGACGACTACCGGTCCCTGAACGCCGTGATGTGGCTGCTGCCGCTCTCCGGCTTCCTCGGCACCGTCGTGGGCATGGCCGCCGCCATCCAGGCCTTCGACGGCGTGCTGGGCCAGGTGCGCAACGACCTGAGCGCCCTCGCCCCGTCCGTCGCCGGGCTGGCCACCGCCTTCGACACCACCCTGCTGGCCCTCGTCCTCGTCGTGCCGCTCAAGCTCATCGAGGTGGGCCTCGCTGGCCGTGACCGCCGCATCCTGGAGCACATCGACCGCACCCTGGGCACGGGCCTCGTGCGCAGCCTCGATCTGGCCGGCCTGGCCCAGCAGACCCCCGCCGAGGCCGCCCTGGACCGCTACAGCCGCACGGTCGAGCGCATCGAGGGCAGCCTCAAGGAGATCGACCTGGCCCTGGTGTCCATCACCGGCCAGCTCAAGACGATGCCCAACGTGGCCGGCTCCCTCGCCGAGATCACCGACTCGGCCCGCGCGGCCCGCCAGGCCATGCCCCAGATCGTGATGCAGCTCGAGGAGCTGCGCTCCCAGGGCGACCGGCCCATCGTCATCTCCCGCGGCGGCGGCCGCCCGGAGCCGCCCCGGTGAGGCGCCGCCGGCTCCAGCCCCAGGGCGAGAGCTTCGGCCTCTCCCTGGCGGACGTGCTCACGACGGCCCTCGGGTGCGTGCTGCTCCTCTTCCTGGCCGCCATGCTCCTCATCAAGCGGACGCTCAACGACGAGCTCACCGAGCACGCCGCCACCCGCGTCCGCCTGGAGGCCCAGGCCGAGGGGCGGCGCCAGGCCGAGGAGGCCCGGCGCGACGAGCGGGGGCAGCGCACGGCCATCGAGCAGACGCTCTCCGCCGAGCAGAAGGCCCACGCCGAGGCCATGCAGCGCATCCAGGAGCTCGAGACGCGCCTGGCCGGCACCACCAGCGAGCTGGAGCGCTCCCGGGCCGCCGAGGCCGAGGCCAGCCAGCGCTACCGCGGCCTGCACGACGCCGCCCGCACCGCGGCCCAGGAGCTCGACCCGCGCACCGCGAGCCCCGTCGACGTGGTGATGGTGGTGGATGGCACGCGCTCGATGCTGCCGAGCCTGGACGCCACCCGGCACAACCTCATCAGCACCGTCCAGGCCCTGCGCGTCGTCAGCCCGACGGCTCGCGTCGGCGTCGTGGTCTTCCGCGACAAGCGCGAGCCGGCCCGCCTGCGGCTCGAGTCCCACAGCCTCACCAGCGACGAGCGCGCCCTGGCGAAGTTCCTCCAGGGCATCGAGGCCACCAGCACCGAGGCCGACGACGACCTGCCCGAGTGGCTCTGCGGCGGCATCTCGGCCGCCGTGGACGCGAGCTGGCGGCCCGAGGCCATCAAGCTGATGATCGTGGTCTCCGACGCCGGGGCCCAGGAGCCGAAGGACGAGTGCTCCCAGGCCGCGGCCCGCTTCGCGAAGGAGGGGGGCCGCATCTACATGTTGTCCAATGAACCCAAGGGGTTCCGCGAGCGCGGCATGGAGCGCCTGCGCAAGCACTACAAGGACGAGGTGCTGCCGCTGCACGCCCGCATCGCCAAGGAGGGCCGCGGCCTGCACGTGAAGGGCGCCAACGCCGACGCCCTGCTCACCGAGGTCCTGCGCGCCGCCTTCCGCTCCCGCACCGAGACGCCCCTCGACGCCTTGAAGCAGGCCGTCGAGGCCGGCGGGGCCCCCGCCGAGCCCGAGCCCCCGGTCGAGCCCTGAGCGTGGACGCCGCCCGCGTCGCGGCGTTGACGGGCGCGGCCGTGGCCCGCGTGGCGCCGCTGCACGGCGGCTGCATCGCCGCGGTGAGCCGCGTGGACCTGGCCGATGGCCGCGTCCTGGTCGTGAAGGCGGGCAGCGCGGGCCTCGACGTCGAGGGGCGGATGCTGGCCGACCTGGCCGCCGCGGGCCTGCCCGTCCCCCCGGTCGTGCACGCCGCCCCCGACCTGCTCCTCCTGGCCTTCATGCCCGGGGAGAGCCGCTTCGACGCGGCCGCCGAGCGCCACGCCGCCGAGCTGCTGGCCGCCCTGCACGCCCACACGGCCCCGACGCATGGCTACGCGTCCGCCACCCTGATCGCGGGCCTGCCGCTGCCCAACCCGCCGATGGCCGACTGGCCGCGGTTCTATGGCGAGCACCGCCTGCTGGCCATGGCGGATCCGGCGGCGCGCGCCGGCCGCTTGAGCCCCCAGGCCCGCGCCCGCCTGGACCGCCTGCTGCCCCGGCTGCCCGCGCTCCTCGCGCCCGGCCCCCCCGCGCTGCTGCACGGCGACGTCTGGACGACGAACGTGCTGGCCCGCGGGGGTCGCATCACCGCCTTCCTCGACCCCGCGATCAGCTACGGCCACGCGGAGGTCGAGCTGGCTTTCATCATGCTTTTCAACAGCTTCGGGCGGCCGTTCTTCGACGCCTACCAGGCGCTCCGGCCCCTGGAGCCCGGCTTCTTCCGGGATCGAGCGCCGCTCTACCAGCTCTACCCGCTGCTGGTGCACGCGCGGCTGTTCGGGGGGCATTACGGCGCCGAGGTCGACGCCATCCTGCGGCGCTACGTGGCCTGAGCCACGACCGGCTCAGAGGGGGGTGGCGTTGACGAGCTTGCGGCTCACGAGGCCGCGCTTGTCCTGCACGTCGACGCGGGCCGACAGCACCAGGGCGTCGGCCTCGCCGCAGAAGATCTGATCCGTCTCGCCGCGCTGGTACTCCCAGCGGTAGCGGACCTCGCAGGCTTCCGCGCGGCACTTCTCGGTGCGGCTGGCGTCCCAGGCGAGGACCTCGCGCTCCATGGGGATGCGGGTCGCCTCCACGAGGACGATGGGGTCGTCCTCCAGGTCGTCGGCGCCGTCGAGGTCGAGCACCGTGAAGTCGATGACGCTGAGGGTGTAGATGCCGTCGACCGGACGGCACTCCACCAGCGCCCGCGTCACCTCCGGGGCCACGGGGTCGGGCTTGGCCTCCTCGTCGCAGGCGGCGAGGGGGAGCAACAGGGCGGACAGGCAGAGGAATCGTCGCATGGCCGGGAGGATAGGGGAGAGCTTCGGGCACTGGCAAGCGCCCTTGCGGTATGGTCCCGCGATGCGACGCCTGCTCCTGCCCCTGCTCCTCCTCGCCGCCTGCGACGCGGACCGTGGCCCCGCCCGGGAGGCGGACGCCGGGCCCGGCGACGCCGACGCTGACGCCCGGCTGGACGACGCGGCCCCCGACGACGCCGCCCCTGCGGACGCCGCCGAGGTGGACGCCGCCCCGTCGGCGGACGCCGCCGAGCCGGACGCCGCCCCGCCCGATGGCCCGGGCCCCTGCGGCGCCAGCGACCCGGAGGCCGCCGTGGCGCTCTTCCCGGACGTCGAGGTGACGGGCCAGATCTGCCGGGACCGCGCGGCCTTCTACGCCCTCGCCGTGCCGGCCGGCTTCGACGCCAGCGTCACCCTGAGTTTCCGCCACCAGACCGGCGACCTGGAGCTCTCGGTCTATGACGCCGCCGACCGCGCCCTGCTGGGCGAGTCCGCGACGGCCGCCGACGTCGAGCGCGTCGCCGTGGCCCCGGCCGCGGCCGACCGGGTGCTGCTCATCGAGCTCTACGGCTTCCGCGGCGCCACCGGCCCCTACCGCCTGCTCGGCCGGGCCCTCGATCCGGCCGACGCCGCGCCCATCGGGGCCGAGGGGCGCGTCACGGCCATCGACCGCCCCCTGGGGCCCGACGGCTTCACCGGCGAGGAGCGCGTCGTCCCCGCCGCCGGCGTCGAGGTGGAGCTCGTGCGGGTGGCCGACGGCGCCGCGGTCGCTCGCGGCCTGACCGACGCCGACGGCCGCTACGCCCTCGCCGGCGTCGCCCAGCCCGGCGCCCACCGCGTCCGCGCCCGGGCCGCGGCCCAGGTGGCGGGCCTGGCCGTGGAGATCCGCGACGCCGAGACGGGGTCCATCTACGCCGTCGAGAGCGCCGACCTGCCCGCGGCCGGGGGCGCTGGCGTCGACCTCCACGCCGCCGGCTCGGGGGTGGGGGCGGCCTTCCACATCGCCAACGTGGCCCGCCGCGCCTTCCTGGCCATCAACGACCACGTCCCCGACGCGACCGCCCGCCTCGCCTACCGCTGGCAGCCCGGCGTGCCCTGGGACTGCGGCTCCTGCTACAGCCGCGATGTCATTCGGCTGGGCGGTGGCTTCGCCGATCCCGATGAGTTCGATGATGCCATCATATTACACGAACTTGGTCATTGGTTCGTGGATCACTTCTCGGCCGACAGCTCGCCCGGCGGCACCCACCGCGACCTGCAGGTGTCCCCGGCGCTGGCGTACGGCGAGGGCGTCGCCTACTTCTTCGCCGCGATGATCGACGAAAGTCCTTTGATCATCGACACTTTCATCGACAGCATCCGCGCCGTCGATCTCGAGGCCGTCACCGTCAACGGCGACACCCTGCCCGAGCTCGCCGGCACGACGACGGGCCGGCCCGATGGCGCCCTGCGCGAAGAGATCGTCGGTGGCATCCTCTGGGACGCCCACGACGCCGACGACGCCGCCGAGCCGTTCGACACCCTGGCCCTCGGCACGGCGGGCATGTTCTCGCTGCTCGTGGACGTGATCGGCGCGGGCGAGCTGGTGGACGTGGGCCCGCGGGGCGTCGACCTGGCCGACATCCTCAACCTGCTGGGGTGCATCGAGGGCGCCAACGCCGCGCAGGCCCTGGCCGACGACCGGGGCTTCCCGTGGGAGGTCGACGAGCGGGCTCGCTGCGAGAAGGGCACTGTGCCCCCGCCGTTTCGCCTGGTGAGCCGGGCGGGGCAGGTGTGGCTGGAGCCGGACGGCCCCCTCCCCGCCCTGCGCCTGCGCCGCGCCCCCAAGGATCCCCCCGCTCCCCTCCACTGCCTCGGGCCGTGCGCCCTGGGCCCCGCCGACCCGGACGCGCTCTACCTCGTGAGCGCCCAGGACCAGCCCTGGGCGGGCGCCATGTGGGCCGGGCCGTCTCGCCTCGCCCGCGCGGCGGGGGGCCGCGTCCACCAGGGCCTGCGCCTCTATCCGTCGGCGGCCTCCCGCTGACGTCGCCCCGGCTGCTATGCTCCGCCGCGGAGGAGTCCCCATGCTGCGTGCCCCCCTGATCCTCGTCGCCTTGCTGCTCTCGCTGGGCGGCTGCGTCGTCAAGGACGAGCTCGAAGACGGCATCCGCGAGGTCCTGCCGACCCTGCGGAGCACGACGTACCTGCGCAACGCCGATGGCAGCGGGCAGGTCGACTTCACCTTCAACTACCTGCTCGGCATCGTGGATGACGCCGGCATCGACGAGGTCCGCTGGGAGTACGCCGTCATCACGCCGGCCCGCGAGATCATCGGCGCCGAAGAGCAGGAGATGCGCAAGGCGCAGCCCGAGAAGACCCAGATCCTCGTGCAGGGCGACCGGTCTCGCAGCCTGGTCCTGCCCCCGGGCGCGCTGCGGGCGAACGGCACCTACGTCCTGAGCGTGGCGCTCTTCTACCGGGGCGAGCTCTTCGGCGAGAAGTTCAAGAAGCTGGTGGAGGGGGAGACGCTCACCGAGGAGGTCGAGCTCGACGATCTGCCCCGCTTCAACCCCCGCTGACGCCATCGGCAGGCCCCGCCCGCGGCCAACGCGGTTTTTTCTTTTCAATCCGGGAAATTACGGGGATCCTCCTGGAGGAGGTAAGCCCGTGTGGGTCGCCTACCTACGCCCAGCGGGGGTCGGAGCCGCGCCAACTGTCGGATTTTCTTGTGCTCGAGTGCCCGGGAGAAGAGACTGTGCGCGACTCAGGTTCGGGCGGGACTGGGGGGCCGGCCCGCGAAAAAATACCCAAGGGGGATTGCAGGACGATGCGAGTACAAACGACCCGTCTTCTCAGTAGTGTAATCGCCACGACCCTTTGTGGGTCGGTGGCCTTCGCGCAGGACGTCCAGAACTTCAAGCCCGCGGTGGGCACCTGGAACCTGCTGAGCGTCGAGACCGCGAGCACCGCCAAGGCGGGCCTGTTCGTGCCTTCGCTGTACGTCAACTACGGCAGCAACCCGCTCGTGCGGCGGGACGCGAACGACGAGATCACCGCGAAGATCGTCGAGAACCTCGTCGGCATCAACGTGATGGGCGTCATCGGCCTGCACGACCGCTTCGAGCTGGGCGTGGACATCCCCCTCGGCTACGCGGACGGCGAGCAGCTCACCGCGGTGCTGGGCGGCAGCGAGGGCTTCGGCCTGGGCGACATCCGCGCGATCCCCAAGGTCCGCCTGCTGGGTGGCACCCGGTCGGACGTCCTGGGCCTCGCCCTGTCCATCCCGGTCAGCTTCCCCACCGGCGACACCGAGAAGGGCTTCGGGGCCGACACCATCGTCGTCAACCCCAAGCTCATCATCGACCTGCGCATGGCCGGCTTCACCCTCGCCCTGAACGGTGGCTTCCGCTTCCGCCAGGACGACCAGGTGGTCGACGACCTCAAGGTCGGCAACGAGATCAACTACGGCGGTGGTGTGGCGGTCGACCTGGGCAGCGAGCGCGCCCAGCTCCTCGCCGAGGCGTTCGGTGCGGCCCCGGCCGAGGATCTCGGCTCCGACATCGCCAACTCCCCCCTCGAGGCCAACATCGGCTTCCGCTTCTTCACGCAGCCCGGCCTGGTCCTGACCCCGGCCGCCGGCATCGGCATCATCCCCGATTACGGCTCCCCCGACTTCCGCGTCATCCTGGGCCTCGCCTGGCACAAGCTGCCGAGCGACGACCAGTGCCCCGACGAGGAAGAGGACATGGACGGCTTCCAGGACGGCGACGGCTGCCCCGATCCCGACAACGATCAGGACGGCATCCTGGACGTGAACGACCAGTGCCCCAACGATCCCGAGGACAAGGACGGCTTCGAGGACGAGAACGGCTGCCCTGATCCCGACAACGACCAGGATGGCATCCTGGACGTGAACGACCAGTGCCCGCTCGACCCCGAGGACAAGGACGGCTTCGAGGACGAGAACGGCTGCCCCGATCCCGACAACGACCAGGACGGCCTGCTGGACGCCCAGGACAAGTGCCCGAACGAGCCCGAGGACAAGGACGACTTCCAGGATCACGACGGCTGCCCCGATCCCGACAACGATCAGGACGGCATCCTCGACGTGGACGACAAGTGCCCCCTCCAGCCCGAGAACTTCAACGGCGTCGAGGATGAGGACGGCTGCCCCGACCAGGGCGGCGGCGTGACGGTGACCTGCAAGGAGATCCGCATCAACGAGACGGTCTTCTTCGACACCGACAAGGCGACGATCCAGAAGCGCTCCTTCGGCCTGCTCGAATCCGTCGCCAGCGCCCTGAAGAACGCCAAGTTCATCACCAAGGTCCGCGTCGAGGGTCACACCGACTCCCGCGCCGACGACGACTACAACCTCGACCTGTCCCAGCGCCGGTCCGAGGCCGTCAAGAAGTACCTGGTGGGCAAGGGCATCGACGCCGGCCGCCTGGAGCCCAAGGGCTTCGGTGAGTCCCAGCCGGTCGCCCCGAACGACACCGAGGCGAACATGTCGAAGAACCGCCGCGTGGTCTTCGTGGTCCTCGAGAACGAGACCTGCAAGAACGCGGGCGGCACCGGCGCCGACCAGGCCCCCAAGGCCGAGTAGGCCCCGGCCCGGGCTGCACGCCCGGGCCTCCCTCACCCCGCCCGGCTCGTCCTGAGCCGGGCGCGGATGACCCCATCCCCCTCCATCGGCGCCATCGCCAGCAGGGTCCGCCCTGCCAGGACGCACGAGCGCCCGGCGAAGGCCACTTCCCCCTCGCTGCCGTAGGTGTTGGCGGCCACCAGGGCGGCCTGCTGGCCCATCATCCGCAGGGCCCAGTAGCGCGCCACGTCGACGCCCTGCTCCAGCCAGTTGGTGGGGAAGGCCACGGCGTCGAGCCGGGCCCGGGCGCACCACCACAAGAAGCGATCGTCGTTGAGATCCATGCAGATCCCCACGCCGAAGGCCCCCGCCGCCGTCTCGAAGCGCTGGTAGCCGCTGTCCCCCGGGGTGGCCCAGTGCTCGTCCGCCTCGAAGAGCAGCCGCTTGCGGTAGACCGAGGCCAGCGCGCCGGTGGGATCGATGACGAGGGCGCTGTTGTAGAGCCGCGACCCGGCGCGCTCGGGGAAGCCAGCCACGATCCAGGCGCCGCAGCGAGCCGCGACGGCCGAGAGGGCCTGGAACGTCGGCCCCTCCGGCGCCTCGGCCACCTCCGCGACCTCGGCGGCCGACGCGAAGATGTACCCGGTCGCCGCCATCTCGGGGAGCACCACCAGATCGGCGCCCTCAGCGGCCTCGGCGGCCAGGCTCACCAGGGCGGCGCGGCTGCTGGCCAGGTCACTCTTCCGGGCCTTGAACTGGACGGCGGCGACCCGCATGACGTCCTCCTGCTCCATCGTACCAACGCCGAGCCCAGCCGGCGGAGAATTGGGGTGGAAGCAGGATGCGCGGTACACTCCCGCCGATGCGTACGACCTGCCTGTTGCTGCTCGGCCTCATGGTGCTGACCGCGCCCGCCGACGCGCGCCGCCGCAAGCGCGCGTCGGGGCCGGCCTGGCATGAGCTGGCCGAGCCCGCCGCGGGCGCCCCGGAGGTGATCGGCAGCTACGCTGGCGGCTGCATGGTCGGCGCGGTGGAGCTGCCGCCCCGGGGCGTCGGCTTCGAGACCATCCGCCGGTGGCGCAACCGCTACTACGGCCACCCCGACCTGGCCCGGTGGCTCGAGGGCTTCGGCGAACGCGTCCGCGCCGCCGGCCTGCCGGACATCCTCGTCGGCGACGCCTCCCAGCCCCGCGGCGGGCGGATGAAGTCGGGCCACCGCAGCCACCAGGTGGGCCTGGACGTGGACCTCTGGTTCGAGCGGCCGCCAGCGTCGCGCCGCGACGACGACAAGCACTTCCCCAGCCTGGTGCGGGGGGAGAGCATCGACCGCCGCGTCTTCCAGCCGCGGCACGTCGCCCTGCTGGAGCTCGCTGCCCGCTCGCCGGGCGTGGAGCGCGTCTTCGTGAACTGGGTCATCAAGCAGGAGCTCTGCGCCAGCGTGGAGGGTGACCGATCCTGGCTGCGCCGCATCCGACCCTGGTACGGGCACGACAGCCACTTCCACGTCCGCCTGGCCTGCCCCGTCGGCAGCCCCCTCTGCCGCCCGCAGAGCGCCCTGCCGCCCGGCGATGGCTGCGGCGAGGAGACGTGGTTCTCCCGGGCGGAGACGCTGGCGCGGCGGAAGAAGCCCGCCCCCGCCGTGGCCCGCGGCCGCGGCGCACGGCACACCGACAAGTCGCGCGAGCGCTGCCAGACCGTCGCTCGTGCGCCGGCCGCCCGGCCGGCGACCCGTGTCGCGGGCCGCCCCGCCCGCGGCCGGGGGGGCAGCCCCACCCCGGCGAAGGCCCGGCCCGCCATGTCCCGCCCCGAGTAGGCCCACCCAAAACCACTTGACGCCTGTTCAGTGGTTTGGCTATCGTCTCCCTGTTGGCCGAAGGGCCCTCCCTTCCGCGCCGGCCGAGCGGGTCCCTCCGCTCGCTGACTTCGCCCTCGGTCCCTGATGGGGTCGAGACTTCAGTGACTCGCCGTCGGTGCGATCGCGCGGATCCGGGCTGCGCGCTCGTACAACCCTGCCCGCGAGGGCAGGCGTGGAAGGAGGTGCCCCGCGGGGCATGTGGTCGTGGCGTAACGGGAAACGCGCCGTCGGCGGGGCCGGCGGGGATGGGGGTTCGAGGCCCCCCGACCACGCAGACGCGGGGGCCCGGCCGAGACCGGGCGCGGGAGGCCAGATGGATCCCCTCGATCAGCTCGTGCGCAGCACGCTCGCCGATGGGTATGTCGACCTGCGGCTCGTGCACTATGTGATGACGGAGTACGTGGCACCGGCGCCGCGCTGCCATGTGGCGCTGACGCTGCGCCGCGACGGGGTGCAGCGCACCGTGGAGGCCCAGGGCTCGGGCTTCCTGGAGGCCGCCTTCCGGGGCCTCACCCAGCACGTCGCGCCGGACGCCGCCCTGGGCGGGCTGCGCGTGGTGGGCTTCACCGTCGACGGGCATATGGCCTCGAGCCGCGACGCGAAGGGCCTCGACGCCCTGGCCCGGGTGCGCGTCGAGGTCCAGCCGCCCGAGGGGCCGGCCGAGGCCTTCGAGGCCGAGGCGCGCTCGACGCTGGCCGCGTCGCTGCTGGCCGTCGTCCGGGTGGCGGAGCGCGCGCTGAACGTGGGGCTGGCGGCCCGCCGGCTCCAGGCCGGGGCCGACGAGGCGCGCGTGGCGGGGCGCATGGACGCCCTGGCCCGCAGCCGCGAGCGCCTGGCGGTGCTGCGGCCCTGGCTGGCCTGAGCGTCAGCGGCGGGTGGACTCGACCCAGGCGCCCGCCAGCGCCGCCAGCACGCTCTTCACCGCGGCGCCGGGCAGGAAGGGCCACAGCCCCGCCTCCAGCGTGCGGTACCAGCTCCACACCTGGAAGTGCTGCATCCAGAGCACGCCCAGGGCCAGGATGACGACGTGGCCGAAGGCCGCCCCGAACAGGTTGCGGACGATGAGGTGGTCGGCCGAGAAGAGGTACTTGCCCAGGGCGATGGCGGGCTGGGCGGCCACGAACCCCACCAGGTAGCCCGCCGTCGGCCCCTGGAGGACCTCGAGGCCGCTCGCCCCCTTCGCGAAGACCGGCAGGCCGGCGGCCCCCAGGCCGAGGTAGAGGACCATCGCCGCCATGGCCCGGGTCGGCCCGAGCACGAGGCCCGCGAAGCAGACCACGACCGTCTGGAGGCTCACCGGCGTCTCCAGACCGGGCAGCGGGAAGGCGAGCCACGCGCCCGCGGCGGTGGCCGCCGCGACGAGCACGAGCAGGGGCAGCGATCGGCGCATGCGGGGGAGGTAGCATGGTTTTCGACGTCCGTCGAACGCTTGCGTGCCGCCGCGCTGGCATGGTCTGCTGCCCCATTCCGGTGGGAGGTGCACATGGCGAAGGGGAACTTCTATCTCGTGACGGCGGCGGAGGCCGACGGCATCTGCCGACTGGGCCCGGCCACCGCGCCCCTGGCCCTGGCACCCGGCAAGTGGATCGCCCGCCTCACCCGGGTGGGCCTCGCCGACGAGGTCGTCGCGGGGTCGAGCGACCGGCTGGCCGCCGCCATCGCCGTGGGGGCCGACCGACGCAGCCAGAAGGCGGTGACCGGGCGCGAGACGACGGAGCTGGCCGCCCGCCTGCCCGCGGTGGAGCTGCCCTTCGAGATCGCCGACGGCGCGCAGCTCCCTCTTGGGCTCTCCCTGGTGCTCGACCGCGGCAAAGCGCCTGAACTCATTGAAGAATTTCGGGTGCAGGTCATCGCGAAGGCGCCAGCGGGCACGACGCCGGCCATCGTCACGGCAGCGCTGACGGCCGCCTTCGCCGACGTCGCCATCGCGGTCGCCGTCGCCTCGTTCATCGCCGCCGCCGACCGCATCATGGTGGCCGCCTTCGGCACGAGCACCGCCCTCGCTCGCTCGGTGGTGCTGCAGGGCAAGGCGGACGGGCTGACGAGCACCCGGCTGTGCCTCACGGCGCTGCCCGACCCGCGGTCCATCAACGTGGGCTACGTCCCGAAGCCCACCGACTTCGCCATGAACCCGGGCGGCAGCTTCATCGAGACCCGCCGCGCTCGCTCCACCCTGCCCGCCGCCGCCGAGGGCGAGGACTGGGTCGAGGCCCAGCGCTCCTGGGCCCACCTGGAGCTCATCCGCCAGGATCCATGAGAGCCCTGCTCCTCCTGCTCGTCCCGGCCTCCGCGGCCGCCGGCGGCTGGACGCAGCCGGCTGGCGAGAGCTACCTCAAGATCCACAACCGGCTGCTCCTGGGCGAGCGCGGGTACGATCGCACCGGCAAGGCGCACGACACGGGCGGCACCTACCGCGACTGGCAGCTCGTGGCCTACGGCGAGGTGGGCCTGACCGACCGCCTCACCCTCGTCGCGTTCGGGGCCCCGGCGGGCTACGCCGCCTTCGAGGACGCCGCCGACGCGCGCGGCCGGGCGGCCGGCTCCACCTTCTACGTCGGCGCCCTCGGCGCGGGCCTGCGCGCGGGCCTCGCCCCGCTCGGCCCCGTCCACCTGGCCGCCGAGCTGCGGGCCTCGGGCACCCCGCCCGTCGGCGACGTGGACGTGGGCGCCGGCACCTTCGAGTGCACCCGTCCGCCCTGCGACCGGTTCCGCTATACGCCCGTGATCCCTGGAGTTTCCGGCGAGCTGGAGGGCCAGATCGGCGTCGGCCTGCCCGGCGGCTTCTGGCTCAGCGCTGCCGCTGGTGGCCGGGTGACGACGGGCCAGGACGCCGCCCTGATCGGGCGCGGACAGCTCGGGTGGCAAGGGCCCCTTGGCCTGGTGCTGGAGGCGCACCTGAGCCTGCTGCACCCGCTCGGCACCATCGATGAGAGCGTCATCTCCGGCGCAGGCGAGACGGCCTACCGCGGGCAGGGCCTCAGCGTGGCGTGGTGGATGACGCCGGCCATCGCCGTGAACGCCGGCACGGATGGGGCGCGCGGGGTCAGGAGCAACGCCGCGGCGCCGACGCGCACGCTCGGCGTCGAGCTGCGGCCGGCCTTGCTGTTCAGCCCTTGAAGAGGAACTTGCCCGCCTGGAGGAACTTCAGCGGGTCCTGGGGCTCCCCCTCCACCAGCACCTCGTAGTGCAGGTGCTCGCCGGTGCTGCGGCCCGAGTTGCCCATCTCGCCGATCTTCTCCATCGCGCCGACCTTCTGGCCGGGGCGGACGAGGGCGCTGTACAGGTGGCCGTACCGGGTCAGGATGCCGTTGCCGTGGTCGATCTCGATGACGCGACCGTAGATGCCGCGCCAGCCGGCGAAGACCACGGTGCCGGGGGCGGTGGCCTTCACGGGCGTCTGCAGCGGGCCGGGCATGTCGACGCCAGGGTGGAAGCCGGGCTCGCCCGTGGCCGGATCGATGCGCCGGCCGAAGGTGCTCGACAGGCGGTAGTCATCCACCGGCGCGGCCAGCGGCAGCTGCTGGATGAGCGTCTTGAGGGCTTCGCGCCGATCCATCTTCTCCAGGGGCCCGAGGCCCCGCAGCTTCTCGCGCACGGCCTGCTGCAGCTCGGGCCCGCCGGGGGAGCGGCTCAGGTCCTTCTGGGCCACCAGCTCGGGCACGAAGGCCTGGCCGCCCAGGTCGATGAGCGGCAGGGGATCCGTCGCCGACCCGTAGCGGCCGCCCTCGGGGGCGCGGTCCCGGATCTCGAAGTGCAGGTGGGTCGCGCTGTGCTCCACCGCCGTGCGTCCTACGTAGCCGATGACCTGCTTGGGCTGCACCCGCATGCCGTCCACCAGGCCCGGGGCCAGATCGTGGAGGTGCATGTAGCGGCTGACGCGGCCATCGTCGTGGGTGATCTCCAGGTACACGCCGGCCCGCCACGCCCCCGAGGTGCGGCGGACGCCGCCCTCCTCGATGAACTTGGGGCGGCGCTCCCAGGTGTCGCGGTCCTGGATGAACGTGATCTGGCCGGCGGCCACCGTGCGCACCGGGGTGCCCTCGGGCGCCATCAGGTCGATGCCGTCGTGGTTCTCGCCACCGCGGGGCCCGAAGGGGCTGAGGATGCGGACCGGCCCCGTCAGCGGTGACACCATGCCGCGCTGCTCGCGGGGCTCCTCGCCCATCACCGGGCCGCCCATGGGCCCGTCGATGACGCGGTTGCCCGGATCCGTCGCCCCCAGCAAGGCCTCGTAGTCGAGGCCGGTGCTCATCAGCGCGGACTCCATGGCCACCAGGCTCTCGTCGAGCTGCGCCGTCATCCGCTGGACGAAGAGCGCCTCCTTGTCGAGGTCCATCCCCGGATCCTGCTCGGGGCGGCGGCTCGCGCGCGTCTCGGGCGCGGCGGGCTCCGTCTGCGGGCTCTTCGGGGCCACCGCGTTGGCGGTGTCGTCCTCGCGCTTGCGCAGGCCGGCCTGCTCGGCGATGGCGTCGTCGAGGCGGTTCAGCGTGGACTCGAGGCGGCGGTCACCCGACGGCCAGACGGACCAGAGGACGACCACGCCGAACAGCGCGAGCACCGCGCCGCCGATGGCGGGGATGAGCCAGGCGGGCTCGTCGTCCTCCCACCGCTTGCGCTTCACGCGGGGGGGCTTCGCCTCGGCCGCCGGGGCGGTCACCGCCGCCACGGCTGCGATCTCTTCCGGCTCGTCGTCGGCCGCCTGGGGCTGCGCCGCCCGCTCGGCGGCCAGGCGCGCCTCGGCCTCGGCCCGCGCCTTCGCGGCCCGCTCGGCCTCCTCCGCCTCGAGCCGCGCCCGCTCGAACTCGGCCTGCCGGCGCGCGGCGTCGTACTCCGACTTGATCTTGGCGTGCAGCGCGTCGATGGCGACCAGGGCCGACTTGAAGTGGGGATCGACCTCCAGGGCCTCCCGCCACCACTGCGTCGCCAGCACCGGCTCCCCCAGGCGGTCGGCGTAGACGCGGCCGATGCGCACGTAGAGGGACAGCCGATCATCTTGAGATCGCTGGGCTTTTGCCAGGCGCTTCAGGACCTCGATGCTGCCGCGCCAGTCCTCGCGGCGCTCGTGCAGGACGAGCAGCGTCTCCAGCGTCTCGCGGATCTCCTGGTGATCCACGTCGTCGGCGCCGATGAGGGGCTCCAGCACCTCGATGGCCTTGTCCAGCTCGCCCAGCTTGTCGGCGTAGATGGTGGCCAGGGTGGTGCGCAGCGAGCGCTCCGGCGCCCCCTCGGCGATGACCTTCAGGCGCCGCTCGTAGAGGCCCGCCAGGTCCTCCCAGCGGTTGCTCTCGATGTAGACGCGCTCGAGGGCCTGCGTCGAGCGGCCGCGGGCGGTGGCGCTGCGGCGCATGACGCGCTCGGTGCCCCGGGCGGCGGCCACGTTGTGCTGCTTCTCGGCCTGGATCTCGGCGATGCGGGCGTAGATGGCGTGGCGCTCGGCCGGCGGCGCGATGGCCAGGCGGTCCTCGTGGAACCGCACCAGCTCGTCCCAGGCGGCGCGCCGCGTCAGCACGCGCTCGACGCCGGCGAGGGCCGTCTGGTTGTGGGGGCCGAGGGCGAGCGCCCGCTTGTAGGCGGCCATGGCGCCGTCTTCGTCGCCCAGGTAGTCGGCGTTCAGGTCGGCGATGGCCAGGCGCAGGGCCGTGGCCTCGTCGTCCCGGGCGGCGTCGGCCTGGCGGCCGAGGATGCCCACCAGCAGGGCCCACTCCTCGCGGGCGCGGTACAGGCGGGCCAGGGCCTCCAGGGCGGTGCGGTGGCTGGGATCGCTCTCCAGGACGAGCCGCCAGGCGCCCACCTGGGCGTCCTCGTCGAG
Source organism: Myxococcales bacterium (assembly GCA_020633435.1). GTDB lineage: Bacteria > Myxococcota_A > Bradymonadia > UBA7976 > UBA1532 > JACKDP01. Next base: position 404,984 of record JACKDP010000007.1, on the reverse strand, counting down.
GTGCGCGAAGGCGACCTCGGCGGCCTCGGCCCGCAGGGCCTGCCCCTCCTCGCCGGTGACGCCGGCGGAGCGCGACGAGAGGAGCGTGAAGAGCTCGCCCCAGCGGGCCTGCCGCCGCAAGGCCGCCGCGAGGGCCGAGCCGGCGGCCCCGTGGTCGGGCTCCTCCGCGATGATGGCCTGGAGGTGGCGGATGGCGGCGGCGTCGTCGTCGAGCCGCTCCCCGTACCAGCCCGCCAGGCGCAGCCGCGGGGGCGGCCCCTGCTCGGCGAGCTGCTCGATGCGCTCCTCGTAGAGCGCCGCGAGGGCCGCCCAGTCCCCCGTCTCCTGGGCCACGCGCTCCAGGGCGGGGCCGTAGTCGGCGTCGTGGGGATCGGCCAGGAAGCCGCCGCGGAGCACCGACAGCGCCTCGACCGGCCGCCCGAAGGCCTCCTGCAGCCGCTGGGCGGCCGCGACGCGGATGCGCCGGCGCTCCGTCGGATCCGTCGCCCGCTCCACCCCGCGCAGCAGCAGATCGGCCGCCGCGTCGAAGCGCCCCCGGGCCACATGCAGGCCCAGGATGCGCTCGGCCAGGGCGTCGTCCTCGGGGCGGACGGCCAGCGCGCGCTCCAGCGCGTCGCGGGCGCCGCCCGAGTCCTGCCGCTGCCCATCGTGCACGGCCGCCAGGGCGATGAGGCGCTCGATGCGCTCCTGATCCGTCTCGGCCGCCGTGACCTGCTGCTCGCGCAGGGCCACCAGGGCGTCCAGATCGCCGACCTGCAGGTGCAGCTCGGCCAGGCGATCCTGGGCCTCGGCGTCATCGGGGGCGAGGGCCTTGACCCCCTCCCACGCGCGGCGGGCGCTGGCCTCGTCGCCGATGGCGTCGGAGGCGCGGGCGTGGGCGCGCAGGGCCGGCAGCCGGTCCATGGCGCTCTCGGGCAGCCGCGCCACCAGCCGCCCCGTGATCTCGGCGAGGCGCTGGGGCTCCTCGGCGGGCAGGAGCTGCCAGAGCGCGCGCAGCGCCTCCAGATCGTCGGGCAGGAACTTCAGCACCGCCTCCCAGCTCGCCCGCGCCCCCGCGGGCTCCTCGAGCTGGTCGGTGAGCAGGCGCGCCTTCTGGCGCAGGAGCTGGAGCGTCTCCTGGGGGCCCACGAGGGGCAGGCGCCGGTCGATGACCTCGACGAGCTCCGCCGACCGGCCCAGGCCAGCCAGCAGCGCCTGCAACGCCTGGAGCGCCGGGCCCTCGGGGCTGCCGGCCTGCAGGGCGTCGCGCCACAGATCCACGGCGTCGTCGGGGCGGCCCAGGTGCTCGCCGGCGATGCGCGCCATCTCGGCCAGCCGCGCCGCGCGGACGCTGGCGTCGGCCTGGGCCTCGCGCCGGTAGACCTCGAACAGGGGCGCCCAGTCCTGCTGGGCCTGGTGCAGCCGCGCGAGGCCGGCCAGGGCCTCCTCGTCCTCGGGCTCCACCGCCAGGACGACCTGCCAGGCCTGGATGGCCTCCGCCGTGCGGGACAGGCGCTCCTCGTAGACGCGGGCCAGCCGGGTGGCCAGATCGGCGCGGATGTCCTCGGGCGGATCGGCCGCCAGGGCCGCCTGCAGGCGCTCGGCCAGCTCGGCGAAGCGCCCGGTGGCGGTGTAGCGCGCCTCCAGGGCCGCCAGGGCCGCGGACTCGGCGGCCCCGAGGCGGGACAGCAGCGAGACGTAGACCTCCTCCGCCCCCTCGGGATCGCCCAGGCGCTCGTAGATCTCGGCCAGCGCGTAGCCCAGCGGGCGCACGCCGCGCGTGGCCCGGGGCAGGGCGCGGGCGAAGAGGCCGGCGAGGCTGTCGTGGCGGCCCAGGCTCTCGGCCAGGCTGAGGAGCCGGGCGCGGGCCTCGTCGTCGTCGGGCACCTCGACCAGCGCGCGGGCGTACCAGTCGAAGGCGCGGTGCGGGGCCCCCAGCTTCTCGGCCGCGAGGGCGCCCAGGCGTCGCCAGGCCGCGGCCCGCGCGGTCGCGGGCGACTCGGGCACCGCCGCGGCCAGCAGCTCGTGCAGGCGCTGCCAGTCCCCCGCCTTCTCGTGCCGGCGGGCCAGCTCCTCGGCGATGGCCGCGCGGGCGTGGCCCCCCTCGAACAGACGGTGCAGCGCGGCCAGCGCGGCCTCGTCGGCCGCGTCGAGGGCCAGCATGGCGCGGTAGTGGCCGACGGCGCGGTCCCGATCGCCGAGCTTCTCCTCCAGCCAGCCGGCCGCGCGCAGGTGCATGGCCCGGGCGTCGGCCCGCTCGGCGTCCTTGATGGAGGCCTCGTACAGCCGCACGACCTCGGGCCACTTGCCCAGCTTCTCGGCCAGCCGGCCCAGGGTGTCCCCGAGGCCGTCGTCGGGGTGCTCCTGGATGGAGCGGCCCAGCAGCGCCAGCGCGTGCGTCACGCTGCCGAGCTTGTCCTCCAGGACCTCCGCGGCCTCCAGGTAGATGGCGCGGCGGGCGCCGGCGTCCTGGACGTCGCCCAGGCGCGCCATGGCGAGCTGCACCCAGGCCGTCCAGTCGGCCGCCTTGCGGTAGAGGGCGCCCAGGGCGACGGTCGCGCGCGGCGAGCCCGGCGACTCGTTGAGGGCCTCCTCGTAGGCCGCGCGGGCGCCGGCCAGGTCGTCCAGGCGCTCCCCCGACAGCTCGGCGATGCGCAGCAGCAGGCCCAGGCGCGACTCCGAGTCGTGGGTGCGGGCCAGGATGCGCTGCAGCAGCGCGCGCAGAGCCTGCCAGTCACCGGCGGCCGTGTAGATGGCCTCCAGGGCCTCGCGGGCCTCGGCGTCATCGGGCTGCAGGGCGCGCAGGCGCAGCCAGACCTCCGCGGCCTCCTGCGGCCGGCCGAGCGCGCCGAGGTGCTGCGCGGCCTCCCGCAGCAGCACGCCCTTCTCCTCGTCGTCGTCGGGCAGCAGATCGGCCAGCGCCAGGTCCATGTGGACGACGCCCGCGGCCTGGTCGCGCTCGGCGTAGAGGGCGCGCGCGGCGCGGAGGGCCGCGTCGTGGGCCGGATCGCGGTCGATGACCTGCCGCCAGCTCTCCAGGGCGTCGCGGGGACGCTCCAGGGCCGTCTGGGCCTCGGCCATCAGGCTCAAGAGCTCGATCTCACGCTCGGCGGACGGGGCGGGCAGGCGCTGCTCGGCGAGCTGCTCCAGCTCGGCCCAGCGGCCCTCGGCGCGCAGGAGCTGCACCAGCCGGTCGAAGCGCTCCGGCGTCTCGCCCTCGTCACCGACCAGCGCCAGCAGCACCTCGGCGGCCTGCTCGGGGCGGTCGAGCCGCGTCTCCAGCACGTCCGCCAGATCGGCCCGCAGCGCGGCGCGCTCGGCCGCCGGCACCACCGCGAGGCGCCGCTGGCGGATGGCCACCAGGGCCTCCCACTCGCCCAGCTCGCGGTGCAGCTCGTCCAGGGCCGCCAGGGCGTCGGCGTCCTCGGGGTCGCGCTGGAGCACGGCCGTCCAGACGCCCACCGCCTCGTCGTCGCGGCCGCGGGCCCGGCAGACGGCGGCCAGCCGCTCGCGCAGCCCGCGCCGCTCGGCCGCGTCCGTGGTGGCGGCGATGCGCCGCTGCAGGATGCTGGCGAGCTCCTCCAGATCGCCCTGCTCCTCGGCCGCCGCGTCGAGGGCGGCGAGCGCCTCGGGGTGGCGCGGGTCGGCGTCGAGGATGCGGGTGTAGACGCGCAGGGCGCGGACGCGCTGGCCCAGGTCGGCGAGCACCGGCGCCAGCGCGGCCCCCAGCGCCACCACGTCGGCGGGCTGCTCGGCGACGAACAGGGCCCGCGTCATGGCGTCGGCGGCGAGGTCGTGGCGATCCAGGTGGCCCGCGAGGCGCAGCAGGTCGGCCAGCAGGCCGGCGTCCCCCGGGGCGGCTTCGAGGGCCAGGGCGATGAAGTCCATCGCCTCGCGGGGGGCGGCCAGGTGGGCCTCGTGGATCTGCCCGAGGCGCCGCAGCGCCTCCACCCGCGCGGGGCCGCGGGCCGGCAGGGTGTCGGCCAGCAGCTCGGCCAGGGCGTCCCAGCGGCCGGCGGCCGACAGGACGGGATCGAGCAGCGCGACGATGCGGGCGCGGGCGCGGCCATCCGCGAAGAGCGTCTCGAGCGCGGCGACCGACGCCGGGTCGGCGGGGGCCAGGGCCAGCACCTGCCCGAAGTGCTCGACGGCGCGCTCGGCGTCGTCCAGCGGCCCGGCGTGCCACTCGCCCAGGCGCCGGTGCAGATCGACGGCCACCTCGGGGGCGGCCTCGTGGAGGCCACGCTCCACGTACTGCACGAGCCGCGGCCAGGCGTCCGTCAGGGCGGCCAGCCGCGCCAGCTCGGGCAGGAGCCCGGGGTCGGCGGCCTCGTCGAAGGCCGTCAGCAGCGTGCCGAAGGCGGCCTCGGGCCGGCCCAGCCGCGTCGCCTGCAACTCCGCGAGTTGACGACGCAATCCGGCGCGGACGGCCCCCGTCGCCGAGGCGATCTGGGTGTCCAGGGAGCGCGCCAGCGCCGGCCAGTCCTCCTGGGCGGCGAACTGGCGGGCCAGCGCCGCGGCGGCCTCGGCGTCATCGGGCTGCCGCGCGACGAGGGCCTGCAGGACGGCCGTGGCCTCCTGCAGATCGTGCTCGGCGCAGAAGGCGGCCAGGGCGCGCAGCGCCGGCACGGCCTTCCCGTCGTCGGCGACGGTGGCCAGGTGGCGCAGGCGCACCGCGACGTGGGCCCCGGGAGCGCCGGCGGCCAGGTGTAGCGCGGCCAGGGCCTCGGCGGCCTCGACGTCGGCGGCGTCCGCCTCGAAGAGCGTCAGCCACGCGGCCAGGGCCTCGGGGCCCTCCGCGGTGCGGGCCAGCCCGCGCCGGGCGTTGGCGTCTTCGGGGAAGGCGCGCAGCAGGCTGCGGTAGCACGCCGCGGCGCGGGCGCGATCGGCCAGCCGCTCGACGTAGACCACGGCCAGCCGGCGGGTGACCGCGTGGGCCGCCTCGCCCTCGGCGCCGGCCCGCCGCCGCTCCAGCACGTCGGCCAGGCCCGCCCAGTCTTCCTGGGCGGCGCTCAGGGCCTCCAGGCCATCGAGGGCGTCGGCGTCGCCGGGGGCCGCGGCCAGCACGCGCCGCCAGAGGTCGGCCGCCTCGGCGTGCCGCCCGAGCTGGTCGGCCAGCGTCCGCGCCGTGTCGCGCCACAGGGCCAGCCGCTCGTCGTCACGGCTGGTGGCGTCCGCGCGGCCCAGCCGGACCCCGAGCCAGGCGTCCCAGTCGCCGGCGTCGGCGTGCAGGGCGGCCAGCTCGTCCAGGGCCACCTCATGCTCGGCGTCATCCGCCAGCAGGGCCTGGTAGCTGCGCACCGCCGCCGCGGCCTCGCCCCGGTCGCGGTGCGCGCGGGCCAGCCGCAGGTGCAGGGCCGTGCGCTCCGCCCCGGCCGGGGTCGCCGCGACCAGCCGCTCCAGGGCGATGATGGCCAGGCCCGACCAGGCCGCCAGCTCGTCCAGCCGCGCCGGCAGCGAGGCGACGTCGGCCGCCTCCACCGCCCGCCGACCCCAGACCTCGGCCGCCGCCGCGTCCTGGCCCCGCCGGCCGTACAGATCGAAGAGCGCCCACGCCAGCTCCACCTGGAGCGAGGGGTGCTCCTCGACGAGCTTCTCCAGCACGGCCGCCGCCGCCGGCAGCGTGCCCTGCTCCGCGGCCCGGTCCAGCAGGGCCTCGCGGTAGCTGGCCTCGCTCGGGGCCTGCCGCACCGCCTGGCGCAGCCAGCCGACCGCCGCCTCGGCGTCCCCCAGGCGCTCATGGCACAGGGTCGCGAGGGCGAAGAGGGCCGCCGCGCGCTCCTGGCCGGGGGCGTGGTGGGGCAGGTGCGCGGCCTGCAGATCCCGCAGGGCCGCCCAGTCCTGCTCGGCCTCCCAGAGCCCGGCCAGCAGCGGGTACACCGCGTCGGGGGCCACCCCGCGCTTGTGCAGGCGCTTGAGGGCGTCGCGCGTCTGCAGGTCGTCGGCCGCCACCGCGAGGATCTCGCCGTAGACCGCCACCGCCCGCACCGGCCGGTCCAGGCGGACCTGCAGCGCGTTGGCGAGCTGGTGCAGGTGAGCGACCTTCTCCTCGCCCTCGGCCTGCTCCGCCGCCGCCCGCAGCCCCTCGGCCCACGGCCACCAGTCGCCGGTGCGCTCGCCGATCTGCTCCAGGGTGGCCAGCGCCGTGGCGCTGGGATCGAGCCGGGCCGCCTCCGTCAGCCGCGCCGCGGCCCCCGGGGCGTCATCGCGCCGCTCCAGATCGAGGCGCGCCGCGAACATGAGCAGCGCCGCGCGATCCTTGCCCTCGTGGCCGGCGATCTGCTCGTCGAGCAGGGCCATGAGGCCGGGCAGATCGTCCTGGTGATCGGCCAGGCGCAGCAGGGCCTCGTGCACGTCCTCGCGGCGCGGCGACTCGCGCAGCGCGCTGGCGAAGACGGCGAACGCCTGCCGCGGCGACTCCAGCGGCCCCTCGGCCGCCTGCCCCATCCGCATGCGCAGATCGGTGCGGGCCTCGGGATCGCGGACGGTGCGCAGCAGGTTGCGCCAGGCCGCCATGAGCCGCTGCCACTCCCCGCGCGGGGCCAGCACCGACTCCAGCAGCTCCACCGCGGGCTGGGCGTCCTTGTCCGTCCGGACGAACGTCTCCAGGACCTGCAGCGTGGGCTCGTGCTCGGGGTTGCGCTCCAGGAAGCGGCGGCACTCGCCGATGGTCTTGGGCGTCGCCTTCTCCAGGCGCGCCTTGGCCTCTTCGCGGGTGAGCACCCGCATCCGGCCCGTCTCGGTGATGGACTCGGGGGGCGGCAGGACGCCCGACAGCTCGGGCACCTCGTCGAGCCGCATCCAGCCGCGCATGCCCTCGCGCCAGACCAGCGTGTCGCCGTGGACCATGGCCCGGCGGCCGCGCCGCACGAGCTCGGCCCGCGTCATGGGGCCGTCCTGCTTGCCGTCGACGGCGATCATCCAGGAGCTCTCGCCCGCCTGCTGGGCGGCCGGCCGCGCCGACGCGCGCTCCACGCGCTGCCGCTGCACCAGGTCGGACAGGCCCTTGACGGCGACGATGGGGATCCAGGTAGGCAGCTTGACGTGCTGGACCTGGGCCTCGGGCGACAGCTCTCCCGCCTCCAGCTTCTCGCGAAGCTGGGAGACGGTCAGCGGCTCGGGGCCACCTCCCTGAACGATCCAGACCGCTTGCTCGGCCAAGAGATGCTCCTCGCGTGCGCCGCCGGGATGGAGGACGGCGCCGGGCGACTGCCCGGATCCCTCCGACCTTGCGCATCCATCAGACGACTCGCTGGCACCATAGCATCCGCCTCGCGGTGGCCAAAGCAGAACGTGTCCCCGCGCCGGGGCCCGCCGGGGGTTCCGCTCGCGCGCCGGCTGCCGCATCCTGCGGGCCCAGCGAGGAGGGCGGCATGGCCAGGCGGTTCGAGGGGTGGGGGGTGGTCGTCACGGGCGCGTCGGCCGGCATCGGCGAGGCCGCGGCCCGAGGCTTCGCGGCCGAGGGGGCCCGCGTGCTCCTGGTGGCGCGCGGCGCGGAGAAGCTCGAGGCCGTCGCGGCCTCCATCCGCGCGGGCGGGGGCGACGCGCACACGCTGGCGGCCGACGTCGGCGATCCCGCCGCCTGCCGCCACATCATCCAGGCGGCCCTCGCCGACCTCGGCCGCCTGGACGTCCTCGTCAACAACGCCGCCCTCCACCACCGCGGTGCCATCGACGAGGTGAGCCCCGAGGATCTGGCCACCATGGTGGATGTGAACCTGCGCTCTCCCATCTATCTGACTTGCCTGGCCCTGCCTCACCTGCGCGCGCAGGGCAGCGGGTCGGTGGTCCAGGTGGCCTCCCTCGCCGGCTGCACCCCCACCCCCGGGGCCACCGTGTACTCGGCCACCAAGTTCGGCCTGCGGGCCTTCAGCCGGGCCCTGGCCATGGAGCTGGCCAGCTCCGGGGTGAAGTTCAGCATCGTGTCGCCGGGCCCGGTCGACACCGGCTTCATCATGGACGACCTGGAGCACGTGGCCGACCTCGCCCTGTCCCAGCCCATCTCCACCGCCGCCGAGGTGGCGGCCGCCATCCTCGACTCCGCCGCCGACGGCCGCCTGGAGCGCCGCCTGCCCGCGCTCTCCGGGGTGCTGGCCACCGTCGCCTACCTCTCGCCCGGCCTCGCCCGCCGCCTGCAGCCGGCCCTCGCCCGCAAGGGGGCCCGGGTGCGCCAGCGGCTCCTCGCCGAGCGCGGCAAGCCCCGCCCCTGACCCACAACCCGGCGTTCTGCCTGGGATTTTCAGAAACACACCCTGCGCTGCGGTTCCTCGTTACGCCCCCCGCGCTCGCCGCCACCAAGCCCGTGCGACGACGCGGCCCCCTGGAGGGGGGCGGGAGGACACCTCATGAAGCACCTGCACGGCTCCACCCTCATCCTGGCCACGGTCCTGGGGGCCGGCTGCGCCCCCGAACCGGCGGATCCGCCCCCCGGTGAGACGATGCCCCTCGGCGACCTGAAGCTCGCCCTCGCCCCCCCGCCCGAGGGGGCCTTCGACGTGGCCGAGGTCCGCTTCGAGGTGCAGGCCCCGGGGGTCGACGCGCAGGCGCGCACCGTGCAGCTCGGCGGCCAGCCCCCGGAGGCCGCGTGGCTGCTGGCCCTGCGACCGGGCCCCTGGCACGTCACGGCCACGCCCCTGACGGCCGGCGGGCAGCCGTCAGCGTTCTGCCTGCCCGCCGAGGGGGACGCCGACGTCCGCCCGCAGCAGACCGCCAGCCTGCGCCTGCGGATGCCCTGCGACGCCGCCGGCGTCGGCGCCCTCGACATCGGCGCCTCGTTCGGGGGCCCGCCCCATATCGAGGAGATCGACGCGCTGCGCGGCGGCACCCGCCTGTGCGTGGGCGAGGTGCTGCACCTGGCCAGCCGCGTCTCGGTGCCCGACGGGCCCGATCCGGCCATGGCCTGGCGCGTCGAGGACGCCGATCCCACGGCGTTCTGCGCCCGGGCCGCCGGCCACCAGATCGCCTTCAGCGCCGCCGTCGCCGGGGGCTACCTGCTGCGCTTCACCGCCGCCAACCCGGACGGCGAGGCCAGCCTGGAGGTGCCCGTCGAGGTGCGCGACTGCGACGGCCCCCTGCTCTGCCCCGGCGCCCAGATCGCCCCGGTCTTCCCCGAGGGCGCCGCCCAGGGCACCTGCGCCTGCGAGGCCGACGAGGGCCAGGCCGCGGAGGGCGTGGCCCTGCCCGAGCTCGTCGTGGCCCCCGACCACCTGCGCGACCAGCGCCACGGCCTCGCCCTGGCGCCCCTCGCGGCCCCCGGCTGCGCCCCCGCCGCGGAGCTGGGCGCCGACTTCGTGCTGCACGTCGCCCGAGGCGGCCTCGTCGACCTGCGCACGGCCGGCGGCGGCGACACCGACACGGCCGTGGCCGTCTTCTCGGCCGATGGGCGCGAGGTCGGCTGCGCCACCGATGGCGGCGACGGGGGGGACGCCTGGCTGCCCCTCGATCTGGACGCCGGCACCTACACCGTCCGCGTCGTGTCCGAGGGCCAGGCCGGCCCCTTCGAGCTCTTCGCCGCCCAGGCCGACCCGGTCGAGCGCCTGGAGCTCGACCACGCCCACCTCGCCGACACCGCCCAGGGCCTGCGCCGCCAGGCCCCCTGCGCCCCGACCGCCGGGCCGGCCCGCCCGTTCGCCATCACCCTGGCCGAGGCCAACCACTTCGCCCTCGCCGCCCGCCTGCCCGCCGGCGGGGACGTCGTGCTCTGGATCGAGGACGAGGCCGGCGAGTCCATCGCCTGCGTCGATGACGTGGACGGCGCCGAGCCCGTGCTGGACGTCGAGCTCCCCCCCGGCCGCTACCGCGCGCTGGTGGCCGCCAAGGATGACGTGCCGGTGCCCTTCCGCCTGGAGACGGGCGCGGGCCTGCCCCCCATCCCGCTGCGCCTGAGCGGCGTCGACGGCCTGCTGCCCGAGGCCCGCGCCGAGGGGGAGCTGACCGTCTTCACCCACGGCACCGTCGCGGTGCACTTCAACGTCGAGCTGGAGTTCCTGGCCGAGATCGTCGCCATCCCGCCCGACGGCGACGAGCGCCGCATCCCGGTGGACGAGAACCTGAGCTTCGACCTCGACGCCCAGGCCTCGGAGGGCACCTGGATCTTCTGGGCCGTCGACGACGCCGGCCGCCCGCTCTCCACCCGCACCACCGTGACGCTCTCCACCACCTACCTGGAGCCCGCCGACGGCCTCTTCGGCAGCACCGGCCCCTACAACGTCATCGCCTGCGGCCCCCTCGCCCGCTACGACCGCGTGGCGGCCGACTGCGTGCCCTGCGGCGGCGGCAGCTTCCGCGACCCCGACGATGGCGAGCTGTGCCGCTCCTGCCCGCCCCCCCAGGTGGTGCGCTGGCAGACGGGCGGCGGCCCCCTGCGCCGCGAGCCCACCCCGGGCAGCGTGGCCCTCTGCGTCTGCCCGCCCCACCAGCTCGGCGAGCCCGGCGCCTGCCAGGAGCGCTGCCCCAACGGCGAGTACTGGGACGCCGAGGAGGGGGCCTGCAGCAGCTACCCGGTGGGCGATCCGGCGGCCGATGACGACGGCGACGGCCTGGACGGCGCCACCGAGGCGGCCCTCGGCACCGACCCCCGCGACCGCGACACCGACCACGACGGCGTCGACGACGGCGTGGAGAACGCCAAGGGATTCAACCCCTTGCAGCCCGACACCGACGGCGATGGCCTGGGCGACGGCGTCGAGTACTGGACGGCCGGGACGAACCCGCTGGTAGCCGACACCGACGGCGACGGCCTCTCCGACAGCGACGAGTTCCACGGCGTCTACCCGACGGATCCCACCCGCGCCGACACCGACGCCGACCGCCTGTCCGATGGCGACGAGGTCAACGTCTACGGCACCCGCCCGAACCTGCGCGACAGCGATGGCGACACCCTCGACGACTGCACCGAGGTCATGGCCGACTGCGGCGCGGGCCCGGTGGTCGGCTGGCGGGCCAGCGATCCCCTCGACATGGACACGGACGGCGACGGCCTGCTCGATCCGTTCGAGCGCGCCCGGGGCACGGATCCCGCGAACCCCGACACCGACGGCGACGGCATCGACGACCCGACGGAGCTGCGCCTGAACATGAACGCCACCTCGGCCTGCGCCTGTGACCGCGACCTGGACGGCCGCATGGACAACGACGCCGACGGCGACGGCCTCACCGACCGCGAGGAGTACGTCACGGGCCTCGTCGTGCCCGGCGTGGGCCGCACCTGGCCGCAGGCGTGGGTCGTCGACACCGACGGCGACGGCATCGACGACGGCCTGGAGGTCCATGGCTACGCGGACGGCCAGGGCGGCACCCGCCACTCCGATCCCACCCGCGCCGACACCGACGGCGACGGCCTCGACGACGCCCAGGAGCTCTTCTACGGCACCGACCCGCTGGTGGCCGACACCGACGGCGACGGCCTCACCGATGGCGACGAGGTGCGGCGCTACACCACCGATCCCCTGCGCGCCGACCAGGACGGCGACGGCGTCATCGAGTGGCGCGAGCTGCAGCTCGGCACCGACATGAAGTCGGCCGACACCGACGGCGACGGCGTGAACGACGGCCAGGATCCCGACCCGCGCAACCCCGCCGACGACCCGGACGGCGACGGCCTGGGCAGCGCCCGCGAGACCGCCGTCGGCCTCAACCCGCTGGCCGCCGACTCCGATGGCGACGGGCTGGACGACTTCGCCGAGCTCATCACCTACGGCACCTGGCCCATGAACCAGTGCACCAGCAACAACGTGCGCGACTGCGACGGCGACGGCCTGGAGGACGCCTTCGAGGTGCACACCGTCGGCTCCCACCCCCGCTTCGCCGACACCGACGGCGATGGCGACAATGACTGGGTGGAGTGGCTGTGGACGGGCTCCCGGGCCCGCGTGAACAACCGCACCGTGAAGTACCTGACCGGCCAGCCCGCCCACGCCGGCGCGGGCGGCTACCACTTCTTCGGCGGCACCGCCTTCCCCGCCGACGACCAGCCCCTCGGCATCCCGGCCGTGGCCGATCCCCGCGGCCTGCGCTCCATCGTCATCGCGGCGGTCCAGCAGCAGGTCCTGGGCGATTGCTGGCTGCTCGCGGCGGTCATGAGCACCGTGGGCACCCACCCGGGGTACATCCGCGACCTCATCACCCCCCACGGCGACGGCACCTACACCGTCAAGCTCTACCGCAACAGCAACGCCGAGCCCGTCTTCATCCGCGTGGACGCCCAGTTCCCCACGGACGCGGGGGGCAACCCCATCTACGCCGGCGTCCGCACCACCACCGTGCAGCGCAACGTCAACGGCCGCCTCATCCCCGTGAACGTGCCCGTCCTCTTCCCCGCCCTGCTGGAGAAGGCCGCCGCCCAGGTCGAGGGCCACTCCTACTTGAACCTGGACGGGGGCGTCGTGATGATCGCCACCGCGTGGCGCGGCCTGGAGCTGCTCACCGGCGCCCGCATCGACTGGACGTGGGCCGCCCTCGACCGCCACCCCATCTACCGCAGCTTCTTCTACCGGGCCGCCATCGAGGGGGCCCCCCTCACCTTCAGCACCTTCGCCCCCCGCGCCGACTGCCGGCACGCCAGCGGCACGCCCCTGGTCGACCGCCACGTCTACGCCTACACCGGCGTCCGCGACGCCGCCGCCGACACCTGGCAGATCTGGAACCCCTGGAACGCCTGGGGCAGCTACCTGGGCGTCTCGGGCACCTACGCCCAGGTGGGCCGGCTGACGCCCCTGCGCACCGCCGAGTGCTTCATCGGCGGCTCCATCTCCAGCCGCCGCCTGGGCGCGCCGTTCGTGGATCGCGCCCCCCGCCCCTGAGCCGCGCGCCTCCCCGCGCCGCAAGCAGGCTGCCCCTCCGCCCACCCTGTGCTATGGCTCTCCCACCAACGGGTTGGGAGCCATGGCCGGCCACCAGGACGATCGATCGCTGGTCGCGCGCGTGCTCGCGGGAGAGCCCGCCGCGCGGACCGCCCTCGAGGCGCGCGTCCAGCAGGTCGCCCGCGCCAGCACCCGGGGCGCCGCCGGCGTCCTGGAGGCCGACGACCTGGCCCAGTCCCTCCTGCTCGCCCTCTTCGAGGCCGACGCCCGCCTGCTGCACAGCTACGAGGGCCGCGCCGCCCTGACCACCTGGCTGACGGCCATCGCGCGCCGCCACGTCTGGCGGGCCATGCAGCGCGCCACCCGCGAGCGCGCCCTCGCCGACGACCCGGTCGCCCCGGCGAGCGCGCCCGATCCCGAGCGGGCCACCCTGTCCCAGGCCACCGTCGCCGGCGTCCGCGGGGTGCTCGACGGCCTGCCCGCCGACGACCGCCTGCTCCTCGGCCTGCTCGTCGAGCAGGAGGTGCCGGCCCATGTGGTCGCCCAGGCCCTCGGCATCACCCCGGATGGCGTGCGGATGCGCAAGATGCGCCTGCTGCGCCGCCTGGCGAAGTCGCTCTCGGCATGGTGGCCATGAGGGCGCGTTACGCTGCGGGCGCTCGCCGCCACGAAGCCAGGGAGGAGGACGCATGACCGATCCCGACGACCTCGGCCGCTGGCTGCACACCCACCGCGCCGCCCTGACCGGGGGCGACGCGCCGGGCCCCCACCCGCCCGACGAGCGCTGGGCCGAGCTGGTGGAGGGCGGGCTGACCCTGAGCGCCGCGGAGCGCGACCACCTGAGCCGCTGTGCCGAGTGCCGCGCGGTCTTCGCCGCCGTCGCCCGCGTCGCCGCCCCCGCCGCCCCCGCTCCGCGGCCCCGCCGCGCCTGGCTGCCCGCCGCCCTCGGCCTCGCCGCTGCCGCCGCGGCCGCGTTCCTGCTGCTGCGCCCGGGCCCCGGGCCCGTGGCCCCCGACGCCGGCACCTTCTCCCCCCGCGGCGCCGCCGACGCCGGCCCCGCCGCCGAGGTGGCCCTGCTCGTCACCGACGCGGCCGGCCACCGCCGCGACCTGACGGCCGGGGCGCGCGTCGCGCCGACCGACCGCCTCGGCGTCGTCTACGGCAACCTGGCCGGCGCCCACCGCACCCTCGTCGTCCTCGGCCTCGCCGGGGGCCAGGTGCAGTGGTACCACCCCGAGCGCGCCGGCCTGCCCGGCGTCGCCCTGCTGGCCGGCCCCGACGCCCGCGCCCGCCGCCTGCCCGTCGACGTCGGCCTGGAGGACCACCCCCCGGGCCCCCTGCGCATCGTCGCGGCCTTCGACGCCGCCCCCGACGCCGTGGCCGCCGCCCTCCAGGCCGGCGACCCCATCCCCGGCGCCCGCGTGCAGACGTGGGACGTGACCGTGGAGGCGAAATGACCCGTGTTTTCCTGGGGTTGCTGACCCTCACGCTGAGCACCGCCGCCTGGGCGGGCCGCTACGCCATCGTCGTGGGCAACAACCACGCCCTGGCCGGCAGCGGCTACGACCGCCTCGAGTACGCCGACGACGACGCCCTGCGCTTCGCCGCGCTGCTCGGCGACCTGGGCGCCGACGTCCAGCTCCTGACGGGCCCCGACGCCGACACCGCCCCCCGCTGGCCCGGCCTCGCCGACCGCGCGAAGCCGCCCACCCGCCAGCACCTCCTCGACGCCCTCGCCGCCGTCCGCGCCCGCGTCGCCGCCGATCCGGAGGCCGAGGTCTACGTCTACTTCTCGGGCCACGGCTCCCTGAGCGCGGCCAGCGCCCACCTGCACCTGCTCGACGGCCCCTTCACCCGCACCGACCTGCACGAGCACGTCCTGCGGGGCCTGCAGGACGCCCGCCGCGTCCACCTGATCATCGACTCCTGCCACGCCTGGTTCCTCGTCAACGCCCGGGGCGCCCGCGTCGCCGTGGCCCAGGACGAGGAGTCGCTGGACCGCTACCCCCAGGTGGGCTTCCTGCTGTCGACGAGCCGCGGCAAGGAGGTGCACGAGTGGTCCGGCTACCGGGCCGGCGTCTTCAGCCACCAGCTCCTCAGCGCCCTGCGCGGCGCGGCCGACGTGGACGGCGACGGCCGCGTCAGCTACGCCGAGGCCCACGCCTGGCTCGTCGCCGCCAACCTGGGCGTGACGGACGCCCGCGCGCGCATCGAGCCCCATGTGCGGCGCCCCGCCGTCCGGGGCGACACCCTCGTCACCCTCGTCGGCGAGGGGGTGGCGGTGCCCGACGAGCTGGCCGGCCACCTCTGGGTCGAGGGCCCCGACGGCCAGCGCCTGCTCGACGCCAACAAGGCCGCCGGCGTGCCCATGTCGCTGCACCTGCCCCCCGGCCCGGCCACCCTCGTGCTCGCCGACGCCCGCTGGTCCCGCGGCCCCGATGGCCGCTTCGCCCCGCTGCCCCCGGAGGCCGAGCCCGTCGCCCGCCGCGGCACCCTGGCCGACCAGTTCCGCGAGCGCCTCTTCCTGCGCCCCCTCACCCGCGAGTTCGTGGCGGGCTTCGACGCCGGCACCCAGGCCTGGACGGCGGCCGCCCCCGTCCCCCCGCGGGGCCCGTGGTACGACGACGCCCTGACGCTCACCCTGCTCGGGGGCGGGGCCGCCGGCCTCATCGCCGGCGCCATCACCACGCCCTTCTACCTGTCGGCCGCCGACGACGCGGACCGCCGCCCCGTGACGTCGGCCACCGAGGACGCCGCCGCCCGGGCGACGCGCCTGCAGGTCGGCATGGTGGTCGGCTACACCGCCGGCGCCGCCCTGCTGGCCGGCGGGCTGCTGCGGCTCTGGCTCGACGACGCCGCCCCGGGGGCCCAGGCTCAGGCCAGCGGCCTCACAAGCCTCGGATTTTCCTGGTGATCCGCGCCCTCACCGCCGCCCTGCTGCTGGCCGGGTGCAGCCTGGATCCCTTCCTGTGCGCGCCGTGCGAGGGGGCCTGCCCGGGGGAGCTGACGTGCGAGGCGGGGCAGTGCACCTCCCCCGTCGCCGTCTGCGCTGCTCCCCTGGCCGTGGCCGAGGCGGGCGCGCCGGACGCGGCGCCCGACGCGGCGGTGGACGCCGCGTCCCCCGCCGCCGCCGACGCTGGACCCGACGCCGCCCCTCGGCCCGACGCCGGCCCCGCCGACGCCGGCGCCGACGCCAGCCCCCCGCTGCCGGGCCCGTGCAACCCCACGTGGACGCGGCTCTGGCCCCCCAACGGCCCCATCGAGCAGGACTTCCCCGGCGTCCGCACCGGCGCCGCCGGCGTCTGGGCGGAGACGCCCGGCGGCGCGGGCCTGCTGCTCCACGGCGGCGTCGTCAACAACGCGGCGCAGGGCGACACCTGGCTCTACCAGCCGGGCCTCCAGCGGTGGACGCGCATCCAGACGGACGTCGGCCCCGGCCCCCGCTCCTTCCACCGCCTGTTCGCCACGCCCGACGGCGTGGTGCTCCTGGGGGGGCCCTGCCTCGACGTGGACGGCGCGCCCCTCTGGCGGCTCACCTTCCAGGGCCCCGACACCGCCACCTGGACGCCCCTCGATCCGGTCGCCACGCTGCCCGCCCGGTGGTGCCGGTTCGACGCCGCCGTCGACGGCGATCAGGTCTGGGTCTACGGCGGCGGCAGCAACGGCCAGATCATCGAGCCGCCTCCGCTCTTCCGCATCCGCCTGAGCGATGGCCGCGCCCTCGCCATCCGGCGGCCCGTGCCCGATCCCACCTCTCACCTGAGCGCCGCGGTGGCCTACGCCCCCGACGCCGGCGGCCTCTACGTGGTGGGCGGCGGCCTGCCGCCAACCTGGGATCCCATCCGGCGCTTCTGGCAGTTCGATGACGACGCCTGGCGGGAGCTGCCGTCGGGCACGCTGCCCATCGTCACCGACGCCCGCGCCGCCTGGCTGCCCGCCGTGCGGCGGGTGGTCGTCTTCGGCGGGGCCATCCCCGACTACCACGTCACGGACGCGCTGCTCGTCTACGAGCCCACGCTGCGGCGGTGGTCGACGTTCTCCAGCGCCCTGCAGGGTCGCCAGTCGCCCGGGCTCGTGGCGCTCCCGGAGGGCGACGCCGTGATCATCCACGGCGGCTACGGCGGCATCGAGGAGAGCTACGTGGAGCGGGATGACATCTGGCGGGTGCGGCTGAGCTGCCCGCCCTGAGCGGGGCGGGTCAGGCCTGCTTCTGCCGGCCGGTGACGATGGCGTAGATGATGGCGCCGGCCGTGAAGTACACGAGGCCGAGCATCGCCAGCACGAAGCCCGGGCCCACGGCCGAGCCGATGCCCGCGAGCCAGCCCGCCAGATCGTACTGGAACGGCACGTCCACCCCGGCCATGCGGCCGAGGGAGTCGGGCACGCCGAAGGCCATGCCCGCGGGCATGCCGGCCAGCGTCTGGCCCAGGTTCTCGGCCCCGTAGCCCGCCACGGCGCCGCCCAGGCCCACGCGGGTGGCGATGGCCAGCAGCGGCATGAGCACCACCACGAAGGCGAAGCCCATCGTCACGATGGTCAGCAGCAGGTAGGTCGCCAGCCGGAAGCCATGGGCGCGGAAGAGGGCCCCGAGGCGCAGCAGCGTCTCCTTCGGGCCGGTTTTCTCGTTGTAGATCACGGGGATGTACAGCGGGATGGAGTAGAGCAGCACCACGCCGACGGCCCCGCCGGCCAGGCTCAGGAGCACCGTCACGGGGCTCACGGCGCCCCAGACGATGGGCCCGGCGAACGGGATGCGGCCCAGCATGCCCACGGCGAACTGCACCAGCCAGATGGCCCCGATGACGGCGACGAAGGCGATGGGCGTGCCCACCACGCTCTTGATGGAGGCCTTCGTCCAGGCCAGGCCCGCCTTCACGGAGGAGGCGCGCCCCTCCACCACCGTCTGGTGCACCACGTAGCCCATGATGGACGCGACGATGGCGCTCGCCCCCACGAAGCCCAGCCAGGCCACGATGGAGAAGATGGTGCCGAGGGGCCCCCAGAGGCCGCCCATGAACCCGGCCACCCAGTTGAGCAGCCCGAAGACGACGAGGGCGCCCCAGAAGCCCGCCGTGGCGAAGATGAGGCGCCGCGCGTCGAGCACGCCGACGAAGGCCCGGGGCAGGTCGCGCCACGTCCAGGCGCCGTCGCTCGGGCCGAAGCCCGGGAACTGCAGGCCCTGGGGCACGTCCGTCTCGCCCTCGATGGCCTCCGAGGCCGCGGAGTCGAAGGCGTCCACGGCCCCGCGGGTGGCCGCCGCCATGGCCTTGCGGGCCGCGTTGAACAGGCCGCTGTCCCCCTCGGCCGCGGTGCGGGCGAGGTTGGGCTCGTCATCGGGATCGGCCTCGTCGTCCCCCCCGAGATCGAGGGGCGGCGTGGGGGCCGGCGGCCGCAGGGACGGCACGGGCGGGCGCGACTCGCGCGTGGAGTCGGCGGGCGGGATCTCCGGGGGGGCCATGCCCACCGTCGGCTCCGGCTCGGCCGGCTCCGGCTCCAGCGACCGGGCGCCCTGCACGCCGCTGCGGTTCAGGGTGATGTGCGCGCCGCACCGGGTGCACGCGACGACGATGCCCTCGCCGGGCACCTGATCGTCGGGGAAGGCGTGGGGGGCGCTGCAGGCGGGGCAGTTGAACTCCATGGGAGTCTCCTCGTGGGGGCCGGCGCGCTCAATCTCGCACCCGCCTCTGGGAGTGTCAACGCGGGTCCACCTGCCAGGACCCGTCCTTGAGGGGCGTCACCCGGGGGGGCCGGCCGGTGGCCTCGAAGGCCAGGTACCCGGGGCGCAGGAGCCCCCAGAACCCAGCAAGTTCAGGATCTTGGGCCGAGAGGGCCCCCAGCTTGACCTGGCAGTCGGGCTGGTCGAGGCGGCACGGGAAGACGTGGACGGGGATGCGGCTCTGGCCCTGGCTGCGGGCCTCGACGGCGGCCACGTAGAGGGCCTCCATGGGATCGTCCTGCAGCGGCAGGCAGCCGATGGTGACGCATTGCCCGTGCACGAAGATGTCGCCGCCGGGGGAGACCCCGCGCGGCGTGCGGGCGCGGTCCGCCACCGTCGGGTAGTCCAGCCCCAGCGACAGGTGGTAGCTGCTCTGGGGGTTGAAGCGGTCGATGGTGAAGAACCCCTCCGGCACCTGGAAGTCGCCCACGCGCCGCTTGGGGCCCAGCACGCCGCTGCGGGCGCAGACGGCGAAGTCGCGCACCTTCACGTAGCGGCCGCCGGCCTTCGGCGGGGCGGCCCAGAGCTCCACCACGTCGTCGGCCTTGAAGGCCCGCAGGAAGATGCCCTTGGGGGGCCAGGCCGCGCCGGCGGTGCGGAAGGCCGCCTCGACCTCGGCGCCGTGGCGCTGGTAGGCGGCCTTCACGCGGGGGCGGGCCTGCTGGCCGTCCTTGAAGTCGCCGGCGCAGGCGCCCACCGGCAGGAGGAGGAGGCAGAGGAGAGGCAGGGTACGCATGGGCGCCCCCAACGTTCGACCGCCGAGAAGGATCCATCGACGCCGAAAACGGGGGTAGCCTCGTGCCATGGACGCCCTGCGCGAGATCGTGCCCGCCGTCGCGGCGCGCCTGCCCCGGCTGACGCTGGGGGAGTGGCCGACGCCCCTCGAGCCCTTGCCCGGGCAGGAGGGCGTCTGGGTGAAGCGCGAGGATCTGAGCTCCCCGCACTACGGGGGCAACAAGGTGCGCTGCCTGGAGCCGGTGCTCGGCGCGCTGCGGGCGGCGGGCCAGGAGCGCGCCTGCGCCACGGGGGCCTATGGCTCCAACCAGGCCCTCGCCCACGTCGTGCACGGGCAGCGCCACGGCTTCACCTGCGGGGCGCTGCTCTTCCCCCAGCCGCCGAGCCCCAGCGCGGCCGCCAACCTGCGCGCGCTCGTCGGCCTCGGGCCGCGGCTCCACCTGACGCGGAGCATCCTGGGTTTCCCCTGGGAATACCTGAGGTTGCGCCGCGCGGGCGTCGCCGTCGTGCCCCCGGGGGCCGCCACGCCGGCCGGGGCCCTCGGGCACCTCGCCGCGGCGCTGGAGGTGGCCCTCGCCGTCGACGCGGGCCAGGCGCCGGCGTTTCGGCACGTCGTCCTGCCCGTCGGCAGCACCTGCACCACCGCGGGCCTCATGCTCGGCTTCGCCCTGGCGGCGGCGCGGGGCCTGGGGCCGCCGCCGCGCCTGCTGGCGGTGCGGGTCACGCCCTGGCCGGTGACGGCGCCGTGGCGCATCCGCCGGCTGGCCCGGCGCGCGGCGGCGCTGCTCGCCTCGCTGGGCGGCCCCGCCGTCGATCCGCTGCCCGTCCGCGTGACGGGCGACTTCCTCGGCCGCGGCTATGGCCACGCCACCGAGGCGGGCCGCGCCGCCAAGGCCCGGTTCGCGGCCCTGGGCGGCCCCGGCCTCGACACCACCTACTCCGCCAAGGCCGCCGCCTGCCTGCTGGCGTGCCCGCTGGACGGCCCGACGCTGTTCTGGTCCACCAAGAGCCGCGCGCTGCCGCCGCCGGGGGACGCCACCGCCCTGCCCGCCCGCGTCCAGGCCTGGCTGGCCGAGGGCGAAGGCTAGCGCGCCACGATGCGGACGCGGTCGCGGGTGTCGGTGTGGGGCACGGCCACCTCGATGACGTGCTCCCCCGGCGCCAGCACCCAGCGCGTCGCGTAGGGGGGCCCCACCAGGGCCACCGGCGCCCCGTCCACCGACCAGAGGACCTGCGGCACCGGCGGATCCACCGCGACCTCCAGCGCCACGGTGCCCAGCGCGTCGGGGGACTCGGGGTTGCGCAGCAGCTCGGCCCCCGCCTGCGGGCTGAGGATGCGCACCTGCAGGCGCTGGCCCTGGCGCAGAGCCGCCGGCCCCCCGGCCGCGATCCGCGTGGGTGGGCGGCGCAGGCCCGCGCGCTCCATCCACGCGGCGTAGCGGCCGGGGAGGTCGACGAAGACGCGCCGCTCCCGGAGGGCGGCGGGGGTGTCCACGGTGGCGGGCCCGCCCGTCCGGGCGTCCAGCTCCACCGCGACGTGCTGGTCGCAGGCCGCGCGCGGGGGCGCGTCGGCGGGGCGCCAGACGGAGGCCACGCGGTCGCACGCCGCCGTCGGGGCCAGGCCCGAGAGCGCGCAGACGGCCTCGGCGTGCCACCCCTCGGGGGGCGGGAAGCCCACGTCCGCCATGCCCAGGTGGGCGTCGGGGTGCAGGTGCCGCAGCAGCGCGACGGCCAGCTTCGCGGCGGCCTTGTAGCCGCTGACCCGCTTCATGGGGTGCCAGTCGGGCCGGCCCACCCACGTGACGACGAGGAAGCGCGGCGTCCAGGCCACCGTCCAGGCGTCGCGCCAGCCCGCCGACGAGCCCGTCTTCAGGGCCACCGGGAAGGGCAGCTCGGCGTGGCCGAGGCGAGGGAAGCTGGGCAGGCGGGCCTGGGGATCGGCCAGGAACCCCTGGATCTGGCGCGTGATCTCGGCGGGGAAGACGCGCTCGCCCGCCGGGGTCGGGTCGTCCATCCGCCAGCGCAGGGGGGCGAAGCGGCCGTCGCGGGCCAGCACCGCGGTGGCCGCTGCCACGTCCACCAGGCGCACCGGCAGCGCGCCCAGCGCCAGGCCCAGGCCGTACGCCTCGGCGGGCGCGGCGTCATGGTGCAGCCCCAGCCGCCGGAAGAGGCCGTAGACGCGGTCGACGCCCAGCCGCTCCACCAGGGCCACCGCCGGCACGTTGCGGGAGTTGCCCAGGGCGGCGGCGGGCAGGAGGGGCCCCAGGAAGCGGCCGTCCGCGTTGCCGATCCCGTCCTGGGCGCGCTGCAGATCGTCCAGCGGGGAGGCGGCGTCGATGAGGCCGTCCTGCAGGGCCTGGGCGTAGAGCAGCGGCTTGAGGGCGCTGCCGGGGGAGCGCAGCACGCGGGTGTAGTCGAGGGCGCCGTCGCGAGCCTCGTCGCCGAAGCCGGCCGAGCCCACCGCCGCCCGCACGCCCATGTCGGCCAGGTCGACCACCAGGGCGGCCGCGTTCTGCGCCCCGTCCGCCGCGAAGGCGTCCACCGTCCGGGCCACCTCGGCCGCCGCGAACCGCTGCAGGCCGACGTCGAGGGTCGTCCGCACCCGGGGGGCGTCCCCGTCGGCGAGGGTGAACAGCGCGTGCAGCGTCGACGGCTCGCGGGCGGGACGCTGGCGAATCTGCAAGCGTTCCAGGGAGTTGACGGCCTCGGCGTGCTCGGCGGCGGTGATGACGGCCTGCGCCTCCAGGGCCTCCAGGATGCGGAGCGCCCGCGCCCGGGCCCGGCCGCGCCCCCGCTCGGTGTAGGGGTTCATCAGGCCCGGCGCCTGGGGGATGGCCGAGAGGAAGGCGATCTCCGCCCAGCTCAGATCCGCGGCCGGCTTGTCGAAGTACCAGCGTGCGGCGAAGACGAAGCCGTGGACCTCGTTGCCGTAGGGGGCCAGGCGCAGGTAGTGCTCCAGCACGGCGCGCCGCCCGTGGCGCACCACCAGGGCGACGGCCGTGGCGGCCTCCGTCAGCTTGGCCCCCCACGATCGCTCCGCCGGGCGCTGCATGCGGGCCACCTGCATGGCCACCGTCGAGGCGCCCGAGACGCGGCGCCCCGCCCGCAGGTTCTGCTGGATGGCCCGGCCGATGGCGGCGACGTCCACGCCGGGGTGCTGCCAGAAGCGGCGATCCTCGATGGCGAGCAGGGCGGCCTCGACGCGCCAGAGGCGGCCCTCCACGGGCCAGAAGCCCAGGCGGCCGTCCGGGGCGCCCGGCACCACGCCCAGGAAGGCCCCGTCCCGATCGGTGATCCAGCGGCTCGGCGGCGGGACCTCGAGGGCCGAGCGCGAGAAGCCGACGCCCGCCAGCACGGCGAGCACGAGGCCGGCGACGGCGAGGCCACGCAGGAGGAAGCGGCGGAGGCGGGGAAAGCGGCGCATGCGGGGGGCACCAACCGGGCAGCCCCGTCAGAAAGTCCGGGGCTCAGCTCTCGGCGCGGGCCTGCTCGGCGGCCTGGCTGCGGGCGGCGGCGCGGACGCGCGTGCTGATGAACTGGCCCGAGACGCCCACGATGACCAGGGCGCCCAGGACGAGGCCCACCTGCAGGCCGGCGACGCCCATGAAGGCCAGCAGCATGAGGAGGGCGGCCTGCACATCCCGGCCCGCCAGGAACGCGAAGCGGGCGCAGAAGCGCTGGAAGGCCCCCTCGTCGTCGTCGCGGAAGCGCCAGTCGAGCAGGCGGTGGCTGCCGAGGCCGAGGGCCCGCAGGGCGAAGTACAGGTTGCCGCAGAGCAGCAGGCCGGCGCCGGCGGTGGCCAGCGCGATGACCAGCCAGGTCGCGTCGCCCGTGAGGCGGCTGACGCCCAGGCCCACGGCCACCTGGAAGGCCAGGTTCACCACGTCATCGGTCACGGTGTCGAGCCAGGCCCCGCCCTCGGAGTCCTGCAGGCGCAGGCGGGCCAGCTCGCCGTCCACCCCGCGCAGCACCGACGCGAGCTGGTAGATGAGCCCGCCGAGGGCCAGCGCCCAGAGGCCGGAGGCGGTGGCTACCAGAGTAGCCGCGGTCAGCCCGAGCGCCAGGCAGGCCAGCGTCACGTGGAGCGGCTGCACGCGGGTGTTCATCAGCGCGGCCGTGATCGGCCGGCTCAGCTTGCGGTTCACCAGGCGGCTGACGGGGCCGTCGTCGTCGCGGGCCAGCAGCCCGAGCAGCACGGACTCCCCGTGGACCTTCGTCTCCGGGGTGTCGACGTCCTGCCACCAGGCGTCGCCGACGTCCGCGACGCGGGCGTTGCCGGTGGCCGACAGGGCCTGCACGCCGTGGCTCAGGTTCGTGTCACCGCGCTCGTCGAAGACCGCCTGCAGGTGCTCGAAGAGCACCTCGCTGCAGCGGAACACGCCGGTGTCCACCGCGTCGAAGTGCGGGATCTCCTTGCCGATTTCGGCGATCGTGTTCCGGGGCCCCACCCGCACCTTGGTGGCGTCGTCCATGTCGAAGATGGTCGACAGCTTGTAGTCGACGGCGAGCACGAGGCCGTCGCGGGCCGGCTCCCCCTGCAGCGTCCGGTACACCGCCCGATCGACGATGTGGTCCGACATCATCAGGAAGAACTCGCCCCGGATGTGCGGCCGCGCCTTGAGGACGCTCACGCCGTTGCTCAGGCGGAAGTCGGGGTTGTGGACGAAGATCAGCTCGAGGTGGGCCAGATCCGGATCGCCGGCGGCCGCGGCCTCGACCTCGTCGCCCTGGCAGCCGACGATGATGACGAAGCGCTCGATGCCCTCGCGGGACGCCGTCAGGAGCGTCCGCTTGAGCAGGGTGATGCCCCCGCAGCGCACGAGCGGCTTGGGCGTGGCCTTCGACTCGCCCCGCAGACGGCTGCCGAGGCCCGCCGCCAGAATCACCGCTTGATTGACCTTGCCCATGGAGCGCTCCTGTCAGGCCGGGGGTTGGAGCAGCCGTACTCCAGGATCGGAGGAGGTGGAGGATGCGTGCTCCACCTTCCCCGCCGGGAGAGGCCGCTCCGCGGGGTCCAGCCCGCGAACCGGTTTTCGGGCCGGTCGCCTGGGCAAGCCCCGTGCCAGGGGTGCGCAGGGTGGGGAGATGTGGGCCCGCTGTCAAGGCGCGGATCGCCGGGGCCCCGGCCCGCAAGGCGGCGACCCGTGGGGCCCCGCGCGCGCCGGGGCCTGGCGGCTTGCCGCAGCGGGGCGGCTGCGCAAGAGTGGCGACCGGCGTGGCGACAGGGGGCGAGCCCATGAGGCCAGGACACAAGACGCGATGGCGACGGGCAGCGTGGTGCCTCGCGCTGGGCCTGTGGGCGTGCACCGAGGACTTCCCGGAGCTGCCGGCGACGCCCGACGAGGGCGTGCTCCTGGATCGCGGGGCGACGGCGGACGCCGCGGCCCACCACGACGCCGCGCTGCGGCAGGACGCCGCGCGGCCCGCGGACGCCGCGCCGGCGGACGCCGCCCGCGACGCCCAGGCCCGCGACGCCCAGGCCCGCGACGCCCAGGCCTCCGACGCCCAGGCCCGCGACGCCCAGCCCGGCGACGCCCAGCCCGGCGATGCCCAGATCGCCGATCTGGACGCGGCCCCCGACGCCGCCCCCGACGCGACCCCCGACGCCGCCTGGCCCCCCGCCTGCCCCGTCGTCGACGGCCCCTGGCGGGTGGGCACCCTCGGCCCCGCCGCCCTGAACGAGGCCAGCGGCCTGGCCACCAGCCACCGCAACCCCGGCGTCCTCTGGAGCCACAACGACTCCGACGGCGGCACCCGCGTCTTTGCGTTGAGCGCCACCGGCGAGGCGCTGGCCACGTACGAGCTGGATGGCCCGGGCCAGGTGGACTGGGAGGACATCGCCGTCGGCCCCGGCCCCGACCCCGCCCTGAGCTACGTCTACGTGGGCGACATCGGCGACAACAACGCCAACCGCGCCAGCATCGGCCTGCGCCGCTTCCCCGAGCCGGCCGTGCCCGAGGATGGCCCCCCGCCCACCGTCCGCCTGGCCGGCGTCGAGACCTTCACCCTCGTCTACCCCGACGGCCCCCACAACGCCGGGACGTTGCTGGTGGATCCGCGCACGGGCGACGTCTTCGTGGTCGTAGCGGCCGCCAACGGCGAGACGCCCATCTACCGGGCCGCGGCGCCGCTCGTCGCCGACGGCGAGAACCGCCTGGAGCAGGTGGCCAGCCTGACGTTCGGCGTCGATCTCCTGCCGGGCGGGCGCGCCACCACCGGCGGCGACATCTCCGTGGCCGGCGACCGCATCGCCCTGCGGACGACCAGCTCGGCGTTCCTCTGGTTCCGGGCCCGCGGCGCCACCATCGCCGAGGCGCTGGCCGGGATGCCCTGCGCCCTGCCCCTCGCCCAGGAGCCCCAGGGGGAGTCGTTCGCCTTCACCCTCGACGGCCAGGGCTACTTCACCACCAGCGAGGGGGCCCGCGCGCCGCTCTACCTCTTCGGCCCCGAGCCGGCGGCCCCGCCCGAGCCGGACGCCGCCCCGCCCCCGCCGCCGGTCGACGCCGCCCCGCCCCGCCGCCGGTGGACGCCGCCCGCCGCCCGTCGACGCCGCGCCGCCCCGCCGCCGGTCGACGCCGCCGTCGAGCCCGTCGACGCGGCCGTCGAGCCCCTGGTGGAGTGCCCCCGCTTCGCCGATCCCGCGGCCACGGGGAACCTGGGCAACCCCGAGATCATCGAGGCCAGCGGCGTGACCGAGAGCCACCGCAACCCCGGCGTGCTCTGGGTCCACAACGACGCCGGCGGCACCGGGCGCGTCTACGCCATCGACACCGCCGGCGCGCCCCTGGCCACCTTCGAGCTGGACGGCAACCGCCCCCGCGACTGGGAAGACCTGGCCGTCGGCCCCGGCCCCGAGCCCGGCGTCTCCTACGTCTACGTGGGCGACATCGGCGACAACGCCATCGTCCGCCAGAACCTGCACCTGCGCCGGTTTCCCGAGCCCGTCGTGCCCCGCGAGGCCGAGCCCCCCATCATCCCGCTGGCCGGCGTCGAGGACTTCACGCTCGTCTACCCGGACGGCCCGCACAACTGCGAGACGCTGCTGGTCGACCCCGAGAACGGCGACGTCTACCTCGTCACCAAGTCGGCCGACGGCGTCTCGCCCATCTTCCGCGCCGCCGCCCCCCTGCAGGCCGGCGCCGACATCCGGCTGGAGCGCGTGGCCGGCCTCACCTTCGGGCGGGCCCCCCTCGGCGGCAACGCCTCGACCACCGGCGGCGACATCGCCCCCGACGGCT
The DNA here is from genome assembly GCA_020633435.1 of Myxococcales bacterium. Lineage (GTDB taxonomy): Bacteria > Myxococcota_A > Bradymonadia > UBA7976 > UBA1532 > JACKDP01. Next base: position 378,516 of record JACKDP010000007.1, on the reverse strand, counting down.
CGGCCATCGTCGTGCGCACCTACAGCGCCGCCTTCCTCTGGCGCCGCGCCCCGGGCGCCACCATCGCCGAGGCCTTCGCCACGGAGCCCTGCGCCCTCCCCCGCCCCCGCGACCCCCAGGGCGAGGCCATCGGCTTCGCCCGCGACGGCCGGGGCCTCTACACCGTCAGCGAAGGCGCCGGCACCCCCGTCTACTTCTGGGAGCGGCGCTGACAACCATCTGATTTCATTGGGCGTTCGCTGCGGCTACTCCCCCGCCGACGCTGCCCTCGCCAGCCAGTAGAGGAGCCCGCCGGGGTCGGCGAGGCCGATGGAGACGAAGAGGGGGCCCTCCGTCCAGGTGGCGAGCTTTCGCGGGTCGTGGCAGGCGAGGCCGCAGCCGAGGCTGGCGGAGCCCAGGCCCAGGGCGAGGGAGCGCCAGCGGCCCACGAGCTCGACGCCCACGTGGAAGGGCCCGAAGAGGGGCTCGCTGGTGACGTGGCGGCCCACGGCCAGGGCGCCGCGCAGGGCGATCTCGGCCTCGCCGTCGCCGCTGCGGTAGCCGATCTGCGGGGTGTAGCCGAAGAGCGCGCTGTCGATGGCGGTGGGGCCGTCGGCGTCGTAGTGCAGGCCCGCCCCGAGCACGCCCAGGCGCAGGCCGCTGGTGCCCGTCCAGGTCAGCACGTCCCAGTCGAGCTGCACGCCCCCCGGGGTGATGCCGGCGAGGCGGCTCGGCGCGAGCAGCCGCGCGGTGTAGCCGGTGACGGGGGAGCCGCCGGCGCGGGCGGGGATGGACACGCTGCCCACGCGCCAGCCATGGGCCAGGCCCTCGGCGCGCGAGGCCGCGAGCATGCCGGCCAGCGTCGCGCCGATGCGCATGCCGGCGTCGCCGTCCCGGGTCTCGAGGACGCTCAGGCGGTCGAGGAGCTGGCGCAGGGTGTCGTACCAGAAGCGCCCGAAGTCCCGGAACGGCGGGCCCGTGAGGTCCAGGTCGGGGGCGGGGCCCGCCGTGGCGGCGGCGTCGATGGCCTGCATCACGCCGATGAAGTCGGCGAACCGCAGCGGGCGGGCGGCGCTCACCGGGTCCTTCCGGCCGGCCTCATGGGCCTCCAGCACCCCCCAGAGCGTGCGGAAGGGCTGGACGCGGGGCGCGTACCGGGGCTCCGCCAGCCGGTCCAGCTCGGCGCGCCAGGCGTCGCAGCTCGCCACCGGATCGGCGCCGCACTGCTCGCGCACCAGCGTCGCGTGCAGCACATAGCTCAGGCCGGGGGCATGCTCCACGCCGATCTCGCGCAGCAGATCCTGCCAGCAGCGATCCCGGCAGGCCGCGTCGCTGGGCGGGGCGCAGCGCTCCCGCTCGCGCCAGCGCAGGCCGTCGACGATGCCGCGGTAGTAGTCGAAGCGCCGCAGGACGGGGTGCACCAACGCCGCGAAACCATAGGCGAAATCTCCGAAGATGCGGTCGGGGCCGGTGTACGTGTCGACCCGCAGATCCGGGGGGATGCGCTGGTAGCGCCGCAGCGTCTGCAGCTCGTAGCTCACGACGACGGGCTGCAGGGTGTCGAGGGCGTAGGGCCGCAGGTAGCGCACGCCGACGAGGGCGGCGTCGCCGTAGGGCGGCGGGGCGACGGGGCGGCCGCCCTCGGCGTCCAGGATGATGACGCGGTGCCCCGGGCCCTCGAGGCGGGCCACGGTGGGGCCGAGGGGGATGGGATCGAGCAGGAAGCCATCGGTGAAGCGGGCGCGGCACAGGTTCAGGCCCGCGTGGCAGTGGCCCCGCCCACCCCCGGGCGCGCTGCACGGCTCGGCGGTGCAGTGGTCGATGGGCTGGGGCGGCAGGAGCGGCGGCGGCAGAGCGCTGGCCTGCACCACCGCCAGCAGATCCGCGGGATCGATGCGGTCGCAGCCGTCGGGCTCGTCCGGGGCGGCGAACGTCTTGACGGGCAGGCGCAGGTACAGGCGGTCGTCGGGCGAGCCGCTCTCGGCGGGCTGGCAGATCTGGATGCGGCCCTCGGCGGTGCTGCGCAGCTCCAGCTCGACGATGCGCCGGGCGGCCGGGGCCGTCAGGCGGCCGTCGCTCGTCACCGGCAGGCGCAGCGGATCCTCGGCCGTCAGCGACACCGACAGGGGCATGCGGCAGCCGGGCACGTAGCCGCCCTCGGTGAGGCGCCGCTGCAGGAACCGCAGCAGGTCCGTCAGGCCGTTGGTGCTGAGCAGGGCGTCCCCGGGCCGCCAGGGCTGGTCGCCGTCGCAGACGACGTCCAGGTGGCCGAACCGGGCGCGGTAGGCGTCGCAGCCCAGGTCGCCCGGGAAGAGCGCCTCGAAGTCGAGATCCCCCCAGATGTCGTAGAGCGGGTTGCGATCGACCTGAAACGACTGGGAGACCGGCTCCTCGGGGGTGGGCGGGGGATCGGGCGTGCAGGCCAGCAGCGCGGTGAGCAGGGCGTTGACGGCGCCGACCGAGGCCCCGGCCACGCCGGCCACCGGCCGCCGCGCCCCGCCGGCGTCGCGGTGGGTGGCGAGGACGGCGTAGGCCATGCCGGCCTGGTGGGGCCCGCGCGACGAGGTGGCCTGGAAGACGAGCGTGACGGGGGCCGGGCCGTCGGAGACCGGCGCGACCGCCGGGGCCGGCTCGGCCACCGGGGCCGGCTCGGCCACCGGGGCCGGCTCGGCCACCGGGACGGGGTCGACCACCGCCTGCGCCAGCACCACCAGCAGGGAGAGCAGCCCGCCCACTCAGCCCTCCCAGAGCCCGACGAGCAGGGACAGCCAGTCGGCCAGGCCCACGGTGAAGTAGAAGGCCGGCTCGCGCACGTCGAAGGTACCCACCGCCAGCCGCAGGCGCGTGGCCAGCCGCACGTTCACCTCGACGCCGTGGGCGCTCTCGTCCCAGTCGGGCACGGGCCGGCCGTGGACGTAGAGGACGTCCAGGTCGTCGATGAGGCGGCCGGGGGGGTCGTAGCCGAGGCCCCCGCCCAGCCGGGCGTTCAGCCGCGCGCCCCGGAAGATGGGCTGGCTGTCCTGCAGGGCGATGCCAGCGTCGACGGCCAGGCTCAGGCGCTCCCAGCCCGTCGCGGGCCGGCCCGGCGTGCGGAACCCCCGCAACCGCAGGTGCGGCGTCGAGCCGACCATCAGCCCGCCGTAGAGCGGGTCGGCGACGAGGTGGTGGGGCACCAGCAGGTCCACCAGCGGCGTCCACCAGGCGTCGCCGAGCAGCCGGTGGGTCGTGCCGGCGTCCAGATCCAGGAAGACGTCCTCGCGCTCCACCAGCGAGGCCGCCACGGTGCGCCCGATCTGCAGGGCGTCCACGACGTCCAGGCCCAGCAGGCGCGCGTTGAGGTCCACCACGTCGGCGCCCTTCGGCGCCAGGGTGGCCTGGTCGGTCCGCTCGACGGCCAGCGCGCGCCGGGCCAGGCGATCCTGCACCGCCGCCTGCCAGGCCCGCCGATCGCCTGCCAGCTCGCCCGGCCGGGCCTCGGCGTCGGCCAGGTACGGCTCCAGCGCCTGGAGCACGTGATCGAGGCTCGTCTCCAGGCCCGCGCGCTGCCGCAGATCCTGCAGATCCCCCGTCAGGGCCGTCGCCCGCAGGCGGGCCTCCAGATCGGAGAAGACGCAGTGCAGCGCCCAGACGAGGCTCTTCCGGGCGAGGGCGTGGTGGCCCTCGCCGCAGGCGACGGCGGCGTCGGCGGGGGCGAGCGCGGCGCAGAAGGCGTCGGCGGCGGCCGGATCGAGCTGGCGGTGCTCGTGGACGAAGAGGCGGAAGAGGAAGCGGCGCACGTCGTCGGCGGTGGCCGGGTGGCCCTCCAGCGCGGGGCGCCGCGGCTGGGCCCCCGCCTCGTCCCGGGGGGCGTCGAAGTCGGCGAGCTGCCGCTCCACCTGGGCGCGGAAGCTCTGGGCCCGGCAGGCCGGCGCCGCGGCCCCGGGGGCGCAGTCCAGGTGCTCGCGGCTGGCGATGAGGGCCCCGTCGTAGACGCCCACCAGGTAGTCGTGCACCCGGAAGTCGCGGTGCAGGAAGGCGCCGAAGCTGCCGGCCAGCCGACCGGTGATGCCGTGGAAGCGCGACGAGGGGACGAAGCGGCGGGCGCTCGGGGGCGAGGCGCCGGCACTGCAGCGCAGCCGCCGGGTGAACCCTTCGATCTCACTGCCCTTTTCGTGGAAGAGCTCGGCGCGGCAGTGGCGCTCCAGGCCCTGCAGCTCCATGGTGCGGGCCTCGCTGAACACGCCCTGGACGAGCCGGGTGAAGGCCCCCAGGCCGTCGGGACGCCGGCGGTTCTCGGGCAGGCGGGGGGCGCCGCGGCGCTCGCCGGGATCGACGTAGTGCAGCGTCAGCGGGGGCACCGCCCCGCGCGTCTGCCAGCGCAGGTCCTCGTCGTGGGCGATCTCGACGGCGGGGCCCAGGGGCACGTTGTCGAAGAAGCCGCCGTCGATGAACCGGCCCGCCGCCGCCGCCAGGCCATCCGGGCAGCCGGGGCCGGGGGCCTGGCCGGGCCCGCGCGACGCGCAGGTGGGCAGGGGCACGGGCGAGAAGGCCACCGGGAAGGCGCTGGCCGCCTGCACCAGCCCCACCACGGCCCGGCCGCTCACGACGCCGTCCGTCAGGGGCAGCGCCAGGGTGCGGCCGATGGACGGGTGGCAGGCCTCCCAGGGGTGGCGGCCGTCGGGGGCGGCGGGATCCCAGCAGCTGCGGTCCCCGGCCGTCACGTCGACGCCATCGTTGCGCACCGTCATGCGCCCGCCCGCGACCTCGGCCGCGAGGGGCACCACGAAGCGCAGCGTCCGCACCGTCGCGTTGCCGGCCGCCACCGGCAGCGTCGCCGCCTCGGCCCCCGTCAGCGTCACCGCCGTGCGCACCCGGCAGCCCTCGCGGTAGTCGGCGTCGGCCAGGCGCTCGGCCAGGTAGCGGCCCACGACGCCGAAGGCGCTGCGCGTCAGCAGCCCCTGCGGGTGGGCGCCCGCCTCCCAGGGATCGGGCGGATCGGGCGCCGCCGCGAGGTCACGCCCGATGCGCACGACGCGGGCGCTGCCCACGGTGTCGCCGAGCAGGGCGGCGTACTCAGCGCCGTCCTCGGTCACCGGCAGCAGCACGTCGACGCCGACGTTCGTCCAGATGTCGAAGAACGGGTTGGCGAAGAGCGCCATGCGGTCGGGCCGGGCGTCACACCAGCCCACGACCGTCAGCCAGGCGTTGATGCTCCCGGCCGACGCGCCGGTGACCAGCTCCAGGCTCGCCTCCCCCTGGCGGGCGCGCAGATCCTTGACCCGCGCGTAGAGCACCCCGGCCTGGTAGGCCCCCAGGCTGATGCCGCCGCTGACCACGAGGCCCACGCGCTCCGGCTCCACCGCGGCGTGCGTCGGGCCGACGAGGCCGATGGCGAGGAGGGGGGCGAGGACGGTGCGCATGCAGGGCGACCACTGTAGCCCGGGCCTCGCCGCGGCGACCACCCCTCGTGACGTCGCACCGCATTCGGGGTAGGCTCTCGCCCACCGCGCGGCGGAGTGGGAGGCGAAGATGAGAAGACTGCTGATCTTTCTGGCACTTGCGGGCTGCAGCAGCAGCGGCGGCGACGCCCCGGGCGGGCCGAAGGCGGGGGCCGCCACGAAGATCGGTACGCCCCGGCCCGGCTTCGTGGGCGAGCTGCCCAAGGGGGCGATGAAGGTCGAGGACGGCGAGATCGGCCGCTACGGGGGCACCCTGGTGCTGGCCCAGCCGGGCGATCCGAAGACGCTCAACCCCATCACGGCCAACGACTCGGCCACCAACGACCTGCTGCACGGGCCCGTCTTTACGAGCTGCATCGAGTTCCACCGGGCCAACCAGGTGGAGGAGAAGGGGCTGTGCGAGGCCTGGGAGAAGACGCCCGACGGCCTGACCTACACCTTCACGCTGCGCGAGGGCCTCACGTGGTCGGATGGGCAGCCCATCACCGCGGATGACTTCGAGTTCTCCTACCAGGTGATCATCGATCCGGCCATCCAGACGGCCACCGCCGACCTCTTCCGGCAGGGCGTGGACGAGGCCGGCAAGGCCCGCTTCCCGACGTTCGAGAAGGTCGACGCGCGCACGTTCCGGTTCAAGCTGCTGCAGCGCGACGTGCTCTTCCACTACGCCGTCGGCAGCATCTACGCGGTGCCGAAGCACAAGTGGGAGGCGGCCTACAAGGCGGGCGACTTCGGCCAGGCCATGCGGATCAACACGCCGCCGGGCGACATCCCCACCTCGGGGCCGTTCGTGGTCAAGGAGGTCCGCAGCGACGAGCGCGTGGTGCTCGAGCGCAACCCCCGCTTCTGGAAGGTGGACCGGGAGGGCAACCGCCTGCCCTACCTCGACCGGATGATCATCCTGGTCGTGCCCGACTTCAACGCCGCCTTCCTCAAGTTCCGCGAGGGCGAGACCGACCTGCTGGAGGTGCGGCCGGAGCACTTCGATCCGCTGCGCCGCAAGGAGGCCACCGGCGACTACGTGGTCAGCGACCTGGGGCCGTCGTTCAACACCAACTGGCTCATCCTCAACCAGGACCGCCGCCTCTCCTCGGAGGGCAAGCCCTACGTCGAGCCGATGAAGCAGAAGTGGTTTCAGAACAAGAACTTCCGCAAGGCCATCAGCCACGCCATCGACCGCGACGGCATCATCCGCACGGTCATGGCGGGCCGCGGGCAGCCCCTCTGGGCCTTCACCAGCCCGGCCAACAAGCTGTGGTACAGCGATGACGTCGAGAAGTACCCCTACGATCTCGACCGCGCCCGGGCCCTGCTCACCGAGGCGGGCTACAGCGTGAAGGACGGCAAGCTCATGGATCCCGACGGCAACCACGTCGAGTTCTCCATGACGACCAACGCCGAGAACTCCACCCGCATCGGGATGCTCAACGTCATCAAGGACGATCTGGCCCGCCTCGGGGTGACGGCCCACATCCGGCCCGTGCCCTTCAACGACCTGCTCACCTCGCTGCGCAGCACCCGCGACTTCGACGCCCTGCTGCTGGGCTGGGGGGCCGCCGTGCCGCCCGATCCCACGCAGTCCAAGAACGTCATCCTCTCGAGCGGCGCCAGCCACGCCTGGGCCCCCATGCAGGAGGCGCCGGCGACGGAGTGGGAGAAGCGGATGGACGCGCTGCTCTACGAGAACGCCGGGACGGACGACATGGCGCAGCGCAAGAAGGCCTGGGACGAGCTGCTCAAGATCTTCAGCGACGAGCAGCCCCAGATCCAGCTCGTGGTGCAGAACTTCTTCGTGGCCGGGCGCAAGAACATCGGCAACTTCCGGCCGGCCCTGCTGCGCCCGACGACGCACTGGAACATCGAGCAGATGTTCAAGAAGGACGCGAAGGCCCCGTGACGACCGGTGTCCTCCAGCGGGTCCGGGCGCGGCTGCCAGGCGGCGCCATGGGCGTGTTCATCGCGCGTCGGCTGCTGGCGGTGCCGCCGCTGCTGCTGGCCGTCAGCTTCATCACCTTCCTGCTGCTGGATGCCGCCCCCGGCGACTACGTGACGCGGCTGGCCGAGGACCCGCACATCAGCGCGGAGACGCTGGCCGAGCTGCGCCACCGCTACGGCCTCGATGGCAGCCTGGTGGAGCGCTACGGCCGCTGGCTGCTCAACGCCGTGCAGGGGGACTTCGGCTACAGCTTCTCCAAGGAGATCGGGGTCTTCACCCTCATCGGCGAGCGGCTCGGCAACACGCTGTTGCTGTCGGGCTCGGCGCTGCTGCTGGCGTGGGGCATGGCCCTGCCGCTGGGGGTGGTGGCCGGCGTCCGGCAGGGCAGCGTCCTCGACAAGGTCGTGAGCTTCATCAGCTTCTTCGGCCTGTCCATCCCCCGCGTGTTCTTCGCCCTGCTCATGGTGATGTTCGCCGCCACGACGAAGTGGTTCCCGGTGGGGGGCATGCGCGATCTGGTGGAGTGGGACACCTTCACGCCCTGGCAGAAGGTCGTGGACGTGGCCCACCACCTCGTCCTGCCCACCATCGTCCTCGGCACCACGCAGATGGCGGCCTACATGCGCCAGATGCGCGCCGAGATGGTGGAGACGCTGGGCAAGGACTTCGTGCGCACCGCCCGGGCCAAGGGCCTGAGCACGCGGCAGGTGGTCTGGAAGCACGCCTTCGGCAACGCGGTGAACCCGCTCATCACGCTCTTCGGCTACAGCCTGGCCGCCCTGCTGACGGGCTCGTTCCTGGTGGAGGTCGTCTTCGCCTGGCCGGGCCTCGCGCGCCTCACCGTGGACGCGGTCTTCTCCCAGGACGAGCCGGTGGTCATGGCCTCGGTGGTCATGGCGACGGTGATGCTGGTGGTGGGCAACCTCATCGCCGACATCCTGCTGGGCGCGGTCGACCCGCGCATCGGGGTGGGCTGAGATGGCCGCCTCCCCGTCGGCCAGCCTGGCCACCGGCCCGTGGCGCACCCTGTGGCGCCGGCTCCGCAAGAACCGTTGGGCCATGGTGGGCCTGTGGGTCCTGGGCCTGCTCTACCTGGCCGTGGTCTTCGCGCCGTTCCTGTCGCCCTACGGCTACACGACGCAGTTCCGCGAGCAGAACTGGCACCCGCCCCACATCACGCGCCTGCACCTCTGGGATGACGCCGGCACCTTCCAGGGCCCGTTCGTCTACGCCTCCAACCGCCTCGACGAGTTCACGTCCGAGTACGAGGAGGACCGCGCGAAGCCGGTGGAGATCGACTTCTTCGTGCGCGGGGAGACCTACAGCTTCCTGGGCATCGAGTCGAACCTGCACCTGTTCGGCAGCCGCGATCCCACCCGCCCGATCTTCCTGTTCGGCAGCGACAAGTACGGCCGGGACGTCTTCACCCGCATCCTGTACGGCGGGCGCATCTCCATGTCCGTCGGCCTGCTGGGCATCGCCATCAGCATGACCATCGGCCTGCTGGTGGGCGGCATCGCCGGCTACTTCGGCGGGCGCACCGACTTCCTCTTGATGCGGCTGGTCGAGCTCATCCTGGCCCTGCCCGGGCTCTACCTCATCCTGGTCATCCGCCAGGTCTTCGGCCGCGACGTCCCGAGCACGCAGTCGTACCTCATCGTGGTGCTGGTGCTCGCCTTCATCGGCTGGGCCGGCAACGCGCGCGTGATCCGCGGCATGGTGCTCTCGATCAAAGAGAACGAGTACGTGACGGCCGCGGAGGCCCTGGGGCAGCGCCGCCTGGCCATCATCGTGCGCCACATCCTCCCGAATACATTGAGCTTTGTCATCGTGACGGCCACGCTGGCGGTGCCGTACTACATCCTGGGCGAGGTGGCGCTGAGCTTCCTGAGCGTGGGCATCCAGGAGCCGGAGGCCTCCTGGGGGAACATGCTGCGCGACGCCCAGGACGTCCGGAACCTGACGGACTTCCCCTGGGTGGTGGTGCCGGGCTTCTTCATCTTCCTGGCCGTGATGGCCTTCAACTTCCTGGGCGACGGCCTGCGCGACGCGGCCGATCCCCGGGCGCTGGAGTAGCGGCGGTGAGCGAGCCGATCTTGTCGGTGCGCGACCTGCGCACGTACTTCAACACCCCCCAGGGGGTCGCCCGGGCCGTGGACGGCGTGTCCTTCGACGTCCGCCCAGGCGAGACGCTGGCCATCGTCGGGGAGAGCGGCTGCGGCAAGTCGGTGACGAGCCTGTCCATCATGGGCCTGCTGCCGCGGCCGGCCGCCTTCCACCCCGGCGGCGAGATCCTGTTTCAGGGCCAGAACCTGCTCGCCATGAAGGAGCGGGAGCTGCGCCGCCTGCGCGGCGCCCAGATGGCCATGATCTTCCAGGAGCCCATGACCAGCCTGAACCCCATCTTCCGGGTGGGGGCCCAGATCGGGGAGGTCCTGCGGCAGCACAAGGGCATCAGCCGCGCCGAGGCGCGCGAGGCCGCCATCGGGCTGCTCGACCAGGTGGGCATCTCCGATCCCGCCCGCCGGGTGGATGACTACCCGCACCAGATGTCGGGGGGCATGAAGCAGCGCGTGATGATCGCCATGGCCCTGGCCATGAACCCGCGCCTGCTCATCGCCGACGAGCCGACGACGGCCCTCGACGTCACCGTCCAGGCCCAGATCCTCGACCTGCTCAAGCGCCTCCAGGTGGAGCGCGACATGGGCGTCGTCCTCATCACCCACGACCTGGGGGTGGTGGCGGAGGTCGCCGATCGGGTCGTGGTCATGTACGCCGGCCGCGTGGTGGAGAGCGCCGACGCCGACGAGCTCTTCGAGCGGCCGCGCCACCCGTACACCCTCGGCCTCTTCCGCTCCCTGCCGCACCTGGACGGCGAGCGGGGCCGGCTGGAGACCATCCCGGGCATGGTGCCGCGCGCGACGCAGTACCCGACGGGCTGTCGCTTCCGCAATCGCTGTGGGTTCGCGGGGCCGGCGTGCGGCGAGGAGCCGGTGCTGGCGGAGGTGGGGCCGGATCACGCCGTGGCGTGCTGGCAGCTCGAGGCGGTGGGGGCCGAGCCCCCGGCCTGACGGGGCGACTCAGTCGTCGTCGACGTCGTCGACGGGCTCTTCGCCATCGTCCTCGCCCGCATCGCCGCCGTCGTCGGCGTCGTCGATGTCGAGCTCTTCATCGGGGAGGTCGTCGTCGTCGAGGTCCTCGAGGTCGGGATCGTCCTCTTCTTCCTCTTCCTCGCCGTCCGAATCAGACGGGATGTGGTCGTCTTCGAGATCGAGCTCCTCGACGTCCTCATCGTCATCGTCGTCATCGTCGTCGTCGTCGTCGTCGTCCTCCTCCTCCTCCTCATCGTAGTCGTACTGCTCTTCGCGAGCGGCCTTGCGGACCGTCCGCCCCGAGCGCGCCGCCACCGCGAACGGCGTGTGGCACTTCGGGCAGACCGGCTCGGGCTTCTCGAGATCGTAGTACCGCGCCCCGCACGAGCCGCAGCTCAGCTTCTTGCCGAGGGACGGACCGCCCTTGCGGATGGTTGCGACGACCAAGGGATACCTCCGTGCTGCTGCGCCCACCAGGGCGCTTCACGACGGCATATCGGCTGGATTCGCGAGCGCGTCAAGCCCTTGCGGCAGAAATCCGCCGGGCCCCGCGGCGCCCCCGGCAGCGCTCGCTACGCGGGCTGCCCGAGGGGCCGGACGAGCAGGTCGTGGATCTGGACGTGCGGGGGTCGCGTGACCGCGAAGACCACCAGATCGGCGATCTCGGCGGGCTGCACGCAGGGGTACTGGCCGTAGACCACGCCGCCCGCGTCGGGCTGGCCGGTGAAGACGGCGGCGAAGCCCGTCTCGACGTAGCCGGGGCTGATGGCGGTGACGCGCACCCCGCTGCCGGCGGCGTGCAGCTCGCGGCGCAGGCCCTCCGTCAGCGCGCGCACCGCGTGCTTGGTGGCGGCGTAGAAGGCGCCGCTGGTGCCCGCTGGCATCCGGTGGCCCGCCATGCTGCCGATGTGCACCACATGCCCCACGTCGCCCCGGGCCCGCATCGAGGCGATGGCCGCCTGGGTGAACAGGCAGAGGGCCAGCACGTTGACGTCGAGCATCTCCCGCCAGGCCGCCGGATCGCCGTCCAGCAGGGGCTCGTCCCGCCCGAGGCCGGCGTTGTTGACCAGCACGTCCACGCCGCCGAACCGCTCGATGGTGGCCGCCACCGCGCCCTGGACGGCGTCAGCGTCGCGCACGTCGGCCGGCAGCGGCAGGAACACGCCGCCCGCCGCCGCGAGCTCGGCCTGCAGCGCCTGCAGGCGATCCGCCCGCCGCGCCACGCCCGCGACCTTCAGCCCGCCGGCCGCGAGCCGCCGCGCGACGGCCTCGCCGATGCCCCCGCTGGCGCCGGTCACGAGGGCGACCTTGCCCTTCAACCCCTCAAGATCATGGAGCAATCTCGTCCTCCTCCGGCTCGATGTTCCAGTCCCAGAGGGTGCGCCCCTGCCGGTGCAGGATGACGTGGCCGACGCGGCCGGGCAGGCTGGGACCGAGGCGCGCGGTGCCGTCGCCGTTCGGAGCCAGGGCCGCCCGGGCGGTGGCCTCCAGGATGCCGGGCGTGGCGGAGAAGCCCACGCGGGGCCGGGCCTCCAGGCGCAGGGCGTCCGTCACGCCGTCCACCCGCGGCCGGCCGCCCAGCAGGTCGACGTCACGGGCCAGGCGCACCTCGACGGCCCCCGCGCGGGCGCGCTCCGTCGGCGGCAGGTGCGTCGCGTCGTTGTAGACCACCAGGCGGGTGGACGACGGCCCCACCTCCAGCGTGGTGAGGCTGGTGTTCCCCGGCCGACCCAGCGTCCGCGGCAGGCGGCGCGTCAGGCCGAGCAGGGCGGTGACGAGGCCGACGATGACGCCGCCGTGGCAGACGACGACGCCCTCCTCGCCGGGGCCGAGGCGGCCGACCAGCCGCGCGAACGCGGCCACCACCCGCCCCTCCAGGGTGGGCCAGTCCTCGCCGCCGCCGAGGCGGACGGCCTCGCCGCGGCGCACCGCCGCCACTTCATCGGGGAACCGGGCCCCCACCTCGGCGTCCGTCAGCCCCTCCCACGCGCCCACGGCCAGCTCGCGCCACGCCGGCTCGGCCACGCCCCCGCGCCCGAGCGCCGCCGCCGTGTGCGCCGCGCGCTGCAGATCGGAGTGCTCGAGGCGGGCGATGGGCCGGCCGTCCAGCCGAGCGGCGAGGGCGTCGGCCTGCTGCCGACCCCGATCCGAGAGGGCCGCGTCCCCCTGGCCCTGCCACCGCCCCGCGGCGTTCCACTCGGACTCCCCGTGCCGGATGAGCGTCACCCGCCGGACGGAGGCGCCGATGAGCCGCCCGAGCACCGGGCCGAGGGTGGCGAAGTCGGCCTGGCCGCACACCGCGTCGGCCCCGGCCTGCCGCATGGCCCGCGCCCCGAGGTCATGCCCCGCCAGGGCCACCACCGGCGCCGCCAGCCCGGCTTCCCGCAGCCGCCGGACGAGCTCGCTGCCGTTCACGCCCGGCAGATCGTAGTCGGCGATGACGGCGTCGAACTGCCCGTGCCGCGCCGCGCGCTCGGCCTCGGCCGCGGTGGCCACCAGGATGACGTCGGTGTCGTGCGGGAGATCCCGGCAGGCGGCCCGGGCCAGGCGGGTGCGGCTGTCGACGTAGAGGATGCGCACCGGTCAGATCAGCCGGCCCATCTCGCGGGACTCGGCCACCGCGGCGCGCTCCAGGAGCGCGTGATCGATGATCTTGTCCTCGGCGGCGGCGTAGAACGCGGCCCGGAGCACGGCGTTCTTGATGTTGCCGCCGGCGATCTTGAACTTCTTGCCCAGCACGTCGAAGCGGATGTCCTCCCCCACCGCCAGCTTGCCCGGCAGCATCACCTGCCAGAGCTGGGCGCGCTGCTCGGCGTCGGGCATGGGGAAGTCGACCTTGAACTTCAGGCGCCGCTTGAAGGCGTCGTCGATGGCCTTCTCGAAGTTGGTCGTCAGCAGCGACATGCCGTCGTACTGCTCCATCCGCTGCAGCAGGTAGTTGATCTCCATGTTGGCGAAGCGGTCGTTGGAGCCCTTCACCTCGGTACGCGACGAGAAGAGGCTGTCGGCCTCGTCGAAGAGCAGGATGACCTGGGCCCGCTCGGCCTCGTCGAAGACCCGCGCCAGGTTCTTCTCGGTCTCGCCCACCCACTTCGACACGACGCGCGACAGGTCGACCTTGTAGAGCTCGCGGCCCAGCGTCTTGGCGATGAGCGCGGCCATCATCGTCTTGCCCGTCCCGGGCGGCCCGCAGAACAGGCACGCCAGGCCGCGGCCGTACGACATCTTCCGGCGGAAGCCCCAGCGGTCGTAGACGAGCTCGCGGTACTTCGCCTGGGCGATGATCTCGTTGAGGGTGTCCATCACCTCGTCGGGCAGGATGACGTCGGCCCAGTCCAGCGTGGTGGCGAAGGGCTGGGCCACCTCGCTCAGGGCGTGATCCAGGCGGCGGCGCACGGCGTCGCCCACGAGCTCCAGGCCTAGCGGCCCCGTCTGCCCGAGCATCGCCTGGTGAGCCCGGGCCTCGTGCACCGAGCCGTAGACGGTGCCCGGCGAGACGCTGAAGCGCTGGGACAGCTCCTCGGCCAGCTTCACGTCCTGGCCCAGGGCCTCCGACCACAGCCCGCGCTGCTCGGCCGTCGAGGGCTGGCGCAGGTACACGTCGTAGATGCCGGAAACATAAAGAGAAATCGCCGCGGTGGGGGCCGACGCGGTGAAGGCGACGGGGCCCCCATGCCGATCCACCAGCGCCCCGATGGCCGGGCCCACGCGGTCCCACTTCTCGCGATCATCCACCGCCCGGTCGGCCCGCAGCAGCAGCACCGCGTCGCGCAGCAGGGCCTCGCGCCCCGCCTCGGCCACGCGCTCCACCAGCCGCTCCGGCTCCTCCATGAGCCGGCCCAGGTCCACCGTCAGCACGCCCCAGCCGCGCTCGGCCGCCACCGTCGACAGCAGCGTCCGCCGGCCGGCCCCGCTCCCGCCCACCAGCAGCGGCCGCGGCCGCCCGCGCGCGATGGCGCTCGCCAGCATCTTGCGCAGGTCGTCGACGATCTCCTGGGGCGCGAACAGACGGTCGGCGGGGGTGGCCTCCTCCACCGACGTGAGCCGCCCGGCGACCACCGCCGCCGGCTCCTCGCCGTTGAGGAACGCCACCACCGGATCGGGCACCACGACGCCGCGGTGCAGCAGGGGGCTGGGCGTCCCCCAGGCCGCCGAGTCGCGCAGCTCCAGCAGGCGGTAGCGGACGAGGGGGGCGTGGGGGCCGAACTCGGCCAGCCCGGCCCGGATGGTGAGCGGATCGTCGGCCACCAGCTCGGCCAGGAAGCCTGCGGTGGGCAGCTTCACGGCGAAGTCGGCCCAGGCGAAGCTGTAGAGGCGCGAGAGATCCACCGAGAGCAGGGGCGCGGCGGCCGCCATGAGCAGCCGGATCTGGCCGGTGGTCAGGCGGAACCGCACCCGCAGCCGCCCCAGGGGGCCGTCGTCGGGGCCCTCCAGGGCGCTCATGCTGCCGATGATGCGGTCGCTCAGGGCCTCGGGATCGGGCAGGCCCAGGGCCGCCGGCGCCGTGGTGGGGTGGGCCATGGCCGTCCCCAGGAGCGCCCGGGCCTCCGTCAGGCTGACGAAGAGCTGGTTGAGCGTCCCCGACGCCTGGACCATCCGGTGCCCGTGGCGGTGGATGTGCCGCTGTACGCAGAGGGTGACGTGATCGAGCCAGCGGCTCACCCGCGCGTCTGCCATGCCCCCGAACCTCACTGCCGCCGTCGCCGGGGCATCATGGACCGCAACCCCGCTCGCACGCCACTGCCCCGTGCGCCGCCGCCGGCAGCGGGGCTACACTCCGGCCATGTCCGCGCTGCACCCCCGCCTGGCCGGGCCGCCCCCGGCCGCCCTCGCCGACGCCTTCGCCCGCGAGGGCCATGTGCGCGTCGAGGACGCCCTCGCGCCGGGCCTGGCGGCGGAGCTGGCGCTCGTCCTGCGCGGCCTGCCCCTGGGCCCCGAGCAGGCCCCCGGCAGCGTCGCCTGGGCCGGCGCTCTGGGGGTGCCGGCGGGCCTCGATCCGCAGAACCCGCCCTGCATCCACGCGGCGATTCGCCTGTTGGATCAGGACCTTCCGGCCTTCGTCGGGGCGCTGGTCGGCCAGCCGCTCGCCCGCCCCGACGCGGGGCGCGTGCCGCTCTGGTTCTTCCGCAAGGGGGGCTACGCCGACGACGAGGGCCCGCTGGTGCCCGGCGGCGTGGACGTGCTCATCGGCCTGACGGGCGGCTACTGGCCTGCGGGCTGGGGGGGGCACCTCGCGCTGAGCGACCGCGTCCTGGCGCCCGGCTTCGCGACGCTGGATCTCCTGCGAGACCGCCGCTTCGCGGTGCCGCTCCTCACGCACCACGTGGAGGCCCTGTGGCTGCGGACCTGCCTGGTGCCGACGTGACGCCGACGCCTGCCCAGCGCGCTGCCTGGGCCGCCCGTGAGGGGCTGCGCATCGAGGGGTTCCTGCCCCCGGGCCAGGCCGAGGCGCTGCTCGCGGCGCTGCGCGCCCTCCCCCACCCGCTGCGCGCCAGCGAGGGGGCCCTGGGCTTCCTGTACGGGGAGTGCACGCTCGTCCCCGAGCCCGACTGCGACCACCCGCTCTGCGCCTTCGGCCGGTGGTGGCACGACGCAGGGCGCGCGTTCGTGGCCGACCTCTCGGGCCTGGCGCTGGCCTCCCCCGCCGACCACCGCGTCGTGGGCATGCACTACGGCAAGGGCGGCTACCTGGACTGCCACAACGACTACGACGGCCAGCGGGCGGTGGCCTACGTCCTGGGCCTCACCCCCGCGGCCTGGCCGTGGGAGGAGGGCGGCCACCTGGAGTTCGTGGCCGTCGAGGGCGACGCGGAGGTCCTGGTGGAGCGCCGCCCGCCGGGCTTCAACACGCTGGATTTGTTCGATGTTTCGACGGGCGGCCCGCTGCATCGGGTGCCCATCCTCACGGCGCACCACGAGCGGCGGACGATCAGCGGGTGGTTCCTGCGGGGCTGAGCGTCAGACCTCGAACGCCGCGCCCTCGGCCTCCCGACGCTGCCACGCCGCCTCGTCGAAGCGGTACAGGGCGGCCGGCCGACCCGCGGGTGGCTTGCGCTGCTGCCCCGTCGGCACCAGCACCCCCGCCTCCACCTGCGGCCGGATCTTCTTGCGGAAGTTGCCGCGGTCCATCGGCTGCCCCAGGAGGATGGCGTAGACGCGCTCCAGCTCCACCAGGGTGAACACCTCGTCGAGCAGCCAGAGGCCGACCGGCTGCCAGCGCAGCTTCCCGCGGAGGCGCTGCAGGGCCGACGCCACGATGTCGGCGTGATCGAAGGCCAGCGGTGGCAGCGCCTCGGCGTCGTGGAAGGCCGCCGCCGCGGCGTCGGTGGCCGCGCGCAGGCGCACCTGATCGGGCCGCACGATGCCCCAGTAGGCCACGGTCACGACGCGCCCGCGGGGATCCCGCGCCACGGCGCCAAAGGTGTAGAGCTGCTCGAGCCAGGCCACCTCGACGCCCGTCTCCTCGTGCAGCTCGCGGCGGACGCAGGCCTCGAGATCCTCATCCTGCCGGATGAACCCGCCGGGCAGGGCCCAGGCCCCGCGGAAGGGATCGACGCCGCGCTCCACGAGGAGCACCTGCAGCCGCCCCGCGTCCAGGTCGAGGCCGAACACCACCGCGTCCGTCGTCAGATCCGCCTTGGGGAAGTCGTAGGTGTAGGCCATGCGGGCATGATCCCGGGGCGCCGGGGAGGCGGTCAAGGCGTGCATCTGCGGGCGGCGGCGTGGTTCACTCTGGCCATGCGCACGCTCCTGCTCGCCCTCGCCCTCCTGGCCGCCTGCGACGACGCCGGGCCGGCCGCCGTGGACGCCGCGCCCGCCGACGCGGGGGCGGTGGACGCTGCCGCGGTGGACGCCGCCGTGGTGGACGCCGCCCCCGGGGACGCCTCGGCGGTCGACGCCGCGGTCCGGGACGCCGCGCCGCTGGACGCCGCGCCGCTGGACGCCGCGCCGCGCGATGCCGCGATGCCGGACGCGTTCATCCCCGACGCCTTCGTCGGCCCCCAGGACGACACCCTGCGCCTGCACCACGTCCAGGCCCGCGGCACGCACAACAGCTACCACCTGCGCCCGCAGATGGTGTTCCACCCCAGCCACGACTACAGCCACGCCCCGCTCGACGTGCAGCTCGGCGAGCAGGGTGTGCGGCAGTTCGAGCTGGACCTGCACGCCCGGATCGAGAGCGGCTTCGACGTCTTCCACCTGCCGCTGATCGACCCCGAGACCGTCTGCTACGCCTTCGAGGACTGCCTGCGCACGCTGGACCGCTGGTCGCGAACCCACCCAGGCCACCTGCCGATCATCATCTGGATCGAGCCCAAGGACGAAGGCTCTGCGCCGGTGAACGGCCACGTCCCGAGCGTCGACCGGATGAGCGAGCTCGACGCCGCCATCCTGGGGATTCTCTCGCGTGATCAAGTCTTTACGCCGGACGACCTGCGCGGCCCCCACGCCTCCGTCCGCGACGCCGTGCTCGCCGACGGCTGGCCGCCGCTCGCCGCGGTGCGGGGCCGGTTCATCTTCGCCCTGCTCGACACCGGCGCCCACCGCGCCGCCTACGTGGGCGACGCCGCCGACCTGGCCGGCCGCCTGCTCTTCGTCGACGCCGACGGCCCCGACGACCCCCGCGCCGCCCTCCTCAAGATCAACGACGGCACCAGCGACGCCGCCCGCGCCGCCGTGGCCGCCGGCTTCCTGGTGACCAGCAACGTCGACGCCGCCGACGATCCGCCCGAAGACCGTGCGGCGCGCCGGGCCGCCACGCTGGCCAACGGGGTGCACTTCTTGAGCTCCGACCGCCCCGCCCCGGCGAGCCCCGACGACACCGACTGGCTCGACATCCCCGGCGGCACCCCGGCCCGCTGCAACCCCGTCACCGCCCCCGCCGCCTGCACCCCCGAGGCCCTCGAAGCCCTGTAGCCTGGCCGCAACCGGTCCTACCGAGTGTGTCTTCGAGGAGGTGCAGCGCTGCGGTGCGGCTGGAATTCTGGGTGGCGCTGGGGCCTCGAAGTTTGCCCGAGAGGTTGCGATGGGAGGCGATGCGCGGCCACGCACGCCCCGACGGCCCCACCGGGCCGCGGGCACGCCCCGACGCCTGCGCCGCGGCCGCAAGGCGCCCATGGCGCCCACGTCAGCGCCCGGCCAGCTGGAGCTCGGGGGTTGCCGCGACTACCCGGCCCGGGCTCGGCCTGCGACCGCCTTGCGCGCGTGCGACGGTGGGATCGTCCCCGGCGGGAACGGGATGAGCGGCTGCCCCGGGTCGGCGAGCCACTGCCAGTAGGCGATGTGCGCTTCGGTGTAGGCTTCCCTCAGCGCCGCGTGGACTTCGTGCCACTCCGCGTGGTGCTCGGGCGGGCCGTGGACGACGGGCGCGGGGCTGCGGTCGCGCTCCTTGGGCCGCGTCCACGGGTCGACGTGCCGGACGGCCTCGGGGTCGGGCACTGGCAGGCCGGCCTTCTTGCGCCGCGGCCGGTGCTCGGCGGCGAGGCCGTCGGCGAGTTGCCACATGAGCGCCCGATGCTCGCGCACGCTCAGGTCGCCCAGCCCGGGCAGGCGGTCGATGCGCACGGTCACCGCTTCCTCGACCCCGTTCGCGTGGACGAACACACCCGCCGGGGCCTCGCCGCGCAGCAGCGCGGAGTTGGAGCAGGCGAAGACGTCGTCGGCCGGGTGCCGCGACTTGAGCTGCGCCGTGGCCTGGCCCATCAGGTAGCGCAGGCGCTCGAGCGCGTGGGCCTCCGTGGTGACCTGGATGGCGTGGTTCGGGATGAGCAGCTGCCCCGACCGGCCGTGGTACTTGTTGATTCTCTTGGCGATCTCCCGGTTGACCCACTCCAGCACCAGGCTCTTGTGGACCAGCTCCTCGACGCCGATGAGCAGGTGCAGGTGGTTCGACAGGAAGTAGTAGCCGTAGAGGTCGAAGTCGAAGTCAGCCGTCTTCCGCTGGGCGCGCCCCAGGATGCCGTTGAGGATCGCGACGATCCGGCGCCTCGGTACGAACAGGAAGAGGTCGTCGGTGACCTTGGAGGTGACCTCGAAGACCAGGACCGGGCGGCCCAGGCGGGGGCTGTGGAAGCGGTGATCTTCGAGCTCGATGCGCAGCTGCTCGGCCATGGGGCGTCCTCCGGGCGTGGGTGGCCTCCATCCCCCATCGGTCAGTCGCGGCGCGTGTCGCAGACTTTTTTCGAGATGCCTGAAAACAAAGGGAAAGAAGTTCCCCCTCGGCCGGCCCCGGGTCGGCCGCTTCGATCGGCCCCGGCTCGGCTGCGGTATCATGCGTGCGCCGGCGACCGGACCTCGGAGGACGTGTGATCGACGACGCCACCCTGGCCACCCTGACGAAGACGCCGCTCTTCCGCGACGTCCTCCTCGACCTCTTGCCGGCCCTGCAGGCCGACGACGCCCTCTGGGACCAGGTCCACCGCGCTCTGCCCGGCGAGCGCCAGCGCTTGATGGATCCCTGGCGGCACCGACGACTGCTGGCCATCCCCAAGAGCGTCGAGGAATTCCGCGCCCTCGCCCTGGCCGAGGCGCGGGCCATCGAGCCCACCTTCCCCGACCTCGACCTGGCGGCCCTCCAGGTCACCGCGCGCTGGTACGCCGGCTGGGTCCGCGAGGCCGACACTCGCGTCGACGGCGTCGGCTGGACGCTGCGGCTCGTCGAAGAGGACTGCGGCCCCGCCGAGTCCGTCCACGAAGAGGACTGGGTCGCCGTCGCCTACGGGCCGGGCCTGCGCCTGCACGTCGAGCGCACCACGCGCATCGGGCAGCACGAGCGCTGCTTCGTCGAGCGGCTGCCGCCCGCGAGCTGACCGGCGTCAGGCCAGCAGCCGGTCGAGCCGGGCCCGCGCCGCGACCGCGTGGCGCGCGGCGACCTCGGCGAGGAGCCCGTTGGGGAGCTGGCCCTGATCCACGGCGCTCGGCGGGACCTCGATCGGCGAGACCGCCTCCCCCCGCGCATCCCGCAGCGCGGCGACCTGCCGCTGCAGCCCCCCTCGCCCGACGGCCCAGGCCAGCACATCCCAGCCGAGCCGAGCGTGGGCGGCCTCGTCCCGGGCGATGCGGCGCTGGGCAGCGCGGGCCCCCGGGTGGCGAGCGAGGCGCGCCGCGAGGGCGGCCTCGGCGGCGGCCCGCCCCTCCCCCAGGCACCCATCCACGTAGCTCTCGGCGGCGAGCCGGGCCAGCCCCGCCGCGCCGGCCAGGGGCGCGCGCAGGCGCACCGGGAGCGCCAGCGCGGGCGGCGTACCGCCGAGCTGCGCGATGACCCCCGCGCACAGGGCCGTGTGGTGGACCTCGTCGTCCGCCGCCTGGAGCGCGCGCGCCACCAGCGCGGGCGGGGCTCCGAGGGCCTGCAGATCCAGCGCGAGCTGCCAGAAGGCGGCGATGGACGCCCCCTCGGCCGCCGCCGCCGCCGCCCAGCGGTCCAGGACCGCGTCCCCCAGCGGGGCCGCCGTCGGCGGGGCGAGCAGGGCGCCCTCCGCTGAGCGGCAGGGTCGGCCGACGATGCAAGACGCTTCGATGAAGCCGAGCCGGTCGCCCGCCGTGGCCCCGACGCCCAGCTCGACCGCCGGGGCGAGCCAGTCGGCGCCCAGGAAGCCCTCGAAGTCCGATCCCGACGCGACGAGCTGGGTCAGCAACCCGAGGGAGGGGCCGGGCCCATCGAAGACAGCGCCCAGGCCCAGCTCCCCGCCGAGCGTGCCGGCGCCGGCCTCGTGGCCGTAGTAGAGCCCGCCGAACACCCGCGGCTCCAGGCCCCGGAACGCGAGGCGCAGGAACGGCCCGGTGGCCGACGTGATCGCCCGGGCGGGGTGGCACTCGGTCTGGGGGAGCTCGTCGAGGGGGAACGTGACGTGCAGCTCCGCCCCCCAGCCGAGGTCGACGCCCCAGCCCTCGTCCCCGGCCCCGAAGATCAGCGAGACATAGACAGCCGCGCCGCTGGCGTTCGCCCACGCCGCCCCGCCCAGGAGGCACGGCGTGAGCGCCACCGCCGGAAGAAGTCGCTTCATGAGAGCCTCCTGCCACGAAAACCATAGCAGGCGGGCGGGGTCCGCGGCGAGCTCAGGCCTCGGGCACGGGCTCGGGAGCGCGGCCGGGGAGCAGGCGGGCCTTGAGGCGACGCCAGAGGCGCGTGAGGTCGTCGAGCCAGGTGAAGATGACCGGGGTCGCCAGCAGGGTCAGGCCCAGGGCGAGCGTCTGGCCGCCGAGCACGATGCCGCCGATGGCGCGGTTGAAGGCGCTGCCGGGGCCGCCGCCGAGCATGAGGGGGATCATGCCGGCCACGAAGGCGAACGTGGTCATCAGGATGGGCCGCAGCCGGTCGCGGTTTGCGAGCATCACGGCGTCGGCCCGGCTGAAGCCCTCGCGCTGCAGGTGGAGCATGTGGTCCACCTGCAAGATGCTGTTTTTCTTCACGATCCCGAAGAGCACCAGGATGCCGAGCGCCGAGAAGACGTTGAGCGACTGGTTGAAGATCAGCAGCGACATGAGGGCGAAGGGCACCGTCAGGGGCAGCGACGCCAGGATGGTCACGGGGTGCAACCAGCTCTCGAACTGGGCGGCGATGACCAGGTACATGAAGACGAGGGAGAGGATGATGGCCGTGAGGAAGGCCTCGGCCGCCTTGCCGAACTCCCGCGCCTGGCCGGTGAGCTGGGCGGAGTACGTGGAGGGCATGTTCAGGGCCTTCGTCTTCGCGTCGAGGGCCCGCAGGATGCCCGCCGTCGAGGCCCCGGGCAGCGTGGTGCCGTAGATCATCACGCTGCGCTCGCGGCCGAGGTGCTCGATGGCGGCGGGGCCGACGCCGGGCACCAGCCGGGCCACCTGCGACAGCGGCACGAGGTTCCCGTTGGCGGCGCGGATGCGGTAGCGGTCGAGGTCGGCGCCGCCGGTGCGCTGGTCGGGCCGGGCGCGCAGGCGGACGTCGAAGCGGTCGTTGCCCACCGCCAGATCGGTGACCTTCAGGCCGCCCACCAGGACGCGCAGCGTGTCGGCGATCTCGGCCACCGAGACGCCGAGCTCGGCGGCGCGGGCCCGGTCCAGCTCGACGCGCAGCTCTGGCCGCCCCTCCTGCAGCGTCGTGTCGCCCAGGGAGACGCGCGGCTGGGCCCGAAGCTCGGCGGCCAGCACCTCCGACCACTCCGCCAGCTTGCCCAGGTCGGGGCCGCGCAGCATGTACTGGATGGGCGCGGCCTGGGCGCCGGAGCCACCGATGGCGGCCACGCGGCTGAGGCTGGTGTCGACGTCGTACTCCGTCTTGTAGGGCGGCAGCAGGTGCTGGCGGACGGTCTCCATGACCTCCACCTGGCTCGGCCGGCTCTTGTCGTCGGGCGTGAGCGACACGTAGATGAGCGCCTGCTGCACGCCGCGGCCGCTGGCGTCGCCCTCGGGGGCGCCGACCTGGACGACGGTGTGCTCGACGCCGGGCAGGGCGCGCAGCTCGCGGCCGAGGCGCTCGGCCAGCAGCTCCGTGCGGGCGAGGGCCGTGCCCTGGGGGGCCTCCAGGGTGATCTCGAACCGGCCCTCGTCGTCGTCGGGCAGGAACCCCGTGGCCAGGCGCTTGCCCACCACCCCGATGGAGCCCATGGCGGCGATGATGGCCAGGCCGACGACCCAGCGGTGGCCCATGCTGAAGGCCAGGATCTTGAGGTAGAGGGCCTCGTACCACGCGTTCTTGAGCTCGCTGCCCGCTTCGCCCTTCCGCCAGGCGCGGAACCGCTGCTTCTCCTCCTTGCGGCGCTGGATGGGGGCGGGCGTGGCCGGCGGGTGCACAGGCGCGGCGTGGCCCTTGCCGCGCTTGAGCCAGCGCGCCGACAGCATGGGCGTGAGGGTGAACGCCACGAAGAGCGAGATCAGCACGGCCACGGCCATGGTCAGGCCGAACGAGCCCAGGAAGCGGCCCATGATCCCGCCCATGAACCCGACGGGCAGGAAGACGGCCACGAGGGAGAGCGTCGTCGCCATGACCGCCAGGCCGATCTCGCGGGTGCCCTCGAGCACCGCCTGCATGGGCGGCAGGCCCTTCTCTTCGATGAAGCGGACGATGTTCTCCAGCACCACGATGGCGTCGTCGATGACGATGCCGACGGCGAGGGTGAGCGCCAGCAGCGTGATCATGTTGAGCGTGAGGCCCATGGCGCTGAGGGCCGCGAAGGTGCCCACGATGGAGACGGGGATGGCCAGGGCCGCGATGATGGTCGACCGCCCGTTGCGCAGGAAGACGAGCACCACGAAGATCGCGCAGAGGGCGCCCAGGAACAGGTGCTCCTTCACCGCCGCCACGGCGGTCCGCACGAAGACGCTCTCGTCGCGCACCACCTCCAGCGAGTAGCCGCCGGGGAGGTCGGCGCGGATCTCCTGCAGGGCCGCCAGGATGGTGTCGGCGACGGCGATGGCGTTGGTGCCCGACTGCCGCGTGACCGTCAGCAGCACCACGGGCTCGCCGTCGAGGCTGGCGGCGGAGCGCGGCTCCTCGGCGTCGTCGACGATGTGGGCGAGCTCCCCGAGGCGGACGACGTGGTCCCCGCGGCGCGTGACCGGCACGTCCGCGAAGCCCAGGGCGTCGGTCACGCGCCCGGGCACCCGCACCTGGGTCTTGCGGCTGCCCTGCTCCAGGTCGCCGCCCGGCAGCTCCAGGTTCTCCCGGGCCAGGGCGGCGCGCACCTCGGCGACGCTGACGCCCTGGGCCTGCAGCCGGGCGGGGTCGAGCTCGACGTGCACCTCGCGGTCGCGCCCGCCGAGCAGCGTCACCGCGCCCACGCCGGCCAGGCCCTCCAGGCGCGTCTTCACCTCGTCCAGGGCGAAGCGCGTCCGCTCCTGGGCCAGGCCCGGCCCGCGCAGGGCGATGTAGAGCAGCGGGGCCGCCTGGGGGTCCAGCTTCTCGACCCGGGGCGGATCCATGCTCTCCGGCAGCCGGACGCGCACGCGGTCGAGCCGATCGCGCACCTCCTGGGCCGCCACGTCCACGTCCTTGTCCAGGTCGAAGCGGACGAGGACCACCGAGAGGCCCTCGTAGGAGGTGGAGCGCAGCTCCGAGAGGCCCGCCACGCTGTTGACGGCTTCCTCAATGATCTCGGTGACTTCAGTCTCGACCTGCCCCGGCGATGCGCCGGGGTACACGCCGATGACGGTGACCATGGGGATGTCGATGTTGGGGAAGCGGTCCACCGGCAGCTTGCGGATGGCCGCGAGGCCCAGCACCAGCAGCGCGAAGGACAGCACCCAGGTGAAGACCGGGCGGCCGGCGGTGATCTCGACGAGCTTCCTCACGGCACACCCGCCTTGTCGGCCGGCGCCGACGTCACCCGCACCCCGTCGGCGACGGCGCCGGACGGGGCCACCACCACGTCGTCGCCGCCCTTCAGCGCCCCCTCGATCACCAGGTCGTCGCCGCGGCGCTCGACGATCTGGACGATCTCGGCCTCGGCCTTGCCGTCGCGCACCCGGTAGATGCGGTGCACGCCGGCGCGCTGGGTGAGGGCGGTGGCCGGCACCTCCACGGCGTCCTGGGCGCTGCCGAGGTCGAGGCCGGCGCGCGCGAAGTGGCCGGGGCGGATCTCGCCGTCGGCGTTCGGCACCACCACCTCGATGGTCAGCGTGCGCCGGCTCGGATCGAGGGCGCCGGCGAGGTACTCGACCGTCCCCGTGCGCACCGCGCCCGAGCCGTCGACCGTGATGGTCGCCTTCTGGCCGACGCGGACCTGGGCGGCGGACCGCTCGGGCACGTCGAGGACGAGGCGCAGCTCGCTGGCGTCCACCAGCTCCACCACCGGCGTCTGGGGCCCGACGAACTCGCCGACCTCGGCGTGGCGGGCCACCACCACCCCGGCGAAGGGCGCGGCCACCACCGTCTTCTCGGCGTCGCTGGCCCGCAGATCGGCCTCGGCCGACAGCGCGGTGAGCTGGGCGAAGCCGGCCTGGGCCCGCTGCCGCGCGGCCGTGTACATGGCCTGGGTCACCGCCTCGCGGCGCTGGGCCTGCTCGAAGGCCAGGTCGTCCATGGCGCCCTTCTGGTGCACCGGCTCGACGCGGGCCAGGTAGTCGCGGGCGCTCTCCCAGTCGAGGCGGGCGGCCACCACCTCGGGCACCTGGTCGACGCCGCGCTTGCCGCCGAGCTGCTGGCGCTGGGCCTCCACGCGGGCGCGGGCGGCGCGGGCGGCCAGCGTGAAGTCGTCGGCTCGCAGCACCACCAGGGGGTCGCCGGCCTTCACCACGCTGCCGCGCTCCACCTTCACCTCGGCGACGTGGCCGCTGATGCGGGGGGAGACGCGGGCGTGCCGGCGGGCCTCGAGGGTGCCGTCCAGGTCGAGCCGGTCGGCCACCTGGGTGGCGCGCACCGGCGTGGTGGTCACGGCGACCGGCGCCGCGGAGGGGGGCGCGGCGGCCTGGGCCGTGGCCTCGGCCTGGTGGCAGCCGCTGAGGCCGACCAGCGCCGCGACGACGACGAGGGTGCGGAGGGCGAGGCCCGCCGGGCGGACGTCCGACCGGCGCGAGGGGGCCCGCAGCGAGGGGCCGAAGGGGCGGGTGTTCATGTCAGGTCCCGTTCGCGATGAGGTCGGAGTTGCCCAGCGCGCGCTGCAGGCGGGCGTGGGCGAGCCAGGCGTCGACGAGGGCGTCGACGAGGCCCAGGCGAGCAGAGAGGAACGCGGAGTCCGCGTCGAGGCGATCGGTCTCGGTGGCCAGCCCGGCCTCGCGGCGCGTGGTCATCAGGCGGGCGCGCTCGGCCGCCGTCGCGGTGGCGACCTGCTGGGCCTCGACGCCGGCCAGCGCGGCCAGCAGGCCCACGCGCGCCTGGCGGACGCCGCGCTCGAGGGCCTGGCTGAGGTCGCGGGCGGCCAGCGCCTGCTCATCGGCCACCGCGCGCTGCTGGTCGGCGCGGGCGCTCGCGATGAGGGCCCCGTCCAGCGACCACGACAGCACCACCGAGGCGTCCCACGTCGTCGCGAACTCCTCCCGCTGGGGGAAGATGCGGGTGTTGGGCTGGGCCTCGTCGACGTTCACGCTGACGGTGAGAGCCGGCCAGGCGCGGGTGCCGTCGGCGTCGGCCCGGGCGCGGGTCGCCGTGTGACGGGCGCGGGCGGCGGCGACGTCGGGGCGGCCGGCCACCGGGCGGCTGGCGAGCAGCGCCTCGACGTCGGCGGGGGCCGGGGGCGGGCCGGCCAGGTCGCCAGCCAGCAGGACGGCCTCCTCGGGGGGAATCTCCAGCAGATCCCGCAGGTTGGCGTCGGCCACGACGGCGCGGCCGGTAGCCAGGGCGACCAGGCGGGCCACGCCGGCGACCTGGGCCTGCACGGCGAGCGCGTCGGCGTCCGTGGTGAGGCCGCCCGCGCGGCGGGCCTCGGCCTCCGCCAGCCGCCGGCCCGCGATGGCCTGAGCGTCCCGGGCCAGGGCGAGCTGGGCGCGGGCCCGGACCACCTCGTAGAACGCCGCGATGCCCGCCAGGGCCGCCTCGTCCCGCGCCACCTGCCCCGAGAGCGTGGCCGCCTGCAGATCCGCCTCGGCGGCGTCGAGCTGCAGGCGCTGGTAGCCGATGAGGTCGGTCAGCGTCAGGCCCGCCTGGGCGTGCAGGGCGAGCTGGTCGAGGATGGGCGTCTGCAGCACCACGTCGCGGGTGAAGGCTCGGGGATCGGCCTGGCAGCCGGCCAGGTCCTGCAGGCAGCCGGGCGTGTCGAACATGGGCAGGGTGCTCGGATCGACGTCGGACAGCCGGGTGTAGCGGGCCGACGCCTGGATGCGAGGCAGGAAGCCCAGCTTCGTGGCCCGGACGCCCTCCTCCGCGGCCCGGCGGCCGGCCCCGGCGCGCTGCACCGACAGCGCGCGCTCGCTCGCGCGGCGCGCGGCCTCGCCCACGGTCAGGCCCGTCTCCTGGAGCACCCCGGGGGGCAGCAGCTCGGGCAGATCCAGCGGCACCTTCGCCGAGAGGACGAGGGGGGCGGCCTCCAGCGGCGCCGGCGGGGGCGCGGCCTCGGCCGACACCGGCGCCGCCACGGCCGCCGGTGGGGGGAGCACCTCCGGCTGATCCAGCGGCGACGTCGGCCCGCGCGCCTGGCCGAGCGCCAGGGCCGGCACCAGCAGGCCCGCTGCGATGAGTGAGCGCTTACTCATTAACATGACACAACCCCGTGCATTTCTTCAGGAATCCTCTGTGTCAATCCAGTCTGGTGAGGTCGGTCAGCGTCCGCGCGAGGGTCTGAACGAACCGATCGAAGTCGTCGGTCTCGTCGAGGAGCACGTCGGCGTGCTGGCTGCGCATGGCCCGATCGGTCAGCGTCCCCAGGAACATGTTGGCCATCATCCGGGCGTCCACCCGGCGCATGCGGCCCAGGTCCATCTCGGCCGCGAAGTAGGCGCCGACGCGGCGGCGCACCTGGAGCGGCAGGGCCTCCTCCTCCCCCAGCACCGCCCGCAGGTCGCGGTCGGTCAGGCCGGAGTGGGCGAAGGTCATCAGCATCACGGGCACGACCTGCAGCATGTGCTCCAGGACGGCCCGGGCCAGGATCTCCAGGTTCTCCTGCACGCTCCCCTTGCCGGCGCGGCCGAGGAGGGCGGTGAACCAGTCCTCCTCGTCCGTGACGGGGAGCTGCATCGCCCGGGCGAAGAGCACCCGCTTGCAGCCAAAGCGCTTGAAGAGCGTGCCCTCGCTGACGCCGGCCCGCCGGGCCAGCTCGGCGGTCGACGCCCCCGGGCCAAGCTCGACGAACGTGGCGCGCAGGGAGGCGAGCAGCTCTTCGTGGTCGTACTGGATCGGCCTGGACATGAGTGAGTGATTACTTACTTACTCGGAGGGCGATCAACGGAAATCGACCAACGCCCCGCCCCAGGCGGCCTGGCGGCGCCGGACGGGGGTGCGGGGCTCAGGGCACGGCGCTGCCGTCGAAGAAGGCGCGGGCGCGCTCGACGGCGCGCAGGCCGACCTCCCGGCCGAGCACCCGCCCGCCAAAGTCGTCCGGCTGGATGTGGATGCCCCCGTAGAGGCGTGACTGCCCCGCCTGGTCGGCGGCGTCGTAGTAGGTGCCCCACTGCAGGCGGACCTCGACGCTCGGCCCGGCCTCGAAGACGAGGTAGTCCTGCGGGCGGGCCACGAACTCGCCCAGGCCCCCGGGGAACCAGGGATCACCGTCGAGGGCGGCGAGGACCTCGGCCGCCGCGCGGCTGAAGGTGCTGTGGCCGGACACATAGCCCGGGAAGCCGGGGGTGACGAACGTGCGCCGCTGGTACGGCACCCAGTCCACCCCGCGGATCCACTGGATCGCTGTCGTGTCCAGGTCGCGGTCGCCGGGCTCGCCGGGCCACGCGAGCACCGCGATCTGCCCGACGAAGGGCGCCAGGTGGGCGTGGCGCTGGCCGGGGGCCGACGACTCCGGGGTGATGCGCTCGATCAGGCCGGGCACCAGGGGCAGCGTGCCCTCCTGGGCCATGGAGCGGACGAGGGAGATGGGCCGGGGCCCCGAGAACGTCCGCTTCGTGCCCCACGCCACGATGGCCGCGTCGTGCACCGCGCCGTTGATCGCGAGGTACGTCTTGACGTCCCACTCGAGCGGGTCGAGCTCGGGCGTGGCGCCCGAGAGGCAGTCGGGATCGCCGAACAGGCAGCGGCGGTGCTCGGGGTGGTCGGTGACGTAGTTGGCGATGGTGTTCCAGTGGCCGGGCGGCGTCTCGGAGCGGGGGCCGTCGGCCCAGTGCTCGGCGAGCACCCGCCCGAAGTCCCCGAGCGGGACGATGTTGGGCGCGTAGGGGGCGCCCGTCACCGGGTTGACCGCGTGACCGGCGCCGTCGTTGGTGCCGAGGGTGTTGTTGCCGTAGCCGCCGGGGGAGATGTCGAGCGTCCGGCCGGGATCGACGGCGAGATCGGCCTCGAGCCGCACCATCTGCACCACCCAGTCCGGCATGGCCGGGTCGTCGAACACGGGCGGCGTGCCCGGATCGAGGTAGAGCCCGTCGGGCCGCCGGTCCTGGACGGCGAAGGGCCGCACCTCGCCCCAGTGCGCGCCGATGTACCCCTGGATGCCGCTCTCCACGATGATGCCGTTCTGGGTGGCGGCCTCGGCGATGTTGATCTGCTGCCAGAACGAGGGGAACGGCAACGTGATGCGCGGGTCGTCGACGACGAGGGGTGGGTTCATGGCCATCCAGCCGGTCGTGTCGGCGTAGTTCGCGCCCTCGTTGGCGCCGTCGTCGGCGTTCAGGGCGACGACGCGGCTGCCGATGCGGTTGCCCAGCGCGACCGCGGAGTCGCCGACCTCGGTGGCGTCGTCGGGGTCGAGGCCGAGCCGACCCATGAACGCGCGGAAGCACGCCTGGGACACCCCGGAGCCCGGCTTCGCCGCCCGGCTGGCGTCGTAGCGGTGGGCCAGGACCCGGTAGGCGGCGTAGCTGATGGCGGTCTCGCGTGCGGCGGCCACGTCCTCGGCGCCCACCCGCTCCCGCACGAAGACGCCGTCGGCCACGGCGTCGTAGGCCGCCCAGGCGTCCCACATCGCGGCGGAAACATGAAAGAGATTGCGGGCATGCACGCCCGGGCGGGGGATGTCGCGGCGGATGGCGTCGAGCAGGAGCTCGTTCCAGCGCCGCGCGATGCTCTGCTCGGGGCCAGCCGGATCCACCGCCTCGTCGGGGCAGACCGCCGGGGGCGGCACCCCGGCGTCCACCACGCCGTCAGGCGGCGTCGGCGCGACCTCGAAGCGCGGCACCGCCGGGCCGCGGTGGATGATCGCCCCGGCCCGGAGGCTGGGGTCGAGCACATCGCCGCCCACCGACCAGACGCCGCCGCCCGGATCGATCCACACCGCGTGGAGGGACTGCACGGCGAGGTCGAGGCCGTGGTCGACCCGCACCCAGGCCCCGGCGTCGCGGCGCAGCATCACGCCCTGGGCGCCCGAGGCCCAGGCCTGCCCGCCGGCCAGCGCGACGCCCTGCAGCAACGGCATGCGCTCGGGCGTGCGGTCGACCAGCGCGCCGTCCCGGCCCTCCAGCAGGGTGCAGTTGGACGTGCCGCCGACCATCACCACCTCGGCGCCCTCGCCAGCGACCGTGAAGAGCGCCGAGTCGACGCCGCTCTCGACCACCTCGAAGGCCTCGCCGTCGTCGGAGCGCAGCACGAGCCCGCGCGCGCCCACGACCCACACGCGGCCGCCGTCGTCGCCCCAGACCTTGAAGAAGCCCGGCCAGTCGCCATTGGGCGCGAGCGGGACGTCCCGCGGGACCTCGAGCTCTCGCCAGCGCGCGCCGTCCCAGCGCCAGATGAAGCCCGCGCGCCCGGCGAAGCTGCCGACCGCGTAGACCCGATCGGGCGCGGAGCCCCAGATCCCGAACACCGTCTGCCGGCCGAGGCCAGGCGTGTCCATCCGCGCGAACGCCTGGCCATCCCAGCGCAGGATGGCACCGCTCGCGCCACCCACGAAGACATCGTCCGGCGCGAGGGCGTGGGCCCACCAGAGGTGGCCGCGGTGCCCCGTCGGGATCCGCGACCACGCGGCCCCGTCGTAGTGCAGGACCAGCGGGCCCGCGCCCTGGTCGGCCCCGACCGCCCACACATCGCTGGCCGCGGTGCCCGTGACGGAGAGCAGCGCCTCGTCGAGCTCCGCGGCGACCACTGACCACCCGGGCGCCGGCGTCGGGCGGTCGTCCTCACAGGCGAGGAGGAGGAGCGTGACGACGGCGACCCCGGCCATCGCGAGTGCTCGCATGTTCATGAAGGTCCTTGCCGCAGGCGACTGGCCACGCGAGCTGCGGGGAGGCAGCGCCTGCCTCGTCACCGAATAGCAGCGACCTACAGGGGTCGCAACCCGGATGCTGGCGGGCAGGCGGCAGGCCGGCCGGGCGAGCCGGGCGGGGCCGGATCGCGGGCAACAAAAAACCCGCCGGACCGGGGTCTGGCGGGTTTGAAGTGCCCAGGGACGGAGTCGAACCGCCGACACGCGGATTTTCAGTCCGCTGCTCTACCAACTGAGCTACCTGGGCTCACGAGCGCTGGGCAAGGTGCCACCAGTTCGAGGCGCGGTCAATCCTTTTTTCCGGGGTCGCGACCGGCGCCGGTCCGGGGCATCCTCTCCGGGCAACCAGAGGAGGTCCCCCGGATGACGCTCACCCGCCGCCTGCGCCTCGGCGCCACCCTGTCGCTGCTGCTCTCCCCCGCCCTGGCCCTGGCCGCCGGCCCCCGCACCCCCGGGCCCGAGCCGGGGCAGGAGGCGCCGGCCTTCTCCCTCACCGGCTCTGACGGGAAGGTGCACACCCTGGCCGAGCAGAAGGGCAAGGTGGTGGTGCTGGAGTGGGTCAACCCCGACTGCCCCTTCGTGAAGCGCCACTACCAGGCCAAGACGATGAAGACCCTGTCCGAGAAGTTCGCGGGCAAGGAGGTGGTCTGGCTGGCCATCAACTCCACGCACTACGCCGATCAGGCGGCCA
This sequence comes from Myxococcales bacterium, assembly GCA_020633435.1. Classification (GTDB taxonomy): domain Bacteria; phylum Myxococcota_A; class Bradymonadia; order UBA7976; family UBA1532; genus JACKDP01. The sequence continues at coordinate 346,675 of JACKDP010000007.1, read as the reverse complement.
ACAAGGCTTTCGTGGCGGCCGAGAGCCTGGCCTACGCCGTCCTCGACGACCACGACGGCGCGGTGGGCCACCAGTACGGGGCCCGCACCACCCCCGACATGTTCGTGGTGGATCCCGAGGGCAAGGTCGCCTACCGCGGCGCCATCGACGACGACCCCTTCGGTGACAAAGCCGAGAAGGTCAACTACGTGGACGCGGCCGTGCCGGCGGTGCTGGCCAAGAGCGCCGTGGCCATGGCCCGCACCCAGCCCTACGGCTGCTCGGTCAAGTACAAGGACTGAGCTTCCCCTTTGATTTCGGTGGGTTGCGGATGGACTGGCTGACGCAGATCGGCCTGGGGGTCGGCCTGGGCGCGGTGCTGGTGGCGGTGGCGCTCTTCCGGGGGCGCGGCCGGCGCGACGAGGCGCCCCTGCCCCTGCCGGCCCCGGACGTGGCGCGGCTCGGCTACCGGTCCCTGGGGGCCTCGACCGCGCGGCGGGTGCAGGGCGACACGCCCATCGTCTTCGACTGGTCCGGCCCGGCGCCGGTCTGGCGCACGGCGGCCGACGGGGATCCCGCGCCGCACCTGGGCGACGCCGACGTGGCGGTGCTGCTGGGGCGCCTCGGTGCGGCCGAGGTGCGCGGGGGCGGCGGCCGGCTGGAGGTGGTGGGCGGGGACGCGGGCGACGCCTCGGCCCACCTGGCGGCGGCGGAGCTGCTGGCCGTGCTGGCCCGGCGCGTCACGCCGCGAGGGTGAGGGCGAAGCGGGCCCCGGGCTCGCCGGGGTTCAGCAGCCACAGGTCGCCGCCGTGGTCCTCGGCGATGCGCCGGCAGAGGGCCAGGCCCAGGCCCGTCCCCTTCTCCTTGGTGGTGTAGAAGGCGTCGAAGGCGCGGCCGGCGCACTCGGCGCTCAGGCCGGGGCCATCGTCGCTGATGAGCAGGCCCCCCTCGGCCCGCGGGCCGATGGTCACGCGCGTCGCTCCGGCCTGGGCGGCGTTGCGCACCAGGTTCAGGAACAGCCGCCGCAGCCGGGCGCCATCGCCCTGGAGCACCATCCCCGGCTCGGCCACGGCGATGGGGATCTCGACCAGCATCGAGAGCTCGAAGACGAGCTCGTCGAGGGGCACGGCCTCGGGGGACACGGGCTGCCGCCGGGCGTACTCCAGGAACTCCTCCACCACGCGCTTGAGGTTGTGCAGCTCGCCGTCGACGCGGTTGAGGAGCGACAGCTCGGCCTCGGAGTCGGCCAGGTCCTCCTTGAGGAGGCCGACGAACAGCTCCATGCCGCCGAGGGGGTTGCGCACCTCGTGGGCGATGCCGCCGAGCATGAGCTGCAGCTCGCGGTCGCGCTGGAGCAGGTGCCGGCGCATCTCGTCCATGGTGCGGGCGAGCACCTGGATCTCGGCGGCGGCGGCGACGGAGGCGACGGGCTCCTCCAGGCGACCCTCGCCGATGCGATCGGCGGCCTCGGCGAGCCGGCGCAGGGGGGCGGTCAGGCGGCGGCTCGCCCCCAGGACGGTGGCGCTGAGGGCGAGGAGCGCCAGAATTCCCAGGATGATCAGGTAGTTGCGCAGCTCCCCCACGGCCCCGTACGTCCGGGCGCTGCCCTCGACGCCCACCACGGCCACCACCGCCCCCTCGGCGCGGATGGCGGCGAAGCCCCGCATGTAGGGCTCGCCATCGCGGGCGAAGTAGAGGACGGAGGAGCTGGGGACGCCGCCCACGGCCCGCTCGATCTCGAAGCGGTCGGCGGCGAGGTCGCGGTCGGGCTCGCCCGGCGGCGGGGCCTCGGGGCTGGTGTCGACGAGGGAGCGGCCGTCGGGGGCGATGAGGAAGACGCGGCGGGCCGAGGTGGCGTCGGCGACGCGCTGCAGGCGCTGCTGCAGGTTCGCGTGGGTGCGGGCGCTGTCGGGCTGGAACCGGGCGATGACCCCCTCGGGGAGCATGGCGGCGGCGACGGCGGCCGAGTCGCGCAGGCGCTGGCCGATCTCGGCCTCGAGCCGGCCGCGGGCCGCGAAGAACGCCAGGGCGATGAGGCCGACGATGAACGCGGCGGCCGGCAGGAGGGTGGCGGTCAGCAGCCGCGCGCGGAGGGATCGGGGTGCCACGGGGGCATCATAGCCCTGGCGGCGTCAGCGCGCTGCGTCTTCGTGGCCGCCAGCGAGGGCGGCCTGGGCCGCCGCGAGCCGGGCGACGGGCACGCGGAAGGGCGAGCAGGACACGTAGTCCAGGCCGACGTCGTGGCAGAAGGTGATGGAGCGCGGATCGCCGCCGTGCTCGCCGCAGATGCCGCACTTCAGGCCGGGCTTCGCGGCGCGGCCCTCGGTGACGGCGAGCTGCATGAGGCGCCCGACGCCCGCCTGGTCCAGCGTCTCGAAGGGGTCGTCGGGCAGGATCTTCTTCTCGACGTAGGTCGACAGGAAGCGGCCGGCGTCGTCGCGGCTCAGGCCGAACGTCATCTGCGTCAGGTCGTTGGTGCCGAAGCTGAAGAAGTCGGCGTGGCCGGCGATGGCGCCCGCCTGCAGGGCCGCCCGGGGCACCTCGATCATGGTGCCGATGGCCAGCGGGAAGCGCTCGGCCTCGGGGGCGTCGGCCAGCAGCTCGGCGGCGATGGCCTCGACGGCGGCGCGCACGCGGGCGAGCTCCTGGGGGTGGCCGACGAGGGGCACCATGATCTCGGGGTGCACGGGCAGGCCGCGGTGGCGGACCTTCAGGGCGGCCTTCACCACGGCGCGGGTCTGCATCTCGGCGATGCCGGGCATGACGAGCGAGAGCCGCACGCCGCGCAGGCCCAGCATGGGGTTCTGCTCGCGCATGGCCTCCACGGCCGCGAGCTGCGTCTCCTTCTCGGCCAGCACGCCGGCGAGGGCGCGGCCGCTCACCAGGTTCTGGGCGAGGCGCAGCTCGATGACCTGGGCCAGCAGCTCGTCATGGGCCGGCAGGAACTCGTGCAGCGGGGGATCGAGCAGGCGGATGGTCACCGGGCGGCCCGCCATGGCCTCGAAGATGCCTTCAAAGTCGGCCTGTTGCACGGTCTGCAGCTTCTGCAGGGCGGCGCGGCGCTGGTCCTCGCTGTCGGCCAGGATGAGGGCGCGCACGATGGGCAGGCGGTCCGTCTCGAAGAACATGTGCTCGGTGCGGCACAGGCCGACGCCCTGGGCGCCGAAGGCCACGGCCTGCCGGGCGTCGCGGGGGTTGTCGGCGTTCGCCCGGACCTCCAGGCGCCGGAACTCGTCGCACCAGCCCATCAGGCGGCCGAACCAGCCGCCGATCTCGGGGGCGATGAGGGCGAGCTGGGCGCCGAAGACGCGGCCGTCGCTGCCATCGAGCGTCAGCCAGGCGCCCTCGGCCAGCACCTCGCCGCGCACCGTCAGGGTGCGGGCCTCGTGGTCGACGTGCAGGGCCTCGCAGCCCACGACGCAGGGCACGCCGAAGCCGCGGGCCACGACGGCCGCGTGGCTCGTCTTGCCGCCGCGGGCGGTGAGGATGCCCTTCGCCCCCAGCATGCCGTGCACGTCGTCGGGGCTCGTCTCCTCGCGCACGAGGATGACGGGGCGGCCCACCTTGCCGGCGGCCTCGGCGGCGTCCGCGTCGAAGACGATCTGGCCCACGGCGGCCCCGGGAGAGGCCGGGATGCCGGTGGCCAGGGTGCGCAGCCCGCGGGCGTGCAGGTCGTGGGGATCGATGCGGGGGTGCAGGAGCTGGTCGAGCTGGTCGCTGGTGACGCGGCGCACGGCCTCGGCGGCGTCGATGAGGCCCTCGTCGACCATCTCGACGGCCATGCGCACGGCGGCGGGGCCGGTGCGCTTGCCCACGCGGCACTGCAGGACGTAGAGGCGGCCGCGCTCGATGGTGAACTCAAGGTCCATCATGTCGCGGAAGCGCTGCTCCAGCCCCGACGCAAGCTCTTGAAACTCCTGGTGGATCTTCGGGAGCTGGGCGCGCAGGTCGGCGATGGGGTGGGGCGTGCGCACGCCGGCCACGACGTCCTCGCCCTGGGCGTTCATCAGGTACTCGCCGTAGAGCGCGCGCTCGCCGGTGGCGGGGTCGCGGGTGAAGGCGACGCCCGAGCCCGAGTCGAGGCCCAGGTTGCCGAAGACCATCGCCTGGATGTTCACCGCGGTGCCGAGGTCGTCGGGGATGCGCTCGCGGCGGCGGTAGATGACGGCGCGCTCGTTGTTCCAGCTCTGGAAGACGGCCTCGATGGCCATGACGAGCTGCTTCATGGGGTCGCCGGGGAAGCCGGCCCCGGTCTCCTGCAGGACGAGGGCGAGGGAGTCGTTGCAGAGGGCCTTGAGGGGGGTCACGCCGAGCTGGGTGTCCTCCTTCACGCCGGCCTGGCGCTTGTACCGCGTCAGGATCTGCTCGAAGCGGGCCTTGGGCAGCCCGAGCACCACGTCGGAGAACATCATCACGAACCGGCGGTTGGCGTCGTAGCCGAAGCGCTCGTCGCCGGTGGCGCGGATGAGGCCGCCGAGGGTGTCGCGGTTGAGGCCCAGGTTCAGGACGGTGTCCATCATGCCCGGCATGGAGAAGCGGGCGCCGCTGCGGACGGAGAGCAGGAGCGGCGCGTCGGGATCGCCCAGGCGCTTGCCGGTGGCCGCCTCGACGTCGGCCAGGGCCGCCTGCACCTGGTCCATCAGGCCCTCGGGCATCTGGCCGCCGCTGGCGAGCCAGGCGTTGCAGGCGCGGGTGGTGATGGTGAAGCCGGGGGGGACGGGCAGCCCCATCCGGCTCATCTCGGCCAGGTTGGCGCCCTTGCCACCGAGGAGCCCCTTCATGGAGGCGTCGCCCTCGTCGAACCGGTAGACCCACTTCTCGCTCATGTCGCTCCCTCGCGTCGGCCAGGGAGGGGGGCAGAGCATGGGCCATGCCGGGGCCACGCTGGCGCAGCAGGCGGCGGTCCGGCGGTCCGGCGCTACCCTGCGGTAACCGCGTGGCGGCGAGGTGGCGGCGCGGGCGCCGCCCGGTGACGACGGTGGATCAGGGCGCCGGCTCGAAGGCCGGATCGGGGGGCGGCTCGGGCGGGACGAGCTTGTCGGGCACGAGGGCGATGGCCTTGACGAGCCCCTGCAGGGGGGGCACCTCGCCGTTGGCCTCCTCGGGCGTCGCCTTGGGGCCGAGCTGCATGGCCGGGGCGGTCTCGATCTTCTTCATCTCCAGGCGGCGCGGCTCCCCCCCGCAGGCGGCGCCCAGCAGCGCGAAGAGGGCGATGGTGGTGGCGATCCGGGCGGTCACTTCGACTTCCTCCCGCGGCTGCGCTTGGACTTCTTGGTGGGCGGCGGCGGGGGCGCCGTCTGGCCCTCGGGATCGGCCTTCTCCAGCCAGGTGGCCGCCTCGGTGTGCTTGTCGTTGAGCTCGAGGGCCTTGCGGAAGGCGCGGGCCGCCGCGAGCTTGTCGCCCAGGCGGAAGTCGGCGGCGCCCCGGTTGTAGGCGGCGTCAGCGGTGGCGCCGTCCATGCCGGACGCCACCAGGAACGCCCCCTTGGCCCCCTCGTAATCGCCCTTGCGGTAGAGCACGACGCCCAGGTTGTACTGGGCCTCCACCATGCCCGCCTGCTTCTCCAGCGCGGCCTCGAAGGCCTTCTGGGCGGCGTCGAGGTCGTTGCGGGTGAAGGCGGCCACGCCCTGGTTGAAGTGGTATTCGGCGTGCCGCGGGCTGAACGTGCGGTGGCGCAGCGTCGCGCGCTCCAGCAGGTACTCGATGCCCGGCACGATCTCCCAGGCCAGGTCGATGGCCGGCTGCATCTCGAGCTTGCGGTGCAGGCGCAGCCAGTCGACCGTCTGGGTGATGGTGTAGCCATCGGTCACGGCCAGCAGGGCGAAGCGGATGTCATCGCGGGGCAGGCGCCCCTCCAGCTTGCCGACGACGTTGCGGCTCCAGCTCATGCGGCGGGCGAGGCGGACGTCCTGGTTGTCCAGGAAGGTGTCCACCTTCGGTTCGCCGTCCTTCTCGGAGATGTAGCGGGCCAGGCGCAGGGTGTCCTCGGCCTCGAGGCGCTGCACCGTGCGCAGCACGGCGATCACCCCGGGATCATTGGACTTCAGGGCCTTCAGGGGCGTGCCGGGGGCGGGCGGCTCCTGGTCGCCCCGCAGGGGCAGGGCCTCGGCCACCACGTCCGTCGAGGCGGCCTCGAGCAGGAACTTCTGGTTGGGGCAGAGCACGTAGTCGGCGCTCCCCGGCCCCCGGAACACCGCCCCGGCGTCCACCAGCAGCAGGCGGGGGCCGCTGCCGGGCATCGTCACGGTGAGCTTGATGCGATCGACCCCCTCGGCGGGGGCGTCCATGGCCGCCGCCATGATGGTCGCGCGATCCCCGTCGGCCCGGGCCGGCTCGATCTCGCGGAGGCGGTCATCGTCCTCGGGGGCCCGGTCGCCGAGCTCGGCGTCGAGCCGCTCCGAGACCCGATCGACGAGGCCGCTGATGCCGCCCTCCTCGTCCTGCGCGTAGGCCGCACCCAACAGGACGAGCAGCGCCCCGAGCACGACGCCTCCGCGTCCTCTCCAGCCACCCATGGGCGTTCTCCTGACGAAGGTCGCCGGCCAGCAAACGCCATCGGGGCCGAAAACGCAATCCTGGCGGGGCCCTCGGAGCCGGCGGGCTGCCGTGATTCCATTGCGTCGTCGGAGGCCCGACCGTAGGGTGACGCCATGAGCACCATCCGGTCCGCCACGGGGGAGTTCTTCGCCCTGACCGCTCGCACGATCGTGGGGCGGGCTGCCGCCTGCGGGCTGCGCCTCGACAGCCCGCGCGTCTCCGGCGAGCACGCCGTGATCATGTGGACGGGGACGACGTGGCAGGTCCGCGACCTGGGCAGCCGCAACGGGACGGTCGTCGACGGGCGACGGCTGGAGCCGGGCGAGGCGGTCGTGACCAGCGTCGGCAGCCGGGTCGCCTTCGGGGACCAGGTGTTCGAGTGGCTGCAGGCGGCGGCCCCGGTGGCGGCGGCGACGAGCGACACGGGGCGGCGGGCCGTCGCCGACGGGGGCGTGCTCCCCATCCCCGACCGCGATGATCCCGAGGTGATCGTCTTCTGGCGGCCCGGCGGCTGGGTGATGGAGGACGAGGCCGGGCTGCGGCCGGCCGTGGCCGAGGTGCGCGTCCAGGGCGAGCGCTGGCGCCTCGAGCTGCCGGAGGCCTTCGAGGCCACCGTCGAAGACACGAGCCTGCGGCTGGCCGAGGTGCGCGTCCGTCTCGCGGTCAGCCGCGACGAAGAGTACGTCGTGGCGCGCTGGGATCTGGGCGGCCGCAGCGTCCTGGTGGAGTCGCGGGCCCACCACTACCTGCTGGTCACGCTGGCCCGTCTTCGGCTCGCCGAGCCCGAGGACGGCTGGGTCGCCACCGACGACCTGTGCCGGATGCTCGCCCTCGATCGGCGCGCGCTCAACGTGCAGGTCTTCCGGGCCCGGCACGAGCTGGCCGATCTGGGGGTCCAGGACGCCGCGAGCCTCGTCGAGCGACGGCCGGGGGCCCTCCTGCGGCTGGGCATGCTGGCCGTCGAGCTCGCGAGCCTCTGATCCGTCCGTCCATCGCCGTAATCACCCGTAATGCACTGTCGCTCCCCACGGGGCGTCCAAGATCCACCACCACCGAAGGGGCCTCCATGCGCACCCAGCAGACGACCTCCGACGCCGACGCCATCCACGTGCTGCTCGTCGGCCTCGCCCACTACCCTCACCTGCCCGCCGCCGACGTCGCCGGCCCCCTCGGCGACGTCCAGCGCTGGCGAGCCGCCGTCGACGACCTCGGCGTGCCGGTCGAGAACGTCTGGCTGGCGACGTCCATCTCGCCCCGGGCGCTGGAGGACGGTGACGTCCAGGCCCGCGCCGTCGCGAGCCTCGGCGCCGAGCTCCCGGCCGGCCAGTGGGCGCGGGACGGCAGCCGGGCCAGCGTCGAGGCGCTCGTCCAGGCCTTCATCGCCCGGCTGGACGCGGACGCCGATCCCAGGGCGCGGGCGCTCGTGGTCTGGGCCGGCCATGGCTGGACGTCGGCCTCCGGCGCCCTGCACCTGGTGGCGGCCAGCACCCGGCCGAGCGGCGATGGCTTCGAAGATCTGGTCGCCTACGACCGCCTGGCCGAGCTGCTGGACGCTCGCCGGGCGGGCCGGGAGCTGACCCTCGTCCTGGACACCTGCTTCGCCGCCGCGGGCCCGGGCCACCGCAGCCTCACGGGCCAGCGCGTGCGGGGAGCGCGCCGGCTCGAGGTACCCCGGCCGGATGACGTGCTGTTGCTGGCCTCCCAGGGGGGCCAGTCGGCGCTGGAGTTCCAGGCGGGGCGGCAAACCGTGGGTGCGTTTTCGTGGGCGCTGACCACGGTGCTCGGGCGCTGGGGCAAGGCCGGTGAGGCGGCCCAGTGGGACCTCTCCCCCACCGACCTCATCGCTCGGACGTGCACGCTGCTCTTCGCCCTCGACCTCCCCCAGACCCCGGCGTTCGTGGGGACCCCCGACGACCTCCTCTACCCGGTCCTGCACCGGCCTGGTGCCGTCGACCCCCGCCCGGCGCCCACCGAGCACCCTCTGCAGATCGATCCCGGCCACGGCGGCCGGGTCTACGAGTACACGGTGTCCGGCCAGACCAGCCTGGTCATCGCGACGGCCGACAAGTCGAAGTGGGGCCTCAACCCCGAGGAGATCTGGTGGCAGTCCTACCCGGCCGGGGTGGACTTCACGATCACGACGTCGACGCAGTCGCCGACGGCCTCCGGGGGCGCCACCTACAACCGGCAGGCCTGGGCGCCCGAGACGCCGCCCAGCACCGTCTCCGCCGGCGGGCACGAGATCCGGACCTCCACGTCAGGCTCCCCGGTGGGCTGGATGTACCAGAGCGGGTCGAGCCTGCAGTTCTACCGGATCGGCACCGCGGACTTCGGCGACGGCGCCATCTTCACCTGGAAGAAGCCGCTGACGATCCCCAGCGGCAGCTACCAGGGCGCGCTCTGCCCGCAGGCCTGACGCACGAGGCGAAAGCCCACCGCTCCGCGCCGATCGCCAGGGCGGGCGCCGAACCGCGCTGCCGACCGGCAGAAGTCGGGGATGCTGGTGTAGGACCCGCCGCGCACGGCGATGTAGCCGTCGCTGGCAGTGGGGTCGGGCGGGTCGTCGCTCCCCTGGATCCACGCACCGTCGTCAGGCGGTGCCCGCAGGAAGGCGTTGGCGCACCAGTCGCGGACGTTGCCCGCGAGGCCTCGGATCCCCCAGGGGCTCTCGTCTTCCGGGAAGGCCTGCACCGAAGCGCGGACCGGCGGCCCCGCCGTGGAGTGCAGCGCGCGGGTCCAGACGGGCTCGAAGTAGTCGCCCCACGGGAAGAAGCGACCGTCGCCCCCCCGCGCGGCGCGCTCCCACTCCAGCTCGTGGGGCAGGCGCCACGGCTGGCCCGTCCGCGCGGCCAGCCAGGCGGCATAGCGGGTCGCCGCCCACCACGTCAGGTCGACCACCGGCGTGTCCTCGCGGCCCGCCTCCGCAGCGAAGCGCCCCGTCCCGGTCAGGGCGACCCCGCTCTCCTCCCCCGGGGCGTGGAGGCGGGCCTCGTCGACGCAGCCAACAGCCAGAAGATCATTGAGGAAATCCAGGTACTCCGCCACCGTGACGGGGAAGCGCCGCGCGAAGAAGCCCGCCAGCCAGACGCGTCGGCGGGGCAGACTGTCGGGGGCCCGCTCGTCGCCCCCGCAGAGGGTCCAGCCGCCCGGCACATAGGCCTCATCGGAGGGCCAGGCGACCGGCAGGCGGACGGGCCGATCGGGATCGGCCACCGGTCCGGCGTGCCAGTCGCGGTGCCGCTCGATGCGGATCGGGAGGTGCACCGGGGGGCGCTCGGGGACGGCGAGGTGCAGGGCGTAGCTGCCCGGCGCCAGCTCGAGCCCGTCGACGGGCGCCGCGCCCAGCGTGCGCGGCTCGCGGGCCACCAGGCGGCGGTCCTCTTCGACCACGCGCCAGAGCGTGACCTGGGCGCCGGCGGGCTCGGTGTGCAGCGTGAGCCGCCCGTGGCCCGCGATCCACGCGGTGTGCTGCCCGCGATCATGGGCCCGGAGGAGCGCGAGGAACTCGGCCGTGGCGTCGGGATCGCGTCGCTCCTCCGCCTCCGCCAGCCGCTCCCGGTACTGACCAGCCAGCAAGTCGTGGGCCTCCCCCAGATCATCGGCCCGCTCGAGGGCCGCCCGGGCCTTCTGCACCAGCTCGATCTCGAGCAGCCGGACGGTCTGGGCGCGCTCCCGGGCCGCCTGTTCGAGCCGCCAGCCTGGGAGCTTCTCGCTGACGGGGGCGTGGGGCGGGAGCGGGCCCAGGATGGCCTCGGCGCGGCGCGCGAGGCTGGCCGCCGACGCCCGGGCCTCGGCCAGGGGGGCCAGGAGGGCGCGCGCCTGCCCCAGGATGGCGTGGGCCTCTGCGCGCCGGCGGGCGCCGTCGAGCCAGGCCAGCAGCGCCTCGGCGAACGGCACCGCGTCGGGGTAGCGGCCCCCGGGCTCCACCGCCAGGGCGCGACGCTGGATCTCGGCGAGCTCTCGGGGCGCCTCCTCGACGGCCAGGATCTCGGCGAGGATGGCGCCGAGAGCATAGACGTCGGTGGTCGGGCCGACCGAGGCGCCCGCCGCCTGCTCCGGGGACATGTATGCGGGTGTGCCGATGGCATGACCCAGGCGCGTCAGGGCGCCCTGCCGATCCGGCTCCTCCGCCACCGGCGGCGCGGCTGGCGGCGGCGCCGTGTCGGGGCCGGCCACGACGCGCGCGAGCCCCCAGTCGAGGACGAGGACCTCGCCGAACGCCCCGACCATGATGTTGGAGGGCTTGAGATCGCGGTGGATGATCGAGGCGCGGTGGGCGAAGCCGACCGCCTGCGCCACCCGGGCCAGCACCTCCACCCGCCGGCGCAGGGGGACGGCGGGGAGCATGGCCTCCAGCGTCTCGCCCCGGACCTCTTGCATCGTGTACCAGAGGCGGCCATCGGCCAGCTCCCCCTGATCGTGCACGGCGACGATGCCCGGGTGCTGCAGCCCCGCGGTGACCTGGGCCTCCCGGATGAAGCGCAGGCGCGCCGATGGGCTTGTGGCGAGGACCAGGCGCATGACCTTCATCGCGACGGTGCGGGCGAGGACGCGGTCATGGACGCGGCGCACCTCGCCCATGCCGCCGGTGCCGATGAGCCCCTGGTCGGTGTAGCGCACCGGCAGGAGGCCAGCGATGCGGGCCGACGACGCCCTGGCCAGGCCGTCCCCATCGGTGAGCGTCAGCGTCGTGTCGCGTCGATTGTCGGCCACGGGAGCCTCCAGCTACGCCCGACAGGGTAGCACGCCGATCCGACCAAGCTGTAATCCTCCGAAATCCCTCGAAATGTATCGAAATCGAATCCCACATCGGGCGCCGCTAGCGTGGTCCATGTCGGCCGCCTGAGCCGACCACCGACCCGAGGGGGAACCCGTGCCGTTGCAGTCGATCGAGGTGAAGACGCTGGTGGGGGCCGGCTTCAGTAAGCCCGCTCAGGCCAGCTCCTACTACCCTGGAGGCGCTCGCGAGACGCACCTCCACCTCGGGACCCCGACCCAGGCCGAAGGCCTGACTGCGGGGAAGGGCGCCGTGCTCGTCACCTTCATCGCGGTGAAGGTGGAGGGCCGACACCTCGGGAACCTTCGCCGGCGCCCCGACGGCCTGTTCGAGCAGGCCCCCCCCGGCACGCCGGAGGACTTCGTCTCCACGCTCGCCGGCCTCGGCCTCCTGGCGGAGGACGCCCCGCGCGAGGCCGCCGTCGCCGAGGACGAAGCCGAGGTCAGGTCCAGGAAGTCGCTCGACCCCGCCCCGGCGACGCCGGCGGCGGCCCCCCCCACCCAGCGGGCCGTGGGCCCCGCGTACGAGAAGGAGGACTCGCCCACCCATCAGCGTCTTGAACCGCTCCCGGCGCCGCCGGCGCCCGCGCTCCCAGGGGACGGCCACGTCGGCCAGCCCCGTCCACTCCCTGTTCACGAACCCACAAGAGACGCCGCCTTCGCAGCGCGTCCCAGCAGCCAGGAGACTCAGGCCATGGCCACCCCGTACAGCATCGACATCAGCATGTCCCAGTCCACCGTCGCCGCCCTCGTCAACGGCGGTTTCAAGCTCTACGCCTTCAAGGGCGTGCAGACCACCATGGGCGGCGGCGCCCCCGTCGTCTGGTTCGAGTCCACCGCGTTCTCGCTCACCACCACCATCTCCTGGGAGGAGCAGTACCAGGCCTACACCTCGACCAGCGCCATCATCCCGAGCGGGCGGATCGTGGCGTCGGCGGCGTACGACGCGGACCTCGGCCAGGAACTGACGGTGACCTCGTCGGCGGGCACCGGGACCGTCGGCAACGGGGCCACGGACGGCGCCATCTCCATCCTCAACGCCACCACGACGCCCTTCACCTGCGGCATCTCCCAGGTGGTCAACAACCAGGCCTCCCCGCTCTGCGCCTTCCCGCTCTTCGGCAACAACCTCGACGTCATGGCACCCATCGAGAAGGTGCTGCTCATGTTCGCGACCGACTCCATCAACACCGGGACGGTCATCTACAAGGCCTATAGCCAGGGCGTGCTCGTCGACCTCACGGGCGCGACCGACCGCGACGTGAGCTACGACATGAACACCGGCTGGGCGTGGGGCGGCTTCTCGTGGGGCCAGGCCGTGGCGCCCAACAAGGATCTCGTGCCGCTGCTCATCGACTCCTCGTCGAGCCTGGCCAAGAAGCGGCTGCGCTCCTTGCACGCCTGACCGTGCGCACGCTGGGCCTCGCCGCTGCGCTCGTGCTCGCCGCCTGTCGAGGCGGTGGGATGCAGGACGCGGTGGTCGAGCCCGGCGTCGACCCGACGCCCGCCCCCGCTGATGGGTACGCGGTGACCATCCTCATGAGCGACGCGACCGTTGACGCCCTGGCCGCGGGCGGCTTCGCCCTCCAGGGCTTCGCGGCGGTGCGCACCACGGCCCTCGACGCCCGCCCCCTCCTCTGGTTCCGGACCGAGGCCTACGCTCCGCGGACGCTCCTCACCTGGGACATGGCCTACCGGGCCTGCACCTTCCGGGAAGACCTCGGGGGCGCGGTCACGATCCGGGCCCAGGCCTGCTATCCGATCGAGCCGGGCCAGCGCCTGCGCGTGAGCGGCGCGGCCGGGACGGGCGCGGTCTTCAACGACGGGGAGCCGGGGCTCATTGCCATCGAGAACGACACCGGACGTGCCCGGCAGGCGGGCGTGGCCATCGGCGCCGGCCCGATCGCCGTGGCGCCGGTCTTCGGCGGCGGTGGGGTGCTCACGTTCGACCCCCAACCTCTTGTTCTCCTTGAGTTTTCAACATCTCACCGTGAGCCTGGCCAGGCCGTCGGCGCGACCACAGGGCCCGGGATCCTGCTCGAGCTGGCCGAGGGGACGAGCCACGCTGTCACCTTCGACATTGACGACGGCTTCGCCGGAGAAGGCGCTGGCGCGCACGTCGTCCCGGCCGGCTCGGCCCTCGCCCCGCTGCTGAACGCCCCCGCTCCGTAGGCTCCGGGAGTACACTCTCCCCATGCGCCGCCTGCTGCCCGTCCTCGCCCTCGCTGCCTGCGCCGAGAACCGCGCGCCGGTGTTCGACCCCGTGCCCGCCGATCCGGTGGTGGTGGTGGGGCAGACGGTCGAGCTGGTGGTGCGGGCGGTGGATCGGGATGGCGACGCGCTGACGTACGGCGCGCGGGGGCTGCCCCAGGGGTCGGTCTTCGACCGGGCCGTGGACCCGCCGGTGTTCCGGTGGTCGCCGCTGGTGTCGGACGGGGATCCGGCGGGGCGCGAGGTGCCGGTGACGTTCATCGCCCAGGACGAGGCCGGGGCGCGGACGGAGGCGCGGGTGGTGGTGACGGTGTTCTCGGGGAACAGCGAGCCCACCTTCACCTCCCCCGAGGCGGCGGTGCTGGATCTGCGGGTGACGGACACGCTGCTGCTGCCGGTGACGGTGCGCGACGATGACAGCGAGGCGGTGGAGTTCTCGCTCATCGAGGCGCCCGCGGGGGCCGAGCTGGACGTGACGGGGCCGAAGTCGGCGCTGGTGGTCTGGGAGCCGGATCCCGAGCAGCTCGTGCGGCAGCGGGTGTTCCCGGTGACGGTGCGGGCGGAGGACGAGCGGGCGGTGCCGGTGCAGCTCCCCATCACCGTGGTGGTGTACGGGGAGGCCGAGTAGGCGTCAGGCGCGGCGGCGGCGGCGCAGCAGGCCGGCGAGGGGGAGCAGGGCCCACCAGGCGCCCGGGGTCGAGCCGGGGGCGGCGGTGCAGCTGTCGTCCTTGTCGCTCGGGGCCGCCATGCCGGGGCCGCCGTTGCCGGGGACGACGGGGTCGATGGGCCGCGCGACGGGCCGGCCGGGGTACGGCAGGTCGGGCTCGCGCAGCTCGACGGGGGCGGCGACCTCGGCCAGGGCGGGGGCGCAGGTGGGCTGCGGCTGGCCCGCGTCGTCCCGGGCGCCGACGGCCACGAAGCCGGCGTCGCAGCGGCAGGCCGGGAAGCCGTTGAGGCTCACGCACTCGCCGCCGTCGCCGCAGGGGTTGCCGGCGCAGGCGGCGGCGAAGTCGCGCAGCGGGTCGGGGGCGGCCGGCGTCAGGTCCGGGTTCAGGAAGTTCATGCGGGCGTCGCCGCACGCCACGGCCACGCCCCCCGGGACGCTGGGATCGGGCACGGCGCGGGCGAGGGTGCCCTCGGCGCAGGCGCAGCCGGCCTGGGCCCGGTTGCCCGCGCCCGCCACCTCGGCGCAGGCGCCGCCCGCCCCGCAGGCCGCGAAGGCGCAGGCGTCGAAGTCCTCGGCCCCCCCGCCGCAGGCGTCCTGGCCGGGCCGCTCGGGGATCTCGTGGACCCGGCTCACGTCGCCGCCCTCGCTGGGCACGAAGAGCGGGTCCATGTCCATTTCCTCAGGAGATACGCGGGTGTAGAGGCGCGTCAGGTAGGGCTTGCTGGCCAGGACGTCGGCCAGGGCGTCCCGGGCGTCGATGGCCTCCTGGCCCGCCCACTCGGGCACGAAGGAGTCGCGGATCTGGGCGGCGAGCTCGGCGGTGGGGGTGGCGTACTCCGTCACGAAGCCGTGGCCGCCGGCGGCGTCGACGGCGCGGGCCACGAGGGCGACGTAGTTCGTCTGGCCCGTCCAGTCGTCGTAGACGAGGTCGGCGTCGTCGATGGCGACGGCCGGGGCGTTGGCCACCTCGTAGCGCTTGTCGGCCAGGACCCAGACCTTCACCCCCATCTCGAGCTGGGCGGCGACGGCCGTGAGGCGCAGAGGCACGGCCGGGCCCTGGGAGCGGTACGTCATCTTGATGGGCTGGATGGCCGCCACGTCCTCGCCGGGCAGCAGCTTCATGGCGACGAACTTCATGCCCTCGGCGGTGTAGAGGGCGATGAAGGGCTCCATCTCGGGGAGGATGCGGTAGCCGTTCTCGCGCAGCCACTCGACGAGGGCGCGGGGGTCGCGGGAGGTGATGGTCACGGTGTCGAACGGGCCCACCTGCTCGCGGGCCAGGACGTCCACCTCCGGGTCGTTGGGGAGGCCGTCGGCGTCCTGGTCGTCGCCCCCGGCGGCGGCCTCGAAGCAGCCGAAGTTGCCGGTGAAGCTGGGGCCGGTGGCCAGGTCGAGGGCGTTGAAGGCCCCGCCGAACCAGACATCGAGCTCGGGCACCTCGGGCACGGGCACGATCCACGCGAAGCCCTCGGGCTCGCCCTGGTACATGATCTCCACGTAGGCGCTGACGGTCTCGGCGTCCTCCTGCACGAAGAGGATGCGCTCCGCGGACTGGTCGACGGGGGTGGAGCTGCAGAAGAAGCCGCCGCAGGCGAGGGCGGCGGCGGGGGCGAAGCCGGCGAGGGCGGCGGTGAGGCCGGCGAGGGGGCGAAGCATGGGCATCCTCCGGGGGTGCGCTGGGGCGCGGGGAGGCAGAGCAATGCCCGTGCCGCGCCGCGGGGCGCGGCGCCGCGCGCGCTCCGCGTCGGAATTTCGGGCCGGCCCCGGGGGGGATCTCAGAAATTCGGGGCATTGACGCCCGGGCGGCGGCCAGCGAAGGTGCCGGCCATGGAGACCCCGTCCCTCGACATCCTGTACCGCGACGCCGACTGCGTGGCGGTGCACAAGCCCGCCGGCATGATCGTGCACAAGGCCGGGCTGCCGTGGGAGCGGCCGCCCTACGCCGTGCAGACGCTGCGATCCCAGCTTCGGACGTTCGTGCAGCCGGTCCACCGGCTCGACGCGGGCACCTCGGGGGTGCTGCTCTTCGCGTTCCACGCCGAGGCCTCGCGGGCGCTGATGGCGGCGTTCGCCCGGCGCGAGGTGCACAAGACCTACCTGGCGGTGGTGCGCGGGTACGCCCAGGACGGGGTGAGCGACCGGCCGCTGATCGTGGATGGCGTCGAGCGCGAGGCGCACACGCGGTGGCGGTGCCTGCGGCGGCTGCAGCTCGCCATCCCGGTGCGGCAGTTCCCGACGGCGCGCTACAGCCTGGTGGCGGCGTGGCCGGAGACGGGGCGGCGCCACCAGGTGCGGCGGCACCTGCACCACGCCAACCACCCCATCGTCGGCGACCACGATCACGGGGACAACCGCCACAACCACCTGTGGCGCGACCACTTCGGCAACCAGCGCCTCATGCTCGTCGCCCACCGGCTGCGCTTCCCGCGGCCGTCTGACGGGGCCCTCGTCGAGGTGGAGGCGCCGCCCGATCCCGTGCTGAGCCCGCTGCTGGCCCGGCTGGGCTGGGAGTGGCCGCGAGGGAACCTGGAACCATGAGCGAATTCGAGGACTTGCAGGCCCAGGTCGCGGCGTTCTCGGCCGCGCGGGACTGGCGGCAGTTCCACTCGCCGAAGAACCTGGCCGCCTGCCTCTCGGTCGAGGCGGGCGAGCTGCTGGAGCTCTTCATGTGGACGCGGGAGGGCCCGGGGCCCCACCCGCCGGGGGCCGGCGCGCCGCCCGCCGACGCGGTGGCGGACGAGGTGGCGGATGTGCTCATCTCGTTGCTGAACTTCTGCGCCGTCTCGGGGATCGATCCGGTGGCGGCGGCCCGCTCCAAGCTGCAGCGCCTGGAGCAGAAGTACCCGGTGGACCTGGCCCGGGGCTCGGCGGTCAAGAGCCCGGGCGGCTGAATGCGGCCTGCTGCCCCGGCGTCGCGGCGCCGTCTTTTCTCCAAGGGGGTGTGCTGATGGGTGCCCGTGATCTCAACCGCCTGGTGCTGGCGTCTTCCCTGGCCGTCCTCGGCCTCCCGCTGGGTGGCTGCCCCCTCGGCAGCAGCGCGGGGGGCATCAACCCCGAGCCCCCCACCGCCGAGCTGAAGGAGATCAACCTGACGGCCCGGCCCACCAACAACGAGCTGGCCTCCTACTACTGCCACGATCTGCTGGGGGGCAACGTCGTCACCGATGGCGCGTGCCGGGGCTTCTTCGGGCGCGAGCCCGACAAGCTGCAGCTCATCTTCAGCTTCGAGCTGGTCTTCGACCTGGGCAACCCCAACGACTTCCCCATCCCGCTGGTGGAGCTGCTGCTGGCGCTCGACGTGTTCGAGGGCCAGGACACCGCACAGCTCGGGGCCATCTGCGTGTCGTTCTGCGATCCCGAGGCGGAGGACTGCGTCCAGGGCGGCGAGGAGGCGTGCCGCGCCCCCGACAAGGAGGTCGAGGACATCGAGGACTTCGTGCCGACGGTGGAGGACCTCATCCGCATCGCGGTGGAGGCCGCCAACGGCACCCTCGATACCAACCTGAGCTTCCGCTACATCCCGGCCGCCCAGGAGGGCGTCGCGGGGCACACCGAGGCGCGCATCCGCTTCGACCTGGGGGTGGACGCCGTGCTCGGCATCCTGGAGAAGGTGGCCACGGACAGCGCCGACGAGTTCCTGGACGGGCGGGCGCCGTCTTTCGACATCCCCTACAAGGCGCGGGGCTCGGTGTTCTTCGACATCCCGGTGCTGGGTCGCCACGCCCTGTCCTATGGGCCGCTGGACGGGACGTTCTCGCTGGATTGAGGTCTGCATGTTCGGTCGCCGCCCCGACGGGCAGCTCGTGCGGGACGCCGCCCCCATCCGGCGGTTCCTGCCCTTCGTGTCGCCGCGGCGCAGCGAGGCGCTGGTCTACCTGGAGCAGAAGGTCAACGTGGACGCGGCCCTCGCGCTGGTCGAGGCGCTGAACGCCGACCGTCCGCCGGAGGCCGGGCGCATCACGCTCTTCCACCTGGTGCTGCGGGCGCTGGCGCAGATGCTGGCCGATCGGCCGCGGGTCAACCGGTTCGTCGCCGGGGACCGGCTCTGGCAGCGCGACGGGGTCTGGCTGTCGTTCAGCGCCAAGCAGCAGTTCAGCGAGCAGGCGCCCATCCTCACGCTGAAGCGGCGCTTCGAGCCGGACGAGCCCCTGGTGGCCATGGCCGACGACGTGCTGCGGCGGCTCGGGGTGGGGCGCTCGGGCGAGAAGTCCACGTCGGACAAGGAGATGGGCCTGCTGCTGCGGCTGCCGCCCTTCCTGGTGCGGTTCGTCATGGGGGCCGCGCGGCTGGCGGACCGGCTGGGCGTGCTGCCGCGGAGCATGATCGACAGCGACCCGCTCTACGCGTCGGCCTTCGTGGCCAACCTGGGCTCGCTGGGCATCGAGCGGGCCTTCCACCACCTGTGGGAGTGGGGCAACTGCCCGATCTTCCTGGTGATGGGGCGCATCACGCCCGGCCCGACGGGGCAGGAGCTGATGCTGTGCTGGTCCTACGATGAGCGCATCGCGGATGGCTTCTACGCGATGACGGGGCTGAGCCGGGTGAAGCTGCTGCTGGAGGAGCCGGAGCGGCTCCTGGGCACTACGCCCGGTTGATGAGCACCGTCTTGGCGTGGGTGAAGTGGTCGAGCATGGCCCCCAGGCTCGCCTCCTTGCCGATGCCCGACTGCTTGTAGCCGCCGTAGGCCAGCGTCGGCTGCACGACGAGGTTCTGGTTCACCTGCACGAAGCCCGCCTGCAGGCGGTGCACGGCGTCGATGGCGCGCTGCAGGTTCTGCGTCCAGATGGTGGCGGCGAGGCCGAAGTCGGTGTCGTTGGCCAGGGCGATGGCCTCCTCGTACTCGTCGAAGGGCAGCACGCAGGTGACGGGGCCGAAGATCTCCTCGCGACAGAGGCGGTGGTCGTTGGCGAGGCCGGTGAAGATGACCGGCTGCACGTAGTAGCCGTTGGCCAGGCGCGGATCCGTGGGCAGGGCGCTGCAGGCGTGGCCCGTCGCGCCGGCGGCCGCCCGACCGAGGGCGATGTAGCGCTGCACCCGCTCGAACTGGGCCGGCGAGATGATGGTGCCGATGTCGGTGGCCTCGTCGAGGGGGTCGCCCATCTTCATGGCGTTGACGGCGGCGATGAGGCCCTCGACGAAGGCGTCGTGCAGGCTGCGGTGGACGAGCATCCGGCTCGCGGCGGTGCAGCTCTGGCCCTGGCGGGTGAAGCGCATGCCGGCCACGGCGCCGGCGATGGCGCGGGGCAGGTCGGCGTCGTCCAGGACGATCATGGGGCTCTTGCCGCCCAGCTCGAGGGTGACGGGGACGAGCTTCTCGGCGGCGACGTGGGCCACGATGCGGCCCGTCTCGACGGAGCCGGTGAACGTGAGCTTGGCCACGCCCGGGTGGGCGGCGAGGGGCGCGCCGCAGCCGGGGCCGTCGCCCGACAGGATGTTGAGGATGCCGGGGGGCAGGATCTCGCCGAGCAGCTCGGCGACGCGCAGGACGCCGAAGGGGGCCTCCTCGGCGGACTTCACGACAACGGCGTTCCCCGCGACGATGGCCGCGCAGATCTTCAGGGCCATCAGCAGCAGGGGCGCGTTCCAGGGCAGGATGGCGCCGACGACGCCCACCGGCTCGCGCAGGGTGAAGGCCAGGACGTCGGGGCGGAAGGGGATGGTCTCGCCCTTCAGCTCGCCGCCGAGGCCGCCGTAGTAGGTGAAGACGTCGGCCAGGACGGACGCCTCGCCGCGGCTCTCGGTGCGCAGGGCCTTGCCCGTCTCGAGGGCGGTGAGCCGCGCCAGCTCCTCGACATGGGCGAGCAGTCGGCGGCCGCACTCGGCGACGATGCGCCCGCGCTCCCGGGGGGCGACGGCTGCCCAGAGGCGCTGGGCCCGGGCGGCGGCCTCGACGGCGCGGGCCACGTCGGCGGCGTCGCCCGCGGCGGCGTGGCCGATGATGGCGCGGGTCGCCGGGTTCTCCACCGGGAAGGTGGCGGTGCTGGCGGCGGGGGTCAGGCGGCCGTCGATGAAGTGGTGCCCGGCCAGGTGGCCGGCGAGCGCGTGGGGGTCGAGGACGGGGGCGAGCATGGCGGATCTCCAGCGATGAGACGCGCCATTGTCGGGGGGGAGCGGGCGGGCGGCAAGGGGGCGCCGCCCAGCGGGATCAGGGGCAGTTGTTCGCGGCGCCCGGCGTCGGGTCGACGACCCCCGGGTTGATGATGCGGGCCACGAAGTCGGCGGCGTTGTTGCCCGTGTCGGTGCCGTTGGGGCACCGCACGATGAACTCGGCGCCGTTGTCGGTGGGGGCCGCCGCCGTCTCCGCCGCGCCGCCCGCGAGCCCCTCGTAGCCCACCGAGTCGAGGATGCGATCGGGGTTGGGCGTGGTGTCGATCAGCGTGATGCCCGCCTCGTTGTTCGACAGGGAGAACGTGCCCTGCGCGACGCCCAGGAACAGGTAGCCCGCCTGCGGATCGTCGAAGAAGGCGTCACCCACGACCAGGTAGCCGCCGGCCGGCAGCAGCGCATCGGCGTCGCTCAGGTTGAACGTCGACGTCACCCCGCCATTGCTGTCGCGCAGCTGCAGGACGATGGTCGCCAGGGGCACCGCGGCGTTCGACTTGTTGAAGATCTCGATGAACTCGCGGTCGTCGCCGCCGGGCTGCACGTAGTCGAACTCGTTGATGACCAGGGGCGAGTCGCAGGCGTCGCCCTGGCCGTTGTTGTTCGAGTCCACCTGGTCGGCGTTGGCGCCGGTCGGGCAGTTGTCGCAGACGTTGCCCACGCCATCCATGTCGCCGTCGGCCTGGTTCTGGTTGGCGTTCAGCGGGCAGTTGTCCGCCCCATCCAGGATGGTGTCGTTGTCATCGTCGGTGTCGCAGGCGTTGCCCTGGCCGTCGTTGTCGGCGTTGGCCTGGTCCTGGTTGGCGACCAGCGGGCAGTTGTCGTTCGCGTCGAGGACGGTGTCGTTGTCGTCGTCCGGGTCGCAGACGTCGCCCTGGGCGTCACCGTCGTTGTTCGCCTGGTTCTGGTTGGCGTTGATCGGGCAGTTGTCGTTGCCGTCCAGGATGCCGTCGTTGTCGTCATCCGGGTCGCAGGCGTCGCCCTGGCCATCCCCGTCGGTGTTGAGCTGGTTCTGGTTGGCCACCAGCGGGCAGTTGTCGTTGCCGTCCAGGATGGTGTCGTTGTCGTCATCCGGATCGCAGGCGTCCCCCAGCGCGTCGCCGTCGGTGTTGAGCTGGTTGAGGTTGTCGACCAGCGGGCAGTTGTCGGCGCCGTCCAGGATGGTGTCGTTGTCGTCGTCGGTGTCGCAGGCGTCGCCCTGGCCGTCGCCGTCGGTGTTGAGCTGGTTCGCGTTGACGATCAGCGGGCAGTTGTCGTTGGCGTCCAGCACCCCATCGCCGTCGTCGTCCGGGTCGCAGGCGTTGCCCAGGGCGTCGTTGTCGGTGTTGAGCTGGTTGGCGTTGGGCACGTCGGGGCAGTTGTCGGCCCCGTCGGCGATGCCGTCGCCGTCCCGGTCGTTGTCGCAGACGTCGCCGATGCCATCCATGTCGGCGTCCGCCTGGTTCTGGTTGGCGTTGATCGGGCAGTTGTCGTTGGCGTCCAGGATGGTGTCGTTGTCGTCATCCGGGTCGCACGCGTCGCCCTGGCCGTCGTTGTCGGTGTTGAGCTGGTTCTCGTTGGCGATCAGCGGGCAGTTGTCGACGTTGTCGGTGACGTTGTCGTTGTCATCGTCGTTGTCGCAGACGTCGCCCTGGGCGTCCCCGTCGTTGTTCGCCTGGTTCTGGTTGGCGATGTCCGGGCAGTTGTCCTGGCCGTTCGCGATGGTGTCGCCGTCGCGGTCGGGGTCGCAGACGTTGCCGATGCCGTCCATGTCCTGATCGGCCTGATCCTGGTTGGCGTTGAGCGGGCAGTTGTCGATGCCGTCCAGCAGGCCGTCGTTGTCGTCGTCCGGGTCGCAGGCGTTGCCGAAGGCGTCGTTGTCGGCGTTGGCCTGGTCGGCGTTGGGGACGAGCGGGCAGTTGTCCACGTCATCCGCGTCGCCGTCGTTGTCGTCGTCGTCGTCGCAGGCGTCGCCGGAGCCGTCGCCGTCGGTGTCGAGCTGGTTCGGGTTGGCCGCGTCGGGGCAGTTGTCCTGCCCGTCGTCGATGCCGTCCGAGTCGCGGTCGCCGGTGCAGGCGCCCGCCTGGGCCCCATCGCGGATGCAGACGGAGCCCGCGCCGCAGTCGGGGTTGTTGCGGCACGCCCGGCAGACGTTGGCGTCACAGACCGGGGTCGTGCCGCGGCAGTCGCCGTTGCTGCGGCAGCCCACGCAGGTGTTCTCGACGCAGCGCGGCGTCACGCCACCACAGTCCGCGTCGCGGATGCAGTCCACGCAAGCGCCGGCGATGCAGTAGTCATTGGCGGCGCAGGGCGCGTTCATGCCGCACTGGCAGACCCGCCCGTTGCAGTCGTTGGTGTCGTTGGCGTTGCAGCCGTTGACGTTGCACGCCGTGCAGACGTCGCCGTCGCCGGGGCCCGTGGCCACGCACGTCGGGCCGTTGCCCGTGTCGCAGCAGAGCTGACCGGCGGCGCAGCCCTCGTGGGTCGCCAGCGAGCAGGTGGTGCAGGCCCCACCCACGCAGACGTTGCCGTTGCGGATGTTCTCGGCGCACTCCGCGCTGTTCTGGCACGGCGTGCACGCGGGCACCGCGCCGCGGCAGATGGGGTTGGCCCCCCCGGCGTTGCAGCCGTCGTCCGTCGCGGGGTCGCAGGCCCGGCAGCGGCCCGCCACGCACTGCTGGTTGTTGCTGCACTCGGAGTCGAGGGCGCACACCCGGCAGAAGAAGTTGGTGGGGTCACAGACCGGCGAGGCGCTGGCGGCGTCGCAGCCGGTGTCGCCCACGGGATCGCAGCGCTGGCAGGTGCCGACGCTGGCGGCCTGGATGCCCTCGACCGCCTGCTCCACGCAGAAGCGGCCGGCCCCGCACTCCCCGTCGTTCTGGCAAGCGCGGCACTGGCCGCCGCCGCAGATGGGCGTCTGGCCGACGCAGCCAGCGTTGCTGCCCGGCTCGCAGACGGTGCAGACCCCCGCCACGCAGGTGTCGCCCGCCGGGTTGCCGGCGCAGTCCGCCGAGACCTGGCAGGCCACGCAGTTGCCGCCGACGCAGCGGTTGCCCTCGGGGTGCCCGGCGCACTGGGCGTTGTTCTGGCAGGCCCCGCAGGTGGCCGGGTTGCCGGCGATGTTGCACAGGTTGCCGGCCGGGTGGCCCTGGCACTCCGCGCTGTTCTGGCAGGCCGTGCACCGACCGCTGGCGGCGCAGACGTTGCCGCGGCCGTTGCTGGCGCACTCGGTGTCGTCCTGGCAGGCGCGGCAGTCGAACTGGGCGTCGTCGCAGATGGGCCGGACGCCGTCGAAGGCGCAGCCAGCGTCGTTGGCCGGGTCACAGAACCGGCAGCTGCCGTCCGCGATGCACTCGCCGCCCTCGAAGCCCGCCGCCGTGGCGTTGGCCCCGCGGCAGTCGGCGTCGTTGCCGCAGCGGCGACAGATGCGGGCCTGCGGATCGCAGACCGGCGAGGTGCCGAGCGGGTTGCAGCGGACGTGACCCGTGGGATCGCAGGCCTCGCAGACGTTGCCCACGCACTCCGGCCGCCCGCCGCTGCAGTCGGCGTCGTTGCGGCAGTTCACGCAGTCGCCGTTGGGATCGTCGCAGAACGCCGTCTGGCCACCGCACTGCTCGTTGGGACCGCAGACACACTCCCGATCGGTGCAGGCGTTGGTGGACGCGGGGTTGCAGCGCTGGCCGCAGCTCGTGCACTGCGTGTCGGGGTTGGTCGCCACGCAGAGGAAGTTGCAGCAGAGCTGATCGTTGCCACACCCAGCGTGATCACCCGGGTCACAGATCTGGCAGCGACCCGCGACACACTCCGGCGTGGCCGGATCCTTGGCGGCGCACTCGGCGTCGTTGAGGCACTGGCGGCACTCGGTGACGCGGTTGTCGCAGATGGGCGTGGCGCCCGAGCAGGGGAAGTTCGTCTGGATGTCGCAGCCCGAGCAGCGGCCACCGACGCACGCGCCGCCCAGGCAGTCCTGCTCGTTGGCGCAGGGCCGGCAGGTGAGCTGGTTGCGGTCGCAGGTGGGGTTGTTGCCCGTGCAGCCGGCGTTGCTGGCCGGATCGCAGAGCTCGCAGCGGCCGGTGTCCTCGAGGCAGACGTCGCGGTTGCCGGGCCGGATGGTGCACTGGGCGTCCGACACACACGGCTGGCAGTTCCCATCCACGCAGATGGGCGCCGCCGCGTTCTCCTCGCAGCCCGCGTGGCTGATGGCCTCGCACTGGCGGCAGCTGTTGTTCACGCAGAACGGGCTGCCCGGGATGGCCGCGCAGTCGCCGTTGTCGAGGCAGCCCGTGCAGGCGCCGGCGAGGTCGTCGCAGACCGCGTTCTGGCCGCCGCAGGGCGGGTTGGCGCCACAGACGCACTGCTGGTTGGAGCAGCCGCTCGTCGAGACGGGATCGCAGCGGTTCGCCGGCAGGCACCCACCGCAGGTCGCGGGCAGGTTCAGATCGGTCTCGCAGCCGTCGGCCGGATCCTCGTTGCAGTTGGCGAAGCCCGGGTTGCAGCCCGCCAGCCGGCACTGACCGCCCTGGCAGGAGGCGGTGCCGTTGGTGAAGTTGCAGCGGCCCGTCAGCGTGCCCGGCGGGTTGTTCGCCGCGCCGCAGACGCCGCAGTTCAGCGGGTCGTTCTGGAAGTCGAACGTCTCGTCAATGCGGTCGTTGCAGTCGTTGTCGATGCCGTCGCAGACCTCGCGGCCCGAGGGCTGGCAGGCGTACTCGCAGCCGTTCCCGGGCAGGTGATCGATGTCGTAGAAGCCGGCGTTGCAGTCGAGGACCTGGCAGCTGCCCTGGACGCACTGGGGCCGCGCGTTCGGCGGCGCGCAGCGCTGGTTGCACGCGCCACAGTGGTTCACGTCGGAGTAGATGGGGTTGCCGTCGTTGTCGAGCACCGGCTGGCCGTTGGCCTTGAGGATGAACGTCTCGTCCACCTGGCCATCGCAGTCGTTGTCGATCACGTCGCAGAGCTCGGCCTCGACGCCGATGCGGCTGACCGCGCGGCAGTCCACCGGCGGCACGATGTCGCCCTCGTCCACGTCGTTGACGACGCACTCCACGGCCGGCACGCCACCCAGGCGGATGCACTGGTAGACGCCGCCACACCGGCAGGCCTGGGCCTCGTTGTACATGGGCTTGGAGCAGGGGCGGCCGATGAGCTCGACGTCCTGGCCGACGTTGTCGGCGCGGCAGTCGGAGGTCTCGCAGCCGTTGTCCTCGCGGCCGTCCACGTTCAGGAAGCCCTGGCGGCACTCGACCAGGTGGCAGGCGCCGGTGTCGCAGTTGCCCAGCGCGTTGGGCGGCGAGCAGGCCGAGCCGCAGGTGCCGCAGTTGTCGACCGTGTTGTAGATGAGGCCGACCGAGGTGCCCTGCACCACGTTGCCCTGGGCGTCGACGGGCTCGCCGCGGTTGTTCGTGATGACGAAGTCCTCGTCCACGAAGCCATCGCAGTCGTCATCCTCGCCGTTGCAGACCTCGGGCGCGTTCGGGTTGACGCGGCGACCACCCTGCTGGGGGTTGTCGTTGCAGTCGTGCACGCAGAAGTTCACGCCCGGCTGGGGGGCCTCGCCGGCCACGCACGCGCGGCAGGGGCGGAAGCCGTCGCCGTCCAGGTCGGTGTCCTCGTCCACGCGGCCGTCGCAGTCGTTGTCGATCAGATCGCAGGTCTCCTGGATCTGGTTCTGCGGCGTGTTCGGGATGCAGCGCTGCTGGCCGTCGCGGCAGCGCAGGGTGCCCGCGGCGCACACGCCGTCCAGGCCCGTCTGGCAGGGGGAGCCGTCGTCCAGGTTGCCGTCGTCGACGGTGCCGTCGCAGTCCTCGTCGAGGCCGTCGCAGGCCCGCTCCACCGCGGAGAGCGGCGTCTGCTCGCCCTCGCAGATCTCGGGGCGGGGCTCGCCCTGGCGGCAGGCCACGCGGCCGTCGCGGCAGATGCCCACGTTGCGGGTGTTCGGCGGGCCGGTGTAGCAGGACGGCAACTGCATGCCGTCGCGCTCGTCCAGGCTGCCGTCGCAGTCGTTGTCGATGCCGTCGCAGCGCTCGGTGCAGTTCACGCCGTTGGGGTCATCGCAGAAGCTCGCCTCGTCCAGCTCGCAGTTGCAGCCGTTGGAGTCGGCGTACCAGTCCTGCTCCTGGGGCAGGATGTCGCCATCGGAGTCCACGAAGCCGGCCAGGCAGCGCGGGCTGCAGCCGTACTGGGCCACCGGGGCGTCGTTCTCGATGATCTCGCAGCGCAGCAGCGTGTTCTTGTCGCGGCTGATGGCCTCGCAGTCCACGCCGCAGCGGCCGCAGTTGTTGCGGTCCGTGTAGAAGCGGCGCCCGTTGTTCTCGAACGAGAAGTCCTCGTCGGGCTCGCCGTTGCAGTTGTTGTCGATGCCGTCGCAGAGCTCCTCGGCCCCCGGGAAGATGTCCTGGGCCCGCGGCCCGCCCTCGGGGTTGTCGGAGTTGTCGTCGTCGCAGTCGCGGTTGCAGACCTCGCCGGGCCGGTTCGGGCAGGGCTCGCCGCAGGGCAGGAAGCCGTCGCCGTCGGCGTCGAGGCCCTCGTCCACGCGCGTGTCGCAGTCGTCATCGCGCCGGTTGCAGGTCTCGGCCTCGCCGGGGTTGATGGAGGCGCCCGTCAGGGGGTCGTCGTCGCAGTCGTGGCCGCGGACGCAGACCTCGCCCTGGCGCAGGCAGCGCGGGCAGTTCTGGTAGCCGTCGCGGTCGAGGTCGTTGCCCTCGTCCGTCGCGCCGTCGCAGTCGTTGTCGAGGCCGTCATCACAGATGTCCGACTCGAGGCGATCGGCCCGCGTCGAGCACGTGACCGCGTCCTGGTTCACCCCGCAGACGACCTCGCCGCCCTCGCAGACGCCGCGGCCGCAGGGCGAGCCCAGGCCCAGGTCCGTCTCGCCGATGGTCTCGTCGTTCCAGAGCTTGTCCGGATCGGCGCCGGGGCCGTTGGTGAAGTCCTCGTCGGGGAGGCCATCGCAGTCGTTGTCGAGCGCGTCGCAGCGCTCGGGCTGCTGGAAGGGATCGATGTCGCAGCGCAGGCCCAGCTTGTCGTCCGAACAGACGACGACCGCCAGGTTGCAGGGCATCGCCAGGCCGCACTCCTGCCCGAGGTAGCGATCCTCCCCGGCGATGGAGATGGCCGTGGGCATGCCGTCGGCGAAGTCCTCCTTGAAGTCCTCGTCGATCTCGTTGTCGCAGTCGTTGTCCTTGCTGTCGCAGAGCTCCTGGGCCACGGCGGCGCCGCCGCACAGGGTGTTGCGCCGCTCGGTGGTGCAGTCGGTGTCGTCATCCTGCAGCTCGGGCAGGCAGACGCCGGCGTCGGGCCGGCAGCCCCAGCGCACGAAGTCCCACTCGCTGGTGCCGGCGCCCTCAGCCCCGAAGCCCAGCAGCGGCGCCCGGTCGGGCCGCTCATTGGCCGGCACGTCCGTAAAGTCGCGCGGGGAAAGGCGAAGCCGGCGCTCGCCGTCCACCCAGAGCTCCACGAAGGTGCTGCTCTGCGTGTCGGCCATGGCGCCGTCGGCCTCGGCCGTGGCCGGCTTGATCTCGATGCGGAAGGTGTGGGGCTGATCGAAGTCGATGTCGTCGATCAGGTTGTTGCTCTGGCCGCGCCCAAGGGCCGTGCCCACGCGGCCACCGCCCAGGCAGAACTTCGCTCGGGACTTGCGATCCGGCCACAGATACATGACGGCCGCGCACTCGGCCGAGCCGGGCAGCAGGCGGACGCGGGCCTCCATGAAGAGCCCGATCGGCGTCACCCGGCCGTTGTTCTTGCTGGGGTCGTCGTAGAAGTCGATCTCGAAGAGCTTGGGCTCACCGCCCGCCACCACCACCAGGTTGCTGTCCTGGGGGGCGATCCCGGCCGTCACGCCCGACACCTGGCGGACCAGGCTGCCCTCGGGGTACTCCCCGTTCTCGTCGGGCAGATCCGGGCGGCGGTCACCGATGTAGATGCCGGCCGCGCACGGGTCGTTGGGCACGCAGACCTGCGCCAGGCACTGGCGCCCCTGTGGGCAGTCGTCGTTCGTGATGCAGGCGCCGAGCGGCTCGGGATCGTTGCAGGCGACGGGGACCAGCAGCGCCAGCCCCGCAAAGAGAAGCGCCGCCTGCAGTGGTCGGCTCACCATGGACTCCCCCCGGCGTTGACGTCCCGATCCTCCTCGGACTGGATCTCACGGAACGGCGACTCGTTCGACTCAGGCCACAACAGGATTGCCGCGCCGGCCACCAGGAAGGCAGCCCCCACGCCGAAGCTGATGATCGACGCGGTCCTGTAAGTATCGTAATCGTCCGTCAGGCGAGCGTGCTTCTCGGCGTCCTTGGGACGCAGACCGCGGGTGCCGACGGCGGCGTCGTTGGTGAGCACGGCGAAGAAGGTGCCCAGCCCAACGCCCACGGTCCCCAGCCCGACGCCCGACCACCCCACCGGCGGTCGCCAGCCCCGGGACTCCGGGTCGACCAGCTTGCCGCGCACCATCCGGAACGCGTCATAGCCGAACTCTACATACTGCCCGTAGCTGGGATCAAACCGGGCGCTGTGCTTCCCTCGGGAGACGTAGTTCGCGAAGATCAGACCCTGTGAAGGCTCGCCCTTCAGGCCTCGATCCACGTCCGGGAACTCCAGGCCCGGCGTCAACTCCCAACGCCAGTGCTGGAACTTGGTCTCGCCGGGGTTGCTCCGCAGGCGAGCCTCCCGCTGGCTGAACCACTCGCCGGCGGTCAGCCGGTCGAGCTCCTCCACCATCTCGGGGTCGTACGCCACGAGGACGTCGACCTGAATGGGGTTGTCCGCGTTCGCCTTGCGGGTCACGTCGAACTTCATCTTGAGGCGTGTGGGACCCTGGGACCCACACCCCACGGCGGCCAGGAGGGAAAACGCTCCCAGGAGGAGCGAACCCACCCGTCGAAGGCAGCAATTCGTCGCGCGCATCGTTCGCCTGAGCTCTCTCGAACGGCCCCCATCATCGGCGCGGGCGAGCGGCAGGTCAACCGACGCGTGGGGGAACCGCAAAAGAGCCGAGGGGCCCCTCCCCTCGCCCGCCGCATAACGAAAAGGGGCCTCCTGCCAACCGCCGGGAGGCTCCGATTCCCTTTGACAGCGTGGGGTCGACCCCTTGTAATGACCCCCGAACGCTGAATGACGAGCTTGCCGCACCGTGCCAGGGGGGCCGACGGGGCGGTGGCTGAGGGGCCCATCAGGTGTCGAGGATCGCCAGCTTCGGTCGACCGCTCCTGCTCCTGCTTGCCACGCTCGCGTCTGCGTGTGGCTCCGGCCCGACGCAGCTTCGGGTCACGCTCGAGTCCGAGCGCGGGGCCAACGACGACTCCCCCATTCCCGTAACGATTCTGGTCATCTACGAGGACTCGGTCTTCGACGAGCTGTCCCGGCTCTCGGCCTCGGAGTGGTTCGAGCAGGCCGAGCAGCGCAAGCGGGACAACCCGGAGGGGGCGTCCTTCGACGCCATCACCCGGGAGATCCTGCCGGGTCAGCGCATCAAGGAGCAGTCCATCGAGCTGGCCGGCCGCCAGGCGGACGGCCTGGTCTTCGCTGGCTACACCGCGCCGGGGCGCCACCGGGCGCGGTTCAACCCGGCCAAGCGCATTCTGGTGGTGCTGGGCGTCGACGACTTGACCGTGGTGGACCTGGCCGAGGAAGAATAACGCCCCGTGCGGGCGATACGGAGCGAACGCGTTGCGCAGAAACCTCCCTGTCCCTGACGCCCTCCGCTGGCATGAGGGCATGCTCCTGGCGCCCCAGCACTTCCAGGAGCAGTCCGCCCGGTTTGCCGCCCTGCTCGCCCAGTATGCCGGGATGGGCGCCCCCTTCATGTGGGGCATCTGCGATCTGGAGGTAGACGAGGCGCTCCTCGACCACCGCATCTTCCGCCTGCAGCGCCTCAAGGCGATCATGCCCGACGGGCTGTTCGTCGGCGAGCCGCCCGAGCAGGTGGATCTGGCCCCGTTCAAGGCCGACGCCGAGAAGGGCCCCATCCGCATCTACCTCTGCGTCCCCGAGAACTCCGTCGCCGAGAAGCAGGGCGCCATGGCCCGCTTCGTGGTGGGCGAGGGCTCGCCGGTCACCGACTCGGATCCCGAGGCCCCCGAGGGCCAGGCGTCCGTGATCATCCCGCGCGTGAAGCCCGGGGCCCGTCTGGTGGTGACGGAGGCCGGCACCGGTGGCCTCGTCCGCCTGCCCGTCGGCGAGATCGAGTACGCCGACTCCGCCTTCCGCCTCACCGGCTACGTGGCGCCGCACCTCAAGATCGCGGCCACCGAGGCCTGGTGCCAGCCCCTCATCGAGCTGTGCGGCCAGGCGGCCTCCAAGGTGCGCGGCAAGGCCAACTACCTGCTCGAGATGATCCGCTCGCCGGTGGGCAGCGCCAACCGCCCCCGCTTCGAGCAGCAGCTCCACAGCCTGATGGCCGGGCTGCCCGCCTTCGAGACGAACCTCTCGTCGGGCGAGGTGCACCCCTACTTCCTCTATGTGTCCCTCTGCACCCTCGCGGCCCATGTGGCGGCGGTGGGATCGGTGGACGAGGTCCCGCGCTTCCCGCGCTACGACCACGAGAACATCCGCGAGATCTTCGAGTCGGTGAGCCGCGGCCTCTTCAACACCCTCGATCTGGGGGTGCAGGAGAAGTTCACGGAGTACCGCTTCGAGGGCTCGGGGCACCACTTCCAGATCCCCTTCCGCGAGGAGTGGGTGGGCCAGAAGGTGGTGCTCGGCTTCCTGGGTCAGCCGACCCAGGAGGTCATCGCCTGGGCGGAGTCCTGCTACATCGGCACCGACAGCCACGTCGAGTCCATGAGCAAGAACCGCGACATCGGCGCGCGGCGCCAGCGGGATGACCAGCAGGAGGGCCTGCGTCGGCGGCCGGGCACGGTGCTCTTCACGCTCGACGAGAACCTCCGCCGCATCGAGCCGGGTGAGGGCCTGCACGTCTTCAACCCGGTCCGCGGTCCGAACGACACCGGCCCCACCCGGGTCGTCCTCTACGTCAAGCACGACAACGATTGATTCAGGTGACCGGGGGATCAGCGCCATGAATGCCGCCCAGCTCAGTCGCTCGCCCCTTCTCGCCAAGCTGCGGGACTTCTACGGCTTGATCGTGCGCCTGAAGGGCGAGATCGAGCGGGACGGCGACGACGTCACGGTCGAGCGCGTCCAGGGCGAGCTGCGCAGCTTCATGGACGAGCAGCTCCGCTCGCTCGGCGAGACGCCGGACGAGGTGGGCTACCACCTGTACGAGGCCATGCGCTACGTGATGGTGGCCCTGGCCGACGACCAGTTCCTGCACATGCAGCTGCAGTGGGGCGGGCGCGCCCGCTGGCTGACCAACCTGCTCGAGAAGCAGGTCTTCGGCACCCAGCGCGCCGGCGCCGCGTTCTTCGATCGCATCGACGAGCTGCTGGCCTCCCGCGACAAGTCCAAGGAAGAGGTCGCCACGGCCTACCTCATCGCGCTCCTGCTGGGCTTCAAGGGGCGGTTCCGCGGCCATGAGGAGGACGAGGTCGTCGCCTACCGCGAGCGCCTCATGTACTTCGTCGGCCTGGGCCAGTCGAGCGGCATGGATCCTGGAAAGCCATTCTTTCCAGATGCTTACGCACACACCATCAACAAGGAGCCCAGTGAGAAGATGCCGGACCACGGCACCTACCTGAAGCTCCTGGTCATCGTGATCATCGGCTACCTGGGCCTCGCCCACGCCGCCTGGTACGTCCAGACCGACGAGATTCGGCGGATCGTGCGCCAGATCGACGCGAGCAAGGTCGCCGAGCAGACGGAGCGGGGGCGCTGATGGCCACGGCGAAGGGCAAGAGCGCCCAGGGCAACGCTCGCAAGAAGAAGGGCGAGCCCCAGAAGGCTTCCAGCAGCGCCATCCGCACGTCGTACAAGAAGGCGGCCAAGGACCTCGAGAAGATGGTCCGCAAGGGGGACGTGCTCTATCGCATCCCCTGGTACGCCATGGTCGGCGAGCCGGACTGCGGCAAGGAGTCCCTGCTGCCGGACGCGGGCCTGTCCCCCCGGCCGGGCAGCCCGCAGACCTACGGCGTCGAGGGCCCCCACGCCAACAAGTGGTGGTTCTTCTCCAACGCGGTCGTCGTGGACTACGGCGGGGTGTACTTCGCCGGCCAGGACGAGAAGCTCGACGAGGAGGAGCGCACCGGCTTCTTCGCCCGCTTCGGCGGCAAGAAGAGCGAGGCCGAGGGCGCCTGGGCCACCAACCTCAAGGGCCTGCGCACCTACCGCAAGCGGCGCCCCCTCGACGGCCTCATCGTGGCCATCGACGTGCGCACGCTGCTCGATCGCGGCCCCGACGCCCTCACCCGCATCGGCCGCCGGGCCGAGGTGGTGGCCGAGCGCATCCACCAGGCCCAGGACGAGCTGGGCGTCCACATGCCCACCTACGTCATGCTCACGCACTGCGAGGCCTTGCCCGGCTTCGACGTCTTCGCCCGGGCCATGCCCGAGACGATGCGGGATCAGATGTTCGGGTGGTCGTCGCCCTACGACCCCGAGACGAGCTACCAGCCCGAGTGGGTGGACGAGGCCATGGGCTCCGTGCACGAGGCGATCTGCGTCACGCAGCTCGACCTCCTGCCCCATGTGCAGCAGCAGGCGGATCGCGACGATCTCTACCTGCTGCCGCGCCACATCGCCCAGCTCAAGGGCGCCCTCAAGGCCTACCTCGACCCCATCTTCAAGGCCACCAGCTACCGCCAGACGCTGCCCCTCCGCGGCATCTACCTGACGGCGCTGGTGGGCGACGAGCCCCCGGCGAAGAAGGAAGAGGACGAGCTGCCCCCCATCCCGGGCCTGATGCCCGTGACGAAGGCGGCCAAGGGGCCCAAGCGGCCGCCGCGTCCCGCCTTCGTGCAGCAGCTCTTCACCGAGAAGATCTTCCGCGAGCCCGGCATCACCCGCCTGGACGACGAGGCCCGCCGCAAGCAGCGCAAGCGCGTCCGGTGGTATCGCCTGGCCGTGCTGGTGGTCGCCCTCATCGGCCTGAGCGCCATCATCTACCAGCGCGCCGTGACGTCGCGCCGGGTGGACCAGTTCGGCGGGCTGCTCAAGATCATCGAGCGCTACCAGGAGCGCGCCCGCTATGGCGTGCGCGTCGACGAGCATGGGGATGGCCGGGGCATCGAAGCCCTGGAGGCCCTCGCCGAGCTCGAGGTCGATCGCTTCGAGATGCTCACCGCGCCGACGTCGTTCTTCGACAACCTCACCGAGGACACCAACAAGGCCATCGCCATGGTGCTCGGCTACGGCGTGGCCCGCCCGCTCAAGGAGGCCCTGGAGCAGAAGGCTGACGCCCTGCTCCCGCCCGGCCTCGAGGTGGCGGTGGGCGCCAACGGCCTCGAGGAGGCCGCCCCCCGCCGGCCCAGCATGGTCGTGGGCGGGGTGCGCGAGGGCCTGTCGGAGCTCGGCCGCTTCTCCAAGGAAGTCGTCGAGCTGAACCTGAACTTCGGCCGCTACAACAACCACAACACCCGCGACCTGGCCCAGCTCTACCTGTACGTGACGGGCAAGGACATCACCAAGACGCTGGAGAGCACGGACGGCCTCTACCGCAACGCCCTCCAGGCCCGCATCCGGGAGTGGCCCGAGCTCGGCTACGATCCCTACGCCAACCGCGCCCGCATCAAGCAGGAGCAGATGGCGCAGCGGTTCCAGGACGACCTCTTCCGCCAGAACCCGCTGCGTGACGGGCTGCGCAAGCTGGCCGGCCTGATGGACACCATCGAGCTGCGCCAGGCGGGCGAGACCTACGCCCAGCGCCTGACCGCCATCAACAACACCATCACCGAGGTCGAGGCCCAGGTGGACGGCGGCAAGGCCAACTGGCTGCTCCCCGAGGAGTTCAAGCCGGGACCCCAGTACGCCGATCTCATCGAGACGCTCAACGGCCAGGCCTTCCCCGCCGCCCAGTCCGAGACGGACGGCGAGCTGGTGGCCCTCGGCACGCGCTTCGAGCGGGAGAACCAGAAGCTCTTCAACGAGCTGCGCCAGTCGGTCTGGGGCGCGGAGACGCGCACCGGCGGCTTCCGCCTGCTCGGCCAGCAGGAGGGCAAGGTCGTCCTGAGCACCGAGCTGGACACGGTGAAGCAGAACGTCCGCCGCTTCCTCTCGGAGCCCTACGTCCAGGCCGGCGCGACCGACCAGACGGAGTACCAGCTCGGCGTGGCCCGCCGCGCGGGCCTGCGGGACAGCTGGAACCCCGACCTCCTGCGCGAGGTCCTCGACTGGCACGCCAAGTACGAGGCCTACACCAAGGCGACCCGATCGGGCGTGCCCCAGGCCGTCAACAACGCCCTCGACCAGGCCGCCGCCCGCGAGCTGAAGGCCCGCCTGCAGCTCCACATGGAGTACGCGCGCCCCGCCACGCTGCCGGGCAGCGACGACGGCAGCCTCGGCTGGACGGCGCAGCGCAAGGAGCAGCTCAAGGAGCGCATCCGCAACCTGCGCGCCGAGCACGAGCGCATCATCAAGACCATCGCGGCGCTCAACGAGATCAACCGGGCCCTCAACGAGCCCGAGGACTCGGAACTCTTCAACGCCCTGCGCGACGACGCCCTCGGCCTGCTGGCCCAGGTGGACTCGCTGCTGACCTACGAGAAGCTCTACCAGATCCGCGCCGACGACTTCTCCTGGGCCGACAGCGACCAGCCCCCGGGCGTCGTGGCCTTCGGCGCGCGGGACACCAACGACCTGCACGCCCGGCTCGAGGTGCAGCGCAAGACCATCCAGAACCTGGCCAACGACTTCGCGCGGCCCCTGGACGAGGTCATCACCAACATCGGCGAGCCGGTGGTGAGCCACCGCGACGTGACCCGCTGGAAGGACATCCTGGCGGTCCTCGACGACTTCGAGAAGAAGGTGCCCGGCAACTCCCTGGAGGATCTGGAGCGCTTCATCGAGGACAAGCTCAACAACATCAAGCTCGAGAACTGCCGCAAGCAGCTCGACGAGACGATCGACAAGTACGGCAGCAAGGACTACTTCAAGGGCCGCAAGTACGTCATCGCCACCGAGATGCAGCGCCGCTGTGACGCCATCCTCAAGCGCGAGACCGTCAACGGCTACGTCCAGCTCCAGCGCTACTTCGCCGAGCGCCTCATGGGCCGGTTCCCCTTCGCGGGCCCCGACACCCTGGCCGAGGCCGAGACCGGCGAGGTCGTGCAGTTCTACAAGATGTTCGACCAGTCGGCGGGCGCCTTCGCGGCGATGATGAACCCCGACAGCGGCTCGGCCCGCGCCCTCTTCGGCGACTCCGCCGACGAGGTGCAGCGGTTCCTCGAGCAGGTCCAGCAGGTGCGCAAGCTCTTCGAGCCCATCCTGAAGTCGGAGGACCAGAACCCCGACCTCGTGCTCGACACCGAGTTCGACTTCCGCGTGAACCGCGACAACGAGCTCGGCGGCAACCAGATCATCGACTGGTACGCCAGCCTGGGCGACCAGCGCGTGGAGCTGCACTCCAACAAGCGCTCGGCCCAGTGGCGCACCAACGACCAGGTGGGCGTCTGCTTCCGGTGGGCCCTCGACGCCGACTACATCCCGGCGCCGAACCAGCGCAACGAGCAGGCCCGCGTGAACGGCCGCGAGGTCTGCTACGTGTACGCCGGCCGCTGGTCCCTGCTGCGGCTCCTGCTCACCCACGCCACCACCGCCGCCGACCGCGGCCGGCGCTCGTTCCTGCGGCCGCACACCCTGCGGTTCGAGACGGAGACGTCGAGCGCCCGCGGCGGGGCCGGCCTGCTCGCGACCGAGACGCGGGTCTACACCCGCATCGGCCTGCAGGTGCCGGGCGAGAAGTCGGCCTTCAAGCTGCCCGACTTCCCGCGGCGCGCCCCCGAGGTCTCCAAGGAGCTGCTGCAGCGCCATGGGATCTTCGCGGGCAACGACTCGAAGGGGGGCCGCTGATGGGCCGCCCTGACCAGGAGGTCTCACGATGAGCCGGCTGTCGGTCGACATGGCGGCCCTCACCCGCCCCATCTCCGATCTGCTCCCTGCGGGCGAGTCGCTGCGCCGCAGCGCCGTGTACGACCGCATCAAGGAGGCCCGGCGCCACGAGGATCCGCACCTCTCCCAGGGGGTCTGGGTCACCGACGTCAAGAAGGCCGACTGGGTGGAGGTCGAGCGCGTCTGCCTCGACATTTTGCGCAACAAGTCCAAGGACTTGCGCGTCGCGGCGTGGCTCGCCGAGGCCTGGCTGAAGCGCTATGGCCTGGAGGGCTGCGTCCAGGGCCTGCAGCTCGTCGACTCCCTGGTCAACCGCTTCTGGGACACGGCCTACCCGGCCATCGATGACGACGGCGACCTCGACGCCCGCATGTCGCCCATCGCGTGGATCAACGAGAAGCTCTCCCTGGAGCTCAAGCGCATCGCGCTCACGGAGCCGCAGACGCAGGAGCCCCAGATCCTCGACTGGGTCGACTGGGAGAAGGCCAGCCTCTACGACCGCCAGGGTGGTCGGCCCAAGGAAGGCGAGGTCAACACCTCCGAGTACATGAGCTGCGTGCTGCTCACCCCGGCGAAGTTCTATCGGGAGCTCGAGGGCCAGCTCACGAGCCTCATCGAGTCGGTCGCCTCGCTGGAGGCCTCCATCGACAAGCGCTGCGGGCAGCCCATGGCCTCGCTGTGGCAGTTCAAGGAGATCGCCTCCTCGATCCACGGCTTCGTCACCCGCGCCCTCGACCAGAAGGCCGAGGAAGATCCTGACGCTGCCGCGGCCGCCGAGGCGGCCCCGGGCTCCGAGGAGGAGCTCGCGACCGGCGGCGGCACGCGACACGGCCCCATCCGCAACCGGGCCGAGGCCTACGCGCGGCTGGCGGAGGCCGCGCAGTACCTGCTCTCGAAGGAGCCCCACAGCCCCGTGCCGCACCTGATCATGCGGGCGGTCTCCTGGGGGAACATGACCTTCGCCGAGCTCATCCAGGAGCTGGTCCAGGACCAGCGCGACCTGGGCACGATCTACTCGCTGCTGGGCATGCAAGCGCCCCGTTAGCGAGACGCCACGGATCGGTCCGTGGCATGCTTCCGGCGTCGGGGTGTCCCGGCGTCCTTCGCGAACGCTCCGAATCGGCTGGGGCGCCGCGACGAAACCTGATCGGCCTCCACCTGGGGGCCGGTCCCGGAGCCGAGTGGAGAAGGTATGGCTGACCAGACTCAGCACAAGATCGGGCGCAATCGACCCCCGCGCGTCCAGATCACCTACGACGTCGAGATCGGCGACGCCATGGAGGTCAAGGAGCTGCCCTTCATCGTCGGCATCATGGCCGACCTTGCGGGTCACGCTGACCAGCCGAAGCTGAAGGAGCGGAAGTTCGTCCAGATCGACAAGGACAACTTCGACGAGGTCCTCGGCAGCGTCGGCCCCAGCCTCAGCTTCACCGTGCCCAACAAGCTGGACTCGACCAGCGAGCACATCCCGGTGGATCTGAAGTTCGATCGTCTCGGCGACTTCGAGCCGATGGCCGTCGTTTCCAAGGTGGACAAGCTCCGCGAGACCTACGAGCGCCGCAACGCTCTGAACGCTCTGCTGGCGAAGATCTACGTGAACGACGACCTCGCTTCGGCCCTCAACGAGGTGATCCGGTCCACCGGATCCGATGAGGACCTGAAGAAGAAGCTCGAGGAACTCAAGGGCAAGCTGTAAGCCGCGCGCGGCACCACCTGAGGAAAGAGGAGAAGCTCATGGCAGCTCCGAAGGAAAAGGCGGCCGCGGCGCCTGCGGCGGCGGCGTCCGGGACCGATCTGCTCACGTCGGTCATCGCTGAGACCAACAAGGCCGAGGCCAGCAAGGAGCTCAAGGCTCTGCTGGACCAGGCCCTCACCTCCGGCGTCTCGCCCGAGGATGAGAAGAAGAAGTCGATCAAGAACGCCATCCAGCTGATCGAGAACCAGATCCGCAACCTGGACAAGGCGCTCTCGGCCCAGCTCAACCTGATCCTGCACAACCCCGACTTCCAGGCCCTCGAGGCGACCTGGCGGGGCATGAAGTACCTGGTCAGCAAGTCGGAGACGGGGACCCACCTCAAGCTCCGCGCGCTGCACGCCACCAAGGCCGAGCTCCTCTCGGACATCGAGAACGCCAGCGACTTCGACCAGAGCCGCCTGTTCAAGATGATCTACGAGGAGGAGTACGGCACCTACGGCGGCGAGCCCTACGGCCTGCTCGTCAGCGGCTACGAGTTCAGCAAGAGCAACGCTGACCTCGACCTGCTCATGGGCCTGTCGAACATCGCCGCCGCCGCCCACGCGCCGTTCATCGGCTCGGCCTCGGCCAACCTGTTCGGCCTCGACAGCTTCGAGAAGCTGGGCGAGCCGCGCGACCTGGCCAAGCTGTTCGAGCAGAACATGGAGAAGTGGAACCAGTTCCGCTCCATGGAGGACTCCCGCTACGTCGGCCTGACCCTGCCCCGGATGCTGACCCGTCTGCCCTACGGCGCGGCCACCAGCCCGGTCGAGGGCTTCGACTTCGAGGAGGACGTCGACGGCACGGACGGCTCCCGCTACTGCTGGGGCGCCGCCTCGTGGGCCCTCGGTGAGCGCATCACCAACGCCTTCGCCATGCACCGCTGGTGCGCGGCGATCCGCGGCGCTGAGGGTGGCGGGATGGTGGAGGGGCTGCCCCTCCACAAGTTCAAGACCGCCGAGGGTGACATCGCGACCAAGGTCCCGACCGAGGTCGCCATCACCGATCGTCGCGAGAAGGAGCTGGCGGACCTCGGGTTCATCCCGCTGGTCTTCTGCAAGGGCACCAACTACGCCACGTTCTTCGGGGCCCCCACGGCCAACAAGCCGAAGAGCTACGACACGGACTTCGCCAACGCGAACGCCCGGATCTCGGCGCAGCTGCCCTACATCCTCTCGGCCTCCCGCTTCGCGCACTACCTCAAGGTCATCGCGCGGGACAAGGTGGGCTCCTTCATGACCCGCGAGGAGGTCTCCAACTTCCTCAACCGCTGGATCATGCAGTACGTCATCGGCGCTGATGACGCGGGCCAGAGCCTCAAGGCGAAGTATCCTCTTCGCGAGGCCCGGGTGGATGTGTATGATGTTCCTGGACGCCCCGGCGCGTACCGCGCCGTGGTTTATGTGCGG
This sequence comes from Myxococcales bacterium, assembly GCA_020633435.1. Taxonomy (GTDB): domain Bacteria; phylum Myxococcota_A; class Bradymonadia; order UBA7976; family UBA1532; genus JACKDP01. Next base: position 307,347 of record JACKDP010000007.1, on the reverse strand, counting down.
CCGCACTTCCAGCTCGATGAGCTGACCGCGTCCATTCGGCTGGTTGCCAACCTGCCGCCGCCGGCCGCGTAATCAGAAGCGGTAGCACGGTGCTGCCGCCGACTTGAACAGGAGGGCGCCTGGCAGACAAAGGCGCCTTCCCCCAAGGAAAGAGGAGCCACCCATGGCCGTCAACGTGTTCTGGAAGTTCAACGCCCCCGACGTAGTAGGCAGCTCGTTGATGAAGGGCCAGGAAGGGAAGCAGGAGATCATCTCCTACAACCACTCCTGCACCCAGCCCACCAACCCCGTTCGGTCGGCGGCCGGCGGCGGGACCATCGAGCGCGCCCACCACGGCACGTTCAACATGGTGCAGGAGCTGGACGAGGCCTACATCCCGATGCTGAAGCTGCTCTGGAGCGGCAAGCACATCGAGAAGGGCACCCTGACCTGCTACCGCTCCGCCGGCGACACCGGTGGTGAGCAGATGGGCGTGCCCTACCTCAAGGTGGAGCTCGAGGCCATCGTCATCACCCACATGTCGATCTCCGGTGGCCCCGGTGAGCTGCCCACGGTGTCGTTCTCGCTGAACTACGCCAAGTGCACCTACACCTACACGCCGGTCGATCAGAGCAAGGGCACCGCGGCCGCCGCGATCCCCGTCTCCCACGACCTGCGCTCCAACACCGTGGCCTGATAGCATCCCGTGTCGGATCGCCGTCGACGCATTCGCGCTCCTCTCCTGGACCGGCTGCTCGACGACGATCCGGACGGCCCTCCCGAGCGTCCCCCCAAGCGTGTCCTGTCCCGCAACGACTTCGCGAAGTCGGTGGTCCGGGATCTGGAGTGGCTTTTCAACACCCGCAGCACGGCGCGTATCCGAACGGACGCCACGAAGCGTCCTCACTCGGGCACCGTGCTGGACTATGGGCTTGAGGACTTCACCCACCTCATGCCCGCCTCCTATGTTGATCGGGAGACGTTGGCGAAGGCCGTTCGGACCGCCATCACGGCGTTCGAGCCCCGGCTCGAGATCCACCGGGTGATGGTCAACCCGGTGGACGGCAAGCACATGCTGGCCGAAGTCACCTGCGAAGCGTACCTGGTCGCCGACGAGGTCCGGGAGCCCGTGTCCTTCCGGGTCCGGGTCGACGCAAGCCAAGGAACGGTGGAGATCGATGGCCGCTGACATGGAAGAGGCACTCCTCGATCGGTATCGGGAGGAGCTGACCTTCCTGCGCCGGATGGGCATGCGCTTCGCGAAGCAGCACCCCCGCCTGGCCCGCCGCCTGGAGCTGTCCTCCGGGGAGAGCCCCGATCCCCACGTCGAGCGGCTGATCGAGAGCGTGGCGTTCCTGACGGCGCGCCTCCAGCTCGATCTCAAGGCCGAGCTGCCCGAGATCACCAGCGGCCTGCTCTCGCAGATCTACCCGCACTTCCAGGCGCCGGTGCCCTCCATGGCCATCGCCCAGATCCTGCCCGACGAGGGCGGGGCCGGGCTGACCACGGGGGAGGAGGTGCCGGTGGGCACCCCCCTCTTCGTCGAGACGAGCTACCAGAAGCGGACCTGCCGCTTCCGGACGTGCTTCCCGGTGACGATGTGGCCGCTGAGCGTGACGGCGACGCGCTTCGAGGCGCCCAACGCCTTCGCGTTCCTCAACACGCCCCGCTTCGCCAAGGTCCGCACCGTCCTGCGGCTCGAGCTGAGCACCGCCTCCGAGCCCATCTCGGTGCTGGGCCCCAAGGAGCTGCGCTTCTACCTCAACGGCGACGAGGCCCTGACCGGCGGGCTCTACGAGCTCATGACGACGGGCCTGCTCGGCGTCGTGAGCCTGCCCAACGGCCAGCCCCCCGCCCGCGGCAGCATCCCGAAGATGTCGCGCGTGCGGCCCGTGGGCTTCGGCGAGGACGAGGCGGTGCTGCCCACGGCCCCCCAGGGCCTCCCGGGGTTCAGCCTGCTGCAGGAGTACTTCGCGCTCCCCGAGAAGTTCCTGTTCTTCGACGTGCCCGACCTGGACACCCGGGGCGCGGGCGACAAGCTGGAGCTCCTCTTCCTCTTCGAGAAGTCGCCCACGAAGCGCCTCTCGGTGCGCAACGACACCTTCGCGCTGGGCTGCACCCCCATCGTCAACCTGTTCCGGCAGGTGAGCGAGCCCGTGAACACGACGGGCAAGGCCTCGGAATACCTCGTGATTCCCGACGCCCGCTGGGAGCGGACCACCGAGATCCACTCCATCCTCGGCGTCACGCCCAGCCTGACGCTCGAAGACGACATCCCGCTCTACGAGCCCATCTTCGGGCACCGGCACTCCCTCGAGCGCTCGACCGTCTACTGGCAGACGAGCCGCCGCCCCTCCCGGGTCGAGGGGACGCCGGGCACCGACATCTGGATGTCGTTCGTGGATCGCCGGCTGGAGCGCCGACCGCCCAAGGAGGAGACCCTCCGCGTCCACGCGCTCTGCACCAACCGCGATCTGGCCACCTTCCTCGACCAGGGCGAGCAGCTCCACGTCGAGGAGGGCCCGCACGCCATGGTCCGCCTGGTGACGCGGCCGACGCAGCCCATCTCGCCGCCCATGCAGGGCGAGTCGCTGTGGCGCCTCATCTCGCACCTGAGCCTCAGCCACACGGGCCTGCCCGACGTGGCCTCGGCGCTCGCCGAGTCGCTGCGCGAGCAGCTGCGGGTCTACGCCTTCACGACGAACGAGTCGTTGGAGCGCCAGATCCAGTCCATCGTCGAAGCGAAGAAGGAGACCGTCGCCCTGCGCGCCGATGATCAGCGCTGGCAGGGGTTCGTGCGGGTGCAGCGCATCACCGTCACCGTCGATGAGGCCCGCTTCTCGGGGATCAGCCCGATCCTCCTGGGGGCGGTGCTGCGGCAGTACTTCGGCCTGCACGCGTCCATCAACGTCTTCACCCAGCTCGCGCTGGTGTCACGGCAACGGGAAGGCATCTGGCACCTATGGCCGCCCTCGATCCCCGAGACGAGCTCAGCGAATTTCTAGGGCCCGCATGGGGGATGAACTTCTACCAGACCGTGAAGCTGGTGGAGTACCTCGCCCGACGGACCTCGGGACGCCCCGTGGAGACCCCCGGCTCCGGTGAAGACCCGGAGCTGGAGCCCGTGCGCTTCCAGAGCCACGCCAGCCTGGGCTTCTCGCCCAGCGACATGTCGCGCATCGATCTCAAGCCGGTCGACAACGGGCTGCCCGTGATGCGGGTCGACTTCCTCGGCCTCGCCGGCGTGCGTGGTCCGCTGCCCCTGTTCTACACCCAGCTCATCCGCGATCGGGTGCGCCTGGGGGACACGGGCCTGCGCGACTTCATCGACATGCTCAACCACCGCCTGGTGTCGCTGCTCTGGCGGCTCAAGCAGAAGCACCGCCCCACGCTGCACACCGGGCCCACCCACGAGCATGACTTCTCGCGCTACCTGATGGCGCTGTCGGGGCTGTACACCGACACGGCCCAGGAGGCCTTCAACCACTACCCCGACAACTACGATCCCGAGGGCGACGACCACCTGCTGCTCTCCCAGGATCTCATCGGCTACGCGGGCCTCTTCTGGGCCCACGACCGCTCGATGCGGGGCCTGGAGCGCATCCTGGAGCACCAGTTCGGCTTCCACGTCCACGGCCTGCAGTGCCAGGGGCACTGGATCTACCTGGAGCCCGAGGCGCGGACCGCCCTGTCGACGACGATGGGCCACAACGCCCTGGGCGTGACGGCCATCGCGGGCCGCCGCGTCTGGGACGCCCAGGCCGGGTTCCGCCTCGACATCGGCCCCCTGGACTGGGACGTCTTCGTCGACTTCCTGCCCATCGGCCGCCGCTGGGACGCGCTCTTGAAGCTGGTGCGCTACTACACGCGCAACGCCTTCTCCTTCACGTTCCGCCTCGCGGTGGATCCCGGCCAGGTGCACCGCCGGCGCCCGGGGCTCTCCACCCAGCCGGCCGGCCCCCGCCTGGGCTGGACGTCGTGGCTGACCACCCGCCCCCTCCGCAGCAAGGAGGCCCGCGCCGGGGCCGTCGTCACGGTCACCGGCCGCTCCCACCCCCTGGGCGAGCAGGGCCCCGCCGCCGGGGACGCCGGCGACGCGACCCAGATGGCCGATGGCGCATGACCTCAAGGCGCTGATCGCGGTCCTCAACCCCGCGTGCCGCCAGAGCCTCGAAGACGCCGCCGCCATGTGCGTGGAGTGGGGACACTACACCATCGAGCTGGAGCACTTCCTGGTGCGCCTGCTGCGGCGCAAGAACTCGGATCTTCAGGCGATTCTCAGCCACTTCGGCGTCGAGCCGGCCAAGATCGAGGAGGAGCTGAAGCAGGCGCTCTCCACCTTGCGGGCCGGCAACAAGCGCGTCCCGACGTTCTCGGATCACATCCCGCAGGCGCTCCAGGAGGCGTGGCTCATCTCGTCCCTGCAGCTCGGCGGCTGGCGCGTCCGCTCGGGGGCCATCCTCCTGGCCCTCCGCACCGCCGAGGGCGTCCGCGATCTCATCGCGAAGTCGGCGCCGAGCCTGCGCCGCATCGATCCCGACCGCCTGCGCGACGAGCTGGCGGATCTGGTGCGCAGCACCTCGGAGACGGCGAGCGCCCAGGCCGGCCCGGGGGCCCACCCCCCCGCCCTGGCCGGCGCCCCCCTCACCCGCTACGGCGCCGAGACGCCCGCCCTCGACCAGTACACCGTCGACCTGACCCAGCGCGCCCGCGAGGGGGGCATCGACCCCATCATCGGCCGCGACCGCGAGATCCGGCAGCTCGTGGACATCCTCACCCGCCGCCGCCAGAACAACCCCATGCTGGTGGGCGAGGCCGGCGTCGGGAAGACGGCCGTCGTCGAGGGCCTGGCGCTGCACATCGCCGAGAGCCTGGTGCCCCCGGCCCTGCGCAACGTCTCGCTGCGCCAGCTCGATCTGGCGTTGCTGCAGGCGGGCGCGAGCCTCCAGGGCGAGTTCGAGAAGCGCTTGAAGGCGGTCATCCACGAGGTGACCTCCGCCGTGCAGCCCATCATCCTCTTCATCGACGAGGCCCACACCCTCATCGGCGCCGGCGGCGCCGTGGGCCAGTCGGACGCGGCGAACCTGCTCAAGCCCGCCCTCGCCCGCGGCGAGCTGCGCACCATCGCCGCCACCACCTGGGACGAGTACAAGCAGCACCTCGAGAGCGATCCCGCCCTCGCCCGCCGCTTCCAGGTGGTGAAGGTGGACGAGCCGGACACCCCGACGGCCATCGAGATGCTGCGGGCGGTGGCGACGAAGCTGGAGCGCCACCACCATGTGCGCATCCGCGAGGACGCCATCCACGACGCGGTGACGCTCTCCCAGCGCTACCTGACCGGCCGCCGCCTGCCCGACAAGGCCCTGTCCGTGCTCGACACCGCCGCGGCCCGGGTGGCCGTCGGCCAGCGCAGCACCCCCGGCCCGGTGCAGGACGCCGCCCAGCGCGTCGCCCGCCTGGAGGAGGAGCTGCAGCGCCTGGAGCGCGAGCAGGCCACCCACGCCGACCACCGCCCCCGCCTCGCCGCCTTGATGGAGGCCGTCGAGGCCGCCCGCCGCGCGCAGACGGAGCTGGAGAGCCGGTGGGAGGCCGAGCGCGCCAAGGTCGAGCACATCCGCGATCTGGAGCACCGCCTGGAGACGCGCTCGGCGGATCCCGAGCGCCTGCGGGTGAAGCTGCTGGCGGAGCGGGAGGGCCTGGCGCTGCTGCAGGCCGAGGCGCCCATGGTGCCCCTCGACGTCGACGGCCGCGCGGTGGCCGACGTGGTGGCGAGCTGGACGGGGGTGCCCGTCGGCCGGATGCTGACGGACGAGGCCGCCGGCCTGCTGCGCCTGCCCGAGCTGCTCGGGGCCCGCATCGTGGGGCAGCCCGAGGCCCTCGACACCATCAGCCGCCGCATGCGGACGTCGCGCGCCGGGCTCGTCGACCCCCACAAGCCCGTGGGCGTCTTCCTGCTGCTGGGCCCGAGCGGCGTCGGCAAGACGGAGACGGGGGCCGCCCTGGCCGACGCGCTCTATGGCGGCGCGCAGAACATGGTCGTGGTCAACCTCTCGGAGTACCAGGAGGCCCACACCGTCGCCCTGCTCAAGGGGGCGCCCCCCGGCTACGTGGGCTACGCCCGCGGCGGGGTGCTGACCGAGGCCGTGCGCCGCCGGCCCTACTCCGTCGTGCTGCTCGACGAGGTGGAGAAGGCCCACCCCGACGTGCTGGAGCTGTTCTACCAGGTGTTCGACAAGGGCACCCTCGAGGATGGCCAGGGCGTCGTGGTCGACTTCCGCAACACCGTCATCCTGCTGACGAGCAACGCGGGGGCCGAGCTGGTGGAGGCCGCCTGCGCCGGGGAGCGGCGCCCGTCGGCGGAGAGCCTGGTGGACCTGCTGCGGCCGGCACTGCGCAGCGTCTTCCCGACCGCGCTCCTGGGCCGGCTGACGCTGGTGCCGTATTTTCCTTTGGAAGAGAAGGAGTTGCGGCGCATCGTCGACCTCAAGCTCGACGCCGTCTGCGCCCGCTTCCAGGCCACCCACGGCGCGCACCTGCGCGTCGAGGTCGCCGCCGCGGAGGCCGTGCTGGACCGCTGCCTGGGGGTGGGCGCCGGGGCGCGCAGCGTCGATCACATCCTCACCCAGGACATCTTGCCGGGGGTGTCGTCGACGGTCCTGGAGCGGCTGCTGGCCGGGGCCGGCGTCGATGACCTGGTGCTCACGGTGGACGCCGACGACCGCTTCGTCGTCTTCCCGCAGGCCGAGGCGCCGCCCCCCGTGAAGCGGAAGCGCCGCCGCCCCGAGCCGCGCCGCGTCGAGCCGACGCGCCCCCGGACGCCGCCGCCGCCCGCGGCTCCGCCGCCCGTCGTCGCCGCGCCGCCCGTCATCGCCGCGCCGCCCGTCATCGCCGCGCCGCCCGTCGTCGCTGCGCCCCGTCGTCGCTGCGCCCCCCCGCGCCGCGCCTCCCCGCCCGCGGCACCGCCGGACCCCACGCCGCCGGCCCCCGAGCCGCCTGCGCCGCGGGTGTCAGCCCCCGAGCCCCCCCCGCCGGAGCGGCCCCTCCGCGAGGCCCGCGACACCGAGCCCACGGCCCTCGCGCCGGTGGGCCTCTTCGCCCGCTTCGCCGCCTTCTTCCGCAGCCTCTTCCAGCCGCGGCCCCAGTAGCCCGCCTCCGTTGACGCGGGCCCGGGCCTTTGTCACGGTGCCCACCATGAGCGAGCGACTCCACGACAAGCTGGTCTGGGTCTCCGGCGGCAGCCGGGGCATCGGCAAGGCCATCGCCACCGCCTGCGCCCGCGCGGGCGCCCGCGTCATCGTCACCTCCCGCCGGCAGGAGAGCTGCGAGGCCGTCGCGGCCGAGATCAACGCCGAGCTGCCCGGCCGGGCCTTCGCCCGCGCCTGCCACGCCGGCGAGCCCGACGCCATCGGCGACCTCGTGCAGTGGATGGAGGACACCCACGGCGTCCCCGACGTGCTGGTGAACAACGCCGCCACCAACCTGTACTTCGGCCCGCTGCTCAACACCCCGGCCTCCATGTGGGAGAAGACCTTCGAGGTCAACGTGCGGGGGTACTTCGAGACGACGCGCCAGGTGGCGACGCGCCTGCTGGCCGCCCACCGCCCGGGCGTCATCATCAACGTGGCCAGCATCCAGGGCGACCGGGGCGCGCCGCTGCAGGGCGTCTACGGCATGACCAAGGCCGCCGTCATCTCGATGACGCGCACCCTCGCCGTCGAGCTGGGGCGCGCCGCCATCCGCGTCAACGCCATCGCCCCGGGCCTCGTCGACACCCGCCTGGCCCAGGGCCTCACGGGCGACCCCACCCTGGTCAAGCACTACACCGACCGCGCCGCCCTGGGCCGCTACGCCCAGCCCCACGAGATCGCCGGCCTGGCGGTCTACCTGGCCTCCGACGAGTCGGCCTACGTGACGGGGCAGGTCTTCACCATCGACGGCGGCTACACGGCCACGTGAGGACGGCCCGCCTGCCGGGCCTGCTCTGGCCCCTCTGGCGCGGGCTCGTCAACGCCCCCCGGGCCCGCGGCGGGCGCACCCGCGGGCGCATCGCCCTCTTCGGCGCCCTCGGCGTCGGCTTCATGATCGCCAGCTACCTGGGCGCCGGCTGGCTCTTCGAGGCCTTCCTGCAGGCCGAGTTCCTGGCCGAGCTGCTCATCCAGCGCACCGTCGGCATCGTCCTGCTCTTCTTCACCGGGCTGCTGGTCTTCTCCAGCACCGTCACCGCCTTCTCCACCCTCTTCGCCGCCGACGACCTGCCCCTGCTGATGGTCGCCCCCGTCTCCACCGGCCGCCTCTACCTGGCGCGGCTCGTCGAGACGTGGCTGCAGTCGTCGTGGATGATGCTGGTCTTCGCGCTGCCCATGATGGCCGCTTGCGGCCCCGTCCTGGCGGCGCCCTGGTGGTACTACGCCGCGCTGCCCGTGCTGCTCGTGCCCCTCACGCTCATCTGCGCGGCGGCGGGCACCGTCGTCGCCCTGGCCCTGGCCCGCATCTTCCCGGCGCGCCGGCTCCAGGAGGCCGTCATCGTCCTGGCGCTGCTGGGCTTCGTGGGGGTCTACGTGGCCTTCCGGCTGGCCGAGCCCGAGCGCTTCCTCGATCCCGATGGCTTCGGCGACCTGATGGCGCTCATCGCCGGCCTGCGCAGCGAGGGCCCGCCGCTCGGCCCCTCCGACTGGACCGTCGCCGTCATGTTCGGGCTGCTGCGCCGCGCCCCCGAGGAGCTGGTCTGGCCCGCGCTGACCCTCGCCACCGCGGCCCCCGCCGCCGCCGCCCTCGGCACCTGGCTCGCCCGCGCCGTCTGGCTCCGCGGCTTCCAGCTCGGCCTGGAGGGCCGCCGCCAGGGGGGCCTGCTGCGCGACCGCGCCCGCGTCTCGCCCTCCCCGCTCCGCGCCCTCGTCCGCCGCGACGTCACCCTCTTCTTCCGCACGACGAGCCAGTGGACGCAGCTCCTGCTCATCGCCATCCTCGTCGCCGTTTATGTGTTCAACTTCAAGCACTTCGGCGATCTGCAGCGCGAGGGCATCCTGGGCCCGACGGGCCTCTTCTTCACCAACGTCGCCCTCGGCGGCCTCATCGTGACGACCATCGCCGTGCGCTTCCTCTACCCCACGGTGAGCCTGGAGGGGCAGGCGTACTGGGCCATCCAGGCGGCGCCCATCACCGCCCGCGACCTGCTGCGCGCCAAGGTGCGCTTCGGGCTGTGGCCGCTGCTCGCCCTGGGCCTGGGCCTCGTCACCGCGAGCAACCTGCTGGCCGATCTGTCGGCCCCGCTCTTCGTGGCGTCCCTCGTCCTCATCAGCCTGGTGGCCTACGGGCTGACGGGGCTGGGGGTGGGGCTCGGCGCGCTCAGCCCCCGCTTCGACCTGGACAACCCCGCCCGCATCGCCGGGGGCATGGGGGGCGTCGTCTTCATGCTGCTGGGCCTCGTCTACCTGCTGGCCGTCACCGCCGCCGTCGTCTGGCCCGTGCAGGTGCTGCGCGCCGGGGTGCTGCATGGGTTCTGGCCCTCGGCCCGGGGCATGGCCCTCGCCATCGCCCTGCTGGTGCTGGCTCTGGCGCTCACCTGGGTGTGTCACCACCTGCCGCTGCGCCTGGGCGCGCGGGCCCTCGAGCGCGGCGAATGACCGTTGTGCTCTGAAGGCACGAGGCGCACACTCCCCCACATGAGCGAAAACACCCCCAGCAAGACCGCCGGCATCATCGCCCTCATCCTCGGGATGGGCGCCGTGGCTGCCCTGTGCTTCGTCTACTTCGAGCCCATCGCCGCCTACATGCGGCTCAAGGCGGGCTCCTACGGCTTCTCGCCCACCGAGACGGAGTGGATGATGCGGGGCCGCATGCGCGAGGCCGGCATCCCGCTCATCGCGGGCTCGGCGGCCGGCTTCCTGGCCATCATCGTGGCCCGCGGCCGCGGCAAGCTGGGCAAGACGGCCCTGATCTTCGGCCTGGCCTCCCTCGCGGCGGCCGGCTACGTCTGGGCCGTGTACGGCGACAAGATCATCCGCGCCCTCTGACCGCCCCGGTCAGGGGAAGAAGGCGTAGAGCTGGCGCACCCGGGCCACCGGCAGGCCGGCCTCCGTCCAGAGCGTGCCCCGCTCCTCGGCGTAGCCCTCGCCGATCTGCTCACACCGCTTGAGGAACTGGAACGCGCCCCCCACGTCCACCGCGGGATCGGGCAGCGACCGGAAGAAGTGGCAGGTCAGGTCCACGCTCGACGCCACCACCGGCTTCGACAGCACCGGGAAGACCCCCGGCGGCCAGGCGTCCAGCAGCGCCACGATGGCCGTCGCGTCGTCGGGCGGCGTCTCCTGGAACCGCACCCGCCCCCCCGTCTCGGCCCGCGCCGCCGAGGAGAACAAGCGCTCGCCCAGCGAGAAGCGCAGGTCGAAGTGGTTGCGCACGAAGGTGGGCGCGAACGGCGCGCCGGCCAGGCTCACCCCCGCCGGCCACGGCGGGGCCCCGGGGGGCGGATCGGCGTCCAGCGTGGGGCTCTCGCGGCCCACCGCGAACGTCGCCAGGGCCGTCGCCACCACCGCGTCGCCGTGGGTGATGCGGGCGCTGAGCTGCGTCACCGAGCGCCCCGCCGACACCACCTCCACGGCGAGCACCAGCGCCCCGGTGGCCGGGCCGCAGAAGTGCACCGTCAGGGTGCGCGGGGGCCGGTCCGTCAGCGACGCCATGCCGCGCAGGATGATGGCGGCCACCAGCCCGCCGAACGCGCCGCGCCCCTGCAGCCAGGTGGGATCGATCTCGCCCGTCCACTGGCCCGGCCCCGCCGGCGCCCAGGCCACCGCGTCCGCGAACCTCATCGGCGCCGCCGGCGCGCCGCGACGGCGACGAGCCCGAGCAGCAGCCACGCGGGGCCGCCGCCCTCGCCCGGCGCCGCCCGGCAGCCCGACTCCGGGGTGCCCGTGGCCGGCGTCTCGTCGACGGGGGGCGCGCCCGCGTCGGAGCGCACGAAGGCGTCGGGCAGGGGCCCCGGGTCGACGACGGCGCCGTCCCGCTCCGGCACCCCCGCGTCGGCGTCCTCCTCGTCGGGCACGCAGAGGCTCGTCTCCACGTCGCAGCGCGGGAAGCGCGGGTCGCCGCAGTCGTTGTCGCGCAGGCAGCGCGGGACGCAGACCGTCTCCGCCCCGCCGGCGTCCGCGCAGATGTACTGGGCGCGGCAGTGCCCGTTGCCGTCGCAGGGCTTGAGGCAGTAGCGCGTCCCGCCCACCTCGCCGCAGGCGGTGCCCTCGGGGCAGCCATCCGGCGGGCAGCCGAAGCCGCCGCAGTAGCCCCCCCGGAAGACCGGCTGGTTGATGGGATCGATGCAGCGCAGGCTGCTGCCGCAGTCCTCGTCCTGCCGGCACGGATCGCCGGGCTCGGCGTCGGCGGCGCAGACCGGATCGTCCCCGTCGGTCAGGCCGTTGCAGTCGTTGTCGTCGCCGTCGCCGCACTGCTCCATGGCCGGCACGACGGCCCCCTGGCACGAGGCCCACACGCCGTTGACGCACCGCTGCCCGCCCAGCCGGCAGACGCCCACGCCCGCCGTCCCCGCCGGGCCGTCGTAGCACTCCCGCTCGTCCCCGTCGGCGCAGGCGTTGGGCGTGCAGACGCCGAAGTCGCTCCACACGCAGCCCGGCCCGCACTGGCGCACCTGGGCCCCGCCGTCGCAGTCGCGGACCTCCTCGGCGCCCGGCTCGCACTCGCCCTCGTTCATGCAGGCGGCGGGCAGCCAGACGCAGGCGGCGTCGCAGGTCTCCACGGCCGTGCCGCAGTCGCCGCAGGCCACCTCGCGCGTGGTCCCGGCCTCGCACTCCCCCACACCCATGCACTCGCCCGGCGGCCCGAAGCGCCCGTCTGCCCCGCAGACCGACTCCCGCTGGCCGCACCGCTCGCAGGGCTCGCGCTGCACCGCCCCCGGCGCGCAGAGCTGCGTCTCGACGCGCAGCTCCACGTCATAGAAGTTGTAGTCCGCCCCATCGCGCGGCTGGACGCGCACGCTGTACTGGCCCGCCGGCAGCGGCATGCTCTCCAGCCGCGTCGTGTCAGGGCCGTCCGCCCCCCGCCCGATGGGCGCGCCGCCGCCGTCGTACAGCTCCACCTCCAGGCGGCCTGCCGTGGGCCGATGGCGCGCCTGCACCACCACCGAGGCCGGATCGGGGAGCTGCAGCGTGAACCAGTCCTGATCCCGCGCGATGCGACCGGCCGTCACCCCCAGCGGCAGCATCCGCGCCGCCGCGCGCCCGTCGTCCTCCTCCGCGGCGTCGTCCTGGACCTCCAGCACGTCGATGTTGGCCGTCGTCGGGCGGTCCCAGCGGCAGCCGAGGCCGCAGGAGTCCTTCTCCACGCGGGCGTCGCCGTAGATCTCCAGGTGCCCGCCCACGTCGTCGCCGAAGTTGCTGGAGCAGTCCAGCGTGCGATCGACGCGCTGGGCGTTGAGCTCGGCCGCCGTGATGGCGAAGTCCGTCCGCCACAGCGTCTCGTCCCCCGCCAGGTCGTCCTCGTAGACCCACAGGAAGATGCGGTCGCCGTTGCTGAAGGGCCGCTCCGTGCCGACCACCACGATGCGGAGGGTGCAGTGGCTGCGCACGTCGCCGTCGATGGCCTCGTCCAGGATGCCCAGCGTCAGGGTGGCGTCGTCGACGGTGTCGCTGGCGAAGCGCTCCACCGGGCGGGCCTGCGCGGCCAGGGCCACGCACAGGCTGGCGAGGGGGAGGAGCGCGGAGAGAGTGTGTCGGGGTGTGCTCATGCCGCCAGGGTCCTCTGTCCCGGGCGGCCGCCGCAACTGATCCCGCCGCTTGCTCGCGGCGCCGCTTTCCAGGCACCCTCCGGGCATGGACGCCCCGCTCCGCCTGGATCACTTCCGCTCCCCGGCCCTGGCCGCCTGGCGCGCCAGCGCCCGCCACCCGGTCGTCCTCTGGCCCGTCGGCAGCGTCGAGCCCCACGGCCCGCACCTGCCCCTCGACACCGACACCACCATCGCCCTGGAGAACGCCGAGCGGGCCGCCGTCGCCCTGCGCGCGGCGGGCGTCGCGGCCGTCGTCGCCCCGCCCCTGCCCTACGGCGTCACCGAGTTCGCCCGCGACTTCCCGGGGGCCATCAGCCTGCCCGCGGACGTCCTGATCGGCGTCCTGGTGGCGGGCGCCGCCGCCTTCCTGCGCGACGGCTTCGCCCACGTCTGCCTCATCAACCACCACCTCGAGCCCGGCCAGCTCGACGCCCTGGAGGCGGCCCGCGCCCGCATCGCCGCCGCCCACGGCGAGGCCGCCGTCAGCGTGCCCCAGGTCATCAGCCGCCGCTGGGGCCGCCAGCTCACCGCCGAGTTCAAGTCGGGGGCCTGCCACGCCGGCAGCTACGAGACGTCCCTCGTCCTGGCCGTGCACCCCGATCGGGTGGCCACCGCCACCGCCGAGGCGCTGCCCGCCGTGCCCGTCAGCCTGAGCGCCGCCATCCAGGCCGGGGCCACCAGCTTCCTGGAAGCGGGCGCCGAAGCCGCGTATACCGGCACCCCGGCCGCCGCCACCGCGGCCGAGGGCGAGGCGACCTACGCCGTCCTCGCCCGGATGGTGGCCACCGAGGTGCAAGAACACCTGGAGAGGATGACCCCATGAAGGCCACCCCCCTGCTCGACCTCTTCGCCGTCGAGTCCCGGCTCACCGAGGAGCAGCTCCTCGTCCGCGACAGCGTCCGCGCCTTCTCCCGGGACGTCTTCGCCCCGCGCGTGCGCAAGTCCTTCATTGAAGAGACTTTTCCCGACGACCTCGTCCCCCGCATCGGCGCCCTCGGCGTGCTCGGCGCCAACCTGCATGGCTACGGCTGCGCCGGCATGGACGCGGCCGGCTACGGCGTCGCGATGCGCGAGCTGGAGTACGTCGACTCGGGCCTGCGCAGCTTCGCCAGCGTGCAGGGCGCTCTCTGCATGTACCCCATCCACGCCTTTGGCACCGAGGCGCAACGCGAGAAGTTCCTGCCCCGCATGGCCACCGGCGCCCTCATCGGCTGCTTCGGCCTCACCGAGCCCGACAGCGGCAGCGACCCCGGCAGCATGCGCACCCGCGCCCGCAAGGTGGACGGCGGCTACGTGCTCGACGGCGCCAAGATGTGGATCACCAACGCCCCCATCGCCGACCTGGCCATCGTCTGGGCCAAGGTGGAGGGCGGCGACGCCAGCAGCATCCGCGGGTTCATCGTCGAGCGGGCCTTCCCCGGCTTCCGCACCGAGAAGATGCGCGAGAAGCTCTCCCTGCGGGCCTCGTGGACGGGCGAGATCATCCTGGAGGGCTGCTTCGTCCCCGACGAGAACCTGCTGCCCGGGGTCGAGGGCCTCAAGGGCCCCCTCTCCTGCCTCACCCAGGCCCGCTTCGGCATCGCCTGGGGCGTCCTCGGCGCCGCCATGAGCTGCTTCGACACCGCCCTCGCCTACGCCGGCGAGCGCCGCCAGTTCGCCCGGCCCATCGCCGGCTTCCAGCTCACCCAGCAGAAGCTCGTGGACATGGGCGCCCGCATCGTGACGGGGCACCTGCTGGCCCTGCACCTCTCGGCCCTCAAGGACGCCGGCAAGCTGACCCCCATCCAGGTCAGCCTGGCCAAGCGCGAGAACGTGCAGACGGCCGTGGACGTGGCCCGCACCAGCCGCAGCATCCTCGGCGGCAACGGCATCATGGGCGAGTACCCCATCATGCGGCACATGATGAACCTGGAGAGCGTCTACACCTACGAGGGCACCCATGAGGTGCACACCCTCGCCATCGGCCGGGCCCTCACGGGCCTCTCGGCCTTCGAGTGACCTACTCCTTGTCGTACACCGCCCAGTAGGGGATGTGGTTGCCGCTGTTGATGCTCTGGCCGGGCAGCCAGAACGACGGCGCCGACGGATCCCGGCCCGGCGGCGCGTTGGGATCGATGCCCGTCACCCAGATCTGCGGCCGCGGCTCCTCGCGCCCCGCCTGCTGGAGCTGGTGGCCGTAGTCGCGCAGGCTGCTGAACGCCAGCCACAGCCGCCCCTGGTTGCTCGCCGGCGACCACTTCGGCCACGAATTCCCCAGGAAGTTCGCCTGGTTGGCCGCTGACAGCGGGATGGCCACGCCCCCCTCGTCGATGATCATCAGCCGCGCGCTGCTGTTGCCCATGCCGCCGCCGTTGTTGTCGCCCTTGCGCTCGAACGCCAGGTAGCGCCCATCCGGGGAGAAGGCGGGGCGGTCGTTCGTCTCCTCGCCCTCCTGCTCCACCACGAAGTCGGCCGGCCCCCAGGCTTCATCGGCCATCAGCGTCCACACCGCGATGCCGCCCCGCGTGATGCCCACATCAGGGATGGGGTTGAAGAGCCCCGACTGCCCCACGGCCGCCGCGATGCGGGTGCCCTGCCACGACCAGTCCGGCGAGCCGCCCACGTACCCCTCGGGCATGGGCAGCCGCTCGATCTCCACGCCCGTGTCGGTGTCGCGCACCACCAGCGCCCCGCCGGCCCCGCCGACGATGCGCGTCGAGTCGGGGGAGAAGCTCGGGAAGTAGCCCACCACCCCGGCCGGGTCGTAGAGGAGCTGCCGCGGGTTGTCCACCAGGGACACCGACAGATCGCCGAAGGGCGGGAAGCTCGTCCGGGTGAAGGCGATGCGGTTGCCATCGCGGGACAGCGCGTGGCAGGCCGGGCAGCCGATCTCGGGGGCCACCGCCGGCGCCAGGAACGGCTCCGCCTGCAGATCCCCCGCGGGCAGCCGCATGATGCCGGCGTCGCCCGTCGACCAGTAGTACACGGCCCCCTGCAGCGGCGCCGGATCCACGATGAGATCCATCACGCGCCCGCGGCAGACGCGCCCGCCACCCAGGGAGAGCACCTCCAGCCGCAGCCCCCGCCCGATGGCCGCGTTCAGCAGCGCCGTCCAGGCGTCGCCGTCGGGCACCAGCACGTCCTGATCCGTGTACCAGCGCACCTCCAGCCCGCCCGCGTTGATGCGCACGGCGAAGAGCTCCGCCGCCCCGCGCCGCCACTGCACCGCCAGCCCGCGCATGTTGCGGGGCAGCGCCGTCAGGGGCTCCGGGTACAGCACATCGGGCCCGCAGTCGGGGCTCTCGGGCGTCTCGGCGAAGCGCTGGGGCGCGTCGGGGGGCGCGCCGTCGACGATGATGTCGTCGAACGCCTCCACCGTCAGCGCCGCCTGCACCTCCTGGCCGCCCACCGCCGCGTACACCGTGCCCGACCCGCCGCGGCCGCTGCTCGTGAACAGGCCCTGGGCGTCCATCACCCCCAGCACCTCCGGCGAGACGCGCCACGTCGCGTCCCCGGCCGGCACGTCCTCAGGATCCCGATCGGGGAAGCTGCGGCGCAGCGTGAACTGCTGGGTCGGCGGGGGCCCGTCCTCGACGCGCAGCACCACGCGCACGGGATCGATCTCCAGCACCCCCTCGCCGGGGGGGCCCCGATCCACCACCGCCCCGTCGGCGGGCGGCGGCGTCGCGTCCGCCTCGGCGGCGTCCGGCTCGCCCTGATCCACCAGCACCCGGGCGTCCGCCCCTGCGCCGCCGGCGCCGCCGGCACCGCCCGCGCCTCCGCCGCCGCCATCGTCACAGCCCGCCACGGCCAGCGCCGCCAGCAGCCCCCAGAAGGCCACTCCCCGCATGTGCACTCCCCCGCACGTCGTCGCCGGCCACTCTGGCGCGGCGGCGACCCCAGCGCTACCCCGGCGCGGGGGGTGGCGTCCAGTCCGCTACCGCCCAGCCCCCCACCCCTGGTACACCTCGGGCCGCAAGGAGACTCGATCATGCGGACTTTCCTGATGTTTTCGCTCTGCGCGGCCGTGGCGGCCTGCGACGACGCCCAGCCCGCGGCCGATCCGGCCGTCGACGCCGCGCCCCTCGACGCCAGCCCCGATGCCAGCACCGACGCCAGCCCCGACGCCAGCCCCGACGCCGCGGCCGACGCCGCCTCCAGCGTGGACGCCGCACCCCAGGCCGACGCCGGCCCCTTCGACTGCGCCGCCGCCTGGCGGGCCCCCGCGCTCAGCGTCGACGCCGCCCCCTTGCCGGCCGGCAGCGTCGCCATGACCATCGACCTCGACTACGGCCTGCGCGACGGCCGCGGCTTCATCACCCTGCGTGCCCTGCGCGCCACCGGCGTCGCCCGCCCGAGCGACGGCCCCTTCTCCGTCGACGAGAACGCCGGCCACTGGGCCGAGCTCCAGGACGCCGACGGCGCCACCCTCTACACCCGCGGCGTCTTCCAGCTCATCGTCGAGTCCCTGGAAGCCCCGCCCGCCGGCGACAGCGGCTTCGCCCGCGTCGACGTCTGCCCCGACGCCGGCAGCATCCGCCTCGGCGACCTGCCCAACGACCCCCGCGCCACCCAGCTCGTGCTCTTCCAGGACGCCATCGACGGTCGCTTCGAGGGCCCCACCATCGAGGTGGCCCGGTTCCCGCTGCCGCGCTGACCACCTCCCCTTTACCCCGGCCCCGCCCTGCGCTACCACGGATCACCCGAGGGAGAGGCCTGTCATGTCCAGAGATCTGTTGCCCGATCGCGTCGCCGCGCACGCTCGTGTGCGGGGGAGCCAGCCCGCCATCTACCACCGCGTGGGGGGGGCGTGGACGGCCATCACCTGGGCGGGCTACGCCGAGCAGGCGCGGGGGTTCGCCGGGGCGCTGATCGGCGCAGGCTGCGAGGCGGGGGGGGCGGTGGCCATCATGGCCGGCAACCACGCGGAGTGGCTGATCGCGGCGGTGGGGGCCTGGTTCGCCCGGTGCGTGCCGACGGGGGTGTACCCGACGCTGACGGCGGAGCAGGCGGCGTACGTGGTGCACCACTGCGAGGCGCGCGTGGCGGTGGTGGAGGGGCCGACGGAGTATGCCCGGCTCGCCGAGCAGCGCGAGCACCTGCCGTACCTGCAGCGCATCGTGCTGATGACCGGGGCGGTGGATGATCCGTCGACGGTGGCCTTCGCCGACTTCGTGGCGGAGGGGCAGGCGCACCAGGCGGCGGTGGACGCGCGGCTGGCGGATCTCGCGCCCGATGACCTCGCGTCGCTCATCTACACCAGCGGGACGACGGGGCCGCCCAAGGGCGTGATGCTCGACCACGGCAACCTGGCGTTCGTGGGGCAGGGGGCGGTGAGCCTGATGCCCGACGTCAGCGATCGCGACCGGACGGTGTCGTACCTGCCGCTGAGCCACATCGCGGAGCAGGCGTTCTCCCTGCTCGGGCCGTGCGCGGCGGGCTACAGCGTGTGGATGTGCCCGCGCATCGAGGATCTGAAGGAGGTCCTGCTGGCGGCGCGGCCGACGTTCTTCCTGGCCGTGCCCCGCGTCTGGGAGAAGTTCAAGAACGCCCTGGAGGCGCGCCTGGCCGCGGCGACGGGGGTGAAGGGGGCCATCGCCGGCTGGGCCATGAAGGTGGGGGCCGAGACGGGGACGCACCTGGTGGAGCGCGGCGAGCCCACCGGCCTGGCGGGCCTCAAGCTGCGGGTGGCCCGGGCGCTCTTCCAGCAGAAGCTGGCGGGGGCCCTGGGCCTCGATCAGCTCCGCCTGGCGGTCTCGGGCGCGGCCCCTATCGGCAAGGACGTCCTCGACTTCTTCCTGGCGTGCGGTGTGGTCATCCACGAGGTCTACGGCCAGTCCGAGGACACCGGCCCCACCACCTTCAACCAGCCCTGGCCCGGCAAGCGCCGCGTGGGCACCGTCGGCCTGCCGTTCCCGGGGGTCGAGGTGAAGATCGCCAGCGACGGCGAGATCCTGGTGCGCGGGCCCAACGTCTTCCGGGGCTACTTCAAGAACCCCGAGGCCACGGCCGAGGCGCTGGTGGACGGCTGGCTGCACTCCGGCGACATCGGCGCCTTCGATGAGCAGGGCTTCCTGCGCATCACCGATCGCAAGAAGGACCTCATCATCACGGCGGGCGGCAAGAACGTCGCGCCCCAGAACATCGAGAAGCGGCTGAAGGGCATCGCCGGCGTGAGCCAGGCGGTGGTCATCGGCGATCGGCGCAAGTACCTCGTCGCGCTGCTGACGGTGGACGCCGAGGGCGGGCCGGCCCTGGCGAAGGAGCGCGGCTGGCCGACGGATCCCCTGGCGCTGGCCACCCACACCGGCTTCCGGGCCCACGTCGAGGCCGAGATCGGCCGCGCCAACGGCGAGCTGGCGCGCTACGAGACCATCAAGGACTTCCACCTCATCGGCCGCGACTTCAGCATCGAGGGGGGCGAGCTGACGCCCACCCAGAAGGTGAAGCGCCGCGTGGTCAACGAGCGGTTCGCCGCCGAGATCGAGGCGCTGTATCCGGAGTCGTGAACGTGCACATCGAGCGATCGCGAAGTCGGATTCTGGCGTCGGCTCCTGTACGATGCGCCCCATGATGAAGCGCTCGCCGATCCGCTCCGCCCTGTGCGCCCTGGCCACGACCCTGGCCGCCGGCTGCGCGACCAGCGATCCCGAGCCGGGCACGATGCTCGTGGTCACGGCCGACGCCGAGGTCATGACCGACGCCCTGCGATTCGAGCCCGAGCCTGACCAGGGCCCGCCCGAGCCTGAGGCGGACGAGGGCGTCGAGCCGCCCACCCCCGACCGGGGCGTGGATCCGCCGCCGCGGGACGCCGAGGTGCCCGAGCCCGACCAGGGCATCGACCCGCCCGATCCGCCGCTGGAGGGGGCCATCGCGACGGTGACGGTCATCCAGCAGCCCCAGGTGCCCGAGGCCGACATCAGCGTCGGGGTGACGCGCTTCGTCGAGCCGATGCCGGGGGTCGGGGACTGCCAGGTCGTCCAGGTGGATCCGGACCGCCCGCCCGCCGCCGCCGACCAGCTCGCGGCCGGGCCCATCACCGTCGACGGGGTGCGCGGGGGGCCGTTCGTGTTCAGCCACGACGGCCGCGGCTACCAGGCCGATCGCGGCATCCCCTCGGAACTCTTCGGGAATGGCGACACCATCCGCGCCTCGGCCGGGGGGGCACTGCCCTTCAACCTCGCCGTCCCGGCGCCGGCCGCCGTGAACATCCAGAGCCCCGGGCAGCTCGCCTCCGTGGCCGGCGACGAGGATCTCACGATCCGCTGGAACGCCGGGCAGGGCGACGCCGTGCTCATCACCGTCTTCCCGACGCGGCCCCTCTCGGTGGACGCCCAGGAGGGCGACTGGATCTTCTGCGGGGCCATGGACACCGGCAGCTTCACGATCCGCGGGAGCGACCTGCGGCGGACCCGGGGCGTCAGTCCCCTCGGGCAGGGCGCCCTCATCGCCGTGACGCGCACGCGCAGCGCCACGGCCCAGGCGGGCACGAGCCAGGCAGTGCTCACGGCCACCACCAGCTACGGCGTGGTCGTGACGTTGGAGTAGACGATGCTGGGCGAAGACCTCGAGATCTGGGATGCCGTCGCGGTCGATCTCCGCGGCCTGCTGCGGGGGCTGAGCGACCACAAGGACGGCCCCATCGCCGCGCCGGTGCACTACCGGCTCGCGGTGATGCGCCTCCAGCGGGGCCTCATCGAGGACGCCACCAGCGTCCGGGAGGCCCTCGGCGCCGAGCACGCCGGCCTCGCGCTGGCCGCCCTCGACGAGCACCTGCGCCGACAGCTCGACGACGAGGACGACGCCCTGGGCGTGCTGCAGGCCCTGCGCCCCGCCGTGCGGGCCGAGGCGATGCTGCAGCTCCACGAGGCCCTGCAGTGCGACGCCGAGCACGCCCCGGCCCTGCGGGCGGCCACGGCACTGGCCTCGGTGTCCGGCCGCTGGACGGAGGCCGCCGCCTGGCTGGACCGCCTGGCCAGCATCGAGCCGCCGGATCGCTCCATCCGGCCGCTGCTGGCGCTGGCCGACGTCCACTGGCGCAAGCTGGGCGGCACCGACACGGCCCGCCGCTACATCCTGGAGGCCCGCGAGCGCGCCCCCGAGGATCCGGCCGTCCTCGACAAGCTCCTGAAGCTCGACCTGGATCTGTCCCACTGGCCCGAGGCGGTGGAGGCCTGCCTGGCCCTGATCGCCCAGATCGGCGACACCCCCGAGGGCCGGGCCCTGAAGGTGACCTACCTGCTCACCCTGGGCGAGATCCACGTGTACGGGCTGCAGAAGCCGGCCGAGGCGCTGCTGCACTACCTCGACGCCCTCCGCGTGATGCCCGACTACGCGCTGACCTACACCCTGGTGCGCGAGCTCTTCGAGGGGGTGCCGTGGGCCACCGTCGCCGCGGCGCTGCCCCAGGTGCCGGCCGCCCAGCGCGCCCCGCTGGCCCGCTACCTCGACCTGCTGACGGAGGGGGCGAAGAGCGCCGCCGACGCCAGCGCCCTGGTCAGCGGCCTGCGCACCGCACTCCTGGCGACCTGATCGCCGCTAACCGGCGGGCCCGGCCCGCGCCGTGGGCGCAGACCCACCTCATCGCCGCGCACGTGACTTTCGCCGGCCCGCCCGGTTGATGGCTCCGGCTCCGCGGCGCCCAGAAAGGACCTCCTGATGGTCGACCAGCTCATGTTCTATGGCCTCCGCCTCATCGGCGTGGCCGTCGCCTTCTACGTCGGCATCAAGGTCGCCGGCTTCGTCGGCAACCTCGTCGCCTCCACGCTGCGCCGCGGTGGCGTGGACGAGACGCTGACCCGCTTCGGCGGCCGGGCCGCCCGCTGGGTCGTCCTCATCCTGGTGGCCATCGCGTGCCTGGGCACCTTCGGCATCGAGACGACGAGCTTCGCGGCCATCATCGGCGCGGCCAGCCTCGCCATCGGCCTCGCCTTCCAGGGCGCCCTCTCCAACGTGGCCGCCGGCGTCATGCTGCTGATCTTCCGCCCCTTCAAGGTGGGCGACCTCATCAAGGTGGGCGGCGAGCTGGGCACGGTGACGGAGATCGGCCTCTTCACGACGGCCCTCGACACCCTCAACAACCGCCGCATCGTGCTGCCCAACAGCACCATCTTCGGCTCGACCATCGAGAACATCACCCACAACCCGAAGCTGCGGGTCGACATCGACGTGGGCGTCGCCTACGACGCCAGCATCAGCGAGACGCGCGCCGTGCTCGAGCAGGCCGCCCGCGCCGTGCCCGGCAGCATCGACACCCCCCAGGTCATCCTCCTGGCCCTGGGTGGCTCCTCCGTGGACTGGCAGGTCCGCGTGTGGTGCCACACCGAGGACTACTGGGCCACCTGGGACGCCACCATCGAGGCGGTCAAGAACGCCCTCGACGGGGCCCAGATCACCATCCCGTTCCCCCAGATGGACGTCCACCTCGACCGGGCGGCCTGAGCGCCCCCGTTCGGAAAAACCGTGTGAAGACAAGGAGTTCTGCTACCATGAACGGTCTCTCGCGCCGTCCCCTCCGCGGCCTCGCCGCGGCCCTCGCCCTGGGCACCGCCCTGCCGGCCTTCGCCCAGGACATGCCCGACGTCGTCGAGGAGGACAAGGTCAAGGCCCAGCTCGAGGAGACGGCCAAGCTGGCCGCCGAGAAGCCGCTGGAGGGCTGGCAGTACAAGCTCGATGTGGGCTTCAACGCCGGCTACAACCACAGCAGCACCGTGGTCGGCCAGCCCGACGGCGCCACGCTCCAGCTCGGGATCGCCGTCAACGGCGCGGCCGACCTCTACGCGGGCCAGCACGAGTGGCACAACTCCCTCACCATCGCGCACCAGCAGACGAAGACGCCGGCCATCGATCCCTTCGTGAAGACGAGCGACAACTTCGAGCTCATGACCATGTGGCTCTACAAGCCGGTGGTCCTGCCCTGGCTCGGTCCGTTCGCCCGCGCCCGGCTGCAGACCCAGATCTTCGCCGGCCACCTGGTCTTCGGTGAGGACAAGAACCTGGCCATCCGCGACGTGGACGGCAACGTGGTGCTGCCCGGCGACCTGACGACCATCACCGTCGACCAGGCCGATGGCACCACGAAGCAGTTCAGCCAGCTCCCCGCCCAGGAGGAGTACAAGCTGACGGATCCCTTCGAGCCCCTCACCCTGCGGCAGAGCGTCGGCGCCTTCGCCCGCGCCCTCGACCGCAACGACGTCAAGGTCACCTTCACCCTGGGCCTCGGCGCCCAGGAGGTCCTCACCCAGGAGGGCTACACCCTGGCCGACGACGACAAGACGAACGAGCTTGAGATCAAGCAGCTCCAGGACTCCCAGCAGGTCGGTGTCGAGGTGGGCGCCGAGGCCAGCGGCACCATCGGCCAGCAGATCACCTGGTCGGTCAACGCCAACACCCTCTACCCGTTCATCGTCGAGGCGGACACCGACCTCGAGGGCGTCGACCTGACCAACGTGGAGTTCAACGGCAAGGTGGGCGTGAAGCTCGCGAAGTGGGCCTCCCTCGACTACGTGCTGACCGCCAAGCGCATCCCGCTCGTCCTCGATGACTGGCAGGTGCAGAACGGCGTGCTGCTCAGCACCGCGTTCAACCTGCTTTGAAGCGGGCCCTGCGTGAGCTGGCCCGGCGGGGCTGGCCCTACGTCATCGGCGTGGGCGTCTCGCTGTTCTTCGCCCTGGCGGAGAACCAGAGCCGCACCGGGCAGGCCCTCGGGGGCAACCTCGACTTCGGCCGCTGGCTGAGCCTGCACGCCACCCTGCCGGTCGACTACGCCCTCGTCGAGCCGTCGGGCTGGTGGGCGGTGGGCATCATCGCCCCCCTCGCCCTCCTGCACGCCTGCTGGCCCCGGTGGTGGTGGGCCCCGTTCGCGTTCGGGGGCATGGCCGCCTGGACGTTCTGGGGATCGGTCCTCATCGGCCGGATGGCCTGACCGGGCGAGAGATGCCGGGCCGCCATGGCTTGGAGCGGCCCCTGCCCCGCCCCATGGCGACCCGAGAAGCGCGTCAGCCGCCCTGCTGGCGGGCGGCCAGGGCGTGGACCAGATCGTCGAGCGCCACCGCCACCGAGACGACGCGGT
The DNA here is from genome assembly GCA_020633435.1 of Myxococcales bacterium. GTDB lineage: Bacteria > Myxococcota_A > Bradymonadia > UBA7976 > UBA1532 > JACKDP01. Next base: position 283,546 of record JACKDP010000007.1, on the reverse strand, counting down.
GGCGACGAGACGACAGCACCATGTGCCGCCGCACCATCGACCAGTCCAGCCAGCCCATCCCCGTCTGCATCTCCAGATCATCGAGGCTGTCGTCGATCTGCTCGACGAGGCCGATCACGATGGACGAGGCTTCCGTGCCAATACGGCCGACGTCCGGCCACCGATCGGGCTGGTGATCGAGGAGGAGCCGAAGCCAGCGGCTGATGCTGACCAGCTTGAGGCGCTCCCGCACGTCGTGGGTGGCAGCGATGAGGGCGTTGACCTCGGAGAGCACGGGCGCCACGACGTCCGTCGTGGTGCGGGGTTCATCGGGTACGCGCCAGGCGGCAGCCATCATGCGGGGCCCTCGGTCGGGGGGAGATGATCGAATTGGGAGCAATGGTCATGCCACCGGTCGGTGACATCGCCGGGGCGCTGGCCCGGTGGCATCCGGGGTCTACGCGGCGGCGGATGCCTGGCACGTGCCAGCCGCGCTGGCACCGTGTGCCAGGTCAGGCCCGGTCGCGCCACCAGCCGACGAACTCGCTGAACTCGATGACCCCGTTGTGGTTGCCATCGATGGCGTCCAGGCCGGCGGCCAGCTCGTCCTCGGAGAACCCGTCGTCCAGGGCCCGGCAGAGGCGCGCGAACTCGTCGCGATCGATCACGCCGTTGCCATCGCGGTCGTAGAAGTCGAAGAGCTCGCGCAGCTCGTCCAGATCATCGGCGCTCATCCATGCCTCCTCCCCCGCCTCAGGCGGGCGCGTCGTCCAGCAGCTCGGCGGCCTCGATGCGGTGCAGCACGAACTGCCGCGCCTCCCGCTGGTCGAGGTCGTCGCAGTTCAACAAGATCTCGGTCCGCGTCATGACCATCGTCCGAAGCCGGACGTGGCGCCACTGCGGCATGTGCTCGGGCCGCTTGCGGTACTGGATGCGCAGCGCCCGGCCCTCGAAGAGCGCCTGCTCCACCGCGCCGCGCACGGCCGCGCTGGCCTGGTGCGCGGGGATGCCGGCGAACGCCAGCGCCTCGCAGAGCCGCTCCAGCTCGGCCTGGCCCTGCCGGGGCAGGGCCGCGCGCACCTTGTCGAGGGCCCCCCGCAGCGTCTCGGTGAAGGGCAGGATGCGCGCCGCCGCCAGCCACTCCCCGGCCGCCACCAGCAGCGCGGCCTCGCGGGCCGTGAAGTTCACGGGGGGCAGGGTGTAGGTGCGGTCGAGGGCCAGCCCGCCGCCGCGCCCCGGCTCGCCCTTCACGGGCAGGTCCGCCGCGCGCAGGCTCACGAGATCGCGGTGGATGGTGCGCTCGGTCACGCCGAACCGCTGGGCCAGGGCCGCCACGGTGATGCCGCCACGGTGCGCGCGGAGGGCCTCCGCCAGGGCGAAGAGTCGCTCCGTCCGCCGCACGGGCTACTGCAGCTCGATGGGCACGTCCGCCGTCTTCGGGCTGGCCACGGGCGCGCGCGTCGGGGGGCTCTCCGGCGGGGGGCGCCGCACCGTGACCGTCGTCTTGGTGGGCGGCGCTTCGGGCTTCACGGCCTCGGGGCGCGGCTTCAAGACGATCTTCTTCTGCGTCTCCGGGTCGTCGGGGCTGAGGGTGACGCGCTGCTCCAAATACCCGGTTTTCTTGAAGATGTAGGTGGTCTCCTTGCTGATGGCGACCCGCAGATAGGTCGTGCCCACCGACTCGCCCGTGGCGAGATCGATGACGCGCGCCTTGTCGGGCTCGCTGCGCAGCATGAACTCCCGGGCGGCCACCTCGGTCGCCGGCGCCTGGCTCTCCACGGACGCGGGGGCGTCGGTGGGCGGGGCCGAGGCCACGGAGGGCGGCGCGGCCGTGGGCGGCGCGCCGCTGGCCACCGACGCGGGCGCCTGGGTGCCGGGGGCCCCGGCGTCGGCCAGGGCGGCGGGCCCCGGCCCCTGCATGAAGAACCAGATGCCCAGCCCCAGCACGGGCACGGCGGCGGCCAGGGCCCAGAGCGGGAAGCCGCGCCCGCCCGTCGACGCCTCCTCGGGCGGCGCCTCCACCAGCACCGGCGCGCCGAGGGGGTTGCCCTGGGCGTCCAGGCGCACGGTGTTGCCGCTGGCCTTCGCCAGCCCGCGCTGCGTCTCGTCGGTGCCCGCCGGCACGATGGCCGGCCCCGCCAGCGACGGCGAGCCGTCCATGCCGGGCACGACGCCGGGGAGCTGCGCCGCGACGCTCTCGTAGGAGGCCCCGTCCAGGAGCTGATCGACGGCCTCCAGCTCGGTGGCCAGCTCGTCGACGCTCCCCTGCCGGTCCTCGCGCTTCTTGGCCAGCGCCTTGAAGACCACCGCCTGCAGGGCCGGCGGCACCTGCACATCGGGGTTGAGCTCGTGGAACGGCGGCGGGCGCTCGTTGACGTGGGCGATGAGGATGGCCAGCGGGTTCTCGCCCAGGAAGGGCGCGCGCCCCACGAGCATCTCGTAGAGGATGACGCCCAGGGCGTAGACGTCGGAGCGCGGATCGAGGGAGCCCGACCGGGCCTGCTCGGGCGACATGTACTTCGGCGTGCCGAAGATCATGCCCGCCTGGGTGAGCGTGCCCTCCTTGCCCTCGAACTCCTTGAGCTTCGCGACGCCGAAGTCGAGCACCTTCACGAAGTCGCGCTCGCCCTCGATGTCCACCAGGAAGATGTTGTCGGGCTTGAGATCGCGGTGGATGATCCCGGCCTTGTGGGCCTCGGCCAGCGACTTGCACACCTGCCGCATGATGTGGATGACGCGCTTGGGCGCCATGGGCTGACCGCGGCCCTGGGCCTGCGCGAGGCTCTGGCCGCGCAGGTACTCCATGGCGATGTAGAGGATGCCGTCCTCGGTCTGCCCGAAGTCATAGACGCTGATGGTGTTGGGGTGGGTCAGCCGGCTGGCCGCCATGGCCTCCTGGTGGAAGCGGCGGATGACCGTCTCGTTCTCGGCGAACTCCTGCAGCAACACCTTCAGCGCGATCATGCGCTGCACGGCGGGCTGGCGGGCCTTGTAGACCGCGCCCATGCCGCCCTTGCCCAGGAGCCCGATGATCTCGTAGCGCCCCGCGACGGTGCGCCCGATCATCGGGTCCTTCTTGGGCTTCTTCTTGATCTTGGGCTCGGCCCACTGGCCGAAGTTCTCGCCGCGCAGCTCGCTCTCGCTCACCGGCACCGCGACGGGGTGGGCCCGCTTGGGCACCACGGCGGGGGCCTGCGTCTTCACCGGCCGCGGCCCCGGCAGGGCCGCGCTCACGTCGGCGCTCACGTCCACGCTGGGGTCGGCGCCGGGATCGAGCAGCGCGGCGGGGGCGGGCTCCTCGGCCCGCGTCGCCTCCAGGCCCACCGGCACCGGCTCCTCGGCCCGCGTCGCCTCGAAGCCCGTCACCCCCACCTCGCCCACCTGGGTCTCGTCGCCCCCGAAGGGCGTCTCCCCCATGCGGGTCGGGGCCAGGTTCTCCAGCTCCTCGGCCGTCAGCAGGCGCGATCCATCGTTGGGACAGACGTCCTGGTCCCCCTCGTGACCACAAACGGGGCAGGTCTTCATGGACCGTCCTTACGAGTCGCGCCGCGGCTGCACCGAGCGAGGCTAGTGGTACGCACGAGCAGAGTCAAAGGTCCAGCGCCCCCCACGCCGCCCCCCGCGCCGGCCTCCCGGGCGGGGACGGGTTGATTCGCCGGGGCGCCTCCTCCAGAATCCGCCGCCATGAAAGACAATCGCGCCTACTACGACGACTTCGCCGGCTGGTACGAGCGGGAGCGCCACCACGGCTACCACGCCCTCCTCGACCAGCTTCAGATCGGCATCGCGCGGCCCCTCTCGGCCAGCCGCGACGTCCTGGAGGTGGGCTGCGGCACCGGGATGATCCTCAAGGAGATCGCCCCGGTCGCCCGCCACGCGGTGGGCATCGACATCTCCCGGGGCATGCTGGGCCAGGCCCATGACCGCGGCCTCGAGGTGGTGGAGGGCTCGGCCACGGCGCTGCCCTTCGCCGACGGCTCGTTCGATTTCGTCTATTCTTTCAAGGTCCTGGCCCATGTCGAGGGCATCCACCAGGCCCTCGAAGAGGTCAGCCGCGTCCTGCGGCCCGGCGGCCAGGCGGCCCTCGAGTTCTACAACCGCCACTCGCTGCGCTACCTCATCAAGCGCCTCAAGAAGCCCCACAAGGTCAGCGACGAGACGACGGACGACCAGGTCTTCACCCGGTACGACCGCCTGGCCGACGTGCGCGGCTACCTGCCGCCGAGCCTGGCCCTGGAGGACGTCCGCGGGGTCCGCGTCCTGACGCCCTTCGCCCAGGCCCACCGCGTCCCCCTCGTCTCCACCGCCCTCGCCTGGGCCGAGCACCAGGCCCGCGACAAGCGCCTCACGGCCCGCCTCGGCGGCTTCCTCGTGGTCATCTGCCGCAAGCTCTGATGGCCGCCCACGAGATCGCCCGGCTGGACGCCCCCACCGCGTCGGGGCGCACCCGGCGCGAGGTGCTGCGCCTGCGCCAGCGCATCCTGGCCACCCTGCGCGCCTGGCTCGACGCCGAGGACTTCTTCGCCGCCGAGGTGCCGCTGCTCATCCGCGGCGCCTGCCCCGACGTGTACCTGGCCTCGTTCGTGGTGCCGGGCGGGGGCTACCTCACCACCTCGACCGAGTACCTGATCAAGCGGCTGGTCGCGGGCGGCTTCGAGCGCGTCTACACCCTCGCCCCCAACTTCCGGGCTGGCGAGGTGAGCCCGCGCCACGGCCCCGAGTTCACCATGCTGGAGTGGTCGCGCGCCGGCGCCGACCTCGCCCGCATCGAGCGCGACGCCGAGGCCCTGGTCCGCGCCAGCCTGGCCGCCATCGCCCCTGGCGCCACCGCCGTCACCTGGGGCGGCCACACCGTCGACGTCGCCGGCCCCTGGGAGCGCCTCACCGTCCGCGACGCCCTCCGCCGGCACCTGGGCGCCGACGTCGACGCCACCTTCTCCCTCGCCAGCCTGCGCGCCGGCATCGACGCCGCCGGCCTGCGCGCCGGCCCGGGCCTGGCCGACACCGCCCGCGACGCCATGTCGCTGCTCATGGGCCACTTGCAGCCGCACCTCGGCACCACCCGCCCCACCTTCCTCACCGCCTGGCCCGCCTTCGAGACCAGCTCCGCCGCCCGCGCCAGCGACGCCGTCGCCGAGCGCTCCGAGCTCTTCATCGCCGGCATGGAGCTCGCCGACGGCTTCCCCTCCCTGCTCGACGCCGACCAGCAGCGCGCCACGTTCGCCGAGCAGCTCGAAGACCGCCGCGCCGCCGGCCTCCCCGGCGTCGACCTGGACGAGCGCTACCTGGCCGCCCTCGACGGCGGCCTGCCGAAGAGCGCCGGCATGGCCCTCGGCGTCGACCGCCTGGTCATGGTGCTCACGGGCACGGACGACATCCGCGACGTGCAGACCTTCGGGTGGGACGAGCGGTAGCCCTCAGCGCACCATCTCCCGCATGATCACCCCGCGCGCCGACTGCCAGATTTCATCGACGCCTTCCGTCACCCGGTAGCCACTGTCGTAGGTGACGAACTCAGCGCGCCCGTCGCCATCGACGTCGCCTGCTCGGACCGCCACGGTGCTGCAAGGAGGCTCGCAGATCCGCTCGCCGAAGATCTGCTGCATCGTGCCGCCTGAGGGATGGTTCGCGTCCGCCACCCAGTCCCAGACGGTCAGGACCTGACTCATGTTGGCGACCATCTCCATGTCACCATCCCCATCGACGTCAGCCAGCGTGGCCGCCTCATCGCCCGAGAAGCCCCGTCCGTCGAGCACGAACCCGCTCCACGCGAGCCGGAGCCCGTCGTTCCCGGTGGTGGTATAGAGCTGGAAGCCCTGGCAGCCCGTCCCGTTGCCGATGAGCAGGTCGTCGATGCCATCGCCGGTCACATCGCCCGAGCTCGCGAAGGCGAAGACACTCGTCCCCAGCGGCAACCGACCCAGGTCGACAAAGGTATTGTCACCCCTGGCCTCCAGCCAGCGGCCATGCTCATGGTAGGTCTCGCCCTCCATCGCCTCGGCATCGCGCCAGACCCAGGGTCCGAACGCACCGAACACCACCTCGCCGAAGCCATCACCGTCATAGTCGCCAGCGGTCAGGGGCCCGATGTTGCCAGGCTGGTCCACATACCGGTCGCCAAATACCGGATCGTCGAGGCCATCGAAGATCTTCACGAACTCGGCTCCGTCCCACTCCAGCAGCTGGTTGGCCGCCGGCATGCCGACCTCAGGCCTGCCGTCGCCATCGACGTCGAGCGCAGAGACACGAGCAGCGTTCTTGAAGGTCGGCACCGGATCACCCGACGAGTTCCGGGTGGCGAAGAAGGCGAGCCGCTCATCCCAGGCCCAGCGGCCCCCGGGAACGTGCCGCCGCACGCCAGGCACGGCGACGTACCCGACCAGCACTTCCGGGTCCACGGGATCGCGCAAGTCACCATAGTCCAGGCCCACCAGCTCAAGCACGCCGTCCCCATCAAGGTCGAACAGCCCTCGTGGCTTGAAGCTCAGCATCTGGTACTTCTGCACCCAGACCCCGTCGACGCGCTCATAGGCCGAGATGATCTGGTTGCGCCGAAGCGGATCGGCCAGCGCTTCCTCAAGCGTAATGCCGCCATCCCAGACGAACATCTCGTCAACGCCGTTCCGATCGACGTCGAAGAAGGATGTGGCAACCCCCGTGCCGAAGGGCACCGCCGCGAAGCCCGCCATCAGATCTTCGCGTACCGCCAGTGCGTCCGAGAAGCAGTCAATGACGGGCGGCGGATGGACGAAGACCCCGGTGCCGTAGGGGCCGTCTCCGCGGTACATGTCGGGCCGCCCGCCGGCCCCTCGGTCGGCGACCGCTGCGTCGGCCGGGTCCATGCCCCGATCAAGTCGCGTGCTGGCTGCCCCACCGTCGTCACAGGCGAGCGGCGAAAGCAGCAGCGAAGACATTGCGAGCAACAGGCAGCTTCGATACTCTCGTCCAGCTGGTGCAGGGCCAGAGGAGGGCAAGAAATGCATAGATCCAACACCAACTACCAAGGGGGGGGGGGCATGGCAGGCTCCTCTCTCCGATGTGGTGGAGCGTAGCTGCGCTCCTCGTTGCAGTGCAAACATGGGCAAACCCGCCCCGCTCAGATGTTGACTGGTCCATCTCCGAAGACCTGGCAACTACGCTCACCCGTGTGTCGCGCGCCGCCGATGCCCGACCATACATCACCTACAACAACCTCATCATCGACGTCCAGCAACTGTGGCACGCTACAAACTGGCGCTGGTCGGGCGCCGCCTGGAAGCCCGTGACGATCGTCAGCGGGCTGCTTGACAATCCGTACGCGACGACGGCGGCCCGCCCGCCCGCAGCCGGTCTTTCCAACCTGGTGCATGCATGGCGGAGAATCGACAATACGATTCGATGGCGGGTCGCAGATGGCGCTACAGGAGCACTGCTGGGTGCCGAGTTCTCGTTCTCCGCGACCTATAGCGGCTACCCCGCAGGGCTGGCCATCCAGTCAAACGACGCACCGGTGTTCACCTTCGAGCGGCCCCTCGAGGGCGTTTCGGCGGCCAGGTGGGACCTGGTCGGTGGTGTGCTGGCTGCCCCCAAGCCGCTGGTCGACTGTGCCCTCGGTGGCCGCGCGCCCCTCCAGCTCGACACGAACGACGCCATGCATGCGGTCTGCGCCACCCCGGTCCCGGCGCCACCCGCTGCTCAGGTCAACGAGATCCAGATCTACCAGGAGGTGGCTGGGGTCATGGTCGCCAGCACCGTCTTCGACAACAAGGACTGGCGCCTCCCCGACCTCGCGATGGTCGGCGACGACGCGGTGGTCGCCGCCTACAACGCCTCTGACGGCAAGGTCGAGGTGCGCTGGCAGGATGGCTTCAACGTCTTCGAGCCGGCGGTCACGCTCATGCAGCTGCCTGCCGGGGAGAGCCTGGCGGCGCTCGCAGTTGACGCCCGCGATTCGGCGGAGGGCCGCCAGGTGGCCGTCGTCGCACGCGCGGGCGTCGACCGGATCTACTACGCTGAGCGCACCGCGAGCGGAAGCATCTCGCCGCTGCGCAGAGCCGACCTCTTCTCCGAGAACGCGGCGCTCGACTGCAATGGCAACGACTTCCTGAACAACAATGTCGACGTGATGCTGCCCAACGACGATGTCGCCTGGCTGAACTGGCAGATCGAGCAGCCCCCGGGGAACGGCAACCTGTCGGCTGTCGCGACTCGCTACACCACCTTTCGCCGGGCAGATGTGGTCGACCACGATCACTCCCTCGACGCGAATGTCCATCCGCAAGAGACCGCCTCCCTCGCCCTTGGCGCTGAAGGCGATGGGTGGTCCTGCTTCTATGACGAAGATCCGGGTGGCCCCGACGACGCCCTGCTCGTGCGTCTCCGGGATGGCGCACCAATCGTCGCTCTGAGCGGCTCGGGCCTGCCATCGACCGTGTACACGCGAAGCTGCGACGTCGGCGTCGATGGCTTCGGCAATCTGCACGTCGTGGCGGGCGACTGGACCAACGACAAGCTCTTCTACCGGCGTCGCTCGGCGGCGGGAGTGTGGGCAGCCGTGCAGCAGCTCAACGACACCCACGGTGCGGTTCCTGCCGATGGGCAGGTCGCGCTGGCAGTCGAGCAGCGCGGCGTGGCCGGCGGCGACCGCGTGGCGATCGCCTATCGCCGCCCCGCGTGGGGCGGAGGAGTTGGCAAGCGACTGTGCGTGCTGGAGGGCGTAGATGGCATCAACTGGACGACGACCTGCTTCCCTGGCCTCGCAAACTCCGCCTACCCAGACATCACCACTTTTGGACCAGAGGGCGAGATCTACGCGGTCGCGTATGCCGCGGGAACCTACCTCGCCCCACAGATCAGGCTCGCCATCTCTACCGGCGTCGGCGTGTGGAGCGATGAGCTCATCGCCGGCGAGTCGGGGCTTGACCTTGCCGTCTCGGCACGCGCCGAGATCAGCGGGACGGCGCGCATCATGGTGGCGTGGACCCGCTCGGCCGGGGGTGGCGTGGTCCGGCTGGCAGAGCGGATCGGCGTGGGTGCATGGGCCATCGAGACGATCTCGAACGTTTACGGGCGCTACCTCGGCCTGCGCATCGCACCCAACCTCGACAGCGGCGGGCTGGTCACCTGGCGGCATCCGGTCGGTACCAGCACGTTGCGATTGTCGACGACTCCACCCTTCGCCGGTGGGAGCGTGGGCGCCACGGCGGAGTCGCAGCGGCGCAACTGCGACCTGCGCTGGTCGGCCCAGGGCACCGCGCTGGAGCTGGATGTCTTTGGCAACCCCCGCATCCAGCATCGTCATGCCGATGGCAAGCCGATGCTCCGGTTCATCACCCGACCATAGCCCCCAACATGAGGAGTCTCGACGTGATTCGACCGCTTGCCTTCGTAGCGCTCTCATGCTTGGCGACCGATGGGGTAGCCCAACGGGCACCCGCCGCGCATCTGGTGCCCGAGAATGCGCGGCCGTTGCCGCCCGACACGATCCAGCCCGCCCCCGTCGAGGTCGCACCGTCGCGTCCGCCGACTGCATGCGAAGTGGCGTGTCTCGAGAGCCGATTGATGTGCTGCCGCCCCTGTGATGAGGCACTCACCATCGCCGAGGGCACCGACGCCGCACAGGAACAGCACCTCCGGTGCATCGACCCCTGCATCCAGGCGTGGGGAGCCTGCGTCGACGGCTGCGACCAGCAGCTTGAATGAACGACAAAACCCATTTGATTTCAGAATCTTGACTCATCCACGAGCTGGTAGATGAAGCCGCGGGCGGTGGGCAGGCTGAGGGTCGTGAGCGCGTCGCCGACGGCCAGGCGGCGGTAGATCTCTTCGGAGGTGGTGAGGCGCTGGACGCCCGGGGTGGGCCGGAGGTGGGCGCCCTGGGGGGTGAGGGGTCCCTCCAGGGCCACGGCCAGCTCGACGACGTAGATGTCGCGGCGCTGGGTGGCGCCGGTGCGGGTGTCGTCGTTGAGGAAGGCGTCGATGCGCAGGCCGACGACCGCGCCGGTGCGGATCCAGGCGAGGCCCTGGCGCGCGGCGCGGCGCTTCTGGAGGGTCGCGATGACTCCGAAGAGGACGATGAAGATCAGCACGAGGCCGCTGAATCGCGACGGCGAAGGCAGCAGGCCGAAGAGCAGGCCGCCCACCACCACGGCGCCCGCCGCGACGCCCAGGACCGGCCGGGGGACGGGCCGCGCGTGCTGGGCGAGGACGGGCGCGATGGCGGTCTGGTAGAGGGCGGCCCAGTCGGTCATGGCGCCTCCCAGATGTAGACGTCCTCGGTGATGCCCTCGACGGTGAGGGGCGCCCGTCGGGTCATGCCGAAGCGGGTGGCGACGCGGCTGCCGTGGGGCGAGACGGTGATGGCCGTGAGGGAGCGGGCGCCGACGGCCCCGACCTCGGCGGCGTAGCGCTTGACCAGCGCCCGCGAGACGGCCGAGCCATACAGGCCCGGGACCACGCTGTAGTTGAACAGGTAGAGGTCGGCGGCCCCCGGGGCGGCCTCCGTGAGCGGGATGACCGAGCGGTCGACCAGCGTGTCGGCGTGGTCGCGCAGCAGGCGGAAGCTGCCCACCGCCATGGGGTGCCAGGCCGCGTAGCCCACCGGCAGGGCCGCGTGGCGCGCGGTGCGGGCGAGGTACAGGCGAAAGCCGCGGGGGAAGCGGCTGGCGGCGAAGGCGAGGTTGGCGAAGTCGACCTGGTCGACCGGGACGGGGTAGCAGGCCAGGTCGGCGGCGAAGAGGCCGACGGCGAAGCGGCGCCAGGCGGCCGAGGCGTAGGCGCCGAGGGGGGAGTCGGCTCCCAGGACGTCGGCGCCGCCCACGCTCCACCACGCCTCGACGTCGGCGAACGCGACCGCCCGGGTGGCGGCGAGGGTGGCCTCGAGCCAGGCCGGCAGGGTGGGATCGTCCAGATCGGGGAACGACGACAGCATCACGGCTCCTCGCGGGCGAGGCCCGCGTCCAGGGCGGCCAGGGCCGCGGCCACGCGGCGCGCGTAGACGGCGGCGACGCCGGGTTCGACGGCGGGGAGCGCCGGCGGGTGCTGGAGCGCGCGCGCCACCGCCGCGGTGGAGGCCTCCAGCGCCGCGAGGTCGTAGCCTCCCTCCAGCAGCAGCAGCAGGCGGTCGCCCCCATGCTGCCGCGTGGCCTCGGCGATGCCGCCCACCAGCTCGCCGAAGCCCCGCGTCGAGAGCCGGAGGCTGGCCAGGGGGTCGGCCTGGTGCGCGTCAAACCCCAGTGAAATCAACACCATCTGCGGCCGGTACCGGGCCAGCGCCGGCTCGATGAGGCCAGCGAGCAGGGCCCGGTAGTCGCGATCGGCGGCCCCCAGCAGCGGCAGGTTCAGCGTGAAGCCCTCCCCCGCGTCGACGCCCCGATCGGCCAGGCTGCCGCCGGGCGGGAAGAGGTCGTCTTCGTGCAGATCGATCAGCAGCACCCGGGGGTCGGCGCCGTGGATGGCCTGGGTGCCGTTGCCGAAGTGGGCGTCGATGTCGACGATGGCCACGCGCTGTGCGCCCAGCCGGCGAGCCTCCGCGGCGGCCAGGGCGATGTGGTTGACGAGGCAGAACCCAAGGCCCCGGGCGCGCTCGGCGTGGTGGCCCGGCGGGCGGACGAGGGCCAGCACCTGCCGGGCCTGGCCCGCCATCAGGCGGCGGGCACCGTCGAGGGCGATGCCGGCCGCCTGGAGCGCCGCCGCCACCGACCCGGGCGTGAGGAGCGTCTCGTCATCGAGCGCGCCATGGGCGCCAGCCAGCGCCAGCAGCCGGTCGACGTAGCCGGCGTCGTGGACGCGGAGCAGGTCGGCGCGGATGGCCGGCGGAGACGTGGTGTCGGGCACGAGCCCGGCCGTCGCTGCGCCGCGCAGGCACGCGGCCAGCCGGGCCGGCCGCTCGGGGTGGTCGATCCCGGTGAGGTGGTCGAGGCAGGCCGGGTGGGTGAGCAGGGTGGGCCGCATGGGCGCGACCGTAGCCCAGGACGGCGCGCCCGCCAACGGCTCAGCGGCCGATGAGGTAGCGGACGGCGCGCGCGTGATCGGGGCCGACGACGGGCCAGGCGAAGCGGGCGGCGGCCTGGCGGTGCCGGTCTCGCAGCGCGGCCGGTGCCCCGAGCAGCGCGTCGATGGCGAGCGCCAGGGCGGCGGGATCGTCAGGGGGGACGAGGGACGCGCCCGCCTCGCGGGCCAGGGCGGGGACGCCGCCGGTGGCGGTGGCGACGGTGGGCACGCCGCTGGCCAGGGCCTCCAGCAGGGCGACCGGCGTGCCCTCGGTGCGGCGCCCCAGGGGCCGGCTGGGCAGGGCGAAGACGTCGGCGGCGGCGAGCAGGGCGTCCCGTCGTGGAGGATCCAGCAGGCCCAATGGCTCGAAACTGCTGCATAATCCGGCCAGCGCGTCCCGCTCGGGGCCCTCGCCGGCGGCGAACCAGACCACGTCGTCGCGGGGGCCGAGCGCGCGGGCGAGCACGTCGAGCCCCTTGATGGGGACGAGGCGGCCGACGGTGGCGATGACGCGGCGGCCGGCGGCCCGGGCGCGCAGGGCCGCGGCGAACGCGGCGTCCGGGCGGGGCGCGGCGACGCCCATGGGCTGGAGCCACTGGACGTCCTGGAGGTCGGCTGCGGCACCGGCATGATCCTCAAAGAGATCGCACCGGTGGCCCGGCACGCGGTGGGCATCGACATCTCCCGGGGTATGCTGGGCCAGGCCCATGACCGCGGCCTCGAGGTGGTGGAGGGCTCGGCCACGGCGCTGCCCTTCGCCGACGGCTCGTTCGATTTCGTCTATTCTTTCAAGGTCCTGGCCCATGTCGAGGGCATCCACCAGGCCCTCGAAGAGGTCAGCCGCGTCCTGCGGCCCGGCGGCCAGGCGGCCCTCGAGTTCTACAACCGCCACTCGCTGCGCTACCTCATCAAGCGCCTCAAGAAGCCCCACAAGGTCAGCGACGAGACGACGGACGACCAGGTCTTCACCCGGTACGACCGCCTGGCCGACGTGCGCGGCTACCTGCCGCCGAGCCTGGCCCTGGAGGACGTCCGCGGGGTCCGCGTCCTGACGCCCTTCGCCCAGGCCCACCGCGTCCCCCTCGTCTCCACCGCCCTCGCCTGGGCCGAGCACCAGGCCCGCGACAAGCGCCTCACGGCCCGCCTCGGCGGCTTCCTCGTGGTCATCTGCCGCAAGCTCTGATGGCCGCCCACGAGATCGCCCGGCTGGACGCCCCCACCGCGTCGGGGCGCACCCGGCGCGAGGTGCTGCGCCTGCGCCAGCGCATCCTGGCCACCCTGCGCGCCTGGCTCGACGCCGAGGACTTCTTCGCCGCCGAGGTGCCGCTGCTCATCCGCGGCGCCTGCCCCGACGTGTACCTGGCCTCGTTCGTGGTGCCGGGCGGGGGCTACCTCACCACCTCGACCGAGTACCTGATCAAGCGGCTGGTCGCGGGCGGCTTCGAGCGCGTCTACACCCTCGCCCCCAACTTCCGGGCTGGCGAGGTGAGCCCGCGCCACGGCCCCGAGTTCACCATGCTGGAGTGGTCGCGCGCCGGCGCCGACCTCGCCCGCATCGAGCGCGACGCCGAGGCCCTGGTCCGCGCCAGCCTGGCCGCCATCGCCCCTGGCGCCACCGCCGTCACCTGGGGCGGCCACACCGTCGACGTCGCCGGCCCCTGGGAGCGCCTCACGGTGCGCGACGCCCTCCGCCGGCACCTGGGCGCCGACGTCGACGCCACCTTCTCCCTCGCCAGCCTGCGCGCCGGCATCGACGCCGCCGGCCTGCGCGCCGGCCCGGGCCTGGCCGACACCGCCCGCGACGCCATGTCGCTGCTCATGGGCCACCTGCAGCCGCACCTGGGCACGACCCGCCCCACATTCCTCACCGAGTGGCCCGCCTTCGAGACCAGCTCCGCCGCCCGCGGCGCGGAGGGCCTGGCCCAGCGGTCCGAGCTCTTCATCGCCGGCATGGAGCTCGCCGACGCCTTCCCCTCGCTGCTCGACGCCGACGTCCAGCGCGCCACCTTCGCCGAGCAGCTCGAAGACCGCCGCGCCGCCGGCCTCCCGGTCGTCGACCTGGACGAGCGCTACCTGGCCGCCCTCGACGGCGGCCTGCCGAAGAGCGCCGGCATGGCCCTCGGCGTCGACCGCCTGGTCATGGTGCTCACGGGCACCGACGACATCCGCGACGTGCTGACGTTCGGGTGGGACGAGCGGTAGACCGGGCTGCCTGGCTGCCGACGGCCTCATCACCCCCGCCGGCCCCGCCTCCGTCATGGTCGTGCGCACCCTGCTCGACCACCTCGACGCCCTCGAAGCGGATCCGGCTCGCGCCGCCACCTGCGACGCCGACCACGCCGGTCACCTCCACGCAAGTGGTGTGCAGCGTCACCACGTCACTTTCCCCGACTCGGCCTCCGCGGCGGTCCGGGCGAACCGGGGGCCGACCTCGGTCGCGTCCGGCTGGATGGTCCGCACTGTCGTGGCGCGCCTGCGTCAGGTTGCGCATGCAGTGCGCGCGGCGCCGTTGGCAGCGAGGCCAGAGTCGGCCGGATGGCGTCGACCGGGCCGCTTGCGCGTCCGATCTACTCGCCGCGGTAGCGGCGAATCAGCACGCCGCGGGGGTTGGCCCATACCGCGCGCTGCCCGTCAACGTCGGGGACCGTGCCCGCGTCCCAGGTCACCACCTCGTCGATCCCGTCGCCGTCCAGGTCGCCACCGTAGACATGCGGCCAGCCGTACCCCTCGGGCGCGACCCGCTCGCCGTGGATCTGCACCATCTCCGCCTCGCGGCGCGCCTCGTCGACCCGCCAGTCCCAGACGGTGAAGATGTGATCCATGATGACGACCATCTCTTGATCACCATCGCCGTCGACGTCGGCGATCGTCAAGGTGCGGGTATTGCCGGTCAGGCCACGCTCCATGAAGACGTCGCGCTCCCAGGCGAGCGCGAGCGTGTCGTCGCCCGCCGTCGTCCAGAGCTGATAGCGGACGCAGCCCACCGGGCCAGCCGCGACCAGCAGGTCGTCGATGCCGTCGCCGTTCACGTCGCCCGCCGCCGCGCCCCGGATGTCGGTCATCCGAAGAGCGAGCCGCTGCGTGTGTACGTAGGTGTTGTCGCCACGGTTCTCGAGGATGCGAAAATGCTGATCGAGGTAGGTCCGCCCGTGATCACCCACCGGAACCTCAGGGCCGAAGGTCGCGAGGGCCAGCTCCATCTGCCCATCACCATCGAAGTCGCCCACCGTCGACGGCCCCGTCGAGCCAGCGAAGCCGAAGAGAGGATCGGTAGGCTCGAAGACCCGCACGAAGTCGTCGCCGTCCCACTCGGCCAGCACACCGCGGTAGTAGAAGAGGATCTCAGGCCAGCCATCCTGATCGGCGTCGGTAACCTCCATGTCCGGGACGTCGCCGATCATCCCGGCGGGGAGGAAGCCGTCGAAGTGCCCCTCTCGGACCTCGCGGACGTAGAGGCGGTAGTCATGATCGTATCGCCAGGCCATCTCGCTCTTGTCCTGCCGAATGCCGAAGGTACTACCGAAGCCATAGACGGTCTGCCCCTGGGCATCGGCACGGGCTTCGGCAAGGTACTGGCGGCTGCCGATGATCTCCTGTCGCCCATCGCCATCGAGGTCCACCGCGCCATAGGGCACCATGCCTCGCAGAGCGCCCAGGTCCACCCATTCGTCACCAGCCAGCTCGAAGATGCCGCTCGCGCGGTAGCCCTGGTCCGGCTCAGCGATGAACTCAGGCTCTTCGAGCATGTAGCGATTGTAGACGTAGAGCTCGGCGCGACCGTTGCCGTCGATGTCACCTACCCAGGTGATTCCGCCAGGGGTCGGGAAGGGGATCTCCTCGAACTGATCGGTCAGGTCCTCGACGACCGCCAGCGGATCGATGCAGGGCGGACCGGGCAGGTAGTCGAAGGCACCGGACTGCACGTACGGGTCATCCGAGATGGGCTCGGCGTCCACCCCGGGCTCGGTCGCATCGGTCAGGCCACGGTCTGTGGCATCATGTGCGTCCCTCCCACCATCAATGGGCCGCCCGTCGTGGCTGCCCCCGTCGATTTCCGCGTCTCCCGCGACCGCCTGATCCAGACCCGCGGCGTCCGTGGCCTCCGCTGCCCCATCACTGCACCCGACTGCAGTGGCGACCAACAGGGTTGCAAGGCACCTCCAGGCAGTGCGAGGGTTACGACGACTCAGCGCGGCAGGAGGTTGTTTGCTCATGACGTCCCTTGCTTCCACCCGGCTTCAGCGGCTCGCCCTGACCCTACTGCTCTTGGGGGGGGGGGGGGCAAGCGACCGCTGATCCCATACCCCGCTCCGACGTCGACTGGGCCGATTCGGGCGACTACTGGACCGAGATCAACCGGGTGCAGCCCGGCAGCATGACCCCCTACATCACCTTCTCGCGGCAGATCCAGAACGACCCCGAAGGGCGCCTCTGGCACGCCCAGACGTCCTGGTGGGACGGCACCGCCTGGCAGACCGCCGAGATCGTCCGGGGCTTGTTGGAGAACCCCTGGGCCACGGCCCACGCCGAAATGGAGCAGGGTGTTCAGCATGATCTCGTGCACGCCTGGCGGAACGTGGATGAGATCAATTGGCGAGCCATGAATCCCACGACAGGCATGATGGTGGGCGCCTTCGAGTCGTTCGATGCTCCCCACCGGCAGTATCCCATCGGCCTCGACATCCGCACCGACGGCCTGCCCGTCTTCACATACTTCGTCGACCCTGACGGCCCGGGCGGCCCTGAACCGAGCGGGATGTACTACGCTCGCTGGAACGATCAGCTGAACAAAGTAGTCGACCACGTCCACCTCGAGTCCTGCGCCGACGCTCGAACCCCCCTCGACCTGCGCGCCGACGACGAGTTCATCATCGCCTGCGCGACACCGCCGATCGGGGGCGCGACTGACATCATGTTGGGCTTTCGCGACGCGATGGGCGTCTACCAGGAGGAGACCGTCTTCGGCGCGGCCGACAACCACGCCTGGCTCGGCCAGGACATCGCCATCGCCGATGACACCGTCGTCGTCGCAGCCTACAACCTGACGACCTCGACGGTCTGGGCGCGGATCAAGGACGGCAACGCCGCGTGGCAGGGGCCGGTGAAGCTCATCGAGCTGGACCCGTTCGACGATGGGTTCCTGGTCTCGCTGTCCGTCGAGGCGCGCAAGACGGTCGAGGGGTTGATCTACGGCGTGCTCGTGGCGACCAGCCGTCACCAGATCTACTACGGTGAGCGTCGCGCCGACGGCACGGTCCCCGAGGTCGCTCAGGCCGAGCTGCACCCTCCGAGCGCCGGCTGCGATTCCATCAGGAACAACGTCGATCTGCACTTCGCGGACGACGACACGGCGTGGCTCAACTGGCAGATCGAGCACGTGAACGGCGCGGGCGCCAACGTCGTCGCCGACCGGTTCACCGCCTTCCGCCGCGAAGATCAGCGCGACTTCCAGAACATGAACAACCTCCAGGTCATGCCCTACCGGCCGACCACATTGAACCTGGACGAGGCTGGCGACGGCTGGCGCTGCTTCTATGACGAGGACCCGGGGGGGCCGCCGAAGGTCGCCCTCTTCATCCAGCACCGCGACGACACGCCCATCCTGGTCGAGGGCGACACCGGAGCGGTCGGAGGAGCGTTCGGGCGAGGATGCGACGTCGCTGTCGACGAGGACGGCGACGTCCACATCGTCTGGAACAGCACGACCCTGAACAGGATGCGCTCGGCCTGGTTCGATGGCGTGGGGTTCAGCGCATTCCTCAGCCTGTCCGACAGCCATGGCGTCATCCCGCCGACCGCCGAGGTCGCCCTGGCGGTGTCCCACGATGGCCGCACGTCGACGGTCTACCAGCGACCGGTGGGGGGCAATCAGCGAGCCTGCGTCCTCGACACGATCGACCAGGTCAACTACGTCACCACCTGCTTCGCCCAGAACGGTGGAGGCATCAACCCCGACATCACCTTGCTCGGCCAGTGGGGGTACGTCCGCGCGCTGATCTACGGCACGTCCAGCGACGTGCGGGTCGCGATCACCAACGCGTTTCCGGGCGGCTGGGCGGATGAGCAGGCCTCCGGCGACGACGTCAGCATCGACCACGGCATCGCCGGGCGCACGACGAACGCCGACAGCCGGCTGTACGCGTCATGGGCCACCCTGGTCGATCCGAAGGTCCGGCTGGCGGAGCGCGTGGTGCCAGTGCCTCCCCTTCTGCCCTTCTGGGATGTTGCCACTCTCGAGGCAGGCTCTGCCGAGTACACGAGCATCGAGGTCGACCCGCGGTTCCAGCCAGTCGTGACCTGGAAGCGCAATGGGGTCAACGAGACCCTGCGAGTCGCGTCGTTTCAGGACTTCGCGGACGGGCGGGCGGCGCCGGCCGCGGTGCCCACTGGTCGCTTCGTGCTCTGTGATCTCGACGACAGCCTCTTCGGCAACGCCCTCGAGCTCGACGAGCATGGCAACCCCCGCGTCAGCTTCCGCTCGGAGGGCAAGGAGACTTCACTGCCAACCAACGCGCTCTACTTCATCTCTCGACCGTAGGAGACATCATGCGATTGCTCGTCGTCTCTGCCATCGTGGCTTCGTGTTCGATGGCGCTCGCCCAGGACGTCGATCCGCCCATCCCTGCGGTCTTCCGACCGCTCCCGGCCCATGCGGAGCCGCCACCGCCCGTCGAGCGTGAGGCGCCCGCGCCCGACTCGACCTGCGAGCGGGCGTGCAGAGAGCGGGCGCAGGCGTGCTTCACGGGGTGTACGCCCGCCGACGGGTCGCAGGCAGCTCGACAGGCGACCCTCGCCTGTCACCGACCGTGTACGGCCGCCCAGACTGCCTGTGTCGCCGAGTGCGCTCGCTGACCAGTCCTGAAACATCGGTCGCCGCGCCTCGATCCACTCGACATCCTGCTCCGCCAGGACCACCCTGACCAGCCGCAACCGCTTGGATTTGCGAGGAAAGACCCCGATCTGCGAGGTACTCGGCGACCTCGCGGAAGCGTCCCTCGAGTTCGGCGACGACGCGGGTGCCGACTGCATGCGAACTGGCGTGTCTTGAGAGCCGATTGATGTGCTGCCGCCCTTGTGATGAGGCACTCACCATCGCCGAGGGCACCGACGCCGCACAGGAACAGCACGTCCGGTGCATCGACCCCTGCATCCAGGCGTGGGGAGCCTGCGTCGACGGCCGCGACCAGCAGCTTGAATGAACGACGAAATCCATTTGACTTCAGCAGCTTGACTCATCCACAAGCTGGTAGATGAAGCCGCGGGCGGTGGGCAGGCTGAGGGTCGTGAGCGCGTCGCCGACGGCCAGGCGGCGGTAGATCTCTTCGGAGGTGGTGAGGCGCTGGACGCCCGGGGTGGGCCGGAGGTGGGCGCCGCGGGGGGTGAGGGGTCCCTCCAGCGCCACGGCCAGCTCGACGACGTAGATGTCGCGGCGCTGGGTGGCGCCGGTGCGGGTGTCGTCGTTGAGGAAGGCGTCGATGCGCAGGCCGACGACCGCGCCGGTGCGGATCCAGGCGAGGCCCTGGCGCGCGGCGCGGCGCTTCTGGAGGGTCGCGACGACTCCGAAGAGGACGATGAAGATCAGCACGAGGCCGCTGAGCCGCGACGGCGAGGGCAGCAGGCCGAAGAGCAGGCCGCCCACCACCAGGGCGCCCGCCGCGACGCCCAGGACCGGCCGGGGGACGGGCCGCGCGTGCTGGGCGAGGACGGGCGCGATGGCGGTCTGGTAGAGGGCGGCCCAGTCGGTCATGGCGTCTCCCAGATGTAGACGTCCTCGGTGACGCCCTCGACGGTGAGGGGCGCCCGGCGGGTCATGCCGAAGCGGCGGGCGACGCGGCTGCCGTGCTCAGAGACGGTGATGGCCGTCAGGGAGCGGGGGGCGGCGGCGTGGACCTCGGCGGCGAGCTGCTTGATCAAGGTCTTGGAGAGGGCGCTGCCGTAGAGGCCGGGGACGACGCTGTAGTTGAAGAGGTAGACGTCGGCCTCGCCCGGGACGGCCGCGGTGAGGGGGATGAGGCTGCGGTCGACCAGGACGTGGGCGTGGTCGCGCAGCAGGCGGAAGCTGCCCTCGGACATGGGGTGCCAGGCGGCGTAGGCGACGGGCAGGGCGGGGTGGGCGGCGGTGCGCGCGAGGTACAGGCGAAAGCCCGCCGGGAAGCGGCTGGCGGCGAAGGCCAGGTTCTCGAAGTCCACCTGGTCCACCGGCGTGGGGTAGCAGGCCAGGTCAGCGGCGAAGAGGCCGACGGCGAAGCGGCGCCAGGCGGCGGAGGCGTAGGCGCCCACCGGTGAGGGCGGGCCGAGGACGTCGGCGCCAGTGAGGCTCGTCCAGTCGAGGACGTCGGCGGCGGTGGTGGCGCGGGCGGCCGCGATGGTGGCGTCGAGCCAGGCGGGCAGGTCGGCGACGTCCAGATCGGGGAAGGGCAGCGTGGGCATCAGGGGGCCTCGCGGGCGATGCCGGCGGCGAGCGCGGCGAGGGCGTCGGCGCAGCGGCGGGTGAAGGCAGGCGCCGGCGGCGCAGCGGCGGGGGCGGGGGCGGCGAGGGCGCGGGCGACGGCGCGGGTGGCCGTCTCCAGCGCGGCCAGGTCGTAGCCCCCCTCCAGCAGGGCCAGCAGGCGGCCCCCCGCGACCTCGTCGGCCAGGGCGGCCAGGCGGCCGAGCAGGTGGCCATAGCCCGCGCTGGACAGCTCGAGGTTGGCCAGGGGATCGGCCCGATGGGCGTCAAACCCCAGTGAAATCAGCAGGATATCCGGCCGAAAGGCCCGGATCGCGGGGGCGACGAGCTGGTCGACGAGGGCGGCGTAGGTGGCGTCGCCAGCGCCGAGCAGGGGCAGGTTGATCGTGAAGCCGTGCCCCGGGCCGCGCCCGCGGTCGTCCAGGTCGCCGCCCTCGGGGAACAGGGCGTCCTCGTGCAGGTCGACGCAGAGCACGGTGGGGTCGGCGTGGAAGATGTGCTGGGTGCCGTTGCCGAAGTGGGCGTCCACGTCGACGACGGCGACGCGGGCCGCGCCCAGGCGGCGGGCCTCCGCGGCGGCGACGGCGACGTGGTTCACGAAGCAGAAGCCGAGGGCGCGGTCGCGCTCGGCGTGGTGGCCGGGGGGGCGCACGAGGGCCAGGACGCGGCGGGCGTCGCCGGCCAGCAGGCGGCGGGTGGCCTCCAGGGCGACGCCGGCGGCGTGGAGCATGGCGTCCACGGTGCCGGGCGACATCAGCGTCTCGGGATCGACGGCGTGGTGGCGACCGGCCGCGGCGAGCAGGGCGTCCACCAGCGCCGCGTCGTGCACCCGCACGAGATCGGCCCGGGTGGCCGGCAGCGCAGAGGTGTCGGGCGTGAGGCCCGCCGCCTGGGCGCCGCGCAGGGCGGCCGCCAGCCGCGCGGGGCGCTCGGGGTGATCCCCGCCGGGGACGTGCTCGAGGCAGGCGGGGTGGGTGAGCAGGAGCGGCGTCATGGCGCAGACGTTAGCGGAGGGCCCCCGCGCGGGCCAGCCGGGCGACGGCGCGGGCGTGGTCGGGGCCGATGACGGGCCAGGCGAAGCGGGCGGCGGCCTGCAGGTGGCGCGCGCGGCGGGGCCCGGGGGGCTCGGCGAGGACGCGGGCGAGGGCGGCGGCGAGGGCCCCGGGATCGTCAGGGGGGACCAGCTCGACGCCGGCCTCCCGGCCGAGCGCGGTGACGCCGCCGGTCGCGGACGCGACGCTGGGCACGCCGCTGGCCAGGGCCTCCAGCAAGGCGACGGGGGTGCCCTCGGTGCGCCGGCCGCGGGGCCGGCTGGGCAGCACGAAGGCGTCGGCGACGGCGAGCAGGGCGTCGCGGCGAGGCGGGTCGAGCAGGCCCAGGGGCTCGAAACTGCAGGACAATCGGGCGAGGGCGTCCCGCTCGGGGCCCTCGCCCGCGGCCAACCAGACGACGTCGTCGCGGTCGCCGAGGGCGCGGGCCAGGACGTCGAGGCCCTTGATGGGCACCAGGCGGCCGACGGTGGCGACGACGCGGCGGCCGGCGGCGCGGGCGCGCAGGGCGGCGGCGAAGGCCGGGTCGGGGGCGGGCGCCTGTACGCCCATGGGCAGGAGCCACTGCGGGGCGCGCGGGGGTCGGCCCAGGCGGGCGGTGAAGCGGGCGCGCAGGTCATCGCTGACGAAGGCGAGGGCGTGGGCGTGGGCGTCCAGGTGGCGGGCGACGGCGCGGGGGGCGCGCTCCAGCAGGGCGACGTCGCCGCCATGGGCCCAGGCCAGGGTGGGGACGCGGTGGATCAGGGGCAGCGCGGTGGGGAGCCAGTGGGCGACGAGGACGTCGCCGGGGCGGTGGGCGCGGTGGAGCGCGGCGGCCAGGCGGGCCAGCGTCGCGGCGCCCACGGCCAGGCCGGCGGGGCCCTCCAGCAGCTCGGGCAGGCCGGCGGCGGGGCGGGGCGGGGCGATGACGTGGGCGGCCAGGCCCGCGCGGCGGATCCACTGGACGGACTCGGCGACGAAGGCGCCGGCGGGGTCGCCGGGGCAGGCGGGGAACGACGTCGTCGCGACGAGGACGCGGCTCACCCGGAGGTGGACGAGGCGGCCGCCAGGGCAGCGCGGCCCTGGCGCTGGCGGGCCACGCGGCGGAGGCCGGAGCGCAGGAGGAGCCAGGCGATGGGCCCGATGACGCGCAGGATGCGGATGCCGGAGCGCTCGTCGCCGTAGATGGGCGTCACGGGGCGGTCCACCACGCGGGCGTCGATCTCGGCCAATTTGGCCAGGAGGTCGTTGGGGAAGCCGTAGCGGGGGTAGAGGTCGGCCAGGGCGACGCGGGCGAGGGCCGCGCGGCCGAGGGCGGTGTAGCCGCACTGCGAGTCGCGCAACCCCCGGTAACCCGAGGAGAATCCGGTCATGACCGAGAGGGCCAGGTTGCCCAGGAGGCGCACCTTGGGCATGCGGCGCCAGACCTCGGGGTGGCCGAGGCGATCTCCCTTCACGTAGTCCGCCTCGCCGTCGGCGACGGGATCGAGGAGGGTGGACATCTCGGCGGGATCCATCTGGGCGTCGGCGCCGACGACGACGGTGGCGTCGACGCCGAGGGCGAGGGCGCGGCGGTAGCCGGTGACGATGGCGCCGCCGACGCCCAGGTTCTCGGGGTGCCGGATGACCTCGAGCGTCCAGGGGCCGTGCCGGCGGGCGACGCGGGCGGTGGCGTCGGCGCTGGCGTCATCGACGACGACGACGTGATCGACGTAGGCCGGGAGGCCCGCGAGGGTCACCGGGAGCAGGCGCTCCTCGTCATGGGCGGGGATGACCACCGCCACTCGCAGGCCTCGGTACACGCGCGCCCCCCTGGGCTGGTCGGCGTGCCCGTGGTCGTACCCGGACGGCGAGAAAGACTCAAGCGGCGCGTTCGGCGAGGCGCTGGCACAGGCGGGCCATGGCCTTGCGCTCGCGGCGACTCTGGAAGCGGAACTCCACCCCCATGCCCGGATCGGCGCGGCGGAAGTCGAGGCGCACGACGCGGCCGCGGACGTGGTGCATGACGCCCTGGTCGGGATCCTCGAGGCGCAGGTGCACGTCGCTGCCGGCGGGCAGGAGCTGCTCGGCGGCGAGGAGGGCGCCGGTGGTGGAGAGATCGCGGATCTCGCCGGCGATGCTGTGGGCGTCGGCGTCGTAGCAGAGGGCGCGGAGGCGGGCGGCCTGGCGGTCGGCGCCGCGGGGTCGCCAGCCGCCGGTGGACGTCTGCACGAGGCCAAGGAGGTGGTCGCGGAGGGGGGCCTCCTCGTCGGCGAAGCGGACGACGGCCCCCTTCAGGCGGCGGCCGCCGTTGTCCCAGACGACGCCGGTGCGCTCGATGACGGCGACGGGGAAGAAGACCTCGCCCAGCCAGTCGAGGAAGAGCTCCAGGCAGACGCGGCCCCCGCGGGGCATGCCCAGCTTCTCGGGCAGGAAGAGGCCGCCGGCGGCGCCGTGGGGCAGGTAGCGATCCATGAAGTCAGACGCGCTCTTGATGTGGTGCGTGATGATGAGCATCGATCGCCTCGGGCCGGTGGACCCGCGTACTTCATCCCACATCCGGCGACCCGTCAAAAAACCGGCCGGTGGGGGCGGTGGGGTGGTGGGGCGTCGCTTGACGGCCCCGGCGGCGGCTCTCAGGATGCGGCCATGGACGTCTTGACCACACGCGATCAGGTCGCGGCCTTCTCGGCGAGCCACCACGCGGCCGGCCGGCGGGTCGGCTTCGTGCCGACGATGGGGGCGCTGCACGCGGGCCACCTGGCGTTGATGGAGGAGGCCGGGCGGCGGGCCGACGCCGTGCTGGCCAGCATCTTCGTCAACCCCACGCAGTTCGGCCCGGGGGAGGACTTCGAGCGCTATCCCCGCGACACGGAGGGGGATCTCGCGAAGGCGCGGTCGGCGGGCTGCCACGCGGTGTTCCTGCCGCCGGTGGCCGAGATGTACCCGCCGGGGGCCGACACGGTGGTGCGGGTGCCGGCGCTGTCGGGCCCGCTGTGCGGGGCGTCGCGGCCGGGGCACTTCGACGGCGTCTGCACGGTGGTGCTGAAGCTGCTGCACATCACGCGGTGCGACGTGGCGGTCTTCGGGGAGAAGGACTACCAGCAGCTCGCGGTCATCCGGCGGATGGTGCGGGACCTGGACGTGCCGGTGGAGATCGTGGGGCACCCCATCGTGCGCGAGGCGGATGGGCTGGCCATGAGCAGCCGCAACCAGTACCTGGGGGCCGACGAGCGGCGGGAGGCCCTGTGCCTGCACCGGGCGCTGGCGGCGGCCGAGGCGGTGTGGGCGGCGGGGGAGCGCGACGCGGACGCGCTGGAGCAGACGGCGCGGGCGCTGGTCGCGGCCTCGGCGCGGGCGCGCATCGACTACCTGGAGGTGCGCGACGCGCTGGACCTGACGCGCCCGGCGGGGCCCATCACGGGGCCGGTGGTGCTGGCGATGGCGGTCTGGTTCGGCCAGACGCGGCTGCTGGACAACCGGGTGCTGGCGTAGGCGGCACTTTTTTCGAGAAATCCTGCGACACGCGCCGCGACTGACCGATGAGAGAGGGAACGCCCTGACTGGGAGGTCCCTCATGGCCGAGAAGCTCCGCATCGAGCAGGCCGAGCACAAGGTGCTCAGCGCCCGGCTCGGGCTCATGGTCTCGCTCTTCGAAGTCACCAGCAAAGTCGTCGACGACCGCTTCGCCTTCGTCCCGACGCAGGCGTGCGTGGACGTGCTGCTCGGGGTGCTGGGGCGGGCCCAGCAGCTCTTCCCGCTCATCGACGTCTACGGCTTCCACTTCCTGTCCAACCACCTGCACCTGCTCATCGGGGCGCCCACGCTGGCCGACAAGAGCGCCTTCCTGGAGTGGACGCTGCGGGAGATCTCGAAGCGGATCAACAAGTTGCTGGGGAGGACGGGCAGCCTGCTGGCGCAGAACCACTGCATCCAGGTCACGACGGTGGAGCACGCGCTGGAGCGGCTGCGGTACCTGATGGGCCAGGCCACGGCGGCGTTCCTGGTGCGGCACCCGGCCGACGACATCTTCCCGTGCTCCACCCCCGCGCTGCTTCATGGGCGGCCCATCGAGGGGACGTTCCGGTACGCCAACGCGGAGCCGCTGCGGGTCACGGTGCGCGTCGACCGCCTGCCCGGGCTGGAGGACCTGTCGATCGGGGACCACCGGACGCTGATGTGGTGCCTGGCCGACGACCTGGCGGCGGAGGCGCGGCCGCGGCGAAAGAAGGCCGGCGTCGCGCTGCCCACGCCCGAGGCCCTGCGGCGGCTCGATCCGATGACGCGGCCGCGGACGCGCGACCGCAGCCCCGCCCCGGTCGTCCACGGCCCGCCCGCCCATCACGCCCAGTGGCGGCGGGAGCACGCCGCCCTGCGCGCCGCCTACTCCCTGGCCACCCGCGCCTTCCGCGCCTGGCAGGCCGACCCGACGCAGCCCATGCTGCCGTGGCCGCCCCACACGCTGCCGCCCGCCTTCGCGCGGCCCAGGCGAGCGCGCGCCGGCTCCGCCTGACGGCGGGGCCGGCGACTTCGATTGCGGGACGGGCGACGCCGAGGGGTGTGATGGGTGAGGTGCGCCCCGCGTCCAGCGCGACGCCGCCGCTTGCGGGCGCCGACCCCCTCGACCGGCCGCCCTCCCCCGAAAGCACCCTCCCAGACGACCCGCACCGCGGCGATTGCCTCCACCCGCTACAGCCCCAGCGGTACGTTGCAGGCCCTCAAGGGTCTACCCGGTAGGCTCGAAGGGCGCCGGCTACAGCCCCAGCGGTACGTTGCAGGCCCTCGACGGTCTACCCGGTAGACTCGAAGGGCGCCCGAAGGGCGCGGCGGGCGGGGCGCCGGGGGTGCCGCGGGCGCTGGTGCAGACGGCGCGGGTGCTGATGGTGGCGTCGCCGTGGGGCGCATCGACGAGCTGGGGGCAGGCGACGCCCTTGACCTTGCGCGGCCAGCGGAGGGCGCGTCGTCGTGGCGCAGGTGGTCTGCGTCGGCCTGTCGCGGCAGCCGGCCACCCGCGCTTGCGGGCACGACGACATTTTACCAACGATTTCGAGACCTTGCGGAGATGGTGTTGTTGCCCCACGGGGTCGCTTGTATCGTCCACGGACACGGGCAAGAGTGCGAGCAGGGGAACACAGCATGCGGTCGTTGGCCTTCGTCTTCGGGAGCCTCTTCCTGGTGCCGGCGTGTGACGACGGCGGGCGAGACGGCCCACCTGCCGTCCAGTATCTGTCGACCTGCTCAAGACCCCTCGATCTGCTCGCCGCGGACGTCAACGGGGATGGCGACACCGACCTCGTCGTCCAGTGCGAGCGGGCGATCGCCGTTCACCCTGGCCTGGGGGCTCCGGTCCACACCGCCGTGGTGCCGCCGCTCTGGGGCCTGGTCGCCGGCGACTTCGACGGCGACGGCAAGATCGACCTCGCGGCGGGCGGGTTGACCATCCAGCTCCTTCGGGGCCGCGGCGACGGGACCTTCGAGCCACCGACCCAGCTCCTCGGCCAGCCGGGGGCGGTCTGGCTGGCCGCCGATCTGGACGGCGTCGGTCCAACCGATCTGATCCTGAAGACCGCCGATTCGACCGTCACCGTCGTGGTCGATGGCCAGGAAGCGGCGCGCTTCAGCCACCCGCTCGTCCAGCTGCTGTCGGCGGTCGCGGTCGACCTGGAGGGCGATGGAGACCTCGACGTCGTCCTGGCGGGCGGCGAAAACCACACCGGGCTCGCGGCCATGTTCGTCATCGAGAACGACGGCGCCGGGCGATTCCGGGAGCGCGTCCTCGAAGTCGGCAGAGACGACATCGCCAGCATCACCGCGATGGCGACCCATTCAGGTCGCGGCCAGGGTGGCGAGCTGCTGGTGGCCTCGACCACCGCCCACCGCCTGCAGGTTCGCGGCGACCAGGCCATCGTTTCGGAGTCGTCGTGCCTGTGGACCGGCGGCGGCGTGCGGCTCCCCAATGGCTGTGACTACTCGTTGGCGCAGGCCATCGTCGCCGACGACTTCGACCAGGACGGACGCAGCGACTTCGCGGTCCTCCTCGACTCGCCCTACACGGGCCATCCCAGCCTCGTGTTCTCTCGGGGTGATGACCCGGGTCGTGTCCCCGTAGCCTGGGACGGGACGCTTCACGGAGGCGGCGGGATGGTCGCGCTCCCCGCCCAGGCCGGCCAGCCGCCGAGGCTGGCCATCGCCGAGCAGCTTCGAGACCGGATCGTGCTGCTCTCCGCCGCCGCCCTTCCTTGAGGCCGCCTCCACGGCCCGCTCGTCCGTGAGGGTGTGCGGCGCCCCAGGAGTCGACCCGGTAGGCTCCAGGGGCGGGTGCCCCGGCGTGACGTGCGCGCTTGGGGCCGATCGTTGATGGGCCGCTGGGCGCCAGTGCCGCTCGGCCAGGAGGGTGCATGCCGCCTCGGAGTCACTGTTCTCAGGGGATCGTCGTCGACCATCACCTGCCCATGGACGGGCGGGCGGTGCGGGCAAGGCAGGTGGCCCGGGCTGGGCATCCGCCGGTGAGCCATGGGTTCGCGGCGTTGGGGGTGTACACGGCCGGGCGGGCGCGGGTGGAGCTGGCGGGGGAGTGGCGCGTGGGCGTCGGGGACGTGCTGCTGGTGCCGGCCGGGAGCGCGCATCGCCTGCTGGCGGCCGAGGGGGCCGAGTACTGGGGGCTGGCGCTCTGGGCGCCGAGCGCGCGGGCGGCGGCGAGCGGGCTGGTGGATCCGTTCGAGCGGGTGCGGGACGGGGGGGCGGCGGTGGTGAGCATCCCCGCGGCGCGGCAGGCCTTCCTGGAGTCGCTGCTGCAGGAGCTGGCGCAGGCGTCGGGGCCACCGGCCGTCCGGGAGAGCCTGGTGACGCTGGTCCTGGGCGAGGTGCAGCGGGCCCTGGGGCCGCCGTCGGGGGCGCCGGGGCTGGTGAGCGCGAGCCTGGGCTACATCGAGCGCCACGCGCTGCGGCCGCGCACGGTGGCGGAGGTGGCGGAGGCGGTGGGCCGGACGCCGACGCACCTGACCACCGCGCTGCGGCGCGCGACGGGGCGCACGGTGACGGCCTGGATCACGCTGACCCGGCTCGCGGAGGCGCGGCGACTGCTGCAGCAGACGGCGCTGGGGGTCGAGGACGTGGCGGAGCGGGTGGGCTACGGCGACGCGACCCACTTCATCCGCATGTTCCGGCGCCACCACGGCGTGACGCCCGCGGCCTGGCGGGCGGCGGCGGGCTGAGGGTCAACCGCCCCGGACGGCGAGGTCGCCGTTGATCGTCGCGCCCGCCCAGGCGCCGGCGGCGGCGGCCTGCAGGGCGGCCTGCATGCGCGTCGAGGTGTCGCCGGCGGCGTAGACGCCCGGCACCGAGGTCTCGCGGGTCATGGGGTCGGCGCGGACGAGCCCCGCCTCGTCGAGCGCGAGGCCCAGGGCGGTGACGAGAGCGACGGGGCGCTGGGGCGGGTGGGCGAAGAGGACGTCGCATGGGAGCGCGGGGCCCTCCGTGAACGCGATGGCTTCGAGGCCTCCCGGGCCGGCCACGAGCCGCGCGATCGGCCGCTCCTCGACGGTGAGCCCGGCCGCCCGCAGGCCCGCCACGACGTCCCCCGGCAGGCCAGGCGCGGCGAGCATGGTCACGTGAGCCGTCCACGACCGCAGCAGCGGGCCGAAGTGCAGAGCCTCCGGGCCGCGGGCGAGGCAGGCCCACCGCTGGTCCCGCCGCTCCCAGCCATGGCAGTACGGACACTGGAAGATGGACCGGCCCCAGAGCGCGGCGAAGCCCTCGATGGGCAGCAGCTCGTCCACGAGCCCGGTGCACAGGAGGATCCGCCGGGCCACGACCTCGCCCTCGGGCAGCGCCACCCGGAAGGCGCCCCGCTCGCCCGTGATGCCGAGGACGGAGACGTCGCGGACCTCGACGCCGGGGTACGCGGCCAGGTCAGCCCGGCCGTGCGCCCGCAGGGCGTCGGGGGTGACGCCATCGCGCGTGAGGAAGCCGTGGACGTGCTCCGCCGCCGCGTTGCGGCGCGGGCCTGCGTCGCACACCAGGACCCGCCGCCGGGCCCGCCCCAGCGTCAACGCCGCTGAGAGGCCCGCCGGGCCGCCGCCTGCAATCACCACGTCGTACATGCTCGCCTCCTGCCCACCGATCGGGCTCGACCGGTGTACCGCAGGGGCCGCCGGGCCGGCAGGGCGAGGCCTTCGGGCGCGTCGGCGTGATCTTCGATCGGGTCAGCCGGGGGTGCGCTCGACCAGGAAGAGGTGCTGCAGGCCCCGGTACGCCCGGAGGCCAGCCGGGCGCCCTTCGGGGGCGCACCAGGCGAGCTCGGACCAGTCGAGCCCGCGGGGAGCCCCGGCCGAGCCGCCATCCATCGCGGGCCCGCCGTCGCTGCCGCCCCCGTCCGCCGGCCCGGCGTCCGCGGGCGCGCCGGGCGCCCCGTCGGCTGCGCCGCCGTCGGAGACCGTGCCGTCGGAGACCGTGCCGTCAGAGACGCTGCCATCGGCGGCGCCCGGGACACCGCCGTCGCCGGCGCCGCCATCCACCGCCCCCCCGTCCGCCTGGCCCGCGTCGACGACCGGGGTGCCCCCGGCGCCCCCGCCACCGCCGCCGCCTTCGGGGCCGCCCTCGCCCTCGGAGTACCAGCCGTCGTTGCTCTCGGGGTAGCCCTCGTAGAAGTCGACGGCCCCGTCCGACACGGTGGCGTCCGCGGCGCTGGAGCTCCGCCGGTTGCACGCCGCGAGACCGCCGGCAGCCAGCGCGCCGACGACGAAGAACATCGGTGTCGATCTCATGGAGGCGACTGTCACCGGGACAGACCGGCCGGTCAAGGGGAAGCCCGCCGCCACGGACGGCTGGACCCACCGGGCACGCCGGCGTAGCGTGGGGCCATGCCGCGCATCGAGTTCACCCACGTCCTGCGTCGCCACGTGGACGCCCCACCCACCGAGGTGCCGGGCGCGACCGTCGGCGAAGCGCTGGCCGCCGTCTTCGACCGCACCCCCGGGCTGCGGGGCTACGTCCTCGATGATCAAGGCGAAATCCGCAAGCATGTCGCCATCTTCGCCGATGGCGAGCGTGCCTCGCTGGCCACCGCGGTGGGGCCGGCGAGCGAGATCTTCGTGATGCAGGCCCTCTCGGGAGGTTGAGCATGCTGTACGTGGGGACGCGCAAGGGGCTCTTCACGCTGGACGACGCCGGCGCCATCACGGACGTGGCCTTCCGGGGCGACCCCGTGAGCGCGGTGCTGCCGCTGCCGGACCGCCTGCTGGTGGCCCTGCGGCTGGGGCACTTCGGCGTGAAGGTGCACGCCCGGACGAAGGGGGCCTGGGCCGAGATGCCGGCGCCCGCCTTCCCCGAGAAGCCAGCCGATCTGGAAGACAAGACCCCCTGGTCCATGGATCAGGTGTGGACGCTGGCGGTCGACGCCCATGGCACCGTCTGGGCTGGCGCCATCCCCGGCGCCCTCTTCCACCTCGATGACGCCGGCTGGACGCTCATGCGCGGCCTCTGGGATCGCCCCGAGCGGCTCGGCTGGTTCGGCGGCGGCTACGACAGCCCCGGCATCCACAGCGTCCTGACCCGCGCCGATCAGCCCGACACCCTGACGCTGGGCATCTCGTGCGGGGGCGTCTGGATCAGCACCGACCGGGGCGCGACGTTCGACCTGTACGGCGACGGCCTCGTGGCGGACTACCTGCCCCCCGATCGCGCCGGCGACAAGAACACCCAGGATCCCCACCGCCTCGCGGCCTGCGCAGCCGCCCCCGACCGCGTCTGGATGCAGCACCACAACGGCATCTTCCGCAGCGACGACGGCGGCCGCACCTGGACGCGCCTGCACCCGCCGGTGTCGGGCTTCGGCTTCGGCGTCGCCGCCCACCCGACCGACCCCGACACGGCCTGGTTCGTGCCCGGGCAGAAGGACAGCAACCGCATCCCCGTGGACGGCGCCGTCGTGGTCAACCGCACCCGCGACGGGGGAAAGACGTGGGAGACGCTGCGCGCCGGGCTGCCCCAGCAGCACGCCTACGATCTGACCTACCGCCATGCCCTCGCCGTGGACGCCACCGGCACCCGCCTGGCCTTCGGATCGACCACGGGCAACCTCTGGCTGAGCGAGGACGCCGGCGACACCTGGCGCCACCTGTCGGCCCACCTGTCGCCCATCTACGCGGTGACGTTCGGTGCCTGAGCGCGCCCCCGCGCCGCCCCCCGCGTGAGCCCATGGCCGATGAGACCCGCGGCGAGACGTTGACCCTGGATGGCGCGAGCCCCGCGCCTCAGGCGAAGTCCGTCGCTGGCGATCTGGGGGGCCGCTACCGCGACGCCGGACGCATCGGCCACGGCGGCATGGGCGAGGTGCGCCGCGTCTGGGACGCCGTCCTGGAGCGCCACCTGGCCATGAAGCTGCTGGATCCCCGCCTGCTGGACGTGGAGCAGGCGCGCCAGCGCTTCCTGAACGAGGCGCGCATCACCGCCGGGCTGCAGCACCCGGGCATCGTCGCCGTGCACGACCAGGGGCGCCGCCCGGACGGGATGCTCTGGTACACGATGAAGGAGGTGCGGGGGCGCACGCTGGCGGCGGCCATCGCCGAGGTGCACGCCGCGGCCGCCGGCGGGGCCTGGCAGCCGGCCCCCTCGGGCTGGACGCTGCGCCGCCTGGTGGAGGCCTTCGGGCGCGTCTGCGAGGCCATGGCCTACGCCCACGCCGAGGGCGTCATCCACCGCGACCTGAAGCCGAGCAACCTCATGGTCGGCGCCTTCGGCGAGGTGCTCGTGATGGACTGGGGGCTGGCGTGCCCGGTGGGCGAGGCCCAGCCGGTGGGCGCAGCCGGCCTCGCCCCCGACGACGACCGCCTGACCCGCATCGGCGACGTGCTGGGCACCGTGGCGTACATGCCGCCCGAGCAGGCGCGGGGCGACCTGGCGGCCCTGGGCCCGGCCAGCGATGTGTACGCCCTGGGGGCCGTGCTCTTCGAAATCCTGCTGGGCCGGCCGCCCATCACCGACCAGGGCACCGGGCTGCGGCAGCTCGTCCAGGGCCAGCCGCCGTCCATCGACGCGGTGGCGCGGCCCGCGGGCGCGCCCCCCCTGGACGCGGAGCTCGTGGCCCTCTGCCGCACCGCGATGGCGGCGGCCCAGCGCGACCGCTTCGCCGACGCCAGCGCCCTGGCCGACGCGGTGCGGGCGTGGCTCGACGGGGCGCGGCGGCGAGCGCAGGCCCTGGCGGTGGTGGCCCGGGCCGTGGCGATGCGCCCGCGGGGCGAGGGACTGCGCGCCCAGGCCGCCGACCTGCGCGCCGAGGCGCGGCGCCTGCTGGAGGCCGTTCCCGGCTACGCCCCCGAGGAGGCCAAGGCGGCGGGCTGGGCCCTGGAGGCCCAGGCCGAGGAGGCCGAGGTGGCGGCGCGCCTGGCCGACATCGAGCTCGTCCAGACGCTCCAGTCGGCCCTGGAGATCGCCCCCGGCCTCGCGGCCGCGCGGCGGGAGCTGGCCGACCACCATCGGGCGCGCCTCGTCGAGGCGGAGGCCCGCCGCGACGCGCCCGGCGTCGCCGAGGAGGCCGCGCTGCTGGCTGGCTACGACGACGGGACGCACGCGGCGTGGCTACGGGGCGACGGCGTCCTGTCGCTGGCGACGGATCCGCCCGGGGTCAGCGTAGATATCTCGCTGTACTCATTGACGAATCGACGCATGACGGCCGGCCCGCCCCGGCCCCTGGGGGCGACGCCGCTGGTCGACGTCGTCCTGCCCATGGGCAGCTACCGGCTCACCCTCGCCGCCGCCGACCGGGCCCCGATCACCTACCCCGTCCACCTCGGACGGCAGGCCCGGTGGGTCGCCCCCGATCCGGTGCCCCTGCCGCCCACGCTCGCGCCCGACGAGGCTTATGTGCCGCCAGGGTGGTTCCTCTTCGGCGGGGACGCCGCCGCCACGGATCCCCTGCCCCGCCACCGCATCTGGCTGGCGGGCTTCGTGGTCAAGCGCCGGCCGGTGACCAACGCGGAGTACGCGGCGTTCCTGCGGGATCGGCTGGCCACCGACGGCGAGGCCGCCGCGCGGCCCCTGCTGCCCGCCGACGGCCTCGGCCCGGCGGGCGAGGCGACGCGGTGGACGCTCGACGACGCCGTTCACGCCCCGGCGGCGGAGCCGGCGGACTGGCCGGTGGTGGGGATCGACTGGCACGCCGCCACCGCCTACGCCGCCTGGCTGGCCACCCACACCGGCCTGCCCTGGCGGCTGCCCCATGAGTGCGAGTGGGAGAAGGCCGCCCGCGGCGTGGATGGCCGCTGCTTCCCGTGGGGGGATCACGTCGATCCGAGCTGGGCCTGCATGTTCGACAGCCGCCCGGGCAACGCCAGCCGCAGCCCCGTCGGGGCGTTCGCGGCCGACGAGAGCCCGTATGGGGTGCGCGACACGGCGGGCAACGTGCGGGAGTGGTGCCGCAACGCCTACCGCCGCGCCGGGCCCGTCGACGAGGCCGGCCACCTGCTGCCCGACGACGATCCGGGCGCCGGCTTCCGCGTCGCGAAGGGGGGCGCCTGGAGCAGCACCCGCCAGGCCTGCCGCGCCGCCGGCCGCTTCGGGGCCCGGCCGGGTGATCGCTTCAATTCCCTGGGCCTGCGCGTCGCGCGCCCCTGGCCGGTCAACGGTCAGTCGTCGCCGTAGAAGCTGCCCGACGGGGCCGTGGGCTCGACGATGGGCACGATCTTCAGGGCGTTGCTCGCGTCGACGATGTAGCCGGAGCTGGGCTGGCTGGGCAGGTACCACTCGATGGTCACGCCCGTGCCTGTGACGACGTAGCCCGTGCTGCCGTCGAAGAGGAACGATCCCATGCGGTCCCCGGACTGCAGCGCGGGGACGGTCGCCCCGGCGTTCCAGGTGCTCGAGTTCACGTAGACCTTCACGTTCGTCGGCTGGCTGTACGGGTTCGTGGGGGTCGAGTCGACGGTGCTGTCGTAGGCGATCTTGAACTTGTTGCCGCTCGCGAGGCCGGCCGCCAGCCAGTCCCACCCCTCGCTGACACCGGACCAGTAGAACTTCCCGCTCTCCCAGGCCGTGCCGCAGTCCTTGCCCGGGGCGTAGAGGGTGGCCTTCTGGCAGCCGTCGCTCACCCGCGTCACCTTGTAGACCAGGATCTTGCCATCGCTGCCCGGGCTGATCTCGCGGCCCCCCAGATCGGCCGGCGCCGCAGCCTGGCCGGCCTCCAGGCCCTTGAGCTCCGCGAAGACGCGGCGCTCGTCCTGGCCCGCGGGGGCGTCGAAGTGGCAGGTCTGGCCCACCTCCATGGCGGTGAGCAGGGCGTTGAGGCGCGCGGTCAGGTCGCCGTAGGGCAGGTCGACGTGCACGTCGCCGTCCGCGGCGGTGTGCAGGCCCCAGCGGTCGATGAGGGCCTGGGCGGCCCAGGAGAAGGCCCCGTGCCCCGCGCCGCCGACGTTGATCTCGAAGCTCTCCGCGCCCGGGCGGGAGGCGGCGAGCAGCAGGTCGGTGGGCCGCTTGCGCGGCGTGTGGGGGGCGTCGGCCACCGGCGCCCGGCCCCGCAGCGCGCGGCCGCGATCCCGCCCGCCGCCGGCGCTGGCGTCGCAGGCGTCGAGGAACACGGTGACCGGCGTCCGGGGCGCCCGGGCGTCGAGCCGGCTGAAGATCTCGGCCACCGGCAGGGCGTTGGCGAGCCCGTCCCCCGCGGCCTCGACGTCACCGGGGCACAGCAGAGAGCCCAGCTTCGCGTCGTAGCTGCCATGGGCGGAGATGGCGACGAAGCCGCCGTTGACGTCGCTGGTCTGGAGCTGGGCCGCCAGCCAGTCGAGCCCGGCGCGCAGGTCGGCGAGGTGGGCCCCGCCGACGCCCGCCGGGGCCGTGATGACCCGGATGTTGGCCGGGGGCAGCCCGATGGCGAGCGCGATGCGGCGCCAGCCCTCGGCGTCGGCGACGGCCCCCTTGAGGTCGCTCGTCCCGGCCGGCAGCCCGGCGGATCCGTCGTAGCAGCGGTAGTCGTCGATCCCGATCAGCAACGCGAACGCGTTGGTGCGTGCACCCATCTGGCAGCTCCGTGGTCTGGTCTGTCGCCAGCATGCCCCGCCCGCCGCGCGATCTCCATGACAGCGGATGGCAAGGGATGACCGCCGCGGGCCTCGTGGCGTAGCATCGGGCCATGGGAGTGCTGGAGAGAGCCGATGGCGCACGCCGGATCGCCCTCGGCGGCCGGGTGCTGGCGGGGCGCGGCGAGCGCTGTGATCTGCGGCTCGCGAGCCCCCGGGCGTCGGGCGAGCACGCCGTCCTGACGTGGCGCGACGGCGGCTGGCACGTGCGGGATCTGGGCAGCCGCAACGGCACGCTGATCGACGGCGAGCCCCTGGCCCCCGGCGGCCTGCGCCCGCTGCCCGTGGGGGCGACGCTGCAGCTCGGCGACGCGGACGAGCAGTGGCGCCTGGTGGCCGACGGCCCGCCCGAGGCGGTGGCCGTCGACGCCGCGGGGGTGTTTCGCCACGCCGTCGACGGGCTGCTGGCCCTGCCCGATCCGGAGGATCCCGCCACGACGGTGTTCGCCGCCGCCAACGGCCGCTGGCTGGCCGAGGTGGCGGGCGCGCCCCGCTTCGTCCAGGACGCCGACTGGCTCGAGGATCGGTGGCAGATCCTGCTGCCCGTGGGCGGCGAGGCCGCGGCGGCGACCACGATGCTGGCCGGGGGCGGCCCGAGCGTCGACCGCCTGGTGCTGCGCTTCGCGGTGAGCCAGGACGAAGAGTTCGTGCAGCTCAGGGTGCAGCAGGGCGCCCAGCTCCATGCCCTGCCCACCCGGGGCTTTCACTACCTGCTGCTGACGCTGGCCCGCTTGCGCCACGAGGCGCCGGACGATGTGTCGGAGGCCGAGGCGGGCTGGGTGTATGTCGAGGATCTGTGTCGGATGCTCGACACCGACCCGCCCCGCCTCAACGTCGACATCTACCGCGCCCGCCAGCAGCTCGCCGCCCTGGGGGTGCGCGAGGCCGGCCGCCTGGTCGAGCGCCGCGCCACCAGCCGGCAGCTCCGCCTCGGCATCGCAGGCCTGGAGATCGAGCGCCTCTGACATCGCCTGACATGGCCTGACAGTGAGCGACAGACCGTCGCGCGGCAGGCTGACCTCACCCACTCAGGAGGTCACCATGTCCCGACGCACCCCTCTCCTGCTCACCGCCGCCCTCGCCCTCGGGTGCAGCGACGGCGGCAGCCAGCCGACCGCGGGGGCCGGCTTCGGCGCCACCACCGCCCTGAACGCGGCCCTCGCGGCCGAGAACGCCCCCGAGAACGCCGCCGGCGTCCACTTCCGCGTCGTCCAGCGCGACGACCCGTGTGATGGCCCCCTCGTGGGCGAGCGCGTGGCGCCCATCCTGCCGTTCGGCCTGCCCGCCGAGCGCGACGCCGCCCACGCCGACGCGCCCTTCGCCGACGCCCACTTCCAGGTGCTGCCCGGCGAGTACCGCATCTGCGGCGCCGTGGTGGACGACCAGGGGGCGCCCCTGCCCGACTGCAGCCCCGGCATGAGCTTCGCCGACGTCGTGGCGGGCCACACCACCGAGACGACCCTCGTCATCGAGTGCGGGGGGCCCCAGACCGGCGGCATCAACGTCGTGGGCGTCATCAACTACGGCCCCACCATCGAGGATCTCACCTACAACCCCAGCAAGTTCTTCGAGATCTGCGCGCAGACCGAGGTGCAGGTGACGGCCTCCGATCCCGACGGGGATCCCCTCGCCTACGCCTTCTCCGTGCTCGAGCAGCCGGCCGGCGCGCACCCCGTGCTGGCCGCGGACGGGCCCACCCTGACGTTCACCACCGACACGACCGGCCGGTACCTGCTGCTCGTCGAGGTCACCGACCCGGCCGGGCACTTCAGCCGGATGGAGTTCCCCATCTACGGCGTGGCCTGCGACGCGGCGCCGCCCCCGCCGCCGCCCCCGCCGCCCCCGCCGCCCCCGCCGCCGGAGGGCTGCCCCGATCCGGCCGGCTGCAACCAGCCCGAGGATCCCCCCGGCGCGCCCGCCGGCGATCCCATCAACGGCCGCCCGCAGGTCGATCTGCGCACCCGCGAGCTGTTCATCGGCGGCCCGGCCGCCCTCGGCGGGGCCACGCCCCTCACGCTGATCGAGGGCCTCGACACCGTGGTCGCGAGCTTCCCCCCGCCCGGCGGCCTGCTGCCCATGCCCCGGGTGGCCGTGGCCGCCCAGCTCGACGATGACCCGCCCCAGGAGACCGTCGTCTTCGTGCCCCTGCCGGGCATCGTCCCGAGCGGCAACCTGATCGTCCTGGATCCGGCCGACGACGGCAGCGTGGCCCTCACGCAGCAGGTCATCCTGGGCGGCAGCGCGGCCAGCGACCTCGCCGCCGCCGATCTGGACGCCGATGGCCGCGACGAGCTCGTCCTCGTCGGCACCCGCCTCGGCGAGGGCTGGATCACGGTGATCGACGACGCCGTCGACGGCCACCGGGTCCTCGCCCCGGCCAGCTTCCCCGGCGTCACCCGGATGCGGGTGGCGGCCGCCGACCTGAACGGCGACTTCCGGGCGGAGATCGTGGCGGCCCTGGGCGACGACGCCGGCACCCGGGCGCTGGTGACCAGCCTCGCCGCCGGCCTCGCGCCCCAGGCGCTCGATCCGCCGCTGGGCGACGAGCCCGCCCTGCCCCAGGCCATCACCCTCTCGGACGGGGCCGACCTGCACAACGCCGACGTGGCCATCGGCGACGTGCAGGCCGGCGGCGCCCGCGAGATCGTCTTCGCCAGCGTGGAGGAGGTCGTGGGCCTGCCCGACCAGGCCGACTACGCCGCCGCCGTCTTCCAGTTTGGCCAGTCGCGCCTGGTGCCGATCGGGGCGAGCTACGCCGACCGCCTGCCGGCCTTCGCCCCCTGCCGCGCGGCGGGCAGCCGCCTCGACGACGTGGCCATGGAGATCGTCGCCGCCCGCCCCGACGCCGACGCCTTCGTCGTGATGAACGACCGCGTCCTGGCCTGGACGGACGAGGGCCTGAAGGGCCGCAGCGTCCTCGACTTCGAGGGCCGCCTGAACCTCTGCCCCGGCGACGGGCGCTTCAACGTGGGCAAGGCCGACTTCACGGCCGTGGCCGGCGACTTCGACGGGCAGCCCGGCGACGAGATCGCCTTCGCCTTCGCCACCGCCGACCGCGTCATCCTCGCCAGCACCGACGGCGCCGACGGCATGACCCTGCTGGACGCCGACGTCGCCATCGCCCCGTTCCAGCCCGGCACCTGGCCCCTGCTGGCGGCCCCGGACCTCGACCCGGACGTCCGCACCTACGACTTCATCGACCACACCCTGACCTACAGCCCGCCGCTGGTGCTCGGCGTGCTCGCCGCCGCGCCCTGCTACGACGCGCCCTGGCAGGTGGACGACTGCAGCACGTCCCTCGGCATCAGCGAGGCCCACGGCGTCAGCGAGTCGACCACCACGACCGTCAAGGTGGGCGTCTCGGCCGGCGTGAACATCGAGGGCGGGGCCCTCACCCAGTCGGAGTTCGACTTCGAGGGCCATGTGGAGGCGAGCTTCGCGTTCAGCGAGGGCTGGTCGGAGTCGGTGACGCTGACCGTCGACTACACCGGCGGCGCCTTCGAGGACACCGTCGTCTACACCTACGTCCCCTACGACGTGTACCGCTACACCATCACCGGCAGCCCCGTGCCGGCCGAGATCGGCACCGAGGCCGTCATCGCGGTGCCCCGCACCCCCGTCCCCACCCAGGCGGAGTTTGACTTCTACAACGCCGTGGTGGCCCCGCAGACCCCCATCGCCCGCCCCTTCGTCCACACCATCGGCGATCCGACCACCTACCGCCGCCAGGCCGAGGCCGCCGCGCTGTCGCAGGAGACCGTCTTCGGCCCCGCCGCCCGGGCCCCGCAGGGGGGCGGCAGCATCGGCGCCAGCATCGACTTCGAGCGCGAGGAGGTCAGCGGCCAGGCCTTCGGCTTCTCGGCGGGCATCGAGCTGGAGGCCACCGTCGCCAGCGTCTCCGTCGGCTTCACCTTCGACGTCGAGAGGGAGAAGACCCTGGAGGTCACCGTGGGCAGCGGCATGAGCTACGGCGGCACCGTGGGCGGCCTCGACGCCGATCACGCCGGCCTGGCCTACGACTTCGGCCTCGCCGTCCGCCCCGCCGAGGGGGATCACCCCTACCACATCGTCGACTACTGGACGGCGCCCTGATCCCCGCCCCTCAGCGGACGTCCAGGCGGACGCACCGCGGCTCGGCCCCCGCCTCGCAGACCTCCACCGCGACCTGATCGCGCAGCGCCGCGGCCGGGAAGAGCACGCCGACCGCCCGGGGCTGCCCGTCCGGCAGGAGGGCGGCGTCGCGCACCGTCGTCACCACCTGCCCCGCCGGCACGGCCTGCCCCCCCGCGAAGACGCGCACGCTCCCCAGCGTGAGGGCGGGCTGGCTGTGGTTCGCCGCCGTCAGCCGCAGCACCGCCGCGTCCCCCAGCCGCAGCAGCCCGTGGCTCGTCAGGTAGATGAAGCCCTGCCGCGTCCGCTGCACGCCGGCCAGCACCTCGAAGCCCCCGTCCGCCGCCCAGGCCGCGATCTGCCGCGTCGCCTGCTTCTCCACCTCGGGCGTCATCGCCGCCAGCGCGCGGGCCACGTCGGGATCGGCCGTGCCCGGATCGGCCAGCCAGGCGGCCAGCGCGGCCTTCGCCTCGGCCCCCACGCGCTGGGCGTGATCCGGGGCCCGCTGCACCTCGATCAGGTTGACCGCCACCGCGTCGGCGGCCTCGGCCACCGCGATGGTGCACGTGAACGCCGCACCCGCCTCGGTGAGCACCGTCAGGTTGGTGCGCGGCTTCACGGCCCGCACGTACTCGCTGTCGATGAGCGTCGCGACGACGACGTTGTCCTGGGTGTGGGCCACCAGGACGTCGGCGCTGCCCGCCACCGCCAGGCGCACCGCGTCGGGCAGCACGATGGTCAGGCGCTGGTCGAAGTACAGGGGGATGGGCGCCGCGGGGCCCGCCACCCCGGGGCCGAGCTGCACCCGCAGCGTACGGTCGTCGGCCCGGGCGGCCAGGGGCAGCAGGGCCAGCAGGCCGGCGAGGAGCGCGCGCATGGCCTCAGCTCCGCGTGGCCTCGACCCCGTCGGCGCCGGCCGGGTGGGTGGTGACCTGCCCGTCGGGCCAGCGGATGTTCACCGACTCGGGCTCCTCGCCGCTGCCCAGGCCGAAGCGGACGCGGCCGTCGTCCTGGGACAGGTAGCCGCTGCCCGCCTGCGTCCAGGCCACCCGCCGCGCCCCGCCCTTCAGCACGAGCTCGACGCGGGCGCCCACGGCCGCCGGGTTGCCGGCCGGCCCCTTGAGGCGAACGGCGTACGGCTTGCCCAGGCCCAGGCCCCGGTGGCGGTACAGCTTGATCGGCCCGTCGTTGACGGCGAAGGCCAGGTCGGGCCAGGGGTCGCCGTCCAGATCGGCCACCGTGAGCGCCTTGGCGTCCTCGGGGACGAGCAGGCCGCTCTCCGTCGGCGGCACCGCCGTGAAGGTGCCATCGCCATGACCCCGCAGGAGCACCGAGACGCCGCCGTCCATCCGCCCCGTCTCGCGCTGGGGGCCGAAGAAGTTCTGCGCCAGCACCAGGTCGAGCTTGCCGTCGGCGTCCACGTCCACCGCCGCCATGCCGAAGACAGGCGCCGCCTGGGCCATGCGCGGCAGGGGCTGGAACGTGAACCGGCCGCCCTGGTTGAGCCAGATGCCGGTGTCGAGGGTGTCCGCCTCGAAGCGCTGGGCCTTGTCGAGGGCGTCGCCGTAGATGTCGTGGGCCGTCGCCCGCGCGAAGTCGGCGAAGGTCTTGTAACGACTGCGGATTTCGGGCATCGCGTCGGAGGAGCACGACAGGCCGCGCACCGGCAGCAGGGTGTCGTCGCTGTACTTGGCCTCGACGAGCTGCATCGCGCCGCCGGTGCCGAAGGGGCCGTAGTACAGCACGGCCGGGTGCTCGTCGCTGGCGTGGTACTTCAGGTTGTGCCCGAAGCCGGCCACCACGTAGTCCACGTCGCCGTCGCCGTCGAAGTCGGCCCCGATGACGCCGTTGTTCCAGCCGTGGTGGGCGTCGAGGCCCGCGTCGCGGGTGGCCTCCTCCAGCTTGCCGCCGGCGTTGCGCCAGAGCCGCACCGGGCCCCACTCGTAGGCCACCAGCAGGTCCAGCTTGCCGTCCCCGTCGGCGTCCGACCACAGCGCCCCCGTGGCCATGCCCGCCGTGCGCAGGCCGCTGGCGAGCAGATCCGTCACGTCCGTGAACGTGCCTTTCTCGTTCTTCAGCAGGCGGCTGTCCGGCGCGCTCGGGTAGCGGCCCGGCACCACGCGCCCGCCCACGAAGAGGTCCAGGTCGCCGTCCCCGTCGAAGTCGGCCGCGGCCACCGGCCCCCCGCTGTCGCGCAGGTCGGGCAGGGCCTTGCTGGCCCGCGTCAGCTTGCCGCCGTCGTTGAGGTACAGGCGGTCGCGCAGCAGCGGGCTGCCGGGCTCCAGCTCCACGCCGCCGCTCACCACGTACAGGTCCAGGTCGCCGTCGCTGTCGGCGTCGAGGAAGACACCGCCCATGTCCTCGGCGGCGGCGTCGGCGACCAGCGCCTCGTCCTGCCGCGGCACGAGCTGGCCGCCCTCGCTGAGGAGCACCCGCCCGGCCTGGCCGGCCGCGCCGCCCTGCCAGAGATCGGCGTCGCCGTCCCCGTCCACGTCGCCCCACGCCAGCCCCGGACCGAGCGTCGAGAGCTTGTTGGGCAGCAGGGGCTCCCGGCGGAAGTCGTCGTAGGGGCGCTCCTCATGCCGACCCGGCGGCGACGCGGCGGCCACGAAGAGGGCCGGCGGGAGCTGCGGCGGCTCGGCGCGGGGGGCCGTGGGCAGCTCCCGCACCGTGTAGAGCATGTCGGCCGCCAGGTTGGAGAAGCTCTGCTCCCGGCCGCTCGGCCAGCGGACGGTGAGCGTCGTCACCGTGGCGTCCTCGCCCAGGCCGAAGTGCAGCAGCGGCTCGCTCTGCGACATGAACCCGCCCGAC
This sequence comes from Myxococcales bacterium, assembly GCA_020633435.1. Classification (GTDB taxonomy): domain Bacteria; phylum Myxococcota_A; class Bradymonadia; order UBA7976; family UBA1532; genus JACKDP01. The sequence goes on along the minus strand of JACKDP010000007.1, from coordinate 241,151 downwards.
AGGGCCAGCTCGCGCACCTGGGCCCCCGTGGGCGTGACCACCGTGACCCGCGCGCCGATGCCCGCCGTGTTGGCGTCCGCGCTCACCAGCTTCACCCGCAGGCGCCGCGTGCGCGCCGTGCGGTTGCGGTACAGCCGCGGCGGCGCCTCGAAGTCGTTGGTGATGATGTCCAGGTCGCCGTCGCCATCGAAGTCGGCCTGGGCCGCCCCGAAGCTCACGCTCGGCTCGTCGAGGCCCCACGCGGGCCCTACCGACGAGAAGCGCAGATCCCCCTCGTTGCGGAACGCCAGGTTGGGCTCGCGCCGCTCGGGCTGCTTGAGCCAGAACTCCAGGTCGAGGCCCTGCCAGCGGTTGCCGTCCTTGAGCTGCTGGCGGATGTCGCTGTCGGAGTAGTCCCGCGTCATGCCGTTGGAGACGAAGAGGTCCTCGCGGCCGTCCTCGTCCAGGTCGCCGAAGCGCGGCGTCCACGTCCAGTCCGTGTTGGCCAGGCCGAGGAGCTGGGCGACCTCCTGGAACCGGCCGAGGCCCGTGTTCAGGAAGACGGCGTTGCGCATGTACTGGCGCGGCTCGGGGAACTCGAGGAACCAGCCGTCGTCGTTCATGTCGCCCATGGAGAGCTTCTGCTTGAAGTGGTTCGTCCCCGACATGTCGGCGGTGAAGAGGTCGAGCCGGCCGTCCCCGTCGATGTCGGCGGCGTCGGTGCCCATGGAGAACCACGCCGTGTGGGGCAGCGCCTCCCGGGTGATCTCCACGAACCGCCGGCCGCCCTCGTTGCGGTACAGGTGGTCCGCCCCGAAGAAGTCGTTGGCCACGTACAGGTCGGGGTAGCCGTCGTCATCGGCGTCGAAGAAGCGGGCCGACAGGCCCATCTCGTACTCGGCCCCCAGGCCGACCTCGGCGCTCGCGTCGACGAACCGCCCGTTTTCATTGCGGAAGAAGCGATCCTGCTGCCCGGCGTTCACGATGACGGGGCCCTTGTCGGGGCGCATCATGATGGCCAGGTACTCGCGGTGCTCGGGGGGCGGCATGGGCTTGCCGTCCTCGATGACCGGGTTGCCCTTCAAGGGCTCCGCCGGGGTGCGGCGGTAGGTGACGAGGTAGGCGTCCAGGTCGCCGTCGCGATCCACGTCGGCGAAGGCCATGGAGACGGTCGCTCCGCTGTAGGCCAGCCCCAGCGCGGCCGCCTGATCGGTGAACTTGCCGCCGTCGTTGATGTAGAGCCGGTTCGGGGCATCGAAGCGGCCCACGAAGAGGTCCAGATCGCCGTCGCCGTCCACGTCCACGAACGCCGGGCCCGTCGTCCAGCCGTCGTCGCCGATGCCCGCCTCCGCCGTCGTGTCGCGGAACCGGAAGTCGCCCTCGTTGCGGTACAGCCGCCCGCCGCCCCCGGGCCGCGTCAGGAAGACGTCGGGCCGCCCGTCGCCGTCGTAGTCGCCCACGGCCACGCCGCCCCCGGAGAAGGGCCCCGTGAACTCCTGCTGGTGCTTGGGATCATCCGACCAGCGGTGCTTGAAGGTGAGGCCGGCGGCGGCCGCGTCCACGGCCTCGAAGCGCGTCCCCGGCGTGGCGACGCGCTCCGGCAGGGGCGTCGAGCTGAGGGCCGCGGGCGGCGGCTCCTCCTTGACGCGTACGGGCCGCGGCGGCTCGCCCGGCTCGCGGATCTTCTCCTCGCACGCGCCCAGCACGCCCACGGCCACGCCGAGCGCCGCCCATCGCCTCCAGTCCATCACACGCACCCTCTCGCTGTCCTCATGGCCCCCCCAGCGCGTCGCGCTGGCGGCAGGCGGGCTCCAGGCCCCGTCGACAGGCCTCATCGTACATCGTCCGCGCGCGGGGCAGGTCCACGGGGATGCCCTGGCCGCGCTGCAGCATGAAGCCCAGGATGCCACACGCCTGGGCGTGGCCGCGCCGGCAGGCGCCCTCCAGCAGGCGCGCGGCCCCGGGCGGATCGGCGGGCACGCCGCGGCCGTCCACCAGCCGCGCCGCCTGCTCCACGCAGGCCGCCTCGTCCCCCAGCTCGCAGGCCCGGGTGCGCACGATGGCCGCGCTCGCCGGCGAGGCCGAAAGCCCGCCGCGCCCGTCCTCATGGGCCAGGGCCAGCATCCCGCAGCCGCGGGCGATGCCGTGCTGGCAGGCCTGCTCGTAGAAGTAGACCGCCCGCGTCTCGTCGCCGGGGATGAGCTTCCCCTCCATGAAGTGGTCGCCGAGGAGCACGCACGCGTCGCCGACCTTGCGCTTGCAGAGGCCGTCGTAGAGCAGGACCATGTTGTGGCAGGAGCGCTCGATGCCCTGCGCGCAGCGCGCGGCCCAGTAGGCGGGCTGCTGCCCGGGGTGGTGCTTGAGCGGCCCCACCATGAAGGCGAAGGCGCCCCCCCACAGCCCCACGTGCAGCAGGTTCGTCTTCGCCGGCGACAGCTTCCAGCCCGGCCAGCGCAGGTGGCGCCCCACCCGCTCCAGCACCGGCACCAGCAGGTTCAGCACCGGCACCTGCAGCAGCTTGTCGTAGAAGCTCGGCGTCCCGATGCTCAACAGACCGGAATACAAGGGGAAAACCGCCAGACCATACAGGGTGCCGAACAGGACCTTGCCCCCGTTGGCCCGCGGCGACGTCACCGGATCGGTGATGAGCAGGTGCATCCCCAGGAAGACCGCGATGGGGATGTGCTCGTTCTCGAAGTACCAGTCCCCCGTCGCCTTGAACCACAGGAGCCCGCCCAGGAAGACCACCAGGGCCGACGTCATCGTGACCAGGCACACGCCGAACAGGATCTGCACCACGATGCCGGCCGCGAAGATCCACTCGAACATGTAGGGGGCGTGGATGAGCGTGGTGGCGATGGTGGAGCCCCACGTCCACTCCGTCGTGCCCGTGGCGATGACCAGGATGGACGCCAGGGACAGGCCGAAGCCCGACGGGTTGAAGATGTGGATGTCGTGGCCCTCGCGCCGCCAGCGCAGGAACTCCCGGGACAGGAAGGCCGCGGCCACCATGGCGAGCTGCAGGTAGAAGACGTCGGCGTGGAACCACAAGAAGAGGTTGGTGCTGCCGATGATGGGGATGGGCCCGAAGCCGATCTGCCACTTGCGGCCGCGCGTCCAGGCGACGAGCAGGTCGAGCACGTAGGCGAAGACCACCTGGCTCAGGATGAGCGGGACCTGCTGATAGACGACGTCGACGTACTGGCCCCAGTAGAAGTAGATGGAGCTGTGGGCGATGGTCTGGACCCAGTGGGGCCGCCGGATGACGATCTGGGCCGAGAGGCTGGCGCCCCGCCGCCGCACCAGCAGGCCGAGCCAGACGGCGGCCACCACCGCCGAGCCGAGCAGGCTGTAGCGCACGGCCGGCGTCGCCATCCACGGCAGCCACGCGATGCCGCCCAGGGCCAGCACGGCGAGGCCGGCCCAGCGGGTGGCCGCGGACGCCGACAGTGGACTCGGGGTGGGCTCGGCCATGGGCCTCCTTGCGCTCGGCAGGACGATCCGGGAAGCACCGGGCCGCGTCAACTCCCCTCCCCGTTGAGTCCCGGCGACCGGGTGGGCTATGGAAGGCCATGGGCCTCATCCACGACAACCTGCTGCGCCTCGGCGTCCACGGCACCCGGCTGCTGGGCCGCTACTTCGGCGAGCACCTCCCGCTGTACTACGTCTGCGAGTACCAGAAGTCGGGCGGCACCTGGCTCGGCCAGATGATCGCCGACGCGCTGCAGATCCCCTTCCCCCAGCACCCGCGGCTGCCCGTCGCCCACACGGCGGTCATCCACAACCACTGGGGCTACGATCCGCGGCTGCGGCGCGTCTTCTACCTGGTGCGCGACGGGCGCGACGTGCTGGTGTCGCTGTGGTTCCACCGGATGCGCGAGCTGGCGGTGGCCCGGGAGCGCGGGGAGCGGCACAGCCACGCCGGCGTGTACGAGCGCCTCTTCGGGGCGGGCTTCGACGCGGCCGACGCGCGCAGCCACCTCGCCCGCTTCCTGGAGCACGAGCTGCGCCACCCGCGCGGCACCCGCATGTCGTGGGGGCAGCACGTCGAGGGCTGGGCCTTCGACCGCCCGCACGTCGTCCGGTTGCGCTACGAGGATCTGCTGGCCGACACCGCCGGGGAGCTGGCGCGCATCATCCCGCTGCACAGCGGCCGGCCCCTCGACGCCGCCCAGGCCCGGGCCACCGCCGAGAAGTTCACCTTCGCCCGCCAGACGGGGCGCAAGGCCGGCCAGGAGGACCGCGCCTCCTTCCGGCGCAAGGGGGTGGCCGGCGACTGGGTCAACCACTTCTCCCGGGAGACGGCGGAGCGCTTCGAGCACCACTTCGGCGACACGCTGCGGCGCCTCGGCTACGACGCCGCCCCGGGCTGGGCGGGCCGCCTGCCGGTCTGATCACCGTTTTTCTTCGTCGTATCGGCGGCTTCCAAGATGGCCGGCCGGGCGCATGGCGCGGCGGGTCCAAGTGTGCTCTATTCCCCGCCGTGAGCGCGGGGGAGAGCGACACGACCATGGGCACCGAGGACCGACGCCGACCAGCCGGAGCACCCGCCGGCGGAGAGCGCATCCCCGGCCCGAGCGCTCGCCCCGGACAGTCCATCCCACACCTGGCGTAGAGACGGAAACCTGAACGTGAACGGGCGCAACGTCGCCGTGACGGAGGAAGATCCCTTGGGGGCCGTGCTCGCGCTCGAAGACACGACCGATCCGGTCGCGTCGGCGCCGGCCTACGCTGACGCCCTGCGTCGGCTGGCCGACCGCCTCCGCGGCCCCGCCGGGGGCGAGGTGCAGACCACGCTCACGACGTGGCTGCTCGACGCCCTGCGGCTGGCCCCGCCCGCTGGCGAGTGGGCGAGCTGGCAGGAGGCCCGCTGGGACGCCGCGGTCGACATGGCCGCCGATCCCCTCGAGCTGGCCGACTTCCTCCAGCGGACGGCGGAGCGCGTCGTCGCCCAGCCCCCGAAGCGCCTGCACCTGCTGTCGATGCTGCGGGCGAAGGTGGTCTGGCGCGCCCGCGACAAGATGCGCCGCCAGCAGGCCCGCGTCGCCCGCCGCGGGGACGACGGCCTCGGCCTCGCCGGGGCGGTGGATCCCCAGTCGCGCTGCGTCGCCCGGATGGTGGTGGCGCGGGTCAACGAGGAGCTGACCGACGCCCCCGAGGTGCAGTCGGCCCTCGGCGTCATGCTCGCCGGCGGCAGCGTCACCGACGCCGCCCGGGAGAGCGGGCTGTCCCGCCAGGCCATCTACCGCGCCCTCGCGCGCATCCGCGCCTGGGTGGAGGGGGAGGCATGACCGATCTCGACGCGCTGCGCGCCGCCTTCGAGCGCGGCCGCATCACCGACGGCAGCCGGCTGGCCGGGCAGTACGAGGCCGATCCCGCGGCCCTGCGCGCCCTCGCGAAGCTGGCGCTGGACGAGCTGCCCGCGGGCCCGGCCGACGGCGAGGACGAGGCCGCCTGGGCCGTGCTCGACGAGGCCGATCCCCTCGGCGCCCCCGATCTGGTCGTGCCCGACGCCCCCGTCGTGGTGCAGGCCGCCTTCGCCGGGCCCGAGGTGGTGGCGCCGATGGCGCCCCTCGTCATCAAGCCGAAGCGCAGCCATGGCTGGCTCTGGGCGACGCTGGCCGTCGCCGGCGTCGCCGCGGGGGCCTTCGTCACCTGGCGCATCATGGATCAGCCGGCCACGCCGCCGGCCACCGTCGCCGCGGCGCCCAGCTCGGCCGCGCCGGCCACCGCCGCGAGCGCGGCCCCGGCCACCAGCCGCGGCCGCCGCGCCCGCCAGCGCGCGCCCCGGCCAGCGAGGCGGCCCCCGCGAGCGCCGCCGCCGCGGCCCCCGCCACCGCGGCCCCCGAGAGCGTGGCCGTCGTCGCCGCCCGCCGCCCCGCAGCCCCGGCCCCAACGCGCCAGCCGCTCGCCGGCCCGCGACGAGCCGCCAGCCGCGGCCCCGTCAGCGTGGCCGTCGCCGCGGCCGCCCCGGCCCCGGCCGCCCGCCCCGCCAAGGGCGGCACCGAGGTGGACGACCTGCTGGGCTCCCTCGACGGCAACCGGTCCGCCAAGGCCCCGGCCCGGGCCGACTTCGACGTGCCCGCCAGCAACCTGCCCGCCAAGCTCGCCCGCGACCAGATCCTGCGGGTGGTGAAGCAGAACGCCGGCAAGATCCGCGGCTGCAAGGCCCAGGATCCGACGGCCTCGGGCACCGTCATGGTCTCGCTCGTCATCGAGAAGTCCGGCCAGGTCGGCCAGGCCACCGCGAGCGGCCCCTACAAGGGCAAGCCGGTGGGCGACTGCGTCGAGCAGCAGGTCAAGAGCTTCCGCTTCCCCGCCTTCAGCGGCGAGCCCATGCGCATCAACATGCCGTTCGGCCTGTAGCGCCTTGCGGTGATGCCGGCGACCGCGCGATGATACTGGTCTGACCAGTTGGCGAGATCGGCCATGCGCACCCCCGTCCTCCTGCTGCTCTCCCTCGTCGCCGCCTGCGGGGAGGCCGATCCCCAGGCCGATCCGGCCCCGGAGGCCGGCGCCGTCGTCGACGCCGCGCCCGACGCGGCCGGCGACGCCGCGGCGGACGACGCCGCGCCCGCCCAGGACGCCGGCGCCGACGCACCCGACGCGGCCCGCCCGCCCGTCGAGCGCGTGACCCTGGCCCACGCCTTCGGCCCCCGCGAGCTCGAGCCCTTCCAGGAGGAGACGCGCTGCGTCCAGTGGACGCTCGACAACGACGCCGCCCTCTACGTCGAGCGCGTGGCCCTGGCCAACGGCGGCGGCTTCCACCACTCCAACTGGTTCGTGGTGCCCGAGGACGAGTTCCCGGGGGAGGACGGCTACTTCCGCTGCCGCCAGCGCGGCTTCGACGAGCTGCGGGCGGCCCTCGCCGGCGCCGTGCTCTTCGCCCAGTCCACCCAGTCCCAGTTCGAGGAGCAGCGCCTGGGCGACGGCGTCGTCATCAAGGTGCCGCCGCGCCACAAGGTGGTCGCCAACGTCCACCTGCTGAACCTGTCGGCGGGGCCCACGACCACCTCGCTGCAGATGGCCCTCGACGTCGTGCACCCCCGCGACGTGCGGGTGGTCGTCACCCCGTTTCGCTACAGCTACCTGCCCCTCACCCTGCCCGCGCTCCAGGCCTCGCGCTTCACGGCCGACTGCCACATGGCGGACGCCTACCGCCGCACCACCGGGCAGCCCTTCGACATGAAGCTCTACTGGCTGCTGCCGCACTACCACGAGCTCGGCAACTGGTTCGACGTGACCATCCGCGGCGGGACCCGGGACGGCGAGTCCATCTACCGCCTCGATGGCTTCGACGCCGAGCCCCACGGCAAGGCGTTCGATCCGCCCCTCGACATCAGCGACATCGACGGCCTGGCGGTGACCTGCGGCTACGACAACCCGCGGCCGGTGGAGGTGGGCTGGGGCACCGGCGACCAGGAGATGTGCGTCATGCTGGGCTTCGCCGAGGCCCGCATCATGCTCGACAACAGCGTCGTGGCCAACAGCAGCCTGCAGCGCGAAGAGCTTGGAATCTCTTACTTTTCTGGCCCGTGCGTCGTGCTCGCGGTGCCGAAGGCCGAGGGCCAGGCCCCGCCGACGCCCGAGGAGCTGGCCGGCCCGCTCGTGGTGCCCGCCGCCGACGATCCGGGTGAGGTCGGCCAGGAGCCCGAGTGCGTCGACACGCCGGCGGACGCCCTGGCCCTCACCGAGCCGACGCTGGAGAACCTGCACGGCGTCGTCTTCCGGCCGAGCTGCGCGTTCTCGGCCTGCCACGGCGCCACCCGCCCGGCCGCCGGCCTCGACCTGTCGAGCCCCGACGCCGCCACCCTCGAGGCCAGCCTGCGCGGCCACCAGGTGGACGGCGGCCCGCTCGTGGTGCCCGGCGATCCCGAGGCCAGCCCCCTCTACCAGCGCGTCGCCCGCTGCGTCCCCACGGACGCCGCCCGCGAGGAGCTGGCCCATATGCCCCTCAACTCGCCCACCCTGCTGCCCCCCGACCGGGTGGCGCTGGTGCGCGACTGGATCTTGAGCCTGGAGGCCAGCCCGTGACCGCCGACGACGCCCGGGCCACCACCGCCCGCCTCCTGGAGAGCGGCCAGGTCCTCGCCTGGACGGAGACCTCGGCGGAGAACCCGCTGTGGTGGGCCGGCGGCGAGGTCCGCGAGATCGAGGTGCGCTGGATGAAGCGCGACGGGGTGCTGCGGCGCCGCGTCCGCCGCACGCGCGCCGACGATCCGACGCCGGTGGTCTGGGAGACGCTGCACGACCGGGCCTGGCTGCCCATGACGCTGGAGCGGCCCCACCTCGGGCCCGATCGCCTGGCCTGGCGGGCCCGCGGGCGCCTGCCCGCCGTCAGCGACGACTCGCCCGGAGCTGCCGGCTGAAGAGCAGCCCCACGGCGATGGAGCCGCCGAGGGCCGCCCAGAACATCCACGGATCCGCCTCGAAGCCGAACGGCAGGTTCATCCCGAAGAGGCCCCCCACCGCGGTCAGCGGCAGGAAGAGCGCGGCCAGCATGTTCAGGCGGTGGCCGGCCCGGGCCATCTGCTCCGCCGCCTCGGCCTGGGCCTCGGCCTGCTGGGCCTGGGCGAACCGCAGGCCGTGCTCGGCCTCCTCGTGCACCAGCTCGGCGCCCCGCTCCACGTCGATGGCGAGGTCGCGGGCGATGATGAGCTGGCGGGCGTCGGGCAGCGCCTCGCGGGCCGACTGCAGCGTGGCCAGCATGTTGCGGGCGGACCGGTGCAGCGGCACCACCCAGCGGATGAGCGCGAACCAGTCGTCGGCGGTCTCGGCCGCCTCGGTGCGCTTCTCCAGCGCCTCCACCGCGTCGTCGTAGGCCTTCAGGTGCGCCATCAGGGCCGTCGCCCCGGCGCCGCGCCCCACGCTCGCTCGCCACGCACCGTCCGGGGCCCGCCAGAAGAGCGCCGGCTGCCGATCCGCCACCTCGGGATCGGGCACCGCGTGCAGCAGCAGCAGCAGGTGGCCCTCGGCGATCATCGCGCGCTGGCGGCCCACCGTGTCGCCCACGCGGCGGACGATGGCGTCGGGCAGCTCCCACGAGGCGGGCAGGAGCGGGGAGCGGCGGACCTCTTCTTCGGGCTGCATGGGGACCTCCGGGCCACAACCCGCCGATCATGGCGTCCCAGGCCCCGCGGCGCCAGTGTGCCGGCCCGGCCCGTCGGCTATGCTGCCGCCCGACCCCAGGAGGAGCGCCCATGAGCACCCTGCCGCCCATCGGCTCCGGCCACCCGCTCGTCTTCGTCGCCGGGCCCTGCGTCATCGAGGACGCCGACCTGACCTACGCCGTGGCGGCGGCCCTGGCGGCGATGAAGCTGCCCCTGATCTTCAAGGCCAGCTTCGACAAGGCCAACCGCAGCAGCCTGCACGCCTTCCGCGGGCCGGGCCTCACCGCGGGCCTGAACGTGCTGGCCGAGGTCAAGGACCGCTACGGCCTGCCCATCCTCACCGACGTCCACCTGCCCGAGCAGTGCGAGGCCGCCGCCGAGGTGGCCGACGTGCTGCAGATCCCGGCCTTCCTCTGCCGGCAGACCGACCTCATCGTGGCCGCCGCCCGCACCGGCCGGCCCCTCAACATCAAGCGGGGCCAGTTCCTCGATCCGCGGCGCATGGGGCTGGTGGTCGAGAAGGCGGGCGGCGGGCCGGTGTGGCTGACGGAGCGCGGCACCGCGTTCGGCCACGGCGACCTGGTGGTGGATCCGCGCGCGCTGGTCTGGATGCGCGCGGCGGGCGTGCCCCTGCTCTACGACTGCACCCACGCGGTGCAGGTGCCGGCCGGCACGGGGCCCACCACCGGGGGCGACCGGGCCATGGCCCTGCCCCTGGCCCGCGCCGCCGCGGCGGTCGGCGTGGACGGCCTCTTCGCGGAGGTCCACATCGATCCCAGCCGGGCCCGCTCCGACGCCGACACCCAGCTCACCCCCGCCGAGTTCGCCACGCTGGTGCGGCAGGTCCAGGCCATCGACGCCGCCCGGCGCGCCGCCGCCTGAGGTGGGCCGCCTGCGGCGCCGGACGCGGCCGCTGCGCCACGGGATCGCGCTGGTTTTCCTGCGTGGTTTCGCGGGGTTGCTGCGCACGCTGCCCCTGCCCTGGGCGCTGGGCCTGGGGGCGGGGACGGGGCGGCTCATCGGCCTGCTGGCCCGGCGGGATCGCCGCCGCGTGGCCGAGGCCCTGGCCCTGAGCCTGGCCGAGCCCCCGCCCGTCGGGGACTGCTTCGCCGATCTGGGCCGCCGGGTCGCCGCCTGGGTGAACGCCGCGCGCGTGCTGCCCACCTGGCGCGTGGACGCGGCGGCGCTGGCCTGCTGGGAGGCCGCGCGGGCCGAGGGGCGCGGGGTGCTGGTGGCCACCGCCCACCTGGGCAACTGGGAGCTGCTCGGCGCGGCCCTCGCCCGGGCGGGGGTGCCCGTCGTCGCGGTGGGGGCGCGGTCGCAGGGCGGGCCGCTCTACCGCTGGCTGGCCCGGGAGCGGGCGGCCCTGGGCCTGCGGGTGCTGGGGCCGGGGGGCGGCGCCCGGGAGGCCCGCGCCCGGCTGGCGGCGGGCGAGACGGTGGCGTTCTTCGTCGATCAGGCCACCCGCGAGCGGTCGCGGCTCGTCCCGTTCTTCGGGCGCCCCGCCCCGGTGCCGCTGACGGTGGAGCGCCTGCAGGCGGCCACCGGCGCCCCGGTGCTCTTCGTCTGGAGCGCGCCGGACGGGGCCGGCACCACCATCCACGCCGAGCGCCTGCCCGCGGACCGCCCCCTCGACGCGGCCACCGCGCGCCTGGAGGGGCTCATCCGGGCGGATCCGCGCCGGTGGGTCTGGCTGCACGCCCGCTGGCCCGCCGTGGTAGGGTCCGGCGACGCGACGCGCTGAGGAGGCCCGTGCACCCCGTCTTCGCCCTGCTGCTGGCCCTCGCCGCGCCCCCCGCCGAGACGCTCGACATCCGCGCGGCGCGCCTGGAGCTGGACCAGGCCACGGGCCAGGTGCGCTTCACGGGCGAGGTCGTCGCGCGCCAGGGCGATCTGGAGCTGCGCTGCGCGGTGCTCGAGGCGCGCTACGGCAAGGACGGCGAGGTGGACGGCCTGTCGGCGTCCGGCGGCGTCACCGTCACCCAGGGGGAGCTGTCGGCGCGGGCCGACGCCGCCCGCTACCAGCGCGGCGAGGACCGTCTGGAGCTGACGGGCAGCCCCGAGGTCACGCGCGGCAAGGATCGGCTCAGCGGCGCTCGCATCGTCTACTGGCCCGGCCAGGGGCGGGTGGTCGTCGAGCAGGCCCGCGGGCGCATCCAGGCCCCCCGCATCACGCTGCCCCGCCCCCCCGGATGAGCGTGCTCGTGGCCGCCGGCCTGCAGCGGCGCTTCGGACGCCGCGCGGTCGTGCGGGACCTGCACCTGGCGGTGGCCGCGGGGGAGATCGTGGCGCTGCTCGGCCCCAACGGCGCCGGCAAGACCACCACCTTCCGCATGCTCGCGGGCCTGCTGCGGCCCCACGGCGGGCGCGTCCTGCTGGGCGGCGCGGACGTCACGACGCAGCCCCTCTGGCGGCGGGCCCGGGCCGGCCTGGGCTACCTGCCCCAGGAGGCCAGCGTCTTCCGGGATCTCACGGTCGCGGCCAACCTGGACGTGGCCCTGCGCGACCTGCCGCCGGCGGAGCGCGCGGCCCGGCGCGACGATCTGCTGCAGCGCTTCGGCCTGGCCGCCCTGGCGGGCGCGCGGGCCCACACCCTCAGCGGCGGCGAGCGGCGCCGCGTCGAGATCCTGCGCGCCCTGGCGGCGCGGCCACGGGTCCTGCTGGTGGACGAGCCCTTCGCCGGCCTCGATCCGCGCGCCGCCGAAGACATCGCCGCCCAGCTCCGGCGGATGGCGGCGGAGGGGGTCGCGGTGGTCATCACCGACCACCGGGTGCGTCAAGCCTTTCAGGCCTGTGACCGCGTCGATATACTCGCGGACGGGGTGGTGCTCTTCTCGGGCACCCCCGCCGCCGCCGCAGCCGACGCGCGAGTCCGCGCGCTCTACCTCGGTGACGGCTTTGACGGCGCTTCGTCGCAGAGGAGGAAGAGCCCCGATGGGCCTGGACATGAGACTTGAGCTGAAGCTTGGCCAGCAGCTGGTGATGACGCCCCAGCTGCAGCAGGCCATCAAGCTGCTTCAGCTCTCGCGTATGGATCTGATCGACGCCGTGCGCGAGGAGCTCATGGAGAACCCGATGCTCGAAGAGTCATCGGAGATCGACGCCCACGCGGCGCGCCTGGACACCGTCCAGGAGATGCGCGATCAGGACCAGAAGGACCGCACCCCCGACGTCGAGGTGGACGGCTCGCAGCTCAGCGAGCAGGCCGCCAACCAGATCGACTGGGAGGCCTACTTCCAGAACTACTCGACCCCCACCCCCGGCACCGGCACCCAGCGCCTGCGCGACGACGATCTGCCGGGCTACGAGGCCACCCTCACCAAGGAGACCACGCTGCACGATCACCTGATCTGGCAGCTGCAGGTCTCGGAGTTCTCCGAGCAGGAGAAGCGGGTCGCCTCCACGCTGGTCTTCAACCTCGACGACGACGGCTACCTGAAGGACGTCACCTGCGCGCAGATCGCCGAGGAGCTGGACCAGGACGAGGAGTACGTGGAGGAAGTCCTGGAGATCATTCAGGATACCTTCGATCCCATCGGGGTCGGCGCCCGCGATCTGAAGGAGTGCCTGCTCATCCAGGCGCGCTTCCACGAGCTGGGCTCCATCGTCGAGGACATCATCGCGAAGCACCTGCCGAACCTGGAGAAGAAGAACATCCCGGCCATCGCGCGGGCGCTGGAGATCGACGAGGACGAGATCATCGAGGCGGCGAAGCTCATCGCCTCCCTGGAGCCGCGCCCCGGTCGGCCCTACATCAACGAGCGGCCCCGGTACATCACCCCCGACATCTACATCCGGCGGGTGGATGGGGAGTACAAGGCGGTCCTCAACGAGGACGGCATGCCCCGGCTGCGCATCTCGGCGTTCTACCGGCAGGCCCTGTCGTCCGGAGGCAACTCCGACACGAAGAAGTACGTCACCGAGAAGCTCAACTCCGCCCAGTGGCTCATCCGCAGCATCCAGCAGCGGCAGAAGACCATCGTGAAGGTCACCGAGAGCATCATCCGGTTCCAGCGCGACTTCCTGGAGAAGGGGGTCGAGCACCTGAAGCCCCTCATCCTGCGCAACGTGGCCGAGGACATCGGCATGCACGAGTCCACGGTCAGCCGGGTGACCAACAACAAGTACGTGCACACGCCCCAGGGCATCTTCGAGCTGAAGTACTTCTTCAACTCGACGATCACCGGCGTGGGCTCGCAGGGGGATCTCGCGAGCGAGGCGGTCAAGAAGAAGATCAAGGATCTGGTCTCCCAGGAAGACGGAGACGATCCCTACAGCGACCAGAAGATCGTGGAGCTGCTGCGCAAGGACGGGGTGAAGATCGCCCGGCGCACGGTGGCCAAGTACCGGGAAGCCATGGGCGTGCTGCCCAGCTCCAAGCGGCGGCGGCTCTTCTAGAAGAACAACGCGGGGGGGACGCGGCAGGACGCCTGCCCGTCCCCGGGCGGGTCGCGCGGCGGCCCGAGCCTAGAGACGAGCGACGATGCGCATCTCTGATTTTCTCCACCCGGCGGCCATCGAGGCCGACCTGGGCGCGTCCAACAAGGCGGGCGTGCTCCGGGAGCTGGTGGGCCTGATCCTCAAGGTCCAGCCGGACCTGGACCCCAACCACCTCGTCGACACCCTGCAGCGGCGCGAGAAGCTGCAGAGCACCGGCATCGGCGAGGGGGTGGCCATCCCCCACGGCAAGACGGACGCGGTAGGCGATGTGATCGCCTGTGTCGGCCGCAGCCGCGGGGGCGTCGACTTCCAGAGCCTGGATGGCCAGCCGACGCACCTCTTCTTCACCCTCATCGTGCCGGAGTCCAAGCACGGCCTGCACCTCAAGGCGCTGGCCCGCGTGTCGCGGCTCCTCAAGGACGCCACCGTCCGCCAGGCCCTCCTGGACGCGCCGGACGCCGGCTCCCTCTACGCGGCTCTCCTCGCCGAGGACGAGAAGCTCTGACCGTGCTGGCCCCTCCCCCCACGCCCTCGCGGGGGGCCGGCCCGAGGCGAGGACGATGCTCCACCCGGAGGTGACCGTCGGGGAGCTGGTCGACGCGCTGGCGCCCCGCGGGTACCGGCTCGTGGCGGGGCTCGCCGCCCGCCCTCGCCCCATCAACCAGGCCACCATCCAGCGCGTCGGCGTCGCCCTCACGGGCTACACCGTGCACCTCGAGCACGACCGCGTGCAGATGATGGGGCGGGCCGAGCTGGGCTACCTGTGGAGCCAGCCGCCCGACAAGCGCCGGGCCGTCCTCGACGCCCTGGCCGCCGCCGACTTCCCCGCCCTCGTCGTCACGACCGACCTGGAGCCCCCGCCGGAGCTCTGCCAGGTGGGGGACGAGCAGCCGTTCGCCGTCATCCTGACGGACGAGCCGAGCACGGTGGCCACCGAGCGGGTCAACGCCCACCTGCACCGCTGGCTGGCGGTGCGGGCGAGCATCCACGGCGTCCTCATCGATGTCTTCGGCGTGGGCGTCCTCATCCTCGGCAAGAGCGGCATCGGCAAGAGCGAGGTGGCCCTGGAGCTGGTGGCGGCCGGCCACCGCCTCGTCTCCGACGACGTGGTCATCCTGGAGCAGGAGTCCAACAGCGTCGTGGTGGGGGCCGGGCCGGATCTGACGCGCTATCACATGGAGATCCGCGGCCTCGGCATCCTCAACATCAAGGATCTGTTCGGGGCGGCCGCCGTGCGCGAGCGCAAGCGCGTCGAGCTCGTCTGCGAGCTGATGGAGTGGGACCCGACGGCGCACTATGATCGCGTCGGCCTCGACACCCAGCGGATGATGCTGGCGGGCGTGCCGGTGACGCACCTGACGCTGCCGGTGCGCCCCGGGCGCTCGCTGAAGCTGATCATCGAGGTGGCGGCGCGGGACCGGCTGCTGAAGGCCCAGGGGACGCACTCCGCCCAGGCGTTCGCGGCGCGGCTGCAGGGCCTGCTGACGCGGGGGGCGGCGCCGGTCGAGGTCACGCCGCCCCTGCCGGAGGAGACGGATCTTGAGTGAGGTCGCCCCCGCGCTGCTGGTGGTCACGGGCCTGAGCGGCTCGGGCATCTCCACGGCCCTGCACGCCCTGGAAGACCTGGGCTACTTCTGCGTGGACGCCCTGCCCCCGCCCCTCATGCCCAAGCTGGTGGCCCTGGCCCGCGGCACCGACAAGCTCTCGCGGCTGGCCCTCGGCCTCGACAGCCGCAACGTCGACGATCCGGAGGCCACGCTGAAGATGCTCGACGCGCTGCGGGCCCGCGGCGCCGACGTCGACATCCTGTTCCTGGAGGCCACGGACGCCGTGCTCCTGCGGCGGTTCAGCGCCACCCGGCGCCGCCACCCCATGGGCGAGTCGCTCTCGCTGCCCGAGGCCATCACCCGGGCGCGCGTGGCCATGCAGCCGTTTCGCGCCCTGGCTTCCCGCATCATCGACACCTCCCACCTGACGGTGCACCAGTGCAAGGCGGCGGTACAGGCCTTCGCCACGGGGGAGAGCCGGCGGGCCGGGGCGCGCGTCTCGCTGATGAGCTTCGGCTTCACCTGGGGGGTGCCCCAGGAGGCCGACATCGTCTGGGACGTCCGCTTCCTGCCCAACCCCCACTTCGTCGAGGCGCTGCGGCCCCAGACGGGGCTGGACGCCCCCGTCCGCGACTTCGTGCTCACCCACGAGGCCACCGCCCGCTTCCTCGATCGCTTCGTGCCCTTGATCGACGACGTCCTGCCGGCGTACGACGCTGAGGGAAAGAGCTACCTGACGGTGGCCATCGGGTGTACCGGAGGACGCCACCGCTCGGTGTCCATCATCGAGCACCTGGCGGGTCACCTGAGATCGGCGGGGCGCGCGATCACCGTGCGCCACCGGGACATCGACAAGGACACACGATGATCGGCGTCGTCATCTGCACGCACGACAACCTCGCCCAGGCGCTCCTCGACACCGCGTCGATGATCGTGGGCGAGTTCCCCCAGGCCGCCGCCGTCTCGGTCCGGCGCGGCGACCCCATGGACGACGTGCTGGCCCGGCTGCGGGCGGCCATCGCCGAGGTGGACGCGGGGGACGGCATCCTGCTGCTCTGCGACATGTTCGGCGGCACCCCCTCGAACCTCTCCCTCTCGTTCCTCAACGAGGTCGAGGTCGTCACGGGCGTGAACCTGCCGATGCTCTTGAAGCTGTACACCAGCCGCGAGGGGGACGTCGCCGCGGTGGCCGCCGCCGCGCGGGACCACGCCCGGGAGAACATCCTGGTGGCCGGCGAGCTCCTGCGCGCCCGGGGGAAGGGCACTTGAACCCGTTTCATCGCGTCGACAACCGCCTCCTGCACGGCCAGATCATCGCGACCTGGCTGCCCTTCCTGCGGGTGCGCCGGGTGCTCATCGCCAACGACCAGGCGCCCGAAAACGCCTTGCAGATGAGCATGTTCCAGATGACGGTCCCCAGCGGCACCACCGTGCAGGCCCTCGGCGTCGGCGAGGCCGCCGCCTGGCTGGCCGGCCGCCGGTACGGGCGCGACAGCACCCTGGTGCTCATCGAGACGGTGGAGGACGCGGTGCGCCTGTTCGAGGCCGGCGATCGCTTCCCGGCCCTGAACATCGGCAACGTCCACCACGGCGCCGGCACCCGCCGCTTCACCAACGCGGTGTACCTCAGCGACGGCCAGATCGATGGCCTGCGCGGGCTCATCCGCCGCGGCGTCCAGGTCGAGATCCGCAGCCTGCCGGACGAGACCCCCATCGATCTCAAGCGGGCCGTCGCGGACGCCTGACCCATGGATCCCGTCGCCCTCGGCCTCGACCTCGCGGTGATCGCCCTGATCGGCGGCGGGTTGAGCCTGGATCGGCGCGGGGCGTTCCAGCTCATGCTGAGCCAGCCCGTGGTGGCGGTGCCGCTGCTGGCCCTGTGCCTGGGCGCGCCGGGCGCCGGCCTGCAGCTCGGCGCCGTCCTCCAGCTCCTCTGGATGGCGTCGTCCCTCTTCGGCGCGAACGTGCCCCAGAACGAGACGGTGGCCAGCCTGGCCATCGGCGGCATGGTCTTCCTGACGCAGCGCCACACCGAGCCGCCGGCCCCCCTGGCCCTGGAGGGCATGGCCATCCTGCTGGGCGCGCCCCTCAGCCTGGTGGGCCGCTGGGCGGAGGTGCAGACGGACCGGGCCAACATGCTGCTGGCGCGGCGCGCCGACACCCTGGTGCGCGGCGATCACCCCGAGCGCATCGGGCGCCTGCCCTGGCTGGGGCTGGTGCGGGCCTTCATCGTGGGCGCCGGCCTGGTGGCCGGGGGGGCGCTGGTGGGCTTCGCGCTGCTCGGGCTGCTCCACCACGCCCTCAACGGCCTGACGCTGGGCACGGCGATCACGGCGGTGGAGGTCTACGTCATCCCGGCCGTGGGCCTGGGGGTCGCCCTGTCCCACCTGCGGCGCCGGCGGGCGCTGGCGCTGGCCACGGTCTCGTTCGTCCTCGCGCTCCTCCTGCTGCGCCCGGGGGGCTCGCCATGACGACGACCCGCCCGCGCGTCGGCGGCTTCGTGCTGCTGCAGGTGCTCTGGAAGAGCTTCTTCTTCCTGGCCGCCGCCAACTACCAGCGGATGCAGAACGTCGGCTTCGCCACCTGCATGCTGCCGGCCCTGCGGCGCCTCCACCGGGGCCCCGAGCTGCGCGCCGCGCTGGAGCGGCACCTGGAGTTCTTCAACAGCCACCCGTACATGGCCTGCGCCGTCCTCGGCGCCGCCGTGCGGATGGAAGAGGACATCGCCGCCGGCACCGCCAGCCCCGAGCGGGTGCGCGCCTTCAAGCGGACCATGATGGGCCCCCTGGCGGCCCTCGGTGACGGCTTCTTCTGGACGAGCCTCAAGCCCTTCTGCGCGGCCTGCGCCGTGCTGGGGCTGCTGCTCGGACACGCCTGGGCGCCCATCGGCTTCCTGGCCCTCTACAACGCCTGCCACCTGTCGGTGCGGGTGTTCGGCATCTTCCGCGGCTACCGCGTGGCCGAGCAGGTCGCCATCGACCTGAACCGCCTGCGCCTGGTGCGCCTGTCGGACTGGGCCCATGTGCTGACGGGCCTCGTCCTGGGGGTCGTGGCGGCCCAGCAGGCCTTCGTGGCCCGCACGTCGGGCCTCGCCCTCGGCGACGGCCTGGAGCCCTTCCTGCTGGGCACCCTGACGGTGATCTCGTTTCTGTGCTTGAAGCGCCAGCTCCCGATGCTGGCGCTGCTCTACGCCTTCGCGCTGGGGTGCATCGTGTTCGTCCTGGGCATGCAGTCCATCTTCCCGATCCTGGGGGGTTGACGGTGCTCCTGCTACACTGGAGGTGAGGTCGGCCGATGAGCGACGCCATCCGTGGGACGTTCCAGATCGTCAACCTGCTCGGGCTGCACGCCCGGGCGGCCGCGACGCTGGTGCGGGTCACCAGCCGGTACAAGGCCGGCATCACGCTCACCAAGGACGGGCAGTCGGTCAACGGCAAGTCCATCCTGGGCATCATGACGCTGGCGGCCGCGCGCGGCTCCTTCGTCACGGTCGTCTGCGAGGGGGAGGACGCCCGCGAGGCCCTCGACGCCATCGAGGCCTGCATCGCGTCCCGGTTCGGGGAGGGTGAGTGACCATGAGCGCCGAGCGCTTCGTGATGGAAGGCATCGGCGTCTCGCCGGGCTACGCCATCGGCCGCGCTCACCTCGTGGATCGCCGCCGCATCCAGATCCCCAAGTACCACCTGCCCCATGACCAGGTGGAGAGCGAGCTCGAGCGCCTGGAGGCCGCCCTGGCCCAGTCCGAGAGCCAGATCCAGGACGTGCGCGACAAGCTCAGCGACGCCGGCGAGGAGCACGGCCTCATCCTGGAGGCCCACCAGCTCATGCTGCGCGACGAGCAGCTCGTGCACGCCACCCGGGAGGCCATCCGCGCCGACCTCATCAACGCCGAGTGGGCGCTGAAGAAGGTCATCCGCAGCATCAAGCAGCTCTTCGACAACATCGACGACGAGTACTTCCGCGAGCGCCGCGCCGACGTGGAGTTCGTGGGCTCCCGCGTGCTGCGCAACCTGCTCGGCACCGCCCAGCCGAACCTCAGCCTGGTGGGGCCGAGCGCCATCGTCGTCGCCCACGACCTCTCCCCCGCCGACACCGCCTTCCTCATGCGGACGGCGGTGCTGGGCTTCGCGACCGACGCCGGGGGCAAGACGAGCCACACGGCCATCATGGCCCGCTCCCTCGATCTGCCGGCCGTCGTGGGCCTGGAGAACATCAGCGAGCGCGTGGCCACGGGCGACATGCTCATCCTGGACGGGGCCAGCGGGCGCATCGTCGTCAACCCGAGCCCCGTCGAGCTCGCCCGCTACCAGCGCCTGCAGCTCGAGTGGCAGAACCGCCTGGCCGTCATCACCGCCAGCCGCCACGCCCCGGCCGCCACCACCGACGGCGTCCCCGTGCACATCGCCGCCAACGTGGAGCGCCCCGAGGAGACGCGCACCGCCCTCGAGTTCGGCGCCCTCGGCGTGGGCCTGTACCGCACCGAGTACCTGTACATGAACCGCGAGACGCTGCCCTCCGAGGACGAGCAGTACGCGGCCTACCGGCAGGTGGTGGAGGACGCGGGCCCCTCCGGGGCGACCATCCGCACCCTCGACATCGGCGGCGACAAGTTCATCGAGCACCTCAAGCGCAACCGGGAGCTCAACCCGGTCATGGGCCTGCGGGCCATCCGCTTCTGTCTGCACGAGCTCAAGCTCTTCAAGACGCAGCTGCGCGCCCTGCTGCGCGCCTCGGCCCACGGCCGCCTGCGCATCCTCATCCCCCTCGTGAGCGGGGTCGAGGAGGTCCGCGTGGTGCGCGCGCTGCTGCAGGACTGCCGCGACGAGGTCGTGGCCGCCGGGCACGCCGTGGCCGACGACATCCCCCTCGGCATCATGATCGAGCTGCCGAGCGCGGCCCTCATCGCCGACGTCCTCGCCCACGAGGCCGACTTCTTCGCCATCGGCACCAACGACCTCATCCAGTACATGCTGGCCATCGACCGCGGCAACGAGCACGTCGCCCACCTCTACCGGCCCCTGCACCCCGCCGTCCTGCGCGTGCTGGCGCAGGTGGTGGCCGCCGCCCACGCCGCCGGCATCCCGGTGAGCATGTGCGGCGAGATGGCGGGCGAGCCCGGCTACATCCCGGTGCTGCTGGGCCTGGGCCTCACCGAGCTGTCCATGAACACGGTGAGCGTGCCCCTGGTGAAGTCGGTGGTGCGGGCCATCAGCATGGCGGACTGCCGGGCCCTCTTCAGCGAGCTCTCCGCCCTGGTCACCACGGCCGAGATCGAGCGCCGGGTGGCCCTGCGCACCCAGCAGCTCCTCAAGGATCTCCCCCTGCCCGAGCTGTTCAGCCACGCCCGCTGACCCGCTTCTGCCGCGCCCCGCTGCACAACCCGCACGCCGAAGTTGCGCGCGGACCCTAAACGCCGATAGCGTTCGGACGCGATGGGGGGTGACGCCGAACAGCCGCCGGCAGGACCGCCGGATCCGACCGCGCTCGTGTGCCCGAAGTGCGCCCAGCAGCTCTCGGCCGACGACCCCTATTGCCCGATCGACCACTCCATCTCCGGCGGCGTGCACGCGGTCACCGCGGGCATGCTGGCGCGGACGCCGCGCTCGAAGCAGCACCTCCTCGGGGTGACCATCGGCGAGGCGTACATCATCAACGGCTACCTCGGCGCCGGCGGCTTCGGGGCCGTCTACCGCGCCGAGCAGCGCGCCCTCGCCCGCGACGTCGCCATCAAGGTCCTGATGGTGGATCCCGAGGTGGATCCGGCCGTCATCAGCCGCTTCAAGCGCGAGGCCCGGACGGCCGCCTCCCTCCTCGATCCCAACGTCGTGACGCTCTTCGACTACGGCGAGACGAGCCTGAGCGACGAGGAGAACGACCGCCTCCTGTACTTCGTGATGGAGCTCGTCCACGGGCCGACGCTGCGCCAGTACCTGCGCACCCTGCAGCGGGGCGTGGGCCTGGAGTCGGCCCTCAAGCTGGGCGTGAACATCCTGCGCGGCCTGGCGGCGGCCCACCACATGGGCGTCGTGCACCGCGACCTCAAGCCGGGCAACGTCCTCATCGACGAGAGCAAGGGGCGCAAGCACTTCGCCCGCCTCTTCGACTTCGGCATCTCGTCCCTGCAGGGCTCCGGCGGCCACACCACCCGCATGGGCGCGGGCGGCGGCGTCATCGGCACCCCCAAGTACATGGCCCCGGAGCAGTGGCGCGCCCAGACCACGGCCCCCTGCACCGACGTCTACGCCTTCGGCGTGATGATGGCCGAGATGCTGCTGGGCCAGCCGCCCATCCCCAAGATGGAGCTGGCCGAGATGGCCGCGGCCCACTGCCGCAGCCCCCGCCCGCACGTCCAGCAGACGGGCCTCGGGGAGGCCGTGCCCCTGGCCCTGACCAACTTCATCAAGAAGTGCATGGCCATCGATCCTCGCCAGCGCTACGGCAGCGCCCGCGAGGCCCTCGACGTCCTCACCGCCATCGACGAGGCCCGCGACCGCGCGCCCATCCCGTCGGTGAGCCACTTCCCGGCGCCCGGCTCGCGCGACATCGAGGATTCTGGTTCGATTTCGGGAGCTTACCCGTCGGGCAGCCAGCCGGTCTTCCGCGGCTCGGGGGAGCACCCCGCCCTGCGCACGTCGGGGGAGCACCCCGCCCTGCGCACCGGGCCGCCCCCGTTCGACGCCCTGGCCCCCCCGCCGGAGCGGCTGTCGGCGCCCCTGGCGATGGACGGCCCGCCCCCCGTGGTGGCGCGGCCCTCCATCGAGACCATCCCCGAGCTGGAGGTCCTGCCCGAGGCCCCCGGCCGCGGCCGCATGGTCCTGCTCATCGCGGCCGCCGCCGTCATCATCGCCTTCGTCGTCTGGCTGCTCTGGCCCGCCCCCACCCCGCCGCCGCCCGTGGTGGCCGGCGGGATCGCCCCCGCGACGGTGGCCCCGCCCACCGCGGCGCCGCCGCCCCGTGGACGCCGCGCCGCCGCCGCCTCCGGCGGACGCCGCGGTCCCGACGACGCCGCCGCGGCCGCCGCGGCCCTCGACGACGCCGCCGTGCCGGACGCCGCCCCCGCCGCCGCCGCCCGACGCCGCGGTGGCCTCCGTCGCCTCTCGTCGCCTCCAAGGCCCCCGAGCCGCGCAAGCCGCGCCCGCCCCGCGACGCGGTCGCCGCCCCGGTCACCGTCGCCGCCCCCGTGACGGCCGCCCCCGCGACGGCGCCCCCCGCCGTGGCCGCCCCCATCCAGGTGGCCGGCGTCCGCGTGGTGCCCAAGGCCAACCCCACCGCCGCCGACATCGCCGAGGCGGAGGCCGACTACAACAAGGGCGTGGATGCCCAGCGCCGCGGCGCGCCCAAGAGCGCGCAGCGCTACTTCGTCGAGGCCCTCTCCAAGGGGCTGAGCGGCAGCAAGGGCCAGGACGCCCAGCGCCGCATCAAGCAGATCGTCGATCGCACCACCCTGGAAGCCAGCGAGTTCTGAGATGCGCCTGTTCAGCCCGCTCCTGCTCGTCCTGCTCGCCGGTGTGGCCCAGGCCGCGCCCTGCGACGCCCAGGATCCCACCACCGCCGAGGTGAACGCCCGCGAGGGCGTGCGCCTGGCCAAGAAGAAGCAGTACGCCGAGGCGGTGCCGCTCTTCCGCATCGCCGTCCGCCTGGACGGCTGCTCCCCCGAGTACCCCCTGCTGCTGGCCCGCGGCCTCGCCCGGACCGACGCCCACGACGAGGCCCGCGACCAGTACCAGCAGGTCATCGACCGCTTCCCCGGCTCCCCCGAGGCCCTCCTGGCCCAGAAGGAGGTCGCCGAGATGGAGGTGGAGCTGCTGGAGCAGAAGAAGAAGCAGGCCGGCGGTGGCACCGAGACGCCGCCGCCGCCCGGCGGCACGCCCTGGGATCTCATCGGCTACGGCACCATGGGCGCCGGCGCCCTGAGCCTCGTCCTCGGCCTCGTCTTCGCCCTCGACGCCCAGGAGGCCGACGACGCCCTCCAGACGGCGAGCCGCCGCCCCGACCGCGCCCGCTACGACGAGCTGGTCGATCAGCGGTCGGGCTCCAGCACCCTGGCCTGGACGTTCTACGGCCTCGGCGGCGCCCTCGTCGCCGGCGGCGCGGTCATGGCCTTCGTGCTGCACGACCGCCCCGCGCCCGCGGAGGGCAAGGCCGGCCTCGCCGTGGTACCGGCGCCCGGCGGCTTCGGGCTATCTTTCTCCACGGGTTTCTAGGGATCCTGCCACCAGCCGGGCCGTCGGGGAGGCGGGCCGGCTGAGCGAGGAGGCACTGCATGTTCACACCGGCGACCGGGGGGGCGTCGGCGGGGCGCCCGGCCCTCCGTGCGGCATTTCTCTTTCTTTTCAGTGGCCTGGCGCTGACGGGCTGCCCGCCCACCGGCGACGTGCCGCCCTTCAACCCGGGCGAGGCCGGCGTCCCGGGGGATCCCTGCACCGACACCGACGGCGACGGCTACGTGGTGGGCGAGTCGTGCGCCCTCCCCGCCGGCGACTGCGATCCCGAGGATCCGACCCGCAACCCGGGCGCCGCCGAGATCTGCAACCGCCAGGACGACGACTGCGACCGGGCCACCGACGAGGGCGATCCGGGCGGCGGCGACGACTGCACCACCGACCAGCCCGGCCTCTGCAGCGCCGGCCGCACGAGCTGCGAGCAGGGCAGCATCGTCTGCACCCAGATCGAGCAGCGCGCCCTGCGCGAGGACTGCAACGGCGTCGATGACGACTGCGACGGCAGCACCGACGAGGACGATCCCGGCGGCGGCGGCGACTGCGAGACGGGCCAGGCCGGCCGCTGCAACGCCGGCACCGAGCGGTGCGTGGGCGGCGGGCTCATCTGCGTGGCCGACGTGGCCGCGGACGCCGAGGCCTGCAACGGCGTCGACGACGACTGCGACGGCGACACCGACGAGGGTGATCCCGAGGGCGGCGGGGCCTGCGACACGGGCCTGCGCGGCGTGTGCGCCGTGGGCGTCGAGCGCTGCACCGGCGGCGACGTGACCTGCATCGCCACCGCCGAGGCCATGCCCGAGACGTGCAACGGCCTCGATGACGACTGCGATGGCAGCACCGACGAGGCGTTCCCCGAGCTGGGCGACGCCTGCACCGTGGGCGAGGGGGCCTGCGCCCGCGACAGCGTGCTCGTCTGCGCCCCCGATGGCGGCGGCACCGAGTGCGACGCCGCCCCCGGCAACGACCGCCCCGAGGCCTGCAACGGCCTCGACGACGACTGCGATGGCAGCACCGACGAGGACTTCCCCGATCTGGGGGACGCCTGCGAGGTGGGCCTGGGCGTCTGCGCGCGGCCCGGGGAGCTGGCCTGCAGCGAGGACGGCACCGGCACCACCTGCGCCGGCGAGCCCGGCATGGCCGGCGCCGAGCGCTGCAACGACCTGGACGACGACTGCGATGGCAGCACCGACGAGGACTTCCCGGGCGTCGGCGACGACTGCGTGGACGACTCGGGGGCCTGCCCCGTGCGCGCCCGCGTCCAGTGCACCGCCGACGGCGCCGCGGCCACCTGCCGCGCCGACGCCGACCGCCCCCCGGAGCCCGAGCAGTGCAACGACTTCGACGACGACTGCGATGGGCGCGTCGACGAGGACTTCGTCGGCAAGGGGGACGCCTGCGAGGGCGGCCTGGGCATCTGCGCCCGCCCCGGCCGCAACGTCTGCGCCCCCGACGGCGCGGGCCTGGTCTGCGACGCCGAGCCCGGCCCCGCCGCGGACGAGATCTGCAACGGCGCCGACGACGACTGCGATGGCTACGCCGACAACGGCGCCGCCTGCCCCGGCCCGCCCACCGGCCGCGTAAACGCTTTGCGGATCGCGGAGTTCGACGAGGCCCGCTGCGCCGATCTGGACGGCGACGGCACCCCCGACAACGCCCTCGGCGGCGTCGCCGGCCTCTTCAACCAGCGCCTCGCCGCCGCCCTCGGCGCCGACACCCGCGCCCTGATCGTGCGGGCCCCCGGCTTCCCGCCGCCGGCCAACCAGGGCTTCGCCCTCGAGATCCTGGAGGCCCTCGTCGTCGACGACGGCGTCGTGGCGGCCCCCCGCGCCATCAGCGCCACGGGCGAGGCCCTGTCCGCCATCGGCGGCGTGCGCGTGGCCGACGGCACCCTGAGCACCCCCAACCGCGGGCCGGCCGCGCGCCTGCCCTCGCCGCTCTTCTACGCCACCGAGGCCGACGCCCCCTACGAGGCCGCCACCTTCCTGCAGCTCGCCACGCCCGGCGCCACCGGCGAGATCCAGGCGGATCCCGACGGCAACCTGACGCTGCGCAACGTCGCCGTGAGCGGCGCCATCGACCGCCAGGCCCTCCTGGACGCCTGGCAGGCCGCCGCCGACGCCTGCGCCGCCGATCCGGCCGCGCCCGCCGACTGCGGCGTCTTCGCCCTCGTGCCCCCCGCCGTCCTGGCCGCCAACCTGACCGCCGATCTGGATCGGGACGGCCGCCCGGGCAACGACGCCGTGAGCGTCTGCCTCGTGCTCTCCACCGAGCCCGCCGCGTCGCCCCCCCTGGGCGGCCAGCCCTGCGCCGTGGACGCGCACTGCGCCGCGGGCCTGGTGTGCCGCGCGGCCCCCGTGTCGGCCGGCCCCCAGCTCGGCACGTCCCTGCAGCCCCGCTGCGGCCCGCCCGGCCCCGGCGACCGCGGGGAGGGCGAGGCCTGCGCCGACGACGGCGACTGCCGCGGCGGCCTCTGCCTGGCCACCACCGCCGCTGGCCCCCGCTGCACCCACCTCTGCGGGGACGACGCCCCCTGCGGCGCGGGCGAGGCCTGCCGCGGCGTGGCCGTCGACGTGCCCGGCGCCCTCACCCAGGGCGGCCGCTCGGCGGCCGTCTGCGTGCCCTTCGCCGGCTCCGGCGGCCCGTGCGACGGCGTCTGCGCCGGCGCCGAGGTCTGCGGCGTCTGGCTCGCCGGCGCCCTGGCCACCCCCGGCGGCGTCGTGGAGGCGGAGGGGCGCTGCGAGCGGCCGAGCGCCGACGGCGCGGCCCTGGGCGCCACCTGCGACGACGCCTTCGACTGCGTGCACGGCGGCGGCTGCGTGGCCGATCTGGCCGACGCCCTGCGCTGCGCCGCCCCCTGCGCCGCCCCGGCCGACTGCGCCGGCGACGCCGTGTGCGTGACGCGGCCCCTCCTCGACGCCGCCGCCGGCCAGCCCGCGCTGGAGCAGGGCTTCTGCCTGCCCGTCCCGCCCGAAGTGGGCTCGGGCGCGGCCTGCACCGCCGACGTCGACTGCCCCGGCACCGAGACCTGCCGCGCCTTCGCCCTGCCGGGCGGCGACGTGGAGCGCTTCTGCGGCCGGGGCCAGGGCTTCTTCACCGTCGGCCAGCCCTGTGACCAGGGCGCGGACTGCGCGTCGGGCCGCTGCAACGGCGGCTTCTGCGGCGGCCTCTGCGCCGACGAGGCCGACTGCGGCGCCCGCCTGACCTGCCGGGCCGACGCCGTGCGCGACGCCGCCGGCCGCGTGCTCGGCGGCGACTGCGGTGGGGCCGGCCAGGCCTGCGTCGTCGACCGCGACTGCGCCAACGCCCCGGGCTGCGCTGGCGGCCGCTGCGTCTGCGACCAGCGCGCCTGCCGCATCGGCTGCCGCTTCCCCGGCGCCTGCCCCGCGGGCCTCTACTGCCAGCCCGACAACACCTGCGCCGTCTACTGCCGCGACGACGAGGCCGAGCCCGACGACGGCCCCGACGAGGCGGGCGTCCTGGAGCTGGGCCGCCGCCACCCGCGCATCGAGCGCACCGGCACCCTCTGCGGCACCTCCGCCGAGGACTGGATGACGTTCATCGGCCAGGGCTACCCGTTCGCCATCACCCTCGCCGCCACCGGCGACGCGCCG
Source organism: Myxococcales bacterium (assembly GCA_020633435.1). Classification (GTDB taxonomy): domain Bacteria; phylum Myxococcota_A; class Bradymonadia; order UBA7976; family UBA1532; genus JACKDP01. Next base: position 214,242 of record JACKDP010000007.1, on the reverse strand, counting down.
GGCCTCGTGCTCGACGCCCAGCTCCTCGACGCCTTCGGCGCCCCCCTGGCCGAGGCCACCGTCGAGGACGGCCCCGACGGCCCCGTCCTGCGCCTCGCCGTGGACGACGCCGCCACCGCCCGCGACCTGGCCGGCCAGCCGATTCTCCTTGGAATTCGCGGCAGTGGCATCGTCGACGCCGCCACGTACGCCCTCGTGGCCACCCTCGACTTCCCGGCCTGCGCCGATCCCGCCGCCGAGCCGCGGGACGAGCCCTGGGAGTTCACCGAGATCGGCACCGACCCGTCGCCCGTGGCCCAGCAGGTCATCAACGGCGCCATCTGCGCCCAGGACACCGACTGGTACGCCGTCTTCCTCTCCAACGGCGACCGCCTGACGGTGAACCTGGACGTGGACGACCCGGCCATCGCCCAGGGCCTCGAGGTCGACCTCATCGGCCCCGACCACCCGCGCATGCCCTCGGCGCGCGTGCAGGCCTCCATCCCGGCCGGCCTCGGCGGCCAGCTCGTCTTCACGCCGCCCGCCCTGAGCTGCAACCTGCAGACGCGCTTCTGCCACCTGGCCGATGGCACCCGCACCGGCGTCTTCTGCTCCAACGCCCCCGCCCTGTGCTTCGGCGTGCCGTGGTACCTGCGGGTGCGCGGCGCTGGCGCCTTCGACCAGAGCGCCTACACCCTCACGACCCGCGTCGACCGCGCCCAGGCCACCCAGTGCGTGCCCGACGTGCACGAGCAGGACGAGATCTTCGACCTGAGCCGCCCCGCGGCCGCCCTCGGCCCCGACGCGGACGCCGAGGTGGCCATCGACATCTTCCGCGACCCCGTCGAGACCCTGCCCATGGGCAAGTCCTTCTCGCTGGAGAAGCGGGCCTGCGGCGGCGACGATCCCGACGGCTTCACCGACTTCGACTCCATCCAGGTGGCCCTCAAGGCCGGCGAGCGCCTGCGCGTCGAGGTCCGCCAGCCGGGCCCCGTCGAGCAGATGGTCTTCGCCGCCTACCGGTTCAACCCGGCCACCGGCTCCCTCGACCTCTTCGGCGACGCCCTGCTCATCAACGACGCCGTCTTCACCCAGGACGTGATCGCCCAGGACGACAACATCTACGGCGTGCGGGTGGTGCGCCCGTCGAACCCCGGCGGGGCCTACAGCTACAGCCTGCCCTACGTGATGACCTCGCGCCGCCTGCCGGCCGGCTTCCAGCCCGACACCGGCTGCGCCTCCCCCACCCGCCTGCCCCTCGTCGGCGGCCGCGCCTCCGTGCGGGGCAGCACCCTGGGGGCCGAGGACGACCACCACCCGCTGCAGTGCGCGGGCGGCCTGGGCCCGGACCGCGTCTACGTCATCCGGCCGCCCGCCGGGGCCGGGCGCCTGATCGCCCGCGTGGACGCCGACGGCGCCGACGCCAACGACCCGTCCGTCTCCATCCGCACGGGCTGCGCGGCCGAGAACTCCGAGCTCGCCTGCAACGAGGACGACGGCACCGCCGCCTCGCCCCTGCGCGCTGCCCGCGCCGAGGCGGACATGCAGGGCGGCCGCGACGTCTTCATCATCGTCGACAGCTTCGACGCCGACCGCGCCGGCGCCTACCTCCTCAGCCTGGAGTGGCAGGCCCAGTAGGCCTTGGCGGCGCTCCCCCCCACCTGGCGGCTGCTCGGCCACACGCTGCTCACGGCCCTGCTCGGCGCCCTCGCCGCCGGGCTGGCGGACGGGCTGGTAGCGGGCGGACCCGCGCCCCTCGCCACGGCGCTGACGGCGGCCGGCCTCGCGCTCTGGCTCGCCCCGGCGCTCTGGATCGGCCTCCTGCTGCTCGCCGGGCTCGACCGCCTGGGGGCGTTCGGCCCCTGGCGCGCCCACCCCGCCCGGGCCGGCGCCGCCTGGATCGCCGCGGCGGCCGTGCTCGCGGCGGCCCTCCTGGTGGGCGACGCGGTCGGCGCCCTCGCCGGGCCTCACCGTGAACGCGGCGGCGCTCCTCGCCCTGCTGGCGCTGGCCGGCGCGGCGGCCGGGGCCCTGGGCGCGGGCGCCCTCGCGCGGCCCCTGGCCCGGCTCGTCAGGGGCAGGCCTCGACCGCCTGCCCCCGCGGGCGGCGCTGATCGTCGGCGGCGTGGCCGCCCTGGCCATCGCGGCCGTGGGCCTGGCGACCAGCCTGGCGCCCCTCGCGACGGATCTGCCGGTGGGCATCCACTGGCCCATCAGCCTGTTATTGCTTGGGATTCTCGCCAGCCTGCCCCTTCGACGGGGGCGCTGGTCAGGCGTCGGGCTGGGGGTCGTCGGCCTGGCGTCCCTGGCGCTCGCGCTCACCGCCCCGGGGCGGCTGGAGGCCCCCACCCGCTTCGCGCTGGAGGACGCCGCCCCCCTGGCGCAGCACCTGCTCCGCGGCGCCCGCCTGGCCCTGGACGCCGACGGCGACGGCTTCAGCCCCGCCCTCGGCGGGGGCGACTGCGACGACGCCGACCCCGCCCGGCACCCGCTGGCCATGGACCTCCCGGGCGATGGCGTCGACCAGGACTGCCGCGGGGGCGACGCCGCTCCTGCCCCGCCGCCCCCCGCCGGGCTGGCGGCCCACGCCGACCTGCCCCCGACCCTGCGGCGGCGGCGGAACCTGCTGCTCGTCACCGTCGACACCCTCCGCCCCGACCACACCAGCCTGTACGGCTACGCCCGCGACACCACCCCCCACCTGAAGTCGCTCGCCCGGCGGGGCCTCGTCTTCGACCGGGCCTACACCCCGGCCGGCTCGACCCGCTTCGCCCTGCCCGCCCTCTTCGGTGGCCGCCCCCTCGCCGACCAGGACCTGGAGCGCTGGGGCAACCTCTTCCACTTCCCCTCGACGGGCGCGATGCTCTTCGAGCGCCTCCGCGGCGCCGGCTGGCACACCGAGGCCCACCTGCCCGAGGCGCTCGCCCAGGGCATGTGGTTCGGCCTGCAAGCCGGCTTCGACGCCTACCGCGCCTACCCGCAGGCCCGGCTCGACGCCCGCAGCGACGCCTTCCTCGCCGTGACCGCCGCCGAGGCCATCGAGGGCGCCCCCCGCGACCGCCCCTGGGCCCTCTGGGTCCACCTCGTCGACCCCCACGAGCCCTACCTCGCCGCCCCGACCGACAGCTTCGGCGCCGACACGCGCGACCGCTACGACGACGAAGTGCGGGCCAGCGACGCCGCCCTCGGCCGGCTCGTCGCCGCCCTGAACGCCAGCCGCCAGGCCGCCGACACCCTCGTCGTCGTCACCGCCGACCACGGGGAGGAGCTCGAGGAGCACGGCGCCCGCTTCCACGGCAAGCAGCTCTTCGAGGAGAGCGTCCGCGTGCCCTGGCTCATCGCCGTCCCCGGAGCCGCCGGCAGCGTCCGCGTGCCCCACCCCGTCAGCCTGATCGACCTGCCCGAGACGCTCGCCGACCTCCTCGACCTCCCGCCCGGCCCCGCCGGCGGCGGCCAGAGCCAGGCCGGCGCGCTGGTGGGCCAGCCTGCGCCGCCGCGGCCGGTCTTCATCGAGAACCCGGCCCAGGTCGAGCGCCCCCGCGATCGCCAGGCGGCCCTCGTGGACGGCGCGCTCAAGGCCATTTTCTCCCCACGAGACGGGCGGTTGCGGCTCTTCGACCTGGCCGCCGACCCCGAGGAGCGCCACGACCTCGCCCTCGCTCCGCCCCCCGCCCTCGCCGCCCTCGGCGACGCCCTCCGCGCCGAGCTCGACCGCCAGGACCAGCGCGAGCTGGCCCGCCTGCTGGCCCATCGCCGCGCCAGCGCCCCGCCGCGGGGCAACCCCGTCCCCGCCGCCCCCGGCCTCGTCTGGCTCGGCGGCCAGGTCGACGCCCACCGCTTCGGCGGCCAGGACTGGTTCCGCGCCCGCGCCTGGCTGCGAGCCAGCGACGCCACCCGCCCCGACTACCGCGTGGTCTTCACCGTCCGCCCCCCCGGCGGCCCCCTCACCCGACGCTGGATCGTGCGCCCCGTGCTGGACGCCTACCCCACCCCGAGCTGGCCCGCCGGCGAGCGCATCGAGGTCACCCGCGTGCTGCACTTCGGCAACGCCCGCGGCCCGCATGTGGTGGAAGTGAGCCTGCTCGCCCCCGACGGCCGGCCGGCCTTCGGCCCCGTCCAGATCGGCCGGGTGGACGTGCGCTGACGAGGGCTGACGAGGGCTGACGAGGGCTGACGAGGGCTACATGCCCTCCATCTCGCGATCGATGGTGCCGTGGAAGGTGCCGTCGAAGGGCGGGCCCTCGTCGTCGGCGGTGCGGATGACGCCGCGCCAGACGCCGTCCTGCATGGCGTCGACGGCCAGGTCATCCGTCTCCTCCAGGAAGATGAGCTCCCCCTGCAGGGTCAGGCGGGTGTCGACCCGCAGGCGCCCGAGGATGGCCGAGGCGGCGTCCCCGATGATGGTCATGCCCGAGATGCACCACCGCTCGATGGTGTCCCGGCTCACGACGTCGATGCCCGCGATGCGCAGGTGATCCCGGCCGCCCGTGGCCCGGTTGGCGAAGGACGGGCAGTTGGCCAGGTTCAGGAGCGCCTCGCGGATGGTGCGCGCGCCGTCCGCGATGAACGGCAGCACGATGTTGTTGAGCACGAACAGGATGAGCCGCCCGTACTGCAGGTCCATCGTGTGGCTGTCGAAGATCCCGTGGTTGTAGGTGTGGATGCGGCCCGTGAACTGGCCGAAGACCAGCTCGATGCCCTCCGCCGCCGACGCCACCTCGTCCATGGTGAAGGCGTGCCGCCCGCACTGGGGGTCGGGGTTGCCCTCGCACGGGAGGCGCCAGTAGAAGGCCAGCCCGATCCAGTTCTGGCTGCCGTCGAAGGTGCCGTCCTGGCGGGGCTTCGAGATGCGCATCCGCGAGATGACCTCCATCTCGGCCACGATGCCCACCACGTCCTCCCCGATGGTGAAGAAGTCGCGCACCCAGTCGGGCGCGTCGTTGTCGATCCACGAGTTGATGATCCCGTTGAGATCGTCTTCCAGCCAGCCGCGCAGCAGCTCCACCGCGATACCGCCGAGGGCGCCGGCGAAGTCGCGGGCGAGGCCCTCGACCACGTCGAAGAGCAGCCCGGCGATCTCGCGCTCCTGGTTGCGGGTGCCGAAGAACTGCACCAGCCCGCGGATGACGTCGCCCAGGGTGCCGGGGATGGCGTCCGTGAAATCAAACGTGTTTTCAACGGTGTAGCTGCCGGCCGGGTTCAGGGGCAGCAGGAAGACGGGCACCCGCACCGAGAGCAGGTCGCCGTCGGGCACGCGCACATCGCCCGCGCAGCCGCCGGCCGCCAGGACGCCGTTGCTGGCCACGCGGCCCCGCACCACCACCGACAGGCGCGAGCCGGCGAGCAGGCGGTCCACCACCACCGTGTCGAGCACGTTCTCCACCACGGCGCTGTGCACGACGCCCTCGGGGGGCACCAGGTAGTAGGGGTCCTCGCAGTAGTTCGGATCGTCGATGACGTAGACCTCGAGCCGACCCAGCGGCACGGGCCCCTCGTAGTCGAAGGCCACCTCGACGCCGCCGACGGGCATGTCCACCACGTCGATCTCGAACTTCAGCCGCCGCGTCTCGGGGTTGAAGACCTCGACCGTGTAGTGGCCCAGCCGCTCGCCGGCCACGAAGTCGACCTTGGCGTAGCCGTTGTCATCGGTGGTCGTGCGCCGCGCGCTCAGCGTCGCGTCGGCCCCCTCGTCCACGATGAGGTACTCGATGCGCCCGCCGGCGACGGGATCGCCCTGGCTGTCGAGCAGGATGACGCCCAGCTCGGTCTGCCCGCCCATGTGGACGCGGCGGTCCGGCTCGCCCGAGATGACGAGGATGCGGCCGTAGGTCTGGGAGTCGGGGGGCACGGGGTTGCCATCGTCGTCGTACATGGGCGGCGCGACGGCGCGGTCGGGATCGACCTCGACGAGGATCTGGTGGGTGTCGGGGGTCGCGGTCGTGTCGTCACAGCCCGAGGCAGCGAGCGAGAGACAGCTCAAGAAGACGATGAAGCTACGCATGACACCCTCGGGGGTCGGTCCGTCGGCGAGTGTAGCAGATGGATGGCTGGGCTGGGCCAGTCCAGCGCGCGGCGGGTGGCCGGGCGCGCGCCGGGCCCCGGCCCATCAGGCCGTGGGCGGATCGGCGGGCTTCTCGTCGGGGGCCTCGTCCGGGGCGGGCGTGCCCGCGGCGTCCGGCGCCGGGGCGGCCGGCGGCGGATCGTCGGCGAGCTCCCGGGCCAGGGCCTCCAGGCTGCCGTCGGGCTCGTCATCGCCGGCGAGCCGCAGCCGCACCAGGCGGATGAGCCCCAGCAGGGCCAGCGACGCGGTGATGACCAGGAAGCCGAAGGCCAGCGCCGCCGGCCACCGGCTGCCCGGGGTGTCGGTGGTGTCGAAGACGCGCATGGGCTCGCCCTCGGGCACCCCGAACTTCAGGCGCAGCGTCCGCGCGGTGGCGGCGTAGCCCGGCTCGCGATCCGGATCGATCATCCGGCCGGCGCCCTCGACGTCGAAGCCCAGCAGGCTCCCCTGCCGCTCGCGGTGCTTCACCACGTCCGGCCGATCCGCCGCGATGACCGCGAAGACGCGGTCGCCATCGAGCTTCACGTAGTACTTGCGGCCCTCGTTGCGCTTGCGCGGATCGGGCGTGTCGCGGGCCTCGCCAGTGGCCAGGATGGTGAACGTCTGCACCACCCCGGTGAGGGTGCAGAAGCGGTCGTGCTCGAGGGGGGGCAGCTTCGCCTCGTCCTCCATGCGGGTGATGGGACGATCGGAGATCCGCCCGCAATCCGCGGGGTTGCGCGACTCGATCAGGTAGGCGACCCGGGGCCAGTACTTGATGGCCATGAACACCGAGCCCGCCAGCACGAGGACCAGCAGCACGGGGTTGCGCATCGTGTAGCCGCGCCGACGGGGCGGCGGCGCGTCCCAGTCCTCGAGGGGCTCATCGAACGCGGGCTCGGGGTTTTCGGTGGCCATGCTCGCCTGTTCGGTCCTTCCGTGCGTGCCGTCACGGCTGCCAGTCTCGACGAGCGGTGGACCGAAGTCCAGACCGCTCGCGGTCCACCGGGTCGCCGGCGACACGGGGGACAGACACCAGCCACCGCGGGAAGTTTTTCGCCCCCCGGCCCGGGGGCCGGATCAGCAGTGCGCCAGGAGCGTCTCGAGCTCCTGCTCCACGTCGCCCTCGGCGCGATCCGTGGCCAGCGAGAGCTCCTTGACCAGCAGGGTGCGCGCCTGCTCCAGCATCTGCCGCTCGCCGAAGCTCAGCTCCTTGGTGCCGCGCAGGAAGACGAGGTCGCGGAAGACCTCGGCGATGTCCTTCACCGAGCCCGTACGCAGCTTCTCGCTGTAGGCCCGGTAGCGGCGGTTCCAGGTCTTGTCCTTGGGGCGCTGCCCCTCCTGGCGGAGGATGTCGTAGACGGCGGGGATCTCGGCGAGGGGAGTGACCTCGCGCAGCCCGACGCTCTGGGCCTTGTCGGTGGGGATCCGGACGATGGCGCCGGAGTCCATGCGGAGCGTGTAGACCTTCAGCTCGGTGCCGGCGACGCGCATGGTCCCCACGCCCGTGATGCGCCCGATCCCTTGCCCTTGATAGACCGCCACATCTCCAACCGTGAACTCCACCATCGGCGACTTCCTCTGGCTCTGCCCACCATGCCCGGACCGGGCCTCGCGTGCGGTGACCAGGCCCGGCGCTCATGCCGGCAAGCCCGATATGAAACCACGAATCGAAACCCTCTACAACCGGCGCCCCCGCCCATGACGCAGTGCGTCATGAACCCGGAGCGCATGGCAGGCCGGCTCCCGGCTGCACTGGACCCCTGTGACGCGCACGTGGGCGGGCGTATGATGCGGCGACCATGAGCGACCCCATCGACGCCAGCGCCCTGCCCTCGACGCCCCCGCGGGCCGAGGACCACGCCCTCATCGAGGCGTGCGCGGGCGGTGATGCGTCCGCCCAGCGGCGGCTCGTGCTCACCTACCACCGGCCCGTGCGCCAGGCCATCGGCTTCCTGTCCGTCGCCCGCTCCGGCGGCGTGGCCGAGGCCGACGTCGAAGACGCCGTGCAGCAGGCCTTCCTGACGTTCTTCGCCCACGAGGCCCAGGTGCTGCGGCAGTGGGCCGGCATGTCGAGCCTGCGCACCTACCTGTGCCGCATCGCCGAGCGCATCGCGCTGCGCCACTTCCGCCGCATCCTCACGCGGCGGGGGCGCTTCCGCCTGTCCCTCGACGAGCCCGCGCCTGACGGCGGCGACCGCCTGGAGCGCCTCGATCTGGACGAGGGGCCGGGGGTGGACGCCGAGCTCGTCCAGGCCGAGCAGCGCGAGCGCCTGCGGGCCATGATCCTGGAGCGCCTGAGCGAGAAGGGGCGCGCCTACTACGACTACCTCTTCGTGCAGGAGCTGGACGTGCCGGCCATCGCGGCCCTCGAGGAGACCAACGCCAACAACGTGTACCAGTGGAAGAACCGCATCGTTCGCCTGGCCCGCGACATCCTGGAGGAGGTCGGTGATGGCGAATGAATCTAAGAAATCCGACGGCGAGGCGCACTGCAGTGCCGTGGATGACTCCTCCGATATCCCGCCGGCCCTCGCCGCCGAGCTCGCCCGCGCCGAAGCGCTCCTGACGGGCGGCCCCCGCGCCCCCGCGGAGGCCCCCGCCTGGCTCGACGCCCTGGTGGGTGGCCGCGTCGCCGTCGCCCTCTTCCCCGGCACCGAGGCCGACCCCGGCTGGCTCGCCGCCGAGGTCGTCGCCCCCGGCGTCGTCGCCGCCGCGGTGGACGCCGCCGACGCCGACGCCGTGCAGCGCCTCATCGAGGCCGCCCGCGCCGCCACCCGCGGCGGTGGCCGGGGCGCCGTCGCCGAGGGGCCCGGCCTGCTGGGCCAGGGCGCCCTGCTGGGCGAGGTGCAGGAGAGCGCCGCCGCCCTCTACCAGTGGCTCGCCGAGAGCGGCCGCCCGGGGCTCATCGTCGATGACGCCACCTTGCAGCGCGTCCGCCAGCCCGCCCTGCCGGCGGGCCCCGGCTACCTGCTGCGCGCCGCCGCCCCCGCCGCCCGCTCCCGCGGCCGGTTCTGGCCCGCGCTGGCCCTCGCGGCCGCGGCGCTCGTGGGCTTCGGCCTCTTCCAGGCCACCCGCACCGCGCCGCCTGCCGGCCACATCTTCGTGGTCGGCGAGCACACCAGCATGGAGCGCGGCGCCGCCGACCAGGCCGTCTGGCGCGCCGGCGACCAGGTCGTCATCACCATCGAGGGCGAGCCGGGCAGCTACCTCGGCCTCGTCCTGCTCGACAGCGCCGGCCAGCTCGTCGTCCCCGACGCGGCCGCCGTCAACGTCATGGCCACCGCCACCGCCCCGCGCCTGAGCATCCGCCAGGAGTTCGACCAGACGCCGGGGCGCGAGCGCTTCGTGGGCCTGGTCAGCCGAGGGCCCCTCCCCGACCTCCCGGCGCTGCTCACCCGGGTCAACGCCGAGGCCGCCGCCGATCGCGCCGCGCGCCTCGACGCCCTGGCCCGCGCCCTCGGCGCCGAGGTGACGCTGGTGCCCGCGACGGAGATGGAGCACCGCTGATGCGCCTGGGCCGGCTGGCGTTCGTGGCCCTGCTGCTGCTCGGCTGCGAGCCCGAGATCGATCCGCTGGCGGCCGCCGAGGCCGCCTTCCGGGCCGGGGACTACCCCGCCGCGGCCACCGACTTCGCGCGGGCCCTCGAGGTGGCGTCCGCGGCGGAGCGGCCCGGCGTGCGCGCCCGCCTCGGGCAGACGCAGAAGCTGCTGGGCCGCACCGACGCCGCCGAGCAGACGCTGCAGCGCGCCATCGCCGAGGCCGACGGCCGGGGGGATGGCGAGGTCGCCGCCCGCGCCCGCCGCTACCTGGGCCGCCTCTACGCCGACGCCGGCCGCGCCGGCGAGGCCGAGGCGCTCTACGCCGCCGCCCACGCCTGGTACCAGGCCCACGGCCCCGCCGACGAGCTGGTCAAGGTGCAGGTCAACCGCGCCGGGCTCGCCTGGGCCGCCCAGTCCTTCGATCGCGCCTGGGAGCTCTACCAGGACGTCTACCAGCGCGCCGTCGCCCTGGAGGACGCCCGCCTGCAGGCCAACGGCCTCGACGGCATGGCCATGCTGCTCAGCTATGTGGGCGAGTTCGAGGCCGCGCGGGAGCTCCTGACGCAGACGGCGCGGATGCACGAGCTGGCCGGGCGCCCCGCCGACGCCGCCGTCGCCTACGCCACCCAGGGCATCGTCGCCGTGAGCGAGGGGGACGCCGCCGAGGCGCGCCGCCTCGCCACCCTGGCGCTGGAGCACGGGCAGGCCACGGGCATGCAGGCCGCGGTCATCCAGGCCCGCATCGTCCTCGCGGCCGCCGCGCTGGAGGTGCAGGACTGGGACGCCGCCCTCGCCGAGGCCGACGCCGCGGTCACGGGCGCCGACGCCCACAAGATCGAGCCCTTGCGGCAGGAGGCCGAGGCCGCGGCCCTGGAGGCCCTGGCCGGCGCCCGCCGCTGGAGCGCCTTCGCGGCCCGGGCCGACGCCTTCAAGCCGGGCACCGCCGAGCTGCGGGCCCGGGTGCAGACGCTGCGCGCCTGGCGGGCCCAGGCCCGGGGTGACGCGGCCGCCGCCCGCCGGCACTTCCAGGCCGCCGTTGACGAGTTCGACCGGCTGCGGGCCCTGCTCGGGCTGGAGCACCTGTCCACCAGCCTCACCCGCACGCGCCGGGCCGCCTACGACGGGCTCATCGGCCTGCTCGCCGACGCGGGCGAGGGCGACGCCGCCCTGCGGGTGGTGGGCGCCGTCAAGGCCCGCGCCTTCGCCGAGCGCCTGCACGCGACCCGCGAGGCGGAGCCCGGCGGGCCCGCCGCCCCCGTGGCCGGCAGCGACTCCCCGCTGCCGAGCCGTCGGACGGTGGAGCGGGCCAGCAACCTCTTCCGGCTGGCCGAGCCCGCGGCCCCCGCCGATCCGGCGACCATCCGCGCCACGCTCCCGCCGGACGCCGCCGTCATCGAGTACTACAGCCTGCCCGACCGCCTGCTGGTCTTCTGGCTGACGGCCGCGGGCGTCGAGGTCCAGAGCGCCCCCGTCGCGGCGAAGGCCCTCGACGAGGAGGTCGAGCGCCTGCTGCTGGGCATCCGCTCCAAGGGCAACGACTACGTACCCGCGGCCGGCCGGCTGGGCCGCTGGCTGCTCGATCCCATCGCCGCCCGGCTGGCCGCCGCGCGCGACGTCCGCCTGCTGGTCATCGTGCCCCACGGGCCCCTGCACCCGGTGCCCTTCGAGGCGCTGCCCTGGGCGGGCCGCCTGCTGGTCGATCGCTTCGCCGTCGTCACCGAGGCCAACCTGACGGCGGTGGCCACGGCGCTGCGCCCCGCGCCCGCGGCCGGCCCGGCCCATATGCTGGCGGTCGGCGATCCCCGCGACAACCTGCCCGGCGCCCGGGAGGAGGCCCAGGAGGTCGCGCGGCGCTTCACCGGCACCGAGACGCTCCTGGGGGCCGAGGCGCGGGAGTCCGTCGTCCGCGACGCCCTGGGCCGCGCCGACCTGGTGCACTTCGCCACCCATGGCATCCGCGCCCGCCCGGACGCCCCGCTCTACCTGGAGCTGGTGCCCGACTCCGGCTTCGATGGGCGCCTGCACGCCGACGAGCTGGCCGCCAGCCCCACCTCGGCGCGCCTGGTCGTGCTGTCCGTCTGCGACTCCGCGGGGGGCCAGGGCGGGGCCGGCGACGAGATCCCCTGGGTGGTGGATCGCGCCTTCCTGGAGGCCGGCGCGCGGTCGGTGGTCGCGAGCCGCTGGCCGGTCCACGATGCCGCCAGCGTGCTCTTCATGCGCAACTTCTACGCGGGCCTGGAGGGCGGCGACCTCATCGACGCCTTCCACCGCGCCCAGCTCGCGCTGCGCAACGGCCGCGCGAAGCCGGAGGAGCTGGGGCCCCTGCTGGCCATGCTCGACACCGCCCGCGGCACCCAGGCCCCCACCCGCCGGCGCATCCGCGACTTCACGCACCCCTACTTCTGGGCCACGTTCAGCCTGCGCGGCGCCTGGACGCTGCCGCAAAACCCCTGAAGTTTCAGCGATCTGGCAGGTCTCGGCGCAGCCAGTAGGCCCCCGTCGTCAGGCCACCCAGGCCCAGGACGACGAGCGCCGGGAAGCCATCCGCCGCGCCCCGGGGATCGACGCAGCGCCGCTCGGCGTCGCGGGTGGCGCAGCCGGGCGTGATGGCCATGCCCACCAGGCCGGCCAGCACGGCCGCGCCCGACACGCCGAGCAGGATCTTCGCGCCCGTGCGGGGCGGCGGGGGGGGCGGGTCGAGGGTGTGATCCACCGCCTGCAGGGCGCCGATGGCCCGCAGCCCGTCGCCGAGCGTCGGGGGGGCCGCGAGGGCGGCCAGCAGGGCGAGGGCGGCGGCGTTCACGCCGACCAGGAGACCCGACCCAGGGGCTTGACGTCCAGATCCACGGCGCGCCCCACGTCCAGCGGCCAGCCGCGCCCGGCGAAGCGGCCCCGCACGGCGTCCTCGGCGGCCACCCGGGCCGCGTGCTGGGCCGCCCCCTCCACCGGGGCCTCCGTCACGAGCAGGGTGTCGGGCCCGAAGGCGTAGGCGTGGCGCTTGCCCCCCGCCGGCACCTGCGCCGCCTGGAGGGCCGCCTTGAGCAGCCGGGGCTCCAGCACCAGCGAGCCGACGTCGAAGCCCGTCAGCAGGACGCCGCCGGCGAGGCCGCGCACCTCCGCCAGGCTGATCTCGGCGTCGGCCAGCCCCGCCTGGAAGGCGGCCTCCAGCGTCGCGAGGGGCTGATCCGGGTGCGGCTCGAGCGGCGTGGAGTGGCGTGGGCAGTCGCGGGTGTAGAGGACGACGTGGGCGCCGATGGTCACCCCCGCCAGGGTGCGCGGGTCGGCCCCGAGCAGGGCCTTCGGCCGCACGATCTTGGCCACGCGGGCCGGCTCGCCGCAGACGGGGCACTGATCGAGGGGCACGTCCGCCCGCCGGAAGCTGCCCGTCTCGGCGTCGTAGCCGAGGAAGGCGAGCACCTCGTCGACGCCGCGGCTGCCGAGGGCGTCCTGCCGGCCCACCAGCGTCAGCAGGTTCCAGCGCCCCAGCACGGCGTCGCCGGCGCGGACGACGGCCACGGTGCCCGCCTCCACCCCGACCTGCAGCGGCGCCAGCCGCGCCCGCAGCGCCGTCAGCAGCTCGAAGCCCTCGTCCAGGCTGGCCAGCGCGGGCTGGAAGAAGGTGCGCGCGCCCTCCGCGAAGCCGAGGCCCGCGTGCAGGGTGCGCAGGAACGGCCGCGCCCACTCGATCTGCATCGACAACGGCCCCCGGGAGAGCCGCAGCTCCTCGTCGGCCACCTCGCGCACGTCGGCCCCCCGGGCCGCCGCCAGATCCTTGATGGCCTCGACGAAGGCCGTCGAGTCGGCGAGGGCGAACAGCTCCACCTCGCCGGCGGCCACCGCCCCGGCCCCCGCCCCGAGCCACTCCGGCCAGCGCCACGCCTCGGGCAGCGCCGCCGTCTCCGGGGTGTTGAGGAACTCCAGCGTGTCGTACTCCCGCGGATCCCAGGCGCTGAAGTGCTCCATGAAGTCCGGGTCTTCGCGCTGGGCCGGGTCGGGATCGCCCGGCACGCCCACCCGGGCGCCGACGACGTAGCCGGGCTGCACCTCGGCCACCGCCCCCTGCCCCGTCGCGACGGTGCGCGCCACCAGCCCCGCCCACGCCTCGCGCAGATCGAAGAAGGTGCCCGTCTGGTCGCGGAAGGTGTCCTCGTCGGGGGGCAGGGCCAGGGCCGTCGCCCGCTCCCGGCCGTCGACGCGCCAGGCGCGGGCCGGCCCCTCGGGGCCGAGCTCCAGGCACCAGTCGAACCCGACGGCCGGCAGGTAGCGCGCGTACAGGCCCGCGGTCGCCTCGAAGCGGGTGCCCGGATCGGCCTCGCCGGCGAACTGGCGCCGCGTGGCCCACCAGTCGCTGGCCACCCGCTGCACGAAGGCGCCGATGGCCCCGGTGGCGGGCTCGGGGAAGGCGTCCTGCACCACGAGCTGCCGGCCCGTGAGGGCGCAGGTGTAGAGCACCTGCCCCTGGTCGAAGGCCTCCGGCCCCAGGCGGCCGATGAGGGCGCGCCGCTCGGCGAAGAAGGCGTGGCGGAAGGCAGCGACGGGATCGGACATGGGCTCTCCAGGGCTGGCAGGGGAAGATAGTGGATGCGCCCCGGGGCGAGAAGGCCGCGCGTGCTGCCACCCCGGCTGCGCACCCCGTCGCCGGATCTGCGTAGCGCCGTTCGCGCTTTCCTGAGATCGGGCGAGCACTTACGAGGCCTGGCGCGCGCCAGGGGGTGGCACGGGTCGTGCTCCCTCTCCACCCGCCCCAGCCGAGGAGGTCCCCATGAGCCCGACGACCCCGACCGACGCCCCCGAGAACCGCGGCGCCCGCATCCTGGCCCGCAGCCTGCTGCGCCGGCTCAAGGCCCAGGGCTTCTCGGAGGCGCAGATCCTGGCCTTCGCGACGGAGCTGCGCGGCCTCGTCCGCCCCGCCTGACCCCCCGCCGGGCCCCGCGCCCGCCCTCCCCCCCGCACCTTGACGTCGGCCCCCCGAGCGGCTAGCTTTACGCGCCTTTTTTACCCTGGTCGAAGCGCGCGCCCTCGCGGGTCGTGCGCCCTGCACCCGCCGAGGACCCCATGAGCCGCAAGATCGCCATCAACGGGTTTGGCCGGATTGGTCGGATGGTGTTCCGGATCCTCGAGCAGGATCCCGAGGTCGAGGTCGTTGCCATCAACGATCTGACCAACCCCGCCACCCTGGCCCACCTGCTGAAGTACGACTCCGTGCACCGCACCTTCGGGGCGGACGTGAGCGTCGACGCGGGCATCATCGTGGTGAACGGCCGCCGCATCCACACCACCGCCGAGCGCAACCCCGCCAACCTGCCCTGGGGCGAGCTGGGCGTGGAGGTGGTGCTCGAGTGCACGGGCGTGTTCCGCGACAAGGCCTCGACGTCGGCCCACCTGGCCGCCGGCGCCCGCTCCGTCATCGTCAGCTCGCCGGGCAAGCAGATGGATCTCACCGTCGTGGTGGGGGTCAACGACCACCTCCTCGACCCGAGCGTCCACCAGATCGTCTCCAACGGCTCCTGCACCACCAACTGCCTCGCGCCGGTGGTCAAGGCCCTGGATGACGCCTTCGGCCTCGTCCACGGCGCCGTCACGACGATCCACAGCTACACGAACGACCAGCAGCTCCTCGACCTGCCCCACTCGGATCTGCGCCGGGCCCGCGCGGCCGCGCTGTCGATGATCCCGACGAGCACGGGCGCCGCGAAGGCCATCGGCGAGGTCCTGCCGCACCTGAAGGGCAAGCTGGACGGCATCGCGGTGCGCGTGCCGACCCCCAACGTCTCCCTCGTCGACCTCGTGGCCACCGTGAAGACGGCCACCGACGTGGCGGCCGTGAACGCGGTCCTGCAGAAGGCGGCCAGCGAGGGCCCCCTCGCCGGCGTGCTGCACTACGAGACGGCCCCGCTGGTCTCCACCGACTACATCGGCTGCCCCTTCAGCTCCATCGTCGACGCCGAGAACACGATGGTCCTGGGCGGCAACCTGGTGAAGGTGCTGGCCTGGTACGACAACGAGTGGGGCTTCTCGAACCGCATGGTGGACCTGACCCGCCTGCTGCTCGGCCTGCCGCGAGCCAGCGCCTGATGGCCCGGCCGCAGCCCCCGCTGACCCTGATCGACGATCTGCCGGTCGAGAGCCGGCGGACGTTCATCCGGGTCGACTTCAACGTGCCGCTGGAGGATGGGCGCGTCGCTGACGACAGCCGCATCCGCGCCGCGCTGCCCACCATCCAGCACGCGCTGGGGCGGGGCGCCCGCGTCATCCTCGCCAGCCACCTGGGGCGCCCCAAGGGCAAGCCCGATCCGCGCTACACCCTGGCCCCCGCCGGGGAGGTGCTGGCCGGCCTGCTCGATCAGGACGTCATCCTGGCGGATCGCACGGTGGGCGACGGGCCGACGCGGCTGGCGCAGGACCTGCGCGACGGCCAGATCCTGCTGCTCGAGAACACGCGGTTCCACCCGGAGGAGGAGGCCAACGACGACGCCTTCTCCCGGGCCCTGGCCGCCCTCTGCGAGGTCTACGTCAACGACGCCTTCGGCGCCGCGCACCGCGCCCACGCCTCCACGGCTGGCATCGCGGCCCATGTGCGGACGCGGGGCGCCGGCTTCCTGATGGCGCGCGAGGTGCGGGCCCTCTCCCGCCTGCTGGACGCCCCCCGCAAGGGCTTCGTGGCGGTCCTCGGCGGGGCCAAGGTCAGCGACAAGATCAAGGTGCTGGAGCGCCTCATCCCCCGCGTCGAGGCGCTGATCATCGGCGGCGCCATGGCCAACACCTTCCTGGCCGCCCGGGGCTTCGACGTGGGCAACAGCCGCGTCGAGACGGAGTTCCTGGGCACCGCCAACGCCGTCCTCGCCGCCGCGCAGCGCGCCCGCGTCGAGGTGCTGCTGCCCCAGGATCACGTGGCCGCCGACACCTTCTCGGCCACCGCGCGCGTCCAGGAGACGGAGACGGGCGCCGTGCCCCGCGACTGGATGTCCCTCGACATCGGGCCGCGGACGCGCGCGAAGTACTGCGAGCGGCTGGCCGCCGCGAAGACGGTGTTCTGGAACGGCCCCATGGGCGTGTTCGAGTACCCGGCCTTCGCCGCCGGCACCCACGCCGTCGCCAACGCCATCGCCGACTCGTCGGCCTGGTCGGTGGTGGGCGGCGGCGACTCGGTGCGGGCCATCAACGAGTCGGGCCGCGCGGACGCCATCGCCCACATCTCCACCGGCGGGGGCGCGAGCCTCGAGTTCCTGGAGGGCCGCGCCCTCCCGGGGCTGACCGCCCTCGGCTACGGGAAGACCGCCTGATGGCCACCTCGACGCGCCGCCCGGTCATCGCCGGCAACTGGAAGATGCACCTGACGGTGGCCGAGAGCGTGAGCCTCGCCGCCGAAATCCAGAATCGTTGCGCGCGGTTCCGCGACGTGGACGTCATCGTCGCGCCCACGGCGCTGGCGGTGTACGCGGTGGCGAAGCGCCTCGCGGACGGCCCCGTCGCCGTGGCCGCCCAGCACTGCCACGGGGCCGACAGCGGCGCCTTCACCGGCGAGATCAGCCCCCCGCTCATCGCGGCGGCCGGCGCCCGGTATGGCATCGTGGGCCATAGCGAGCGGCGCCAGCTCTTCGGCGAGACGGACGCGGGCGTGGCCGGCAAGGCCCGCGCGCTGTTCGACCACGGCCTCACCCCCATCATCTGCGTCGGCGAGAGCCTGGCCGAGCGCGACGCCGGCCAGACGCTGGTGGTGGTGGAGCGGCAGGTGAAGGCGGCCCTCGAGCCCTTCGCCGCCACCGAGGTGCCGCGCCTCATCCTGGCCTATGAGCCCATCTGGGCCATCGGCACCGGCCGCACGGCCACCCCGGCCCAGGCCCAGGACGTCCATGGCGCCGTGCGCGCCCTGGTCGCCCGCCTCGCTGGCCCCGAGGCCGCCGCCGCCCTGCGCATCCAGTACGGCGGCAGCGTGAAGCCCGACAACATCCGCGCTCTGATGGAACAGCCCGACATCGACGGTGCCCTGGTGGGGGGAGCGAGCCTGACGGCTGACAGCTTCGCCCGCATCGTCGCCCGTGGAGAGGAACCCTGAACGATGCTTGAGACCCTGGTCACCGTCGTGCACGTGCTGACGTGCTTCTTCCTGATCCTGGTGGTGCTGCTCCAGTCCGGCAAGGGCGGCGGCGTCTCCGCGGCCTTCGGCGGCGGCGCCGGCAGCGCCCTCGGCCAGTCCGCGGCGGCCACCGTCCTCGGCAAGGTCACGAGCTGGGCGGCTGGCATCTTCATGGTGACGAGCATGGTCCTGGCCGTGTACTCGAGCCCGAGCGCCAACGACCCGACCCGGAAGTTCGCCGAGGAGAACGCCGCGGGCGCGCCCGTGTCGGCCCCCGCCAGCGACGCCGCCCCCGCCAGCGCGGACGCGCCGGCCTCCGAGGCCGCGCCGGCGCCCGAGCCCGAGGCCCCCGCCTCCGAGGCCGATCCCGAGTAAGCGCCCGGCGACCGCCCCGGTCGCCGCTGCTGCGCCGCTCCTCCCGCCCTTCGCCGCCCCGGCGCCTGCTCGCGGTGCGCGCGAGCCCCCTGCCCTCCGCCTGTTGTCGTACGCCCGGCCGGCGCGGCGCGCTGC
This sequence comes from Myxococcales bacterium, assembly GCA_020633435.1. GTDB lineage: Bacteria > Myxococcota_A > Bradymonadia > UBA7976 > UBA1532 > JACKDP01. Next base: position 196,096 of record JACKDP010000007.1, on the reverse strand, counting down.
CCGGCGCTGCGCGGCGCGCTGCCCGGCTCGCTGCGGGACGCGCTGCCCGGCTCGCGACGCGCTGCCCGGGTGCCCCCGGGCGGGAGGCCGGGCTGCCCGACGCGCGGTCGCCTGGCGGGCTCGGCCGACCGCCGGCTCACCCGCCTCCGCGGGCTCGCCCGCGCGTCCACCCGCCCGCTCACTCCACGATGGCTCGCCTGTCTGCGCGCCTGCCCGGCCGCGCGTCCGCGGGCTCGCCCGCGCGTCCACCCGCTCGCCGGCCCAGCCGGGCGGCCCGCCTGCCCCGTCCGGGCCGGCGGCCCTGCCCCGCGAATCCACCGACAACCGCCATGAAATCGGAGAGTTGCGGCGGGCGCGCGCTGCCCCCGCCAGGCTCCCGAGGTCCGAAAGCAAAGCGGCCGCCCCCGGGTGGGTGCGGCCGCTCGCTCAGGCACAGGTCAGGCGCGGGGCGCGCCTGTGGTCAGTGGCACTCGGGGATGACCAGGCGCTCGCCGGCGTCGATGCGGTCGCCCTTGATGCCGTTCGCCCGGCGGATCTCCTCCGCCTCGCAGCCGAACTGGCGGGCGATGCGGTTGAGGGTGTCGCCGCGCTCGATGCGGTAGATCTGCCGCGTCTTCTGGCTGGCGCCGCTCTCGGTCGAGCTCTTCGGATCCGTGCGGCGGCGCGGCCGGTCGGCCCGGTCATCGTCGCGGTCCGCCTTGCGGCCGGCGTCGCGCTTGCGGCGCTGGGCCGAGCCCTGGCCCTCCTTCGAGGAGCCGTTCTTGCGGGGCGTGTCCTGGCCCGTCCGCTTCTTGCGGACCTCGGGGTCGACGTTGGGCACCCAGTCGGCCGTCACCGGATCCGGGCAGGCCTCCGTCTTGATCTGCCAGGGGCAGGTCTTGCGGCGGCCCTGGGCGTCGGGCTTGACCTCGAGAATCACGAACTGCACGCGGCGGTTCTTCTGGTTCGCGGTCTCGTCCTTCGTCCACTCGGCGAGCTGCTCCTCGCCGTAGCCGCAGCTCAGCAGGCGCTCCGACTCGATGCCGTTCTTGTCCAGGTACTCCCGCACCGCCAGGGCCCGCCGCTTCGACAGGTCGATGTTGTAGGCGTTGGAGCCCATGGTGTCCGTGTGGCCCTGGACCTCGAGCCGCAGGATGTCCGGGTAGCTGCTGAGCACGCCGGCCACGCCGCGGAGGACCTCGAAGCTGCCCTCACCCTTGATCTTCGCCTTGTCGAACTCGAACTCCACCCGGCCCATGTCGATGGTGCAGTCGCACACATCGCCCTCGCCGTCGTTGTCCAGGTCGGCCTGGTCCGGGTTGGCGAAGTCGGGGCAGTTGTCGCAGGCGTCCGCCTTGCCGTCGCCGTCCTTGTCGGTGTCGCCGCCCGGCACGTCGGGGCAGCCGTCGCACAGGTCGCCGATGCCGTCGTTGTCGCCGTCGGCCTGGTTCGGGTTGGCCGCCTGGGCGCAGTTGTCGCAGACATCCCCGCGGCCATCGCCGTCGGCGTCCGCCTGGTCCACGTTGGCCTCGTTGACGCAGTTGTCGCAGAGGTCGCCCAGGCCGTCGCCGTCGGTGTCGGTCTGGTTCGGATCCAGCACCCCGGGGCAGACGTCGCAGCTGTCGCCGATGCCGTCCCCGTCGCCGTCCGTCTGGTCGGCGTTGGGCGTGCCGGGGCAGTTGTCGCAGAGGTCGCCGCGGCCGTCGTCGTCGGCGTCCTCCTGGTCCGGGTTCGGGTCCACCGGGCAGACGTCGCAGGCGTCGCCCACCCCGTCCTCGTCGGTGTCGGCCTGGTCGGAGTTGTCGAGGCCCGGGCAGTTGTCACACAGGTCGCCCACGCCATCGCCGTCGCCGTCGTCGCCGCACGCCTCGGGCGCATAGGCCACGCCGGCGAAGATGCGCCAGGCCGGGGCGCCGTAGTCGGCGTGGGCTCCCGCGCCGGCGCCCGCCGTGATGGCGATGCCCGGGTCGGTGAAGAACCGCGCCGCCAGCGTGCTCTCGATGGGACTTGTGGCGCTGTCGCTGTCCACGTCCTCCCAGGGCAGCGCGCCGGTGGTCTCGAAGATGAGCTCCAGGGCGTCCGTGCCCGGCTTCACGCCGATGGCCGCGCCATAGACGAACTCGTGGCGCAGGTCGAGGGTCTGGCGGTTGAGCTGGTCGCGGAAGAGCGACCCGGCGTTCACGCCCACCCGGAACCAGTCGAAGGCCGCGTCGATGGTCAGCATCGGGCGCGCCGTGACGGTGTCCTCGCCGAGCCAGCGGGTCGGATCGCCGGTGGGCAGCGAGACCGGGACCACGAAGCCGAGGCCCACGGGCCGGTCGGCGCCGGGCTGGATCAGGTTGAACTTCGCGATGAAGCGCAGGTCACCCAGGCCCAGGCCCTCGCGGTCCTGGTCGTTGAGGACGGAGCCCTCCGCGAAGTGCAGCGGCATCGCCGCGCCCAGCTCCATCCAGTTGGTCACGCCGAACGTGGCCAGCAGATCGATGGTGGTGAGCCGGTCGATGACGTCCTGGTCGGCCAGGATGCGATCGCCCATGCGCTGCACCAGCACCGACTTGGCGGTGTTGACGTACAGCGACGGGACGAACTGGCCCTTCTCCAGCGTCCGCGCGGCATAGACCTGCACGAAGTTGTGCACGCCAGGCGCGGGCCGGAAGAGCTGGACGTCCTGAGCGGATGCAGGGGCTGCCACCAGCAGAGCCGCCGCCGTCGCGCCGAGGATCTTGCGCAGGAATCGGGGGAACATCGTCATTCCTCCTCGCAGAGCGGGGCTCAAGCCCGCCGGCGACGCCGGAGCAGCGGCAGGCCCAGCAGGACCAGCCACCACGCCGAGCCGCCCTGCGGACGCGTCATGGAGCAGTTGTCAGAGAGATCCGCGCCGGTCAGCCGCGGGCCGGCGTCGACCGCGCAGTCTTCAGGGCAGATGTTCGAGTTCTCGCTGGCCCCGCAGATCCCGTTGCCGCACAGCTCGCACGCGCTGGTGCAGCCGTCGGTGGAGTCCTGGTTGCCGTCGTCGCACTCTTCGCCGGGATCGGCCTTGTTGTCGCCGCAGGTGCCGCTGCAGTCGGCCGGGCAGTTCGCGGCCGTCTCGCCCTTGTCGCACGTGCCGTTCCCACACGACCTGCACTCGGTGTTGCAGCCGTCGGTGTCGTCGTCGTCGCCGTCGTCGCAGTCCTCGCCGGCGTCGACCACCTCGTTGCCGCAGAGCGGGACCTCGCAGTCCTCGCGGCAGCTCTCGACCGTCTCGCCGTCGTCGCAGACGCCGTTGCCGCAGCTCCTGCAGGCGTTGGTGCACCCATCGTCGGCCACGTCGTTGCCGTCGTCGCACTCCTCGCCCGCCTCGGCCACGCCGTTGCCGCAGCACTCGGGCAGCGGGCGGGCGCCGCAGGTGGTCTCCATGCCGTCGGCCGTGCAGACCGTGACGCCCTCGACGGCGCAGGCGCGGACCCCGACGGTGCAGGCGAGCCCGACGCCTGGGAAGGCCTCATCCGTCGTGCCATCGCAGTCGTCGTCGCCGCCGTTGCACAGCTCGGCGACCGGGTCGCCCGGCTCCGGCGCGTTGCAGGCCACGTCCTGCTGGTCGGGGGCGCAGACGAACACGCCATCCCGGGCGCAGGCCCCGACGCCGTTCTGGCAGGCCATGCCCAGGGTCGGGAACGCCTCGTCGATCTCGCCGTTGCAGTTGTCGTCGCTGCCGTTGCACAGCTCGGGCATCGGGTCGCCGTCGGGCACGCAGACGAGCGCCCCCTCGCGGCACTGGGCGGTGCCGGCCATGCACAGGCCCGGCAGCTCCGTGTCGCACATCACCCCGATGCCGGGCAGCGGCTCGCGGACGGTGTCCTCATCCACCTGGCCGTCGCAGTCGTTGTCCAGGCCGTCGCAGATCTCGTCCTGCACGCCCGGCCGCACCGTGGGGATGCAGATCTCCTGGCCGCCGCGGCAGTCGGGCTGGCCGACGCGGCACACGCCGGGCAGGTCGGTGTCGCAGGACAGCTCGTCGAAGGGCACCGGCTGGCCGTCGACCATCCGGTAGAGCGGCCCCTCGTCCAGCTCGCGATCGCAGTCATCGTCGAAATCATTGCAGAATTCGACGTTCTGCAGCTCGCGCGGGCAGAGCACCGGCGGGGGGTTCCCGTCGGGGGGATCCTGCAGGAAGCCGCCGTGCAGGAAGTCCTCGCCCACCACATCGCCCGCGGAGCCCATGTAGGCGTCCACCGCGAAGAAGTTGGAGAGGTCGGGCCCGTTCAGGCCGGACTGGTACTCCGCCGCCAGCACCGAGAAGCCGCGGATCTCGAACTCGAGGTCGGGCTGCCGGCTGTTGGGGCTCGCGTGCAGGCGCCAGCCGGTGTCGACGGGGGCCCCGAAGGCCGCGCCGGGGGCCAGCGCCGCGTTGACGCCGCCCACGAACGCCGAGACCTGGAAGCCGTCGGCGTCGCCCGGACGGGGGCCGTTGCGCTCGAGGTCGTTCGGGTCGATGGCGCCCAGGAAGGGCACGCCAGCGATCAGGTCGTAGATGCCGTCCTCGTCGAAGTCGATCATGAAGGCGAACGACTCCGGCGGGCCGAAGTGGGGCGCGTCGATGCCCCCCAGGGCGCGCAGCTCCGGGCTCGTCTCGCCCGGGCGGCCGTCGCCGTCCACGTCGCCCGCCACCCCGAAGGCGCGGATGCCCACGTAGAGGATGTCGAGCTCGCGGTCGTAGGAGACGCGCACCTCGTCGATGTCATAGCCCGAGGACCGGTTCGCCAGGGTCGCCGGCAGGGCCAGATCCCGGCCGTTGGGATCGATCGCGCGATCGACCCCCTCTGTGACCGCGTTGACGAAGTCCTGGATGACCTGACCGGTGAAGGGCACAACCTGAGCCTGGGCCACGCCCCCGCTCAGCGCCGCCGCCGTGAGACCGAACCATCGCGCTCGCCGCATCATCGCCATCTCCGTCCGCTCGTCTCGCGAACCACGCTCATGCGACCTCTGCCTACATTGGGCGAAGGCCACTGACACCCCACGAGATAAACCGCCCCGGTCATGTGGGCAAATTTTTGCCCGAAATATTTATCGTGCGGATGGCCCCCCGGGGGGGGCACCGGGCGGCCCCCCTGCCGGGTCGGGAAACCGCCCGTGGTACAAGGACTTGGGTGCGCCATCACCACAGCTTCACCCACTCTCCGAAGACCAGCCCGGAGGTCTCGGACTGGTCCCCGCCATCCCAGATGCCAAAGAGTCCGGCGCCGAGCTGGATGGGGAAGGTGGTGGGCGCCACGATGAACCGCGGCGAGAAGACCAGGGCCGCCCCCGCCTCCCGGACGACGGCGCCGAGGGCGACGTCCGCGAGCAGGCCGACGTCGCCGACGATGGGGCCGGCGCGCCAGTTGAGGGAGAACATGTGCGGGCCGGGGTTCTCCGTCTCGCTGGCCTCATCGCGGCTGTAGTCGTAGTCGTAGCCCATGCCCGCCGACCACATGAAGTCGGGGGCCACATGGTCATAGCCCACGCCCACGCCCACCAGCGGGTAGCCCAGGCGCACCCGGGTGCTCAGGCCTTCCTTCGCCTTCGGCGGCAGGGCCACCGGCGCCGCGCACTTGTTCGTCAGCAGGGCCGAGGCCGTCTGCCGGCCGGCGGGGCCGTCCACCATCAGCGTGATGGGCTGGCTCAGCCCGCCCGTGCCCGGCGCCCACTCGAAGGTGGCGGCGTGCTCGGGCCCCAGCAGGCCCTTGAGATCCAGGCTCCCCACCGTGGCCAGCTCGGAGGCCGAGGGCTCGCTGGTGACCTGGTACTTGTCGGCCGTGAGCTGCAGCGGCGTCTTGCTGAGCCGGGACGTGAGCCGGATGATCGAGCGGCAGGGCGAGATGGCCGCCGTGTCCAGATCCATCGCGCTGCCGGCGGCGCTGCTCACCTCGAGGCGCGAGACCTTCAGCCGATAGATGAACGTGGCCGTGGGGTTGCGCGGATCGACGAAGAGCTTGGCGCGGTCGAGCAGCCGCACCTCCACCTTGCCGCCGACGCCCCGGACCTCGATGGCCTTGATGGCGTCCTCGGCCTGCTTCTGCTCTTCCTTCGTGCGCTTGCGGGGATCCTCGCCGGCGCGGAAGAAGACCTCGATCTGCGGGTTGGCCAGCTTCGCCGCGGGGGGCACGGGCCGGTCGCAGGCGTCGCCCTCCCACACCTGGATGGTGGCGCGGGTGGTGCTGCCGTCCGCGAAGCGGCCGACCATGGGATCCAGGTCCTCGTCGTGGATGCACAGCCCCGCCAGCGCCGGCGCGGGCAGGAGAAAGATCAGCGCGATCAACAGCTTGCCTGCTGGCGCCGCCGACCTGTCTACCGCTCGCTGGTGCTTCGTGGTGTGCACGCGTGACCACCCCCCGGGGACCTGGGCGCAGTCTCAAGCCGGATCGGCGACAGGGCAAATTTTCTTATCGTGTTGGCTTATCGTGTGCCGGTCCGGCCGGGCCGCGGCCCGGGCCGTCCGGTGGTGACGGCCGCTACTCGGGCATGTCCGGCAGCGTCTGGGGGGCCGCCTGGACGGGGGCGGCCGCGCTGGCCCCGGCGGGGGGCGGCAGGCGGCCGACGAAGGCGTTGATCACCTCGAACCAGGCCTCGCCCTGCCGCAGCACGGCGGGCTTGCCGGCCCCCGGGACGACCTGCAGCGTCGGTGAGCCGGGCAGCGCCTGGGCCACGGCGCGCGCCGCCTCCAGGTCGTCCTCCGTCAGCTCGCCGCCGGCCACCACGACGGCGGGCACCTTCACCCGCGTGGCGATGACCTGGGGCACCAGCTCGGCGGCGGGGAACTCCAGGGAGTTGCCGGCCCAGAACAGGCTCACCCGGGACACCGGCCACGCGATCATCCCCGTGCGCGCCACCCGCGCCGAGAAGAAGTCGCGCAGATCGGCGTACGGGGCCTCCAGCACCACGCCGTCCGCCGCGACCCCCAGGTCGGCCACCGCCCGCATCACCGCCGCCGCGCCGGTGCCCAGGCCGTACAGCACCATCCGCCCGCCGGCCGGCCGGAAGTCGTTGGCCCGCAGCGCCACCCGGGCCACGTCGTCCGCCTCGAACCAGCCGAACGACGTCACCAGCCCCTCCGAGTCACCGCTGGCCCGCAGGTCGGTCAGCAGCACGGCGTAGCGCAGGTCGTGGAACGACGCCGCCACCTCCAGCATGTCGGCCTTGCTCTGGCCGTAGTCGTGGAAGACCAGCGCCAGCCCCTCGGGCTGCTCGACCTGCAGGAACCAGGCGTCCAGCCGCGGGTTCGGCCCATCGCCAGGCAGCTCCACTCGCCGCGAGAGCAGCTCCAGGCTGGCGGGCTCGCGGCGGTTCACGGGGCGTGGGAGCTGCTGCCCGCCCAGGAAGACGCCGATGCGGCGCAGGGTCGCGAGCTGGTCGAGGGGCAGGGCCGGCTGATCGGTGGGGCCGTACCGCATGAGGGAGCGCGCGTGCAGCAGGGTGATGACGAGGCCCACGCCCAGGATGGCGGCGACGAGCTGCACGGTGCAGCCGACCCGGCGGAGGGTCGACGTCTTCTCCTCGCCCCGGCGCAGCAGGCGCATCAGCCCTTGCCAGCGATGAGGCGGTCGAGGCTGAAGGCCCCCGGCCCCGTGAAGAGCACCCCCGCGAAGCAGGCCGCGTACAGGTAGCGGGGCGTCCGGGCGAGGGAGTCGGTGAGGGCGGTGTGGAGCTGCGGCATGAAGCTGGCGTCCCACCAGGGGTAGCGCAGCGCGATGAGGCCCAGGCCCACCGCCGTCACCAGCGCGGCCGGCCGGGCGAAGAGGCCCAGGCCCACCAGCGCGGGCCCCGCGCACTCCACGGCGATGAGGAGGCCGGCGCTCACCGAGGTGCCCCAGCCGAACGGGTCGGCCACCCCCACCCCGAAGGCGGTGATCTTGGGCCAGCCGTGGTCCATGATCAGCAAGACGGCCGGGACGAGCCGCAGCAGCAGCAGCCCGAGGGAGCTGGCGGGGTCGTGGCGGCCCGGGTTGATGAAGAACCTGCGCATCGCGCACTGGTCTAGGATCAAATGCCGTCGGATGCAATTTGGACGGCGCTGGCGGCCCGCGGCGGGGTCCGCCGGGGTGCGCCGAATTGACGTCGGCGGGGCTTGGGGGTACGACGCCTCATGATGCGAACGCCCGACACGAAGTCCGCCGCCCGCTGGCCGCTGCGCGCCGCGCTCCTGGCCGTGGCGGTGATCCTCCTCGGCGCCCAGGGGGCCTGCACCCCGCCGCCCGTCCAGAACGAGGGCGCCTACGATCTCCAGCAGATCCAGGGGTTGTGGGAGGCCCGCTGGGCTGACCGCCTCATCCGCCGCGAGATCACCGGCGCCCGCGAGGTGGTGAGCTACTACGGGGCCGACGGCCTCCTCCAGCGCTCGCACATCGCCGACTTCGAGCTCTCGCGCAGCCCCGACGGCCGCTACCAGATCTTCCGCTGGTACAACCTGAAGGCCATCCAGGGGCCGCCCATCCCGCCGGACGCCAGCGCGGGCCAGTACCTCTACGGCATCGAGGGCGACCGGTTCACCGAGTACCACGGCGCGACGCCCGAGCTGCCTGAGAGCAAGGACGTCATCGTGTGGACGCGCATCGAGGGCGGCCCGCCCCCGGCCGCGGAGCCGCTGCCGTGAAGCTCTCGCCGCACTTCACCCTCGCCGAGTTCACCCGCTCGGAGACGGCGGCGCGGCGCGGCCTGCCCAACCAGCCCGGCAACCTGCACATCAGCCGGATGCGCGCCCTCTGCGTGCAGATCCTGGAGCCCGTGCGCGAGCACTTCTCGGTGCCCGTCACGGTCATCAGCGGCTACCGATCCCAGCAGGTCAACCGCGCCGTGGGGGGCTCCCAGACGTCTCAGCACATGCAGGGCGAGGCGGCGGACGTGACGGTCTGGGGCTACGGCGTCGCCGACGTCTACAACTGGATCGCCTTCTACTCCGGGCTGGACTACGATCAGATCATTCACGAGTTCGGGAGCTGGGTGCACGTCTCGTTCACCGAGCGGCGACCGAACCGGAACATGGCGCTGCGGGCCTATCGGCACAACGGCACCACCCGCTACGCCCGTGTCTACGAACCTCTCGACCGGGATGACATCGCATGAAGCTGTCCGAGCACTTCACCCTCTCCGAGTTCACCGTGTCCCAGACCGCCTCCCGGTACGGGTACGACAACACCCCGGGCGAGACCGAGATCGCGTCCCTGCGGGCCCTGGCCCTCAACGTCCTGGAGCCGGTGCGCACCCAGTTCGGGGTGCCCATCACCATCTCGAGCGGCTACCGCTCCCTGAAGGTGAACAAGAAGGTGGGCGGCTCCTCGAGCTCCCAGCACATCAAGGGCGAGGCCGCCGACATCCAGGTGTGGGGCTACGATCCCGTCACCGTCTTCAACTGGATCGCCTTCTACTCGGGCCTCGACTTCGACCAGGTGATCCAGGAGTTCGGCAGCTGGGTCCATGTGTCGTTCACCGAGCGCCGGCCCAACCGCCGCATCGCCCTGCGGGCGCGCAAGTCGGGCGGCAAGACCATCTACGATCGCATCACCGAGCCCCTCGACATGGTGTGACGCCCGCCCGGCGCGCCTACGGGCGCGTCGCCCGGTGCGCCAGGTGCACCGTCAGCCCGACGGGCACCACCCCGCGCAGCAGCGCCCAGACGGGCTCCCCCTCCAGCACTCCGCTGACCAGATCCACCAGGAAGATCAACAAGATGGCGACGGCCAGCCCCAGATCGGCGTGCCGCCGTCGGGGGCCCCGCAGCGGCACCGTCACGATGCCGGCGGCCAGCACTGCCACGTAGAGATAGACCACGACCCGCCCCCTGCCTGCCCGGGCCGAGCGTAGCGCCCGGTCCCGTGGCCGACAAGGCAGGTCAGGGCATCACGACGTCCGCGAAGGAGAAGTCGACGCCGATGTGGGCCCCGCGGCGCAGCTTGTGCGCCCGGGCCAGGCCGCGCTTCGCGGCGCGAGCGGCGGCCGGATCGACGGGGCCCGAGAGCGCCCGGTGGTAGTCCTGCACGGCGTCGTCGCGCCGGCCCTGCAGGTCGCGGGCGCGGCCGCGCCACAGGTGGAACGTGGCCACGCGCTCCGGATCGGGGTGGCCCAGGGCGATGGCGCGATCCAGGCGCTCCTCCGCGGCCCGCGCCTCGCCCACCTCCAGGGCCAGCAGGCCGCTGATGTAGTGGTAGAGGGGCTGCTCGGGCTGGCGCGCCCGCGCCGCCTCCACCAGCCGCCGCGCCTCGGCGTCGTCGCCGTGATCCACGCGGGCCACGTAGGCGTCGCGCCAGTCCCGGAAGGCCGCCTGCCGCTCCGGATCCGCCGTCACCCCTGGGTGCAGGGCCGGCTCGCTCTCCAGGCGGTCCGACGTCGCCAGGGAGAAGGCCAGGAACGGGTTCTGGCTGGTGGGCGCCTCCCCGGTGGCGACCCAGAGGGTGCCATCCTCGGGCCGGAACACCACCGACGCGACGGTCATGAGCATGCAGATGGAGTCGCGCACCCGGCAGTCGGTCTGGCCCTCGTCCGCCAGCACGCCGGCCAGATCGGTGGGGGTGAGCCCGTCGCGGGCCAGCAGCGCGTTCGCCCGCTCCTGGCGGCCCCGGTTGTGGCGCCAGTACGACGGGTACAGGTCGCGCTCGGTCGCCCCCAGCTCGGCGTCCAGGTAGATGTTCGCGTAGCCGAAGCGCCCCTCGTCGCGGCCGATGCGGTGCGCGACCTGGCGGCGGGGGTTCTCCTCGAAGCAGAGGACCTCGTTGGTCTTCCCGTCGGCGATGAGGTAGGTCCAGCAGCCGATGGGCTTGTGCTGGCGCAGGATGGCCTCGGCCTCCTCCAGGGTGGCCGCCTCGCGCATCACCTGGTCACCCACCGTCCCGATGGGCGTCCCACCGAGCTTCGTGCCATCCGTGAACATGTGCTGGTGCAGCGTCAGGGTGAGCCCCTGATCGTTCATGGCCGTCGCGCCCCCCATCAGCACGCCGGCCGAGGCCACCGACACGTAGCGGTGGCCGACGTCGGGCGTGTGGAAGATGACGGCGGTGTGCTTCGGCCACGACTCGACGCCGTGGTAGTCCAGGTTGCGGGCGTGCAGCAGGCGGCCGTCCGCCGTGGCGTCGCCCCAGGCCATCGCCGAGGTGCAGCCCAGGCTGAGCGCGAGGCGGTGCTGCACGGCCGGCCCCACCCGCCGCGCCTGGATCATGCGGGCCACCACCCACATGAGGCTGTCGGGCATGGTGCAGCCATCCAGCACGTCGGCGTGCTTCAGCCCCGAGCCATCGGCCATCCCCTGGATGGAGGCGCGCGCGTACTCGGGCAGCTTGCGCGCCACCGTCCGCCCGACCGTCTGCCGCAGCAGGCCCCGCACCAGCGGCGTCAGCGCCCCCAGGCCGCTGCTGCGCACCAGCTTCTCCACGTAGTCGCGGAAGTAGAAGATGGGCCCCTCGGGGATCTGGTCCTTGAGCAGGGCCCCGTGCTGGCGCCCCATCTCATAGGGCGTGCCCTGCAGGTGCAGGATGTGGATGCCCGCCTCCTGGCGGTGCCAGCCCGCGCCGCACCACGTCCGACCGTCGGGGGCGACCCGCAGCGTCTCCGTCTGCCTCTTGTTCATCGGTGCTCCTTGCGGGCCGACGCCAGCAGCGTCTCCCGGACCCAGTCGTGAAAGCCGCGGACGAGGCGCCGCGCCAGCTCCACCTCGCGGGCGCGGATGGCCTCGATCAGCATCCGGCAGCCCTGGCAGTGGGCCACCGTCGCCTGCCTGGTCAGCGAGAAGAGCTCTTCAAAGTCGTCGTAGACCTGCTGGTGCCAGCGGGCCAGCGTCACGAAGAGGCGGTTGTGGGAGGCCGCCGCCACGGCCAGGGCGAAGGCGCTGGCCTCCCGCCCGTAGGCCGCCGGCTCGTCCACCAGCGCGCCCAGCCGGACCACCGCCTGCTCCAGCACCGCCAGGTCGTCATCGGTGCGCCGGGCGGCCGCCAGCCCGTACATCAGCACGTCCAGCTCGGCCCGGATCTCGATGAAGTCCGCCAGGACCTCCGGGTTCACCTGCCCCTCGGCGTCCACCAGCAGGGCGTGCATCACCATGGGACTCAGCGAGCCGGCGGGATCCAGCACGACGGTGCCACGGCGTCGGACAGGCTGGACAAGCCCGTGCACCTCCAGCAGCTTGTTGGCTTCGCGGACCACGCTCCGGTTGACCCCGTACCGCTCGGCCAGGGCCGCCTCGGTGGGGAGCGTGTCCCCCGGCGCCACGTCGCCATGGGCGATCTGGCGCAGGAGGTCGCGGGCGATCAGGTCGGACTTGCGCTCGGCCGGGGTGCTCATGGCCGCCACGGTAATAAGTCGGACTTGTTTCTCGCAACCAAAAGTCCGACTTTTTCTCGCAGCCGGCACCTCGGTGCCCGAACCTGGAGGAACGACGCGATGGAGAAGCCCCAGAAGACCGGCTCTTCGATGGGCCTGATGGGCATGTTCGGTGTGCTGATGGGGGCGGGCTGCTTCCTCTTCGCCGGCCTCGGCTTCCTGAACACGGCCTTCGACTGGGAGCTGGTGCTGCGCATCTCCGGCGCCCGGGTCGAGATCCCCGACAGCTATGACGTCTGCTACGGCCTGCTGGCCGCCGGCGCCGTCTTCATCGGCCTGACGTTCTTCGGCGGCGCGGTGAAGCGGAAGTTCAAGGAGGCCAAGGGTCGGCCCATGACCCGCGTCCTCATCCTGCTGGGCGCGGCGGGCCTGCTCGCGGCCATCTTCCGAGCCGTCCAGATCATCGCGCTGGTCAACACCTACGGCAGCATGCTGGCCTACTACGCCACCGACGGCGATCTGGAGGACGTGAAGAAGGAGCTGGCCAAGGGGGCCACGGCCGAAGACCTGGATCGCGCCGTGGGCCGCGCCGCCCAGTACGACAACCACGAGGCGCTGGCCCTGCTGCTGGCCGCCGGCGCCGACTTCACGCAGAAGACGCGCCCCGAGGGCGAGCGCCGCTGCATGCTCGCCGGCACCGGCCCGGCCTTCATCAAGCTGGCCCTCGCCCATGGCGTGACGCCGGCCACCTGCCCGGACAGCGCCGATCTGCTCTGGTACGTCGTGCGCGAGGGCAAGGACGACGCCGCGCTGGCCGAGGTCGTGACGCTGCTGCGGGGCGCGGGCTGGACGCCCGTGGCCCCCGAGTACGCCGGCAAGCAGTCGGTGGCTGGCCTCGCGAAGCAGCACAACCTCCCCCTCACCGCCGCCGCCCTCACCGCCCCCTGACCGTTGGCGCCGGCCGCCAATGGCGGTACGGTGCGCCATCCCCCCGCCCGGAGACCCCCATGCACCCGAACGCCGCCCTGATCACCCGCTTCTACACCGCCTTCCAGGCCGGCGACGGCGAGGCCATGGCCGCCTGCTATGCCCCCGAGATCCGCTTCACCGATCCGGTCTTCCCGGGCCTGCAGGGCGAGGCCGCCGGTGACATGTGGCGCATGCTCACGGCCGCCGCGAAGGACCTGCGCATCGAGTTCAGCGGCGTCGAGGCCGACGACGCCCGCGGCAAGGCCCACTGGGAGGCCTTCTACACCTTCTCGGCCACCGGCAAGCCCGTCCACAACATCATCGACGCCACCTTCGAGTTCCGCGACGGCCTCATCGTGGTGCACACCGACGTCTTCAGCTTCAAGCGCTGGGCCGGCCAGGCCCTCGGCTTCATGGGCAAGCTGCTCGGGGGGACGGGCTGGCTGCAGCGCAAGGTGCAGGCCCAGGCCGGGGCGGGCCTGCGGAAGTTCCAGGCCGCCCGCCAGAAGATCTAGTCTTTTCGAGGAGTTGGGCTAGCGGGCCAGGATCCAGAGCCGGAGGCGCTCCAGCTCCCAGTCGGCCCAGAACGGCCCGCCCAGCGGCATCCGGTTGCCGCCGCCGCCCACGTCCCGCTGCGTCCCCCGCAGCTTGTGGAACAGGTAGCTGCTGTCGGGATCGCCCGGCTCGATGCGATCCAGGCCGGCGCCCAGGGCGGGCACGTTCACCGTGTTGACCTCGAAGTCCCCACGCAGGGTCAGCCCGCCGCTGCCGCCATGGCAGCCGCCGCAGATCTGGTTGAAGCGGCCCTGCAGCTCCGCGGTGGTGTAGGGGAAGCCCTCGTCCACGCGCCCATCGCAGTCGCCGTCGATGGCGTCCTGCACCTCGTCGGCGGGCCGGCCCTCGACGCAGGTGTCGCGCACGACGCCGCCCTCGCAGGCCATCCGGCCCTCCGCCGCGCAGGCGCCCACGCCGCAGCGGGTCGCCGCGGCCACATGGCCCTCGTCCACCCGGCCGTCGCAGTCGTTGTCCAGCGCGTCGCAGCGGTCGTCCGCCGCCCCCGCGCGCGGCTGGCAGGTGTCCACCACCTGCCCGTCCCGGCAGATCCGCTGGCCCATGTTCGCGCAGACGCCCTGGCCGCAGGCCGTGGCCTCGGCCATGAAGTCCTCGTCCACCTGGCCATCGCAGTCGTTGTCGACGCCGTCACAGCCATCGCCCGCCTCGGGCACGACCTGCCCGTCGCAGGCCCCGAACGCCCCCGCGACGCAGGTGCGCGTCCCGGCCCGGCACCGGCCGACGCCCGCGGTGCCGTCGGGCCCGTCGTAGCAGCCCTCGCGCTGGCCATCGATCTCGCCGTCGCAGTCGTCATCGACGCCGTTGCAGACCTCGTCCTGGGGGCCGACCGCCCCGACGCAGGCCCCGAAGACCCCGCCGACGCAGGTCTGCTCCCCCGCCTCGCAGGCGCCCTCGTCCTCGCCGCAGGGCTGCACGTCGCCGTCGTTGCAGCCGCAGTCCTCGTCCACCTCGCCGTCGCAGTCGTTGTCCAGCTCGTCGCCGCAGGCCTCCGCCGCGGGCAGGCGCTGCCCCTCGCAGGCCCCGGCCTCGCCGGCGACGCAGGCCGAGGTGCCGCCGCGGCAGATCCCCACGCCGTCGGTGCCGTCGGGGCCCTCGTAGCAGGGCACGGGCGCGAGCGCCTCGTCGGTGCGGCCGTCGCAGTCATCATCGGCGCCGTTGCAGGCCTCGTCCGCCGGCCCCGTGCCGCCCTCGCAGGCCCCGAAGGCGCCGCCGCGGCAGGTCTGCGTCCCGCGCTCGCAGGCGCCGACGTCCTCGCCGCAGGGCTGGGACTCCCCCTCCCGGCAGGCGCAGGTCTCGTCCGTCTCGCCGTTGCAGTCGTTGTCGATGCCGTCGCCACACTCGTCGAGGCCCGCCGGCAGCATCTGCCCGCGGCACATGGACAGCTCGCCGCCGATGCACTCGATGCGGCCCGCCCGGCAGCGCCCGATGTCCTCGGTGCCCGCGGGGCCGTCGTAGCAGGGCGTCGGCGCGATGTCCTCGTCCACCCGGCCGTCGCAGTCGTCGTCGCGGCCGTTGCAGGTCTCGTTGACCGCCTCGCAGGTGGAGGCGTCGACGCCCTGATCGGGCGGCGGGCTCTCGGCGTCCACCGGCGCGGCGTCTCGGACGGCGGCGTCCGGGCGGGCCGCGTCCTCGACGCCCCCCACCCCGGCCCCGCCAGCGCCCCCCTGGGCGCCGCCCGCGCCCCTGGCGCCGCCCCGCGCCCCCTGGCGCCGCCCGCGCCCTGCGCCGCGTCCATGGCCGTCGACGCCGGCCCCCCCTCTTCACAGCCCACCACGCCCAAGGCCAGCACCGCCAGCCACGCCCAGCGTCCCCCCGTCATCCCGCACCCCGCTTTCCCCTGTGGGGTCATTCTGGCCACCCCCGCCGGCCCATCGCAATGCCCTCGCACCCGCCGCCCCGGCTCGGCGGGCCTTTTGCCCGCCCCCGGGCGATGCGGCGCCCGCGCGCCTGCGCTACCCTCGAGCTCTGCCCCTCGCCCCGGAGCGCCCATGACGGCCTACATCCTCGCTGGTGGCACGATCTTCGATGGCACCGGCCGGCCCGGCTTCCCGGGGCACGTCCTCATCGAGGGGGAGCGCGTCACCCGCGTCTCCCCCACCCCCATCCCCCACCCCACCGCCGAGGTCATCGACGTCACCGGCCAGTGGGTGATGCCGGGCTTCGTCGACAACCACACCCACTACGACGGCGAGGTGCTCGTCGCCCCGGGCCTGGGCGAGTCCGTCCGCCACGGCGTGACGACGGTGATGCTGGGCGGCTGCTCTTTGTCCTTTGTATACGCGGATGTAGACGACTGCTGCGACATGTTCACCCGCGTCGAGGCCTTCCCCCGCGACGTCCTCATCCCCATCCTGCGCGCCCAGAAGACGTGGGCCACGCCCGCCGCCTGGATCGAGCACCTGCACGGCCTGCCCCTCGGCCCCAACGTGGCGTCGTTCATCGGCCACTCCGACATTCGTGCGCGGGTCATGGGCATCGACCGGTCCCTCACCCCGGGCGAGCGCCCGACCGCCCCCGAGCTGGCCCAGATGGTCGGCATGCTGGAGGACGCCCTCGACGCCGGCCTCATCGGCATCTCCATGCAGCACAACCCATGGGACAAGATGGACGGCCGCCACTGGTCGAAGCTCCTGCCTGCCGCCTACGCGAAGGGCCCCGAGCGGCGCGCCCTGACCCGCGTCGTGCGCCGCCGGGGCGCCCATCTGCAGGGCGTGCCCAACCTGGTCAACCGCGTCGCGGCCCTCTGGTACATGTCGCAGAGCGCGTCCTGGTTCGGCCTGCGCCGCAAGCTGAAGACGTCGATGGTCGCCATGATGAACCTGAAGGGCGACCCCTACATCCGCGCCGTCATCAGCGGGCTGTCGGGCCTCTTCAACAAGGTCTTCCGCGCCGACTTCCGCATGCAGGCCTTCCCCGTGCCCTTCAAGGTCATCGCCGAGGGCATGGATCTCGTCATCTTCGAGGAGTTCCCCACCGGCGCCCTGGCCCGCCACCTGGCCCGCGACCTGCCCGCCCGCGACGCCACCCTGCGCGATCCCGACTACCGCCGCCGCTTCAAGAAGCACTACCACGCGAAGCTGTCGCCCAAGGTCTGGCAGAAGGACTTCGGCGACACCCGCGTGCTGGACGCCCCCGACAAGTCGTTGATCGGCAAGTCTTTTGGCCAGTTCGCGGCCGAGCGTGGCCAGCACCCCGTCGACACCTTCCTCGACCTCGTGCTGGAGCAGGACCGCGCCATCAAGTGGGAGACGGTCATCGGCAACCAGGAGCCCGCCGACTACGGCAAGCTCTACAACGACCCCAACGGCATCCTCGGCTTCGCGGACTCCGGGGCCCACATCAACAACCTGGCCTTCTACAACTTCCCGGTGCGCGTGCTGCGCTACGTCCAGGCCTCCCACGAGGCCGGCGCCCCGCTCATGCCCATCGAGAAGGCCATCTGGCGGCTCACCAAGGAGAACGCCGACTTCTTCAACCTGGACGCCGGCCACCTGGCCGAGGGCAAGCGCGCCGACGTCACCGTCATCGACCCCGCGCGCCTCACCGATGACGTGCACGCCTACCACACCGCCGAGTTCCTGGCGGGCCACGACCGGCTGGTGAACCGCAGCGACGAGGCCGTGCGGCTCGTCCTCATCGGCGGCCGCGTCGCGTGGCGCGACGGGGCCTTCTCGGCCGACTTCGGCCAGCGCCGCTTCGGCCGCTTCCTGCCCGGCGACCACGCCCCGCGCACCCCCGGCGCACCGGCGCAGCCCGACCGCAGTTGATCATGGCGCGACGCCGCGCATAGACTCCCGCACTTGTCTGACGCGACCGACCAGATGGCCAACGAGACCACCGAAACCCTGATCATCGGCGCCGGCCTCGCGGGCCTGTCCTTCGCGCTGCACCACCCGGGCGAGGCCCTCATCGTCGAGGCCACCGATCACGTCGGCGGCAAGGCCATGAGCGAGCGCTTCGACGGCTACACCTTCGACGTGACGGGCCACTGGCTGCACCTGCGCGACGCGGGCATGAAGGCCCTGATCTTCCGCCTCCTGGGCGAGGATCACTTCCACCGCATCGAGCGCATCAGCCGCATCTGGTCCCACGGCGTCTATACCCAGTACCCCTTCCAGTCCAATGTGTTCGGGCTGCCGCCGGCCGTCGTCCACGCCTGCGTGATGGGCGCCATCGAGGCCGACCGCCGCAAGGGCGACGTGCGCGGCGCCGCCGACGAGCCCGAGAACTTCGCCGACTGGATCCGCTTCTTCTTCGGCGAGGGCATCGCCGAGCACTTCATGGTGCCCTACAACGCCAAGCTCTGGGGGGTGTCGGCCGAGGAGATCACCAGCCGCTGGTGCCAGCGCTTCGTGCCCAAGCCGAAGCTCGACGACATCGTGGCGGGGGCCGTGGGCCTGAACGCCTCCGGCGTGGGCTACAACGCCTCGTTCCTCTACCCGAAGCACGGCGGCATCCAGACGCTCTCCGACGCGCTGGCCGACGAGGTGGGGCGCGACCGCATCCGCCTGAACACGCGGGTGACGGGCATCGATCTCGACCGGCGCGTCGCGTTCATCGGCGACCGGACCATCGCCTTCAAGCACCTCGTCAACACGGCCCCGCTCCCCGACTTCCTCAAGGGGATCAACGGGTTGCCGGCCGAGATGGCTGCCGCTCGCGGCCGCCTGCGCGCCACCGAGACGCCGTACCTGAACGTCGGCATCGAGGGCCCCCTGGGCCAGCCCGACCACTGGATCTACGTGCCCGAGCGCGCCTGGCCCATGTACCGCGTGGGCTCGTTCTCCAACGCCGTGCCGGCCATGGCCCCCCCGGGCCACAGCTCGCTCTACGTCGAGCTGGCCGACCGCGCCACCCCGGCCGAGGCCCTCGTGCCCCGGGTCATCGAGGGCCTCGTCGCCATGGGCCTCATCGACGACCCGCGCCGCGTCCGGTTCGTGCACCCGCGCCGCATCCCCCACGCCTACGTCGTCTACGACTTCGCGTGGCACGACACCACCGCCGCCATCCACGCCTGGCTCGCCTCCCAGCGGGTCCAGAGCATCGGGCGCTACGGCGAGTGGAAGTACTCATCCATGGAAGACGCCATGATCGACGGCCGGGAAGCCGCCGCTCGCCTGGCAGGAGGATCACCGTGAGCGCCGACGCCGTCGACGTCTCCATCGTCATCCCGGTCTACAACGAAGAGGGCATCCTCTCCGCGGCCCTCGCCGATCTGACCGAGAAGCTGTCCGACGTGGACTGGACCTACGAGATCCTGGTGGCGGAGAACGGCTCCACCGACGCCACCGTGGAGATCGCCACCCAGTTCAGCGAGCGCCACCCCGAGGTGCAGGTCTTCTCGACGGGCGAGCCCAACTACGGCAAGGCCCTCAAGACCGGCATCCTCAAGGCCCGCGGCACCTACGTCATCTGCGACGAGATCGACCTGTGCGACACGGCCTTCTACCACGTGGCCCTCGCCCAGCTCCGCCACGGCGGGTTCGACTTCGTGGTCGGCAGCAAGCGGGCCAAGGGCGCCCGTGACCGCCGCCCCGGCTACCGCCGCGCCGCCACCACCGTGCTCAACGGCATGCTGAAGGTGGCCACGGGCTTCCAGGGCACCGACACCCACGGCCTCAAGGCCTTCCGGCGCGACTCCGTCCTGCCCGTGGTCGAGGCCTGCGTCGTCGACAAGGACATGTTCGCCAGCGAGCTCGTCGTCCGGGTGCACCGCGACGAGAGCCTGCGCTGGACGGAGGTGCCCATCGACCTCGTGGAGAAGCGGCCCCCGTCCATCCACCTGTTCAAGCGCGTGCCCAACGTGCTGCGCAACATGGTGCGGCTGACGGCCATCATCCGCTTCGGCCGGGACCTCAAATAGGCGACCCATGGCGGCCCGCACCTTCAGCGTCGGCGTCGACGTCGACCACCTGAAGCACTACTACCGCATCCACGGCCACGACGATCAGAGCGCCACCGGCGCCGCCTTCGCCGTGGGCGTGCCGCGGTTCATGGAGCTCTTCGAGGAGCTGGGCATCCCCGCCACTTTCTACTGTGTCTCCGAGGACTTGCAGGAGCCCGGCGTCGCCGCCCGGCTGCGCGAGGCCGTCGCCGCCGGCCATGAGATCGGCAACCACTCCTGGCACCACCGCTACGACCTGACGCGCCTGCCCTCCGAGGAGCGCCGCGCCGAGGTCCAGCGCGCCCGCGAGCAGCTCGAGGAGGCCGCCGGCGCGCCCGTCGTGGGCTTCCGCGCTCCGGGCTACACCACCAGCCCCGCCCTGCTGGCCGACGTCGCCGCCACCGGCCACACCTACGACACCAGCGTCTTCCCCTGCGTCCCCTACTACTCGGCCAAGGCCGCCGTCATGGGCCTCATGGCCCTGCGCGGCCGCCGAAGCCAGAGCATCCTGGGCCCGCCGGCCCCCCTCCTCGCGCCCCGGGGCCCCTACCCCGTCGACCCGGCCCGGCCCTACCGCCGCGCCGCGACGGGCCTGCTGGAGTACCCCATCAGCGTCGCGGGGGGCCTGCCCATGCTCGGCACCGCCTTCACCGCCCTCGGCGAGCGCGGCGCCCTGGCCGCCGTCGCCCTGGCCTGGCGCCTGCTGCCCCACGTCACCGTCGAGTTCCACGCCGTCGACCTGCTGGCCCTCGCCGACGACGGCCTCGATCCGGCCCTCGCCACCCAGCCCGACCTCAAGACGCCGGTGGCGAAGAAGCGAAAAATCTTCAAGAAATCCATGGGGTTCCTGGCCGAGCGCGCCGAGGCCATCCGCCTGGACGCCCTCACCGCCTCCCTCGCGGGGGACTGATGCCCACGCGCCGCTTCCTCGCCGCGCTCCTGCTCGCCCAGGCGGCCCTCGCCGCCGGCCTGCACCTCGCCCAGCGGTGGACCAACCAGCACCTCTTCGCCCACGGCGGCCCCGGCGGCCACCTCCTCGGCGCCACCCTGGCCCTCGGCGCCGCGCTGATCGCCGGCCTGCTGCTGCGCCGCACGCCCCGCCCGTGGATCCCCGCCCTCGCCGTCGCCCTCACCGCCCTCGCGTGGGCCCCGGCCTTCTGGCTGCTGCACTGCCAGCCCTGCGCGGCGAGCGGCTGACGCTCACCGATCCCGCGGGTCGTCGCTGAGCAGGGCGTCCTCGTCCCGCGCGAGCGCCACCTGGATGAGCGGGTGCGGGAACATGCGCTCGGCGGTGATGGCGTAGAACGTCTCGAAGAGGCCGGGCACGGGGCAGTGCTGGAGCAGCGTGCCGTCGCGCAGCTCGTCGCGCACGACGACGGTGGGGACGAGGGCCAGGGCCTCGGTGTCGCGGGCGAGCAGGCGCATCGTGGCCATGTCGTCCACCTCGGCCAGCACCCGGATGCGCACGCCCATCCGCTCGCAGAGGGCGTCGAACTCGGCCCGGATGTCGCTCGCGCGGCCCGGGACGATCATCGGGGCGTCCGCGAGGTCGTCGGGGAACCGGAAGCCCGCCCGCCGCCGGGAGCCGATGATGGAGACCTGCTGGCGCGCGATGAGGCGGCAGTGCAGCACGCCGTCGGGGCGCTGCTCGGGGGCCCGGCTCGACAGCACCAGGTCGAGGGCGTGCCGCTCCAGGCGGCCCAGCAGATCGGCGAGGACCCCCGACTCCAGGCGCAGGCGGGTGCCCGGCTGGGCCAGCAAGGGGCGCACGAAGGACTCCTGGAAGTTGCGGGAGAGCGTGGCCACCGCGCCGATGCGCACCGGCTGCTCGGCGCTGCGGCCCCGCTCCAGCGTGGCCACCAGCTCGGTGCCGGCCGAGAAGATCTGCTCGGCGTAGGCGAGGGCGATGGCCCCGGCCTCCGTCAGGACGAGCCGACGGCCCCGGCGCTCGAAGAGGGCGCAGGCGAGCTGGTCTTCGAGCTGGCGGATCTGGGACGAGAGCGCCGACTGGGCCACCCGCAGGCGCGCGGCGGTGCGCGTCAGGTGGCCGTCCTGGGCCACCGCCCAGAAGTAGCGCAGGTGGTGGAAGTTGATCTGGTCGACGTTCACGGCGCCCAATCATCTAGAAAACAGAACGATATCCCCGTTTTAATCTGTTTTTTCCAGAACGACCAGCCGGGTAGCCTGCCGGCATGGAGATCCGCCCCCTCGTCGTCACGCTGCTGGCCCTCGCCATCCCGGCGACGCTGACGGTCGTCGGCCTGCTGGCGCCGCGGCGGGCGGGGCTGGCCAGCGCGGCCGCCCTCGGGCTGGCGACCCTCTTCGCGGGGGCCACCGCGCTGCTCGGTGGCGCCGGCGCGCTCGTGCGCGTCGACGCCGCGACGAGCGCGATGCTCCTGCTCGTGGGCGCCCTCGCGGCGGTCATCGT
Organism: Myxococcales bacterium; assembly: GCA_020633435.1. Lineage (GTDB taxonomy): Bacteria > Myxococcota_A > Bradymonadia > UBA7976 > UBA1532 > JACKDP01. The sequence goes on along the minus strand of JACKDP010000007.1, from coordinate 173,996 downwards.
CCGCTACTCGCGCACCTGCCTCGACGGCGATCCCCGGCTCGACCACTACCTGCGCTGGCTGCTGCTGACCCTGGCCGCCATCACCACGCTGGTCGTCACCTCCAGCCTGCTCGTCCTGGCCATCGCGTGGGGGCTCGCGAGCGTCACGCTGCACCAGCTCCTGACGTGGTACGCCGACCGGCCCGCCGCCCTGGTCGCCGCCCACAAGAAGTTCCTGGTGAGCCGGCTCGCCGACGCCTGCCTCGTGGCGGCCCTGTGGCTGCTCTACGCCGAGGTCGGCAGCTTCGACCTGGACGACGTGGCCGCCTTCGTCGCGTCGAGCCGGACGCTGCCCATGGCCCTCGAGATCGGCGCCGTCTTCCTCGTCCTGGCCGTCGCCCTGCGCACCGCCCAGCTCCCCTTCCACGGCTGGATCACGCAGGTGATGGAGGCGCCGACGCCCGTGTCGGCCCTGCTGCACGCCGGGGTGGTGAACGTGGGCGGCTTCGTCCTCATCCGCCTCGCCCCGTGGCTCGGTCAGGCGGGGGCCGCCCAGCTCCTGCTCGTGGTCATCGGCATCGTGTCGGCCACCGTGGGGGCCCTCGTCATGACGACGCGGGTGAGCGTGAAGGTGGCGCTGGCGTGGTCGACCATCGCCCAGCTCGGCCTCATGCTCGTGCAGTGCGGCCTCGGGCTGTGGTCGCTCGCCCTGCTGCACCTCGTCGCCCACTCGCTCTACAAGGCCCACGCCTTCCTGAGCGCCGGCAGCGCCGTGGACGAGTGGCGCGTGAAGGCCCTGCGGGCGAAGCCGACCCCGCCCGGCGCGGCCCGCGTCGTCGTCGCCAGCGCCGCCGCCGTCGCCGTCGCCGTCGCGGCCCTCTGGATCGTGCCCGCCGCCGTCGGCCCGGCCGACGTCGTCTTCGGCCTGCTCCTGGCCCTGGCGCTCGTCCCGCTGCTCACGGCGCGCGCCCCCGTCGCCGGCGTCGCCGCGCAGGTGGCCCTCGTCATCGGCCTGTACCTGGGCGGGCACGCCCTCGCCGGGTACGTCATGCCGACGGGCCACGGCGCGCCGCACGCGGCCGGCTGGTGGATCACCAGCGCAGGCCTGGCCCTCCTGTTCGTGCTCAAGACGGCCCTGCAGCTCCGCGGCGCCCTCGCCCGCGCCCTGCACCCCTGGCTCTTCGCGGGCCTCTTCCTGGACGAGCTCTTCACCCGCTGGACGTTCCGCCTCTGGCCCCCGAGCCTCCCCGACGCCCCGCCGGCGGTCCGCCCCCCCGCCGCCCTCACCAGCTCGCTGGAGCTGCCGTCGTGATGGACGCCGCCCTCCGGGCCAGCGTCCAGCGCGTCTGCGCCCGCATCGCCCCCACCTGGCCGCTGGATCGCTTCATCGCCGTCAACCCGTTCTGGGGCCTCATCGACGCGCCCCTGCCGGCGGTGGCGGCGAAGCTCGCCGCGCTGTCCGGTGCCCATTTACTCATGCCCCGCGCGTACTTCCGCGAGGCGCGGGCCCAGGGCGCCCTGCGCGACGAGCACCTGCAGGCGGCCATCGACGCCCACGGGGCCGCCGAGACGGTGGCCGGCCTGTGGGCCCTGCTCGACGCGGACGAGCCCGAGGTGGTGCCCCGCGCGCGGGTCGCCGACGTGGTGGATCAGGCCCGCGATCTGGGCCACGAGCCCCCCTGGCACGGCTTCGTCCAGCAGACCATCAGCCAGTTCTGCGCCGCCTTCTTCGACGAGGGCCAGGCCAGCCTCGGCCCGGCCCGCGACGGCGGCCTCTACCCGAGCTGGCGCCGCTACGCCGTCGGCGACCGCGGCCCCGCCCTGCTCATGGGCGTGAAGGGCGTGCGGGCGATCGCCGGGGCGCTGCCCGAGACGGCCGACGCCCTCATCCCCGCGGCCCTCGACGCCCTGGGCGTGCGGCCGGGCGACCGCGAGGACTACCTCTGGAGCCTGCTCCTCGACGTGAACGGCTGGGCGGCCTGGTGCGCCTACCGCCGCTGGACGGCCCGACTCGCGGGGGACGACGACGACGCCATCGTCCACCTGCTGGCCGTGCGCCTCGCCTGGGAGTGGACGCTGTACCAGCTCGGCGGCGAGCCCACCGCCCGGCGCTGGGCCCTCGCCATGGCGGCGTGGCCCCGGACGGACGCCGCGGCCGCCGCGGCGCGCCCGCGGGACTGGCTGCTGCAGGCCGCGCTCGAGATCGCGTGGCAGACGCCGGTGATCGCCGGCCTCGCCGCCGGCCTGCGCGCCCCGCGGCCGGCCGCCCCCAGCGTCCAGGCCGTCTTCTGCATCGACGTGCGCTCCGAGGTCATCCGCCGCGCCCTGGAGGCGACCGTCCCCGGCATCCAGACGCTTGGATTCGCTGGCTTTTTCGGCCTGCCCATCGAGTACCACCCCCTCGGCACCGCGGCGGCCCGGCCCCAGCTCCCGGGCCTGCTCGCCCCGCGCCTGCGGGCGACGGACACCGGCCTGACGCCGGCCGACGCCGCCCGCCGGGCCGGGCGCCTCGCCACGGCTGCGGCCGGCAAGGCGTTCAAGGGCGACGCCGTCTCCACCTTCGCGTTCGTCGAGGCCTTCGGCCTGAAGTACGCCGTCGATCTGCTCAAGGCCAGCTTCGGCCTGGGCCGGACGCCGCCGAGCGACCGGGCCGGCCTGGCCCCGGGGGCCGATCCCCGGCCGCGCCTGGTGGCCACCGCCAGCGGCGAGCCCCTCGACGTCGAGGCCCGCGCCGACCTGGCCCTGGGCATGCTGCGGGGCATGAGCCTGACCCGAGACTTCGCCCCCACCGTGCTGCTCGTCGGCCATGGCAGCGCGACGCGCAACAACCCCCACGCCGCGGGCCTGGACTGCGGGGCGTGCTGCGGCCAGACCGGCGAGGTCAACGCCCGGGTCGCCGCGGCGCTGCTCAACGAGCCCGACGTCCGCGCGGCCCTGGCGCGGCGGGGCGTGGCCATCCCGGCCAGCACCCGCTTCGTGGCCGCCCTGCACACCACCACCACCGACGACATCGAGCTGCTGGAGGAGGAGGCGCCCGCCCTCGCCGGGCTCGCTGAAGCCAGCGCCCGGGCCCGCGCCGAGCGCGCCACCCTCCTGGGCCTCGCCCACCTGGACGCCCCCGCCCTGCGCCGCGCGCTGCAGGCGCGCAGCGCCGACTGGTCCCAGGTGCGCCCGGAGTGGGGCCTGACGCAGAACGCCGCCCTCATCGTGGCCCCCCGCGAGCGCTGCCAGCACCTCGACCTGGCGGGCCGCGCCTTCTTGCACGACTACCGCCACGACGAAGACGAGGGCGAGGCCACGCTGGCGCTGATCATGACGGCGCCGCTGGTCGTGGCGCACTGGATCAACCTGCAGTACTACGCCTCGACGGTGGACAACCTGCGCTACGGCAGCGGCAACAAGGTGCTGCACAACGTCGTGGGCGGGCACATCGGCGTCTTCGAGGGCAACACCGGCGACCTGCGCATCGGCCTGCCGCTGCAGTCCCTGCACGACGGCGCCCGGTGGATCCACACCCCGCTCCGGCTGAGCGTCTTCATCGAGGCGCCGCGGGCGTCCATCGACGCCATCCTCGACCGGCATCCCCCCGTGTGCGACCTGGTGCAGCACGGCTGGCTGACGCTGTTCCAGCTCGACGTCGCCGCGGCGGCCGTGTACGCCCGGCGGCCCGGCGGCTGGCAGCGGGCCTGAAACCGCAGCGAAAACAGCGACCTGACAGCCCAGGGAGGTGACGGGGACGCCGCCCCCGCCCATGCGCTACCCTGGTCGCTTCCGAGACGAACCAGGAGGGGACCATGGCCGGCGCACGCCTGCTCTGGGTGCTGGTGGGGCTGGGGTGCCTGGGCTGCACCGACGACGACGGGGCGGCCACGACGCCCGACGCCACCGGCCTCGACGGGGCCCTCGGCGACGCGACCGCTCCCGACGCGGCGGGCGGGGACGCGGTCGCCTCGGACGGCGCCGTGCCGGCCGACGCTCGCCCCCGGGACGCTGGCCCGCCCCCCGACATGGCCGTCGAGGTGGCGGTGACCTCGTGCGAGGAGGCCTGCGACCGCTACGCGGCCTGCGAGCGGCTGGGCGAGCTCTTCGGCGACGAGGCCGCCTGCCAGAGCCGCTGCGATCGGGTGGCGCGGGCGGGCCAGGCCGAGGCGTGGTGGAGCTGCCTGGAGGCCGAGAGCTGCGACCTGCTGCACCGCTGCCCGGTGCCGACGCCGCCGCCCCTGGACTGTGGCCCCCTCTGCGGCCTGGCGGAGGCGTGCGGCGTCCCGGTGCCCGACTGCGAGGCCGCCTGCACGGCGGCCGGCGAGCCCTTCCAGCGCTGCGGCGAGGCCATCATCGGGCGGTGCGACGCCGACGCCTTCGCCACCTGCCTGGGCGACGACGTCTTCCCGGCCTGCGCGGCGTTCTGCGCGGACGCCGTGCGCTGCAACCTGGTGCGGGCCGAGGACTGCCTGCTCGACTGCGTGGCCGGGGCGGCCGATCCCGACCCGCTCTTCGCCCTGCGGACGCGCGAGCGCGACGTGTGCCTGGCGGCCGCCCCGGAGGACTGCGCCGCCGTGAACCGCTGCCTGCAGCCGCCCGGCCCCGACGACCTGCCCGCCGCCGACCCCGACCTCTTCTGCCAGCTCTACCGCGGCTGCGGCTTCGACGACTTCATCCCGTGCGAGATCGCCCTCGACCAGTTCGATCCCAGCGGCGATCTGGTGCCCTGCGGGGTGGCGCTGCTGCTGCAGGGCTGTCCGCCCAGCCCCATCGAGATCCTGCAGGCCTGCCAGGAGGGCGCCGTCGACCGGGACCCGGCGGCGGCGTGCGGGCGGCTCTGCGACGCCCTGGCCGTCTGCGACGCCGCCGATCCCGCCGCCCGGCTGGCCTGCACCCGCGACTGCGTGGAGGGCGAGTCCCCCGCCCTGGCCTGCATCGTCGAGGACCACTGCCCCGCGTTCCTGGCCTGCGCCGGCGCCGTGGGCCCGGTCGTCGAGTGCCAGGCCTACTGCGCGGCCCTCGCCCCCTGCGGTCTGGCCGACGCCGACTGCCAGGCCACCTGCGAGGCCGGCTGGCGGCGCGACCGGGGTGCCCGGGCCCGGGCCTGCGTGGCGGCCGCTGACGGCTGCGGCGCCATCGCGGCGTGCGCCCCGCCCCCGGGCCCGCCCTGCGCCGACTTCTGTCAGCAGGCGGAGGCCTGCGGCCTCGAAGCGCCTGATGGTCGCTGCGAAGATCGCTGTGATGACGCACACTTCGCCGATCCGGCGCCGGCGCTGCTCTTCGACGCCTGCGTCATCAGCGCCCCGGCCTGCGGCCCTGGCGACCCCGTCCGCCACACCGTGAGCGACTGCCCGCTGCGACCCGAAGATGGCCTCGCCTGCCTGGGCTTCTGCCGGGCGCAGGTGGAGTGCGCAGGCGGCGATCCCGCCGCCCTCGGGGACTGCCTGACGGCCTGTCGGCGGGGCTTCGCGGGCGACGACGGGGTGCGCTTCCGCCTGGGCCGGGCCTGCCTGGAGGCGCAGCCCGCCGACGCCGCCTGCCCGGCGCTCGCGGCCTGCGTGCCGGCCGCCGATCCCGACTGCGCCTTCGTCTGCGACGCCGCGGCGGCCTGCGGCGTGCCCCTGGCCGACTGCCCCGCCGCCTGCGCCGGGGATGCCCTCGCCCGCCTCCACGCCCTGGAGCGGGCGCCCTGCGTCCAGGCCGCCGCTGGCGACTGCGCCGCCGTCAGCCAGTGCCTGCAGCCCCCCGTCCCCCTCCCGCCCGAGGGCCAGGCCGACCTGCCCCTGGCCGTCTTCTGCACCGCCTACAACGCCTGCGGCCTGGACCAGCGCTTCGGCCCCTGCGAGCAGGTCGTCGGCGTCGTCGGTGGGGGCGGGCCCCAGCTCCGCTGCGTCTACGACATCCTCCTGGCCGGCTGCCCCGCCGATCCCCTCGCCGCCATCGGCCCCTGCCTGGGCCAGGAGGCCGCGCCGAGCCCCCTCGCCGGCCCCTGCGCGACCCTCTGCGACCGCCGGGCCCTCTGCGACGCCGACCTCGAGCTCGTCCCCTGCCAGGACGCGTGCGAAGGCCAGCTCGACGACGACGCCCAGACCCCGCGCCGCCTCGGCCCCCAGCTCGCCTGCGGGGAGGCCTGGGCCTGCGCCGACCTCGACGCCTGCCTCGCCAGCAGCAGCCCCGCCGACGTCTGCGCCGCCCACTGCGCGCGCCTGGCCGCCTGCGGCGCCGGCCCCGCCGACTGCGCCGCCACCTGCCTGGCCGGCTTCGCGGAGGAGGCCCACTACGCCTGGCGCGACTGCGTCGCCCGGGCCCCGGCCTGCGAAGGCGTGGGGGCCTGCGTGGCGCCGTAGCGGGCTGGTCGTCGCGGCTCGAGGGCAGGATCGAAGGCGATCTGGCTCCCAGCCGGCGAGCTGCCGCCGAAGGACTCCAGGTGCAGCGCGATCGGGCGCAGGCCCGCGTTTTCGAGGGCTGCCGGCTCGGGGACGCCCATGAAGCTGCAGATGTCGAGCGCCGGCAGCGGCGCGACGCCGGGAGGCCGAAGCGTCTGTGCCACACGCCGGAGCGCCTCGACGCTGCACTGCATTCCGAGGCGCCAGTTCGTCGTTGGAGGCCCGTCTTCGATGGAGAATGGGTCGCAGGATCCAGGCCCCAGCCGCGCCAGCTCCTCGGCGTCGGTCCGCCAGCCCCCCCGCCAGCGCCGGTCAGTCGTCGCGGCCCCCGCCGCAGCCGCACTCTCCGCCGCCGCACGCTCCGCCATGGCCAGGGCCCTCGGCGGCGACGATGGCGTCGAAGCGGGCCCGCGGCAGGTGCGCGGGGACGTAGGTGATGCCGCGGCGGTCGAGCTGCCGGGTGTAGGCGCGCAGGTGGTTGTGGGAGGCGGCGATCAGGTGGCCGTACACGGCGCGCAGGTCCTCGGCCTGCGTCCGCTCGAGGGCCTGGGTCAGGTCGCGGATGTCCAGCTCCTCGATCTCGGCGCCGACGCGCAGGGCTTCCTCCAGCGACGTCGCGCTGCGGGCGTCGAGGCGGTCGAAGAGGGCCTGCATGGTCGGGGAGGCGAACTGGCCGGGCGCCTTGCCGGCCGTGGGGTCGGGCAGGCCGCGGGCCTGCAGGAGGCCGCCGACGGTCTCCAGATGGCGCTGCTCCGAGCCCGCGATGTGGCCGAAGATGGGCAGGCCGTAGCGCCTGGCGTTGGCCTGATAGACGTCGCGGGCCAGCTTCTCCTCCTCGCGCATCTGCACGAGGCCACGCTGGGCGTCGGCGTCCAGCGGCGTGGCGGCGGGCGCCACGGCCACGTCGTCCTGAGGGCAGGCCCCGGCGGCGGAGGCGGTGATCAGCAGGCCGAGGACGGCGGTGAGGGCGGTGCGCATCGATCGCTCCTTTGCGAGTGGACACTTGCCAGAGGGAGGCTGCTCAGCGGCCGGCCAGGATGGCGGCGAAGGTGGCCGCGTCGAGGTGCTGCGGCTGGTACGGCACGCCGCGGCGCTCGAGCTGACCGACGAAGGCCCGCAGGTGGTTCTGGGAGCCATCGAGGAGGCCGCCGTAGACGTCGAGCAGGTCGGCGGCGTCGGTCTCGTCCAGCAGCCGCTGCAGGTCGAGGATGTCGATCTCCTCGACCTCGGCCCCCACCCGCAGGGCGTCCTCGACGGAGCCGGCGCTCCGGGCGGCCAGCGCGTCGTACAAATCCTGGACGGCGGCCGCGGTGAAGACGCCACGGGGCTGGCCCGCCGCAGGATCCGGGAGGCCGCGGGCCTGGAGCAGGCCGAGCACGGCGTCCATGTGGCGCTGCTCCGACGCCGTGATGTTGCCGAAGACCTGGACGCCGTAGCGCTCGAAGTTCGCCTGGTAGAGGTCACGAGCGAGCTTCTCTTCCTCGCGCATCAGGGTCACGCCGTCGGCCTCCACAGGCGGCGCGACCTGGGCCTCGCCCGCCCCCTCGACCACCCACTCCCCCACCAGGTCGGGGTCGCAGCCGGCCACCGACGTCGCGAGCGCGGCCAGGCCCAGGAGCGCGATCAGGGTCCGCAGAGTCTTCATGGCGACCTCCTTTGTTAGCATCCACTTACAAGATGGCGTCCGCGGAGGTCCCGTCAAGGGCCGGCCCTGAACTTTGTCGTTCGGCCTCCCGGCCGACGCGGGGCTGCGCTAGACTGGCCACCATGCGAGTGCCGACTTTGCCCCCCCCATGGTGACGCCGCGGCTGCCCACCGCGCAGCGCCGCCGGCAGATCGCCGACGCCGCCCTTCGGCTGCTCGCCGACGCGGGCGTCGCCGGCCTCACGCTGGTGGAGCTGGGCCGGGCGGTGGGCCTCAGCGATGCCAGCGTCCTGCGGCACTTCAAGGACAAGCCCGCCATCGTCGAGGCCGCCATCGAGCGCTTCGGCGAGCTGCTGGCCGAGGATCTGCCCACCGACATCGCCGATCCGCTGCGGCGGCTGGGGGCGTTCTTCGTGCGGCGGCTGGCGAAGGTCCGCGCCCACCCCGAGCTGATGGCGCTGGCCTACGACCGGCGCCTGCGCGACGCCGCCGGCGAGGCCGGCACCGCTCGCGTCGACGCCCACATCGGCCGCTCGGCCCGGTTCGTCGGCGCCTGCATCGACGAGGCCCGTGAGCAGGGCGCCATCGGCGCCGACGTCCCCACCCAGATGTGGGTCTGGATCATCGCCGGCCTGCTGCGCGGCGCCTCGTTCGCCGTCCCCCACGGCCTGGGCCAGGACGCGGACTTGATGCTGATGAGCCCCGAGCGCTGCTGGGAGCTGGTCGAGCGCATCCTGCGGGGGGCCTGACCGCCTGACCTCTCAGGGGGCCGCGGTCTCGAGCGTCAGGGTGTAGCGGTCGATGTCCGACCAGGCGATCGCCGCGAACTTGTAGAGGCCGGCTGGCAACCGGAGGTCCTGCCACACCTCGTCCCGGACGTCGCGGTGCAGCTCCAGGACAGCGCCCTCGGCGTTCCAGATGGTCAGGTCGGCGTTGCCGATGCCCACCGTCACCCGCAGGGCCCCCGACAGCACGACGTCGGCGGAGAACTCCACGTACCAGAAGTCGGCGTGGTGGATCGCCAGGGGGCCACCCCGCATGGGCTCGATGACCTCGCCGGGGACGTAGGGCCCCCGAAAGGGCCGGCGACCACAGACCGATGGTTCGCCCTCACAGACATAGCCGAACTCTTCGCGACAGCTGGCGTCGCAGCCATCGCCGGGCTCCCGGCCGCCGTCGTCGCAGGACTCCGCCGGCTGCTGGATCGCGCTGTCGCCACAGGGCGCCGGGCTGCACATCGATCGCTGGTTGATGCCCCCGACGCACTGGAAGTCGGGCTCGATCTCGCACGTCGGGCTGCACCCGTCGCCCGCGTCCTCGTTGCCGTCGTCGCACGCCTCGGCCCAGCTCTCCGTGATGCCGTCGCCGCAGACCACCGGGGTGCACGTCACCTCGATCTCGTAGGGTACCCCCGGCGCCATCTCGGACTCGTCGTACTGGTCGATCACCAGCCAGCTCGTCTGGTCCGGGCGGGTCAGCAGCCGCTCGCGCTCGGAGGGACCGGTGCCGTTCGAGAAGTGGTAGACCTCCGCTTCCTGGTCGCCGCAGGAGACCCGGTCGCCGTAGTTGAAGAGATCCAGGTCGGCGACATTGTTGTCGAAGTGCACGGTGATGGTGACGTGGTTGAACGCTGGATCCGCGAACCCGATGATGCGCTCCTCGGCCCCGTAGTGCTGCGTGCCGAGCGGTCCCCGGTAGTTGTTGTAGACCCGGCTGCCGCCGACCGTCGTGCCCGGAATGCGCCGGCCGGCGTCCGCGCAGCTCAGCATGTGATCGGCGGTACAGATGCCCACCTCACAGGCCGGACCGCCCGCACCGACGACACACACCGTGCCGGCGTCGCAGGGCGTCCGCTCCACCGCCTGCAGGCAGCCATCGCCATCGAGCGCGCAGACGACGCGGGCCCCGCCATCGCAGGCTGGGCCCTCGGCCCGGCAGCCGGGGGGAGGCACGCAGGCGCCGACCGCCGCGTCCGGGCTGGCGTCCGCCGGGCTGGCGTCCCCCGGGCTGGCGTCACCGGGGCTGGCGTCGCCCACCCGCGCGTCGGCCGGCCCGGCGTCCCCCGGCGCCCGGGCGTCGGGCCTCGCCCCGTCCGCACGCCCGGCGTCGGCGACCATGGCGCCGTCTGCCCGCCCGCCATCCGCCGCGGAGCCGCCACCGCCCCCGTCGTCACAGCCCACCACGCCGCTCACGGCGCAGAGCCACAGCCACCATCCAGTCACTACCCGATTCATGCGTCCCTGCCAGGGCCCGATTGCTCCAAGGACACAGGTAGCATGACCGCGCGAGACCTTCCACTCCTCACATCCGCACGGATGTGTCGACGCTGCCGAGAGGCAGCCCCCCTTCAGGGGGCCGCGGTCTCGAGCGTCAAGGTGTAGCGGTCGATGGCCGTCCACGCGGCGGGCCGGAAGCGGTAGAGGCCAGCTGGCAGCGCCAGGTCCTGCCACTCCTCGTCCCGGGCGTCCCGGTTCAGCTCCAGGACGGTGCCTTCAGCGTTCGAGATGGTCAGGTCGGCGTTGCCGATCCCCACCGTCACCCGCAGGGCCCCCGACAGCACGACGTCGGCCGAGAACGCCACGTACCAGTCGTCGGCGTCGTGGATCGCCAGCGGGCCACCCTCGATGAGCTCGATGGCTTCGCCCGGCGCGTAGGGACCCCGTACAGGCAAGGCGCGACAGACGGATGGGGTGCCGTCACACGTCTGGCCGAACTCCACCCGACAATTGGCGTCGCAGCCATCGCCGGCCGCCCGCCCGCCGTCGTCGCAGGCCTCCGCCGGCTGCTGGATCATGCCGTCGCCACAGGGCGCCGGGCTGCACATCGAGCGCTGGTTGATGCCCCCGACGCACTGGAAGCCGGGCTCGATCTCGCACGTCGGGCTGCACCCGTCGCCCGCGTCTTCGTTGCCGTCGTCGCACGCCTCGGCCCAGCTCTCCACGTTGCCATCGCCGCAGACCACGGGGGTGCACGTCACCTCGATCTCGTAGGGTGCACCCTGCGCCATCCCGGACTCGTCGTACTGGTCGATCACCAGCCAGCTGGTCCGGTTCGGGCGGGTCAGCAGCAGCTCCGACTCGAACGGACCGGTGCCGTTGGAGACGTGGGCGACCTCGGCCTCCACGTCACCGCAGGCGACCCGGTCGCCATAGCCGAAGAGATCCAGGTCGGCGACATTGACGTCGTAGTACAGCATGATCCGGGCGACGTTGAAGCCGGGATCCGCGAACCCGATGATGCGCTCTTCGGCGGCGTAGAACCGGGCGCCGGGCGGTCCCTGGTAGTTGTTGTAGACCCGGCTGCCGCCGACCGTCGTGCCCGGGATGCGCCGGCCGGCGTCCGCGCAGCTCAGCCGGTGATCGGCGGTGCAGATGCCCACCTCACAGGCCGGACCGCCCGCACCGACGACGCACACCGTGCCGGCGTCGCAGGGCGTCCGCTCCACCGCCTGCAGGCAGCCATCGCCATCGAGCGCGCAGACGACGCGGGCTCCGCCATCGCAGGCTGGGCCCTCGGCCCGGCAGCCGGGGGGAGGCACGCAGGAGCCGACCGCCGCGTCGGGGCCGGCGTCCCCCGGGCTGGCGTCCCCCGGGCTGGCGTCCCCCGGGGCGGCGTCCCTCAGGCCGGCGTCGCCCACCCGCGCGTCGGCCGGGCCGGCGTCCCCCGGCACCCGGGCGTCGGGCCTCGCCCCGTCCGCACGCCCGGCGTCGGCGACCACGGCGCCGTCTGCCCGCCCGCCATCCGCCGCGGATCCACCACCGCCCCCGTCGTCACAGCCCACCACGCCGCTCACGGCGCAGAGCCACAGCCACCTGCTGACACTCGTCTGCGTCATCGCTCCCTGCCCTTGCCCGTCGACCCCGCCTTCGAGGCTAGCAGAGGGCCTTCTGACCAGCTACTCCCATCATGCCCGCCGGCCCCCTCGAAGAAGTTCGAGGGTCGGCTCCAACTGCGACGATGTGCGGGGGCCTCGCCACCCGCTACGGTCGCGGTACTGCCCCCGGCCCGCTCAGGAGTCGTGATGAAGCGTCTGGTCGCCCTGCTCTCGCTCTCGGCCCTCGCCGCCTCACCCGCGCTCGCCGCCCCGCGGTGGGGCGACTTCAAGGACAATGGCTGCGTCGACCGGGTCGCCGCGCCGGCCATGCGCGCCCTCGCCGCGGTGCTCTGGGACGTCGACGGGAGCTGGGAGGCCGCCTGCGCCAGGACCCCCGCGACGCTCCGCGGCGTACAGCTCGCGCACCCGCAGGTCTGCGTGAACGTCGCGCCCGCGATCAACCCGGAGGCCTTGTGGTCGGCCCTGCGCAAAGGCACCGCGCTGGTCGGGCAGTGCCTCAAGGTCACCAAGGTCCCCCCGAAGGACTGCTGGAACCTCGTGGTCAAGGACACGACGGCGATCGCCGACGACGTGAACGGGCCCGCCAGCGCCGTCCTCCGCCAGTCCCTCATCCAGGGCTGGCCCGGCGCGCTCTTCGGGGCGGCGCCCGCCGGGAACGCCTGGCGGACCCAGATCGCCGCGGCCGTCCAGAAGAAGGGCGTCATCCAGGTCAAGCAGGGGGGCGGCGGCCTCAACATCTGGGGCGTCTTCACCGTGCCCGACGCGAGCTGCCTGCCGCCGGCCTACCACGCCGCGAAGGGCGCCACGTGGCAAGCGGCCGCCGACAAGTGCGCCGAGCACGGCATGAAGCTGTGCAAGCGCGGCGCGCTCTGCCAGGGCGGCAAGCCGCTGGCGGGCTCCCCGGCCGGGGACGTCTGGGTCGCGACGGGCGACGGCCCCAACACCTGGATCTCCGTCGGCCAGGCGCAGCCGGCGCGGACGTGCAAGAGCCACGTGGAGGTGGCCGGGTCGCCGCCCGCGTGGGGCACCCAGAGCGGGCCGTTCCCCATCACGGGTCAGCCCACCATGTATCGCTGCTGTCCCTGACCGCGGCTCAGGCGAGGTCGAGGCGGTGGGCGTAGGCGACCAGCTCCGCGACGGAGTGCACGCCGAGCCGCAGCTTCACCTGGCCCAGGTGGGTGCTCACCGTGCTCACCCCGACGTTGAGCTCGGCGGCGATCTCGGAGACGGTGTGGCCCGCCACCACCAGCGAGAACACCTGGAACTGCCGGGTGCTGAGCCCCGCGAGGGGCGTGGCCTGCTGGGGGTTCGGCCGACGGCTGAAGTACGAGCGCCCCTGGGCCACCGTCCGCACCGCCGTGAGCAGCTCCTCCTCGGAGCGGTCCTTGGCGACGTAGCCGGCCGCCCCCAGGCGGGCCACGTGGTCGGCGTACTGCTCCTCGGCGTACATGGAGAGCACCAGCACGCGCAGGGTGGGCCGCAGCTTCGCCAGCCGCGTGAGGACCTCGATGCCGCTCACCCGGGGCAGGGACAGGTCGAGCAGCAGGACGTCCGCCGTCCAGTCGTCGGCCTCGGCCGCCTCCAGCACCTGCCGCCCATGGCAGGCCTCCCCCACCACCTCGACGTCGGGGGCCGTGGCCAGGAGGGCCCGCAGGCCCATGCGCACGACCGCGTGATCGTCGGCCAGGAAGACGCGGATCATGCGGCCTCCAGGGGCAGGCTGAGGGACACGCTGGTCCCGCCCCGGGCGCCGGGCGCCACGACCACCTCGCCGCCGACCGTGTGGGCCCGCTCCGTCATGCCCAGCAGGCCGAAGCCGCTGGGGCTGCCCCCGGGATCGAAGCCCACGCCGTCGTCGTCGACCCAGAGCCGCAGGCGTCCGCCCTCCACCTCGGCGCGCACCTCGACGCGGGTGGCCTGGGCGTGGCGCAGCACGTTGGTGAGCGACTCCTGCACGACGCGGAAGGCGACCGTGGCCTCGCGGTCCGAGAGGCCAGCCAGCACCTCCTGGGGGGGCAGCGCCAGCTCGAAGTCGAGCCCGCCCAGGCCGGCGACCCGCTGGACCATCCAGGCCGTGGCCGGCCCGAGGCCCAGGTCGTCGAGGACGCGGGGGCGCAGCCGCTCCAGGACGTCACGCAGCGCGCGGGTGGACTGCTGCAGGAGCTGGGCGATCTGGTCGAGATCGGGGCGGCGCTCGTCGCGGACCCGCTGCGCCTTCACGACGCACCGCATGGCCGTCAGGAGCTGCCCCAGCTCGTCGTGCAGCTCGGCCGCCAGCTCGCAGCGCTCGGCCTCCCGGGCCGTCTCCACATGGTCCAGCAGCCGCTGGATGTGCTGCGTCTGGGCCCGCACCCGCGCCCCCAGATCCGCCACCAGGTGCTCGCGCTCGCGGCCCATCAGGTACAGGCGCAGGCGCATGTGGTCGACGTAGAAGCCGATGGCGATGGCCAGCAGGGTGACGCCGATCAGGTTGGCCAGGGCCGTGCCGGCCAGGGGATCGGCGCGGTGCGCGGGGTGGGGCCCGAAGAAGAGCGCCGCCGTCGCCGCGCAGAGGAGCGCCTGGCCCAGCACCCGGCGGGCGGGGGTGACCCACCCCAGCAACCCCAGGAATAGAAAGGGGAAAGTGTAGAAGAACCAGGCGGAGTCGGGGCCCCCGATCCGGCCCACCGTCCAGGCGACGACGCCGCAGGTCGCGGCGCCGGTGAGCCAGGCCACCAGCTCGCGGAGGCGATCGGGGACGCCGCTCACGGCGAGGGCGACGAGGCCGCACGCCGTCGCCGCCAGCCGCCCCTCGGTGAGGGCGGGCTGCGCGGTGGGCACGTCGGCGAGCAGCCAGCCGTCGGTCAGCCAGAAGCCGAGGTTCAGGGCGAGCAGCAGGCCGATGAGCAGCCGCGCCTTGTGCACCGTGGCGTCGCGCCAGGCGCGCTGGATGACCTGCACGTCACCCGGCTGGACGGCGAGATCGCCCAGGACGAGGGGGCCCTCACCGCGCCAGAACCAGGCCCCGAGCTGGGGGAGGCTGACCATGCCGGCATCGTAGCCCGCCCCGCCGTCGGAGCGAAGGTCGACGAGGGGGCGCCGTTGAGCCGCGGCCGGGGCGTCCGCTACGGTGCCGCTCGGGAGGCCTGCATGCACGGACGCTGGCTGATGTGGGTGGTGGCGGCCTGGGCCGCCGGGTGCGACTCGGCGGGGACGGCGACGCCGACCGACGCGGCGGCCGACGCGGCGCTGGATGGCGCCGCGGACGGCGCGCCGGCGGACGCGGCGCCCGTCGACGCGGTGGTGCCCGACGCGGCGGTGCCGGACGCGACGGTCTGGCCGGCCGTCGTCCTCAACGAGGTGGACTGCCGGGGCCGCGACTGGATCGAGCTGGCCGGCCCGCCGGGCACGCCGCTCGCCGGCTGGCGCCTGTCGGACGTCGCGGAAGGTGGCGACAACATTCGCTATTTCTCGTTGCCCGCCGGCTCGGCGCTGGACGCGGCCGGCTTCTTCGCCCTGCGCCGCGAGGAGGGGGGCGATCCCGGCTTCGACTTCGGCGTCGCCTGCGACGAGACCCTCTACCTGCGGACGCCCGACGGCCGGCCCGCCGACACCGTGACGCTCCCGGGCGACCTGCCGGCCGGGGCCAGCTTCGGGCGCCTGCCCGACGTCGCCGGCCCCTTCGCGCCCACGACCCCGAGCCGCGGCGGGCCGAACGCGCCGTGGATCACGCCGGCCGACAGCCTGTTCGCCCCGGGCGTCGTGGCCATCGATCTCACGTTGTCGCCGGACAGCCGCGCCGCCCTCGAGGCCGACCCCCTGGATCCCTTCGTGGAGCAGATGCGCGCCACGGTGCCCGCCACGGTGACGGTCCAGACGGTGGCCGGCGCCTGGGGCCCGGCCGAGGTGGGCCTCCGCCTGAAGGGCCGCCTCGGGAGCCTGCGCGGCCTGGACCGCAAGGCGGGCTTCAAGGTGGACGTGAACCACGTCGACGGCGGCCTCGACCTGTTCGGCCTGCGGGCCCTGGCCCTCAACAACGCCGTGCAGGATCCCTCTTTCCTCCATGAAATCGGGACGTACCGGCTGCTGGACGCCCTGGGGCTGCCGAGCCTCCAGGCCACCCACGCCTGGGTGCGCGTCGACGGCGAGCCCTTCGGCCTCTACGTGGTGCTGGAGACCTGGGACGACGCCATCCGCCGGCTGCCCGGCACGGACCTGCTCGTCGAGGGCCTGTACGGCCAGGATCTCTTCCGCGGCTGGGTGCCCCACCTGGACGTGGACGCCGGCGACGCGGCGCACCTGGCCGACCTGGACGCCATCGCCGCCGTGCTGGAGGAGCCGCCGCCCGGCGGGGCCTACGCCGCCCTCGCGGATCGGGTGGACTGGGACGAGGTCCTGGGGGTGATGGCCACCGAGCTCTTCATCGGCCACTGGGATGGCTACGCCTGGACGCGGAACAACTGGTTCATGCACCTGGACCGCGACGGGGTGCTGCGGCTGCTGCCCTGGGGCGTCGATCAGGTCTTCCTGGAGCCCCTGCCGCTGCACGCCGGGCAGGGCCTGCTGCTGCAGCGCTGCCTGGAGAGCCCGGCGTGCACGCGGCGCTACGACGAGGCGCTCGCCCGCGTGGTCGAGGCGCTCGACGCCTACGACCTGCCGGCCGACCTGGCCGAGACCGCCCGCGTCATCGCCCCGTACATCGGCCAGGATCCGCGCCTCGAGTTCGGCGAGGGCACCATCCGCGACTTCCAGGCCGACATCCCCCGGTTCTTCCGCGAACGGCGGGCGCAGGTGGCCGAGCTGCTGGCGTGCCGGCTGGGGCCGGATCCCGATCCCGACGGGGACGGCGCGATCTGCGACCAGGACTGCGCCCCCGACGACCCGGCCATCGCCCCGGGGCGCCGCGACGTCTGCGGCGATGGCATCGACCAGGACTGCTCGGGCTTCGCCGACGACGCCCCCGACTGCCCCGACTGCGTGGAGCGCCCCGCCGAGGGCGGCGGCACCTGGCTCATCTGCCCGCGGGGCCGCTCGTTCGAGCAGGCCGAGGCCCTGTGCGCCGAGCAGGGGGCGACCCTGGTGCGCATCGACGACGCCCGCGCCAACCGGGCGCTGCACGCGGCCGCCGTGGCCGTGCGGCCGGTGGAGTACTGGATCGGCCTCGACGACCGCGCTCGCGAGGGCGACTTCCGCTGGGCCGACGGCACCCGCCCGGCCTTCACCGCCTGGGCCGAGGGCGAGCCCAACAACGCTGGCGAGGAGGACTGCGCCCACTTCTGGCCCGACCGCCCCCAGTGGAACGACGCCCCCTGCGAGGCCGGCCTGGGGGCCCTCTGCGTCCGACCGTAGCGCAAACCCCTTGTCCCGCCTCCCCCCGCCCGGTATCACCCGGCCACCACGAGGCGGGAGGTCCCATGGCAGCCATCGGTCGCAACGAGCCCTGCCCCTGCGGCAGCGGGCGCAAGTACAAGCAGTGCTGCTTGAAGACGGCGCAGGCCCAGGCCGCGGGGGATCGCGCGGCCACCCGTGAGCAGCAGGCGCGCACGCTGCACGAGGCCGACCTGGTGCAGCGCATCGACGCCTGGGCCACCGCCCGCGGCATCGAGGGCTGGGAGACGCCGCCCTACCCGGCGCTGCCCGGCGACCCCCACCAGCACATCCTGCCGATGTGGAAGGTGTTCATGGACGGCCCGAGCCCCGAGGCCACGTGGCGCGCGGCCTTCATGGCCGACGAGGCCGCGACGCTGACCGAGGTGGATCGGGCCGCGCTCGCCGCCCAGGCCGAGACCTGGCTGGGGGTGTGGGAGGTGGTGGACCAGCCCACCCCGGCGACGATGCGGGTGGTCGACCGCCTCACCGGCGCCGAGCGCGAGGTGCTGGCGACGCCGCCGGTGGACGTGCTGCGGCCCGGCGATCAGCTCGTGGCGCGCCTCGTGGCCGAGGGCGGGCCGGATCGCATCAGCGGCTTCTTCCCCAAGGCGTTCGCCCGGGGCGACGGCGCGGCCCTGGTCGAGCGGGTGCGCGCCGCGGTGGCCGAGACGGGGCAGGCGGTGGGCGACGTGCTGACCCCCGACCAGCTCCGGCGCCCCGACGTCGCGCGGGCCACCCTGGTGGCGGCGGACGTCTGCGCGGACGCCGCCGAGGCCGCCGCGTGGCAGCAGCCCGACACCGGCGGGGTGAAGTTCTCGCCGCCGCCGCCCGGCATGCTGCCGGCGCTGCAGGCCCGCGTCGCCCAGGCCTACCTCGCGTGGGCCACCGAGCCGGACGCCGACCTCGGCAACCGCACGCCCCGGGCCGCGCTGGCCCTGCCCACGGGGCCGGCCTGCGTCGAGCGCCTCATCCGCCGGATGGCCCGCCAGGACCGGCTCAACCCGGAGCACCTGCAGTTCGACTTCAACCGCCTGCGCGAGAAGCTGGGCCTGCCCCTCGCCTGACGGGCCTCAGCCGCAGCCGTTGGCCCCGACGCTCAGCGTCGTCGCGGCCGGGCCGTGCTCGACGGTGAACCACACGGTCTGCTCCGCCTGGATGCCCGGCCCCCGCGCCGGCGGGCCGTCGTCCACGAGCGTCATCTGCCAGCGCAGGCGCGTCTGGCCGTCGTGGGCGACGACCGGGCAGAACCGGCCGAACGTACCGAAATCAAAGAGAAACCGAAGCCGATCCACCACCGCCTTCATCGGCAGGGCGGCCGGGGTGCCCAGGCCCGCGGCGCCGAGCACCTGGGCCAGCGCGGCCTCGGCGCGCGGGGGCCCGCCCGCCCGGGCCCAGGCCGCGGTGTCGGCCGCCAGGGCCACGGCCTCGTCGGCCCGGGCGAAGCCCCGCAGGCGCCGCTGGCCCCCGGCGCTCGCCTGGAAGGCCCGCCAGTCCCCCGTCTGCAGCCCGGCGAGGTCGCGCTGGCGGGGATCCGCCTCCGTGGCCGGCGCGATCTGCGGATCGGCCTCCCCCGTCCGCGCGCGGGCCAGGATCAGGAAGCGGTCGCGGGCGGCATCGAACGCGGCGGTGGACACGGGGGCAGCCTCCTGGACGGCCGGGGTGGCGAGGGCGACGAGGAGCGCGAGCGCGATCACTCGCCCTCCTGCTCGGGCCCGTGGTGGGCGTTGTGGACGTTCTCGGTCATCCACGTCCGCCACGAGGCCACGGGGATGAGCCGGCCCAGGTCCGCGCCCTCGGTGCCGGCCTCCTCGTAGTAGACGGTGTAGAGCTCCGCGAAGAACTCCGCCGGCGAGTACGTGGCGTAGCCGCGCACCTGGTTGTACTGGACCTCGGGGCTGAAGGCGTGGAACTCGCCGTAGTAGTCGTTGATCGTGAAAAAGTGCCCGTTGGTGCCGTAGTAGTCGCCCGAGCTCTTCCAGTACTTGCTGCCGTGCTGGGCCATGGGCCTGGCGGCCTCGATGACGGGCACCCCCAGGTTCCAGAACTTCATGATGGCGTGATCGGCGGCCAGGCCGTCGCCCAGGCCGGCCGTGGTGGGCGTCGTCTTGAGGCGCTCGATGCGCGCCTTGATCTGCTGGCGCTCGTCGGCGGTGATCTCGGTGCCGTCCGAGGTGGCCCAGGGATCGCCCATGAGGGCGGCCCAGGTGTCGAAGTCGGTCGTCGAGTGCCAGCCGCCCAGGTCTTCGGTGAGGCCCGTCACGCTGCCCATCCGGTTGTCGACGGCGTGACCCATCTCATGGCGGACGGCCGCCTCGAGCCACTGCACCGTGCGCTCCCGGTTGTTCGTCTGGGCCACGGCCTCGCCGAAGGCGTGGTCCCGGGTCAGGGGCGGATCCACCGTGAACACCGTCCGGTCGCCGTTGACGGCCTTGATGGTGACCGTCTCGGCGGCCTCGCCCTCGCCCACGGTGAGCTGGACGCCCGGCCCGACGAGGCTGGTGGCGGCCAGGTGCAGCTCGGTGGCGCCGGCGGCCGCGTCCTCCATGAGGCTCAGGGCGGCGCCGCCGTAGGTGCCCGACTCGACCGCCGCCGCGTCCTCGCCCAGGCCGAACTCGCCGTCATGGCTCATGTAGGCGCCGCGGCTGTTGTTGGCGTGCACGAGCTTCGTCCAGGTGCCCTCCACCTGGTCGCGGGGCAGCAGCAGGAGCTGGGCGTGCACCCGGCGGAAGGTGTCGACGGGCATGCGCACGGCCCCCGCCTGCCGCGTCACGCTCACCCCCCAGCGGGCCTCGAAGGCCTTCTCCACCGTCCCGCGGTGATCGCACGTCGCGATGATCTGATCGAGGGTCGGCAGGGTGAGCTGCATCCCCACCTCGATGAGGTGCGGGTTGCGGCCGATGACGGCCTCGTTGGCCTGGTAGACGCCGCGCCAGAGCCCGCCGGCCTGGTAGTGCTGGCGGCTGATCTTCGCGAGGGTGTCGCCGCGCACGACCGTGTAGGTGGGGCCGCCGCCGGGCGGCGCCTCGGGGGCCGGGGGGGCCGCCGCCGGGGGCGGGGCGCCATCGGGCTCCACCAGCTCCGCCGCCTGGCCGCCCGCGGCCGTGGTCAGCCCCGGCGCGCCGCCGCCCAGCTCCGCCGCCTGGCCGAGCTGGCTGTCGGTGCCCACGGGCGCCGTCGTGACCGCGGGGGCCGCGACGCGAGCGCCGTCGGCCTCGGGCCGCTGCAGATAGGCGTCTCCCATGCCCTCCCTCCTCGGAGCACGAGGCTAGCAACGCGCGTCGGCGCGCTCAAGCGACCGCCGCGGCGCCCGAGGCCATTTCCTCAAGCGGGGCGCAGGCGTAGGCTGCCTCGACCCCCCGCCTGGAGCCGCCCATGAAGCTCGCCCTCGCCCTCGCCGCCGTCGCCCTCACGGGCTGCGGCGCCCTCCTGCGGCCCATGCTGGCGCCGCCCGCCACCGTCGAGAAGAAGCTGCTCGGCACGCCCCGCGCGGCGGTGCCCGCCCCCGCCGTGCAGGTCTTCAGCACGCCGCAGGAGCTGCCGCCTGGGTTCTTCTTCCAGCAGCGCCAGCAGGCCGGCCAGCTCCAGACGAAGCTCTGGGCGCTGCCCGACTGGCCGACCGCCGCCGCGCCCCACCAGGTCATCGCGGCGTTCGGCTGGACGGGGGGCGCCTACGGCGAGCTGCCCGACGACGTGATCGCGCAGGCGGCGGCCCTCGGCGCCACGGGGGTGCTGCGGCTGCCCTCGATGCCCGTCGCCTACGCGGTGTGGGTCAGCGACGCGCCGGCGGCCACCGCCTGGCCGGAGCCGGCGGCGCTGCTCGCCGAGGTGCGGGAAAAGTCGCCTGATTTCAACACCCTGGGCGAGAAGAGCGAGGCCCCGATGGCCAGCGCCGCGCCCCTCGCCTTGCCGGTGAAGCGGGGCCGGTGCTACGCGGTGGCCTTCGCGCTCTCGCCCGACGCCGCCTGGGGCGACGCCGCGCTGCGCATGGTCACCGGGCAGGTGGAGTCGCCGGACGCCCTCATCGGCAACCGCAGCCTGGCCCTGGCCGAGACCTACACCACCGACGATGGCTTCGAGATGAAGGCCCCCTACCACGGCAAGCCCGTGCGGCTGCGCAGCGGCCTGCTGGACGTGGGCTGCGCCTGGGCCGATGGCACCGTGGCCGTGGGCCTGGAGGCGGCGGGGCGGTCCAGCGCGCTCGGCACGGGGCAGGTGCACTTCCAGGTGGTGAGCCACGCCACCGACGAGGCGGCCCTCGCCCAGCGCAAGGCCGAGCGCGACGTGGCCATGGCCCGCGCCCAGGCCGAGGCCGCCGAGGCCGCCCGCCGCGAGGCCGAGCAGGCCCGCCAGGCCGCCGAGCAGCGCGCCCGCGAGGCCGAGCAGCGCGCCCGCACCGCCGAGCGCCAGGCCGCCGCCCGCCCCGCGGCCCCGAGCGGCCCCGGCCACTACAGCCTGAGCCTGAAGAACGAGTGCCCCAGCACCGTGCGCCTGTTCGAGGGCGACAAGCCGAAGTTCGGCAGCGGCACCTACAGCACCATCGGCGCCAACAACATCCGCTCGTTCTCGGGCTTCGCCGGCAAGACCATCTGGATCGTCGACGCCAGCGACAACGGCGTCAGCAGCTACAGCCTGTCGGCCGGGCGCCACGACCTGGTGATCACGCGGAGCTGCAGCGGCTTCGCGCGGCGGTAGTGAATCCACGCGAAAAACTTTCAAAGTCACGGTATTATGCCAACGACCGGGAACCTCCCGGGAGGAGCGCATCCCATGCCCGTGACCTTGCAGAACTGGACGGACCAGTCCGGTCGTTTCCTCCAGCCCCGCAGCAGCGATCTCGTCCAGATCGACCGCGCCGTCGCCCGGTACCGGCAGGCCCCGGGCTACGCCACGCTGCGCGACCTCGCGGCCGCCATCCTCGCCTGGCGGGCGGCCAAGGGGGCGTGGCACACCAGCATCCGCGCCAGAGAAATGGCCGAGCTCATCAACCTGGTGAAAGCGGAGGCGCGCGTGCACTTCCCCCAGGCGGGCCCCCGGATCTTCTCGTGGCTGCACTGCGAGCCTCGGTTGTCGATGCTCGTCGAGGACACCCGCAATTTCCTCACCAGGCCCGACCAGGTGGTGGTCATTCACGGGCACGACAGCGGGCCGAAGACCTTCCGCCTCGAGGCCGAGGACGACGACGGCGTCTTCAGGGAACACAACCTGATGTCGCCCCTCCGGGCGCCGCGCTTCTGCAACTACACCCTCAGCGTCGACAACGCCGGGCCCGGCTTCCTGATGGAGTCGGTGGCCATGCACACGGAGACCACGCCGACCAGCAGCCGCGAAGACGTCCTGCGGACGTTCCACCCCATCAGCCGGCGCCTCTTCACCACCGGCCAGCTCAGCGGCTGCACCTTCCTCATGCGACGCAACCAGGGCACGCTGGAGTGCGCCCACATCCAGCCCGGTGAGTCGTGGGCCAACGGCTACGAGCTGCAGGACTACCTGGAGAAGCTCAACCTCCCGGGGACCACGATCTACGGCCGCAAACAGTACCGCGACGCCCGGGTAGGCATCATCGGGTGCCTCAAGGACGGGCTGTGGAACGTCTACGCCCAGCGCTACCACCCCCCCGGCAAGTCGTACCTGGGCGTCGACCACATCCTCGTCAACGGCTGAGCCCCGGGCCCTGCCAGGGCGCCGAAAGCGCAGTCCAGTCACGCCCTTGGTTGACCTGGACCGATGCCATCGCCCACCTTGGCTCCGCACCATCTGGAGTCATCCATGCCACTCTCGCTCCTCACGCGCCGCCTCGGCGCCGCCCTCCTGATCACCGCCTGCGCGGCCTGCGATGACGGGGGGAGCGACGCCGCCGGCGACGCGGCGGCCACCCTGGACGGGGGCGTCGCCGACCTGGGGCGCGCGGCGGACGCCGCCCCCCGGACGGACGCCCAGGCGGGGGACGCCGGCCCCGGCGACGTGGACGCCGGCCCCGGCGACGTGGACGCCAGCCCCGGCGACGTGGACGCCGGCCCCGGCGACGTGGACGCCGGCCCCGGCGACGTGGACGCCAGCCCCGGCGACGTGGACGCCGGCCCCCGGCCCAACGCGCTGCGATCCGACTGGTGCACCCGGACGGACACCACCGACGGCCAGGTGACCGGCGTGACCACCCGCGCCCACGACGCGCGGGGGCGCCTCGTCGAGGAGGTCTTCACCGGCAGGGGCGCCAACATGGACCGGCGGCGCATCACGTACACCTGGGACGACGCCGACCGCCTCGTCCGCCGGGTCGGCCAGCTCGAGGGCGCCGACTACCAGTACCCCGACGAGACCTACGCCTACACCGGCGACGGCCTGCTGCGCGAAGCGAGCCACGGGCAGCCAGGGGGCGAGGACGTCCTGCGCTGGGCGCTGTCGTCCGCGAACGGGCGGTACACGGGCATGCGCACCTTCGTGAACGACAACCCGATGCAGACCTACGAGACGCTGGACTGGGACGCCCAGAGCGGCCAGCTCCTGGCCTTCCACACCCGGCTGACCGCGACGGACGAGGTCGTGCAGTTCCGCCAGTATGGCTACAAGGCGCGCAACCCCGGGCAGGGCAAGGTCGAGTCGGAGGCCCGGGACGTGGACCTCGGGGACGGCCTCGTCGATGGCCGGACGACGTACCGCTACGAGGCCATGATGGGCGTCCTGGAGAGCCGCTCGTTCCAGCTCGTCGACGCCCAGGGCAACCTGCAGGGCCGCCCGACGACCTTCACCTGGAGCCATGTGTTCCTGCCCGGCTTCCACCAGGTCGAGTCGCTCTCGGTCGATGGCGAGGTCCGCGAGACCTACCGGCACCAGGAGGGCACCGTCGAGGTCACGGCGGGGTGCGAGGTCACGCGCTTCGCGGGGCGCATCGCCGAGATCCAGCGGCCGGGCGGCCTCTTCGGCTTCACCCCCGAGGCCGGCGGGGTGCCCCAGCTCGGGGGCGCCTCGGCGGACTTCGCGCCGAGCGGCCGCCGCCTGCGGGTGACGGGGTGCGACGGCCAGGTGAGCTACCAGGCGGTCTTCGACGAGGTCGGCAACCTGATCGGCGAGGAGGGCGACGGCCTCTCGCGGACGTACACCTACGAGTGCTGGGACTGACGGCGGCCGTCAGGACCGCGTGGAGTCCTCGGCCTCGTCGGCCGAGCGCGCGGCCCCGTCGGCGGGGGCCGTCGGCAGGAGCACCCGCCCCAGGATGAGCGCCAGGATGGCCGCCCCCCCGCTGGCCGCCAGCACGCCGACCTTGCCCGCCCCCAGCAGCATGGGCTCCGCGAAGGCGAGCTGGGCGATGAACAGCGCCATCGTGAAGCCGACGCCCGCGACCGTCCCCAGCACGAGCAGGTGGCGGGTGGTGAGGCCCGCCGGCAGCCGCGCGATGCCCAGCCGCAGCACCAGCCCGCAGGCCAGCAGCAGGCCGATCGGCTTGCCCACCATCAGCCCCACCGTCACCCCGGTCACGACCGTCCAGGAGGCCGCGTCGAAGCTCACGCCGCCCAGCGCCACGCCGGCGTTGGCCAGCGCGAAGACGGGCATGATGCCGAAGGCCACCCAGGGGTGGAGCGACTCGATGAGGCTCTCCGCCGGGGACAGGGCCTCGCGGCGCGCCAGATCCACCTGCTGCAGGCTGCTCGACACGGCGTGGGCCGAGGCCCCCACCCGGGCGCTGGCCAGCTCTTCGAGGTCGTGGCGCACGCTCGCGAGGAAGCCCTCGGTGCCGAGCCAGGCCCGCACCGGCGTGATGAGGCCCACGAGCACGCCCGCGATGGTGGGGTGCACGCCGGCCGCGTAGACGCCGGCCCAGACGACGAGCGCGGGGGCCACGTACACCGCCCGCGAGCGCACGCCGAGCCGCTGGATGAGCAGGATGGCGACGAGCCCGCCCGCCGCGATGGCGAAGCCGGTGAGGGAGACCCCCGACGAATAGAACAGCGCGATCACGATGATGGCGCCCAGGTCGTCGATGACGGCCACGGCCAGCAGCAGCACCCGCAGCGCCGGCGGCACCCGCTTGCCCAGCAGCGTCAGGATGCCCACGGCGAAGGCGATGTCGGTGGCCATGGGCACGCCCCAGCCCGACCGCGTGGCCTCCGCCCCCGCGATGGCCAGGTACAGCCCCGCCGGCACGATGGCGCCCCCCAGGGCCGCCGCCGCCGGCAGCGCCGCCCGCCGCCACTGGGACAGCTCGCCGTGGTGGATCTCGCGGCGGATCTCCAGGCCGACGGCGAAGAAGAAGATGGCCATCAGCCCATCGTTGACCCACCAGGCCAGGCTGCGCTCGAACGCCCAGGGCCCCAGCCGCAAGCCCAGGGGCGTGTCCCAGAGCCGCGTGTAGGTGTCCGCCCAGGGCGAGTTCGCCCAGATCAGCGCGACGGCCGCCGCCACGAGCAGCAAGATGCCGCTGGCGGCCTCGATGCGCAGGAAGTGCTCCAGGGGGCGGGTGGCCAGGCGGGCCAGCCGCAGGAGGCCGTCCCAGGCCTCGGGGGGCGGAGACGCGAGGGGTCGCGAGCGCTTGGCCATGGGCCCTCCCTGCCGACGGTCACGTCGGCGGGACGGCGGCCCGACCGCCCGTTGTCCTGCAACCCGGGGCTGCACCCTTGCTGTGAGCGACGACCAGGGTCGCACACCCGGCGCCCCAGATCGAGACGCCGGCCGGACGACAGGGAGTAGAGGCGCCGACAACCGGTCTGGTTTCGCCGGGTTGCGGGGGCGGACGCGCCCGGTCCGTGGTACACGTCCCCCGCCATGCGCCCATCCTTCTCGACGCTGCCCCTCCGCCCCGCCCTGCTCGAAGCCCTCGCGCGCCTCGAGTACACGGCGATGACCCCCATCCAGGCCCAGAGCCTGCCCCGGATGCTGGCCGGCGCCGACGTCATCGGGCAGGCCCGGACGGGGAGCGGCAAGACGGCCGCCTTCGGCCTCGGGCTCCTGCAGGGCCTCGACGCCGACGCGCCCGACTGCCAGGCCCTCGTCCTCTGCCCGACGCGCGAGCTGGCCGAGCAGGTGGCGGAGGAGCTGCGGCGGCTGGCCTGGTGTCTGCCCAACGCCCGCGTCGTCACCCTCTGCGGCGGCTACGCCCGGCGCGACCAGGTGCAGGCCCTCGCCGGCCCGCGGCCCATCGTCGTCGGCACCCCCGGCCGCGTGGGCGACCTGCTGGACAGCGGCGATCTGAGCGTGAAGGCCCTGCGCACCCTGGTGCTGGACGAGGGCGACCGGATGCTGGAGATGGGCTTCCTGGAGCAGGTCACCGCCATCGTGCGCCGCTGCCCGGGGGCCCGCCAGACGCACCTCTTCTCGGCCACGATCCCCGAGGGCATCGCCGATCTGAGCCGGCGCGTCCAGCGCGATCCCCAGCTCGTCGTGGCGGAGACGGCCGCGGCCCCGGCGGCGATCCGCCAGCTCGTCTTCCCCTGCACCGCCGACACGCGCCACGACCACGTCGCGCGCCTGCTCGCCCGCTACCGGCCCGCCAGCAGCCTGGTCTTCGTCGAGACGCGCGCCGAGTGCGAGGCGCTGACGGCCGCGCTGCGCGAGCGGGGCGCCGTCGCCCTCGCCCTGCACGGCGACATGGAGCAGCGCGACCGCGCGGACGTGCTCCTCCAGCTCACCAACGGCAGCCTCACCGTGCTCGTCGCCACGAACGTCGCCGCCCGCGGCCTCGACATCCCGGCCCTGCCCGCCGTCATCATCGCCGAGCTCTCCCGCGACCCCGAGGACCACCTGCACCGCGTCGGCCGCACCGGCCGCGCCGGCGAGGCGGGCCTGGCCCTCAGCCTGGTCGCCGGCCCCGCCGAGCAGCGCCGCCTCGACGCCATCGAGGCCTTCCTGGGCCAGCCCCTGATCCGCGGCCCCGCGCTCCCCGAGGCCCGCGACCTGCGCGCGCTCACCCCGCCCAACCGCACCCTGCTGCTGCTCGCCGGCCGGCGCGACAAGCTGCGCAAGGGCGACGTGCTGGGGGCCCTGGTGAAGGACGGCGGCTTCCCCCCCGAGGCCATCGGCCGCATCGACGTGCTCGAGACCACCTGCGCCGTCGCCGTGAGCCGCGCCCACGCCCACGCGGTGCTGAAGTTCACCCAGGCGGCCCGCATCAAGAAGGCCCGGGTGAAGGCGCACCTGCTGGGCTAACGACACGACAAATCCGCAACGATGTCAGCGTGTTGCGTCGCACCATCGGCATCGAACGGCGGGGCGCCGCAGCCCACCCAGGCCGCGTCCTGGCAGACCGGACGAGCCGGGATGCCGGTGAGGCGGGCCCACTCCGCGGCCACCGTTGGCCCGGTGCCATCGCAAGCGCCGGACTTCCGGGAGTTCTACGGAACGATGGCTGCGACCTCGCCGACGTCCTCGGCCCGTCGCGCGGCGCGCATCGACTTCGGGTCGGTCAACCCTCGCCCGGCTCGGCGACGCCCGCTAACGGCTCGCTCTCCCCCGTCGCCACCGCCTCCGCGGCCCGCGCCCGACGCAAGGCCCGGTCTTCATTGCGCTTTCGGTTGCGCTCCGCCCGCCGCAGATCCGCCAGGTAGAGGGCCTCGACCTCGGCCCGCGCCCACGGGGTGGCGCGCAGGAACTTCAGGCTCGACTTCACGCTGGGATCGCTCTTGAAGCAGCGGATGTCGACGCGCTCCGCCAGCCCGGGCCAGCCGTACCGCGCCTGCAGCGCCTCGACGATGGCCTGGAGTGTCACGCCGTGCAGGGGGTCTTGGGCCATGGGCTCCTCGTGGCCGGGGGGGGCCGGACCGTAGCACATCCCGGCCGAGGGCTACGGCAGGATGTCCACGTCCCGCCGCAGCACCGTCAGGCCCCCGCGCCCATCGCGGACGGCGGCGAAGAGCACCGCAGGCCCCGGCTCGTCGGGGGTCGTCCAGGTGGTGTCGGGCAGGCTCTCGTCGAAGGGGCTGCGGTCGGCCAGTTCGCCGGCGTCCGCGTAGAAGTTGACCAGCAGGCGCTCGGTGGCGGCGCGGCCGGTCTGGACCTCGGTGTAGGTCTCGGGGGTGTCGTCGCCGTAGGTGACCCGCAGCGTCACCTCGCGGCCGGCGCGCAGCTCGCCCTCGACCTCGAAGCCCGTGACGGTGGGGTTCCGGTTGGGGGCGTCGCCCCGCCGCACCCGCACCCGCTTGTACATGCGCGTCGCCCGCTGGCCCGGGATGCCGGCCGTGAGGCCGATGGTCACGTCGACGCCGGTGTCCAGGCTGAGCACCTGGCCGTCCAGGCCGACGAGGGGGCCGGCGGCCTCGAACCGCGCCTCGAAGTCCAGCGCCGCCAGATCCAGGACGGTGGTCGGCCCCGCGCCGGGCAGGGGGATCTCCAGGCTCGGATCGGCGCACTGGAACTTCGCCCGGCTGCCCAGGCTGTAGAAGCAGGCGCTCCAGACGTACCCGGCCGGCCGACCCTCGGGGTCGAAGTCGACGGCCGTCAGCGCCACCTGGGCGTCTGGCCCCACCTCGGGCTGGTCGGCCACGATGCCCAGGACGCGGTAGTCGGTGAGCGCCGACTCGACGGGCAGCGTGCTCTCCGCGCAGCCCAGCAGGCCGAAAACCCCCGCAAGAACAAGAAGATGAGCGCGCATGGTCACCACTCCCCCCGGACGCCGAAGGACGGGATGATGGGCAGATCGAGCTGGGACTCCGACGCGGTGTAGTCGTAGCTGTAGCCCACCTCCCGCACGTTCTCGCGGTTGTAGGCGTTCTGGGCCTCCAGGTACGTCGTGAGGCGCCACGTCTCGAAGACCCAGTGCTTGTCGAGCCGCAGGTCCAGCGCGTGGTAGGGCGACAGGCGCCCGCTGTTGGCCTCGCCGTCCAGCCGCACGTAGGTCAGGTCGTCGCTGTCCACCACCGCGCCCACCGCCGGCGTGTACGGGTTGCCGCTCACGAAGCGCCAGCGCAGCCCGGCCTCCCAGGTGGGGGTGAAGCGGTACTGGGCGACCAGCGTGAGGTTGTGGGTCTGGTCCAGATCGAACAGGCGGTAGCCCTCGCCCGGCCGGTCGCGCCGCTCGGAGCGCTGCCAGGTGTAGGCCAGCCAGCCGAAGAAACGGCTCGTCAGATCGTGGCGCAGCAGCACCTCGACGCCGTAGACGCGGCCCTCGCCCTGGTTCGCGAGGCGCACCGCGGGGTCGTCCACCCGCGTCGCAAGATCCTGGAACTGCTTGTAAAAGCCCGTCACGTCCAGGCTCAGGGCCTCGGTGAGCTGCTGCTCGAAGCCGGCCGACACCTGCCAGGTGCGCTCGATGCCCAGGGCCGGGTTGCCGAAGCGGTCGGACAGGTCGTCGGGGCCCGGCTGCTCGCTGTAGAGGCCCGCCGCCGCCTTGACGGTGGTGCCCGTGGCCACCTCCGCCCGGGCCGACAGGCGCGGCTGCACCGCGACGTCCTCCGTCGCCCCGAACCACTCCAGCCGCAGCGAGGGCAGCACCTTCAGCTTGCCGACGCGCCACTCCAGCTCCGCGAAGACGGCCGGGGTGTTCCACAACAGGTCCTCGGTCACCTCGACGATCTCGGCGTCGCTGGCCTTGGGGGGGCCGTCGGGCGGGGCCTCCCCTTCGCGCGGGAAGCCGCCCGCCTGGCTGCGCAGCAGGAACGTGCCGACTGCCAGCTCGGCGTCGAGCCCGAGGCGCAGATCCAGGGAAGGCGAGAGCGCCAGGCTCAGGTCGTCGCGCAGGGTGAGGCGCGCGAGCTCCACGTTGCGCTCGAAGTCGGTGTTGAAGCGGCCGTTCTCCTGGCTGACCAGCAGCGACGCGCTCAGCTCGTGGGTCAGGGTGTCGCTGATGCGGTGGCGCCACCGCCCCAGGCCGCCCGCCCACTCGTTCACGAAGCCGCCCTGGGCCGACTCGCTGAGCACGATGATGCGGTCGCTGGAGCCGAAGAGCAGCAGGCGCAGGTCGTGGGGGCCGTCCTTGCGCGTGTAGAGCACCTGGCCGTCGTAGTAGCGCGGCGCCGTGCTGAAGCGGCGGCGCACGCTCTCGGGCAGGGCCACGGCCAGCACGCCGTCGATGTAGCTGCGGCGGAAGGCCACGGCCAGGCCCCCGTCGCCCACGGGCCCCTCCACCAGCGCGCCGGCGTCGAACACATCCGCCTCGGCGTAGCCATGGAGGCCGTCGGTGCGCGGGTCGCGCAGGCGGACGTCGACCACCCCGCCGTTCACGCGGCCGAACTCGGGGCCGTAGTTGCCCGGGTACAGGTCCAGATCCTCGATGAGGGCGCTGGCCACGGTGCTGCGGATGCCGCCGAAGTGGAACGCGAGGGGCACCGGGTGGCGATCCACATACGCCCGCGAGCCGCCGCCGCCCCGCAGCACCAGACGGTCGCCGTCGAAGCCCGGCGCCACCCGCGCCACGCCCGGCAGGTTCTGCACCGCCTTCAGGGCGTCGCCCTGGGTGCCCGGGAGGGTGCGGATCTCCTGCACGCTCACCGTGCGCCGCACCACCTCCTTGCGCGGGCGGCGGCCGACGACGGTCACCGTGTCGCCGAAGGCGTCCCGCTCCAGGATGTAGCGCACCTCGGTCGCCTGGCCCTCGACCACCTCCTCTTCGTCCTCCAGGTCGGCGTACTCGGGGTCCTCGACGCGCAGAAGTACCCGACCTGATTGAAGATCCTCGAAGGCGAAGCGGCCATCGGCGTCGCTGATGGCCTCCAGGCCGAGCGCCGGCAGGCGGACGATGAGGCCCGGCAGCGGCCGCCGCGTCCCCGCCTCCACCAGACGGCCCTCGAGGCGCCCGGTCGGGGCGGCCTTCTCTTCGACCACCTCGGTGAGCGTGAAGGCGTACCGGTACTGGATGCGCACGGCGATGGGCGCGTCCCCGGCGCGGGCCGGCGTGAAGCGGAAGCGCGACACGGCCTCGACGGCGGCCTCGTCGAAGCCGTCGCCGGCGGGCTCGACCACCTCGACGTCACTGACGGTGCCGTCCTCGCCCACCGTGAGGGCGACGATGACGGCCGCCTCGCGGCGCGCCTCCAGGGCGGCCGGCGGGTACGGCGCCTCGACGAAGGTCTCCAGCACGGGTGGCGTGATGGCGGCCGGCGCGGCGGCGGGTGCCGGCGCGTCCTGGGCCCGGCCCCCGAGGGGCGCGAGCAGGCAGAGGCAGAGG
Organism: Myxococcales bacterium; assembly: GCA_020633435.1. Lineage (GTDB taxonomy): Bacteria > Myxococcota_A > Bradymonadia > UBA7976 > UBA1532 > JACKDP01. The sequence goes on along the minus strand of JACKDP010000007.1, from coordinate 142,732 downwards.
AGGGCGCGGTTCATGATCAGGCCTTGTTCAACCTTCGACCATAGATGATCGAAGGTTGTGCCCGGTCGCGCTCAGTAGCGGTAGTGGCTCGGCTTGTAGGGACCGTTGGCCGGCACGCCGATGTAGGCGGCCTGCTCGGTCGTCAGCTCGGTCAGCCGGGCGCCCAGCTTGGCGAGGTGCAGGCGGGCGACCTCCTCGTCCAGGTGCTTGGGCAGGGTGTAGACGGCCTTCTCGTACTCGCCGTGGCGGGTGAAGAGCTCCATCTGGGCCAGCACCTGGTTGGTGAAGCTGCTCGACATCACGAAGCTGGGGTGGCCGGTGGCGCAGCCCAGGTTCAGCAGCCGGCCCTCGGCCAGGATGATGACCGAGTGGCCGTCGGCGAACTTCCACTCGTCGACCTGGGGCTTCACCTTGACGCGCTCGATGCCCTCGAGGCGGGCCAGGCCGGCCATGTCGATCTCGTTGTCGAAGTGGCCGATGTTGCCGACGATGGCGTTGTGCTTCATCCGGGCCATGTGGCTGGCCTTGATGACGTCCTTGTTGCCGGTGGCGGTGATGAAGATGTCGGCCGTCTCCAGCACGTCCTCCAGCCGCACCACGGCGTAGCCGTCCATGCAGGCCTGCAGCGCGCAGATGGGGTCGATCTCCGTGACCACGACGCGGCACTTCTGGCCGGCGAGGGACTGGGCGCAGCCCTTGCCCACGTCGCCGTAGCCGCAGACCACGGCCACCTTGCCGGCCAGCATCACGTCGGTCGCCCGCATGAGGCCGTCCACCAGGCTGTGGCGGCAGCCGTACACGTTGTCGAACTTCGACTTGGTGACGGCGTCGTTCACGTTGATGGCCGGGAAGAGCAGGGTGCCGGCCTCCTGCATCTGGTAGAGCCGGTGCACGCCGGTGGTGGTCTCCTCGCTCACGCCCACGATGGCGTTGGCGATGGGGGCCCACAGGGCGGGGTTCTCGGCCTGCAGATCGGCGAGGAGCTGGAGGATGACCTCCTCCTCGTAGCTGCCGGCCGTCTCGGTGCCAGGCACCACGCCGGTGCCGTTGAACTCGAGGCCCTTGTGCACCAGCAGGGTGGCGTCGCCGCCGTCGTCGAGCAGCAGGTTGGGCCCACCGCCGTCCGGCCACACGAGCGCCTGCAGGGTGCACCACCAGTACTCGGGCAGCGTCTCGCCCTTCCAGGCGTAGACGGCCGGGCCGGTCGGGTTGTCGATGGTGCCGTCGCGGCCCACCACGACGGCCGCGGCCGCGTGATCCTGGGTCGAGAAGATGTTGCAGCTCACCCAGCGCACCTCGGCCCCGAGATCCAGCAGGGTCTCGATGAGCACGGCGGTCTGGATGGTCATGTGCAGCGAGCCGGTGATGCGCGCGCCCTTCAGGGGCTTGATGGCACCGTACTTCGCGCGCAGCGCCATGAGGCCGGGCATCTCGTGCTCGGCGAACTCGATCTCCTTGCGGCCCCACCGCACGGTCTCGGGGGACAGATCGGCCACCTTGTAGGGCAGATCCGAGAAGAGAGGCAGACCGGTATCGAGGAAGGTCTGCACGGCCTGGGCGGCGGCGTTGGCCACGGGTTCCTCCTTGCGGCGCGCGGTGTTGCGCGCTTGAGGCTTCACAGATGCGTCTCGGCCCCGATGGGCCGCACGGCGGGCGCACTCTAGGGACGGGGTCGGGAGATCGTCAAGGGCAGATGCCCGCAGCGCCGGCCCATCCGCGCCTCTGTCGGCGCCCCGCGCCCCGGTCTACACTCGGGCGTCGTCCGAGCCGCCCACCCGCGCTGGAGACTCGATGCGCCTCTGCGTCCCGTGCGCCCGCCCCGACCCCGCCCGCACCTGCGGCCACTGCGGCGGCGCGACCGTGCCCCTCACCCGCGACGCGCTCCAGCAGGTCGCCCACCGCCACACCCGCGACCGCGTGGCGCGCTGGGAGGCGGATGGCCTGCTGACGGCCGACCAGGCCGAGGCGCTGCGAGGCACGCTGCCGACGCCGCCCCCGGACCCGCCGCGCCTCGGCGAGCGCCTGGAGCGGGCCGCCGACGGGCAGCTCGAGGCCCTCCGCGCCCGGGCCGAGTGGAAGGTGCCGGCCTGGTGGGGCGACCTCCGCGCCGGCCTGGCCCGCGCCGCCGAGGCCCCACCCGAGGAGCGCCCGCAGCGAGGTCGGCGACCGCGACGGGGCCGCGCGGGCCGCGCCGAGCGCGCCGAGCGCGCCGAGCGCGTCGAGGACCAGGTCGACCACGCCGCCGATCTCGCCGCGGCCCGCGGCGGGGCGGCCCACGAGGGCCTCGGCGCGCTGGCCGCCCTCGACGGCGGCGACGGCTCTCTGCGGGTGGCCCTCGCCGGCTCCGTCTGGTGGTTCATCGGCACGCTGCTCATCCTGGCGGGCTCCGTGATGGGGGTGCGCGAGGCCTGGCAGAGCCTGGCGGGGGTGCCGCGCCTGCTCACCATCAGCGGCGCCCTCTTCGCGTATCATGCCGGCTTCATTGGACTTTCCCGCATCGTTGGGCGCCGGTCCGGCCAGGCGGGGCGCATCCTCGCAGGCATCGCCGCCGGCCTGTTGCCCGTCACGTTCGTCGCCCTCGCCTGGCTCTGCGCGCTCTCGCCCGCCCTGGGCGGGGCCGTCGGCGTCGGCGCCGCCATCGCCGCGGGCCTCACCCTGAGCCGCGTCGCGGGCCTCTTCGGCCTGCCCGCCATCGCGCCCGCGGCGGCGCTCACGCCGTCCCTGCTGGCGGAGCTGCCCCTGGCCGCCGTGGCCGATCCGTGGTCGCGAGCGCTGCTGCCGCTGGTGGGCGTCGTCGCCTTCGCCGCCGCCGCCCGACCCTGGAGCGCCGAGCGCCGGCCGCCGGTGGGCGCCCTGCTGGGCCTCGCCGCCTACGGGGCCATCGCGCTGGGGGCCTTCGCCCTGCTCGGCGGCCCCCTGGACCCGGTCTTCGAGGCCGGCACCATCCCGTTCGCCGGGCTCGCCTTCGGCACCATGGCCGCGGCGGCCGTCGTGGCCGGCTCGGCGGCCCGCGCCCCCCTTCGCACGCGCTGGCCCCTGGCGGCGCCCGCCGCCGAGCTGCTCGCCCTGGCCATCCTCGCCACCGCGGCCTTCGGCGGCCTCGCCACCGCCCTCGCCGCCGAGCCCGGCCGCGACGCCCTGCTCGACGCCATCGCCTGGCTCACCGTCGCAGGCGCGGCCGCCACCTTCGCCGTCGCCGAGCGCAGCCGGCCGGCCGCCCTGCACCTGGCCCTGCCCACGGCCGCCACCGCCGGCTACCTGCTGGCGCGCCTCGCCCTGCCCGACCTGGCGTGGTGGTGGCCCGTGGGCGCTGGCGCGGTCGGGGTGCTGACGCTCCTGGCGAGCCAGCGGACGCCGCCGCTCCGGCTGCGGCTCAGCGTCTGGTCGCTCGTCATCGTGGGGCTGTCGGCCACCGTCGCCGCCGGCCTCGATCCCGCCGATCCGGGGCTGCCCCGCGTCGCGGCGGCGACGCTGCTGGCGGTCTTCGCGGTCGCCGCCCACGCCACGGCCGCGCGCGCGGCGCCTGCTGCTGCACCTGGCCGCCGCCGGCGCCGCCACGGCCGCCGCGCTGCTCGCCGCCCGCCCCCGACGTGGCAGGACGGGCTGGCCACGCCGCCGCTCCTGCTGGCGCTCCTGGCCGCCGTCTACGGCGCCGCCGGCCGCGCTCGACACGGCAAGAACCCGCCTGACTTCATGCCCCTGGACGACACCTCCCTGATCCTCGCCCTCGGCGGCCTGGGCCTGGGGCTGACGGCGGTGGCGCCGGGCGTCCCCGCGGCGGTGGGCCACGCGGCCGTGGGCGTCGTGCTGCTGCTGCGCGCCCCGCGCGACCGCACCCGCCTGCTACCCCTGGCGGCCGCCGCGGCAGGGGTGGCCGCGCTCTTCGCCCTGCAGCCCCCGGCCACCAGCGCCGGCGCCGCCTGGACGCTCGCGGCGCTCGCCGCCGGCTGCGCCGCCCTCGCCACCTTCCGAAGCCCCTGCGGCGACGCGACCGGCCGGCTCTTCCTCGGCGGCATGCCCTTGCCGGTACCTGGCACCGGCCGATCGCTCCTGGATGGCTTCGCTTTCGCGGCCGCCGCCCTGGCCCTGTTCACCGTCGTGCTGCTCTTCGGCTTCATCGGCGCCTGGTCCGAAGCCGAGCGCCCAGCGGCGCTCCAGGCCGCGCTCCTGCTCCTCGGCCTCGGCGTCGCGGCCTTCGCGCTCCCGACGTTCAAGGTCCTGCACCTGCGCGGCACCACCACCGCGCTGGCGCTGGCTGGCGGCCTCGGCGTCCTGGCCGCGGTCGTCAACCGCGTCGGCCGCCCCCGCCCGCCCGACGCCATGGCCATCCGGCTCGCCATCATCGGCGTGGGCCTCTGGCTCGTCGGCCGCGCGCTCGCCCGGTGGGGGCCCGCGCTGGCCCGGCGGCTCGGCAGCCCCGCCTCGGCCCCGGGCTACGTAACGCTGGCCGACGCCAGCGCGGCCGCCGTGGCGAGCCTGATGGTCGTCGACGCCCTGCTCGTGGCCAGCACGCTGCAGGCGACGCTGCTCTGGGTACCGGCGCTCTTCTTCGTCGGGGCCGCCGCCGCCTGGGCCCTCGTGGCGATCAGCCGCGGCTGGTCGGGCCTGTGGGTCGCAGCGGTCGGCGCCGCGCTGGCCGGCGTCGTCATCTGGGTGGTCCAGGGCCACCCGTGGGGCCCGACGCTGGTCCGCCCGGAGACCAACCCCGCGCGCTGGCTGCCGGTCGCCTGGGCCACCCTCTGCGGCGCCCCGCCCGACGCCTCGACGTGCGGCCTGCCGCCGGGCCTGACCAGCTCGCTGCTCAACGCCCGGATCGCCCTCGGCCTGACGGGCTTCTTCGCGGCCAGCGGTCTGTACATCGCGGCCTCGCGGCGGTGGCTGCCGCTGCGCGCGCCGGTGGACGCCCTGCGTGGCTGGGCGGTCGTGGCGGCCCTGCTCGGCGGCGGCCTGGCGCTCGTCATCGAGGGCCCCGCCCCAGGGGCGCTGCTCGTGGCGGGCGGCGTGGCGCTCTGGACGGCCCACCACCGCCTGCTCGGCGAGTGGGCGGCGGCGGCGGGTTTCGCGCTCGTCATCCTGGCGGTTGCGGGCCCACCCGTCCCAGCCTGGCAGTCGCAAGCCTATGGCATCGTTGCCATTTTCTCGGCAGCGCTGGCCGGCCCGGCCCAGGTGCGGCGCCACGCCATCGCCCTCGCGCTGGCCGCCCTGGCGCTGCTGGCGGCGGGCGCGGTCGGCCGGGCGGGCGACAGCCTGCCGGTGGAGCGGCTGCTGATGGGGGCGCTGCGGGGCTACGGCGGCCTCGACCCCCTGCCGCCTGCGGTGCCCATCGCGGCGGGCCTGGCCACGGTGACGCTGGGCGCGAGCGCGCTGCGGTGGCGGGGGGCGCTGGCCAGCCTCGGCGTGCTGGTGACGGCGGCCGCGGCGCTCGGCACGGTGGCCATCGCGCTGGTGGTCCACGATCCGGCCGGCCCCCTGCCCGCCAGCCTGATCATCGCCGTCGCCGCCCTGGCCACGGCGGCCCACGCCACCAGCCGGCTCGTGCCCCGGGCCGACGTCGCCCTCGGCGCCCGGGCGGCGCGCGACCTGTTGCTGGTGGGCTGCCTGCTCGCCGGGCTGAACCTGCCGGGCCACCCACGCAGCCTCGCCGCCCTCGGCCTCGCCGCGCTCGTCACGCTGCACGCGGTCATCCGAGAGCAGCGCCCGCGCCACGTCTACGGCCTGCAGATTGCGGTGGTGGCAGCCTATACGGCGGCCCGGGACGTCTGGCTGCCCGGCCGGCCGCCGGCCCTCGACGCCTTCTTCGCCCTCGGCTTCGCGTTCCTGCTCGTCGGCGTCGCGGTGCTCGCGCGGCGGCGCGGCATCCCCCCGGTCGCGACGGCGGTGCGGCGGTTCGCGGCGCTGCTCCCCCTGCTCGCCTGGTTCGCGCTGCCCGCCGACCTGCCGGGGCACGAGGCCACCCTCGCGGCGGCCGTCTCGGCCCTGCTCTATGGCGTCCTGGCCTGGGTGGAGCAGAGCCGCGCCTACGGCAGCCTCGCCGCCGTGGCCGTGAACCTCGCGCTCCTGGCCGCGGCGCTCGGCGAAGAGCTGGATGGCGTCGAGATCTTCATCGCCCCGGTCGGCCTGCTCGTCTTGATGCTTGGGCACCTGTTCAGCGGCAGCCTCACCGGCGGCCAGCGGCAGGTCGTGCGCCTGATGGGCGGGCTGCTGCTCTACGCGCCGGCGGCCCTCAAGGTCGCCCTGCAGGTCGGGCGGGCCGAGGAGGGCGTCTACGCCGTCGCCTTCGGCGGCGCCTGCCTGCTCGCCGTCGCCGTCGGCGTGTGGCTCAAGGTGCGGGCGTACCTGGTACTTGGCACCCTCTTCCTCACCCTCGACGTCGTCGCCACGCTGGTCCACGCCGGCCTGCGCGACCACCGCGTCGGCTTCCTCGTGCTCACCCTCTCGGGCCTCGCGATCCTCGCCGTCCTGGTACTTGGCACCCTCAAACGCGACGCCTTCCGCCGCCTGCTCACGCGCCTGCTCGGCGTCCTCAAGCGCTGGGACTGAGGTGACCAACCCACGGATCCCAATGGCTTTTCCCGAGACCGCAGCCATCATCGCGGGAGGTCAGGCCCGGCGGATGGGCGGGCTCGCCAAGGGCCTCATCCTGGTGGACGGGGTCTCGATCCTGCACCGCCAGCTCACGCTCCTGGCCGAGCTCGGCCTGCCGACGCGGATCATCGGCGACCCGAGCGGCCCCTACGCCGGCCACGGCGCCCCGGTCTCGCCCGATCTCCTGGTCGGGCATGGCCCGCCGGGCGGCGTGCACGCGGCCCTGTCGGCAGCCCCGGCGGGCTGGGTGTGCGTGCTGAGCGTGGACCTGCCGCGGATCGATGGGGCCAGCCTGCGCGCGCTCGCCGCGCACCGCGCCAGCCAGCACGCGGTGCTGGCGGTCGCCGACGACCACCTGCAGCCGCTCGCCGGGTGGTGGCACACCCGGACGCTGCCGGCGCTGGACGCCTGGCTGCGCGGGGGAGGACGGGGCTTCGGGGGCCTGCTCGCGACGCTGGACGTCTGCGCGGTGCCGATGCCGGGCGCGGCGTTCCGGGGCCTCAACACCCCGGCGGACGTCGAGGCGATCGGCGCCCGACTCGACTGACTACTCGCAGGCCAGCTCGCAGCCCGACACGTTCAGCGACGGGATGAGCTCGACGGGGCTGCAGCCCCCGATCTCCTCGACGGCGGCGGTGCCAGGCACCCTCGCGCCCACCTCCACCCCCAGGCCAGCGAGGCAGGTGGCATCGAGGGCGCGCACGCCGGGCCAGCCCCGCGGCGACGTCACCAGGTCGGTGAAGCCGAGGGCGTCGACGCAGGCCTGGGCCATGGGCGTGGCGAACGTGAACACCAGCTCCGGCACGACCCCCGCCCCGCAGCCAGGGACGGCCGCCAGGTCCTGCACGAGGAAGTCGCCGGGCACCTCGCGGTAGAGGCACCCCCCGCCGACCTGGGCGAAGCCGTCGCAGGGTCCGGCGGGATCCGGCTCGATGTGCAAGCGCACCTGCCCGGATCCCTCCCAGTCCCCCGCCACCACGCGGGCGGCGAGGATGAAGCGGGAGCCGCCGAGGCTCGACCAGCCGATCTGATCGTCGATGGGCCCCACGAGCGCCCCGGCGGCGGTGGCGTCGACGGGGGCGTCGAGGACGAGCTGGGCGAAGTCGCCGATGCTGCCGAAGGCGTCCGGCGCGTCGGGATCGGGGCGGTGTTCGAGGAAGAGGCGGACATCGGTCCCGGGGGTCGCGACCCCCGCCGGCAAGCGGACGGCCGGGCGGATCATGGTGCCCCCCTGAAAACCCCACTCGTATGCGATGGCGTCCCCATCCCCCAGGGCCACGAAGCCGGGGCCGTCGCTCACCACGAATTCGAGGGTGCCAGGTACCCCACCCGCGCCCCCGGCACCGCCGATGCCGCCCACTCCGCCGGCACCGCCCGCACCGCCGACGCCGCCCGCACCCGCCGAGCCTCCGCCGCCGCCCGCGCCCCCAGCGCCAGCGGCTCCATCGACGCCCGAATCCGCCTCGCCATCGTCTGCCGCCCCCTCACACGCCGCCAGCAGTCCCAGCAGCACCAGCCCCCAAGCCCGCATCGCTCCCTCCGGCGCCGAGCAGTTTTTTGCAGAAAGTCTGCGACACGCGCCGCGACTGACCGATGAGTCTATACCTCATCAGCGCGGGACCATGCGCATGCCCAGGAAGATCCGCTTCGACGACGACCGCTTCACGTTCGTCGGCCACCGCACCCCCACCCCCACGACGATCTCCGACATCACGACCCGGGTCATCAACGGCCGCTACTTCTTGCGCCCCAGCGGCGTCAGCAAGGACATCATCCAGGGTGTCCTCGGCCGCGCGCAGAGCCTGTGGGACTTCGACATCCATGGCTTCCACGTCATGTCGACCCACTGGCACCTGCTCGCCGGCTTCCGCTCCGTGCGCCAGCGCGCTCGCGTCATGCGCTTCGTCAACGGCGAAATCGCTCGTCGAATCAACCGGCTGCTGGGGCGACGCGGTCCACTCTTCGAGCGGCGCTACACCACCATCCAGGTCCTCAACGACGCGCATGCGCTGGAGCGCCTCAAGTACATCATGTCGCAGGCGGCCAAGGCCTTCGTCGTGGGCCACCCCGCCGACGACCCCTTCGCCTGCTCCACCCCGACCCTCCTCAGCGGCCGACCTCTCCGCGGCACCTGGCGCAGCGCCATGGAGACGACCCGGTACACCGTCGAGATCAGCCCCTTGCCCGGCCTCGCCCACCTCAGCGCCGCCGAGCACCAACAGGCCATGCGTGGGCTCGCCGACGACATCGCTCGAGAACAGCGGCAGCGCCGCAAGAAGGCCAGCCGTCGTCTGCAGGGCGCACGCGCGGCCACATCCCTGGACCTTTGGACGCGCCAGCCGGACGCGGCGCCCACCCCCGCCCCTCCCGTCCACGGCACGCGCGCTCAAGCGAAGAAGTGGCGGGAGGCTTACGGCCGCGCCCGCGACGCGTACACGGAGGCCAACATCGCGTTCCGCGCGTGGCAGCTCGACCAGGGGACCCCCCTCATCCCGTGGCCGCCCGGCACGGTGCCGCCGGCCTTCGCTGACGACGCCTTCAGCCGGCCGGCGGGCGCGTCGGCGAGGGCGAGCCCATAGCGCGATGGCGGTCGACCGAGTTCGCAGCGGCCCGCGTCCCGGAGCGTGATGGGGGAGGTGCGTCCCCATGGCGGGACGTAGTCCTCAAGGAGACCGCTCGCCCCGCGGCGTCGACGCGCCCGGCCCGCGCCGACAGCACCCACATCGCAACTCGCCACCTCCAGCGCACTGCTCTCCCGCCCTCCCGGGCACCATCGAGAGCCGAGAGCTGACAGCTCAGAGCTCGGGAGGCAGCGAGAGGGGGCCCTTCCCAAAGTGCCTGGCACCTTGAGAAGGGGGGCGTTACGGCTTGTTACGGAGGGCGGTGGGGGGCGTCACCCCGGCGACGCGGCGGAGGGACGGAGGAGGCCGGGCTGGGCGTGGCACGAATTCTCCATGGACGTCGGGCTGCGAGCCCTCGCCCGCGGAAGATGGAGGCGTGATGCGATACCTCGTCCACAGCGAACAGAAGCCTGACCTCACCCCCGGCCAGATCGAGGGGCTCTACGAGGCCATCGCCGACTTCTACAAAGCCATCCCCACCGAAGTGGTTCTGGAGACCGACTACGTGAAGGCCGACCAGAAGGGCTCGTACTCGGTGCTCTCGGTGCCGGACCGGGCGAGCCTGGACGCGATCATGGCGCCGTTCTCCCGGTTCGTGGAGGTGGAGATCATCGAGCTGCTGGCTGGCTAGCCGCGGGCCCGCGGCGCGTCAGGCCCAGCGCAGCTCGGCGTCGCTGGCGACCTCGTCGAAGAGGGCCGCGAGCGCCGGGCTGGCGGCGCGCATGGGGGCGACGACGCGCCGGGCCCAGGCCACGTACTCCAGGCACCGCGCGGCGGGCCAGTCCGGGGGGTCGGCCACCAGGTCGCGCAGGTTGCTGATCTTGTCGGCCAGCTTCAGGAGCCGCGCCGAGGGGCTCTTGTGGGCGGCGTGGGCTTCCTGCAGGCGCTTGCGCTCGGCCTTGGGCAGCGACTTGTCGTCCGTCACCTCCATGACCAGGTCGGCCACGGCGTCGCCGAAGAGCCGCCGCACGTCATCCTCGGTGGCGTCGGTGTCTTCGACGACGTCGTGCAGGATCGCCCCCGCGAGCAGGGTGGGATCGTCGACGCCGCCGACGCGCACGAGCAGGTCGGCCACGTCGAGGCAGTGGTTCACGTACGGCCGCTTGCCATGGCCCTTGCGGCGCTGGTCGCGGTGCTGGTGGGCGGCGTAGCGCGCCGCCCGCAGGACGAGGCCCAGGTCGGACTCCATCTCTCTCTCCTTCTCGGCGCTCGCTGGCGTCGGCCGGCCGCCTCGTGGCAGCCTCCGGGCATGAGAGCGTCGTGGGCGTGGTGGATGCTGGGGGTGCTGGCCGGCTGCGATGACGCGCCGGGGCCAGCGGGCGTGGTGGTGGATGCCCTCATCTCGGGGGGCGCGCGGCCACAAGATGCTGCCCTTGTTGAGGATTCAGCCGTGCCGGACGCTCGCCCCGCCGACGCCGCCGCGCCGGACGCGACGGTGGACGCGGGCTGCCAGCCCGCGTGCGGCCGCCTGGTCTGCGGGGACGATGGCTGCGGCGGCTCCTGCGGCGACTGCGAGGCCGGGGAGCGCTGCTCGGCGGGCATCTGCGTGGTGGAGGGCTGCACCGGCGGGCTGCAGCGCTGTGACGGCGTCTGCCAGGACGTGGCGACCGACGTGTCCCACTGCGGGGGCTGCGGGCAGGCGTGCCCGACCCCCGTCGGGGCCCGGGTGCGCTGCGAGGACGGCGGCTGCGTCTTCGTCTGCGTGGCCGCGGATGGCGCCCCCGAGGAGGTGGATCCCACGGCGAACCCGCGCCACTGCGGGGCCTGCGGCAACCGCTGCCCCGAGGACTGCTTCGAGTCGGCCTGCGTGCCGGCCGACTGCCGCAGCGTCGTCCGCGCCGTCGTGATGTGCCTGGTGGAGAGCCCGGCGTGCCCGGGCGTGGGGCCCGAGGACGCCGAGCGGCTCACGCGGGAGGGGCGGGCGATCTGCGAGAGCCCGGGGTTGCTGGGGCTGGTCCGCCGCGCCGTCGCCGACGCAGACTGCCCGGCCATCGTCGATCTGGTCGGCGACGCCACCTGCTTCCCCTGACCTCCCTCAGAGCGACGTCACGTGGCGCCGCTCCTTGATCTCCGCGGTGATGAGGTCGACGAAGGCGGCCAGGTCCATGCTGGCCTGGGCCTGCACGCCGTACCGGCGGCAGGTGACCGTCCCCGTCTCCTCTTCCTGGGCCCCCACGACCAGCAGCATGGGCACCTTCGAGGTGACGCCGCTGCGGATCTTCTTGCCCATGGTGTGATCCGAGTCGTCCACCGTGGCCCGCACGTAGTGCTGGCGCAGGGCTGCCCGGACCTTCCCCGCGTATTCATTGAACTTTTCGCTCACGGGCACCACCCGCACCTGCTCGGGCGCGAGCCACGTCGGGAAGGCCCCGCCGTAGTGCTCGATGAGGAACGAGATGAACCGCTCGTGGGTGCCCAGGGGCGCCCGGTGGATGCAGTACGGCGTCTTCTCCTGGCCGTCCCGGTCGGTGTAGGTCAGCCCGAACCGACCCGGCACCGCGAAGTCGATCTGGTTGGTGCTGACCGTGAACTCCTTGCCGAGCACGGTGGTGAACTGGAAGTCCACCTTCGGGCCGTAGAACGCGGCCTCGCCGGGGGCGACCTTGTACCAGAGGCCCATCTCCTCCAGGGCCTCCCGCATCCGCCGCTCGGTGTCGGCCCACGCGGCCGGGTCGTCGACGTACTTCGCGGCCCGCTTGCTGTCCTCGGGATCCCAGAGCGACAGCCGCAGGTAGTAGTTCTCGAACCCGAAGAGGTCGTAGTACTCCTTGTGCAGCCGCATGACGTCCTTGAACTCGTCCTTGAGCTGGTCGGGCGTCATGTACAGGTGGGCGTCGTTCATGGTCATGCCGCGCACCCGGCTGAGGCCGTGTAGCGCGCCCGCCCGCTCGAAGCGGTAGACGGTGCCGTACTCGGCCAGCCGCAGCGGCAGGTCGCGGTAGGACCGCTTCCGGGCCCCGAAGACCATGTGGTGGTGCGGGCAGTTCATCGGGCGCAGGTAGTAGCGCTCGAGCTGGGCGTCGTCCTTGCCCTTCACCTCGCCGCCCTGCGCGGCCTCCTCGTCGAGCTTCATCGGCGGGTACATGACCGCCTCGTAGAGCGGCAGGTGCCCCGAGGTGTAGTACAGCGCCGACTTGGTGACCTGCGGCGTCGAGACGCGCTCGTAGCCGTACTTGAACTCCATCTCGTACGCGAGCTTCTCCAGCTCGTCGCGCAGCACGGTGCCCGCCGGCAGCCACAGCGGCAGGCCCTTGCCGACCTCCTCGCTGATGGTGAACAGGCCGAGCTCCTGGCCGAGCTTGCGGTGGTCGCGCTTCTTGGCCTCCTCGACGGCCAGGATGCGGGCCTTCAGGGCCTTCTGGTCCAGGAACGCGTAGCCGTAGATGCGCGTCATCTGCTGGTTGCGCTCGTCGCCGCGCCAGTAGGCGCCCGCGATGCCGTGCAGCTTGAACCCGGCCCGCTTGAGCTCGGTGGTGTTCTCGACGTGGGGCCCCTCGCACATGTCGAGGAAGGGGCCGTTGGTGTAGAAGCGCAGGCTCTCCAGGCCCCGCTTCTTCACCAGCTCCTCGGCGTACTCGCGCTTGTGGGGCTCGCCCATCTGGTCGATGCGGGCGAAGGCCTCCTCGGCGGTGAGGTCCTCGTGGGTGAACACCTGGCCCTCATCGATGATCCGGCGCATCTCCGACTCGATGACCGCCAGATCCGCGTCCGCGATGGGCCGGGGCAGCACGAAGTCGTAGTAGAAGCCGTCGTCGATGGGCGGCCCGAACCCCAGCAACGTGCCGGGGAAGAGCCTCTGGACCGCCTGGGCGAGGACGTGGGAGAGGGAGTGCCGCACCCGGTAGATGGGGGCAGCGTGGTCGTCTTCCTCAACGATGACTGGCATCGGTTTCTCCAACCAGCGTGGGCGCCCGCAGGCGCCCGGGTCACCGGGCCAACGACGCCCGGCAATCATGCAGGAGCCGGTCGGTCATCCCCTCCAGATCGAGGCGATGGGACCAGCCCCAGTCACTCCGTGCAGCGCCATCCTCCAGGCGTCGGGGCCAGGAGTCGACGAAGGCCTGCCGGTGATCGGGTACATAGCGCACTTCAAACGGGTGGTCGAGGCGCCGCCGCACGGCCTCGGCGATCTCCTCGGCCGTCGGGTAGCAGGCGCCCACGTTGTAGGTCGTGCGCGTCAGCCGGGCCCGCGGGGCCTCGGCCAGCTCGACCAGCGACCGCAGCGCGTCGTCCATGTGCATGAACGGGATGCGCGTGTCGGGCCGCACGAAGATCTGCACCGCCTGATCGCCGCGCGCGCCCGCGAAGAAGAGCTCGTTGGCGTAGTCGGAGGAGCCGCCGCCCGGCGGCACCGCGCTCAGCAGGCCCGGGAACCGCAGCAGCCGCGTGTCGACGCGCCCTCGCCCGGCCGTGGGCTTGAGCTGGTGGCTGTACCAGGCACCCAGCCGCTCGGCGACGACCTTGGTGACGCCGTACATGGTGGTGGGCTCCAGCGGGCCCTCCTCGGGGCCGCGCTCGAGCACGTCCGGCCGCCCGGTGACCGGCCCGTAGGCCGCGATGGACGACGGGCAGACGAGCACCGGATCCGCGCCGTCGGGCCGCCGGTACCGCGTCATCGCCTCCAGCGTCGTGCGCAGGCCGTCCACGTTGACGCGCCAGCACAGATCCGGGTTGGCCTCCCCCGTCGCGCTCAGCAGGGCCGCCAGGTGGAAGACCGTGTCGGGGCGCAGATCGGCGATGAGCGCCGCCAGCCGGTCGGCCTGCAGGACGTCGAGCGCCGGGAGCCACCGCGCCGCCAGGCCCGGGTACTGCGCGAAGGACGCCTCCAGCGCCCCCCGCCCCGCGCACTTCTCCAGGGGCTGGTGGTCGACCATCCAGGCCTCGTGGCCCGCGGCCTCCAGCGCCCCGGCCAGCTCGCTGCCGATCTGCCCGCCCGCCCCGATGATCAGCGCCTTCATGCTCGCCCCCATGCCGACTGACGGGGGGACTCTGCCAGACGCCGGGCCCACGGCGCCACACGACGACGAAGCGCCGCCCCCCCGGCCCGGGAGGCGGCGCCGCAACCACCCGTCTCGCCTGATCTTTTCGGCCGCTCAGTCCACCGGCCAGGGCTCGGGGGGCCGGCTCACCGGGGTCTGGCTCTGCTGCCGCTGGAGGACGCTGATGAAGAGGTCCACGTAGCGCAGGTCGTCCTCGATGTCGGGATCGGGGTTGCCCTGCAGCCACCGCCGCACCTCCATCCGCAGCGCGTCGAGCACCCCGATGGCCGTGCCCACGTCGGCGTCGTAGGCGAGCTGGGAGGCGAGCTGGAAGCCCACCAGCAGGTTCAGCATCACGAAGCCCTTCTCCACCGTGGCGTTGGTGAAGAAGCCCTGCTCGGGCAGCTCGCCCGCGGCGTGGGGGCTGATGATCCGGGTGCTCTGCTCCAGCCGGTCGCCCGTCATCGGATCCGTCCAGGTCATGGACACCGTGCCGACGAGCTCCCGCTCGCGCACGCCGCTCTGGTCGCGCAGGGGCATCAGCTCGACGATGATGCCGCCCCCGCCGCCGCGGCGGCCGTCCTCGATGGGGGCCGCCGCCTGCTGCCGCCCGGCCAGGAAGAGGCTCGGGATGTCGGCGCGGCCCGCGCGCAGGCCCCCCTCCCAGGCGTTCGTGCCGTACGCGCCCCGCAGCAGGTACCCCTGGCCCACCTGCACGTCGATCTCCACGTCCAGCGCCACCGGCACCAGGAACGTCGCCACCTCGTCGACGAAGACCTCCTCCACCGCCGCCGGATCGTCCAGGAAGTAGAAGTTGCCGGCGCCGACCTCGCTGAGCTCCCGCATCGTGTCGACGTCGAAGTCGGTGCCCACGCCGATGGTGGTGATGCCCACGCCCAGCCGCGCGTAGGCCTCGGCCAGCGCCTTCAGGCGCGCCGGCTGCTCCAGGCCCGCCGTCGCCACGCCATCCGAGAGCAGCACGACGCGGCTCTGCCGCCCCGGCGTCCGCCACCGCTCGGCCAGGCCGAACGCGGTGTAGAGCCCGTCGTACAGGTTGGTCGCGCCCCGGGCCAGCAGCCCCTCGATGGCCGCCTCCAGCGCCTCCCGATCCTCCACCGCGTCGGCCTCGGCGATGGCGACGGCCGCCTGGTCGGCGTAGGTCACCAGGGCCACCCGGTCGCCGGGCTGCAGCGCGTCGAGCATGCGCAGGAGGCCGCGCCGCACGGCGTCGATGGCCACGCCGCGCATGGAGCCGCTGGTGTCGATGGCCAGCACCAGGTCCATCGGCGGCCGCTCCAGGTTCTCCAGGCGAATCGGGGAGTTGAGGCCGATCTGCACCACCGTGCAGCCCGCGCCGGTGATGAGGTTGCGCTGCACCCCCAGCAGGCCGTGCAGGCAGACCTCGTCCCCGCAGTCGGCGGCCGGGAAGTCGAGCTTGTGCTCGGCGAAGAAGCCCACCGGATCGAGGGTGCCAGGTGCCGGGATCTGGCCGGCGTCGAGGATCTGGCGGAAGAGCCCGAAGTCCTGGGCGCCGCCCTGGCCGACGCCCGTGGCGCCCGGGCCGGCCGAGACCGGGGGCGGGGCGTTGGGGGCGGGCTGGGCGGGGCCGGGCGAGGCGGGGCCCGCCGCGCCGGCGTCGCCCGCGTCGTTGCAGCCGGCCAGCATCACGAGGGCGGCGAGGAGGGAGAGGAGGGAAGCGCGCATGGGAGTTCTCCTGGCGAAAATCGGTGAAAGATCAGCGGCTTGCAGTTCAGTTGGCGCCCAGGGGCGTGACGGCGGCGGCCTCGAACCAGCGGCCCCCCGCGGAGGGGCCCGCGCTGCAGGCCGTGTCCACCGCCAGGCTCCACACGGCCCGGGCGACCACGAGGGTCGAGGCGCCGACGAGCACGGGCTCGCCCACCGAGGCCGCCACGCGCTCGCCGTCCGGGCCCGTGAACGACGCCGTCAGGGCGACCTCGTAGCCGCCGCAGGCGTCGCGGGCGCCGCGCTCGCAGGTGTCGAGGTCGACGTCGGTCTGGCCGAGGGGCGGCAGGTCGGCCCCGCGGGTCAGCACCAGCCGGCCGCCCGGGCCCTCCACCGTCACCCCGTCCACCGGCCAGCCGCTCTGGCCGCGGTTCAGGGTGCCGATGCGGACCGTGTCCTCGACGCCGAAGGGCAGCGCCAGCTCGGGGAGGCAGGCGAACCAGCGCTCCACGCTGTCGCGGAAGGCCAGGTCGAAGGCGTGGCAGCCGTCGGGGGCCGCGGTGTGGTCGAGGATGACGGCGGTGCCGACCGGGGGCATCGACCAGCTCACCCCGAAGCCGTCCGGCACCGGCGCGCAGCGCCCGACGGGGGCCTCCAGGGCGTCGTCCTGGGGGAGGAAGAGGGCCGGGTGCGGGGCCCAGGCCAGCCCGTCGGCGTCGGTGTCCAGGAACAAAGCCCGGTCGTTGGCCACGCGGCTCGCGTCGGTGGAGAGCTGCACCGGCCCGTAGCGGAAGGCCACGACGAGGCGCGCCGGGATCTCGGGGCCGTCGATCAGGAACGCGCCGCAGGTGTTCGTCCCGTCGCCGACGGGGAGGGCGCGGCCGCCGTCGAGGAGCCACGTCTGGGCGGGGCTGAAGAGCTCGCGGGCGAGCAGCTCGCCCGGCTGCTGCCACGCGGCGTCGCAGTCCACCTGGACGCCGGGCCGCAGCGCGCGGACGCGGACGATCTGGGTGACGGCCGAGCGGTTCGCCACCACCAGGCGGCTCTGGACCCAGGGGAACTGGGCCTGGGGCTGGAACGGCGGCTCGGGCGGCGGGGAGGTGGCGGCGCAGGCCACGCCGCCGAGGGCCAGGCCCGCCGTGCGCAGGGCCGCGCCCACCGGCGCCGGGCGGCGGGCCCAGCGGCCCAGGACCACGGCCGACACCGCCAGCATCGGCAGCGCCACGAGGTCGGTGGGGTCGACGGTGATGGCCCAGGGCAGGGGCGTCCAGGCGAAGGCGGCCTCCCAGGCGCGGGCCGCGGCAGGGGCGAGGTTGATGGCGGCGAAGCCCGCCCCGACGGCGGCGTGGGCGGCGAGCCAGCCCCGCTGGGTGCGCGCGCGGACGAGCACCGCCAGCAGCGCCGGCGCGACGAGCAGGCCGGCGAAGTCGCTGAGCTTGCCGGTGAGGGCCGGCGGCAGGACGCCGGCGCCCTTGAAGAGGTGGTCGTTGGCGGCGAGCAGGGCCAGGGCGAGCCACCAGGCGGGGTGGCTGAGGGCGCGTGCAGGGTGCATGGGACTCTCCGAAGGCGATGACGCCCGACCACCAGCGCAAGGCCGGTGCCAGGTACGCCCGGCGGCCCGGGGCGTCGCCGCGTGACCGACGGTTCACGGCGGCCTGGACAGAGTTCACAGGCGCCCGATCGCGGACGCTGACCTGAGCGACGATTCGGGGTAGGATCGGCCTTTGACTCGGCAGCTAAGGTGCCATCCATGTGGTACGCCCTGGTCCAGGACGAGCAGCTCGGCCCCATGCCCGACTCGGAGCTGGTGGAGCTGTACCTGAAGGGCGTGGTGGCGGATCAGACGCTGGTCTGGAACGCCAACCTCCCGGACTGGAAGCCTTTTTCCGAGGTCCCCGACCTGATGGAGCTGGCCGGCGGCGAGGAGCTGGAGGCCGAAGAGGAGGGGGACGGCGCCACCATCATGATGGCCGACGACGCCAACTGGGCCGCCCTGCTGGCCCAGGGTCGCCCGCCCGTCCAGGTCAGCCGCTCCCAGCCCCTGCCCGACGCCCGCTCCTCCATCAGCATGGTGGCCCCGCGGGACGTGCCCACCTCCGAGCGGCTCCAGCCCCCCGCCGGCCTCGGCCCGCAGCAGGCCCCCGTGGGCCGCTCGGGCATGTTCCAGGCGGTGCAGGAGCCGGCCCGCCCGGCCCCGCCGCCGGAGCCGGCGCCGGAGCCCGAGGATCTGGGCGGGTTCGGGGGCTTCGGCGGCTTCGATGACGCCCCGGCGCCGCCCGTAGATCTGGGCGACCTGCCCCTGGAGGAGCCGGGCCGGACCGCCGCGCCGGGCTTCACGTCCGCCGCCCTGACGCCGCCGCCGAAGGGTGGCCGAACGGGCCTGGTCATCGCCCTCGTCGTGCTGGTCGTGGGTGGCCTCGGCGCCGCGGGGACGGTGTGGTACCTGCGCCAGGGGGCCGTCCCGGCGCGGGCGGACGCCGGCGTGGCCGCCGCGATGGCGCCGGACGCCGAGCCCGTCGTGGTGCCCTCGCCCGACGCGGCCCTGCCGCCGCCGGACGCCGCCGCGCCGCCCCCCGTGGACGCCGCGGTGCCCGACGCCGCCACCGACGCCATGGTCTTCGCGCTGCTCGAGGTGCCCGATCCCCGAAGGCGCCGGCCACGGCGGCCCCCGGCCCCGGCCAGCCGCGCGCCAGCCGCCAGAGCGCCCGCCGCCGCCCCGCGGACGCAGGCCCCCAAGCCGCCGCCGGCCGGGGATCTGCCCCGCCAGCTCGGCCGGCAGGACATGCTGGACGTCATCCAGGCCAACGCCGGGCGGCTCAAGAGCTGCGCGGACGCCGATCCCAACGCCAAGGGCACCTTCACCGTGGCGGTGACGATCAACCGGACGGGGGCGGTGCAGCAGGCCAAGGTCGTCACGGCGCGCCTGCGCGGCTCGGCGGCCACGGCGTGCATCGAGGGCCAGATCAAGAGCTACAAGTTCAAGCCCTTCGCGGGGGATCCCATGCGGCTGCAGATCCCTTTCAAGATCTAGGGGTTGTATGAGCGTTCGGGTCGAGAGCCATGGCGCGGTGACGGTGGTCACGATCGATCGGCCGGCGGCCCGCAACGCCGTCGATGGCCCGACCGCCCACGCCCTGCACGCCGCCTTCACCGCCTTCGCCGCGGACGACGGCGCCCACGTCGCCGTGCTCACGGGGGCGGGGGGCAACTTCTGCGCGGGCGCTGATCTCAAGGCCATCGCCGCCGGGCGGCCCAACCCCCTGCAGGCCGAGGGCATCGCGCCCATGGGGCCGAGCCGCCTCGAGCTGGACAAGCCGGTCATCGCCGCCGTGGAGGGCTACGCCGTGGCCGGGGGCCTGGAGCTGGCCCTGTGGTGCGACCTGCGCGTGGCCGCCCGGGACGCGGTGTTCGGGGTGTTCTGCCGCCGCTGGGGGGTGCCCCTCATCGACGGCGGCACCGTGCGCCTGCCCCAGATCGTCGGGCTGGGGCGCGCCCTCGATCTCATCCTCACCGGGCGGGCCGTGGAGGCCGAGGAGGCCCACGCCATGGGCCTGGTGAACCGCCTGAGCGCCCCCGGCTCCGCCCTCGACGACGCCCTGCGGCTGGCCCTCGAGATCAGCCAGCTGCCCCAGGCCTGCCTGCGGGCGGACCGGCGGTCGGCCCGCCAGGCCCACGTCGATCCGGCGACGGCCCTCGCCCGCGAGTTCGCCGGCGGGGTGGGCGTGCTGGGCGCCGCGGGGGCCGGGGTCGCCCGGTTCACCGCCGGCGCCGGGCGCGGGGGGAAGCCGACGACATGAGCTTCATGAACCAGATCAAGCGCTTGCGGCGAGGCGACCCATGTCCGAAGCGGTGACCCGCGGCATCCGCGTGACGGTGCGGTCGGCCTACATCCCCGAGCGCTCCGACCCGGAGCGCCCGCTCTTCTTCTTCGCGTACCGCATCCGCATCGCCAACGAGGGGGCGACGACGGCGCGGCTGCTGACGCGGCACTGGATCATCACCGATGGCCAGGGCGGGGTGGAGGAGGTCCAGGGCCCTGGCGTGGTGGGGGAGCAGCCGCTCCTCGCCCCCGGCCAGGACTTCGAGTACACGAGCGCCTGCCCGCTGCCCACGCCGGTGGGCACGATGCACGGCACCTACCAGATGCTCACGGCCCTGGGGGAGCGGTTCGACGCCGAGATCGCCCCCTTCCTGCTGGCCGTCCCCGGGGCGGTGCACTGACATGCGGCGCGGCCTCGTGGCGCTGGCGCTGCTGGCGGGCTGTGGCCCCGACGAGGGCTACGATCCCGAGACGCCCTGGGTGGAGGGGGAGCTGGGGGTCTGGCGCGCCGGGCTGACCGTGGCCGAGGCGGGCGGGTGCTCCACGGGCATCGTCGCCGGCCTGTCGCGCCAGCTCATCGACGAGATCAACTGCCTGCGCCCGAACACCCTGGTCGACTTCTCGGGCGCCCGTGTGGTGGCCGGGGCCGTCGTCTTCCCGTTCCTGCAGGCCCCCGGCCGCGACGCGGTGCGCGCGGCCATCGCCGATCGCGGCCGCGACCTGCGGGTCAACTCGGCCCTGCGGACGCTGGCGCAGCAGTACCTGCTCTACCGCTGGTACCAGGAGGGGCGCTGCGGCATCGGCCTGGCGGCGCGGCCCGGCCGCAGCAACCACGAGAGCGGCCTGGCCCTCGACATCGAGGACAACGCCGGCTGGCGGCCATCCCTCGAGGCCCACGCCTTCCGGTGGTACGGGGCCAATGATCCCGTGCACTTCGACTACCGGGGCGGGGGCACGGTGGACCTGGCCGGCCTGTCGGTGCGGGCGTTCCAGCGCCTCTGGAACCGCAACCACGGGGGCGACCGCATCGACGAGGATGGCCTCTACGGGCCCCAGACGGAGGCCCGGCTGCGCCAGTCGCCCACGGATGGCTTCCCCATCGGGGCCTGCCAGGTGGAGCCGCCGCCGCCCCCGCCGCCCATCGACGCGGCCCCGCCGCCTCCGCCGCCCGTCGACGCGGCCCCGCCGCCGCCGCCGCCGCCCGAGGACGCCGAGCCCCCGGACGCGGCTCCGCCGCCGGCCGACGCCGAGGTCGTGGACTTCGCGCCGCCGCAGGAGGATGTGGACTTCGGGGTGGAGCCGGTGGTGGACGCCGACGAGGCCATCTCGCCGCCGGTGGACGCCGCGTGGAGCGCGCCCGACCTGGGCGAGCGCGCCGACGCCGAGGCCGTGCGGGCGCAGAGCGCGGCCCGCTTCACGGGGGACTGTCAGGCGGCGCCGGGGACGCCGCCGGTCTGGGGCGGGCTGGCGCTGCTCGGCCTGCTGGCCGGCTGGCGCCGCCGGCGGATCAGCCCTCGGCCTGGCCCTTGAGGGCCTCGTCCAGCTCCCCGCTCTCGAACATCTGGCGCACGATGTCGGCCCCGCCGAGCAGCTCGCCGTTCACGTAGAGCTGGGGGATGGTCGGCCAGTTCCCGTAGGCCTTGATGCCCTCGCGGATGTCGGGATCGGCGAGCACGTCGAAGGACGCGAAGCGCGTGCCCTGGAACTTGAGGATCTGGGCGACCGTCGCCGAGAAGCCGCAGCGCGGCTCGTCGGGCGTCCCCTTCATGAAGAGCATGACGGGGTAGCTGGTGACCATCTTGTGGATGCGATCCTGGGTGGCCTGGTCCATGGCGTTCAGTCTCCTGCGGCTTCCGCCGGGGTGAGGGCCTTGAAGGTGAAGGCGTGCACGCGGATGGGCATGAGATCGCCCAGGGCGGCGTAGACGGCCCGGTAGCGCGCGATGCGCGTCTGGCCGGCGAAGGACTCGGACACCACCAGCCCCTCCCAGTGATCCCCACCGCCCGTCATGTCGTTCAGCGTGATCCGGGCGTCGGGCAGGGCGGCCTGCAGGCGACGCATCATCTCGGCCTGGGTGTCCATGGGCGCTCCTCGTGCGGCTCGGCGGCAGAGCCTGCCCCAGCGTCGCCGCGGGCGCAACTGTCGGGGCCTCTGGCATACTGCGGCG
This sequence comes from Myxococcales bacterium, assembly GCA_020633435.1. GTDB lineage: Bacteria > Myxococcota_A > Bradymonadia > UBA7976 > UBA1532 > JACKDP01. The sequence continues at coordinate 120,877 of JACKDP010000007.1, read as the reverse complement.
CGAGAGTGGATTCCGGATGGCGCGGCGAGGTCGCGGAGGCGTGGCGATGCGGGTGGTTCCCCAGCGGTGGTCCATGGCCATCCTACGGATTTCGCTGGTCTTTCTGGCGCTCTTCGGCCTGCTGGCCGCGGCGGCGCTCTGGCTGCGGGCGGCCCCGGGGCAGAGCCACGCCGGGCCCCTGCCGCCCCTGACGAGCGCCCAGCTCGCCACCGCTGGCCGCCTGCAGGCCGACGTCACCTTCCTGGCCCAGGGCCCGCGGGACGTCACCCACCAGACCCACCTGAAGGCCTCGGCCGACCACATCGTGGCCGAGCTGACGCGGGCCGGCTACCAGCCGCGGCGGCTGCCGTACCAGGCGCGCCAGTACCCCGTCGAGAACCTGGAGGTGGTGCTGCCGGGCACCACGCGGGCGGCCGAGGTCGTCGTCATCGGGGCCCACTACGACTCGGTGCCCGAGACCCCGGGCGCCGACGACAACGCCAGCGGCGTGGCCCTGCTGCTGGAGCTGGCGCGCCGGCTCAACGGCCGCCCCCTCGCGCGCACCGTCCGGTTCGTGGCGTTCACCAACGAGGAGCCCCCGTGGTTCCGCGGCCCTTTCATGGGCAGCTACGTCTACGCCCAGGCCCTCGCGCGGGAGAAGGTGCAGGTCACCGCCATGATCTCGCTGGAGATGCTCGGCTTCTACGACCCGGCCCCGGGCACCCAGCGCTACCCGGTGCCTGGCCTGGCGAAGCTCTACCCCGACACCGCCGACTTCGTGGCCTTCGTGGGCAACCTGGAGGCGCGACCCGTCGTCCAGCGGGCCATCGGGGCGTTCCGGGCGGCGGCGAAGTTCCCGAGCCAGAGCATCGCGGCCCCGGCCTTCGTGACGGGCATCGACTTCTCGGACCACGCCTCGTTCTGGGAGGCCGGCTTCCCCGACGCGCTGATGATCACCGACACCTCCTTCCTGCGGAACCGGCACTACCACGAGCCGACGGACCGGCCCGAGACGCTCGACTTCTCGCGGATGGCGCGCCTGGTGGACGGGCTGCAGGCCGTGGTGGTGGAGCTGGCCGATCGATGAAGCGGGTCGTCGTCATCGACAACCACGACTCCTTCACCCACAACCTCGTCCAGGCGCTCCGGGTGCTGGGGGCGGCGGTGCGGGTGCTGCGCGCGGGCACGGTGGCCGAGGCCCTCGCCGACGACCCCACGCACGTCGTCATCTCGCCGGGGCCGGGCCGGCCCGAGGACGCCCGGTTCGCCCTCGCCGTGCTGGCCGCCACCCTGGAGACGCACCCCATCCTGGGCGTCTGCCTGGGGCACCAGGCCCTCGTGCACCTGCTCGGCGGCACCGTGGGGCCCGCCCGCCAGCTCATGCACGGCAAGGCCTCGCCGGTGCACCACGACGGCCGCACCCTCTACGCCGACCTGCCGCAGCCCTTCGTGGCCGGCCGCTACCACTCCCTCGCGGCGACGGCGCTGCCCCCCGCGCTCGCGGTGAGCGCGTGGACGCAAGAGGGCGAAATCATGGGGGTTCGGCACGAGCGCCTGCCCGTAGAGGGGGTGCAGTTCCACCCGGAGAGCATCCTGACGCCCGAGGGGGATCGCCTGCTGGCGCGCTTCCTCGGCCTCAGAACGCGTGGCTGAAGCCCAGGCCGCCCAGGAGGCCGGCGCGCACGCTCTGGGGGCGGTTGGCGGCGCCGACGCGCAGGGCCAGGCGGGTGCCCGCCGTGAGCTCGACGCCCAGGTCATAGGACAGCAGCGTGGACTGCCCCGCGAGGCGCTCGTCGGGCCAGTCGGTGAAGGTGACGCCCAGGGCCATCGGGAAGCGGGGCACCGTCGTCCAGTGGAACCGGATGTCCCGGCGGCCGCCGACGTCCCCGATGGTCTCCAGGTCGACCGCCAGGTGGTTCCCGGCGATGTCGCCCAGCCGGAAGATGCCGCCGGCGCCCACCACGAAGCCCTCCTCGTTGGCCCCCAGGACGAGGCGGCCGCCGACGCTGAACCAGTCGAGCAGCTCCAGGTTCACCTCGGCCTCTCCGTAGTTGAGGCCGGGGGAGCGGCCCGAGACCGCCTGGACGCCGTCCACCTCGGGCAGCGAGGCGCGCATGAAGCCGGCGCCGAACCGGATGTCGTGCACGATGGTGAGGGGCCGGTAGATGTACTGGGCGTGCACGTCGATCCAGGCGTCGCTGTAGTCGTCCGTGACCTGGCCCTGCTCCTCGCGGCCGCCGAAGGCCACCAGCTCGGCGTCGACGCCGGCCTGGTTGCGGCGCCCGCCGTACCGCGCGAGCTGGGCCCGCTGCTGCGCGGACCGGCCCCGGCCGTGCAGATCGACCCAGTGGGGGGCGGCCGCGCTGGCGAAGTGCGCGCGCACCTGGCCGGCCCGGTCCGTCGACTCGATGGCGTAGGCCACGCGGGTGGCGGCCGTGAACGCCGCCGGGATGGTGGCCACGTAGGTGATGGGCCCCTGCCGCTCGAACGGCGTCGAGAGGGCCTCCCCCGCCGCGCTCTGGATGTGCAGCGTGAGCTGGGCGAGGCGGCCGGCCTCGCTCACCTCGACGGTGATGGCCAGGGGCTGGTCGGGCGGGGCGCTGTCGACGGGGACGTGCAGCACCCGCGGCTCCTCGGCCGGCGGGGGGACCGTGGGCGGGGCCACCGGGGGCGGGGCGGCCGGCGCGGCCGGCGCGGCCGGCGCGGCCTCCTGGGCGCCCGCCGCGCCAGCGACGAGCAGAGCGGCGGCGAGCGCGCCGAGGGCGAAGCAGCGCGTGGTCATGCTCTTCACTCCCAGTCCAGGGCCACGCCGGCGCCGCCGGTGAAGCCGTAGTGGTTGATGGTGCGGGCGTTCCAGCCGGTCTCGACGAGCAGCGTGGCCCAGTCGGCGACGCGGTAGCCCACCGCGCCCGACAGGCGCACGCCGTAGTCGGCGTCCACCGGCAGGCTGGTCGCCTCCGCGCCGGCCCGCAGGGGCACGCGGTCGAAGGCGTCGATGTGCAGCTCGGCGAAGTACCGGCTGCCGAGGGTGTCGTCGGCCCCGGCGCCGACGATGAGGTGGGTGCCGTCGTCCTCGCCGATGCGCAGGTAGCCCTGGGCGCCGAGGACGGACGTGCCCTCCTTGCCGGCGCCCGGCCGGGAGTTGCCCCCCGAGAGGCGGGCCCCCAGGCCCAGGGCGGGGGCCACGGCCAGCTCCAGCCCCCCGAAGGCGTAGCCCAGCGAGATGGCCCGCGGCTCGCCGCCGTCGTCGAGGAACTTCACCCGCCCGCCCTCGCCGTTGAGCAGCCCGACGCCCACCTCGACGGCGTGCAGGAACCCGAAGCGCACCCCGTACCGGAAGCGCGCCTCCGTCTGGTAGTAGCGGTCGCCGCCCCCCTCGCTGACGTTGAAGTCCACGTAACGAAAGAAGAACTCGGCGTGGCTGGGCCCGGCCTCGCGGGTCGTGAGGGCCATGGGCTTGACGGCGATGCGCAGCGGGCGCAGCAGGTCGCCGGCCACGACCTCGGCCCGCCCGTCCATGCGGATGGCCTCCAGGACGTACTCCACCTCGCCCGGTCGGGCCAGGAGGTCGGGCGGCATGGCCGCGCGCCAGTAGTGGTCGCCGGCGCGGCTCATCGCCACCGTCTGCCACGTCCGCGGCGCGCGATCGAGATCGGCCGAGCGGCCGGGGCGGACGAGCAGGTGCACCTCGTCGACCTCCTCGGCCTGGACCACCGCCACCGAGAGCTCCAGGGGACGCCCCTCCTCCACCACCGCCACCGGCTGGTGGCGCACCAGGAGCGGGCCGTCGTCGGGGCCACGCGGGGACGTCGCTGGCGGCGCGGCGGCCTGGGCCTCCAGCTCGGCGATGGCCACGTCCACGGCGGCGGCCCGATCCGACTGCGGGAAGGCGCGGCGCCAGGCCTTCAGGGCCTCGGCCTGGACCCCGGGCTCATGCCCCATGCTCGCCAGCAGCGTCGCGTGCAGCGCCGCCAGATCGGGCTCGGGCGGGGGGGCCCCGGGCACGGCGGCCACCACCACGGGCGGCGGCGCGGGGCCGTCGCGATCCACGTAGTCGCCGGGGGCGGGCGGCCGCCGGAGCTGGCCGAAGCTGCGGACGATGGAGAGGAGCTCCCCCGCCTCGGCCACCTCCACCACGCCGATGGGGAAGCGGTCCTCCACCTCGGCGCCGCTGAGCGGGTGGGTGAGCACGACCCGGCGGTAGAGCGCCAGGCGGCTGCCGGCGCGCACCCCGTCGCGCTGGCCCAGGTTCACGAACAGTTCCTGGTCGTCGACGCGCATGACCACCCCAGGCGCCGCGGGTGCGGCGAAGGCGGGCAGCGCGCATGCCAGGACGAGAGCACAGAGCGCTCGTCGCATGCCGTCCTCCACGGTGCAGATCTGCCCCACCCGTTCGCAACGGCCGTGCCAGCCCGCGGGAGGCGGCCTGGCGGCGCCGGGAGGGCCCCGGGGGAGCACCGCTCATCCATCGGTGGACTGTTTCTGCTACACCAGGGTGTGAAACGAGGGATGGGGGCGTGATGCCCGGTACCGCTGTCGCCGCCGTCGATCTGGGCTCCAACAGCTTCCACCTGGTGGTGGCCCGGATTCAGGACGGCGAGGTCCACATCATCGACAAGCTGCGGGAGCGCGTGCAGCTCGCGGCCGGCCTGGACGCGAAGGACCGGCTGTCGGAGGCGGCGTTGATGCGCGCGCTGGACTGCCTCAAGCGGTTCGGGCAGCGCCTCGCGGCCTTCGCCCCCGACCGGGTGCGCGCGGTCGGCACCAACACGCTGCGGCGCGCCAGCAACAGCGACGTCGTGCTCGCCCTGGCCGAGGCGGCCCTGGGCCACCCCATCGAGACCATCTCGGGGCAGGAGGAGGCGCGCCTCATCTACCTGGGCGTCACCCACGGCCAGGATGACGGCGGGCAGCGCCGCCTCGTGGTGGACATCGGCGGCGGCAGCACCGAGTGCATCGTGGGCACCGGCCCCGAGATCGAGCAGTCCGACAGCCTGGAGATGGGCTGCGTGAGCTTCTCGCGCCGCTACTTCCCCGACGGCCGCATCACCGCGGATCGCTTGCAGAAAGCGTTCATCGCCGCCCGGCTGGAGCTCAGCCCGGTGCACCGCATCTACCGGGGCCTGGGCTGGTCGGTGGCCCATGGATCGTCGGGCACCATCAACGCCATCCGCACCATGCTGCTGGCCTCGGGCTGGTCGGACACCGGCATCACCGCCAAGGGCCTGGCCCACCTGGAGGACGCCCTGGTGGACGCCGGCCATGTGGACGCCCTCGACATCCCGGCCCTGAGCCCGGACCGGCGCGCCGTCCTCCCCGGGGGCTACGCCGTGCTCAAGGCCCTCTTCCGCAGCCTGCGCATCGACGAGCTGCAGGCGGCCAAGGGGGCCCTGCGCGAGGGGGTGCTCTTCGACCTCATCGGGCGCGGCGGGTCGGAGGACGTGCGCGACCGCACCGTCGACCGCCTGCAGACGCGCTTCGGCGTGGACGTGGCCCAGGCGGCGCGGGTGCGCACCGTCGCGATGCAGCTCCTGGAGCAGGCCCTGCCGGGGATGGACGTCGACGCGACCCGCGCGCGCCTGTACCTGGGCTGGGCCGCCGCGCTGCACGAGGTGGGCAAGACCATCGCCTACGCCGGCCACCACCGGCACGGGGCGTACCTCGTCAAGAACGCCGAGATGCCCGGCTTCTCGTACCGCGACCACGCGCTGCTGGCGGCGCTGGTGCTCTCCCACCGCCGCAAGATCGACCGGCAGGCCATCCTGGATCTGGGCTGCGCGGAGCTGGAGCTCGTCTTGCGGCTCGCCCTGCTGCTGCGGCTCTCGGTCTGCCTCAACCGCACCCGCAGCCCCTCGCGGCGGCCGCCCGCGGATCTGAGCCTGGACGGCAACACCTGCACCCTGCGCTTCCCGCCGGGCTGGCTGGACGAGCGCCCCCTCACCCGCGCCGACCTGGACGACGAGGCGCGCCTGCTCGGCCTCGTGGGCGTCTCGCTGGTCATCGCCTGACCCATGTGGGCGGCCGCGCCGCTGCTGGCGGCCCTCCTGGCCCCGCCGGCCTTCACGCTGGAGGCCGACTGGCTCACCGTCTGGCGGCGCCTGGAGGATCGCCACGGCCGCCCGGACCCGGACGGGGCCCAGCTCCAGCAGGCGCGGGATCCGCAGTACCTGGAGTACCCCTTCGACCAGCGCATCGGCGGCTTCCCCCTGGGGGACGAGGCCGCCTGGCAGGCCACCGACCGCGGCGCGCGGCTCTACGTGCAGAGCATCACCGAGTTCACCCTGACGAACGCCGTGGAGCTGAAGACGGCGTGGCCCGTGGGGGCGGGCGTCTCGGTGGGCGTGCGCTACCACCAGCTCGACGACCGCCAGACCCGGAGCCACCTGGCGCGGCTCGTGGTCGCCGGCGACGACCTGGGCGGCTCGCCGCTCTTCTTCGAGGCCCACCTCTTCCCGCGCTGGGAGAAGGAGGACGCCGACCTGGAGGCGGTGGTGGGGGCCCGGATCGCGGCGCTGGGGGAGGCGCGGCTGCGGGCGTTCGCCCTCGATCCGTTCGTGAACGCCGCCTACGCCCTGGCGGAGTCGCGCGGGGCGGAGCTGGAGGAGACGCGCGACCAGCGCGACGCCCCCCTGGCCTTCGCCCTGGAGCTGGCCTCGGCGCGCTGGGCCGGCGTGCGCGGGGAGCTGTACGCGGGCCTCGTGCTCCCGCACACCACGGAGGTGGCCGATCCGGCGGACGCGGCGGCGACGTTCACCCACCGCCGCGCCGCCACCCTGGCCGGGGCGCTGGTGGAGTGGGCGGGCGAGCGGGTGACCGTCGGGGCCACGGTGCTGCACGTCGACGTCGATGACGCCTGGGCCGGGGCGCGGGCGCTGCGCGAGGCCGAGGGGCGGACGGAGGGCCGCCTGTACGCCCTGGCCACGCTGCCCGGCCGGGTGGGCGTGGAGGCGTACTGGCTCGAATCTACTCAGGAATTCGCGCGCACGCGGGAGGCGCCGGTGACCTTTGGCGAGGACCGCCGGCTGTGGTCGCTGCGGCTGCGCTGGCCGGCAGACGCGACCGTCATGGCGGACGTGGGCCTGCTGCGCGCCGAGCGGCAGCCCACCGGCACGCCGCCCCCCTTCGTGGACGCCGACGCCGCGCACCGCCTGGTGACGCGGGTGGCCGTGCACCTGCCGCCGTACCTGGCCTTCGGCCTCGGCACGGGCTGGGATCTGGACCCGGGAGATGGCGTCTACGACGGCAGCGGCCTGACCGTCATCCTCACCGAGCCGCCGCCCCGGCCCTGACGTGAGCGAACTTTTTTCGCCCGATCGCGAGAAATCCTGCGACACGCGCCGCGACTGACCGATAGCTGGTGGGGCGACTGGACGCCCCCCGCGATGAGGATGGTCCCATGAGCCAGCGCACCTGCCCCCCCGACCTCTCCCTGGGCGACGCCTTCCACCCCGACTGCCCCGTCTGCCAGGCCCTCGGCGAGCCCCCGGCCGGCGCGAAGACGACGGTCTACACCGAGGGCGTCGTGCGGATGGTGGTGACGGACGTGCCCCACCCCGACTACCCGGACGGCTGCTTCAGCGACGTCCGCTTCGAGATCGACGAGGCCGCCCTGGCGGCCCGCGCGGCGCGGCCCCGGGTGGGGCGCCGGCGCTGGCGGCACCGGCGGTAGGGGCTCAGGGGAAGCCCGGCTCCACGAGGAACCGCGCCAGCGCCCGCCCCATGAGCACGTGGTCGGCCGTGCCGGCCATCTCGCGGATGCTGTGCATGGCCCACATGGGGTTGCCCACGTCCACCGTCGGCACCCCCAGCCGACCCGCCGAGATGGGGCCGATGGTGGTGCCGCAGGCCAGGTCGGGCCGGTTGACGAACTCCTGCACGGGCACGCCCTCGAGCTGGCAGGCGAGGCGGAAGAGCGCGCCGGTGCTGCCCTCGGTGGCGTAGCGGGTGTTGACGTTGGTCTTGATCACCGGCCCGCCGTTCATGACGGGGCTGTGCGTCCCGTCGTGCTTGTCGGCGTAGCAGGGGTGGACGCCATGGGCCATGTCGGCGCTGACCTGGTGGCTGCGGGCGACGGCTCGGGGGAGCTGGTCGACGCCGTCCCCGGCGATGCGGGTGAGCACGTCCTGCATGAAGCTGGAGTCGGCCCCGCGGCTCGACAGGCTGCCCACCTCCTCGTGGTCGTACAGGCCGATGACGCGCGTCTGCGGGACGTCGCCGGGGGTGGCCAGCAGCGCGCAGAGGCAGGCGTGGGTCATGGCCAGGTTGTCCAGGCGGGCCACCTGGAAGAACTCGTCCTTGAGCCCGCTGAAGGCGCCGCGCTGCAGGTCGTAGAGCATCAGGTCGTGGCCCAGGATGGCCCCGGGCGTCGTCCCCACGGCCTCGGCGAGCATTTCCTTCAAGAGATCCGAGGGGTTGCCCTCGCCGGCGAAGTGGGCCAGCACCGGGGCGACGTGGCTGTGCTTGTTGAGCTTGAGGCCCTCGTCGTTGACCGTCCGGTTCAGGTGGATGGCCAGGTTGGGGATGCGGCAGAGGGCCTTGTCGAAGCGGACGAGGGAGGTCTGCACCGTCTCGCCGGCCCGGTAGCTCACCTGCCCGGCGAGGCCCAGGTCACGGTCCGTCCAGGTGGCCAGCGTCAGGCCGCCGTAGGGCTCCACGTCCAGCAGGGCGTAGCCATGGGCGCTCTTGGCCAGGCGCGGCTTGAGGCGCAGGTTGGGGGAGTCGGTGTGGGCGCCGAGCAGCCGGAAGCCCGCCTCGGCCGCCGGCGCGGTGCCCAGCCGAAACGCGATGATGGAGCCGCTGCCCCGCACGACGTAGTAGGCCCGGCCGGGCTCGAGCACCCAGCGGGTGTCCTCGCGCAGCGCCTCGAAGCCCGCCGCCTGGAGGGCGCGGCTGGCCTGGTCGACGGCGTGGTAGGGGGTGGGCGAGGCGTCGATGAAGTCGAGCAGGCCCTGGGCGCTGGCGCGGGCGTCGGCCAGGGTCGTCTCGAAGGTCAGGTCGGTCATGGATCCACCGTGGTCGTTCTCGCGCGCGATGGTGGCGCGTTCGGGCGCCCACGGGAAGGGGGCGCGGCGTGCCGGCTTGACGGGAGACCGCGCGACTCGCGACAGTGCGGAGGGGTCAGCCAGGGGAGCAGGTGGTGGCCGACGCGTCCACGACGCAGCAGCCGGAGCAGCGTTCGGCACCGGATCGCACGCAGGCCCAGGCGCAAGCGCCGGATCAGGCCTTCCACAAGGCCGTCCAGCGCCGCGCCGTGCAGCGCCGCGCCCAGCCGGCCGGCGCCCCCGAGGTGGATCTGCGCCCCGTGCAGCTCCAGGCGACGGAGGCGGGCGGGGCGACCCCCGGCCCCGCCGCCCAGCAGCCGCAGAGCGCGCCGCGCTCCCAGGCCGCCGAGGTCCTGGCCGTCCAGCGCCGCGAAGGCCCGAGCAACGCGGTGGCCGAGTGGCTGGGCAAGACGCCCGCCGCGCCGGAGACGGTCACCCCGAAGATCGAAGAGATCCAGGAGGTTGCGACGCGCGGCGTGCAGGGCGCCGGGGGCGCGCTGCCCCATGGCGACGCCATCCAGGCGGCCTTCGGCGAGCACGACGTCTCCGGCATCGAGGCCCATGTGGGCGGCGAGGGGGGCCGGGCGGCCCGGGCCATCGGCGCCGAGGCCTACGCCACCGGCAACGCCGTGGCCTTCGACGGCCAGCCCGATCTGCACCTCGCGGCCCATGAGGCGGCCCACGTCGTCCAGCAGCGCCAGGGCGTGCAGCTCAAGGGCGGGGTGGGCCAGGTGGGCGACGCGTACGAGCGGCACGCCGACCAGGTGGCCGACGCCGTGGTGCGGGGCGAGTCGGCCGAGGGCCTGCTGAACCAGACGCCCACGGCGGCCGGCACGGCGTCGACGCCCAGCCAGCCCGCCACCCAGGCCAGCGCCATCGTCCAGAAGGAGGAGCCCGCGCCCGCGCCCGCGACGCCGGCCGGCGACGAGGAGCAGCACGAGCCCACCGAGGCCGAGATCGAGGAGATGATCCGCAAGGCCAAGACGGAGGGGCAGACGAAGGGCGACGCGGTGGTCGAGGAGACCCCCGACGCCCCGCCCGCGCCGCCGACCGAGGCCCCCGCCGAGGGCGGCACGCCCGCGGGCCCCACCACCGCCGTCAAGGCCAACCCCGATCGCTCCGGCGCCTTCGCCGCCACCCCCGCCGGCCCCGACTCGGAGCTGCCGGCGTTCCAGTCCCTCAAGAGCGGCCCACTGTCGAAGTGGGACGACGAGATGGTCTGGCACGAGTACTTCCAGGGGGCCGGGCCGACCGCCGGCGGCGCGAGCATCGATCGCGACGCCCTCATCCGCGACGCCCTCACGGGCGGGGCCGCCGACGGCTTCGTCGCGGGCCTCAAGAACATCGCCATCGACACGGCGATCAACCTCGCCTCCTCCCGCATCCCCTACCTGCAGGGGTTCGTGGAGATGGCGAAGATCGCCTACGACCCGGCGGCCTGGCTGGAAGGCACCGTCGCGGGGACGTACGGCAACGCCGTCAAGGGCGGGCAGATGCTGCTGGAGGGCATCTCCTCCGGCGATCCCATCCAGGCCCTCGACGGCCTGCTGACCATCCTCGAGGGCGTCAACAACGTCATCGGCACGCTGTCGACCATCTGCTGGATCGTGGCGGCGGCCAGCTTCGTGCTCTCGTTCATCTGCCCGGCGGCCCTGCCCTTCGCCAGCCTGGCGGCGAGCTGGGCGACGACGCTGGGCACGGTGAGCACGGCGTTCGGCATCTACATCACCCTGGGCAGAGCCCTCGTGATCGCCCTGCGCGCGCTGCAGATCAAATACGGCAACGCCGATCCGGCCGAGCTGCTGCAGCAGGGCGAGCGGCTGCGGACGCAGACCCAGGCGTTCACCACCGAGGCCACCACCCGCGCCGGCAACCGGCTGCGCGGCGCGGCCCAGCAGCGCCTCCAGAACCGCGGCCAGGCGCGCAACACCACCCAGCAGCAGCCCCGGCAGTCCAACAGCACCCAGAACCCGCCCACCCGCATGCAGCGCATCATGAACGCGCTGAACACGGGCGCGACCATCGTGAGCGGCGGCGGCAACGCCCGGCAGGCCACCCAGGACGCGCGCACCGCCGTGGCGACTTCCCGAGCCGGGACGCGGGCTTACCGGGGCACGGGCGAGTACGCCCAGGCGCCCGGCGGCGGGCCGCGCTCCCAGCAGCAGCGCGCCGCCGACATGGAGCACGCGGGGCTGACGGTCTTCCACAACGACGCGGCGCGGGAGCGCTGGAACCAGCGGGTCGGGGGCCAGCCGGCCACGAACCGCGAGGTGGCCCAGGTCCGCGCCGACGCCGACGCCCGCCTCGCGGCCGCCCGGGACGCCGACGAGCAGGCCCGCGAGAAGCTGCGGCAGGCCGAGCAGGCGGCCGCCGAGGCCCGCCGCAACCGGCAGAACCTGGAGGGTGACGAGGGCGTCCAGGCGAGCATCCGCAAGGCGCAGACCGACCACGCCGCCGCCCAGGAGCAGGTGCGGGCCGCCCAGCGCGCCATCGACACGCAGCAGCACGTCGTCAACGTGCTCAAGCAGGAGCGCCAGACGCGCGCGGCCGCCGGGGAGGACCCCCGCAACCTGCTCATCTACGACCAGCACATCAGCCGGGCGGAGGTCGAGCTCATCACCCGGCGCACCACCCTGGCCGAGGCCCGCGTCGTGGAGGCCAGGACCAACGTCGACCGCCTGCGCGCCCAGATGCCGCTCCAGGGGGCCCAGAACATCGACGCCGAGCGGCAGCGCGAGCTGTCCGGCGCCCAGGGGCGGGCCGGCGAGACCAACGCCGAGCGCGTGGGGGCCCGGGAGGGCGTGCGCGACGCCCAGCACCCGGGCCAGGAGGCCTGGCGGACGGGCGGCATGACGGCGGAGCAGAGCGAGGCCGCCCGCCAGCGCGCCAACACCCAGCGCAACCGCTGGTACTACGACTTCACGGGCCAGGGCCCCACCGATCTGCATGGCCACAACAAGGGCGCAGGCGTGACGGGGGCCGGCGGCGACCTGGCGCAGAGCGTCGCCCGGGGCGTCGCCGGCGGCACCACCGACGAGCAGGGCCAGGACCGCCCCGGCTTCCTCGGGGCCTGGGAGCGCACGCTGGACGGCCAGCCCATGAACTGGGAGGGCAACGCCGGCGAGCGCGGCCCCGGCAAGGACTACCGCTCCCAGCTCCAGCAGCAGTTCGACGACCTCAAGGGCAGCCTGCCGGCGCCCCCGGCCGGGGTGCCCGACCAGATCGACGGGGCGCGCGCCGCCTACGCCGATCTGGATCTGGAGTCGCGCCAGATCGCGTTCCAGCAGGAGGTGGCCGCCTCGCTGCTCACCGAGAGCGAGGAGAGCATGACCGCCCTGACGGCCATGCAGCAGATCTCCGCCGCCAACCAGGAGGCCGTCGCCGCCCACCAGGGCCAGCTCGACGACCGCGTGACCGCCCAGGACGACCTGCGCACCGCCGCCACCGAGACGGGGGGCAAGGCCAAGGAGGGCGAGAAGAGCGGCGAGTCCACGGGGCGGACCGTGGGCGGATTCATGAGTCGTTTCCTGGACATGCTCAACATCGTGCCCGGCCGCATCATCGGCGGGGCCGGGGATGGCGCTGGCGGCATCCGCAAGGTGGCGAGCGGCGCCGACGACCAGAAGGCGCGCTCGGCGGACGCGGCGGCCATGGCCGACAAGGGCAACACCGAGGCCGATCGGATGACCACCGAGACGACCGCCTCGCGCACCGAGGCCGACGCGGATCAGGCGTCCCTCGAGGCCATCGACGCCCAGATGACGGAGGAGCAGCTCGCCACGATGGACGGCCAGGCCTTCCTGCAGGACACGCTGACCAACGCCGCCGAGCGCCAGACGGTGCTGGAGGGCGAGATGCAGCGGCTGCGCGGCGAGCACGGGGCGGCCGTGGAGTCGGGGGCGGGCTGGGCGACGGAGCACGAGCGCCAGCGCACGGAGGGCCACGCCGAGCTCAACCGCCTCGTCGACGTCATCGAGCGCGAGGGCGGCGGTGGGGGGTGAGCGCCGAGTCGTGGATCCCGAGGCCGAGGCGGCCCGGGCGCTCGCCGATCTGGAAGCCGACCTCGCCGCCCCCTTCCCGGTGGATCCCGCGCGGGTCGAGCGGCGCGCGGCCTCCCTGCGCGTCCAGGCCGCGGACGCCCAGGTCGAGCTGACGGCGGCCGAGGCCGAGCTGGCCCGGGTGCAGGCCGAGGAGGCCCGCCTGCTGGCCGCCGCGCCCCCGGATCTGCACCGGCCCCCCGCCCCGCCCGGCCTGGAGGACGCGCTGTACCTGCCGGCCCTCGGCCCCGACCCCATCGGCCCGGCCATCGGCGCCCTCGTCGGCCTGACGCTGACGGCCACCTGCGTCGCGGGGGCGGTCATCGCCAGCGGCGCGGGGCTGCGCAGCGTCCAGGGCATCGCGGCCCTCGTCTTCGGCGCCCTCACCCTCGCCTTCGGGCGGCAGGCCTGGGCCCGCGTCCGCGGCGGCCGCACCACCCGCGACGGGCTCTACCTCTTCCCCGACCGGCTGGTCGAGCTGGCGGGCGGCGCGCGCACCGACGTCCCCCGCGCGGAGGTCACGCGGGTGAGCCTCGGGGGCTCCCACTCCGCCTCCACCAACCGGGTCATCCACCGCGTGGCGCTGGAGCGCCAGCGCCCGGATGGCACCACCGCGGTGCACCACGTCGCGCCGCTGCGGGAGCACGCCACCCACCTGGTCGGGCGTCTGCAGCGCTGGAGGGCCCATGGCTGAGACCGTCGAGGCGACCCGGGCCGACCTGCTGGCGCGGCTGGCCGTCGTGCGCGACCTGCGCGACCGCGATCAGGAGCTGGATCTGCTCATCCGGCTGGCCGCCCTGGAGCTGGGCACCGGCCAGCCCGGCAGCGCCCTGCCCATCCTCAACGAGGCCCGGGACATGGCGCTGCACGGCGCCGGCACCCCGCTGCTCGTCGGCCGCCTCAACTACGTGCGCGGGCAGGCCATGGCCCGCACCGGCGGCGATCCCCTGCCCGCCTTCCGCGCCGCGGTCCAGCGGTTCCGCGAGGCCGAGAGCCGCGTGGACGAGCTGCGGGCGCGCCTGCGGGTGGTGGAGGCGCTGCAGGAGCGCCGCCAGGTCGAGGCGGCCATCCGCGAACTCGATGGGATGATTGAGGATTTGACGACCTGGGGGGCGGATCGCGGCCTCGTGGACTGCCACCGCCACCGGGGCAACCTGCACGCCCTGATGGCGCGGCTCGACGCCGCCGCCGCCGACTACGACGCCGCCGTGGCCGCCGCCGACCGGCTGGACGACCGGGGCCTGCGCCTGCGCGTCCGGCTGGAGCGCCGCGCCGTGGTGCCCTTCGCCGACGGGGACGCCGCGCGCTGGGACACCTGGGAGAGCCTCATCGCCGAGGCGAAGGCGCTGGGCGACGCGGCCTCGGCCGGCGAGATCCAGCTCCAGCGGGCGGCCGCCGCGCTGCGGGCGGACGACTTCGACCAGGGCCTGCTGTTCGCGGCCGCCGCGCGCCAGGCCGCCCTCGACGCGACGCAGCCGGTGCTCTACCTGATGGCGGCGATGCTGACGGCCGAGGCCCGCGAGGGGCGCGGCGACGACGCGGGCGTCATCGAGATCCTGCTGACGTGCAAGGCGACGCTGGAGCGGGCGTTCGGGCGCGAGCTGGCCGAGCCCGTCATCACGGTGCTCGACTCCCTGGAGCCGCGGTGGGGGCAGGCGCGGTTCGCCGCGGCGCTGGGCCGCTACCGGGCGTGGGCCGCGGCCCGCAAGGCGGCGGAGGCCCAGGCCTGACGGGCGACCTCAGAAGAGGTAGCCGATGCCGATGTTGAAGCCGCCGTCGATGGTGCTGAAGTCCTGGCCCTCGTCCGCGCCGTCGGGGGTGTCGCTGCCCGAGCGGTACACGAAGTCGAGGCCGGCCCGCAGGTTCATGTGCTGGCTGGCGAAGAAGGCGAAGCCCAGGTCGGCCCGCACGGCGGCGCCGGCGAGGGCGCTCTCGACCTTCTGGTCGGTGGTGCCAGCCACGGGCAGCGAGCGCGTGCCGGTGAAGCCGCCGGCCCCGATGCCCGGCTTGAAGAAGAAGCTGTTGCCCAGCCGGATGTAGTAGTTCGCCATCAGGAAGCCGATGACGCCGCTGTCGTCGGCGAGGATGGTCTCCGTCTCGGTGGAGCCCACCTTGGTGGTGGCCGTCTGCTTGCGCACGAAGAAGCCCACGCTCAGGCCCAGCGCGAAGCTGTCGGCGATGAAGTACCGCGGCGTCAGGCCCCCCGTGTAGGCGATCTCGAGCGTCGAGACGTCGTCGTCCCCGCTGCCGAGCTTCTGGGTGCCCTGGCGGACGAGCAGCAGGTTGTCGAGGCCCAGCTCGAAGACGCCGCGGGCGATGCGCTGGTAGCCGCCGTAGCCGCCGGTGACCGTCTGGGCGGCGGCGGGGCTGGCGGCGAGGAGGCCGAAAAGGCCAAGGATAACAAGTCGGTTCATGGAAGAGTCCCTCCCGGCAGGACGTGCTGGGGGCAGCGTCGCACGCCCCCCCGCACACGGCAACCTCCGCCCGGCTGGCGCTGGCCCCGGCCCCTGGCGATGATGCGTCGAGAGCCGCTTCGGCCAGGAGGTCGCGATGGGGGGGCGAGCAGGACGCTGGGCGGCGCTCGCCTTGGGGTGGGCGGGGATCTGCGCGTGTGCCGACGGGGGGGCCCTGAGCGGCGTCTTCTCGGCGCAGGTGGGGGCCTCCGCCGACGCGCGGCCCGTGGCGCCGCCCGCGGGGGACGCCGGCGTGGAGGCCGACGGGGCCGCCTGCCGCCCCGAGCGCTGCGATGGCCAGGATGATGACTGCGACGGCGTGGTGGACGAGGACGCCTGCGCCGCCTGCGCCCCCGGCGACTTCGCCCCCTGCTACGACGGCGACGCCGACACCCTGAACGTGGGGGTCTGCCGGGCCGGCCTGCAGCGCTGCGGCGACGAGGGGCGGCTCTTGCCCTGCGGCGGCCAGATCCTGCCGGGCCCCGAGGTCTGCAACAGCGCCGATGACGACTGCGATGGGCGCGCCGACGAGGACTTCGCCGAGCAGGTCGGCCAGCCGTGCACCGTGGGCATCGGGGCCTGCGCCGCGGCGGGCACCTTCCTCTGCGACGCCGACGGCCAGCGCTGCGCGGGGCTGCCGGGGAGCGTCGAGGACGAGGTCTGCAACGGCGTCGATGACGACTGCGACGGGCTCTTCGACGAGGGCTTCGGCCTGGGCGAGCCCTGCGCGGTCGGCATCGGGGCCTGCCGGCGCGAGGGGCTGATGGGCTGCGGCGACGCGGGCGGGGCCTGCCAGGCGCGGCCGGGGCTGCCCACCGCCGAGCTCTGCAACGGCCTGGACGACGACTGCGACGGCGCCACCGACGAGGGCGAGGCGAGCTGCTACACCGGGCCGGACGGCACCCAGGGCGTGGGCCGCTGCCGCAGCGGCCGGGGGATCTGCGGGGGCGCCTGCGAGGGGGAGCTGCTGCCGGCGGACGAGGCCTGCAACGGCCAGGACGACGACTGCGACGGCGAGATCGACAACCGGGATCGGGGGTGCAGCTGCGACCCGGGGATGGTGGTGGACTGCTTCGAGGGCGAGGGGCGGCCGGGGATCGGGCGCTGCCGCGAGGGGCGCCGCACCTGCGACGCCGACCACACCTTCGGGCCCTGCGTGGGCCAGGTGGGCCCCGCGGACGAGGCCTGCAACGGCGAGGACGACGACTGCGACGGCGCCGTCGACGAGAGCCTGGCCCAGGCCTGCGGGGCCGACATCGGGCGCTGCCGCCAGGGGCAGCAGGCCTGCGCGCGGGGCCGCTGGCAGGCCTGCGAGGGGGCCATCGGCCCGGCGGCGGAGGCCTGCAACGGCGTGGACGACGACTGCGATGGCGCGGTGGACGAGGCGCTGACGCGGCCGTGCGGCCAGAGCGTGGGGGCCTGCCGCACGGGCACCCAGCGCTGCGAGGGCGGGGGCTGGACGGCCTGCGAGGGCGGCGTGGGCCCCGCGGGCGAGCAGTGCAACCGGGCCGATGACGACTGCGATGGCGCCACCGACGAGGGCGTGACGAACGCCTGCGGGGGCTGCGGGGCGCTGCCGACGGAGGCCTGCGACGGCGTCGACCAGGACTGCGACGGGCGCGTGGACGAGCAGGTGGTGGGGCCCGTGCCCGCCGAGGCCTGCAACGGCCGCGACGACGACTGCGACGGCCGCGCCGACGAGGGCCTGGGGGCCGACTGCCGGCCCTGCGCCGCCGCGGCGGACTGCAACGACGCGAACCCCTGCACCGACGACCGCTGCCAGGCCGGCCGCTGCGTCTTCACGAACAACGCGGCCGCGTGCGACGACGGCGTGTTCTGCAACGGCGACGACACCTGCTCCGGGGGGAGCTGCGCGGTGCACGGGGAGCGCGACTGCGGCCGCGACGTGTGCAGCCCCATGCTCGACCGGTGCGTGCAGTGCATCCAGGCCGCGGACTGCGCCGTGCCGGGCCCGGGCCCCTTCGGCCCGTGCGCCTACCCCACCGAGTGCGCCGCCCAGGGGGTGCAGGAGCGCGTGGTGGACGAGCCGCGCTGCGCCGACGGCTTCTGCGAGGTCAGCCGGCGCGTCGAACAGCAGGCGTGCCAGCGGGCCATCGAGGGCGCCGCCTGCTCGGCGGGCGTCTGCCTGGCGGGGGTCTGCACGCCCCAGCGCACCATCACCGCCCGGCTCGCGGGCGACTTCGCCCCGGCGGGCCGCGCCCGGGTGGCCTGCGCCCAGGGCGGCCAGGCCTGCGTGGCCACCTGGGCGACGCCGTGCAGCGTGGCCTGCCCCGAGGGCACCGGCGTCATCGCCTGCTGCAGCAACGGGAGCGCCTGCGGGGGCAACCCCCAGGGCGCCGACTTCAACATCCTGCTGGTGCAGATCACGCTGGCCGGGCTGGTGGAGCCCATGTACGCGCCCTTCGCCCCGGGCCAGGACCAGGAGGCCCACGCCACGGGCACCGTCGGCGCCGGCGCCGGCACCCTGGAGTGCGGCTACTTCAACATCAACATCCCGTTCCCCTGAGCATACCCAGCGGGATTCATTGAGGATTCAGCGCAGGGCGGCGTGGCTGATGCGGCGGCGGCTGGCGTACTCCAGGGCGTCGCGCACCAGGGGGGCGGGGGTCGAGGCGAGCTGGCGGCGGAAGGCGTCCACCATCCGGCGGTCGGCGGGATCGTCGGCGCTGACCTCGGCCAGGATGGACCGGGCGCGGCCGGCGTCGCCGCGGGCCACGAAGCGGCCGGCCTCGTCGAGGGCCTCGGCCAGCAGGAAGCCGCGCACGCTGCGGCGGACGGCCAGATCGGCGCCGGTGGTGGCCCGCGGCACGCTGCCGAGGCGGGCGCCGGCGTGGGCGGTCGCGTTGTCGAGGGCGACCATGTCCTTGTAGCGCAGGCTCACCTCGGCGACGGGCCCGGGCTTGTCGACCCAGAGCTCCACCAGGATGAGGTGGGTGTCGCCCCCGTAGAAGAACGGGATGACCGTCTGCACGCCGTCGTCGTCCTCGCCGCGGTCGGCCTTGACGCCGAGGGTGGCCGAGAGCTGGCGGTCGGTGGCCTCCTCGCGGGCCTTCACGGCCTTCACCTCGTCGGCCTCCAGCACCCGGGAGCCCAGCACGCGGATGGCGTGCACGTTGGGGGCGAGGCGGATGTTGACCCGGAGGAGCCGCGCGATGACCTGGCTGATGCGGGCCAGCTCGTCGTCCACGGCCGCGCTGACGTCCCCGTCCACCGCGTGCAGGTTGCCGTGCCCCGCGTTGGCCACCGGCCACCACGCCGCCCCCCCGCTCAGGTCGAAGACGGACGTCGTCGCCCCCTGCACGGTGAGCTGGTGGGCCACGGGCGTCGCCGACGCGACCTCGCCCAGGTCGCCGCCGGTGAGCACGAGCACCGTCTGCGAGCCGGGCACCCGGGCCTGGCCCTGGCTGGCCGCCTGCAGCAGCCGCCCCGCGAGCGCCATCCCGCCGGGCAGGCCGTCCCCCGGCACCTGGACGCGGCCGTCGAGGCGGCTCAGCGCCTGGCGGGTGTCGCGCAGGTCGCCGAGCTCGGCCAGCACCACCGGGGGCTCCCCCGCCAGCACCACGCCGAGGCGATCCTGGGGCCCGAGCGTCGCCAGCAGGCGCTGCAGGCCGCCCATCACGGCCTCGGGCCGCCGCCCCGCGGCGCCGCCGTCGATCACGGCCACCACGTCGAGGGGCGGCCGCCGCCAGCCGTAGCGGCGCGAGCCCTGGAGGGCCACCTGCAGGTAGACGCGGCCCGGCTGGTCGATCCACTGCCGATCCAGCGTCACGGCGAGGGAGAGGCCCTTGTCCTCGGGGGGATCCATGGGCTGCGGCGGCAGGGAGGCGAGCTCATACGGCCGCTCGCGGCCCTCGAAGCCGGCGTCCAGGCGGCGCAGGCGCTCCAGGAACGCCGCGCTGCGGCCCTGGTAGGTGTTCTCGAAGTAGAACATGCGCGGCAGGAAGTGGTCGGGCTTGCCCTCCTCCGACGTCCGGCTGAACCAGCCGTCGTCCAGCAGGCCGGTGGAGATCTCCGCGGGCTTGCCCTTGGCGAGCTTGCCGGCGACGAGCTGGACGGGCGGCGGGGCGTCCGCCACCGAGCCGGGACCGAGGACGACGCTGCCGTCCCCTCCCTGGGCCTGGTCGCGGGAGTCGGCGAGCTCGCCGTTCATGGCCACCGTCGCGGTGGCCCCCGCCGGCTTCGCCACGACCAGCGCCTTCATGTTGCGCTCGTCGCCCTCCTCGTCCTCGCTCTCCTCGTCCTCGTCGGCCAGGAGCTCGCCGGCCAGCCCCGCGGCCGCCTCGGCCTCCTGGCGCAGGTAGCCGACCTCGCGCTTCTGCTCCTCGGCGGCCTGCTGCTTCGCGCGGCGGCTGGCCACCTCGCGGCGGACGGCGCGCTGCGTCTCCTTGACGTCGCCCACCTTGAGCCCGTCGACCTCGACGGGCATCTCGGGGGGCGCGGCCGCCGCCGGCAGGTCATCCGCCTCGCCGTCGACGACCACGGTGCGGAAGGCTCGGTCCTTGCCGTCCTCCTCCACCACCGCCGGCTCCGGCTCCGGCGCCCAGGCCATGCGCGGGGCCGCCGGCGCGAGGTTGACCTCGTCCGTCGGCCGGGCGCGCGCCGGCGCGTTGTCGGCGCGGCCCCCCCGGCCCTCCTCCTCGGCCACCTTCTTCGTCTCGGACATCGGCGGGGGCCCGGCGTCCTCCATCTTCGAGCAGGCGGCGAGCGCCAGCAGCCCCAGCAACCACGCGCGCCTCATCGCAGGCCTCCACCCGACGCGCCGATGCGCCGATCCGCGGCGAGCGCGAGGGCGTCGCGCAGCGCCGCGCCGTCCCGACCCCGCGCGGCGAAGTCGGCGAAGGCGTCGGCCAGCCGCCGGTCCGCCTGCGTCTGGGCGGCCTGGCGCAGCACCCGGCCCACGGCCCCGGCGCGGCCCGCCTCGACGAGGCGCGCCCCCTGGCGCAGGGCCTCGGCGAAGCTGAAGCCCTCCAGGTTCTGCTGCACCATCCGCTGCGCCGCCGACACCCCGCGGGGCAGGGCCGACAGGGCGACCGACGTGCGGGCCACCGCGTTGCCCAGGCTCACCATGTCCTTGTAACGCAAAGAGATCTCGGCCACGGCTCCCGGGCGGTCGACCCAGAGCTCGATGAGCACGACGTGGCTGTCGCCGCCGTAGAAGTAGGGGATGACCGTCTGGATGCCGTCGTCGTCGTCGCCCCGATCGGCCTTCACGCCCAGGGCGCGGCTGAGGTTCTGGTCGGTGGCGACCTCGCGGGCCTTCACCGCCACCACCTCCTCCTGGCCGAGGACGCGGGAGCCGATGACGCGGATGGCCTCGACGCCCGGGGCCAGCCGCACGTTGACGCGCAGCAGCCGGGCGATGACGCGGGACAGGCTGGCCAGCTCGGCGTCCAGCTCGGCGTCGAGGGCCTCGGCCCCGGCGGCGCGGTGCAGGTTGCCGTTGCCGGCGCTCGCCACCCGCCACCAGGCCTGGTCCGTGGCGTCGCCCAGGGCGACGACGGAGGTGACGACGCCGGTGAGGGCGAGGGCGTGGGCCTGGCGCTCGGCGGCGGCGACGCGATCGTCGCCGGCCCGATCGGTGAGGACGACCAGCGTGCGGGTCCCCGGCACGCGGGCCTGGTCGTCGGCGCCCGCCAGCAGGCCCCCCGCCTGGGCGAGGGCCTCGGCGAGGCCGCCGGCGTCCGCGGAGCGGGCGGCGATGGCGTCGGCCCGCCGCACCAGCGTGGTGCGCACGTCGCGGCGCTCGGCCAGCAGCGAGATGGGCTCGGGCTCGCCGGCCTGCACGATGGCCAGCCGGTCCTGGGGGCCGAGGCGCTTGAGCAGCGCGTCGGCGGCCCGGGTCACGACGTCGGGGTTGTTCACGTCCACCACGAGGGCGACGTCGAGGGGGGGCCGGCGCCAGCCGTGGCGGCGGCTGCCCTGCAGGCCCACCTGCAGCACCACGCGGCCCGGCTTCTCCAGCGAGGCCTGGCTGAGCGCGGCGGTCAGCCGCAGGCCGGCGTCCTCGGGGGGATCGAAGGGCTGGGGGTCGAGCAGCGCGAGCAGGTGCGGGCCCGGCTGGCCGCCCAGATCGGCCTCCAGCCGGCGCAGCCGCTCCTCATACGCGGCGTTGCCGCCGAGGTAGGTGTTCTCGAAGTAGCACATGCGCGGCAGGAAGCGGTCGGGGCGCTCCTCGTCGATGGGCGCCTCGGCGAGCTCGCTGCCCAGGCGCAGGCGGCCCAGGTCGAGGGCGAAGGCCGGCTGGGCGGCCTCGGTGCCGTTGCCGGCGATCTCGAAGGCGCCCAGCTCGAGGGCCACCTTCTTCGGCGCGGGCTTCTTGTCGACGTCGCGCTCCTCGCCTTCCCGGTCGTCCACGTCCTTCCAGTCGCGGTAGCGCCCCTCGGGCCGCTTCGCCTTCGACTTGTCGGCCACCTGGTTGGCGACCTCGCCGAAGTCGTCCACCGCGACCTCCTTGGCCGCCTCCTCCAGGGTGCCGCCGATGAGCCCCAGGTCGCCGCCCTTCTTGCCACCCAGCTTGTTGAAGCCCTTGTCTTCCTTCAGCTTTTCGTCGTTCTTCGTGCGCACGCCGTCCCCGTCGTCGTCGAAGCCGTCCAGGGCGACCACCGGCGGGGGCGGGGGCAGCGCGGGCTCGTCGGCGGGGGGCTCGGCCGGATCCGCGAGCGGCTCTCCCATGGGCTGGGCGGCCTGCGCCACGGTCTGCCGATCGTTGGCGGGCGCCTCGCGGGAGCGCTCGCCCTGGCCCACCGCCGTCGTCGCGGCGGGGGCCTCGGGGGCGCCCCCCAGCTCGAAGCAGCCGCCCGCGGCGAGCGCGACGGCGAGGGCCAGGGTCAGGCGGCGCATGTCAGACCTCCTCCTCGGGGGCGCGGCGCTTGCGGGAGGCGAAGCCGACGACGACCACCAGGCCCACGACGAGCAGGAACTCGAAGGGCGCGATGCCGAAGAGGGCCGCCTTGAGGACGAGCAGGCCCACGCCGACCACCAGCAGCGCCAGCCCGGAGCCGCCCAGGCCGTTGCCCCGGGCGCGGCGGCGCGTCACGCCGAGCAGCGCCAGCAGGCTCAGCACCAGCAGCATCAGGTCGACGCCGGCGCCGGGGGCGCGGGCCAGGCGGGCGGTGACCGTGAGCGCCGGGGCCTCGGCGTCCTGCACCGAGTAGGCGAAGACGAAGCCCGCCATGTCGTTGTCGGTGGGCAGCTCCTCCCCCGACGGCCCGCTGAACGCCGAGGCGTCGAGGGCGGTGAGGTCGGTGTCGAAGCCCAGGATGGACAGGCGCGCCGGCACCCGCACGAGCCACTGGATGTCGTTGGCCCGCAGATCGGCCACCGGCGCCGCCAGGTCGATGCCCTGGTAGAAGCCGAGGGCGTCGCCGGCCACGTCGTACGTCACCTCGACCTGGACGACGCGGCTCTTGGGCAGCGGGATGGCGACGGTGCCGGTGTCGTCCTCGACGGCCTTCACCTTGCGGCCATCCGACTTCACCGAGAGCACCGCCGAGCCCTGGGGCAGCTTCAGCTTCACGAACTGGCGGTCCTCGTTGGCGACCTCGTAGGTGGCCCGGGTCACGCGGTGGCCGTTCTCCAGGACGTTCGACTCGAGCCAGACGTGGCGGGCCACGGCGTCGAGCGTCTCGACCGTCTTGTTGCGCTTGATGCCCAGCGTCAGGCCCCAGGGGGCGCGGGCGTAGGTGTAGGCCAGCCGCAGCTCCTCCTCGCTGCGCAGGCGCACGGCCTTGGGCAGCTCCTCGGCGGTGACGCGGCGCAGGTCCTTGCCCTCGCCGGGGGTCAGCTCCATGCCCGTCTCGGCGGTGATGCCCAGGCTGCCCGACTCCACCTCGGCCCCGTGCACCCGCAGGTCGGGCATGGGCAGGCCCTCGAGCTCCTTCTCGAAGATCTTCTCGAACTCCACATCGATCTGGATGGCGCCCTCAAGGGCCTGGGTGAAGCGCACGGCGTAGGCCTGGCGGCCCGCGCCCACGTCGGCGTCGGCCACCGGCTCCACCTTGTTGAGGCTGGGGGCGGTGATGCGCGGCTCGGCCAGGCCCTCGGGCAGCGACAGGATGAGGTGGTCGCGGCGGCCGCTCTTCAGCTCCACCAGGATGGCGGCGTTGCCCTGCAGCGAGCCCTCGCGCACCTGGTAGAGGGTGTCGACGCGGGCGTCGAAGCGGACCTCGCGGGCCTTCGCGGTGGCGACCTTGCTGGTGAGGGTGCCGGGCTCGTTCACGTGCTTGTAGGCCTGGGAGACCTTGTCGCGCAGGTTCTGGCGGATCTCGGCGGGCAGGGCGTCCTGGCCCACGCTGGTGAAGCCGTTGGCCTCGGCCGGCGCGAAGCCCACCTTGTCACCGTCGAGCAGGGCGACGACGCCGCCCTCGCGGAAGGCGGCCATGGGGCGCAGCACCGGCAGGTTGAGGACGGTGCCCTCGGCGGTGCCCACCACCATCTCCAGCTCCAGCTCGATCTGGGCGGAGCCCTCGAGCTCCCGGCCCAGCACCACGCGGACGTGGCGCGGCTCCGTCTCGGTGGCGGGGAAGATGCGCCAGTCCTCGATGCCGGCGCCGTCGACCTTGTAGAGCACCACCGACTCGGGCAGCGCGATGGGCAGCTCCTTGAGCTTCCCGTTGATCACGTCGTACTGCACGTAGACGCGGGAGCGCAGGACGCCCTCCTCCAGGGTGAGGATCTGGTAGGTCTTGGTGTTGGCGCGCACCTGGCTCTCGGGGGCCGCCCGGGCCTCCGTCCAGCGCAGCGTCACCTCGTCGGTGGGGGGCAGGTGGGCCACGGCGGTGGTCTCGGCCGTCTCGCCCTCGCCCTTGAAGGTGCTGGTGATGGGCACCACCGGCTCGAACTCGACGGCGCGCTTGCCGGGCACCGTGACGCTGACGCGGGCCATCGGGGCGTTGTCGGGCTGCAGGGTGATCTGGGGCTGGCCGCGGCTGCGGTCGATGGCCAGGCGGATGCGGGCCGTGAGGGTGTGGCGGCCGGGCTTCTCGATCACGGCGATGTGCCAGCCGTCGTCCACGCGGCTGATCACGGGGGCGTTGCCCTCGGACAGATCGACCAGGGCGTCGTCGGCGCCGGTGATGCGCACCCGGGCGTCGCGGGCGGTGGTGATGACCTCGAAGCGGGCCAGGACGTCGACGCCGTCGCCCCCGTCGTCCAGGGTGACGGCGTAGTCGACGCGGCGCACGAGGTCGCGGCCGAGGGCCTGCCCCCAGCGCAGCAGCACGGCGGACGTCGCGGGCAGGGAGGCCTCGAGGCCATCGCCGCTGCGGCGCACGTCGCTGGCCGGCCAGGCCTCGGCCTCGGGGCCGACGCCGGAGAGGCTCAGGCCAGCGCCGGCCATGGGGGGCATGGGCACGACCGCGTACGGGGCCCCGTCATCGCCCTTCTGCACGGGCACCACGTACTCGAGGCGGACCTCCTCCTCGCCGGAAAGCGAAGGGATCACGGCCACATGCGCGCCGGACAGGCGCAGCAGGGCGGCGCCGTTCCCGCCCACGCGGGCGTCGGAGAGCACGGCCTCGGCGGGCAGCAGCGGGATCTCGACGGGCCCGTCGCCCACCGCCCGCACGCGGGCGCTGACCGTGACGCGCATCGTCTCGCCCTCGACGCGGGCCGAGAGGCTGCCGCGGCTCCACGTCACGCGGGCGCCGGCGCGGGCGTCGGCCAGCCGCATCAGGCGGGCGTAGCGGTCGAGGGAGAGGCGGACTTCCTCGCCGGGCTCGTCCGCCTTCTGGGCGAGGGCCGGGCCGGCGAGGAGGGCGAGGCAGGCGAGGGCGATCACGGAGCGGGTCATGGCGCACCTGAGGCTGGTGGGGACGACGGACGGGCGGCTAGTACGGGCGACGTCGGCGAGGGATCCAAAGGCCTCGCCGTCGGCGCCATTTCTCCTGGCATGCCCGGTGGTTCGACCCTACCACCGGTCGGCGCCGGGGGCCTCAGGTTCTGCGGCGGCGGCGCGCGAGGGCGAGCAGGGCGAGGAGGAGGGGCAGCGCCGGCGGGGCACGGCCGGTGACCTGGCAGCCCTCGTCGGCGTCCCGCGGGGCGGCCGGGGCGTCGGCGGGCTCGGCCCCCGGGCGCCCGGCGTCCTGGGGGGGTGGCAGGCCCGCGTCGGCGGCCAGGGCGTCGGCCGGCAGGGCGTCGGCGAGCAGGGCGTCGGCGGGCAGGGCGTCGGCGGCCCCAGGCGTCCCCACCCCGGCGTCCCTGGGCCGGGCGGGCACCTCGACGACGGCCGAGGGCAGCCCCCCGCGGGCGGCGCTCCAGGCCACGACGCGGTAGTGGCCGGGGGGCACCGGCACCGGCGCCGGCTCGGCGAAGAGCTCGACCTCGACCCAGGCCCAGGGGGCCCCGTCCGTGGGCACGTCGGGGCCGTCGCCGCGGTAGAGGGCGTAGCGGACGACGACCTCGCGGCCGCCCGCGGTGTCCGTCCGCACCGGCGCCCAGGCCAGGGCCCCGTCGGCCAGGCGCGCGACCGGGGCGGCCGGCTCGTCCACCACGTCCGCGGGCGCCACCAGCGCGGCCCCGAGGGGCGGCAGCGTCACCGCGCCGCCGGCCCACACCCGGCCCGTCGCCAGATCGAGCAGGTCGGCCCCGTCCCCGAGGGAGAGCGTCGCCTCGGCCGCCCCCACGTTCACCGCGACCCAGGCCGTGCCCGCCTCGCCGTGGCGGGCGTAGGCGTAGAGGCCCCGCGCGTCGTCGGCGATGACGCCGTGCTCCAGGCGGCCCGTGCGCAGCGCCGCGACGGCGTGGCGGGCGCTCGTCAGGTGGCGGACGTCTGCCGCCAGGGCCTCGTCGGCCGTGTAGTGGCCCGGCGTGTCGGGCCAGGGGTACGGGGCGCGGTTGTACGGGTCGTCGTGCCAGCCGTCGGCCCACCGGCTCGGCGCGTCGATGAAGACCTCGTCGCCCTGGTACAGCGTCGGCGCCCCCGGGTAGCCGGCCAGGAAGGCCACCAGCAGCCGCAGGCAGGCCCGGGCGCGGTCGGCGTCGCCGCGGCTCACGCTGGCCAGCAGGAACCGGATGCGGCTGGTGTCGTGGGAGCCAAGCAGGTTCATCATCGCGGCGAAGGCGGGGGCCGGGTAGTCCTCGGCGATGGCCCGCAGGCGGCGGTCGAAGGCCGTCGGCGGCAGGCGGCGGATGGCCCCGCTGGCGCTGCCGTCGTTGCTGTCGCCGTCGCTGAAGGCCACGCCGCCGTCGCAGCCCGAGCCCTCGCAGCCCGCGAAGACGAGGCCCAGCAGCGCCGAGCGCAGCCGGTAGTTCATCACCGCGTCCCACTCGCCGCCGAGCAGCCACGCCGAGGCGTCGCCCCACTCCTCGCCGATGATCACCGCCTCGGGATCCGCCGCCTTCACGGCCGCCCGGAAGCCCTCCCAGAAGTCGTTGTCGGGGGCCGAGACGCCCGGATCCACGTCGCCGCCCACGTCCAGCCGCCACCCGCTCGCGCCCTGGGCCACCCGGCCCGGCGCCACCGCCGTGGGGCCGGCGTACACGAGCCCGCGCACCCCCGGGTGGTCGGCCCGCAGCTTGGGCAGGCTGGAGAAGCCCCACCAGGCCTCGTAGGTCAGGTCGCCGGCGCAGCGGGTGCGCCCGTCGCCGGCCGCCCGCTCGACGTGGGGCAGGTAGAACCAGTCCCGCCACGGGCTCGCGGCGTCCTCGCAGGCGCCCACCTCGTCGAAGCGGCCGTAGCGGTCGAAGTAGCGGCTGTCGGACGACACATGGTTGAAGACGCCGTCCAGGATGACGCGCAGGCCATGGCGCCGCGCCGCCGCGAGGAGCCGCTCGAAGGCCGGCTCGCCGCCCAGATCGTCGTCGACGCGCTCGAAGTCCTGGGCGTCGTAGCGGTGGTTCGAGGGGGCGGCGAAGACGGGGTTCAGGTAGAGGGCCGTCACCCCCAGCCGCTCGAAGAAGCATCCTCGATGCGCGCGGTGATGCCGTCCAGGTCGCCGCCGAAGAAGTCGCTGCTGCCGTGCCCCGGGCAGGGGGGGCCGCCGCGGCCGGCCGGGTCGCAGACCTCGGTGTTCCAGGCCTCCCCGAGCGAGCGCCGGATGGTGCCGCCGCCGTAGTGGAAGCTGTCGGCGGGGCGGTCGTTGCCGGGATCGCCGTCGCGGAACCGGTCCGGGAAAATCTGATAGATCACGGCCTCTTGCAGCCACGCGGGGGTGGTGAAGCCGGGGGCGTGGGCGGTGATCTGGAAGCTGCGCGTCTCGGCCTGGTCGACCACCACGCCCGCGCCGCCGCCCGTGAAGCGGGGATCCTCGTCGACGTACCAGCGGCGCGTGGTGGGGCAGCCGGCCTCCACGTCCGTCAGCTCGAAGAGGTAGTGCAGCACCGTGGGGGCGGGGCCGGTGTCGACGTCGGCGCGCCACCAGTCGAGCACGTCGCTCTGGTCATGCTCCCCGTCCCACACCATGTCGACGAAGCGCTCCTGCCCCCGGCGGGCGTCCCAGAGGCGGACGCGGGCCGCCGACAGATCGCCCTGGGCCACCTGCAGCCGCAGCCGCACGCGCGTCCCCGCGGGCACCGCGCCGGCCGGCAGGCGCAGGTCGGGATCGAAGGTGTCGTGGCGGACGCTCGCGGCGTCGATGCCGCACGGGTGGCGGTCTTGCGACCACGCGGGCGCCGCGGCGAGGGCGAGGAGGAGGGGCAGGCTGCGCACGGCCGGGAGTCTACAAGACCGGCCCCCGCCTTGCGCCCCCTCGAATTCTTTGCTACAACAACGATTGCAACCACAAGCATGGGAGAACCCGTCATCCGGCCTGCGCTCCTCATCGCGACGCTGCTCCTCGCGGGCAGCGCCCTCGCTGGCGTCGAGCGGGACGCCGTGCCCGCGGCCCCCTCCGAGGACGCCCCGCGCACCGCCGCCGACTGCCCCCGCCTCTTCGGCACCCCGGCCATGCACCAGGCCAACGCCCAGCGCCGCGAGAAGCGGCTGTACTGGACGGAGGCCAACGACCGCCTGGAGATCGCCCACGCGACCCAGTGGAAGGAGCCGATGCCGGTCACCTTCCCCGGCGTGGCGGTGCTGGAGGTGAGCCCGACCCGGGCGCGGCTGCGCCTGGACGATCGCTTCTCGGACCTGGGCTGCGCCCCGGGCGAGTACGTCGTGCGGCGCGACCAGGCCCTCGGCAAGGGCAACCGGGTGGTGGCGCTGTTCCGCGACGTCATGGTCGTGGAGATGGGCCGCAAGCTCACCTGGGCCGGCACCCCCGGCACGCAGCCAGGCTGGCGGATGATCTGGGGATCTCCCTACTACTTCCGGCGCCCGTCGACGGGCGCGGTCACGGTCTCGAAGGGGCAGCGGGCCCGCGCCACGCGGCGCCCACGCCCCACGCCGAACCGTCGCCCTCGCCGACGCTGAACCCCGACCGAAGGAGAGTCATGTACCGCTGCGATCTGTGCAGCGAGGTCGCGCCCCCGGGTACGCCCGCCGAGCGCGTCGTCATCGATGTCCGCCCCGCCCGCTTCCCCACCCGCGCCCGGTGCCAGACCACCGGCCTGCGCAAGCACCGCTTCAAGCGCTCGCACTGGCGCGATGATCCCGGCGGTGAGGGCCACCAGATCGTGCGCGAGGCCCAGGTCTGTCCGGCCTGCGCCCGCGCCACGGCGGCGGCCCGCGCCGAGCTCACCGCCGGCCTGGGCTGACGCCCTCAGCGGACGGCCACCCCGAGGCCCGAGCAGGGCCCGAGGGCCGGCTCGCCCCCCTCCCCCAGCGCGAAGGCGTGCAGCGCCCCGTCCCCCGCGCTGCTGGCGCAGCGGTGCCGACCCTCGGCGTCCACGGCCAGCCCGGGGCAGGCGCCCCACGCCTCCGCGTCATCGAAGAGGTCCTCGTCGAGGCAGCCCCATCCCCCTCGTGGCGGTACTGGCTGGCGACCCAGACGGTGAGGCCCGCCGCCACGCCCGCGGCCCGATCGGGCAACCCTTCGTCTTCACACGAGAAAGCGACCGCCAGGCTGGCGTCGCCGTCCAGGGCGACGGGCAGGGCGAGGCCCGCGAAGGCCCCGTCCCCCGCCGTCTGGGCGCACGCGCCCTGGCCGTCGGCCGCCGGGCAGGCGAGGGGCGCCTTGCCCACCGCCAGCGTCGCGGCGCAGTGGGCCTGGGCCCACGCGCCGAGGGCGTCGTCCGCGCAGGTCCAGGCCACGCCCAGGTGGGCGCCCGCCGCCGGGGTGGCCCCCAGCGGGAAGCTGTAGAAGCGGCCCGTCCGCGGCTGCTGGCGCAGGGCGTCGCGCCGGCCCGGTCGGCCTCGGCCCCGGGCAGGCCCCCCAGCCGGGCGCGGGCGGGGGCGCGCGGCCGCGAAGCCGAGCCAGAGCCGGCACCCCCACGCACGGCGGCGACGCAGGCGTCCCCCTCGTCGACCCGCCCGTCACAGTCGTCATCGCGGCCGGTGCAGGCCTCGGGCGCGCAGCGCGCGGCGTCGGGGGCCTGGGCGTCCAGCGGCGCGGCGTCGGGCGGCAGGCGTCCACGGAAGCGGCGTCGGGCGGCGAGGCGTCGGGCGGCGAAGCATCGGGGGGCCCGGCGTCGGGCCGCGACGCGTCCAGGTCGGCGGCGTCCGCCCGGCTGGCGTCGGGGGGCGCGGCGTCCACCGCCGCCGCGTCGGGCGCGCCGCGTCCGCAACCCCCGGAGATCCTTCTTCTTTGCAGCCCACCAGGCCGAGGACGGCGGCGAGGGCGAGGGCGCGGCGGGTGGACGACGGGATCATCGCCCGGCAGTCTACGGGCTCGACCCCCGAGGAGGCGACCCATGCCCGTCATCTACGCCGTCACCGCCACCGTCCCCGAGGCCCTCGTCGAGGCGTACGTCGCCTGGCTGCTGGGCGGCCATGTGCAGGCCGTCGTCGCCGGCGGGGCCGAGCAGGCCTGGGTGACGCGGCTCGGCCCCGACCAGGTGGAGAGCCGCTACCTCTTCGCCTCGCCCGAGGCGCTGGCGGCCTACGAGCGCGACGTGGCCCCGGGCCTGCGCGCGGACGGCGTCGCGCGGTTCGTGGAGCCCCATGGCGTGACGTTTCGCCGCGCCTCGGGGCCGCTGCTCGGCCACCTGCCCTGACCCCCCGAAAAAAGTGTCGCGCGCGGGCATGGACGCCCGGGCGCCGCGGGTTGCCCTCCACGGACCTCACGCCGGCGGTCAGGCGGCCTGCCTGACCGCTCCAGGCCTCTCACGGAGATGGATGATGGCGAGCGGACGGACGTGGATCGAGCTGCCGGGTGGTCGGGTGAAGCAGTTGAGCGGGCGGCGGGGGGGCGAGCGCAGCCGCCTCGAGCGCGCGGAGCGCCTGAAGTCGGCCCGGCCGGCGCCCCGTCCGGAGCGCGGCCTGGGTCGCTGAGGTCAGGGGCAGGGCCCGACGCTGACGTTGAGGACGTAGTCCCCGTTGTTGGTGCTGACGGCCCCGGTGAAGCCGTCGACGAAGACGAAGTACACCTGGTCGGGCTCGGCGAGCACGTCCACCTGGGAGGTCAGGCCCACCGCGTCGTCGTTGCAGGCCACCTCGCTGGCGGGGTCGCCGCAGTCGGTGCGCACGTAGAGCACCGTGTCGAAGTCGGAGCCGGCCGTGGTGAGGCAGATGGGCGTGGCCTGGTCGACGGCGAACGCGTAGACCGCCTCGGGGCTGGCCGGGCCACCACCGCAGGAGCCACCCTCGACGCCCACGCCGTCGGTGGCGCCGTTGAGGGCGCCGAGGGCCTCGATGCCGATGGGGGAGTCGCAGGTGCCGTCGCCCACCGGCGCCGCCACGCAGACGCCGGCCTGGCAGGTCTCGCCCGCGCCGCAGTCCGCGTCGTCGGCGCAGGCCGGGGGCGCGGCGCCGCAGGCGCCGGGGGTGATCGTCAGGACGTAGTCGCCGTTGGCGCCGTTGAAGCCATCCACGAACACGAAGTAGGGCACGTTGGCCTCGGCCGCGATGGTGAGCTCCGACTGCAGGCCGCCGCCCGCGTCGTCGTTGCAGCCCACCTCGCCCGCGGCGTCGGCGCAGTCGCCGGCCCGGACATGCAGCACGGTGTCGAAGGCGCTGCCCGCGGTGCTCACGCAGACGTCGCCGGGGCCGTTGAGCGCGAAGACGTAGACCGCCTCCGGGCCCGTGGCGCCGCCACCGCAGCTCGCGCCCGCGACGGCCGGGGCGCCGTTGGTGCTGCCGCGCAGCTCGCCGAAGGCCGCGACCGGGTTGGGGGCGTCGCAGGTGCCGTTCACCGCGGCGGGGACGCAGGCGCCGGCCTCGCAGATCTCGCCCGCGGCGCAGTCCGCGTCGTCGACGCAGGCCGGGGGGACCTCGCCGCAGGGACCGGGGGTGATGGTGAGGGTGTAGTCGCCGGCGCCGGCGAAGCCGTCCACGAAGATGAAGTAGGGGACGTCGCCCTCGACGGCGAGGGTCAGCTCCGACTGCAGGCCCACCGCGTCGTCGTTGCAGGCCACCTCGGCCATGGCGTCGTCGCAGACGCCGGCGCGGACGTGGACCACGGTGTCGAAGCCGCTGCCGGCGGTGCTGATGCAGACCTCGCCCGGGCCGTCGACGACGAGGGCGTGCACGGCCTCGGGGCCGTTGCCGCCGCAGCTGCCGACGGCGACGCTGCCGGCGCCGATGGTGGTGCCGTCGACGGGGCCGAAGGCCTCCACCGGGATGGGGGCGTCGCAGGTGCCGATGTCGCCAGCCGGCACGCAGGCGCCGGCCTGGCAGATCTCGCCCGCGGCGCAGTCGGCGTTCTCGACGCAGGCCGGGGGCGGGCCGCCGCAGGGCCCATCGGTGACGGAGAGGACGTAGTCGCCGCCCTCGACGCGGAAGCTGTCGACGAAGACGAAGTAGGTCACGTCCGCCTCGACGGGCAGGCTGATCTCGGAGGTCAGGCCCACGGCGTCGTCGCTGCAGTCCAGCTCGGCCGCGCCATCCAGGCAGTCACCCGCGCGGACGTAGAGCACGGTGTCGATGGGGGAGCCGGCCGTGCTCAGGCAGAGCTCGCCCGGCGCGTCGACGGCGAAGGCGTAGACGGCCTCGGGGCCGTTGCCGCCGCAGGAGCCCACCGCGCCGCTGTCGCCGGCGAGGGTGCCCTGGGTCTCGCCGAAGGCCTCGACGATGAAGGGCGCGTCGCAGGTGCCGCCGGCCGCGATGGCGCAGGCGCCGGCCACGCAGATCTCGCCCGCGGGGCAGTCGGCGTCGTCGAGGCAGTCGGCCGGGGCGTCGGGCACGCAGACGCCGTCCACGCAGAGCTCGTCGGCGGCGCAGTCGAAGTCGTTGAAGCAGTCGGGGGCCGGGCCCTCGCAGACGCCGGGGGTCACGGTCAGGACGTAGTCGCCCGCGCCGGCGAAGCCGTCGACGAAGACGTGGTAGGTGGCGCCGGCCTCGGCCTCGAACTCCACGGCCGACTGCAGGGTGCCGTCCGCGTCGTCGTTGCAGCCGAGCTCGCTGGCGGCGTCGGCGCAGTCGGTGCGGACGTACACGACGGTGTCGTAGTCCGAGCCCTCCGTCCGGGCGCAGAAGGTGCCGGCGGCGGGGGCGACGAAGGTGTGGGCGATCTCCTCGCCCGCGCCGCCGCAGCTCCCACGATCCGCGGCGGGGGCGCCGACGGTGCTGCCGCGGGCCTCGCCGTTGACGAGGGCCACCTCGGCGTCGCAGGCCGCGCCGCCGCCGTCGACCACGCAGGCCCCGGCGACGCAGATCTCGCCCAGGTCGCAGTCCAGGTCGTCCACGCAGGGGGCGGCGTCGGGCTGGCAGGCGCCAGCGACGCAGATCTCCCCGAGATCACAGTCGAAATCGTCCGCGCAGGCGGGGGGCACGTCGGGCTGGCAGGCCCCCGCGATGCAGACCTCGCCGGCGCCGCAGTCGGCGTCGTCCAGGCAGTCGACGGGGCCGCCGCCGCAGGGGCCGGCCGTCACGTTCAGCACGAAGTCACCGGCCTCGACGTCGAAGCCATCCACGAAGACGAACACCGGGGCGGCGTCGCGCACCTCGATCTCGATGGAGGACTGCAGCCCCGCGATGAGATCGGAGTCGTCGTTGCAGTCCAGCTCGGCGCCGGCCACGCAGTCGCCGGTGCGGGCGTAGAGCACGGTGTCGAAGTCGGCGTTGAAGGTGTCGACGCAGACCACGCCGGCCTGGTCGAGGGCCAGCTCGAAGACGGCGTCCGGGCCGTCCTCGCCGCCGCAGCTCCCCGAGAAGCCGTTGCCGGCGCCCAGGGTGGTGCCGGGGGTGGGGCCGAAGCCGACGCGCACGGCGTCGCCGCAGTCCCCGGCCACGGCCCGGCAGACGCCGGCCACGCAGGCGAGGCCGGGGGGGCAGTCGGCGTCGGCGTCGCAGGCCGGCGGCGGGGCCAGCTCGCAGACGCCATCGACGCAGATCTCGCCCGGGCCGCAGTCGGCGTTGGCCTGGCAGGCCGGGGGCGGGGGGGCGTCCTCGCAGGCGCCGTTCACGCAGATGCGGCCCGCGCCGCAGTCGGCGTTGCCCCGGCACTCGGGGGGCGGGGCGACGCAGGCGCCGGCCTGGCAGGTCTGGCCGGCCGGGCAGTCGGCGTCCTGGACGCAGTCGGGGGGCGGCGGGGCCTCGACGCAGGCGCCGGCCTCGCAGACGCGGCCCGCGCCGCAGTCGGCGTCGCGCACGCAGTCGGGGGGCGGCGGGCCGTCCACGCAGGCGCCGGCCCGGCAGACCTGGCCGTTGGCGCAGTCGGCGTCCTCGACGCAGTCGGGGGGCGGCGGGGCCTCGACGCAGGTGCCGCCCTCGCAGGCGCGGCCGTTCCCGCAGTCGGCGTCCTCGACGCACTCGGGGCCCTCGATGCAGGCGCCCTGGCCGCAGACCTGACCGGCCTCGCAGTCCTCGTCGCGCAGGCACTCGGGCATGGGGCGCTCGTCGAGGCACTCGCCGTTGACGCAGACCTCGTTCTCGCCGCAGTCCTCGTTGCGCGCGCAGCCCGGCGTGCCCTGGTCGACGACGGCCGCGTCGCGCACGCTGAAGTCGCGCCCGCCGAAGGCCGCGTCGCGCACGGCCGCGTCCGGGGTGGCGCCCGAGGGCTCCTCGTCATCACAGCCGGCCAGCACGAGCAGGCCCAGCAACCATCCGTAGCGCTTCATCTTTTCTCCCCCGCCCAGCCCCCGCCAGGCGCGCAGATCCGGGCGCACCCTCACCGGGGTCGGGGGTCGCGGGTCAAGTCGCTCGGCCAACCTCCCGGATTCTCTATGGACGGGCCCCGCTCCGGCGGGGCACGGTGGACCATGCGCGTCGTCCTGCTGCTCGCGTTGCTGATCGTCGCGGGCCTCGGCCTCCTGCTGCTGCGCCCGCCCGGGGGCCCCCCGCCGGCCGCCCCGACGGTGGCCGGCGAGCCCGTGGCGCGCGCCCCCAGGCCCGCCGCCGCCCCCCGGCCGGGCACCCCGCTGCACGTCACGCTGGTGGAGCCCCCCGTCGCGGGCTACGGCGAGGCGCGCCCCGGGGAGGCCGACGCCGCCCTCGCCCCCCTCGTCGGCCGCACCGGTGTGCGCTGGGATCCGGGCCTGGGCCGCGCCGCCCGCGAGCTGGCCGCCTTCTACGCCGCCGAGGGCGCCCTGGCGCAGAGCGACGTGCTGGCCTTCTTCCTCGACGCGGCGGGCGTGTCGGCCTGGGGCGTGCGCCAGGCCATCGTGGCCACCACCGAGCAGGGCGACGCCGCCATCGCCGACGCGGTGGCCACCCACCTGCGCGCCGAGTCGGGCCCGTGGCTCGTCGGCGTGGGCGAGGCCTTCCGCCTGGGGGACGGCCCGGGGCGCATCATCGCCGTCCTGCTGGCCCGCCCCACCCACACGCTCACGCCCATCGGTCGCCACCACGCGGCCGGCCGGCCCATCCGCCTGTCGGGCCGCCTGCTGCCCGGCCACACCGACCCCGAGCTGGTGGTGCAGGGCCCCGACGAGCGCTTCGTGGACGTGCCGGTGCGGGTGCAGGGCGACCGCTTCGAGGCCACCGTGCCCGCCGACGAGCCCGGGACCGTGGTGGCGGAGCTCATCGCCGTGGGCGCCGCCGGCCCCACGCCCCTGACGCAGCTCACGTTCCACGTCGACGAGCCCGTGCCCGACCACCTGGAGACGGTCTGGCCCGCCGCCGATCCGGCCGCGGATCCCGCCGGCCACGCCGCCCGGCTGCTCAACGCCGACCGCGAGCGCTTCGGCCTGCCTCCCCTCGCCCGCGACGCCCGCCTGGACGCCATCGCCCAGGCCCACTGCGCCGACATGCAGGCCAGCGGCTTCGTCGGCCACCGCTCCCCGACCACCGGCCTGCCCGCCGACCGCCTGGCGGCCGCCGACTACGCCGCGGCGGCCAGCGGCGAGAACGTGGCCTACAACAAGAGCCTGGCCGACGCGGAGGCCGGCCTGATGCGCAGCCTCGGCCACCGCCGCAACCTGCTCTCCACCGACTTCACCCACGTCGGCCTGGGCGCCACCCGCGACGCCGAGCAGTGGTACGTCACCCAGCTCTTCGCCACCCCGCGGCCGATCATCGACGATCCCGCCGAGGCCCGCGCGACGCTGCTGGCCCGGCTCGGGGCGGCCCGGGAGGAGGCGGGGGCGGGCCGCCTGCGCCGGCAGGCGCGGCTGGAGCGGGTGGCGCAGGCCGAGGCCGATCGCGAGCGCCCGACGCCGCAGCACGCCCTGGACGCCGCGGGGGCCCTGCGCCTGTCGGGCAAGGTCTCGGCCTGGGTGGGGCGCATGGGCCTGCTCGGGCAGTTCGTGCCCGAGGGGGGCCTGCTGGCCGACGAGTTCGGGCAGGTGGGCATCGGCATCCGCCAGGACGAGGCGACGGGCGAGCTGCGCATCGTCATCCTGCTGGCGCGCTGATGGGGGTATGCTCGCCGCCATGAGCTGGGATGCCACCCGCGTCGTCGTCGTCGTCAACCCCGCCGCCCGTGGGGGCCGCATCGGGCGGGAGTGGGCGCGCCTCGAGCCGGCGCTCACCGCCCGGCTCGGCGCCGTGCGCTACGTCTTCACCGAGGCCGCCGGCCACGCCCGGACGCTGGCCGCCGAGGCCGCCGCGGGCGGGGCGGCCGTGGTCGTCTCGCTGGGCGGCGATGGCACCCACGGCGAGGTGGCCGCGGGCCTGCTGGACGCGGGCTCGTCCGCCGCCCTGGGCATCCTGCACGCGGGGACGGGGGGCGACTTCCGG
The DNA here is from genome assembly GCA_020633435.1 of Myxococcales bacterium. Taxonomy (GTDB): domain Bacteria; phylum Myxococcota_A; class Bradymonadia; order UBA7976; family UBA1532; genus JACKDP01. The sequence goes on along the minus strand of JACKDP010000007.1, from coordinate 84,255 downwards.
CGAATCCTCAAGAACTCCGGGACGTTGCTGGAGAGCGCCGCCGCCCTCCCTGCCGCCCTGGCGAGCCGCGTGGACGTGGGCGAGGTGACGTGCGTCGCCGACGACGGCACCGCCTACCAGCGCGTCTTCCTGAACCTGGCCTCCGCTGGCATGAGCGGCCTGGTGGACCGCCTGGTGAACGCCTCCAGCAAGCGGCTCGGCGGCAAGCTCAGCTTCCTCTGGTGCACCCTGCGGGCCTTCCTCACCTTCCGGCCCCCCCGCGTCCGCGTCACCGTGGACGGGCAGGAGGTGGGCACCCAGCGCCTCTTCATGGTGGTGGTCGCCAACGGCCGGTGGGCCGGCGGCGGCATGTGCTTCGCCCCCGACGCGCAGCCCGACGACGGCCTCTTCGACGTCTGCCTCATCCCCGCCCTGGGCCTGTTCAAGGCGCTGTGGATCATGCCGTCGCTCTACTCGGGCGGGCACATCCGCCGGCTCGGGCTGACGGTGCACCGCGGCCGCGAGGTGGTGGCGACGCCCGCCGACGAGCTGCCGGCCTACATGGACGTGGACGGCGAGGCCCCCGGCCGGCTGCCGGCGACGTTCCGCCTGCGCCCGGCGGCCGTCTCGCTGCTGGGCGTCGACCACGAGCGGCTGGGCTGACGTGTGCTAGAGTGCGGCGCGCCGCCGCTCCAGAAGGCCCCATGAACGAGATCCGAAACGCCCTGCCGCTCCGCTTCGTGACCGCCGCCAGCCTCTTCGACGGCCATGACGCCTCCATCAACATCATGCGCCGCATCCTGCAGGCCGAGGGCGCCGAGGTCATCCACCTGGGCCATGACCGGTCGGTGCAGGCCATCGTCGACGCGGCCGTGGAGGAGGACGCCCACGGCATCGCCGTGTCGTCGTACCAGGGCGGGCACATCGAGTTCTTCACGTACATGGTCGAGCGGCTGCGCGACGCCGGCCGCCCCGACATCAAGGTCTTCGGCGGCGGCGGCGGCACCATCACCGACAAGGAGATCGCGCTGCTGGAGAGCCGGGGCGTCGCGAAGATCTACTCGGTGGAGGACGGCCGGCGGCTGGGCCTGCAGGGCATGATCCGGGCGATGATGGCGGCGGCGCGCCGCGATCCCCCGACGCGGCCGGCCACCCTCGCCACGCCCGCCGATCTGGCCCGCGCGCTGAGCGCCCTCGAGGCGGCCCACGCCAGCGGCGCCCCGTCGACGTGCCCACGGGGCGCGGCGCCCCCATCCTGGGCATCACCGGCGTGGGCGGCGCGGGCAAGTCGTCCCTGACCGACGAGCTCATCCGCCGGCTGCTGGCCCGGTTCCCCGACCGCCGCTTCGCGGTGCTCTCGGTGGATCCCTCGCGCCGCAAGACGGGCGGGGCCCTGCTTCGGCGATCGCATCCGCATGAACGCCATCGGCGACGCGCGCGTGTTCATGCGCTCGATGGCGACGCGGCAGGCCAACTCGGCGGTGTCGCCGGCGGTGCGCGACGCCCTGGCCCTGCTGGGCCACGCCGGCTTCGATCTCGTCATCCTGGAGACCGCGGGCATCGGGCAGAGCGGCTCGGAAGTGGTCGATCTCGCTGATGTTTCCCTGTACGTGATGACGCCCGAGTTCGGCGCGCCCAGCCAGCTCGAGAAGATCGACATGCTCGATCACGCCGACGTGGTGGCGCTGAACAAGGCCGACAAGCGGGGGGCCGAGGACGCCTGGCGCTACGTCGCCAAGCAGGTGCAGCGCAACCGCGGGGCCTTCCACGCCGATCCCGCCACCATGCCGGTCTACCGCTGCATGGCCAGCCGCTTCGGGGATCCCGGGGTGGACGCCCTGTTCGCGGGCCTCGTGACGCTGCTCGGCGAGCGGACGGGCGGGGACTGGACGCCGGGGCCCCTGCCCGAGCGGGCCCTCGACATGCCCGTCGTGGTGCCGCCGCGGCGCGAGCGGTACCTGTCGGAGGTGGCCGACGCCGTGCGGGGCTGGCACCGGCAGACGGCCGCCGAGGTGGCCACGGCCGCCCGGGCCGACGGGCTGCGCCGCGCCCTGGCCGCCCTGGGGGACGCCACCCCCGCCGGGCTGGCGGCCCGCTACCCCGACGCCGCGCTCGTGGCCGCCGAGGACGAGGCCATCCGCCGGCTGCGCGCGCTCTACCACGAGGCCCTCGACGCGCTGGCCCCCGAGAGCCGCGCCCTGCTGGCCGAGGTGCCCGCCCTGCGCGCCGCGTACACCGGCGACGAGTACCGCTACACCGTGCGGGGCCGCGAGTTCCGGGTGGCCAACCACACCACCACCCTCAGCGGCACGGCGCTGCCCAAGGTGGCCCTGCCCGCCACCGAGGACTGGGGCACGCTGCTGCGGTGGCGGCGGCTGGAGAACGTGCCCGGCGCCTTCCCGTTCACGGCCGGCGTCTTCCCGTTCAAGCGGCAGGGCGAGGATCCCACCCGCATGTTCGCCGGCGAGGGCCACCCCGAGCGGACGAACCGGCGCTTCCACTACGTCTCCCAGGGCCAGGCCGCCGCGCGCCTGTCGACGGCGTTCGACTCGGTGACGCTGTACGGCCGCGATCCGGCCCGGCGGCCTGACATCTACGGCAAGGTCGGCAACAGCGGCGTGAGCGTCGCCACGCTGGACGACGCCAAGCGCCTGTACTCGGGCTTCGATCTGCTGGCCCCGAGCACCAGCGTCTCGATGACGATCAACGGCCCCGCGCCCATGCTGCTGGCCATGTTCCTCAACACGGCCATCGACCAGGCCGTCGAGACGCGGCTGCGGGAGACGGGCCGCTGGGCCGCCGCCCAGGAGACCATCGCCGCCCTCACGGGCGGGGCGCCCCCGACCTACCGCGACGAGCTGCCCCCGGGCCACGACGGCCGCGGCCTGGGCCTGCTGGGGGTGAGCGGCGATCAGCTCCTCGACGCCGCCGAGTACGCCGAGGTGAAGGCCCGCGCCCTCGCCACGGTGCGCGGCACCGTCCAGGCCGACATCCTCAAGGAGGACCAGGCCCAGAACACCTGCATCTTCAGCACGGAGTTCGCCCTGAAGCTCATGGGCGACATCCAGCAGTACTTCATCGAAGAGCAGGTGCGGAACTTCTACTCGGTGAGCATCAGCGGCTATCACATCGCCGAGGCCGGGGCGAACCCCATCACCCAGCTCGCGTTCACCCTGGCCAACGGCTTCACCTACGTGGAGTACTACCGGGCCCGGGGCATGGACGCCGACGCCTTCGCCCCCAACCTCTCGTTTTTCTTCAGCAATGGCATCGACGCCGAGTACGCCGTCATCGGGCGGGTGGCGCGCCGCATCTGGGCGGTGGCCCTGCGCGAGCTCTACGGGGCCGACGAGCGCAGCCAGAAGCTGAAGTACCACATCCAGACGTCGGGCCGGTCCCTGCACGCCCAGGAGATCGACTTCAACGACATCCGCACCACGCTGCAGGCCCTCTACGCCATCACCGACAACTGCAACAGCCTGCACACCAACGCCTTCGACGAGGCCATCACCACGCCGACGGAGGCCTCCGTCCGCCGCGCGCTGGCCATCCAGCTCATCATCAACCGCGAGCTGGGCCTGACGAAGAACGAGAACCCCTTCCAGGGCAGCTACTTCCTCGACGCGCTCACGGACGTGGTGGAGGAGGCCGTGCTGGCCGAGTTCGACCGGCTCACCGAGCGCGGCGGCGTGCTGGGGCCATGGAGGTCATGTACCAGCGCGGGCGCATCCAGGAGGAGAGCCTCTTCTACGAGCAGAAGAAGCAGTCCGGCGAGCTGCCCATCATCGGGGTCAACACCTTCCTGCCCGAGCACGCCCCCGCCGGGGTGGTGGAGGTGGAGCTCATCCGCGCCACCGAGGCGGAGAAGGAGGCCCAGATCGCGGGGGTGGAGGCCTTCCAGGCCCGGGGCGGCGAGCGGGCCGCCCAGGCGCTGGCCCGCCTGCAGCGCGTGGCCGAGGCCGGCGGCAACGTCTTCGCGGAGCTGATGGAGACGGTGAAGACGTGCAGCCTGGGGCAGATCACCGACGCGCTCTTCGCCGTCGGCGGCCAGTACCGGCGGGGGATGTGACGTGCAGCCGCCCGAGCGCCCCCGCCCCACGGCCAGCCTGGCCTTCATCTACTTCGGCATCGCCTTCACCGTCTCGGCGGCGCTGAGCATGCTGGCGCTCACCTTCGTGCGCCCCTACCTGGAGGGGCTGTCGCGGCCGTTCCTGGCGGGCTTCATGGTCGCGCCGGCCATCATCGGCGTGGTGTATGGCGCCCGCGTCGCCCACCTGGGCGCGAAGCACCAGCTCCCCCTCGTGCAGGCGCTGAAGCGCGGACTCGGGCTCCGGTAGCGGCCGCGCGCGTCCCTCTGTTTCCCAGGTCCCGCCGGGCGTACCGTGACCCACATCCGCTCGGAGGTGTGCCATGCGTCTGCTCTGGCTGCTGGTCCTGCTCCTGCCCGCGCTGCCCGTCGGCGCCCAGGAGGTCTGTCCCGAGAAGGCTCTGTACCAGGGCCACATCGACTGCCACTTCAAGGATGATGAGCGCCGCGTCTTCCTGATGGACGACCGCGGCGGGCAGGGGGTGGCCTACGGGTTCACCCTCGATCCCGAGCCCGGCAACCCGAGCGCCTGGGACTTCTGCCCGCACTGCTCCCTCGCGGTCATGGCCGCCGACGTCGGCATCGACTTCGACGAGCTGGAGCTGCTGGGGGTGAGCCCCGACGACGTGCTCACGACGGCCCAGCTCGTCACGACGCTGGAGGCCCTGGCCGCCGAGGATCCCGAGCAGCTCGCCCGCGACCTGCGGCCCAACCTGGCTGGCCAGGACCTCGCGGGCTTCGTGGCCGAGGTGCAGCGCATCGTCGCGCGGGTGCAGCCCATCGTCGCGCGGCTGCGGTCGCTGCAGTCGATCACCAGCCTGGACTTCGACTTCGAGTCCATCGACTTCGACACCCTGGTCGAGCAGGTGGGCTTCCGCCTGGACAGCGCCTACCGCGCCGACTTCGACAACCCCAACGACCCCCGCCGCGACAACTCGGGCGTGGCCACCTACAACCTGCGCGAGCTCATCATGGCCATGGCGACGCAGAACGTCCCCGAGGCCGTGCGCAGCCAGGTCGAGTCGCTCCTGTCGAACATCCCGGGGCTGCCGGGCACCTTCGAGATCTCGGGGGACGACGACGACGCCCTCGCGCCGGTGCACTTCCACGGCATCAAGACCAACCTGACGGTGCGCGCCCGCTCCTACGTGGTCAGCGGGCAGAACGCGGCGCTCGTCGTCTACACCATCGTCAACGACACCCGGCGCCTGCTGCCCCTCGTCCAGGTGGCGATGATCAGCGACTTCGACATGCCGCCCCTGTCCCGCGACACGTCCACGGAGTTCGATCCCGCCCGGTTCGCGGTCATGGTCTACGACAACGACCCCGTCCGGGAGCCGGTGCAGCACTACTGGTTCGCCTCGGCCCCGGCCATCAACGCAGCCCCCGGCCCCGGCGTCTTCGTGCCGGTGAACTACAACCTCGACAAGAACCTGAGCCTGTCCCAGTCGGCCAACAGCATCGAGACGAACCGCATGAAGTTCTTCCTCGGGCACCCGGACGTCAGCGGCGACCACGACGACGCCGTCGGGAAGAGCGAGAAGCAGGGCGCCATCTCCCTGGCCCTGGGCGGCCCGCTCATGCCGGGGGATCAGCGCACGGTGGCCTTCTGCTGGGCCGCGGGCAAGGCCACCTCCGACGCGCAGTCCAAGGCCGAGATGCTGGTGACGCTGGACGCCTGCCGCGGGCTGTACGCCCTGCTCACCCCGGCGTGCGGCAACGGCCAGCTCCAGCTCGGCGAGGCGTGCGACGACGGCAACCAGGCCGACGGCGATGGCTGCTCGGCGAGCTGCGAGCGCGAGATCTGCGGCGACGGCGCGCAGGTCGGCGCCGAGGCCTGCGACGACGGCAACCTGGAAGACGACGACGGGTGCAGCGCGACGTGCCAGGTAGAGCGCTGCGGCGACGGCATCGTCCAGGCCAACGAGGCCTGCGACGACGGCAACGACGTGCAGACCGACGCCTGCCTGAACGACTGCACGGCGGCGCGCTGCGGCGACGGCTTCGTGCGGGTCTGCGATCCGGCGGTGGAGGACTGCGGGGGCTGCCTGGGCCATGAGGTCTGCCTGAACGGCGAGTTCTCCGTCATCAGCAGCCGCGGCGAGACGCCGGCGCTGGACACCGCGGCCGGGCAGCGCATCACGTTCCAGGTGGCCTTCGACATCGCGTCGACGCTGGGCGACGAGGTGACGTCGGGGCCCGTGGCCATCGAGTTTCCGGGGCGACGAGGAGCTGAGCCGCGTGGTGGCCCCGCTGCTGGCGGGCGGACGTGGACGCTGACGCTGGCCGGCGACGGGCCCGTGGACGTCTCGACGACGCCGCTGACGGGGGCGACCGGCAGAGCACCTACACCTTCGCCATGGCGGGCCGGGCGGCCCGGCGGCGGGGGGGGACGGGCCTGGACGGGCTGGATCTGCAGGACGCGACGTTCACCATCGAGCGCTTCGCCCCGCGGACGCGCGACCCCACCGACGTGGCCACCGGCGCGGGGCCGGCGGCGTTCGACGCGCGGGCGCCGGGCGGCGGGGTGGCCGAGGCCTGCGACGACGGCAACGCCTCGAACCTGGACGCCTGCACCAACGCCTGCCAGCCCGCGCGCTGCGGCGATGGCTTCCTGCAGCAGGGGGCGGGCGAGGCCTGCGACGCGCCGGTGGCCTGGTGCGCCGGCTGCCAGCTCGTCGACGCCGAGCTCTGCGGCAACGGCCTGGTGGAGGCCGATCGGGGCGAGGAGTGCGATGACGGCGGCCGCCAGGACGGCGACGGGTGCAGCGCGGTCTGCCTGACGGAGCGGTGCGGCGACGGCGTGGTGCAGGCCGGCGAGGGCTGCGACGACGGCAACGACGCGGCGGGCGACGGCTGCAACCCCGCGTGCCAACTGGAGATTTGCGGTGATGGCGTCGTCGGCCCGGGCGAGGAGTGCGACGAGGGCGAGGCCAACGCCGACACCGGCGCCTGCCGGACGGGCTGCCGCCGGGCGCGCTGCGGCGACGGGCTCGTCCAGGCCGGCGTCGAGGCCTGCGACGACGGCAACCAGGTCGGGGGCGATGGCTGCACGGCCACCTGCGTCGTCGAGATCTGCGGCGATGGCGCCGTGGGGCCGGGCGAGGCGTGCGACGACGGCAACGACGTGGCGGGCGACGGCTGCACGGCCTGCGAGCTGGACGCCTGCGGCGACGGGCGGCCCGGCCCCGGCGAGGAGTGCGACGACGGCAACGCCTCGGACGGCGACGGCTGCTCCAAGGCCTGCCTGCTGGAGAACCCGGGGGCCTGCGGCGACGGCGTGGTCGGGCGCGGCGAGGCCTGCGACGACGGCAACCGGGACGCGGGCGATGGCTGCGACGCCACCTGCCGCCTGGAGGATCCGGCGGCCTGCGGCGACGGGCGCGTCGATCCGGGCGAGCGCTGCGACGACGGCAACCACCTCCCCGGCGACGGCTGCTCGCCCACCTGCGCCGAGGAGGGCTGCGGCGACGGCGTGCAGCAGCCGGGCGAGGGCTGCGACGACGGCGACCGCGACAATGGCGACGGCTGCGACGCCGACTGCCGCGTCGAGCAGGCGGAGTGCGGCAACGGCGTCCACGAGGTCGGCGAGCAGTGCGACGACGGCAACGACGTCCCCGATGATGGCTGCGACGCCTGCCGCCGGGCGCCGGACATCGCCGACCTGAACCGCACCTGCGGCAACGGCGTGCTCGACGAGGGCGAGGCCTGCGACGACGGCGGGCGCGACGAGGGCGACGGCTGCGACGTGCTCTGCCAGCTCGAGGCCACGGTCTGCGGCAACGGGGTGCTGGAGCGCGGGGAGGACTGCGATCCGGGCGTCGCCGACGACCGCCAGGGCTGCGGGCCGGACTGCCGCTTCGCCGGGGTCTGCGGCGACGGCACCCTGCAGGTCGGCGAGGCCTGCGATGACGGCAACACGACGCCGGGGGATGGCTGCGGGGCGACCTGCCGCGTCGAGCGGGCGCCGGCCGACGCCGGCGTGGACGCCGCGGTGCCCGATCCCACCGACGGCGGGGCCTGCACCTGCGAGGACGGCGGGGCCCCCGAGTGCGAGTGCGGCGGCGGCGGCGGCGGCTGCGCGGGCTGCACGGCGACGGACGCCCCGGCGGGGGAGCTGCTGCTGCTGGCCGCGCTGGCCCTGCTGCGGCGGCGCCGCCGGCGGGCGGTGGGCTGAGGCCCGCGACGTCGCCTCGATTCCCGGGCGCCGTGCCACTATGATGGCCGGACGGCGCGGCGCGGCCGCCCGAGGGGGAGGGGTGATGAGGCGACTGGCCTGGGTCCTGCTGCTGGTCACCCTCGGGTGCGAGCCGGCGACGCTGCGCGCGACGGGCGACGCCCCGGAGCCGGTCACGCCGGTCAAGGGCCCCGACCAGCAGGTCGCCCCCGACGCCCCCCCCACCACGCCCACCCCGGACGGCCCCGACGACGTCACGCCCCCGCCGGCCCGCCCGGCGGCCGTGCTCGTCGTCACCGCCCCGCCCCGCGGCGCCCGCGTCCTCGGCAACACCCTGCGCGTGCAGGGCCGCGTCGAGAACGGCACCGCCCCGCGCGTGCAGGTCGCCGGCCAGGCGGCCACCCTCACCGCCGACCACGCCTTCACGGTGGACGTGCCCGTCGAGGACGGCCTGGCGGTCATCGTCACGGAGCTGGAGGACGGCGACGTCCGGAGCGCCGACCACCGCGCCGCGATGATCAACGCCGACCAGGATCCGGCCACGCCGGTGCCCTCGGCCGCCGACGTGGGCATCAGCGCCGCCGGCTTCCAGGTCATCAGCCAGCTCGCCTCGTCGTTCGCGGGGGCCGCCGATCTGGGCGGCCTGGTGGATGGCGGCGGCGGCGACACCCGCGTGCGCCAGCTCACCTACGGCCGCATCGATCTGCAGCTCCGCCCCGGGCAGGACGCCCTGGACCTGGAGCTGTCCATCTACGACCTCTACATCGAGATCGAGTCGTCCGTCCGCATCATCTTCGAGATCGACGTGCGCGGCTCCATGCGCGCCAACCCGGCCCGCATCACCGCCCGCGTGCGGCTGGTGCCCGACGGCAACGGCAGCATGTCGCTGGTGGTCGAGGGGGCCCGCGCCGACCTCCAGAACTTCAGCTACAACATCAACAACGTGCCGGGCGAGGTGGAGGACTGGTTCGAGGGGACCGTCCGCGACATGGCCGAGGATCTGCTGGCCGACACCCTCAACGACATGGTCGTCCCCAACCTCTTCGACCCCGCGGCGCTCAACCAGGAGCTGGATCTGCTCGGAAAGAAAGTGGATCTGGCGATGGCCATCGACCAGGTGCGCATCGATCCGTCGGCCATGCACCTGGCCCTGTCGGCGTCGGCGACGCCCCAGGTCTCGGTCTACCCGGGCAAGGCGGCCCGGCCCGTGGGCGGCGTGGACGCGCCCGTGGATCCGGCCCATATGGATGTGGCCCTGGCCGCCGACTTCGTGAACCGCATCCTGCACGCGGTCTGGGCGGCCGGCGCGCTCGACCTGGCGCTGGGCGGCGAGGGCGGCGAGGGGCCCGATCTGGGGGTGCCCCTGACGGCCGGCCTGCTGGCCGGGGCCCTCGGCGCCGCGGGCGGGGCATCTCCCCCGCCGAGCCGCTGATCATCCGCACCCGCGGCCTGCTGGCGCCCTACTGCACGCTCCAGCCGGGCGAGCGCCCCCTGCGCATCACCATGGCCGACTTCCTGCTCGAGCTGGCGACGGCCAACGAGTCGCTGGTGACGCTCGCCGTGCACATGGACGTGGACGTGGGCCTGGAGCCCGACGAGGCCGGGCAGCTCCAGCCGAAGATCGACTTCGCCCAGCACGTGGACGTGGCCGAGACGCCCCGCGGCCCCGTCAACGAGCCGGTGCTGGAGGGCCTCATCGGCGGCATCATCGGCCAGCTCCCCACCCTGCTGGCCCAGGGCGTCGGCGGGGACGCCGCCGATCCCATGCCGGCGGCCCCCCTCGGCCTGCTCAACCCGCGCTTCGTGGCCGCCGGCGTCTTCCTGCACATCCTGGGCGACCTGGATCCCAACCCGCCGGCCCCCTGATCCCCCGAGCCTCGACATCCCGGGGCCGGGGCGCTACAAGGCGGCCGTGCAGCTCTCCTTCTTCCGCAGCGGACCCCTGGCCGAGGCGCTCCGCGCCAGCCTGGCCGACGAGCCGCCGGTGCCCGACGGCCCCGCGGTGCTCGCCGATCTGATCGATCTGCGCGGCGGCGTGGAGCTGGCCGAGCGCCTCGACGCCGGCCTGGACGTGCCGCCCCCGGCCCCCCTGGACGAGCGTCGGGCCCTCGCGGCGGCCTGCCGCGCCCGCGTCGCCGACGAGCTGGCCCACGTCCAGGGGCGCCTCGACGAGGCCTTCGGCCAGGCGTTCCGGCCCCGCTACCGCCTGCCCTCGGCGCGCCGCGCCTTCGAGCTGCTCGATCAGGCCGGCGCCCTGGAGACCCGCAAGGGGGCGCCGCTCAAGACCGGCCTGCGCACGCTGCTGGCGCCCTTCCACGAGTTCCTGGAGACCCACGGCAAGCGCGCCCGCTTCGCGCTGCGGGCCCTGCGCGCCGAGATCGCCACGCCCCTGGCCGCCATGGGCGGGGAGGCCGCGGCCCTGGCAGGGCTGGAGGCCGCCTTGAGCGTGGCCCTGCACGCCCGCACGGAGGCGCTCGTGCGGCGCGTCCACCGGGCCGCCGAGGTGGCCCTGGGCGAGGCGATGGCGGCCGCCGTGAAGGCCCTGCCCCGGCCCGCGAGCCCCGACGACCTGGGCCCGACGTTCGATCCCGACGCCGGGGCCTTCGCCCAGGCGTTCGCCGAGGCCCGGCGGCTGCACCGCGCTCTGTTCCTGCATGAGAGGCGCTGGCTCGAGGGCCTCGTCGAGGCCGCCTGCGCCGCGGCCGAAGCGGCCCCCTGACGGCGGCGGCTTCCCAGGCCCCCGGGGCCGTGCCATGCTGCGCGCGCTGCACAGGAGGCATCCAGCATGAGTGGCGCACAGTATGAGTTCAGCGGCGATCAGAACCGCATCATCGGGAACCTCGCCGGCAAGATGAGCGTCGTGGGGCTCTTCCTCATCCTCATCGGCCTCGGCGTGGCCATCATGGCGGTGGTGGGCTTCCTGCCGCTGCTGGGCGAGATGCCCAGCATCCCCGACGCCGTGGCCCCGGAGGTGCGCGACGCGTTCCTCCAGTACACCACCTACGCGAAGGGCAACCGCGAGCAGCTCTACTTCGGCACCCTCGCCGGCGCGCTGCAGGCCCTCATCCTGCTCATCAGCGGGGTGTACGTGCGCCGCTCCGCCGCCGCGTTCCGCCGCATCGTGGACTCGGCCGGCCGCGACATCACCCACCTCATCGACGCGCTGATCTCGCTGCGGGGCCTCTTCGGCATCCTCTACACCCTGCTGCTGCTGGGCTTCCTGCTCGCCCTGGGCGGCATCGGCTTCAAGCTCTGGACGCAGCTCGGCTGAGGCCCATGGGCCCCGGGGATTGAACCGGGGCCGCGGGCAGAGTAGACGGAGGGGGCGGTCGCCCAGGGCGGCCCCCCAGCAGGAGACGACCCCGGCGTGGAGCGCCAGCACCAGATCCTCGAGGCCGCGAAGCGCCTGCTCCTGCGCTACGGGCCGGGCAAGACGACGGTGGCCGACATCGCCCGCGAGGCGGGCGTCGGCGTGGGCAGCGTCTACCTCGAGTTCAAGTCCAAGGACGAGATCCTGGTGGCCCTGTCCTCCCACCGCTACCACCACGTCCTCGACGCCATGCGCGCCGCCGCCGCCGCCGAGCAGGACGCCGCCTGCCGCCTCGGGGCCATGCTGGCGGCGCGCCTGGAGGCCTTCCTGCGCCTCGCCGACGACGGGGACCACGCCTCGGAGCTCCTGCACTGCTACTGCCCGGCGGTGGAGGCGGCCTGGCGCGAGTTCACGGCCACCGAGCAGCGGCTCGTGGCCCAGGTCATCGCCGACGGCGTCGAGCGCGGCACCCTGGCCGGCGATCCCGCCACCCAGGCCGAGACGCTGCTGGCCGCCTGCGCCACCCTCTCCCCGCCCCTGCTCTGCAAGCGCCGCTCGCCCGACGTGCGCGAGCGCGCCGCCCGCCTGCACCGCCTGCTGCTGGACGGCCTGCGCGCCCGTTGAACTTCCGCCGCTGGATCGGCACCGTGCGCGGATGGACTTCGACGCCCACCTCTACGGCCTCCTCCACACCGGCAACCCCGGCGACGTGGCCTTCTACCGCCGGTGGTGCGCCGACGCCCGCACCGTCCTCGAGCTCGGCTGCGGGTCCGGCCGCCTGCTCGCGCCCCTGGCGGCCGACGGCCGGGTGGTCACGGGCGTCGACGCCCACGCCGGCATGTGCGCCCTGGCCCGCGCCCGCGTCCCAGGCGCCACCGTCATCGAGGCCGACATGGCCGCCGTCCGCCTGCCCGACCGCTTCGACCGCGTGATCCTGCCGTACAACAGCCTCTACTGCGCCCCGGACGACGCCGGCGCGGTGGCCGTCCTGGCCAACGCCGCCCGCCACCTGGCCCCCGACGGCCTCGTCCTCTTCGATGGCTACCTCGTCTCGATGGACCCCGAGGATCTCACGGACGACGAGGCCCCCGAGTGGCTCACCACGCTCTACGACGGCCCCCGCCGCGTCGAGGTCTTCGAGCAGGATCGCCACCAGCCGGCCACCCGCGACTGCGCCGTCACCTACGTCCACCGGATTCGCGGGCCGCGCGGGCGCTCGACCACCCACACCTACACCATCCAGCACCACTACCTGAGCCCCGAGGTCCTGCCCGACCTGCTGGCCCGGGCCGGCCTGCGGCTCGTGGCCTGCTTCGGCGAGCTGGACGAGTCTCCCCTCGACGACGGGGACCGCCTCGTGGTGGTCGCCACCCACGCCGACGCGGCGGGTCCCGTAATTGACACTCTGCCCCCTCCAGCGTAGCGTGCGAACGTCGAGAACCTTCTGAGCGCGGGGCGAGCCGTGGCGATCTGCATTCATGTCATCGAGAGTGACGACACGCTGGCGACGCAGCTGACCGGGACGCTGGAGGCCTTCGGGGCCACGGTGGTCCGGGCGACGGACGGGGCCGAGGGCATCCGGGCCGCCATCGCGGAGCGGCCGGCGCTGGTGCTGCTGGGCCTCATGGACGACAAGGGCGCCGGCTACGCGCTGTGCAGCAAGCTGCGCCGCAAGGCCCGCGACCTCCCCGTCGTGATGGTGGTGGACGCCGCCGAGCAGGACGCCCGCCGCCTGGCCGAGCACCGCACGCTGAACACCGCCGCCGACGCCTACCTGCAGCGCCCGTTCAGCGTGCGCGCCCTGCACGACACCCTGGGCTCCCTCCTGGGCGAGCCCCTCACGCTGCCGTCCCAGGGGCTCGAGGTGCTGATCGGCGACGCCTCCGAGGGCCAGTTCGAGGGCCTGTTCGATGGCGAGGCCGACGCCGACATCGAGGCCGCGACCGACAAGTGGTTTGACTCCATCATGACGCCCGACTCCATGCCGCCCCCCGTCCCGCCCCGCGTCGCCCCCCAGTCGCCGCTGGAGGAGCTCGAGATCAACCTCGACGAGCTGGTGCCCCCGGCCGAGGACGAGGTGTTCGCCGCTTTGCGCCGTGAAAACGCCAACTTGCGCGACCGCGTCGCCGAGCTGGAGGCGGCCCGCGCCGTCCAGGCCGAGCGGTCGAGCCCCGGCAGCACCCACACGAGCGCGCGCCGCGAGCTGCTGGAGATGCGCCAGCGGCTCAACGACCGCGAGCGCGAGGTGGTGGAGCTGCGCGACAAGTACACGCAGGCCGAGGCCGAGGCCATCGAGCTGGAGGAGGCCGTCGAGGCCCTGCGCGCCCAGGTCACCCGCCTGGAGGCCCGCCTGGACGACGCCGAGGGCCGCGCCCGCCGCGAGGCCGCCGCCCATGAGGAGGCCGAGGCCCACGTCCAGCGCCTGCGCAACCAGCTCGGCGAGGAGCGCACCATCCGCGAGGAGGCCGACCGCCGCCGCGCGGACGCCGAGGAGGAGCTGGTGCCCCTGCGCGCCGAGCTCGAGGGCATCAAGAAGACCCGCGACGAGGCCATCCGCGCCCTCGAGGAGGAGCGCGAGGGCATCGCGGCGGCGAAGGCCGAGGCGGCCGAGCGCTTCGCGAGCCTCGGGGCCGAGGTGGACGACGCCCGCACCGCCCTCGCGGCCACGCGCAAGGCCCAGGCCGACGCCGAGGCCGCCAGCCTGGCCGAGATCGCCGCCCTCAAGGCCAGCCACGCCGACGACATGCAGACCCTCGAGCAGATGCACGAGGAGGCCGCCGGCCAGGCCCTCGCCGAGCGGGAGCGCCGCCACACCGAGGCCGTCACGGCCCTGGAGGCGCGCCACGCCGAGATCCTGGCGGGCCTGATGGATCGCGCCGAGGTGGCCGAGAGCAGCCTGGCCGAGAAGGACCAGGCCGTCACCGAGTACCGCCAGGCCCTCGCCGAGGCCGAGGCCACCCTGGGCCGCCTGCGCGCGGCCGCCGCCGAGCACGAGGCCGCCCAGAGCGAGAGCGCCACCCTCGTGGCCGAGCTGGAGGGCCGCCTGGCCGAGACGCAGGCCCAGGTCGAGAGCCTGACGGCGGCCAACGAGACGCTGACGGACGACCTGGCCCGCACCGAGAAGACGATGGTCGCGCGGGAGCGGGGTCTGGTCGAGGCGCGCGCGGCGCGCCAGGCCGCCGAGGGCCGCCTGGAGCAGGCCATCGCCCGGGCCGCCGCCCGGGACGCCGCCATGGAGAAGGTCCGCGCGGCCCTCGACGTTGCCCAGGCCTTCCTGGAGCGCGCCGCCGGCGTCGACGCCGAGGCCCCGCCTGCCAGCCCTGCCGCCGAGGCGTGATGCGCGTCTGTGACCTGATCGAGCGCAAGCGAGACCGCGGGCGGCTCGCCCCCGACGAGATCCGGACCCTCATCGCGGCCTACACCCGCGGCGACGTGCCGGCCTACCAGATGTCGGCGCTGTTGATGGCCATCTACCTCAACGGCATGGACGACGCCGAGCTGACGGCCTGGACCCAGGCCATGCTCTACTCGGGCAAGGTGCTGGATCTTGGGCACATTCAGGGCGCCAAGGTCGACAAGCACTCCACCGGCGGCGTGGGCGACAAGATCTCCCTGCCCCTGGCGCCCCTGGTGGCGGCGTGCGGGCTGAAGGTGCCCATGGTGTCGGGCCGCGGCCTCGGCCACACCGGCGGCACCCTCGACAAGCTCGAGTCCATCACCGGCTTTCGCACCGACCTGCCCACCGAGCGCTTCATCGAGATGGTCGACCAGCTCGGCCTCTCGCTCATCGGGCAGACCGCCGAGATCGCCCCGGCCGACAAGAAGCTCTACGCCCTGCGCGACGTGACGGGCACCGTCTCGTCCATCCCGCTCATCGCCAGCTCCATCATGTCCAAGAAGATGGCCGAGGGCATCGACGCCCTCGTCCTCGACGTGAAGGTGGGCTCGGGCGCGTTCATGCGCACCGTCGAGGAGGCCCGCGTCCTGGCCCGCACGATGGTGGCCGTGGGCGAGGGCATGGGCCGCCGCGTCGTGGCCCTGCTCACCGACATGGACCAGCCCCTCGGCCTGACCTGCGGCAACGCCCTCGAGGTCGTGGAGGCCATCGACATCCTGCGCGGCGGCGGGCCCGCGGACGTCCGCGAGCTCACCCTGACGCTCGCCCGGGTCATGCTGGAGCTGGGCGGGGCCGATCCCGACGAGGCCGAGCGCGCCCTCGACGACGGCCGCGCCCTCGCCCGCTTCCGCACCGTGGTCGAGGCCCAGGGCGGCGATCCGCACCTCGTCGACCACCCCGAGAAGCTGCCGAAGGCCCCGAAGATCGAGCCCTTCCTGGCGCCGCGGGCCGGCTACGTCAGCGCCATCGACACCCGCATGGTCGGCCTGGCCGCCCTCGTCCTGGGCGCCGGCCGCCAGCAGGCCGAGGACGCCGTCGATCCCCGCGTGGGCCTCGTCCTGGCCCACCGCCTGGGCGACTACGTCGAGGCCGGCGAGCCCCTGCTCTGGATCCACCACGCCGACGTCGGCGTCGACGACGCCCGCCGCCGCCTGGAGGCGGCCTGGCAGATCGGCGACGCCCCCCCGGCCGTCCGCCCCCTGGTCCTCGATCGCATCGGGTGAGGAGTCCGTCCATGCGCTTCCTGCCGCTCGTGCTGCTTGGCTTCCTCGCTCTGCCCGGCGCGGCGGTGGCCGAGGCGCCCGCCCTGCCCACCGGCATCGTCGGCGTGGTGCCGGTGGACGGCTCCAGCGCCACCGCCCTCGCCACCCAGGCCGAGGCGCCGGCGAAGCCCGCCATCGTCATCCCCAGCCAGATCGACGTGCCCCTGAGCGGGCGGCTCCTGAGCGGCGTCGGCCTGATCGTCCTGATGGCCCTGGCCTGGCTGCTCTCGTCCAACCGGCGCAAGGTGCCCTGGCGCCTCATGGCCTGGGGGGTGGGGCTGCAGCTCGTCTTCGCCCTCATCCTGCTGCGCTCCGAGACGGGCCGCAGCACCTTCGGGGCCATCAAGGACGGGGTGAACAAGCTGCTCGAGTTCACCCTGGTGGGCACGAAGTTCCTCTTCGGGCCCCTCATGGACTCGGGCTTCGTGATCGTCCTCCACGTCCTCACCACCATCATCTTCTTCTCGTCGCTGCTGGCGGTGCTCTACCACCTGCGCATCATGCACTTCGTGGTGGGCGGGGTGGCCGCGGTCATGCGCCGCACCCTGGGCACCAGCGGCGCGGAGAGCCTCTCGGCGGCGGGCAACATCTTCGTCGGCCAGACGGAGGCCCCGCTCCTCATCCGCCCCTTCGTCAAGGACATGACCATGAGCGAGCTCATGTCGGTCATGGTCGGCGGCTTCGCCACGGTGGCGGGCGGCGTCTTCGCCGCCTATGTGGGACTCTTCAAGGACACCTTCCCCGACATCGCCGGGCACCTGCTCACCGCCAGCGTCCTCTCGGCCCCCGCCGCCCTCGTCATCGCCAAGCTGATGATGCCCGAGGAGGCCGTGCCGGTGACCGCCGGCCGCGTGGCCCGCATGGAGAAGTCGGAGTACACCAACGTCATCGAGGCCGCCGCCCGCGGCGCCGCCGACGGCCTGAGCCTGATGCTCAACGTCGCCGCCATGCTCCTCGCCTTCATCGCCCTCGTGGCCATGCTCAACTTCCTCATCGGCATGGTCGGCGGCTGGTTCGGCTTCGAGGGCCTGTCCTTCGAGCTCATCCTGGGCAAGGTGCTCTCCCCCCTCGCCTGGATCATGGGCGTGCCCTGGGAGGACGCCGAGGTCGTCGGCTCGCTGCTCGGCACCAAGACGGTGCTCAACGAGTTCGTCGCCTACATGCAGCTCTCCGGTGAGATCAGCCAGCTGCAGCCGCGCTCCGTGGTCATCGCCACCTACGCCCTCTGCGGCTTCGCCAACTTCAGCAGCATCGCCATCCAGATCGGCGGCATCGGCGGCATCGCCCCGGAGCGGCGCAGCGACCTGGCCCGCATCGGCATGAAGGCCATGATCGGCGGCACCCTGGCGGCCTTCATGACCGCCACGGTGGCGGGGATGCTGCTCTGACGCCCCGTGGCTGATCTGGACGACGCCCTCTTCAGCGAGGATCTGCCCACCCGCGACGGGGCCCGCCACCGGGTCGCCGAGCGCGCCGAGCCGGCCACCATCCGGGCCCTCGTCCAGGCCCTCGACGCCCCCCACAAGCAGACGCGCAAGCGCGCGGCGCGCCTCCTGGGCGACATGCGCCCGGCCCGCGTGGCCGACCCCCTCGTCGCGCTGCTGGGGGACGCCGCGGCCCCGACCCGCAGCCGCGTCGCCGCCGCCCGCCTGCTGACGGCCCTGCGCCCCGACGGCGAGCCCGCCCTGGCCCACGGCCTGGCCTGACGCCGACGCCCGCGTCCGCCGGGCCTGCGCTTTCACCACCGCCGCGGGCGTCGCCGCCCTCGAGGTGGCTCCTGGCTGACGCTGACGCCGACGTGGCCGAGCAGGCCGCCCTGGCCCTGGAGACCCTCGACCACCGCCCGGCCCCCGCCGCCCTCGCGGCCGCCCAGGCCCACACCCCTGGCGCCGTGCTGCGGCTGCGCGCCGCCGCCGACCCCACGGCCTTCCCTGCCCTGGCTGCCGCCGCCGCCGCGGCGCGACGCCACCGCCCTCGACCACCTGGCCGACGCCGACGCTCTGCGCGGCCTGCTCGCGGGCCCCCACCGCGTCGCCGCCGCCCACGCCCTCGCCCGCCTCGGGGCCGCCGATCCCGCCTGGATCACCGATCCCGATCCGCGCGTCCGGGCCGCCGCGGCCCGCGCCCTCGCCCCGCCTGCGCTCCTCGCCGATCCCGATCCCGGCGTCGCCTGGCTGGCCGCCCAGGCCGCGGCCGGCGCCTACGCCCCCGCCCGCGTCGCCGAGCGCCTCGCCCCCCACGCCCGGCTCGGCGCCCCCTCGGCGCAGCCCCCCTACGGCTTCCAGGCCGACGACCCCCTCCCCTCGGTCGACCGCGCCCCCGCCGCCCTCGCCCTCTGCCAGCCCCGGTTCGACATCAACCTGGGCGTAGCCGTCCGCAGCGCCGAGGCCGCCGGGCTCTCCGAGGTCTATCTCATTGGAAACGGTGAGCTTTTTCGCAGTCCGGCCCGAGGCACCGACCGCCTCGTGCCCCTGCACGCCGTGGCCGACGCCGCCGCCCTGATCCGCCGCGCCCGGGAGCAGGGCTACCAGATCGTCGCCGTCCAGCAGACCCCCGACAGCGTCCCCTACCACACCGCCCCCTACCCCCCGCGCCCCCTCTTCGTCATGGGCGCCGAGGATCGGGGCGTGCCCCCCGCCCTGCGCGCCGCCGCCGACCTGATCGTCGAGATCCCCCTCTTCGGCGGCATCGACAGCCTCAACGTCGCCGCCGCCGCGACCACCGTGATCTTCCACTGGCGGTGCCACGCCGGCTGAGCTGGGTTCCGCCTCTCCGAGAAGATCGCACGGACGACGCGGCTGGCCGGCGGTCCTCCTGGTGGGGCTGCGGGCCGGGCGTGAAGTCCCAGCAGGTCGCCATCGGGATCTGCACGCCGAGGACGCCCGCCTCACCGCCCAGCTCAGGGTCCCCAGCGCCGGATGAAGAGCTCCGTGCGCAGATTCTTCTTCGCGTTCGCAGGGATGCGCGGATCGGCGATGGGCCGCTCCGCGCCATGGCCCACGCTGATGAGGCGCTCCGCCTCCGTCCCCTTCGCCCGCAGGTAGTGGCGAAAGGCCTCGGCCCGGCGCTGGCTGAGGTTCACGCCGTACGCCTCGCGCCGGGCGGCCTCGTGGTTGGCGATCTCGACCTGCTGGATGGCGGGCACGGCCGCCAGGAGCGCCGCCAGATCGTCCAGGGCCGGGTAGCTCACCGGGCGGAGCACCGCCTTGTTGTAGGCCCAGGCCTCCCGGGGGAAGTAGATGCGCCGCCCGTCGCCGCTCACGCAGGCGTGGGGGGGCGGGCTGGCGTCGTCGACGGTGGCGGCGCACCGCCACCCCGGCGGCAGGGTGACCCAGGGCGGGAGCGGGGCGGCGGCGGGCGGGAAGGGCTGCGGCCGGCGGGCGTCGGGCCAGGCGATGGCCAGCACGCCGGGGGCCGCGAGGGGGACGGGGGGCAGGCCGTCCTGCAGACACCGCTCCAGCTTCGAGGGCTCGGCGGGCACGTCGACGGCCGTGGCCAGGCCCGCGGGATCCAGGAAGACGCGCAGGCCGGCGGGGGCCGGCTCGCCGGTGGCCGCGGCGCAGCGCTCCACGAGCGCGGCGAGGGCGCCGGTGGGCGGGGCCGCGAGCAGCCCGAGCAGCAGGAGTGACATGGCGGCCTCCAGGCGATGCCACCCCACCCTCTCAGATGCGCCGCGGCCGGGGCCAGCGGGCCCGATGCCGGTGGCCATTGAATAGCGGCGCCCCGGATCGCATCGTGAGCCGCCGTGAACGCCCGCCAGGAGTCGCCATGCGTACCGCTCTCGCCCTCGCCCTCCTCCTCGGCCAGGCCGCCCAGGCCCAGCCCATCACCCTCCAGCAGTTCCAGACCAGCGATCCCGACGTCTGGGAGCGCGTCCACCGGTCGAGCGACAGCCTGCCGCTGACGCTGGAGGAGCTCGAGAAGCTCGCCGCGGCCGGCGTCGCGGAGGCGACCTTGAACGAGATGATGCGGACGCGCGGCGTGCTGGCCCTGGCCGACGCCGACGCCCTGCTCAAGCTCAAGAAGGCCGGCGCCACCGACGCCGCCCTGAGCGCGCTGTCGGCCTACGCCGTGAAGCCCAACGACTTCTTCCTGCTGAAGGTCGATCTCGACCTGGCCAGCAACACCAGCATCGGCCCGGCCCCCTACCTCTACATCGAGGTGAAGCAGCCCGGCGAGCAGCGCCAGGAGGCGTTCTACTTCATCGACCTGCGCAGCCAGCGGGCCAGCGTGCGCCGCGATCGCAGCGACCCGACGCTGCCCGAGACGGTGGCGGCCATCGACTTCGTGGGCAAGGTCCGCACCCGCCGCCACGGCCCCCTGGAGCTGCGGGTGGCCGTCAGCCAGCGGACGGACCTGCAGAGCCTCGATGGCAAGCCCGACGGGAAGTTCTCCCAGGTGAAGGTCTTCCAGCTCGACTACCCCGCCGTCAGCCTCGACCGCCGCTGCGAGGTGCGGCTGCGCGTGGCCCGCGATCCGAGCATCCGCGACTTCTACACGCTGCAGCGCGGCACCCTCGACTGCCGCTGGGACTGATTGACAAGGGCGGAGGCCCGGCGGATGGTGGGGGCTCGGCAAGGTGGAGCCTCCGGTGCGTATCTGCTGGTTTCTGTTGATCATTCCGCTCGCCGCCTGCACCGGGCGCGAGCCGCCGCCCGCGGCGCCGGCCCCCGCCCCGGGCGCGACCCCGCCGCCCGCCGATCCCGCCGCCGCCAACACCACCTGCGAGGACTGCCACCCCGAGGAGGCCGCCCGCTTCCGGGCGACGGGCATGGGGCGCTCGCTGGCCCCCGTCGCCGACGCCCCCGCCATCGAGCGCTTCGACGCCGCGACGGTGGACCACCCGACCTCGGGCTTCCGCTACCGGGCCCTGCGCGACGCCGAGGGGCGGCTCTGGCAGGAGGAGCAGCTCCTCGCCGATCCCACCCGCGTGCGCCGCATCGAGGCGCGCTGGATCCTCGGCTCGGGCAACCACGCCCGCACCTACCTGGGCCTGCTGGACGGCAGCCTGGTGGAGCTGCCCCTCACCTGGTACAGCCGGCGCGGGGCCTGGGACCTGAGCCCCGGCTACGACCGCCCCGACCAGTGGCGGCTGGAGCGGCCCATCACGCCGCCCTGCCTGTTCTGCCACAACGGGCTGACGCCGGCGCTGCCGGGGACGCAGGCCGGCTACGCCCTGCCCCTCGCGGCCGGCATCGGCTGTGACCGCTGCCATGGCGACGGGACGGCCCACGCCGCGGCCCGCCAGGCCGGGACGGGGCCCGCCCCGGGCGCCCCCGATCCCAGCATCTTCAACCCGGGCCGCGAGCCGGCCGACCGCCAGCTCCAGGTCTGCCAGCAGTGCCACCTGCAGGGCGAGGTGGCCGTCCTGCACGCCGGGCAGCGCTGGGATCGCTACGACCCGCGCGCGCCCCTCGCCAGCTTCGTCGCCCAGTTCCGGCGCGGCGGCTCCGCGCGGTTCACCGTGGCCAGCCACGGCCACCGGCTGCGCCTGAGCGCCTGCGCCCAGGACCCGCGGCTGACCTGCACCACCTGCCACAACCCCCACGAGGACGCGACGCCGGCCACCCACCGGGCGGCCTGCCTCTCCTGCCACACCGCCACCCGCCCCTGCCCCGATCCGGCGGCGGCGACGGAGTCCTGCGCCGGCTGCCACATGGCCGCGGGCGGGCCGGCGGATGTGCCCCATGTGCGCTTCACGGATCACTTCATCCGGCGGCGCCCCACCGCGGACGCCGATCCGGGCGCCGGCGTGCCCACGACCGCGCTGGTGGATCTGGTGGCGGGCGCCGACGAGGGCGGGCCGGGCGGCCGCCTGCGCGCGGCCCTGGCCCAGAGCCAGCTCTGGCTGCAGAAGCGGCTGGCTGACCACCTGCCCATCGCCCAGGCCGCCCTCGAGGCCGTGATCGCGGCGGGCCCCCAGCCGGATCTGGGCAGCGCCCACGCGGCGCTCGGGCGCATCTACGCCTTCCAGGGGCGGCACGCCGAGGCCCTGGCGGCGTTCGCCCGCGTGGGCACGCCGGGCTTCGAGGACGCCGCCCGCCTGCCGGACGACGTGGCCGCCAGCCAGGTGGCCCTGGGGCGGCTGCCCGCCGCGCTCGCGACGCTGGAGGCGGCCGATCGCCAGCAGCCGACGGTGGCGCGGCAGGTGGAGCGGGGCCGGCTGCTGCGGCGCCTGGGGCGGCTGCCCGAGGCGCGCGCGGTGCTAGAAAAGGTCATCGAGTCAACGACTTACGACCCCTCCGCCCTGGCCGAGCTGGCGGGGGTGGCGTTCCAGCAGGGCGACGCGGCGGAGGCGAGCCGGCACGTGGCGGCGGCGCTGGCGCGGGACGGGGCCTACCCCCCGGCCCTGCTCGTCGCGGCCCAGCTCGAGCTGCGCGCGGGCCGGCCAGGCGCGGCGCGCCCGCTGCTCGACGTGCTGGTGCAGCGCGATCCCCGGGCCCAGCCCGCCTTCGGCCTGCGGGCCCAGGTGCACGAGGCCCTGGGCCAGCCGGCCGCCGCCCTCGCCGACTACGAGCAGGCCAGCCGCCTGGGGCCGACGCCCCCGGACGTGGCGCTCAGCGCGGCCCGGCTGGCGCTGACGCTGGGCCGCCGCGACGTGGCGCGCGGGCTGCTCGACGCCGCCCTCGCCCGGTCGCCGGGGGACGCCCGCCTGCGCGCGCTGCGCGACGAGGTGCGCTGACGCGCCTCAGCCCTGCAGCTCCCAGGCGCGCAGGAACGGCTCCAGGTTGCCGCGCAGGACGTCCTTGATGCTCGGGCTGGTGGCGCCCGTGCGGGGATCGCGGACGGTGCCGCCGGTGATGCCGTAGGTGCGCGCCGTCTCGACGGGCGGGGCCGGGGCGCTCAGGTAGGCCAGCAGGTCGTGGCCCAGCAGCGCCAGGGTGTTGCGGTCGCTGCCCTTCAGCTTCAGCTCCAGGCCGCGGGAGGGCACGTCCACGTTGAGGCGCGCGGTGATGCGCTCCACGTACACCCCGCGGGCGTGGCGGGCGTCGGCCACGCGCACGCCGTCGGGCAGGCGGGTGGGCTCGCCCTCGTGGCGCGGCAGGACGTCCACCTGCAGGCGGGCGGTGCTGCCGTCGGCGCGCTTGCGGCGGTGGCGGCCCTGCTCCAGCTCCAGGGCCCGCAGGACGCCGGCCCCCTCCACCTCGAAGACCACCCGCACGACGTCGGCCTCGACGAGCTCCTCGGCCACCAGCTCGACGTGGAAGCCCCGCCGGCGGAACCAGCCCTGGTACATGCGCACCATCTGCTCCAGCCAGTCGCCGCCCAGCTCGCCGGCCACCGGATCGGCCGGGCCGATGACGACCCAGACCCCCGCCGGCGCGTCGGCCGCCCCCAGGTCGAGCCAGCGCCGGTAGCTGGTGGCCATCTCCTCGATGAGGCCCACCAGCACCTCGGCCTCGGCCTGGCGCCCCTCCCCCAGCACCGCGCGGGTGCGGCGGTAGGGGTCGAGCAGCCGGACGTCCGCCTGGAGCCGGGCGTCGATGGTCTTGTAGCGCTTCAGCGTGGCCTGGGCCGCCTGGGGATCGTCCCAGAAGCCGGCGCGCTGGCTCAGCTCGATGAGGCTCGACGCCTCGGCCGCGCGCGTCGCCGACTCGTTCTCCAGGGTGGCGAAGCGCTCGAGCCAGGCCTGGGCCTCCACCTCCAGGGCGGCGGGATCGACGCTGACCTGCTTGAGCACGTCGGCCCGCGGCACGCTCACCCGGACGGGGGTCTCCTCGAGCGCGCGCACCACGATGCGGTCGCGCCGGACGGCCAGGTTCAGGTGGCTGCCGTCGTCGGGCTCGTAGCGCACCAGGTGGTCGGCCAGGGCCGCGGTGACGTTGCGCTCGATCTCGCGGCGCAGGAAGCGGGCCCCGAAGTGGGGGTGGTAGCCGTGGGCGACGAGCCAGTCGAGGACGTCGTTGCTGATCTCGAGCGTTACACCGCGGCGGGCCATGCCCTCGCGCCGCGCCAGCTCCTGCAGCTCGCGCTGGGCGATGGAGCGGATGTGGCTGCGCTCGAGGGGGTGGAAGTGCACCACATGGTCGAAACGATTGAGGAATTCGAACCGGAACGTGTTGAGCAGCCGCTTGTCCAGCTCGGCGTCCAGGCTGCGCATGTCGCGGTGCTGGTGGAAGCCCAGGCCCGTCTCGCGGAAGACCTCGACGCCGGCGTTGGAGGTGGCGATGAGGATCATGCTCGTCGCCGAGACCGTCTCGCCCATGCCGTTGATGAAGCGGCCCTCGTCGATGAGCTGTAGGAACCCATCGTGGACGCGGGGGTTCGCCTTCTCGAACTCGTCGAGCAGCAGCACGCCGAAGGGGTGGCCCACGAGCCGGGTGGCCAGGACACCGCGCCGCTGGGCGAGGCTCTGCCCGTTGGGGTCGCCGAACAGCACGCCGAACGAGTCCGGCTGCGTGTAGTCGGTCATGTTGATGCGGATGAGCCGCTGGCGATCCCCGAACAGGTACTCCGCCATGAGCTGCGCCGCGTGGGTCTTGCCCACGCCGGTGGGGCCCACGAACATCAGCACGCCGAAGGGCCGCGTCAGATCCGTCAAGCCCGCCTTGATCAGCGCGATCATGCGGACGAGGGCGTCGACGGCCTCCTCCTGGCCCAGCAGGCGCGTGGCCAGGAACGACTGCACGTCGTCCAGCTCCAGGCGCACGCGGGGGTCGACCAGGCTCGGGGGTACGCGGGTGACGGCGCTGAAGCGCTGCACCACGTCCTGCACGTCCACCAGCCCCCGCTCGTCGTCGCCCCCCGACAGGACCCGCGTCTGGCTCAACAGATCGAGGACCTTGCGCGGGAACGCGCGATCGCCCATGTAGCGGGCAGTGAGCTCGATGGCGATGCTCTGGGCCTCCGGCGTGAAGGGGCGCTCGCCTTCGGCGGCGGACCAGCCGTTCCATTGCCGTACAATGGCGCGGGTGCGCTCCGCGGAGGGCTCCTCGACCGTGATGGGGACCAGGTAGTTGCTCAGCTCGCCCCAGTACTCCACCAGCTCGTCGAAGCCCCGCGGCTGGGCCTCGCCGAGCACCGGCAGCGACGAGCGGCTCAGGTAGCGATGCAGGATCGCCTCCCAGTCGAACATGTACGCGACGTGGATGTCGCGGATGAGCGGGATGACCGGCTCGTCGAGCTGGAGCAGGTGATCGAAGAACCGCTGCGCGAAGTCGGTGGCCTTGCCGGTGTTGGGCGGGAAGCGCCCGGCGATGGCGCCGAGGCCGAGCTGGATGACGCGCACGCCGTGCAGCGCCTCGGGCCCCTGGCCGGTGGCGATGCGCCGCACGAGCTGGTGGAAGACGGCCGTCTTGCCCACGCCCGGGCGGCCCACCAGCACCGGCGAGCGCTGCGGGCCGGCCAGCAGGATCTCCTCGACCTGCCGGAGGGTGTCGTCGATCTCGAAGGCGGGCGGCAGCTCGGCCAGGGACGCCGTGAGGTCCCGGTCGATCCAGTCGTCCAGCACGATGGGGGATTTCTTCTTCGCCATGGGGAAGGAGGCAACCCCGGATGGCGGCTGGCGTCAAGGGCTGGCCCGCGGTGGGCCGCCGCGTGCGCCCTGGCGCTCGCCCTGGTGGCCGCCGGGGGCGCGGCGCGGGCCGAGGCCGAGGTGGATCCCGAGGTGGTCGCCGGGCTGGCCTCGGCGGATCTGGACGTCCGCCGCGACGCCGCCGAGCGGCTGGCCGAGGAGGGGGGCGCGGGCCTCGATCTGCTGCTGGCCCGCATCCAGGCCGCCCCGCCGGCCGAGCGGCCCCTGTACCTGGTGGCCCTGGCGGCCGCGGGGCCCTCGGGCCGGGTGCTGGAGGTGCTGAGCGACGCCCTGCGCGACTCCGACGCGCGCGTCCGGTCGGCCGCGGCCGAGGCGGCGGCGGGCTTCGAGGCCCCGGCCGCCGCGCTGCGCGACGCCCTGCGGGTCTCCCTCTCGGATCCGTCGCCCGACGTGCGCCTCTTCGCCGCCGAGGCCGTCACCGGGCTGCCCGACGCGGGCAACGTGCGGCCGCTGCTGCCCCTGCTGGCCGATCCGCTGCCTGATGTGCGCGCCGCGGCGGCGGAGGCCCTGACCGCCCACGGGCGCTTCGCCGCCGAGGCGCACGAGGCGCTGCGGGTGCGGCTGCGCCAGGACGAAGCCCCCGAGGTGCGCGCCCACGCGGCCCGCGCCCTCGGCCGGCTCGGCTCCACGGCCCCGCCCATCCTGGAGGCCCTGGCCACCGCCAGCCAGGAGCCCCAGTCGTCGGTGCGCCGGGAGGCCCGGGAGGCCCTGGGGCTGCTGGGGCCTGGCGCCGCTGCCGCCCTGCCGGCCCTGCGGGCGGGGCTGGCGGATCGGGAGGACGAGGCGGCGCGCGCGGCCGCGGCGTGGGCCCTCGGGCGCCTGGGCCCCAAGGCCCAGCCCGCCGTGCCCGAGCTCGTGCAGGCCGCCCTCAACGACCACGCCCTCGTGGCCGACGAGGCCATCCTGGCCCTGGCGCGCATCGGCGACGTGCCGGCCATCGGCGAGGTCTGCGCCAACTACTACGGCCGCGGCCCCATGCTGGAGGCCCTGGCCCTGCGCGACCGGCCCCTGGCCGAGCCCCCCGAGCCGGTGCTGGCGGCCCTGGCCGACACGGCCCCCGACCGCCGCTACGCCGCCATGCGCGTGCTGGCCCCCATGGCCCACCCGGCGGCGCTGGCCACGTTCATCGCCCGGCTCGGGGACAGCGACGGGCGCTCCCGCGTGCTGGCGGCCCAGGCCCTCGGGCGCTACGGCGCCAGCGCCGAGCGGGCCATCCCCGCCCTGGTGGGGCTGCTCGACGACGCCGCCGGCGGGGTGGCCGAGGCGGCGGCGGCGGCCCTCATCGCCATCGGCCCGGCGTCGCTGCCCGCGGTGAAGCCCATCCTGGAGGGGCGCCACTCCCGGGCCCGGCCCTGGGCGGCGCTGGTGGTGGGGGCCCTCGGGGGCGTGGGGGCCGAGGCCGCCCTGCGGCGGGC
Organism: Myxococcales bacterium; assembly: GCA_020633435.1. Classification (GTDB taxonomy): domain Bacteria; phylum Myxococcota_A; class Bradymonadia; order UBA7976; family UBA1532; genus JACKDP01. The sequence goes on along the minus strand of JACKDP010000007.1, from coordinate 57,093 downwards.
CCGCGGCGCCGAGGGGGACGCCCTGCGCGTGGCCGCCTCGGCCGCCCTCTTCGCCCTGAACCCCAAGGATCTCGATGCGTTGGACGGGATCGTCGGCGCGCTGACGGGGCCCTCGGGGGACGCCCGGCGGCAGGCCGCGCTGGCCGTCGCCCGGCTCGGGCCCGCCAAGGCCGCCCCGGCGCTGGACGCGCTGCTGGGCGCGCTGGACGGCCCCGAGGTGGTGGCGCGGCTGCAGGTGGTCCGGGCCCTGGCGCTGTTCGAGGACCCCCACGCGACGCGGGGCCTGCGGCGGGCGCTGGGCGATCGCGACGAGCAGGTGCGCATGGCCGCCGCCGAGGCCCTGGGCCGCCGCAAGGCCGACGCCGCCGAGGCCGTGCGGGCGCTGGCGCTGCTGCTGCCCGATCCCGACACCCGGGCGGGGCTGGTGGCGGCGCGCGTGCTCGGCCGGCTGGGCCCCGCCGCGCGGGACGCCATCCCGGCGCTCATCGCCATCGACGATCGGGATCGGGAGCGGCTGGTGGCCGCCCAGGACGCCCTGCGGGCCATCGCGGGGGAGCCGGTGCTGCCGGCGCCGGGCCTGCAGACGGAGCCCGGGGTGGCGGCCCCGCCGGGGGCCCCCGGTCAGTAGTGGGGCGGGCGCTCGTGGGGCGTGGGCCCCTCGCTCAGCGCCTCGACCTGGCCGCGCATGGTGCGCACCGCCTGGCGCAGCACCTCGATCTCCTCGGCCTGCGTCCGCACCAGATCGCTGAGCTCCTCGGTCAGGTGCTCCAGGTGGCTGTAGCGGATCTCCAGCTCCATCAGCCGCGTCTCGAGCTCGTCGGTCATCGTCGTCACCACAGCGTCCGGACGCGGATGGTCTCGGGCACCGCCATCAGCTTCTCGTTGAGGTCGTCCCCGTGGTCCGGGTCGATGTCGAGGATGGCGTAGGCGTACCGCTCGTTGCTCTGCAGGTGCTGGGCGGCGATGTTCACGCCCTCCCGGGCGATCATCGAGTGCAGATTCCCCAGCACGCCCGGCACGTTGCGGTGGTAGTGCAGGATGCGGTGGTGCCGCGGGTGCAGCACGGGCAGCTGCACCTCGGGGAAGTTCACCGCCGTGTCGGTGGTGCCGTTGTTCATCAGGCGGATGAGCTTGCCCGAGACGCCGCGGGCGATGTCGCGCTGGGCCTCGATGGTGCTGCCGCCGATGTGGGGCGTGAGGATGACGTTGGGCAGGCCCCGCAGCGGGCTCTCGAACGGCTCCTCGTTGGAGGACGGCTCCCGCGGGAAGACGTCGACCGCCGCGCCGGCCAGCCGCTTCGACGAGATGGCCTCGGCCAGGGCGTCGACGTCCACCACGCTGCCGCGGGCGTTGTTGAGCAGGAAGGCCCCCGGGCGCATGTGCCCGAGCTCCGCCGCCCCGATCATGCGCCGCGTGTCGGGCGTCGCCGGCACATGCAGCGTCACCACGTCCGACTCCTGGAGCAGCTCCTCCAGGTTGCGGGCGCGGCGGGCGTTGCCCAGGGGCAGCACGTCCACGACGTCGTGGAAGATCACCCGCATGCCCATGGCCTCGGCCAGGACCGAGACCTGGGAGCCGATGCGGCCGTAGCCCACGATGCCCAGGGTGCGGCCGCGGACCTCGTGGGCCCCGGCGGCCGACTTCACCCAGCGCCCCCCGTGCATCTCGGTGGAGCGGTCGGCGAGCTGGCGGTGCAGGCCCACGATCTCGGCGATCACGAGCTCGGCCACCGAGCGGGTGTTGGAGAAGGGGGCGTTGAAGACGGGGACGCCGCGGGCGGCGGCGGCGTCGAGGTCCACCTGGTTCGTCCCGATGCAGAAGCAGCCGACGGCCCACAGGCGCCGGGCGGCCTCGAAGAACTCGGCCTTGAGGTGGCTCTTGGACCGGATGCCGATGATGTGGGCGTCGGCGGCGGCCTCGATGAGCTCGGCGCCGTTGAGGGCGCGCGTGTAGTGGTGCACGGCGAAGCCGGCCTGCTCGAAGGCCTCGACGGCGTCCTGGTGGATGTTCTCCAGCAGGACCACCTTGATCTTGTGAAGGGGATAGGACGTCTCGCTCACGGGTCCTCTTGGGGGGTCAGGGGGCGGCGGGAGGATAGCAGGTCAGGGCGTCGGTTCCATCGCTGCCTGGACGGCGGCCAGGCGGCGGGCCAGCTCGGCCTGCCGCTCCGAGGGCGCGACGCGGCCGAGCCACTGCGCCGCCGCGGGGAAGTCGTGGCGCACCAGGGCGTCCTCGGTGCGCGCCATGGCCCACAGGTGCCCCCACGGCGCCTCCGCGGGCTGGCGGGCCTCGAACCAGGCGCTCTGCGTCGCGCAGGCCGGCATGCCCCGGGCGCAGACGCTCTCCAGCAGGCGCAGCCGGTAGCGCAGGGCCCGCGCCTCCCAGCCGGCGTCCCCCGCGGCGGCGATCTCGAGGCGGGCCACCAGCCGCTCCAGGGGCTCGACGGGCGGCGGCGCCCAGCGGTGGAAGCGCCCCTCGAAGTCGAGGATGGCCCGCTCGAAGGCCAGCCGCAGGGGCTCGCGCGCCGCGGCCTCGGCCGGCAGCTCCCGCAGGGGCAGGTGGGCGTCGCTGTCTTCGGGGTTGAAGACCAGCGTCTGGTGCTCCAGGTGCACGATGCGGGGATCGCCGGCCGGGAAGAAGCGCCGCAGCAGCCGCAGCAGGGCCGCCCGGCGCGACCGGCTCAGGGCGAACGGGGCCGTGACGCGGTAGAGGCCGGCCACGGCGTCGGCGTCGAGGGGCCGCTGGGCCCGCCACTGGTCCGCCAGCAGGCTGCCGCCCAGGTGGTGGTGATCGTCGATGCGCTCGAAGAGCTCGCTGCGGCCGCCCACGAAGAACGCCCGCGGCGCGCGCAGCTCCAGCAGGGGGCGCTGGTCGGCGTTGATCTCGCCCTGGGCCTCCAGGCGCAGGCGCTCGGGGGCCTTCACCTGCAGCGCCAGCAGCGCGAAGGGGTGCGTCACCCCCACCCGGGCCAGGTCGGCCTGCACCGTCGGCCGCGCCATGCGCGCCGCGAACCGGTCGGCGTCCAGGTGGATGGGCTCGCCGGTGGCCACGAAGAGGTAGTCGTCGTCGCCCATCTCGAAGACCGTCACCCACGCGAAGCGGTCCTGCAGCGACATGATCACCATGCCCAGGGTGGCGTCGTCGGCCTCATAGCCGTGCATCCACTGGGCGAAGATGCCCCCGGGGGCCAGGCGGGCCTTCACCTCGTCGAAGAACTCCACGGTGAAGAGGCCCGCGACGCCGGACTGCCACGGGTTCGTGGGCTCCGAGATCACGACGTCGAACTGGCCCTCGCCGTGGCGGAGCACCGTGCGGGCGTCCTCGACCACCAGGCGCACCCGGGGGTTCTCCAGCGGCGCGTTGTTGTAGGGCTGGAAGAACCGCTGTGCCTGCACGACTTCTTCACTGATTTCAGCCACTTCCAGATCGACGTCATGCGTGGCGATGGCCCCCGCCGTGATGCCCGAGCCCAGCCCGACCAGGAAGACGCGCTTCGGATCGGGGTGCAGCAGCAGCGGCAGGTGGCCCATGAAGACCTGGGGCAGCATGTCGAGGCCGGTGCTGGCGTCGGGCTTGCCGTTCACGGTCATCACCCGCAGCGGGGCGTCCATCACCGGGGAGGGGCCCGACTCGCGCACCGTCACGACGGCGTGGGGCCCCTCGGCCGCGAAGAGCAGGGGGTGGCTCTCGACCCGCGCGCGGAAGGCGCTGAAGTCGGCGCCCAGGTCGACGTTGCGGCGGTAGAGGCCCTGGTTGAGCAGGCGCGGATCCGCCGTGCGGTAGAGCGCGAGGTGGGCGCCGAGGACGACGACCGCCAGGCCGATGACCCGCCGGCGGGCGGTGCCCTGCATGTGCCGGAGGGCGACGGCGATGGCGGCGAGGGCGTAGGCCACCAGGACGCCGCGCAGCACGCCCTCCAGGCCGAACCACTGGAAGAACACGAGGCCGGTGAGCAGCGAGCCCGCCATGGTGCCGACGGTGTTGACGGCGTAGACGCGGCCCAGGCGGCCGCCCAGCCGGCCGCGCTCCGTGGCCAGGCGCACGGTGGCGGGGAAGACGAGGCCGGCCACCGCGGTGGGCAGGCACATCACCAGGAAGCAGACGCCATAGACGGCGGCCTGGAACCACGGCCAGGCGTCGGGGGTGGCGGCGAACGCCCGGCCGAGGTGCGCCACGAGGTAGGGCATCCGGTCGTAGAGCTGCTGGATGACGGCCAGGGCGGCGGCCGTCACGGCCAGGGCGCCCCCCAGCAGGGGGAGCAGCGGCAGGCGGCCAGCCCGGGCGCGGGAGAGCCAGAAGGAGCCCAGCGCGATGCCCGAGATGAAGGCGGCCAGCATGAGGGTGAAGGCGTGCGTCGAGCTGCCGAGCATCAGCCCGAACCAGCGGATCCACGCCACCTCCAGCGCCATCGTCGCGAAGCCCGAGAAGGCGGCCAGCCAGAGGGCGGTGCGCCGGGCGGCCGCGTCGTGCTCCACGGCGTCCTCGGCCTGGGCCCCGTCGGTGGCCGCGGCGGTGGCCGGCTTGAGGCGGATGGAGAGGCCCACGGCCAGCAGGCCCAGCGCCGTGTTCACGAGCCCCGTCCCGGCGATGGTGGCCGGCAGGCCCAGGGCCTCCAGCAGCACGAAGCCCGCGAGCAGGCCGCCGAGCACGGCCCCCGCCGAGTTCAGCGCGTAGAGCCGCCCGACGCCCTGCCGCAGGCCGCCGGCGGTGGCGGTGAGGTGGCGCGTGAGCACGGGCAGGGTGCCGCCCATCAGCACCGCGGGGGGCAGGACGGCCAGGGCCGCCAGCAGCAGCTTGAAGCCCGACATGGCCGCGGTGCCGGGGCCGGCCGCCCGGGCGAGGGGGCCGAGCAGCTCGGTGAAGGCGCTGAAGATCTCGGGGAAGAACACCGCGTGCAGGCCGACGCCCACCTCGATCCAGCCGTACAGCCGCAGCCCGTGGGGCACCCGGTCGGCCAGGCGACCGAAGAGCGACGCGCCGAGGGCGAGCCCGCCCATGAACGTCGCCAGCACCACCGCGTGGGCCTGGGCGGTGTTGCCCATGAGCAGGCCCAGGTAGCGCGACCAGACCACCTCGTAGATGAGCCCGAAGGCCCCGGTGATCACATACAGCAGATAGACGGGGGCGGTCTTCATGGCCCCGGCATCCCACGGCTGTCCGGCCGCCGCAAGCCCGACCGATGGAAATCCCGTGTGAGGTATGGGGGTTACGGCCCCGGGCAGTATTTTTCACCGGCTCGCGGCGGCGCGGATTCGCTAGGGTGCCGCATCCAGCGGGCCGCCCGCGGCTCCATCTGATCCCCCGGAGGACCACCATGCTGGCGAGAGCGGCGCTCATCGCAGGCTTCGTCGCGGCCCCCGCCGCCGCGGCCCCCATCCAGGCCCGGACGCAGGCCGCCTTCGACGCGCTGCAGCGCGAGCAGCCCGGCGTGCGGGCCGTCTGGCGCGGCGGGCAGCCCATGCTCATCACCGGCCTGCGGGCCAGCGCCCCCGGCCAGTCCGCCGCCGAGCGCGCCGCCGCCTTCATCGAGGCGCGCATCGACCTGCTCGGCCGCGTCTCGCTGCAGCTCGAGGACGTCGACGCCGCCGGCGAGCGCAGCGTCGTCCGCTTCGCCCAGGTCCACGGGGCCCTGCGCGTCGCCGATCACAGCGTCACCGTCACCCTCGACGACGCCGGCCGCGTGACCCGCGTCCTCAACGACGCGAGCCCCCTCGTCGACGTGCGGCCCGCCACCATCACCGCCCAGGACGCCCGCCGCCTCGCGTCGGCCCGCGTGCTCGGCGTCGACGCCCCCGGCGCCGTCGTCAGCCAGCCCCGCAAGGTGGTCTTCGCCGAGGGCGGCCACGGGGTCGAGGGCTTCCTCGTCCTGGTGGCCCGCGGCCCGGCCCAGGTGGTCGAGGTCCGCGTGGATGGGCATGACGGCCAGGTCTTCGGCCTGCGCGACACGGTGCTGCGGTGAAGCCGATGCGCCTGCTGCTGCCCGCCGCCCTGGCCCTGCTCGCCGCCTGCGACGACGACCCGGTCCGCCAGGATCCCAGCCCCGACGTCCAGGTCCAGGACGAGGGCCCCCGGGCCGACGTGGGCCCCGACGAGGGCGTCCCCCCCGACGAGGGCGTGGTGGCCGACGCCGCCGTGGACGCCCACGTCCCGCCGCCCATCCTCGACGCCCCCCTGGCCTGGGTCTACGCCAACGACCCCACCACGGACGAGGGCGAGCTGACGCAGGTGGCGCTCGATCGCGTGACCGATCCCGAGGGGCGGCTCACCAGCCCGTCGGTGCAGGTCTTCAACTGCCTGAACGAGGAGGGCGGCCTCACCGCCATGCCCGATCTGGGCGGGTTCACCATCGAGGTCTCGCTCTGCCACGAGGTGCAGACCGTCCGGCCCGACGCCGACGGCAACTACCTGAGCGTGCGGCCCCCCGAGGACGGCAGCGACCCCAACGACCCCTTCGCCGAAGTCATGATGTACCACCACGTGAACCACGTGCATGACTACTTCAAGGGGACGCACGGCTTCGACGACCTGGACTTCCCGCTCCCGGCCATCGTCAACCTGCAGTTCAAGATCAACCCGCCCCTGCCCCTGCCCGGCTTCATGCCCGGGCCGGATGGCTGGTACGCCTTCCCCAACGCGGCCTTCTTCCCCAAGGAGAGCTGGAACGAGCTCGCCGCCTCCTTCGGCCTGCCCGGCCGGGACAGCGACTCCATCATCTTCGGGCAGGCGGGCCACGACTTCGCGTACGACGCGCGGGTCATCTACCACGAGTACACCCACGCCGTGGTGGGCACGAGCCGCCTTCAGGTGCCGGCCGCCGTCGACCGCTACGGGCTGGATGGCTCCTCGCGCGCCATGAACGAGGGCCTCGCCGACTACTTCGCCGGCACCCTGGCCGATGGCCCGGCCATCGGCGTCTTCGGCATCGGCGAGCTGGCCCCCGACCAGGTCCGCGACATGACCGACGCCCGGCGCTGCCCCGACGACCTCTTCGACGAGGTGCACGCCGACGGCCGCATCATCGGCTCGACGCTCTGGGCCGTCCGCCAGGCCATCGGCGCCGAGATCACCGATCGCATCGTCTTCCGGGCCCTGGAGCAGTTCACCGAGGGCACCACGCACCAGATCGCCGCCGAGCTCATCCTGGCCGAGGCCGAGGAGGAGGGCGCCGAGATCCACGGCCAGGTGCTCGAGATCTTTGGTAATTTCGGCTTCATCGACTGCGAGCGCTCCATCCCCTGGGCGCGCTTCCGCGTCGAGGGCAGCCGCGACGGCCTGCCCCACCGCGTCGAGGGCCGCAACACCGTGGGCATCCCCGGCTTCGGCCGCGGCGTGCCGGCCTACAAGCAGCAGCACGTCGACGTGCCCGCCGGCACCCTGGGCGTGACGCTCTCCTGGCAGCCCCAGGCCGGCAGCGCCGGCTTCATCCCGGGCGCCGGCGGGGCCCCCCAGGCCCTCGACCTGCTCATCCGCCGGGGCGAGACCATCGAGGTGCAGCCCGGCCGCGAGGCCGCCTACGTGGCCGACGAGCGCTTCACCGCCGAGCTGACGGGGGCGACGCAGCACCTGACGCTGGACGCGAGCTGCCTGCCCGCCGACGGCGGCCGCCTGTACACGCTCTTCATCAACCCCGGCAACGACCCGGTGAACCTGCTGGCCTTCGATGTGACGGTGCACGCCGGGTTCGACGAGGTGCCCGACGACCTGGTGCGCTGCGGCGACGAGCCGCCCGCCCCGGACGCGGGCGTCGAGGCCGACGCCGGCGCGCCCGCTGACGCCGGGCCTGCCGACGCCGGGGCGCCCTGAGGCCCGGTCAGCCGATCCGGCGGCGCCGCCGCCACCCCACCAGCCCCACCAGCGCCACCAGCCAGACCGGCGGGCTCTCGCCCCCGGCGACGCGGCAGCAGCCCGAGTTGAACTTCGTCTTGGGCCGCACCGGCGCGCCGGCCTCGTCCACGCAGTCCGCCGTCGTCTCGCCCGCCACGCAGCGCAGCCCCGCCCGGAAGCAGTCGTCGTCCGTCACCACCCCGTCCAGGCAGAAGCGGCGCACGCGGTCGTCCAGGCAGACGCCGTTGGCCACCTCCTCGCACGTCTGCTCCACGGTGGTGCAGTAGAAGCCGAGGGCCGTGCCGGCCCAGGCGCAGCGCAGCCCCTCGGCCGGGCAGCTCCGGCTGACGGGCACCATGTCCTCGTTGCACCAGAACACGGTGTCGTCGACGCAGCGGCCGTTGAAGTCCAGGTCGCCGCAGCCGACGGGGGCGCCGTCGGGCCGGATGACGCCGCTGATGACCTGCCGCAGCCAGGTGCCCGCCACGTCGAGCCGCGTCAGGTTGTCGCGGCCCACGCAGCTCGCGTCGCCGCCGTGCTCCACCCCCAGGATGATGGGCGCGCCCAGGCGCGAGACGGCCAGCACCGGCCCGCCCGAGTCGCCGCGGCAGATGCCGCGCTCGCCCTGGCCGTCGACCACCACGTACTCGGCCGTCACGTCGACGAGGGGGAGCTGCACGAACCACAGGCCCGCCCGCTCGGGATCCAGCGTCTCGCCGTAGCCCGCCGCCTCCACCGGCGTGCCCACGAGGCCCCGCCCGAAGTCGCTGTCGAGGCTCTCGCCGTTGCCCGCGATGGGCACGGCCCCCTCGACGTCCGCGGCCAGCTCCAGCACGGCCAGATCGAGGTCCGGGTGGGTGTAGAAGGCCGAGATCGCCAGCAAAGCCACGGGGTTCTGCGGATCGGCGCCCAGCCCGAAGCCGGTGCTGGCCGGGCTGCGCTCCCCCGTGCAGTGCGAGGCCGTCACCACATGGCGCGGCGAGAAGAGGGTGCCGGTGCAGAACGGGCTCGCGGGCGCCGACTGGCCGTAGAGCCAGCCGATGGAGAGCTGCTGCTCGGGCGTCATGGGCACCACACCGGGCGAGCGGGTGCCGTTGACGATGGCCTGGCGGGTGGTCGCCAGGGGGGCCGGCGCGTCGGCGCAGGCCGTGAGCAGGGCGATGGCGATGAGCAGGGCGGCGCGCACGCGGGACAGTCTTGGCGACCGGCAGGTCGAAGTCCAGCCGGGCGCGCGAATGGCCTATGATGCGGCCATGCCGACCTCGACCCCCGGGATGCTGGCCGCGCCCCTCGCCGGCATCGACGACGCCGAGCTGCCCGGCGTCCCCGCCGACCTGCCCCCGGTGGTGGACGCCCATGTGCACCTCTTCCCCGATCGCGTCTTCGACGCGCTCTGGCGGTGGTTCCGCGCCCACGCCTGGCCCATCCGCTACCCGCTCTACTCGGCGGGCGTGGTGGACTTCCTGCTCAGCCGCGGCGTGGACCACCTGGTGGCGCTGCACTACGCCCACAAGCCCGGCATGGCGCGCACGCTCAACCGCTACATGGCTGAAACCACGGCAGAAAACCCGAGAGTGACGGGCCTCGCGACGGTGCTGCCGGGGGAGCCCGACGCCGCGGACATCCTGCGGGAGGGCTTCGCGCTGGGCCTGGCCGGGGTGAAGCTGCACTGCCATGTGCAGTGCTTCGCGCCCGACGCCCCCGACCTGGACGCCGTCTGGCGCACCTGCGCCGACCACGACAAGCCCGTCGTCATCCACGCCGGGCGCGAGCCCAAGAGCCCCGCCTACGCTTGCGACCCCCACGCCCTGTGCGCCGCCGACGCCATCGAGCGCGTGCTGCAGCGCTACCCCACGCTGCGCCTCTGCGTCCCCCACCTGGGGGCCGACGAGTTCGCCGCCTACGTCTCGATGATGCACCGCTACGACACGCTCTGGCTCGACACGACGATGGTGGTGGGCGAGCTGCTCCCCGGCGACGTGCCCTGGGATGACGCCCTGGCCCGCCCCGAGCGCCTGATGTACGGCAGCGACTTCCCCAACATCCCCTACGCCTGGAGCCGGGAGCTCGAGCGGCTGGCGGCGCGCCTGCCCGATCCGGCCGCCCGCGCGGCCGTGCTCGGCGGCACCGCCCGCGCGTTCTTCGGGATCACCCAGTCAAGTTGAGATCGAGTAGCCGGAGGCGCTGAACCACCCTACGCAGCGACATGGGCGCCGAACAGCCGGGAGAAGCCGCGCCGCATCGACGCGATGGTCTGGCCGCCTCGTCCACAGACCAGCACCAGGGTCGCCATCAGGAACTCCACGGAGTCGATGGTGCGGTGGCGCTTCACGGCTCCGCACAGCCGCGCCTGGCGACGGATGTCGGACGCCGGAACGAGGGCTCAACGCTGCGTCCGAATCGAAGTATGCTGTCCCATGGTCTCTCGGCTTGGTTGTTTTTCTGCAAATCCAATGATCGCAGGTCGAGGTTTCAACTTCACAGACTTTTCAATCAGATCAAAAGGTTGCGGGCGCTATCCGAACACGGGCGCGGCGATTGGATGATCGGGTGAAACCATGTGGCCGAGGCAGGTCGACCGCTCGTCGGGGCCGCGCCAGTTCACCGACAGGACTCGTGACCCGCGATCCGCGCTGTGGCATGATGTGGCACGCTCCTTGGCTCTACCCAAGGACGAGAGGTGCGCAGGCGCAATACCAGCGCGACGAGGACCGAGACAATGGCTAAGGCCGAGCAAATCAAGGCGCTGATTCGTTGCCATGCAGATGGCGACGACACGCGCTTTTACGCCGTCGCCATGCAGGTGGCGGCGCAGGCGGCTCGTGCAGGCCAGGGCAACTTCGCGCAGGAACTCCGTGAGCTGGTCGACAGGGCCAAGGCCCAGGCCAAGGTCGCCACCGCCACTCGCGCGCCGCGCCCCGTTCCGCTCGCGCAGCCTCGCGGCGAGCTCGCCGGGCTACTCTCGGTAGGCTACCCGAAGACGCGCCTCGACGACATGGCGCTCGGCGGCACGCTTCCTGAGCGGCTCGAGCGCGTCGTGCGCGAGCAGCGGCAACGAGAGCGCCTTCGGTCGCACGGCTTCTCCCCGCAGCGGAAGCTGCTCCTCGTCGGCCCGCCGGGTACCGGGAAGACCATGACGGCGTCGGCCCTGGCTGGCGAACTAGGGCTTCCGCTCTTCACCATCCAGCTCGATGGGTTGATCACGAAGTTCATGGGAGAGACCGCGGCCAAGCTCCGGCTCGTGTTCGAGGCGATCGCGGAGACACGAGGGGTCTACCTGTTCGACGAGTTCGACGCGCTCGGAAGCGAGCGCGGAGTCGGGAACGACGTCGGAGAGATCCGACGTGTCCTCAACTCCTTCCTCCAGTTTCTCGAACTCGACGACTCCGACGGGCTCCTCGTCGGCGCCACGAACCACGTGGGGCTCTTGGACCAAGCGCTGTTCCGACGGTTCGATGCGGTGTTCGAGTACGAGCTGCCTACGCGAGACATCGCCATCGAGGTGATGCAGGCTCGACTCGCGCTCCTGGAGACCTCCGCTATCGACTGGGATACCGCCGCCTCGAGCGCCGACGGGCTCAGCCACGCCGAACTCACGCGTGCGTGCGAGCAAGCGGCGAAGGACGCGCTACTCAACGACACCACGGCGCTTGAGACGGGAGGTCTGGTCGCTGCGCTGGATGAGCGTCGAACGATGCGTCGATAGTCCACCTGTCCAAGCATGGAGTCTGTCGATGGCCTCGAAGCGCGACCGCCCCCATATCCACGTTCCTGTCGAGCCGTGGCGGACACGAGAAGACTACGTCCCGCACACAAGCGGCGGCCCTCCGAAGAAGCCCGGCCCGCCTGCAGCAGGTCGCCATTCTCACGGGAAGACGCTCGAGGATGCGATTGAGGACGCCACAGCTCGGTCGGCCGAGCGCCGTGATGCAGCGGCTGTCGACATCGCTGGTGCGACGCCGGGGATGTACCTGGAGTTCGAGTCGTTTCCTGGGTGGGACCTTGCTCTAGAAAGCATGCAGAGCCGCCGCAGCAAGGATCCCCGTCGACACATTGAACTCGTCGCCGTCACGGAGCACCTCGAGGGCAAGGGCGACGCAGCCATCCGCACGCAGCGCGCGGCGGTCTTCGTGCCCGACGGCGAGGTCGGGCACTTCTTGAAGCAACTCGAGAAGTACGTGGACACGACGCCGAAGGCGCCTCGCGAGCGCCGACACGAGGACGTCTTCGACCGAGTGGCCAGCGTGCGCCTCGCGGCACTACGCGCGCTCTGGACCGATGTCGACGAGGCGTTTCCGCTGAGGGATAGCGACACGATCTGGTGGGAAGTCTGGCTCCGGCGCACGGACGGAAAGGAGATCGAGCGACTGCACGACTACTGCGGGCAGGTGGACGCAAGAATCTCGCCGCGCCGCATCGATTTCGACGACCGCATCGTGACGCTTGTCTTCACATCCCCGAGCACGCTTTCGGGCTCCCTCGACGTCATGGGGGACATCGCTGAGCTCCAGCGCGCGAAGGAGACGGCGACGTTCTTCGTCAAGGAGAAGCCTGGCGACCAGGCCGAGTGGACCAAGGACCTCGCCGAGCGGACCAGAGTTTCCCGGCCGGACGCTCCGGCCGTGTGCTTGCTCGACACGGGGGTCAACGCTGGACACCCTCTTCTCGAGGGCTCGCTCGCCCCGGAGGACAGGCACGCGTGCGATCCCACCTGGGGAGTCGACGACGACGGCGGCGGCCCCGACATGGAGGGGCATGGCACTGAGATGGCCGGCCTTGCGCTCTACGGTGACCTGGTCGAGCACTTCGCCGGCAGCGCGGCGGTCGAACTGCGGCATCGCTTGGAGTCCGTGAAGATCCTCCCTCCGACCGGCAAGAACGATCCGGACCTCTATGGGGCCGTCACGGCAGAGGCCACGAGCCGACCAGAGATTCAGGCGCCGACGAGGCGTCGGGTGTTCTCGATGGCGGTCACGGCGAAGGATGGGCGCGACCGGGGCCAGCCGACATCATGGTCCGCCGCGGTGGATGCGCTGGCGGCCGGACGCAGCTTCGACCCCAGCGACAAAGGCCTGAAGTATACCGATGAGCATGAGGACGCCTTCCGGCGTCTCTTTGTCCTGAGCGCTGGGAACATCGACGGGCCGGCTCTAGAGTGCGACCACATCTCCCGAAGCGACGTTGAGCCGGTTCATGATCCGGCCCAGGCGTGGAACGCTCTGACGGTGGGTGCATTCACCGACAAGGCGGTGATCACCGATACTGACTGGGACGGCTGGTCTCCGGTTGCTCGCCGTGGAGACCTGTCGCCATGGAGCACCACGTCCGTCGTCTTCCAGCCCGCATGGCCCATAAAGCCAGAGGTTGTCTTCGAGGGCGGCAACGTCGTGCATGACAGAGCCGACAACGTCGACTTCCCATGCGATGATTTGTGCTTGCTTACCACTTATTACAGGCCGTCGGACAAGGCGCTGGTTTCGACCTGGGCCACGAGCGCAGCGACTGCGCAGGCTGCACGCTTCTGCGCCGCCATCTCGGCCGAATACCCAGACCTGTGGCCCGAGACGATCCGCGCGCTCGCCGTGCACTCCGCCGAGTGGACCGAGGCTATGCAGGGTCACCTCGCTCAAGCGGGAGGCAAGACCGCGCGAGCCCAGCTGGTGCGCCGCTACGGCTTCGGCGTGCCCGACCTCGGACGCGCGCTGCGAAGCGCCTCCAACGCGGTGACATTGATGGCCCAGGACAGTATCCGCCCGTTCGAAGCAGGAAACATGCGGGAGATCCACTTCCACGATCTACCGTGGCCACGCGAGGCGCTCACGGAGCTCGGTGACGCCGCTGTCCGCGTCCGGGTGACGCTGTCCTACTTCGTCGAGCCCAACCCGGGGCGCCGCGGCTGGCAGACGAAGCATCGCTACCAGTCTCATGGGCTTCGCTTCGAGGTGAAGGGGCCTACCGAGTCACTCGACGAGTTCCGCAAGCGGCTGAACAAGAGTGCCCTGAATGAAGAAGAGAACCGGCCATCCTCGGGCGCCGACAACGATGGATGGTACCTGGGTCCTCGCGCCCGAGACCGCGGCTCCATCCACTCCGACATCCTGGCCGGCTTCGCAGCCGACATCGCTGAGCGCGGCACCATTGCCGTGTACCCGGTGACGGGTTGGTGGAAGGAGCTGAGGAAGCGCGATCGCAGCGAGCATGGCGCGCGGTACGCCCTGGTGGTCACGATCGAAACCGACGAGGTCGACACGGACATCTGGACGCCGATCGCGAACCAAGTCGGCGTAGCCACCGCGATCGCGACGTAGCGCCGTCCCACTCCCCGCCCGGCCACAGCTCTACTCCGCTGAACGAGGCCGTCCTCGGCACCCGTGATCGATTAGGCCTCCAGGCCGCATAGATGCTCATTCTCTCCTCCAGCTACCGCCATTCTCAACGGTCTTCGTCCGACGTTCGGGTCCTGTCCGAGCCGCGCGAGGGCCTTCCAAGACATGATCGGTCGATCGGTGATCGCATCAGCGATGACTTCTCGCCAGACCGTGACCCACTGGCCTGGGTTGATCCAGCGGCCCGGCGGAAGGTGTCGCTCGGCGGTGGAGCGGGCGGCCATCGCGAGCTGCGCGCGGATGAGGGCGGCGTCGATGAGGGTGCGGACGATGTGCTCCTTGGAGCTGGGCAGCTCGTTGAGGCCAAGGCCGCTCTTGCCGGTCTTGTAGGAGGTCTCGACCTCGGTCCGGAGGCGGTAGAGCTCGGCCACATCGGTGGGCGACCAGCTGGCGGGCTTGAGGTTGGTGACGAGGAGGAGGTAGCGCCGCTCGGCGGGCTGCCAGATGCCAACCACTCGAAATTCTTGTACGAATCTGCGCCCCTGGTTGCTCCTGTAGGGGCGGGTCTCGCACCGGAAGCTGCACTGGACGTCGATGAAGCTACGCTTGAGGCCGACGATGGCCTCCTTGAAGGGCCGGCCCACCAGGCCGCGGGCGCGGCCACGGTGCCGCCGGTTCACGGCCGTGATGCGGGCGGTGTAGATCTTCGAGAGCCGCGTGACGAAGTAGCCGTTGAGGCGGTGGACGCGCCACCAGAGGCTCGCGGAGCTGTAGCCGCGGTCGAACAGGAAGAGGCAACCCCTCGCCCAGTGGCCAACCTTGAACTCGGGGGCATCGTTGCGGGCCTCGGCGGTCACGCTGCGGCGCAGCAGCTGGCCTGTCGTCGCGCGGATGAGGGTGTGGACCTTGAGCGCAGCGGCGCGCGACGAGCGGGTCCCGCGCCACACCGAGGCCAGGTCGTCGTGGACCTTGATGACGGTGGAGTCGGCCGCCAGGACGTCGGTGAAGGGCTTGAGTCGGCCGGTCAACGCGGGCTGCTGCGCCCGCGCATCCGCCGTCAGGCGCTCCAGAAGCCACGACACAAGCCTCTGAAATCCCGCCGAAAAGCGGCTCCAGAACGACGACCGGGCGACGTGGGCGCCGAACAGCCGAGAGAAGCCGCGCCGCATCGACGCGATGGTCTGGCCGCCTCGTCCGCAGACGAGCACGACGGTCGCCATCAGGAACTCCACGATGTCGATGGTGCGGTGGCGCTTCACGGCTCCGCACAGCCGCGCCTGGCGACGGATGTCGGACGCCGGAACAAGGGCTCGAAGCTGCGTCCGAATCGAAGTATGCTGTCCCATGACCTCTCGGCTCGGTTGTTTTTCTGCAAATCAATGATCGCAGGTCGAGAGGTCAACTTCACCACTTTTCCAATCAGATCAACGAGTTGTGGGCGCTATCCGAACACGGGCGCCGTCCTCGGCCCCTCGCCGGAGCCGCCACATGCCGCACCGCCACGACCTCAAGGTCTTCCTGCTCTCGAAGGACAAGCCCGCCGGGCCGCCGCGTTCCGGGCCGACGCTGGTCGTCGAGGCACCGACGCTGGACGGGCGGCTGCCGGCAGCGAAGCGGGCGCTCGCTGACGCGGGGTACTCGCGCGACCGGGCGATCTCGTTCACGCCGACTGCGCTCATCGCCTACGTCGAGGACCCGGCGTGAACCAGGGCCCAGACCAGGTGCACGCGCGTCTGCAGGCGATCATCAAGGCCGTCGTGGTCGGGCGCCACGTCGCCGACGCGGCGAGCCACGAGGCCGGCGAGTCGGAGGCCTTGTTCCTGTGGAGTCCAGAAAGCCTGGCCGGTCGAGTAGGAGATATCAGCCTGACGAGCGGAGGGGACGCCGCTGCGGCTGGACAGCGGGCTTCTGGACTTCACACCGGCCGGGCTTCCTGGTCTAACCCGCCGATGATCGGAGTCCCGGGCTGGATCACCTGCGAGGTGATCCAGCCAGACCATCTGGGTTGATACCGGCCAGACTCTCTAGACTTCACATCGGCAGAGCCCGGTTGAGTCTAGTGCCGGGCGGTTCAGCGCCTCCGGCTACTCGATCGTGTCACACGTTGCGCACCCGGGTGAACATCTTGCCCTCGGTGGCCCGGCCCTCCTGGCCGTCCACGATCCAGCCCGTCATGTCGTAGGTCACCCGCCGGTGGCTGGCGACCTTGCCTTTGGAGAGCTCGCTGCCGTCGTTGCTGAAGCGCTTGTGCACCCGCTTGTGCTGGCCATCGCCCAGGGTCACGACGCCCACGTAGCCGCTGACGAGGACGCGGGCGTAGCCCAGCCGGCTCAGGGCTTCGGCGACGCGATGCGCGTAGGTCCGCCCGTCGTGGCGCACCCCCGTGTTGCAGGCGAAGAGCTTGATGTTCAGGCCCTCGAGGTCGGGCAGGCCGGCGTGCTGGAGGAGCGTCGCGAGATCCTCGGGGCTCACGGAGACGCCGCCCTCCCAGCGCGTCCGGATCTGCTGGCCGTGCAGGTCGCCATGGCCGAAGACGTAGAGGCGGTCACCCGCCTGCAGGTCGGCGAGGGAGGCGTCCCGGCCGAGGAGCTGCACCTCGCTCTTGCCCGCCACCTCCCGGCGGTAGTTGAGGCCCCCCAGGAGCTCCGAGAAGTAGCCGTCGGCCCGGACGAGCGCGTAGAAGGCCGGGTCGGCGTGGCGGGGGTCGAGGGAGTCGCCGGGGATGCTGGGCAAGAAGAAGTAGACGGCCACCGGGGCGCCTCCGCGAGCGGTGATGTGCGACCGTAGCACGGGTCAGTGCTGGGAGAGCACCTCGCCCCCGCCCCGCCGCAGCAAGACGAAGCGCACCCGGCGGTTGCGCGCGCGGCCGGCCTCGAGGGCGGCGCCCGCCAGGCCGTCCACCGCGACCACGGGCTCGGCCTCGCCCTTGCCCGCCACCTGCATCCGCTCCAGGGGGATGCCCTCGTCCGCCAGGGCCTCGCGCATGGCGGCGGCGCGGGCGAGGGAGAGCTGCAGGTTGAACGCCGCGGTGCCCCGGTCATCGGTGTGGCCCTCGATGAGGACGCCGCGGACGGTGGCGTGGCTCTTCAGGATGCCGCTGATCTCGGCCACCAGCGGGGCGGCCTCGGGGGTCGGCACGGCGCTGCGAAACGGGAAGGGCACGGCGACGGTGACGTCGTTGCAGCCCTCCCACGGGCGGATGCCGCTCTCGTTCGGGCACCAGTCGTCCACGTCGGCGACGCCATCGCCGTCGTTGTCGGGATCGGGGCAGCCGTCATGGTCCTGGAAGTCGTCGGGATCCTCCGGCTCGGTGGGGCAGCCGTCCACCGCGTCGGCCAGGCCGTCGCCATCCTGATCGGCGGGCGGCGGCGCGGTCGGCGGGGCGGGGCCGGGCGGCGCCACCACCACCGGAGGCAGCGGCCGGGCGGGCTCGGGCTGCCACGTCCCCCGCAGCAGCACGTCGAGCTGGGTGAGCGCGTCGCCGCCGCGGATCAGCCGGCCGCCCAGATCCCATGTGATTCCGAACAGTTGATGGCCGATCAGGGCGGCCCCGCCCAGCAGCCGCGGGCGGGCCAGGTCGTCGAGCGGGTGCTCCCCGAAGACCTCGCCCCCCACCCGCCAGCGGGGGGCCAGCCGCCAGCTCTGGGCGAAGCCGTACTCCAGCAGGGCGCCCAGGGGCACGCGGCCATCCAGATCGTCCTCCAGGTGCAGGCCCAGGTTCGTCCGCAGGTCGACGGGGCCGATGTGCACCTCGCCCAGGCCCACCGTGCCCACCCGGGCGCGGCGCGTGGACAGGGCGTCGAGGGTGGCGGTGGGCAGCGAGACGGGCACCACCAGGCCAGCCCCGAAGACGCGCTCGGCGGCGTCCACCGCCAGCGTCTTGAGCCGCAGGCCCACATCCCCCAGGCCATCGACGCCGCCCCCGACGGCCCCCGGGGCCTCGACCGCCAGCTCCACGTCCTCGGTGACGGCCAGGGCCACGCTGC
Organism: Myxococcales bacterium; assembly: GCA_020633435.1. Lineage (GTDB taxonomy): Bacteria > Myxococcota_A > Bradymonadia > UBA7976 > UBA1532 > JACKDP01. The sequence continues at coordinate 38,957 of JACKDP010000007.1, read as the reverse complement.
CGACGAGCAGGCCAGCGTCCCCCGCCGCCCCGGCCACGCGGCCCACCTCCAGCCCCAGCGTCACGTCGGCGGGCCGGCCCACCGCCGCCGTCTCGACGCTGTAGACGGCGTCGGCGCCCCCCGCGGCGCGGCGGCGGGCGGGCAGGCGCGCGGCGTCGGCCGTCGTGGGGGCGAAGACGGTCAGCCGCAGGCGCGTGAGGGCGTCGGCCCGGTCGCCCCAGGCCTCCGCCGCGAAGTCGCGGCCGGCGCCCAGCCAGTCGAGAGCCACCAGGGCCCGCCACCGCGGCGCGCCGATGCCGACCGACAGGCCCCCGCCGGCGCCGGCCCGGGCGAGCAGGCCCCCGGGCAGGCGGTACTCCAGCCCGCCCAGCGCCTCGGCCGGATCGTCGCGGGCGTCGTCCAGCGCCACCCCCGGCCGGCCCGGATCGCGCCCCGTGCCCGTCGAGACCGAGCCGAAGACCGTCGCGAAGAGCCGCAGATCGGGCACCCCGGTCGGGGCGCGCAGGGCGCCGGCCCAGCGGAGGGCGTCGTCCAGCGCCAGGTTGTGCAGGCGCAGCAGGTTCTGGAGCTGGTAGCCGCCGTTGAGCGCCACGTGCCAGGGGCCGCGCCGCCAGTCGGCGATGAGGCGCGTCTCCAGGCGCACGCCGCCGCCGCTGTTGAGCGTGCGGCCATCGCCCGTGGGCAGGTAGAGCGGCGCCTGCAGCGCGGCCGCGAAGCCAGCAACCCGTTGAAACACCTGGATTTTCGGAGTGATGCGCAGGTCGCCGAGGGCCGGCCCGCCGAAGGCCCCCGCGCTGAGCTGCAGGGCGTCGGGGCTGCTGGCCTCCTGGGCCACCACCACGGGCAGGGCCACGTCGAGCTGGGCCAGGCCGAAGAGGCCGAGGCTCGCGAGGGCCTCGCAGCGCGTCTGGGCCGCGACGGCCGCCTCGGCGGCGCCGGCGGTGGGATCGACGACGACGGGGGTCGCCGCGTGGTGGCAGAGGGCGCCGGCGTGGGTGGCCAGGTGCCGCGGCACGCTGGCGCCAGCGACGTTCACGATGCTGCCCTCGGCGTCCGCCTGGGGCTCGAAGTGCTCGAGCTGGAACGCGGGCGAGCGGCCCAGGGGCTGCCCCAGCGCCGGCGCCGCGAGCAGCGCGGCCAGGGCGGCGAACCGGATCACCGCCGCCTCCGCCTCACGAGGGCCAGCGCCGCGAGCAGCCAGAGCCCGGCCGCGCCGCCCCCCGCCCCCCGGCACCCGGCCCCCTGGAGCGCGAACCCCTCGGCCCCCTCCTCGCCGTCGCACGGATCCCCGCGGCCGTCGCCATCCCGATCGGCCTGGTCCGGGTCGGCCAGCCGCGGGCAGACGTCCACGTCGTTGGGCACGCCATCACCGTCCACGTCGCCGTCGCAGGCGTCCCCCACCCCGTCGGCGTCCAGATCGGCCTGGTCGGGGTTGGCGGTGGTGGGGCAGTCGTCCACCGCGTCGGCCACCCCGTCGCCGTCGTCGTCCTCGTCGCAGGCGGCCCCGCGGCCGTCGCCATCCCGGTCGATCTGGTCGCGGTTCGGGACGTCGGGGCAGACGTCGACGGCGTCGGCCACCCCGTCGCCATCCCGATCGCCCTCGCAGGCGTCGCCGATGCCGTCGCCGTCCCGGTCGTCCTGGTCGGGATCGGGGACGCCGGGGCAGTCGTCCTCCGCGTCGGGCACGCCGTCGCCATCCCGGTCGTCGTCGCAGACGTCGCCGACGCCGTCGCCGTCCTGGTCCGCCTGGGCCGCGTCGGGCGCCCGCGGGCAGACGTCCGCGCTGTCGGGCACGCCGTCCCCGTCGTCGTCGTCGTCGCACGGGTCGCCGCGCCGGTCGCCGTCCAGATCGGCCTGCTCGGGGTTCGGCAGCGCGGGGCAGGTGTCCACGCCGTCGGCCACCCCGTCGCCGTCCACGTCGCCGTCGCAGGCGTCCCCCACCCCGTCGCCGTCGGCGTCGGCCTGGGCCGGGTCGGCGAGGCCCGGGCAGACGTCCTGCGCGTCGGGCACGCCGTCGCCGTCGCGGTCGTCGTCGCAGACGTCCCCCACGCCGTCGCCGTCCTGGTCCGCCTGGTCGGCGTTGGCCAGGGCGGGGCAGCCGTCGTCGGCGTCGAGCACGCCGTCACCGTCGCGGTCGTCGTCGCAGGCGTCCCCCAGGCCGTCGCCGTCCTGGTCGCGCTGCCGGGCGTCGGGCACCTGCGGGCAGACGTCCGTCCGATCGAGCACGTCGTCCCCGTCGCGGTCGTCGTCGCAGACGTCTCCCAGGCCGTCGCCGTCCAGGTCGGCCTGGTCGGGGTTGGCCACGTCGGGGCAGTTGTCGTCGAGCCGCACGAGGCCGTCGCCGTCCACGTCATCGTCCAGGATGCACGCGGGATCATTGGGGTTTGCGCGCGCCCCATCCGAGCACGGCAGCACGGGATCCACGGCCTCGGGCCGGTCGCAGACGTCGCCCAGGCCGTCGCCGTCGGTGTCTTCCTGGGCCGGATCGGGGAACCCCTGGCAGATGTCCAGCGCGGTGGGGATGCCGTCCGCGTCGGCGTCGCCGTTGCAGGCCGCGTCGCACGGCCCCCACTGGCCCTGCCGCAGCGCCAGCCGCCAGAGGCCCGGGACGCCGGTGTTCTCGCCGTCGCAGTAGGCCCCCGCGAGGAAGGCCCCGGCGTCCTCGAAGTCGGGCAGCGGGGCCGGCGGATCGACCCCCAGCACCCCCGCCCGGCCCCCCAGCGCCCCCACGCCCTGCACGCCGCCGTCGCCGGGCCCCGTCGCCCAGCCGCACTCGGCGTAGCGCAGCTCCACCTGCAGGTCGCCGTCGGCGTCGTCCCCCCACTGGGTGACGAGGGCCTGGAAGCTGTTGGGGGCGGCGGCACCGCCGGCGGGCAGCACGCGGTACCAGGTGACGAGCAGCCAGCCGTCGCCGGTGGCCAGGTAGACGGTGTTCTCGCCCGTGGGGCTCTCGCCCGGGGGCTCCACCGCCGCGTCGGCCCAGTAGGGGGCGATGGCCGCCCCGGGCAGCGCCGCGCCGCCGATGGGGCCGCCGGGGGGCGGAGCGTCGAAGACGAGCAGGCCGTCCGCGCCGACGATCAGGGTCGCCCCGGCGGAGACGCCGCGGGCGAAGAGGGGGTCGAGGGCGATGACGGTGCCGTCCGCGACCGCCGCGCCGAAGCCCAGCGGCCCCCCCGCGCTCGTCAGGAGCGGCGCGGCGGCGGCGGATCCGGCGGCCAGGCAGGCCGCGATGGCGAGGGGGCGGGCGAGCATGGGGCGCTCCCGGCGGGCTCGATCAGTTGGGGCTCTCGTCGCGGACGGGGTCGATCTTGGTGGGGGCGGGCTGCTTGATGGCGCCGCCGGCCTGCTGGCACTGCACCTGCTCGGCGGAGGTCGGGACGCGGCCGGCCGGCCAGAAGTAGTTGATGACCTCGCCGTTCGACCGCTGGCACGACCACGCGCCGCTGCGGTCCTTGACGACCTTGCCGGCGAAGACGGGGGTGCTGACGCAGAGGGCGGCGAGGGCGATGAGGATCGACTTCATGGGGGTCTCCTGGCCGCCTCCTGGGCGGCGGTTGGTGGTGGTGGCCGCGTCGGCCGGTCCGACTGTGAGTGGTCGGCCGGCGCCGGATGGATTGGAGGAAAGTGATCGAGGGGGCGGTTTTTTCACCCAGGCCCCCGCGCTTGACTTGGACGGGGCTCTTCCCGCACACCCAGGCCATGAGCGACGAGGACCTCTTGCGGCGCTGGCAGGCCGGCGACCGGGCGGCGGGCCAGGCCTTCTTCCAGGCCCTCTACCCCGTCGTCGTGCGGTTCCTGCGCAACAAGGTGGCCGACGACGTCCGCGATGACCTGGTGCAGCAGACGTTCATGGCGGCCGCCCAGGCCGACTTCGGCGGGCGCTCGTCGGTGCGGACCTGGCTCCTCGGCATCGCCTGGCGCCACCTCGCGAGCCACTTCCGATCGGCCGGGCGCCTGCAGGCGCGCGAGGTGGAGCTGGGCACGCTGTCGGTGGCCGAGCTGGGGCGCGGCCCCGAGAGCCAGGCCGCCTGGCGCCAGGAGGAGCGGCTGCTGCTCGAGGGCCTGCGCAGCATCCCGGTGCACGCCCAGGTGGCCCTGGAGCTGCACTACTGGGAGGGCATGACCGCCGCCGAGATCGCCGCGGTGACGGACACGCCCGTGGGCACCATCAAGACGCGGCTGCGGGACGGCCGGCTGGCCCTGGAGCGCGCGCTCTCGCGCCTCGCCGCCTCGCCCGACGCGCTGCAGAGCACGCTGGACGACCTGCAGGGCTGGGCCCGCCGCGTGCGGGAGGCCTGGGCGACGCCCGGGTGAGCGATCTGGACGAGCGGCTGGCCGCGGCGGGCCGCCTGGAAGACTCCCTCGACGAGCGGCAGCGGCAGGCGCGCATCCAGGCGCGGCTCTTCGGCGAGGCCCCGCCCGTCTACATCGACCGCTACCGAGTGGGCGACCGGCTCGGGGCGGGGGCCATGGGCACCGTCTTCGCGGCCCATGACGAGCGCCTGGATCGGGCCGTCGCCGTGAAGGTCCTGCGCGAGCGCGGCGACTCGGCGGCGGCGCGGATGCTGCGCGAGGCCCGGGCCCTGGCGCGCCTCAGCCACCCCCATGTGGTGACGGTGCACGAGGTCGGCCAGGACGGCGACCGCACCTTCATCGTGATGGAGTTCGTGCCCGGCACCACGCTGGCCGAGTGGCAGCGCGGCCGCCCATGGCGCGCGGTGCTGGAGGCCTACCTGGCCGCCGGGCGGGGCCTCGCCGCGGTGCACGCCGCCGGCCTGGTGCACCGCGACTTCAAGCCCTCCAACGTCCTCGTCGGCGAGGACGGCCGCGTGCGGGTGGCCGACTTCGGGCTGGTGCGCGCCGCCGACGCCGTGGAGGCGGGCCCCGCGCCCGTCGATCCGGGCCAGCGCCTCACGGCCTCCGGGGCCCTCGTCGGCACGCCGGCCTACATGGCGCCCGAGCAGCTCCGCGGGCAGAGCGCCGACAAGATATCGGATCTGTTCGCCTTTTCGGCGTCGCTCTACGAGGCGCTGGCCGGCGTGCGGCCCTTCGTCGCCCCCGAGGTCGAGGCCGTGCTGGCGCGCATGGAGGCCGGCCCGCCGCCCCTGCCCCGCCCGGTGCCGGCGGGCGTCGCCGACGCCATCGCCCGGGGCCTCGCCCACGATCCGGCTCGGCGCTGGGCGTCGCTGGAGGCGCTGCTGGCTGCCCTGGAGCACGGGGCCCGGCGCCGCGCGCCGTGGCTCGTGCCGGCGCTCGCCCGCGGGGTGATCGCGGGCCTGGCCGCCTGGAGCCTGCGCACCGCGCCGACGCCGGCCACGCCCACCGCGCCCGCCCTGCCCGCGGCCCTGCGCCAGCGGCCCGATCTGGCGGCCCGCGTCCTGGCCCTGCGCGCCCCCGCCGACGCCGCCTGGCGCCAGGCGGCCCTCGAGGTGCTGGGCGGCCCCGTCACCGAGCAGGTCCTCCGGCCAGCGCGGGGCCCCGTCTCCGACCTGCAGTGGCTCGGCCCCGACGACTGGCTGCTGCGGTTCATGGATGGCACGGCGGAGCGCTGGACGGCGGGGGCCTCGTCCCCGTGGCCGGGGCCGACCCTCGCGGCGGCCTGCCGCCCGACCCCCGAGGCGCCCGCGCTGCCGGCGTCCTTCGTGCCCGGGTCCCAGGCCGGGGCGCTGGCGTGCGCGGCCGAGGGCCTGGTGGATCTGGGCCCGACCGCGGCGACGCTCTACCCCTTCGCGGGGCCGCTGCGCCCCCTCGGCGCCCTGCCGGCCGGCGGCCACCTGCTCACCCCCGACGGCCGCGACATCCTCACCCGCGTGGACTCGGGGGAGGTGCTGCGCCAGACCATCGGCAGCGCCGAGCCCCCCGCCCCGCTCGCCGGCCTGGCGGGGGTGCAGCGGATGGCGGCGGGCGGCGCCGTCGTCGCCTTCGCCCAGGCCGACGGGCACATCCTGACGTGGCAGGCGGGCGGGCGGCCGCGGCGGGTGGCCCGCATGGACCACCCGGCCGGCGGCCTGCTCGTCTCGCCCTCGGGCCAGTGGCTCCTGGCCTGGGTCGACGGCTTCGTGCGCGTCTGGGATCTGGAGGTGGGCGGCGAGCCCATGCAGCTCCCCGGCAGCTGGCGGCTGGGGGTCGGCAGCTTCGACGCGTCCGGGCGGTGGCTGGTGCTCGTCTCGGCGGACAGCAAGGCGACGCTCTGGAACCTGCAGACCGAGGTGGCCCACCCGCTCGTCGGGCACAGCGGCATCGTCGCGTCCGCCCGCTTCTCCGGGGGCCGCCTCGTGACGGGCGGCGGGGACGGCGAGGTGCGCCTGTGGACGCTGGAGGGCCTGGACGGCGAGCTCGTCGGGCGGCACCGCCGCGCCATCTGGGCCGCGACGCTCGACCCGGCCGGCGACCACCTGGCCACGGCGGGCATGGACGGGGTCGCCTGGATCTGGCCCCTCCGCGGCGGCGCGCCCGTCGCGCTGATCGGGCATGAAAAGCCCGTCTTTTCAGTCCATTACAGCCGGAACGGGGCGCGCCTCGCCACCGGCTCGGGGGACGAGACGGCCCGGGTCTGGACGTCGGCGGGGGCGCCGGTGGCCACCCTGCCGGGGCATGAGGGCTGGGCCTACGGCCTCGACTTCTCGCCGGACGGGCGCTGGCTCGCCACGGGCTCGCGGACGGGGGTCATCCGGCTGTGGCCGGCGGCCGGCGGCGCGGGGCGGATCCTCGGCGACCACGGCGGCCCCGACCGGCCGCGGCGGGTGCACACCGTGGCCTTCAGCCCGGACGGGGCGTGGCTCGCGTCGGCGGCGAAGAGCGGGGAGGTCCGGCTGTGGCCCATGGCGGGCGGCCCCCCCCGCCTGCTGCCCCCCCACGCGGGCAACGGCCACCTGCTGTACCTGCCCGACGGCACCCTGCTGACCCTCGGGGCCGACGCGGACGTCCGGCAGCTCACCACCGACGGCGGCCGCGTCCTGCGCACGCTGCACCACCCCGCGGCCGTGGGCGGCGTGGCGGCCTCGGCCGACGGCCGCTGGCTGGCCACCTCGGTGCAGGGCGGCGACGTCTTCGTCTGGTCGCTCGCGGACGCGGCGGCGCCCCCGCGGCGGCTGGGCCCCCACGCCGGCCACGCGGAGTTCCTGGCCTTCGACGCGCCCGCGGCGCGGCTGCTGGTGGGCACCTCGACGGGGGACCTGCGCCTGTGGCGCCTGGACGATGGCACCAGCCGGCCGCTGCCCGGGCACTTCGGCGGGGTGCGCTTCGTCGGGTTCGATCCGGCGGGCGTGCCCCTGAGCGCCGGGAACGACGGCGCCGTGCGCCGCTGGCCGGTGGACGAGGACGAGGCCACGCTGCGCGCCCGGCTGGCCCGCGCCACCCGCGTCTGCCCGACGGCCGACGAGCGGGCGGCCTGGTTCACCCCGGCCGAGGCCGCGCAGCTCGGCTGCGCCCCGTAGCGCGAATCCTCGCCCGCGGGCCGGGAGTCCTACCGGCCCACCCTGGAGGATGTCCATGCTCGACCTGTTCACGCCGGCGACGGTTGGCGCCGTCGCGCTGAAGAACCGCATCGTGATGGCCCCGATGACGCGCTGCCGCGCCACCGAGGCCCATGTGCCGACGCCGCTGATGGCAGCGTTCTACGCCGCGCGGGCCGACGCGGGCCTGCTCATCACCGAGGGCACCGGCCCCGACGCCCATGGCTGCGGCTACGCCCGCATCCCCGGCATCTGGAGCGGCGAGCAGGTCGCCGGCTGGCGGCAGGTCACCGAGGCCGTGCACGCCCGGGGCGGGCGCATCGCCCTGCAGCTCATGCACACGGGCCGCGTGGGGCACCCCCTCAACATGGCCCCCGGCGGCGAGCTGCTCGCCCCCAGCGCCGTCGCGCTCTCCGGCGAGATGTACACCGACCAGGAGGGCCCGAAGGCCTACCCGACCCCGCGCGCCATGACGGGGGACGAGGTGGAGGCGGCCATCGACGGCTACGTGACGGCGGCGAAGAACGCCATCGCGGCCGGCTTCGACGCGGTGGAGCTGCACGGGGCCAACGGCTACCTCATCGAGCAGTTCCTCTGCCCGACGACGAACCAGCGCACGGACGCCTGGGGCGGCGACTTCGCCGGCCGCAGCCGCTTCGCGCTGGCCGTGGCCCAGCGCGTGGCCGCCGCCATCGGGGCGGACCGGGTGGGCATCCGCCTGTCGCCGTTCGGGGTGTTCAACGGCATCGTGCCCTGGCCCGAGGTGGCCGAGGACTACGTGGGCCTCGCCGCGCAGCTCTCCGACCTGGGCCTCGCCTACCTGCACCTGGTGGATCACGCCTCCATGGGGGCGCCGGCGGTGCCCGAGACGTTCAAGGCCGCCATGCGCGCGGCCTTCAAGGGCACCTTCATCCTCTCGGGCGGCTACGACCGCGCCCGGGCGAACGCCGACCTGGCCGAGGGCAAGGGCGACCTGGTGGCCTTCGGCCGGCCCTTCATCGGCAACCCCGATCTGGTGCGCCGGCTGCGGGAGGATCTGCCCCAGAACCTGCCTGATTTCAGCACCTTCTACACGCCGGGCCCCAAGGGCTACACCGACTACGCGCCCTACGACGGCTGAAGCGCGGCCGCCACGCGCGCCCGCAGCGCTGGCAGCACCTCGGCCTCGAACCAGGGGTGCTGCTGCATCCAGAGGCGGCTGCGCCAGCTCGGGTGCGGCAGCGGGAAGTACGGCGCCGGCGCCGAGGCGAAGGCGCGCACCGTGTCGGTGAGCGTCGCCTTCGCCCCCAGGTAGCGCGCGATGGCGTAGCTGCCCACCAGCAGGACGAGGCGGGGATCGGCCAGGGCGGCCAGCAGCGGCGGGTGCCAGCGCGGCGCGCACTCGGGTCGCGGCGGCAGATCGCCCCCGGATCGCCGGCCCGGCCAGCACAGGCCCATCGGCAGGATGGCGACCTGCTCGGGATCGGCGAAGACGGCCTCGTCGAGGGCGAGCCAGGTGCGCAGGTGGGCCCCGGAGGCGTCGTCCCAGGGCACCCCCGAGGCGTGCACCTTCGCCCCCGGCGCCTGGCCGATGACCACCACCCGGGCGCCGCGCCCCAGGCGCAGGACGGGCCGGTGGCCATGGGGCAGCGGGCACAGGGTGCAGGCCCGGGCCTGGGCCAGCAGGTCGTCGAGGGGCGTCATGCCCGCAGGGTAGCAGGCGGTGCAGCGCTTTTCCTCGCCGGGGAGCCCGCGAACAGCGTCTCAAGGTGGCTCGCCGCCGTCGTCCCGGGCGAGCCGAAAGCCGGTCACCTCCAGGGCGAGGTCGACGGAGCTCGCCTTCCGGATGGTCGTCCGCATCTCCGCCGGCCCCTGGTGAAAGCTGACTCCCCGCAAAGACCGCACCCGCTCCAGACGGGGTTGCTCGATCCATGGTGAGCCGTCCGTCGGCAACCGAGAGTGGCCCGGACACACGTAGTCGTCGGGCCACCGGGGGACCCAGGTGCTGCAGTCGTAGGTCGGGTGGAAGTCGTCCTCCACGAGCTCCCCCACATTGCCGAGCATGTCGCACAGCCCCCGGGGGGCCCGCGTGTTGCCCGCCGGCCGACTGCACACCGGCTGGATCCAGTCCACACACCGACCAGCCAGCTCCTCGTCACGGGAGTCGGGCCGTCGCACGACGCGATCGCAGGTCGGGGACTCAGCGCCCCAGGGGTGCAGCCGACCGACTCCGCCCGTCGCGGCGTACTCCCACTCCGCCTCCGTGGGCAGCCGGGCGCCCTGGCCGAACCAGGAGACGAAGCGCTGGGCGTGCCGCCAGTTCATGCAGTTCATGGGCAGGTCGGCCACCGCTTCCCGGGCCTGGTCGGCCAGCAGGTGGTGCGCGCATCGGTTCAGCTGCGGAGTCGCCGGCAGCTCGCAGGCGCCGTCATCCACGCACTGGAGGTACAGGCCCAGGGTCACTTCGGTCTTCATCAACTGGAAGGGCCGAACCACGACGTCGGTCGGTGGCTCGGCGAATGGCTCGCCGACGCGGCCCATCGTGAAGCCTCCGCCTTCGAATCGAAGGAACGCCACCCCGCGGACGCGGACCGTGAAGTCTTCCTCCGTGCGCTGATCCTCTGCCGGCGTGCGTCCTTCACAGCCCGACGCCACAAGCAGGGCGAGGGCACCCACGGAGAAGCGACGACGGAGGGCGCAGGGCCGCGCCACCCGATCACCAGGGGCAGTCGAGGGTCTCATCGACTTCTCCATCCAGATCGTTGTCCACCGAGTCGCAGAGCTCGCTGTAGTTTCGGGGACCCTGCTTGGACTCGATCTTCGTGTACCAGCGGGCGCAGGTCGGCCCGCCAATTGCCACGCCCGGCTGATCGCCGTCGCACATGACGTGCCGCTCGTCAGGGTCCACGCTCTGACAGGAGGGCGAGAAGTAGTCTTGATCCCAGGCAAACGTCCAGTACGGCTCTTCCTCGGGAAAGCCCCCCAGCGCGTGCCCGATCTCATGTCCCAGGGTGAGCAAGAAGAACTCGGGGTTCAGCCGCAGCGTCCTCTCACTGACCACGACCGTTCGTCCCCCATCGTATCGAGACACGCCGTATGAAGCGCGCTCAAAGTCCCATGTGATTTCGGACACGAAGACGAGGTCGAGCTCCCCCGCCTCATCCACGCCCACCTGTCCGTCGCGCTCGGCGAGGGGGACGCCGTTGATGCGCTCGCCGACTTCGCCAATGAAGTCATAGGTGGCCTCGCCCGCGATGCCGCAGCCATCACCAAAGAGGAACCGACCACATGTGCAGTCGATGAATCTGTCGTTGGGAACCAGGCCACGAGCAGCGTTCAGTCTTGCGACGAAGCACTGAGCCGGCAGTCGTAGCGTCCCCACCGACTGGTAGGCCAGGGCGATGGGATGACCGGGCTTGCACTGGTCGAGCGCGATGTTGAGCAGCTCGATGGCCGCAGCCGCCTCGTCGCCACCGACATTCGTGCGGCGCCCGTCGTCCGTCTTCGTGTTCCAGACCCGCACCCGAACGCTTCGATACGGATCGGGAAACTCATCCATGACCAGCGGTACTCCGTCGACTTCGAAGACCGCCTCGTAGCTGGCGATGGCATCGACCATGGAATCCGGACTGCCCTGCTCGACAAAGGCGTCAGCCTGGCCAATGTCCGGCATGTCATCACAAGCAGCGGAGGTCAGCCCCCCCCCCCCACAAGAACCAGAATCAGGTACCGCAACGCATCCCTCCTGCCTCGATTCGAGAGAAGTCTGTCGAACCCCGGAGCCCTCGTCAAGTCGATGCACATACAGACGTTCGCGGCGCTTTTCCTCGCCGGGGCGGCGAGCTATCGTGGCGGCATGCGTATCTCCTTCTGGGCGGGCCTCGGCCTGCTGGTGGCCGGCTGCGCGCCGGTGGTGGGCTCCGGGGCGCTCGGCGCCGGGGTGATCTTCGCGGCCCTCGCCCTCGCCGGCCTGGCCGGGCGCGCCCAGGCGCGGCCCGCGCGCGGCGACGCCTGCGGCGCCCCCATGCCGAAGCCGGTCTGCACGGGCACCGAGCACCAGAGCTGCGTCGAGGGCCGCGTCCTGACGTCGTGCTGCCCGCAGGGCGCGAAGTGCAACTACCGCTACGCGCCGTTCCAGGCCTGCGGCGACGACACCTGCGTCCCGGGCAAGGATCCCGGCCAGTGCCCGCCCAAGGAGCCCATCGCCCTGCCGGCGGCCACCCAGGCCGACTGCAACGGCAGCTGGGAGAAGGCGTGCGTCGCCGGCAAGGTGACGATGGCCTGCATCATGCCGGTGCCGACGAACTACGCCGGCCCGAACCGCAACCCGCCCTTCCGGGAGTGCGGGGAGGATCGCTGCACCACGTCGCCGTTCATCGAGCACTGCTACCCGGTCAAGCCCGCCGAGGGCGAGGCCGCCTGCCTCACCGGCTGGACGAAGGTCTGCCTGCAGGGCCGCATCACCGAGCGCTGCCTGCCGCTGGCCGCGCCGAAGAGCCAGGCGTCCACCGACTTCACGGCGTGCCCGACGGCCGGGACGTGCGTGCTGGGCCAGGACGCCGACGCCTGCACCTACGTGCCGCGCCGCTGATGCGGCCGCTGCGTCGCGCCGACGGCGTCTTTCGCGCCCTGCACGACGCCCTCGTCGGCGTCGACATCGACTTCGCCGCCCTCGGCGACGCGGGATTCTCCAAGGAAGACAAAGACTTCGCCATCGCCGTCTGGGCCGACCGGGTGCAGACGGAGTACCGCTCCATCCAGGTGATGACGCGGTTCCTGGGCGAGGTGCTGGGCGCCGGCGACCCCCTCGACGTCTACGCCGGGGCGGTGGAGGCCATCGCCGACGAGGTGCGGCACACGGCCCTCTGCGCGGCGGTCGTCACGGGCCTCGGGGGCGTGCCCCCCCTGCCCGATCCGGTGGGCGAGGTGGAGAACCCGGGGTTCCTGCAGCTCGGCATGGCGGAGCGCGCCCTCGGCACGGCGGTGTCGATGCTGGCGGTGAGCGAGACCATCTCCACGGCGTTCATCGAGGATCTGCGCACGCGGCCGGCCCACCCCGTCATCCGGGCGGTGCTCGACGCGACGGTGGCCGACGAGGAGACGCACCACGCGTTCGGCTGGGCGTACGTCGAGGCCTCGCTGGCCCGGTTCGACGCCAGCGGCCGCGACTTCGCCCGCCTGGTCGTCGAGACGACGCTGGCCCCGCACGAGGCCCACGCGCAGCAGGCGCTGGCGGCCATGGCCCCCGCCCAGCGGCGGCTCTCGGCCTGGCCGGAGGCACACCTGGCCTGGCTGGGCATCGCGAGCCCGGAGCGGCAGGCGCTGGTCTACGAGCAGGTGAAGGCCGACGTGCTGCGGCCGCAGCTCGAGCGGCTGGGGCTGTGGTGAGGGGGAGGGCGACGGCCGCCAGCCCGGGCCCCGCGCGGGCCACCTCAGCGCAGAGATGACACCGGGCGTCCACTCAGGCGGACGCGACCTCACGCATCCGCGCGACCAGGTGGTGGAAGGATGTCGTCGGGTTGCCGAGCGGATCGCCTGCCTCGATCGCACGCCGCGCCAGCAGCTCCGCCCTCGCCTCGGCCGCCTCCAGGCCGGCGAGGACGGTGGGCAGGTCGAACCAGGGCGACTTGTCGTGGTGGTAGCCCGGGTGGACCTGCGCCAGCGCCTTCTGAGCGTCGTGGCGATGAATCCAGGCGGTCTGGTCCCGGTGGAGCAAGAGGCCCCAGAGCTCGATGCAGGGATTGCTCAAGGCGAGGTGGAAGCCGAGATCGCGGGCTCGCTGTACGGCCTCCGCCCAGCGCGGGTGCTCGTCGCGGTCGAAGACCACCCACGTCTCGACCTCGGACCGCCGGTACGCCTTGCTCAGCAGGCATGCTTGCTCCACGAGCGCCCAGGGATCCCCGGCCTGACCGGTCACCACCACCCGCGCGGCCGGAATTCTCCAATGGGATCGCAGGCCTTTGAGCAGGCGCTCTTCGGTCTTGCCCTCGCAGACGATGAGCAGCGCTGGGGGCAGCGGTCGCTGCCTGGTCTTGTGTCTGAGGGGGCCAGCGGGTGGGAGGCGGCGCGTCATCGCGAAGCCGTCTCCAGGACGCCGGCCAGGTCGCCGAGCACCGGCACCCCCCTGAAGCCTCTCCAGGGTGTGGGCCCGGCGGAGGTCGTCGCGCGTCCGGACGCCCTTGTAGTCCGACGCGACCTGGACGCTGGAGACCCCGGCCCGGTCCTTGTCGACCAGCACGACTTCATCGGTGCGCAGCCGCGCGAGGACGTCCTGATCGTGCGTGCTGAAGAGCAGCTGCGCCCCTTTGGGGTTGCTGCGTGAGTCGGTGAACAGGTCGACGATGACGCTTGCAGAGGTCGGGGTGGAGGCTGGTGTCCAGCTCGTCGATGACAAGGCAGGCGGCCCGCCTGGAGCGCCTCGACGACGTCGGCCAGGCGTACCAGCAGGATCTGGGTGCCACGGCTCTCCGCCTCCGAAGCGCCCAGGTGTCCTCGCCCTGGCCATGGTCCAGCACGAGCTTCATCAACGTCGGGCGATCTTCCCGCAGCCGCGCCAGGAAGTCGGCCTGAAGATGGAGTCGGCCGCGGTCGGCATGGGCGGACCGTCGTGCTGCTCGGCCCGGACAGCCGCGATGCCGACGTCGGCAGCCTGGAGGAGCCGCTGGAGCAGCCCGCGTGGGCCGGAGCGAGCAGGGGTGGCTGGGGTGGAACAGCGGGAAGCCGCGCAAGCGGACATGCTGCTCGACCTGGATGCCCTGGACGAGCGCCTCGTGACCGGCAGCAGCTGCTCGTGGTTGTGCTGAGCCGCCGCCGACAGGAAGAGACTGTTGGCGCGGGTCTGCTCCGCGATCTGGGCGCGCTGTCCCTTCAGAGAGGGCCCAAAGTAGAAAGCCTCGCCCCGCTGGCGGTGGTAGAGCACCTGCCGATGGCTCGTCTCCCCACCGGTACAGCCACTCCTCGGCGAAGCCCAGGCCATCCAGCCGCACCCCGAGCTGGAAGCGGACGTCTCCGATCGTGAAGTCGATCTCCATGCGGGTGGCGGGCGCGTCGGCGGAGCGATCGAGCCGGAAGGGCGTCCAGGGCACCGGATCCGTCGGGCCGAAGTCGACGAAGGAGCTCTTCACCAGGTGGCGCAGGGCCGTCATGCCGCGCAGCAGGTTGGACTTGCCCGACGCGTTGGCGCCCCAGACGCCGACCGCCGGCAAGACGCCGTGGGCTACATGCGGGCTCTCGAAGCGCCAGGCAGGCTTTCCTTGCGGAGAGGTGGAGACGAAGCTCACCTCGACCTCGTCCCTGAACGATGCGTAGTTCTCCAGCAGGAACCGCAAGACCATGGCCACCCTCCTGTTTCAGAGGGCAGATTCTGCCACATATCGGCAGGATTCGCCATTTTATCGATGGGCCACCGACTCAGCACGAGCCTGCGCTGACGCCGGCGGTCACGACTTCGCCCGGGCGATGGTCGAGACGACGCTGGCCCCTGCGCGGCAAGCCTTCATGGCCCCCACCCGGCGCCGGCTCTCGGCCTGCCAGGAGGCACACCTGGCCTGGCAGGGCATGTCGGACGGCGTGCCTTGCAGGTCGATGAGCAGGTGAAGGCCGACGGGCTGCGGCCGAAGCTCAAGGGGTTGGCGGGGGGGCCGGCGGTCGCCCGCCGGCCCGGGCGCCACCGCTACCGGTTGGGCGAGCAGATCACGTTGTAGGCGACGGGGATGTTGCAGGCGTTCGGCCAGGCGTCATCCAGGTCGTCCGGGAGCGAGCGGAACAGGTTGCACTCCAGGCCGGGGATCGCGCGGGCGAGGTCCTGGCAGAGGCCCTCCTCGAACGACACCGCGGGCCCGAAGCCGTTCAGCGCGCAGGCCGCGCTGGCGCAGGTGGCCGCGTCGTTGCAAGCGTTGAAGCTGTCGCAGCCGCCGTGGTGGCCGTAGGCCTGGAGGGCCTCCAGCCGGACGCCCTGCGCCGTCCGCAGGATCATGGAGCGCATCAGCAGGCGGGACTCCTCGGAGAAGTCGGGCTCGGAGTCCTGCCAGTCCGACTCGACCAGCCAGACGCGGCCGGCGCCCAGGTCGCGGTAGGCCAGGGACACCGAGTTGGGGTCCCAGCCGCCGAGGGGCACGATGGGCTGGCCCCAGGCCGACATGCTGTGGCCACAGCCGGGGCGGGCGGCGAGGGGCGCCAGGGCGCCGTTCTGGATCCAGAAGGGATCCCCGAGGTTGAGGCGGACGGGCGGGTTGATGTTGTCGCCGCAGTTCCCCAGGCGGGCCCCCTGGACCACCTGGGTGCCGAAGACCGCGTTGTAGACCTCATCGCTCACGTTGAACTCGGTGATGATGTTGCCGCCACCCTGGACGTAGGCCCGCCACGCCGCCGCGTTGGCGGCGATCTGGCCGGCCCCGTCCCGCGGCACCAGCAGCGCCTGGACGTCGGGACCCGGCACGCAGCCCTCCTGGACGGCGATGCCATCCCGCGGGTTGAGGAAGCTGGCCACCGGGCGCTCGGTGGGGCCGCACTGCATGACCACCGGGCGGACGGGCGCCTGCGCGACGGCGTCGCGGACGTAGATCAGGCGCTCCCACTGGGCGTTGCCGTTGAGGAAGTCGTTGCCGCAGCGGTAGCCGCTGTTGATGTTGCCGTTGCTGGTGTGCCAGCACATGCGCTGCTCGCCCGCCACGTTCTGGGTGTCGCAGGAGTTGCGGCTGACGCCCAGGCCCGGCGGCGCGAAGCCCCAGGAGTAGCTGTCGTTGAAGTACCAGTCGACGCCGTTGGCGTTGTGGGTGGCGTTCTGGCCGTTGCCGACGTCGAACGTCACGTCGTCGTAGGCGCCCTCGGCGGCGAGCTGGAGGGCGTTGGCGCCCACCGGACGGCAGGCCAGCATGAGCTGGTCACCCTGGCAGCCGCGCAGGATCTGCGCGACGGACGGCTGGTTCTGGTCGAAGGTGCCGCGGAAGCACTCGCGCCAGCCGCGGGCGGCGACGGCGCCCACGGGCACGTTCTGCTGGATGCCCGGCTGGAGGCCGCCGCCACCGCGGGCCGTCAGGATCATGTAGCGCATGAGCTGCTGGGAGGAGGCGTTCCACGCGACGCCGCCCTGGCCGTCCTGCCAGTCGCCCTCGACCAGCCAGAGGCGGCCGTTGCCGATGTTGCGGTAGGCCAGGTTCACGACGTCGGCGGTGTGGCCGCCGAGCGCGGTGATGCCGGGGAAGGCGGAGACGTCGAAGCCGCAGCCCGTCTCGCCCGCCGGCTGCAGCGGCACGTTGGCGTTGTCGAGCCAGAAGCGGTCGTTCTCGTTGGCGCGGATCGCCGGGTTGATGTTGTCGATGCAGCGGCCGGTCTGGTTGGCGGCCCGCTGGACGGGCTCGTTGGGCAGCACGGCGTTCCAGACGCGGTGGCTGGTGTCGTACTCGGTGATGATGTTGCCGCCGCGGGCCAGGAAGGCGGCGAAGACGTCGCCGTTGATGGCGCCGGACCGGCTCACGAGGAGCGTGCGGGTCTGGGCGTTGGGCTCGCAGCCCCGCAGGAACTCGATGCCGTCCTCGGGGCGGACGAAGGTGCTGGCGTCGCGGTCGCTGTTGCCGCAGAGCATGTAGTTGCCGCCACCGACCAGCTCGCGCTGGCAGGCCGCCGAGCAGCCATCGCCATCGACGTTGTTGCCGTCGTCGCAGGCCTCGCCGGCCTCGACGACGCCGTTGCCGCAGCGGATCTCGCGCTGGCAGTCGGCGCTGCAGCCGTCACCGTCGACGTTGTTGCCGTCGTCGCACTGCTCGCCCTCCTGGTTGACGTCGCCGTCGCCGCAGAACGGCGCGCCGACGCAGCGGGCGATGACATCGCAGTCCCCGGCGCCGTCGGCCACGCACTGCACCGTCTCGCGGGGGGCCTCGGCGATGCAGCCAGGCACGCAGTCACCGACGGCGCCGCCGAAGCAGGCGACCAGGGCGGGGCAGGCGCGGTTGCAGAGGTCCTCGATGGGCTCCTGGCAGATGTTGCCCTCGTCGATCTGGCCGTTGCAGTTGTCGTCGCGACGGTTGCACTGCTCGGCGGCCGGCAGGACCTGACCCTGGCAGGCCCCGAAGGCGCCGTTCACGCAGGCCTGGCGGCCGGCGACGCAGGCGCCGACGCCCTCGGTGCCGGCGGGGCCGTCGTAGCAGGGCTGGGCCGCCACGCCGTTGTCGACCTGGCCATCACAGTCGTTGTCGACGCCATCGCAGCGCTCGGCCTGGGGCTGGCCGGGCACGGCGCTGCAGCTCGCGACGCCGCCGACGCAGGCCGTCATGCCCGCCGCCTGGCAGGCGCCGACGCCGGCCTGGCAGGGCGCGGCCGCGATGCCGTTGTCGACGTCGCCGTCGCAGTCGTTGTCGATGCCGTCGCAGATCTCGGGCTGGGCGTCGCCGGGGATGGCGTCGCAGGTGGCCACGCCGTCCACGCAGACGGTGCCGCCCATGGCCGCGCAGGCGCCGACGCCGGCCTGGCAGGGCTCGGCCGCGATGCCGTCGTCGATCTGGCCGTTGCAGTCGTTGTCGACGCCGTCGCAGGTCTCGTCCTCGGGCTCGCCGGGGATCGCGTCGCAGCGCACGCCGTCGCCGGCGTCGTTGCAGACCACGGTGCCCTCGGCCTGGCAGGCGCCGTCGCCGTCCTGGCAGGCGTCGCCGAGGCCCGCGAAGCCCTCGTCGGTGGTGCCATCGCAGTCGTTGTCGACGCCATCGCACGTCTCGGCGGGGCCGGCGCAGTCGGTCCACACGCCGTCGACGCAGGACCGGCTGCCCGCGCAGCCCTCGAGGTCACAGGCCTCGACGGCGCCCGGCTCGCAGGGCATGTCGCCGCCACCGGCGCCCGCCATGCCACCGGCGCCACCGGCGCCGCCCATGCCACCGGCGCCGCCCATGCCACCGGCGCCACCGGCGCCGCCCATGCCACCGGCGCCGCCGGCGCCACCAGCGCCGCCCATGCCACCGGCACCACCCTGGCCACCAGCGCCACCCTGGCCGCCGGCGCCACCCTGGCCACCAGCGCCACCCTGGCCACCAGCGCCACCCTGGCCCCCCTGGCCGCCAGCGCCGCTGTCGATGAAGCCGCCGTCAGAGCCACCGCCGGCGCCGCCGACGCCGCCGCTCTCCCCGTCATCAGGGCAGCCGGTCAGCATGGCCAGCGCCATGAAAAGCAGGGCGTTCCCGCCGCTGAGCGCGATCCGTCGCATACATCCCTCCTGCAATCGCAGGGCTCCTATCCCTTACCGGGGGGGGTGGTGTCAAACCGACGGCCCGCGGTGCGCCGGCACCGCCAGCGCCTCGCGGCGGCGGGCCAGCCGGTGGGCGGGCTGGCGAGGCCGCCGATCTCGGCGTGGGCGCGGGGCGCCCCGTCGTCTTGGGGATCCATCCCACCTGCGTCGCCCGCGAGGGGACCCTCACCGGCCCCCCGTGCCGCTCACGTTGGGCAAAATCCGCTGTCACAACAACAGGTTGGGGCCTCGATGCGGCCCAGCACGAAGTGATTGCGTCGCACACGCCACCGGGCGACAGTCGGTGCCATGCGCACCCTCTCCCTGCTGCTCCTCCTCGCTCCCTGCCTGCTCCCGCGGCCCGCCCAGGCCCAGCAGACCACCTGCGGCAACCTGCGCTGCGAGGTGGGCGAGACGCCCGACACCTGCGGCCGCGACTGCTGCCTGGCCGTCCAGGGTCAGGCCCAGGGGGGCTGCGGGGATGGCTTCTGCCTCGGCTTCGGCTGCGGCGAGAACCCCGCGCAGTGCCCCCGCGACTGCGGCACGCCCTGCGGCGACGGCTTCTGCAGCCCGGGCGAGACCCCCGCGAGCTGCCCCGTCGACTGTGACCAGAGCGCCTGCGGCGATGGCGTCTGCGACGAGGATCCGCGCAGCTGCCCGGCGGACTGCGGCCCCGGCGGCTGCGGCGACGGCGTCTGCGACCTGGGCAACAACATCGACAACTGCGCCCCCGACTGCGCCAACGCGCGCGACGGCATCTGCGGCGTGCTGGAGCTGGCCGACCTGCTGGCCGGCGGCCCCGCGCCCGACTGCGTGGTGGCCTGCGGCGATGGCCGCTGCGAGCCCGGCGAGACGCCCCAGGGCTGCCCCCAGGACTGCGGCCGGTGCCCGGGCTGCGAGCGGACGTGCGGCGACGGCCGCTGCCGGGCCCCCGAGGACGCCCGCACCTGCCCCGGGGACTGCGACTACACGAGCTGCGGCGACGGGCGCTGCACCGTCAACGAGTCGGCCCGCTCCTGCCCCGCCGACTGCGCCGACGCCTGCGGGGACGGCCGCTGCACCGCCTGGGACGCGGGGAGCTGCCCGAGCGACTGCACCGGCGTCTGCGGCGACGGGGCCTGCGCGCCGGGGGAGTCCGCCGCCACCTGCCCGGCCGACTGCGGGGCCCCGCCCCTGAACCGGGCCGACTGGGAGGGGCTGCGCATGACCGCGCCCGTCGAGCGCTGGTGTGGCGATGGCACCTGCGACGCCTTCGGCAACGTGGAGACGGCGCGGAGCTGCGACCAGGACTGCCCGGGCGTCTGCGGCGACCACGTCTGCGGCGAGGGGGAGCCGGGTCGGTGTCCCGCCGACTGCCCGGCCGGCTGCGGCGACGGGGCGTGCGTCGCCCCCGAGGACGTCTGGAGCTGCCCGGTGGACTGCGCGGCCCGCTGCGGCAACGGCGCCTGCGAGTTCGGGGAGTCGTCGTCGAGCTGCCCGCCCGACTGCGGCATGGAGCCATGCGGCGATGGCCTCTGCGAGCAGGAGGAGAGCTTCGCCACCTGCCCCCTCGACTGCGCCGGCGTCGTCTGCGGCGACGGCCGCTGCCAGGTCGACGAGACCCCCGAGAGCTGCCCCGTCGACTGCGGCCCGCGCTGCGGCAACGGCGTCTGCGAGCGGACGGAGCGCTACGAGACGTGCCCGTTCGACTGCACCATCTGCGGCGACCGCATCTGCGCGGGCAGCGAGGCCACCGACTGCCCGCGCGACTGCCAGTCGGTGTGCGGCGACGGGCGGTGCCAGCCGGACGAGGACGTGGCCAGCTGCCCGTTCGACTGCAGCGGGCCGCCCCAGGCCGATCCGCCCGACGGCGGGGCCGGCGACGCGGGCCGGGGCGACGCGGGCCGGGGCGACGCGGGCCGGGGCGATGCGGGCCGGGGCGACGCGGGCGCCAGCGACGCGGGCCGGGGCGACGCGGGCGGAGACGCGGGCCCCGACGGCGCCCCCTGCCGACGCGAGCGCCGACGCCGCCCTCATCGTCCTGGAGCGCGACCGCGGCTGCGCGGCCGCCCCCGGCGCGCCCCCCGCGGCGTGGCCCCTCGCCGCCCTCGCCGGCCTGGCGCTGCTGCGCCGCCGCCGCCGCTGACCCTTCAGTACAGCCAGGAGTAGCGGGCCATCGCCGTGTGGATGAACAGGTTCTGCCCGTTGCGCTGGTCCTGCAGCTCGGTCTCGCCCGCCCCGTCGTAGATCACGTCCACGTGGTGGGAGGCCGAGGCCCGCCAGGCCACCTGGGCCCCGATCAGCAGGATGCGCTGGGCCTCGTCGAACGCCCGCCCCCGCTCCGTCGCCCGGCCGATGGTGCGGCCGTCGAACCAGCCGAGCCGCCCCCCGAGCGTCCACGCCGCGCCCACGTCGCGCCGCAGGTCGAGGGCGACCAGCGCCGTGTCGGACTGGAACTCGTTGGCCACCTGCCCCTGCAGATCGGCCCGCACGCCCGTGCCCAGCACGTCCTCGTCGCGGATGCCGATGGTGTACAGCCAGGCCTCGCGCCCATCCTGGGAGCGCTGCTTGTACTCGACGCTCTGGTAGTGGAAGCCCGAGCTGTAGACGCGCAGCGAGCCCGAGAAGCGCACGCGGTTGTAGACCAGGTCGACCACCTCGTTGCCCAGCAGCAGCGCCTGGTTGGGCTCGATGATGTTCCGGTAGACGGTCTGATCCCGGTACTGCTCGATGGAGTAGCGGCTGGTGGTCAGCGTGAGGTTGAGGGCGCGGACGGGGGTGTAGTCCACCGTGCCCAGCAGCGTCGTCACCTCGGGCACGTCCACGAAGTCGAAGACCAGGTAGGTCGACAGGAAGAGGCCGTCGGCGACCTTCCAGTGCAGCCGGTGGAAGACGAACTGCCGGTCCACCTCGGCGTCGCGCAGCACGGTGTTGTACGCCGCCGACGTGGTGAGCCCCGGCCGGTGCAGCGTGCCGTAGAGGCCCGCCGCCTGGAACGTCGTCCCGAAGGCCCGATCGAAGGGATCGGGGGCGAGGCCGCCGTAGGCCCCGACGCTCGCCCGCTCGGGATCAACCCAGAAGCGGGCCTCCACCCCGTCCACCCAGGCGTTGCCGGCCTCGGGGATGATGCGCCGCCCCACCCGCAGGTCGACGCGCCCGCCGAGCCCCGGCAACTCCACGTAAAGATTGCGGATCTGGTCCAGCCGCTCCGTCTCGCCGAAGCGCCGCTCGTTCGTCTCGGTCACGTCCAGGATGAACGTGGCGTCCAGCACGAGCCGCAGGTCGCCGTCCGTCAGGCCGCTGGCCCGGGCGTCCGTCTCCAGAAAGCTGAGGAAGGTCTGGGGGTTGTTGGGCGCGTCCGCCGAGTAGATGCCCCGCAGGCTCACGCGGCCGTCCACCTCGACGGGCGCCGCCGCGGCCGCCGCCGGGGCCAGGGCCACCGCCGCGCAGAGGAGCGCCCCCCTCACCGCCGGCCCCCCGCCTCGCAGGTGCCGCAGGCCGATCCCGGCCGGGCCGGCAGGAAGCCGAGCGTCGTGTGGCAGGTCTGGCAGGTGCTCACGCCGTTGGCGCACTGGGCCGGGTGGTCGCAGTCCGTGCCCGCCGTCCGCTGGAAGGTGTCCGTGTGGCAGAAGTCGCAGGTGCTCGGCAGGCCGCCGTAGACGCGGCCCGGGTGGCAGTCGCGGCACGCCACGAACCGGTGCGAGCCCGACAGGCGGAAGCCCGTCCGGTCGTGCAGGAACGTGCTGGGCAGGAACTGATCCTGGCTGTGGCAGTCATGGCAGAAGGGCCCCAGGCTGCCGAAGTGCGGGTCCTTGTGGCAGCCGACGCACTCGGGGCCCGTGCCGGCGAGCTGGATCTCGCGGTTCTCGCCGTGGCAGCGCTCACACGGCAGCCGGTCATGGGCCCCGCCCAGCGAGAAGGCCCCGAAGTCGTGGTCGATGGCCCGGTTCGTCGTCCAGTCGGCCGCCGTGTGGCAGCGATCGCAGTCGGGGCCCTTCGTCCCCGCGTGCACGTCCAGGTGGCAGCCCTCGCAGGCCTGGGGGATGCCCTTGTAGTCGTTCTGGACGTGGCACTTGGCGCAGTCGATGCGCCGGTGCTGCCCGGCCAGCCGGTAGTCGCTCTGGCGGTCGTGGTCGAAGACCTCCTCCGACCAGGCGGCCGCCGTGTGGCACTCCTCGCACTTCTTCTCGAACTGCGGCGCGTGGAAGTTCTGGTGGCAGTTGGCGCAGGCGGTGTCGATGGGGCGGTAGTGGCCGTCCTTGTGGCAGCCATCGCAGCTCACGTCCAGGTGCTTCCCCTGGAGCTGGAACCGCGCAACCGTGTGATCAAAAAGGGGAATACTGAACCGCTCGAAGCCCTTGTGGCAGTCGTCGCAGGCGCGCTGCTCGAACTGGCCGCGGTGGAGATCCTGGTGGCACCAGTCGCAGTCCGGCGGGGTGTCGACCTGGGTCTCGGTGCCCTCGGGGTGGCAGCGGTAGCAGGGCTGGTCCTCGTGCTGGCCGGCCAGGGGGAAGCCGGTGATGCCGTGGTCGAAGCGCGTCTGCTTCCAGTCCACCGGCGAGTGGCAGTTGGCGCAGGGCCGCCCCTCGAAGGTGTCGCCGTGGGGGTTCTGCTTGCCATGGCAGCTCTCGCAGGTGTCCTCCACGGGCTTGTACTTGCCGCCCGGGTGGCAGCGCGCGCAGTCCACCCGGCGGTGCCGGCCCCGCAGCGGGAACCGGCTCATGGTGTCGTGGTTGAAGACCAGGTTCTTGAAGCCGGACTCCTGGTGGCAGCGCCCACACGGGGTGCCCGCGAACTGGCCCCGGTGGGCGTCGTCGTGGCAGCCGGCGCAGTCCTTGGTGCGGGGCTTCCACTTCTTCCACGAGTGGCAGTTGAGGCACTCGACCTTCTGGTGGCGGCCCTTGAGCGGCCAGCCCGTCGAGGCGTGGCTGAAGGCGCTGGCGTCCTTCCAGCCCTTCGTCACATGGCACTCGTCGCAGATGCGCTCCCGGAAGATGCCGGGCGGGTGGGGATCGGCGTGGCACGTCGTGCAGCTCTGCACCGCGATGGGCCCGAAGGCGCGCTTGCCCTGGTGGCACTTCGCGCACTCCACCTGCATGTGCTTGCCGGTGCGCGGGAACCGCGTCTCGCGCTCGTGATCGAAGCGCAGGTTGGCGTTGAGCTGCTCCCAGCCATAGGTGTTGTGGCAGCGATCGCACTGGCCCAGGTCCGACTTGCGGGCCTGCCCGTGGTACTCGCCATGGCAGTCGGCGCAGCGGGTCGAGGCGCCCAGGTAGCTGTCGCGGCCGGTCTGGGGGCGCTTGGCGGTGTGGCAGCTGCGGCAGCGGACCTGCTCGTGGTTGCCGGTCAGCGGCCAGCCCGTCTTGCGGTGGTCGAAGCGGTCGCGGTCCAGGCCGGTGATGTCATGGCCACGGCCCAGGTGCTCCCGGTGGCAGTCGTAGCACTTCACCGTGGCGGCTTCGCGGCCGTGGAAGCCCTGGTTGGCCTTCACCCGCCGGTCGATGTCCAGGTGGCAGGACCGGCACTTCTCCTCCGGCACCCCGCCGAACGCCACATGGCAGCGGTTGCACTCCTCCTGCTTGTCCAGGTG
Source organism: Myxococcales bacterium (assembly GCA_020633435.1). Lineage (GTDB taxonomy): Bacteria > Myxococcota_A > Bradymonadia > UBA7976 > UBA1532 > JACKDP01. The sequence continues at coordinate 14,743 of JACKDP010000007.1, read as the reverse complement.
CGCGTGCACCTGGGTGAGCGGCTTGGCCGCGTACGCGGCGCCGAGGCCGACCAGGCCCATGACCAGGGCCAGCAGCAGGTGGCGGACGGGGTACCCCATGTGGGCGCAGTATAGGAGAGCCCGCCCGGAATCAGGAGAAGTTCGGCCCACCCCCGGGGGGTGAAAGGCCGATCACTCCGGCCGCCCCCCCACCCCCCGGCATGCTGGGTCCACCTACCAGGAGGACCCATGCGCACCCTCGCCCTCGGCCTGATCGCCCTCACCCTCGCTGCCTGCGGCGGAGAGGAAGTCTCCAGCAACGCCAACGCCCTGGTGAGCCTGCCGCCCGCGCGGCTCGCCGACCGCGTCCGCCTGCTGCGCACTCCGCGGCTCGACCTCGACCTGGCCACCCGCTGCGGCGTGGCCCGGGTGCCCGTCCTGGACCGCGTCGAGGCGTCCCGCACCGAGCTCGCCAGCCAGATCGCCGTCGAGATCCACGGCCGGGCCTGCGGCGCGCCCATCGACGGCTTCGGCTTCGACCTGCTCGACGAAGAGGGCCGTGACATCAGCGGGCGCTCCTGGCCCGAGGTGGACGCCGTGGAGGTGGGCGACGACGGCCGCTTCGTCCTGCGCGGCCGGGCCGCGGGCTGCGGCGACTACACCGGCGGGCGCACCCTCGTGGTGCAGGTGGCCGGCGTCTCCGCCGCCGTGGAGATCCCCGCCCTCTGATGGCAAAGCGGTGGCGGCCGCCGGTCTCGCGGGCCATCATCCCCCCATGAACGAGCCCCTGAACCTCGGCGCCCGCGCCCCCACCGGCCCCTTCAAGCCCGACGACCTGCTCGATCTCTTCATCGAGTGGGCCTTCGATCACGGCTTCGAGCTCTACCCCCACCAGGAGGAGGCCGTCCTGGAGGTGATGGCGGGCAAGCACGTCGTCCTCAACACCCCCACCGGCTCCGGCAAGTCGCTCGTCGCCCTGGCGATGCACTTCCACGCCTTCGCCACGGGCCGCCGCAGCGTCTACACCAGCCCCATCAAGGCCCTCGTCAGCGAGAAGTTCTTCGAGCTGTGCCGCCACTTCGGGGCCGAGAACGTGGGCATGCTCACCGGCGACGCGAGCATCAACGCCAAGGCCCCCGTCATCGCCTGCACCGAGGAGATCCTGGCCGCCATGGCCCTGGCCGAGGGCGACGCCGCCAGCGTCCACGCCGCGGTGCTGGACGAGTTCCACTACTACGGCGACCGCGATCGGGGCATGGCGTGGCAGATCCCGCTGCTGACGCTGCGCCGCACGCGCTTCCTGCTCATGTCGGCCACCCTCGGCGACATGAGGCCCATCTGCGACGACCTGGAGCGGCGCACGGGCCTGGGCGTCAGCCTCGTGCAGGCGGTGCAGCGGCCGGTGCCGCTGGCCTTCGAGTACCGCGAGGATCCCCTGCACGAGACGCTGCAGGACCTCTTCAAGCACCGCCGCGCGCCCGTCTACGTGGTGAACTTCACGCAGAAGGCCTGCGCGGAGCTGGCCCAGTCCCTCACCAGCCTCGACTTCTGCACCAGCGAAGAGAAGAAGGCCATCGCCGACGACCTGAAGGGCGAGCGCTTCGACAGCCCCTACGGCAAGGACGTCGCGCGCTACATCCGCCACGGGATGGGCCTGCACCACGCGGGGCTGCTGCCGCGCTACCGCCTGCTGGTGGAGCGGCTGGCCCAGGCCGGCCGGCTCAAGCTCATCATCGGCACCGACACCCTGGGCGTGGGCATCAACGTGCCCATCCGCACCGTGCTCTTCACCCGCCTGTGCAAGTACGACGGGCGCAAGACGAGCATCCTGAGCGTGCGCGACTTCAAGCAGATCGCCGGCCGCGCCGGCCGCAAGGGCTTCGACGACCAGGGCTACGTCATCTGCCAGGCGCCCGAGCACGTCATCGAGAACAAGCGGGCCCTCGCCAAGGTGGGCGACGACAAGGCCCGGCGCCGCAAGCTGGTGCTGAAGAAGGCCCCCGAGTTCGGCTACGCCCACTGGGACGAGAGCACCTTCGAGCGCCTGATCACCAGTGATTCCGAGGCGTTGCAGTCACAGTTCGACGTCGACCACGGCATGCTGGTCAACCTGCTCCAGCGCGGCGAGCCCGGCAAGCGCGGGGGCTACGGCCTGCTCATCGAGCTCATCAACGCCAGCCATGAGCACGCCGGCCGCAAGCGCCGCCTGCGCCGCGAGGCGAAGGCCATCTTCCAGCAGCTCCGCGACGCGAAGGTCATCGAGCTCGCCCGCCGCCCCGGCGGCCGCGGCCAGACCGTCACCGTCGCCCCCGAGCTGCAGCATGACTTCTCGCTGTATCACTCGCTCTCGCTCTTCCTGGTCTACGCCGTGGGCCGGCTCGACCCCGAGGCCGACGACTTCCCCACCCAGACGCTCTCCCTCGCCGAGGCCATCCTGGAGGATCCCCAGGCCATCCTGCGCCGCCAGCAGGACAAGCTGCGCACCGAGGCCTACCAGCAGCTCAAGGCCGAGGGCGTGGAGTACGACGAGCGGCAGGACATCCTGGAGAAGATCACCTGGCCCATGCCCGACGCGGACGCCATCTTCGAGGTCTTCGACGAGTACGCCCGCGCCCGGCCCTGGGTGAAGGTCAGCCACCTGCGCCCCAAGTCGGTGGCGCGGGACATGTTCAGCCGCTACTGCACCTTCAACCAGTACGTGAAGGACCTGGGCCTGGAGCGGGTGGAGGGGGTGCTGCTGCGCCACCTGTCCCAGACCTACAAGGTGCTGGTGCAGAACGTCCCGGCGCCCCTCAAGACCGACGGCCTGGTCGACCTCATCTCCTACCTGCGGCAGGTGCTGCAGCGCGCCGACTCGAGCCTCGTGCGCACCTGGGAGGCCCTCGCCGCCGGCGAGCCGGTGGTGGACGACGACGCGCCGCTCACGCCGCCGCAAGCCCTCGACATCACGAAGGATTCCCGCAGCTTCCAGGCCCGCGTCCGCGCCGAGCTGGACCTGCTGGTGCAGGCCCTCTCGCGCTTCGACTACGAGGAGGCCGAGGGGGCCATCCGCCAGGATCCCGAGGATCCCTGGGACGCCCGCCGCCTGCGCGACGCCCTGGCCGACTACTACGCCGAGTACGACCGCGTCGTCTTCGACACCGCCGCCCGGCGGCACGCGCTGACGCGCCTGGAGGCCACCGGCCCCCGCCAGTGGCGCGTGACGCGCACCCTCGTGGATCCCGAGGGGGACGGCTTCTGGTTCATCGAGGGCGCCATCGACCTGACCGACCAGCTCGTGCCCGAGGGGCCCATGGTCGCGGTGCTGCGCATCGAGCGCTGAGCGGGCGCTACCGTGTCCGCTGGCGGGCCTGGCAGCCCGCCGCGAAGGCCCGCACGATGCGATCGGCCTGATCCGCCCGGCCCGCCGCGCGCCACGCCTCCACGGCGCCCGAGAAGGCGGCCTCGCACGTCGTCCGATCGACCCGGGCCTCGGCCGCGGCGAGCAGCAGGGCGGTGTAGAAGTGCTCGGCGGCGAACTGGGGGCGCTGCTGGCGCAGCTCCGCCGTGGCCAGCTCGACCAGGGCCTCCGCCCGCTGGGGCTTGCCGGGGGCGTTGCCGGCCGCCTCTCGCGCCGCCACCTCGGCGGCGGCCGCGTTCCCCGCGGCGTTGAGCACCCGCGCCCGCCCGACCTGCGCCGAGACCCGCACGTCCACGTTGCCGGCGCGCTCGGCGGCCAGGGTGAGGGCCTCGTCGAACGCGCGCAGCGCCTCGTCGCGGCGCTGGGCCGCCTGCACCTGGGGCGGCACGGCCAGGTCGCGGGCGGCCTCCACCGGGCGCAGGGCCACGTCGCCGAAGGCCTCCACGATGGTCGTGGGCGAGAAGAACGACGTCGGGCGGGCCAGGGCCGCCAGGCTGCTGGGCTCGCGGCGGCCCACCAGCGTCGACTCGAGCAGCCGCGTCTGGCCCAGCAGCAGCGTCGCCTCGGCCAGCAGATCCACGTCGTCCCCGGCCTTGATGAGGGGCAGCGCCTCGTCCAGCCGCGTGCCCACGATCACCAGCCGCGCCAGGGCCGCGTCGGGCTTGCGGTCGTCGCGCAACCGCAGCGCTTCCGCATACTTCCACGCCGCCAGGCGCACCAGGACGCGGCCGCGCCGGGTGTCCGCGAGGCTGGGCAGGGCCAGGATGCGCTCGTAGGACTGCTGCTCCAGATCGCCGTCGCAGCGCTGGTGGTGCAGCTCGGCCAGCAGCTCGAAGACCTGGGCCCGCGCCGGATCGTCGGAGGCCAGGGCCCCCAGCAGCTCCTCGTACGCGGCGGCCGACGCCAGCATGTCGGGCTCGCTGCAGCACGCCTGGTCGCGGCAGGCGTCGGAGCGCAGGGCCCCGTGCTGCAGGGCCTCGGCCTTGAGCTGCAGCAGGCGCGCCTGGGTCGCGGCGTTGGTGTCCAGCTCCTCGATGGCGGGATCCACCAGCAGCTCGTCGCCGGCGTCCCCCTGGATGACGACGTCCGCCTGGCTCTGGGCCCGGCCGCGCAGCACCGCCAGCGTCTGGTCGATGGTCGCCACCGCGTCGGGGTAGCGGCGCTCCACCACGTACACCTGGGCCAGGCGCTCCATCAGGGCCTCGTCGCCCTCGATGCGCCCGCCCAGCCGCCGCACGATGCCCTCCAGGACCTCCAGCTCGCGCCGGGTGTCGCCCGCCTCGGCGTACTCGCGGTGCAGGAGCCGCTGCAGATCCAGCCGCGCGGGATCGAGGTCGGCGGCCTCCTGCAGGCTGATCGCCGCGAGCTCGTGCTGCCCGAGGGCGTGGCGGGTGGCCGCGAGGCGCTCCAGGATCTGGGGGCGTCGCCGGGCCGACCCCGGGATGGCCAGGGCCAGCTCGTAGCGGGCCGCCTCCTGCTCCCGCTGCCCGAGCCCCTCCAGGGCCTGGGCGTGGCGCACCAGCAGATCCACCCGCAGCTCCGGCGAGACCTTGCCGCCGAGGCCGATGGCGTTGAGGGCGCGCTCGAAGGCCCGCGCCCGGCTCGCGTGGCGCAGCAGCGCCTGCAGCTTCTGGTCGAGCTCCGCGAAGACGTCCAGCCCCTCGCGGCCCTTGAACCACTGGATGATGGCCCGCAGCGAGCGCCCGGCGTCCGTCCGCCGGGACACGGCGCTCACGGTCTGCACCAGCAGCGCCAGGGCCCCCGGGCGCAGGCCCGGATCCGCGGCGGCCAGGGCCTCCAGCAGGAACTGGACATGCTCGCGCACGTCCGCCGCCGGGGTCAGCAGCGGCGTCAGCGCCGTGAGATCCTTGAGCGCGTCGGGGTGGCCGGCCCCGCGGTGCAGGCGGTCGAGCTTCAAGGCCCGCTGCAGCACGTCGATGGCCGCCGGGGCGTTGCCCGCCCGCAGCTCCACCTGCGCCAGCAACCGTAGATCGGCCGTAAACCCTTGAGATGCATCGGGATCGAGGTCGGTGGCCTCCTCGATGACGCTGCGGGCCTCGGGGAGCTGCCCCAGGCTCAGGTGCACCTCGGCCAGGCTGCGCAGCACCGCCCCGACCACCTCCGAGGGCGGCGGCCACTCCATGCCCGCGGGCTGGGCCCCCTCGAAGTGCTCGGGGTGGCGCAGGACGTCCAGCACGCGCCGGTACAGCTCCACGGCGTCGGTCGCCCGGGAGCGGGGCAGGCGCTGGGCCAGCTCCAGCAGGGTGGCGACGCTGGACGGGCCGTCGGGGCCGAGGGGCAGCGGCAGGCGCTCGGCCTCCTCGGGCGGGGTGTCGGCCGGGTTGCCCGGCGTGCAGGGCGGCGTCGGGCTCGGGCAGACGGCCTGGGCGGAGCCGCGGTTGACCTCGCGGACCACGAACGAGACCCGGTTGTTGGCGGGCTCGGCCTGCTCGTCGCGCGTCCAGACCAGGGGCGCGCTCTCGCCGTAGCCGCAGCTCGTCACCGCCACCCGATCGCCGAGGGCGGACTTGCGCAGCCCCGCCTGGAGCAGCCGGGTCACCTCGTCCGCGCGGCGCTGGGAGAGCCGGTCGTTGTACGTGGCCGTGCCCACGCGATCCGTGTGCGCCTGCACCTCCACCGCCGCGATCTCGCCGCGCAGCTTGAGCAGGCCGACCACCTGGTCGATGGCGCGGCCGTCGAGGACCCGCGCCTGGTCCGGCTCGAAGGGCAGGCTCACCACGTCGAGCCGGCAGTCGCAGCGATCCCCGTCCTCGTCGCCGTCCAGGTCGGCCTGGTCGGGGTTGGGCAGCGTCGGGCAGTTGTCGCAGGCGTCCCCGACGCCGTCCCGATCCAGGTCGGCCCCGTCGTCGGCCGTGATGGGGCAGGGATCGCAGGCGTCGCCGATGCCATCGCCGTCGGCGTCCTCCTGCTGGGGGTCGGGCCGGGACGGGCACACATCACACAGGTTGCCCAGGCCGTCGCCGTCGTCGTCGAGCTGGTCGGGGTTCTCGATGGTCCGGCAGCTGTCGCACGCGTCGCCGATGCCGTCGTGATCCCGGTCGGCCTGGCCCGGGTTGGCCTGGGCCACGCAGTTGTCCTCGGCGTCCGGCACCCCGTCGTCGTCGCTGTCGAAGGTCGGCGGGCCGGGCGCGCGGCTGAGGCCGAACAGGCCCCGGACGTCCTTGGGCCAGTCGAAGAAGAAGGCGGAGGCCAGCAGCGTGAGGCCGCTGAGGACGAGGATGGTGACGAACGTGAGGGTGATGCGCCCGAGGCGGTCGCCGGCGTCGCCCTCGGCGGCCTTGGCGAGCTTGCGGAACAAGACGAGCAGCACCATGCCCACGAGCAGCGCGAGGAAGCCGCTCATGAGCTGATCCTCGACGCCGAGGACGCGGATGATGACGTAGGCGCCGGCGACGCCGAGCACGCCCTGCAGGTACTTGAGCTGGGGGATGGCCTTGACGGCCTCGGCCACGAGCTTCAGGGGCAGCGTCAGCTTGCCGTCCCCCTTCTCGCTCTTCCCGGCCTGCTCGGCCTGCTCGCCCTGCTCGGCCTGGCCCCCTGACGCGCCGCCGCCCTGCTCGGCGGGGGCCGCGCCACCTTCCTCGGGGTCTTCGGGTGTCTCGCTCACGGCGCGCGCCTCCTCGGCGCCCTCTGTCTAGCCCAGATCCGCGCAATCCCCAAACAATCCACCCCGGCCGCCCGGCGGGCGGGGCCCCCGGTGTTGGTCGGTGACACCCGCCCGGGCCCGTGCGAAGCTCCCCCCATGCGCAATCGCTTCGGTCTCATCGCGGCCCTCATCGGCGGTCTGATGATCGTCGGCACGGCCTTCCTGCCCATCGATCCGGCGGCGGTGCGGCTGCGCTCGGTGGAGTCCCTCGTGCGCGACGGGCTCAAGCAACTCAAGCCGGCCGACGGCTCGCCCCCCCTCGCGGTGCAGGTGCGGCTCGAGGGCGTGCCCGAGGCCACCGTCCTGCCCCTCGTCTCGGCCCCCATCCAGACCCTGCAGGGGCCCGACGGCAAGCGCCGCGCCCCCGCCTTCGCGGTGGGCACCACCGGGCCCGTCCTGCAGATCACCGCCCGCGACGCCGGCGGCCGCGTCGAGGTGGCCGCCACCCTGGCCGATCGCAGCTTCTCCCAGTCCGTCCGCCTCGGCGACTGGATGTCCCTGCTGCCGCCGCTGGTGGCCCTCATCCTCGCGGTCGCCTTCCGGCGCGTCATCCTCGCCCTCTTCCTGGCGGTCATGACGGGCGCGACGGTGGCCGCAGGCGGCAACCCGTTCTCGGCTTTCTGGTTGGAGATCAAGGGGTTGGTGGGGGCCGGGCTGAAGCTCGTCGGCAGCGACGCCGTGGCCGCCGACGGCGTGTTCGCCGGCGTGCTCTCGTCGAGCTTCAAGCTGCAGGTGCTGGGCTTCACGGCCGCGCTCATCGGCCTGGTGGCCGTGGTGGCCCGCATGGGCGGCACCCGGGGCCTCGTCGACGCGCTCTCGCCCTTCGCCCGCGGCCCGCGCAGCGCCCAGGCCGTCACCGGCGTGATGGGCCTGGCCATCTTCTTCGACGACTACGCCAACAGCCTGGTGGTGGGCACCACGGGCCGCTCCCTCACCGACCGCCACCGCATCAGCCGCGAGAAGCTGGCCTACATCGTCGACTGCACGGCGGCCCCCGTGGCTGGCGTGGCCGTCATCAGCACCTGGATCGGCTATGAGGTCGGGCTGTTCGACGATCTGCTGGGGGTGCTCTCCAGCGTGCCCCACATGGCCAGCTCGGGCTACGAGCTCTTCTTCCAGCTCCTGCCCCTGCGCTTCTACTGCATCTTCGCTCTGGTGCTGGTCTTCCTGACGGCCTGGACGCGCCGGGATCTGGGGCCGATGTACCACGCCGAGCGGCGCGCCCGGTCCGGGGGCGGCGTGCTGCCGGGGGGCGAGGCGGCGACGTCCGGCGACATCCTGGAGAAGCCGGGCGTGAAGCCCCGCGCCCTCAACGCCATCCTGCCCATCGGCGCCGTCGTGGGCACCATCGTGGCCTGGATCATCATCGCCGGGACGGCGGACCTGGCCACGTTCTCGCCCCTCTCCCTGGCGGACTGGAAGAAGGTCTTCGAGACGCCGGCGGTGGCCGACGGCAGCGCCTTCATCATGCTCTGCGCCGCCCTCATCGGCAGCGCCGTGGCCTTCGCCCTCGCCCTGGGCCAGCGGCTGCTGACCGGCAAGGAGTGCCTCACCACCTGGCTCAAGGGGGTGAGGACGCTGGTGGAGGCCTTCGCCATCCTCATCCTGGCCTGGGCCATCAAGGCCATCTGCGACCAGCTCGGCACCGGGACGGCCATGGTCGTGCTGGTGGGCGACTCGCTGCCCCCCGTGGCGCTGCCCCTCGCGGTCTTCGTGCTGTCGGGGGCGGTCGCCTTCGCCACGGGCACGTCGTGGGGCACGATGGCCCTCGTCCTGCCGGTGGCGGCGCCCCTGGCCGCGAGCCTCTCGGGGGAGCCGCTGGTGGTCCTCGCCTGCCTCGGCGCCGTCCTCGACGGGGCCATCTGGGGCGATCACTGCTCCCCCATCTCCGACACCACCGTCCTGTCGTCGACGGCCTCGGGCTGCCCGCACCTGGCCCATGTGCGCACCCAGCTCCCCTACGCCTTCCTGGCCATGGGGGCGGCGGGGCTGGCGGGCTACCTGGGGGTCGTGGCGGGCCTGCCGCTCTGGGCGACGTACGCGGCGGGCATCGCCATCCTGCTGGCGGGCCTGTATGGCCTGGGCCGCGACCCCGAGGCCGCGCCCACGCCCTGAGCCTCAGCGCACCGGGCGGGCCAGCCGGTGCCAGCGCCCGAGCGCCGGCTTCTCCCGCACCACCTCGGCCCCGTCGGGCCAGCGCACCGTGATGCGGTCGACGCCGCCCACGCTGCCCAGGCCGAACACGCGGTCGCTCGGCGCCTGGCTCATGAAGGAGTCCCCGGCCGTCACCAGCGCCACGCGCCGCTTGCCGCCGGCCTCCACGGTGACCTGCGCGCCGAACGGCCGCGGCCCGGCCACCCGCACGCCCACCCAGCCGCCGGGCTTCGCCGTGATGTTCCGCATGATGCGGACGCGCAGGTCACCGCCCGGCGGGGCCTCGGCGATCACCAGGTCGGTGCGGCCGTCCAGGTCCAGATCCGCGGCGATGACGTTGCGGGCGTCGGCCTCCCCGGCCAGCCCGTACAGGAAGCCCCCCTCGTGGAAGCCGCCGTTTTCATTGAGGAAGAGTCGGTTGTGCTCGAAGCCGTTCCAGGAGATGCCCCCCTCCACCTCGGCCACGAGCTCGCCCAGGAACAGGCCCGCGGCGGCGGGCTCCATGGCGTTGTCGAAGTAGACGTCGTGGCGCCAGTAGCGCGTGCAGTAGTCCTGGGCCGTGCGGCCGCTGATGAAGCCGTTGGCCACGAAGAGGTCCTCGTCGCCGTCGTTCTCGACGTCCAGCGCCACGGTGCCCCAGGACCACCCGCTGGCGGCCACGTCGGCGGCGAAGGGCGCCTGCGTCAGCTTGCCGTCGGCGCCGCCGAGGAGCAGGCGGTTGCCGAACGTCATCTGCGTCCGCAGCGCTTTGTGATCGGGGACGTCGGGGCGCACCAGGTCGAGGGCGTTGAGCCGCCGGACGGTGGTCGAGCTCATGCCCGTCGCCAGCAGATCGAGGCGGCCATCGCCGTTGAAGTCGGCCAGCGTGTGGGCCATGCCGAAGAGCCGGCGCTGGTCCAGCGCGGCGTCGGACACGTCGGTGAAGTGCCCCTTGCCGTCGCCCCGGAAGAGGTCGATGCCGGCGTAGTCGTTGACCAGCAGCAGATCCAGGTGGCCGTCGCCATCCTGGTCGAAGAACGAGGCGCTCTGGGTGTGGCGGCGGCGTTTCGCCTCCAGGCCCGAGCCGGGCGTCGCGTCGCGGAAGGTGCCGTCGCCGTTGTTGAGGAGCAGGTAGCCCGGCCAGCCGTCGTTCGCGTCGTAGAAGGGCACCGGCATCCGGCCGCCCTGGTAGGCGCCGCGGTACTGGGCCAGCCAGACGTCGAGATCGCCGTCGGCGTCCACGTCGCCCACCGCGAAGACGCGCGCCTTCTCCAGGGGCTCGGGCAGCTCCACGACGGGGTTGGGCGGGCCGAAGAAGTGCCCCTCGGCGTCGCCCCCGTACGCCACGAGGGCGAGGCGGCCGTCCTTGCGGCCGACCCCCAGCAGATCGGGGAAGCCGTCGTTGTCGAAGTCGGCCACCACCGCGGCGTCGGTGCCCGGCAGCAGCTCGGTGGCCAGGGGGCCCCGGATGAAGCGGTCGCCCCGGAGCTGCAGCCGCAGGTTCTCCCCGGGGATCAGGATCTCGGGCCGGCCGTCGCCGTCGAGGTCATGGGCGATGACCGCCATGGGCCGGTTGCTGCCGACCGGCTCCACCTGCCAGACGTCGAACGCCGTCGGCTCGGGCAGGCTCTGCACCACCACGTCCTGGGGCTCGATCCGGCGGGCCACCAGGCGGCGCTCGCCGGTGCGACCGTCCATCTCCTCGGTCCAGGTCACCGCCAGCTTGCCCGTCACCAGGGAGCGGGTGCCCCCCTGCCGGACGTGCAGCTCGAACTTCACGGTGGAGCGCGCCGGCTCTCCGGGCTCGAACCGCTGGTGGTGCCACTCGGTGTGGTGGATCTCGAGGCCGCCGCGCTGCCAGTCGTTCAGCCAGACCGGCCACTCCCCGCGCGTGAGCGAGGTGCCCGGCCCGGGCTTCGCGGCGCGGCGGATGACGCCATGATCGAGGCGCTCCGGCGGCCCCAGCGTGGGCACCACGACCTCCCGCGCCGGGAAGGCCCGCAGCACCGTCCAGGGATCGCCGCCGCGCAGGGCGTCCCAGAGGGCGATGAACACCGCCTCATGGCGCTGGGCGTCCTCCTCGGGGGACCACAGGGTGCGGTCGCGCTCGTCGCGGCGGGCCCGCTCGGCCATGATGGCCTGGGCCATGGGGAGGGCCGGGGTCGCGGCGCTGGCCGCGCTGGCCGGCGGGGCCGCGCTGGCCGGCGGGGCCCCGCTCGGGGGGGCCGCGTCCGCCACCACCAGGGCCTGGCGGGGCGGGGGGGCCGGATCACCGCAGGCGGCGCCCAGCGCCACCAGGACGCCGGGCAGGATCAGCCGCCTCATGGCCACGACTCAGTGGTGGTGGTGCCCATCGGGGCCATGGGGGTGACCATGCTGCAGCTCCTCGGCGGTCGCCTTGCGGACGCCCAGAATCTCCACCTGGAAGTGGAGCGTCTCGCCGGCGAGGGGGTGGTTGAAGGTGATGTGCACCTCGTTCCCCACCACCGCGGTCACCCACAGGGGCAGCACATGGCCGTCGTCGTCGCGGGTCGCGAACTGCTCGCCGATGCGGGGCGGGTGATCGCCGAACTCTTCGAGGGGCAGCGTGTCCTCGGCGTCGTCGTCCTTCTCGCCATAGCCATCGGCCGGCTCCACCCGCACGTCGAGCTTCGCGCCCACGGGCTTGCCCGTCAGGGCCCGCTCCAGGCCGGGGACGATGTTGTCGTGGCCATGCAGATACGCCATGGGGGACTCGCCCGACTCGTCCAGGAGCTGGCCCTCGCCGTTGCGGAGGACGTAGTGGAAGAGGACGACGTGGTTGGCGGCGACGTTGGCAGACATGGGGGTGCTCCCGCTTGAATTCGGGCGCATAGGACCACGGGCCCGGGCCGCCCGCCAGCCACGGGGCCGACTTTTTTCGCCGATCTCGAAAAAAGTCTGCGACACGCGCCGCGACTGACCGATGGATCAATGGACCCACCGAGCCAGCCGAAATGGCGCTGGCCATCGCGGTGCGGCTCCGCGACAATCCCGACCCGACCCCGGGGAGCGCCCGGGCGGCTCAGACGAGGAGGTACGCCATGGCAGGCGTGAACAAGGTGATTCTCATCGGCAACCTCGGGGCGGACCCCGAGACGCGTCAGACCCAGAGCGGCCCGGTCTGCAACCTGCGGGTGGCCACCACGGAGCGGTGGACCGACCGCGACGGCCAGAAGCAGGAGCGGACGGAGTGGCACAGCGTCACGGTCTGGGGCCGCCAGGCCGAGAACTGCCAGCGCTACCTCGCCAAGGGCCGCCCGGTCTACATCGAGGGTCGCCTGCAGAGCCGCACCTACACCGATCAGGAGGGCAAGGAGCGCCGCGTCTGGGACATCCGCGCCCAGGTCGTGCAGTTCCTGAGCGGCGGTGAGGGCGGCGGCGGCGGTGGCGGCGGCGGCGGCTGGGGCAACCAGGGCGGCGGCGGCGGCTTCGACGACGGCCCGGGCTTCGACGACGACGACCCGATTCCGTTCTGATCTCAGGGAGATGCCCGTGCCAGCCGAGGCTGGCACGGGCGCCGGTCTACGCCGGCACGGCCTTGCGGCCGAGCAGCAGGTCCATCCGACCCACCCGCCCTGACGCCATGCCGCTCATCCGCCAGGTGGTGAGCGCGGCGAGGGCGATGATCTCCACCGTCACCCCCACCCAGGCCCCGGGCGCGCCGAAGCCCGCGTAGGCGCCCAGCAGCCAGGCCGCGGGCACGGTGATGCCCCAGGCGCAGGCCGTGGTGACGACGAGGGAGAACCGGGTGTCCCCGGCCGCCCGCAGGACGCACAGGTGCACCATCGCCACCGCGTCGAAGAGCTGGAAGATCGCGGCGATGCGCAGCAGGCTCGCGACGAGCTGCTGCACGGCCGGATCCGGGCTGAACAGGCTGCCCAGCCACCCGCCCGCGACGGCGAAGAACACCCCGCACACCCCCATCACGCTCAGGGCCAGGAAGCGCCCCGAGCGGATGGCCGCCATGGCCACGTCCCGCTGGCCGGCCCCCAGGTAGCGACCCACCAGGATGCCGGTGCCCTCCCCGATGCCGAAGCCGGGGAGGAACGAGACGCTCAGCACCTGGATGAGCACCTGGTTGGCGGCCAGGTGCACCTTGCCCGACTGGGCCAGGAACAGCGTGGTCAGCAGGAACGCCGACGACATGAAGAGCTGCTGCGTCCCGGCCGGGAGCCCCAGGCTCAGCGCGTCGCGCAGCACCGCCCGCCCGGGCAGCCGCGGCCGGCCGAGCAGGCGCCGGTAGCGCCACGCGTAGATCCCGATCATCACGCCGGTGCCGATGAGGGTGGCCAGCGCCGCCCCCTGGGCCTCCAGCCGCGGGAAGGGCCCGAGGCCGAAGATCAGCACCAGATCGAGGGCGACGTTGGTGAGGTTGCCCCACCAGCTCGCCCACATCCGCGCCCGGGTGTCCCCCAGGCCCTGCACGCCCGCGAGCAGGCCATGAGCCGTCAGCGCGAGCAGGGGGTAGAAGGCGGCCACCCGCAGGAAGGCGTCCGCCTGGACCACCACCGCGGGGTCCTCGAGCATCTCCGGCAGCAGCCAGCGGCGGCAGGCCTCCAGGGCCAGGGTCGCCACGCCGCCGGTGGCGAGGCCGAGCACGAGGCCGGCGCCGCCGGCCCGGGCGACGCGGTCGCGGTCACCGGCGCCGTCCGCGGCGGCCACCACCGACTGCGCGCCGGTGATGAGCCCACGAAAGAACGAGATCAGGACGAAGAGCATCACGGTGCCCAGGCCGACCCCGGCCTGCGCGGCGGTGCTGACGCGGCCCATGAGGACCGTGTCCGCGACGCCCATCAGGGTGAAGGACAACATGCCGACGGCCAGGGGCCAGGCCATCGACAAGACTTCGAGGCGGCCACCGGCGCGCCTCCCTCCGTTGCTCTGGCGCTCGGCCAGCGGCTCCGGAAACATCTCACACCTCCCAGACCGCCCGTCGGGCGGCCATGGAATCAGGAAGGCGGAACGGCGACTTCGAGTGGGAGGATCCCCAGAACGAAAAAGGCCGGTCCGCAACGCGAACCGGCCTCCTCGCAGGAGCGGCTCGCGGCTAGGAAATGCGCTGGATGGCGCCCTTCACAGGGCGTCGGCAAGTGAGCTGGAGACTCGTCATGAGGGTCCTCCTCGAGCAGCCACGACGGGAGCGTCGCACAGGCGACATATCGTGCAGGGTGCTGAACATCATCCAGGTGCGCCAGCAAGATCAAGGGCTGAGCGGCCATCCTCTTGAACTTTTTTCGCGATGTCGCCGCGACACCCACACAACCCGCTGTTTTCAAACGATTTCCCCGATTGTCGGCGGGCGCGTCCTGGGCGTATCGTCGAGTCACACCATGCTGGGGGGATGTGATGGCTGCGGGGAGCAAGCTGCGGCGCCTACAGCGCCTGCTCGCGATGGCGACGTGGGCGCGCCGCAACGGGATCGAGCCGGCCGAGGCCGAGGCGGCCTACGAGCGGGCGCGCGAGGAGCGCCGCGTCTTTCTGCAAGGCATGCTGGCGACGGCCGCCCTGGCGGCGCTGCCGCTGGTGGGCTGCGATGATGGCGG
>JACKDP010000006.1 GCA_020633435.1 Myxococcales bacterium | reverse complement strand
GATGGCGGCGCAGGCGGCGCGGGCGGCCAGCCCGACGCCATCGGCAACGAGTCCACCGACGCGCTCTGTCGCAACGGCGTCGATGACGACGGCGACGGCCAGGTGGACTGCGCCGACGCCCACTGCCGCGCCAACCCGGCGGTGACGGTCTGCCCCGGCGAGCGGGAGAACAGCGACGAGCGGTGCACCAACGGCGTCGACGACGACGGCGACGGCTTCCTCGACTGCGACGACCGCGACTGCAGCCAGAACCCCTGGGTCCATGTGTGCGCCCCCAACGAGGCGACCGACGCGGACTGCGCCGACGGCGTCGACAACGACGGCAACGGGTTCGTCGACTGCGCCGACTTCGCGTGCAGCCGCAACCCCCTCATCTCGGTCTGCCAGCCCGTCGAGGCCGGCTTCTGCCTGGACGGGCGCGACAACGACGGCGACGGCCTGACCGACTGCGACGACCCGGACTGCGCCGTCGCGGCGGCCTGCGAGGCGGGCGCGGGCGGCATGGGCGGCGTGGGCGGCATGGGCGGCGTGGGCGGCGTGGGCGGCATGGGCGGTGGCTGCGACGGGGCCTGCGGCGGCCTCCTCGCCAACAGCGTCGAGGCCTGCATCGACGGCGAGTGCGCCTGCGTCCTCGGGGAGCCGTCGCTCGAGCCCCCCGCCATCCGCCGACGCGTGGGGGCCATCTGCGGCGACCTGTGCACCCTGGTGCCGGACGGGCCCGACAACTGTGCCGGTGGCTGCTGCCCGCCCCTGGTCGACGGCGAGGTCCGCGGCGCCAGCCTGCGCGCCGGGCAGCCGCACCGCTTCCGCCTGGACGTGGAGCGTCTCTCCCGGACGACGTTCACCCTGACCTTCCCCGACGCCTGCCCCGCGAACCGGGACATCACGCTGCGGCGCTACGACGAGCACGGCCTGCGCATGCCCGACTTCGACTACCCGGGCAGCCGGACCTACGGCCTGGACGGCCCTTGCAGGCTGCAGCACGACACCGCCATCTTGCCGCCGGGCCGCTACGAGCTGGAGATCAGCCACGGCGACGCGGCCGTCTCGCCGCCCTACGTCCTGGGCTTCCGCCCCCGCCTGCCGGTCTGGGATCCCATCGGCGTCCCCCCAGCTGGCCTGGAGCAGGGGATCGCCTTCGACGCCGGCAACCCGGACTTCACCGCGGTCATGCTGAACGTGCAGCGGGCCGGGCTGCAGCGCGTCGAGATCGAACCCTGGGATCCCATCGATCCCGAGTGTCGCAGCCTCACCGCGACGCTGGTGGACACGTCCGGGCGCTTCATCGCCCGCCACACCAGCCGGTGCGATCGCTGGCCGACGACCATCTTCTGGGGAGAGCTGTCCGCCGGACCCCTGCTGCTGACGCTGGCCCGTAGCCTCGGCCGCGAGCGGTGGCGCGTGCGGATCCGACCGCCCGAGGGCCCCCTGCGCGACATCGTGCTGACGGTCGGGCGCTACCCCCAGCCGGCCATCCCGGCTGGCCAGGAGGCCCAGCTCGCGTTCCAGCTGGGCGGCCTCTTCAGCTTCCGCGTCGCCGGGCTCGATGGCGCCCCGTGCCCGGCGGTGGAGCTGCGCGTCGACCTGGACGCCGGCCCTCCGTATCAGTCCGTCACCGATCACCAGGGCTGCCGGGTCGTCCTGCCCGCCGCCTTCCTGGCCGCCGACCGGCGGCTGGGGACCGTGGTGGTGCGGGGCGCGGGTGGGGCGGCCGTGCCCCCCTACGCCCTGGTGATCGAGTGAAGAAAAGCCAGCAGGTACAGTAGCTTGCAGGCTAGAAGCTGGCCTTGAACGTCAGGCTGCCGGGCCCCGCGGACACCGCGGCCGCGTCATCCTCCGGCCAGAGCAGCCAGGCCGCGGCGCCGCCGGCGGCCAGCCCCAGCAGCAGCGTGCCCAGCCCGGCGCCGCGGCGCAGGCCGAAGTCGTCGTTGGCCTCGGTGGCCTCGGCCCGCAGGCGGGCGAGCTCCACGGGGTCGCGGCTGGCGTCGTACCGGGCCAGGGCGTCGTCGCGCTCGCTGGCCAGGTCCTCCGCCGAGAGGAGGAGCCAGGCCCCGGTGAGGGCGAGGGCCGCGCCGCCAGCGACCAGGGACCAGCCGATGGTGCCCCGGTGGTCGGCCGGCGGCTCGACGTAGGCCACGGCGCGGGCGCCGGCCTGGATGGCGAGCACCTGGCGCTGGATGGCCTCGCCGTCCTGCACCTCGAGGGCGTAGCGGCCCGGCGGCAGGGCCTCCAGCAGCAGGGGCGCCGCGCCCACCTCCGCGCCGTCCAGCCGGACGATGGCGCCGGGCCGGGCGTCGATCCGGGCCGCTCCGGCGGCGGGCACCTCGACGTCCGCCTGGGCGCCCGCGGTGAGCACGACGACCCGCGGGGCGAAGGGCCGATCGCCGATCCGGGCCAGGACCTTGAAGTCGCCGGGCGGCAGGCGCTCCAGCCGCGCCGGGCACGGGCCGAACTCGGCGGCCGCGCCGGGCCCGTCGACGCGGATCTCGGTGCCGGCCGTGGCGCACGTCACGGCGAGGCGGGCGTAGAGCTGGGCGACGAGCTCGGCGACCTTGGCCTCGACCTGCCCCCGCCGCTCGGCCTCGACCACCTCCAGGCAGCGCTCGAAGGCGGCGAGGGCCTCCTGGGGCCGCCCCAGGGCCTCCAGCGTGCGCCCGATGTTCCACCGGATGCGATCCAGCTCGCCCAGCTCGGCGCCGTAGGGCTCGGCCGCCTCGAAGCGGGCGAGGGCGGCGTCGTTCCGCCCGGCGCGGGCGGCCTTCACCCCCTCCGCGATGTCGGCGCGGGCTTTGCGCAGCACGCTGCGGGGGGTGGCGTGGGCCGGGCCGGCCAGGGCGAGGGCCAGGGCGAGGGGCCAGCGCCTCAACGCCAGCCGTCCGTGGCCGGCGCCCGCGGCGGGCGGCTGATCCGCGGGGGGCGGGCGCGGGGCGACGCCCGCGTCGGGCGGCGGCGGCGCCTCGGTGGCGGGCGCGGGGCGGCGCGAGGGCCGCCAGGCCCGGGCGACCTCGCAGGGGCGCGAAGCGCGGGTCCGCCGAAAGTCGAGCGATCACCGCGGGTTCCGCGTGCTGCAGGAGCTCGCGCAGGGCCGCCTCGGCGTCGTCCAGGCGACCCGCCTCGAGGGCGACGAGGGCGCGCTCCTCCAGGCTGGCGGCGGCCAGGGTGGGCGGATCCACGTCGACCTGCACGGGGACGCCCGCGTCCGCGTGGTCGCGGGTGGGGCCGAGGACGAGCAAGGTGGCGCCCCCCGCGAGCACCGCCGCCACCAGGATCCAGGGCCAGCGCCGCCGCCGTCCCGGCGCGATGGGCTCCTCGGCCGTCAGCAGGGCCGACAGCGCCTCGCCGTACATCGCCGATCCGGTGCTCGGCGTGGGCGTGAGCGTCGTGGTCGCCCCGACCACCGGCGCATCCGGCGGGGGCGGGGCGCCGACGGGGATGGCCATGGGCACCGGGGCGACGGAGACGGGGCGCCGGCCGCTGGCCTCGCTCGCGGCCTGGGCCAGCGCCACCGCCATGTCCGCGGCGCTCGTCACCCGCCGGGTCGGATCCTTGGCGAGCGCCTGGTGCACGACGTCGGCCACCGCCACCGGCACGCCGGCCCGCTCGAGGCCGTCGGGCACCGGGAAGCGCAGGTGAGCCAGGATGATCTGCAGGTCGGTGTCGCCCGTGAACGGGCGCTCGCCCGTCAGCATCTCGTAGAGCATCACCCCGACGGCGTAGAGATCGGAGCGCGGCTCCGCGCGGGCCTGGGCCTGCTCCGGCGCCATGTAGGCGGGGCTGCCGTAGACCATGCCCTTGCTCGTCTCGACCCCGTCACTGCGCTCGGCCTCGACGATCTTCGCGATGCCGAAGTCGAGGACCTTGACCTTGTCGTCCCCGAACGGCGTGAGCGAGAGCATGACGTTGGAGGGCTTGAGATCCCGGTGGACGAGGCCCTGGGCGTGGGCCTCCTGCAGCGCCTCGAGGACCTGGCGGGCGATGTGGACGGCGCGGTGGACGGGCAGGCGGCCCTCGCGTTTGAGGACGTCGCGCAGCGTCTCGCCCTCGACGACCTCCAGGACCATGTAGAGGGTGTCGCCGTCCTCGCCGAAGTCGTGCAGGGCCACCGTCGCGTGGTGGCGCAGGGACGCGATGGCCCGCGCCTCGCGCATGAAGCGGGCGCGGAGGTCTTCCTGGTCGTCGGCGTGGCGGCCCCCGATGACCTTGACCGCGACGGTGCGGCCCACCGGGGCCTGGAGGGCGCGGTAGACGGCCCCGAAGCCGCCGCGGCCGAGGACGTCGATGAGGTGGTACTTCCCACCGAGGACGTGCCCGAGCAGCGGGGCCCGGCCGGCGCGCTCCAGCGTGGCCGCGGAAACCAGTGCGATTTCAGGGTGTTGGGGGCAGCGCCACGAGGACGGATCGGGGGTGCGCCGCTGCACGTGGCCGCACGTCCTGCAGTGGACCTCCTCGGTGGTCACCGCGCCCCCGACGC
Source organism: Myxococcales bacterium (assembly GCA_020633435.1). Taxonomy (GTDB): domain Bacteria; phylum Myxococcota_A; class Bradymonadia; order UBA7976; family UBA1532; genus JACKDP01. Next base: position 563,517 of record JACKDP010000006.1, on the reverse strand, counting down.
TCGTGTGGGGCAAAACTACCTGCTTGGCCGGAGGGCGTCCACCACCGCGCAAACGCGTGCACCGGCGGCGTCATTGCGGCACCATGACCACAGCCGGGCGCGTCCCCGGCGGTGGCCCTCGCGAGGTGCCCCATGTCCATCCTCTCCCGCTTCCGCCGCCGCCCCGCCGAGGGGCTGCCGCCCCTGGACGACGCCGCCCTGGAGGCCCGCATCCAGGCCCTCGGGGGCGAGCTGCTCGCCGCCTCCCGCGGCCAGAAGCGCGGGCTCCTGAGCCGGGCGTTCTGGTCGGACAAGCTGATGGACTGGGCCATGAAGGACGAGGCCTTCAAGGTGCAGCTCTTCCGCTTCGTGGACGCCTTCCCCACGCTGACGAGCCCCGAGGAGATCCACGACTTCTTCGTCGACGCCATGGCCCAGCCGGGGGTGAAGGCGCCGCCGGGCTTCGGCCTCGGCCTGGCGGCCGGCGGGGTGTTCAAGGGGACGCTGGCCCGCACCCTGACGGGGCGCATCGAGGCCATGGCGGCCCGGTTCATCGCCGGCACGGACGCGGCGTCGGCGGTGTCCCGGCTGCGATCCCTCTGGGATGACGGCATCGCCTTCTCGGTGGACCTGCTGGGCGAGGCCTGCCTGAGCGAGGCCGAGGCCGAGGCCTACCAGGCGCGCTACCTGGATCTGGTGCACACGCTGCCCGCCGCGGTGGCGGGCTGGCCGGCCCAGCCGACGCTGGAGGCCGACCACCTGGGGCTGGTGCCGCGCGCCAACATCTCCATCAAGATCAGCGCCTTCGACCCCCTCGTGACCCCGCTGGATCACGACCGCGTGGTGGCCCGGCTGGCCGAGCGCCTGGCCCCCATCCTGCGGGCCGCGGGCGAGGCCGGGGTGTTCGTCAACTTCGACATGGAGCACCACGGGCTGAAGGACCTCACGCTCGACCTCTTCGAGCGCTGCGCTGGCACTCACGACTTCCCGGCGGGGCTGGCGCTGCAGGCCTACCTGCGCAGCGGCGAGGCCGACGCCGAGCGGCTGGTGGCGTTCGCGCGGCGGACGGGGCGGGTGTTCACGGTGCGCCTCGTCAAGGGGGCCTACTGGGACTACGAGACCATCCACGCCGAGCAGCAGGGCTGGCCGGTGCCGGTGTGGAGCCGCAAGGCCGACACCGACGCCTGCTTCGAGCGCATGACCCGGCGGTTCATCGCCGCGACGCCCCGGGAGGTGGGCGCCGGCGGCGTGAAGCTGGCGCTCGGCTCGCACAACCTGCGCTCCATCGCGACGGCGCTGGCGCTGGTGGAGGCGGCCGAGCTGCCCCCGGCGGCGCTCGAGCTGCAGATGCTCAACGGCATGGCCGACGCGCTGAAGAGCGTGGCGGTGGGGCAGGGGCTTCGGCTGCGGGAGTACGTGCCGGTGGGCGAGATGATCCCCGGCATGGCCTACCTGGTGCGGCGCCTGCTGGAGAACACCAGCAACGAGTCGTGGCTGCGGGGGGGCTTCGCGGACGACAAGCCCGCCGCGGCGCTGCTGGCCTCGCCCCACGGCCCGCGGGACGGGGAGGATCCCGGCGTGGCGCGCATCGCAGGCGCCCCCGAGCGGCACGCGCTCAGCCCGGGCGTGGCCGGGGTGGGGGATGGCCGCCCGTTCTTCTCGGAGCCGCTGCGCGACTTCGCCCGGGCCGACGTCCGGGCGGCCTTCCAGGCGGCCGTGGACGCGGTGGTCGTGCCCGTCGTGCCGGTGGACGCGACGCTGGCGGACGCGGCCGCGGCGGTGCAGCGCGCCGCCGGGGCGCGGGCGCGCTGGCGCGACACGCCGGTGGTCGAGCGTGCGGGTTGCCTGATCCGCGCCGCCGCGCGGATGCGGGCCCGCCGCGACGCGCTGGCCGCGGCCATCATCGTGGAGGCCGGCAAGGGCTGGGCGGGGGCGGACGCCGACGTCTGCGAGGCCATCGACTTCTGCGAGTACTACGCCCGCGAGGCGGTGGCGCTCTTCACGCCGGGGCGCCTGGGCCGCTTCGTCGGCGAGCACAACCAGGCGCGCGTCCTCCCGCGCGGCGTGGCCGTCGTCATCAGCCCGTGGAACTTCCCGCTGGCCATCGCCTGCGGCATGACGGTCGCCGCCCTCGCCACGGGCAACCCGGTCATCCTGAAGCCCGCCGAGCAGACGCCGGCCATCGCCCGGCAACTCTGCGAGATTCTTTGGGATTCCGGCGTGCCGCGCGACGCGCTGCAGCTCGTCGTCGGCGAAGGCGAGACGGTGGGGGCGGCGCTCGTGCGGGACCCGGCGGTCGCGCTCATCGCCTTCACCGGCTCGCTCGCCGTGGGCCTGGACATCCTGCAGGCCGCCGCCGCGACGCCTGCGGGCCAGGGCTTCGTGAAGCACGTCATCTGCGAGATGGGCGGCAAGAACGCCATCATCGTCGACACCTCCGCCGACCTGGACGAGGCGGTGGTCGGGGTGCGGGAGAGCGCCTTCGGCTACCAGGGGCAGAAGTGCTCGGCGTGCAGCCGGGTGATCGTCGTGGACGCCCTCCACGACGCGTTCGTGGAGCGGCTCATCGCCTCGACGCGCAGCCTGCGGGTGGGGGATCCCCGCCTGCCTGGGACGGACGTCGGCCCCGTCATCGACGAAGAGGCGGCGGCGCGCATCCGCCGCGCCATCGCGGCCGGCCAGCGGGAGGCGCGGCTGGCGCTCGCGATGGCCGCCCCGGCCGATCCGCGCTACGTCGGTCCCCACATCTTCACGGGGGTCGAGGCGGGCCACGCGCTGGCTCAGGAGGAGATCTTCGGGCCGGTCCTGGCGGTGATGCGGGCCCCCGACTTCGAGGCCGCGCTGGCTCTCGCCAACGGCGTCGGCTACCGCCTCACGGGGGCCGTCTACAGCCGCAAGCCCGCCCACCTGGAGCGGGCGCGCGAGGCCTTCGCCGTGGGCAACCTGTACCTGAACCGGGGCAGCACCGGCGCGCTCGTGGGCCGCCAGCCGTTCGGCGGCTTCGGGCTGTCGGGGGTGGGCGAGAAGGCGGGGGGCGAGGCCTACCTGCGGCAGTTCGTCGTCCCACGGGTCGTGACCGAGAACACCATGCGCCGGGGCTTCGCGCCGGGCCTCTGACGCCGTTGGCGGGCTGGCGACGAAACCCTGACATACCCCTGACAGCGTTTTTTCAGTGATCGCTTAAACATGGTTGCCGGCGGGCTCGAGGTGCGGTCTTCTGGGTCCACGCACCGGGCCTTCTGGGGCCCGGCACTGGGCGTCAACACCGCGAAAGGCGAGACATGAGCGACAAGAGCTTCGGCGGCAACTTCCTCTGGTACGACCTCGGCACCACCGACCTGGAGGCGGCGCAGGCCTTCTACACCGCCGTCACGGGCTGGAACCTCGTCCCCCACAACGACCAGTACACCATGTTCGCCAACGCGCAGGGTCCCATCGGCGGCTCCATGGTGCTGTCGGATGACGCCAAGGCCATGGGCGCGCCCCCCCACTGGCTGGCCTACATCGGCACCCCCGACCTCGACGCCACCGTGGAGAAGCTCCAGGGCCTCGGCGGCAAGGTCTACGTGCCGGCGTTCGACATGCCGAACGTGGGGCGCATCGCCGTGGCGGCCGATCCCTTCGGCGCCGCCTTCGGGCTGTTCCAGCCCGCCGAGGGTGGCCAGGCGCCGGGCGAGGCCAAGGTGGGCGACTTCTCCTGGAACGAGCTCATGACCGACAACGTCGACACGGTCTGGGGCTTCTACCAGAACCTCTTCGGCTGGACCCCGGGCGAGGCGATGGACATGGGCGAGATGGGCGTCTACTTCCTCTTCGAGGCCAGCGGCATCAGCCGCGGCGGCATCATGAAGCGCCCCCCCGAGATGCCCGTGAGCGCCTGGCTGCACTACATCCGCGTCGAGGACCTGGACGCGGCGCTGGCCACCACCACGAAGCTGGGCGGCACCATCATGAACGGCCCCATGGCGGTCCCCGGCGGGGAGCGCGTGGCGCAGTGCATGGACCCCCAGGGCGCGGCCTTCGCGCTGCACGGGGTCTGATCCAGCGCGCCCACCCGCACGGGTGCACCGGCGCCAGCTTTCGATCTACAGTCGCCGACGCTGCCTCGAACGCAGCGTCTGTGATGGGGAGAGAGCGATGGCGTGGCGACTGCTGGGGGCCCTCTTGGCCCTCGTCCTGGTGGCGGGGTGTGATGACGACGGCGGCGATGGCGGCGGCGGCGGCGCGGGCGGGGCCGGCGGCGGCGGCCCGGCCGCCGACATGGGCGTGGTGCAGGGGGCGTCGGAGACGTTCACCTTCACCGAGCTGGCCCTGGAGCAGCCGGCCGCCCTGGCGGGTCTGTTGACCACGCTGCTCAACAACAACCTCAACGCCGGGGCCATCATCATCCTCGTCCAGATCGACGGCTGGGGGGGCAACGGCGCCCTCATCCTGCGCGGCGGGGCCGGGCAGCAGGTCGCCGGGGCCGACACCCCGGCCGACTTCTCCGACGACGGCTTCACGTGGCTGACGGAGGGCGAGTGCGCCAACGCCGACGGCACCACGACGCCGTGCTCCGTCGACATCAGCGAGCGCGCCGGCACCCAGACCGGCGAGGACTTCAGCATGTCGGGCGGCGAGATCTTCATCTACTCCGAGGACTTGAAGATCATCATCCCCATCCGCGGCCTGGCCCTCACGGGCACCCGGGACGGCGACTTCATCGACGCCCGCCTGGACGGCGTGATCACCGACGCCGATGCCGCCGAGGTCCGCTTCAAGCTGAACCCGGCCGCCGAGATGACCACCGACCTCAAGTCGCTCCTCAGCGGCGCCCGCGTCATGCCCACCGAGACCCTCGATGGCCAGCCGGCCTATGCGTTCTCGGGCACGTTCTCCGCGGAGCTGGTGACCTTCGTCGCCCCCTGAGGCGGGTTGACACCCCCCCCGGCCCGTTCTAGCTTCGCCCTTCGACCGCGCCAGGCCGCGCCGCGCGCCGGGTCGGTCCTGCCCCGACCCAGGTGTGGTGCTGCCTCGCCGAGCTGCGCGCCGGGGCGCGCGGAGGGCCGATGTTCCAGCTCAAGGTCGCGGTCGCCCTGGCCCTGGTCTTCGGGGTCGCGGGCGGCGTCCTGTATCTCCAGCTCGACGAGGCCTTCCGCCAGACGGCGCGCGAGCGGCTGGAGCAGCGGCTCTCGGTCGCCCGGCGCTCGCTGGGGCAGGCCCGCCAGCTCGAAGATCACGCCCTCGTCGCCCGGGCCGAGCATGTGGCGGCCACCCCCGGCATCGCGGCGGCGCTCGCCCGGCCCATCGAGGCCTACGTGGCCGAGGATGGCTCGCTGCCGAGCGCGGACGAGTACCGCTACCAGATCCACCGGCTGATGAACGACGAGCTGCGGACGTGGAAGACGCGCTTCGCGGCCGTCGCCGATGGCAAGGCGGCCGCCGACGGGCTGCGCGACCTGCGGACGGCCGCCCCCGACTTCCTGGCGGTGGTCGACGCCGAGGGCATCGGCGTGGCGCAGGCCGCCGATCCCGCCTGGTTCGGGGTGCAGGGGGCCAACGTGGCCGCCGAGCAGCCCGCCCTGAAGCCCGCCCTCGGCCGCGCCACCGCGTCCATGGACGTCTGGACGATGAAGGACGCCCCGATGGAGGTGGCCGTGGCCCCCATCCGCCAGGGCGAGAAGACGCTGGGCGCCGTCATCGTGGGCTACCGCATGACGTTCGCGGCCGCGCGCCGGGGCAAGAGCCTGGTGGACACGGAGGTGGCCTGGTTCGTCGGCCCGCGCGTCAGCCAGAGCTCCTCCCTCGATCCCGATCGCGAGGTCGCGCTGCAGAAGGTCGTGGCCGACCAGAAGCTGCACACCGTCGAGGGCGATCCGGGGGTGCTGGAGCTGACCGTCGCGGGCCACCGCTTCCTGGCGCGGCTGGGGCAGGCGTCGGGCTACCAGACGGCCCGCGAGGTGGGCTACATCGCCCTGCTCGACCTGGACGCGGCGCTGACGGAGGCCCGCCAGCCGCTCGTGCTCATCCCCCTGGTCTGCGGCCTCGGCTTCGTGCTGGCGCTGGCCCTGGTGCTCTTCTTCTTCCAGCGATTCCTCAAGCCTTTCGGGGCCTTGGAGGCCGGCATCCTGGACATCATCCACGGCAACCACGAGCACTGGTTCGACCTCAAGGGCAAGTCGCTGCCCGCTGTGATGTCGCACAACCTGAACATCATGGTCTGCCACCTCACCGGGCGGCCGCTGCCCGACGACGAGGAGCCCGGCGCGCATGGCTGAGCGCGTCCAGATCGGCCTCGATCGCCTGGCGGCTGACGGCTGCGCCGCGCTGGCTGGCCTGCGGGTGGGCCTGCTCTGCCACGCCGCCAGCGTGGCCTCCGACCTGCGCCACATCACGCGCATCTTCCGCGACGCCGGGGTGAACGTGGTGCGCTGCTTCGGCCCCGAGCACGGCATCTGGGCCGACGCCCAGGACATGATCGCGGTGGGCGAGCAGCGCGAGCCGGTGACCGGCGCGCCGGTCTCGTCGCTCTACGGGGCCGACGAGGCCAGCCTGGCGCCGCGCGCGGACGACCTGGCGGGCCTGGACGTGCTGGTCGTGGATCTGCAGGACATCGGCTCGCGCTACTACACCTACGTCTACACGGCCGCGCTCGCGGCCCGGGCGGCGGCGCGGGTCGGGGTGCGGACGCTGCTCCTCGATCGCCCCAACCCCATCGGGGGCGTGCAGGTGGAGGGCGGGCTCGTCCAGCCCGGCTTTAAGAGCTTCGTGGGGCTGTGGCCCCTGCCGACCCGCCACGGCCTGACCATCGCCGAGGTCGTCCGGCACATCGGGGCCATCGAGGGCTTCGAGGTGGACGTCCTGCCGGTCGCTGGCTGGCGGCGGGCGATGTGGCACGACGAGACGGGCCTGCCCTGGGTGCAGCCGTCGCCCAACATGCCGACCCTCGACACCGCCCTGGTCTACCCGGGCATGTGCCTGATCGAGGGCACGAACCTCAGCGAGGGGCGGGGGACGACGCGGCCCTTCGAGCTCATCGGCGCCGACTTCATCGATCCGTTCCGCCTCGCCGACGCCCTCAACGACCGCGGCCTGCCCGGGATCGCCTTTCGTCCCGTGTACTTCCGGCCGACGTTCCACAAGTTCGGCGGGCAGAGCATCGGCGGCGTGGCCCTGCACGTGACCGATCGCCTGGCGTTCCAGCCGCTGCGGGCGGGGCTGCACCTGCTCGCGGCGGTGCGCGGCCTCTTCGGCGCCGGCCTCGCCTGGCGGACGGAGGTCTACGAGTTCGTGGGGGACCGGCTGGCCATCGACCTGCTCTTCGGCGGGGCCGAGGCGCGCCGGGTCATCGATGGTGGCGGGGACGTGGACGCGCTGTGGCGCGAGTGGCAAGCTGAGGGCGAGGCGTTCCGCGCCGCTCGACGCTGCCTGCCGGAGTACGCATGACGCTCGCCTTCGTCGCCCACAGCCACGGCAACCTGACCCTGCTGGAGCGCGCGCTGCTGACGCTGGTGGAGCGCTACCGGGTCGACCGCGTGGTCGTGCTCGACACCGCCGCCGACGACACGGAGGCCATCCTGCGGTCGCGGGATCTGCGCTTCCCCGGCGTGGCCGAGCCCGACGATCCCGGCTTCGCCGACTACGTGCTCGCGTCGGTGCTCTCGGGGAGCCCCGAGCCCGCGACGGAGGAGGTCGCCCGCACGCGGCGCTTGCGGGCGACGGTCACGGCCTGCCGCGGCGGGGGCCAGGTCTACGCCCTCGGTGGCCACCGCATCGGCGTGGGCGTCACCAGCGTGAACCCCGCCAACCTCTCGGCCGTGGTGCTCACGGCCATCGAGCGGCGCGCCGTCGCGCGGGACGAGGCCCCCGTCCGGGTCGCCCCGGGCCAGCTCCGGGCGGCGTCCGTCGACGGCGAGCCGCCGGCCTGCCTGCTCGTCGGCGTGCAGGATGGCCACCTGCAGGGCCAGTTCATCGGCCCCGACGGCTCGCGCCTGGGCAAGGCGGAGCTGCTGGAGGTGGGGCCGGCGTGACGCAGATCGCGCCGCGGGTGGCCCTGTACGGCGGGGCCTTCGATCCCCCCCACCTCGCCCATGTCTTCACCCTCACCTGGCTGCTGCAGCTCGCCGACGTCGACGAGATCTGGGTGCTGCCGGCGGCGTCCCATGTCTTCGGCAAGCGCATGTCGCCCTTCGAGGCGCGGCTGGCCATGCTGCAAGCCGTGCTCGACGCCCTCGGCAGCCCGCGCATCCGCATTTGCACCATCGAGACGGAGCTGCCCGGCACCGGGCGCACCTTCGACACGCTGTCGGCGCTACAGGCGCGCCACCCGGACCACGCCTTCCGGCTGGTGCTCGGCGCCGACAACCTGAGCGAGGCCGATCGCTGGTACCGCTTCGACGACCTGGTCGCGCGCTGGCCCGTCATCGCGCTCGGGCGGCCGGGCCATGAGGCGACGCTGGCCCGCTGCGCGCGGGAGCCCTGGTGCACGCCCGGGCCGACGCTGCCGGCGGTCTCGTCCACGCGCCTGCGGGCGGCGCTGCGCGGGGGCGGAGACGAGGAGGCCACGCGGTGGCTGCCCGAGGTGTGCTGGCCCTGGGCCCGCGACCTGTACCGCGAGCCCGTCGCGGCGGGGCCGTCCGTGTGGATCTTCGGCGCTGGCCGGACGGGCCGGGTGCTCGCGGCCGCGCTCCAGGCGGGGGGCGTGGAGGTGCGCGGCGTCTGGAACCGCAGCGAGCGGCCCGACGCGACACAAGTCGGTGATCTCCCTGCGGATTTGTCGGCGGACGTCTGGATCCTCGCGGTCTCCGATCCGGCCATCACGCCCCTGGCGACGCGGCTCGCGGCGCACCCGCAGCGGCCGGCGGTGGCCCTGCACTGCGCGGGGCGGCTGGACCACGCGGCCCTCGCCCCGCTGGCGGGGGTGGCCCTCGGCAGCCTGCACCCGCTCCAGGCCCTCGGCGACGATCCGGGCGCCCTGCGCGGGGCGTTCTGCGGCATCGAGGGCGACGACGCCGCCCGCGAGGCGGCCGTGGCGCTGGTGCGCGCCTTCGGCGGCCAGGCCATCCAGATCCCCGCCGGCGAGAAGGCGGCCTGGCACGCGGCGGCCGTCATCTCGGCCAACTTCGTGGCCACTCTCACGGGCGGCGGCGTCGCGCTGCTGGCTGCTCTCGGCATCGACGAGGCCCAGGCCCGGGCGCTGCTGGTGCCGCTGCTCCGGGGCACCATCGGCCGTCTCCAGGAGCTGCCGGCCCCGGAGGCGCTCACCGGCCCGCTGGCCCGCGCCGACCTCGGGGCCGTCGCGGCCCACGTCGCGGCCCTGCACCGCCACGCCCCGCTCTTCCTGCCCGCTTACCAGGCGCTCGCGGCCACCACGGCGCGCTGGCTGGGGTGGGACGCCGGGCAGGTGACGGCCCTGGCGGAGGCGCTCACCCCGCCGACCTGAGCGCGCATTCTGGCTTGTCCGAAACGACCCCGCTGTGCATACTTGCGCGCCTTTGATCGCGCACGCGACATCATCACGCACGCGCACTGTCAGGAACGGGAGATTCCGCACATGGCCATCGAGCGCACCCTCAGCATCATCAAGCCGGACGGCGTCGCCAAGAACGTCGTCGGTCAGATCCTCGGCCGCTTCGAGGCCGCCGGCCTCCGCATCGCCGCCGTGCGCATGCAGCAGCTGTCCCGCGCCGAGGCCGAGGGCTTCTACGCGGTCCACAAGGAGCGGGGCTTCTTCAACGACCTCGTCAGCTTCATGACCAGCGGCCCGGTCGTCATCAGCGTCCTCGAGGGCGAGAGCGCCATCCAGCGCAACCGCGACCTCATGGGCGCCACCGACCCCAAGAAGGCCGACAAGGGCACCATCCGCGCCGACTTCGCCGACAGCATCGACGCGAACACCGTGCACGGCAGCGATGGCCCCGACACGGCGGCGGTGGAGATCGCCTACTTCTTCCGGACCACCGAGCTCTCCAGCCGCGGCTGAGCAGCATGTCGATCCGCCCCACCGTCCCCGAGAAGAGCCTCACCGATCTGTCGCGTGCGGCCCTTCGCGAGCGGGTCACGGCCCTCGGCCTCCCCCGGTACCGGGCGGATCAGATCTTCAAGTGGGTGTTTCAGAAGGGCATTCGCGACTTCGACGCGATGACCGACCTGCCGAAGGCCCTGCGCCAGACGCTCGCGGATGATGGCTGGACCATCGGCCGCGTGACGCTGGAGCGGGTCGCCGTCAGCGTGGATGGCACCCGCAAGCTCGTCATCCGCCTGCAGGATGGCGGGGCCGTGGAGTCGGTCCTCATCCCCATGGGCGAGGGCCGCTTCACCCAGTGCCTGTCGAGCCAGCTCGGCTGCGCCCTGGACTGCAAGTTCTGCTTCACGGGCACCCTGGGCCTCTCGCGCCACCTCACGGCGGGCGAGATCGTCGATCAGGTGCTCGTGGCGCGGGGCGCCGTGCCCGAGGGGGCGGTGGTCGACCACCTCGTCTTCATGGGCATGGGCGAGCCCCTGCACAACTTCGATCACGTGGTGGCGAGCCTGGGCCCGCTGACGGATCCGGACGGCCCGGGCTACAGCCCCCGCCGCATCACCATCAGCACCAGCGGCCTCGTCCCCCAGATCGACGCGCTCGGCCAGGTCGCCCCGGTGAACCTGGCCATCAGCCTGAACGCCACGACCGATGAGGTCCGTGAGCGCATCATGCCGATCAACAAGCGCTATCCCATCGCCGAGCTCATCGCGGCCCTGCGGCGGTACCCGCTGCCGCCGCGGCGCAAGCTGACGGTGGAGTACGTGCTGCTCGGCGGGGTGAACGACACGGACGCCGACGCCCAGCGGCTCGGCGATCTGCTGCGCGGGCTGTCGGTGCGCATCAACCTCATCCCCTGGAACCCCTTCCAGGGGCCCGGCTTCGCCCGCCCGGCCGACGATCGGGTGCGGGCGTTCCACCAGCACCTCGACCGACGGGGCTACACCGTCACCGTCCGCGGGACCAAGGGCATCGACATCGACGCCGCCTGCGGACAGCTCGGCGAGCGGCCCGACGCGGCCTGACAAAGAACCAGGAGGACGCCATGGCAGAGGTGGTGGTCGGGGTCATCGGTGGCTCCGGGCTGTACGACATCGAGGGCCTGACCGACGTGGAGGAGGTCCGGGTGGAGACGCCGTTCGGCGATCCCTCCGACAGCTTCATCAGCGGGCGGCTCGGCGACGTGCGCTGCGTGTTCGTGCCTCGCCACGGCCGCGGCCACCGGCTCCTGCCCTCGGAGGTCCCGTACCGGGCCAACATCTGGGGCCTCAAGCGCCTGGGCGCCCAGCACGTCATCTCGGTGTCGGCGGTGGGCTCCCTGCGCGAAGACATCGAGCCCGGGCACCTCGTCTGCCCCGACCAGCTCGTGGACCGCACGTACAAGCGCGCCAACACCTTCTTCGGGGAGGGCGTGGTGGGCCATGTGCAGTTCGGCGATCCCATGGAGGAGCGCCTGCGCCAGGTGCTCCTGGGGGCGGCCCGCGAGGTGAGCGGCAAGGTCGTGCACGACGGCGGGGCCTACGTCTGCATCGAGGGCCCCACGTTCTCGACCCGCGCCGAGAGCAACCTGTTCCGGTCGTGGGGCTGCAGCGTCGTGGGCATGACGAACCTGCCCGAGGCGCGGCTGGCCCGCGAGGCCGAGCTGGCCTACGCCACGCTGGCGCTCTCGACGGACTACGACTGCTGGTACGCCGGCCACGACGAGGTGAGCGTGGAGTCGGTGCTGGCGGTCATCAAGGCCAACGTGTCGGCCGCCCGCGCCGTCATCCGCGAGACGTGCCTGCGGCTCGGCGCCCTGGGCGACGTCCGCTGGCCCGCCCACCAGGCCCTCGCGGGCGGCATGAGCGTCATGACCGCCCCCGATCGCATCCCCGCGGCGGCGCGGCAGCGCGTGGAGCTGCTCGTGGGTCGCTACCTCTGGCCGGAGAAGCAGGCATGACCATCGAACCCGGCGCCCCCATCCTGGTGGTGGGCAGCGTGGCCCTGGACGACATCGAGACGCCGGCGGGCAGCCACCGGGAGGTGGTGGGGGGCTCGGCCAACTACTTCGGCGCGGCCGCCAGCCTCTTCGCCCCCGTCCGCCTCGTCGCGGTGGTGGGCGAGGACTTCCCCCAGGCCCACGTCGACATCCTGGCGGGTCGCGGCGTGGACATGGCGGGCCTCGAGCGCGTCCCGGGCCGCACCTTCCGGTGGCACGGCCGGTATGGCGCCGACTTCGGCGACGCCGAGACGCTGGAGACCCAGCTCAACGTCTTCGAGGACTTCGATCCGAAGATCCCCGCGGCGTTCAAGGCGACGCCCTGGGTCTTCCTGGGCAACATCCACCCCGATCTGCAGGCGGGCGTCCTCCAGCAGATCGAGCGGCCCCGCCTGGTGGCCGCCGACACGATGAACTTCTGGATCACCCAGGAGCGGCGGGCGCTGCGGCAGGTGCTGGCCCACATCGACCTGCTCATCATCAACGCCACCGAGGCGCGGATGCTGTCGGAGCAGGACAACCTGTACGACGCGGTGGACGCCATCCGGGCCATGGGCCCCGAGATGCTCGTCATCAAGAAGGGCAGCCACGGGGCCATGCTCTTCCACCCCGAGGGCACCTTCTTCGCGCCCGCCGTGCCGCTGCGCCGGGTGGTCGATCCCACCGGGGCCGGCGACACCTTCGCGGCGGGCCTGATGGGCTACCTGGCCCGGTCGGGCCAGCGCGACTTCGGCGCGCTCAAGCGCGCCGTGATCAACGGCGTCGTGATGGCCAGCTTCGCGGTGGAGGGCTTCGGCCAGGACCACGTGCTGGCCCTGGATCGCCGCGACATCGAGGAGCGCACGGCCCGCATCGAGGCGATGATCAGCCTCGACTGACCGGCCCCGACGCACGCCCGCCTGGCGGCCCCGTCAGCGGGCCGTCGCCGCGCTGATGATGCGCGTCCGCTTGAAGACGTCCGTCCGCCCCGCGGCGGCCGGATCCACCTCGAAGTACGGCCAGAAGCGCGTCTCGCGATCCTCGGCGTCCAGGTAGATGATCTGGCTGCCGGTGCGGGGGTAGGGGTCGTACAGGTAGCGCAGGCCGCCCTTCTCGTCGGGCTCGCGGCCCACCGTGATGAAGTGATCCGACTCCTCGTTGGCGTGCGGGTGGCTCGGATCCGGGTCGCCGCGGCTGGTGTCGACGAGGATCATGTACGACTCGCCGGGCAGCAGCGCGTCGACGAAGGCGTCCATCTCGGCGCGGGACTCGATGGTCTCGCCGATGGCGCGGTGGCCCGCCTCCGCGGTGTCGACGAAGTGCATCGCCGCCGCCTCGTCGGGGCTGGAGAAGCCGGTGTCGTTGGCGCTCACGAGGCGCTTGGTGGCGTCGGCGATGATGTTCAGATCGCTGTAGCTGGCCGGGTCGGCGAAGAGCGGATCGCCGCCGATGCCCAGGAACGGGTCGGGGGGGATGGGCCCGACCGGCTCGACGAACTTGTGGTAGAAGTGGCTGCTGCGCAGCGACGCGATGGCCATGACCACCGGCATCCGCAGGCTGTAGAGGCGGTCGCGGTAGACGTCGGGCGTCGTGGGCTTCTGGGCGAGCTGCTCGGCCTTGGCCAGCACCTCCGTGGCGAAGGCGATGACCGACTCGGGCCCCTGGATGATGCGGGGGGCGAGGGCGGCGTTGGCCGCGCAGCGCACCGCGTCGGTGATGGTCGCGTCGTCCGTGTCGACCTGGGACCACAGGCTCAGGATGTGGGCGTGGTCCCACTCGCCGCCCTTCATCCAGGGCAGCTTCTGCTGGTCGCGGTTGTTCGTATTGTCCTGATCGACAAGGATTTTTCGGCCGTCGTGGGTGAGGATCTCCTTGTCGTTGCGATCCAGCCGCGGGTCCATCTCCTTGGGATCATGGGCAGGCGGCGCGGCCCCCGTGGTGTCGGCGACGAGGTGGCTCCAGGTCTGCGGCCCCACCACGCCGTCGCGCTCGAGGCCGGCCTTGTCCTGGAAGCGGTGGACGGCACCCTGGGTGAGCGGGCCGAAGATGCCGTCGGGGGTGAGGGCGTCCCCCAGGAAGTTCAGGCCGCGCTGCAGCCAGCCCACGTCCTCGCCCTGGCTGCCCACGCGGAGCATCCGCGAGAGGACGAGCCGGGCGATGCCGCTGATGTCCGTGGCGGCCACCTCGGCGGCCTGGCCGCGGGCGGCGTCGTGCTGCGGATCCTCGAAGGCTGCCCCCTCGGTGGTGGGGGCGGCGGCCGCCTGATCAGACTGTCGCTGGCTGTCGAACGTGCTCATGGCGCCCCCGGAGTCGAGAGGGATCGACGGGGCGCATCATAGCGTCTCGGACGAGAAAAATCCTTAGCGGGGCGCGACCTCGCGGGGCCAGACGGCCGGGGTGAAGGTCGCGGGCTCCCGGGGCAGGGAAACGCGCTGCGTCCAGTCCAGGTTCACGTCCAGACGCTCCACCAGGTCGGCCTTCTGGTCGGGGCAGTCCTCGGCGCAGAACGACACATGGCTGTGGTTGAAGTGCCAGACCCAGCTCCCATCGTCGTTGGCGCTGGCCTGGGAGCGCATGCAGGCGGTGTAGGCGGCCGGGGTGATGGTGCCGGCGTCGCGCAGGCGGCGGTACTCCGTCTTGAGCTGCGCCTCGATGGAGGTGTCGACGCCGAAGACGCGCACGCGGCCCGTGCCGCACATCGTGGCCAGCAGCAGCGCGGTGCGGGGGATGTCGACGATGTGGGTCATGTCGGAGCCCGGGACGCACTCGCCGTAGTGCCCGGTGCGGCCGTCGGTGTCGACGTCGCTCCAGTCGCTCAGGCGCGCCTTGTCGCTGCAGATGGGGCGGTAGACCAGGTTGCCCCAGCCGCGCTGGGCCTCCTCGCGGATGTAGTACGCGAGGTCGACGTTGGCGCCGTAGTAGTGCGTGAAGTTGGGGTGGCCGTTGGGGGTGCTGCCGTCGCGCATGGAGATCTCGCCGATGCCCAGGGGGCCGGTGCCCGGGTAGGTCTCCTGGACGACGTGGATGGCGTGCCGGATGGCCATGACCATCTCGCGGCGCGCCCAGTGGGCCGAGCTCGGGACGTAGGTCGGGGTGTTGGAGTTGGACAGGCCGCTGGCGAAGAAGACGCCGTTGCCGATGTAGGGATCGGCGTCATGCCCGGCCGGGAAGACCATGTACTGGCTCACATCCAGCGTGCCGCGGGGGGTGATGCCCCGGCACTCCTGCTGGGTGAAGCCCGCGCCCTCGCAGTCGGGCCCGTCGCGGTAGGGGCGGGTGGCGTAGAACAGGTCATAGGCGTTCACGGCGCCGCGGCTGCCGAACACATGCACGAAGAAGTCGGCGGCGTCGGGGTGGCCGACGAGGCCGGCGATCTCCAGGTCCATGGGGCCGCGGGGGTTCTCGTCGTGGTAGCCATCGGGCAGCAGCCACGTCTGGTCGCGCACGGCGCCGTCGGCGTCGACCAGCGTCGCGTCCAGGTCGCCCGAGCCCCACTGGGAGTGCTGGCCCACCTGGTAGATCACGTCGGCCTCGGTGGGGCTGAACCGGAACCAGTCGTGGTCGTCGGCGCAGATCTGCAGGCCCTCGACGGCCGCGTCCACCGGGGAGGCGCCGGCGGCGTCCTCGTTGGGCTCCAGCGGGCCGTCCTGGGCGCAGGCGAAGGCCTCGCAGGCCCCGTCCACGCAGAGCTGGCCGGCCGGGCACTCGCCCTCCACCGGGCGGGCCGGCGAGCAGCGGAAGTCGACGACGCAGATCTCGTCGGCGTTGCAGACCATGCCCGCCGGGCAGTCCTCGTCGCCGCCGCAGCCGGCGAAGCAGATGTTGCCGTCGTCGGTCTGGGCGCAGCGGTAGCCGGGCCGGCAGCCGCCCTCGGCGTCGCAGGCGCCCATGCAGACGTTGTCGTCGGCCAGGCCCGAGATGCACAGGCCGCCGCTGCCGCACTCGGCCCCGGCGTCCCCGCAGCCGAACTCCAGGCAGTAGCCTTCGACCCAGCCCTCGGCCAGGTAGCACGTCGCGCCGCCGCAGTCGCTGTCGTCCTCGCAGGCGCCGCCGATGTCGCCCGTCACCGCGCTGCCGCCGCAGTAGGTGCTGCACGCGGCGTCGCAGCTGTTGCCGTCGGCGGGCGCGCACGAGCCGTCGCCGTCGCAGGCGCCCGCGCAGCTCGCCTCGCCGATGTGGTCGCAGTCGGGCCAGCAGAAGGGGCCCGCGCCGCCCGACAGGCTCCAGCACTGGAAGCCCTCCGGGCAGCCCGCCACCTCGCCGCCGCCGCACGCCGCGCTCGGCGCGACCATGCAGACGCCCAGCACGCAGACGCCGGCCTGGCCGTCGACGGCCTCGCACTCCGCGTCGCAGCCGCAGGCGCTGCCGGGGGGGCCCCCCATGGGCGGCGGGCCCATGTCGGCCGGGGGCGGGGCCATGTCGGCCGGCGGCGGGGCCATGTCGGCCGGGGGCGGGGCCATGTCGGCCGGGGGCGGGGCCATGTCGGCGGCGGGCACCGTCGCGTCGGCGTTCATGGCCGGCGGATCGCTGCCGGCCTCGTCGTCACAGCCCACCAGCGCCAGGGCCACCAGCCCGCTCATCCAGAAGCGTCGCGTCATCTCTCATCCTCCCGCGGCCCGGCGCCAGGGGGCGCGGGCGGCGGCCGTCGATAGCAGACGAGGCGCCCGCCGTCCATCCTCGGGGGGACGCCCAGGTGCTTTTCGCGGTAGAGTCCCCGCGCTTCACGGAGGAACCATGCGCCGCATCCTGCTTGTCTGCCTGCTCCTCGCGCCCGGCCTGGCGGTCGCGGCCCCCGACCCCGGCCCCTTCGCCCGCGGCAAGACGCGCGTCTCGCTCGGGGGCGGCACGTCGGGCCAGTTCGGCCAGCGCTACATCACCATCGGGCTGGGCCTCGGCTACTACGCCGCCCACGGCCTCGAGGTGGGCCTGGACGGGCAGGCGTTCTTCGGCGCGGAGCCGTCGATCTTCACGCTGAGCCCGCAGCTTCGCTACGTGTTCTGGCAGGTCGACCCCATCAAGCCGTACATCGGCGGCTTCTTCCGCCACCAGTTCTTCGGCGACGTGGACGGGCAGGCCATCAAGGACGTGGACTCGATCGGCGGCCGCGCCGGCCTCTTCTTCGTCTCGGGCCGCACCTACGTGGGCCTGGGCGCCGCCTACGAGAAGATCCTCAACTGCGACCAGCAGGTCTTCGAGGAGTGCGACGAGATCTACCCCGAGATCGCCCTGGCGCTCTCGCTCTGAGGGGATGGCCATGCTGCCCGTCGACCTGCGCTCCGACACCCTGACCACCCCGACCGCCGCGATGCGGGCCGCCATGGCCGCCGCCGAGGTGGGGGATGACGTCTTCGGCGAAGATCCCACCGTCCGGGCCCTGGAGGCGAAGGCCGCGGCCCTGGCCGGCCAGGAGGCGGGCCTGTTCGTGCCCTCGGGCACCATGGGCAACCAGCTCGCCATCCTGAGCTGGTGCCAGCGGGGCGACGACGTGCTCGTCGGCGAGGGCGCCCACGCCTACCTCTACGAGAGCGGCGCCGGGGCCGTCCTGGCGGGCGTCCAGTTCACCGTCGTCGGGCGCGGCGGCCACTTCACCCCGGCGGAGGTGCGCGCCGCCGCCCACACCACCGACGCGGCCGGCCACATCCCGCCCTCGACGCTGCTGATGGTCGAGAACACCCACAACCGCGGGGGCGGCAAGGTGATGGGGCCGGCGGCCCTGGCCGAGGTCGTCGCCGCCGCGCGGGCCGCGGGGCTGCGCGTGCACATCGACGGCGCCCGCCTCTTCAACGCGGCCTGCGCCACGGGCGCGCCGCTGGCCGCCTTCGCCGGGCAGGCCGACTCGGTTTCTCTGTGTCTTTCCAAGGGGTTGGGGGCGCCTGTCGGGTCCGTCCTCTGCGGCTCGGCGGCCTTCATCCGGCGGGCCCACCGCTACCGGAAGATGCTGGGCGGGGGCATGCGGCAGGCGGGCATCCTGGCCGCCGCGGGCTTGCACGCGCTGGCCCACCACATCCCCGACCTGGCCGCCGACCACGCCCGCGCCCGCGCCCTGGCCGAGGCCCTCGCGGCCCTGCCCGCCGTGGAGCTGGACGTGGCCAGCGTGCAGTCCAACATCGTCATCTTCCGCGTGCCCGGCCGCGCGCCGGCAGACGTGTGCGCGGCGCTGGCCGACCAGGTGCGCGTGCTGCCGTTCGGCCCCGACGCCATCCGGGCGGTCTTCCACCGCGACGTGGACGATGACGGCCTGACCCGGGCCATCGCCGCCGTCACGGCCGTCCTCGGCGCATGAGGGGGCGCGCCCTCGCCCTCGCCGGGCTGCTGGCGGCCTGTGGCGCCGAGCCCGGGCCGCGGTCACCGGACGCCGACGCCCTCGCCGCCGGGGAGCGCGCCCTCGCCGCGGGCGCCCTGGACGACGCCCAGGCGCAGTTCACCCGGGTGGCCGAGACGACCGTCGATCCGGAGGCGCGGGCCATGGCCCTGTACCGCCTCGCCACCGTGGCCCGCCAGCGCGGGGACGCCGCCGGCGCCGACACCCTCTTCGGCGCCGTGGCCACCGGCCCCACCGAGGAGCGCGCCGCCCTGGCCGCCTACCAGCAGGCCATGGACGCCATCGACCGGGGCGAGGCCACGGGGGGCGAGGCCCTGCGCGCCCTCGTCGACCGCTTCCCCGACAGCGCCGCCGCCGACAAGGCGGTGAAGTTCCTGGCCACCCACGGCAACCTGCCCGAGGAGCTCGTCGAGCTCGTGGACTGGCTCGACGGCGTCTCTCGCCGCCACCAGCGCTTCACGGTGGCCGACAACGCCCTCTGGTGGGCCGCCTTCCTGCGGGCCCGGGGCCTCGCCGATCTGGCGGGCGCGCGCGCCGACCTGCGGCGCCTGGTGGAGACGTTCCCCGACAGCCCGCTGGCCGACGACGCGCTCTGGGCGCTGGCGGGTCTGCACGCCCGCCAGGGCCAGTGGGCCGAGGCGGAGGCCGCCTGCCAGGCCCTCGTCGACCTGCGCAACGAGGCCAGCCTGCTCGTCGGCTCCTACCGCAGCCCGCTGCTCGACGACGCCGCCCTGCAGATCGGCGCCCTGCGCTACCACGGCCGGCGCGACCCGAAGGCGGCCGTCTGGGCCTACCAGGCCTTCCTGGCCGACTTCCCCACCAGCACCCTGCGCGACGACGCCTGGCTCGCCCTGGCCCACGCCCAGATCGCCGCGGGCGACGTGGCCGCCGGCCGCGCCTCGCTGCAGGCCCTGCTGCGCGAGCAGCCCGAGAGCCGCCACGGCGCCGAGGCGAAGGCGCTCCTGGCCGCCGAGAGCCCCCGGCCCTGGCCGATGGACGCCGCGCGTCTCGCCCCGCCCCCCCTCGCGGAGGCGCCGTGATCCGCCTGGAGGGCGTCCACAAGAGCTTCGGCGGCGTGCCCGTCCTCACCGACGTCAGCCTGCACGTCCCCGCCGGCGGCACCCTGGCCCTGATTGGTGAAGGGGGCGCCGGCAAGTCTCTGATTCTCAAGCTGATCTGTGGTCTCATCGAGCCGGACGCGGGCCGCGTCATCGTCGATGGAGTCGAGGTGAACCGGCTCGCCGAGCCGGCCCGGATGGCCCTCCGGGGCCGCATCGGCATGATCTTCCAGAACTACGCCCTGTTCGACTACCTCTCGGTGGCCGAGAACATCGCGTTCCCGCTGCGCCGCCTGGGCGCGGCCGCCCCCCGCGACATCGACGCCCGCGTCGCGCGCCGCCTCGCGCAGGTCCACCTGCCCGACATCGGCCCGAAGCTGCCCGGCGAGCTCTCGGGCGGCATGAAGAAGCGCGTCTGCCTGGCCCGCGCCACCGTGCACGACCCGCCCATCATGCTCTGCGACGATCCGACGGCCGGCCTCGATCCGGTGACCACCAACCGCATCTTCGCCCTGCTCAAGCAGCTCCAGGCCGAGAACCGGGCCACCGCCATCATCGTGAGCCATGAAGTAGACGCCCTGCGCCCCATCTGCGATCGGTTCGCCATGCTGGAGCGCGGCCACCTGATCTTCGAGGGGACGCCGGACGAGGCGCGCCACGCCGCCCCGGCCGTGCGCCGCTTCATGACGGGCGAGGGCATCGAGTGACGCGGGCGCTCGACCTCGTCGGCGACTGGTTCCTGCGCCTGGCGCTGGTGGTGGGGGAGCTGTCCCTGTTCACCGGCCAGGTGGCCCGGGCGGCCATCCGGCCCCGCCTCGACCGCTTCGAGACGTGGCGCTGCCTGTACCGCGTCGGCGTGCGCTCCCTGCCCATCGTGGCCGTCACCGCCTTCTTCGCCGGCGCCATCACCGTCCTGCAGGTCGGCACCTACGTCGTGAAGCTGCGGGCCTACGAGGTGGTGGGCTGGGGCTTCGGCTTCTCGGTCTTCCGCGAGATCGGGCCGCTGCTCATCGGCCTCATGTTCAGCGGGCGGGTGGGGGCCAACGCCACGGCCGAGCTGGGCACGATGGTGGTGACGGAGCAGGTCGACGCCCTGCGCGCCCTCGCCATCGATCCCGTCGACTACCTGGTCATGCCCCGCATCCTGGCGATGGTCTCGATGATGGCCCTGCTCTTCGGCATCGGCAGCCTCTTCGCGCTGCTCGGCGGCGTGGCGACGGGCTGGGGCTTGATCGAGGTGGATCCGTTCGTTTTCTGGAACTCCTTCGTGGAGTACGTGAAGGTCGACGACTTCCTCAACGGGCTCACCAAGGCGACCGCGTTCGGGCTCCTCATCGGCGTGGTGAGCTGCGCCTTCGGCCTGGGCGTGCGGGGCGGGGCCCCGGGCGTGGGCCGCGCCGTCAACGCGTGCGTGGTGGCCTCGGCCGTGGGCATCTTCGTGTTCGACTACTTCCTCACGACGCTGCTGGGCTGATGGGCACGCTGCGCCTCCTCGTCCTCGACGGCATCGCCCAGGCGCGCTCCACCTGGACGCTGCTCGTGCGCACGCTGCACTACATCCTGCACGCCCCCTGGGATGGCCCGGCCATCCGCCAGCAGATGTTCAGCGTCGGCAACCGGTCGGTGGTCTTCGTCCTGCTCACGCTCGGGTTCCTGGGGGCGATCACCAGCCTGCAGGCCGGCTTCCAGGCGCGGCGCATCATCGGCGACACCTCCCTCATCGGGCAGCAGCTCCTGCCCCTGCTGGTGCGCCAGCTCGGGCCGACGCTGGCCGGCCTCATGGTCGCCACCCGCGTGGGCACCGGCATCGCCGCCGAGATCGGCAGCATGGTCGTCACCGAGCAGGTCGACGCCCTGCGCATGTGCAACGCCCCGCCCGCCGACTACCTCATCAAGCCGCGCCTCATCGCCTGCGTGATCATGCTGCCGGTGCTCGTGACGTTCGGGGTGCTCGCGGCGTTCCTGGCCGCCATGGGCGTGGCCTACCTGATGTTCCACACGCCGCCGCTGGTCTTCGCCAAGCTCGACTTCGTGCACCTGCTGGACCTGGGCGAGGGCATGGCCAAGGCCCTCGCGTTCGGCGTGAGCATCCCCATCATCGCGGGGGCCGCCGGCCTCGACGCCCGGGGCGGCAGCGAGGGGGTGGGCGAGGCCACCACCCGGGCCGTCGTCTCGTGCAGCCTCGCCGTCATCGTGCTCGACTTCCTCATCGGCGGCGTGGCCTTCCTGGTGCGCACGTGATCGAGTTCCTGCACGTCAGCAAGGCGTTCGGCCGGCAGGTGGTGCTGGCGGACGTGAGCCTCACCGTGCACCCGGGGCAGATCGTCTTCATCATCGGCAAGAGCGGCGCCGGCAAGAGCGTGCTGGTCAAGCACCTGCTCGGGCTGCTGCGGCCCGACTCGGGGCAGATTCTCTTTGAAGGTCAAGACATTACCGGGTTCAGCGAGAAGGACTTCTACCCGCTGCGCAAGCGCTGCGCGATGGTGTTCCAGCACAGCACGCTCTTCGACAGCATGACGCTGGTCGAGAACGTGGCGCTGCCCATCCGCAAGCACCGGGGCCTGAGCCAGGCCGAGAGCCTGGTGGCCGCGCGGGAGAAGCTGGCGCTGGTGCAGATGGAGCGCCTGGCGGACCGCTACCCGAGCGACATCGGCGACGGCCTGCGCAAGCGCGTCGCCATCGCCCGCGCCCTCACGCTGGATCCCATGTACGTCGTCTTCGACGAGCCCACGACGGGCCTCGATCCCGTGAGCGCCGTCCGCGTGGATCGCCTCATCCGCCGCCTGGCCGACGAGACGGGGGTCACCAGCATCGTCGTCTCCCACGACCTGCGCAGCATCTTCGGCGTGGCCGACCGGATCGTCATGCTCTACCAGGGCCGCGTGCACCTCGACGGGTCGCCGGCCGAGTTTCGCCAGAGCGCTGATCCCGTGGTACGTCAGTTCATCAACGGGCTGCCCGAGGGGCCGATGGAGCTATGAACGACCGAAGCCTCAAGATCCGGGTCGGGGCCCTGGTGGTCGTCGCCGTGGCCGTCCTGACGGTGTTCGTCGTCCTGCTGGGCGGCTTCTCGGTGGGCAAGAAGAAGCAGCTCTTCCTCGAGTTCACGGACTCCGGCTCGCTGCTCTCGGGCGCCCCCGTGAAGGTGGCCGGCGTGCGCGCGGGGCGGGTGACGGACGTGGAGTTCCTGGTGGAGCGCGACGCCCGGAAGAGCGCGCCGCGCCGGGCGCGTGAGGCGCCCGTCAACGTGCGCGTCACGCTGTCGGTGGACGCGAAGATGGCCCAGGCCATCCGCCAGGACTCGGAGTTCATCGTCACGACGCAGGGCGTCCTGGGCGAGAAGTACATCGAGATCCTGCCGGGCTCCGCGGCCTCGCCCGAGTGGCCGGACGGGGCCGTCATCCGGGGCAGCGACCCGCCCCGCATCGACCTGCTCTTCACGCGCATCGACGGCATCCTCGCCCAGGTCGAGGTGGCCCTGGGCGGCAGCGACCTGAACGTGGGCGAACTGGTCAGCAGCGCCACCCGGGTGATGAAGCGCATCGACGCCTACCTGGAGAAGCACCAGGAGCGCCTCGACCGGGTGATGGAGAGCGTGGACGGGGCGACGACGGACGCCCGCGCCCTGCTGGCGGGGCTGCGCAACGGCGTCGGCGATGGCAGCGACGTGGCCGCCATCCTGGCCGACGCCCGGTCGGTCGCGGCGACGGTGGCGAAGGACATCGGGCCCACGACGGCCGCGGCCCGGGGCGCCCTGAAGAACGCCGACGAGACGCTGACGGTGGCGCGCAACCTGTTGAAGCGCAACGAGAAGTCGCTGGACGACACCCTGGCGCGGCTGCCGGCCGTGGCGGCCTCGGTGGACGAGGCCACGCGGGACGCGGCCTTCCTGGCGCGGCGGCTGAAGGGCGGGAAGGGGACCATCGGCCAGCTCCTGGTGGACCAGGAGCTCTACGATGACCTCAAGGAGATGCTGCGGGACCTGAAGCGGCACCCGTGGAAGATGCTCTGGCGCGAGTAGCGCTCAGCCGCCGAAGCAGCCCTCGAGGGCCAGGCACTCGCCGCCGGTCGCGATGACGCAGGCCCGCTCCGCGGCGGTGGACTCGGCCACGCAGCCCTCCTGGCACTGCTGCCGGGCGACGGCGACCTGGTCCGGGGGGATGTCGGCGCCCTGGCAGGTGACGAGGATGCCGCAGGCCTCGGCGCACTCGGCGGCCACGGGGCCCTGATCCTCCATGAGGCAGGCCTCGACGGCCTCGCAGGCCTGGTTGGCCGCGCCCAGGCAGGCGCGCTGGCCGGCCGTCGAGCCCTGGGCGCAGTCGTTGGCGCACTCGTCGAGGTCCACGGGCTCCGGGGCCCCGAGGCAGGCCGGCACCCAGCCGCACAGGGCCCGGCACTCGGCCACGACGACCGGATCCGGGGGCGGGGCCTCGTCGACGCAGGCGCTGACGGCCTCACAGGCCGCGCCCAGCACGCAGCGCAGCACCTCCTCGGAGATGTCCTCGGCCTGGCACTCCGCCGTGCACTCGACGATGGCCGCGTCGCGCTCGGCCCCGTCGGGCAGGCCCGCGCAGTCGGTCGAGAGGCGGGCGCAGACCACTTCGCAGTCGATGGGCAGCTCGCCGCCGGCGCACTCGCCCGCGAAGCCCTCGTCGATGGCCGAGACGGCCGCGATGACGGCCTCGCAGGTGGGCAGGTTCACGATGCCCGCCGCCTGCTCGCCGCGGCCGTCAGCGCTGCAGCTCTCGTAGCAACCATCGCGGAAGTCCTCCTGGGCCTCGTCGGCGAAGCCGGGGCAGAGGCCCTCGCCGATGGCGCACTCGGCCACCCGGTCGCAGGCCAGCGCGCAGGGATCCTGGGGCTGGCCGCCGGCGCCACCCATGCCGCCGCCCTCGCCGCCCATGCCACCGGCGCCGCCGCCCATGCCGCCTTCGCCGCCAGCGCCGCCGCCCATGCCGCCTTCGCCACCGGCACCGCCGCCCATGCCGCGCGCCGCGCCGCGCGCCCATGCCACCGGCGCTGCCGCCCATGCCACCGGCGCCGCCGCCCATGCCGCCCGCGCCGCCGCCCATGCCGCCCGCGCCCATCGCCGCGTCGGCGGTGGGATCGGTGTCCGCGTCGTTGTCGGTGTCACAGGCGGCCAGCAGCGCGGCGGCGGCCAGCGCCACCCAGAGGGTCGTCTTCATTCGGTCTGTCTCCACAGCGAGTGTGAGCGGGTTCTACCCGATCGCCGCGAGACGGTTCACCCCTTGAGCGCGGCGGCGTCTACCCGCACACTGCGGCGTCACCCAGCACCCGGAGGACCCCATGGCGAGCCTCGCCGGCAAGACTCTCTTCATCACGGGCGCCAGCCGCGGCATCGGCCTGGCCATCGCCCTGCGCGCCGCGCGCGACGGCGCCAACATCGTCGTCGCGGCCAAGACCGCCGAGCCGCACCCGAAGCTCGCGGGCACCATCTTCACTGCCGCCGAGGAGATCGAGGCCGCCGGCGGCCAGGCGTTGCCCTGCGTCGTCGACGTGCGCGAGGAAGACCAGGTCCGCGCCGCCGTGCAGTCGGCCGTCGAGCGCTTCGGCGGCATCGACATCCTGGTGAACAACGCCAGCGCCATCAGCCTGACGGGCACCCTCTCGACGCCCATGAAGCGCTACGACCTCATGCACGGGGTCAACACGCGCGGCACCTTCCTGTGCTCGCAGGCCTGCCTGCCGTTCCTCCTCAAGGCCGAGAACCCCCACATCCTCAACCTCTCGCCGCCCCTGAACATGGAGGCCCGCTGGTTCGGCCCCCATGTGGCCTACACGATGGCCAAGTTCGGCATGAGCATGTGCGTCCTGGGCATGGCCGCGGAGTTCAAGGGGAAGGTGGCCGTCAACGCCCTCTGGCCGCGCACCACCATCGCCACGGCGGCCATCCAGAACGTCCTCGGCGGCGACGCGATGATGAACGCCAGCCGCAAGCCCGACATCATGGGGGACGCCGCCTGGCACATCCTCACGCAGTCGGTGGAGTACTCGGGCAACTTCTGCATCGATGACGAGGTCCTGGCGGCGGCGGGCATCACCGACCTCGACCACTACGCCGTGATGCCCGGCGGCCGGCTCATGCCCGACTTCTTCATCTGATCCGCGCCCCGGTCGCCCGCGGGTAGCCGCCCTGGTGCGGACGGGGCATGATGCCGCCGTCCGACGCTGGAGGTGGCCATGGCCGCGGCGCTCTCTCTCCTCATCGCCTTGCTGGCGCCCACCCCCGACGTCGTCGTCGGGCCGGATGTGGCGGCCGAGGCCCAGGCCCTCGAGGCCCCCATCCGCCGGGTGACGGTCTATGGCGACCAGGCCCGCGTCACCCGCGAGGCCGCGGTGCCAGCCGGCCGGGGCGTGATCGCGCTGCGCCTGCCGGACCTGCCGGGGGCCGTCGCCCTGGACTCCCTGCGGGTCGAAGCCCCGGGGGCCCGGGTGCTGCGCGTGGAGGCCAACCCCGTCGAGCGCAGCCGGGCGTCCATCGATCAGGTGGAGGCTCGCCTGGACGCCCTGGAGAAGCTGGCCCTCGCGCTGCGCACCCTGGAGGGGGAGGCCGACGTCCTCGGCAACCTGCGCGGGCTGCTGGACCGCCTGGCGCCCGCCGGGCCGGTGGCCGAGCACGAGCGCCCCGGTGCGGCGCCGCTGGCCCTGGAGACCTGGCGCGTCGTCCAGGCCTTCGTCGAGGCCCAGGCCGCCGCCGGCGACCAGCGCCGCCTCGCCCTCGACGCCGAGGCGCGCACGCTGCGGGAGCAGCAGCAGCAGCTCCTGGCCGAGCTGGCCGAGATCAACCAGGCCGCGTTCAGCGCGCGGCGGGTGCAGGTGGTGGTCGTGCTGGACCGCCAGGCCGACGGATCGCGGCTGGCACTGAGCTACGCTACGCCCGGAGCGGGCTGGACGCCGGTGTACCGCATCGAGCGGTCGGTGGCCGGGGATCGCCTGACGCTGAGCACCGCGGGCCTCGTGTCCCAGGCCACCGGCGAGGACTGGGTGGACGCCGCCATCACGCTGTCGACGGCGACGCCAGGCCGGCAGGTGGCGCTGCCGAAGCTGTTGACCTGGACGCTGGGCGAGCAGCGCGACTTCGAGCCCCGGCCCGTGCCCGCCACGGCCGACACGCCCGACCGCCTCCCGCCTCCGACGGCTCGGGTCACCCGCGGGGAGGGCGACGAGCAGCGCTCCCTCGCCCTGCTGCGCCTGCGCCTGGATCATGTGGCCCGGGGCCCGATGGGCGGGGACCGCGACGCGGACGGCATCGCCGACGTCGACGATCGCTGCCCCGACCTGCCCGGCCAGGGCGACGGCACCGGCTGCCCGGAGCGGCGGTTCGCCCAGAGCGCGCCGCCGCCGCCGCCGCCGCCCCCGGCGCCCGAGCCCGTGATGGAGCGGTCCGTCGCGCGGGACGAGCCCCCCGAGGAGATGGTGGCCGAGTCCGCGGACGACGACTACGGCGGCGCCAAGGACGCCGTCTACGACGCGCGCCCCGCGGCGCCCGCGCCCGTCTCGCTGATGGGGGGCAGCATGGGCGCTCGAAAGCCGGCGCCTCGCCCCGTCGCGCTGGATCTCTTCGACGAGCGCGTCATCGGCCGCGGCCCCTTCGGCCCGGCCGGCTCGCCCGCCGCCCTCGCGGGCGGCCTCGACCACGAGTACCCGGCCGTCACGCCCATGACGCTGCCCAGCCAGCCCGAGGCCCAGCGCGTCCCGCTGGCCGTGGAGACGTGGCCCATCACCCCGTTCTACACCGTCACGCCCGGCCTGAAGGAGACGGCCTACCTCAAGGCCGTCGTGAAGAACCAGGGCCGGCGCCCCGTGCTCGGCGGACCCGTCAACATCTTCGTGGGCACCGACTTCATCGGCCAGGGCCGCCTGGAGACGACGGGCCCCGGGGGCGAGCTCGACCTGCCCCTCGGCGCCGACGAGGACCTGCGCATCTCGCGCCGCGTCGTCGCCCGCACCGTCACCGAGGGGGTCTTCTCCAAGGACGAGGTGACGACGTACCGGACCGTCATCGAGGTGGCCAACGACAAGAAGCGGCCGGTGCAGGTGCGGGTGCTGGACCAGGTGCCCGTGACCAACGACCAGGACGTGAAGATCAGCGTCGGCGCCCTCACCCCGAAGCCCGTCGAGGGACCCGACCGGGACGGCCTCGCGGTCTTCCAGCTCGAGCTGCCCGCCGGCCAGGTGGGCAAGGTCGAGCTGGTCTACACCATCACCCGGCCCGTCGGCCACCAGCTTCGGCAGCGGTAGGGGGTTGAAATGAAAGCTCTTTTCTCGCTTCTTGCCCTCCTCGTCGCGGCCCCCGCCGCCCAGGCCCAGGCCCCCATCGAGCGCGTCGTCGTCTTCGGCGACCGCGCCCAGGTCACCCGCAAGGCCGACGTGAAGTGCGTGGCGGGTCGCGCGCGGGTGGAGTTCTTCCCGCTGCCCCTGGCCCTCGACGAGCGGACGGTGCGGGCCGAGGCCACGGACGGCGCGGAGGCCGTGGGCACCACGCTCAGCCAGGCCCCGCTCGCGCCCGACCTGGACGCGCGGCGCGCCGCATTGAAGGCGCGGGTGGACGCGCTGGCCGCCGAGCTCGCCGCGGGCCGGGCGAAGTCGGCGCGCGTCGGCCGCCAGGAGCAGCTCGGGGAGCGCTACGGCCAGTACACCGAGCAGGTGCTGCGGGAGGGCTTCCGCAACCCGCGGCCGGATCCCGGGCTGTGGGGGCGCACGCTGGACCAGCTCCGCGCGGACCGCGTCGCGGCCCGGACCGCGCGCATCGCCCTCGAGGCCGAGCTGCAGCGCCTGGGCGACGAGCACGCCGTCGCCCAGCGCGAGCTGGCCCGGCTGGGCCCGGGCACCGAGGGCCGGGGGCGCAAGGTCGAGGTGGCCGTGGACTGCCGCCAGGCCACCCGCACCACCGTCCGCCTCGCCTATGTGGTCGCCGGGGCGAGCTGGCGACCCGAGTACGACCTGCGCTTCCAGCCCCGGGGCGAGGCCGTGGCCGGGCCGGGGGACGTGGAGCTGGGCATCAGCGCCGTCATCGCCCAGTCGACGGGGGAGGACTGGACCGACGCCCGACTCGTGCTGTCGAGCGCGCGGCCGTGGCTGGGGGTGCAGGCCCCCACGCCGCGGGCCATCTCCGTCTACACCCAGAAGGTCCCGGAGCAGAAGGTCCTGGTCCAGGCCCAGGAGAAGCGCGAGGCCCTGGCCGGCGGCGAGGCGGGCGGCGGGCGCCGCGCCGCCACCGACGCCACGGTCGCCGACGCGGGGACCGCCGTGACGCTCACGCTGCCGCGGCCGGTGACCGTGCGCGCCGACGGCCGGCCCTACTGGGTCCCCGTCGACACCATCAAGGCCGCCGCCACGGCGAAGCTGGTGGCGCTGCCGGCGCACAGCCCGTTCGTCTACCAGGTCGTCCAGCTCAAGAACCCGGCCGGCTACCCGCTGCTCGCGGGCCCGGTGCACCTGTACCGCCGCGGCGCCTACATGGGCGACGACCAGCTCGAGCACGCCGGCCCGGGCGCACCCCTGGAGATCTCCCTCGGCATCGACTCGACGTTCCGGCTGGAGCGCGGCCCGAAGAAAGAGGTCAACGGGCGTCCCGGCTTCCTCAGCGACACCCGGCACCTGCAGCGGGTCTACGAGATCGTCCTGCGCAGCGGCGCCCGGGCCCCGGCCGAGATCGAGGTGCGCGAGCAGATCCCCGTCTCGAAGAACGCCGTCATCAAGGTCGCGCTGGCCGAGAAGCTGACCACCGCGGGCTACGTGGTCGACCGGGAGCGCGGCCTCGTCACCTGGCCGGTGCAGCTCAAGCCCGGCGGCGAGAGCCGCCTGGACCTGGCCTACACGGTCGACCTGCCCGAGGACTGGAAGCTCCGCTAGCCGGCGCGGCGGACGGCACGGGCCAACGACGGGAACAGATCGCGGACGCTCGCGGGCCTGGTCGACAAGCCAGGCCCGCGGATACATCGGCGGTCTGTTTCGCCGCGGACGGGTGTATTCCGTCGATTTGTGAGGATTCGTAGAAAATCATTTGTCAGGCCGCCCGGGATCTGCTCCTAATCAAGCAACCGAAATTCTTCCGTGGGGGGGGAATCGTGGGCATGGCGGTCCTGAAGGTGCCGACGGCGCCGGTCGTGCTGGTGGCCGAGGACGATGTAGGTGTAAGGGCGGCAGTGTCGGACCTGCTTGGCTTCCTGGGCTGTGAAGTTCTGGAAGCAGCGACCGGCGAGGAGGCCGTCGAGCTGGCGCGCGTTCATGGTGACCGCCTCGCGGCGGCGCTGGTGGACGTCCGCATGCCGGGCATGGGCGGCCCGACGGCGTGTCAGCACATCCTGGCGGGTCTCCCGGACCTGCCGCTGGCGGTGACGACGGGCTATGGGGACTTCGACGGCGCGGCGCGCGCCGGCGCGTGGTTCGCGCTCCCCAAGCCCTTCGGGCTGGACACGCTGATGGAGGTCATGGGGCGGCTCGGTGTGGCCGTCTCCTGGCCCGCCGTCACGGCAGCAGGATGAGCCGCCGCCGCAAGTAGGCCAGGTTGATGTCGTTGAACCGCGGTCGCGTGGTCAGCGCGTCGGTGAAGCTGAACGCGGAGCCCGGCTGCATCAGGTTGAAGCCGCGGGTGTCGACGTGGGAGCCATCGACCACGGCGACGGCCCACGGCCCCTGCACGCCAGCCAGCATGCCGCGGGGGGGCACGCCCTCCTTGACGAGGCCGAGCGAGTGCCCGATCTCGTGGGCCGTCACGGCGGCCACGGCCAGGCTCATGCTGTCGAGCAGGAACCGGAAGCGGTTGGCGCGGACCTGCAAATCCTCAGGCAATTCATTGAGTTGCACGCTCAGGTCCAGCAGACGGTCGTCGCCGGGCAGGCTGCCGAAGGGCTGACCGCCGGCCGCTGGCACGTAATCCAGGATCAGTGAGGTGATGACGCGGTTCGACAGGGCCACCCGCACGAACGTGGTCGAGAACACTCCGCGACCGGGTCCTGTGTTGTCGTTCGGTGCCTGGTTGTTCCAATCCAGCGCGGCGCGGCCGAAGAGGCCCGGGTCCTCGGGCGGGGGGAGCCCCCCGACGGCGATGGTCGACCAGCCGAGCATCGCCCACTCCTCGACGGGCGGCGCGTCGGGCTCGCCCTGGAGGGTGATCTGGATGGGCACGCTGTCCGGGCCGACCGCGCCGGTCCGCGGATCGAGCAGGAAGAACTCGCGGAGCTGGGCCAGCAGCTTCTCGCGGAAGAGGCCCATGACGGCCGCTCGCCAGCTCTCGTCGCCGCCCAGCATGCCCACGGCCGCCAGGGCCTCCTCCACGTCGGGCACCCCGTCCGGGGTCGGGTCGATGCTCACGTCGAAGGTCCCCGCGTAGGCCACCGTGAGGCTGCTCTCGTCGCGGTCGAGGCGGACGCCCCAGGGATCGACGGCGGGGAAGGGGTCCCGCTCGGGGGTCAGCTCCGCCACGTCGAAGCGCAGGGGCCGGCCGACGACCTCGTCGACCACGGCCTGGAGCGACCAGGTGCCCAGGGGCGTCTCGCCCAGGTCGACCTGCCCCCAGCCCGCCCGCCAGACGTGGCCGCGGTTGATGGGCGTCCAGGTGCCGCCGGGCGGATCGAGGAGGGCGGTGTCGATGACCTGCCGCTCCCGGAAGGGGTCGATGCCGCGCAGCAGCAGGTAGGGCGGCTCGGAGGGCTGCCAGTCATCGCCATGCAGGACGGTGACGGAGAGGGGCCAGCCGTCCGGCGGCAGCATCCACTGGAAGACCTGCCGCTCGTCGTCCTCGTCGGGGGCGTAGCCGAGCAGCTCCACGGGGATGTCGTTGAAGCCGGCGTAGACGCGCCAGACCTCGTCGGCCGCCCCCAGCGGTGGCGGCTCGGCGTCGACGATCACGAAGGCGTCCGGCTCGGCGTCCAGGCCCTGATCGAGGTCGGCGTCGGGCAGGTCGGCGTCCGGGCCGGCGTCCAGGGTGGGCCCGGTGTCGGGGGCCGGCGGCGTGGCGCCGCCCCCCCCGCTGTCACACCCCGCCAGCGCGATCCCGATACACAACGCGAAGCGCCCCCAGATGTCGCCCATGTCCCCTCCAGGCCGTCGTGGGCCCAGGCTAAGCGGGCCACGGTCCGCGGCGCAACGCGGCGCGCGGGCCCGCCTCGCGGGGCCCCGCGCAGGCCGTGCACCTTTCCGAATCGGCCGCTTGAGCCGGACGGGCACTTTCCCTATGGTGCCGCCGTGCGCACCCAGGCCTACCGATGCATCCGCCCCAGCGCCCTGGCGCTGGCTGTTCTCGTCGCCTTCGCGGGCGGCTGTGACGACGACGCCAGCGGCAACGGCGGCGGCGCGGACGGGGGCCAGCTCCCGGACGCGTCCCGCATGATCCGCGACGCGGTCGTGCCCGACGCGGCCCCGCCCGATGGCGGCCCCGACGCCGGGGCCGACGCGGCCTCGCCGGGCGACGCGGGCGATCAGGACGCCGGCCCGACCGACGCCCGCGTCGGCGACGCCAGCGATCCCGGGGACGCCAGCGATCCGGGCGATGGCGGCCGCGATCCGGTCTGCTTCGACGTACCGCAGCCCCCGGGCCAGGCGCCCCTCGACATGGCGCCCCGCTGCCGCGCCCGCGGTGGGCCCCTGCGCATCCGCGACTTCCGCGACCAGCGCTGCCCGGACTACCAGGCCCGCCCCGCCCGCCAGCCCGGCGTCGCGGTGGATCTGCCCGAGGTCGTGGTGACCGCCGTCTTCGGCGACAGCTTCGCCGTGCAGGATCCCGAGGGCGGCCCCTGGAGCGGCGTCTACGTCTACAACCGCCACCACCTCGACATGGCCCAGCTCCAGCCCGGCACCCGGGTGGCCCTGCGCGGCGAGGTCATCGAGTTCTTCACCCTGACGGAGCTCATCCCCGACGCTGACGGCGGCATCCGGGTCCTGCGCCAGGGGGAGCCGCCGGCGCCCATCGTCATCTCCGACCCGTCCCGCATCGCGGACGGCGGCGATCTGGTGGAGCCGCTGGAGTCCCTCCTGCTGGAGGTGCCGTGGGTGAAGGTCCTGCAGACCGCCCCGGACTGCCCCCGCGACTTCGGCATGTTCGTCGTGGACGGCCTGCTGCGCATCGGCGGCGAGGTCTCCCTGGACTACGAGCCCGCCCAGGCCGACGTCATCGCCTCGGCCATCGGCGTGCTGCACTTCAGCTTCGATCACCAGAAGCTGTTGCCCCGCAGCGACGCCGACCTGACGGTGATCACCTGCGGCGGCGTGCCCGACAAGTGCGAGGCCGACGACTGCCCCGTCACCCCCGACGCGCCCGAGACCGGGCGGCTCATCATCACGGAATTCCAGAACAATCCGTCGGGCGACGACTCCCTGCGGGAGTACTTCGAGCTCTACAACCCCAACGCGGGCGCCGTGGATCTGGCCGGCTACTGGGCCCAGGACTGCGCGGGCAACCGCGTCGACCTCGGGGGCACGGTGGGGGCCCGCGGCTACCATGTGCGCGCCGCGAGCCTGAACCGGGCCGACAACGGCGGCGTGCGCGCCGACGGCCTGATGGGCGACATGTTCCTGCCCAACGGCTACGGCTCCATCCTCGTCTTCGATCCCGATGGCAACCTCGTCGACCAGGTGCGCTACGCCCCCGGGGACGAGGGCTGGCCCGACCGGCGGCCCGGCGAGGCCGCCGAGCTGCCCGAGCCCGCCGCGGACAACCGGCAGGGCGCCTCCTGGGTGGCCGCCACCCGCGACTACGGCGACGGCGGCCAGGGCACGCCGGGCGAGGCCTGGCGGCGCTGACCGCCTGTGGCGCGCTGGCACACCGTGCGCGCCCGACCACGCCCGAGTCCCCGCCGACCCGCACGGCACCTCGTTGCCCCCCGCGCACGCCCCTTGCACCGGCCACCTCCGCTCGACCCCGAGGTGGTATGAACCTGCTCGTCCTGCTGGCCCTCCTCCCGACGCCCCAGCGCCTCGCCGTGCTGGAGCTGGGCAACCGCGCCGGCGTCCCCGCCCCGCAGCTGCGCTACCTGGCCGACGTCGTGCGCGGGGTGGCGCTGAAGCTGCCCCGCAGCCGCGTCTTCGTCCTCACCCGCGAGAACATCCTGGCCCAGCTCCCGCCCGGCACCGACCTGGAGGCGTGCGAGGGGGAGTGCGAGGTCGAGACGGCCCGCAACGTGGGCGCCGACCTCGTGGTGAGCGGCGAGGTCGTGCCCCTCGGCGACGAGCTGCGGGTGGCGCTCCGGCTGCACGAGGTGGCCAACGGGCGGTTGCTGGCCAGCAGCCGCGGCGCGGCCCGGACGGTGGCGGCGCTGGAAGGGGCGCTGCTGGGGGCCAGCGAGCGCTTGCTCGCCACGCTCTCGCCGCCGGCGCGGCCCGTGGCGCCCCCCGCGCCCGTCTACGTCCCGCCGCCCCCCGTGCCCCGGGCGGCCCAGCTCCCGGCGGGCCTGCGCTTCGTCGGCGTGGCCGGCGGCCGCTTCCAGATGGGCGATGGCGAGCGCGGCGGATCGGCCACCCCGGCCCACGCCGTGACGCTCCCGGGGTTCGGGCTGACCCGCACCGAGATCACCACGGCGCAGTACGCCGCCTGCGTTCGGGCGGGCGTGTGCACGGCGCCGTCGCGGGCCTCCCCCCGGTGCACCACCCCGCGGGACGGCCGCCTGCCGCAGACCTGCGTCAGCGCGGCCCAGGCCGAGCGCTTCTGCGCCTGGGTGGGCGGGCGCCTGCCCAGCGAGGCCGAGTGGGAGCGGGCCGCCACGGGCGACCGGCCGACCGACCCGCTCTCGAAGCTCTTTCGCCGCGACGACGGCGGCTGCGAGGACGCCATCGTGCGCGACGGTCGGGGCGATGGCTGCGGGCGGCGGCGACCCTGGCCGGTGTGCAGCCGCCCGCCGAGCGAGCGGGGTCTGTGCGACCTCATCGGCAACGTGGCCGAGTGGACGGCTGACTGCTGGCACCGCGACTACCGGGGCGCCCCCGGCGACGGGCGGGCCTGGACGGATCGCTGTGACGGCGACCGACGGGTGCTGCGGGGCGGGGGCTTCGCGGACGACCGGCAGACAGCTCACCCCCGGGAGCGTCGGTCGCGCGCGCCTGACCTGCCGCGGGTGGACGTGGGGTTTCGCTGCGCGCGCTGACCGCTACTCGCCGAAGTGCTCCTTCAACGCTCGCAAGATGGCGCGACGATTGATCAAGCCGATCATCGCGCCGTTCTGCAGCACCGGCAGGTACGAGAGCCCCTGGGCCAGCATCAGGCCGGCCGCCCAGTACACATCCACGTCGGGCGAGATGGAGACCACGTCCTTGACCATGTAGTCCGCCACGGTGCCCGAGGGCACGTCGTGGTCGGCGCCCACGGCCAGCAGGCGCAGCAGATCCACCTCGGAGAAGAAGCCCAGCAGGCGCCCATCGGCGTCGACGACCGGCGCGCCGAGGATGCCGTTCTTCACGAACACATCCACGGCGTCGAGCAGCGACACATCGGGGTGCAGGACCGGGTAGCGGGTCGCCATGTAGGCGCCAACGAGCGGCTTGGCCATCGCGCACCTCCTCCAGGCGGGGGGCATCCCCGTGGGTAGAGCACACCACGTCGATGCCCCGGCTGTCGAGGGGGGTGCCACGCGGGCCCGGGCCGGCCTGATCCGGCGCGCGCCCCCGGGGGCCGGCGAGGTCACCGCCCGGTGGCGGTGTTTCGGCCGTGTGCGGACCGTCGCGCGGCACGCGCCTTGCGCTCTGTCGGGGTGAATCGACCGAGAGGAGGCGACATGCGAAGGCATGACGACCGACAGCGCGTCCTGGTGCTCTGGCTGGCGCTGCCCGGCCTGGGCCTGGCCGCCGGCTGTGACGACGATCCGGGCGGGGATCCCGTGGACATGGCCGTGGTCCAGGACGGCCCCTTGATGATGGACGGCCACATGCCCGACATGGCCATCGACGCGACCGTCGACGCGGGCGAGGGCGACGCGGGCGACGTGGGGACGGGCCCGGCCACCTGCGAGGTGCAGTGCGGGCGCCTCGCCGACTGCGCCGCCGGGGACGGGTGCCCGGGCTACACCGCCGAGAACCGCGACGGCATCATGACGGCCTGCCTCCAGACCTGCACGCCGATGCTCGCCGAGGTGGTCGCGGGCATGGCGACCTGTCCCCCCGTCCTCGAGCTGG
The DNA here is from genome assembly GCA_020633435.1 of Myxococcales bacterium. GTDB lineage: Bacteria > Myxococcota_A > Bradymonadia > UBA7976 > UBA1532 > JACKDP01. The sequence continues at coordinate 528,076 of JACKDP010000006.1, read as the reverse complement.
CGCGGACGGCGTCGGCCGACTTCGCGGCCGGCTGCAACCCCTTGCCCTGCGAGGAGGCCCGGGACCGGGTCATCGACTGCCTGCTCGAGGACGTGCCCGTCGACCTCTGCCCCAACCTGGGCCCCGGCGAGCGAGACGCGGTCATCGCCCACCTGGACCGCGCCGGCCTGACCTGCCCCGACGCCGCCTTCGCGCTCAACGTCCGGGCGGTGCGCCCGACCTGCGCGGCCGTCGTGGAGGCCCACCTGGGCGACCCCAGCCGGTCGGCGATGTGCCAGGGGGTGACCCTCTCGCCGGCCTGCGACGCCGTCGGCGCCCGCGTCGCCACCTGCGCCCTGGCGGCCTGCCCGGCGCTGGCCCCCTGGGAGGCCGAGCTGGCCACCGTCAACGCCCTCGACTGCCAGGGGGTGGCGGACGGGCGGTGGACGGACACCCCCGGCGGGCTCACCCCGGCGCAGGTGGCCACGCTCGTCAACGCGGACACCCCGTGCGACGACCGCGAGCTGCAGCCGGTGATGGACCGCTACTTCCGCGACACGGCCTTCCTCTTCGATGGCTGGTTCATCGACTTCTGCGGCGGGGCGGCCCCCCAGCCCGCGGAGCGCTGCGCGGCGGCCTGCGCCCGCCTCGACGCCTGCGGCTTCCCCGGGAGCTGGCCCTTCCGGGCCGACACCTGCCAGTTCATGTGCGAGACCCACGGCCACGCCGGCCTGCTCTGGGACTGCGTGGACGACGCCGCCACCTGCACCGACGTGGTGACCTGCGGCGCCCAGGGCTTCGGGCTCCTCGACCCGCCCGCGGACGAGCCCGTCTGCGAGGCCGTGGGCGCGGCGCTGGCCGCCTGCTACCTGGAGGCCTGCCCCGCCATGGCCTCCATCGGCGCCCTGGCCGACGGGTACATGGAAGACGTCTGCCAGGGCCAGCTCCAGGCCCCCGGCGTCACCGTCGCCGGCCTGGAGGCGGCCTTCGCCGGCGAGGTGGCGTGTGACGACCCGGAGATCGCCCTGACCATCGACATCCTCGTCGAGCGGACGCTCCTGACCTACGACGGCCTGCTGGCGGCCACCTGCGAGGCCGGCCCGGTGGTGCCCGTGGCCACCTGCGAGGCGGCCTGCGCGCGGATCGGCGACTGCGAGGGCGTCGGCGGCGCCGAGCGGTGCGCCTTCATCTGCGTGCAGGAGGCGGTCTACGCGGAGAGCTGGCCCTGCATCGTCGCGCAGCCCGAGGGGGCGACGTGCGAGGAGATGGAGGTCTGCTTCCCGTAGCCGAGCGGGCGCCGGCCCTCGCTACGTCGAGCTCCGCGGGTCGGGCAGCTCGACGTAGCTGCGCAGACCCGAGGGACGCAGCCAGCGCCAGTCGCAGCCATCGGTGAGGCCGATCAGCCGGATGCCGCTGCGCTGGATGAAGCCCCCGGCTCGCAGGACGAAGGGCCGGGTGGTGGCGGCGCCCGTGAGATGCTCCTCGAAGCCGATGATGACCACGGGTCGGTGGCTGGCGTCGATGCCGACATCGAAGGTCTGCTGCTGCCGCAACCCCGTGACCCCCGGCAAGGACCGCAGCGCTGCGTCTCGCCACGCTGATCGGGCCAGGTCCCGGGCGCCGGACGGGATCGGGATCACCCGCCCGCCCCGCACCAGCAACCGCGCGCCATCCCGGGTGCGAGCGTCCATGAGCAGCGCGGGTCCGCCGTGGATCAGGACGCCCGGCGCGCTGACGTCCGGGGTGTGCACCATGCCCTGGAGCAGGGCGAAGACCACCCTGGCCGCGCGCTGGGGCTCCTCGGGCAGCGCCGCCCGGGCAGCGACCAGGGCCGCGGCCGCGTCCTCGCCGCCGTCCAGGCAACCGACGTTGCTGGCCAGCGCCTCGAGCCACGCCCCGACGCGGCCTGGCACGCGTAGCGGGGCCCAGGCACCCGCGAGGCGCTCGAACCAGCCGGCCAGGTCCAGCCGCCGCTGGAGCAGGGGCGCGACCAGCGCCTCGAGCAAGAGGACGTCAAACAGCAGGCCGTCCCGGCCGGGGTCCGGCGCGTCCTCCAGGCGCATCCCGTAGACCGGTTCGCTCGGGATGACCTCCCGTCGCCCACTGCCGGTCCGCAGCTGGAACCCGGCGAGGCGAATGGCCGCGATGTCGTCCACGGGCGCCGCCGCGACCGCAGGCGTCGGCCGATCTCGGTAGACCGCCCCGACGATGCCATCGAGGCCGTCGAGCACGACCAGACGGTCCGGCTCGTCCGTGGCGAGGCGCTGTCGCCAGGCATCCACCCCAGGCTCGACCGCTGCGAGGAAGTCGAGGCGCAGGCGGTGGGCCATGGCGATCTCGATGACCGGGGCTCGCCACAGGCCATCCGTGGAGCGGGTGGGCTCCTCGACGACGCGATAGAGTCCGCGGATCTCATCGCCGACGCTCAGCGGGGCCGAGCCATTGAAGTCGCGGGCCTGACGGGAGGCCAGGTCGAGCGCCATCTCCCGTGCGCTCTCGAAGCGATCGGCCGGCGCGGGCCGCGTCGCCCGCCGCACCCACGCCTGCAGGCCCATCGGCAGGTCCGAGACGGCCTCTTCGGTGCTCTCGCCCGTCACCAGCCACGTCACGACCCGGCCGACCGCGAAGAGATCGGCCGCCGGTCCACCTTCCCCCTCGTCGAGCTGCTCGGGGGCGGCGAAGGCGCGCGTGCCGAGGCGATCCAGCCTGCCGGTCATCGAGGTCTGCTGGCTGTCGCGCGCGATGCCGAAGTCCACGAGGGTCAGCCGGTCTCCATCGAGCAGGATGTTGGCGGGCTTGATGTCTCGGTGCCAGATGCCCTCGGCGTGCAGCTCGGCCAGGATGTCGAGGAGCTGCTGGGCGACGCGGGCCGCGTGGCTCACGCTCGCGCGATCCTGGCCGAAGAGCCGCGCCAGATCGACGCCATGACCCAGCTCCATGACGAGCAGGGGGCCGTGCTCGCTGGCCTCGAGGAAGTCGACCAGGCGGACGACCTGAGGATGCGTGAGGCGGCGCAGCATCTCGACCTCCCGCCGCAGCCGCCGCCGGTGGAGGGCGCTGGCCTGGAGGGGACTGTGCAGGATCTTGAGCGCGACGGGACGACCGGCGTCGTCGGCCTCGTAGACCGCGGCGCTGCCCCCCTGGGCGATCAGCCGCCCGACCTGGAAGCGGTTGGCGATCAGCGCCCCTTCCAGGCGGTGGGCGACCCGCCCCCACGCCTGCTGGACACAGGGATCGTCGTGCGGCGCCGGAAGCGGCAGGTCGGGCCGAGCGGGCCAGCGCGCGAGCCAGTGGCGAGCGGGCTCGGTCCGCCGGCCGACCGGGTCGAGGAAGGCCGGCTGGTCCGCCCAGGTGTCGAGCAGCACCAGCCGCAGGCCGCCATCCCGTGGCCGCACGGAGAGCAGGGGCCCGAGCTCCACCACCCGCCCATCGGCGCGAAGCAGAAAAGGTTCATGAATTCGGGTGGTTGGGCTGCCATTGAGGGCCCGATCCTCCGTCTCGGGCCCCATGAAGGAGAGCAGGCGGGGGCCGGCGACGGCGTCGGCGTCCAGGGCGTGCACGACGACGTCCCGCACGAACGCCAGGCCCTTCGCCACCTCCCCCAGCGCGGCCACCATGCGGCCTTCGTAGAGCTCCTGCGCAAGATCGGAGGTGAAGTCCGGCCCGATCGCGTCGTGACCCAACTGGTTGCGGACGTCGATGAGCACATCCAGCGCGCGCAGGAGCGGTCGGTGCTCGCCGTCCGGCTCGACCAGGGCGGCGGCGGCCGGCCACGCGGCGGCCTCGCGGTTGGTCAGGACGACCTTCGCGAGCTCCTCCACCGCGAGGGCCCACGTCCCGAGCGTGGGACGATTGAGGTTCCTCCAGAGCGCCTGAGCGCGCTTCGGGGCGCCCCCCTCGGGCAGCAGCAGCGCGGTCAGGTACCGGAGCACCGCCTCGGTGAAGCCCACCGCCCAGGCGACGCGCTTCTCCGGCATGCCCCGGCCCCCGATCGCCCGCAACCACGGCTCGCGCAGGCAGGCAGGAGCATATCCCCGAATGGTGGCATCGGCCGAGGTCGACGACGTCCCGCTCATTGGTCTCTCCAACAGGTACCCGGGGCGGGACTCGAACCCGCATGCCATGAGGCGGAGGATTTTAAGTACTCTGTGTCTGCCAGTTTCACCACCCGGGCCCTCAACAATGGTAGACCTTCACGACACGGGGCGCCACGTTCGTCGCCCCCTCAGTGCGCAGGAGCCTGGATGCTGGACGAGGTGACGCGGGCGTTCGCGGGCGCGAAGACGGTGGTCATGACGGCGCCCTCCGACCTGGACGCCGACGCCATCGGCGCGCTGGAGGGCTTGCGGCGGGCGGTCGCGCGCCGCTGGCCGGACGCGCGGGTGCAGATCGTGCTCGACGAGCCGCTGCCGCCGACGCTGGCCTTCATCTGCGAGCCGGACTGCTACCTCGACGCCGCCGACGTCGAGGTGGGCCCGGCCGACCTGGCCGTCGTGGTGGACGGTGATCCCCGCCGGCTGGCCCAGGCCGCCGCGCACTTCGAGGCGGCCGCCACGACGGTCATGATCGACCACCACCGCAGCAGCGTAGACGCGCCGGTCACGGCCCGGCTCTTCGACCCGGCCGAGGCCAGCACCACCCGCCTGGTGCTCCGCCTGCTCGACCACTGGGGCGTCGCCCTCGACGGCCCCATCGCCACCGCGCTCTACGCGGGCCTCGTCTTCGACACGGGCACCTTCCGCTACCGCAACACCACCCCCGACACCCTGCGGGCGGCCGCGCGGCTGGTGGAGGCCGGGGTCGATCACACCGATCTCATCGAGCGCATCCTGCTGGAGCAGGGCGAGGGCAAGGCGCGGCTACGTGGCCGGATTCTCTCGCGATTCCAGCGGGCCGCCGGGGGCCGGGTGGCCTACGCCGGGCTGTCGGCGGCCGAGGGTCGCGAGGGGAACACCGGGGGGCTCGTCGACGAGCTGGTGTTCCTGCGGGGCGTCGAGGTGGGCATCCTGCTGACGGCGCGCGGGCAGGGGAAGGTGAAGGTCAGCCTGCGCTCGCGCGGCGATCTGGACGTGGCCGCCCTGGCCCAGCAGCTCGCGCCGCGGGGCGGCGGCCACCGCCAGGCGGCGGGGGCCACCATCGAGGGGGGGCTGAAGACGGTGATGGCGACGGTGGTGGCGGCGGTCGAGGCCGCCCTCAGCACATCGCCGTCTCGTTGAGGTACCAGGCCCCGAAGCCGCTCAGGCTGCGCGGGTGCACGCGAAGCTCGTCCACCGCGTAGCGCACCACGTCCTCGAGCTGGGCGAACAGCCGCTCGACGTCTTCGGCCTCCGGGCACCGGCGCGACTGGCCCGCGCAGAGCTCGGGGGAGCGCAGCGCGATGTTCAGGCAGGGCAGGCCCTGCTCCACCAGCAGCCGGGCGAAGGCCCGCAGCTCCGCCGCCGAGTGGGCCACCGGATCGAGCCGCTGCAGCCGCAGCGCGTCGATGCCCGGGCGGGCGAGCACCCGCTTCGCCATCGGGGGCAGGTGCGTGACCAGCCGATCCACGAAGTCGGGCACCTCGCGGTGGTAGCCCGTCGAGACGGGCACCTCCAGGATGGGGCTGGCCCCCCGGGCGACGGGGCGCTGCCGATCGGGGAACCACGGCACCGCCGGGGCGTCGCGCCAGTCGGTGCCGCCGTCGGCGGTGGCGTCCACCCGCGGCACCGCCGTCGTGTCGATGGCGTAGTCCAGCCGCTCCAGGGCCTGCAGCGTCGCGCCGTCCAGGCCAGCGCGCACGGCGCGGTGCACCCGCGGCGCCCGGCCGAAGCGGTCGGTGAAGGTGTGGGTCAGGTGGGTCAGCTTGGCGGCGATGCTCGATGACGGCCGCCCCGCCACGCCCGTGGCCACCAGGCGGTCCTCCTGGGCCTCGAACGGGGGCGTCGTCCAGGGCTGCAGGCAGGTGCCCACCTCCGCGAGGCCCTGGTCGGCCAGCTCGACGAAGCGCTTGCCCTCGGGGCCCGCCACGACCGGCCACGTCAGCAGCCACGTCGGCTGGATGCCGAAGCGCTCGCAGAGGCGCTGCAGGCGGTGGACCCCGCGCAGGTTCTGCAGCGTCATGCGCGCCTGCACCTCGCCGCGCGGCATGTCGGCCTCGACCGTGATCGTCAACACCAGCGAGGTCACGCCACCCCCCTCCGCGTCCGGCGCAGACGGTAGTACACCGGCGCCAGGACGGGAAGCCCGGCGCGCCGCGGCAGTTGTCCCGTCCGCACCGATCTGGTTGTATCCCGCCATGGACCTGTACGACCGACTGGAGAGGCTGGCGCTCGACCTCTGGTGGAGCTGGCAGCCGGGGGCCGGCGCCCTCTGGGAGCGCCTCGATCCGACCACCTGGGCCGCCCTGGAGCACCGCCCGGTCGCCCTGCTGCGGACGCTGGGCCGGCCCGCCGTCGAGGCCGCCATGGACGCCGAGGGCGAGGCCCTGCTGGCGAGCCTGGAGGCCCGCCGCGCGGCCGAGGACGCCGCCCCGAGCTGGCACGACCTCGCTGGCCGGCCCCTGCCGGGGACGGTGGCCTACTTTAGCGCCGAGTTCGGCCTGCACGAGTCCGTCCGCATCTACTCGGGCGGCCTGGGCATCCTGGCCGGCGACCACGTCAAGAGCGCGGCCGACCTGGGCCTGCCGTTCGTCGCCGTCGGGCTGCTGTACCGGCACGGCTACGGCCGCCAGGCCCTGGGCCCGACGGGTGAGCAGCTCACCGAGTACCGGACGTACGACTTCGCCGACTACCCGCTCGTGCGGTGCGAGGACGCGGCCGGCGCGCCCCTCGTCGTCGAGGTGCCGATGGCGGGACGACCCTGCCGGGCGGCGGTCTGGCGGCTGCCGGTGGGGCGCGTCTCGCTCTACCTGCTCGACACCGACATCCCCGAAAACCCCGAAGAGTTCCGCGGGATTACGGCACAGCTCTATGGCGGTGGCGTCGAAGGGCGCATCCAGCAGGAGCTCGTCCTCGGCGTCGGCGGCGTGCGGGCCCTCGCGGCCCTCGGCATCGAGCCAGCCGTCTTCCACCTCAACGAGGGCCACTCCTCGTTCCTGAACCTGGAGCGCATCCGCCAGCTCCGGGCCAGCGGGGCGGCCGCCGACGTGCCCGCCGCCATCGCGCGCATCCGGCCGAACAGCGTCTTCACCACCCACACGCCGGTGGAGGCGGGGCACGATCGCTTCGACGTGGATCTGGCGTGGCGCTACCTCGCCTGGTGGGCCGACGCCGTGGGCCTGGACCAGCGCGGCCTGATGGCCCTCGGCCACTGGCCCGACGAGGGCGACCCGCGGGCGGTCTTCAACATGACGTTCCTGGCGATGGCCACCTGCGACCACCTCAACGGCGTGGCGGCGCTGCACGGCGAGGTCTCGCGGGAGATGTTCGGCCGGTACTTCGGCAGCCCGCCCACCGACGAGGTGCCCATCACCCACGTCACCAACGGCGTGCACCCGCCGAGCTGGCAGGCGCCCGAGCTCGTCGACGTGATGGCCCTGGAGCTGGGCCCCGACTTCCGGGCCCGCCCCGAGACGGACGCCGTCTGGCAGCGCGTCGCGGCCGTCGATGACGCGGCCCTCTGGACGGTGCACCAGCAGCTCAAGGTGCGACTGCTGGGGCTGGCCCGGGCGCGCGAGGCCCGCCGCCGCGAGCGGCTGGGCCTGCCGCCGTTCCCCGACCGCCTCGATCCCGACGCCCTCACCATCGGGTTCGCGCGCCGGTTCGCGCCCTACAAGCGCGCCGACCTGCTGTTCAGCGATCTGCCGCGCCTGCTGGCCATCCTGGAGGCCGCGCCGGGCCCGGTGCAGGTGCTCTTCGCGGGCAAGGCCCACCCGGCCGACACCCGGGGCAAGGAGCTCGTGGCCGCCGTGCACCGCCACAGCGCCTCGCCGGCCCTGGCCGGGAAGGTGCTGCTCATCGAGGACTACGACATCGAGCTGGGCCGCGCGCTCACCCAGGGCGTGGACGTCTGGCTGAACAACCCGCGGCGCCCCAAGGAGGCCAGCGGCACCAGCGGCATGAAGGCCGCGATGAACGGCGCGCTGAACCTCTCCATCCTCGATGGCTGGTGGCCCGAGGGCTACAACGGCCAGAACGGCTGGGCCATCGGCGAGGCGCGGGCCTACGCCTCCGAGGCGGAGCAGGACGCCGCCGACGCCGACTCCCTCTACCGCCTGCTGGCCGAGGAGGTCATCCCGGCCTACTTCGACCGCGACAAGGCGGGGGTGCCCCACGGCTGGATCCGGCGGATGAAGGCGTCCATCGCCACGTGCACGCCGCGCTTCTCCAGCGACCGGCAGGTGATCGACTACGTCCACCACCTGTACGCGCCGGGCTGAGCGCATGCGCAAGTCACTGATTCTGTTGCTGTTGTCGGTCGCCGGCGGTGGCTGCGGCCAGCGGGACGCCGATCCGGCGGCCGCCGCGCCCTCGTCGTCGACGCCCGAGCTCCGGGCGGCCTGGCGCGACTCGGTGAAGTACCGCAGCGCCCACCAGGCGCTCGTGTCGAACCTGGAGAGCCTGAAGGCCGACGAGCAGCGCCTCGACCGCGAGCTCACCGAGGCGAAGGTGCTGGTGCGCATCCCGGTGGCGTCGCTGGAGGCCGCGGACGCGGGCGAGGCCACCGCGTACCTGAAGCTCTACGCCGACCGCCTGGGCCTGGGCCGCATGGACGAGCTGCGGCTGAAGACGGAGCCGGCCCCGGCGCCCCCGCCGGTGGAGGTGGAGGCGGCCCAGGGCATCCACTACGACGACGCCCAGGTGGTCGGGGTGCACCGGATGGTCATCGAGTTCCCCTCGATGGCCGACGCCGAGCGCTTCGTGCGCGGCCTGGGGGAGCTGGAGCGCCCGCTGGCCCTCGACGCCCTCGAGCCCGTCGGCGAGGGCTGCCGCCTCACGGGCCACTTCCCGTTCTTCCGCGACCTCCAGCCGATGCGCGTCGTCGCCGACGCCAAGGACGTCGACGGGCTGCTCAAGTCGCTGGGCATGGCGGGCGCCACGGGCGAGGCGGGCGAGGTGGTGGCGAAGCTGAAGGCCAACTACGCCGAGGTCGCCGGGCTCGGCGCCCCCCTCGTCGAGGCCTACCAGGTGGAGGCGCGCTTGAAGCTCAAGGCCACGCGCATGGCCATCTTCAAGCGGCACGCCCAGGCGCTCCAGGCCAGCACCTGGGAGGCGCTCAAGAAGCCCTGACTCAGGGGCTGACGACGTCCTGCGCCACGATGGCCGGCAGGTCGGCGCCGTACTGGCGGGCCCAGGCGGCGCGGGCGCGGGCGCGCAGCGCGTCGGGGCTGTCGGCGCTGATCTCGCTGAGCGCCTGGGCCAGCCCGTCGCCCACCGGCCCCGAGTCGAGCAGGGTGGGGTGGCCCGTCAGGGCTTCCAGGGCCAGCAGACCCGTGATGGGGTAGATGCGGCGGCCGCGGCTGCCGATGGCCAGCCGGGCGAGCTGCACGGCGCCCAGGTGGGGCGGGGCGTCGTCCGCGGTGAGCTGCGCCAGGTAGGCGGACAGCTCGCGGTTCACGCGCTCGCGCACCTCCTCGCCGCGGTGGGCCAGGCGCTCGGCCACGAGCGGCGCCATGGGCACGACCGGGCCGTCGATCTGGTGCTGCAGCTCGTGCCGGTCCACGACGGCGGCCGCGGCGGCGGGCAGGCCCGCCCCCAGCTCGGCCACCGCCTTCGCCAGGAACTTCCCGCACACATCGGCCGCGATCTCCTCCGCCTCGTCGTTGGGATCCGAGCCGCTGCCGGCCAGGCAGGTGGGCGGATCGGCGGCGGCGCCGTCGGCCAGCTCCTCCTGGAAGCTCTGGATCTCGGGCAGCAGCACGATGGCGAAGGGCTGAAGATCACGAGAGAATCCGAGCAGGGGGCTGGCCCCCGTGCCCCCGTCGATACGATCGACATGCAGCGTCGCGAAGGCGTCGCCCTCGACGTCGAAGCGCCGGACGCGCGTGACCCGGTAGGCCCGCATCCGAAAGTGGCGCCGGGCCTCGCCGTCGCCGCGCAGCGTCAGCACCGTCGGGTCGAGGTAGTAGGGCTGCCCGGCGGCGCGGATGGCCTCGTTCACGTCCGCGACGAGCCGGTGCCACCGCCGGCCCGCGAGCCCGAGGTCCCGCGACTCGCGCGTCAGGCGCTCGAACGCCGGGGCGAGGCTCGGATCGAAGGCCTGGGCCGCGTCGACCAGCGTGCGGCCGGCCGCCTTGACGGCCAGCAGCGCCTCGGCGCCCGAGGCGGAGCGGGCCTGGCGATCCCAGCGCAGGCGCGCGCGGTTCCAGGCCATGAGGGTGTCGCTGAAGAGGGCGTCCCCGGCCGGGGTCGCCGCCTTGAGCGTCCAGTCGACCCCCTTGGACGGCGGCCGGGCCAGGACCCACTGCGCGCCCGACACCAGGACGACGGCGGCCAGCACGAAGACGCCCGCCCGGCGCGCGGCGGGGCGCGGATCGGCCTCCGCGTCGGCGCCCGGCGGGGCGGCCAGGGTGCCGATGGCCACGACGAGGGCGCCGGCCGTCAGCGAGACCAGCCCGGTCAGGCAGACGATGGCGCCGATGGCGTGGAAGGTGCCCCAGCCCTGGGCGGCGCCGGGGATGCCCCGGAAGACGAGCATGCCCAGCAGCGCCGCGAGGCCATACCGCGCCACGATGCCCACGAGCGGCTGGTCGTCGGGGGCCGGGATCTTCAGGTGGACGAGGCCGATCAGGCTGATGAGCGCCGGCCAGAGCAGGATGATGGCGAAGATGATGAACCCGAGCTGGAAGCGCCAGTCGGGCACGTCGCCCACCTGCCCGAGCAGGCGGACGGCGGCCTGGATGGGGGCCTCGCCGCGGCCGGGCCAGGTGTAGAAGCCCACGGCCAGGACGACGGCCGCGATGAGCACCGCCTGGCCCGCGCGGCGGGTGCGCTCGGCGAACGTGAGGCTGGAGCCGGCGGCCGTCAGGGCCAGGCAGAGCAGGGGGATGAGGGGGCTGCGGCCCACCGCGTCGGGCAGCGCCACCAGGTCCCAGGCGGAGGCGTCGGCGCCGAGGTGGATCAGGACGCCGGCCGCCGCGAGGGCGCCGATGACCACGAGGGCCAGCGTCGCGCTGCGCCGCACGACGAAGCTGGCGGCGACGATGCCCAGGCCGGCGAGGGCCGGCGCGAGGTAGGCCAGCAGGCCAGCGGGCCCCAGCTCGCCGGCCAGGTGCCACAGGAACTGGGGCTGCCCGTCGACGACCTCGTAGGGCAGCACGGTGGCCAGTGCGACGGCGACGCCGCCCAGGCGGGCGCGGCCGCGGAGGCGCAGGCCCGCCGGGTCGTAGCCGGGGCCGGCGTCGGCCTCGTCATCCAGGGCCTCGCTCACGGCGCCACCGCCACCGAGGCGATGAAGCTGATGTTCCGCTTGCGGGGGAAGTTGGGGTCGTCGCCGCGCGACTCGAAGAAGATGCGCTGGCCGTCGTGGCTGAAGTGCGGGTAGCGGTCGTCGTGCGGGTTGTCGGTCAGCACCGTGACCTCGCCGCCGGCCGCGGGCGCGAGGCCGATCTCGGCGTCGCGGCCCTGGCCCCGGGGCCAGACGTTGAAGGCGACGGAGGCGCCGTCGGGCGAGAAGACGGGGGCCTCGGTCGGGCCGGGCGTGGGGATGAAGGTCATGACGCGGGCCTCGACGTCCAGGACCGCGATGGCGGGTCCGTCCTGATTCCGCCCAGAAAACGCGACCTTGCCGCCGTCCCGGCTGGCGCGGACCCAGGCGAGGGACTGGCCCTCGTCCACGACGTAGAGCGACTGGGGCACGACCGTCGAGTTGCGGATGTCGAGCAGCCAGATGGTCTGGTCCACGCCGTCGAACATGCGGGTCGGGGGCGCGTCGCCCGCCGCCGCGGCCTCGGCGCCGCCGTCCTCCTCCTCCTCGCCCTCCTCGTCGTCCACCGGCGGCTCGCCGCCCAGGCGGGTGGCCGGGGTGTGCATGACCACGAGGCGGTCGTCATCGAGCCAGGCGTAGCCCTCGAAGCGGCCCCCCTCGCGGTCGGCCTGGAAGCGCGGCTTGCCGGCCGCGTCCAGCACCACCAGGGTGTCCTCGCAGCGGCGGCACTCCCGGTCGTAGAAGGCCACGGCCTTGCCCGTCGGGGAGGGCGTGAGGTTGGAGTAGCGGTGCTTGGGGTCGACCCGCAGGCGCTGGAACTTCCCGTCGCGGCCGATGAGGGTGACGGTCTTGGCCCAGCCGAACAGGTCCTCGACCAGGGCGGCGACGCCGCCGTCGGCCGTCACGCCGGGGTAGCTGTAGATGTTGTAGCCCGTCCACAGCGGCCGCACGACGGTGCCCTGGTCGTCGGGGCGCTTCCAGACGAGGCCCTCCATGGCCTCGAGCCGGCGCATCTGGCTGCTCTCGGGGTTCACGTAGAGCTCCTCGTCGGCGGTCTTGACGAGGAAGCCGTCAGGCCCGGTGCCGATGAGGCCGTCCTCCTCGGCGGTGGTGCCGTGGTAGCTCACGGGGCGGGGGCCCTTCTCGTCCTCCAGGCGGCGCAGGCGGAAGGCCGCGTAGGCCTTGGCGGCCGTGGAGAGCGCCTGCCCGCGCGCCTGGACGTAGGCCTCGGCCTTGCGCAGCTTGGCCGTCGTCTTGGCGTCCATGGCCTTCTTGTCGGCCCCGTCGCCCCGCAGCTTGGGGGCCAGGGTCGGGTGGTCGACGAGCGCCGGCACCACGGCCGCGCCGATCTTCCGCGCGAAGACGCCGTCGGCCAGCAGCATCAGGGCGCGCTCGGGATCACGGGCCCCCGACCAGCTCTGGATGGCCATCTTCGCGGGGGTGGCGTCGTCGACGTGCTGCAGCTCGATGCCGGCGTTGGCCCGCACCTCGGTGTAGCCGCCGTCGGCGACCTCGTGCTGCACGCGCTCGACGGCGACGCGGCCCCCGATGAGGTAGCTGGCCTTGAGCTTGCGCGCCGCCGCCAGCAGGTCGCCGGCGTTGTCCTCCAGGACGGCGAGGACGGCCGGATCGCCGCCCCGCACCACGTCGAAGCCCAGGCCCTCGAGCTGGCTGTTCAGGTCGTCCACGAGGCGGGCGGCGGGCTTCGAGCCCTCGAACCACTGCCCCTCGAAGTCGATGGCGACGAGCACGCGGAACGGATCGGTGGTGGTCATGGCCTTCCACGCGAACCAGCCACCGCCGCCCAGGAGGACGACCAGGAGCGCGATGGCCAGGGGCGCCTTGGAGCGCGGACGGTACTCGGGCTCCTCGCCCATGCCTGCGATGTCGGTGTCTTTCATGGGTGCGTCATAGCGCCTGGGCGCTCAGCCGAAAAGGGGTTCAAGCCCCGTAGAGACCCGCGACCTCGGCGGCGTAGCCGTTGTAGGCCAGGGTGGGCAGCCGCTCGCCGCTGCCGATGACGCGCTCCGAGGCCTGGCTCCAGCGGGGGTGGGGCCGCTGGGGCAGCACGTTGCCGGCGAAGTCGTACTCATGCGGCACGAGCTTGTTCCAGAACGTCGCGGGCTGGCTGGCGACCAGCTCGATGGCCACGACGCTCTTGATGTTCTTGTAGCCGTACTTCCAGGGCGCGACGAGGCGCACCGGGGCGCCGTGCTGGCGGGGCAGGGCGTGGCCGTAGATGCCCGTCGCCAGCAGCGTCAGCTCGTGGCGGGCCTCGGCCAGCGTCAGGGCCTCGAAGTAGGGCCAGGGGTACCAGGGCTGGCCCTTCACGCCCGGCATCTCCGCGGCGCGGTCGGCCGTGATGAGGCGGACGAAGCGCGCCTCGGGCAGCGGGTCGGCCTCGGCCAGCAGGCGGGCCAGGGGGAAGCCCGTCCAGGGCACCACCATCGACCAGGCCTCCACGCACCGAAACCGGTAGACGCGCTCCTCCAGCGGCATCCGCCGGACGAGCTCGCCGAGATCGAGGGTCAGCGGCTTGCGCACCAGGCCCGTCACCGTCAGCGTCCAGGGCCAGGGCCGAAAGGCGCCGACCTCGCGCCAGACGGCCTCCTTGTCGGTGGAGAACTCGTAGAAGTTGTTGTAGCTCGCGGCGATACGCTCATCGGTGATGGGCCGGTCGACGGCATGGGCGGCCGATCGCGGGGCCGGGTAGCGGTCGGCGGTGGGGCCGGGGTCGACGAGGGCCAGCGGATCACCCGCCGGCGTCGTCCGGCCGCAGGCCGCGCTCAGGGCCCCGAACCCGGCGAGCGCCAGGAAGCGGCGGCGGTCCAGGGCGGCCCCCTCGGGGGTGCAGGCGCTGGCGGGCAGGTGCCAGCGCGGCGGCACACGAATCAGCATCGGCCCCTCCCGGATGGGTCGCATCGTCGACCCGATTGGGCTAGTTGTTGCGTCGCGCCTCGTGCGTTCCCATACGCGCGGACGTTACCAGCGCCGGCCGCCGGGCCGGAGGAGGAAGCAGCATATGGGTCTGATCACGGGGCTGGGCCTCATCGCCGCGCTCTTCGGGCCCCCGGGCAAGGCGGGCGCGCTGTCGGCCGTCGAGCTCAACGGCGAGCGCACCGAGGTCCACTGGAGCGACGGCGACAGCTTCAAGTTCAAGACGGGGCGGTTCAAGGGCGTCGGCACCCGGCTCATGGGCTACAACAGCCTGGAGAGCTACGGCCCCGTGCACGCCTGGGGCGAGTTCACCGGCGAGGAGCTCTACCAGCTCGCGAAGAACGCCCGCTTCGAGGCCAGCTCCCAGGTCTGGAAGTGCACGACCAACCCCGACAACCGCGATCACTACGGCCGCCTGCTCGTCCTCTGCCCCGATCTCATCGTGCACATGGTGTCGGTCGGCGCGGGGCACCTGATGGCGGTGGACGAGGAGCCCCTGCCGAAGGCCGTGGAGGCCCAGAAGGCCGCCATCGCCGCCAAGAAGGGCATGTGGGCCAAGGGCGTGCCCGAGCGCATCATCACCAGCCTGCACAGCGCCGACGAGGAGCCGGGCAAGCAGCCCTACAACCGCCTCGCGGATCCGCTCACGGGCAAGTCGGAGCAGGTGTTCCACAACGACACGTACGCCGAGTGCCAGACGGTGTGCATGAACGGCGCGTGCATGCTCTACGTGCCGTTCAAGAAGCGCTACGGCCGCAACCGCTCGGCCTGCCTGTCGTGGGGGAAGGGCGCCCGCGTCCCGGGGGCCGCCGCCGTGGCGCCGCCGTCGGGGGCCGTCGAGCCGGCCGAGCCGGAGTGAGGCCTCAGGGCACCGGGAACCAGACCTGGTGGCACTGGCCGCAGGTCTCGCCCAGCGACTCGTAGGCCGCGCGGACACGGGGCCCGTCCTGGGCCCGCGCCGCGGCCTCCAGCGCCTCCGCCCGGTGGTGCAGCAGATCCTGCAGATCGAAGAAGGCCGGAGGGATCACGGCGTTGAGCGTCGTGTCGCCCACCGGGCGGGCCAGGCGCGGCTCGTCGGCGATGGCCCGGGCGCGCTCGGCGACCGTGGCCCAGTCCTCAGCCTTCACGGCCACCTCCACCGCCCCCAGATCGCCGCCATGCCGCACCATCCGGCCGTCGAGCAGCCGCCGCACGAGGGCGGGCAGCTCGGGGATGGGCGTCGTCGCCGGCGCGGCGCTGTGCGCGGGGGGCGGGGCCGTCACGGGGCCGGCGCGGGCCGCCGTGGCGGGGGCCGCGGGGGCGCTGGCGGGCGCGGGGGGCGCCGCGCAGGCGGGCACCGCGAGCAGGCAGGGGATGATCCAGCGACAGATGGCCATGATGCCTCCTCCTTCGGCTCCACCCCGGAAAGAAGGAAGGAGCGTGCCAGCCGCCAGGCGGCCGGCGGCGCCGGCGTGGTTACCGAGAGGTAGCGCTCGTCAGGCGCCGGGCACGTCCACCAGCGTCGCGACGCCCTGGCCGACGCCCACGCAGAGCGTGGCCAGGCCCGTGCCGCCGCCCTGGGCGCGCAGCGCGTGGATGAGCGTCGTCAGCACGCGGGCGCCGCTGCAGCCGAGCGGGTGCCCGAGGGCGATGGCCCCGCCGCGCACGTTCACGCGGGCCGGATCCAGCTCCAGGGTGCGGATGACGGCGAGGGACTGGGCCGCGAAGGCCTCGTTGAGCTCGAAGAGGTCGACGTCGGCCACGGACCGGCCCGCGCGGGCGAGGCAGGCGCGCGTCGCCGGCACCGGGCCGATGCCCATGGTGCGCGGATCGACGCCCGCGGCGGCCGACGCCACGTAGCGCGCCAGCACCGGCCACCCCTCGGCGGCGGCGCGGGCGCGGCTGGCCAGCACCAGCGCGCAGGCCCCGTCGTTCAGGGTGCTCGAGTTGCCCGCCGTCACGCTGCCGCCCTTGCGGAAGGCCGGCCGCAGACGCGCCAGGGCCTCCAGGCTGCTGTCGGCGCGCGGCCCCTCGTCCACCGCCACCACCTGGGGCGGGCCCTTCCGGGCGGGGATGGACACGGCCAGCAGCTCGGCGTCGAAGAGGCCTTTTTCCTGTGCGATCAGGGCCTTGCGATGGCTGTCGAGGGCGAAGGCGTCCTGGTCCTCGCGGCTGATGCCGTGCAGGTCGACCAGGTTCTCGGCCGTCTCGCCCATGGCCTCCAGGGGGAAGAGCGCCTCGAGCCGGGGGTTGGGGAAGCGCCAGCCGAGCGACGAGTCGTAGACGGTGACGTTGCCTACGGGGAACGGCCGATCCGCCTTGGGCATGACCCACGGGGCGCGGCTCATGGACTCCACGCCGCCGGCCACCACCACCTCCGCGTCGCCGCACGCGATGCTGCGGGCGGCGAAGTTCACGGCCGACAGGCCGGACGCGCAGAGGCGGTTGACGGTGATGGCGGGGACCTCCTGGGGGAGGCCCGCCAGCAGGGTGGCCATGCGGGCGACGTTGCGGTTGTCCTCGCCGGCCTGGTTGGCGCAGCCGAGGATGACCTCGCTGATCTGATCGGGGCGGGCGCCGGCGCGGCGGACCGCTTCGGCGATGACGAGGGCGGCGAGGTCGTCAGGCCGCACCGCGGCGAGCCCGCCCCCCAGGCGACCGATGGGCGTGCGTACCGCGGCGCAGATGACGACCTCGATCATTCGGCGTCCTCGGGGAAGTCCATGACCTCGCGGAAGATCTCCTCCAGCGCGGCGTACTCCTCGTCCTCGAGGAGGCGGGCCTCGTCCTCGCCGGTGATCTCGACCGGGAAGAGGCGCATCTCGGCGGAGGTGGTCACGAGGAAGTTCTGGTCGCCGGTGTCGACCTCGACGAGCACGAACAGCTCCTCGGGGCCCTCATCGGACTCGCCCTCGATGATGTCGCAGTCCTCGTAGAAGTCGTCGGGCTCCTCGCCCTCCAGCACGAACTCGTCGGCGCGGACGGCGACCTTCAGGCCCCAGTCCGACAGGGCGGCGTCGACGTGCTCCTTGATGGGGGAGAACTCGCCCGGCTCGACCTCGATGAGCTCGTCCGCGGTCTCGCGGAAGATGCGGATCAGGGTCTCGGCCGGCGTCAGGACGCCATAGACCTTGCCGTCCAGCTCGAACTCGGCGGCCACCTGCATGGTGAGGGTCTCACCGGACTCCTTGTCGATCAGGCGAACGAGCTTCTCGGGCTCCAGATCCTCGGTCATCGCATCCTCCTCTTGTCGACCCGCCGGGCGGGCGGAGCGCTCTCTGGCCACGCGCACGGCGGCCAGAAACGGGCGCACCATACGGAGGATTCCCGCTGGCGTCCACCGGTGCGAACACCGCGCGCGACGAGGGGGGCACAGGCCTGGGCACGAGCCGGCCGAAGTCTGGTAGCCTGGGCCGGAAATCTGGCGGAGGGGCCCATGATCACGGGCAGAGAGCGGACGGCGCGGCGGGGGACGCGGCGGCGGAGCGGGCCGGGCTGGGGGGCGCTGGCCCTGCTGGCCGGGCTGGCGCTGGCGGCGGGCTGCGACGACGCCCAGCCGGTGAGCGCCGACGAGGCGGACGCGATCGCGGCCGACGCGGGCGGTGGGGGCCGGCCGGACGCCTTCCTGCCCCCGAAGGACCAGGGGGCCCCGCTGGTAGACGCCGAGGATCCGCCGCCGCCGCCGGCTGACGCCGCCATGCCGGTGGATCCCCCCAACCCCGTGGTGCGCATCGAGACCATCCTGGGGACGGGCATCACCCGCGCCGGCCTCGCCAACCGGGTGACGTGCCAGGCGCTGGACGCTGACGACCTGCCCATCGCGGGCATCGACCTGCGCAGCGACATCCACCCCGCGGATGGCTGGGCCCGGGACCCCGAGGCCCCCGACCAGCTCACGGGGCGCACGGCGGGCATCTACCTGGTGACCTGCCACGCGCCGGGCCTGGGCCTGCGCGACGGCACCCCCGCCCGCTGGGACGTCCTGGCCGGCCCGGCCCATCGCCTGGCCACCACGGTCGAGCCCGACGTCATCACCGCGGGCGAGTCGGCCCACGTCACCTGCGAGGCGTGGGACGAGTTCGGCAACGAGCTCGACAGCGAAGACGCCTTCGTCCAGGTGCGGCCGGAGGCCCTCGGCGTGACCATCGATGGCCGCGAGCTGACGGTGACCACCGCCGATCGCTACGTGGTCACCTGCGCCGATCCCGCCGCCGCGGAGCAGATCGGCGCCCCGCTGGACGTGCTGCCCGGGCGGCCCGACCGCCTCGTCGCCTCGGTGCAGCCCGTCGCCCCCGTCTACGACATCGGCCAGGTCATCACCTACGCGGCGCGCGTCATCGACGAGTTCGGCAACCCGGTGCCCGACGCGCCGCTGGTCTGGACGGCGCGGCCCCGCCTGCCTGAGTTCGGCGAGGGGCGCTACCGGCCCGACGCCGAGGGGCGCTACCGGCTGCGCGTCGAGGTGGAAGGCACCGATCTCGTTGAGGAAACCGAGATCCTGGTGGACGCCGGGGGCCCGGCCATCGCCTGCCTGAACCCGCCCGACGGGGCCATGGTGGGCATGGGCCAGCTCAACCTGGAGGGGCGCGTGGCCGACGTGGCCGGCGTCGAGAGCGTGACGGTGAACGGCCGCGCCGTGGCCGTGGCCGACGACGGCCGCTTCTCGACCGCGGTGGAGCCGACCTGGGGCCTGAACGTCCAGGAGATCATCGCGCGGGACGCCGTCGGCAACGCCAACAGTACCTTCTGCGCCTGGTTCTCCTCGGCGGAGTACATCGGCGAGAACGCCCGGGCGGCGGACGTCATCCAGCTCCACCTGGCCCAGGGGGCCGTAGACGACGGGGCGCCCGACCAGCCCATCCGCAGCCTCACCGACCTGCTGCGCCGCGTGCTCAACTCCCAGGGGCTGCTGACCACGGTGGACGAGGCCCTGCGCGCCCAGAACCCCATCGTGCCCAACGACTGCCGCCAGAGCCTGCCCATCGTCGGCTGCGTCTTCCGGCTGGGCGCGGTGTACCGGGGCATGCGCATCCGCGGCGCCCGGACGGCCAGCCTGACGCTCGTGGACAACGGGCTGCGGCTGCAGGCCCGCCTCAACGGCCTGGAGCTGGACGTCCAGCTCACCGGCACCGTCACCAACCGGGGCACCATCACGGCCGAGTACGTGGCGGTCGATCTGACGTTCGACGTGGCGCTCCAGAACGGCCGACCCGTCGTCCGCCTGCGCGGCAACGGGAACGCCTCCGTGGGCCGGCTGGACTCGGACTTCGATGGGATCATCTCGGGCACGCTGCTGGATCTGATCTTCGGCGCCTTCGAGGGGACCATCCGCAACGAGGTCGTCTCGGCCCTGCGCAGCTTCCTGGCGGATCAGACGGATGACATCCTCGCGGGCCTGCTCAACGGGCTCGACCTGCAGTCCCTCTCCGTCGGCCTGGTGCTGCCGGGGCTCGGCGGCGGGCCCGAGACGCCCATGTCGCTGGCCGTCGACTTCGCCAGCCTCAACGTCAACCCCAGCCGGATGCTCCTGGGCATCTCGACCCGGGTGGATGGCCCCACGCGCCAGGCGGCGGCCTCGGCCGGGGTGCCCATGCCGCCCGGCCCGCGGACCGTGGCGCTGCGCCCCGCGGGCAACGCGGGGGCGGCCGTGAACCTGGGCCTGCTCAACCAGCTCCTCCACCGCGCCTGGCGCGCAGGCGTCTTCACCCTGCCCGACGCCGGCGACCTGCTGGGCGGCCTGGGCGACGGCGTCCGCCTCGGCATCCGCGTCCTGGTGCCGCCGGCCGTCCGCGGCCGGGTGGGCGACACCGGCGTCGAGCTGCACCTGGGCCCCGCCGTGGCCGAGGTGACGTGGCCGGACCTCTTCGACCAGCCCCTCACGCTGCGGATGGCGGCCACCGCCGAGGCCAGCGTCCGGCTGGAGCGCGGCACCGACGTGACGTTCGGGGACATCCGCGTCACCCGGCTGTACCTGTCGCTGGAGGGGGTCAACGTGACGCCCCAGGCCCGCCTCACGCTGGAGCGCGAGCTCGGCCGCATCGTGAGCGCCCTCGTGGGCGAGGCGCTCTCCGGGGCCCTGCCGTCCCTGCCCATCCCCGACTTCGCGCTGCCCGACGTGCTCGTCCAGTACGGCGTGCCGCGGGGGACGCGGCTGGGCATCCGCGACCTGTCCCTCTCGGGCCAGACCTCCCACTTCCTCCTCAGCGGCAACCTGCGGGAGTGATGCCGATGCGACGCGCGCTCATCTTCGCCGCCCTGGCCGTGCTGGCGGTGGCTTGCGACGACGAGGCGGCCTCCCCGGCGGGCCCCGACGACGCCGGCCGGGTGGCCGACGCCGGCCCCCCGCCCGACGCCGCGCCCCTGCCGGACGCTGGCCTGCCGCCGCCCCGGCTGGACGCCGACGTGCCTCCGCCGCCCCCCGTCGAGGACGTCGCGTGGGTGGAGGTGGCCCTGGAGCCCCGGCTGCCGCTGTACACGCTCTCCGATCACCCGCGGGTCGTGGCGACGGCCTTCGACCGCTATGGGCGCTCCATCGCCGCCGAGCTCGAGCTGGCGCCGGCGCCCCCGGGTCAGGCCATGGTGGAGGACGGCGAGCTGCGGTTCCTGGCCGAGGGCCAGGGGGTCGTGGCGGCCTGCGCCGGCGAGACCTGCGGGCAGGCGGCCTTCTTCGTCGACGACGCCCCGCCCGAGCTGGTGGTGGACTCGCCCGCCCAGGGCGCCATCTTGTCGGGCTTCGGCGGGCGGACCATCGCGGTGCGCGGCCGCGCGACGGATGGCCGGGGCGGCGTCCTCGTCCGCGTCAACGGCCAGCCGGCCGACGTGGCCGAGGATGGCAGCTTCTCCCTTGATCTGCCTGCGGATTTCGGCCTGAACCGGGTGGTGGTGGAGGCCGATGACGGCGTGCGCCTGCCCGCGGTGACGGCGGTGCGCGAGGTGCTCTGGGCGCCCCGGTTCGTGCCCGGCACGGCCGACGGCGCCGAGGTGCCCGCGGCCCTCGCGCTGCGGCTCGACCAGGCCCTGCTCGATCGCGATCTGGAGGTCGAGATCCCCGACGTCGCCGGCGCCCTCGAGCTGGACGAGGTGGCCGCCTTCATCGGCGTGGTCCTGGGCCTCGTGGACGGCGACCGCCTGCTGCCCAACCCCCAGATCGCCTCCGGCAACACGTTCTCGCTGCGGGTCGAGGGCATCCGCCTGGGCCAGCCGGACGTCCAGGCCGGGTTCACCGCCGACGGCATCGAGCTCTTCGTCGCGCTGCCCGACCTGAGCCTCACCACCCAGGGCGGCCTGCGCTTCGAGGGCCAGCAGCTCAGCCTGGACGGCACCCTCACGGCCTCCATGGCCACCTTCGCCCGCATGATCATCGCCCTGGAGGACGGGGCCCTGCGCGTGGAGGTCGAGGAGGTCGGCGTGGCCGTCGAGTCCATCGGCGGCCGCTTCGCCGACGCGACGGCCGAGGCGCTGGTGAGCGTGCTCGGCAACCAGTTCGGCGCCGTCGCCCGCGACCTCGTCACCGGCCTGGTCGAGGACGTCATCCGCGACACGCTGCCCCAGGTCATCGAGACGGCCCTGGGCGGCATCCTGGCCGGGCTGCGCGAGGTGCCGCTGAACATCGATCCGCGCATCGAGGGCGTGCCCGCCATCCGGCTGGTGCTCGCGATGCGGGCGGCGGCCCTCGAGCTCGTCCGCGGCGTGGGCCTGCGCCTGTCCCTCGACGCGTCCATCCGCCACGTCGATCCGCCGCCGCCGCCCCATGACGATCCGGGCATCCCGACGCTCTCGCCCGACCAGGAGGTGCTGGTGGCCGGCGACGGCATGGGCGTGGCCGTCCGGCTCGCGCTCATCAACGCCTTGCTGCACGAGGTCTGGCGCGGCGGGACGCTGACGCTGCGCGTCCCGGTGCCCGACCAGTTCTCCCGCCTGGCCGGCGAGACGTTCGCCGACGCGCTGCTGCCCCCCGTGGTGGTGCCGGCCCCGCCGGGCTCCGGCGAGGTCCTGATCGCCCAGATCGGCGCGATGCGCCTGACCATGCAGCCCGAGGGCCTGAGCGAGCCCCACGAGTTCCAGGTCTCGCTGAGCGCCGGCCTGCGCGTCGCCCTCGTCGATGGCCGCGTCGAGCTGGGCATCGCCGAGGAGCCCGAGGTCCACGCCGTCCTCATCCACAAGGGCGACGGCCGGGAGCCCACGCTGGGCGCCGACAGCCTGGCCCTCATCCTGCGCACCGTCCTCTGGCCCGAGATCCGCGGCGCCCTGAACGGCGGGCTCGACTTCGGCCTCGACAGCGTGGCCGTCGACGTCGGCGACTTCGCCCAGTTCGCCCCCCGCATCCAGGGGCTGCGCATCACGCCGGCCTTCCAGGAGATCCCCAGCATCCGCGGCGGGCGCCTGCGCCTGGAGGGCGGCCTGCAGGTCGGCCTGGACCTGGGGGAGTAGACCCGCGGCCGGGCCTGTGGGATCGTCCGGCCGCCGCGCGCCCGAGGCAGGCGCGCAAGGGCTTGAAACGAGGAGGTTTTCTTGCTGGTCGCCGACCACTACGACCGGGTGACCGAGGCCTGGCGCCTCGTCATGGGGGCCGACTTCCACTACGGCGTCTTCGGGGACGCGGACTGGCTGCTGCCCCGCGCGACGGAGCGCCTGAGCGAGCTGATGCTGGCCGAGGCGGCCCCGGCGCCCGGGGCGCGGGTGCTGGACGTGGGCTGCGGGGTGGGGGGGCCGGCCCTCTGGCTCGCCCGCCACTTCGACGGCACGGTGCACGGCATCAGCATCAGCCCGCGGGGCATCGAGGCCGCCGAGGCCAACGCCCTGACCGCCGGCCTCGCCGACCGCTGCACGTTCGCCGTCGCCGACGCCCTCGACAACGGCGAGCCGTCGGCGGCCTACGACGTCGCCTGGGTCATGGAGTCCAGCCACCTCATGCCGGACCGGGCCCGGCTCCTCGCGGAGTGCGCCCGGATTCTGCGGCCCGGCGGGCGGCTCGTCCTGTGCGACCTGACGTTCCTGCGGCCCCTCGACCTGGGCGAAATCCTCAATGATCGCAAGAAGCTGGCCTGCCTGGACCGGGTCTTCGGGCGGGCGAAGATCGGCGCCCTCGCCGACTATGAGGCCCAGGCCGCGGCGGCGGGGCTGCGGGTGGCGTCCGTCCGGGATCTGAGCCGGGAGACGCGGCCGACGCTCTGGGCGTGGCAGGCCAACCTGGAGCGCTTCGCCGACGACGTGGACGCCCTCATCGGGCCCGAGGCCCGGGCCGACTTCGCCCGGGCGTGCGACATCCTGGGGGCCTACTGGGACGCCGGCCGCATGGGCTACTTCCTGCTGGTGGCCGACAAGCCGGGCTGAGGAGGGCGGGCCGTGAGCCTCGACTGGATGCGCGCCCGCCTGGTCGCCTCGGGGGACGCCGAGGCCGTCATCGAGGGCGAGCGCGTCTGCACCTACGCCGATCTCGTCCGCCAGACGGACGCCCTGCGCGCGCGCTTCCGCGCCTGGGGCCTGCGCCCCGGCGACACCCTGGCGTTCTGCGGCGACTACTCCGAGGCCAACGTCACGCGGTTCTTCGCGGCGGTCCTGGAGGGCCTCGTCGCCATCCCCATCGCCGCGACCGCCGCGGGGGAGATCGAGGCCGCCCTGGCCGCGGCCCCGGTGGACTGGTCGTACGCCGCCGACGCGCCCCTCGACGCGGCCCCGACGCGCCACGCCCCGGCGACGCACCCGCTGCTCGACGCGCTCCGGGCCCGGGGCCACGCCGGCATCATCATCATGACGTCCGGGTCGACGGGGCAGCCCAAGGTCATCCTCCACGACGCCGAGGGGCTGCTGGGCAAGTTCGCGCACCCCCGGCCGGGCTACCGCGTGCTCGTCTTCCTGCTCCCTGATCACATGGGGGGCGTGAACACCCTGTTCGGCTGCCTCACCTCGGGCGGGACGATCCTGCTGCCGGCCAGCCGCGCGCCCGACACCGTCTGCGCGCTCGTCGCCCGGCGGCGCGCCACCCTGCTGCCGGTGACGCCCTCGTTCCTCAACCTGCTCCTGCTCTCGGGAGCCGCCGAGCGCCACGACCTGTCGTCGCTGGAGGTCATCTCCTACGGCACCGAGGTGATGCCGCAGAGCACCCTGGACGCCGCCGTCGCCGCGTTCCCGGGCGTGCGGTTCCTGCAGCTCTACGGCTCCAGCGAGCTGGGCATCTTCCGCAGCCAGTCGGCCGCCAACGACTCGCGCTACCTCACGCTGAAGGGCGCCGACTACCGCGTGGTGGACGGCCGCCTGCAGATCCGCGGGGCCGACTCCATGCTCGGCTACCTGGGCGGGCAGCCCTCCGGGTTCGACGACGACGGGTGGTACGACACCGGCGATCTGGTGGAGGAGCACGACGGCTTCCTGCACATCCTCGGGCGCGCGACCGACCTCATCAACGTGGGCGGCCTCAAGGTCTTCCCCGTCGAGGTCGAGGAGGCCATCAGCGCCCTGCCGGGCGTGCTCGACTGCGCCGTGTTCGGCGAGGCCCACGCGCTGACGGGCCAGGTGGTGGTGGCGCGCGTCGTCCTCGACACCGACGAGTCGCCCGTGGCCTTCAAGCGGCGGATGCGGCAGGCCCTGCAGGGCGTCCTGGAGCCGTACAAGGTCCCGGTGAAGGTCACGCTGGCCGAGGGGGAGCTCGTCTCGGATCGCTTCAAGAAGGTGCGCCGGTGACGGAGCCGCGGGTGGTGCTCGCCGAGGAGGCCCCGCGGGCCGAGCTCGTGCGCTACCTGGCGACGTTCGAGGGCGACACCCGCGGCGAGGCCGGCTGGGCCGCCCGGCTGCGGCGGTTCTGGGACGAGAACCCGACGCCCGGCCCCTGGGGCTGGGTGCTGCTCGACGCCGACCGCATCGTCGGGCAGCTCGCGCTGATTCCCTTTCTGTTTCAGGTGGATGGCGCCGAAGTGCCCGGCGTCTCCAGCAGCACGTGGCGGGTGGACGCCCGGTTTCGCGGGGTGGCCGCCGAGCTGCTCTTCCGCTTTCGCAGCGTCGGCCGGGCGCGGCCGCTGCTCACGACGACGCCGGCGCCCCACGTCCGCCAGATGCTGGAGAAGCTGCGCTTCACGCCGCTGGTGCCCGAGGGGCTGCAGCACCTCTCCGTCGTGCCGCTGGCGCCGACCGCCGCGCTGCCCGGCCTCCGCGCCCTGGGCCGGTCCCTCGCCGGGCCTCGCCGCCTGCTGGGGGGCCGCCGCCTCGGCTGGCGCCGCGCCGATCCCGCGCGGGTCGACTTCGACGCCCTGTGGGATCGCACCCGGCACGCGGCCGCCTTCACCCGCGTCCGCGACGCCGCCCGCAGCCGGTGGTTCGTGGGCGACCGCTTCCTGCTCGTCGACGGCGATCCGAGCGACCCCCAGGGCTTCGCCGTCTTCGGCCCGGGGCGCTGGCGGGGCCTGCCGGTCGTCCGCCTCATCGACGTCTGGCCGCCGCCACAGGCCCCCGACGCCGTCCGCCGGCTCATCCGCTTCCTGTGGACGGATCCCTTCGGCGGGCAGGCGGCCGCCGCGCTGCTGCACCACCCGACGCCCGCCTTCACGGCGGCCCTCGCCGGGGCGCCGGCGCTGACGCGGCCCGCGCCGCCGTCGACCATGCTGCACCTGGGCCGGGGCCTGCCGGCGACGGGCCGCTTCTTCACGCTGGGGGAAGGGGACAACGCCCTGTGAGGCCCCTCGACCGCGCCACCACCGCCCTGGCCGGCCTCGGCGTCGCCGCGACGCGCCGCGTCCCGGGGGGCGCCATCCTCTTCTACCACGGCGTCGTCGATCGCATCGTCGACGCCCGCGTCCAGAAGAACCAGCTCGCCACGCCTGATTTCATGAAGCAGATCGCGTGGTTGGAGCGCCACTTCCGGTTCGTGGGCGTGGACGAGGTGCTGGCCGCCGCCGAGGGCGAGGCCACGCTGGCGCCCGGCTGGATCTGCCTGACGTTCGACGATGGCTACGCCAGCAACCACGACCGGGTGGCCGATCTGCTGGGGGCGCGCCCGTGGGCCTGCTACGTGAGCACGGCCCACGTCGATGACGGCCACCGGGTCATGGGCTACCGCGTCCGGCGCACCGTGCTCTACGGCGAGGGCGTCCTGCGCGTGCCCACCCTGGGCCTCACCGCCCCGCTGGGCGATGACGCCGGCCGGGCGAAGCTCGCCCACTGGCTCGCCGGCCAGCTCAAGCACCTGCCGCGCGCCCGCCACGACGCCGCGCTGGCCGAGATCGAGGGCCACCTGAGCGCGGATCGCCGCGCCGACCTGGACGCCCGCTTCGCCAGCGAGGGCTTCATGGGGTGGGAGGAGGTCCGGGCCCTCGCGCGGGCCGGGGTGCACATCGGGGGACACGCCCACGAGCATGTGCTGCTGCACCCGGGGCAGGCGCCCGCCGAGGTGCAGGCCCAGGTGGCGACGAGCGCCGCCCGCCTCACCGCCGAGCTGGGGGTCGCCCCCACGACGTTCGCCTGGCCCAACGGGGGCGCCCGGGACGTGAGCGCGGCCGCCGTGGCGGCGCTGGCCGCCAGCCCCTACCGCCTGGCCCTCACCACCATCGCGGGGGGCGCGGTGCCGGGCCGGCAGCCGCGGTGGCTGCTGCCGCGCATCGGCACCGGCACCTTGCCGGCCCTGCAGCGGGGCCTCGCCCGGCGGGGCCTCGAGGCCGGGCGCTGCGCCCGGGCGCTCTCGACGCTGGCGGCGACCGTCGGGGCCTGAGGCTACTCCACCGTCGACAGCGTCAGGGCGCCGTCATCGATGCGCAGGCTGCCATCGAGCAGGTCGAGATCCTGGGCGTCCCCCAGCAGGTGCAGCCGCAGGAAGGCCAGCGCGTACGCGTTGATGAGCCGGTGCGCGGTGGTGTTGTCGAGGAAGTCCGGCCCGCAGCCATCGTTCATCACGGCCGCCGGCGCGATGGTGCAGGCGTCGCTGAACGTGAAGTGGCCGGCCTCCAGGAAGTCGAGGCGCAGGCTGTCGGCCTGGGTGATGCCCGCCCAGAGCGGGTCGCCCTGCAGCGGGTTGGGCAGGGTCGCGTCGCGCCCGGCCGTCATCATGAGGGTGGGGATGGCAATGCCGGCGAGGCCCGGATCGCCGCCGAACAGGCCGGCCCCGGCGGGGGTGAGGGGGATGGCCGCCTGGAACCGCGCGTCGCCGAAGGCCGCGGCGTAGCGCGCCTGGGTGCCCGCGTCGGCCAGGTAGTGGCAGGCGTCCGTCTCGCTCTCGGGGGGCGCCGCGCAGCCGGCCTGGATGGCCGCGACGTCGAAGCCCGCGCCCGCGACCGCCAGGCTGGTGTAGCCGCCGAAGCTATGGCCCGTCATGCCGCGCTGTGGCCCGAGGTGGCCGGCGAGCGGGTGGCCAGCCGGCAAGGCGTCGGCGTGATCGAGGACGGCCTTGATGTCCTGCGGCCGCAGCTCGAAGAGGCGCCACGTCGGCTGGCTGTCGTCCTCGAAGGTGTTGCCGGTGTGATCGGGGGCCACCACCACGAAGCCATGGGTCGCCAGGAACTCCGTCAGGAAGTAGCTCTGCTCGGCCAGGCCGCCGTTGCCATGGGAGAACACGACGAGGGGCAGGGGGCCGTCGAGGGGCGGGGCGTCCCCCAGCACGTCGAAGCGGGGGAAGATGCCGGCGTAGCGCACCGCCTCCCCCCGCTCGGCGACCGTCGGGTACCACCAGTGCAGGTCCAGCGGCCGGTCGGCCGCCAGGGCGGGGTTGGCGTAGGTGATGGTCTCGGTGTGGAAGCCCACCCGGTAGGGCCCCGGATCGCCAGGCTCGGCGGGCGGCGGGGGCACGCCCTCGTCGACGGTCACCTCGGCGTCGGGGGCCGCGTCCGCCAGGCCCGCGTCCACGCCATCGGCGGCGTCCGGCGGCGTCACGTCGGGCGCGTCGGCGTCGGCGCCGATGGCCGCGTCCAGCCGGCCGCTCTGGGCCGCCGGGCCGCCGCCGTCATCGTCACAGGCGGGCAGTACCGCGAGCAGACCGAGCAGACCGAAGATGGCGTGGCGCATGAGCTCCTCCCCCGAGCGCGTTGGGGGCGCAGCATCCCGACGATGCCCGTCCGGCGCAACCGCCCCGGCGTCGACCTGGAGAAGTGACAATGAAATCAGGCGGTTGAAAGAAAGTGACGGGCCCCGCGCAGAAAAACGCGGGCCGCGTTGCACGCTGGGAGCCCGGCCGGGGTTGGTGGCAGCGGAACCCCCGACACACCGACACCGGAGCCCGCCATGCGCCCGCTGAAGACCACCGCTGCGACCTTCGCCCTCGTCCTCTCCGCCTCCGCCGCCCACGCCGCCGTCGGCAACGGCAGCCAGGTCACCATGGACGGCTACGTCTTCCACTTCGACCCGGCCGACGTCACCGAGGATCCCGCCAACCGCGAGGCCCTCATCAACGGCACCGTCTCCGTCGACATGGCCGGGGGCATGGAGATCGATCTCATCGACGCCACCCTCGTGCTGCGCCAGGCGGTCGATGGCACCTGGTCGGTCACCGAGGGCTGGGCCGAGTCGCTGGGGACGGACTTCGACGGCCTGTCCGAGCTGGGCAACCTCTCCTCGGCCGCCGCCATGTCCGTCGGCTTCCGCCGCGGTAGCGACCTCGACCTGGAGGGCCAGCTCAACCCGGACAAGCGCTACCTCTACCTGCAGCTCCAGCTGGGCGCCGGCTCCATGAGCTTCGGCGACCTGGACGTCGACACGGATCCCCAGCGCGAGGTCTTCCTGGCCGTGGATCCGACCACGCCGGCCCTGTTCTTCCGGGCCCAGGGCGTCTTCCCGCAGGGCAGCTACATCAGCGTCGACGAGGCGAAGTTCGGGTTCTCGGCCGACCACCAGCTCCACGTCACGCCCGTGTCGACGTGGGGGGATCCGCTGCTGAACGGCAGCCCCCGCTACCTGACGCCGGTGGATGGCAACCTGTACGTGGCCGGCACCCTGAGCCTGGGCCTCGCGGAGCAGTACAACCTGGGCGTGTCGGCGTCCTCGGACCTGGAGGCCCTGGTCGACAACGACTGGCAGGCCATGCTCCGCTTCGAGGACTCCCTGCGCGCCCTCGCCCTGAACGGCGACCTGGCCATCGAGGTGAACCTGCTCGTCCACACGTTCAACCTGCCCCTCGGCGCCGCCTCCGTGGTCTACCGCCGCGGCCAGTACGCCGTCGCCTCGGGCACCTTCAACCCCCGCGCCTCCCTCGGCCCGCTGAAGCGCTGGCTCACGTTCCCCACCACCGGCAAGGCCTACTTCCGCAGCCACGGCGGCCGCGGCACGCTCTCCGTCCAGGTCAGCCGCGTCGAGCTGGTGGAGGGCCTCGCCGTCGACGACTTCACCCTGAGCGTGACGAACAACGCCGCCGCCTTCGCCGGCAAGCTGGACCTGGGCAGCACCCGCCTCAACGCCTCGGGCAGCATCGCCAGCAACGGCGACTTCAGCGTGAGCGCCGAGGCCAGCTTCCAGGAGAAGTTCGGGAACGGCACCGTGAAGTTCAGCGGGACGGTGACCACCACGGTGACCCAGGGCGGCGCCTCGTTCGACGCCTTCGCCAAGGCCTGCTTCGCCGGGTCGTGCGACCGCGTGGACGCCAGCGTCGAGCTGGACAACGGCCGCCTGAAGATCTGCGCCCGGCTGCCCTCGGTGGGCAAGAAGTGCACGAAGATCTGAGGCTCCCCTCAGTCGTCGTGGCCCTCTTCGCCCCCGTGCTCGCCGTCACCGGGGGGCACCTCGGCCGGGTCGGGGCAGGCCACGGCCAGATCCACGACCTCCTGCTGCGGCCCCGTCGTGTTGGTGAGCGCCCGCTCACAGCGCTGCCCCGCGTCCGTCTCGACGACGAGGGTGTAGGCGCCCACCGGCAGCTCCGCGAACCAGACGTCCATCCGCTGGCCCTCGACGGTGGGGGCGAGGTCGGCCACCGCGGCCTCGTCGCGCTCCACGGCGACGCGCAGCGTGCGCGCGGACGGGTCGATGCCCACCACGGTCACCTGCAGCTCCGTCTGCTCCAGCAGCTCATCGGGATCGAGGGTGCAGCCGGCCAGGCCGACCAGCAGGGCGAGGGCGTAGCGCATCAGAACCTCCCCGCCACGCCGATGCCCTGGGGGCCGGCGCTGGGCTGGATGGGGGTGGGGGCGTCCAGCAGGAAGAGCGTCAGGGCGGCCGCGGCGGCGACGCCGGCGCCCACGGCCAGGCCGTTGCTCCAGTCGCGCTCCGTGGCGATCCGGGTCCGGGCGTCGGGATCGTCGAGGCCCCGGCGCGCGAGGCGACTCTGCAAGGCGTCGTAGTCGGCCTGGGCGCTCTGCCCGAAGACCACCGCGCCGGCCCCCGCCGCCACCGCGACGCCGGTGGCCACCCAGGGCCACGGCCCGAACCGGCGGGGCGCCTCGGCGACGGCCCCCAGCTCGATGGCCGGGGGCAGCGGCAGGGTGTCGCGCTGGCGGTGGGCCGCCAGCAGGTCGGCCCGCGAGATGAAGCCCTGGTAGAACCCCGGGCCGAAGCCGACGCCGAAGAGGTCGCGGCGGAAGGCGTCGTCGACGGCCCCGCGCTGGGCGAGGGCGCGGGGGCGCCAGCTCAGGGCGGTGACGGTGCCGGGGCGGTCGAGCGCGACGACGGCCTCCTGGTTCGTCTGGCGCAGGTAGTAGCGGGTGTCGGCCAGCGCGATGACGATGGGCGCGTCGCCGGCGGCGTTGAAGTCGGCGTAGCGGTCGCCGCGGTCGTCCTCCAGCCAGGCGCGGCCCCGGAAGTCCTTGGGAAGACTCAGGAAATGCTGCGGGCCGGCGGTGATGTCCGTGAGCGCGCGGTGCCGGTCCGCGGCCGGCGGTCGGGCCACGACCTGGGGCCGGGCGGCCGCCACCGTGATGGAGAGGTTGGCGGCCGCCACGTAGGCGCCGAGCTCGGTGTACTCGATGAAGCCGTCGCCGTTGGTGTCGGCCGCGCCCAGCAGCCCCGACCGGACCTCATGGCTGAAGACGCCCGCGCGGAAGGGCTCCCACTCATGCGTCTCCTGGTCCTTGGAGGCGGCCAGCAGCACGCCCGTGTTGGGCCAGGCGTCCAGGTCGCTGGCGGCGAGGTACTGGCCAATGAGGGCGCGGTAGTCCTCGGGGCGGTGCTCAGGTTGCGGGCGATGCGCATGAGCCACGTCCCGAACGGGCGCTCGCCGTCGTAGGCCTGGCGGGCGCCGTCCGCGAAGGCTCGCAGGAAGACGTCGTGGCACAGGCACTCGACCTCGAAGGTGGAGGTGAGGGGGGGCACCAGGCGGAGTCCCTCGGCGGTCTGGAGGCGAAAGCCCATGCGCAGCACCCTCGCGAGCCCGTCGAGGTAGTGGTCGTACACCTCGGCGAGCAGCGCTCGATCCCCCGCGCGGAAGCGCGCCAGGCGGTCCTGATCCTGGGCCAGGAACGTCATGGTCGCGCCCCGTGCATGCCGCTCCTACGCAGGTCGATCGCCGGCTGGATCGTCGTGGCGTCATTTCTCCGGTGATCGGCCCCGAAAAAAAAGTGCGGGCCGAAGATCCAACCGCGACGACGGCGCCGTAGGAGCACCCGAGGCCGACGAACAGCCTCCGAAACCGAGGAGTTCCAGATGAGCATGTCGCGTTGGGGGATGGTCTTCGGGTCGCTGGCGCTGCTGGCGGGCTGCGACGACGGGGCCACGAGCCGGGCGCCGGTGGACACGAGCACGCGGCCCCTCGTGGGCCAGGTCGACCTGCAGGCCTTCGCCGGCATGAGCGCCGTGCGGGCCATCGACGCGTCGGGCGGCTTCGTGGACGGGGTCATCGGCGCGGACGGCAAGTTCAGCGTCCCGCTGCAGGACGGCCAGAGCTACCTGCTGGTGCTGCTGGACGCCAACGGCGACTTCGGGCCGGACGTCCTGTTCGAGCGCAACCGCCAGGGTGACCTGACCCGCAGCTTCCGCACCGGCAAGTCGCTCACGGGCGAGGCCGCCATCGACGTCGGCCATGTGGTGGCCGACGCCGACGCCGCGCGCGTCGAGGTCTCGCCGCTGGCGATCGTGGACTCCGACGAGGATGGCCAGGCCGACATCGACGACGATGACGACGACGACGACGGCGTCCTGGACGATGACGACGCCGACATGGACGGCGACGGCATCGACGATGACGAGGCCGAGGCGCGCGTCGAGCGGGGCCACCACGACCGCGACGGGGACGACGGCGACGCCGAGGACGATGACGACGACCACGGCGCGGCCGGCGAGGGCGACGACGACGACGAGGCCGAGGGCGACGACGACGACCACGGCGCGGCCGGCGAGGGCGAGCCCGAGGGCGACGACGACGGCGACGCCGAGGGCGATGACGACGGCGACGACGGCGACGCGGCCGAGGGCCCCGATGACGACGAGGCCGGTGGCGCGGACGACGGCGCGGACGACGGCGCGGACGACGAGGCGGACGACGAGGCCGACGACGGCGCCGACGACGACGAGGCCGACGAGGCCCCCTGATTCCACCGAGCCCGCGGTCCTGCGCGGGCTCACCCTCCCCCTGGCCATGAACCCGGTGGGGACCACCCCGCGGTCCCCACCGGGGGCCAACTCGCCCGCGCTCTCCAGCCGCTGAACCGGGCCGATGGTGCTCGACGGCGGGCCTCCGCGTCGTGTACATCCTCCGCGTCGACCACGCGCGGGAGCCGCCCATGACCGCACGCCTCCTCGATGGCAAGGCCCTGGCCGCCCAGGTGCGCGACGGGCTGCGGGCCGAGGTGGCCGCCCTGGCCGACGCGGGCGCGCGCCCCGGGCTGGCGGTCATCCTGGCGGGCGACGATCCGGCCTCGGCGGTCTACGTCCGGCACAAGGAGAAGGCGGCGGCCGAGATCGGCGTGCTGAGCCGCGTCATCCGCCTGCCGAACGACGTCGACGCCGCGACGGTGCGGGCGCACGTCGACGCGCTCAACGCCGACGCCGCCATCCACGGCATCCTCATCCAGCTCCCGCTGCCGGCCAGCGTCGGGGATCCCCGCCCGCTGCTGGAGCGCGTGCACCCCGACAAGGACGTCGATGGCTTCCACCCGGTGAACATGGGCCGCCTGGCCCTGGGCGAGCCGGCGCTGGTGGCCTGCACCCCGGCGGGCTGCATGCGGCTCCTGGCGTCGGCGGAGGTGCCCATCGCCGGCCGCCACGCCGTCGTCGTCGGGCGGTCGAACATCGTCGGCAAGCCCATGGCGCTCCTGCTGCTGGGCGCCAACGCCACCGTGACCATCTGCCACTCGCGCACCCCGGACCTCGCCGCCGAGGTCCGCCGGGCCGACATCGTGGTCGTCGCCGTCGGCCGCGCGCGCCTGGTGAAGGGGGACTGGCTCAAGCCCGGCGCCACCGTCATCGACGTCGGCATGAACCGCGGCGATGACGGCAAGCTCTGCGGCGACGTGGACTTCGCCTCGGCCCAGGCCGTCGCCGGGGCCATCACCCCGGTGCCCGGGGGCGTGGGGCCGATGACCATCGCCTGCCTGCTCGACAACGTCTGCCGCGCGGCCCGCCGCGCCCTCGGGAAGGACCAGCCATGAGCGACCTGCGCCGCACCCCGTTCTTCGAGCGCCACGCCGACCACAAGGCGCGCTTCGTCGACTTCGGCGGCTGGCAGATGCCGGTGCAGTACGCCGCGGGCATCCAGGCCGAGCACCGGGCCGTGCGCCGCCACGCCGGCCTCTTCGACGTCTCCCACATGGGCGAGATCGACGTGCGCGGCGCCGACGCCGTGGCGGCCGTCAACCGGCTGATCACCAATGATCTCGAGGCCATCGCCGACGGGCAGGCCCTGTACACCTGCCTGTGCCGCCCCGACGGCGGCATCGTGGACGACCTGGTGGTCTACCGCTTCGGGCGGGAGCGCGTCTTCATCTGCTGCAACGCGGCCAACCGCGCCAAGGACTTCGCCTGGATCAGCGCCCACCTCGAGGGCGCCGTCGCCGAGGACCAGGGCGACGCCTGGGCCCAGCTCGCCCTCCAGGGGCCGGCCGCGCCCGCGCTGCTCCAGGGCCTCACGTCGACGCCCCTCGCCGACATCAAGCGCTACTGGTTCGCCGAGGGCATGGTCGCCGGCGTGCCGGCCCTCATCAGCCGCACCGGCTACACCGGGGAGGATGGCTTCGAGCTGTACCTGCCGGCCAGCCAGGGCGGCGCCGTCTGGGACGCGCTCTTCGCGGCCGATCCGGCCCTGCTGCCCATCGGCCTCGGCGCCCGCGACACCCTGCGCCTCGAGATGAAGTACGCCCTCTACGGCAACGACATCGACGACACCACCACCCCGCTCGAGGCCGGGCTGGGCTGGGTCGTGAAGCTGAAGAAGGCCGACTTCATTGGGAAATCCGCGCTGGAGGCCCAGAAGGCCGCCGGCGTCCCGCGCCAGCTCGTGGCGTTCGTGATGGAGGGCCGCGTGCCGGCCCGCCACGGCTACGCCATCGTCGACGCCGAGGGCGCGCCCATCGGCCGGGTCACCAGCGGCGGCCCGTCGCCGAGCCTGGAGCGCAACATCGGCCTCGCCTACGTGCCCACCGGGCAGCACGCCGTGGGCAGCCCCCTGCGCGTCGAGGTGCGGGGGCGCGCCGAGGCGGCCACCATCGTCAAGGCCCCGTTCATCCAGCCTGGAAGCTGACAGGAGGACCCCTATGTACCCGACCGAGCTGGTCTACACCGCAGAGCACGAGTGGGCCCGCCGCGAGGCCGACGGGTCGGTGACCATCGGCATCACCGCCCACGCCCAGGACGCCCTGGGAGACGTCGTCTACGTGGAGCTCCCCAAGGTGGGCGCGAGCCTGAGCGCCGGTGAGACCTTCGGGGTCGTCGAGTCGGTGAAGTCGGTGAGCGACCTGTACGCGCCCTGCGATGGCGAGGTCGTCGCCATCAACGAGACCCTGCGCAAGGACGCCTCCCAGATCAACAGCGCGCCCTACGGCGGGGGCTGGATCTGCCGCGTGATGCCGTCGAACCCGGGCCAGCTCGCCAGCCTCATGACGGCGGAGGCCTACGCGGCCCACGTCGCGGCCGAGGCCCACTGAGGCCCAGGCGCCCGCGCTAGCGAGGCGGCCGCGAGGGGAGGAACCGCATCCCCCGGCTGTTGATCTCCAGGAAGAACGAGAACCGGAACCGGATGCGCCCGTCGGCGTCCTTCAGGCCCGCCGGCGGGTTGGGGAAGGGCTGGGCGTCCTGGAAGGCGGCCACCGCGGCCTCGTCGAGGAACGCCACGCCGCTGTCCTTCGTGATGATGATGTCTTCGAGCGCCCCCTCGGGATCGAGCGTGACCTCCACGACCGTCTGGCGGTCGCGCACGCCGTAGATACGGCCGTACGGATCGTGGCGGCGGTGGGCCTCGAGCGCCCGCCAGCGCTGCTGGACGCTGCGCTTCACCCGGTTGAAGAACCAGGCGTACTGGTAATCGCGGGTGTTGAGGAACGTCTCCGCGCCCTTCTCCATGTCCTCGATGTGGTCGATGGAGCCGTCCTGGCGGTCCATGTCCTCGGGCCCGAGGGTGGGCAGCAGCGCCGTCCAGTTCGCGGGGGCCTGGGCGCCGCCCACGTTGCCGCCGCCGCCGGGCGTGGCCTGCTCCGCGACGCTCGGCTCCACGGCCGGCTTGAAGACGCCGTCCCCCGCAGGCAACGGATTCGGCTTGGGTTCCGCGACCTTGGGCCGCTCCTCGCCGGGCTTCGCCGCGGGGCCGGGCGTCTTGCCGGGCCGCTCGGCGTCGCCGGGCCGGTCGTCGCGGCGCTTCGAGGGGGAGTCGTCGGGGCGCTTGCGGTTCTCCGCCGTGCTCTTGCCGTTCTCGTCGTCGCCGGGGGAGAGCAGGCGGCGGTCCGACTTGCGCATCTTGGGCGTCGGTGCCCGCAGGTTGGCCGAGACCATCTCCTTCTCGACCTTGCTGTTGTAGTCGGAGAGCAGGCGCGCGTCGTCGGGCACCTCCTCCCGCGGCGGCGGCGGGATCTCGACCACCTGCCCGTCGGGGCGCGCCGCAGGGGGCGGCGGCGGCGGGGGAGGCGGCGGCTCCGTGGGCGCCGTGACCTTCGGGGGCGGCGGCAGCTTCGGCGCCATGGCGATGAGGCGGTCGACCTCCTCCTCGCTCAGGATGGGGATGGGGCGCTCGGGCACGGGTCGGGCGGGCGGCGGCTCGGGCGGCGTCAGATCGAGGACGCGATCCAGCGCGGCGTAGGTGCCCACATGCACCAGCGCCGACACCAGCACCGCCACCGCCAGGCGGGCCACCTGCCGCTCGTCTCGCGTCACCATCACGCTCCCAGGATGCCCGAAAGGCGTCCCCGGTTCACGCCGTCAGAACATCCGCGGCGGCGCGCAGCTTCCCGCAGGCGGCCGCGTCGACGCGCCCCGCGCGCTTGAGCGCCGTGCCGACGATGTAGCCATCGGCCGCGAGCGTCGCCAGCGTCTCCGCCGTCGCGCCGGAGCCGATGAAGATGGGGGTGCCCGGCACCGCCGCGCGGACGCGGGCGACGCGGCCCGGGTCCGTCGGGGCGCCCGTGCCGCTGCCCGAGACCACCAGCGCGTCGGCGCCGCCCCGGTGCACCAGATCGCGGGCGCTGGCCTCCAGATCCAGGGTGTGCAGGGGCGCGGCGTGCTTCACCGCGACGTCCGCCAGGATGGCGACCCGGGCGCCCAGCGCGGCCCGGGCGCGCAGCAGCTCGGCGGCGCAGCCCTCGATGATGCCCTGGTCCGTCACCATCGCGCCGGAGAGCACGTTGACGCGGATGAACGCGGCCCCCACGGCCACCGCGATGCCCAGCGCGGCCAGGCCATCGTTGCGCAAGGCGTTGATCCCCAACGGCAATCCGGGCGCCGCCCGGCGCACGGCGAGGGCGCAGCGGGTGAGCGCGGCCACCGTCACCGCGGGCAGGCGGTCCTTGTAGAAGGGCACGTCGCCGAAGTTCTCGACCATCACGGCATCGAAGCCGGCGGCCGCGATCGTGGCGGCTTCTTCGGCGGCCTGCCGCTCCACGGCCTCCAGATCCCCGCCGAAGCCGGGGGCCCCGGGCAGGGCGGCCAGGTGGACCATGCCCACCAGCGGCGGGCGGCGCAGAAAGGGCAGGGGCAGGGCCATCGGGTCCTCCGGTGGGGTCGAGCGGCGCAGCTTGACAGATTCCGGGGCCGGCAACCACGATGCCCGCCGATGACCGCGCTCGCCCTCGCCCTGGCGGTGGTCCTGGCCCAGGCCGCCCCCGCCGCTCCGACCGGAGGTCCCATGGCCGCCGACCTGGTGGTGATCGCCCAGAAGGTGATCACGCTCGTCGATCCCGAGCCCACGCCGGCGCCGACGGCGGTGGCGATGCAGGGCGGCCGCATCGTCTTCGTGGGCGCCGAGGCGGGGGCGCAGGCCTTCATCGGCCCCGCCACGCGCGTCCTCCGGCGGCCCGACGCCGTGGTGGTGCCCGGCCTCGTCGACTCCCACGCCCACCTGACCAACCTGGGGCGGACGCGCACCCGCCTCGACCTGCGCGAGACGGCCAGCCCGGAGGCCGTGGCGGCCCTCGTCGCGGCGGCGCCGGCCGGCACCGGCTGGATCCAGGGGCGCGGCTGGGACCAGAACGACTGGCCCATCAAGGAGTTCCCCGACCACGCGACGCTGGACGCGGTGAGCGGCGAGCGGCCCGTGGCGCTGACGCGCATCGACGGCCACGCCCTCTGGGTGAACCGGGCCGCGCTGCAGGCCGCGAAGATCACCCGCGCCACGCCCGATCCCGCCGGCGGTCGCATCGTGCGCCGGCCCGACGGCGAGCCCTCGGGCGTCCTCGTCGACACGGCGATGGACGCGGTGCTGGCCGCCATCCCGCCGCCGACCCCCGAGCAGACGCGGGCCGCCGTGCTGGCCGGCGTCGAGGCCTGCCACCGCGTCGGCCTGACCGGCGTGCACGACGCCGGCACCGGCGCCCAGGAGCTGGCGGCGCTCACCGCGCTCGACGCCGAGGGCAAGCTGCCCCTGCGCGTCTACGCGATGCTGTGGGGGGACGACCCCGCCATCGACGCCCTCGTGGCGCCGGGCCCGCGCGCGGGCCGGATGCTCACCGTGCGGGCCGTCAAGCTCTTCGCCGACGGCGCCCTGGGCAGCCGCGGCGCCTGGCTGAAGGCGCCGTACACCGACGCCCCCGACACGCAGGGCATCCCCATCACCCACGGCGAGGCCCTGCGCGCGCGGGTGCGCCAGTACGCCGACGCCGGGTACCAGGTGGGCGTCCACGCCATCGGCGACGCGGCCGTGGCGGACGTCCTCGACGCGTTCGCCGCGGCGCCGGGGCCGGATCGCCGGTTCCGCGTCGAGCACGCCCAGATCGTCTCGCCCGACGACCAGGCGCGGATGGCCGCCCTCGGCGTCGTGGCCATGGTGCAGCCCACCCACGCGACGAGCGACATGCCCTGGGCCGAGGCGCGGCTGGGGCCGGTGCGCGTCCGCCACGCCTACGCCTGGCGCAGCCTGCGCCGCGCCGGCGTGCGCCTGTCCCTGGGCAGCGACTTCCCGGTGGAGCGGCCCGATCCCGTCGCGGGCCTCTACGCCGCGGTGACCCGGATGGACGCGGCCGGGCAGCCGGCGGGCGGCTGGTACCCGGAGGAGGCCCTGACGGCGCGAGAGGCGCTCGCGGGCTTCACGGTCGACGCGGCGTTCGCGGGCTTCGCGGAGGCGCGCCGCGGCCGCGTGGCCGTCGGCCAGGACGCCGACCTGACGCTGCTGAGCGCCGATCCGCTGGGCGTCGCGCCCGAAAAGATCAAAGAAATCAAACCGGTTGGGGTGGTGGTCGATGGTCGGCTGGCGTGGCCCGAGGGCCCTTGAACTCTGCGCGCTGAGCCTCGCCCTCCTCGCGGGCTGCGAGGATGAGCAGGAGCCCGGGAGCGTCGCCATCACCTGGCGCACCACCAGCCAGTCCTGCGCCCAGGCGGGGCTGGCGGCGGTGGAGGCCCGGCTCTACGACTTCACCTCGGTGGAGCCCATCGTCACCGAGCGGGGCCCGTGCGCCATCGGCGAGCTGCGCATCCCCGGGGTCGCGCCGGGGGCCTACGCCCTCGTGCTGCGGGGGCTGGGCGCCGCGGACTGCTGGACGCACCAGGCCCGGACGGACGAGGTGACGGTGCACGGCGGCGAGACGACGGAGGTCCGGGGCCTGCTGCTGGCCCGGCGCAGCCGCGTGCTCGAGATCTCCTGGGACTTCGCCAACGGCGCGGGCTGCGGCGAGAACGGCGTCGCCCAGGTGGTGGTGGACGTCATCGTCAACGGCGTCGTGGAGCGGTCGGTGCCGTCGCTCTGCCACGCCGCGCCGGCCTACGCGCCGGGCGTGCCGCCGGGCAACCTGCACCTGCGGGTGACGGGCTACGATGGCACCAACACGGCCGTCATGCAGGGCGAAGTGGAGGTGGAGCGCTACGACGAGTGCGCCCCCGACCTGCCGCTGCGCGTCGGGCTCGAGCTCTGCGAGGATCCGGGCTGCTGAGCCCGCTCAGGGGGCGGAGGCGGGCGCGTCGGCGCTGGCCGGGGCGGCCGCGTCCTGGGCCAGGGGGGTGTCGAAGGCCAGGTTGCTCTCCTTGGCCAGCTTGCGGAAGTCGGCCTGGAAGCGCTCGATGACCTTCACCCACTCGGGGGCGTGCTGGTAGCGCTGGCCGCCCCGCATCGCGGCGAGCTGGAACTGCTTGAGCGCCTCGGTGAAGGAGTCGTTCACCTCGCGCAGCGTCCGGATGCCGCGGTGGAAGTGCACGTCCCCGAGCAGCCGCATCAGCTCGCGCTCGTCCTCGATGTCGGCGTGCAGCAGCTTGTTGGCGCGGAAGAGCATGTCCTCGGCCAGCTCGGCGTTGCCGCCCTTGAGGTCGGCCACCTCGGCCTCGGCCACCCGCCGAAACAGCTTCATGAGCTGGGCGTCGACCTTCTCGGCCGTCATCGAGCCCGTCTCGTCGGGGGTGATGCCGGGGGGCAGGCGGAAGGGCTTGTAGGCCCGGCTCGGCACCCACTCGCTGCTGCCGAACGGGAAGTACCAGCCGCGCCGGACGGCGACGGTGTCGCCATCGACGACCAGGTAGTACTTGTCG
Organism: Myxococcales bacterium; assembly: GCA_020633435.1. Lineage (GTDB taxonomy): Bacteria > Myxococcota_A > Bradymonadia > UBA7976 > UBA1532 > JACKDP01. The sequence goes on along the minus strand of JACKDP010000006.1, from coordinate 487,855 downwards.
TGGTGCACGCTCGACAGATACCAGAGCAGCAGGAACAGCACCCCGCCGACGCCGAGCAGGATGCCGCGGGGCGGCAGCCGCCGGAACCCGTCCCCGCGGCGCTCGGCCACGGGCGGCGGATCGAGGGGCAGCCCCTCATCACCCAGGAGGTCGTCGACGGAGACCTTCTCTTCGCTCACCTCGTCCTCGCTTTCGACGCCGGCCGCAGCCGTCGCGCCGAAGTCTAGCAGGATGTTGAAAAAAGCTCCCGTCGCATCGCCGGCGCGGGCGGGCCAGCGGCTGCGTCGTCAGAAGTCCTCGACATTGCTCGGAATTGCCCGCGGTCTTCTGGACCCCTCGCGCTCGCCGGGTGCGCGGTTCGCGCCTCTCAACCGGTCAGACCGCCACCGAGAACTGGCGGAGGGCGTCCTCCAGCGACGTCTTGCGGTCGGTGCTGGCGGAGCGCTGGCCGATGATGAGCGCGCAGGGCAGGTGGTACTCGCCGGCCGGGAACCGGCGGGGCCGGCTGCCGGGCACGACGACGGCGCCCGGGGGCACCGCGCCCTTCAGGACGCGCTCCTCCGGGCCCGTCACGTCGATGATGGGCGTCGACGAGGTGAGGACGGTGTTGGCGCCGAGCACCGCCTCGCGCCCGACGCGCACCCCCTCCACGACCACGCAGCGCGAGCCGATGAAGGCGCCGTCCTCGATGATCACGGGCGTGGCGCCCGGGGGCTCCAGCACGCCGCCGATGCCCACGCCGCCGGCCAGGTGCACGCCCCGCCCGATCTGCGCGCACGAGCCCACGGTGGCCCAGGTGTCCACCATGCTGCCCGCGCCGACGTAGGCGCCGATGTTCACGTAGCCGGGCATCAGGATGACGCCTGGCTCGAGGAAGCTGCCGTAGCGCGCGGTGCCCGGGGGTACCACGCGCACGCCGGCGAGGTCGGTCTTGGGCGGGATCTTGTCGTGGTAGCGGAAGGGGCCCGCCTCCATCACCGTCAGCTCGGCGAGGGAAAAGTACAGCAAGATCGCCTGCTTGACCCAGGCGTGCACGGTCCAGCCGTCGTCGCCGGGGGTGGCGACGCGCAGCCGGCCGGCGTCGAGGTCCGCGATGGTGGCCCGGACGGCGTCGGCCGCCTCGGGCAAGCGCGCGCGATCGGCGAAGGCGGCCTCGATGAGGGCCTGGCGGCTGTCCATGGGGGGCTCCTCAGGGCTGGGCGGTGAACTCGACGAAGCCGGCGCTGGTGTGCGGCGAGGCCGTGCAGGCCTTGAGGCCGTCGCAGACCGGCACCGGCGAGCGGGCCTCCAGGTAGGTGCCCTTGAACTCGGCGCGGACGGGCCCGGGGCGGACGGTCGGCAGCTTGAAGGTGATGTTCCCGCCGTCGATCTGCAGGTCCTTGAACTTCACCTCGGCCTGGAGGCCATCGCTCGCGTGGTACAGGTAGACGTAGGCGTCCTCGCGGCGGCCCGACCAGACGTCGGTGGCCGGCTGCCAGGCGAGCTGCACGGTGTCGCCGGGCCGCACGGTCGCGGGCGTCTTGAGGGCGAGGGTGCGGGGCGTGAGCAGGCCGACGAACTCGGCGCGCGCCTTCGCGTCGCCCTGCTCCACGGTGACGACGTCGCGCTCGGCGGCGCCCGCGGGCACGACGCCGCGGAAGGTCGCCGTGGAGCACGCGGTGAGCTGCATCTTCACGCCCGAGATGTCGGACTCCTTCGCCGGGCCGCCGGGGCTGCCGAGCTGGAGGGCCTGGCCGTTGAACGTCACGCGCGTCTCCGGCGAGGCGACGAAGCACGGGGCGCGGGTGGAGCCGAGGGCGACGACGACGTCGACCCCGTCCGGCGCGGCGGCGGTGCCGACGGCGAGCTCCAGGGCGGCCAGGGGGCTCCCGCCGGCGCTCAGGGAGCCCTCGGCCTGGGCGTGGGTGGCGCCGGCGAGGCCGATCGCGGCGATGAGGGCGGTTCGCATGGGGGGTCCTCCTCGTCAGGTCGCACCGACAACCGCCGGCCGCGCAGAAAAAGTCCTGGAAGATCAGGCCCCCAGCCGGGCGGGCGCCCGCCGGGGTGCCGGTACGCTAGCGAGTCGGCCCGGGAGCCGCAACCGCCGTTGGGGTTCGCGGCCGGCCGCGCTATCCTGCCAGCGATGCGCGCCCTCCTCGCCCTCGCCCTCCTCTGCCTGCCCGGCGCCCCCTGGGCGGCGTGCCCCGTCGGCCAGGTGGGGCCCCTGGAGGTCATCGGCCCGCTGCTCGACGCCGATCCGCGGCAGGCGCCGTCCACGGACGCGCCCGGCCCGGGCCGGCGGGGCGACGTGGCCTGGCGGCCGGCGGACGGCACCTGCGGCGTGATGACCCTCGGGATGGAGCCGGGGCGCTACCTCGTCCGCGGCCTCGTGGCGCTCCCGGCGGCGCCCGTCGTGGCGCTGCACGTGCGCGCCCAGGGCGCGGCGCGGGTGTTCTGGGGCGGGGCGCTCATCGGCGCGGTGGCGGATGGCGAGAGCGTCTTCGGGGTGCCGGGGGGCGGGGCCCAGCCGCTCGTCGTCGAGGTGCGGGGGACGTTCGAGCCGCGGCTGACGCTGGCGTGGTCGACGCTGGACGGGCGAGGCCTGGCGGTGCGCCTGGCCTCGGAGGCCGCGCCCGGCGCCGCGCGTCCGACGACGCCCGTCCTGCTGCCCCGCCCCTCGCCGCCCGGGCACGGCCCCATGCACCGGCCACCGACGTCGCGCCCCGAGCTGCCCCCGCCCGACGACCTGCCGCCGTTCGAGCGCGGGGGCCCGGCGCCGCCCGGCGTCGACCTCGAGCTGCTCGCCGACGCCTGGCAGGTGAACCTGGACGCCGGGGCGTACCGGCGGCAGGTGCGCCTGCGCCCGCTCACGCTGGCGGGGGTCCGGACGCTCAGGCGGCTCACGCTGCCGGGCTTCGCGCACCTGACCGTCGAAGGGGTGGTGCACGGCCTGGAGGGCCCGCTGCCGGTGACCGGGACGGGGCCCGGGGGATCGCTGGCCTTGCCGCCGGTAGCGGTGGGGGACGCGGTGGATCTGACGTGGTACGGCGAGGACGCCCCGGAGGTGGGCCGGTCCGCGGCGCTGCCGACGGCCCGCTGGTCACTCACCGTCGACGTCGGCCGAGCGCGCCCGCTGGAGACGGTGGCGGTGGGGGCCGTGGGGCCCGAGATCGATGACCGTCGCCCGGGGCGACGGCGCCTGCGCTGGGTGGGTCGGGGCGTGGCCCCCGGGGGCGCGTCGGTGCGGCTGGGCCCGGCCCGGGACCCGGAGGGCTGGCGGGACGCCTTCCTGGCGGCCCACGGCGACCAGCTCTGGGGCACCCGCTGGGACGAGGCGCGGCCGGACGCGCGCGAGGTGGCGGCCCGGACGCCCACGTTCCGCAGCCCGTGGGAGCGCGCGGCCTGGGCGACGCGCAGCCTGCGCAAGGCGGGCCTGGCGGCGGTGCCGATCTTCGTCCGCGCGACGCCGCTGCCCCCGGGGCCCACCCGCCTGGCCGACTTCGACGACGTGGTGGTCTGGGTCCCTGGCGAGCCGCCGCCGCCCGGCGCGGTGCGGCTGCCGGCCACCTGGGGGGCCCCGCTGGAGGCTGGCCCGGCCGCCGGCCCGACCCGCGCGCTGACGTGCCGACCGTCCCCGCCCGCCTCGCTCCTCGACCCGCCCGGGGCGCCCGTGCCGGCGGTCCAGTGGTTCGAGCAGGCCGGGCCGGCGACCGAAATCTCGAAGGAGTTCGCTACGTTCCGCCGCGATGGCGCGGGCCGGGCCCAGCTCGCGGTGCGGCGCCCCGCCGATGCGCGGGCCCTGGCGCGGTTCTGCCGACAGGTGGCGCGATGAGGCTGCGGTGGCTTTGCCTGATCGCGCTCGCGGGCTGCGGCTCGCCGCGCCGACCCCCGGTGGTGCCGCCGGCGCGGCTGGAGCTGGAGGCCCTGCAGGCCGCCTGGTTCGTGCGCGGGGAGCGCGGGGAGGGGGATCGGCTCGCCTGGCTGCTGGATCGCCACGGCTTCCCCGATCGGGCGGCCGTGGTGGACGCCGCGCTGGCGACGCCCGCGGCCGCGCGCCGGCAGGCCGTGCGGGCGTGGTGCCACGCGGGGGGGCCGCGACCGGCCGCGGGCGAGGGGAGGGGGGACGAGGCCGCCTGGCTCGCCGCGTCCCCGGCGGAGGCGGCAGCTGCGGCGACGGCCTGGGCGCGAGCCTGGCCCGATGACGTCTGCGCTCAGGTCGCCCTGGCCACCAGCCTCGACGCCTCGACGGTCGCTGGCCGCAGCCGCATCGCGGCGGCCTGGGCGCGCGTCCGGGCGACCGAGCCCGCGAACCCGCACCTGCCCGCGCCGACGCGTCGGATGGCGCCCTGGTCCGACCGCTACGCGGAGGCCTTCCGCCTCGACGAGGCCACGCTCCGGGCGGGCTTCGCCCAGTGGTCCCCCCCGGTGGATGTGCGCCCCCGGTTCGAAGCCGGGCCCGTCTACGTCTACGTCCGGCACGTCGCGGAGGCGGCCGCCGGCGGCTTCGCCATCCGCACGGAGCGCGTCGGCCTCGTCGGCCGGACCGCCGTGACGCGCAGCTGGGCGCCGACGCTGGCGTTCTCGACGGACGCCCCCGCCCGCCGCGTCGAGGTGGTGTTCCTGGGGACCGCCGAGCTCCAGGTGGATCCCGGGGCGCCCGAGCCCGATGGCTGGAAGGGGGTGCAGAGCGCCGTGCTGGAGGCCGTGTTGCCGGGGCCGGCGCCCGCGTGGCGCGCCGAGCGACCGGGCCCCGCGCGCGTCCGGTGGCGCCTGCGTCTGGTGCCGCCCGCGACGCTGGTGGGCTCCGTCGAGGCGCCGGGGCCCGCCCCCCGCGCGGCGGACCTCGAGGCGGTGCTGCCCGGGGCGCGCGTCCAGCAGGTGGAGCGCCGCGGGCGCGGCTTTCGGGCCACGTTGACGGCGCCGCGGGACGCCGCGCTCTTCACGGACGACGTCGCGCGGGCCGTGGCGGGTCGCGACGAGGGCGAGGTGCTGGTCGAGGTGGCGGGGCTGCGGGGCTTTCACGCCGGGCCCGCATGGTCTAGCGTCAGGGACGCCGAGGTGCAGGCGCGGTGGCGGCTGGGCGCGGGGTCGGCGCCAGGTCGGCTGGACGAGGCACCCGGGGAGGGTCGGGATGGAACGGATCTGCGGTGACTGTCGCTTCTTCAAGGTCCGCGACGAGCGCGACGACGGGGGAATCGGCGCCTGCCGCCTCGGCAAGGTGATGGGCGTCTTCCGGGCCAGCATGCGCGCCTGCCCGTCGTTCTCCCGCACCGGGGACACCGCGGTCATCGCCGTGGACGACAGCCGCCGCTCGCCCGCGCCGCGCCGCAGCACGCCCGCCTCCGCGCCGGCCGGGCCCGTGTCGGTGCCGGCCCACGCCGTCCAGGCCGAGCTGGCCGAGGGGGACGCCGGGGCCACCAAGGCGATGATGGTCGAGGCTCTGGCCAGCGCCCTGCTGCTGGAGGAGCGCACCCTCGGGCGCACCTGGACGGAGGGCAACCTCATCCTCACGCCCAGCAACGCCGACCTGAAGAGCAAGGAGATCCCGGTCGACCAGTACCTGCACAAGCTCGTCATGATCCGCGACCAGGTGCGGGTGATGGAGCAAAAGGTCAACGCGGTCAACGGGTTGCACACGGGGGAGCGCATCGACCTGCACCGCCGGTTGCTGCTGGTGCAGGCCGGCGTGCTGAGCATGGCGACGGGCTGGCTGCCCCGCTCGTCGGGCTCGGCGCTGGTGCAGGATCTGCGGCGCGAGGTGGAGTGGCGCCGGCTGGCGCTGGCGGCGCCGGCCCTCGGCGTGCGCTGGCGCGGGGGGCGCGCCGTCTTCGTGGCGGGGGATCTGCAGGTCGATGAGCCCATCGAGCAGTTCTTCCACCGCCTGGTCGTGCTGCGCGATCGGCTGCTGGCCCTGGAGGCCGAGATCGAGGCCCACCCCCACATCCCCGGGGACGACGCCTCGACGATGGCGGGCTATGTGCGGCGCTGCTATGGCTCGCTGACGACGTTCAACGTCCTCTTCAACGACCGGGACGCCTACTTCTCGTCGAGCCGCTGACCCACCGGCGCCTCCACCCGGAGCACGATGGCGGGGGGCAGGGCGGCCACCAGGGCGTCGACGGCGGCGTCGACGGGGGCCGCGGCCCGCGCCTCGATGGTCACCCGGATGCGGTGGTCGGGATCCCCGAACCGGGGGTAGCTGCCGACGGCGACGGGGAAGCGGTGCTCCAGGTCGCGCAGGACGTCCACCACGCTGCCCTCGTCGGCGTCCAGGAACACCGAGCGCAGGTAGAAGGCCCCCTCGCGGAAGCGGTCGGCGATGGCGTCGAACTTGGCGCGGAAGAGCTGCGGCACCCCGGGCAGGATGTAGACGTTCTGGAACTGGCAGACGGGCCAGCGGATGTCGCCGCCCGCCACGAGCACGGTGCCGTCGGGCACCCGGGCCATGCGCAGGTGGCCAGCGAGCGTGCCCTCGCCATAGAAGCTGCGGATGAGCGCCGCCAGCTCGGGGTGGTCGATGACCTCGACGCCGAACGCCCGCGCCACGCTGTCCATCGTCACGTCGTCGTGGGTGGGGCCGACGCCACCGCTGGTGAAGACGTGGTCGACGGTCGCGTGAATCCGCAGGAGCTCGTCGACGATGGCGTCGGGCTCGTCCGGGACGACACAGATGCGGCGGAGGTTGACCCCCAGGGCCCGGAGGCGGACGGCGAGCCACGACGCGTTCTCGTCGCGGATCTTGCCGCTGAGGATCTCGTTTCCGATCAGGAGGATGGCGGCGGTCTGCATGCCGCCCCACTTCACCAGAACGCGAGCGCCGGGTAAAGCGGGAGGCGGCGCGACCGGCTCAGATCTCGATGCGGACGCGCTCGATCTTGCCGGGCTTGACGGTGACCTTCTTGGTCACGCGCTTGCCGCCCTTCTGCGCGGTGATGGAGTGGTTGCCCGGCTTGAGGCTGATGCCGCCGCGCAGGGGCGTGGTGCCGCGGGACTTGCCGTCCACGGTGATGCGCACGCCCAGGGAGCGGGTGCGGATGAAGAGCTTGGAGAAGCCGGGGGCGCGCTTCTTGGACTTGGCGGCCTGGGCCTTGGCCTTGGCCTCCTCCTGGCGGGCCTTGGCCTCGGCCTCGGCGGCGGCGGCGGCGGCCTTCTCGTCCTCGATCTTCTTGAGCTGGGCCTTGAGGGCCTCGGCCTCGGCCTTCACGCGGGCGGCCTCGGCCTTGGCGGCGGCGGCGGCGGCGGCGGCGGCCTCCTTGCTCTTGCGGGCGTCCTCGAGGGCGGCGGCGGCCTTGGCCTGCGCGGCGGCGGCGGCGGCCTTCTCCTCCTCGGTCTTGGCCTGGGCGGCCTCGGCCTGGGCCTTGGCCTCGGCGGCCTTGGCCTCGGCCTCCGCCTGCTTCTCCTTGGCCTCGGCGGCCGCCTGCTGGGCGGCGACCTTGTCGGCGTCCGCCGCGGTCTTGGCGGCCTCGGCGTCCTTCTTCTTGGCCTCGGCGGCGGCGGCCTTCTCGGCGGCTTCCTTGGCCTTCATCTCGGCGGCGGCCTTCTCGGCCTCGGCGGCGGCCTGCTTGGCCTCGGCCTCGGCGGCCGCCGCGATGCGGGCGGCCTCTTCGTCGCTCAGGGGCTTGTTGGCGTCCGCCTCGGCGGCAGCGGCCTCGGCCTCGGCCTTCTTGGCCTCTTCCTCGGCGGCCTTGTCGGCGGCCGCCGCGGCGGCCTGCTCCTCGGCGCTGGGGGCGTCGGTGCCCGGGGCCGCCTCGGCCTCGGTCGCGGGCGCGGCGGCGGCCTCGGTGGCCGGCGCGGCCTCCGCCTCGGTCGCAGGCGCGGCCGCCTCGGTGGCCGGCGCGGCCTCCGCCTCGGTGCCCGGCGCGGCCTGATCGCCGTCACCGCCGTTGCCGTCCGGCTCGCCCTGCATGGCCACGATGGGGTTGCCGGCGCCACCGCCGCCGCCGAAGCCGCCCTGGAACCAGAACCAGGCGCCGGCGGCGAGGGCCGCGAGCAGGGCGGCGACGACGACGACCTTGGTGGAGCCACCCGCTGCCGGGAGGGTGGCGACATCCGGCGTGCCCATGGGCGTGGCCGGGATGAGGCCGGTCGGGGCGGACAGGGACAACTGCGGGAACGCTGCCATGAGATCCTCCAGGAACTCCCGGGCCGTTTGCTGGCGGTGCTCCGGGTTTTTCGAGAGAGCCCGCAGTGCGACCGCCTCCAGGCGGGCGAGGCCGGGATCCGAGTCCGAGCCTTTGCGAGCGATGGGCGCCGGGGGCGCCGTGAGGTGCTTGGTGAGCATCTCGACCACGCTGCCGGCCGCGAACGGCAGGTGGCCCGAGATCAGCTCGTACAAGAGGACGCCGAGGGCATAGATGTCCGCGCGTCCGTCGACCTGATCGCCCCGGATCTGCTCCGGGGCCATGTACTGCGGGGTCCCGAAGATGGCCCCCGCCTGGGTGATGGTCTCGAGCTTCTGGCCACCGGACTCGGTGACCTTCGCGATGCCGAAGTCGAGGACCTTCACGAAGTCGCTGTTCCCCGCGCGCTCCACGAGGAAGATGTTCTCGGGCTTGAGGTCGCGGTGGACCATGCCCTGCCGGTGCGCCTCGTCCAGCGAGCCGCAGACTTGCTGCAGGATGCGGGCGGCGCGCTCGGCGGGCATCGGGCCCACCCGGGCCATGACGGCGTTGAGGGGCTCGCCGGCGAGGTACTCCATCGCCAGGAAGAGCGTGCCGTCGGTGTCCTGGCCGAAGTCGTGGACGATGATGGTGTTGGGGTGCGTGAGCGCGCTGGCCGCCTGGGCCTCGCGCTTGAAGCGCTCCACCTGCCGGGGATCATCCGAGAGAGCGTGGCGCAGGATCTTGAGGGCCACATGGCGGCCCATGGGGAGCTGCTCGGCCCGGTACACCTCGCCCATGCCGCCGTCGCCCAGCTTGGACAGCAGCCGGAACCGGCCCGCCACCATGCGGCCCTGCCAGGGATCGGTCGCGGCCTCGGGCGCCTCTTCGAGGGCGTAGCCGCAATCCAGGCAGAATCGGGCGGCTGGCTCGACGCCAGCGCCACAGCTCGGGCACGTGTCCATGGCCGCCCATTTATCACCTGCCCGCGCCTTTGCAAACACCCCAGTCGCCCGAAACAGCCGTTTCCACTCAAGAATCACGATCCTGCCTACAAATCGTGCTTGCCGTCTCGTGTGGAGCCGTGGTAACTGGCGCCCACAGATCTCGAGGCCCCCGGAGGGGGCTCACTTCCTGCCGAGATCTGCGCCCCCGTCAAGGTGCCCCCGAAGCGAACCTGACGGGAGGGCGTGTCAACCGGGCGGTCCCGGCCGAGCCGACGCCCGCTGAGACGGAGACGCAGTTGAGTCAAGCCCAGGGCAATCAGAAGCGACGGGGCCGATCCAGGTCCGGTGGTGGGGGTGGTGGCGGTGGCAACGGGTCGGGTCGACCCAGCCGCCACGCCGAGTTCCAGGCGCGGATCGATCCGAACGCGACGGAGGACTCCGCCACGTTCTGGGCGCGGTCCAACGCCCGCCTCGGGGTGCCGGCGCCCGCCGCCACCTCCGGGCGCCGCAGCGGCGGCCGCGCCATCATCGAGTGCCAGTGCGCGGTGTGCGGGACGGACGTCATGTACGACCGCACGCCGAAGCACCGCCACGAGGTGATGTGCGACGCCTGCCGCCAGGCCATCAACGGCATGCTGCGCGGTGAGGAGCGCCAGGCGGCCGATCAGGTCCGCCGTGCGACCCAGGGGTCGCGCAAGCAGCGGTATGACGGCATCCCCGAGTTCACCGCCGAAGACCTGGAGGCCCTCGCCGACATGCGCGCCAAGCGCGACATCGGCAACGGCCGGGTCGGCAACCGCCGGGGCCCCGAGAGCGGTGGCTCCCGCGGCCCCCGGCGCCCCACCAGCGGTGGCGGTGGCGGTGGCGGCGGCAACGCCGAGGGCGACGGCGAGGGCGGGCGGCGTCGGCGCCGCAAGCGCCGCGGCCGCGAGGATGGCGGCGGCGATGACGCCCCGGCCAGCGAGGGCGGCGGCGGCGAGGAGTAGTCGAACCGGCCGGCGGGCGGGCCTCAGGGCCTCGCCGTCGGCGGCTCGAAGCGTCCTCCCGGGCCCGTGCCCAGCTCACTCCAGCGCAGCAGCAGCCCCGCCAGGCGGGCCGCGTCCTCGGTGCGCTCGGCGGCGAGATCCCGCAGCTCGTCGGGATCGGTGGCCAGGTCGAAGAGGTGCTGCTGCCCCGTGTCCTGGCGCCGGATGAGCTTGTAGGGCCACTCCACGACCGCCGCCCACGTCGGGTAGGGGGGGTGGAGGATGCGCATCTCGGCGAACAGGGGCCGCGGCTTGTCCGGCCCCGGCCGCCCCGTCAGCAGGCCCCAGAGCCCGTCACCCTCGGCGTCGCGCAGGCGGGCGCCCCCGGCCTGGGCCAGGGTGACCCCCAGATCCAGCAGGTCCACCGGCTCGTCGATGGTGCCGCCGGCCGGGATGCCCGGGCCGACCAGGAACATCGGGACGTGCATCACCGCCTGGTAGAGGTCGCGGCCGTGGGTGAAGCTGCCGTGCTCGCCGAAGGCCTCGCCGTGGTCGGCCGTGATGGCGAGCACCACCGGGCGCTCCTTCTGCAGCTCCTCCAGGTGGGCCAGCAGCGGGGCCAGATCGCCGTCCATCCGGTTGATCTCGTTGAGGTATCGGGTGCGCGGCGTCCCGTCGTCCTCCCGCGTCGCGTCCGTCTTGGAGTACGGCGCGTGGGCGTCGTCCAGGTGCACGTAGAGGAACGTCGCGAAGGGGTAGGGCTCGGCCAGGACCTCGAGGGCGCGGGCCACCGCGAGGGGGGCGTTGCGGCCGGCGGCGGCCTTGAGGCTCGCCCGGTCGCCGAAGGGCACGTACTGGCGGAAGCCCCGGCCCATGCCGAGCAGGCGGCCGTGCACGAACGGCGGCATGACCGCGGCGGTGCGGTAGGACTTCTCGGCGAGCGCCTCGGCCAGCGTGTGCGTCTCGTCGTCCACGTAGTACAGCGAGACCTTCTCGTGGTAGCCGGTGTGGCCCGTCCAGCGGCCGGTGAGCAGCGCCGGCACGGCGTGCCGGGTGCTGCTGCTGGTGCTGAAGGCGCGCGTGAACCGCGTGCCCCGGGCCATCCAGCGATGCAGGTTGGGCGCCAGCGTCGGGTCGCTGCCGTCGAGGGCGTCGGCCCGCACCGCGTCGAGGACCAGCAGGACGATGTGGGGCGGCTCGTCGCCCAGGTACGTCGTCAGGCGCTTCTCGGGGCTGGGCAGCCGGGGCCGGCGCAGATCCCGGGGGGCGTCACCGCCGCGGCAGTTCTCGTCGACGCCGTTGCCCGGCTCGTCGAGGGCCGCCGGGTTGATGAAGGGGTCGCGGTCGTCGCAGTCGAGGCCGCCGAAGGCGTCCCCGAACCCATCGCCGTCGTCGTCGGACCAGGCCTCCAGGTGCTCGAAAGCCAGCCCCGTGAGCAGGCCCTGCTCGGTGGCGCCGCGGATGGTGGCGGGCAGGGCGCCCGCCAGCGCGATCAGGCAGCCGCCCGCGGCGAGGAGCGCCGCCAGGGCGACCCAGGGCAGGACGCGCCGCACCCGCGCGCCGGCCAGCACCGCGAGGGCGGCGCCCAGCACGCCGAGGCCCAGGGGCGTCAGGCGAGGGTCCACCCCGCGCAGCGCGAAGACGAGGCCCACACCCACCAGCGCGGCGCCCACGGCGAGCGCCCGGGGGGGCACCCGCCAGCGAGCGGGCCAGGCCGCCGCCAGGGAGGCGATGGCCGGCGCGATGGGGGCGAGCAGGCCGCCGATGGCCAGCGTGGCGGCGACGATGAGGGGCGTGCGCAGGTCAGGGGCGATGGTCTCGCCCAGGCGATCGGCGAGGCCGAGGGCCAGGGGCAGGGCGGCCGCGAGGGCGACGCCATGGCCCAGCAGCCAGGGGAAGAAGCCCGGGCGGGCGGGGGTGCCGCCCGCGGCGGCGGGTCGCCAGGCGCCCAGGCCGCCCAGCAGCGCCGGGCTCGCGAGCGCCAGGGCCAGCAGCGTCCACAGGCCCCACGCGACGCCCGCGAAGGCGAGCTGCCAGCCCAGATCGGGGGCCGCGGGGGCCGTCCGGGCGGCCTCCCCGAGGCCCGCCGCCAGGCCGGCGCCCGCGACGAGGGCCAGCCCGCCGCGCAGGGCCGCGAGGCGTGGGGACGCGGGCGTCACGCTGCCTAGAGGCCGGGGGCCGGGAAGTGGGCGCAGAGGGCCTCCACCTCGGCGCAGGTGCGGGCCTGCAGCGCGGTGTCGGTGGGATCGGCGATGATGCCGGCCATCCAGTCGGCCAGGCGGCGCATCTCGTCGGGGCCCATGCCGCGGCTGGTGATGGCCGGGGTGCCGAGCCGCACGCCGGACGGGTCGAAGGGCTTGCGGGTGTCGAAGGGCACGCTGTTGGCGTTGGTGACGATGCCGGCGCCTTCGAGGGCCCGCGCCACCACCTTGCCCGACAGGCCCTTCTTCGAAACATCCAGCAAGATCAGGTGGTTGTCGGTGCCGCCCGACACCAGGTCGAGGCCGTGGCTGGCCAGCCGGTCGGCCAGGACGCGGGCGTTCTCGACGACCTGGTGGGCGTAGGCGCGAAACGCTGGCGTCGCCGCCTCGTGCAGGGCGACGGCGATGGCGGCCGTGGTGTGGTTGTGCGGGCCGCCCTGGAGGCCGGGGAAGACGCCCCCGTCGATGGCCTTCGCGTGCTCGGCCTTGCACAGGATCATGCCGCCGCGGGGGCCGCGCAGCGTCTTGTGCGTCGTCGTCGTCACCACGTCGGCCACGGGCACCGGGGAGGGGTGGGCCCCGCCGGCGACGAGCCCGGCGATGTGGGCGATGTCGGCCAGGAGCAGCGCGCCCACCTCGCGGGCGATCTCGGCGAAGGCCGCGAAGTCGATGATCCGCGGGTAGGCCGAGGCGCCACAGACGATGAGGCGGGGGCGGTGCGCCCGCGCGAGCCGGGCCACCTCGTCCATGTCGATGCGGTGGTCGTCGGGGCGCACGCCGTACTGGAAGACGTTGAAGAAGCGCCCGGAGATCGTGACCTTCCAGCCATGGGTGAGGTGGCCGCCGTGGGGCAGGCTCAGGCTCAGGATGGTGTCGCCCGGCTGCAGCAGGCCCAGGTAGACAGCCAGGTTGGCGGGCGAGCCGGAGTAGGGCTGCACGTTGGCGTGCTCGGCGCCGAAGAGGGCGCAGGCGCGCTCGATGGCCAGCCGCTCCACCTGGTCGATGAGGCCCTGGCCCTGGTAGTAGCGCCGCCCCGCGTAGCCCTCGCTGTACTTGTTGGTGAGGCTCGATCCCGTGGCGGCCATGACCGCCGCCGAGGCGTAGTTCTCGGACGGGATGAGGCGCAGGGTCGCCCGCTGGCGGGCGTCTTCCTGGGCGATGAGGGCCGCGATCTGCGGATCGACGGCGGCGAGGGCATCCATCGGGCGAGCCTCCTCTGGGCGTGGCGCCGCCGGGGCGGGGCGCCGGGCTGCGCATGCATACCCGAGGGGGGGCGTGGGCGTCCATCCCGGCCGTTCGACTCGTACAATCGGGCCCGCGGTGCTATACCCGCCCGCATGACGCGTTGGAGCCCCCGATGAAGTGGCGTCCCCCTCCGCCCCCCGGCTTCCTGGCGGCCCTGGTGGCGACGCTGGAGCACCCGCTCATGACGGTCGCCATGCTGGGCTGCCTGGCCGTCGCCATGGTGCTCGGCCTGGGGGCGAGCCCGGGCGACCACCCGCTGATGGGCCCCTGGGCCCAGGTGGCGCTGGTGCTGGCCGCGTTCTCGCTGCTGGCCCAGGCGCTGCGCGGCCGGCCCGCGGTGCCGACGATCCTGTGGGCGGGGGGCCTGGGCCTGGCGGCCATCGGGGCGCCCCTGGCGGGCGGCGGCCTGGGCACCGTCACCCTCGGGGCCGCGCCGCCCGAGGCCTACGACCAGGGCGCGGGCGAGCGCCCGCTGGCGACGCACCTGGGCGGGCCGCTGTACAGCGCCATCGAGGGCGACGCCGTGGATCTGCGGCTGGCCGTCAAGGACGCCGAGCTCGGCGCGGCCCGGCTGCCCCTCGATGGCAGCGCCGGGGGGCCCGTCGGCCCGCGCTGGCGCATGCGCGTCGAGCAGCGGGGGGTGGCCGGCGCGCCCACCCACATCCGCCTGAAGGTCCGAGCGCGGGCCGGGGACGGCGAGGCCCAGACGCTGCGCCTCGCCGCCGGCCAGGCCACCCAGGTGACCACCGCCGCGGGCGTCGTGCGCCTGGATGTGCGCCAGATCTCACCGGATTTCGGGCGCGCGCTCGGCCCGGCCGCGTGGCTCGTGCAGAGCTGGCCCGGGGCGGACGGCAAGCCTGCGAGCGAGAGCGCCTGGCACTTCGTGCAGGGCGCCGACCTGGACGCCCGGCTGGGCGCTGGTCCCCTGGTCATCGAGCTGCTGGGCGTGGAGGCGGAGGCCTCGCCCCGGCTGCTGGTGGCCCGGCAGGGCCAGCCGCTGGTGCTGATGGCGGGGCTGGGCCTGATGATCCTCGGCCTGCTGGCCGCGACGCTGCGGAGGACGGCATGACGCCGACGCTGGTGGTGCTGGCCGGCGCGGCGCTGGCCACCCTCGGGGGCGCCCTCGTGGCGGCGGATCGGCGGTCCTGGGCGCTGGCGGCCGGGCTCACGGCCATCGTGGCGGCCGGCGGCCTCTGGCGGATGGCGCCCCCGGGCCCGACGCCCGGCACCATCGCGCTGCCCGCGAAGATCGGGGACGTGCCGGCGGTGACGCGGGTGGTGGTCACCGAGGGGGCCGACGCCCGGCGCCAGGTCTTCGCCGTGCCGCTGTCGCGGCCGCTCGGCCAGGCGCCGCTGGCGCTCGGCGTGCTGGGCGCCCTGGGCCTGCTCGGCCTCTTCCTGGCCCGCAAGCGGTCGCCCGTCGTGGCGACGGTGCTGCCCGTCGGCGCGGCGGCGGGCGTGGCGTGGGTCTTCCAGCAGGCCAGCGGCGCGGCGGCGGGGGAGGCGGACGTGCGGCTCTTCCTGGAGCGCAGCCTGGCGGGCGTGGACGTGCAGTCCTTCACGGTGCCCGAGGGCGGCTGGCGCTACGCCGGCGAGGGCCTGACGCTGGCCGCGGGGGGCGCCGTGGCGCTGATGCTCCCGGCGCTGGTGCGGGCGCTGCGGCCCGAGCCGGTGGCGCCGCCGGCCTTCGCGCAGGCCATCCCGGTGGGGGCGGCGATCGCGACGGCGGGGGCGGGCATGGGCCTGCTGGCGGCCGCGGGCCCCTGGTGGACGCCGGCCGATGGCGTCGCCGTGGGCGCGGCGGTGGTGCTGGGCGGCGCCGCGTTCCTGCGCGGGCGGCCCGGGCTGCAGGCGGCGCTGGTGGGCGTGGCGGGCGGCCTCGCGGCCCTCGCGGCGGGGAGCTGAGGCATGCCCGAGAACCCCCATGTGCACCGGGTGCACTTCGTGAAGAGCGCCGTGCGCGTCGACGAGTTCCCCGATCTGGGCGAGATGCCCGAGGTCGCGGTCGCCGGACGCTCCAACGTCGGGAAGTCGAGCCTGATCAACGGGCTCGTGAACCGGCGGCAGCTCGCGCGGGTCAGCAACACGCCGGGCCGCACGCAGCTGCTGAACTTCTTCGTCGTCAACGATCACTTCGCGCTCTGCGACCTGCCCGGCTACGGGTTCGCCCAGGTGCCCGGCGCCCTGCGCGCGTCGTGGGGCCCGATGGTGGAGCGCTACCTCACGCACCGCGGCACCCTGCGCGCGCTCCTGCTGCTGCTGGACATCCGCCGCGAGCCCGGGGAGTGGGAGACGAGCCTCGTCCACTGGTGCTCGTACCACGGCCAGGCGCTGGTGCCGGTGGTCACCAAGATCGACAAGCTGGGCAAGGCGAAGCGCACGCTGGCCATGCAGCAGATCGCCGGGACGCTGGGCCTGGCGCCGCGGCAGCTCATCGGGTGGTCGGCGCTGTCGGGCGAGGGCCTCGAGCCCCTCTGGCGGCGCGTCGTGCGCCTGGTCGGGCCGCCGCCCGGGGCCACCGGCGAGGCGCCGCCCGAGGAGCCTGCGCCTTGATGCGGCTGGCCACGGCCGCCGATCTGCCGGCGGTGGTGGCCATCGACGCCGCGGATCGCCCCGCCCCCCGGCCGGTGGAGCTCTTCAGCGAGGCCCTGGTCGGCCGGGGCGCCGCCCTGCACGTCTACGAGCTGGACGACGAGATCGTGGGCTTCGCCGAGACGCGCGTCATCCTGGACGAGGCCTGGCTGGTCGACATCGCCATCGCGCCGGCGCGGCGGGGCCAGGGGCTCGGGCGGGCCTTCCTGGCCGGCCTGCTCGTCGACGTCGCCCGGCGGGGCGCCGAGAGCCTGGGGCTCGAGGTCCGGCGCGACAACGTCGTCGCCCAGAAGCTCTATGAATCCATGGGGTTGCAGAAGGTGGGGCGGCGGCGGCGGTACTACGCCGATGGCGAGGACGCCCTGCTGTATCAGGGGGCCGTCGGGCCCGGCTGAGGCATCAGGACGGGCACGGCCCGCCGCACCAGGAAGTCGCCCAGGTCGTCGCGGCGGAAGGCCACGGCCTCGGCGCTGGCGGTGGCGCTGAGGGCGTAGACGGCCGTGGGCTTGCGCCCGCCGCCCCGCTCGGCCTTCTCCACCAGGTGCTCGTCGCGGAAGAGCTCCAGGGCGTTCTGCAGGATGGCCGTCGAGGCCGCCTCGGCCCGGGTGATGTCGCCCTCCAGGAACAGGCGCTCGGCGTGCTCGCGGGCGTGGGCCAGCCAGGCCTTCTGCTCCATGGGCTCGCGCTCCAGGCCCCGCAGGGCGTCGGCCGCGACCCAGTAGCCCTCGACCAGGTGGCGCATCATGCCGGCCAGGAACGCGATCATGCGCGGCGCCGTCGTGGTGATGCCGCCCTCGCCGGCGTCGGTCAGCAGCCCCTCGGCCTCCATCCGGGCCATCGCCTCGGCGAAGCTCTCGCTGAACGTCACATCCGTCCGGTAGATGAACTCCAGCCGGAACCAGTAGGACAGGCGGCGGACCTGGTGGGACAGCCGCTCGCGGGTCAGGGGCCCGCTGGCGGTGTGCACGACCGTCGCGATGATGCACTCCGGCGCGAGGATGGCCAGGATGCCGTTGCGGTAGTAGTCCAGCTCGATGCGGGCCCGCTCGGGCACCTGGTAGAAGACGCGGCCGCCGCGCTCCTGCTGCTCGACGAGGCGCTTGAGCAGCGCGAGGCCCTCGTCGAGGAGGGGGCGCACGGCCTCGCCCCGGGCGACGTGGCGGGCGGCGTCGTCGGGGGCGCCGGGGTGGTCGACGAGGCGGGTGGCGAGGGCGCGGGACATGCGGGCGCCACGCCGGCTCAGCAGATCGAGCAGGTAGCCGACCATCGTGCGCAGGCGCTCGCCGGCCATGGCGGGCTGGTCGTGGCTGAGCAGGACGGCGCCGAGCAGCGCCGACGGCGAGACGGTGGTGGCCTCCTGCACGCGGCGCATGAGGTGGTAGCCGAGGCTGCGCGTCTCGGTCTGCAGGCGCTCGGGGGTGAGGGCCTGGGCTTCCTCGATGCCGCGGCCGGCCAGCCAGTCGGTCAGGCGGACGGGCTCCTCGAACGTCACGTAGACGCGCCCGTAGCGGGAGCGCAGCACCTTGCGGGCCCCCACCACGCCGCCGACGCTCTCGGCCTTCTTCTCCTCGCCCGTCAGCTCCCGGCGGTAGGCGTCCGTCTCCAGGACGCGCTCGTAGCTCAGGTTGATGGGCACGAACTGCAGGTCCTTGTACTCCCCGCGGCGCGCGCCCTCGACGAGCATGTTGAGCATGCCGAGCTTCGGCGGCAGCAGCTTGCCCGTCCGGCTGCGCCCGCCCTCCATGAAGAACTCGATGGGGTAGCCCTCGCGCACGAGCTTCCAGAGGTACCGGCGGAAGACGAGGGTGTAGATGGGCAGCCCCTTGAAGCTGCGGCGCAGGAAGAACGCGCCCGAGCGGCGCAGCAGGCCGCCTAGCGGGAAGAACGACAGGTTGTCGCCGGCGGCGATGTGCGGCGGGATGAACTCGTTGCGCATGAAGACCCACGAGATCACGAGGTAATCCATGTGGCTCTTGTGGCTGGGCACGAGGATGAGCGGCGCGCGGCGGGAGAGGCGCGCGGCCTCGCGGACGCGGCGCATGCCCTCGGCGTCCACCTCGACGCCGCGGAAGACGCGGTTGAACACGCGGTCCAGCACCCAGCCGAAGACGTGCAGCAGCTCGAAGGTGGTGGTGGCGGCGATCTCGTCGAGGTAGCGGCGGGCCCGGGTGCGCGCTTCGCCGGGGCTGATGCCGAGCCGCTGGCCCAGGACCTCGATCTCCTTCTGGACGATCTGGCGCTCCAGGACCTCGCGCTTGATCTCGTCGGGGGCCTTCACCGCCGGGCCGCGCACCGACATGGCCTCGCGGGCGAGGTGGATGAAGAGCACGCGGCGGACCTTGCGGGCGATGCGCTCGTCCGACCAGCCGGCGTGGTCGTCGATGACGGCCTGCAGGTTGATGGGCTCGCCCAGGCGGACGGTGGCCTGCTTGCGGTGGCGGATCCAGAAGATGAGCTTGCGCAGGCGGCTCGGCGTGTCCTGGTTGCCGAACACGGCGTCCAGGAACCGCGGCTGCTTGGACGGCGGCTCGCGCTGCCAGGTGATGAGCTGGGGCAGCAGCAGGATGGGGCGCGTCTGCTGGCGCTGGACGGCCAGCAGGGCCTCGATGAAGCCGGGATCGGCGGGGCGCTCGTCGGTGAAGCGGCGGCGCTTCATGAAGATGAGGGCGGAGTCGCCGGCCTCGACGACGCGGGTCAGGCGATCCCGGGCGGCGGGCCGGTCGGCGCCGCCGCGGGCGACGCGGCTCCACAGCTCCCGGATCCAGGTACCGAGGCCGCGAAACAGCGAGGGATCGACGCCGTTGCCGAAGCGGGCGAGCGGCAGATTCGACTTGAGAAACAGGTAGTTGAAGAAGAGGTAGTCGAGCAGGCTGCGCACCCGCATCACGTAGACGAGCTGCCCCGCGCGGGCCTGGGCCCGGGCGCTCTCGACGGCCGCGTCGTCTACGGGGATGCGGCTGAACAGGCGCCGCCAGATCCAGCCCGTGATGGGGCCCGGATCCGGGAGCATGGCGCTGCGGTTCTGATCGGGGGTCACGGTCCCTCCCAGGTCGGCACGGGGCGGCGGTCCGTCGCGATGATGCCCTCGCGCAGGGCGGTGAGGTCGCCCCCGACGGCCCACGTCGTGGCGCCGGCCCAGACGGCGTGCAGCGTGCGGTCGCCGATGGTGTCGGGGGTGGGCGGGCGCAGGCGGCGCCAGGCGCCGGTGGCGGCGCGCTCCAGGATGACGCCGCGGGCCCCGGTGACGAGGGCCGAGCCGTCGGGGCGCACGAAGACGCCGTTGAGCGGCGGGCCCGCGGGGGCGCCGTCGTCGACGAAGTGGTCGCCCTCGAGCCGGCGCACCACGCCGGTGGTCAGGCCGCCCACGGCGAGCACGGGGCCGCCGGGCTGGCCGTGGATGGTGAAGAGGATCTCGGTGGTGGCGGCGTCGCGGCGCTGGAACGCGGCCCCGTCCCAGTGCAGGGCGACGCCCCCCTCGCCGACGAAGTGCACGTCGTCGGGCCCGGTGCCCCAGACCTTGTAGAGGTTGAGGCCCGCGAACTCGTCGTCGGGGTCTTCGAGGGGCAGGGCGGGGTCGAGGACCCGCGTCCAGGTGCCATCGCCGGGGGAGCGCAGGACGACGCCACGGGGGCCGCCGGGGATGTCGGTGCCGCCGACGGCCCAGAGGTCGCCGGGGGTGCCCCAGAGGCCCCAGAGCACCGTCTCGGCGGGCAGGCCGGTGGGCTCGGCCGCCCAGCCATCAGCCCCGCGGCGCAGGACGCGGCCGCCGGCGCCACAGGCCCAGGCGTGGTCCGCGTCGAGGCCGAAGACCCACCAGAGGTGGGGGCCCTCGGGGACGGCCTCGAGCGCCCAGCCGGTGGGTCCCAGGGCGCCGATGGCGCCGGCGGGGGGCGTGAGGGTGCCCCCCACGGTGAGCACGACGTCGCCCAGATCGGCGACGCCCAGCCAGGCCGCGGGGGTGGGCGCGGGGCTCTCCAGGCCGTGGACGCCGGCGTCGACCGGCGGCGGATCCTCCGCGTCATCGCAGGCGGTCAGCGCCAGCGACAGGGCCGCGAGCAGGGGGAGGGGGCCGCGCATGGCGCGCAGCATAACCGACAACGGGGGGTGTGGGGAGGGCGCCGGCGGGCCGGCGCGGGGTCAGCGCTGGCGGCGGCGCCGGATGAGGAGGAGGAGCCCGGCGAAGAAGAGCCACTCGCCGCTCGGGCCGCGCTGGCCCAGGTCGCAGGCGCAGTCGCCAGCGACGGACTCGGCGGGCTGGGTGCCGCCGTCGGTGCCCGCGTCCGTCAGCATCAGGCCGCCGCCCTGGCCGCCCGCGCCGGCGTCGACGAGGGTGCCGCCGGCCCCGGCCATGCCGCCGGCGCCGCCCTGGCCGCCCTCGGCCCCTGGCGCCACCGGCGCCCGGATCACCGCCCTGGCCGCCCTGGCCCCCGGCGCCGCCCTGGCCACCGGCCCCGCCGGCGCCCGGGTTCTCCGGGTCGTACCAGTCGGGCAGGCACTGGCCCCGGCCCTCGGCGTCGGCCTCGCAGCGCTCGCCGCGGGGGCACTCGATGGCGGTGCAGGGGTCGTCCACGCAGTCGCCGCCGGCGCAGACGCGGCCCGCGCCGCAGACCACGCCCGCGCACAGGTCGCGGCCGCAGCCCGGCACCCCGTCGGTGACCACGCAGAACTCGCCGCGGTCGCACTCGATGCCGAAGCAGGGGTCGTCCACGCACTGGCCGTCGGTGCAGCGCTGGTCGAGGGGGCAGGCCACCTCGGCGCAGCCATCGACGCAGCCGCCGTCGCGGCAGAACTGGCCCACGCCGCAGTCGATGCCCGCGCAGGGGTTGGCCACGCAGGCGCCCATGCGGCAGACCTCGCCGGCGGGGCAGGGCCGCTCGTAGCAGGTGTCGTTCACGCAGCGCCCGCCGAAGCAGATCTCGCCGGCGCCGCACTGCATGCCGGCGCAGGGATCCTGGCAGCGGCCGGCGTTGCAGGCCCAGCCCTCGGGGCAGTCGGCGGCGGCGCACGGGTCGATGCAGACGCCATCGATGCACTGCAGGCCCTCGCCGCCGGGGCACTCGCCCGCCTCGCAGGGGTCGGCGCAGCGGCCGTGGACGCAGGTGCGGCCGGTGGGGCAGAGGTCGGCGCCCTCGTCGATCGTGCCATCGCAGTCGTCGTCGGTGCCGTCGCAGGTCTCGGTGGGCACGGCCGGGCCACAGCGGCCGCAGGCGTTGCGCAGGCCCTCGTCCACGGTGCCGTCGCAGTCGTTGTCGACGCCGTCGCAGGCCTCGGCCCCGGCGGGGGCGTCGGGCACACAGTCGCCGGCGCCGTCCACGCAGCGCGCCATGCCAGCGGCGCACACGCCGGGCTGGCCCGTGGCGCAGATGCGCGCCTCGCCGCCGCCCGCCGCCTCGTCCACCAGGCCGTCGCAGTCGTTGTCGAGGCCGTCGCACAGGTCGTCGGCGGGCTCGACGTCCTGCACGCAGACCAGCCCGCCGCCATCGCAGCGCAGCGAGCCCGCCTGGCAGGTGCCGAAGAAGCCGGTGTCGCAGCCGGCGCCCGAGCCCGGATCCCCCTCGTCGACGGTGCCGTCGCAGTCGTTGTCGAGGCCGTCGCACTCCTCGGCCACGGGGTCGTTCTCCCCGAAGCACTCGATGCGCCCGTCGCGGCAGATCGTCTCGCCCATGCCGCAGACGCCGCGGCGGCCGTTGAGCACGCAGGCGATGCCGCCGCCCGGGTTCTCCTCGTCGATCTGGCCATCGCAGTCGTCGTCGGCGGAGTTGCAGATCTCGGGGATGGGCTCGCTGTCGGGCTGGCAGACCAGGGCCCCGTTCACGCAGTGGTTCACGCCCGAGTCGCAGCGGCCGTCGAGGCCCGTGACGCAGAGCTGGCCGAGGGCGGCGTCCGCCTCGTCGACCTGGCCGTCGCAGTCGTTGTCGGCCCCGTCGCAGCGCTCGTCGCCGGCGGGGATGGCCTGGATGCAGGCGAGCAGGCCGCCGCGGCAGTCCAGGTTGCCGCCCGCGCACACGCCCTCGGCGCCCGTG
The DNA here is from genome assembly GCA_020633435.1 of Myxococcales bacterium. GTDB lineage: Bacteria > Myxococcota_A > Bradymonadia > UBA7976 > UBA1532 > JACKDP01. The sequence goes on along the minus strand of JACKDP010000006.1, from coordinate 465,804 downwards.
TCGCAGGCGGGCCCGCCGCCCGGGTTGCCCTCGTCGACCTGGCCGTCGCAGTCGTTGTCGAGGCCGTCGCAGATCTCGGGCTGGGCGTCGAACTGGCCCTGGCAGACCAGCGCGCCACCGACGCAGTTCAGCTCGCCCGCGGCGCAGCGGCCCACCTGGCCCTCGACCGCGCAGACGCCGCCGCCGCCCGGATTCAGCTCGTCGATCAAGCCGTTGCAGTCGTTGTCGAAGCCGTCGCAGATCTCGGGGGAGGGCTCGGCCACCTGGCGGCACTGCAGCGCGCCGTTGCGGCAGAGGGTGATGCCCTCGCCGCAGACGCCCTGGCGGCCCGTCGGGCAGAACTGGCTGGCGCCCGGATCGCCCTCGTCGGTCTGGCCGTCGCAGTCGTTGTCCTCGCCGTCGCAGATCTCGGCGTCCTCGGGCTCGTTCGCGCCCACGCAGACGATGGCGCCGGCCACGCAGGCGATGGCGCCCTCGGAGCAGATGCCCGGCTCGCCCGTCTGGCACTCGTTGCCGAGGCCGGGCACCGCCTCGTCTACCAGGCCGTCGCAGTCGTCGTCGTCGCCGTTGCAGGCCTCGGGGCGCCCCACCTCGTTGCCGACGCAGGCGAGCTGGCCGAAGCGGCAGCGCAGGATGCCGTCGCCGCAGGCGCCGTTGCCGCCCGTCTGGCACGCGCCGCCCACGCCGGGCACCGCCTCGTCGGTCTGGCCGTCGCAGTCGTTGTCGTCGCCGTCGCAGACCTCGGGGCCGGGCTGGTTCACGGCGTCGCAGGCCAGCGCGCCCATCCGGCAGGCCGTCCGCCCGATGCCGCACAGGCCCAGGCCGCCGCCGGCCGGGCAGGCCTGGCCGCCCTGGGGATCGCCCTCGTCCACGCGGCCGTCGCAGTCGTTGTCCTGGCCGTCGCAGAGCTCGATGCCCGGATCGACGTCGCCCACGCAGCGCAGCACGCCGTTCTGGCACTGCGTGCGGCCCTGGGCGCAGGCGCCGATGAGGCCGGTGTTGCAGGCCTGGCCGCCCTGGGGGTTGCCCTCGTCGACGGTGCCCTCGCAGTTGTCGTCGAGGCCGTTGCAGATCTCCGGGCCGGCCTGGACCTGCTGGATGCAGTTGATGCGCCCGACCTGGCAGGCCGTGCGGCCGTCGGCGCAGACGCCGATCAGGCCCGTGTCGCAGCGGAGGTTGCCGCCGGGGTTGCCGTCGTCGATGGCCCCGTTGCAGTTGTTGTCGATCTGGTCGCAGACCTCGGCCACGGGGTTCTGCAGGCGCACGCACTGCACCTGGCCGTTGATGCACTGGTTGCGGCCGGGGCCACAGATGCCGGGCTGGCCGCTGTTGCAGTTGCCGCCGCCGCCCGGATCGCCCTCGTCCACCGCCCGATCGCAGTCGTCGTCGCGGCCGTTGCACTGCTCGGCGCCGCGGGGCACGCAGTTGTAGGGGTCGCAGACGTCGCCGATGCCGTCGCCGTCGGCGTCCTCCTGGCCGGGGTTGCGGGCGTTGGGGCAGTTGTCGCAGGCGTCGCCCACGCCGTCGCCGTCCCGGTCGGCCTGATCGGGGTTGGGCACGTCGGGGCAGTTGTCATCGCCCTGGCAGATGCCGTCCTGATCGTTGAAGTCGTCGCCGCAGACGCCGCCCAGCGAGCGCTCCAGCACCAGGATGGCGAAGGCCGTCGAGGGCACCGCGCCGATGCGGTAGTCCCACGAGCCATTGCCGGCCTGCGTCGTCACGAGCGTGTAGGCCAGGTCGGAGTACCAGGAGTTCGGCTCCTCGCCGTAGCCCAGGGCGGCCATGTTGCGGCGCCCGCCGATGAGCCCCTCGTGCACGGCCGCCTGGCCGTTGGCCTGCGTCACCTCCAGGCCCTTCGCGGCCGCCCACATGTAGTAGTAGGTGGCCCACTGGATGGTGCCCTGGTACTGCCAGTTGTCGCGCATGTACCGCATCGTGAGCTGCACGCGGGCGTCCTGGGTGGCCACGCCGGCGAGGCGGTACGTCCACAGGACGGAGGCGGTCATCGTGTAGAAGACGTTGCTGGCGTTGCAGCCGCGGTACCGGCCCGCGCCGTTGGGCTGCTGCGAGTTCTGGATGAACGTCGTGGCGTTGGGGAGCGTGTTCGCCGCGTTGGGGATGTGGGCCGAGGCCGCCGACAGGCCCGCCATGGCGAACTGCGTCGTCGACATGTCGCCGTCGTTGCCGGGGCTGGTGTAGTTCCAGCCGCCGCGGTTGCAGCCCTGGTTGCCCTGGGTCCGGCGCAGCGCCGCGGTGCCGTTGGCGATGGCCTGGCTCACGCTCACGGCCGCGCCCACGTTGTCGGGGCCGCCCGTCGACAGGTAGAGCGACAGGCCCATGAGCGCCGAGCCCAGGTGGTAGCTGTTGCCCACGTTGGCGCCGCGCAGGGCCCCGTCGCTGGCGATCATCCAGGCGGCCATGCGCCGCAGCCGGCCCTGATCGTCGGCGCTGGAGTTGCGGTAGCCCACCTTGGGGGCGTCCCAGTTGGCGTTGAACGGCTTCTCCAGGAACGCCAGCATCGCGAGGCCGGTGGCCCCCACGCGCCCGTCCAGGTTGCCGTTGCGCTCGACGCCCCGCAGGTACTGCAGGCCACGGTCGATGGCCGTGTTGACCCGCTGCCCGAAGGGCGTCACGAACGCGCTGGCCGCCCAGGGCGTCGCCAGCACGGAGAGGAACGCCAGGCGGGTCAGTACCCGCCGACACATGAGCTTCATCTGGCCCCCCAGCCACCCGGTCCGCAATCCTCACAATAGCGGGGAACCCCGCCCCCTGTCGACGCCCGCGGGCACCGCGCAGATCGCATGGAAAGTCGACGGAATTTCTGCTATCTGCCCGTCGCGAGCGCTATCTCGGGGAGGTCTCCATGTTCACGTCCACGCGCCCCCTGCGGGCTTCGACCCTGCTCCTGACCCTGGCCCTGGCCGCCTGCTCGACGGAGGCCGATGACGGCCACGTCCATGACCAGGCCACCGAGGAGGCGAACTGGACGGAGAGCTACGCCCAGGCCGAGGCCGCCAAGGCCGACGGCACGGGCTGCAGCGGGGTCCTCCTGCCGGACAACGACGGCTTCAACGGCCGCATCGCCCTGACCTTCGACGACGGCCCCCGGCCCTCGACCACCCGCGAGATCATGGAGGTGCTGGAGGCCCACAACGCCCCCGCCGCCTTCTTCATGCTGGGCAAGGAGGCCGACGCCAACCGCTCGCTGGTCAAGGAGATCCTCGACAACCCGCGCTACATCGTCGCCAGCCACTCGTGGTCCCACCCCAATCTGGCCCGCCTGAGCCTCACCGAGCAGGCCTCCCAGATGGACCGGACCAACGCCGTCTTCGCCGAGCTGGGCCACACCGTGAAGTACTTCCGGGCGCCCTACGGCTCGCTGACCTGCGCCGGCCGCGAGCTCATCACCGACCGCGGCATGGTCTCGACGGGCTGGCACATCGACAGCGCCGACTGGTCCTTCGACTCGGGCCGCGGCACCGCCGCCTGGGACGGCGTCCCCACCGCCTACCGCAGCGACATGCTCGGCTACATCGTGCGCCAGGTGACGCGGAACAACGGCGGCGTCCTGCTCTTCCACGACGTGAAGTCCTACACCGCCAACCACCTCGACGAGGTGCTCACCCGCCTGGAGGCCCTCGGGTTCACCTTCGTCGGCCTCGATGACGTCGACACCTTCCCGGCCCTGAACGGCGAGGCCCCCAAGCCCGTGCCCTTCGTGGGCGACGCCTGCGCCACCGACGAGGACTGCGGCTTCACCGCCGACGGCAAGGCCGGCTGGTGCCTGGCCGAGACCACCTGCGTCATCGACTGCGCCGGCAGCTGCCCCGACAAGGCCGGCAAGGCCACCACGTTCTGCGTGGCCGATCCCCGCCCGGGCATCGAGGGCGGCGTCTGCGTGAGCAAGGCCGAGGCGGCCAACGAGTTCTGCGCCCGCACCCCGGGCCTGGAGGCCCTCGACGAGGACCGCTACATCGGCACCTCCACGGCCCGCCCCGCCACCGCGAAGGTCTGCACGCTGCCCCGCGCCTCGTTCTGCGCCGACGTGGCCTGCGACGCCGGCCTGAGCTGCGAGTACGGCGTCTGCGGCACCCCGGGCGAGTAACGCGCCTCGCCGGCGCGGCGTAGCTGGCGGCGAACCCCGACCCGGAGGCCGCCATGACCCGCTTCTCGCTCCTCGCGCTCCTCTTCGCCACCGCCGCCTGCAGCCGTTCGGGCCAGGCGGAGCCCCGCGTCCTGCCCCCCGCTGCCCCCGCCGCCGTCCTCGCCTCCGCCCCGCCGGTGGGGGAGAAGGTGGCGCTCAGCCCCGAGGAGTGGAAGAAGAAGCTCGACCCGGCCCGCTTCCACGTCCTGCGGGAGGCCGGCACCGAGCGCGCCTTCACGGGGGCCTACTGGAAGGAGAAGCGCCAGGGCCTCTACGTCTGCGGGGCGTGCGGCGCGCCGCTCTTCGACGCATCGACCAAGTTCGAGTCGGGCACCGGCTGGCCCAGCTTCACGGCCCCCGTGCAGGACGGCCGCGTCGACGCCCACGCCGATGGCAGCCACGGCATGGTCCGCACCGAGGTCCGCTGCGCCCGCTGCGGCGGCCACCTGGGCCACGTCTTCGACGACGGGCCGGCGCCGACGGGCTTGCGCTACTGCATCAACAGCGCGTCGCTCGACTTCATCCCGAACATGAGCCAGCCGGACGCAAAGCCCTGAAAGCCGGAGGAAATCTGGCGGGGGAAGGGCAAAAAAAAGACCCGCGACTCCACCAGGGGTCGCGGGTCTCGGGAGGCGACGACCGGATTTGAACCGGTGAATGGAGGTTTTGCAGACCTCTGCCTTACCGCTTGGCCACGTCGCCACGGCCGGCGCACGTTCTACTCGACCGGGCGGGGCGTGTCAACCACCTGCACGCCACCTCGCTATCGACCCAGCAAGACCACCACCACCAGCACCGGGATGCCCGCCTGACGACCGGCCGCGACCCCCACGCCATAGCGCGGCAGGTCGCGTCGACCGAGGAGCGGATCCCGCAGGAACGGCGCCAGATCCGTGCCCTGGCCCGCGATGGCCTGGACCGCCTGCAGCCGCACCTTGCGGCCCCGCAGGCGCTGCCCGAGCGCGGCGCTGGCGGCGTCGTGCTGCAGCCGACCGGCCGCCAGATCGTCGGCCATGCCCTGCGCGACGGCGCTCAGGCCCCCGTCCACCCCCCGACCCGCGACGCCGGCGGCCGCGGCCTCCAGCCTCTGTCGGGCGTCGGGCACGTCCACCGGGGCGGGAGGCGCCGTGAACAGCTCGGTGACGAAGAAGTCGGCCCCGCCGGTCCGCGAGCGCCGGATGACGCCGATGCCGACGGTCTTCGCCCGGGCGCTCAGGATGGCGCCCCGGTGGGCCGGGCTCTCCATCAGCCCGGCGTGCACCTCCTCCGGCGAGGTGCCGAGACCCACGTTCTCCTCGACGACGCTGGCGGGGATGCGCGCGCGCCGCAGGCGGTCGGCCGGGCTGCCGGTGGTGGGGGAGACGTGGCCCACGAAGCCGTGCTGGCGCATGTCCTCGCAGTGCGCCCGCGCCACGGCGGCCAGCGCGGCGTCGGGCGTCACCGCGCCCAGGCCCTGCCGCGCCCGCTCCTCGTTCACGAGCCGCAGCAGCAGCGCCGCCGCCGCCCGCTCGTCCATGCCGGCCGTCGCGCTGCGCGTCACGGCCCGCGTCGTCGGGGCCGCCTCGCCACACCACAGGGGGAAGTTCGCCACCACCTGGGGGCCGCGGGGGCCCACGCCCACGATCTCGATCTTGTGCCGACCGCGCGCCGCGCAGGTGAAGCGGGCGTCGAAGCTGGCCCCGCCGCCCTCGGCCAGCGGCGTGACCTTGCCGTCGACCCCCGTGACCACCACGCTCGCCGCCCCGAGCCCCCGCAGGACCTGCCCGCGGATGGCGGCGCTGCCCCCCACCGGCAGCTCGCGGGGCACGGCGTCCAGCCGCACCTCCACGGGCTGCAGCAGGACCACCACCACCCGCTCGTCCCCGGCGGGCGCCACGCCGACCCCGAGCCGGTCGTAGCGGCCGCGGCGCAGCAGCGTCTCCAGCGACGCGCGGATGCTGCTCACGAACCGGTCGTCGCCGCCCTCGCCCTTCAGCACGAGGATGGAGGGCACCGGCGCCGCGATGCCGAAGTGCGAGGCGGCGAAGGCGACGGACTCGCCGTCCGGTGTGGCCCCCCCGCTGGCGGCCGCCAGGACCTCCGCAGTGGCGCTGAGCGGCGGCCAGAGCGTCGGGGCCGGGCGGCGCCGCTCGTCGGAAATCCGCTGTGCTTCCGAGGAGATGCGCGTGCCCAGCGCCTCGCTGGCGGCGCTGGGGCTGCCAGCGCCATCGCCGTGCGCGCGGGCCGCGGGCTGGCCGGGGGCGACCTGCCCGGTGACCGTCGGCGGCGGTGGCGGGCGCGGCGGCTGGCTGCCACAGCCGACCAGGAGCGCCGCCAGGAAGATCGCACGCGCCGGCATCACCACCTCCGGGGTCGTCCCAGGCACCGGTCCACTTTACGGTCGCGCCGAGATGTGGTCGATTCTGGCGGACATGAGCAGCCTGCTGACCGCCCTGGCGGACGGCCTCTTCCGCGTCACCATCCGGACGGAGGGGGCCGCCCCGGAGGGCTCCAACGCCGACGCCGCGACCGTGACCACCGAGGTGGACATGCTGACCGGCAGCATCCACCACCGCCGCCCGGCCGGCGTGGCGGCCGCGCTCGTGGTCCGGCACGCCGAGGATCGCGCCGTCTCCGACACCGTGCGGGGGACGATGGCGGGCCTCATCCGGCAGTTCCTGCACCTGGAGGGCGAGCTGGATCGGCTCCCCGAAGACGCCGACGCGGCGGGAGAGGACGACGGCACGTGAGCGTCAAGGAGCGCATCCGGGTCCTCGCCCGGGATCTGACCTCCCTCGAGATCAACACCATCCGCCGCGGCTCCATCACCGGCGAGAGCATGCCCGATCCGCGGCACGCCCTCTTCGACATCGCCGCCGAGTACAACGGGGAGCTCAACCGGCTGCTCCAGGGCGACCGGCGCCAGGTCGAGGCGGCCGAGGCCAGCCTGCGCTGCGCCTTCGGCAGCGCCACCTACAACCCGGGCGACACGGGCGTCATCCGCGTCGAGGTCCGCGGGCCGGACGGGGCGCCGCTGCCTGGGGCCACCGTCGAGGCCTGCGTCTGCGGGGCCCCGGTGTTCATGCCCACGGCCGCCCGCGGCGGGGCGCGGGTCGCCCGGTTCGCGGGGCCGATGGCGCCGCCCACCACGCTGACCTGCGACGGCGAGGGTCGCGTCAACGTGCCCTTCACCTTCGGCGAGGACGAGCAGCCAGGGGTGTCCGTGCGCCTGACGTGCATGGACGCGGCGACGCAGATGCAGGTGCCGCTGCGCAAGGTCCGCGGCAGCCTGCACGCCTTCCACTACCTGAACAGCCGCGCCAACGACGCTGGCGAGACGGCCCAGCCGTGGCTCGTGCGCCGCATCGAGCTCAACAGCATCCGCCTCGCGACGGTGCTGGAGACGCTGGCGCCCCCGAAGGACGACCACGGCTGCGACCGCAACGACTACACGCGGCGCCACCTGAACGGCTCGGCCGAGAAGGACGGCGACCAGGTGCGCGAGAAGCCGCCCGAGCTGCCGCTGTCCACCACCGATCGCGTGACGCTGCGCAAGATCTGGGAGCTCGGCTGCGAGGAGATCCTGATGCAGACGGTGGTGCAGCTCGACGGCGACGTCGTCACCCGCCTGACCGACGATGGCGCGAAGGAGGAGGCGTCCGTCCTGCACCGGCTGCACAGCGAGGGCGTGCGGGTGGCCACCCAGTCGTGGCGCCACCTCGTCGACTCCCTCGGCAGCTTCGCGCGCTCCCTGTTCTAGCCGCATGTCGAGCGACGCCCCCGCCGCGGCGCCGGCCCGCTGATGGCCGGCTTCTCCTCCCTCACGCTGCTCGTGCGGCAGGGCGGGCTGACCGTCGTCACCGACGACGGGGCCGGGCGGGTGCTGCTGCGCTCGGTGCTGCAGGCCGATGGCGATCTGCTCACCACGGCGGTGCCCGACGTGACCGACGCCACCATCACCGCCCACTTCGCGCGGCTCACCGGCGAGATGGAGGCCATGCACCGGGCCGTGCGGCGGATCACGCGCGGGCTGGGCGTCGCGGTCGCCGGCGTGCTCGCCTGCTCGGGGGGCGCCATGACGGACGGCGAGCCAGGCACCTGGCTCGCCTGGCTCGGCGGGAGCTGCGCCGTCGTCCCGGGGGGCGTGGGCCTCTTCACGCTGCTGCGGGCCCGGCGCTGGGTGAAGCGCCAGATCGGCCGCGCCCGGGGCCAGGCGGACGCCGACGAGGCGTAAAACCGCCATTCCCGATTGACTTGGTGCTGGTTTCTTCGGTATCCGTCCGCCGACGGCACGGGAGGCTCGCCATGTATCGGTACAACGCCCTCGATCAGCGCATCGTCGACGAGCGCGTCGGCCAGTTCCGCGACCAGGTGCGGCGTCGCCTCTCGGGCGAGCTGAGCGAGGACGAGTTCCGGCCCCTGCGCCTGATGAACGGCCTGTACTACCAGCGGCACGCCTACATGCTGCGGGTCGCCATCCCGTATGGCGTGCTGTCGACGGCGCAGGTCCGCATGCTGGCGCACATCGCCCGCACCTTCGACCGCGGCTACGGGCACTTCACCACCCGCCAGAACATCCAGTACAACTGGCCCGAGCTGGAGGCCGTGCCCGACATCCTGGCCTGCCTGGCCCAGGTGCAGATGCACGCCATCCAGACGAGCGGCAACTGCGTGCGCAACATCAGCGCCGACCACCTGGCCGGCGTCGCCCGCGACGAGGCCGTCGATCCGCGGCCCTACTGCGAGATCATGCGGCAGTGGAGCACCTTCCACCCCGAGTTCAGCTACCTGCCGCGCAAGTTCAAGCTGGCCTTCACCGGCGCCACCACCGATCGGGCCGCCATCAAGCTGCACGACATCGGCTACCGGGCCCTCCGGAGCCCCGAGGGGGAGGTGGGCTTCCAGGTCTGGGTCGGCGGCGGCATGGGCCGCACCCCCGTGGTCGGCGAGCTCCTGCACCCGTTCCTGCCCGAGCGCGACCTGCTCTCGTTCACCGAGTCCATCCTGCGCGTCTACAACGAGCTGGGCGATCGGAAGGACAAGTACAAGGCCCGCATCAAGATCCTGGTCCGCCGGCTGGGCGTGGCGGAGTTCCGCCGCCTGGTCGATGAGGATCATGCCGCGACGCGGACGCCCGAGCTGGTCCTGACGCCGGAGCGGGTGGCGGCCATGGCGGCGCACTTCGCCCCGCCCGCCTTCGATCCCGAGGCCCCGGCCCACGACGCCCTGGTGGACGAAAAGGCCAGCGAGGACGCGGCCTTCCGCGCCTGGCTCGGCCACAACGTCGCGCCCCACAAGGTGCCGGGCTACCACGCCGTGATCGTGTCGCTGAAGGCGCCCGACGTGCCCCCCGGCGACGTGACGGACGCCCAGCTCGAGGCCCTGGCCGACATCGCCGACGACCACGCCTTCGGCGAGGTGCGCTCGCTGCACACCCAGAACCTGCTGCTGGCCAGCGTCGCGAGCCGCGACCTCTACGCCGTCTGGCAGCGGCTGCGCCTCGTCAAGCTCGCGACGCCCAACGTCGACACCCTCACCGACCAGATCTGCTGCCCGGGCTTCGACTTCTGCTCGCTCGCCAACGCGGCCTCCATCCCCGTCGCCCAGGAGATCGCCGAGGCCTTCGACGACCTCGACCACCTGTACGACCTGGGCGAGATCAAGCTGAAGATCTCGGGCTGCATCAACGCGTGCGGGCACCACCACGTCGGCCACATCGGCATCCTGGGCATCGACAAGCGGGGGGCCGACTTCTACCAGGTGATGCTGGGCGGGGCGGAGGGCGACGACGCCTCCCTCGGCCGCATCCTCGGGCCCGCGTTCGCGCGGGAGGCCGTCGTGCCGGCCATCGGCCGCATCCTGGCCGCGTACGTCGACCTGCGGGCCGACGGCGAGCGCTTCCTCGACACCGTGCGCCGCCTGGGCCTGCAGCCGTTCAAGGAGCGGGCGTATGCCCACTGAGCCGCGCCGCCTCATCGTCGATCGGCAGATCGTGGAGGACGCCTGGACCCACGTCGCGGACGACGCGCCGCTGCCCGCGGGGCCGGCCATCGTCAGCCGCGAGCGCTGGCTGGCGGGGGACGCCGCGGGCCACGCGCCCCTGGGCGTGCTCTACCAGCCCGACGAGGATCCGCTGGCCGACGTGGACCGCCTGGGCGAGCTCGCCCTCATCGCCTTCGCGTTCCCGGCCTTCAGCGACGGCCGCCCCCTCAGCCGCGCCCGCAAGCTGCGGCAGATCGTCGGCTTCACCGGCCAGATCCGGGCCGTGGGCGACGTGCTGCGCGACCAGATTCTCTACATGTGGCGCTGCGGCTTCGACGCCTTCGAGGTGCGGGCCGACAAGTCCCTGGAGGACGCCCTGGCGGCCTTCGCCGAGTTCAGCGTGGACTACCAGGCCTCGACGCCACGGCGGCTGAGCGAGGGCTGAAGAGGGGCGCGTCCCAGGGCGCCATGCCCGGGGCGATGCGCTGGAAGTGCCCGTTCTGAAAACCGAACTTGAACGGCCCGCCTGGCTCGCAGAAGAGCGAGCGCGTCATGAGCAGGGCGTCCTCGCCCTCCACCTGGAACTCCACGTAGATCTCGTGCCCCTGCGCCCAGCCGGGCTGGTTGTACAGCCAGCCACGCAGGAAGAGGGCGTCGCCCTGGCGGGCCGGCCAGAGCCGCCCCGCGTGCAGGTACCACCGCGGCCCGGGCGGGGTGCCGGGCGGGGCGTCGCTGCGGGCGAACCACCAGCCGCCGGCGGGGGACGAGACGATCAGGGCGGGGGAGGGGCTGCCGTCGTCCGTCGCCCACCAGCCCGTGAGGTCGGGCGCCTCGGCCGGGCGGGCGCGGTCGAGGTCCAGGCTCAGCGCCTCGGGGAGCGCGGCGGGGGGCGCGGGCTCGTCCCGGCGCAGCGCCAGGGCGCCGACGCTGACCAGGGCGACCAGGCCCAGCGCGGGCAGGCGGCGCGCTGGCGCAGGCGCGCCCCATCGCCGCGGCGGTGTCTGCGGGCCGCAGCGCGCTGCCCCCAGCCGGTGGACGAGCTGGCGGGCGGCGCGCAGGTCGTCGGCCGGGCTGCCGACGCCGAGGGCGCTGGCCAGGATGGGCCCTGCTCGCCGCGACCTGACGGCGGCGGGGCCCACCGCCCCTGTGGACCTCGCCCGCCGCGTGCAGGCGCCGCGAGCGCCTGCAGGACGTCCCGCGCGATGCCCCGCCGCGCCCGGCGCGGAGGAGACGCCTCGGCGAGCGTGGGGCCCCGGGGCGCCGCCACCAGCAGGAAGCCGCCCTCGACGCGGTGCACGGCCTCGATGGCGGGGTGCACCACCGCCACCACCCGCGGCGGCGCGGGCCGCACCAGCACCTCGCGCGCCAGCTCGGCCTCCCAGGCCAGCCAGCCGCCGGCCACCGCCCGCGGCGACGACAGCCCGGGCAGGTCGTCCGGCCACGGCGTCACGGATCGGCCGCCAGCGCGACGCCGTAGAGGGCGTGCCCGCCCTGGCCGGGCTCCTCCGCCACGAGGCGCTCGATCGTCGGCGGCACGGCCCGGGTCAGGCGCAGGTGGACGCGGCGCTCGGGGCGTGGCCAGCCGGGCCGACCCGCGAGCTCGCCGACCAGGTGCTCGCCCTCGGCCCGCAAGGATCCCGCCACCTTCCAGGGGTGGTCCCCGGCGCGCTCGACGAGCGCGGCGCAGCCGGCGGCCTCGCAGCGCAGCTCGACGACCAGGGCGTCCGCCCCGCGCCATCGCCCCGTGAGGTCGGGCGGCCGCAGGGCGAGCAGGGTGGTGGCCGCGACCAGCGCCGCGGCCGCCACGCCGACGACGAGGGCCGGCGGCGGGCGACGCGGAGCCGAAGCGCCAGTCGCGGGCCGGTCGGCGGGTCGCCGGCGGCGGCCAGACGTGCGCGCGTCGGGGCGGCCTCCCCCAGGATGGCCTGGCCCAGCGCCCCGGCCGCCCAGACGTCCGTCCGCGCGTCCTGGGCGCCCCCCGCGCGCTGCTCGGGCGCCATGAAGCCCGGGGTGCCGGCCGCCGCGAGCGGCCCCTCGCCCTGCAGGTGCGCCAGCCCGAAGTCGAGGACGCGCACATGCCCCGCGGCGTCCAGGTGCACGTTGGCCGGCTTCAGATCCCGGTGCAGCACCCCGGCGCGGTGGGCGTGGTCGAGGGCCGCCAGCACGGCCCGCAGGATGCGCAGGCCCTCGGGGGCGGGCAGGGGGCCTCGGCCCAGCCGGTCGGCCAGCGTCTCGCCCACCAGGCACTCCATCACCAGCACCGGGCGGCCCTGGTGGGCGCCGGTGCGGTGGATCTGGACGATGTGCGGGTGGGCCAGCCGGCCGAGGGCCAGCGCCTCCTGGTGGAAGGCCGCCACGCGCCGCGGATCGTCGACGCCGCGCAGCTCCTTCACGGCGACGTCGCGGCCCAGGCTCGCGTCGCGCGCCCGCCAGACGCGCCCCATGCCGCCTTCGCCGAGCGGCGAGACCAGGGTCAGCCCCAGCACCACGTCCCCGGCCTGCCAGGGGCGGCGGGCCGCGAGGTCCGTGACGCTGACGGGAGGCGCGGCGGCCAGCTCGGCCAGCAGCGCGTCGAGATCAGGCTCCACCGGCTGCCTCGGCCGCGAGCAGCGCCCGCAGCCGCTCCTTGATGCGCTCGAACCGCTTGCGCAGGGCGGCCTCGCCATGGCCGGTGATGGCCGCCACCTCGGCCCACGGCATCGCCCGGTCGACCCGCAGCACCAGCACCTCGTTGTCGAGGGGGCTCAGCGCGGCGCGCAGCCGCGAGACGCGATCCTTCTCCGTCGTCCGCAGGTAGGGCAGGGTGGTGCTGCGGACGGCCTCGGCGACGCGCAGCGCCTCGGCGTTCAGCGGCGTGAACAGGCGACCAGCGCGCTCGGCCTGGCGCCCGTGGCGGATGCCCGCGTGGCGGGCGACGGTGTAGGCCCACGTCCGCAGGCTGGCCCGCCCCTCGAACGTCGCGAGCCCGCGCCAGAGATCCTCGGAGACCTGGGAGAAGACCTCCAGCGCGGCCGCCTCGTTCCCCGTCATCCGTAGCAGATATCCAAGGATTTCAGGCCCATAGCCTTCGATCAGGGCCGTGGCGGCGGCGGCGGTGTCCCCGTCGGCGAGGTGCGCGCGCACGGCGTCTTCGAGGGGGGCGTCCTCGGGCATCGGCGCCTGCTTACCCCAAAATCGCCCTTGGCTGCCACGGGGGCCGTCACATCCGCCGGCGCCGGTCTCTACCAGGGCGAGCACACACGGACCTTCAGGAGACCACATGCGCTGGCTCGTCCCCGCCCTCCTCGCCCTGCCCGCCGCGGCGGGCGCGCAGATCCCCCTCGGCCCCGAGGCCCTCGACGTCCCCCGGGCGCGCCTGCCCGTCGTCGGCGACTTCGATGGCGATGGCCGCGACGACCTGGGGGCCTGGCGCCCGCTCGACGGCGCCTGGTTCGCCCGCCGCCCCGACGGCCTGCCCGTCGTGGACGGCGTCCGGCTGGGCCAGGCGGGCGACGTGCCGCTGCCGGCCGACTACGACGGCGACGGCCGCGCCGACCTGGCCGTCTATCGCCCGTCCACCGGCCAGTGGTTCGCGCGCCGCGCGACCGGGGAGGTGATCTTCGCCGGCCTCCAGCTCGGGGCGCCCGGCGTCATCCCGGTGCCGGGGGACTACGACGGCGACGGCCGCGTCGAGCCCGCGGTGTACCTGAGCGGCTTCTGGGCCACCCGCCGCCCGGGCCAGCGCCTGCCCCGCATCACCTGGCTGGGCTTCCCCGGCGACGCCCCCGTGCCGGCGGACTACGACGGCGACGGCCGCACCGATCGCGCCGTCTGGCGGCCGCGGACGAGCGCCTGGTGGGCCTGGTCGGACGCGGCGGGCTTCGTGGTGGCGGGCGTCCGCCTCGGCGGCGCGGGCGCCACGCCGCTGCCGGGCGACTTCGACGGCGACGGCCGCGCCGAGCCCGGGGTCTGGCTGCCCGACGCCGGGACGTGGCGGGTGCGGCTCGGCGGCGGTGAGGCGTCCGCCACCCTGGCGCCGTCGGCCGTCGTGCCCTCCCTGCTGCACTTCGGCGACCGCCAGCGCCCCGGGCTCTTCGACGGCCAGACGGACGCCTGGTCGGCCCTCGATCCCGACGGCCGCCGCCTGTCGAGCGTCTTCCAGGGCCAGGCCAGCGAGCTGCAGGCCGACAGCCGCTACACCACCTGCGACCGCTCCGTGGACTTCCCGTTCGACTTCACCACGGACGACGTCTACCGGCCCAACCCGCGCGGCGTCTGCATGCAGTGGCGCAACCCCACGACGTTCCTCCTCGGGGGCGCCCCCCGAGCCGTCGGCGCCCGCTGGTTCGCCTATGGCATGCGCGACTGGACGGCCGGCCTCGTCGCGACGGGCACGGTGTCGTTCGACCTGGCGGGGGGCGACGCCCCGACCGGGAACGCCCTCGACTGGAGCCGCTTCGAGGTGGCGCTGGCGGAGGCGGGCGGCGACCGCCCGCGCGACTTCCTCGTGGAGGTCCAGGCCTTCGACGCCGACGGCGACCCCGTCGGGCCCCGCTCGAACCCCATCGTCGTCCACTGGCTCCAGGCGTCGGTCGAGTTCGTCTTCCCCGAGATCGACGTCTTCGACCTGCACCACCCCGTCGTCGACGTCGACACCTTCAGCGGCCTGCGACCGACCGCCTGCCCGGACGCCGAGAACCGCTACCTCGTGCGGGAGCCGATGATCTTCTGCCAGGACGAGCGCTTCGCCGACCACCCCTACTGCACGGTGGGCAACGCCGTGCGCTGGGTGCCGAGCGACGAGACGGACTGCGGCTTCCTGCCCGACGTGATCTGCGAGGCCGTGGGCGGCGCCATCGACCTCTTCGCCGACATCGTCGACGGCCTCTCGGCCGCCTATGACGGCATCCTGGCCGCCGCCGCGCAGCTCCTGGTGGTGGCCATCGAGGCGACGGGCATCGACTGCGATCCCACCTGCCAGGCCGTGGCGATGGTGGCCGTGCAGGCCGGGGCCGCCGCGCTGGGGCTGCCCCCGTCGCTGCCCGACTTCGACGCGCTCGTGGAGGACGGGTTCGACTACCTCGTCGCCGAGTGCGGCGCCTTCGTGGCCGACGCCACCGGCGCGCCCCAGGGGCTGACCGACGAGGCCTGCGACGTGGCGGTGGAGGCGGTGCGCGACGCCGCCCGCGCCCAGCGCGACGAGGCGGAGGCGGGCCTGTACCTGGTGCCCGACCCGGCCTGGCAGGCGTTGCCCGCGAAGGCTCGCCTGCGCGTCCACAACGACGACGACGGCTGGAGCGAGCGCGTCCGCCTGGAGCTGCGCGACGAGGCGCGCATCCTCAGCCCCGCCACGCTCGACATCCCGGCCATGGCGCCCGGCCAGGCCTTCGACATCCCCGTCGTCTTCACCCGGCTGCTGGTGAACGGCCCCGGGGAGACCGGCAGCCCCACCGCCAACTGGAGCCGCCGGGCCAGCGAGGGCCCCGTCCGCCTGGTGGCGATCACCGCGACGCTCGAGGATGGCCAGCCCGCCGCGGAGGCGCTGCACCGCGCCGCCGGCGCCTACGACCTGTTCACGACGGCCCCGGCCTGCCCCTGACGGCGGCCTGGACGGCTACTCGTCCTCGAGCCGGGGGGCGAGGCTGACGAGGGTGTGATCCTCGTCATCGTCGTCATCCAGCCCGGCGGGCTCCTCGATCACGGGCAGCAGCGAGGTGACGTTCATGCTCATCGTCACCACCTGGCCGCCGCCGAAGTCGGCGGGGACGATGCTGTGGATGCCCGTCACCGCCGACGGGCCGTTGAGGCGCAGATCGAGGGCGGTCACGGCGTCGGCCACCGGCCGGCCCACCGGCGTGGCCTCGAGCTGCCGCACCATCCGCCGCAGGGCCGCCCCGTCCGCCTGGTGGAAGAGGCGGCGGGCGGCCGCGTCGCTCAGGCCCAGCCCATCCCGCTCCGCCACGGCCCGCAGCAGCAGCGCCAGCACCGCCGCCGTGGGCACCCGGTCATGCCGATCCAGCGCCATGGCCGCCTCGACGACCGTGGCCAGCGTCGGCGGCACCGCCGGGTTGCGATCGGTGATGGGCGGCGCCGGCACCCCATCGAGGAACCGCCGGAAGATCTCCGCGGTGTCCTTGCCCTCGAACGGGATGGACCCGGTGAGCAGCTCGTAGATGGTCGCGCCCAGCGAGTAGATGTCGAAGCCGGGCGTGGGCGCCTCGTGGTTGAACTGCTCGGGCGACATGTACCAGAGCGTGCCCACGTTGGCCCCCGCCACCGTCAGGTCGGGGCTGCGGTCCGTCGTCTTGGCCACGCCGTAGTCGGTGATGCGGATGGAGTCTGGCCGGTCGGCGTCCACCAGCATCAGGTTGGCGGGCTTGATGTCGCGGTGCACCACCCCGCGCAAGTGCGCGTAATGCAACGCCTCTGCGGCGCGGATGGCCATCTCGACGGAGGAGGCGATGGGGATGGGCCCCGTCACCAGCAGGTCGGCGATGCAGCCCCCGCCCAGGTACTCCAGCACCAGGGCCTGGTGGCGCGGCAGCTCCAGGTAGTCATAGACCCGGGCGATGGCCGGGTGGTCCAGCTCGCCCTGCAGGCAGGCCGTGTGGCGGAACCGCTCGGCCAGCCGATCCTCGTCCGTCGTGCGGGTGCGGGTCCGCAGCTTGATGGCCACCACGCGGCCGAGCAGCTCATGGCGGCCCCGCAGGACCTCCCCCATGCCGCCGACCCCGAGCATGGCCTCGACGCGGTAGGGGCCGACCACCGCCGGGTGTCGGCTCGTCACCGGGATCAGCTCTCGTCGTCGTCGTCCATGGAGTCATCGTCCATGGAGTCGTCGAGGGAGTCGTCGTCGCCGTCCTCGTCGAACGAGTCGTCATCGAAGGAGTCGTCGTCGAACGCCTCGTCGTCGTCCTCCCCCTCGTCATCCTCGAAGTCGTCGAAGGGGTCATCGCCGGCCACCGCGAGCTCCGCGCCGCCCGCCGCCACCATGCCGTGGAAGCGCAGCGCGTCGGGCCGCATGCGGGCGCTGGTGAACACGATCACCCCGCTGTCGCGGCCCTGGGCCAGCTCCAGCAGCTTGTAGAGATCGTGGTCAGAGTAGCGCCCCGACAGGCCGAGCCGGCCGAGCAGGCGCCAGTAGAACTGCGCGCCGGCGGGCAGCGGCTCGTCGTCGTCGAGGGCCAGGGGATCGACCACCGGGATGAGCCCCGCCGCGTCGGCCACCTCGTCGCGGGCCTCGGGCTGGCTCTCCCAGAGCCCGTCGGCCCACCACGCCACCTGGAACGGGTCGCCCGCCCGATCGGCGAAGAAGGCCTTCATCGCCGCGCGGTTCTCGGCCGTCGGCCGGAACGTCGAGGGCGTGCGCAGGAGCACCAGCTCCGCGCGCAGCCGGCTGGCGATGGCGCGGGTGCGCTCCCAGCCAGCGGCCGCCTCGTCGCCGACGAAGCCGGCCAGGGCCACGGCGTCGGGCACGCGCGGCACGAAGCGGGCCTCGGCCGGCACCTCCTTGCGCCAGCGCGTGAACGTCCCCAGCCGAACGTGGTCGAGGGGCGGCAGCTCCAGCACGGGGAGCTCGCCGAAGTAGCGGGCATGCGGGCCGCGAAAGCCGATGTTCGCGGTCAGGATCTGCGGTGCGTTCATCGGCGGCATGATAGTCGCGGACGCGGCGCGGTGGTAGCCGCAGAGTGGCCCGTGGGCCCACGCCGTTGACACCGGGGAGCCCACAGCCGAACATTCCGCCGCGGCGTCGGAGGCAAGCGTGCGATTCTACGTGCTTTTTCTTGTGGCCCTTGGGCTCTTCACCGGCGGCTGTGCCGGGGAGAAGGCGGCGGACGACGCCGTCATCGGCACCGTCAACGGCGCCGAGGTCCGGCGCCTGGCGTTCCTGGACGCGCTCGTCCTCGACCAGGGCGAGGCCTTCCTGGCGCGCTACGCCGAGCGGCTGCTCGTCGAGCAGGCGGCCCGCGAGGCCGGGGTGACGGTGACGGACGAGGCCGTGGCCCGGGCCGTCGACCTGGAGATCCAGCAGCAGATCACCGATCGCTTCGGCGGCCAGCGGGCCCAGCTCGACCAGCGCCTCGCCCGCTACGGGCAGACGTTCGAGCGCTGGCGCGAGGGCCGGCTGCGCGACCGCCGCGTCCTGATGCAGGCCCACGCCGTCCTCCAGGCGAAGGTCGATCCGAAGCGCGTCGAGGCGCTCTTCGAGCAGCGCTTCGGCAAGGGCGGGGTGCGCCGCCAGGTCCGCCAGATCCTCATCTCCACCCAGGTGCCGGCGAGCCGGTTCTACCCCCAGGCCGAGTTCGAGGCCGAGCGCGAGGTGGTGGAGGCCGAGGGCCGCGAGCGCGCCTTCGCCCTGCACCGGCAGCTCCAGCGCGGCGCCGACTTCGACGCCCTGGCCCGGGAGGCCTCCGACGATCGCAGCGCGGGCGACGGCGGCCTGCTCGGGGCGCACTGGTCCGGCCGCTTCGGCTCCCGCTTCGACGAGGCCGTGCGGACGCTGGCCCCGGGGGCGCTCTCCGAGGTCGTCGAGGGGCGCGAGGGCTACCACATCATCCGCGTCGACGGCGTGCGCAAGGGGGCGCGCTACGAGGGCCGGGCCATCCTGGTGTCGGCCCAGCGGCGCGGCGAGGACGACCCGGCCGACGAGGCGGCGCGCTTCGCGGCGGCCCAGGATCGCGCCGGCCTGCTGCGCGTCCGCATCGAGGGGGGCGAGGCCTTCGCCGACGTCGCCCGCGCCGAGTCGTCGGATCGGGCCACCGCCCAGAAGGGCGGCGAGCTGGGCGCCTTCGGCCCCGGGCGCCTGGGCTTCGAGGCCGACGCGGTGCTCGAGACCATGCCCCTCAACACCGTCTCGGCGCCCATCCGCACGCCGGAGGGCTACGTGCTCATGGAGCTGACGAGCCGCGAGTTCATCCCGGCCCAGGACAAGAAGGTCGTCCGCCACATCCTGGTCTCGACGCAGTACACCCGGGTCAAGGCGCGGCGCCTCGCCGACCGGCTGCCGGCCCTGGCGCGCGCCAAGGCCGAGGCGCTGCTGGCGAAGATCCAGGGCGGCGCCGACTTCGCCGATCTCGCCCGCACGGAGTCGGAGGACGAGCTGAGCCGCCGCACGGGCGGCAACCTCATCGGCATCCAGGTGGACCAGCTCGGTCCCGCCGTGACGACGGCCCTCGACGCCATGAAGCCCGGCGAGGTCCGGCTGGTGGAGAGCGACCGCGGCTTCCACGTCCTGCAGCTCGAGTCGGCCACGAAGTCGGATCCCGCGGCCGTCCGCGCCGAGCTGGAGGCCGAGCTCAAGCGCACGCCCGTCAGCGACGCCGACGCCCGCGCCTGGATCGCCACCCTGCGGGACGAGGCGAAGATCGAGGTCGACCTGGGCAAGCTGCTGCCCGCAACCCCCTGAAACGGCTGGCCTTCTCGGGCGTGGGCGCTACTGGCTGTGCTTCTTGCGCAGCGAGATGAGCACCGAGCGGTCGCGGCGGTCGGGGACCAGGCTGATGGCCCCCTGCCAGTCCTCGAACCCGGCCCGGCTCACCCGCAGGTGGAAGACGGTGCCGAGGGCCGTGGGGGGCGACTCCCAGGGCGTCGTGCCCACCGGCTTGCCGCTGCTGGTCACGGTGGCGCCGGCGGGCTCGCTCTCGATGCGCAGGATGCCCGTCGCCTCGGCCGTCGCCTTGCGCTCCTGGTAGATCTGGCCCACGAAGAACGTGCCGACGGCGGCGGCGCCGCCGAGCAGGGCGATGAGGAGCGTCAGCCGCCGCCACGTGCGGATGGGCGCGTCCAGCATCGCGTCCCAGTCGTTGTCGGCGCTCTGGGCGTCCGTCGGCAACAAGAAGTCGCCGGTGGACGGGTCGGGCTCGGCGTAGTCGGGGGCGGCGGGGCCGTCGTCCTCGGCGGCCTCGGCCAGCCGGACCTCGGGGGCGTCCTCCCCGGCGGCCGGCGGCGTCTCCGGGGGCGCCTCGACCACCTCGGCGTCGCTGGCCTCCTCGATGTCCTCGGCCGGCGGCGGCTCCACGGCGGGGGCGGCGGCGGGCCGGGGCGGCGTGGACGGGTCGAGCAGCGCGACGGAGGCCTCGGTGGGGGCCCCCGGCCGCCGGGCCGCCGACGCCACCGCCAGCGCGAAGAGCTCGTGCCGGCGCCGATCGATCTCGCTGCCCATGATCTCGCGCAGCCAGGCCGCCGTGGCCTCGGGGCTGGTGTCGGCCCGCAGGGCCCGGGCCGCGTTGGCCAGATCGAAGCTCAGCTCCTGGGCCGTCTGGTAGCGGTCGGCGGCGTCCCGCGCCAGGGCCTTCAGGGTGATGGCCTCCAGCATGGGCGGGTAGTCGCGGCTGACCTCGCTGGGCTTGCGGAAGACGCCCGCGTGGGCCTTGGCCTGCGTCTCCTCGGGCGTCGCGCCCTTGAAGAGGCGGCGCCCCACCGTCAGCTCGTAGAGCACGACGCCGAGGGAGAAGAGATCGCTGCGCGGGTCCAGCTCGCCCTTGGCCAGGGCCTCGGGCGACATGTACGCGAACTTGCCGCGGCGGCCGGCGGGCGCCGGGCGGCCCACCTGCGTCGCCACGCCGAAGTCGAGCAGCTTCACCGCGCCGTCGAAGCCCACCTGGATGTTGTGGGGGCTGACGTCGTGGTGGATGACGCCGAAGGTCTGGCCGTCGAGGTCGATGCCCTCGGCGCAGTACTGCAGCGCGTCGGCGGTGCACATGGCCAGCCGCAGCGCGACCCCCACGGGCACGGGCGTGCGCGCGCGGGCGGCGGCCGCCATGAGCTCGGCGCCCGACAGGCCGTGGATGTACTCCATGGCCATGAAGTAGGCGTCGTCGAGCTTGCCGAGGTCGTGGAGGCTGATGACGTTGGGGTGGTCGAGGAGCGCGGTGATGCGGGCCTCGCCGAGGAACAGACGCTCATAGGCCTTGCGGCCCCGGTGCTCGGGCAGCAGCCGCTTGAGCACGACGAACCGGGCGAAGCCGCCGAAGCTCAGCCGGCGCGCCAGGAAGATCTCGGCCATCCCTCCGACGGCGAGCTTCTTCAGGAAAACATAGCGGCCGAATTGCGCTTTCATCCCACGGGCTTCGTCGGGTGGATGGCCGGAGGATACATGGCCCGGCCCCCCACCGAAACCCATCCTCTCAAACCTTCGTGACGGGGGCGCCACGCGCCTGCCACGGGCGCCGGGCTTGAGCCGGAGGCGGCGGCCTCCTACACTCCGCACCTCTCCGCTCCCTGGAGGTGCCCTTGCTGCCCCCCGACGACGACATCCTCGCCAGCCTGCCGCCCACCCCCCGCACGGTGGCGCTGCGCGACCTGGCCCGCGCCCTCGGCGTGGACCGCACCGAGCGCGCCGCCTTCCGCCTGCGCCTGCACGGGCTGGTGGAGGAGGGCCGCCTGGGCCGCTTCCGCAGCAACCGCTATGGGCGCATCGACACGTCGGCCCAGCGGACGGGCACCCTCATCATGACGCACCGGGGCTTCGGCTTCGTGAACCTGGAGGGGGAGGGCGAGGACCTCTACATCGACGCGCGCAACCTGGGCGACGCCCTGCACCGCGACCGCGTGGTGGTGGAGGCCCGGGAGGGCGCCCGGGGCCGCACCGAGGGCGTCATCCTCAGCGTCCTGGAGCGCGGCACCGCGACGTTCGTGGGGACGTACCGCGAGGCAGCGCGCGCCCGCATCGTCCACCCGCAGGACACCCGCCTGCCCGAGCACGTCATCGTCGAGAAGCCCGGCGCCGCCCAGGACGGCGATCTGGTGGCCGCCGAGTTCACCCGCTACCCCGACCACCCCCACGGCGCCGCCTGCCGGGTCATCCGCGTTTTCGGCGGCGACGACATGGCGTCCCAGGAGACGGACCTGGTGGTCTACGACCTGGGGCTGCGGCTGCGGTTCCCGTCGGCGGCGGAGCGGGAGGCCGACGCCTTCCCCGCCGAGATCCCCGCCGAGGAGATCGCCCGGCGCAACGACCTGCGCACCCTGCCACTGATCACCATCGATCCCGAGAGCGCGCGCGACTTCGACGACGCCGTGCACGCCCAGGCGTTGCCGGGGGGCGGCTGGCGGCTGACCGTGGCCATCGCCGACGTCTCCTGGTACGTCCAGCCCGACGGCCCCCTCGACGAGGAGGCCCGCGCCCGCGGCCTGTCGGTGTACCTGCCCGACCGCGTGCTGCCCATGCTGCCGCACCGATTGTCGAGTGATCTCTGTAGCTTGCGGCCCGAGGAGGACCGCCTGGCCATGACGGTGGCGTGCACCATCACGGCCGAGGGCGAGATCGAGGATCCGGTCTTCTCGGAGGCCATCATCCGCAGCCACGCGCGGTTCACCTACGACCGCGCGGGCCGGATGCTGGGCTTCACGGGCGGGCCGCCGGCCGCGGACGACAGCCCCGATTTCGAGGCCCTGCGCCCCATCCTGGAGGCCCTGCGCGACGCCACCCGCGTGCGCCGCCGCCGGCGGAAGCGCCGCGGCTACCTCGACATGGCGCTGCCCGAGCCCCGCGTCTTCTTCGCGACGGACGGCGGCATCGAGGACGTGCGCGCCGCCGAGCGGCACGAGGCGCACCAGATGATCGAGGACGCGATGCTGGTGGCGAACGAGGTCACCGCCGAGCTCTTCGTCCAGCGCGGGCTGCCGTCCATCTTCCGCATCCACGCCAACCCGCCCGTCGACGGCCTCGCGAAGCTGCGGGCCCAGGTGGCCCTGCTGGACGTCTCGGCGAAGGGGCTGGGGCGCCCCACGCCCGATGGCCTCTCGCGCTGGCTGGCCGATCTCGCCGACCACCCGCTCCACGGCCTCCTGGGGCTGATGGTGCTGCGGTCGATGGCCAAGGCGGTCTACGACGAGTCGGTGGCGCCCCACTTCGGCCTGGGCGCGCCCGCGTACCTGCACTTCACCAGCCCCATCCGGCGCTACCCGGATCTCATCGTGCATCGCCTGGTGAAGGGCATCTTGAACCGGGAGCAGCACCCGTCCACCCGCGCCCTGGGCGAGCTGGCCGACCAGGCCAGCCGCCGCGAGCGCGTGGCCGTGGACGCCGAGCGCACCGTCCTCGATCTCTACAAGGCCCTCTACCTGCGCCAGCACATCGGCGAGTCCTTCGAGGGCATCATCATCGGCGTGACCGGCATGGGCGTCTTCGTGCAGCTCCAGCCGCACCTGGTGGAGGGCTTCTTGCCCGTCGACGCCCTCGACGACGACTTCTACAACCTGGACGAGGACGGCTTCGCCCTGCTCGGCCGCCGGACGGGGAACCGCTACACGCTGGGTGACCGTCTGCGGGTGCGCGTCGTGTCCGTGGAGGTCCGGCGGCGGCGGGTGGAGCTGGATCTGGAGGAGCGGCTGCCCCGGCTGCCCGTGCCGGAGCGCAAGGGCTGAGGCCTCAGGGCAGGGTGCTCGCGGCCCGATCCCGCGCGCGCTTCAGGGCGGCGCGGATGACCTGCTGGGCGGTGTAGTCGCGCTCCCGGCCCAGGGCCTCGGCGAGCGCCACCAGCGCGGCGGGCTCCTCCTGGTCGGCCACCGCCCCCGCGGCCGCCATGCGCACGGCCGGCGACTCGGCGGCCAGCAGGCCCCGCAGGACCTCCTCGGCGCGCTCGTCCACCAGCACCGCCAGCAGATCCACGATGGCCACCCGCTCGGCGTCGCTCGCCCCCTCCGTCTGCACCCGGCGGATGCGGGCGGCCAGGCGGCGCTCGTAGTCCACCAGCAGCTCGGCCGCCACGTCGCGCTGGCCGCCGCCGACCAGCAGGGCGCTGAGCAGGGGGTAGGCGGGCAGGAAGTCGGGCTGCAGCCGGATGGCCGCCTGGAACGCGGCGATGGCGTCGGCCGTGCGCTCGCGCCCGGCGAGGAACCGCCCGACGACGAACTGCACCTCGGCCACCTCCCGGGCCCGGGCCTGCAGCGCCAGGTACAGGGCCTCGGCCTCGTCCACCCGCTTCTGGTCCTCCAGCAGCGCCGCGGCGGCCAGGCCGGCCGAGACGGAGGCGCCCGTGACGGGGCCCTCGCTGCCCGCGAGGAACGCGCGCAGCGCCGCCTCGGGCCGGCCCTCGGCCAGGGCGGTCTGGCCCTCGGCGAGGGCGGCGTCCTGGGCCTCGGTGCCGGGGGGCAGGGGCGCGGCCTCGGAGGCGGGCGCGGCCGACGCGGGGGCCGCCGAGGCCGGCGCCGCCGAGACGGGGCCGGCGGTCACGGGCGACGCCGACGCCGGGGCGGCCGGGGACCGCGCCGGGGGCGTCTCGCGGCAGGCCGACAGCCCGGCCGCCAGAAACACCAACGAAAACAGCGGCTTGAGCGGAGTCTGCGGGGGCTTCAAGTGGCCTGCTCCGGCGGCGGCGGGGGCAGCGTGATCACGAACTCCGTGCCCTGGCCCGTCTCCGTCGTGAAGGTGATGGTGCCCCCGTGATCCTCGACGATGCGCCGCACGATGGCGAGGCCGAGGCCGGTGCCCTCCTTCTTGCCCTCCGTCGTGAAGGCCTCGAAGAGCCGGGCGCGGATGCTCTCGGGGATGCCAGGGCCGGTGTCCCGCATCCGCATCCGGGTGCCGCCGTCGGGGGTGTCCTCGATGATCCAGCGGAAGGTGCCGCTGTGCCCCATGGCCTGCCGGGCGTTGCGCGCGATGTTCGTCACGACGCGCAGGAGCTTGCTCTCGTCGAAGAACGAGATGCCCTTCGCCGTGTTCTCTTCCCACTCGAAGGCCACGCCCCGCTCGCGGAACTCCTCCTCCACCGACTCGCGCACGGCGCGCACGAACTTGTCGAGGAAGACCTTGCGGCAGAGCACGTGCCGCTCGCCGCGGGCGAAGGCCATGACCTCGCGGGTCATGTCGTTGAAGAGCTCGATCTTGCGGCGGATGGCGGCCGACATCTCGGCGCGCTGGGCCGGATCGTCCTCGCCCGCCATGAGCTGGCTGTAGCCGCTGATGACCGACATGGGGCCGCGCAGATCGTGGAGCACGCCGCTCATCATCTGGCCGATGGTCATCATGCGGTCGCGCCGCTGGGCGTCCTCCCGCGAGCGCAGGCGGGCCACGGCCCGGGCCACCTGGCCGGCGACGAGCACCGCGAGCTGGCGGTCGTCCGCGTCGTTGCGGCGGGCCGGATCGCGGCGGTTGACCAGCGCGAAGGCGCCCATGGTCACGTCGCCGTCGAGCAGGGGCACCGCCACCGCGTCATCGACCACGAGGGGGTGGCCGCCGCCGAGCGTGCGGGGGATGGCCTGGGCCTCGAAGGCGTCGCCCGCGAGCACCAAAACCTCGCCGCGGCTGGCCACCTTGCCGAGCACCCCGTCGCCGATCTCGACGCGGCGGATGCAGCTGCTGCCGCCGGCCCCGCCGCCGCGCACCCAGGCCGGCCCGGCCCCCGCCTCCGAGTCGGGCAGGTACAAGACGGCCACCTCGCTGCGCCCGACCCGGCAGGCCAGCTTGAGGATGCGCTCGGCCAGCTCGGCCTCGTCCCCGGCGTCGCCGATGGCCTGCTCGTTCTGGTAGAGCAGCTCCAGCTCCCGCACCTTCTGGCGGAGTTGCCGCGACAGATCCGAGAGCTCGGTGTTCGACAGGTTCAGCTCGAGCTGCAGCCGCAGGGCCTCCAGCGTGATGGCCGCCTGGGCCGCCAGCGCCGTCAGGAGCTGCTGGTCGTCGACGGTGAAGTAGCCGTCGCACTTGTTGAGCACCTGCACGACGCCGATGATCTCGCGCCGCGAGTTGCGCATCGGCACCACGAGCATGGACCGCGTGCGGTAGCCCGTGAGCTTGTCGAACTTGGGGTCGAAGGAGGGGTGGAGGTAGGCATCCTTCAGGTTGATGATGCGGCCGCGCTCGGCCACCAGCCCGGCGATGCCGCTGCCGATGGGCACGCCGACCTCGAGGCTGATCTCGCCTTCGACGGCGAGGCCCCGCAGCATGCCCTCCTCCTTGCGCACCTCGTAGATGGTCGTGCGATCGGCCTGCAGGAGCTGGCTGATGTCCACCACCATGGCCCGCATGGCCTTCTTGGGATCGCGGCTCTGGCCCAGGTTGCCCGCGATGCGCAGCATGCCGGCCAGCCGGACCTCCTGCTGGCCGAGGGCCGCCTCGAGCTGGGCGACGCGCAGATCCGCGGACACGGGCCCGGGGGACAGGCTCTCGTCGAGGGCGTCCAGCTCGGCGTCGGAGATGGGGCGTTCGCGGCTCACCGGCCTGTTGTAGCAGGCTCCGGGCCAAAGCCGAAGGGCTTCGGCGGGGCGGCCCGGCTTCGCCGCCGCCGTGGCGACAAAGCCGAGGAGTTTCAGCAGGTTGGCGCTCGGCCGACCGTCAGTCGTCGACCTGGACGTCGACCTGGATGACGTAGGCGGCGCTCATGTCGGCGTAGACCTCCAGCAGGTGGTCGCCCGCCTCGTCGAGGGGCAGGGTGAAGTCGAGGACGCCGTCGTCGCCGGCGAGGCGGAAGAAGTCGACGTCCACCAGGCGGGCCTGCTCGACGCCGCCGCAGCCCAGGCCGTGGACCTGGACGAGCAGCTCGGTGCCGGGGTGGACGAGATCGTTGAGCAGCAGCCGCACCCGCAGCCGGGCGTCGGCCGCCGGGGCGCGGACGATGACCTGCTGCGCGCCCGGGAAGCGACCGCGGGCGAAGCTCGCGCCGTCGAGCACGCAGCCCGCGCGCTGGCGGCAGATGGGGATGGCCCCGCCGCAGAGCGTCTCCAGCCGACCCGCCGTGAACTCCTCCTCGGCGCTCGCGCAGCCGAGGGCCAGCGCGGCCAGCGCGGCGAGCTGGGCGCCCCTCATCGGCTGCACAGGTCGGCGATGGCCTCGCCCCGGGGGATGGTGAAGGGCGGGGGGCAGTCGGTGGGCGTGGCCTCCTCGCCCTCGGGCACGATGCGGCCGCAGACGGGCACCACCCGCGTCGGGGTGCCGGCGGCGCTCGACTGGATGACGAGGATCGCGGCGCCCGGATCGCGCTCCCCGTCGAGGTCGGCGTCGGCGTTGGGCACGAGGTGGTCGTAGGTGACGCGGACGGCGGCCGTCTCGCCCGCGGCCAGCCGGGTCTGCGCCGGCAGCTCCAGGAAGAACGCCGGATCGGCGGCGTCGCCGTTGTGGGCGTCGGCGATCAGGCAGATCTCGGTGAGGGTGAGGGGGGCGGCGCAGGTGTTGCGCAGCAGGACGACGCGACGCGTGGGCACCTGGTCCAGCCGCGCGGGATCGCCGGGGTCATCAGCGGCGCGGGGGCGCACATCCCCGAACTGCACGGCCTCGGGCAGCACCGCCAGCCCCTCGCCCCCGCAGGCCTCGTCGGGGGCGTCGCAGGCCGCGGTGGCGAGGAGCGCCAGCGCCCAGGGCTTCATGGCGGCGGATCGCGCCACAGCACGCGGGGATCGCCGCCCGCTGCGGTGTACCGCCGCCACGCCTGCCAGAAGGCCTGGGTGGCGGCCTCCAGCGCGTCGCGGCGCTGCTGGCGCGCCTCCCGGGCGGTCGACGCCTGCCCGCGCCACGCCTCGACTTCGGCGGCCAGGGGGCCCAGATCGTAGACGGCGACGTCGTGCCGCATGGCCGTCTCGGCGTGGGTCTCGTCGAGCCGGGCCGCCGCGAGGCCCACCTCGGCGCGGGCGACGTCGGCCTCGGCCTGGGCGTGGGCGAGCCGGGCCAGCGCGAGCTGGCGCAGGGGCTCGGCGAGGGGGCGTCGACGGCCACCTCGGCGGCGCGGGCCGCGCTCCGCTCGGCCGCCTCGGCGTCGCTGGCCCGGGCCCGGGCCGCGACCACCGCGTCCTCGGCGTCGGCGATCGTCCGCCGGGCCTCGGCCGGCAGCCGCGGGTCGCTCACGGCGAGGCCGCACCCGCGGGCCGCTGCAGGCCGCGAGCAGCAGCAGGGGCAGGACGCGGTGGATCACGGCGCCGCCCTGATCAGCCGGCCACCACCCCGGCCGGCGGGCCAGCGCGCCAGGGCCGTGTCGGCCGCCGCCGCCAGCCCCAGGCCCCGCAGCGCCGTCGCCAGGTTCTGCCGCCCGGCCTCCAGCCCACCGACCGCCGCGCGGGCGAAGGCCTCGAGGGCGCCCGTCTGGTCGCCGGCCTGATGGCAGGCGAGCCCCAGCAGGTTGGCCTCCTCGGGGCCGCCGCCCGCCTGCACCGCCCGGGCGAGGGCCAGCCGCGCCACATGGGCGTCGCCGGCGCCGAGGAGCGCCTCGCCCAGCGCGCGGAGGGCGGCCACGTCGTCGGGCTGCTGGCCCAGCCGGGCGCGGGCGGCGTCCAGGGCGGGCCCGCTGGTGGCCGGGCGGCGCGCCGCCAGGGCGTCCACCATCGCCGGGTCCGTCGCGGGCGGCTCCCCCCGCAGGCAGGCCCGGACCGCCGGGTTGAAGAGCTGCCGCGTCCACGCCAGCTCGCTGCAGGCCGCCAGGGCGTCCGTCGCGGACTTCTCCAGGACCTTCACGCGCCTGGCCAGGGCGTCCTGCGCCCCGGCGGCCGCGACCACCGCCGGAGGGAGCGCCCGCAGCCGGCGCGCGCCCTCCTTCGACAGGTAGGCCAGCCGCCCGAGGGCTGCGGCCGTGAAAACCGGATCCACCTGCCGCGCCGCCTTCAAGTAGGCCTGCTCCGTCACCTCGATGAGCGTCACCAGCTCCGTCAGCGACTCGACGTCCCCCTGGGGCTGGTAGCCGGCCAGCGTGGCCGCCAGCGCCTCGGCCTCCCCATACCAGGCGCGGGCGCGGGCCCCCTCGGAGGCCGTCGCGCCCAGGTTGAGCACCTGCTGCAGGGTGGCTTCGCCCTCGTCGCCCCGACCCAGCCGCACCTGCGCCAGGCCGAGCCGGGCCAGGACCTCGGCGTCCCCGGTGCCAGCGAGCGGCGCGAGCTGCTGGGCCACGGCGGCAGGGGGGGTGGTGGCCTCCAGGGCCTCGGCCAGCGCGGCGGGCAGCGGGCCGGGCCCCGCGCCGGCGGCGGCGAGGCCCTGCCGGAACGCCGCCAGCGCGCCGGGGCCATCCGCGACGGCCGCCCGCAGCCGCCCTCGGCGAGCCGGAGCGTCGGCTGCCGATCGGGATCCGCCGCGGCCGCCTGCTGGAACCACGGGATGGCGCGCTCGACGTCGAAGCGCGCGGCGGCCGTGCGGGCCGCCGTCCCCAGCACGCCGGCCAGCTGCGGCGACGTCGGGTACCGCTGCTGGATGTCGCCGGCCATGCGGTAGAGCGCCTCGGCGTCCCCCTCGGCCCGGGCCGCCATGAACGCGCTGATCAGCGCGCGCTCGCCCAGCGACGTGCCCTGGTACCGCGCCGCGAACTTCTGAAGCTCGGCGGCGACGTCGGCGCCGTCGACCCCGGCGGCCGCCAGGGACAGGTCGTCGAGCTGGCGCTGCTCGGCTGCCGCCACGACGGGGCCGAGCCAGGCCTTCATGGGCGGGGTGACGGGGCTGTCGGCCGCGAGGAACCGCCGGCCACTGCCGATGAAGCCCAGCCAGTCTTCGCGCCGCTTGTGGGCGTCGAGGACGAGGCGCACGGCGGCGTCGCCCTCGGCGGTGCCCGGCGCCGAGAAGGCCACCGCGGTGAGCCGGTCGATGGCGGCCTGCAGGTGGCCCTCGTCGTAGTCGGTCTGGCCGATGGCGAACTGGACGCGGCGGGCCTGGTCGGCGGGCAGCGTCCCCGCGAGCAGGGCGCTCGCGGCACGGCGCAGGCCGGCCCGGCCCAGCACGCGCTCGAGGGCGCTCTGCTTGCCGTCGGGGCCGAGGGCGGCCTGATACTGGACCACGGCGTCGTAGAGGGCCTGCGTGCGCTCGGCCCCGGGCGCGAGGGCCAGGCCCACCTCCAGCGAACGCCGCGCGCTGCCGAGCGGATCGCCGCCCTCGGCGCGGACGACCGCCAGGTTCTGGAGCACCGCCAGCCGGTTGGCGTCGTCGGGGAAGGCCTCCAGCCACGCCTCGTAGGCGGCGGCGACCTGGGCGGGCGAGGGGCTGCCGGGCCGCGCCAGGGCGCCCGGCCTCCGCATGCGGGCCTGAGCCCGGGTGGCCAGATCGCGGCCGTACTTCTCAAACTCCTCCAGCAGCCGCGCCCGGGCCTCGGGGGCCTGGCCCGGTCGGCGCACCTGCCGGCGGACGGCCTGCACGATCAGGCGCACGTCATCGCCGATCTGGTCGTAGGCCTCGGTCTTGCGCAGCGCCGCGTGCACGGTGCGGGCGTCGTCCAGGCGGGCGGGGCCGTCGGGCCCCAGGCGCAGCAGCTCCCGCCCGACGGCCAGCGCACCAACCGCTTGATCCATCAGTGAAAAACGGTCACCCAGGCGAGCGAGGGCCGCGACGTACGCGCCCCGATCGGCCGCCAGCTGGCGCACGAACGGCACCGCCTGGTCGGGCGGGACCTCGCGGCTCAGGCACCACGTCAGGTCCACCAGGGCCTCCCGCCGGACGTCGACGGCCTGGCCGGGCGCCGGGTCGCCGTCCGCCGCGGCGATCGCCCGGGTGAAGGCGTCGAGGGCGCGCTTGCAGTCCCCCTCGTTCACCCGGACCCAGCCCAGCTTGTACCAGGCGAGCCCCGACGCCCGGGAGGGCGGGGCGTCCACGATGCGCTGCCAGGCCTGGGCCGCGGCCTTCATCTCGCCCCGGTCGAAGGCGTCGTCCCCGAGCACGAGCAGCGCCTCGGCCGCCAGCGGATGCGCCGGGTGCTCGTCCACCAGGCGGCCCAGCGTCGCCCGCATGGCCGCGTAGTCCCCGAGCTCCCGGTGCTCCTGGCCCAGGTTGAAGAGCACCCGGGGGGCCAGCGGCGAGGCGGGCTCGCGCTGCAGGACGGCCTCGTAGAGCTCGACGGCGCGGTCCTTCAGGAGCCGCACCTGGGGGACGTGCAGGCTGCGCTCCCCGCGGCCACTGGCGCGGCTCTCGCGCTCCTGGGCCACCTGGAAGTGGTAGCGGGCCTCCTCGCTCAAGAGCTCGGCGAGCCGCACCTCCAGCTCGGCCAGGTACGGCGTCCCCCGGGCCCGCGCGAGGGCCCCGTTCGTCTCGGCGATGGCGTTCTGCGCCTTGGTGATCTGCGCCCGCAGGCGGTCGACCCGCGAGGCCTCCCGCAGCGCGGCGGGCGGGGCGCCGCAGGCCGCGAGCCCAAGGACCAGCAGCCCGCCGAGGGCGCGGCGGATCAGGGCGCGATGCATCGATCCTCCGCCACCACCACCAGGGCGTCCAGCTCGTCCGTCCAGAACTCGCCCGTGAAGCCGAAGCGCACGTCGCCGGCCTCCTCGGCCACGGCGGCCTCCGGCGGGCCATCGGGGCGCAGGCGGCCCCGCAGGAGGGCGACGCCCAGCTCGTGCAGGATGAGGTCGACGCCCTCCTCGGCGCCCAGCAGCTCGCCGGCCACCGCGTCGGCCTCGCGGGCCAGGGCGGCCTCCAGGCGGCGGCGCGCGTCGGCGAGGCTGTCGGCGTAGAGTCCCCGCAGCCAGCCGGCGAGGGCGTCCCCCAGCGGCAGGGCCTCGACGCGGGCCGCCTCGCGCTCCAGGACGTCGACGAAGGCGGCCAGCGGCGCCACGGCGGGCCGGCGGCGGGCGGCGTCGCGGACGGGCGGGGCGGCGGCCGGGGCCACGCCCGCGTGCAGGGCCTGCAGCGCCGCGCCGTGCCGGGCGCGCAGCCGCACGGCGGCCTGGCGGGCTGGCCCGAACTGGCAGAGGCGCCGCAGCGCCATGGCCTCCAGCAGGAAGCGGTCGGGGGCGATCAGCGCCTGGTAGACGGGGGCGTCCAGCGCCAGCAGCAGGCCGAGGGTGCGGCGGGTGTCGCCCGCCTGGAACCAGGCCCAGGCCATCTCGAGCACCAGCTCGGGATCGTCGGGCACCTGGCGGCGGAGGGCGTCGTAGCGGCCCACCGCGGCGGTGAAGTCGCCCGCCTCCATGGCCAGCCGCGCCAGCGCCCGCTGCACGTCCGCGTCCAGATCGGGGGGCAGGGGCCCGCTCGCGAGCAGCGCCTCCAGGATCGCCTGGGCCCCCGCCACGTCGCGCCGCGCCACCTGGCGCACCGCCTGGAGCCACTGGGCCCGCCGGGCGTGGGGCGTGCGCGGATCGAGGCCCGCGAGCCGGGCGTCAGCCCAGGCGTCGAGCCGCTGGCGCGCGTCGCGCAGGCCCCGGTGGTAGTCGACGAAGGCCTGGAGATCACTGGGCAATCCGGCCAGCTCGCTCGTCGCCAGGAACCCCTCCACCAGCGTCTCGGCGTCGTGGGGCCCGCCCTCGACGAGGGCCTGGAGGCCCCGCACCGCGTCGGGCAGCAGCGTCGGATCCCGGCCGCTCTCGGCGATGTCGAGGTACCAGAGCGCCGCGGCGTGGCTCAGCCCCAGGGCGCGGGCGTCCACCGCCAGCAGGCGCAGCGCCCGGTCATGGCGGGGATCATCGGGGCCGGCGCCCTGGATGCTGGCCCAGGCGGCCGCCGCCGACCGGGCGTGATCGGCGGCCTGCAGCCGCTCGACGGCGTAGCTGAAGGCGGCGTCGCGATCGGCGGGGATGCCCCCCACCGACGCGCAGCCCCCGAGCAGGCCGAGGGGCACGAGCAGGCGCGCGAGTCGGCTCAAAGGGAGGCACCCAGGCCGATCCACAGCTCGTTGTGCAGGTCGTCCGCGTTGAAGAACGACAGGCCGCGCACATCGAGCCGCAGCGACACCCAGTCCGTCGCGTACACCCGGGTGGCCACGCCCACGTCGACCATGGGCCGCTGGGTGCGCGTCAGCCAGCCATAGCCCCCGCCCGCCAGCAGCAGGAGCTCGCCGTACGTCAGGTGCTCGTTGAACCACGCGCCCTTGAAGTAGAGCGGCTTGAGCACGACGTTGGTGGCCACGTACGACTCCAGCCGCTCGAAGGGCGTGGGCCGCAGGTCATAGGCGCGCAGCTCGTCCTCGAGATCGGTGGAGATGGGGTAGCTGTAGGTGTACTGCACCGCCTCCCAGGCCCAGCGATCCGAGAAGTGCAGCGTGTACCCGCCGCTCAGGGTCAGGCCCTTGCGGAACGCGTCCAGCGGCAGCGTGCCCACCGCCACGGTGAACTCATGGGTCTGGGTGTGGGCGCGGTTCTGCACCGCCCGGGCGGGGAGCGGCGCCTCGGCGCGCGCCGACGCGGCGCCGAGGGCGAGGGTCGCCAGGGTGGCCGGCCAGCCGGGGTTGCGCATGCTGCCTCCGCTCAGGACCGCGGGAGTATACTGTGCCTTCGCCCGAAGCCGAACACCTGTTCACCCCCGCCCAGGGGCCCCGTCGGCCCGGTCGGGGCGCTTTCGAGCGGGCTTCGGGCGCCGCTATACTCCGCGAGCCTTGAGACGCCACCTCCTCGCCCTGCTCGTCCTGGCCGCCCCGGCGGGCTGCACCCCCTCGGGCGCCGATCCCGTCGACGCCCAGCCCGCGGACGCCGCCCCGACCGACGCGGGCCCGGGCTGCGACGGCGCCCTGGACTGCGAGGATGACGACCCCTGCACCACCGCCGTGTGCGAGGCCGGCCGCTGCGTCATCGGCCGCCCGGAGGGCGCGCTGCTCATCGCGGGCGATCCCATCCCCGTCGCCAGCGGCCCCACCGCCCTCGCGCTCGCGGGGGACGAGCTCTACATCGGGCTGGGCGCCGCCGGGCTGGAGGTCTGGGATCTGGCCGGCTTCCCGGCGCCGCCCGTGCTCCGCCTCGCCCGGCACCCGGAGGGCGACGAGGGCGCGGTGGACCACCTGGCCGTCGCGGCGGATCGCGTCGTCATCGGGGAGGCCGCGGGCGTCGTCCGGGCCCTGGAGCGCGGCAGCGGGGCCCCGGTCGGCGCGGCCTGGCGCGCCGCGGACCAGATCGAGGGCGTCGTCTACCAGGGCGGGCGCGTGGTCGTGGCGTCCTACGCCAAGGGCGTCGAGGTGGTGCAGCCAGGCGACTGGTCGGATCCGTCGCGGATCGGGCGGGCCGACACCCGCGGCCGGGCCCAGGCCGTGGCCCGGGCCGGGGCGGTCCTGGCCGTCGCCGATGGCCTGGCCGGGCTCGCGCTCCTCGACCTCACCCCGACGGGCCCCGTCCTGCGCCGGGACGCCCTCCTCGACACCAGCGGTCGGGCCGTCGGCGTGGCCATCCGCGGCGACCGCGTGCTGCTGGCCGAGGGGCCGGCTGGCGCCAGCGTGGTGACGCTCGCGCCCGCGGGGCCCCGGCGCGACGCCACCTTCCTGCTGGCCGGCTCGACGGTGGGCGTGGGGCTGCTGGCCCCCGATCGGGGCGTCGTGGCGACGAGCGAAGGGGAGGTCGCCCTCGTCGATCTGCGGCAGCCGGCCGCCCCACGCGTCTGGCTGCGCGCCCCGACGGCCGCCCCCGTCCGGCGGGTGCAGGTGGACGGCGCGCGCTTCGCCGTCGCCCGGGACGACGCCGTGCAGGTCTTCGAGCTGGTCTGCCCGACCACGGACGACGCCGGGGCGGCGGGAGACGCGGGCCCATGAGCGCCGACGTCTTCGTGCGGCGGGTCTTCCCGCTGACCCGCGCGGCGGGGGCCGGCCGCCAGCTGGCCATCGAGCTGGGATCCGCGGGCGCGGCCTTCGACGCCCGGGCCCTGGTCGCCCAGGCGCGGCGTGTCGGGGCCGAGGGCCTCGTCGTCCTGCTGCCCGCCGCCGAGGAGGCCGTCGCCGCCCTCCAGGCCGAGGCGGGGGACCTGCCCGTGGCCCGCGGCAACGCCCCGGCCGGTGGCGCCCAGCCCGTCGAGCTCTTCCCGGGCGCCGGGGAGTCGCTGCTGCTGGGCGCCGATTCGCCCGGAAACCTGAGCGAGATCCGGGGGTTGTCCTATGGCGAGGACCGCCGCCCCGGGCCCGCGGACGCGGAGCGGCTGGCCTTCCTGGAGGCGCTCCTGCGCGGCGAGCGCTTCCAGCCCACGGCCACGGGCCAGGCCGCCCTGGCCGAGTCGGCGCGGCCCTCGCTCTCCGTCCTGGAGGCCGGCGGCCACCGCATCGCCCGCCTCGCGCTGGCCGCGCTGTTGCGGGCCGGCGGCCACCAGCCGCGGACGGTGCTGCGCGACGGCCAGCGGGTGCGCGGCTGCCTGTGGGACGCCGCCCTCGTCGGCGACTTCCAGCTCGCCTGGTCGGCCGGCACCACCCGCCTCTGGGCCCATGGCGTCGTGGAGCTGCCCGCCTTGCAGCGCAGCGGGGAGCGCGAGCGGCGCCGCATCGTCCGGCGCTGGCTGCAGGTGGCCGACACCGAGGTGGGGGACTGGCTCTTCCTGCTGCAGGTCGCCCCGGGCCTCGTGAACCAGGGCCTCGGCGGCGCCGAGGAGGAGGTGCTGGGGCGGCTCTACCGGGCGTCCCCGCTGCTGGCCCTGTCCGACCTGGCCCCGAGCACGGCCGGCGAGCTCGGCCGCCTGCTCGAGCCCCGCGCCGTGCGGGTGGTGGAGTGCTGGCAGGGGCCCCTCGCGTCCGCGTGGCGGCGCCGGCTCCAGGGCATCCTCGGTGAGGCGGCGCCGGCGCGCGCGGTGGCCTCGGTGGCGACCGTCCTCGGCCTCTGGCTGCGCGCCCTCGACGCGGGGCAGCGCCTCGACCTGGCGACGGCGCTGCTCCAGATCACCGCCGAGCTGCTCGCCCTCGTGCCGCCCGGGCGCCTGCGCGACCGCTTCCAGGCCCGGCAGGTGCCCCGGGACGAGGGCCGCGACGCCGGCGTGCGCCTCTACGGCCTGGGCGAGGCGCTGGCGCAGCACCGCGACGCCATGGCCCAGGTGCGGTATGGCGACGAGAGGCATGCCGAGGCGCAGCTCTATCTGGCAGAGTACGCAGCGCACCTCACGCCCGAGATCCTGGCCGCGCTCTCCGCGGCTCGGCGCACCGCGGGCGGCGTGATCGGCTGAGGAGGGGTCATGAGCCGAGGCTACAGCATCCGCTGGCGCACCCAGACGGTCACCCGGGTGACGGAGCGCGGGAGCGTGACGGCCGCCGACCGCCTGGAGCTGGCGGTGGATCTGCTGGGCATCCTGTCCGAGGGCGAGATGACGGCGCTCCTGCGCGACGCCCTCTGCGCGGACGGCTGGACGCCGGCCGGGGATGGCGAGCTCGTCCAGGTCATCGATGGCGTGGAGGCCCGCCTGGCGAAGGACGGCCGCAGCATCCGCATGGGCGTCGAGGGCAGCCGCGACGTGCGCGGCGTCGGGGACGACCGCGACGAGGCCGTCCGGGCCCTGGCGCGCAGCGAGGAGCGCGCCCAGGCCGCCCTGTCCAGCGAGCTGGCCCGCCGGCTGGACCGCGCCGAGGCCGACCTGCAGGGCCGGCTGGCGGAGGTCATCCAGGGCGTCTACGTCGAGGCCCTCAAGCAGAAGGCCGCCCGCCTCGGCGAGGTGAGCAGCATCGACGAGCGGGTGGACGAGCAGGGCCAGCTCGAGCTCACGATCAAGGTGAAGGTCTGAGCCCTTGCGCCGCACGCTGACAGTCGATTCTCTCCCCACCGACATCACGGTGGACCAGGCCGTCGAGGCGGCCTGCGCCGAGGACATCGCGTTCATCGAGGCGCGCCTGCGGCAGGGGACGAGCGTGCTGGTGGAGTGCGACAAGGAGCTCGCGCTGCACCTCTACCTGGCCGTCCGCAACCGCCTGCGCAAGCTGCCCGACGCCCCGAAGATCCAGCTCATCGACGGGCGGCCCCGCAACGAGGAGGAGGCCGGCCGCAGCGGCCTGGCCAACACGCTGGCCCACCTGACGGACGCCATCCGCGGGTCGGTGGAGCGCCTGCTGCTGGTGCTGCCCCACCTCGACGTGCTGGCCACCACCCACACCGGCCTCACCTTCGAGGCGCGGGAGATCATCCCGCTGCTCTACGAGAACCCGGAGGCGCTGCTGCTCGGCTTCCGCGACCCCAGCTTCCCGCTGCCCCGCGTCATCGAGCAGGTCTTCGGCGCCGTGCGCACGGTCGTCGGGGTGCCCCGCGACGCCCTGCCGCGCCTCATCACGCGGCGCGAGGCCCAGGCCATCCGCGCCGACGCCTTCGACCCGTTTGGCCTCTACAAGTACCTGTCGGGCCAGAACCCGGTGCGCTGCCGCAAGCTGCTGGGCCAGCTCGCCCTGCGCCGCGAGGCCATGCCCGGCCGCGACCAGGTGGCCGCCATCTACCGCCTCATCCGCCAGCAGACGGCGACGGACGGCGTGGATCTGCCGCAGGTGGATCTCGAGCGCGACGTGGGCGGCTACCCCGAGGTCAAGCAGCGCCTCCGCGAAGAGATCATCGACCTGGTGCGGCGCCGCGACGCCCTGGACGCGGTGGAGGACATCGATCAGCTCGAGGCCCTGCTGCCCCGCGGCATCATCTTCCATGGCCCCCCGGGCACCGGGAAGACGTGGTTCGCCAAGGCCCTGGCGACGGCGCTGGACGCCACCGTGCTGGTGGTGAGCGGGCCGGAGCTCAAGAGCAAGTGGGTGGGGGAGAGCGAGCAGAACCTGCGGCGCATCTTCCGGCAGGCCCGCGCGGCGGCCCCGGCGGTCATCGTCTTCGACGAGCTGGACGCCTTCGCCCAGCGCCGCGGCACCTACTCCGGCTCGGGCGTCGAGCACTCCATGGTCAACCAGCTCCTTACCGAGATGGACGGCTTCCGGCGCAACGAGATGGTCTTCGTGGTGGGCACGACCAACTTCCTGGAGTCGGTGGACGGCGCGCTCCTGCGGCCTGGCCGCTTCGAGTTCCTCATCGAGATCCCCGCCCCGGAGCCCGCGGATCGCCGCGCGATCATTGGCATTTATGACCGCAAGCTCGGCCTCGGGCTCGCGCCGGGCCTCATCGACCACCTCGTCCGGCGCACCGAGGGCCTGGCCGACCGGACGCAGGGCCTGCCCTACACGGGCGACCACCTCTACGCCGTCTGCCGCGCCTTGAAGCGGCAGGCGCTGCGCACCGGCGACGCCACCTTCACGACCGAGGACGTCGATCGCGCGCTGGAGCGGCGGTCGCGCCGGCCGGTGGTGCTCTCGACCCAGGAGGAGCGCGTGATCGCGGTGCACGAGGCCGGCCACGCCCTGCTGGCGAGCCTGCTGCCCGGGGCCACGCCGCCCGAGCGCATCTCCATCACGGCCGACATGGAGGGCGCGCTGGGCTACGTGCTGCGGGCGGCCCGCGCCCGGCCCTACGCCATCACGAGCGCCGAGATGCGGGCCGAGATCTGCGTCGGCCTCGGGGGCTACGCCGCCGAGCGGCGGGTGCTGGGCGACGTCTCCATCGGGGCCTACGCCGACCTGAAGCAGGTCACCAGCATCGCCCGCTCGATGGTGGTGGACTACGGCATGTCGTCGGCGGGGGTGCGGGCGTCGCTGGATCAGGAGGCCGAGAGCGAGGCCCGCCGGGCGCGGGTGGACGCCGAGATCGACGCCCTCATCACGGCGGAGCTGCAGCGCGCCGACGCGCTGCTGGCGGAGCACGCCGCCCTGCACGCGGCCCTCGTCGACGCGCTGCTGATCGAGAAGGTGCTCGAAGGCCCCGCGCTGCACGGCGCGCTCGGGCGGTGAACACGGAGGAGCCATGGCCGAGGTCACGCTGAAGCTGCGCCACGATCCGCGCACGGGCGAGCGCGTGCTCGTCATCCACTACGAGTCCGAGGACGACGCCCTCCCGCACGAGCACGAGCGCGATCACCGCGCCTGGGTGGAGTCGCTGCTGGGGGTGCCGCTTGGCACGCTGGCCGACAGCGTCGAGGTCGAGCGCATCGGCAAGGCGGGGGCCGGCCAGCCGGTGGGGCAGGTGGCCGGCGAGCGCGCGGCCGAGAAGGTGGGCGAGGGGTGAAGGGGCTGCGCCTCCACGGGGCCGCCGCCGACCTGGCCCGGCTGGACGCCTTGCTGGCGGCGCTGCCGGGGCTGGCGGACGCGCCGTGGTGGGCGCTCGACGACCCGGCTAGTGGCAGCTATCTGCTGGTTTCCGAAGGCTTTTCGTCGGAGGCTGCCGACGCCGCGGGCGTCGGGCTGGAGGACGTCGACCCGCGGGCCCTGGCGCCGGCGAGGCGCGCCGCGCACCTGCTGGAGGCCCTGCGACCGGTCCCGGCGCCCCATGACGAGGTCCCGGACGACGCCCTCTTCGTCGTCCCCGCCGCCGATCCCGCGGCGACGCGGACGGTCGAGCGGCTGCTGCGCCTGGGCCGCGGCGACGCGACGCTGACCCAGTGGACGGGGCCCGGGGGCCTCACGCTCGGCATCCGGGTGGCGCAGCCCCCGCTGTACCTGCTGCTCCGCGCGCGGGACGGTGACGAGCCCGTGCGGGCCTACGCCCGCCACCGGAGCACGTCGCTCTGGGTGGCCTGGAGCTTCCAGCACCCCCTCGCCGACGCCGCCGCCGCCCGGCTGGGGGAGGCCGGCGCGCTGGTGGACGCGGCCGGCCCGTGGACGCTCGTCCCGGCCCGCGGCCAGGAGCGAGGCCTGCTCGCCCTGACCGACGCGGCGCTCCCGGCGCCCATCGCAACGCTTTCGGCCTCAGAGAGCGAGCCCGTCCGCTTCACCGTGGCCCTGCGCCTCGAGCTGGACCGACCGCGGCCGGCGTCCCTCTGGGTGCTGCGCCCCGACGAGCTGCCCGCGCTGCAGCCGCTCCTGGAGGCCACGCCGCTGGAGGGCCTGGGGGCCGTGACGCTCGCCCGCCTCTACGGCGAGGCCGGGGTGCAGTACGTGGTGCGGCTGCGCAGCGGCGCCGAGGACGAGGGCATCGCCGACCGCCTGGCCGGCCTGCTGCGCTCGCCGGGCTATGTGCGGGTGCCGGGCGCCGAGCGCATCTTCGTCCCCGCGGGCCAGCGGCTGATGCCGCCCATGCGCATCGAGGCCCTGCGCGCGGTGCTGCAGCCCCCCGAGGGCGGCCTGGCCGTCGTCCAGGCGACCGGCGACGGGCCCTCCATCCTGCGCATCGGCCCCGCCCCCGAGGCCCCGCTGCGCGACCTCGTCGACTACATCGCCCTCGACCACCGCGCCACGCTGGACGCCCTGCTGGAGCAGGCTGTTTTTGCCATCCCGGCCTTCCACCTGGACCGGACGCTCACCCCGACCCGCGCCGCGAAGCGCCCGCCGCCCATGCCGCGGCAGCCCCGCGTCAAGCGACCGCGGCCGGTCGCGCCGGTCGCGCCCGTCGCTGGCGAGGTGGCCACCGAGGCCGAGCAGATCCGCGCCTGGCGGCTGGAGGCCGAGCCCCTGCAGACCCGCGTGGCGGCCGGCGGCCTGACCGACGCGGCCGCCTGGCAGCGGCTCGGGGAGCTCCTCGGGCACCTCGGCGACGCCGATGACGCCGGGCTCTGCCTGGAGGCCGCCGCCTTCCACGCCGACGACGCCGCCAGCGCCCGCGCCGCCCTGGAGGCGCTCATCACCGGCCGCATGGCCGCCCAGGGGGTCGCCGCCGCCCGCCTGCCCGAGGTGATGCTGGCCGCCGCGACGGCCGATCGCCCGGGCCCCGACGCCCTCGCGCTCTTCGGCGCGGCCGCCGCCCGCGACGCCGCCGACGGCGCCCTCATGGACGGCCTCGGGCCCCTCGTGGTCCAGGCCTTCGCCCAGCGGCAGGGCGTCGCGTCGCGCCGGCTCGCCTGGCTGGCCCTGCGCGCGTTCCACGGCGCCACCGGCGACCTGCTCGGCCTGACCCGGGCCAAGGAGGTGCTGCTGGGCGCCCTCAACAGCGACGGCCTGCGCGAGGCCTTCGACGCGCCGCGCTTCGTCCGGCTCGGCCTCGCCCTCGGGGGCGAGGAGGCCGTGGCCGGGGCGGGCTCCGACCTGCAGCGCGCCGCCCTGACGTCGGCCTGGGCGCGGCTCGAGGGCGATCTGGACGACCTCGATCTGCAGGCGACGCTCTACCGCGCCATCTTCGCCGTCGGCTTCGCCCAGGCGGGCGACATGAGCCGCGCCCGCGGCCTCGCCCACGACGTCGAGGAGCTGCGGCCCCTCTTCGATCCGCCGGGCCGGGCCCTGCTGCGCCTGTACCTGGCCCGCCTGGAGTGCCTGGGCGTCGACGATCCCGGCCCCATCTGGGAGCGCGCCGTGGCCGAGGCGACGCAGGGGCTGAGCAGCCGCGAGCAGAGCGCGGTCGACTTCGCCCGCCGCCGGTCCCTGTGGCTGGCCGAGGGCGCGACGCCGCCGCGCCGCCTCGACAGCGGCGTCGAGGCCCGCCTGGCCCTGCTGGCGGCCGACGCCGACGACATCCCCGCGGCCCTGCGCGCGCCTGGCCTGGGCTACGACTACCTCATCGCCGATCTGGTCGAGGGCGCGCTGGCCCTGGCCGACGCCACCGGCCGCGAGGCCCTGATGGCCGAGAGCCGCGACGCGGCCCTCATCGCCCTGGAGCAGCTCGACATCCCCGGGCACCGCGCCACGGTCATCGGCGCGACGCTGCGCACCGCCGCCCTCCTGGAGGACGAGGCCGCCGTCCACGGGCTCATCGAGCTGTTCATGCGCCAGATCCCGGAGATGGAGTCCATCGCCGAGATCCTGCGGGCCGTCGAGCCCGCGATGGCGGCGCTGCGGCGCATCGGCCTGGGCTCCGAGGCCGAGCGCTTCCTGCTTGCCCTGCGGGACGTGGCGCGCCGCGGCCACCGCGAGGCCGTGAAGGTGGCGGTCTTCGTGGCGGACGGCTTCCGGCTGCTGGGCGACGTGCCCGCCGCGGAGCGCACCCTGGCCGAGATCGAGCAGGCCATCTACACCCCGGGCCTCGACCCCATCGCCCGCTTCGAGGGGGCCTCGACGCTCTTCGGCACCCTCCGGGCCTGGTCCGTCTCCGCCCGTGAGATGGCCGCTGACAAGGCCTTGGAATCCCTGGATCTTTTCCGAGACAACTTCACGACCCAGCGGTACTTCCGCCTGCACCGGTTCCTGCTCGTGGAGCGCGTCGTGGACGCGCTGAGCGACACCCGCGCCCATGGCGGCGGGCGCCTCCGGCTGTGGCTGGAGGCCGAGGAGCAGGCGGTGCGGCGCCGGATCGTGGCCGACTGGAGGAGCGCGCGCTGATGGCCGAAGACTGGACCTTCGAGGCCCTGGACGCCGAGATCGATGACATCCGCCACCGCGTGCTCCAGCACGGCCGCTTCCTCGCCAGCTACTTCGTCGGCCGGGACACGGAGGCCGAGCTGATGCTGCTGGCCGCGGCCACCCAGGAGCCCCTGCTCTTCGCCGGGCCACCGGGCACCGCCAAGAGCGACCTCGTCCTGAAGTTCGTGGAGAGCCTGGGCCTCGGGGGCGAGGACTACTTCGAGTACATGCTCACGAAGTTCACGGAACCCAGCGAAATCCTTGGGCCCATCGACATCGCCCAGCTCAAG
Source organism: Myxococcales bacterium (assembly GCA_020633435.1). GTDB lineage: Bacteria > Myxococcota_A > Bradymonadia > UBA7976 > UBA1532 > JACKDP01. The sequence goes on along the minus strand of JACKDP010000006.1, from coordinate 423,595 downwards.
GACGGGCGCTTCCGCCGGCGGACGCGGGGCATGCTGCCCGAGGCGAAGGTGGTGTTCCTCGACGAGATCTTCAAGAGCAACAGCGCCATCCTCAACACGCTCCTCACCATCGTGAACGAGCGGAAGTTCTACCAGGACGGCGCCCCGGAGCCGGTGCAGCTCCGCCTGCTCTTCGCCGCGACGAACGACATCCCCGAGCAGAGCGAGCTGGTCGCGCTGTCCGACCGCTTCGTCCTCAAGGTCGAGACGAGGCCGGTGAAGGAGCGGCACTTCGAGGCCCTCATCGACGCCGGCATGCGCACCGAGGCCAGCCGCGCCCTGAGCCAGCGGCCCTGGGCCGACGGCCCCGCCTCCTTCATCGACTTCCTCAAGCTCAAGCGCTACCTCGACCTGCACTTCGCCGAGTCCGGCCGGCTGGGCGACCACGCCCGCTGGTTCCCGCCCGCCATCTTCGCCGAGCTGCGCCGCATCGTCCGCGTGCTCGAGACCGAGGATCAGGTCTACGTGAGCGACCGCAAGGCCGTGAAGATCTACAAGCTCATCCGGGCGCGGGCCTTCCTGCACCACGGCGGCGCCGTCCAGGCCGGCGATCTGCGCGTCCTGCGCTATGTGGGCAACCGGCGCGCCGAGCTGCCCATCGTCGAGGAGAAGGTCAACAGCCTCCTGGGCCTGGATGGCTGACGTTGACGAGGAGGCCGAGGAGTACGCCCTCGGCCGGGAGCGCCTGGTCTCATCGGCCCTGGCGGCGCTCTACTGGTCTGGCGCCGCGGCCGACTGGCACGCCACGGCGCGCGACGCCCTCGGCTGGCTGGCCGAGGCCTGGGGGGCAGGGGACGAGCACCTGCCGCTGACCCTCGTCCACGACCTCGGCCTGCTGCTGCGCGAGGGCCACGCCTTCCGCCTCGCCTCCGGCCGGGACCTGGGCGCCTGGCCAGCCGCCGAGCAGGCCGCCCGCCTGGCCTACGAGGAGCGCGTCCTGGGCCGATGGCTCCTCGACCCCAGCGTCGACGCCGCCCACGTCGCCCTGAGCGGCGTGCCCCCGGCCCGCCGCGACGCCTTCCTCGTCCACGCCATCCGCCTGGCCCTGACGGAGCCGACGCTCGGCGCGCGCCTCCGCCTGACGGGCAACGCCGCCCACGTCCGCAGCCTGGGCGAGGCCGTCATCACCGAGACGCCCACGCGCTTCGAGGACTGGGCCGCGCTGGACGACGCCTGGCTCACGCTCGCCGCCGACGCCCACGCGGCCGCCGTGGACGCCCTCCCGGCGGGCCCGCTCTTCGGCCCGGAAGACCTCTGGGAGCTCAATCATTTCGGGGAGTTGCACAGCGAGTCCCAGCGCCTCGCGCTGCGGCAGCTCCATGGCGTCGCCGCCCGGATCGGGCCGCTGCACGCCTCCGTGGCCGGCCGGCTGCGCCGCAGCGCCCGCGAGATCCCCGTCGAGGCCGAGGAGGCCGACCGCTTCCCGGCCGGGGGCTTCGACGCCCTGAGCCACCAGGGCCGCTTCGAGAACCTCGTCCGCTCCGAGGTGGCCTACGTGGGGGAGGGCGGCGAGGGCGTCGACGCCTTCGACATCCGCTACGTCGTCGGCGAGCTGCTCTACTACACCCGCGACGAGAGCCCGCTGCTCGACGCCCACCGGCACGTCACCGTCGTGGTCGACGACCTCGCCGGCCTGCGCCAGAAGCACCCCGAGCTGCCCGTGCAGGCCCTCGTCCTGGTCGCCGGGCTGTACCTGGCGCTGCACGCCGATCTCGCGCGGGCCTTCTCGGCCCAGGCCGCCAGCACGACGCTGCGGTGGCGCCTGACCCAGCCCGCCGACGTCGGCATCGCCGCCGAGGAGGAGGTCTTGCTGCGGACGAGCCTCGGGACGGAGCTGCGGCACCACCGCGTCCGCCTCGGCACCCTCGACGCCGACGCGCCCTGGCCGGCCGCGCCGCTCCTCGTCATGAGCCCCCGCCTGGCGCCGCCGCGGCTGCCGCCGGGCACGGTCTGGCTCCAGGTGGACGGGGCGGCCATCGCGCTCACCCTGGCGGGCCGCGGGCGGCGCGACCGGGCCCGCAGCGGCGCGCGCTTCTCGGCGGTCACCGACCTGCGGCGCGCCCTGAACGCCACGCTCGGCGCGCTCCTGGGGGCTGGCTTGGACGCGGGGCCGGGGGAGCGCTAAGCTCGGGGTCCGGCCCATCCCGTCTTTTTCTGGTGGGAATGGAACTTCCGGCGTGGTGGTTCGTCTCAAGCTGGTGCGCGCTCCGGCGCGCCCACTCGCACGGCATCGCAGGAGGACGCTCGCATGGCACGCAGGAACCGCTGGCTCGTGGCGCTGGCCGCAGGTGGGCTCTGGCTGGGCGCCGCCCACGCCGCGCCGACCCCCACGCTCCCCACCAGGGCACAGCTCACCGCCAAGGCTCGCATCACCCCGAAGGGCACGGCGAAGGACCGCTTCGCCGCCCCCGAGCTCGCGCACCGCGTGGCCGGCTTCACGCGGCTCCGGGCGGGTGACCGGGCGGGCGCCCTCGTGGCCTTCGAGGCCGCCACCCGCGCCGAGCCCCAGGATCCGTCGCTCTGGCGCATGGTGGGCGACCTGCGGTTCACCCTCGACCAGCCCGAGGCGGCCATGGCGGCCTGGCAGGAGGGGCTGGAGCGGGCAGGGGACGATCGCTTGCTGCTGGAGCGCGTCCTGCGCGGCGCCGTCGAGCAGGGCGACTACGTCAGCGCGGCGGACGCCGCCGAGCGCCTCGCCGTGGTGATGGATCGCCACGCCGGCGCCGAGGAGCGCGTCCGCACCCTCATGGCCTACCAGTCCGAGCTGGCCACCCTGGCCGGCGACTTCACCACGGGCGAGCAGGTGGCGCGCGACCTCATGAAGCGCGCGCCCGAGGCCCTCGACGGCCGCCTGGCCCTGGCCTATGTGCACCTGCAGGCCCAGGAGCTGGACGACGCCGAGGCGCTCTACCGCGACGTGCTCGCCGCCGAGCCGGCCCACCCGGTCGCGCTGAACAACCTGGGCAACATCCACTACTTGCGGCGCGATCTGGACGGCGCGGCCGCCCACTTCGAGGCCATCCTGGAGGCGCCGGAGGCGGGGCCGTACAACGAGAGCATCGCGCTCTCCAACCTCGCCGAGCTGCTGCAGATCCAGGGCGGCTACCGCGGCGCCGAGGATCTGTACCGCGCCTCCATCGACGCCCGGCCCGACGGGGCCTGGGGCTACATGGGCCTGGCGGCGCTGCGCGACATCACCGGCCGCTACGACGAGGCCGTCGACGCCATGATCAGCGGGTGGGAGCGCGACCAGAACCGTCTGACCCGCCTGAACATGCACTTCTACGAGCCCGAGTGGGCCTGGCAGCGCGACGCCCTCATCGCCGAGATCGAGGGGGACGCCGCCCGGGCCGAGCGCCTCTGGACGCAGGTCCTCCATGGCGAGGTCGCCGTGCTCCACAAGGCGGCCGCCTGGCACCTGACCGCCCTCGCCTCCGAGTAGCCCGCCACGCACGCACCCCCTCGCCAGTGAAGTCCAAGGGCGTTACACTGGCCCTCCGGTGACCAGTACGAGGCGTTGATGGCGATCCGAGGCAAGCTGGAGCACCTTCGGCTGTTCATGGTGTTTCGGAGCATCCTCGAGCGGCGCCTCAGCGGAGTGCTGACGCTGCAGTCGGGGTCCGTCATCAAGCGCGCCGAGATCGTCAACGGCTACCCCGTCCGGACGGCGTCCAACCAGCGGCAGGACGGCCTCGTCTACGCCCTCGTGGAGGAGGGCCTCATCTCCTCCACCGAGGAGGTGGAGCTGCGCCAGCAGGCCCAGGCCACCCGCACGCCCGTCGACATCATGGTGGTCCGCATGGGGCTCGTGGCGCCGCGCCGGCTGGCCGCCATCCAGCGCCGCGTCGCCCGCCACCTGCTGCTGGAGCCCTTCGGCTGGCAGGACGGCGCCTACCAGTTCGAGGACGCCGTCATCCGGCCCGACCAGGGCGCCCAGGGCATCGATCTGGTGGACCTGCTGGTGGAGGCGGCGGGGCGCTACATCCCCGGCCCGGCCGCCACCGAGTTCGTCAACCGCTACGCCCGGCAGCTGGTGGCGCCGACCGACTTCGCGGCCCACCACGCGGCCCGGTTCGACCAGCTCTTCCCGACGCCCAACACCCGGTCGATGCTGGAGGCCCCGACGCCGTTCGAGCTCATCGCCCGCGTCCGGGGCGATCGCGAGATGGCGGCGCGGGAGGTGACGGTGCTGGTGCTGTCGGGCATGGCCCGCTACCAGTCCACCATCAGCAAGGCGCCCGGCGAGGTGGCGGCCCCCAGCGAGCCGCCCCGGCCCGTCACGGGCACCATCCGCCGGGTCGCCCGGCCGGCCAACATCGCGGGCACCGCCACCGCCCACCCCTCGGTGGGTCCGGGCGCCGCGCCGCCGGTCTACGTCAGCCGCACCAGCGGGCCGCCCGCGGCCGTCGCGCCCCCCGGATGACGTCGGGCGTCCGCCGCGCGGCGCCGCCGCCCCGAGGCGCCGCCCGCCCGCCGGGCCGTCGCCGCGCCCCCGCCGCCGCGCGCGGTGGAGGACGCCGCCTGGCCCGCCAGCCGGCCCCTGGCCGACAACAGCGGCAAGAAGCCGCCGGATGAGCGCGTGCTCGCCCGCGTCCAGGACGTCCACGAGCGCCTCAAGGGCATCGAGGAGAAGTCGCACTACGAGGTCCTCGGCGTGGCCAAGGAGGCCGGCCCCGAGGAGATTCGCAATGCATTCCGAGCACTTGCGCGAGAGTTCCACGCCGACCGCTTCGCCCGCTACGCCCTCGAGGCGGCGGACATCGAGGCGGTGCAGCGCATCTTCATCGCCATCAACCGGGCCAACGAGGTCCTGAGCGACATCGCCACCCGCAAGGACTACGACGCCGAGCAGCAGGTCCGCGCCCGCGGGGGCGCCAACCTCGTCAACGACGCGGGGGGCGCCGATCTGGGCCAGGTCTTCCGGGCCGAGAAGCTGGTCAAGGAGGGCGTCGCCATCCTCAAGGCCGGCAACGCGGAGGCCGCGCGCCAGCGGTTCGAGGAGGCCCTGAAGGCGACGCCCGACGATCCGGTCGCCCGGGCGGGCCTGGCCTACGCCGAGCTGCTCGTCGTGCAGGCCCGGGGTCCCTCGCTCACGATGGCCGCGAAGACCGCCCAGCTCCTCGCCGAGGTCACGCAGGGCATGGGCTCGGAGGGCGGGCGTGAGGAGCCCTTCTTGTACCTGGGCCGCGTCTATCGACTCATGGACCAGACGGAGAAGGCGTCTGCAGCGCTCCAGCGCGCGCTGCAGATCAACCCGCATTGCGCTGAAGCCGCAAGCGAGCTAAGACACCTTCAGCGCAGGCCCGCCGAGAAGAAGGGCCTCTTCGGTCTCCGGAAGAGGGGATGAGTCGCCGAGACGACGTGAAAGGCTACGTCCAGGTGGACGAGGCCGGCCGGATGATCGCCGTGGGGGCCGCGCTGCGCCAGGAGCTCGCGCAGCTCGCGGGCGTCTACACGCACCTCCCGTCGGACAGCGCGCTGCTGCACTTCCAGCGCGTTGGCGGCACACCTCCCATGGAGGAGCTGCGCCACCCGGTCGTGCTCCAGGGGGACGTCGCCGGCTTCGGCTCCACGGTGGACGTCATCAACTTCGTCCACTCATCCCAGCAGTCGGGCAACCTGCTCTTCGTCCAGGGCGACACCCGCAAGACGCTCACGTTCAAGGACGGCCAGGTGCGCAACGCCACCTCGAACCGTCCTGAGGACCGCCTGGGCGAAATCCTCTATCGTTACGGGGCCTTGCCGCGCGACGTCCTGGATCGGGCCGCTGAGGAGTGCCGCCGCATCCGGCGGCCGCTCGGCAACCATCTGCTCGATCGCGGCCAGATCACCCAGGCCGATCTGTACCTGAACGTCCGCCGGCAGGTGGAGGAGATCTTCTACTCCATCCTGCTGATGAAGGACGGCGACTTCTACCTGACGCGCAACCCCAAGGATCCCGGGGGAGGGCCCTTGTCCCTGAACGCCCAGTCGCTCCTCATGGAGGGGCTGCGGCGCATGGACGAGATGGCGTACTTCCGCGAGCGCATCCCCGAGGACGGCATGCGGCTCGTGGCGCGGGCCGACGCCGACGTCGGCGACCTCGGCGCGCGGGAGCGGCTCGTCCTGCGGATGCTGCAGAAGCCGCGCACGGTGGAGCAGGTCTCCCGCGCGTGCCGCTACGGCGACTTCGAGACCATGAAGATCTTGTTCCACCTCAAGCAGAGCGGCCACATCGAGCTGGTCGCCGAGCACACCGAGCCGCCAGCGGCGGAGTCGTTGGAGGAGGATCGGGTCGGCTCCGAGACCGGCACGATGGTCGACACCTTCAACACGGTGTTCGAGCGCATCTACACGGCCATCGCGCGGCACGGTCAGCAGCAGGCCCTGCAGAAAGGCCTGGAGACGTTCCTGCAGTTCTACGGCTTCGTCGAGCTGTTCCAGGGCGTCATGTTCATCGACGGCAAGCTGGATCGGGAGCGGCTCCTGGCCAACCTGGCCGGCACCCAGATGGACAATCGGCTCAGCTTCCTGTCTCAGGCCCTCAACGAGCTCCTGTTCTTCGAGATGTTCGCCGCCCGTGAGTGGCTCGAGCGCGACGAGCAGCAAGAGCTCCAGAAGGTCATCAATCAGCTCTTCATCGACATCGGCTGATCCGGACCGCTCCCAGGCGGGGGTGGAGGGGATCGGCGCCCTGTTCCGGCCTGCGGAGGCGTTTGTCGCACAATGAGCATTATGTCAACTTGGGCATCGGGGACGATGCTGGACGCCGTCCGGGGCATCCCCGACCACTTCGCCCAGGGCGTGGCGTTCGCGGGCACCGTGGGCACCGAGGCCCGTGGGGTTCGGCGCGCCATCCTCTGTGGCATGGGCGGCAGCGCCTTCCCCGGCGACCTGCTCAAGATCGTCAGTGATCCCCTGGGCGTCGACCTCACCGTCTCGCGGGAGTACGACGTGCGCGCCGCGGGCGTCGGCCCCGACACCCTCGTCATCGCGTCGAGCTACAGCGGCAACACCGAGGAGACGATCTCGGCGCTGGCCGACGCGCGCGCCCGCGGCGCCCGCGTCCTCATCCTGAGCGCTGGCGGCGCGCTGCAGACGATCGCCGCGCGCGATGGCCTGCCCGCCGTCAAGCTCGAGCGGCCCACGCCCGATTTCCAGCCGCGCGCGGCCACCGGCTTCTTCCTGGGCGCACTGGCGGCCATCCTGGAGAACGCCGGGCTCCTGCCGGGCGGCGCCCGCATGATGGCGCAGGTCGGCGACGGCCTGCGGGCGCACACCGACGGCGTCGAGGGCCGCGCGCTGGCGCTGGCCGAGGCGCTGAACGGGCGCATCCCCGTCATCTACGCCACCGCCCCCTTCGAGCCGGTCGCGCTCATCGCGAAGATCAAGTTCAACGAGAACGCGAAGACGCCCGCCTTCAGCTACGCCCTGCCGGAGCTGAACCACAACGAGATGGTCGGCTACACGCGGCTGCCGGGGCCGTTCTCGGCCGTGATCATCGACGACCCCGACGCGCCCGCGCGGGCGCGGCACCGGGTGGCTACCACGGCAGCCACCCTCGAGGGCCGGCGTGCCCGTGCTGCGGGTGGCGCTGCCCGCTGGCGAGGCGCCCCTGGTCAAGGCCTTCGCGGCCCTCTACCTCTTCGACTTCGCCACCTGCGCCCACGCCGCGCTGGGCGGCATCGACCCCAACCCGGTGGCGATGGTCGAAGACTTCAAAGCGAAGCTGGGACCCTGGGCGCCCTGAGCCCCAGGCGACTCGCGGTCCTGGGCCTGGCCCTGGCCGCTTGCCGCGCGGAGCCGCCGCCGGCGTCCGCCCGCCGCCCACCGGCCGCTACGCCGATCCACGCCTCTGGGCCGCGCGCCCCGACGTGCGCGGCCCGGCGGACGAGCGCCCCCCGGAAATCCCGTCTGAAAACAAGGGGTTGACGGCGTTCGCCCTGTACCTGCACCCGACCACGGACCGGGCCGTCGAGGCCCGGAGCGCGGATCCGCTCACGGTCGAGGGTGGCCCCGTCGACGACGCCGTGCGCTTCCAGGCCACCGTCCTCAATGGCGTCGCCCGGATCTGGGCGCCGCGCTTCCGCCAGGCCAGCCGGGGTGCCCTGGCCGCGGGGGGCGCCCTCGCGCCGGCCCTGGAAGACGTCACGGCCGCGTTCGACCACGCGCTCGCCCAGAGCCCGCCCGACGCCCCGTTCTTCCTCCTGGGCCACGATCAGGGGGCCATGCTGCTGCTGCAGCTGCTGCGGGCGCGCGTCGTGGGCACCCCCCTCGCCCGCCGCCTCGTCGTCGCCTACCTGGCGGGCCTGCAGGTCGACGCGGCGGCGCTCGGCGGCCTGCCGATCTGCGCGGATCCGCGGGCGACGGGCTGCGCGGCGGTCTGGGCGACGGCCCGCGCCGGGGTGCAGCCGGCGGCCTGCGGCGTCGATCGCTGCCCGCCCGCGAGCCGCCCGGCGCGCGCGGCCTGCTTCAACCCCGTCACCGGCGGCCCCGGGCCCGGCGCCCCGGGCGAGCACCGCGGCGCGGGCCCCGGCGGCGGCCTCCTCGGGGGCAGCTTCGCGGGCTTCGCCGTGGGGCTGGTGGCCACCCGCTGCGGCCCCGACGGCGTCCTGCAGGTCGACGACGCCGCCGAGGCCGACGGGCTGTCGGCGCGGGATCTGGTGGGCGTCGACGGGGGCGACTACCACGCCCAGGACGTCAACCTGTTCTACCTGGACCTGCGGGCCGACGCGGCCACCCGCCTGGCCGCCTTCGAGGGCCGCGCCCACTGACGCCGGTCAGTCGAGGCGCGCGCAGAAGCCGAAGTCGGCCCGCTGACCGGGCCCGATGGTGGCGTTGTAGTCCATGCCCGAGAACTCGACCGGGCCGGAGTCGCCCGTCGCCACGGCGTTCCAGAGGTTGTCGATGGTGCCCTCGATGGTGGCCTGCACGACCCAGCGGACCGGCGCGGCGCCCTCGTTGAAGACGTGGCCATCCGCGCAGTAGCCCGTCTGCCAGCGCGACACCTCGACGAGCTCGAGCCGCGCGCCCAGCGGCTCGGGCTCGGGCTCGGGCTCCGGCTCCGGTTCTGGAGCGGGCACCTCGCCAGGCGCGCTGGGGGTGAGCTCGGCGCCGGGCACGTCGAGCTCGCCGGCCTCGCCGACGCGGCGGTCGAACGTGGGCAGCGCCAGGAAGGCCTCCAGCGGTCCCCGCAACCGCGCCCCGTCCAGCGACGCGGCGCACGCCGCGGGCGCCTCGCCGCCCGACGCCATCCGCAGCCACTGGCGCGCATGACACAGAGCCACGTCCGGGTGCTCGACGAGGTGGCGGGCCAGCTCCCCCACCCCATCGAATTCCCCATTGGATCCAGGGGATCCGATGATCGAGCCGGTGGCGTCGACCGCGTGCTCCCCGTCGCGCTCGCGGTAACGGCCGATGCCATCGTAGTGTTCGAACGCGAAGCCGATGGGATCGATGAGACCATGGCAGCCGGAACAATTCGGATCTTCCGAATGGCGGCGGTAGCGCTCCCGGGTGCTGCGGGACGGGTCGACGGCCGGCGGCGACGTGTCCAGGTTGGCGGGCGGCGGCGGCAGATCCTGGCAGAGCAGGCGCTCGCGGACGAACAGCCCGCGGTGGATGGGCGATGAGCCGCGCGGCAGGGCCCAGGTGGTCAGGAGGCTGGCGTGGGTGAGCACGCCGGCGCCGCTGGGCCGCTCGACGGCGTGGAAGCCGGGGCCCGGCGCCGGCAGCCCGTAGTGCGCGGCCAGGGCGTCGTCGACAAACGTGCGGTCGTCGGTCAGCAGCGCTGCCACGTCGGCGTCCTCGCCCCAGAGGGCGGCCACGACGCGGTCCGTCTCCTCCCCCATCGAGGCGCGCAGCGCAGGCGTCAGCGTCGGGTAGGTGTCGGCGTCGCGGTTGACCTGCCCGAGCCGCTCCAGGCCCAGCCAGTCGCGCACGAAAGCCTGGGCGGAGCGCGTGGCCCGCGGATCGGCGAGCAGCCGGGCCACGGCGGTGGCGCGGGCCTCCGGATCGAGGAGCGCCCCCGAGGCCGCCTCGGCCAGCAAGGCGTCGTCGGGCGCCGAGCGCCAGATCAGGTAGGAGAGCGCGGTGGCGATCTCGTACGGGGTGAGCGTGAAGGCCTCGCCCTCCTGGCGGCCGAGCTCCGTGCGGTAGAGGAAGTGCGGCGACTGGAGGAGCGCCGCGACCACCAGCCGGCCGGCCTCGGCCTCGCCCTCGGCCTCTTCGGTCAGCGCCACGTACCGCTCGATCTCCACCGCCGTGAGCGGCCGCCGGAAGAGCCGCCGGCCCAGGTCGCGGACGAGCCGCCGGCAGGTCGGCCCGCCGCAGCCACCCAGCGCGGCCAGATCGACGGCCTCGGCCAGCGTCCAGGCGGCCACCCGGTACTGGTCAGCGAGCAGCTCGGTGACCCGCAACGCTTCGGTATTGTTGGCGAAACCGTCCACCCGCGGGTCGGCGCCGAAGGCCGCCTCGGCGTCGAACTCGACGCCCAGGACGTCGTGCACCGTGTGGGCGTACTCCTCGTGGGTCAGGCGGCGGAGCACGCGGCGGGTGGCGTCCTCGCATCGTGCCGGCGGGGCGGCGTCGGGGCCTCCTCGGCGGCGTCGGCGTCGCCGACAGTGGCGTCGGCAACGCCCGCCTCCTCATCGACGGCGCAGCCCCAGAGCGCCACCAGCGTCAGCCAGGCGACGGCCCTCACGCGAAGAGCCCCGGGAGCGGCCCCTGGCCGGTGGTGGGGTCGCCGAAGGTGTCGTTGTCGAGGCCCAGGTGCTGGCAGATGCTCACCAGCAGGCGCGCGTGGCTCTCACCCGGATAGCGCAGGTACCGCCCGCCGGGCAGACCCCCGCCCGCCAGGACGAACGGGACGGACTGGCAGACGTGGGCCCGCGGATCGCCCAGCTCCTTGGCCCAGAGCACGACCGTCGAGTCGAGCAGCGAGCCGTCCGAGGCCGGATCCGGGGTGCGGGCGAGGCGGTCGAGGAGGCTGGCGAGCTGGCCCGCGCACCAGCGCTCGGCGGCCACGAACTCGGCGACGGTGGCGACCTGGCTGTCATCGGCGTGGGAGAGCGAGTGGTGCTGATCGCTGTTGCCGGCCCAGCGGAAGACGACGGGGCTCACCGTGTGGCTGAGCTGGACGGAGGCCACCCGGGTCATGCCGCACGCCAGGGCCAGGACGGCCAGATCGAGCTGGGCCGAGAGCAGCGCGGGCGCGTTGTCGTTCTCGCTCGGCGCGAGGGCATCCGGGGCGTCCGGGGCACCACACCCCCCGCCGGCGGCGAGGCCGCGCTCGACCCCCCGCAGGGCGTCGAGGTGGGCCTCGAGCTTTCGGCGCTCCTGCTGGCCGACGCGGCCGTGCAGATCGGCCAGCTCGGCGCGCGCCACGTCCAGCACGCTGCGCCGCTGCGCCCGGCGGCGAGCCGCCGCCTCCGGTCCCCCCGCCAGATCCGCGAAGAGCCGGTCGAACGCGCGCCGCGGATCGGCATCGGGGTGCACCAGCTCGCCCGGCCCCCGATAGCTGATGCGGGTCTGCGCCCCCGCGCCCCACAGGTCGGTGAGGACCCCCAGCTCCAGGGAGGCGAAGCGATCCGCGGCCCCGAGGCGGCTCGCGACGTATTGATCGAGCGACATCCCGCGGGTGGGCGTGGCCGCGCCGCCCTGGTTCGTGAGCATGGCCGCCTGGCCGCCCTCGTGGTTGTCGCCGGTGAAGAAGTCGAGGCCATCGACGATGGCCAGCCGGTCCCGCCAGGCCGCCAGCGGCTCCAGGATGGATCCGGCGGGGAGCTGGAAGTCGCGCTCACCGCCGGTGGGCCGCCAGTGCCGGTGGAGGGTGCCGTTGGGGCTGAAGAAGATCAGCAGGCGGCGGGTGGGGGGCGTCTGGGCCCGCGCGGGGCCGATCAGCCGGCAGAACGGGGCCGCCAGCAGGCCGGCGGCGAGGCTGGTGGTGAACGAACGGCGCGTCCAGGTCATGGGCCCTCCAGCGGGCAGGGTAGCCGCTCGCGTGGGGAAAATGCACGCGAAGTCCCCTCGCCTGCGCCTGGCCAGCGTGGCATCCTGCGCCGGAAGGAGGATGGGATGACCGTCGACGAGCTGGTGGAGAACTTCGAGTTCTTCGATGACTGGGAAGATCGCTACGCCTACCTGATGGAGCTGGGCGACACCCTCCCGGCGCTGGCCGACGACGTGAAGGTCCCCGCCAACATCGTCCAGGGCTGCATGAGCCAGGTCTGGATGGTCGCCCGCCTGGACGCCGACGGGCGCATGCACCTCGAGGCCGACAGCGACGCGCGCATCGTCCGCGGCCTCATCGCCATCCTCTTCGTCGCGCTGCAGGATCGGCCGCCGGCCGAGGTGCTCGCGGCCGATGTGGGGGCCCTGTTCCAGCGCCTGGGCCTGGATCGCCACATCAGCCTCAACCGCCGCAACGGCTTTGCGGCCATGGTGCAGCGCGCCCGCGCCTTCGCGGAGCGGGCCGCCTGACCGGGGTCCGCGCCGGCGGGCTCGCTGGACGCCACGAGAGGAGACGGGGATGGGACGAATCGTCGACGGCCTGCTGCGGTTCCTGGAAGAGGACGACTGGAACTTCTCCCATGAAGCGCGCGAAGAGCAGGACCTCGCGTTCTTCAGCTACACCGGCCGCAACGGGACGCTCCGCACGACGATCATCGTGCGGGAAGCCATCGACGTCGTCTGCATCCACAGCCGGCTGGAGGCCACCGTCCCCGAGGACAAGCGCCTTCAGGCCGCCGAGTTCATCTGCCGCGCCAACCACGGGATGTTCATCGGGAACTTCGAGCTGGATCTGAGCGACGGCGAGATCCGGTTCAAGACCAGCGTCGACCTGGAGGGGGCCGAGTTCACGTCGACGGTGTTCCGCAACCTGCTGCACACCAACCTGAGCACGGCGGACCGGTACTACCCGGGGCTGATGCGGATGCTGTGGAGCGACGACGTGACGGCCGAGGAGGCCGTCGCCCATGTGGAGGGGCGCGGCGGGTTCGAGGAGAGCGACGACGACGACTGAGCCGTCGTCGGGTCGCTACTTGACCTCGACCTCGGGGCCGCTGGTCGGGCGGGCGACCACGCCGTCGTCCTCGCCCAGGTCCTCGGGCAGATCGTTGCCGATGGTCTCGTCGTTGGGGATCACGTCGATCGGCGGCACGAGGTTCTCGTTCTCCACCGCGGTGATGTACTCGTCCACGCCCGCGATGTCATCGGCGGTGGGGACGAAGCCATCGGCCTTGGGCTCCTCGGCGGGCTTGAGGCCGTTGAGGACGATGGCCTCGATGGCCAGCCCGCGGGCGGCCCGCGTCAGGTAGAACGCGAGGCGGGGCTGCCCGGCGGCGTTGGCCTTGCGGGCGGCGTGCTGGCGGACGACCGCGTCGCGCAGGAGCTGCTGGCCCTTGGCGCCGGCCTTCACGGCCTGGCGGGCCTGGCCGAGCACGGCGTTGGTGTTGCGGACGGCCGGCTTCACGAAGAGGATCTTCTTCTCGTCCTCCTGGGCCGCCTTGGCCGCCGTCTTCTTGGCGGGGGTGGCCTTCGTCCCCTTCTTGACGGGGCCCCGGAAGACCGACTTGGCCTGCTTGGAGGCCTTCTTGGTCTTCGTCACCTTGGTGGTCTTCTTGGCCTTCTGGGCCTGGGCGGCGGTCACGCCGTCGATGCTGACGGGGGCGGCCGCGAGGCCGAGGGCGAGGAGCGCGAGGGTGAAGAAGCGGGTCATGCATGCCTCCTGGAATGTGGCGCCGGGATCATACGGCGCGAACGGGCTGCACGACAGGGGCAGATCCCGGATTCTTCAATCCTCCCGCTGCTCCCCCCCAAAACGGTGCTTGAACCCGATGAGGATCTGCGTGGGCTTGCCCGGCCGCAGGCCATACGGCCGGCGGGACACGGCGTACTCGGCGCCCAGGACGTTGTCGATCCGGCCGTAGAGGCGGGCGGCCTCGGTGACCTGCCAGTGCGCGGCGACGTCGAGGACCACATGCCCGTCGACGCGCTCCCGGGCCGGGATGGCCCCCTGCCCGGCGACGTCCCGCACGGCGCCGACCCCGTGGACCGCCACGTCGAGCTCGGCGGCCTGGCCGATGGCGCGCAGCATGAGGTGCCCCTGGTGGACGGGCAGGTACGGCAGCGCGTCGCCCGGCGCCACCGCCCCCAGGATGGGGTCATCGAAGCGGCCCTCGAGGGCCGAGAGCGTCAGCGTCCAGGCCGCGTCCACCTGCAGGCGCAAGCCAGCGGTGACGCGGAGCGCCTGAGACGCCAGCAGCTCGACCCCGCGGATCTGCACGGCCCCGCCGTTGAACTGCCGCCCGACGTCCGCGGCCGCGCAGCCCGCCGACAAGGTGCACGGCACCAGCAAGTTTCGATAATCACTGAGGAATCCGATCAGCTCCAGGCGCGATGCCCGCCCGAGGTACCGGCCGCCGGCCTCGTAGTTCACGCTGTCCTCGGGGTCGGCGAGGTCGCCGGACCGCGGCGAGACCGGGGTGAACCCGCGGTGCACGCCGGCCAGCAGCGACCAGCCGGGCGACAGCGCCCAGACCACGCCGGCGCCCGGCAGGACCACGGCGTAGGCGTGCTCCCGCCCCGCGTCGCCCAGGGCGTCCTCGTAGCGCGTCGCGATGAGCTCTGCGCGGACGCCCGGGGTCAGGGTGACGGCCTCGCCCAGGCGGATCTCGTCCTGCACGTCCAGGGCGAGGGCCATCGCCTCCTCGCGGTTGCTCGTCGCCACCTCGTCGGGCCCGGCGCGCAGGAGCGTGCCGCCCCGCATGTCGAACGGCGCCTCGTCATGGTCGCGCTCGATGGCGTCCTGGTGCAGGCGCACCCCGAAGCGCAGCGTCTGACGCAAGGCGCCCGTCCGGTCGACCGCCCAGGATCCGCGGGTCTGGAGGCCCTGGGAGAAGAACCGGCGGTCGTTCGTCCCGATCAGCAGCGGGGATCGGGGATCGGAGTCCTGCTCGCCACGCAGGACGGCCACCGAGACGGCGGCGCGACCCTCGTCGGCCGCGAGCAGATCCCGGAGGGCCGGCTCCCCCCGGATGCCGTTGAGCTTGCGCCAGGCGCGGCTGAAGTCGTGCCGGTAGGCCGTCGTGCGCAGCTCGAAGGCGGCCCCGAGCTCCAGCCGCCAGGTGAGCTCCGCCTGGGTGCGCCACCAGCTCATCCGGCCGCGCTGGCTGGCGACGTAGCGCCGGAACGGGTCGTCGGCGAAGTCGGCGTCGGTGAGGCCCAGGTAGGTCGCGTGGGAGGCCTCGTCGGCGTAGCCCAGCTTCAGCTCGACGCGCTGCCACGTCTCGGCCTCCGGCGCGGACCCGTAGCGCAGCTTCACCATGGCCTCGCGCTTGTCGAAGCCGGTCGGGCCGCCGCCATCCAGGCGCTTGAAGCCGTCGCTGTCGAGGTGCACGCCCTCGACGAGGACGCCGAAGCGGTCGTCGCCATGGCCCCACCAGAGGTGCAGCTTGTCGGTGCCGAACCGGCCGGTCGCCACGTCGATCTCGCCGCGGGACCCGCGGGGGATGCTCCGGGTGACCAGGTTGACGGCGCCGCCCACGGTGTTGGGGCCGTACGCGATGGCCGCGGGCCCCTTGAACACCTCGACGCCCGTCATGCGGGTCATCAGCGGGAAGAAGTAGGCCGCGGGCGCCGCGTACGGGGCGGGGGCGAGGAGGACGCCGTCCTCCATCAGCGTGATCTTGGCGCTGCGCTCGGCGCTGGTGCCGCGCAGGCCGATGTTGGGCCGCAGGCCGAAGCCGTCTTCTTCGCGGACGTAGGCGCCGGGCACCTGCCCGAGGACGCGGTGGACGTCGTCCTGCTCGAGGGCCTCCAGGGTGGTCTTGTCGACGGCGTGGGCCGATCCCGCCAGCCGGGAGAGGCGCTGGCCGATGATGCGGACGCTGTCCTCCTCCTCCCCGGCCGGCTCGGCGGGATCCTGGGCCCGGGCCGCCGACCCGGGCAGGGCGAGCAGGGCGAGCAGGGCGAGCACGAGGCGGGCGTTCATCGGGCGCTCCAGGCCGCCTGGCGCAGCGGCGGACCAGCGGGGGCCGGCAGCGTCACCCGCTGGCCGTCGGCGAGGTGGACGAGGTCGGCCGCGGGATCGATGAGCCGGGCGGGTGGTCGTCCGTTCAGGGAGATCCAGGCGTCGACGCGGACCTCCGGGTCGGGATCGAGGGCGTAGAAGTCGCGGGCGACGTGGTGGGCCAGCTGCACGATCAGATCGGGCTGGCCCGACATCTCGGCCCACTGGCGCCACGTCAGGTAGCGCCGGGGGTTGACCTCGATCTCGCGGCCGCTGGCGAGCCGGACGCGGTAGGTCAGGCTGCCCATCTTCTCGCGCACCATCACGCGCCAGGACCAGCGCATGCCCACCCATCCCAGAGCACGGCGTCGCCGAGGACGTGGCTGCGCAGCGGGAAGAGGGCCTGGAAGAGGCAGAAGGCCAGCGCGACGGCCGCGAGGGGGCGGCGTGTCGCGACGGCGGGCGGCGCGGCGGGCGGCCGGCGCAGCAGCCGGCGGGGCCAGTCGGGGGGGAAGAACAGGAGCGTGCTGGTCACCATGATCAGCGGGAACATCCCGATATCAAAGAGCAACCACGTCATGCCGTGGAAGGCGACGACCACCCCCCAGGCCAGCCGACGGGTGCGCGGCCAGAGCAGCCAGGCGACGATGGTGGCGTCGAAGAGGAAGCCCGCCCAGCTCAGGGCCAGGGGGGCCCAGGCCTGCTGGAGGAGCGGCCCGATCACGGGGGCGTCGCCCGGGCCGCGAGCCAGATGCCGAGCGGCTGCCCGTGCACCAGCCAGTCGCTCGTGGCCTTGGCCAGCCCGGCGTGGACGTAGACCGCGGCGAGCTGGGCCCGCAGCAGCCAGATCCACCAGGCCGGCGCGGCCGAGAGGGCCCCGCCCCGCCGCGCGTCGAGGGACCAGAAGCGCCCCAGCGGCAGCGCCCACGCGAGGCCGCCCAGCAGGACCACGAGGTAGTAGTGGTTCAGGTAGTTGGTGGCGTCCATCAGCTGGAGCCACGCGAAGCCGAGCACGAAGACGCCGGCCGCGACGCGGTACCACAGGCCCAGCGCCACGCAGACGGCGGCGACCAGCACCACCGCGGCGAGGGTGTAGAGGCCGGCGGGCCCCGGCACCCCGACCCAGGCGAAGCCGGGGTACTTGAAGAAGAAGGACGGCGCGACGAGCACCTCGTCCAGCCAGCCCGACGCGAGCAGGCGCGCCATGGCGACGGCCATCGTCAGCCCGAAGAGCACGCGGAACGCGGCCAGGGAGGCCACGTCCACGGGGGCCGCCGCGCGTCGCCAGAGGCGATCAATCATTGTCGGCCGCCCCCTCCTGGGGCACCGAGAGGTTGAGCACGGTGACGAGCTGCGACTTCATCAAGTCGGTGAGCTTCTTGAGCGCAAGATAGAGTGGACGAAGCGACTCTGCCGGGAGCGTCTGCAGCGGACCCGGGAGCGCGGCCACCTCCCCCAGGGCCTCGTCGACGGCCGCCAGCAGGGTGGTGGCCAGGTCGGCCGCGCCCAGCTCGCGGGCCAGGTCCGCGAGGCCAGGTCCCCGCGCCTCCCCCTCCAGGGTCGTCCCCGCGACCACCGCGCGCAGGGCGCGCAGGTTGGCCGTGAGGGCCTCGCGGGAGAGCCCCGCGTGGGGGCTCTCGGCGTTCTCGGGGCAGGCGGCCTGCCGGCAGCCCGCCGTGAAGCCCCCCACGTCCCCGACCTTGGCGTCCTTCGTCATCAGGTCGACGTAGAAGAGCGCGGCGAAGAGCTCATCCAGGCCCGCCTGGACGCTGGCGTAGGGCGAACCTGGCTGCCCGGCCCGGGCCAGGGCGCCGGCGAAGTCGAGGCCCGCCGCGGCCCAGGCCGCGTGCAGCGTCCGGGCGTCCTCGACGACGCGGTCGGCGAGGCGGGCCGCCAGGGTGGCGCGGCGCCGGGCGATCTCGTCGCGCCCGAGCGCCGCCCAGGCGCCGTCGCTGTTGGGGGCGACCTGGGGCGGGCAGGCGTTCTGGCCGGGCGGCGCCCAGAGCAGGTACTCGATGGCGTCCAGGCCGTAGGCGTTGACCAGCCGCGTCTCGAAGTAGTCCGGGGCGTCCTGGCCGCCGGCAGCGACCTCCTGGTCCAGCCGGCACGGGCTGGCGGCGGGCCAGGAGTACACGGCGTCGCGGAGACCCCGACCCCGGCCCTCGCCAGCGGATCACCGGCCGGGCCGACCTGCAGCACCTCGAGCGCCTGCCACCGGGTGAAGGCGGCCGCGAAGGCCCGCTGGGCGTCCGCTGGCGATCCCCGGCGGCTCGCCGCCGCCAGGGCCTCGGCGTCGGTGACGAAGGCGGCCAGCGTGGGCAGGATGAGGTGCTCGCCGACGGTGGCCAGGACGGCCTGGCGGCTCGCCTGGGCCGAGAGCGTGGGCGGCCCCGCGGCGGTCCCGGCGTCGCAGGCGGCCAGGCCGAGGACCGCGAGCGCGACCAGCGGCGCGGACCTCACCAGCCCCCCCGGCCGGCGTCGTCGCCCAGGTTGGCGGCGTCGAAGCCGTAGGCGGTGCCCACGAGCTGCCGCGCCTCGCGCAGGCGGTCGGCGTAGGCCGCGGTGTCGCCGCCGGGGAGCACCGGCGCCTGCCCGATGAGCGCGTGCAGGCGGCCAAACTCCTCGTCATTCAGCGGACTTCTCGGGTTGAACTGGAACGAGAGCGCGAAGCCCTTCAGCTCCGACCAGTGCTTCGCCCGCGCCGCATGGGGCGTGGCCGGCTCGGCGAGATCCACGAGGACCTCGTTGATGTAGTGCACCACGGTCGCCGCGATGGCCTGCTCCCAGGCGCCGACGACCTGGTCGCGGTGGGCGCGCAGCGCGGCGAGCTCTTCATCGCTCAGGGTGCCGCCGGCCCCGTGGATGAGGGCGCGCCCGGCGAGGAAGCCGGCCCAGGCGTCGCCGGTGAAGTCCGTCGCCACGACGCTCCCGCGATCCCGCTTCGCCGCGTTCAGCGCGTGGCCCCAGACCACCTCGCTCGTCAGGTCGAGGGCGCCATCCTCGTCGAAGTCGAAGCGGGCCCCGGCCCGCTCGGGGCGACCGCCCGCGCCCGCCAGCTCGTCGTCGGTGTAGTCCCCGAAGTCCCGGGAGGCGCCGAAGTAGCCGAAGCCCTCGTCCCACCCGTGGGCCAGGGCGGTCGCGCCGGCCTCGGCCACGGTGGTGTTGTCGGCCAGCAGGCCCTTCCCGGGCAGGTCGTCGTCCAGGTAGTCGTCGGCCCCCTGGGAGAAGGCCACGGCGCCGAGCAGGAACTTCTGGAGGAGCTCGCGGTAGTCGAGCCCCGTCGGCGACACGTAGACGACCTCGATGGGCTGCCCCTGCGGGTCGAGGGCGACCTCCCCCTGGGCCCGGGCGGCGGCCAGGGCGTCCAGCTCCGCGAACCAGTGGCGGACGAGGTCCTCGGGCCCCTGGACGACCGGGTCGTCCCAGCCCTGGAAGGCCGTCGACCAGTCCGCGTGCTGCCCCTCGGGATCGTTGCCGGCGAGCTTGTCCACCAGGCGCTTGCCGCTGGCGAGGTCCGCGTGGCTCTGCTGGCGCACCGGGTCGGTGATGCCCAGGTCGAAGGGCGTCGAGGCCCCGATGGCGTCGTCGAAGGCGAACCAGAAGTCGAGGCCAGCGGCCACGTCCCCTGGGCCCGGGGCGAAGGCGCCGCTGTCGATCGTCGCGGTCAACCCCGCGATCCAGCGCGACATTTCGACGATCAGGGCGTGGCGGAAGGTCTGGCCGCTGGTGTCGACGGTGTCGACCCCCTGGGCATCGAGGAAGACGTAGCGGGTCGGCGAGGCGGAGGCCTCGCTCCCCTCGTCGGCGTCGCAGGCCGCGAGGGCGAAGCAGATGGCCAGGGCGGCCAGGACGGTGCGCATGGGGCGCCTCCAGGTGGTGGTCACCGGGGATCTAACTGAGAACGATTATCATGATCAATATGTAGTTCGCCCACCCCTTGCGGTCCGCCCCGACACCGCGTGAAGTGCCGGGGTCGACAGGAGGCCTCATGCACATCGTCTACGCCCACGAGCCGTTCCCCGCGCAGTTCAGCCAGAGCCTCTTCCTGGCCGGGCCGAGCCCGCGAGGCACGGGCCACCCCGACTGGCGCGTCGAGGCGCTGGCCCTGCTGGCGGCGCGGGGCTACGACGGCGTCGTCTTCACGCCCCTGCCCCGGGACGGCGTCTTCCCCGCGGACTACGACGCTCAGGTGGCCTGGGAGCAGGCGGCCATGGAGCGCAGCGACCAGCTCCTCTTCTGGGTGCCGCGGGACCTGGCGGTGCTGCCCGGGTTCACGACGAACGTGGAGTGGGGGCGGTGGGAGAAGAGCGGCCAGGTGGTGCTGGGCTTCCCGCCCGAGGCGCCGAAGATGCGGTACCTGGCCTGGCACGCCCGGCGGTGGCGGGCGCCGGTGGCGTCGACGCTGGCCGAGACCATCGACGCGGCGCTGGCGCGGCTGGGGCCCCCGGCGCTGCGGACCGGGGCCGAGTGCGCCGTGCCGCTGGACGTCTGGCGGTCCCCGCCCTTCCAGGGGTGGCTGGCGGCGCAGCGGGCGGCGGGCAACCGGCTCGACGGCGCCCGCCTGGAGTGGAGCTGGCGCGTGGGCGCGCGGCGCCACCTGCTCGTGTTCTGGGCGCTGCAGGTGGACGTCCACGTCACCGCCGAGGGGCGCAACAAGACGACAGAGCTGGTCATCGGCCGCCCGGATGTGGCGGCCGTGGTGCTCTACGAGCGGGGGGCGCCGTCGCTCCACGCGACGCGGGTGGTGCTGGTGCGGGAGTTTCGCGCCTGCGCGCGGACGGCGGATGGCAGCGTGCACGAGCTGCCCGGTGGCTCGACGTTCGATGACGGCACGCCCCTGCCGGTGGTGGCCGCCGAGGAGCTGGCGGAAGAGCTGGGCTGGCACGTCGCCCCCGGTCGCCTGGAGCCGGTGGCCACCCGGCAGGTGGCGGCGACGCTGTCGGCCCACCAGGCCGCCGTCTTCCGCGTCGGGCTCTCGCCCGAAGAGATGGATGATTTCGCAGGCAGAACGGGACCTTATGGCCTCCAGGGATCCTCGGAGATCACCTGGCCCGAGGTGCGCACGGTGGGGGCGTTGCTCGCCACGGCGGAGGTGGACTGGGCCAACCTGGGGATGATCCTGGCGGCCCTCGATCCCGGCTGAGGGGCCGCGGACCGTGGACGGCGGGGGGCGGGTGGACTACCCTGCCCGCCAATCGTGGCACGCGGGGATCCCATGGCCGAGCACAGCAGCGACACCCTGTACCTGGTGGATGGTTCCGGGTTCATCTTCCGGGCCTACTACGCCATCCGGGCGTCCATGACGGCCGTGGACGGCACGCCGACGAACGCCGTCTACGGGTTCGTGCGGCTGCTCCTGAACCTGTTGCGGGATCGGGATCCGGGCCATGTGGCGGTGGCGTTCGACCCGTCGGGCGGGGTGTTCCGCAACGAGATCTACCCGGAATACAAGGCGAACCGGAAGGATCCGCCGGAGGACATGCGGCCGCAGTTCGCGCTGTGCCGGGAGGCCGTCGCGGCGCTGGGCATCCCCGTGCTGATCGAGAAGGGCTACGAGGCCGACGACATGATCGGCACCCTCGCGGCCCGCTGGACCGCCTCCGGGCGCCCCTGCATCATCGTCACCGCCGACAAGGACATGATGCAGCTCGTCAACGACCTGATCTCCATCTGGGATGGCAAGGAGAAGGAGATCGGGCGGGACGGGGTGATCGAGCGGTTCGGCGTGCCGCCGGAGCGCGTCATCGACATCCTGGGGCTGGCGGGCGACAGCAGCGACAACATCCCCGGGGTGCCGGGCATCGGCGAGAAGACGGCGGCGAAGCTGCTGGAGGACTTCGGCACCATGGACGCGCTGCTCGCCGGCGCGGACAGGGTGAAGGGCAAGCGGGGCGAGAGCCTGCGCGAGTTCGCCGACCAGGCCCGCCTGTCGCGCACCCTGGCCACCATCGTGACCGACGCGCCCATCTCGGCGACGGACGAGGACCTGAAGCGGTCGGCCCCCGATCCGGACACCCTCGCCAGCTACTTCCGGCGCCTCAACTTCCGCACGTTCCTCAAGGAGTTCGGGCTGGAGAGCCACGCCGTCCAGCAGATCGATCGGGGCGGCTACTACGCGGTGCGCACGGCCGAGGAGCTCAAGACGCTGGTCCGCCGCATCAAGCGCGACAAGCGCCTGTCCCTCGACCTCGAGACCACCAGCCTGTCGACCATCGACGCGCGCATCGTGGGCTTCGCGCTGGCCTGGGACCATGGCCGGGCGGCGTACGTGCCCGTGGGCCACACCAGCGCCGACGCCGAGCCCCAGCTCTCGTTCGAGGAGGTCAAGGCGGCGCTCGGGCCCATCATCGAGGATCCCGCCTTCCCGAAGTTCGGGCAGAACGTGAAGTATGAGTGGCAAGTGCTATGGCAGCATGGGATTCACTACCGCGGCTACGTCTGCGACTCCATGCTGGCGGCCTACCTCATCGACCCGAACCGGCCCGACTACAAGCTCGATGAGCTGTCCCAGGACTTCCTCGGGCACAAGATGATCAGCTTCGAGGAGGTCACGGGCACCAAGGGCAAGGACGCGGACTTCGCGGCGGTGGCGGTGGAGCAGGCGACGCAGTACGCGGCCGAGGACGCCGACGTGGCCCTGCGCCTCTGCGACGTCTTCAAGCCGAAGCTCACCGAGGCGGGGCTCGATCGCATCAACGACGAGCTGGAGCTGCCGCTGGCCGAGGTCATCGGTCGCATGGAGCTGCGCGGGGTGCGCATCGACCCGGAGCTGCTGCGGGCCCAGTCGCGCACCTTCGCCGGCCGCATCGCCGAGATGGAGGCCGAGATCCACGGCCTGGCGGAGCAGGAGTTCAACATCAGCAGCCCCAAGCAGCTCGGGGAGATCCTCTTCGAGAAGCTGGGGCTGCCGGTCATCAAGTCGACGAAGACGGGGCCGAGCACCGACGCCGAGGTGCTCGAGGCGCTGGCGCCCATGCACCCGCTGCCCGCGAAGATCGTGGACTACCGCCACCTGGTGAAGCTCAAGGGCACGTACCTCGACACGCTGCCCGAGCTCATCAACCCGAAGACGGGGCGGGTGCACAGCTCGTTTCGGCAGGCGGTGGCGGCGACGGGGCGGATCAGCTCCATCGACCCGAACTTGCAGAACATTCCGGTGCGGACGCCCGAGGGGCGGGCCATCCGGCGGGCCTTCATCACCGACCCGGGCTTCAAGCTGGTGAGCGCCGACTACAGCCAGGTGGAGCTGCGGGTGCTGGCCCACCTGGCCGAGGATCCGACGATGCTGGCGGCGTTCCAGGAGGGTGTGGACATCCACGCCCGCACGGCCGCCGAGGTCTTCGGCGTGGATCTGGCGGACGTCACCAGCGAGCTGCGGCGACGCGCGAAGGCCGTCAACTACGGCCTCGCGTACGGCCTGACGGGGTTCGGCCTGTCGCGCCAGCTCGGCATCTCGCGGGCCGAGGCGGACGCCATCCACAACCGCTACTTCGAGCGGTTCTCGGCGGTGAAGGCCTACCAGGACCGGCTCATCGAGGAGGCGCGCGCCTCGAAGCAGTCGTCGACGCTGTTCGGGCGGACGCGGCCGCTGCCGCACATCGACACCCGGAAGTTCAACGACCGCCGCGCGGCCGAGCGCCTGGCCATCAACACGCCGATCCAGGGCACCGCGGCGGACATCCTCAAGTACGCCATGGTCGCCTCGACCGGCGCCTGCGGGCCGAGGAGCCCGACGCCCACCTGCTGCTGACGGTGCACGACGAGCTGGTGGTGGAGTGCCCGGCGGAGCGGGCCGAGGGCGTCGCGGCGCTGCTGCGGGCCGAGATGGAGGGGGCGGCCGAGCTGCGGGTGCCCCTCGTGGTGGACGTGGCCATCGGCGACAACTGGGCGGACATCCACTGACGACAGGCCGTCTGCCGTGCGGTAGAATCAGCGCCTCATGCAGACCCCGGGCACCCTCCAGACCGGCGCCGTCCTGGCAGGCCGCTACCGCGTCGAGTCTCTGCTCGGCCAGGGCGGCATGGCGTGGGTCTTCCGGGCCGTGGACACCCACCTCGACCGGCCCGTCGCCATCAAGGTGCTGCGGGAGTCGGCGGCGGCTCATACGGAGCGGCTGCGGCGGGAGGCCCGCGCGGCGGCGCGGCTCGCGCACCCGGCGGTGGTGGGCATCCACGACCTGGGCCAGCTCACCGACGGGCGGCCCTTCATCGTGCTGGAGTTCATCGAGGGGGAGCCGCTGAGCCGGCTGCTCGCTGAAGGCGCCGTGCCGGCCGCGCGGGCCGTGCACCTGCTGTCTCCGGTGGCCGGGGCGCTGGGCGAGGCCCACCAGCATGGCATCATCCACCGCGATCTGAAGCCCGACAACCTGCTCCTGCAGCGCAGCCCCGGCGCCGCGGATCGCTTGCGGCTGCTGGACTTCGGCATCGCGGCCATCGAGCCGGTCGGGGAGGATCAGAGCCGGTTCACGTCGGACGGCAGCGTGTTCGGGACGCCGGAGTACATGGCCCCAGAGCAGGCCATGGGCCAGCGCGCGACCCCCGCGACCGACGTCTGGGCCCTGGGGGTGCTGCTGCACACGTTGCTGGCGGGGACGCCCCCGTTCACCGGCAAGCATGTGCCGGAGATCCTGTACAAGCTGACGCAGACGGCGCCGACGCCGCTGCCGATGGACGCGCCCCGGCACCTGGCCGCCCTGGTCGCCGACTGCCTGCAGAAGGATCCGGCCCTGCGGCCGGCCGACGGGGCGGCGGTGCTGGCGCGCCTGGAGGCGTGGGCGGCGCCGGCCACGGCAGCCCCGCCACGCCGCGGCCGCTGCCTGTGGTGGGTGGCCGCCGCCGCCGCGCCGGCCGCCGTGGCATGTGCCCGTGGCGGTGGGCGGCGTCTGCCTCGGTGGTGGGCATGGCGGCCGGGTCGCTCGTCCGGCGCAGCGACGCGCCCCCGGCGCCGGCCCCGGTGGCCGAGGTGGCCCCCGTGACGGCGGCGCCCGCCCCGCCCACCGAGGCGGAGCCCGTCCAGGACACCGGCTCGCTGGCGGACGTGGACGCCCTGCTCGACCAGAGCCCCGCCGCCGCGCTGAGCTGGCTGACGGCCCACCCCGACGCCGGGGTGCCGGCCCAGCGGCTGCTGCGGCGCGGCCTGGCGCGGCTGGCGACGGAGCAGGTGTCCGCGGGGCTCGCCGACCTGGCCGCGGCCCTCGTCGATGACGCCACGCTCGCGCTCGACGTGCGGGTGCTGCCCGCCGTGGTGGAGGCCCTCGATCAGCGCGACGGGGAGGAGGCCGTGGGCCTGCTGGCCGGGCCGCTGGCGGCAGGGGCCGGGCCGACGCTGCTGACCGTGGCCGCCGAGGGGGGGTTGCGCGCGCGCTGGCGGGCGGTGGAGGCCCTTGAGAAGGCCGGGGCGGCGGAGGCGAAGCCGGCCCGATTTGCCTCGCTGCGCAAGGACTTGCGCGTGGGTGACTGCGAGCGGCGGCGCAAGGCGGCGGAGGCGCTGGGGGCGTGGGGGGATGGCGCGGCCGTCCCGGATCTCAAGCGCGCTCGCGGCCGGGGGTTCCTCGACAACCTGTGCATGAGCGGCGAGATCGACGCGGCGCTCAAGGCCCTGAAGGACGCGCCGGTGTCAGCGCCGTAGGCGGCGCCAGGCCAGCCCGAGCGCGAACAACCACCCGAACAGGCTCAGGTCGCCGCCGCCCGGCGTGGCGCGGCAGCCACCGGCGGCGTCGCTGCCGGCCGGGGCGTCGGCCGGTGCCCCGGCGTCGGCGTCGCTGCCCGCCGGGGCAGCGTCCGGGCGCGGCGCCGCGTCGGGGTCGCTCGCTGCCGGCGGATCGGTGGGCGCCTCGGCCTCGTCGCAGGGCACATGATCGGCGGCCAGGTACCAGGTGTCGTCAGGCCCCGGGTACAGGGGGAACGGCGTCTGGACGCCGAACGCGTTGAAGAGCTCCAGGTAGGTAGCATCGGCGACGCCATACCCGCCCGGGTAGACCCCCAGGCGCAGCGTGTGGCCGACGAGCGTGTCGACGACGCCCGCGGGCGTCGGGCACGCCACCTCGGCCGGGGGATCCACGGGCGGATCGGGCGGATCCGTCGGCGGCTGGTCGTCGACGGGCGGCCCGGGCCGGCCCGCCGAAGAAGGCGAGGCTCCACGCCGCGAAGTCGAGGCCGCCGCGGGCGACGAACTCGAGGGTGGGCCCCTCCCCCGCGCCGCCCGGCCAGGCGTGGTCGAGGCCGGGGACGGTCAAGAGGGCGACGCGGGGGCCGCTGGCGTCCATCCACAGGCGGACCTCCCCCGGATCGAGGGGGGCCGTGCCCGCAGGGGTGGCGCGGTAGGCCGTCGCCAGCCCCTCGGCGTTCACCGGGGCGTAGCCCTGGGCCACGATGAAGTCGCGATCGCCGACCACGATGGCGGCGCGCTGACCGGCGAGGGCCGCCGCGTGGGGGCCGGCGAGGCGGGCGCAGAGGTCGGCCACGGCCGGGGCCGTGGTCGCGACACCCCCGATGGCGCTGGCCTCGGTGCCCAGGCCGGGCCCGCCGGCGACGGCGATGCCCGCGAAGACGTCGGGGGCCAGACAGCCCGTCACGAGGGCCTGGCCGGCGCCCGAGGACAGGCCGCCGAGGTAGACGCGGGCCGGGTCGATGGCCAGGTCGGGATCGGCGAGCAGCGCCTCGGTGAAGGCCAGCAGCGGGCCGTGAGTGCCGGGCGCCGCGCTGGTGGGCGGCGCCGTAGTAGTCCCAGCAGCCGGCCAGGACGCCGCCGCCCGGCACCCGCGGCAGGGCGATGACCACGCCCGCCGCGTCGGCCAGCTCGCCGAGCTGCCCGTGCTGCTCGAGCGCGGTGTTGCTCTGGGCGCAGCCGTGCAGGATGACGAAGAGGGGGCGCGGCCCGGGGGCAGCAGGCACGGCCAGCCGGGCGTCCACGCCCCCGGCCGTGACGCTGCGCCAGTCCGCGGAGGCGGCGGCAGGACTGAGCACCAGCAGCAAGGCGATGATCTTCATGATCCGGAGGCTAGCGTCGATCCTTGCTGCGATGCAACACGCCGCCCCGGGGCGCTGTGCGGCGCAGCATCCGCGCTAGAACTTGTGCCCCAGCGTCGTCTCCTTGCCCCCCCGCACCACGACGCGCTTGGACCAGCTCTGGCCATCGGGGCCCACCAGCCGCACCAGGTGGCTGCCCGGCGGGAGGGGGTGGCGGCGGATGGGCGTGCGGCTGCGCAGGCGGCGGCCGTCCACCTCGACGTTCGCCCAGGGCAGCGCCGAGACGGTGAGGTAGCCCTGCTGGGCGCGGCGCTGCTGGATGGCGCGGGTCGTGGGGCGGCGGCGGCGGCGTCGGGGCGGCCTCGGCGTCGGCGGCGGGGGCGGCGCGGCGTCGGCGACGGGCGGATCGGCGGCGGCGTCAGGGGCTCGCCAGCGGGGCGGCGTCCGCGACGGCTGCGTCGTCGAGGATCCGCGGGCCGCGTCTGGCGCGGGGGCGGCGCGGGCCGCGTCGGGCAGGACGACGGCCGGGCGCAGCTCGGCGTCGGCAGGCCGGGGGGGATCCTCGGGGTGCAACGCCAGGAAGAAGACCGCGCCGGCGATGCCGCTGAGCAGGACGAGGAACAGGACCCAGGCCCCCCGGCGGGACGGCTGGGCAGGCACCGCGCGCTCCGCCGTCGTCGCCGTGGCCTCCGGCGGCGGGGGCGGCTCCTCGGCGGCCATGTGGATCTGGGTCACGGCGCCGTGGAAGGTGTCGATGCGGCTCTCATCCCAGGTGTCGCCGGTGACGACCACCTCGGTGGCGGGCATGGCCTCGAGGTCCGGGCCGTCGATGACGGCCATCGCCTGCGTCTCGTGGAGCTCCGGCTCCTCGTCGGGCACGGCCGGGCCGACGCGCGTGAGGCGGTCGACCTCTTCGTCGGCGAGCGGGGCCACCTCGGGCAGCGGGCTCGAGTCCTGGGTGCCGAAGTCGTCGTCGACCTCGGGGTCGTAGTCGGCGCTGGAGGGGGCGATCTCCTGGAGGAGCGCCGCCAGCTCGTGGGGGCCGTACTCGGGATCGACGTCCCAGAGGCTGAGTTGGAGGACGCGGGCCATCTCGGCGGCGCTCTGGAAGCGGCGCTCGGGGTCCTTGCGCAGCGCGCGGGTGACGACGGCGTCGATGCGCTCGGGCAGCTCGGGCACGAACGCCCGCGGGGGCGAGGGCTCCTTGCGCAGGATCTGGTCGTAGATCTGGTACTCGTTGCGGCCGGTGAACGGCAGGCGCCCCGTGAGCAGCTTGTAGAGCGTCATCCCGAGGGAGAAGACGTCGGAGCGGCCGTCGACCTCGTGGGCCTGGGCCTGCTCGGGGCTCATGTACTGCAGCTTGCCCTTGATGACGCCGCTGCGGGTCTTGGTGCTGTTGTTCTCGGCCTTGGCGACGCCGAAGTCGATGAGCTTCACGGCGCCTTCGAACGACACCAGGATGTTGTGGGGGCTGACGTCGCGGTGGATGACGGCCAGGGCCTTGCCCGTGGAGGCGTCGCGCAGGGTGTGGGCGGCCTCGAGGCCCTCGGCGACGCAGCGGGCGACGTAGACAGCGGCCGCGATGGGCATGAGCTGGTCGCGGTCACGCAGGGTGCGCAGGACCGTCGCCAGGTCGACGCCGTGGATGTACTCCATGGCGATGTAGTGCTGGCCCTCGACCTCGCCGAAGTCGAGCACCGCGGCCACATGCGGGTGGCGGATGGCGGCGGCGATCTTGGCCTCGTCGCGCAGCATCGACACGAACCGCTCGTTGGCGGCGTAGTGCGGCAGCAGGCGCTTGATGGCGATGCGCTTGCGGAACTGCCCGAGGCCGGCCACCTCGGCCAGATACACCTCGGCCATGCCCCCCTGGCCCAGGCGGCGCAGGAGCCGGTAGCGACCGAAGTTGGGGCTGCCGGACTGCTCCATCACCTCGTCCGGGCCGAGGGCGCGGTGGTGCGCCCACTGTGCAGCGTTCTAGCTTGAAACCGCCGGGAAGTCACGCGGGCCCCCGGCGCGCGGGCGCGGTGGGGCGACCGCTGGCCCCATCCCCTCGTTCTGCAACGGGAATCTCGCCGATCAACGATCAGGGGGCGCAGCCTTCCATGCGGCAGGTCTGGCCCTCGGGGCACAGGGCGTTGGTGGCGGTGCAGATGCAGCCGCGGGCGCCGGCGCAGGCGTCGGCCCGCATCCCCTGGCAGGTGCCTTCGTCGATCTGGCCGTTGCAGTCGTTGTCGACGCCGTCGCAGCGCTCCTGCTCGCCGGCGAAGCCCTCGTCGGTGCGGCCATCGCAGTCGTTGTCGATCTGGTCGCAGCGCTCGTTGATGGGGCTGATGTGCTGGCGGCAGACGAACGATCCCATCTGGCAGGCTTGCTGGCCGACGCCGCAGGCGCCGGGCTCGCCGGTGTCGCAGGCGTCGCCCTCGCCGCGGGGGCGGTCGTCCACCACGCCGTTGCAGTCGTCGTCGACGCCGTTGCACAGCTCGGTGACGTTGGCGAAGCCCTCGTCGGTGCGGCCATCGCAGTCGTCGTCGAGGCCGTTGCAGACCTCCTCGCCACCCCGGCCGGGCATCGCGTCGCAGCGGGCCGTGCCGTCGGGGCGGCACGCGATCTGGCCCGCGCGCTCGCAGACGCCCACGCCGGCCTGGCAAGCGGCGCCGACGTTGAAGCCCTCGTCGTTCTGGCCATCGCAGTCGTTGTCGACGGGATCGCAGCGCTCCGCGGGCACCGCGCCGCACTGGCCGCAGGCGTTCAGGACGGCCTCGTCGGTCATGCCGTCGCAGTCGTTGTCGCGGCCGTCGCAGACCTCGTTGCCCGGGTTGGCGGGGTTCACGCTGCAGCCCGGGCGGCCGTTGCGCTGGCAGACGAGGCGGCCGCTGCGCTGGCACTCCCCCACCCCGACGCTGCAGGCGTCCCCCAGGCCGAAGCCCTCGTCGGTCATGCCATCGCAGTCGTCGTCCTCGCCGTTGCAGGTCTCGGCCGCCGGCTGCCCGGGCTGGGCGCCGCAGCCGCTCGTGCCGTCGGGCAGGCAGACGATCTGGGCGCGGCGCAGGCAGGCGCCCACGCCCACCTGGCAGTTCTGGCCGACCCGCCACGTCTCGTCGGAGTTGCCGTCGCAGTCGTCGTCGAGGCCGTTGCAGACGTCCCGGGACGGGCCGACGGCGCCCACGCAGGCGCCCCACTGGCCCCCGCCGCACGTCTCGGTGCCGCGCCGGCAGGGGCCGTTGCCCGGGCGGGCGCTGTCGAAGCCCTCGTAGCTCGGGAAGCAGCGGCGCTCCAGGGGGCCGCCCTCGTCGCGCTCGTCGACGGTGCCATCGCAGTCGTCGTCCTGGCTGTTGCAGGTCTCGCTCTGGGGGCTGATCTCCTCCTGGCACGGGCGGCGCTGCTCGACGCCGGCGCCCTCGGGGGCGTTGCACCAGGCCAGGCCCTCGCGGCAGATGCCGACGTTCACCGAGGCGTCCGCGTAGGTGTGGCAGGTGATCTCGGTGCCCTCGTCGAGCTGCGCGTCGCAGTCATCGTCGATGCCGTTGCAGCGCTCGCTGAACTCGTTGGCGACGACGCCCAGGCAGACGAAGCGGTCGGCGAGCTCCACGGTGTTGCCCGGGCGGCCGTTGGTCGAGCAGACCAGGGGCGCCAGCAGGCAGGCGCAGGCGACGCCCTGGCAGGGGCTGCCGCAGCGCGGGTCGCGGGGCGGATCGCCGGGGCCCGTCGCCAGGGGGTTGCCCTCGTCGACGGTGCCGTCGCAGTCGTCGTCGAGGCCGTTGCACCACTCGGGGGCGCCAGGGAAGACCGTCGGGCGGGCGTCATCGCAGTCCGCCGCCCCGGCGAAGGCGTCGCCGTCGGCGTCCTGGGCGCAGACCTCGTCGCGGCCGTCGCAGTCCTGGTCCACGCCGTCGCCGCAGCGCTCGGGGGCGCCGGGGTGGATGGCGGGATCGGCGTCGTTGCAGTCCGTCCCGCCGCGGTCCACGGCGGGCACGCCGTCGCGATCGGCGTCGACGTCGGGGCCCGGGCAGCCCTCGTCGACGAGCTGATCGCAGTCGTCATCGAGGCCGTTGCAGCGCTCCGGCGCGCCCGGGTGGATGCCCGCGTCCAGGTCGTCGCAGTCGAGGGGCTGGCCGTCGGGGCCGTTGCCCTGGCAGCTGTGGGGCCCCCAGCGCGGCTCGACCTCGCAGACGAAGCCGTCGCCGTCGAGGTCGGAGGAGATGCAGACCGGATCGCGGCCATCGCAGTCCTCGTCGACGCCGTTGCCGCAGATCTCGGCGTTGCCGGGGAAGCGGCGAGGGTCGTTGTCGTCGCAGTCGCGCTCGGCGTAGACGCCGTCGCCGTCGGCGTCGCAGGGCGGGTCGGACTGGTCGCAGTCCTGGTCGATGCCGTCGGCGCAGATCTCGGGGTTGCCCGGGAAGCGCTGGGGATCGTTGTCATCGCAGTCCTGGGCCGCCGGGGAACCGTCGTTGTCGGCGTCCACCTCGGCGCAGGGCACGTCGGCCTCGGCGCGGCAGTCGTTGTCGAGGCCGTCATCGCACCAGGCCAGGTGGCGGCGGCGCTGCAGGTCGGTGCGGGCCTCGTCGCCCATCAGCTCGGCGGGGCGGAAGGGGTGGGCCAGGGCGGTGTCGCAGCCGCGGCCCAGGCAGTCGGCGGGGCGCGGCAGATCCTGGCAGTCGTTGACGGCGGCCGCGGCCGCGGCGGGCAGGCCGATGCAGCAGCCCGTGTCCACCTCGCCCCGGGTGCAGGCCACGAACAGGTCGCCATCCAGGTCGCACCCGGGGGCGAAGGCCTCGAGGGTGAGGCGCAGGCGGGTGACGCCGGAGACGGCGCCGCGGACGGCGCCGAGGGCGACAGGCTGGGCGCAGCGGCAGCTCGGGACCTCGACGGGGTCGTCGTCGCGGCACTCGATGGGGCCCGCGCAGCCCACCGCGTAGACGGTGACCTGGCCGCGGACCTCGCCGGGGGCGCGCAGGCCGATGGAGAGCGGTCCCTCATCGAGGCGGGCGCCCTGCTGGCCCAGGTCGAAGACGCTGGCGCCCACGGCGCGCTCGGGGCCGTCGCCCACCCGCAGGTAGAAGACGAGCGCGCGGATGGACGCGGCCTGGTCGCCAGCGTCGACGACCAGGTCGAGGCGCGGGGCCTCATCCGACGCGCAGGCCGCGAGGGCCAGGGCGACGAGGCCGGCGGCCAGGGGGCGGGCTACTCGCAACGGTTGTCCACGCACTGGCCGGCGGCGCAGTCCGCGTCGCCGTTGCAGCCGCACGCCCCGGCCTGGGCCGCCCCGCAGACCGCCCCGGCGGGGTGGCCGGCGCAGTCGCCGTTGGCCGCGCACGGGGCGCAGGCGCCCTGGTCGCAGACCTGCAGGCCGCAGTCGCTCGCCTGGGCGCAGCCGCACTCGCCGGCCGCCGCGGCGCCACAGATCGGGCCCCGCGGGTGCCCGGCGCAGTCGCCCTCGTTGACGCAGGGCTGGCAACGGTTGCCCGTGCAGAGCTGGCCCCCGCACTCGGCGTCCTGGGTGCAGCCGCAGGTGCCCCGCTCCGCCGCCTGGCAGACGGGGCCGGCGGGGTTGCCCACGCAGTCGCCGTCGCCGTTGCAGGCCTGGCAGGCGCCGGCCTGGCAGACGCGCCCATCGCAGTCGCTGGCGTCGGCGCAGCCGCAGACCCCCGGCACGACGGCGCCGCAGACGCTGCCGAACGGGTTGTTCACGCAGTCGGCGTCGCCCTGGCAGAGCACGCAGGCGTTGGCCACGCAGGCCGTCCCGGCGCAGTCGGCGGCGGCGTTGCAGCCGCACCGCCCGGCCTGGCTGGCCCCGCAGATCCCGCCGAGGGGGTGGCCCGCGCAGTCCGCGTTCTGGGCGCAGGCCTCGCAGGTGTTGTTCCGGCAGATCTCCCCCTGGCAGCTCGCCGCCGTCACGCACTCCTCGCACTGGCCAGCGACGCAGAACGGCTGCGGGGCGCGGCACTCGGCGTTGCCCTGGCAGGCGCGGCAGGTGAAGTCGGTGCCGTCGCAGGTCGGCGTCGCGCTGTTGAGGTCGCAGCCCGCCCCGGCCACGGGGTCGCACTCCTGGCAGGAGCCCGCCACCGCGCCGGCGCCGATGCACTGGCCGCCCGGGCTCTGGGGCAGCGCGACGCACTGGGCGTCGTCCCGGCAGCCGTTGCAGCGCGGGTTCTGGGCGTTCTCGCAGATCGGGCTGGTGGACGCGGGGTTGCAGCCGAAGGAGTTGGCGGTGTTGCAGGTGCGGCACGCCCCCGAGGCCACGCAGGCCGGGCTCTGGGGGTCGGTGCACTCGGCGTTGCCGCCGCAAGCCCGGCAGCGCGCGGTGGCGGCGTCGCAGATGGGGGTGGTGCCCCCGGCGTTGCAGCCGGCCCCGTCGGCCGGATCGCACTGGCCGCAGGCCCCGGTGAGGGCGCCGGCCCGCACGCACTGGCTGTTGCCGCCGCACTCCTGGTCGGTGCCGCAGGCCCGGCAGACGGGCGGATCGCCCGCCTGGCAGATGGGCGTGCGGCCGCTGCAGCCCGCGTTGTCGCGGGGGTCGCAGGCCGCGCAGGAGCCGTCGGCCTGGCACTGGCCGCCGTTCGGGTTGCCCGCGCAGTCCGCGTCCGCCCGGCAGCCCTGGCAGCTCAGGCTGCCCGGATCGCAGACCGGCGTGACGCCATCGGCCACGCAGCCCGAGTCATCCACCGGGTCGCAGCGCTCGCACTGCTGGCCCACGCACTCAGGCCGCCCGGCGCCGCAGTCCTGGTCATCGCGGCAGCCCACGCAGCCGCCGTCGTCGCAGAACGGCGTCTGGCCCGCGCAGGCCACCCCGTCACCGCAGCGGCAGGACCGGTCGGCGCAGGCGTCCGCCGCGTTGGGATCGCAGGCGACGTTGCAGGCCTGGCAGCTCTCGAGCGTGACCGCGACGCAGCGGAAGCCACAGCACAGCTCCCCCGGCGCGCAGCCCGCGTGGCCCGTCGGATCGCACTCCCGGCACAGGCCGTCGACGCACTCGTCGTCGCCCCCCGGCTTGTCGACGCACTCACCGTCGGCCCCGCAGGCCCGGCAGGAGAAGTCGACGCCGCAGATGGGGGTCACGCCGGCGCAGGGCTCGTCGGTGGCGGGGTCACAGCCCCGGCACCGCCCCGCGACGCACTGCTGCGCGCCGCCGCACTCCCCGTCGTTGGCGCAGGCGCGGCACGACAGGTTCATGGGGTCGCAGATGGGCGACTCGGGCGGGCAGCCCGCGTTGTTGGCGGGATCACAGCGCTCGCACCGGGTGCCCACGCACTCGTTGCGGGGGCCGGGGCGGGCGGCGCACTCGGCGTCGTTGCCGCAGCCGCGGCAGGTGGCGTTGGCCGCGTCGCAGATGGGCGTCGCCGCGGCCTCTTCGCAGCCGTCGTGGTTCGCCGGGTCGCAGGCGCGGCACTGGAAGTCCACGCACTGATCCCCCGGGAAGTCGCCGCAGTCGGCGTCCACGAGGCACTGCACGCAGCCGAGCGCGCGGCCGAGGGCGTCCTCGCGGCAGATGGGCCGGTCGCCGGCGCAGGCCGGGTCGTTGCCGCAGCTGCACCGCCGGCCGCCGCAGCGGTTCGAGGCCTCCTGGTCGCAGGCCACGTCGCAGGCCTCGCACTGCTCGTTGGCGCCGCCCCCGGTGGGCTCGCAGGTCCCGCCGCAGCACAGCTCGTTGGCCGCGCAGTCGGCGTTGTTGCGGCACTCGAAGCAGCCCGCCCCCACGCAGAACGGGGTGCCGCCGGCGCAGTCCGCCCCGGCCCCGCACGCGCAGCTGCGCGCCGTGCAGCGGTCGGCCGCGGCCGTCGGATCGCAGGCCACGCCGCAGCTCTCGCACTGCTCGCCCGCCCCCGGCCCCGTCGCCTGGCAGCTTGGCGCCGCCGGATCACCGCAGCAGAGCTGGTTGGCGCCGCAGCCCGCGTGGTCGGCGGGATCGCAGGGCTGGCAGAGGTTGGCGACGCACTGGCTGCCCCGGGGGTGGCCGTTGCAGTGGGCGTCCGTCGTGCACTCCACGCAGGCCCCGGCCGCGTCGTCGCAGACGGGCGTGCCGCCCGCGCAGGGCGGGTTGTTGCCGCACTGGCAGCTGCGCTGGGAGCAGCGGTTCGTGGCCAGCGGATCGCAGTCGTTGTTGCAGCTCTCGCACTGGCGCGCGTTGACGTTGGCCTCCTGGCAGAGGGGCCGCCCGCCCGCGTTGCAGCAGAGCTGGGTGCGCAGGCAGCCCGCGTGATCGCCCGGATCGCAGCTCTCGCAGCGGTTGTTCACGCACTGACCGCCGGCCGGATTCCCGTTGCAATCCACGTCGGTACGGCACTGCACGCAGACGCCACGCGGGTCATCGCAGAGCGGCGTGTCGGAGCCCGCCACGCAGGGCGGCCCGTCGCCGCAGCCGCACGCCCGGTCCGAGCAGTCGTTCGTCTGCTCCTGGGCGCACGCCACGCCGCACTGCTCGCAGGACTGGCCGACGCCCGCGCCGGTGGCGACGCACTGGAAGCCACAGCAGATCTCGTCGTTGCCACAGGGGCCCTGGTCGCGCGGGTTGCAGGCGCGGCAGATGTTGTCGACGCAGCGCGGGCGGCCCGGGAAGTTCGCGCCGCAGTCCACGTCGTTGCGGCACTCGGCGCACCGGCCCTCGCCCGGGTTGCGGCCGAAGACGCAGACCAGCGGATCCGGGCACGCCGCGCCGTTCTGGCCGCAGACGCAGGTGCGATCGACGCTCTCCTCGGCGCCCTGGCAGAAGTCCGCCTCGTCGGGATCACAGCCCATGCCGCAGTCCGTGCAGTTGCCGGCCGCCGAGCTGGGGGTGCAGACGCCGCCGCAGCAGATGGCGTCGGCCGGGCACTGGGCGTTGCTGCCACAGCCGCGGCAGAGGAAGGCCCCCTGGCCGTTGTCCTGGGTGCAGACGGTGGCGGGCGGGCAGGCGCCGCCGGCGCCACAGCTGCACGTCCGGTCCACGCAGTCGTTGGCGCGCCCGTCGGGGCAGGGCTCCCCGCAGGCCTGGCACTGCTGGTCGGCGCGGGTGTCCTCGCAGACCCCGTTGCAGCAGAGCTGGTTGGCCCCGCAGTCGCCGTTGTCGACGCAGCGGCAGCTCCCGTTGATGCAGCGCAGGCCGTCCTCGCAGGCGGGCCCGTCGCCGCACTGGCACTGGGCGCCCCCCGCGCCCACGGCGCAGCGATCCGAGTCCTCCCCGCACGTCCGGCCGCAGGCGCCGCAGTTCTCGGGGGTGTTCAGCGGGCGGCAGGCGCTCGCGCAGCAGCCCTCGCCCGGGTTGCAGCGGCGGCCGCACTCCCGGCAGTTGGCCGGGTCGTTGACGAAGTCGAAGTCCTCGTCGGCGCTGCCATCGCAGTCGTTGTCGAGCCGGTCGCACGTCTCGACCTCGGGCAGGATGTCGCCGACGCACTCCCCGTTCACCCCGTCGCGGCAGGTGCGGAAGCCCGCCTCGCAGAGCCCGCGGCCCACGAGCGCCGGATCGAGGCCCTGGCCCGCCTCGCCGAAGCACTCCTCGGTGAACTGGTCGATGCGGCCGTCGCAGTCATCATCGCGATCGTTGCACTGCTCGGGGCTGGGGCCGACCTGGCCCTCGCACTCCCCGAACCGGCCCCCGACGCACTGGCGCTCGCCGCCCCGGCAGACGCCCACGTTCTGGGTGGCCTCGTCGAAGGTGTAGCAGGCCTGCGCCAGCCCCTCGTCGACGGTGCCATCGCAGTCGTCATCCAGGTCGTTGCAGCCCTCGTCGGCCGGCAGCAGCTGGCCCTCGCAGGCCGTGAAGGCGCCGTCCTCGCAGCGGCGCTGGCCTTCCCGGCAGATGCCCTGGTTGGCCAGGGCCGCGTCGCCATCGAAGCAGGGCTCCGCCAGCGCGCCGCCGCCCTCGCCCTCGTCGATGCGGCCGTCGCAGTCGTCGTCCTGGGAGTTGCACTGCTCGTCCTCGCCCTCGACGGCCCCGCGGCAGTCGCTCAGCGAGCCCTGGGCGCAGTAGAGCGTGCCCTGGCGGCAGGCCCCCACCTCGCGCTCCGGCCCGCAGGGCTGCACGCCCTCGTCCGACATGCGCTCCTGCCCGGCCGCCGGCTGGTCGACCCGGCCGTCGCAGTCGTTGTCGAGCCCGTCGCAGATCTCCTCGGCCGGCGGCGTGGCCAGGCAGAGGATCTCGGCCCCGGCCTGCCCCTCGGCGCGGCTGCAGACGTGGGGGCCGACCTGGCAGATGCCGGCGTCGGTGCCGCAGGTCGGCGGCATGACGGGGCCGCCCGGGAGCTGGAGGGGGTTGCCCTCGTCGACGCGCCCGTCGCAGTCGTTGTCGACGCGGTCGCAGAGCTCCATCGCGCCCGGGCCCACGCGGGGGTCGTCGTCGGCGCAGTCCGCGGGCGCGAGGTAGCCATCGCCGTCGCCATCGGCGCCCGCGCAGGGCAGGTCGGCGCCGTCGCAGTCCTGGTCGACGCCGTCACCGCAGCGCTCCGGGGCCCCGGGGTAGCGCGTCGCGTCCCCCTCCCCGCAGTCGTCGCCGTCCGAAAAACCGTCTTGATCCGCGTCGTTGGCGGCGCAGGGCTGGTCGCCGCCCTGGCAGTCCTGGTCGACGCCGTCGCCGCAGCGCTCGGGCGCACCCGGGTAGACGCCGGCGTCGTGGTCGTCGCAGTCCTCGGGGGCCGCGAAGCCGTCGCCGTCCAGATCGCCCATCACGCAGCGGTCGCCGCCGACGCAGTCCTCGTCGATGCCGTTGCAGGGGATCTCGCCCCGGAAGGGGTGCACACGGGGGTTGTCGTCGTCGCAGTCGGCGCGGGCCGGATCGGGATCGTCGCCCGCGTAGCCGTCGCCGTCGCGGTCGGTGGCCTCGTCCACCTGGCCGTCGCAGTCGTCGTCGGTGCCGTTGCCGCCCAGCTCGGGCAGGCCCGTGCCCCGGGTGGGATCGCCGTCGTCGCAGTCCGCCGCCAGGGGCACCCCGTCCTGGTCGGCGTCCACGGTGTCGCAGACCCGGTCGCCGCCCAGGCAGTCGTCGTCGACGCCGTTGCTGCACGTGGCGTAGTCATCCCCGCGCTCGCGCGGGGCGAAGGGGTGGGCCTGGTCGGCCGCGCGCCGCTTGGCGTCGGGCGGGCTCGGGGCCGCGATGTCGGGATCGTCGTGGCAGTCGCTGAACTCGCCCGTCAGGCCAGCCTCCAGGCTGCCGCAGCAGCCCCCGCGATCGCAGTCGAGGAAGGTGTCCCCGTCGAGGTCGCAGGCGGGGTCGTAGGGCCGGACCGTGACGGTGCCGTCCGCGGCCCCGTCGCCCACGCCGACCACCGCCCCGCCCGCCAGGGCGACGGCGTGCACGTAGGCCGTGCCGTCGCCGTCGGGCAGCGCGCTGGCGGGCACCCGGATGCCCGACGTCAGCTCCGCGGCCGACGCCGCCAGCAGGTTCTCGGTGACCGCCCGGCCATTGGCCCCGGTGTCGGCCGACACGCTGCGCTTGATGACCAGCCGCAGCTGGTCCACCTGGGCGATGCCATCCCCCTGGACGCGCAGGCCGGTGGGGGCGCTCGTCCCCCCGCCGTCATCGCAGCCCGCCAGGAGCAAACCCGCCAACGTGATCGCGCTGCAGGCCGCACGGATCCCCTTCCGCCGGTCGATCATGCTGTCCACGCCGTCTCCAGTCCCCCGTGGTTCCCCTGGATCATACGCGGGCCGGGACCGTGGGTGCCAGCCCGCGCGGGCTTGTACATCCCGGCCGATTGTGCGATCCCAACCCCCGTGAACGAGCCCGTACCCAAGCCCCGGCCTTCCACGCGGGAGGCCGCCGAGCCCGCGCCGGCGATCTACGTGTTCCCGGATGTCCTGGAAGAGCTGCGGTTCAACGCCGGCTGGCGTGACGACCGCATGGCGGGGGGCCTCCTGGCCGGCCGCCGCTTCCTCGATCCGGACACCCGCGCGCCGTACATCGAAGTCGAAGGGTTCCTCGCCGGGACCCACGTCGTCGACGTCGGGGAGTTCAGCCGCTACCTGCGGGTGCAGTGGAAGGCCGCCACCGCCGGCCTCACCTACCACTTCTCGGGGGCGGAGATCGTCGGCTGGTACCTGGGGGTGCCCGACGAGGAGCGCCGCCCCGGGCCCGACGAGGTCGCCCTCCACGAGACGTTCTTCAGCCAGCCCTGGCAGCGGGGCCTCTGGGTCCCCGCGCGGGGCCGCCCGGTGGCCCTCGCCGTCGCGGGCGGCACCTTCACCCCCGAGGTCGCCGTGGCGCTGGAGCGCGCCGAGGTGGCCGAGGCCACGGGCACCTGAGGCGGCTGGCGCCGCCGCTGGTCAGGCGCGTTGACACCCCGGGCGCTCCGGGCTTATGAAGCCAGCCACGCCACCCGCGCGGAGAGAAGCAGCGATGATCGGTCCGGGCATCAGCATCCGCGGCACCATCACCGGAGACGAAGATCTCGAGGTGCAGGGCCGCGTCGAAGGCGCCATCCAGATCTCTCGGGATCTCCACGTCGCCCCGGGCGCCCGGGTGAGCGCGTCCGTCGACGCCGCCGCCGTGACGGTGCAGGGCCGCGTGATCGGCGAGGTCACCGCCGGCGACAGCCTCGTGGTCGAGGCCGGCGCGGTGCTGGTGGGCGACGTCGCCACCCCGCGCCTCGTCGTGGCCGACGGGGCCCACTTCAAGGGCCGCGTCCAGATGGACTTCGAGGTCCCGGCGCTCGACGCGCCGCGGGCCAACACCGGGAACCGGCGCCGCTAGGCCGGCCAGCCTGGCCGGACAGGCCGGAGGGACAGGGACAATGGCGAACACCGTCATCGGCAGCTCCATCACCGTGGACGGCGAGATCACCGGGGTGGAGTCCCTCGTGATCCAGGGCCAGGTGAAGGGCCGCATCGGGGTCACCGAGAACCTCTACGTGGAGAACTCGGCCACCGTCGAGGCCGACATCGAGGCCGCCTCGGTGGAGGTCGGCGGCGAAGTGACGGGCAACGTCACCGCCACCGCCCGCGTCGAGATCAAGGCCGAGGGCCGCATGGTGGGCGATGTGCGCTCCCCGCGCATCCTCATCGCCGACGGCGCCCTCTTCAAGGGCAGCATCGACATGGACGTGGAGCGCTGATCGATGGCGAGCAAGGCCGTGACCGTCATCGCCGCCGGCACCGTCGTCGCCGGCCGCATCGAGGGCGCCGAGGACGTCGATCTCTTCGGCCGCATCGAGGGCTCGTTGAAGCTCAAGGGCGCCCTGAAGATTGATGAGAAGGCCCGCGCGGACGCCGAGCTGGACGTGACCCGGCTCGAGGTGCGCGGCATCCTCGTCGGCAACGCCACCGCCTCGGAGTCCATCGAGCTCTTCGGCACGGCCCGGGTCGTCGGCGACCTGGTCGCGCCCCGCATCATCGTGCGCGACGGGGCCCGCTTCCGCGGCCTCATCGACATGGGGGAGCCGGCCGAGGCCGATGACGAGGCCCCGGCCCGCCGCCCGGAAGAGCGCGTGCGCGCCAGGCGCCTGCACCGCCCCGCTCTCGCGGCCGGAGCGCGCCCGCGGCCGGCCGAGGCCGACGACGCCAACGCCGAAGAGTCGTGAGCCAGGCGCCCAGCGCCGAGGCGCTGCTGGCCCTCCTGGCCACCCTCTCGTGGCGCCGCGGCCCGGTGGTCCTCGCCTCCGGCGCCACCAGTGACTTCTACGTCGACTGCAAGCAAACGGCCCTCCACCCGGCGGGCGCGGCGGCCCTGGGCGCGCTGCTCCTCGACGCCGTGGAGGCCATCGAGGCCGCGACGGGCCAGCGCGCCGAGGGCGTCGGCGGCATGACGCTGGGGGCCGATCCCCTGGCCACCGCCGTCAGCCTCACGGCCTGGCAGCGCGGCCGCCACCTGCCGGCCTTCATCGTGCGCAAGTCCCCGAAATCACACGGAACCGAGGCGTACCTCGAGGGCCGGGCCAACCTGCCTGACGCCGCCCACGTCGTCCTGCTGGAGGACGTGGTGACGTCGGGGGGCTCCACGCTCCTGGCCGCCCAGCGCGTCCGCGGCGAGGGCCTGCGCCCGTTCGGCGTGGCCTGCATCGTGGATCGGCAGGCGGGCGGCCTGGACCGCCTGGCCGCCGACGGCCTCACGCCCCGCGCCCTCTTCACCCGCGCCGACTTCGAGGCCCTCCCGGAGGCGACATGAGCCGAGCGCTGCGCGCCACCCTGGCCCTGCTCCCCCTCGCCCTGGCAGCCTGTGGCGCCCCGCCCACGGCCCCGTTCCGCCTCGCCGAGGACGCCACCGCGCCGGCCTACGAGCCCGCCCTGGCCGCCTGGACGCGCAAGGGCGAGACGTACGAGTACTTCGAGAGCCGCGTCTTCGTCCGCGCCACGCTCTTCTCGCCGGCCTTCGCCGCCTCGTTCGCCACCCGGCGGGCCCAGCGCCTGGGCATGAGCCCGACGGAGGCTCGCGCCGAGCGCGCCGGCCTGGTCAGCCGCGCCGGCGAGGAGGTCCGCTTCTTCGCGGCCGTCGTCACCAACGATCCCTTCTGGAACGACCTCGACCGCGGCGAGAAGGCGACGCTGCGCGCCCGCCTCATGGCCAACGGCGAGGCCATCGTCCCCACCGCCGTGCAGCGCCTCACGGACGACGAGCTGGCCGACATGGCCCCGTTCTTCCCGTACGCCGATCCCCTCTCCCGCGGCTACTGGATCATCTTCCCGGCCAGCCCGGAGGGCGAGGACATCCACTTGCGCATCTCGGGGCCACCGGCCATCGTGAACCTGCGCTGGAGGGTCGAGTGATGCTGAAGTCTGCCCCGGTGACGGGAACGTTCGAGTCCTTTGACGGCACCCGCCTCGTCTACGACATCGAGGGCGAGGGGGACGTCGACCTGCTCCTCTGCGATGGCATCGGCTGCGACGGCTTCATCTGGAAGTACCTGCGCCCGCTGCTGCGGGGCCGCGGCCGGCTGGTGCACCTGAACATGCGCGGCCATGGCCAGAGCGACGCCCCCCACGACCCGGCCGCCGTGCTCATGCACCACCTGGCCGACGACTGGAAGGCGCTGCTCGACGTGCTCGGCACCCGCCACGCCGTCGCCCTCGGCCACTCCATGGGGGTGCAGGTCGCCCTCGAGCTGGCCCACCGCGACCGCGCCCGCGTCGACGGGCTCGTCCTCATGTGTGGCAGCTTCGAGAACCCGGTCGCCACCTTCCACGATGGCCGCGGCCTGGAGCGGGCCCTGCCCCTGCTGCGCGGCGTCGTGAAGCTCGGGGGCAACGCCATGCGCAGCGCCTGGAACCGCCTGGTCAAGCTGCCGGCGGCCTTCCACGTGGCCCGCATGACCGAGATCCACCCCGATCTGGCCCGCCGGCGCGACTTCGAGCCCTACCTGGAGCACCTGTCGGCCATGGATCCGCGGCTCTTCCTGGCCATGCTGGACGGGACGCGGCAGCACACCGCCCGCGCCTACCTGGGCGAGCTCGACGTGCCGGCCCTGGTCATCGCCGGCGAGCAGGATCGCTTCACGCCGGCCCGCCTCTCCGAGGAGATGGCGGCCATGCTGCCCCAGGGCGAGCTGCTGATGGTCGAGGAGGGCACCCACACGGCGCCCATCGAGCACCCCACCCAGATCGGGCTGGCGATCACGCGGTTCCTGGACGCCCACTTCGCCGAGCCGTCCCTGGCCGAGGCCGCCTCCGCCTGAGGCGCGGCCCCGTCAGTCGGCGGGGCTCGACGTCACCCGGAAGAGCTGCTGGCCGAGCAGCAGCAGGTCGTCATCGGTGATGGCCTGCTCGCCCTTCAAGCGCAGATAGGTGCCGTTGGTGCTGCCCTGGTCGGCCAGGAAGTAGCGCCCCTGCCGCGTGCTGATGACGCAGTGGCTGCCGCTCACGAAGCCATCGCCGGGGAAGCGGATCTCGCCGCGCTCGCGGCCGATCAGCGTCTGGGGGCCCGCGAGCGTCCAGGCCTGGGCCGGGGTGTCGACGGCCACGAGGGACGTCAGCCGCCCCCAGGCGCCGCGCGTCGGCGATCCGAAGGCCAGCGTGCCATCGGTGGCGGCCGGCACCACCGGGCGGACGTGGCGCAGATCCTCGAACCGAAGGAGCTGCTGCCCCACCCGGAAGAGGTCGCGGTGCACCAGCTCCACCTCGGCCCGCAGGCGGATGAAGACACCGTTGAGGCTGCCCTCGTCCCGCACCGTCACCCGGCCGGGCCCGTTGTGGAACGTGGCGTGCCGCGGCGCGAGGAAGGGATCGTCGACGAAGAGCGGCAGGCCCTGAGCGCGACCGACCGTGCACTCCCCCGCCGGCAGCTCGAAGGACTCGCCCTCGCTGCCATCGGGGTGCACCAGCGTCAGCCGCACCCGCGCCGACGGCGCGACGCTGGGCGTGGCCAGCTCGAACCGGCTGCCGCAGACCCCGCAGAACTTGAAGCCCGCCGGCACCGCGTTCCCGCAGGCCCGGCAGCGCCGCCCGGCGGCCTCGCGCACCGCGCTCACCATCGAGGCGTGCAGCTCGTCGAACGCCGGATCGACGCTCACGGACGTGGAGTCCGCGCTGGCGAAGGGCTCCGGGACACGCTCGGTGGGCGGCTCGCCCCGGGTGTCGTCCACCCGCACGACCCGCGCGACCCGCGTGGGCTCGACGGGCGGGGCCTCCTTCAGGCTCTCGGCGTCCACCGTGCCCTCGAAGGCCAGATCCGACTCCACCCGCTCGGGCGGCGCCGAGCGCGGCGGCGCGTCCATGCTGCCGTGGGAGAACAGGTCGTCGGGCATGGGCTCGTCGCCTGCCAGGCTGTCCTCGTCCATCGTGGGCGGCGCCGCGTCGGAGGCCGAGGCGGGCAGCAGCGAGGGCGGCGGCGTCGAGGCCGCCGGCAGGAGCGCGGGCGGCGGCGCCGGGGTGGCGGCCGGCAGGGCCGTGGCCACCGGCAGCGGCGTCGCGCGGGCCGGCACCGCCACCGCCTCTGGCACCGCCTGCTGGGGCATCGCCTCCGGCATCGCCTTCGGCACGGCCTGGGGCACCGCCTCTGGCATCGCCTTCGGCACGATCTGGGGCACCACCTGCGGCAGCGCCGTCGCCACCGGCGGGACGTCGGGCAGGGCGTCGCTGCGCGAGATCTCGGTGCCGCAGCCCAGGCAGAACTTGTAGTGGTCCTCGTTCTCCCGGCTGCAGTTCGGACAGATGATCATGCTCGCCTCCGCCCGCCGGGCTACGCCGACAACTCGACCCGCA
The DNA here is from genome assembly GCA_020633435.1 of Myxococcales bacterium. Classification (GTDB taxonomy): domain Bacteria; phylum Myxococcota_A; class Bradymonadia; order UBA7976; family UBA1532; genus JACKDP01. The sequence continues at coordinate 379,498 of JACKDP010000006.1, read as the reverse complement.
GCAGCTGCCGGCCGAGGAAGATGTGGTCCCCATCGGCGAGCGCCTGCCGCTCGCGGATCCGCACGAACGTCCCGTTGCGCGAGCCCAGATCGGTGACGGTGGCCCCGGCCGGCGAGAAGTCGACCCGGCAGTGGCGCCCGCTGATGAACCGGTCGTTGGGGAACTCCAGATCGGCGCGCTCGCGGCCGATGACGAGCGAGCCCGCGTGGGCCACCACCGTCAGGCCGGGCCGCCCGCCCTCGAGGACCTGGGTGATGCGGCTCTGCACCGCCGGCATGGGGCTCGCGAAGAAGTGCCCGTCCTCGCCGGTGATCGCGGGCCCCGCCAGGCCCCCGAACTGGACCCGCAGCAGCTCCTCCCCCGCCAGGAAGACCTCGCCGTCCGCCAGCAGGGCCGGCGCGCGCAGGCGCACGAAGACGCCGTTGAGGCTGCTCGCGTCCTGCACGTACAACCGCTCGTCTTCAAAGAAGAACTCGGCGTGGCGCGGGGACAGGTAGCCGTCATCGGGGAACAGGATGGATCCGGTGCTGCGCCCCGCGACATGCCGCCCCGTGAGCTGGAACGTGACGCCGTCCAGCCCCTCGCCCCGGATGAGGACCAGGCGCGCCCGGGCATCGGACTGGATGGCGCCGAAGAACGCCGTCTGCATCGCCGTGCGCGGCTGCGTGCCCTGCATGGGGCTGCCGCATTGGCCGCAGAAGCGGTGGGAGGACGGCACGCTCGCCCCACAGCTCCCGCATACCAGCGTCTCGGTCATGCCCGGGTCCTCCCTCTGCGTGCCGCTGTTATAGGCAGCGGGGCAAACGTTGGCAACAGGGTGGCCGGCGACGTGGGGTCGCACCGCCGGCGCGGGTGTGCTACCACGCGGCCCCGGCTGGAGGTGGTGCATGCGCGGTGTCCTGGGGTGCCTGGTGGTGGTGGCCTTGATCGGGTGCGAGCAGACCCGGACCGTCGATCCGGCGGCGCCGCCGACCACCGAGGTGGAGGTCGTGCACGCCACCGGCGCGATCGACGACGCGACCCCGACCGCCGACGCGGGCGCCGACGCCAGCGCTGACGCCAGCCTCGACGGGGGCGCGGCCGGCGCCGCCGACGCCGTCCGCTGACATGCCGGCCGCGTGGCCGTGCTATCCTCCCGGTGGGGTCGGCGGCCTTCTCGGCCGGGAGGAAGTCCATGGGGCGTTCGGCTCGCTGGCTGACGCTGTACGCGCTGTGGAGCCTCGCCGGCTGCACCGAAGAGGGTGACGCCACGGACGCGCCGGACGCCACGGCCGACGCGGCGCCGGCGCTGGTGGATCGCGGCCGCCCCGACCCCGATGGGGGCCCGACCGAGGACGCCGCCCCCGTCCGCCCCGACGCCGCCCCGCCCCGCCCCTGCCCGCCCGGCGCCCGCGAGCCCTGCGACGCCTGCCCCGGCGCCGAGCGCGCCTGCGTCGAGGGCGAGTGGGGCCCCTGCGAGCCCCCCGCCGAGCGCTGCAACGCCCTCGATGATGACTGCGATGGCCGCGTGGACGAGGGCCTGCCGGGCCTGGGCGAGGCCTGCGCCGTGGGCGTCGGCGCCTGCGCGGCCCAGGGCGTCCAGGTCTGCGCGGCGGCCGGCGAGGGCCTCCAGTGCCTCGCGACGGCGGCGCCGCCCGGCGTCGAGGCCTGCAACGCCGTCGACGATGACTGCGACGGCGCGACGGACGAGGACGCCGCCTCCGCGTGCTACCCCGGCCCCGAGGCGACGCGCGGGGTGGGCCGCTGCGCCGACGGCGAGGCCGCCTGCCAGGGGGGCGACGGCTTCGGGCCCTGCCTCGGGGCCACCCTCCCCGCCCCCGAGATCTGCAACCGCTTCGACGACGACTGCGACGGCCTCGTCGACGAGGAGTCCGACGAAAACACGTGTTATTCCGGGCCTGTCGGCACGCAGGACGTCGGCCTCTGCGCCCCCGGCGTCCGGGCCTGCGCGGGGGGAATCGCGGGCCCGTGCGTCGACGAGATCCGCCCGGTGCCCGAGATCTGCGACGGCGTCGACAACGACTGCGACGGCGAGACGGACGAGGACGCGGGCGACTGCCGCTGCGACGGCGACGCCGTGCGGCCCTGCTACACGGGCCCGCCCGAGACGGCGGAGGTCGGCCCGTGCCGGCCGGGCCGGCAGACCTGCGTGGACGGCCGCTGGGACCGCTGCGAGGGCGAGGAGCTGCCCAAGGTCGAGCAGTGCGATGGCGTCGACAACGACTGCGACGGCCGCGTGGACGCCGACATCGTGGGCGTGGGCGAGATCTGCGGGGTGGGCCAGGGCCGCTGCCAGGCCGAGGGCCGCCTGCGCTGCGTCGACGGCCTCCTGGCGTGCGACGCCGAGCCCGGCCTGCCGGCCCCCGAGATCTGCGATGACCAGGACGACGACTGCGACGGCCTCGTGGACGAGGGGCTGGGCCGTGGGGCTCCCTGCGCCGTGGGCGTCGGGGGCTGTCGGGCGCCGGGCGAGCTGGTCTGCGACGCCGCGGGGGGCCTGCGCTGCACGGCCCGGGCGGGGGCGCCGGCCCCGGAGCTCTGCGATGGCGTCGACGGCGACTGCGATGGCCTGGTGGACGAGGACTTCGCCCTCGGCACCGACTGCACGTCGGGCCTCGGCCGCTGCCAGCGCGCCGGGGTGCGGGTGTGCGGCGATGGCCTCGCGCGCTGCAGCGCCGTGCCCGGCGAGCCGCTGCCCGAGACCTGCGACGGCGTCGACGAGGACTGCGACGGCCTGGTGGACGAGGGCAACCCCGGCGGGGGCCAGGACTGCGACGCCGGGGCCCTGGGCGTGTGCGCGGCCGGCGTCCGCACCTGCCAGGCGGGCCGCTTCGCTTGCGTGCCGCGCGTCGCCGCCAGCCCCGAGGTCTGCGACGGCCTCGACAACGACTGCGACGGCCGCTCGGACGAGGATCCGCGGGGCGGCAACCTGGTCCAGCCCTGCTACGACGGCCCCGCCGGCACCCGCGGGGTGGGCCCGTGCGCCGGCGGCCTGCGCGCCTGCGTGCAGGGCGTCTTCACGGCCTGCATGGGCCAGATCCTGCCGGCCCGCGAGATCTGCAACGTCGCCGATGACGACTGCGACGGCGAGGCCGACGAGGGGCTGGGCGACGCCTGCATCTGCCGCCCCGGCACCGAGGCGCCCTGCTACGCGGGCCCCGTCGGCACCCTCGACGTCGGCACCTGCCGCGCCGGCCGCCAGACGTGCCTGCCAGCCGGCGACGGCTTCGGGCCCTGCCTGGGCCTCATCCTGCCCGACGCGGAGCGCTGCGACGGCCTGGACAACGACTGCGATGGCACCACCGACGAGGTGCCCGGCGCCGGGGAGCCCTGCCAGGTCGGCGCCGGCATCTGCCGCGCGGGGGGCCGCCGGACGTGCGACCTGCGCACCGCGGAGCTGCGCTGCGAGGCCGAGCCCGGCTTCCCGGAGCCCGAGCGTTGCGACGGCCTCGATGACGACTGCAACGGCCTGGTGGACGATCTACGCGGGCTGGGCGAGCCGTGCGTCGTCGGCGTCGGCGCCTGCGCGCGCGCGGGCAACCTGCTCTGCGGTCCCGGCGGCCCGGCCCTGGCCTGCTCCGCCGTCGCGGCCGACCCCGCCCCCGAGCGCTGCGACGGCGCCGACAACGACTGCGACGGCCGCACCGACGAAGCCATCCCCGGCGAGGGGGACGCCTGCGCCGTCGGCCAGGGCGCCTGCCGCCGGCCGGGCAGCCTGATCTGCGACGCCGCCGCCCAGCAGGTCCGCTGCGACGCCCGCCCGGGCCAGCCCGCCGCCGAGGCCTGCAACGGCGTCGACGACGACTGCGATGGGCGGGTCGACGAGGACGCCGCGGACGTCGGCGGGGCCTGCCGCGCCGGCCTGGGGGCCTGCCTGGCCGAGGGCCACCTGCGCTGCGTCGGTGGCGCCGCCGTCTGCGACGCCCGCCCGGCCGAGCCCGGCGTCGAGGTCTGCAACGGGCGCGACGACGACTGCGATGGCCGCCTCGACGAGGGCCTGCAGTGCGCCGCCTTCCAGAGCTGCCAGGACGCCCTCGACCGCGGGTTCACCGCCGACGGCGTCTACCGTCTCGATCCCGACGGCGATGGGCGCGACGCGGTGGACGTGTACTGCGACCAGACCACGGACGGCGGCGGCTGGACGCTCGTCGGCAGCACCCGCGCCGAGCCCCTGCACGACGAGCGCGGCTCGTGGCACGCCGATCTCACCCGCCTCGCCCCGGCCGCCGCCCACCCGGGCGTCTGGGACGGCCTGCGCGCCCGCATCGCCGCGGACGGCGACCTGCGCTTCGCCTGCCGCGACGCCCTGGCCCCGGCCGGCGCCCCCATGGTCGTCGACCTGTCGGTGTACGCCGTCGACTGGTACCGCGAGATCACCACCGGCACCGACGCCGACGCCTGCTTCAACGAGGCGGGCGGCGCCGGCGCCGATCCCCCGCCGGCCCGCCGCAACAACAAGACCGGCGAGATCCGGGCCCCCGGCCAGGGCTGGCACGCCGAGCGCAGCGCCGACCGCTTCCTGGAGGGCGAGGACGCCTGCGGCGATGTGGCTGATTTCACGATTGATTTCGACGACCGCGGCATGGACTCCAACCAGAGCGACGGCACCGACTGGGGCGAGGACGACGGCGCGCGCAAGTGCGGCCGCAGCGGCCTGGCGACGGGGCAGTGGTTCCTCTTCGCGCGGGAGCCGCGGCGCGCGCCCCTCGCCCGCGTCGCCGTCGTGGGCCCCCTCGGCCTGGACGCCCCCCTGCGCCAGGCCGGGTTCCACGTCACCACGTTCGCCCTCGCCGCGCTCCCGCCCCGCCTCGATCTCGCGGGCTACGACGCCGTCTTCCTCGGGCGCTACGCCGCGGCCTGGGCGCTCTGGACGCCCGACCTGCGCCGGGCCATCGACGCCTACAGCCGCGCCGGCGGCCACCTGGTGACGGAGTGGGATGGCCTGACCGCCCTGGCCACCCGCTACCAGCCCGACTTCCGCTTCGGGCCCGGCGCCCCCGCGCCGCTGGCGTGGCTGCCCTTCGCCGTCGGCGGCGGCGGTGTCCGCGGCGCCGACACGCCCATCAGCGCCGCGCCCGGCCACGCCCGCGATCCCATCCTGCGCAGCCTGCCCGCCAGCCTCCGCGGGGCCGGCGGCACCGAGTCCTTCTTCACCGTCGATCCCCTCGATCAGGGCGTCGACACCGGGCTTCGGCCCATCGCCACCTTCCCCGGCGGCGTGCCTGCCTTCCCCGCCGCCAGCTACCCCGCCATCCTGCGCGGCCGCCGCTGCGGGGGGCACCTGCTGCTCGCGCCCTTCGACTTCCAGGATCCGCCCGTGGCCCCGGCCATCGCCCAGCTCATCGCCAACCTGGCCGCGGCGACCACCGGCCCCCTCGATCCGGCGCTCCCCGACGCCTGCCCCGAGTAGCCGCCGCGGCCCTTCCCTCCCCCCGCGCCTTGGCATAGCCTGGGCGCCATGAGCACGCCCATCGACGCCGACCGCGTCCTGAAGGAGCTGGAGGAGAGCGAGGCCCGCCGCGTGAAGGTGGCGGTCACCGATCTCGACGGCGTCCTGCGGGGCAAGTACCTGCACATCGACAAGCTGCGCAGCGCGCTGCGGGGCGGCTTCGGCTTCTGCGACGTCGTCTTCGGCTGGGACGCCGCCGACGCCTGCTACGACGCCGCGCCCTTCACGGGCTGGCACACCGGCTACCCCGACGTGCAGGTGCGCCTCGATCCCGGCACCTTCCGCGCCATCCCGTGGGAGGCCGGCGTGCCCTTCCTCCTGGGCGACTTCGTGGACGCCGACGGCGGCCCCCTGCCCGTCTGCCCGCGGCAGGTCCTCAAGCGCGTGATCCACCGCGCCGCCCTGGCGGGCTTCGATGCTCGCTTCGGCATCGAGTTCGAGTGGTTCAACTTCGCCGAGACGCCGCGCTCCCTGGCCGAGAAGGGCGGGGTGAACCCCACCCCCCTCACCCCCGGCATGTTCGGCTACTCGCTGCTGCGATCGTCGTTGCACCACGAGTACTTCCACGCGCTGCTCGACCAGCTCGGCGCCTTCGGCGTGCCCATCGAGGGCCTGCACACCGAGACGGGCCCCGGCGTGTACGAGGCCGCCATCCTGCACGCGCCGGCCCTGGAGGCCGCCGACCGGGCCGTCCTCTTCAAGACGGGCGCCAAGGAGATCGCCTACCGGCACGGCGTGATGGCCAGCTTCATGGCCAAGTGGAACGCCGAGCTGCCCGGCTGCAGCGGCCATGTGCACCAGAGCCTCTGGCGCGAGGGGCAGCCCGTCTTCCACGACGCCGACGCCGAGCACGGCATGAGCCCGCTGTTTCGGCAGTACGTGGCCGGCCAGCTCGCGCTCCTGCCCGAGCTCGCCGCGCTCTTCGCCCCGACGGTCAACAGCTACAAGCGGCTGGTCGAGGGCATGTGGGCCCCGACGACCGCCACCTGGGCCGTCGACAACCGCACCGTCGCCCTGCGGGTCATCCCCGGCTCGGCGAAGAGCACCCGGCTCGAGACGCGCGTGGGCGGCGCCGACCTGAACCCTTACCTGGGCGTGGCCGCCGCCCTGGGCGCCGGGCTCTGGGGCATCGAGCAGGGCCTCGCCCTCACCGACGCCCCCGTCCTCGGCAACGGCTACGCCCAGACGGGCGCCGTCCGCCTGCCCCGCACCCTCGCCGAGGCGGCCGATCGCCTCGAAGCCAGCGAGGTGGCCCGCACCCTCTTCGGCGACGCCTTCATCGATCACTACGTCGCCACCCGGCGCTGGGAGTGGCGGCGCTACTGCCAGGCGGTCACCGACTGGGAGCTCAAGCGCTACTTCGAGATCATCTAAGCCCTCGATTTTTCAGGAAGAAACCATGTCGGACTTCGTGGTCTACAACTACCCGACCCGCATCTGCCAGGGGTTCGGCGTCCGCGACCAGCTCGCCGCCACCCTGCACGCCGCCGGGGCGCGCCGGCCCCTGCTGGTCACCGATCGGCTCATCAAGATGCTGCCGTGGTTCGAGCCGCTGCTGGCGTCCCTGGCCGACTTCGACGTGCGCGTCTTCGCCGACGTCTGGGGCAACCCCGTCGAGACGCAGGTCATCGCGGGGGCTGCCGCGGCCCAGGCCCACGGCGCCGACGCCATCATCGCCCTCGGGGGCGGCGCGCCGGTGGACGTGGCCAAGGCCATCGCCCTGATGCAGCACCACCCGGGCAAGCTCTTCGACTACGAGGACGGCAAGCCCGACGCCCGCCCCGTCGACCAGCCCATCGCCTTCCTGGTGGCGCTGCCCACGACGGCCGGCACCGGCAGCGAGGTCGGCCGCTCCTCCGTCATCTCCCACGACATCAGCAAGGCCAAGAAGATCATCTTCGATCCGCGCCTGCTGCCCAACGTGGTGCTGGCCGACGCCGAGCTGACGCTGGGCCTGCCCCCGGGCGTGACGGCGGCGACGGGCCTCGACGCCCTGACGCACCTCGTCGAGGCCTTTCTGGCCCGGGGCCACCACCCCATGGCCGACGGCATCGCCCTCGAGGGCGTGCGCCTGGTCGCGGGCGCGCTGGAGGTGGCCGTCGACTTCGCCCGCCGCCTCGACGACGGCGAGGCGCTGTCGGAGGAGGAGGAGGCCGTGCACCGGCGCGTCCGGGCCGCCATGCTCGACGCCTCGATGATGGGCGCCGTCGCCTTCCAGAAGGGCCTGGGCGTCATCCACTCCTGCGCCCACGCCCTGTCGACCGTCTGCGACACGCACCACGGCCTCGCCAACGGCGTCATGCTGCCCATGGGCCTGCGCTTCAACCTGGCCGTCGCCCCGCACCGCTTCCTGCGCCTCGCCCGGGCCGTGGATCCCGGCGCCACCGACGGCGCGGCGTTCATCGACTGGATCGTCGAGCTGCGCGCGCGCCTCGGCATCCCGGCCGGCCTGAAGAGCCTGGGCGTGAAGCCCGAGCACCTCGACGACCTGGTGGCGGTGGCCCTGGCCGATGGCTGCCACCCCTCCAACCCGCGGGTCTGCACCGAGGCGGACTTCAAGGCCATCTTCGAGGAGGCCTTCACCGCATGACCACGCTGACCACCTTCGATCCGGCCACCGGCCAGCCGGCCCGCACCGTCGGCGTCGACGACCCGGCCTCCGTGGCCCACCGCGTGGCCGCCGCCCGCGCCGCCCAGCCCGCCTGGGCCGCGCGCCCCTACGCCGAGCGGCACGCCATCATCGCCCGGTTCGCCGGCCTCATCCGAGAGCGCGCCGAGCTGCTGGCCAGCATCCTCACCACCGACACCGGCAAGCCCATCGCCCAGGCCCGCAACGAGGTCCGGGCGACGCCGGCGCGCATCCAGTGGTTCCTCGACGAGACGGCCGCCCTGGTGGCCCCCGAGCTGCTGGCCCACGGCGGCCCGGTGCCCGGCACCCGCGCCACCGACGAGCTGGTGACGTGGGATCCCCTCGGCGTCGTGGCCAACATCTCGGCCTGGAACTACCCCTGGTTCGTCGGCACCAACGTCTTCATCCCCGCCCTGCTCACCGGCAACGCCGTGCTCTACAAGGGCTCGGAGCACGCCACCGGCACCAGCGCCATCATCGCCGAGCTGCTGGCCGAGGCGGGCGTCCCCGCCGACGTCTTCGCCTCGCTCGTCGGCCCCGGCAGCACCGGCGCGGCGCTGCTCGACCAGCCCGTCGACGCCGTCTTCTTCACCGGCTCCTACGCCACCGGCGTGCGCATCGCCCGCCAGGCCGCCGAGCGGCTGATGAAGGTCCAGCTCGAGCTGGGGGGCAAGGATCCGGCCTATGTGGCCGATGACGCCGACGTCGCGAGCGCGGCCGCCGGCCTGGCCGACGGGGCCTTCTACAACGCCGGCCAGAGCTGCTGCGCCGTCGAGCGCATCTACGTCCACGCCGCCGTGCACGACGCCTTCGTCGAGGCTTTCTTGAAGGAAGTCCAGGGGTTCCGCCTGGGCAATCCGCGCGACGAGGCCACGTACATCGGCCCGGTGAGCCGCGAGGCCCAGCTCGACGTGCTGGCGGGCCAGGTGGCCGACGCGGTGGCCCAGGGGGCGACGCTGGCGGCGGGGGGCGCCCGGGTGGACCGCCCGGGGTGGTACTTCGCGCCGACGGTGCTGACCGGCGTGACCCACGCCATGCAGGTCATGCGCGACGAGAGCTTCGGGCCCATCATCGGCATCCAGCGCGTCGCCGACGACGCCGAGGCCGTGGCGCTGATGAACGACACCCCCTACGGCCTCACCGCCGCCGTCTACAGCCGCGACCGCGACCGCGCGGCCCGCATCCTGGCCCAGGTGAACGCCGGCAGCGTGTACTGGAACTGCTGCGACCGTGTCAGCCCGAGGCTCCCCTGGAGCGGCCGCGGCCACTCCGGCGTCGGCAGCACCCTCGGCCGGCCCGGCATCCGCGCCTTCGTCCAGCCCCGCGCCTGGCACCTGCGCACCCCCTGACCCCCGGAGGCGCCATGCTGGACGCCATCGCCGCCGCCCTCGCCCGCCTCCAGCAGGAGGGCGGCGCCGCCAACCGCCTGCTCCTCTCCAGCGCGACGGGCTGGGTCCTCGTGACGGCGGCGCCCCAGAGCGCCAAGGCCACCGTCCAGGTGGCGGCCGGCCGGCTGCTCCCCGGCGACGATCTGGCCGCCGAGCACCAGCAGGCGCTGCTCGACGCGGGCTTTCGCCGTCGCTCGGCCGCCGATCCGTGGGTGGCGGAGCGGGCGGCCGCCGACGTCGACCGGCTGGCCGCGGAGGCCCTCGGCCTGCGTGACCGCCTCTTCGGCCCGGGCGACCTGGACCTGCAGCTCGGCCACGCGCCGCGGCTGGAGAACGCCGCCCTGCTCGACCGGATGCGCGTCGCGGGCCGGGACCGGGACACCGCCTCGCGCAACCGCCTCTACCACGGCCTGGTGCGCGCCCGCCTGCTCGTGACCCTGGCCCAGCCCGCCACCGGCCCCGACCTGGCCCTGCGCCCGGCGGGCGACCTGCACGGCGAGCCGGTGGCGGCGGTCTTCACCGACTGGGACACGCTGCTGCGCTTCGATCCCCGCGGCCTGCCCGCCGCCGTCGTCCCGGGCATCGAGCTCTTCCCGCTGCTGGCGTCGCGCCGGTTCGTCTCGGTGCTCGTCAACCCCATGGGCACCGTCGGCGGCGAGCTCTACCGCCATGAGGTCGAGACCATCGCCGTGGGCTGCCGGCGGCTGAGCGGGACGCACTGACCACGGCGGAATACCCCAGGGTTTCATGGGCTTGCGCGACCACTGGACGCAGCGACGGGCGGCGCTGAGAATCCCGGCATCTCGACCGGAGAACCCCCCATGGAGCCCGTCGCTCCGCCCATACGCCCCGTCCCTCACTGGCCCGCGCTCCTCACCACCACTCCCGGCGGCCTCGGCCTCATCGCCGACGGCGACCTGCCCCCCGGGCAGCCCGTCGCCCGGTACGAAGGCCCCGTCGTCGGCCCGTTCGACCGGGTGCCCGAGGTGGAGGTGCGCTACGCGATCCTCATCGCACCGGACACCTGGCTGGTGCCGCTGAGCTCCGCCCGCTACGTCAACCACGCGTGCGACCCCAACTGCACGGTGGACGACCTGCTCACGGTGGTGACCGCCCGGCCCGTCCCCGCCGGGGCCGAGCTCACCATCGCCTACAACCACGCCACCTTCGACGAGCCGCTCCCGCCGTGGGACCCGCGCTGGTCGTTCGACTGTGCCTGCGGCAGCCCCGGCTGCCAGGGGCGCGTGGACGACTGGCGCCGCGACCCCACCTGAGACCACCGCGCCTCACCCGCCAGACCCCGGCGCCGCGCCGCTGGCCGCCCCGGCCGCTGGCCCCGTCCTTGCTGCGTCCCCGGCAGCTCTCCAGGAGGTGCCATGCTCCGCCGCGCGCTGCCCCTCGGGGTCCTCGTCCTCTCCGCCTGCGCCGAGGCGCCCATCCCCGCAGAGCCGGACGCCGCGCCCCCGCCCGTGGCGGGGGAGCCGGCGTGGGACGCCACCGTCCCGCCCGCGCCGCCGCCCGCCGATCCGCCCCCCATGGCCCCGGCCGAGGATGCCTGCGCCGACGCGGGGGGCCCGTGCGACGTCTGCGCCTGTCGCCTGTGCGCGGACGAGCTGGCCACCTGCTTCGCCGATCCGTTCTGCCAGGCCGTCGTCGACTGCGCCCGCCGGACGGGCTGCAGCGGCGTGGACTGCCTGGGGAGCTGCGGCGACGAGATCGAGGCGGCCGGGGGGGCGTTCGGGCCGGCCGTGGCCCAGGCCCAGGCCGTCTCGACGTGCCGCGACGACCGCTGCGGGGCCGATCCGGCCGCGTGCGAGGACGCCGCGCCCGCGGATCCGCCGGCCGAGCCGCCCGCCGAGCCGCCCCCGCCCGCCGACCCGCCGCCGCCCGCCGAGCCGCCCCCGCCGGACGAGTGCGCGGACGCGGGCGCGGCCTGCGACGTCTGCGCCTGCCGCCTCTGCGCCGCCGAGCTGGACGCCTGCTTCGCCGACGCCCGGTGCGAAGCTGTCGTCGACTGCGCCCGCCGCACGGGCTGCTCGGGCATCGACTGCCTGGGGAGCTGCGGCGCCGAGATCGAGGCGGCGGGTGGCCCGTTCAGCGGCCCGGTGGCGGCCGCCCAGGCCGTCTCGGGGTGTCGGGACGATCGCTGCGGGGCCAACGACGCCGCCTGCCAGGACGCCGATCCGGGCCCGCCCATGCCTGATCCGCCTGCGGATCCGCCGGCCGACCCGCCCGCCGACGATCCCCCGCCGGCGATGGGTGGCTGCGACCGCTACCCGATGGACGAGCTCTGCTCGACGGGGGTGGACGCCGACGGGACGGCGTGGTGCGAGTTCTACATCGACCAGCGCGGCACCTGCGACGACATCTGCGCCGCCGCCGGCGGCCGCTGCCTGCTGGCGTGGGACGACGAGGACGACGGCTGCCTGCCCGACAACCGCCACGCCTGCGATCACCGCGAGGCCGACCAGATCTGCCGCTGCACCCGGTAGGCGCCCTCGCCCAGCGGCCTACAGGAGCCCCAGCTCGGCGAGGCGCGGGCCCAGGACCTCGGCCCAGGTGCGCCGGTAGAGGAGCGCCTGCCGCGTCGGGCTGAAGAGGCCGAGGTCGGCGAGGGCCGGCTCGTCCGGCAGCGCGGTCGCCGACCCGCCCGCCAGCACCCCGTCCGCCCAGGCCTGGTGGCGCGCCAGCGTGCCGTGCGCCAGGGCCCGCCACCGGGGCCGCAGCCGCGGATCGAAGCGGGCCAGGGCCCGCTGGACGTAGGTGAAGCCATACGCGTCGTGGCCGGCCTCGTCCTCCACGGTCGCCCGCAGGACGGCGCCGACGACCGGGTCCGCGCAGCGCTCGGCCAGGTCGGTGAGCCACGCGACCGACAGCGTCTCGTTGATGAGCAGCATCGTCAGCGCCGTGGCCAGCGCCCGCTGGGGCGCCGGGGCCGCCAGGAACTCGGGGGGATCGACCAGCGCCGGGGGGTCGGGCAGCGTCGGCGTCACGCCCAGCGCGCCGCAGAGGTCGTGGCAGAGGCCCACGTGGCGCGCCTCGTCCCGGATGAGGTCGACGGCGCCCGCGTAGATCTCGACGGGCTCACCCGCCGCCGTGAGCTCGGCGAGGAAGCGCGTGACGATCTGCAGGGACCGGAACTCGGAGTGCAGGCGCTCAAGCCAGACGCGCCGGGCGCGGACGAGCAGCGCCGGGTCATGGGCCGAGGCGTCGAAGCGGCCGAAATCAATTGAGATTCCGCGCAGCTCCGCGTGCTGCGCCGCGAAGACGCTCACTCGCCACGCTCGGTGCGCACCGCGCCGAGCTGGTACTGCTCCGGCCCCGCGTTGCATGCGCCGCGATCCATGATGGCCATGAGGCCGGCGTGGAAGACGGTGAAGTCGCCCACCTCGCCGAACTGCCCGAACCGGAGGGTGCGGCCCTCGTCCCCGGCCTCGGCGCGGATGCGGTAGCCGGTGTACGTGCAGGCGCCCTCGTCGGGCTCCGCGTACTCGCAGTCCGGGTCGGCCCGCTGGACGCTCAGGCCGTCTGCGGCGAAGCCCGGGAAGCGGCTGTCGCCGGCCGCGATCCAGGCCAGCAGGCCCCGGGTGTCGCGCACGGTGATGATCCCGCTCGGCTGGAAGAACTGGTTCGGCTGCCGGCTGATCTCGATGGAGAACCCACCGCCCAGGGGCACGGGGACGCCCCTCGGCAGCGCCATCGCGACGCTCCAGCGCTGGCCGTCGGCGCTGATGCCCTGCAGCGTCTGGACGCGGCCCTCGGGCAAGCGACCGATGGCGAGGACGGGGGTGTCGACGTCGAAGGCCCGGCAGGCGGCCGGCGGCTCGGCCATGACGGCCTCTTCGATCATCAGCTCGACGCGCCCGTCCTCCACCTGCTGATCGTCCCAGCGCCACGCGCAGGCGCCGACGCCGAAGACGTAGCGCCCCTCGGGCGGGCACTGGTAGGGCGGGATCTCCGGCAAGGCGGCGTCGACGGGCACCTCGGCGTCGCCGGGGAGATCGATCCCCCGGTCGGGCTCGACCTCCGCGTCGCGGCGCACACGGGCGTCCGGGGGCAGGCCCGCGTCGCGGCTCTGCTCGGCGTCCTGCGTGGCGTCGCGGGGTGGCCAGGCGTCCTGATCGCCGGGCGACCAGGCGTCGGCGCCCACGTCGGGAGCGCCGGCGTCGTCCGTGGCGGGGGCGTGGTCTTCGATGCAGGCGGTCAGGCCGGCGGCGCCGACGAGCAGGTAGAGGCGGTGCATGGCGGGGCTCCAGCGATGGGTCGAGGCCGGGGCTGCAGCATGCGTGCCGGGTGGCCCCGCGGCGAGCTCCGCGGGCTAGCGAGCCCCCGACCCTCGGAAATCCGTCGTCCGATCACGGCTCGTCACGCGGGGCAGCGCGAGCCGGGGCACGCCGGCCACCGCGCCGCGGCGGGTGCAGGCGGCCGCGCCGATGGCGCAGGCGAAGGCCAGGTGGGCGTGCAGGGTCTCGACGGGCAGCAGCGCCGGCCGGGCGCGGTCATGGGCCAGCCGCATGAGCAGCGCGGCCATGAACGCGTCGCCAGCGCCCGTCGCGTCGACGACCTCCACATCGGGCGTCGGCACCAGCCCCTCGTCGTCGGCGCGGGCCCAGATGGCGCCCCGCGGGCCGCAGGTGACGATGGCCAGCTCCGCGCCCCCGTCGACCAGGCGCCGCGCCCCGGCGCGGGGGTCGACCTCGTTGGTGAGGTACATCACCTCGTCGCTGGAGCACTTCACCACATGGCAGCGGCCCAGGGCCGGCAGCAGGCGCTCGCGGGCAGCCAGCGGATCGCCCCAGCTCCGCGGAAAAGTGCCGGGATCCGCGGTGATGAGGCCGCGCCAGTCGTCGAGCAGGCGGTAGATGGCCTGGGCCCCCACCGTCGAGCGCATCACGCCGCTGGAGAAGCAGATGGCCCGCGCCGGCACCACCCGGGCCGGGGCCACGTCCTGCAGATCGAAGAGGGCGTGAGCGCTGCCGCCGCGGTGCAGGAAGCTGCGCTCCCCGCTGGGATCGAGGGTGACGAAGCAGAGGCCCGTCTGCTCGCCGGCCGCCATGCGCAGGCCGGTGACGTCGACGCCCTCCTGCTCGAACCGCTGCCGGATGAGGTAGCCGAACTCGTCGTCGCCCACGACGCCGAGGAAGCCGGTGGCCGCGCCGAGGCGGGCCGCGCCCACCGCGACGTTGGCCGGCGCGCCGCCGCCGTGGACCTCCAGGCCCGTCGCCGAGCGGAGGGGGCCCCGGTGCAGGGGCACGAAGTCCACGAAGGCCTCACCGACGACGAGCAGATCGAGCGTGGGATCCATGGCGCATCATACCGAGCGCGGCGCCGTGGGCCAGCCTCTTGAGGCCGATGTGACGAAAGCAGGCGCCAGGCGGTCTGGAGAGCCGGCTGGAACCCTGGGGGGGCGAGCCCGCATCGCTTCCCCGAGCCAGGAGGTGCCCATGGTGCTGCGACTCCTTCCCCTCGCCCTGCTCCTCGCCGCCGCGCCCGCGGCGGCGGACGACGATCCCGTCGCCGCCCTGCTGGCGGCCCTCCGCCGCGATCAGGCGGCCGCCCGCGACGCCCTCTCGGCGCTGCGGGCCGAGCCGCTGGCCACCACCCACGCCGACCACGTCGAGGCGGAGCTGGACGCCTGGTTCGAGGGCGACGGCCGCCGCCGGCTGACCCACGCCGGGCGCGTCGCGGCCGCGGAGGTCCGCCGCCTGCCCATCGCCGACAGCGCGCTGTCGCTGCTCTGGGCGGAGGTGGGCACCGTCGTCGGGGGCGACGGCCTGCAGGCGGTCGCGGAGCGCTTCATGGCCCGCGCCCAGGGCCCGATGGTGGCGGCCCTGGACGCCCAGTTCGAGAGCGTCCGCCGGGGCCTTGACGGCGCCATCGCCACGGCCGTCGGCCAGGCCATGGTCGCCATCCAGGGCCGGTTCGACGCGGTCGTGGCGAGCCGGTTCCCCGCCTGGGAGGCCGCCATCGTGGTGCCGGTCCTGCCCGCGCCCGACCTGGAGCTGGCCGAGGGCGCGGCCGCGGAGGCCCTGGTGGACGCTGGCCGGACGGCCCGCTGGGGAGCACGCGCCGGGCTCATGGCGGCCCCCCTCGCCCTGCGCCTGGGCGCGCGCATCAGCGGCGGGCTGAGCAAGCACGCCACCGAGCGCGCCGTCCGGGCCGTCAGCCACCGCATCGGGCGCAAGGTGGCCGGCACGCTGACGGGGCTCGGCGCCATCCTGGCGGCGGCTGACACGATCATCGACCTGGCGACCATCAAGGATCGCTACCAGACCGAGCTGTCGGACCTGATGGCCGAGACGCTGCGCCAGAGCCTGACGCCGGCGGCCATCTGGCGCGACGCCGAGGACGGCCCCCGGGCGGACGTGCGCCGGCGCGTCGAGACGAAGCTGGCGGCCTGGCTGGACGAGGCCATGCGCCGCTCCGAGGCGGTGGTGGACGCGGCCCCCGCCCTGGAGTCCCCCGACGCGCGGGCGTTCATCACGAAGGCGGTGGCCGACGGCGCCGACCAGGACGCCGTCCTGGCGCGGCTCGTGAGCATCCAGCGGACGTTTGGCCCCGCCATGACGACGCGCCACCCGCTCGGTCTGCTGGAGGAGATCAGCCTGCACGCGGATCGCGCCACCGTCGCCGCCCTGGCCGGCCGCCTCGGCGACGGGCTGGTGACGCTGTACCAGCAGGAGGGCGCCGAGCCGCTGCGGCAGGCCGAGCGCATCGGCGCGCCGGTGCTGCTCGACCTGCTCGCCGACCCGGCCGTGGACTGGCGCGCCATCGCGCGGCAGGTGCCGGCGGGCGCCGATCCCATGGTGGCGCGCGGCGTCGTCGTCTGCGCGCGCCTGGGCCTCGCCTGCACCACGCTGGGCCTCGGCCTGCCCGAGCTGACGGTGCTGGTGGAGCAGGAGGGCGCCGCCCGGGCGCTCCTGGCGGCGGGCGTCGAGCCGCGCGAGGCCCTGAGCGTGCTGCTGGATCCGGGCGCCCGGGCCGGCGTGGTGGCGCTGGGGCAGGTGGAGCTGCTGGGCGATCTGGCGGTGCCGCTGGGCGCGCAGCGCCTGCGCCGGCTGGGCCAGGATCCGGAGCTGGCCGTGGCCCTGGGGCGGGTGTACCGGCACGCCGAGGCCAACGGGCGCTGGTCGGCGACCGCGCGCGCGAGCCGCCTGACCGAGGCCTGGGCCCTCGCGCCCCTGACCCAGCGGCACGGCGAGGCCGGCCTGCGCGTCTACCTGGCGACGCTCGGCGAGGGCGGCGACCGCCAGAAAGCCGAAGCAGAACGGGCGGTTGCGCTGCTGGAGCGGCTGCCGGCCGAGGTGCTGCTGGATCCGCGAGCCCGCCGGCTGCTGCTCGATCACGCCGACGCCTTCTACGGCGACGTGCTCGTCGGCCTCTTCCAGTGGGCGGGCCCGATGGGGGCCTGGGCGGTGCGCGGCGTGCTCCTGGCCCTGCTGCTCATCCCGCTGGCGGTGCTGCTGCGGATGCTGCGGCTGCTGGCGGGGCCGCGGCGGCGGGTGGCCTGAGCCCCGTCAGGGGGTGCACTGCCGGGCGGCGGCGGGATCGGGGAAGAGCGGCGCGCCGTCCGAGACGAGGGTGGTGCACTCGGCCATGCAGGCCTCCTCGTTGTCGAACTGGCTGCCGCAGACGAAGCACCACGTCGAGCAGATGCCCCCGCAGTGGTCGTCGTTGTAGAGCGACGCGTGGGCGCAGTGCGTGACGGGATCCAGCTCGGCGGGGGTGCTGGCGTGCCAGGCGCGGCACTGCACCGAGTCGCCGCCGTTGCGCCAGTCATCGAAGGGACCCGTCGGCATGAGCGCGCAGGTGGAGAGGCAGGTGTCGAGGCTGTCGAACACCACCGGATCCGTCGAGCAGTGGGCCATGACCTGGGTGCAGTAGCCATCGCAGGCGCTGCCACAGGTGCCATCGCTGGTCAGGCTGGCCGCGGCGCAGCGGCTCGCGTTCTCGCCCGCGTCCCGAGCGGCGGCGGCGCGGCACTCGACGTTGTTGCCCGACGACGCGCTGCCCCCGGTGGGGAAGAGCGCGCAGGTGGACATGCACTGCGCCAGGTCCTGGTACATGGAGGTGCAGTTCGCGATCATGAGGCCGCAGTACTCATCGCACTGGGTGCTCTGGCAGACGTCGCCGCCCGAGAAGCCCGCCGACGCGCAGTGGCTGGGATCATCCCAGGCCAGCACCGCCTCGCGGATGCGGCACTGCAGGTTGTTGCCTCGCGCGGCGTTGAACTCGCCGCCCGCGTCGATCTCGATGCAGCTCGACCGACAGGCGCGGGCCTTGTCCTCGCCGCCGACCTGGTCGGGGCAGGCGTCAACCAGCACGTCGCAGTAGATGTCGCAGGGGCTGCCGCAGGCGTCGGGGTTCTCGGTCACCGGGAACTCGGCGCAGTCGCGCAGCTCCGGCGTGCGCAGGCACCCCGCGAGGGCTGCCAGGCCAAGAACGAGCAGGCTTCGCGCTACCATCGGATTCGCACCCCTCCCGGCACCATCTCCACGTCCCCGGCCCCCGCCGGCGTGGCCGGGTCGTCGAGGATCCACAGCACCACGCCGCCCGCGATGGCGGCGGCGCCTACGCCATAGGCCACCCAGGACAGCGTCTCGGCCGTCTCGAAGTCATCCACCGAGCCATCGCGGTCGTCGCCCGGGGGCAGCGACTCGGCGTCGTCGCGGGCGGCGATGGCCTGGGTCGTCAGGAACGCCCCCCCGCCGGCCGCCACCACGCCGGTGCCGATGAGGACCCAGGGCCACGGGTTCGTGGCCGGCGGCGGCGCCTCCATCGGAGGGACGACGAGGCCGCCGGCCACCGGCAGGGCCTCCAGGCGGAAGGAGGCCGCGGCCGTCTCGCCGGCCACGACCTCGACCTCGCGCATGCCCTCCGAGTAGCCGTCGAAGGCGACGTGCACCTTGTAGACGCCGGGCTTCAGGTCCTCGCGCCGAAACGGGCACGGGGCGGCCGTCTCCAGCAGGCCCTCGATCTTCACGGCGGCACCCACGGGCTCGCAGGAGACCGCGAGGGCGCCATAGATGCGCTTCTTCAGGGCGGTGACCGCGGCCACCGCGCGCTGCTTGCGGTGCGTCGCGTCGGGCACCCGCAGGTAGACCTGCCAGGCGGCCAGGGCCTCGTCGTCGCGCCCGAGCTCTTCGAGGCAGCGCGCGATGTTGAAGCGGATCTGGGCGACGGAGGGATCGTTGGCCGCCGCCACGATGGGCTCGGCCTCCTGCAGCGCCGTGAGGGCCGCCGCGAAGTCGCCATCGCGGAAGCGCTCGGCCGCCATGTTCACGAGGCCCTGGGCGTCGGCCAGGGTCGAGGCGGCGTGGGCGACGCCCACCAGCAGCGCGAGCGCCAGGCAGGCCTGGCCGAGCGTGCGTCGAATCACGTTAGAACTCCGGTACTTGCAAGCTGGCCGGGGCCTCGGGCTTCGTGGTGGGCTGGGCGCGCGGCGGGCGCGGGGGGCGCCTGACCCGCCGTGGCGGGGCCGCCGCCGCGGCGTCGGGCGCGGCCGCCGGCTCGGCGTCGAGCGCCGCGTCAGGCACGTCCGGCTTCGCGGCGTCGGCGACGGCGGCGTCCGGCGCGGCGTCGGCGGCCGGCGCGGCGTCGGGGACCGTGACGGCCGCGGCCGCGTCGGGGGCCCCGGGCGGGGGCCGACGCGTGGCCAGCCACCAGCCCGCGAGCGCGAAGACGACGAGGCCAGCCACCGCCGGCCAGAGCCACCGGGGGCTGGAAGACGCCGGGCCGGGGAGCGGCGCCAGCAGCTCCGGGCTGGCGGCCATCGTCGGATCGGTGCCGAGGCCCAGGGCCTCCCCGACGAACTCACGCGACGAGGTGTCGATGCCGCCGCCCGTCGCGCCGCCGGTGGGCAGGCGCACCTCGCTGGAGCCGCTCACCAGGTCGAAGACCGAGGTGCCGAGCTGGATGTCGGGCAGCGCCTGCACGAGGGCCTCGGCCATGGCGACCGCGGCCGGGAAGCGGTCGTCGGGCGCCTTGGCGAGGGCCGTGAAGACCACCTGGCCGAGCCCCGGGGGCACGCCGAGGGCGTCGTCGAAGGGGGGCGGCGCCCGCATGATGTGGGCGAGGACGACCTCGAGCGGGGGCCCCTCGCTGAACGGCGGCCGGCCGGCCAGCATCTCGTACGTCACCACGCCGAGGGCGTAGAGATCGGTGCGGGCATCGACGCCCTCGTTGCGGGCCTGCTCGGGGGCCATGTAGCGCGGGGTGCCCAGCAGCACGCCGTCGCGCGTCTCGAGGGAGGCCTCCTCGTCCTCGGCGCGGTGCAGCGCCTTCGCGATGCCGAAGTCGAGGACCTTCACCGTCTCGCGCCCGAACTCGTCGGGGCGGATCATGATGTTGGCGGGCTTGATGTCGCGGTGGATGAGGCCGCGGCGATGCGCCACGGCCAGGGCGCGCAGCACCTGGAGGATGATGGGCGCCACCCGGTCGGCCCGCATGGGACCATCGGCCATGATCCGCGAGAGCGGCCACCCCTCGACCAGCTCGAAGGCCATGAAGAGCGCCCCGCCGTCGGCCTGACCGTAGTCATAGAGCGTGACGATGGAGGGATCGTTGAGGCTGGCCACCACCCTGGCCTCGCGCAGGAACCGGGCCTTCACGTCGGCCACGCCCTCGAGGCGGGGGCGGATGAGCTTCAGGGCCACGGCGCGGCCCACCGGCTGCTGGATGGCCCGGTAGACCGCCCCGAAGCCGCCGACCCCGATGATGCCGACCACCGCGAAGCGGCCCGCCACCAACGTGCCGAGCACCTCGTCGTCCGGGCAGGCCTCGACCGCCGCCGCGGGCACCAGGTAGCGCCCGTCGTCGGGGCAGCGGGCCCCCTCCTGGGCGCCGGGCTGGCTCAGGCCGCACCCCGGGCAGACAAGATCGTCGCGATCGATGTTGACGCTGGCCTCCTGCGGGCGAGTGGTCGCGGCCATGATAAGGGGCCGGGGAGCGGATTGCATCCTTCCGATGCACGCGGCGCGGCGAAGGTGAGGTCGGCCCGCCGCGGGGCACACAAGCGCCTATGGCGGGGGCCGCCGACCTGCTACCGTCGCGGGGCTGGATCCGAGGAGGGTGACCGTGGCCGGGGGCGACTTCGCGCAGGGGTGGGATCAGGCCGACGAGGCCGCGCTCGCGCACCGCGAGGCGGCGCTGGCGGCGCGGCACACGCGGGCGGTCGCGGGCACCGAGGGCCCGGCCCGGCAGCGAGCGGACGCCGCGCGGGCGGCCCAGCACGCCGTGCGGGCGGCCGCCCTGCAGGCGCGGCTGCAGGCCTGCGCCGTCTGGGAGGCGGCGATCGAGTCCCTGGAAGCCAGCACGAGCGCGCGGCTGGCCAGCCAGCTGCCGGCCGGCTGGAGCGATCAGATCCCGGCCCTGCGGCGCGCGCTGGTGGGGGCGCTCGAGGATCGCCTGATGGAGGCGACGCGGGCCGAGATCCTGATGGCGGTGGACGTGGCGCTCACGCGGGCGCTGCCCGAGGCGCTGGGGCCGGGGGAGCCGGAGGAGCCGGCGCCGCTGGAGCCGCAGGAGCCCGACGACGAACCGGACGAGCCGCTGGAGCCGGACGAGGAGCCGGACGAGCCCGACGAGGAGCCGGACGAGGAGCCGGATGAGCCGGACGAGGAGCCGGACGAGGAGCCGGACGAGGAGCCGGACGAACCCGACGAGCCTGAGGACGAGCCCGAGGAGGCGCCCTGGGTGCCGCCGCCGGTCGAGGCGCCGGCGCCTGCGTGGGCGCCCGAGGTCGGCCCGCTCGACGCGCCCGACGAGGCGCCGTGGCCGGACGAGGGGGGCGAGTTCGAGGCCCAGGGCGGCTTGCTGGGCGGGGACGACCTCGACGACGAAGACGACTTCGAGGACGAGGACGAGGACGCCGAGGGCGACGACGAAGAGGACGACGGGGGCCTCGGCTTCGGGGGCTGGGCGGAGGACGCGCCGCCCGAGGTGAGCGACCCGGCGCCCGCCGAGGCCTGGCTGGGCGAGGCGGCCGTCGAAGCGTCGGATGTCTGGGAAGATCCCGCCCCCGTCGAGGCCGCTCAAGTCTGGGAGGAGCCCGCGCCCGTCGAGGCCGCCCAGGTCTGGGAGGAGCCCGCCCCCGTCGAGGCCGCCCAGGTCTGGGAGGAGCCCGCGCCCGTCGAGGCCGCTCAGGTCTGGGAAGAGCCCGCTCCGGTCGAGGCCGCTCAGGTCTGGGAGGAGCCCGCCCCCGTCGAGGCCGCGCAGGCGTGGGACGAGCCCGCCGTCGAGGCCGCTCAGGTCTGGGAGGAGCCGGCTCCGGTCGAGGCCGCGCAGGCGTGGGACGAGCCCGCCGTCGAGGCCGCGCAGGCGTGGGACGAGCCCGCCCAGGTCGAGCCCGCCCCCATCGAGGCGGCCCCGCCCGAGCCGGCCGCCGCCGCCGATCCCTGGGCCGAGGGCCTGCCCGCGCCGGGCGAGGCGCCGGCCATCGCGCTGGACGATCTTGGCTTCGACGAGGTCTTCGACGACGGGCCGTCCGACCTGATCTCGGCCATGGCGCATGGGGAAACCCTCGAAATCCGTGAGGATTTCGCGAGCGCTCTCGCGGCCGTGGCGCCGACGGCGGCGCCGGATGTCATGCCGGTGCCCCGGGCGCTGAGTGTCGAGGAGGGGCCCGAGGCCAGCGCCGAGGTGGGCCCGGGGGCGAGCCTGGAGGACGCCTGGGCCCCCGATGGCTCGGCGTGGGATGGCTGGAACGAGCCCGCCGAGGGCCTGGGGGACGCGCCGCCGGTCGCGCTCGACGCCTCGGTCGAGCTGCCCTTCGCCGAGCCTGCCTGGGACCAGCCCCCGGAGCAGGCCGCGGACGTCGAGACGCCGGACGAGCTGATGCCGCCCGCCGAGCGCCAGGCGGCCAACGACGACGTGTCGCTGCTGCAGCCGAACCCGCAGCCCTCCATGGAGCTGATGGAGACGGCGGCGCTGTCCATGGGGCAGCTCCAGGCTCGCCTGGCGGCCGTCCGCGCCGAGCGCGCGATGACCGACGCGGCCTCCTCCCCTGCCCGCCCGGCCCCGGCCCCGCCCGAGCCGCCGCCGCCCGCGCCCCCCGCCCCCCTGTCGGCGTCGGAGCTGTCGGACCTGGACTTCTGGCAGATCCTCGGCGAGCCCCCGGAGAGCCCCGATCCCGTCGATCAGGCCGTCCGGGCGCTCCTGGAGGGCGAGCCGGCCAGCCGGCCCCCCCGGTCGTCCGCGGGCGCGGAGCCGGCGCCGGCCATCGCGCCGACGACCGAGGCCGATGACTGGCTCGAGATCACCGGGGAGCTGGACGCCCTGGGCGAGCCGATCGCGCCGGCCGGGGTCGCCGCCGATCCGGGCGACGACGAGACGATGGCCTTCTCCGATGGCGAGGTGGCCGGCGTCCTGGCCCGCGCCGCGAGCGACGCCTTCGCGGCCATCGGCGCCGTCGGCGATCTGCCGGATCCATTCAGCCAGCTCGACTTCGAGCCCCCAGACGCGAGCGCGAGCGGGCGCATCCGCGTGTCCCGGCCCCCGCGGGCGCCCCTGGCCGTGAGCGTCGGGCTGGAGCGGGGCCAGCAGTTCTTCACGGGGTTCAGCGCCGACGTCAGCCGCGGCGGCATGTTCCTGACCACGGCCGCCGCCCTGGGCGTGGGCCAGCGCGTCACCGTGTTCTTCGAGATGCCCGACGGGCACCGCGTCGAGGCGCCGTCGGAGGTCTGCTGGCGGCGCGAGGGCCAGGGCGGCAGCCCCGCCGGGGTGGGCATCCGGTTCGAGAGCCTGCGCTACGACGACCGGGTGGTCCTCGACCGCTACGTCCTGCTGCACGCGCCCCGCGAGGCGCGCTGACCCGTCGGGCCTGGGGTGGCGCCTGCAGTGGCCACCACCCGGGTAGCCGGCGCCTCCACTCGCCAGTCAGGCGGCGTCTCTGTCCGCCCTGTGTCGCGCCGATTGGGCTTGCACCACCCGGCATGGGATCTGCTACAAGGCCGCCCGTCAGGCCCTACGAGGGGCCAGCGTTTGATTGGAGGGGGTAGAGATCATGAAGAACCTCAAGGTTCTGCTGGTGGCGATGCTCGCGCTCGCCGGCTGCACGGACGAGGGCAAGTCCAGCGCGGGCGATGACAAGGGCGCCGCGGCGCCGGTCGAGACCCGTGGCAAGGAGGCCGGCGGCGACTTCAAGGCCGACTGCTTCGACTGCGCGGTCGATGGCCCCGGGGCCTTCGTCGAGCTGGGCATCAGCGAGAAGCCGTTCTGGAAGGTGGGCGACGCCTGGCAGGTGCTCTACCAGCTGAAGAGCGACGCTCGCACCCAGATGCAGCCCATGGAGCTTGAGCAGGTGGCGAAGCCCGCCGTCGGCCTCGTGGTGCTCGACTTCCAGGTCATCGAGCTGGGCGAGCATGTGATCGGCGGACAGACCCGCAAGACGGCCACCGTCAAGATCACCCAGGGCAGCCCCCGCGGTGGCGTGAGCCAGGTGGTGAGCGCCGATGAGATGGTGCAGGTGGATCAGTTCACCCAGCGCATCGACCTGGTGCTCAACGATCTGTGGCAGCCCGTCTCGGTGACGGAGTACACCCGCGACTTCCCCAACGGCCGCCTGGTCAAGCAGGATCCGCGCGCCGCGCTGGCCAGCAACGACTCGGCCTTCCCCTACGTGGTGCCCAACGCCTACGTCGGCGCCGCTGCGGAGGCCCTGCCGGCCCTCGACGGCGTGCTCGCCGAGGTGGCCGCCGCCGCCAACAGCAGCTACACCGCCCGCGACTACTTCCACTTCGACCTCAAGGGTCGGGGCTACGATCTGAGCGAGCAGGTGTTCTGGGCCAAGGGCGAGCCCTGGCCCTTCCTGGTGGAGACCCCCGGCGCGACCGGCGTGCTCGTCTCCCACAACTGGTGAGCGGCGACAGGAGCAGGACGATGACGATCAAGAAGACGATCACCTCGACCCTCGCCGCTGGCATCGCGAGCCTGGGTCTCCTCGCGCCCGCCGTGGCGCAGGACAACGCCACCTACGGCGACACCCGCGTCAACGAGCTGCCGGCCCGCGGCATGGCGGCCCACGCCATCTGGGTCGGCTCGTGGTGGGCCTACAGCCGTGACGGCGTCGCCTACCGCCACAAGCTGCGCGGCGGCTTCCCCGAGTGCACCGGCGTCACCGCCGAGCAGGCGCCCCAGGCCGTCGTCGACGCCGGCAAGGCGTTCTGCCTCTCGGCCGCCGAGAAGGTCGACTACCTGGCCGGCCGGCTGGGCGACATCGAGTGGGACAAGATCGCCGAGTACCAGCGCATCACCCAGGACGACCTGGGCAGCCTGCAGGAGCGCATCCGCGAGCTGGTGCGCCTGCTGAACAAGTGGATCGGCGAGAACCCCGGCCAGGACTGGCGCGAGACCGACAACGGCCGCGAGTACCTGGCCAAGAAGATGGAGCTGGAGACCGCCCAGGCGAACCTGCCGGCCATCACCATCGACACCGCCACCGAGTTCGAGCGCATCAACCACGGCAACGGCGTCCCCGGCGTCGGCAGCTGGTGGGGTCACTGCAACGCGTGGTCGGCGGCCGCCCTCATGGAGGACGAGCCCAAGGTCCGCGGCGCCGTCACCCAGAACGGCGTGAGCGTCGAGTTCACCCCCGGCGAGGCCAAGGCGCTGCTGACCGAGGTGTGGATGGAGCACCAGTCCAGCTTCCACGGCGCCCGCCACGATGATCCCGAGAACACGGGCCTCCACTACGAGGACCTGACCCCGGCGGCCTTCCACGTCTTCTTCGGCACGCAGCTCGGCCAGAAGCAGAAGGGCTTCGTCATCGATCGCTTCACCGGCAGCGAGGTCTGGAACCAGCCCGTCCGCAGCTATGTGTCGCGCTACGAGAAGCTCTACCAGGGCGACACGGCCGAGAAGATCGAGCTCTTCCAGACCACCTACAACCGCAGCACCGGCGAGCCGGAGAAGCGGTCCCTGGGCGAGCGCGACGTCTTCCCGGTGCAGTACACCACGACGTTCCACTGGGTCACCGACGGCCTGCCCCACGAGGCCGTGACCGTCGACAACATCCTGGCCCCCGAGTGGCCCACGGACAGCGGGCGCCTGCACAGCCTCTGGAACAACCAGGTGGAGATGCGGACGCTCACCTACACCCTCTACCTCGACAAGCCCATCGAGGACGCCAGCGCCCGCATCATCGGCGACGGCGCCTGGGACGGCGCGGTGGCCGGCTCGAACCACGCCTGGCCCGACTTCGCCTGGCAGCCCCTGGCCCAGACGCCGTCGCGCCGCGACTACGAGAACCCGCTGATCAACCCCGGCGACATCGTCCACAGCCTCATCGTGCCGGCCACCGCCGCGCCGGTGCCGGTGGACGCCGCCAGCGTCGAGATCACCGCGAACGACCTGCCCCTGGACATCCCGGACAACGACCCCACCGGCGTGGTGAGCACCGTGGTCAGCGATGCCCCCGGCATCATCCGCGCGGCCGAGGTCACCGTGGACATCACCCACACCTACCGGGGTGACCTGAAGGTCGTCCTGGCCAAGGACGGCAGCCCCGTCGTCCTGGCCGACCAGGAGGGTGGCAGCGCCGACGATCTGAAGAAGACCTTCACGATCCACGAGTTCGACGGCCAGGCCGCCGCCGGCACCTGGACGCTGACGGTGGTCGACAGCGCCGGCCAGGACGTGGGCACCATCAACGCGTGGTCCGTGTCCCTCCAGATCGAGGGCGGCGAGCCCGTCGATCCGCCGGCCGGCGGCGAGGGCACCTTCGCGGCGGAGGGCCTGCCCCTCGACATCCCCGACAACGCCCCCGCGGGCGTCACCAGCCGCCTCTCGGTCGGCGAGGCCGGCCGCATCAAGACCCTGAAGGTCAAGGTGGACATCACCCACACCTACCAGGGCGATCTGCTGGTGGTCCTGCAGAAGGGCGCGCGCTCCATCACGCTGCACAACCGCACCGGCCGCAGCGCCGATGACATCAAGAAGACGTTCGACGTGGACGCCCTCAACGGCGAGGAGATCCGCGGCGACTGGCAGCTCAAGGTCTCCGACCATGCCAGCCGGGATGTGGGCAAGATCAACGCCTGGTCCCTCGAGGCTTCCTGGGAGTAGCCCCGCCCCGGGCGCCCGCGACGCCGGGTCGCCTCCCCCCTCATCGCCCCCTCACCGCCCCCCTCATCAGCCCCCGTCCAGCCGGCCTCGGTGCAGGATTTTGCACCGGGAACCCGGAACACGGTTGCCTCGCACCGGCCCGTTGGCACAATGTCAGCGTCTGGTTGCAGGAGTCGCCTGAGGCGACGAGGGGGAGAGATGACTGGCTGGTCTCGCGGTGCCGCACGGGCGGCTCTGTATCTGTCACTGACGCTGCTCTGGGGTTGCCCGGATGACGGCGGCTCGGGCGGCGTCGGCGGCGCGGGCGGGGGGGCGGATGGCTCCCTCGTCGACGCTGGCGGCCCCGGCGGCCAGGGCGGCGGCGGTGCCGGCGGCCAGGGTGGCGCCGGTGGCCAGGGTGGCGCCGGTGGCCAGGGTGGCGCTGGTGGCATGGGCGGCGCTGGTGGCGCCGGCGGCCAGGGTGGCGCTGGTGGCCAGGGTGGCGCTGGTGGCATGGGCGGCGCTGGTGGCGCTGGCGGCCAGGGCGGCGCTGGTGGCATGGGCGGCGCTGGTGGCGCCGGTGGCATGGGCGGCGCCGGTGGCATGGGCGGCGCCGGTGGCATGGGCGGCGCCGGTGGCATGGGCGGCGCCGGCGGCGACGTCCCGTGTGAGGACGGCGCCGAGGAGGCCTGTCAGGTCGGCGAGTGCGGCGGCACCACGCGGTGCGTCGACGGCGCCTGGACGGCCTGCGCCGGCCCGGCCGAGACGTGCGACGGGGCCGACAACGACTGCGATGGCAACACCGACGAGGACTTCGCCGATCTGGGCGCCGCGTGCGCCGTCGGCGAGGGCGCCTGCGCCGGCATGGGCACCTACGTCTGCAACGAGGCGGGCGACGGCGTGCGCTGCGATGGCGTGGCCGGCGCCGGCACGCCCGAGGTCTGCGACGGCGTCGACAACGACTGCAACGGCCAGATCGACGACGGCATCGCCGCCATCCCCTGCTACGACGGCCCCGCCGGCTCGGCTGGCCAGGGCGTCTGCCGCGCGGGCAGCCAGAGCTGCGTGAACGGCCAGGTCGGCGCCTGCATCGGGCAGATCCTGCCTGGTGACGAGCTCTGCGATGGCCTCGACAACGACTGCGATGGTCAGGCGGACAACGTCCCGGGCGCGGGCGAGGCCTGCACCGTGGGCGTCGGCGCCTGCGAGGCGGCCGGCGTCCAGGCCTGCGGCCCCGACGGCCAGCTCGCCTGCCGCGGCAACGCGGGCATGCCCTCCCCGGAGGAGTGCAACGGCATCGACGACAACTGCAACGGGCGCGTCGACGACGGCGTGTTCCAGGCCTGCTACACCGGCCCGGCGGGCACCGCCGGCGTCGGCCGCTGCCGCGCCGGTCGCCAGCTCTGCGACAACGGCGTCTTCGGCATGGCCTGCGAGGCCGAGGTGCTGCCGGCTCCCGAGGCCTGCAACGGCATCGACGATGACTGCAACGGCCAGGTCGACGACGGGGGCGTCTGCGCCGCGTGCGGCAACGGCGTCCTCGATCCGGGCGAAGAGTGTGACGATGGCAACCTGAACAACGGCGACGGCTGCTCGGCGGCCTGCACCCGCGAGGCGGTCGTCCGCCGCCCGGTGCTGATGCGCTGCGGCGACTCCGCCCGCAACGTCCAGACCTTCCTCGACGCCGCCGACAACATGCAGGTGGTCGCCGGCTGCGTGCCCGACGAGCGCACCCAGGCCCTGCTCGTGCCCCGCGCCGGTGGTCCCCAGGCGGCGGCCAACGCCGCGGCCTGGCGCGCGTATGTGCAGGCGGGCGGCGTCATCATCACCGAGTACAACGTGAGCGATGAGGTCTACAACGCGGTCTTCCAGACCAACGTCGCCCAGGGCCCGCACACGGGCGGCTGCCAGGACAACATCAACCCGCCCGAGCGCTTCAACCTGGCCGATCCCTTCTGGCTGGCCAACGGCGCCCTCCCGGGCCCCGGCGGGAACACGGGCTGCGGCACCGACATGAGCGGCTGGGGCCAGCCCTACGTGCGCCTCGGCGGCTGGAACCCCAACACCGTCTCGCTGGCCTACCGCACCATGGGCAGCGGCCGCGTCTGGCTGGTGGAGACCGACTGGCAGGACACCGAGGCCGGCTTCGGCCCCGAGGCCCGCCAGATGATGCGCTACATGATCTTCAACGGCGGCGGCGCCGGCATCGAGCTGGGTGACGCCCGCGGCTTCGGCCACCACGGCGACTGCCAGGGCTGGAACGACTGCGGCGACGCGGCCACCTGCGCCCAGGCCGCCTGCACCTTCTCGGGCCACGGCCGCGCCCTCTCGTGGGAGGAGGGCGCCTGCCTCGACCTGCGCGCCCAGAACCCCGACTTCGACTGCGACCTCTTCCTCCAGATCCCCGACCAGCTGGACGAGGGCTGGGTCCCGTTCGAGGGCTGCAACCTGAACGTCGCCTACGACGTGGTCTGCGCCCCCGGGGGCCAGGGCCCCGCCTGCGGTGACGGCAACGTGGACGCGGGCGAGGAGTGCGACGACGGCAACCGGGTCGACGGCGACGGCTGCTCGGCCAACTGCACCCGCGAGGCGCCGCCGCCCGTCGATGGCCTCATCCCCGGCATCCAGCAGAACATCCCCGAGGCCACGGTGGTCCAGCGGGGCTGGCGCCGCTGCTTCGCCGGCGGCTACCAGGACAACGTGTCGCTGGACCAGGCGCTGGCCGGCTGCGATGGCGCTCAGATGATGATCGCCTGCCGCCCCAACGGCGCGGCCAACCTGCGGCTGGCCGCCGAGGGCCTGCGCGCCGAGGTCATGCTGGACGTCGGCCAGGCCAACGACGCGGTGCACGAGCACAACGGGGTGGGCTGGTACTTCTCCCCCACCTGGTCGTGGGGCTTCGCGCCGGTGGGCCTGCCCGTCAACCGCAACTCCTGCGACGTCGAGAACGGCAGCGCCGAGCAGCGCATGTGCTGGCACACCGGCGCCAACAACCTGAACCCGGGCTGGAGCTGCGGCGCGGACCGGGGCGTCGGCAACGGCTTCGAGCGCCTGGTCTACACCCGCGACGCTGCGCCGGCCGAGCTCGTCGGCAGCTTCCGCGTGAGCGACGGCCCCCCGTGGCCGGAGGCCAACGCGGTCTCCTGCGTGGCGGCCTGCGCCCAGATCTTCGGCGGCGACGCGGGCGGCTATGCCTGCTCGACGGTCGAGGGCGAGATCAACCACCGCGCCTTCGTGTCGGGCTACGCGGATGGCCAGTTCTGCGATGGCGAGGGCGTCGCCGACGACTTCGTCCTGCCGGGCGAGGGCCAGCCCTATGACTGCGGCCGGCTCGGCTGCTCGTACTCGGCCTTCGTGGCCGACAACTGTGGCCCGGAGTCGGTGAACTACTGCTTCCGGGTGGCCGGCGACGCGGAGGGTGATGTGCGCCTCGTGGACGGCCCCGGCCCCAACCACGGCCGCGTGGAGGTCTACCACGAGGGCCAGTGGGGCACGGTCTGCGACGACTCCTGGGACATCAACGACGCCAACGTGGTCTGCCGGCAGCTCGGCTACCCGGCCGCCGCGGAGGCCTTCCAGCAGTTCGGCGGCGGCGCCGATCCCATCTGGCTCGACGACGTGAACTGCGCCGGCAACGAGGGCGGCCTGGCCCAGTGCCCCGCGTCGCCCTGGGGGCAGCACAACTGCGGCCACTTCGAGGACGCGGGCGTCCGCTGCGTCGTGCCCCCCGCCTGCGGCAACGGCCAGGTCGACGATGGCGAGCAGTGTGACGACGGCAACCAGGTCGACGGCGATGGCTGCTCGGCCGAGTGCCAGCGCGAGGGTGGCGGCGGTGGCCTCGGCCTGCTGCCGGGCATCCAGCTCAACGTGCCGGAGGGGGGCTACCTCGACCGCGGCTGGCGCCGCTGCTACGCGGGCGGCTACGACCAGAACGTGCCCCTGGCGCAGGTGCTGGCCGACTGTGGCGGCGACCAGCTCATGATGGCCTGCCGCCCGATGGGTGCGGCCAACTTCCAGCTGGCCGCCGAGGGTGATCGCGCCGAGGTGCTGCGGGATCTCGGCAACGAGCGCGCCGCGGTGCACGAGCACAACGGGGTGGGCTGGTACTTCTCGGGCGCCTGGTCGTGGGGCTTCGCGCCGGCCGGCGCGGCGGTGGATCGCTTCTCCTGTGACATCGCCCCCGGCAACGACGATCAGCGGCTGTGCTGGCACACCGGCGGTGACGCCCTGAACGGTGGGTACCGCTGCGGCGCCAACACGGGCCTCAACGGGGGCTTCGAGCGCCTGATCTACACCCGCGACGCCCCGGCGGGCGTCGAGCTGGGCGCCCGCGGCTTCGGCCACCACGGCAACTGCGAGACGTTCAACGGCTGCGGCGACGGGGCGACCTGCGCGAACGCCGCCTGCGCGCTCGAGGGCTTCGGCCCGGCGATCTCGTGGGACGAGGGCCTGTGCGCCGACGTCGCCGCCGGCATCCCCGGCTTCTCCTGCGATCTGTTCCAGCAGCTCCCGGACGATCTGCAGGTCGGCTGGGGTCCGGTGGGCTTCGAGTGCAACATCCCGGTGGCCTACAACGTGGTGTGCGAGGGGGCCGTGGCGCCGGAGGCCAACCCCGCCTGCGCCAACAACCCCCTCTGGCAGCCCGTGGCGTGCCAGACGGGCGAGTGGGTCTGGAGCTCCAACCGGGCGTTCCAGAACCTCGCGGACGCGGAGGCCAACCGGACGCTCTGGTCGGCGCAGGTCGGTGACCAGGGGGCCAACGGCCAGGACGCCCTGTGCAGCCTCGACGGCCGGGGCTTCGTGGCGCGGCAGGCGGAGGTCATGGCCGACTGCAACGCGTCGTGGTTCCACATCGGCGGGCGGTTCACCGGCAACTGCGGTGGCCACGACGGGGAGCGGGTCCGTCGCCTGACGATGAACCCCAACGGCTGCTACGACTACCGCGCCCCGCTGCCCCCGCCCCCGCCCGTGCCCTGACCAGGCCGGGGCTGCCTGCCCACGCCTGACGGTCCGGGTGGGATCCCCCACCCGCCCCCCGAAGTGCAGTTTTTTGCACCGTCCGACCGGATCACGGTTGCCACTTACGGTGCGATTGGCCCATCGTCGACGGGCGATTGCGAGAGTCACCGCGAGCGGTGACGAGGGGGAGACATGGTCGGCTGGTCGAGGGGCGCCGCGCGCGCGGCTCTGTTCTTGTCACTCATGATGCTCTGGGGCTGCCCAGACGACGACAACCCCGGCGGGGCTGGCGGAGCCGGGGGGGACGGTGACGCCTCCCAGGTCGACTCCGGCGGTCCCGGCGGCCAGGGCGGCATGGCCGGCGCTGGCGGTCAGGGCGGCATGGCCGGCGCTGGCGGCCAGGGCGGCATGGCCGGCGCGGGTGGTCAAGGCGGCATGGCCGGCGCTGGCGGCCAGGGCGGCATGGCCGGCGAGGGCGGCCAGGGTGGCATGGGCGGAGCGGGCGGCATGGCCGGCGCGGGCGGGGGCGAGCTGCCCTGCACCGACGGCGAGACCCGCGACTGCACCACCGAGGCGGGGTGTCAGGGCACCGAGACCTGCGCCGACACGGCGTGGGGCGCGTGCACCGGCCCGGCCGAGACCTGTGATGGCGCCGACAACGACTGTGATGGCGAGACGGACGAGGGCTTCGACGGCCTCGGCGAGGCCTGCGAGGCCGGCACCGGCGCCTGCGCGGCCGTGGGCATGACGGTCTGCGCCCCCGATGGCGCGGGCGTGGCCTGCAACGCCGTCGCCGGCGAGCCGGGGGCCGAGACCTGCAACGGCATCGACGACGACTGCGACGGCAGCGTCGACAACGACGTGCCCCCCACCCCCTGCTACGACGGCCCCGAGGGCACCGCGGGCCAGGGCGTCTGCGCCGCCGGCGCCCAGGCGTGCGTCGATGGCGCCCTGGGCGAGTGCGTCGGCCAGGTCCTGCCGAGCGATGAGCTCTGCGACGGCCTCGACAACGACTGCAACGGCGCGGCCGACGACGTCGCCGGCGCGGGCGCGGCCTGCCAGGCCGGCGTCGGCGCCTGCCAGCGCGACGGCGTGCAGGCCTGTGGCCCCGACGGCCAGCTCGCCTGCAACGCGGTCGCCGGCGATCCGGCCCCCGAGGCGTGCGATGGCGTGGACAACGACTGCAACGGCCAGATCGACGACGTCGCCGGCGCGGGTGATCCCTGCACCGTCGGCGTGGGCGCCTGCGCGGCCAATGGCATCCTGGTCTGCGGCCCCGGCGGCCTCGAGTGCAACGCTCGCCCCGGCCTGCCCGAGGCCGAGACCTGCGATGGCATCGACAACGACTGCAACGGCCAGATCGACGAGGGCACCGATCGCGACTGCTACGAGGGCCCCATGGGCACCGACGGCGTCGGCGCCTGCAGCGGCGGTCGCCAGGCCTGCGTGAACGGCGCCTTCGGCGCGTGCCAGGGCCAGGTCCTGCCGACGCCCGAGGCCTGCAACGAGGTCGACGACGACTGCAACGGCCAGGTCGACGACGGCGAGGTCTGCAACCTCTGCGGCAACCAGAACCTGGACGAGGGCGAGCAGTGCGACGACGGCAACCGCGCCAACGATGATGGCTGCGACGCCAACTGCACCGTGGAGAACTTCGACATCATCACCGGCCGGGCCACCCCGCCGGGCGGCTTCGCGGCCCAGGCCCGCGACAACTTCCGCTTCCACGCCGACGGCCCGAGCCACCTCCGCATCTTCACCGGTGATGGCGACGGCGGCTGCCCCGGCGACACCCTGCTGGAGCTCTTCGACGCCAACGACCTCCGCATCGCGCTGGACGATGACAGTGGCCCGGGCGGCGCCTGCTCCCTGATCGAGCGCGACATCCCGGCGGGCGACTATCGCATCGTCGTCCGCGGCTTCGGTGGCCGCGCCATCGCCGCGTACGTCCTCGACTTCACGCTCTACCAGGACGCCAGCGCGGGCGGCGGCTTCCCCGGCGCCTTCCCGGCGTCCGGCGACGACCTGTACCGCATCGACGTCGCCGAGGCGGTGGTGCTGAACCTCACCACCGGCGACGGTCTGGGCGGGTGTCCTCCCGGCGACACCCTGCTGTTCCTCGAGGACGAGGCGGGCGGCCTCATCGCCCAGAACGACGACGCCAACGGCCTGTGCTCCGCCATCAGCCAGGCCGTCGAGCCCGGCACGTACTTCGCCCGCGTCTCGGGCTTTGGCCAGAGCCTCCACGCCGGCTACGTCTTCACGGTCGCCGTGGAGGACCCCGAGGTCGTCATCTGCCGCGAGATCTGCACCAACGTCCTGAACTGCCAGATGCTCCCGCCGGACGGGGCCCTCCTGGACCAGTGCCTGGGCGAGTGCGCCGCGGCGGATCCCGCGCTGGTCGCCTGCCTGCGCGACGCCGGCCCCGACTGCAACGCGGTCAACGCCTGCATCGCCGGGCCCGCCGTCTGTGGCAACGGCGTCGTCGAGCCCGGCGAGGGCTGCGACGATGGCAACCTCAACCCGGGCGATGGCTGCGACGCCAACTGCCAGATCGAGGGCGGCCCCCAGGACGGCGACGTCCGCCTCGTCGACGGCGCGGCGCCCAACGAGGGTCGCCTCGAGATCTTCGTGAATGGCACCTGGGGCACCGTCTGTGACGACCTCTGGAGCGGCGCGGCCCCCGGCAGCCCCCAGGGCCTCCTCAACGGCGACGTCGTCTGCCGCCAGCTCGGCCTCCCCGGCGCCAGCGCCGTCGACTACGGCGGCGTGCCCAACGGCGTCGATCCCATCTGGCTCGACCAGGTGGCCTGCGAGGGCAACGAGCCCAACCTGCTCGAGTGCGGCCACAACCCCCTGGGCGTGAACGACTGCGGCCACGGCGAGGATGTGACCGTTCGCTGCCTGCTGCCCGGTCGGTGCCGCATCGACGGCCACTGCGCCGACGGTGCTCTCTGCGTGGGTGGCCAGTGCGTCGGCGCCGCGCGCTGCGGCGACGGCAACGTCGATCCGGGCGAGGCGTGCGACGACGGCAACAACGACGCGGGCGATGGCTGCGACCCCGACTGCCAGCTCGAGGCGCCCCCGGTGGCCGGCCTCATCCCGGGCGTGCAGCAGAACGTGCCGGAGGCCGACGTGCTCGCGCGCGGCTGGCGGCCCTGCTACGCCGGCACCTACGGCCAGGGCGGCGTGGGCCTGGACGGGGTGTTCGCCGGCTGCGAGGGCGACCAGATGATGCTGGCGTGCCGCCCGGTGGGCAACGCCAACCTCACGCTGGCCGCTGAGGGTGTCCGCGACGAGGTCCTCCTCGACGTCGGCAACGACGCCGCCGCGGCTCACCAGCACAACGGCACCACCTGGTACTACTCGCCCACCTTCTCCATGGGCTTCGCGCCCGGCGGCGAGCCGGTCAACCGCAGCTCCTGCGACTTCAACCCCGGCAACCAGACCGTGCCCGAGCAGCGCATGTGCTGGCACACCGGCGAAAACGCCCTCCAGTCCGGCTACCGCTGTGGCGCCAACGACCTCAACGGCGACAACGGCTGGGAGCGCCTGATCTACGTGCGCGACGAGCCCCAGGGCGCGCCGCTCGTCCCGGGCGTCCAGCACGACCTGCCCCCGGCGGTCATCGCCGGTCGGGGCTGGGAGCAGTGCTACCGGGACCTCTACAACAACTTCAACACGCCGCTCGCCAACATCCTGGATGGCTGCCAGGGCGACCAGCTCATGATCGCCTGCCGCCAGGTCGGCCAGCCCAACTACCTGCTCGCGGCCGAGGGCGACTTCGCCGAGGTGACGCGCGACGTCGGGGATGCGAACAACAACGTCAACAACCACAACGGCGTCGACTTCTACTTCTCGCAGAGCTGGTCCTGGGGCTTCGCGGCCGCGGGCACCGGCGTCGCGCGCAACTCCTGCGACACCAGCAACGTCCAGCCCGCCGACCGCATGTGCTGGCACACCGGCGATGGCCTCATCAACGGCGGCTACCGCTGCGGCGCGACCCTGGGCCTGAACGACAGCGCGGCCTGGGAGCGCGTGGTCTTCCGTCGCAACGCCGGCCCCATCGGCCCGGCCGAGGGGGCCGTCCGCCTCGCCGCCGGCGCGAACCCCGGCGAGGGCCGCGTCGAGGTCTTCCACAACGACCAGTGGGGCACCGTCTGCGACGACTTCTGGGACCTGAACGACGCCGAGGTCGTCTGTCGCCAGCTCGGCTTCCGCGGCGCGGCGGCCGCCATCCAGCAGTTCGGCGGCGGCGTCGATCCCATCTGGCTCGACGACGTGGCCTGCGCGGGCAACGAGCCCAACCTGTTCGCCTGCCCGCACCCGGCCTTCGGCCAGCACAACTGCGTCCACGGGGAGGACGCCGGGGTCACCTGCCTGACCGGCGCCGGGGACGTCGGCGCCGACTGCCTGCAGGACAGCCAGTGCGACGACGGCCTCGTCTGCGTCGACGGGAGCTGTAGCCTCTGCGGCAACGGCGACG
Source organism: Myxococcales bacterium (assembly GCA_020633435.1). Classification (GTDB taxonomy): domain Bacteria; phylum Myxococcota_A; class Bradymonadia; order UBA7976; family UBA1532; genus JACKDP01. The sequence goes on along the minus strand of JACKDP010000006.1, from coordinate 343,547 downwards.
TGGATGACGGCGAGCAGTGCGATGACGGCAACAACGACGACGGCGACGGGTGCTCGGCCGACTGCCGGAACGAGGTGGCGCCGCCCGTGGGTGGTCTCATCGCGGGCATCCAGCAGAACGTCCCGGCCGCCGACGCGGCGGCGCGCGGCTGGCGGGTCTGCTACTCCGGTCGCTACGACGGCAACCAGCCCCTCGCTGGCATCCTGGACGGCTGCCAGGGCGAGCAGATGATGCTCGCCTGCCGCGAGGCTGGGCAGCCCAACTTCCTGCTGGCCGCCGAGGGCCTTCGCGCTGAGGTCATCCAGGACGTCGGGAACGGCAACGGCGCCTTCCACGACCACAACGGCGTGGGGTGGTACTACTCGCCTTCCTTCTCGTGGGGCTTCGCGCCGGCCGGTGGCCCCGTGGCGCGCAACTCGTGCGACACGCAGGCCGCCAACGGCGAGCAGCGCATGTGCTGGCACACCAGCAACAACAACATCTCCTCCGGCTACCGCTGCGGGAACAACTTCCTCAACGGCAACGCCGGCTGGGAGCGCGTCATCCTGGTGCGCGACCAGCCCAATGATCGCATCGCCGGCGTCCAGCACGACGTGCCCCCGGCGACCATCGCGGACCGCGGCTGGCAGCAGTGCTACCGCGATCTGTACGGCAACAACGGCACGCCCATGGCGGACATCCTCGGCGGCTGCGAGGCCGACGAGCTGATGATCGCCTGCCGCCAGGTCGGCCAGCCGAACTTCCTGCTCGCGGCCGAGGGTGACTTCGCCGAGGTCACCCGCGACGTGGGCAACGGCAACGCGGCCATCAACAACCACAACGGCGTGGACTTCTACTACTCGCCGACGTGGTCGTGGGGCTTCGCGGCTGAGGGCACGGGCGTCTCCCGGAACTCCTGCGACACGGCCAACGTGCAGGCGGGGGACCGCCTGTGCTGGCACACCAGCAACAACGCCATCAGCGGTGGCTACCGCTGCGGCGCGACGACCGGCCTCAACGGGAGCAACCAGTGGGAGCGCGTGGTCTTCCGCCGCAACAGCGCCGCGCCTGCGGTGCGGCCGAACCTGATGCTCTGCGGCAACTCCGGGCGCAACCCGGCCACCTTCCTCGACGGGGGTGACGGGGTGCAGGTGGTCAACGGCTGCGTGCCCGACGGCAACACCCAGGCCCTGCTCGTGACTCGCAATGCCCTCAACCAGGTGGCGGCCAACGCCGCGGCCTGGCGGGCCTACGTCAACGCCGGTGGCCTCATCATCACCGAGTACAGCGTGAGCGATGACGTCTACAACGCCGTGTTCCAGACCAACGTGGCCCAGGGCGCCCAGACCGGCAGCTGCTCGGACGACATCAACCCGGCCGTCCGCGACAACCTCAACGACCCCTTCTGGATCGCCAACAACGCCCTGCCCGTCTCCGCGAACACCGGCTGTGGCCTGAACATGAGCGGCTGGGGCGAGCCCATCGTCCGGCTGGGTGGCTGGAACGCCAACACGACGTCCCTCGCCTACCGCAACCTCGGCGCTGGCCGGGTCTGGCTGGTCGAGACCGACTGGCAGGATTCGGACGACGGCTTCGGCGCGCCGGCCCGCCAGCTCATGCGGCACATGATCTTCAACGGTCGCCGCGCGGTGGCCGGCGAGGCCAACCCGGACTGCGCCAACAACCCCCTCTGGCGGCCCGTCGCCTGCCAGACCGGGGAGTGGGTGTGGAGCTCCGATCGCGCGTTCCAGACGGTCGCGGCGGCCGAAGCCGCGCGCGAGCTCTGGTCGGCCGAGGTCAACGACCAGGGCGCGCCCGGCCAGGATGCCCTGTGCAGCCTCACCGGCCAGGGCTTCGTCGCCGTTCAGGCCGGGGTCATGGCGGGCTGCAACACCGACTGGTTCCACATCGGTGGGCGGTTCACCGGCAACTGTGGCGGTCACGACGGGGAGGTGGTTCGCCGCCTCGTCATGAACCCGCAGGGCTGCTACGACTACCGCTGAGCCCCAGCCAGCGCAGCCGGGCCCCCGCCCGGCTGCGCCCCGCCTGCTCCTCCTCCCCAGCAGCCCCCTGTTTCTCGCCAACTGCGTTGCCACGACGGGACCCTCTGGCCCATCGTCCCCCTCTAGCTGCAACGCGCCGTTCTGCGGCGAGGGGGAGACATGGCTCACGGGACGGCTGCGCGCGCGGCCCTCATGCTGTCGCTGCTCACACTCTCGGGCTGCCCGGACGATGACAGCCCGGGCGGCGCCGGCGGCGGCGGCGGCGGCGACGCCGCAATCGTCGACGCGGGCGGGCCCGGCGGCATGGGCGGCGCGGGGGGCGTCGGCGGCGCTGCGGGCATGGGCGGCGCCGGTGGCGTCGGCGGTGCTGGTGGCGGCGTCGGTGGCGCCGGTGGCGGCTTGGGTGGCGCTGGCGGCATGGGTGGCGCCGGCGGCATGGGTGGCGCTGGCGGCATGGGTGGCGCTGGCGGCATGGGTGGCGCTGGCGGCATGGGTGGCGCTGGCGGCATGGCCGGTGCTGGCGGGGGCGACGTCCCCTGCAGCAACGGCGAGTCCCGCGCCTGCGCCACCCAGGCGGGCTGCGCCGGCACCGAGACCTGCGCCGACGCCGCCTGGGGTCCCTGCACCGGCCCCGCCGAGGCGTGCGATGGCGCCGACAACGACTGCGATGGCGAGGTGGACGAGGCCTTCGCGGGCCTGGGCGACGCCTGCCAGGCGGGCGTGGGCGCCTGCGCCGCGGCCGGCACCACCGTCTGCGCGCCCGATGGCGCGGGCGTGACGTGCGACGCCGTGGCGGGGGAGCCCGCCGCCGAGATCTGCAACGGCCTCGATGACGACTGCGACGGCGCCGTCGACGACGACGTGCCCCCCACCCCCTGCTACGACGGCCCCGCCGGCACCGCTGGCCAGGGGGTCTGCACCGCCGGCGCGCAGGCCTGCGTCGACGGCGGCCTGGGCGAGTGCGTCGGGCAGGTCGTCCCGAGCCCGGAGATCTGCGACGGCCTCGACAACGACTGCGATGGCGACACGGACGACGTCGAGGGCGCCGGCGTGGCCTGCGCGGTGGGCGAGGGCGCCTGCGCCCGCGAGGGCGTCCAGGCGTGCGGCCCCGACGGCCAGCTCGCCTGCAGCGCCGCCCCGGGGGATCCCGCGCCCGAGATCTGCGACGGCCTCGACAACGACTGCGATGGCCAGATCGACGACGTCGCCGGCGCCGGCGACGCCTGCCAGGTGGGCGTAGGCGCCTGCGCCGCGGCTGGCGTCATGGCCTGCGGGCCCGCCGGCCTCACCTGCGACGCCCGGCCCGGCGTCCCCGGGGTCGAGATCTGCGACGGCCTCGACAACGACTGCGACGGCCAGATCGACGACGTGGTCGGCGTGGGCGACGCCTGCCAGGTGGGCGTAGGCGCCTGCGCCGCTGCCGGGGTCATGGTCTGCGGCCCCGCGGGCCTCGCCTGCGACGCCCGGCCCGGCCTCCCCGCCGCCGAGATCTGCGACGGCCTCGACAACGACTGCAACGGCCAGACGGACGAGGGCACCGACCGGGACTGCTACGACGGCCCGCCGGGCACCGCGGGCGTCGGCCTCTGCCGGATGGGGCGGGCGGCCTGCCTGGGGGGCGCCTACGGCGCGTGCGAGCGCCAGACGCTCCCGGTCCCCGAGCAGTGCAACGCCCAGGACGACGACTGCGACGGCCAGGTCGACGACGGCGACGTCTGCAACCCCTGCGGCAACGGCCAGCTCGACGCGGGCGAGGCCTGCGACGACGGCAACCGCGCCAGCGGCGATGGCTGCGACTCGGCCTGCACGCTCGAAGACTTCGCCCTCCTCACCGGCCGCGCGGTGGTCGCCGCCGGCTTCCCCCCGGGGGCCCACGACGCCTTCCGGTTCACGGCGGATGGCGAGAGCCACGTCACCCTCCACACCGGCGACGGCGGCGATGGCTGCCCCGGCGACACGGTGATGGAGCTCCTCGACGCCGACGGCGCCCGCGTCGCCCTCGATGACGACGGGGGCGTGGGCGGCTGCTCGCGCCTCGAGCTGGACGTCCCCGCCGGCACCTACCGCGCCGTGGTGCGCGGCGCGGGCGGCGCCGCCATCCCCGCGTATTCACTGGCCTTTGAGCTGTACCAGGACGTGAGCGCCGGGGGCCGCTTCCCCGGGGCGTACCCCGAGGGGGGCGACGACCTCTACCGCATCGACGTCCCCCGGGCGGCCACGCTCCAGCTCGCCACCGGCGACGGCCAGGGCGACTGCCCGTTTGGCGACACCGTGCTCTTCCTGCTGGACGCCGCGGGGGCCATCGTCGCCGAGAACGACGACGCCATCGGCCTCTGCTCGGCCCTCTCCCAGCCCGTCGAGCCGGGGACGTACTACGCCCGGATCATCGGCTTCCGCCAGAGCGCCATGGACGCCTATGTGTTCGACGTCGCCGTCATCGACGCCATCGAGGTGGCCTGCCGCGGGCTCTGCCCCGCCGTCCTGGCCTGCGACGGGCTCCCGCCCGATGGCCCGTCGCTCGACCAGTGCGTCGACGAGTGCGTGCTGTTCGAGCCGGATCTGCGCGCGTGCCTCCAGGGCGCCGGGGACGCCTGCCCCGCCGTGAACGCCTGCCTGCACCCGGTGGCGTGCGGCAACGGCGTCGTGGAGCCCGGCGAGGAGTGCGACGACGGCAACCCGATCAGCGGCGACGGCTGCTCGGTCGCCTGCCGGATCGAGGTCGGCGAGCGCGATGGGGCCGTCCGCCTCGTCGGCGGCGACGCCCCCCACGAGGGGCGCGTCGAGGTCTTCTTCCAGGGTGTCTGGGGCACCGTCTGCGACGATGGCTGGGAGGACCAGGCGCCCGATCAGAGCGTCGGCCTGCGCGGCGGCGACGTGGTCTGCCAGCAGCTCGGCTTCCCCGGCGTGCGCGACGTGGACTACGCCGTCCTCCCCGGCGCCGATCCCATCGTCCTCGACGACGTCCGCTGCCAGGGCGGCGAGCCCGACCTGCTGGCCTGCGGGCACTCGCCGCCCTTGTTCCACAACTGCAACCACAACGAAGACGTCGCCGTCCGCTGCCTGCTCCCGGGCGAGTGCCGCGTCGACGCCCACTGCGCCGGCGGGGTCGCCTGCGTCGACGGCGTGTGCCCCCCCATCGACGGGGATCTGCGCCTCGCCGCCGGCGGCGGCGTGCCGGGCTTCGGCCGCCTGGAGGTCTTCTTCAACGGCGAGTGGGGCACCGTCTGCGACGACCTGTGGTCCGGCCCCGCGCCGGGCAGCGCCCAGGGCCTCGCCAACGCCGAGGTGGCCTGTCGCCAGCTCGGCTACCGGGGCGCGCTGGCCGCCGACAACCCCGATCCCGTCGACGGCGTCGGCGCCATCTGGCTCGACGACGTCGCCTGCCTGGGCGACGAGGCCCGCCTCTCCGACTGCGCCGCCCGGCCCGTCGGCGACCACAACTGCGGCCACGCCGAGGACGTGAGCGTGCAGTGCATCGTCGAGCCCGGGGTGTGCCGCCTGGATCGCCACTGCGGCGTGGGCGAGGTCTGCGCCGACGGCCGCTGCCAGGTGCCCGTCGTCTGCGGCGACGGCCGCCTCGGCGAGGGCGAGGTGTGCGACGACGGCAACCTGATCGACGGCGACGGCTGCTCGTCCGAGTGCGGCTTCGAGCCCGTCGGGCCCCTCGTCCAGGGCGTCCAGCAGGCGGTCCCCGAGGCCGACGTGCTCGCGCGGGGCTGGCGGCGCTGCTACACCGGGCGGTACAGCCAGCGCGGCGTCGCCCTCGGCGGCGTGCTCGACGGCTGCGACGGCGACGAGATGATGATCGCCTGCCGCCCCGTGGGCGCCCCCGACCTGACCCTCGCCGCCGAGGGCGTCCGCGCCGAGGTGCTCCTCAACGTCGGCCAGGGCGTCGACGCGGCCCACGCGCACAACGGCGTGAACTGGTACTACTCGCCCAGCCTGTCGTGGGGCTTCGCGCCGGCCGGCGAGCCCGTGAACCGCGACGCCTGCGACTTCAGCGCGGCCAACGAGACGGTCCCGGGGCAGCGCATGTGCTGGCACACCAGCGCCAGCGCCCTGCAGCCTGGCTACCGCTGCGGCGCCAACAACCTCAACGCCAGCAACCAGTGGGAGCGGCTGATCTACGTCCGCGACGGCCTCCCGGCGCTGCGGCCGGGCGTCCAGCACGACGTCGATCCCGCCGCCCTCGAGTCCGTCGGCTGGGAGCGCTGCTACCGGGACGTCTACGCCGAGACCAGCAACCGCATGGACGACATCCTCGCCGGCTGCGAAGGCGACCAGCTCCTGATGGCCTGCCGGGCCGTCGGGGCGCCGACCTACCTCGTCGCCGCCGAGGGCGACTACGCCGAGGTCACCCGGGACGTGGGCAACGCGAGCGACGCCGTCAACCCCCACAACGGCGTGAACTTCTACTTCAGCCCGGCGTGGTCCTGGGGCTTCGCACCGGCCGGCCTGGCGGTGAACCGCATCGGCTGCGACATCAACAACGTCCAGGCGGCCGACCGCCTTTGCTGGCACACGGGCGGCGACACCATCAACGGTGGCTGGCGCTGCGGCGCCAACATCGGCCTCAACAACAGCGTGGACTTCGAGCGCGTCCTCTACCGCCGTTCCCGCCCGCCCCTCATCCCGCCCGAGGCGCAGCCGCGCTGCGCCGACAACCCCCTCTGGCGGCCCGTCGAGTGTGGCATCGAGTCCTGGGTGTGGAGCGTCGACCGCGTCCTCTCCCCCACCCTGGCCGCCGCCGCAGCCAACCGGCAGCTCGTGACGGGCTGCCGCCACGCCGGCGACGGCAACGACGACGGCCTCTGCAGCCTCAGCGGCGCGGGCTACGTCTCGACGGCGCGGTACACGATGGCGGGCTGCGACGCCGACTGGCTGCACCTGGCCCCCGACGACGTGACGTTCGCCTGCGGGGGCCACGACGGCGACGTCGTCCGCCGCCTCGTGACCGACGACGACGGCTGCTACGACTACCGCGACCTGCCCCCGCCCGGCCCCGTCGCCCCCTGACGCCCGGCCGCCTTGACGCGCCCCCGCCCCGGTGCGAGCCTGCACCGCGGGAGGGATTCCATATGCGTTTCGCCTGGTTCGGCCTCGTCACCTGCCTGCTCGCCCCCGCGCTCGCCGCCGAGCCGGCGGCCCCGGCCTCGGCGCCGAAGGCCACCCACGCCCCGCCCCCGTTCACGGCCCAGGCCCTCGCCGCCAGCTACCGGCCGGGCCGGACGTGGCGCTTCGCCATCAGCACCGCCGACGGGCCGCGCTACGAGGCGATCACCTACCGCGAGCGCACCGCCGATGGCGTGGTCCTCGAGTCCCAGGACGTCGACGCCGACGGCAAGCCCAGGGGCGAGCCGCGCCGCCAGCCAATGGCGTGGACGGCCCTCGAAGCCCACGCCCACTGGCCCGCCGCCGCGACGACGCGCACCGAGGAGCCGACGAAGACGCCCTACGGCGCCCACCGGGCCCTCCGCTACACCATCCAGACCGACCACGCCGTGACGCGGGCCTGGTTCGACCCGGCCCTGCCCGGCCCGCCCATCCGCTACGAGCAGGCCGCCTGCCCCGACGCCGCCCGCTGCCCGGCCACCATCCGCATGGAGCTGGTGGCCTTCTCACCCGGCGAGGGCTGAACGCCGCCGGTGTGGCTCCTCGCCGCCATCGCCCTGACGACGGGCGTCCTCGACATCCAGGCCGAGTACGGCGCCACGGTGAGCGTCGACCGCCAGCCCCGCGGCGTGGCGCCCGTTGGTCCCGTCGCCGTCGCCCCGGGCCTGCACCTCGTCGAGGTCTGGCGCCGCGGCGCGCTGCCCTGGACGCGCCTGATCTTCGTCGCCGCGGGCGACCGCGTCGTCCTGCGCGTCGGCCCCCTGCACGCCCCGCCGGCCGCGGCCCCCTCCGCCAGCGCGCGCCCCGGCGCTCCGGCGCCCCCGGCCTGGCGCATCGCGGCCACGGCCGGTCTGGCCCTCGCCAGCGCCGACGAGGGCCAGGACCTCGATCTCGTCCAGCGGTGGCACGTCACCAGCGAGCGCCCCTTCGGCCCGCGCAGCCGCGTCGCCTTCAGCGTCCTGGGGCGCACCGACGTGGCCGGCTCGACGCGCCTGCTGCGCCGACGCCCCACGGACCGCGACCTGACGCTCGTCGAGGCGGCCGTCGGCGGCGCCCTCGGGCCCGTCGAGGCCAGCGCCGGCCGCCTGCTGGGCCAGGGCCCCGCCCAGACGCTCCTGGTGCTCGACGGCGGCCGCGCCGAGGTGCCCGTCGGCCCCCTCACGCTCGCCGGGCTCGCCGGCGTCCGCGCCGACCCGGGGTCCGCCCGCCCCGCCGACCCGGCCACCGCCGGGCTGGGGCTCCGCCTCGGCGACGGCCCATGGGCGGCCGGCGTCGCGGCCACCTACCAGGCCCGCCCGCACCTCGAGGCCACCGCCCGCGGCGGCGCCAACGCCTGGCGCGCGGACGCCCGCGCCACCCTCGTGGGCGCCGGCGAGCTGCTGCAGACGCGGGCCGACGTCGCTCTGCCGCCCGCCGGCCTGTCGGCCCACCACCGCTACGTGGGCCGCGCCCGCAGCCCGTTCACCGACCTGCGCCCCGATCTCGGCGTCGTCCGCGCCCTCGCCCCCGGCCACGAGGTCGGCGCCACCCTCGACGCCACGACCGTCCGCGCCGACCTGGCGGCCCGGCTGGCCGATCACCGCGCGCTCCTGGGCCTCGTCGGCGCCCGCCGCGACCCGCTGGGCGTCGAGCTCTCCGGCTACCTGGCCGATGGCGGCCCCGTCCGCGGCCGCCTGCTCCTCGCGCTCGACGCCACGGGCCACCTGGGCGCCACCCGCCTCCGGGCCCGCGTCGGCCTGGGCGCCCTCGACGTCGAGGCCGACACCCGCGTCCGCCGCGTGCTGCCCGAGGGCGCGGGCGACGTCGAGGTGCCCCTGGCCGCCGGCCTCAGCCTCGCCGCCAGCGCGGGCCTCCAGGCCGTCCACCCCACCATCCTGCCGGGCGGCGGTCCCCTGGCCACCGCCCGCCTGGAGCTGCGCCTCCGATGAGATTCCTCTGGAGTTTCCTGCTGTTGGCCGGCTGCGGCCGCGCGCCCCTCGAGGCCCCGCCGCCCGCGGACCACGGCCCGGGCTTCACCCGCCAGCACGCGGCCGCCCCGAGCGACTGCGCCGTCTGCCATGGCCCCGAGCCCTGCGCCCGGTGCCACGCCACCCGCCCGCCGGCCGATCATCGCCCGGGCTTCGCCGGCGCCGGCCACGCCCTCGGCGCCGCGCTCCACCCCACCCGCTGCGCCACCTGCCACAGCCCGGGCCTCTGCGCGAGCTGCCACTGAGCGCCCGCGCGGCGCCCCGGCCGGGAGCGCGAATGGCGTGCAATTCCCCCGGCTTCGCCCCCACGACTCCGCTATGCTGGCGCGATGAAGCACACCGCAACCTGCATGCTGGCGCTCGTCGCCCTGGCCGCGCTCGGCTGCGACGACGCGGGGCCGACGGGCCAGGCCGACTCGCCGCCGCCCGCCGCCGGCGACGCCGCGACGCCCTGGGACGGCGGCGGCGGCCCTGACGCCAGTGGTCAGGCGGCGCCGACGCCACGGCGCGCCCCGACCGGACGCCGCGGCCGGCGCCGACGCGGGCGCCGGGGCCTGCGACCCGACGGCCGCCATCGCCGTCTGCCGGGCCTGCCACGGCCCCCAGCGCGCCGAGGCGGGCCTCGATCTCAGCCCCCTCGGCCTGGCCGACCGGCTCGTGGGCGTCGAGTCGGCCCGCTGCGCCGGGCGCCTGCTCATCGATCCGGCCGAGCCCGAGCGCTCCTTGATGCTCGCCCTGGTCGATCCGGCGCGCTACGACGCCGCCGGCCAGCCCTGCGGCCTGGGGCTGATGCCCCCGGGCTCCGCCGGCCTCGCCGCCGAGGACGTCGCCTGCCTGGCGAGCTGGGTGGACGACGTCGCCGGCTCGGTGGAGCCGCCGCCGCCCCCCGATGACACCCCCATCGACGGCGCGCTGGTGAAGGTGAAGAGCCTGCTCACCGGCGGCGCGCCGACGGCCGAGGAGCGGGCCGCCGTCGTGGCCGATCCCGCCGCCCTGCGCGCCCTGCTCACCGACTGGATCGAGACGCCCGCCTTCGAGGCCAAGCTGCAGACGTTCCTGCAGACGGCGCTGCAGCAGGACTTCGTCGGGGCCCTGGAGGATCAGCTCGACAAGCCCCGCGGCCTGCGCGCCCGCCTGCGCCGCCTCGAGGCGAACCTGGCGGAGTCCTTCGCCCGCACGGCCGTCCGCATCGTCCGCGATCGCCGGCCCTTCACCGACATCCTGACGACGCGGGACTGGGAGCTCACCACGGCGGCCACCATGGCGCTGGTCTACGCCGACCAGAACGCCAACCAGCGCGGCCAGGCCCACACCCTCGTGCGCCGCGCCCCCGCCGACGCCCCGCGCCCCGTGACCGTCGAGTGGATGGTGGAGAACCGCACCTGGGTCGAGCCCTCCATCCCGCAGGACTGCGACTTCATCGGCAACCTGCAGTCCGACCAGACGCTCGACTTCCTGCTCGGCCTCATCCGGTGCCGCGGCAACCAGCCCGACTACCGCTACGAGAACCCGGCGCTGCTCGACGCCGACTTCACCGACTGGCGGACCATCACCCTGTCGAACGCCAACGCCGACAACCCCCCGCCCGTGTTCTACGATCTGCCCACCTTGCGAGCGGCGACGGGGGTGCGGCTGCGGGTGCGGCGGGCGGGCTTCTTCACGACGCCGGCCTTCCTGGCCAACTTCCCGACCAACGACGACAACCTCTTCCGGGTGACGACGAACCAGGCCCTCATCGTGGCCCTGCAGACGACGTTCGCGTCGGGCGATCCCACCGAGGCCTTCGAGAGCGACGCCGTCGACGACGAGCACGCCGATCCCGCGACGGAGTGCTACGGCTGCCACCGCCTGCTCGATCCCATGCGCGTGGCCATGTGGGACGCCTTCTCGCCGAAGTACCAGCGCGCCCAGGCCCGCACGGACTTCACGGCGCAGTTCGCGTTCCAGGGGCACCGCGTCGAGGCGCCCATGCAGACGCCCATCGCCTTCGGCCAGGCCCTCGCCAGCCACCCCCGGTTCAAGACCGCCTGGGTGCAGCGGCTCTGCTACTGGGCCAACAGCCAGGCCTGCAACGAGGCGGATCCGGCGTTCGTGGCCATCGCCGACGCCTTCGAGGCCAGCGGCTACGACCTCAAGGCCCTCCTCGTCGACCTCTTCGCCTCGCCGCTCGTGCTGGACGTGCCCCTCATCAGCGTGACGCGGGCCAACCACTTCTGCCCGCTCGTCGAGGAGCGCATGGGCGACGCCACCCTCTGCAACGGCCTGGGCGACGCCCTGGGGCTCATCCCCAAGGACGAGTTCAGCCGCGGCGACACGGTGCCGGCCATGGCCTCGCTGCCCAGCACCTTCGGGTTCGCGGCGGCCGAGGCCCTCTGCCAGCGGCTCGCTGGCAAGCTCGTCGGCGGCGCCAACACCGGGCGGCCGCTGAACACGGCCGAGCCCGAGGCCGCCGTGCGGCAGGTCGTCGAGCGCCTGATGGGCCTGCACACGGGCCACCCCCGCCACGACGCCGCCCTGGCGGCCCTCCAGGCACACTACGAGGCCGCCCGGGCGCTGCCCGAGGCCACCAACGGCAGCGCGCTGCGGGAGGTGGCCGCCGTCGCCTGCCTCTCGCCGGATGTGATGGGGGTGGGTCTGTGATGCAACGCCGTCAGCTCCTCAAGCTCGGCGCCGGCGGCCTCGCCGGCCTCTGCCTGCGCAGCCTCGCCACCGGCATCCCCGCGGGCCTGCTGGCCGGCCCCCGCGCGGCCTGGGCCCAGGCCGGCGGCGTCGCGCCGCAGTCCCTCATCCTGTGCACCTCGCCCTCCGGCGACCCCTTCAACGCCCACGCCCCCGGCTGCGACGTGCCCGGCGCCTCCGCGCCGCCCGACGACCGCCTCCGCCGCGTCAACGTCCAGCTCGGCGAGGCCCGCGTGCGCGCCGCTCAGCCCTGGGCCGCCCTGCCCCGGGCCATGCGCGACCGCCTGGCCTTCGTGCTGCACCGCACGAACGTCAACGCCCACCCCGAGCACGCCAAGGTCATGCGCCTGCTCGGCGCCGCCAAGGGCCCGGGCGGCAACGGCGAAGACATGCTCGTCTCGCTCATCGCTCGCCACACGGGCGACGCCCTGGGCACCATCCAGCGCGAGCCCGTCAACATGAGCCGGGCGGCCATGACCTACCAGGGCCGCGTCCTCGGCCGGGTGAGCCCGACCCAGCTCGTCGACCTGTTCGCGGGCGCCGATCCGGCTCTGGAGAACCTCGTCCCCCTCCGCGACCAGACGCTCGACGCGCTCTACGCCGACCTGAAGGCGTCGGGCACCCGCGCCCAGCGCGACTTCCTCGACCAGTACGCCCGCAGCCAGCACCAGGCCCGCCAGCTCGGCCAGAGCCTCGGCGCGCTGCTCCAGGGCATCCCGGCCGATCCGGACGAGCCCAACACCCCCGCCGACCAGGTCCGCGCCGCGGCCGCCATGGCCAGCCTGCGCGTCGCGCCCGCCTACGTCCTCACCATCCCCTTCGGCGGCGACAACCACGCCGATCCGGGCCTCGTGGACGAGACGGAGCAGACCATCGCCGGCATCGCGGCCTTCCGCCTGCTCTGGACGGAGCTCGGCCGCCTCGGCCTGCAGGACGAGGTCACCGTCTGCCAGTGGAACGTCTTCGGGCGCACCTTCGAGACGCGGGGCAACGCCGGCCGCAACCACAACAGCGTCGCCCACACCGCCATGATCCTGGGGCCCCGCGTGAAGGCCGGCGTCTACGGCGCCTACGCCCGCCAGGGCGATGACTTCGCCGCCCAGGGCATCAACCCCCGCACCGGCGCCGGCGTCGCCAGCGGCGGCATCGCCCCGGGCGAGACGCTGGCCTCCCTCGGCAAGACGCTCTGCGCCGCCGTGGGCCTCGACGACGCCACCATCGACGCCGAGATCCGCGCCGGGCAGATCATCCGGGGCGCCCTGGCCTCCTGACGGGTCGGCCGGTCACTCCTCGGCGGCCGCCTCGGCCCCGGCGTCGAACTCCTTGCGCCACCGCTTCTCCTCCTTGCCGCTCACGCCGCCGAGGGCGTCGACGGCCTGGCGCAGGCGGGCGCGGGTGAGGTCGCGGCCGAGGATGGCCATCGTCTCGAAGAGCGGCGTCGCGCTGGGGCGGCCGGCGATGGCGATGAAGAACGGGGCCAGGAAGTCCCGCAGCTTGAGCTCGAGGCGCGCCGACATGCCGCGCAGGACGGCCTCGATGGCGGGGCGCTCCCAGGCGCGCTCGGCGTCCAGGGCCCAGCTCGTCCAGGTGAGGGCCTGCCGCACCTGGTCGGGGGTGAGCACCTTGTGGGCGAGCTGCTCGGCCGTGACGTCGAGCAGGCCCTGGAAGAAGAAGCCCCCGATGCCCACGGCGTCGCTCAGCCGGTCGAGGCGCGGCCGCAGCAGCGGGATGAGCGCCCGCACCCGATCAGGCTGGAAGGCCCACTCGCCGATGCGCGCCGCCAGGGCCTCGTCGCTCAGATCCTCGCGGATCCACTTGCCATTCAGCCACGAGAGCTTGTCGACGTCGAAGACGGGGCCGCCCAGCGAGATGCGGTCCAGATCGAAGTGCTCGACCATGGTGGCCAGGTCGAACTTCTCGCTCTCATCGGGCATGGACCACGCCATGCGGCCCAGGTAGTTGAGCAGCGCCTCCGGCAGGAAGCCCATGCGCTCGTAGTACAGGATGCTCGTCGGGTTCTTGCGCTTGCTCAGCTTGCTCTTGTCGGGGTTGCGCAGCAGCGGCAGGTGGATGAGCGCCGGCATCTCCCAGCCGAAGTACTGGTAGAGCAGCTGGTGCTTGGGCGCCGAGCTGATCCACTCCTCGCCGCGCATCACATGGGTGATGCCCATGTGGTGGTCGTCGACGACGTTGGCCAGGTGGTAGGTGGGGAAGCCGTCGGACTTCAGCAGCACCTGCAAGTCCACCTGATCCCAGGGGATCTCGATGGTGCCGCGCAGGCCGTCCTGGATGGTGCAGGTGCCCTCGCGGGGCACGCGCATGCGGATGACGAAGGGTCGACCCTCGGCCACCAGCGCGTCGGACTCGGCCCGGGTGAGGGCCGCGTACGGGCTGTCGAGGGCGGTCCGGCGGCCCGTCGCCTGGTGCTCGGCGCGCAGGGCGGCCAGCTCCTCCTCCGTCAGGAAGCACCGAAACGCGTGGCCGGCGTCGAGCAGCTCCTGGGCGTGGGCCTGGTACAGCGCCGTCCGCTCCGACTGCCGGTACGGGCCGCTCGCGCCGCCCACGTCCGGCCCCTCGTCCCACGTCAGGCCCACCCAGCGCAGGGCGTTGAGGATGGCCGCCTCCGACTCCGCGCTGCTGCGCACCTGGTCGGTGTCCTCGATGCGCAGGATGAACTGGCCCCCGTGCTTGCGAGCGAAGCAGTAGTTGAAGAGGGCCACGTAGGCGGTGCCGACGTGGGGGTCGCCGGTGGGCGAGGGCGCGACGCGGGTGCGGACGGTCAACGTAAGCCTCCGGGGGCTGGGCCGAGGGGCGCTGATTCTGCCCGCGGGCCTCGACCGGACGCAAGGCGGTGGACGCGATGGCGCCCCGTGGTGTAACCACCGGCGGCGCTCGGGGAGGAGGATCCCACCATGGCCGCTTCGCACACGTCTCCGCGCCGCCTGTCGGCGCGCCTCGCGCTCCGCCTCGCTGGCGGGGCCCTGGCGGCCCTGGCCCTGGCCGGGGCGCCGGCCTGCACGCTGTCCAGCGACCTGGCCATCGCGGGCTGCCAGTCCAGCGCCGAGTGCGGCGCGGGCCGCGCCTGCGTGTCGGGCCGCTGCGAGGTGGAGTGCCGCCTCGACTCGGACTGCACCGATGGGGCGCTCTGCACCTTCAACCGCTGCATCGCGCCCCTCGGGGCGGCCGACGCGAGCCCGGCGGACGCCGGGGCGATGGACGCGGCCCTCTCGGACGCGACCTCGGCGGACGCGGCCCAGCCGGACGCGGCCCGGCCGGACGCGGCTCAGCCGGACGCGGCTCAGCCGGACGCCGCCCAGCCGGACGCGGCCCAGCCGGACGCGGCCCAGCCGGACGCGGCCCAGCCGGACGCTGCGCTCCCCGACGCGGCCGCGCCCGACGCCGCCCCGGCCGACGCCACCCCGGTCGACGCCGCTCCCTGATTCCTCTTTGGTCTCGGACCCTTAGCGGCAGCCCGACGGCGTCGCCCAGACGCGGCTCGCCACGTCTGTCCACGTCACCAGCGGCGTCGCGTCCGGCGACAGGCTGAGCGCCTGGCAGTCGAGCCGCCCCATCGGCACGGTGCCGACGAGCCCCCCGTCATCCCGCAGCAGGTGGATCTGGCAGCCGCCGGCCGCCGCGACCGCCGCCGTCGAGGCGATGAAGCCCTCGGCCGTGGCCACCAGGCTGCCCACCGAGACGCCCTCGCCCTCCCGCAGCGCCAGCGCCGGCCCCAGCCCCGGCTCCGCCTCGAGCCGCCAGACGTGCCGGCGCAGCGCCCCGCCGCCGGCGTAGGCCACCTGGGCCGCCGCCCCGCGCCGCGCGGCCAGCAGCGGCCCCTGCACCGGACCCACGCCGTCGGCCTGCCCCACCTGGGCCAGCCGGCCGCCCTGCTGCACATGGGCCTGCAGCCGCAGCGCGCCGTCCGCCAGCACCGGCACGACCAGCCACGTCCGGTCGGCGTCCACCAGCATCCCGGGGGCGGCGGACGCCGGCAGCCCGGCCAGCCCCGCCAGCGGGAAGCTCTGGGCCGCCTCGCCGTCCCGCGCCAGGAAGAGCGCCCGCTGCGCCCCCGCGTCCCCCAGCCAGGCGATCGCCACGCCCCCCGCCGCCAGGGCCCGCACCGCCGCCGGCCCCGCCCCGGGCGACGCCAGCACGTCCGTGCGAGCCTCCTGGCCGGGGCGCAGGTCGACGCGCCACAGCTCCGCGCGGGCCATGCCCTCCGCCCGCACCACCACCACGAAGCCCGTGGGCACCGCCGCGATGGCCGGCCACGAGAGCGCCATCCCCGCCGCCCCCACGCGCCAGCGGTTCGGGCCCGCCACCACGATGAGATCGCCCTGCAGATCCACGAAGCTCGTCGCGGTGCCCTGGGCCCCGGTGGCGGATCGGGCCCACCGCCCGGCGCCCACCACGCGATCGGCCACCGCCACGCCGTCGGCGTCGCGTCCGATGGCGCAGCCCCGCTCGCACCCCGTGTCGGCCACGCCGTCCGCGTCGAAGTACCCCGGCGCGCAGGCCTCGAACCGGCACCGGCCGTCGTCGCACCGGGCCCCCACGACGCCCGCCAGCGGGCAGCGCGCCTCGTCGTCCACCACGCCGTCGCAGTCGTCGTCGAGGCGGTTGCACAGCTCCTCGGTGGGCAGGCCGGCCTGGCCGGTGCACACCAGGCCACCCGGCCCGCAGACGTAGGCCCCCTCGGCCGCGCACTGCCCCACGCCGACCCGGCAGGCCGCGCCCACCAGCGGATCCGGCGCCTCGTCCACCCGGCCGTCGCAGTCGTCGTCGCGGCCGTTGCAGGTGTCGGGCGGCGGCGGCTCGCACCCGCCGCAGGCCTGCTGGACGCCCTCGTCCACCAGGCCGTCGCAGTCGTCGTCGGCCCCGTTGCAGCGCTCCGGCCGTGGGTTCTGGGGCACGCCGTCGCAGATGACCCCCCGCCCCGGCTCGCAGCGCGTCACCCCGGTGGCCTCGCAGGCCCCGACGCCGACGGTGCAGGGCTGGCTCAGGCCGGCGAGCTGCTCGTCCACCCGCCCGTCGCAGTCGTCGTCGGCCCCGTTGCAGATCTCGGCGATGGGGGAAGCCGCGCGCGCGTCGCAGCCCAGGGCGCCCCCCGCGCAGACGAGCCGGCCCTCACGGGCGCAGGCCCCGACCCCGGCCGTGCAGCCGCGGCCCGCCCCGGGCACCGCCTCGTCGACGCGCCCATCGCAGTCGTCGTCGACGGCGTTGCAGGCCTCCTCGGCGGGGCCGCGCTCCCCCACGCAGGCCCCGAAACGCCCGTCCGGCGCGCAGGTCCGCACGCCCGGGGCGCAGGCCCCGACGCCCTCCGTGCCGGGCGGGCCGCCGTAGCACGGGCGCGTCAGGCCCGGCTCGCAGGCGCAGCCCCCCTCGGGCAGCTCGTCCACCACGCCGTCACAGTCGTCGTCGCGCCCGTTGCAGATCTCGGCGGTCGGGCCCACCGCGCCCTGGCAGGTCCCCGCGGGCAGCCCGTCGGCGCAGGCCTGCACGCCCGCCCGGCACTCGCCCACGCCCGCCTGGTCCGGCGCGCCGAGGTAGCAGGGCACCCGCAGGGGCTGGCCCCTCTCCCCCTCGTCCACGCGGCCGTCGCAGTCGTCGTCCAGGCCATCGCAGCGCTCCAGCCGCGGGGGCGGCAGCGAGGCGTCGCAGAGCACGTCGCCGTCGACGCCGCAGCGCAGGAAGCCCTCGGCCTCGCAGGCGCCGAGCCCCGCCGTGCACGCGGCCCCGAGGGCGTCGTCCTCGTCGGCCCGGCCGTCGCAGTCGTCGTCGAGCCCGTTGCAGAGCTCGGCCTCGGGGCCGGCGTCCGCGGGCGCCGCGCAGCCGAGCTCCCCGGCCTCGCAGGCCAGGGCCCCGACGCGCCGGCAGCCGCCCACGCCGAGCACGCAGCGCGCGCCGTCCAGCCCCTCGTCCACCTCGCCGTCGCAGTCGTCGTCGAGGGCGTTGCAGACCTCCTCGCCGGGCAGCACCGCCCCGGCGCAGGGCCCCCACCGGCGCCCGACGCACCGCTGCTCGCCCGGGCGGCAGGCCCCCTGCGCCCCGCCGGCGCAGAGGCGCACGTCGCCCTCGCGGCACGCGCAGTCCAGGCCCTCGTCCGCCCGCCCGTCGCAGTCGTCGTCCTCGCCATCGCAGCGCTCGGGCACCGGGAGCACCTGGCCCCGGCACTCCGGCGACGCCGCCCCCGCGAGGCACGCCCGCGTCCCCGCCCGGCAGCGACCCTGGCCTGCGGTGCCCGCCGGCCCGCTGTAGCAGGTCTCGTCCAGCGCCTCGTCCACCTGGCCATCGCAGTCGGAGTCCTCGCCGTCGCAGCGCTCCCGCCGGGGGCCGACCGCGTCCTCGCAGGCCCCCCAGGCCCCGGCCACGCATCGCGCCTGGCCCGCGCGGCACACCCCTACGCCGTCGAGCTCGGGGGCCCCCACCCGGCAGGGCCGCCACAGCCCCTCGTCCACCCGGCCGTCGCAGTCCTCGTCGCGGTCGTCGCAGGTCTCGGGGGCCGGCTCGCAGCCCGGCGGGATGGCCCCGCGATCCGCCTCCACCTCGGCGTCCACCCGCGGCGGCGCCGCGTCCTCGGCGTCGGGCGCCAGGGTGGCGTCGCCCAGGCACACGCCCTCCAGGCAGCGCCCGGCCGCGCAGGGTCGCGCGGGGCCACACTCGTCGTCGATCGCGGGCAGGCAGCCCGCCAGCACGAGGCCGGCCAGCCAGAGGAGGGAGCGCATGGGCGGAGTCTACCAGGGGGGCGCCGATGGTCGCCAAGGCCGCGCCCTGATGGGCGGGCCGCGCGGCTACTCCTCGGGCAGCACCTGGGACGTGGCGTTGGCGATGCCGATGGTGGCGGCCCAGAACCCGCCCTCCGAGAACGCGAAGCCCGCCGGCTTGTTGACGGGCACCGTCAGCCGCGTCACCAGATCCACCGGGCCCAGGCGGAAGCGGGCCTCCGGCTCGATGGAGGCCTGCAGCTTGTCGTCCGCCTCGGTGATGGGCAGGGCCACCACGCCCGCCCGCAGCAGGTAGCGGCCGTGAGCGACGTCGAAGGCCAGATCCAGATCGGCCTGGACCACGACGTTCTGCTCCTCGATCACCGGCGAGTCGCTGGTGCGCTGCATGGCGCCCGCGATGATCTGGCCGCCGAAGATGAGACCGGAGGCCTGCCGGCTGTACAGGTCGAAGTGCCCCGCCACCGTCAGGGTCTCGGGCGTCCACAGCCACAGCTCCCGCCAGCCGCGCATGGCCGCCTGCGTCGCGTACGCGTCGAGGGCCAGGCGGATGGCGTCCGCCGAGTCGGTGGGCAGGCGCGCCGCCGGCAGCGTCAGGCTCAGGCCAAACCGGAGCTGCCGCGCCAGGCTTCGCCAGGCCCAGTGGTAGCCCACGTGCACGTTGCTGACGAAGAGGTCCTGGCGGGTGAGATCCAGGTCCGTCTCGGTCTGGCGGTGCGAGAGCAGCGCCCAGACCACCTCGACGTCGTTGCGGCGCTCCGGCGTCGCGACCCGCAGCGTCGGGGCCAGGCTCACCCGGTCGACGTCGCGGCCCGCCGCCGAGGTGCCGGTGCCGAAGAAGCCCACCAGCTCCAGGGCCCACTGCGTCTGGTTGCCGCCGTAGCCGGGGCCGAGGCCGTCCTCGCCCACCGGCCGGTTGATGTCCGACGGCCGCACCTCGGCCTGGCTCGCCGTGGCCAGCCCGAGCGCCAGGATGCCCGCCAGCGGGCCAGCCCAGATGGGGCGCATCTCCTCCCTCCCTCCGCGGTCGACCCGGGGGGCTCGACCTTCAGCCTCAACAGATGCTTACCGGCCGATTGAACGCCGAATCGCCCAGGCGAGCAAGCCGGACGGGGCCGAGGTCGATCGGGGGCCTTGGGCCTTGACACCGACCGACCGCCCCTGGTGCCCTGTAGGGGGTCGGACACTCGGGCCCGAAGTGTTTGAGATTCCGACGAAAAGCGCGAAACACAGGCGCACATCGAGGGAAATGTACGGCATGGTCGGACGCACCACGGCCCTCCTCGGCCTCCTCCTCACCGGCCCGGCCTGGGCGCTCCCCGAGGGCACCCCCCAGCTCGGCCTCACCCAGGGCCTCGAGGACGTCACCCTCGTCCGCGTCGAGGTGCGCGAGGGCGAGAGCCTGAAGCTCTGCTCCAGCGACGACGGCCGCCAGGAGGCCCCCGTCGACGGCGCCGCCATCGATCGGGAGCCCGGCGCCCCCAACCCCGTCCTGCCCGCCCGCGTCGGCGCCGAGGTGCTCGCCTACCCCCCCGACACCGTCCGCTGCGGGGGCGACGCCGAGTGCGCCGACGGCCTGCGCTGCTACTTCCAGCGGACGGGCGAGGCCTACGCCGCCGCGGAGCGCTCCGGCCTCTGCGCCCGCGCCGTCGCCATCACCCCCGGCGAGGGCTACTGCGTCGCCGGCGCGCCGCCGCGCTTCGTCACCCTCACCGGCGCCCCCGGCGTCTGGACGCTCGACTTCGTGGGCGAGGCCGAGACGCTCTCGCGCAGCGGCGCCTCCACGCGCTTCTTCCTGGTGGACGTCGTCGGCCCCGGCGGCGTGTCGGTGCCGGGCGGCCGCCTCTTCGCCCGCCAGTGGCTCCTCAACGCCCACAGCTTCTCCCTCGGCAGCCACGGCGTCTTCCACGTCGTCGTGCCCGTCGGCGACGCCGGCCAGGTCTTCACCCTGCGCCTCACCGACATGCGGGGCTTCCGCTACGCCCTGGTGGCCAACAACGACGGCCTCGCGGACTTCCGCGACCAGAGCTGGTGCCAGTTCGGCGACCCCGACGCCGCCGGCGTCTGCCCGTTCTACGACGGCGGCGAGGTCCGCCGCGCGCCCACCCGGTTCCCGCTCTACCTGCACCCGCCCGAGCCGCCGCCCCCGGCGCCGCCGGCCGCCGCCCTGGCCCAGGTCACCTTTGAAGACGAGGCCGGCACGCCGAGCCTGAGCCCCAACGGCGACGGCGTACAGGACGCGGGCACCTTCGGCTTCGAGGCCAGCGGCCCCGGCGTCTACCGCGTCATCATCGACACCGACCAGGACGGCGTCTTCGACGGCAGCCGCGACCGCCTGCTCGTGGGCGACGCCATGGCGGGCCTCAACGAGGTGCCCTTCGACGGCGCCGGCCCGGACGGCGCCCCGCTGCCGCCCGGCGAGTACGGGTTCGAGGTCAGCCTGACCGTCGGCGAGATCCACGTCCCCATGTTCGACATCGAGGACAACAGCGGCGGCTTCCGGCTCGAGCGCCTCGGGCCGATGGGGCCGGAGCCCGCGGTGATGTACTGGAACGACCGGGCCATCCGGGACGACGCGGCCCTCGTCGACGCCGACGACGCGGTGGAGGTGCTGCCCGAGGGCTCCCGCGTCGACGGCCGGCCGCAGCTTCGGCGCTGGCGCCAGTACGAGGCCCCGGATCCCGAGACGGGCCAGGGCACCGACGTCCCGCTGGCCTTCGACACCTGGACGCACGCCTCCCGCGCCGCGGCGACGATGGCCACCTGCCGCACCTGCGACGGCCCCGTGGCCACCCTGCGCATCGGGCCCGACGACGAGGCGGGCGACAGCGACCGCGACGGCCTGCTCGACCCCGACGAGGATCGCAACGGCAACGGCATCGTCGATCCGGACGAGACCGATCCCCACAACCCCGACACCGACGGGGACGGCCTGCTCGACGGCGTCGAGCGCGACGGCGGGACGGATCCGCTGCGCACCGACACCGACGGCGACGGCCTGCCCGATGGTATCGAGGACGCCAACCACAACGGCGTGCAGGATCCCGGCGAGACGGACCCGCGAGACATCGACACCGACGGTGACGGCCGCGTCGACGGCGCCGAGGACGCCAACGGCAACGGCGTGGTGGACCCGCTGGAGACGGACCCCCTCAACCCCGACACGGACGGCGACGGCCTGCGCGACGGCGAGGATCCGGCCCCCACCGAGGGCCTGCCCATGGAGGGCGAGCCGGACGGCGGCATCGCCGACTCCGACGCTGGCCGGCGTCCCCCCCGCACCCCGAGGCCGCCGGCCGCCGACGAGGGCGACACCGGCGGCGGCGGCTGCACCCTGGGCGGCGGGCCCGCGCCCGGCGGGCTCCTGCTCTTCGCCGCCGCCTGCCTGGCCCTCGTGCGCCGCCGGCGCCGCTGAGGCGCGTCGACCCGGCCCGGCGGTTCGTGGCATCCTGGCCCCACACGGTCCAGGAGCAGCGCATGGCGGCCCGCGCCCCTCGGCAAATCTTCAAGCAGATCGCGCTGTTCGGGGCCGCGGTCGCCCTGGTGGCCTGCTCCGACCCCGCGCTCGATCCGGTGGCCGACGGGGGCGGCGTCCGCGACGCCTTCCTGCCCACGCCCGGCTTCGACGCGGGCGCCGGCGGCGGGGGTGGCGGCGGCGCCCGGCCGGGCTGCGTCTCCGAGGTCTGCGACGGCCTCGACAACGACTGCGACGGCCGCGTCGACGAGATCGCCTGCCCCTGCACCGGCCCCGCCGTCTGCTTCGCCGGCCCGGCCGAGGCGCGCGGGGTGGGCACCTGCACCGAGGGCACGCGCCGCTGCGACGCCACCGGCGAGTCCTATGGCCCCTGCGAGGGCAGCACCGGCCCGGCGCCCGAGGCCTGCAACGCCCTCGACGACGACTGCGACGGCCTCGTGGACGAGTGGTGCGACCAGCCCGGCGGCGGCGGCGCGGGCGGCGGCGGCGGGGCGGGCGGCGAGGGCGTGCCCGGCCAGCCCCGGCAGGAGCGCTTCCGCGTCGGGGAGGAGCGCCTGAGCCGCCCCGTCGACTTCATCATGTCCGTCGACAACTCCGGCTCCATGGACGACACCGTCGCCCAGGTGGAGGCCAACCTGGGCACCCTGGCCACCCGCCTGGTGGACGCCGGCATCGACTACCACGTCGTCCTCATCAGCGAGCGCGGCACCAACCCCCGTGACCCCGACGTCTGCATCCCGCCGCCCATGGCCGGCCCCCAGTGCGCCGACACGGACCGCTTCCTCCACCTCGACGAGAGCGTCGACAGCGAGGAGCCGTACGAGGACATCGTGAAGTGCTGGGGCGGCTGCGATGGCGGGCGCTCGTTCGCCCCGTTCCTGCGCGCCGGCAGCCTGCTGCAGTTCATCGTCGTCACCGATGACGAGTCCGACATGAGCTGGCCGCGCTTCAAGGCCTTCGTCCGCAACGACATGCAGCGGCCCGAGTTCACCGTGCACGGCGTCGTGGGCCTCGAAGATCGCGGCTGCGTCGCCGACGTCGGCGAGCAGTACATCCGCGGCGCCGAGGAGACGGGCGGCGCCCTGCTGCACATCTGCGACAACGACTGGGGCCGCGTCATCGACGTGCTGCTCGACGCCACCGTCGTGCGCCTGCAGCGCAGCTTCCCGCTGGCCGGCCTGCCCGATCCCGACACGCTGCGCGTCTTCGTCGTGCTGCCGAACGGGGCCGAGCAGGAGCAGCTCGGCAACTGGGCCTACGACGAGGCCGAGAACGCCATCGTGTTCCAGGAGGGCTTCGGCCCCGACGCCGGGGCGCAGATCCTCGTGCGCTACCTGCAGCGCTGAGCCGGTGGGCCGGCGTCAGTCGAACACCGACGCCAGATCCCCCGCCGTCACGCCGTCGGTGCCGTGGCGCAGGTGCACATAGCCGACCGCCGCGGCCACGCTGCTGAGGGTGCTCAGGACGAGGGAGCAGCCGAGGCTGATCAGCAGGAACGCCTGCACCGACGCCGGCGTCGGATCGCTGAGCAGGCTGATCTCGAGGACCTTGTTCACCACCCACTCCAGGAACCCGAACACGAACACGACCCCGAAGACCGGCCCGAGCAGCCCCTTCGTCAGCTCGCGGCTGCGCCGGAGGGCCTCCAGGCCGCCCCGCTGCTCCAGCACGGCCACCGGCACCACCACCCAGAGCATGCAGGCGACGATCACGCCCGGCACCACCAGGAGCAGCAGCCCGCCGAACACGACGAGCCCGCTCAGGAGGCTGACCCAGAAGACGCCTGGGAGGCTCCGGAGGCCCATGGCCAGCACCACGCCCACCGACCGCCGCCGGCCCGCGATGTGCTCGACCACCATGTAGGTGATGGCCCCCACGAGCAGGAAGCCCAGGACCACGCCGCCGCCCACCTCGACCAGCGTCAGCAGCTCCAGGGTCGCCTGGCTCAGGTCATTGAACGCGACGTGCACCGTGTACCCGATCAGGGGCAGGTGCACGACGAAGCTCATCAACAAGAGCGGCCCCAGCAGCTTCGCCCAGAGCCCGAAGGTCTCCGACAGCACCCGCCCCACGTCCAGCGTCCCACGCGCTTCGCTCATGCCCGCCTCCCGCTCTCGCCCAGGCGCACCGCCGACCCGATCAGGTGGGCCAGCCGCAGCGCCTCGGGCACATGCCCACGATCCGTCAGGCGGGCGAGGGCCGCGGCGATGACCGCCGGCTCCTCCCCCGCGACCTGGAAGAAGAACGGCGGCGCCTCATGCACCGCCCCGGCCCGCTCGATCAGGCCAACCCGTTGATCCACATCAGGAAAAATCTGGAGCGCCCGGTGCACGGCCGGGAAGTCGGGCGGCCGCCGCAGGACGGCGGCGCAGGGGCGCCCGGTCGCGGCCGCGAGGGCCGGCAGGTCGACGAGGTTGAAGCCGCCGACCGCCAGGCCATCGAGGAGGAGGAGGTGCACCTGCGCGGCGAACTTGCTGGTGGTGAACAGGCGCGTGATCGCGGCCGTGGCGTCGAGCCCGTCGCGGGTCGCCTGCCCCCAGACCATGCCCTCGAAGCGCGTGCCGGCGCACACCACGCCCGCGACGTCCACCTGGGCCGCGTCGGCCGCGAACGGCGCGTCGTCGAAGCCCATCACCCGCAGCGTCCGACCTGAACGCAGCACCTGCCCGACCGCTTGCATCCGAGGAGCGTCGCCGAAGACCAGCAGGTGGGCAAGCCCTCCGCCCGGTCCGGGACCAGGCGATCTGTCGGCGGTTCTCTCGCGGTCCCTTTGCAGGGTCCGTGAACGCCTGTAGCATGCGCCCGCCGGGCCCCTGCGGCCCGCCTCCTCACTCTGATGACGGGAACACTGGGTGGCTGTAGTGACGGGACGGACCGGAGCGGTCCTCGTGCTGACGGCGTTGCTGATCGGGGCGTGTGACGACGCCGGCGGCGGCGGGGCGGACGCGACCCTGGCGGACGGCGGCGGCGCAGGTGGCCAGGGGGGCGCGGGCGGCCCAGGGTGGCGCGGGCGGCCAGGGGCGCGGGCGGTCAGGGCGGGGCGCGGGCGGCCAGGGTGCCGCGGGGTGGTCAGGGTGGCCAGGGGTGGCCAGGGTGGCCAGGGTGGCATGGCTGGCGCCGGCGGCATGGCTGGCGCCGGCGGCGAAGGTGGCGCTGGCGGCATGGCCGGCGCGGGCGGCGAAGGCGGCGCGGGCGGCGAAGGCGGCGCAGGCGGCGCGGGCGGCGAAGGCGGCACGGGCGGCGCGGGCGGCATGGCCGGCGCGGGCGGCGCGGGCGGCATGGCCGGCGCGGGCGGCGAAGGCGGCATGGACATCGACTGTGGCGACCTGGCGCTGAGCGACGCGCCGCTCGTGGCCCTGGGCGACGCCGCCTGGCGCCTCGAGGCCGAGCTGCCCCCCGGCGCCGGCCGCGCGGTCGGCACCTGCGGCGGCGCGGGCGCGGAGCTCGTCGTGCCCTTCACGGCCCCCTCGGCCGGCGTCTACACCCTCACCACCGTCGGCGCGCCGACGGCCTTCGACTCCGTCCTGCATGTGCGGACCACCTGCCTCGACGCCGACAGCGAGCTCGGGTGCAACGATGACGAGGGCGGCCCCCAGAGCGGGCTCCTCCTCCCCCTGGAGGCCGATCAGACCGTCCTCGTCTTCCTCGACGCCGCGGCTGACGCCGGCGGCCCGGTGGGCCTCACCATCCTGGGCGCCGACGCCAGCGAGGCGCCCACCCTCGCGGCCGTCCGGGCCCTGCGGAGCCCCGCTGGCGTGCACCTCTTCGTCGAGGGCGCGGACGTCAACGGGGACGCTGTCGCCCTCGGCGTCGCCGCGCTCGCCGACGGCGACGTGCGGGGGGACGAGGTCAGCGTCGACCTGCCGCCCGCGTTCGGCCAGCGCGCCTTCCGCGGCGCCGCCATCGGCCTGCAGCTCGCCCCCGAGGCCGACGCCGTCCGGGTCCGCGCCCGGGATCGCGCCGGGAACATCAGTGATTTCCGTGATGTCGCCATCGTCGTCCAGCCGCGCCCGGGCGAGGGCGAGCCCTGCGATCTCGCCGGCGTCGAGGACCGCTGCGCCGACGGCACCGTCTGCCTCGCCGCCGAGGCGGGCGCCGCCTGCTCCGGGTCGACGCCGCCCACCCTCCTGGGTGGCCATGTCTGGCGGCGCGGTGCCGATCTGACGGCGGCCATCGACGGCGAGGATGCCACCGGCGACGCGCGCGCCCTGCGGATCCAGTTCCTGGGCGCTGACGGTCCGATCCCCGGCGCGGAGGCCGTCGTGGCCCCGCTCGAGGACCCGCAGGGGCGCCTGCAGTTCACCCTGCTGATCCGGCAGCCGGGCATCATCCCGGCTGGCGCCACCGGGGTCCGCCTGTGGATTCGCGACGCCCGCGACCTGGAGTCCGATCCGAGCGACTTCGCCTTCGAGCCCCTGCCGGTGCGCGCCCGGGGCGAGGCCTGCGATCCCCTCCGCGTTCGCGACGCCTGTACCGCGCCGGGGAGCTGCCCGGCGGGCGACGCCCCCGTCTGCGTCGCCCCCCAGGCGCCCGTCGTGCAGCGGGCGGAGTTCTTCCTGAGCGCCCGCCGCGACGTCCTCGGCGTGCGCATCGTGGGCACCGATCCGGACGGGGACGTGACTGGCATGGCCGTTCGCATCCTGGACTTTGGCGGGCGCGACATCCTCAACGGCCCCAACGAGCCGGCCGCCATCCCCTTCGACCGCCTGGCTCAGGCCGATGGGGCCTTCGACGGCGCCGTCCTGGGTGAGCTGCAGCCCGGCTTCCCCCAGTTCGACCGCATCGAGCTGGCCGCCGTGGACGCCCAGGGTCTCCGCTCGGCCTTCGTGGTCGCGGTGCCTGGGGAGCCGGTCCCCCGGGCCGCGGACGAGCGCTGCGACTTCTCGGGGCTCATGGACTTCTGCCCCGAGCACACGGCCTGCCTCGACCGCGCCTTCGACGGGGACTTCACGTGCGCCTCGGCCACCCCGCCGGTCCTGGTGGAAGCCAACGCCTGGTACAACCCCCGCAACGAGGCGTTCGCGCTGCGGCTCGCTGGCACCGACGTCGACGACGACGTCCAGGTGCTCGAGATGCTGCTCTTCGACGCCCAGGACCAGCCGTTCTACTTCGGGGGGCCCGACGCCATCACGCCGGTCCGCCTCCGCTTCTTCGAGCTGGAGCGCGCGAACGGCGCCTTCGTCGGCACCCGCACGAGCGGCTCGCCCCAGGGCATGGGCGACGTGGTCCGGGCCCGCTTCTGGGTGGTCGACCGGGCCGAGCTGCGCTCCAACCCCGTCGAGGTGTTGCTCCAGGCCCCCGCCGAGGTCGGGCTCGGCGAGCCCTGCGATCCCGCGGCCGCCATGAACGTGTGTCCCGAGGGCACGACGTGCGACGCCCGGGTCGACGGCGGCCCGATCTGCGTCGCGCGCGTCGCCGAGTGCCCGATGGGCACGCTGACGGGTGATCTCAACGCCCACCCCCTGGACGGACTCCGGTTCGAGGTCGAGGGCGACACCACCGGCGTGGCGCCGGCCGACCGGGGCTCTTGCGGCGGCGGCGGGGTGCGCGATGTGTGGTCGTTCACGGCGCCGGCCGCCGGCCTCTGGGTCGTCCAGACGACCCTCGCCGATCCCGCCGCCGACACCGTCATGTATGCCCGGCGCCTCTGCAACTTCCCCGACTCGGAGCTGGCCTGCAACGATGACGACGACGGCGTCGGCTTCAACAGCGCGCTCCAGCTCCAGCTCGACGAGGGCGAGACGGTCTACGTCTTCGTGGACGGGTTCGTCGGGCTCTTCGGACCCTGGCAGGGGCCCTACACGCTCACCGCCGCGCCGGGATTCTGAGGGCGCGTCGCCCGCCCGAGCTGCGCCACCCTCGCCCCCGATCGCCAGTGGTAGCCGGCCGCCACTGCCGGT
Source organism: Myxococcales bacterium (assembly GCA_020633435.1). Lineage (GTDB taxonomy): Bacteria > Myxococcota_A > Bradymonadia > UBA7976 > UBA1532 > JACKDP01. Next base: position 315,710 of record JACKDP010000006.1, on the reverse strand, counting down.
AGGGTACTGCTCGCGGGGTCAGCGGCGGCTCCGCGGCAAACGCTGGAGAGTGCAGGCATGTGGCATGAGGCATGGGGTCGGCCGGCGCTGGTGCTGGCCGTCGCGGCGGCGATGTTCGCGGGGTGCGATGACGGCGGCGGCGGGGGCGCCGGCGGCGCAGGCGGCGGCGGCGACGGGGGCATGATCGACAGCCGGCGGCGCAGGCGGCCAGGGGGGCGCCGGCGGCCAGGGCGGCGCGGGTGGCCAGGGCGGCGCCGGCGGCAGGGCGGCGCCGGTGGCCAGGGTGGCGCCGGTGGGGGGTGGCGCTGGCGGCCAGGGGCGGCGCCGGTGGCATGGGTGGCGCCGGTGGTGAAGGTGGCATGGGCGGCGCCGGTGGCGCTGGCGGGATGGGTGGCGCTGGTGGCATGGGCGGCGCCGGTGGCATGGGCGGCGAGGGCGGCATGGGAGGCGCCGGCGGCGGAGCCTGGCGCCTGCGGCGGCGTGACGCTGCTCGACGCGCCTCGCCCCGACGGCGACGACGCCGCCTGGCACCTGGAGGGCGAGATCGCCCTGGGCCGCAGCCAGACCGCGGGCTCCTGCGCTGGGCTTGGCCCCCGAGGTGGCCATCCCTTCGTCGCCCCGGCGGTCGGCCTCTACACCTTCCACGACCGTCGGCGGCCCACGCGCCTCGACACGGTGGTTTACCTGCGCGACACCTGCGACGCCGCCGACTCCGAGATCGCCTGCAACGACGATGAAGGCGGCCTGCAGAGCGGCCTGATGGCCGAGCTCGACGCGGGCCAGGCCGTGCACGTCTTCGTCGACTCCTTCGGCCCCGCCGCGTCCGGCCCCTTCCGCCTGACCGTCCTGCGCGCCGACGGCGACGCCCCGCCCGTCTGGCCCAGGGCGTGGCCCTGGAGGCGGACGGCCAGGTCAACGTGCGCGTGAGGGCGTCGATCCCAACGGCGACGTCATCGACGTCCTCTGCGAGCGAGCAGCGCGCCGGCGGCCAGGTCGTCGATCCCGAGTTCCCCTCGCCCTGCGCCAGCCCGTCTACGGGCAGCGCAGCTTCAGCGCTCGCCCTGAGCCCGCTGCGCTCCATCCCGGGGTCGACACGGTGCGCGTCCGCGCCCGTGACCACGCCGGCAACCTCTCGGATCCCATCGACATTCCGGTGGCGCCGCAGCCGGAGGCGGCGGAGGGCGAGGCCTGCGATCCCTCGGCGTCGACAACCGCTGCGCCAACGGCACCTTCTGCCTCGACACCGGCGACGCCGCGACCTGCGCCTCCCCGACGCCGCCCCGCATCACCGGCGGCCACGTCTGGCGCGACGACCGCGACCTGACGGCGGCCATCGAGGGCGAGGACGCCACCCGCGACACCTTCTCCGGCCGCGGCCTCTTCCTCGGGCCCGTGATGGCCCCATCGTGGCCACGGACGTCTTCTTCGCCCCGCTGGAAGACCCGTACGGCCAGGCCGAGTTCACCTTGCTCATCCGCGAGACGGGCCTCATCCCGGCCGACGCCACGGCCTGCGGGTCTGGCTCAACGACGACCGCGGCCAGGAGAGCCCGCCCCGCGACTTCCCCTGGAAGACCTGCCCCAGCGCGGCCTGGGCGAGGGCTGCGATCCCCGCCGCGTCCGCGACGCCTGCGGCGAGCTGGCCGTCTGCGCCCCGGCGCCATGCCGGCTTGCGCCGCCGTCGAGGCCCCGCCATCACCGATGCCCGCTACGCCGTGAGCCCGGACGGCGCCGTCCTGGGCATCCGCATCAGCGGCACCGACGCCGACGGCGACGTCTTCGGCTTCGCCCTCCGGCTCCTCGATGACGAGGGCATCGACTTCATCAATGGCCCCAATCCCCCAGATCCTCGACTTCGCGACGCTCCTGCAGGCCGACGGCGCCTTCGAGGGCACCCTCGTCCTGGAGCTGCCGCCCGGCCTCCGGCCATCGCCCGCGTCGAGGTCGCCGCGGTGGACGCCCTGGACCTGCGCTCGCCCCCTGACCCCGGCCGAGCGGGCCGTGCCCGAGGTCCCTCGCGGCCGGCGACGCCTGCGATCCCTTCGAGGCTCTTCGACGCCCCGAGGCGACCGCCTGCCTCGATCGCGCGCCCTCGGGGGCCGCTTCACCTGCGTGGCGGCCCACGCGCCCGTCCTGGTGAGCGCCCAGGCCTGGTACAACGCCGACGACGCCGAGGCCTTCGCCCTCCAGCTCGACGGCACCGACGCCGACGACGACGTCCGCGCGCTGCGCCTCCTCCTGCTCGACGTCGATGGCCAGGTCGTCCCCTGGGCCGGCCGCCTGGAGCCCACGGGCCTCGCCTTCGACGAGCTCCGCCAGGAGATGGGGCCTTCGTCGGCACCCGCGGCAGCGGCGTGCCCAACCCGCTCGACAACGTGGATCGCGTGCGCTTCTGGGTCGTCGACGCCGCCGGCCTGGAGAGCGCCCCCCTCGAGGTGGACATGCGGGCCCCCGACGTCGTCGAGCTGGGCGACGTCTGTGATCTGCTGGGCGCCCGCAGCATCTGCGCCGAGGGCGTCTTCTGCGAGCCCCAGGACGCGGGCGGCGCCCGCTGCGCCGAGCCGGTGGCCGAGTGCGGCCCCGGCATCCTCACCGGCGTGATCAACGACCACCCCATCGCGGGTGGGGCCTTCGAGGCCGAGGGCGACACCAGCGACGCCCTCATCCAGCCCGGTGGGAGCTGCGGCGGCGGGGCGGGCCAGGACGTCTGGTCGTTCACCGCGCCCGCCGGCGGGCTCTGGCGCGCCCGCACCACCCTGGAGGGCAACAACGACGACACGGTCCTCTACGCCCGCAGCCTGTGCGGCGTGGCCGCGTCGGAGCTGGCCTGCAACGACGATGACGACGGCGTCGGCTACAACAGCGCCATCAGCTTCCCCCTGGACGCCGGCCAGACCGTCTACCTCTTCGTCGATGGCTACACCGGCTTCGGCGCTCCTCCTGGCAGGGCTCCTACGCCCTCACCGTCGAGCCCGACCTGCCCTGACGCGCCCGGCATCCGACCTCACCGTACATCCGCCCTGGTTCGAGCCGCCCCGTCTTTGTAGGGTACTGCCTTCGGAGTCGGCGGCGGCTCCGTTTGGACCAGGCTGGAGAGTCAAGACATGAAACAGGTGGTTTGGGGTCGCGCGCGGGGCTGTTGCTGGCCCCTCACGGCGGCGATCTTCGCGGGCTGTGACGACGGGGCGGCAGCGATGGCGCCGGTGGGGCCGGTGGCAACGCGGACGGCGGCATGATCGACAGCGGCGCCGGTGGTGGGGTGGCGCCGGTGGCCAGGGTGGCGCCGGTGGCCAGGTGGCGCTGGCGGTAAGGGTGGCGCCGGTAGCCAGGGTGGCGCTGGTGGCCAGGGTGGCGCTGGTGGCCATGGGTGGCGCTGGTGGCCAGGGTGGCGCTGGTGGTTGTGGGTGGCGCTGGCGGCATGGGTGGCGCTGGCGGCATGGGTGGCGCGGGCGGCATGGGTGGCGCTGGCGGCATGGGTGGCGCTGGCGGCATGGGTGGCGCGGGCGGCATGGGTGGCGCCGGCGGCATGGGCGGCGAAGGCGGCATGGGCGGCGCTGGCGGCATGGGCGGCGAAGGCGGCATGGGCGGCGAAGGCGGCATGGGCGGCATGCCCGGCCCCTGCGGCGACGTCGCGACGCTGGAGCCGGCCTTCGAGGCCGTGGGCGACGACGCCTGGCGGATGGAGGCTGAGGTCTCCCCGGCGATGGCGCCGCGGTTGGCTCCTGCGCCGGCAATGGCGCCGAGGTGGCCATCCCGTTCGTCGCGGAGGCGGCCGGCGTCTACACGTTCTCCACGCATGACGCGCCGACGGCCTTCGACACCGTCCTCTACGTGCGCACGACCTGCGACGACGCCGAGGCCGAGCTGGCCTGCAACGACGACCTGGGCTCCCTCCGGGCGGCCTCTTCGTCGAGCTCGAGGCCGACCAGCTGGTCTACGTGTTCGTCAGCGCCTTCGGCGGCGGCGTCGGGCCCTTCCGGCCTGACCGCCCTCCGCGCTGACGCCCACGCCCCGCCGACCCTCGAAGGCGGCGTGGCGCTCGACGGCGCCAGCCAGATCAACCTGCGCGTCCGGGGTCCGATCCCAACGGCGACGTCACCAGCCTGATCATCGAGATCCTGGTCGATGGCCAGATGCCCTTCGAGCAGCCGGTGGATCTGCGCCGCCCGGTCTTCGGCCAGCGCGACTTCACCGCCGTCGCCAACCCCTTCCCCGGGGTCGAGGGCGGCGAGCGTCCGCGTCCGGGCCGTCGACTCCCAGGGCAACGAGAGCGCCCCATCGAGGTGCCCATCGCCCCCCCCCAGCCCGAGGTGGTCGAGGGCGAGGCCTGCGCGATCCGGACGGCGTCGACAACCGCTGTGATCCCGACACCTTCTGCGTCGTTGACGGCGACGCCGGCGTCTGCCGCGAGCCCTCGGCCCCCGAGATCGTGGACGGCATGTTCTGGAGCGACGGCGCCGATCTGACAGGCGTCATCGAGGCCGGGACGCCACCCGCGACACCTTCTTCGCCCGCGCCCAGCTGCTCTCCGCCGACGGCCCCATCGAGGGGCGCCGTGGGCCAGCTCTTCCCATCCAGGATGTCTTCGGCCAGGCCGAGTTCACGGCCCTGATCCGCGAGGGCGGCCTCCTGCCGCCGGAGGCCGTCGGCATCCGGGTCTGGCTGGTCGACGATCGAGGCCTGGAGAGCGAGCCCGCCGACTTCGAGTTCGAAGACCTGCCCCAGGATGACGACACGGGGCGGCCTGCGATCCTCCCCCTCCGCATCCGCGACCGCTGCGCTGACGAATCCGCTTGCCTGGCCGGGATCTGCGTGGCCCAGGTGGCGCCCGCCATCGACACCGCCGAGGCCTTCTTCAACGCCGCCAACGGCGGCCTGGGCATCTGGGTGACGGGCCGCGACGCCAACCGCGACGCCGCCCTCGTGCAGCTGCGCCTGCTCGACGCCGACGGCACCGACCTGCTGGCCGACGGCGACGGCAACCCCGCCGTCATCGGGTTCCAGGAGCTCGACCTCGACGGCGACCAGTTCGATGGCCGCTTCTCCGGCTTCCTGCCCTCGACTTCCCCGCCTTCGTCACCGCCGAGGTCACCGTGATCGACGCCTTCGGCCTCTCCTCCGACGCGGTCGACGCGGACCTGCGCATGCCGGCCGCGATCGAGCTGGGCGACGCCTGCGATCTCGCGAGCGCCTTCGACATCTGCCCCGACGGCTCGGCCTGCACGGCCGACGAGGCCGACCCGGACGCCAGCTGCCGCGTCGCCACCCCGCCCGCCATCGTCGAGGCCACCGCGTACTACAACGCCGACGTCTTCGGCCTCGGCTTCCGGGTGGAGGGCACCGACGCCGAGGACAACGTGGTCGGGTTCCGCCTCGAGCTCCCTCGACGCCGACGGCGCGGTGCTGCCCGTGGGCCCGGACGGTGGGTCGGTCGACGTGCAGTTCGACACCGTGGAGCAGGCGATGGGCGCCTTCTCGGCGACCTTCGTCGGCTTCCTCCCCCGGCGACTTCCCGCCCTTCACCCAGGCCCGCATCTCGGCGTTGGACGCCACCGGCCTGGCCAGCGAGCCAGTCGTCCTGCCCATCATGGACCCGCCGGTCATCGAGGAGGGCGCGGCCTGCGACTTCCTGCAGGTCCTCGCCCGGTGTGACGACGGGCTCTGCATCGACGCCCCCGACGGCGGGGCCCCCGTCTGCGCCGCCCCCGGCCGCGGAGTGCCCGGCGGACTGGCAGACCGGCGTGCTCAACGACCACCCCGCCGACGGCGGGACGTTCAGCGTCGACGGCGACACCAGCGACGCCCTCATCCTCGAGGGGGCTCCTGCGGCGGTGGCGCCGGCCAGAACGTCTGGGCCTTCACCGCCCCGGCCGCCGGCGCGTGGACGATGCGCACGGTGATCGCCGACAACGCCGACACCGTCCTCTACGTCCGCTCCTTCTGCGGGTTGCCCCAGACCGAGCTGGCCTGCAACGACGACGCGCTGGAGCCTCGCCAGCGCGGTCACCGTCGAGCTCGAGGCCGGTGAGACCGTCTACATCTTCGTGGACGGCTTCGCCTTCTTCGACGCCTGGCGCGGCCCCTACACCCTCGTCGTCGAGGCCGCCCCCAGCCCTGAGCCTCCCCTCCTCGGCCGGCCGTGCTAGACGCGCGGCATGGCCATCCACACGCTGACCGCGACCGAGCTGCTGGCCCGCATGGCCGCCGGCGAGGTCTCCGCCGTCGAGGCCGTCGAGGCCCATATCCGCCGCATCGAGGCGGTCGACCCCGCCATCAACGCCCTGCCCGTCCGCCGCTTCGAGGCGGCGCTGGCCGAGGCCCGCGCCGCCGACGCCGCCGGGCCCGCGGCGAGGGCGGCCGCTGCTGTGGCTTTCTGCCCATGACGGTCAAGGAGAACCTCGACCTCACCGGCTTCGACAGCACCCTGGGCCTCGCCGGCCGCGCCACCGGCCCCGCCGCCGAGGACGCCGCCGTCGTGGGCCAGCTCCGCGCCGCCGGGGCCATCGTCCTGGGCAAGACCAACGTCGCCCAGCTCCTCCTCGCCCAGGAGACCGAGAGCGTGCGCTACGGCGTCACGCGCGCAACCCGTGGGATCTCACCCGCACCTCCGGCGGCTCGTCTGGGGGCGAGTCCGCCGCCGTCGCCGCCGGCTTCGCCCCCATCGGCCTGGGCACCGACATCGGCGGCTCCGTGCGAATCCCTGTCATTTTCACGGGCTTGTGCGGCACCAAGGCCACCGTCGACCGCTGGAGCAGGCCGCGGCGCCCAGGCCGGCGTACCCGGGCAGGAGATCGTCCGCTCGACCCTGGGCCCCTCGCCCGCTCCGCCGAGGACCTCGCGCTGCTCTTCCGCGTCGTCGATCCCGTAGCCTCGCCCGCGTCGACGGCGGGTGCCCCCCTGCCCCTGCCCGATCCGGCCGCCGTCGACCTGCGGGGCCTGCGCATCGGCTGGCGACGACGACGGCTACCTCACGCCCGTCCCCGCCGTGCAGCGCGCCGTCCACCAGGCCCGCGACGCCCTCGTCGCGGCCGGCGCCACGCTCGTCCCCGTGCGCCCGGTCGACGAGGGCGAGGTCGTCTTCGTCTGGCTCGCGGCCTGGGCTCCGACGGCAGGCGCACCATGCGCACCCGCCTCGACGGCGAGGGCTTCGTCCCCCAGCTCAAGGTGGCCGCCCGCATCGCGCGCCTGCCGGGCGGCCTGCGCAAGGCCATCGCCCTCGTCCTGGAGCGCACCGGCGAGGCCCGGGCCGCCAGCACCCTGCGCGCCATCGGCGAGAAGCCCGTCGAGGCCCTGTAGCGCCTCACCGCCCTGGCGCTCCGCCATGCGGCTCGCCGAGCTGGACCGCTGGAAACGGGCGGGCATCGACGCCATGCTCTGCCCGGCCCACGTCGTGCCGGGCCCTGCAACACCAGACGTCGGGCGACTTCGCGGCCGCCAACGCCTTCAGCTTCCGCTACTCCCCTGCTGAACTTCCCGTGCGGCATCGCCCCCATCACCCGCGTGACGCCGGCCGACGTGGCCGCCACGCCGGCGGGGGACGGACCGCCTGGAGCGCAAGATGGCGGCCATCACCCAGGGGCTCGGCGGGCCTGCCCGTCGCCGCCCAGGTCGTCGCGGCCCTGGCGCGAGGACGTCGCTCCGCCTCCTGCAGACCCTCGACGCCGCCCGCCGCGCGCCGACGACTACCCCGTGACCCCGGTGGATCCGCGATGAACACCCGCTCCGCAGGTGCTGCTGCACCCGACCTCCCTGGCCAGCCCCCATGGCATCGGCGATCTGGGCGCGGAGGCGGTGGCCTTCGCCGACTGGCTGGCGGCCGCCGGGATGCGCTGGTGGCAGATCCTGCCGCTGGTGCCGCCCTGGCGCCGGCGACTCGCCCTACTCGAGGCTGGTCGGCCTTCGCGGGCAGCCCGTGGCTGGTCGATCTGCGGACGCTCGCCCGCGACGGCCTGCTCGACGCCCACGCCCCCCTGTCCGAGGAGCTGCGCGCACCGACCGCGTCGACTTCGCGGCCATGCGCGCGTTCGCGCCCCGCCTCCAGGCCGCCGCCGACCGGTACCTGGCCGGGGATCGCGGGGCCCTCGACGCCTTCCCGCGCGCAGCCCGTGGCTGGCCGACGCCGCCCTCTTCCGCGCGCTGCACGACGCCCAGGGCGGCCAGCCCTGGTGGACGTGGCCGGCCCCGCTGCGCGACCGCGAGGCCAAGGCCCTGGCGCGCGCCGCCAGCGAGCACCGCGTGGCCATCGAGCAGTTCGAGGCCGTCCAGCTCTTCTTCGACCAGCAGTGGACGGCCCCTGCGCGCCGCCTGCGCGGCCAGGGCGTCGGCTTCATCGGCGACCTGCCCATCTACGTGGACGCTGACAGCGCCGACGTCTGGGCCCACCGGCACCTGTTCGAGGTGGACGCCGCGGGCCAGCGCACCCGCGTGGCCGGCGTGCCCCTGACGGCTTCAGCGCCACCGGCCAGCTCTGGGGCAACCCCCTCTACCGCTGGGACGCCAGCGCCGCCGAGGACCACGCCTGGTGGCGGCGCGCCCGGCTGGGCTGCGCCCTGGCCCTGACCGACCGCGTCCGCATCGACCACTTCCGCGCCTTCTCGGCCTACTGGGCCGTCCCGCCGACGCCCCGGACGCCCGCACGGGCGCCTGGGGAACCGGGGCCAGGCCAGGCCTTCTTCGACCGCATGGCGCAGGCCTTCGGCCCGGATCTCCCCCGTGATCGCTGAGGGATCTGGGCGTCATCGACGACGGCGTGAAGGCGCTGCTCGCCTCGTCCAGCCTGCCCGGGATGCACGTCCTGCAGTTCGCCTTCGGCGACAAGGCCGACAACTGGTACCCGCCCCACAACCACCGCAAGAACGGCGTGGTCTACCCGGGCACCCACGACAACGACACGACGCTGGGCTGGTGGCTCTCGGCCGCCCGCATGTGCAGGACCACGTCCGGCACTACTTCCGGCGTCAGCGGCCCACGACCTCGTGTGGGACGTCAACCGGGCGGCCCTCGCCTCGGTCTGCGACACACCGCCATCCTCGCGGCCCAGGACACCCCTGGCCCTCGACGGCACGCGCGCCCGCATGAACGTCCCAGCCGAGGGGCTCGGCAACTGGAGCTGGCGCCTCTGGCCCGGGCAGCTCGGCGACGCCGCCCGCCTGCGCCACCTCAACGCCCTGTACGGCCGCCTGCCTACTCCTTGAGGCCGACGACCTGGTCGCCCAGGAAGACGACCCCCGACGCGCAGTCCTCGTCGTAGCACCACGTCGTCCGGGCCATCGGGGCCGGTCTCCCGCTTCACGGGCTCATCCCCACGCGGCCTGCACCTGCGCCGTCGTCAGCCCCAGCACCACATGCCCCGCCGCCACGCGGCGCGCCGCCTCGAGCGTCCAGGTGGGGTGCTTCTGCAGCACCGCGCAGGCCTCCTCCGAGACGGCCCCCTCGCAGTCCGCCGGCGGCTTCTCGCCCTGGGCCAGCCGCCGCTCCAGCCGCACATCAGGGGCGATCAGCGGCCAGCGCCACCGAGGCCACCGTCGCGACGGCCGCGGCCGGGGCGCGCACGACGGCCAGCGCCCATGTGGGGGCGGCGGCGCCTCGGCCACCCGCCCTGGGTCAGGCCGAAGGCCACGGCCCCCAGGCCCGCCAGGGCTCGCGACCGCCACCACGCTCCCCACGAGACGCCCCATCCCTCAGCCCTTCCGCCGCCGATCGGCGTAGCCCTTGCTCCACGTCCCGAACCACCGATCCACATGGCCAGGAAGCCCGCGAAGTTCCCGCCCAGCTGGGCGTGGTGGAAGTCGTGGTGCAGCGCGCCGTCGCTGCCCGGCAGCAGCCGCGTGAGGCTCAGGGGAAGGCGTAGCCGCAGTGCCCTCCGCCGCCCGAGCTGCCGAAACGCGATCCAGATCCACAGCACCAGCACATGGCAGCCCACCACCAGCGGCCCGACGAGCATCAGGCACGCCGTCGCGATGAACTCGACCGGGTGCATGTCGTGCGCGGCGATGGCCCAGGGCGTCTTCGTGCGTGCGGTGGTGCCAGAGGTGCACATGCCGCCAGAGCCACCGCTGGCGGTGCAGCCCGCGGTGCATGAAATAGTAAAGAAAAATCATCTAGATAGATGAAGGCGACGACCTGCAGCGCGATGATCCACGCCGCCGGCGGCGGCCCGCCATGCACCCCGGAGATGCCCTGGAGGACGGGCCACGCCAGCACCATCAGGCCGAAGAGCAGGGGCGTTGTTCAGGGCCCAGACCAGCAGGCCGCGCCGCACCATCCGGCCGGGCTCCGGGGCAGGCGGCGCTGGATGCGGTGGACGCGCAGCGCCGGCGGGTCGAGAGCCAGGCGATGAGCGTCAGCGGCAACGCCCAGATCGAAGCTGCCGACGCTCACCAGCGTGCCCCGACCGGGAACAGCCAGAACATCGGATCCTCGTAGGCCGACCCCATCTTCCCCCGCGCGCCCCCGTCCCGACAAGGTACCACGTCGGTGGGGCGCCTCCACACCGCCCAGAACGCGGCGACGCGCGCCCAGAGCCAGAAGCCGGCGAGGCTCCCCATGGCCAGGACGCCGACGGGGCGGGCCCGCGCCGCGACGGCCGCCGGGAGGAGCCGCCGCAGGCCGAGCAAGGCGGCCACGAACGCGAGCTGCCCCAGCTCCACGCGCCAGGTTGAAGCCCAGCAGCGCCCCCACCACCCCTGCCCTGGGGGGTGGCAGGGCGCTCAGGGGCGCCTGCGAAGCCGAGCCTGTGCAGCAGGCCGAACGCCGCCGCCACCACGCCGGGATGGCGCCGCGTCCAGGTCTCCCTGGGGCGCGCGACCTCGGCGGCCAGGACGAGCACCGACAGCGCGATCAGCGCCTCGGCCAGCGCCGGCGGCACCTGCACGAGGCCCAGGGTGGCGGCGCCCAGCGTCAGGGCTGCGCCCGAGGGTGAAGCCCGTCAGGGCGCCGGCCAGCCGGCGCAGACGGCTGACCAGCAGCACGAAGGCCAGCACGAAGAGCAGGTGGTCGGCCCCCTCCAGGATGTGCGCGGCGCCGATGGGCACGAACCGCAGCCAGCCTCCGGGGTCGCCGAGGGCGAGCGTCGGCGCGGCGGCGTCCAGCACCGCCACCGTGGCCTCGCCGCCGCGGCGCACCGACGCCAGCACGGGCGCACCCGGCGGCAGGTCGTCGAGGACGAGGCGCGTGGGGGCCGCTGCGCAGGCGAGGTCGAAGACCACCCGCAGCATCCGGGCCTCGAGGCGGGCCGACTGGGAGCCCTCGCAGCCCGGCACACCCACCCGCGGCGCGCGGCCCTCCACCTGGGCCGAGGGCACGAGCAGGACGCCGGCGACGCGGGCCGGGCCGACGTCTACCTCCAGCCGCAGGGCCTCGAAGTCATGGGCCCCCGCCGTCGCCGCCCAGAGCAGGACGCCCAGCCCGAGCCACCTCATGGCGCGCGGTGCCGGGCCGCGAGGCGGGCCCGCAGCCGCGCCCGGGCGGCCGCGTGGGCGGCCTCCCGCCAGGCCGCCTCGACGTCGGCGCGGACCTCGGCCAGCGTCGCCGGCCGACCGGCGGTGCGCCCTTCGACGCGCAGGGCGTGCAGGCCGTAGCTCGAGCGCACGGGCCCGAGCCAGGCGCCCACCGGCGCCCCCGCGGCCGCGTCCGCGAAGCGCTGGCCGAGCAGGCGCCGCAGGTGCTCCACCGTCACCTCCGGGAAGCGCAGCCCATGGACGAACGCCTGCCCCGGCGCGTCCTCGCCCGCCTGCAGGCGCGCCAGGGCCGCCGCGGCGGCCGCCTCGTCGCCCCCGAAGAAGCGGTGGCTGACGGCCAGGGTCTCGGGCCGCCGGAAGTCATCCGGGTGGTCGGCCAGCCACGCCGCGAGGTCGGCCTCGGTGGGCGCGGGCACCTCGTCGGCCAGGGCCTCGACCTGCTGGATGAGCCGCCGCCGCACCACCGCGTCGCGCTCGTGCAGCCCCAGCCGCAGGGCCTCCTGGAACAGGGCCTCGTCCTCCTCCCAGGTGGCCACCAGGCGCGCCGTCGCCGCGTCGTCGGGGCGCGCGCCCGTCCGCCGCGCCTCCTCGGCCTGGAGGGCCGCCACCGTCGCGGGGGACGCCTCGAGCGCGGGCGCCACGGGGGTCGGGGGGGCCGCCGCCCGCCAGAGCAGGAAGACCAGCCCGCCGAGCCCCAGGAACTGCACCACCGGCTCGCCCCAGAGCCCGCCTCCGCGCCGCGCCTTCGCCACCCGCTCAGCCCCCCGCCGGCAGATCGGCCCGGGCCTGGCAGACCCCCAGCAGCAGGTCCCGGGCCGCCTCGGCGTGGGCCGCCCGGGCCGGCTCCGGCAGCGTGCGCGCCAGGTCGCGATGGGCGAGGCCCTGGTCATAGGCCAGATCCAGGCGCTCCCCCAGGGCGATGGCCGCGCGCCAGGCTGCCTGGGCCGCCGGCAGCCGCCCCCGGGCCTCGGCGAGCACGCCGCCCCAGTACAGCGCCAGCCCGCCGCCGAACGGGAAGATCTTCCCGAAAGTCCGGATGTTTCGGACCACACGCTTCAAGCGACGCGTCAACCCGGGCTCGCTGGGCAGCAGGGCCCGGTAGACCTCGGCCACCACCGGCGCCGTCTGCTGGTTCCAGAAGGCCACCGGCCGCGATCCGATGAAGTGGTCGTACACGAAGTCGGCGTGCCGGCGGGCCAGCGCCAGGTCGCCGGCGTGCAGGGCGGCCAGCGCATGCACCGCGCGCCCCCACATGCGCTCGGATGACTGGCTGCCGCCGTCGACCCACGGCGCCACCTCGGCGCACAGGGCCAGCGCCTCATCGGCCGATCCCATGCGCGCCAGGCACTCGGCCCGGCCGATGAGCCCCCAGCTCCGCGTCTGCTGGTTGCCCGACGCCCGCGCCGAGACCACCAGCCGCGCCATCAGGGCCTCGGCCTGGGCGAAGCGGCCCCGGTAGATGTCGGCCAATCCCTGCACGACGAGCGTCTCCTCGTGCAGCCGCCGGTCGCCCAGCCGCTCGGTGACCTCGATGGCCGCCCCGAGCCCGGCGTACACCGCCTCCCAGCGGCCCCGGTACAGCTCGTAGCAAGCGCAGCGGTTCCAGATCCACGCCTGGTCCAGCCGGCTCTCGAGCTGGGCCGCCGTCTCCCGCGCGCGCTCGACCCAGGCGTCGGCGATGCCCGGCAGGGGCACCGTGCCCAGCATCGTCGACATCACCGCGTAGGCGCGCCCCAGCTCCGGCGACGGGCCCGTGGGGTACGCCAGGTTGAGCTGACGCAGCGCGGCGTACAGGCAGCGCAGGTTCTCCTCGCGGAACACCGCGATCTCACTGAACTTGTTCTCCAGCCGCGCCGCGGCCAGCAGCCGCTCGCGGCGCTCCGTGCCGGGGACGGTCGGCGGGCGGCGCGCCTGCCAGACCCGCCGCCCCACCTGGGCCAGCAGGCCGAAGACCAGCCGCAGCCGCCCCCGGGCCGTGGGCAGGCCCAGCAGCTCCAGCGCCGTCACGCCATGGCGCCGGCAGGCGTCCATGTCGCCGGCGCCGTGGTAGGCCAGGGCCAGCCCCTCCTCCAGCGTCCGCAGCCGCGCTGGCGTGCCCAGCGCCGGCACCTTCTCGCACTGCTCCAGGGCCCGCGTGTAGAAGCGGACGGCCTCGCGGCAGGCGAAGCGGCCGAGGGCCTGGCTGCCGGCGAGCTCCAGGTAGTGCACGGCCCGCTCGGGCACCTCGGCCCGGCTGTAGTGCCACGCGAGCAGCGGGTAGAACCGCGGCAGATCCTCGCTGCGCGCCTCGAACCACTCCGCCACCCGCCGGTGCAGCTCCCGCCGCTGGGCGAAGAGCATCAGCCCGTAGATGGTCTCCTGGCTGATGGCATGCTTGAACACATAGGAGGCGTCCTCGCCCCCCACGACGTCCGGCAGCACCAGGTCCAGATCCACGACCGACGGCAGCAGCTCGTCCACCTCGGCGTGGGTCTCGTCGCTCGGGTAGGCGTGGGCCAGCGTCCGCCGCAGGAACTCCCGCCCGATGACGCTCGCCACCTTCAGCAGGAGCTGCCGCGCCGGATCCAGGCGATCCACGCGGCTGATGATGGCGCCCTGCACCGTGCCCGGCAGCGACAGCGACTCCAGGTCCTCCCCCGGCGCCAGGCCGCAGATCCCGTCTTCGATCAGCAGCTTGCCCGCGTCGCGCAGGGCGTAGGCCAGCTCCTCGCTGAAGAAGGGGTTGCCGCCGGACTTGTCGATGAGCAGCCGGCCCACCTCCTCGGGCAGCCGCACCACGCCGAGCCGCTGGCAGACGAGCTGGAGCGTCTGCGCCGGCGAGAGGTGCTGCAGCGTGAGGCGGGTGGTCTCGCTGGCTTCCAGGATGGCCTGGCAGGCCGCCGGGGCCGCGTCGCCCATGGGCCGCGTCGCCACCAGCACCAGGCAGGGGTGCACGTCCCGGGCGGCGCGCATGGCCACCTCCCAGGAGGCCGAGTCGAGCCAGTGCGCGTCCTCGATGACGAGCATCACGCGCTCCAGCCGCGCGGCCCGCTCGATGAGGCGGACGAGGAGCTGCCGGGTGTTGTCGGCGCGCATCTCGCCGACCATCTCGGCCGTCCGCTCGTTGTCGGGCCAGTCGACGGGCAGCACCACCTGGAGGAGCGGGGCCAGGGCCGCCACCTCGGGATCGTCCGCCAGGCTCGCCATGACCCGGGCCTGCACCGTCGCCGGCTCGTCCTCGGGGCGCAGGCCGAAGAGCTCCGCCGCCACCCCGCGCCACGCGAAGTACGCGGTGTCGCGCTCGATGGCCTGGGCCTCGGCCGTCAGCACCCGCACCCCCAGCTCGCTGGCCTTGGCGACCGCCTCGGCCACCAGGCGAGACTTGCCGATGCCGGCCTCCCCCTCGACGACGACGGTGGCGTCGTCCCCGGCGCGCACCAGCGCCTGCAGCCCGCGGGAGAGCAGGTCGAGCTCGGCCGCGCGCCCGACGATGGCGGTGCGCTCCCGCAGCACCGCCCGCTCCTCGCCGGTGGGCCGGTAGACGGCCACGGGCTCGGCCACGCCCTTCAGCGTCAGCGGGCTCAGGGGCGTGAAGCCCAGGCGGTGGCGCGCCCCCTGCCACGTCGCCTCGTCGACGAGGACGCCGGCGCCGCCCGCCTGCATGAGCCGGGCGGCCAGGTTTACCGGACGCCCCAAGATGGTGTATTCACAGCGCTTTTCGCTGCCGAGCAGGCCACAGAACACGGGCCCCGTGGCCACGCCGACGCGGACGCCGATGCCCAGCGGCTGCAGGGCCTCGGCCAGGGCCAGCGCCGCCTGCACCGCCCGCACGGGGTCGTCCTCATGGGCCAGCGGGGGCACGCCGAAGCCCGCCAGCAGGGTGGCGCCCTTGTCGGCCACCGAGAACTTCAGGGTGCTGGCGCCGAAGCGGTAGACCGCCCGCTGGGCCCGCGCGACGGCCTCCTGGGCGCGGTCCACCAGGTCGGGGTCGAGGGGGTCCAGCTCGGGGAAGTGGACGAAGACGACGGAGATGCGCCGCAGCTCGGCCAGCCAGCGGCCCAGCCCCGCCTGCAGCCGCGTCAGCACGGCGCCCGGCAGCAGCGTCCGCAGGGCGGGCAGGGCGTCGGGCGGGACGGTGGAGCGCTCCAGCGGCAGGCGCGGCGGCTCGCCGCTGACGGCCTCCAGCCGCACCGCCCCGCTGGGCAGGACCGTCCCCCGGGCGGCCGGCGCGAGGATGGCCCAGGCGTCCGGGGCCACCACCACCTCGCCCGGATCGACGTCGTGGTCGATGGCCTGCACCTGCACCAGCGGCGCGCCCGCGGCCGCGAAGGCCCAGCGCGCCAGCACGCCGCCCACCCACAGGAAGCGCAGCGGCCCGGTGGCCAGGGCCACGCGCTGCGACAGGCGGGTGCCGGGGCCCACCTCGAAGCCATGCAGGGCCGCCGACACCTCCAGGGCGCAGCGCGCCACCTGGCGCAGCACCGGCTCGGCCTCCTCGTCGGCCCCCAGCCGCCAGACGGCCAGGATGGCGTCGCCCTCGAACTGGGTGATGTCGCCGCCGGCCCCCTGCACCAGGTCGACCAGGCGGCCGAAGTAGCGGTTGAGGACCTCGGTCAGCGCCTCGACGCCGCTGTCTCCCGCGGCCACCAGCCGCTCCGTCAGCGGGGTGAAGCCCGAGATGTCCACCCAGAGGACGACGGCCGGGAACTGCTCGCCCCAGGCCGCCCGCAGCGGGCGCGGATCCGCCGCCAGCCGGCGCAGCACGAGCTCCGGGGCGTAGCGGACGAGATCCACCTCAGGCCAGCCCCTCGACGAGGGCGGCCAGCACCACCCGGGTGTCGGGCGTGTCGGCCTCGGCCAGGTGCTTGAGCAGCGGCAGGATGCGGCGCTGCAGCAGGAAGGCGGGCACCGCGTAGGCGTCCACCCCCGCGTAGCCCGCGGCGACCATGAAGACCTGGTAGACGTCGCGCAGCGACAGACCCTCGGCCAGGCCCCAGTACACATGCACGCCCAGCGTGAGGGCGTGGGGCTTCGTGGCCAGGAGCGTGAGGATGCAGCGCTCGCGGTCGGTGGGCGCCATCACCGCGGGATCATAGACGGATTTGCCGAGGAAGCTCGCCAGCGGGGCGGCGCCGGCGTAGTGCTGGTTCACGGCTGCCTGGCTGCCGGCCAGCATCACCGCCGCGTCATAGCCGGCGCGCAACCGGTCCACCTCGGCCGCCGACAGGAACGTCGTCATGTCGGGTGTCATGGGGGCTCCTCGGGATACAGGACGAGATCATACAGACTCTGCACCTCTCCGCCCGAGTAGTCGATGGTCGCGCCGTTGAACCAGCCGCCCTCCCCGCGGGACAGGAAGCTCACGAGGCGCGCGACGTCCTCGACGGTGCAGCGCCGGCCGGCGGGGCTCATGCGCTGGATGGCGCGGTCGAGCCGGCCCTGGGTGGAGTCGTCGAGGACGTGCTCCAGGGCCGCCGACGTGGTGGCGCCGTAGCTGACCAGGTTCACGCGGTGGCCGAGGGGGCCCAGCTCGAAGGCCAGGTGGCGCACGTAGATCTCGAGGGCCGCCTTGGCGGCCGTGATGGCGCCGGTGCGGCGGATGAGCGCGCCGCCGAGGGGGCTCGTCAGGCCGATGATCCGGGCGCCCTCGGGGGCCAGCAGCCCCCGGCGGTGCAGCCCCTCGACCCAGTAGACGAAGGAGTGCGCCATGGCCGCGAAGGTCCGCTCGATGCGCACGGCGCCCAGGGGCGCCCCCCGCACGAGGGATCCCACCGAGGCGCAGGCCAGCGCGTGCACCACCACCCCCACGCCGCCGGGGCCGATGACCGGCGCCAGCGCGTCGAGGGCCTCGTCCACCGCCTCCGCCGTGCCCGCCTCGCCGACGCGCTCCACGCAGCGCCGACCGGCGGCCTCCGCCGCCGCCACCAGGGCCGCCGCCGCCGCCGGGTGGTTGCCCCGGTGCAGCACCAGGACGTCGAGCCCCGGATCCACCAGCAACGCCCGGGCGATGGCCTCCCCCGCCCCCGACGTCGCCCCCAGCACCAGCGCCCAGCTCATCGACGCACCCTGTCCAGCATGCCCTGCACCACGCCCGTCACCTGCCCGTGCAGCGCCGCCAGCCCGTCGGCGTCCGCGGGCGCCTCCAGCCGGATGCGCGGCCCGATGATCTGGCGAATGGCCACCGGGAACGGCGGCGAGAGCGGCCACGGCCCCAGCGGCCCCACGCCCACCCAGACGGGCAGTCCCATCGGCGCCCGCAGGCGCTTGCCCCAGGCGTAGCCATCGTTGAGCCCGATGTAGGTGTGGTCCGTGCCCGCCGCCACCACCGGGATGACATCCAGCCCATGCTTCAGGGCCAGCCGCAGGTAGCCGGTGCGGCGGCCCCAGGCCAAAGTGTACCGCGCCGCGTGGGGCCGGCAGCCCTCGCGGGTGCCGCCAGGCGTGACGATCAAGTGCTCCCCCCGGGCCAGGGCGGCGGGCAGGCTCTCGTCATCCCCCACCACCCCGCCGACGCCGGCCAGCAGCGGCCGCAGCAACGCGCTCTCGGCGAACGCCCGGTGGAAGATGGCGTGGGGCAGGTAGCCGTCGCGATCGTGGACCCAGGTGGTGAACATGCAGAGATCGCGGGCGACGGAGCGGCCGTGGTAGCCGACCAGCAGCGCCGCTGGACCGTCCAGGTGCTCCGCCCCCTCCACCGTGTAGCGGTGCCACCGCCGCTGCTGGCGCCAGTGGGCCAGCCAGGCGCGGCGCGCCGCCCGATCGGCCAGCGTCATCGGCCCACCCGCAGCAGCAGCGCGCCGTACGACATGCCCGCCCCGACCCCCAGCAGGAGGATGTGATCGCCGTCCTGGATCGGGCGCTCGCGCAGCAGGCGGTCCAGCCCGACGGCCACGGAGGCCGCCCCGACGCTGCCCACGGACTCCACGACCGGCACCAGCTTCTCGGCCGAAATCCCGAGCCCTTTCAACAGGTTGTGCAGCATGTACCCGTTGGGCTGGTGGGGCACCACCCACTCGACGTCCGCCAGCGCCAGCCCCGCCGGCCCCAGGACGGCGTCCGCGCTCTGCTGCAAGGCCGCCAGGGCCAGCTCGAAGAGCACGTCCCGCCCGGCGTTGAACCGCAGGCCCGTCAGGCCCCCGACGCGCTCCGGGTGCTCCAGCACGACGGCGTCCGCGTGGGCCCCCACGTTGCCGAAGTGCGAGCCCAGCAGCGTCCCCGGCCCGCCGTCCACGATGGCGGCCACGGCGGCGTCGCCGAAGACGACGTAGGGCCGCGGCTCGGCGGGCGACAGGAAGCGCGACGGCGTCTCCACGACGACCACGCCCACCGGGCCGGGCGCGCCGGTGGCCAGGCAGCGCGCCGCCAGGTCGACGCCGTTCAGGAAGCCGGTGCACGCGTTGTTGAGATCGAAGCCATCCGCCCGGCCATCCAGCCCAAGGGCGTGGATGACATCGTTCACGTTGGCCGGGCAGAGGCGGTCGCCGCCCGTGGACGTCACGAAGATGACCCGGCGCAGCGCCCCCACGTCCACGCCGCCGCGCTCGGCGGCTGCCCGGAGGGCGCGGACGGCGAGGTCCACGGCCCCCACCTCCGGCGCGATCCAGTGGCGGGTGGCGATGCCTGTCAGGCGGCGCACGACCGCGGGGCTCCGGTCGGGCATGGCCGCGGCGGCCACCTCGTCCGTGCTGCGCGGCGGGCCGTCGAGGAGGGTGGCGGTCCCGAGGATGCGTAGTCCGATCACCGCTGACGTTTCCCATGGGCGCGCTTGTGGTTCAAGCCCTGGCGCGCGTGCCTGCCAGATGGCTACCCGGGTTGCCACCGCTGGCGCCCCGGCCCGCCACGTCGCGGCCGCCCGCGGCCGGCTGGCGGCGCCGCGACGCTGGCACGCAGCTTGCCAAGGCAGGTGGCGTCACCGCGCCGCTGGAGGTCGCCCCATGAAGTCCCTGCGTGTCCTCGCCACCCTGACCACGCTCCTGGCCCTCACCGCCTGTGGCGAGGAGCCCGGCGACGACGCCGCGGGCGGCCTCGCCTTCGGTGAGAGCGACGTCGAGAAGGTCGAGCCCGGCAAGGCCGACACCAGCGCCGAGGCCGTCGTCCTCGACATGGCCTTCGACGGGCAGCTCTTCACCTCGAACAGCTTCGGCAGCGACAAGTCGCTCATCGAGGACCAGCTCCTCTACACCATCGGCCACCTCAACGGCTCCCAGGCCGTCGGGCGGCTCGACAAGGTGGTGCTGAGCGACGTGCGCTCCGAGGCCGCCGAGGGCGGCAAGATCGTCAAGTATACCGCGAGCTTGCAGGTGGCCTGGCGCAAGCGCCAGGGCGTCCCGGCCGAGTACGCCTTCACCCTCCCCCGCGACGTCAGCTACCGCGGCCTGGAGGCCTTCACCCAGAAGTACAGCCACGACTGCGTGGACTTCGGCGCCCACGACGTGACGGCCGGCAGCATGTGGTACTACTTCCGCCCGGCCCGCTCGACCTGCCGCCTGGCCGAGACGGACGTGGTCAAGACGACCGCGAAGGTCACCGTCAGCCCCGTCAACACGACCGGCAAGTACCCCGAGTACGACATGGTCTGGGCCGACGGCGTCTTCGTCGTCGTCGCGGTCTTCGGCAAGTACGAGGACGGCGCCACCAGCGCGACCGACGCCGGCATCCGCGCCTACAACACCTTCGGCCGCGAGATCCGCAGCTTCCTCGGGGGCCGTGAGCTGGTGACCGAGCCGGCCGACGCCCCCACCGATCCGGGCACCGCCGTCCCCGAGGTCACCTACAGCGCCCGCCTCGACGACGGCCACCGCGTGGTCGTCTACACCCTGCTCGTCGACAACGTCCGCACCGCCGGCCGCGCCTTCGACGAGCGCTTCGGCGAGCTGTCCCGCAACGCCGATCTGGTGGTCTACAACGGCCACGCCGGCCTGGGCGCCAACATCCGGGCCCTGGCGGGCAAGGGCAAGTGGGAGGCCGGCCAGTACGTGATGGTCTTCATGAACGGCTGCGACACCTACGCCTACGTCGACCAGGCCATCTTCGAGGCCCACGCCCGCGTCAACGGCGACGACCCCAAGGGCACGAAGTACGCCGACGTCATCACCAACGGCCTGCCCGCGTTCTTCGCCTCGATGGCCGACGCCACCATGGCGCTGGTCAAGGGCATGACCCGCTACGACAGCCCGCTGACCTACGAACAGATCTTCCGCGACATCGACCAGAGCCAGATCGTCCTGGTCTCGGGCGAGGAGGACAACACGTTCGTCCCCGGCGGCGGCGACGCCGAGCCCACCAGCGCCTGGCCCGGCCTCTCGATGGACGGCGACGTGGCGAAGAACGAGGAGATCCGCTTCGAGACCGACACGCTGCCCGCCGGCACCTACCGGTTCAACATGACGGGCACCGGCGACGCCGACCTCTACGTCCGCGTGGGCCTCGCCCCCAGCGCCTCCGAGTACGACTGCCGCCCCTACAAGGGTGGCTCGGTGGAGGCCTGCGAGATCACGCTCGCCAGCCCGGCCCGCATCCTGGGCATGGTCCGCGGCTACGCGGCCACCAGCACCTACGACCTGGTCGGCGAGCCCAAGTGACCGAGGCCCGGGACGAGGCGGCCTTCGCCGCGCGCCTGGAGCAGCTTCGGCGCAGCGTCGACCTCCGCCTCGACCGGGAGGGTCGCTGGTTCCACGAGGGTGAGCCCTTCGAGCACGCCCGCCTCATCGCCCTCTTCGACCGCGGCATCGACGCCCACCCCGAGACCGGCGAGCCCATCGTCCACATCGGCGACCGCTGGTGCTACTTCCAGGCCGAGGACACCCCGTTCCTGGTGCGCCGGCTGGAGGTCGCCGACGACGGCTTCTTCGCGCACCTCAACAACGGCGAGCGGCTGGCCGTGCCGGCGACGGGCTTCGAGGCCCACGGCGACCACGTCTACGTCGATCTGGCGCCGGACCGGCACCGCCGGGCCCGCCTCGACCGGGCGACCCAGAGCCGGCTATGGGCCGACCTGGACGCCGACGGGGCCTGCATCGTGAACGCCGCGGGGCGCTGGCCGGTCCGCAGCTAGTTCGATTTTCTCAATCAATTCAAGCGGTTGAGTGCACATACACCGCTCGACGCCGCGCCCCTCTGGCGCCTCCGCCTCGCCGTTGGGCATCGTGGGGGGACAGCGGAGGGGGTGGCATGGCGGGACGCACCTGGGGGATGGCGCTGCTGCTGGGGCTGGTGGGCTGCGCCGGCGCCGGCGGCGAGGGTGACGCGACGTTCACCGACGGCGCGGTAGACGCGCGGCCGCTGCCGGTCGGGCGGGACGCCGGCCCGGACGCCAGCCGGTCGCCGGACGCGGCGCTCGACGACGCCGAACGTCCACCCCCTCCTGACCTCGGGCCCGAGCCGGACGCCGCGCCCACCCCCGACGACCCCTGCGCCGGACGCGCCGATGGCGACTGGTGCGGGAGCGACCTGGGCCCCGGCGCGGCCCCCGGCGCCCGGTACCGCTGCGCGGGCGGCGTCACCTTCGAGACGAGCGCCTGCCCCGCCGGCTGCCGCGCCGGCGCCTGCGTCGTGGCCAGCATGGATCCCTGCGACGGCGCCGAGGACGGCGCCCACTGCGGCCTCACCCTGATCGGGGGCGATCTGGACCAGCTCTACACCTGCGCGGGCGGGCGGACGGCCAGCCAGGCGGGCTGCCCCCATGGCTGCCAGGTCCAGCCGCCCGGCACCCCCGACACCTGCCGCGCCGAGGCCGATCCCTGCGCCCGCGCCGAGGGGGATGGGCTGTGGTGTGGCGAGACGCTGGGGGCGAGCGCCGACAGCCTCTACACCTGCCGCGGCGGCCAGACCATCGAGGCGCGGCGCTGCCCGGCCGGCTGCGCCGTGCAGCCCGGCGGCACCCCGGACGCCTGCCGCGAGGGCGACCCCTGCGAGGGGGCCAATGCCGGCAACGGCGGCTACTGCGGGGGCACCCTGGGGGCCGGCGACGCCGACACGCTCTACCAGTGCCGGGATCGCCGCACGGCCAGCAGCCAGCCCTGCCCCGGCGGCTGCCAGCAGAACCCGCCGGGCGTCGACGACGCCTGCCGCGCGGCCGGCGATCCGTGCGCCCGGGCCAACGCGGGCAACGGCGCCTACTGCGGGGCGAGCCTGGGGGCGGGCGACGCCGACACGCTCTACACCTGCCGCGATGGCACCACGGTGGGCCAGGCCCCCTGCCCCGCCGGCTGCGCCGTCATGCCCCCCGGCGTGCCCGACGCCTGCCGGGCCCTGGGCAACCCCTGCGAGGCCGCCCCCGTCAACGGCCTGTACTGCGGCGGCAGCCTGGGCGCCGGCGAGGTCGACACCCTCTACACCTGCCGTGATGGCGGCGTCGCCGCTGCCAGCCCCTGCCCGGCGGGCTGCCAGCAGAACCCGCCTGGCGTCCCCGATCAGTGCGCCCGCGGCGAGGGCGCCTGCTGCCTGGACCGGCCCCCCGGCGCGCTGACCCAGGCGTTCTCCGCCTGCGGCGGCGGGGGCCAGCACTACGGCGTCGACCACGGCACGGCCATCGGTACCCCCATTCGGGCGGGCATCGCGGGCACGGTGGTGGCCAGCCGCCTCGGGCTGCCCAACTGCTACAACAACGGCTGCACCCCGGCGTGCTGGAACGCCTTCAACTACGTGAAGCTGCGGGCCGACTGCGGGGATCCCGACGATCCCGGGCGCGACCTCTACGTCTGGTACCTGCACATCGACGATCTGGCCCCGGGCATCCGCGACGGCAGCCACGTCGACCAGGGGCAGCTCCTCGCCTACAGCGGCAACTCCGGGTGCTCTTCGGGCCCGCACATCCACCTGGAGGTGGCCTCGGTGCCGCGGGGCGAGAACGTCGGCGTCAACACCTGCGCGTCCGTCGACCCCGCGTCGCGGTACTGCCGCTAGCCGACGCTCAGCGCGGCAGCGCGCCGTCGCCGTCGGGCGTCGGCGTCCCGCCGGGGGCCACGACGGCCTTGATGGGGACGAGGGAGCACGAGCAGCGGTTGTCGCTGGCGTCGTTGCACTTCTCGCTCAGGCTCTTGCAGCCGCCGTCGGGCTTGTCGGCGGTGCACATGCCGCCCCCCGAGTAGGTGCCGGCGGAGCACTTCTTGCCGGCGGGGAGCCGGGGGCCGGCGACGGCGGAGCCAGCGAGGAGCAGGGCGGCGAACGCGAAGGCGAACTTCATGGGATCTCCTGGTCAGCGGGCCCGACGGTGGGCCACCCGCGCCACCTTCGCACGGCCCATGCCATGCACTTTTTCTCGTGTTTTCAATGGATTGCCGGCGCGAAGACGACGCAACGACGTCGCCGTGACGGCCCGTCGACGGGGCTGCGACCTCCGCGCGGCTGCGCTACACTGCGCCCGTGGACCTCACGCACCTGCGCTACTTCCAGGCCATCGTCGACCACGGCAGCATGACGGCCGCCGCGCGGGCCCTCGGTGTGAGCCAGCCCAGCATCAGCGCCGCCATCCGCCGGCTGGAGGAGCGCCTGGGCACGACCCTGTTCCTGCGCACCGGCCGCGGCACCGAGCTGACGGCCACCGGGGAGGTCCTGCACCGGGAGGCCCGCGGCATCCTGCGCTCGCTGGCCGACCTCGACACCACCATCCGTGGCCTGGAGGACGAGCACGTCGGGGCCTTCGTAATCGGCTGCTTCGACAGCCTGGGCGCGTACTTCCTGCCCGGCTTCCTGCCCGCCTTCACCCAGGCCCACCCCCGGGTCGACATCAGCCTGGCGACGGGGCCTTCGGGGCAGACGCGGCAGCGGGTCATCGACCGCGACGTCGACTTCGGCATCGTCGTGAACCCCGAGCCCCACCCCGACCTCGTGATGGTGGCCCTGTTCGACGACGCGGTGGACTTCTTCGCCTGCGAGGCGGCGCCCGGCCTGGCCCAGGCCATCGACCGCCTGCAGGCCGGCACGCTGCTCTTCGCGGCGCGGGTGCAGCAGAGCCACGCCCTGCTCGACCGCCTGGCCGAGCAGGGCGTCCACCCGCACCGCCTGCTGCGCTGCGGGGAGTTCGAGCTGGTGAAGAGCCTCGCGCTGGCCGGCCTGGGCGTGGGCCTGCTGCCTCGCCGCGTCGCGGCCCACGGCCAGCCGGGCCTCGTCCGCCTGCACCCCGATCTGCCCTGCATCCCCGATCGCGTCTTCTTGCTCTACCGCCACGACCTGCACCGGACGCGGGCCGCCATGACGCTGAAGGACGCCCTGGTCGCCCACGGCCGGGCGCTCCCCCCGGCGTGCTGAGCGCCGACTGGCCCATCGGGCGCCGCAGCCCGCGCGCCGCCCGCGTCACCCGCCGCGTCGTCGGCCCGCTCGTCCGGCTGCTGTTTCGCCCCACGCTCACCGGCGTCGAGCACCTGCCCACGGAGGGCCCGTACCTGCTGGTGGCCAACCACTCCGCCGGCCTGGGCCTCGCCGAGCTCGCCAGCTTCGCCGTCCTCTTCCTGGCGCAAGTGGACCGCCCGCTGGCCGGCTTCGCCCACCCCGTCGGCTTCCGGTTCTGGCCGTTTCACCAGCTACATCGGGCACTTGGGTCGGTGCCCTCGACCTACGAGGACGCCCGGGAGGCCCTGGCGCGCGGCGTGCCGCTGCTGGTCTTCCCGGGCGGCGACCACGAGACGCTGCGCCCGATCTGGCAGGCCGGCCGCGTCGACTTCGGGGGGCGGCGCGGCTTCATCCGCGTGGCCCAGGCCGCCGGCGTCCCCATCGTGCCCATGGGCATCCGGGGCAGCCACTACACGGTGCCGATGCTGGTGCGCGCCCGGGCGCTGGCGTGGCTGCTGGTGCTGCCCCGCGCGCTGGGCGTCAAGCGCTGGGGCTTGAGCCTCGCCGGCGTGCTGGGGGCGGCCGCCCTGCTGGCCCTCGGCCTGCCCTGGGGGGTCAAGGCGCCGCTGGCCTTCCTCTGGCTCGCCCTGCCGTTCCAGTTTTTCTGCCTGATTCCATGGACGATCCGCCTGCGCATCGGTCCGCCGTTGACGGGCTTCGACCAGATCGAGGACGAAGACGGCGTGGCGGCCGCCCGCGACCGGGTGCAGGCCGCCGTCCAGGCGCTCGTGTCGGCGCCATGAGCCACTCAGGGGGGAGATGATGCGGGGCTGGCTGATCGGGGCGGTGCTCCTCGTGGCCTGTGACGGGGAGTCGGGGGGGCGCCAGCAGGCCGGCCTGGACGCCGCGCAGCCGGACATGGCCGCGGCCCGCCCGGACGCGGCCCGCCCGGACTGCGCAGCGCCGGCGGACGCGGCGCCGGCAGACGCGGCCCCGCCGGACGCGGCCTGCGACGCCCTGCCGGCCGACGCGGCCTCCCGGACGCCGCAGTGGACGCCGCGCCGGCCGACGCCGCCGCCTCCCGCCCGACCTGGGCCCCGACGCCGCCGCCCCCCGACGCCGCCGCCCCCGACGCCGTGGTCGTCGACGCCGCCGCCCCGACGCCGCCGCCCCGGATCGCTGCGCCGCCTGGGCCGCCGTGCCCGACGCCGACCTGCTGGCCGCCCTCCACGCCGACGTCCAGGGCCACTACCGCCCCATCGAGCCCACCCTCGACCGCGGCGGCAACCTGAACCGCTACACCACCGCCCGGCACTTCATGTTCACCCAGGTGGAGCGCGTGCCCGGCCCCGCGGGCGACCTGGGCGCCGAGTGCGTCTACACCGGCCGCTTCGTCGCCCTCGGCCCCGACGCCGAGCCGGGCAACGCCGACGTGAACGCCGAGCACGTCTGGCCGCGCTCCCGCATGGATCCCGACGAGAACAGCGCCCGCTACGAGCACCAGCAGTCCGACATCCACCACCTGTACCCGAGCGACGCCGGCGCCAACTCCACCCGGGGCAGCGATCCCTTCGGCGAGGTGGTGTCCGACCGCGACCTGAACCACCTGCCGGCGGTGGCGGGCCTCGACGCCGAGGGCGTGCGCGTCTTCCAGCCCCGCGCCGAGCGCCAGGGCGACATCGCCCGCGCCGTCCTGTACTTCTCGGTGCGGTGGGGCACGGAGCTGCGCCCGACCGAGGAGGCCGTCGCGCGCCGGTGGGCCGCCGCCGACCCCGTCGACGACCGCGAGCGCCTGCGCAACGACCGCATCGAGGCCGTCCAGGGCAACCGCAACCCGTTCGTGGACTGCCCCGAGCTGGTGCCGCGCATCGCCGACTTCGTGGCCTTCCCCATCCTCGACGCCGACCTCCCGCTGCCCTAGCCCGATGGTGCACGTCTCCCGCTTCGGCCAGGTCGTCCTGGGCTTCGGCCTCGTCTTCGCGGGGGTCGTGGTCGCCGTCACGTACGCCTCCCGGTCCACCCTGGAGGACTGCGGCGACGTGGACGCTGGCGCCGACCTCGGGGCCTGGGAGCATGGCGCGCGCTGCCGCCTGGCAGGCACCGTCGGCGACGCCCCCGTGGTCACGATGGGCCGGGTCGACACCAAGGCCGAGGGGCCGCAACGCTTCGCCAACGTTCGGTTTTTCGCGCGGCTGGGGGCGCTGCCGGTGGTGGCCATCCTGCCGGGGGACCGGCCCGAGGTCTACGCCTGGTACCGCGACCACGGCGACCAGCTCACGGGCTTTCGGCTGGCGGAGCGGGGGCGACTCATCGACGCCGACCGGGACGTCGGCTACCGCGGGCTCGGGAAGGGGCTGCGCACGAAGCTGGGCGTCGCGGCCGACGCCCGGCTGTGGATCTTCGACACCGCGCCGGCCGACTGACCGGCCCCCCGCTCAGGGGAAGCTGTCGGGGCAGAGCACCGTGCCCGCCTGGATGGGGAAGATGGGCGTCGCCTCGTCGATGCTCAGGAGGAACGCGACGAGCGCGGCGCGGTCGTCGGCCCCCGGCTGGAAGTTCGGGTTGCCCGCCTTGGTGTGACTCGGGAAGTCCGTCAGCAGGGCGTCGAGGGTGGCGGCCGCGCCGTTGTGCAGGTAGGGCGCGCCGAGGGCCATGCCCATGACGGACGGCACGTTGAAGCCGTTGCGGCCCTGGGCCGGCTGGCCGTTGGCGCGGACCTCGGCAGCGCCGCCGGCCGCCCCGAAGGTGCCCACGTCGCGGATGTTGCAGGCCTGGCGCTTGAAGGCGGGGGTGCCCCCGTCGGAGTCGTCGCCGGCGATGAGGGTCGCGTCGCGGTTCACGTTCATCGGCAGGCCCACGAGCTGGCCCACGTCCATGGGCGTCGCGGCGGCCTGGTTGGCGGCGAAGGTGCGCACGCCGTCGGCCCCCTCGGAGAAGGCCTCCACGTCGTAGAAGGTGCGGCTGATGGTCCACTTGGGGCCGGCGTGGCACTTGGTGCAGCCGCCCTCGTCGAAGAGCGCGCGGCCCGTGGCCAGCTTCGCCTCGTCGTCGTCCTTGCCGCGGGGGCGGTTCATCGTCTGGATCCAGGCGTCCACCTGGGCGAAGTCGATGCAGCTCCCGCCATCGCAGAGGCTGCCGTCGCCGGCGATGGCCCGCAGCGAGCCGTTGAGGGCCTGGTGGTTCTCGACGCGGCCGGCGACGTCCAGGTTGGTGAAGGGGCCCGCCGAGCCCGCCGGGCTGTTGATGGGGGTGCCGTCGGCCCGGTTCAGGGTGCCCTTGCCGCCCGAGACGCCCCGGGTGTTCAGCTCGAAGTCATGGGTCTCGTCGAAGATGGCCGTCCAGTTCAGCGCCCGCATGTCGCTGGGGTCGTTGGGGGCGTACTGGCCGTCCAGGCTCACCGTCTGGCGGGGGCCGGCGGCGAAGGACCACGTCACGTTGTCGCTCAGGCCGTGGGGGTGGCACGCGGAGCAGGAGCCCCAGCCCTCCTTCGACCAGATGGCCGTGGAGGTGAAGAAGAAGCGCTGGCCCTTCCACCGGTCGAACTCGGCGCTGCCGGCCGCGGGCTGGGGCGTCGACTCGATGCGCCGCGCCTCGCGCTGATCGCGGAACGACAGGATGGAGAGGTCGCGGCTGACGCGGTTGGCCACGAAGGCGTCGCCGACGCCGGGGGTGCCGTGGCGGGTCACGAGGCCGATGGGGTTCTGGCCCACGGGGATGTTGAACGCCTGCTGGGCGCCGAAGTCGACGCTGCCATCCGCCCCGTACTCCAGGCGCACCACGATGTCGCTGGCCCCGGCCGTCACGTAGCCGATGGCCGCCTCGTTGTTCACGAAGGCGATCCCGTTGATCACATTGGCAAATCGGCGGCCGGTGTTCTCGTCGCCGTCGGCGTCCTGCTGCTCGCGGACGAAGCTGTTGAGGTTGCGGGCCAGGGACGTGATCTCGCGGCTCTCCACCAGATCGATGACCGAGACGAGGGCCTGCATGTTGTGGGCGAAGTTCACGGGGGGCGACGGGGACGCGGCCACGGAGGTCACATAGGCCCGGCGCTGGTGCACGACGATGCCGAAGAGCTGGTTGGGGAAGCAGCCGGACTGCAGGTCGCCGCCGGCGAAGCACTGCGCCAGCGGGGCCAGGGTGATCTCGTTGGCGACGCGGTCGCCGTCCACGCCGAAGGACTGCACGATGCCCTGGCCGCCGGCGTCGCTCGCCTCGGCGCTGTGCCGGGCGTAGAACTGGGTCACGAGCACGCGCTCGTCGCTGTCGTCCTGGTCGCCGTCGTTGGTGATGGCGATGGCGTAGGGGCTGCCGCCCGCCAGGACGCGCCGCTCGATGGCCATGGTCGCGGTGTTGATGACGACGACCTCGCCGGCCACCCAGTCGGTCGCGAAGGCGAGGGAGCCGGTCGGGGTCAGGGCCAGGCCGACGGGCTCGCCGCGGACGGCGACCTCGGCGTCGACGCGCGGGGTGGCCGTGTCGAGGCCCACGATGCGGGCGATGGTGCCCGCGCCGCGGTTCGCCACGAAGGCCCGCGTGCCGTCCGGGTGGATGACGACGGCCAGCGGCTCGGCGTCGGGGGCCGCGCTCGAGGCCGTGACGGCCGTGCGCGCCTCGGCGCCGCCCATGCCCACCGTGAAGACGGTGATGGAGCTGTTGTCGGCGTTCACCATCACGACGCGGCTGTCATCGGCGCTGATGTCGATGGCCGTGGAGCGGCTGGGGCGGCGCAGCAGGTTGGCCGGGGGCGGCGGCGGGTTCGCCTCGCACGTGCAGGTGGCGTTGCAGAACTCGCCCTCGCCGCAGCCGTTGTTGCCGCCAGGGCCACAGACCGGGGCGTCCGCCGCGCAGCCCCGGGGCTCGCAGGCGCAGGCGGTGTTGCACACCTCGTCGGCCCCGCACCCCGGCTCGCAGACGGGCGCCGCGCTGTCGCAGCGCGCGACGCAGCCGCAGGCCCCGTCGGCGAAGACGCACGCCTCCCCGGACCCGCAGCCCGGATCGCAGATGGGCGTGGTGGCGCTGCAGGTGGGCGCCTCGCCCCCCGCGCCGCCCCCGCCGCCGGCGTCGGGGGCGGCTCCGCCCCCGGCCCCACCGGCGCCCCCGCCGCCGCCATCCCCGCCATCGTCGCAGCCCACGAGACCGACCAGCGCCACCAGGGCGCACTTCAAGAGGATGTTCTGCTGCACAGCGTGTCTCCGCGTCGTGTGGTGCGCCCACCTTTGTAGGGAGGCGGCGCCACCGCCGGGTAACAGGCCGGGGCTATGGGCCCCATAGCCGGGGGCTATCGGCGTCGCCAGGCCGCCTGGGACAACCGGTTGCGCGCTCCAGGGGGCCATCGCTTGCGCCCGGGGCGCTCCCTTGGCGAGCATGCCGACCCACCCTGCACCGGAACCGACGGATGCCTGCGAACCTGCTCCTGGAGGCCCTGGGTCTGGCCAAGACCCTCGGCGGCCGCCGCGTCGTCGACGGCGTCGATCTCACCTGCGGGGCGGGCGAGGTCCTGGGCCTCCTCGGCCCCAACGGCGCCGGCAAGACCACCGCCCTGCGCATGTGCTACGGCTTCCTGCGCCCCGACGCCGGCCGCGTCCGCATCGCCGGGCACGACCTCGCCGCCGCCCCCGACGCGGCCCGCCGGGCCCTCGGCGTCTGCACGCAGGATGACACCTTCGACACTGACTTCACGGTGCTCGGCAACCTGCGCCAGGCTGCCCGCTACTACCGACCCCGCATCGAGGGCCTGGAGGCGCGCATCGGCGAGGTCCTCGACCAGTTCGGCCTGACGCCCTTCGCCGACCACGAGCCGGAGGCCCTGTCCGGGGGCTACAAGCGCCGCCTGATGATCGCCCGCGCCGTGCTCCACCGGCCGCAGGTGGTCTTCCTCGACGAGCCCACCACCGGCCTCGACCCCCAGGCGCGGGTCGCCGTCTGGGAGCTGGTGGCCGGCCTGCGGGCGGCGGGCATGGCCGTCGTGCTCACGACGCATTACATGGACGAGGCCGAGCGGCTCTCCGACCGGCTGCTGGTGCTGGAGAGCGGGCGCGTCCGGGCCGCGGGCTCGGCCCGGCAGGTCCTGGGCGACGTCGTGGGCGAGCACATCGTCGTCGTGGCGGCCGAGGGCGTGCCCGCGGTGGCGCCCTGGCTCGACGCCCGCGGCCTGGCCTCCCACGCCGTCCTCGGCGCGGCCCATGTGGCCCTGGACGCCGCAGGCCTGGCCGCGTTCGTCGGCGACTTCCCCGCCCTGCGCTACGAGGTCCGGGCGCCGACGCTCGACGACCTCTTCCTCGCGCTCTCCACCCAGCGCGGCCCCGAGGTGCCCCGATGAACGACTTCGTCACCGCGCTGCACTGGCAGAGCCGCGCCGTGCTCGGCCGCCACGTCCGGGTGCACCTGCGCAAGTGGTTCACCGGGCTGCTGCCCCCGGTGCTCGACCCGGTCATCATGCTGCTGGCCTTCGGCGTGGGGCTCGGGTCGCAGATGAAGAGCCTGCCGTGGGGGGGCGGCCAGGTGCCGTACCTGGCCTACCTGGCCCCCGGCATCCTGGCGTACGCGGCCTTCACGACCGCCTTCTTCCAGTCCCTCTTCTCGGCGTATGTGCGCATGCACTTTCAGAAATCCTGGGAGGGCCAGCTCACCAGCCAGGTCCGCCTGGAGCACGTCGTGTGGGGCGAGGCCCTCTGGGCGTCCACCATGGGCACCGCCTACGCCATCGTGGTCTGCGGGGTGCTCGCGGTCTTCGGCGCCCTCGGCACCGTGCAGCTGCACTGGGCCTGGATGCCGGTCGCCCTGCCCGTCATCTTCCTGGCTGCCCTGGGCTTCTCGGCGGTCGGGCTGCTCTTCACCGCCCTCCTGCCGAGCATGGACCACATGAGCCTGCCCTTCTACCTGCTCATCGTCCCGCTGGGCTTCGCGAGCAGCACCTACTTCCCGCTGCCGGACGTGCCGTGGCTGCAGGCGGCGGTGCAGGTCAACCCCCTGCACCACCTGGCCGAGGGCGTCCGCTGGCTGCTGCTGGAGGGGCGCATCACCGGCCACCTGGCGGCGTCCGCGGGGCTGAGCACGCTGCTGCTCGCCCTGCTCATCCCGCTCGACATGCGCCTGCTGCGGCGGCGCGTCTTCGGGGACGCGTAGCCAGGGCAGGTCGGGCTCAGGGCAGGTCGATGGTCAGCGGGAAGGCCTCGGCCGAGCGGCCGCCCTCCTGCTTCAGGGTGCGCAGGACCTTGCTGATGGTCAGGGTGCCGTCGGCCCCCTTCGAGCCCTCGCCGATGAGCACGGAGACGGCCTCGGCCCCCACCACCTGGGTCGCCCCGGGGTTCGGCAGGAACGTCACCTGGATCTGGTTGGTGCCCACCGTCAGGAACGGCCCCAGATCGGCGACCCACTGGGCGCTGCTGGCGGGGACCTCCACGGCCTGCTTCCCGTTGACCGTCACGCCGACCTTGTAGAGGTTGGGCAGCCGGGCATCCAGGAAGAACCAGTACTTGCCCGCGGCGATGCCGGTGGCGGCCGCCGCCTGCTCGGGCTGCTCCACCTCCACCTTGTAGCCGGGCGCGTCGATGTAGACGTCGCCGTTGCCCGCGATGCGGACGCTGACGTCCTGGAACGTCTGGTTGGCCACGGCCCCCGTGACCTTGACGTTGTTCAGGTAGATGTCGATGGCGAAGGCCGGCGCGGCGAGGCCCAGGGCCAGGGCGGCGGGGGCGAGGCGCGTGGCCAGGTGGCGGCGGATTGACATCCCGAGATCTCCTTCCTTCAATATCGGCCGGCCCCGTGATACCAGAACCAGGCATGATCGACCAATCCTCTCCAGAGCAGGTGTCTACGCCCGAGCGCGGGTGGATCGACGCCGTCGACGGCATGCGCCTCTATCGCGAGGACTTGCCAGCCAAGGGGGCGCCCCGCGCGGCGCTCCTGTTCGCCCACGGCTTCGGCGAGCACAGCGGCCGCTACGCGGCCATGTCCGAGGCCCTGTCGGCCCAGGGCTTCTCGTGCTTTCGCTTTGACTTTCGCGGACATGGGCGATCGGCCGGCATCCGGGGGCATGTGTTCTCCTTCGACGGCTACCTGCGCGACTTCGCCGCCGCGAAGCGCCACGCCCAGGCCCGCGCCGGGGATCTGCCGCTCTTCGTGGTGAGCCACAGCAACGGCGGCCTGATCGCCCTCCACGCCGTCGCCGCCCACCCCGAGGGCCTGGCGGGCCTGGCCCTGAGCTCGCCCTTCTTCGGCTTCTCGCTGAAGGTGCCGAAGGTGAAGGAGGCCCTGGCCCGCCAGCTCAGCCGGTTCCTGCCGGCGTTCGGCCTGCCCACCGGCCTCGATCCGGCCACCGTCAGCCACGATCCGGCGACGGTCGAGAGCTACCGCACCGACCCGCTGAACGTGCGCGTGGCCACCGGGCGCTGGTTCACCGAGACGGTCGCGGCCCACGCCCGCGTCGCCGATCAGGCCCGCGTCCTGCGCCTGCCCGTGCTCCTCCAGCAGGCCGGCGACGACCGCATCGCCTCCGCGGCCGCCGCCCGGGCCGCCTTCGAGGAGGTGGGCTCCGCCGACAAGACCTGGCGCGAGTACCCGGGCTTCTTCCACGAGATCTACTTCGAGCTGGAGCGCGCGCGGCCCCTCGCCGACCTCTCCGCCTGGCTCGACGCCCACACGAAGGCCGCCGGGTGATCGACCTCGCCGGGGTGCGCAAGCGCTTCGGCGCCACCCTGGCGCTCGACGGCGTGACCTGCCGCCTCGACGGCCGCGCCATCGGCCTGCTCGGCCCCAACGGCGCCGGCAAGACGACGCTGATGAAGGTGCTGCTCGGCCTCATCCGCCCCGACGAGGGGCAGGTGCGCGTGCTCGGCCTCGACGCCACCCGCGAGCCGCGGGCCGTGCGGATGCGCCTGGGCTACGCGGCCGAGGGCCCCGGCCGGATGCCCGGCCTCTCGGGGCTGGAGTCGGTGGCCTACGCCGCCGAGCTCTGCGGCCTGCGCCGCCGCCAGGCCCTGCTGCGCGCCCATGACATGCTCGATCTGGTGGGCCTGGACGAGTCGCGCTACCGGGACGTGGAGACCTACAGCACCGGCATGCACCAGCGCGTGAAGGTGGCGATGGCCCTGGTGCACGACCCCGACCTCGTCCTCCTCGACGAGCCCACGAGCGGCCTGGATCCGCAGAGCCGCGACGCCCTGCTCGATCTCGTCGTGCACCTGCGGGATGGCGGGGGGCCGGCCGTGCTGCTGTCGACGCACCTGCTCAAGGACGTCGAGCGCACCTGCGACGCCTGCCTCATCATGCAGGCGGGGCAGGTCCGGTTCGCCGGGCGCCTGGCCGATCTCCAGCTCCCCCAGGCCGCCACCTACGATCTGCGGCTGGCCCGGCCCTGCCCGCCGCTGGCCGCGGCCCTCGAGGCGAGCGGCGCGGCCGTCACGCTGGGCCGCCGGCCCGAGGTGATGGAGGTGCGCCTGCCCGAGGGCGCCCCCGTCGAGGCCATCTGGCGGGCCATCGCCGCCACCGACGCCGCCGTCTTCCACCTGGAGCCCCGCGCCGCCAGCCTGGAGGAGGCCTTCCTGCACGCCATCGGGGAGGCGCCGTGACCGAGGATCGCGTCCACGCCATCGGCTACCAGCGCATCGCCGCCCCCGGCCGCCGGGCCTCGGCCATCTGGCCCATCGCCCGCACCCTGGTCACGCTGGCCCTCAAGCGCCGCGCGACGAAGCTGGCCCTCATCCTCTGCCTGGGCGTGGTCGTGGGCCATGGCATCTGGCTGACGGTGCAGCTCCTGAGCGTCCGCTTCGCCGCCGAGCTGGGCATGCGGGCCGGCGCCTTCCGCCTGCAGGACGCCGTGGGCAACGTCCAGGAGGTCCTGGCCAGCTACCTGCAGATCCAGTTCTACTTCACGACGCCCGCCATCGCGGTGGTGGCGGGCGGCGCCATCGCCGACGACCGCCGCGCCGGCGCCTTCGAGCTGTACTTCTCGCGCCCCCTCACCCGCTTGTCGTACGGGCTGGGCAAGATCGTGGGCACGGCGGCGGTGCCCCTGACGACGCTCTTCCTCGCCACGCTCATCCTGTGGCTGGCGGCCGTCGGCATCGCGCCGCCCCACATCCGCGCCGACCTGTGGTCGCTCGCGCTGCCCGCGCTCGTGGGCGCCGGCCTGGCGACGGCCGTGCTCACGGCCGGCATGGTGGGCATGTCGGCCCTCGCGCGCCGCTCGACGGGCGTGGCCGTGGCCTTCGTGGCCCTGCTGCTCCTGGGCTCCGCGGTGGCCGAGGGGCTGGCCGAGAGCCACCAGCTCTGGGGCGGCTACCTGTCGCCGGAGCGCGACCTGCGCACCCTCTTCGACGCGCTCCTCGAGCCTGGCGCCTCCAGCTTCGCCGGCTCCATCCTCGGCGGCCGCGCCCGGGTCAACCCCAGCGTCGCCGGCTCCGCCCTCGCCCTCGGCCTCTACATCGCCGCCGGCCTCGGCGCCCTGTGGGTGGGCATCCGCCGCGAGGTGACGTCATGAGCGCGCCCATGCTGGAGGCCGTCGGCGTCAGCAAGCTCTTCGGGCAGGTGCGCGCCCTCAACGAGGTGGACCTGACGCTCGGCCCCGGCGTGACGGGCCTGCTCGGCCCCAACGGATCGGGCAAGTCCACGTTGTTGAAGCTCTTTTCTGGTCAGCTCCTGCCTGACGCCGGCCAGGTGCGGCTGCTGGGACGCGACCCCTTCCGCGACGCCCCGGCCCGCCGCGCCATGGGCCTCTGCCCCGAGCAGGACAAGTTCTACGAGGAGCTCGACGGCTACCGCTTCATCGAGGTGCTGACGCGCCTGCACGGCTTCAGCGCGGCGGAGTCGCGGGATCGGGCCGCCCACGCCCTGGCCCGCGTCGGCATGGCCACGGACGGCAAGAAGCGCCTCGCCGCCATGAGCCGCGGCATGCGCCAGCGCACCAAGATCGCCCAGGCCATCGCCCACGATCCCCCCGTCGTCCTGCTGGACGAGCCCCTCAACGGCGCCGACCCCGTCGCCCGCGCCGACCTCGTGAAGCTCGTCCGGCAGCTCGGTGACGAGGGCCGGTGCGTGGTCGTCTCGAGCCACGTCCTGCACGAGGTGGAGGCCATGACGCACCAGGTCGTGTTCATCCGCTTCGGCCGCCTGCGCGCCCATGGCGACGTCTTCCGCCTGCGCGGCCTGCTGACGGATCGACCGTACCGCATCCGCGTGAAGACGCCCGACGCCCGCGGCCTCGCGACGCGCCTGCTGGCGCTCGAGCACGTCCGGTCCGTGACGGTGCAGGACGAGGGCAGCCTGGAGCTGACGACGACGGCCCTCGAGCCCACCGCCCGCGCGACCGCCCGCCTGGCCGAAGATCTGGGCCTGGCCGTCAGCGCCTTCAGCTCGCCCGACGCCGACCTGGAGGCCCTGTATCGCTACTTGATGGAGGCGGCGGGATGATCCCGGGGCTCCCCGCCGGGCACGACGCCCGCGCCGCCTGGATCTGGTTCGGCTTCCACCTGGGCCGCCACCTGCGGCGCCGCACGTTCTGGCTGTGGCTCGTGGGCATCGTCGGCTTCCTGGTGCTGGCCCGCGGCCTGGCCCACACGCCGGCGCGCATCGTCGCCCAGGGCCTCATCATCCAGCTCGGCCCGCTGCTGGCCCTGTTCTTCTGCACGGGGGTCATCCGCCAGGAGATCGAGGACCAGACGCTGACCTACGGCTTCTCGCGCCCGGTGGGCCGCGGCTGGCTCTACATGGCCCGCGTCCTGGCCACCGCCGCCCCCGTCGCCCTGCTCGTCCTGCCCGGCGCCCTCTACCTGGGCCTGGAGGCCGGCCCGCAGACGGCCATGGCCTATGGCACCGCCACCATCCTGGCCATCGCGGCCTACGGCGGGTTCTTCGCCCTCATCGGGCAGGTCTTCCGCTGGCCCGCCTGGTTCGGCCTCGCCTTCCTGCTCTTCTGGGACGTCGCCCTCGGCCTCGTGCCTGGCTTCCTCGGCAAGATGACGCTGAGCACCCATGTGCGCACGGTGGCCGACCTGCAGATCCGCCTCAGCGATGGGCCCTGGATGCGCTTCTTCGAGCCGCCCTCGCGCGTCGCCTCCACCATCACGCTGCTGGTCTTCGCGGCCATCACGCTCTGGCTCGGCGGCCTGCTCGTCCGCCGCCGCGAGCACCGCATCACGCGCTGATGCGGCCAGTACCCGGCATCATGAGACACTCCGGGTTCACCGTCGCCAGGCTGCCCGCCTGCGACGCCGCCCGGCAGGCCGGCCGCCTCTGAGTTCAGCCGGCGCCAGGCCCGGGCGACTTCTTCTCGCCCCCGCGGGCCCAGATGATGGCGGTGGGCACGGCGATGCCAAAGCCCGCCAACCCACCGAACTCGAAGGAGAAATCCGGGAACACGCCCGCCAGGATGGTCAGCGGCGCCAGCGCGAACGGCACCCAGCGCAGCCGCGTCTCGACCGTCAGCGTCGCGATGGCCATGAAGAGCACGTAGAGGGGCATGCTCAGGGCCACCGTGGACATGAGCGGCAGCCCCAGGGTGGCCCCCGCGATCCAGAGCAGCATCACCACCGAGAGCCCCGCGCCCACCATGTCGATGATCTGGCGGTCCACGGCCACCTGCCGCAGCGTCCGCCGCACCAGCCACGTGCCCGCGCCGAACAGGCCAAGCGTGACCACCGACATGCCGATGAGGTGCGTGTAGGTGAACTGGACGAGGCCCGAGCGGTGCAGGGCCCCCGCGGCGAAGTTCCACACGATCCAGGCGAAGCCGATGGCCCACACCCACCGGAGCCGCTGCCGCCGGTTCACCGAGAGGTCGTGGTCGCGCGACAGGGCCGCGAGCGCCGCCTGGCGCTCGGCGAGGGCGGTCGCCCGGGCCTCGACCCGCTCGACCAGCTCGGGCGGCGGCGCCTCCAGCTCGGCCAGCAGCGCCCGGGCGGCGTCGATCTCGTCGCGGGCCAGGTGGCGCTCCGCCACCCGCCGCAGCAGCCGCGCCAGCCCCTCCTGGGCCCGCACCTGCCCCGGCCAGGCCCGCAGCGCGAGCCGCAGGCCGAAGCGACACTCGTCGACGAGGCGCTGGACCTCCGCGTCGTCCCCGCTCGCCAGGCGCGCCTCCAGCCAGGCCAGCCGCTCCAGGGCCTCGTCCGCCAGGCCGGTGGCGTGGCGGTGCTGCAGGAAGCTCTCCACCTCCACCCGCAGCGCGTCCGCGCTCTCGAAGCGGTCCTCCACCTCGCGCGCCACCGCCCGTCGGCAGATCTGGGCCAGCTCGGGGGGGGCCCCCGCCAGGTCGGGGGGGTCCGACCGCCAGGCGGCGGTGACGGCCTCGAGCACCGTCCCGGTGTGCAGGCGCTGGCCTGTGATGATCTCGTGGAGCACTGCGCCGAGCAGGTACACGTCCGTGCGGGCGTCGATGCGCGGCCCGGCGGCCAGGGCCAGCTCCGGGGCCATGTAGGCCGGCGTGCCCACCACCGTCGCGATGTCGGCCGCCCGGGGCATCCAGCGGGGCACGTCCTGGTCGAGGCTGGCCGCGAGGCCCCAGTCCACCAGGTACACCTCGCCGAACCGCCCCAGCATCACGTTGTCGGGCTTGATGTCGAGGTGCACGATGCCCTGGGCGTGGGCGAAGTGCACGGCGCGACAAACATGAGCAAAGACGCGTAGATGCCACTCCAGGGGGTCCTCGATGGGGGCCTCGCCGGGGGCTGACGACGGGTCGGCCAGCACCT
Source organism: Myxococcales bacterium (assembly GCA_020633435.1). Taxonomy (GTDB): domain Bacteria; phylum Myxococcota_A; class Bradymonadia; order UBA7976; family UBA1532; genus JACKDP01. The sequence goes on along the minus strand of JACKDP010000006.1, from coordinate 277,319 downwards.
GCGTCCAGGGCACCCCCTCGATGCGCTTCATCACGAGCAGCGGCGGGCCGCCCTGGGCCGACGTCAGCGTGTGGATGGGCAGGATGTTCGGGTGCTCCAGGTTCCCGGCGATCCACGCCTCCCGCAGCAGGGCCGCCACCACCTCGTCGCTGGCGTCGATGACCTGCTTGACGGCGACGGTGCGCTTGAGGGCCGTCTGCGTCGCCAGCCGGACGACGCCCATGCCGCCCCGACCGATGACGGGGCCGAGCTCCAGGTCGTGGTGCTCGGTGGGGCTGGTGGCGGCGGCGGCCAGGGGCCGGGCCGCCAGCGTCTCGGCCACGCGCAGGGCCGACCGGCCGATCGTCCCGCGGGAGTCTGGCTGGACGGCCCCGGCGTCGATGCCGCGGGCCGCCCACACGGCCGCGAGGTCGGCCTCGCCGGGGACGGGCGGTGGCAGGCTCATCAGCGTTCCTCCTCAACCAGGCGCCAGGGACGCACGCCGGGCCGCCGCTTTGCACCGTTGGATGCGTGGGGGGCCTTTGGCTACAGTACCGCCACTTCACACCGGGGTGTGCGTATGCGACTGCAACTCGCGGGGCTCGTGGCTCTGCTGGCCCTCTCTCTCACGGGCTGTCCGGAAGACGGCAACGGCGGATCGCCCGACGACGCCGCCCGCGCGGACGGCGCGACCATCAACGATCTCGGCCCCGGCGGCATGGGCGGCGGCGGCGCCGGCGGTGGCGCCGGGATGGGCGGCGGCGGCGGCGCGGCCGACCTGGGTCCGCCCGTGGACGGCGGTCCGGACGCCCAGCCCCGCGACATGGGCCCCCCGCGGGACATGTTCACGGGCACCGACATCGAGTCCTGCCAGGACGCCTGCGACCGGTACGGCAGCTGCGAGCGCCTGGGCGAGATCTTCGGGGACGAGGACGCCTGCCTCGATCGCTGCGCCCGCATCACCCGCGACGGCCAGCGGCCCGACGCCTGGTGGGACTGCCTCGGCGTCGAGGAGTGCAACCTGCTGCAGCTCTGCCGCGTGCCCGAGATCCAGCCCCTCGCCTGCGACGCCGTCTGCGCCCGCGCCACCGAGTGCGGCGTGGATCTCCCCGACTGCGCGGGGGCGTGCGCCGAGGCCGGCGCGGCGTTCCAGCAGTGTGGCGAGTCCCTCGTGGGCCAGTGTGGCGTCGACGCCTTCATCGACTGCCTGGGGGAGAACGTCTTCCCGGCCTGCCAGCGCACCTGCGACCAGGGCGTGCAGTGCAACATCCTGCGGCCCGAGGGCTGCCTGATCGACTGCGTGGCGGGCGTCGCCGACCCCGACCCGCTCTACTCGCTCATCACGAACCGCCGCAACCAGTGCGTCGCCCAGGCCGGCGACGACTGCGCGCGCATCAACGAGTGCATCAACCTGCCGATGCCCGGGGACGAGCCCCTCGCCACGCCCCAGGAGTTCTGCCGGCTGTACTCGGGCTGCGGCTTCGACGACTTCTTCCCGTGCGAGGACCTGCTCTTCGAGATCGGCGCCGATCCCGAGTTCATCGCCTGCGGCATCGGTGAGCTGCGCGGTGGCTGTCCCTTCGACCCCTTCAACCTCTTCGACGTCTGCCAGCCCGGCGGCGGCGGCGGGGGCGGCCAGGCGCTGCAGTTCTGCAACCGCCTGTGCGAGGCCGAGGACGTCTGCGACGTGCTGCCCGCCGATCCCCTGGCCCGCCCCAACTGCGTGCAGAACTGCATCGGCGGCGCCAACGCCGACCCCGACGAGGTGGAGCGCGCCGCGGCGGCCCTGGCCTGCATCGGCGCCCAGCGCTGCCCCGATCTCGTGAGCTGCCTCGACCAGACGGGCCCGGCCGTCGAGTGCCGCGACCACTGCGCGCGCCTCGCGGACTGCGGCCTCGGCTTCGAGGGCTGCGAGGACGCCTGCGACGACGTGTGGGCCCGGGATCGCCACGCCGCCTACCGCGACTGCGTGGCCGCCGCCGACGCCTGCCCGGCCGTCGAGGCCTGCGCCATCGCGCCCGCCCCGCCCTGCGCCGCCTACTGCGCGCGGGCCGTCGAGTGCGGCCTCGACCGCGGCGCCGACTGCGAAAACCGCTGTGATGACGCGGGCTTCGCGGACCCGCAGGGCCAGCTCCTCTTCGACGCCTGCGTGATCAGCGCGGCGGAGTGCGTGGCCAACAACCGCAACGATCCCGCGGCCTCCAACTGCCGCGCCCGCCCGACCGACGGCGCCGCCTGCCTCGGCTACTGCCGCGCCCAGGTCGAGTGCGGCGGCGGCGAGGCCGACCTGGGCGACTGCCTGCGCCAGTGCGGCCGCGGCTTCGTGGGCGACGACGGCCTGCTCTTCCAGAGCAGCCGGGAGTGCCTGCGCCTGCTGCCGGTGGACGCCGCCTGCCCGGCCCTCGACGCCTGCATCCCCGACTCCGTGGACGTGGACTGCCAGGCCCTCTGCGACCGGGCCGCCGGCTGCGGCGTGGAGCTGCGCGACTGCGTGCAGAGCTGCGGCGAGGACCCCCTCTCGCGGCTGCGGGCCCTCCAGGGCACCGAGTGCCTGGCCAACGCCAACGCCTGCGAGGACGTGCGCGCCTGCCTCATCACCGAGGTCCGCCCGCCCGAGCCCGACCTCGTGCGCCCCTTCGATCCCGTGCGCTTCTGCGGCGCCTTCGATCGCTGCGGCCTCGACGACTTCTTCGGCCCCTGCAACGGCTTCGTGCAGGACCTCGGCCGGGACCCGGAGATCCTGCGCTGCATCGACGACCTGATCGGGGGCGCCTGCCCGGCCAACCCCGATGACGTCTTCATCTGCTTCGACGGCGTGCCCGAGCCGCCCAACCCCATCGCGCCCGACTGCGCGGCGCTGTGCGAGGCCCGGGCGTTCTGCGCCGATCCGGCCGCCGCCGACCAGCCCGCCTGCCGCCGCGCCTGCGAGGGCCTCATCAACGTCGACGACGCCGACAGCATCGCCCGCGTCGCCCCGCGCCTCGCCTGCGCCGGCGCCTGGTCCTGCGAGGATCTGGGCCAGTGCCTCGCGACCAGCGCCCCCGAGGACGTCTGCGCCGCCCACTGCGCCAGCCTGGTGGAGTGTGGCGTCCAGGCCAACGGCGCCATCTGCGCGGCCGCCTGCCTGCGCGACTTCCCGCGGCTGCGCCAGTTCGACTACCGCACCTGCGTCAACCGCGCCGGCGACTGCGCCGCGGTGACGGCCTGCGAGCTGGCGCCCGGCGTGCCCTGCGCCGAGGCCTGCGCCGCCCTCGACAGCTGCGACATCGCCGGCGACGCCTGCGTGAACCGCTGTGATGACGCGCACTTCCGCGATCCGCTGGCCACCTCGCTGGAGGTGGCGTGCCTCCTGTCCAGCGACGGCTGCGTCGGCGCCGGCTCCATCCCCGCGTGCCTGGAGGATCCGGGGCCCGGCGCGCGGGCCTGCCTGGGCTACTGCCGCGCGGTGACGGAGTGCGACCCCGAGAGCGACGTCACCCTGCTCGAGTGCCTCAACGGCTGCGTGGGCGGCTTCCCCGACGCCAACGGCCTGCGGTTCGCCGAGGCCCGCGACTGCCTCGGCGGCGTCCTGCCCGACGCCGACTGCCGGCTGGTGCAGGCCTGCCTGCCCGCCGAGCTCGCCGTCGACTGCCCGGCCCACTGCCAGGCCCTCGGCGAGTGCCGCCTGCCGGACCCGACGTGCGCCCTCGACTGCGCCGCCGGCGAGGTCAGCCTGGACGAGGCCGGCTGCGTGGCCGACGCCCGCCGCGCCGGCGGGGGCTGCGCCGCCATGGCGCGCTGCGTGGGCTACGAGCCCCCGCCCGCCGACGCCGCCTGCGTCCGCGCCTGCGACCTGCAGAACGGCTGCGACCGCGACGTGGATCCCTTCCTCTGCCGGCTGGACTGCACCCCGACGCCCCCCGCGCTGCCCATCCAGCTCGGCTGCGCGGAGCTCGCGAGCTGCGGCGCGGAGATCGAGGCCTGCTTCGATCTGCCCGCGGACGTCGATCCCGACTGCGTGCTCGCCTGCGCTGGCGTCGAGGCCTGCGCGGGGCTCTTCGAGGACGCCGCGGCCTGCGCGGCGGCCTGCACCGGCCAGGACGCCAGCGAGCGGACGCCCGACGGGTGGCCGGCCGAGGTGGGCCAGTGCCTCGATCGGGCCATCGTGAACGGCCGCTGCGACGTGGCGGCGGCGCGGGACTGCTTCGTGCCCGCGTCGTGCGAGAACCAGGACGACATCCAGCTCCTGCCGGTCAACGGCGGCCGCTTCGACGTGAACACGGCGGGTCGCCCCGACGCGTACGACGCCGGCTGCGGCGGCGAGGGCCCCGAGGCCGTCCTGGCCCTGCCCGTCCGCGCCAACGCCACGGTCACCGTGGAGGTCGTCCAGGCCGACTACGACACCCTCATCTTCGCGCGCCGCGACGACTGCGATGATCCCGGCCGCGAGGTCGCCTGCAACGACGACTTCAACGGCCTGAACTCCCGCATCCAGTTCCAGGCCGAGCCGGGGCTCTACTACCTCTACATCGACGGCTTCGGGGGTGACTCGGGCCGCTCGACCATCACCGTGGCCGTGCAGCCTCGCTGATCCCGGCCGCCCGCGCCGAGCCGGTTCCCAGGCCGGCCGGCGCGTGGCATGGTCGCGCCATGCGGCCACCCGCCTTTCGCACCCTCGCCGCCCGGTACTGGGAGGCCATCCCCGCCCGGTTCCGTGACGGCGCCACGCTCCTCGTGCACCCCGAGGCCATGCCCGACGCCGACGACCCCGAGGTCTTCCTGCTCGGCGCCTGCGAGGGCGCCTTCGAGGCCCTGGAAGACGCCTTCGCGATGGCCGGCGACCTGCGCCCGGGCGAGCGCCAGAGCCTCATCCACATCTGGTACGGCTCCTTCCAGGCGATGGCGGAGCGGGCCGTGCGCTTCGACTGGGCCGGCGAGCTGGAGGAGACCATCCTCCACGAGCTGACCCACCACTGGGAGGGGCGCGCGGGGCTGGACGGCCTGGATCGCTTCGACGCCGCGCAGATCCTCAACTTCCAGCGCCGCAAGGGCCTGGCGGTGCCGTTCGGCTACTGGCGCGACGGCGAGCGGCTCGACGCCTTCCGCTGGCACATCGACGGCGACGTGTTCTCCGAGGTGGAGGGCCTGCCGCCGTGGACGGTGGCCGTGCCCGGCCGCGGCCGCGTGACGTGCAGCCCCGATCCGGCCCTGGGCTACGCGCTGCTGCCGGGCGCCGGCCTCCCCTTCGATGGCGTGCCCGGCGACCTGATCATCGCCCCCCGCCCCCCCGAGCGCCCGTCGGCGTGGCAGCGGCTCTGGCGCTGGCTGCGCCGCAAGGACGAGGAAACCTCTTGAAAGACAAGCATATTCGCATCCGCATCCAGCAGTGCCTCGCGCTGGCGGAGGCCTCCAACTGCGTGCGGCGCTGCTTCGGCGCGCTGCTCCTGGACCCCGAGCGCAACGTCATCCTGATGGATGGCTACAACGGCGGCCCCCGGGGCGGCGGGCAGCTCTGCGGCGGGGCCACCTGCGTGCGCGACGAGCTCGGCATCGAGTCCGGCACCCGGATGGAGATCGGCTGCCACCACGCCGAGATGAACGTCATCTGCAACGCCGCCGCCAGCGGCGTGGCCACCCGGGGCGCCTGGCTCATCGTGACGGGCGAGCCCTGCGTCCTGTGCGCGAAGCTCATCCACCACGCCGGCATCACCCGGGTCCTCGTGGTCCGGGGCGGATATCTGGGCGCGAATGGGGTAGGCTACCTGCAGGCACACGGGGTCGGCGTCGACTGGGTGGATGGCCCGCCCGACCCCCGCGCGGGGGCGCCATGCGACGAGGTCTGATCCTGCTCTGGCTGCTGGCGGGCTGCGCCACCCAGGCGGTGCCCGATGGCGACGAGGACGCGGGCGAGGCCGTGGACGCCTTCGTGGCCCCCCCGGCGCTGGAGTCGGGCGTGCCCCCGCCGCCCGTCCCCGACCGGGGCACGCCCCCCCCGCCCTGCGCGGACGCCGGTCTGCCCCGCCCCGACATGGGGGGCGGCGGCGACTGCGGCGGCGCCGCCCCGGTCTGCCAGCCGGGCATGCGGCTGGGCCTCTGCGAGGTCTGCGACGCCTGCGGCCAGCGCACCGTGCCCGCCGACGACAACGGCTGCCCCGCCGTCGACTGCGGCGGCCAGGCCCAGTACACCCGCCAGGGCAACATCTGCTACGCCCTGCGCGCCCGCATCATCGGGGGCCGCTGCCTGGGCCCGGGCTCGTGCCGCGATCCCGACGACCGCAGCGCCTGCGGCGACCCCGAGCGCATGGAGGCCCTTCGGCTCGAGGGCGAGTGCGTGGCCATGGAGGGCTGCCAGGGCGTGGCCGAGCCCCGGCTGGTGCCGGCGCCCAACGGCACCCCCTGCGGCGAGGGCGATGTCGGACTTTGTCAGGCGGGCACCTGTGATCTTGAGATCGGAGAGGCCTGTGCTGCGTTTGGGGAGACCTGCGAGACCGGCAACCACGTCGATGGCGGCGGGGCGACGCCCTACTGCCAGGTCGCGGCCGAGGGCGAGAACTGCATCGCCGTCTGCGGCGCCGTCGTCGGGAGCCGCTGCCTCGCGGGCTGGGCCGCCGGTGCCGGCTGCGTGACCCAGCAGGAGATCGGCTGTTTCGCCGGCGCCCCGCGGCTCATCTGCCGCTGCTCGAACGAAGAGTAGACCTGGAGGACCCATGCGACGTGCCCTGCTCACCCTCACCCTCGCCCTCGCGGCCCCCGCCAGCGGCCTCGCCTGCGGCAACGCCGTCGAGCTCTCCACCAAGGAGCAGACCCAGCTCGTCGCGAAGGCGGAGGCGCTGCTCGAGGCCGGCGAGAACGGCAAGGCCGCCAAGACGCTGATGGACGGCGCCGACGGCGGGGCCATGGGCTGGGAGTTCCGGGCGGCCTACCGGGATCCGGCCCTGCGCGCCCGGGCCCACCTGGTGGCGGCGGCCGCGGCCATCCGCGGCGGCGAGAAGGTCACGCTGACCCAGGGCCGGCGCCGCAAGCACGTGGAGGGCGCCCGGGGCATGAAGGCCGCCCCCGCCGTCCGGGAGGCCCTGGCCTGGGCGGCCCGCGTCGTGGCCGAGGAGCACCAGAAGCGCCCCGACGAGCCCGCCGTCACCGCGCTGCACGCGGAGGCCCTGACCGCCCTCGGCCAGGGGGCCGAGGCCCGGCCGCTGCTGGAGAAGCTGGCCGAGGCCGACCTGATGCCGGGCCCCGACGCCTGGCGCACCCTGGCCGGTCTGCGCGCCGTGGCCGACGACGCGGCGGGGCGCGACGCCGCCCTCGAGAAGTGCAAGGCCGTCGCCCCGAAGGCCGCCCGCTGCGCGCTGGATCCGGGCCTCGGCGGCTCGTGATGCGCGCCGCTTTCTCGTGGAGTCTCGCGGGGTTGCTCTTGTTCGGCGGTGCCGCGCTGGCCTGCGGCAACGAGGTCTACCTCTCGAAGAAGACGCAGGAGGCCGCCGTGGCGAAGGCCGAGGCCCAGCTCGCCGCCGGTGACGCCGCCTCGGCCGTGCGGGGCCTGATGAGGGCGGCCCACTACCCGCCCATGGCCCGGCGCTTCGAGTTCGCCTTCTCGCGCCGCCCGCTTCGCCTGCGCGCCTGGCGCGTGGCCGCCATCGCCGTCGTGCGGACGCCGGGCCACCAGCCGTTCGACCATGGCCTCCCCGACGCCGCCCCCGTGCAGCCGCCGCGCCAGCTCACCTGGGCCCGCGGCGTGCTGGCCCGGGAGCTGGCCGCGCGGCCCGACGATCCGGTGGTGGTCGCCCTGGACGCCGAGGCCCGCGGCGCCGCCGGCACCGACGCCCTGGAGGACCTGGCCCGCCGCGACCTGATGCCCGACGCGTGGGCCTGGCGGGCGCTGGCCGCCGGGCGGGCCCACCGCGGGGACGCCGCGGGGCGCGACGCCGCGCTCACCCGGTGCCGCGCGGTGGCGACCCCTGGCGTCACCTGCGACGACGCGCCGACGCTGCTGTGACGGCCCTCCTGCTCATCGCCCTGCTCGGGGCCCCACCTCCCGAGGCCGCCGTGCGCTTCGAGTGCGCGCGCTGCCACGAGGCCCCCGACCTGCCGGCGGCCCCGCCCGAGAAGCAGTGCGTCGGCTGCCACCAGCGCATCCTGGCGGGCAGCTTCGAGGCCGAGGCCCCTCTGCTGACGCGGTGGCAGCGCCGCCTGACGAGCCTGAACCACGCGCCCGATCTGCGCGGCGCCCGGCGGCTGCGGCGGTCGTGGATCGCGGCCTTCCTGCAGCGCCCGTTCGACGTGCGGCCCGAGCAGCCCGCGACGATGCCGCGGCTCGCCCTCACCGCGGCCGACGCAGACGCGCTCGCCGCCTGGCTCGCGCCCCCTGACGCCGATGGCCCGGTGGCATCCGGCGACGCGGCGCGCGGGGCCCTGCGGTTGATGCAGCTCGGCTGCCTGGCCTGCCACCAGTTCACCGGCGTGACGCTGCCCGACGTCAGCCTTGCGGGACCCATCCCGTTCGCGCCGGCGGAGCTCGTGCGCGGCCGGCCGCGGGCGCCCGACCTGACCTGGACGCGGGACCGGATGACGCCCGCGGCGGCGGTGGCCTGGCTGCAGAACCCCACCGCCTTCGTCGCGGACACCCCGATGGCCAGCTACCGGGCCAGCGACGAAGATGCGCGAGATCTGGTCGCTTTTCTGTTCCAGTCGCCCCTGCTGCAGCCGCCCCCGCCGCCCGTCCCCGCCACCCCGGCGCCCCTCGACCGGCCCGTGCGCTGGCCGGAGGTGGAAGCCCGCGTCTTCAAGCATGTGTGCTGGCACTGCCACTCCGACCCCGCCTACGCGCTGGGCGACGGCGGCCCGGGCAACACGGGCGGCTTCGGCTTCCCGGCCCGGCGCCTCAACCTGGCGTCGGCGACGGGGCTGGCCTCGGGCCTCCTGGACGCCACCACCGGCCAGCGGCGCAGCGTCTTCACGCCCGGCCCCGATGGCAAGACGCCCCTCCTGGTGGCCGCCCTGATGGCCCGCCACGCGGAGGTGGCCGGGCGGCCGGTGGCCGGTGTCCGCGGCATGCCCCTGGGCCTGCCCCCCATCCCGCTCGAGGACGTCCAGCTCGTGGTCACCTGGATCGCGCAGGGTCGCCCGCGCTGACACAGGGTGTTGCCCATCTGGCCGCCCCCACGGGTTCGAAGGGGGTCACCGGCCAGGGGTCCCCGCCATGAGCAGCTTGCAGCACGCCGCCGACTACGTCCCGCTCATCGTCACCCTGCTCGCGGTGGTCATCGTGGCGGTCGAGTGGGTCGCCCTCGGCCTGCGGCGCCGCATCGCGCGCCACCGGGAGGGCGCCGTCAACGTGGCCTGCGGGGCCGCCTCGTTCCTGCCCGTCTTCGCCCTGAACGCCGCGCTGACGCTCAACCTCATGTACGCCCTGTACGATGTGCGGCTGTTCGATGTGGGCCAGAGCGCCTGGGCCTGGGTGGGCGCCTACGTGGCCTACGACCTGGCGTCCTTCGTGGTGCACCTGGCGTCCCACAAGGTCCGGCTGCTCTGGATCTTCCACAGCGTCCACCACGCGCCGGAGGAGATGAAGGCGTCGGTGTCGTTCCGCGGCTCGCTGGGCGACTTCCTGATCACGCCCCACACGACGCTCTGGCTGCCGCTGCTGGGCTTCCACCCGCTGATGATCGTGGTGGTCGAGGGCCTGGGCCTGCTCTGGGGCGTGGCGCTGCACATGAGCGAGGACACGCTGCGCCGTCCGGGGCCGCGCTGGCTGGGCCTGGCGCTCATCACGCCGGCCCTGCACCGCGTCCACCACGGCCGCAACGGCCTGTACCTGGACACGAACTATGGCCTCACGCTGAGCCTGTGGGATCGCCTGTGCGGCACCTTCCAGGCGCCCATGCCCGAGGAGCCGGTCGCCTACGGCCTGGTCGATCCCCACGCGACCGACCGGTTCATCCCGTCGCAGATGGCGGCGCTGGACGCCCTGCGGGCCGACCTGCGGGCGGCGGATGGCTGGCGGGAGCGGCTGGGCTACCTGTTCCGGGCGCCGGGCTGGCGGCCGGGCGGCGGCGGCAAGACGGCTCGCGCGCTGCGGGCCGAGGCCCTGAGCGAGCTGGCGCGGTAGGCGTCAGGCGCGCATGCGGAAGCGGCGCTCCTTCGCCTCGCCGGCCTTGCGCTCCCCGCCCCGCTCGGCCTGCTTCAAGAGGGAGCGGATGTGGGCGCCGAGCGCGTCCAGCTCCGTCGACACGAACTCCTCCCCACCGAACCGCTCGATGGTGGCGCTCTGCAGCGCGAGAATGCGGGCGTCCTGCTTGAAGATGCCCCGGGCGATGGGCTGGAGGATGGGGCGCACCAGCCACGCGGGCAGCGGCAAGCGGAAGGCCACGACGGCGAAGAGGCGGGTGCGCTGATCATCGACGGGCGTGAGGGCGCTGGAGACGACGAGGTGGGCCCGGTCGCTCAGGCGGTACTCCACCTGGGCGATGCCCGGCAGGATGAAGCGGTCGAAGTGGGTGACCATGCCGCCGCCGGGGGCCAGCAGGCGGCCGACGAGGCCCCGCGGCGCGGGCTCGCCGATGTACTCGGCCTCCACCCGATCGCCGTAGCGGCGGACGACCACCTCCAGCTCGTTGGTCTTGCCGGTGCCGCGGAAGAGGCCGCGGTGCAGGAAGGCGGTGTGCGGCACATCGAGCGCGTTCTCGGCCACGGCATGCAGGGTGCCCACCGTCTCGAAGGCGTCGTGCGCGACGGCCCAGCCCGGCTCCCCCAGGTGCGGGAAGCGGAAGGGCTCGCGATCCGGCGGCCCCTCGCCGGGCCAGACCCACACGTAACCATCCGACTCGACGCAGGAAAACGCGCGCGCGGCCCGCGCCGGGCTCTCCGCCTCGCCGGCCAGGCCGGGCACGCGGCGGCAGGCGCCACCGCCGTCGAAGCGCCAGCCGTGGTAGGGGCACTCCAGGCAGCCGTCGGCCACCTTCCCACCGGAGAGGGGCACGTTGCGGTGGGGGCAGCGGTCCAGGAGAGCCGCGGGCCGCCCCTCCCCGTCCCGGAAGAAGGCCAGCGGCAGGCCCACGACGGTCAGGGCCCGCGGCGCGCGGCCCAGGTCGCGGCTGCGGCAGACGACGTACCAGTCATCGAGGACGCGGGCCGCCGACGTCTGGCCGGTGCCGGGCGGGAGGGCGAAGCGGGCTTCCATGGGGCGAGAGCCTACCCCCAAACGGGGGCGGGCACACGGATCAACGGCAGGAGCGGCTGCGGGGGAGGCACTGGCTGCCGGTGATGACGCCCTGCACGGCCACGGCGCGGCAGCTGTAGTCGCTGGGGCAGCCGTCGTCGGCGGTGCAGCCGTAGCCGCAGGCGCCGCTCACGCAGAGGGCGTCGGCGCCGGGGCAGTCGGCGTGGGAACGGCAGGCCTGGCACAGCTCCACCTCGTCGGCCCAGGGGCTCTTGTGGGGGTTGTCGTCGGCGCCGTGCACCCCGTAGATGACGTCCCAGCTGCGGCCCTTGTTGAGCGTCGACAGGATGCGAGCGAAGGTCGCCGGCTCGTGCAGGCCGTCGAAGCGACCCTCGGCGATCACCGAACCGATGAAGTCGCTGGTGATGGTGGTCATCTGGGCCAGCCAGGAGAAGTTCACCGTCGAGATGATGTCCAGGTTCTCGGGGGTCTTCTTCGGGTTGGCCAGCAGGGCGTCGGGGTAGACGCTGTACGTCTTGCAGCCGTTGAAGAAGAAGAGCTGGGGCTTCTCGGGCAGATCCAGGGACTTGAAGGCATCGGCCGGGATGGCGGTGCGCGGCTGGTAGGTCACCACGACGCCGCTGTAGCTGGCATCGAAGCCGGCGTGGCCGTCGTAGATCACGATGTCGCGGGTGGCGGCGTGGGCCTTGAAGGCCTCCACCAGCCGCTGCGGGTTGTCGACGGCCATGTCGGGGTGCACCAGGTACACCTTCACCTCGATGGGGCCGTACAGGGTCTCCAGCTCCCGGGTGAACGGGCCGCTGTCCAGCGTCAGATCCTCGTACTTCGCCACCGGGGACTTGAACTTCATCGTCCCGGTCAGCTTCGTGTAGAGTTCCTGGGCGACGATGCGATCCCAGCGCTTCTCGTTGTAGTCGCCGCCCACCTGGATGGCGATGTCGAGGACGCCGTCGTCCATCATCTCGAAGTAGCGCGGGTAGGCGTCGATGCTGTTCTGGCCGACCTCGAAGTCGATGGACAGGAGCGTACGCTGCTCCTCGGGCAGCTCATTGCCCTTGAAGTCCCGGTACTTGCGCGCGAAGGACCCGTCGCGGACCTCGGCCTCGGTGAGCTGCGGCACGATGACGTCGAAGCGCCACAGCCCCTCGTCCACCTTCTCGGCGCCGAGCTGGCTCGCCAGGTCGGTCGGGCCGGCGAACTCCGTCTCGAAGAGGGCCGAGAACTTGCCCTCATCGGTCATCACCACGTCCTCCGCGCGGATGGACCGCTGGCGGATGGTGGTGCGGAAGCCGCCGTACCCGTAGTTCCCGTCGTGCGTGCTCTTGCCCGTCACGTAGGCGTTGATGAAGTACGTCAGGGCCGTGAACCGCAGCTCGGCGAACGCCGCCGCCCGGACCAGGAAGTCCTCGTCCGACTCGTCCGACAGGCGGGCCAGCTCGAAGCGGTCCGTCCCGCGCAGGTCGTACTCCTTCCCGTTGGTGGAGAAGTAGTCGTCGGCCTTGCCCTCGGCCACGGCCACGGCGGTGGCGCCTTCAGTAGCCGGTTCGGCAGGTCCAGTGGCCGTCTCGGAGCACCCCAGGAAGCCCAGGGCCAGCAGCAGCATCCGCTTGGACATCGTCTCTCCCCGCGCGGGCGCCGGCCCGCGGACACAAGATGATCACGCTCCCGCCCGACCTTCGCAAGAGGCGGGCCACCGCCAGCGCTCGCCAACCGGGTATGTCTGCGGAGGCCTGCACGGCGGCAGCGTGGCTGGAATTCTGGCGGGGGCGCGGGGGCAGTCTCAGGGGCGCGCGGGGGGTCTTCCGGTGTGCCGGGCGGCCACCAGGGTCCTTGGCAACACGTCGACGGGAAACGGGGGCGTGCAGCGGACGCACCTCGCCCGTGGCGCATGGCAAAGCGCGGGTCGGGCTGGCTTCGGCGGGTGCGCTGACCTACCCCGCTCGCGCGCCGTTCGCGAGGGCCTTGCGGGCGTGGGACGGGGGGATGGTGCCTGCGGGGAACGGGATGAGAGGCAGCGTCGGGTCGGCGAGCCAGCGCCAGTAGGCGATGTGGGCTTCCGTGTAGGCCTCGCGGAGCGCGGCGTGGACCTCGTGCCACTGGGCGTGGTGCTCGGGGGGGCCGTGGACGACGGGGGCGGGGCTGCGGTCGCGCTCTTTGGGGCGCGTCCACGGGTCGACGTGGCGGGCAGCTTCGGGGTCGGGCACGGGCAGGCCGGCCTTCTTGCGGCGCGGGCGGTGCTCGGCGGCGATGTCGTCGGCGAGCTGCCACATGAGCGCGCGGTGGGCCTTGGGGGTGAGGTCGCCCAGGCCGGGCAGGCGGTCGATGCGGACGGTGAGCTGCTCTTCGACGCCGTTGGCGTGGACGAAGACGCCGGCGGGGGCCTCGCCGCGCAGGTGGGCGGGGTTCGAGCAGGCGAAGACGTCGTCGGCGGGGTGGCGCGACTTGAGCTGGGCCGTGGCCTGGCCCATCAGGTAGCGCAGGCGCTCCAGGGCGTGGGCCTCCGTCGTGACCTGGATGGCGTGGTTGGGGATGAGGAGCTGGCCGCTGCGGCCGTGGTACTTGTTGATTCGCCTGGCGATTTCCCGGTTGACCCACTCCAGCACGAGGCTCTTGTCGACCAGCTCTTCGACGCCGATGAGCAGGTGCAGGTGGTTGGAGAGGAAGTAGTACCCATACAGGTCGAAGTCGAAGTCGGCGGTCTTCTGCTGGGCGCGGGCCAGGATGCCGTTGAGGATGGCGACGATGCGGCGCCTTGGGACGAGCAGGAAGAGGTCGTCGGTGACCTTGGAGGTGACCTCGAAGACGAGGACGGGGCGGCCGAGGCGGGGGCTGTGGAAGCGGTGGTCGTCGAGCTCGATGCGCAGGTGCTCGGCCATGGCGGGGAGTCCTCCAAGGGTCTGGGGCCTCCTCTGCTTTCGGTCAGTCGCGGCGCGTGTCGCAGACTTTCTTCGAGATGCCTGAAATCACGGGGAAAAAAGTTCGCCTAGAAGCCGCCCCCCAGGCGCAGCATCGCGGGCGCGGCGTCGACCCGGGCCTTGCCGTCGTCGCGGTGGAGGTGGGGCACCAGCACGCCCGTGGCGGTGCCGACCAGGGCCCCCGCCAGGACGTCCGTGACGAAGTGCTTCCGGCTGGTGACGCGCAGCCAGGCCGTCAGGAACGCGAGGCTGCCCGTGCCGACGATGACGCCCGCCTTCACCAGGTCGCTGTCCTGCCGCGTCACCGCGAAGTAGCTCGAGGTGCCGGCCAGCGCGAACGCCGCGGCCGTGTGCCCCGAGAAGAACGAGAGCGCGCTGTCGGAGGCCGTCTCCAGGGGCGCGCCGTCGAGGTACGTGTATGGGCGGGGCCGCCGGAAGCCCGCCTTGGCGAGCTGGGTGAAGGTGAGCGCGAAGAAGGCGCTCTCGGCATACAGCCCGAGGTCCGTCCAGGGCGTCGGCTCGGTCTGCAGGGCCAGCGAGTCGACGGCGCCCCAGAGCAGCAGCCCCCCCGCCGTGCCCCACGACAGCCAGGCCTGGCCGTCCCGATCGGCGAAGTCGCGGGCGTAGTCACCCTGCGTGGCCCAGCGATCGATGGCGAGCAGGCGATCGCGGTCGGTGGGGAGCTGAGGACCCAGCTCGTCCGTCCGCAGCACGGCCTCCGACAACAGCACGAAGCCGACCGCCGCCCCCAGCAGCGTCGTGTCGGTCACCGGATCGAGGGTGAAGCCCACCTCGGCCCGCGCCGGGCCGGCCAGGGCCAGCGCGCAGGCCACACCGCAGCACCACCGCATGTCGCTCTCCGTTGCCAGGGGCCGGGCGGACCCGCGAGAGTGGCAGCCTACCCCAACGACCCCCGGTGCGCTGATGAAACCCTTCGCCTTCTGCCCGCGCTGCGCCACCGCCCTCGCCGACCGCCCCGACGGCCGCCGCGCCTGCCCGACCTGTGACTTCGTGCACTGGGACAACCCGGTGCCGGTCGTCGCGGGCATCGTCGAGACGCCGGCGGGGGTCGTCCTGGTGCGCAACCAGGGCTGGCCCGAGGGCTGGTTCGGCCTCGTCACCGGCTTCCTGGAGCGCGTCGAGCGCCCCGTCGATGGCATCGTCCGGGAGGTGAAGGAGGAGCTGGACCTGGACGCGGAACCCGTTGATTTCGTTGGGCTCTACCCCTTCCCCCAGGCCAACCAGATCATCATGGCGTGGCACCTGCGGGCGGACGGCCCCATCACCATCTCCGACGAGCTGGCGGCCTTCAAGGTGGTGCCCACCGCGAAGCTGCGCCCCTGGCCCCTGGCCACCGGGGAGGCGGTGCGAGATTGGCTCGCCAGCCGTCGACCCGGGGAGTAGGGTGTCGCCCTCGCTCAAGGAGGGCCCGTGTCCCGCATCCCCGCGTTCGTCTCCCGCCTCGTGCTCGGCACGCTGGCCATCGCCGCGTCGGCCCAGGCCGCGCCCACCTGCCCCGACTTCGCCGAGCCCGCCGCCGCCGCCAAGGTGGCCACGGTCGGCGGCAAGCCCATCACCCGGGCCGAGGTGGACGAGAAGCTCGGCGAGGCCCTGTGCGCCGCGCGCATGGAGCACGCCCAGAAGATCCACGAGCTGCGCACCCAGGCCCTCGAGTCGCTGATCAACGATCGCCTCATCGAGCAGGCCGCGAAGGCGGCCGGGGCCCCCGACACGGGCGCCTGGCTGATGACGCAGCTCCAGGCGGCCGTGAAGCCCGTCGATCCGGCCGCGGTGCAGGCCTTCTACAACGAGAACCAGCAGCGCATGGGCGGCAAGCCCTTCGAGGAGATGCAGGGCCCCATCGCCCAGTACCTCGACCAGCAGGGCAAGGAGCAGGCGTACGGCGACCTGCTCGCCAAGCTGCGTGAGGCCGCCAAGGTGGAGGAGCTGATGGCGCCCTTCCGCCTGCCGGTGGAGGCCGTCGGCCCCGCCTCCGGCCCCGAGAAGGCGCCCATCACCCTCATCGAGTTCGCCGACTACGAGTGCGGCTACTGCGCCCGCGCCACCGAGACCGTGAAGGCCGTCCGGGCGAAGTACGGCGACAAGATCCGCTTCGTCTTCCGGGACTTCCCGCTCGAGTTCCACAAGAACGCCGCGCCCGCCGCCATCGCGGCCCGCTGCGCTGCGGCCCAGGGCAAGTACTGGGAGATGCACGACGCGCTCTTCGAGAACTCGCAGGGCCTCGGCGCCGAGACCTACGGCCGCCTGGCGACGCAGCTCGGCCTCGACATGGGCGCCTACATGACGTGCATGGGCGATCCGGCCCAGATGATGGCCCTGCAGGCCGACATGGCCGCCGGCCGCAAGGCGGGCGTGAGCGGCACCCCGGCCTTCTTCATCAACGGCATCCCGCTGAGCGGGGCGCAGCCGGTCGAGGCGTTCACGAAGATCATCGACGCCGAGCTGGCCCGCAAGCCCGGCAAGTAGCCAACCCATCGTTCTCGCTCAAGAAAGCCTGCCGCGGTCGGCTACTCAGGCGGGGCGCGTGGGGGGCGGCGGCGCCTGGCGGTCCTGGCGCTCCTGCAGGATCTCCTCGATGACGCGCTCGTCGAAGCCGTCCTCGCCCGCCTCGTCCAGATCCTCGAGCACCTCCACCATGTCGGCCTCGGCGACCTCCTCCAGCTCCTCGGCGGGCGGGGGCGGCGGGGGCGGCCACGCCCCCGACTCGCGGTCATCGAGGCGCTGCCGGACGCGCTCCATGCCGCCGGGGATGTCCTCCATCACGAGCGTCAGGGCTTCCCACGTCAGCGTGAAGCTGATCATCGAGGTGACCGACTCGACCGTCTCGGTGAAGTCGGTGCGCCGCAGCAGCTCCTCCTCGCCGATGACGTCGCCGGCCTTCAGGTCGACGGCGCCCTCCCCGCGGCCGCGCCGGGCCTGGCCGGACGCGATGATGGTCAGGACGTTGCCCGGCGCGCCGACGCGCACGACCTCGGCCCCGGCCGACACCTGGCTGACGCCGAAGTAGCCGAAGAGCGTGGCCAGCTCGTGCTCGCGCAGGGCCGCCAGGGCGGCCGTCGGCGGCAGCAGCCGACCCAGGAGCTGCTGGCGGTAGAGGGCGCGCAGCGTCGGCTTGAGGAGCGGCGCGCGGCGGTAGAGGAGCGCGAGCTCCTTGCGCCCCATGCGCAGGACGCTGGCCCCGCCCTCGACGATGACGCCGGGGCTCGGGGTGGCCTCCGCGAAGAGGGCCATCTCGCCGAAGCTGTCGCCCTCGGTGCAGCGGCGGACGACGTGGCCGTCCTGCTCGACCCGCACCGTCCCGCTGATGACGATGCACAGCGCGTGGGCGGGCTCGCCCTCCTCGACGACGTGCTCCCCGTCGACGAAGTGCTTGACCGGCGTGAGGCGGACGGCCTCCAGGAGGGCCGCCCCCGCGTCGGCGGGGGCCCCGAAGTCGACCGCATACTCCGCCGCCAGGGTGGCCGCCTTCTCATCGAGGCGCGCCATCACATGGGCGCGGATGGCGTAGGCCGCCCGCCCGAAGTTGAAGCGATCGGACTTCTGCAGCAGCGCAGCCTGCTCGGCGCGCCGGGTCATCGAGTTCATCGAGCTCCTCCGCGGTCCGCCGGGCGGGCAGGCTGACTGCGCGCACCGGCCGCGGATCCGAGCCTATCAGGGGTGGAGCGGATTTGCTTGTGCGATGAGGCCGTCGACGGTGGCCGGCTCGGGGGTGGGCCGGGCGCCCATGCGCTTGAGGAAGCGGTAGTGCGAGGCGACGGCGGCGCGCAGCGTGGGGATGCGCAGGTAGGTCACGCCGTGCTTCTCGGCGACGCGCGCCAGGATGGGCGAGAGCTCGGGGTACCAGGCGTGGCTGATGGTCGGGAAGAGGTGGTGGACGGCCTGGTAGTTCAGGCCGCCGACGTACCACGTCACCAGGCGGTTGCCGGCGGCGAAGTCCACCGTCGACGAGAGCTGGTGGCGGGCGAAGTCGACGGGGACGGGGCCAGCCGAGAGCGGGTGGAACGCAGCGGGCTCGACGCAGTGGGCGAGCTGGAAGACCACCGCCAGCACCACGCCCATGGTGATCTGCGCGATCAGGTAGAAGGTGATGCCGAGGGCGGGGCCCATCACGGCGATGGGCAGCACCAGGGCCCAGGTGAAGAAGACCACCTTGCCCAGGATGAACAGGGCCCAGCCGCCGCGGCCGAGGGGGCCGATCTCGCGGGGACCGATCTTGCCGCGGGCCATCTGGAAGAAGTCGTCGAACCAGTGCCACTTCACGCCGAGGAAGCCGTAGAGCGGCCAGAAGTACAGGTGCTGGAACCGGTGGGCCTTCATCCACCGCTGCTCCGGCGACATGCGCCCGAGGAAGCCCACGTCGATGTCATCATCGACGCCCTCGATGTTCGTCCAGGCGTGGTGCACCTGGTTGTGCTTGACGCGCCAGAGCCGGGAGCTGCCGCCCAGCAGATCGAGGCTCATCCCGAGGATGCGGTTGACCCAGGGCTTGCGGCTGTACGAGCCGTGGTTGGCGTCGTGCATGATGTTGAAGCCGATGCCACCGATGAAGAGGCCCAGGGCCACGCCCATGGGCACGACCGTCAGCCACGACATCGACATCAGCAGTGCGGTCGTGACCACCGTCGCCAGGCCGACCAGCAGGAACGCGGTCTTGAGGTGCAGCGCCATCGTCGCGTGGCGGTCCCGGCCGCCGGTCGCGAGGTGCGCCTCGACCTCGGCCTTGAGCTCGGTGAAGAAGGCGTCGCGGGGGGCGAAGCGAATCGGCGGTGCAGCCATGGGGGCCTCCTGTTTCGGACGCCTTCATGGTGCCCGAGGGGTCGCCCGTCATGCCGTCACGGTCCCGTCCCGGCAGTCATCTATCTGGTCTGTGGGGCGTCATCGCAAAGTCGCGGAATGTCGCCGAAATGTGTTCGCACACCCGCCTACATCGGCGCCCGTCACATGGACAGGGAGCCCTTGCGGAAGTCGGTGCGGCCGATCTGGACGTTGAGGACGACGGGCCTGCCCGCCGCCGCCGCGGCCTTCGCCTCGGCCACGGCCGCCTCGATCTGGCCCGGCTCGCGGACCTCGATGCCCACGGCGCCCAGGCCGGCGGCGGCCTGGTGGTAGGCGGTGCGGGCCAGGTCGGTGCCCACCGACGACCCCAGCAGGTCCACCTGATCGCGGGCGATCTGCATCCACGAGGCGTCCGTGCCGATGACGCCGATGACGGCGATGCCATGGCGGGCGAAGGTGTCGTACTCGGCCAGGCCGTAGCCGAAGGAGCCGTCGCCCCAGATCACCCAGACCTCGGCGTCGGGGCGGACGAGCTTCGCGCCCAGGGCGAACCCGGCCCCCACGCCCAGGGTGCCGAAGACGCCCGGATCGAGCCAGGACAGGGGCCCGCGGGGCTTCATGATGTAGCTCGCCGTGGCGACGAAGTCGCCGCCGTCCGCCACCAGGATGGAGTCATCGGCCATGGACCGCTCGACGGCCTGGCAGATGGCCAGCGGGTTGACGAACTCGGTCTGGGCCTCCCCCTGCCCCGCGATCTCGGCGTCGCGCCCGGCGTCGGCGGCGCGACGGGCCTCGAGCCAGGGCGCCCAGGCCGGCGACGGGCCACCCAGGCCAGCCGCCACCTGGCGCAGGAAGCGGCCCGGATCGGCGTGCACGGCCAGATCGGGCTTGCGGTTCTTGCGCAGGTCCTCGGCGGAGCGGTTCACGGCGATGAGCGTCGCCTTGCTGCCGATCTGGCGCCCGTAGTCGAGGCGGAAGTCGAAGGGGTTGCCCGCCACCAGCACGACGTCGGCCTCCTTCAAGGCCTTGCGCCGGTTGTGGCGGAGCTGCACGCCGCTGTGGGCGCCGAGGAGGCCACGCGCCATGCCCGTCAGGTAGACCGGGGCGCCGATGCTGGCCACCGCCTCCGCGAGCGCCTGGGCCGCGGCGGGCTCCAGCATGGCGCCGCTGCCGACGATCAGGACGGGCTTCTGGGCCCCCTTCAGCGCCGCGATGGCCTTCTGCACCGCGTCGGCCGGGGCGTCCTCGACCGTGGGCGGGCGGGGCGCGGGCGCCGGCTCGTCGGCCCCCTTGAACACGCGGTCGAGGTGGAACTGGATGTAGGTCCGCTGGGCGCGGGCGCTGAGCGACTTCCCCTTCGGCGTGGCGTCCGCGTACCACTGGCGGATGAGATCCTGGCCGTAGAGCAGGTCGACGGGGCACTCGACGAAGACGGGGCCCGGGATGCCCTCCAGCGCCAGGCGCATGGCCTCGTCCACCGCCGTGGCCAGGGACCGGACCGTCTTGCAGGCCAGCATGCCCTTCACATGGGGCCGCATCAGGGCGAGCTGATCGATGTCCTGCAGCGAGCCGCGGCCCTTGAGCAGCGTCGCGGTGGCGCCGCCCAGGATGACGAGGGGCGACTGGGCCATCTGGGCGTTCTTCACGGCCGTGATGGTGTTGGTCAGGCCCGGGCCCGCGGTGACGGCGGCCACGCCGGGCACGCCCGTCAGCCGGGCGACGGCGTCGGCGGCGAAGACCGCGTTGACCTCGTGGCGCACATCCACCACCCGGATGCCGCGGGCCTGCGCCCCCGCCAGGATGGGCGAGATGTGCCCGCCGCACAGCGTGAACAAGAACCGCACCCCGTAGGACTGCAGCACCTCGGCGACGCGATCGCCCCCGTTCATCCGACACCTCCGGCCAGCACGTTCGGGCGCACCATAGCGACTCGCCCGGGCGGAGAACAGCCCGCGCGGACGCCGGCGCGCCTCAGAGATCGACGCGGAGGAGGAGCGTGGTGGTGTGGCGCAGGTGGACGCTGCCGAAGCTCAGCGCCAGGCCCGTCGGGTCGAGGCCCCGGGCCCGCAGCTCGGCCTTGAGGCCCGTCGGCAGGCCCGCCGGCTCGGCGAAGAGCAGCCCGAGGTCGCCGCGCAGGCCCACCGCCAGGTGGGGCCCCAGGCGGGCCAGGTAGCCCGCGCCGGCCGCGACCTGGCCGCCGTCCAGATCGCCACCATCGAGGGGCAGGGCCGCGGTCGCGGTCTTCAGATCGTAGCTGCCCTGGCCGATGGCCCCCTCGACGCCCAGGAGCAGGCCGCCCTCCGGGGGCGCCGGCCGCTCCAGCCGCAAGCCCACCAGCCAGAGCGTGTGGTCGGCGTGGTGCAGGCGGTCGGAGGCGGCCTGCACGGCGCCCGTGGTGCGGTCGAGCAGGTACAGGCTTCGGGGCAGCGACCAGCCCAGGTGGCGGACGAAGAGCGCGGCGTGGTCGACGAGCCGGTAGTGCAGCTCGGCGCGCTGCAGGCGTACGCCGAAGCGGATGCGCTGGAGGAGCGCCCCGTCCGCGCGATCCTCCAGGTCCACCTGCCCATGCTCGAAGTCGAGGTGCTCGTAGCGGACGCCCAGGCGCTCCAGGACGGGCACGCCGGAGAACGCGAGGGTGGCGTCCAGCAGGCTGCCGAGGCCCAGGTCGGCGGCGCTGGCGTACACCACCCCCAGCGTGGCGGCCGGGAGCGTCAGCGTCGCGCCCACCTCGACGGTGGGCACCGACTCGAGCGAGACGCGCTCCCGGGTCGGCAGCGCAGCCCGGTCGGCGCCGGCGGGCAGGCGCTCCAGCGGTTGCCAGCCATGCAGCGCCAGGGCCGCGTCCACCGCCAGGCCCCAGGCGGGGGCGTCGGGCGCGGCCTCCAGCGTCCCGCCGGCGCTGGGCGTGGAGGCCGGCAGCGCGGCGGGCTGGAAGCCGACGAAGCCCGGGCCGGCCGCGCGCGGGCGTCGCCACGGGGAGGCCGAGCGCCGACCGCGCGACCACCGGGCGTCCCACCGGCCGGGCAGAAGAAGACGACGCCCCCCGCGGGGTGGCCGCCGCCTCGGCCACCCGGGCCCGCGTCGCCGCCCACGCCTCGACGTCGGGATCGGGCGCCCGGCCGACCGCCGCGGGCTTCGCCTTGGCCTTCTTCGCCGTTTTCTTCTTCTTTTTCACCGGCTTCGGCGTCGCCTTCGCCTTGCGGGCGACGCGGGGCCTCTCCGTCGGCTCGGCCGCAGGCGCGGCGACGGGGGCGAGGAGCAGCGCGAGCAGCGCGATGGGGCCGAGGCGGCGCATGGGCCACCATAGCGCGCCGGTCAGGACGGCTCCACCGACCGCCCCGCCACCCACTGCGCCGAGAACCGCGCCGCCTTCTCGTAGCTCTCCCGCAGCGTGCCCTCGACGAACTTCTCGACCACGCCGCCCAGGCCGAAGAGGCGCACGTCCACCTCGAAGTCGGCCACGCGCTCGCAGGCCGCGTCGTCCACGGGCACCGTCGACATGGTGGTGCGGATGGTGATCTTGTCGGCCAGGCGGCTGGGCACGATGGCCGTCACCCAGCGCCCCTGGGCGTCGCGCTGGCCGCGCTCCTCGTAGGTGAGGGCGTCGCCGAGCAGCTTCGCCACCGGCGCGGGGGCCCGCAGCGTCGGCCGCACCTGGGCCACGCGGCGCACGACGCGCCCGTCGGCCTCGGCCTCCTGCGCCGTGACGCGGAAGCTGCCAAACCCGAGCCCCTCGATGTAGAGGCCCTGGTTGTAGGCGTCGTCGAAGAACATCTCGGCCCAGAAGGCCTCGGCCGAGAGGGGGTAGCGGTGGCGGACGGTGAACTTCATGGGGCGAGCGTCGCATGATCGCGCGCGGCCGCCAAGCCGCCTACGCGGCGGCGCCGCCAGCCCGCCACGCACCATAAGGCCGGGTGGCACCCCGGCTTCGCACCCTGCGTAGCGGGTTTTGCGCCTTGCGCCGCGCGCATTTCCGTGTACCTTTCCCGCTGCTTTCGACCCCGGGGAGTCGCCGATGAAGGCCGCCGCCTTCTACGATGTGGACGGCACGCTGATCAGCACCAACGTGGTGCACATCTACGGGTGGTACGCCCTCAACGTGCCCACCCTGACGGGCCGCCTCCAGCGGGGCGCGCGGCTCGCCGCGGCGCTGCCCTTCTACGCCGTCGCCGATCGCGTGGGTCGCAAGTTCTTCAACGACATCTTCTACCGCAACTACCGCGGCATCGGAGAGGATCGCCTGTACGTGCTGGGCGAGGAGCTCTTCGACAAGGTGATCAAGGGCAAGGTGTTCCAGGACATGCTGGAGCTCATGAAGCGGTCGCGCGCCGAGGGCTACGCCCAGGTGCTCGTGACCGGCGCCCTCGACACCATCGTCGCCCCCCTCGCCCGCTACCTGGAGGTGGACCACTGGTTCGCCAACCGGCTCGAGATCATCGACGGGGAGGCCACCGGCCAGCTCGTGCCCCCCGTCCTCGCCGGTCCCCAGAAGGCCGAGACGCTGCGGCGCTTCGCGCTGGAGCATGGCTACGATCTCAACGCCTGCCGCGCCTACGCCGACTCCGCCTCGGACATCCCGATGCTGAGCGCCGTGGGCCGCCCGGTGGCGGTCAACCCCGATACCACGCTCAAGGCCACGGCCACGGCCCACGACTGGCCGATCATGTGGGCGAAGTAGCGAGAACCATTCAGGAAGGTCGCGAGGACAACCATGGCCCGCCCCCGCCCGCGCATCACGCGTGACCCGAACATCGAGTTCGTCGACGACAAGACCGGCCCCCTCGTGGCCTTTCACGGCACCCGCTTCAAGGAGATCTCCCTCCCCCGCGGCAGCCGGGTCATCTACCCCAACCCGCCCATGGAGCCCATCGGGAACCTGAAGGCGGCCATCCGCTACGCCCTCAACCACCCCGAGGACAGCGAGCCCCTCTTCGCCAAGCTGCGCCCGGGGATGAAGCTGACCATCGCGGTGGACGACATCTCGCTGCCCCTGCCGCCCATGCAGCGGCCGGACGTGCGCGAGCTGCTGCTCACCGAGGTGCTCAAGCTCTGCGCGGACTACGGCGTCGATGACATCCACATCATCGTGGCCATCTGCCTGCACCGCCGCATGACGGGCCCCGAGATCAAGCGGATGGTCGGCGACAAGATCTTCGACACCTACTGGCCCGACCGCCTCTACAACCACGACGCCGAGGATCCCGACGGCATCGTGGAGGTGGGCGTCACGCCGGAGGGCGATCACGTCCGCCTGAACCGCCGCGCGGTGGAGAGCGACCTGCTCATCTACGTGAACCTCAACCTGGTCCCCATGAACGGCGGCCACAAGAGCGTCACGGTGGGGCTGTGCGACTACAAGTCCGTGTCGGCGCACCACAACACCCACACGCTGCACAAGTGCCACAGCTACTTCGATCCGCGGCCCCAGTCGTCCCAGCTCCAGAACATCATGGATCGCATGGGCCGGCTGGTGGATGAGAAGCTCGACGTCTTCCACATCGAGACCACCATCAACAACCGCATGTTCGGCGGCCTCATCAGCCACCTGAACCGCCCGGAGCGCACCTGGAGCGACTTCGATCGCGCCAAGTTCCACGCCTCCAACGCGGCCCTGGATCGCATGCCCGAGGCGGCGCGGCGCAAGATCTTCGACCAGATCGCGGCCCCCTACGGCGTGATCGCGGTGCACGCCGGCAAGACGGAGCCGACCCACCAGAAGATCTTGCAGAAGTCGTTCGAGCAGTACGCGGTGCCGGTGAAGGGCCAGGCCGACGTGCTGGTGATGGGCGTCGCGCCCATCACGCCCTACAGCGTCTACAGCATCATGAACCCGATCCTCGTGCAGGTGATGGTGCTGGGCTACCTGTTCAACATGTACCGGGGCGTGCCCCTCGTGAAGGAGGGGGGCGTCATCATCGCCTTCCACCCCTGCCGCGAGGAGTTCCACCGCGAGCACCACCCGTCCTATGTGGAGTTCTATCACCGGATGCTGGCCATCAGCACCAACAGCTATGACATCCACAAGTTCGAGAAGGAGTTCGTCGAGAACCCCGACTACATCCACATGTACCGCAAGGGGCACGCCTACCACCCGGTGCACCCCTTCTACATGTGGTACTGGGGCGACGCCGGCCGCAAGTGGGTCAAGAACCAGGTGATCATCGTCGACGCCGATCACCCCCGGGTGCCCACCCAGCTCGGCTGGCACAACGCCCGCACCCTGGACGAGGCCCTGGAGATGGCCCAGACCATGACCGGCAAGAGCGTGCCGGAGGTCTCCATGTTCCACTGCCCGCCCATCATGATCTGCGACGTGGAGGCCTGATCCCCATGCCGACCCCGCCCGCCGAGCCCGGGGCGCTGTTCAGCGTCCGCGAGACGTTCACCGGCAAGCACCTCTTCGTGACGGGCACCACCGGCTTCGTCGGCAAGGTGCTGCTCGCGATGATCGCCGCCGAGCTGCCCGGCGTGCGGCGGGTCAGCGTGCTCGTGCGCACCAACAAGGAGTACGCCGACGCCCGCGAGCGCTTCGACGCCGTGGTCGCCCTGTCGGAGCCCTTCCAGGCCGTCGCCGAGCGGCTGGGCAACGAGGCCCTCCAGGACTGGTGCGACGACGTCGTCAACGTGGTCGCCGGCGACGTCTCCATGGACCGCCTGGGCCTCTCGGACGACGACTACCACGAGCTCACCGAGACGGATCCCGTTGATCTCATTCTGCATTGTGCGGGCAACGTCGCCTTCGATCCGCCCCTCGACCAGGCGCTGAGCGTCAACTCGCTGGGCGTGACGCACAAGCTCGAGTTCGCCAAGGCGGCCGGCTGCGGCCTGGTGCACATGAGCACCTGCTTCGTGGTGGGCGAGCGCTCCGGGCCCATCCTCGAAGACCCGGATCTGGTGGGCTACTCCCCCAACGGCATGCCCTTCGATCCCGAGCGCGAGCTGCAGGACGCCGTGGCCCTGGCCAAGGAGGTCCGCCGGCGGGCCGACGCCCAGGTGCTGGAGGCGAAGTTCTACGATCAGGCCCGCGAGGCGCTGACCCGCGAGGGCCTCGACTACGAGAACCCCCTGCGCCTCGAGGACGGCTTCAAGACGTTCAAGCGCAAGTGGATCAACGAGGAGCTGCGCACCGAGGGCATGGCCCGGGCGAAGCAGTGGGGCTGGACCAACACCTACACCTACACGAAGTCCATCGGCGAGCAGTGCACCATCAAGCGCGCCGCCGAGATGGGCGTGCCGGTCACCATCGTGCGGCCGGCCATCGTGGAGAGCAGCCGGAACTTCCCGTTCGAGGGCTGGAACGAGGGCGTCAACACCTGCGCGCCCATCGTCTACATCTTCTGGAAGGGCGTGCGCTTCGCGCCGAGCAACCCCGACAACATCCTCGACCTGGTGCCCGTGGATGACGTCTGCCGCGGCACGCTGTCGGCGGGGGCCGCGCTCCTGCACGATCGCCACGAGACCGTCTACCAGTTCTGCTCCGGGGACGTGAACCCGCTGCACATGCGGCGGGCGCTGGAGCTGACGAACCTGGCCTGGCGGCGGCGGTACGACGGCGACGTGAAGAGCGCCGTGAAGCGCCACGCGCTGCGCAACATGGACACCATCGCCGTCACGCCGGACACCTACCAGCGCATGGGCGCGCCGGCCATCCGCAGCTTCGCGAAGTCGGCCCGCAAGGCCATCGGCGGCCTGCGCGGCAGCCCCCTGGCCCCGGTGGTGAAGCAGGCGGACAAGGCGCTCAAGGGCCTGGAGAAGTCGGGCGAGGTGACCGACACCATCCTCAGCCTCTTCGCCCCGTTCATCCTCGACAACAACCCGGCCTTCTCGTCGAAGCACTCGCGCGGCCTGGCCGCGATGATGGTGCCCGAGGAGCGCGACACCTTCGGCTTCGATCTCACCGACCTGGACTGGCGCCACTACTGGATGGACGTCCACATGGAGGGCCTGCAGAAGTGGGTCTTCGGTGAGCTCGACGGGAAGATGAAGCGGGTCAAGAAGATCGCCCGCGCCCAGGACCTCATCGAGGTCTTCAACTCGGCCTGCCGCGCCCACAGCGAGCGCCGCGCCCTGTCGTTCTACACCGCCGACGGCGGCCTGGAGACGACGTACACCTACGGCGAGCTCTGGGAGAGCGCCCGGCGGGTGGCCTCGTGGCTGAAGGCCCATGGGGTGCAGAAGGGCGACGCCGTCCTGCTGCTCTCGCCCAACGAGCCCGCCTGGCCGATGATCTACGTGGGCATCCTGCTGGCCGACGCGGCCGCGGTGCCCATCGACCCCGAGATGCCCGTGGCCAGCGTGCAGCGCATCGCGGCCAAGTCCCACGCGCGCCTGGCGATCCTGCACGAGGATCACCCCATGGATCTGGGCATCGAGACCGCCTGGGTCGGGGACGTCTTCGAGGCCGAGCCCCTCGAGCACATCGAGCAGCGCAACCGCAGCGAGGAGGTGGCGAGCCTGCTGTTCACCAGCGGCACCACCGGCGATCCCAAGGGCGTGATGCTGACCCACGGCAACTTCACCGCCCTGCTGGCCAGCCTCCACGGCACCTTCGACGTGCGCACGCGGGACCGTTTCCTCAGTGTTCTCCCGCTGTTCCACACGTTCGAGTTCTCCTGCGGCTTCCTCATGCCGGCCAGCGTCGGCGCGCACATCACCTACCTGGAGACGCTGGAGGGGCCCCTGCTCCGCTCGGCCCTCAAGGACGTGCGCCCCAACGGCATCATCGGCATCCCGGCCCTCTGGGACGTGCTGCACCGGCGCATCGAGGGGCAGGTCAAGGACAAGGGCGAGGCGGCCCGGCTGACGTTCACCGCCACGCTGCGGCTCTCGCGCTGGCTGCGGCGCAAGTACGGCATCAACGTGGGGCGGTTCGTCTTCCGCGAGGTGCACGACACGCTGGGCGGCCGCATCCGCCACCTCATCAGCGGCGGGGCCTCGCTGAGCGAGCCCGTGCTCAACGCCTTCGAGGGCCTGGGCTTCGAGCTGCTGGAGGGCTACGGCCTGACGGAGGCGGCCCCCGTCCTCACCGTGCGGCGCCCCGGCGACCGCAAGGGCGGCGGCAGCGTGGGCAAGGTGATCCCGGACGTCGAGGTCCAGATCATCAACCCCGACAAGGACGGCGTCGGCGAGGTGGTGGCCCGGGGCGGCAACGTCATGGCCGGCTACCTGGACGATCCCGGGGCCACCGAGCGCACCATCCGCAAGGGCTGGCTGCACACCGGCGACCTGGGCAAGCTCGACAAGGACGGGCGGCTGACGCTCGTGGGGCGCCGCAAGGAGCTCATCGTCACGTCCAGCGGCAAGAACGTCTACCCCGACGAGCTGGAGGAGGTCTACGCAGACCACAGCCTCATCGAGGAGATGACCATCGTCGGCATCCCCGATCCCCAGGGCGACGAGCGCGTGGCCGCGCTGGTGGTGCTGGTAAAGGACGCCCCCGACGACGCCCAGGCCGAGGTGAAGGCCCACTTCCAGAAGGTGGGCGGCGGGCTGCCCGATCACCAGCGCATCCGCACGCTGCGCTTCTGGCACGGCGAGCTGCCGCGCACCGCCACCCGGAAGGTCAAGCGCAAGGAGGTCCGCGAGGAGCTCATGCGCCTGCTGGAGCTGAGCAAGGCCAGCCGCCGCGAGGCGGGCAGCGTGCCCGAGGGCCGCGAGCCGGCCTGGCTCTACGCGGCCGTGGCCGGCCTGACGGGGATGGAGGCCGTGGACATCGAGCCCAGCACCCACCTCATCACCGAGCTGGGCCTCGGCTCCCTGCAGATCGTGGAGCTGCGGCTGCTGCTGGAGGAGCGCGGGGGCCACAAGCTCGACGGCGAGGCCGTGGCCAACGCCCAGACGGTGGCCGATCTGGTGCGCATCGTCGAGCGGTCCGACAACCCGAGCATCATCAGCACCCGCGCCGGCCAGGCCGCCCGCAAGCAGGCCGAGGAGACGGAGGAGGGGCGCAACATCCCCGAGCCCGTCAGCCAGCTCGGCCGCCGCATGCTCAAGGGGCTGCACCAGCTCGCCTACGACCGCCTGCTCAACGTGCGCGTCACGGGCCAGCCCAACATCCCGTACAACGAGCAGGTCATCGTCATCGCGAACCACTGCTCGCACCTGGATCTGGGGCTCATCAAGTACGCGCTGGCCGACTACGCCCCCAACCTGGCGGCCCTGGCGGCGAGCGACTACTTCTTCGACACCCAGTACAAGCGCGACTTCTTCGAGCCCTTCACCAACCTCATCCCGGTGGATCGCTCGGCGGCGTTCGAGGCGAGCCTGCGGCACGCCGAGCAGGCCATGCGCGAGGGCAAGATCGTGCTCGTCTTCCCCGAGGGCACGCGGTCGCCCGACGGGCAGCTCCGGGAGTTCAAGCACGGCATCGGCTACCTGCAGATCAAGAGCGGCCTGTCGGTGCTGCCGCTCTACCTGCGCGGCACCCACAAGGCGCTGCCGAAGGGGCAGGCCCTGCCCACGGCGCGGCGCCTGCGCGCCCACGTCGGCCCGATGATCTCGGCGGACTTCCTGGCCGATCAGGTGCAGGGCAAGAACCGCATCGAGAGCTACGCCACGGTGGCCAGCCTGCTGCAGCAGGCCATCGAGGCCCTGCGCGACGGCACGGAGTACCCCTGGATCGAGCGGGAGCGGAAGGTGGTGGCCAACCCCCTCGTCTCGCTCTTCGAGGAGCTGCCCGGCAAGCTGCTGACGGAGAAGCTCAAGAAGCCGCTGACCTGGTACTTCAGCATCGGCGACGGGCCCGACGGCAAGTGGACGCTGGTGGCCGAGGCCGGCGGGGCCCACGCCTACGCCGGGCGGCCGCCCGGGGGCAAGGCCGACTGCGTGCTCAAGACCGACGAGCGGACGTTCCTGCGCATCTGCACCGAGAGCTACATCCCGGCGCCGGCGGAGTTCATGAACGGGACCGTGAAGACCAACGACGTCAACCTGCTGCGGCAGTTCGTGACGGTCTTCGGGCTGTGATGCCGGCAAGGGCTTGAAAATGAACGAGAAGATCCTGATCACCGGCGCCAGTGGCTTCCTGGGTCTGCACCTGACGCGGCACCTGCGGGCCACGACGAGCGCCGAGCTGCACAGCCTCGGCCGCAGCCACAGCGACCACCTCGCGGGCCTGGGCGTCACGCAGCACCAGGGCTCCGTCACCGACCTGGACACGGTGAAGGCGGCCCTCGACGGGGTGGACACGGTCTACCACCTGGCCGGCACCGTCACCCGCGACAAGGACGCCGGCCCCAGCGTCTACCGCGTGCACATCAACGGCACGCGCAACGTGCTGCGGGCGGTGGCCGACGCGGGCCTCAGCCGCGTGGTGGTGCTGAGCACCAGCGGCGTGAACGGCGTGGGCGAGGATCCCGACTTCGAGGCCACCGAGGACAGCCCGGTGGCGTGGGACCTCATCCAGCGCTGGCCCTACTACGAGTCCAAGGCCTTCGCCGAGAAGGAGATCGAGAAGTTCGTGGCGGGGGGCCTGCCCGTGAAGGTGGCCCGCCCCACCCTGCTGCTCGGCCCCGGCGACTACCAGCAGTCCAGCACCGGCGACGTGGTGAAGTTCCTCTGCGGCGACGTGAAGGCGGCGCTGCCGGGGGGCCTGTCCTTCGTGGACGCCCGCGACGTGGCCGCGGCCCTGCCCGCCCTGCTGGAGCACGGCGAGGCCGGCGTCGGCTACCTCTTCAGCGCGCTCAACTGCACGGTGCGGGAGTTCCTGGTCCTGCTGGAGCAGGCCTCGGGCGTGAAGGCCCCGGGCTTCGTGCTGCCCCGCAAGCTCATCGACCGCGCCGAAGGCGTGATGAAGTGGGCCTCGGGGCTCAAGGCGTTCGGCGGCCTCGATCCGCAGACCTTCGAGATGGGCTGCCACTACTGGTACCTGGACGCCAGCCGCGCCCAGCGCGACCTCGGCTTCGCGCCGCGCCCGGCCAGCGAGACGCTCAAGGACACCGTCGAGTTCCTGCGCGGTCGCTGACCCCGCCTGCGCGGCGGGTGGCCGCCGCGGGAGACCTCGGATGCGCACCCTGCTCGTGGGCGCCCTCGCCCTGACCCTCGCCGCCTGCCAGGACGCCGCCCCCACGGGGGAGGCGCCCGCTGCGCCCGCCACGGCCGCGCCTGCCACGGCGGCGCCCGCCACGGCCGCGCCTGCCACGGCGCCCACCACGGCGGCCAGCGCCCCGCTGGCGCTGCTGGCCTTCGATCCAGCGACCGTGGACGGTGGGAAGGTCGCGACCCAGGTCCCGCGGGGCTGGATCGTCGACGAGAACCCGGTGATGAAGGGCCGGCGCCGGCCGCCGGGCATCGGCGACGAGGATCCCACCTCGTTCAGCATCTACGCCGGCACCGTCGAGAACCAGAACCTCGACTTCTGGCGCAACCAGGACCGCTACCGCGTACTCCTGGACGAGGCGCTGCCCGATGGCGAGCTGCTCATCGTGCGCGCGAAGGACGGGCCGCGGGTGATGCTGCAGATGGTCCGCCACCCGGGCGGCCAGGGGGCCTTCATCCGCTGCGCCGTCACCCTGGCGGGTCGGTTCGCCGCCGATCTGCCGGGCTTCCAGAAGGCCTGCGTCGAGGCGAAGCTCACGGCGCCCTGAGCCCCCTGCCCGTCCGAAACCCTGACAAGGGGCTGTCGGGGTTGGCGCGGCAAAGGGGTTGCAACCGGCCGCGCCGCCCAGGCATCTTTCGGGCCCCGGAGGCTGAACAGATGTCCAGAAGCACCCTGCCCGATCGCGAACTCGAGCCTGCCGTCGAGCTGGACCACCTGGTGGTCCGGGGCGCGCGCGAGCACAACCTCAAGAACGTCGACCTCGCCATCCCCAAGAAGAAGCTGGTGGTCTTCACCGGCGTGTCGGGCAGCGGCAAGTCGTCGATGGCCTTCGACACCATCTTCGCGGAGGGCCAGCGGCGCTACGTCGAGAGCCTCTCGGCCTACGCCCGCCAGTTCCTGGGGCAGATGGAGAAGCCGCGCTACGACTCCATCCGGGGGCTCTCGCCGACCATCAGCATCGAGCAGAAGACGACGAGCAAGAACCCGCGCTCGACCGTCGGCACCATCACCGAGATCCACGACTACCTGCGCGTGCTCTACGCCCGGGCCGGGACGCAGCACTGCCACCTGTGCGGGCGCACCGTGTCGCCCCAGTCCTCGCAGGAGATCGTCGACCGGCTGGTGGGGCTGCCCGAGGGCACGAAGTACCTGCTGATGGCGCCCATCGTCGCCAACCGGAAGGGCGAACATCGCGATCTTCTTCTGGAAATCCGCACGCAGGGCTTCACGCGGCTGCGGCTGAACGGCGAGGTGGTGGCGCTCGAGGAGGCCACCATCGACCCCAAGAAGCGCAACACCGTCGACGTGGTGGTCGACCGGCTGGTCGCCCGGCCCGACATGCGGGCCCGCGTGTCGGACTCGGTGGAGACGGCCCTGGGGCGGGGCGAGGGCCGGCTGGTGGTGCAGGTGCTCGGCGAGGGCGGGCCGGAGCCCGACCAGCTCTTCAGCGAGCACCTCTACTGCCACTACTGCGACGTCAGCTTCCCCGAGCTCACGCCGACGAGCTTCTCGTTCAACAGCCCCCTCGGCATGTGCAAGACGTGCAACGGCCTGGGCAACGCCCACGAGGTCGATCCCGAGCGCGTGGTGCCCGACGCGGCCCTCTCCATCCAGGACGGGGCCATCTCCATCTGGTCGAAGTCGGTGATGAGCCCGACGGCGCGCTGGGTGGGTCGCATCCTGGAGGCCGTGGCCGACGAGTTCGGGTTCAGCCTCAAGACGCCGTGGAAGGACCTGACGGCGGTCCAGCAGGCGGTGGTGCTCGACGGCCTGGGCGAGCGCGAGATCGCGGTGAAGTTCACCCGCAGCGGCAAGGCCCATAGCTACCCGGCGAAGTGGGAGGGCGTGGTGCCGATGGTCGCGCGGCTCTGGAAGGAGACCGAGAGCGACGATCAGCGGCTGCGCTACGCCGGCTTCATGCGCGACGCCCCCTGCCCCGACTGCGAGGGCTCGCGCCTGCGGCCGGAGTCGCGGGCGGTGCTGCTGTCGGGGCGGTCCATCGTCGATCTCAACGCCTCGACCATCGGCGACGCCTTCGCCTGGCTGGCGGCCCTGCCGCTGGAGGGGGCGCGGGCCCAGATCGCCGAGGAGCTGCTCAAGGAGATCGTGGGCCGGCTGCGGTTCCTGCGGGACGTGGGCCTGGACTACCTGACGCTGAACCGGGCGGGCCCCACCCTGAGCGGCGGCGAGAACCAGCGCATCCGCCTGGCCAGCCAGATGGGCAGCGAGCTGACGGGGGTGCTCTACATCCTCGACGAGCCCTCCATCGGCCTGCACCCGCGGGACAACCGGCGGCTGATCCGCACCCTCGAGCGGCTGCGCGACATCGGCAACACGGTCGTGGTCGTGGAGCACGACGCCGAGATGATGGACACGGCCGACTGGATCGTGGACTTCGGGCCGGGGGCTGGCATCCACGGGGGCGACGTGGTGGTGTCGGGGACGCCGGCCGAGGTGCGAGCCCACCCCACCAGCCTGACGGGCGGCCACCTGTCGGGGCGCCTGACCATCGACGTGCCCGCCGAGCGGCGCGCCCCCGACCCGGCGCGCCAGCTCCGCGTCCGCGACGCCCGCGCCAACAACCTGCAGGGGGTCGAGGTCTCGCTGCCGGTCGGCCTCTTCACCTGCGTGACGGGGGTGAGCGGCGCCGGCAAGAGCAGCCTGATCAACGGCATCCTCTACCCGGCGGCGGCGCGGACGCTGAACGGGGCCCGCATGACGGCGGCGCCCCACGGGTCCATCGACGGGCTGGAGCACTTCGACAAGGTCATCAACATCGACCAGAGCCCCATCGGGCGGACGCCGCGCAGCAACCCGGCCACCTACACGAAGGTCTGGGACGACATCCGCAAGGTCTTCGCCGAGACGCGAGAGGCGCGCACCTACGGGTTCGATCCGGGGCGCTTCAGCTTCAACGTGAAGGGCGGCCGCTGCGAGTCGTGCGAGGGCGCCGGCGTCGTGAAGGTGGAGATGCACTTCCTCGCCGACGTCTACGTGCAGTGCGAGGTCTGCGGCGGAAAGCGCTTCAATGACGCGACGTTGCGCGTGCACTACCGCGACCGGACCATCTCCGACCTGCTCGAGACGACCATCGACGAGGCGGCCGAGATCTTCACCCACCACCGGCGCATCAAGGGCATCTTGAAGACGCTGCAGGACGTGGGGCTGGGCTACCTGCACCTGGGCCAGGCGTCGACGACGCTGTCGGGGGGCGAGGCGCAGCGCATCAAGCTGTCACGGGAGCTGGCGCGCCGGGCCACCGGGCGGACGCTCTACATCCTCGACGAGCCCTCCACGGGCCTGCACTTCGAGGACGTGCGCAAGCTGCTCGGGGTGACGCAGAAGCTGGCGGACGGTGGGAACACCATCGTGATGATCGAGCACAACCTGGACATCATCAAGACGGCCGACTGGATCATCGATCTGGGGCCGGAGGGGGGCTCCGGCGGGGGCCAGGTGGTGGCCGAGGGCACGCCCGAGGCGGTCGCGTCGGTCGAGGCGAGCTACACCGGGCAGTTCCTCAAGGATCTGCTGGCCCGCTCGACGGTGGCCACGCCGGCGCCGCCGAAGCGCGGGCGCAAGAAGGCGGCCAAGGAGGGCTGAGCTACCGCAGGTAGATGGGGTTGGCGTAGATCCAGGTCACCTCGCGCAGGAAGCGGTCGGCCCAGGGGCCGAGGGCGTCGCGCAGGTGGCCGGGGGTGATGCGGACCTCGACCCGGTAGACCCCCGGCGCGGCCGCCTCGAAGCTGATGGGGCCGCTGGCCTGCTCCACGGTGAAGGCGCCCTCGGCGGTGACGCGGCGCAGCAGGACGTCCACGGTGGCCCCCGGCGGCACGACCGGCGGCCGCACCTCCAGCCGGATGCCGCGCACGAAGGCCTCCTCCGCCCCCATCTCCAGCAGGCGGCCGTCGGGGTGGGTGGCGTGGAAGTCGAAGCCGGTCGGCGGCCCCCACACATCGAAGGCGACGAACAGGCGCCCGGCCCGGAGCGCCGCCTTGACGGTCGCGGGCTCCAGCGTCTCCCCCGCCTCCACCAGGATGTAGTTCGAGAACCACGAGCCCAGGCGGCGGTAGCTGTCGATGCGGTCGCCATCCGACGGCCGCACGAGGGGGGGCAGGTTCTCGTGGATGTCGCTGCCGGCGAAGCCCAGGATGCGGGTCTGCTGCGTGAGGCCATCCCAGGCCGCGAGGGCGCGGGGGTTCTCGCGGAAGGCGGCCAGGAACGAGTAGTCGGGGTGGGGCCCGCCGTACTGCTGGCCAGCCCCGATCCACTCCACCAGGTCGGGCAGGATCTCGGGGAGCTGCTGCAGCTCGCCGCGGGGGTCCAGGTTGGCGTGCAGGTTGTAGATCTCGATGCCATCGAGGCCGAGGGGGGCCAGCTCCTCGGCGGCGAAGCGCTCGGTGTGGGCCTGGAAGACGAGCGCGCCGAACTCGCGGAGGCGGGCGACGCCCTCGGGCGAGGCGTCGCGGATGTTGCCCGCCGGGGGCTTGCGCTCGAAGAGCACTGGCATCAGGTCGCCCTCGGAGCCGGCGGCCAGGAGCACCGACCGGCCATCCGGGCAGGCCACGCGGTTCGCGATGGGGCCGTCGGGGCCCTCGACCCAGGTGTCGCCGTCGGCGTGCAGGAGGGCCTCCTCCATGGGCACGTCGTCGAAGGAGGCCGGGTGGTCGGTGAGGAGCAGGAAGTCGAAGCGATCCTGGCAGATGGCCGCGCGGAACCGGGCGAGGCAGGGCGCGTTGGGCTGGCCGTCGGGCTTGGGGTCGCCGTCGCAGGCGTCGTGGCTGTGGACGGAGTGCATGTGGATGAGGCCGCGGGCGAAGCGCCAGGTGCGGGGGGCCCGCTGGTCGCCGGCCGCGACCGGCGGCGGCAGGGGCGGCGACGCGTCGAGGAGGGGCGGGCGGCCGGCGTCCTCGGCGGCGTCGGGCTCGGCGTCGCGGGCCGGCCCGGCGGCGTCGACGCGGGCGTCCGGGGGCGGCGCCGCGTCGGGCTGGACCCCCGCGTCCAGGCCCCGCGCCGCGTCGGGCGGGGTCGTCGATCCGCCATCGTCACAGGCCGCCAGGCCCACCACCAGCAGCGCCACCAGCCAGCGTGCCATCAGAAGCTCCCTCCCCAGAGGACCAGCGGGCTGCCCGCCGTCGTGCGGCCCACGCCGACGGCGGCGGGTTCGGCCGGAAAGTGCCGGATTTTCAGGTCTTCTCCGTCGAGGGCGAACCACTTGTAGGCCCCCCAGACCAGCAGGCTCATGCCGGTGATCGTCGTCGCGGCGCCCACGGCGAGGCCGGTGACGTACAGCCCTTCGGAGTCGCAGCCGGACGACGTCGCGCTCGAGCAGTCCGTCCACTTGATGCCCGAGACGGCCATCACGACGTAGCCGCCCAGCATCGTGCCGAGCCCCGTCCACATGGCCCAGCGCGGGATGGGCTCGATCTCCACGAGCGTCGCCCCGCCGGGCAGCGGGACCATCTGGCTGACGTCCGCGTCGCCGTCGACCAGGAGGCGGGCGTTGCCGATGGGCAGGGCGGGCAGCGTGCAGGGCCGCTCCGCCGACACGGCCTCGGGGCAGGCGTGGCGGGCGCCGTCGATGCCCAGCGCGACGACCTGGAAGCGGTCGCCGCGATCCGTGGCCACGAGGCGCAAGGTGGCGGCCCCGGCAGGCGCCGGGCGGCCGGGCGCGGGGCGCGGCGCGAAGTCGAGGCGCAGGGCGTCCAGGTCGGGGCCGGCCTCGGCGCGGGTGCTGAGGACGGTGCCCGGGGTGCCCCCCGCGAGCTGGGGCTGCTGGCGGCGATCGACGACGAGGCTGTCGAGGACCTGGCGGCTGTGGCGCTGGAGCTCGACGGCGGTGACGCGGCCGTCGCCGTCCAGATCGGCCCAGCCCCGCAGGCCACCGAGGGCGAGGTACGAGAAGGCCGGGCGGCGGACGCCCGGCAGCGGGCCGGCGTACTGGTCGCTCGCCGCGGCGGTGAGCAGGACGACCTGGGGCGGCGGGGCGGCGGGGGCGACCGGCACGAGGGGCTGCAGGCCGGGCACGAGGGCGCCGCCGCCGGCGTCGCGGCCGCTGAAGCAGGTGTCGAGCAGCACGACGGCGGCCGGGGCCGCGGCGACGGCGGCCAGCAGCTCCGTCTGGCGTAGCCCGCGGGCGGCCAGGCTGCGGGGCGTCTGCTGCGCGTCGACGCCGACGAGGAGGCCATCCCCGCCCGGTCCGGGGGCGCCATGGCCGATGAACACGACCCAGAGCCGGCCCCCGGCCGGCACCCGCGCCGCCCCCTGGCGCAGCGCCTCGGTCATCTCCTCGCGGGTGGCCTGGGCGTCACGCAGGAGCGTGATGCGGTCGATGGGGACGCCGCGGGCGCGCAGGTCGCGGTACCAGTCGTTGAGGTTGAGGGCCGCGCCGGGCACGTCGGGGATGAAGGCGTAGTCCTCGATGCCCACCAGCACGGCGGCGTCGAGGGCGGCGTCCGGCGGCGCGTCCGGTGGCGCGGAGAGATCCGGCCAGACCGCGGCGTTGGCCACGGCCGACCACAGCAAGGCCAGCAACATCGCGCGCATGGCGTCCACCCGGCGTGTCTTCCCCAGGCGGACACTACCAGAAAACCCGGTCAGGCCGTCAGCCGCCGGCCGCGCCCCTCGCGTTCCACCTCGCGCTGCCCCATGCTGGGCGCCCGGCGGGCCACGCCGCCACGGAGGAGCCCCATGAAGGACGACCTGAGCTGGGCGCCGATCGACGACGACGCGCCCGTCGACTTCCGCGTCTTCACCGTCACCCGCCGCCGCGCCGCGCACCCGCGCACGGGCCAGGTGCGCACCTTCTCCATCATCGACGCGCCCGACTGGGTGAACGTGATCGCGCTCACCGCCACCGACGACGTCGTCCTCGTGCGCCAGTTTCGGCATGGCACGGCCGACCTGACGCTGGAGATCCCGGGCGGCATGGTGGATCCGGGCGAGGCGCCGCTGGCGGCGGCGCAGCGGGAGCTGGCCGAGGAGACGGGCTATCGCGCGTCGGCGTGGATGGCGCTCGGGGTGGTGGAGCCGAACCCGGCCATCCAGTCGAACCGGTGCCACACGTTCCTGGCGCTGGACGCCGCGCCGGTGGAGGCGCAGACGCTGGATCCCGGGGAGATCATCCGCATCGAGTCGGCCCCGCTGGCGAGCATCGCGGGGCTGGTGGAGGCCGGGGAGATCCGGCACGCGCTGGTGATCGCGGGGTTCTTCCAC
The DNA here is from genome assembly GCA_020633435.1 of Myxococcales bacterium. GTDB lineage: Bacteria > Myxococcota_A > Bradymonadia > UBA7976 > UBA1532 > JACKDP01. The sequence goes on along the minus strand of JACKDP010000006.1, from coordinate 239,221 downwards.
CTGCTGCGGCGAGCGGGCGGCTGGCGGCGGCCCTGACGTCAGGCGGGGCGGCGGCGGCGCCAGGCGGCGTGCAGGGCGCCGGCGACGATGAGGACGGCGAGGCCCAGGAGCGGGTTGCCGCGGGTCTCGCCCTGCAGCACCGACCACAGCATGCCCACGACGACCACGGTGCTCGAGAGCAGGTAGATGCCGGGCAGCCAGGGGTAGCCGGCGGCGCGGTAGCCGCTGCGGTCGCCGTCGCGCCGGCGGATGACGAAGAGGGCGACGACCGTCAGCGAGCCGGTGAGGACCATGGTGAGGCTGACGGCCTGCAGCAGGTCTTCGAAGCGGTTGGTCAGGATGAGCAGGATGCTGACGCCGGCCTGGAGCCAGAGGGCGAAGGCGGGGGCGTGGGACTGGCGGTCCAGGCGGGCGGCGCGCCGCCAGAAGGCGCCGTCGCGGGCCATGGCGAAGGCCACGCGGCCGCCGCCGAGGATGCTGCCGTTCAGCGTGGCCACCAGGCACATGAGGACGAGGACGTTCATCACGCCCTGGGCCGTGGTGCCGCCGAGGGCCGAGGCGAGGGCGGAGCCAGCCTCGCCGGCGGCGGCGAGGCCGCTCATGCCGAGGCCCAGGATGAAGGCGACGCAGAGGAGCAGATAGAGCGCCGTGATGGTGAGGCTGCCGCCCACGAGGGCCCGCGGGATGTTGGTGGCGGGCCGCTCCACCTCGCCCGCGACGTAGATGACGGCGTTCCAGCCGGAGTACGCGAAGTAGGCGGCCAGGTAGGCGGCCACGAGGCCGCCACTCGTCAGCTCGGGGGCGTGGGGCACGGCGGGCGTCGGCGGCGTCAGGTGGCCGGCGGCCCAGACGCCGATGGCGACGAGGGCCACGAGGAACAGGACGACGACGGGCGTGAGCGTGGTGATCTGCTGCGCGAGGGCCGAGAGCCGCACGCCGCGGGCGTTCATGGCGGTGAGGCCGATGACGATGCCGCTGCCGAAGAGCTGGGCGAACGAGATGGGGCCGAGGCCGGGCACCGGGGCGGTGAGGTCGAAGCCCGTCAGCGCCGAGAGCTGGTACTGGCAGATGGCGACGGCCACGGCGGCGATGGAGCCGCAGAAGATGGCGCCGAACAGGCCCCAGCCCGTCGCGAAGGCCACGGAGGGGCCGAAGGCCTCGCGGTGGAAGACGTAGTCGCCGCCCGCCTTGGGGAAGCGGGTGCCCAGCTCGGCGTAGGCGACGGCGCCGCCCAGGACGATGACGCCCGCGAGGGCCCAGACGCCCAGGAAGACGCCCGGCGAGGCGATGTGCCGCGCCATCTCGGAGGGCGAGAGGAAGATGCCGATGCCGAGCATGGAGCCGGCGACGATGGAGAAGGCACCCCAGAAGCCGATGGAGCGTCGCTGGGCCACGGGGATCGGCCGATCACCCCGGCCGCTGGCCGAGGCAGAGGGATCCGTGGTCACGGCGTGCGCTTCGGGGTCCACGGTCGCTCGCTCTGCGACGTCGGCGGCGTCTGGCATCGGGCCGGCGTTCATCCATCTCCACGTCACGGCGCCCCGGCGGTCTTATGGGGCGTCGCGGCGGGCATTGATTACCGCAGAGCGCCGAACCGCACAACTTGAAAGGGGTTGTGCCTGGACGCCCTGCCTTCACCAGTGCCAGGCGTCGGGCGACTGCTTGTCTTGATCCTTCAGGGTGCCGAAGGCGACGGAGGCGCTCCGGAGGCAGCGGGAGCCTGCGTCGGCCCCGTCGGCATCCGGGGCCCGATTGCGATGCAAGATCAAGGGGATGGCGCCGACGACCGCCGGCATGGTCAGCCCGGCGAGCGTGGAGGACGCCGCGGGCCAGGGGTCGCCCCCTGCCCGCGGGGCATCAGCGGCGACGCCGCCGGGGCCGCAGCGCGACCAGGAGCAGGAGGGCGAGCCAGGGGGTCGGGGTGGGGCCGTCGCCCGCGGCGGTGCAGTCGTCACAGCCGCCGCCGGCCACGTCGGCGACCGGCTCGGGCGGGGTGCCCGGGTCGGGATCGCAGACGTCGCCGATGCCGTCCTCGTCGAGGTCGGACTGCTGGTCGTTGGCGTCCTGCGGGCAGTTGTCGACGTCGTCAGCGAAGCCGTCCCCGTCGTCGTCCGCGTCGCAGGCGTCGCCCTCGCCGTCGAGGTCGATGTCGGACTGGTCGGCGTTGGGGACGTCGGGGCAGTTGTCCACGTCGTCCGTCACGCCGTCCCCATCGCGGTCGCCAGCGCTGTCGCAGGCGTCCCCCACCCCGTCCTCGTCGGCGTCGGCCTGGTCGGGGTTGGCGTCGTCGGGGCAGTTGTCCACGTCGTCCGCCACGCCGTCGCCGTCCCGGTCGCCCGGGGCCGCCTCGCAGGCGTCGCCGACCCCATCGCCGTCGGCGTCGGCCTGATCGGGGTTGGCGACGTCGGGGCAGTTGTCGTCGGCGTCCAGCACGCCGTCGCCGTCCCGGTCGTCGCCTTCCTCGCAGGCGTCGCCGATGCCGTCGCCGTCGCTGTCGGCCTGGTCGGCGTTCGGCGTGTTGGGGCAGTTGTCGTCGCCGTCCAGCACGCCGTCGCCGTCCGCGTCGCCCTGGCCATCGTCCGCGGGGTCGTTCGGATCCGTCTCGCCCTCGTCGACGCGGCCGTTGCGGTTGGCGTCCTCGACCCCGTCCGGGATGCCGCCCTCGTCGGTGTCGGCGCTGAGGGGGTTGGTGGCGGTGTCCGGGTCCTCGTCGGCCACGAAGGCGCCGGCGTCGCGGTCGGTGTCGGCGGTCAGATCGTTCGCGGTGACCGAGAGCTCGGTGCCGTCGAGCACGCCGTCGTCGTCGCTGTCGGGGTCGCGGGCGTTGATGGCGCCGTCGCCGTCGCTGTCCTCGTCCCAGGCCGGCTCGTCGCCGTCGAGCACGCCGTCGTCGTCGCTGTCGGCGTCGGCGGGATCGGTGCCGGCGGCCAGCTCGGCCTCGTTGTCGAGGCCGTCGCCGTCCACGTCGGGGTCGCAGATGTCGCCGACGCCGTCGCCGTCGTGGTCCAGGCCGTCGGGATCGGCCGCCAGGGGGCAGCCGTCGTCCACGTCGGGGATGCCATCGCCGTCGTCGTCGTCGTCGCAGGCGTCGCCCTGGCCGTCGCCGTCGGTGTCGAGCTGGTCGGCGTTCTGCACGCAGGCGCAGTTGTCGTCGGCCGGCGCGACGCCGTCCCCGTCATCGTCGTCGTCGCAGACGTCGCCCACGCCGTCCCCGTCGCAGTCGGCCTGGTCCGGGTTGGCGACGCCGGGGCAGTTGTCCACCCCGTCGACCGCGCCGTCGCCATCGTCGTCGGCGTCGCAGGCGTCGCCCACGCCGTCGCCGTCGCTGTCGAGCTGGTCGGCGTTGGCGATGGTCGGGCAGTTGTCCGCGCCATCATCCACGCCGTCGCCGTCGTCGTCCGCGTCGCAGGCGTCGCCCACGCCGTCGCCGTCCAGGTCGGCCTGGTCCGGGTTCACCAGGCCGGGGCAGTTGTCGTTGTCGCCGGGCAGGCCGTCGCCGTCCGGATCGTCGTCGCAGGCGTCGCCCGCGCCGTCGCCGTCGGAGTCGACCTGGTCCTCGTTGGAGACGCCGGGGCAGTTGTCGGCGCCATCGGGCACGCCATCGCCGTCGTCGTCCGCGTCGCAGGCGTCGCCGACGCCGTCCCCGTCCAGATCGGCCTGGTCGGGGTTGGGCACGGCGGGGCAGTTGTCCTCGGCGTCGGGCACGCCGTCGCCGTCCAGCTCGCCGTCGCAGACGTCGCCGCGGCCATCGCCGTCGGCGTCGGCCTGATCGGGGTTCGCCACGCCGGGGCAGTTGTCGGCGTCATCGGGCACGCCGTCCCCGTCGTCGTCCGTGTCGCAGGCGTCCCCCTGGCCGTCGCCGTCGGTGTCGCCCTGGCCGGGGTTCGCCACGCCGGGGCAGTTGTCGGCGCCATCGGGCACGCCGTCCCCGTCGTCGTCGGCGTCGCAGGCGTCGCCGGCCCCGTCGCCATCGGCGTCGGCCTGATCGGGGTTGGCCACCCCGATGCAGTTGTCGTCCGCGTCGGCCACGCCGTCGTTGTCGTCGTCGCCGTCGCACGCGTCGCCCTGGCCATCGCCATCGGTGTCGCGCTGCGCCGGGTTGGCCACCTCGGGGCAGTTGTCGACGTCGTCGGCCACGCCGTCCCCGTCATCGTCGTCGTCGCAGGCGTCGCCCAGGCCATCGCCGTCGGTGTCGAGCTGGTCGGGGTTGGCCACCGCCGGGCAGTTGTCCTCGACGTCGCCGACGCCGTCGCCGTCGCCGTCCGCGTCGCAGGCGTCGCCGCGGCCGTCGCCGTCCGCGTCGGCCTGGTCGGCGTTGGGGGTGCGCGGGCAGTTGTCGATGAGGTCGGCCACGCCGTCCCCGTCGTCGTCGTCGTCGCAGAGGTCGCCCTGGCCGTCGCCGTCGGTGTCCACCTGGCCGGGGTTCACGACCCCGGGGCAGTTGTCGACCGCGTCGTCCACGCCATCGCCGTCGGCGTCGGGATCGCAGGCGTCGCCGCGGCCGTCGCCGTCCGCGTCGGCCTGATCGGGGTTGGCCAGGCGCCGGCAGTTGTCCACCCGGTCGTCCACGCCGTCGCCGTCGTCGTCGTCGTCGCAGCTGTCGCCCAGACCGTCCCGATCCAGGTCGGCCTGGCCCGGGTTGAAGATGCCCGGGCAGTTGTCGACCGCGTCGTCCACGCCGTCGCCGTCCGCGTCGTTCTCGCAGGCGTCGCCGAGGCCGTCGCCGTCCGCGTCCGCCTGGTCAGGGTTGGCCACGACGGGGCAGTTGTCCACGCCGTCGCCGATGCCGTCGCCGTCATCGTCGCCGTCGCAGGCGTTGCCGAGGCCATCGCCGTCCAGGTCACCCTGGCCGGGGTTGGCCGTCCGCGGGCAGTTGTCCACGTCGTCGGCCACGCCGTCGCCGTCGTCGTCCGCGTCGCAGGCGTCGCCCTGGCCGTCCCGGTCCAGGTCGGCCTGACCCGGGTTGGCCAGCGCCGGGCAGTTGTCGCTGGCGTCGGGCACACCGTCGCCATCGTCGTCCGCGTCGCAGGCGTCGCCCTGGCCGTCCCCGTCCAGGTCGGCCTGGCCGGCGTTGGCCACGTCGGGGCAGTTGTCGACGGCGTCGGGCACGCCGTCCCCGTCCCGGTCAGCCGGGCCATCGCAGGCGTCGCCGATGCCGTCGCCGTCCGCGTCCGCCTGGTCGGGGTTGGCCACCGCCGGGCAGTTGTCCACGTCGTCCGGCACGCCGTCGCCGTCCCCGTCGGCGGGCGCGTCGCAGGCGTCGCCGATGCCGTCGCCATCGCTGTCGGCCTGGTTCGGGTTGGGCACGTTCGGGCAGTTGTCGACGTCGTCGGGCACGCCGTCGCCGTCGCTGTCGGCCGGCGCGTCGCAGGCGTCGCCGATGCCATCGCCGTCCGCGTCCGCCTGGTCGGGGTTGGCCACCGCCGGGCAGTTGTCCTGGCCATCGGGCACGCCGTCGCCATCCGCGTCGTCGGGCGCGTCGCAGGCGTCGCCGATGCCGTCGTCGTCGCTGTCGGCCTGGTTCGGGTTGGGCACGTCCGGGCAGTTGTCCACGTCGTCGGGCACGCCGTCCCCGTCGCCGTCGTCGATCACCTCGCAGGCGTCACCGATGCCGTCGCCGTCGGCGTCCGCCTGGTCGGGGTTGGCCACCGCCGGGCAGTTGTCCACGTCGTCGGGCACGCCGTCGCCGTCGCCGTCGTCGGGCACGTCGCAGGCGTCGCCGATGCCGTCGCCGTCCGCGTCGGCCTGGTCCGGGTTGGCGACGAGCGGGCAGTTGTCCACGTCGTCGGGCACGCCGTCCCCGTCCTCGTCGTCGTCGCAGGCGTCCCCGATGCCGTCGCCGTCCGCGTCGGCCTGGTCGGGGTTGGCCACCAGCGGGCAGTTGTCCGCGTCGTCGCCCACCCCGTCGCCGTCGTCGTCGTCGTCGCACAGGTCGCCGGCCCCATCGCCGTCGGTGTCGAGCTGCGCCGGGTTCGCGACCCGCGGGCAGTTGTCGTCGGCGTCCGGCACGCCGTCGCCGTCCTGGTCGCCCTCGCAGGCGTCCCCGCGGCCGTCGCCGTCCAGGTCGGCCTGGTCGGCGTTGGGGGTCAGCGGGCAGTTGTCGCTGGCGTCCGGCACGCCGTCGCCGTCGTCGTCGCTGTCGCAGGCGTCGCCCTGGCCATCGCCGTCGGTGTCGATCTGATCCCGGTTGGGCCGGCCGCGGCAGTTGTCGCAGAAGTCGCCCACCCCATCGCCATCGGCGTCGGTCTGGGGATCGGCCACGTCCGGGCAGATGTCCTGGTCGTCCGGCACCCCGTCGCCATCGCGGTCGGGGCCCTGGCAGGCGTCGCCCACGCCGTCGCCGTCCGCGTCCACCTGCTGCGGGTTGGCCAGCAGCGGGCAGTTGTCGCAGCGGTCGCCCACGCCGTCGCGGTCGCGGTCGGGCTGGCCCGGGTTGAAGGCCGCCGGGCAGTTGTCCTCGGCGTCGGGGATGCCGTCGCCGTCCTGGTCGGGCTCGCAGGCGTCCCCGACCCCATTCCCGTTGGAATCCGCCTGGTTGGGGTTCGCGACCGTCGGGCAGTTGTCCTGGCCGTCGGGCACGCCGTCGTTGTCGTCATCCGCGTCGCACGGGTCGCCCAGCCCGTCGCCATCGGCGTCGGCCTGGCCGGGGTTGGCGATCAGCGGGCAGTTGTCCACGCCGTCGCGCACGCCGTCGTCGTCGTCGTCGACGTCACAGGCGTCGCCCGCCCCGTCGCCGTCCGTGTCGGCCTGGTCGGCGTTGGCCACCAGCGAGCAGTTGTCCGCCCCGTCGGCCACGCCGTCGCCGTCGTCGTCGGCGTCGCAGGCGTTGCCGGCCCCGTCGCCGTCCGTGTCCGTCTGGCGCGGGTTCTGGGACCGCGGGCAGTTGTCCTGCGCGTCGGGCACCCCGTCGCCGTCGTCGTCGTCGTCGCAGGCGTCGCCCAGGCCGTCCCGATCCAGGTCCGCCTGGTTGGCGTTGGCCACCACCGGGCAGTTGTCCGCCCCGTCGGCCACGCCGTCGCCGTCGTCGTCGGGGTCGCAGGCGTCGCCCAGGCCGTCGTCGTCCAGGTCGGCCTGGCCGGGGTTCGGCACGTCGGGGCAGTTGTCGGCGTCGTCCTCGATGCCATCCCCGTCGCGGTCGACGATGACCTCGCAGGCGTCGCCGATGCCGTCGCCATCCGCGTCGGCCTGGTCGGCGTTCGGCGTGCGCGGGCAGTTGTCGACGTCGTCGTTCACGCCGTCGCCGTCGTCATCCGGGTCGCAGGCGTCGCCCTGGGCGTCGCCGTCCAGGTTCGCCTGGTTGGCGTTGGCCACCACCGGGCAGTTGTCCTGCGCGTCGGGCACCCCGTCGCCGTCGTCGTCGCCGTCGCAGGCGTCGCCCTGGCCGTCGTCGTCGGTGTCGACCTGGCCGGGGTTGGCGATGACCGGGCAGTTGTCGTTGCCGTCGTTCACGCCGTCGCCGTCGTCATCGGGGTCGCAGGCGTCGCCCTGGCCGTCCTGATCCAGGTCGGCCTGGTTGGCGTTCTGGTTGCGCGGGCAGTTGTCCACGACGTCGTTGATGCCATCGCCGTCGTCGTCCGCGTCGCAGGCGTCGCCCTGGCCGTCGCGGTCCAGGTCGGCCTGGTTGGCGTTCGCCGTCGTCGGGCAGTTGTCCGCCGCGTCGGGCACCCCGTCGCCGTCGTCATCCGCGTCGCAGGCGTCGCCCTGGCCGTCCCCGTCCAGGTCCTCCTGGCCCGGGTTGGCCACCGCGGGGCAGTTGTCGGCGTCGTCGGGCACGCCGTCGCCGTCCGCGTCCGCCTCGCAGGCGTCGCCGATGCCGTCGCCGTCCGCGTCCGCCTGATCCCGGTTGGGCGTGCGCGGGCAGTTGTCGGTGGCGTCGGGCACCGTGTCGCCGTCGTCGTCGGGATCGCAGGCGTCGCCCAGGCCATCCCGATCCAGGTCCTCCTGGCCCGGGTTCGGCGTCGTGCGGCAGTTGTCGAGCGCGTCCCGCACGCCGTCGTTGTCGTCGTCCGTGTCGCAGGCGTCGCCCTGGCCGTCCCCGTCCGCGTCCGCCTGGTTGGCGTTGGCGATGGTCGGGCAGTTGTCGTTGGCGTCGGGCACCCCGTCGCCGTCGTCGTCCGCGTCGCACGCGTCGCCCTGCCCGTCCCCGTCCAGGTCGGCCTGGTTCGCGTTCGCCACGTCCGGGCAGTTGTCGTTGTCGTCCGGCACCCCGTCGCGATCCCGGTCGGCCTCGCAGGCGTCGCCGATGCCGTCGCCATCCGCGTCGGCCTGGCCCGGGTTCGGCGTGCGCGGGCAGTTGTCCGTCACGTCGGGCACGCCGTCCGCGTCGTCGTCCGGATCGCAGGCGTCGCCCTGGGCGTCCCCGTCCAGGTTCTCCTGGCCCGGGTTGGGCACCGTCGGGCAGTTGTCCGCCCCGTCGCCGACGCCGTCGCCGTCGTCATCGCTGTCGCAGACGTCGCCCTGGCCGTCCCCGTCCAGGTCCGCCTGGTTGGCGTTCTGGTTGCGCGGGCAGTTGTCCGTCACGTCGGGCACGCCGTCCCCGTCGTCGTCCGGATCGCAGACATCGCCCAGCGCGTCCCCGTCCAGGTCCGCCTGGTTCGGGTTCGCGTTGACCGGGCAGTTGTCCGCCGCGTCGGGCACCCCGTCGCCGTCGTCGTCCGTGTCGCAGGCGTCGCCCAGGCCGTCGCCGTCGGTGTCGAGCTGGTTGGCGTTCGGCGTCGTCCGGCAGTTGTCCTGCGCGTCGCGCACGCCGTCGTTGTCGTCGTCCGTGTCGCAGGCGTCGCCCAGGCCGTCGCCGTCGTTGTCCTCCTGCCCCGGGTTCGCCACCGCCGGGCAGTTGTCCACGTCGTCCGTCACGCCGTCGCGGTCGGTGTCCAGCTCGCAGGCGTCGCCCGTGCCGTCGCCATCCGCGTCGGCCTGGTTCGGGTTGGGCGTCCGCGGGCAGTTGTCCGTCACGTCGGGCACGCCGTCCCCGTCGTCGTCCGGGTCGCAGACGTCGCCCAGCGCGTCCCCGTCCAGGTTCTCCTGGCCCGGGTTGGCGTTGCGCGGGCAGTTGTCCGCCGCGTCGCCGATGCCATCGCCGTCGTCGTCGCTGTCGCAGACGTCGCCCTGGCCGTCCCCGTCCAGGTCCGCCTGGTTCGCGTTCACGTTGCGCGGGCAGTTGTCCGTCACATCCGGCACGCCGTCGCCGTCGTCATCGGGGTCGCACACATCGCCCAGCGCGTCCCCGTCCAGGTTGGCCTGGTTCGGGTTCGGGTCCCGCGGGCAGTTGTCCGCCGGGTTGAGCACCCCGTCGCCGTCCATGTCCGTGTCGCAGACGTCCCCCAGCCCGTCCCCGTCCAGGTCCTCCTGGCCCGGGTTCGCCGTCGTCCGGCAGTTGTCCTGCGCGTCGCGCACCCCGTCGTTGTCGTCGTCCGTGTCGCACGCGTCGCCCTGGCCGTCCGCGTCGTTGTCGGCCTGGTTCGCGTTGGCCACCGTCGGGCAGTTGTCGGTGGCGTCGGGCACCCCGTCGCCGTCGTCGTCGGGATCGCAGGCGTCGCCGATGCCGTCGCCATCCAGATCGGCCTGGTTCGCGTTCGCGTCGACCGGGCAGTTGTCCTCCCGATCCGCCACCCCGTCCCCGTCATCGTCGTCGTCGCAGGCGTCGCCCAGCCCGTCCCCGTCCAGGTCCTCCTGGCCCGGGTTCGCGATGTCCACGCAGTTGTCGAGGTTGTCGGGCACCCCGTCGAGGTCGGTGTCCAGCTCCGCCCGGCAGTCCTGGTTGCACCCGTCCCCGGGCACCCGGTTGCCGTCGTCGCACTCCTCGCCGAACTCCAGGTTCCCGTCGCCGCAGAGCGTGAAGAAGCCGAACCGGACGTTGGCCTCCCACACCCCGCGCTCGCCGATGTTCGATCCGTTGCACAGGTCCAGGATCTGCGGCGTGCCCGACCCGGGCAGCGGCAGGATGTTCGCCCCGTCGCCCGCGCTGAACCCGGCCTGCGCCGGCGCCGGCGGCACCTCCGGGAAGGCCCCCACGATCATGTAGCGCATGATCATCTGGCTGCCGCTGTTGAAGAACCGCGGATCCTGGCGCTGGATGGCCTCGCCGTCCGCCCAGTCCCCCTCCACGTACCAGACGCGCCCCGCCCCGTGATCCCGGTAGGCCAGGCTCACCGTGTCGGCGTCCCACCCGCCCAGCGGCGTGATGCCGGGGAAGGCGTCCACCGAGTAGCCGCACCCGCTGAACGTGGTGTTCTGCGGCGGCAAGTACCCGAGATCCTGCCAGAACTGGTCGTTCTCGTTGAACCGCACCACCGGGTTGATGTTGTCGCGGCAGTTGCCGGTCCGCACCGCGTTCTGCACCACCCCGTCCCCGAAGAAGACGGCGTTGTGCACCTCATCGCTGATGGAGAACTCGGTGATGACCTGGCCGCCCTCGAAGGCGTAGTTGCGCAGGACGGCGTCGTTGTAGCGCCCCCGGCCCGTGCGCGTGATGATCATCGCCTGGGTCTGGTCGTCGGGCTCGCAGCTCGACAGCACCGGCAGGTCGGTCAGGAGCTGGATGGGCAGCACCGTGTTGCCGCAGACCCGCACCGTCTGCCGGGCCGGCTGGTTGCCCGGCCGCCCGTCGGCGAGGAACCAGCCGCACTGGCTGTAGCGGAACTGCACGTCGAAGTCGCCGACGTTCAGATCGCGCCGGTCGTTGATGACGAGCTGGTAGGTGTTGCGCGGCGCCGCCTGCTGGTCGAACCGCCCCACCTGATCCCAGGTGACGACCGTCCGCCCGAGGGCGATGTCGTACCAGATGTTCCCGTTTCCGTTGCGCGTGTCGACGTCGCTCCACATGGGCGCCGCGAGCGGGAACGGCGAGGCGGTCAGATCGGCGTTCGGCCAGGCCGCCACCGGCCCGTCGAAGCTCACCGCCCCGTTCACGTTGATGAAGAAGTTGTTGCGGGCCTGCCCCAGGAGCCGCAGCCCCGTCGGGAAGGCAGCGCGCAGGTCGATGAGGCCCGTGGAGGTCTCGTCGCCGGCCGGCACGAGGTTCTCCCCGTAGCCCGCCGGCCCCCCCAGCCCATCGATGAGCTGGGCCTGCGCCCACGCCCCCGCAGGAGCCAGGAGCAAAAGCAGGCCCAGACGCCTCGTCATCTTCTCGCGCATCACGCTCATCTCCCCGCCGTCACCGACGCCGCGCCACCACGGCGATGGCCTGGTTGGCGCAGTCCGTGAATCCACACTGCGCACCCTGGAACCGAATCTGGAAGAGGCCACGCCAGACGTTCAAGTCGTCGAACTGGCCTTGCAACTCGTAGATCTCCCGACACCCGCCGTCGATGAAGCCGCTGACCGCGAAGCCCCCGTCCACCGGGGCCGGCGCCTGGCTCATCAAGGTCGGGGCGCCGCCGACGTTCAGCACGCCGCCGTCCACCCGGAAGCTGAAGCCCACGACCTCCACCCGCACCACCACCTCGCCGAAGAAGACGTCCCGGCAGCGGTAGTCGATGGGGAACTGCAGCTCGTAGAGGCCGGGGTAGACGAAGCCGCCGTCGCAGCCGGGGACGCCCGCCCCCGCCACCGCGCAGTCCACCTCGCAGCCGTTGGCCGCGTCGCCGTCGGCGTCCACGAAGCCCACCGCGCACTCGACGATCTCGCAGCGCCCGGCCCCGCACCGCCCCACGGCGTTGGCGGGATCGCAGACCCGCCCGCACGCCCCGCAGTTGGCGGAATCGCCTTGCAGATCAAAGCCTTCGTCCGTGCGGCCGTCGCAGTCGTCGTCGCCGCCGTTGCACCGCTCCACGCCGCCGTTCTCCAGCCGGCACTCGCAGCCGTTGGCGGCCTGGCCGTCCGCGTCCCCGAAGCCGGGCAGGCAGGCGTCCACCCGGCACCGCCCGGCCGCGCAGAGCGGCGAGGCGTTGGGGAGCACGCAGCGCTGGCCACAGCCCCCGCAGTGGCGGACGTCGGAGTTCAGGTCGAAGCCCTCGTCGACGCGGCCATCGCAGTCCTCGTCGGCCCGGTCGCAGGTCTCGACGCCGCCGTTGGCCACCGCGCACTCGCAGCCGTTGGCCACCTGCCCGTCGGCGTCGCCGAACCCGGGCTGGCACCGCCCCACGCCGCACGCCGCCGCCAGGCAGACCGCCTCGGCGTTCGGCACGTCGCAGACCCGCCCGCACGCCCCGCAGTTCTCGGGATCGCTGCGCACGTCCACGCCCTCGTCGACGCGGCCGTCGCAGTCCTCGTCCTCGCCGTTGCACCGCTCGGCCCCGGCCAGCCGGCACTCGCAGCCGTTGGCGGGGTCGCCGTCCGGGTTGGCGAAGCCGGGCTGGCACCCGGAGATGCCGCACTGGCCCGCCGCGCAGGCCACCGTCGCCCCGGGCAGGGCGCAGACCACGCCGCACCGCCCGCAGTTCTCGGGGTCGCGCTCGAGCGCGAAGCCCTCGTCGGCGGTCCCATCGCAGTCGTTGTCCCGGCCGTCGCAGGCCTCCGCCCCGTCCGGCACGCAGGCGTACTCGCACCCGTTCGCGGCGTCGCCGTCGGCGTCCACGAAGCCCGCCGCGCAGCGCCCCACCGCGCAGCGCCCCGCCACGCAGGCCGCCTCGCCCTGGGCCACCGCGCAGACGCGCCCGCAGCCCCCGCAGTGGGCCACGTCGGCGGCCAGGTCGAAGCCCTCGTCCACCGCCCCATCGCAGTCGTTGTCGGCGCCGTCGCAGGCCTCGTCGCCCGTCACCCGGCAGGCGTACTCGCACCCGTTCTCGGCGTCCCCGTCGGCGTCCACGAAGCCCTCGGCGCACCCGCCGAACCGGCACCGCCCCGCGTCGCAGAGCCACAGGGCCCCGGGCCGCCCGCAGTCGACGTCGCAGCCCCCGCAGTGCGCCGGATCCCCTTGTAGATCAAAGGCTTCGTCCACGCGGCCGTCGCAGTCGTCGTCCACGCCGTTGCAGACCTCGACCCCGCCGTTGGCCTGCTGGCAGCCCACCTCGCAGCCGTCGGCCGCGTCGCCGTTGCGGTCGTAGAAGTCGGGTCGGCAGGCCACGAACCGGCACTCGCCCCCGGCGCAGACGGCCTCGGCGTTGGGCAGCGCGCAGGCCCGCCCGCACGCCCCGCAGTGGGCCGGATCGGCGTCGAGGTCGAACCCCTCGTCGAGCCGCCCATCGCAGTCGTTGTCCACCCGGTCGCAGGCCTCGACGCCCTCGTTCGAGGGCTGGCAGCCCTGCTCGCAGCCGTTCTCGGCCTCGCCGTCCACGTCCAGGAAGCCGGGTCGGCAGCTCGCCACCTCGCAGGCCCCGTCCACGCAGGCGCCGTCGGCGTTGGCGGGCCGGCAGGGCACCCCGCAGGCCCCGCAGTGGGCCAGGTCGGTGGCGGTGTCGAAGCCCTCGTCCACCCGGCCATCGCAGTCGTTGTCGATGCTGTCGCAGGCCTCGTCGCCCCCGCGGGTGACCGTGCAGGCGTACTCGCAGCCGTCGGCGGCGTCGCCGTTCACGTCGTGGAAGCCCGCCCGGCAGGGGCCCCGCCCGCACACGCCGTCGACGCAGGCCCCCTCGGCGCCGGGCGCCTCGCACGGGCGCTCGCAGGCGCCGCAGTGGCGCAGGTCGGTCTGCAGATCGGCCCCCGCGCAGGGGGCGTCCTCGGGCACGCAGATGAAGGTGACGTCGGCGCCGGGGTTGGTGACCTGCCGGCAGAACCACCCCTCGGGGCAGTCGGGATCGCCGCCGCAGCGCCGGCTGCAGACGCGGCCCGCGCTGGCGGCCACGCAGAACCCCGAGGCGCACTCGCCGCCCTCGGTGCAGGCCTGGCCGAAGCCATCCTCGGGGGCCACCCGCGCGTCGGCCGGGGGCTCGGGCCCCACCCGCATATCGCCCGCGCTGCCGTCTGCGCCGGGCAGCGGCCGGAAGGCGCCCCCGTCGTCGCAGCCCACCACGGCCGCAGCGACGAGCGCCCACGCGTAGCAGAGCGAGCGCGCCATTCTCCCCCCGGAGGCGGCCCCCATCGACCGCACCTGCCAGCGTACGAGCACAGCCCCCGTCTGGTCCACGGTTTGTGAGCTTTTCGACGCCCACGCCCCCGCTTCGCCCGCGGCCCGGTTCGCGCTACAGTCGGGGCGGTCCTGGGAGAGCACCGATGCACCGAGCCGCCACCCCCCTCGCCCTCTGGGCCGTCCTCGCCCTCGCCGCCTGCGCGGGCGAGACGGCCGACGCCGAGGCCACCGACGCCGCCGCGCCGGGCACCGACGCCGCCGACCGCGGCCCCGGCGAGCCCCCGGTCAACCCGCTGCTGCCGCGCGTTGACAACACCACCTGCCGCCTGCCGCCAGCGCCCGCCCTGGGCGCCCTGGAGGTGGAGGAGGTCTTCCCGGACGTCGACCTCGACCGCCCCCTCTGGCTCGGCGCCGCGCCGGGCGACCGCCACCTCTACGTGGTGGAGCAGGCCGGCCGCATTCGCCGCTTCGACCCGGAAAACCCGAGTGAAGTCAGCACCTTCCTCGACCTGTCCGTGAGCCGCCAGGGCAACGAGGAGGGCCTGCTCGGCCTCGCCTTCCACCCGGGCTACGCCGAGAACGGCCGCTTCTTCGTCTACTACTCCGCCGCCGGCCCGCGGCGCTCGGTCATCAGCGAGATCCACCGCAGCGAGGCCGACGCCGGCGTCGCCGACCGGGCCACCGAGCGCATCCTGCTCGAGATCCCCCAGCCCTTCGGCAACCACAACGGCGGCGACCTGCGCTTCGGCCCCGACGGCTACCTGTACATCGCCCTCGGCGACGGCGGCTCGGGCGGCGACCCCCAGAACCACGCCCAGCGCCCCGAGACCATCCTGGGCAGCCTGCTGCGCATCGACGTCGACCAGGGCGACCCCGTCTGCCGCACCCCCTACGGCATCCCCGCCGACAACCCCTTCGCCGAGGGCCGCTGCGGCATGGACCAGCCCACGCGCGGTCGCCCCGAGGTCTACGCCTGGGGCCTGCGCAACGTCTGGCGGATGGCCTTCGACCCCGGCACGGGCGAGCTCTGGGCGGCCGACGTCGGCCAGGACGAGATCGAGGAGATCGACCTGATCGTGCGGGGCGGCAACTACGGCTGGCGGGCCATCGAGGGGGATCGCTGCTACGAGGCCGGCTGCGACCCCGCCGGCTTCATCGCCCCCATCCACACCTACGGCCACGACGAGGGCGAGTCCATCACCGGCGGCTTCGTCTACCGCGGCGCCCGCCTGCCCGAGCTCTTCGGGGCCTACCTCTTCGCCGACTACGCCAGCGGCCGCATCTGGGCCCTGCGCCGCGGCGACGCCGGCGCCCCGGCCGATGTGACGCTGCTGGCCGACACCGATCACCGCATCAGCAGCTTCGGGGAGGACGCCGACGGCGAGCTCTACGTCGTCGCCTTCACGGCTGGCCAGAGCATCCTGCGGCTGCGCCGCCGCGGCGGTGTGCCCGACCCCGAGCCCATCCCCCCCACCCTGTCCGCCACCGGCTGCTACGCCGACACCGCCACGGCCACGCTGGCCCCCGGGGTCATCCCGTTCCGCCCGGCCGCCCCGTTCTGGAGCGATGGGGCCGAGAAGCGCCGCTTCTTCGCGCTGCCCGCCGGCGCCGCCATGACCTGGCGGCCCGACGACGCCTTCGAGTTCCCCGAGGGCAGCGTGACGGTCAAGGAGTTCCGCCTGCCCGACGCCGCCGGCCAGCCCCGGCTCTTCGAGACGCGCCTGTTCGTGAAGGACGCCGACCGCTGGTCGGGCTACAGCTACCGCTGGCGGGCCGATGGCACCGACGCCGACCTCGTGGCGGGCGCGCTGCAGGAAGACCTGGCGACGCCGGCAGGCCTGCAGCCGTGGCTCTACCCTAGCCGCTCCCAGTGCGACGCCTGCCACACGCGGGAGGCCGGCTACGCGCTCGGGTTGTCCAGCCGGCAGCTCAACGGCCCGCTCGACTACGGCGCCGGCCCCCAGAACCAGCTTGCCGCGCTGGCGGAGGCCGGCTACCTCGCCGGCCTGCCGGGCCCGCCGGCCGAGCTGCCCGCCTTCGTCGCCCCCACCGACCCGGACGCCCCCATCGAGGCCCGCGCCCGGGCCTGGCTGCACACCAACTGCGCGGGCTGCCACCGCCCCGACAGCCGGGTCGACGCCGACCTCGACCTGCGGGCCGACATCCCACTGGCGGAGATGAAGATCTGCGACGTGGAGCCCCGGCACCCCGACCCCGCGGACCCCGAGGCGCCCCTGCTGGCCCCCGGCGACGCGGCGGGCAGCGTCCTCTTCCAGCGGCTCCGCGTCCGCGGCGAGCGCCAGATGCCGCCCCTCGGCACCTTCGCCGTCGACCTGCGCGGGCGCGACCTGGTGGGCGCCTGGATCCAGCAGCTCGAGGGCTGCCCCTGAGATCCGGCTAGGCGACCGCCAACCGCTTGTTTCCCTTGGCGATTCTCTTGGCCAGGGCCGCGCTCAGGCGGGCGTGGGCGTCCCCCTCGACGGGCTCGCCATGGGCCGGCACCAGGTGCTCGAACGGCCACGCCAGGATGCGCGCGATGCTGGCCGAGGCGGCCGCCTTGTCCTTGATGAACAGCCCCCACGACCGGCTGTGCGCCAGCCGGCCATGGCAGCCCACCATGCGCAGGATGAGGCTGGTCATGAGCCCCCGCGGCCGCACGACGTGGAAGACGAGGTCGGTCACCACCAGCGACCGGCTCGCCCGGTGGAAGAACACGTGCTCATCGGCGATGGGCGCGCCCTCGACCCGCGCCACGTCCACATGCGCCGCCAGCTCGGCCGGCAGCCCGTCCTCCAGGTCCCCGTCGATGCGCAGGTCGGGCCGCTTCGCCCGCAGACCGCGGGGCGCCAGCACCTGCGCGCTCGGAAACCGCGCCGCCGCGTCCCCCAGGTACAGGTGGTGGAAGAGGGACGGCGAGATGAGGTACGCCACCTCCCCCTGCCCCTCCACCCACGCCAGGGCGTCGGGCGTCAGCGGCACCGGCGACACCAGCGCCACGCGCCCGGGCCCCAGGGGCAGCGCGGTCATCCGCACCGGCAGGTTGAACCGACCCGGCAACACCTGGGCGAACTCGAAAGACGGCACGATGGACATGGACACCTCCGCGGGGCTGCGGTAGAAAGTCAATCATGGTTGACGATGATGGTCAAGCGAAGTTGACGAACCGGCCGGACGACGCCGCCTTCCGCGCCGATCTCGAGGCCGCGAAGCACCAGAGCACGCTCCAGCTCCTCTTCAAGGCCGCCCGCCTGCTCGACGAGGAGGCCATCCACCGCGTCCAGCAGGCCGCGGGCCTCCCGCGCCTGCGCCGCTCCCACACCGCGCTCTTCCCGCACCTCGACCTGGACGGCACCCGCGTCACCGACCTGGCCGACCGCATGGGCATCACCAAGCAGGCCGTCTCCCAGATCGTCGCCGACCTCGAAGCCCATGGCATCGTCGCCCGCCTGCCCGACCCCGCCGACGGCCGCACCCGCCGCGTCGCCCTCACCGACCAGGGCCGCGCCGCCATGCTCCACGGCCTCGGCGTCCTCCAGGCCCTCGAAGCCGAGCTCGCCACCGCCGTCGGCCCCCTCGGCCCGCTGCGCGACGCCCTGCTGCGCATCCTCGCCCACCTGCCCCCCGGCTGAGGCCGCCGCGGCGTCCTGCACTTTTTTCCCTGTGTTTCCCGCGATCTCGAAGAAAGTCTGCGACACGCGCCGCGACTGACCGATAGCAGAGGAGGCCCCACACCCGCCGGAGGACGCCTCACCATGGCCGAGCACCTGCGCATCGAGCTCGACGACCACCGCTTCCACAGCCCCCGCCTCGGCCGCCCCGTCCTCGTCTTCGAGGTCACCTCCAAGGTCACCGACGACCTCTTCCTGCTCGTCCCAAGGCGCCGCATCGTCGCCATCCTCAACGGCATCCTGGCCCGCGCCCAGCAGAAGACCGCCGACTTCGACTTCGACCTGTATGGGTACTACTTCCTCTCCAACCACCTGCACCTGCTCATCGGCGTCGAAGAGCTGGTCGACAAGAGCCTCGTGCTGGAGTGGGTCAACCGGGAAATCGCCAGGCGAATCAACAAGTACCACGGCCGCAGCGGCCAGCTCCTCATCCCCAACCACGCCATCCAGGTCACGACGGAGGCCCACGCCCTCGAGCGCCTGCGCTACCTGATGGGCCAGGCCACGGCCCAGCTCAAGTCGCGCCACCCCGCCGACGACGTCTTCGCCTGCTCGAACCCCGCCCACCTGCGCGGCGAGGCCCCCGCCGGCGTCTTCGTCCACGCCAACGGCGTCGAAGAGCAGCTCACCGTCCGCATCGACCGCCTGCCCGGCCTGGGCGGCCTCACCCCGAAGGCCCACCGCGCCCTCATGTGGCAGCTCGCCGACGACATCGCCGCCGAGCACCGTCCGCGCCGCAAGAAGGCCGGCCTGCCCGTCCCTGACCCCGAAGCCGCCCGCCACGTCGACCCGTGGACGCGCCCCAAGGAGCGCGACCGCAGCCCCGCCCCCGTCGTCCACGGCCCCCCCGAGCACCACGCCCAGTGGCACGAGGTCCACGCCGCGCTCCGCGAGGCCTACACCGAAGCCCACATCGCCTACTGGCAGTGGCTCGCCGACCCGACGCTACCCCTCATCCCCTTCCCCCCGGGCACCATCCCCCCGTCCCACGCCCGCAAGGCCCTCGCCCTCGGCCCGCGCGCCGGGTAGGCCGTCCCCGCCCGCCGACGCCCGCCCGCCCCGCGCCGCCCCCGGCGCCAAGGGCGCGGTGCGCCCACTCCCCCGCCTCATCAGCGCCCTGCGACGCCCCGCCCTCATCAACCGCACCCTGACGCGAGCGCCAGCCCGCCCCCGGCCCCCGAAGCCAGCCGCCCCCGCCCGCCAGAATTCCACCCACACCGCAGCCCTGCACCCTCTCGAAGTCAAACCCGGTAGGCGATCAGAGGGCGGCGGTCACGGCGACCAGCCGAGGCCCAGGCCTGCCGAGCCGGTGAACCACGGCCAGCCCACCACCGAGGAGTCGGCGGGCTCCGGCGACCGCGGGCTCACCAGGCAGTTCAGCACACCCAGCCCAGCGCCCACCTCCAGCCGCGCCACCACCCCCGCCCCCAGCGGCCGCGCCAGCCGGAAGCCCGCGCCGAGCTCACCCCCCGCCGTGCAGCGACCGCCGCTCGACGAGGCCGTCCGCTGGCCCACCCAGACGCCCACTTCCGGGACGAACGCCCCCCGGGGCTGAAGCGCGACCCGCAGCAGCAGCGCCAACGCCTCCACCTCGGCGTCGTCCGCGCCCCAGCCCGCGGTGTACTGCGCGCCGAGCGCGGCGCCCTCGCCGAGCCCCAGCAGCAGCGCCCCCCGGGCCCCGGCCGTCGATCGCGCCACCGGTGACCCCGACGCCGCGCCCTCGACCACGCCCGCGACCTCCACCGCCACCCCCAGCTCGTTCTCCACCGCGCCAGCAGCGCCAGCAGCGCCAGCAGCGCCCGCCACGACCACCCCGGCCCCGGTCCGCCAGCCCATCTCGACCTCCCGAACGTCGCCCAGCCGGACCGTAGCGTCCGGCGGCGCGTGGACGCCAGGCCACCCGCTGCCTCGCATCCGCGTGCCAGACCCTGGAGCCATCCCCGCCGCCCCGGCGCCGAGACCGCCCCGACCGCCTTCGTCACCGCTGCCAGCGATCTGCCCGATCGCTCGACCGCCTCGTCGCGCTCTCCCCGCTCGGCCCGAGGAGGTGGACATCCCGGCCAGCTTCGCCATGATGCCCCTGCCGCGCCCGGTGCGCGGCCAGCAGGAGCGCGTCCCCGATGAGCAGGCACATCGAGCGTCACTTCGCGGCCCGCATCGGCTGGCTCCGCGCCGCCGTCCTCGGCGCCAACGACGGGATCGTGTCCACCGCCAGCCTCGTGCTCGGGGTCGCCGCCGCCCAGGCGACGCCGCCCGACGTGATGGTCGCAGGCGTCGCGGGCCTCGTGGCGGGGGCCATGTCGATGGCGGCCGGGGAGTACGTGTCGGTCAGCTCCCAGGCGGACACCGAGAAGGCTGACCTGGAGCGCGAGCGCCGCGAGCTCATGGCCGCGCCCGACCGCGAGCGCGACGAGCTGGCGGCCATCTACGAGGATCGAGGCCTGGATCCGTCCCTGGCCCGCCAGGTCGCCGATCAGCTGATGGCCCACGACGCCCTCGGCGCCCACGCGCGCGACGAGCTCGGGCTGACCGAGGTCCACTCGGCCCGCCCCATCCAGGCGGCCGTGGCGTCGGCCCTGACCTTCGCCGTCGGGGCGGCCGTGCCCCTGCTCATCGCCTTCCTGGCCCCGGCGTCGGCCATCATCCCCTGGGTCGCCGGGGGATCCCTGGCCGCCCTCGCCGCCCTGGGCGCGCTCGCGGCCCGCGCAGGCGGCGCCAGCGTCACGGCAGGCGCCGTCCGGGTGCTCCTCTGGGGTGCGCTGGCGATGGCCGCTACGGCCGGGGTGGGCGCGCTCTTCGGGGCGGCGGTCTGACCGCCGGCCGCCGCCTCAGCGCGTCGGGACGCAGACGCTCCGGCTGACGGCCGCCTCGTTGTACCGAGGCATGCTCTGGCAGGCGTAGCCATCGCGGCAGTCGGCGTCGCTGCCACAGGTCGCGACACAGCGGCCGCCGTCGCTGAAGCCCAGGTCGACGCAGAACGTGCCCGCGGCGCCCGCGCGGTCGGGGCAGAAGCGCTCGCAGGCGTCGGTGCACAGGCCACCCGGCAGGTCGGCCAGGCAGCTCAGCTCGCCCTCGCCGCACTCGAGCGACGCGCCGCAGCCGTCGCCAATCCAGCCATCGACCGGCTCGGCCTGGCCCAGCGGCACCGTCGAGACGGCCAGGTCGAACAGCGTGGCGGCGCCGATGACGCGGATGGTCACCTCGCCGGCCTCGGCGAAGCGCAGGCTGGCGTCCGCGACATGCGCGCCGTCGGTCAGCCGGCTGTCGGCGCCGTCGAGCGCCCCCTGCCCCTCGATCTCCAGCCGCACCGGGCCGCGCGCCGCCACCTGGGCGTTGACGCGCTCCCCGGCCGCCACCGTGATCGTGTAGCTGGCCTTGCCCTCGCAGAGGATCTGCTCCTCCAGCGTGCCCGCCTCGATGGCCTCGCCCGCCCCGGCCGTCCAGTCGGCGCAGACGCCCGCCCGATAGGCGGCGACGGGGTCCTGGTCGCGGGGCGTGACGTCCACCACCGAGCCCTCGGGCGTCAGCCGCTTCTCGGCCTGGATCTTCACCTTCGCGCCGGGGTGCTCGCGCATGATGTAGTACAGTTCGATGATGTCCTCGGCCCGCATCCGCATGCAGCCATGGCTCACATAGCCGCGCTGCAGCGTCTGGGTGATGGGCCCGTGGAAGCCATAGGTCTGGTTGCCGGCGCTGTTGCGCGCGGTGATGCGCATGAACGGCAGGCCATCGAAGTAGGCCGGCTGGTAGCGCCGCGGGTACCAGAACCAGCTGTTTGACACATCCGGGTGCGTCGTGAACTCGCCCACCGGGGTGTACGACCGGCCGTTGGACCCGCGCGCGCCGACGCCCGTCGGGTAGACCTTGTGGAAGCCCGTGGCCTCGTCGATGAGCTCGACGGTGAAGCCCGCCAGGCTCACCACGATGTGGGGGTTCTCCAGCGGGGGCAGCAGCACCGGCACCACATACGCGTTGCCGTCGGCCTTGCTCAGGTCGGGGCCGACCTCGCCCGGGTGCTCCTGGTCGAACGGGTTGCCGCCCCCCGTGGTGGCGACGCCGCCGGTCTCGTTGACGTCCTCGCCGCCGCCGACATCGGTGGCGTCACAGGCGGTCAGGCTGACGGCGAGACCGAAGAGGGTGAAGAGGCTGGCGCGGCGCATGACGGCTCCCCCGGGCGAAGTGCGCGCGCACCATAGTGATCGGCCGGGTCTTTGTCATGCGCTTCGTGCGTCGGGGTCTCGCCCGGGAGCGAGCCCTTCGCCACTTTTCGCTTTGATGTCGGAGGCTTGCAGCGAGCCGACTCAGGTGTGCTTCGGCAGGCCCGCCGGCCAGACGTTGTCAGCCGGCCGCCCCACATAGTGGCCCGAGCCGATGTGCAGCGTCAGGCGGTGCCCCTCCTGGGTCAGGTACCCCATGGCGAGGAGCGACTTCGTCGCGTGGCTCTGGGCGCCACCCAGCGCCGCGAGATGGCCCGGGCTCAGCGGGATGAACTGCCCACGCCGGGCGGAGTCGCCGAAGACGTCGCGGTAGAGCTCGCCGTAGGCGTCCTTGAAGCACGCCCGGTGGTGCTCGTTGACCCAGTAGCCACCCTTCCCACCCGCGACGTAGCTGCCCATCTTCGCCGTCGTCGCGAAGTCGCGGCGGCCGAAGCCCAGGCCGATGACGCGGTTCATGAAGCCGCTGGTGTCCTTGTACTGGCCGCCGAGGGTGGCCAGGCGGACCTGGGCGTAGGCCTCGGCCATCGCCCTCGCCGAGGTCAGCGCCGGCGCCGGGATGCCATCGAAGCGGGTGCCGAAGTGCCGCAGGAACGCGCAGGCCAGGTTCCGGCTGATGTGGGCCTCGGGTGTCTGGGCCACGCCCGACGTGCCCATGACCTGCTCGCTGTGCTTGCCCGGCATGGGCAGGAAGCAGCGGGTCGTCGTCGCCGCGATGTCCATCCGGTCGCGGTCCTGGGGCGCGAACGACCGCCGCTCCTCGTTCATCGAGAGGATGGCGACGTAGGTGTCCACCGACTCGGGCAGCGTCCGGGTGTCCTCCATCGTCACGCCGGCGTTCTGTCCGGCCACTGGATCCAGCCCGAAGATGTTGCACCGGATGGACGCGCCGAACACCTCGTAGAGCTTGTTGGCGATGCGAATGCTCGTCACCGCCCCGCGGCTCCAGCCGACCATGTTGACCTGCGTCACGTCGAGGTCGTGGTCGTACTTCAGCGCCTGGATGAGGTGGACCGTGCGCTGGACGTTCTCGTCCCACCCGGCGCCCGCGATGTTGCCCGTCAGCGCCCACCGCTTCCCGGCCCCCTCGCCGGCGAAGCCCTTGGCGAAGGCCGACCGGTCCTGGCCGGGCGTCTTGCCCAGCTTCACCGTCTCGTGGCCGCGCTCGCGCCCCGTCATCGGGTTGACGTTCGTCGGCAGCGCGATGCCGCCCGCCGTGCTGCCGGGCCCCTCGTTGATGATGAAGTTGCCGGGGACGAGCCGGCCGTCATCCATCCGGGCCTCCTCGCCGATGACATGGGAGTGCAGCCAGCCGACCAGCTCGTTGTTCTCGACGCCCTTGGCGCGGTTGTAGCCGGTACCGTGATTGAAGATCGTGACGATGGCCATGGGAGCCTCCAGGCAGACGGGCGATGGCAGGAGAGTGGAGGCCAGGGGCGCTGCGGGCAACCCGAACGACCCCCGGTGTCTACATGTACGATCTCAAACGACTTTTCTCCACACCGCCGGCTGCACGCCCGCGGGCGGGCGGCCCTCGGCGGCCCGGGAAGGCCGGGCGCCTACTCGACGCCGCGGTACAGCGTGCCCTGGAACCGCACCTCGACGCGGTCTCCGGGGGACGTCCCCACCGCGTCGAACGTCCACGTCCCCTCCCCGATGTCCCAGGTGTGCAGGCGCCGCGCGTTCTGGCCCGAGATGTCCTCGTGGATGACCGTCGTGGTGAGCTGCGGCGAGATCAGCTCGTGGTCGCCCAGCGTCTCGTACGGGTCGTTGAACCGCGGATCCGGGAACGTGATCACGAAGCGGAAGCGCTCGCCGGCGGCCGAGTCGACGTTGAACTGCGCGCGCCCCTGCCCGCTGCCCAGCCGGCCGATGGTCGCGCCGCTGCGGGTCGCCACGACGGGCACGCCATCCAGCGTCAGCTCGAGCGTCGCCGCGCCCGACGCGTAGATGTTCTGGTTCAGCGTGCCCCACGTGGTCTGCAGCGTCCCCGCGATGGGGGCGACGGCGATGCGGCACGGCAGGCTGCGCATGCCGGCCGTCCAGCGGGGCGGCCCCGCGGCCAGCACGTCCTCGATCACCTGCCGCCGGCCGCGGATGACCTGGGTGATGCCCGCCACCTGGTTCGCGTAGGCGGCCCGCTCGCCCGCGGGCAGCTCCGGCGTGATGATGGCCGCCACCCGGGCGGCCTCGGCCGCCAGATCCTCCACGTCCCAGACGTCGTCCAGCGCGGCCAGCAGCGCCTCGTGGTAGCGCGCCTGCGTCGGCGGGTTCTGGTAGAGCCGGAACGTCATCGCCCCCGACGCCATCACGGAGTCGGGCACGTTGGCGCGGTTGTCGGCCTGGAACGCGGCGTCCGGCCCCCACGGCAGCCACATGAACCGCCCCCCGTCGGCCGGATCGGCGTAGACGAAGTAGTTGTTCGCGTTCCCGCTGTAGCCATCGCGGTGCCAGATCAGGCTCTCCACGGCCCAGTACCGGAAGAACCGGTCCAGGTTGACCACCGCGTCCAGCGCCCCCTCCAGCAGCTCATCCGGCGTGTTCTGCACGATGTCATTGACCGCCTGCAGATCCATCCGGCTGGGATCGGACTGCTCATTGGTCTCCTGCTCGAAGCCCCCGAAGAACTCCGGCCGGAAGTCGCACGCGGTGCCCTCGTAGAGGTTGCCGTCATCATCGGGCAAGTGCCGGCGAAGAAACGGCTTTTTGACCTCTTCCACGAGGAAGTAGACGCCGCGGTCCACGCCGTTGACCGAGACCCGCGCGTACGTGCACCGGGGCGCCGGGATGCCCGCCGCCTGGAACACACGGTAGGACAGGCAGCTGCGCATGTAGGTGGGATCGCCCCGGGAGTTGTTGATGGCGAACCGCGTCATCGTGTGGAACCGCTGGTCCTCCACGAAGCGATCGAACTGCAGCTTCATCGACGGCTTCGTCGTGCTGTGCGAGCCCAGGTGGCCCTTCTTGCGCAGGCCGACGTCGTGGACCTCCTCGCCGTCGATGGTCACCGTCCCGCTGAACCAGGTGTAGGGGTTGGGCACCTGCCGGGTGCGGCAGTCCTCGCCCTCGAAGATGGACGCCCGCGTCTTGCGCTGGACGCGCATCACCTCCCACTCGGCCGGATCGAGGGTGATGTCGATGCGGACGAGGTCGCGGCTGAAGATCTCGTCGCTGCGATCCTCGGCCTGGCAGCCGGGCAGGCAGCCACCGCCCGCGTGGTCGTTGATGCCATCGTCACAGACCTCGCCGAAGGCCTCGTCGACGATGCCATCCCCGCAGGCCGGCCCGGGCCCGGAGCAGTCGGCCAGGCAGCGGGTGTAGGCGCCGTTCTCGGGGCCGTCGTCGCAGGCCTCGCCGGGATCGAGGCGGCCGTCCCCGCAGGCCGGCCCGGCGTCCACCGCAGCGTCAGGGGGGCTGGCGTCGGGCGGGCTCGCGTCGACGGGGGCCGCCGCGTCCGGGGCGGCCGCGTCTGGCGGCGCAGCATCCATGGCCGCGTCCGCGGGCGCGGCGTCCACGGGCGCGGCGTCCCGGCGGCCCACATCCGGCCGGGCGGCGTCGGGGCCCGCGTCCGGCCGGTCCGCGTCCGAGCGGCCCGCGTCCGGGCGGCCCGCGTCGGCTGGCCGCTGCGCGTCCCCTTCCGGGCCAGCCGCCAGATCGTCGGTGCACGCCCCCAGGCAGACCAGCAGCCCAAGCAGCCCCCACCCCGGCCCCCAGCGCGCGCCCCCGGTGTTCCTGGACACTCTCATCGGCTCCCCCCCCGCGGCGCCCGCGGCCCCGCCCGACGAGTCGAGCAAGATCCGCCCGGCCGCGTCAACGCTCACCGCGCCGTCAGCCCGCCCCCCTCGGTGACCACCACGCGCTGCCCGGCCCGGACCTCGAACACTTGCCGTGTGTCGCTCGCCGGCCAGTAGACCTCGAGCCGGGCCTTCTCCGCCGTCCCCAGGCCCACCTGCACCGCCAGCGGGTTGCCCCCGAAGCTCGACAGGCTGCCGACATGCCGATAGACGGCGCGCCCGCCGGCGTCGACCCGCACCCGCGCCCCGAACCCGGACCGGTTGGACCGCGTGCCCACCAGCCGGACCTCGATGGCCTCGCCGGCGGGGCCCGGGTTGGCGAACAGGACGTTGTGGAAGCGGTCCCCGGGGTAGGCCCCACCGAGCTGCTCGAACAGGTCCTGGTCCCCGTCCCCGTCCAGATCGGCGAACGCGACGCCGTGCCCCTTCTGCAGGTGCCCCACCCGCGCGCTGAACGTCACATCGACGAACCGCCCGTTTTCATTGAGAAACAGGACGTTGGGCACCAGCCCCTCGTAGTCGGGGTAGCCCGTCCCCAGGTAGATCTCCAGGTCGCCGTCGTCATCCAGGTCGCCGAAGCCCGCGCCCATCGGCAGCGTGTGGCGCGTCAGGCCGACCTCGGCGGCCACGTCCGTGAAGCCCCCGCGCCCGTTGCCCCGGTAGAGGTGCAGCCGCTCGCCGTCGTGGGCCTCGCCCAGGTAGTCGGCGGCCACCTTCCAGATGGGCGTGTCGATGGGGTGGACGGCGTAGCCGTTGGCCGCGAAGAGGTCGAGCACGCCGTCGTTGTCGAAGTCCCAGAACCACGTCGGGAAGCCGTTGATGGGGCGCGTCACGCCCAGCCGCGGGGCGACGTCCTCGAAGGTGCCGTCGCCGCGGTTGCGGTACAGGCGGTTCTCCATGCCCAGGTTCGACACATAGAGGTCGGGCCAGCGGTCGCCGTCGTAGTCCCCGACGGTCACCCCCTTGGCGAAGCGGAAGCTCTCCACCCCCGCGGCCTGCGCCACGTCGGTGAAGGTGCCGTCGCCCTCGTTGCGGAAGAGCTGGCTCGGGTTCTCCCGGCCGCCCCGCGACTCGTTGCCGACGTACAGGTCCAGATCGCCGTCGAGATCGTAGTCGAGGAACGCCGCCGTCTGCGTGGGCCGGGCCGGCAGCGCGAGCCCCGCCGCGAACGTCGCGTCCTCGAAGTGGCCGTGGCCGTCGTTGAGCAGCAGCGAGTTGGGGTGGGCGCCGTCCTCCAGCAGCCAGGCCCCGCGCGGCACGAAGAGGTCGAGGTCGCCGTCGTTGTCGACGTCGCCGTGGATCAGGTGCAGCCCCCCGAGGATGCCGCTGAAGCCGGCCTCCACCCCGCGCTCCACGTAGCGGCCATCGGGTCCCCGCCGGAAGCAGTGCAGGCGGGCCGCGGGATCCCACGACGAGGTGATCACGTCGAGCACCCCGTCGCCATCGAAGTCGTCGACGACCACGCCCCCGGAGAGGTCGAACAGGTCGAGGCCCACCGCGGGGGCGACGTCGGTGAACACGCGGAACGGCGGCGACGCGAACACGGCCGGGCGGACGCGCCACGCGGCGGGCAGGGCGTCGGGCCAGGTGCCGAGGGTCTGGTGCGCCAGATTCAGCAGCCAGAGCGCGGTGATGCGGGCCTCGCGCCACGCGGCGGGGTGGCTCAGGACGCGGGCGAAGGCCTCGATGGCGGCCTCTGCGCCCGCCGGCCGCCGGTGCACGCCCGACCCCTGGATGGGCGCGATGCAGGCCTCCGGGCCATGGGCGCCCGCGCAGTTCTCGTCTTCGCCCTGTCGCAGCCCGGCCACGCCCCGCTGGAGCAAGGCCTGGACCTCGACGGCCCCCCGCAGGGCCGCGGGCAGCTTCGCGGCCAGCGCCACCGCCTCCTCCGCCGCCGCCACCGCCTCGGTCGTCCGCCCCAGCCGCAGCAGCTCCCGCCCCCGCTCGAAGGCCCAGCGCGTCCGCCCCGCCGGATCGGCCGGGGGACCCGCGGCGTCCAGGGCCCGCAGCGCGGCGTCGCCGAGGTAGCGGTTGTGGGCCGCGGTGTCGTCCCGGATGGCCGCCAGGGCCCGCACCATCCGGTCATGGCCGGGGGTCGTGGCGGGCGCGGCGGGCTGGGACGCGGCGGGCTGGGACGCGGCGGGCTGGGACGCGGCGGCGGGGTGCTCGGCCGCCGGCTCGGAGGCCCCCCCGGCCGGCAGCACCAGCGGCCTCCGGGGCGCCGTCGGCTCCCCCTGACAGCCCACCCCCAGCGCGACGATGACGGCCCAGCGCAGCATGCTCGCATGGTGCGGCTGGCCCGGCGCGCTGGCAAGCGGCCCCGCCGCGCCGCTGCCATTCCCCATTGACGACCCACACCGCGCGGGGCGACAACGGTGCCCCCGGTTCCCGTGGAGGCGTCCATGTCGTCGATGCTCACCGTCGCCGCCGTCCAGCAGGCACGCGAGGCCCGCGATCCCGACCTGGCCCAGCGCATCGTCGCCCTGGCCCAGGCCCACGACGTGCGGCCCGACGGCCCGGTGCGCGAGGGCGCCACCGACTTCTGGACGTTCCGCCGGCAGTCGCTGGATCGCACCTTCCTGCGGGGCAAGGCCGAGGAGCGCAAGGCCTTCCGCCTGCGCCAGTGGGCGGTCCTCGAGGCCCCCGACGCCGAGGTGGCCCTGCCCGAGCGGCTCGGCCTGCACACCGTCATCCTCGATCTCTGGCAGGCCGACGACGCCTACAGCCGCGCCCAGCTCCTCGAGACCATCGCCACCGTGCCCCTGCGCTGGGGTCCGTGGCGCGCCCTCAAGCGCATCTTCAAGGAGGCCGAGGAGCGCCAGGACTACGAGGTGTTCGGCGCCCTGGCGGCCCGGATCGACGCGGCCCGCGCGGGCGGCCGCACCGACAAGGAGATCGGGCTGCGGACGCTGACCTACCTGGTCCGCCGGGCCTGGCGCACGCTGCGGCGCATCGGCGAGGCCCTCCCGGCCGTCTACCCGGACGCCGCCGTGGAGATCCTGCGCTGCTACCCCGAGGACACGAACTGGCGTAACGCCTGGATCGCCAACCACATTTTCTACCACGCCGCGGGCCAGTACTCGCGCACCCGGTTCCGCTTCCGGCAGCGCCCGTCCACCCTGCTGAAGCACCGCGCCTTCGCCGACCTGTGGCGCCGCACGCCGCGGCCGCTCTTCAACCTGCTGGAGCGCGCCCGCTCGGAGCAGGCCCGCCGCTTCGCCACCGACGCCCTGCGCTCCGACTTCCGCACCAGCCTGCGGACGGTGGAGCCGGCCTGGGTGGAGCGCCTCGTCCACGTCGACAGCAGCGTCGTCCACGACTTCGTGATCTGGCTCCTCGACAACGTGCCGCGCTTCGAGCAGGCCGCCTTCCACGAGCTGGGCCTGCACGAGCCCGTGCTGCTGCTCCTCGACTCGCCCTCCAGCGCCGCCCGCGCCTGGGCCGCCGAGTACGCCCGCACCCACGCCCGCGACCTGGCCCTGGAGCGCCTCGTCCTGCTGGCCAACAACGACCACGAGGCCGTCCGCAAGATGGCCCAGGACCTCCTGCGCGCCCGGCACCCGCGCGACGCCGTGGGCCTGGAGGCCTGGGGCCGCCTGCTCGGCACGCGCCACGCCCACGACCTGGCCGCCAAGGCGCTGCGCGACCACTTCACGGCCCGCGAGCTGACGCCGGCGTGGTTCATGGCCCGCCTGCTCTCCGCCGATGGCCAGGTGGTGGCGTTCGCCAGCGAGCTGCTGCCCCGCATCCACCCCGACGCCCGCCTCGGGGCCGCCTGGTACCGCGACCTGCTCGACCAGCCCGAGATCCGCCGCCAGGCCGCCGACTTCGCCCTCGACCGGCTCGAGCGGTTCCCGGCCGACCAGGCCTTCGACGTCGAGTTCGTCCGCCGCGCCCTCCTCAACCCCGCCTCGGCCCGCCGGGCCCGCGGCTGGATCCAGGAGGAGCGTGTCAAGGCCGAGACGCTCGGCGCGGACTGGCTGAAGGTCGTGGCCGACGAGCGCACCTGGGCGGCCGACGCCTGGGTGGCCGAGCTGCGCGCCAGCGGCCGCCTCTGGGCCCGCGAGCTGACCTTCGACGGCACCCTGGCGGGCCTCGCGCTCAGCCAGCTCGCCGACGTGCGGCGCTTCACGCCCGACCAGATCGGCTTCGCCTGGCTGATGGACCTCGTCCAGCGCACCGAGCCCCGCGAGCACGACTTCGCCGTCGAGTACATGACCAAGGCGTTCGTGCCCGCCGACTTCGCCCCCCCGTCCGAGGACGCGGGCCCGGCCGACGCGGGCAGCGGCGAGATCAACGTGGATCTCGGCGGCGCCTCCTTCCTCTTCACGGGGAAGCTGGCGACGATGACGCGCTCCCAGGCCGAGGGGAAGGTCACGGCGGCCCACGGCACCAACGCCGGCGCCGTCACCAAGAACCTCGACTACCTCGTCATCGGCGACGAGGGCTCCCCGCTCTACGGGGCCGGCCGCAAGGGCTCCAAGCAGGTCAAGGCCGAGCAGCTCGTCAGCCAGGGCGCGGCCCTGCGCATCATCTCCGAGACGGCCTTCTTGCAGATGCTGGCCGGCAAGACGCGCAAGGCCGACGACAACCAGAGCGAGGCGGGCCTGCTCGCCCTCTGGGGCATGATCACCCAGGCGGGCCCGGCCGACGCCCCCCTGGCTCGCTTCGCGCGCCACTACGTCCGCCGCCACCACGAGGAGATCTGCCCGGCCGAGACGGATCGCTACGTCGACCCCGGCGCCGAGATCCCCAAGAGTTTCCTGACGTTCGAGCGCATCGACGGGCTGCTGGCCGATGAGCGCGCCCCCGTCCGGGCCCTCGGCGTCGAGCTGGCCCGCTACGAGCTGGCCCGCCTCAAGCCGCCCATGGACGCCCTCGTCCGCCTCAGCGAGCTGCCCTACGAGGAGGTCCGCGCCTTCGTGACCGAGGCGCTGACGGCGGAGGAGTCGGCCGAGACGAAGCGGTTCCGGGTCGATCCCGCCACGCTGACCGCCGACGCCGTCTACCGGTTCTGCGAGTCGATGGACGCCAACGCCCGGCACCTGGGCATGCTGCTCATCCAGCAGAACGCCCGCCTGGCCATCCCCGAGGAGCTCTTCCGCCTCACGGAGAGCCCCGACCGCACCATGCAGGCGTTCGTCGTCCGCCAGCTCTGGCGGCTGTACCGGGCCCGTGGCCGGACCGAGAGCTGGCAGCCACCGCCGCCGGATCCGAAGCGCGCGCTGCCGAACGCCCCCGAGGGCCCCACGCCGCGCCCCGAGGCCGCCCCCGCCGGCGCCGACGACGTGCGCGGCTTCCTGCGCCGCACCCTCTTCGGCATCCCGCCGGCCCGCATGCCGAAGGATCGCCCGAGCGGCCAGCAGCGCCCCTTGCCGGCGCGCCGCGCCAAGCAGGCGCTCATCGAGGTCGTGCGCGACCTGGCCCTCGAGGACGCCGGCTTCGCCCGGCACGTGGCCCCCCTGTTCGCCGAGTTCATCCGCTCGCGCGGCCGCAGCGAGCAGCTCGCTTGCCTGGTGGCCCTCACCCGCATCCGGCGGCGCTGGCCCGCTCTCGACGCCGAGGAGGCGGCCTGATGTCCAAGGAAATCTTCCTCGATCACCGCGGCGCGCTCGTCGGGCTCTACGGCCTGGGGGACGTCCTCGTCTTCGCCACGGACCACCCCGAAGGCCAGCCCACGGCCGTGTACCGGGCCAACCCCAGCACCGGGGCCGTGACGTCGGACGCGCTGCCGACGACCGCCCGCTCGCTGCTGGTCTCGGACGCCTTCACCTTCGTGGGCGGCGCGGACGGCCGCGTCTACCGCGGCCCGCAGGCCGGGGGCGCGCTGGCGCCGTTCGGGCCCGCCCTCCCCGCGCCCGCGGTGGCCTTCGCCGCCCTCGCCGGGGATCGCGTGGCCGTGGCCGCCGGCCCCGCGCTGCTCATCCTCGGGGCCGATGGCAAGGAGCTGCAGCGCTTCGAGCTGCCCGACGCGCTCACGGCCGTGGCCGCTGATCCCGGGGGCCTCTGGATCGCCGCCGGCACCTCGCGCGGGCTCGTGCAGATCTACGAGTGCGAGGAGCGCCCGGCGTTCATCGCCGCCGAGTCGGCCCGGCTGCACGAGGGGGCGGTCACCGCGCTGCTCTTCGAGCCCGAGGGGCTGCGGTTCCTGTCCGCGGGCGTCGATCGCCGGCTGCTCTCCACCCACGCCCGCGGCGCGCTCGAGGCCGAGGATCGCGGCGGGCGGCAGGGCCACGACGACGCCGTGACGGCGCTTTTGAACGCCGGCGAGCGCTTCTACACCGGCGGCCGCGACGGCCAGCTCAAGGTGTGGGGCCGCGACCGCGGCAACCGCCG
Organism: Myxococcales bacterium; assembly: GCA_020633435.1. Classification (GTDB taxonomy): domain Bacteria; phylum Myxococcota_A; class Bradymonadia; order UBA7976; family UBA1532; genus JACKDP01. The sequence continues at coordinate 207,264 of JACKDP010000006.1, read as the reverse complement.
CTCGCAGACGCTCAAGCAGGGCGCCGGCCGCGCCGTCGCGCTGGCCGAGGTGACCTTCATGGGGCGGACCCATGTGGCCGCCGCCGGCGACGACGCCGCCATCCGGGTGCTGCAGCTCGACGGGACGGGCAAGCCCGTGCTCCTGGCCGCCGCCCTGCGCGACGCCTACGCGAAGGCCCGCAACGCCTTCACCCAGCGTGAGCCCGAGCGCCGCCAGCAGGCCCTCAAGACGCTGGCCGGCTACAACGATCAGGCCGCCATCGCCCTCCTGGCCGAGCGCGCCGACGCCGACGACGATCTGCGGCTGCGGGTCGAGGCCACGACGGCCCTCGGCGCCAGCGGCAACCCCCGGGCCATCGAGCGGCTGGACCAGCTCCTGCGCGCCCGGTCGCCCGAGGTGCGCCTGGCCGCCCTCACCGGCTTGCGCGCCCTCGAGGGCGAGGCCGAGCTTTCGCCCCTCGACAAGGCCATCGCCAGCGGCCAGGCCAACGTGGGCGTGGCGGCCGTGGAGGCCCTCGGCGCCCTGGCCGCTCAGGACGACGAGGCCCGGGTGCGGCTCGTCCGCGCGCTGGACCACGCCACCCGCGAGGTCCGCTTCGCCGCCCTCGAGGCCCTGGAGGGCCTGGGCGACGCCGCCGATCCCGAGGCCAGCCTGCTGGGCCTGGGCTCGCGCCACGCCGATCTGCGCTGGTTCGCCCTGCTGCGCACCTTCCAGCGCGCCCTGCTCGACAAGCCCGCGGTGCAGAGCGCCCTGCGGCGCCACGGCGAGGACGGCGACGCCACCGTCCGCCAGCTCGCCTTCCACCTGGCCGTGCTGGCCCGGCCGGCCCTCGCGGCTGTCCTGCGCCACCGCGATCGCGACCTGCACCGCCAGCTCCACCAGCTCGAGACCTACGGCAAGGACGCCACCGACGCGCCCGCCCCGAAGAAGGTCAGCCTCGACACCCTGAGCGCCGAGGACCGCCGGCCGCTGCTCGAGGCCATGGCCAGCCGCGCCCTGGACACCTGCGTCCGCGGCGCCGTGGCCCTCGCGCTCATCCAGGACGGCCGCGCCTTCGGCACCCTGCTGCAGCTCAGCCGCGAGAGCGACGAGGGCACCCGCGTCGCCGCCTGCCGCGCCCTGGAGAGCCAGGGCGATCCCCGCGCCCTCCAGCGCCTCCGGCAGATGCTGCGCGATCCCGCCGAGGCGGCCCGCGACGCGGCCTACACCGCCGTCGTCCGCCTGCTCGACAAGGCGCCCCTCGACGCCGCCGAGGCCGGCCTGATGGCCCAGCACGAGGACGTGCGCCGCCGCGGCCTCAAGCAGCTCGTGAAGCTCCTGAAGGCAGACGCCACCAGCGCCCCCGCCCTGGCGCTGCTGGGCCGGGCCCTCAACGACGCCGCCCCCGCCGTGCGCACCGAGGCCTTCAAGACGGTCGTCAACCTGCCCGTGGGCGGGGAGGCCCAGGCCGCCCTGCGCTTCGCCCTCCAGAGCCTCCACGCCGATCTGCGGCGCGAGGTCCTGACGGAGGTCATGGGCGAGATCGCCCAGCCCTGGGCCTGGCCGCTGCTGCTCGACCTGATGGACGATCCCGACGCCACCGTGCGGCGGGAAGCCTTTGAGTTTGCTCGCAAAAAGGGCAAGGGACGCGACCCGGATCCGGTCGTCCGCGCCCTCGCCTCGCCCCACGCCGATCTGCGGCTGGAGGCCATCGGCCAGCTCGCGCGCAAGGCCAACGCCGCCGCGCGGGCCCGGCTCATCGAGGTCCTGGACGACGCCGACGCGGGGGTCCGCCTCGCCGCCCTCGCCGCCCTGGAGGCCGCGGGGGACGACGACGCCCTCCAGGCCGCCCTCGGCAGCGCCCGGCAGGACGTCCGCATCCGCGCCGCCAGCGCCCTCGCCGCCACCGGCGTCGCCGCGGCGGCCGAGCCGCTGCTCGCGCAGCTCGAGGAGCCCACGCCCGAGGTCGGCGACCTGCGCCGCCTCTGGCAGCAGCGCGTGGAGCAGGCCCTGGCGGGCCTGGGCGCCCTCGGCGATCCCCGCGCCGCGGTGGCCGCCGCGCGCCTGACCAGCCACGACGACGCCAGCGTGCGCGCGGCGGCCGCCCGGGCCCTGGCCTGGACGTGCCCGCCCGACGACGTCGCGCCCCTGCGCGCCGCGCTCCAGAGCAGCGACGCCGCCGTGAAGGTCGCCGCCGCCCTGGGCCTCGCCTGGCTCGGGGACGCGACTGGCGCCGCCCTGCTCGGGCCGCCGGCCCCCCCCCCCACCGGCCGCGGCCGCCGCAACGCGCCCGCCCCCACCGGCGCCGCCCCCACGGACGCCCTCGTCGCCGCGCTGACCCTGGGCGACGCGGACGGCTTCCTCGCCTGGCTCGACGTACCCGACGAGGCCATCCGCCGCCGGGCCGTGCAGCTCCTGCTGATGCTGGAGTGGCGCGAGGGCGACGGCACCCCCGATCGCTGCCTCGCCGCGCTCTCGTCGAGCGACCCCCGGGTGCGCCTCACGGGCGCGGAAGCCCTGGAGTTCTTTGCGGATTCCACGGCCTTCGGCGGCGCCGTCCTGCGGCTCCTCAACGCCCGCGCCGACGGCAGCTCCCCCTGGACGCTGCCCCTGGAAGTTGCGGAGACCTGGGCCGACGCCCTCACCCTGGGCGATGGCCGCCTGCGCGTCCGCGCCGCCAGCCTCTTCGACGCCCTGGGCGCGAAGGAGCAGGCCGAATTCGAGCAGGTCTGGGGCGGCTTCCAGCGCCGCCATGGCGCCGCCATCGCGGCGCTCGTCAAGAAGCGCCCCAAGGCGGCGAAGCCCGTCTACAGCGCCGCTGACATCGACGAGCTGGTGCTGGGCGCCTACGTCGGGCTGTCCCGCCTCTCGGGCGGGGGCGCCAACGCCCGCGTCCGGCAGACCGCCCTCGCCCGCCTCGCGGCGGCCGCCGCCAGCGGGCGGACGGAGGCCGCCATCATGGCCCCCGTCTTCCTGCAGGCCCTGCGCGATGACCAGGGGGCCGTGCGCGCCCAGGCGTTCGAGCACCTGTCCAGCCTCGGCTTCGCGCCGGCGCGGCTCGCGGCGGAGGCCCTGGCCACCGGCCACCGCGACGTCGGCGTCCTGGGCCTCAAGCTGCTGGCCGCCCAGGCCGGCGACGCGGGCGGCGTCGAGGTGCTGCGCGAGGTCCTGGTGACCCGCATCGACGGCCTGGAGCACGAGGCCTCCGCCCTGCTGGTGGAGCGCATCGGCGAGGTCGCCGCCCTCGCGGCCGGCCTGGAGGCCCGCTCCGAGGCCCGGCGCCGCCAGAGCCTCGCCGCCCTCGGCGCCTCCACGGATCCGGCCGCCGTGGGCGCCCTGCAGCAGGCCCTCGGCGTCCGCTTCGAGGCCATCCGCGACCAGGCCGCCATGCTGCTGGCCCAGCGGCGCGACGCCGCGGCCTTCGAGCCCCTCGTCGCCCAGCTCCAGCGCACCAACCGGCGCGCCCAGGGGCCCGCGGCCGACGCCCTCCTGGCGCTCGGCGATCCCCGGGGCCAGGCGGCCGTGCTGCAGCGCGTCGAGCAGGATCCCCACGGCACCGCCGACGCCGCGCGGCTGCTCGCCGTCGCCGGCGCCTTCCGCCGGGTCGAGGGGGCTGACCGCCTCTTCGCGCTGGCCGAGCGCGACGCCCTGCGCAGCGCGGCGTTCGGGGCCCTGCTCACCCTGTCCGGCTACGACCAGCCGCTCCGGGCGCCCGACGACGACACCCCCGACGACGAGCGCTGGCTGGCCGACCAGCACCCGCGGCAGGACGCCATCCTGGCGCGGCTGCTCACCTTCGTGCACGGCCTCGGGGACGCCGGCCTCGCCCGCCAGCTCCTGCGGGGCGCGCGCTGGGCGAAGTCGGCGGAGGTCGGCGAGGCCCTGGCCCCGCTCGGCGGCTTCGGCGACGCCCGCGTCCGCCAGGAGGCCGTCGCCGCCCTCGGCTGGCGCCTGCGCCACCGCGACGGGGCCGCCGCGCCGCTCGTGACCGCCCTCGGCCACGCCGAGCCCCTGACCGCCTTCATCGCGGCCGAGGAGCTGGCCCTGGCCGGCCGGGCCGACGGCATCACCCTGCTGCTCTCGGCCATCGACCTGGGCGAGACGCTCGACCAGCGCCAGCGCGCGGTGAAGGCCCTGGGCACGCTGGCCGACGCCCGCGCGCTCGACGTCCTGCTGCGGCTCGTCAGCGAGGACGGCCACGCCCTGCAGGAGGAGGCCGCCGCGGCCATCGGCCACCTGGCCGGCGGCGACCGCGCCGAGCGCATCTACAAGCAGCTCGCGCGGCTGGTGGCGGCGCCGGAGACCGGGGTGGCCATGTCCGCCCTCACCGGCCTGCGCTGGTTCGGCGGCACCGACGCCTGGCGCCTCATCCTCGCCCAGATCGAGCACGACGACTGGCGCCTCCGCGAGCGCGCGGCCGACCTGCTGGGGTACGCCGACGACGAGGCGGCCCGGGCGGCGCTCATCAAGCGCGTCCGCGCGGATGACGACTGGGACGTCGTGCAGGCGGCGGCCACGAGCCTGCGCCGGCAGTTCGGCCCGGACTCCCTGGAGCCGGATTTCGCGTTCATGATCAGCGAGTTCGACGATCTGGACGACGACTGGCTGCGCCGCGTGGCCGAGCAGGGCGACGCCGCGCGCATCCTGGCGACGCTGCCCGAGGTGCCCGACGAGTTCGTCGACGAGCGCGTCGAGCCGCTGGTGGCGGCCTTGCTGGAGCGGCGCCCGCGGCCCATCGCGGCGGCGGCGGCGGCCCTGGCCAGCCCTCACCACCGGGCCGGCACCGTGGCGGCCCGCATCCTGGGGCAGGGCGGCGCCGAGGCGAGCGCCCACGGCGAGGCCATCGCCCAGAGCACGGCGAAGGCCCTGGCCGACTGGCAGGCCCGCCGCGCCCGGCTGGAGGACGCCCGGCAGACCACCGACGAGGAGCTCGAGGCCCTCACCGAGCGCCTGCGCCAGCTCGTCTGGGCCTCGGGTCGGCTCGGAGTGGCGGCCGAGGTGGTCATGCAGGCCACGGCCCTCGGCGGCAGCGCGGCGGACGCGCGGCCGGTGCGGGCGGCGGCCCTCACGGCCCTGGCCGACGGCCTGGGCGGGGAGGCCGCCCTCGACGCCCTGAGCGCGGCGGCCACCGGCCCCGACGCCGCCATGCGCACCATCGCGGCGGCGGCCCTGGCCCAGCGCGCGCCCGACCGGGCCACGGCCCTGCTGGAGCGCGCCCTGGACGACCGGCAGAGCCTGGATCGCCTGCTCACCGGCGCCGATCCGGTGGCGGCCACGGCGGTGCTGCGCCGGGCGGCGGGCCAGGTGCACGCCCAGGGCGTGGCGCTGCCCTACCTGGTGGCGCGGGCCGACGTGGAGGGCCTGAAGGCGGCGGCCGACGACGCGGCGCTGGACGAGGCGACGCGGCTCGGCGCCATCGAGGGGCTGGCCCGCGTGGCCACGGCCCCGGCCCAGGCCGCCCTCGCGGCGGTCGGGGCGGCGGCGGAGAACGACGAGGTGCTGCGCAAGGCGGCCTGGCGGGGTCTCCGCCGGGCGAAGCGGGCCCAGGCCCGCCAGACGACGGTCGAGGTGACGGCATGAGCGGCGAGACGCCCGACGGGGGCCAGGTCGAGGGGGGCGAGGCCGAGGCCCGCACCCCGTTCACCGAGCGCTACGCAGGCGCCAGCCGGCTGGCGGCCGACGGGGACGCCGTCCGGGTGGCCCTGTTCGCCGACCTGGCGCGGGATCCCGTGCACGCCCGCGGCCGCATCCGCGATCCGCTGCAGTTCCGCGCCGCGCTCTCGGCCCTGTACGCCGTCGTCCAGAGCGACTTCAGCTACAAGCCGAAGGACCGCACCGCCTACCTGGCCTACCAGCGCCAGAAGAAGCAGTCGGCCAGCCAGTCGCAGTGGGAGGCCCAGCGCGCCTGGTTCGAGTGGCTCCAGCGCAACGATCCGCTGGCGTTTCTCGTGCTGGATCCAGTGGTTACGGTGCAGCCCGACGCCCTGACGCTGGAGGTCTTCAGCAAGGACGAGGGCACCTACGCCAGCCTCGGCATCGACTGGAGCGCCTTCGAGCTCGACGGCGACCTGCGCTGCGGCACGACGCACATCGACTTCAGCGCCACCCTCGACGACGGCCTGCAGCGGCTGCGCTCCTACCGGGCCACCCACCTGAGCATCGGCCCGGACGCCGTCTCGGTGGCCACCGAGGGCCAGCCCGAGGTGCTGGAGAAGCGCATCCAGGTGCCCGACGCCTGGCTGCGCGGCTTCCTCCAGGTGCAGTCGGCCGCCACCCTGCCCGCCGCCACGTTCTCGCTGGCGCCGGTGGACCTCTACAACCTGCTCCGCCACCTGCGCCTGAACGGGGATCGCAAGAAGGGCGGCCGCGCCATCCGCGTGGAGCTGGTGCCCGGCGAGACCCCGCGCCTCGTGCTCGAGCCCTGGGAGGAGGTCCTGACCGCCGCCGGCGCGCCCTACGCCGGCCGCACGGCCCAGGTCGTCCGCATCTGGGGCCGCCGCCGCCTGATGCTCATCCGCCGGTTCCTGCCCTTCGTCGAGTCGGTGGACGTGCACCTGCTCGGCAGCGGCCTGCCCGGCTTCTGGGTCCTGCGCGGCGGGCCCTTCACGCTCACGCTGGGCATGACGGGCTTCACGGCGGCGCTCTGGTCGCGCTCCCTGAGCTTCGACGTGCTGCTGCCCCGCCCCACCGACGACGACCCGGCCCGCGGCCCCGTCCTCGACTGGCTGCGCGGCGCCTGGAAGGGCACCGTGGCCGAGGTGGCGAAGGGCGCCGGTCAGACGCCCGCCGCCACCCGCAAGGCGCTCCAGGGGCTCTGCCAGGCCGGGCTCGTCATGTACGACCTGGCCCACGACGTCTACCGCCTGCGCCCCCTCACCGGCGAGCCCCTCGATCCGGCCCGCCTGGCCCACCGCAACGCCCGCGAGCGCGAGGCGGCGGACCTGCTGGCGGTGAAGGACGCGGTGCGGATCATGAAGGAGAACCGCATCTTCGGGCAGGGCACCGAGCTGGAAGGCAAGGTCACCGTCGCCGCGGAGAAGCGGGAGTACCGGCCGCTGATGCTGGTGGACGACGAGGGCCGCGTGTCCCGCGCCGAGTGCACCTGCAAGTTCTTCCGGGCCCAGGGCCTCAAGCAGGGGCCCTGCGCGCACCTCACGGCCCTGACGCTGGCCCACGCCCGGGCCGAGGCGAAGCGCGCCGAGCAGCGCGGCCGCGGCCGATCCACGGTGGTGGTCGAAACGCGCACCTACGCGAAGCGCCACCCCCAGGGCGAGACGCTCTACCAGGTCGGCCTGGATCGCACGCGGGTCAAGATCCGCTGGGGCGAGCGCAGCGACGCCCGCCTGCGGCTGCAGCAGCTCGTCTTCGCCTCGGCCGCGGAGGCCCGCGCGGCCTACTTCGCCCGCATCGATGAACTGGAGGCCGGCGGCTTCCTCGACGCCTCGGCAGGTTGACACATGGCCACCCGACCGAACCTCGTGACCCAGTGGGTCGAGCTCTGGGGCGCCATCGCCCGCGCCGGCGGCATCGACGCCTACATCACGGCCCAGCTCACCGAGCGCGGCTACCTGGCGAAGCGCCGCTCCACCGATGGCATGAGCGCCGCCGAGCTGAAGCGGTACAAGGCCGAGCTGAAGCGCGAGGCCGCCGAGCGCCGCAAGCTGAAGGCCGACGCCTGGCAGGCCTACCGCGCCAGCCACATCGTCCACCTGGGCGAGGGCGTCTTCTTCAACGATGACCTGGACTTCGACGCCTTCGACCTGGCCGAGCCCGAGGCCCGCGCCGCCGAGAACGAGCTGCCGAAGCTGGACAAGCCCCAGCAGGTCGCCGACGCCCTCGGCATGACGCTCGCCGAGCTGCGCTGGCTGTCGTTCCACCGCGAGGCCGCCACCGGCGTGCACTACCGGCGCTTCGAAATCCGCAAGCGTTCCGGGGGGATGCGGGCCATCTGGGCGCCGCTGCCCCGCCTGAAGGCCGCCCAGCGCTGGATCCTGCGCGAGATCGTCGAGCACCTGCCCGTGCACGGCGCGGCCCATGGGTTCCTGGCCGGGCGCAGCATCCTGACGAACGCGCAGGCGCACACCGGCTCGAAGCTCATCCTCAACGTCGACCTCAAGGACTTCTTCCCGTCGGTGACGTGGCGCCGGGTGAAGGGCCTCTTCCGCAAGGCGGGCTACCGCGACCAGGTGGCGACGCTGCTCGCCCTGCTCTGCACCGAGGCCCCCCGCGAGATCGTCGAGCACGAGGGCGAGAAGCTCTTCATCGCGCTCGGCCCGCGCTGCCTGCCCCAGGGCGCCCCGACGAGCCCGGCCATCACCAACGCCCTCTGCATGCGGCTGGACCGCCGGCTCGCCGGGCTGGCCCGGTCCCTCGGCTGGCGCTACACCCGGTACGCCGACGACCTGACGTTCTCGCTGCCCGCCGACCACAAGGGCGCGCCGGGCCTGAGCAAGCTGCTCGGGGCCCTGCACGCGGTGGTGGCCGCGGAGGGCTTCGCCGTCAACCCGGCCAAGACCCGCGTGTCGCGCCCGGGCGCCCGCCAGAAGGTCACGGGGCTCGTCGTCAACGGGGACGCCGCGCCGCGGGTGCCGCGCGCGCTGCGCCGCAAGCTGCGGGCGGCCGCCCACAACCTGGCCCAGGGCAAGCCCCTGCCGGCGGGCGAGAGCGTCGCCCAGCTCGCCGGCTACGCCGCGTTCGTCCACATGACCGACCCGGTCCTGGGGGCGGCCCTCCTCGGGAAGTTCGGCGAGCACCGGTGACCCGCGCCGCCCTGGCGCTGGCCGTCCTCGTGGGCGGCTGCACGGCGTGCATGGACGCCATCAACACGCCGGCCCTCCAGCGGCGGGCCGAGGCCCTCACCCAGGGCACGCCCGTCCAGGTCGAGAGCTGCGGCATGTTCTCCGGCACCCGGAAGGGCGCGTGTCGGCTGGTGGGCCAGCGCGTCGAGCTCGCGGCCCTCGCCGATCGCGTGGGCCTGCGCGAGGTGGCCGTCGAGCCCGCCTACGGGCGGACGTCCTGCCTCACCTGGCCCGCCTTCGGCCAGGCCCGCGATCGGGGCTTCATCGGCCGGACGGGCGTGACCCTGCACCGGGCCCCCGCCCCGCTCGCGCCGGGGGAAGGCAACGTGCGCCTGGTGGCGATCTACGTCACCGACACCGAGGCGTGCATGGAGCTGGAGTACCCCTACGGCTGATCGCCCAGCAGGCGGGCGACGCGGTCTTCCAGGCTCTCGGTGGAGAGCGACGAGCCCAGGCGATCGATGACGAGGGGCATGCCGAAGGGCGTCGGCCGGGCCACCGTGCGCACGTCCAGGCCGTCGGCGCGGCACCGGGCCAGCGTGGCCCGCAGGCGGCTGAACTCGAAGCTCTCGGCCAGCACCTCGCGGCGCACCTGGTACAGCAGCAGGTTGTCGGGATCGTAGCGCCGGAAGACGTCGAACAGCAGGCTCGAGCTCGTCTGGATCTGCCGCAACGTCTTGATCTTGCCGGGGAATCCCGAGAAGACGAGCCCCGCGATGCGGGCCGTGTCGCGGAAGCGGCGCCGGGCCATCTCGCCCAGGTTCACCGCCGCCTGCACGTCGTCGAGCAGGCCCGCGTCGTCGAACGGATCGGCCTCGGCCAGCAGGGCCGCGTAGGGGTAGCTGCCCTCGCACACCAGCTCGAAGCCGTGGTCGTTCATCGACAGCGCGAAGCTCGCCGGCCGCCGGCGCCCCAGCCGCAGCGCCAGCAGCGCGGCCATGCCCTCATGGGCGGCCCGGCCGGCGAACGGGTACACGAAGAGGTGGCTGCCGTCCTCGGTGCTGCACAGCTCGGCCAGCACCGGCCCCGGCCCCGGCAGGCGGCTCATCCGTGCCTGCATCTCCAGGATGGGGCGGGCGGCCTCCATCTCGGGCGGGCCGGCCTCGCCCCGGTCGAAGCGGTCCAGCATGTCCAGCGACGCCTCGGCGAGGCAGGCCGAGATGGGCAGGCGGCCGCCGCCCCAGGCGGGCACGCGGCTCGGGCGCCTGGACGACTTCTTCACGAACGCCGTGAAGTCGCGCACCTCCGCCAGCGCCACCACCTGGCCGCCGAACGCGAACGTCTCGCCGGGGCGCAGGCCCGCGATGAACCGCTCCTCCACCGAGCCCAGCCGACCCGCGCCGCGCATGACGACGCTCATGGCGGTGTCCTCGACGATGGTGCCGATGCTCAGGCGCTGGAGCTTCGCCATGCGCTCCGAGCTGATGTGGTAGCGGCCATCCTCGCCTCGCGTGATGCGGTGGTACTCGGGGTAGGCCTTGAGGGTGGCCCCGCCGTGCTCCAGCAGCGCCAGCGCCCAGCCGTACTGGGTGTCCGTCAGGCCCGCGAACGAGGCGGCGGTGCGCACCTCTTCGAGCTGGGCGGCCGGCTCGAAGCCCCCGCCCACGGCGCAGCTCACGAGGTGCTGCACCAGCACGTCCAGCGGCGCGTCGAGGGGCCCGGTGGGCTCGACGTCCCCGCGCTCGATGGCGTCCCGCGCGGCCGCGATCTCTACCAGCTCGAGGGCGTGGGTGGGCACGCAGACGACCTCGCACGGCTGGCCGGGCTGGTGGGCGGCGCGGCCGGCGCGCTGGATGAGGCGGGCGATGCCCTTGGGGGAGCCGATGTTGAAGACGCGCTGCACCGGCCCGAAGTCCACCCCCAGATCGAGGCTGCCGGTGCAGACGGCCAGCGTGACCGAGCCGTCGCCCAGGCCCTTCTCGATGCGGGTGCGCTCCTCGGCGTCGATGGTGCTGTGGTGCAGGCCCATGCGCGGCACCCAGTCGGGCCGGGCGCGCGCGATGGCCTGGAACCAGCTCTCGGCCTGGTTGCGGGTGTTGGTGAAGAGCAGCGTCGTCTGGGCGGGATCGAGGGCGGCCAGCACCCGCGGCAGCATGGAGAAGCCCATGCGGCCGGCCCACGGCATCTCCTCCGGGCGCTCCGGGCGCACCGAGAGCACCCGCACCTCCCGGGTGAGCGGCGCCGAGATGAGGCGGGCGGGGCGGCCCACGCCGACGGCCGCCTGGGCGGCCCCGGGCGGATCCCTCAGCGTCGCGCTCAGCGCCCAGGTGCGCGCCGCCGGGGCCAGCGCCCGCACCCGGGCCAGGGCGAGCTCGAGCAGCGCCCCGCGCTTCTGGCCGAGCAGCGCGTGCCACTCGTCGAGGATGAGGCAGGCCAGGCCCGAGAAGCGCTCGGCGGCCCGCGGATCCGTGAGCTGGAGGGCGAGGGATTCCGGTGTGGTGACGAGCACTTCCGGCAGGCGCGCCCGCTGCTTCGCCCGCACGCTGCCCGAGGTGTCGCCGGTGCGGCTCTCGACGCGGATGGGCAGGCCGAGGGCCTGGACGGGCCGCGTCAGGGCCTCCTCGATGTCGCGGGCGACGGCCCGCAGCGGCGTCAGGTAGAGGGTGTGCAGGCCCCCGCGACCCCGACCCGCGGCCAGGTCGGCGAACGGCCCGCCGAAGGCGGCGTACGTCTTGCCGGCCCCGGTGGGCACATGGACGAGCCCGCTCTCGCCGGCGGCGTAGGCCGCCCACGTCGCCGCTTGAAAGCCGAACGGCGTCCAGCCCTGGTCGGCGAACCAGCCTGCCAGTCCCACCCGGTCAGCCCTTCAGCGCGCACCAGGCCCGCACGATGGCCTCCAGCTCCGCGCGGCGCGCCTCCACCTCGGCCAGATCGGCGAAGCTCATGGTGCGCGCCACCTCGCCGCTGCCCGTCAGGTGCGGGAAGTCGCCGGGGATGCTGGCCCCCGTGTGGAAGAGCAGGCTCGCGTGCTTCTTGGAGCGCGGGTTGAAGCTCGCCAGGTTGCCCCCGAACGTGAAGGTGGGCGCGCTCCACTTGATGCACTCGCCCATCCGCGGATCGGCGCCGAGGATGACGGCCCGCACGGCCTCCACCACGGGCTTCATCGGGTTCTCGTACTTCGCCATCCAGGCGTCGACGTCGCTCATCTCGTCCTCCCTCAGCCGATGACGCCGAGCGCCCGGCCCACCTTGGCGAAGGCCGCCACGGCCCGCTCGACCTGGTCCAGGCTGTGCCCGGCCGACATCTGCGTGCGGATGCGCGCCTTGCCCTTCGGCACCACCGGGAACGAGAAGCCGACGACGTAGATGCCCTCGGCCAGCAGCTGGTCGGCCATGGCCGACGCGAGCCGGGCGTCCCCCAGCATCACCGGGATGATGGGGTGGCTGCCGGGCTGCAGGGTGAAGCCGAGCTTGCCCATCTCCTGCCGGAAAAACGCAGAGTTTTCGCGGAGCTGGTTGCGCAGGGCGTCGTCCTCCACCAGGTCCAGGGCCACCAGGGAGGTGGCCGCGATGACCGGGGCGACGGTGTTGGAGAAGAGGTAGGGCCGCGAGCGCTGGCGCAGCCAGGCCACGATCTCCTTGCGGGCGCAGGTGAAGCCGCCGGACGCGCCCCCCAGCGCCTTGCCGAGGGTGCCGGTGATGATGTCGACGCGCCCCAGCACGCCGCAGTGCTCCGACGATCCGCGGCCCTTCGCCCCCACGAAGCCCGTCGCGTGGCAGTCATCCACCATCACGAGGGCGCCGTGGGCGTCGGCGAGGTCGCAGATGGCGCCCAGGTTGGCGATGTAGCCGTCCATGGAGAAGACGCCGTCCGTCGCGATGAGGACGTGCCGCGCGCCGTCGGCCCGGGCCTTCAGAAGCTCGGCCTCCAGCGCCGCCATGTCGTTGTTGGCGTAGACGTAGCGGCGGGCCTTGCACAGCCGCACCCCGTCGATGATGGAGGCGTGGTTGAGCGCGTCGCTGATGACGGCGTCCTCGGGGCCCAGCAGCGTCTCGAAGAGGCCGCCGTTGGCGTCGAAGGCCGACGGGTAGAGGATGCAGTCCTCGGTGCCGACGAAGGCCGCGAGCCGCCGCTCCAGCTCCTTGTGCACGTCCTGGGTGCCGCAGATGAAGCGGACGGACGCCATGCCGTAGCCGTGGCGGTCGAGGGCCTCATGGGCGGCGGCCCGCAGGCGCGGGTGGTTGGCCAGGCCCAGGTAGTTGTTCGCGCAGAAGTTGAGGACGTGGGCGCCCCCGACCTCGATCTCGGCCTGCTGCGGCGAGGTGATGACGCGCTCGGCCTTGAAGAGGCCCTGGTCGCGCAGCGCCTCGGTCTCGGCGTGCAGGTGGGCGTAGAAGGACTGGTCCATCGGGTACTCCGGTCAGGGGGGCAGCAGGATGCCGTCGAAGTCGGCAGCGCGGAACGGGAGATCCAGCCGGGGCGTCGGCGCGTGGCGCTCGGCGTAGAGATCGGGGCGCACCGGGAAGAGCGTGGGGCGGTAGACGCGGCCGACGAGCACCCCGGCGGCGCGCTGGGCCAGCGTCGGCAGGGCGCGCAGCTCCGTGCGCAGGCTCGCCTCGAGGCAGCCGTTGATGCTGGCCTCCACGGCCGCCGGCACCCAGTCCGTCGGGCGGAAGTCGGCGTCGGCCGCCACGCGCGCCCCGTCCCAGGGCACCGGGTCGTTGCGCTGGCGCCAGACGCTCACCTCGCCCTCGGTGGCGAAGGGGTCGATGGGGCGCCCATCCAGCAGCACGTTGAAGTGCAGATGAGGCGCAACCCAGGGAAAACAAAGAACAAACTCCATGCCCGAGGCGCCCGACCAGCCGAGCAGCTCGCCCCGCGCGAGGACGCGGCCGGGGCGCACGGCGGCCCGGGACAGGTGGCTGTAGCTCGTCAGCAGCCCGTCCCCGTGGTCGAGCACCACCTTGCGGCCCCCCCGATCCATCTCGAAGGGCACGCCCACCACGACGCCGGGCGCCGGGGCGACCATGGGGGTGCCCACGGGGACCGCGAAGTCGGTGCCGATGTGGCCATCGTAGGTGAAGCGGCCGCCGCGCCAGTCGCGGGCGTACGTCACGCGCACCGAGTAGCCCTCGTGGGCCGGCTGGGGGACGCGGTTGACGAAGTTGTAGATGGGCGTGCGCCGGGGCGGCAGGCGGTCCAGCCACGTCGGCACGGTGATGCGCGGCTTGAAGATGCGCAGGGAGGACGGCCCCCACTGGCTCGCCGGCAGGTGCTCGCTGCCCGCCAGGCCGCGCCACGCCTGCTGCAGCGCCGGCAGCAGGGGCTTGATGCCCAGGGCCTCGCGCAGCCCGACCCGCAGTCGATCGTCCACCCCGCCTCCACGTTGACAGCCAGCCCAGACCGCATGATGTTCGGGGGTCGCCCGAGGCGCGTCAACTGGATGGAGCGTGCAGCCCCCTTCCCCTCCCCGCCCTGATCCGCTCATCGGCCGCACGCTGGGGGGCAAGTACGTCGTGGAGGCGTGCCTGGGCCTCGGCGGCTTCGGCGCCGTCTACCGGGCGCGCCAGATCCCCGTGAACCGCGCCGTCGCCGTGAAGGTCGCCCACCAGGGCGTCGATCCGCTGGGCCCCACCCGCGACCGCTTCCTGCGCGAGGCCACCGCCCTCGCCGGCCTGCAGAACCGCGCCGTCGCGATGCTGCACGACTTCGGCGAGGAGCCCGACGGGCTGCTGTACATGGTCCAGGAGTTCGTCGACGGGCGCGACCTGGCGGCCATCCTCAGCGAGGCGGGCCGGCTGCCGGCGCTGCGGGTCGTCGACCTGGGCGCCAGCGTGCTGGAGGCCCTCATCGAGGCCCACGGCCTGGGCATCGTGCACCGCGACATCAAGCCGGCGAACATCATGCTGGTGCCCACCCGGCGGGGCGCCGAGCAGGTCAAGCTGGTGGACTTCGGGCTGGCCAAGGCCCCCATGGGCGGCGGCCGCATCGCCACGATCACGGGGGACGACCTCATCCCCGGGACGCCGCCCTACATGGCCCCCGAGATCTGGAACCAGGCGCCGCTCACCGGCGCCGTGGACCAGTACGCGCTGGCCGTCGTGCTCTACCGCGCGCTGGCGGGGCGGCTGCCCTTCGACCACCCCCGCCTCGGGGGCCTGATGCAGCAGCACCTGGCCAGCCCCGTGCCGGCGTTCGACCCGGACCTGCGCGTGCCGCCGGCCCTGGCGGCGGTCGTGCACCGCGCGCTGGCCAAGCGCCCCGAGGACCGCTTCCCGGACGCCTCGGCCATGCGCCAGGCGCTCCTGCACGCGCTGCCCGACGAGACGGTGCCCCTCGACGCCGCGGACCGGGCCGCCGTCTCGGCGCTGCTGGCCGAGCTGCACCGGCCGACGCCCGTGCTGCCCGCCGCCCTCGATCCGCCCACGGCGCCCGGGCGTCGCCGCCGGCCGTGGCGCGTGTGGGCGGCCCTCACCCTGGCGCTGGCCGCCGTCGTCGGCGCGGCCGCCGCGGCCTGGTGGGCCCACCACGCCACGCCCGACCCCGAGCCGGCCCCGCCGCGGGCGGTGGAGCTGCCCTGGGAGCCGCCGCCCTGACGTCGAAGCGCCTGTTTCTGCTGGGAAAAACGGAGGGATGACGGCCCCTGGTGGCGGGGTGCTTCTCCCTCGGTGGAAATCCGTTACAGTGCCAGTCCCATGGAGCCCGCCCACGTCACCCTGCGCCAGGTCCGCTTCCGCCACGCGCGCGCCGCCGAAGCGCCGTTCGAGCTGCACATCCCGCAGCTCGCCCTGCGCCGCGGGGAGCGCGTCGCCGTCGTCGGGCCGTCGGGGATCGGGAAGACGACGTTCGCCCGGCTGGTGGCCGGGCTGCTGGTGCCCCAGAGCGGCACCGTCACCGTGGCGGGCACCGAGGTCTCGGCGCTGTCGGAGGCCGGCCGCCGGGCCTTCCGGGTGGCGCAGGTCGGCTTCATCTTCCAGCGCTTCGAGCTGCTCGACTACCTGAGCGTGCTGGACAACGTGCTGCTGCCCTACCGCCTCAACCCCGCGCTGCGCCTCGAGACGCCGGCCCGCGTGCGGGCCGCCCAGCTCCTGGAGGAGGCGGGCCTGACAGCCGTCGCCGGGCGACGCCCCGGCACGCTGAGCCAGGGGGAGCAGCAGCGCGTGGGCATCTGCCGGGCCCTGGTGACCCGCGCCCCCCTGCTCATCGCCGACGAGCCCACCGGCAACCTGGACGGCAAGACCACCGACCGCGTCCTCGACCTGCTCTTCCACCGCCTCCAGCCCGATCACACCTTGCTGATGATCACCCACGACGCGGGCCTGCTGCACCGGTTCGACCGCACCCTGGACGTGTCGGAGTGGCGGGCATGAACACGTTCTACCTGGCCGCGCAGCACCTGCGGTTCCACCGCGTCCGGGCCACGCTGCTCGTCCTGGCGCTGGGCCTCACCGCGTTCATGCCCCTGGCCGTGCACGGCCTGCTGGCGCGCTACGGCGACGCGCTCACCCGCCGCGCGGCGGCCACGCCCCTCGTCCTCGGCACGGCGGGCCACCGGTTCGACCGCGTGTTCAACGCGCTCTACTTCCGGGCCGCCGAGCTGGATCCGGTGCCGTACAGCGAGGTGGACGCCGTGCTCGCGTCGGGGCTGGCGCTGCCCGTCCCGCTGCACGCCCGCTTCACCGCCCGGGACCACCCCGTCGTGGGGACGACCCCCGAGTACTACGCCCTGCGCGGCCTGCGCGCGGCGGCCGGCACCCCGCCGCTGCGCCTCGGCGAGGCCACCCTGGGGGCCCGGGCCGCCGCCGCCCTCGACCTGCGCCCCGGCGACCGCGTGCCCACCGATCAGCGCGACCTCTACGACCTGACGGCCTCGTACCCGCTCAGCCTGGAGGTCGTGGGGGTGTTCGCGCCCACCGGCACCCCGGACGACGACGCCGTCTTCGTCGACCTCAAGACGACGTGGACCATCGCCGGCATCGGCCACGGCCACGCGGCGCCCGAGCGCTCCGGCGCGATGGATCCGGGCCTCGCCACGGCCCAGGTCGTCAACGACGAGAACCGCGCCAGCTTCCACGCCCACGGCGATCCCGCCACGTTCCCGCTGACGGCCATCATCGTGGTGCCGCCCGACGACAAGTCGGCCACGCTCTTGAAGGCCCGCACGAACGCCCGGCCCGGGCTGCGTATGATCAGCCCGGCCGCCGTGGTGGACGAGCTGCTCGGAATCGTCTTGAAGATCAAGCGGTTCTTCGATGCCCACCAGGCCATCACCGGCTTCGCGACGCTGCTCTTCGTGGGGCTGATCATCGGCCTGTCCGCCCGGATGCGGCGCGACGAGCTGTGGACGCTGGCGCAGCTCGGGGCCAGCCGGGGCTTCGCGCTGCGGCTGCAGGCGGCGGAGTGGCTCCTCATGGGGGTGGCCGCGACGGCGCTGGCCCTGCTGGGGGTGCTCGCCCTCGCCCTGGCGCTGCCGGACGGGGTGCTGCCATGAGGTGGCTGGCGCTGGCCGCGCTGCTGGCCACGGGGTGCGGCGGCGCCGACGCCCCCGAGGCGCGGACGGGGCCGCCCGTCCTGCGCGTCACGACCTACCCGCTGGCCTGGATGGCCGAGCAGCTCGTGGGCGACGCCGCCCGGGTGGAGCTGGTGACGCCGCCGACCGCCGACGCC
Organism: Myxococcales bacterium; assembly: GCA_020633435.1. GTDB lineage: Bacteria > Myxococcota_A > Bradymonadia > UBA7976 > UBA1532 > JACKDP01. The sequence continues at coordinate 189,879 of JACKDP010000006.1, read as the reverse complement.
GCCACCTGGGTGCCTGACACGGCCGCCCTGCTCGCCCTGCAGCAGGCCGATCTGGTGGTGCTCAACGGCGCGGGGTTCGAGGGGTTCACCACCTGGGCCAGCCTGCCCCCCTCGCGCACGGTCGAGACGGCCGCCTCGTTCCGGCACCGCTGGCTGCGCTACGCCGACGCCGTGGCGCACACACACGGCCCGGACGACCACGTCCACCAGGGCCTCGATGGCCACACCTGGCTCGATCCCGTCAACGCCATCGACCAGGCCGAGGCGCTGCACGCCGCCCTCGTCCGCACCCAGCCCGCCCTGCAGGCCCGCGCCGACGCCGGCCTCGCCCGCCTGCGGGCCGATCTGGACGCGCTGCACGTCGGCTTCCAGGCCGTGTTCGCCGCCCACCCCCGGCTCGTCGTCGTCACGTCGCACCCGGCGTGGGCCTACCCGGCGCGCCGGTACGGCTTCGCGACCATCGAGCGCGTCCTCGACCCCGAGCAGCAGCCGAGCCCGGCCGTCCTCGCGTCGACGTGCCAGGCGGCCCGGGCCCAGGGCGCGAAGCTGCTCTTGTGGGAGGCCCCGCCCCGCCCGCCGGTGGCGGCCACCTTCGAGGCGCGGTGCGGGCTGCAGAGCTTCGTCTGGTCGCCGGTGGAGCAGCCGCCGGCCGGCGGCGACTACCTGGCAGTCAGCCGGGCCACCCTGGCCGCGCTGGCCCAGGCCCTCGGCCCCCCGCCCTGATCGACGCTCAGGTCGGCTGGCCGTGGCCGAGGGCCCGGCGCAGCTCCGCGGCCGTGAGGGCGAAGATCCACGCCGGCCCGCCCGAAGGCTCGACGGCCGCGACGGCCTCCAGCAGCGCGCCCCGCTCGGGGGCGGCCAGGGGCGCGGCCAGGTGGGCGATGCGGCGGGCGCAGCGCCAGCGCAGGGCGGCCACGTCGCCGTCGTCGGCGGCCAGCAGATCGGCCAGGTGGCGCGGGGCGTCGACGGCGGGCAGCCCCGCCGGGGCGCGGTGGATGGCGAAGGAGCGGCCGCCGAAGGGCTCGACCTCGAAGCCGAGGGCCTGCACGGCCTCGCGCCGCCGGGCGAGGCTGGCCTGGGCGGCGTCGTCCAGGGCCACCGTCAGGGGCGGGCTGAGCTCGACGCCAGGCCGACCCGCCGCCAGGGCGGCGTGGGCCACCTGCGCGCGGGCGGCCTCGACGTCCACGCCGAGCAGGGCGTCCTCGGCGCGCAGCAGCAGCAGGCCCGCCAGCTCGCCCAGGACGGGGAGCTGGGCCAGGGGCAGGGCCGCGGCGCCGGCCGCCGGCTGGTAGCTCACCCGCGTGGGCGCCGCGGGGGCGGGCCGGGCGGGCGGCGGCGTGAGGGGCAGGTGGGCCTGGGCCTCGCGGCGCGGCTCCCGCGGCAGGGCGCCGCGCAGGCCCCCGGCGCTCCTCACCTGGCGCTCCAGCCCATCGAAGACCTTGCGGGCCTGCACCACGGCCGGCGGGGCGTCGCCCGACCGCAGCGTGTAGGTGCGGGGCGTGGCCGTCGGGGTGGTCGGCTCGGACGCCGGCGGGGGCGGCGCCTCGAGGGCGCGGTGGATGCCCTGCGACACGAGGCGGTGGATGACGCGGGTGTCCGAGAAGCGGACCTCCGTCTTGGCCGGGTGGACGTTCACGTCCAGCAGGTCGACGGGCAGCGTCAGGTGCAGCACGACGAAGGGGTGCTGGCCCCGGCCCAGGCGGTGCCCGTAGGCCGACTGCACGGCCGCCATGATGACGCGGTCCCGGACGAAGCGGCCGTTGATGAAGGTGAAGTAGTGGCGCGGCGTGGAGCGCGCGGTCTCCGGGGAGCCGATCAGGCCCGACATGGCCAGGGCCCCCTCGACGGCCACCGGCGTCAGATCCCGGGCGACCTTCGTGCCGAACAGCGCCGCCACGCGGTCGGACAGGCTGGCGTGGCGGGGCAGGTCGAGGGCCACGCGCCCATCCTTGATGAGCCGCATCGCGACGCCCGGCGCCCCCAGCGCGAGGCGCTGTGCGGCGTCCTGGACGTGGGCCGCCTCGGTGGTCGCCTGCTTGAGAAACTTCCGTCTTGCCGGGATGTTGTAGAAGAGATCTTCAACCAGGATCTCGGTCCCGACGGGGCCCGCGTCCTGGCTGACCTCGGGCGGGCCGCCCCCCTCGACGCGCACGACCGTCGCGCCCAGGGCGTCGGGCTCGCGCGTCCGCAGGCGGAACCGGCTGACCGCCGCGATGGACGGCAGCGCCTCCCCGCGGAAGCCCAGCGTGGCGATGCGGACGAGGTCCTCGGTGGTGCGCAGCTTGGACGTGGCGTGGCGCCGCAGCGCGAGCACGGCGTCCTCGGGGGGCATGCCGTGGCCGTCGTCGACGACCCGCAGGCGGGCCACGCCGCCGTCCGCGATCTCGACGGTGATGGCCGTCGCCCCCGCGTCGAGGGCGTTCTCCATCAGCTCCTTGGCGGCGCTGGCCGGCCGCTCCACCACCTCGCCGGCGGCGATCTGATCGGCGAGGGCGTCGTCGAGCACCTGGATGCGGCCCATGGGATCTCCTCAGGGCACCGGCACGAGGTGGGTGCGGATGACGCTGGCCTCCGGGCCCGCCTCGATGGCCCCGAACCAGGGGTAGAAGCCCTTGCGGGCCAGCATCAGGCGGTGGGGGCCAGCGGGGACGCGCAGGATGCCCTCGGCGTAGCCATCGAGCTGCCCGAGGTACTGGTCGTCGACGTAGACCTCGACCTCGGCCGGGGCGCAGCGGATCTGCACGAAGCCCAGGCCGGGCGGGGGCGGCGGCAGCTCGTCGGCGCGCTGGATGACGCCGCCGCCACCGCAGCCGGCGAGGCCCACGACGAGGCCGGCGACGCGCAGGGCCAGGCGCGTCATGGCAGCACCACGGCGACGCCGCCCTGCAAGCCGGCGGGCAGGCGGAGGGCGGCCGCGCCCACCGCGTCGAGGGTCAGCTCGCCGGCGCGGTCGCCGAGGCGGGCCTGGGCGACGACGGGGCGCGGGCCCACCATGGCCACCGCCGCGGGGGCGGCGCCATCGCGCACCCAGACCACCCCGGCCCCGCCGATGCGGTCGCCCGGGAGGCCGGCGGGCGTCGCCGGGGCGGCCTCGCCGGTGAGCACGAGGCGCAGGCGCGGCTCCATGGGCTGCTTGAGGCGGATGACGAGGCCCGTCGGGGCGTCGGCGGCCTGGGGCACGGGCGGCCCGGCGAGGGCAGCGCCCCACGCGAAGGAGGCCCGGCCCTGCAGGTGAAGCGTCCCGTCGCTGAAGTAGAGGGGCGCGTCGGCCCGCCAGTGCTGCAGGGCCGTCTCGAACAGGGGCGCCAGCGCCTCGACGTCCATCGCGCGGCGGCCGTCCACGGGGAGCGCGACGAGCACCCGGCGCAGCCGCTCCTCGGCGTCGGCGCGCGCCAGCAGGTAGGGATCCTGCGGCGTCACGCTGCCGGTGTGGGAGAGGATGGTGGGGGTGCCGACGCCCAGCACGCGGACCTCGCGGGTAGACCAGTCCACCACGCCGTCCTCGACGCGCACCTCGACGGGGGCCGGCTCGGCGTGGGCCGCCCCGAGCAGAAAAGCCAGGCAGATCAGCAGCTTGTCGATGCGCCTACTCCCACTCGATGGTGGCCGGCGGCTTGGAGGAGATGTCATAGACGACCCGGTTGACGCCCTTGACCTCGTTGATGATCCGCGTCGACATGCGCCCCAGCACTTCATGGGGGATGGGATACCAATCGGCGGTCATGCCGTCCAGGCTGGCCACGGCGCGGATGGCCAGGACGTCCTCGTAGGTGCGGTCGTCGCCCATCACGCCGACGGTGCGGACCGGCAGCAGGACGGCGAAGCCCTGCCAGATGGAGCGGTGCAGGCCGGCCGCCCGGATCTCCTGCTGGACGATGGCGTCGGCCTCGCGCAGCACCGCCAGGCGGTCGCGGGCGACGGCCCCGATGAGGCGGATGGCCAGGCCCGGCCCCGGGAACGGGTGGCGCCAGAGGATGTCCTCGGGCAGGCCCAGCTCGGCGCCGGCGGCGCGCACCTCGTCCTTGAAGAGCTCGCGCAGGGGCTCGACGACCTCGAGGGCCATGCGCTCGGGCAGGCCGCCGACGTTGTGGTGGCTCTTGATGACCGCCGCGGGGCCGCGCACGCTCACGCTCTCGATGACGTCGGGGTAGAGGGTGCCCTGGGCCAGGAAGCGGGCGTCCTCGATGCCGCGGGCCTCCTCCTCGAAGACCTCCACGAACACGCGCCCGATGATCTTGCGCTTGGCCTCGGGGTCGGTGACGCCGTCGAGGGCGTCCAGGAAGCGGTCCGCCGCGTCGACGAAGCGCAGGTCGTAGCCGAAGCGGCCGCCGAAGGTGTCGACCACCTGGCGGGCCTCGCCCTGGCGCAGGAGGCCGTTGTCGACGAAGACGCAGGTGAGGCGGTCGCCGATGGCGGCGTGCAGCAGGGCCGCGGCCACCGCCGAGTCCACCCCGCCCGAGAGCCCGCAGATGACGCGGCCCTCGCCCACCTGGGCGCGGATGCGGGCGATGGCGTCCTCGATGAACGAGGCCGGCGTCCAGTCCCCGGCCAGGCCCGCGATGTCGTGGAGGAAGGCGGCGAGCATGCGCCCGCCCTCCGGGGAGTGGACCACCTCGGGGTGGAACTGCACGCCGTAGAGCCGGCGCTCCTCGTCGGCCACGGCCGCGATGATGCCATCCGCGCTGCGGGCGACGACCTGGAAGCCGGGCGCGGGCTCGGCCACATGGTCGCCATGGGACATCCACACCTGGGGCAGCGGGGCCTCGACGCGGGCGAAGAGGCCGCCGCGATCGTCGAGGTGCACATGGGCGCGCCCGTACTCGCGAAACGCCGACGACTCGACGCGGCCGCCGAGGGTGCGGGTGAGGACCTGGAGGCCGTAGCAGATGCCGAGCACGGGGATGCCGGCGTCGAGGACAGCGGCCGGCAGGTCGGGGGCCTCGGCCTCGGTGACGCTGGCCGGCCCGCCGCTCAGGATGATGGCCGCCGGCCCCCGCGCCACCGCCTCGGCGGCGAGGTGGAACGGCACGATCTCGCAGTAGATCGACAGCTCGCGCACCCGGCGCGCGATGAGCTGCGTGAACTGGCTGCCGTAGTCGAGGATGAGGACCGTCTGGTGGGTCATGGCGGCTCCCGGGTCAGTCGGCGGACGGGGCGTCGGTGATCATGGCCACGTCGTGCACATGGCTCTCGCGCAGCCCGGCCGAGGTGATGCGGATGAAGCGGGCGCCGGTGCGCAGGGCCTCGATGTCGGCGCTGCCCGTGTAGCCCATGCCCGCCCGCAGGCCGCCGACGAGCTGGTGCAGGGTGTGGGCGATGGGGCCGCGGTACGGCACCCGGGCCTCGACGCCCTCGGCCACCAGCTTCCGGTCGTCCTCGCCGTCCTGGAAGTAGCGATCGCGGCTGCCGCGCTTCATGGCGCCCAGGCTGCCCATGCCGCGGTAGGCCTTGAAGGCCTTGCCGCCGACCTCGATGCGCTCCCCCGGGGCCTCGGCGGTGCCGCCGAAGAGGCTGCCGATCATCACGACGTGGGCGCCGGCGGCGATGGCCTTCACGACGTCCCCGGACAGCTTGATGCCGCCATCGGCGATCACCGCCAGGCCCAGGGCGTCGGCGGCCTCGGCGCAGTCCATGATGGCCGTCACCTGCGGTACGCCCACCCCGGCGACCACCCGGGTGGTGCAGATGGAGCCCGGCCCGATGCCGACCTTCACGACGTCGGCGCCCGCCTCGGCGAGGGCCTGCACGGCCTCCGCGGTGGCGATGTTCCCGCCGACGAGGGCGAGCTCGGGGTAGCGATCGCGCAGGGCGCGCACGGTGGAGAGGACGCCGCGGCTGTGGCCATGGGCCGTGTCGACCGCGATGACGTCGACGCCCGCGGCCACCAGCGCGGCCGCCCGCTCCAGGCCCTCGGCCCCCACGCCCACGGCCGCGCCGACGCGCAGGTGACCCGCGGCGTCCACGGCCGAGACCGCCTCGGCCCCGCCCGCGTGCTTGACCCGGGCCACCTCGGCCGCCTGCTCGGGCACCGTCAGGTTCTTGTGGATGAAGCCCAGCCCCCCGGCCCGCGCCATGGCGATGGCCAGCGTGCCCTCCGTCACGGTGTCCATCGCGGCGCTCACCAGCGGGATGCCCAGCTCGACGTCCCGCGCCAGGCGGACCCGGGTGCGCGCGTCGCGGGGCAGCACCTCGGAGTACGCCGGCTGCAGGAGCACGTCGTCGAAGGTGAGTCCGGTGCGGAGGTGTTCGATGCTGCGCTTCACGGCGGGCCTCCCTCGCGAGGGCCGGAGAATAGAGGGCCCGGCCCGGTGTGACAACCGCCCTCGGCGCCGGAGCTTGAGCCCACGCGGGGAGCGTGCGAAGGTCGGGTCCGCAGGCTGGAGGGTCGGATGGCGGCGGGGGACGAGGTCGGGCGTTACCGGCTGGAGGCGCAGCTCAGGCAGGGCGCGTGGCGCGCGGTGGACAGCCAGACGGGCGAGCGCGTTCGCCTGCGCTACGTCGATCCCTTCGGCGAGGCCCCCGTGTTCCTGGCCGGCGCCCGGCGGCTGTGCACCCTGGACGAGCCCCGCATCCTGACGCTGCGCGACGCCGGCGTGGACACGGCTGGCGAGGCGTGGGTGGCCGAGCCGTGGCAGCCGGGCGAGACGCTGGCCGAGCGCGTCGCCCGCCTGGGCCCCCTCCCCGCCGATCAGCTGCTGGTGGTGGCGGAGGCCCTGCTCTCCGGCCTGGCCGCTGCCCACGCCCGCGGCATCTGCGACGGCGCCATCACCCCGGAACGCTTGAGGATTTCGGGCGAGTCCCCCCTCCGGGTGCAGCTCGTCTGCCCGGGCCTGGCCGCCCTCATCATGGATCTGGTGCCCGATCCGATGTTCTCGGCCCCCGAGGGCAGCGTGCCGACGGTGCCCGCTGATCTCTTCGGCACAGCGGCGACGCTCTGCTTCGCGGCGACGGGGCAGACGGTCCCGTCCGGGCGCGCGCTGGAACTGGCCGCCCCGCGCCTGCCGACGCCGCTGGTCGACACGCTGCGCATGTGCCTCGATCCCGATCCCAGCGACCGGCCCCACAGCGTGGGCGCCCTGCTGCGGACGGTGGAGGCCCTGCGCGCCGGCACCCTCGACTGGGGCGATCGCCCCGCCGAGCCGGCCCGCGCCCCGGCGGCGCCGACGGCCGACCTGGGCCCGCGCCGGAGCGCGCCGACGCCGCTGGAGTCGGCGGCCACGGCGGCGCCCCCGCCGTCGCCGAAACCCCGACGTCACGCGGCCCGACCGGCCCCGGCCCAGCCCACCCCGCCCCGACCGCGCGTCAGCCCGCCCGGCGGCGGCGAAGGCCAGCGAGCCGCCCGGGCCGCTGCGCCCGCGGCGCCCGTCGGCCCTCATCGATCCGCCCTCGCTGGACGCGCCCCGCCGTCGGCCGCCGAGCTCGTCGCCCGCATCGAGGAGCCCACGCCGGCCACGCCCGCCGCCGCGCCCGCGGGACATCTCTGCCGCCGAGACGCTGCCGCCACCCACCAGCCCCGACGCGCCGCCCATGCCGGTGCGCACCGCGGACCTGCCGGTGGCGTTCTCGTTCGGCAAGAGCGAGCCCGTCGCCGCCGCGGGCGGGCTGGACGTGCTGGAGCTGAAGGAGGAGCCCCGGCCCCGGTGGGCGCCCGAGGAGCCCGCCGAGCCGGCCGCCGCCGAAGTGCGGCCCCTGCCGCCGACGCGCCGGCCGCCGCCCTCCGGCGCGGGATCCGCGGCGCCGGTCGCCCCGGCCAGCAAGACGCTCTGGCTCGCCGCGGGGGGCATCCTCGCCGTCGGCGTGGCGGCGGTGGTCGCCTGGTCGTTCATGCGCGAGAAGCCCGTCGATCCCCGGACGACGGCCGCCGCGCCGACGACGCCGGTCTCGGCCCCGCCGACGGTGGCTGCGTCCGAGGACGCGGGCGCCCTCGACGGCGGCGATCCGCCCTCCCCGCTCCCCCGCAACAGCTACGTCGTCATCATCCCCGAGCCCGGGCCCGCCCGCTTCGTCCAGGTCACGACGGGCAAGGTCATCTGCGAGGAAGCCCGCGCCTGCGACGTGCCCATCGACTTCGACACCCGCCTGGAGAAGCCCGGCCACAAGGCCAGGGTGCTCACGGGCGACGACCTCTACGACCGGCGCGGCGGTCGCTGGCGGGTGAAGCTCTACCCCGGGCGGTAGCGCGGGTGCCGGCGTTGACAGCCCGTCGAGGGCTGCCCCACCCTCGGCGCCATGAACGACATCGCTGATCTGGAGCGGCACCGACGGGCGCTCACCGGCCACTGCTATCGGATGCTCGGCTCCGTGACGCCGGTCTGAACCTACGGCGCGACCCACTGCCCAGGAGGCTTGCATGTCCGTCCGAAACGCCACCCCGTACCTGCTCTTCAACGGCCACGCCCGCGAGGCCATCACCCTCTACGAGGCCGCCCTCGGCGCCCAGATCGAGAGCATCAGCCGCTTCGGCGACGTGGATCAGAGCTGCCCCGAGGCCCGCCGCGACCTCGTGATGCACGCCGCGCTGCGCGTGGACGGCGCGCTGCTCATGCTGAGCGATGGCCCCTTCGACCAGCCCCTGCCGCCGACCGGCATCGTGAGCATCGCCCTCGACCTCGACGACGTGGCGCAGGCGCACCGCATCTTCGACGCCCTCGCCGAGGGCGGCCAGACGCTCCAGCCCTTGTTCCCCGCGCCCTGGGGAGCGCTCTTCGGGGCCCTGAACGACCGCTTCGGGGTGAACTGGATGTTCAACGTCGCGACGGCCTGACCGGCGCGCGGCGGCCGTGCCCTAGAACGACATCGGGAGCTGGTCGGCGCGCTCGATGCGCACGACTCGCGGGGTGCCCTCTTCGGCGCGGGCCAGCCGCACGATCTCGGCCTCGAGCCGCGCCAGCATGGCGGCGTCGGAGGCGTAATCGATGTCGGAGGTGTCCACGTCGAGCAGCGGCGTGCGCGTGTAGTGCGCGAAGTAGTGCTGGTAGTGGGCGCTCAGCCGGCTCAGGTACGACGGATCGAAGTTCGCCTCGAACGGCCGCCCCCGCCACCGGATGCGCTCCTGCAAGACCTCGAGGGGCGCGTGCAGGTAGACGAGCACGTCGGGCTGCAGGATGTGCAGCTCGAGGGACTGGTAGACGCGCTCGTACAGCGCCAGCTCGTCGTCCTTCAGCGTCAGCCGGGCGAAGATGCGGTCCTTGAGCAGGTGGTAGTCCGCCAGGACGCTGGGGGTGAAGAGATCCCCCTGGTTGAGCTCCTGCTGCTGCTTGAAGCGGCTCATCAGGAAGAAGAGCTGCGTCTGGAAGGCGTAGCGGTCGCGATCCTCGTAGAAGCGCGAAAGGAATGGGTTTTCTTCCACGACCTCGAGGACGAGCCGGGCCTGGAGCCGGGCGCTCAGGCCCCGGACCAGCGTCGTCTTCCCGACCCCGATGGGGCCCTCGACCGCGACGTACAGCGGGCGCTTCACCGTCCCTCCAGAGCGCGCAGGGCAACCCCCACGGCGTTTTCTACCACGGGGTGCTCGTCGTGGACATGGCGACGCAGCGCGGGGATGGCCGCCGGGTCGGCCAGGCGGCGCAACCCCTCGGCGGCCGCCACCCGGACGCGCCAGTGCCCATCGGCCAGGGCGGCCTCCAGCGGGGCCCGGAAGCGCGGCTGGGCGGCGTGGCCCAGCGCCAGCGCGGCCGCTTTGCGCACCAGCGGCTCCGGGTCGGCGAGGGCCTCGACCAGCCCCTCCGTCTGGTGGAGCTGGCCGCGCAGGTAGGCGGCGGCCTGGCGCAGCTCGGCGTCCCCCGCCGCGGCGCGCGCGAGGCTCACCCGCACGGCCCCCGCGTCCAGCCGGGCCAGGGCCTCGCCCACGGCGGCGCGCACCTCGGCGTCGTTCTCGGGCACGGCGGCGATGAGGGCGTCGACGGCCGCGGCGTCGCCCTGCCGCCCGAGGGCGTGGGCGGCGTTGCGGCGCACGCCGACGTGCAGGTCGCGCAGGCGCGGCACCAGGTGGCCGACGGCGTTGGGCACCCGCGTCTCGGCGAGGCCCATGACGGCGAGCTGGCGGACGCGATCGTCGCGGTGCTCCAGCGCGGCGATGAGGACCGGCCAGGCCGCCGGCTGGCCGCTCTCGGCCAGCGCCCGCACGACCACCACCGCCTGCTCGTCATCGGCCCGGGCCTGCGGCCACCAGGCGATGAGCGCCGGCACGGCCCGGGCCTCGCCCGCATGGTGCAGATCGCCCAGAGAGAACGCCGCCGCGGTGCGCACCTCGGGATCCGCGTCCGCCTGCAGCAGCCGGTAGAGGCTGTCGAACGCCCCCGCCACGCCCATGCGGCCCAGGGCGTAGGCGCAGCCGATGCGCACCTCGGGGTCGGGGTCGTCGAGGGCCTCGTGCAGCAGCCGGACGGCCTCGAGATCCGCCGGCCAGACGATCTGGGTGAGGGCGAGGCTGGGCGAGCGCGGGTCCTCGCCGCGGTAGTCGGGCAGGCTGCTCGCCCGGGCCTGGCCGATGCGCAGCAGCGCCGAGAAGGCCTCGCCGCGCACCCCTTCCTCGGCGTCGCGCAGCAGGCTCACCAGCGGCGGCACGGCCCGGGCGTCCTCCAGGACCCCGAGCGCCTCGCAGGCCTGCGCCCGCACGTCCGCCGCGTCGTCGCGCAGGGCGCGCACGAGCCCACCGAGCGCGCGGCGGTCGCCGGACTCCCCGAGGGTGGCGGCGGCGGCGATGCGGGCCTCCTCGTCCCCCTGGACGAGCTGCCGCAGCAGGGCGTCGACGTCCACGGCTCAGCCCGACATGCCGAAGCGCGCCAGCTTCTTGTGCAGCCCCTCGCGGGTGATGCCGAGGGCGGCGGCCGTCTTCGTCTTGTTGCCGTCGTGCTCGGCCAGGGCGCGGGTCAGGAGCGTGCGCTCCACGGCGTCCATCATGTCCTTGAGGCTGCCGGTGGGCACCTCGGCGGCGTCGAGGGCGGCCGTGCGCTGGATGATGCGGTCGGACAGGTCCTCCACCAGCACCAGGTCGCCCTCGGTGCGCTGGATGAGGATGCGCTGCAGCTCGTTCTGCAGCTCGCGGACGTTGCCCGGCCAGTCGTAGGCCTTGAGGCGCTCGATGGCCTCGGGCGTGAAGCCGCTGATGGGGCGCCCGAACTCGCGGGCGTACCGGTAGAGGAAGTGCCGCGCCAGGACGGGGATGTCGGAGCGGCGCTCCCGCAGGGGCGGCATGCGCAGGGGGAAGACGTGCAGCCGGTAGAAGAGGTCCTGCCGGAAGGTGCCCTCCGCCACCATCTTCTCGAGGTCGCGGTGGGTGGCGCTCACCACCCTGACGTCCACCTTCTTCGGGCGCGGCGCGCCGACGGGCCAGATCTCGCCCTCCTGCAGGACGCGCAGCAGCTTGGCCTGGAGCGTGGGGCCCATCTCGCCCAGCTCGTCGAGGAAGATGGTGCCGCCGTCGGCCAGCTCGAAGAGGCCCTTCTTGTCGCGATCCGCGCCCGTGAAGGCGCCGCGCATATGGCCGAAGAGCTCGGATTCCAACAGGTTTTCGGGCAGGGCGCTGACGTTCTGGGCCACGAAGAGGTGGTCGCGTCGCTGGCTGGTGTAGTGCAGCGCCCGCGCCACGAGCTCCTTGCCCGTGCCCGTCTCGCCCTGGATGAGGACCGGCACGCGGGTGTCGCGGACCTTGGCGATGCCATCGATGACGGCCCGCGTCGCCGGGTTCTCGCCCAGGATGCCGGTGTAGGTGGCCTGCTCCTCGCGCTCCTTGAGGTAGCGGTTCTCGCGCTCCAGGCGCTGCTCGGCCAGCCGCAGCTTCGCCACGAGGCGGGCGTTCTCGGCGGCGAACGAGACGGGGCCGGCGGCCACCGTCAGCAGCTCCAGGTCCTCGGCGCCGAAGAGGCCGGCGTGGGTGCGGTTGTCCACCTGGATGACGCCCCGGATGTGGGCGCCCGTCCAGAGCGGCACGGCGAGGACGCTGATCATCCCGCCCCGCACGACGGAGCGCACCCCGGCCAGCTCGCTGGAGGCGTTGGCCAGCAGCAGCGCCGACCGCGTCTCGACCACCTGCTTGAGCAGCGTGCGGCTGACCGGCACGTCGGTGGGCTGGCCGTCGCGGCCCCGGGCGAAGACGACGGGGAACTGGCCAGCGCGCTCCTGGAGCGCGACGGCGACGTTCGAGGCGCGCGGCAGCAGCTCGAAGACGAGCCGGGCCGCCACCTCCAGCACCTCGCTGAGGTCGGTGCTGGCCCCCAGATCGGCCGTGTGGCGGTAGAGGATGGAGAGGCGCCCCGGCTCCCCGGTGACCCGGGCGGCGAACTGGTCCACCTCGGCGATGGGGCGCATCGCCACCACCTGCCCGGCCAGCTCGTCGGGCAGCTCGACGCGCAGGACGACGGGGCCGGCCCGGTCGCCCAGGTGCAGCTCGTCGCCGTCCCAGAGCTCGGCCTCCATCTCGGCGCCGGCCAGCGTCGTCTCGACGTCGCCGCGGCGGTGCATCGAGCCGTTGCTGCTGCCGCGGTCGCGGTAGCGCAGGGCGCCGTCCACCGCCTCGATGAGGCCGTGGCGGCCGCTCAGGTGGGCGTCGGGGAGCACCAGATCGGCGCCGCTGCGGCCGATGGCGCAGGGCACCGGCAGGGTGACCACCTCGCCCTTGCGGGCGCCGGTGAGGACTCGGAGCGTGACCTCGGCCATGGGACCCTCGCGGTCGCCGACTCGGGAGGGCTCAGCCCTTGGGCTTGTGGCTCAGCTTGGCGATCATGAGCTCGGTCGTGTAGGCCGCGCCCTGGTAGCGCTTGTCCTTCTTGGCGAGCTCCTCGTCGGCCGTCTTCGCCTTCTCCAGGTCGGGGATGGCCGAGGCGTCGGCGAGGCGATCCAGGCCAAAGAGGATGACGTTGCGCACGACCAGGTCGGTGTCGCCGATGTTGGCGAGCAGGGCCTTGACGGCCGTGTCGCGGGCGTCCTTGAGCTGGGCCAGCCGGTAGGCCGCCACCAGGCGCACCGCGATGTTCTTCTCCTCGGGCGCGAGCTTCTTGCCCCAGCAGGTGGGGTCGGTGGTGCACTCCTTGACGGCGGCGATCTTGGCCATCGCCTCGTCGTAGCTCTTGCCCCACTCCTTGTAGGCGGCGATGTCGCGCTTGTCGGCGCCGGCCTTCTCGTCCTCGGCGATCCAGCCCTGGATCTCGGCCTGGATGGCGGCGACGCTCTTCTCGAAGGCGGCCATCGTCTTCTCATCGGTGCCATCGAGCAGGTTGGCGATGGAGAGCGCGATCTGCACGCGGAAGCCCTGGCTGACCGGGTCCTGCTTGTTGATCTTCTTCTCCAGCAGCGCCATCAGGCCGGGGGTGGCCTTGGTGCCGTCGATGGCCTTGGGGTTGCCCAGGAAGGCGAGCTGCTGGGTGGCCGAGAGCTTGTGCTCCAGGGCCAGCTCGGGGTTGCCGGCCACCTCGAGCAGGGGCTCGATGGCGCGCTCGTCGCCGATGACGGCCAGGGCGTTCGAGACCGAGATGACCCGCTGCACGCCGCCCATGACGAAGATCTGGGCCTTCTTGGGGTCGTTCTGGACCGAGACCGGCATCTCCTCGTTCTTCTTGAGGGCCGCGATCAGGGGCTCCACGGCGTCCACCGAGGGCATGTCGCCCAGGAGCTCGGCCGTCTTGGCCTCGATGAGGCCGCCGATGTGGAACTTGTACTTCTTGGCGCGATCCTCGACCTGGCGGTTCTTGCGCTCCAGCGTCTTGATCAGCTCCGGCACCGCCGCCGCCGCGCCGACGCGGTTGAGGGCCAGGCGGCACTTCGGGACCTCGTTGCGGTGCAGGTGGTCGTCGAGCCAGAGGCAGGCGATGAGGCCCGGCACGGCCTGGGCGCTCTTCAGCTTGCCGAGGGCCTCCGCCGCCAGGCCGTTGAAGGCGATGGGCTGCAGGTCCGGGTCGCCGTTGAGGATGGTCAGCAGGGGCTGCTCGGCCTTCGGCACCGGGTACTCGGCCAGGAGCTGCAGGGCCCCGTAGCGCTGCTCGTTGGTGGCGGTCTTGTTGGAGGCGACGTTGATGTAGACGTCGCTGTGCTCCTTGACCTCCCACTCGCGCAGCGTGGTGGCCGCGAGCTGGCCGGCCTTGCCCGCGCTGGTGTCCTGGAGGGCCTCCAGCAGCGTGGGGACGGCGGCCTTGTCGCCGATCTGGGTCAGGGCGGCGATGATCTCGTACTTGTCGCGCCCCTCCTTGTAGGCCTCCATCAGGGGGCCGATGGCCTCCTTGGCCTTCATCTCGCCCAGCTTCGCGATGGCGGCGGTCCGCTCAGGCGTCTTGAGCTTCTCGATCCAGGCGGCCGGAGAGTTGGGGTCGAGCTTGTCGCACCCGAGCAGACCGACGGCGGCGATCAGGGCGATCACGAGGGGGAGCGTGCGCGGCATTGGTAGCCCTCCCGTACAGGCAAGTGCGCGGAAATCAGCATGAAACCGCGCAACTCCGAGCGCGGCGGCAAGCGGAGGGCGACGGTACACCGTGCGAGTAGGAGGGTCAAGGCACCGGGGGCCCTGGTGGTGGCCTCGGGCGACGGTCAGATGCGCTGTCCCTGGAGGCCGCGTCGGCGCCGGCCGAAGCGCAGCCAGGCGGCGATCAGGGCCCAGGCCAGCAGCAGCAGCGCCTCGACGGGCACCTCCAGCCGGTAGGCCCGCAGGCGCGGCTCCGGCGACGGCCGGCGGGCCTGGCGGGGGTCGGCGCGGGTCATCCGCACCACGTCGGGGCGGCGATCCCCGGGCAGGCGCCACGCCGTCAGCGTGCCCTCGCGGCGAAAGCTCCACGGCAGGCCCCCGGCGTCCGCCGTCATCCGGTTCACGTCGCGCCGGGTCAGCACATCGGCGAAGAACGGCTCGGGCGGGTCATCGATGGGCAGGTCGACGGCCCACTCGGTGAAGACCGCCAGCTCCAGCTCGGGGCGGCGGTCCCCCTCCCCCGGCCGCAGCGCGAACGGCGGGTGCCCCGTGGCGTAGGTCGGCTCGTCGACCGGGTGCGTCAGGGCGATGACGGGGCCCATCAGGCGGGGCGGCGGCACGCCGCCATCCTCGGGCGGCGTCACGACCACCGCGGTCACCGCCCAGCCGAGGCGGCGCAGGTTGGCCAGCCAGGCGGCCTGAGCGGGCGCGAGCGTGAAGCCATGGGTCAGGAGCCAGTCGTGCACCGGATCGGGCTCCAGGCCCAGCGACTCGGGGGCCCCCCGCGCCGTGCGCGGCTTCTCGGCCGCGGCCTCCTCCCCCGCCCCGTCCCCCACCGGCCGCAGCGCGCAGGTGGAGAGGATGGAGACGAACCGCAGGTCGAGCGTGCGCTGGATGCGGCCGGGCGGGTGGAGGCGCTGCTGCACGGCGCGCCGCACGCGGTCGGAGACCACCGTCGCCTCGGCCGGCTTGGGCGTGGGGATGAGCAGGCCGAAGGGCGTCGAGGTGCCCTCCACCACCACCTGCACCACCACCGTCT
Organism: Myxococcales bacterium; assembly: GCA_020633435.1. Taxonomy (GTDB): domain Bacteria; phylum Myxococcota_A; class Bradymonadia; order UBA7976; family UBA1532; genus JACKDP01. The sequence continues at coordinate 174,448 of JACKDP010000006.1, read as the reverse complement.
GGCTGGCCGTGAGGGGGTCGTACACGAGGACGGCGCGCTCCTCGAGCACCACGACGGACTGGCCGGGCTGGGGGGCGACGACGACGGCCCGGGCGGGGGTCGTCAGCGCGAGGGCCAGGGCGGCCGCCACGAGCCCGCGGGGGCAGGCGATCAGAGCGCCTCCCGCAGCCGCTCGGCCCGCTCCAGGGCCTCCTTCATGCCCAGGCGGCTGAAGAGCGCCTGGGCCCGGTCGAGCTGCTCGCGGGCCTCCTCGACGCGGCCGACCTCGGCGAGGAACGCCCCGTGGGAGTAGAGGGCGCGGCCCAGCTCGGCCTCCAGGCCCACGGTGCCCAGGTCGCGGATGGCGGCCCGGAAGTGCGCGGCGGCCGCCTCGATGCGGCCCTCCTGGTCGGGCAGATCGTCGTAGAGCGTGCGCGACCGGACCTCCGCCAGGCTGCGCTCCGCGAGCCCCGCCTGACCGAGCGCGCCCACGTCACGCGCGGCCTCGAGGGCCTGCTCGCTCAGCTCCAGGGCCACGGCGTAGCCGCCTTGCTGCAGGTGCACCGCCCCCAGGTTGCGCAGCGCGTCGCTCAGGCACCGGCGGTCGCCGATGGCCTCGAGGATGGCGGCCGACTCCTCCAGCCGCAGGCGCGCCTCGTCCAGGCGGGCCAGCGTCAGGAGCGTCTCGCCCATGTTGTTGAGGACCATGCCCTCGAGTTGCCGCTCGCCCAGGCGCCGCGCGATGTCCAGGGCCTCGCCCCAGAGCGTGAGCGCCTGGTCCAGGTTGCCGCGGTGGAAGCAGATGGCCCCGGTGCTCATGAGCACGTCGGCCACCGTGCGGTCGTCCTCCACCTTGCGCGCCAGCTCCAGGGCCTCGCGCATGATGGGCACCGCCGCCTTGAAGTCGCCGCGCTCCGTGTAGATGTTGCCCAGGTGGTGCAGCGACACCGCCACGCTGCGCTCGTCCTCCAGGAAGCGCCGCAGCCGCAGCCCCTCCCGGATGCGCTCCTCGGCCTTGTCGAGCTGCCCCCGCATCCGGTGCACGCGCCCGATGTCGTCGGCCGTCGAGGCCAGCCCGCGCACGTCCTCGACCCGGCGGAAGAGCACGAGCCCGTTCTTGAACTGCTCGATGGCGTGGTCGTACTCGCCCAGCGCCCGGTAGATCTGGCCCGTCTTGTTGTAGGCCAGCCCGCCCTGCCGCTCGTCGTCGAGCTGCCACGCCAGGCGCAGCATCTCGTTGAAGTGCCCCAGGGCCTCGCCCAGGTCGCCGAGCACCATGTGGACCTTGCCGAGCTTGTGGAACACGCCCATCCGCTCGGCGGCGTCGTCGTCCGTCAGGCAGGAGAGCGCGCGCCGGTACAGGTTCACGGCCTCCCGGTTCACATGCCGCGCGAAGGCCCGGTCCGCCGCCTCGATGTAGTAGCGAGCGGCCTTGCGGGGGTGGTGGCCGCGCTCCCAGTGGTGGGCGATGCGGTCCACCGGCAGGTCCTCCCCGCCATGGCTCTCGAGCCACTGGGCGACGAGCCGGTGGTAGCGGGCCCGCCGGGGCCCCTCGATGCCCTCGTAGAGCACCTCGCGCTCGAGGCTGTGCTTGAACTGGTACGCGCGCGTCCGCGGGATGTCCGACTCCGCCAGCCGCAGCACGATGTGCCGGCGCCGCAGGGCCTCCAGCACATGGGCCAGCTCCTCGTCGCGCCGATCTGTCGTCCAGAAGCGGTCCGTGTCGTCCCACTGGTGGCCCTCGTCCACCCGGCGCAGCACGCTCACGCTGCCGGCCCAGAACCGCTCGCCCACCGTCGCCGCGCGCTCCAGCACCGCGCGCTCCAGCGGGCTCAGCCGCTCGATCTTGCTGCGGACCACGTCGCGCAGCGTGCCCGGGATGCGGGTGTCGTCCAGCAGGTCGGCGTGGATCTGCCAGCCGTCATCGCTGATCGCGACCGCCCCGCGCTCGATCTGCAGCTCGATGATCTGCTCGATGGACATGGGGTTGCCGAAGGCCTTCTCCAGGGTGAGCTGGATGAAGGCCTCGGGCACCTCCTCGGCGCGGGCGAGCAGCGAGTCGATGATGCGCCGGCCGTCGCGGTCGGAGAGGGCCGGCAGCGAGATGACCTCGCCCACCCGCGCCACCGTCTCGGCGAACCGCCGCTGGGCGGGCCGGTCGCTCTCGCGCGCCGCCGCCAGGAAGAGCAGCGGCATGGCGGCCAGCTTCTCCGACAGCCGCACCAGCAGCCCGAGGGACTCGTCGCTGACGTGGTGCAGGTCGTCGGTGCAGATGATCATGGGCCGGCGCCGGGCGTCGTCCGACAGCAGCCGGATGAACCACTGCACCGCCCGATCCTCCACCCGGCGCGGGTCGGAGTCGACGCGCCGGATGTAGGGCGACTCGGGCAGGCGCAGGCCCACGAGGTGGCCGATGAAGTGCGAGGCCTCCTCGGCCGCGGCCACGTCCCCGAGGACCGACGCGATGCCGGCCCCGAGGTGGACCACCGCGGCCTCAGGCGCCAGATCCGCAGGAATATCAAAGCGTTGGCGCAGCAGGCGATCGAAGATCTGGTAGGGCGGCGCGCCGGGCCGGCAGGCCGCGGACAGCACCGTCACCTGGTCGACGTGGTCGTCGACGCTCGACAGGAACTCGGCGATGAGCCGGCTCTTGCCGATGCCGGCCGGCCCCACCACCAGCACCGCCTGCCGCCGGCGGTCATCGATGGCGTTGCGGACGGCCTCCCGCAGCCGGTGCAGCTCGCGCACGCGCCCGACGAAGGCGGTGGCCTGCCCATAGAAGTGCCAGACGGCGGCGCGGGCGTCGCTCACGGCTTCGCCTCCTCGATCGTTCGCGGGCGCGCGCGGCGTTCCCGGCGCGCCTTCGACGCACGGCGGGCGCGCTGGGCCTCCTGCCGGGCATCCGTGATTTCTCGGTGGAGCACCACCCACTCCCGCCAGAGCGCCGAGACCGGCGTCACCTGCGCCGAAGCGGGGGGCGCCCACAGCAACAGGGCCACCCCGGCGGGCAGGAGGCGGCGCCAGAGGCGGCCGCGCGCGCTGCGCCGCGGAGAGGTGACCTGGGGGGATCCGTGACCCATGGTGACCTCGAAGCACGCGCACGCTAGTGAGGTGGTTGCCACCTGTCAACCGCCCGGTGCGGGGGCCCGCGTACATCCACCGACACCGGCGCTCGGCTTGCGTCGCCTGCGGTCGTGTGGTCTATAGTCCCGTCCCCGGCGCCGGCCGGCCCCGACGTTGGCGAGCCGGGGGGTGTGCTTCACCGTGTCCGCACCACGGTCGGGAGGTGTCCATGCGCCTGCTCTGCCTCGCTGCCCTCGTGGGCGGCCTCATCGCCTCGGCCCACGCCGCCCCCCCGGGGGACGCGGACGCCGCGCCCGCCGCCAAGACGGGCGTCTCCAGCATCCTCGGCACGCTCGACTGGGGGGTCTCGACCACCGCGGTCTTGAAGAGCCTGGAGGACGAGCTGGAGGCCCGCTACGACGAGCGCCTGCGCAAGGCCGACACCCTCGACGTCGACCGCATCCTCCGCCTCAAGCGCGCGGATCTGAAGCAGATCAAGGACTCCCTGGTCCGCTTCGACGGGCAGCGCACGGGCTTCGAGGCCTCCATCGTGGCCGAGGACTTCCGGTCCGGGAACGGCGAGGCGATGCTGAAGGTCGAGGACGGCCCCGCCCAGCGCTACTTCTTCTTCAAGGACGAGCAGCTCTGGAAGGTCCTCGTCATCTACTCCTCCAACGTCGCGCGCCAGCTCGACTTCGCCGGCTTCGTCGGCCAGGTCGAGGGCAAGCGCGGCAAGGCCGCCAGCCGCCAGATGGATCCCAAGGACGCGAAGCGCCTGATGTCCGCCACCTGGGAGGACGACCTGACGCGCCTCGTGGTCCAGGACCGCTCGCTCTTCGGCACCTACGCCATGATGTTCCTGGACAAGGCCCGCGGCGTGCCCATCGAGGAGGGCCGCGCCCCCCGCGCCAACGCCCTGCAGCCGGTGGCCGACGCCCGCGCCGACAGCATGATCGCCGACATCATGGCCGAGGGGGGCGGGGCCGAGAACAACGTGGTCGACAAGATCACCGGCCAGGCCCACGCCGTCGAGCTGGAGATGGGCGGCGGCGACCTGCTGCCCCTCCGCCGCGACGAGGTGCCCGCCGCCCCCAAGGGCAAGGGCAAGGGCAAGGGCAAGGCCGAGAAGGGCAAGCCGGCGCCGCCCGCCGACCGCCCGGCGCCCAAGGGCGACGACGTCATCATTTACTGATCCGGCAGCACCCCGGCGGCCTGGCCGCCGGCCCCGGACCTGGACCCCGGGAGGGGCCCCTCCCGACGCCGAGGCAAGTCGTGACGCACCGACTCCTTTCGCTCCACCACGGCGCTGGCCGCATGGCCCTCCTCGCCCTCGGCCTGCTGGGCCTGCCGGCCTGCGACGACGGCGGCGACACGGGGCCCAGGCCGCCGCCGGTCACCCTGCCCGACGAGCCCGCCCCGACGTACGGGGCCGGCGACTTCACCGACGCCCAGCGCGGCATCGCCCTCGACGAGGATGACTTCGCCGTCCTGACGCCCAACGGCGCCGCCGGCATCGGCGTCAACGAGCTGGGCTCCAGCTTCACGCGCCTCGTCGTCAACCGCCCCTACGTCGACTGGCGCGCCTCCATCTGCGCCGACCCGGACGACGCCGCCCTCTACCAGCCCAAGGCCATCACCGAGCGGCTGCTGGAGCGCCTGCAGGCCGAGAAGGGCGTGTCCTTCAACGACATCGCCGTCAACGTCGACCTGCTCTCGCCGGGCCGCCGCGACCTCGTCTTCGTCTGCTATGGCGACGACAAGCCGCGCTTCGACGTGCCCGCGCACCGCCAGGCCATCACCCAGGCGTTCCTCGACCTCTCGGATGTGCCCGGCGTGAAGGCCATCACCGTCGGCCTGGAGATGAACCGCTACTACCACCTGCTGACGGACACCGGCCGCCCGCTCGTGGACGACTACTCCAACTTCATCACGCTGTACCGGGCCGTCTACAAGGCCATCAAGGCGCGCCACCCCGACATCCAGGTGGGCCCGGGCGTGAGCTACGCCGTGTTCGTGCGCCGCACGGTGCCCGAGATCGCCGAAGAGCTGGGCCTGGACGAGACGGGCATGGAGGCCTACTACCGGGCCTGGCAGCGCACCATCGAGCCTCTGCTGAAGGACCGCGCCGGCGCCACCGCCGACTACATCGGCATCAGCATGATCCCGTTCCAGTCCGAGCCGCCCTTCGACGGCGTGCCGCGCTACGTGGACGCCTCCGGCAACGAGGAGGAGGCCCAGGACGACATCCGCGAGCACTACCGCCGCCTGCCCGTCTTCGCCGGCGGCCTGCCGGTGGCCCTGCCCCAGATCGACTGGGCCTCGGGCGCCGGCAACGCCAACCTGAAGGCCCGCTACCTCCAGAGCCTCAAGAACGCCCTCTCCGGCGTCAACGTCGCCTGGGCCGCCTGGCGCCGCACCTCCGACCTGCCGGCCACCGACGACGCCAGCCCCTGCGCCAAGTACACCGAGGCCCGCGAGCCCACGCTGGCCTACCCGGACGACTACTGCACCGCCGGCCTCGTCAGCGAGTCGGGCCGCCGCCGCGAGGTCCTGGACGAGTTCCTGAAAGCCGAGTGATTTCAACCTCATGTATGAGCTGATCATCGCCGCCCGCCACCTGCGGGCGCGGCGGCGCCGGTCCCTGTCCGTGGTCACCTGGCTGGCCGTCGCTGGCGTCGCCCTCGGCGTGACCGCCCTCGTGGGCGGCTTCTCCATCACGACGGGCTTCGAGCAGGCCTTCCGCGAGAAGGTCCTGGGCATCACCGCCCACCTCTTCGTGCGCGAGTACGGCCTGCGCTTCGAGCGCTACCGCGACGTGGAGGAGGAGGTGGCGCGCGTCCCCGGCGTCAAGGCCACGTCGCCCATGACGTTCAACGAGGCCATGTTCTCGGGGCGCACGGGCACGGCGGGCGCGGTGGTCAAGGGCATCGTCCCCGAGCGGGCGCAGAACGTCCTGGCCCTCCCCGACTACCTGGAGGAGGGCCGCCTGGCCGACCTGCCGGGCCGGGGCGCCGACGGGCTCGACCGCATCATCCTGGGGGCCGAGCTGGCGCGCAGCCTGGGGGTCTCCAAGGGGGACGCCGTCACCCTCGTCTCGCCCCTGCGCAGCGGCGAGTACAACGAGGGGCCGGCCAGCCCCCGCACCCGCGCCTTCCGCGTCGCCGGCGTCTTCCGGGCCGGCTTCCACGAGTACGACGCCCGCCTGGCCTACATGGAGCTGTCCGCCGCCCAGGACTTCTTCGGCACCGGCGACACCGTGATGGGCATCGAGGTAGCCGTGCACGAGCCCCTCATGGCCGGCCAGATCGGCGACGCCGTCCGCAAGGCCCTCGGCGACGGCGACTACTCCGTCCTCGACTGGCGCCGCCAGAACAAGAACCTCTTCGCCAGCCTGACCTACCAGCGCATCGCCATCCTGGTCGTCTTGTCGGTGATGGTGGTGCTGGCGTCGTGCAACGTGGCCTGCATGCTCATCATGCTCGTCCTGGAGCGCACCCGCGACATCGCCATCCTCAAGGCGATGGGCGCGCGGGACGGGAGCATCCTGCGCATCTTCGTCTTCGAGGGCCTGGCCATCGGGGCCCTCGGCACGATCATCGGCATGGCCGTCGCCTACGGCCTCTGCGAGGGCCTCCTGAAGAACGGCATCGCCCTCGACCCGAAGGTCTACGGCATCGAGCGCCTGCCCGTCGTGTTCTCGGGGCTGGACTACCTGATGGCCGGCGTCGGGGCCCTGGTGATCACCTTCGTGGCCGCCATCTTCCCCGCCATCCGGGGGGCCCGCCTGCACCCCGTCGACGGCCTCCGCGAGACCCACGCCTGACGAATTTCCCGCCGTCCAGCCGGCACCTGGGAGAAAGCCTTTGAATTCATGCCACTGCGTGTGACTTCTTCGCGTGCCAGCCGACGGATGAGCGGGCCGGTCGGCGCGGCGCCCGGATCCAAAGAACCTCGAAATGTCGCGGATCTACGGAATTTCTGGCGGCGGCTTCGACTTATGCGGCCAACGCCTCGGGACGTTCCTGAGGTGGAGGTTGAGCTTCTGCACGCATTGACGCACGAAAGTCCATATGTTAGTCCGGCGACCATGCACGAGGCCTGTCGCAGTGCCCGTGGGCACGCCCGCCGCTTCCTCCCGCTGCTGATGGCAGCGGTCGCCGGGTGTGGACCATCCAGAGCCCAGCTCAAGGAGCGGGACGATCAGGCCCAGTATCACTACGATCTGGCCTACGGCTACTTCTTCGACGAGCACAACCCTCGGGGCGACGCCGCTCTCCTCGAGGTCCTCAAGAGCCTGGAGATCAAGGAGCAGAACGCCGACGCGCACCTGCTCGCGGGGCTGGTCTTCATGGGGCGCGATCGCAACCTCGACGCGATCGCCCATTTCCAGCGAGCCATCGAGCTCAACCCCGATCTGCACTACGCCCACAACAACCTGGCCGCGACCTACCTCGCGATGGAGCGTTGGGACGACGCCATCGCCATCCTGGATCGCCTGGTCAGCAACATGCTCTATGACCGCCAGGGTCACGCCCACAACAACCTGGGCTGGGCCTGGTACAAGAAGGGAGACCTCGTCAGAGCGCGCCGGCACTACGACGCTGCCATCCAGCTCGCCAGCGACCTCTGCCCACCCTACAACAACCTGGGACTCCTCCTGATCGAGCAGAACCAGCTCGATCAGGCCGAGAAGTACCTCCGCCGAGGCCTGGCCCGGTGCCCGACGTACGCCGAACCCTGGATGCACCTGGGACGCATCCAGGCCCGAAAAGGCGACGCCAAGGGGGCCCGAGACAGCTTCGAGCGATGCCTCAAGTTTGCGGGGGAGAGCCCCCTGGCCGACCGCTGCGAGCGGCTTTTGAGCCCGCTCGTCGCAGGAGACGCCCGATGAACCAGCCGACTGAATTCGTTGAATCCCCTGGCGCCTTGCTCGCCACCGCCCGCGTGCGGGCTGGCTTGAGCCTGGCCGATGTGTCCGAGCGCTCGCGCATCAGCACGGCCAACCTGGCCGCCCTCGAGGCCGACGACTGGGACGCCCTCCCCGCCATGGTCTACACCCGCGGCTTCATGCGCCTCTTCGCGCGTGAGGTGGGGGTCGATCCCGAGGCGGTCATCGCCCGGCTCGACACCCTGCTCGACCTGCACAACCTCGCCGAGGAGCGGGTGCACAGCCAGGCCGAGACGCAGGAGCGCGAGGCCTGGTGGGCGGCGGTCCGCATGCGGTCCGTCTACACCGCCGCGCTCGGCGCCCTGATCGTGGTCTTCCTCGTGGCCATGTTCGGCATCTCGCCGAAGACCCTCGAGGCGGCGCCCACGTCGGTGCTCGACGTCATCCCGGCGGCGCTGCAGTCCGCCACCAGCGAGGCGGCCGCGCCCCTCGCCCCCGAGGGCGTCGCCGACGCCCCCGCGGCGGATGAGGTCCCCGCGGCCGACGAGGCCCCCGCGGCCGACGAGGCCCCGGAGGCCGACGAGGCCCCGGAGGCCGACGCCCCGCCTGCACCCTGAGGATGGCGCTCGGTCCCCGGCTCCAGCTCCTCCTCGAGAGCCTTCAGAAGCTACTTCGAAGAAACGCTCTCAACCACGCAGGAAAACTACTGAAAAGGTCGCGCCCCGCCGACGTCGCGGTGGTGATGCGCTTCCTGAACCTGACGCAGCAGCAGCAGGTCTTCGACCTCCTGCCCGACGACGCCGCGCGGGCCGAGACGCTGAGCGAGCTGGACGAGAACGTCCGCATCCCGATGCTCGCGACGCGCTCGCACGCCGAGATCCTGCCGCTCGTCAAGCTGATGAGCACGGACGACCAGGCCGACCTCCTGGCCAACCTGCCCGACGACGTCCGCCAGCAGCTCCTCGGGGCGCTGAACCCCTCCGAGGCCGAGGAGGTCGAGGACCTGCTCCACTACGGCGAGGAAACGGCGGGCGGCATCATGTCGCCGGCCTTCTTCGCGCTGCCCGAGGGCACCACCGCGGCGGAGGCCATCTCGGCCCTCCAGAGCGGGCACGCCGAGCTCGAGATGGCGTTCTACATCTACGTCGTCAACGAGCCCGGCCAGCTCCTCGGCGTCGTCTCCCTGCGCCAGCTCGTCATCAACCCGGCGGACATGCCGCTCAACGAGATGATGACCACCGACGTCATCACCGTGGACGTCAACGCCGACCAGGAGGAGGTGGCCCGCATGGCCGCCCGCTACAACCTCCTGGCCATCCCCGTCGTGGACGAGTCCAACCGCATCGTCGGCATCGTCACCATCGACGACGTCATCGACGTCATCCGGGAGGAGGCGACCGAGGACATCCTCAAGATGACCGGCGCCGACGAGACGGCGTTCCAGGACAAGTCGGTCTTCCGCAACTTCCGCACCCGCGCCCCCTGGCTCTTCGCCACCTGGCTCGGCGGGCTGGGCACCAGCGTCCTCATCGGCTCCTTCCAGGGCACCCTCGAGTCGGAGGTGGTCCTGGCGTCGTTCATGCCGATGATCCTGGGCATGGGCGGCAACGTGGGCACCCAGACGGCCACCATCATGGTGCGCGGCCTCGCGACCGGCCGCGTCTCCCACGGCGTCGGCCTGCGCTACCTCTCCCGCGAGATCGCCATCGGCGTGCTGCTCGGCCTCTTCTACGGGGTCCTCCTGGCAGCCTACGCCATGGTCCGCTACGACCCCGGGGCGCGCTCCATCTTCGCCCTGCCGGTGACGGTGGGCATGAGCATCCTGACGAGCATGTCGGTGGCGGCGGTCGTGGGCGCCTCGACGCCCCTGCTCTTCAACCGCCTCAACATCGACCCGGCCGTGGCGACGGGGCCCATCGTGACCACGTCCGTGGACCTCCTGGGCAGCCTGGTCTACTTCACCGTCGCCACGCTCTGCCTGACCAGCCTTTGAGCCCGCCCCCCTCGTCCGTCCGCGCCGTCATCCTGCGCACCAGCGCGTACCGGGAGGCCGACCTCATCGTCGACCTCCTCACCGAGGAGCGCGGCCGCCTGGCGGTGCTGGCCCGCGGCGCGCGCAGCAGCCGGCGGCGCTTCGGCGGCGCCCTCGAGATCGGCACCCGCCTGACGGCGCGCCTCAGCGCCTCCCGCGGCCTGCCGGCCCTCGCCGACTGCGATCTCGACGGCGTCCTCAACGCCGTCCGCGGCGACCTGCAGCGCATCGCCCACCTGTCCTATGTGCTCGAAATCGCGCGTATTTTCTCGAAGGAGGGCGAGGCGGACGCCCCCCTCTTCGGCCTGGTCACCAGCTTCATCGGCAGCCTGGAGGCCGCCGCCCCGAGCGACGAGGCCCTGGCCCTCTGGGAGCTCGCGACGCTCGCCCACCTGGGCTACGGCCTGCGCCTGGGGGCCTGCGTCGTCACCGGGGGCCCGGCCGACGCCATCAGCCTGGCCGCCGGCGGCGCCGTCAGCCGGCAGGCCGCCGCGGACGCCGAGCCGGTGCCCCCGGGCGCCCTCGCCGTCCTGGCCCGGCTCGGCCGCGGAGACACCCAGGCCCGCTTCGCCGACGACGACGTCTACCCGGTCCGCCGGGCGCTCGCCCGCACCTGGGCCCGCCTCGCCGGGCGGCCGCTGCGCAGCGCCCCGTTCCTGCTGCCGCCCGACCCGGTTTGATCCGGACGCCCGGCAGAGTAAGGTGTCACCCATGGCGCCGCGACCGGGGGGTCGGCGCCCCGTCCTGGAGGCCCCATGAAGCATCGAGCCCTGCTCTGCCTTGCCCTGCTCGCCGCCGCGCCCGCCGTGGCGCAGCCCACCGGAACGCTCGACCCCCGGGTCAAGGAGGCCGTCGCCGGCGCCGGGGGCTCCGGCCCCGACCTGCTGGCCGTCCTGCACACCAGCAAGGGCGACATCACCTGCCGGCTGCACCACGAGAAGGCGCCCGTCACCGTGGCCAACTTCGCCGGGCTCGCCCTCGGCAACAAGGCGGCCGCCGACAAGAGCGGCGCCAACGTGAAGCGCCGCTTCTACGACGGCCTCATCTTCCACCGGGTCATCCCCGACTTCATGATCCAGGGCGGCGACCCGCTCGGCCAGGGCACCGGCGGCCCCGGCTACAGCATCCCCGACGAGATCTCGCCGGAGCTGAAGCACTCGGCGCCCGGCATCCTGAGCATGGCCAACCGCGGCCCCGGGACCGGCGGCAGCCAGTTCTTCATCACCCTGAAGGCCACGCCCTGGCTGGACGGCAAGCACACCATCTTCGGCACCTGCCGCGATCTGGAGGTGGCGAAGCGCATCGCCGCCGTGCCCGTCATCCCCGGCAACCGACCGCGCAACGACGTGCGCATCGACCGCCTCGACATCCTCTGGGGCCGTTTCTGACGGCAAGGATGACCGCCGGTGTCTCAGGCTGATGCCGTCCAGCGCGCCTTCGGCGACGAGCTGCGCGCCCGCCGCCAGGCCGTGGTGCAGCGCCTCCCCGAGGACGCGGCCGCCGCGCGCTTCGTCTTCGCCCTGCTGACCGGCGCCGCGCGGGCTGGCCACGCGGACCTCAAGCCCGAGGCCATCGAGGCCCTCGCGACGCGCCAGGAGCACGACCTGGACGCCGCCGTGGTGGATGACGGCGTCGCCCCGCTGAGCCTGCGGACCCTGCTGCTCCAGCGGCCCTTCGAGGCCGATCAGATCGAGCTGCTCAACGCCCTGTTCGCGGTGGGCTTCGCCGCCGAGCTCGGGACGCTGGCCCCCGACGAGCGCCGCGCCCGGTCGGTGCAGGTCGTCAAGCTCCTCCCGGGGGTCGAGCGCCTCGGGCCCTTCGTCCTGAGCGACTTCGTCGACCACGCCTGCGGCGACGAGGACGCCCTGCGCTTCTGGCAGATCTACGTCGACCGCATCGCGGCCGAGATCGCGCGCCGCACGGCCGAGACGGCCTCTCGCGAGCCCTGGGTCCTCACCGACCTCCTCCGGCTGCACGAGCAGGGGCCGGCCGCCGGGGACGCCGGCGCCTGGACCATCCTCAAGAACCACATGAGTCGAGTACTGCAAGCCCCTCGACATCGTTCACGTTTTGCCCGAACGCTCGCCGAGGGCTGCGCGGACCCGCGCCTGCTCTACGCCCTGTGCACGGCGCCGTCGCTCGTCGACGACCCCGAGGCCGTGGCGCTCTTCCTGGAGCGCGGCGACCCGCGCCTGACGTCCTGCGGCCTCTTCATCCTGCAGGTCCATGGCGGCCTCGACGCTGTCGTCGAGCGGGTCATCGCGCACTTCAGCGAGCGGCCGCTCCCCGAGATCGGCGAGCAGCTCGTCGACCTGCACGCCCAGCTCTACCTCTGCCGCGCCCCCTCCCCGGCCCTCGCCCGGCTGGCCGAAGGCGTGCGGCGGCTCGCCCAGCGCCGCGTCGCGGACGGCGCGCCGGTCGAGACGCTGCTGGCCGCGGTGGCCAACGACCCGCGGGCGCTGCGCCAGGTGGCGCTCCTCGCCGACTGCGCAGACGTGGGCAAGCGCCCCGCCCCGGCCTCGCAGCGGCCGCTCCTCGACCGCGTCGTAGGCGTGTGGTTGCAGTCGTTTACGCCCGGAGGCTTGAGGCACCCTCTCAATGATGACGTCTTCCGGCGCATCGTGGCCCGGGCCGGCGTCGGCCTGCTGGCGACGGGGGATGGCGAGCTCGTCGGCCGGCTGGAGCGCTTCGCCCTCGACCTGCCCACCACCGCGCGGCGGTGGGTGCCCACCGACGAGGCGGCCCGCCGGCGGCTGCTGTCGCGCTCGCTCAGCGCCCTCGGCCACACGCTCGATGGCATGGCGCGGGTGGCGCGCGAGCTCGCGCCCGGCCTCGAGCTCCCCGTCTACACCCTGATGGTGCAGATCTACGCGGCCCTCCCGGCGGCGCGGGGCACGGGCTGGTTCGGCGTCGTCGATCATGTGCTGCCCGTCCTCTTCCCCGACCTCCTGCGCGCGGCGCCGACGCCCGACCGGGTCGCCGAGGCCGTCGGCCTGGTGGCCGAGCTGGAGCGCCAGGCCGCCGCGCGTGCCGCCCCCGCCTCGGCCACCTCGGAGACGGCGGACGCCGACGAGACCGCCACCACCGCGGTCGCGGACGACGTGCCCCTCTCCGCGCCCGTCGAGGTACTGGGGCGCGCCCCCGGCCCGCTCGGCGCCGTCCTGCGCGCCTGGCTGGGCGTCGAGCTCGTCGCCTGGCTCAGCGGGGCCATCGGGCGCCTCGCCGGCCTGCGGCGGCGGGCCCAGGCGACGCTGGCGGCCGGCACCCTCCACGTCGAGGGCGAGGCGCGGCTCCTGGGGCGGCCGGTGGGGCGGCTGGAGATCCGCCAGGGCCTCGACGCCGTCACCGGCGTGCACGTCCGCCAGCGCGCCCGCCTCTTCCCCGTCGTCCTGGGCCTGGCCGTCCTGGTGGCGGCCGCCGTCGTGGGCGGCCAGGTCGTCTTCGCGGGCCTGCGAGACGGGGCCGCGACGGCGGCGCTGCCGGGCCTGGCCCTCATCGCCCTCGGCCTGCTCTTCGATGGGGCGATGACGCACCTCTCGAGCCTCGGCCGGCGCACGGTCGTGCTGGAGCTCTTCTCGGAGGGGCGCCCGACGCCGCTCGCCCTGCAGGTCGACACCACGGTCGGCGCGCCCCTGCTGGACGCCGTCCTGGGGGCCGACGCCCGGCGCCGCGAGCTGGAGCGCTACGCCCGCTGGGCCCAGGAGGAGGCGAGCTGGGAGGGGGCCGAGGTCGACGCCGGCGACGAGCCGGCCGAGGTCGAGGACGACTCCGAGCCGCATCCCGTGTCCGAGCCGGATGCCGCGCCCAGGCCGAACGCCGCCCTGGCGGAGGAGGCCGTCGAGGCGCCGCCCTTCGGCGCCAGCGACGTCTCGGGCCTGCCGCCCGCCGACGTCTCCGACGACAAGGCCTGATCCCGTTCTCCGTTGGTGATCAGGGGCTTGCCCCGGCCGAAGGCCGCCTACCGGCGCGTGAAGATCTTGCCGAAGAGGCCGGTGTTGCGGGCGTCCGCCTGCGGCTCGTTGCCGCGCTCGATGGCCAGCAGGCCCTCCCGCGCGCGGGTGCAGCCGCTGTTCACCTGGAGGGCCCGGTTGTAGAGGCGCGTGGCGACGTCGGTGCTGCCGAGCTGCATCGCCATGTCGGCCACCATGCACCAGGCCTCGTCCTTGCCCGTCGCCTCGACCACCTCGCGGGCCTCTTCCATCAGCCGGGTGCGCGCGCGCCGGTCATCGGCCGGCGTCAGGGCGAAGGAGACCGAGGTGAGGTGGATCTTGTAGAAGCCCTGGTGGGGATCCTGCTCGATGGCCAGGTTGAAGAAGTCGCGGGCCTTCTCCGGCAGGCTGTGCTGCAGGCAGATGAGGCCCTTGTTGAAGCTGGCCTCCGCGCCCAGCAGATCGACACCCCGGCCGAGCGGGGGCGCGGGCAGCGTCAAGGCGTCGTAGGTCACCCGCCGTCGCCGGTCGGCCAGCACCTCCACGGCCTCGGCGAGCTTCCGCGCCACGGTGCGGGCCTCCTCGAGCAGGAGCGGATCCTCCTCCATCACCCGGTCCGGGTGCAGGCGCCGGAGCAGCACGCGGCCCTCATCGGCCAGGGCGCGGCTCGGCGCCGTGGGATCCATGCCCAGCGCCTCGTAGTGGTTCTTCGCGGCCGCGATGCGCCGGATGAGCGACACGACGCCCTCCAGCGACGACGAGACGGGCTCCTCCCGCGACGTCTGGCGGACGGGGGGGCGCAACCCCGACATCGAGGGCCGCTCGACGGGGCCGGTCGTGCGGGTGGGCGTCTCCCGGGCGCCGGCCGTCGCGGGCCGCGGCGCCGCGCCCTCGCTGGCCTCGCGCCGGGGCAGGGCCCGGTACGCGCCCGAGGGCGTCGCGGCCCGGCCGCCGTCCGTCGTCCGCCCGCCGCTGCGGTAGTGGCTCGCCCCCGTCTGCGGGCGCTGGCTGGCGGGGCCGTTGGACGGGCGCGTCGGCACCGGCTCGCCGGGGGGCGGGGGCGCCGACGGCGGGATGGTGATGGTCCGCGGCGCGGCCGACGGCGGCCGGCTCACCTGGCGGGCGAGCGGCGACCGGCTGCCCGACTGGGGCAGCGGACCGGTCGTCCGCGGCGGCGGCTCGGGCGAGAAGCCGTCCGTCGTCCAGCCGGTGACGCGGCGCGGGGGCGTCGAGGCCCGGCCGATGCGCTGCGGCGCGCTCGCCCGCTCCTCGGTGAGCTGGATGCAGGCCATCAGTTCCAGCGCCCGCAGCAGCCGCAGGGTGTCGACGAGGCCCACCGGGCTGTCCCGCAGCACGTCGGTCAGCACCCGGTTCCCATCACAAAGATGAGCGATCTCGAGACCTTGCCGGTACTCTCGCAGCATCCCGGTGTAGTCGCTGAGGCGCGGCGTCGCCTGGACGAAGCGGCGGGCGCAGTCGTCGTAGCGCTTCAGCAGCGGCCCCAGGGGGAACGTCGAGCGCACCCCCTCGAAGATGAGCATCAGCGGGTTGATCTCGACGGGCTCGATGCCGACGGCGACCTCTGGATCGTAGCTGAGGCCATACGCGGCGTTCGTCCAGGCGAAGGCCCCCAGGATGCGGGCCCGGACCTGCTCGCGCAGGGCGTCGCGCAGATCCTCGGGCTGGATGGCCCCGAGCCGGACGAGGGCCTCGCCCTGACGCAGGCGCCCGCGCTTCGCCATGGCGACGCTGCGGCGGCGCTGGTCCTCGGTGATGCGGCCGGCCTGCTGGAGCATGGTGCCCAGGGTCTCGGAGCGGACGTTGCTCTCGGCCTGCACGGGGCGGCCGTTCATCACGCGCAGCGTCTTGATGGCCTCGCCGCGCTGGATGACCACCAGGCCGCTGTGCAGATCGCGGAAGCAGTTGTAGATGAGCTCGGCGACGGTGATGGGGCCGTAGATGCCGCGCGGCGCGTGCGGGCTGTCGGGGACCATCGGCGTGAGGGTGTAGGCGTCGAGGCCGCCCGCCACCTCGACGGAGACCATGGCCGGATCGAGGAGGCTGTCGTCGATGCCCGGGATGTCCTCGTCGTCCAGGTAGCCGTCGAGGGACTGGTCGACGAAGGCGGCGTCGTCCTCGGAGATGGGCGATCCCCCGAAGGGGGGCGGGATGCTGGCGGCCTCCCCGCGCCCCGGGCCGCCGCGGCCGAGGCCGGCCAGCACGGCCTCCAGCGCGCCGACGTCCTCGTCGAGCTGGGCCGACGTCTCGCGCTCGGCGGCCTCGTTGGAGCGCGCGGCGCGGTAGGCCTCGCCCACCTCGGTGATGAGCGTCGAGAGCTGTCGGGCCGTGAAGGGCTTCTCCAGCGTGGCCTCGGGCCGGATCTCGCCGCCGACGGCCAGGCGGAACTCGCTGACGGCCGTCTCCTGGCCCATCAGCACCAGGGCCGCGTTCGGCGCGCTGCGGCGCACTGCGAAGCCTACGGTGGCGGCGTCCTCGTCGAGGGGGGTGTTCAGCAGCACCAGCGTCAGGCCGGCCCCGAACATCTGGAGCAGCGCCAGGGCCTCCCCGACGCTGCCGGCCTCCCGGGCCTCGTGGCCCTGCGTCCCGAGGAAGCGGGCGAGCTGTGCGCGGAGGCGCACGTCAGGCTCGACCAGAAGGATGCGATCCGCCATGGCTGCTGCAGGTCCCTCTCCCCCAGACCGGGCCATCAGGGTACCCTAGGCCCCGGACGGACCACAATCGGGAGGCAGCGGTGAGCGACGTCGACTACTGGGCCCAGCGGATCAGCGAGATCGGGGCCCGCATCGCGAAGCTGCTGGCCGCGGACGCGCGGATCTTCTTCGAGGACACGGTCCGCGAGCGGTTCGTGGAAGCGGGGGCCGTGGCCGACGCCCTCGACCGCGCCGGCGTCGCGGCCCTGAAGCGGGCGACCACCGAGGCGGCGACCGCGGCGTCCCAGGACGTCCTCGACGCCCTGCCCGAGGAGGCCTGGCTGACCGTCGAGCTGCCCGAAGGCGACCTCGGCCAGGTGCCCGCCGTCGCGGCGGCCCGCGCCGCGCTGGAGAGCCGCCTGGGCGCCTTCCTCGCCGACGCCCGGCTGGGCGACGCCGTCGCCTGGCGGCTGCCCCAGCGCTTCATCGACGGCGACAACCTGCCGAGCCTGGCGCGCAGCCTCTTTCGGTCGGTGGCGGAGTACCGCGCCCTCCAGGCCCGGGTCGCGGCGACGCAGGCCGGCCAGACCAGCCAGGCCCGTCGCCAGCGCTGGGACGAGGCGTGAGCGAGACCGCCGGCGTCGCCTTCGGCCGCCTGGTCGCCCTCATGGCCCGCTTGCGCGCCCCCGATGGCTGCCCCTGGGATCGCCGCCAGAGCCTCGAGTCGCTCCGGGCCTACCTGATCGAAGAGACGTACGAGGTCCTGGAGGCCCTGGACGACGGCGATCCGGGGGCGCACCGCGAGGAGCTGGGCGATCTGCTCTTCCAGGTGGTGTTCCAGGCCCGCATCCGCGAGGAGGAGGGCCACTTCGACGCCGCCGCGGTGGCCGACGGCATCCGCGAGAAGCTGGAGCGCCGCCACCCGCACGTCTTCGGCGACGCCGTGCTGGCCGACGCCGAGGCCGTCGCCCAGAGCTGGCACGCCATCAAGGCCCAGGAGAAGCGCCGCGAGAGCGCGCTGGACGGCATCCCCCGCGCCCTGCCGGCCCTGCTGCGCGCCGAGCGCCTGGGCGCCAAGGCCGCCCGGGTGGGCTTCGACTGGCCCGACGTCGACGGCGTCCTGGCCAAGCTGGCCGAGGAGCAGGCCGAGCTGGCCGCCGCCCGCGCCGCGGGCGACGCGGACGCCATCCACCACGAGGTCGGCGACCTGCTGCTGACGATGGCGAGCCTCGCCCGGCACCTCGGGGTGGATCCCGAGGCGGCCCTGGAGGCCGCGAACCACCGCTTTGAGCAACGATTCCGGGGGGTTGAGCGCCGTTTGTCCGCTCAGGGGCAGGCCATGGCCGACGCCGACGCCGCCACCCTCGACGCGGCCTGGGAGGCCGTCAAGCGCAGCTGAGCTGCCCGAGCACGACCCGCGCCGCGTCCACGCCGACGAGCAGGCGCTGGGCGTCGCGCCAGGCCCGCTCCACTGGGTAGTCCGTCGTGTACCCCGCGCCGCCGTGGATCTGGATGGCGCGATCCGCCGCCGCGAGGCCCGCGTCGGCCGCCAGGATCCGCGCCGCCAGGCCATCGGCCGCGTCGCCGGAGGCCGCCGCCCGGCGGCTGAGCAGGCGCGCCGCCTCCAGCTCCGTGCCCGCGTCGGCCAGCATCCACTGCACCGCCTGGAAGTCGGCGATGGGTCGGCCGAACTGCTGCCGCTCGGTCGCGTAGCGCAGGGCGGCGTCGAGGGCCCCCTGGCCCAGGCCGACGCTGAGCGCGGCGAAGACCGGCGCCGCCGCGCGCTGCACCGCCTCGACCACGGGGCCCGCCTGCCCCACGGCGCCCACCAGCAGGCCGGGGCCGTCCAGCTCGACGCTGCCGACGCTGGCCGCGGCGATGCCGAGGGTGCGGGCGCGCTGGAACTTCAGGCTGCGGGCGTCGACGCGGAAGGCCGTCGGCCCCTCGGCCGTGGAGGCCACCAGCACCAGCACGCCGCGGACGGGATCGAGGGTGACCCCCTCCCCGCGCCCCGCCAGGTGCCAGCCGTCCTCGGAGGAGGTGGCCCAGACCTCGGGCAGCGCGGCGAAGGCGCCGATGGCCTTGCCGCTGGTCAGGCTGGCCGCGAGGGTGGCGTCCCCCACCTGCAGGGCGTGGCCCAGGGCGAGCGCGTTGTGCACGGCCAGCACCCAGGCCAGGCTGCCCGACGCCGCGGCGACCGCCTCGATGGCGACGGCGAGGGCCATGGCGTCCATCCCCGCGCCGCCCAGGTCCTCGGGGGCGCGGATGCCCGTCAGGCCGAGGGTGGCCGCCGCCTCCCAGGCCTTGCGCGGGATTTCGCCGGCCCCGTCCCACTGGCCCGCGACGGGGGCGACCTCGCCGCGTACGTACTCGCGCACCGAGTCGAAGAGCAGGGCGTCGTCCGCCGAGAGCTCGAGATCCATGGCCCCTCCTCAGACGGGCGTGACGCCGTGCTTGCGCCCGGCGGGGAGCGCGTAGCCCTCCCGGTAGAAGGCGAAGCGCCGGATCAGCTCGTCGCGCAGCGCGTCGCCGGGCACGACGCCGTCGATGACGAGCTCCGAGGCCAGCTTCAAGATGTCGACGTCCTCGGCGTACTCGGCCCGGCGCTCCGCCACCCAGGCGTCGCGCTCCTCGGGGGGCAAGCTCGCGATCTTGTTGGCGAAAACGGCGTTGACCGCCGCCTCGGGGCCCATCACCGCGATCATCGCCTGCGGGAGGGCGAGGCAGCAGTCGGGCTCGAAGCCCGGGCCGCACATCGCATAGAGCCCGGCGCCGTACGCCTTGCGCACCACCACGCTGATGCGGGGCACGGTGGCCTCGCTCACCGCCGAGATCATCTTGGCGCCGTGGCGGATGATGCCCTCCCGCTCGACCTTGCTGCCGATCATGAAGCCGGGCACGTCGGCCAGGTAGAGCAGCGGGATGTTGAAGGCATCGCAGAGCGTGATGAACCGGGCCGCCTTGTCGGCGCTGTCGACGAAGAGCACGCCGCCCTTCTGGCGCGGGTTGTTGGCCAGGATGCCGATGGGGTGGCCATCCAGGCGGGCGAAGCCCGTCACCAGCTCCTTGGCGAAGCGCGCCTTGATCTCCAGGAAGGAGCCCGCGTCGACCACGGCCTCGATGAGCTTCACGATGTCGAAGAGCTTGTTCTGCTGGGCCGGGACGATCTCGTCGATGGGCGGGTGATCCGCCGGCGCGCAGGGCTCGGCCCGGGGCGGGGCCTGGGTGCAGGTCGACGGCAGGTAGCTCAGGTACGACCGGCACCAGGCGAGGGCCTGGGCCTCCGTCTTGACGAGCACGTCGCCGCAGCCCGACTCGCCGGTGTGCATGCGGGCGCCGCCCATCTCCTCCAGGCTGACCTGCTCCCCGATGACCATCTCGGCCATGCGCGGGCTGCCGAGGTACATGCTGGCGTTCTTGTCGACCATCACCACCACGTCGCAGAACGCGGGGATGTAGGCGCCGCCGGCCGCCGACGGGCCGAAGAGCAGGCAGATCTGCGGCACGACGCCGGAGAGGCGCACCTCGTTGTAGAAGATGCGCCCGGCGCCCCGGCGGCCGGGGAACATCTCCACCTGGTCCGTGATGCGGGCCCCCGCCGAGTCGACGAGGTAGAGCAGCGGGCAGCGGCGCTTCGCGGCCTGCTCCTGGATGCGGATGATCTTCTCGACCGTCCGGGCGCCCCAGGACCCGGCCTTCACCGTGGAGTCGTTGGCCATGATGGCCACCGGACGGCCGTCGACGCGCCCGAGGCCCGTCACCACGCCGTCGGCCGGCAGATCCCCCGCCAGGCAGTTGGCGAAGAGGCCGTCCTCCACGAAGCTGTCGGCGTCCACCAGCGCGGCGATGCGCTCCCGGACGAAGAGCTTGCCGCGCGCGGCGTTGGCCTCGTGGTACTTGGGCGCGCCGCCCTGCAGGACGGCCTCGGTCGTGCGCTTCAGGGTGTCGGTGTCGGTCGCCAAGGGTCCTCCTCGCCGGGGGTGGGGCGGCGACATCGTGCCGCCGACCGCCGCCCCAGGCAAGCCCGGGCCGCCCGGCCGGCGCTGGGATGTGCGCTGGCGTTGACGAGTGCGCCCTGGGTGACTAGACCTGGAGGCCCCAGCGGTACGAGGCCCCGCGTGACTGAAGTCCGATTCACCATCGAGCGCATCCAGCCGGATCGCCTCCGGGTCCACGCCAGCACGGCGGATCACACCGCGGAGGCCACCCACCCCCTGCCCGACGGCCTGGCCGATCTCCTGGCGGAGGCCCGGGGGGGCGGCGTCGCGGCGACGCGGTTCCTGGCCGACATCCTCGGCGGCCTGCTGCTCGGCGACGCCCCGGGCAGCCTCCTGCGGGGCGTCCTGGCCACCGATCCCCTGGCGGTGGCGGTGCTCGAGGCCGAGCCGGCCTGCGCCCTCTGGCCCTGGGAGCTCGCGCGGGATCCGGTGACCCAGCGCCACCCCGTCGCCGACGGCCTGGGCCTCGTCCGCCAGGCCGGCCTGGGCCAGCTCCCCGGCCGCCTGCCGCCCCGCGGCGTGCTGGTCGTGCCGGCGGCCGCGGGCGCCGCCCGCCTGGAGGCCCTGGTCGCCGCCACCCGCGGCCTCGCCCGCAAGGCCGGCTTCGAGATCACCCCGGCCGATCACCCCGCCGGCCCCGCCCTGCGGCGCGACCTCGCCCTCGGCGCCCTCCTCGTGCACTGCGAGGGCCTGGGCGCCGACGGCCGCCTGGAGCTGGACGACGGCCGCGTGCCCATCGACCGCATCGGCCTCGACGGCTCGGCCTGGCTCGCGGTGATCGGCGGCGCCGAGGCGGCCCCCGAGGCGGCCCTCGCCCTGCGCCACGCCGGCGTCCAGGCGGTCATCGGTCGCCAGGTCGAGCTGGACGCCCACGCCGCCGCCTCGACGGATCGCGAGCTGTATCGGGCCCTGGCCGCGGGGGCCTCCCCCGTCGAGGCGGTCCGCCGCGCCCGGCGCTCCCTCGTCGCGAGCCATGGCGTCGAGCGCTTCCTCTGGGCGGCGCCCCTGCTCTGGTCGGCCCCGGCCCTCCCGGGGGCCGGCGCGCCCGCCACGCTCGCCTTCCCGCCCCGCGTCACGCTGCCCCCCGCGGAGGTGGAGCCCCCCGTCCGCGAGCGCCCCGCCCCCCTCCTGGCGGCCCCGGTGACCGACGCCAGCCCGCCGGTGCCCGCGCCCATCTTCGTGCGCGACACCGTGCGCCTGCTGCGCGCCGGCATCGA
Source organism: Myxococcales bacterium (assembly GCA_020633435.1). Lineage (GTDB taxonomy): Bacteria > Myxococcota_A > Bradymonadia > UBA7976 > UBA1532 > JACKDP01. Next base: position 152,691 of record JACKDP010000006.1, on the reverse strand, counting down.
TCCGCTCGACCCGGAGGTGGAGGCCCGCGTGGCCGCGCTACGCGCCCTCGGCGGCGGCCTGGAGCCCGACCTGGTCGCGCCGGCCGATCTCCCGGCCGAGCAGCGGACGGGCTGGCTGGCCGATCGCCTCGTCGACGGCGTGGGCCGCCCCGACCTGCCCCTGCTGCGCCCCGGCGACGCCGACGCCCGCCTCCGCCGTGCGGCCAGCCGGGCGGCGACGTCCGAGACGAGCGCCCGCCGCCTCGCCAACGCCCTCATCGCCAGCCGCGCCGTGGCCCTCCAGGGCGACGGTGGGCGGGCCCTGGCCACGGCCATCGGCACGGATTTCTTCGGGTTTCACCTGGAGCACGTCGCCTGCGGGCCGGGCAGCAACCTCATCGGCGCCCCCTGCGGCGACCTGCCCCAGCAGGGCGACGGCTGGCTGTTTCGCTCCCTCGCCCTGAACTGGCGGCGCGACGAGCTCGATCCGGGCCACCCCTCCGAGCCCCGGCCGCGCACCCGCATGCGCCTGCTCGGCCGCCAGATCGAGGGCTGGCGCGTCCTGCTGGGCACCTGGCTCCTGATCTCCGGCGTCGAGTTCGCCGCGCCGGGCGAGCTGCAGCGCCTGCTGGCCGCCCTGGAGGATGGCGCCCTGACGGGCTTCGACGCCCGCGGCGCGCCCTTCCGCATCGCGGTGCCCGCCGACTACCGCGTCATCCTGCTGGGGGACGAGGTGCCCGGCCTGGCCCCCTGGGTGCCGGTCGTGCGCGTCCAGCGCGCGGGCCCCGACGTGCGCATGGCCCGGTGGCTGACGCGCCTCGAGCAGCGGTCCGGCCCGGCCGGTGACGCGGTGGAGGAGGCCGCCCGCCTGCAGCTCGCCGAGCACATCGACGCGGCCCTGGCCTTCGCCGGGGCCCTGGCCCCCCTGCCCCTCGACAGCCTGGGCGAGGCGATGCTGGCCTTCGCGGTGGAGTGCGGCGCCCCCGGAGGGCTCGACGAGGCGCTCTCGGTGTTCCTGGCCCCGCGGCTGCCCGCCGGCCCGCCGCGCCACGCGATGCGCGCCTGGCTGCTGGGCGATCGCCAGGCCCTCCTGGCAGCCGCCCGGGACGGCCGCCTGCTCCCGGGCATCGCCGCCTACCTCGATCAGGTCGATCCCACCGGGGTGCCCCGCGTCGAGACGCTCGCCGAGCTCGGCCCGGCGGCCTGGGTGACGGAGTCCGGCCTCGACGCCCCCGGCCTGCCGGCCCCCGCCTTCCTGCGCCAGCTCGCGGGTGGGTGATCGGGTGAGGGGCCTGCTGGGCGGCGCGCTGCTGGCCGCCGCCACCGCCGCGTGCAGCGCCCGGCCCCCGCCCCCGGCGGCGGTGGGGCTGCCGCGGCCCGCCTCCATCGCCACCGAGGCGCCGCGCCCGGCCACCGTGCTCAACGATCCGACCGGCGCGGACCCGCCGCGCAGCGATCGCGCCGCCCCCTTCCCGGCTGGCCTCGCGAGCGCCGGGGGCGGCCTGCTGGCCCTCGAGCAGGCCCACCAGCTCGCCCGGGACGACGCCGCGGCCCACGCCGTCGTCCTGCGCCGCGTCGAGGGGGAGGCCGAGCGCCGCCGCCTCGTCCACTGCAGCACCGCGCTGGTCCACGCCGAGACGACGTCCGCCGTCGGCCGCACCGCCCGGGCCGCCGCCCGGCTCGGCCTGCCGCCCGAGGGCTGGTTCATCGCCCTCGATCCGGCCGGCAAGGCCAAGGACGCGATCGGCCTGCTCTGGTACCGGCACCTGGCGCGCTACCACCGCCTCGACCACGTCGGCACCACCCCGGAAGGCCTCGAGATCTATCAGTATCGGGCGCCACGCCCGCCGCTCGGAGAGTGAGATGTCCCGTCGAACCGCTGCCCTCGCTGGCCTGACGGCCCTGCTCCTGCTCGCCGGCTGCGGCGCCACCCCGCCGCCCGTCGGCAAGCCGGCGCCGCCGCTCCCGCCCGGCGGCGCCCCCGGCACCGACGCCCCGGCCCCCGGCCCCGCCGTCTTCAACGACGACGTGGGCGAAAACCCGTTGAAGATCACGATGATCGACATCGGCCAGGGCGACGCCATCTTCATCGAGGCGCCCAGCGGCAAGCGCGTGCTCATCGACACCGGGCCGTCGACGGGCAAGGACGCGCTCCTGGGCTGGCTCGACGCCCACCAGGTCACCCGCATCGACCTGATGATCAACAGCCACGCCCACGCCGACCACATCGCGAACTCATGGCGCGTCGTCCAGTCCCGCGACATCGGCCTCGTCCTCGACTCGGGCATGGCCCACACCGCCCGGGACTACGTGAAGCTGCTGGACGCCGTGGAGCGCAAGGGCGTGCCGTTCAAGGTGGCCCGTCGCGGGCGCGTCATCGACCTCGGCGACGGCGCCCGCCTCACGGTGCTGGCGCCGGAGGATCCCCTGGTGAAGGGGTCCCGCTCCGACCTCAACGCCAACTCGGTGGTGGTGCGCCTCGACTATGGCGCGATCAGCGCCCTCTTCACGGGCGACGCCGAGAAGGAGACGGAGAACCGCTTGCTGGCCCACGCGCCCAACGAGCTCGGCGCCACCATCCTGAAGATCGCCCACCACGGCAGCCGGCACGCCACCCAGGACGCGTTCCTCAAGGCCGTCTCCCCGCGCGTCGCCCTCATCTCCTGCGCCGAGCGAAACCGGTACCGCCACCCCGCGCCCGAGACGCTGGCGCGCCTCGCCCAGGCCGGCGTGCCCACCTACGAGACCCGGCGCCACGGCAACATCACGATCAGCACGGATGGCAAGGGCCTGCGCATCCAGACGACCCAGGGCGGCCCGCCGGCCACGGCCGTGGTCGCCGTCGCCGCCGCGGACGCCGGTGAGGTCGAGGCCCCCGAGGAGGAGGCCCTGCCCGTCACGCTGCTCGACGTGAACAGCGCGACGGCCGAGGAGCTCATCGCCCTGCCGGGCATCGGCAAGGTCACGGCCGGGCGCATCATCGAGTACCGCACCCAGAACGGGCCGTTCCAGAGCGTCGAGGACCTGCGCAAGGTGGGGGGCATCGGCGCGAAGACGATGGAGCGGCTGCGGCCGCTGGTGACCGTCCGCTCCCCCGGCGGCTGAGGCGCTACCAGAGGTAGGAGCCGTAGGTCGCGTCGGGCACCCACGGCGTCCAGGTCCCCTCCAGCAGGTCCTCCCCCGTCAGCCGCGGGCGGCCGTCGCGGTCCGGCGTCACGGTGGCCGAGATCCGCACCTTCCGACCGCCGATCTCGAAGGCGAGGACGCCCGCGCCATCCCGGTGCCACCGGCCGAACCGGTCGCGGGCGGGGGCCCGGGTGTCGGGCTGGTCGCGCACCCGCAGCCGCCCATCCCGGTAGAAGACCACGAACCGCTCGGGGGACAGCTGGCCGGCGGGCGTCCAGACGCCCTCGACGCTCGGCCCCACGACGACGCCGCGGCGGGGCGCCAGGCGCAGCGGCTGGCCCGCCTGGTACAGCGTCAGCTCGGCGATGCAGACGGCCGTGTGGCCGGGCTCGTGGACGGCGTCCACGCGCACGCTGAGCTGGCGCCCCGTGATGGGCGGCGGGATGGGCACCTCGAAGGGCTTCGGATCATCGGGCATCACGATCTGCCAGACGTACGTCATGTTGGAGATCGTGAGGATCCGGGGCCGGCTGGCGGGACCAAAACCGCTGATCTTCCGCGAGCTTCCGAGCGCGATCCGCATCCGGTCCACCGTCACCGGCGCGCTGAACTCGAAGGCGACGCGGGGACCGCCGGCGGACCAGGGGGCGCACCACGCGGTATCGTCGCGGCCATCCATGATGAGCGTCCCGTCGTGGTGCCAGGTGCCATGGGTGGCGCCGAGGGACGCGGAGGCCCGGGCGTAGTCCACGGTGGGGACGGGGGCGAGCAAGAGCACCAGCAGAGAGAGCATGACCACCTCCTCGCGCTGCGATGGAGGCAGGCTGCATCGCCCATGCCGGCGTCCTGGTGGAGGTGTTCGGCCGGCGGCGTCACCGCCGGGTGACGGGCTACTCGAAGCTGCGCGTGGCGGCCACGGTCAGCGCGCCCACGATCAGGCTGTAGGTGCCGTTGGCGAGGTCATGCCGCGAGCCCTTGTTCTCGCGGGGCAGGACGTACTGCAGGTGGGCGTCCCCGTGGAGGAGCCACTCGCGGACGGGCCAGCCCACGAAGGCCGCCGCCGCCACGCGCGGGCCGTCCGGGCTGGCGACGTCGAGCGTCGCGTCGGGGCTCGCGCCCGAGTGCAAGCCCAGGAGCCCGCCCACATAGCCGCCCGCGTCCCGGGCGCGCGTGGCCCGCACCTCGACCTGGAAGGTGTCCACCCACTCCCGGGGCAGGCGGACCTCGGCCGTGTCGCCCAGCCCCAGCTCCGGCTGCACCAGGCTGTCGGAGCGCAGCGTCGCCGTCAGCGCGTCCACCTGGGAGTGGCGAAACCACGCCCCCGAGACGTCGAGCGACCAGCGGGCGTCCGCCTGCCACGCCGCGCCGACGTGCAGGCTCGACGGCAGCGGGAACTCCACCTCGGCCTTGCCCCGCACGATGGCCGGGTACTGGAGGCCCTGGGCGGCGAGGTCCTGCGTGAAGAACGGGTCGTTCATGTCCAGGCGGAAGGCCCCCCGGAACGTGAGCGGGACGCGGTGCGTGTACGACACGCCCAGCAGCCAGTCGTCGGCCGGCCGCCACGCCGCGCCCGCGCGCGCCGCCCAGGTGAGGCCGTAGGCCGGGCCGATGCGCACGGGCCGGCTCAGGACGAGCAGCTCGCGCACCTCCGAGGGCGCGTCCGGGCCGAAGGCGTTGGGCTGGCCGATGGGCGGGTTGCCGAGCGCGTCGCGCAGCAGCGGCGTCCCCGCCAGGTCCTGCACCCGGTCGAGCTGCAGCTTGCCGGCCACCAGGCCCACCCCCGCGCCGACGGTGAAGGACGGCCGCGGGTGCCACGCGATGGCCGGGGCCACCTCCACGACGAGGAGCTGGACGGCGTCGAGGGCGTAGCGCTGGGCGCCCTCATCGGGGAAGTCGAGCTGCGCACCAAACGGCGCGAAGAAGCCGACGCCCGCCACCAGGTCGGACCCCAGCGGCAGGGCCCCGAAGCCCGACGGCGCCGCGAGGATCTGCCACGCCCGGACGGGATCCGCCTCCCCCGACCGGCTCGCGTCCAGATCGTCCTCGGGCACCGGCGTCTGGAAGCGCAGGCCATCCTCGTAGGCGTAGCGGCCGCGCCGGACGCGGGTGTAGTCGGCGTCGAGGTAGAGCAGCGACAGGCCCGCCAGCAGCGTCGGCCGCGCCAGCCACCCGAGCTGCGCCGGGTTCCAGTAGGCGGCGGCCGGATCCACATGGGCCGGCCCCGACCGGCTCGTCCCGATGACGGGGACGGACAGGCCGCTTGCCCCGGCCGCCGCGGGCAGCAGGGCGAGGCCGAGCGCGAGCCACCTCATCGTATCCTCTTGATTTCGATGGAGATCCGGCTGCGCCCGGGCTTCTCCCCCACGCGCAGGCGGTAGCGCCGGTCGCCCTCGTCGGCGACGTAGAGCTCCAGGCCGGGGGTGAGCTGGACCTTCCAGTGGTGGGCGTCCCCGTCCACCAACGACCGGCCCCCGACGCGCGTCTTGAACATCGAGTCGGCGAAGAAGCCGGGCAGCGCGTAGCTGTAGGGGCGGACGGGCGCGCCCGCGTCGTCCCGGGGGATGTCCTCGGGGGCGATGAAGAACAGCCAGTCCTCATCCCGGTCCCGCGGGCGCCGGTAGAAGACGTCGGCCTCGCCCCAGGAGTTGTCGAACAGCCGGGCCGCCAGGGCCGCCAGGCCGCTCGCGTCGGCCTCCAGGCTGGCCCGCACGCGGCTGATCAGCGCGTCCATCGTGAGCCCCAGGGGCACGTCGGTCAGCACCAGGCGCACCGCGGCGTCGCCCTCCGCGAGGCCGCCGTCGTGCAGGCGGATCTGCGCCACGTCCAGCAGCAGGTCCCAGATGTAGCCCGGCGGCGGGGGCGCGCCGACCTCGCCGGTGGTCGCCAGGGTGAGCCAGCCCGCCGCCGCCGAGACCGCCACGAGCGGATCGGCGGCCGGCCAGGCGGCCTCGACGTCCCAGGCCCGCCACTGGGCGAAGGCGGCCTCCGCGATGACGCGCTCCAGCGTCCAGGGCGCCGCGGTCCAGACGGCCGAGTCGCCGTACGGGGCGGGATCGGGCGTCGCCCCGCCGGCGAAGAAGCGCGGATCCTCGAACAGCGTGAACGTCAGGCGCTCGATGACGGGCGGATCCCGGAAGCTGCCACTGATGCGCAGCCAGTCGGGGTCGGAGAAGTCGAACAGAGCCTCGGGGTGGTCATCGATGGAGTTCACGCCGGCCAGCGCGGCGCGCTCCAGGTCGATGCCCTGGTCCGGCACGCCGTTCACGTTGGCGAGCACCGTCATCTCGAGGTCGTCGCCGAAGAGCGCCGCCCGCGTCTCGCCCAGGAAGCCCGGGTGGCCCGCCGCCGGCCCGTAGCGGGTGGGCAAAGTGCGCAGATCCGAGAGCACGTCGTCCAGGAAGACCGGCAGGTGCCCCGGCGCCACGGGCACCTCGGCGCCATCGGGCCCCGGCCGGGTCGCCGCCCGCGGGTGGCTGCCGATGACGCCGCTCGCCAGGGCCTGCCCCAGCGCCTCGATGGACAGGAAGGGCTCGTCGGGGGCCACGCCCAGCGTCGCGGCCAGGATCTCGGGGCCCGAGAGCCCGACGGCGGGGGCCAGGTCCAGCAGCGCCTCCAGCGTCGTGCCGCGCAGGTCCGCCGTCACGGGGCTCATCTGCAGCAGCCGCACGAGGGCCGCCTCGGCGCCGCTCAGGGTGGCGGGATTCCGGGCGCGCAGAGCGGCCAGGGCCTCGTCCACCAGGCCCCCGCCGGTGAGCGGCAGATCGACGAGCCAGGTGCGCGCCAGCAGGTCGGCCGGCAGCCGGCGCAGGGCGACGCGGCCGAGGGCCTTCTCGAACCGCGTCACGTCGAGGGGGGTGAAGCGCAGGGTGACCGTCCGCGCCTCCCCCTCCACCAGCGCCGTGGGCGGCGTCGGATCCGGGGGATCGTCGCCGGCGCACGCGGGCAGCAGGGCGGCCAGCCAGGGCAGCAGGCGGCGCCTCATCGCGGGGCCCACAGCAGCCGGGCGGGCTCGCCGGGCACGAGCGTGAGGCTCGCGGGCCGGCCGTCCGCGTCGCGGGCGAAGAGCGTCGTGGGCACGCCGGCGGGGACGTCGGCCAGGGGCCCATCCGTCTCGGCCGCGTCGCGGAAGACCTCGAAATCAGACGAGAATCTCAGCTTGCCTCCCTCCACCCAGGCGACGGCCTCCGAGGGCAGATCCGCCGGATCGCCCAGCATCATGCGCACCAGGTCGGCCCGACGCGCCTGGAGCGCCGGCCGCATGGCGGCGATCAGGCCGTCCGCGTCCAGGCCGATGGCCAGCGGGGGCAGGCGCAGCCGGATGGCCGCGCCCCCCTCCTCCACCCCGTCGTGCAGGCGCACCTGGGCCACGTCGAGGATGAGGTCCCAGACGTACGCGGGCGGGGGCGGCGGGCCCAGGCCCGCCACCGTGTGGACGGTGACCCGCCCATCGAGCCACGCGATCTCGGTGGCCGGATCCAAGGCGCCCAGGGCGTAGGCGAAGAGGCGCTCCCCCGGGAAGCGGGTGCCGTAGGCCCGCCAGGCGGCGTCCACGACGATGTGCTCCAGCGTCCACGGTTCCGCCGCCCAGGCCTCGCTCTGGCCCCGGGGGGCCGGATCGGGCGCCGGCAGCGGCACGAAGCGCGGCAGCTCGGTGAGGCCGAGCGTCAGGCCGGCGCGAGGGATGGGCGCCAGCCCCTCCACCCGGAAGCGGGCCGGGTCCTCGAAGTCCAGGGCCAGCACCTCGCCGTCCGCCGGCAGCTCGAGGTGCGTCGCGTAGGCGCCGGCCCGGTCCACGCCCGGTAGCCGTCGCGCCTGGCCCGTCCCCTCCACGACCATCGCGAACGCGGGCGTGAAGAGCTCGGCGGTGGGCGGGCCGGCCAGGAAGCCCGGGTGCGCGCCGGCGGGCCCGAAGCGCTCGGCCAGGGGCGCCAGGTCGGCCAGGGCGTCGGCCAGCGTCACGCGCAGGCGGCGTGGATCGGCCTGCGCGGCCTGGACGGGGTGGGTGCCGATGAGGTCGTCCAGCAGCACCTCGGCCAGGACGTCCGCCCCCAGGATGGCCTCGTCGGGCGCGATCCCCAGCAAGTCCGCGAGGATGCGGCCGGGCGGCAGACCCAGCCGCTCGCCCAGGGCCAGCACGGGCCCCAGGGCCGTCCCCGTCGGGTCGGTGGAGGCCGGGGTGTTGCCGAGCAAGCGCACCAGGTTCTCCTCGGCCGGGCCCCAGTCGCTGCGATCCACGCCCGCGCGCTCGGGATCGAGGAGGGCGACGAGGGCCCCCTGGACGAGGGGCCCGAGGTCCAGGTCGACCAGCGGCACCCGGGCCTGCTCGGCCGGGCTGAGGAGCGCGCCCAGCGCCTCGCGATCCAGCCGCAGCGTCACCGTGCCGGCCGCGGGCGGCGGGTACAGGGTGGTCGCGCGCGCCACGAAGACGCGCACCTGCGCCCCCTCGCCCGCCCCGTCGGCGGGCGCGACGCGCACCTCCAGGGGCCCCGGGGGCGCCGCGACGGGCAGCCGGGCGACGCCGTCGGGGCCGGGCGAGACCACCTGGTCGGGCCGCCCGGCGATCTGCACCCGGGCGGGCGCGGCGGCCTCGATGGCCACGATGAACCCGGACTCCACGACGTCGCCCGCCGCCGGCGACCGCAGGCGGACCCACGCCGCGGCGCCCGCGTCCACGTCGGGCGCCGGATCGGCCACCACGTTCGCGGCCTCACAAGCGGGCAGCAGCGCCGCCAGCAGGCCCAGCCTCAGCGCGCGTCGCGCAGCCACAGCCGCACCTCCTCCGCCCGGGCCTCCACCTCCAGGCGCCACGTCACGCCGCCGCGCCGCGCGTAGAGCGTGCGCTCCCCCAGCGCCGCGAACGGCAGGCCCGCGCGCCCCTGGGGCCCCGGCCGATCCACCCGCGCGCCGGTGTCGTCGTGCAGGGTCAGCGGCTCGCAGGGCGCGGCGCAGTCGGCCACCACCAGCCAGGGCGCCCCGTCGGCGTCGCGATCCGCGAGCAGATCCGCGGGCTCGGGCGCCTCGACCACCGCACCGAGCAGGGCGTTGGCCAGCCAGCGCCGCTGCGTCTGCAGCGTCCGGCGCACCTGGGCCTCCAGCTCGTCGGCCGTCAGCCCGACGGGGATGCCCTGCAGCGGGAAGCGCACGCTCGCGGCGTCGAGGGCCACCCCCTCGTCCTGCAGGCGCGCCTGGACCACGTCCACCACCAGATCCCAGAGGTAGGCCGGGGGCAGATCGCCCAGGTCGTCGGGCATCCAGACACGGAACCAGCCCGGCGGGATGGCCCGGCACTGGCCGAGGTGGCAGGCCTCACCCGGTCGGCAGTCCGCCGTGCGGCCACAGCCGATGGCCTCGAAGGGCACGCACGCCCCCGCCAGGCAGCGGCCCCGCCCGCAGTCCCGATCCCCCTCGCAGACCACGTCCCCCGGCGCCACGCAGCGCCCGCGGTCGTCGCTGCGCCCGGCGCGGTGGCAGCGCAGCCCGGGCGCGCAGTCGTCGACGGACGCGCAGTCGAGGGCGTCGAAGCGGTCGAAGTGCTCCGACTCCCCCGCCGGCGTCGCCGGGCGCCGCCCGCAGGCCGCCTCGGGCGGGCAGTCATGGCCCACCCGGCCCACGGCGATCTCGGCCAGGTCCACGTCCCCGGCCGCGTTCTGGTAGAGCAGCGCGCCGTCGTCGGCGCCCGCGCAGAGGTCGCAGCCCGCCCGCAGGCCCGAGAACGCCTGGAAGGCCGCCTCGGCCACCATCGCCTGCAGCGTCCAGGCCGGCAGATCCCAGACGGGGCCATCCCCCCGGGGCAGCGGATCGGCCTGGCGCCCGAGGGCCACCGGCAGCCCGTAGCTGCTCAGCACGAAGTCGAAGTCGACGGCGGCGCCCTCGGCGAGGCCCTCCAGGTCGAAGCGGTCCGGCGTCATGAAGTCGAGGTCGAGGGCGGCGAGGCCGGCCGGCGCGCTGGCCTGCCAGACCTTGCGCCCGGCCGCCAGATCCACCCCCTCGCGCAGGGTGATGTTGCTGTCGGCGACGAGGTGCATGCGGAAGCCGGAGGTCAGCACCTCCGCGTGGCTCTGCCCCGCCAGGAAGCCCGGGTGGTCACCCCGCGGGCCGAAGCGCGGCGCCAGCGTCGCCATGTCGGCGAGGCCGTCGGCCAGCGTCACCGGCAGGGTGCCGTCGTCGTTCGCGCTGGGGTGGCTGGCCATCACCTGCCGCACGACCCCCTCCACCAGCGCGGCGTCGGGCAGGATGGCGTCGTCGGGGGCGAGGCCGAGGGCCTGGGCCAGCAGGATCGAGAACGGCAGGCCCAGCAGCTCGTCGCTCAGGGCCGCCGCCGTCTCCAGGCGGGTGCCCGCCACGTCGGTGGAGGCGGGCGTAAGGTTCAACAGTTTCCAGAGGTTGCGCTCGGCCGACCCCCAGGTCGCCGGGCAGGCCGGGGCGTCGGCTTCCGCGAAGCAGGCGCCGCGGATGGCGGCCAGGGCCCCGGCCACGAGGGGCCGGGGATCCAGGTTCACGAGGCGGGTGCGGGCCTGGATGGCGGGCGGGAAGAGCGCGTCCACGCCCGCCCGATCCAGGTCGAGGACGACGCGGCCGCCGGGGCCCGTCGGCGGCCGCAGCACCAGGCGTGGGCCATCGCCGGCGCCGTCATCCACCACCCACCGTCGATCGACGCGGGTCACCAGATCGTCGACGTCCCACGCCAGCACGGTGACGGCGTTCGGACCCGGGGCCAGCCGCAGCGTCTCCCGGAAGGCGTCGCCGCGATCGGGCAGGCGTCGCCACGGGCCGTCGCCGACCCGGACCTCGACGCGCGCGAGGGGCGCGCCCGCCACCCCGCGCACCGAGACCGGCGCCCGCAGGCGGTCGAGGATCTCGCCCTCGGCGGGGCTGACCTCCACGGTGGGGGGGGCGTGGGCGGGGGCCCGCCGCGAGCGCACCCGCACGCTCGCCGCGGCGGTGCGGCCGGCGGCGTTGCGGGCCACCACCGTGAACTCTTCGGTCTGCCCGGCCACGAGCGGCACGCTGAGGGACCAGCGTGCGAAGTGATCGGCCGTCCGGGCCAGGCCCAGGTCGCCCGCCAGGCGGCCCTCCACGGCCACCTCGACGACGCCGCCGGCGTCCGAGCACCGGCCCTGCAGGACCACCCGCTCGGCCCCCGTCGCCGTGTCGGGGGCGGGGGCGTCGATGACGATCTCGGGGGGCAGCACCGAGACCGGGGCCTCGCCCGGCAGCGCCCGGCGGACCTCGCCCGTCCGCCCCACCGCGTCGAACGCCGTGACGATGAGGGTGGTGGGGCCGGCGACCGGCAGCGGCACGTCGGCCGTCCAGCGCTCGCCGCGCACGGTGGCCGTGTAGGGACCGCTGGCGCCGACGAGCACCTGCACCGCCGCGACCGCCACGTCGTCGCGGGCCCAGCCCGCCAGCGCGGCGCGCCCCTCGGCCACGTCGACGGCGTCGAGGCCCACGGTCGGGGCCGCCTCGTCGCTGGGGGGCGCGCCCGGCGGCGGCGGATCCCCCCAGGTCGTCAGCGGGCCCGCGTCGCCCTCCAGCAGGCCCCGCAGGTGCCCGCGATCCACGTCCTCGCAGGCAGCGAGCGCGGCGAGTGCGAGCAGACCTGCAACCGGCCACCCGGTCCGAGCCATCTTGCAACCCTGGTGGTGGTGGCGCACCCCGCCAGCATAGACCCCACGGACCGGAGAGGCCATGGACACGATCACGCAGGCCGTCCTCGGCGCCGCCGTCGGCCAGGCCGGCTTCGGCCCACGGCTCGGCCGCCGCGCCGCCTGGTGGGGGGCCGTCGGCGGCACCGTCCCCGATCTTGATGTGTTTTCGCGGGTCTTCGTGGGCGAGTGGGGCGACCTCGTCTGGCACCGCGGCCCGACCCACGCCGTGTGGTTCGGCCCGGTGGTGGGCCCGCTGATCGCGTACGGCCTCTGGCGCTGGTACCGCCAACGCACCGGGGGCGACCCCGACGGGCCCGGCGGCCCGACGGCGCTGCGGGCGTGGGTGGGGCTCTGGGTGCTGGCGCTGCTCACGCACCCGCTGCTGGATGTGTTCACGACCTACGGCACCCAGCTTTTGAGCCCGTTCGCGGCGACGCGCTTCGCGCTGGACGGCGTGGCCATCATCGACCCGCTCTACACGGTGCCGCTGGCGGTGGCGCTGCTGCTGGGCCGGCGCTGGCGGGCCACCCCCCGGCGCGCGGCGCGGGCGGCGGCCGTCGCCCTCGCGGTGACGACCGCCTACCTTGGCTATGGCACCTGGCTGAACCACCGCGCCGAGGCCCTGGCCCGCGCCCAGGTGGACGCCCCGGACGTCGCCCGGGTGGAGGCGTACCCCACCCTCTTCCAGCCGTGGCTCCGCCGGGTGGTGGTGTGGCGGACGGGGGCCGTGGAGGTGGGGCCCCTGAGCCTGCTGGTGCCAGGCCCCATCCCGTTCGTGCGGCGCGAGGTGCCGGCCGATGGCGCCGTCCTCGCCCTGGAGGCCACCCCCGAAGCCGCCCTCTTCCGCTGGTTCGCCAACGACGCCGTCGCCCCGTCGCGGGGGCGGGACGCCGACGGCCACGAGCGCGTCCGGCTCGAAGACGTCCGCTACGGCTTCTTCGGCACGACGGACGCCCTCTGGGGCATCGAGGCCCCGGTCGAGGGCGACCGCCTGGGCCCCGTCCACCGCTACCGATCCGCCATGCCCGACGCCGGCCGCACCCTCGCGGCGATGCTGCGCCTCACGTTCCAGGGCCCCTGACGCGCGAACCGCGTGCGCCGCCGCGGGCGCCAGCGCAAGATGCGGCGGAGAGGGAGGGCGCATGAAGCTTCGAACCTGGCTGTGGGTGCTGGCGCTGGCGGGCTGTGACGATCAGGGCGCGGGGGTCGTGGACGCCACCTCCCCCACCGTGCGCGACGCGCGCGTCCCCCGCGACGTCGGGGCCGCCGACGCGGGCGACGTAGGCCTCGACGCGGTGATCCCGCCCGACGCCGGCCGGCCCGCCGACGCCGCCGTGGATGACGCCGCGGCGACCGACGCCCGCGTGGCCGACGCGCGCCCCACGGACGCCGCCCTCGTGGACGCCGCCGCCGACGCCGAAGCCGACGCGGCCCGCGACGCCCAGCCCGCGCCGCCGGACGCCGGCGATCCCTGCGCCGAGGCCATCGATCTGCGGCAGGCCATGGCCGAGCAGGGCTTCTACGATGGCGACACCGCGAGGGCGCCGGCCCGGACGCTCGGCACCTGTGGCGGCGCGGCTGGCGGCGAGATCCTGTTTCGTTACGAGGTGTTGCCGGGCGAGGACGAGGTCGTCTTCGCCACCGACCACCCCGAGACGCAGGCCGCGACGGTGCTCTACCTGCGCGCCGCCTGCGACGACGCCGCCGACGTGGCCTGCGTCCGCGGCAACGACGCCGCCCCCGGCACGCGCCTGACGTTCCGACCCCCCGGCCCCGGCACCTGGTACCTGGTCGTCGACACCGGCTCCCGCGCCGGCGGCGGCCCCTTCCGGCTGACGGCCGGCCCGCCGCCGCCCCCCGCGTGTAGCGACGGCCGCGACAACGACGGCGACGGCCGCGTGGACCTGGACGACCCGGGCTGTGCGGCCCCCGAGGACGAGAGCGAAGGCGATCCCGTCCCGCTGCCCACCTGCGCCGACGGCCTCGACAACGATGACGACGGCCTCGTGGACTTCCCCGCCGACCCGGACTGCCTCGCCGCGGGCGACGACGGCGAGCGCGGCGCGTGCGAGGGCGAGGATCCCTGCGATGGCCGCAACCAGGGCCCCGACTTCCTCGACGGCAGCTCCACCGGCGGGCCGTGGATCGCGTGGCGCTGGCAGGCCCCCGAGGCGGCCACCGTCCGCCGGCTCACGCTCTTCTCGGGCGAGCGCCCCGGCGCCACCGCCCTCGGGCTCTACACCAGCAGCGCCGGCGACACGCCCGACCGCCTGCTGGCCCGCGGCGCCTTCAACCTGGCCGCGCCGAACGGCTGGCAGGGGGCCGACCTCGATCCCCCCGCCGAGGTCGAGGCCGGCGTCACGTACTGGATCGTCTGGGAGACGGTCGCGGGCGCGCAGAGCCCGTTCGCGCCCCAGGGGCAGGCCGTCGACTACCGCGGCTCGCCCGACCAGGGGCGCTCGTGGAACGGCCCCTTCCAGCAGCCCGTGAAGTTCCAGGTGTTCTGCTGCGGGCGGTGACGCTCACGCCCCTTGCAAGATACCCCCTGGGGGTATAGGCTGCGCCTCATGTGGACCGCGATCTGGCACCTCCTGCTCGAGCTCGCCCCGTGGCTCTTCGTCGGCGCGGCCGTCGCCGGGGCGCTGCACGTCCTCGTGCCGGCGGGCTTCCTCCAGCGCCACCTGCAGGGCCGCGCCGGCGTCGCCAAGGCCATCGCCTTCGGCGTGCCGCTGCCCCTCTGCTCGTGCGGCGTCATCCCCGCGGGTCTGGGCCTGAAGAAGGACGGGGCCAGCGACGGCGCGGCCATCGGCTTCCTGGTGGCCACGCCCCAGACCGGGGTGGACTCCATCCTCGTCAGCGCCGCCTTCCTGGGCTGGCCCTTCGCCCTGTTCAAGGTGGGCGCGGCCGCCGTCACGGGCCTGCTCGCCGGCGGGCTGGTGGAGCGCTTCGGCGGGCCGCCCGTCCCTCTGGCCGAGCCCGTCAACGCCGAGGAGGCCGGGGGCGGCCACGGCCTGCGGGCGGCGGTGGCCCACGGCCTCGACATGATCCGCACCATCTGGCGCTGGCTCGTCGTCGGCGTCCTGGCCTCGGCCGCGCTGACGACCCTGGTGCCGCCCAGCGCCCTGGAGGGCATCGGCCTGACGGGCCCCTTCGCGCCGCTCCTCGTCCTGCTCGTGTCGCTGCCGCTCTACGTCTGCGCCACCGCGTCGGTGCCCATCGCGGCCGGCCTGGTGGCCGCCGGCATGCCCGTCGGCGCGGCGCTCGTCTTCCTCATGGCGGGCCCGGCCAGCAACGTCGCCACCATGGGGGCCATCCTGCGCGCCTTTGGCGGCCGCATCCTCGGCATCTACCTGGGCACGCTCATCGTGGGCAGCGTCGGCCTGGCCTGGGCCTTCGACTTCGTGCTGGCCGACGCCACCACGAGCGCCGCCCACGCCATGGACCACGGCGCCTGGTGGCAGACGGCGGCCGCCGCGGGCCTCCTCGGGCTGATCGCCTTCTTCGCCGCCGATGACCTGCGCCGGCTGCTGCGCCGCGCGCCGGCGGGCCCCGCCGTCGTGGAGATCCAGGTCGAGGGCATGACCTGCGGCGCCTGCGCCCGGCGGCTGGAGGGCGCTCTCAACCGCCTCGACGGCGTCGACGCGGCCGAGGTCTCCAAGGACGCCGGCCGGGCCCTCGTCCGCGGCCAGGCGGGCCTCGACGCCATCGCCCAGGCCATCACCGACGCCGGCTTCCGCCCCATCCTCCCGCCCCGTTAGTCGCCAGGATTCCCCATGCGTTTCATGCTGTTGTGCTCCGTCGTCTTCGCCGCGGTCGCCGCGCACGGGGGCGAGCGGCCCCACCTCTTCGAGGTCAGCGCCGGCTCCGCCCTGTCCACGCCCATCGCCGACATCGGCCAGTACGGCGACGACGCGGAGGTCGTGCCCCACCCCTCGGCCTTCTTCCTGGCCGAGTACTTCGTCGCCCCCGAGTTCCGCGTCGCGCTGGCCTACGACCTGCCCACGGGCACCGCCGTGCGCTTCGTCCGCGGCGAGAAGCGCGAGCGGGTCGTCCCCTCCCGGGTCTTCGCGGGCTTCATGGCGGCGCCCTTCCAGTTCAACATCGCCGACGAGAGCGTGCTCGAGCTGCAGGGCGGCGCCCTCGTCGGGATGCAGCTCGACGACGACCCGGACGCGGTGCCCATGTTCGTCGGTCGCCTGCACGCCTCCCAGGACGCCAAGGCCGGCGTGGGCGTCTACCTGGGCGTCCGCTTCCTCATGCGCGTCAACGAGCTCAGCGTGCTCTATGGCGTCGGCTACCGGTTCTGAGGTGGCGGTGGCTTGACGCCAGCGCCCGGCGCGGGTGAGGTGGCCGGGACCGCTTCACGTCGGAGGCTCGATGCGCCCGCTGCCCCTGCTCCTGCTGCTCCTGCCCGGCCTCGCCGCCGCCGGCCCCCGCACCCCCTGCGATGGCTGCGAGGCCTGCACCACCGCCCTGGCCACGCCGGGCGCCGAGGTGGAGCTGACGGCCGACCTGACCGCCACCGGGGCGGCCTGCGTCGTCGTGCGCGGCGCGGGCGCCACGTTCAACAGCCAGGGGCACAGCATCACCGGCGGCAGCGTGGGGCTGCGCGTGGAGGCGCCGGACGTCCTGCTCCGGCGGCCCATCCTGCGGGGCGGCCGCCTGGAGGTCGCAGCGGCCCGCACCACCCTCCTGGCCGCCGACCTGCAGGGGGCCGACGTCGGGCTGCTCGCTGACGGGGCGCCGGCGCTCCGCGTCGTCCGCTCGACCATCCAGGCGAAGGCCGTCGGCATCGCCCTCGGCCGGCCTACCGGCGGGACGTGCCCGGGCACCGGCGACCGCAGCCCCGGCGCCGTGCTCCGGCGCGTCACGGTGCGCGGCGCCACCGTCGGCGTCGCGGCCTGCGAGGGCCAGCCGCTGATCATGGACAGCACGCTGACGGGCAACGGCCTGGGCCTCCTGCTCGGCGCCGGCCTCGCCGCGCCCACCGACCCGTGCGTCTGCGCCCCGGGCCTCGAGGGCGTATCCCCCGGCACCACGCTCTTCTTCAGCTCGGGCTGCGGCGGCTGCCAGGTCCACGAGGGCTTCCTGCCCGACGTCCTCGCCCAGGGCCAGGACGTGCTCCTGCGCAAGACCGGCCCCGAGAGCAAGGACGCCACCGCCGCCTTCGACGCCGTGATCCGCCGCTGCGCCCCCGAGATCACCGACGCCATCGGCATCCCCGGCTGCGTGCCCAACTACGCCTGCCTGGCCAGCGGCGAGGTGGCGAAGCGCCGCGAGGGCGACCGGCTGGCCGTCGACCACTCGCTCGCCAGCGCCGCCGACGTGGCCGCCTTCGCCGCCCAGTGCCGGGCCGCCGCCGACGCCCGGTTCGCGCCGACCTGCCCGGCCACCCCGCTCATCGGCAACACCGTCTGCGGCAACCGGGTGGACGTCGTCGCCGGCGCCGCCCTCCCCGGCGCCCAGAACGCCTGCGGCACCGTCCAGGGGGCCGGCCCCGGCTGCGACACCCCCTGCCCGGCCGCCCCCATCCCCGCCGACGTCCCGGCCGCCCCGACCACCGCGGCCATCGGCGACACCCCGCCCGCGACCGCCGGCGAGGTCCCCCGGCCCGGCCTGCCGCCGTGGCTGGTCTTCGTCGCCGGCGCCCTGGTCGTGGGCATCCTGGGCCTCGGCTGGGCCCGCCGGCAGCGCAGCCGGGGCTGACCGCCGAGCGGAAACTGCAGTGTTTTCAGGGAGGTGGGGCGCGCAGCGTGGCGCGCCCGGGCGGGTCGATCAGACCTCGATCAGGGCCGCCGCGCCCATGCCGCCGCCGATGCACATGCTGACGACGGCCCGGCCGCCGCCGCGGCGGCGCAGCTCGTAGAGGGCCGTGAGGGCCAGGCGGGTGCCCGAGACGCCGAGGGGGTGGCCGAGGGCGATGGCGCCGCCGTTCACGTTCAGCTTCTCGTCGGGGATGCCGAGCTCGCGCTGGCAGTAGACCGACTGGGCCGCGAAGGCCTCGTTGATCTCGAAGAGATCGATGTCGGCGACGCTCAGCCCCGCCTTGTCGAGCAGCTTGCGGATGGCCGGCACCGGGCCGATGCCCATGATGTCGGGGTCGACGCCGACGGTGGCGAACCGCTTGAAAGTGCCCAGGATCTCGCGCTTCCCGGCGGCGGCGCGGCTCATCAGGACGACGGCCGCGGCCCCGTCCGTGAGGGGCGAGGCGTTGCCGGCCGTGACCGTGCCGCCCACCGGCTTGAAGGCCGGGCGCAGGCTGGCGAGGCCCTCCAGGGTGGTGTCGGGGCGGATGAGCTCGTCGTGCTCGACGCGCACGCTCCGGCCGTCCACCTGGGTGTCGACCGGGATGATCTCCTGGGCCAGCAGGCCCTTCTCCCGGGCGATGGTGGCCTTCTGGTGGCTCTTCAGGGCGAAGGCGTCCTGGGCCTGGCGGGTCACGTCGAACCGGGCCGCCACGTTCTCTGCGGTGGTGCCCATGCCGATGTAGGCCGCCGGGAACTCGACGCCGAGGGTCGGGTGGAGCTGGGGGTGGAAGCCCCCCATCGGCACGGCGGTCATGCTCTCGACGCCGCCGGCGATGGCCGCGTCCAGCTCGCCCGTGACGATGCGGGCCGCGACGCCGGCGATGGTCTGCAGCCCGGAGGCGCAGAACCGGTTCACCGTGTAGGCCGGGACGTGGTTGGGCAGGCCGGCGAGGAAGCCGACGACGCGCGCCACGTTCAGCCCCTGCTGCCCCTCGGGCATGGCGCAGCCCAGGGCCACGTCCTCCACGGCGTCGGCGTCGAGGCCGGCCCGCTTGAGGGCCTCCTTGAGCGCGAGGGCGCCGAGATCCTCGGGGCGGGTCTGCCGCAGGTTGCCCTTGAGCGCGCGGCCGAAGGGAGTACGAGCGCCTTCAACGATGACGACTTCGCGCATGTCTAGTTCCTCAGGGGCTTGTTGTTCATGAGCATGTACTGGATGCGGGCGAGGGTCTTCTCCTCCCCGCACAGCGACAAGAAGGCCTCCTGCTCCAGCTCGTGGAAGCGCTCCTCGGAGACCCAGGTGTCCGCCGCCACGTCGCCGCCGCTCAGCACATAGGCCAGCTTCGCGCCGATCTTCTGGTCGTGCTCGGAGATCTGGCCGGTCTGGGCCATGTCCCAGAGGTTCGCGTAGATGGTGCCGTAGCCCGAGCGGCCGGCCACCTTCACGCGGCGGCCGGTGACCGCCTTGTGATCCGAGCGGGCCATGCCCAGGGCGCGCCACTTGGCGGCCTCGAGCAGCTCGTCGCGGTCCATCGTCACGCGGTCGTTGGCCCGCAGGAAGCCGATCTTGCGGCTCTCCTCGGCGCTGGTGCCCACCTTGGCCATGCCGATGGCCAGGAAGGCGGCGCGCAGGTGGGAGAGCGGATCGGCGTCCGGGGAGCCCGCCTGCAGGTTGTGCAGGAGGGCGAAGGTGCCGCCGCCGCCGGGGATGAGGCCGACGCCCACCTCGACGAGGCCCATGTAGAGCTCGGCGTGGGCCTGGATGGCCGAGGCCCCCAGGCACATCTCGGCGCCGCCGCCGAGGGTGAGGCCGAACGGCGCGGCCACCACCGGCACGCGCGCCGCCCGCAGGCCCGCGCAGGCCTGCTGGAAGCCCTGGATCTGGCTGCGGATGCCGTCCCACTGCTTCTGCTGGGCGCCCATGGCGATGAGCATGATGTTGGCGCCGGCGCTGAACGCCGCGGGGGCGTGGTTGCCCAGGATGACGGCGTCGAAGTCGGCCTCGGCGCGCTCGACGGCCTCGCCGAGCATGGCGGTGATGTCCGCGTCGACCGCGTTCATCTTGGTGCGGAACTCGACGCAGAGCACGCCGTCGCCGATGTCCCAGAGGCGGGCGCCGCGGTTCTTGCTGACCAGGCTCGGGTGATCCGTGGTCTCGGGCAGGCGGCGGAAGCGGGGCGAGATCACCTCGGGGGCGGCCGCCTTCGAGGCGTCGTCCCAGTAGGTGCGCTCCCCGGGCAGACCCTCGTAGAACGAGGTGCGGCCGGCCGCCAGCATGTCGTCGACCCAGCCCGGCACGTCGATGCCGTCGGCCTTCATGCGGGCCACGCTCTCGGCCACGCCGATGGCGTCCCAGGTCTCGAACGGGCCCATCTCCTGGGCGAAGCCCCACTTCATGCCGTTGTCGATCTGGACCAGATCGGTGGCGATGTCGTTGATGTGGCGCGCGGCGTAGGCGAGCGTCTGGGCCAGGCACTCCCAGGCCAGCTTCGCGGCCTCGTCGTCCCCGCTGATCATCGCCTTGATGCGGCGGCCGGTGTCCTCGATCTTGCGGGCGGCGCCCACCGAGGCGAACCGGGGCTTGTCCTGGGCCCGGTAGTCGCGGGTGTAGGGGTCGAAGGTGAAGAAGTCCTTGCCCACCTTCTGGTAGACGCCCTTCTTCGACTTGCTGCCGAGGAAGCCCTTGTTCAGCAGATCCTGAAGGAAATCAGGGATCTTGAAGTAGTCGCGCAGGGCGTCGCCGGGCAGATCCTCGTAGAGGTGCGTCGAGACGAAGGCCAGCGTGTCCAGGCCCACGACGTCGGCGGTGCGGAAGATGCCCGACTTCGCGCGGCCCATGGGCTGCGAGAAGATGGCGTCGAGGGCCTCGGGGCTCATGCCCAGCTCCACCATGCGGTGGACGCTGTACATCATCGAGAAGGTGCCGATGCGGTTGGCCACGAAGGCGGGCGAGTCCTTGGCGTGGACGATGCCCTTGCCCAGCGTCTGGCGCGCGAAGATCTCGAAGCGGGGCAGCAGGGTGGGCTCGGTGTCCGGGCCCTGCACCACCTCCAGCAGCTTCATGTACCGCACGGGGTTGAAGAAGTGGGTGATGATGAAGTGCGACCGGAAGGCGTCCGAGCGGCCCTCCACCAGGTCGGCCAGGGGCAGGCCCGAGGTGTTCGACGAGATGACGGTGCCGGGCTTGAGCACGGCGTCGAGCCGCTCGAAGAGGGCGCGCTTGATGTCGAGCCGCTCGACCACGGCCTCGACCACCCAGTCGACCCCGGCGAGGGCGTCGAGGTCGTCCTCGAGGTTGCCCACGGTCACCCGCCGGGCGTCGGCGGCGTCGTAGAAGAGGGCCGGCTTGTTCTTGATGGCCTTGTCGAGGCCACCCGCCGCGAACGCGTTGCGCTTCGCCGGGTCGCTGCTCTGCTCCCCGGGCGGCACGATGTCGAGCAGCAGCACGTCGATGCCGCAGCCCGCCAGGTGAGCCGCGATGCCGCGGCCCATGACCCCGGCCCCCAGCACCGCCGCGCGGCGGATGTCGAGCCCCTTCATGCGATTCCCCTTGCTCCTGGTTGGCGCGCGTCGCCCCCGGGGCTGACCCGGGGGGTGGGCGCTGAATGACCATTCATTCAGCGCGAGTTGTACTCTGATTCCGCAGCCGGGCCAAGGGTGCAAACGTACTTTGACGACGTGCCTCTTGCCACGGAGGGTCCTCCTGTGCAGAGTGCCGCGCCATGCGCCGACACGACGTACGTAACATTGCCATCATCGCCCACGTCGACCACGGGAAGACCACCCTCGTCGACGGCCTGCTCCGCCAGTCCGGCACGGTCGCCAGCCACCAGCGGCTGCAGGATCGCGCCATGGACAAGCTGGACCTGGAGCGGGAGCGGGGGATCACCATCCTGTCCAAGAACACCGCGATCACCTGGCGGGACATCACGGTGAACATCGTGGACACCCCGGGCCACAGCGACTTTGGCGGCGAGGTCGAGCGCGTGCTCGGCATGGTCGACTCGGTGCTGTTGCTGGTGGACGCCGCCGAGGGGCCCATGCCCCAGACGCGCTTCGTCCTCCGCAAGGCCCTGTCCCACGGCCTGAAGCCCATCGTGGTGATCAACAAGATCGACCGCCCCGATGGCCGGCCCGACGAGGTGCTCAACGAGGTCTTCGACCTGTTCGTGGCGCTGGACGCCAACGACGAGCAGCTCGAGTTCCCCGTGCTCTACGCCTCCGCGCGCCAGGGCTGGGCCGTCAAGGACCTGGGTGACGAGCAGACGAGCCTCACCCCCCTCCTCGACGCCGTGCTCGAGCACGTCGAGGGGCCCGAGGTGGATCCCGAGGGGCCCTTCCAGCTCCAGGTCGCGACCATCGACTACGACGAGTTCGTGGGCCGGATCGCCATCGGGCGCATCCGCCGCGGCACCGTCCGCAAGGGCATGGGCATCGCGGCGGTCGACTTCGACGGCAAGGTGCGCCAGACCCGGGTGAGCCGCCTCACCGGCTTCTCGGGGCTCCAGCAGATCGAGATCACCGAGGCCCAGGCGGGCGACATCGTGGGCATCGCGGGCGTCACCGACGCCCTGCCCGGCGAGACGATCTGCCACCCGAGCGCCCCGGAGGGCCTGCCCCCCATCGCGGTGGACGAGCCCACGATCAGCATGGAGTTCATCGCCAACAACGGGCCCTTCGCGGGCACCGAGGGCAAGTGGGTCACCAGCCGCAAGCTGCGCGAGCGGCTCGGCCGCGAGCTGCAGTCCAACGTGTCCCTGCGCGTGGAAGACACCGAATCGCCTGAGGTTTTCAAGGTCTCGGGCCGCGGCGAGCTGCACCTGGGCATCCTCATCGAGACGATGCGGCGCGAGGGCTACGAGCTCATGGTCTCCATGCCCCGGGTCATCCTCCACGAGGGGGAGAACGGCCTGGAGGAGCCCTATGAGGACGTCACCATCGAGTGCGGCGAGGCGCTGAGCGGGGCGGTCATCCAGGACCTCAACGAGCGCGGCGGCGAGATGCAGGAGATGCGGCAGTCCACCGACGGGACCACCCGCCTGGGCTACCTCATCCCCAGCCGCGGCCTCATTGGCTACCGCTCGCGCTTCCTGACCCAGACCCGCGGCACCGGCAACCTGTACCGCACGTTCGCCGGCTACGGCCCCTACAAGGGCCCGTTCCAGCGGCGCGCCGCCGGCGTGCTCGTGGCCCAGGAGACCGGCCAGGTCACCGCCTACGCCATGGAGACGCTCCAGGAGCGCGGCCAGCTCTTCGTCGAGCCCGGCGACAAGGTCTACAACGGCCAGATCGTCGGCGAGAACGCGCGCCAGCAGGACATGGTGGTCAACCCCTGCAAGGCCAAGAAGCTCGACAACATGCGCTCGGCCACCAAGGAGATCGACACCAAGCTCGCCGTGTCGCGGAAGTTCGCGCTCGAGGAGGCCCTCGAGTTCATCAACGCCGACGAGCTGGTCGAGATCACCCCCGCCGCCATCCGGCTGCGCAAGCGCATGCTCGATCACAACGAGCGCAAGCGCCTCGAGAAGATCGCCGAGAACCAGTCCAACTAGCGGGCTAGCCGGCCGCGGTCACGCCCGCTGGGCGATGGCCGCGTCCAGCACCTCGCGCACCGCCGGCAGCCGCCGGATGGCCTCCACCGCCCCCCGATCCAGGACGTAGAGCAGCGCGCCCTTCTCCCCCGCGACGATGCGGGCGGTGGCGTGGCCCTCGTGGCCCAGCGCGCCCAGGCCCGCCAGGCGGCCCGGCCGCAGGGTGGCGATGGGGCGACCCTCCCGGGTGACCTCCAGGGTGCCGCCGGCCACCAGCGCGACGACGTCCAGCGGCGCCCCCTCCTCGCAGAGCACGCCCGCCCGCCCCAGGCGCCGAGGCTCCAGGTGCTCGGCGATGAAGGCGCGCTCGGCCGGGCCCAGCCCCTTGAACATGGGGTTGGCCCCCAGCAGCCAGGAGCCGTGGCGGCGCGCCGACGACCGGCGCAGCAGCAGGTCGAAGGCCGGGAAGCGCCGCCGCAGGCCATCGACGATGATGGCCTCCAGCGCCACGACCTGCACCGGCGTCTCGGCGCTGACGTGCAGGCGCCAGGGCCCGCCGTGCACGCGCTCCAGATCGCCGACCACCTCGCCGGCCCCCAGGCGGGTCAGCACGTCGCCCCCCTCGCCCTCCGGCCGCCGCACCGCGAGCTGGCCCTCGACGACGATGAGCAGCTCGGCGCAGGGCTCGCCGGGCAGGCCCAGGACGGCGCCCGCCTTGTAGCGCCGCCAGTCGGCCAGGCGCGCGAGGTCGGCCCGGGTGGCCCGGGGCAGCGCGCCGAAGAGGGCCGTCTCGGGCAGCGGCGCGACGAACCGGCTGGTGGGCGCCGCCTCGGGACCGCCCGTGGCCAGCCGCAGCACGGCCTCGACCTGCTCCAGCTCGACCTCCAGGGAGTCCTCCGGATCCCCGAAGCCCTCCGCCGGCACGGGCGGCATCACCGCCGGCAGCGACGGCACCGCCTGGACGGGGCGCTGGGTCACGTCGGCCGGCGCCTCGGGCCGCAGCCACGTCACCGCGGGCTCCGGAGCGTCGCTGGGCAGCGCCACCACGTCGATGCCGTCGACGTCGTGCACCGCCAGCAGGGCCGAGGCGTCGACGACGGGCTCGTCCAGGCCCACGGCGTCCAGGGCCAGCTCCTCTTCGAGCCGGATGGGATCGAGCGGCAGCGTCGCGCGGCTGCGCTCCTCCAGCGACAGCTCGGGCCGAGGCGAGCGAATCGCCAGCATTTCCGAGGGGTTCGGCGTCGCGATCAGGGCCGGCGCCGCCCGGTTCAGGCGCTCCAGGACGGGCAGCAGCTTCATGGCCTCGTCCTGGCCGGGCACGATGGCGAGGGCCTGGCGGCAGTCGGCCAGGGCCACGTCCACCTCGCCCCGGCGCGCCAGCACCTCGGCCCGCTTGACCAGGAAGCCCGCCGCCCGGCCGGCCTGGCCCAGCGCCAGCGAGATGCGGGCGAGCTGCTCCAGGTGCCCGACGTTGTCCGGCTCGATGGCCAGCAGGCGCTTGTAGCCCGAGAGGGACTGCCGCAGGCGCTTGCGCTCGTCGTCGCTCATGCTCGCTCCCTCGGCCGGGAGGACCGGCCACGCCGCCAGCCTACCACGGCCAGGCCGGCCGCCATGACGGGCTGTGCGCGCGAAGTGGCGGTGCTCGCGATCAGGCGTCGCGCGTCACCGGGTACTTCCCGACGAACTTCATCAGCTTGAAGCCGCGCAGCGCCCAGAAGAGCAGGAAGAACAGGAGGAAGCCGCCGATCGGCAGGCCCAGCATGTCCATCGTCGTCAGGTTGGCGAAGTCGACGCCGGGCTCGATCACCTCGAAGGCCACGTAGTGCACGCCCGCGGCGTAGGCCACCGGGAACGCCAGGACGGCCAGGCTGGCCAGCGGCGCCCGCTGGAAGAACCGGGCGAACCGACCGAGGGGCTGGCCCCAGTGGAACCGCGCCCGCAGGATCTTGCGCACCGTGCCGAGGAGCTGGCCCATGGCCATGATGAAGATGGCGAGGGCCGCCACCAGCAGCAGGATGACGCCGCCCACCGACAGGTCGAGGACGGCGGCGGAGGCGCCCGGGCCGAGGATGTACCAGACCGTCTGGAACAGGTAGCCGAGCAGCAGCTCCACGATGGGCTCTACCGCCAGCCCCATGGCCACGCCGACGATGGGCAGGACCAGCAGCATCACCACCAGGTACGGCACGATGAGCTTGAACTCGCCCTTGATGGTGCTCATCGCGGCCCCCATCGCGCTCGCGTCGGCCCCCTGCGCGCCCTTGAGCGGCGCGTTGACGATCTCGACCAGCGTCTCCCGCATCGGCAGCAGGTAGAGCAGCACCGCCAGCAAGGCCAGGAACACGGGCACGTAGCCCATGATCCAGTCCACCTTGCGGAAGAAGCCGAGCACCGACTTCAGGTCCTGGCCGTGGGTCTTGAGCATCACCGCGTTCTGGGCCAGCGACTTGAGCTCCGGCTCCTGCAGCAGCTCGGCCCAGTGCTCGGCCACGTACGCGACGAAGTTCTCCTGCTGGGCGGTGTCGCCGGTGGCCCGCACGACGGCCTGCAGCGGCGTCTTGATGAAGTCGAGGCGCTCCTTCGAGAGATCCGAGAGGAGCTGCACCTGGTGCTCCTTCTCCAGCACGTCGAAGACCGCCGTCGCGAGGCGCAGCTTGGGGCTCGTGGAGTCCACCATCACCGCCCCCTGCACCGTCCGCATCACCAGCAGCGTGGCGCCGAGCGACGCCACCGTCAGCAGGAACGTCAGCGCCGCGAAGCTGCTCGCCTTCCACAAGAACGCCTTGCGATCCGGGTACTTCGACCCGATGACGAGGGGCCGCAGCAGGATGAACGCGAAGCCCAGGGCCGCCAGGCCGGCGAGGATGTAGAGCATCCGCTCGAAGGCCTTGGACTGCGACAGGATCTCCTTCTCGCGGATGGCGCCCACCACCTTCTCGCGCCCCTTGCCCAGCCAGCCGTGCAGCTTCTGCTTGGAGATGTAGGCCGGGTTGCCGATGGCGTCCGTCTCGGCCTCGGCCTCCAGGCAGCGCAGGCTGGCCTCGAGCTTCGCCGGGTCGTCGATGGTCTCGAGCTCCGGGTGCAGCTTCGAGCAGGTCTTGCTCACGTTGTCGAGCACGCGGGCCGGGAACTGCAGCAGCAGGCCCAGGACGCGATCCTCCAGCGCCTCGGCCTCCGGGTCGGTCAGGGCCTTGCCGGCCTGGGCCAGCTCCTCCCGGGCCTCCTTCACGATGGCCGCGGCGACCTGCTGGAAGACGTCCACCAGCGACGCCACCGCCTCGTTCTGGTCGAGGCAGTCGAGGAGCGCCTGGGGCTCGTCCTGCGGGCAGGCCTCCCGCAGCGCCTTGAGCTGCTCCAGCGTCAGCACGCTGAGGAGCCCGCGGTAGAGGACGTAGACATCCGGGCCGAAGACCGTCTTGCGCTCCTTCTGGATGGCCAGGAACGTCTCGCTCACCCGGTCATGGGCGACGACGCAGTCCGCCAGCAGGCCCTCGGGCTCCTCGCAGGCGTCGTCATCGGCGTCCGGCTTGTCGAGGATGCAGGTCGCCCAGGCCTCGCCCTGCTTCTCGCAGGGCTCGCTGATGTCGTCGAGATCCTCCTCGGTCAGCCGGTTGGGCAGCTCGGCGTCCATGTAGCCGACGAGGGTGCTCACCACGGCGCGGCCGAACTGCTCGACGAGCACGGCCTGGGCGGCCTCGGTGTCGAGGCAGGTGGCCACGCCTTCGGCGTCGGGCTGCGGGCAGGCGGCGCGCAGGGCCTCGTAGTCCTTCAGCCGCAGGAAGCGCGTCATGAACCGGGGCAGGGCGTCGAGGATGGGCTTGGGCAGCACGCCCAGGGCCTCCTCGGGGTAGGCGGGCTCGGCGGCGTCACCGCCAGGGGCCGCCCCGTCGGGGGCCGCCCCGTCCGGGGCCTCACCCGCCGGGGCCTCACCCGCCGGGGCCTCGCCCTCGGGGGCCTCGCCGTCCGGGGCCTCGCCTTCGGGGGCCTCGCCCTCCGGCGCTTCACCGTCGGGCGGCGCCCCCTCCCCCGGGACGTCCCCCTCGGGCTCGTCCTGCCCGTACACACCCGCGGGCACCGCCCACACCAGCAACAAGCACCAGATCAGGGCACGAAAGCGCATCCAGCAACTCCTGCGTCGACGCCACCGGGCAGCTCCCCGCGCCCCCGGCAGCCCGCAGAGCGTGGCACGTCGATGGGCGGCTGTCTACGCCGAACAGACCGCGGCCCGGCCGAGATTGTCCAAGCAACTCAACGTGTTGACGGACGCGAGAGTGCCCGGAGCGCGCCGGCCCCTCGCGGTCGGCGGGCCGATCGGCCATGATGCCCCCGCCCTGCCCTGGAGGCTCCGTGATCGCCACCGCCGCCGCCCTCGCCGCCCTCCTCTCCCCCATCGCCGACGTCGAGCTCGGCCTCGGCGCGGCCGTCTGCGGCGCCCGGGGGCGCGCCGACTGCGCCGGCGCGGGCACCGGGCTCACGGTCGACCTGCAGGCGGACTGGCGGCCCTGGCCCTGGCTCGGCCTCGGCGTCGAGGGCCTGTACAGCAGCCTGCCGGCGGAGGGCGTCGAGGCGGGCACCCTGTTCTTCGTCGGGCCGGCGGTCACCGGGCGGGCCGAGGTCGCCCCCGGCCTGACCCTGCTGGCGGGCGTCGCCGTGGGCTACAACCGCATCGCGGGCACCCGCGGCCAGGCCAGCGCCCTCGGGGCGCTCGGGCTGCGCGCTGGCGGCCGCTACCGCCTGGGCCCGACCGACGTCGGCCTCGACTACGGCCTGCTGCGGCCCACCCTCGACGACGCCTGCGCCCCGGGCGGCGCCTGCGCCCCCCTCGATGTGGCCCTGGTCCATCGCTTCTCCGTGGTGGCGGGCCTGCCCTTCTGATAAGGTTCCGGCCCGATTCAGGAGGGAGCGCGATGTTCGAGCAGCCCAAGACCTACCGTTGCTGGTCCTGCAACCACGAGCTCGACATGACGGTGAAGGTGCAGCGGCGCGACAGCTGCCCGGCGTGCGACGCCGACCTGCACTGCTGCAAGAACTGCCGGTTCTGGGACCCGGGCTACCACAACGAGTGCCGCGAGAACACGGCGCACTTCATCCGGGACCGCGAGAAGGCCAACTTCTGCATGTCGTTCGAGTTCAAGTCCACGACGGACGCCGACGCCGCCGAGGCCAACGACGCCCGCTCCCGCCTGGAAGCCCTCTTCGGCAAGCTCAAGTAGCCCGGCCGCGCCCCAGCAGCCCGTCGAGCCGCTCCACCCGCACATCCGTCAGCGCCGGCCAGCCGGCCTCGCCCGCCCGGGCGATGTGCACCGTGGCCACGCCGGCGGCCCGGCCAGCGGCCAGGTCGTACACGTAATCCCCAATCATCACGGCATCTTCCGGGTCGGCGCCCCACGCTGACAGCAAGCGCTGGACGCCCGCCGGCGAGGGCTTGGCCTCGGCCTCCTCCCGGCCCAGGACGAGCTCGGGGGCGAACCGCGCCGCGAGGCCGCAGGCCGCGAGCGTGTCGAGGGCCACGCCGCGCAGGTTGCGGGTGAGGATGCCGACGCGGTAGCCGCCCTCGGCCAGGTAGTCGAGGAGCGGCAGCGCGTCGGGGGCCGGCGTCGCGGCGGCGACGGCCTCCCGCTCCCACGCCGCCACCTCCGCCGAGAGCCAGGCGCGGCGGGCCGGCGGCGCCGCCTCGATGGCCTCCAGGATGGGGGCCCCGGGCGGCAATCCCAGCCGAACGCGCAGGGCGGCGAAGTCGTGCACCGCGAGCGTCAGCGTCCCGTCGAGGTCGAAGATCCAGTGGCGGCGGCGGAGGAGGGCGTGCATGGGGGCGTGGATTCGCGGCGCGGCCAGGGGGTCGCGGTCACCGCAGCAGGCAACCCGTCCAGCCGACCCAGGCCATCGACGCGACGGCCATCAGGTTGCTGCCCACGCCGAAGACGCGCAGCTGGGTGAGGGTGTAGTCCCGGCCACCGAAGACCACGAAGCGGTCGAGCACCAGCCAGACGAAGAAGAGGCCGAGGGCGCCCGCGAACACCGGCTCGCGGAAGCGCAGGGCCAGCAACAGCGCCTCGGCGGCCACCAGGGCCATGACCAGCAGCTTGGTGCGCCGCACGCCCAGCGTCGTCGCCGTCGTCCGGCGGCCCGCCGCGCGGTCGGGCGTCACGTCCATCACCTCCCCCATGAGCTGGGCCTGCAGCGTGAAGAGCCAGAGGTACAGCCAGGTGGCGAGGGGCGGCGGCGGCACGTCGTTGAGCCAGGCGCTGAGGGGAACGACCAGCAAGTACCCGATCTGACACAGCAATTCGAGGGGCGGTCGGCCTCGCCAGCCGCCCGGCTCCCGGTTGTAGAGGGCGCAGACGGCCACGATGCCCGCCAGGACGAGGAGCTGCCGGGGCCCGTCGAGCCGCACCAGCGGGGCGAACCCGAGCGCCGTCACCAGGGCCATCACGCGCGGCAGGTGGTCGAGGGTGCCGTCGTCGGCCTGGGCCCCGAAGAGCCAGCTGCCCTTGCGGGGGTTCTGCCGATCGGCGCCCGCGTCGACCCGGTCGTTCCAGCCGTACACGAGCAGGCCGAGGGGGAACGTGACGAACGCGAGGCCGGCCAGGAAGGCGGGCGTCACCCGGGCCGGCCAGCCGCCGACGGGCAGCAGGTAGAGCCAGAGCGTCACGAACCACAGGCCTGGCCGGCTGATCTGCAGCCAGAGGCGCCACCGCCGCAGCATCCCGCTCCCCTCCTCGCCGACCGACGGCGGCCCAGGACACCATGACGCGGGGCCGGATGCACCCCCGGGTGTGTTCGGTGGTCGATGGCGAGTGCGAGATGTAATACGCTCTCCGACACACCACGGATGGGGCCGCCCATGGGGCCGACAGGATGAGCGATCCCGACGCCGCGGGCGGGCGGACGCAGGCCCCCGAGGCCGCGCCCGCCCCCGCCCCTGCCCCTCAGGCGCTCCGCGGCGCCCCCGAGGGCGGCGCCCGCTCGACGGTCCTGCAGGCCCTCGAGACGTCGGGGCAAGGGCTCGAGGCGGCGCCGCCTGGCGGTGATCCGCGCCAGGGCCAGAGCGCGGAGCTCCAGGCCCCCGCCGCGCCGGTAGCGCCCGCCCGCGCGCGCCGCGAGACGCTCTCCGACGTCGAGGCCCGCCAGCCCTGGCAGCGCTACCGGCTGCACCGCCCCGTGGCCGCCGAGGCCACCGAGATCACCGCGGCGCAGCGCGCCAACACTGCCCTGGGGTTCACGGGCCGGGCCATCGATCAGATCCTGGAGCGGCTCGATCTGTCGCGCAGCCACCGGCGCAGCACCTTCACCCGGGAGGGCACCGAGGCCATCCGGGCCTTCCAGCAGGCGCAGGGGCTGCGTGGAGGCGCCCTCCCCGCCGCCGATGGGGCCGCCCCCGAGCCGGATCAGGCGACGGGCCCGGCCACCGGCGTCCTCGACGAGGCGACGCTCGTCGCCCTGGACGTGGCGGCCCTGAGCGGCCGCCGGCTGGCGACGCAGGGGGCCCGCCACTACCGCACGCACGGCGCCTGGAGCCGGCTGACGGACGAGGCCTTCGCCGAGCGCCGGCAGGCCCTCATCACCCGCTTCCAGCTCACGGAGGCCGACCTCGCCCAGGAGACGGCGGGGCGTGGGCGCGGCGCCCGGACCGTGACGACGGCCTCGCCGGCGTTCCTGCACCGGGTCTACGCCTGGCAGCTCTGGCAGTGGCGCGGGCAGCGACCACCCAACGGGTTGCTGGCCGAGGAGGACCTGCAGGCGCTCGGCGTCCTGGCGGCGGCGCCCGAGGCGCCCACGACGGCGGGCCCCGAGACGGAGGCCGACGCGACGACGGATGAGGAGGCCGAGCTGCCCCCGCCCGAGCCGCCGGCGGGCGCCGACGCCCCCGAGGATCACGGCGCCGACCTGCGGCTCATGCGCCGCTCCATCCTGGAATACCTGAGGAACTTCAACGCCTTGCGGTCGGTCCAGCCGGCCGCCGAGCGCGACGCGCGCCGCCACGCCCTGGGCGAGCCGTGGGAGGGGCAGCTCATCACCTACCGGGCCCAGCTCGACGCCTGGCAGATCAGCGGCCTCGACACCAACGTGCTCAACCGGCGCACGGCCCGGGGCGGCCAGGAGAGCGTGGCCAACTGGGCGCGCCGCTGGGTGCGGTCGCTGGACCAGTTCCTCACCGGCACCACGACGGCCCCCGGCGCTGGCGGCCAGGCCGAGACGGTCCGGGGCACCGCGCCCGTGTCCCGCCCCGCTGACTACCAGCAGGGCGATGACGTGGGGGTGCACACCGTCGAGGAGGGCGAGGCCTGGCTGGGCGAGCGCGACCTGACGCTGCGCGAGCAGAGCATCGAGGCCCAGGGCTGGGATCCGCGCCTGAACCACGCGGACGGGGCCGACGAGCCCGTCCAGGAGATCGCCGGCCGGGCGGTGCCGGCGCTGCAGTCGCTGCGCACGCGCATGAGCCAGGCCGCCCACGACCTGGAGTCGGCGCTCGCGCGGGAGGATGATCCGAGCCGGGAGCACCTGCGGCGGGTCTACACCGAGATCATGGGGCGCGACTTCGCCCCGCCGCCCACCGTGCGGACGCCCTGGCGGGTGAACCTGCCGCGGGAGTCCGCCGCGCGCATCGCGGCCTGGACGCCGGGCCAGGTGCTCTCCCACGCCCGGCAGCTCCGCGGTCGCCTGGCGGCCGAGGCGCGGCGCCTGGAGCCCGAGATCCGCCGCAACGCCAACTACCAGGGCTCCATCCACATGGTGAACCCGCACGGCGTCGTCGTGGACCTGCACCGCTCCGGCGTCGACGTGTGCTGGGGCGAGGGCACCCCCATGGAGATCGAGCACTTCAACCTCGATCCCGTCTTCGCGACCGCCATGTTCCGCTACCTCGAGACGCTGCGCGGCATGGGCGTCACGAAGCTGTGGACGTCGGGCTTCCTGCGGCCCCACGGCACCGCCATCAGCGTGCTCGACGCCCACCCGCTCGGGATGGCCTGTGACATCACGGGCTTCCAGTTCGGCAGCGATCCCGACGGCCTCATCCACCTGCGCGGCGGCTTCCCGATGGAGCCCGGCAACAGCCGGTACGACCACTGGCAGCGCGGCCACTCCGACTGGTACGACGAGCGCGGCACCTTCAACGGCCGGACGCACCGCGAGATCATGCTGGGCATGGCCGAGATCCTGCCGCACTACTTCGGCCGCATCATCGGGCCGGGCCATAACGAGACCCATATGAACCACTTCCATGTGGAGCTCTTCGGCAACCGCCGGGCGGGTCCGGCGCTGCGGGCCATCTCCGAGTACGGCGACATGCCCGAGTGGACGCACCCGCGCGCCGACCGCCTCGATCCGGGGTGGCGCGAGGGCGGGCGCTGACGCCGAAAGGCGCGCGCGGGGCTCGCCGGTGGCGCCCGCGGCGGCTACCCTCCCCGGCGGAGGTGAACATGAAGGTCCTTGCGCTCGCGTGCTTGCTGCCCGCCACCGCCCTGGCGGCGCCCACCTACACCGTCGAGGGCGAGCTGGGTGCCCAGAAGCTCGTCGTCCAGGACGGCGCCCTCGCCCAGCGCTGGGGCAGCGACGAGGGGCTCATCGGCGTGCAGCAGCAGGCCGATCTGGACGGGGACGGCACCCCCGACGCCCTCGTCTACACGAGCTGCGGCGGCAACGGCTGCGCCACCGACTACCACCTGGCCACCGTGCGCGGCGGCAAGCTGGTGGTGACCCCCATCGACAGCACCGAGGGCGAGGTCCGCCTCAAGCAGGTGGAGGGGCGCTGGCAGCTTGAGGTCGACCAGCCCGGCGGCCAGAAGGTCTACGTCTTCGCCGACGGCAAGGCCGCCCTGTTCGCCACCGACACGAAGCGGGTGCTCGCGACCATCGCCGAGGTCAAGGGCGTGGCGCCCTACACCACCGACAGCCCGCCCCGCAGCTTCCAGGCCGACGTCGACCTGGACGGCAAGCCCGAGACCATCACCTGCACCATCTGGGAGCGCTGGGGCAGCCTGCTCTGCACCCTGCCGACGCCCTCGGGGCCGCAGACGCTCAGCACCGGCTGTGACCGCTTCGGCGCCCTCGCGACGACGACCAACGGCCGGCGCGACTTCGTCTGCAACGAGGACAAGATCGTCCGCTTCGACGGCAAGGCCTACAACGAGCCGCGCTGAGTCAGAAGCGCCCGGAGACGCCCAGCGGCGTGATGGTCACCCCGGGCTCGTCCTCGGGCACGGACGCCGCGCCGATGAGCAGCCCCCCCGTCACGAGCGCCAGGGCGCCGACGGCCCCGATGGCCGCGCCCGCGAGCTGCGCGTCGCGGTCTTCGCTGGTGGCGACGAGGGCCACGCCGGTCAGCCCGGAGGCGGCGCCGGCCAGGGACACGATGCTCCCGGCGCGCACGCCGTCGGGGCGGGCGTCGGGGGCCGAGGCGCAGGCGGTGGAGAGGCAGGCGACGAGGCAGGCGAGGCGCAGCATCCGGGAGCTCCAGGGTCGAGGGACGCGGCGGCCGACGAGGCTCGCCGCGGCGCATTCACCCGGGAGCGGCCGCCCGATCAGGCGTCGAGGACGTGCTGCGGCAGCACGAAGGCCACGAGCGTCCCGGTGAGCACCACCCGATCCCCCACCCGCGCCTCGACGGCGACCGTCCGCTTTTTGCCTTTGGTCTCGGTCACTTCCGCGGTCGCGTCCACCACGTCTCCCGCGCGGACGGGCGCGACGAAGCGCAGGTCCGCGCTGCCGAGGACGACGTTGGGATCGTTCACGGCCAGCATGGCGGCGTGATCGGCGAGGCCGAAGACGAAGCCCCCGTGCACGAGGCCGCGGTCGTCGACGGCCAGCTCCGCCGACGTCGCCAGGCGCGCGGTGGCCCGCCCCTCCGCGAGCTCGCCGGGGGCGCCGCAGAGGCGGTGGTTGATGGCGAGGTGGGTGTTCGGTTTCATGGGTCCTCCCTGGTCGCGCACGAGAATGACCGTTGTCGGCCGACGCGGGAAGTGCGACCAAGGGGCGGACGACGACCGAGGAGGTGCAGATGCGCGGAGCGGGCGGCACGGAGGGCGGCGCAGGCCGGTTCATCCTGGGGCTCATCATGTTCGTGGGCGGGGGCTACCTCTTCCTCGACAACATCCGCGTCCACTCGGGCTTCCACTGGGGCATGGCCCTCTTCGACGTGGGGGGCATGGGCGTCACCAGCGGCATGACGCTCATCCCTTTCGTCCTGGGCGTGGGCATGATCTTCTACAACGCCCGCAACCCCATCGGCTGGCTGCTCTCCATCGGGGCCGTGGTGGCGATGGGCTTCGGGGTGCTGGCCAACGCCCACTTCGAGCTGCGGCGCATGAGCCTCTTCAGCCTGCTCACCATCCTGGTGCTGGGCGTCGGCGGGGCGGGCCTGCTGCTGAGCGGCCTGCGCAGCCGGCCGGCGCTGTCGGGCCCGGGGCGCCGCGGCGAGCTGGGCGATGACCGCTGACGCGCCCATGGTGCCGCTCGACTTCGAGCGGCTGTCCCCGGCCGAGATGCAGCGCCGCGCGGACGCCCTGCTGGCCGAGGCCCGGCGCCGGCGCAGCGTGCGGCACTTCGCGCCCGACCCCATCCCCCTCGACGTGGTGCGCGCCTGCATCGCGGTGGCCGCCCAGGCGCCGTCCGGGGCCAACAAGCAGCCCTGGACGTTCGCGCTGGTCACCGATCCGGCCGTCAAGCGGGCCATCCGGCAGGCCGCCGAGGAGGAGGAGCGCGCCTTCTACGGTGGGCGAGCGTCCGCCGAGTGGCTGGCCGATCTGGAGCCCTTCGCCACCGACGCCGACAAGCCGTTCCTGGAGATCGCGCCCGCCCTCATCGTGATCTTCGCGCAGGTGAAGGGGCCCGACGACCAGAAGCACTACTACGTGCGCGAGTCGGTGGGCATCGCGGCGGGCATGCTGCTGGCGGCCCTGCACCGCTGCGGCCTCGCCACCCTCACGCACACCCCGAGCCCCATGGCCTTCCTCGGCCGCGTCCTGGACCGGCCAGCCCATGAGAAGCCCTATCTGCTGATTCCTGTTGGGTTTCCGGCCGATGGCTGCGCGGTCCCGGCCATCACGCGCAAGGGGGCGGACGCGTGGCTCGTCGAGCGCTGATCGCCCTGGCGCTGGCCGGCTGCATCGCCGATCCGCGGGCGGGGCTCGACGACGATCCCGACGCGATCGTCGGGGCGGACGCCCGGGTGGCGCCGGACGCCCGGGTGGACCAGCCAGGGGACGCCTCGCCGCCGGCGGACGCGGAGGCCTCCCCGGACGCGGGCTCGACGAACTGCGCCGTCGACGTCGCGTACTTCCCCACCGAGGGGTTCGAGCGCTACGAGCCCGTCGTGGCCGGGGGCGCCGTGTACGGCCACCGCTACGGCCCGGAGCGCCAGCTCCGCGCCGTCCGCCTGGACGATGACACCCCCGCCGGCGGCCCCTCCGACCTGCTCGCCGACGCCGACGGGCGCGCGCTGCTGCTCCTCCGACCCGACGGCGCGGGCGCCATGCGCCTCATCTACCGCGCCGATGGCGGCCCCGATGTGCCCCTGGGCGAGGCCGGCTTCATCGGCGTGCAGGGCCTGGACGACTTCCAGCCCCGGCACCTCGTGCGGGAGGGCGCCGCCGCCTGGGTCGACGCCGACGCCATCTGGGCCTGGTGGGGCGACGAGCCGGCGCCGCGCTGGCTGGGTCCGGCCCATGGCGTCGCCGTGGGGGCCGACCTCCTGGCCTGGATCCACCCCCTCGACGGCCAGGTCCACGCCGCCCCCCGCGGCCAGGAGGAGCGCGCCATCGGCCCGGCGGAGGGCACCACCGCCGTCGTCCCCACCGCCGCCGGCGTCTGGTGGCTCTCGGGCGGCCACGTCTACCTCTGGCCCACCGGCCACCCGGGCCCGGGGCGGACGCTCGGCGACCTCGCGCGCTGCGAGGCCCTCGACGCCGAGGGCGACCACGCCCTCGCCACCTGCCTGGCCGACGACGACACGATGGTGGCCTGGCGCCTCACAGTGGACGGCGCGAAGGAGGCGGTGCACCGCGCCACCCGCATCGTGGCGCCGCGGGCCGGCGCGGGCGGGCTGGCCTGGGCCAGCTACGATGACCCGCAGGCCTGGTGCGCCAACGCCACGGAGGGCGAGCTGTGGTGGTGGCCCGCCGGCGAGGCCGCCGCCCTGCGCGTCTCGCCCGTCGGCTCGGGCTGCCTGTGCTGCGGGGCCTACTGGCCGGCGCTGCAGGTGGACCTGGGCGCCGACGTGCTCGCCTGGAGCTACGGCCGCGGACGCGAGGCCCCGGCCATCGGCGTCGCCCGCCGACGCTGCGAGTGATGCGCGCAGAAATCGCGCGCAACCACCCGTTCTGACAGCGAATTCTAGGGCGCCCCCCGGGACGCCAGGCGCTCCTCCTCCGCCGCCGCCGCCTCCGTCTCGCGCCCCAGCCCCTCGAACTGGGCGATGGCCAGCTCCCAGGCCGCGGCCGCGCAGGCCCGCTCCCCGGCGGCGTCGGCCAGGCGCGCGATCCGCCGGGCGTGCCACGCCACGTCGGCCGTCATCAGGATGCCGTCGCGCAGCGCCGAGAGCGCGGCGAAGTGGCTGTGCCAGCGGGAGAAGTCCCCCGCCTCCGCCTCGCAGACCAGCAGCGCGAGCTGGATCATGGACGACGCCGTGACGTGGTGGGCGGCCCGCGACAGGACGAGCGCCTGGGTCAGCAGCGCGTGGGCCTCGACCAGGGCCCCGCGATCCACCAGGACCATGGCCACGTTGCTCAGGGCGATGTGGCGGCCGGCGGCGCCCACGGCCTCGACGAGGCGCAGGCTCTCGCGGAAGTGGGCCTCGGCCTCGTCCAGGTGGCCGCGGTGGCGCTCGACGTCGCCCAGCAGGCTCAGCGTCGTGGCGACGCCGTACCGGGTGCCGGCCCGGCGATACCCCACCAGCGCGTCCTCGGCGCTCGCCCGGGCCTGCTCCAGATCCCCCGCCTGCCACGCCACCACGGCGAGCCCGTACTGGGCCTCGCAGCGCAGCTCGGTGTCCGCCGGCGTCAGGCGCCGCAGGGCCGCGGTGAGCATCCGCTCGGCCTCGTCCAGGTGCCCGAGCTGGCCCTGGCACCACCCGGCCTTCAGGCGCACGCGCCCCTCCAGCGTCGGGTCCCCCGTCCCTCGGACGACGCGCACCGCCTCCCAGAACGCGGCCCAGGCGATCTTGGGGCCATCCAGGCGCCGGACGGCCTCGCCGAGCTGCACCAGGGCCCGGGCCAGCAGCCGGTCATCCCCGAGCGCCCGGGCCTCGTCCACGCACCGCGCCGCCGCCCGCCGACCCCGCTCGAAGTCGGCCTGCCCGGTGGCGCGCTCGGCCCAGAGGATGCGGGTGTCCACCCAGTCCGGGTGGTTGCGGGGCACCCCCGCCAGCCGCAGCAAGCCGGCCCGCCGCACCAGCGCCCGGGACGCCGCGGCGTAGTCGGATCGGCGCAGGTGCCCGGCCGCGGCCGCCCCCAGCCGCTCCAGGGCCGCGTCCAGCTCCCCCGCCGCGATCAGGTGCTCGGCCAGCCGCTCGGGCTCCACGTCGGGCCGGGCCCGCAGGACGGCGGCGCAGGCGACGTGCAGGAAGGACCAGCGCCCCGCCGCCTGGGCCCGCCCCCGCAGCGCCTCGGCCACGCTGGCGTGGGAGAACGCGATGGTCCGCTCGTCCTCGACCCGCACCAGGCCCGCGTCCAGCATCCGCTCGAACGTCGTGGCCTGGTACGGCACCAGGGCGTGGGCGCAGGCCGCCCGCCAGACGCCGACGTCGACGACCTGCCCCAGCGCCGCCGCCAGCTCGTAGGCCAGGTGGTCGGCCCGGTCGTCGCCCAGGGCCTCGTCCAGCCGCTGCACCAGGATGGCCGCCAGGTCGTCGGGCAGCGGCGCGTCCGGATCGCGCACCCGGAACCCGGTGGGCGAGGCGGCCAGCGCGTCGGTGCGGATCCAGTGGCGCAGCAGCGCCTCCGCGAAGAAGGGGCTGCCCCCCGCCCGCCGCACCAGGGCCCGGGCGCTCTCGGCGTCGAGCGGCAACAGCGCCCCCGCCAGGGCCTCGATGGCCGCCGGCCGCATGGGGCCGAGGGCGCGGGTGCGCACCCGGGGCAGGCCCGCCAGGCGGCCCAGCGCCGTGCGGGCGTCGGGATGGTGGCGGGCGTCCGTGCGGACGGTGCCCACCAGCAGCAGCGGCCACGCCACGGGTTCGGCCAGCATGCGCTCCACGAAGCGCAGGGTGTCCGCCCCCCAGTGCACGTCGTCCAGCACCACGACGACGGGCCGCTGGGCCACCAGCAGCGCCAGCCCGCGGGCCACGGCCGCGTGCCGCTCGTGCTCGGCCCCCAGGATGAGGCGGCCCTCGTCGTCGGCGAACTCGCCGCGCACGTCCATGGCCGCCGCCAGCGCGCGCACCAGCTCCGCGTCGGCCTCCGGCCCGAGCTCCGCGGCGATGCGCACCGTGCGCTCCTCGCTCGTCAGGTCGGTGCACCGGAAGTACCGCATGAGCATGGGGCCGAGGCCGCTCGCCGGGCCGGGCGTCTCCTCGTGGGTGCCGTGCAGCGTGAGGGCCACCCCGAGCTCGTGCGTCCGCTCGCGCAGCCACCCGGCCAGCCGCGTCTTCCCGCAGCCCGACGGGCCGGACAGCAAGATGAGCCGCGGGCCGTCCCCGAGGGCGGCCGCCGACAGCTCCTCCCAGATGGCGTCGCGCTCCTCCTCGCGCCCCTGCAGCGCCACCTCTCGCAGGCCGATGAGCGACGAGCCCGCGCCCCCCGGCGGCGACGCCGGCGGCCCCGTCAGCGCCCGCCAGGAGCGCGGGATGCCCCGCCGCGTCGGCGTGGGGATGGCCCGGCCGGGCGACGTCCGCTCGGCCGTGACGTCGATGGACAGCCCCGTGACCTCCGCGTCCAGGTCGTCGTCCACGTCCCCCAGATCCTGGAGAGCGCGGGCCGCGTCGGCCGCAAACTGGAATCGTTCCGCAGGGTTGCGCGCCATCAGGCGGCGCGCGAAGTCCTCGAAGCCCGTCGGCAGATCGAGCCGTGGGGGCAGCGGCGGCGGCGCCTCCTTCAGGTGGCCGCGCAGGATGCCGAGCTGGGCGCGCCCGCCGTAGGGCGGCTGCCCCGTCACGAGGTACCAGCACAGGCAGCCCAGGGCGTAGAGGTCGGTCCACGGGCCCAGCTCGCGCCAGTGCCCCCGGATCTGCTCCGGCGCCATGTAGTTCGGCGTGCCCACGAGGATCTGCGGCTCGTCCCCGACGGCCTCGTCCAGCCGCGCCGCGACGCCGAAGTCGGTGAGGACGGGCCCCCGGTCGGCCAGCAGCACGTTGTCGGGCTTGAGGTCGCGGTGCACCACGCCGCGCGCGTGGGCGTGGCCGAGGGCGTCGAGCAGGGCCAGCAGGATGCCGCGGATCTGCGGGTACGTCAGCCGCCCGCCGTGCCCGGCCAGGGAGCCGCCCGGCACCCACTCCATCACGCAGTACGGGGCCTCGGCCGGCAGATCCACCCCCGCGGGCAGCTCGGCCGGCAGCTCGCCGTAGTCCAGCAGGCGCACGATGCCCGGGTGGTAGAGGCGGGCGACCGCGCGGACCTCCTGGGCGAAGAGGTGGCGGAAGCGGGGATCGGGGCCGTCGCGGGCGGTGACGACCTTCACCGCGACGGGCAGGCCCTCGTCGCGGTGCACGCCCTGCCAGACGTCCGCCATGGCGCCCGCGCCCACCCGCCGGTGCAGCTCGAATGGCCCGACGGAGATCCCCGCCACATCGCCCTCCTTGCCTCCATCATGGGAGGGCACGCCGGCCGGCACAACCGCGCGTCGTCAGCGCTGGCCGTGATCCGCGAGGACGTGGGCGACGCAGGCGGTCAGCCGGCGCGCGTAGGCCACGTCGATGAACTCGTTGGGGCCGTGGGCGTTGCTCTGCGGGCCCAGCACCCCGGTGATGAGGAACTGCGCCGCGGGGAACTTCTCGCCCAGCATCGCCATGAACGGGATGGTCCCGCCCTCGCCCATCAGCGCCATCGGGGCGCCGTAGAAGGCCTCCGAGGCGGCGTGGGCGGCCGCCTCGAGCCAGGGCGCCACGGGCGGGGCGTCCCAGCCGGTCGCCGGCTCCTCCGCGGTGTAGGTCACCCGCACGCCGTAGGGCGGATCCCGCTCCAGCTCGGCCTTCACGGCGGCCTGGGCCTTGCGGCCGTCGACGCTTGGCGGGATGCGGATGCTGAGCTTCACGGCGGTGTAGGGCCGCAGCACGTTGCCCGCGTTGGCGAGGGCCGGCAGCCCCTCGGCCCCGGTGACGCTCAGCGTCGCCTTCCAGGTGCGGGCGATGAGGTTGCCCGCCAGGTCACCCTCGACGGGCCGGGCCCCCTGGACGAAGGGGAACGGCGGCTCCCCGCCCCCCAGGGCCTCGGCCGCCGCCTGGGCCTGGGCCAGGCGGGCCGGCGGGATGTCCGCCCGCAGCGCCGGCACCTTCACCTCGCCCGTCGCCGCGTCCTCCAGCCGGTCGAGCAGGATGCGCAGCACGCGGAACGAGCTGACGACGGCGCCGCTGGCCCCGCCGCTGTGCACGCCCTCGGTGAGCACGTCCACCCGGAGCGTCCCGCCCACGAGGCCGCGCAGGCTGGTCGTCGACCAGAGGCGCTCGTAGTCCCCGGCCCCGCTGTCCAGGCAGATGACCAGGCTGGGCGTGCCGATGCGGTCGGTCAGGTGGTCGATGTAGGCCGGCAGATCGTAGCTGCCGCTCTCCTCGCAGGCCTCGATGAGGACGACGCAGCGGGCGTGGGGCACGCCCTGGGCGCGCAGCGCGTTGATGGCCGTGAGGGAGGCGAACGCCGCGTAGCCATCGTCGGCCCCGCCGCGCCCGTACAGGCGATCCCCCTCCATCACCGGCTCCCACGGGCCCTTGCCGGGCGCCCAGCCCGTCATCTCGGGCTGCTTGTCCAGGTGGCCGTACAGCAGCACCGTGTCGTCGACCGCGCCCGGAATCTCCAGCAAGATCACGGGGGTGCGGCCCGCCAGCCGGACGACCTCGAGGGTGGCGTCGCGGGGCGCGTGCTCGGCCAGCCAGCCGGCCACGAGGGCGACGGCGCGCTCCATGTGGCCGTGCTCGACCCACTGGGGGTCGAAGGCCGGCGACTTGTTGGGGATGCGGATGTACTCGACCAGGGCGGGCACGATGGACGTGTCCCAGACCTGGTCGACGAAGGCGCGCGTCTTCTCGGCGGACGGCGACATGGGGGGAACCTCCACGGCGGGGGCGTGAGCCCGATCGCGCGCATGCTACCTCATCGGGCGGCTGCGCACGACGCCGTGGGTGCTTACTCCGCGGGGGCCTCGTCCGCGGGGGCCGCCTCGGCCTCGGTCGCCGGCGCGGCGGCCTCGGTCTCGGGGGCAGCGGGGGCCTCGGTCGCCGGGGCGGCGGGCGCCTCGGTGGCCGGCGCCTCGCTGGCGGGCGCAGCGCCCGGCTCGGCGGGGACGGCGGCGGGCTCGGCGGGGGCCTCCTCGGCGGGCTCGGGATCGGCCTCGGCGGCGGGCTCGACGGGGGCCTCTTCGCCCTCGGCGCCAGCCTCCTCAGCACCCTCCTCCTCGCCTTCCTCCTCGCCTTCCTCCTCGGCGTCCTCGGCGGCGGCAGCGGCGCCACCGGCCGCGGCGGCGGCAGCGGCCTTCTTCTTGGCCTTCTTCTTCGCCTTCTTCTTGGCCTTCTTCTTGGCCTTCTTCTTGGCGCGGTTCTTGATGTTCTTGTCTTCCTTCGCGGCCGGAGCGTCGTCGGCGAAGGCGGTGCCGACGGGGCCGGCGACCAGGGCGAGGATGAGAGCGAGGATCAGGTGGCGCATTGAAGTCTCCGTCATCGGCCGCTCGGCGCGGCGGCGGCGGGCACAGCACCTATCGTGCCAGTTGGCCCGGGGCCGCGGGTTTCGGGGCCTGCGGCGGCGCGCTCCGGTGACCTGGGGAGAAATGGGGCAACGGCTCGGCGCGGACCTGGGATCTTTTGACCGCTGACCGGCGACCTTTGCCCCGGTCGCGGCATCAGCGCCCGCCCGGTGGCACCGGCGGGGCCGCCCGCGGGGCCGGCCGGTGGTAGATGCCGACCGTCTGCACGCCGTCCACGAAGTGCCCGTCCACGGGCCACTCGGTGCCGTAATCCCGCCAGATATCAAGCTCTTCGGGCAGCTTGTCGCGGTAGTCGTGGTAGATGGCCCAGTCCGAGAACGGGATGGCCCAGTCGCCCGTGACGCGAATGTCCGGGCGCAGCAGGCCCGCCTGCTGGTAGCGCTGGACGGCCCAGCCGGTGGCGTCGTGCCAGAACGTCAGCCCGCGCTCCTCGACGTGCGCGTCCAGGTAGGGCAGCACCGCCACGCTGCCGTAGCCCCAGAAGTCGCGGGCCATCCGCAGGTCGGCGGCGCCGGCGGGCCCGCCAGCGAGGGCGTTGTAGTAGCTGGGGCCATGGGCGCCGTACGTCAGGGTGGCCCAGCCGGCCGGCAGCATCATGGCCACGCCGAGGGCCGCGGTGGCGAGCGCCTGCCGGGCCGGCCAGCGCGCGAAGAGGGCCCGCCCCACGTGCACCGCCCCCACCCCGGCCGCGACGGCCAGGAACGGCATCGCCGGCATCCAGTGCTTCGTGCCCCCGAAGATGGGGGTGAACGGCAGCGCGATGATGGCGATGGGCGCGGCGAAGTTGGCCAGCACGACGAGGGGCACGCCAGGGGCCTCCCGGGCGCGGAAGGCCCGCCAGGCCTGGCGGGCGAGCAGGACGAGGCCGACGCCCCCCAGCAGCAGCACGGGCACCGGGACCGTCAGCAGGGTGTTCACCACGGGGAAGTGCACGGGGAACGGCGGCCGGAAGTACAGGTGCCCCAGGTAGTCGACCGGGTAGTGCACGTGCTTCGCGTGGAAGCCGATGTAGAAGCCCAGGCGCTTCGCGGTGTCGTGCCAGAGCCAGGGCCAGTGCAGGAAGAAGACGCCCGCGCCCAGCACGATCATCGAGGCGCCCGTCCAGACGTGGTATGTGAGGGGCCCCCGCTCGCCGGCCGGCGCGCGCCACGCGCCGGTGCGCCGGCGCCACTGCCAGGCGTCGATCACGGCGATGCCCAGCAGCACGAACGGCAGGAAGAAGATGTTGAGCTTGGTGGCGAGGCCCAGGCCGGTGGCCACCCCCGCCGCCACGGCCCAGCGCCGGCTGCGCATGGCCCGCAGGAACGTGTAGCAGATGAGCAGCCACATGGCGGTCACGGGCGCGTCGAAGCAGGCCAGGTGCGCGTGGAAGAACACGCGCGGCTGCAGCGCCAGGGCCAGGGCCGCGATGACGCCCGCCGTCCGGCCGCCGAGGGCGAGGCCCAGCAGGAACGCGAGCCAGACCGCCAGCCCCGCCAGCAGCATCGTCGGCAGGCGCCAGGCCAGGATGGGGTCGCTGATGACCTGCCACTTGTCGTGCAGCCAGTGCTTGCTCACGCCGAAGAGCGTCTTCATGAGCACGGGGTGCTCGTGGTTGTACGAGAAGCCCCGATCGATCTCGGCC
The DNA here is from genome assembly GCA_020633435.1 of Myxococcales bacterium. Classification (GTDB taxonomy): domain Bacteria; phylum Myxococcota_A; class Bradymonadia; order UBA7976; family UBA1532; genus JACKDP01. The sequence continues at coordinate 109,199 of JACKDP010000006.1, read as the reverse complement.
CTGGAGAACGAGGCGACGCCCGGCTCATCCAGGCGGTCCACCCACCCGGCGATCTGCTCGGCGGCGTGGAAGTAGAAGCTCTCGTCGCGGGGGATGCCCACCTGGCTGGACGTCGCGGCCAGCAGCAGCACCTGCAGCAGCGCGAGGACGGCGCCGATGGCGTGGTCGAGGCGGCCCGGGCGCAGCGTCATCGGGGGCTCCTGACGGTGGCGTCGATGCAGAGGTGGGCGTCCACGTCCGACTCGCCGCTGACCTCGAGGACGAGGGGGCCGGTCCCGGACAGGGGGATCTCCTGGCGCTTCCAGCCCAGGGTGGGCTCCACCGTCCAGGTGGCCAGCTCGGCGTCCCCGCGGCGCACGCGCAGCGTCGCGGGCTTCGTGCGGGCGGCGTCCCAGCCGTGCTCGTCGATGGCGTGATCGGTGAACCCGTGGTCGACGACCAGGCGCTCGCCTGGCGCGGCGTCCCAGGTGATGCGCTGGATCTGGCGGCCCGCGGGCGGGTTGAACCAGACGCAGCGCCGCGGAGCGCCGCCGATGACGCGCACGTCGCGGGCGACGGGCTGGGGGCCACGCCCGACGCCATAGCGGCCCGGGCCGTCGAACCAGGCGGGCAGGCCGCAGGTGGGGTCGCTGCGCATCCGCGCGAACCGCTGGGCCGTGGAGCTGGCCAGGCAGGCGCGGGTGGCCTCGGGCGACTTGCGCAGGTCGCAGACCCAGCCGCGCCCCTCCCAGAAGTCGCAGGCCGTCTCGGCGCCGCGGCCGTCCACCCGGGTGACGCGGGCGCGGTCCAGCTCGGCGCGCAGATCGGCGACGACGCCGGGGCCCGCCACCTGGACGAGCTCCAGGGAGACCCGACCAAAACTCTGTGATTTCAGGATGTTGAGACCATCCCCCAGGTCGGCGGCGTCGCGACCGAACGCCCCGAGGACCCAGACGCGGTCGTAGCGCGCGAGGTCGGGCGCGGCGGCGTCCACCCGGAAGACGGGCAGCTCGTGGAAGTAGAGCCGGCCCTCCCCCGCCCACTCGGGCAGCCAGGTGACGCCATCGCCCGGGGCCAGCTCGGCGCGGACGGCGGCCGTCGCGGCCTGCCAGTCGGCCCGGGTCGGCACCCGCGCCCGCTGCCACGCCAGCAGGCCGGCGACGCCGAGCACCGCCGCGGGGACGAGGATCCAGGGGTTGACGGGCAGGCGGGCCATGGCCTCTCGCGGGGGCGGTGCGCTGGCCGGCGGTTCTAGCACATCCCGGGCGTGAATTGGCCAGCGCATGCCGCTTCGCCCCCGGCGCGGAGCCTGCTACGCTCATCACTCCCGACCCGATGGAGACGCCCGATGAGACGCTGGCTCGCGCCGCTGCCGCTCTTCGCCCTGCTGGCCGGCTGCCCCGGCTTCGGCGACAAGACCCTCGCCGAGCTCGAGGGCATCACCGACGTCCCCACATGGCACGCCGACGTGCAGCCGATCATCGCGGGCTACTGCCAGCCCTGCCACCGGCAGCCGCCGACGGGCGGGGCGTCCTTCGCGCTCCTCACCCTGGACCAGGTGCGCGACCACGCCGACCGCATCCGCGTGCGCGCCGTCCAGCTCGGCGACATGCCCCCCGGCGGCGGGGGCCTGCCCGACGCCGAGAAGGCCACCCTGGACGCCTGGATCGCGGGCGGCATGCCCGAGGGGCTGCCCACCGGCCCCGAGCCCGACATGGCGGTGGTGGCCGACATGGGGGCGCCCGTGGACATGGGGGCGCCCGTGGACATGGGGCCGACCGTCGACATGGGCCCTGTCACCCTGACGTGGGACGCCGACATCAGCCCGATCATCGCCGAGTCCTGCGCCGTCCCGTCCTGCCACGGGGCCAACCCGCCCACCGGGGGGCTGAACCTGACGACGTACGCCGGCTTCGTCGCGGGCGGCTTCAGCGGCGTCGTCCATGGCAACGGCGACGTCGACCAGGCCCTCATCCTGATGCGGCTCAACGCCGTCAACGGCTTCAGCTTGATGCCCCTGGGCGGCCCGTCCCTGGACGGGACGAAGATCGATCTCATCGAGGCGTGGATCGCCGCCGGCTTCCCGGAGAACTGACGTGCGCGCAGCTTGCCTCATCCTCCTCGCCCTGCTCGCGTCGCCGGCTGCCCTGGCCACGCCGCAGATCGCCATCCGCTCGGTGTCGCGCTGCGATACGTGCCACGTCCAGCCCACGGGCTGGCACGACCCGGCCGACGTCTTCCAGCGCAAGTGCACCCTGAACTGCAACTCCTGCCACGTCAGCCCGACGGGCGGCGCGATGCGCAACGAGGCCGGGCGCTTCTATGCCCTGCACTCGCTGCCCATGTTCATGGCGCGCCAGGCCGACGCGGCGTACCAGACCGTGGAGCTCGGCGGAGAGCCGCCCGCGGTGCCGGGCTCGCAGCCGCTGGTGCCCGCATCCCAGCCCATGGCCGCCGGCTCCCAGCCCGCCGGCTCCCAGCCCGCGGCCGGCTCCCAGCCCGCGGCCGGCTCCCAGCCCATGGCCGCCGGCTCCCAGCCCATGGCCGCCGGCTCCCAGCCCATGGCCGCCGGCTCGCAGCCCACCAGCCGCCCGGCCACCCGCTACGCCCCCGAGCTGCGCGTCCCGGCCCCCGGCACCGCCGGCCGCTACGCCGGCATCGAGCCCCACCCCACCTTCCAGGTGGGCACCGACGTCCGGCTGGCCCTCTACAGCGAGCTGGGCGACGAGGGCGAGACGTCCTTCTTCCCCATGCAGACCGACCTGATGTTCGCCTGGCGGCCCTACAACCCGAAGGGCCAGAACGAGGGGCGGGTCACCGTGCTGATCAACGGCGGCGCCCAGGGGTCACGGGGCGAGGAGTTCGATGGCTTCGCCGATCGGGCCTTCGTGCGCGAGTGGTACGCCATGTACCACGACCTGCCGGCCAACGCGTACGTGCGGGCCGGGCGCTTCCTGCCGGCCCACGGCTGGCGGACGGACGACCACACCCACTTCACCCGCCAGCGCCAGCAGCTCTTCGGGCAGAACTGGGACTTCGAGCGACAGGTCACGGGCGTCGAGGTGGGGGCCAACCCGAACTACCCCTACGTGCACCTGAGCGTCTTCAACCCCACGGATCAATGGGACAAACCGGTCGATCCCGACGAGGGCATCGGCACGGCGCTGACCGGGGGCTGGCGCGATCTGGCCTGGCAGGCGGGCGGCTCGCTGGCCTACGGGCACAAGCGCGGCGACCAGGTGGCGGCCAGCGGCGAGCTGGGCCTGAACCTGGAGGTCCTCACGGGCCTGCCGCTGCTCTACCTGGGCCAGTACATGATCAACCACCAGGCCCCCGAGGATGGGCGCAGCTTCACCGGGCTCGCGGCCTTCCATGAGATCGACTGGTGGATCATCCAGGGCCTCAACGTCCGGCTGCGCTACGACTGGAGCGACCCGGACGTGGAGGTGAAGTTCGACTCGGCCCACCAGCTCACGGCCAGCCTCGACGTCTACCCCACCCCCTACGTCGAGCTCATCACGCAGTACCGCCACGGCTGGACGAACGACGAGAACCGCTTCGAGCTGGAGGGCGACGCCCTGCTCTTCATGCTGCACGCGTTCTACTGAACGGCCCCCGCCCGATCGTGTAGGTTTCCGGCCCACAGGAGGTCCGGACCATGCGCGCCATCTTGCTCTCCCTCGTCGCCGCCAGCCTCGGCCTGGCGGCTTGCAGCTCCAGCTCCGGCGGCGATGACGCCGAGAGCCAGGCCGTCACCGTCGTCTTCGGCCGGCTCACCGCGGCCGGCGGCGCCCCCGTCGCCGGCGCCCGGGTGCGCGGCGGCGGCGCGTCCGCCACCACGGGCGCTGACGGCGCCTACGAGCTGAAGGCGGCCGCCACCCTCGAGACGACGGTGCGCTTCGAGGCCGATGGCTACCTGCCAGCCGTGCGCACGACGCCGGTGCTGGACCAGAAGCCGACGGCCCTCGACGTGACGCTGGTGGCCGAGGCGGCGGCCCAGCCCCTCGACGCGGCGGCGGGCGGCACCATCACGGGGGCCCGCGGCGCCCAGGTGGTCGTCCCCGCGGGCGGCCTCGTGCTGGCGGTGGGCGGCTCGGTCGAGGGCATGGTGGACGTGCACCTCACCCCCCTCGACCCCACGAAGCCCGACGAGCTGACGGCCGGGACGGACGCCTTCGCCGGCCGTGACGAGGGCGGCCGCGTCACCCTGCTCGAGTCGTATGGCATGGTCGACGTGACCATCCGCCAGGACGGCCAGAAGCTGCAGGTCGCCCCCGGCCAGACCCTCGAGATCCGCATCCCCGCCCCCGAGGGCGTCACCGATCCGCCGGCCACCATGCCGCTGTGGAGCCTCGACGAGGCCAGCAACGTGTGGGTGCAGGAGGGCGAGGCCACCTGGGACGCCGACGCCGGGGTCTACGTCGGCCAGATCGGCCATATGTCCATGTGGAACTGCGACCAGCCGGCCAGCGCCACCTGCATCACCGGGCACGTCGCCGACGCGGACGGGGCCTCCCTGCCCGGCGCCCGCATCACCGCCCGCGGCACCGACTACAACGGCAGCACCAGCGCGGTGGCCGGGGACGACGGCCGCTTCTACGTGGCCGTCCGCAAGGACTCGAGCGTCGCCGTGCTGGCCTCCCACGCCGCCGGCGGCGGCACCTCCCGCGTCGTCCAGTCGGGCAGCGCCGACACCGCCGTGCCGCCGACGCCGGGCGATCCCCGCTGCCTGGACGTGGGCGAGTGGGTCGTGGAGCGCGGCGTCGTGCGCACGTCGGACGGCGGCACCTTCGCCTGCGACATCGTCAACCAGAACCCCTTCGCCGGTACCTGCGCCGCCGGCATGATCGACATGTTCACCTGCTTCGCGCCTTCCGGCAGCTGCACCTACGAGCAGATGGGCACCGGGGCCACCGTGCGCTGGTCGAACGGCGCCGGCCTCATCACCACCCAGGGCGGCGACCGCTTCGAGGCGCGCTACGAGGGCCCTGGCGGTCGCCTCTGCGGCACCGGCGGCCTCGACTTCAACACGGCCACCGGCGAGACGGGCGACTTCGCCATCACGCTGACGAACGGCCAGACCTACACCATCCTGCAGGACGAGGACGACACGCGCTGGGGCGTGCGCTGCCCGAGCGGTGAGGAGGTCTTCTTCGACCGCGCGGACCAGGAAGCCCTGGAGGCCTGCGGCGTGGGGGGCGACAGCGAGTCGGGGGGCATCAGCCAGTGCGCCGGCTTCCCCAGCGCGGGCGGCGCCGGGGGCGCAGGAGGCGGCGGCGGCCAGGGCGGCCTGTGCCGGGGCGACGCCGAGTGCACCGGCGGCACGACGTGCTGCCAGCCCGACCCCAGCCAGCCCGAGATCGGCGTCTGCACCACCCCGGCGATCTGCGATCAGATCATCGCCGCCCAGGGCATGCAGTAGCCGACATCTCCTCGATATCGAAGACTTTTTCAGTCCTCCCGGGTCTGCGCCGCCGCGACGATGAGGGCGCAGACCTGGACGACCTGCTCGATGGACAGGTGCGTCGCGTCCACCGGGATGGCGTCGGGGGCCTGCTTCAGCGGCGCCACCGCGCGGGTGCTGTCCGCGTGGTCCCGGGCCTCGATCTCGGCCTTCACCGTCTCCACGTCGGCGGCGATGCCCTGGGCCTCCAGGTCCTGCAGGCGCCGTCGGGCCCGCTCCTCGACGCTGGCCGTCAGGAACACCTTGGCCGGCGCCCGCGGGAAGACCACGGTGCCGATGTCGCGGCCGTCCACCACGACGTCGCGCTGGGCGCCGATGGCCCGCTGCAGGCCGAGGAGCGCCGCGCGCACGGCCGGGAACGCCGCGAACTTGCTGGAGGCCGCCGACATCTCGGGGGTGCGGATGGCGTCGCCGACGGGCACGCCGCGCAGCAGGACCTCGCCGTCGGGGCCCAGGTCGATGCCATGGTCGGCCAGCACCGCGTCCAGCGCCGGCCCCTCCCCCTCGACGCCGGCCTGGGTGGCGACCAGGGCGATGGCCCGATAGAGGGCGCCCGTGTCCAGGCGCAGGAAGCCGAGCCGCTCGGCGAGCAGGCGGCTGACGGTGCTCTTGCCGGCCCCAGCCGGCCCATCGATGGCGACGATCATCGCTCGCTCTCCTCCACTGCCCCCCGCAGGCGCGCCTGCAGGGCCTCGAAGAACCCGGGGTACGACACGGCCGCGACGGCCGGATCATCAATGATCACGGGACCCTGGCTGCGCAGCCCCGCCACCTGCATCGCCATCGCGACGCGGTGATCGTGGGCCGCGGCCACGGCGCCGCCGGCCAGGGCGTCGCGCCCCTCGATGCGCCAGCCGTCGGGACGGGCCTCGATCCGGGCGCCCACCGCCGTCAGGGCCGCGGCCATGGCGCCGATGCGGTCGCTCTCCTTGACGCGCAGCTCGGCGGCGTCGGCCACCACCGTCTCGCCCTCGGCGAGGGCGCCCAGCACGGCCACCAGCGGCAGCTCGTCGAGGGAGCGCAGGGCCAGGTCGCCGTCGATGCGGGCGCCCTTCAGCCCCGCCGACCGCAGCCGGACGTGGCCCATCGGCTCGCCGCAGCCCTCCCCCTCGACCACGGCCTCGACGTCGGCGCCCATGGCCACCAGCACGTCGAGGAAGCCCATCCGCGTCGGGTTGAGCCCCACGCGCCGGATGGTCAGATCGCTGCCCGGCAGGAGCGCCGCGGCGGCCAGCCAGAAGGCCGCGCTGCTCAGATCGCCCGGGACCTGCCAGGCGCGGGCCGGCAGCGACGCCGGCGGCTGCAGGTGGGTGGTGCCGTCGGCCGTCCAGAGGTCGACGTCGAGGGCGCGCAGCATGCGCTCGGTGTGGTCGCGGCTGCGGGCCGGCTCCGTCACCGCCGTCGGCCCCTCGGCCAGCAGGCCCGCCAGCAGCGCCGCGCTCTTCACCTGGGCGCTGGCGATGCCAGTGTGCACGGTGGCCCCGCGCAGCGCGCCGCCATGCACGGTGAGCGGCGGGTGATCCCCGGCCACCGTGAACCGCCCGCCGAACGGCGCCAGCACCCGCGTCACGCGCAGCACCGGCCGGCGGCGCAGGGAGGCGTCCCCGTCCAGGGTGAAGTCGCCGGTCTGCCCGGCCAGCAGGCCGCAGAGCAGGCGCAGCGTGGTGCCGCTGTTGCCGCAGTCGATGGGCTCGGCGGGCGCGCGCAGGCCCCGCAGGCCCACGCCGTCGACGACGAACGCCCCGTCCTCCGCGCGGATGGCCACGCCGAGCTGCCCGAGGGCGCGCCGGGTGCTGGCCAGATCGCCGCCGGCGCCCAGGCCCTCGACGCGGCCCGGCCCGTCGCCCAGGGCGGCGAAGAGCAGGGCCCGGTGGCCGATGGACTTGTCCCCCGGGACGTTGACGGCGCCTTCGAGTGTCATGGCTCCCCCCAGCCGGGCCGAAGATAGGGATCGAGATCCGCGGGGTCAACCGGCGCCACGACGGTGTGCGCCCCCTCGACGGCCCGAAACCAGGTGGTCTGCCGGCGGGCGTAGCGGCGGCTGTCGATGAGCGTGAGGCGCTGGGCCTCCCGGAGCGACATCTCGCCCGCCAGGGCGGCCGCAACATGCCGATATCCCAGCGCTTTCAGGCTACGCAGGGCGGGCCCGTGCCCCGCCGCGACGAGGCCGCGCACCTCCTCGACGAAGCCGCCCGCGAACATGCCCGCGACCCGGGCCTCGATGCGGGCCACCAGCGCGTCGCGCGGGGCCGTCAGGTGCACGATGACGGCCGGGTGGCGCTCCTCCGCGAAGCCATGGGCGGCCTGCCAGGCCGAGAGGGGCGTGCCCGTCGTCAGGTACACCCCCAGGGCGCGCTCGATGCGCTGGCGATCCGCGGGGGGCAGCCGCGCCGCCGCCGCGGGATCGACGGCCGCCAGCTCGGCGTACAGCGCGGGCAGCTCACCCGCCTCGATGCGGGCCGCCAGCGTCGCCCGCACCGCGGCGTCGAGCGGCGGGGCCGGGCAGAGCCCGTGCAGCAAGGCGCGCAGGTAGAGGCCCGTGCCCCCGCAGACGATGACGCGCCGGCCGCGCCCCTCGGCGTCGGCGATGGCGGCGTCGGCCAGCGCCACGTAGCGCGCCGCGTCGAAGGGCGCCTCGGGATCCACGACGTCGAGCAGGTGGTGCCGCACGCCGTCGAGCTCGGCCGGCGTCGCCTTGCCCGTGCCCACGTCCAGGCCGCGGTAGACCTGGCTGGCGTCGCAGCCCACGATCTCGGCCCCCCACCGGCGCGCCAGGCCCACGGCCAGGGCGGTCTTGCCCACGGCGGTCGGGCCGACGACGCAGAGCAGGGGCGAGCGGGACACGAGGACCTCCGGCAGCGAGCCGCCGGCAGGGTCGACCGCCTGCCCCGCCGGGTCAAGGCACCTGCGCAACCCGGCGCGGCCTCCCCGGTTTTCGATCCATCGATCCCCCCGGACCCGCTACCCTGCGTGCACCTGTCGAGGAGACCTCATGCCGCGCCTGACCCTGCTCGCCCTGCTCCTGGCCCCGCTGGCCGCCTGCGACGACGCCGAGACGAGCGCCGCGCCCGACGGTCCGGCCGCCCCGGCCACCGAGGCGCCGGCCACCGACGCCCCGCCGGCGGCCGCCTGCGTGCCCAGCCAGAGCGACTTCGAGACGGCGGCGAAGCCCGTCCTGGACGCCTTCTGCAACCAGTGCCACGGGGAGTCCCTGCAGTTCGGCGCCCCGATGAAGCTCGTGCGCTACGCCGATCTCGTCGCCGGCGCCGAGGGCGAGCGCGTCGTCGACAGCCTCGCCGAGAAGGTCATCCTGGGCAGCATGCCGCCGGCGGCCCAGCCCCAGCCGGCCGACGCCCAGCGGGCGGCCCTGGTGGAGTGGGCCACCTGCGGCGCCCAGACGGTGGTGACGACGCCCAACCCCATCGACACGGGATCGGACCGCCCCGTCCTCACCGACCCGGGCACCCCGCCCGCCGGCGCCGAGTTCTTCGACCTGCGCGCCCCGAGCTTCGCGGTGGAGGACTGGGACAACCGCTACGAGTGCTTCACCTTCCAGGCCCCGGTGAACGAGGAGCGCTTCATCCGGCGCATCGAGACGCTCATCGGCGACGCTCGCGTGCTGCACCACACCGTCCTCATCCCGGGCGGCGTCCGGGCCCCCGGCGAGCACGGCCCCTGCCAGAACGACAACCCCCTCGACCTCATCTATGGCTGGGCCCCCGGGCAGGGCGCCCTGCACTTCGAGGAGGGCGGCCTGCGCCTCGCCCCCGGCGAGCTGCTGACGCTGCAGATCCACTACAACAACCGCGCGCGGCACCAGGGCGTCCGCGACAAGAGCGGCGTGCGCATCTACCACGGCCCCGTCGAGGGCCCCGAGGTGGGCATGCTGGCCCTCGGCCCTGTCGACTTCGAGGTCGCCCCCATGTCCCAGGGGGACGCGACCGGCTACTGCCGGCTCCCGCGCGACACGAAGCTCATCGCCAGCTTCCCCCACATGCACGAGACGGGCGTCGCCTTCGACCAGGTGGTCGAGCGCGTCGATGGCACCGTGGAGCCCATCATCCGCCTGGCCGACTGGGACTTCGAGGCGCAGTACATCTACGAGACGCCGGTGGATCTGGCCGCCGGTGACCGCGTGAAGACCACCTGCACCTACCGCAACATGGGCCCCGATCCCATCGGCTTCGGGCCCAACACCGAAGACGAAATGTGCTTCAACTTCGCGTACATCAGCCCGCCCATGAACCTGTCGCTGAACTTCTGCAACACGGGCGCGCCCCCGCCGCCAGTCGCCCCCTACTCCCCGGGCCTCTGCGCGCCCATCGGGGCCGGCGAGGCCGAGGTCCAGCCCGCCCAGGCCGAGCTGCGCCTGGGCCAGCCCGACACCGCCGAGGGCGGCGAGCTGCCCAGCGGGTTGTGGATGCTGGCGGGCGGCGCCCTGTACCTGCCCTCCCTCACCCTCGGGCCCATCACCGTCGACGCCGACAACACCAGCATCACGGCCCAGGGCGTGCTCGGGCTGAGCGAAGGCCGCCTGGCCCTCGACGCCGACGTCGCCGTCCACCTCGTGACGACCGCCTCCGACTTCGATCAGGCCTTCGACATCACCATCGCGGGCGACGCGGCGCCGGGCGAGGCCAACCCCATCTACCTCGATCTCGACGTCACCTGCGGCGACCCCGCGCTGGGCGAGGGCGTGCGCTACACGGCCACCGCCGACCGGGTGACGCTCTACGTGACCGTGCCCCTCGGCCCCACGCGCCTGCCCGTCGAGCTCTGGTTCACGCCCCTGCCGTGACCGACGATCCCCGCCCGCTCGTGGCTGGCCTGCGCGTCGACGCCTCGGTCTTCGGGCCGACCCGCGGCGCGCGATGCGACCTGCGCGTCTGCCGCGCCGCCTGCTGTCGCCAGGGCATCTGGGTCGACGTCGCCCACATCGCCGCCGTCCGCGCCCGCGCCGCCGACATCGCCCCGCACCTGCCCCCCGAGCGCCGCGACCCCGCCGGCTGGTTCGACGAGGCCGAGGTCATGGTCCACGCCGACTTCCCGAGCGGCCGCGGCCACCCCACCGAGGTCCTCATCGACCCCGCCGAGCCGGCCCTCGACACCTGCGTCTTCCGCCGCCCCGACTACCTCTGCGCGCTGCAGATCACCGATCCCGCCCTCAAGCCCTACGACTGCTACACCTACCCGCTGCTGAAGTCCGAGGGCGAGCTGACGCTCGACCGGCACAGCGCCCAGGAGCTCGGCGGCGCCGACTGCCAGCAGCCGCGCCAGCCCGCCGGCCGGGTGGTGGACGTGTTCCGCGACGAGCTGAAGCTGATGCTGAGCGAGGCCGACCTGGCGGCGCTGCTGGCGCTGGCGGGCCGAGCGGCCGAGCGCTAGCCGTCCAGCCGATCCCGATCCGCCAGGGCCCGGTGGCTGGCGCCGCTCTCCTTGGAAGTTCAGGGCTTGCAGGGCCCAATGGCATGGGGGCGACCGCCGCCCGCCGCCACATAAGCCAGCAAAAACAACGACTTACGAAAACAGGCAGAAAGCTCTGCGGGCTGCACGTGCCAACGCCGCATGTAGGGGGGACAAGGCAATCTACCCATCGGATCAGGGAGGACGAGATGACTCGCAATCAGAACGCTGCAAAGCTGGCCCGGCTCCTTGGTGGTCTCGCGGTCGTGGTGTGCGGGTCCCTCGCGAGACCTCGGCCGGCCGCCGCGGACGTCGGGGACGGCGACGTCGACGCCGTCGAGGCCTACCGCCTCCAGGACGTGAAGAGCACCTGGACCGGGATGGGGCTGCCCGCCGACACCCTGGCCAACGGCGCCCTCTTCGCCCAGACCGTCACCTACGCGGGCGCCGATCCGGGGGTGGCCCGCATCAACACCGCCAACGGCCAGATCCGCTACGAGGAGTCCACGGGCGGCGGCCACACCAAGGCCGAGGAGGTCAATGTCATCGCCCTGGTGGGCGAGCTCGCCGCCCTCGGCATCGACGGCGAGGTGGGTACCTTCACCCGCGACATGGCCGCCCAGGACTTCGACTATTATGTCAGCTTCCCCCAGGGCCCTTACACCAACCCCGTCGTGTTCGCCCAGGTCACCACCCGGAACGACGCCAGCCCGGTGGTGGTCTACCCGCACCTCTACGCAGGCGGTGGCATCGCGCGCTTCCGGCTCAAGGAGCACACCAACGCCGACGGCGTGCACGCCGCCGAGACCGTGCACTGGGCCGTCATCGAGGCGGGCACCTACGACCTGCCGGATGGGCGACGCCTGGTGGTGGGCACCCAGTCGGTCACGACCACCGGCCAGAACGACTTCGACACCATCGACCTGAAGGGCCACTTCATCGGCGACGCCGCCGTGGTGGCGACACCCATGATGGGCCAGAACCTCAACAGCTACACCGGCGTGCGGCTCGAGAAGCGGCTGGGCCTCGACGACACGCTCCTCGCCGTCGACGTCCGCTTCATGGGCGACAGCACCACCGAGGGCACCACCCGCAGCGGCGAGGTGGGCTACATGGCCCTGGGCAACGCCTGGGAGATGGCCTCCGGTCGCATCAGCCTCTCGGCGGCGGACGGCACCAGCGTGGGGGTCCAGTGGTCCGACCACAGCAATGGCCAGTGCTACAACCTGGCCGACAACGACTTCGAAGACCTCGCCACCAGCCTCACCTTCCAGACGGCCACCGCCGGCCGGGTGCAGGTGGTGCTCTATGCCGACGCCTTCTGCTCGGGCGACGCGGTGGGGGTCAGCGCCAGCGCCAACACCACCAAGACCTACACCGTCCCCGGCAGCATGGCGGGCCGGGTGTCGTCCTTCCGCGTGATGTGGAACACCGCGCAGAGCATCGCGACGCCCGGGTGCTACGCCCCCGGCGAGCTCCTCCTGGCCAACGCCCTGGGCTGGCTCACCTTGAAGGCGTCCGGCAAGCTGGTGCTCTACCGCTACATGCCCGCCGACGGCGCCCTCAGCGAGATCTGGTCGGCCGGCCCCAACGGCAACGCCTCCAAGGTCTGCTTCACCGAGGGCGGGGCCTTGAAGGTGTACCACTGGCAGTTCGATCTCTGGACGGGCTTGAACGAGGCGGTCGTCTGGTCCAGCGGCACCGACAACCAGGGGACCACCCAGCTCACCCTGACCAACAAGTGCGACCTGGCCATCCGCACCAGCGACAACACCAGCCTGTGGACCGCTGACAGCCCCGGGTGCTGGCAGGACCTGCCGGCCACGGGCGTCAAGGCGATGCCCACTTTCTCCCTGGCGTACGCGGACCTGGATGGCGATGACGACGAGGAGCTCCTCCTGGTGGCGGCCAACGCCGACGGCAGCGGCACCCTCATGATCGATCCGCTCGGCATCATCGACTTCACCACCAACACCCTCGACTGGGGCCTGAGCGACGACGTCTGGACCGCCCTCAGCAGCACCCAGCAGGCGGTGCTCGTCGACCAGATGGCCGCCTTCGGCAGCTACGGCACCACCATCGAGGGCGCGGAGCTCGAGGCGGTGCTGCTGTCGGGGGCCTTCACCGCCGAGACCCGCAACTACTACAGCTTCCGCTTCACGGGGAGCGGCAGCGCCGCCTCGGCCTCCGCCTCCGCGGGTGCCTTCGGCGCCAGCCTCAGCGTGGGGGACGCGACCTTCATGATGGAGACCGGCGACTTCGGGGTCGGCTTCGACGTCTCGGCCACCGCGGCCACGGTCACCGCCAGCGCGGGCAGCTTCTCGGTGGAGGCCCAGGTGCTGAGCGCGGGGGCGACCTTCTACGTCGAGCGCAACGCCTTCGCCATCGGCGGCGGCGCCGACCTCGTGGCGGGGGCCTTCACCGTCGGGGACGAGAATGGCAGCTACGCCGGCGTCAGCGCGGGCATCGGCGTGGGCGCCTACGCGGCGGCCAGCTTCGGCAAGAACGACCAGTACGGCTTCACCCTGGACCTGCCGGTCATCCCCGTCGGCGTGGCCGTCTACGTCACGGGCGAAGACGTCCTCTCGGTGTTCGTGCCCGCCGGCCAGCTCGTCCTCGACGCCACGCTGGCGACCGCCGACCTTGCCGCCGACCTGTGGGCGCGGACTGGCGACCTCGCGGGCGACGCCACGACCCTGCTGGCGAGCATCCAGAACACCGCGGAGGACGTGACCCTCACCTACCTGCAGAGCGAGGCCGGCCACTTCGTCGTGGCGGCCATCGCTGGCGTCTCCATCTACACCAGCCTCGCGGGCGACATCGAGGACCTGTTCGACGCCGTGGTGCAGGACCTGGCCGACTTCACCATCGAGGGCCTGGCCGACACCCTCTCCGACCTCGGCGGCGCCATCACCGCCACGGGCGAAGACATCGAGCAGTTCGCGGCGTCCGCCCTGAACACCGTCGCCAAGGAGGTCTGCGGCGGCATCTTCAGCTTCGTCTGCAAGTAGCCTGTCGGCCGAGGTCAGGGAACTTCGGCATTCGAATAGGGCGGGAACTCCGCGACCCGCTCGAACACGAAGCGAAGCCTCGAGTCGTCGACGCGGATCAATTCAGGATCGCCACAGCTGGCGCAGGCAGCGCAGTCTTCGCCGTCGCTGTCGACGAAGGCGACGCCGACACGAGAGATCTCGAGGGCGTCGTCGGCGAGCGCGGCCACCCCCAACGCCGACGCGTCGGCGTCGTAGCCGCGACAGTCGACGGTGCAGTCCTCGACGCTGAACTCGCCGATGCCGTCTGTCACCGCGAGGGTCCCGCTCCACCGATCCTCGTAGTCGGTGACCGGCCACCCGATGAACGACCCATCGTCGAAGACCTGAAGCCCACCAAAGCTCTGGTCGAGCCCGGCCACCGCGCAGCGAGTCGGACCGTACCCCGCGACGGGCACGGGCCTCGAGTCGCCCTCGATCCAGACCTCACCGAGCTTCCAGGAGCCAGCGAACGGGTTGGCCTCTGGCTCCTGGACCTGGTCTGATGCGCACGCTGAGAGCAGCATCAACAGGCCGCCGAGCCCGATGCACATGAACCTGATGTGCACCCTGCTTCGCGTGAGCATGCTGACTTCGAGAGAGTGCTGCGTCTTCGCGGATCTTTGCATCGCTGCCACCCGACTTGATGGTGAACCGCCCCGGGATCTCCGGAGACCGGTTTGCTTGAGTCACGCCGCCCTCGACTGGACGACCTGACCTTCCAGGATTGCCGCCTCGAACTCCCGAGGGGGCACGTACCCCAGCTGCCCGTGCAGCCGCTTCGTGTTGTACCAGTGCACCCAGCCCAATGTCGCGTGCTCGACCGCCTCGAGGCTGCGCCAGGGGCCTTGAAGTCTAATCCATTCGGCCTTGTAGAGGCCCATCACGGTCTCCGCCAGCGCGTTGTCGTAGCTGTCCCCGACTCGCCCCACGGAGCCCCCGATGCCCGCTTCGGCCAGCCGCTCGGTGTACCGAATGGCGAGGTATTGCGAGCCGCGATCGCTGTGGTGGATCAGGCCGTCGCCCACCGACCTCGCGTGGATGGCCTGGTCCAGTGCGTCGAGGGCCAGGTCGGATCGCAGGGACGACGAGACGCGCCAGCCCACGATGGTCCGGGCGAAGACGTCGATGACGAAGGCGGTGTAGACGAACCCGGCCCAGGTCGCGACGTAGGTCAGGTCGGCGACCCAGAGCCGGTTGGGCTCGCTGGCGCAGAACTGCCGGTTGACCCGATCCTCCGGCCGTGGGGCCAGGTCGTTCGGGACCGTGGTCCTCGGCTTTCGGCCGCGAACCTCGCCCTGCAGGCCCTCAGCGCGCATCAGGCGCTCGACCGTGCAGCGTGCTACCTGGGCCTTCTCTCGAAGCAGCTGGCGCCAGACCTTCCGAGCACCGTAGACGCCTCGGTTCTCGGTCCAGACCCGGACGACGTCCTCGCGAAGCTGCTCGTCGCGCAGCTCCCGATGAGGACGCCGTGCGGGCTCGCGGCGCCGACGTCGATGCTCGTAGTACGTCGATGGGGCGATCGGCAGCACCCCGCAGATCGGCTCGACCCCGAACTTCGCCCGGTGCTCGTCGATGAACGACACCATCATCGCGGTCGGCGGTCGAGCTCCGCCAACTGTACCGGGTCAGCTGGATCGTGACCTCATCCGCCTTCAAGATACGGAGGCAAGGGAGGTTCATCATGGCCAGACGACGACGTCACTTCACCCCCGAGCAGAAGGCCGCCATCGTGCGGCGGCACCTCATCGACAAGGTGGAGGTGTCGGTGATCTGCGAAGAGAACGACATCCAGCCCAGCGTCTTCTACGACTGGCGCAACCAGCTCTTCGAGAACGCAGCCGTCGCGCTCCAGCCCAGGCGCAGCGATCCGCGCCAACATGCCCTCGAAGCCGGCCAGCGCAAGGTCGAGGAGCTCGAGGCCCGGCTGGCCCACAAGGACCAGGTGATCGCGACGCTGGCCGAGCGGAACATCAAGCTGGAAAAAGGCAGTGGGGGGCGCTGAAGGGCCGCTGGGTGTCCCCAAAGGTTCGCAACGCGGTTGTCGACCACGTGACTGAACTCCAAGAGCTGACCAAACTGCCGGTCGCCTGCATCCTGGCCTGGACCGGGCTGCAGAAGGGCCGCTTCTACGACTGGCGCAAGCGCTACGGGGACATCAACCGTCACAACGGCCGCGTTCCCCGAGATCACTGGCTGACGGCTGCAGAGCGTCACGCCATCCTGGAGTTCCATGACCGCCACCCGCTCAACGGGTATCGGCGACTGGCGTACATGATGCTCGACGCCGACGTCGTGGCGGCCTCGCCATCGACCATCTACCGCGCCCTGCGCGACGCCGGTCGACTCGACCGCTGGAGCCCGCCACCCTCTCGCAAAGGCACAGGCTTCACGCAGCCCTCGGGGCCTCACCGCCACTGGCACATCGACATCGCCTACCTCAACATCGCGGGCACCTTCTACTACCTCTGCTCCATCCTCGACGGCTTCAGCCGCTTCATCGTCCACTGGGCCATCCACGAGCAGATGAAGGAGGCGGACGTCGAGCTGATCGTCCAGCAAGCCCTGGAGAAGTACCCCGGCGCCAACGTCAGGCTCATCTCCGACAACGGCCCCCAGTTCATCGCCCGTGACTTCCGCCACTTCATCCGCCTCGTGGGCATGACCCACGTGCTGACCTCGCCGTACTACCCGCAGTCAAACGGCAAGATCGAGCGGTGGCACCGGACCTTGAAGCACACGACAATCCGACCCAAGACTCCGGAATCATTAGAAGAAGCTCGTGATTTCGTTGGCGGATTCGTCGAGGACTACAACCACCAGCGCCTGCACAGCGCCATCGGCTACGTCACGCCCGCAGACAAGCTCGCGGGACGCGCAGAGATCATCCATGCTGACCGCGCTCGCAAGCTTGATGAGGCACGAGTGCGACGCGCAGAGGTCCGTCAAGCAGCCCGGGAGGCGGCGTGATGCCACTCCGTAGCGCCCGGGCAACGATCGTCACGTTTCCGCTGAACCAATACACAACGCGAAACAGGCGGACGCCTTGCGCAGGATCTCGTTCGCCTGGCGCAGCTCCCGAACCTCGCGCTCAAGCTCGCGAATTCGCTGCTGTTCTGACAGGGTTTTTCGGTCGACTTGATCGAAATGCTTGAGTCCGTGGGTACTTACGTGATCCCATCGTCCCAGCGGAGAAACTAGGAGTTACCGCGGTGCCCAAACCATTCTCTACCGACCTGCGCGTGCGCGCTGTTGCTGCCATCCACGGCGGCATGCCCTGGCGGGAAGCCTCGGGGGTCTTCGGTGTCTCCGAGGCGAGCATCGGTCGCTGGTTGCGGGGCGCACGTGACCGGGGCACGGTCGAGGCGAAGCCCATGGGCGGCCCCAACAACGTCGTGATGACGGACGAGCTCTTGAAGGTCCTCGAGCGCCTCGTCGCGGAGCGCCCTGACCACACGTTGGCCGAGCTCATCGACGCTCTCGCAGCGGAGACTGGCGTTCGGGTGGGCCTCGCGACGGTTGTGCGGGGCCTGACGAAGCTTGGCATCACGCGCAAGAAGAAGTCCCTCGTGGCGAGCGAGCGCGACTCGGAGCGGGTCCAGCTTCTTCGGGAGCGCTTCATCGCCAAGATGTCTTCTCTTCCGATGGAACATCTCGTCTTCATTGATGAAACTGGAGCGCGCATGGACATGACGCGGACCCATGGGCGAGCTGTGCGTGGGCAGCCCGTCCCGGACCGAGTCCCGCGGAATCGCGGCGACAACGTCACGGTCATCGCCGGAATGTCGTATCACCTCGCCGTAGCCGTGGCGGCCGTCATGCTCCGGGCAGGAGCACCTGGCCCTGGCGGGCGGCGAGGATCGCGTCGCGAAGGTAGGTGGCAGGGTTCACCTTTCGGGCCTTGGCGGTCTCGATGAGCGTGTAGAAGACCGCGGCGACCTGGGTGCCGGCGCGGCTCTTGGAGCCGAAGTGGTTGCGCCGGCCGACGACGGGTCCGCGGAGGGCTCGCTCGGTGGGGTTGTTGTCGAGCCAGATGCGGGGGTCTGTGGTGAAGCGCCGCAGGTGGTCCCAGTTGGTGAGGGTGTAGCGGATGGCTCTGCCCAGGGCGCTGGTCTTGAGCGGCCGCTGGCGCAACAGCCAGGTCTTGAGCTGGTCGAGGAGTTCGGTGCTCCTGGTCTGGCGCAGCTGGCGTCTGTGGTCGTCGTTCGTCGCTTCGGCGTCGATGGCATAGAGCTCGCCGATGTGCTCAAGCGCGAAGCTGGCTTCCGGTTGAGCTTCCGCGGCGTCGCGGAACTTCCGCAGGACGTGGGCCCAGCAGGCGGCGAGGGTGATGCCTGGCAGTCGTCTGGCGGCCGCCAGGTGGGTACTCATCATGTCAGCCACGATGACGCCCTGGTACCGTCCGAGGAGCTTCTCGAAGGTACTCATGCCCTTGTCATCCATGATCCCGTGCCAGATCGCGTCGTCGCGGGTCAGGGCCCACATTTGCCAGGGTTTGGCGGTCTTCTGTTCGAGGTTGGGCCAGGGGGTCTGGTCGACGCCGATGACGGGTCCCTCGAGGATGTGTGCCCGGATGGCCTTCCAGGTGGGGAGGAGCTCCTCGGCGAGGCTCTGGAGCTGGTCCCAGAGGGTCTGGCTGGTGATGTTGAGGCCATGCCGACCCATGATGGCTTCCTGGCGGGTGAGCGGCAGGTGGGCCAGGTACTTGTCGAGGGCGATCTTGAGGCCGAAGTCGAGGCTGTAGCGGCCGCCAGGGGTCACGCGGTCGGGGCCGGGGGCGACGACGAGGCAGGCACCGCAGCGGCAGGCCGCGGCTTCGCGCACGACCTTGCGCAGGACGTAGCGGACCTCGACGACGTCGATGACTTCCGAGCGCTGGTCGAGGCCGGGGGCCCGCTCCAGCGTCTCGCCGCACGTCGGACAGGTCAGGTCCTCAGGCAGCGGGCAGACGAGCTCTTCCTGCTGCAGCTCGGGCTGCTCGGTCGCGCCATGACCACGCTGGGGTTCGTCCTTCGGCTGCTTCGGGGTCGGGTCCGCGGGAACGCTCGGAGGCTGGCTGGTAGCCGCCGCCGCCAACGCCTCCACGAGGGCCAGCTCGGCCTGGAGTCGGTTCTCGCCGGTCAGCTCGGCGAGCTGTGCATGGGCCTCGGCGAGCCTCTTCGTGAGCTGGTGGATGTGCCGCTCCTGGAGCAGCGCCACCTGGCGCATCGTGTGAAGGTCGGTCTCGGTGGCGATGTTCGGCACATCAGTAGTGGACTACAAAAGCCCATGATCTGCAACGAGAATCTAGACATGGAGGGCGACGGGAGAGAGCGTCTGACGGCCGACGAGGGTACAGCCCTCGATGTAGAGGGCGAGCTCGCTGGCGGTGAGCTGGAGGGGGGCCGCAGCATCCCGCCAGAGAGGGGCGAAGCGGCCTTGCTCAAGGCGCTTCATGAAGATGCAGAGGCCAGTGCCATCCCAGAGCAGGACCTTGCAGGCAGTGCGGTTGCGGTTGACGAAGAGGAAGAGGTCGCCGGAGAGCGGGTGGTGCCCGAGGGCGTGCTTCACGAGGGAGAAGAGGCCGTCATAGCCCTTGCGCAGGTCGATGGGGCGGGGGCAGGCGAAGACACGGACGGTGCGGGGGACGGCGATCACGAGAGCGCGGGCAGGAGGGCGGGCAGCTGCTCGGGGTGCAAGCCCTCGATGCGCCAGCCCGTGGGGGAGTAGAGAGTGACCAGCCTGGCAGGAGCCGTGGCCGGCGGGCCCGGCGGTGCGACCCGGACGGGGACGAGCGCGGGCAGCGCGGCGACGTTGGCGCTGAGCCGCCGAGCCAGGGAGACCGAGATGCCGAGGCGGGTGGAGGTCCGAGCCCAGGACCACCCTGCCGCGCGCAGCGCGCGGACGGCGAGCCGGAGTTGCTCGCGGAGCGCGGGGGGGTAGCCGGCTGAGCCGGGACGACCCCCGCGCCGGACGGCGTCGTGCAGGCTGGTGTAGTCGAGCATGGGGACCTCCTGGGGGATTCAGGAGGAGGGTGGATCAGGAGGCGGCGCGCCGATAGGACGGGTACGGCGAGGTGATACGCCTCTTCTCCCTCGTGAAGCACGCCCTCGGGCACCACCCGCTCTCCGGCGACCTCTTCCTCTTCGTCAACCGCAACCGCACTGCCTGCAAGGTCCTGCTCTGGGATGGCACTGGCCTCTGCATCTTCATGAAGCGCCTTGAGCAAGGCCGCTTCGCCCCTCTCTGGCGGGATGCTGCGGCCCCCCTCCAGCTCACCGCCAGCGAGCTCGCCCTCTACATCGAGGGCTGTACCCTCGTCGGCCGTCAGACGCTCTCTCCCGTCGCCCTCCATGTCTAGATTCTCGTTGCAGATCATGGGCTTTTGTAGTCCACTACTGATGTGCCGAACATCGCCACCGAGACCGACCTTCACACGATGCGCCAGGTGGCGCTGCTCCAGGAGCGGCACATCCACCAGCTCACGAAGAGGCTCGCCGAGGCCCATGCACAGCTCGCCGAGCTGACCGGCGAGAACCGACTCCAGGCCGAGCTGGCCCTCGTGGAGGCGTTGGCGGCGGCGGCTACCAGCCAGCCTCCGAGCGTTCCCGCGGACCCGACCCCGAAGCAGCCGAAGGACGAACCCCAGCGTGGTCATGGCGCGACCGAGCAGCCCGAGCTGCAGCAGGAAGAGCTCGTCTGCCCGCTGCCTGAGGACCTGACCTGTCCGACGTGCGGCGAGACGCTGGAGCGGGCCCCCGGCCTCGACCAGCGCTCGGAAGTCATCGACGTCGTCGAGGTCCGCTACGTCCTGCGCAAGGTCGTGCGCGAAGCCGCGGCCTGCCGCTGCGGTGCCTGCCTCGTCGTCGCCCCCGGCCCCGACCGCGTGACCCCTGGCGGCCGCTACAGCCTCGACTTCGGCCTCAAGATCGCCCTCGACAAGTACCTGGCCCACCTGCCGCTCACCCGCCAGGAAGCCATCATGGGTCGGCATGGCCTCAACATCACCAGCCAGACCCTCTGGGACCAGCTCCAGAGCCTCGCCGAGGAGCTCCTCCCCACCTGGAAGGCCATCCGGGCACACATCCTCGAGGGACCCGTCATCGGCGTCGACCAGACCCCCTGGCCCAACCTCGAACAGAAGACCGCCAAACCCTGGCAAATGTGGGCCCTGACCCGCGACGACGCGATCTGGCACGGGATCATGGATGACAAGGGCATGAGTACCTTCGAGAAGCTCCTCGGACGGTACCAGGGCGTCATCGTGGCTGACATGATGAGTACCCACCTGGCGGCCGCCAGACGACTGCCAGGCATCACCCTCGCCGCCTGCTGGGCCCACGTCCTGCGGAAGTTCCGCGACGCCGCGGAAGCTCAACCGGAAGCCAGCTTCGCGCTTGAGCACATCGGCGAGCTCTATGCCATCGACGCCGAAGCGACGAACGACGACCACAGACGCCAGCTGCGCCAGACCAGGAGCACCGAACTCCTCGACCAGCTCAAGACCTGGCTGTTGCGCCAGCGGCCGCTCAAGACCAGCGCCCTGGGCAGAGCCATCCGCTACACCCTCACCAACTGGGACCACCTGCGGCGCTTCACCACAGACCCCCGCATCTGGCTCGACAACAACCCCACCGAGCGAGCCCTCCGCGGACCCGTCGTCGGCCGGCGCAACCACTTCGGCTCCAAGAGCCGCGCCGGCACCCAGGTCGCCGCGGTCTTCTACACGCTCATCGAGACCGCCAAGGCCCGAAAGGTGAACCCTGCCACCTACCTTCGCGACGCGATCCTCGCCGCCCGCCAGGGCCAGGTGCTCCTGCCCGGAGCATGACGGCCGCCACGGCTACGGCGAGGTGATACACCCTACCCTTCGTCAACCCGGAATTGATGGCGAAGCACCGCAACCCGCCCCGAGCTACTCACGTCGACGGGAAAACGTCTACTGCCGGATGCGCACCGGGCTGGACTCGTCATCGGAACGAGGTAGGCACACGCGGATGTCCGACTTCGAAGCGTTCGAAGTCGTCCCTCTCGTATTCGTCTCCTCGGGAATCATGGTGCATGAGGTAGGTACCGCCGTCCTGAGAGACGACTAGGGCCAGTACGTCGCGATGGTCGTGCGTGATGCTGGCCGCAATGTTCTTCCGCCCCCCATGGCCTCTGAAGTAGGTAGAAACGCCCCGCAGGCGAAAGTCCTCGATGTCCACCAGCATGGCGCCATCCAGAGAGAAGTAGTGAAGAAGCTCCGCGTGACTGAGTTCGTCGATCCGCCTCCGCCTGTCATCGGGAACGTCCACCCACGAGGAGATATGCATACCCCTCCCCTCCTTGCGGAATGGGTCGCTCAATAGATCGAGCACACCTCTGGAACCAATGACCAGCCAGCAGTGCTGCCCGTCGAGCGGCGGAGCGCCGGCCGCGGCCGACTCGCGGATAGCGCTTAGGGCCACTTCCGCCATGAACCCGCCAACTGCCCTGTGGAGCTGCGAACGGAGTCGGTCCGGGTGGTAGATGAGCGCTTGGGGCATAGTAACTCTGCCCCCTCCCGCGTAAACGTCAATGGTGTCACTCGACAGTTTGAGGGCGACCAACGAGTCGGGACAACTGGAGTTAATGCGGGAAAAAAGGTTCTCTCGATCGAAATTCAGGAGAATGGTAGCACCACAGTACTGATGTTGTTGAAACACAAGACAGGCACGAGAGGGATCCAATTGGGCGCGCTCAATCGGTGCTTCCTTCCAGGACCATTCCAGGCGGGCCCAGGAGTTGCCCGCGCCAGCATTGACCCCTCGCTCGCCAGCCAGTTCGGCTGCGGCGGAGGCCATCCCTCTCGGTACCAGGTAAATCGAGCCACCACGCCGCTGTTCCGAGCTCTCCAGCGCGACGCGGACCATCTGTCGAACCATTCCCTCCATGGCTTCATGCGAAGCCCCGCCCTCCGCGGAAAACCGAAAAGCACTGATTCTATTCAATATCCGTTCAGTCAGACACTCTAGGTCCCGAATCGACCATCCGAGCCCGTCCCGGGGCGCGATGAATTGCCGGGTCCACCTACCGTTCTCGTAGAAACGAAAGGACCTGCATGGCTTGAGCCAGAGAACCGGGCCCGCCGAACTGCTGACATGCTGATATAGAACGTGCGCGTCTGGAATGGCCAGACCCGTAATGGCGGGAGAAACGGCGCCCACCACCCGAATTGGCGACGTGGAGGTTCCCCTGGACGCACATACAACGGCAAGAGGACGTCCAAAGCCCCCTGGAGCGCTTTCCACCAAGTGCCTCCGAAAGCGCCGTGGCAGACTGCGCAACTCACTATGGCCGACGAACAGACTTACAGATTGACCTGAGGCAAAGTACCACTTGATGCTCGAGTCCTTTGGAAGCCCACTCTCGTCGTGCTTCCTTGCCCAGAGAAGGGCAAGGGAAACCTCATGTGCCTCAACCTCGCTTCCGCAAAGAGCAAGCAGCACCTTGATCAAGGCTTCTGTCGCCAGTTCGACGGACTGTTCGATGGCCTGGTCGGTCGCAGTCGTGGCCTCGGCCCCGATGTCCAAACATACACGTACGAGCACCTCGACGATCGACGGCTCCCGCCCGACGACCTTGTCGTTCTGGATCGGGAGTTCCATCAAGCGGTCATTGATGGGCGCCCGGACTGCCTCCTTGAGGTTAATGTTTGACACTTCGGGCATAGGGGGATCACGAAATGGCCCGTTGGTATTGGCTCCTATGATGGCCGGCTGCGGCACGTGAATGGCCTGCAGGGGGGGTCCCAGGGTCGGGTCCAAGTCCAACTGTCCAGGGTTCTGCTCCCCACCTTCTGCGCGCACGGCCGTATCGTCAAGATGTGCCGGGGGTCGAGGCTCCCTTTCCGCCATGGAGGAGTTGCTGTCTTCCCCCGCGGCATCCAGGCCAACTCCAGGTGGTTCCTTGCTGAGAGCAGTCGTCTGGTGGTACCCCAGCAGGCGTCTCATTCGGGCCTCCCCCCGAGCCCTTACTGCATCAGCGCCTGCGACGTCCACGCCCTTGAGGTCCCGCTCCATCTGCACCGAAATGGCCAACAAGTCCCTCACAATCTCGGGCGGCAGGCTCATTCAGTCGCCCCTCCCCCCATCATGCGACGGAGCATCTCACTAAGGCCGGCCGACGCAGCCTGGGCCGCCCGAATGTGCTCCGTCGCCCTGTCCGCCAGTACGCGGTAATCCTCGATCAGCATGTGAATGAGGTCGGAGTCTACGGCCGAGATGACGAGCGGAGTGGACGGGTCCATCTGCCGCTGTACGTGGACCGCTGCCGGCGTGCACTGGGCAGCCTGCAAACTGCGCGAGGCTTCAATAACCCGCGCGGCAGCAGCACCATCATCATCCTGGCCCGTCCGTTCCCGGTGGTCTCTGTCGTGGTAGATCTCCATCCGGGTGAACAGCGCATAGATATAGTAGTTCCCCCTCATCACCATGTAGATTCGCCCCGGCGGCTCACTTGGCAAGTCGACCTTGTTTTGAGGGGCATGCCACACCTCGTCAAAAAGGCCAGTGTTGAACAAATCCGTCGAAAAGATGCCACAGTTCCAGTCGTAATCGAAAATTTGAGCCGACGCGAAACACTGTACCCCCTTCGCCCGCACAGCATCCGAGAGGCGCTGGAGGCCGTCAAGAGTTATCTTACGTCGAGCATGAATATACTTGATCAAGTGAGTCGCGGCGGACCGCAACTTTTGAACTTCCTTCAATCGAACCTGGTCGGTAGTGTCCTTGAGGACCTCATCCGCGAGAAGTCCGCCACGTTCCGAGAGCGCGATGATCACGTCCGGAGAGACATGCTCATCGAATCCCGACTCGTGATAGACACCGGAGTTTCGGTCGGCCAACATCAACCGGAATGGACTGGGGTCGGCAAACATGAGGTAGTCGAGATCCACGCCCGACTCGACCAGACTCCTTCGGCACTCCCGACAGTAGCAGCTGGTCTCGACCGTCCCCCGCCGCCCGGACATACCCCACAGGTCCACGACCGACAATGCAATGCCCTCAACTTCGACTCCCCTGTCGGCTACGGCCTTGAGGGCGCCGTCAAGCAGCATCGCAAACAGGGTATGAGTCGCCTTCGAAAAAATACAGGCATGATTGGCGGTGGAACCGCGAGCGAAGACGATATGGCAAAGGTCTGAGTTGAGGAAGGCGAAATCCAAGTTGCAGGTCAGAACCAGTCCGACCGAGTTCTTCTTGCACCAGTCCGCCACATCCGGTAGACTACTTCCGTTGGTTTCCTCTACCCAGTGCGACAGACGAGCAATGGGGGTTTCAAAAGTGCACCCCGAGATCGTATACAAGGGGTAGGCGACGGCATCGATCTCCACTCCCCAGATCTGCTCTGCCCTTGCCTTGAGTTCGTCCAGCGAGAAGAAGGCCAGCAAGCGGGGGTTGGGGACATCGAGAACAGCAGTTCGAGTCGGCATGGCGTCCTACCTCCATGACAGGTCATGAGCCCTTGTGCTCTTGAAACGGTACCACCTCGATCGGCGTCCGTCCACCCTGGTGCGTTGGATCCTCGCAAACGCGATCAGGTTGCTGAACAGTATTCGAAACGCACCGGCTCGACCACGGCGATTTCCACCCGACCACGGCGATTTCCACCGCTGCGTCGTGGTCACCGGCGTGGTCGAGCCGCGCGACCACGCAGACGCTGTCGAGTGGGAGTCGGGAAGCGCAGGGCTCCCTGGCTCGACCCACCCCTTTGTGCCGCCTGCGGCGCTCCTCGCGGGCGGCTTCCAGCTTGCGCTCCCGCTCCGCCTTGATGGCCTCTCGGCGGCCCGCCAGCATGTCACAGGGTTTTCCGGTCGACTTGATCGAAATGCTTGAGTCCGTGGGTACTTACGTGATCCCATCGTCCCAGCGGAGAAGCAAGGAGTTACCGCGGTGCCCAGACCATTCTCTAACGACCTGCGCGTGCGCGTTCTTGCTGCCATCCACGGCGGCATGCCCTGGCGGGAAGCCTCGGGGGTCTTCGGCGTCTCCGAGGCGAGCATCGGTCGCTGGTTGCGGGGCGCACGTGACCGGTGCACGGTCGAGGCGAAGCCCATGGGCGGCCCCAACAACGTCGTGATGACGGACGAGGTCCATCGAGGCGACGGCTTCTCCGTGCCGCTCGACTGGCTTCAACAGGTGATGGAGCGAGCGGCACGAGAGGTGTTCTCCGCTGCGGGGACGGACGGTTGATGTCGGCTCTGCCGTGGGCGCCCGTGCGGTCTCCAGGGTCCGCTGAGCGTCCGTCGGCGGCTGCCTAGCTGCGCTGTCTGGCCACGTCGCCTCGCCGCGTCCCCGCCGGGTCAGAGGCCCAGCACGGCCAGCCAGAGCTCCTGGTCCCGGGTGAAGCCGGCGATGGTCAGGCCGTTGCCGTCTTCGGTGAAGGCCATGCTCCAGAGGTCCTGCACCAGCAGGCGGCCCCGGTCGCTGAAGCCCGCCAGCCGCCCACCGGCCTGCAGGTCGAACAGGTCGATCTGCACGGTGACCTCGACCTGGCGGGCGATGGCCAGCGTCCGGCCGTTGGGGGCGAGGGCGACGAGGGCGGGCGGGGCCTCGTCGCCGTAGTCGAGGATGGCGGTGCGCTGCTCGGCCTGGAGGTCCCAGACCTCGAGCAGGCGCCCATCCACGTCGAAGACCAGGTGGCGGTTGTCGAGGGAGAACCAGGCGACGTGGGTGCCGATGGTCTGGGCCCCGACGGGCGGGCGGATGGACGAAATCCACTGTCCTTCTGCGAGGTTCCACACGGAGAGGCCGCCGTCGAGGGCCGGGTCGCCGCTGCGGTTCAAAGCCAGGACCACGACCTGCCCGTCCGGCCGGACGGCCCGCAGATCGGGGGCCTCGCCGGCGCGCGGGAGGGCGGCCATGGCGCGCTCGTCCCCGAGGCCCCAGCGCAGGACGACGTGGTCCTGCCCGGCGGTCGCCACCGCGACGCCCCCCTCGCCATCCCCCCGCGGGCGAGCCTGCACCACGCTGTAGGGCGCCGGCGCCGTCGTCCGGTGGACGACCTCGGCCGCCAGGTCCACCACCGTCAGGCCGTCGAAGAGGCGCTCGCGGATCGGCAACGACGGATCCACCTCGACGCCCTCGGGGTAGCGCAGGACGCCGGCCTCGGCGTCGCGGCGCAGCTCGGCGTCGTCGACGTTCGGGCAGAGCATGGGCAGGTCCGGCAGGCGGGCGCAGTCCTCGGTGAGCTGGAACGTGGCGCAGGCCAGGTATGTGGGCGACGTCTCCGCCGCGGCCGCCAGGCAGCCGTCGAAGCCGGCGCCGCAGGCGTCCAGGCCCGCGCACGCCTCCTCCCCCGTCACCGGCGGGTAGTCGCCCAGCACGGGGACCTGCCACGGGATGGGGCTGCCGGCCTGGTCGAGGTGGATGCGGCCCGTGCGCCCGATGCCCTCGAAGCGCCCGGCCAGGGCCTGGTAGCGCCAGAACCGCACGCGGCCGCCCGTCCCGATCCGCCGCATGGCGCGGGCGATGGGCGTGTCCTCGCGGTTCACGCCGTCGGTCAGCAGGGGCAGGCGCAGGCTGACGCGCTCGTCCAGGTTGTCGAGGACGGGCAGGTCCTGCGCGGCGCTCTCGGCCGGCGGCCAGGTGCCCTCCCCCTCGACGAGGCGGCCGTCGATGGGCCGGGGCCCCCCGTCCGTGACGCCCCCGTCGCCGCCGCCGATGATGTCCAGATCGCGCACGCAAGCGGCGGGGCCCTCGTCCACGCTGCAGATCTCGCCCTCCGGGCAGGCCAGCCGCTCCCAGCGGCCCCGCAGATCGCAGGACTCCAGCGTGGGGCCATCGCAGCGCGTCTCGCCGGGCTCGCAGACCGCGCCGCAGTCCACCGGGCAGTTCTCCGGCGTCTCGCCGCCCTCGCAGACGTCGTTGCCACAAGAGGCCGCCCCGTCGCAGGACGCGCACTCCACGCCGTCGGGCGTGATGGCGGCGACGCCGCACCGGCAAGGCACCGCGAAGCGGCAGACCACGCGGCAGCTCCCAGCCCCGTAGCACTGCCCGGCGGCCTGGCCGACGGCGTCCTCGACGAGCCCGCTGACGGACCCCTCGCACGCCGTGACGGCCTGCGCCCCCAGGATGGCCGACGTCCCCTCCGGGCACTGAGCGGCCAGGCTGCTCTCGACGCAGGCGCGGCCACCCGCGTCGGCGGCCGACTGGCCGGCGGCCTGCTCCTCGTCGCAGCCCAGCAGCGCCCAGGCGCCGAGCACCACCAGCGAGATTCCTGCGCGCCCCATGTGTCCTCCCCTGCCCGCGTGCGGTGTGATCCGACCGGTCAGCAGCCATCGTGCCAGCGAGGGTGGGTGCGCGTCACCCCGGGGGGGGCGGTTTCGGGCGGGGGCGCCCGGGGGGTGGGGCCGGGGCGCCCGCCTCAGCGGTCGCCGCGGGACGAGCGGATGCCGCCACGGCCGCCGGGGCGGCCCGTCGGCAGGTTGGGCAGGTTGCCGGCCTGGGTGGGGCCGACGCGGCCGCCGGCCGCCTGCAGGCTGATGGTGCCAGCCTCCACCAGCTTCTGCAGGGGCCCGAAGGCCGCCGCCTCGTCGCGGATCTGGCCCTGGCCGCGGGGGCCGATGCGCAGCGTCTTGTTGCCCGGCAGGGGCACGGCGATGGGGGCGTTGGTCTGGTTCTGGACGGTCTTCATGGGAGCCTCGCGCGGTGCGGTGTTCGGCGCCTGGATAACCCGGAACCCGAGCCCGGCGCAAGCGCGGCCAGCGGTGGGTTTCGCCCGACCCGCGAGCCGTGGTCTGCTGGCCCCATGCAGCGCTACACCCTCCACCGCCCCGTGGCCGAGGCCGACCGCCCCGCCGTCGCCCGCGCCGTCGCCGAGTCGTTCGGCTTCTCCCATGAGTCGGCCGAGACGTGGTTCACCCACGGCGGCTGGGAGAACGTCGTCGCCCTGGAGGCCGAGGGCGCCATCATCGGCGGCCTGCTCGAGGCCCCGCACGGCCAGTTCTTCGGCGGCCGCGCGGTGCCGGCGATGGGCTTCGCGGGCGTGGGCATCCTGCCCGAGTGGCGCCGCCAGGGGGCCGCCGTGGCCATGATGACCGAGGATCTGCGGCGCCTGCGGGCGACGGGGGTGGCCCTCGCCAACCTCTACGCCTCGACGCACGCCCTCTACGCCCGGGTGGGCTTCGGCGACGCCGGCAACCACCACATCGGCACCGTCACGCCCGCCGGCATCCGCGTAGGGCCCGCGCCCGGCCTCACCACGCGCCGGCTCGGCGAGGCCGATCGCCCGGCCATGAAGGCGCTGTACACGGCGCGCGCGGCCCGGCGAACCGGCCACCTGGATCGCGGACATTACGTGTGGTTTCGGGTATTTCGGGCCTGGGAAGGCCGCGAGGCCCACTGCACGGGCGTCTTCGACGGGGACCGCCTCGCCGGCTACATCGTCTGGCGGCGCGCAGCCCCCTACCCGCCCTGCGACGTCACGATCATCGACGTCGTGGCCCCGACGCCGGCCGTCACGCGGCGCCTCTGGCAGTTCCTCGCCGACCAGGGGACGATGGTCGACACCTTCCACCTGGCCACGGCGCCCCACGATCCCTTCTGGCTGGCGCTGCCCCACCCCGGCCCCAAGCTGGTGACGAAGAGCCCCTGGATGCTGCGGCTGGTGGACCTGCCGGCGGCCATCGCCGCCCGGGGCTACCCCGCCCACGTCAGCGTCCGCGTGGGCCTGGCCGTCGAGGACGCCACCCTCCCGGAGAACGCGGGGGCCTGGACGCTGGTGGTGGAGGGGGGCCGCGGCCGCCTCGAGCGGGGCGGCGACGTAGAGACGACGGTGACCATCGAGGGGCTGGCGGCGCTGTACACCGGCTTCCAGGACGCCGCCACCGTGGAGGCGCGCGGCCTCTTCACGGGCGACGCGGGCGCCGCCGAGCGGCTCGACCGGGCCTTCGGCGGGCCGGTGCCGTGGATGTCGGACATGTTCTGACGACCGCGGGGTGGCCGGCGGCGGCGCCCCAGGGGGGCGCTTGACACCTCGGACCCCGGGGTCGGATAAGGGCCCGCACTCGGCGGGTCATCTGGGGGAACCATGAGAGTTTTCGGGATGTTGGGCGGCCTCGTGCTGGCGGCGCTGCTGCTGGCGGCCTGTGATGACGGCCCCGGCGGCGGCAGCCCCGCCGACGCAGGGCGCGGACACGGGCGGCCCCGGCGGCGCAGGCGGCCAGGGCGGCGCGGGCGGCCAGGGCGGTGCCGGTGGCCAGGGGTGGCGCGGGCGGCCAGGGCGGCGCAGGCGGCCAGGGTGGCGCAGGCGGCCAGGGGCGGTGCTGGCGGCGCTGGCGGCGCCGGTGGCGCTAGGCGGCGCTGGCGGCGCCGGTGGCATGGGCGGCGCCGGTGGCATGGGCGGCGGCGGTGGCATGGCGGCGCCGGTGGCATGGGCGGCGCCGGTGGCATGGGCGGCGCGGTGGCATGGGCGGCGCCGGTGGCATGGGCGGCGCGGGCGGCGAAGGCCCCTGCGAGCCCGGCGCCGAGCAGGCCTGCGACGTGGACGGCTGCGCCGGCACGACCCGCTGCGTCGACGGCGCCTGGACGCCGTGCGCCGGCCCGGCCGAGACGTGCGACGGCGCCGACAACGACTGCGATGGCGCCACCGACGAGGGCTTCCCCGGCCTCGGCGACGCCTGCGCCGTGGGCCAGGGCGCCTGCGCGGCGGCCGGCGTGACCGTCTGCGCCCCCGAGGGCGACGGCGTCACCTGCGCGGCGGCCCCCGGCGTCCCCCAGGACGAGATCTGCGACGGCCTCGACAACGACTGCGATGGCACCACCGATGAGGCCCTGGGCGGCGAGGCCTGCCAGGCCGGCCTGGGGGCCTGCGTCGCCGACGGCGTGACGGCCTGCGTAGACGGCGCGCTGATCTGCGACGCCCAGCCGGCCCCGCCCGCGGACGAGCTGTGCAACGAGGTCGATGACGACTGCGACGGCGTGGTGGACGAGGCCCTGGGCGGCATGCCCTGCGAGGCTGGCGTCGGCGCCTGCCTGGCGGCGGGCATCGAGGTCTGCGCGGGCGGCGTCATCGCCTGCAACGCGCGCCCCGGCCTGCCCGAAGACGAGCGCTGCGACGCCCGGGACAACGACTGCGACGGGACGACCGACGAGGACGTGCCCCCCCAGCCCTGCTACACCGGCCCCGCCGGGACCATCGACGTGGGCCCCTGCCAGGCCGGGATGCAGGCCTGCGTGGGCGGCGTCTTCGGCGTGTGCGACGGCGAGGTCGTGCCCGCCGCCGAGCGCTGCGACCAGCTCGACAACGACTGCGACGGCGTAGCCGACGACGGCGACGTCTGCGCCCTCGAAGACCGCGAGCGCCGATGCGCAGACG
The DNA here is from genome assembly GCA_020633435.1 of Myxococcales bacterium. GTDB lineage: Bacteria > Myxococcota_A > Bradymonadia > UBA7976 > UBA1532 > JACKDP01. The sequence goes on along the minus strand of JACKDP010000006.1, from coordinate 78,005 downwards.
TCTGTCCGGCCGTGCTCCCGTGCGGCATCGCCCCGGTGGCCGACCTGGACGCCTGCATCGCGGCCTGCACCACCCTCATCACCGAGGAGCAGCTCGCCTGCGGGGAGGCCGCCGGCGACGACTGCGCGGCGCTGGCCGCCTGCCTGGGCGACGTGGACCTGTGCGCGAACGGCGGCCCCGGCTGCCCGGCGCCCGACCCCGATCGCGTCTGCGGCGACCTGCCGGCGCCCCCTGTCGGCACCTGCGCCGTCACGCCCGGCAGCGACGATCTGCTCATCCGCGGCACGCTGCTCGGCCCCGAGGGCCTGATCGTCGGCGGCGAGCTGCTCATCGACGCCCGCGGCATCATCCAGTGCGTCGACTGCGACTGCAGCGGGGCCGCCGGCGCGGCCCTGGCCACCACCCTCGACTGCGGCCACGCCGTCGTGTCGCCGGGCCTCATCAACGCCCACGACCACATCACCTTCACCCAGAACCCGCCCGGCGACTGGGGCGACGAGCGCTACGAGCACCGCCACGACTGGCGCCGTGGGGCCCGCGGGCACACCCGCATCCCCGTGCCCGGCAACGCCACCAACGCCCAGATCGCGTGGGGCGAGCTGCGCCAGATCGTGGGCGGCACCACCTCCCTCGTCGGCTCCGGCGGCGCGGCCGGCTTCCTGCGCAACCTGGACGCCAACCAGGAGGGCCTCGCCCAGGGCGACGTCCAGCTCGACACCTTCCCCCTGGGGGACTCGGGCGGCGAGCTGTTGAGCATGGGCTGCGACTACCCCGACCTGCCGGCCGCCGACGTCCTGGCCGCCGACGCCTGGTCGCCCCACGTCTCCGAGGGCATCGATCCCGAGGCCCGCAACGAGTTCCTCTGCCTGAGCAGCGATCTCGGCGCGGACGTGGTGGGCCAGAACGGCGCCCTCATCCATGGCATCGGCCTCACCGCCGCCGACGGCGAGCTGCTGGCCGGCCGCGGCGCCTCCGTCATCTGGTCGCCGCGCAGCAACGTGGCGCTCTACGGCAACACCGCCCCCGTCACCATGCTGGCCCACCAGGGCGTCCTCCTGGGCATCGGCACCGACTGGACGGCCAGCGGCTCCATCAACCTGCCCCGCGAGCTCGCCTGCGCCGACCAGCTCAACCGCGAGCACTTCGGCCACTTCTTCACCGACCGCGACCTCTGGCTGATGGCCACCCGCAACAACGCGGCGGCCCTCCAGGTGCTCGACGGCGTGGGCAGCCTGGCCCCCGGCCTCGCCGGCGACGTCGCCATCTACGCCGCCGCCCCCGGCCAGGATCCCTACCGGGCCGTCATCGAGGCGACCGCCGGCACGACCGCCCTCGTCCTGCGCTCGGGCACGCCGCTCTACGGCGACGCCGCCCTCATGGCCGGCCTGCCCGATGGTCAGCAGGGCTGCGAGGCCATCGGCGACGTCTGCGGCGCCCCGAAGGCCGCCTGCGTCCAGCGCGAAATCGGCAGCACTTTCGCCCTCTTGAGCGCGGGCAACCAGGAGGCCTACCCGCTCTACTTCTGCGGCGTGCCCGCCGGGGAGCCCTCCTGCCGGCCCTTCCGGCCCATGGAGTACACCGAGGGACCCCAGCCCGGTGACCGCGACGGCGACGGCATCGCCGACGCCGTGGACAACTGCCCCGACGTCTTCAACCCGGTCCGCCCCGTCGATCGCGCCGGCCAGGCCGACCACGACCAGGACGGCGTCGGCGACGCCTGCGACGTCTGCCCCATCAACCCCGACACGGACGACTGCACGCCCCCCGATCCCAACGACCGCGACGCCGACGGGGTGCTCGACGACGTGGACAACTGCCCGGGCGTCTTCAACCCCCAGCAGGAGGACGCCGACGCCGATGGCCGCGGCGACGCCTGCGACGCCTGCCCCGTGGCCAACCCGGCCAACACCCCCTGCCCGCGCACCATCTACGACGTGAAGGGCGCCGCGCCCGACGGCCTGCCCGTCCGCGTCACCGGCGTGGTCACGGCCATCTCGGCCGACGGCAACTTCTTCGTCCAGGTGCCCGAGGTGGCCCCGGAGTACGCTGGCCCCGAGCTCAGCGGCCTCTACGTGTTCATGGGCAACGCCACCGTCGATCCCGTGCCCGTCCTCGCCCGCGGGGACCAGGTCACCGTCACCGGCGTCAGCGCCGACTACTTCGGGCAGACGCAGCTCAACCGCGTCAGCGCGCTGGTCGTCGACGCCCAGGGTCGGCCCGTCCCGGTGCCCGTCCGCGTGGCCCCCGCCGACGTCGCGACCGGTGGCCCCCGGGCCGCCCGCCTGGAGGGCGTGATCGTCCGCGTGGACGACGTCGAGGTCACGGCCCTCGAGCCCCCGGTCGGCGCCGGCGACCGCGCCCCGACCAACGAGTTCGTCGTCGACGATGCCTTGCGGATCAACGACTTCCTCTACCTGGTCGACCCGCCGCCCGTCGTCGGCGCCCGCCTCGACTACGTGATCGGCGCTCTGCGCTTCGCCAACGAGCACAGCAAGCTCGAGCCCCGCGACGCCAACGACGTGGGCACGGGCCCGCCGCTGGTCATCGGCCTCGGCCCCGCCGACACCTACCTGCGGGCGGGCGAGGATCGCGTGCCCACCAGCCGCGACGGCCGTGAGCTCTGGGTCGAGCTGTCCGGGCCGGCGCTCGCCGGGGGGCAGGTCGTGCTGGTGGAGAGCGCCAGCCCGGCGCTCGAGGTGGGGCCGGGCGTCCTCGTCCCCGAGGGCGAGCGCTTCGCCCCCATCCCCGCCACCGGCGTCGCTCGCGCGGCGGCCGTCGAGGTCACCGCGTCCATCCCCGGGCGCGGCGAGGCCACCACCACCGTCCGCGTCCTGGGCGCCGACGAGGGCCCAGGATCCCTGCGCTTCTCCCCCGCGGCCGTGACGGTGGGCCCCGGCGGGCAGGCGACGCTGCGGGTGACGTTCGACGTGCCCACGCCCCCCGCGGGCGTCGTGCTGGGCTTCGAGGGCGTCGGCCTCGTCAACCCGCCGGCCCAGATCCCCGTGCCCGGCGACGCCTTCGAGGTGGAGTTCACGGTGGACGCGCCCATGGCCGCGGGCGACTACCCGGTGGCCGTCACGCTGGGCGGCCTGCGCGCCGCCGGCACCGTGACCGTCCGCCTGGGCCCGCCCCCCGGGGACGACCTGGTGATCAACGAGATCGACTACGACCAGCCCGGCGCCGACGCCGCCGAGTTCGTGGAGATCCTCAACCCCACGGGCGCCGCCATCCCCCTGGCCGGCGTCCGCCTCGAGGCCGTCAACGGCAGCGGCGGCGCGGTCTACGGCACCTACAACCTCAGCGACGCCGGGCCCTCCCTCGCGCCGGGGGCCTACCTCGTCATCGGCGTCGCCGCGGTGCGCGCGGCCCTGCCCGCCGGCACCCTGAGCCTGGACATGCCCGCCAACGGCCTGCAGAACGGCGCGCCCGACGGCGTGCGCCTCATGCGCGGCAACGACTTCGTGGACGGCCTCGCCTACGAGGGCGCCATGGCGGGCGTGGGCGAGGGCATGGCCGGCGGCACCGACCCCGGTGAGGGCAGCCTGGTCCGCTGCCCCGACGGGGCCGACAGCGGTGACAACGCGAGTGACTTCGTGCTCGTCCCGGCGCCGACGCCGGGCGCGCCCAACGCCTGCCCGTAGCGGCTCAGGGCACCATGACCGTCGTGGTGCCGCCCATGGGCGCCACCGCGATGGGGCCCTGGCACCCCATCCCATCCGACGTCTCGCAGATCAGGATCTCGTAGGCCTCCACCCGCGAGGCCGCGAGCTCGACCACGGCGACGGTGCAGCCCGCCAGCGCCCGGCCGAAGTCCACGGCCAGGCTGCCCCCGATGCCCATCGACACGTAGTCCGAGGGCGCCGAGCCGCCTCGGCAGAGGGCGCCGTCGTCCAGGGCCGCGACGGCGTCGTCCCGCACCGCGGTGCAGCCGGGGCCCACCTCGGAGCAGAACGTCCCCGCGCCCGCCACCAGGATGGCCGTCTGGGGGACGACCGCGCCATCGGCGCAGACCGCGCTCACGCCGCAGATGTCCGAGCCCGGGGTGCGGTTCTCCTCGTCCGGCGAGACGTCCACGAGGACGACCCACGACGCCTCGCCGCCGCCGCCGGCCCCACCCGCGCCGCCTGCGTCCCCGTCCACCACGCCGAAGTCGACGTCCGCCAGCTCGGCCAGCGCCGCCCCGAGCAGGGGCGTCGGCGGGGCCTCCTCGATGGCGCAGAACGCCGCGCCCGCGAAGACCACCAGGAAGGGCAGCTCCGGGGGGCACTCGACGTCGTCCTGGCCCGGGTACACGCAGAACGCGCTGCCCTCGACCACGGCGGCCTGCCCCTCGCCGCACGCTGGTTTCTCCAGCAGATCCGAGCGGTTGCACGCCAACGACAGCAGCCCCGCTCCCCACGCCACGACCCCGCGCATGCACCCTCCCTCCGGCCCCTCGCCAACCAACGGTTGGCCCCGGGCCTGGCCCAGCATACACTCCCGGGGAGATGCTGCGGAGGAACCGATGCGGACGCTGATCAAGAACGGGCGGATCGTCACCGCCACCGATGACTACCGGGGCGACATCCTCGTGGAGGGCGAGAAGATCGCCCTCATCGGCCAGTCCCTCGACGTGGGCGCCGACCGGGTGATCGACGCCACCGACCGCCTGGTCATCCCGGGCGGCATCGATCCGCACACCCACATGGACATGCCCTTCGGCGGCACCGTGAGCGCCGACGACTTCGAGAGCGGCACCCAGGCGGCGGCCTTCGGCGGCACCACCACCATCATCGACTTCGCCATCCAGACGAAGGGCTCCTCGACCATCGAGGGCCTCGACACCTGGCACAAGAAGGCCGAGGGCAAGGCGACCATCGACTACGCCTTCCACATGATCGTGACGGACATGCCCGAGGAGCGGCTGCCCGAGATGCGGCAGCTCGCCGACGAGGGCATCACCAGCTACAAGCTCTTCATGGCCTACCCCGGCGTGCTCTACGTCGACGACGGCACGCTGTACCGGGCCTTCCGCCAGGCCGGCGACAACGGCACCCGCATCTGCATGCACGCCGAGAACGGCATCGTCATCGACGAGATCATCAAGGAGGCCATCCGCGACGGGAAGACGGACCCGAAGTGGCACGCCCTCACGCGACCGACCCGGATGGAGGCCGAGGGCGTCCACCGCGCCATCGCCATCGCCGAGGTGGCGAAGGTGCCCCTCTACATCGTGCACCTGAGCTCCTCCGACGCCCTGGAGGAGGTCAAGCGCGGCCGCGCCCGCGGCGTCGACGTCACCGCCGAGACGTGCCCGCAGTACCTCTTCCTCGACCAGTCCTACTACGAGCGCCCCGGCTTCGAGGGGGCCAAGTGGGTCATGACGCCGGCCCTGCGCGAGAAGTGGAACCAGGACAAGCTCTGGCAGGGGCTCAAGTTCGACGACCTCTGCACCGTGGCCACCGACCACTGCCCCTTCTGCTTCAAGGAGCAAAAGGAGATGGGTATCGGGGACTTCCGCAAGATCCCCAACGGCGCCCCGGGCGTCGAGAACCGCATGAGCCTCATCTACCACGGCGGCGTGGTGGAGGGCCGGTTCGACCTCAACCGCTTCGTGGAGGTCACCTCGACCAACGCGGCCAAGAAGTTCGGGCTGTGGCCCCGCAAGGGCACCATCGCCCCGGGCAGCGACGCCGACATCGTCATCTTCGATCCGAACCGCGTCGAGACCATCAGCGCCAGCAACCCCTGCACCCACCACATGCGCGTGGACTACAGCACCTACGAGGGCTTCCAGGTGAAGGGCTTCACCGAGTCGGTGCTGTCCCGCGGCCGGCTGGTCGTCGACAAGGGCGTGATGGCGAAGACGGGCGGCGGCCAGTTCATCAAGCGCGCCCGCTGCGGGGAAGCCCTGCGGTGAGCGACCCGGTGCTGCTGGCGGTGGGCGAGTCGGCGTACCCGGCCCACCAGATCATCGAGGCCCTCACGCCTCATATGTCGGACGCGCGCGTGGAGCGCATGCGGCAGGTCATCGCGCACCGGCTGGGCAGCGTGGCCCTCGGCCTGGAAGACCTGCACCACAACCACAACGGCGCCGCCTGCCTGCGGACGGCCGAGGGGCTGGGCCTGCAGGACGTGGTGGCGGCGGAGATCCGCAACCCCTACCCCCTGGGCGACGTGCCGCCCCCCGAGCTGGACGCCCACCGGCTGGTGACGGCCCACGCCCACCACTGGCTCGACATGCACCGCCTCGACACCAGCGAGGGCCTGGTGGCGTGGGCCCGCGCGCGCGGCATGGCCATCTTCGGCGCGGGCCCCCGGGGCGACGTGACGCTGGAGACGCTGCCCCTCGACCGGCCGCTGCTGCTCCTCTTCGGCAACGAGAAGATGGGCCTGCGGGACGAGACGCTGGACGCCTGCGACGCCTGCTTCCGCATCCCCATGTACGGCTTCACCGAGAGCTTCAACGTGTCGGTGAGCGTGGGCCTGGCCCTCGGCGCCGTGGTGCCCCGCGTCCGGGCCCGCCTGGCCGCCGAGGGGCGCACCGGCGACCTGCCCGAGGAGCGCCGGCTCGCCACCCTGGCCCGCTGGTGCCTGGCCGACTTCCGCCACGCCGAGGCCATCCTGCGCCGCAAGCTGGGCCCGGGTGGCTGACACCCTGCGGCTCGGCGTCATCGGCGACGTCCACGCGCGGTTCGACCGCCTGGACGTCGTCCTCCAGCACCTGCACGCCGGCCCGCCCCTCGACGCCGTGCTCCTCGTCGGCGACGTCTCCCACGACCCGCCCTGGGCCGAGCGCGCCACCTCCCACGACGCCCAGCGCGCCTCCTTCGCCGGCGTCCTGCACCACATCGAGGCCGCCCTCGGCCTGGCGCCCTTCTTCGTGCCCGGCAACCACGACCCGCGGGACATCCCGTGCCCCGGCAACCTGGACGGTCGCCTGCAAACCCTCGATTTCGTTCGCATCTTCGGCATCGGCGGCGCGGGCCCCGGCCGCTTCGGCTTCCCCTACGAGTGGGACGAGCCCGAGATCGCGGCCATCGACGTGCCGCCCTGCGACGTGCTGCTCTGCCACTGCCCACCCCATGACACCCCCCTGGACGCCCTGCACCGGCGCCGGGGCCATGTGGGCAGCACCGCCATCCGGGCCCACGCCCTGGCCCACCGCGGCGTGCTGCTCTGCGGCCACATCCACGAGTCCGCCGGCTTTCACCTGCTGGGCGACTGCCTCTGCGTCAACGTCGGCGCCCTCGGCGAGCCCTTCGGCCGCGCCTGCGTGGGCCGGCTGGAGATTCACCGGGAGGCTGACGGCGGCCTGCGCTACGAGGCCGAGCTGACCGAGCTGCCCTCGGGGGCGACGCGGCAGGCGACGCACCGGGTGCTGCCGTGCTGAGCCGCGCCGCCGCCGTCCTGGCCGCGGTGGCGCTCGGCGGGTGCTTCGAGCGGACGTCCTCGGGCGGCGAGGGCGAGCCGGTGGACGCCGGCGTGCCTGGCTGCCCGTACCCCCGGATGGTGGCCGACGAGGCCGACGCCCGGGCGCAGATCGAGGCCACCCTGGCCTGCGAAGACGCGGCCCTCACCTGGCAGGTGGCCTGCGCCGACCCGGAGGAGGACTGGTACTACCCTCCGCGCGCGGTGGGCCCCCAGGGCGCGGACCTGGTCGGGCACCTCGTCCTCCCCTGCCGGGCCACCGCCGACGGTCAGGCCGACCGGACCTTTCGGCCCTACCTCGAGGAGCGCCGTCTGCCGCCCCTGGCCCCTGAGCTGCCGGGTGTCCGCGCCTGCCTGGATATCGAGGGCGCCCCGGGCGAGCGCTTCAACGCCTGCCTCGATGGCGCGGTGCACACCGATTCGGACGCACCACCCTTCCCCCAGCTCACGACGGTCGACGCGGTCGTCGAGCTGATGGAGACCTGCTACGCCGAGAGTGGCTGCCCGCGCGAGCAGGTGCAGATCGACTGCTGGGGGCCAGCCCGCTTGCCCCTCCCGCGGCGGGCCTTCGCCGGCTACCTGATCATCGCCTGTCGGCTCGAGACCCTCGCGGCCGAGCGCACCATCCTCGGACGCTCGCTCCTCTTCCCCTTCGCCACCTACTGACCCGGCGGGCCCCCGACCCGCGGGCAGAGCGGCACCTTCTGGGCCCGCTCGAAGTCGCGCTCGAAGCTCAGGCGGCGGTCCTCGCTGGTAAAGCCCCCCAGGCCCTTCGCGGCCCGCAGCAGGTCGTCGCGCACCTGCCGCCAGCCCTCGATCTGGTCCGTGAACGCCGCGTCCCCGCAGAAGCGCGACAGGCGGTTGGCCAGAATCGCCAGCAAATCCACGTCCATGGGGCTCTGGCGGGCGGCGCCGGCGACGCGGGTGAAGAGCGGATCCCCGTAGGCGAAGAGCGCCGCGTAGCCGGGCTTGCGCTGGGCGTCGGCGTTGGCCAGCCCCTCGGTGGCGAAGACGCGCAGGCCCTCGTCCCCCGGGGCGCCGAGCAGGTGGTCGAAGCAGAGCGCCGCGTAGTGGAACCACTGGTCGTCGAGGGCGAGCTGGCAGTGGGCGGCGATGAGGACGCGCTGCTGCCAGGCCGGGGCGCCGCCGCGGTGGCGCTGGCGGGCCTCGCGCAGGGCCGGGCGCACCTGCTCCTCCTGGCCGAGCGCCAGGTGGCCCCAGGCCTTGAGGATCCAGGCCTGGGCCTCGGCCCCCTCCTCGTCCTTCAGGCTCGCCTCGGCCTCGGTGATGGCGGCCTGCATCTCGCCGCGGGCGGTGAGCGTGTCGCCCGCCGCCTGGGCGTCCAGGGCGACCTGGCGGTGGCCCTTGGCCAGCTCCAGGTGCGAGGGCGCGCAGCCCCCGAGCAGCAGGGCGAGGAGCAGCCCTCTCACGACAGGGCCTCCTTGATGGTGTCGACCAGGCCGCTCCAGTGGGCCGAGAGGCGAGCCTGGGCGTCGGCGTTCGTCCGCTCGGGGCCGTTGCCGGTCACCAGCCCGTACCAGTCCTTCAGCGCGTTGCGCGCCTTGGGGCTGGCCAGCAGCTTGTTGACCTGGGTGCGCGCCGCGTCGTGCTCGTCGACGATGGTCCGCCAGTCGCCCGCGGCCAGCTCGCGGGCGAAGATGCGCCGCAGGATGGGCCGCTTCAGCACGTGGATCTCGTGGATGACGCGGTGGGCGTGCTGCAGCGCGCGCCAGTCCCCCGCCTCGATCTCCGGGGCGAAAACCTCTCGGATTTCGGGCGGTTCCGGCTCGAACTCGAACCAGTCGAAGACCTCGTCGGGGCCGGGCACATCGTAGCCCGCGGGCATCACGCCGATGGGCTGGTCCACCACCGCCTCGAAGCGGGCCTGGCCCTGGTCGACGATGAGCTGCGTGAAGGCCGCCCCCACCTGGAGCGCCAGGCCGGGCAGGCCGGCCGGGGCCGCCAGCCAGTCCACGCCGGCGAAGAACGCCTCTGCCGCAGTGCCGAAGAGCTTGAGTCGGTCGGTGCGGCCCATGGCGCCTCCGCTACTTCAAGTTGAGATCCACCAGCCCGGTCCGGATGGCGTAGCGCGTGAGGCCCGCCACGTCGTTGATGCCGAGCTTCTCCATCACCCGCGCCCGGTGATGCTCCACCGTCCGCGCGCTGATGTCGAGCACCCCGCCGATCTCCTTGCTGGTGTGGCCCTCGGCCAGCAGCGTGAGCACCTCGCGCTCCCGCGGCGTGAGATCCTCGGTGGAGGCGGCGCGCTGGGCGCTGGGCGAGAGGAACTGCTTGCCCGCCGCGACGGCCCGCACGGCCTCCAGCAGGTCGCGCACCCCCGAGCCCTTCACCAGGTAGCCCGAGGCCCCGGCCTCCAGCGCCCGCTGCACCCAGACGTGGTCGTGGTACATGCTCAACACGATGACCCGGGGCGGATCGGGGCCCTCGTGCAGCCGCCGGATGATCTCCAGGCCGCTGAGCCCCGGCACCGCCAGGTCGCAGAGCAGGATGTCGGGCTTGCACGCCTGGATCTCGTCCAGGGCCGCCCGCCCGTCGCCGGACTCGCCGACGACCTCGAACTCGTCCGTGGTCTCCAGCAGCGCCACGAGGCCCTGCCGGACGATGGTGTGGTCTTCCACCAGGTACACGCGGATGCGACTCAACGCTGCCTCCTGCGGCTCATCATACGTCCTCCGGGAGCCAGACGAGGAGGCGGACGCCCCCGGCCTCGCCCGGCTCCACGTCCAGGTAGCCCCCGGCCTGCTCGGCCCGCTCGCGCGCCCCGACCAGCCCCAGCCCACCCTCGCGGCCCGGCGTCAGGCCGCGGCCGTCATCCTCCACCACCAGGCGCCAGCCGTCGTCGGCGCGCCCGAACCGCACCTGCACGCCCGCTGCCCGCGCGTGGCGCGCCACGTTCGTCAGCGCCTCCTGGGCGATGCGGAAGAGCACCTCGGCGGGGCCCGCCGGGGGCTCGTCGTCGGCCAGATCCAGCGTCAGGGCCAGCCCGGCCGACGCCGCCCAGCGCTCGGCGTGGGCCCGCAGCGCCGCGGGCAGGCCCAGGGCGTCCAGGGCCGGCGGCCGCAGGCCGTGGGCCAGGTGCCGGACCTGCTCGACCGCCGCGTCGACGGCCCCCAGCGCGGCCTCCACCTGGCGCCGCGCCGGGCCCTCGGCGGGCACCATCGCCTCCAGCGTCGTCAGCCGCAAGCGCAGCCCGGTCAGGGACTGGCCCAGATCGTCGTGCAGGTCGCGGCTGATGCGGGCGCGCTCCTCTTCCTGCACCGCGACCAGCCGCGCGCCCAGCTCCGACAGCTCCCGCTCGCGGTGCTTGAGCTCGGCGGTGCGCGCCTCGACGCGGGCCTCGAGGTGGGCGTTGGCCTCTTCAAGCGCCGCCCAGAGCTCGGCGTTGCGGGCGTCGCCCCGGCGGACGGCGGCCATCGGCAGCGCGAAGAGGCCAGCGGCGAGCAGCAGGCCGGCGAGGCCCGCCGAGATCCACAAAAACCGAGCGATGTCGCGGATCTCGGCGGCCGGCAGGCGCACCTCGACGCGGCCGGCGACGCGGTCGCCCGCCTGCACGACGGCCCAGGCCGACACCTCGCCGCCCCGACCCGTGGGGCCGGCCTCGAAGACGCGGTCGGCCGCCGGCGTGTCGAGCCGCACGCGCCCGAAGACGGGCTCCGACGTCACCGGCCGCACGAGGCTGCCCAGGTGCACGCGGTCATAGGCCCAGAGCTGGGGCCGCTCCGACGCCAGCGCGGCCGTGCGGCTGGCGAGCTGCCGGGCCCACAGCCGGGCCTGCGCCGTGCGCTCCTCCAGGGCGAAGCGCTGGTAGAGCGTCGGCACCACCACCCCCACCACGAGGCCGGCGAGGACGGCCAGGGGCGCGACGCGCCGGATGAGCGGACCGGCCAGGGCGCGGGCGGCCGTCACGGCGCCTTGCCCCCGTAGCCGAACTCCTGGATGGCGGCCTGCCCGTCGGGTCCGGTGGCCCAGGCGAGGAAGGCGCCGAGGCGGGGGGGCGCGTCCGCGCGGGGGACGACGCGCACGTCGAGGATGGGCGTGGGCTCGCCCAGGCTCACCGACCAGACGGGCAGCCCGTGCAGCGCCAGGCTGCCCGAGTCGGCCACGACGACGGCCCCCGGGGTGGCGCGCAGGGCGTCCCGGACGGCGGCGTCCTCCGTCAGCGTCAGCCACCGCTGCTCGACGAAGGCGCGCTCGAAGGCGGGGCCGAGGCCGGGGTAGTGCACGCCCAGGGCGCGCTGCAGCGGATCATCCGGGCCGCGCAGGATGAAGCGCAGCGCCCCGGCCTCGCCGCCGGTCAGGGCCGCCCGGAAGGCCAGCGGCGACCAGCGCTCCCGCAGCCCCGTGGCCCGGCCGGCGGCCAGCACCACCCGCGTCGTGGCCAGCGAGGCCGAGCCCGGCGGGGGCGTCTCCCCCGGGCCCACCACGACGAGGGCCGCGTCCAGGACGCCGTCCTGCAGGGCCCGCTGGGCGCCCCGGCCGCCGAGGGGCGCCTCGACCACCAGGGCCTCACCCGGGTTGCGCGCGGTGAACTCCTCGGCGAGCCGCTGGATGAGGCCGGTGGCCACCGCGTCGCCGGCGAGGCGCACGTCGACGCGGGCCGACGGGGGCTGCGGCGCGGGCAGCGCGGGCACCTCCACGGGCGGCTCGCAGGCCAGCACGCAGATCAGGAGCGGGAGGAGAGGTCGCACCGTCGATGGATGGCACAGGCGCCCGCGCGGGGAAAGGGGGAGAACTACGAGTCAGCGCCCGCCGTGCGGGCCAGGAAGCCCCGCAGCGTCGCCGCGAGGCCGACCGGATCGGCCTTCCAGCCCTCGACGAAGACCACGTCCGGGGCGAGGCGGGCGATGGCCTGGGAGGTGGAGCGGGGGTGGTAGATGTCGTCGCCGCCGAAGAGCAGCAGGGGCACCGGGAAGGCCGCGACGTCGGCTTCCTTCGCCGCAAACATGAATGATCCCGACCACATGCGCTCGCGGAAGGCCGCGAAGGTGCCCGCGTCGGCCTCCGGGTGGTCGGGCGCGATGGCCGCGGCCCAGCCATCGAAGAGGTCGTGGAAGACGGGGCGGTTCTCGTCCAGGCCGATGGGCTGGAACATCACGGCCGCGCGCAGCCGCGCCGGCGCCAGGCGGGCCAGGGCCGCGACGAAGGCGCCGCCGATGCACATGCCGATGACCGTCGCCCGCTCGACGCCCAGGTGGTCGAGGAGCGCGAGCTGGTCGGCGGCGTAGGTCTCCCAGCCGTCCTCGGCCCGGACGGGCGCCGTCGAGGCCCCGGCGTTGCGTTGGTCCATGGCGATGACGCGGTAGCCGGGCAGCTCGGTGCGCGGGTCGAAGCCCCGCCCGGCCCAGAGCCCGGCGTGGGAGCGCATGCCCCCCGGCGCCAGCAGCAGGATGGCGGGGCCCTCCCCCCGCTCGGTGTAGTGCAGGTGCACGTCATCACGGGAGAAAACGGGCATGGCAGGCCTCCACGATGCAGGGGCGAAGGTACCGGCGGCCGTCGCCCGACCGCAATCGGCATCGGCCGCTTGAGCGCGTGGGGCGCGTGCCGTCATGCTGCCGCCGTGAACAACACCCCCACCTGGGCCCGCCTGGGCATCGTCATCCTCGCGAGCCTCTGGTTCCTCTTCGAGCTGTACCAGCAAGCCTGGCTCTGGGCCGGCGGCGCCGCCCTGCTGCTGGCCGTCGCCCTGGCCGACCTGCGCGACCGCGGCGAGCCCTGACCCGGCCAGAGGCGCCCGCCGCCCCCCGGGTCTGGCAGGTCCGACGGGGCGCCGACCCGGGACCCTTGCAAACGCCGGCGCGCCGGCTATTGTGGCGCCGTGCTCGACGCCGCCCCCCGCCCCGCCGTCCCCGCCGATCGCGCCCCCGTGCTGGCGCTCGCGGGCGCGGCGTTCGGTGCGTACGGCGACTACGCCGCCATCCTCGCCGACTGGCTCGAGGAGCCCGCCACCCGCCTCTTCGTGGTGGGCGAGCCGGGCCAGCCCCAGGGCTTCGTGGCCATCGCCTGGATCCGCCGCGTCCCGGGCGGGGCCCCCGACGGCGACGTGCTGGCCATGGGCGTCGATCCCGCCGCCCGCGGCCTCGGCCTCGGCCGCCGCCTCCTCGATCACGCCGTCTCGGTGCTCGCCGCCGAGGCCCCGCTGGTCGGGGGCGTGCGCGCCACCCTGGCCGTGGCCGACGACAACGCCATCGGCCGCCGCCTCTTCGCCAGCGCCGGCTTCCTGCCGCTGCCCGAGCGGGCGACGTACCCGGGCGGCCAGGCCGGGCTCCTCCTCTACCGACCCTTCGCGAACGATCCGACACTCCAGGAGTGCTCATGAACCACACCATCACCCTCTTGCCCGGGGACGGCATCGGCCCCGAGGTCACGGAGGCGGCGGTCCGCATCGTCGAGGCCACCGGCGTCCGCGTGACCTGGGAGAGCCACGAGGCCGGCCTCCGGGCCGTCGAGGCCGGGCGCGGCACCCTCCCCGAGGAGGCCCTCGAGTCCATCCGCAAGAACCGCGTGGCCCTGAAGGGCCCCATCACCACGCCGGTCGGCCGCGGTTTCTCCAGTGTAAACGTGGGGTTGCGCAAGGCCCTCGACCTGTACGTGAGCCTGCGCCCCGTCAAGTCGCTGCCCGGCCTGAAGACGCGCCACGACGACGTCGACCTGGTGGTCTTCCGCGAGAACACCGAGGGGCTCTACGCCGGCCGCGAGCACGAGGTGGTGCCCGGGGTGGTGGAGGCCCTCAAGATCATCACCGCGGCCGCCAGCACCCGCATCGCCCGCTACGCCTTCGAGTACGCCCGCTGGACGGGCCGCCGGAAGGTCACGGTGGTGCACAAGGCGTCGGTCATGCGCCGCAGCGACGGGCTCTTCCTCGACTCCGCCCGCGCCGTCGCCGCCGACTACCCCTTCATCCAGGTGGAGGAGCACCCCATCGACCGCGTGGCCATGCAGCTCGTCCTCGACCCGACGCGCTACGACGTGCTGCTGATGGAGAACCTCTACGGCGACATCGTGAGCGACCTCTGCGCCGGCCTGGTGGGGGGCCTGGGCATCGTCCCGGGCGCCAACATCGGCGAGAAGTGCGCCGTCTTCGAGGCCGTGCACGGCTCGGCCCCCGACATCGCCGGCCAGGGCAAGGCCAACCCCACGGCCCTCACGCTCTCGGCGGCCCTGATGCTGCGCCACATCGGCGAGCGCGTCGCCGCCGCCCGCGTCGAGGCGGCCATCGACCACGTTCTGCGCGAGGGCAAGGTCCGCACCGGCGACCTGGGCGGCACCGCCGGCACCCGTGACATCACCCGGGCCATCATCCAGGCCCTCCCGTCCCCCTCGGAGGTGCAGGCATGAAGTCGCGTACCGTCACGCTGCTCCCCGGCGACCTCATCGGCCGGGATCTCGCGGGCCCCATCACCGAGCTCTGCGCCGCCGCGGGCGCCGACGTGGGCTGGGAGTGGATCGAGGACGTCGTCGGCGACGACGAGCCCATCCGCCCCGCCTGCCTGGAGTCCATCCGGCGCAACGGCGTGGCCCTCAAGGCCCCGTTCCGCGCGCGCCCCGAGCTGGGCCGCCAGTCGCCGTCCGTCGACCTGCGCAAGTCCCTCGGCCTCTACGCCGGCGTCCGCCACCTGCGCAACCAGCCTGGCATCAAGAGCCGCTACCAGGACATCGACCTGGTGATCATCCGCGAGAACACCGAGGACGTCTACGCCGGCCTGGAGCACGAGGTGCACCCGGGCGTCGTCGAGTCCATCAAGGTGGTCACCCGCGCCGCCAGCGAGCGCATCTTCCGCTTCGCCTTCCGCTACGCCCGGGCCCACGGCCGCCGGCGCCTGGCCATCGTGCACAAGGCCAACATCATGAAGCAGTCCGATGGGCTGTTTCTGCGGGTCGGCACCGAGATCGCCCAGGACTACCCCGACATCGAGACGCGCGGGATCATCGTCGACAACACCTGCATGCAGCTCGTCCAGCGGCCCCACCAGTTCGACGTGCTGGTCTGCGGCAACCTGTACGGCGACATCGTGAGCGACCTGGGGGCGGGCCTGGTCGGCGGCATCAGCGCCGTCTGGGGCGTCGATCGGGGTGAGGACTGCGCCCTGTTCGAGGCCATCCACGGCCGGGTGCCCGAGCTCCTGGGCACCGACAAGGCCAACCCCCTGCCCCTCCTGCGCCCCGCCATCGAGCTGCTCAAGCACCTGGGCCAGCACGAGCCGGCGAACCGCCTCGACCGCGCCGTGGCCGCCGTCCTCACCGAGGGCAAGCACATGACGGCCGATCTGGGCGGGACGGCGAAGACCAGCGAGATGCTGGCGGCCATCCAGGGCGCGCTGGCCTAGCGCACCGCCCCACCGCAACCCATCGTCCTGCCGACACTTTCCCTCGCTCGCTGGCAACCGGTCGGCCGCCGCCCGACACTCGCCACGTCGCGTCGACGGGGGCGAAGGCATGGGACGTGCGCTCTGGGTGCTGCTGGGATCGGCTCTGCTGGGATCGGGTCTGTTCGGGTGTGACCTGGAGGACCCGGGCGCGGCCATCGATCGGGGGGTCGGGTGCCGCCTCGAGCTCTGCCCGCCCGTGGCCTGCGCGCGGGCGGTGCGCTGCGACCGCCAGTGTGAGTATGAGGCGGAGCCGGGGTGCGGCGCGGCGGCCGGTGAGGCCTGCGGCCCCATGAGCCCCTGCGCTGACGGCCTCGCCTGCGGCACCGACGGCCGCTGCGGCGGCCTGGGGGCCGCCTGTGCCGACGTGACCGGCTGTGAAGAGAGCCTCGACTGCAGCCGCGGGGTCTGCGGGGGCGGCGGCGCGGGCTGCGGCACCGACGAAGCCTGCCTCGGCGGCGACTGCGCCGGGGGCGTCTGCGGCGCCCTGGGCAGCGCCTGCGCCACCGACGCCGCCTGTCGCGAGGGCCTCGCCTGCGGTGACGGGGCCTGCGGCGGCGACGCCGCGGCCTGCGCCCGGCCTGAAGACTGTGTGTCGGGCGCCTGTGACGGCGGCCGCTGCGCCACCGACCAGGCGCGCGCCGGCCTCGGGGAGCCGTGTGATCTCGCGCCGGCGTGCCCGGCCGGGGAGGCCTGCGTCGACGGCACCTGCGGCACCTTCTCGGCGGTCTCCTCCGGGCGGGTGCACGGCTGCGGCCTGCGCCCGGGCGGCCAGGTCGTCTGCTGGGGGGACGCCAGCCGCGGCGCGGTCGAGGTGCCCCCGGGCGACTACGTCGCGGTGTCGGCCGGCCACTCGTTCACCTGCGCCCTGCGCGCCGACGCCACCCTGGCCTGCTGGGGCGGCGGCCTCTCGGCCTCGCCGCCCGCCGGCCGCTTCACCAGCGTGACGGCTGGCGTCGCGCACGCCTGCGCCCTGCGCGAGGACGGCGAGGCGGTGTGCTGGGGCAGCGACCAGTGGGGCGAGTCTCGGCCACCCGCCGGCCGGTGGCTGGCCCTGAGCGCCGGGGCCGGCTACACCTGCGGCCTGCGCGAAGATGGCACCCTGGCGTGCTTCGGCCTGAACAACGCCGACCGCCTCCGCGCCCCCGCCGGCGTCTTCATCCAGGTCGCCGCCGGAGACCTGCACGCCTGCGCCCGCCGCGACGACGGCACCGCCGTCTGCTGGGGCAGCGACGCCTACGGCCAGCTCGCCGTCCCCGCGGGGCCCTTCGCCTCCATCCAGGCCGGCTTCCACCACACCTGCGGCCTGCGCAACGACGGCCGCATCGAGTGCTGGGGGGCCGACCAGTGGGGCCAGTCCCGGCCGCCGGCCGGCGAGTTCCGCGCCATCGACGTGCGGGCCGAGCAGGGCTGCGGGGTGCGGCTGTCGGGGGGCCTGGCCTGCTGGGGCCTGGGCGACCGGGGCCAGACGGCGCCCCCCGCGTGCACGCCGCCGACCCGCTGCAAACCTGAAATCGATTGCTTTTCAGGCACTTGCGGCGGCCCTGGCGCCACATGCGGCGGCGACGAGGCCTGCGCCCGGAGCGCCTGTCTGGCCGGCATCTGCGGCGCGGACGGGGCCCCGTGCGACGCGGCCGCAGACTGCGCTGGCGGGCTCTGCGAGGCCGGCTTCTGCCAAAGCCCCGCCGAGCCGTGCACGACCGACGCGGAGTGCGCGCCCTGGGGCGACGCCTGCGTCCTCGGGATCTGCGACCGGGTCGTCCAGCTCAGCACGCCGCCGGTGAACGTCGCCTACGCCAGCGACCTCACCGAGGGCTGCGCGCGGACGCGCCGGGGGCGAGCGCTGTGCTGGGGCCCGGGCGACTGGCGCGTGCTCCCCGAGGGGCCCTACCGGGATGTGCAGACCGCCCAGGAAGTGGTCTGCGGGCAGCGCCTCGATGGCGTCGTCCACTGCCAGGGCCCCGCGCCCTGGATCGCCGCCCTCCCCCTCGACGCGCCGCTGGCCCAGATCCGGGTCTCGGACACCCATGGCTGCGCGCTGCGCCCCGATGGCACCGCGGTCTGCGCCGGGCACGGCGCCGCCGCCGCGGTGCCCCCCGACCGTCTGAGCGCCATCACCGCCGGCCAGGGCTTCTCCTGCGGCCTGACCACCGACGGCGAGGCGCGGTGCTGGGGCCTCGACAACCCCCAGGGCCGGCTCGGCGCGCTGGCCGCCCCGCCGGGCCGCTTCGTCCGCATCAAGAGCAGCCCGACGGCGAGCTGCGCCCAGGCCGCCGACGGCAGCCTGCGGTGCTGGGGGGGAGGCGTGAGGTCGCCCGAGGGGCGGTACCTCGACTTCGACGTGGCGCTCTTCAACGCGTGTGGCATCCGCGAAGACGGCGTCGTCCGGTGCTGGGCCGCGGCTGAGGTCGAGGTCACCCAGCCCAGCGGCTCGACCATCGCGATCCATGGCTACGTCGGCCTGTGTACCCTGGGGGCCGGGCCCCGACCCGCCTGCACCACCTCCGGCGACCGACTCTTCACCGGCCGCCTGCCGGACGCCGGCCTCGTCGCCCTCGCCGCGCCCGGCGGCGGCTTCGGCTTCTGTGGCCTGGAGGCCGACGGCCGCAGCGCCTGCGTCGGCAAGGGCTGGGCCGTCCAGGTGCCCGCGGCCGCGCTCCAGACCATCGCCGTCGGCAGCACCGTCTGCGGCCTCGACGCGGCGGGCCAGCCCCACTGCGGCGCCGGACCGCTCGCCGCCGCGCCCGCGCTGCGGGCCGCCCAGGTGGTCGTCGGCCGGGACTTCGCCTGCGCCCTGGGCACCGACGCACGCGTCAGCTGCTGGGGTCCCAACCGCATCGGCCTGCCCGACGACCGCTACCAGGCCCTCGCCGCCAACGACGTCTGGCTCTGCGGGCTGCGCCTGGATGGCCAGGCCACCTGCGTGGGCATCGAGGGGCTGCTCCCCGACCTGGCGCCGCCCGCCCCGCCGCCGGGGCCCTTCGATCTCATCGCGGCCGGGGTGAGCCACCCCCACCGCGCCGTGTGTGGACGCCGCGAGACCGGCGAGGTCGTGTGCTGGGGAAGGGCCCTCGCTGACACCCCGGTCCCCGCGACCCCCTTCGTCGACCTGGCCGTCGGCGGCGACTTCGGGTGCGGTCTGACCGAGGCCGGCGAGGCGGCGTGCTGGGGCCCCGCCGGCCTGGCGCCACCGCCTGGCCCGTACCGGGCCCTCTCGGGCGCCTGCGGCCTGCGGGTGGACGGCCGGGTGAGCTGCTTTCGGCCCAATGGCCTGTACTGACCCCGGCTCAGCGCGCGCCGTACTCCGTCGTGAACTGAAAGGCGATGTACGGCTCGGACCGGTTCGGGTGGTCGAGCCAGGCCCCGCCGAGGAAGGCGAGCTGGCCGCCCCGGGCCCACCAGTCCGTGGGGATCTTCCACAGCAGCAGCGCCGCCAGCAGGTCGCGGGTGATGCCCGTCTTGTCGGTGATGGTCCGCTCCCAGCGCGCCCCCGCCAGCAGGAAGGTGCGCGTCGGATCCTCGGCCATCAGCAGGTAGCCCGCCGTCGGCCGCGCGATGAACATCGTGTCCGTCGAGGCCAGCAGGATGTCGTAGTAGGGCTCGTACCAGGTGTCCTCGACGTCCTTCACCGACAGGCGCAGGAAGCGCAGCTCGGCGAACGCCACCACGTTGCCCAGCTTCAGGCGCGGCGTGACGCGCCCCTCCAGCATCAGCCCGCTCGTGACCTTGCCCTCGGTGATGCCCCCGCGGTCCTTGAGCGCGTCGAGGCTCCAGCCGCCGTCGCCCGAGCCCGCGGCCGGCTCGAACAGGTGCCCGAACGTCCCGAAGAACTGCATGTACTGCGCGGACGCGCGGAGCTGCAGCAGCGCCAGCGGCAGCGCCTCGACGTAGCCGCCGGCCCAGAGGTAGGCCGGCGACAGCCCGCCGGTGAAGCCACCCTCCAGGTAGGTCTTGCGCAGCAGCAGGTTGTCGGAGGCCGAGAGGGGCAGGCGGTAGCCGGCGTCCGCGATGACGTTGATGCCCACGGGGATGGCCCGCAGCGCGGTGTCGGCCTTCAGCCGCAGCCCCTGCTCGGCCGGCTCGGCCGCCGCCGTCCCCGCCATCAGCACCAGCGCCACCAGCCACGATGTCCGCCGCATACGCCCTCCGCTCCTGCGTGTGTGCCTCGACTTCGCCGCAGATCCCCTCGAAACTCAAGGGAAATCCACCCGAAGACCGGGTCGCTGGGCCCGGGGCGCACGCCGGGTCGTGCGCCCGGACGCCGACCGGGCTACCATCCCCCGCGATGCTGGCCCTGCTCTCCACCTTCGCCGTGCTCGCCGCCGCCCCCGACGCGGCCGCCGCCGACCGCCTGGCCGCCGAGGGCGTCGCCCTGGGCGAGGCGGGCCAGTACCGCGCCGCCATCGACCGCTTCCACGCCGCCGAGCGCGCCGCCCCCCGCGCCATCCACGACTGCAACATCGCCCTGGCCTGGATCGGCCTGGAGAGCCCCCACCGGGCCTGGTTCTTCCTCGACCGCTGCCGCCGCCGGGCCACCGAGCCGCTACCGGCCTGGGTGGAGGCCCAGCACCGCGACCTGACGGCCCGCCTGGACGCCGGCGGCCACGCGCTGCTGACCGTCGAGACGGATCCACCGGGCGCCGAGCTGCTGATCTCGGTGCTGGAGGCCGAGGCCGCCGCCCGCTCGCCCGCCCGCCTCTACGTGCCCCTCGGCGCCGTCGAGATCCGCGCGCGCCTGGCCAATCACGGCGAGGTCCTGGAGCGCTTGACCGTCGAGGCCGCGAGCCCCCGCGTGGTGCGCCTGACGCTGCCCCGCCCGCGCGTCGTCGTCGTGGCGCCGCCGCCTCCCCCCGCGGCCGTCGAGTCGGTGGCCCCCCCGCCGGCCGACGACGACACGGCGGCCTGGATCACGCTCGGCGTGGGCGCCAGCGCCGCGGTGGCGGGGACGGGGTTCTTCTTCGGCGCGCTGGGCGCCCAGTCGGAGGCGGAGTCGGCCAGCGCCCGCGGGGACGCGCCCGGCCTTGCCGACGCCCGCGACCGCACCCGCCTGCGCGAGGGCCTGGCCTACGGCCTCTGGGCGGTGGGGGCCATCGGCGTCGCGACGGGGGCGTGGATGATGCTCGACGACGGCCCCGCCGTGGGCCTGGTGCCCGGCGGCGTCGTGCTCGGGGGCCGCTGGCCATGACCGCCCCCGCCGACGACCTCACCGGCCGCACCCTCGACGGGCGCTACACCCTGCAGGCCCGCCTCGGCGCGGGGGGCATGGGCGCCGTCTACCTGGCCGAGCAGGTCAGCATGGCGCGCCCGGTGGCGGTGAAGGTCATCGCCCAGCACCTCATCACCGACGCCCGCGTCACGGGCCGCTTCCTGCGCGAGGCCCGCCTGTGCGGCCGCATCGCCAGCCCCCGCGTCGTCGCCGTCTTCGACTTCGGCAAGACCGAGGACGGCGTCCACTACCTCGTGATGGAGCGCCTGACGGGCCGCACCCTCGCCGACGCCCTCGCCGACGGGCCCCTGCCCGCCCCACGGGCCATCGGCATCGCCGTGCAGGTCTGCGACGCCCTCCAGGCCGCCCACGCCCTCGACATCGTCCACCGCGACCTGAAGCCCGGCAACGTGATGCTGCTCGACACGCCCGACGGCAGCGATGACGTGAAGGTGCTCGACTTCGGCCTGGCCCGCTCCCTCGACGGCGATGACGCCACGCTCACGCAGTCGGGCACCATGTTCGGGACGCCGACGTACATGTCCCCCGAGGTGGCGAAGGGCCAGGGCTGCGACACGCGGGGCGATCTGTACGCCCTCGGCACCATCCTCTACGAGCTGCTGGCCGGCGCGCCGCCCTTCACCGGCACCAACGCCCTGGCCCTGGCGATGCACCACGCCTACCAGGCGCCGCCGACGCTGCCGGCCGAGGTGTCGCCCGCCCTGGCGGGGCTCATCACCGCGCTGCTGGAGAAGGAGCCCGACGACCGGCCGGCCGACGTGCAGACCGTCCGGGCCCGCCTGCTGGCCACGCCGGAGGCCGGCGGGGCGTCGAGCGCGGTCGCCGGCCCGCCGGGCCCCGCCGCCCCCCCGCCGCCGCGGGGGACCACCCTGAGCGGCAAGCTCATCGTCTTGATCTTCCTGGCCTTTTCGGGCGCTCTCGGCCTCTCCATCCGCTGGATGCTGGCCGAGAACCCGGCCATCCTGGAGCCCACGGGCGCCCCACCGCCGGTCCCGGACGCCGCTACCCCCGTCGACGCGGCAGTCCCGGTGGACGCCGCGCCGCCGCCGCCCGACGCCGCCCGGCCCGCCCCCGACGCGGCCCGCGACGCCGCGCCCGCAGCGCCAGCGACGCGCCCACGCCCGCCGAAGCGGCCAGCCCCCACCACCGAGGCGGCCCCGCTGCCCTGTCCACCCGCCCGCCGCTGCCGGCAGCTTCATCCGCTGATCATGGCCGTCGACGTCCTCACCGAGACCCGCATCGCGCGCCCGTGCGCCATCGTCGCCGCGTTCACCTGCGACCCCGACAACGCCCCGCGCTGGTACGTGAACATCCAGTCCGTCGAGTGGCAGACGCCGCCGCCCCTCGCCCTCGGCAGCCGCCTGGCCTTCGTGGCCCGCTTCCTCGGCCGCCGCCTCGCCTACACCTACGAGGTCGTGACGCTGGAGCCCGGCGCGCGCCTCGTCATGCGCACCGCCGAGGGCCCCTTCCCCATGGAGACGACGTACACCTTCGAGGCCGAGGGCGACGGCACCCGGGTCACGCTGCGCAACCGCGGCGAGCCGGCGGGGTTCTCTCGCGCCGTCGCGCCCCTCATGGCCCGCGCGATGCGCCGCGCCAACACCCGCGACCTGGCTTGTCTGAAGGCGCTGCTTGAGGCGAGCTGAGGGCGCTCAGCCCTCGAGCAAGCGTAGCCGCTGGGTGAAGTGGGCCTCGGCGGCCTCCTGCCCGGTGAGCTCGGCGATCAGCCGCGCGCGCTCCAGGGCCTCGCGGGCCCCGGCGACGTCTCCCAGGCCCGCGATGACCCCCGCCAGGCCCGCCAGCGCGCCGGCCTCCTGCCCCGGCAGCCGCCCGGCCCGCGCCGCCTCGACGGCCTCGCGCAGGCACGCGGCCTCGGCCTCCCCGGTCTCGGCCGCCCGGTAGGCCGCCAGCGCCGCCTCCATCCGCGGCCCGGCCGCCCGGTCCATCGCGCCGCCCTCGGGGTACAGCGTCGCCAGCATCGTCACGGTGCCCACGACGCCCGCGCAGTGATCGGCCGTCGCCCGATCGATGGCCTGCAGGGCGACGGCGTGGGCCGCCAGGCCCGCCTCTCGCGCCTCGGCCCAGCGCCCGAGGGCCATGAAGGCCGACGCCTGCCCCAGCCGCCCCAGCGTCTCCGACTCCGCCGCGCCCTCGGCCACGGCGATGCGGATGGCCTCGCCGAACCGCGCCGCCGCCCGCTCGGCATGACCCTCGTCCATCAGGGCCACCGCCTCTTCGAGCGCGGCCCCGCCTGGCATCTCTCCGTCGTCCATCCTGCTTCCCTCCAGTGGGCGGCGCATCCTCGACCGCGCCGCGCCCAGGCGCAACCGCCAAGCGCTTCCCCACGCCCCGGGCCGCGGCTATGGTGGCGCGTCGACCCCCCAGGAGAACCCGTGGAAGAGCTCTTCTCCCCCCCGCCCCTCCCAGGCGCCGCCGGCGGCGAGCGCCGCGAGACGTGCCACTACCGGGCCGCCCCCCGCCCCAAGAGCAAGTTCAAGACGGTCCTCGACGCCCAGGCCCTCTTCGGCGGCGCGGCCACGGCCGTCCGGGTCGACACCGTCCTCGGGCCGCAACACCTTGATCTCGATGTGAAAATCACGCTGGCGGGCGGCGAGCTGCACGACGCCCTGCGCTGCCAGGTGCCCGGCGGCCTGCGGGCCGAGCGCCTCGTCCGCCGCGCCCACGGGAGCGACGGCCAGCCGACGCGCCACCACGAGGTCTGGTTCCAGGGGGCCCCCTTCGACCTGCCCGCCACCACCTACCCCGAGGTCCTGCTGCCGTTCCTGCTGCGGGGGCAGCCCCGCGACAAGCACCGCCGCGCCCTCCACGCCTGGACGAACGATGGCTTCTGCGCCCGGGTCTGGTACGAGAACCGCGGCCGCGCCCGCCTCGACGTCCCCGCGGGCCGCTTCGAGGTGGAGGAGGTCTGGATGTACCCGGATCTCAACGACTGGATCGCCCTGGGCTCCGCCCTGACGCGCCTGGCCAAGCCCCTGCTCCCCCGCTACCAGATGTGGTTCGAGGCCGGCGGCGCCCAGCGCCTCGTCCGCTTCGAGGGATCCTACGGGCCGCCCGGCGCGCCCGAGGTCGTGCTCGAGCTGGCCGGCTGACGGGGCCGACATCGCGGGGGATGTAGGCGGCGGGCGGCCGCGCTATGGTGGACGGAGCGATCCACCCGAGAGCGCCCATGCGTCCACCCTGGCTCCTGCTCGTCGCCGGCCTGCTGGCCGGTGCCCTCGCCGGCTGCGCTGGCA
Organism: Myxococcales bacterium; assembly: GCA_020633435.1. Taxonomy (GTDB): domain Bacteria; phylum Myxococcota_A; class Bradymonadia; order UBA7976; family UBA1532; genus JACKDP01. The sequence continues at coordinate 53,730 of JACKDP010000006.1, read as the reverse complement.
CCCTCTCCGCGGAGAGCACCCCCGACGATCCCGAGGAGGGCGGCCTCATCGGCGGACCGGGGGCCGCGCCCGAGACGGACGCCCCGCCGGCCCCCGAGGCTGCACCCGACACGGACGCCCCGTCCCCGCCGGACGATCCGCCGGACGCCCCGCCCGACCCCCCCGACGGCCCCGAGGCCGGCGTCCCCTGCGAGATCGAGCAGATCCTCACGCCCCGCTGCGGCACCTGCCACGGCGCCGATCTGCGATTCGGCGCGCCCGTCCGCCTCGACGACCTGGCGACGCTGCGCGCCCCGTCCCTCAGCGACCCGGGCCGCCCGCTGCACGCCGTCGTCGTCGACCGCATGGATCACGCCACCCGGCCCATGCCACCGCCGCCCAACGACCGCGTCCCCGCCGACGAGCTGGCCGCCTTCCGCGCCTGGTCCCAGGCCGGCGCCCCCGCCGGCGCGGCCTGCGGCGACGAGCCCGAGCCGCCCCCGCCCGTCGACCCCACGCCCCCGCCGCCGTCCCTCGACTGTGAGTACGACGTGGAGCTCAAGGCCCACGGCGGCTTCTTCGCCGAGGACGAGGCGCCGTTCCACGTCCCGCTCCAGACCGATCACTACGAGTGCTTCTACTTCCGCCCGCCCTGGAACACCGACGTCCACGGCCTGTCGTTCTCGCCCATCGTCGACGACGACCGCGTCATCCACCACTGGCTGCTCTATGTGCAGGAGGGCGCCGGCTTCGGCGACGGCGACCACGACGCCTGCGTCGGCCGCCACGACAACGCCGAGCTGGTGGCCGGCTGGGCGCCGGGTGGCAGCGACAACGTCCTGCCCGACGACGTGGGCCTGCACCTGCCCTCCAACCAGACCCACCTCTTCATCCTGGAGGTGCACTACAACAACCAGGCGGGCCACCAGGACGCCTTCGACCGCAGCGGCGTGCGCGTCTGCGCCACCAGCGACCGCCGCCCCAACACCGCGGGCATGCACTGGCTCGGCACCGAAAACCTGCTGATGGTCCGCGCGGGGCGGCACGACCGCGCAGGCACCTGCCGGCCCCGCCTCAACGGCCCCGTGAACATCCTGAGCTCCACGCCGCACATGCACCGCCGCGGCGTGCACCTCAAGACGGACATCGTCCGGGCGGGCGGCGGCCGCGACACCCTCATCGACGCCCCGTTCGACTTCGAGAACCAGGTGCTCCACGACACGCTGGCCACGGTCTACCCGGGCGACTCGCTGGAGACGACCTGCACCTTCGAGCACGAGGGGGGCCTCATCGGCTTCGGCCCCGGGACGAACGACGAGATGTGCTACAACTTCGTCGTCGCGTGGCCCTACGGCGCCCTGAGCACCGGCGGCAGCCTGACCAACGCCGAGAACGCCTGCCTGCGCTGAGCCCTACAGCCGCCCCCGCAGGATGGCCAGCATCCGGCGCAGCGGCTCCGCGGCCCCCCACAAGAGCTGATCGCCCACCGTGAACGCCGTCAGGTACTCGGGGCCCATGGCCAGGGGCCGCAGGCGCCCGACGGGCACCCGCAGCGATCCCGCCGTCGCCGCCGGGGTGAGCTGCGCCCGCGTCGCCTCGGGCGTGTTGGGCACCACGTCGACCCACGGGTGCGCCTCCGCGATGAGGCGCTCCAGCGTCGCCAGCGGCACGGCCTCCGTCAGCTTGATGGTCACGGCCTGGGCGTGGCAGCGCATGGCGCCGATGCGCACGCAGATCCCATCCACCGGCACCGGCGGCCGCAACCCCATGATCTTGTTGGCTTCGTAGCCGCCCTTCCACTCCTCGCGGGTCTGGCCGCCGTCCACCAGGCGGTCCACCCACGGGATGGCGCTGCCCGCCAGCGGCGCCTGGAACACCTGGGTGGGCAGCCCCTCGCTGGCCAGCGTCGCGCTCACCACGGCGTCCAGATCCAGGATGTCGCCCGCGGGATCCAGGCCGGCCGTGGCCTGCCCCAGGGCCACCATCTGCGCCACCAGCTCGCGCATGGCCGCCGCCCCCGCGCCCGACGCGGCCTGGTAGGTCATCGTGCTGACCCACTCCACCAGCCCGGCCCGGAAGAGCCCGACGAGCCCCATCAGCATCAGGCTGACGGTGCAGTTGGGCCCCACGAACGTGCGGCAGCCCGCCGCCAGGGCCGCGTCGATGACCGGCCGGTTGACGGGATCGAGCACCAGCGTCGCCTCGTCCGCCGTCCGCAGCGCGCTCGACGCGTCGATGAACACGCCGTCCCAGCCCGCGGCCCGCAGCCGCGGGTACATCGCGTGCGTCCAGTCCCCGCCCTGGCAGGTGAGGATGACGTCCATGCCAGCGAGCGCGGCCACGTCGTCGGCGCGCAGCAGCGTGGCCGGCCCCTGCCCCACATCCGGCGCAGCGCCGCCGGCCGCCGACGTCGAGAAGAAGACCGGATCCAGCCCGGTGAAGTCGCCCTCGGCGAGCATCCGCTGGCGGAGCACCGAGCCCACCATGCCCCGCCACCCCACGAACCCCGTGCGCATGCGTCCCTCCGTCTGGCTGGTCGGGAGCATGAAACGCGGCGGGCCGGCGGTAAAGTCCCCGCCCCCTATCGCCGCGCCGCGTAGGCCTCGCCCCGCAGCACCACGTCGTCCCCGTCGAGGTGCAAGTCCGCGAGATCATTGGCCGCGTAGGCCAGGTCGTCCCAAGGGCCGGGGAAGAGCGCGAAGAGGACGTCCTGGGACAGCAGCTCGGCCACCAGGCGCAGCACGAAGCCCCGCCGGGCCTCGACCTGGGGGGCCAGCTCGACGCCCCGATCCCACCCGGCGACGATCCAGGCGAACGTGGGGTCATCGTCGTCGAAGGTGTCGAGGATCATGTCGAGGGTGGCGGGCGCCGCCGCCGCCCAGAACCGGGGCCACGGCACCCGCAGCACATACGGCCAGGTCGGGACGAGGCGGACGGGCTGCCCGTAGCCCAGCTCCCGCACGCCGAAGCGCCGCGGCTCGACCGGCGCGCCGTCGACCCGCAGGTCCATGGCTCAGAAGCCGCGGGCGGCCAGATCGAAGACGACGCCGCGGTAGAAGCGGACGTGATCGAAGCCGGTGTGAGGGTCGGCGCCGTCATCCTTCACCTGGCCCACCTCGTCCAGGTGGTCGGCGGGGATGCAGCCCCGGAAGAGGCCCCACTTCGCGCTCTCGACGGTGACCATGCCGTCGTTGGGCAGCAGCTTCGCGCCATGGGCCACGAAGCCGGCCATGGGCACCAGCGTGGCGTCCATCTTGTCGGCCGTGCCGGGGTGGCGCAGCAGCTTGCCCTCGCAGGCCCCCACGTCCTTGGGGTTCAAGATGCCGAACACGCTGCTCACGCCCGCCCACGACTGGTAGAAGACCCCCTCCACATCCGGCACTTCGTCGTTGAACGCGGGCGTCGCGTCCTCCGAGATGTCCACCAGCGCCTGCCGCAGATCGGCGTCGTCCGAGACGTCGCTGTAGGTGCGCCCCCACAGGGCCGCCAGGGCGTTGACCAGGTCGTCGGTCACCCCGGGCAGCACGCCGAGCAGCACATCCGCCACCCCCGAGCCGTGGTGCGGCGTCGAGATGGTCGTCACGGACGCGACGCGGTCGCCGTACCCGAGGGCCGACACGACGTAGCGGCTGTCGAGCCCGCCCATCGAGTGCGCGAGCAGGTTCACCTTGTCATGCGTCTCCAGGGCCTCGTCCAGGAAGCGCGCCAGGTAGGCCGCCCGCTGGCGCACCCCCTGGTAGGGCGGCACCTCGGCCACGATGATGGTGTGGCCGTCCGCCTCGAGCGCCTCGACGAGCTGGTAGAAGCCCCAGCGGTTCGAGGGGCTGGCGTCGAAGCCATGGGCCAGGACGACCGGGTACTTCGTGGGCTGCCCGGCCGGCTCGGGGCCCAGCGGCGGCAGGTCGCAGTCGGGATCGCGCTGCGGGCAGAACCAGTCGCACTCCCCGTCACCGTACCAGCCGCGGCGCTCGCACAGGTCGAAGCTCCAGTCGGCCTTGCCGGTGTCGACGGCCTCCGCCGCCTCGGCCTTGGACGTCGGCCCCTCGGCCGCCGCGGCCTCCGGCTCGTCCCCCGCCTCGCCGCAGCCCGCGGCCCCCAGCACGAGGCCCAGCCAGGCCACCAATCGCCAATGCTTGCGCATGTTTCCGCTCCCCCGGGTCCAAAGCGGGCGGACCTTCCCACAGCCGCCCGCTCGCCGCAAGCGCCCCTCAGCCGGGGGGCGCCTCGCCCTCCTCCACCGGCGCCTCGCCCGGCACCGGGATGTCGTCGATGGGCACCGGCGGCTGCTCGTCATGCGGGGGGTCCATCCCCAGGTTGTAGGTGCCCTGGGCCAGCCACCCGCCGAACGACGAGTGCACCACGGCCCCCGCCTCGGCCCCCACCCGGCGCTCGTCCCCCCCGAACCGCAGGCCGGCCGTCAGCAGCACACCGGCCACGAAGCTGGAGGGGCTGTCGCCCTCCTCCGCCAGGTAGAACAGCCCGCCGAAGCGCGGGCTCGCCTGCACGAAGATCTCCGCGGGCCCCAGCGCCGCGTGGGCCTCCACCCGCAGCTCGGCGACGATCTGGGTCAGCAGCACGCCCTCGTCCTTGACCCCCGGATCCGGGTCCTGCGGCGAGAAGCTGCCCGCCGACGCCACCACCCGCAGGCCCCCGCCGAGCCACCGCGACCGCATCTGGCCCCCGGCCAGGGCGCCGATCATGTAGCCCTCCATCGGCTGCTCCAGCCGGGCGTCCTGACAGAAGCCCGGATCGGTGTCGCAGCCCGGATCCTCCTCCGGGTCGCAGGTGCACCGAAACTCGATGCCCTCATCAAACGCCAGCCCCTCGACCCGCACCCCCAGCTCCAGCTCGAACTGCTCGGCCGCCGCCGGCCCCGCCAGCAGCGCGACCAGCGCCAGGCCTCGCCCCATCGTCCCCATCTCGGCCTCCCGTCGTGCCCCGCCAGGGTGGGCGGCCCGCCCCGAGCGCGCAACGGGGCACCGCCTCATGCCCACAACCGCGCGGAAAGACTTGAGATATCCCGCCCCGTCTGCTAGCTCGCCCGGGTACTTTCGAGCGGAGCCCGCCCATGTCTCGCCTCGCCCTCCTCGCCGCCACGCCCCTGGCGGCCCTCCTCGCCGCCTGCGGCGCCACGCCCCCGCCCGCGCCGGCCCTGCCCCCGCTGCCGGCGGGCCCCGTCGCCACCGCCGAGGCCGGCCCCCCGGCCGCCTGGGCGAGCGCCGCCGCCATGGGCGAGACCTGCGACGCGGCCCTCAACGCCGCCGAGTCCATCCGCGCCCGCATCAAGGACGCCGTCACCCCGCGCACCATCGACGGCACCCTGGCCCTCTTCGACCAGATGAGCCTGGCCCTCGACACGACCAACGGCCTGACCGGCATCACCTCCCAGATGTCCCCCGACGCCGCCGTGCGCGACGCCGGCGACGCCTGCGAGAAGCGCATCCAGAAGTTCTACAGCGACGTGGGCCTGGACCGCGGGCTCTACGAGGCCGTCGCGGCCGTCGCCCTGGACGGCGCCGCGCCCCTCGACCGCCGCTTCGGCGAGCGCCTGCTGCGCGACTTCCGTCGCTCGGGCGTGGACAAGGACGAGGCCACCCGCACGCGCCTCGCGGCCCTCAACGCCGAGATGGTCCAGCTCAGCCAGGACTACTCGAAGAACCTGCGCGAGGACGTCCGCTTCATCGAGCTGGCCGACGCCACCGCCCTCAAGGGCCTGCCCGACGACTACATCAAGGCCCACGCCCCCGGCGAGGGCGGCAAGATCCGCATCACGACGGACTACCCCGACTTCTTCCCCTTCGAGACCTACGCCGAGGACGCCGGCCAGCGCGCCGCCCTCTACCTGGCCTTCGAGAACCGCGGCTACCCCGCGAACAAGCAGGTCATGGCCGACCTCCTCGCCCGCCGCGCCGAGTACGTGGGCCTCCTGGGCTACCCCACCTGGGCCGCCTACCAGGCCGAAGACAAGATGGTGAAGACGGCCGAGCGCGTGGACGCTTTCATCCAGGAGGTGGCCGCCGCCGTCCGCCCCCGCGCCGAGGCCGACTTGAAGGAGCTGCTGGTCCGCAAGCGCAAGGACGATCCCAAGGCCGAGCGCATCGAGGTCTGGGATCGCTTCTACTACGCCGCCAAGGTCCGCGAGGAGCAGTACGCCTTCGACGGCCGCCAGGTCCGCCCCTACTTCAGCTACCCCAAGGTCAAGCAGGGCATCTTCGACCTCTACGGCGAGCTCTTCGGCCTGCGCTTCGAGCCCGTGAAGGACGCCGCCGTCTGGCACGCCTCGGTCGAGGCCTACACCCTCTACAAGGGCGACCAGCGCGTCGGCCGCTTCTACCTGGACATGCACCCCCGGGATGGCAAGTACAAGCACGCGGCCATGTTCCCGCTGCAGGTGGGCCTCTCCAGCGGCCGCGTCCCCATGGCCACGCTGGTCTGCAACTTCCCCGATCCCAAGGACGGCGACGCCCTCATGCAGCACGAGGAGGTCACCACTTTCTTCCATGAGTTCGGGCACTTGATTCACCACCTGCTCGCGAACAGGTCGCGCTGGTCGAGCCAGGCCGGCATGGGTGTCGAGTGGGACTTCGTCGAGACGCCGTCCCAGCTCCTGGAGGAGTGGGCCTGGTCCGCCCCCGTCCTGCAGCGCTTCGCGAAGCACGCCGAGACGGGCGAGCCCATCCCCGCCGATCTGGTGCAGCGCATGAAGACGGCCGACGAGTTCGGCAAGGGCGTGGCCGTGATGCGGCAGGTCTTCTACGCGGCCTACAGCTTCTACGTGCACCACCGCGACCCGAAGACGCTCGACCTGGACGCCTACTCCGACGAGATCTACGGGAAGTACAGCCCCTACCCCCGCGTGCCCGACAGCCACGTCTACGCGAGCTTCGAGCACCTCGTCGGCTACAGCTCCAGCTACTACACCTACCAGTGGTCCCTCGTGATGGCGAAGGACCTCTTCACCCGCTTCGAGGCCAACCTGCTCGACCCGGCGCCCATGCAGCGCTACCGCGACATCATCCTGGAGCAGGGCGCCACCAAGGACGCCAGCCAGCTCGTCGAGGAGTTCCTGGGCCGCCCCTACACCCTCGACGCCTACCGCAAGTGGCTGCAGGGCGGCGCCCCCAAGGCCGAGTAGCCGGGAATCCCCAGGCGCCTCGCCGGGTTGCAGGCTGTCATGCGCCTCCTCGCCCTCACCGCGCTCCTCGTGAGCACCGCCCACGCCGCCCCCCGCGCCTTCGTCGTGGCCAGCGTCGGCGACGCCCCCGCCCGGGAGGGCCCCATCGAGTCGCGGCAGGGCGAGCCCGTCCACCTCTACGCCGTGCTGCAGGACGGCCCCCGGTACTACACCGCTGCTCCCGCCCTGCGCATCGCCGGCCGCCGGGTGCCGGCCACCCGCATCGCCCCGCTCGACTTCCCCGTCACCTGGTCCCTCGTCGAGCCGCGCCAGCACCACGTCGCCACGCCGTACCCGAACTTCGGCAACCCCGCCTACTCCAACTCCGTCCTCTTCGGCCCCCGCCACGGCCAGTGGCTCGGCCATGACACCCTGGAGTACACCCAGACGCCCCTGCCCGACGCCGGCCCCGTCCTGACGGTCGCCGAGGCCCGCCCCCTCGACCCGAAGCTCAAGCGAAACAAGGGGTTGGGCACCGTCCGCTACGCCGTCGCCATCGACGCGCCGGGCGGCCGGGTGGAGAGCCCCGGCGCCACCGACGTCATCCGCGGCGGCATCTCGACGCGCGTCTTCCGCCTCAGCGTCCGCCGGGGCGACGACGTCCGCGGCTGGCTCACCTCGCTCTTCAACGTGCCCAACGTCTTCGGCTCGGCCGGCCAGGGCAAGAGCCACCAGGCCGAGCGCCACCAGGGCGCCGACTGCGCCGACGTCCTCATCGCGGCCTTCCGCAAGGCTGGCCACCCCCTGCCCTACACCAGCGTCTCGGGCCTCTACACCCACGCCCGCGTCGTCTCGCCGCGGCTGCTCCTGGAGCCCGACGGCTTCTACGCCCTCACGCCCGAGGGCAAGGGCGAGCCCGTCACCCTGCGCTTCGGCGCCGACGTCCAGCCCGGCGACGTCATGGTCATCGACTACGGCGGCCGCGCCCTCACGGGCCGCACCTGGGATCATGTGGGCCTCATCGACGCCGACGCCGGCACCCCGGGCGTCCTCGATCCGGCCGATCTCATGTTCCACCAGGGCTACCTGGGCGGGCTCGAGCTGGCCCCCATCAGCGACCACGGCTACGCCATGGTCCAGCTCCTGCGCATGCGCACCCGGTGACGCGCCGCAGCCCCGCCGCCGCCCGCCTCGACCCGCCCGTCCGCAAGTGGCAGGGCCTGGCCCCCACGGATCTGGGCCCGACCGCCCTCCAAGCCTGGCTCTGCGCCGAGGCGGCGCTCGACGCCGCCGCCTGGGACGCCCTGCTGCGCCACCAGGGCCTCTGGATCGACCGCCACCGCTGGGCCGGCCAGGCCGCGTCCGCCGGCGCCCGCGCCACCGTCTACGCCTTCACCACCGAACCCGAACCCCCTGAAATCACTGAAGAAGACATCCTGCTCGACCTGGGCGACGTCGTCGCCGTCGCCAAGCCCGCGTGGCTATGCACCCAGGGCTCGCGGGCCACGGCGACGCTCTCGGTCGAGGCCCAGGTCGCCCGGCTGCTCGGCCGCCACCTCATCGCCGCCCACCGACTGGACCGCGAGACGAGCGGCGTGCTGCTCCTCTCAGCCCCCGGCCGCGTGGCCGGCGCCCTGCACGCCGGCTTCCGCGCCGCCACGGTCGAGAAGGTCTACCACGCCGTCGTGCGCCCGCCCCTGGCCGCCCCGCGCGACGTCGAGGGGCCCATGCGGCGCGTCCTGCATCCCAGCCACAGCCAGTTCACCCTCGGGAGCCCCGGCGACGAGGGCGTCGACAGCTTCACCGCCTTCCGCCCCCTCGACGCCGACCTCGTCGAGGCCCGCCCGCGCACCGGCCGCACCCACCAGATCCGCGTGCACCTGGCCGCCATCGGCCACCCCATCGCGGGCGACACCCTCTATGGCCCCACCTGGGCGCCGGGCGACCCCGACCGCACCCTCCTGCACGCCTTCTCCCTGGCCTTCGACCACGCCGGCCGCCGCTACCGCGTCGAGGCGCCGCCCCCGGCCGACCTACGCTCCGGCATGACGCCCGCGGCAGCAGCCCCATAGGCGCCCGCCGCCGCGGATCCGGCCGAAGCCGGGCGCCAGCAGGCACCTCCCATCGCCCCCGAATTCCCCATTGACACCCAGTCTCCCCTTCACTGACTCTGCTCAAGACGCAGCACAGAGCAGGGTGCGGCGGCTGAACGAAGTGGCAATGGGCAGACACCTCCTCCTCCCCCTCGTGCTGTGCACGCCGGCCTGGGCCATCGAGCCCTGCGAGCCACCGCCCGGCGCCCAGCCCGCCCCGATGGACGTAGGGCGGCCTGCGCGGCAGCCGTCACCGCGAACCTTTACCCACCACCATCGCGCTGGCGCCCACCACCTGCGTCAGCCGCTACTCAACATCTTCGTCGACGCCCGGCCTCGTGCCCCGGCGAGATCAGGCCAGCCCCGCCATCGAGCCCCGGCCCTCGCCATCTGGGCTGGCTGCTGGGCGTGCACCAGTTCACCTTCGGCGGCCCCCGCACCGACGCCACCGCTGACCCACGTTGGGGCCCTTCGCCGGCTGCGCCCTCGCCCGCGTGGGGCCCGCGGCAACGACCTCACCGCCGGGTGCAGCACCTCCGGGCAGCCACACGCCCGCCGATCACGCGTTCCGCGTCGCCCACCAGCAGGGTACGACCGATGCGCGCCCTGATCCTCGCCACCGGACCAGATGCTCAGCAGCATGCCCGGACAACTGTCGACCTTCGACTGGTCGGAACGGGGGGTGTTGAACCATGGCCCTATAGATGCATGTCCCTCTGTGGGCCTCATGCTCCCTGGCGTTCTCGTACCGGCTGACCTGGGCCCAGCAGAGATGAGTGCACTGGCTCGTCGAATGCGGCTGCGGAGCTGGTATGCTGCCGCGCTTAAGTACGGGTACGTGGCTGACACTGACCAGCGGACGTCGGTTGGCATGCTGGCTTCACTGGGTACGGTACCCACCTGCTCCGGCGGCGCCCTCGAAGTCATCCGCTCCACACCGGGTTGCCCAGCCGCTCCACGCTACCGGCTGGCGGCGATATTGGGCTTCAGATCGTCTTGAACTCTTTGCTCGCCAGAGTACGGCCTGGCCAGCCCAGACCCAGTGGATCGATCAGACCTGGGCCCAGCAACGCCTGACGACCCATCTCGCACCGTCTGGCGGCGGGAGACTTCCACCCTCGCATCGCGGGCTGGCCGCCGCGGATGGCTATCTTCCCAGCGACTACCACGTCCTGTGGCATGCTGTGCACCTACTTTCGCCTCGTTGCGGCCGAGCCGCTCCGCTGACCGACAAAGTCATCTTCCACATCTCAGGGTACCGGGAGGGCACGCCAGGCTTCGTCCGGCTGTTCGTCGCCCGGAAACAGCGAAACGCGACGACGCCGCCTTCCAGCTCTACCAGCAGCAGGGTTGGCCGGGCATGGCGCCTGCCAGGCAGGTGCCCTCACCAACCACCTCTTCCACCTTCTCATTCAAACCGGCGATGCCCGTGCATCTCAGATCAGCCCCAATGACCTCGGCGAACGGGCCAGCTCGTCTCCCACAGAGTGCGATTCCCGTCGGCATGTCGCTCAGAAGAGTCTCGCCTACCTCCTGTGGCAGAGCCTTCAGCAGGCAGGACCAGAGAGCGCACGGGCCGCTTCAGTATCCACCCCGCCGTAGTGCAGGGTCCCGAAGGTCCGAGCCCGTTCTCGCCAGGACCGCCGCCCTGATCCACTGACGCAATGCGCTGGTTGCTCCACTTCCTCTGCTGCTTCGCCGTGGTGCCGGACGCGCCGCCGCCAGCGTCAGCGAAGCTCGGGCAAGCATGGGCGGCGCCATGATAACCCGCAATTTCATTGGGTTCTTCTACCCAGCGGCGCGCGCCGTGTCGCGCTATCGACCACCGACGGCAACCTTCGTCCCGGCCCACGCCCGCACCTCCTGGCCTGGAATGACGCCACCGCGATCGCCAACAGCCCCGACGGCGACTGGACGTACACCCACCGGCACCTTTGGCAACCTCCGCCACGCGCCCAGCAGACCGGCGATGACGTCCAGGTACGTCACCAACGCCGAGCACCAGCGTATCGGCCCGCCGCGTCAGCAGCGGCCCCTGGTTCTAGTGATGGCTCTGCGCGGCAACCTCGCCCCGGTCGCCGAATACGACGCCGACTTCCGCCTGCGCAAAGTCTTCGTATACGGCCCCGGCCACCGCCCGACCACGTCCATCTTACCACCACGATACCGCCGGCCTCCCAGACCGCCCGCTACCGCTTCTCGTCACCGACCAGGCAGGGGAGCATCCTCGGCCTCGTCATTGACTCCGGCGCCTGGGTCCTCGCCTACGACTACACCCCTTCGGCCGCCGCACATCGCCAGCGCCGCCCCAGCATCGACAGGCCTCACCCCCCTTCGGCTTCGCCTGCGGCCTCCGACCCCTGCTCGTCGCTTCGCGCCCGCGACTACAGCCCCCACCGCGCGGTGGATGGCCAAAGACCCCATCGACCGGCGGTGGAGACACGAACCTCTACGCCTACGTGGGCGGATCCTGTTGGTCAGATGATCAGGCGTTGGTGGGCGGATCGGAAGCGGACCGGGCGTGGCGATGCCACTCGGCCTGAAGAACAAAGGTATTACGGGGTAAGGCGATCGCGCTTTCCACGGCGGACTATCTGATGCTCAGGGGCTGAGTGCGGTGGGCGCGGCAAGGCCCTCATCAACATCTACGGCTGGCGCCGTGCCCTGTTCGGCACCAAATGGGCCGAAATGGCGAGTACGCTCACCACGGGCCTCCGCTGGTCAAATAATACAGCCCCCGGCTCGCGGCTGGGTACTGAGTTGGGTGACCTACGAACTCCTGGGGACTAGCATTGACTTTAGTTCACCTTCTGCCCAATCCTGATTGGGATGGCTACCCTGACGCTCTGCCCCGGCTGCAAGAGCAGCGCCGGCCTGACACACAGTCGGTGGACGAGCGTAACTGCCTTCTTCGTCAGGGACCTGCTGGCTCGGCTTTCACTTCGCGACTCGCGCGCTCTGATGCGTTGGCGCCCCATACCGCCAGGTGTCCCCCGCGATGCAGACCCGGTCATCCATCGGCTGCTGGCACGGCCTCAGCAGGAGACAGGAGAGTCGTCTTTGGATGTAGTTGCGGCGGATGTACCTCTCACACCGCCTCGATGGCCAGGGGTCACGACTATTGATGATTTCATGCTCAGGACAGGCGTTTGTGGCGAAACTGCCTCAGGTTGCCCCCTCGGCCGATGGAAGCGCGACCCGGAAGTACGGGCGAGCCCATGACCGATCAAGAACTGGCACTTTGCTCTCCTCTCGCGTGAGTGGGGTCCCGCGAACAGGGCGCCCTGACCCATCCGCCGTGCCGGGAGTGATCTTTTTCCCGGTCAAGCAGTCTCCAGCTTGAAGGCCTGATCAAGTACGCGCTCGATCCCATCATGAGCCCAGAACTCATCCCATCGGCCGGCCAGTTCGAGGAGTCTCAAGTTGACGCTTGCGAGGCTGGCGCGGGCGGTCCGGCGGGCGCCGGCGAGCTTCAGGCGGGCCTGGGCGGCCGTGCGGTGCAGCGACTCCATGGCGCCCGAGCCGAGCTGGAAGCCGCGCTGCCGGCAGGCGTCGTAGTCGCCGCGGTAGAGGTTGTTCTCCAGGTAGCCAATGAGCGCGTTGAGGGGCTCCGAGGGGCCGTCGGCGGTCAACTCGCTCCGGGCAGCGTACAGACTCTGCAGCAGCGCCCAGATGGAGCCGACCGGGCGCTCGCGCGCACAAATTGGAATCGCCTGCTCTTCTTGTGGCCTTGCGAGGAGCGGCCGGCCTCGGCCGACGCCGCCCTTCGGGGACGAGCTGATTCGCGAACCGGCGGTACAGGCGGCTCGTCGCCTGCGTCCCCGCGCCGCTGTGTGCCGCGGCGAAGTCTCCGAGGTGCTGCAGCGCGTGGTACACGTCCAGCACCGGGTGTGCCCATGGCAGCTTCGCGAGCACGTGGTGCTCGATCCACGGCAGTCCATCGGTGACGACGAGCTCGGCGCGCAGGCCGCCGCCGTAGTCCCCATCCCTGGCCAGGATGCCCAGCTCGATGAGCTTGTCGATGGTGTCGGCGACCACGTTGCAGTCGCCCCAGGTGTACTCGCGCCGGCAGGTGGATGGTCTCGCCCGTGGCGCGGTCGATGGCCCAGATCCTCAATCCATTCATGGACTTCCAGGTGGCGTTCCAGGTCTCGTCGACGAAGCGGCGCTCCGAGTGGGCGTCCTGGGAGAGGTAGAGGATGGGCCGCCCGGTGGTGCGATCCCGGGTGGCGCGGTCCTGGAGGAGGCGGCGGATGTCGTCGACAGAGCGGTAGAGCCAGTGGCGCTGGATGGCAGCGCCGACGGCGATGGTGTGAGCAGCGAGGGTGGTGTCTTCCTCGCGGACGGCGCCCCGGGAGAAGAAGCAGAGGGCATCAGCGGCGCGGCGGAAGGGCAGGTCCTTGCCGAGGCGGGCTTCCCACTCGAGGCAGAGGCGTGTGGAGCGGCAGCGCCCATGCAGCGGTACCAGCGCCTCGCGGGCCGGCGTGCGGGTGACGGTCGTGGCACCGCGCCGCTCGCGCCAGGCGAAGAGGGGGAAGCGGATGGGCCCGAAGGTGCTCATCTGGGTGGCGTGGTAGTCCTGGTCGAGGCGGAAGCGTACGTCCTGGGGCTCAAGTCCTCGCGCCTCGACGTCCGCCTCGGCCCGGGCGCGGCAGGCGGTCGCCATACAGGTCTCCAGGAGAGCTCGGCCGAGGGCCTGGACGACGCGCCAGACCCCCTCCTCCAGCTCGCGCGGATTCGCCCCGGCAGCCGCCTGGCCGCAGAGCGCCTGCGCCGCTCGCGCGATGGGCTTCAAGAGGGTGTTGACGGTCGCGGGTCCACGTGCAAGATCGAGGGCGGTGGCCATGGGCGCTCCGTTTTGGAGACGTTTGTGGTAGAACGGCCCATGCCACCACCTTCAATGGATTTCAAGGGTCAAGAAGTCATCGGGCGCTGGGGCAGGAACGATGGATGTGACCGGGTTGCGAATCACGCCCGTCCGGAGGGGCGGAAGGACCACGATGTACGACGGAGGCGGCAGCTTTTCACCTCCTGGTGTCGGTTACAGACGTGATGGAGACATCAAGGTGCTGCCCGACGGCGCCTCCCTGGAGGCTCTCTACATGGAGTGGCTTCACGGGAAGGCACCAGGTGAGGCCTCCTACTTCGTCTATTTCGACACGACAGAAGCTGAGGAATTTGTCATTCTGAGTCGGATGCGGTACATGAAGGATGTGTGCATTCCGGGAGCCTGTGCCGCCTGCGCTGGCATCGTCCTCAATAACGTCGGCCCGTTCCGCAACGTTCTTGGGGCTCCATTGCCGCTGTCGCTGCTGAAGACGATCTCCCAACTAGAGTGGGCCTCGTATCACGTTTCAATGCCGTACCAAGCTAGACGAGGTTGGCTGTGTCGACTGCTGTCACAATGGCCATGGTGGCTGTAGCCTGGCTGGTTCAGGTCCTCGTGTGCGCGGGCGCATTGCTGTCGGTGCTCCAACCGGTCCTGCTGAGCTACTTGCTGATCGGAACAATCGGCAACCAGACAAGTCGGCGCACGGCACTGCTCCTTGGGATGGCAGTGGCCCTGGTTCTCGTTCAGTCAGTCAGACAGGCCTTCGGACTTGAGTCACTCTTTGGAGGAGCACTTCGCTGGATCGCGTTGACTGGAAGCCTCTTCCTGGCAGCCGGCGCCGCGTATCTTCCAGGCCAGACTCGGCGGGAGGCATGCGCCCTCCTGGCGGTTGCGTTCTGCGTGGCGTCCTTCCTTGAGCCCGCGCCCTTTGGACCACGCATGATCGCGGCGCCTGCATTGGGTGCCTTCGTGCTCTTGGTCTGGGCCAGCATGCGCCTTGGGCGCTGGTGGGTGGCCCTTCGCCCTGCCACCGGGTACTCTTCTACGGTCTCGCTTATTGTCCAGCAGCCTGATCGCGCGTACCAAACGGCCGCTGACTTCCCCGGGCGTATCGAGCAACCAGGGTGGTGTCTTGCTGTGCTCGGCCCGAGCGACGTGTCGTTCGGGCCTGTTGACGTTATCAAGTGCTTCCTGACGGGGAAGCCATCGCCGAACTGAACCGCCCCGGGAGTTCCGGTGACCACGGCTGGCCCGCACCACGCCGGCCTCGGCTGCCGAGCCGCCCTGGTGCAGCGAGAGTGGGGCGGAATGGGGCGCAGCCCGCTTGCGCCTGCAGCAAGCGCCGCTGACACTGGCGGCATGCGCGTGGTTCTGGCCCTCCTCCTGGCGATCCTCCGGCCCTCGCGGGTGCCTCGGCAGGCGGCGGGTGCGCAAACTGGCTAAACAACATGGAGTTTCGCCAAACGCCGTTTTACGACGTCCTCAGCAGCGATGACGTCCAGTACGTCACCAACGCGCCCAGCACCAGCGCATCGGCCGCCGCGTCAGCAGCGGCCCTGGATCTGGTGGCTCTACGCGGGCGGCCTCACCCGGTCGCCGAATACGACGCCGACTTCCGCCTGCGCAAGGTCTTCGTCTGCGGCCCCGGCCGCGCCCGACCCGTCATCTTACCGACGATACCGCCGGCCTCCAGACCGCCCGCTACCGCTTCGTCACCGACCAGGTCGGCAGCATCCTCGGCCTCGTCGACGACGCCGGCGCCTGGGTCCTCGCCTACGACTACACCCCCTTCGGCCGCCGCACCCTGCTCAGCGCCGCCCCCGGCATCGACGAGAGCCTCACCCCCTTCGGCTTCGCCGCCGGCCTCCACGACCCACCACCCGCCTCGTCCGCTTCGGCGCCCGCGACTACGACCCCCACACCGCCCGCTGGATGGCCAAAGACCCCATCGACTTCGCGGGTGGGGACACGAACCTGTACGCCTACGTGGGCGGGGATCCGGTCAACCGGATGGATCCGACGGGACTGTACCCAGATCACTACATCGTCGACCCCTTCGACCAATGGCCTGATCACCTTCAAGTCTGGCATGCCAATCCGGAGCCCTGGGTGGCATCGGCGTATGCCTTTGATAAACAAAGTCGCAGCTGTTTCGTATTCCGAGCCGCAAAGTGGGGGGTGGAGCTGGCCCGAAGGTGGTCGGAAGACTCAGGTGCTGTGTGACATTACCGGCGGACGAATCCGGATGCTCAATCGTTCGTTTGGTGGAACCACAGAACTCACAGGAAGTGCAGAAGCCATGGTTACGAACATGGCCTACAGGAGAGCGCCCCGCCCAGAAGGCCGCCACTGCGATTCGTACGGCATCGCCGGCCGCCATCTTTTCGATGATGGGAACAAGCGGACTGCCCAGGCTGTCGCAGAACTCTGACAGGCTCCGCTGCCCAGCGGAATCCCAGCTCTGCGAGGTACGGTCGTATGGTTGCTCCAGGGGCAAGCTGCGATCGGTAGAAACATTGGTTCACATGCTGCGGTGGCAACGATGAGGGCGAGGACCCCCTGCCGAGGCTGACGCAGCCAGGCTACTCGCTGAAGCTGCGTAGTGAACAGCTCGCCATCCCTTGACGCAGTCGCGCAACAGGTCGATCGCGCTTGTGAAGATCGACGGCCTCCGCCCCAGGAACTCCGATATACCGTGGTTGTCAGCGGTGAATTGCGGGTGGAGAGTCCTTCCGATCTGACAGGCGACAGGGTGCTAGCAGAAGCCCGCTGGACTTCTGCAAGCGGCGACTCCCCTCATCCGGTGGTCGTGGGCATCGAATGAACGTATCACCTCGCCGTAGCCGTGGCGGCCGTCACCGCGCCCAGGAAGGACCACTCTCGACTGGCGGGCCGCGAAATTGAACGCCCCGGGATCTTCGGAACCGGTCTGCTCCGGAGTCACGCCGCCTTAGCCCTCAACCAGAGGCCCCAGGTCTCGTCCGGCGCGCGCTCGCGGCAGCAGCGCCTCCGCAACCGGCAGCCTCGACGGTTAGGCAGCCCGTCAACGCGCCCGCGGCGCAGCCCATCGGCGCCCGCCCGCCCGCGTCTCCCCCGATGCAGCGCGCTGCCATCTCCCCCGCGCTCAGGTCGGTGAAGCGCGTCCGATCTCCACCACCCCCCAGGCGCGGATCGTCGGTCTCGTGCCGCAGGCGGTCGCCTACGGCCTCCCCACCCGGTCGATGGCCGTCCAGGGCACCAGCGTCGCGCGCCAGCGCAGTCGAACCTGAGCCGTCCACCCGCAGCACCAGGCGGGTGGCTTCGTCGGCCAGCACCAGCAGCACCCGCCGCACCATCAGCGCAGCATGCCGCCCCGCCGTCAGCGGCAGCCCGATCATCACGATGGCCCCGCCCACCTCACTCCGGCCCCGGCGCGCGCAGGCAGGAACGCGCCAGCCGCAGGCAGCGCCCCGCCAGGATCATCGCCACCCCGCCGTAGGTCCGGTAGAGCGCAGCCGCGGATCAGCCGAAACCACTCGAGTTCAGCGCAGGGTCGTCATCCGGCAGGGCGGACAGGCCGGGGGCAGGTTCGCGAAGTGCGCGGCGGCATATGGCACGAGGATGCCCTGCGGCCCGCGCGGGCGACCACGACGGAGGGGCCGATGTGGGCGGCAGCTGGATCACCTGACAGCTCACTGCAGACAGCGGCTTCGACGCCGACGGGCCATGGAGCACCTCGAGGAGGGTCTTCGAACACGCCGCCCGCGGTCCTCGACCAGCGAGCTCCGCGTCCGGGCCCGCAGCTGGTCCTCGCCCGCCGTGCGGAGGAGGCCACCTGGACGCGCGCCACGACCAACGACCTGCTCGCGGTGGCGTTCGAGGACTGCGAGCGCCACATCATCGCCCTGCACAACCGGCTTCCGCAGTCAAACGGCTGGGATGACGCTTAACCCGCGAGCGAGCCACCGCCCGCAGCCGCAGGGTCTGCTTCACCACGGCAGGACGTGGAGCGTGCGGTCGGGGGCAGGGGCCTCACACCTCGCGTTCGGCAGCCTGCTGGGGAGGTCGCCGACGCCGCCATCGGGCACGAGGATCCGTGGAGGTCCTGCGGCTGGCGGCCTGGAGCCACGGTGGGCGGCGGGGACGACCCTCTACCTGCCACCGTTCGTGTGGCAGCAGCGCCACTGCCCGCCGGCCGGGGGGGTCGACGTCCTCTGATCGCCTGCCTGATGGAGCACCGCGTGGCCGTCATCAAAAAGGCCTGCACCGCGCGAGCTCCTGGGCCTCATTTATGCGCACGACGCGCGCGGCCCTGGATCGGCTCCACGCCCCCCGACATCCTGGGCTACCTGGCGACCGCCTGGCGCGCCGGCCGCAGCCTGCCCCGGGAGGAGCCACCCGCGTCGCCCGCACCCTGGGCCGCAGGCGCCAGGTCACCGTGCGCTGACCACCTACTCCGCGCAGCCCGGCCTCCATCATCGGGATGGGCATGTTCATCGTCGTAGAACGTGGTCGTCGTGGCGCCCGCGCGTCGAGCTGGTCAGCGGCAGCGCCGCGCGCACTGGCCGTCGTAGGTGCGCGCGACGCAGACCCACTGGGTCCTCATGGTCGGGGACGAACTCCCGGTAGCCCACCTCCCACCCGCAGCCCGGGTTCCACAGGCGCCGGTGAGCCGTCATCTTTGCGAAAACACTGGGAAAGTCGCCACCGGAAGGCCCCACCCTCCTCCTGGGTGCAGTCGTCCGGCAGCGCGTGGTGCGCCATATCCGGCCGCAGCACGTCGCCGCCGTAGGTCAGCGCGACGCCCAGCCAGCACGCCAGCACCTCGCCGGAACGTACGTCCAGCGCATGTGTCACGGCGACGGGCTCGTTGAACTTCATCCAGAACCGCTCGGTGTCGAGCGCCGCGTGTCGAGGCGATCGGGCGGGATGGCGCGCACTAGCCGTTGGGTGACGGCGAAGCGCGTCCACGAGCGCCGTCCGTCCATGGTGGTCTCCTGGCGGCCGAGGTCCCAGCCGCAGCCGGTGTTCCAGACGCGCAGCGCCGAGCCATCGGCCTTGCGGAAGCAGTGCCAGAAGTCGCCGCCAGACAGGGCCGCCCTCGCCCTGCGTGCACGCGTACGACTCAGCGTAGTAGCCCACTGTTTCGCCAACGCCGCCGCCTCGGCGACCCACGAAGACGCCAGGCCGGCACTGGGGCTCAGCCGTCGGGCAGTATTTTGCGCTGGTCCGGAGTAACGATAGCGCTGCCCACGGCGTCCAGCAACGGCACCACCGTCCCCAGGATGGCCGGTGAGAGCTGCTCGGCGGCGTCGCGCCCGCGTAGGTACGGGCGTAGAACGCCCACATCGTCGCAGCGCCGTCGGCTTTCTGCGCCGCCCACCTCGGCTTCGCAGCCGGTGTTCCACAGCCGCCAGGCCGAGCCATCCGCCTTGCGGAAGCACTGGGCGTAACCACCGCCGAACATCGACCCGCCCTCGCCGGGCTCGCAGTCGGACGCCTCGTCGTAGTAGCCGGCCAGGTCGCAGGCAGGGCCCCCACCCTCGTAGGTAAAGGTCGACGCGCCGGGCGTGCCGCATCGCCGGCGTCGCAGCTGTCCCCACACCTCGAACCCCGCCGCGCAGTCGCACCGCGGGCCGGCGGCCTCCGCGACGCCGTCACTCCGTTCTCGCAGACAGGGACGCCGCACGCCCCGGGCGCGCCGCCCTGCCCGCCGACGCCGCCCGCGCCCCGCCGCCTGCCCGCTGGATGGCCAAAGACCCCATCGACTTCGCGGGTGGGGACACGAACCTGTACGCCTACGTGGGCGGGGATCCGGTCAACCGGATGGATCCGACGGGACTGTACCCAGATCACTACATCGTCGACCCCTTCGACCAATGGCCTGATCACCTTCAAGTCTGGCATGCCAATCCGGAGCCCTGGGTGGCATCGGCGTATGCCTTTGTCGTCGAGCAAGTCGCCTTCGGCGCCGTATTCCGAGCCGCAAAGTGGGGGTGGAGGCTGGCCCGAGGTGGTCGGAAGACTCGGGTGCTGTGTGACATTACGGCGGACGAGATCCGGATGCTCAATCGTTCGTTTGGTGGAACCACGGAACTCACAGGAAGTGCGGAAACCGTAGTTGCGAACATGGCCTACAGGGAGAGCGCCCTTGAGAAGGCCGCCACTGCGATTCGTGACATCGCCGGCCGCCATCTTTTCGATGATGGGAACAAGCGGACTGCCCAGGCTGTCGCAGAACTCCTGACGGGCTCCGCTGCCAGCAGATCAGCTCTGCGAGGTACGGTCGACATGGTTGCTCAGGGCAAGCTGCGATCGGTAGAAGACATTGTGGTTCACATGCTACGGTGGCAACGATGAGAAGACGAGGACCCCCTGCCGAGGCTGACGCAGCCAAGGCTACTCGCTGGGCTGCTTGTGGTGAACAGCTCGCCATCCTTGACGCGGTCGCGCAACAAGGTCTGATCGCGCTTGTGAAGATCGACGGCCTCCGCCCCCAGGAACTCCGATATACCGTGGTTGTCAGCGGTGAATTGCTTGGTGGAGAGTCCTTCCGATCTGACGGAGGCGACCCAGGAACGCTGCTTAGGGAAGCGCTGGACTTCTGCAGGCAGCGACTCCCCTCATCCGGTGAGCCGTGACGTCGAATGAACGTATCACCTCGCCGTAGCCGTGGCGGCCGTCACCGCCCAGGAAGGACCACTCGACTCTGGCGGGCCGCGAGGATTGAACCGCCCCGTGATCTCCGGAGACTGAACCGCCCCGGGATCTTCGGAGACCGGTCTGCTCGGGTCACGCCGCCCTCAACCAGAGGCCCCGGGTCTCGTCAGCGCGCTCGCGGCAGCAGCGCCTCCGCAGAAGCCAGCCTCGACGGACAGGCAGCCCCGTCAACGCGCCCGCGGCAGCAGCCCCATCAGCGCCCGCCGCCGCGTCTCCCCGATGCGGCGCGCCATCTCCCCCGCGCTCAGGTCGGTGAAGCGCGTCCCGATCTCCACCACCCCCAGGCGCGGATCGTCGGTCTCGATGCGCAGGCGGTCGCCTACGGCCTCCACCCGGTCGATGGCCGTCCAGGGCACCAGCGTCCGCGCGCCAGCGCGGTCGAACCGCAGGCCGTCCACTCGCAGCACCAGGCAGGTGTCGTCGGCCAGCACCAGCAGCACCCGCCGCACCATCAACAGCATGCCGCCGGCCGTCAGCAGCAGCCCCACGATCATCACGATGGCCGCCCGCCCCTCCTCCGGCCCCGGCGCGCGCAGGCCCAGGAACGCCCAGCCGCAGAGCAGCGCCCCCGCCAGGATCATCGCCACCCCCACGCCGTAGGTCCGGTAGAGGCGCGGCCGCGGATCCGGCCGAAACCACTCGAGATTCAGCGCAGGGTCGTCATCCGGCGCGGGGCGGACGGGGCCGAGGGCGGGTTCGCGGGGGGTGCGCGGCGGCATGGCACGAGGATACCCTGCGGCCGCACCCGGAGCGACCACGACGGAGGGGCCGATGGGCGAGCGGCTGGATCACCTGACCTTCCTGCTGAACAGCGGCTTCTACGACGCCGACGAGGCCATGGAGCACCTCGAGGAGGCCTTCGAAGACACGCCGCCCGCGGTCCTCGACCAGCTCCGCGTCCGGGCCCGCCAGCTGGTCCTCGCCCGCCGTGCGGAGGAGGCCACCTGGACGACGCCCACGACCAACGACCTGCTCGCGGTGGCGTTCGAGGACCTGCGAGAGCGCCACATCATCGCCCTGCACAACGCCGGCTTCACCCAGTCCGACGGCTGGGATGACGCCCGCGAGCAGGCCACCGCCCGCAGCCGCGGGGTCTGCTTCTACCACGGCCAGGACGTGGAGCGTGCGGTCGAGGGCGGGGGCCTCCACCTCGCGTTCGGCAGCCTGCGCAAGGAGGTCGCCGACGCCGCCATCGGGCACGAGATCGTGGAGGTCCTGCGAGCCGGCGGCCTGGAGCCACGGTGGAGCGGCCAGGAGACGACCCGCATCTACCTGCCACCGTTCGTGTGGCAGCAGCGCCGCTTCACCCGCCGGCCGGGGGTCGACGTCCTCGTGATCGCCTGCCTGATGGAGCACCGCGTGGCCGTCATCAAGGCCTGCCGCGAGCTCCTGGGCCTCGACATGCGCACGACGCGCGCGGCCCTGGATCGGCTCACGCCCCCCGACATCCTGGGCTACCACAACGGGCCGCCCTGGCGCGCCGGCCGCGGCCTGCCCCGGGAGGAGGCCACCCGCGTCGCCCGCGCCCTGGAGGCCGCGGGCGCGAAGGTCACCGTGCGCTGACGCCTACTCCGCGCAGCGCACGGCCTCCATCATCGGGATGGGCATGTTCATCTCGTCGTAGAACGTGGTCGTCGTGAGCGCCCGCGCGTCGAGCTGGTCCGGCGGCAGCGCCGCGCACTGGCCGTCGTAGGTGCGCGCGACGCGGACCCACTGGGTCCTCATGAGGTCGGGGACGAACTCCCGGTAGCCCACCTCCCACCCGCAGCCCGAGTTCCACAGGCGCCAGTCCGAGCCGTCATCTTTGCGAAAACACTGGGAAAAGTCGCCACCGAAGGAAGCCCCACCCTCCTCCTGGGTGCAGTCGTCGGCCGGCGCGTAGTGCCCCGCCATGTCCGGCCGCAGCACGTCGCCGCCGTAGGTCAGCGCGACGCCCGGCCGGCACGCCGGCACCTCGCCGGGGCAGTACGTCCAGCGCATGTCGGCGACGGGCTCGTTGAACTCATCCCAGAACCGCTCGGTGTCGAGCGCCCGCGTGTCGAGCTGATCGGGCGGGATGGCCGCGCACTGGCCGTTGTAGGTGACGGCGAAGCGCGTCCACAGGCGCCGTCCGTCCATGGTGGTCTCCTGGCGGCCGAGGTCCCAGCCGCAGCCGGTGTTCCAGACGCGCAGCGCCGAGCCATCGGCCTTGCGGAAGCAGTGCCAGAAGTCGCCGCCGAACCAGGGGCCGCCCTCGCCCTGCGTGCACGCGTACGACTCGGCGTAGTAGCCCGCGAGCTCCCGCGCCAACGCGCCGCCCTCGGCGACCACGAAGACGCCAGGCCGGCACTGGGGCTCGGCCGTCGGGCAGTACGCGCTGGTCAGGCCAGCGATGGCGCTGCCCGCGGCGTCCAGCAGCGGCGCCGTCCCCAGGATGGCCGGTGAGAGCTGCTCGGCGGGCACGTCCTCGCAGCGCCCCGCGTAGGTGCGGGCGTAGAACGCCCACATCGTCGCGGCGCCGTCGGCCTCGCGCCGCCCCACCTCCCAGCCGCAGCCGGTGTTCCACAGCCGCCAGGCCGAGCCATCCGCCTTGCGGAAGCACTGGGCGTAGCCACCGCCGAACGTCGACCCGCCCTCGCCGGGCTCGCAGTCGGACGCCTCGTCGTAGTGGCCGGCCAGGTCCGCGGGCAGGGCCCCACCCTCGTAGGCCAGGTCGACGCCGGGCGTGCACATCGCCGGCGTCTCGCAGCGGTCCCCCTCGAACCCCGCCGCGCAGTCACACCGCGGGCCGGCGGCCTCCGCGACGCACGTCCCTCCGTTCTCGCAGACGAAGGCCTCGCACGCCCCGGGCGCGCCGCCCTGGCCGCCGACGCCGCCCGCGCCGCCCTGCCCGCCTGCCCCGCCGACGCCCCCCTGCCCGCCGGCCCCGCCCGCGGCGTCCATGCCGCCCGCGTCCGTCACCGGCTCGTCGCTGGAACCCCCCGAATCACAACCGAAAACCACCCCGGCCACGCAGGCCAGCAGCCACCGTCGCATCGCGTCCCCCGTCCTGGTCGGCAGCGGTGGTAGCAGCCTCGGCCACTCTCGGACAAGCGGCAGCGCCGGCCCCCGCGCGGCGGCGCGTCCCCCGCTTGCCTTCGGGTTGCTTCGCCCGCCCTTTCTCGGCAGATTGGCCCCTCCGAGCGCCACGGGAGGCGAGTTGAGCGACGATCTGCGACGGGCCCTGGATGTGGCCACCGCCGTGGCCCTGGAGGCGGGCCGCCGCCTGCGGGCCGAGCTGCACCGGCCCGGCGGGCCCCGCGGCGAGCAGGGCCACGCGCCCGTCGACACCGAGGTGGAGGCCTGGATCCGCCAGACGCTGACGGCGGCCTTCCCCGACGATGGCTTCCGCGCCGAGGAGGCCCCCACCGAGAACCGCGGCCCCTCCGGGCATAGCCGCTCGACGTGGCTGGTGGACCCCAACGACGGCACCTCGGCCTTCCTCAAGGGCCACCGGGGCGCCTCCGTGTCCATCGCCCGCCTGCGCGACGAGGTGCCCGTCCTCGGGGTCATCTACGCCTACGCCGCCCCCGACGACGACGGCGATCTGTTCGCCTGGGCCGAGGGCTGCGGCAGCCTGCGCCGCAACGGCCACACCATCGGTCACCCCGGCTGGCCCACGGCGCTCGCGGCGCACCACATCGTCCTCATCTCCAACTCGGCCGACCGCCGCTCGCTGCTCAACGCCCGCTGCACGGCCCCCGCCCGCTACCGCCCGGTGCCCGGCATCGCGTACCGCCTGGCCCTGGCCGCCGCTGGCGAAGGGGTCGCGGCCATCTCGCTGTTCGGCGCGCGCGACTTCGACTACGCCGCCGGCCACGCGCTCCTGCGCGGCGTCGGCGGCGAGCTGGTGGACGAGCGCGGCCGCCCCGTGCGCTACCAGGCCGAGCGCCCGACGAACGTCGGCTTCTGCTTCGGCGGCGCCCCGGCCCTGCTGCCCGGGCTGGTCAAGCGCGACTGGAACAGCGTCCTGCGTGCCCACAACGAGGGCCCCGAGCCCGGCCAGCCCGTGCGACCCGCCCTCGCCGACCTCTGCCCCGACGCCGGCGTCCTGGCGCGGGCCCAGGGCTGCTGGCTGGGCCAGCTCACCGGCGACGCCCTCGGCAGCCAGGTGGAGTTCCAGGACGCCGCCAGCATCGCCGCGGCGTGGCCCGCCGGCGTCCGAAAGATCAAGGATGGCGGCACCTTCGACACCATCGCCGGCCAGCCCACGGATGACTCCGAGCTGGCTCTGGCCCTGGCCCGCAGCCTGGTGGAGCGCCGTGGGTTCGACGCCGACGCCGTGACGCGGGCCTACGCCGGCTGGCTGGCCTCGCGGCCCTTCGACATGGGCAACACCACCCGCCAGGCCCTCGCCCCCGCCCAGGGCGCCGACGAGCCCGCCCGCGTCGCCCGCCAGGCCGCCAACCCCGACAGCCAGGCCAACGGCGCGCTCATGCGCCTGAGCCCGCTGGCCATCGCCGGCGCCTTCTGGCCCCGCGAGCGCCTCGTCGAGGCCGCCCGGGCCGACGCCGCCCTCACCCACCCCCACCCCGTCTGCCTGGACGCCAACGCCCTGTTCGCGGTGACGCTGGCTTACGCCATCCGCGAGGGCGGCTCGCCCACCCAGGTCTGGGAGTACGCCTGCTTCCAGGCCGAGGACCTGGGCCTGCACGCCGACGTCATCGCCACCCTCGCCTCGGCCGCCGCCGGCCCGCCCCCCGACTTCATGCAGCACATGGGCTGGGTGCGGCTGGCCCTGCGCAAC
Source organism: Myxococcales bacterium (assembly GCA_020633435.1). GTDB lineage: Bacteria > Myxococcota_A > Bradymonadia > UBA7976 > UBA1532 > JACKDP01. The sequence continues at coordinate 28,249 of JACKDP010000006.1, read as the reverse complement.
GCCTTCTACCAGCTCCGCACCGCGCGGACGGTGGAGGACGGCCTGGCCGACACGGTGGGCCGCGGCGGCGACACCGACACCAACGCCTGCATCGCCGGCGCCCTGCTCGGCGCCGTGCATGGCCGGGAAGCCATCCCCGCGCCGTGGCGCCGTCGCGTCCTGACCTGCCGCCCGCTGCTGGGCCTCGACGGCGTGCGACGCCCGCGCCCCAAGAGCTGCTGGCCCACCGACGCCCTGGTCCTGGCCGAGCGCCTGCTGGCGGTGGGCCGATGACCGACGTGCACCCCCGCGACCGGCTGCTCACCATCTACGGCCGCAAGCCCGTCCTGGAGGTCGTCGAGGACGCCTCTCTGCCCGTCGAGCGCGTCCTGATCGCTCGCAACGCCGACGGCCCCGTTATCGCCGACATCCTCAAGGCGGCCCGCAAGCGCGGCCTCGACGTCCGCCGGGTGACGCCCGCCGAGGTGACGCGCCTTTCGCGCAACGCCCGCCAGGACCAGGGCGCCGTCGCCGACGTGGTGGCCCCCCGCATGGGCGCCCTGGGCCCCGCCCTGCCCGGCCTGCCCGCCGACGCCCGCGTCCTGCTGCTCGACGGCCTGACCACCCCGGGCAACATCGGCCTGCTGCTGCGCGCCGCCACCGCCGCCGGCTGGGAGGGCATCATCGTCCCCCGCCGCGGCAGCCCCGAGGTCGGCCCGCTGGTCATCAAGGCCTCCGCGGGCGTCGCCTTCAAGGCCCCCATCCTGCGCACCGCCACCGCCGAGGAGGCCGCCAACCTGTTGAAAGAGAACGGGTTTGAGCTGTGCGGCCTGCGCGCGAGCGACGCCGCCGACCTCTACCAGGCCCGCTTCTCGGGCCGCGTCGCCTTCGTGCTCGGCAACGAGTCCACCGGCCTCAGCCCCGCCGTCGACCGCCTCATCGATCGCTTCATCGCGCTGCCCATGGCCGGGGGCGTCGAGTCCCTCAACGTGGCCATCGCGGGCGCCGTGGTGGCCTACGAGCTCTGCCGCCGCCGCCTGGAGAGCCGCGCCGCGGTGTCCTGACCGAAGTAGTCGCGCAGCACCCCGTACAGATCGGGGTGGTCCGCCTCCAGCCGCACCGACTCCTCGAAGAAGGCCTCCGTCGCCACCGCGAAGAACTCGGCGACGTTGGTGGCGCCGTACAGGTCCAGCACCTTCTCGCGGCCCGTCTTCGCCTGCCGCTGCAGCCGCTGGTACTCCTTCGTCATCACCTTGAACCAGCGCGGCCCGCTCACCCGCTTGAGCAGCGGCGGCGTGCCGTCTACCACGCCGTCCTTCATGTCGAGCTTGTGGGCGAACTCGTGGAAGACGAGGTTGCGGCCGTCCGTGGCGTTGCGGCCGCCCGAGAGCGTGCTGCGCCACGAGAGCACCACCGGTCCGTAGGGGCTCGCGTGCCCCAGCACCGGCACATGCTCCGCCTCCAGGAAGCTCATGCCCTCGCGGCCGCGCGGCAACCGGTAGCCGGCCGGGTACACGATGATGCTGTCGACGTTGCGGTAGTAGTCGTGCTTGAGGCCGAGCAGCAGCAGGGCCGCCTGGACGGCCACGGTGACCTGGATCTCCAGCGTCATCGTGAGGCCGCCGCCGCCCTCCCAGTCCTTCTCGGCCACCAGCACGCGGGCGATGTCCAGCAGCCGCTGGCGCTCGCCGTCGTCGAGCCAGCCCCACAGGGCCACGTTGCGCTCGACGATGGCGATCCACGCGGGATCGACGGGGCCGGCGAGCAGCGCCCGGCGGCGGCGGTTGCGGAGCCACTCGAAGATCATGGCTCGGCATCATGCCCGCCCCGACGCCCCGGGGAAACCTCCTCGATTCGCGGCGCCCACCGACGCATACTGCGGCCATGCGCACCTGGTCACCCACCGCCGAGACGGGCCGTCGGGCCCGCACCACCCCGCCCGAGGTCGTCGACGTCGCCATCGTCGGCTGCGGCCTCGGCGGCCTCGCCACCGGCGCCATCCTCACCCGCGCCGGCCTGCGCGTGGCGTGCTTCGACGCCCACTACGTCGCCGGCGGCTGCGCCACGATGTTCGCCCGCAAGAGCGCCCACGGGCACTTCCACTTCGACGTGGGCCTGCACTACATCGGCGACTGCGGCCCCCAGGGCACCATCCCCCGCGTCCTGCGCGCGGCCGGCGTCGAGCCCGATCTGGTGCCCCTCGACGCCGACGGCTTCGACATTTTCTCCTTTCCAGACATGGAGTTCCGCGCGCCCGTCGGCCACGACGCCTTCGAGGCCCGCCTGCTCGACGCCTTCCCTGCCGAGCGCCGCGGCATCCAGAAGTACATGGGCGTCGTCCGCCAGCTCGACTGGTTCCTCGGCCGCCTCGACGCGCACGACGGCCGCACCACCCCGGCCACCCTGCTCCAGGCCCCGTTCCGCGCGCCCGGCCTCTTGCGCTGGGGCCGCGCCCCCGTCTCGGCCCTGCTCGACGCCTGCACCCGCGACCCCCGGCTGCGCGCCGTCCTGCTCGGCCCCCACGGCGACTACGGCCTGCCCCCGAGCCGCGTCGCCGCCCTGCTGCACGTCGGCCTGCAGAACCACTACCTGCGCGGCGCCTTCTACCCCCGCGGCGGGGGCCAGGCCTTCGCCGACGCCCTCGCGGCGCAGATCGAGGCGGGCGGCGGCACCGTGCACCTGCGCCTGCCCATCGAGCAGATCCTGGTCGAGGATGGCCGCGCCGTGGGCGTGCGCACCGAGGCCCGCCACGGCCTCGTCCACACCACCCGGGCGGCCGCCGTCGTCGCCAACGCCGACCTGCGCGAGACGGTCACCCGCCTCGTCGACCCGGCCCACTGGCCCGCCGGCTTCGTCCGCCGCGTCGAGGGCTTCACCTGGCCCGCCGGCATCTTCATGACGTGCCTGGGCGTCGAGGGCCCCATCCCCGGCCTGGGCAACGCGAACCACTGGCTCTTCGACCACTACGACACCGAGCGCATGTACCGCGAGGCCTCCCCGCAGAAGCCCGTCGGGGCCTACATCACCAGCGCCACCGGCAAGGATCCGGAGAGCCCCCACCACGCCCCGGAGGGCTGCTCCACGGTCGAGATCATGACGCTCGTGCCGGGCGATCCCCGGGTCTGGGGGGTCGAGCCCGACGCCATCCACGGCTGGAAGTACCGCAAGACGAGCGCCTACGCCGACCTCAAGGCCGCCACCGAGGCGAACCTGATCGAGCGCTTCAAGGCCCGCTTCCCCGAGGCCGGCCCCATCGTCTACCAGGAGTCCGCCAGCCCGGTGACGCACTCCCGGTTCACGCGCGCAACCCTCGGAACCAGCTACGGAATCGCCGCGTCACCCGACCAGTTCATGCAGCACCGCCCCGGTCCCCGCAGCCCCCTGCCGGGCCTCTACCTCTGCGGCGCCTCGACGCGCTCCGGCCATGGCATCGCGGGCGCGCTGGCCTCCGGGGCCGTCGCCGCCGCCGTCGTCAAGAAGGACCAGGCGGCCACGGGCTCCCCAGGACGGGCCCGCGCGGGGGCCGCCCGCCGGGGGTGAGCTTCGCCATCCGCCGCGCGTCCGCCATGCGCGTCATCGCGATCTGGATGGTCCCCTGCACCCGGGCCGAGCACGCCGCCACATACGCCTCGTCCGCCGCCGCCTCGGGCCCCGACCGATCGAAGTAGATGGGCGGCAGGAACTCCTGCCGGATGTCGGTCGGGTTGGCGATGAACGGCACCACCGGGCCCAGCGTGAGCCCCAGCGGGAAGCTCAGCGTCAGGGGCATCACCTTCAGCCGGGCCCAGCGATCCGCGCCGATGAGCCGCGCCAGCCAGCGCATGTCCGACAGCACCCGGTAGACCTCATGGGCCCCTACGGTGGCGACGGGCACGATGGGCACCCCCGCCGTGAGGGCCAGGCGGATGTAGCCGCGCCGGTCGCCGAAGACCACCTCGTCCTTGCGGCTGTAGGGCCGCATCGCGTCGTAGTCGCCCCCCGGGTACACCAGCGCCGACCGCCCCGCCGCGAAGATGCGCAGGGCGTTGTCATGGCTCGCGCGCACCACCCCCAGCGGACAGAGGATCTGGTTGACGGGCGGCTGGCTCAGGATGACCTCGTGGGCCAGCCCGTAGGGCATCCGATCCAGCCCCAGCGTCTTGTAGATGGCCCAGCCCAGCATGTAGCTGTCGGGCGTCCAGATGCCGCCGCTGTGGTTCGCCACGAAGAGCGACGGCCCCTCGGGGATGCGCTCCATGCCCGAGAGGTGGTGGGGGTGCCAGCGCAGGACGAGCCCCTCCACCAGCCGCGCGAACCGGGCGATGGCCACGGGATCGCGGTTGTCGAGGCTGTCGATGTCGTAGTACCGCATGGGGGCAGCATAGCAGGTTGCGGGCGCCCTGCGACCGCGCTACGAAGGCGCCGGACACCCCCGCTGGAGGACTCATGCTCGGCCTGCGCACCGCCATCCACCCCGTCGCCGACCTGGCCGCCGCCCGGGACTGGTACGCCAAACTCCTCGAAATCACGCCGTATTTCGACCAGCCCTTCTACGTCGGCTTTGACGTGGGCGGCTATGAGCTGGGCCTCGTGCCCGCCGAGGACGACCGCTGCGCCTCGCCCTACGGCGTCGAGGCCCTGTGGGGCGTGGCCGACCTGGACGCCGTGTATTGGCGCGCCGTGGAGCTCGGCGCCACCCCCATCGAGGCCCCCCATGAGGTCGGCGGCGACATCCGCGTCGCGTCCGTCATCGACCCCGCCGGCAACCGCCTCGGGCTCATCTTCAACCCGCACTTCGCCGTGCCCGCCCGGGGCGCCGTGACCATCAGCGACCCGCCCGCCACCACGCTGGGCGCCCCCGACGGGGCCCTGGCCGACGTGGACCTGGTTTGGACGCGCGCCCTCTCCGCCCCCCGCGCCGCCGTCTGGGCCGCCTGGTCCTCGGCCGAGGGCCTGGCCGCCTGGTTCGCCGACGAGGTCCGCATGGAGCTGCGCATCGGCGGGCCCTTCGAGATCCTGTTCTTCGGCCCCGAGGTCGCCGAGCGCGGCAGCGAGGGCAGCAAGGTGCTGGCGTTCGTCCCCGGCCGCCTGCTGGCCTTCTCCTGGAACGCCCCGCCGCACCTCAAGCACACCCGCCCGCAGCTCACCTGGGTCACCGTCGAGCTGGCCGACGCCGACGGCGGCACCGCCCTCACGCTCACCCACACTGGCTGGCCCGCGGCCGGCTTCGAGGCCGGCGGCCACCCCGACTGGCCGGCCACCCACGCCTACTTCAAGGCCGCGTGGCCCCGCGTCCTCGACGCCCTGGCCGCCCACCTCGGCGCCCCCGCGGCCTGACGCGGCCACCCGCACTTTTCCCTCGCCCCCCGGCCGGGTAGACTCCCCCGCCGCTGTCCGTGGAGATGCCATGCGTGCTGTGTCTGCCCTGATCGCGCTGCTGCTGGTGGCGCCCTTCGCCGCCGCTGAAGACAAGGCCATCGCCCCGCTGCCCGCCGAGGCCCAGGCCGCCTTCGCGGACATCCGCCAGGATCCCCCGCCGCCCGAGATCGTCCGCAACTCCCACTACTGGATCTCCAACGAGTACCGGCACGACCTCTTCCGCGACACCATCACCGACGTCGGCGGGGTGCTCATCGGCGTGGGCACCGACCAGAACTACCTGATGGCCGGCTGGGCCCGCCCCGAGATCCTCGTCCTCATGGACTTCGACGCCGCCATCCCCCGCATCCACCGCGCCTACAAGATGGCCTTCGAGGAGGCCGAGACCCCCGCAGACTTCCTGGCCTTCTGGGAAGATGACAACGCCGCCGGCGTGCTCCAGCGCCTCGAGGCCGCCTACGGCGGGGACGACGTGCACGACGGCAAGCGCACCCTGCAGGCCTTCAAGGTCGCCCAGCCGCTCATCAAGCGCCGCCTGAAGAAGACCATCCGCGACTACGGCAAGCGCGGCGTGGCCACCTTCCTCGACGACGCCGACCAGTACCGCTGGGTCCGCAACCTCTGGCGCGCCGGCCGCGTCTTCGCCGTCCGCGGCGACCTCACGGCGGGCCTCACCATGCAGGACATCGGCGCCGCTGCGAAGAAGGCCGGCGTCCCCGTCCGGGTGGTCTACATGAGCAACGCGCCCCAGTACTTCGACTTCGACGACCAGTTCCGCGCCAACATCGCGGCCCTGCCCATGGACGAGAAGTCGTGGTTCGTGCACACGCTCACGCGGGGCGCCTTCGGCTACGCCGATGGCTACTACCACTACAACGTGCAGCCCGGGCTGAACTTCCAGCGCTGGATGGCCGAGACGAAGCTCAAGAAGCTGACCCAGATCCTGAAGTACCGGACGGTCACCAAGACGGATGGGTTCTCCCTCATGGAGAAGGGCCCCGAGGCCGCCGCCCCGAAGCCCAAGGCGGGCAAGTAGCTCGCGCGGCCTCTCCCTGTTGTCGCTCCCGGGCTGCTCGCTGCCATTCAAGGAGGATCGAAGCGGCCCGAGAATCGGATCTCCACCCGCTCGGGCACCGCGTGCCCGTCGAGGACGAGGACCTGCGAACGGACAACCCCCTCGACACACGTCGGGGAAGCGAACCGCAGGTGCGCCTCCTCCAGGGGTGCCTCCAGTGGTCTACCATCGGCGCCGCGGCCGCCGTCGCGGGTCGGTCTCATCGGCTCGACGTAGCTGACGACCACCTGAACTGGCGTGACCTCCGCGGGAAACACTGTGGGTACCTCGCCCAGCGGCAGCAGGATTGCCGAACTGGCCCCGAAGTCGAAGTCGTCCGCCCCCCGACAACGCGCGTGCACATGGGCCACCCAGACCTGGCGGCGATCCATCTCAACCACCGCTGCCTGGAACTGTCCGATCAGCTCGCCCACGCAGAACGGCGCATCGTCGAAGAAGACCTCCAGCGACGATGGGCACTCGATCGGAGCGTCCGCGTCAGCCAGCGAGGAGTCGAGAGGAGCCGGCATCGAACCGTCGACCAGGGCATCAACGAGCATGCCACCATCGCGCTGGCCGGCATCCTGGGGGACGGTGCCGTCGTGGACGACCGGCGTGTCGTCACAGCCGAGCAGCACGAGGCCAATGAGGAGTCGCCGCACGTCACTGCTCCGGGCGGTTGTTGGCGGGATCGGCAGCCCGGCACCCGTTGGGCTGCTGCGTATCATCCTGACCGTCGCAGTCCCAGTCATCCCCGGGGGTGCACGAGACCCCGGCGTGAGGGTACCTTCGGGCCTCGGTGTCATCGCAGTCCTGCGGAAAGGCGGTCTCAAAGGGACAGACCGGCCAGAAGTCGCCGTCGGCATCCACGCAGCCAGCCGGCCACTCTGCTCTCCGCGGCCGGTCATCATCCGCAGCCGGCGACGCAGGTCGGTTGTTGGCGGGGTCGGCCGGCTGGCACCCGCTGTCCTGCTCCGTGTCGTCCTGTCCGTTGCAGTCCCAGTCGTCGCCCGGGGTGCACGAGACGCCGGCGCCCGGGAACACCCGCGCCTGACCGTCGTCGCAGTCCTGCTCGAAGTCAGTCTCGAAGGGACAGGCCGGCCAGCGATCGCCATCATCATCTACGCAGCCCGCGGGCCAGTCCTCCTGACGGGGCCGGTCGTCCACCGGCGAGACTCTGTTGAACGGGAAGCGCGGAGCTTCCCCCCCAGGAGCCTCGGGTCTCATCGGCGTCCGACCAGTGGGGGTCGGGCCCACATCGTCGCAACCAAGGGGAAGTACGAAGGTCATGGCGACCACGAACAGTCGGTGCATCGGATCCTCCGCGATTCAGGGTACCTGGTACTCGATCTCAAGATTCCACAGCCGTAGGGCATCGGGCTCCAGAGAGTAGGGAATCATGAAGTAGAACCAGTAGGTATACTGGCTGTTGTTGACCACCTCATTGAGCTGGACGGCATTCGTCCAGCCGGCGGCCGTGCAGACCGGGTCTGCGGCATTGTCCGTCGACGACCACGCCACGATGTCCGAGTACGCCTCACTGCAGAAGGTGGCGCGTCGAACGGCAAACGACATCGCCTGGAGGCTGGTATCAGAACCGTACGCGCGGCCCCAGCGAATCGTCGCTCCTTCGGGCAGCTTCACGTCACAGAAGCCAGCCGTCCACCCGTCCGTCCTCGCCTTCAGCGCATCTCGGGCGGTGTTCAACTCAGCCTGGGCGCCCGCCTGTGTCCACGTGTGGCACGTCACCGCTCGGGTAATCCAGTACTTCGTCGTCGCCGCTACGGTCCTGGCTGGAACGACAACCAACGCCAAGCCAACGAAAGCCGAAAGCCGAAAGTCGAAAGCCGAAAAGCCGAAAGCCATGACCAGAACTCCTTGCCCGACCTGTCAACACCGTAGCGGGAGGCAATGACAGGATCAACACCAACGTACGGCGACGGTCTCGACCGTGGTCCAGCCTGAGTGGTCGCGAGCGCTGCGAACCTGTCGGTGGTGGCGGTCTCGGGGATGCGGCGAGGCGCGCGGCGGCCGTGGCGCTTCGCTACTTCTTCTTCAGGGCGCCGAGCAGATCCGCCAGGGGGTGCTCGGCCCCCTCGAAGCGATCCTTGTGGGTCTTGCCGTTCTCCAGCTTCAGCACCCCGCGCGGACAGACCGCCGCGCACACCCCGCACCCCACACACGACGCCCGCACGATGTTCTTGCCCTGCATGGCGTAGGCGCGCACGTCGATGCCCATCTCGCAGTACGTGGAGCAGTTGCCGCACGACATGCACTGATCCCCGTTCGTCGTGATGCGGAACCGCGAGAAGAACCGCTGGAAGAGCCCCAGCACCGCCGCCATCGGGCAGAAGAAGCGGCACCAGACGCGGCTGCCGAGCAGCGGGTAGAAGCCCACGCCCACCACGCCTGACAGCGCCGCGCCCACGAAGAACCCGTACCAGGCCTTGTAATCATTGGAGATTCTGCCCAGATCCACCCAGAGCAGCGCCGTCAGCACCACGATGAGCACCAGCACCGTGTGGATGGACCACCGCTCGAACTTCCACGCCTTGAGCTTCTTGCTGGAGAGCTGCCGGAAGGGATCCCCCGCCGTCTCCGCCAGGCCCCCGCAGCCGCAGACCCACGAGCAGTACCAGCGCTTCCCAAACCGCCACGTCAGCAGCGGCGTCAGCACGAAGGACGCGATGACGCCCCAGCCGAACATGAACATGCCCACGCCGCCCGACTGCTTCCACAGGTACTCAAAGGACCCCGGGAACAGGTAGTCATACTTCAGCGGCCAGAAGTACGTGAAGTAGAACTCGGGCTGGTTGAACGCCCGCAGCAGCGCCGGCAGCACGAACGCGAAGGCGAGCTGGAAGAACATCACCGAGAGCGTGCGGAAGATCTGATACTTGTTGTGCCGGTAGCGATAGATCATGCGGATGCCCATCACGATCACCGCCGCCGTATACAGGAACCCATAGAAGAACCACTGATCCGCCGGCCCCTTGCGCAGGGCCTGGCTCAGCGGCTCCATCACCTGCACCACCCCCGTGAGGGCCCCCGGGAACCAGTACAGGATGACATACAGGCTCGTGATGGCCGTCCCCAGCAGATAGGCCCCCACCCGCCGGCCCGACAGCTCGTGCACCTGCACGCCGTCGTTCTTGATGCCCGGCGTCGAGCCCCGGTAGGTGGCCCGGATGTAGGCCAGCGCCAGGGCCAGGAAGGGCGCGAAGACGAGCCCGAAGGCCAGCCAGCCCCCCGCCGCGTCGCCGCCGATGGCCCCCCGGTACCCCAGCAGCGCCAGGCCGAACGGCGCCAGCGCCACGTACATCGCCAGCCGCAGCCGGCGCTTCGTCCCCGCATCGCCGTAGTGATTCGGCGCGAAATCCGTCAGCGCAGCGCTCATCAGGCCTGCCCTCCTGCCTGCGCGACCTGGGCCCGCAGGCTCGACACGATCGCCCCCTCGTAGCGGTGGTAGAACTCCGGATCGAAGTTCCCCTCCTTCAGGTTGTTCAGCACGTACTCCGCCGACCGCTTCTCGGCGATCCAGCGCTCGCACACCTTGTGGCGGTAGCGGATGCCCATGGCGTTCACGCCGACCACCGCGTCCCCCGCCAGCACCAGCCGGAAGGCATGCCGCTTGTCGGCCGCCTGCCAGTACACCTGCCGCAGCCCCGGCCGCACCGGGAACCCCGCCGGCGGCACCTCCCCGTAGGTGTGCCACTCCAGATCCAGGAACTTCGCCGAGTTGAACCAGATGCCCCGGTCATAGGTGCGGTCGTCGCCGCAGAGCACGTCCGCCAGCACCTCCCCGTGCATCTGCCCCGTGTACCAGAGCTGCTCGATGCGGTTGCGCTGCCCCTCGGGCGTCACGATCTCGGCGCAGTCCCCGATGGCGAACACATCCTCCACCGACGACCGGAACGAGAAGTCCACCAGCACCCCGCGCCCCGTCGGGATCTCCGACCCCTTCAGCGCCGACAGGTTCGGGCTCACCCCCGCCGTCAACCCCACGAATTCACACGCGATCTTCTCACCCGTCCCCGTCACCACCCCGCAAGCGCGCCCCTGGCCGTCGTCGACGATCTCCTTGAGCTCCGTCCCGCTGTGCAGCGTGATGCCGCTCTCCGCGATCACGTCCGAGACCATCAGCGACTCCTCCCGCGGCAGCGCGTTGTCCCAGTAGGACTGCTCCCGCGACAGGATGGTGACCTTCTTCCCCCGGGCGTGGAGCATCTCGGCCAGCTCGATGCCGATGAGCCCCCCGCCCACGATGACCCCGTGCTGGATCTCGTGGCTCACCGCCTCCAGCGTCTGCAGGTCCTGCAGCGAGTACAGCCCCTGCACCCGCTCCAGGTTCTGGCCTGGCCACCCGAACTTGTTGGGCTTCGACCCCGTGGCCAGGACGAGCTGGTCATAGCCCAGCCCCCCCGCCTCCCCGGCGAACGACAGCCACTTCTTCTGCGTGTCGATGTGGGTCACCCAGGCCTGGCGCAGCCCGATGCGCTGCTTCTGCCACCACCAGTCCTCGTACGGCTTCGTCCCCTCGTACGTCAGGTGCCCCATGTAGATGTACATGAGCGCCGGCCGCGAGAAGAAGTGCGGCCCCTCCCCCGACACCAGCGTAATCCGCGCCTGCTTGTCCCGGCGCCGCAGCGCCCGCGCGCACGACACCCCGGCGATGCCGTTGCCGACGATCACCACATGCCGCCCGGGCTTCTTCTGGAAGAGCATCCACACCCCCTCTCCGCGTCGCCGCCCGATACGGCCAGGCCAGAGCGGCCGTTACCGCGGGGGGGCGAAGATCAGCGTGGGGTCAGGAGAGCACTGATTGGGGGGGATTGGAAGATTTGGGGGTCCGCGGCCAGCAGCCTCGGCAACCTCGGCCTACAGCACGCCGGCCACTTCCGATGCCTGCCATGGTGCCTCTAGCCGGACGTCCGATCTCGGTGGTACCGTCCCTGCGATCAGCTGTCGAAGGGCAGAACCTTGCGACCGAAACTCTGGCTCCTGCTCCTCTCGTGCGCATGCGCAGAGCCTCAGCCACCTGACTTCGAGAGTGACGGCCAGGTCGACGGCCGGTCAGATGGCACTCCGCCCGATGCGGCGGCCGACGCCGGACTTCCCGGCGTCATGCAGGACGCTGGCGATATCTCTTCGGCATGCGTCCTGGCTGGCGAGCCTGGCAGCGAGAGTATCAGCCACATAGACACCTGCCTTCTTCAGTAGAAGGCCGCCACACTCTGGAGGCTAGCGATGCGTTCCTTGGCAAAGGCCGCGATTGGACTGGTGTTGGTGAGTGGCAATCCGGCCTGGAGCGGCGAGGGTGAGGTCCAGCCCTTCGCGTTGACTTTCACGCCAGGAGATGTGCTCCGCGCGTCCGCACTCGAAGCCCTGAAGACATGGTTCACAACGGAGAGTGAGCGCCTCGCCTTGGAGGCACTGCGGCGGGCCAAGGCAGCCGCGGCCCTGAGCATCTGCTACACTTTCGCGCAGCGGGCCGGGACGGCGAACACGAGCGTGGACGCCATCAACATGCTCCCCGGCGAGAATGGCGATGGTGCCTGCCGTCGCTTCAGAGACCTGGATCGTGCGCCCTGTGAGGCAGTGGTCGGACTCTACCTGGCATCACCCGACGCCGGGGCACACTACGAAGCCACGATCTGGACATGCGACACCCAGACGCCCGCAGGCGACAGTCTGGGACAAGACGCCGTGTTCGCCTGCTGCAATCGCTAGCCTGCCATGCGCCAGGCGGTTGCCTCGCCCCCTCCCCTCCGGCACCTTGACCAGCGCGCAACGGCCTCCTGGAGTGGCGAAGATGTTCACCCACCGAGACGACCCCACCCGCATCGCGACCATCGAGGTGCAGTCCCCTGACCCTGCCGTGGTGGTCGTGGTCTACACCGATCCCAAGGGCGGTACGCGCAAAAAGACGTTCAAGAACGCGCTCTTGTACCGCGCCCACGACGCCGCGCTGAGGTTCCTGCTCAACCAGGAGGGCTTCGTCATCCGCGGGCCGCAGCCGGGGGGGCTGCGGTGGATGACGAAGATCCTGCAGCCCTACCGGGGGATGATCGGGCACGCCGTGGACCCCGAGACGGGGGTGGTCTGGGTGGCGGACGCCATCGACCACGCGCACCGCATCGCGCCGGACTCGCTGGCGGAGGTGGAGCTGGCGCTGGACTCGGGGAACACCAGCCCGGGCTGCCTGGCGGCGGCGACGGCCGGGGGCGCGGGGTTCGTGCTCATGCTGTCGTGGCAGCGGCGGCCCGAGGGGGGGCTGGTGCGCATCCTGCGGCTGGTGCGGCTCTCCCCCGATGGGCGGGAGGCGGCGGTCTGGGCGCATGTCGTGAGCGGGAACGGGCTGTCGTCGCTGGAGGCGGATGCTGCCGGGCGGGTCCTGGGGCCCTGCCCCGAGGGGGCGGCGCTCTACGGGCCGGATGGCCAGGTGGTGCAGCGCTGGGCCCTGGAGCCGACGGCCGAGGGCGGCAACCCGCAGGGCGCGCTGAGCCGCAACGGCGAGTGGGTGGTGTTCATCACGGGGGCGACGTGCCAGCGCGTCCACCTGCCGTCGGGGCGGACGAACGCCTTCGACGCCGACATCCGCCAGCTCTACCGCGTCCAGGTGGCCGACGACGGCACGCCTTTCGTCACGGCACGCATCGGCATCCCCTACGGCCTGTTCGCCCTCGGGGACGGCCCGCCGCGGCGGCTCACCGAGGCGCTGGGCGCCGAGGTCAGCCACGACGGCCGCTGGGTCATCGAGACGCTGGTCAACCAGGTGAGGCTGCGCGACGCCCAGCAGCGCGACGACTTCGACCTGGCGCCGATCGTGCGCGAGGGACACTTCCCGGTGCTGGGCGCGGCGAAGACCGGCCACACACGCTTCGGGCGGCCCGGGCGGGTCGTCGTGATGACCGACGCGTACACGCTGGCCGAGATCGATCTGGACCGGCTGGATCCGCCAACCGACGAAAACAACTGACGAAACGGCGCAGCCGCCAGGCGTGGCACCAACGAAGGCGGCGAGCGCCGCTCGCCGAGGAGGGTGTTGCCAGTGGGCTAGCCCCCGAAGTCGTCGGGCTGGTCCCAGCGGCCGAACTCCTCCGGCAGCGATGGCGTCCAGGTCCTCGCCTCGGCCTCCGACGCGCTCCACACCCGCTCGAACTCGGCACGTCGCTCTTCCAGCTCGCGCTCCACATGGTGATCCAGGGCACCTTGACGCTCACGGACGTGGTAGTCGCCCTTCCACCCGAAGATCGCACCGACGGGCACCACGCCGTCCGAGCTGCAAGCCGACACCACCGTCCCATGCCAGACCGGCGCGCTGGCGTGGTCCAGGCCAACCCGGCATGCCCGAATGTTGCGGGCCTGAACCTCATTGAGCCGAGCGATGGGCTGGATGGGGATGGGGCGGCCTCGCTCCACAACCCGAATGACCACGGCTCGCGCCGGGTCCACGAGACCGCGGCAGAAGTCCAGCACCGGGACGACGCAAGCGGCCGTGGTGGCGTGAGAGCGCGACGCGCTCGTGATCACCTCGACGAGCACCTCGTCGGCCAGCCGAAAGCCCTGCGAGATAAACCGGCCCAGACACCGGACAACCCGGGCGTGATCCGTCTGAGGAATCGGATCGCTCGGCTCCGCGGTGCGGTTGCGCAGGAGCTCCTCCAGCTCCGCCAGCAAGACCTCCGCATCGACCGCCAGGTCGGGTGCGGGCCGAAGGAGCCGCTCAAGGACTTCGCGGACGGCGGCCGCGTTGCGGGGTACTCGCCCCCGCTTCGGACCCTTCTGGCCAATGTGGCCACCCGACCAGGCCCGGATCGACCGACGCTCCTCCTTGTCGAGGACGTCTTCCAGCTTCCGTCGGCCCTTCCCTCCCACATTCAGCGAGTAGCCGGCCCGCTCCAACAGCCGGCGGAGCTTCCCTTGCCACCCTGCCCATCCTGAATGGCCCATGCAGCACCTCCAGAGTCGTACTCTAGGAGACGCGATCCGGATTATCCAGGCAGAGCGCACGTTTGCCCTGAGATTGCGGGTGGAAGGTGGGACCGGCATGCTGCCCGACTTCCACCAAGGAACCTTCCCCACGCCAGCATGATGGGCCCACGCTGGCCCACGGCCTCCGACTGGCGAGCCGGCTCTTGAGTGCACCACACCGACCGCCACTGCACAGCCTGAGAGAGCAGGCGATTGTGCACACCGGTGGAGCGAGAAACGGCGCCGTCCCATGCCACCACCCCCAAGGGGGATACCACCCCTTGTGTGGTCCCTATCGTCCTCTCTGCACCGAGCGAGGCCGGGTACCCGGGGCGCAGTCACGCGTCCGTGCCCAACTCGCGAGCAGCATCGGGAGGACCTCATGAAGAAGATGACCATCGTCGCCTTGATCCTCGTAGCCCTGGGCGGCTGCGACGAGGACGAGGACCCGAGCTGCGTCGCGGGCAGCCTCGTCGCCTGTCCGTGCGCGGGCGGCGCCATCGGCTGGCAGAGGTGTGAAGGCGGCTACTTCGGCCGCTGTGACTGCCCCCCGGCAGCTACCGATCACGCCAACGACGGCGACGATGGCGACGACGCCGTGCCCGGACCCGTCGCCCTCGAGCCCGACGATGATGGTGCCTGCGGGGCCGTCGTGTGCCCTGAGGTCGCCGCCCCCTGCCCGTCGGTATCGGAGTGTGACGGCGCGCTGGCGTCGGGCGCTCGGGTCTCGGTCCGGACGGCCAGCTCTGAGTACCAGACCCAGGCGCTCTATCTCGCGTCGTGGTTGTGCGACGAGGCCTCCTCCACCTACCTGTACGAGTGGGCCCGCCAGCGAGCGTTCGGGGGTGGGGGCAACATCGGCTTCGCGGGCTTCACCTTCGGGATGAACGCCAACTCGAGCCGGAGCGAGCAACAGCGCGAGTTCCGGAGCTGGCAGCGGCAGCGCTGCGAAAGCGACGTCAGCGACTTCAGCGAGGAGGCGGTGGCGTCGATGCTCTCGAGCATCGAAGACTCGACCGCGCCCCTGCGCGCCTGGGCGTCCTGCGTCCACGATGTCGTGGGCGCATACGCCTCCTGCCGCCGGTCGGCTGGCGGCTTCGCCCGAGCCGGCTACCCGACCGTGCAGGGGCTCATCCTCGAGTCGAGTGATCTCGAGGTGCCCCGCGGCTCCGCGTTCGAGTTGCGGGTTCGCTGGTGCGGCGTGCCCGGGAGTGTGGAGTCCCAGGTCGCGGAGGTGCGCGACTTCGAGGTCAGCGGCGCCACCTGCGCCGGGCCTGCCGCCGTCGCGCCCGGCGCGCTCCTCTGTCCCGGCGATGTCACGGTTCGCTGCACCCGGACGTCGAGCGATGCCGTGCGCGCCTCCCTCAACGTGCTCGTCAGCTCCCCGGGCGGCAGCCAGACCGCCATGACGGCCTCCGCCTACATGCCCGCCACCTGCGGCGACACCAACGGGCCCTGCTGCAACGATCGGTGCGCGTTTCCCGAAGACGAGTGCATCGAAGGCTGGTGCGCGCCGCGTTGCCACCCTGGGGAGCGCCGCTGCACGAACGGCGACTGCGAGACCGCGAGCGCCACGAGCTGCGGGGCCGCCTGTCAGATCTGCGAGGCGCCGCCTGGGGCCCGCGCGACTTGCACCGCCGGGCAGTGCGCCTTCGAGTGCATGGGATCCACGACCCGCTGCGGCCGGGGCTGCGTCGAGCTGTCGACCGACGAGGAGAACTGCGGCGCCTGTGGGCACGTGTGTCGCGACGATCAGATGTGCAGGTCCGGGGCCTGCGGCTGCCCGGCCGGTGAGGTCGAGTGCCGGGGCGTCTGCCAGGCGAGCTGCACCGAGGTCTGCGATGGCGTCGACAATGATCGCGACGGCGAGATCGATGAAGGCTGCCCGGTACTGACGGCGCGCTTCTACGGCGACGACTGCAACCAGGGCTGCAACTGTGCCGTCGGGAGCGGCTCGGCGCTTCGGGAGTCGGTCGCGCTGCGGCCTGGTCAGTGCTACGACCTCCAGGTCCCCAATCGCGCAGCGCAGATCGACTTCCTGCGCCAGGAGGCGTGCCGCCGCGGTCGCTCGATCCGCATCAGCCTCTACAAGCAGGCCGGCTGCCGCGGCTCTGTGCCCCAGACCCGCTGGGACATGATCTACGCGTGCGACTGGGCCAGCCACGCCTACAACCTCAACTGCTTCGACTCCAACAACGACCGCATTGGCGACTACGACAACCACGTCGTCTCCATCCGTGTCTCGTGGGAGTAGGGAGTCTCGACGCGACAGCCTTCATCGCCGGTGCGCCATGGCGGTCAGGCATTTTCACGTCAACCATTTGATATTGCTGAATAAACAGCGCAGCCGCTAGCGCTTCATCTCCACGCCCTCGACGCGCGCCAGCTCGCCGCTGGGCGCGGCGAAGATCAGCCGCACACCCTGGTACGGGCACGTCACCACCGTGGCGCCCTCGTTGGGCTCGACCTGGCAGGTGTTGTAGGCCAGGCGGCCCAGGACGTCGGGCTGGCGCACATCCCGGGTCAGCACGCGGGTGCCCGCGCAGACGCTCTGGCCGGCCTCGATGACGAGCTTGTCACCCACCTGGCCGGGCACGACATAGCCCGCGCACGTCGGGGCGTCATCGATGGGCCGCGGGGTCGAGACCCGGATCATCAGGCCGCCGAGGTGCTGCCCGGCCATGGCGCCATCGGCGCACTCGATGATGTTGCCGCCGGTGTTCATCTGCAGGGGCCCACAGGCGCCCAGGTGGCGGGCCAGGTCCTCGGGGCTCTTCGGCGTGATGATCTGGTCCTTGATGCGCACGGCCGCCAGCTCGGGCGTGAGGTTCAGCGACACGCTCACGGCCTTCCCGTCCTTCAGGCGGACGTCGTACGGGCCGACGTTGAGGTGGCTGGTCAGCGCGCCATCGGTGATGGGCAGGCCGGTGGCGGCCAGGGCGGCCTTGTCCATGCCCAGGGCGATGGGCCCCAGGCGGACGCCGGGCTCGACGACGGGCGGCGGGGTGACGGCGGGGGCGGCGAGGGTCAGGGCGAGCAGCAGCATCGGGGGTCTCCAGGCAGGGTGCGGGGGCCTTGTACGCCCGTCGCAGCCCACGGATCCATCACGCCGCTCGATGGCGCCGGTGCTCCTGGCGAACGGCGAGCACGAGGATGGCCAGGAACAGGGCCGACGCTCCGATGGTCCCCACCCCCAGGCCGCCCTCGTCCGCGCCCTTGGTGAGCAGGTCCCCGAAAGTCGCGCCGAACGGCCGGGTCAGGACGAACGCGAGCCAGAACAGCACCAGCCTGGGCGCCTTGGTGAGCCGCTGCAGGAGCGCGAGCGCGACGAGGACCCCGCCGATCGCGCCGGCGCTCGCGGCGAAGCCCAGCTCCAGATCGTCGGCCAGGTAGTCCCCCGCCGCCGTCCCCAGGGTGTTGGCCACGAGGAAGGCCAGCCAGTACAGCCCCTCTGCCCGCGCCGTCGTCAGCCCCTCGACGGCCAGCGACCCCTCCACGCGGCGCCAGACCGCCAGCACCGCCATCAGCGCCACGACCAGGACGCCCGCGCCCCCGGCGTAGCCCAGGCCCGCCGTCCGGTCGAGGAAGTCCGACAGGCCCGTCCCCGCGACGGCCGAGGCCGTGAAGACGCCCCAGTAGAGGGCCGGGTGGTAGCCCCCCACCCGCAGCTTCGCGGCCAGCAAGGCAGCGAAAATCCCGAAGAAGATCAGGGTGGTCGCGATGTAGCCCAGGTCGAACGTCATCGACGCCATGTCCGCGGCCGTCTCGCCGAAGGTGGTCGAGGCGATCTTGGCGATCCAGTAGAGGGCGACGATCTCGGGGACGCGGCTGCGGTCGGTCATGACGGAGCGCCTCAGGCCGCGCAGCGGGTCGCCAACGGGCGTGGGCGCGCGGGTCCAGCGGCGAGAACCGGGCCAGGCGGGTGGAGATTCCGGCACCTCGTGTCCGGCGGCTGCACACTTGGGCGTCGTCAGGCCACTTCACCCATGAAGGCACCCGGGAGGCCCCATGAAGACCGTGACCCAGGCGTTCGACGCCCTCCGCCAGAACCTCGAGCTCACCGACAGGCAGCGCGAAGCCGCCGGCGCCCAGCACACCCGCGTGCGAGAGCGCCTGCGCACCATGCCCGCCTACCAGACCGACTTCCTCACCGGCTCGTACAAGCGCCGCACCGCCATCCGACCCCTCAAGGACATCGACTTCTTCGTCGTGCTGGCCCTGGCGAAGTCGTTCTGGGACGACCGCCCGACCGACCGTCCCACCAACGTCCTGGATCGCCTGCACCGCGCCATGGACCGGGCCTGGCCCACCAAGGGCAAGCCGAAGCGCCAGACCCGCTCCATCAACATCGACTTCAGCAGCACCGAAATCGGCTTCGACGCCGTCCCCGCCGTCGAGCGCGCGGGCGGCGGCTACTGGATCCCTGACCGGGACCAGGACGCCTGGATCGCGACGAACCCGAAGAAGCACGAAGAGGTCCTGATCGCCGCGAACGAGAAGGCCGGCGGACGCCTCAACCCCCTGATCAAGATGGTGAAACGGTGGCGGCGCGAGCTGAAGCTCCGCGGCATCGACGCGCCGTTCTCCTCGTTCCACCTCGAAGCACTGGCGTGCCAGCGCTACACCGGGTGGGCGGCCGCCTCGCCCCCTGCCAGCCTCCCCGCGGGCGTGGCCGACCTCTTCGACCACCTCGCCCGCAAGATCCAGGACACCTGCCCCGACCCCGGCGGCGTCGGCCCGGCCCTCGACGCCGGCATGACCAGCAGCCAGCGTCGCCAGGCCATCGGCCTGCTCAGCCAGGCCGCCTCCACCGCGCTCGAAGCACTGCGCCTCGACGCCCAGGGCCGCACCACCAGCGCCCACCAGCAGTGGGTCACCCTCTTCGGCAACGACTACCACTACCGCACCTGAGGAGACCCCGTGCCTACCGCCCTCAAGCCGATCCCGACCACCCTGCTGGGCCGCCTCGCCGACGTCGTCGCGACCCACTTCGACTACCACCTGCAGCGTGCCATCCTCCTGCCCGTGGACCACGCCGGCCAGCAGCGTCTGCCCGTCGCGTCGGTCGGTTCGCCCATTGACCAGGTCCTCCGGGACGTCGAACACCTGGCCTCGCGGCTCCCCATCGTCAGCGAAGCCCCGACGCTCCTCACCTTCATCGACCGCCTGATCACCCACGCCGCCCACGACTCGACCGCCGTCGACGAGCTCGCGGCGATCCGCGCCGCCCTCCACGGCGCCGGCTCGATCGTGGCTACGCTCAACCCCGAGCGACCGACCGACTGGCAGGACGCCCACCCCGGCGCTGCGCACATCGAGATCGACAGTCCCCCTGGGGGCTGGGGCACCCTGTCCCTGCCGGGCACCGACCCCTGGCACCGGGCGATGAGCGGCATCGACGCCTTCCTCGTCGGCCAGGCCAACCTCCAGGCCCCCCTCCTGATCTACGCCTCTCCGTCCGTCGCCACCGCGGCCTGGCTGGGCAACCGCCTGATGAACCTGGGCGCAGGCCGCGCCATCACGTTCTTTCAGCTTCAGCACGACCCGAAGGTCTGGCGACCGTGGGGTCCCCACGGATTCCCCGCGCCCAGCCACCCCGAGACCACCCCCACCGGCCTGGATGGCCTCCGACCGGACACCCCGGCCGTCGCCCTCATCATCGATGTCATCCACCGCTACATCCCCGAGCAGGTCGACCACGGCCTCGCCACCGCAGGCGTCCCCGACGCCCCCCGCGTCGTCCTCCGCGCCCCCGACCGCATCGTCCCCGACGCCACCGCCGCCGCCCAGCGCGCCCTGGACCTGGCAGCCGCGCTCGACGCCATCTACACCGCCGCCCCCCGCGCCGACGTCCACCTCTTCTACATCGGCCCCGTCGTCCCGCTGATGCTCGCCGCCACCCGCTTCCACAAGCTCAACCCGCTCATCGTCCACGAGCGCGGCCCGGGCCAGGTCTTCCGCCCTGCCCTCCGCATTGCTAGCGGGAAGGCCCGGATCCTCGGCGACTGAACGTCAAAATCTGCTGCGATTCCTGGCCCTTCGGTCCTCCCCTCGCTAGACTCGTCCTCGTCGGCAGAGCCCTGGAGAGCAGCCAACGATGAGGGTCGAGGTCGCACCAGCGCTCTATGAGTGGGCCTGCGCGCGTGCGGGTATCTCTCCCGCTGAGCTGGGCAAGCGAGCGGCCTTCAAGCACCTTGGCGCCTGGATCGAGGGCGAGCGGCAGCCGACCCTCCGCCAACTGGAGGGGTTCGCCCAGGCGACTCACGCGTCGCTCGGCTACTTCTTCCTGCCTTCGCCGCCCGAAGAGCGCCTGCCCCTACCCGATCTGCGCACCCTCGATGGTCGGGCGCCGGCCAGGCCCAGCGTTCACCTCCTCGACACGGTCTACCTCTGCCAGCACCGCCAGGCCTGGTACCGGGAGCAGGCGCAGCACCTCGGCGCTTCGCCTCTGGACTTCCTGGGCACCGCCACCACCCAGATGCCGCCAGCGGACGCTGCCGGCGGCATGGCCCAGGTGCTTGGATTCGACCTGGCCGCCCGCAAGCAGGCCTCTACCTGGGAGGAGGCGCTCCGCCTCTTCATCAGCAATGCGACGGACGCCGGCATCCTCGTGATGGTGAGCGGCGTGGTCGGCACCAACGCCCACCGTCGCCTGGATCCCGAAGAGTTCCGCGGATTTGCCCTCGCCGACCCGATCGCTCCCCTCGTGTTCATCAACGGCGCCGATACGAAGGCGGCCCAGATGTTCACCCTGGCCCACGAGCTCGCCCACCTCTGGTTGGGGCAGTCGGCCCTCTCTGCGGTGGATCCGCTCCACCCGTCGACCGCAGCGGTCGAGCGCTGGTGCGATCAGGTGGCCGCGGAGCTCCTCGTGCCTGCGCCGGCGCTTCGGGCCGCCACCCAGGCAGGAGAGGCGCTCCCGTCGGCGATGAGCCGCCTCGCTCGCGAGTTCAAGGTCAGCACGCTGGTCGTCCTCCGCCGGCTGCGCGATACGGGTACTCTCACCCCCGCGCTCTTCGAGCAGGCCTGGCAGGACGAGGTCCGCCGCCTCCAAGCCATCATGGCCCGTCGCTCGTCCGGTGGGAGCTTCTACAACACCCAGAGCAGCCGGGTCGGCAAGCGCTTCGCCCGCGCTGTCATCGCCAGCGCTCTGGAAGGCCAGACCCCCTTTCGCGAGGCCTTCACGCTGCTCGGGGTCGCCTCGATGGGCACGTTCAACGAGCTCAGCCATCGCCTCGGAGTCGCCTGATGGCCTGGCTGCTCGACACCGACGTGTTCATCCAGGCCAAGAACCTGCACTACGGCTTCGACTTCTGCCCCGGCTTCTGGGATGCCCTCGAGCACCTCAACCTGGGCGGCCGGCTCTTCAGCGTCGCCAAGGTGCAGGAGGAGCTGGCGAGGGGCGACGACGACCTGAAGGACTGGGCCGCCGCGCGCGGACCTCGGTTCTTCCTCCCCCCTGATGAGGCGACCCAGGAGGCTCTCAGGCGGGTCGCTGCGTGGGTGACCACGAGCAGTCGCTACGAGTACGCCGCCCACTCCAACTTTCTGGCTGGCGCCGATCCCCTCCTCATCGCCCACGCGCTCGCGCACGGCCTCACCGTCGTCACAAACGAAAAGCGGGCGGACACCCCCAAGAAGGTCAAGATCCCCAACGTCTGCCTCGGCCTCGGCGTCCGGTACGCCACCATCTTCGACTGCCTCCGCGGCGAGCAGGTGCGCCTCGGGCTCAACGCCCCACCCTGACCCTTCCCCCCGGCCCCCGCCTGCGTCACAATCCTGCACCGGGACGTTTCTCCAAGGCAGGTCGTGGCAGCACCCTCCGTCCAGAGCATCCTCGCGGTCCTCCAGAAGGTCCGCATCCTGGAGACCGCGCGTCGCCTCGACCTGCAGGTCCCCGCCACCGCCACGAAGGCCGACCTGGCCCAGCGCATCGGCACGACCCCGGGCACCACGCTCCGGCGCGTGCTCCCACTGCTTCGCCGCGACGAGCTGCGCGAGGCCTGCCGCGCCCACGGCCTGCCCGACGACGCGCGCGCCCGCGACGCCCTCATCGAGGCCCTGGCCACCGCCGCCGGCGAGCCCGCCCTGGCCGCGCCACCCCGGCCCGAGCGGGACGCTGGCCTGCCCCACGTCAACGAGGTCGTCGTCGTCCGCCAGCGCCAGTACCTCGTCGAGTCCGTCCAGCGCTCCGCCGACGAGGGACCGCTCCAGACCACCCGCGTCGGCCTCGTCTGCCTCGACGACGACGCCCGCGGCCGCCCCCTCGAGGTGCTCTGGGAGCTGGAGCTGGGCGCCCGCGTCGTCGAGCCGGCCCGCCAGGGCCTCGGCGCCATCGACGCCCTCGACGACGCCGACGCCTTCCGCGCCTACCTGCTGGCCCTGCGCTGGGCCCTCGTCACCGCCACCCGCGCGGACCTCTTCCAGGCCCCGTTCCGCGCCGGGATTCATGTGATGGATCATCAGCTTGCGCCGCTGGCGAAGGCGCTGGCCCTGCCCCGGGCCAACCTCTTCATCGCCGACGACGTGGGCCTGGGCAAGACCATCGAGGCCGGCCTGGTGCTCCAGGAGCTCCTCCTGCGCCAGCGCGTCGATCAGGTCCTCATCGTGGCCCCGCCCTCCGTCGTGCCCCAGTGGCAAGACGAGATGCTCACGCGCTTCGGCCTGCCCTTCGAGATCCACGACCGCGCCTTCGTGGCCCGCCGCCGCGCCGAGCGGGGCTTCGCCGTGAACCCCTGGAGCACCCACAACCGCTTCCTCATCAGCTACCAGACGCTGCGCCGCCCCGAGTACCTCGATGGCCTCCTCGCCCACCTCGGCCCCCGCGCGCCCCGCTCGCTGCTCATCCTCGACGAGGCCCACACCGTCGCTCCGGCCTCCTCCAGCAAGTACGCCGTCGACTCGGCCCTGACGCACGTCATCCGCGAGCACGTCGCCCCGCGCTTCGAGAACCGCCTCTTCCTCTCGGCCACCCCCCACAACGGCCACTCCAACAGCTTCTCGGCGCTCCTCGAGATCCTCGATCCCCAGCGCTTCACTCGCGGCGCCCCCATCCAGGGCGCCCACCAGCTCGAGCCCGTCATGGTCCGTCGCCTCAAGAGCGACCTGGCCGACCTGGCCGGCACCACCTTCCCGCGCCGCATCGTCCAGCGCTGGTGCCTGGCCCACCGCGACGGCGCCTGGCACCTGGACGTCGAAGCCGGCCAGGAGGCCGAGCCGCCCACCCACCAGCAGAGCGAGCGCCTCGCCGCCGCCGAACCCGTCGAACTGCGCCTGGCCGAGCTGCTGGCCCGCTACACCACGCTCATGGCCCCCGCCCAGGGCCGCGCGCGCCTCGTCTTCATCAACCTGCAGAAGCGCCTGCTCTCCAGCATCGCGGCCTTCCACCGCACCTTCGAGGCCCACTGCAAGCGCCTGAGCGACGGCGGCCCCCCGCCACCGCCCCCGGCCCGCCTGCCCGTCTTCGATGACGCCCCCGAGATCGACGACGACCTCGTGGACGCCGCCGACGAGGCCGAGGCCGACGCCGGCTCCGCGGGCCTGCGCGACGCCACCGCCGACGCCGCCGACACCGCCGCCCTGCGTGCCGACATCGCCCGACTGGCCCGCGCCGCCCGCCACCAGCCCGACGCGCGCGTGCACGCCCTCGTCGCCTGGATCCGCCGCTACCAGTGCCCCGCCGTCGCCATCGGCGGCGCCGAGCCGGGCCGCGACGCCCGCTGGTCCCCCCGCCGCCTCATCCTCTTCACCGAGTACGCCGACACTCTGTCCTGGCTCCACCGCCAGCTCACGGCCCACCTCGACGGCACCGACCAGGCCGACGCCCGCGTCATGCGCTTCCACGGCGGCATGGCCGACGACGCCCGCACCGAGGTGAAGCGCGCCTTCAACGACCCGGCTCACCCCGTGCGCATCCTGCTGGCCACCGACGCCGCCCGCGAAGGCATCAACCTGCAAGGGGCCTGCGCCGACCTGCTGCACGTCGACATCCCCTGGAACCCCGCGCGCCTGGAGCAGCGCAACGGCCGCATCGACCGCACCCTCCAGCCCGAGCCCGAGGTCCGCTGCGCCTACTTCGTCTACCCCCAGCGCCCCGCCGACGCCGTCCTCGACACCCTCGTGCGCAAGGTCGCCACCATCCGCAAGGAGCTGGGCTCCGTCGGCACCGTCACCCTGGAGCGCATCGAGCAGACGCTGGCCGAGGGCATCCACGCCGGCACCGCCTCGCTCCTCGACGCCGCCACCGCCGCGCCCCCCGGCCGCCAGGCCATCCAGGCCGAGCTCGAGACGCAGCGCGCCCAGGCCCTGCTCCGCCGCGACATGGATCGCGCCCGCGCCACCTACGACCGCTCCGCCGAGATCACCGCCTTCGAGCCCGACGCCCTGCGCCAGGTGGTCGACCAGGGCCTCCGCCTCCTCGGGACCGGCGGCCTCACCCCCACCACCGTCGACGACGGCGGCACCCCCATCGACGCCTGGACGCTGCCGCCCCTCCCCGCCGACTGGGAGACCACCCTCGACACCCTGCGCCCCGAGCGCCCCCGCGACGTGCCCCCCTGGGAGTGGCGCCGCCGCTGCCCGCCCCAGCCCGTCGTCTTCCGCCCCACGGCCCGCCTCACCAGCCACGCCGTGCACCTGCACCTCGAGCACCCGCTCGTCCGCCGCCTCCTGGCCCGCTTCCGCGCCCAGGGCTTCGCCGCCCACGACCTGCGCCGCGTCGCCGCCCTGGGCCTCCCCGGCCAGCGCACGCCCCTCGTCGTCGCCATCGGCCGCGTCTCCCTCTTCGGCCCCGGCGCCAGCCGCCTGCACGACGAGCTCGTCTACGTGGGCGCCCCCTGGCACGAGGCCGGCGGCCCCGCGGCCCCCGACGCCACCGACACGAAGACGCGCGCCCTCATCGAGCGCGTCCTGCGCGAGCCCCCGCGGCCCGTCCCCGCCGCCCAGCACCGCCGCCTGGCCCCCCACGCCGAGGCCGACTTCCGCTTCCTCTGGCCCCACGTCGAGGCCGAGGCCGAGGCCCGCGCCCATGACGCCCGCCAGCTCCTCGACGCCCGCGCCCACGGCGAGCAGCAGGCCCTGCACGCCCTGCTCGTCGCCCAGCGCCAGCACCTCGAGCGCGAGACCCGGCAAACCTCTTTTGATTTCGGCGACTTGCCCAAGGACGCCGCCCGCCAGCGCCGCGACGACGTCCGGCACATGGAGCAGCGCCTCCGCGCCCTCGAGACCGAGATCGTCACCGAGCCCGCCGCCCTCGCCGACCTCTACGCCGTCCGCCAGAGCCGCGTCGAGCCGGTGGGCCTCGTCTACCTCTGGCCCGTGGGAGGCTGACCATGGCCGACGCCCTCACCCGCTTCCATGAAGAGTGGCTCGGCCTCGCCCAGCCCAGCGACGGCCTCGTCCTCTCGGTGCCCGTCCTCGTCGAGGCCCAGATCCTGGAGCGCCAGCCCGTCGCCGTGCGCCACGCCCTGGCCGCCCTCGCCCCCGACGGCCGCATCGCCGACCTGGGCGCCTTCTTCGCCGACCTGCTCGACCTGCGCCCCGGCGACGACCTGCTCGCCCCCCCGGACGACCTGCACCTCTACGTCACCGAGGGCCGCCAGCGCCTCGCCCCCACCTGGGCCCTGCGCGCCGCCACCCCCCGCGACGTCCCCGAGGACGCCGGCCCCGCCGTCGTCGCCGGCGCCGCCTTCGACGCCCTCGTCTGGCAGCTCCCCGAGTCGCCCGACCACCCCGACGGCCTGCCCCTCGACAAGCCCGAGACGCTCACCGGCGAGTGGCGCTACCCCCCCGGCGCCAAGCTGGACCGCCTGCTGCGCGCCTGCCGCGTGCCCATCGGCCTCCTCACCAACGGCCGCGTCATCCGCCTCGTCTACGCGCCCCACGGCCAGTCCACCGGCTGGCTCGAGTTCCGCCTGGCCGACCTGCTCACCCCCGGCGGCGCCCCCCTGCTCGACGCCTTCATCGCCCTGCTGCACGGCCACCGCTGGTACGGCGTCGACGACGCCCACACCCTGCCGGCCCTGCTCGCCCAGAGCCGCACCCGCCAGGCCAACGTCACCAACGCCCTGGCCGACCAGGTCTTCGACGCCCTCACCGCCCTCCTCGACGGCTTCGATCGCGCCAACGACCGCGACCCAAACCGCCCCCTCGACGCCGCCCTCGCCGCCGAAGATGCCAATGTCTACGCGGGGTTGCTCACCGTCCTGCTGCGCCTCGTCTTCCTGCTCTACGCCGAGGAGCACAGCCTGCTGCCCGTCGAGCACCCCCTCTACGCCCGCCACCTGAGCGTCCTGGGGCTCTACGACCAGCTCGTCGCCGACCACGGCCAGCACCCCGACGCCATGGACCGCCGCTTCGGCGCCTGGGCCCGCCTGCTCGCCACCTTCCGCGCCGTCTACTTCGGCGCCGCCTGGGCCGGCGACGCCCCCCTGCACATGCCCCCCCGCCAGGGCGATCTCTTCGATCCCGACCGCTTCCCCTGGCTCGAGGGCCGCCTCGCCGGCGCCGCCACCCTGGACGCCACCCAGAACGCCCACGTCCGCGTGCCCGCCCTCGACGACGGCACCGTGCTCACCGTCCTCGACCGCCTCATCATCGTCGAGCGCCAGCGCCTGTCGTACAAAGCCCTCGACGTCGAGCAGATCGGCAGCGTCTACGAGCGCCTCATGGGCTACAGCGTCCTGCGCATGCCCGCCCCGGCCCTCTGCCTGCGCCCCAGCCGCTTCTGGATCACCGGCGAAGAGCTCATCGACGTCCCCCCCGGCCGCCGCGCCGCCTGGCTGCAAGAGGAGGCCGGCATCGGCCGCGCCCCCGCCAGCAAGCTGGCCGACGCCCTCAAGCCCGTCCGCGACGCCGCCGCCGCCCTCGACGTCCTCGCCGCCGCCACCGGCGCCCGCGACCGCGCCCCCGCCGGCCGCCTCGTCCTGCAGCCCGGCCCCGAGCGCCGCCGCACCAGCAGCCACTACACGCCGCGCAGCCTCTCGGCCCCCATCGTCGCGCGCACCCTCGAGCCCCTCATCGCCTGCATGGGCCCCGCCCCCAGCGCCGCCCAGCTCCTCGAGCTCAAGATCTGCGACCCCGCCATGGGCTCCGGCGCCTTCCTCGTCGAGGCCTGCCGCCACCTGGCCGACCACGTCGTCGCCGCCTGGACGCGCGACGGCACCGCCGAGCGCCTGGCCGCCCGCGTCCCCGACCTGGCCACCCACGCCCGCCGCCTCGTCGCCCAGCGCTGCCTCTACGGCGTCGACAAGAACCCCTTCGCCGTCGAGCTGGCCCGCATGTCCCTCTGGCTCGTCACCCTCGCCCGGGACCTGCCCTTCACCTTCGTCGACCACGCCCTGCGCCACGGCGACTCCCTCGTGGGCCTCAGCCTCGACCAGATCCGCGCCTTCCACTGGGCCCCCACCGCCCAGCAGGACCTCTTCGCCGACGCCATCCGCCAGACCCTCGACGACACCATCGACCTGCGCCAGCAGATCCTCGACCTGGCCGACGCCGCCGACACCCGCGCCAAGGCCCGCCTGCTCGACGACGCCACCACGTTCACCCGCCGCGCCCGCGACCTGGCCGACCTCTGCCTGGGCGCCTTCTTCAGCGAAGCGAAGCCCGCCGCCCGCGAGAAGGAACGCCTGCGCCGCCTGGCCCTGGCCCGGGCCTGGCTGGGCGACGACGACGCCGACGCCGCCGCCGAAGTCCGCCGCCTCGCCGCCGAATTCCGCAGCGAAATCCCGGCCTTCCACTGGATGCTGGAGCTGCCCGAGGTCTTCTACGCCGAGCGCCCCGACCCGCTCGCGGGGGGCGAGGCGGGGGTGGCGTGGATGGACGCGTTCGTGGGCAACCCGCCGTACATGGGCGGTACCTTCATCAAGGGTTCAGAGTCGCCAG
>JACKDP010000005.1 GCA_020633435.1 Myxococcales bacterium | reverse complement strand
ATCGCCACGCCGCTGGCGGCGATTCGCGTCGGGCTGGTGGCGAGCCCGGCGTACCTGGCCGAGCACCCGGCGCCCTCGCACCCCCGCGATCTGGCCGGCCACCGGCTGCTGCTGCCGCCGGCCTGGGGCGGGGGCATCGCGCTGCGGCTCCAGCTCCGGGGGCGGCCGAGCGAGGCGGTGGAGGTGGGGCTGCAGGGGCACCTGCTCTCCCATGACACCGAGGTGCTGCGCGAGGCAGCGCGGGCGGGGGGCGGCATCGCGATGGTCCTGCACGGGCCGGTGGTGGACGAGGGGCTGGTGCCCGTGCTGCCGGACTGGGAGCCGGTCGGGCGGGGTCACCTCGTCCTGCTGCGGCCGGCGGGGCCGGCGTCGCCGAAGGTGCAGGCGTTCGTCGACCATATGCGGGCGGAGTTCGGGGCGGGTGGGGTTGCGAATTCGCGACTCCCGGTTGCCTGAAGCGCGTCTTGTGCACCCCTGTCGCGGCGACGACAGTGAGGGCGCAACCAGGAGGTGCGACATGCAGAGCTCGAAGACCCTGAAGATCGGCATCATCGGCAACGGCAACGTGGGCGGCGCGCTGGCGCAGGGCCTGGCCTCGGCGGGGCACGCCGTGCACGCCGTCGGCGACGACATGGCGGCCGTCCAGGCGACGGCGGCGTGGGCTGAGGTGGTGCTGCTGGCGGTGCCCTTCGCCGCGGTGGGCGCCGTCGTCGAGGTGGCGGGCGCGGCGCTGGCCGGCAAGGTCGTCATCGACGTGACCAACGCGCTCGACGCCCAGATGCAGCTCGCGCTGGGCTTCTCGACGAGCGGCGCGGAGGAGCTGCAGCGGCGGCTGCCGGCGGCGCGGGTGGTGAAGGCCTTCAACACCGTCTTCGCCCCGCACATGGCCACGGGCCGGCTGGGCGACGAGGCGCTGACGGCGTTCGTGGCGGGCGACGACGCCGAGGCGAAGCGCACGACGCTGGCGCTGGCGCGGGCCATCGGCTTCGACGCCGTGGACGCCGGGCCGCTGAGCAACGCGCGGCTGCTGGAGCCGCTGGCGTATCTCAACATCCAGCTCGGGTACGTGCTGGGCATGGGGCCCCAGATCGGCTTCAAGCTGCTGCATGGGCAGGCGGGCTGAGCGACACCGGCTGGAGGACGCGATGGGTGACGAGACGGGACGAGGGCCGAGCCGCCGGGTGGTGCTCGGGGGCCTGGGTGCGCTGGCAGCCGCGGCGGTGGGCGTCGGTCGGCTGATGGGAGGCGAGATGGAAGCGAACACGAAGAGCGGCGAGGCGGTGTCCGGGCGCATGCCCACGGCCTTCATCCCCCATGGCGGGGGTCCGTGGCCCATCATGGAGATGGGGTTCGACCGGGCGCAGACGGTGGCCCTGGCCGACTACATGCGGTCGATCTCGTCGGTGCCGGCGGTCAAGCCCAAGGCGCTGCTGGTCATCTCGGCGCACTGGGAGGCGCGGGTGCCGACGGTGATGACGGGCGCGGCGCCGCCCATGTACTACGACTACTCGGGCTTCCCGCCCGAGGCCTATGAGCTGACGTGGCCGGCGCCGGGCAGCCCCGAGGTGGCGGAGCGGACGCGGCAGGTGCTGGCGGCGGCCGGGTTCGAGACCGACCAGGAGCCGCGCCGCGGGTTCGACCATGGGACGTTCATCCCGCTGCTGCTCGCCTACCCGGGGGCCGACATCCCGACGGTGCAGCTCAGCCTGGTGCGGGGCCTGGATCCGGCGCAGCACCTCGCGCTGGGGCGGGCGCTGGCGCCGCTGCGCGACGAGGGTGTCTTCATCGTGGGCAGCGGCAACAGCTACCACAACATGCGCGGGTTCATGGACCCGGATCCACGGCACGCCGACGCCTCGCGCCGGTTCGACGACTGGCTCGCCGAGGCCGTGGTGGGCGATGAGACCAGCCGCGACCGGGCGCTCACGGGCTGGGCGGGGGCGCCCTCAGCCCGGGCGAGCCACCCGCGGGAGGAGCACCTCATCCCCCTGATGGTGGCCGCGGGGGCGGCGGGCGCGGACCGCGGTGTCGTGGCCTGGTCGGGGAAGATGATGGGCAAGGCCGTCTCGGCGCACCACTTCGGCGTCAAGGGCTGAGCCGGGCCGTCCTGCCACGGCGCGTCACCCGGCGTGACGCTGGAAGTGCTTGATCCGCCAGGTAAAATACCCTCCACCCGCGGCGACGAGCGCGCCCGCGATGACGTACAGCCCCGCGTCGGCGAGGCCCCGGTAAAGCTCGAAGCCCAGGACGCACCCGCTGAGGAAGCCCCCGAGCAGGGCCAGGTAGAGGGTCACGCGCCAGCGGGTGACGCCGCGGCCGGTGAGCGCCTTGCCCAGGGCGATGCCGAGGTCGGTGACGATGCCGGACATGTGCGTGGTGCGGACGACGGCGGCGCTGATGCGGGTGGCCATGGCGTTCTGGATGCCGGCGCCCCCCGCGATGAAGGCGCCGCCGATGGCCGGGTGGGCGTGGCCGAGGAGGGTGGCGCCCAGGGCGAGGGCGGAGCCGGCGGCGACGAGCAGGACGCCGTAGCGGCGGCCCACGCGCAGCTCGGTGGAGTCGACGACGGCGCCGCTGAGGGCGGCGCCGAGCAGGAAGCCCAGGACGAGGGCGCCGAGGACCGCGATGG
Organism: Myxococcales bacterium; assembly: GCA_020633435.1. Classification (GTDB taxonomy): domain Bacteria; phylum Myxococcota_A; class Bradymonadia; order UBA7976; family UBA1532; genus JACKDP01. The sequence continues at coordinate 687,456 of JACKDP010000005.1, read as the reverse complement.
CGTCGGCGTCACCCTGGGCGATGGCGGCGGGCAGGCTCGTCAGCGTCCCGGTGACGTGGGTGGCGGGGTGGTGCACGCCGCCGAGCATGGCCAGCACGTTGGTGGCGCCGGCGCAGCAGGCCAGCGCGCTGCCGCCTACGAGGAGGAAGCGGAAGCCCCCGGGCCGGCGCTCCGGGGCCGGCGGCGGGGCTGAGGGGACGCCGTCAGGCATGTCAGCCCAGGCCGAGCTGCAGGGCCAGGGCGTCGGCCTGCGTCCCGCGGCCAGCGGCGACGAGGCGGAGGCGGAGCAGGTCGAGCAGCGCCGCCAGGCGCTCGGCGGTGGCGGCGGCCTCGTCGTCGTCGTCGTCCCAGTCATCGCCGCCGTTCTTGGCGACGGCCCGCAAGAAGTCGGCGGCCTCGGCGACCTGATCGCGAGCGAGGAGCACCTGCACCACGTCGAGCTGGGCATCGACGTTGTCGTCGTCCGCGTCGGCGAGGGCGATGCGCTGCTGCAGCGCCTCGTCGTCGCGGCCGAGGGCGTCCAGGGCGGCGATGGCCTCGCGGTGCAGGCGGATGCGGACGTCCCAGCCCACGTCCTCGGCGCCGAGGCCCCCGAGCGCGGCGTCGAGGCGGGCCTGCTGGTCGCCGCGGTAGACGGCGAGGGCGCAGTCGCCGAGGGCGGCCGTGCCTTCGCGGGAGTACGCGAAGTCGGCGGCCTGGCCGAAGGCGGCCTGGGCCTGGTCGAGGTCGCCGTCCGCCATGTGCAGCCGGGCGAGGGTGATGAAGAGGCCGTCCGCCGGCAGCGGGTACTCCCCGCACATGGGATCGCGGCCGCCGTGGAGCAGCGCGTCCATGGAGGCGCGAGCCTGGGCCAGGAAGCCGGCCTCGGGGGCGAAGGGCTTCCAGTCGCCGATGGTGTCGATGGCCCACTCCACCTCGGTGCGGCGCAGCCACGCCTCCATGTAGGCTTCGAAGCTCTCGTACCAGGGGCGCAGGGGGCCCTCGGCCGACCGGAAGTCGATCCAGACCTCGCCGGCGTGGGGACCGCTCAGGACGAGCAGGTCCTCGTAGCCGCAGCCGTGGTCCGTCAGGACGAGGGTGCCATCCCGCGCGTCGACGCCCTCGGGGAGGCCCTCCTCGTCCAGGTACTCCGCGTCGTGCGGGAACGGGCGGCCGACGCCGGCGGCGTCGTCGTCGGGCAGGCCGGTGAAACCGTAGAACGGCCCCGCGCCGACGCCCACCTCGGTGATCCAGGCGCGGTAGGCCGCAGGCAGGCGCAGGCCGTGGCGGGCCTCGAAGGCCTCGACCTCGAAGAGCGCCACCGGCCGGCTCCGCCAGCCATGGACCTGGGCTCCGAAGAGCGCGTACTGCGCGTCATGGCGCGCGAGCGCCTCCTTGCGGGTCTTCCAGCCGTCGATCACGTCCCCTGCCTCCTGGGATGAGCCTTGCCCCGACCAGCCTGGCCCGGGCCGGGCGTATTGGTGCCACCCGGCCCGGTGGTTGACAAGTGAGATTCGCACAGCGGATCCACCGTCCCGGCGACGGCCAGGGCGCCCCGTCTACTCCCCGGCCTCCTGGGCATCCAGCGCATCCATCAGCCGGTCGATCTCGGCCCGGACCGCCGGGTCGGCGGCGTCGAGCGGCTGGCTCTCGGTGGGGTCGGCCCGCAGGTCGTAGAGCTCGGCGTCGGCGAGGGTGAAGTCGATGAGCTTGTAGCGGGCGTCGCGGATGGTGCGGCCGTCGGCGGCGGTGGGGGGGTCGTGGAACTGGTCGGAGCGGATGTAGGGCCGCTGGGGCGGGGCGACGGGGTCGGTGAGGTACGGGGTGAGGCTGGTGGCGTCGACGGCGCCTTCGTCACCGCCGGCCAGGGCGATGAGGGTGGCGTAGAGGTCGGTGGCGTTGACGATGGCCGAGACGCGGCCGGCGCGGACGCCGGGGCCGGCGATGATCAGGGGGACGTGGATGCCGCCCTCGTACAGGCTGCTCTTCGCGCGCTGGCGGCGGGCTCGGGCGACGGCGCGGTCGGTGCCGTTGTCGCCGATGAAGACGACGACGGTGTGGTCGAGGTCGACGCCGGCGAGCAGGCGGCCGAGCTCGGTGTCGAGGGCCTGGAGCATGGCGCTGAAGAGGGCGTCGTCGGTGGGGCTCTCCCCCAGCTCGACGTGGTGGAGGGCCACGGGCGGGGCGTGGAAGGGCTGGTGGGGGGCGATGAAGGCGACCTGCAGGAACCACCGCGGGCCGGCCGTGGCGAGCCAGGCGAGGGCGTCGTCGACCTGGGCGGTGGTGGCGTAGGTGGTGGAGGTGGCGGTGACGCCGTCGACCGTGCGGCTCCAGCTGAAGTAGTCCTGCACGGCGCCGATGAGGAGGCCCGCGTGGTGCTCGAAGCCGAAGAGGCTCGGGCCCGAGGCGCCGGCGCCGAGGTGCCACTTGCCGATCAGCGCGCTGCGGTAGCCGAGCGGGGCGAGGGCCTGGGGGAGGCTGCGCTCGTCCAGGGCGAGGCCCGGCGAGCGGTTGGTGACGATGGCGCCGATGCCGGTGCGGAAGGCGTACCGGCCGGTGAGCAGGGTGGCGCGGGTGGGCGAGCACTCGGCGTTGGCCCAGGCGTTCTCGAAGACGAGGCCGCGGGCGCAGAGCGCCTCGATGGTGGGCAGGGCGGGCACGTCGGTGGCGCCGTGGCAGGGTGACCAGTCGACGCCGAGGTCGTCGGCGATGACCAGCAGGAGGTTGGGGGGAGCGTCGGGGCCAGCGTCGGGGCCGGCGTCGGGGCCGGCGTCAGGGCCGGCGTCGGGCCTGGCGTCGGGCCCCGCGGCGTCCGCCTGGCGGACGGGCGGGTCGCCGCCGCCCGCGTCGTCACAGCCGAAGGCGAGGCCCAGGAGGGCCGCCAGCACCAGCGTCGCGCGCCCGATCATGTGTCTCCCCCTCATCGTCGCTGCCTGACCATAGCAAGACGAAGGCGGCGGGTCGTCGGCTCGGGCCACGCCGCTCACGTCGACGGTCCAGCGGTCGCTGTGCGAGGATGCGTCGAGCGGACGAGGAGGGTGCGATGCCGATGCTGAGCGGGACGCTCCGGTTCTGGTCGGGCGACGACGCGCCCACCGTCGTGCGGCTGGACCGCGTCGAGTTCGCCTGGCAGGACACCTGGGAGCCGAGCCTCATCGTCGAGGAGATCTACCTCGCGACGGTGGGCGGCCGGCGCGTGCGGTACGCGGAGTTTGAAGGCATCGGCCGTGGCCTCGGCATCCGCGTCGAGGGGGCCGAGCACGCCGAGCTCGTCGACTGGGTGAAGCATGTGGGCGACGCCACGGTGCCCGGGCCGCCGTTCGTCGACTCGATCGTGCTCGAGCTGGCGCCGGGCTGGGGCGGCTGAGGCCGCCGTCGACGGGGTCCGAACACTGCCAAACCACTGAAATCACTCAATGTCTTGCGGGTGTGCCGAGCCCCGTCAGTCGTACGTGATGCGGCAGCGGCGGGCCCATGGGGCGGCTTGCAGGGCGGCGCGGCCAGCGGGGCTCAGGGCGTTGCCCGAGACGTTGAGGCGCTCGAGCTTCGCGAAGGGCAGGCCGGCGAGGCGCTGGGCGCCGGCGTCCGTCAGGCCGGTGCGGCGCAGGCTCAGGTCGCGCAGGTGCGGGACGAAGGGGCCGGCGGCGAGGGCGTCGAGCCAGGCGTCGGGCAGCGCGTTGCCAGCGACGCTCAGGTAGGTGGGGCCGGTGAGGACGGTGCCGGGGCCGACGAGGGCGGTGACGCCGGGGGCCGTGAGGCCATTGTAGGCCACGTCCAGGTGGTTGACGCCGGCGAGCTTGGGAGCGCGGCCGAGGGCCTGGGCGCCGGCGTCGCCGATGCGGTTGTCATAGAGGACGAGGAGCTGGAGCTTCTCGATGGGGCTGGCCAGCAACGTGGCCACGCCGGCGGCCGTGATCTGGTTGCTGGAGAGATCGACCTCGACCACGGCCGGGGTGAGCCGGCCCTCGGCCACCAGGGCGGCCAGGCGGGCGTCGTCGATCTGCTGCTGGACGAGGGTGAGGCCCGGCGCGCTGGGCGCGGGGCTCGAGGCCGGGGCCTCGGGGGGCGGCGTGGGCATGATGACCTGGGGGATGAGGGCGAAGGCGAGCCAGAGGCCGAAGGCAGTCAGCACGTCGCGTCCTCGCCGTCAGTGATCGTGGCCGTCGCCGTCGTCGTGGTCGTGGTCGTGGGTGTCGGGAGCTTCGCCGTCCCCCGACGGAGCGCGGGAGGAGCCCATGGCCACCTGCTGGTCGACCAGGATGTTCTGGACGCGGACGGTGATGGTCTCGACGAGCTCCTCGGGGGTCATCTCCTTGAAGTTGTGGTCGAACTGGACCTCCGGGGTGTAGGCCCCCTGCAGGAGCGTGCGCAGCTCGTCGACGATGCCCTCGCGCATGTACGGGCGCACCGTGTTGCCGCGATCCGAGAGGCGGGCGGCGTCGTCGGCGGAGGCCGAGATGTGGCTGCCGCCGCGCTGGCTCTGGGCGCCTGGGCGCAGGAGCTGCTGGCGGCCGTCGGTGGGGCGCCAGGAGCCGCGGATGGCGAAGCACTCGTCGGGGATGTCGGGGCGGCTGGCCACGTCGAAGATGCCCGCCTGGAAGCCCGGCGTGCTGGGATCCATGTCGGTGGCGTGGTTCTGCAGGGCCCGCAGGTCGGCCGCGGCCTGGTCGCGCTCGGCCTGGGGCTTCGTGGCGTCGTTGATGATGGTGTTGAAGTGGGCCTGGCAGGTGCCCCAGCGGTTGCGCAGATCGGCCGGCGTGCTGGTGGAGGCGTCCTGGGAGGCCGAGTTCTCGGCGTACTCGTCCGGGTTGCCGATCATGTGGTGCCACTCATGGGCGAGCGTCATCTGCCGGCCGTTGGGGGTGCCGGCGTCGGGGCCCGTCTGGTGGTAGCCCGCCTCGGCGTTGTTCAGGTAGAAGTGCCCGCCGCCGTTGTTGACGAAGGCCCGCGGGTTCTCGTTGGAGGCCTTCTTGTCGACGTTGAGGTTGAAGTGCGGGTTGGCCGTGTCGGCCGTCACCTTGGCCGCCATCACCGCCGTCAGCTCCGACCAGCGGACGGGATCGGTCTCGAGCAGGTGGTCGGCGGGCTCCGACGCGCGGAACGGCGCTACCGCCCCGGCCCCCGTCGTCCAGACGTGGTCGAGCTGCTCCTGGAACCGCGTCAGGAAGTGGGCCTTCTCGTCATCCGTCCAGTCGGCCACGTCGGGCTGGCCGTCGCCGTCGTTGTCGGCGAGGGCGTTGGCGGTGCGGCCGAAGGTGCAGTTGACCCGCGTCTCGACGGTGACCGTCGACGGGTTGCCGGGCTGGAAGCAGAGGTTGGCCTTCTGCCCCGACTTGTTCAAGTTGGCGGGATCCTTGTTGATCTGGGGGGACGCCAGGAAGTTCGCCACCCAGCCGCGCTCGATGTCGCGGTACTCCTCGACCTTGGCCTCCAGCTCCTCGGTGAGCGTGGCGGGGCGGTCGGCGCGCCAGGCGTCGTACTCCGCCTCGAGGGCCTCGACGGCCGCCAGATCGTCGCAGTCGGCGATGCGCATCGCGTAGCCGAACGCCTCGGCGCCGGCCCCCGCCCCCACCAGGACGAGCTCGGCCTTCATGGCCAGGCTGTGCTCGGGGTGCGGGTCGTGGGCGTCCATGACCTGGTTGACGGCGTCGATGATCCACTGGCCGTTGCGGATCTTGTCGAGGAGCGCGCCCTTGGGGCCGAGCAGATCGATCCACTCGACCACGGCGTCGACGGCGTCGGAGACCGTCTGGCGGGCGGAGTCATAGGCGTCGGAGGCGGCCTGCCGCACCCCGTCCACGGTGTCGCTCACGGCCTGGCGGGCGTCATCGAGGATGTTGAACTGCACCTGGCGCTGCACCGGGGCCTCGGCGGGGGCCGCGTCCCCCTGCCCCGCCTGCTTCGCGCGCTCCTTGGCCTCGCAGGCCGGGCAGCCGCCGCAGTCGCAGGCGCGCTGCACGCCCGGCGCGCTGGCGGTGCCGCCGGTGTACTGATCCAGCAGGTCCACGGCGGACTTGCCCTGCACGACGCGATCGGCCACGGCGTCGGCGTGGCGCTCGTGGGCGTCGCCGACCTGGCCGACGCCGCCCTTGAGCTGGACGCCGCCGCGCTGCTGGACGACGTGGGCGGCCTCGTGGGCGGCCAGGTGCAGGTCGGGGCTGCTCTTGAAGGCGACGGCGTTGCCGGTGGCGTAGGCGCTGGCGCCCAGCTCCTCGGAGGCCTGCGCGGCCGCCCCGCCCACATGGGCCTCGACCCCCGAGACCTCGTGGTGGCCGAAGGAGGCCTGGATGGCGGCGGCGTGGGGCAGGCCCCCGCCAGCCCCGGCCACGCCCGCGGCCGCCTTGCGCTGGATGCCGTTGAGCTCGGCGCTCTGCCCGTAGGCCGCGGCGCCACCGGACGCCTGCTCGAACTGCACGGGGGCAGGCCCGGCCACCTGGGGAGCCGCCGGCGCGAGCGCGGGCTGCGGACCCTGCATGATCTCCATGGAAGCCTCCGGCCGTAACGGAGCCACGATAGCGCGCCCTTCATGGGACGCGCCACCGGTTTGTGGAGATCCTGCACACCCCTGGGGGCGCGCCTGGCGAGGCTAGCCTGCGAAGCGGGCGGCCAGCTCGCGGGCCCGGGGCAGCTCGTCGACGGGGATGAGCAGCTTCGTGCGCACGACGTCGGTGCCCGCGGCGTACTCGATCTCCACGACCGCGGGCGGGTTGCGGCTGAAGAGGGACTTCTTCCCTTCGCGGGCCGTGAGCGTGCGCACGTCGCCGCTGGCGATGGTGGTGGTGTCGCCGCCGCCGATTGTGAGGACGCCATCGGTCAGGTCGATGAAGCCCTGGGGGAATCGCTGGATGCGCATGCATGGACCTCGCGGAGGATGTACCCCGACGGGGAGCATCGCACGGGGGCACGGGCCTGTACAGGCGCGCTCCTGAGACGGCTCGCCCGCCGGATCCAAAGCCGAGCCGCGGCACCGTCCGGGATGCAAACCATCGTTATCAAAGGATTTTGCCTCCTTCCGAACGCGAGTTGAGGGCGGCACCCCGGTATGGGACCCTGCAGCGACCATCTCATGGCAAGGACACACGCGATGAAGCGCATCTCGTGGAGCGTCTGCCAGCTCTTGCTGGCGGGGGGCATCTGGGCGTGCGACGACGACGGGGGCGTCGCTGGCGCGGCGGACGCCGGCGGGCCGGGCGCCGTGATCGACGAGCGCGGCGGGCTGGTGCTCGCCGACGAGGGCTTCGGCGACGGTGCCAGCCGCCTGGTGTACCTGGAGCAGGGCTGGAACCCAGCGGAGACCCAGTGGTTCTACCACGCCGACCAGGGCTCGACGCTGCTGCCCAGGTGCGTGCTCCTCAACCTGGAGCAGCCCACCGGCCAGGGCCGCTTCCTCGATCCGGCCTACCTCGTGCGCTTCCGGTTCCTGAACCAGCGCCCGGGCCCGGGCAACGTGCATGGCCTGCCCGTTGGCTTCGCCGAGCATGGCGACCACATCGGCCTGACGTGCGCGGCCTGCCACACCAGCCAGATCGAGTACGGCGGCGTGGCCGTCCGCATCGACGGCGGCGCGGCCGCCCTGGACATGGATGGCTTCCTGGAGGCGCTGCAGGCGGCGATGGAGGCCACGCTGGCCGACGAGGCGAAGCTCGGTCGCTACCTGGATGACGCCGCGGAGGGGCCGCCCCCCGGCATGGACGCGCGGCGCGCGGACGCGAAGGCGGAGCTCGAGGCCACGGTGGCGTGGTTTCAGGACTACAACCGCGTCAACGACAGCGCCACGAAGGAGGGCTTCGCCCGGATCGACGCCGTGGGCCGCATCGTCAACCAGGTCATCCGCCTGACCAGCGGCTCCGAGAACAGCGTCGAGCCCAACGCCCCCAACAGCCTGCCCGTGCTGTGGGACGCCCCGCGCCATGACTACGTGCAGTGGTCGGGCTTCAGCACCAACGCCGGGATCGGCAGCCTGGCGCGCAACGCCGGGGAGGTCGTCGGGGTGTTCGGCCAGGTGAAGGTCGAGGCGTGGCAGGACGAGCTGGAGACGTTGCGGCCGTACTTCTCGTCCATCGAGGCCCAGCACCTCACCGACATGGAGGCCCAGCTCTGGCGGCTGCAGTCCCCCGTCTGGCCCGAGGACGTCCTGCCCCCCATCGACCGGGCGCTGGCCGAGCGGGGCGCGGCGATCTATCAGAGAGAGTGTGTCGACTGTCATGCGATCATGGACCGCGCCGACGAGGCCCGCCGGGTGCGGGCGCAGGTGTACGGCGTCGATGTGATCGGGACGGATCCGCTGGCCGCCGTCAACTTCGCCGACGCGGTGATCCCGACCGGCCTCCTGGAGGGCTCCGTCACCCCGGAGGGCGGCCGCTTCGGCCCCGAAGCCCCGGCCTCGGCGCTGCTCGGCACCCTGGTCATCCGCAGCCTCTTCGCGCAGCCGACGGCCCTGACGGCGGTGAGCCTGTATGCCAACCGCTACGGCCTCGAAGACCAGGAGAAGCAGGGCGACTTCACCCCGGACTCCGAGGGGGCGCCGACCGCCTCGTACAAGGCCTACAAGGCGCGCCCGCTCAACGGCGTCTGGGCCTCGGCGCCCTACCTGCACAACGGCTCGGTGCCCTCGCTCTACGACCTGCTGCTCCCGGTCGACCAGCGCCCCGTCACGTTCAAGGTCGGGCGCTGGGCCTTCGATCCGGTCAAGGTCGGGCCGAGCCAGGACGGCGACGGGCCCTTCGTGGTGGACACGCGCATCGACGGCAACCGCAACACGGGGCACGAGGCCGGCACGCTGCTCAGCGAGGACGACCGCCTGGCGCTGGTGGAGTACCTGAAGACGCTGTAGCGGTGGGGGGGCTGGCTTGAACGCCGAACCGGATGTCGGGCATGACTGCGGTGGTTGGTCCCTCGGAGGTCTCGTGGCTCGCCCCCGCACTCGTGAAGACACCGCCCCGTCGCCTCCCGAACCAGAGCGCTCGCCCGAGCGCGACCGGTTCGTGGCGGCCGTGGACCAGGGGCTCGGGGAGTCCGAGGCCGGCCTCGGGATCGACGACGAGGACCTCAACCAGCTCCTCGGTCGATGGGCCGGCACCGGCCGCGTGGGCGCCGAGACCATCGGCCGAGCAGACCATCACGAAGAGGTCGTGAAGCCATGGTGACCACGCTCTACCGGCCCGTGGGCCTCTACGAGCTGCGCGCCATCATGCGCGTAGGGTGGCTGGCCTTCCCGCCCAGGCTGCCCGAGCAGCCCATCTTCTACCCGGTGCTGAACCGCGAGTACGCCACCGAGATCGCGACCCAGTGGAACCTGGACGATCCGAACAGCGGGTTCTCGGGCTTCGTGACGCGCTTCGCGGTAGCGGCGGCGGAGGCGGCGCGCCATCCGCGCAAGGTGGTGGGCGCCGCCCGACACGAGGAGCTGTGGGTGCCGGCGGCGGAGCAGCGGGCCCTGGAGGCCGCGATGATCGGCCCGATCGAGGTCGAGGAGGCGTGGATCGGGGCGCGGTTTGCGAGCGTCCTGCCGACGTGGTCTGGCTCGGTCGGTCGGGTCGAGGCACTGGACGAGCTGCTCGCACAAATCGCTCGGGGGCCGGTGATCGGGGGCCCAGCGACCATGGGATGAGGGCCCGCTCCAGGCGGACAACCGACTTGCCTCGTTTCGTTTGTTTCGTTTAACGTTGGAGGCGAACGGACGCGCCGAGGAGGACCTTCAATGAACGACTCGATCATCGATCTCCCCTCCCACGACGACGCGCTGGCGGCCCAGATCGCCGTCGACGCCTTTCGACCTTTCGCCGCCGAGCGTGGCCCGACGTCGGTTCGCCTCCTCGGCGCCAGCGGAGCACCGGAGGTGGAGGTCCGGCTGCCCAGCGAGGCGTTGCACGTCCTCATCCGTGCGCTGACCCACATGGCCAACGGCCACGCCGTCACCTTGCTGCCGGTCAGGGCAGAGCTCACGACCCAGCAGGCGGCGGACCTTCTCGGGGTGTCTCGGCCGCACCTGGTCGGCCTGCTGGAGGCCGGCAAGATCGCGTTTCACCGCGTCGGCACCCATCGCCGGGTGCGCGCCGTCGACGTCCTGGCCTGGCGGAAACAGCGGCGGGCAGAGAGCGAGCGCCTCCTCGACGAGCTCGCGGCCGACGCGCAAGAGCTCGATCTCGGCTACTGAGCATGGCCTTCACGGTCGTCTATGACGCGTGCGTCCTGTACCCGGCTCCCCTGCGCGACTGCTCCTGCGAGTGGCCGTGTCAGGGGTGGTCCGGGCCCGCTGGACGGACCAGATCCTCGATGAGGCCTTCCACAACATCGTCGCGAACCGTCCCGATCTCAGCCTGGAGAGGCTCTCGACGACGCGTCGGAAGATGTGTGAAGCCGTCGAGGATTGCCTGGTGAGCGGGTACGCCGGGCTCGCCGATGGCATCGCGCTCCCCGATCCGGGCGACCGGCACGTCGTCGCCGCGGCGGTTCGCTGCTCGGCGCAGACGATCGTCACCCTGAACCTCAAGGACTTTCCGCCGAGCGCTCTCGCTGCTCTGAGCATCGAGGCTCAACACCCCGACACCTTCCTCAGCGACCTCTTCGACCTGGCGCCGGCAGCCATCGTCGCCGCCGTCACCGCGCAGGCGGCCGCGCTCCGGCACCCGCCGCAGTCCGTTGGACAATTGCTCGCTACGCTCGAGCGCAACGGGCTCGTCCGGACGGTGGAGGAGCTTCGGACCGCGTTGCGTCTGGAGTAGTCGGGCCGGCCAGTGCCTGCCAATGCCAGCCCCTCACCGCGCCGCCAGGCTGGTGCCCTAAGAGCCTGCCTTGGCCTTCTTCTGCTCCACGAGGAGGTGATTCAAGATGCCGAGGATGAAGCCCAGTACGATCCCTCCCAGGACGTACCCAACCGCCGCCGAGTCTCGGCACGGGCTGAACGGCTCACACAGGTTCTTGACCAGCGGGCCCGAGAACACCGGAAAGAACTCTCCGAGTCCGAACCCCACCAGGCCTCCAAAGACGGCCCAGAGAATTGCCCTCAACGCGACCATGGCACCCACCTCCTGCTAGCCCGGGAGGCTAGACCTTGCCTGCGTGGGAGTCAAAGGGACTTCGCCTCGGTCAGCCTCGCGCGGTGCGGGGCCGGGCTGTCTTGGCATCCTCTACACAAGCACCCCGCCCGGGTACGCCTGGCTGTCAGCGGCCCCGCAGCTCGGTCGCCAGCGCCTTGGCGCCGTAGATGCGATCCAGGGCGTGCAGGATGGCCCGGGCGTCGACGGCGACGGCGCGGTTGAGGCGGGCGTCGAAGCCATGGTCGCCGCCGAGGGAGTGGATGTTGCCATCGAAGATGAGGCCGACGATGCGGGCGTCCTTGTCGATGACCGGGCTGCCGGAGTTGCCGCCGATGATGTCGTTCGTGGTCACGAGGTTGAAGGGCGTCTTGCCGTCGAGGGCGTCCTTCGCCTTCAGCCAGCTCGCGGGCAGCGCGAAGGGATCGGCGCCGGTGTGGCGGCCGAAGGCGCCGGCGATGGTGGTGAAGGGCTCGACCATGCGGCCGCCCTCGGGCCACCCCTGCACGGCGCCGTAGCTCAGGCGCAGGGTGAACGTCGCGTCGGGGTAGCGGTTGGTGCCCTCGAGGGCGAAGCGCGCGCGGGCGATGAGCTCGTGGTTCTTGCGGATGGGCGCCTCGACCTCGTCCTCGTACGCCTTGCGGACGGCGCGGGCCTCGGCGTCGATGGCCTTCACGAGCGCGATGAAGGGGTCCTTGCTGGCGGCGAGCGCCGCGGCGCCGCCGTCGCGCAGCGCCTTGCGGGCCGCGGGATCCTTCAGGGTGCTCTCCTTGACCAGGCGCGCGGCGAGGGCGTCGGGCGTCTCGTTGCCGAGGACCTGCTTGACGAGGGCGTCGTCGGGGCCGAGCTGCTCGCGCAGCTTCGTGAGGGACCACGCCAGCTTGAACGCCTCGAACTCATCGTAGAGTGGGGCGGCGCTGAGCAGCTCCTGCTCGATGGCCGGCAGGTTGCCGTCGGTGTACTCGCGCAGGCGCTCCTCGTTGGGGCGGGCCTGCTCGGCGGCCAGGCGCACGAGCGTGCGGGCGTGGCCGAAGAGGTCGCTCTGGAAGCCGCGGCCGCGCTCCAGCAGGTCGTAGCGGATCTGCAGGTCCTCGCCCTTGCGGACGGCGGCGGCGATGGCGTCCCAGGCGCCGGCGGCGTCCTTGGTGCGCGGATCGGCGGCGACGCGGGCGCGCAGGGCCTTCTCGGCGGCCTCCTTGGCGGCCAGCAGCGCGGGCTCCAGCAGGGCCTGGGCCTCGCCGCGGTAGGCCTTCAGGCCGTTCTCCACATAGAAGAGCCAGGTGCGGGAGTGGCGGGCCTGCTCGGCGCCGCGGTGCCCGTACTCGGCCAGGGCGCCGCGCAGCTCCGACAGCCACAGCAGCCGGCGCAGGAGGGCCTTGTTGCGGAAGCTGGCGAGCTCCGCGACCGTCTTCAGGCGGCTGGTGCGCCCGGGGTGGCCCGTCACGAACGTCAGGTCGCCCGCCTTCGTCCCCGCCTCCGACCAGGCGAAGAAGTTCGGCGTCGCGGCCGGCTTGTCGCCCTCGTAGACGCGCACGAACGCCGAGTCGAGGGCGTAGCGCGGGAAGTTGAAGTTGTCGGGATCGCCGCCGAAGAAGGCGATGGCCAGCTCGGGGGCGAACACCAGCCGCACGTCCTGGTAGCGGCGATACTCGTAGAGGTCGTAGACGCCGCCCTCGTACAGGCTCACCACGTCGCAGCGCACGGCGTCGGAGGTGGCGCAGGCCTTCTCGATGCGCGACATCTCGGCCTTGCGGGCGGCGTTGGCGTCCGCGTCCGACTTGCCCGCCACGGCCGCGGCGATGCGATCCGTCACGTCGGTGATCTTGACGAGCTGGTTCACCTCGAGATCCGGGCACTTGACCTCGTCGGGGCGCGCCTTGGCCAGGAAGCCCTGGGCCACGCGATCCTGCTCGGGCGTCGAGAGCTGCTCTACGCAGGCGTGCACGCAGTGGTGGTTCGTCATCACCAGGCCCTCGCCCGACACGAAGCTGCCGGAGCAGCCCTGGGCCAGGCGCACGGAGGCCAGGCGGACGCGGTCCAGCCAGGCGGCGTCGGGCTTGAACCCGTAGGCGGCCTGCACCTGATCGGCGGGGAAGCGGTTGAAGGTCCACATCCCCTCGTCGGCCTGGGCGGCGGCGGCGAGCAGGAGCAGCGGGGCGATCAGAGCGGTGGCGCGCATGTTCCTCCAGTGCGGCGGCGAGCTTGGAGGGGTATGCCACCGTCGGCGCCGGGATGCACGGGTTGTGCGGCGCGGGGCCGCCGGCGGCACCGGCCGGCCGCCGTCACTTCGCCAGGAGCGCCCGAATGAGGATGACGCCCAGATCGGCGTCGGGGCCGTCGGCGTCGGTGAGGTCGTTGGCGGTGTACCAGTCGGCCTCGGCCTCGAGGTGGATGCCGCTGACGGCCACCTTGCCCCGGCCGAAGTCGGCGAGCAGGGTGGCGACGCTGCCATCGCTGTAGCGCGCGTAGACGGTGCCCCGGGCCTCGAAGTACGGGCCCTCCTGGAAGTAGACGCGGCGCTGCTGCGACGGGAGGAGCCAGGTGACCGGGATGACCTGGTCGGTGGTGTGATCCCGGGGGGTGCGCGTGAAGGCGTCGACCTCGCCGTCGAGCAGGTCAAGGGCGGGCACGGTGTCGTTCATCCAGGGGCCCGCCACCCAGCCGCCCAGGCAGATGCCCAGGTAGCGGCCGCCGCCGGCGACGAAGGCGCGGATGCGGCGGGCGGCGTCGGGCCAGGCCTTGGCGCCGACGGCCTTGAGGACGAGCGAGGTCGCGTCGCCGCCCGGCTGGGCGTAGACGGTGGCGCCGACGAACGTGGCGTCCTGCAGCAGGTCGGCCGGGCTGACGTAGCGGGTGCGCAGGCCCGCTTTCTGGAGCAGGGCGGCCAGCGACTCGGCGCAGCCCTCGCAGGCCCCCGCGCCGCGGTAGACGAGGGCGAGCGGCGCGAGCGCCGGGCCGAGGCAGGCGCGGCGGCCGAGGCGGGCGCGGCGGCGGAGGCGGGCGCTGCGGCCGGCAGCGCCGCGGCGGCGACCCCAAGGTCAGCAGGCAGACGACCACGGCGAGGGCAAGCAGGGGGCGGGGCATGGCGACCTCCAAGGGCGCCGGTCGACCGGCGCGGGAGGCAGTGTACATGCGCCGAGCCCCGTCAGAGGTGGGATCAGTGCGTCCATCCCGGCCCAGGCCCCCGAGAGGGCGACTCGTACGTGGCGATGAGGAGCAGGGTGCCCAGGCCGGCGATGAGGGCGACGGTGCGGCCGTGGGCGGGCTCGTGCACCTCGACGACGGCGTCGGCGACGGGGAGGCGCTGGACGCCCGCGGGGCCGTGGATGGCGAGCTGGTCCCCCTCGACGACGAGCCGGGCGGGTGGGGCCACCTCCACCTCGACATCGCCGTTCGCCACGAAGAGCAGGGCGCCCGCCGCGGGGCCGCCCGCCTCGCCGCCCGCCGCGTCCCACGTCAGGCCGGCGGGGGGCAGCTCTTCGCCGCGGAGGGTGCGGGTCGTCATGCAGGCGGGCTGCAGGGCGGCCAGGGCCAGCACGGCGACGAGGCGGGTCGACCAGGGGCGGCGGTCCATCATGATTCCTCGCGTGATCTCCTCGGCTTGTCTCGCTGTGTCAGGCGCGGTTCAAGGCCTGGGCCAGCTCGCAGGCCGACCGCAATTCCGCTGTAAACTCAAACATTTGCCGCCTCACGGGCGCCAGGTGTGGCGGGGCGCCACCGTGGTCGCTGGGCACGGTGTGCGGTGCGTGCAACCCTCGGGAGGCAGTGGAGTGGCCGAGGCGGCCGCGATATGCTCCGGGAGACCGTTCGGCGGAGGGCGTGATGGGTGCACAGGGGTGGTGGCTGGCGCTGGCGCTTGTGCTCGGGGGCTGCGCGGAGGACCGGGCGACGCCGGACGTCGAGCCGGCCGACCTGGGGCTGGAGGTGGTGAGCTTCCAGGCGCACACCGACGGCGGGTGTGACTGCCGCGGCGAGTGGGACGACGCCAACGGCGACGGCATCGAGGATCCCAGCGAGTACACCTCCGGCTACGAGGCGCCCAGCGCCGGGCTGCGGCTGAAGGTGCGCGGGCTGTCGAGCGGGACGTTCCGCTTCACCCTGCGCGCGGCGAGCGCGGTGCTGCTCGGCGACGACGGTCAGCCCCAGCCGGCCGAGGCCGATGAGACGCTCGCGGCGGATGATCTGCCGGGCACGCTCGAGGTGGAGCTCGTCGCCGGCGAAGACAAGGACCTGGGCTTCCCCCTGCCGACCAGCGTCGGGCGCTTGATCGTGGGACCGAGCGCGGTGGACGCCGGCACCTGGCGCTGGCGGGTGAAGCTGGAGGTGGACGGGCCGGCCGGCCAGGGGACCGTCATCCTGGAGACCGAGGAGTTCGTGCCGGACTTCGGCGCGCTGGGCTGACGTGCGGCGCGCGTGGCTCCTCGGGCTGGGGCTGCTCGCGTGCGCGCCGCCGGACGAGGTGGCGCAGGGGCGGCGCTTCGTCGAGGACCGGGCCTATCGCCGCGCGACGCTCGAGGCCAGCCTCGTCAACCCGGCCAACCGCTACAGCCGGGTGCGGCTGGCGAGCTACGCCCTGGCGTCCGAGCACGGGCCGCTGGGCTGGGACGCCTACCCCGAGCACAACCCGGCCGTCCGCCCGTGGCGGCCGACGCCGCCGCCCTTCGCGCCGGTGTTCGCCGAGGTGCCCTGGACGCACGAGGCGCTGATGGCGCTGGGCGAGCGGGCCTTCTTCGGCTGGCCGGCCCAGCCCGCGCCGGAGGCGCGTGGGGTCGATCCCGACCAGTACGGCCTGTGGGTCGACGCCGACGGCTGGGTCGGCGGCCTGGTGGAGGGGGCGGACGGCCAGCTCGCCTGGACCTGCGCGAGCTGCCACGCGACGCCGGACGCGGCGGGGCGGCTCGTCCCGGGCCTGCCCCACGTGGAGCTGGACGCCGGGGCGCTGCGCGCCCACCACCTGCAACGCCCGGCCGACGACCCGGTCTGGCGGTGGGGGCCCGGCCAGGTCGACGTGACCACCGACGGCCTGGCCAACCCCGTGGCCATCCCCGATCTGCGGCCCGTGCGCTACCAGTCCCACTTGCACTGGGCGGGGACCATCCGCAACGACCTGCCCGCCCTGGCGGTGCGCATCGACACGCTGCTCATCACGGCCTGGCCCGAGCCGGCGCGGCCGCCGCGGCAGGTGGCCTTCGCGCTGGCCTGGTACCTGTGGCACCTGGCGCCGGCGCCCGCGGCGGCTGGATCACCGGAGGGCGCGGCCGTCTTCGCGCGGGTGTGCGCCGGGTGCCATGGCGCCGATGGGACGGTGGGGGCGCCGGTGGCCCTGGACGTCGTCGGCACCGACGCGGCGGCCGGTCGCTCCCCCGAGCGCGGCACCGGGGCCTACCGGGTGCCGTCGCTGGCGGGCGTGGGCGCGCGCCGCCAGCTCCTGCACACCGGCGCGGTGGCATCGCTCGCCGAGCTGCTGGACCCGGATCGGGCCGAGCCGGGCCACCCCTTCGGGCAGGACCTCGACGCGGCGGACCGAGCGGCGCTGCTGGCCTGGCTCGCGACGCGCTGACGGATTTCCCAGTGTGATCAGGGCTTTCGGAGCGAGCCCGGGTGCCACGTCAGGCTGAACCGGGCCGCCCCGGCGCGGGCGGTCGCGGGGAAGCGCGCGGCCTGCAGCGCCTGCGCGGCGCACTTCCGGGTGGCCGGCGGCGCGCCCGTCACGGTGATGTGCGCGGGCCCCTTCGGGGTGATCTCAAGCACGACGTCCCCGCGCTGGCGAGCCGCCCCCGAGAAGCAGGCGACGAGCGCCGCGCCCACCGACGTGGCGCCGGCGCGCACGGCCGCCGCGTCCCCCACGTCGTGATCCGTCCACCCCAGCCGGAGGACCCCCTGGCCATCGCGCCCGACGGTGGCCATGCCGCCGCTGCCGATGCCCCGGGCCGTTCCGAGGCCACCGCCGCCGCCGCCCGTGCCGATGCCCAGCGTCGCGATGCCCGGGCGCCGGTCGCGGGCCGCCTCCGCCTTCACGCGGGCGTGGACCACCTGCGCGTACTGCAGCCGGTAGCCGGCGTACCCGGCCCCGCCCCCGAGCGGGCCGTCGAGGCTGGCCGCCAGGCAGCCGGCGAGGCCGCCATCCTCCGTCCGCGGGAAGACGCCCTCCACCTGGACGCGGCCGGCAGCGTCGCTGCGGAGCATGAACGTCGCGTCGACGACCTCCAGATCGGGGCGGGCGTCGGCCAGGCGACCCATGCAGCGGCGGACGGCCAGGCCACGCTCCAGCAGCCACACGTCGAACCGCCGGGGGTCGGCGTCGGCGTCGCCGTGGCTCATCCAGACCGCCAGCGGGCTGGCGGCGGCGTCTCCGAGGGGGACGATGGGGGGCTGGGCGAGGCCAGCGAGGAGCAGGAGCGCGAGCATGGGCACCTCCGAGCGTCGGCGGGAGCATAGCCGAAGCCGCGGGGCCCTACCGCCCCGGGCAGCCGCCCGCGCCCGGCGGCACCGCGAACCGCACCTGCCCGGGCGCCGGGCTGGTGGCTTCGGTCTCGAGGGCGAGCCGCGCCGCGTCGACCCCCTCCGCCACCAGCGCGTCGCGCACGGCGGCCGCGCGGCGGGCGGCCAGATCGCCGGCCTCCCCCGCGGTGTCGGGCCGCCCGATGATGCGCAGGGGCAGCTCGGGGACGCCCCGCAGGGTGGTCGCCAGCTCGGCGAGCCAGGACCGGGCGTCCTTCACGAGGCGAGCGTCCCCCGGGGAGAAGGCGATGACGCCGTTGATCAGGACGCAGCCGGACGGCGGCGGCGGGCTGAAGTCGCGGCAGCCATCGTCATCGCGGTCACCGTCGTGGTCCTCGGGCTCGAGCGGGCACTTGTCGGCCACGTCGGGGATGCCGTCCTCGTCGTTGTCGGGCTCCGGGCAGCCGTCGGCGTCCTGGAAGCCATCGGCGTCCTCGGGCACGCTCGGGCAGACGTCCGTCAGGTCGGGGATGCCATCCCCGTCGGCGTCGACGTCCGCGTCGGCGGCGACCGGGGCCGCGCTGCAGGCGGCCAGCCCCGCCACCAGGGCCAGCAGCGCCAGGCGCCTACGGGGCGTCTTCATCGCAGCTCAGGACCTCGGGCGCCGGGGGTTCGATGGGGCAGTCGCCGACGATGGCGCCCTCGTGGTCGTGGTCGACGTCGGGGCAGCCGTCCTCGTCCTGGAAGCCATCGAAGTCTTCCGGGGCGTCGGGGCACTGGTCCTGGGCGCCCACGATGCCATCGTGATCGGGATCGGGGGCGACCTCGGGGGTGCCCCCGCAGGCGGTCAGCAGGGCGAGGGCGAGCAGCGGACGCATCATGGCGACCTCGGGGTGGGTGGAGCCTCCACGGTAGTGGGCCGCCCGGGCCGTCGCCAGTGGGCCACGCGCCGCCCGGCCGGCTCCATGCCTAGAGCTGGAGGCCGTTGACGGCGAGCGAGAGCATCCCCACCACGAGCAGGCCGCCGTAGAAGATGCCGACCCCCGCCAGGGCGCTGCGGCCGCCGGCCGTCTCTTCGACCTCGATGATGGTGCCCGCCAGCGGCACCCGGGTCTCGCCGGCCGCCTGCCGGACGACGAGGACGTCGCCCTCGGGGCGCAGCGCGACGGGATCGTGCAGCGTCAACGTGCTGCCCGGGGCGAGGAGCACCCCCTGGAAGTCGCCCCCGACGCTGACCGCCTCGCCGGTGAGCGTCGGGAGGGCCTGCGCCTTCCGGGAGAAGGCGATGATCTCATCTTCGACCCTCGCCGCGTCCACCGGGCGCCCGTCCTCGCCGTTCGGCCAGGCGATGCCTTCGGCAGGCAGGTCGGTCGCGCGAATCTGGTGGGTGCTGGTGCAGGCCTGGGTGGTCAGGGCGAGGCAGGCGGCGATGCGGCGTGCAGGCATGGTCTTCTCTCCGTCTTCTTTGGCTGACCGTCTGCCAGTTCAAGCGTCGGGCCACCAGAGACGTCTCGACCTTTCCTGTCTGATTTCAACCGCTTGCAGTGGGCAACCCGCGGCCCCGACGGCGGGCCACCTGCGGCCTCCCGGCACGGTGTGCCGCCGAGCCGCTCACGGCGCGGCGGGCCCGGCGCTCCCCTGCAGGCAACCGACGATGAGCGCCACCACCGAGTCGGCGAAGCCGGCCGACGCCAGCAGCGCGGGCCGATCCAGGGCGGCGTGCAGCAGCACGGCGTGCACCGCGTGGGTCAGCGCGAAGGCCACCGGGCCCGGGTCGCGACCCCCGATCAGGGCGGGGCGGGCGGTCAGGCTCAGCTCGACCAGCTCGATGCAGCGCCCCTGCCAGAGCGCCTCCAGCGCATGCCAGCCGGCGGCGCGGAGCTGCTCCGCGAGCGCCTGGTAGAGCGCGGCGTGCTCCAGGTGCACCTTCAAGGTCGCGCGCACATACGCCGTCACCGTCGCCTCGACGGAGGTGTCGATGGGCAGCTCGAGGTACGTCACGAGGCGCTCGAAGAACCGGTCGAACTCGCGGTCGACGAGGCCGCCGATCAGCGCCTCCTTGTTGCCGAAGTACTGGTAGAGCGTGCCGATGCTCACCCCGGCCCGCTCGGCGACCCGGTTGGTCGTCACCCCGTCGTAGCCTTCGGCGAGCAGAACCTGAGCGGTGGCGGTGCAGATGGCGTCCACGGTGGCCCGCGCGCGGGCTTGAACTGGCTGTCTACGCGGCCTGGCGCGTGCGAGGAGACCGTCGGGCAAAGCGAGTACCGGGTCGGGGGATCGGTTCCTATTGTGAGGGCGTTCGCCGCCCAGCCGTCAAGCAGGAGTCCCCATGTCCCACGCCTTCGCCCTCCCCCGCCCCCACGTCCAGGGCCTGCCCGCCGTGCGCACCTTCCGCGCCTTCAACCGCGATCCCCTGGCGGCGCTGGACCACGCGAAGGCCACCTGGGGTGACCGTGCCCGCTTCGCCGTGGCCGGGGAGCACACCGTCTTGCTCTCCGATCCCGAGGACATCGCCGAGGTGCTCGTCACCCGCGCGGCGGACTTCCGCAAGGACGTCGGCACCCGCCGCCTGCAGCTCATCGTGGGCCCCGGCCTGCTCACCCTCGAAGGCGACACCTGGCGCCAGCGGCGCAAGCTGGCGGCGCCGTCCCTCAAGCGCGCCCACATCGCCAGCTACGCCGACGTGATGGTCCGCCACACCGAGGAGGCCGCCCTCGACCTGCTGGCCCACCCCGAGGGCCGCGACCTGCACGCCGTCCTGATGGGGGTGACGCTGCGCATCGTGGTGGAGTGCCTGCTGGGCACCAACCTGCCGACGGATGTGCGCGTCGTGGAGCACGCCATGGCCGACAGCGTCGCCGGCTTCGCGGGCTGGCAGCAGAGCTGGCGGCGGTTTCTCCCCGGCTGGGTGCCCACGGCCCCGCGGCGGCGCATGCGGCGGGGGGCCGAGGCCCTCGACGCCGTCATCCGGGCCGTCATCGCGCAGCGTCGGCAGGACGCCACGGGCAACGACCTGCTCAGCCGGCTGATGGTGGCCCAGGACGAGGCGGGCCTGGGCCTCGACGACGAGGCCCTCCGCGGCGAGGTGGCCACCATGTTCCTGGCCGGCCACGAGACCACCGCGCTGGCGCTCCTCTTCGCCCTCCACCTGCTGTCGCGGCACCCGGCCGAGCGCGCCCGGGCCGAGGCCGAGATCCAGGCGGCCGCCGGCGACGGCCCGCTCGGCCTCGACCACGTGCGGCAGCTCCCGTTCACGGCGGCCGTCATCACCGAGGCGATGCGGCTCTACCCGCCCGCCTGGGCCGTCGGCCGCGAGGCGCTCACCGACCTGGAGGACCTGCGCTGCGGCCCGGTGCGCAAGGGCACCCAGCTCATCGTCTCCCCCTGGCTGGTCCACCGCGACGCGCGCTGGCACGCGGAGCCGCTGCGCTTCGTGCCCCAGCGCTGGATCGACCAGCCCGTCCGGGAGCGGCCGCGCTTCACCTACCTGCCCTTCGGGGGCGGGCCGCGGGTCTGCATCGGCAACCACTTCGCCGAGATGGAGGCCGTCCTCGTCCTCGCCACCCTGCTGCGGCGGGTGCGGCTGGATGTGCCGCAGGCCCACGTCCTCCAGCTGCGGCCGTCCATCACCCTGCGCCCGACCGGGGCGGTGCCCGTGCGGGTCACGGCAAACCATCGTCCTGATTGATCTTTCCCCGGGATCGGGCTGGCCAGGCGCGGCGGGAGGCGGTACACGTCGGTGCACCGCTGAACCAGGGACGCCCCCATGCTCATCGACCTGACCCCCGCCCACGGCCCCGCCCTCGCCGCCTTCCTGGCCGACTTCGCCGCGGCCGGCGAGGCCCGGATTCCGGCGTACTTCTCCGACCTGGACTGGCCCATCGAGCGCGTCGTCGACGCCGTCTCGGCCTGGGCCCGCGGCGAGCAGCTCGGCCCCGGCTGGGTGCCCTGCACCACCTGGTTCTTCGAGCAGGGCGGCGACTTGCTGGGCGTCGTGAACGTGCGCCACCACCTGACGGAGCGCCTGCGGCACTTCGGCGGCCACATCGGCTACAGCGTGCGCCCCTCCGCCCGCGGCCGGGGCGTCGCGACCGCCCTGCTGGCGGCCACCCTCCCCCGCGTGCGGGCCATGGGCATCCAGGACGTGCTGCTGACGTGCGACCCCGGCAACGTGGCGTCGCGGCGGACGATCGAGCGCAACGGCGGGGTGCTGGAGGACGAGGCGCTGTACGCCCCCGAGGGCAAGGTGGTGCGCACGTACTGGATCCGGGGCTGAGGGACACTCGCGGCGATGTGTCCCGGCCCCATCGCCGTTGACACGCCTGCCGCGCGGCTCCTACCGTCGCCCAGACACAGCCGGTGTTCGGGGGGGCGTCTCTGTGGCCGAGCCATTCCTGGGAGAGATCCGCATGTTCGCCCTGGGCTTCACCGTGCGGGGGTGGGCGCCTTGCGACGGGCGGCTCCTGCCGATCGCGCAGAACGCGGCGCTGTTCTCGCTCCTCGGGACGACGTACGGCGGCGATGGGCGGGTGACGTTCGCGCTGCCCGATCTGCGGGGGCGCGCCCCCCTCGGGGCCGGCCAGGGGCCCGGGCTGTCGGACCGTCGGCAGGGCAGCACGCTCGGCGCGGAGCGGGTGATCCTGGCCCCCGCGCAGATGCCGGCGCACGCCCACGGCCTCGCCGGGGTGGCGGCGCCGGCGACCGAGGTGAGCCCCGCGGGGCAGCGGTACGCCGAGGGCGACGACGAGGTGTATGGCGCCGTGGCCGACACCGCGATGGCCCAGGCTGGCGCAGCGGGGGGCGCGGGGCCGCACGAGAACCAGCCACCGAGCCTCGCCATCGGCTTCCAGATCGCCCTCGTCGGCGTCTTCCCTCCCCGGGGCTGAGGAGCACCCATGGCTGATCCCTACATCGGTGAAATCCGTTTGTTTGGCGGGCAGTTCGCGCCGCGCGGCTGGGCGTTCTGCGATGGCGCGCTGCTGCGCATCATCGACAACCAGCCGCTGTTCTCGCTCATCGGGAACATCTACGGCGGGGATGGCGAGAACACCTTCGCGCTGCCGGATCTGCGCGGGCGCGTGCCGGTGGGCCAGGGCCGCGGCAACGGCCTCACCGAGCGCCGGCTGGGCGAGCGCTTCGGCGTCGCCGAGGTGACGCTGCAGGTGGCCGAGATGCCGGCGCACACCCACGCGCTCAACGGCAGCGGCGCGCCGGGGACGACGCCCGTGCCCGGGGTGCCGGCCGTGGGGCCGGATGCGGGCTACGGCCCGCCCGACGCCCTCATGGCCGACGGCCTCGCGGCCGAGGGTGGGGGCCAGCCCCACGAGAACCGCCCGCCCGTCCTGGGCGTGCACTACATCATCGCGCTGTTGGGGATCTTCCCCGCCCGGGACTGACCATGGCTGAGCCCTTCATCGGCGAGATCCGCCTCTTCGGCTTTGACTTCCCGCCCCGCGGCTGGGCCTTCTGCGAGGGGCAGCTCCTGTCCATCGTCCAGTTCCAGCAGCTCTTCAGCATCATCGGGACGACCTACGGCGGGGATGGCCGGGTGAACTTCGGCCTGCCCGACCTGCGGGGCCGCGTGCCGATGCACCCGGACGACGACGTGCGGCTCGGCGGGCGCGCGGGGGCCGAGACGGTCACGCTGCTCGCGAGCCAGCTCCCCTCCCATGGCCACCCGGTGCCCGCGAGCGGCGCCCCGGCGGTGGCGGCGAGCCCAGCCGGCGCGGCCCCGGCCGTGACGCGGCGGCCGCAGTACGCGCCGACGGGCGAGGCCAGCCCCCTGCCCGCCCCGGTCGTCGGGACGGCAGGCGGCAACCAGCCCCATGACAACATGAGCCCGGTGATCGTGATGCGCTTCGCCATCGCGACGGCGGGCCTCTTCCCGCCGCGGCAGTGAGGGCGCCCATGAACCGTCGAGACTTCGTGCGCCGTGTCGGGACGGGGGCCATGGCGGCCTCCGCGCTGCTGGCGGGCGCCGCGGGCGCCGCGGGCCTGCGCCGCGCGGTGGTGGCCGGTCAGGCGGTCGCGCCCCTCGGGGCGGGGTGGCTGGCCCTGGACGCGGCGGCGGGCCGGGTGACGGCCTATGACGCGGCGGGCGGCGTTCGCTGGACGCGGGCGGGCCTGGGGCTGCCCCGGGCGGCCGTGGCCTGGGGGGACGCGGTGGCGGTCAGCGACGCCCAGGGGGTGCTGCACCTGCTGGCCGCGCGGGACGGCGCCGACCAGGCCCGCCTGGTGGGCTTCGCCCAGCCGTGGGGCGTGGCGGTGGTCGACGGCGACCTGTGGGTGGCGGATCGGCTGGCCCACGAGGTCGTCGCCGTGACCCGGGCCGGGGCGCGCCGGGTGGTCGCCAGCGGGCTGAACGCGCCGGCGGGCATGGCCGCGGCGGGCCGGGGCGCCTGGGTGGCCGACGGCGGCAACGCGCGCCTCGTCCGGCTGGCCGCGTCCGGTGAAATCACGAAAGAGATCAAGCACCTGGAGGACTGGCGTCCCCGCGACGTGGCCGTCGAGGGCGACCGCGTGGTGGCCGCCTCGGCCATCCCGGCCGCGGTGTGGACGTTCGATCGCCAGGGCCGGCTGGTGGACGAGTGGCGCCCAGACGGGCTGCCCCAGGCCGTGGCCGTGACCGACCGCCTCGTCGTGGGCGTGGCGTGACGGGCGCGTCAGGGCGTCCAGGCGAGGGACGCGTAGACGCCGTCGTCGCTGCCGCGGAAGCCGAGGCGGGCGTACAGCCGAGCGGCCGGGTTGTCGACGGCGACGCTCAGGTAGAGGGGGCGCCCGCGGGCCTGCAGATCGCGCAGCACGCGGGTGCCGAGGCCCTGGCCCTGGGCCGCCGGCAGCAGCGCCACGTCGACGACGCGCAGGTGATCGGGGGCCTCGTGCAGCAGCAGGCGGCCGACGTCGGCGCCGTCGCGCGCGATCACCTGGTCGACGGCGGTGGGGTAGCCCGCCTGGAAGCTGGCCGTGCGGGCGGCGTGCTGCTGGGCCAGGAAGAGCGGGATGGCGGCCGGCGGCAGGCCCCAGCCGGCGACCTCGGCCTCGCGGTGGGCGACGTAGAGCGACAGCAGGAAGCCCGCGTCGGCGGGCGTGGCCAGGCGCAGCGTGTACATGGAGGCACTCGTAGCATGAGCCGGAAGTGGGTGCACGGGGTGGTGGCGGCGCTGGCGCTCGCGGGCTGCCTGCCGGTCGACGGCGACGACGCCGGGGTGGACGGCGGGCCGACGGACGCGGTGGTGGACCGGGGCATGGCGGACGCCGTGGCGGACGCCGCGGCGGACGCGGCCCGGGCGGACGCGGCCCCGGGCGACGCCGGCGGTGATGCGGCCCCGACCGACGCGGCGGCCAGCGACGCGGGCGACCACGACGCGGGGGCGGACGCCGGATCGGACGCGGCCCTTGGCGACGCGGCCCCCGCCGACGCAGCCCCGGCCGACGCGGCGGTGGACGCCGACTGTCCGCCGTCGCCGGAGGTCTGCAACGGCTTCGACGACGACTGTGACGGCCAGGTCGACGAGGACACCTGCGCCGCGGCCGGCGCCCTGGATCCGACCTTCGGCGCGGGCGGCACGGCCAGCCTCGCGGGCCGGGTGGCCGAGCTGCGCAGCGTGGGGGTGGACGCCCAGGGCCGCGTCTGGGCGGCCGGCAGCCTCCGCGGCGCCGCAGGCTGGGACATGCTGGCCGCGCGCCTCACCGCGGCGGGCGAGCCGGACGCCACCTTCTCGGAGGATGGCCTCGCCACCGTCGACTTCGCCGGCGGCCCCGACCAGGCCTTCGCCCTCCTGCCGGGCGGCGACGGGCGGGTGGTGCTGGCGGGCTTCGCGACGACGAACGGCCGCGCCGCCCCGGCGCTGGCGCGGCTCTCGGCCGAGGGCCTGCCCGACGGGGAGTTCGCAGGCGCGCCCGCCGCCGGCGTGGCGAGCGGCGCCTATCGGGCGCTCCTGGCCCAGGGCGATGGCTTCGTGGGCGTCGGCGACGCCCGGCCCCAAGGGCGACCGACGACGGAGCTGGTCGTGCGGCACGGGGCCGATGGCGCCGTCATGGGCAGCGCGACGGGGTACGTGAGCCTCGGCCAGGCGGCCGACGTGCGCGTCCGCGGGGCGGCCGCCGGCGGGGACGGCGTCGTGGCCATCGCGGCCCTGCTGGAGGACGGCGCGGACGACGCCGGCCTCTTCGCCGTGGCGCAGGCCGATGGCGCGGCCATCCAGGCCATCCGCGACGTGGACGCCATGAGCACCCGCGACCGCTTCCTGGCGGTGGCGCGGACGGCCAACGGCTTCGTGCTGGTGGGCGAGACGGCGGGCGATCTGCTCGTCGAGCACCTGGACGCCCAGGGCTCGCCGGTGGCGGCCTTCGGGGACCAGGGCCGCCTGGTGCTCGACGTGGCCGGTGGGCGCGACGTGGCCCGCGGCGTCGTCGTCCAGCCCGATGGCGGCGTCGTCGTGGTGGGCAGCGCCGAGGAGGAGGGCGTCAGCCGCTTCCTCGTCCTGCGCCTCACGGCCGCGGGGGCCCCGGACGCCACCTTCGGAGACCAGGGCTCCACCCTGCTCGACTTCGGGGCGCCGGCCGAGGACGCCGTGGGCTTCGGCGTCGCCCTCGATCCGCGGACGGACCAGATCGTCGCGGTGGGCGCCGCGGGGCCGGCCGCCAGCCGCCACGCGGTCATCGTGCGCCTGGGCCGCTGACCCACCCACGCAACCCATGGAGATCGCTGCCGAAACCGCCGCCTCCCCGGGCGGCGGGCGGTGCGGTCCGGGAGGCCCCATGGCCGACGTGATCCGCCTCGAAGACGTGCTGGGCCCCGAGGGCGCCGCCGACATCCTGGCGCTGGCCGCCAGCTTCGGCGCCTTCCGCCCGTATGTGTCGAGCCTGCCCGCCAGCGGGCTCGGCAAGGGCCTCGTGCGCCGCCACGACGCCCTCATGAACCACGTCGGCGCCCAGACGCGGGCCGGCCGGCTCGACGACCTGGGCACCCTGGCCGCGCGCATCAACCCGTTCCGCGGCACCTTCGCGCTGGGGGGCGAGGCCTGCAGCCCCGCCGCGGCCCGCGTGCTGCACCACCCCCGGGTGCTGGCCGCCGCCAGGGCCGTGGCGGGCACCGACGCCGTCGCCCCCGACATGATCTTCGCCAACCTGCTGGTGCCCGGGCAGGAGCTGCCCATCCACACCGACACGCCGGCCTTCGTCGGCCTCGACCAGGCCAACACCCCGGAGTGGCTGCTGGTCTGCATGGCCCACTCGGGCCTCTTCCGGCGCTGGCACACGCCGACCGTGGGCGCCGTGTTCTTCCTGGGCGGCTGCGTGGGGGGCGACTTCGTGTACTACCCCGACGGGCCCGACGCCCCGGCCGCCCGCCACCCCGTGCGCCACGACTCGGCCATCGTGCTGGACGGCGAGCGCCTCTTCCACGGCATCGCCCGCGTCGGCGGCCCCGACGCCCCGGCCCCGCCCACCGGCCCCGGCATGGGGCTCGAGCCCGACGCCGACGGCGGCTTCACCCTGCGCGCGGGCGACAAGACGCTGGGCCGCTGGCCCCTCGGCGCCCTGCGCTTCAGCATGCAGTGGAAGGCGAAGTGCGCCCCCGCCGAGGCCGCCCCGCCGCTGGCCCGCGCCGACGCCGAGGCCCTGCTCACCGCCGATCTGCGGGCCCGCGGCGTCATCGGCGCCACGCCCCCCGACGACCGCCAGCTCGCCCTGCGGATGATCGAGACCTACGTCCCCTTCCCCACGGCGGTCGCCCTCTAACATACTGTTCCCCTTCGACTTTCCAGGAGGCCGCCATGGCCCGCCGCGCCTCGCTCGCCCTCGGTGGCCTCGCCCTGCTCGGGGCGGCCGCCACCGTGGCGTTCTTCCTCTTCGCCCGGCCTCGGCGGCCCGACCTGCCCGACGCCGAGATCGAGCGCCGCTGGGCCGACGTCATCGCCCAGAGCGAGGTGGACGGCCCCATCGGCCTGGAGCCGCTGGCCACCATCCTGGGCCGCTCGGGCCTGCCGCGGGAGCTCTCTGACGCCGTCTACTGGGCGCCCGCCGCGCCGGTGCCGGTGGTGCCCATCGACGACGTGCCCTGGGAGACGCGGCACCACATCGACCGCCTGCTCGAGTGGGGCCGCCACCCCCGCTTCGGGGGCGACTGCACCGTGCCGGCCCCCGTCTTCCACGCCCGCAAGCTGCTGCGCCTGGCGCTGGCGACGGCGGACGCCACCCAGGTCGAGCGCGCCCACGCCGCGCTCTCGGCGGCGACGGCCATGCGCGGCCGGGGCGGGCTCCTGGTGGCGCTGCTCGGGCTGGAGCTGGCCGACGACGTGGCGCGGTGGGCGGTGACGCGGGGGGTGCCGGCCTGGCCCGAGCTCGCCCAGGCCGGGGCGACACCGGCGGAGTTCGTGCGGGTCTTCGGCCGGCAGATGGTCTGCACGGCCGACGCCGTGGCCCTGGCCATCCGGGAGGCCGAGGCGGAGGGGCAGGACGCCCGCCTGCTGCGCGACGCCCTGGCGACCCTGAAGGTCGACGCCTACGACCGGATGCTGCCGCTGCGCGACGCCCAGGCGTCCTTCGAGGTCCTCCGGGGCGCGCTCACCTCCCTGCCCACGCCGTCGGATCCGGTGCTCAAGCCCCTGTTCATCGATCCCGGTGACAAGCTCTCGGCGTTCGAGGAGCAGGCCGCTGCCCACGACGTCGCCATGGCCGCCCTCGCCGGCATGGCGCCGCGCTGACGCCGCTTCCGCCGCGGAACAGATGGCGTCACACTGAACCCGGCGCGGCCGTGCGCCCCCAAGCCCTCCGAGGTGCCATGCGCGCGCTCGTCATCGCCTGTCTCTTCGCCCCTGGCTTCGTCGCCGCCGAGCCGGCCCCCGCCCCCGCAGCCGCGCCGGCCTCGGCGCCGGCCTCGGCGCGCCCGCCTCCCGCCGCCGCGCCCGCCTCCGCCGCGGCGCCGACGTCCGCCCCGCCCGCGCCCCCGGCCACCGTCGTCTCGGCGCCCGGCGGCCGCCTGACGGGCGCCCAGCTCGACCGCCTGGGCGAGCCGGCCGACTCGAGCTGCCACGCCCAGAAGGTCGAGGCCGGCGTGAAGGCCGGGCCCTGCGCCGTCCTCGGGCCGTACCCCGGCGAGATCCGCGAGGGCAAGGCCGGCCCCACCACCGCCGGGCACGCCGCCGCCCTCGCCGCCTGCGCGGCCGATCCCGCCTGCATCGGCGTCAGCTCGCACTGGTACATCGGCGGCGAGTGGTTCCCGGTCACCGGCGGGCAGTTCCGCCAGGAGCCCGACTCGTACGGCTGCACGCTGCTGCTGCGGTGCGAAGCCCCCTGACCTCCAACGGAATTCTGCACGCTCCGCGGGCCTTTGGCGGGCCCGGGCCGCAGGTCGGGCTTCACCCCCACCGCCCGGGTGTGCTATGAGCCGCCCCCCTGCTCACCCGCCGGAGATCTTTTGTCTGACGATGCCCCGACCTTCGCCGACCTCGGCCTGACGCCCGCGCTCCTCGACGCCCTCGAGGTGCTCGGGTTCGCCACCCCCACCCCCATCCAGCTCGCCGCCATCCCCGATCTGCTGCGCGGCCGCGACCTCATCGGCCAGGCCCAGACGGGCACCGGCAAGACGGCGGCCTTCGGCCTGCCGGTCGTGCAGAGCATCGATCTCGATCGCCGCGTGGTGCAGGCGCTCGTCATGACGCCCACCCGCGAGCTCGCCATCCAGGTGAGCGAGGCGCTGGAGAGCTTCGGCCAGGCCCGCCAGGGCCTCCGCGTGCTGACGGTCTACGGCGGCGCCTCCCTGTCGCCGCAGCTGCGCGCCCTGTCCCGCGGCGTGCACGTCGTGGTGGGCACCCCGGGCCGCATCGCCGACTGCATGCGCCGCGGGGCCCTCTCCCTCGCGGACGTCCGCTTCGCCGTCCTCGACGAGGCCGATGAGATGCTGCGGATGGGCTTCATCGACGACGTCGAGTGGATCCTGTCCCAGACGCCCCCGGAGCGGCAGACGGCCTTCTTCTCGGCCACCATGCCCCCGGTCATCCGCCGCATCTCGGACGAGTACCTGACGGAGCCGGTCTTCGCGCACGCCGAGAGCGAGACGCGGACGGTGGCCGAGGTGGAGCAGCGCGTCCTCCTCGTGCACGCCAGCGACAAGGTGGACGCCCTCGCCCGCGTGCTCGAGGTGGAGGAGATGAAGGCCACCCTGGTCTTCGCCCGCACCCGCGTCGGCTGCCGCGAGCTGGCGGCCGAGCTGGAGGCCCGCGGCTTCGCGACGGCCGCCATGCACGGCGATCTGGGGCAGCCCGAGCGCGAGGACGTCGTCGCCCGCCTGCGGGCCGGCCGCGTGGATCTGGTGGTGGCCACCGACGTGGCGGCGCGCGGCCTCGACGTGGACTGCATCTCCCATGTGGTCAACTTCGATCCGCCCGACAACGCCGACACCTACGTGCACCGCACGGGGCGCACGGGGCGGGCCGGCCGCGCCGGCGTCTCCATCCTGCTGCTCACCCCGTCGGAGCGGCACATCCAGGGGCTCATCGAGCGGTTCACGCGCCAGCCGATGACGACGATGGCCATCCCGAGGAACGCCGATCTGGTGCGGGGCCGCGGCCGGGCGCTGGCGGCGGCGGCGCAGGCGGCGGCCGAAGGCGACGATCTGGCGCCGTACCGGACCCTCGTCGAGCAGATGGTCGCGGAGGGCGGCGGGGACGCCGTCGACGTGGCGGCGGCCTTCGCGCGGCTGAGCGCGGCGAGCCGTCCCCTGGTGATCCGCGGCCCCGAGCCGGCCGAGGTGCTGCCGCCCCGGCCCCGGCGCGAGCCCGTCCGCCGTGATGACCGCCGCGACGACCGCCGCGATCCCCGCAGCCCCGGCCGCGTCGGCTTCGGCGACGGCCCCCGGGCCCGCCTGACCATCTCGCTCGGCACCCGCGTGGGCCTGCGCCCCGGCGACATCGTGGGCGCCATCGCCAACGAGACGGGCCTCGACGGCCGCGACATCGGGCCCATCGAGATCTACGAGCGCCACAGCTTCGTCGGGGTCCCGGCGGAGCGCGCCCAGGAGGTCATCGACCGGATGCTGCAGGCCACCATCCGCGGCCGGGAGTGCCACATCTCCACCGACGGCCCGCCCATGGCGTCCACGCGGCGCCACCTGAACCGCAAGGCCCCACACCCCCGCCGGCGCTGAGGGGCGTCAGCCCTTCGGGAACTCGCGCTGCACCGCGTTGACGAGCTGGTCGAGCTTCCCCAGGAAGCGCGACCGGTCGGCGGCCTGCATGGGTCGCGGCCCGCCCGTCATCACGCCCATGTCGCGCAGCTGCTGCGCGATGGCCCGGGAGGCCAGGGCGTCGCCGATGGAATCCTCTGAGAATTCAACACCTTTCGGCCCCAGCGCCCGCCCCTCGGCCTCGAGCACGCGGGCCGCGAGGGGGATGTCCGCGGTGATCACGATGTCGCCGGGGCCGGCGCGCTCGGCGATGTAGTCGTCGGCGACGTCGGGCCCCTGGCGCACGATGACGGCGGTGATGAGGGGCGAGGCGGGCGTGTGGAGCGGCTGGTTCGCGACGACGACGACGGGCCAGCGGTAGCGCTGGGCCACCCGGTACACCTCGTCCTTCACCGCGCAGCCGTCCGCGTCGATGTAGATGGTCTTCACCCGGCCACCATGCCCCAGCCGGAGCCCGGCGGCCACCCCGTCAGGAGCTGCACGACAGCATGGAGCAGCCGGGCTTGTGGCGCGCCCAGTCCGGGCGGCGCTGGAAGTAGCGCGCGTCGTGCGCCGGCTGGTCGTCGTAGGGCCGGCGCAGCACGTCGTGCAGGCGGTGCAGCTCGGTGAGATCCCCGGCCTCCGCGGCGTCGATGGCCTGCTGGGCCATCCAGTTGCGCAGCACGTAGCGCGGGTTCACGCGGCGCATGGCCGCCTGGCGCTCGGGGTCGGGCCGGCCCTCCTGCCGCAGCCGCGCGGCCCAGGATCGCAGCCAGGCCACCCAGGCGGCCCGCTCGTCGGCCGACGGCGTGGCGTAGAACGCGGGCGCCAGCGCCGCGAGCCAGGCCGCGTCGCTGCGATCCTCGCTGCCCAGGTCGGAGAGCAGCCGGAAGGCGATGACCATGTCCGTCTCGGTGGCGCGCAGGCGGGCGTCCAGCCCTTCGCTGAGGCCGTCGTCGGCCAGCACCCCCAGCCGGGCCGCCGCGGCCGACGTCCACACGTCGGCGAACGTCGCGGCGTAGGCGTCCAGGGCGGCGTGCAGCGGCGCCTCGTCCTGGATGATCGGGTACAGCGCCTCGGCCAGCCGGGCCAGGTTCCAGTGGGCGACGGCCGGCTGCTGGCCGTAGCGGTAGCGGCGGTGCTGGGCGTCGGTGGTGTTGGGCGTCCAGCCCGGATCGTAGGCCTCGAGCCAGCCGTAGGGCCCGTAGTCGATGGTCAGGCCCAGCACCGACAGGTTGTCCGTGTTCATGACGCCATGCACGAAGCCGACGCGCATCCAGTCGGCCATGAGCCGCGCCGTCCGCTTGGCGATGGCCAGGAGCATGGCGCCGTACGCGGCCGGGCCGGGGGGACCCAGCTCGGGGAAGTGCCGCGCGAGGGCGTGGTCGGCCAGCCGCGTCAGGTTCGCGGCGTCCTGCCGCCAGGCGAAGAGCTCGAAGTGGCCGAACCGCAGGAACGACGGGGCCACGCGGCAGACGACGGCCCCGGGCTCGGGGCGGGGATCGCCGCTGTAGAGCAGGTCGCGCACGACGGCGTCGCCGGTGCCGACCAGGCTCAGCGCCCGCGTCGTCGGCACGCCCAGGTGGTGCATGGCCTCGCTGCACAGGAACTCGCGCAGGCTCGACCGCAGCACCGCCCGGCCGTCGGCGCCGCGGGAGTAGGGCGTGCGCCCCGCCCCCTTGAGCTGCAGCTCGTAGCGCTCGCCGGCGGGGGTGAGCACCTCGCCCAGGCTGATGGCGCGGCCGTCGCCGAGCTGGCCCGCGAAGTGGCCGAACTGGTGGCCGGCGTAGGCCGTGGCGAAGGGCGCCATGGCGGGCAGCACCGTGTTGCCCGCCAGCACGGCGGCGAGGGCGTCGGGATCGTGGTCGGGCGCGATGCCCAGCAGCGAGGCCACCTCGGGCGACCACGCCAGCAGGCGCGGGGCGGCGACGGGCGTCGGCGCCACGGCGGACCAGCCGGCCCCCAGGACCTGCCGCGAGAAGACGGCGGGCTCGGGATCCCCAGGCAGATCACGGCGATAGCGGTGATCCCAGTGCAGCTCGGCGAGGGGCATGGGCATGGCGGCTCCGGGGGCGTAGACTCCAGCAGATGCCGGGAGGCGGCCCGAGGCCGCGCCCACCCTCACCCTCCGGGAGCCATCGATGCGCTGGACGGCACTCTACGCGGGCCTGCTCGCCTTCCTCTACCTGGGCCTCGCCTGGCGCGTCGTCCGGCTGCGCCAGCAACTCAAGCAGGCCCTCGGCGACGGGGGGCATCGCTCGCTGAACCAGGCCATCCGCGTGCACGCCAACTTCGCGGAGTACGTGCCCTTCGCGCTGCTGCTGCTCCTGCTGGTCGAGGGCAGCCGGGCGCCCGTGTACCTCGTCCATGGCATCGGCGGGGGCCTGCTGCTGGGTCGCCTGATGCACGCGTGGGGGCTCACGCGCCGCGCGGGCACCAGCTTCGGCCGCTTCTACGGCACCGCCCTCACCTTCGCCGCCCTGCTGGTGCCCGCCGGGTACCTCATCTACCAGAGCCTGCTCGGCTGAGCCCCAGGAGATCGCAATGCGCCTGACCGCCCTGACCTGCGCCCTGCTCGCCACCGCCGCCTGCAGCGCCGCGCCCACCGGCACCAGCCAGCCCGCCGCCCCGGCTGGAGCCCCCAGCCGCCCGGCGACGGCCGCGCCCCCGCCGCCCCCGCCACCGCCGCCCCGGCGCAGGCCCCACGCCCCTCAAGGCCGCGACCGTCCTGGCCGCGCTCCGGGCCGGAAAGCCCGGCGCCGCCGCGCCGCTGCTGACGGGCCCCATCGAGATCACCCTTGAGAACACGTCGTCCGAAGACCCCGACGTGAAGAAGACGCTGGCCACCGCCGCCGACGTGGCCGCCTGGCTCACCGAGATGCACCCGTGCTTCCGGGCCGACGCGGCCGAGCGCGAGGAGTGCGGCGCCATGAACGGCCTGGACGACCCGGGCACCGCGACCTGCGCGGGCGACTGCTGCGCCTTCTACGGGGAGGAGGGGCCCATGGTGAGCCACAACTCCATGTATTTGAAGACGATCTGCTTCGCGGACGGCGGCAGCCGGGTGGCCTCCATCTACGTGATGGACGGGAACTGAGCCGGTGATCCGCCTGCGGCTCACCCCCTTCAACCGGCTGCGCTGGGGGGTGATCCGCGACGTCTCGCTGGCCCAGACGCACACGCTGGCCGACGTGGCGGCCGTGCTCGCGGCCGAGCTCGGCGCCGCCGGGACGGACTGGTGGGTGAGCTTCGGCTGGCCGACCGCCGACGAGAAGCACCGCGTCCGGGCCTCCTGGCCCGCCGCGACGCGACCGCTCGGCGCCCTGGGCCTGACCACGGCGCTGTCGCTGGCCTACGCCGAGCGGGGTCGGGAGAGCCACCTGATCGGCGTCCTGGCCATCGACGACGCGCCAGGGCCCGACGCCCCGACGGTCACCTTCCGGCTCGATGACGAGACGCCCCCCGCGCACATCGCGCTCTGGCGGGCCCTGCAGGCGGAGGCCCTGGTCGACGCGCCGCCGGGCCTCGATCCGCACGCCCTCGCGCGCCTGTCGGGTGCCCTGGAGCGGCTGGCGCCCCTCCGCTTTGAGCGAGACGCCGATCCCGTCGCCCTGGGGCAGGCCTGGCTGGCCGTGGCCGAGGCCTGGCCGGGCGTCCTGGCCGGGGGCCGCGACAAGCTCACGCTCACCCGCCTCGGGGCCCACCTGCGGCGCACCTGGGAGGAGCCCGCCCGCGCGCTGGAGGCCCTGGGCGGGGCGCACCCCGTCGTGGCGCCCCCTGGCTCCGCGCCGGCTCGCGCGGCGCTGGCCGAGGCCCTCGCCCCCCTGCCGGACCACCACCTCGTGCCCCTGTACGCCGACGCCCTCGTCGAGTGCGGCCGGGCGGCCGAGGCCGCGGAGGTGCTGCGGGCTGACGGGTGCAGCCCGGCTGGCGGCTGCCCCGTCCTGGAGCACGTCGTCGCGACGGCCCTCGCCCTCGACCGCGCCGGCGCCCACGCCGAGGCCGAGGCCCGCCTGCGCGACGTCGCCGCGCGGCGCTGGGGCCCCGCCGAGCTGCACGCCCAGGCCCGCGCCTGGCTGGGCGAGCGCCTGGCAGGCGACGCCGCCGGGCTGGCCGCCCTGCGGGCCTCCTGGAAGGCGGCCGACGCCCAGCGCCGCGGCGTCCTCGCCCGCCGCTGACGGCCGTCGCGCTGGACTTCTCCAGGGCGGTCGGGAATGCTGGCGGCCCGCATCTGACCCAGGTGGCTCCCTTGGCCCTGACCTCGACCATGCACGCGTTCCGCCTCGAGATCTCCGACATCGATCGGGGCGTCTACGACACCGTCGACCTCCGGGTCGCCCGCCACCCGTCGGAGTCGGTGCCCTTCCTGATCACGCGCGTGCTGGCCTACGCCCTGGAGTACCGCCCCGAGCTGGCCTTCGGCCGCGGCGTCAGCACCGCGGACGAGCCGGCCATCTGGGCGCGGGACGCCACCGGCCGCATCCTGCTCTGGGTCGACATCGGCTCGCCGTCGACGGATCGGCTGCACAAGGCCTCCAAGCTGGCCGACGAGGTGGTCGTCTACACGACGCGCGACATCGACGGCATCGCCGCCAGCGCCGTGAGCAAGGGCGTGCACCGCGCCGAGGCCCTGCGCCTGGTCGAGGTCCCCAACGACATCGTGACGCCCCTCGGCGATCGCCTCGGCCGCCGCAACGACTGGGGCCTGGTGCGCACCGAGGGCAGCCTCTTCGTCACCGCCGAGGCCGGCGACGGCTTCGAGGGCCGCCTCCGCCAGCGCACCGCGAGCTGACCCCACCCCGGGGCGCCGCCCCGAATGTCGCCTCCGACGGAAATCTCTGCTACGACCGTTCCTCGATCCGAGGAGCTGCCGTGGACACGAGCGAGTTCGACGCCTGGCTGGGGTTCGCCGAGGCCGATGAGCTGCTGGGGAGAGCGGTCGGGCGCTTCCTGCGCGCGTCGGGCCTGCGCCTCTCCTCCGCCGAAGACGTGGCCGAGGCCCGCGGGGACGTGCCCTGGCTGGCCGCCGTCGAGCGGGCCCTGGGCCGCGCGCGCAAGCTCGTCCTCATCGTGTCGGAGGCCACGCCCACGGCCTGGCTGCGCGCCTGGCTCGACCACGCCTCCCGGCAGCAGCACCTCGAGGTCATCCCCCTGATCCGAGACGGGTTCTTCGATCAGGCCTCCTACCCGGTGCTCGAGCTCTTCACCCCCATGCGCCTGCCCGCCGATCGCCGCCAGCTCGACGAGCAGCTCGAGCGCCTGGTGCACCGCGTCCGCCGCGAGGGGGCGGCCCTGCGGCCCCCCGTCGACCGCGAGGCGCGCCCGTTCCCGGGCCTGAAGCCCTACGGCGTCCGCGACGGGCGCTGGTTCTTCGGCCGCCTCCGAGAGCTGGCCGAGGGCACCGACGGGCTGGGGTTCGAGGCCGGTGGGCACCGCTGGCTGCAGGTCGAGGGCCCGGCCGGGGCGGGCAAGACGTCCTTCGCCCGCGCCGGCGTCGTGAGCGCCATCCTGCGCGGCGCCGTCGTGGCCGGCCCCCCCGACTGGTTCGTGGCCGCCTTCCGCCCGGGCCGCGCGCCGTTCCAGGCCCTCGTCGCCGCCGTCGAGGACGCGCTGGCCGACCGCGCCGCCGCCGGTGTGGTGGAGGTGGCCCTCGGCAGCCCCGGGGGCCTGAGCCGGCTGCTCCAGGCCGAGCTGCCCGCCAACGCCGGCCTCCTGCTCGTCGTCGACCACCTGGACGACGTGGCCTGGGCCCGCGAGCAGGGCGTGCGCGGCGCGGAGGCCTTCGACGAGCAGATCGCCACCGCGCTCGGGGACGCCGCCAGCCGCCTGCTCCTCGTCACCACCAGCCAGACCGCCCAGGCCCGCCGCACCCTCGACGTGCTGCCGCGCCTCGCGGCCCAGCTCGCCCACGCCCGCCTCGTCTCCCTGGGCGGCCTCGCCGGGCCGTCCGTCCGCGGCGTCATCGAGGGGCCGCTGGCGATGATCGGCCGCCGCTGGCCCGCCCCGCTGGTCGACCGCATCGTGGCCGACGCCGTGCGCCACCTGGGCTCCCCCGGGCCGCTGTGCTGGGCCCTGGATCGGCTGCACGGCGACAAGGCCCCCACGGAGGAGCGCTACGACGCGCTGGGCGGCCTGCACCATGGCCCCGGCCGCGCCCTCGACGCCCGGCTGGGCCTGCTGGACGACGCCAGCCGCCAGCACGCCTTGACGCTGGTGCTGGCCCTGACGAGCGCGGGCCGCGGGCGCGATGACCACGTCGTGGCCCTGCCCTGGGCCGAGGCCGTGCAGGTGGCTGGCGGCGGGGCGGCCGGCGAGGCGCTCATCCGTGGGCTCTGCGCCCCGGGCGGCCCCTCGCACCCCGAGGCCCTGCTCGCCGTCGACGCCGACCAGGCCCGCCTCGCCCACGCCGATCTGCTGCGGCTGTGGCCACGGCTGCGGGGCCTGCTGGCCAGCCACCGCGAGATGCTGGAGCGGCGCGACGACCTGGAGCGGGCCGCGACGGCCTGGCATGACGCCGGCCGGCCCGAGGGCGCGCTGCCCATCGGCCCGCCGTTCCACCGCAGCACCGCCGCCGACCTCGCCCCCGAGGCCCTGGCCGCCCTGGAGGCGACGCTCTCGGCGCGCGGCCGCGCCTGGCTCAAGGCGACGCGCGCCGCCGAGGCCACGCGGCAGGCGGACGCGAGCGCCGAGGAGGCCCGGGAGCGCGCCGCCGCAGCCGCCGAGCGCGGCCAGGAGCGAGCCGACGCCGCCGCCCGGGAGCGGGCCCTGCGCCAGCGCAAGCGCGCCCTCACCCTCGCCACCGCCGTCCTGGCCACCGGGGCCGTCGTCGCGCTGGCCCTCGCGGCCGGCCTCAAGACGCGGCTCGACACCGCGCTGGGCGACGTGGCGACGCTGGAGACCGCGCACGCCGAGCAGGACGCCGTCGTCGAGCGCCTGCGGGCCGACAAGGCCGACCTCGAGACGCAGCGCGCCGGCCTCAACGACGGGCTGCAGCGCGCCCAGACGCTCGCTCGCCAGGCGGCCGCCGAGGCCGAGGTCCTGCTGGCCCAGGGCACCGCCGCCGTCGCCCTCGCCGACGAGCATCTGGCCCTCATCCCGGGCGGGGCGGGGCAGTACAACCGCCGGACTTTCTTCATGAAACTGGTCGATGGCGTCGCCGCGGCGGCCCAGGCGAGCCCCGAGAGCGACCGCCTGCGCCTGCTGCTCGCCCGCGTCCAGGCCGGCTTCGGGGACGTCCTCGCCGCCACCGGCGCGGCCAGCAAGGCCCCGGCCGCCTACGCCGACGCCGTCGCGACCCTGGGCCCGCTCACCGCCCGGCCGCAGCCCGCGCCGGCGAGCCTCGTCGCCCTCGCGCAGATCCACCTGCAGGCGGCCGCCTTCCATGCGCGCGTCCGCGTCGCCGTGCCCCCGCGGGATCCGGCCGAGGCCGTCGTGCACCTGGAGCAGGCCATCGAGGCCTGGGCGCGCCTGCGGACGCTCTACCCCGACGACGCCGCCCACCGGGTCGGGCTGGCGGAGACGCTCGCGCGCCTCGGTGACGTCCAGGGCAACCTGGGCCAGACGCCGGCCGCGATGGAGTCGTGGGGGCGGGCCACCACCGAGGGCCTGGCCCTGGCCGAGGCGGCCGCCGAGGGCGACGCCGAGCCGGCCGCGCGGGTGGGCCGCTGGCTGGGCGAGCTGGCCGATCTGGAGGCCCGCACCGCCCAGCCCGAGGCGGCCCAGACGCACTACGCCGAGGCTCAGCGCTGGCTGGACCGGGCCATCCCCCTGGCCCCGGCCGAGCGGGCCGCCGAGCTCACGGCCCTGCGCGACAAGCTGCGCTGGCGAGAGAAGAAGCTGCGCTGACCGGCCGGCCCGCGCTCAGGGGTAGCAGAGCCCCACGTTGGGATCGCCGTCGTCGCAGTCGCCCTCGCAGCGCAGCACCCCGTCGCCGTCGGCGTCCTGGCCCGGCGGGCAGACCGGCTCGCAGATGAACCCGCGGTTGGTGACGCAGGCGATGTCGTTCCAGGTGGACGAGTTCGCCGTCAGCTCGGCGCAGTCCTCGTTCATCTGGAAGTCGTCGGGCTGCCCCGGCCCCCAGAAGCCGTCCACCGCCTCCGCGCCGTCGATCCACTCGAACGTCCCCTCGCGCGCCCGATCCGTCAGGCCGAAGTAGAAGTTCGGCCCGATCAGCCGCGCCTCCTCCGCCATGTCCCGCGTCTCGCTCTGGGTCTTGAGCATGGCCAGGTCGAGGCCCAGGGCCTGGCACTCGGCCCGCGCCTGGTCCCAGGTGCGCCGGGTGCCGCAGATGACGTAGCGGTGCGGGCCGCGGAGCACCGCCGTGCAGTCCAGGCAGCCCGCCCCGTCGTCCACGTCGCCGTTGCAGTCCTGGTCGATGCCATCGAGGCAGAGGTCCTGCGCCCCCGGGTGGGTGGCCGGATCGTTGTCGTCGCAGTCGGCCCCGCAAGCGTTGGCCCCATCGCCGTCCGCGTCCGTCGCCGCGTCGCAGACGTCCTCGCACATCACGCCGATGGCGCGGTCGCACGGCAGGTCGTTCCACCGCCCGTCGCGCCCCCACAGGTGGCCGCAGTCCTCGTTGCCCGAGTTGTTCGGCTCGCCCGCGTTCCAGTTGGTGTAGGTGGGCTGCCGGCCGTCGACCCAGCGGAAGTCGCCCTCCGTCGCGATGTCGTCCAGCCCGAGCCAGTAGTCCTGGGCGCGGACCTCCTGGGAGCGGGCGTAGGCCCACGCCGCCTCGGCCGGATCGTCCAGGATGACGAGATCGGCCCCCAGCTGCTGGCAGTGGGCCCGGGCGTCCGCGTAGCTGCGCGGCGTGGTGCAGACGAGGTAGCGCCGCCCGCCGCGGAACCGCTCCGCGCAGTCGGGGCAGCCGATGCCATCGTCCACGACGCCGTTGCAGTCCTGGTCGATGCCATCGCCGCAGATCTCCTCGGCCCCGGGGTAGCTGTCCGGGTCGTCGGGCCGGCAGTCGGTGTCGCAGGCGAAGCCGTCGTCATCGGGGTCCGGGTCGTCCTGCAGCAGGCAGTCGACGATGACGCCCACGTCCTGCCGGCGCCGCTCCAGGAACGCGATGGTGGCGTTGACGTTCGCCGTCACCGACTCGGGGGTGTAGGCGCGCCGCGGGTCCTCGACGACCCACGGGAACATCAGATCCGCCTGCGCCCGGATGGCCGGCACCAGGTCCAGGCGGTCCAGCAGCCGCACGATCTCCAGCAGCGTCAGGTCGAAGGCCATCATGCAGCCCAGGCTGGCCCGGCACCGCTCCAGCAGCAGCCCCCGGCCATCCCGCCAGCCGAGGTGCCGGTCGAACGTCTGGTCGGTGCCCCACGGCAAGAGCCGCAGCACGCCCCGGTTGTCGAAGTGAAAATAGTAGTTGTTTCGCGTAGGTGCGTAGCCATCCCAGTGGCCGATGTAGATCTCGGTCACCATCGCGCGCAGCACCTGGGGCCAGTCGATCATGGCCTGGCTCAGGTCGTAGAACTCGGCCGGATCGACGCTGTGCATGAGCTGGATGATGGCCTCCAGATCACCGCGGTCCACCGGATCGCCCTCGTCAGCCTCGAGCCGGTTGGCCTGATCGGGGAAGAGATCGTTGCCATAGGCGCCCTCGTACAGGTGCACCGTCGAGGCGAACCAGCGGTCCAGCATCACGTCGTCGAGCGTCTCGATGTGGCTGTAGAGGCCGTAGAACTCGCCGTTGAGCCAGACCTTCGCGTAGCCGGTGCGCGGCGACGCCACGCCCATGCCCCGAAACAGGGTGTAGGCCACCCACTCGTGCAGCATGGCGCGGTCCTGCACCATGTTGTTGAGCGTCAGCTTCTTCATGCCCAGGAAGCGCTGGCCCGGCACGCTGAAGTCGAGCTTCACCTTGAAGGCGGACTTGCGGTCCAGCGTGCGGAAGCTGCCCGCGCGCCCCTTGATGCGGAAGCCCACGTCCATGGGCTCGCCGTCGTTGATGGTCACGGACGCGGGCACGTACTCGCGCGGCTGGGCGTTGAGGGCCGCGATGGCCTCCGGGCTGGCCGTCAGCCGCACCTCGAAGGGGTTCTGCACGTCGAAGAGCGCCGCCGACTCGGCCCCGGGCGGGGCGTTGGGCAGGCCCCGGGTGTCGGCCGTCGGGCCGAACGCGCCGATGCCATCGGGCAGCCGCCCCCAGGTGAACGCCGCCGGCTGCTCCGGCACAGGCACCACCTCCACCGGCTGGTCGTCGGGGTCGAGCAGGTAGACGGTGTCCTCGCCGGCGCACGAGATGCCGAACTCGAAGCCCACCTGGTCGAGCGTCTGCCGCTGGACGTCCTTGATCTCGCCGGGATCCAGCGTGAAGTCGAGGCGATACAGATCCGACAGCCCCTCCAGGTCGTCCGTCAGGTGCCAGCCATGCAGGTCGGCCGGCCCCTCGCCCACGTTGATGAGCTCGATGAACTCCCGCCCGTGGCAGTCGATCTCGTTGATGGCCACCTCGATGGGCGGCGCCGCGCGGTTCGGGGCCCCCGGCGTCGCCGCCGTGAGCGCCCAGTCCCCCACCCCGTCGGGCAGCCGCCCCCAGGTGGTCCCGCGCCGCGGATCGCCGACCTCGACCGAGGCCACGATGTCGCGGTCCGGCGAGAGCAGGTACAGCGTCTCGTCGCACCCCACGCCGAAGGGCAGCGCCGCCAGCAGCAGGAAGCCGCCGGGGGCCACCTCGCCCGCCGGGAGGGCCTGGCCGCGCAGGGGATCGAGGGGGTTGTCGGTCACGATGAAGCCGGCCGGCGACGCGGGCGCCTCGTCCAGCAGCACCAGCTCGATCCACTCGTCGCCGCGGCAGCTCACCTCGTTGAAGGCGAACGACGGCAGCGGCGGCGGGGCCGCGTCGACGGGCGGCGGCGCGGCGTCCACCGGCGGCGGCGCGGCGTCAACCGGCGGCGCAGCGCGGCGTCCGTCGTGTCGGCGTCCCGCGGGGCCGCGTCGGCGCCGCGATCGGGCGTGACGCCGCGATCGGCCGGCAGGGCGCCCCGGTCGGCGGGCGCGGCGTCGCCGGCGTCCCCCACCCGGGCGTCGGCGGGCGCCTGATCGGGGTCGCCCCCGCCCGCGCCACCGTCATCACACGCCACGAGGGCCAGGGCGAAGAGCATCAAGGTCAGCGTACGCATGGGACCATGCTACGGATGGGTCAGAGCCAGTGCTACCGGAATGTCACATTCCTGGCGGCCCCGTCAGCGCAGCGTCCAGGTCTGCGTCGCCCCGTCCAGCACGCCCGCGAGCCGCACCCGGGCCTCCTCGGCCAGCTCGGGGGCCTGGGGCAGCACGGCGAGCACCCACGTCGTCACCAGCAGCTCATACACCGCCACCAGCACGTCCAGCCCGGGCGCGCCGCGGGGATCCGCGCCATAGCCCGCCAGGAACGCCGCCACGTCGGCCGCCGGCCGCCCGTACCGGGTGTGCGCCACCAGCGTCGGTACCACGTCGAAGCTCGCCGGGCCGAACCCGGCCATCTCCAGATCCACCAGCACGGCGGCGCCCCCGACGGCCAGCGCGTTCTCGCGGTGCAGGTCGCCATGCACGAGCGCCTGGCCCAGGGGATCGGCCGCGGCCGCCTCGACCCAGCGCGGCGCCAGCGCCTCCACCCGGCGCTCGAGTCGCGCGCGCGTGTGCGCGTCGAGCGGGGCCGCGGCGATCCGCGCGCGCAGCGTGGCGAAGGGATCGAGGGCGGGCACGTCGGCCGCGACCCCCCGCGTCGCGACGTGCAGCGCCCGCGCGCGCTCCGGCCGAGGGCCGCCGGCGCCACCGGCCCGTCCGCCGCCACCCAGGCCCAGAGCGTGACGACGCCCCGGCGAGCGCGATCGCCTCAGGGGTGCCGCAGCGGCGCCACCGGCGCCCCCGCCTGCCCCTGCCGCGGCCCCGCACCAGGCCTGCCGGACGGCCCGCGCCGCCTCGGCCACCGGCGCGATGCGGGCCACCGCGGCGGCCGCCGGCAGGCGCACGAGCACCGAGGCCCCCACGCGCAGCAGGTGGGCCCCCTCGGCGTCGAGCCCGGCCACCCGGGCGGCGTCCCGGGCCGTCGCCACGGGATCAGGCGGTGTCGCGTCCAGCATCGCGCCACGATAAGGGGGCGCCTCGTCCCGCACAACCCCTTGACCTTGCACGACAATCGCCGCACCGACCTGCCGCCGGGCCCGCCGCCCCGGGGGTTGTGCTGGCCATCCCGGGGCGGGTGCGCTAACACCATGGACGGCACCTGGACCACGGGAGCGACGCGGACGCATGCTGCTGCCCTGGCTGCGCGCAGGACATTTCCTCGGGATCATCCTCTGGGCGGGGGGCCTGCTCGCCCTCTCGCGCCTGCTGGCGAGCCACGCCGCCCGGGCGACGGGGCCCGAGGCCACCGAGCGCCTGCTGGCGGTCGAGAAGGCGGTGTACCGCCGGCTGGCCTCGCCGGGGGCCGGGCTCGTGTTCCTGACGGGCATCGCCATGCTCCACCAGCAGCCGCACCTGCTCAAGCAGCCGTACATGCACGCGAAGTTCAGCCTCATCGCCGTGCTCCTGGTCGTCGATCACCTCTGCATGCGCGGCTACAAGCGGGTGCAGCGCGGCGTCGGCGCCCCCATCGGCCGCTTCCGCCTGCTGCACGGCGTGGCCCTGGCCTGCGTCGTCGGCGTGGTGCTCCTCATCCAGCTTCGCCCGTGGGCCCGCCTGTGACCGACCTGGATCGCCGCCAGGCCCTCGCCGCCCTCGCGGCCGTGGCCACCGTGCACTGGGCCGGCGGGGCGTCGGCCGCGCCCGGCGTCGAGGCCCCCATCCGGGTCCGCGCCGGCGCGCCCGTCGACCTCCGCCACCCCGACGCCACCCACTTCCGCCTGGAGACGCCCGGCCGCCCGCCCGTCCTGCTGGAGGCCCCCACCGGCCGCCTGCGCGTCCGCGCCCCGCTGGCCGACGCCGACGGCTTCGCCCCGCTCACCTGCACCCCGCTGCGCCGCGGCCGCCCCGTCGCCGCCGCCGCCGAGGTCGCCGTGCTCCAGCAGAAGCTGCTGTTCGGGGCCTGACGTGGTGCGGCGCATCCTCCTGATTTCCCTGGCGATTCTCTTCGCCGCGCCCGCCGGCGCCCGGGTGAAGGTGGACCGCTACGAGGCCGCGACGCTGCCCGAGGTGGCGCTGTGGCTGACGCTCCTCGACGGCGACCGCCCCATCCCGCCCGGGGACGATCTCGAGTTCTCGGTGCACGTGAACGGGCAGATCATCACCGACCACGTGGACTGGGAGACGGCGAAGAAGCGGGCCGATCCCCAGGCGGTGGCCATCCTGGCCGACGCCCGGTCGTCGCGGTGGTGGGGCGGCGTGCGCGAGGCGCTGCCGGCCCTCGTCGACGGCCTGCCCAAGGGCTCCTGGGGCGTGGGCCTCACGATGGAGGTGGGCATCACGCGCCTGCCCGAGAAGGGCTGGAGCCCCCGCCCCGACGAGATCCCGCCGACGCTCGCCCGCATCAGCGCCGAGGGCCAGAAGGCCCAGCTCTACCAGGCCATGAAGACGGCGCTGCTCGCCTTCCCGCTGAAGGAGGGCCTGGAGGCCGAGGACTGGGAGGGCAAGCCCGAGCCCTGGGGCGAGGACACCCCCTTCCCCAGCGACCGCGTGCTCTTCGTGATCGCCGACGGCGACCTGGGCGACCCGCGCTACCGCACCGAGCGCATGCGCTGGCTCGTCAGCATGGCCCGCCGCCGCGGCGTCCGCATCATGGCCTTCTACATCGACCCGCCGGCCTCGACGCTGGACGTCGATGACGAGGGCGAGGGCGATGGCACCGTCGGCGCCGAGGAGCCCGACCACGAGGTCTTCGTCAACCGCCGCGTGCTCGAGGTCATCGCCCGCAAGACGGGGGGCACCTTCCGCCGGGCCTACACCATCCGCGACCTGCCCAAGCTCTTCGGCGAGGCCACCCAGGAGCTGCAGAACCGCTACGTCCTGGCCTTCGAGGCGCCCGGCCTGCGCCGCGGCGACACCGCCGAGTTCCAGGTCACCGTCCAGCTCCCCACCGGCGGCTCCGACAAGTCCCTGGCCTACTCGGCCCGCATCGGCAACGTGCTCGGCTTC
Organism: Myxococcales bacterium; assembly: GCA_020633435.1. Classification (GTDB taxonomy): domain Bacteria; phylum Myxococcota_A; class Bradymonadia; order UBA7976; family UBA1532; genus JACKDP01. The sequence continues at coordinate 642,777 of JACKDP010000005.1, read as the reverse complement.
TGGGCCCGCATCTCCGACTGGATCAGCAACCTCTGGGAGCGCCTGCCGTGGTGGGCCCAGCTCCTCATCTGGGTGGGGCTCGGCCTCATCGTCCTGCTCATCGTCCTGATCATCGCGGTCAAGAAGGTCAAGAAGCGGCGCGCCGCCCGCGACGCCGCCAAGAAGGCCCGCGACGCCGCCCTGGCCGCCCGCAAGCCCTGCGCCGTCTGCGGCAACCTGATGATGCCCGGCTGGACGCAGTGCATGTTCTGCGCGGCGCAGCTCGCCCAGGTGCGGCCCATGCGCTTCCGCCTCACCGGCCGCAACGGCGACTTCGTCGGCCAGGCCATGCGCTTCGACCAGGAGATCATCTCCATCGGCTCGGCGCCCGGCTGCGACGTGCAGGTGATGGATCGCGGCGTCGGCACCCAGCACTGCGGCATCCGCGACCGCGGCGATGAGTTCATCCTGACGGACTTCAACACCGACACCGGCACCTGGGTCAACGGCGAGCGCGTCAACCAGGTCATCCTGGACGAGGGGGATCTCATCCGCGTGGGCGACACCGAGTTCGTGTTCGGCATCGAGGTGGCCGCATGAGCACCTACCTCATCTTCGCCGGGGACGCCCGGATCGACATCGGCCGCCGCGTCTTCACCTACCGGGAGCACGACGCCGATCCGCGGGTGCCGAGCTTCTACGCCCCCGGCGACGGCCGCCGCCGCTTCACGCGCCTGCGCGACGTGCTCACCGAGCTGACGGGGGGCGGCGACTCGGAGGCCACGGCCCAGGGCAAGCGGCGCTCCATGGTCAAGCGCGTCGTCCTGCACCACGACGGCATGCCCACCAGCGCCGGCTGCTTCCAGGTGCTGGTGCAGCGCAACCTCTCGACCCACCTCATGATCGACCACGACGGCACCATCTGGCAGCCCCTCGCGCTGTCGGACATCGCGTGGCACGCCGGCGACCCCCACAACGGCGAGAGCGTCGGCATCGACCTGTGCAACCCCGTGAAGCCCGGCCGGATCGACCTGGCCGAGGCCCAGCAGCGCGGGCTCTATGAGGGCCTCATCAACGGCGGCAAGGTCAAGAGCCTGGGCTACACCGAGGCCCAGTACGAGTCGCTCCTCGCCGTGCTCGAGGGCCTCATCAGCTTCTTCAACCTGCGCCGCCAGGCCCCCGTGGACGAGGCCGGCAAGGTGGTGCGCAACAAGCTGGTCAACACCGACTTCCTCGGCGTCGTCGGCCACCAGCACATCTCCGCCAACAAGTGGGATCCGGGCCCGGGCTTCGACTGGGAGCGCATCCTCATCGGCATCCGCGGCAACCGGTTCTTCTTCCCGGTCACGCTGCCGGGCGCCAAGAACCTGGCCCACGTCCCCAAGCGCGAGGCGAAGACGCAGGCCGAGGCCTACTTCCGGCACATCGAGAGCGGCGACGGCGGCTTCTTCCCGGTGGGGGTCAACCAGGCCTGGCACTCGGGCGTGCACCTCGTCACCCCGGCCGAGGACGACAAGAAGGCCCGCGTGCCCGTGCTCGCCCCGGCCGACGGCGTCATCGTGGCCGCCCGCGTCCTGCCGCGGCGCCAGTGGGAGAAGATGGGCAGCCCCAACATGGTGCTGCTGCGCCACGACCTGAAGATCCGCGACGTGAAGCGGACCTTCTGGACGGTGCTCTCGCACCTGGACGGCGAGAAGCTGGGGCGCGAGTCCGACATCAAGTGGATCAAGGATCTGGAGGCCCAGGACGGCCCCGCCGGGCTGCCCGACGCCGACGGCCGCGCCCTCACCTCGGCGGAGGGCGCGGTGGCCCTCAAGTCCGGCCTCGTCGCCCTCATCAAGGTGCCGGTCAAGGCGGGCGACGTCCTCGGCCATGTCGGCCGCTTCAGCCCCGACCCGGACGGCGAGGGCATCGCGGATCTCGTTGACTTCGCTCTGCTTTCCGCCAAGCCCCTCATCACGGACGGCACCTTCGAGCTCGACGAGACCGATGACGATCCCGGGCTGCTGTGCAACTCCCGGCACGTCTGGAAGCGGTACACCGAGGACCCCGCCGAGCTGCAGGGCCTCATCGACGGCGGCTACCCGCTGGCCCCCCCGGAGGTGCGCGACTTCTACGCGAGCAACCGGCGGGCGGAGGACCTGCGCTGGCTCGCCCCGCGCCATGTGACGGAGTACAGCGACGAGACGGACTTCAGCGGCCTGTTCGGGGGCGGCGTCGACTTCGAGTGGGCCCTGCGCGAGAAGGCCGAGCGCCACCTCAAGCGCATCCGGCCCTTCCTGTGGTGGGACAAGGGCGTGACGGCCCACGCGGGGCTGCCCAAGGAGCGCTTCGTCTACACGTGGCACCCCATCGCGCTGCTCACGTCCATGGCCATCGAGGAGGCGCGCAGCGCCTTCGAGGTGGATGAGAAGGTCAAGGGCTTCTCCGACGAGGACGCCCGCAAGGAGCGCCTGAAGGACGCCGCCGCCGAGCGCGAGGTGGCCGAGAAGCAGGGATCCAGCATCGAGCACGGCGTCTTCGGGCGCTTCGATGACACCAAGGACATCCAGGAGACGGCCCAGGACGCCGACGCCGACGACGACGACGACTTCGAGCTGGAGAACTGGATGCGCTGGGAGCAGGGCGAGTGGCCCCCGCCTGACTGAGGCCCGCCCGCGCCGACACGCGGGCGCCACCGCCTGGCACCTGTGCCAGCGTCCCTGCCCGGGGCCAGCACCATTCTCCGACACTTCTCAAGCCAGCCCCCGGCGCCGGGCCCTGGCATGGTCGTTGAAAACCCTCACCTCGCCGCCGGTCATCGGCGGTCCAACCGGGGAGTCCAGATGTCCAGCCGCGATGCCACCCTCACGATCAACAACAACACGGGCTACGCGCTCACCAACATGGGCAACGCCACGGCCACCGACGGCCAGTTCGCCTCCAAGCCGGCGAGCTCCATCTCGTCGGGGAGCAGCAGCACCTTCAAGGTCACCAAGACGAGCGACGCGGCGGCCCATGGGCCGGAGGGCTACCTCGACTATCTCATCACGATGGGCGCGACGCCGGCGCAGACCGTCCGCTTCGAGTGGGATCACCCGAACGACAGCAACCCCAGCCGGTACTGGGTGGACACCCCCGCCGGCGTGAACGCCTCCACGAACCCGGCCAGCCCATCCGGGCACGACCAGACCGTCAGCTACACGGTCACCACCTCGCCGGGGACCCTGCGCGGCTATGACATCGTCACCGCCCTGGGTGAGACGCTGCTGAGCAGCCAGCTCCAGTACCTCTACAACTACGGCGTCTTCCCCCATGCCATCAGCGGCACCTCGGGCAGCGACCGGCTCGACATCACGTCCATGCGGCAGGCCCCCCAGCTCACGCTGCCCAACGTCGCCAACACCGTCGACATCAAGGTCCACGTCAACAAGGGCACCCTGACCACGGGCGGCGCGACCATCCCGGTCGACGGCTGCGACTTCGTCGTGCGGGCGAACCTGAGCCTCGCGGCCGGCACGCAGGCCAGCATGGACGCCGACACCGCCGCCACGGCCACGCAGTTCGCGGGGCAGGGCTTCACCATCTACCAGCTCTTCACCGACTTCACGAACCCGTCGTCGTCCGTGCTGCTATCGGTGACGGGGGTCACGCTCACGGCCGCCCAGACGACGGCCTTCGGCAACTGCCTGGGAGCCTACGCCGCCACCCGGCCCAGGTGGTGCCTCGCGGTCTCGGCCCAGGCCGCCAACCCGAGCCAGCTCAACGCCGCGGACATGCTGCCCGGCTTCGTCCCCGTCTCCTGCGAGCTCAGCACCACCTACGCCGATCCCAAGAACGGCCAGAGCAGCGTCAACCTGCTGATGATGACCCAGGGGCACACGCGCTGGGGCGATGGCAGCCGGACGCGCTTCTCCAGCCCGCTGCTGCCGGCCCTCGACGCGAGCAGCACCAACCGCTACGCCACCATGATGATCGCCCGCGACCAGCTCGCCGCGGCCTACATCCAGGCGGCCCTGCTGCCCGTCATCCAGTCCGGCGTCCAGTCGAAGACGGCCTTCAAGCGGTCGGGCCTCGACGTGCGCTGGACCCTGAGCGACTACCACGATGACAGCGCGCAGAACGATGGCAAGGGTGTGAAGACGGCGGTCGACAATGACTTCGACTACTACACCGTGACGCGCCTCACCACCTGGGTGGATCTCCGGCTCGCGGACACGAAGAACGGCACGCTCACCCTCTCGGGCAGCGGCTACTTCGACCAGGACGTGACCACGAAGCAGTACCCGCTCTTCGGCGTGGGGCCCTCCGTGCTGCTGGGCGAGGTGGAGTACCGCCAGAACTTCACGCTGACGGTCACCCTCTCGCCGGGGGAGCTGACCATCCAGTATGGCGACGATGGCAAGTCGGTCACCAACCAGGCCGGGCAGCTCCTCGGCGACGGGCAGGTGGTCGAGGGCACCCTCGACAAGGTCAAGGAGGATGAAGGCTTCCTGCAGAGCTTCGCTGACTTCTGCAACAGCCTGTTCCTGGGGGACGATGAGAGCTTCTCGGAGCATATGTCCAACCAGTACGAGAACTTCGCGAAGTCCCTGATGAGCGGCCTCGATGACGTGGCCACCCATGACATCGGCACCGCGACCACCTACCTGGTGTTCCCGTCGGGGCCGCTCTTCGACTACAGCGGCCTGCGCCTCGACGGCAGCAACAACCTGCAGGTCGACCTGCTCTACCACGGCTGATCTCTCATCCCGACGACCCAGTGAGGTACTCATGTCTGATCCCGTGAGCCCGGCGACCACGACCGTCCAGGGCGAGCTCATGTACAACTACATCGCCGGGACGATGGTGGACACCCGCCATCCCATCTTCGCCGCCGAAGATGTCACCGGCGAACCCATCGTCGCCACGCTCGGCGGCGCCAGCGACGATGCCAGCCGCACCGTGCTGCACATCATCCTGCGCGATGCCACCGAGCAGGCCGGGTGGCGCGCCCTCGAGGTCACGCCCGATGCCAGCGGCTCCATCCTCTGCCATGCCTTGAGCCAGGCGGCCGATGGCACCCTGATGTTCGCCGCGGCCGTGGACGACGGCCAGGGCGGGGCGCGGCTCTATGTCACGCCGCTGCTCGGCGACGACCCGGCCGGCGCCGACTGGGGTGCCCTGAGCGGTGGCTGGCTGGCCCGCCCGGGCAACCCCCCCGGCGCCCCCATCCAGCGCATCGAGCTGAGCGACCGGCTGGCGGGCGAGGCCGCCCCCCAGGCCCTCGTGCACACCGGCGCGGCCGGGGCCCCCGTGCAGCGCTTCCTGGTGGACACCGACGCCCGCGCCGACGGCACCTGGCAGCCCTACGCCCAGCCCCAGGACGTGCGCACGCTCCTCGACGTGAAGCTGGGCCGCCTGAAGCTCGACCGCGTCCGCCGCGGCACCTACACCCTCTTCGAGACGAACGGCGGCCAGCTCTCGCTGCAGTTCAGCAGCCTGCCCGACCCCCAGACCGGCGGCCCGCCCCACACCCGCACGCTGCCGGTGCCCGCCGGCGCCACCTGCCTGGGCGTCCTGGCCGACCCCGAGGCGGGCGGCTGCTCGACGCTCTTCGTCGGCGGCGAAGGCATCTATGTGTTCGAGGCCGACGCCCAGGGCGCCATGGGGGCCGCCGCCTCGCGCATCCCCGACAGCTCGGCCCCGTTCACCGGCCTGACGGCCCTCGCCATCCGCCAGGACCGCCACCACCTGTCCGTCTGGGCTCTCGATCGCAGCCAGCGCCTGACCTACACCCGCGGCGACCAGGCGGCGGAGCGGGCGTGGACGCTGCCGATGGTGATGCAGACGCAGGTGGCGCAGATGGCCACCATCCGCTCGGCGAAGCGCTCCGCCAACGAGCTCTTCGTGGCCCGCGCCGACAACACGACCATCCAGCGGCTCTGGCAGGACCCGGCGTCGTCGCTGTGGACGGAGGGTCGCCTCAGCCTGCCCGCCCTCCTCAGCACCCGGGAGGTGGCCTGCTACACGACGGTCGTCCGCTTCACCGACGCCGACGGCAACCCCATCGCCGGCCAGCCCGTCCGCCTCAACGCCTCGTCGTGGACCTACGCCACGGTGAACGGCTTCTACATGACGCTCGACGCCGACACGGCCGTCGACGTGGCCACCGACGGGACGGGCAGCGTCACGATCATCCAGGAGGTCGCCGCCCTCTCGGCGCCGATCTTCCGGTTCCAGGGCGACATCATCCAGGGCACCCTCATCGCCGATCCGACGGCGGCCGCCCGCCAGCGCATCCTGGCCATGGCCCAGGACGGCACCCTCGGGCAGAAGGTGCTCCCCGACGGGCGGACGGTGGCCGAGGCCATCGATCCGAGCACCCTCGCCGTCATCACCGAGGCCTTCAGCCAGCTCGGCGACGTGACCGACACCCTGCCGCCCGATGGCAGCGCCGTCGACCCCGACCTGGCCGACCCCGATGGCGCCGACACCCCCACTGTCTCCGCCCCGGCGACCCCCCAGGCCGCGAAGAAGTCGACCGCCCCCACCATGAAGATGGCGGTGGTCGAGGGCGGCGTCGTCGTGTCGTGGATCGAGGACACCGCCGGCGCCATCATGAGCCTCGCGGGGGACATCCTGCGCGGCCTCAAGAACGTCGCCCAGACGGCCGTCGGCATCGCCATCAACGCGGTCGAGAAGGTCTACGAGTTCGCCATCCAGGTGGGCGAGACGCTGGTGAAGTTCGTGGTCGAGACCATCGAGCACGTCCTGGCGCTCATGGACTGGCTCTTCAGCCTCATCGGCGCGGCCATCGAGACGCTCATCCAGTGGATCGGCTTCCTGTTCTCCTGGGATGACATCAAGACGACCCAGCAGGTCTTCAACAACATGGCCGTCCAGACGGCCCGCTACATCGAGGCCGAGCTGCGCACGGCCGACGCGCTGGTGGATCCCCTGGGGGCCTGGCTCAAGCAGCAGGTCGACAAGCTGCTGGGCATGGACGACGCCACCGCCGCCATCAGCCTCTCGGACGCGGTGGCCCAGGGCACCAGCGGGGCCCCGGCGGAGGCCCAGACCGCCGGCGACACCGCTACCAGCAGCCCGGGCGGCAGCTTCTCCACCTACCAGGTGCAGCACGGCGGCGTGACGAGCGGCGATCCGCCCGACTATGACGACACGACGATCGCCTCGACCATCGGCGACTTCGTGCGGGCCGTGGCCGACGCCATCGAGGCGACGGCCGAAGACGTCGCCCAGATGTTCAAGGATCTCAAGCAGCTCTGGGACGACGACCAGTTCACGCTGGGCAACGTGGCCCGGGTCATCGCCGGGGGCGTGGCCGACGCCCTCATCGACGCCGTGTGCGGGGTGCTGCACGCCCTGATCGGCGTCGTGACGGACGTCACCGCGATGCTCATCGACGACGTCCTGCTGCGCGAGATCAACCTGCCGGTCATCTCGTGGCTCTATGAGAAGTTCGTCAGCGACGGGGCGCCCATGACGGTGATGGGTGCGTGCGCGCTCATCGGCGCCATCCCGGCCACCCTCGTCTACAAGGTCGCGACGGGCAAGTCGCCCTGGGAGGGCGGGACGTACGGCTTCGACACGGCGTCCTGGCAGACGCTCTTCCCGCTGGTGCCGGAGGACAAGCTCATGCCCTCCCACACCCTCATGCTGGCCGCGACGAGCCCCGACAGCGTCGACGCCAGCAAGAGCACCCGGCTCTACACCCAGATCGGCGGGATGATGGCGGCGACGGCCGACGCCCTGAACCTCATCCTGTTCCCCATCAACGCGACCTTCGACGTCGTCAAGAAGTCGCGGATCGTGTCCCTCCTCAACTGCCTGCAGGCCGGCTGCTCGATGGCCAAGGTCGCGGGATCCTTCGCCTTTGATGACGATCGCGTCCAGCAGGGCCTCGACCGGACGCACTGGCTGTTCGACGTCGCTGATCTCGCCCTGAGCGGCATCGCCGCCATCGCCAGCGTGAAGGACGCCTGGAGCCGGGCCCCGGAGGGCGAGGCCGCGCCCATCAACGGCGCCGCGCCCCTCGACGGCCAGGGCACGGCGCCCCTCGACGGCCAGGCGCCCGGGGGCGAGGTCGAGGCGCCCATGTCGGCCCTCGAGAAGATCGAGGCCGGCGGGGCCCTCTTCTTCGGCGCCATCGGGCTGCTCTTCGACGTCGTAAGCTACTTCATGGAGATCACGTCCGAGGACGACAACGGCGAGTACCACTCGGCCGCCTGGGACACCGAGAAGCTGGCGTCCAACCTCTGCGCCTTCGGGGGCACCCTCGGCCAGGGCATCTTCGCCTTCACCAAGACCCCCACCCCCCTCATCGTCGGATCCGTCTCGGGCGCGCTGGCCTTCATCGGCAACCTGGTGCGCAGCGCCAACGACGCCATCAACGACAACCTCTACCAGTCGCGGTAGCGCCCGTCCCCGCCGGCCGGGCCCTACAGCGCCTTCCAGCCATTCCCCGACAGGCGGTTGATCAGCAGCGTCGCCGCCGAATACTTCACATCGCAGTCCAGCGCGGGGGTCAGGATGCGGCTGATCCGGGTGACGTTCGACCAGGCGTCCTTCTGCCAGCCGAACGCCAGCCCGGCCGCGCGCTTCCAGATGGGCTCGATGCCGTACTGCGTGAAGACCTGCGCGATCACCTGGCTCTTCTGCTGGGTGCTGATGCCGCGGTTGCTGTGCTGAATGAGCGCCTGATCCTGATAGAAGGTGTGCTGCCAGCCGCTGCGGGGATCGGTGAGCTGGACCCCCTGGCCCTGGCGCACGGGCTGGGCCCGGTGGTCGCGCACGCTCGCGAAGATGGCCGGAATGACATTGGCCATGCGGCCGCTGGTCGTCCGGACGTAGTCCGTGACGCACGCCGCCTGGTACGTCGCCAGCAGGAAGGCGCAGCACGTCGTGCCGCGATGCTCCGAGAACGGCAGGCCCTCCTCGGCCTTCTTGGCCCACTTCAAGACGCGGAACAGGGCGTCGTACTCCAGGGGCGGGATGATGGTGGACTGGCGCGCGGCCTTCGTCCCCTGGAAGCGGTTGGCCCCCTGCACCTGGACGTTGCTGGGGAAGGAGCCATAGGGCGTCTGCGTCACGGCCCAGGCCTGCGCGAACTGGCCGACGAGCGTCCGGACGGCGTCCACGTCGCCGTACTGGTGGTGCTTCATGCGGAAGGCGAACAGCTCGCCCCCCTGGCCCTGGGCCGCGCTCAGGTCCTCCTCGACGATCCGGGCGTCGACGTGCACCACCCGCGGGTCGTTGCCGGTCTGCACCACGACCAGGGAGTGACAGCTCTGGTCGGGGGCCCGGTCGACGATGATGTCTCCGACCTTCAGATTCGCGAGCGGGATGCCGATCATGGCGCGCTACCTCTCAGTGGGAAGGACAGCGCGATTCAAGCACACCTCATCGGGGCGGGCCAGCCCCGATTCCCTGAGCCGCCTACTCCGCGGCCTGCGCGGCGCGCTTCGCGGACTCGGCGTCCAGCTCCTGGAACGCCTTGCGCGCGTTCTCGCGGATGACCTCCTTCGCGCGCGTGCTCAGCCGGTCGAGGCGGTCGAGCTGGCCCTCGAAGGCCTCGGGCTCGAGCCGGGCCAGGGCGTACTGGCTCGCCTGCTCCAGGTCGTAGTAGCGGTCGATGATCTCGACGCCGGTCAGCTCCATCTCGGTGAAGACCTTGGTGGCCTCCTGCCGGTGGGCCTCCGCGGCCTCCTTGTCGCCGTCCCCGGTGCTGGCCTCGTAGTTCTTCAGCAGGTTCTGCACCTTGCTCGTGAACACCCGCGCCAGCTCCGCCCGGGCCTGGGCGTCCGCCGTCGACCGCCGCAGGCTGATGGACGAGATGCCGCTCGCGACGCCCACCCCGTAGAAGGCCTTGTCCTTGAACGCCGCCGCCCCCTGGTTGACCCACTGGGGCGCGTTGTCCGTGCCCCCCTGGTGCTTGATCTGGTCGCCGCCGCAGCCCACGGTCGCGAGGCCGCCACCGACCAGAAAACCCAGCAACATCATCTGCTTGAGACGCATCCTCGTCCTCCCTCTACTCCTGGTTGCGGGCCGACTCGCGGTCGAGATCCCGATCGGCGTCGTCGGCGTTGCGGCGGATGCCCTCTTTGTCCACCCGATCTTGCGTCCCCCCGCAGCCGGTCAGCGCGGGGGCGGCCAGGGCGAAAAGCAGCCCCATCCACAGCGTCTTCATGCTCACTCTCCCACCCCGCGCACCTCGGCGGGTCGACGATCCGTGCGCGGCGCAACGCAAGCAGCGTACCATGGGCCTCATGGCCGCTCTCGACTGGATCGTCATCGCCGCCTACGGGGTCCTGACCCTGGCCATCGGCGTCGCCTTCGCCCGCCGCGCGAGCCAGAGCGCCGACGACTGGCTGGTGGCCGGCCGCCGCCTGCCCTGGTGGGTCATCGGCTTCTCCGACGTGGCCTCGGCCGCCGGCGCGGACGCCTTCTGGGTGCTCGTCGTCTTCACCGGCGGCTTCATCGGCCTGCACCGCTTCTTCTGGATCGGCGCCGTCTTCGCGGTGCCCATCGCCATCGTCTGGGCCCGCTACTGGCGCCGCCTCGGCCTCGTCTCCGCCGGCGCGCTGTACGAGGCCCGCTACAGCGGCAAGGCCGCCGCCCGCTACCGCGGCGTCTACGCCCTGTACGGCACCCTGGCCGGCGGCGCCCTCGTGCTGGGCTACGTCTTCCAGTCGTTCGCGCAGGTCATGGCCCCGTTCCTGGGCTGGCCCCCCGACGTCGTCCTCGCCGTCTTCTGCGGCGGCTCCATGCTCTACACCCTCACCTCCGGCCTCTTCGGCGTGGCCTACAGCGACGTGCCCCAGTTCATCCTGCTGACGGTCGGGCAGATCGCCCTCGCCGTCGTCCTCGTGGACGCCGCCGGCGGCTACGCCCAGATGATCGGCAGCGTCGAGGCCCACCGTGGCCCCGAGTTCCTGGCCCTGTGGCCGCCCGTTGACGATCCCCGCTTCGGCAAGTTCGCGGTCGAGCCCCTGACCCTCGGCGCCCTCGCCCTCATGGGCGTCGTCGGCGTCGCCGGCACCCGCTCCGTCACCGTGCAGCGCTCCCTCGCCGCCCGCAGCGAGGGCCACGCCGCCGCCGGCCAGATCTTCGGCGCCGTCTTGAACCTGGCCGTCCGCGTCGCCCCGCTCGCCATCCTCGGGCTCGCCGCCATCGCCCTGCTGCCCGACGCCCCCGCCGCCGAGGTCTGGGCCCGCCTGGTGCAGAGCCACGCCGGCCCGGGCCTCCTGGGCCTCATCCTGGTGGGCGTCGTGGCGGGCTACATGTCCACCATCGACACCTACCTCAACTTCATGGCGGCCAACGTCTTCAACGACTTCTGGCGCCGCCACGTGCAGCCCGACGCGAGCGGCCGGGCCCAGGTCTGGGTGTGCCGTGTAGTCACGGTGTTGCTCACGGGCATCGCCTGGCTCTGGGCGCGCGTCTTGATCGGCGAGATCGATGCGGACTGGCTCAACTTCATCAACTCCGTCCTCGGCCTCTTCGTCCTGCCCCTCGGCCTCCTGCGCTGGGTGTGGTGGCGCATCAACATCTGGGGCGAGATCGCGGGCCTCATCGGCGGCGTGCCCCTGGCCTGGCTCGTCTGGTTCCCCCTGGGCTTCAAGGACCAGCCGTACTGGCAGGGGTTCCTGGTGCTCTTCGCCAGCGGCGCCGCCGCCGTGGTCATCGCCAGCCTGCTGACGCGGCCCGAGCCCCACGACGTGCTCCAGCGCTTCCACGCCACCGTCCGCCCGCCCGGCTTCTGGGGCCCCGTGGCCCGCGGCGGCCGCCGCGACGAGCACCGCGCCGACCTGGCGCTCGTCCTCGCCGGCGTCGTCTTCTGCGCCGCCCTCGTCGTGGGGACGAGCGCGGCCCTCATCCTGCGCTGGGACGTCGCCGGCCTCGCCGCCGCCCTCCTCGTCACCTCGGCCATCGCCTGCTGGCGCGCCCTGCGCCGCGGCGACCGGGCCCGCAGCGCCCTGGCGCCCTGACGGCCGCCGGGCGCGAAACCGGCTTGCCGCCACGCCGGGGCGCTGCTACGTTCGCCGCCTCAACTACCATCTGTCAGGCATGCTCGTGATGAAGAGCGACCAGGGAGAGTCTGCGCCGGTCAGCCTCACCTCGCGCTGGTACATCCGGCCCGGCCGCGAGGCCGAGGTCGTCGCCGCCGTCACGGAGCTGGCGGCCCGCGTCCGCGCCACCGAGCCGGGCACGCTGATGTACCTCGTGCACACCGTGTCCCCCGAGCCGACGCTCCAGTCGCTCCCGCCCCCGTCGCCCCAGCTCCTGCTCTTCATGGAGCGCTATCGCGACGCGGCTGCCTTCCAGGCCCATGTGTCCGGGCCCGCCTTCACGGCGTTCGTGGCCACCTGGGGCGACGCCTTCGTGCCCGACGCCCATGGGCGTCCCTACACGGAGGTGACGTTCCTGCGCGAGGAGGCGGGCTTCGTGCGCGACGCCGCCCTGGCGGCCGACGCGAACCAGCACCCGGCCGTGATGTTCGAGGTCATCGCCCGGGATCAGACCGCCGCGCTCGACTTCTACACCCGTGTGTTCGGCTGGCAGTATCGGCGGGGCACGGGCGGCTTCGCCTACATCCCGTTCCCCGACGAGGGTCAGCCGCTCCTCGGGGGCATCGGCCAGAGCACCGACGCCCCGGGCTTCGCCCCCGGCTGCGCGTTCTACCTCCAGGTCACCTCGGTCGAGGCCACCTTGCAGGCCGCCCTGGCGGCCGGCGCCACGCCCCTGCTGCCCCCGACCCGGGTCGATGGCTACCGCTTCGCCATGTTCCGTGACCCCGAGCAGAACGCCGTCGGCCTGATCGAGCCCTTCTCAGCGCCCGCCGCCGCGCCCCATGCTGGAGAGAATTCATGAGCTATCTCAACGCCTTGCGACTGCACTTCGCTGGCCGGTTCCAGGCGAACGTGTCCACGGTCAACAACGACCCGGGCCACTTCGACAACGCCGCCTTCCAGCCGGCCTACCAGCAGATGGAGGGGCCCCGGATGAACCCGGCGAACGGCTGGTTCAACCCGCAAGGCGACGCCGCGTGGCGCATCCTCGGCTGCGCCGTCACCTCGGCCTTCACCCCGGCCGGCCCCGCGCCGACGACGGATCCCATCCACGGCTGCCGCGTCGCCGACTCCGACAGCCAGGCCCCGGCCAAGATGGTCGACCTGGATCCCGAGCAGCAGCTCGTCTCTCAGATCTGGGGTCTCCAGGTCCGCATCACGACGCCCGACGGCACCACGCTCCTGCGGGGCGACTTCGATCCGGCCGCGTTCATCGACATCTGGGACCGCGCCACCGTCTCCCAGGGGGGCGACGCCGACGCCAGCGCCATGTACCAGTCGGTCCTGCGCGGCCTGGTCTGGGGCGACGTCTCCACGTCCCCCTTCCTCACCGCGCTCCAGGCCAGCGCGGCGACGAGCGGCCTCCTGTCCATCAAGTTCAACGTCGACGCCTTCAACCTCGACTACACGTCCCCCGAGTTCATGACGGGCCGCATCGTCGGGACCATTGGCCCCGCCACCGCCGACGAGCCGCGGCACATGGTCCTGGGCCGCCAGCTCATGGCGAGCGCCGGGCCGGCCGGCAACTTCTTCCTGCCGGCCGGGGGCATCAACTTCTGCGTGGCGCGCCTCGATGACGCCGCGGACGTCGTCTTCCTCGACCTCGGCAACGCGCTCTTCACGGGTCAGGACGCCGAGATCCTCGACATCGGCGATCTGTCGCTGGGGGTGTACGACCTCCGCACCCCCCCGGCCAGCCCGCCGCCCGGCGGGGTGATCCCCCTCGCGACGCTGCCCGCCCAGGGCCCGGCGGGCTACGCCACGGCCGGCTGGTACGCCCGGACGGCCGGCGTGGTCGCGCTGCCGGTGCCCGCCAGCCTGCGCCCCCTCGTCGAGCGCTCCCCCCTCGTCATCAGCAGCAGCGCGGGCGGCAAGCAGTTCTCCATCGCCGAGGCCCCGTCGGGGCTCTTCGTCCGCGCCGACGACTTCGTGGTGCGTGCGAGCCCCGGCGACGTCGTCGTCCGCCGGATCTACGCGACCCGGTTCGGCGTGCGGGCGGCTGGGCTCACCCTCGCCTGCGCGGCCGACGACAGCCAGCTCCAGAGCCAGGTCGGCAGCGGCCCGCCCTACGTCATGACGAGCCCGCCCGTGGGCACGCCCACCGACGTCCTGCAGTACCCCGCCACCCTGACGACCGACGCCCAGGGCGTCGCGCTCCTCGCCGTCACGATCGGCGACCCGGGCAGGGCGCGCTGGTTCAACGGCGGCGCCGACTACGGCATCGACGGGCAGGTGTACGGGGTGCGCGCGTCCGTCGCCGAGGGTGGGGACAACGGACCGCCCAACCCCTGGAACTTCATCAGCTTTCTGGTCTGGAGCGGCTTCTCGCTCCGCGTCCCCGGGGCCCCGACCTGGCACGATGATCTCCAGCCCATCTTCCAGCAGTACGCCAACCTGTACCCGGTGATGCTGCGCTTCCTCGACCTCGCCGACGTCGAGTCGGTGGCCCGCAACCAGCGCCTCCTGAGCCTCGCCTTCGGCCTCCCGCCGGAGGACCCCAACGCCATGCCCGTGACGCGCGATCTGTCGCCGGCGAAGCGCGCCGCCATCCTCGCCTGGCTGGACGGGGGGATGCCCCTCGGCACCCCGCCCGCCCCGGCGGCCCCGCGGACCACCCCCGCGGCGGATCCGGCGGCCACCACCCCCCTGCGCGGCGGGAAGGCCCTGGCCGCCTCGCGCCGCCTCGCCCTGCGGAGCCCCCGATGATCCACCTCAAGTCCTCGCTGATCGCCGGCCTGCAGGCCAAGACCCCCTCGGCGGACGCGGTCATCGCGGCCCTGCGCCAGGCCGTGAAGCTCGAGCACGCCACCATCCCGGTCTACCTGTACGCGCTGTACTCGCTGGACGAGCAGAAGAACGCCGCCATCGCCGCGATCCTCCAGTCGGTCGTCGTCGAGGAGATGCTCCACATGACGCTGGCGTCCAACGTGCTGGCGGCCCTCGACGGGCCCTCCCCGGTGGGGGATCCTGCGTTCGTGCCCACCTACCCCGGGCCGCTGCCCGGTGGCGTCGAGGCCCAGCTCACGGTGAGCCTGGCGCCCTGCTCGCCCGCGCAGCTCGCGGCCTTCCTCATCATCGAGCAGCCCGAGGACCCGCTGCACTTCAAGTCGGTCCCGCTCACCGAGCCCGACACGATCACCATCGGGGAGTTCTACGCCGCCATCAGCCGCGCCCTCGGCGAGCTGCCGGCGTCGGCCTTCGACCCCTCCGGCAAGCGCCAGGTGGGGCCGGACCTGATGGACGGCGCCGTCGTCGTCACGGACTGCGCCAGCGCCCAGGCCGCGCTCCAGATCATCGTGGAGCAAGGCGAAGGCACGGCCACCTCCCCCGAAGAGGTCGACGGTACCCGCCTGGCCCACTACTACCGCTTCCTGCAGATCCAGAAGGGCCGCGCGCTGGTCCCCGACGCGGCCGGCGGCTGGGCCTATGCGGGCCCGCCCATCGTCTTCGACCCGACGGGCGTCGCCGGCGTCCCCCGCGATCCCGACCAGCCGCCCTACCCGCCCGGCTCGGCCGAGGCCTTCGCCAACGACACCTTCAACTACACCTACACCAGCCTGCTCTTCGCGCTGCGCGACCTGTTCAGCGGCCAGAACACCAGCGCGCAGCTCAACCGGAGCATCGGCCTGATGATGTCGCTCAAGGGGCAGGCGAAGGCGATGATGGCCGGCATCCCCAACCCGGCCGTCCTCACGGGCCCGAGCTTCGAGTACCGCCCCACCCCCGCCGCCTGACCGGCCTTGACCCGGCCCGCCGGCTCTGGTTGCCTCGACGACCATGCGCACCGCCGCCTGGCCCCAAGATCCGACCCCCTGGGCGGACGCCCCGCACCCGGCCTCGTCCCTCTGGGCGCTCTACAGCCCCGACGTCCCCAACCGCGAGCTCTCCCACCAGGACGTCCGCACCGTCGACGACCCCGGGCGGGTGCACCGCGCGGGGGTGCGGTGGTCGAACCCGGTGGCCCTGCGCCAGGTGCGCCTGCGCTTCCGCGCGGGCTATCGGCCCACCCGCCTCCGCGTCGGCGCCGAGACGCCGGCGGGGGTGATCTGGCTGGCCGACTGGGGCGCGGCCGACGCCGACGCCATCGAGCTCGCCACCACCCTCGACGCCACGGGCGTGGTGCTGGAGCAGGCCCGGGGCTCGGACGCCTGGCCCGGCGTGCTGCGGCTCTGCGCCCTGTCCATCCAGGTAGCTGAAACCACAACGGTTTACCCGGTCGACGTCCTGCGCGACGGGGCCTGGCACCGCCCGCGGATGCCCCTGGCCACCGATGGCTCGGCCGCCACCTGCCTGGACGTGAGCGACGCGCTGCAGCTCCAGGCCAGCATCCCCTGGCAGCGCGTCGACGGGGTGCGCCTGCGCCTGCGCCGCGCGGGGGACGCCGGCCAGCCCGCCGCCCTCGCCGCCTGGCTCGCCCGCCCCGGGCCCATGCTGTGGGTGGACGACCGCGTCGTCCCGTGCGAGCGCCTGCTCGACGCCACCGAGGCCGGGGCCGTCGCGGGCCACGTCACCGTCGGCCTGCGCCCCACGCGCCCCGCCTTCGGCCGCCGCGTCGCCATCCTGCTGCCCGACGCCCCCCACGCCCTGGCGGTGGAGGCCCTGACGCTGGGGCCCGTCGCCGGCACCCCCATCGCGCCCACCCTGACGACGCCGACCCCGCTCCCCGCCGACGGCGACGCCCGGTTCGTCGAGGCCGGCGAGCTGACCCTGGCCGCCGCCGCCGCCGTCACCCACCCGCTGCGCCACGCCGCCAGCCTGGGCGTCCCGGGCCGCGACCCCCGCGTGGGCGTCCTGCCCTCGGGCAGCTTCGCGGTGCCGACGGGCCTGCACGCCGACACCCTGCACCTGGCGCTCACCGTCGACGGCCGCCGCTGGGCCCCGCCGCGCACCCGCCGCTGGGCCCCGGACGCGCCGATTCTTCAGTGTTTCTCGGAGGATGGCGAGGTGGAGGCCCGCGTCGAGCCCGGCGCCCTCGTCGTGCAGGTCACCGGCCGCGCCGAGGTCGCGTTTGGCCACGCCACCGGCTTCGCGCTGCCCGGCGGCCCCGCGCCGGCCGCCCAGGTGGACGCCCCGGCCGCCTGGCGCGCTGCTGGACACGAACACCGCCTCGCCGTCAGCGCCGATCGCTTCACGCTGCGCGTCCCCCTGGCGGATGCCACGGGCGGCCCGGACCTGCGCGCCGCCACCGCCGCCTTCCTGGCCCCCCGCCGCGTCGGCGACGGCCCCTGGCGCGCGCTCCTCGACCCGCTGCTCGTGCAAGCCAGCCTCTTCGTCCAGGCCGGCCACCGCGTCGCCTACGGCCTCTTTCCCTCGGTCTACGCCGGCGACGTCTTCGGCCTGGAAGAAGACTATTTGTTTCGAGGCCTTGCGTACTGGGGCCTCACCGACGCGGCCCTGGCCTGCGCCCGCGCGACGTACCTGACCCCCGAGCACCTGGCCCCCCAGCACTACCTGCACGACCTGCGCGCCGGCCTCACCCCCTGGCAGCTCGAGCACCTGCTGCGCCTCGGCGGCCGCGCGTTCGCCGACCTGGACGCCGGCGAGCGCGCCCTCATCGAGGGCCTGGGCCGGCGCATCCAGGCGGAGCGCCGCGAGACGGCCCACGAGACGGGCCAGCGCGGCCCCGGTGGCTGGCGCACGTTTCCGGGCCTGCTGCCGCCGTTCCGCTTCGGGGGCGACCTGGACTTCCCGACCCAGAGCCTCTACGTCAACGCCGTCGCCTTCTGCGGGCTGCGGTCCGCCGCGCGCCTCGCCGGCTTCGACGCCGCCGCCGACCTGGCCGACTACCGCGCCGCCATCCTGGCCGCCCTCGACGCCGTGCGCGAAGGCGACCGCCAGCCCCTGCACAGCGGCGGCGACGACCCCGCCGACTACTACCAGCTCATGGCCTGCGGCATCCTCGACCCCATGGACTTCTTCGCCCCCGGCGACGGTCGCGCCGCGCGCGTCGACGCCCAGGTGGAGCGCGAGGGCCGGCTGTTCTTCGGGCTGCCCCGCTTCGATGGCTGGGGCACCGGCCATGGCATCGACGCCGTCTATTGCCATGGGTACCTGCAGAACGCCCTGCGGGCGGGCCGGCGCGGCGTCTTCCAGGCCGGCCTGCTGGGCCTGCTCACCGCGGCCATGGACCGGGAAGTCCATACGTTCCGCGAGGTTGGCCCCATCAACCTGCTGCCCGATCCCGGCTGGCACAGCCTGCCCGGCTGCCGGCTCTCCCAGAGCGATCCCTGCGTCGGCGGCCTGGGCGTCGCCCTGATGCTGCTGCGCCAGGCCCTCGTGCTGGAGCTGCCCGAGGCCGATGGCGCCCTCGGCCGGCGCCTGCGCCTGTGCGCTGGCGTGCTGCCCGCCTGGTGGGACGCTCCCTTCGCGGTCGACGGCCTGCCCAGCCTCGCCGGCCCCGTCGACGTGGCCTGGGATCCCGCCCGGGGCCTGCGCGTTCGGGCCCCGGGCGCCGCCGCCGTGGAGTGGGTGGACGCCGCGGGCGCCGTGCACGCGCTCGCGCCGGCGCAGTTCGCCTGATGCACGTCGTCATCCCGGCCGCCGGGCTGGGCACGCGCCTGCGCCCCCTCACCGACGCCTGCCCCAAGGAGATGCTGCCCCTCGGCGGCCGGCCCGCCATCGACGCGGCGCTGCTCGAGGTGGCCGCGGCCAGCGCGACCGCGACGGTCGTGGTCAGCCCCGGCAAGGCCGACCTGGCGGCCCACGTCGCCCACCGCGCGCCCGGCGTCACCTTCGCCACCCAGGACGCCCCCCGGGGCACGCTGGACGCCGTGGACCGCGGCCGCCGCGGCGATCGCTACGCCGTCCTGTACCCCGACTACGTCTATCTACCTGATCAAACGGGGCTCTCTCGCTTGCTCGCGGCCGCGGCGACCGTGCCCGACGCCACCTGGTTCGCCGCCACCCGCCGCGACTCGACGCGCATGGGCCGCTCCGCCCGCGTCGAGCTGGCCGACCTGGGCGACGGCCGCGCCCGCGTCACCGCCGTCGATGGCGCTGAGGGCGAGTGGCACACCGTCTTCGCCGAGGTCCGCGGCCCCGCCCACCAGGCCCTCCTCGACGCCGGGCCGCTGGACGACGCGCGCCTGCTGCCCATCCTGGCCGCGCTCGCCGCGCGGGGCCTGCTCTACGTCCTGCAGCTGCCCGGCCCCGTCCTCGATCTGGGCGTCATGGCCGGCTACCGCGACGCCGTCGCGCGCTTCGACGCGGGCCGCGCCCGCTGGCGAGGAGATCCATGAGGAGCCTCATCCTGCTCACCATCGACGCCTGGCGCGCCGACTTCGCCGACGCCTTCGCCGGCGTCCCGCTGCTGCCCAGCCTGGCCGGGCGGCCGCACGCCCGCCTCACCCGGCTCTCGGCCAACGGCCCCTGGACGTCCCCGGCCCTGATCTCGCTCTTCACCGGCGAGCCCGTCCTGCAGCACGGCGTCCACCACGCCTGGGACGCGCCCCGGCGCGACAGCGTCGGCCTCGCGCAGGTCTTCCGCGACCACGGCGCCCACGTCCCCGACCTCTGCTACCTCAACCGCGTCCTGAACTACCACCACCTGGGCTACCCGCCCGACACCGCCCCGCCGCCCCCGACGAGCCCGGACGACCCCGTCATCTTCGACGCCATCACCGACGCCGCCGCGCGCAAGTCCCCGTCATTCCTCTGGTATCACTACAAGTACGTCCACCTGCCCTACTGGCCCGCCGTCGAGTTTCGCCGCCTCTTCGGCGTCGAGGACGTGCCCGCCCGCCTGCGCGACTCCGTGGGCACCGGCTTCATCGTCCCCCGGGAGGACTTCACCCTCGACCCCGCCGACCGCGACCTCGTCCAGCGCCTCTACGCCGCCAACGTCCGCCAGATGGACGCCTGGCTCGCCCGCGTCCTCGCCCACCTGGACCACAGCGGCCTCGACGCCACCGTCGTCATCACCGCCGACCACGGCGACGAGCTGCTGGAGCACGGCCACGTCGGCCACGCCAGCACCGCCCACCATGGCCAGCTCCACGACGAGATCCTGCGCATCCCCCTCTTCGTCCTCGACCCCCGCATCCCCACCACCCGGGTCGTCACCGACCGCGCCGAAGGCCGCGACCTCTTCCCCACCCTGCTCGGCCTCGCCGGCCTCCCCTGCCCCCCGACCACCGCCGTCGACCTCGCCCCCGCGCTCCTGGGCGGCGACGCCCCCGCCGCCGACCCCGATCGGCTGTTCACCTTCCACACCAGCCGCTGGGGCTACCGCACGCCTGAAGCCATGGCCGGCCAGTCCTGCCTGGCCCTCACCGACGGCCGCCACAAGTACATCCGCGAGCGCTACGACGCCGACCGCGAGGAAGTCTATGATCTGCTTGCGGATCCCGGTGAGCAGCGGCCCATCACGGACCCGGCCGTGCTGGCCGCGTGGCGCGTCCGCGCGGAGGGGTGACCCTGCGAAGCCATGGGTCAGCAGCCGCGTCGCGCCCTGCTACGCACGCCGGGGAGAGCGTCGACCGCCCCCCGCCTTGACCCCATCCGGCAGCTCTGCTCTCTTGAAGAGGCACCATCGGAGGGCACCGATGCCGACGTTTCGTCCGACCATTGGCGTGCTGGCGCGAGCGGGCGATCGCTTCGCGCGCGACTTGTTCGCGCTCCTCGCCGACCGCTACGACGTCGAGCTACTCGACGCCCCCGATCCCGCCGTCGACCTGCTGTGGTGTGACTGGGCCGATGAGGCCTTGCTGGCCGCCGCGCAGGAGCCCGCCGGTCCGCCTGTCATCGCGCGCTTGCACAGCCACGAGCTCTTCACGGGCATCCCCCAGCAGGTGCGGTGGGAACGGGTCGACGCCCTGGTCTTCGTCGCGGACCACATACGGCGCCGTATCCTGCCGACCCTGGCGATCGCCCCCTCGAAGGTGCACACCATTCCCAATGGTTTGGATTTACACCGCTTTTCGCCCGGTCTGCACCCAGGCCCGCTTGAGCGAATCGCCTGGTGCGGCCGCCTCGTGGCGGTGAAGGGGGTCGACCTCCTGGTGCCTGTCATGGAGCGGGTGCGGACCGTGTTGCCTTCCGCGACCCTGCACGTCGCGGGGGCCTTCGAGGACGAGCGCACGGCGGCCGGCCTCCGGCATGCCATCGAGGTCGCTGGCCTGTCCGACGCCATCGAGCTCTGCGGCCCCATCGAGCCCGACGCCCTGCCCGCCTGGTACCGGTCCCACGGCAGCATCCTGTCGACGTCGAGCTGGGAGGCGTTCCAGTACACCGTCGCCGAAGGCGCGGCCTGCGGCCTGGTGCCGCTGGTGCGGGCATGGCCCGGCGCCGACGAGGTGTACGGCGATGCCTTCCACCTGTGGGGTGGGCTGGACGTGCTCGGCCGGCACCTCCAGTCCCTGATGGCCCAGACCCCCGAGGCCCTGGCGGCCGCTCGGCGGACCGCCCGGCAGCACATCGCGACCCACTACGACCGCCAACGCCAGGTCGAGGCGACCGCCCGCCTCATCGAAGACGTCCTCCAGGCCCGCCGACCCGTTCAGGTCGCCGGCACCCGGCCCCGGCTGACCGCCGCGCTCATCCTGAAGAACGAAGAAGCCCGGCTGCCCGCCTGCCTCGCGAGCATCGAGGGCATCGTCGACGAGATCGTCGTCGTGGACACCGGCAGCACCGATCGCACCTGCGCCATCGCGGAGGCCGCCGGGGCGCGGGTGGCCCACCACCCCTGGCAGGCCGACTTCTCCCTGCACCGCAACCAGTCGCTCGACATGGCGACGGGTGACTGGGTGCTGGTGATCGACGGCGACGAAGAACTGCGCCCGCGCAACCTGCTCACGGTGCTGGCAGCCGTGCACCCGCGCCCGGAGATCGACGCCATCACCGTGCGCATCGACGCGATGACGGAAGCCGGCCTGGGTGAGCAGCTCGAAGCCGTGCAGCTCTTCCGACGCGGCAAGTGCCGATACCGCTACCCCGTCCACAACCAGCTCGAGGGCATCACCGGTGTCGTGGCCTCGGCGGCGGCGATCACCGCGTGGTACGTCGGGACGCTCGAGCAGAAAGCCGCGCGCTCGCTGCCCATGCTGGAGGCGCTCGCCGAGCGGCCCGACGCCCGGGCGCACGCGGCGTTCTTCCTGGCGAAGACGTGGCGGGCCCTCCAGCGCTTCGACGCCCTCCGCCCCTGGACGCGGGTGTGCAGGCAGCTGGTGCCCGCCGACCCGGGCTACGCGACGTTCTGGCTGTGGCACATCGAGGCTGCCCTGCTCCACGATGGCTGGCCGGCGGCGGAGGCGGCGCTGGCCGAAGCGCTGACCCACCACCCCGACTTCACGGAGCTGCACCGGTTCCAGGTCGCCTTCGCTCTGCAACGCTGGCAGAGCAAGGCGCAGGGGGATGGCCCGTACAGAGCCCTCACGGTCCTCGGTGATCGATTCGCACGGCACATTCCAGCGGCAGCGACCGCCCTCGGCCTGCCGCTGGAGTTCCGGCCCAGGCCGCCCGGCGAAGATTCGACAGAGCACGAGGAGAAACCGTTTGACAACGAGAAGGGGGGGGGGGGGCTACCCTGCCTGGGTGAGCATGGGCGAGAGGGCGACTCGGGATGTACTACGAAGTGACGACCAACCTGGCCCTGGACGGTGGCATCGATGGCCCCGAGGTCTCCCAGCCCATCGAGCTGGGAACCGACAACGCCATCCTCGTCCAGATCGCCATCGTCTCGGGCTATGTGGGCTCCGGCTCGCTGGTCTCGACGCTGGAGTTCAGCAACGACCTCGACAACTGGACGGACCAGAGCAGTTACTACCAGCTGACGCTGTCGGAGGCCCCGTCCTGGGGGGTCCTGCCATCGTATCAAGGCGCCGATGGGCGGTTTCGCTTCGCTCGGCTGCGCTACCTGGCCACGTCATCGGCGAACGTGGTCTTCAACGGTTCTCTCTACACCTATCAGCAGGGCTGAGCGGAGCATACGATGAGTGACTCGACGACGACGGACATCTTTCTCTCCACCGCCACTGGCAACCAGACGTCGTTCGACACCGAGCCGGTAGCGCTCGGGGCCGACAACGGTGCCATGTTCGAGGTGCGGCTCAAGGCGGGCACGCTGACGGCGACGGGCGTACGGGTGACGCTGCAGGCGAGCAACGATGGCCAGAACTGGACGCCCTATACGACCGGCGGGAGCACCGATGCTGCGCTGGTGGATGTCATGCTCCGCACCTATCGGAAGGCGTGACCATGGAGTACGTCGTCTTCGAGAATCTGGTCCTTCGGGCCTCCTCCACCGGCGCGACGGCGTGGTCGCGGAGCATCGACGCAGGCGCACGCAATGGTGCGATGTTCGAGGTGACGCTGCGGTCGGTCTCCAAGTCGTCGGGCGCGACGCTCCAGGCCATCCTGCAGGGCTCGAACGACCTGCAGAAGTGGCACAGCATCACGCAGGGCAGCCTGGCGACGGCGCCCGGGCGGCTGACGGTGCAGCATGACGAGGCCGTCCCGTATCGGTATGAGCGGCTGTGTGTCATCGCCACCCGCAGCTCGGCCCCGCTCACGCCCAACGTGAACGTGGCGGCCACCATCACCACCTTCGACCTGAGCACCTGAGGGGGGAGCCATGGCCCGCATGCGCATCGAAGAACACCGTGTCAAGCTCGCCCCCGGCGAGGCGCCCAGCATCGAGCTCTACGTGGGCCGGCGCCACAGCGGAACCTGCCACTTCGCGGCCCAGCCGCCCGCGGAGCGCACGCGACGCGACCCCGAAACGGGCTTCGTGGACCTGCACTTCGACGCTATTGACTTCGAGCGCGTCCTGGCGCTGCTCGACCGAGCGCAGCCGGTGTTCGTGGGCGAGCAGCTCGGCCTGGAGGCCTGACGACGATGGACGACCTCGACCACCCGCTGCTCGGTCATCCCGGCGCCATCGGCCGGTCCGGCTGCGGTGGCGGCCGTCCGCAAAGCCCTCCTGCAGGCCCGTGGCGAGGCTACTTCGAGCCTGTCCAGGAGACGCCTTGCTGCGCAGGCTGTGACGGCCTGCCGCCTGGCTGGCGGGGGGTGATGCGAGCGAGCCGCCTGCCGGCGGGGGTGGTGTTTGAGGAGCGGCCCGGAGTGGTTGAACTGCCCGAACAGGAGCCCGTGGAGCTTCCGGGTGCGCTTGCTGCGGCATGCGCTGCTACGCCCCGAGCCTTTGGGACGCCGATTCCCTGCGCGGAAGGACCGGCAGCGGCGCTTGCTGCCGCTGTGCAGGAGTCAGTCGTGGTCTTCAACCTTCCATTCGATCCCCAGTCGCAGAGCATTGGCCTCTACTCAGGCTTCTTCATTGGTGACGGTCTGTTGTTGACCGTCGCACATGCGATGAAGGATGAAAGCGGGGACCTGAAGCCTTCGGGGTTGGGTTTTGGAAGGCTGTCGGCGGATGGTCGACAGCGTCTCAATGCAGGGCCAAACTTTGTCTCTGGCTGGACGGGAGGTGCTCCTGGAAGCCCTGTGGGAGATCCGTACGATGTGTTCGGTTGGACAGACTACGCACTCGCAGGCGAGCCGACCTTCTTTGAAAATCTTGGTCATCCGGCATGGGTTCTGGATCAGCCCGTTGCCCAGGACTACTCGGTCTGGAGGGTGTCGTCCCCCGCTGCAGCACCGCCGATAGAGCTTCGAACCTTTGGATCTGGCGGAGGAGATTGGGTCTACATGGTCGGCCATGGAACGGACGAGGCCGCCAACCAGTATCCAATGGAGATAAGTCGTTCGAGACTGAAGGGGCCACATGTTGGGGGATTTCCCCGCAATTTTGGCGGCTTTCTTGAGGCTCGGGTCAACTCGGTTCCCTCCTGCTCTGGGGCTCCATGGTTGGACGTCGATGGGTGCGCAGTCGGCGTCAACAAGGAGGGCTATCGAGGGTTTCGTCGAGAGGAACCAGAGTGGTCCTGGCTCAACGAGGACGTTGGCGAGAGTCTGGCTCAGGGACCGATCGACGCTCGAAGGGACAGTTGGGCAACTCCGATGCTCAACATTGCCTCAAATTCGCCCAACGTGCGGGCGGCAATCGGCCGCAATGCGCCGAGGGCACTCAGTAGTCGCCCCTGGCTGTTCGACGCTGGCACCATGGAGTGGCTCTGTTTTCGCGATGAGGAGAGCGGTCACCTGATTGGACTGTCGTCCTACCGCTATCAGGCTGGCGATCCGGCTCTGCATGGTTGGGCGCAGTTCGACATGACTGTCCTCCACGGCGCCGCGCCACCCGCTCCGCGAGCGTCGATGTCCGGCTGGACGAACGATCGTGGGGTGACCTATGTAGCGTACCTCTCCACGGTAGCCGGACCGGGGCCGGTTCGCTGTGGACTGCCTGCGCTGCAGCCGCGGTTGCTTTACTCTCGGAATGGCCGGCAGTGGCAAGCCGTCGTGCCAGACATTCAGGCTTTGCTCGGTCCGCTCGTATCGACACATGGCGACGCCGCGGTTTCCCTTCGGCCGGAATTCTTCGTGGCTTGGTATCGACCGGCGAGTAGAACTGCTCACATGATTCTGGGCGATACGACTGGCGCAGTCTATCACTTGAACTCGACCGGCAACGACACCTGGTCGGCTCGATTGGTGACCCGGGGTGCTGATACGAGTGCCCAGGGGGCGCGGGCCCTGGCAGGCTGGGCTCGGGGAAATCTCTGCTGTGTAATCCTACGGATGACCGAGAACGTTGTAGCCCACTTTGAGTGGCGAAATGAAGACTGGGTACGGCGCGGCAATACGAGCGTACCTCGTGGTGCCGATCGGGTTGCGGTTTCCGTCGTCGTGATTCCCGCGGAACTCAACAACGGCTTGGCTTCGGAACGTGCGTATGCAAGCTACCGAAGTGGTGGGACTGAGCACATCTTGGAGATGCAGTACCATGAAGGAACCCACCAGTGGCAAGCCACGGCTCAGGACCTTCAAAGTGTGGGCGAGCCGATTGCATCACGTTCGCCCCAACGCTCGATTTCGGCTAGCCTGCAGGTTCTGGACTCGGCCGATGGTCAGCGGGGCGCTCGACCTGAGTATGTCATTCGAGTCGCGTATGTTACCCAAGTGAAGCGCAACACTGCGGCCGTGGTTCGATTCTCCTCCAGGCTCGGCCGGTGGGAACAAGACGAAGTACGGACATCAACAGGTGCCAACATTCAGGTCACCCAAATTGGGCGAACTGGCAACGGACGAATCTGTATCGCTGGCGGCGATGGTCGGCTTGATTGGGTGGTGCCGATGATGACGTATGGTGGATCCGGCGTCCTTCGACGTTACTGCCTCTCCGACCGCACCGGGATGCCGCTTGGTTGGTGCTACGAGCCTGGGAGTCGCCCGAGACCGCGCTCCCAGGCCAATCGGCGAAGGCGGGGACCATGCGTCTCCTGAAGGGTCTCGTGGTCTCCTGTGCGGCGGTCTTTGGCGCGACGGCATGCGACGACCCGCAGTACGTCTCTTGTCCACGGCTGGAGCGGCTCTCCTGGGTGGCTCTTGACAGCGAACTGGCGGATTCCTATCCCGAAGGCGTCGCTGCCGCGGTGGCTGGTTTGAGCGGGGACTACTGCCTTCGCCTTCAGCCGACATCGGACGAGTCCACCCGCTACGAGAAGTTGTCCGTCGAGGTGGTTCCCCTGGTAGGTCGCGTCGTCTATATCGCTCACCGGAGCAACAACGCAGTTTGCGGGTCCATCCGAGTGCCGGTGAGGGTGTTTGCTGGCTTTGGCGAGGGCTCGGAAGTCTCCTATCTTGGCCCAGTCGCCTACGTCGGCCCATACGAGGGCATGCCCAGTTTCCTCAATCAGGTTCCCGAAGAGGCCTCCCTCCGCCCTGGCTACGGGGAGGGGTCGGTCGACGTTTGCATCCGGGTATGGACTCCTGCGGGTCAGCGGCTCGTCTGCATCGGCGCTGAGGAGTACCTCAACCGCGAACGCGGGGTACGGCGTCTTGGCCAGGGCGAATCGTGCGGCGGAACCGTGGCTGGTTCTTCGGACGACGACGCCGCCGATACGCGTTCGGACGGCGGAGGCGGCAGATGACGCGGTGGATGGCGGCACTCGCCGCACTTGTCTGGATGGCCGCTTGCGACTCGACCGAGCCGTGCAGCTGCGTCTGCGACGATGTGGCATCCTGGTCAGAGATTGTTTCGAGAATCACGCCCTCGCTGCGACCTCCCGCGCCTCCCCAGGACCTGATCGCGCCGCTGGCCGCTGGTGTTTGCGTACTGCTTCCGAACGGCGCGACCACCTGGCTGGCAGTCGAGCCGGAGCTGGACGTGCTGGTGGAGGCGGTCCTGTCCGATCCCAGTCGCGATGAAGACTGTGACTATCCCGTCATCCTGCACCTTCCCGTAGCGGCGCGAGTCCTCGAGCCTGCGGATGGTGTTGACGTTGAAGTGCCCGGGGAACGAGCGATCTACCTGCTGGAGTCGCACGTCATCAACGTCGTACTGTGGGTCCGGTTCGGTAACTGGCGAGGTGCCGTTGAGGTGAACGTCGCGGAGGACGGCACGGTCACGGCCTACGCGCTCTGGGACGCCAAGGCTGCTGGCCAAGCCGCCTGCGCGCCAGCGGACGTTCAGCGGCCCGATGGGAGCCAACCATGAGTGGTCTCGGATCTTCTGGGTTGGTGTGGTGCCGGTGCGTGGTGCTCCTCCTCGCAGCGGGCTGCCAGGGCTGCCAGGGCGGTCCTCCCGACTCAGACCTGCCGCCAGCCAACGACGCCGCTGCTCCGCTGGACGTTGGCGTGGACGCCCGGGTACGGGACGCTGGTGATGACATCTGGGACGCTGCGCCACCTGTGTGGGATGGCTTCGTCGAACCCATCGGCTTCCCCGACGGCGATGAGCGCGGTGGCTTCTTCGGCGACCAGCTGGGGGAGTGGACGTTGCGGGTGTCGACGGAGAATCCGGACGCTGGCTGGGAGCAGGGCCTCGCGGCGGTGGGGCGGCCGGGCGCGCCGTTCCAGGGCCTCATCCAGCTGGAGGAGGCGCCGATTCCCGGCTTCTCGCGGTGGCTTGGGCACATCCTCGTGGACTTCGATGCCGATCGTGAGGGACTCCAGCTCGCGTGGATGGAGGGCCGCTCGACCTACCGGCGGCTCGTGGGCACCTGGCGCTTTGAGCGCGAGACGGCGCGGGCCTCGGCGCTGGGGAACTTCGGCGGCGTCTGGCGGCGGGTGAGCCCGCCGGGGGACGATGACTGCACGTTCACGGTGGAGGGCGGCGCCCTGGACGGCGTGTGCGATGGCATCCTGGTCTCGGGACCGGTGGAATCCGACCGGCTTGAAGTCACCTGGACAGGAGAGAACGTCTGGGACAACGGGCACTTCGAGGCGACCCAAGTGCGCGGCGGACGGGTGGAGGCGCCTCCCGTCCATCCGGGAAGGCTCGGGCCCGTCGTCGGGCGATGGCTCACGATGCTGCGCCTCGATGGGGAGGCCGTGCTCCTGGAGATTGAAGCCGCGGGGGCGGGCTGGCGCATCGACACGCCGTACTTCTACGCAGCCGACGAGGTCGAGCGGTGCGACTACGGAGGGGCGCTGCAGCTCACCGTCCCAGCGAGCCTCGATCGGGTCGAGGGAAGGCTCGAGGGACAGTGCTACTACTCCCCGTTTGAACCCGAGCGCGACCCGCCGGCCATCAGCCGCGCCATCATGGCGGTGCGGGAGACGACCGCGGCGTCCATCTTCGGCGACCTGGGGGGACGATGGCGCCTGGACACCGAAGTGGATGCCTGCGTCGTGGACGTCGAGGGCACCCATGTATCGTTCGAGTGCGAGGACCTGTTCGGTGAGCTGGTCGGCACCACCGAGGGCGTGATGGGGTACTATGACTTCAGCGAGCCGGGCCCGTGGGTCGAGGGGGTCGCCGTGTTCCGGCACCCGTAGGGCAGCCAGTGGAGCCTGGCCCCCCTGGGTCCGGCCTGGAGAGAGACCATGGAGTTCGCCCTCGAAGAACATCGCGTCAAGCTCGCCCCCGGCCAGGAGCGCGGCATCGACCTTTACGTCGGCCGGCGCCACAGCGGCACGCGCCACCTCGCTGCACAGCCGCCCGCGGAGCGCACGCGACGCGACCCCGAGACTGGCTTCGTGGACCTGCACTTCGACGCCATGGACTTCGAGCGCGTCCAGGCGCTGCTCGACCGAGCGCAGCCGGTGTTCGTGGGCGAGCAGCTCGGCCTGGAGGCCTGACGACGATGGACGACCTCGACCACCCGCTGCTCGGTCATCCCGGCGCCATCGGCCGGTCCGGCTGCGGTGGCGGCCGTCCGCAAAGCCCTCCTGCAGGCCCGTGGCGAGGCTACTTCGAGCCTGTCCAGGAGGCGCCTTGCTGCGCAGGCTGTGACGGCCTGCCGCCTGGCTGGCGGGGAGTGATGCGAGCGAGCCGCCTACCGGCGGGGGTGGTGTTTGAGGAGCCTGAGGCTCACGAGATCGGGGCCCTGCCGGAGCCCAGGCCGGTGCAACTTTCGGGGGCGATTGCTGAAGCATGTGGGAGTGCGCCTCGAGTCTTCGGGACGCCCGTACCGTGTGCGCAGGGACCATCGGCTACGATCGTTGAAGCTCTTCGCTGGTCGGTCGGAAGGTTTGGCATTGGTGGCTCTAACCTTTCCGCCTTTGTAGTGGCCTCGAACCTGGTCATGACGGCGGGCCACCTGAAGTGGTATGGACCGAACGCCGACCCACGCCTGGTGGCCCGCGGACTTCTTCCACTTCGAGTCGACGAACTTCGGGTAGGTCAAGTCTCTCCGGATGGGCGAACTGCTCTCCAAGGTGGCGGGCTCAGGCTGGGCTGGGACTTTGTGTTTGACGGAGAACGCTACGGTTTGCAGGGGTGGACTGAGCTCAGGAACTCTGACCGAGAACCTGTTGACTACTCGATCTGGAGTGTGCTGGGAACTCAGCAGAATCCACTGCCAGTCCTTCCCTTCGTTCAGTTGAGAACGTTCTTCGAACTCGGAGAGTGGGTCTACATGATGGGCCATGGTTCGGACGCCTCCGGAGTCCAGCGTGAGATGGAAATTAGTCGAGCCAAGTTGCGTGCTGGCGATGCGGGTGAGGACGGCGTACCCAGGATTGGCACGGGGCCATGGTTTCTCGAGGCGTGGTTGAACTCTGTGCCTGCCTGTTCAGGGGCGCCTTGGCTCGATGGAGATGGCTGTGCCATTGGGGTGAACAAGGAGGGATACCGAGGGTTTCGACGCGGCGACGAGGATTTGTCTGACCTTGAGGAAGGCGTGAACTTCATCGGGGACGATATCAACGAGCGAAAGGTGAGTTGGGCGTCGTCCATGCTCTGGCTCATGAGTGAGTCCCCCACGATTCGGCGACTGATTGGAGAGAGCTCTCCTCGCGGATTGCAGTGTCGACCGTGGCTGACCAACGCTCGCACCTTCGAACATCTGCTCTTTCGCGATGATGAGTTTGGTCATCTCCTGACCCTGCGGGCAAGCCGCTACACCGGAATCGGTGACATCTCGATTTTGTCATGGGCCCAGGAAGATGTCACGGTCCTCTTTCGCGCGCCGAGGCCAGCTCGCCACGCAACATTGGGAGGGTGGACGAACGACCGTGGGCTTGCATACGTGGCATACGTGTCCGACGAACCCCAGCCGGCTATCGGCCTCGTCTACACCGAGAATGGCCGGACCTGGACACCGGTCTTCGTTGACCTGAACGCCTTGCGCGGCCTTGCCCGGGAGGTTGCTGGAGTTGGCGAACTATCGCTTGAGCCGCGGTTCTTGACGGCGTGGTATGAGGCCAGGCCCGAGCAGGCCCACATCGTGGTGGGGGATTCACAGGGCAACGTATTCGAGCTCATCTCTGCTGGGCATGGTAGTTGGAACGCTCGGTTCGTGACCAGCGGAGCCGACACCTCGGCCCAGGGTTCGAACTGTTTGGTTGGTGGCGAGCGTTCCTGGGGCCTCGGGTTGATCTTACGGATGCGGGAGGGCGTGCTCGCCCACTTTCGGTGGGAACGGGACAGGTGGCGTCGCCGCGTGAACACCCGGGTTCCTCGAGGTGCCGTGCATGTGGCGGTGGCCTCGGTCGTCCTGCCGGCGCATGCCGTAGGAGGAGTCCCTGAGGAGTTTGTGTTCTCCTGCTACGAAGCCGATGGGAGGGACCATCTCATTCAGATGGGCTACGATGCCCGCGGCGATCTTTGGCATGTCATTGAAGGTGATATTCCAGGCCGAGCGGGTTCGCCCCCGGTTGGAGACGTTCGACCTGGCCGCTCTCTGGCTGCAGTCGTCGAATCTGTGCCGATACCTGGGGGTGGGGAGTCTGCCTCGATTGTTCGTCTCGCCTACCCTACGCGTGAACCTGGACTGAGCACCGTCGCGGTTGCTCGACTGGATTCACGGACTCGCACATGGGCAGCGGACACCGTTGGTGTTGTGGCGGGTGCATACCTGGGGGTCAGTCACATCGGACGTTCGGGGAATGACCGCCTGTGTATCGTTGGGGGTGATGGTCGGTTGGATTGGCTCGTCGGCTATACGCCCTGGACCGTCAGACGCTACTGCCTATCAGACCGGACTGGGATGCCTCGGGGCTGGTCTTACCGACCAGGTCACCGACCACATCCTCGGGAAAGCTAGATCCGTCGATGCAATACCCCATTTGTGTTCTCCTCCGTTTTTGCTTCTTAGTCGGGGCTCTGGTGGTCTCGGTAGGCGTGATCTCGGGTTGCAGGACGTCGGAGGAACTGAGTTGTCTCCCAGGGCGTCAAGGACCTGCGTCGTGGGAGGAGTTCGAGTTGGCGTTTGCGGACGCCGTGGGATACCCTGACGGCATTGCGACTGCGCTGGCCGGGCTATCGGGAGAGTATTGTCTGAGACTCCGCCCCCGCAACGAGGATGGAGAATATGTTCAGGTGAGCGGGGAGTATGTCGCCGGGCTTCTCACGGTCACCCCACTGGTTGACGAGCCCGTGGACATGTCGGTAGTCGCACTTGAGGGACCACTGAGTACAGAGGACCTGGCGTGTGCGGTGGCTGTCATTCCTGTGAGACTCGTCTTCGAGCCGGAGGCCTCGTCTGGCTATCCCACGGCGATCTCGGAGAGGAGTGTGCCGCTGGAAGTGCTGGTCGACAGGGGCGTCATCAATCTCGAGTTCGGTCTGAGCGATGGCACCAGGCGGAGTGGCGTGTCCTTCGACGTCGTGCCTCCGGGACGGATCAACTTTTCATCAATGGGGACTCGAGACTCCTACTTCGTGGCCAGGAACACGTGTGAACTGGTATCCGAAGGCACTCCTTCACCGTGACGGCGCGTCGTGACCCTTGGGAGCCGACCATGGGTGACCTCGGATCTTGTGGGTTCGTCTGGTGCCGGTGCGTGGTGCTCCTCCTCGCAGCGGGCTGCCAGGGCTGCCAGGGCGGTCCTCCCGACTCACAGGGTTTTCCGGTCGACTTGATCGAAATGCTTGAGTCCGTGGGTACTTACGTGATCCCATGGCTCCAGGAGCGAAACGAGGAGTTGCCGCGGTGCCCAGACCATTCTCTACCGACCTGCGCGTGCGCGTTGTTGCTGCCATCCACGGCGGCATGCCCTGGCGGGAAGCCTCGGGGGTCTTCGGTGTCTCCGAGGCGAGCATCGGTCGCTGGTTGCGGGGCGCACGTGACCGGGGCACGGTCGAGGCGAAACCCATGGGCGGCCCCAACAACGTCGTGATGACGGACGAGCTCTTGAAGGTCCTCGAGCGCCTCGTCGCGGAGCGTCCTGACCGCACGTTGGCCGAGCTCATCGACGCTCTCGCCGCGGAGACTGGCGTTCGGGTTGGCCTCGCGACCGTCTTGCGGGGCCTGGCGAAGCTCGGCATCACGCGCAAGAAGAAGTCCCTTGTGGCGAGCGAGCGCGACTCGGAGCGGGTCCAGCTTCTTCGGGAACGCTTCATCGCCAAGATGTCTTCTCCCCCGATGGAACGTCTCGTCTTCATTGATGAAACTGGAACTCGCCTGGACATGACGCGGACCCATGGGCGAGCGGTACGTGGGCAGCCCGTCTCGGACCGCACCCCGCGGAATCGCGGCGACGACGTCACGGTCATCGCCGGAATGTCCATTTGCGGCGTCGACGCCGTGATGAGCGTCAACGGCGGCACCTCGGCCGAGGTCTTCCTCGCGTTCATCGACCAGGTGCTCGCCCCGGTCCTGCGCCCGGGCGACATCGTCGTGCTGGACAACCTGGGCGCCCACCGCTCGGGCGCTGTGCGCCGCGCCTTTCAACGGCTGGCTGTGAAGGTGCGCTACCTCCCGCCGTACTCGCCCGACCTCAACCCCATCGAGATGTGCTTCTCCAAGGTGAAGGCGTTCCTTCGAGCCGCCAAGGCGCGCTGCCGTGCGACTCTCGACAAGGCAATCGTGGATGCCATCAATGCCGTAACGCCAATGGATTGCGCCGGGTGGTTCAGCGCCTCCGGGTACTCGATCTCAATTTGACCGGAAAACCCTGTGAGCACCTGAGGGGGGAGCCATGGCCCGTATCCGCATCGAAGGACACCGCGTCAAGCTGGCCCCCGGCGAGGCGCCCAGCATCGAGCTCTACGTGGGCCGGCGCCACAGCGGCACCTGCCACTTCGCGGCCCAGCCGCCGGCCGAGCGCACGCGACGCGACCCCGAGACTGGCTTCGTCGACCTGCACTTCGACGCCATCGACTTCGAGCGCGTCCTGGCGCTGCTCGACCGAGCGCAGCCCGTGTTCGTGGGCGAGCAGCTCGGCCTGGAGGCCTGAGGGTGATGGGCGCGCAGGGCATGCCACCGTCGTTCAACCCCAAGGCAGTCTCTGCGGTGCTGTCGAGGGCCTGCGTGGTGGTCATGGCGGGCCTCCTTCTGATGCCGCAGGGTGGCGTCCGGGCAGCGCCCGACACGTGGCGGATCGACCGAAACTGGACCCATCGGGTGTGGGACATCCACCAAAGGAAGTTCAGGGAGGCGTTCCGGCCGAACCTTGATTACGACTGGTCGCTGGACCCGGACTGTGGCAAGGGTCGCGTGGCCGAGGCTTCACTGGGGAGTCGGCGGTATCCCAAGGTCTGCGGGGCGCTCTCTCTTGCCGGCGAGGGACCCGAGATGGACTTTCCTGGCCCACTCTCGCGGCGGTATCAGGCCTGCGGCTGGGACACCCTCAACCGCAGCGCCCTCATCGTGCTGGTGACAAGCATGACGCCCCTGGTCGTCATGGGGCGGGAGGGCGTCTTCGTCCACCACTGTGGTCCAATCGGGCGTCCAGCCATGCTCACCCTGGCCTTTCAGTGTCTGCTGGCCATGGCTGCGGCTTCCGAGGCGGAGGCGTTGGTGCGCCGATCCGTCGACGTGGACGACATTCGCTCGCCGCAGGTGCCTGGTGACGATGAGCTCTGGCCGACCAAGAGCCAGCTCAACGAGTTGGGTGAACCGCCCCAGCTTTCCCGGAGACCCCGATACTTGAGAGGATGGGGACATGGGAAGAACGAAGTACTCGCCTGAGGTCAAGGAGCGCGCCGTCCGGCTCGTACACGAAGCCAAGGCCAGCCACGGCTCCGAGTGGGCGGCCATCACCTCGATCGCCACGAAGATCGGCTGCAACGCCGAGACGCTTCGGAACTGGGTTCGCCTGGCGGAGCGCGAGCAGAGCCCGCAGGCGGACTCGGCGGCGTCAGAACAGCAGCGAATTCGCGAGCTTGAGCGCGAGGTTCGGGAGCTGCGCCAGGCGAACGAGATCCTGCGCAAGGCGTCCGCCTATTTCGCGTTGGCGGAGCTCGACCGCCGACCGCGATGATGGTGTCGTTCATCGACGAGCACCGGGCGAAGTTCGGGGTCGAGCCGATCTGCAGGGTGCTGCCGATCGCCCCATCGACGTACTACGAGCATCGACGTCGGCGCCGCGAGCCCCGCACGGCGTCCTCATCGGGAGCTGCGCGACGAGCAGCTTCGCGAGGACGTCGTTCGGGTCTGGACCGAGAACCGAGGCGTCTACGGTGCTCGGAAGGTCTGGCGCCAGCTGCTTCGAGAGAGGCCCAGGTCGCACGCTGCACGGTCGAGCGCCTGATGCGCGCTGAGGGCCTGCAGGGCGTGGTTCGCGGCCGAAAGCCGGGGACCACGGTCCCGGCAACGACCTGGCCCGCGGCCAGAGGATCGGCGTCAACCGGCAGTTCTGCGCCAGCGAGCCCAACCGGCTCTGGGTCGCCGACCTGACCTACGTCGCGACCTGGGCCGGGTTCGTCTACACCGCGTTCGTCATCGACGTCTTCGCTCGGACCATCGTGGGCTGGCGCGTCTCGTCGTCCCTGCGAACCGACCTGGCCCTCGACGCGCTGGACCAGGCCATCCACGCGAGGTCGGTGGGTGACGGCCTGATCCACCACAGCGATCGCGGCTCGCAATACCTTGCGATTCGGTACACCGAGCGGCTGGCCGAAGCGGGCATCGAGGGCTCCGTGGGGCGAGTCGGGGACAGCTATGCTGAAGACCGGGCTATGGGTACACGCGGAGTCGCCTGAAAGGGTACGCAGGCGCCTGAAAGGGCGCGCGTGACCGCCTGAACGGGAACGCCCAGGACCGGGTGAATGGGAACGCCGTCCTGTTCCCCTCGGCGCCTCCAGAGCAAGCTCCGGCCACCAATGTGGGGCTGGAGGCTGTCCATGGGCGCAGCGAGGACGGACATGCATCGACTGCAGGGAACTGGTTCGGCTGGCGAGGATGGGGACCAGCAGCCGGGAGGTGGCGCGGCTGCTGGCGATGAGCCCGAAGACGGGCTGAAGTACCGCCGGGCGCTGGAGGGCGCAGGGCTGCTGGCGGGGGGCGGACGCTCTCCCCGAGCTCTCGACTCTGCGTGCTGCGGTCGAGTTTGCCCATCCGCCGCCCACGCCTCGGGCGTTGAGGACCAGCGTGGATGACTGGATGCCGACCCTCGAACAGGCCTTCCAGGATGGCGTCGAGGCCAGGCTGTCTGGGACAAGCTCAAGCGCACAGAGGCCGACTTCGCCGCCAGCTACTCAGCCGTTCGCCGCGCCTACGCCCGGCTGCGGCGCGCCCGTGGGTGGAGCCAGAAGATGTGGCGCTGCCCGTAGATACGGCTCCCGGCGAGGTCGCTCAGGTCGACTTCGGCTACGTCGGTCAGCTCTTCGATCCGCAGGCGCTAGGTGCGCAAGGCCTGGGTCTTCGTGATGGTCCTGGGCTTCAGCCGACATCTGTTCGCCCGCCTGGTCTTCGACCAGTCCACATCGACGTGGCTTGAGGCTGCATGCCGAGGCCTTCCGGTTCTTCGGCGGCGTGCCCCGCGTCGTGGTGCCCGACAACCTCAAGGCGGCCGTCGTGCGCGCCGCGTTCGGCGCCGACGACCGCCACCTGCTGGGCCTCAACCGCAGCTATCGCGAGCTGGCCCGGTTCTTCGGGTTCAAGGTCGATCCAGCGCCGGTGCGTGCCCCGGAGAAGAAGGGCAAGGTGGAGTCAGCGGTGCGCTACGTGAAGCGCAACTTCATGGCCACCTGTGAGCAGGAAGAGCCTGGCGCCAGCGAACGCGGCGCTGTGCGACCTGGGTGCTGCGCACGTGCCGGCACCCGGCGTCATCCGCCACCGGCCAAGAGCCAGCGCTGGCGCACTTTGAGGGCGAGGCGTGCCCGACTGCTGCCTCTGCCCCGCTCTCGTTCCAGGCCGTGCGCTGGAAGCCCGCCACAGTGCACGCCGACAGCCACGTCGAGTTCGAGGGCCGGCTCTACTCCGCGCCCTGGCGCCTCATCGGCCGTCGTGTGGGTCCGCGCGACCGCCGTCGCCGTCGAGCTCTACGCCGACGACACCCGCGTCGCCACCCACGAACGCCGGGGCCCTGGCGGCGGTTCCTGCAGCACCAACGAGCACCACCTGCCCGAGGGCCGCCGGGACCTGCGCTTCCGCGAGGGAGAGCTACTGGCAAGACCGCGCCAACCTCCTCGGCGAAGACGTCGGCCGCTACGTCCGCGCCGTCTTCCGAGAGCGACGACGTCCGGAGGTCAGCAAGCTGCGCGACGTCCAGGCCATCGTCACCCACCTCGGAGAGCTTCCCAGCCCATCGGGCCCGCGCCACCGTCCTGCGCGCCCACGCCTTCGGCAACTTCACCTACCAGGGCATCAAGCGCATCCTGCGCGACGCCCTCGATCTCGAGCCCCTGCCCACCTTCGTCGAGGCCCGCCCATGGCGGACTGCGGTCAGCCGCGCTTCGCCCAAGCTCCGCCGAAGAACTCCTGGCCCGCTTCACGGAGACCACCGGCAGGCCCCACTGACGAAATCATCCCTGTTCTCAAGAAGTTGCGTATGTCTGGCATCCTGCAGAGCCTCGACCTTCGCCTCCGCCAGGCCCTTGATGGCGATCTCAGCCCACGTCGAGTTCTGCTGCGCCTGCTCACCGACGAGCTGGAGCGTCAGGAGTCGCTGGCAGACCCAGCTGGCTGGGCCGGGCGCGCTTGAGCACCAGCGGACCATCGGCTCGACTCAACTTCGCCTTCAACCTGGCAACGCTCCCCAAAGCGGGCATCCTCGACCTCACGGGCCGAGTCCTCGGACAGCCACGAACAACTTGCTGGCGCAGGCGCAGACCGTGCCTGGCCTCTACAAGGCCGAATTGATTAGACTTCAAGGCCCCTGGCGCAGCCTCGAGGCGGTCGAGCAAGCTCGACAGTTCACCACACCACACCTCATCCTACCACCGAAGCGGCTTCACCGCGCTGGACCACTCTACGAAGCCCCTCGGGAGTTCGAGGCGGCATTCCTGGAGGGTCAGGTCGTCCAGTCGAGGGCGGCGTGACTCAAGCAAACCGGTCTCCGGAGATCCCGGGGCGGTTCAGGGTACGCGGGTGAGCTTCCTCGGCATGAGCGGTCGCCGTCCGTCGATGCCGGCCTGGTACGTGCGGGGGCTGACGTGCCCTTGAAGTCTCGCGTCCACGACTCGGCGGACCGTCCCC
This sequence comes from Myxococcales bacterium, assembly GCA_020633435.1. Lineage (GTDB taxonomy): Bacteria > Myxococcota_A > Bradymonadia > UBA7976 > UBA1532 > JACKDP01. The sequence goes on along the minus strand of JACKDP010000005.1, from coordinate 604,886 downwards.
TCACGTGTGGGTGCGGGCGATGCCTACCGGACTCACGGTGTACACATCCCGAGGGCCACGCGTACCTGTCCCGGTCCCGAAGGAGTCCAGAGGCGACCGATTGTCTGGCGGCAGGGTGTTCCGGATGTACTTGTTGCGGGGAGCAGGGCGGGGAGCAGGACAGCGGATGGAAGGGCCTGGTGTCGGCGTCCACTCGCCCAGCCGGTCCCTGGACGGGTCCTGTCCGGGCAGCGGGGTTGGGCTCGGGGCTGGTGCTTGGTGCCTCCGGAGCTTCTCCGAAGCCAACTCGCACTCGGGGTTCTGTAAGCCCGGCCATGCACATGTTGAGCCTGACGACGTTGCCTGATGAAGCTCCGTGCGCGAAGCCCTGTTTGCCGCCAGTCGACCTGGCGAACGTCGAGTTCCAGGTCGTTTCGCTCGCTCCGCAGGCGCCAGATGCCTGGATTGAGAGAATCGCTTCGGCGATGGAGCGGGCTCGCTTGCGCTGCCTGGACCTCGGATGGAGGCACATCTCGTACTGGAGGCAGAGGGACGGTGGTGGGGGTGACGATCGTCCCGAGATGGGTAGAGTCCACGTACGTGGTGTACGAGCCCTGACCTGACCCCGGCACCAGCCTCGGCGTCAGCCGCGGGCGCTCGGGGCCTGGAAGAAGAGGGACCACCGCGTCATCTTCAAGTCGCCAAACACAAAGACGATCTGGCCGAGGCCAGAAACGGTGGTCGACATGAAGATGGATGGAAAGGCCCTGCTGGGCAAGCTGATCGAGGACACGCCTGACGACGTGGTCGCCGAGCTCCTCAAGAACGTCACCGAGTCGCTCATGGGCGCCCAGGTCGACGCGCTGTGCGGCGCAGCCCGTGGCGAGCGGTCGCCGGCGCGCGTCAACCAGCGCAACGGCTACCGCATCCGCCCCTGGGACACGCGGGCGGGCACCATCGAGCTCGCCATTCCCAAGCTGCGTTCGGGGAGCTACTTCCCGAATGGCTGCTGGAGCGCCGCCGGCAGGCCGAGCGAGCGTTGATGAGCGTCATCGCCGAGTCCTACGTGCTGGGCGTGTCGACCAGGCGCGTCGACAAGCTCGTCAAGGCCCTCGGCGTCGAGGGCATCTCGAAGTCGCAGGTCTCAAGCTGTCGGAATCATTGGATGAAGAGGTCAAGACATTCCGGGAGCGGCCCCTCTCGGGGCCTATCCCTTCGTCTGGCTCGATGCTCTCGAGATCAAGTGCCGCGAAGAGGGTCGCGTGGTCAGCGTCGCGGCTCTGCTCGCGGTGGGGTCAACCAGGAGGGCAAGCGCGAGATCCTCGGGCTGGACACCACGACGACGGAGGACGGCGCCGGCTGGCTCGCCTTCCTGCGCGGTCTGGTGGTCCGCGGCCTGGGGGCGTGCGCCTGGTGACCTCCGGACGCCCACAGTGGCCTGGTGAAGGCCATCCGGCGGCGCAGCCGTCGGCGAGCTGGCAGCGGTGCCGCACGCACTTCATGCGCAACCTGCTCACGAAGGTGCCCAAGAAGGCGCAGAGCTTCGTCGCCACGGCGGTGCGGACCATCTTCCAGCAGCCGGACGCGGCTGAGGTCGGGACCCAGTTCAGCCGCGTCGTCACGCAGCTCGAGGGCCGCTTCCCGGACGTCGCCGACTACCTCGCCGAGGCGCGCGAGGACCTGCTGGCCTTCACCCAGCACCCGACGACCGTGTGGAAGCAGATCTGGTCGAACAACCCTCAGGAGCGGCTCAACAAGGAGGTGAGACGGAGGACCGACGTGGTCGGGATCTTCCCGAGCAGATTCGCGCTGTTGCGACTGGTCGGAATGGTGCTGGCCGAGCAGAACGATGAGTGGATTGAAGCGCGGCGCTACATGAACCTGGAAGCGGTGCAGGGCACGGCGTCAGGGAGCGTGGTCGTGGACGCGGAGGCGCCCCGCCGACTGGCGGCGGAGGCGGTGTAGGCGGAGATGACGTGGTGAACCTCGTACACCACTTGCGTGGACGTGACCCCGAGATGCTGACGGTGCGTGTTCAAAAGCTCCCTTCGGACATTGCGCAGTATGTTCCTTGTTTACGAGACCATGTGCCGCTCTGTATGGGACCATTCAGGCGACTATCACGCCAGGGCGGGATGATTATCTTCGGAACCAGGGTGGCGTCCCCCGAGACGACGTTCGACACGGCTGCCCATGAGCTCTTCCACGCCTGGTTCCTGCAGAACGCCCGGGGGCTGATGAGTGAAGGCGTCGCGTATCTGGAAGCCGGCCATCCCGACCCCTGGGCCAGAGAGCCAGTTCCTGTCAGCAGGCGCTCCAGTGATGAGTGCAACATGTGCAAGATCACGGGTCGCGCCCGCGGGTACGACTGGCTGGTTGAGTCCATTGCGGCAGCGGCGGGCCATTGGGCGAGCGCGAGGGAGTATGGGCTGGCATTTGAGGAGATGTCCCTTGTTGAGCGGGGCGCGTGGGGCATTGACTGGCGTGCTGGGCTCGGGGAGGAAGTCTACACGGCCTGGCATCTCTTCGCCTGGCTGAACTCCTATGATTTCTCTTACATCGTCGATGGTCACCGGGGCGGACGGCCGTTCGTCGCCCAGCGGGGACCCGTTCCCGGTGCCATCGACCAGGCCGCCGAGGAAGTCATTGGCGGCGAAACTCAGGCCCTGGAGCGGCCGCTCCTGCTGCTCGACAAAGCAATTCGACTGTCGTTTCCTGGTCCGGGCGAACAGTCATTGGGCCTGGCGGACGCGTACGTACGTTGTGTGGCGAGTACAGCGACCTTCATGGCGGCCAGATATCGAGGCCGGATTCGTGTCAACCTCGCAGGGGCACATGACGAGATCGAGATCCCGGCAGCTGACATCTGCAGCCCCGAGGTAGGTGGCGTGGACCTAGGTCCGTGTTCAGCGCGGACGTTCGGAGTTGCCATCTCCGTCCCGCCTGGTGAGTGGGTCGTTGAGTGTTCCGTGGTTGCCCTTCTCAAGGCCGGTCCTGTTGGTGGTTACGAGCTGCGGTTGGTGGTTGGGGGGGTGGAGGCGCGAAGCCAGGAGTGGGTTCGGATGAACCCGAGACAAAAGGTCAATGCCATTGTTGTCAATGCTAATCTGACGCACGTAGTCAAGAACTGGATGCTGAGGTTCCGTCGCCGCCGACGTGACCAGCGAGATGTAGACGGTCGTCCGCCGTATCGCGACAAGGACCTGAGCGGCGTCCCGGCCTTCGATCCCCGGCCCTCACCCGAGCTGTTGCCGGTTTCGGTCTGGTCGTTTGTTGTGGCCGACGACCGTGCGTACTGCGGTCAGTCGAGACATCTTGAAGCTCGGTTGACAGTCAGTCGAAGCCTCGACTATCGGGTTGAGTGGTTTCCGGAGCCCTTGGAGGGACAGGGAACCTTGACGGCTCACTTCGTGTCTTCAGCCGAGTTCGCTGCATCCAATCCGCCCCACACGAGCAGCTTCGATGTTCCCATCGCCATTTCGTGGCGGGTGACCGATCTGCGGTACGGCTTCAGCCTTCGCGGTGGCGGCGTGTTCCACTTCCATGAGTGCACGCATGCCGTACGATGAGCCGAAGGCGCGCCTCGGGATGCTTGCCCAGAGGGCGGTGCTGACGGCCCTGGTGGTCCTGCTGAGTGCTGGCGCCTGGGCACAGCGGCCGGGTGATCCCTCGCCGTCGTCAGCGCGGGCGCCCCTCGTCTTTCCCTTTCGGGTGATGCCAGACTTTCCGATGACGATCGATGAGTGGGTCTGTGGGCTCGAGTGCAGCCACTCGCGCCCGGAGGAGGCCTCCGACGGCTGGGTGCGGGGTGCGGTCTGTGGCGTCCCGGGTTCGCTTGCCTACTGCTCCTGTCCGGCTCCGGATCCCTGGTATGAAGGTGCGTGGGAGGGCGAGCCAGCGCCCATCTTCTCGAACGGCGTCGTCACGCTCTTCGACGCGCCCCGTGGGGTGCGGCGTCGTCGACCGGGCGACTGGATGCCCAAGATCAGGCGCGGTCATCAGGTCAGCCCTCCGCCTGCACCTCCACCCACCGTTCGGCTGTGGATCATGAACCCCGACCTCCTCTTCTGGGGCAGGGAAGTCTGGGAGTCTCCCTCGGTCAGAAGGCTACGCGGCCGCGCGCCCAACTTGTTCTTCGACGACTGCGCGCTCGCCGACGACGCCCGGTCGCTCCCGCCCGGCCCTGCCTATCTTCGTGTCTTCCAGGGGTACGAGGAGTTGCCGTTCCCATGGGTGCCGGTGGTGCCGAGGCCGTAGGGCGCCCCTCCCGCAGGTAGACTCCCACATCGTAGAATCCACGCACGTGGTACGAGCCCCGACCCCACGGGCGCAGCACCCGCCTGGTCACCGCCGCCCTCCGCGAGGCCATGGACGGTCTCGGACATCACCGCAGGCCCCGGTCGCAGTGCCGCCAGGCATAGACCCCTGGCTCGACCTCCCGGTAGCTGCAGAACCGGGGCTGCCAACCCCGCAGCCAGAGGTCCACGCCGCCGTCGGTCCAGTACAGGTCGAGTCCGTCGCCCCAGGCGGCTGCCACCGCTTCGATCTGGGCCGCGGACGCGACGGGGCCGAGGTCGGCGAGGAGCTGGCGCTGGCGCCGCTCGGCCAGCCAGCCGGGGGCGCCCAGCCACAGCGCCAGCGCGCTGGCCGCAAGGGCAACCCCGACGATGCGCCTCTTGAGGTCGCCGAATCGCGGGCGGGTCGTGGTGGACGTGGCTCCCACGCGGTCAGCGTCGCCGTCGCGCCGAGTTTTTGTCAACGAATCCAACCCCCTGGCGCGCCTACAGCCGCCGCAACCAGGCCAGGAGCGTCGCACGGTCGTCGGCCGCGAGCGTCTGGCCGAAGGGGTGCGGGCCGCCGCGGGTGGGGTCGAGGAGCGCGTCCAGGTCGGGGACTTCGCCGCTGGCGAGGAGGGGGCGGCGGGTGCCGACGCCGCGCAGGCTGGGGACGCGCCAGGTGCCGGTGCCGCGGTCGGGGCTGGCGCCGATGGCGCGGGCGGCGGGGCTGAGGGGGGCGAGGGCGTCGAGGGGGACGGGGGGGCCGGCGAGGTCGGGGCCGGCGTGGCAGCCGCCGCAGGTGCGGGCGAAGACGTCGGCGCCGGGGCCGCCGGGGACCGGGGGCTGGGCGTCGGCGAGCGTCCAGAGGTACCAGGCGAGGGCGAACGCGATGGCGCGCGGGGGGCGGTGCTGGGCGTGGGCGCTGGTGATGAGGAGCGTCTCGATGCGGACGGCGAGGCCCGCCAGGCTGTTGCGCAAGGTCGCGGCGTGGTGCAGGTGCGTCTGGCGGCGGACGGGGCGCAGGTCGGTGATGGTGGTGGGGTTGTCGAGGCCGTCGGCGGTGACGTCCAGGCGGCCGGCGCCCTGGCTGGGGCGGCCCGTGTGCAGGGCGCGCTCGTCGAAGGTGGCGGCGCCGTCGAGGCGATGGCACGTCGCGCAGGTGCAGGCGAGCAGCGGGCCCGTGGGGCCCTGGACCCAGATGAGGGGCAGGCGGCCGGCGGCGTCGGTGGGCAGGCCGGCGGCGGCGGCGGCGGCGGGGTCGTCGAGGGCGGCCTCCAGCGCGGAGTCGACCTGGACGGGCCAGGCGCGGAAGGCCAGCTCGCCCTGGTCGCGCACGGCGTCGGGGTCGGCCGGCAGATCGGCGGGCAGGGTGAACCAGTCGGCCGGGGCCTGCCCCGGCGTCACCCACGCGACGCGGCGCGCTGGCTCGGGCAGCGTCGCCCAGGCGTCGTAGCTCTCCAGCCGCAACCGGCTGTAATCATTGGTTGAATCGACGATGGAGGCTTCGAGGGCGGCGCGACCGACGGCCGGATCGGCGACGTAGCGGCGCCCCACGGCCAGGGGATCGTCCCCGGCCGGGGGGGCGCAGCCCGCGAGGGCCAGGGCGAGGGCTACTTGCCGACGCACTCGGCGGTGGAGCAGCCCCAGTGGCCCTCCTCGGGCAGCCAGGCGCAGTAGCCGTTCGGCGACTCGGCGGTGTCGCAGTCGGCGTCGTTCAGGCAGGTGTCCTCGGTGGTGCGGCACCAGTAGCCCCGGAACTTGTCGTAGTGGCCGCAGTCGCCCAGGCTCGGCGAGCAGAAGCCGCCCGGGCCGCAGTCGGCGTCGACGCGGCAGTTGCCGCCGATGCAGACGTTGTGGTCGGAGCGGAAGCCGTTCTCGCAGGCGCAGACGTTGTCGCACTCCGCGTCGGCCAGGCACTCGTCGTAGGTGCAGTACCAGCCGTCGTGGCCGTTGCCGACGCAGCGGCCGTTGCGGCCGTCCTGGCAGTCGTCATGGGTCTGGCACTCGGCGTTCTGGGGGTCGGGGTCGTAGGACTGCAGGGAGCGCTCGTCGTCGCAGGGCGTGGCCTCCGCGCGGTGCACGTCGGGGGCGGGGCCGCCACCGCCGGCGCCAGCCGCGCCCGCCCGCCTGCCGCCGGCGCCACCGGCACCACCCATGCCGCCTGCGCCGCCCATGCCCCCCGCGCCGCCGCCGTCCACCTGCCCGCCCGCGTCCTGGCTCGGGTCGGCGGCGGCGTCACAGCCGACGAGGGCCAGGGCTGCGCCGAGCGCCACCCACCGCGTCATCGTCCCCATCACGTCCTCCACGCCTGGTCGGCCGCCATGCTCGGCGGCGGCCCGGGTCGAGCGCAACCGCCCGCCGCTCAGCGACCGAGCAGGCGCGCGAAGAAGCCCTTGCCGGCCGCGCGATCTTCGAGGCTCTGGATGCGCTTCTCGAACACGGCGGGAGGCTGGGCGCCGATGAGCACGTCGCGCAGCTCGCCCTTCCAGTACAGCCCGATGGTGGGGAGGCTGCGGATGCCGGCGGCCTTCGCGATGTCGGGGCTCTGCTCGGTGTTGACCTTCACGAACTGCACGCCCGGGTGCCGGGCGGCCGTGGCGGCGAAGACCGGGGCGAAGGCGCGGCAGGGGCCACACCATTCGGCCCAGAAGTCGACGACCACGGGGCCCTCGCCCTCGAAGACGACCTCCACGAAAGTGTCGAGATCACGGATGGTTGTGAGGTGTTCGTCGCTCATTGGGGCCTCGCGTCGGGGCGGCGCTCGAGGGCGACGCCGAAGAAGCCGTCGGTGCCGTGGCGGTGCGGGAAGAGGCGCAGCGTCGGGCCGACGTCCAGGTCGACGCCCGCCTGCCGGAGCAGGCCGGTGGCGTCGAGCGGGGTGAAGTGGGGGTGGCCGGCCAGGAAGCCGGCGATGACGGCCTCGTCCTCGGCGGGCAGCAGGCTGCACGTGATGTAGACGAGGCGACCGCCGGGGCGCACGAGGCGGGCGGCGGCGGCGAGGATGCGGGCCTGGAGGGCGGCGCTCTCGGCCACGGCGGCGGGGGTGACGCGCCACTTCAGGTCGGGGCTGCGGCGCAGGGTGCCCAGGCCCGTGCAGGGGGCGTCGACGAGCACGGCGTCGGCCTGGACGCCCGCGAGGCTGGCGTCGTTTTCATCTGTGATGACGCGGCCTTCGACGTTCATGAGGCGGGCCCGGGCGAGGCGCTCGGGCATCTTGTCGAGGCGGCGGGCCACCGTGTCGAGGGCGAGGACGCGGCCGGTGGGGCCGACGGCGGCGGCGAGCTGGAGCGTCTTGCCGCCCGCGCCCGCGCAGAAGTCGACGACGTGGTGGCCGGGGGCGGCGCCGACGAGGAGGCCCGCGAGCTGGGAGCCCTCGTCCTGGATCTCGAGCTGGCCGCCGGTGAAGAGCGGGTGCTGCTGCAGGGCGACGCGGCCGCGGAGGCGCAGGCCATCGGGGGCGTAGGGCGTGGGCTCGACGTCCAGGCGCTCGGCGCGCAGGCGGGCGAGGACGCGGCCGCGGGGGGCGCCCTGGACGCGCAGGTCGAGGGGGGCGGGCTCGGCGAGGGCGGCGGCGAGGGCGGGCAGCTCGTCCGGGGGGACGGCGTCGCCGAGGGCGGCGGGCAGCCAGTCGGGCCAGTCCCAGGCGGCCGGGGGCGGCAGCGGCTCGGCCGGGGTCGGGGGCAGCGCGCCCAGGCGGGCGACGTCGGATCGGGCAGCGCCCAGGCGCTCCAGGGCCGCCAGCGCGAGGGCCTCGGGCGCCTCGGATCCGGCGCGGTGGGCCAGGGTGCGGCGGTGGCGCAGCGCCGTGAAGACGACCTCGGCGATGAAGGCGCGGTCATGGCTGCCGAGCTGGCGGCGGCCGCGGAAGTACCCGGTCAGCACCCGGTCGGCGGGACCGGTTGCGGCGAGCACCTGGCCCAGGGCCTCCACCGCGGCGGCGAAGCGGGCGGGACGGACGGGGCCAGCGGTGGGCGAGGCGGCGCGGCTCATGACGGCGCATGGATAGCGGAAACGCCGCGAAAAGACGAGAGAATCCGGCAGGTGTGGGGCGCCCTCGCGCCGGGCGTTCGGGTGCTCGACTGGCGTCCGGGGCGGGTTGCGGCGAAAGTGGCGCGACTGGAGGAGTCACGATGCTTCGATCTGGCCTCGCCCTGGCCCTTGCCCTCGCCCCCCTCGCGGCGCCGACGCCGGCCGCCGCCCTCGATCTCGTGGAGGCCGTCCGGCAGGCGGTGGAGCGGGATCCCGGCGCCCAGGCCGCCCAGGTGCGGCTGCTGGAGCTGGCGGCCGCGGCGGACGCCGCCCAGGGGGCCTTCGATCTCGTCGGCGACTTCGGGCTGGACTGGAGCAGCGAGCGCGTCACGGCCCGCGACACGGCCGGCGCCAAGACGCCGCTGGACACCCAGCGGCTCACGCTGGACGCGGCGGTGGTGCAGCCCCTCGTGTGGGGGACGCAGGTGCGGGCGGGCTGGGTCAACAGCTTCACCGCCACCGACAACCCCTTCCGCAACTGCGTGCCCGGCGTGGCCAGCGACCAGTGCTTCGAGAGCCGGCTGGAGTTGACGGTGAGCCAGCCGCTGCTGCGCGGCTTCGGGCGCGCGGTGAACACGCTGGCGGAGGCGCGGGTGGACGCTGACGCCCGGGTGGCCCAGGCGCAGCGGCGGGTGACGGTGGCGACGGTGGTGGAGGCGGTGGCCGTGGCGTGGGCCGACCTGGCCCTGGCCGACGCGGACGTGCGCATCCGGCAGCGGGCCCTGCAGCTCGCCCAGACCCAGCGGGACTCGTCGAAGCGGCAGGTCGAGGGCGGGCGCATGGCGCCGGTGGACCTGGCGGTGGTGGAGCAGGCCGTGGCCGAGCGCGAGCAGGCGCTCTTCGTGGCGACGCAGCGGGTGGAGGAGAAGCGAGCCGAGCTGGCCACGCGGCTGGGCTCGACGGACTTCAAGGCCCGGCTGCCCGATCCGCCCACCTGGGAGGCCGACATCGCGACGACGCTGGCCGCCGCCGAGGAGGCCAACCCCGATCTGGCGGTGCTGGCGCGGGAGCAGGATCGGCAGCGGGCCGAGCTGCCGGGGCTGGAGGATCGGGCGCGGCCACAGCTCAACCTGGGGCTGACGGCCGCGCAGACGGGCCTCGACGAAGACCTGGGGGGCGCCGTCGCGGCGCTGCCCGACAACGAGAGCGCGTTCTACGGGGCGTCCATCAGCCTGACGTTCCCGTTCCAGAACCGGCAGGCCGAGGGGGAGCTCGCCCGGGCGAAGCTGGCGCTGGAGCGAGGGGATCTGACGCGGGCGAGCCGCGCGCAGGACGTCCGGCTGGCCGCGGACGCCGCGCTGCGGGCCCTGCGGACGGCGGAGCAGGCCCAGGCGCTGGCCGAGAAGGTGGCGGAGCTGGCCGAGAAGTCGCTGGCCGCCGAGCAGCGGCGGCTGGAGCTGGGGCGGGCGACGCAGCTCGACGTGCTGCAGGTGCAGCAGGAGGCCGCGGAGGCCGAGCTGGCCGTCGAGCGGGCCCGGGCCGACCGCGTGATCGCGGGCATCCGGCTGGAGCGGCTGACCGGCCGGCTGCTGGCGCGGTTCGGGCTCTCCGTGGAGTGATCGCGGGCCGGACGGCGGGCGCCGCCAGCGTCTTGATCTGCTTGCACTTTCCCACTTCCCTCGACACATCGGGCGTGCGACCGTCTCTGGCGGGAGGTGCCGCCGATGGGCTCGTTCGTGCTCTCCGCGACGAGGTTCACGCCGCCATCCGGCGCCGCCTGGGGCCGGGCCACGACGACCCGATCGTCTGGGAGGACGGCCCGGACGCCCTCGAGATCCGACCGGACAGCCTGCGCGTCGAGGTGGACGCCGGCTGGCTGCATGTGTCGCTCTGGACGCGGTGTGACGAGCGCGGGGAGGCGCCGCTGGGCGTGGCGTTCTTCCTGGGCCGGCCGGGCGAGGGCGATGGCGCGGAGGCGGCAGCGGCGGTGGATCGGTCACGTCCACGCAAGTGGTGTACGAGGTTCACCACGTCATCTCCGCCTACACCGCCTCCGCCGCCAGGCGGCGGGGCGCCTCCGCGTCCGCGACCACGCTCCCTGACGCCGTGCCCTGCACCGCCTCCAGGTTCATGTAGCGCCGCGCTTCAATCCACTCATCGTTCTGCTCGGCCAGCACCATCCCGACCAGCCGCAACAGCGCGAATCTGCTCGGGAAGATACCGACCACGTCGGTCCTCCGTCTCACCTCCTTGTTGAGCCGCTCTTGGGGGCTGCGACCTCGTCACGGTGCCGTCGGCCACCCTGGGGCGCATCCTGCCCCGGCGCGAGGAGCTGGCCCTGCTGGCCCACGCCCGCGAGGTCAGCCTGGAGGACCGGGAGCGCCTGGGCGACGACGATGGGTTCGTGGCCGTGGTGGTCGGCGCCCGCCTCCCGACGCCGGGCCGCGCCCACACCGCCTTCCTGGTCTCGCTGGTCGGCGTGCCGCGGGACGTCTTCCCGCCCGGCCTGCCGCGCGCCCTGACGCACACGACGACGTTGACGGTGCTGCACGCCTGGTCCTTCCGGGCGGCTGAGGGCACGGGGGCCGACTTCGAGTCGCTCATGCACGCCCTGCAGCCGCGGGTGGCGCGGTTCGGCACGACGGCGGCCGGCGTGCACCCGGCGGTGCCGCTGGCGTGGCGCGCCACGGACGGGACGGACACCACCGTCGGCTACCGGGGGCCGCTGCAGCCGTTCCCCATGGAGGTGCCGGAGACGGCCGATCACGCGGCCGAGGGCTGGTGGATCGGCCCCGACGGCGCCCTCGACGCCAGCCGGGCGGCGGCCTTCGAGCTGGGGCGGCTGCTGGCCAGCGCCAGCCCCGAGCTGGTGGGCGACCTGGAGCGCGTGCGCCACGCCCTCGTCCACACGAAGCACTCGGCGGGCCTGAAGCCGCCCTGGGTCCCCCACGCCGACGCGCTGCCGAGTGGGCCCGCGAGCGACGGCCCCGGCTTCGGGTTCCCGGTGAAGGCGGAGGTGATGGCCGGGCTGCGGGCCGGCGTGGCGACGCGGCTCGCGGGGCCCGAGGCCGATCCGCTGCGGCTGGGGGCCGCGCGGCCCATCGCCGCGACGGCGGACGAGGCGCTGACGACGCAGGTGGTCGAGGTGGCCGCCGAGGTCTTCCATGAGCGCCACCAGGAGGGCCTCGGCGCGCGGCTGGAGCGGGCCCTGCCGGCGCTGGTGCGGGCCGTGACCCGCGGGGGGACGCGATGAACGCCGGCACCGCTGCGCTCAGCGCCTTCTACGACGATCTGGCGGTGCTGCGCCGGGTGCCGCTGCACTGGCTGGTGCCCGACGAGGCGCTGCTGCCGCCGGAGTCGCTGCGGCTGTTCTTCCTGGACCTCGGCTTCATCCGCCAGCTCTTCGCCGGGGCCTCGGCCGCGGGGGCGCTCGGGCCCGAGGACCGCGCGCGCGACCGCCAGCAGGCCGACGCCCAGCTCACCCGGGTGGTGGAGGGCTGGCGGGCGGCCATGCGCCTGGCGGCCGACACCTACTACCGCCTGCTGGGCCTGGGGATCGGGGCGCCGGCCGGCCCCGTCGACGACCGGCACCTCTACGTGCCGACGGGCATGCTCCTGCGCTCCGAGGCGGTGCAGCGCTACCCGGGCCTGCGGATCAGCGCCATGGCGCGGTTCGATCCAACGGGCACGGGGAACTTCGTGAAGTTGCCGCTGCTGCGGCTGGAGCGGGTGGCCCCCGGCATCCTCATCGTGCTGTTCATGGGCATCCCCGAGCAGTACGAGATCGAGGAGCCCGACCTGGGCACGCGGTTCGGCTTCGACGCCCCCGTGGCCGAGGACGCCCCGATGACGATGCAGGTGCGCGGGCTCGACGGCGAGCTGCGGGGGGCGCCCGTGACCGTGCCGCTGCGCGACAAGCGCGTCCTGGACGTCACCGGGCTGGTCGACCGGCTGGCCGCCGCCGGCGCGCCCGGCGCCGCGGCGTTCGACTCGGCGGTGCTCGCCTACCAGCTCCAGCAGGCGCCGTACGTCCAGATCGGCGAGGCCAGCGGCGCGCCGGCGCCCGCCGAGGCCGCAGCGGCGGCGGCGCTCCCGGCCGAGCAGGCCGCCGACGCCCAGGCACGAGGGACGCAGCCATGAACCCGCACCTGCTCGTGCCCATCCACGTCGACGCCTGCCGCGTCACCTCCCCCTTCGCCGCGCCGGCGCTGGCCGACGCCCCCTTCAGCGCCGGCAGCCGGCCGGTGGCCGCGGGCGTCTGGGTGCACTGGGCCCTGCCCGACGCGCTCACCCACGGCGAGGCCCGGGAGGGGGCCGTGCACCTGCCGGCCGTGCCCGACCGCTACCTCGTCGTGCGCCTGTCGCCGCCGACGCTCGGGCCCCGCGGGGCGCGGGCCTGGTGCGTGGACGCCTGGAGCCAGACGGTGCAGCCTGTCGGCGCCTGGCCAGCCGCGAGCGCGGATTCCCGGCCCTGCCTCACCGCCATCGGGCCCCGGGAGGGCGGCCGCGTCGTCGATCCCGACAGCCTCGACGAGAGCCTGTTCGCCCACGCCTACGCGCCCGAGGCGGCCCACCGCTTCGCGCTGCACGATCCCCTCGACGATCTGCCGCCCGGCGCCGACGGCTTCTCGTACGTGGTCATCGGCCACTACAGCCGGCCCGACGAGGATCCGCTGCGGCAGGCCGGCGCGTCGGCGCGCAGCCGGGAGCAGGCCGCCCGCCTGCGCGCCGACTGGTGCCGCCAGCGCGGGCTGGCGGTGACGGGCCTGGACGCCTGGCCACCCGTCGTGCTCCCGACCGCCATCCACGCCCTGGGACCCGCCAGCGGGGTGGTGCCCCCGCCGTGGCTCGCCGGCCTCGCGGGCCAGACCCAGGCGGTGGTGGTCGCTGCCACGCCGGCGAAGTCGGTCATGCTGGAATCACCATTGTTTCCGCACACCTTGTGGGTCCATGGGGCCTGCCTGGGGGTCGGCCCGGGCGCCCCCGTCGTGCCCCCCGCCCCCCGCGCCGTCGCGCTGCACTCGTCCCAGCGCCAGGCCGCCGTCGACCTGGCCGACGACGCCGACGCGGCGGCGGCCCTGAGCGCCAGCCTGGCGGGCGTGAGCGACCTGCGCACGGCGACGGGCCTGGGCGAGGTGGCCCTGCGGGTGCACGCCGCCGACTTCGTGGCCCACGCGGGCCGCGACGCCGAGGACGCTCGCTACTTCCGGCCCGCGGCCTGCGTCGTCACGGTGCAGGGCATCGGGCGGGTCTTCCGCCACGGCCACGACGGCCGCCTGGATGCCCTGGGCAAGCCGCTGGTGAGCGGCCAGCTCAAGGCGCGCACGGGGGACGAGATCGTCCACGCCCTGCGGGCCGACGCCCGCAAGTCGGACGTCGACCGGGCCTCGCTGCGCGTGCAGGCCGCGGATCTCTTCGCGGGCGCGCTGCCCGGGCAGCCGCCGCTCGCCCTCGATCTGGTGCGGGAGGCCTGCCTCTTCGACCCGGGCGGCATCGATCGCATGGTCGTGCTCAGCCTGATGGGCCGGGACGGGAGCTGGGCCACCCCCGCCCGCACGGCGCTCGCGGGGCTGCTCGGGAGCGTGGGCGAGGTCATGAGCGACGCGAGCCCCTTCGGCTTCGACCAGCCCTCCCCGTCGCTCATCGCGCGCCAGCGGCACGTCGGGGTCTTCCAGCCCCTCTTCCTGGAGGTCGAAGCGGCGAGCGCCCTGGAGTCGGGCGATGGCCTCGCCCCCCACTGGCCCCTGGGCCACCCCGACCTGGAGCGAGCCCCGACGCTCGTGGCCCCCGCCCTCGACCCGCCCCGCGTCTGGATCGCCCGCCGGCCCCTCGCGGCGGCGGTCTCGGACCGGGTCGCGAGCCTGCTGAAGCTCACCGCGGCGGAGCGCGCGGACCTGATCTCGACAGCGCTGACCGGGCTCGACGACGCCCTGGGCGCGCCCCTGCGCACCGGCACCCTCACCCTGCGCCGCGTCCGGGCCGTCGATCTCTTCGGGCGCACCCTCGACCTGGTGGGCCCGGGCGCCGCGGCCCTCCCGTCGGCGCGCCTCGCCCTCACCGACCTGCCCCCGCGCCTCACGAGCTGGGCGCGCCTCAACGTCCGCTTCACCAGCCCCGATCCCGATCCGGCCCTCGCGCTCCGGGGCTTCGTCCGCCTCGACTTCGTGGATCACGCCCTCGAGGTCGCCGACCCGCGGGGCGCGAGCCTGGGGCAGCTCGAGGCCCGGGGGACGCAGGTGCGCTGGGTGCCCTCCCCGCTGGCGCCCGACGTGGATCCGGCCCGGCCGGTGGGCGATCCGCGCCGCGTGGTGGCCCCGGAGCTGACGGAGCTGCTCGGCCTCATCGACGCCCTCCACCGCCCGGACGGGGACGCCCCCATCGACGGCCACACCCGCCACCAGGCCTTCGTCGACGTCATCACCCGGGCCCGCGAGACCACGCGGCGCGACCCGACGACCACGCGCCTCTTCGACCGCCCCCTGGCGCTGGTGGCGGCGACGGCGCGCCTGGACGTGCGCCCGACGACGGGCGATCCCGTGGTGGCCCCCAGCCTCGCCGCCCACGTCGCCGGCCTGGCCATCGGGCTGGCCCACCCCACCCAGCCCGGCGACGGGGTCTACGGCTACTTCCCGGGCGCCGACTTCAGCCAGCTCTGCACGCCACGGTGGGCCGGCATGTCCAGCCATCCGTTCACGGCCGGCCCCACCCCCCTGCCCCTGCGGGTCGACGCCCCGACGCCGTTCGTCCTCCTCATGGATCCCCTCGCCACGGTCCACGTCGCCTCCGGCGTCCAGCCGGTGAAGGTCCTGACGCTGCCCACGGCGTGGGTCGACGCGGCCCTGGCGGCCCTGCGCCCCAGCCTGCCCTTCGGCCCGCTGCTCCTGCCCGGGACGGGGGCCCACCTGCCGCCCCCCCACGCCCCCGGCCTGACCTGGGCCTGGGCCCGCCGGACGGCCGACGACGCGGGCGTCGTCGCGGAGGTCGAGCCGCTCAAGTCGGCGGATTCCTTCGGCTATCGCGATGGCGTCACCCGCGCGGAGGATGGCTGGCTCGTCGCCGCCGCCGAGGCCGAGGGGGACGCCGTCTGGCCAAAGACGCCGGTGCGCATCCGCGACGACGACTGACGGGCACCTCCCGCACCCACCCCGTGTCAGAGCCTCCGCCATCGACGCGAATGCCCCGATGTGCGCACCAGCTCTCACGATCTGCCCGCGAAATACAGTAGAAGGACCCTGATGCGATCCCTCTGGCCCACCACCGCCCTGCTCGCCGCGGCGTGCAGCGAGCCCGCGCCCGCGCCGCCCCCGGCCGAGGCGCCGCTGGCCGTGTGGATGGCGGGGTGCACCGCGGTGCTGGACGGGCCCATCTGCGAGCTCGACGGCCCGGGACGCCTGACGCTCTGGATCGAGGGCGACCGGCCCACCCGCTTCGCCGGCCAGACGGGGCCCGAGCCCGCGTGCGCGCCGGCGGACGGGGGCTGGCGCTGCGTCGTCGAGGTGCCGACGAGCGGCGAGCTGGAGGTAGAGCGCGCCTCCGCGACGCGGCTGGAGCGCTGGCGGCTGCCCCTGGCCGTGAGCGCCCGGCCGCCCGCCGTCGTGGCCGCGGAGGCCGAGCGGCGCCAGCAGCCGGAGGCGGCCCGCGCGCGCATCGAGGCGGCGCTGCCCGGCCTCAGCGGCGGGGACCGCGGCCTGGCGCTCCTGACGCTGGGCCGCGTGGTGCGGGCGCAGGGCCAGGTCGAGGAGGCCGTGCGCCTGCTGGCCGAGGCCTCGACGCTGCTCCACGCCGGCGGGCAGGTCTCGGCCGCCACCGAGGCGGACGGCGTGCGCGCCTACACCCTCGCCAACCAGCTCTTCCGGCTCTCCCAGGCCGAGGAGGCCGCCCAGGTGCCCGACGCCGCCGTCTACGCGCCGGGCATCGCCACGGTGGGGGTCTACCGGGCGCAAGTGGCGAGAACTGCAGGGGATCTGCGCGGGGCCCTGCGGGCCTTCTCGACGCCCGAGCAGGTGGCCGCGCGGCTGGGCATGGACGCCCTGGCCCGCGTCATCCAGAGCGAGCGGGCCGGCGTGCTGCACGAGATGGGGCGCCACGACGAGGCCCTGGCCCTGCTGGCCGCGGCCGCCGAGGCCGAGGTGGCCCCCTGTCGGCGCGCCTCCATCCTCAACAACCAGGCGGTCGTGCTGGCCAGCCTGGGCGGGCCCGAGGCGCTGGAACGCGGCCTGGCGGTGGCGACGACGGCCCTGGGCCTGGTGGCCGGCTGCCCCGACGTGGACTCCCGCGTGCGCCTCGCGCTGACGACGGCCGACGTGGAGCTGCGGCTGGGCCGCGTGGAGGCCGCGGCGGCCCGGGTGGCGGCCGTGAACCCCGAGAACCGGCGCGTGGCGCTGTGGCGGGGCCTGCTGGACGCCCGCATCCAGGTCGCCCGGGGCGCCTACGACGCCGCGGTGGCGGGCTTTCGCCGGCTGGCCGCCGACGCCGAGGCCCGGGGCCTGATCGAGCTGCGCCACCGGGCCGAGGTGGGCGCCGGGCGCGCCCTCGCGGCGGCGGGTCAGGCGGACGCGGCCCTCGCCGCCTTCGAGCAGGCCGGCCGCACCCTGACCGAGCTGTTCTACCGGGTGCCGGTGGGCGAGGGCCGCGAGGCGTTCCTCGGCGACCGCGATGAGGGCGCCCACGCCCACGCGGCGCTGCTGCTGGATCTGGGCCGCCCGGCGGAGGCCCTGGCCGTCGCGCGCACCGCCCGCGCCCAGGCCCTTGCGGCGCTGCAGCGCCCCGCCCGCATCGGCGCCCTGTCCGAGGAGGCGCGGCGGCGCTGGCTGGCGGCCATCGGCGAGCACCAGCGGCTCAAGGCCGAGCTCGAGGCCGATGACTGGTCGCTGACGGCCGCCCAGCGCGCCGAGCGAGCGGCTGAGCGGCCCGCCCTCGAGCTGCGCCTGAAGGTCGCGCTGGATGAAGCCTACTCCGCGCTGCCCGCCGGGGTGGCCACGCCCACGCCGCCGCCGCTCGCCCCGGGCGAGGCCCTGCTGCTGGTGCAGGCGGCTGAGGCCGGCTGGCTCGTCTTCTTCGCCGACGCGGCCGGCGTCGAGGGGCGGCTGGCGCCCCCGGTGGCCGCCTCCGCGGATCCGGCCACCCTGGTGGCCACCTTCCTCGCGCCGTTCGAGGCCCGCGTCCTGGCCGCCCGGCGCCTGCGCCTGCTGCTCCCGGGGGCCCTCGCCGCGCGGGACTGGCACGCCTTGCCGCTCGGAGAGGGGCCGCTGGCGGCGCAGATCGAGGTCGTCTATGCCCTTGATCTCCCTGAAGATTCCCGGGAGGCAGCCGGCGACCGCCTGGTCGTGGCGGATCCCCGCGGCGACCTGGCCGGGGCGCGCGCGACGGGCGAGGCCCTGGGCCATGAGGCCGGCACGCGGCTGCTGCTGGGCGATGGCGCGCGCCGCGCCGCGGTGCTGGCGGCCCTGCCGGCGGCGGACGCGTTCGTGTACGCGGGCCATGGCGACTTCGTGGGCGATGGCTGGTCGAGCCACCTGCGGCTCGCGGGCCAGGACACGCTGGCCGCGGGCGATCTGCTGCTGCTGCCCCGCGTCCCGCGGCTGGCGGTGCTGGCGGGCTGCGAGACGTCGGTGGCGCCCGATCACGGCAGCGTCCCCGGCATGAGCCTGGCCCACGCCTTCGCCATCGCCGGCAGCGAGGCGGTGGTGGCGACGCATCGCCCCATCGCCGACGAGAGCTCGACGCGGTTCGTGGCGAGCCTGGAGGCGGCGCGGCGGGGCGAGGCCGGAGGCGACGTGGTGCGGGCCTTGCACATGGCGGCCCGCCAGCACGCGGGCGACCTGGACTGGGCGGCCTGGCGGGCCGTGGTGCGATGATTCGAGGGGTCGGATCGGCAAGCGACGACTGGAGGTGGGTGCGATGAAGATGGTGAAGACGATCGCGGCGAGCCGGTGGCTGACCCTCGGGCTGGCCCTGGTGCTGCCGGCGTGCCTGCCCGCAGGGGACGGCCCGGGCCTCGACGGGGGACCGGGTGGCCAGGACGAGCTGCGCGACAGCCCCGATCTGCGGGCCGACTCCCCGAACGCCGGCAGCCGGCTGCCGCTGCCCCTGCGGCGGTATGACGAGGCCGACGAGACGTCGCTGCGGGGGGCTTCGCCGGGCATCCGCTGGATCGCCATCGCCCGCGACCAGAACGGCGAGGACTACGACTGCAACCCCGGCGGCTTCCGGGAGCTGCGGCGGCGGGGCGGCGCGTTCATCGCGAAGCACCTCGTCAACCGCGACGACCAGGAGGGGCCCGAGGCGCCGCCCATCCCACGCCTGCTGCGGCGCTTCTGCGTGGTGGAGTGGAGCCCGAGCGACGCCGAGGGCATGTCGCTGCCCACCTCCCGCGACATCTCCGTCCTGCGCCGGGCGCTGGCGGAGCGCTACGAGGAGTACGCCCAGGATCTCCTGGCCCCCGGGCCCCAGGCCGACGGGCTGGAGGAGGCCGTGTGGCGGCCGATGGCCCTGGGCTGGCGCCACCAGCTCGACGAGCTGCGGCCCCTGCCCCGGCCGGCCGCTGAGGAGCGCCTGCTGCCCATCCGCATCGCGGTGGCCGACACCTCGCCCTTCTCCGACGACGGCGAGGCCAACGAGGGGCGGTCCGAGCACGGCCTGGCCATGGGCCGGATCGCCAAGGTCCTGAGCTGCCCGCCTGGCAACGGCCCCTGCCCCGGCTACGTCACCCACCACCTCGCGCTGCCGCGCGTGTCGGCGACGCGCCGCCCGGTGGATGGCGGCTTCTTCGGCTACCAGTCGGAGGTGGCCATCGCCGTCGAGGCGGCCGTGCGCAAGTGGCAGCAGGCCCCCGAGGCCGAGGGCGGCCAGCGCCTGATCATCAACCTGTCCCTGGGCTGGGATGGCCGCTTCGGTGGCCCCATCACCACGAGCCCGGCCGACCTGCGGCCCGGCGTGCGGGCGGTCTACGAGGCCCTGGGGGTCGCGTCCTGCCACGGGGCGCTGGTGATCGCCTCCGCCGGCAACCGCTCCGGCGGCCCGGACGAGCAGGTCCGCAAGGGGCCGCTCTTCCCCGCCGGCTGGGAGGCGCGCCGCGCGCCCACGCCCCAGCAGTGCCAGCAGATCCTGGGCGTCGACGAGCCCGTGGTGTCGGCGGCCGCGTACCAGCCCCTCCTCTACTCGGTGGGCGGCGTGCGCGGCGACGACGTGCCCCTCGGCAACACCCGCCCCGGTGGGCGCCCCAGCCTCGCGATGCCCGCCTTCCAGGCGGTGGTCGGCGTGGATGACGGCTCGGGCACCCTGGTGTCGTCGGGCATCCACACCGGCACCTCGGTGGCGGCCGCGGCCCTGAGCGGCATCGCGGGCGCCCTGTGGGCGTACCGCCCCGACCTCGACGCCCACGCCCTGATGGAGCGCATCTACACGGCCGGCGTGCCCCTCGGCCCCGACGCCGATGGCAACCCGGTCGTCGGCGACTACTGCGCGCTCCCCCGGTGCCCGATCATCCACCGCGTGTCCATGTGCCAGGCCTACAAGGAGATCTGCAAGGCGGGCGGGGGCGCCTGCGACCGCGTCGCTGCGATGGCCCAGGTCTGCCACGCGCCGGCCGCCTACGCGGGCACGCTGGACGTGCTGGCCCCGTATGTGGCCGACATGCAAGCGTTTGTGCGCGGCGTGGGCCGCCTGAAGGACGAGCCCGACGCCACCGTCCTGGCCGACCGCGCCTCCCCGCCGCGGACCTGCCGATACGCCCCGGGCGCCACGATCCGCCGCGACGGCACCAGCGTCACGCCGGCCGCCCCCTGCCCGTCGGGCCAGTTCTACCTGCGCGAGGCCTCCCCCTGGGCGGCGCCGCAGCCGTGGGATCCGCTCTGCCCGGACTGCTTCCTGCGGCTCCCCGCCCCCGGCGACCTGGCCGGCGCGGAGGCCGACCTCTTCACCAACAAGGACTTCAGCGGCCAGGTCTTCTACGACGGCCTCATGACGTTCACGAAGAAGGACGGCACCATCATCGACGCCCTGCTGCTGGAGGATCTGGGCATCTCGGCCATCACCGGCGGCGACAGCTACTTCATCAAGGGCATCGACGCCCCGCTGGGCTTCAGCCACGTCTACGTGGAGTTCCTGACGCAGGTGAAGAACGAGACCACCGGCAAGTGGGAGGTCACCTCGACGCTGGACGAGCTGGCCTGGTGGTAGAGCATCCCACCCGCGCGATGGGCTAGGCTCCGGGCTCCCGTCCCAGGAGCCGCCCGTGCGCACCCGCCTCCTGCCCCTGCTGGGCTGCCTCGCCGTCGCCTGCGCCGCCCCGGACGCGCCCCTCGACACCCGCTCCCTGCCCATCGTCGGCGGCGAGCGCGAGGCCGGCTACCCCGCCGTCGGCGCGCTGGCGCTGGAGGAGGGTGGCCGCTACCAGGGCAGCTTCTGCACCGCGACGCTCATCGACCCCCGCTGGGCCCTGACGGCCGCGCACTGCGTGGCGGGCCGCCGGGCCGACCGGACGCTGTTCTACCTGGGCGACGATGCCGTCTCCCGCAACGGCCAGCGCCCGCCGGGCCGGTTCGTGCCCGTGCGGCGCCTGCGCCCGCACCCGCAGTTCGCGCTGGGGGCCGCCGTGGGCCTGTACGACGTGGCCCTCGTCGAGCTGGCGGAGGCCGTGGACGACGTGGCGCCCATCCCCCTGCGGCGGGCCGATCTCGCGCCCCTCCGCGGCGAAGAGCTGGTGTACGTGGGCTTCGGCGTCGACGACGGGGTGGCCCAGCGGGGCGGCGGCCTGAAGCGCCGGGCCACGCTGGGCCTGGCGGATCTGGGGGCGACGCTCTTCGTCAGCGTCAGCGACGGCCGCAGCGTCTGCTACGGCGACTCCGGGGGCCCGGCCCTGCACCCCGTCGACGGCGGCCTCGAGGTCGTGGGGATCAACAGCTCGGTCTTCGGCGGGGCGCCCTGCGCGGGCGGCTCCATCCAGGTGCGCGTCGACGCCATGGCGGGCTTCATCGACCGCACGATGGGCGTGGGCGCGGACTGCCGGGCCGGCGACGCCTGCGAGTGCGCGGCGGCCTGCGGGGACAACGGCGTCTGCGACCCCCTGGGCTGCCAGGCGCCCGCCGGCTGCCGGTCGCTCATCGAGTGCCTGACGGGCTGCAACGGGGGCGTCGGCTGCACCATCCGGTGCTTCGAGGCGGCGGGCGCCGAGTCGCGGGCGCGCTACGAGGCGGTGGTGGCCTGCGGCGCGATGCAGTGCGACGGCGCGCCGGATCAGGGCGCCTGCCTGGCCGAGCGGTGCCCCGAGCCCTGGGGCGCCTGCCTGAGCGATCTGCCCCCGGGCGACGCGGACTGCGGCGGCCTGCTGGCCTGCCTGGGCGGCTGCCGCGACCGGGCCTGCAGCTTCGCGTGCTACGAGGACGCCACGGCGGACGCCCGCGCGGCCTACGACGGGCTGGCCGCCTGCGTGGCCGAGGCCTGCGCCGCCTTCCAGGGCGATCCGGTGCCCTACAACGCCTGCGCGAACACCGCCTGCGGCGAGGCCTGGCGGGCCTGCACGCCGCCCGACGACTGCGCGCTGACGGGCGGTGACTGCGGCGCGGGCGCGGCGTGCCTGCCGGCGACGTTCGGTGGTCGCTACTGCCGCGCGAGCGACGACCGCGCCCTGGGCGCGGCCTGCGACCCCCGGCGGGTGGCCTGCGCGGACGGGGCGTTCTGCCAGGATGACGGGGCCGGCCCGCGGTGTCAGACGGTCTGCACGGGGCCGGCCGACTGCCAGTCAGGCCAGCGCTGCGCCCTCATCGACGACGCCAGCGAGCCCTTTGGCACCTGCAGCGGCTGCCCCGACGCCGACGGCGACGGCGACTGCGACGCTACGGACTGCGCCCCCGATGACGCCACGCGGGGGCCGGGTCAGGCCGAGGCCTGCGACGGGCGCGACGCCGACTGCGATGGGCGCGTCGACGAGGGCTGCGGTGGGGACGCCGGCGTGGTGGACGCCGGGGCGGCCGACGCCGGCCCCGACGCCGCGCTCCTCGCGGACGCCGGCCCCGACGCGAGCCCGCCGACCCCGGCCGACGCGACGCCGACCGACGCGACCGACCCGCCCGACGGCCCCGATGCCTCGCCCGCCGACGCCGCGGCGGGCGGCGTCACCGTCACGGCGGGGGGCGACGGCTGCCGCCAGGGCCCCGGCCAGCCGGGCGGCGGCCTGCTCCTCGGGCTGCTGCTGATGGCGCTGGGCTGGCGACGCCGCCGAGGCGCCTCCGCCGACCGGTGCTGAAAACCTGAAGGAAAACGAGCCCCTGGGCGGGGGGTCTAGAAGAAGCGGTCGATGAACTCGGGCAGGCGGGTCACATCCATCGACTTGCAGAAGTACCCGTTGATGTCCTTGGCGTGGCAGATCTTCTCGAGGGCCTCCGCCTCCATGTCGGCGTAGAGGACGACGATGAGGTCCTCGTGATCCGGGGAGTTGCGGATGGCTTCGATCACGTCGTCGGCCGGCAGCCGGGGCATCGTGATGTCGATGAGGAGGACGTCGGGCTGCTCGTAGTCGAGCTTGGCGACGCACCCGTGCGGGGCGGAAATCTTGACGACGTCGTAGCCGTGGTTGACCAGCAACTCCTCGGCGATCATCAGGTTGATGATGTTGTCGTCGACGATCATCACTTTGCGCTTCTCGCCGGACATCGCCGTCGGTCCCTCATTCATCGAGCCAGGACAGGTAGACACAGCGTCGCCCATCCGCCGTCGATCGTCAACGGCCGCACGCGCATCTTCGCAGGTCGGCCGCGGCCGGCGGCGCGTCGCCGTCCCCGGCCATGCCAGGGGCGCATGCCACGGGGGCGCACGCAACTGCTGGCTGGACGGGGGGGCGGCCACACCGTAGGGTGCGCCGGATCTCCGAGGGGGCTCTCTTGCGCGGGTTGTTCATCAAGTACGTGATCTCCATCGCCCTGGGCGCGGGCATGGTGTGGCTGGCGTTCCGCGGGGAGGACTTCGCGACGCTCGGCGACAAGCTGCGCCATGTGCAGGTGGCGCCGGCGCTCGGCTACGTGGCCCTCTTCGCCGTCGCCCACGTCCTGCGCATCCTGCGCTGGGGCCTGCTGGTGCGCGCCCTCGGCCCCATCGGCTGGCGCTCCATCACCTCGGCGGGCGCCATCGGCTACATGTGCATCACGGCTTTTCCCTTGCGGCTCGGGGAGTTCGTGCGGCCGTACCTGGTGCGGGGGCAGGCGGGCGTCACCGCCTCGGGGGCCCTGGCCACCGTCGTGGTCGAGCGCGTCATCGACGGCGTCATCTTCGTGGGCCTCTTCTTCGTGTTCATCTCGCTGCTCCCCGAGAGCGGCCACCCGGCCGTGGGCGCCGTGCGCGTCGGGGCCTATGGCGCCGGCCTGTTCTTCGTGACGCTCCTGGCCGTCCTCATCGCGGCCTACGTCAAGCAGCAGGCCACCATCCGGCTGCTCTCCGCCATCGGCCGCCGCATCCACGCGGGCCTCACCGAGAAGGCCATCGGCCTCCTGGAGTCGTTCCTGGAGGGGCTCAAGGTCCTGCCCGATCGCCGCCGCCTGCTCGGCTTCCTGGCCATCACCGCCATCTACTGGGCCCTGCAGGGCGTCGGCGTGAAGCTCATGGCCGAGGCCTGCCACATCCCCGACATGACGCTCATGGGCGCCTTCGCGCTGCTCACGGTGCTGGTCGTCGGCATCATGGTGCCGGCCGGCCCAGGCTTCGCGGGCAGCTTCGAGCTGGCGGTGAAGGCGAGCTTCGCCCTGCTGGTGCTCTCCCCCGCGAGCCGCGACAACATGCTGGTCTTCACGGTGGTGCTGCACGTCGCCCAGGTGGCCGTCCAGCTCGCCTTCGGCCTGGCCTTCCTGCTGGGCGGCAAGGTGCGCCTCGGGCGGGTCGTGCGCGAGGGCATGCCGTCCTCCTGAACGGGGTGCCGATTTCTGCATCCCCTGCCCCTGCCGTACCGATCTCTTTGCCCTCGCCGGCCAGTCCGCCTACCTTGTGCCCAGGTCGAAGGCGCGCGGATTCCCCGCCCCGGCCGATGGACGCAACCGGGCGGGATCGCTCGGATTGACGCCATCGGGACGCCGTGGTTAGGGTGTCGGCGGCGCGCCGGGGATGAGCGTGCCAGGCCGCGGTCGGAGAGGGCTCCGGCGGCGGCGTGCGCCAGAACGAGGGGAAGCTTCAAATGGGACGGAGCCTGGGCCTTCTGGGTCTTTCGCTGGCGGCGGCGCTGGCGGGCTGCAACGGCCACCCGGTCGATCGGCTGGACAACGTGGTCACCGCGGTCAACCGACAGGAGAACCGCCTGCCCGCGAAGACGAAGCTCGACTTCCTCTTCGTGGTCGACAACTCCGGGTCCATGTGCCAGGAGCAGCGCAACCTCACGGCGAACTTCCGCGCCTTCTCCGAGTTCCTCTTCCAGGAGCTGGGGGCCGCCGCGGACTACCGCATCGCGGTGACCAGCACCGACATGCAGACCGCCGGGCAGAAGGGCGCGTTCCTCAACACCCCGGCCGAGCCGGTGGCGTCCTTGAACTGCAAGGACGAGAACGACCAGCCCCTCATCCCCGACACCGCCGACTGCCCGGCCAACCTCCCCCTGATCATCCAGTCGGATCAGGTGGATACGCAGGCCGACCTCGAGAAGGCGTTCCGCTGCCTGGCGACCCTCGGCACCGGCGGCGACGGCTTCGAGAAGGGCCTGGAGGCCATGCGCCTCGCCCTGTCCTGCCACGGCCCCAACCGCGGCCTCTTCTCGCAGTGCTGCAACGAGGACGGCACCTACAACCCCGCCTGCGTCATCCCCCCGGAGACGCCGGAGCCGGTCTTCCTGCGCCCCGATGCGGTGCTGGTCGTCATCTTCATCACCGATGAGAACGACTGCTCCGACCCGGCCACCAACCCCACCGACAGCCGCCGCGTGATCTGCAAGTACGGCTCGGGCGATGGCGACGGCGACGGCGTGCCCGACGGCTACCGCGACGGCGAGCTCTGCGGCGGCCGCAGCCCGGCCGAGTGCTTCCGCGCCGAGTGCGGCGATCTGGACGCCGAGGCCTGCCGCGTCGAGCGCTGCATCATCAGCCGCGCCGCCAACAGCAACTGCGAGTGGTTCCGCGGCAACCTGACCCCGGTCGAGGACTACTACCGCTTCCTGACGGGCCTCAAGGCGCAGCCCCTGGAGTCCATCGTGGTGGCGGCGGTCGTGGGCCTGCGGGCCTTCACCGACCAGGGCAACGAGGTGACCTACAACCCGGGCACCCCGGAGAACCCCGGCTGCAACCCCGACGATCCGGCCTTCAACCCGGCCCTCAAGGACACCGAGGCCTGCTGCCCCAACGGCGCCTGTCGCGGCGAGATCCAGACGTCCTGCGAGTCGGCGAACGGCGAGGCCTTCTCGGGCCGCCGCTACCTGCAGCTCACCGAGCTCTTCGCCGAGGACGGCAACGGCATCGGCTGCCCGGCCGGCGCGGATCCCAACGACCCGACCGAGTGCGTGCACATCTGCGTGAACGACTTCGCCGGCCCCCTCGGCCGCATCAAGGAGCAGGTCTCCAAGCTCATCGGCACCTACTGCCTCGACAAGCCCCCGGCCTGCATGGTCCCGGCCGCCGGCGACGTGCCGGCCCACGCCTGCGCCACCGCCGAGGAGCTCGCCAACCTGGGCAACTACTCGGTGCGCGTCCGCATGGAGTGCCAGCTCTCCATCGAGCAGGGCGGCAAGTGCGAGGAGATCATCCCGCCCCGCGTCCTGCCCGCCGACCAGTGGTCGCTGGAGCTGGGGCAGTCGGGCTGCGCCGGTGGCGCGGTGGTCCGCCTGAACAACCCGCCCCCCGCCGGCGCCGACGTCTTCGTCGAGTTCCTGGTGGCCCTGGACGGCCAGTCCAACGCGGGCGGCACCGACGCCGGCGTCCCCCCCGCCGAGGCGCCCCCGACCGACGCCCCTGCCGGTCCCTGACCAAGGGCTTTCTTGAGCGGCCGGCCCGGCTCGGGTAGGCTGCGCCCGCCATGGACCACCCCCCGACCGAAGACGACGTCGGCGTCCCGCGTGAGATGCTGCTGGAAGAGCTGGCCCGCCTCCGCGAGGAGGTCGTCACCGCCCGCAACGTCGTCAACCGGACCGACAACCTCATCAAGACGCTGGGCGCCGAGGTCAAGACGGTCGTCGACCGCCAGGCCAGGACCGAGCGCCGCTCCTTCCTCAACTCCATCGCCGCCTACGTGATCTTCACGGCCCTGGTCTTCTCGGGGCTGTACCTCACGTTCGAGACGCGGGTGGAGAAGTACCAGGTCGACCGCCAGCTCCAGGAGAAGGAGGTCTCGGGCTACAAGCGCGAGATCGCCGAGCTGAAGGCGGATCTCGGCCGCTGGAAGCAGATCGAGCGCGAGCTGATGGAGTTCGAGCGCCTGGTGAAGGACGGCAACAAGGAGGCCGCCGTCGCCAAGTTCAGCAACCTGCGCGCGGTGCGCTTCTCGGGGCTGCTGGAGGACCTCATCGTCCGCTTCCGCGCCGAGGTCGCCGAGGACAAGTACAAGCGCGGCCTCGAGCTCTACAACCAGGGCAACTTCGACAAGGCCGACGAGGCCTTCCTGAAGTCGCTGGAGTACAACGCCGAGCCCGCCCACCTGGGGCTCCTGCTCTTCTACCAGGGCATGTCGGCCCTGCGGCTCAAGGACTACCCCCGGGCCGCCAACCTGCTGCGCGAGGCCCTCGGCCACGACCAGGAGTACAAGGTGCGCTCCGAGGCCAGCTACCACCTGGCCTACGCCCACGACCGGATGGGCGAGAAGCGGACGGCGAAGGACCTCTACTTCCGGTTCTTCGACCGGTACCGCCAGAGTCCCCTCGCCCGCCAGGCCCGACAGCGCTTCGAGCAGCTCAAGGCCGAGTAGGCAAAAAGCCTTTCAGTGCCGCTACTTTCGACTACGGGGCAGGTCCCGCAAGGTGCGCTGGTCGGGCTCGATGCCCCGTAGGCGGTCGGCGGTGGCCTGGGCTTCAGCCGCCCCGGCCACGTCGCCCCGGCGGCGCAGGAAGGCCGCCAGCCGCAGGAACACGACGGGGTTGGTGCGGTAGTCCGCGGCCAGCGCCCGGTACATCTGCTCCGCCTCGGGGAGCTGCCCCCGCGCCTCCAGCAGCTCCGCCAGCTTGAGCCGCACCAGCGGATCGGAGGGGTCGTCCGCCTTGACGCGGTAGAGCTGCTTCAGCGCGGCGTCGGTCTGGCCCGTCTGCAGGAAGACGTCGGCGAGCTTGCGCCGGTCGTCGGTGGTGAGGGCGAAGCGGGCCTCCAGGCGGTCGAGCAGCCGCACGGCGTCGGTGTGGCGGCCCTGGTCGAGGTAGAGCTGCATGAGCATGCGCAGGATGCGCGCGCGCTGGTCGCCGGCCGCCACCAGGCGCTCCAGCTCGGCGATGCGGGTCGCCGGCGAGCCCCCGATGCGCTCACGGCAGGCCAGCAGGGCCTGGTGATCCACCAGCTCCGGCGGCGTGAGGGCGTCCGCGGCCGCGATCTGCCCGGCCGCGGCGTCGCAGCGGCCCGCCGCCAGCTCCCCCAGCGCGATGCTGCGGTGGGCGCTCGCCAGGCCCTGCAGCACCTCCACGTCCTCCGGATCCCGCGCCCGGGCGCGCTCCAGGTGCTGGATCGCGAGAGGGTAGCGCCCCTGGCCGAGGGCCTCCTGGCCGCGGCGCAGGTCGGGATCGACGCACCCGGTGAGCGCGAAGCCAGCGGCGAGGAAGGCCAGGAGACGGTGGAGCGGTTGCATGGGCGACCCGGGGCGCGGTGGATGTCCCCTCTCGTTTACCTTGACCGGGGCCGCGACGAAACGTTGAGTACACGTCGGCGCGCCTCGCCCCCTGCCCCGGCACTGGAGATCACCCGGCTCATGCGCTCGCTCCTCCTGGTCGCGACCTGCCTGACCGCCTGCGGCGGCCGGGGCCCGTCGGGCATCCCGCCGCCGGTGAGCGGCCCGGATGGCCGCCCGGCCGAGACCATCGACTTCGCGCTGCCCACCCTGGACGGCGAGATCGTGCAGCTCTCGCGGCTGCGGCCGCGGGTGGTGCTGGTGAACTACTTCGCCACCTGGGCGCCGCCGAGCCTGGAGGATCTGCCGGCCCTGTCGGCCCTGAGCGACGAGCTGCCCGAGCTGGCCGTCGTGGCGGTGAGCATGGATCTCTCGCCGACGGAGCTGCTGCCGCCCTTCCTGCAGGTGGTCCCCGTCAGCTTCCCCGTCGTCCTCGCCGATGACGGCACGCGCCAGGGCTACACGCCGTTCGGGCGGGTGGCTGCGGTGCCGACCTCGTACCTGCTCGACACGAGGGGGCGATTCGTTGAAGTGTTCCATGGCGCGACCCCCATCGATCACCTGCGCCGGCGGGTGATCGAGCTCTCCGAGGAGGCACGATGAACGAGCTCTGGGGCTTCCTGAAGCAGGGCGGCCCCCTGATGGTGCCCATCCTGGTGTTCTCGGTGGTGGCCCTGGCGGTCTTCCTCGAGCGCGCCTGGGCCCTGCAGTCATCGAAGGTCGTGCCCCGCGACTTCCTGGCCCTCATCCGCCGGAAGGTGAAGGAGGGCCGCGCCGCCGAGGCCGTCACCCTCTGTGAAGGCAACCCCTCGGCGGTCTCCCGGGTCGTCGCGGCCGGCGTCCGCCACGCGGGCCGGCCCCGCGAGGTCATCAAGGAGGCCTTCGAGGAGGTCGGTCGCCTCGAGGTGGCCCACCTGGGCCGCTTCGTGGAGGTGCTGGGCACCATCGCGGCGGTCAGCCCCCTGCTGGGCCTGCTCGGCACCGTCGTGGGCATGATCGAGGTGTTCCGCACGGTCGTGGCCGAGGTCGGCGACGCCGCGGGCCCCGTCAACCCCGGCAGCCTCGCCAACGGCATCTGGGCGGCCCTGATGACCACCGCCGCTGGCCTCTCGGCCGCCATCCCGGCCTTCCTCGGCTACAAGTACCTGCTCTCGCGCCTCGATCGCCTGGCCATGGAGATGGAGGAGGCGTCCCTGCTGCTCCTCGACCTGCTCTCCGCGCCGCCCCCGGACGGTGACGCGTGAACTTCCGCCAGTCGCCCAGCATGCTCTCGCGGCGCGCGGCGGCCGTGGTGGACATCACCGCGCTCATCGACGTGGTGTTCCAGCTCCTGATCTTCTTCCTGCTGACGAGCAGCTACGTGAGCCAGCAGGCCACCCCGAAGGCCCCCCAGGTCCCCCTCGATCTGCCCGAGACGAGCCTGGAGGCCACCGACCAGCGCGCCGACGACGTGACGGTGTCGGTGGACGCCGCCGGCGGCGTCTTCCTGGACGGCCAGCCCGTCACCCTCGAAGAGCTGGGCGTGCGCCTCGCCAAGGCCGCCAACCGCAACCCGAACACCATCGTCCTCATCCGCGGGGACGAGTCGGTGGCCTACGGGCGGATCGCCGAGGTCATGACCATCGCCCGCGCCTCCAAGCTCAAGATCAGCGCCACCCTCCAGGGGCCGTGACCGCCCTTATCATGCCGGCATCGCGTAGTTTTCGGCTTGGTTGGGCGCGGCCGGGGTGGTACGAAGGAGCGTTCGCCCCGGGAGATCCATGAAGCGCCGACTCATCCGCCTGCTGTCGCCCGTCGCCCTGCTCGCCGTCCTGGTGGGCGGGGTCTACGGCTTCTCGCAGGCCACGCTGAACCCGGAGCTGGCCGCCTACAACCAGAGCCTCCGCGAGGAGCTGCTGCGGGTCGAGGCGCGCAACGGGCAGCTCGCCGAGAGCATCGCGGAGCTGAAGGCCGAGATCCAGCGGCTGCGCTCCGATGACGCCGAGAGCCTGTTCCATGCCCGTACCCAGCTCGGCATGGTCCGCACCGGCGAGGTGGTCTACCAGCTCGCCGCCCCGCCCGCCGTCGAGAAGCGGGCCGACCAGGCGCCGCGTTGACCGGCGCCGAGCTGGCCCGCGCGCTGCTGGCCCGCTGGTGGGTCGTCGGGCTGGTGCTCGTGGCGGGCTTCGGCCTCGTCGCGGGGGCCTTCGATCCCGGCGGCGCCACCTGGCTCGGCGTGCCCCTGTTTCTGGCCCTGGGCGCCGCCGCCGTCCTCGATGGCCGCGTCCGCCTGGCCGGGCGCACCGCCCCCCGCCCGCTGTTCACGCTGGAAGGGCCGCTGATCTGGCTGCTGGGCGCCTACGTGCTCACCCGGGCGGCGGGCCAGTTCGGGCCGCACCTCTTCCCCCTCGTCATCGGCCTCGTGGCGTGGCTCGTCGCCACGTTCCCGCGGGCGACGTGGCTGAAGCTCGTCATCGTCGCGGTCTGCGTCGAGCTCGGCCTCACGCTGGCGGCGCGGCAGGAGTTCGCCACCTTCCTCATCCACGGCCTCGTCACCGCCGGGGCGGCCTACGGGCTGCTGCGGCTGAGCCACGCGGAGGCCTTCCGGCGGCGGGTCGAGGCCGAGCAGGCCAAGGCCGCCACCGAGAGCGCCCGCCAGGAAAAGGCCCGTGGTTTCGGGCTGTTGACGACGCAGGCCCCGTCCATCTCCAGCCTGCCCGGGCTGGCCGAGGCGGGGGATCGTCCCACCGTCGGGCGCATGGCCCTCGACCACCTCGACCGCGCCTTCAACCTCGAGCTCGACATCCTGCGCAAGGCCCTCGACCTGTCGGCGGCCATCGTCCTCTGGCATGACCGCGACCGGGGCGTCCTGAGCCTGCGCGGCTACACCGGCGACGGGCAGGTGGCCGACGGGCCCTACCCCGATGGCGCGGGCATCCCCGGCAGCGTCCTGCGCGATGGCACCGAGGTGGCCGTCGCCCCGGTGCACGCGGGCGCGGGGGGCCTGCCCTACCGTGGGCCCGATCCCCAGGGCGTGGGCGCGGTGCTGGCGGTGGCCATCCTGCCCGAGGACGGCGGCCGGCCCCTCGGCGTGCTCTGCATCGACCGGGCGCGCCCCGACCGCTGGACGGAGGCCGAGCGCGGCGCGGTGCGCACGGCGGCCCGCAAGCTGGCCCTCGACGTGGCGGTGTGGCAGCGGCTCAAGCAGACCGACACCGAGGCCACGACCATCCACCGCATCTGCGCCGGCCTGCAGACGCTGAACGGCGCCCTCGGCATCGATCAGGCGGCCAGCGCGGCCCTGGCCGCGGTGCGGGTGCTCGTCCACCCCGACCTGGCGGTGGTCTCCACCATCCGCGGCGGCGCCCATGTGGTGCTGCGAGCCGAGGGCGACGGGGCGGAGCGGCTGACCGGCCTGCACTTCGCGGGGGACGAGGGCCTGGTCGGCAAGGCCATCGCCCACGGCCGCCCCCTGCCGGTGAACGGCACCTGGAAGGGCACCCAGGGGGTGTTCACCGCCGCGGACCGCCTGGACACCATGCGCTCCCTCACCATCCTGCCCCTCACCAAGGGCGAGGGCGGCCCCATCGGCGCCCTGACGGTGGCCAGCCGCGCCGAGGGTGCGTTCGGCGACCGCCAGCAGGAGGTCCTCGCGCTCATCGCCACCCAGGTGGCGGTGAAGCTCGATCTGGCCGAGGCCCACGAGCAGATCCGCGAGATGGCGACGACGGACGGCCTGACCGGCCTGGCCAACCACCGCGTCTTCCAGCAGGCCTTCGACAACATGCTGACGCGGGCCCAGCGGCAGGCCAGCCCCCTGTGCCTGCTGCTCATCGACATCGACCACTTCAAGCGCCTGAACGACACCTGCGGGCACCCTTTCGGCGACGTCGTGCTGCGGGGCGTGGCCCGGGTCCAGGCCGCCGCCGTCCGCAAGGTCGACCTGGCGGCGCGCTACGGCGGCGAGGAGTTCGCGCTCCTGGTCGAGGGCTCCGGGGAGGACGGCGGCCGCCGGCTCGCCGAGAGAATCCGTAGCGAAGTCGAAGGCTTGCGCTTCGATCACGAGCGCGGCCCGGTGTCGGTCACGCTCTCCGTGGGCATCGCCGCCTACCCCGCCGACGGCGCCACCAAGACCGAGCTCATCGACCGCGCCGACAAGGCGCTCTATCACGCCAAGGAAGCCGGACGTAACCAGGCCGTCGCCTGGTCCGACCTCGCCGCGCGCACCTCCTGACCGCGAGCCGACATGCCGACCCAGAAGATCTTCGTCCTCGACACCAACGTCCTGCTCCACGACCCCAACGCCCTGCTGCGGTTCGACGACAACGAGGTGGTGCTGCCCATCTACGTGGTCGAGGAGCTGGATCAGTTCAAGAAGGACCTGAGCGGCCTGGGCCGCAACGCCCGCGAGGTGGCGCGGGTCCTCGACGAGCTGCGCTCGCGGGGGCACATCGCCGACGGCGTGGAGACGGACAGCGGCGGCCGGGTCCGGGTGACCTTCGCCCGCAAGCCCGACGAGGCCGCCCCGCTGTTCGCCAAGCAGCACGTCTACGACAACCTCATCCTGCGCTGCGCCCTGGAGCAGCGCGACGAGCACCCCGACCGCCCGGTCATCCTCATCACGAAGGACACCAACCTGCGCATCCGGGCCGACGCCGCGGGGCTGCAGGCCGAGGACTACGATCCCGGGCAGGTGGAGCTCTCGGATCTGTACCCGGGCCACCGGGAGCTCACGGTCCCCAAGGAGGTCGTGGACGCCGCCTACCAGGACGGCGCCCCCCTGACCCAGACCGATCTGCACCCCAACGAGTACCTGCTGCTGCGGGCCGAATCCCAGCCGAGCCACACCGCCCTGGCCCGGTTCGACCAGGCCCAGGGCAAGGCCATCGCGCTGCCGAAGCGCCGGGAGGCCATCTGGGGCATCTTCGCGCGCAACAAGGAGCAGAGCTTCGCGCTCGACCTGCTGCTCGACGACCGCATCCAGCTCGTGACGCTGGTGGGCAAGGCCGGCACCGGCAAGACGCTGCTGGCCCTGGCGGCCGGGCTCTACAAGGTCACCGAGCAGGAGTCCTACCAGCGCGTCCTGGTCAGCCGCGCCATCTTCCCGCTGGGCCGCGACATCGGCTTCCTGCCCGGCACCCTGGAGGAGAAGCTCGACCCGTGGATGAAGCCCATCCACGACAACATCGAGCTGCTGATGGGCCTGCACCAGCGTACCGGCCGGGCCCCCGGCCGCGGACAGAACGAGCTGTTCGAGCTGGGCATGGTGGAGGTAGAGCCCATCACCTACATCCGCGGCCGCAGCATCCCGCACCAGTACCTCATCGTGGACGAGGCCCAGAACCTCACGCCCCACGAGGTGAAGACCATCCTGACGCGGGCCGGCGAGGGCACGAAGATCGTCCTCACCGGCGACCCCTACCAGATCGACAACCCGTACGTGGACGCCACCAACAACGGCCTCGTCCACGTCGCCCACCGCTTCCAGAACGAGGCCATCGCCGGCACCGTGACGCTGACGAAGGGCGAGCGCAGCCCCCTCGCCGAGCTGGCCGCCAACGTGCTCTGAGCGCGGACCGGCCGCCGCAAACCACCGACGAGCAAGGGAAAAGCGCGACGCCCCCGGCCGCGCGCGTGAACCACGGCGGCGGATCGACTACGATGCCCGGGACGTGCTGGCTGGAGTCTCCCATGCGTACCGCCTCGCTGCTGCTCGCCCTCCTCCTCGGCGCCGGGACCGCCCAGAGCGCCATCGTGGAGCGGCTGGATCTGGCGAAGCTCTCGACGGTGGCCGACGCCATCATCGTGGGCCACGTCATCGACACCGAGGCCCGCTACGAGGGGACGCGCATCGTCACCCGGGCGCGCATCCGGGCGGAGGCTCGCCTCAAGGGGGCGCCCGACGACGTCGTCGTGGTCGAGACCCTCGGCGGCGAGGTGGATGGCATCGGCCAGGTGGTCTCGGGCATGGCCCGCTTCGTCCCCGGCGAGCACGTCGCGGTCTTCCTCGAGCGCCAGCCGACCGGGACGTGGCGCACCGTGGGCCTGGCGCAGGGCAAGCTCTCCATCGAGGCGGGGCGCCTCGGGGTCCGGGTCGTCCGCGACCTGGACGGGCTGACGCTGGTGGAGCGCGACGCCCAGGGCCAGCTCATCCCAGCGGCGTCGCTGCCGCCGTCGGAGGATCTGGCGGGCTTCCTCGCCGATCTGGTGACCGCCCTCGAGCCGCGTTGATCGGCCGGCTCGCCGTGCTGACCTGCCTGGCCGCCGCCGGCGCCGCCCGGGCCCATGAGCCCCTGCGGGCCCCCGAGCCCGTCGCGTGGCCGGCGGACGCCTGGCCCCTGCCCCTGGGCGACGGGCCCCTGCCCTGGCGCGCGGCGGCCGCCCGCTGGACGGCGGTCGCGCCCCTCGGCTTTCGCCCCGTCGCCGATCCCGGCCTCGCCCCTGATGGCACCATCGCCTTCGCCCGCGTCGACGACGCCCCCCGCTGGCAGGCCCTCGTGGGGGATGACAGCGTCCTCGCCTTCACCCTCGTCGAGGCCGAGGGCGAGGCCCTCCTGGACGCCGACGTGGTGCTCAACGCCGCTCACTACCAGTTCGGCGCGGGTCCGCGGGCCTGGGACGAGGGCAGCGTCCTCGCCCACGAGCTCGGCCACGCCATCGGCCTGGGGCATGCCTGCGGCGACGCCCTGCCCTGCGCCGATCTGGCCGACGACGATCCGCGCGTGGGGGCGCTGATGAGCCCGCGCCTCGAGCCAGGCGAGCGGCGCGAGCCCGGCCCCGACGACGTCGCGGGCGTGCAGGCCCACGTCCGGTTCGCTGGCCCCATCGACCGCCCGACGGACGCCGACGTCACCCCGGCGCCACCGGGCTGGGTCGCCCGCGACGGCCTGGCGCTGGCCCGCCTCTGGGCCGCCGGCGCCCCCGTGGGCGAGGCCCTCGTGCCCGTGGGCGATGGGCCCTGGCAGGTGGAGCTGTGGACGCCCGCCGGCCAGGGGCACGTCACCGGCCCCCTCGCGCCGCCGCCCGCGCCGTCCGGCCCGGCCGCTGGCGGCGAAGGCTGCCAGGCCGCCCCCGGCTCGGCGCTCTTCTTCGTGTTCCTCACCGGCTGGCCTCGCAGGAGGAGATGATGCGACTCGCGCTCGGCACCCTGACCACCGCCCTCATCGTCGGCCCCGCCCTCGTCTCCCCCGCGGACGCCTTCGTCCGCTCGAAGACGGCCTCGGGCGTCCCCATCGAGTGGACGACCAACTGCATCTCCTACTACCTCAACGAGATCGGCAGCGAGGACGTGGCCATCGACAAGGTGGAGGCCGCGATCATCGACTCCTTCGGGGCCTGGGAGGCGCCCGACTGCAGCGACCTGAACCTCACCTACGCCGGCCGCACGAACGACGCGTCGGCGGGCTACCGGCGCAGCGGCACCAACCGCAACGTCGTGGTCTGGCGGGACGACGAGGGCTCGTGGGTGCACCAGTCGTCCATCATCGCCGTGACGACGGTGACGTTCTGCACCGAGGCGGGCAGCGGCTGCCCCTTCGTGGGCGCCATCCTCGACGCCGACATCGAACTCAACGGCGAGGGCTTCCGCTTCACCGACACCCCCGTCCTGGCGGCCACGCGGTTCGACATCCGCAACACCGTCACCCATGAGGCGGGGCACTTCTTCGGCCTGGACCACTCGGCCAACACCCAGGCGACGATGTTCGCCTCGGCCCCCCCGGGCGAGCGGTCCAAGGCGACGCTCCACGAGGACGACGTGGAAGGCATCTGCAGCATCTACCCCCGCCGCGCCGACGGGGAGGTCTGCATCGCCACCGCCGGGAGCGCGGCCGGCGACGACGTGGAGGCGTGCAGCCAGACGCCCGGGCGCGGGCCCGGCGCGCCTGCTTTTGCAGGCCTGCTGGCCCTCATGGGCATCGCCCGGGTGGCCCGCCGCCGCCGCCAGCGGCCCGTCCGGCGTTGATGTCTGAGGGCCCGCGAGACGCTCCTTGGGCCGATGCTGCTGGCCGGTGTGCCAAAAAATCCAATCCACGGCGAGACTTCGCAGATCAACACACCGGCCATACCAGACCACCTCACACTGTGTGGCCGTGTAGGCAACCATTCATTTCTACGACAGTGTTCGGTTTTGCCTTTACGGTAGAAAACCGCCGCGCTAGGGTCTGGCCATGCGCTGTTTTGCGAGGCTTTTGAGGAATCTCGCACCACATCAGCGCCGGCGGAGGGTGATGTAATGCAAGGTGTGCGTGGCAGCTTTGCCGTCATGGGAGAGGATGTTCCCTCCCTCATGCCGGTGTTGCTCTCGGCCTTTGGGGTGTGTTTCGCGGCCGCCGCAGCGCGGTCGTATGCCACCCTGGGAGCCGACGCCACCGCCGCTCAGCCCGCCACCCCGAGGCCGCCGATGGGCAGCCGCCGCGCCCGCCAGCCAGGGACGTCCGCGGGAGGCGCCGGCCTCGGCACCGTGACGGCGGCCCCGCGCGATCGCCAGCGCGGCGCCCGCCTCCGCCGCGCCGCAGACGGCCGCCGCCGCGCCGCCTCCGCCGCGCCGCCCTCCGCCGCGCCCGTCAGCGTCGCCAGGCGCCGCCGCGGCCCCTGCCAGCGGCCCCCGTGACCCCGGTCAGCGCCGCCCCCGCGACGGCGCCGGGCCCCACGACCTGCTCCTTCATCTTGAACTATGCCAGCGGCTCGTCGGCGCCGCTGGCAGGCGACACCGTCGAGCTGGACGCCCTGGGCCGCTGGCTCACCGACCAGGCCGACGCCGAGGTGGTCGTGCGGGCGCACGCCGATGGCACCGGCAGCACCCGCCACAACTTCGAGCTGAGCGAGAAGCGCGGCGCGTGGATCGTCAAGCGGCTGGCCCGCGCCGGGGTGGCGGAGGGCCGGATGAC
This sequence comes from Myxococcales bacterium, assembly GCA_020633435.1. Lineage (GTDB taxonomy): Bacteria > Myxococcota_A > Bradymonadia > UBA7976 > UBA1532 > JACKDP01. The sequence continues at coordinate 568,027 of JACKDP010000005.1, read as the reverse complement.
GGCGCAGGCGTTCGGTGAGTACGTCCCCCTGGAGGGCCTGGGGCGTGACGACGACCGCAACCGCCGGACGGTGGTGCTGGTGCGCGGCGTGTCCGCCTGCCCGGCACCGGAGGATGCGCGATGATTCCGCTGATCCTGTTCACGGTCGCTGCCGTCGTGGCCCTCTGGGTCGGCGGCCTGCTGACGGGCGTGCGGCGGGGCCGCGCGGGGCGCCAGGCCCTGGAGCGCGCCGTGGAGAGCCTCACCGAGGCCAACGCCGCCGCGGCCGCCCGCGTCGAGGAGCTCGATCGCCGCGCCGTGGCGAACGAGGCCCTGAGCTCCGAGCTGCGCGGCGTCGTCGCCCCCCTGCTGGAGCGCGAGGCCGAGGTGCAGCGGCTCAGCCAGGACCTGCGCAGCATCGCGGGGGCGGTGGCGGCCAGCGGCGAGGAGCAGAAGGCCCTCAAGCAGGCGCTCGATGGCATCGCCCGGCCCCTCGCCGCCCGCAGCGGCGACACCCAGCGGCTCGAGCGGATGCTCAACGAGAAGCTCGACGCCGCCAACGGCGACGAGCGGCTGCGCCGGGTGGTGGCCGAGGCCATCCGCCCGCTGCAGGAGCGCACCCGGGCCGACCGCCTGCGCGAGGTGGTCTCCGAGGCCATCCGCCCGATGGTGGAGGGCGAGCTGCTGGGGGTCGATCTGGCCCGCCTGCGCCTCGGCGAGGGCCGCAAGGACCTCAACGAGCTGCTCTCGGCGGTCGCGACCCAGGCCGGCCTGGCCACGGTCGTCCTGGCCGACGAGCGCGGCCTGCTGCTGGCGGAGAACGAGGGCGCGCGGGACGCGGAGATGCGGGCGGGCCTCTCGGCCCTGACGCTGACGCTGGCCGACAGCCACATCCAGTCGGGCGCCCCGGTGCCCCTGGCCGTGATGCTGCACGACGCGGCCAACCAGATGGTGGTGAGCCGGATCTTCACGGTGGATGGTGACCGGTTCGTGCTCTCGGCGGTCTCCAAGGGGCGGTTCATCCCGCCCAACCTGCTCGACCCGGTGCTCGACAAGATTGAACAGCTCATGGCGGACTGGACGACCGCCCCCGTTCGTCCCGGAGAGGACCACGCCGTCGGCCACTGACCGCCGGCTCACGCCCTGCCGCAGGGCAAGACACACAGTGGCCGAGAAGGCCGACAGGGGACGTTTGTCCTCAGATCACGGAAGGAGCATCTCATGTCTCGTATGGAAAGCGTCAACCGCATCCTGCGGAACCTCCAGGCCGGCACCCCCGACGTGGAGGCCTGCGCCCTGGTGTCGGAAGACGGCCTCATGATCGCCAGCGCGCTGCCTCAGCACATCGACGAGACCCGCGTCGCCGGCATGACCGCCACCCTGGCCAGCCTCGGCATCCGCGCCGCCGAAGAGCTCGAGCGCGGCGAGGTCGAGCAGGTCTTCGTGAAGGGGAAGAACGGCTACGCCATCATGTTCCAGGCGTCCGAGAACACCCTCCTGCTGGTCATGGCGTCCCGGACCGCCAAGCTCGGCCTGATCTTCCTCGACACCCAGCGTGCCGCGGCCCAGGTGCAGAAGGTGATCTGATGGACATCGAGGTCTCGCAGTTCGAGTGGGCCAAGAACTTCGTCGGCTTCACCGACGCGGACGCGGCCCACCTCGTCGACCTCGCCGGCCTCATCGAGGCCCACGGCGGGGTCGTGACCGATCACTTCTACGGGGTCCTCGAGTCGGTCCCCGAGACGGCCAGGGTCATCGAGGGGCGAGTCGACAACCTGAAGCGAACGCACGGCATGTACATGCGCCAGCTCGTCGCGGGGGACTACGGCGAGGCCTACTTCAAGTCGCGGATCAAGATCGGGGAGGTCCACGTCGTCCAGGGCATCGAGCCGCACTGGGTCGAGGCGGTCATGAGCATCATCCGCACCCAGCTGATCGCCGTGATCTCCGAGAACTACGCCGATGCGGCGGAGCGCGCGGCCAAGAGCCAGGCGCTCATCCGCATCTGCGACCTGGATCTGCTGCTGATCAACTTCGCCTACGCGGAGGAGCGCCTCAGCCGTCTCTCGAAGTTCACGGGGATGGGTCGCAAGCTGATCGAGAACGTCATCAAGATGCCGCCGCGCAAGTAGGAGGTCGCCCTGACCGACGACGCCCATGGTGGTCCCTCTGCCGGCTGGGCGCATGCGGCCATTCAAGGCCTGCGTGCCGGGATCATCGTCTGCGACGCGACGGGCCGTGTCCTCCTGAGCAACCCTGCCGCCGCCCGCATCCTCGAAGTCGAGGGCGGAGCCGTCCCCGATCTCGGGGTCTGGCTCGGCCCCATGAGCACCCTCATCGGCCAGGCGCGCTCGGGCGAGCGCTCGCAGTCCATCACGCTGCAGCGTGCGGGCGGCACCGTCGAGGTGGGCTACGAGATCTCCGAGGGCGCGGACGGCAGCTTCATCCTCCTCTTCCAGGACATCACCGCGCAGGTCCGCACCCGCACCGAGCGCGACCGCCTCCTCCAGCTCGCGACGGTCGACGAGGTCCTGCCCACGGTGCTCCACGAGCTGCGCAACCCCCTGGCGGCCGTGACGCTGGCCGTCGAGGTCCTGCTGGAGGAGGCGGAGCCGCGGGGTGACGCGGAGCTCACCGAGTCGCTGCACACCGTCCTCGCCGAGCTGCGGCGCATGAGCCTCGTGTTCCAGGGCATCGGCGTGGGCGGCCGCCGCCTGCGCGTCCAGCAGGGCGCGGCCATCGATCGGGCCGTGCACGAGGTGGCCCGCATCATGGACCGCCTGGCCCACCAGTCGGGCATCACCTTGCACATCGACGTGCACGCCCTGCCGCTGCTGCCCTTCGACCCGGCCGTGGTGAAGGCCATCGTCTTCAACCTGCTCAGCAACGCCATCTACGCCTGCCGGCACGGCGGCCACATCAAGGTGAGCCTCCGGCCGCGCTCGCCGGAGGTGCTGCTGCTGCGGGTCACCGACGACGGCCGCGGCATGACGCCCGAGGTGCTGGCCGAGTGCACCCGGCCCTTCTTCACCACCCGCTCCAACGGCAGCGGGCTGGGCCTGGTGGTCTGCCGGGAGGCCGTCGAGGAGGCCGACGGGCGCCTGATCATCGACAGCGCCCCCGGCCAGGGCACCCGGGTGAGCATCGAGCTGCCGGTGCCCGCGATGCCGATGATGGGCGCGCTCCCGAGCTCACGGCGCAGCGGGCTCGGCCCCATCGACGTCCACGATCCGGTTAAACCTGAGGAGTAGCCATGTCGCCGTAGACAAGCGTTGACATTATCGCCGCAGCGGACACACTGGTACTGTATTGAGCAGGGGGCAAGGTCGCCATGTCGCTGGTGATGGTGGTCGAAGACGAACAGATGCTGCGGGACTCCATGGTCCGCAGTCTGCGTCGCCTCCCCGGCGTGGAAGTCGTTGAAGCAGGTCGATTTTCAGAAGCGCGCGCGCTCATGGTCGAGGAGCGGCCGGCCCTCGTGGTGTCGGACGTCAGCCTGCCGGACGAGAGCGGCGTCGGCCTGCTGGCCGAGCTGGACCGCAGCAACCTGCACATCCCCGTGATCTTCGTGACGGCCTACCTGGGCCGCTTCCGCGATCGCATCCCCGACCGCCCCGGCGTCGAGGTCTTCGAGAAGCCGCTGCCCATGGCCGTGCTGCGCGAGAAGGTCATGCAGCAGCTCGAGAGCAGCCGCGAGCACCGCCGGGCGCCCTTCACCGTGGCCGAGTACCTGCAGATGGCCGGCATCGGCCGCCACTCCATGACCATCCGGCTCGTCTGCGCCGGCGAGTGCACCGGCTGGCTGCGCATCTTCCGCGGCCAGCTCTGGGCGGCTCGCCATGGCGACCTGCGCGGCGAGGAGGCCGTCACCGAGCTGGCCTTCGCGGCCGACTGCAGCGTCGAGGTGGAGGCCCTCGCTGGCGAGGCGGGCCCCCGCGAGATCCACCGCAGCATCGACGCCGTCCTCCTGGACGCTTGCCGTCGGCACGACGAGCGCCTGCGCGAGCAGCCCGACCTGGACGAGCTGCTCGCCGCCCTCGAGGCCTCCGAGGTGGCCGACTTCGCGGTCGAGGCCACCCCGCCGCCGCCCGGCTTCGTCCTCGACGACAGCCTGCCGCCCTTCTCGGCCCGCCCGCCCGCGGCGACGATGCAGCCCGGGCCGGGGGACAGCATCGAGCTGCTCGAGTACAACGAGGTCGAGGTGGTCGAGGTGGTCGAGGAAGAGGTCGCGGCGGAGGTCGAGGAGATCGCCCCGCCCGATGACGGCTTCAACGCCCTCATGGACGAGGGCCTCGACGCCCTCCTCGCCCGCGACTATGCCCTGGCCTGGCGGGCCTTCGACGAAGCCCGGCGCCTGCGCCCGGAGCACCCCGTCGTGCGGGCCAACCTCACCCGCCTGCAGCAGCTCGGCCGGGCTCCCATCGGCGGCCGCCGCGACGACGATCTCGAAATCCCCAACAAGTTCAGCAAGTTCCCCTAGGGTCTGGCGCACCGTCCGCCAATCCCCCACCATGCCGGGCCGCGCCAGCGTCGGAGGTGTCGATGAAGCGCTTCGGCATGCTGGGGGCCGCCGGTTTCGTCGCCCCCCGCCACATGAAGGCCATCCGCGAGACGGGCAACGAGCTCGTCGCGGCCTGCGATCCCTACGACGGCGTCGGCGTCCTGGACCGCTACTTCCCCGACTGCCGCTTCTTCACCGAGGTGGAGCGCTTCGACCGCCACCTGGAGAAGCTGCGGCGCCGCAGCGGCGACCAGCCCGTCGAGTACATCTCCATCTGCTCGCCCAACTACCTGCATGACGCCCACTGCCGCCTCGCCCTGCGCGTGCACGCCCACGCCCTCTGCGAGAAGCCGCTCGTCATCAGCCCGTGGAACCTCGACCAGCTCCTGCAGCTCGAGCAGGAGTACGGCCGCCGCATCTACACCGTCCTGCAGCTTCGGCTGCACCCCGCCGTGCAGGCCCTCAAGGCCGAGCTGGCGGCGCGGGCGGGCGGCGAGCGCATGGACGTCGAGCTGACCTACATCACCCGCCGCGGGCCCTGGTACCACCACTCCTGGAAGGGCGACCCCGAGAAGTCGGGCTCGCTCCCCATGAACATCGGCATCCACTTCTTCGACCTGCTCCTCTGGCTCTTCGGCCCGGTCGAGCGCAGCGCCGTGCACCTGCAGGACGATCGCCGCGTCGCCGGCACGCTGGAGCTGCCCGGCGCCCGCGTCCGCTGGTTCCTCTCGGTGGCCTACGAGGATCTGCCCGAGGCCTCCCGCGCCCGGGGCCAGCACGCGCTGCGCGCCCTCACGCTGGGCGACCAGGCCTTCGACTTCTCGACCGGCTTCGACGACCTGCACACCCGCGTCTACGAGGACGTCCTGGCCGGAGGCGGCTTCGGGGTGGACGACGCCCGCGCGTCCATCGCGCTCGTCCACCAGATCCGCAACACGCCGACGACCCACGCCGGCACCGACGGCCACCCGCTCCTGCGCTGAGGCCCGGTTTTCGGGCCGCTCTCCGGGAAAAGCGCGCTACCCTGCCGTCCATCCGCCGCGCCCCCCTCATCCCCGGAGATCCCTCATGGCTGGTCCGCTCCCGAAGTTCTTCCGCGACGCCCTCACCGCGCTCCCCGTCTCGGCCAGCAGCGCCTGGGCCGCCTTCGATGACCGCCCCGTCCGCGAGCTGCGCATCGTGGCCCAGCAGGGGATCGATCTGCTCGGCGACGGCATGGGCACCGTGCTGGTGCACGAGGGCCTGGCCCGGACGGAGATCCCCGCCCCCATCACCGCCGCAGATCTCAGCGGCGACGCGGGCTTCCAGGCCGCCCTCGGGGGCACCGACGTCCTCGCCCCCGGCCACGCCGACGGCGCCACCGTCCGCCTCGTCCAGCGGGCCCTCCAGGCGGTGGCCGCCCGCGTGCCCGGCACCGACGCGGCCCTGCGGCTCGCCGGCTGGGGCGCCGACGGCGACTACGGCCAGGAGACGATGGCGGCGATCGCGGCCTGGCAGCGCGCCCATGGCCTGGCGGTCGACGGGAAGGTCGGCGCCCAGGTGGCCCGGGGCCTCCTCGACGCCCTGAAGGGCGCGCCGGCCGTCGACCTGTTCCAGGCCGTCGCGCCCGCCGAGCGCACGTCGCCGAGCGCCCGGCGCATCGTCGAGACCGCCCGCGCCATCATCGAGGCCACCGAGGACGCGCCCTTCACCGCGACCGTCCGCGGCAAGGCGTACCGCTACTTCGGCCGCCTGTTCGGCACCGAGGCGGTCTTCGCCGGGCGCATCGACATCCCGGGCAACGTCTCCTACGGCCTGCGCCCGGGCACCAGCTACTGGAAGTGCAACATCTTCGCCGGCACCACGCTCGCGGTGGCCGAGGTACCGGTGTCGAGCTTCCAGTTCAACCCGCCCTCCCCGACGCGCCACTTCCCCCGCGCCGAGAAGTTCGGCCCGCGCCTCGCGGCGCTGCGCGGCTGGAAGATGGTCCAGGCCCTCGATCACCGCGACCCCGACGACGAGACGCAGCCCCTGACCGGCACCGCCCAGGACGCCGAGATCGCGGAGCTGCTCGGGCTGGTGCAGCCCGGCGACCTGCTGTTCGTGGACCACCCGGGCCGGCCGGGCGAGGACGGGGGGCACTGCCGCGTGGCCGTCGAGGCGGCCGATCCCGCCGACGCCGACGTGGCGCCCGCCTTCGCGCAGGCCAGCCAGGCCGCGGCCGTCATCCGCCGCGACGGCCTCTCCCGCCTCGGCGGCGGGGCGGAGCTGCAGTTCTGGCTGGTCCGCTACACGGGCTGAGCCAGCCCCTGATCAGGGCGCCGGCGGCGCGCAGCCGATGGGCCCCAGGCCGAAGTAGATCTCGTCGGGCCCGTGCCGGCGATCGTACCAGCCGAGGGCGAACGTCCCCGCGGTGTAGACGACCGTGGCCCCGAACGAGGCGTCGGGGCCGACGCTGATGCGCTCGGGCTGGCCGAAGGGCTGCAGCTGGGCGTCGAGGTGCTGGAACCAGATCTCGTCGTTGCCCGTCCGCCGGTCCGACCACGCCAGCCCATAGCCGCCGCCCGCCGCCACCAGCGCGGGCAGGAACGAGGGCCGCAGGTCGTTGGTGATGCGGATCTCGGCGCCGATCCGCGCCCCGTTGGCGCCAGCGAGGGCCGCGTAGATCTCGGTGTTGTCGTCGCGGGTGTCGTACCAGCCGACGGCCCAGCCGTTCGGCGACGGCGCGAGGGTGGGCGCGTTGCTGTTCCCCATGCCGGCGCTGACGATCTGGCGCGCCCCCTGGGGCGCCCCGTCGGCCCCCACCGGCTGCAGCACGATGTCGAAATCCCCTTGCCGATCAATGTTGTAGGCCACCGCCCGCGCCGCCCCGCGGTGCGCGACGGTGGGCACCGTAGCCGGCTCCTCGCCCTGCGAGACCACGAGGGCGTCGCCCAGCGGCACGCCGACCGCCGAGAGTCGCTGCAGCCGCACCTGGTCCGTGCCCGTCCGCTGGTCGCTCCACACGATGGCGAAGTCCTCGCCGTTGAAGTCGATGCGCGGGTTGAACGCGTTGGCCTGGGTCTCCACCAGCCGCAGGTCCGGCACCAGGATGGAGCCATCGGCCGCGATGCGCGCGAAGTGCACCTGGGCCCGCCCCGTCCGCGTGTTGTGCCACGCCACCCCGAAGCCTCCCGCCCCGTCCGGCGCGATGGTCGGGCGCAGCTTCGCGCCGGCGATGAGCTGGAGCCGCACGGCCGCCCCGACCGGCTGCCCGGCCTGATCGAGCCGCTGGTAGTACAGCTCGGCGCTCGCGTCGCGGTTGTCGCTCCAGACCAGGCCATAGGTGTCGCCGCTGCGGGCCAGCGAGGGCTGGATGGCCCCGAGCCCGTGGTCGGTGATGCGCTGCTCGCCGCCGATGAGCCGCACCACCTCGTCGTCGATCACGCCGTCGCAGTCGCTGTCCAGGCCGTCGCAGTCGTCATCGACGGCGGCCGCCGGCGGCCCCGGACGGCAGGGCGTCGCCACCCCGTCCTGGCAGAACGAGGGCAGCGCGTTGGCCGCGCAGACCCCCCGCCCGCAGCTTCGGTCGACGACGTAGCCTTCATCGGTGCGGCCATCGCAGTCGTCGTCGACGCCGTTGCAGTCCAGATCGCCGCCGATGGGCAGGCCCGGCTGGCAGGGCACCTCGCGGCCGTTGTCGCACCGGCTCGGCTGGGGGTTCTGGGCGCAGACGCCGTCCCCGCAGGCCACCACCGGGCGGTAGCCCTCGTCGACGCGGCCATCGCAGTCGTTGTCGCGGCCGTCGCAGTCGGCGTCGTCGCCATCGGGCGGGCCGGGCATGCAGATGCGCTCGACGCCGCCCACGCAGGCGGAAGCCTGGGCGCCCTCGCGGCAGACGCCCGTCCCGCACGTCACCGGCTGGTAGTCCTCGTCGGTGCGGCCGTCGCAGTCGTCATCGGCGCCATCGCAGGCCAGGTCGTTCTGGGCCGGCGGGGCCGGGGCGCAGGGCACCTCGATGCCCGCCTCGCAGCGCCCCGGGCGGGCCCGGTCGGCGCAGACGCCCACGCCGCAGCCGGCCAGCGGCGCGTAGCCCTCGTCCACCCGGCCATCGCAGTCGTCATCGATGGCGTCGCAGTCGGCGTCGTCGCCGGTGGGCGGCCCGGGCCGGCAGGCCACCTCGCGCCCGCCCACGCAGCCGCCGGGCGTCGAGGCCTCCCGGCACACGCCCTGGCCGCAGGCCTGCTCGCCCGCCGCCTGGTCCTCGTCGGTGCTGCCGTCACAGTCGTCATCGCGGCCGTTGCAGACCTCGGGGGACGTGACCCGCTGATCTACGCACTCGCCCAGCCGGCCGTCCACGCAAACCCGCGTCCCAGCTCGACATTCTCCGACGCCTTCGGTGCCGGGGAGGCCCTCGTAGCAGGCCTGGGCGAACGCATTGGGATCTTCGTCGGTCACCCCGTCGCAGTCGTCGTCGACGCCGTTGCAGCGCTCCACGCCGGCCTGGCTGGTGCTGCCGCCGGGGTCGGTGCTGCAGCGCACGCCGCCCTCGTCGTCGCACTCGATGAAGCCCACGCCGCAGCGCCCGATGCCCTCGCAGGCGTCGGCCAGGCCCAGGCCCTCGTCGATGGCGCCGTCACAGTCATCGTCCACGCCGTCGCAGATCTCGGGCCGGGGGCGCCGCCCATCCGGGCACGGGCTGACGCCCTCGTCCGGGGTCGCGTCCACGGCGGCGTCCTCGACGCTGGCGTCGCGACCGGCCGCGTCTTCGCCGCTGGCGTCGCCCACCCGGGCATCCTCCACCAGGGCGTCCACGGGGGGGCGCGCCGCGTCCCCGGCGTCCGCCGGTGGGCTGCCGTCCGGTCGGGACCCATCGGGGCGGGCCCCGTCGGGCTGGCCGCCGCCGTCGATCTCGCCGGCCCGCATGTCCGCGGTGACGACCGCGTCGTCGCCGGGAGCCGCGTCGCCCGCGCCCCCGCCGCCGTCGTCGCAGGCCCACCCCAGGCCCAGCAGCACCCCCAGCAGCCCCAGCCTCACGCTCGTCATGATCCCCCCCGGATCGACCCCACCGGTGATGGCCGGCAGGGTAGCCGATTCGCTGCCACGCGGCGACGTCGAGTCGAGGCTTGCCCCGGCCGGGCATCCTTTGCACCCTTGCGCGATGCGCACCACCACCCTCATCGCCGCTGCCGCCCTGGCCCTCTGGTCCTGCCGCAGCGATCCGTCCCCGGCCGGCCCGGCCGCCGCGCCGCCGACCGCCGCCATCCCGGACGTCGCCCTCGTGGCCACCGAGGCCCTGCCCGATCTGCGCCGCTCCCCGCGGGAGGCCCCGCCGCCGAGCCACGTCATCGTCGAGATCAGCCGCGAGCGCCTGACGGTCGATCCGGGCCCGGCCTGGGCCGCGCTGGCGCCGGAACAGCGGGCGGCCTGGTCCCCCACCCGGCCGCCGGCCCTGACCGCCGCGTCGTGGGCGGACCCCGCGGCGGAGGCGACCGAAGCCCCCCTGCCCCAGCTCACCGCGGCGCTCCAGGCGGCCGCGAAGCACCTGCCCGCCGATCGGGCGGTGCTCGTCCGCGCCGAGGCCAGCCTGCCCTACGGCCTCGTGGCCCGCGCGCTGAGCGCCGCGTGGCTGGCGGGCTACCGCCGCTGGTACATCGCCGGGCAGGCCCCCGATGGCGCCCTGCCCGTGGAGCAGGCGCGGCTCTGCGACAAGCACGCCACCTCCCCCACGCCCTGCACCACGACGTACGCCCTCGCCACCGACGAGGCCCTCTACCTGCAGAACCGCACGGTGGCCGAGGCCGGCTGCGCCCTGCCCCTCGCCCCGGCGCCCTGGCCCACCGCCATGCCCGCGCCGCCCCCGCGGGACCGGTGCCGCCGCCTCCCGCGGCAGCAGGGCAAGCTGCTGCTCGGCGTCATCCCGCCGCACCGCCAGAAGCACATCGAGGGCGACAAGTGCGACCTCGCGGCCCTCAGCGCCTGGCCCGACGTCGCCTTCGGCGAGGTGGCCGGCGCCGCCGATGCGCTGCGCGCCGCCGGCCATGGGCGCGTGGCCCTGGGGATCGATCGCGCCCGGACGCGCTGCGAAGAGCCCGCCACGCCCTGAGGGCTGCCCCCTGGCGTTTGCGTACCCGCAGTACGACACTGTGCGTGCAGGCCTCGGGGGACACATGGCGAGCGCCCAGCCGGGTGGCCGGAAGCCACTGATTCTGTTGACGTTTGCGAACGAGGCCGCCACCAGCGCGGCGTGGCTTCGGGCCCTGCCCGCCGAGGTGCGCGCGCTGCGGGAGGCCCTCCAGCCGGCCCAGGACGCTGGCCTCTGCCACGTAGAGGTCGAGACCAACGCCTCCGTCGACACCCTGATCGAGGCCCTCCAGCGCCCCCGCGAAGACACGCTCGCGGTCTTTCACTACGCCGGCCACGCGTCCGGGGACGGCCTCTTCCTGGAGGGCGAGGGCGGCGCGGCGCAGCAGGCCCACGCGGGCGGCCTCGCCCGCCTGCTCAGTCGCCAGCCGGGTCTGCAGGTCGTCTTCCTCAACGGCTGCTCGACCGAACCCCAGGTCCGGCGCCTGCTCGACCTGGGCGTGCCCGCCGTCATCGCCACCAACCGCGCCATCGATGACGGCGTGGCCACCCGGTTCGCCCAGACCTTCTACCGCCGCCTCGCCCAGGGGGCCGCCGTGGGCGAGGCCTTCGCCGACGCCGAGAACGCCATCCTCGTCACGTTCGGCGAGGGCGGCTCCCTCTTTCGCACCGAGGTCACCCGGTCGTTCGCTCCCATCGCCCGCGCCGAGGAGGCCACCGGCGATCTGCCCTGGCGGCTACACACGGCCAGCGGCGCGGAGCCCGTCGAGGCGTGGAGCCTGCCGGCCGCCGCCGGGGATCCGCTCTTCGGGCTCCCCCCGCTGCCCGATCTGGATCTGCCCCCCGCGCCGTTCCTGCACCTCAACCGCTACGAGCGCGCGCACTGCGCGATCTTCTTCGGGCGCGGCGCCAAGATCCGCGAGCTCTGGGACGCCCTGACGGCCGACGGACGGCCCCCGCTGACCGTGCTGCACGGGCCCTCCGGCGCGGGGAAGTCGTCGCTGCTGGAGGCCGGCCTGCTGCCGCGCCTGGAGGCGGATCACGACGTCGTGGTCCTCCGGCGCGACCTGTCCGTGGGCCTGCCCGCGATGATCAGCGAGGCGCTGGGTGGCGCGGGCGTCGCCGATCTCGCCGCGGCCTGGCACGCCCGGGAGGCCGCCGCCGGCCGCCCCCTCGTCCTCATCCTCGATCAGATCGAAGAGATCATCACCCGGCCGCTCTCTGCCGCCGAGGACGAGCTGGGGCAGGTCGTCGCCCAGCTCTCCGCCGTCTTCGCCCGCCGGGCCGACCGGCCCCGGGGCCGGGTGCTGCTGACGCTGCGGGCCGAGTGGCTGGCGGCGCTGCTGGGCCGGCTGGAGGAGGCCCGCCTCCCCCTGGCGCGCGTGGAGCTGCGGCACCTGGCCGCCGACGCCGTCGAGGAGGTGGTGCTGGGGCCGGCGAGTGTCCCGCAACTCACTGATTTCTATGGACTCTCGGTAGAGCCGGAGCTGCCGGCCCTCATCGCGGCGGACCTGACGCTGGACGCCGACGCGGCCGTCGCCCCCACCCTGGCGGTGTTGCTGCATCGGCTCTGGGAGGCCGCCCGTTCCGCCGACGGGACCGCCCCCGTGCTCCGGGTGGCGACCTACCAGGAGCACCGCCGCGACGGCCTGCTGCTCGACGACTTCCTCGATCGCCAGCTCCGCGCGCTGCGGGCCCGAGAGCTGGACTGGGTGGACTCTGGCCTGGCCCTCGACATCCTCGCCTACCACACCTCGAAGTTCGGCAGCAGCCTGGTGCGCGGCGCAGAAGAGCTGCGCGAGCGCTACGCCCACCTGCCCGAGGTCTGGCAGCTCCTCATCGAGCTCAAGGAGCACCACCTGCTGGCGGGCACGCTGCGGCGCGACGGGGGCAGCCTCGTGGGCGAGGCCCGGCTGGCCCACGACACGCTGGGCCCCCTCATCCGGGCACGCTTCGAGGCATCGAACCTGCCCGGGCAGCGGGCCCGCCGGGTCATCCGGCAGCGCGTGGTCGAGTGGGCGGACGGCCAGACGGGCAACGTCCTCGGTCGCTACGACCTGAGCCTCGTGGAGGCCGGCCGGGTGGGCATGGCCGACCTGCGGGCTGACGCCGTCCGGCTGGTGGAGGCGAGCCAGCAGGACGCCCGGGAGCAACGCCGCAACCGGCTCGTCTCCCGGGCCGCCACGCTGGCGTTGCTGCTGATCGTCATGGCGGCCGCGATGCTCACGGTGCGGTCGAACCGGGCGGTCCGGCTGGGCCAGCACCAGTCAGCCATCACGCTGCGGGCGCTGCACTTCAAGGAAGCGGCGATGCCGGTGGAGACCGCGTTGCGGTCCCTGGAGGACGTCGCGTCGACGGCCGGCCTGAACCCGGGCGCGATGAAGGCAGGGAGGGGCCACGCCCAGAAGGTGGAGGCCCGGATCGCCAAGGGCATCGACGCGCCGGGGACGGTTGGCGACGCCGACGAGTTCTTCGCAGAGCTCGCAGCGCTCCTGGTCGCGTTCGAGCAGTCCGTCGACCAGCTGGAGGACGAGCGGCGCGCCGCCATCGCCGCCCAGGTCCGCCCCGTGGCGCGGCGCGTGGACGCCCTTCGGTCCCGCGTGTCGGCGCTGCGGGCCTGCCGCCCCGACAGCCTGTCGGACCGGATCGTGAGCCTCTTCTACGCGGAAGACGGCACCCCCGACACGCGGCTGCGCTGGCTCGAGCAGGCCGTCCAGCTCATGAAGCCCATCGACGACCCACGGATGACCTCGGCGGCCGCAGCCGGGACCATCGAGACCCTCCTGGACCTCGTCGAGCCCATGGTGCCTCGCCTCGAGGGTGAGCTGGTGGACGCCACGAAGCCGGCGTGCGCGCAGCTCGGGGCCAGCACTCCTGACGCCTCTTCCCGCAAGAGGCGCGCGTTCGGCCACGCCTGCCTGGACGACGCCCAGTGCGACGCGCCTCGTCGGTGTCTACCCCGCGCCGCCGACGACGACGCGGGGGAGCCGCGGGTGTGTCGGCGCGCTTCCGACCTGCCCATGCTCCGCCGGGCCCTCGATCCCACCCGCGTGGCGGCGGCCGTCGTCAGCGACGAGCCGACCGAAGCCGGGGTGGCCGCCTGGAGGGCCGCTACGCAGCTCGGCGCCGGCCTCTTCGGCCCACGCCTGGCGCGCCTGGGAGAGCTGGTGGAGGACGAAGACGTGGCCTCGGCCGTCGCCATCCTGGAGGAGGTGTGGGCCCTCGGCTGCGCTCCATGCTGGGCCGGCCTCGACGCCCTTGGCGAAGGGTCGGGCCTGCCCGCCCGCTTCCTGGAGGACGAGCGCACCCAGGTGGTCCTGGCGCTGCCGAAGACGCTGGCCACCTGGCTGGCCAACCCGAGCGGCGTCAACCCGGCCTGCGCCCCGCCCGCCCTCGACCGGCCAACGGGCCACTCGCTCCTGGAGCGCATCGTCGACCTCGAGGTCGTGCCGGGACCCGAGTCGGTCCAGACACGCTTCAAGGTGCTGCCGACGACGCCCCAGCGCCTGGCCCTCCCCCGGCAGCTCCCCGGTTCCCCGCCCGCCGCCTGCCAGTGGACGGCGACCTGGTCAGTCACCGGCAAGACCTGGGTGAAGGTCAGGAGTGATGTGCAGCCCGTGGACACGCGTCGGGATCGCGAAGCGTGGCTGGAGGAAGGAAGCACCCGGATCCGGAAGGCGGAGACCGAGCGCGAACCCGACGATCGCGGCGCCGCAGGCCGGGACGCCATCCGCAACGCCGCCGCCGCCCTGCGCGCCTACGACGCCATCCTCGCGCGGACCCCCAACGACCTGGAGACCCTGGGGAAGAAGGCCTACGCCTACCTCATCGGCCGCGATCTGGCCGCTGCCCGCCACCTCCTCCTGGAGATCCTCCAGGCGCCCCAGCCGCTGACCACGACCGCCGAGGATCTGGAGCGCGTGTGGCGAGAGCAGACCACGAACCTCGACCACCTGGCCGAGGTGGCCCGCCTCTCGAACGCGCCGGACGAGGCCAGGGCGCTCGACGCCCTGCGTTGCCATCAGCTCGCCTGGGGGGCGAGCCTCGGCTTCAAGTCGGAGGTCGGCGCCTGGCAGCCCTGCGCGCCGAAGCAGAAGTGATCGCCGCCCCCTGTCCGGCGGGTCCGCTTCTTCGCTATGCTCCCGCATCCAGCATGCGGAGAGCCGAATGAGCCACCCTTTCGATGCCATGGGCCTGACCACCCTGGAGGGCGAGCCCCTCGCCCCGGACGCCTACCGGGGCAAGGCCCTGCTCGTGGTCAACGTGGCCAGCCGGTGTGGCCTCACGCCGCAGTACGAGGAGCTGGTGGCGCTCGCGCAGGAGACGGCCGCGGACGGGGTCGCGGTGCTGGGGGTGCCCTGCAACCAGTTCGGCGCCCAGGAGCCCGGCAGCGCCGAGGAGATCCGCACGTTCTGCAGCACCACCTACGGCGTGGACTTCCCCCTCTTGAGCAAGCAGGACGTCAACGGCCCCGACCGCAGCCCCCTCTACCAGCACCTCGTCGGCGGAGGCCCCGACATCGAGTGGAACTTCGGCAAGTTCGTGGTGGGCCCCACCGGCCAGGTGCGGGGCCGCTTCGCGCCCACCGTCGCGCCCCACGATCCGGCCATCATGCAGGCCCTCGCCGACGCCCTCGATCGCTGAGCGCCATGAGGCGCCGCGTCCTCCTCTGCGGGCTGCTGGTGGGCTGTACGCCCCTGCTGGACCTGGAGGGGCCGGCCCGACTCGACGGCGAAGTCGCTGATTTCACGGTGGATTCTGCCATGACGCCGCCCCTCGACGCGGTGGCGCCCGCCGACGCCGCGGCCGTCGACGCGGGCCGGGAGGCCCAGCCGGACGTCGGGCGGGACGCCCGTCCGCCGCCCGACGCCGCCGCCGACGCCAGCGCGCTCTGCCCCCCCGGGACGCGCCTCGACCTCTGCGTCGGCTGCGACGCCGAGGGCGCCGTCGTGGCCCTGCCCGATGACGACGCCTGCCCGGTGACCTGCCCCACCACGTACCGGCTCACCGACGGCGTCTGCTACGCCCTGGCCGGCGAGCCCGTGGCGCGCTGCCGGTCGGCGGGGGTGTGCGAGGACGACGCGGACCGCGCCTGCGCCCAGGGGGAGCCCGAGCCCATCGCCCAGGCCGGACCCTGCCAGCGCATGACGGGCTGCCGCGGCGACACGCCCCCCCAGCTCCTCCCCGCGCCCGACGCGACCCCCTGCGGCGTCGGCGTCTGCGTGGACGGCGCCTGCCAGGACGCCGCGGGCGCGTGCGCGTTCCCGGACGCCTACGTGCTCTGCCGCGCCGAGCTGGAGGACGAGGGCACCATCCTCTGCCACGTCCGCCCGGCCGATGACAGCCTGGTCACGTGCGGGGCCGTCTGCGAAGCCGGCGGGGCGGTCTGCGTGGGCAGCATGCAGACGCTGCCCGGCCTCGACGCCTGCGCCGGGGGCTTCCCCCACGGCTGTGGCGAGCCGCTGGCCACGCCGGCCTGCGCCTGCCGCGTCGGCGGAGACTGAGCCCGAACAGGGGGCGCGACGCCGGCGCAGGCCTCGAACACAGCCAGGCAGTGCGTCTGCTGACACACCCCGCAGTCGGGGTCGCTGGGGTCGCAGGGCGCAGCTCAGAGACGTGCAGGCCAGCGCCTTCCCGCAACGACCGCCTCATCCGCGCCCCCCGCTCCCTCCGCGGTCCGCTTCGAGGCGGCCGGTGACGGCGGGCCCGTCGCCGGGGAGCCAGTGGGTCGGCTCACCGTGCCAGCAGGCTACGGGAGTCCATAGAAAGCCGGCTTCATCGTGAGGGGGTCGGGCGCTGATCCACGTATTCCGACAAGAGGCCGCCGAAGAGCGCTTCGGGGCCCCCCTCAGCAAGGAGAGACCATGCTTCGGTTCAGCACAGCGCTCCTGGTCGCCGCCGGGCTCAGCGCCTGCAACACCCACAGCTCGAGCGACGGGCACGTCCTCACCAACGCCGCCGTCCAGGCCGGCGCGGGCGTGGCGGTCGATGGCCAGCACACCCTCCAGGGCGGCGCAGGCAGCGCCGCCGTCGTCAGCTTCAACCCGAACGGCCGCCTGACGGCGGTCATCGTCGACTGAAGGAGTCCCCCATGATCCGCGCCCTCATCGCGCTCCTCGCGCTCAGCCTGCCCGTCTTCGCTCACGCCGACGAGGCGACCCTCACGTTCCAGGGCAACCTGGCAGACCGGGCCGACCAGCCCGTCACCGGCAGCCGCTCGATGACCTTCCGCCTGTACGACGCCGCCGAGGACGGCGCCGAGCTCTGGGCCGAGAGCCAGTCCGTCGACGTGATCGACGGGCGGTTCGCGGCCCTGCTCGGCGACGGCACGCCCCTCCCGGCGGTCGACGGTGACACCCGCCTCTTCCTCGGCGTCCAGATCGAGGGCGAGGAGGAGTTCGCCCCGCGCATGCGCATCGGCGCGAGCCTCCGCGCCCGCTTCGCCGACCAGGCCGGCGACGTGGCCGGCCGCGACATCCACCCCAGGACGGTCAGCATCGGCGACCTCCTGGTGATCGACGACGAGGGCAACTGGGTCGGGCCGGGCGCCGTCGGAGAGGCCGGACCTGCCGGCCCCCAGGGCGAGCCTGGCCGTGACGGCGAGCAGGGCCCCGCCGGCCCCCCGGGCCCCGCCGGACCGGAGGGCCCGGCCGGCGGCGTCGGCCCGATGGGCCCGGCGGGCGCCGAGGGACCGGCCGGCGGCGTCGGTCCGATGGGTCCGGTGGGACCGGCGGGGCCGGCCGGGCCCGCTGGCGGCGTCGGTCCGATGGGCCCGATGGGCCTGGTGGGGCCGGTCGGCCCGATGGGTCCCCAGGGTCTCGAGGGCCTGGCCGGCCGCCAGGGCGAGCGGGGCGCCGTCGGTGCGCAGGGTCCGGCCGGCCCGCAGGGCCCCGCGGGTCCGCAGGGTCCGGCCGGCCTCCTCGACCTCGCGCACTACCAGCGCATCGAGAACCCGCCCCTCGATGTGCCGCACAACAACTTCTTCACCTGGCGCCACCTGTGCCCGGCCGGCTGGCAGGTCGTCGGCGGCGGCTTCATGTCGAACGCCCCCGACGGCCGCCACTGGGACTTCGTGGTCACCGAGAGCACGAGCTGGGTGAGCGGCGGCCGGTCTGGCTGGCAGGTCAAGGGCGGCAACCGCACCGACGCGGTGGTCACCATCCGCACGGTCATGCAGTGCGTGCGGATGTAGCCTGTTGTGCAGTGCAGCAGATGAAGCGCCCGCCTTGAGCCACCCCGGAACCGACCTCGATTCCACTTCCATATCAACCACTTGCCTACGACGCACCTGCAGCGGTTGACGTCCGACGGGGCCTCCTCTAAGGTCCACGCTATTGCATTGCAGTAGACCCCGGCAGGGGTCGGAGGTCTGGCCGACATGCGCACCCCCTCGATCACCTGGGCGGCCTTGCTGCTCTTCGCCTGCGAGCCCGCGGTCCAGGCGCCCGCGCCCGCCGTCGACGTGGTGCGCCCCGGCCTGGCGGGCGCCGGCACCTTCGAGCAGGTCGCGGCCTTCGGCGGCAACCCCGGGGCCCTCGACATGTACCGGTACGTGCCCTCGCCCCGCCCCGCCGGCCCGGCGCCGCTGGTCGTCGCCATGCACGCCTGCTCGCAGAACGCGGCGGCCTACCGCAACGCTGGCTGGGAGCCCCTGGCCGACGAGCTGGGCTTCTACGTCCTGTACCCCCAGCAGCGCGCGGCCAACAACGCGCTCAGCTGCTTCAACTGGGCGGGCGAGTTCGGCAACGGCGCGAACCTCCCGCGCGGGGACGGCGAGAACCAGTCGATCATCGACATGGTCAACCAGATGAAGGCCGACTTCGACATCGACGACGCCCGCGTCTTTACGACGGGCCACTCGGGGGGCGGGGCCCAGAGCGCCCTGATGCTGGCCACCTGGCCCGACGTCTTCGCGGCCGGCGCCACCATCGCGGGCATCCCCTACCGCTGCACGACCAACTTCAACGAGGTCTCCACCTGCCTGAACCCGGGCATCCCCCGGGCCGCCAACATCTGGGGCGACTACGTCCGCCAGGCCTTCCCGGGCTACGCCGGCCCCTGGCCGCGGGTGTCGGTGTGGCAGGGCACCGCCGACTTCACCGTGAACGCCGCCAACGGCGGCGAGATGGTCAAGCAGTGGACCAACGTCCACGGCATCGACGCCACCCCCTCCGAGACGCAGCAGGTGGACGGCCACAGCCGCAAGATCTACCGGGATGGCGCCGGCGAGATCGTCGTCGAGTACTACGAGATCCAGGGCGCCAACCACGGCACGTTCGTCGATCCCGACCAGGGCTGCGGCACGGCCGGCGCGTTCTTCATCGACGCGAACATCTGCTCCAGCCTGCGCATCGCCGAGTTCTTCGGGCTGACCGACGGCCCCGGCGTGCCGCCGGGCGACATGGCGGCCCCCACCGTGCGGTTCACCGCCCCGGCCGCCGACGCCACCGTCTCGGGGCGCGTCACGCTGACGGCCGACGCCCAGGACGACACGGGCGTGGTCGAGGTCGCCTTCGCGGTGAACGGCGAGGCCATCGCGGTGGCCAACGCCGCGCCCTGGCAGGTGATCTGGGACGCCTCGGCGGTGCCGGCCGGGCGCTACACGCTCACCGCCACCGCCCGGGACGGGGCCGGCAACATGGCCTCCGCCGACATCACCGTCACCCTGGACAGCGACGTCGTCGACGACACGCCGCCCACCGTCAACCTGACCGCGCCGACGGCCGGCAGCGAGGTCGCGGGCGTCGTGGAGCTGGTCGCCGACGCCGCCGACGACACCGCCGTCCGCCAGGTCGAGTTCACGGCGAACGGCGCCGTGGTGGGCGTCGCGATGGCGCCGCCGTGGGCCGTGGCCTGGGACACCGCGGTGGCCGGCCCCGGCACCTACGCCCTGGCGGCCCGCGCGACGGACGCCGCCGGCAACGAGGCCACCGACGCCGACACCACGGTCACCGTGGTCGCCGGCCCCGCGCCGGGCATGCCCCCCGTCGTGCGGCTCGTCTCCCCGGCCGAGGGCGCCACCGTGAGCGGCGTGCCCGAGATCAAGATCGAGGCCGTCTCGTCCGGGGGCGTGGTCAGCCAGGCCGTGCTCTTCTGGAAGACGGAGGACATGGGCGACCAGCCCATCGGCACCGACCGAGCCGCGCCGTTCACGTTCCTCTGGGACGTGCGCAGCGTGCCCGAGGGCCCCCAGCGCCTCGCGGCGCGGGCCTTCGACGCCGGCGGCGGCGTGGGCCTGCTGGAGTTCACGCTGGTCGTGAGCCACTCGGAGGTCCCCGAGGACGACGCCGGCGTCGGCCCCGACGGCGGCGCGGGCGGCGCGGGCGGCGGCACCCCCATGACCGATGACGACGCGCGCCGGGCCGGCCGCTCCTACTGGGGCTGCACCCAGGGTCCCGCGGGCGACGGCGGCGCCGGGCTGGCCTGGCTGCTGCTGGCGCTGCCCCTGCTGCGCCGCCGCAAGGGCCTGATCGCGCTGGCCTTTCTGGCGCTGACCGCCTGCGAGGGCGATCCCATCTACGTGGTCCTGGGCGACGACGCCGGCCCCCGCGGATCGGAGCGCGACGCGGGCGGGGCCGGGGGCGCCGGCGGGGGCGGCGGCACCCTCGACCTGACCAACCCCCGCAAGGTCGAGGCCTTCCTGGAGGGCAAGGTCCTGCGCATGGCAGGGGCCGACGTGCCCAGCCACCCCAACGGCTTCGACGCGAACGTGAACTTCGGCCAGGCCACCCAGTGCTACGCCGAGGTGGAGATCACGGTGCTGGGCGGCAGCTGGACCACCCGCAGCGTGCTCGGCACGCTGAACGGCGCCTCGGACGTCGGCCAGGTGGGCATGTGCGACCCCAACGCCCCCGGCGCCTCGCTGGAGTTCGCCTCGACCGCCGTGCTCGTCGGCGAGGTCCGCGGCAACGGCGAGTGCTTCGACGTCACGGCGACCTACGCGGGCTTCGGCCAGGAGGGCCGCGGCCGCATCTCCCCCGACGGCGCCACGGCGGCGTTCGAGTTCTTCTTCAAGGACCAGGCGACGGGCCACCGGTGCGCCGACGGCGACGTGGGCCAGCCCGGCACCGTGACCCTCAACGACACGCCCTTCACCGGTGACGCGGTGCAGGTCTACCGGATCGGCGAGCCGTGATGCGGAGAATCCTGAACAAGATCGGTTGCTTGACGCTGCTGGCCGCCCCGGCGGCCGCCGCCCCGACGCCGGGCGCCGGCGACGCCTACGGCGCCTGGGAGGCCGGCGCGGATCGCAGCGCCGACCCGCTGGCGAGCGAGTTCAAGCTCATCAACTACTTCTTCATGCGGGCCACCGTCACCAACATGCTGGCCGATCCCAGCGGCCTGCGCGGCGTGTCGCTGGGGCCCATCGGCATCGGCGAGGGCGCGGGCAGCGCGACGGCGACGGGCAGCGACTCGACGGCCTACATCGAGCAGCGCTGGATCCCGGTGCTGGCCTACAGCCCGTGGTTCACCGACGGCCTGGCCACGTTCCGCGCCCAGTTCGAGGTGGACTACACCTGGGGCCAGGCGGCCAACCAGATCCAGAACAACCAGGGCGGCGGCCTGAACGCCGACCAGGTCAACATCCAGACGAAGAACGTCAACGTCAGCCTCTACCCGACGCGCAACCCCTTCGAGCTGTCGGTCGTGCTGGGGACGCAGCCGTTCTACGACGGCATCGACGACCCGCAGGTGACGTCGCTCTTCCACATCGTGAAGACGGGCTACAAGCTGGCCTTCATCGGCACGGACGGCACCGGCGCGACGGCCTACGGCCACTTCGGCCAGCACCGGCTGAAGGCCGCGTTCCTGCCCATCGGCGCCGCGCAGCCCAACAAGGCCGACGAGGGCGACCCCCGCCTCTCCTACGTCTACCTCTCCACGATCGACTACAGCTACGAGGCCTGGCCGGGGACGGAGATCGCCTTCAGCCTCTGGCACCTGCGCGACAACACGGAGGGCAAGGCCTTCGCCTTCGAGGGCCTGGTGCCGTCCGGCCCGGCCTCGACGGGCCTGTTCCCCTACACCGGCGTGGCGGACTTCGACCTGGAGAGCCCCACCGGCTCGGTCACCTGGGTCGGCGTCAACTTCAACCACAACGCGGACTTCCGCACCGGCGACCTGGCCGTCACCGGCTACGCCATCGCCAACTTCGGCCGCTTCGAGTCGCAGAAGGCGGGCACGACGCTGAACAAGGACCTGGCCATCGCCGGCTTCGCCGCCGACCTCGAGCTGGCCTACAACCACGGCAAGGGCCTGGGCGACGTCATCACGCTAGAGGGTCTGTTCACCTCGGGCGACGACGACGTGAAGGATGCCGAGTACGACGGCGTGTTCACGCTGAACCACTACGGCCTGCCCGGCGCCGTCTGGTTCGACCACAAGACGCTGCTGCTCTTCCCCTTCACCAGCACCGTCAGCAACTACACCGGCGCCGTCACCGACATCAGCAACCAGGGCTATGGCCTGCAGGCCGCCATCCTCACGGGCGCCCAGGACCTCATCCCCGAGGTGCTCAACCTGAAGCTCGGGGTGGCCGCGGCGCGCAGCTCCGCGACGCCGCCCCCCGGCGTCTTCAACTTGCAGCGGGGCCGGACCATCGGCGCCGAGTTCAACGCCGAGCTCAAGTGGAACGTCCGCTACCTGATGACCATCGGGCTGCACGCGGGCTACCTGGCGGTGGGCGACTTCTTCGACGCGGTGCCCACCGTCGACGCGAACCCCTGGGCCGCCTTCTCCACCTTCACCTGGTACGGGTTCTGACATGGCACGCCTGGCAACCACAGCGATCCTCCTGGCGCTGACGCTGGCCGGCTGCGGCCCGCGCCACACCCGGGCCGACGGCCCCCTGCGCTTCCAGGACTTCCCGTACACGGCGGTGGGCGGGGACGCCTGGCCGGTCAAGCGCGTCACGCTCTCGGCGCTCAACGACGCCTACGGCCTGCCCGCCGACACGGCGGTCGCCTACGTCGAGCTCAACCCCGAGGGCAAGCGCACGCTCGTCTTCATCCATGGCCTCGGCTCGTACCTGAAGTTCTGGCGGTACCAGCTCGACACCTTCGCCCGGCAGGGCTACCGCGTCATCGCCGTCGACCTGCCCGGCTACGGAAAGTCCAGCAAACCCGCGACGTTCCCGTACACGATGGTCGCGCAGGCCGACGCGGTGCGGGCGCTGGCCCAGCACCTCGGCCTGGAGAAGCCGACGCTGATCGGGCACTCGATGGGCGGCCAGATCGCCCTCACCTACGCCATCCGGTGGCCGACCGAGCCCGGCGCGCTGGTGCTCACGGCGCCGGCCGGCTTCGAGCAGTTCTCGGCGCGGGAGAAGGCCTGGTTCAAGTCGGTGGTCACCACCGCGGGCATCCGCGCCGCCGACGAGCACGCCATCTGGGGCTCCGTCCGGCGGGCCAACTTCAGCCGGTGGCAGCCCGACTACGCCTGGCTCATCGAGGAGCGCGCCCGCGTCGCCCTGACGGACGAGTTCCCGGCCTACGCCTACGCGAACGTGAAGAGCATCCATGGGCTGCTCGACACCGACTTCACCCGGGCCAGCCTCTTCCGGGTGCAGGTGCCGACGCTCATCGTGCATGGCGACCAGGATCGGCTCATCCCCAACCCCTTCATGCACGGCGGGGAGTCGCGCGAGATCATGGAGTTCGGGCGGCGGGGCATCAAGGACGCGAAGCTCGTCACCCTGCGGGGCTGCGGCCACACCGTCCAGATGGACTGCTCGCCCGACTACAACGAGGCCGTCGCGAACTTCCTCAAGGGCACCTGAGCCGGGCGCCAGCCGGACTTTTTTGCAGAAAGTGCGCGACACGCGGCGCGACTGACCGATGAGGAGAGGGCAACCGACGACGGAGCCCCCTCATGGCCGAGAAGCTGCGCATCGAAGACCCACGCCACGCCGTCCTCACGGCCCGGCTGGGCATCGTGATGGCGATCTACGAGACCACCAGCAAGGTCATCGACGATCGCTTCGCCTTCATCCCCACCGAGCAGTGCAGCGCCCTCCTGCTGGGCGTCCTCGCCCAGGCCCAGCGCCTGTTCCCGCTCATCGACGTCTACGCCTTCCACTTCCTGTCCAACCACCTGCACCTGCTCATCGGCGCCCCCACGCTCACCCAGAAGAGCGCCTTCCTGGAGTGGACGCTCCGGGAGATCTCCAGGCGAATCAACAAGTTGCTCGGCCGCACCGGCAGCCTGCTGGAGCAGAACCACTGCATCCAGGTCACCACGGTCGAGCACGCCCTCCAGCGGCTGCGGTACCTCATGGGCCAGGCCACCGCGCAGTTCCTCGTCCGGCACCCCGCCGAGGACATCTTCCCCAGCTCCACCCCGGCCCTGCTCTTCGGCAAGCCGGTCGAAGGCATCTTCCAGTACGCCGGCCAGGCGCCGATGACGCTGCGGGTGCGCATCGACCGTCTGCCGGGCCTCGAAGACCTGTCGCCCAGGGACCACCGGGCGCTCATGTGGACGCTGGCCGACGGCCTCGCCGCCGAGGCCCGCCCGAAGCGGAAGAAGGCCGGCGTCCGCATCCCCGAGCCCGCCGCGCTGCGGCGCCTCGACCCGATGACCCGCCCCCGCGAGCGCCACCGCAGCCCCGCCCCCGTCGTGCATGGCCCCGCCGAGCACCACGACGACTGGCGGGCCCTGCACGCCGAGCTGCGGGTGGCCTACACCCTGTCCAGCCGCGCCTACTACGCCTGGCAGGCCGACCCCACCCAGCCCATGATCCCCTGGCCGGCGCACACCCTGCCGCCCGCCTTCGCCCGCCCCAGGCGACCCCGCGCCGGCGCGGCCTGACCGCCCGCCGGCGCCGCCGAGACCAGCCAGCACCGCGCCCGCCCGAGCGCCACGGGCGACCTGCGCCTGCGGACGGCCCAGTGGCGCACGCTGGCAGGTCGGGCGAGGCTCCACAGCGCGCCTGCCCCCCCTGCCCCGCCCCGAACGCCCGCCCACACCACCCCAGGCACCCCACCCCACCACACCCCCGCTGCAAAGTTGCAGGCCCCCGAAGGTCTACCCGGTAGACCTTGGAGGGCCCGGGCGCCGACGCGGGGGCGGCGGCGCGTCGGGGGTTTTCGTCGCAGGATCAGGGGGTTGTGGGTTGGCGGGCCAGGATGATGGCGTTGCGTGGGGTGAGCGTGCGGTCGCAGAACGTCCCCACCTCGACCGCGTAGCCGGCCTCTTCGAGGTAGCAGGCGCGGTCGAGGACGAGCCACGCCTCGAGCGGCCGCGCGAACAGGCTGCGCACCGCGTCCCGGGCGACGGTGGCCCGCCAGGCGGCCTCACCCTCGGCGAGGAAGTCGTCGGGGCGCAGGTGCGCCGGCAGCTCGATGCCCTCCAGCTCTGCGAAGCGCGCGCAGAAGGCGTCGAAGGGCAGCGCGAGCCACGGGTCGGGGAACGGGGGCATGGGCCGGTAGGCGTCGACCCCCGTCGCCTGCCGCTGGAGCGCGTCGAACGCGAGCCGCCAGTGCTGGTTCTGCCGACTCCGGCGCAGCGTGCCCTGGCTGGCGTTGGCGGGCTGGCGGTGCAGCAGGTCCAGGTCGTTGTCGTCGATCCGCAGCCCCACGGCCGCCGCGGCGCGGGAGAGGGGTCGACCGCGGTCGGGCGAGGGCTGGTTGTAGCAACAGGGGGCGAGGGCCAGGCCGGCCGCGCCGCGCTCGACGACCGCCCGCAGCAGCGCGGTGTGCAGGCCCCCGCAGGCGTGCAGCGCGACGACCAGATCGTCGGGGGCGAGCAGCGCCGCCGCCGCCGCGTCGCGCACGTCGACGCAGGCGAAGTGCGCCGCCACGCCCACGCGCTCGCACTCCACCCGGCCCGCGGCGCACAGGGCCTCCTGCCACTCCAGCGCTTGCAGCGCCGCGCCGGTGTGGTGGCACAGCGCCCGGCCCAGGTGGCCCTTGCCCGCGCACCAGTCCGTGATGCGCGTCGGCCGCGGCCAGCGGTCGCGCACGGGGGCCGCGAAGTGCTCGATCTGGCTCAGCTTTCTCCCCGGCAACCCCAGCGTCCCGAAGCCGCGCAGGGGGGTCGGCGCGGCCGACAGAGCGGGCAGCGCCGCCAGGGCGTCCGCCTCGGCGGCCCACCGCCGGGCCACGGGCGGCGCCTCGGCCAGCCACGCCCGGTCCGGGGCCAGGAAGAGCGCCGTCGGCTGGGCGTCCAGCCAGGCGACGAGCGCGGGCTCCGCGGCCTCCCACGAGACCGGCCGCTGGACGAAGGCCCGGTCATGCCAGAGGGCATGGTGGGTCTCGAGATACCGGCCGAGCTGCCAGAGGCGATCAGGCAGCACCGCGGCCTCGGAGGGAGGGGCGCATGGCGGCACCGTCGCATGAGCGCGCGCTCCCCCGCAACGCGCGCGAATTGGCGTCGCTCGGCCCTCGACGGGGCGGTACAGTGGCCCCGGGGTCGGGAGAGGAGCGTCGGGATGAACGCAGAGCGCCGCGGAGAGCTGCGGGCCGGTGGTCAGGTGGATGACGGGGCGCGCGTACACACGCTGACGCCCGTCCTGATGGCGGTGTGGGCGGCCGCGGACGGGCAGACGTCCGTCACGGGCCTCGTGGAGGCCGCCCGGCGGGCGGATCCGACCGCGGACGAGGAGCTCGTCTGGCAGGCGCTGGACGCGCTGGCCGACGCCGGGCTGGTGTCCCGCCTCGCGCCGCCGGGCATGGTCGTCGATCGCCGCGCGATGCTGCGGCAGGTGGCCTCTGCAGCCGCGGCGGCCGCCGCCCTGGCCCTCGCCCCGCGCGGCGCGGGCGCCCAGGCGCCGCCGTCCGAGGCGGCAGCCCCCGGCAGCGACGCGCCGCGGATGAAGGAGCAGCACCGCAAGCGCGCGCTGCGCTCGCCCGAGCAGAACGAGAAGCTGGCGCCCGACGGGCGGAGCGAGGAGGAGGCCAGGCTGGGCCCCGACGACGTGGCGGCGCGCGAGCAGACCGAGAAGCGGGGCACCCCCGCGCGCGGCGAGCAGACCGTCAAGCGCAAGCCGGCCCGCGGGGAGCAGACCATCAAGCGCGGCCCCGCGGCGCTGCGGCCGCAGGAGCAGAACGACAAGGTCACCGGCGCCCGCGAGCAGGACGAGAAGCGCGGCCAGGCCCTCCAGGCGCGCCAGGCCGAGCAGACGCGCAAGGGTCCGGCCCGCGCGGCCGCGCGCCGCCAGGGGCCGGCCGCCGTCCAGCAGGAAGAGCGCGAGAAGAAGGCGGCGGTCGAGGCGCTCGGCAAGGAAGAGGCCGCCAAGGGCCTCTGACCGCGATGCTGCACTGGGAAGTCGACGACGCCCTCGCCAGCCCGGCCGAGGTGCGGGCCCTGGCGCGCTGCTGTGCCCCGAAGCACCTGGAAAGACTGGGGATTTCGTTCTCTCACACCGAGACGGGCGTCACGGCGGAGGTGCCCCTGCAGGCGCACCGCGTCGTCGCCGCGGTGGCCGAGCGGCTCGCCGCCCGCCTGGGCCTGCCCGGCGCGCCCCTGACCTCCCTGCGCCTCCGGGACTGCGGCGTGGGCGAGGGCCACCCGCCCCACCACGACGACTACGCCCAGGCCGGCCGGCGGCTCGTCGCCACCGGCGTCGTGTACCTGGACGCCTGCGAGGGTGGTCGGACGCGGTTCCCCCGGGCCGATCTGGCCGTGGAGCCACGCCCCGGGCGCGGCCTGCTGTGGCTCAACCTGGACGCCGCCGGGACGCCTGAGCCACAGGCCCTCCACGACATGGAGCCCGTCGCGCGGGGCCGGCGCCGCGCCCTCTTCTTGTTCGCGTACGCGACCGCCGAGGAGGTCGCCGCGGCCCACGCCAGCGCGGGCGACGCCCTGCTGGGCCGCCTGCCCGCCCTCCAGCCCTGGCCCCCGGTGCGCACGCTGCACCTCGTGGTGGGGCCCGGCCTGCCCGAGACGACCACGGACCTGCTGCTGCGCGCCGCGGCTCGCCGCCGCCTGGCCGTCGAGCTGCACGACCCCGCCGCCACCCCCCTGCCCCCCCGCCTGCCCGACGGCGACCTGCTGTACTGCCCGTCCACCTCGGCCGCCGCCGCCGCCCGACAGCGCCAGCTCTGGCACCCAGGCCTCGGCACCTTCTACCGCCAGGCGCGCGGCCCGTTCGCAGAAGTCGTTGATCAGCTTACCCTTTTCACCGTCTTCGGGCTGCCCGTCCCTCGCAGCGAGGTGCTCGACGACGTGAGCGAGCCGGCGGTCGACGCCGCCATCGCGCGCCTCGGGGGCCTGCCGGTCATCTTGAAGCTCGGAGGCGGCGAAGGCGGGCACGGGGTGATGCGGCTGGACACGCGGACGAGCCTGCTCTCGGTCCTCGACGGGCTGGCCCTGCGGGGCATCCAGCCGCTGCTGCAGGCCTGCATCCCGGACGCGGTGCACTGGCGGCTCGTGGTGGTGGGAGACGAGGTGGTGGCGAGCTATCGCAACGTCCTGCGCAGCGACGGCTTTCGCACCTACGCGTCGGAGGACCTGGCCGACTACACCGCCGAGCCGCCGCCCGGAGCGGCCCGGCTGGCCGTCGCGGCGGCCGCCGCCATCCAGGTGGGGCTGGCCGGGGTGGACCTGCTGGCCCACCCGAGCGGCCGGCTGTATCTGCTGGAGGCGAACTTCCCCTGCTACTTCCCGCAAGCGCAGGTGGTCGCGGGGGTGGACGTGGCGGGGGCGATGCTGGACTGGCTCCTGGCGAGCGCCGGGGAGCCGAGGCGGGAGGATCAGCGGGCGCAGAGCGTCTGACCGAGGGGGTTCACCTCGCGCGGCCGGATGTTGCAGCCGTAGCCCGGCCCGTCGATGGCGGCGCCGTCGGCCAGGCGGACGATGTACCAGTCGCCCAGCATGCTGCAGATCTGCGGGACGAAGGCGGCGGCGATGGCGGGGCTCAGGGGCGCAGAGCCGGGCGGGCAGGCGCCGTCCCCGTTGACCATCTCCAGCGGAGGCAGCTCGGCGGGGCGCGCCTCGGCGTCCAGGTCGACGCCCAGGCGGTAGTCGTTGACGCCGCTGCCGTTGTAGCCGCGCACGGCCACGTCGTAGACGCCGGGCTGCAGGTCGACGGTCACCTCCGGGCAGACGGTGCCGTTGGCGTCGTCGTTGGCGGCCAGCGTGTCGCCGCCGAACAGGACCTGCAGCGTGGGATCCCCCACGCCGTCGCAGCGGCCCTGGGCGTCGGTCACGCTCAGGCGGACGGTGCGGGGCTCGGTCAGGCGCAGGATGCTGCGCGCCGAGCCGCCCGTCCCGAAGCCAGGCCCCTCGAAGGCGCCCCCCGCGCTCACGTCCTCGGGGCCGCCGGGCAGCTCGAACTCGTAGACGGCCACCGTCGGGCGGCTGCCCGGGTGGTCGTTGAAGCAGTCGATGTCCCACAGCTCCACGGCGAACTCGTTGCCGGCCGCGTTGTTGGGCTCGCCGGGGCAGAAGCGCTCCGGGCCCGCCGGCTCGCCGGTGATGGTCTCGAAGCGGTGGTCCCCCTGGGGCGACCAGAGGCCGATCCAGCCCTCGCCGTCGAGGCTGCGCACGAAGGCGAGCTCCGCGTCGGTCGTGAGGGTGGCCAGGTGCCCACCCAGGCGCGCCGCCTCCCGGCGGTGGGCGTCGAAGGTGTCGGACGTCCGGGCCAGGAGGTACGCCCGGTCGCCGGCCGCGTTGGGGATGGCCCCGTCGGGCAGCTCGCAGCCCGCCAGGTCGAGCGAGACGCTGGCCGACGCCTGGCCGCCGCGGCCGTCCTCCACCGTCAGCTCGACCCGGCGCGTCCGCCTGGGCCCGCCGCCGAAGCTGGCGGCGTCCTCCTCGGCGTCCAGGGCCTCGCCGTCCATGCGCCAGGTGTACCGCAGGGCGTCGCCATCGTCGTCGCGGGCGCTCGCCACCAGGCTCGTGCGGCAGTCGCTCTGGAACGTCGCCGCGTCCACCGCGATGTCATCGATGACGGGCGCCTGGTTGGCCGGCTCGGGCTCCGGCTCGGGCTCCGGCTCGGGCTCGGGCTCGGGCTCCGGCTGTGGCTCCGGCTCCGGCTCCGGCTTCGGCGTCGGCTCCGGGTCCGGCATGGGCCCGGCGTCCACGATGGGGTCGTCGGAGCCGCTGGGGACGCAGGCGACGAGGCCCTGAGAGGCGAGGAGGACGGCGAGGGCGCGGCAGGCGAAGGTCTTGGAAATCATCAGGATTCTCCCGGTTTGTGCAGGCTTGAGCGCCTGTCATTGCCGGGTACGGGAGGGCGCCGCCGGGGCCCTCACGGGCCCCGAGATTTTCTTGCGGGCGCCGCGTCAGCCCGCGATGTCGCCGATGAGCGGGACGGCCGCCAGCAAGGCCCGGTGGGCCAGGTAGAGCACGGCCGCCGCCACCAGGAGCCGCCCGGCGAGCGTCGCCACCCGCCGGGTCGTCCAGGGGCCCTCCGGCCGGCGGACGCGGCCCCGCTGCCGGCGTGCCCAGGCCCACGCCGCGTCCCGCGCCCCCACGAGCCAGCCCGCCCGCCAGCCCCGCAGGCCCAGGCCCGACACGCACGCCCCGACCACGGGCACCGGCCCCCCCAGGGCGGCGAGGCCCCCGGCCACGACCACGACGGGCACCAGCCCCCAGCGCCGCCGCACCTGCACGAGGGCGACGAGGGCCAGCGCGAGGGCGAGCTGGGCGGGGTACACGAGCCAGGCGCGGACGTACCGGGTGGAGACGGCGACGGCCTCGTCGGCGCCGATCCAGTACCGGTGGTAGTTGATGCGGTGGCCGGTGCGGGGGACGTTGATGCGGACGGGCATCGTGCCGGCGGCCGCGAGGGCCGCGCCTCCGCTGCCCGACGCCGACGCCTCCGCGGCCGGCTCGTCGAACGGGCGGCGCCAGCGGACGGAGCCCACGCGCTGCTGCACCTCGACCGCCCCGCGCAGGGGGCCGTAGGCGTCCCGCGGCGGCAGGAAGACGCTCCAGCGCAGCGAGCTGATGGGCAGCTCGACCGCGGGCAGGGCCAGATCGTGCGCCCCCAGCAGGGCCGGCGGCGGGCCGTCCTCCTCCAGCACCACCGAGAGCTCGAAGTCGTCCTCTTCGCCGCCCGATCGGATGAGGGGCAGGAGCACGCGCCCATCATCCGTGGCGCTGGCGCTGACGGGGTTGCCGTCGAGCAGGGCCGAGCGCAGGCGGGCGCCGGCGGGCAGGCGCAGGGCCAGCCGGTGGCGGAGGCGGTTCTTGAACATCAGCCGCATCTCCGTCAGGCGGGCGCCCGTGTCGGCGACGACGGTGAACGCTGCCACCTCGTCGATGACCCCGGGCACGATGCGGCGCTCCTCCAGCCGCTGGAGCCCCACCGCCAGCTCGAAGCCCGGGGCCTCGTAGCGCCAGGCCTGCAGGATGGGGCCGATGGCGCTCTCGCGCAGGGCCGACGGCAGCCGGCGCACGTCGGCGGTGGTGGCGCCGCGCTGGCGGGCCGTCTCGAGCCGCAGCTTCCCGGGCACCTCGACCGCCACGAAGC
The DNA here is from genome assembly GCA_020633435.1 of Myxococcales bacterium. GTDB lineage: Bacteria > Myxococcota_A > Bradymonadia > UBA7976 > UBA1532 > JACKDP01. The sequence goes on along the minus strand of JACKDP010000005.1, from coordinate 537,089 downwards.
CCGACTGGCGCTCAGCCCCGACGGCGGCCGGCATCCCCACCGTGAGCAGGCCATCGGCGGGCAGGTCGCGGCGCAGGTGCAGCGCCACCTCCAGCCCCCGGCGGGCGGGCGTGGCCAGTTCGCCGACCAGCAGGTCGCCCTCCGCATCCCCCTGAATCACATGGGAAAAACCGTCCCCCCCGTCCACCGCCTCCACGCGGTAGCCCCGGGGCAGGCGGATGGGGAAGCGCGCCATCCCGCCGTGCAGCAGGGTGTAGCGCAAGGTCACGAAGAGATCGTCGCGCGCCCCCAGCACCAGCAGCGCGTCCGCGTCGACGTAGGCCCGGGCGATCTGCGGCTCGGCGTCGGCCAGCGCCTTCAGGCCGACCACGTGGATCTGCAGGCCCGGGCTGAGCGTCGCCGACAGGCGCGTGCGGCCGCCCTCGCTCACCACGTCGGCCTGCACCGCCTGGTCGACGCGGGGGGCGAGGTCGGCCCCCGGGAAGCTGCAGTCGAACCGCGTCACGGGCGTCCGCGCGATGGTCATCGTGTACGCGAGGGCGCCCCGCGGGCCCTCGGCCGGCACCAGCAGGGCCAGCTCGACGGTGACGGTGCCCGTCTGGCGCGTCAGCCAGACGTGGTAGCCCGCGCGCCGGGTCACGGGCACCGGGCGACCCTCCACGCGCGCCGCCACGAGGACGACGTCCTCGCCGACCAGGGGCACGGTCTTCCAGGCCTCCGGCCGGCCGAGCGTGACCTGCAGGGTGGCCGTCAGGGACAGCGCCCCCGGGATGGCCTCGCCCCGGTAGTGCGCCTCGCCCAGCACGACGGCCGGGCCGAGGCGCTTGGCGCGGGCCTCGGCCTGGGCCGCCAGCGCGGCGCGGGAGGCCACCACGCGGTCGAGGGGCAGCTCGACGCGGGCGTCGGCGGCCGCCTCGATGAGGGCCGAGAAGCCGGCCCCTTCAGCCTCCTCGGCCTCGTTCTGCTCAGCCAGCAGGCTGTCGAAGTCGGCGCCGTCATCGCCGTCGGCGTGGGCCAGCCGGGGCAGGGCCAGCGCGAGGAGGCAGCACCAGAAGAGGGGGTTAGCCATGACGCAGCTCCGGGCGCTGGCGAGCGCGAATCCAGGTGAGGGTGAGGACCACCAGGGCGGTCAACGACGCGAGCAGCGGGTACGTCGCGATGACCCGCACGATGGCCAGCAGGCCGAGCCAGGTGAGCGCGGTGCGGATGGTGAGCCGCTCGGTGGGCAGCCGGGGGGCCCGCAGCCAGGCCCGGATGGCCTGGAGCGCCGGGGCGCCGCGGTGGCGGGCGAGCAGGAGCAGGAGCCCGAGGTCGAAGCCCCAGACGAGGTGGCGGTGGACGCCGGTGATGGCGTGGCCGGCCACGAGGGCGGGCACCAGCAGCAGCAGCCCGAGGGCCCCGCTCTTCAGGCCGGTGCCGGGCCGGAGCACCAGCAACGCGAGCAGCAGGCCCAGCAGCAGGGCCCCGCGACCCGCGGCGTCGGACCAGGTGCAGCCGAGGTACTGGATGGTGACCTCGGCCGTCTCGGCGCCGAGCAGCAGCCGCTTGAACCGGTAGCGCGTCCCCACCAGCGGGAAGGCGCCGAGGCCCACCCGGGCGTCCGCGGCGGCCGTCGCCTCCGCCTGGTGCAGGGCGGCGCGCAGATCCGCCGCCGTCGCCGCCTCCGCGTCCGCCACCAGCGCCTGCCGCAGGAACATCCCGAACCGCCGGAAGGGGTCGTAGCGCAGCGCCGAGTAGGCGGTGAGGTTGCCCCCGAAGCGCAGCGGGACGACGGCCTGGGGCAGGTAGACGTGCCAGGTCGCCTTCACCACGTCCACGTCCAGGGCCGGCAGCCGCAGGCGCTCCGTCCCCCAGGCCCCCAGCCGCTCGCCCTGCCGACGCCAGGCGAACTCGAAGACGAACCGGCTCTCCTCCACCTCGACGCCCGGCTGCGGCGGGATGCGCAGCCGCTGGCCCGGGCGCACGTCCTCGGGGCCCGCGAGCTGGCCGTTGGCGTCGACGATGAGGGGCCACTTCTGGGGGTTGGAGTAGTGGATGTAGGCGATCGCGCCCAGGTTCTCGCCGGGCTGGACCAGGTGGTAGCGCTCCCCCGCCTGGCTGCTCTGGCGCAGCGGGATGAGCAGGCGCTCGCGGCCCTCGCCCCCCTCGACGGCCGGGTGCAGGGGGTGGCCGTCCAGCAGCGCGTGGGTCAGCGTCGCGCCCGCCGGCAGCTCGAGGCCGAGGTACTGGCGCGTGTTGTTGCGCATGAAGAGCCGGACCTTGGCGATCTCGGTGCCGTCCTCCAGCACCATCGTCGTGGCCTCCAGATCGTCGACGATGGTGCTCGTCAGCGGCACCGACGCGTTGGGGCGCACCCCGAGCTTGACCTGGGCCGCCACCGCCTGCGCGAAGGCGAAGTGCAGCGGGTGGCTGCTCATGCCCGCGAGCTCGCCCGGCACCTCCCCCGGGGCGAGGGGCTCGGCCCCCTCCGCCGTCAACTCCAGGCCGGTGACCGCCTGCACGCCGATGGACCCCGTCGTCGCGACGGTCGGCGCGGGCAGCCGCAGGGCCACCTGGGGCCCCGCCACCGCGTACTGGAAGCCCACCACCAGGTCCACGTCGTCCCGGACGAGGCGGCCGAGCAGCACCACCAGCCGATCAGGGGCGTCGGGCACCGCCTCCACCCGCCACTGCAGGACGTCGTCGCCGGCCACCTCGACCACCTCGACGCCGTCCGGCACGGCCAGCTCTGCCCGGTCCGTCTCGCCCTCGTCGACCGTCAGCGTGACCTGGGTGCGGCCGGTGACGAGGCTGGCGTCGAGGGTCAGCAGCGTGGCCTGCCGCGCCCGCGCCCGCAGGGGCACCTCCGCCGTCTCGTCGGCGGCCCGCCAGGACAGGCGGACGGGGCCGTTGGCCTCGCCCACCAGCCGCGTGCCCCCGCCTTCGGCCCGCCGCGCCGTCACCACCCCCGACGCCAGCGTGGCGTCGATGCCCACGGCGGGCACCAGGATGGAGACGTGGGTGGGGCCGGCCTCGGGCAGCTCCACCTCGACGGCGCGCTCGTCCTCGTCGGCGCCGCGGAGGAACCGGATCTGGACATGGTGCACCCCCGGACGAGCCACGCCGAGCACGTAGTGGTCGCCCTCGGCGCGCAGGGACGCGGGGGCGCCGTCGACGCGCACCGACGTCAGCGACGCCGCGCTGTCGAGCAGGGGCACGTCGAGCCAGCCCTCGGTGTGCAGGACCTCGAAGCGGACGTCGAGCGTGCCGGCCAGCACGCCGTCCACCAGGCGGCCCTCCAGCGTGCGCTCGAGGGCGCACCAGCGCTCCTCGGGGCCCGTCGGGACGGTGGGCTGGAGGGCGGCCTGGACGCGATCCCAGAGGGAGAGCGGCAGCACGACCCGCTCATCGGCCCGGGCGGCGGTGGCGATCAGGGTGCACAGGCAGGCGACCTGGGCGAGGCGGCGGTTCATCGGGTCCTCCGGATCGGGGCTCATGGGCTCAACGGGCGGCGCGGCGCCGATTGAAGCCGGAGACGCGAAAAGGCAGAGCAAGCCGGAGGCCAGCGGAAAAGGCGTTTAAAAACAGATAGATGCGGAGCGCGTCACGCCGCCGGGGCGGGGTGTCACGCGGCCGCCGCCCCGGTGTCCCGGATCGCCTCCCGTCGGCACGCCCCTTGCGAAGTGAGCACCCCGTCTGGAAGAACCCACCGTCGCCCGCCGCTTCCCGGCCGGTGGCAGTCCGCTGACCGGCCACTGCGGTGGCCACTGCTGGTACCTGGAGCCGCCATGCTGCGCCGCGCCGCCACCCTCTCGAGCCTCCTCCTGGCCGCCTGCGCCACCGCCCCCGCTGATGAGGCGGCCCCGGCCGAGGCCCGCGCCGAGGGCAAGGCCCCGGGCAAGGCCGACGGCGCCGGGGACGGCCTCCCCTACACCTCGGCCACCACGGTGGAGGCGCTGCAGGGCGACCTCTCGGGCGTCTCGCCGCCCATCGACCGCGTGTTCATCGGCGATCCCCTCTCGCCGAAGGTCTACCTGCAGGTCATGAGCTGCCTGGGCTACTACGGCCCCATCGGCCCCTACGGCCCGCTCGGGCTGCTGGGCCCCGTCGGGGATGGGAGCTGGAACCCGTCTCGCTACATCTCCGGCGGCGTGGACTGGCACCTGTTCTCCCAGGAGCTCGCCGAGAACGACGGCCCCCTCTCCGCGGCCGGCCCCCTGGGTGAGGCCGGCCCGCTGAACCCCGCCCGCTGGGCCGACTTCGGCGTGCCGGACGACGAGAGCGAGGCCGACGCGCGCACCTACAGCAACGCCTTCATCGGCCAGCTCGCCCCCGGCGGCGTCTGGTCGGTCCTGGGCCCGCTCGGCCCGCTCGGCCCCCTCGGCCCGCTTGGGCCCCTTGGCCCCGTCGGCGCCCATGGCTTCCTGGCGGATGACGACGGCCACTACACCGTCGAGGAGGGCAAGTGCCCGGACGGCGGCGATGTGTGCCGCACGGTGGACGTGCCCTGGGACGAGGCCGGCGAGGTGCGCACCTACGAGCTCTTCGAGCGCTACCCCGCCGACGTGGCCGCCACGATGGCGGACAACGACACCTCGTTCATGGCCGAGGGCGAGATCGCCGACGCCGACGATCCGGCCGTCGGGTTCGCGTTCACCTCGGCGTCGGCCCAGTGGGTCACCGTCGCCCTGGTGCCCGACTACGCCCGGTTCACCTACCCCGAGGCCATGACCATCCTGTACCAGGCCTCCCTCACCGGCTTCGCGACGCCGACGGCCCTGGCCTTCTACCCCTGGATCTACAACCACCGGACGAACTTCGACGACTTCGACCTGGTCCTGGACGTGGAGGCCGCCGACGGGACGTACCTGGGCCGCGCCACCTCCGACTCGGCCGATCGGGTGGACTGGATCCAGCTCCGCGTGCCCGCCGGCGCCCGCCTCAAGGCGTCGGTGAGCCTGTACAAGAGCTGGTGGCAGGTCTGGCGCACCGTCGATCCGGCCTACCGCCTCATCGTCGTCGGCGCCGGCCAGACGGACGGGGTGCCGTCCGTCACCGGGCCCCACCATGTGGGCCTCGCCAACGAGTAGCCGCCCGGGCACACTGGCAGGATGCGCCGCGTCCTGCTCGCCCTGCTGCTCCCCCTCCCCGCCCTGGCCTTCGACCGCCCGGCCCTCGACGACTTCTACGAGCGCACCCGGGGCCGCGCCGCGGCCTTCGACGACTGCACCGGCTTCTGCGATGGCCACCGCCTGCTGCAGCTACTCGTGGGCGCGCAGGTCGCCAACCCGAGCACCGACGCCCTGCGCCCGGCCCTGGCCGAGGGCCTGCGCCTCGGCGTCGACGCCGGCCTGCGCCCGAACAGCGAGAGCGTCCTGCGCAGCCAGGCCTTCGCCGATCTGCTCGTCGTCAACGACACCGGCGACCGCATCACCGACTTCGTGTGGAAGAACACCGCCTTCTACAGCACCGATCACGACGAGGGCGACGGGGGCGTGCACCTGTCGGCCGACGCCGTCGTCGCCGATCGCACCGAGCTGACCCCTGGCGACTTCGCCGAGTTCCAGCGCCGGCCTTTCCGGCTCCTGGACACCGAGGTCGAGGTCGCGCCCATCGGCCCCAAGGTCGACAAGGACGCCCACCTCGCGCTGCCCCTCGGCGCGGCGTGGCGCCGGCGCTGGACGCGGGACGGGGCCAGCCTGGAGGAGCGCCTGGCCTTCTCCGGCGCGCTGGCCTTCCGCGGCTTCCCCAAGCACCGCGGCGACCACTACCAGCTCGACGCCGCGCGGCTGACGCACGTGGCCTGGGACACCCCGGCCGGCGAGGCGTCCGCCTGGCGACTTTCCTTTGGATATCAGCGACTTTCTCCCGACCTGCCCGGCACCGAGCTCTGGATCCTGGGGGGCTATGGCTGGCATGAGGGCGCCAACGAGGCGAGCGGCTGGCTCGCCCAGGTGGGCGTGGCGTTCCACCCGGTCCCGGCCCACCAGGCCGGCCTGGGCCACGACACCTGGCTCGGGCTCGACCAGGCGACCGCCCGCTTCGAGCGCCTGCACCGCACCCAGGTCTACTACCGCTTCGACGACGGGACGTACCGCGCCGGGCTGGCCTGGGATCGGGTGTCCCGCGGCGGCGACGTGCTGCACGCGCTGGTGCCGGAGCTCGGCTATCGGCCGGCCTGGCTCTTCGGGCTGATGCTCGGTGGGCGGGTGCGGGTGGCCGCCTTCGATGGCGATGGGCCGGCGCCCGAGGACGAGCGCTTCGAGCTGGCGCTGGACTGGCTGCTGTAGGCATGGACACGCTCTTCGCCGCCCTCGACCTGGGCCTGGCCGTCGCCGCCGTCGTCGCCATCGTGCGCCGCCACCGCGCCGCGCTCCGGCAGCACCCGCCGCTGCCCTACATGCCCGGCGAGGTCCCGTGGCGCTGGGCCGAGCCCCCGCCCGGCCTGGAGGTCCACCACGCCGCCGGCGTGAGCATCCTCACGCTGCCCTGGCGCCGGCCCGTCGGGCGGACCATCGCGGAGGGGGCCGCCTACGCCGTCGTGCTGGCCATGGTGGCCATGTCCATCTCCGGCTTCGTGCACGGGCTGCCGTGGAGCATCCACCTGGTCACGCTGCTGATCTTCGGGCCCCTCGCCTGGGTCTGCCTGCGCATGGCCACCCGCCTCTGGCGCATCGAGCTGCGCCCCGACGGGGTCACGTTCGTGGAGCGCGGCGCCCTCTGGTGGCACCGCCACCGGCACCTGCGCCGCCCCGTCCAGGCCCACGGCAAGATGCAGTCGGCGCTCACCCTCAACGAGGGCGAGGACCCCGAGCACGATCTCCTGGTGACGCGGCGGATGCTGGGGGTCCGGTTCCGGTCGGCCTGCGACCAGTCCCAGGGCTCGTGGGTCGTGGGGGGCATCAACGCCTGGAACACCGCGGATCCCAAGCGGAATCCGGGCGGCTGAGGCTACTCGCCGCCGTCCTCGCCGCGCTGCGCGCGCAGGGCATCCCAGAACTGCTGGTGGCGGTGGGACAGGCGCTTCGCGATCTGCTTGCGCCGCGCCACGTCCTCCTCCTTGGGGTGCACCGCGATGCCGAAGACGGCCTCGTCGTGCTGGCCGTTGGCGTCCTTCTTCGTCCCGCCCCAGGCGCTCGTGTTGTTGCTGCCCGTGCCGTAGACGCTCAGGGCCTCGGCCTCCATGAGCTGGTGCAGCTCGGTGCCGTCGTGATCGTTCAGCTTGCCGTAGACGATGCAGGGGTACTCGGTGCAGTCGACCTCGGTGACCTCGCCGTCGTAGCCGGCCTCCTTGAGGGCGGCCGTGAAGTTCTGCCGCAGGGCGTCGGCGCTGTAGGCCGGGGGCATCTCGGCGGGCCAGGTGGGCGCCTCGCCCTCTACCTCGATGCGGCGGGCCTGCTCCTCGGCGGCGAGAGCCCGGACGCTCTCGACCTCGCGCTGCAGGGCCCGGGCGCGGATGCGGGTGGCCTCGAGCTCGGCCCGCAGCGCCTTCACCGTCCCCGCCTCCGTCGCGACGTCGTCGTCGGCCCGGGCCTCCGCGGCGGGTCCGTCCGCCGGCGCCGCCGCGGCGCGCGCTTCGGGCAGGGCCTCGGGCACGGCCCCCGGCGTCGCCCGCCCCCGGCCGCCCGCTTCGAGGGCGATCTGCCCCCGGTCGGTGGCCAGCGCGACGCGGCCCTCATAGACGGTCACCACGGCCACCGCCGCCAGCACGGCGCCGACGAGCGCCCCCTTCATCCCCGTTCCCATGGCACTCTCCTCGCTCAACCCACTGATCTTGATGGAGAAACAGCTCCCCTCGGCGCGCACGCTGCCCGCGGGGGTGACCACCTCGAAGGGGCCATCCCCCTCGACGCGGTAGAAGACCTCGCCCTGTCGCTGCTCGATGTGGGCGGACGCGGCCTCGACCCGCCAGGTCAGCGCCGCGCCCGCCTCGGCCACCGCCACGCCGCGAGCCGCCAGCGTCACCGTCGTACGCTGGGCCGCCGGCGCGAGCTCGCCCGCCGCCGTCCGCCCCCGCAGCGCCACGACGCCCAGGCCCACCAGCAGCGCCGCCGCCAGGGCCAGGGCCGGCCACCACCGCCGCGGGCTGGCGGGCGGGGCTGGCGCCGCCGCCAGGACGCGGTCGGCGAAGCCCGTCGGCGCAGGCGGGGCCGCCCAGCCGGCGAGGGCGTCCTCGAGGGGATCTCGCTCTGTCACGGTGCCACCTCTCCCAGGGCCTGCCGCAGCTCCGCCCGCGCCCGCGCCAGGCGCGACTTGACCGTCCCGAGGGGCAGGTCGAGCGCGTCGGCGATCTCCTCCAGGCTGAACTCGTGGAAGGCGCGCAGCACGAAGACCGCGTGCTGATCGACGGGCAGGGCCCCGACCAGCTCGGCCAGGCGGCGCCCCGCCACGGTGCTCTCGGGCGACGCCGCCGCGTGGGTCGGCGCCACCAGCGCCTCCCGGCGGGCGCGACGCTCCTCGGCGCGGATGGCGTCCAGGGCGCGCCGCGACGCGATCGTCAGCACCCACGTCGACAGCCGGGCCGCCCCGTCGGGCCGAAAGCCCCCGAGGGCCCCGAGCGCCGCCAGGAACGTCTCCTGGGCCACGTCGTCCACCAGCCCATGAAGCCCCCGCGGCGCCAGCATCCGGTGCGCCAGGGCGTGCACCCGATCGGCGTAGACCTCGATGAAAGCGCGGCGCGCCCGCGCATCACCGCGGGCGGCGGCGGCGAGGCGGAAGGCGTCGAGCTCGGCGGGCAGCGTGGGCATGTTCACGCCCATTCTCTCGCCGCCCGGCGCGAAAAGGGTCCTGGCCGCCGACACTTTCTTTTCGAGCCGGGCCCGCCGGGTCGAGAGGGTGGCCGCCCCCCGACGAAGTCGGAGAGCCGGGGGGCGGCCGGGAGAGGGAGCGGCCCTGGGGGGCCGACGCCGGGTTCATCAAGGCCCATGCCAGCGGTTCAGTGGCCGCAATCCCGCGAAACTGCTGGGATCTGCGGCGCGGCGCCCTGGCACCCCGCTGGCACGTGCCGGCACGCCAGGTCAGGGCGATGATAATTTTCGACGTGCACACGATGGCCCCCCGTGGCGGGCCCAGATCCGGTATCCTCCCGCCCCGTCCGCCCCTGCTCGGAGGGCCCGATGGCCGACCTGCGCCCCGACGATCTCCTCGCCGCGCTCGATGACTTCCCTCGCCGCCACATCGGCCCCGACGCCGGGGCGGTGGAGCGGATGCTGGCGCAGCTCGGCGTGCCCGACCTGGCCACGCTCATCGCCGAGGCCGTGCCGCCCACCATCCGCACGGACCGGGCGCTGGCGCTGCCGCCGGCCCTCGGCGAGGCGGCGACGCTGGACCGGCTGGCCGCGCTGGCCGCCGAGAACCAGGTCTTCCGCTCGCTCATCGGGCTGGGCTACCACGACTGCGTCACGCCGCCCGTCATCCAGCGCAACATCCTGGAGAACCCGGGCTGGTACACCCAGTACACGCCCTACCAGCCCGAGATCGCGCAGGGGCGCCTGGAGGCGCTGGTCAACTTCCAGACGGTGGTGGCCGAGTTGACGGCGCTGCCCATCGCCAACGCCTCCCTCCTCGACGAGGCCACGGCGGCCGCCGAGGCCATGGTGATGTGCCGGAGCATGGCCAGCGGCGGGCGCGACACCTTCTTCGTCGCGGACGACTGCCACCCCCAGACCATCGCCGTGGTGCAGACCCGGGCGAAGCCCCTGGGCATCCAGGTGCGCGTCGCGCCCATCGCCGCCTTCACGGCGGATGACACCGGGGTCTTCGGCGTCCTCGTGCAGACGCCCGACACCTTCGGGCGCCTCCACGACCTGACGGCCTTCGCGAAGACGGTGCACGCCGCCGGCGCCGAGCTGGCCGTCGCGACGGATCTGCTGGCCCTCACGCTGATGACGCCGCCCGGCGAGATGGGCGCGGACATCGTGCTGGGCTCGAGCCAGCGCTTCGGGGTGCCGCTGGGCTTCGGTGGCCCCCACGCCGCGTTCCTGTCGGCCCGCGAGGCCTACGCCCGCACCATCCCCGGCCGCATCGTCGGCGTGTCCCGGGACGCCACGGGCGAGCCGGCCTACCGCCTGGCGCTGCAGACGCGCGAGCAGCACATCCGCCGCGAGCGGGCCACCAGCAACATCTGCACGGCGCAGGTGCTGCTGGCGGTCATGGCGGGCATGTACGCGGTGTACCACGGCCCGGACGGCCTGAAGCGCATCGCCGGCCGGGTGCACCGGGCGACGGTGGCGCTGGCGCGGGGCCTGGAGCGCCTGGGCTTCTCGGTGGGCGACGCCCCGTTCTTCGACACGCTGCGGGTGGAGGTGGCCGATCCGGCCGCCGTCCTGGCCGCCGCCCGGGCCGCGCGCGTCAACCTGCGCCCGCTGCCAGGGGCCGTGGGCATCAGCCTGGACGAGACGGTCTCGACCGCGCTCCTGGACACCCTGCTCGGGGTGTTCGCGGCGGGCAAGGCGGCCCCGGCGGCGGCGGACCTCGTGCCGGCGGAGGGCCCGGCGTGGCCGGCGACGCTGGTGCGGCAGGGCCCCTTCCTCACCCACCCCGTCTTCCACAGCTACCACGGCGAGCACGCGTTCCTGCGCTACGTCCGCCGCCTCGAGTCCCGGGATCTGTCGCTGACGACCTCGATGATCCCCCTGGGCTCCTGCACCATGAAGCTCAACGCCACGACCGAGATGGTGCCGGTGACGTGGAAGGCCTTCGGCGGGCTGCACCCGTTCGCGCCGGCCGACCAGACCCGGGGCTACCAGCAGCTCTTCACGGAGCTCGAAGCGTGGCTGGCCGACATCACCGGCTTCGCCGCCGTCTCGCTGCAGCCCAACGCGGGCAGCCAGGGCGAGTATGCGGGCCTGCTGGTCATCCGGGCCTGGCACGCCGCGCGGGGCCAGGGGCACCGCGACGTCTGCCTCATCCCGACGTCGGCCCATGGGACCAACCCCGCCAGCGCCGTGATGGCGGGGCTGCGCGTCGTGGCCGTGGCCTGCAACGACCGCGGTGACGTGGACCTGGCCGACCTGCAGGCCAAGGCCGAGAAGCACCGCGACCAGCTCGCCGCCCTGATGATCACCTACCCGTCGACCCACGGCGTCTTCGAGGAGGGCATCCGCCAGATTACCGGGATCATTCATGAAAACGGCGGCCAGGTGTACCTGGACGGCGCGAACATGAACGCCTCGGTGGGCCTGGTGCGGCCGGGCGAGCTGGGGGCGGACGTCTGCCACCTGAACCTGCACAAGACGTTCTGCATCCCCCACGGCGGCGGTGGGCCCGGCATGGGGCCCATCGCGGTGGCGCGCCACCTGGCCCCCCACCTGCCTGGGCACCCGGTCAGCGGGCTGGGCGGCGAGGGCAGCATCGGCCCGGTCTCGGCGGCGCCCTTCGGCAGCCCCGGCATCCTGCCCATCCCCTACGCCTACATCCGCATGATGGGGGCCGAGGGGCTGAAGCACGCCACCGAGGTCGCCATCCTGAACGCCAACTACATGGCCAGCCGGCTGGCGGGGCACTACGACGTCCTCTTCCACGGCGCCAACGGCCGGGTGGCCCACGAGTTCGTCCTGGACTGCCGGGGCTTCAAGCAGTCGGCGGGCATCGGCGTGGACGACATCGCCAAGCGCCTGATGGACTTCGGCTTCCACGCCCCGACGATGTCGTGGCCGGTGCCGGGCACCCTGATGATCGAGCCCACCGAGAGCGAGCCGCTGGCCGAGCTCGACCGCTTCTGCGACGCGATGATCGCCATCCGCGCCGAGATCCGGGCCATCGAGGAGGGCCAGGCCGACCGCACCGACAACCCCCTGCGCAACGCCCCCCACACCGCCGCCATGGTGACGGCGGACGCCTGGGCGCACCCCTACTCCCGGGCCCAGGCGGCCTTCCCCGTGGCCTGGCTGCGGGGGCGGAAGTTCTGGCCGGCGTCGGCCCGGGTGGACAACGCCTACGGCGACCGCAACCTGCAGTGCCTCTGCCCGCCCGTCGAGGAGCTGGCCGAGGGGTGAGAGCCCTGGCGGCGTTGCTGCTGCTGGCGGGCTGCGCCGCCCCCCGGGCCATCTGGCTGGCCGGCGACGTGCAGCTCGATGACGCCGTGGCGCCCGCGCCCGTCCTGGCCGCCGCGCGCGGGCTGCGGGGCGTGGGCGTCGTGAACCTGGAGGGCCCCGTCGGCGCGGGCAAGCCCGGCGGTGAGCGCCTGCGCAACGGGCCGGCGGTCCTGGCGGCGCTCCGGGCCGTCGGCGTCGAGGCCGTGAGCCTGGCCAACAACCACAGCGATGACGACGGACCAGCGGGCCGCGCCCAGACGGTGGCCGCGGCGACGGCCGCGGGCGTGCGGGCGCTGGGGGAGCTGGCGGCAGCCCGTGTGGGCGGCGTGACGGTCATCGCGGCGTACGAGGCCACGCCCACGCAGCTCGCCGCGGCCGTCGCGGCGGCCCCCCGCCCCGTCGTGGTGTCGCTGCACGTCCTCGCGCCGCCGAGCTACCGGCCGACGCCCGCCACGCGCGCCCGCGTCGAGGCCGCGGTGGCGGCCGGCGCCGCCGTCGTCGGCGTCCACGGGAGCCACGCCCTGGGGGCCGTCGAGCGCCGGGGTCGGCAGGTCATCGCGTGGGGGCTGGGCAACCTGGCGTTCGCCTGCCGGTGCACGGCGGAGGACGAGGCGCTGGCGCTGGAGGTGCGGCTGGACGAGGAGGGCGTCATCGCGGCGGACGTGGTGCCGCTCCGGGCGGGCCTGCACGGCCAGCCGCTCGCCCTGGATCCCGAGCCGGCCGGGGTGGTCGAGCTGCTGCGCGGGCTGGGCAGCAGCCCCCTGTTGCCCACGGCCGACCGCGCGGCGCTGGCGCCGTCGGCCGACTGAAACCACTTGGATTGACTGGAGTTTTCGGCCTCAGGCCTCGGGCTGGGCCGGCGTCGCCTTCGGCTTGGCGGCCCGCGCCTTCGGCTTCGCGGCGGCCGCCTTCGGCTTCGCGGCCCGCGCCTTCGGCTTCGCGGCGGCCGCCTTCGGCTTCGCGCTGCGCGCCTTCGCCTTGGCCCCCGCGCGCTGCGCCCGGGCGGCCAGCAGCTCGACGGCCTGCGCCAGGCTCACGTCCTCGACGCCGAGGCCCTCGGGCAGCGAGGCGTTGATGCGCCCGTGCTTCACATAGGGCCCATAGCGGCCCTCCAGCACGACGATGGGCGCCCCGTCCTCGGGGTGATCGCCGATGGTCCGCAGCGGCTCGGCGGCCTTGCGGCCCCCCTTCTTGGCGGCCAGCAGCTCCAGGCCCCGCGCCAGGCCCACGCTGAGGACGTCGTCCTCCTTGCGCAGCGAGGCGTAGACGCCGTCGTGGGTGATGTACGGGCCGAAGCGGCCGATGCCGGCCTGCACGGCCTTGCCCGTCTCCGGGTGCTGGCCCAGCGTGCGCGGCAGGCTCAGGAGCGCCAGGGCGATGGGCAGGGTGACCTGCTGGGCGTCCATGCCGGGGGCCAGGGAGGCGCGGCGGGGCTTCGTCCCGTCCTCGGCGGCCTCGCCGAGCTGCACGTAGGCGCCGAAGCGGCCGTCGCGCAGGTAGACGGGCAGGCCCGACTCGGGGTGGTGGCCCAGGGGGGCCTCCCCCTTCTCGGCCCGCTCCGCGAGGCCCCGCACCACGTCGGCCGTCATGTCGGCCGGGGCGACGTCCTCGGGCAGCGACACGACGCGGCGACCGCCGTCGTCGCTGAGGATCTCGATGAAGGGTCCGTAGCGGCCCAGGCGCACCTCGAAGGGATCGAGGGCCTCGGACCGCACGGTGCAGACCGTCCGCGGGTCGATGAGCTCCCCGCGGGAGACGCCGCCCACCAGCTCGTCCTGGTAGAACGAGGCCAGCCAGCTCAGGGGGTCGCTCTCGCCCTCGGCCACCTTGTCGAGCCACGACTCCATGACGGCCGTGAACTCGAGGTCGACCACCTTGCCCAGGGCCTCCTCCAGGAGGTTGGTGACGGCCATGGCGGTGAAGGTGGGCTGGAGCTGGCGCGCGACGGCCTTCACGTAGCCGCGCTTCTGCACGGTGTCGATGATGCTGGCGTACGTCGACGGGCGGCCGATGCCCTCGGCCTCCAGCGCCTTGACGAGCGTGGCCTCGGAGTAGCGCGCCGGCGGCCGCGTCTGGTGGCCCAGGGCCTCGAGGTTCAGGCAGGCCACCCGGTCGCCCGGATCGAGGTTCGGCAGCGGATCGGACTGGTCGTCGAGGACGGCGCCCGGATCGTCGGCGCCCTCGACGTAGGCGCGGAAGAAGCCGGGGAAGAGCACCTGCCGCCCCGAGGCCCGGAAGACCACCGGCTGCCCGTTGGCGGGATCGGGGGTCGAGAGCTGAACGGTCGTCGACGCGATGCGCGCGTTGGCCATCTGGGTGGCCACGGTGCGCTTCCAGATCAGATCGTAGAGGCGCGCCTCGCGGCCCGACAGGCCGAGCTCGCTGGCCGTCGCCATCGACGTGCCGGCGGGGCGGATGGCCTCGTGGGCCTCCTGGGCGCCCTTGGACTTCGTGGCGTACCGGCGGGCCGACGGCGAGAGCAGGGCCTGGCCGTAGCGCTGCTCGATCATCCCCCGCACGGCGCGGATGGCCTCCTCGCTCAGGTTGAACGAGTCGGTACGCATGTAGGTGATGTGCCCGCTTTCATAGAGCTTCTGGGCGATCTGCATGGTCTGCGAGGCCGAGAAGCCGAGCTTGCGGTTCGACTCCTGCTGCAGCGTCGAGGTGGTGAACGGCGGGTACGGGGAGCGCTGGGACTCCTTGCGATCCACGTCGTCCACGACCAGCTCGCAGCCGGCCAGGCGCGTCGCCAGGGCGCGGCTCTCGGCCTCGTCCAGCAGCAGGACGTTCTTGCCCGTCTTCAGGGCGCCGGTCGTCTCGTCGAAGTCGCGGCCGCTGGCGATGGTGCGGCCGCCGAGGGACGTGAGGGCGGCGTCGAAGCGGACGCGGTCCTTCTCGGCGCTGGCCTTGAGATCCCACCAGCTGCCCGACTTGAAGGCCATGCGCTCGCGCTCGCGCTGCACCATCATCCGCACCGCCACGCTCTGCACGCGGCCGGCCGAGAGGCGCGGGGCCACCTTGCGCCAGAGCAGCGGCGAGACGACGTAGCCCACCAGCCGGTCGAGGACGCGGCGGGCCTCCTGGGCCTGGACGAGCTTGTCGTCGAGCTGGCGCGGGTTGTTGAGGGCCTTGTCGATGGCGTCCCGGGTGATCTCGTGGAACACCATGCGGTACGTGGGGATCTTGGGCTTGAGGACCTCGAGCAGGTGCCAGCCGATGGACTCCCCCTCGCGATCCTCATCGGTCGCGATGTAGAGGGTGTCGACGTCCGCGAGCTCCTTCTTGAGCTGGGCGACGACCTTCTTCTTGTCCGCCGGGATCACGTAGACCGGCCGGAACCCGTCCTCCACGTCCACCGCCAGGCGCGCCCAGGGGCGCCCCTTCACGGAGGCCGGCATCTCGGCGGCGGAGGACGGCAGATCGCGGACGTGCCCCATGGAGGCCTCCACCCGGAAGCGGTCCCCGAGGAACCGCCGGATGGTGCGCGCCTTGGTCGGAGATTCCACGATCACCAAAGCCCGACCCGTCACATCGTCCTCCCTGGCCTCCCGGCCTTCCTGAGCGCCCGGCAGGTTGACCGCTCAGCCGCTCGCTTGCAAGTCCCGCATCAATCGGACCGCCCAGGCGGGGGGCGCGGGGGTGCATTCACCGCGCTTGCGGCGCGCCGGGCGCGAGGGTAAACCTCGGTCTCCCGAGCGCCGGAGAGCCCGTGACCCGACTGCACCCCGCCCTCGACCGCTTCCTGGCGACGGTCAACAGCGTCGTCCTGGGCAAGCCCGACGTGGTGGAGCACGCCGTGACGGCCGTCCTGGCCGGCGGGCACATCCTGCTGGAGGACGTCCCCGGCGTCGGCAAGACCACCCTCGCCCACGCCCTCGCCCGGGCCCTCGGCTGCAGCTTCCGGCGCATCCAGTTCACGAGCGACCTGCTGCCGAGCGACATCCTCGGGGTCAACGTCTTCGTCCCCGAGACGGCGGGCTTCGAGTTCCGGGCCGGGCCCATCTTCGCGAACGTGGTGCTGGCCGACGAGATCAACCGGACGACGCCCAAGACGCAGTCGAGCCTGCTCGAGGCCATGAACGAGCGGCAGGTCTCCATCGACAACGAGACGCGGCCCCTGCCGAGCCCGTTCGTGGTCATCGCCACCCAGAACCCGCAGGACTTCCACGGCACCTACCCGCTGCCCGAGAGCCAGCTCGACCGCTTCATGGTGCGCCTGCACCTGGGGCACCCGACCGAGGCCGTGGAGCGCGCCATCCTGCGCGGCCGGCGCGGCGTCGACCCGGCGGCCGGCCTGGCGCCGGTGCTGTCGGCGGAGGTCCTGGTGGAGCTGCAGGCGGCGGTGGGCGAGATCCGCGTCGACGAGCTCATCCTGGACTACCTGCTGGGCATCGTGGGGCAGACGCGCCGCTCGCCCCAGCTCGAGCTGGGGGTGAGCACCCGCGGGGCCCTGGCGCTGCAGCGGGCCGCCCAGGCGCGGGCGCTGCTGCAGGGGCGCACCTTCGTCATCCCGGACGACGTGAAGGCCCTCGCGGTGCCGGTGCTGGCCCACCGCGTCCAGGTGGCCGGGGCCACGGACGGCCTGCTGCGCGCCAACGAGGACGCCGAGCGCCTCATCCAGCGGCTGGTCGAGCAGGTGCCCGTCCCCGCCTGAGCGGCGTCAGTCGAAGAGCTCCTTGAGCTTGTCGAGGAAGCTCTTGCGGCGAGGCTGGCCGGGGTGGTCCCCCGACAGCGACTCGAGCTCCTCCAGCAGCTCCCGCTGGCGCGGGCTCAGGTCCACCGGCGTCTCGATCTGCAGGCGGACGAGCTGGTCGCCGCGCCCCCGCCCCTCCACGTTGGGCAGGCCCTTGCCCCGCAGCCGCAGGACGCGCCCGGACTGGGTGCCCGACGGCACCTTGACCCGGGCCTTGCCGTCCAGCGTCGGCACCGAGATGTTCGACCCCAGCGCCGCCTGCGGGAAGCTGATGGGCACCTCGCAGACGAGGTGGTCGCCGTCCCGCTCGAAGAAGGGGTGCTCGGCCTCCTGGATGATCAGGTAGAGGTCGCCGGGCTGCCCGCCTCGGACGCCCTGGCCCCCCTCCCCGTCCAGGCGCAGCGTGTGGCCCTCGCCGATGCCCGCCGGGACGGGCACCTTCAGCGTGACCTCCTCCTGGACCAGGCCGTTGCCGCGGCAGGTGCCGCAGGGGTGGGTCACGATGCGCCCCTCGCCGCGGCAGCGCGGGCAGCCGGTGACCATGGGCAGGAAGCCGTGCTGGACGCGCACGCGGCCCATGCCGCCACAGGCGTCGCAGGTCACCGGGGCGTGGCCCGCCTGGGCGCCGCTGCCATCGCAGGTGGCGCAGGTGGCCTGGCGGCGGAACGTGACCGACTTCTCGCCCCCCGCCGCCACCTCCTCCAGCGTGACCGGGAACGGCAGGCGCACGTCGTCGCCATGCCGCGCTCCCGGCCGCGTCGCCCGCCGCGCGAAGCCGCCGAAGAGCTGCTCGAAGAGGTCCCCCCCGAACACATCGCGCAGGTCGGCCTCCCGGGGCCCCGCCCGGCCCGACAGGCCCTCGTGGCCGAACCGGTCGTAGCGCGCGCGCTTCTCGGGATCGGAGAGCACCGCGTAGGCCTCGTTGATGGCCTTGAACCGGTCCTCGGCGTCGGGCGCGCTGTTGCGGTCGGGGTGGTACTGGATGGCGAGCTGGCGAAACGCCTTCTTGAGCGTCGCGGCGTCGGCGTCACGGGCGACGCCGAGGACCTCGTAGTAGTCGGCCGGGTTGGACACGGGTTCTCCGAAGGGCGGGAGCGGCGACGGGGAGATGCGCGGTGGGGGCCGGCCGGTTCATCCCGCCGCCCGGGCAGGGGCGCCTACTCGGCGCCGCCCGTGGCCTCGCGGTACATCTGCTCGTAGATGCGGTAGGCGGACTGCTCCAGGTTCTGCGTCGCCAGGCGCAGCTCCTCGGGATCCACCGTGTCGAGGGACATCTTGAGCGTCTGCACGTCGGCGCGGATGTCCTCGACGTCCAGCGGAGAGAGCAGCTCGGCGTACTCCTCGAGGGACTGCTCCGTCGAAATGATCAAGCCTTCCGCGGTGTTGCGCAGCTCGATCAGCTCGCGGCGCTCGGCGTCCGCCGAGCGGTGGGACTCCGCCTCCTGGATCATCCGGTCGATCTGGGCCTCGTTCAGCCCGCTCGCCGGCCGCACCTGGATGCGCTGCTCGCGCCCCGTCCCGCGGTCCTTCGCCGTGACATGCAGGATGCCATCGGCGTCGATCTCGAAGCCCACCTCGATCTGCGGGACGCCCCGGGGCGCCGGCGGGATGCCGACGAGATCGAAGCGCGCCAGGGACCGGTTGTCCTTGGCCAGCTCGCGCTCGCCCTGCAGGACGTGCACCGACACCATCGGCTGGTTGTTGACCGCGGTGCTGAACACCTGGGCCTGCCGGTACGGGATGGTGGTGTTCTTCGGGATGATGCGGGTGAAGACGCCGCCCTGGGTCTCGACGCCCAGCGAGAGCGGCGTGACGTCCAGCAGCAGGACGTCCTCGACGTCCCCGGAGAGCACGCCGCCCTGGATGGCGGCGCCCACGGCCACGACCTCGTCGGGGTTGAGGCCCCGGCTGGCGGCCTTGCCGAAGAACTCGGCCACGCGCTGCTGCACGCGGGGCATGCGCGTCATGCCGCCCACGAGCAGCACGGCGTCGATGTCCTTGACCGACATCCCGGCGTCTTCGAGGGCGAGCCGGCAGGGCTCGATGGTGCGATCGATGAGATCGTCGACCATCGTCTCGAAGCGGGTGCGGGTGATGCGCACGTTGAGGTGCTTGGGGCCGCTGGCGTCCGCCGTGATGAACGGCAGGTTGACCTCGGTCTCCAGCGTCGAGGACAGCTCGTGCTTGGCCTTCTCGGACGCCTCCTTGAGGCGCTGGAGGGCCATCTTGTCGCCGCGCAGGTCGATGCCGTCGCTGCGCTCGAACTCCTCCAGGAGGAACTCGATGATGCGGAAGTCGAAGTCTTCGCCGCCGAGGTAGGTGTCACCGCTGGTGGAGCAGACCTCGAAGACGCCGTCCGACAGCTCCAGCACCGAGATGTCGAAGGTGCCGCCGCCGAGGTCGTAGACCGCGACGCGCTGCGCCCCCTCCCGATCGAAGCCATAGGCCAGGGCCGCGGCGGTGGGCTCGTTGATGATCCGCTTGACGTCGAGGCCGGCGATGCGGCCCGCGTCCTTGGTGGCCTGGCGCTGGGCGTCGTTGAAGTACGCCGGCACCGTGACCACGGCCTCCGTCACCGGCTCGCCCAGGTAGTCCTCGGCGATCTCCTTCATCTTGGCGAGGATGAAGGAGGAGATCTCCGCCGGGCTGTAGTCCTTGCCCCGCAGGTGTACCCAGGCGTCCCCGTTGTCCGCCTCGACGATCTCGTAGGGGAAGCGGTCGAGGTGGGCCTGCAGCTCCGGGCTGCCGACCTTGCGGCCGATGAGGCGCTTGGCGGCGAACACGGTGTGCTCGGGGTTGGTGATGGCCTGTCGCTTGGCGATCTGGCCCACCAGCCGCTCGCCGCCCTCGGTGATGGCCACCATGGACGGCGTCGTGCGACTGCCCTCGGCGTTCGGGATCACCACGGGCTCGCCGCCCTCGATGTAGGCGACGCAGGAGTTCGTGGTTCCGAGGTCGATGCCGATGATCATCTTGTGCTACCTCCGAGGACTAGCCCTCGCCATCCTCGTCGCCGGCCTCGTCGGCGCTGGCTTCCTCAGCCGCGGCCGGCGCGTCGGGCGCCTTGGCCACGAGCACCATCGCGGGGCGCACCAGGCGCTCGTGCAGGTACCAGCCCCGCTGGAACACCTGCGCCACCTCACCCGGCGCGTACGCCGTCGTCACCAGCTCGGACATCGCCTCGTGCTGCAGCGGATCGAACGCCTCGCCGAGGGGATCGAACGGGCGCGCGCCGTACTGCTCGACCTTGTTGATGAACTGCCGCAGCACGAGCTGCACCCCCTTGGCGAGGGGCTCCTCGTGGTTGGAGACCGCGGCCAGCGCCCGCTCCAGGTTGTCCGCGACGGGCAGGAGGTCGCGCAGCAGGCCCTCGACGCCGAACTTGCGGAGATCGTCCCGCTCGCGGGTGAAGCGGCGGCGAGCGTTCTCCAGGTCGGCGGCGGCGCGGTAGGCGCGGTTGCGCCAGTCGGCCGCCTCGGCCTGGGCGGCCGCGAGCTGGGCGTTCACGTCGGGGCTGGCGTCCTCGGCCTCGACCGCCTCCTCGACCTCGACGGCCTCGTCGCCCGCGTCGGGCGTGCCCTCGTCGGGCGCGCCGTCCTCGGCAGACGCCTCGGCCTGCGTCTCCTCGGCCACCTCGGCCTCCGCCGTCTCGTCGAGCTTGCTCTCAGCCATCCTGTCCCCGCTCCTCCCCAGACAATCTCGTCAAGCCACCGCGGGCGCGGAGCGATGTCCGCTCAGCGCCTCCGCGGTCAGCGCCACCCAGGGCACCACCCGCGCATAGTCCATCCGCACCGGGCCGATGACGGCCACGGCCCCCGCCGGCTGACCCGGCAGCCCATAGCCCGCGCTCACCAGCGCCAGGCCATGCAGCGCCGCGACGGGCAGCTCGTCGCCGAGCACGACCCGGGCGCCGGCCACCGCCGCCAGCCCGTCGAGCACGTCGAGCAGGACCCGCTTCTCTTCCAGCGTCCGCATCAGGCCGGACACGTCGCGGTCGTCGGCGCGATGTAGCAGATGTGTGCGTCCCTCGACAATCACCGCGTCGTCCGCCGACTCCCCCGTCGGCAGCGCCCGGGCCGCCAGGGCCAGCAGCGGGGCGTCCGGGCCGCGCCCATCGCCGGCCAGCTCGGCGCGCAGGGCGTCGCGAATCCGCCGCAGCGTCCACCCCGAGAAGCGCTCGGCGAAGAGCGCGCGGGCGCGCAGCACAAGGGCCCGCGAGCCCGGGTGGGGCACCATCCGGTGCCGCACGGTGCCATCCCCCAGGACGAGGATGGCCAGCGCCCGATCGGCCGACAGCTCCATCACCTCCAGCCGCTCGACGATGGCGTCGTCGAGGCGGGGGCGCCGACCGATGGTGGTGAGGGTGCAGGTGCTCGCCAGGTGCCGGGAGGCGGCCCGCAGGCGCTCCGCCGGCTCGGCCCCGTCCAGCGCCGCCTCGATGGCCGAGCGGGCCTGCTGCGTGGGCCGCCGCGGGTGCATGAGCTGGTCGACGAAGAGGCGCAGGCCCGCCGCCGAGGGCAGGCGGCCCGCCGACACATGGGGCTGATCCAGCAGGCCCAGCCGCGTCAGGTGGCCGAGCTCGACGCGCACCGTGGCGGAGCTCGACCCGCAGCGCAGCTCGGCCGCCACCATCGCGGAGCTCACCGGGCCGCCGTCGCGCACGTACGCGCGCACGACGCACCGCAGCACATCGGCCTGGCGTGGCGTCAGCGTCGGCTGGTGTTCGTCGGCCGGCACAGCGACCCCGGGGCGTCCCATGAGCAGGAGTCTATCGGTGGCCCGATTGGAGTGTCAACGCAGGAGAATGCTTGAGCTTTTCCAGTATTTTCGTCAGGAATCTTCCAGGAGTGAAACGACGACCCGGTTGAGGAGCAGGCGGCCCCGGTCGGTCACCCGCCACAGGCCGGGCGAGACCGCCAGCAGCCCCTGCGCGGCGAGGCGATCCGCGGCCGCCCCGAACCGCGCGGCGAGGTCCGCGTCCACCGCCAGGCCCCGATCCAGGCGCAGCCCGGTCATCACGCGATCCTCGGCCAGCGTCGCGGCGTCCAGCGCCTCCGACTGGCTCTCCGCCGGCGCCCCGGCGAAGACGCCCGCGAACCAGGCCCCCAGCGCCCGGGCGTTCTCCCAGCGCACGCCGCCGCCGCCTGGGACCTTGCGGAACCCATGGGCGCCGGCCCCGAGGGCCAGGTACTCGGCGTGCGTCCAGTACAGGCTGTTGTGGACGGCCTCCTCCCCCGGGCGCGCGAAGTTGCTGATCTCATAGGGGAAGATGCCTTCCTCCCGGGCGGCCGCGCGCACCGCCTCGAAGGCGTCGGCCAGCCGCTCCTCGGGGCCCAGCAGCTCCTCGCCCCGGCGCTCCCGCGCCCCGAAGGGCGTGCCCGACTCCACCGTGAGCTGGTAGGCCGACAGGTGGGTCGGCCCCAGCGCCGCCGCGGCGCGGACGTCGGCGACGGCCGCCGCGATGGGCTGGTCGCGCGCGCCGTACATGAGATCGAGGCTCAGCCGGGTGAAGCCCGCCGCCTGGACGGCCGCCACCGCGCGCCGGTTGGTGGCGGCGTCGTGCTGCCGCCCCAGGAACGCCAGGAGGCCGTCATCGAAGGACTGGGTGCCGAGGCTGATGCGGTTCACCCCCGCCGCCCGCAGGCCCGCCATCTGGGGCAGCGTCACGTCCTCGGGGTTGCACTCCACGGTGATCTCGGCGTCCGCCGCCAGCCCGAGCGTCCGCGCCACCCCGTCGACGACGGCCCCGACAGCCGCCGGCGACCAGAGGCCCGGCGTCCCCCCGCCGAAGTACACGCTCAGCGCCGGGTCGCGCCCGGCGAAGGCCGGGGCCCGCGCCGCCAGCTCGGCCAGCACCCCGTCCCGGTACCGCTCGTGCTCCACGGGCCGCACGGTGACCGTGAAGTCGCAGTACGGGCAGCGCCGCGTGCAGTACGGGAAGTGGACGTAGACGCCGAGGCGCCCGTCGGGCCCCACGCGGCTACCAGGCCCCGTCGATGCGGCCCATGAAGTCGTAGGGGTAGCCGGGCTCGAAGGCGCTGGCCTTGTCGAGGCGGGCGAGCGCGTCGGCGGGCAGCTTCAGGGCCGCGGCCGCCAGGTTGGCCTCGAGCTGCGCCAGGTCGCGCACCCCGATGATCACCGAGTCGACGGTGGGCCGCGTCAGCAGCCAGGCCAGGGCCACGGCCGCCGGCGAGGCCTCCACCTCGGCCGCCACCGCCCGCAGCGCGTCGACGATGGCCCAGTTGCGCGGGCTGTCGAAGCCCTCCAGGCGCCCCTTCCAGGCCTCCATGCGGGTGCCGGGCGGGGGCGGCTCGCCCTTGCGGTACTTGCCCGAGAGCAGCCCGCCCGCCAGCGGCGACCAGGGCAGCAGGCCCATGCCGGTCTGCTTCATGTAGGGGATGTGCTCGCGCTCCAGCGACCGCTCAGCCAGGCTGTACTGGGCCTGCAGGGCCGCGAAGCCCTGGTAGCCGTGCCGCTCCGCCAGCGCGTCGCTCTGCACCAGCCGATAGGCGGCGTAGTTCGAGCAGCCGTAGTAGAGGATCTTGCCCTGGGTCACGAGGTCGTCGAGGGCGCGCAGCACCTCGGCCTCGGGCGTCCGTACGTCCTGCATGTGGATCTGGTAGAGGTCGATGCAGTCGGTGTCGAGCCGCCGCAGGCTGGCCTCGACGGCCTCCATGATGCGCCGCCGGCTCGCCCCGGTGCCCAGGGGCCCGTCGAACATCCGAAACCGGCACTTGGTGGCCAGCACGACGTCGCGGCGCTTGCCGCTGCGCTGGAACCAGCGGCCGATGACCCGCTCGCTGAGGCCGTCGTTGCCGTAGACGTCGGCGGTGTCGATGAAGTTGATCCCCGCCTCCAGGGCGCGGTCCATCATGGCGAAGGCGGTCTCTTCGCTGGCGGCGACGCCGTGCATGAACGACTTCTCGTCCGGCTCGCCGAACGTCATCGCGCCGAGGCAGAGCGTCGAGACGGAGGTGCCGGTGCGGCCGAGGGTGCGGTACTCCACGAGGACTCCTGGGGCTGGCTCGTTGCGGGCCAAGGATGCCCCGAGCCGCCGCCGGGTTCCACCCTCGCGGTTGGCAGGGACCCGGCCGGTCTGCTACACGGGCCCCACGCCCCAAGGCGCCCTCGTGGAGGTCGAACGATGCCCCTCGCCTTCTCCTCGCTCCCTGCCCTGCGGGCCCTGGCCCTGGGCCTCGTCGCCGCCCTCGCCACCGGCTGCGGCGCGCTGATCACCCCCGCCCGCGAGGTCGAGATCGGCCGCGGCGTGGACGGCGAGCTGCGCAAGCAGTACCAGCTCGTCGACGCGGACGACCCCGTCGCCACCTTCGCCCGCGACTTCGTCGCGCCCCTGCAGGCGGGCTCCGCGAAGTTCAGAAACCCCAGTGAGATCGGGGGCTTCAAGGTCTCGGTCATCGCCGACGACAAGCTCGTCAACGCCTTCGCGGCGCCCGGCGGCTACACCTACATCTCCACCGGCCTGCTGCTGTCGGCCGAGAGCTGCGCCGAGATCGCCGGCGTCATGGGCCACGAGCTCGCCCACGTCACCCAGAAGCACGGCGTGAAGGCCATCGAGCAGGCCATGGCGGCCCAGCAGATCGCCGACCTCATCCTCGGCCAGGGCACCCTGTCGAGCCAGGCCGCCGTGACCATCCTCAACATCCTGCAGAGCACCAAGTTCAGCCGCGACGACGAGGCCGAGGCCGACGGCGTGGGCCTCCAGATCGCCGCCGCGGCCGCCTACAACCCCTACGGCCTCGCGGCGTTCTTCCAGAAGCTGCTCAAGCTGGAGCGGGGCGGCATGCCCGAGATCCTGTCGTCGCACCCGGCCACCGACAGCCGCATCCGCGCCGTGAAGACCGAGATCCAGAAGCGGTACCCCAACCGCTACCAGGAGGCCGAGGTCAAGACGCAGCCCTGCCAGAAGACGAAGCTGCAGCTCGACGAGGTCAAGCAGCGCATCCGGGACAAGCGGCTCAAGCTCGCCCCCAAGGCCGGCCAGACCTGAGCGGCCATGAACCTGATCTACCTGGACCACGGGGCCACCACTCCGCTGGATCCCGAAGTAGCCGCGGGCCTCGCCGAGCGCCAGGTCACCCTCTTCGGCAACCCGGGCTCCACGCACCCGCCCGGCCGGGCCGCGGCCCACGCCCTCGAGGCGGCCCGGGCCTCCCTCGCCCGCAGCCTGGGCGCGAGCCGCCCCGATGAGGTCGTCTTCACGTCCGGCGGCACCGAGTCCCTGGGCCTCGCCCTGCTGGGCGGCGCCACCGCCCCGGGCAGCCGCGTGGCCGTGTCGGCCGTCGAGCACTCCGCCGTCTGGGAGGCCGCCCGCTGGCTGGCCCAGCACCGCGGCTTCACCATCGACGAGATCCCCGTCGACGCCGCCGGCTTCGTCCAGCCCGCCGCCCTGGAGGGCCGCCTGCACCGCGAGACGCGCCTCGTCGCGATCATGCTGGCGAACAACGAGCTGGGCACCCTGAACGACCTCCCCGCCCTCGCCGCCCGCGTCCGGGCCGACGCCCCGCGGGCCCGCCTCGTGGTGGACGCGGTGCAGGCCTTCGGCAAGATCCCCTTCTCGGTCGCGGGGTTGGGGGCCGATCACGTGGCCGTGGCCGCCCACAAGCTGCACGGTCCCAAGGGCATCGGCGCGCTGTGGTCGGGCAAGCCCTTCCAGGCGACGTTCAAGGGGGGTGGCCAGGAGGGCGGCCGCCGCGGCGGCACCCCGTCGGCCCCGCTGGCCTGGGCCTTCGCCGCGGCCGCCGAGCGCCACCTGCCCGACATGCCGCGCGTCACCGCCCTGCGCGACCGCCTGTTCGACGCGCTGGTGGCCCAGGTGCCCGGCCTCGCCCTGAACGGCCCCCCGCTGGGCCCCACGCGCCTGGGCAGCAACCTGCACGTCCGGGTGCCCGGCCTCGCCAGCGAGCCGCTGCTCAACGCCCTGGCCGAGCTGGGCGTCTGCGCCTCCGCCGGAAGCGCCTGCAGCACCGGCCGGTTCAGCCGCGTCCTCGCCGCCGCCGGCTTCCGCGCCGGCGATGGCGCCTTCATCCGCCTGACGCCGGGGCGGTTCACGACCGAGGCCGAGATCGACGAAGCCGCCCGCCGGTTTCGCGCGGCCGTGGAGAGGCTCGCCCGATGAGCACGCCCCTGATCTTCTGCCGCATGGGCGAGGTCTGGCTGAAGGGCCGCAACCGCGACCGCTTCCTGCGCCGCCTCCAGGCCAACGTGCAGGCGTCGATGGACGCCGAGATCCCCGGCTGCGTCGTGCGCATGCCCCACGCCCGGCTGCTGGTGCACCTGCCCCCGGGCGCCTCCGTGGAGCGGGCGGTGGCCATCTGCCGCGACACGCCCGGCATCAGCCTCGTCAGCCCCGCCGTCGAGGTGGCCCCGGACGCCGACGCCATCGAGGAGGCCGCCGCGGCCCTCGTCGCCGCGCGCTGGGCCGGCCAGGACGGCAGCTTCCGCGTGAAGGTCCACCGTGGGGACAAGCGCTTCCCCGGCACCTCGACCGAGCTCGGCGCCCGCATCGGCAGCCGCATCCTGCTGACCCATGGCTGGCCCGTCGATCTCACCCGCCCCGACCGGACGGTCTACGTCGACCTCGCCGTCGGCGCGGCCTTCGTCTCCGTCGAGCGCTACGCCGGCGCGGGCGGCCTGCCGGTCGGCTCGACGGGGCGCGTCCTCCTGCTGCTCAGCGGCGGCATCGACTCGCCCGTTGCCGGCTACCTGGCCCAGAAGCGCGGCTGCGACGTGGAGGCCATCTACTTCCACTCGGCGCCCCACGTCAGCGAGGCCAGCCGCGACAAGGTGGTGGCCCTGGCCCGCAAGCTGGCCCCCCGGCAAGGCGGCCTCACGCTCCACGTCGTGCCCTTCACCCGCATCCAGGAGACCATCCGCGACGCGGGGGGCAGCCGCCTCTCCGTCCTGCTCTACCGCCGGTTCATGTACCGCATCGCCGCGGCCCTGGCCGCGCGCCGCAAGCTGCTGGCCCTGTGCACGGGCGAGAGCCTGGGCCAGGTGGCCTCGCAGACACTCGAGAACCTGCGCCTGGTGGACATGGTGTCGGACGCCCTGACGCTCCGCCCCCTGATCACCACGGACAAGCAGGACATCATGGATCTGGCCCGGCGCCTCGGCACCTACGACATCTCGGTGCTGCCCCACCAGGACTGCTGCACCCTCTTCGTGCCCGAGCACCCGACCACCCGGGCGCCCATCGGCCTGGTGGTCGCCCACGAGGCCGAGCTGGCGGTGGACGAGCTCGTCGCCGACGCCCTGGCCCGCACGGAGGTCGTCGCCCTGTGATCCGCCCCCTCGCGCTGCTGCTGGCCCTCCTGGGCGCCGCCCACGCCGGCCCCTACGCCTGGCTGCCCGCCGACGCCGCCGTCGACGACCTGCAGACCCGCTTCCCCACCCCCGCCGGCTTCGAGCGCGTCGCCGCCCCCGCCGGCAGCTACGCCGCCTGGCTGCGCGCCCTGCCCGTCGAGCGCGGCCGCACCCAGGTGCGCGCCTTCGACGGCCGCCCCCTCGCCCGCCCGGCCGTCGCCATCATCGCCCTCGACGTGGGCGAGCGCGACGTGCAGCAGTGCGCCGACACCGCCCTGCGCCTGCACGCCGAGTACCTGTGGTCCCGGGGCCAGGGCCTGAAGGCCGCCTACCACTTCACCAGCGGCGACCGCTCGAGCTTCGCCGACTGGGTGGCGGGCGAGCGCTTCGCCATCCAGGGCGCCCGCGTGAAGCGCAGCCGCGGCAAGGCCCGCGGGCGCGGCCACGACACCTACCGCGAGTGGCTGATGCACCTCTTCCGCTACGCCGGGACGCGCTCGCTGGCGCTCGACAGCGCCGCCGTGGGGGCCCGACCCCTGGAGCCGGGCGACTTCTTCGTCCAGCCCGGCGGCCCCGGCCACGCCGTCGTCATCCTGGACGTGGCCCAGCACCCGGACGGCCGCCGCATCGCCTTGATCGGCCAGGGGTTCATGCCCGCGGAGGACCTGCACGTCCTGCGCGCCGGCGGCCCGCGCGACGTCGAGGGCGTGTGGTTCGGCCTGCCCGACGCCGCCCACCCCGAGCTGGCCACCCCGTCCTGGGCGCCCTTCAAGCTGCCCGAGGCCCGCCGCTTCAAGGCGCCCTGAGCGGCCCTCAGGTCAGCGGTAGCCGCAGCCGGAAGCAGGCCCCCGGCTCGCGGTCCACCAGCTCGATGGTCCCGCGGTGGTGCTCCAGGATCTGGTAGGAGATGGCGAGGCCCAGGCCCGTACCCTGCCCCACCTCCTTGGTGGTGAAGAACGGCTCGAAGATGCGGTCGCGCACCTCCGGCGCCACGCCGGGGCCGTTGTCCTCCACCTCGATGATGGCGGCGTCGCCCTGCGCCCGCAGGCGGATGGTGATGCGGCCCCCCTCGGCGGGCACCGCGTCGCAGGCGTTGCGCAGCAGGTTGATGATGACCTGGTTGAGCAGCAGCGGGTACACCGGCACCGGCGCGATGGGCGTGTAGGCGCGGACGACCTCGGCGTCGTCGCACTCGCGCTGGAAGATCTCGATGGCCTCGTCGAGCGCGCGATCCAGCGGCTGCTCGACACGATGGCTCGTGTCCGACCGCGAAAACGTCCGTAGATCCGCGATGATGCGCTGCACCCGGCTCAGGCCGTCCTGGGTGTCCTGGATGAGCTCGGGCAGCATGGCCCCGAGCTCCGGATCCAGATCGACCTCCTCGACCACCGCCACCAGGGGGGCCGTCTCGGCCGGCGCCACCGCCGCCAACGCGGGGAGGCTGGCGCACATGGCCTCGTAGAGCCGGAGCATGTCCGCCATGTCGCGCTCGATGCTCGTCAGGTTGGTCTGCACGAACGTGAGCGGGTTGTTGATCTCGTGGGCCACGCCCGCAGTCAGCGAGCCCAGGCCGGCCATCTTCGCCTGCTGGACGATCTGCGCCTGGGCGGCGCGCAGGGCGGCGGTGGCCGCGTCGATCTCGCGCTGCAGGCGCTCCTGGCTGTTGAGCACGTCAAGGCTCGCCTGGTTGGCGAAGACGGCCGCGCCCACGACCACGAACAAGAAGCCCAGGCCGGAGTAGATGATGCTCTCCGGGCCCTCGACCCGGGGCTCGTAGTCGACCATCCCCGCGGCGCGCAGCCCGAAGATGGCGGTGTAGAGCGCGAGCTGCAGCCCCGTGAGGCCGAGGATCGCGCGCCGATCGTCCGTGTAGAGTGGCAGGAGCACGGTGAGCAGGACGGGCGTCGCCGCCCAGCCCGACTCGAGGCCGGCCTCCAGCAGCATCTGCACCAGCACCAGCGCCGAGTCGACCGCGAGGATGGCGGGGGCCACCCACCGGGTCCAGGCCGGCCGGCGGTAGAGCTTGACGGCGGCCAGCGTCATGGCACCGCCGATGACGGAGATGGCATAGCTGCGCACGATGTCGGCGAAGCTCGTCTGCACCCCCGACAGCGTCTCCACGCTCGTCGCCAGGAAGGCGAGCCCGCAGAGAACCCCGTGCGTTATCAAGAACTTGCGGGTGCGGTCCACCCGAATGGAGCCCTCGGCCATCTACCCCTCCAGCCACCGGAGCGCCTGCAGCACCAGCGCGGTCGTGAGCCCTCTCGATCCGTACCACGTCGTCACCGGGTGGGGAACGGTGCGGTAGAAGGGATCGGCCGGGTAGCCCCCGTCCGCCTCCTGCGCGTCCACCAGGGCCCGGCGAACGCTCGCCCGCTCGGGCAGCCGCTGCAGCCGCGCGAGCACGTAGCCACCCATCGCCGTCTCGAGCA
This sequence comes from Myxococcales bacterium, assembly GCA_020633435.1. Classification (GTDB taxonomy): domain Bacteria; phylum Myxococcota_A; class Bradymonadia; order UBA7976; family UBA1532; genus JACKDP01. Next base: position 507,627 of record JACKDP010000005.1, on the reverse strand, counting down.
CATCCCCCAGCCGACCGGACAGCCGCAGCCGCCCCCGCAGCCGGTCGCCGATGGCTCGCAGGGCCGCGTCCAGCGCCGCCGTGAAGGCCGCGTCCCCCGGCCGCTCGGCCCGCAGCGCCAGCAGCGCGCGCGCCCCCATGTAGTCGACGCCCACCGGCCGGTAGAACACCGAGGCGGGCGCCTCCTCCCCAGCCAGCCGCCGCGCGAGGGCCAGCGCCCGCGGCGCGACGACCCCGTCCAGCCGCGTCGGCGCGTGCCGCCAGAGCCCCAGGAGCGCGTTCGCCGCGGCCCCAGGGCAGACCTCCCCCGCCCACGTCGCGTCGATCTCGGCCCGCGTGCAGGCGGGCGGGTCGGCCAGCCACGTCTGGAACAGGCCGTCGTCATCCTGGTTGTCGGCCCGCAGCAGCAGGGCCTCGCCCTGGTCCATGGCCGGGTGGGCCGCGTCCGGCGAGCCCGCCGCGAGCTGCATCATCACCCCGACGCAGTCCCCGTCGACGGGCAGCTCCCGGTGGCCCGGGAAGTACCGCCAGCCGTCGTCATCGGCCAGGGAGAACGCGGCGGTCCGGGCCGCCTGGACCGGCAGGCCCTCCCCCGCCAGCGCCTGCAGCGCGATGGCCCGCTCGAAGACGCCCCCGCGCACCTCCGGCTGGCCGAAGAGGCCCGAGCGGTGCACCTCCACGACGCCCTCCAGCGCCGGATCCGTCCCGAGGAACCGCGCGGCGGCCTCCCGGCAGGCGGCCAGCTCCATGGCCGGATCGTCGGCGGGGGGCGCCGCGTCCCCGCCGTACTCCGCCAGCGCCTCCACGACGCCGCCGCACCAGTCCACCAGCTCGGCGCGGGCGTCGTCGAGGGCCGCCGATCCGCCGGCCGCCTCCGTCGCCGCCGCCATCTCGCCGTCGAGCAGCCGCACGGCCTCGGCCAGCCCCTCCGCCGCCCCCGCTTGCACGAGCAGCCAGAGGCCCCGCGCCTTGCGGTCGTGCCCGGCTCGATCCCCGGCCAGCAACCGCGAGAGCTCCAGACCATGGCGGGGATGGGCCAGGCCGCGCCGCAGCGGCAGCGTCGGCTTCGCCGCCTCCCAGTCGTCGGAGGTCGGATCCAGGAACAGGTCGAAGTAGTCGGTGAGCACCTGCACCAGCGCGCCGAAGGCCTCCCCGAACCGCAGCCAGGGCGCCGGATCCCGGCCCGCCAGGCGCGCCGGCAGGCCGAAGAACACCGCCAGCTCGCCCCCCGACTTGCCCCGCGCGATGGCCAGCGGATCCGCCGCCTCCCGCGCGTCCGTCCCGCGCAGATCCGCCTCCTGGCCGATGGCCATCCGCGCGCCCGCCTCCGCGAAGAGCCGGCCTGCCCAGCGCGCCTCCTCCGCCCCCACCGGGAGCGCCAGCACCGCGTGCTGCGCGGCGAAGAGCAGGAAGCACGCGTCGTTGACGTCCACCCCCATGGACGTCCGCACATCGCCATCCGCGCAGTCGTCGGCCAGGTCGGCCGCCGCGAAGAGCAGACAACCCGCGGCGGCGGCGGCCTGGCCCAGCGTCGGCGCGAGGCCCAGCGCCTCGGCCACCCGCAGCGTGTACATGGGCGGGATGAAGGGGCTGCCCTCCTCGCGGCCCGCGATCGGCAGGTGCCGGGTCGCGTGGACCACCAGCCGCTCCAGGGTCGCCGCGGGCAGACCGAGCCGCGCCAGCGCCTCGCGCACCGCCTGGGCGAGCTCCTCGGCTCCGAAGCCTCCGCCGCTCATCGCCACGCCTCCGCGCGAGCCGCCTCGCGCCCACCCCGCCGGCACGGCCGGTCGGGTCCTCTCGGGGCGCCTCCAACCAAGAGGCGCCCGGCCGCGCGGGCGGCCACGTCGGGGACTGCCCCCGCCATCCTCGTCATCGCGTCCAGCCTGCACATCCGCGCTAGCTGAACAGCGTCACCGTCCGCGCCCGCCGCTCCGCCACCACCGGCTTCGCGTCCCGCCGCAGGTTCGCCAGCACCGCCGCCTTGATCTCGCTCGCCTTCATCGTCTCGCCGCGCTTCATCGTCTCTCTCCCCATCCCACTGAAATCGCTGAAAAAACCGGGAACCGATCGCTGCTCAGCTGAACAGCGTCACCGTCCGCGCCCGCCGCTCCGCCACCGCCGGCTTCGCGTCCCGCCGCAGGTTCGCCAGCACCGCCGCCTTGATCTCGCCCCGCTTCATCGTCTCGCCCCGCTTCATCGTCTCTCTCCCCATCCCACTGAAATCGTTGAAGAAACCGACAACCGTCCGCTCCTCAGCTGAACAGCGTCACCGTCCGCGCCCGCCGCTCCGCCACCACCGGCTTCGCGTCCCGCCGCAGGTTCGCCAGCACCGCCGCCTTGATCTCGCCCCGCTTCATCGTCTCGCCGCGCTTCATCGTCTCTCTCCCCATCCCACTGAAATCGTTGAAGAAACCGACAACCGTCCGCTCCTCAGCTGAACAGCGTCACCGTCCGCGCCCGCCGCTCCGCCACCACCGGCTTCGCGTCCCGCCGCAGGTTCGCCAGCACCGCCGCCTTGATCTCGCCCCGCTTCATCGTCTCGCCGCGCTTCATCGTCTCTCTCCCCATCCCACTGAAATCGTTGAAGAAACCGACAACCGTCCGCTCCTCAGCTGAACAGCGTCACCGTCCGCGCCCGCCGCTCCGCCACCACCGGCTTCGCGTCCCGCCGCAGGTTCGCCAGCACCGCCGCCTTGATCTCGCCCCGCTTCATCGTCTCGCCGCGCTTCATCGTCTCTCTCCCCATCCCACTGAAATCGTTGAAGAAACCGACAACCGTCCGCTCCTCAGCTGAACAGCGTCACCGTCCGCGCCCGCCGCTCCGCCACCACCGGCTTCGCGTCCCGCCGCAGGTTCGCCAGCACCGCCGCCTTGATCTCGCTCCGCTTCATGACCTCGCTCCTCACTGTGGTTTGTGTATTTCTGTCTCAAACACGCGGCGTGGGGGACCCTGCTCGGGACCGCGCGCTCGCGGTGACCTGTCGTCGCTTCCCCACGCCAGCTCTCCCCGCGCCGCCTGGGCGCTCGCTCTACGCGGTCGACACGCCGGGTCGACCGAACACACGCACCGCGCCGTTCGCCCCGGGCCGGTGGCCCGGGCACAGTCATGCGTCGGTGCGTTTCTGCACCTGCCGGGCGCCGCGCCCGGCGGACGGGCCAGCGGCCCATGGCCCGGGAAGGGCCATCATTTCGCGCACTTCCGGGATCTCAGCCCGGGAGCTGCGCTCCGATGCGGGGGTGGGAGGGTGGAATCCTGCGAAGCGTCTGGAGCTTCTGGGAGAAGAAAACAGCGACTCAGAATACTCCAAGAGGTTGGAGCACACTTCTTGAGCTTGTTGGTTTCCTTCTCCTCAACGCCAAAACGTCCCCCGCAGGCGCTCTCCGACCAACGCCCGCTGCGAACGACCTCGACTTACACCAACTTACAGGGGCGTACCAACAAATTACGCCGTGACGGAAAATCTGTGGAGATCTCGCCTGTGTCGGCGAGCGGTCTCACCGAGCGGCCGGGCTGGGGCGTGGAGGTGGGCGACCGGATCAGCCCGCGACGGGCAGCGTGAACTCGAAGGTGGAGCCCAGGCCGGGCTGGGAGTCGACGTTGATGATGCCGCCGTGGTTCTCGACGACGCGGCGGGCGATGGCCAGGCCCAGGCCGGTGCCGTCGAACTCGGAGCGGCTGTGCATCCGCTCGAAGGCCTCGAAGATGCGCCCCCGCCCCTCCATGGGCATGCCGATGCCGTTGTCGCGGACGCGGATGGTCGCGAACCCGGCCGGGCCCTCGATGGCGTCCACCTCGACCCGGGGCACTTCCTTGTCGTTGAACTTGATGCCGTTCGAGATGAGGTTCTGGAGGAGCAGCACGAGGCGCTGGGCGTCCCCGAGGACGACCGGCAGCGGGCGGATCACGACCTCGGCGCCGGTGGACAGGATGCGGGCGTGCAGCAGACTCAGGGCCTCCGCCGCCACGTCCTGCAGCACCACCGCCTCTGTCATGGGGCCGGTGTGCTGCACCTCGCCGAGCTGGGTCAGATCGTCGATGAGCGACTGCAGGTGGCTCGAGCAGCGCGCGATGCGATCGAGGTAGAACTGGGCCTGCCCGTCGAGGGTGCCGCGGTAGTCGGTGTCGAGCACCTCGGTGAAGGCCGAGATGGTGCGCAGGGGCTCCTTCAGGTCATGGGCGACCATATGGGAGAAGCTGCGGAGATCCTCGTTGGTGCGCTCCAGGCGCTCGTTGATGAGGCGCAGCCGATCGAGCCGGCTGCGGCACATCTCGCACTCCTGGCGATAGATGATCGCCTTCTCCACCACCCGCTCCAGCTCCTCGGCGTGCCAGGGCTTGGGCAGGTAGGCGAAGATGCGGCCCCGGTTGACCGAGCGGACGAGCGCGTCCATGTCCGAGTACGCGGTGATCAGGATGCGGACGGTGTCAGCGTACTCCTCGGCGATGCGAGTGAAGAACTGATCACCGGTCATGCCGGGCATACGCTGGTCACAGAGGACCACATCCACCGAGGTGTGGGTCAGCAGCTCCAGGGCCTCCTCGGCCCGCGTGGCCCCCAGGACCTCATAACGGCGGCGCAGCAGGTACTTGACCGCCTTGACGGTCTGGTGCTCGTCATCGACGACGAGGATGCGCGCTCGTCTCGCCCCCTCGGGCTGGGCCGTCGCCGTCATCCGTTGTCCTCCCGACCCGCGTGGTCGCGACCATCATAGCGCGGCGGAGTCGACAGGTCTCGTGTCTCGACGGGATTCTCTCAGGGACCGGTCTGTCCGGTCCCGGGGGGAGGCTAGCGAGCGGGCTGGCTGCCGGCGGCGGGCGGGGCGACGGGCTGGCTGGCCGCGCCGCCGAGCTTGCCGCCCAGCGCCGGGGCCGCGGTCGCGGGGGCAGCGGAGGCCGGGGCGGCCGTCGCCGGCGCGCCCAGCTTGCCGCCGAGCGCCGCGGACATGGGCGCCGCGGACATGGGCGCCGCCGACATCGGGGCCGCCGACATCGGCGCCGCCGACATCGGCGCCGCGGACATCGGCGCCGCCGACATGGCCGCCGCCGACATCGGGGCCGCCGTCAGCGGCGAGCCCATCGCCGCCTTCGAGGCGACCGCCGCCGACATCGGGGCCGCCGAGCCAGGGGCCAGCTTCGAGCCGGGGGCCGCGGACGCCGTGGAGGCCGGCTTCGCCAGGCTGGGATCGAGCTTGGCGACGTACTCCTCCATGCGGGAGTTGAGCTGCGCCAGCTTCGTCTTGGCGTCCTCGCCGCCCGCCTGGACGATCTTCTCCTTCTCCACCTGGAAGCCCTTGAGCTTCTCGGCGACGGCGTCCTTCATCTTCGGGTGCTTGGCCAGGAGCGCCTCGATGGTGTCCTGGTTGCGCTTGAAGCGATCCTGCTGCTTCTCCAGCGTCGTCCCACAGGCCATCAGCAGCGTCAGGCTCAGGCCCAGGAGGGCCCGGCTCGTCCAGCGCAGCGCGGTCTTCTTCACGGCGATTCTCCTCGAAAATCCAGGGGTTGCAGCCCGTTGCTCAGCGCTGGTCGACGCCAGCGCCGTAGGCGAGCTTCTCGAAGCCATCGGCGGCACGGGCGACGTGGAACACGGCCGAGGCCAGGTCCATCGGATCCGCCCCGTCGATGCCACGGGTCTCCACCAGCAAGATCTGGCTGCCCCGCACGGCCAGCGCGCCATAGGCCAGCTCGGCGTTCTTCTTGAGCAGGAACCAGGGATCGCTCACGACCGAGGTGTCAGCGACCACGCTCCAGATCCAGAGCATGGCCCGACCCTCGGGGTCGGCGCCGCGGGTGACCTGCACCACCTGGGTACGGCCGGGCTCCGTCGGGACCTCCATCCGGTGATCCCCGCTGGCATCCTGAACGAGCGGCCACCCACGGCCCGAGGCGACATACTGCAAGAGACTGTTGATATCCACGCACCCTCCACATCAGCCTGGCTCCAGGTGCACGCAGCCTATAGCGCCCCGACCACGAGGGAAACCCGAAACCGTGGCATGGCAGGCGCGACAGGGGGCCGTGGGTCGGGTACAACCGAGGCCATGGACACCGACGACGACCTCCGGCGCCGTATCGAGGCCCGCCTGCGCGAGACCCTGCACCCGACCGCGACGCTCCGCGGCCTGCGCCCCCTCGTCGGCGGGGCCTGCCAGGACGGCTTTCGGGTCGACGCGGAGGTGGAGGGGGCTCCCTGCCGCCTGGCCCTGCGCAGCGACGCACGCTCCTCCCTGCCCGGCAGCATCGATCGGGCCGCCGAGTTCGCGGTCATCGCGGCCGCCCGCGCGGCCGGCGCCCTCACCCCGGCCGCCCGCTGGCTCAGCGCCGATCTCGTCCGCCCCGGGGCGACGGCCTACTTCCTCGACTGGCTCGAGGGCGAGGCCATCGGCGCCCGGGTGACGCGGCAGCCGGCCCTGGCCGCCGCCCGCGACGCCCTGCCCGCCCAGCTCGCGGCCACCCTCGCGGCCATCCACGCCGTGACGCCGTCGACCCACCCCGACCTGCCCATCGCCCGCGCCCCCTTCGGCCGGGGCGAGGCGCCGGCCCGGGCCGCCATCGGCTTCCTGCGCGTCCTCCTCGACCGCGTCGCCCGGCCCCGGCCCGCCGCCGAGGCCGCCCTGCGCTGGCTCGCCGACCAGCGCCTGCCCCCGGGCCCGCCGACGCTCGTGCATGGCGACTTCCGCACCGGCAACTTCATGGTCGGCCCCGAGGGCCTGGTGGGCGTCTTCGACTGGGAGTTCGCCCACTGGGGCGATCCCGACGAGGACCTGGCCTGGCTCTGCGTGCGCGACTGGCGGTTCGGCCAGGTGAGCCGGCCCGTGGGCGGCTTCGGGCAGCGCGCCCCCTTCTACGCCGCCTGCGCGGCCGCCGCCGGGCGCGAGGTCGATCCCGCCCGCGTCCACTTCTGGGAGGTGGCCGGCAACCTGCGCTGGGGCGTCGCCGCCGCGCTGCAGGGCGAGCGCTACGCCGCCGAGGGCCAGGATCTGGAGCTGCTGGCCATCCCCCGCCGCGCCGGCGAGATGGAGTACGAGGCCCTGCGCCTCATCGAGGCCGGGCCCCAGGTCTGACGCCGAAACCCGAGGGAGATCAAGCGCTTGTCCGAGACACCCGACGCCCCCGCCCTCCTCGACGCCCTCGCGGGCTTCCTCGCCGACCAGGTGCAGCCGGCCGTCACCGATCCGCGGCTGGCGTTCCGCGTGCGGGTGGCCGCCTACCTGACGGGCGTGCTGGCCCGCGAGGCGCGGCTCGGCCCGGGCCACGCCACCGCCGAGGCCGGTCGGCTCGCCGCGCTGCTCGACCGCCCGGCCCCCCCGGCCGGTGGGCCCGATCTGGACGCCTGGCTCGAGGCGGCCAACGCCGATCTCGCTGCCCACATCCGCCAGGCCGGCGCCAGCGCCGACGTCCGCGCCCACCTCTTCGCCACGCTGCGCGAGACGCTGGCCATCAACCAGCCCGGCTTCGACCTGCGCCTCGACGTGGAGCGCCCGGTCGATTGAACCCGTCGGCCCGGCTCGGGATACTCCCTCGAGCCCGTCGCCCTCCGAGGTCCCCATGCGCGCCGCCCTCGTCGCCCTCGCCGCCGCCAGCTTCACCGCCGGCCCCCCCGCGCGAGCGGGCGATCCGGGCGCCTACCCGCCCGATCGCTACCTCGTCGCCGAGGCCGAGAGCGAGGAGGGCCGCGCCGCCGCCGAGGCCGCGGCCCGCGCCGGCGTGGCCGCGCAGATCTCGGCCCGCATCGACGCCACCCTCGAGGTCGAGACGCGCAGCGAGGGCGGCCAGGAAGGCCAGAAGATCCGCGCCCATGTGCGCAGCCGGTCCACGTTCGCCCATGGCGAGCTCATCGAGGTGCCGCCGGATCTCGTCCGCTGCGCCGGCCGCCGCTGTGTGGCCACCGCCGTCCTCGACCGCCAGCGCGCCGACGCCATCCTCGCCGAGGCCTATGGCGAGCCCGCCGGCCGCCTGCGCCGCGCCGCCGAGGCGGCCGAGCGCGCCCCGTCCATCGTCGGCTACACCCGCCACCTCCGCGAGGCGGACCGGGCCTGGGCCGACCTGCGGCCGCTGGCGAGCCAGCGCCAGGTGATCGCAGGCGCGGCGCCCGCTGACGTCGCCGCCGACCGCGCCCAGCGCGCGGCCCTGGTGGCCGGGCGCGATCGCCGGCTCACCGCCCTGCGCCTGGCCGTGCTGCCCGGCAGCCTGCCCGCCGACGCCGTGGGCACCGCCGCCCGCGACGCCCTCGTCGGCGCCCTGACCCGCGCCGGGCTCGCGGCCCAGCGCGCCGACGCCTGCGTTGACGGTCTCGCCATCGTACCAGCGGGCGAAATCACCTGTGATACCGGGTCCTTCGGGCCACGCTGCGCCCTCCCCCTGACCGCCGAGGTGCAGCCCTGCCCGGGCGGCCCGCCCCTCGCGACGCTCGACCTCCGGGGCGCGAAGCTCACCGGCGTCAGCCCCCACACCGAGGCCGACGCCCGGGCCCGCCTCGCGGCCCGGATCACCGCCGATCGGCTGGCCGAGGTCGTGCCCGACGCCGTGCACCCCATCCTGCCCCTCCCGTGATGGCCGGCCTGCTGGCGCTGGTCGCCCTCCTGGCGCCGGCCCGCACCGTCGACGTGGCCGACCCGGCCGTCGTGGTGGGCGCCCCGGTGCCCTGGTTCGCCGGCTGGACGGCCGACGATCAGGTCCTCAACCGCACCGCCCTCTTGAAGCGCGCCGACGCCCGCGGCTTCGTGGTGGTGGTCGTGGCGACGTGGTGCGCCCCCTGCGCGGCCGGGCTGCGGCGCCTCGCGGCCGCCCGGGCCCGCCTCGCCGACGCCGGCCTGCAGCTCGTGCTCATCGCGCACCGCGAGCACCCGGCCGTCGTGCAGCCCTGGCTGGCCGCCCAGGGCGTCGCCCCGGAGGTGCCGGTGATCTATGACCGGTTCGGGCGGGCCAGCGCCAGCCTGGGCGCGGAGCGCGACCAGCGCGTCACGTTGCCGCGGACGGTGGTCTTCGACGCGGCGGGCGTCGTGCGGGCGGTGCTCGGCGTCGAGGGCGCCGACTACGAGGAGCGCGTGCTGGGCGCCCTCGGCCCCGGGGTCACTCCCCCGCGCCCTCGGGGGCCTGACCCTTCAGGTCCTTGAGCAGGTCCACCAGCGTGCGCACATGGCCGGCGATGATGGACTGCCCCTTCTCCACCTGCTCGGCGTGGTAGTCGCGCAGCCCCGCCAGATCCCCGTTGATGAAGTCGGAGTGGATGCGGGTGGTGATGTCCCCCGTCGCCAGCTTGACCTCGGTCTTGAGCTCTCGGTTCCCGAGCTCGTTGTCATAGACGACGGTCACCACCGAGAGGGTGAACAGGTTCTCGATGGCGTTGGTGAGCTTCTGCTGGATCTCGGCGAGACTGGCCATGTTGCCTCCGCGTCTGGGGGTCCCTTTCTCCGGCGGCGGCGCCCAGGTGTCAAGCTCGCTTGGCACCCTGCCGGCGAGCACTGTCATCCTGGCGCGACACCCACCACCGGCCACGGCCGCCCGGACGGCCCGTGGACTATGGTATGATTGTTGCTTTTTGCCGCGACTGCAACGCCAAGGAGACGTCCCGAGGCGCTGGGTGGTCGACCCGGCCTGGCCCCCCGAGGACCAGCCGGCTGGCCGCCGGCACGGCTCGGATCACGCCTCGCTAGAATTTTTCGGCCATACTACAATTTCGATCAAGTAGAGTCCACGCACGTGGTGTACGAGCCCTGACCTGACCCCGGCACCAGCCTCGGCGTCAGCCGCGGGCGCCCGGGGCCTGGAAGAAGAGGGACCACCGCGTCATCTTCAAGTCGCCAAACACAAAGACGATCTGGCCGAGGCCAGAAACGGTGGTCGACATGAAGATGGATGGAAAGGCCCTGCTGGGCAAGCTGATCGAGGAGACGCCCGACGACGTGGTCGCCGAGCTCCTCAAGAACGTCACGGAGTCGCTCATGGGGGCGCAGGTTGATGCGCTGTGTGGCGCAGCCCATGGCGAGCGGTCGCCGGCGCGGGTCAACCAGCGCAACGGCTACCGCATCCGCCCCTGGGACACGCGGGCGGGCACCATCGAGCTCGCCATTCCCAAGCTGCGTTCGGGGAGCTACTTCCCCGAGTGGCTGCTGGAGCGCCGCCGACGGGCCGAGCGCGCGTTGATGAGCGTCATCGCGGAGTCCTACGTGCTGGGGGTGTCGACCAGGCGCGTCGACAAGCTCGTCAAGGCGCTCGGCGTCGAGGGCATCTCGAAGTCGCAGGTCTCCAAGCTCTCGGAATCATTGGATGAAGAGGTCAAGGCGTTCCGAGAACGTCCGCTCTCGGGGGCCTACCCGTTCGTCTGGGTCGATGCTCTCGAGATCAAGTGCCGCGAGGAGGGCCGGGTGGTCAGCGTCGCGGCTCTGCTCGCGGTGGGCGTCAACCAGGAAGGCAAGCGCGAGGTCCTCGGGCTGGACACCACGACGACGGAGGACGGCGCCGGCTGGCTCGCCTTCCTGCGCGGCCTGGTCGCCCGCGGCCTGGGGGGCGTGCGGCTCGTGACCTCGGACGCCCACAGTGGCCTGGTGAAGGCCATCGGGGCGGCGCTGCCGTCGGCGAGCTGGCAGCGGTGCCGCACGCACTTCATGCGCAACCTGCTCACGAAGGTGCCCAAGAAGGCGCAGAGCTTCGTCGCCACGGCGGTGCGGACCATCTTCCAGCAGCCGGACGCGGCTGAGGTCGGGACCCAGTTCAGCCGGGTCGTCACACAGCTCGAGGGCCGCTTCCCGGACGTCGCCGACTACCTGGCCGAGGCGCGCGAGGACCTGCTGGCCTTCACCCAGCACCCGACGACCGTGTGGAAGCAGATCTGGTCGAACAACCCCCAGGAACGGCTCAACAAGGAAGTGAGACGGAGGACCGACGTGGTCGGGATCTTCCCGAGTAGATTCGCGCTGTTGCGACTGGTCGGGATGGTGCTGGCCGAGCAGAACGATGAGTGGATCGAAGCGCGACGCTACATGAACCTGGAGGCGGTGCAGGGCACGACGTCAGGGAGCGTGGTCGTGGAAGCAGAGGCGCCCCGCCGACTGGCGGCGGAGGCGGTGTAGGGGGAGATGACGTGGTGAACCTCGTACACCACTTGCGTGGACGTGACCTTTCGATCATTCTTCACAAATGAGGTGAAGCGCCTGGGACGATCCCATAGGATGTCGGCCAGGAGGGAAGGCTGGAGATGAAATGAACGCAAAGCGTGCAGGCGAAGTTTGTCCAGCGCCCGGTGAAGGCTTCCGCGTGACGTCGCCGCGAGGCGAGGTCCTTGATCTGGGCCCCCTCCTGGCCGCAGTCTGGCAGGCCGCCGATGGCGACCGGTCGGTGGCTGCGCTCCACGAGGCGGTCCAGGCGGTCGACGCCGCGGCGGATGTATCAATTGTTTGGCAGGCGCTGGACGCCCTGGCCGACGCGGACCTGCTGACGGGGCGCATCGCGCCGCCCGGCGGCGTCTTCGATCCGCGCCTGGTCATCCGGCGGCCGATCCACACGCCCCGGACGCCCCCGCGTCCTCGCCACGAGGACCACGCCCTCCAGGTGCAGCGCGAGCGGCTGGGCCGCCAGCGCCACGCCGAGGAGCAGCGCAAGGAGCGCAACCGGGCCGAGGCGGCCCGGCTCGGCCCGCAGGCCATGCGCCGTGAGCGCTCCGGCAAGGTCGCCGAGCGGCAGCAGCTCGCCCGGCAGGAAGCCGCGCTCTTTCAGGAGGCCCGGTCGCGCTCGTGAGCAGCCCTACCCTGATCTTCGAGGTCGAGGACGACGCGATCGACGGGGCCGACATCTGGCGCCTGCAGCAGCTCCTCTCCCCCAAGACGCTGGAACGCAAGGGGATTCCGGTCGACTACTCCCACCTGGGCACGCTGGCGGCGGTGGACGTCGAGCTGGCCCCGGTGCTGGGCAAGGTGGCGTCCCTCATCGCCCGGCGGACGGGCTTCGACGTCTCCCGGGTGCGGCGGCTCCACATCCGGGACTGCGGTCCCGGCCAGGGCCACCGCCTCCAGCGCAACGACCACCCCCACGAGGGTCGGTGGCTCGTGGCGACGGTGGCGCTGTACCTGGACGCCTGCGACGGCGGCCGCACCCTGTTCCCGGTGGCGGATGAGGCCATCGAGCCGCAGCCGGGCCGCCTGGCCCTGTGGCTGAACGTCGACGGCGATGGCAACCCGGCCGCCACGGCGACCCACGAGATGGAGCCGGTGCGCCGGGGCCGGCGGCGGGCGCTCTTCTGGTACGCCTACGCGTCGGCCACGGAGACGGCGGCGGCGGCGGCGGCGGCGCCGGCGGGCAGCCTGCTGCGGCGCCTCGGCGTCGTCGAGCCCGCCCACTGGCCCCGGCCTCGCACGCTGCACCTCGTCGTCGAGCCCGATCTGCCCCCCGAGATCCCCCAGCTCCTGGCCGAGGCGGCGGACGCCCGCCGGCTGGCCGTGCGCACCTGGCACGCCGGTGACCTCGTCGGCGCGCCCGCGCCGCCGGGCGATCTGCTGTACTGCCCGGCCACCTCGGAGGCCGCGCGCCGCGTGGAGCGTCGCCTCTGGCAGCCCGGGGTGATCACCTTCCACCAGCAGGCTCACGGCCCCTTCGCCGAGGTGACGGACCAGCTCACCCTCTTCGCGACGGTGGGCCTGCCGGTGCCGCGCACGGAGGTGCTGTCCCGGCCCGATCCGTCCCGGCTGCGGCTGGTGGTCGATCGGCTGGGCGGGCTGCCCGTCGTGGTGAAGATGGCCGGCGGCGAGGGGGGCGTGGGCGTCATGCGCCTCGACTCCTTCGCGAGCCTGCAGTCGGTGCTGGAGGGGCTCTACGCTCGCGGCGGCACCCCGGAGCTGCAGGCCTACGTGCCCGACTCGACGCACTGGCGGCTGGTCGTGGTGGGTGATCAGGTGGTGGCCGCCTACCGCAACGTGGCGCGGGAGGACGACTTCCGCACCTACGCGTCCGAGGACCCCGCCGACTACCGGCTCAACCCGCCGCCCGGCGCGCGCACCGTGGCGATCGGGGCCGCCCGCTTGCTGCAGGTCGGCCTGGCCGGCGTCGACATCCTGGCCCACCCGAGCGGCCGCCTCTACCTGCTGGAGGCGAACTTCCCGTGCTACTTCCCGCAGGCCCAGCTCCGGGGCGGCGTGGACGTGGCCGGCGCCATGCTCGACTGGCTGCTGGCCCAGGCCACCGAGCGGGAAGCGACCGCCTGACGGCGCTTCGCGCGCAAACCACGGCCCGGCCCGGCGTCCTCGCGCCGTGCCTGGCCTGCTCCTCCCCTGCCTCCTCGGCCTCGCCGCCCCCGCTGGGGTGGTCGTGTCCGTCTCCCCGGCGCACCTGCTCGTGTCGATGGCCGAGGTGCAGGTCGAGGCGCCCGTCCTCGCCCACTTGAGCGTCGTCGGCATCGCGGGGGCCGGTCGGGTGCCGGCCTCGGCGACGGATCGCTTCGCCGTGCTGGAGCTGGGCGGGCAGCTGCGGGCCTACCCCCTCGGCGCCGCCCTGCCCGGGGCGCACCTGGCGCTGGAGGCCCTCGCCACCCGGTCGACGCAGGGCGCCCGGCGTGCCCTGGGCCTGGGCGCGGGCCTGCTCGCGGGCCTGCAGCTCGACGCCCAGGGGCTGGTGCTGGAGGCCAACGGGGGCCTGGGCTACCGCGTCGAGCGCAGCGAGGCCGCGGATCTGCGGCTGACCCGCAGCGCCCGGGGGCTGCGCCCCATCCTCAACATCAACGTGGGCTACCGCTTCTGAAGGTGGCGGGCGACGCGGCGGGCGACGCTGCGGGCCTCCCGGGCGATGCCGCGCAGGAAGGGCGACGCCAGGCTGCCGCCGTAGCGCATGCCCAGCACGTAGAGATCGGGGGCCGCCGCGCAGCGCCGCAGGATGGGCCAGCCCTCGGCGTCGTGGCGCAGGCAGGCGTCGACGGGGGTCGTGTGGTGGAAGCCCGTCGCGAAGACGACGGCGTCCGGGGTCAGGCGCCGGCCGCCGGCGAGCAGCACCCCGTCGCCCGTAAATGCTTGAAACGCTTCGACCTTCTGGACGCGACCGCTGCGCAGCGCGGCCTGGGCGGCGGCATCGAGCAGCGGCTCGTGGGTCAGGCCGAGGCGCCGACGGCCGAGGCGCCCGGGCAGCCACTCCAGGGGCCAGACGAGGTAGTGGGTGTCGAGGCCGAGGAGCCGCCGGGGCGCCATGCGGACGGGCCCCCGGTGGGCCAGCCAGGCCACGTCATCGGGTCGGGCCGTCGCCAGCCACGTCGCCAGGATCTCCCCCGCCGAGACGCCGGCGCCCACGACGAGCAGGGCGCGTCGACCCTGGACGTCCGGGGCCCGCGCGTCGCGGCTGTGCCACCAGGGGATGGGCGTCGGGCCGAAGGGGGGCAGCGCCGGCTGGCTCAGGATGCCCCCGCAGGCCACCACCACCCGGGCGTCCACCGGCCCACGAGGCGTGGCCAGCTGGAAGCCACCGGGCACCCGCTCCACGCCCTCGACCCGGGCGTCGGTGCGCACCGCCAGGCCCTCGCGCTCGCGCCAGGCGTCCAGGCCGGCGACGAAGGCGCGGAAGTCGAGGGGGCCGCGGGGCCAGCGCAGGCCGGGCAAGCCGCTGAGGCCCGGGGGCGAGACGAGCCCCTGGCGCGGATCGACCTGGCGCAGGGCCCAGGACGGCGTGGGGCCGGCCTCCAGCACCAGGGCCTCCACCCCGCGGCCGCGGAGCGCCTGGGCCACGGCGAGGCCCGCCGGGCCGCTGCCGATGACCGCGACGGGGATCACGCGGCCAGCTCCTCCGCCAGCAGCGCCACCAGCGCCTCCGCGGCCGGCGCGTCGAGGCCCGTCAGCCGATGGGTCACGGCCAGGTGCAGCGCGTCGCCCCAGGGCATCGCCAGCAGGGCCGCGCCCATGGCGAGGCAGACCGGCGTCCACATCCCCCGGCCCAGGAGGCGCAGCCGCCCCCCGGACAAGGCCTCCACGTCGGCGGGCAGGTCGCCGGGTGGCGGCAGCAGGGTGAAGTGGCTGGTCGCGAAGCCCGTGGACGTCGGCGTCACCGCCACCCGGCGGAAGAGCCACCACGGCAGCCAGGCGCCCGGGAGGGCGAAGAGCGGAACGGCGTGGTGCAGGCGGCGCGCGCGGGCGTCGGCCAGCGTGGCGTGCAGCGCGGTGGCCACCTCGGGCAGCGCCTGGGCGGCGTCCGCGAACACGGTCAGCGGGCTGATGAGGTTGCCGAGGAGGCCGGCGTCGGCCTCCCCCTGGCGGAGGCTGACCGGGATCTCCAATGAAATCGGACCACTGGAAGGCAAGCGGGCGGCGTTGAATCGCGCGATGGCGCGGACCCAGGCGGCCGCCCCGAGGGCCGCCGGGCTGACGCCGAGGGCGTGGGCGCGGGCCAGGACGGGGGCGAGGGGCACCGCGCCGGTGGTGACGGCCTGGGGCCCCGGCGCCACGGCGGCGAGGGCGAGCCGGGCGCTGCGGCCGGCGCGGGCCTCACGGGCGAGCCAGCGGGTGTAGCCGAAGAGCGCCCGCAGCCGGGCCCCGGCCAGCAGCGCCCGGGGACCGGCGAGGGCCCGCCACGGGCGCCCCGTCGGCAGGGGCGGCGCCGGCTGCCCACCGAGGCGCGCCGCCAGCAGGCGTACGAGCGTCGCCGTCACGACGATCAGCGCCTGGCCGTCGAGGGCCGCGTGGTGGGCGCGAAACGCCAGGCCCGTGGGCAGGTGCGCCACCTGGAACGGCGGCTCCTCGAAGGGATCGATGGGGTGGTTGCGCCAGGCGTCCAGCGAGTCAAGCGGCCGCACCAGATCGGCGGCGGCGAACGCCGGGCGCCAGCGCAGGCCCACGAAGCCGCGCGCCAGCCGGCAGCCCAGCACGGGCCAGTGCGCCCGCAGCGCGTCGAGGACGGCGAGCAGATCGGCGGGGTCCGCGGGGCCCGACAGGCGCGCCTCCGCCCCCACCGACATCAGGATGCCCGCCTGGGCCTGGTAGGCGACGAAGAAGGCGTCGACGGCCGAGAGGCGCCCCCTCAAGCGCGGCCCCGCACCTGGGCCACCAGCCGGGCCAGGGCCTCCACGGTGAAGTGCTGGGGCAGGCTGGCCAGCTCGATCTCGGCCGGCAGGGCGTCCACGGGCTGGCCCAGGAAGGCGGCGAGGCGCGACCGGCCGAGGGGCGTCAGCAGGCCGTCCTCCGCGAAGGCGCTCTCGGCCACCGGGCCGCGCACCAGCGCCGCCGCGCTGCCTCGGGGGATGACGACGCCGAAGTGCTCCTCGACGCGGAAGATGAGGTCGAGCAGGTCCATCGAGGTGAGGCCGAGCTCGGCGTGCAGGGGGGCGCGGGGATCGAGGGGCTCGGTGGGCGCGAGGCCCAGCGTCTCGCGCACCAGGATGCCCAGGGCCGCGACGTCCTCGGGGGACGGTGGGGCCGGCGGGGCCGGCGGCGACCACCCCCGCCCCGTGGCCGGGGCGTCGCGCAGCGCGGTGGACAGCTCGCCCTCCCAGGCGGCCACCTGGGCGAGCGTGAGCGGGGCCTCTTCGGGGATGTGCCCGTTCTTCAAGGAGAATCCGGCCAGGCGGACGAGCCCCAGCACCGCCCGCTCCACCACCGCCACGCCGCGCCGGGCGGCCAGGTAGGCCGCCTCGTCCCGAGCGTCGCGCGCGGCGGCCTGGCGCTCGCGCCGCAGCGCGAAGCCCGCCTCCAGGTCGGCCAGGAGGTCGGGGGCGAAGACGCCGGGCTCCAGCCGCCAGCCCGCCGCCCCCGGCCGCAGGACCAGCCGCTCGGCCAGGCCGCCCAGGCCCAGGCCGTCGGCGTAGAACAGGCGCAGCCCGCGCGCGCTGAGCTCGAGGGCCTGCTCGCCGATCATCCGGTCGAGGAGCCCGAGCGACTGCCGCTCCAGGGCCTCCAGGAACGCCTGCACCTCCTCGATGGAGAGGACCTCGGTGTTGAGGGCGTCGGGCAGGTCGGGGCGCCGGGTGCCCCGGGCGGCGTTGAACGCCGCCACCGACGCGGCGATGGACCCGGTCTCGTCGCGCACGATGCCCTGGCCCCCCAGCGTGATGCGGGGCCCGACGAGGCCGGCCACCAGGCGCTCCAGATCGGCCTGGGCGACCTGCCGGCTCACCGCGTCGACGTCGTCGGCGAGGAGGCGCTGGCGCAGGCCGGCCAGGGCGTCCGTCAGCTCGTCGAAGTAGAGCGCCAGGAAGGCGATGCCGCCCATGAGGAGGCCCGGGGGCGCGCCCGGCACCGCGAGGGCGGCGGCCAGGAAGCGCGTCCCCTCGCCAGGCGTCCAGTGCAGCTGCTGGAGCTCCGCCTCCAGCAGGGCCAGGGCGACCCCGTGGGCCAGCTCCGGCCCTCCCCGGGCGGCCAGGGCCAGCAGCTGGACGTGGATGGCCTCGGCGCCCGTCTCGGCCAGGGCCGCGCGCGCCTCCGCCTCGTCCATCCCTCGACGGCTCATGCGTGGGTCTCCTCGGCAGCCGCGATCAGGATCGCGGCGTTCTGGCCTCCCATGCCGAAGGAGGCCGACAACACCCGGGCCACCCCGAGCCGCCGGGGCGCACCGATGACATGATCCAGGTCGCAGGCCTCGGCCGGGCGCGTCAAGCCCACCGTGGGGGGCAGGCGTCCGGCGCGGCAGCTCTGCACGGCGACGACGGCTTCGAGGGCCCCCGCGGCGGCCATGGCGTGGCCGATGGCGCCCTTCACCCCGTGGACGGGGACGCCACGGGGGCCGAAGAGCGCCTGGAGGGCCGCGGCCTCGGCGACGTCCCCCACCCGCGTGCCGGTGCCATGGGCGCTGACGCCGCCCACCTCATCCGGGCGGCGGCCGGCGTCGGCGAGGCAGGCGCGCAGGCAGGCGAGCGCCCCCGCCCCATCGGCGGGCGGGCGGTTGAGGTCGTAGGCGTCCATGCTCGTCCCCAGGCCCTCGACGACGGCCAGGATGGGCGCCCCGCGGGCCTCGGCGTGGGCGCGGCGCTCCAGCACGAGGGCCGCGGCGCCATCGGCGAGGGCGAAGCCGGCCCGGGTGGCGTCGAACGGCCGGCAGGCGTGGGCGGGATCGGGGGCGTCCTCGTCGAGGGCGACCGCGCGCAGGGCCGCGAAGCCGATGAGGTAGAACGGGGTGAGCATCACGGCCGAGCCGCCGGCCACGGCGACGTCTGCCTCCCCTCGCCGCAGGGCGTGGCAGGCCTCGCCCACGCTCCTCGTCCCCGAGGCGCAGGCCACCGCGAACATGCGACGCGGATTGCGATAATCATGCGCAAGCTCTTGAAAACACTGGCCTGCCGACCGGTGCACCAGGCCGGCGGGGCCCACCTGGAAGGTGTCGAGGGCGTTGGCCCAGAAGAAGGCCGCGGCCGAGGGCGGCAGGCCGGCTTGCTGGTGGGCCTCGTCCAGGGCGGCGCGGGCCAGGCGGACGTCGCGGTCGGGGCCGGTGAACGGGACGGGGCCGCCGCTGGTGACGGGCAGGCCCATGGCCACCGCCTCCGGCACCCGCCGCAGGCCCGAGCGGCCGGCCAGCAGGCCCTCCCAGAGGGCGTCGACGCCCACGCCGAGGGCGGAGACGGCGCCGAGGCCGGTGACCACGATGCTCATGGCGGCGCCCCCCGCAGGCGGGTGGCGGTCTGGCCGTCCCCGGTGGCCGCGGGCGCCTCGAAGCAGGTCCCGGGCGCCGCGAGCCAGGCGATGAACGCGCGCAGGCCGGCCGTGGCGTCGCGGGCGGGGGTGGCCGGGGCCGCCCACCGCTCCACGGCGTCCAGCCGCCACTGGCCGGGACCCGGGCCCAGGCGCAGGGCGGCCCCGAAGACGGCGCCTCCGGCCTCGGCGTCGGCCTGGTCGCCCGCGAGCAGCAGCCCCTCCACCTCGGGGCCGGCCCGCAGCCGGGCCAGCAGCAGCGCCAGGCCCTCCCCCCACTGCCCGGGCGCGCCGCCCAGGCCCGTCCCGTGGCCCTGGGCGCCGAGCCCCAGGGACAGCGCCGACAGCGCCAGGTTGTCGACGGCGTGCAGGGTGTGCAGCGGGTTCATGCGGACGGGCTCGCCCGCCGCGATGCGGCGCACCCAGGCGAACATCTCCGGCGACCCGGCCTGGCAGGGCGCCAGGGCTACCAGCGCGAGGCCCGCCCGCTCGGCGCCGAGGACGGCGTAGGCCGCGAACAGGGCCGCCTGGGCCGGCGGGTCGTAGCGCCGGACGTCGCGCCAGACCGCCGGGGCCGCCGCGCGAGCGGCCGCCAGATCGGTGACGACCGCCGCCGCCTGGACGCCGATGACCGCCGTCATCCGAAGTACACCGGGTGCACGCCGCGCTTGATCTTGAGCCAGTACACGAGGTTCGTGGCCAGGTCGATCAGGCGGCCGCGGTTGCGCCGGCGCAGCAGGACGCGGCGGACGATGGAGCCCAGGGAGTAGAAGTCCTCCAGGGCGCTCCACCACCCGGCGCGGAGCTGGTCGGGGGTGAGCCGCTCAGGCTGGAAGACCACGTAGGGCTCCCGCAAGTGCGCGAGATTCTTGTCGAAGACCGACTTCTGCCAGAGGTCGTCCCCGTTCTTCGTGCCCGGGTAGGGCGTCAGCAGGAAGAACTGCGCGATGGGCACCTTCAGGTTCGCCAGGTAGTCCACCGTCTTCTTGAAGACGTCCAGGTCGTCCTCGGGCAAGCCGAAGATGATGAGGGCGTGGGGGCTGATGCCCGCGTCCTGGATGCGGCGGAAGCCCTCGGCGAAGCGGTCGACGCGGTGGAAGGTCTTGTCCACGTCGGCGAGGTTCTGGGCCGACAGCGTCTCGACGCCGAGGGCCATCAGGGAGCAGCCGGCCTTGCGGGCCTTCTCCAGCAGCTTCGGGTGGCGCGCCACGTTGATGGTCGTCTGGGTGCCCCAGCGGACGCGGGTGCCGGCCATCGCGTCGAAGAGGCTCTCGGCGAAGCGGACGTGCTCGCACAGGTTGTCGTCGCAGAAGTTGATGTTGCGGCTGCCAGTGGCCTCGATGTCGCGCAGGATGTCGGCCACCGGGCGCATGCGGTAGCCGCCGTCGTACACCGCGGCGATGGAGCAGTAGGTGCAGCGGAACGGGCAGCCGCGGGTGGCCTGCACGGGGTAGACGACCAGGCGGTTGGCCCGGATGAGGTCGTAGCGGGGCACGGGCAACCGCGCGAGATCATAGGTCTCGGTGGCGGTGTAGCGCGGCTGCAGGCGGCCCGCCTCGGCGTCGGCCACCACCTGGGGCCAGACCGCGTCCCCCTCGCCCGGCACGATGGCGTCGAAGAACCCCTCCACCGCCTCGGGCATGAGCGACGGCAGGTAGCCGCCGAGGACGGTCTTCACGCCCCGGGCCCGGTAGGCGCGGGCGATGTCCTTCGCCCGGTCGATCTGCATGATCTGCGCGGACAGGGCCACCAGGTCGGGCTCGCGGCCCCAGTCGACGTCCTCCAGGTACTCCTCGACGAGGTGCAGGTCGTGGCCGGGCGGGGTGTGGGCCGCCAGCAAAGGCAGGCCCAGGTGGGGCAGGTAGGCGTCCAGGCGGGCCAGCAGGCCCTTGCCCTGCACCAGCGAGCCGTCGTCGCGGTAGTGCGCCGGGTGGATGAAGTCGATCTTCATGGGGCCCCTCCGAGGGCGGCCACCACCTGCGCCAGGCTGCGCAGCGTGGGCGCGCCCCCCGTCACCCGGGCCAGCGTCGCGCGGTCCACGCGCACCCCGAAGCGATCCTCGACGGCCACGACGAACCCCAGAATGATCAACGAATCAAAGGGGATGGCCGCGTTGAGCGGCGCGTCGGGATCAAGCCCGAGCGCGGGGGCCGCCCGCGCCTCGTCGGGAGCCGCCCGCACGATGAGGCCCCGCAGGGTGTCGATGAGGGCCGCCTCGCTCATCCGTCGATGGACACCAGCCCGCCGGGCCGGGCCTCCGGGAAGAACCGCCGGTCTTGCTGGCGGTACAGGTTGTTGTAGCTGCACCCCGGCATCAGGCGGCCGTCGTCGAGCACGTAGTGGGTGCAGCACTTCTTCAGGCGCGTGACGTCCAGATCCCAGGCGTCCATGAACGCGTGGATGAACACGGCCTTGCTGCGCGCCTCGGTGACGCGCTCGATCTGGTCGGGGGTGAGCGGGTTGCGGGAGCTGAACGTCTCCTTGAGGAACCCCTTGATGGACGCCAGGACCTCGGAGGCGTCCTCCCCCACCTTCGTGGCCGACCAGAGCTCGGTGATGCTGTCGAGCAGCATGCGCTCCAGCGACTCGTCGGTGCGCATCACGGCCCGGTTGGCCATGGCGTCGAGGTACTGCCGGATGTCCACGAAGTCGGGCAGCGGCTTGTAGCGGCCGTCGTCCAGGCGGAAGAGGTAGGTGGCCGTGTAGCAGGTCGGGTGCGAGCACGGCACCGGGTGGAAGGCGTCGGCCTTCAGCCAGCCCGTCTGCGCCTCGATGAGCTGGTGCAGCTCCGGCATCGTCAGGCGGTGGCCCTGGGGGGTGCGGTGGTAGCCATCGCCGCCGTCGCCCACATGGGCCATGGGCTGCAGCACGATGCTCGACACCTGCGGCAGCGCCACGCCGAACTCGATGAGCGCCCCGACCTCGTCGTCGTTGTCCCCCTTGCTCAGCGTCGGCACGAGCACGGTGGGGATGTCCAGCTCGCGGATGCGCTCGATGCAGGCGAGCTTCATGTCGAGCAGCTCGACGCCCCGCATCTTCGGGTAGACGCCGGGCTTGAGGGTGTCGAACTGCAGGGAGGCGTAGGCGCCGCTCGCCTTGAACTTCTCAGCAAATCCGGGGCTTTGCGCGATGCGGCGGCCATGGGTCGAGACCAGCAGCCGCTTGATGCGGCCCTGGTGCGGGCCGCGCAGCACGTAGTCGCAGAACTCGAAGAACTGGGGGTGCAGCGTGGGCTCGCCCCCCGACAGGAGCAGCAGCGGCAGCTCCCCCTCCTTCTCCACGAGCCCGTCGACGGCGCGGGTGAAGGCCTCGAAGGGCATCTGGTAGCGCTGCTGGTTGCGCACGATGCAGACGGGGCACGTCAGATCGCACTTGTCGTTGATCTCGAGGATGGGCGAGCAGGTGTGCTGCAGGTGGTCCTCGCAGAGCCCGCAGTCGAGGGGGCAGCCGTGCACCACCGGCGTCGAGAACGCCAGGGGCAGCGTGCCGGGCTTCGTGTACGTCAGGGAGCGCAGGTAGTACTCGGCGTCCGACGACACCAGCACCTCGAAGGCGCCGTGCTGGGGGCAGCGCTTCTGCATGACCACCTGGCCGTCCTTCAAGACCAGGTGCGCGTCGATGAGCCCGCGGCAGTCGGGGCAGATGGAGCGCGTGTAGCTCAGGAAGGCCCCATCCCGGTCGCGCCGGGACGGCAGAATCGGCAGCATGGCGTCTCCTCAGCCGGTCGTGCCCCCGTCTTGCACGATCACGGCGCCCTGGGTGTACGTGTTGCGATCCGAGCAGAGCCAGGCGACGAGCTCGCCGCACTCCTCGGGCCGGCCGAAGCGGCCGAGGGCGCAGGCTTGCAGGTAGCGGGCCTGGTGGTGGGCCGGGATGGTGTGCTTCAGCCCGCCCTCGAAGATGCCGGCGGCCACGGCGTTGACGAGCACGCCATACGGCCCGGCCTCATGGGCCAGGCTGCGGGTGAAGCCCTCGAGCCCGCCCTTGCTGGCGGCGTAGTGGACGGGGCCCGGGAGCGTCCGGCTGCCCACGAAGCTGCTCACGTTCACGATGCGGCCGTGCTTCTGGCGGATCATGGGGCGCAGCGCCGCCCGGGCCAGGCGCATGGGCGCGAAGAGGTTGAGCTGCATCAGCTCGTCCAGCTCGGCGTCGTCGAGCAGGATGAACGGCACCGCCTCGCTGAAGGCCGCGTTGTTGACGAGGGCGTCCAGCCCACCGAACGCGGCCTCCACCGCCTCCACGACGCGCCCGGGGGCCGCGGGATCCCGCAGATCCGCTTGAATGCACAGGGCTTCCGGTCCGCAGGCGGCCGCGGTGCGGGCGGCGCCGTCGGCGTCTCGGTGCCAGGTGAAGGCGACGCGGGCGCCCTCCCGGGCGAGGACGCCGCAGATGCCGGCGCCGAGGCCGCCGGAGCCCCCCGTGACGAGGATTCGGCGACCGGCGAGGAGCCCGGCGGCGGCGGTGGGATCGGTCGTGCCCGGGATGGTCATGCCCGGGATCATGGCACAGGCCGTGCCGACCACCAAGGCGCCCCGGCGCCGCGATCCCCGGTCGCCCGCGGCGGCCGCGGCGTGACCGGGCGCCACACCGGGCGGCTCAGGCCCACACCGGCCCCCCGGCCGTGAGGCGGACGACGCAGACCCCGTCGAGGGCCACCTCGACGGGCCCGGCGGGCACGCCCACCACCGCCGTCGCCGGGCCGGGGTAGCCCCAGCACCCGGCCAGCAGGGCGGCGGCGAACCCCGGGGTGATCTCGCGGATGGCGCTGGGCAGCAGGCGGCCGCCGAGCGCGGCGCCGGGCGGCGGCTCGAGCGGCGCGTCGAGCAGGACCACGAGCCAGGGGGGCGGCGCGGCGGGCCGGCGGTACAGGGCCTCGGCCGCGAGCTGGCGCAGGCCGGGGTGGTGCAGGGGCGGGATGGGCGCGGGGGAGCGCCAGGCCAGGGCGGGCGCGGACGGGGCGGGCGTGGCGTCGCCGACGCGGACCCCACCCAGGCGCCGGTGAGGGGCCCGGTTGAGCACCCAGGCGGGGCCGGGGCCGGCGGCGGCGCGCGGGCCAGCGCGAGCGCGCCAGACGCGCCGAGCGTGTGGCCGTGGTCGCTCAGCGGCGTCTCAGGGCGACCGCCGAGGAGGGCGATCTCCTGGTCGTCGAGCGCCGCGGGGCCGCTGCCCTGGCCGAGGGCGCGGGCGGGCCGGGGGCCGAGGCCGGCGAGCACCTGGGCCGCGTCGGCGCCGAGGGCCGGCGCCCACAGGGGCACGCCAGGGGGCGTCGCGGCCAGGCGCAGGGCCACGGCGGCCTCCCCGGGGACGAAGCCGGGGTTGTCCGGCCCGAACGGCCGCGCGCCGGCGTCCACCACCCGCAGCGCCTCGAAGTGGGCGTGGTTCACGGGGGAGAGCGCGTCGACGGCCCAGACGACCACCTCGCCCAGGGTCGGCAGGGCGCGGGCGGCCAGGCCGAGGGCGTGCAGCCCGGAGAGGCAGGAGCCGCTGACGACCCCCGCGGCGACGTCGAACGCGCCGGCCCAGGAGGCCCCCGCGGCGCCGTTGCAGGTGCCCACGATGGCGGGGCCCGCCGGCCCCCCGGCGGCGGCCACCAGGGCGTCCCAGCGGGCGCGGCCAGCGGCGTCGCCGGGCACCACGGGGTAGACGACGGGGCAGGCGCGCCCCGCCGCCGGCCAGGGCAGCGGGGCCGGGCCGGGCGAGGCCGCCACATGCACGCTGCGCAGCCACATCATGGCCGCGCGGCCGCGAAGATGCGCAGGCCGCCCGCGGCCAGGACGTACACGAGGCCCACGCCGATCTGCAGGTAGAACGTCAGGCCACGCACCAGCAGCACGGCGGCGACGGCCCGCCCGGGGCCCACCAGCGCGCCGAAGAAGACGCCGGCGGCGCCCTCGGTCAGGCCCGCGCCCCCGGGCGTGGGGGCCACGTAGCTGAAGGCCGTGAAGACGGTCGAGGACCCCGCCACCTGGGCGAGCGGCTGCCCCCCGAGGGCCGCCACGGCCACCACCGCCACACCGATGAAGGCCGCGAAGTACAGGAGATGACTGATGAAAATCAGCAGGTACGCCCCGGGCCGGAGGCCGGCCAGGCGGGCAGCGGCGTCCCCCACCCCGGCGGCCAGCCGGCCACGCCAGCCCGGTCGAGGCCGGCCGAGCCAGGCGCGCAGCCTCGGCAGCCGGGCCGCCGCGACGGGCAGGGCCAGCGCCGCCGTCACCACGAAGGCCCCCGTCGCGAGCGGGCCGACGAGGGTGTCGGGGGCGGGGCCCAGGCCGAGCGCGAGGGCGAGGAAGGCCAGGGCGAGGAGCGCCAGGGTGCCGGTCGCCGACTTGCCGAAGGCCACCAGCCCGGCGGCGGCGAGGGGCACCCCGCGGCGGCCCAGGGTGACGATGGCCGCGGGCGCGCCCATGGCCGCGCCGGGGGTCAGCCACGAGAAGAAGAAGTTGGCGACGCTGGCCTCGAGCGCCGCGGCCCAGCCGATGGGGGCCCCCGCAGCCGCGCCGATGACGCGGTAGCGCAGGGCGTCGAGGGCGTAGATGGCCGGCACCAGCAGCGCGAGCAGCGCCCAGGCGCCGCCCGACAGCGCCCCCAGCCCCTCGGGCCGGGCGCCACGGATGGCGAAGGCGATGCCCGCCCCGGCGAAGGCGAGGAAGAGGACGCTCCCGAGGGCGAGGCGGCGGCGCACGGGGGCAGCGTGCCACGTCGCCGGGCGCCTGCGAAGCGGTCGACCGTCGGCCGACCGTCGGGTGGACGGTCGGGGGGGCGCACGTCCGCGACGAGACCCAATGATTTCAAGTGGTTATGTGCGAAGAACGGTGGCACCGGGGCTGCAATCCGCTCACCGGCGCGGCCGCCTTCTGGCCGCCTCGACCCAGGAGAACCCCATGCATCGCCTCGCCCTCGCCGCCACCCTCGCCCTCGCCACCCCCGCCCTCGCGCTGCCCAGCGTCCAGGGAGGCGCCGACCGCGGCGACGCCACCGTCAGCGGCGCCGTCAGCCAGACCGCCTCCGGGGAGGTGACCGGCCGGCTGATGATGGTGCTGCGCCCCGCCGTGCCCGACTCGCCGGTGCTCGCGGTCTCGTGCAGCTACGACGTCTTCTACAACCTGCGCGTCGTCGGCAACGTGGCCAGCTTCGACGCCCGCGGCCGCTGCGTCGCCCTCGACGAGGACGGCGACCTCACCTCCTCGATGGTGGCCAACCACTTCACCATCACCGACAACGGCGCGGGTCCCGACGGCCTGGACGTGAACTTCTACGGCCCGACGGGCCCCGCGGTGCCGGGGGGCCTCGTGAGCTTCGGCGACTTCACCGTCACCCCCTGAGCGCGCGGACGTCGACCCCGGGCCCGGCCTCGAGGTCGTCGGCGACGCCACCCAGCCCCTGCCACGCCAGGATGGGCGTGCCCCGCGCCCGCGCCGCGGCCACCTCGCGGGCCGACTGCGGGCCCCCGCCGACGACCACCAGCGCGTCGCAGACCTGCACGAAGGCCGCCGACTCGTCCCCGAAGGCCTCGCCGACGATGACGAGCCAGTCCAGCGGCGCGAGGGGCCAGGCCAGCGCCGCCCGCGCCGTGAAGCCCACGCTGGGGACGCCGCGGCGGGTGGCGACCGCGTGGGCCAGGCCGGGCACGCCCGTCGCCGTCGCCCCGCTGACGAGCCAGGAGGGGCCGCGGGCCAGCGCCTCGTCCAGGCTGGTCGCCAGCGCCGCCTCCACGGCCGCCACGCGCTCGGCGGGCAGGGGCCGCGAGAACCCCACGACCCCCACGAGGCGAGCGCCCGTCGCCACGCCGACGAGGCCGGCGGGGTCGAGCCGAGGGACGATAATCTCTCGTGATTTCATGGGGTTGTGGCCGGCGCGCTCACCTCGACCGTGAGGCGGACGGCGTCGGCGCGGGGCTGCCAGACGCGCAGGCCGACGCGCTCGACGCGCTCGCCGAGGGCGCCCAGGGCTGCCACCTCGGGGCCCGCCTCGCCGGCGCCACGCAGCGCGGCGGCCAGCCGGCGGGCCAGGCGGCCGCCTGCAGGGCGTCGCCGGTGGGGCGTCGGGGGCCGCGTCCGTCAGGGCCCCCTCCCCAGCCCGAAGCGCACCAGGCCCCGCCCCTGCGCCCAGCGGCCGCCACGTCAGCATGGCCGGCACCGCGCCCGGGTGACCCAGCGCAGCTCGTCGCCGGCCGCCAGCGCCTCGTCAGGCGGTCCGGGCGCCGCGCCCGCGCAGCGCAGGGCGCCGATGACGTGGGGGATGGCGCCCCGCGCGGCCGACGCCCCGACGATGCCCCCGCCGCGCCGTCGGCCTCGGCCAGCGCGAAGCCACCGGGGGCCGACGGCCGGCAGGACGTCCGGGGCAGCACGCCGGGCAGCAGCGGCAGGGCGGCGAGGGCGGCGAGCACGGGGTGGCCAGCGCCGCAGGCCGCCGTGTCGTCGATCCAGCTTGGGCCCGCGGCACCGGGCGGCGGGGCCCAGCCCACCTGCCAGCCGAGCGGCGTCGGCAGGGCCGCGAGGGGCAGCGGCCGGGCGGCGCGTCGCCAGGCCTCGGCGCCCGCCTCCGTCAGCCGGGCCTCCACCGCGAGGGACGGCAGCCCCTCGGGCAGGTCGAGGACGGCGTCCACCTGCCAGGCCGCCGCGGCCACCTCGGCCCAGCGGGCCGTGCACGTCGCGAGCACGTCCCCGGCCGCCTCGCGCACGGTGGCCTCCGGGTGCAGCAGGCCGATGTGGGCGTCCAGCGCCGCCTCCAGCCCCGCCAAGCGAGCCGGATCGAGGCGGACGACCAGCGCCGCCTCGGCCGCGGGCGGGGCCGGCTGGGCCGCGCCCAGATCATCCAGGGCGGGGCGCGCCGGGCCGGGGCGGGGCGGGACGATGACGTCGAGCGCCCCCTCGACCCCCCGCAGGCGCAGCACGGCCCAGGTGCCGGACTCGGGATCCCGGCCCACGAGGCGCACGTCGCTGCTGAGGCCGGCGTCGCCCAGCCAGGCCGGCCGCGGGCCATCGCCCGGCTGGTGCGTCGCCACGCCCGTCCGGCTGGCCAGCCGCTCCAGGGCCTCGATCAGCCGGCCCGGGGCGACGACCCGCAGGGTGACGCGCCCCCGGGCGACCACCGCCGGCAGCTCGCCGTCCAGCTCGCCGCGCAGCCGCGCCAGCAGCGCCCGCCCGAGGGCGGCGGCCTCGGGGGCGGCGACGGTGATCTGCAGGGGGGCGGCGCCGTCGAGGCCCCAGTCGGCGGCCAGGTTCGGGGCCGCCGCGGCGCCGCCCAGCTCGCCGAGGGCGTCGGAGGCCACCTGGCGCGCCCGCCGCCACGCGGCCCCCAGGGGACCGAGGGCGTCGGCGTCGAGGCCGAGGCGCCCCTCGAAGCGCTCGAAGCCGGCGGCGAGGGCGTCCGGGCGCAGCCCGATGGTGAGGGCGGCCGCCGGCAGATCCCCCAGGCCGCCCGTGGGGGGCGGGGGCGGGGTGGCCCCGCAGCCGGCGCAGACGAGGGCGAAGGTCGCCCGGATCCACCTTGGATTTCGGATGGTTATCGCGACTTCCGGCGCCGGAGGGCCAGCAGGCCGAGGAGGAGCCAGGGGGCGCCAGGCGCGTCGCGGCCGGGCTGGGCGCGGCAGAAGGCGACGCCCGCGTTGGCCGAGCGGGCCGAGCCGGTGCCGATGGAGAAGGCGGCCGGCAGCGTCTTCGAGGTGTTGTTGGGGTTGATGACGGTGACGTCCCGGGGCCCGGGGGTGGCGTCCGGGGCCACCGTCAGCTTCCAGAACAGCGTCGTCTCGAGCGGATCGTCGGCGTCGTGCACGAGGCGGGGCTCGGCCGCCGGGGTGAGGCCGCCGCCCGGGATGATGACGTTGGCGCCGCAGGCGAAGGCGCGGCCGACGATGGCCACGTTGACGGTGGTGCCGGGCTCCAGCACCGCGGGCACGACGCGGACGACGGCCTCCACCGACGTCTGCTCGTCGGGGCAGGGGCCACCGTCGCCGACCGCGCTCGGGTTGTTCACGCCGCCGCCGGGGGCGCCCGGCGCGCCGGGGGCGGCCCCGGAGCCGGGCACGATCTCGAAGAGCCCGGGGTGGGTGGCCTGGGTGCCGTTGGGGTTGCGGATGGTCACGGGCACCGGACCGGGGGCCGCGTCGGCCGCGATCTTGAGGTAGTTGCGCACCCCCGCGTAGCCGGGGTTGTTCTGGGCCTCCTCCACGACCTCCGACGGGGCGACCAGCTCGACGCCGGGCGCGCCGAAGGTGACCTCGGCCCCCTCGGCGAAGCCCTCGCCCCACATCCAGACCGCAACGTTGCGGCCGGCGCGGACGGCGCGGGGGGAGGCGCCGGTGATCTCGTCGACGTCGCCGGCGCCGGGCAGCGGCGGGGGCTCCTCGCCGGGGGCGACCACCTGGAAGATGCCGCGGCCGGTGGCCGTGGAGCCCCCCTGCCCCGTCACCGTCACGTCGACGGGGCCCACGGGCGTCTCGGGGGCGATGCGCATGTAGTACTGGATGCCGTCGTACTCGCCGCGCTCGCTCTCGGCGTTGCGCACGATGCCGTAGGCCAGCGCCTCGCCGCGGAAGGAGGCGGGGCCGATGCCCGGCTGGCTGAACTTCACGTCGAGGCCATCGGTGAAGGAGCGGCCCGCGATCCAGACGTTGACCTGGGCGCCCTGCTCGCCGGCCCGGGGGCTGGCCCGCGTCACCTCCGTCACCACCCCCTGCTGGGGCGGCGGGGGCTCGGGCACCGGGTCCACGGGATCGGGATCCATGGGATCGGGATCCATGGGATCGGGATCCATCGGGTCGGGATCCATGGGGTCGGGGGGCGCCGGGTCACCGGGGAGGATCTCGAGCAGGCCGCGGCCGGTGGCCATGGAGCCATCGGGGCCGGTGACGGTGATGTCGCGGGGGCCGAGGGTGGCCCCCGGCGCGATGGAGAAGAAGTAGGCGATGCCATCGCCGCGGCCGCCGTCGATGCGCTCGGCCTCGGGCACCACCTCGGGGGCGCGGCCGGCCACCGGCTGCACGCCGTCGCCCGAGACCACCACCTGCACGCCGTCCACGAAGCCGCGGCCGACGATCCAGACGGCGGCGTTCTCGGTGCCCGTCCGCTGCTCGCGCCGGGAGGCCGAGGTGACGCTGTCCACCGCGAGGGCGGGGGTCGCAGCGAGCAGGGCGGCGGAGATCAGGAGCGGGCGCGACAAAACCACGGGCAGGGCCTCCAGCGTCCCCCGCCGGGGCGCACTGCCCACGCCGGGTGCTGGGAGTGTAGTGCAGCGCGGGGCCTCATGGCGAGTCGAGGGCGGCGCCCGCCCGCAGCACCGCGCCCTGCTGCGGCGTCAGGACCTGGGGCCCCTCGGCCACGCGGGGGGCCATGAGGTTGGTGGTGTCGTCGGGATCGTCGGGGGTGTCGGGGAGCGGATCGGGCAGGCCGCCGGGCTCGACGGTGTGGAAGAGGCCGAGGGCGTGGCCCAGTTCATGGGCCAGGACCTGCCCCGTGGCGGCCGGCGACAGGCCGATGTCGACCGAGAGGGCGACGCCGCTGCGGGTGGTGCCGGCGAGGATGGGCGGACCGGGCAGGCCGCCCGCGACCCCGGCGACGTCGGTGCCGAAGGGGGCGACCAGGCGGCCGACCAGGAAGACGCCCACCGTCCCCGGGGCGTCGTGCTGGCGGAAGAGGGCGTGCAAGGCGCTGTCGACGCCGCCCTCGGCCGGCAGGGAGGCGGGGCCGACCGCATCGGAGAAGCCCATGATCTCCAACGAGATTTCGGCCTGGGCGAGCAGGTCGGCGGCGCGCTGGAGGCTGGCCTG
The DNA here is from genome assembly GCA_020633435.1 of Myxococcales bacterium. Taxonomy (GTDB): domain Bacteria; phylum Myxococcota_A; class Bradymonadia; order UBA7976; family UBA1532; genus JACKDP01. Next base: position 477,279 of record JACKDP010000005.1, on the reverse strand, counting down.
GAGCGCCGCGTCATCGGGGGCCGTCGCGGCGGTGAGGCCGGCCGCGCCGGTGCAGTAGACGTGGATGGGGAGGCGGGCCCGGGCCAGCGGCGCGCCGCGCCGGACGAAGGCCGTGACGTCGACGTCGCCGTCGAACGGGGCCTCGGACAGGGCGTCCACGGCGCCGAGGCGCAGCCGCCAGGGGCCGGGCGTCAGGGCCACCGCGGGGGAGTTGGGGGCGAGCAGGCCGCCCACCCCGCTCGCCAGCGCCACGGCGGGGTTGGGGCTCGCCGCCGCCGCCGGGAAGGGCCCGAGGAGGAGGTCGGGATCGACGGCCGCCTCGGGATCGACGAGGCGCTGGCCGTCGGGGCCCTCCAGCGTGGTGACGACGAGCAGGGCGGCGTCGGTGGCGTCCACCATGACGACCTGCAGGGCGACGACGTCGCCGGGGAGATCCAGCGTGAGGGCGTCGCTCTCGCCGCCGCGGATGGCGACGAGGCCGAGGGCGTGGGCCTCGACGACGCTCGCGGGGCCCGCGTCCGGCGGGCCCGCGTCGGCCACCGCGGCGTCGCCGGCGTCGACGGACCGTCCCGGTGTGACGGTCTCGGTGCAGCCGGCCGCGAGAGCCAGGGCGAGCGCCGCCGTCGCCAGCCCGCCAGGGCGTCGTCGCGATCGAGGCTGCCGCCGGGTCATGCTCCAAAGTAGCGACCCCCGGGGGCCAGCGTCACGGGGCCATCGCCAGGACGGGTCGAGGTCGCTATAAAGAGTCGTCATGCGCACCCTCGACATCCCCCAGGCCAACGACCTCGACTCCGTCCGCGCCGTCGTGCGCGCGGTGGCCGAGGATCACGCGAGCCTCGTCGCCGTCGCCGACTTCACCGGCTTCTCCAAGCGCCACGCGCGCTACCGCCTGCACGCCGCGCGGGTGCTGGGGCTGGTGGCGCTCACGGCCGACGCCAGCCGCCCGGCGGCGCCCGGCCTGGATCGCCCGGCGGAGGTCTACCTGCCCACGGCCCTGGCCCGGCGGCTGCTGGAGGCCCCCCTGCGCAGCGCGGCGGAGCGCGGCGTCTACTTCGACGCCATCAACCGCAGCAAGGCGCTGCAGGCCATCGCCCCGGATCTGCTGGCGGCCAGCGGGCCGACGGTGGAGGCGCTGACGGATCGGCTCACCGAGCTCAGCGATCTGTCGCGGGCGACGGCGGAGCGGCGGGCGGGCACGCTGCTGGCCTGGCGGCGGCGGGTGCTGGACATCCAGCCCGAGAACCACGATCGCGAGCCCTCGGGCGTGGACGGCGAGCCCCAGCAGCTCGATCTCTTCTAGCGCATCGGCGGCACGGTGCCGGGCGCCCCGGGCTGGCCGGCCCGGAACTCCAGCGGCGTGCACCCGTGCACGAGCTTGAAGGCGCGGTGGAAGGCGCTCGCGTCCGAGAAGCCCGTCAGGAAGGCCACCTCCCCCACCGCCAGCCGTCCGTCGGCCAGCAGGCCGGCCGCCACCTCCATGCGGACGTCGGCGGCCAGGCGCTTGAAGGTGGTGCCGTGCTCCCGCAGCCGCCGCTGGAGGCTGCGCGGCGACGTGCCGAGCTGGTCCGCCACCTCGTCGAGCTGCACGAAGCCCCGCGTCCCGGCCCGCAGCAGCAGGGCGCGCACCTCCTGCAGGAAGTCGTCGGCCACGGGCATCCGGGCGAGCTGGGCCTCGGCGAAGTGGCTCATGAGCTCGGCCAGATCCGGGTCGGGATCCAGCACGGGCAAGGCGAGCTGGGCCTGGCTGAAGAGGATGGACCCCGTCGCCTGCCGCCACCGGAGCTGCCCGCCGAAGAAGCGCGCGTAGGGCCGGATGTCGATGGGCGCGCTGTGGGTGAAGCCGACCTCGACGGGCACCAGGCGCACGCCCGTCAGCTCGCGGCCGCGCTGCAGGAAGTAGCCCATCACGAAGTCGGTGGCCGGCCGCATCAGGCTCGTGTGCCCCGGGTCGAAGTACAGCAGCCGCACGCCGCCCGGCTCGGGCACCAGCTCCAGGCGGACGGCCCGGTTCACGAGCCGGCCGTGGCGCAGCACCGAGCGGTAGACCTCCAGGAGATTCGGGCAGTTACGCGCGGCGTACTCGACCGCGCCCATGGCCTTCTCGGTGACCTGGGCGGCGAGCTGGAGGCCCACCGCCGGATCGGCGGTGACGGCGACCAGGTGCCGCCAGAGGGCCACCACCGAGGCCCGGCCGACGCGGCCGTCCGGGTCCTGGAGGGTGGCCGCGTCGAGGGACGCCGCCGCCATGACGGCGCCCACGTCGAGGCCCAGCCGGGCCGTGGCGGACAGCACCACCCGGATGAAGGCCGCGTGCACCGAGGCCGGGCCGGCGCTGGGATCGATCGTGTCGCTCATGGTCTCGCTCTACCAGAGGTGCCAGAAGGCCCGGCCAAGGCGCGGCTCGCGGTCGGGCGCCAGGCCGTCGCGCAGCACGACCAGGCGCGGGCAGGGGCCGTCGAGGCCGACCACCGCGTGCCGGAGGCCCCCGGGGCCGCTCTCGTCGCCCAGGTCGAAGGGCAGGCCCCACCGCTCGCTCGCCGCGGCGAAGCCATCGCCGGTGTTGCGGTAGACCGACCAGTAGGCGCTGCCCAGCAACGGGTCCGCCTCCGGGGCCTCGCCGCTCTGCCAGGCCACGAAGTCGAGCCTGCCATCGGCGTCCAGATCGAGCAAGCCGTGCCGCGCGGTGGCGAAGCTGCTGGCCATGTGGCGGCGCAGGTCATAGGGGATGGCCCAGCGATCGCCGGCCTCGGCGAACCCCGATCCCCCGCCCCGGTGCACGCGCCAGTAGGCCCGGCCCACGAGGGGGTCGGCCTCGGGGGCCTCCCCCTCCCCCAGCACGACGAAGTCGACGACGCCGTCGCCATCCAGGTCGGCGACGGCGTGGTCGGCGGTGCCCAGGTCGCTGCGGTCGTCGAGGGCGAACGGCAGCGACCAGCGCGCGGGCTCGCTGGCGAAGCCATCGCCCGTGTTGCGGTAGTAGCGCCAGTAGGCCCGGCCGATGAGGGGGTCGGCCTCGGGCAGCTCGTCGGGCCGGTTGACCACGAAGTCGAGGAGGCCGTCCCCATCCAGATCGAGCAGCGCGTGGGCCCGGGTGCCGACGGCCTGGTAGTCGCCGCGGGCGCGCAGCGAGTACGGCAGCGACCAGCGCACCGGCTCCTCGGCGAAGCCGGTCCCGGTGTTCTCGTAGAGCAGCCAGAAGGCCTGGCCGAGGCGCGGATCGTCGGGGGTGCCCGGGCCGGCCTTCACCAGGACGAAGTCGGGCAGCCCGTCGCCGGTCAGGTCGAGGAGGACGTAGTGCTCGTCCCCGATGGGCGAGTCCAGGGGCCGGAGATCAAAAGGGATTCGCCAGCGCTCCCCGCCCCCGGACCAGCCCGTCGGGGTGCCCGCCCAGCGGCGCCAGAACGAGGCGCCGAGGAGCGGATCGACGTCGAAGTCGAAGCCGACCTCGTTGTTGGGGACCACCAGGTCGAGGAGGCCGTCGCCGTCCAGGTCGATGACGGCGTGGGACTGGCTGGCGAGGGCGCTGTGGGCGTCCAGGGCGAAGGGCAGGCTCCAGCGGGCGGGCTCGCCCTCGAAGCCCCAGGGGCACTCGACCGCGGGCTCGCCGCCCGCGCCGCCCGCCCCGCCACCCGCGCCCCGGCCCCGCCGCCCGCGCCCCCTGGCCCCGCCGCCTGCGCCCCTGGCTCCGCCGCCTGCGCCTCCAGCGCCGCCGCCTGCGCCGCCACCTCCCCGCCCTGGCCGCCCGCGCCGCCGCCCACGCCGCCCATGCCACCCAGGCCGCCGCCGGCGCCGCTGGCCCCGCCGGCCCCGCCACCGTCCAGCAGGGTGAGGGCCCCGCCGTCGCCGCCGCCGCTCCCGCCGTCACAGGTCCAGGCCGTCGCCACCGCCACCACGATGAACCACCGCATCTCGCCACCTCCTTGAAGCTCGTCCGGTGAGGATAGGGCGGCGCGGGCGGGAGGCGCTGACCTGGCACGCCAGCTCGGTGGTCCATCGCGCCATGGCCGGCCCGGGTTTGCCGGACGCGCCACGGCGTGCGCCGGACCTGCCAGGGGGGTCAGGGCTCGAAGCGCAGGTCGTCCACGATCAGGTCGCCGGCCTCGTCGTCGTCGATGAACCGGATGACGACGGTGGCGCCGACGTGGCCGCTCAGATCGAGGGCGACGCGGTCGAGCTGGCCGCGGCGCCCGTTGCCCCGCTGGCGCGCGATGACGGCGTCGCCGGCGTCCACGCGCACGGCCACCCGCTGGCGGCCCGAGCCGCCCAGGAGGAAGGAGAGGCGGGGCGACGGCAGGGTGAAGGGCAGCGAGGAGAGGCGGCCCTTCGCCTTGGGGCCGCCGTTGTCGCTGCGGGCGACGTGCTCGCCCTGGGCCACGCCGGTGGGCCGGGGGACGGGCCGGGTGCCGAAGGCGCCGCCGTCGGGGGCCCAGCCCGTGTAGCCGGCCTCCTCGAAGTTGGCCGACAGGCCCGGCACCAGGCTGCGCGGCCGCGGATCCTGGGCCAGCCAGATCTCGGCGGGCCGCACCAGGAAGCCCGTCTTGGCCCGCAGGGCGTCCGGGGTGGCGTAGCGCAGCCGCCGGCCCAGGTAGTAGCCCGCCTCGACGCCGGGCACCCGGTTCTGCTCGTCGATGACGACGGCGCCCCACTCCCGGCGGCGCAGCCGGACGCCCAGGTCCTTCAGGCCCCCCATGAACGCCACGTCCTGGATGCCCATCTGGTGCACATGCACCTGCCCGTCGCGCTGCCACGCATAGAGGGGGTGAGCCGGCATGAAGACCCGGCCCTTCACGCCGGCGAGGGCCTCGTCGAGCTGGGTCAGGGCCTGCCGGTCGGCCTCCCGGGGGATCTGGGCCATGGGATCGTAGACCCAGGCGCCGAGCTGGACGAGGAGCGCCGCGGGGATGAGCCAGCCCGCGCGCGGCGGGCCCTCGACCGGCGAGAGCAGGTCGCGCACGGCCAGCGCGATGAGGACGCTGGCGAACAAAGACAGCAACATCAAGGAGTTGGAGTAGGCCCACTGCGTGCTGTGGTTCAGGCCCGAGGCCCCCGCGCCGGCCACGAACATCAGCAGCCAGAAGCCATGGGTGCGCGGGACGATGGGTCGGCGGTTCAGCCACCGGAAGGCCACCAGGAGGGCGGCGATGAGGGCCGAGGGCACCAGGATGCGCCACCGCGGCGGGCTGTAGTACCAGAGGTCGACGTAATACATATGAGGGGCGTCGTACTCGAAGCCCCGCGCCCGGAAGAGCCAGGCGTAGAGCCACCACGCGCCGAGGACCATGGTCAGGACGGGGATGGCGATCTTGTAGCGGAACCAGAGGAGCGGCAGCAGGAGCAGCAGCGGCGCCACCACCAGCAGATCGCGCCAGTACTCCAGCAGGATGTTCTTCCAGTAGAAGAGGTGCCCCTGGTGGCCCTGGAAGATGTACGTCCAGAACCAGCCGTCATGGGCGCGGTCGATCAGGGCCACGCCCGTCGCCGCCAGGCCCGCCGTGAGGAGCACGAAGCCCACGGCGTGCCGCCAGTCGCGGCTGAGCAGGTAGAGCGCGCAGACGGGGACGAAGACGCTGACGGTCTGCTTGGTGAAGAAGCCGGCCGCGAAGAGCGCGGCCGCCAGCCCCACCGACTTCCAGCCCCGCCCGAAGCGGACGGTGTAGACGGCGGCCATCAACAGCGCGGTGAAGAGGGCGTCGGGCCGGGCGAGGTCGTAGAAGGCGCCGTTGACGCGGAAGAGGGCGGCGTAGAGGCCGGCGGCCAGGAGGCCATGGCGCCAGCTCGCCTCGCGCTGGCCGATGCGGAAGAGGAAGCCCATGGCCACGAGGGTGGCGACGAGGGAGACGCCCCGGGCGAGGCCGAAGCCGAGGCCGCCGGTGACGGGCGCCAGCGCGGCGAGCACGGCCGGGTAGCCGGGGGTGTAGAAGAACGGCACGAAGTCGGCGCTGGGGGCCGCGTAGATGGGCAGCCCCGCCTGCAGCCGCGCCGCGTGGGTGATCATCCCGCCTTCCATCCACTCCAGATCGAAGGGGTAGCCCAGGCGGATGAGGGCCAGGCCGAGGAAGAGCAGCAGGTAGGCGACGGCGACCCCGAGGGCCACGTCGAGCAGGAGGCGCGTGGTGCGGTTCATGGCGCTCCGGGTCCAGCGGGCGCGGGAGCATAGCAGCTTCCCGCCCCAGAACGCCGCCCCTGTCACCGGGAATGCCCGGCGGGCCGTCGAAGGCGTTGACGCGCAGCGGCGCAGGCCGTTTGATCGCGCGGCATGACACGCTCCCTCCCCCGCGCCCTGTTCTTCGGGCTCTTCGGCGCCGGTCTGGCGCTGGGGCTGGTGAAGGCCGTCGCCCTGGCCGTGCAGGCCGACGGGCTGCCCGTCACCGCCCGGGCCCTCGGGGCGCTCTACGCCCTGTCGCCCTACGTCGTCGCGGGCGGCCTGCTGGGCGGTGTCGTCGCGCTCCTGGCCGGGGTCTGGGCGCGGGCGCGGCGCGTGACGGATCCCGACGGGATCTCCAGCCGCTACGCCGACGCCGCGGCCGCCCTCCTGGCCAGCGGCGTCTTCCTGGTCATCGAGCTGGCCGTCGTCTGGATCGCCCTCGGCAGCGAGGAGGGCCGGGCCGGGGGTCTGGCCCTCGTGACGCCGGTGGCGGCCATCGTCGCGCTCTACGCCTGGGCCGTGCTGCGCGATCGGCTGCTCGCCCTGGACCGGCGGACGGGTGGGCGCGCCAGCCTGGCGCTGCTGCTCGCCATGGTCGTCGGCGGGGCCGGCGCGGTGGTCATCGCCCTGCGCGACAGCGAGGGGCTGGAGCAGACGCTCGGCCGCTGGCCCCCGATGTTCGCAGGATCATTCATCTTTCTGGCAGCGATCCTCGCCGCGCTGGCGTGGCGGGTGGGCCTGTCAGGCCGCAGCGTCCGGGCGGCAGCGGCCCTCGCGCTGGCCGGCGTGGTGGGCACCGGCGATCTGGTCGTCCACCTGGACCGCGATCCGCAGCTCATGCAGGTCGTCCTGGAGCAGGGCCTCGCGTTCCCGCCGCTGCTGCGGGCGGCGCAGCCGTTCTTCGACCAGGACGGCGATGGCTTCGCCAGCGTGCTGGGCGGCGGCGACTGCGACGACGACGATCCGCGGGTCTACCCCGGCGCGCGGGAGATCCCCCGCAACGGCGTCGACGACGACTGCTTCGGCGGCGACAGCCCGGGCCGCCGGCCCCGGGTCGTCGAGGCCGAGCCCGCCCCGCGCCGCCCCCGGCGGGCCGCCGATGGCGCGGGGGCCGGCCTCGTCGAGCGCCCGAACGTCATCCTCATCACCATCGACACCCTGCGGGCCGACCACATGGGCTACGCCGGCTACACGGCCCACCCCATCACGCCCCACCTCGACGCCCTCGCGCGCTCGGGCCTGCGGTTCCTCTGGGCCTTCTCCCAGGGGGCCCAGACCAAGCAGTCCATGCCGTCCATCTTCGTGGGCCGCTACTTCTCGGAGGTGGTGCGCACGCCCCACCACTGGGCCACCACGCTGCCCGAGGCCGTCACCATCGCCGAGCGCTTCAAGGCGGCGGGCTACCGGACCATCGGCGTCCCCGCCCACAACTTCTTCCGCCCCAACTACGGCCTCAACCAGGGCTTCGAGACGTACGATCTGGCCGTCATCGAGGAGTACGGCACCCGGACGGCCTACGGCGTGACGGGCCGCATCGTGACGAACCGGGCCCTGCACCACCTCAAGCGCCAGAAGCCGGGCGAGCCCTTCTTCCTGTGGCTGCACTTCTTCGATCCGCACCACTTCTACAAGGATCACGACGGGGTGGACTTCGGCACCACCGACCTCGAGCGGTACGCCGAGGAGGTCTGGTACACCGATCAGCAGATCGGGAAGCTCGTCGACTGGGTGAAGGCCTCGCCGTTTGGCGAGAACACCTACTGGGTGATCCACGCCGACCACGCCGAGGCGTTCGGGGAGCATGGCTACACGTACCACGGCCAGACGCTGAACAACGACCAGATCCACGTGCCGCTGCTGGTGGCCGGCCCTGGCATCCCGGAGCGCGAGGTGGCGGTGCCCGTCTCCAACCTGGACATCGCGCCGACGCTGATGGACCTGCAGGGGGCCGACCCCGACCCGGAGCTGCGCGGCGTGTCGTTGCTGCGCTTCATCGACGATCCGGAGGCCCCGCACCCGCCGGTCTTCTCCGAGATGGTCACCGACGAGAGCCACTCCGACCGCCGCGTCATCGTGGACTGGCCCTACAAGCTCCAGTACGGCATCACCTTCAACACCTACTGGCTCTACAATCTGTCGAAGGATCCCACCGAGCAGAAGAACCTCGCCCAGGAGGAGCCCGAGGTCCTCGACCGCCTGCAGCGCCGCCTGCGGCAGTGGATGAGCGAGGAGCTGGAGGTCTACGATCCGGTGGGCGATCCGGGCGGACCCTGAGCTACCAGGCCGCCTCCAGGCGCGGGATGCCCAGGCTGGCGTTCACCTCGTCGTTGGTGTGGGCCGCGCTGCGCACGATGTCCTCGTAGACGGCGTCCCCCGTCAGGCCGCTCGCGCGCGCCTTCTCCACCAGCCAGTCGAAGGTGGGGCCCTCGGGATCGCCGTACTTCTCCTGGTCCCGCTGCCCGAGGGAGGCGGCCAGGGCCTGATCGGCCATCATGGCGCGGGCGGTCGACTTGGCGACGCGGCGGATGTCGCTCGCCTGGCGAGCCCGCTGCTCGGCCGCCTGGCCCTCGGCGCGCCAGCCCCGGTTGGCGGCGGCGATGCCGTAGGCGCGGCAGACGTAGATCCAGCGGATGGCGGCGGGCGACCAGGCGCCGCCAGCGGCGCGGGCGGCTTCGGCCTCGGCCACGGTGGCCGGCAGATCCGCGGGGGCCAGCACCTCGGCGCAGCGCGCCTCGGCCTGGGCGGGGGCCAGCGTGGGGCCCGCGCCGCACCCGGCGAGGCCGAGCGCGAGGAGCGTGAGCAGGGCGAAGGCGGCGCGCATGGGACCTCCGGGGACGGGCTCGATCGGGTGGATGCCGGCACGCTACCGACGGCCCGGAAGAGGGGCAAGAGCCCCCTTCCCCCCGGGACCTCGATTGCCTATCCTCCGCCCCACCATGCAGCGCTTCCCCGAGGAGACCGGCTGGATCGAGGTCATCTGCGGCAGCATGTTCTCGGGCAAGACCGAGGAGCTGATCAGCCGCATCCGGCGCGAGATCTACGCCCGCAAGCAGGTCCGCATCTTCAAGCCGCGGACCGACGATCGCTACGCCGTGGGCGCGGTGGTCAGCCACTCCAGCCTGGAGCTGCCCTGCGTCGCGGTGGACCACGCCGCCGACATCCTGCGCCTGCTCGACGACGACCTGTCCGTGGTGGGCATCGACGAGTGCCAGTTCTTCGGCGAGGAGCTGCTGCCCGTCGTGGAGAGCCTGGCCAACCGCGGCCTGCGGGTCATCTGCGCCGGGCTCGACCAGGACTACCTGGGCCGCCCCTTCGATCCCATGCCGCACCTGATGGCCGTCGCCGAGTACGTCACCAAGAAGCTGGCGGTCTGCATGGTCTGCGGGAACCCCGCCAACCGCTCCCAGCGCCTCACGGCCAGCGAGTCGCGGGTGGTCATCGGGGCCGACGACGCCTACGAGGCCCGCTGCCGCCGCTGCTTCCACCCCCGCGAGGCCGGCGACCAGCCGGTCCTGCCCATGACGTCGCCGCCCGCCCTGGCGCCGGCGGCCCCGGAGCGCCCATGAGCACGCCGCCCTACCGCATCCAGGAGATCGAGCACCGGTACGGCGAGGGCGTCCACATCCTGGACGATCCCTTCCTGACCACCCAGCTCGCCCGGCTCTGCGCCCCGGCCACCACCCAGCCGCTCTTCAACGCGCTCATCCGCCAGCTCTACACCAGCCTCATCCGGGCGGTGATCAACGTCGAGTACCCCCAGGTCGCCGTCGAGATCGACACGCGCATGAAGGCCACGACGCCCGAGGGGGTGTTCCGCGGCCTCATCGTCGACCGCGACGCCCCCACGGTGGTGGTGGACATCGCCCGGGCGGGCATCCTGCCGAGCCAGGTCTGCTACGACACGCTCAACAGCATCCTGAACCCGGCCGTGGTGCGGCAGGACCACCTGATCGTGGCCCGCACCACCGACGCCCAGGCGCAGGTCACGGGGGCGGCCATCTCGGGCAGCAAGATCGGCGGGCCCGTGGACGACTGCTTCGTCCTCTTCCCCGATCCCATGGGGGCCACGGGGGGCAGCCTGTCGACGGCCATCGCCAACTACGTCGAGCTCGGCAAGGCGCGCCGCCTGATCACGCTGAACCTCATCGTCACCCCCGAGTTCATCCGCACCCTCCAGGCGCGCTGCCCCGGGGTCATCATCTACGCGCTGCGGCTCGACCGCGGCATGTCGCCGCCCGACGTGCTCGACACGGTGCCGGGCACCCACTGGGATCGGGAGTCGGGCCTGGACGCCCGGCAGTACATCGTCCCGGGGGGCGGCGGCTTTGGCGAGCTCATGAACAACAGCTGGGTGTAACGATGCAGTTCTACGACTCCAAGCAGATCGAGGTGATGCTGTCGGCCGAGGAGATCGCCGCCCGCATCGCGGCGCTGGGCCGCCAGATCACCAAGGATTACGAGGGCTTGAGCGGTGGCCTCGTCATCGTCGGGGTGCTGCGGGGGTGCTTCATGTTCCTCGCCGACCTGGCGCGGGCCATCGACCTGCCCCTCGAGGTCGACTTCCTCGGGGTGTCGAGCTACGGCGAGGCCCAGGAGTCGAGCGGCGTCGTCCGCATGACGCAGGACCTCTCCCGCCCCGTCGCCGGCAAGCATGTGCTGGTGGTCGAGGACATCGTCGACACCGGCCTGACGCTCAAGTACCTGCTCGAGAACCTGGCCACGCGGCACCCCGCCTCGGTGAAGGTGGCGGCGCTCCTGCACAAGCCGGCGCGCACGCGGGTCGAGAACCCCATCGACTACCTGGGCTTCGAGATCCCCGACCGCTTCGTCATCGGCTACGGCCTCGACTACGAGAGCAAGCTGCGCAACCTGCCGTTCATCGGCGTGAACATCGGCGGGAGCACCCCCTGGAAGGCCTGATCCGGCCCCTGGTGCTGCTCGCCCTGGTGGCCCTCGCGGGCTGCCGGGGCCGGGAGGCGTCGCCCCCGGCGGCGCCCGCCTCGACCGCGTCCGCCGCGCCCGCCTCTGCCGCGCCCGCTGCGCCCGCCTCTGCCGCGCCCGCTGCGCCAGCGCCTCCGCCCGACTGGCGCGCCTGGCTCGCCGCCGAAGAGAGCTGCGCCGACTGCCACCCCGACGCCGTCGCCGCGTGGGCCGCCTCCCCCATGGGCCAGAGCATGGCGACGCTGCCCCCCGGCGCGCCCCTGCCACCGGGCCTGCCCGCCGAGGTCGTGCACCCGCTCACCCAGGAGCGCTTCACGGCCCGCGCCGTCGATGGCCGCCTGACCATCGGCCTCACCGCCGACGGCGTGGCGTTCGAGCGCCCGGCCAGCGTGGTCGTCGGCAGCGGGGCCCACACGCAGTCGTGGTTCTGGCGCGAGGGCGACGCCTTCTTCGCCCTGCCGCTCACCTGGTACAGCCAGGCGAAGCGCTACGACGTCTCGCCCGGCTACGAGCACCCCGGCCACCCCGGCTTCTTCCGGGCCATCACCACCGAGTGCACCTGGTGCCATGGCTCCCGCTTCCTGGCCGATCCCGTGCGCACCGACACGCCGTCCCTGGCCATCCCCTGCGCCCGCTGCCACGGGGATCCGCGGGCCCACGTCGAGGGTCGCCAGGCCGGCCGCGCCGTCCCCATCACCATGCCCACCGCCCTGCCGCCGGCGCGCGAGGCGTCGGTCTGCGGCTACTGCCACCTGCAGGGGCTCGTCCGGCTGACGACCGAGGGCCACGACTGGACGGACTTCGTGCCCGGGGCCGATCTGCGCGATTCCATTGCGATCTTCGACCGCCAGGCGGCCCGCACGGGGGTGGGCATCGTCAGCCACGCGGCCCGCATGGCCCAGAGCCCGTGCCGCCAGGCCGGGGGCGAGCCCCTCACCTGCACGGCCTGCCACCACCCCCACGGGGCCCGGCGGGATCGCTCGGCGGCCTGCCGCGACTGCCACCAGGGCGAGCAGGGCCACGCCTGCGCCGGCCCCGTCGAGGACGACTGCGTGCGCTGCCACTTGAGCCGCGTCGGCACCCGCGACATCCCCCACACGTCCATCACCGACCACCGCATCCAGCGGGTGCCGGTGGCGCTGGCCCCCGACGAGGGCGATCCCGGCGGCCCGCTGCTGCGCGTGGGGGACGCCGCCCCCCCCGGCCCCGGCAGCCCCGCCGCCACCCATCGCCTGTATGGGCGGGCCTACGTCGAGGCCGCCCGCGTCTCCAACAGCCCGGACGACGTGCGCCGCGGCCTCGAGCACCTGCGGGCCGGCGAGGCGCCGAACGTGCCCGCGGTGTACTGGTTCGACCGGGGATCCGCGGAGCTCATGAGCGGCGATCACGCGGCGGCCCTGGCCTCGCTGAAGCGGGCCCACGCCCTGGGTGAGCGGGGCCCGAAGCTGCTGTCGGCGCTGGCGTCCCTGGCCCTGCGCACGGGCGACGTCCCCGCGGCGATGGGCTACCTGGCCGACGCCCCGCCCGCGACCCAGGCCGACTTCGCGTTCCAGACGACCCGGGCCACGCTCCTGGCGACGGTGGGCAAGGCCGACGAGGCGCTGGCGGCCGCCGACGCGGCGACGAAGGCGCGCCCCCACGACGCCGAGGCCTGGATCACCCGAGGCGCCGTGGCCCAGGCCGAGCGCCGGTTCGACGAGGCCGCCGAGGCCTTCGCCACCGCCACCCGCCGCCGCCCCGACCAGCTCCGCGGCTGGATGAGCCTGGCCCAGGCCCGCCTGCAGGGCCGCCACTTCGCCGAGGCGCTGGCGGCGTTCGAGGGCTTCCGCAGCCGCGCGCCGACGCCGGAGCTGCAGGCGGTCGCCGACGCGGGCCGGGCCCGGGCGCTCGTCGGGCTCGGTCGGCTGGAGGAGGCCGCGAAGCTGCTGCCCGAGGTGCTCGCCCGCCAGCCGGTGCCCGACGCCTACGTGGCGCTGGCCTCGGTGGCCCTGGCGGCGGGCCGGGTGGAGGACGCCGGGCGGGCCATCGATCGCGTCGCCGCCCAGCTCCCCGACGACGCCGAGCTCTGGTGGATCGCGGCCGAGGTGCTGGCGCGCCAGGGGCTCTCGGCCGAGTCCGGGCGGGCCCGGCAGCGCGCCGTCCAGCTCGGCTACCCCGCGGCCCCCGGGACGGCGGCGCCGGCCGCGCCCACAACCCCCTGAATCTCCTTCACTTTCTCTGAGCCTGGCCGTACGACCCGCCGCGCGGGCGGCCGTCGAACGCGGTGCGGTTCGCCAACGTGGCGACAAAGCGCAGACGGCGCTATCCTCGCACCCGACCCGCGGCCTCTGCGCGCGGAAGCCTCGGTCGGAGAGCGACGTTCACCGGTGAACCGGCCCCTCCCATTCGGCAAGTACATCCTGCTGGAGCGCATCAGCGTGGGGGGGATGGCCGAGGTCTTCAAGGGCCGGACCTTCGGCATCGAGGGCTTCGCGCGCTACGTCGCCATCAAGCGCATCCTGCCGCACCTGGCCGAGGACAACCGCTTCGTCGAGATGTTCATCGACGAGGCCAAGATGGCCGTCCAGCTCAACCACGCCCACATCGCCCAGGTCATCGAGCTGGGCCGCGAGAAGAACGACCACTTCATCGCCATGGAGTACATCGCCGGCAAGGACCTGCTGGCGCTGTACCACCACATGAGGCGCTCCCGGCAGCGGATGCCGGTGCACCTCGTGGCGCTCATCGGCCACCGCGTCGCCGAGGGCCTCGACTACGCCCACCGCAAGCGGGGCAGCGACGGCCGCCCTCTGGGCATCGTGCACCGCGACGTCTCGCCCCAGAACGTGCTGGTCTCCTACGACGGCGCCGTGAAGCTCATCGACTTCGGCATCGCGAAGGTGCGCAAGCAGGGCTACGAGGCGACGCGGGCGGGGGTGCTCAAGGGCAAGTTCGGCTACATGTCGCCCGAGCTCATCGAGGCGCGCACGGTGGACGCCCGGGCCGACGTCTTCTCGCTGGGCGTCGTGCTCTGGGAGCTCCTGGCCACCGAGCGCCTGTTCGCGGGGGACAACGAGTTCGTGACGCTGGAGCTGGTGCGGCGCGCCGAGGTGGACGCCCCGAGCACCCGCAACCCGGCCGTGCCCCCGGAGCTCGACCGCATCATCCTCCGCGCCCTGGCCCGGGATCCGGAGGCGCGCTACCAGACGGCGGCCGAGCTGGCCGACGACCTCGCGCGCTTCCTGCACACCCAGGGCTTCAGCCCCACCAACAAGGATCTGGCCGCCTGGATGCGCGGCCAGTTCAGCCAGGACCTGGAGTCGGAGCGCCTCAAGTCCCAGCAGCACGCCCGCATCACCCTCGGCCCGGACGGCGAGGTGGTGCAGGGCAGCCAGGACGAAGAGGAGGAGGAGCCGACGGCCCTCTGGCAGCCCGATGACGGCATGGCGGACGAGTGGGCCCGGGCGACGTCGCCCCCGGACGAGGTGGAGCCGGTGCCCGATCCGCTGGCCGCCCTCGACGCGCCGCGGCGCGCGGCGCCTGCCCCGGAGCGCCCCCTCTCGGAGCGCCCCCTCTCCGAGGGCCCCCTCTCCGAGCGCCCGTTCTCGGAGCGCCCGACCGATCAGGTGCCCATCGGCGACCGGCCCACGGCCCTGCGGCCCCAGGTCGGCGTCCAGCGCGGCCGCGGTGCCCTCTGGGCCGCCCTCGTCGTCGGCTTGCTCGCCACCGCGGCGGCGGGCTGGTGGTTCCTGTGGCGTGAGCCCCCGGCCAGCCTGCTCGTCCGCGTCAACCCCTCGGATTCCCTCACGATTCGCCTCGGCGACGAGGTGATCGGCCAGGCCAGCCCCGCGCGGCGTGAGGGGCTGAAGCCGGGGCGCCAGGTGCTCGAGGTCACCCGCGACGGCTTCGATCCGTGGCGCCAGGACATCATGCTGACGGCGGGCGAGGTGACGACGGTGGACGTCCGCCTGGCCCTGTCCCTGTCCAACGAGGCCACGCTGCGCTTCCTCGTCACCCCCCCCGACGCCCACATCACCCTGGGCGGCAAGGAGGTCCACGACGGCGAGGCCCGCGCGCCCGCCGGCGTCGAGGTGGCGCTGGTCATCGAGCGGGCCGGCTACCGCCCCGTGAAGGCCAGCCTCACCCCCGAGCGCGGCCGCCAGACGCTGCGCTACGAGCTGGCCCTCAGCCCCGGCACCCTCTTCGTCGAGACGGATCCGCCGGGCACCGTCTTCCTGGGCGAGGAGCGCCGCGGCCGCACGCCCGTGCGCATCGACGGGCTCGATCCCAGCAAGCCCTGGCCGGTGCGCGTCGAGGCCCCCGGCCACAAGCCCCACGAGGAGACGGTGGAGTTCAAGGACCGCCGCTTCGTCCAGGTGGAGGCCACCCTCCAGCCCCAGTGACGCGCGTCAGCCGCGGCTGGCCCCGTTCAGGCGATCGATGACCTGGGCGACCTGGCGCTGCTTGTAGAGCGCGTGCCGGTTGTCGCCCGTCTCGTTGGCGGCCTCGGTGGCGGCGTCGAGGAGCTGGAACTCGGCCAGCAGGAAGACCACGCGGCCGTGGCGGGGATCGGGCTGCTGACCGACGAGATCGGCCACCGGCACCGGGATGTCGGCCACGAAGTTGATGATGCGGAAGCCCGCGGCGCTGAACCAGTTGACCCGCGCGGCGGCGTCCGCCTCCCCCGCCACCGGCTGCAGCAGGGCGCGCAGCTCGCGCAGCCGCGGATCGGCGGCCAGGGTGCCCTCGAGATCGATGAGGTCGTTGCGGGACTCGCCGGGCAGCACGTAGTTGAACGGCAGGACCCAGCGCGTCAGGCAGAGGAGCGCCTGGAAGAGGTCGTCGAGGGTGCGGGTGACGATGCGGAACCGCAGGCGATCGTGCACCTCGGCCGCCAGGCTGTCGCGCCGGGCCAGCAGCTTGGTGAAGACCGACTCGGGCGTCTTGCGGCTGGCGGCGAAGCCGGCGATGGCCACCCCGGCGCGCTTCATGTCGTCCACGGCGGCGAAGACGCGCTGCTCGATGCGGCGGAAGAGCTCGTTGACGGGCACGGGGAGCTGGTAGAGCAGCTCCCGACCGGCCGCGTGGTGGATGACGTGCATCACCTTGAGCAGGACGCAGGCGTCGCGCTGGCGCTGGCCATCACCGCTGGCCATGACCAGCAGCTCGCGCAGGTCCCGCAGGCCGCGCACCTCGGGGCCCACCCAGAGCTTGAGGTGGGTGTCGAGGTAGGCCAGGGCCTCGTCGCGCAGCCAGAGCAGGCGGGCGGCGTCGAGGGGATCGCTGCTGGTGAAGCCCTGGAGCTTGAGGAAGGCGTCGGCGTGCTGGGCGTCGCGGATGGCGAGGCGCTGCCAGTCGATGACCGAGTCACCGCGCAGCAGGATGCGCACCGCCTCCACGTCCTGGAGGCCGGCCGGGAGCAAGCCCGTGAGCGATGAGAAGATGTCGCTGGAGAACGGCACCCGGTTCCTGGCGGCAGCGCGCGCGCTCTGGTGCCCGCGCGGTGCGCACCCTAGAGCATGCCCCGCCTGCCGGCAAGGGCGGCCGCGATCAGGAGCGGGCGCGGGAGAGGTTCACCGTCGAGATGAAGAGCGCGGAAGTGGCCGCAACCACAGCGAGATTTCCGATGACGATGGCCACGGGGCCGCCGGCGACGACAGCCGTCACGAGTCCCGCGGCGCCGAAAAGCGCGAGTGCCTTCACAGTCTACTCCCGGATGCTGGTCGTGGGCGCCACACCTACATGGCAGAACCGAGCCTACACCCGTCGAAGGCCTTGTCAAAAAAAGCGCCGCCCGGCACCGTGCGCGACCATGCAGACCCCGCCCCGCTTGCAGCACCGCCTCGAGAACGGCCTGCTCGTCGTCGCGCTCCAGCGCCCCGGCGACACCGCCCTGCTCAACGTCGACGTCCGCGTCGGCTCCCGGTTCGAGTCCCGCGGCGACCACGGCCTCTCGCACTTCCTGGAGCACATGATCTTCCAGGGATCGGCCTCGGTGCCCGAGCCGGCGGAGGTCAACCGGCGCGCCGAGCGCATGGGCGCCGCCTTCGACGCCTGGACGGCCCGGGACTCGAGCCGCTACAGCCACTGGCTCGACCCGAAGCGCCTGCCCGACAGCGCGGCGCTGCTGGCCGATCTGCTGCACCGCCCGGTGTTCGCGGAGCTGGAGTCGGAGCGCGCCATCATCGTCGAGGAGAGCCTGGACGAGTTCGACGAGGACGGCCGGCTGGTCGACGCGGACACCATCGCGCGGCGCGCCCTCTGGCCCCACAGCCCGCTGGGCCAGAACGTCATCGGCGCCCAGGAGAACCTCAAGCGCTTCAGCCGCGAGGACCTGCACCGCCACCACGCGCGCTACTTCGGGGCGCGGAACATGGTGCTGACCATCGCGGGCCCCGACGATCCGCAGGCCCTGCTGGACGCCGTGGCGGGCCCCTTCTCGGCCCTGCCCCCGGGCGAGCCGCGGCAGCCCGAGGGGGCCGGCGCGCCGCCGGCCGGGCCGGTCGTGGAGCTGGTGGAGGATGGCCGCAGCCAGGTGGAGGTGCGGCTGCTCTACCGCACGCCGGGCCGCCACCACGCCGACGCCGCGGCGCTGCGCCTGCTGCGGCGGGCCCTCGACGACGGCCTGTCGGCGCGGCTGCACCGGCGGCTGGGCAGCGAGCTGGGCCTGGCCTACTCGCTCTGGGCGGTCTGGGAGCGCTACAGCGACTCGGGGGCCTTCGAGATCGGGGCGTCCGTCAGCCCGGCCAAGGCGACGGCGTTCGTGGAGGAGACCCAGGCCCTCCTGCGCGGGCTGGCCGAGGAGCCGCCGCGGGACGACGAGCTGGCCCACATCCGCTTCCGCACGGCGTGGGCGGCCCGCTGCAACGCCGACCAGGCCGAGGGGCTGGCCTCGATGTACGGCACGCCGCACCTCTTCACCGAGGCGCCGGCCGATCCGGCGGACCGGCTCGCGGCCACGCTGGCGGTGCCGACGGAGGCGCTGGCGCGGGTGGCCGAGGCCACCTTCGGGCCCGACGAGCACGTCGCCTGCTTCGTGGGGCCGCTCGACAAGCCGGTGCGCCGCGCCCTCAAGGGGCGGGTGCGGGCGTTCGGGCGCGCGGACTGATTCTCTAGAGAAAACGAGCGCTTCCGCGGCTCAGGGGCCCATCCCGATCCACACGGAGCCGTCCAGCCGCTCCTCGTGCTTGAAGATGGGGACGTCCTCCTTGAGGCGGTCGATGAACCGCTGGCAGGCGTCGAACGCCGTCTTGCGGTGGGGCGCCGCGGCGGCGACAACGACGGCCAGCTCGCCCACCGGCAGCACGCCCAGGCGGTGGTGGCAGGCCACGCGGACGGGCGGGAACGCCGCCTCCACCTCGGCCTGGATCTGGGCCATCACCTTGAGCGCCATGGGGGCGTAGGCCTCGTAGCGCAGGCGCACCACGCCGTGCTCGCCCGTGTGGTCGCGCACGGCGCCGAGGAACGTCACGATGCCGCCGCGATCGGGGCCCAGGACGAGGGCCTCCACGGCGCGGGGGTCGAGGGGCGCGTCGTGCAGCGCGACCGTCGGCGCGCCGCCGGCCACGGGCGGGATGAGGGCGAGGACGTCGCCCGTGGCCAGGGGCCGGGCCAGGTCGGCCTCGAAGGCCTCGTTCACCGCGAAGCGCAGGTACGGGCGCAGGGGGACGAGGCCGGGGTGGGCCGCCTCGAGCGCGGCGAGGGCGTCGCCCAGCGTGGCGCCCGGCGTCAGGTCCAGCATCGCCGCGCCGGTGCCCGCGCGCTCCCGCGCGATGGCGAAGAGCAGCACCTCGACGCGCACGTCAGCCCTGCAGCGCCGCCTCGCACCACGCGATGATGGTGCGGGCGTCGTCCATGGGGGTGAGGCGCTCGGGGGTGGCGACCTGGAAGCCCGCCTCGGGCCGCGGCCGGGCGGCGAGGCGCCAGGCGGCCTCGCGCACGGCGGTGGGGCCGGCCTCGTCGTCGGCGAGCGCGTTGAGGTGGTGCATGAAGTTCTTGCCGTAGTGGGGCCGCGGCTCGCGGGCCAGCCACGCCTTGAGCGCCATGCCCGCCGCGCGGCGGCTGCCCACGCGGCCCTTGCCGGCGTTGCCCCCCGCCCAGGCCGCCTCGGCGCCGGCCAGCTCGGGGCCGACCTTCTCCATCCAGGCGTCGCCCAGGGCCTCTTCCTCCTCGCTGCGCATGCTCCCCCTCCCCTGCTGGCGCCACGCCTCGTACAGCCCGACCGCCGCGCACTGGGCGAGGTTGAGGCTGCGGACGTGGGGGCTGATCATCGGAATCGCGACGTGCTGGTCGGGGTACGCCGCCAGGATCTCGGGCTCCAGGCCCAGGTCCTCGCGGCCGAAGACGAGGACGTCATCGGGGCCGAACTCGACGTCGGTGTAGAGCCGCGTGGTGCCGGCGGTGAAGAGCCACGGCTTCCCCGGCCCGGCCAGGGCCTCGCGCCAGTCGTCCACGACGGTGAGGTCGATCCAGGGCCAGTAGTCGAGGCCGGCGCGGCGGACGCGGCCCTCATCCAGGCTGAACAGCGGCTTGACCAGCGTCAGCGGCGTCTCCGTGGCGGCGCAGAGGCGGCCGATGGAGGCCGTGTTGCCGGGGATGCGCGGGTGGATGAGGGCGATGCGCACGTCAGGGGACCGGCACGGCCCGCGTCTGGGGCTCGGCGGGCACGTAGACCTGCCAGCCACCGCCCGGCCGGCGGCCGATGGCGGTGTTCAGCACCGGCTGGAGCCCGGCCAGGGGCTTGAGCGTCCACGGCTTGCCGGGCGTCACGCGGCTGACGCGCTTCTCGCCCCGGGCGATGAGGTCGACCTTCCCCTCGGGCGGGAAGCGGGCGGCGCTCAGATCGAAGAAGGTGAACTCGTCGGGCGAGGTGGCCACCAGCTCGACCTGGGGGGTCCGGCCCTGGAACGTCACGCGGCTCAGGCGGGCGCGGGCGGACTTGCCGTAGTCGGCCACCCAGCCATCGGAGACGTAGAGGGTGTCGCGGGCGTCGTCGCCCACGCGGCCGACGAACAGGGCCTTGATGCCCTGCTCGACCGGCACGCGCACGGCGGGGCCACCGCCGAAATGTACCGTGAGATCGCCGGGTTCGCCCTTGGCGTCGCCGTAGACGCGGCCGACGACGGCGTCGGGCTTGCCGTCGCCATCCAGGTCGCCGAAGGCGTGGCTCGTGGCCATGCGGATCTCGGGGCCCTCGACCACGCCCCCCGCCGCCGTCAGGTGGCGGGTGCGGACCATGTACTTGCTGGTGAACCAGGCGAACGCCACGTCGAGCCGGCCATCGCCGTCCACGTCGGCGGCGGCCAGATCGGCGGCCTCGTTGCGCTGGCCGGCGTTGCGCCAGACCTCGGTGGCCGCGCCGGTGGCGGGGTCGAGGGCCTGCAGCACCAGCGGCGCCTGCAGGAAGCCGCGGCCGACGCCCCAGGCCACGTAAAGGCGCGGGCCGGCGCCCAGGTCGACGACGGCGACGCGCTGGGCGACGCCGCCGGGGCCGCGCACGACCCAGCGCACGTCCCACTGGCCATCGGCGGTGGGCGCGGCGGCCCAGAGCACGTCGCCGCGGGCGCCGAGCACATGGTCGAAGTCGGCGGCAGGATCGAGGGCGGCGGTGAAGACGCGGTCAGTGGCCGGCAGGTCGGCACGCAGGCCGGGCACGACGGCCAGGGGGGCCGGCGCCGGCGGGGCCGTCGTCGTCGGGGCCGCCGTCATCGGGGCGGCGGCGCTGGTGGGCGCGGCGGTCACGGGGGCCGCGCTCGCGGGGGCGGCGCTCGTCGGCGCGGCGGCCGGCGTGTGGTCGCCGCAGCCGGCGAGCAGGGCCACGGCCAGGGTCAGTCCCGCGCGCATCGGTGGGCCTCCATCAGATCGGTGAACCGGCGGAAGAGGTAGCCGGCGTCATGGGGTCCCGGGTTGGCCTCGGGGTGGTACTGCACCGAGAACACGGGCAGATCCCGGTGGTCCAGGCCCGCGACGGTGCCGTCGTTCAGGTTGATGTGGCTGACGTTCGCGCCGTCGGGCAGGCCCTCGGGGCGCACCGCGAAGCCGTGGTTCTGGCTGGTGATCTCGATCTTGCCCGTGCCCAGGTCCTGCACCGGCTGGTTGGCCCCGCGGTGGCCGAAGCGCAGCTTGTAGGTGGTGCCGCCGAGGGCGAGGCAGAGGATCTGGTGGCCCAGGCAGATGCCGAAGAGGGGCACGCCGCTGCCGAGGAGGGCGCGGACGTTCTCGATGGCGTAGCCGACGGCGGCCGGATCGCCGGGGCCGTTGCTCAGGAAGATGCCGTCCGGCTCGTAGCCGAGCACCTCGGCGGCGGGGGTGGCGGCGGGCACCACCACCACCTCGCAGCCATGCTCCACGAGCAGGCGCAGGATGTTGCGCTTCACGCCGAAGTCGTAGGCCACGACGCGGTACCGCCGCGTCTCCACCCCCGGCCGGGGCGCGTCGGCGCCGTCGAGGGGCTGGATGCCGTCGCGCCAGACGAACGTCTCGCCGCAGGTGACCTCGGAGACGAGGTCGCGGCCCTCCATGGGGGGCTCGGCGTCGAGGCGGGCCTGCAGCGCGGCCTCCGCGGCCTCGCCGGTGAGGATGCTGCCGCGCATGGCGCCGCTGACGCGCAGGCGCCGGACGAGGGCCCGGGTGTCGATGTCGCAGAGGCCGACGACGCCGGCCTCGCGCAGCCAGGCGTCGAGGGACTGCTCGCTGCGCCAGTTGGAGGCCTCGGTCACCACGTCGCGCACGATGAAGCCGGCGACCTGCACGCGCTCGCTCTCGACGTCCACGCGGTTGACGCCGGTGTTGCCGATGTGGGGCCAGGTCATCGTGACGATCTGCCCGCGGTAGGACGGATCGGTGAGGACCTCCTGGTAGCCGGTGATGGCGGTGTTGAACACCACCTCCCCGGCCGTCGCGCCCCGAGCGCCGAAGGCGCGGCCCCGAAACAGCGTGCCGTCTTCCAGCAGCAGCGCGGCTGGCTCGTGGTTCAGCACGGCCCCTCCTCGGCGTCGAAGACGACGCGCCCCTCGACCAGGGTGTAGCGGACGAGCCCCGGGAGGGCCCGACCCAGAAAAGGTGTATTGCGTCCGCGGGTTTGCAGGCCCGCGACCCGGACGCGGCTGGCCGGATCGAAGACGACGACGTCGGCGGGCGCGCCCGGGGCGAGGGCCCCCGGCGTGAGCCCGAGGGCCTGGGCGGGGCCCACCGTGAGCCGCGCGATGGCGGTGGGCAGGTCCAGCACGCCCTGGGCGACGAGCTCCAGCAGCAGGCCCAGCGTCGTCTCCAGGGCCACCATACCCGGCGCCGCCTCGGCGAAGGCCTCGGCCTTCTCGGCGGGCGAGCGGGGCACATGCCCGCTGGCGACGGCCTGCACGACGCCCGCGGCGACGCCGGCGCGGAGGGCGTCGACGTCGGCCTGGGGGCGCAGCGGCGGGCAGACGCGCAGGTCGGTGGCGTAGCGCTCGGCCACCGCGGCGTCCGTCAGGTGCAGGTGGGCGACGGTGGCGGCTGCCGTGACGTCGACGCCGCGGGCGCGGGCCTCGGCCAGCCGCGCGACGGCGCCGGCCGTGGAGATGGGGCCCACGTGCACCCGGGCGCCCGTCAGCTCGGCCAGGACGAGGGCGCGGGCGACGGCCAGGTGCTCGGCGGCGGCGGGTACGCCCGCGAGGCCCAGGCGGGTGGCGACGGGGCCCTCGTGCATCACCCCGCGGCCGCGAAGATCGGCGTCCTCCGGGAACATCCAGACCGGCAGGCCGGCGGCGCGGGCGTACTCGAGGGCGCGGCGCAGGAGGCCGGCGTCGGCGACGGGGCGCCCGCCATCCCCCACGGCGACGGCCCCCGCGGCGGCGAGGCCGAACATCTCGGTGAGGCGCTTGCCGGCGAGGCCGGCCGTCAGCGCGGCCACCGGGCGCACGCGGCAGCGACGGCGCGCGGCCGCCTGGGCGACGAGCCCGGCGACGGCCTCGGGGGTGTCGAGGGCCGGGTCGGTGGCCGGCGACGGGCAGACCGTGGTGAAGCCCCCGCGGACGGCGGCGGCGGTGCCCGAGTCGAGGCCCTCGCGGTGCAGGTGGCCGGGCCAGGCCAGATCGCAGTGCAGGTCGATGAAGCCGGGGGCGACGACGGCGCCGGTCGCGTCGAGGGACCGCCCCTCGGGCGCGGGGGCGTCGGCCGGCAGCACGGCCTCGATGTGGCCGGCGCGCAGGACCAGGGTGCCCGGCGCGTCGCGGCCGGTGGTCGGGCAGACGAGCCGTCCGCCGCGCAGGATGAGGGCGTCGGTCATGCCGGCAGCTCCCCGCCCGCGCAGTGGTACAGCGCCGCCATGCGCACGGCCAGCCCGGTGCTCACCTGCTCCAGGATGACGGAGCGGGGGCCGTCGGCGACGTCGGGGTGCAGCTCGACGCCCCGGTTCACCGGCCCCGGGTGCATGACCAGGCAGTCGGGCTTCGCGGCCCGGAGCACCTGCGGATCGAGGCCATAGGCCGCCGCGTACTCGCGGTCGCTGGGGAAGAGCTCCTCGGCGGCGCGCTCCTTCTGGATGCGCAGCATCATGACGACGTCGGCGTCGGCCACGGCCTCCTCGCGGCTGGAGGTGGCCGTGCAGCCCAGCGTCTCGATGCCGGTGGGCAGCATGGTGGGCGGGCCGCAGACCACCACCTCGGCGCCCAGCCGGGAGAGGCCGGCGATGTCGGAGCGGGCGACGCGGCTGTGGGCGATGTCGCCGATGATGGCCACCTTCAGCCCCGCGATGCGGCGGCAGTGGCGGCGGATGGTGAGCAGGTCGAGCAGGCCCTGGGTGGGGTGCTCATGGGCCCCGTCGCCGGCGTTGACGATGGAGGCGTCGACGTGGGCGGCCAGCAGGTGCGGCGCGCCGGACGCCTTGTGCCGCAGCACGATGACGTCGGGCCGGTAGGCGGCCAGGTTGCGGGCGGTGTCGAGCAGCGTCTCGCCCTTCTCGACGCTGGAGGCCGAGCCCGAGACGCTGAGCGTGTCGGCCGAGAGGCGCTTGGCGGCCAGCTCGAACGACGCCCGGGTGCGCGTGGAAGCCTCTAGAAACAAAAGACAAATGGTGCGACCGCGCAGGGCGGGCACCTTCTTGACCGCCCGCAGCGAGATGTCCTCGAAGGACTCGGCCAGGTCGAGCAGCCGCTCGATCTCGGCGCCCGTGAGGCTCTGCAGGTCGAGGAGGTGGCGGCGGGCCATCAGGCCGCCCCCCGCAGCACCACGAGGTCGGCGCCGTCCGTCTCGGCCAGCCGCACGGCCACGCTCTCGGCCAGCGACGTCTCGACCGTCAGGCCCACGAAGTCGGCGTGCAGCGGCAGCTCGCGGTGGCCGCGGTCTACGAGGACGGCGAGGCGGACCACCTGGGGGCGACCCCACGCCATGAGGGCGTCGAGGGCGGCGCGGGTGGTGCGGCCGGTGAAGAGCACGTCGTCGACGAGGACGATGTGGCGGCCCTCCACCTCGAAGGGCAACACCGTCGGGCGGACCTCGGGGTGGGCGGTCAGCACGTCATCGCGATAGAGCGCGATGTCGAGCTCGCCCACCGGCACCGTGACGCCCTCCTGGGCGGCGATGGTCTGGGCGAGGCGGCGGGCCAGGGGCACGCCGCGGGTGCGCACCCCGACGAGGGCGAGGCGGCCCGGATCGGGGGTGCCCTCCAGGATCTGCAACGCCAGCCGCCGAAGCGCCCGATCCACCGCCCGTTCGTCCAGCAGCGTGCGGTCGGCCATCAGCGCTCCACGTCGCGGTGGACCCCCCGGAAGAGGCGCCCCCAGCGGATCTTCTCCCAGGGCCGGCTGAAGGAGGCGGCGGAGTCCCAGGACAGCCAGGTGAACATGGCCTTGCCCTTGATGGCCCCCATGGGCACGAAGCCCCAGAACCGCGAATCCGCAGAGTTTTCGCGGTTGTCGCCCATCACGAAGACGTGGCCCTCCGGCACCTTCCAGGGGAAGCGCGGGGGCGGCGTGTAGGCGTAGTCGCAGCGCCGGTAGTCGGGGATGTTGCTCCAGTCGGCCGGCGTGGCGTCGGGATCGTGGACCACCCCCGGCTCCACCGCCCCGCAGTGCAGGGTGGCGAAGGGCTGGTCGCCGAGCTGGACGAAGTAGCGGTGCGGATCGCAGGTGCCGAAGCCGCCGGCGGCGTGGGCGCCGTCGTGGCCGGGCTCGTCGCCGGAGTAGTCGGCCGGGTTGGCCAGCAGCCCCAGGTCCTGCTCCTCGATGAGCTTGTCGTTGACCCGCACGAAGCCGCGCCGCAGGTCCACATCCACCACGTCGCCGGGCAGGCCGACGACGCGCTTGATGTAGTCGAGCTTGGGGTCGCAGGGGTAGACGAAGACGATGACGTCGCCGCGCTCGGGGGAGGACCACTCCACCAGCAGCTTGTCGGTGAACGGCAGCCGCACCCCGTACGAGAGCTTGTTGACGAAGAGGAAGTCGCCCACCGCCAGCGTCGGGATCATCGAGCCCGACGGGATGGTGAACGCCTCGATGACGAAGGCCCGCAGCAGCAGGGCCACGCCCACGGCGAGCCCGATGGACTCGATGTACTCGCGGGTCGGGCTCTTGCGCAGGTGGCCGAGGTGGGCGCCGACGCGGGCGTCGAGCGTCTTGAGGCCGTCGTAGATGGCCACGACGTCCCGGGCGGTCACGGCCGCGTCGACGGCCTCGAGCGCGCTGGTGATCTCGGCGCTATGGGCCGGATCGATGGTGTGCCCGTGCTTCTTGAGCAGCTTGCGGGCCTGGCGCGTAGCCAGCTTCGCCCGCTTGCGCGCCTTGCCCAGGCGGAGTTTCTGTTCGGCCACGTCAGTCCACCTTGAGCACGGCGAGGAAGGCCTCCTGCGGCACCTCGACGTTGCCCACCTGCTTCATGCGCTTCTTGCCGGCCTTCTGCTTCTCCAGCAGCTTGCGCTTGCGGGAGATGTCGCCGCCGTAGCACTTGGCCGTCACGTCCTTGCGCAGCGCCTTCACCGTCTCGCGGGCGATGATCTTGCTGCCGATGGACGCCTGGATGGCCACGTCGTACTGCTGCCGCTCGATGACCTTGCGCAGCTTCTCGCACAGCACCTTGCCGCGGGCGTAGGCGCTGTCGCGGTGCACGATGATGGAGAGGGCGTCGACGGCCTCGCCGTTGAGGCGGACGTCCAGCTTCACGAGCTGGGCGTCCTTGTAGCCGGACACCTCGTACTCGAAGCTGCCGTAGCCCCGCGTCACGCTCTTGAGCCGGTCGAAGAAGTCGAACACCACCTCGCCCAGGGGGAGCTGGTAGTCGATCATCATCCGGTTGGCGCCCGCGTAGCCCATGTTCGTCTGGATGCCGCGGCGCTCCTCGCAGAGCTGCAGCACCGGCCCGACGAACTCCCCCGGCACATGGATGGTGGCCTTGATGTAGGGCTCCTCCATCTTGCGGATCTCCTGGGGATCGGGGAGCCGCGCCGGGTTGTCGATGGACATGACCTCGCCGTCGGTGGTGTACACCCGGTAGACCACGGTGGGGGCCGTGGTGATGAGGTCCATGTCGAACTCGCGCTCGAGGCGCTCCTGCACGATCTCGAGGTGCAGCAACCCCAGGAAACCACAGCGGAATCCGAAGCCCAGGGCCGCCGACGTCTCGGGCTCGAAGGTGAAGGCGGCGTCGTTGAGCTTCAGCTTCTCCAGGGCCTCGCGCAGGTCGCCGTAGTCGGAGGAGACCACGGGGAAGAGGCCGCTGAAGACCACCGGGCTGACCTCCTTGAAGCCCGCGAGGGGCTTGGAGGTGGTGCGGTGGGCGAAGTCCACCATGGTGTCGCCGACGCGGGCGTGGCGGACGTCCTTGATGTTGGCGATGACGAAGCCCACGTCCCCGGACTGGAGCTGCTCGACGGCCTTGGCGCCGGGGGCGAAGACGCCCACCTCGAGCACATCGTAGGGCTGGTCGGTGGCCAGGAGGTGGATGCGCGACCCCTTGCGGAGGACCCCGTCCACGACGCGCACGAGCATGATGACGCCCCGGTAGTTGTCGTACCAGGAGTCGAACACCAGGGCCCGCAGCGGTTCATCCGTATGGTCCTCGGGCGGCGGGATGTAGTCGATGACCGCCTGCAGGACGTCGGGCACGCCCATGCCCGTCTTGGCCGAGACCTCCACCGCGATGGAGGTGTCGAGGCCGATGATGTCCTCGATCTGGGCCTTCACCCGGGCGGCGTCCGCGGCGGGCAGGTCGATCTTGTTGAGGACCGGGATGATCTCGAGGTTGTTGTCGAGGGCCAGGTAGACGTTGGCGAGCGTCTGGGCCTCGACGCCCTGCGAGGCGTCCACGACCAGGATGGCCCCCTCGCACGCGGCCAGGCTGCGCGACACCTCGTAGGTGAAGTCGACGTGGCCGGGCGTGTCGATGAGGTTGAACTCGTAGCGCTGGCCATCCTTGCCCACCCACGGCAGGCGGACCGCCTGCGCCTTGATGGTGATGCCACGCTCACGCTCCAGGTCCATGGAGTCGAGGAACTGCTCACGCTCTTCGCGCTCGCTGACGCTGCCCGTCAGGCCGAGGATGCGATCCGCGAGGGTGCTCTTCCCATGGTCGATGTGGGCGATGATTGCGAAATTACGGACGTTTCTCGACATGGAGGGAGCAGCCCCGTGGGCAATTCCGGCGCATTATACGGCGCAAGCCGCGCATTTCAACCGGCGTCGGCCGGCGGCCCCCCGAGGGCGTCCCTTGACTCGCCCTGCCTTCTGCCGGATGAATGGGGCCGAACCAGCCCAGAGGTGCCCATGCGCGCGCTGATCTTCGCCCTCGTCTCCCTCCTGGCCGCCTGCGGCGGCACCGCCAGGACCGACGACGTGGCCCGCCCGGGGCCGCAGGGAGGCCCGGGGGCCCAGCGCTACGACCTCAACCGCGACGGCATCCCCGATGTGTGGAAGTACGTCGAAGAGATCGACGGCCAGCAGGTCGTCGTCCGCAAGGACTTCGACATCAACTTCGACGGCAAGATCGACATCTGGCGCACGTTCGAGAACGGCCGCAAGAAGCGCGACCGCATGGACATGGACTTCGACGGCCGCGCCGACGTGACGGTGTTCTTCGACGAGCAGGAGCGCATCGTCCGCAAGGAGGTCGACGTCGAGTTCGACGAGAAGCCCGATCTGTTCAAGTACTACAGCGAGGGCGTGCTCATCCGCGTGGAGACGGACAGCGACGGGGACGGGCGGGTCGACTTCTGGGAGTACTACAAGAACGGCCGCATCACCCGGCAGGGCAGCGACGAGGACGGGGACGGCGAGCCCGATCCCGACCGCTGGGTCGAGACCAAGGGCTGACGCCCTCCCCCCTGCCGCCCGCTACTTGCGGGCGGGCCGCCAGTGGTCCGGCGAGCGCCAGAGCCGGGACCGCAGCAGCTGCCGCTCGTAGACGAACTCCTTGGGCAGCCGGTCGAAGAACTGGTCGAGCAGGTCATCGCGCAGCTCGAGGCTGCGCACCTCGTCCTTGTCGACCGTCATGAGCTCCTCGAAGCGCCCCTCCGAGAAGTCCAGGCCGTCCCAGCGCATGTCGGCGTAGCGCGGCATCCAGCCGAGCGGGCTCTCGATGGCGGAGCCGCGGCCATGCACGCGGTTGAGGATCCACTCCAGCACCCGCAGGTTCTGGCCGAAGCCCGGCCAGAGGAAGCGGCCCTCCTCGTCGCGGCGGAACCAGTTGACCCGGAAGATGCGCGGGGGGTTGGGCACCCGGCGGCCGACGTTGAGCCAGTGGGTGAAGTAGTCGCCCATGTTGTAGCCGCAGAACGGCAGCATGGCCATCGGGTCGCGGCGCATGGCGGCCTGGCCCTCGGCGGCGGCCGTCTTCTCCGAGCCCATGGTGGCGGCCAGGTACACCCCGTGGCTCCAGTTGAAGGCCTGGAAGACGAGGGGCGTGGTGTGCCGCATCCGGCCGCCGAAGATGAACGCGCTGATGGGCACGCCGGCGGGATCCTCCCAGGCCGGGTCGTAGCTCGGGCACTGGGTGATGGGCGCGGTGAAGCGGGCGTTGGGGTGG
Source organism: Myxococcales bacterium (assembly GCA_020633435.1). GTDB lineage: Bacteria > Myxococcota_A > Bradymonadia > UBA7976 > UBA1532 > JACKDP01. The sequence continues at coordinate 448,223 of JACKDP010000005.1, read as the reverse complement.
GCCGCCGGGGTGCTGCTCGCCGGCGTCCAGTCCTGGCCCAGCCAGTCGATGAGGTGGGCCGGCTTCTCGGGCGTCATGCCCTCCCACCAGACGTCGCCGTCATCGGTGAGGGCCACGTTGGTGAAGATGCAGTTGCCCCGCAGGCTCGCCATGGCGTTGGGGTTGGTCTCTTCGTTGGTGCCGGGGGCCACGCCGAAGAAGCCCGCCTCGGGGTTGATGGCCCGCAGCACGCCGGACTCGTCGGGCTTGATCCAGGCGATGTCGTCGCCGACCGTCCAGAAGCGCCAGCCCTCGTAGCCCTCGGGGGGCACGAGCATGGCCAGGTTCGTCTTGCCGCAGGCGCTCGGGAAGGCCGCGCCCACATACGTCTTCTCGCCGTCGGGCCGCTCGATGCCGGCGATGAGCATGTGCTCCGCCAGCCAGCCCTCGTCGCGGGCCATGACCGAGGCGATGCGCAGGGCGAAGCACTTCTTGCCCAGGAGCGCGTTGCCGCCGTAGCCGGAGCCGTACGACCAGATCTCGCGCGTCTCGGGGAAGTGGGTGATGTAGCGGTTCTCGGGATCGCAGGGCCAGGCGACGTCGGCCTCGCCCGGGGCCAGGGGGGCGCCGACCGAGTGCATGCAGGGGATGAACTCCCCCGCCTCGCCCAGCGCGTCCAGGACAGCCTGCCCCATGCGCGTCATGATGCGCATGTTCACGACGACGTAGGGCGAGTCGCTGATCTCGACGCCCACATGGGCGATCTTCGAGCCGATGGGGCCCATGCTGAAGGGCACCACGTACATCGTGCGGCCGCGCATGCAGCCCGAGAAGAGCTCGTTGAGCTTCGCCTTCATCTCCTTGGGCGGCGACCAGTTGTTGTTGGGCCCCGCGTCATCGGGGTTGTTGCTGCAGATGAAGGTGCGGCCCTCCACCCGCGCGACGTCGCGGGGATCGGAGCGGCACAGGAAGCTGTTGGGCCGCTTCTCCGGGTTGAGGCGGAGGAACGTCCCGGCCTTGACCATCTGGTCGCTGAGGGCGGCCGCCTCGGCCTCGCTGCCGTCGCACCAGTGGATGGCCTCGGGGCTGCAAAGCGCCGCCATCTTCTCGACCCACGCCAGGAGGGCGCGGTTCTGCGTCGTGCCGTTACCGGTTCGCTTCATGATCACCCCTCTCGGTCCATGGCCCTGCGGGCCAGCACGCGACTCGACTACCACGGATGGGGGCGATGAGGGAACGACCCCGGCGGATTCAGGGGGTCGGGGGCCGGCTCAGAGCTCGGTGACGAAGCCGGCGTCGGCGAGGCCGCTCTCCTGGCGGAAGCGGCGCTGGAAGGAGCGGGCGGCGGCACGGGACGGGAACTCGCCCAGCCGCACGCGGTAGAAGCGCCCCCGCCCCGGCACGTTGGCCATGACGATGTGAGGCTCGTAGCCGGCGCGGCGCACGTCGGCGGCGTAGGTCGCGGCCTCCTCGCGCTCCTTGGCGGCCTTGAGCTGCAGGGTGAAGCGCTGCTGCTCGCCGCCCACCTGGGTGCTGCCCGGCCGCGGCGGGGCGTCCTCGTCCGACTCCAGATCGTCCGGCGCCGGCAGGCTGGGCCGCGGCGCGGCGGGCGCGACCGCCCGGGGGGCCGGCGAGATGGCCCGGGGGGCGTCCTCGTCCAGGGCGGCCAGGGCCGCCGGGGGCAGATCCGGCTCGGCGACCGGCGCCGGCTTCGCGGGCCAGGGCGTCGGCCGGGGGGCCGGCGCGGCGGCCGCCATAGCGGACAGGCTCCAGCACCACAGGGCGCGCGGCCGGGGCCGGGCAGGCCACCCGGGGGCGTCCTCCACCGGATCGGGCGCGGCCTCGGGGGGGCGGCGTGTCGACGTGCTCCGCGACGACGGCCTGGGGCAGCTTCACGGGCCGCGCCGCCGGGCGCTGGCGGGCCGGCCGGGCCCCCAGGGCGCTCGGGAACATGAACTCCACCTCGCCCAGCGCCTCGGTGGCCGGCGCGGCGGGCGCGGGCGCCTCGGGGCGCGCCCCGCCGAACGCGTCGATGGCGGCGAGCCGGCCCAGGGCCGGATCCGTCGACGCCCCCGGCCCGTGGCGCAGGCCCAGCAGGTAGCCCCCGGCGAAGAGGCCGCCGCTGAACAGCAGCGTCACCACGGCCAGCGTCACGACCTGGCGCGGCTCCAGCCGGACTTCGATCTTTTCCCGGACGCGGTCGAGATCGCGCATATCTCCCTCCAACGGCGCACCCTCCAAGCTAGCGCAGGACGCCGCGGCGGTCGAAATTTCGGCGAATTTTCACCCACCTGGGTGAACCAACCGCAGGAAAGGCCCTGAAACTATTTGTCTTTTTCGGCGGGCAGGCGCGCGCGCAGCCAGGCGCGGACGACCTCGAGGGCCGGCTTGCCCTTCAGGGTGTACCAGCGATCCGTAGGGCCGCCGGGCCCCCACCAGTTCCAGAAGAAGACGCCGCCAAGGGCCGGCTCGTCCTGCCAGGCGGCGGCGAAGGCGGCGAAGCAGCGGCGCTGCTCCTCCAGATCGACGGGCCGCTCGCGGGTGTAGTCCCAGGGCGCCGAGGCGACGCCGTCCTGGCTCACATAGCCCAGCTCCGTGAAGACGAGGGGCCGCCCCACCTTCTCGATGAAGGGCATGATGTCGCCGCGGATGCGCTGCCAGGCGGCCGTGAGGTCGGCCTCGCTGGGATCGTGGGAGTCGGTGAGGGTGTAGTAGGCGGTGAGCCCCACGAAGTCGAGGGCGTCCCAGAACGGCACGTCGACGTAGTGATCCCAGTTGGCCGAGTACAGGAGCTGGCCGCCGAAGACGCCGCGCACGTCGGCGATGAGGGCGCGCCAGTGGGCCTCGTCGGCCTCCATGGACGCCAGCTCGCTGCCCACCGAGAAGACCTCCGCGCGCTCCTCGGCGGCCAGGCGGGCGTAGTGCAGGATGAAGGCGCCGTAGGACCGCCACCAGGCCTCGGGCGACACCGGCGCGAGGGTGCCGCGCCACTCCCCCACCTCGCGGGCCTCCACCCAGATGATGGGGAAGACCATGACCTTGAGGCCGCGGCCATGGGCCCGCCGGATGAGGCGCCGGATGACGCGGTCGGGCTGGCTCTCCTTGGGGTGCGGCGCCAGCGTCGTGGCCGTCACGTCGGGCTGGGCCCACTGCACCACCACGGACAGGTGGCTGGCCCCCTCGGCGGCGATCTCGTCGACCATCTGGTCGAAGGTGAGCCCCTCGGCCGGGTTCTCGTAGTGCGGGCTCAGCGCGATGCCGTCGATGGGGCGGACGGGGGGCATGGCGAGGACGAGCGCCGCGCCCAGCAGGGTCAGGGACATCGTGGATCCACCTACAGGACCGTGGTCTCGCCCTCGCGCGCCATCTCCACGCGCAGCGTCGTCCCGACGAGGGCCCGCCGGACGGCGGCGAGCTGGGCGTCGAGGAAGGCGTCGTCGTGCTCGGGGGCGTGGTGGAAGAGGTGCAGCCACTTGACCTGGGCGGCCTCGGCTACGGCCACCGCCGCGGCGTACGTGGCGTGTCCCCAGCCGATCTTGCCGCTCGTGTACTCCTCCTCGGTGTACATGGCGTCGTGGATGAGGGCGTCGGCGCCCCGGGCGAAGGCCACCAGGGCCGGATCCGGGCCGGCGGGGTCGTGCTCGGTGTCCGTGGCGTAGACCAGGCAGCGCCCGCCGGCGCGCACGCGGTAGGCCAGGCAGCCGTTGGGGTGGGCCAGGGGCAGGCTGTCCACGACCAGGTCGGGGGCGAGCGTCACCGCCTCCCCCGCCGCGACCTCGTGTACCTCCAGCTCACACTCCATGACCGAGATGGGCACGGGGAAGTTGGGGTCGGTCATCTGGCCGGCCAGCATCTCGTGCAGGCTGCGATCTCCCTTGCGCTCCCCGTAGATGGCGAGGCGGTTGCCGCGCTGGAAGGCGGGGCGGAAGAACGGGATGCCCTGGATGTGATCCCAGTGCATATGGGTGAGGAAGAGGCTGGCGTCCACGGGCGGGCCGTCCAGCAAGGCATCGCCCAGGGCCCGCAGGCCCGTCCCGCCGTCGAGGATGATCAGATGGGGGCCGACACGGACCTCGACACACGGCGTGTTCCCGCCGTAGCGCACGGTGGCCGGCCCGGGCGTCGCGATGCTCCCGCGAACCCCCCAGAACCGAAAGATCATGCCGGCTTCGGCTTCCATCCGGGGGAGTGTACGGGCAGCCGGCCGCGGCGTCCAATCCCCATGTCACCCGCTCGCAACACCGGCCGATGGCGGTGGCACCGGCCGCCGGGAAGTGGCAGGATCGCGGCATGTTGTCGCTGATCACCCTGCTGCTGCTGCCACGCCCGGTCATCGATGTGCACGTGCACACCACGCCGGAGCGGACGGCGCTCGTCGCCGACGTGCTGGCCGCCAACGGCGTGACCCGCTTCGTGAACCTGTCGGGCGGCACGGTGGGCGATGGCCTGGAGGAGTCCCTCGACGCGGCCCGCGACCTGGACGGCCGCGTCGCCGTCTGCGCCAACATCGCCTGGCGCCGCGTCGCCGAGCCCGACTTCGGCGCGGGCCAGGCGGCGATGCTGGCGCGCGCCCGCGCGCTGGGCGCCCGCTGTCTCAAGATCTCGAAGGCCCTCGGCCTGGGGGTGCCCGATCCCAGCGCCCCGGGCAAGCTGCTCGCGGTGGACGATCCCCGCCTCGATCCCATCTGGGCGGCGGCTGGCCGGCTGGGCATGCCGGTCTTCATCCACACCGGCGATCCGAAGGCCTTCTTCGAGCCGCTGGGCCCCGGCAACGAGCGCATGGCCGAGCTGGGCGTGCATCCCGACTGGTCCTTCGCCGACCCCGTGTTCCCTCGCCGCGAGGCCCTGCTGGCGGCCCGGGACCGCGTGCTGGCGCGCCACCCCCAGACCACGTTCATCGGCGTGCACTTCGCCAACAACCCCGAGGATCTGGACTACGTCGCCGCCACCCTGGCCGCCCACCCGAACCTGTACGTGGACGTCGCGGCGCGCCTGCCCGAGATCGGCCGCCACGACCCGGCGAAGGTGCGGGCGGTGTTCGGTCGCTTCGCCGATCGCATCCTGTTCGGCACCGATCTGGGCATCACGCGGGGCATCATGCTGGGCTCCGTGGGCAAGAACCGGCCCGGCCTCGCGGACGTTTTCCTCTTTTATGCCGACCACTTCCGCTGGTTCGAGACGTCACGGCGCCGCCTGCCCCTGCCCACCCCCATCCAGGGGAGCTGGACGATCGACGGGGTGGCGCTGCCGGCGGACGTCCTCGACCGGGTGTACCACCGCAACGCGCTGAAGCTGCTGTTCGGCGCCGACGCGCCGGGGCCGGCCGACGCCGACGCGCTCGACACCGCCCCGCCCTGGAGCGACTACTTCTAGGGCCGTTGCTAGCTCGCCAGGCGCTCGACGGAGGTGACGCCCTCGATGCGCTCGATCTGGCCCATCACGCGGCGGAGCTGCTCCACGTCGCTGACCATCACCGTGAAGTTGTTGATGGCCCGCTTGTCGGGGGTGGTCTTGCAGTCCACGGCGGTGATGTTCACGCCGGCGCTGTGGAACGACTGGCTCATGCTGGCCAGCAGGCCCGGGGCGTCGGTGCTGTGCACCCGGATCTGCACCGGGGTGACCTGCCGCGACTCCGTGTCCCAGCGCACGCCCACGCGGCGGTCCGGGTCGTAGTCGAGGGTGCGCGGGCAGTCCTTGCGGTGCACCGAGACGCCGCGGCCGACGGTGACGAAGCCGACGATGGCGTCGCCGTTCACCGGGGAGCAGCACTTGGGGAAGTGGGTGGCCACGCCGTCGATGCCGTCCACGATGAGGCCGCCCTTGGTGGGGATGACCTTCTTGACGAGCCGCTGGAGCGGGTTCTCTTCCTTCTCGGGCTTGGGGCCGGCGCTGAGCTTGTCGGCGGGCACGATGAGGGGGAGCACCTGGTTGGGGCGGATCTTGGCGTAGCCCAGATCCATCAGCAGCTCCTTCTCGGAGCGCTGCCGAAGCTGCCCGGCCACCTCCTCCAGCTTCCCGCCGCGGCGGGTGCGCGTGAGGCTCACGCCGTAGCGGCGCAGCTCGCGCTCCAGCAGCTCGATGCCGATCTGCTCCGCCCGGGCGTTGGCCTCCTGGCGCAGGAAGTGGCGGATCTTGGTGGCGGCGCGGCCCGTGCGGACGACCTTGATCCAGTCGGGCTTCGGCTTCGAGCCCGCCGTCCGCAGGATCTCGACCACGTCGCCGTTCTGCAGGGCGTACTTCAGCGGCTGGATGGTGCCGTTGATGATGGCGCCCGTGCACTCATGGCCCAGCGTGGTGTGGATGCGGTAGGCGAAGTCGAGGGGCGTCGAGCCCACCGGGAAGAACTGCACCTCGCTGGTGGGGGTGAAGACGAAGACCTCGTCGTCGAAGAGGTCGACCTTCACCGTCTCCATGAACTCGCTGGGATCCTTGAGATCGCGCTGCCACTCGAGGAGCTGGCGCAGCCAGCGGAAGCGCTCGTCGGTGTCCTGGGTGCCCAGGCCGTACTTGCCCTCCTTGTAGGACCAGTGCGCGGCCACGCCCAGCTCGGCGATGCGGTGCATCTCGCGGGTGCGGATCTGGATCTCGACGCGCTCCCCCTCCGGCCCCATGACCGCCGTGTGCAGGGACTGGTAGCCGTTGCCCTTGGGCAGCGCCACGTAGTCCTTGAAGCGGCCGGGCACCGGGCGCCAGATGCTGTGCACCAGGCCGAGCGCCTCGTAGCACTCCGACGTCTTGTCCACCGAGATGCGGAACGCGAGGATGTCGAAGAGGCTGCCGAGGTCCCGGCCCGAGGAGTGGATCTTCTGGCGGATGGACCAGAGGTGCTTGGGGCGGCCCGTGACCTCGGCGTCGAGGCCATGGCCGCCCAGCTCCCGCTTCAGGAGCGAGATCACCCGCTCGATGTACTGCTCCCGCTCGGCCCGCGTCTTCTGGATGCTCTCGGCCAGGCGCTTGTACTCGACGGGGAAGAGGTACTTGAAGCAGAGGTCCTCGAGCTCGGTCTTGACCCAGTTGATCCCCAGCCGGTTCGCCAGCGGCGCGAAGATGTCGAGCGTCTCCTTCGAGATGGCCTTCTGCTTGTCCTCCGGCATGTGCACCAGGGTGCGCATGTTGTGCAGCCGGTCGGCCAGCTTGACGAGGATCACCCGCAGATCCCGGGACATGGCCACGAGCATCTTGCGGAAGTTCTCGGCCTGGGCCTCCTCGACGCTGGTGAAGTTGAACTTCTCCAGCTTGGTGAGGGCGGCCACCAGGGCAGCGACGTCCTCGCCGAAGTCGGCCTGGATCTCCTCCACCGTGACGGCGGTGTCTTCCACCGTGTCGTGCAGCAGGCCCGCGCAGACCGAGGCGGTGTCGAGCCGCAGCTTGCTGACGATGTAGCTGACCTCGAGGGGGTGGATGAGGTAGGGCTCGCCGTTGCGTCTCACCTGGCCGCGGTGGGCCTTGGCCGAGAACACATAGGCCCGCCGCACCATGTCCACGTCCGCTTCGGGGTGGTGGCGGCGCAGCTCTTCCAGGACGTCGTCGAGCCGGATCATGCGGGGACAGGCTCCACCGTGGGTTGCCTCAAGGGGATGATACCGGAAGCCTCCGGGTTGTCATGCCCGGCGATCATGCCGGCCCCGCCGCCTGCCGGAGGGCGTCGAGCAGGGGCAGGCGCTCGGGCGTGCGCTGGCCGGCCGCGCGGTACACGGCGTCCAGATCGGCCACCGCGTCGGCGAGCACGTCGTTGATCACCAGGTAGTCGAAGGTGTGCGCCTCGGCCAGCTCGCGCCGGCCCGTGGCGAGGCGCCGGGCCAGCGTGGCCTCCGTCTCGGTGCCGCGGGCCCGCAGCCGGCGCTCCACCTCGGCCCACGTCGGCGGCAGCAGGAAGCACGACACCGCCTCGGGGCAGGCGCGCTTGAGGTTGGCCGCGCCGACGACCTCGACGTCGAAGAGCAGGTCATGGCCCGCCGCCGCCGCCGCCTCGAGGGTGCTGCGGGCGGTACCGTACAGGTTGCCGGCGTACTCGGCCCACTCCACGAACCGCCCCCGCTCGATGTCCGCCTCGAAGGCGGCCCGATCCACGAAGTGGTAGTCGACGCCCTCCGCCTCCCCCGGGCGCGGGGCGCGGGTGGTGTGGCTGACGGAGAGGCGCAGCTTCGGGTGCATGGCCCGCAGGTGCCGCCCCAGGGTGCTCTTGCCCGTGCCGCTGCAGGCGGCCAGAATCAGCAGAACCAAGGCCGCAACCCTCCGACTTCATTCCACATTCTGAACCTGCTCCCGCAGCTGCTCCAGGCGGGACTTCAGCTCCACCACCTGGCTGGTGAGGTGCGCGCTCTGGACCTTGCTGCCCAGGGTGTTGGCCTCGCGGAACATCTCCTGGCACAGGAAGTCGAGCCGCCGCCCCACGGGATCGGTGGCCGTGAGCAGGCCGCGGGCCTGATCCAGGTGCATCTGCAGGCGGGCCAGCTCCTCCGACACGTCGGTGCGATCGGCGAAGAGCGCCACCTCGTGCAGCAGGCGCCCGGGATCGAGCGTCGCGCCGCTCTCGGCGAGGAACTCGTCCAGGCGGCTGCGCAGGCGCTGCTGGTAGGCGCGGTCCTGCTCGGGGGCCGCCGCGACGAGCACCTGACGATCGGCCTCGATGGCGTCGAGCATGCCGCCGATCTCGGCGGCGAGGGCAGCCCCCTCATGGGCGCGCATGGTGGTGAGGCCCCGCAGGGCGTCGTCCATCGCGGCCAGCAGATCGGGGGCCAGCTCGCCGGGATCGGCGTCGCGGACGACGGGCTGCAGCACGCCGGGCCACTGGGCGACCCAGGCCACGTCGGGCTCGCCCCGCAGATCCAGCTCGGCGCCGAGCTGCTGCACCGCGGCGACCAGGCGCCGAGCCAGGCCCAGATCCACGGCGACGTCGTTGGCGAAGCCCGCCTCCCCGCCCCCGCCGCTGATGTTGACCTCGATGCGGCCCCGGCCCAGGGCGGCGCGCACCCGGCGCCCCACCTCGACCTCCAGCGGGGCCAGCGCGCGGGGCAGCCGGATCTTCACGTCCAGGTAGCGGTGGTTGACCGCCTTGATCTCGATGGTGTGAGGCGCCCCGTCGATCATCGTCGAGGCCCGCCCGAACCCGGTCATGCTGTGCAGGCTCATGGGGCGAACGTGCCACAACGGCGCGGGGCTGGCTACCGGATCGCGGGCACCAGCTCCACCGAGGGCGGGGGATCGGCGGCCTCGACGAGCAGCTCGGTGGCCACCGGGGCCGCGGGCAGCGTCGCGCCGGAGAGGGCGTCGCGGGTGCCCGTCCGCAGGCGGCCGCCGTCGGCCGTGCCACGGTCGGCGAGGCGCAGCGCGTCGACGGCCTGCTCGGCCTCCAGGGCCGCGACCAGGGCCTCGACGTCCCCCGTCGGGGCCACCGCCAGCAGCAGGTTGCCATCGGCGCGCCGGCCCAGCGCCACCGCGGGCAGCTCGTCGGGGAGGACGGCGTCGACGGCTCGCTGGCCCGCCTCCAGGAGCGCCGGGCCCTGCACGAGGGCCGACCACGCGCGCCCGGCGTCCAGGCCGCGGCCCAGCCGACCCAGGTGCGGCCGGCCGTCGGCGTCGAGGGCGAGCGTCATGGCGTCGGGCCGCGGCGCCCGCCAGCGCCGCTCGCCGACGACGAGCCCGTAGGGGGCGCGGGCGCTGCGCACGCCGGTGCTCAGGGCCAGCGGGGCCTCGGCCGGGGGCAGCGCCGGGGGCGTCCCCTCCCCGCTCCAGGGCTCGGCCGCGCCGGGGCGCAGGGCCAGGCGCACGGCGTCGGCCTCCAGCACGACGACGCGCACGCCATCCGGCCGCACATGGGCGGCGCCGCGCACGCCGGGCAGGGGCCGCCACCGGCCATCCAGCTCGGCGGCGAAGTCGCGACGGGGCGCCAGGAAGAGCGCCGTCTGGGCCCGCGGGGCCTGCCAGGCGGCCGCGGGGGCCATGGCCGGGAGGGCCGGCGCCAGGCCGGCGGGGCCCATGATGGCCAGGCCGCGCGCCTCGGGGCCGAGGCCCGCCGGCAGCGCGTACTGCACGCCCACGGCTCGCAGGGCGTCGCCCAGGGCCGTGGCCGTGGCCGCCGCGGACCAGGCGAAGACGAGCACCCCGTCCACCGTGGCGCCGAGGGCCGAGCGCGGCAGGGGCCGGGCGTCGTCGGGGCCCAGGGATACCCGGCGCGTCAGCACCTCCCCGTCCAGCACCAGGGGGGTGGCGACCTGCACCAGATCCCCATGGGCCGGCTCATCCCGATCCCAGGCCCCGAGCCGGGTGCGCCCGGCCTCCATCAAGATGGACGCGGCCAGGCGGGTCGTCGGCCGGAGGGCCCGGCCCGCCTCGGTGAGGCCCGCGAGGCCGCTGGGCGCGTCGAGCCAGGCCGCCGCGCCCGGGGCGTCCTGGCCCCGGCCGCCCAGCCCCGTCCCCGTCGGCGGGGCCTGCACGCCCGCCGCGAGTCCGAGCCGCCAGTGGCGGCTGTCGATGGCGAAGAGCTGAATGTTTCCGGCCACTTCTGCCTGCCAGAGCCCCTGGCCGGCCGGCCGCCACGGGGCGACGTCGGGGCTGGGCGGCAGGCCCAGGCTCGCCGGCGCCGCGGGCGGGAACGGCGCGTCGATGACGGGGGCGGTGGCCGCGTGATCCGGCACCGCCGGGGGCGGGATCGCGATGACGACGCCGGCCTCGGCGGGCTCGGCGCCGGCGGGCCCGACCCTCACCGTCTGGCCATCTACCGTGGCCGTGAAGCCAGCGCCGGTCACCTGCCCCGTGGCCGCGGCGGCGGGCGCGGCCAGCTGCAGATCCAGGCGGCCTCCGGCGCGATCCCGCAGGCTGAGCGCGACGACGGCCGCCCCCTGGGCGACGGCGACGAGGGCGCGGCCGGGCGCGGCGTCGAGCAAGCGCTCGTCCCCCCCCGGGGTGGGCGTGATGGCCACGGCCGTCGAGAGCTCGAGGGGGGCCCCCCCCGCCGTCGCCCGACCGGTGGCCACATGCAGATCGTGCAGGGGGCCGGCGGGCGCGGTGAACCAGATCTCGACGGGGCGGCCCAGCAGGCCGGAGGGCGCCGGGGCCGTGGCGTCCACCACCCGGGCGGCCTCGACGGGCACGCCCAGGCGGCGGGTCAGCAGATCAGCGAAGGGCGCGGCGGCGTCGAGGGCGGGGCCGGCCTGGAGCCGGGCCACGAAGGCGCCGCCGGCGGCGAGGCCCGCCACCAGCAGCAGCTTGCGGCCCAGGAGCCGGCGCCACACCTCAGCCGAGGCTCGCGAACAGGGCCGCGTCGACGTAGCGGACGATGGGCTGGTGCCGGGCGAACCCGACGCCGTGGGTGTAGAGCAGGCGGCCGAGGCCCTGGCCGTCCACCAGCCGCACCCCGCCCTTGCGCGCGGCGGCGCGGGCCTTGTCGTCGAAGCGGCCCACCGTCAGCAGGATGCCGAGGGCGGCGTCGAAGCGCGGCAGGTTGCCCTCCAGGGCCTCCACCGTGTCGGCGCCCACCACGGCGCGGCCGCGGCGCGCCACGACGGCCACCGTCTCGTCGTCGCGGCGGGTGAGCATGGCCACGACGCCAGCGCCCCGGTGCACGACGCGCACGGCCTCGTGGCCCATCCGCTCCAGGAGGAGGCTGATGATCTGCTCGAAGCCGCCATCGGACAGGTCGGCGATGCGCTCGACGACGGCGCGGCGGGCGAGGCTCTGCTGCTCGACGAGGGCGTCCTGGATGATGTCTTCCAGCTCCAGGTAGCGGTCGCTCAGGCCCCACTCGGTGAGGCCGAGGGTGCCGTCGTGGTGCGTCAGGAACACCGGGCGCAGGCCGTCGGCGACGCGGCGGGCGTTCTCCCCCACCACGGCGGCGCGGATGGCGGCGGGCTCCTCGCCCAGGCGCTCGGCCAGGCGGCGGGCGCCGGACGGGCGATCCTCGTCGGCCAGCACGTCGCGGATGCGGCGGGCCAGCGAGACGGTCGCCTCGGCCTTCGGGGCCTCGGCGCGGGGGGCCTCGGCGCGGGGCGCCTCGACCTTCGGCGCCTCGACCTTCGGCGCGGCCGGCTGCGGCGGGGCCGCCTTCGGCGCGGCCGGCGGCGGCGCGGCGGGCGGCGCCTCGACCGCCGGCGCGCCTCGGCGGCCACGCTCTCGGCGCGAGCCTCGCGGCGCTCCGCCTCGCGCTCCCGCCGCGGGGTGCGGGTGCGGCGCGGCGCGCGGGGCTCCTCGGCCGCCTCGGGGGCAGCGGCGGGCGCGGCCTCCACCTGGCGGCGGGGGCCGCCTTCGGCGCGGCCGGCGGCGGCGGGCCGCCTTCGGCGCGGCCGGCTGGCGGCGGCGGGGCCGCCTTCAGGGGCAGCCGGCTTCGCGGCGGGCTCCGGGGTGGGCGGGCCGATGGGCCGGGCCGGGTTGAGGGCCCGCCGCGACTTGAGGCGCGCCTGCAGATCGGCCTCGGGATCCCCCGAGACGACGCGGGCGGCGGGCGTCAGCAGCGCGAGCACCACCGGCGCGGCCGGCTCGGGGCGGTCGCGGGCCTCGGCGGTGGCGGCCGCCTTCATGCGGGCCTTCAGGCGCGACAGCCGATCGCCGCCGGCCGGCGCGGGCGCAGGCGCCTCGACCTCGGGCAGGGTGTCGCCCACGGCCGCGGCGGCGCCGTCGCGCATCTTGTCCCAGAGCTTGCGGCGCAGGCTGGACGTGTCGGCGGAGGACTCGGCCTCGGCCACCGCGTCCTCGACGCTCAGGGCGGCCACGGGCTCGTCGCCCAGCAGCTCCTTGGCCTTCGGGCGGCGGCGGCGGCGGCGGCGATCATCGCCGTCGTCGTCCCGCTCCTCGCGGGCCTCGCGGGCCGCCCGGGCCGGGGGCTCCGGGGGCGGGGCGGGCTCGGCGGCGGGCTCGGGGCGATCGAACACCCCACGCCGCACCTCGCGCAGGCCACCCTCGGCGGCGGCCGCGCCCAGGGCCTCCCGCAGGGCGGTGGCCGACGGCACCGGATCGAAGAGACCCTCCTGCTCCCCAAGCTCCAGAATCTTGCGCGCGCTCAGGGAACGCCCGGCCTTCGCCAGGACCTGAAGGGCCACGTCCAGCATGCTCGCCTCCACCACGGGGGGTTGTCGATTTCGCGTGCGCATCCTAGGGGAGCCCTCGCGGGAGCACAACCGCCCGCCTGCACGATTCCGGCGGGCGTCCGCCCGGGCCGCCGCGGCGCCAGCGTGGCCCCAACCTGCTGAAATCAATCCCGTTTGCCCGGGCCCCCCCGAGGCGGACCGCGGGCGCCTCGCGCCTCGGCGTTGTCGGCGCCTTCCGGGCATGGGATCATGGAGGCATGGAAGAGCTGCTGGTGAGCGTGGGCCTGGAGGCGGGCGAGGCGGGACCGCCGGTCGGGCGGCTGCGGCTGCGCCTCGGCGAGGAGAGCCTGGCCGAGCACCTGCCCACGGAGCCCGTCTGGCCCACGCTGCTGCAGGCGTGCCGCGCCCTGCTGGCCCTCGCCTCCGGGGCCCGCGACCGCGTGACCATCACCCTGGCGGGCGGGTCGGCCCTCTGCCTGGACGCCCGGGGCGACCGCCTGATCGCCCGGCTCACGACGGCCGACGGCCTCGTGCTCCTGCACGACCACCCCGTCTCGGCCCAGGCCCTCATCCGCTCCGTCGCCGAGGCCAGCCGGGCCTCCCTCTCCACGGCGTCCGGCCCGGACGCGCCCCTCGCCGGGTCCCTGGCCCAGGCCGCGGCGGCCCTGGCCGACCTGCCCCCCGAGCTGCCCGAGGCGGCCCCGCGCGCCGGTGCGCCGGCGGGCAGCGGCCGCCCGGCCAGCCGCCCGGTGCGCCTGGAGCTCTCCGCGGGCGGCCGGCTGGTGGTGAGCCTGGGACCCCAGCGCGTCGACGTGGAGGACACCGACGCCCAGACCGTCGGGCAGGCCCTCGTGGAGGCCGTCGACGCCCTCCTGCAGACGCGCGACTGGCCCCCCGGCGTCCAGTCCGTCGCCCTCGATCCGCGGGGCGGGCGGCGCCTGGTCCTGCGGCGGACGGATGACGGCCTGCTGGCCTCGGTGGTCGACGCGGCCCAGCATGAGCTCTGCGCCCCCTGGCCCCTCGACGTGGGCGAGCTGGCCCGGGCGGCCCTGCGCTGCCTGCAGGGCCTCCCCGCGGAGGTCGATGGCTGGCGCCGCGCCCTCTTGCGCCTCATCCGCTGGGAGCAGGCCCTGCGGCGTCCGGCCCAGCCGGGCGGTCGGCCGCCCCGCGGCTGGCGGCCCATCGGCCCGCCCGCCCCGGCGCCCGATGGCGAGGCCCTGCCGGTGGCGCGGCTGCGGCACCTGGCCTGGCGCCGGGTCTGGCGGCGGGAGGCCCCCGGGCTGATCAACGTCCAGGCCACCCCGCGCGCCCTGCTCGTCCACGATCAGGCCGGGGCCACCGCCATCGAGCCGGCCACGGGGCGGCCCCGCTGGTCCCGGCCCGAGCTCGTGCCCCTGGAGGCCAGCTCGCCCGGCCTGATGGGCGATCGAGACGGCGGCCTGGTGGCGGTGGAGCCGGCCAGCGGCCGCGTCCGCTGGCGCGCCCGCACCGGCGACGACGGCCACTTCCGGGCCGCCTGGCGCGCCGACGGCGGCCTGCTCGCCCTCTCCGACTCCACCCTCTTCGGCCTCGATCGGCGGGGGGCCATCCGCTGGCGCTACGACACCTGGTTCGGGCATGTGGTGCACACGGCGCTGCACGGCCCCCTCGCCTGGATGACGGCCGAGGACGGCATGCTCCACGCCATCCGGGTGGCCGACGGCAGCCGGCAGTTCGTCCTGCCCCTGCGCGGCGAGCCCGAGCAGGGCCCGCTGCTCTGCCCGGCGGGCCTGGTGGTGACGTCCATCCAGGAGCCGGAGGGCCGGGCCCTGGTCGCCCTCTTCGATCCCGTCCGGGGCACCCTCCTGTGGCGGGTGGCCCTCGACGCCGCGCCGGCCGGGCGCCCCGTGCTCGTCGGCGATCTCGTCGTCCAGGCCACGGGGGGCCCCGATCGCGTCGGCCTGGAGGCCCTCGGCCTGGCGGACGGGCAGACGCGCTGGCGCCACCACCGGCTGCCGCTCACCGGGGCCCCCGCCACGTCCGCGCAGGACGGCCTGGTGCTCTGCAAGACCCGCGACGCCGCCGTCGTGGCCCTCGACGCGGTGACGGGCCGCGTGGCCTGGACGCTCGGGGGTGATGACGTCGAGGGCCAGCTCCTGCACAACCCGCCCCCCGTCCAGCGGCGCGGGGTGCTGCTCGTCCCGGGGGCCGCCATCCGCGCCGTCGATCCGGCCGCGGGCCGCGTCATCCAGACGCTCGACTGCGGCGAGCTCGTCCCGGCCTGGCTGCACGCCTGGCCCGACGGCGACCTGATCATCGCCGAGGACGACGCCGTCGCCCGGTACGTGCTGGGGGGCCACCTGGCCCTGGTCCAGGGCGCAAGCACTCGTTCCTGAAGGGAAATCCCCTGGCTAGATGCCCAGGAGGAGGCGCTTGCCGAAGGCCGGCGAGAGGTCCGTGGCGAGGATGCGCGCGGCGGCCTGCTCGACGTCGTACTCGAGCCGCAGGAACTCGAAGGCCCGCGTCTCGGTGTCGTAGAGGCCGGCGCAGGCGCGGGGGTCGTAGTCGCGGGGCTGCCCGGTGCTGCCCACGGTGATGAGGTACTTGCGGTCGGGCTCCAGGTGGAAGCGCGTGCGCAGGACCTCGGTGACCTGGGTGGCCGAGAACCCGAAGGCCCGGCAGAGGTGCGAGTGGCCGATGAACGTCACCGGGGCCTGGGCCGGGTAGGCGTTGACGAGCTCGAGCATCTGCTCCTGGGAGAAGATGTACTCGAAGTCCTCGTGGTTGACGGGCGAGCCGTGGCAGAAGGCCACGTCCCCCACCCGGTGCTGGTACGGCAGCGAGGCCAGCCAGGCCTTGTTCTCGTCGGTGACGTGGCGGGCGTGCCAGTCGAGGGCCTGCCGCGCGATGAGCCGGTAGTAGCCGTAGTCCATGCGGCCGCAGACGGCGGCGTCGTGGTTGCCCAGGATGGTGACGTCGGCGCGCTCGCGGATGAGGGCGCAGCACTCGTTGGGCTGGGCCCCGTAGCCCACGACGTCCCCCAGGCAGGCCAGGTAGTCGTAGCCACGCTCGTCCAGGGCCTGCAGGCAGGCTTCCAGGGCTTCGACGTTCGCGTGCACGTCCGAGACGATGCCGATGCGCAAGGGGTCTCCGTCTGTTCGAGCGCTCGCCGATGCGGCCAGGGGGTGACGCTAGCACGCCCACCGGGCCCGGACCACCGCAAGTGGGGTCCAGGCACAGGATGGCCCCGCGCCCGCCGTGGTCGCGGCGACTCGTCGCTTCGTCTACTCGTCCAGGCCGTCGAGGTTCACGTCGGTCTCGAGGTCGCTCATGCTGGCCCCCGGCCCCAGATCCACCGACTCCAGGACCTCCTCGAAGTCGGGGCCGATGAGATCGGGGCCCGCCGCCGCGAAGGCGTCGGCCAGGCGCTCCGTGAAGTCGGCCGCGTCCCCGAAGCTGACCTCGTTCATGCGGTCGATGGCGGCCGTCAGGCAGGCGCGGACGCGGGCGTCGGTGCGCTGATCCCGGGCCGCCGCCAGCGCGCCGCGGGCCTCGCCCCCCAGCAGGGCCAGGGTGTAGGCGATGCGATCCCCCGGGTCGCCCTCGGCGCTCACGAGGTCGAGCGCGGGCCCCACGATGCGGCGGCCCATGCGCGCGGCCGCGCGGGAGAGCACGGCCCACTCCGTCTCGGGGGCGCCGGACGCCTGGGCCAGCAGCGGCCCCGTCGCCCGCTCGCTGCGGATCTCGGAGAGGAAGAGCGCCGCCGCCAGCCGCAGGCTCGTCCGCCGGGAGCGCAGGCCCCCGAGGAAGTGGGCCTCAAAGGCCGGGCCGAGGGCCAGGGCCGCCGGCACCGCCGAGAGCAGCTCGTCGCGGCCCATCGTCTTGATGGCGTCGAAGATGGCGGGCACGTAGATGGCGTCGCCCTTCTGCAGCAGCGCCAGCGTCGCGTCCAGCCGCCCGTTCGGCCGGCCCAGGAGGCTCAGCAGGTCCTCGTCGGCCAGGTCGCCCAGCTCGAGGACCTCCTCCAGCTCGATGGACTCGTCGGCGAGGTGGATCTCGGCCGGCTCCACCACCGACTGCGCCGCCTGGCGCGCCCGCTCCATGGCCCGGGCCGCGAGCTCCTCGATCTCCTCGTCCACCCGCAGGTCCAGCTCCTCGGCGTGGGCCAGCAGGGCCTCCCAGTTGTCCCAGACATCGAGGGGATCGAGGCCGCTCGGCTTCAGGTTCAGGTTCACCTCGGCGAAGTTGGCCAGCGAGCGGCGCAGCAGGGCGGCCGAGTTCTGGGCCAGCTTCAGCTCCAGGGAGCGCTGCCGCAGGTGGGGCTCCATGGCGAGGCCGAAGTCGAGGGCCTGGCGCAGCACGCGGCGCGTCATCGCCTCGAACCATATCTCGGGGAAGGCCTTGATCCGCAACAGGTAATCGCGGCGCTCGGGGGTGCTCCAGTAGCCGATGATGCCCAGGGCGAGGCGGGCGTCGGCGGCCGACAGCACGTCAGCGAAGCTGTCGGCGGTGAAGTTGTGGCGGAGCCGACCCACCCGGTCGAAGTCGGGGGCGAGCGTCAGGCGGCGGGCCAGGGCGCGGTCGCCCTCGGCGCCGAGCAGGACGATGCGCGCGGTGCCGACGTTGGACTCGAGGGGGGCCTGGAAGCGCCGGTGGCCCAGGCCCTCACCCGCCGGATCGTAGAGGCGGACGTTGACCTCGAAGGCGGCCTCGAGGCGCTCGAGCAGGGCCTCGCCGTCGGGCGTCTCGTCGGCGATGGGCCAGAAGACGTGATCGTCGGTGGCGCCGCTGGCGTCCTGGTGGACGAGCAGCAGGCCGACCACCGGGCCCTCGGGGGTGGCGTGGAGCTGGAAGCGCAGCTCGGCGTCCTCGTTGAGGAAGGCCACCGCCCGGCCCATGTCGAGGCGCGCCACGGCGGCGACGCCGTCGGGGCCCAGATCGAGGTAGGTGCCCCGCTCGCTGGCCCGGCCGGCGTCGAAGGGCGGGCCGGCCGGCCGGCGGGGCTCGACGGCGTCGGCGTGCACCACATGGGTCGGGTCGTCGTCCGAGTCGCGGCGGGCGGCGTCGAGGGACCAGGCGTCCTCCAGGGCCTCCCAGGCCGCGGGCGCGGCGGCCTCGGCCGGGGGCGTCGGGGGCGAGACGGCCGGGCGGGCGCTCAGGATCTCGGCCAGCAGCCCCTCCCCCGACACGTCCACCGACGCGTCGGCCGGGGCCTCCTCGGCGCTGGCCAGGATGGCGTCGAGGGACACGTCGCGGCTGGCCTCCGCGTCCGACTCGTCCATGGACAGGGCGATGGACACGCTCGTCAGGGCGCTGCCGGAGGCGTCGTCCAGGGAGACGTCCTCCAGGGACACGTCGCGGCTGGCCAGGGGATCGTCGTCGAGCCCGGCGTCGTCGAGGCTCGCGTCGGGCTCGTCGAGGCTGGCGTCGAGGGGCCCCGCCCCGTCGTGCACGTCGGGGATCTCCAGCAGCGTCGCGGGGCCGCCCGGGGCGACCTCGGGCAGCTCGATGGAGAGGTCGGCGCTGGCCAGCGGATCGTCCAGCAGCGTCGGCCGGTCGAGCGGCCGGCGCGGGGCCTCCTCCCAGGCGGCGCCCGGCGGGGTGAAGGGCAGATCCGAGGCCGGCCGGGCCGCGGGGGCGTCGGGCAGCAGCGTCGCGGCCAGGTGCAGGTCGTCCTCGGCGAGCACGCGCAGGGCCAGGGCGTAGCCGGGCAGCGGATCGCCGGGCGCCGGCAGCAGGCGCCGCAGGGCGTCGGCCTGCGCCTGGCGGACGCGGTGGCGCATGCTGGCGGGCAGGACCAGGAACATGGCCTCCCCCGGGCGGTGGACGAGCACGGGGTCGGCGGGGGCCGTCCGCCAGCCACAGGCCGCGCACTCGGCCTGGTTCAGGCCGCCGATGCCCCCCTCCACCAGCCGCCGGACCAGCGCCGGATCGGCCTCGGCGTCGATGCCCCCGAGCAGGCGGGCGCCGAAGATGGCGCCGCAGCCGCCACAGTAGATGGCCGTCTCCAGGGTGTGGGTGGTGCCGGCGGGGCCGCTGAAGACCCCCTCGCCGGTGGTGCGCTCGCCCATCGATCCTCCTCGCAAGGCCGCCAGCATACCCGACCCGGGCGTTGGCGGCGACTGCTGTACCACCCGCGCACGCGAAAGCCCCAGGGGAAAATCGGGCGGGGAAAAAACGCCGCGATCGATTCCTTTCTTTTTTTTCGCTTGACCCCCCGAACGAACCCTGGCAGTGTACCGCCTCGTTGACCGCGCAGCACCTCAAGCGCCGCCGGTTGATCGGGGATCGTCTAATGGCAGGACTACGGGTTCTGGTCCCGTCTATCTAGGTTCGAATCCTAGTCCCCGAGCCATTTTGGCCCGTTCGTCTAGTGGTCAGGACGCTGGCCTCTCACGCCGGTAACACGGGTTCAAATCCCGTACGGGTCACCCCGAAAAGGCCTCCGGTCGAAAGACCGGAGGCCTTTTCTCTTTCGGACCGCCCCACCCCCGGAGCCCCCGTGCAGCTCACCGTCGAGTTCGAGTTCTGCGCCTCGCACCAGCTCACGCACGTCGAGGCCGGCCCGCACCTGCATGGCCACAACTACGTGCTCGAGGTGGAGGTGGGCGGCGTCACGGATCCGGCCACCGGCTTCGTGGCCGACTTCGACGTCATCGAGGCCGTCGTCCAGCGCGAGGTCATCGCCCGCGTGGATCACCGCCACCTCAACGATCTGCTGGAGCAGCCCACGGCCGAGGTGATGCTGGGCTGGTTCTGGCAGCTCCTCGTCCCGCACCTGCCCCTCGTGAGCCTGCGGCTGCACGAGACGCGGCGGTTTCGGGCCACCTACCGCGGCGAGACCCCCGTCGAGGTCCGCCTGGCGGGCGCGGCGCGCTGAGGGCTCAGTCGGTGGGGTCGAGCAGGTGGCCCATGCGGCGCCGCTTCGTCTCCAGGTAGCCCCGGTTGACGTCGTTCTCGCCGGCCACGGCCGGCACCCGCCCGACCACGTTCACCCCCGCCTGCGCCAGCCCGTCGAGCTTCTCGGGGTTGTTCGTCAGCAGGCGCACCGAGCGCACGCCGAGGGCCGCGAGCATCTGGGCCGCCACGCCGTACTGGCGCAGATCGTCCTCGAAGCCGAGCAGCCGGTTGGCGTCCACCGTGTCAGCCCCCTGCTCCTGCAGCGCGTAGGCCCGGATCTTGTTGCCCAGGCCGATGCCCCGGCCCTCCTGGCGCAGGTAGAGGACGACGCCCTGCCCGGCGGCCTGGATGGCGGCCAGCGCCAGGTCGAGCTGGGCCTTGCAGTCGCACTTCAGCGAGCCGAAGACCTCGCTCGTCAGGCACTCGGAGTGCACCCGGACGAGGACCGCCTCCTCGCCGTCCAGGGGGCCGACCCCGAGGGCCAGGTGCTCCTTGTCCTCGTCGAGGAAGACCCGCACGTCGAAGTCCCCGTGGACGGTGGGCAGGGTGGTGCGGGCGAAGAAGGGCGCGTGATCCATGGCGGCTCCTGGGGCCGGCGGCGAGCGCGCAGGCTAGACAGACACCCCCCCGAGGTCAACCGCGTCGGCGCCCGGGCGGGGCCCGCGGCCCCCTCGCGGCCAGAAATTTGCCCCGCCGCGCTGGCTGGGCCAACATCGCCGCCGTGAACGCACGCCTCCCCCTGCTGGCGCTGGCGCTCCTCACGGGCTGTGCGGGGGTCGAGCGCGCGTCGGACCTGGCCCCCGCGCCGCACCTGCTGCTGGTGGGCCTCAACCCGACGCCCCGGGCCGGCTACACGCCCCCCGCGCCCATCGAGGATCCCTACGGCGGCCCGGCCTATACGCCGGCCGACCCGTACGCCGCCCAGCAGGGTGGCGAGGAGCCCCTCGACGATCTGCCTCCGGTCGACGACGGCTACACCCCCCAGGTGACCCAGGAGGGCGGCCCCGCCGGCCACCCCGTCGGCGCGAAGCTGCGGGCGATGGAGGGCAAGACCCAGCTCGAGGGGCGGCGGGCGGACGACGTGACGCTGGTGCGCGGCGCCTTCGCCGGCGTGCCCGGCATCGGCCCCGTCGACGACCTGCTGTCCCTGCGGGGCCGCTCCATCCCGCGCCGGGAGGGCGGCATCAAGGAGGGCGATCTGCTCTTCTTCAGCGGCGACGAGTCGGTGCCCGCCGTGGCCGTCGTGCACCGCCGCCTGCCCCGCGGCATCATCGAGGCGGCCGCCGTCACCCGCGGCGCCGTCCGCTTCATCCGCATCAGCCCGCTGGATCCCCACTCGCGCCGCCGCGGCCGGCAGGTGGCCAACACCTGGCTGCGGGCCGTGCGCCCCGGGGATCCCCCGGGCACCGCCCGCCTGGCCGGTCAGCTGCTCGAAGACGTCCGGGTGCTCGTCCGCTGATCCGCGGCGGCCAGCGCCTCGCGCAGCCCCGCCTCCCCCGCCTGGCCGAGCTGCGCCGCCACCATCGCCGGATCCACCCCCCGCGCCCGCGCCACATGGTCGACCACCGCCGGCGTGAGCTGCCCGCCCGCCTGGAGGAAGTGCGCCTTCGCCAGGTTGAAGAGCACGATGGCGTCGGTGGCGTCCCCGGCGAGGCAGGCCTCCAGCGCGGCGATGGAGTCGTCGGGGCGGTTCTCCATCATGGCCGGCAGCGTCGCGAGGCAGATGCGCGCGATGCGCACCAGGGGCGAGCCCCCGGCCACCACCGCCTCCAGCAGGCCCACGGCCTCCCGGCTGCGCCCCGCCTTCACATGGGCGATGGCCTGGTAGTAGCGCGCGGCGTCCGCCAGCTCGGGGGCCAGCCGGGCCACCACGGCCATCCCCTGGATGAGGGCCTCCAGCCGATCCTCCTCGGCCGGGCGCGGCGCGATGCGGCGCGCGACGTCCCGCAGATCCACCCCGTCCACCTGATCGGCGTCGTGCCAGTCGCGCAGCTCGTCCACCAGATCGGCCCCGCGCCGCCGCTCGGCCCGCGGATCGGCGATGGGGGCCTGCTGGGCGGCCAGGCCGGCGCCGTGGTCGTGCAGGAACTCGGCCTTCAGGATGGCGTAGAGGAGCTGGCCCAGCCGGGCCATGTCGGCCACCTGCAACCGCGCGGAAAGACGAGCGAAATCCGGCAGATCCTCGGGCCGGCAGGCGTCCGCGTCGTCGAACTCGAACGCCTCGTCCGCCGCCCACTGGTGCAGCACGAGCTGGGCCCGCAGCGAGGAGTAGAAGCGGCTGCAGCGGCGGCAGCCCCGCAGGTGGCCGTTGACGGCCTCGGCGCGCCACGCGCTGAGCGCGCCATCCAGCAGGAGCACGAGATCGTCGGCGACGTCCTCGCAGCGCAGCGTCGATTTGCCCGGCACACCCTTCTCCCGGCGATGGCGCGCCAGGGTAGCCTGCCGGCGAGGGCGATGCCACCGCCGCGGCCGCCGCGACCGACGGGCGCGTGCAACCGCGGCTTCGGGCTATATTGACGGCGTGAGCGACGCCGATCCCCCTCCCGCCCCCGCGGGCCAGTCGTCCCCCTCGGGGCCTGCGAGCCACCGCACGGCGGCGCTCGGGGAGACGCTGCAGGCGCGGCCGACCGGGCGGCCCGCGATGGCGCCCCCGTGGGCGACGGCCACGCCCCCGCGCGGCGCCGCCAGCGTCCGGCCGCCCTTCCTCGACGAGGCCCTCGGGGCCGAGATCCCCGGCCGGTACGAGCCCCTCGGCCCCCTCGGCGAGGGGGGCATCGGCGTCGTCACTCGCGTCCACGACCAGCACGTCGGCCGCGTGGTCGCCCTCAAGACGCTGAAGAGCGCCGCGGCCACCGCCGAGGGCCGCCTGGGCCTGACCGCCGCCGAGATCCGCTTCCTGGACGAGGCCCGCATCACGGGCCAGCTCGAGCACCCGGGGGTCGTGCCCGTCCACGAGGTCGGCCGGCGGCCCGACGGGGCGCTCTACTACACCATGCGGCATGTGCGCGGGCGCACCCTCGCCGAGGCCCTCGACACCCCCGCCCTGAGCGACCGGCTGCGGCTGCTGCCCCGCCTCATCGCCCTCTGCCAGACCGTCGCCTTCGCCCACGCCCGCGGCGTCATCCACCGCGACCTCAAGCCGGCCAACGTGATGCTCGGGGACTTCGGCGAGACCATCGTCCTGGACTGGGGCCTGGCCAAGCTGGCCGGCATGGCCCCCCGACCCCAGGGCCCCGCCCCCAGCGCCCTGCGCGCCGACGAGACGGGGGCCGGCAACGTCCTGGGCACGCCGGCCTATATGTCCCCCGAGCAGGCCCAGGGTGATCCGGAGCGCGTCGACGCCCGATCCGACGTCTACAGCCTGGGCGTCATCCTCTACGAGCTGCTGGCCGGCCGCGTGCCCTTCGTGGCCGACACGGTGAGCGCCCTCACCGCCCGCGTCCTGTCGGCGCCGCTGCCCTCCCCCGCCGCCCTCGAGCCCGCCTGCCCCCCGGAGCTCGCGGCCGTCGCCCTGCGCGCCCTCGCCCGGGACCCCGCCGATCGCTACCCGGACGCCGCCGCCATGGTGGCCGACCTGGTGGCGTTCGAGGAGGGCGGCCTGGTGTCGGCCCACCGCTACGGCCTGCGCGACTGGCTGCGCCGCCTCGTGCGCCGGCGCTCCCGGGAGCTGGTGATGGGCCTCGTCCTCCTGGCCAGCATCGGCGCGACCTGGTGGTTCCGCGGCGTCGAGGCCGCCCGCGCCGCCGAGCGCGAGACGGAGGCCGAGGCCCGGCTCGTCGCCCGCGAGGCCGAGGCCGTCATCCAGCAGGTCCGCCGCGGCTCCGACGCGACCGGCTTCGACGTCGCCGCCTTCCGCCTGATCGCCCGGCGCTCCCCCGTCGTGGAGTACCGCCTCGTCGCCGCGCTCGGCGAGGGCTCCCGCGACGTGCGCCGGCTGGCGGCCCGGGCCCTCGGCGGCATGGGCAGCGCCGTCGGCGTGCAGGCCCTCGTCGCCCACCTGGAGGGCGAGCGCGACGAGGGCGTCCGCGTCGAGATCATCCGCGCCCTCGGGGCCCTGGGCGATCCGGCCGCCGAGGACGCCGTCTACCGCGCCCGCAAGGCCGCCGGCCCGGGCAGCCGCCTCTGGCTCGACACCGCCGCGGCCTACCGCATGATCCCCGCCCTCGGGGTGCCCCCCGACCGCCTGCGCGACGCCGACGCCTGGGTGGATCTGGGCGTCGCCTTGACCGGAAAAGGCAGGGAAGACGAGGCCTTGCGCGCGTTCAACGCCGCGCTGGCCATCGCGCCGTCCTCCCCCCGCGGCCTGCTCAACCGCGGGCGCGCCTACAGCCACCGCCGGCGCTACCGCCGCGCCCTGGCCGATCTCGACGCCGCCCTCGCCGCCCGCCCCGACCTCGTCTCGGGGCACGTCGCGCGCGCCCACATCAACCAGCGCCGCGGGGACGTGACCTGGGCCCTCGCCGATCTCGACACGGCCCTCTCGACCGGCGAGCCCCCCGACCTGGAGGCGCTGCGGGCCCGGACCGAGCTCTTCCTGGCGGTGGGCCGCGCGGGGGCCGCCCGCGCCGATCTGGATCGGCTGCTCGCCCTCGACCCCGAGTCGCCCCACAGCCTGGCCGTCGATGGCCTGTACTGGCGGGCCGTCGGCGACCTGGACCGCGCCGCCGATCGGCTGACGGCCGCGGCCGCCGCTGACGAGACCCGCGCGGCCACCTGGCTCGCCCGCGGGCGGGTGTTGCGCCAGCGGGGCGAGGTCGACGCGGCCCGCGCCGATCTCGACCGCGCCATCGCCCTCGATCCCGAGCTGGAGGGGGCGCTGGCCGAGCGGGCCGATCTGGCCCTCCGGCTGGGCGACGTGGCGGCGGCCCGGCTGGACCTGGACCGGGCCGTGGCCCAGCACCCCGACGACGCCCTGGCCCTGGCCGAGCGCGCCACGCTCCTGTACGCGACCCGCGGCGCCCTCGTGGACGCCCGCCATGATCTGCTGCAGGCCGTCCGGCTGGCGGCGCCGAGCGACCATGTGCTGGTGGGCCTGCTGCGCATGGCCGTGGATCGGCGCCTCGGCATGACGCCCCAGGTGGACGAGCTGGTGCCGCGGGGGGCGATGCCCTGGCACGACCGCCTGGTGGCCCTGCTGCGGGGCACCCAGGACGTGGCCACGCTGGTGGCCGCGGAGCGGACGCCGGAGATGACGTGCGATCTGGCGCTGGCCCTGTCGCTGCGGGGCGCCCCGCTGCCCTTCCCCGTGGACGAGCAGGTGCAGGCCACCCGCCTGAGCGCCTACCCGAGCTGCGTGCTGCTGCGCTGAGGCCGGTCAGTCGACGGGGACGCAGACACAGGCGTGGCGCCGCCAGTAGGCCGCCCGCTCGACCTGGCCGCGCCGCTCGCAGGCCGCGATGAGGCCGTCATAGGCCGCCTCGGCCGTCAGGTCGAACTGGAACGGCGCGCGCAGCCAGGGCGCCTCGTCGTCGGCGGCGTCGAGGGCGGCCCGCGCCGCCGCGCCGAGGGCCGGTCGAACCAGGCGCCGCTCGGCCGGGATGCGCCAGGGGGCGCGGTACCAGGCCGGCGGCGTGGAGGCCGTCGGATCGGCGTCCACCAGCAGGGCCACCCGGGCGCCGTCGGCCCCCACATGGGCCGCGCCATGGCAGACGTGGCCCGCCACGCCCCAGAGCTCCCCTGCCCCCATGGCCACGCAGTCGTCGCCGAAGACGTGGCGGAAGTCCTGGTCCTGGTCGTTCAGGGGCACGATCAGGCGGTCGGCGGGGTACATGTCGACGTGGCAGCGCAGGACCTCGCCCGGCGCCAGGACGGCCACCCGCGCCTGCTTGACCGCGAAGCCCGCCGCCTGCAGCGCCCGCACGACGTCCGCCGCCGCGGGCATCGTCGCCGCCTGGGGCGTCGGCCGGGGCTCGCCGGGGTACATCGCCAGCATCAGATCGTCGGCGGCGCCCGTCTGGTTGAAGAGCGGGAAGTTGATCCACCCCTCGACTTCCGGCCAGATTTCGCGCACTTGCGCAACATGACCCAGCGCGATCCCGACCTCGGCGGCCAGGGCGTCAGCGGGGAAGGCGACGGGGAAGCGGGCGGCGGCGTCCATGGCCGGGCATGATACGGGGTGGCGACACCGGGTGAAACAGCGCACTCTGCCGGCATCGTCTGCACCGCCCGCAAGGAGCACCTCATGGCAGGTCCCATCGCCGTCACCGGCGCCACCGGCTTCATCGGCTCGCACGTCATCCGCGTCCTGCTGGAGCGCGGCTACGCCGTGCGCGCCTGCGTGCGCGACCCCGACGACGCCGGGAAGGTGGCCCACCTGCGCGCCCTCGCCGAGGGGCTGCCGGGCAGCCTGACGTTCCACCGCGGCGATCTGCTGGAGGCGGGCTCCTACGACGAGGCCTTCGCGGGCGCGACCGGCGTCATCCACACCGCCGCCGCCGTCACCTTCACCGCGTCGGATCCCGAGGCCGAGATCGTGCGCCCGTCCCTGGAGGGCACCGCCAACGTGCTCGGGGCCGCGGAGCGCTCGGGCACCGTCCAGCGCTTCGTGCACACCTCGTCCGTGTCGGGGGTGGTCAGCAAGGCCGAGCGCGGCCGCACCTACACGGAGGCGGACTACAGCGACGAGGCCACCATCAAGAGCGACGCCTACGCCTACGCCAAGCGGGAGGCCGAGCGGCTGGTGATGGCCCACGCCGCGGGCTTCAGCCGCGTCAGCCTCAACCCCGGCCTGGTCGTCGGCCCCGTCTACACGAAGGCCCACGCCAAGGGCAGCGTGTCGGTGGTGCGCGACTTCGTGGTGGGCACCTTCCCGGGCGCGCCGCCCTTCGCGTTCTCGGTGGTGGACGTCCGCGACGTGGCCACGGCCCATGTGGACGCCCTGGAGAAGGCCGACCTGTCGGGCCGCTTCATCCTGTCGGCCGCGACGCTCTGGATGCGCGAGATGGCCGCCGCCGTGGCGAAGGCCCTGCCCGGGGTGAAGGTCCGCACCAACCAGCTGCCGTCCTTCCTCATCTACCTGGCGGCCCTCTTCGACAAGCGCATGTCGCTGGCCATGGTGGGCAACCTGCTCAAGCGGCCGCAGACGGTGGACAACGCCCGCTCCCGCGCCGAGCTGGGCGTCACCTACCTGCCCATCGAGGAGAGCATCGCCACCTGCGCCCGCTCGATGATCGACCAGGGCTTCGCGAAGCCGAAGGGCAGCTGAGCCTCAGGGGGCCGCGCCGAACCACCAGCGCAGCACCCCCTCCGCCTCCCGCCCGCGCGGGCTGTAGCCGGGATCGTCCGGCCCCCCCACCCCGAACCAGTTCCAGGCGTACAGGCCCGCGAGGCCCGGGGCGTCGTGCCACGCGCGAAACGTCGCGCGCCAGGCGAGGCCCTGGGCGGCCGGCTCGGCGCGGCCCGGGTGGCCGTGATCCCACGGCCGCACCGCCCCGAAGGCGTGGGCCGGGAAGCCCACCTCCGTCAGCAGGTACGGCTTGCCCTGCCGCCGGGCCAGCGCCTCCACCCCGCGCCGGAAGCGCCCCCAGGCCGCGGCCATGGCCGCCTCGCTCTCCCCGGGGGCGCGGGCCAGGGGCCAGTAGGCGCTCACGCCCATCACGTCGAGCGCCCCCCAGAACCGCACCGGCTCGATGTGATCCCAGTTGGCCGAGTAGGTGAGCTGCCCCGGGAAGACGGCCCGGACCTCCTGGATGAGCCCCCGCCAGGCCGCCACGTCGCGCTCCATGGACAGGAGCTCGCTGCCTACGGCGAAGAGCTCCGCCTCCCCGGCGGACAGCCGCGCGTAGTGGGTGATGAAGCGGCGGTAGGCCAGCCACCAGCGGGCGCGATCCCGGGGCTTGAGGGTGCCGCGCCAGACGCCCGGCGGCCGGGCCTGCAGGTGCAGGATGGGCAGCACCGCCACCCGCAGCCCCAGGCGGCGCGCCTCGGCCAGCGTGGCGGTGAAGGCGGCGTCCTCGGGGGTCACGCCGGGCACTGGCCCGAGGGTGTCGTCGACGGCGGTGGCCTGCACCCAGCGCACGACGAGCTGCACGTCCGTCGCCCCGATGTCTTTGATCTCCTTCAACATCTGCCCGTAGAGCTGGGCCTGGTAGGCCGCGTCGCTGGTGTGGGCGAAGAGGCCCAGGGCGACGCCGCGGCGGAAGCTGGCGTCCCGGGGGGCCGGGGGCGGCAGGCCGGCCGCCGGGGGGATGGCCAGGGCGAGGGCGAGGACGGTGGCGAGGGTCATGGCGCTCCCGGGTCGAGGGGGGACGCTACCCGGCCCGTCGCCCCCGACGCCAGCGGCGCGCGGCCGGGGTTTCGGGTAACCTGCCCCCGACGCCCACGTAGACGCCGGTCGCCATGCGCTGCCTCCCCCTCACGCTGCTGCTCCTGCCCGGGGCCACCCTCGCCGGTCCGTGGACGCGGGACGCCGGCCAGCTCTACGCCAAGGCCGGCCAGAGCGTCTTCGTGGCCGACGCCTTCCGCGACGCGACGGGCCAGCTCCAGGGGGGCGTGGACTACCTGGGCGTCACCTCGGCGCTGTACCTGGAGCTCGGCCTGCTCGACGGGCTGCACCTGCAGGTCTACCTGCCCCACACCGCCGCCACCAACGCGGTGAGCGCCAACGGCAACCGCTACCTGTCGGCCGGGGGCGGCGACGCCCAGCTCGGGCTGCAGGCGCGCCTGCCCCTGCCCTTCCCCGCCGCCGTGCGCGGCGTGGTGAAGGCGCCGCTCTACGACGTGGGCGCCATCAAGGGCCGCGACGCCATGTTCTTCCCGCAGCGCGGCGACGGGCAGGTGGACGCGACGGCCACGCTCTCGGTCGGCCACGCCTTCGGCAGCCTGCCCCTCTACGCCTTCGGCGAGATCGGCCACCAGTGGCGCACCGAGCGCTACGCCGGCGTGGGCGCCGAGGCGGCCTACGGCGACGGCCTCGTCTGGACGGCGCAGGTGGGCTGGACGGTGATGCCGGGGGTCGGCCTGGCGGTGGCCGCCAGCGGGGTGGCGCCGTACCGCGAGGACGACGTGACGAAGGGCTACACCACCGTGGGCCCGTCGCTCTACATCCCGCTGGCCGCGCGGCTGGCCCTGGAGCTGGGCTACGACGAGATCGTCCAGGCCCGCAACAGCGCCCGCGGCCGGCAGGCCAGCCTCGGAATCTCTTTCAATCTTCAGTAGATGCGGAGCCACCCCATGCGAATCGCGCCCCTCGTGGTGCTGGCGTTGGCCCTGGGCTGCGGCGAGTACGTCGCCTACGACGGCGACGGGGCCGGCGTGGCCGTGCGGGCCCCCGGCGCGGGCGACCTGGACGACGCGACGCGGGCCCGCTACGCCGCCCTGACCCGGCTGGACCACCTGGGCCTGGAGGCCCTGCTCGGCCGCTTCGTGCAGCAGACGCCGGGGCAGACGCGGGTGGACTACGCCGCCCTGGCCGGGCAGGACGAGGCCCTGCTGCTGCTCGATCAGTACCTCGCCCAGCTCGACGCCGTGGATCCCATGGGCCTGGAGAGCGACGCCGAGCGCGTGGCGTACTGGTTCAACGCCTACAACGCCGCCGTCGTGCGCGGGGTGCTGACGTTCTGGGAGGGCGATCCCGGCTGGTCGGTGTCGGAGGAGGCCTTCCTGTTCTTCGACCAGCCCATCTGGTCGTTCGGCGGGGTCGTCCTCTCCCTCAACCAGGTGGAGCACGGGGTCATCCGGGGCGACGCCAGCCACGCGTCGGTGCGCAGCCTCGACGCCGACGGGCAGGCCACCATCGCCCGCCTGCACGCCGGCCTCTGGGGTGGGGGCGAGCCCGATCCGCGGCTGCACGTGGCCCTGAACTGCGCGAGCCTGAGCTGCCCCGATCTGGCCGGCACCACGCCCCGGGCCTTCCGGGCCGACACCCTCGAGGCCCAGCTCTCGACGCTCACCGCGGCGTTCCTGGCCAACCCCACCAAGGGCGCCGGGCCGGCGGGCGTCTCGTCCCTGTTCCTCTGGTACCGGGCCGACTTCAGCCGGGGCGGCTACACCGGCGTGCAGGACTTCATTGCGCGGGGCCGGGCCGACGGGCTGGACGGCGTGGCCACCGACCGCACCCTGCCCTACGACTGGACGCTGAACAACGCGACGGGCCCGTAGCGCTCAGCGCAGCCAGTCGGGGTGCAGGGCCGGGCGCGGCGCGAACTTCGCCGGGCCCACGCGCTCCACCGCCTCGCGCCGGCGCAGCCACGCCTTGAAGGCCGTGGGCTTGATGGCCTCCCCCAGAATCTGGCTGTAGAGGAAGCGCGCCTGCCGGGTGCGCAGGGGCGTGGGCAGGAGCTGCAGGGGCAGCGTGCTCGTCTGCGTCAGCTCGCGCAGGCGCTGGCGGGCCGCCGCCAGGATGTCGGCGTGGTCAAAGGCCAGCGCCGGCAGGGCGTCGACGCGGTGCCAGCCGACGGTGCGCGCGTCGTCGCCCGCGATGGCCCGCGTCTCGCCGGGGGCGAGGCCCAGGTAGGCCGCGCTGACCACCCAGCCCCGCGGGTCGCGCTCCGGCGCCCCGAAGCAGCCCACGGGCAGCAGGTGCTCGATCTGGACGCCCGTCTCCTCGACGAGCTCGCGGCGGGCGGCCTGCTCGGGGGCCTCGCCAGCGTCCACGAACCCCCCGGGCAGCGCCCAGCGGCCCGCGAACGGATCGTGCGCGCGCTCGATGAGCAGCACCTCGAGGTAGCCCCCATGCCAGCGGTACAGCACCACGTCCACGGTCAGGCTGGGGCGCGGATAGGGGTACGTGTGGCTCATGCGGGCTCTCGGCGTGTGGGCAGGGCCCCTGGATAGCGCCAACGGCGCCGGAAGTCACGTCCTGCCGGCCGCGGTCGGCGGGCGCTCCATCCGGTTTGCAACTTTCCGTCACCGTTGAGGGCGGCGCCGGGGCTCGGGTACGCTGACCCCGGACGTGTTTCCGGGGGGAGGGACCATGGCGCGACGGGAGCGACCGACGCCCGCACGGGCGGCGGCTTGGGGACTGGTGGCGCTCATGGCGCTGGTGGGCTGCGACAGCGGCGGCGGCGGCGGCGGAGGCGCTGGCGGCGGTGACACCGACGGCGCCATCGGCGGCGCGGGCGGCGGCGCTGGCGGCGCGGGCGGCGTGGGCGGCGGCGGGCCCGGCGACGGCGGCGTCGTCGACATGGGGGGCGGCGAGAGCTGCTTCGATGACGACGGCTGCCCGGCCGAGCAGTACTGCGCCCCGGTGAACGAGCTCGAGGGCGTCTGCCGCGCGGGCTGCCGCCGCGAGGCCGGGGGCGGCGACGGCCCGGGGAGCTGCGAGGGCCGCACCGTGTGCAGCGAGGCGCACCAGTGCGTCCAGGATCCGCGCTGCATCAGCGATGAGGAGTGCGAGGACCAGGGCACCTGGTGCGACGACGGCGACTGCGTGCCGGGCTGCCGGCCCGAGCCCGACAACTGCCTGCCCGACGACGAGGGGCGCTCCCGCCGCTGCAGCCCGACCACCCGCGCCTGCGAGCGGCTGGTGGCCTGCTGCGACGGCGGCGCCTGCGCGACGAGCCGCGAGGGGGCCTGCCAGGACGTCGTGGACGGGGTCTTCTCCTGCTTCGCCGACGACCTCTGCGACCGCCGCTGCAACCGCGACGGCGCCTGCCCCGACGACCAGTTCTGCGACGAGCGCGGCCTGTGCAGCCCCGGCTGCCGGCTCGACGATCCCATGAGCTGCCCGGGCCAGCGCTGCGACGCGGAGACGCGGGCCTGCAGCCCCAACCCCTGCGAGACCGACCGCGACTGCAGCCGGCAGCAGTTCTGCGCGCCTCAGGGCTGCCTGGAGGGCTGCCGCGTCGACCCCGACAACTGCCCCGACGGCCAGGAGTGCGGCCAGAACCGCCAGTGCCGCCAGACGGGCGGCTGCCGCAACGACGCGCAGTGCGTGACGGACAACGGCCCGGGCTGGCGCTGCGTCGGCGACGTCTGCGAGACGTTCTGCGAGGACGACGGGGACTGCCGCGACGGCGAGTACTGCGACGTCGCGGCGGGCGACTGCGTGGAGGGCTGCCTGGACGACGATCTGGAGGAGAACGACGACCGCGTCAGCGCCACCGCCCTCGAGATCGGCGCCAACGGCCGCGTGAGCCGCCCGGGCCTCATCGCCTGCGCCCTGGATCGGGACTGGTACAGCTTCCAGACGGCCCGCGGCTACGGCGCCCGCGCCACCCTCCGCTTCCGCCACGCCAACGGCGACCTGGACGTGCGCCTGCACCCGCCCGAGGGCGACGCCCGCGCGAGCCAGAGCCAGACCGACGACGAGACCGTCACCATCGAGTCCGTCGCGGCCGCCGGCACCTGGTACGTGGAGGTCTTCAGCCGCGGGCTCGACACCAACGACTACGCCCTGGAGGTCGAGCTCATCCCGCCCGGGGGCTGCGCGCCCGACGCCGCCGAGGCCGCCGGGGACGACGCCCCCGAGACGGCCACCGCCGTGCCGGTGCCCGGCCGCCAGGACGTCGCCGTCTTCCGCGACCGCACCGCCTGCGGCGACGACGCCGACTGGTACCGCCTGCCCATGGGCACCGGCGATGGCCTGCTGGTGGAGTTGACGGTGCCCGATCCCGGCGCCCCGCCCATCGACTTCGCCATCTACGGGCCCGGCCGGCCGGCCCCGGGGGACGAGCCCCTGTTCGTGCCCAACGGCGGCGACGCCATGACGCTGACCTTCCAGGCCCCCCGCCCGAGCCCCCAGGTGGTGGCGGGCGACTACTACATCCGCGTGGCCAGCACGGTGCCCGACGAGGGCGCCACCTACACCCTGCGCGTCACCGTCGACCGGGTGCGCGAGCTGTGCCTCGTGGACAGCGGCGAGCCCAACAACCGGCTCGACGATGCGACGGATCTCATGTTGATTCCAGGGTTTACGCGGCCCGGGGTGGACGGCGTCCGCGGCCTGGTGCCCGACGTGGACCTCGATCTGGACGACCGCTGGCTCTGCGCCGGCGACGAGGACTGGTACGCCTTCGAGGCCAAGGCCGGCGACAGCATCTCCGCGTCGGTGCTGCGGCAGGAGGCCATGGTCGTCGGCGACACGCTCATCGAGATCCGCAACGCCCTGGGCCAGGTCATCGGCCAGCCCGGGCGCAACGCCCAGCCCCTGAACACCGCCCTCGCCCCCGACCTGCCCCGCGGGCGCTACTACATCCGCGTCTCGGCGCCCGCCGCCGGCACCCAGAGCCAGTACACCCTGCGCCTGTCGCGCCAGGCGGGGGACGTCGCCTGCATGCCCGACCGCTTCGAGGCCGCCGGCAACGACACCCGCGACCGGGCCTCGGCCCTGCGCGCCGGCGTCGTGGACGGCCTGACGCTCTGCGGCCTGGACGGCGACGAGGACTGGTACGCCGTCACCCTGGACGCCGTGAGCGACCTCACCGTCCGGGCGCGCTTCCCGCACCTGCAGGCCAACCTGGACGTGGACATCTTCCGCGACGGAGCCGACGTGGCGGAGAACGCCGACTCCCCCGCCGGCCACACCTTCACGGACGACGAGGAGGTGGCCATGCAGAACCGCCTGCCCGGCGTCTACTACATCCGGGTGCAGGCGGTGGACGGCGGCGACGCGCGCTACACGCTGGAGATCGAGGTGGAGGCCCGCGTCTTCCTCTGCGAGGACGATCCCGACGAGCCCAACGACGCCACCATGACGGCCACCGACCTCGGGGCGGGCGTCGTCGACCGGGCGACGCAGTGGCTCTGTGACCGGGTGCCCGCCGAGGCCGACGTCTTCCGCTTCCGGGTGCCCGGCGGCCAGGGGCGGACGGTCGCGGCCGAGTTCCTCTACGGCGACGACGGCGACCTGGCCCTGGAGATCGTCGACAACGCGGGCAACCGGCTGGCCACCACCGCCGCCGTGAACCGCGAGATCTCCAAGCAGTGCGTGCGCATCCCGTCGTTCGTCGCGGATCGGACGCTCTTCGTGCGGGTCATCCCCCTGAGCATCAACCGCGTGCTGCAGGACGACGAGCGGCTGGACTACCGGCTGCGCATCCTCCAGGGGGACAACCGCTGCGAGGACGTCGAGCCGCCCACCCCGGGCATCGTCTGGCCGTCGGTGCCCCTGCCCCAGTGACGGGCCGGCCTCAGCCCCGGATGCCCCGCACGTAGGCGGCGGTGTCCGGGTCCTGCGGATCCTCGAAGATGGCCGCCGTCGGCCCCACCTCCACCAGCCGCCCCACGCCGTCGCGCACCCAGAAGACGGCCACCTGATCGGCGATGCGCCGCGCCTGGGCCAGGTTGTGCGTGACCACCACCCGCGTGAAGCGCGCCCCCAGGTCCCGCACCAGATCCTCGACCACCCCCGACGCCAGCGGATCGAGGGCGCTGCAGGGCTCGTCGAGCAGCAGGACCTCGGGCCGCAGGGCCAGCGCCCGGGCGATGCAGAGGCGCTGCTGCTGCCCCCCCGAGAGCGCCAGCGCCGGCCGATCGAGGCGATCTTTGACCTCGGCCCAGAGCCCGACGTCCCGCAGGGCCGCCTCGGCCCGGGCCGCGCGCTCGGCCCGGTCGCGCACGCCATGCTCCCGCAGGGGCAGATCCAGGTTGCGGCGGATGGAGAGCGGGAAGGGCGTCGGCCGCTGGAAGATCATGCCCACCCGCCGGCGCAGCCCCACGACGTCCACCGCGGGCCCTCGCACGTCGGCGCCGTCCAGCAGCACCCGCCCCTGCACCGCCGCGCCGGGCACCAGCTCATCCAGGCGGTTCAGGCAGGCCAGGAAGCTCGTCTTCCCGCAGCCCGACGGCCCCACCACCGCCGTCAGGGTGCCCGGCTCCATGGCCAGATCCACCCCGGCGAAGGCCGCCCGCCCCCGATAGGCGAGCCCCAGGCCCACGGCCTCCAGGCGCAGGCTCATCGCGCCCCCAGCCGGCGCCCGAAGCGCCCCATCGCCAGGGCCGACGCCCCGTTGATGGCCAGCAGCGCCACCACCAGCACCAGGGCCGAGGCCGCCGCGCGGTGGTCGCCGCCCGGCACGTTCATGGACAGATCGTAGATGTGCACCGACAGGGCTCTCCCCGAGTCGAGGATGGACTCCGGGAGCCGATCCACGTAGCCGCTGGTGAAGATCAGGGCGGCCGTCTCGGCCAGGGCGCGGCCCACGCCGAGGACGAACCCGGCCAGCAGGCCCGGCGCGGCCGCGGGCAGCAGCAGGTGGCGCACCACGCTCGTGCGCGACATGCCCAGGGCCACCGCGCTCTGGCGCAGCCCGGGCGGGACGGCCCGCAGGCTCGCCTCGGCCGTGCGGATGATGAGGGGCAGCGCCATGCACGCCAGCGTCAGGCCCCCCGACAGCAGCGAGAAGCCCAGGCCGAGCGTCTTGCAGAAGAGCACGTTGCCGAAGAGCCCGAAGACGATGGACGGCACCCCCGCCAGCACGTCCAGGCTGCGGCGGACGAGGCGGCCGAGGCGCCCCTCCGCCGGCGTGAACTCGGCCAGGAAGATGGCCGCGCCCAGGCCCAGGGGCACCGCCACCACCAGGCAGATGGCCAGCAGGATGCCCGTCGACGCCAGGATGGGCCCGACGCCCCCCGCGCGGCCGGCGTCCTGCGGGGGCGCCGTCAGGAACGCCCAGTCCACCTGGCCCAGCCCCGCCACCAGCAGGTCGCCCAGGATCCAGGCGAAGGCCCCGAGCACGGCGAGGGCGGCGCCGTGCACGACGCCCGCCGCCGCCAGCCCCCGCCAGCGCGGCCGCTCAGCCGTGCGCATGGCGCCTCCCGACGACGGCCGCCAGGGCCACCAGCAGGGCCGCGAGGGCCGTCAGCAGCGCCCCCGCCACGAAGAGAGCGGCGCGGTGATCCCCCATGGCGTAGGCCATCTCGAGGGCCACGTTCGCCGCCAGCGTACGCACCGGATCCGCAAGACTTTCGGGTACTTGCACCACGTTGCCGCAGACCATCAGCACCGCCATCGTCTCGCCCACGGCGCGGCCCAGGGCCAGGAGCACCCCCGTCCCGATGCCGGCGCGGGCGGCCGGCAGGGCCACGCCCCGGACGGTGGCCCAGCGGCCCAGGCCGAGGGCGGCCGCCCCCTGGAGCTGCTCGGCCGGGACGGCCGCCAGGGCGGCGTCGGCCAGCAGCGTCACCGTCGGCAGGATCATCAGGGCCAGCACCAGGATGCCCGCCAGCAGCGACGGCCCGGGGGGCGCCAGCCGCGCGATGAGGGGCACCAGCACCGTCAGGCCCCAGAAGCCATAGACCACCGACGGGATGCCGGCGAGCAGCTCCACCACGCGCCGCTGCACGCGGGCCCAGGCCGGGGGCGCGTAGAAGCGGCCGTGCACCGCCGTGAGCACCCCGACGGGCCCCGCCAGCAGCAGCGCCCCCGCCGCCGTCAGCAGCGTGCCCCAGAGCATCGGGCTCAGGTTGAAGCGGCCCGACGTGGGCTGCCAGCCGGCGTCGGTGAAGAAGGCCGCCGGCCCGACGCGCGCGATGAGGGGGGCGGCCTCCGCGAGCACGAGGCCGAAGATCGCCAGCACGATGACCGCCGACAGCACCGCGAAGGCCCCGAGGAGGCCACCGACGACGCGATCAGGGCGCGAGCGGGACGAAGGACTGCTGCTCGACAAGATCGCGGACCTCGGCCGACCGGGCGAACTCGATGAGCTGGCGCGCGGGCCCCGAGGGCTCCCCCTTCGTCACCAGCAGCAAGACGCGGGACAGGGGGAAGCGCCCCGCCTGCACGTTGGCGTGCGTGGCCTCCACCCCCTCCAGCGGCAGGAGCCGGATGGGCACCCCGCGGCCGGCATCATACTCCGCCGTGCCGATGGAGACGTACCCCACCGCGTCGGGGTTGCCGGCCACCGTCTTGATGCCCTGCTCGTTGTCCCCGATGACCACCTGGGCGGCGATCTGCTCGTTCTTGAGCTGGAAGTGGCTCAAGAACAGCTCCAGGGTCGAGCGCCCCTCGGCCTTGTTCACCACCACGATGTCGCGATCGGCGCCGCCCACCGCGCTCCAGCGCTTGATCTGGCCCGTGTAGATGCCGACGACCTGCGCGCGGCTGAGGGCCTGCACGGGGTTGTCGCGGTGCACGATGAGCGCGATGCCGTCACGGGCGATGGGGGTGCCCGTCAGGTCGGCCTCGTCGGGCTTGAGGGCCCGCGACACCATGCCCACGTCGGCCTGGCCCTGGCGGGCGTCGGCGACCCCACGCGACGAGCCGCCGGACTGCACGTCCACCCGGACGTCGGGGTGCTTCGCCTCGTACCGGCGCCCGATCTCGGTCATCAGGGGCGCGATGGTGCTCGAGCCCGTCAGCACGATGCGCGTCTTCTCGGACCGGCTGCAGCCAGCCTGGGCCCCGAGGCCCGCCAGGACCGCCAGCGCGAGCGCCGCCCTCCACCTCATCGACCTGCTCCTCCTCGGGGGGTTGCCCCGCTCGATTCCTCGCTCAGCGGCCGACCCCCGAAGAAGGGGGGATGCCGACCCGGACGCCTACGCCCGGCGAGCGCCCCACGCTACGGCCCGGGGCGCGAATTCGCCTGGATTTTCCGTGGCTTCCCGAGAAAATTGCCGCCCGGACGAACGGCTGCACCCATACTGCAATCGATCGCCAGACCCGGTGCCAGCGGACAGACGTGCCATGTCTGCCATGGAATCCCATGGGCGCGATGGCTACCGGGAGCACCCGTCACCCCCCTCTTGATGGCTGAGAACAGTCTCATCAACCTGACTCCGCCGGCCGACGCACGGCACCACCCAAACCATTGGATTCATTACGATGTTCCTGCATGGAAAGATTACGACCCCCGGGCAGATTCCATGATTGAAACAGTCTTACCGCACGGGTAGATTCGACGGAGGCACCGGGGAGGTGCCACACCCACGCCGGGGCGTGGGTCACCCATCGAGCTGGCATCGGCGCAGCCCCCAGGCGGGGCGACGCCGGAGGGAGGGAGCGCATGCTGCGGGTCGTCTGGCGGCTTCGTGCGCTGGTGGTTTGCCTCGCGTGGACCGCTTGCGATGACGGGGGCGGCGCGGCCGCGCCCGATGCGGCCACGTCGGTGGACGCCGGCGGCCCCGGCGGGGGGCAGCAGCCCTTCGGCGGCGCGGGTGGCGAAGACGCAGGCCGCGAGGACGCCGGCGCGGGTGGCGTCGGCGGCGAGGGCGGCCAGGGCGGCGGTGGCGGCCAGGGCGGCCAGGGCGGCGGCGGCGGCCAGGGGGCGTGGTGGCGAGGGCGGCCAGGCCCCGGACGCGGCCCCGCCCGCGGACGCCGGCCCGCCCGAGGACGCCGGCCCCGACGCCGCGCCGCCCCCCGACGCGGACGGCGACGGCATCCCCGACGCCATCGACAACTGCCCCGACGCCCCCAACGCCGACCAGCTCGACGGCGACGCCGACGGCGCGGGCGACGCCTGCGACCCGCCCGACCTGCCCGACGACGCCGACGGCGACGGGGTGGCCGACGCCTTCGACAACTGCCCGGCCGACGCCAACCCCGACCAGGTCGACGCCAACCTCAACGGCATCGGCGACGCCTGCGAGGACCAGAACGACGTCGACACCGACGGCGACGGGCGCAACGACCCCAACGACAACTGCCCGTTCGTGCCCAACGCCGACCAGGCCGACGCCGACGGCGATGGCCTGGGCGACGCCTGCGACGGCGATCCGCAGGGCATGGACGCCGACGCCGACGGCATCCCCGCGGCCTTCGACAACTGCCCCGCGGTGGCCAACCCGAACCAGCTCGACACCGACGGCGACGGCCGCGGCGACCTCTGCGACAACTGCCCGGCGATCGCCAACGCCGACCAGGCCGACGCCGATGGGGACGGCCGGGGTGACGCCTGCGGCCAGGCGCTCGACGGCGACCGCGACGGCGACGGCGTCGAGGACGCCCTCGACAACTGCCCCGACCTGGCCAACCCCGGCCAGGAGGACGCCAACCTGGACGGCACGGGCGACGCCTGCGCCATCGCCGACGGCGACCGCGATGGCGACGGCATCCCCGATCTGCAGGACAACTGCCCGGACGTGGCCTCCCTGAACATCGCCGACGTGGACGGCGACGGCGTGGGGGACGCCTGCGACAACTGCCCGGGCCTGCCCAACTCCGGCCAGGGCGACGAGGACGGGGACGGCGCCGGCGACGCCTGCGACTCCGACTTCGTGGATCAGGCCGATCGGGACGGGGACGGCATCCCCAACGTCGTGGACAACTGCCCCGACGTGGCCAACCCCGGCCAGGGCGACATCGATCGCGACGGCGTGGGCGAGGCCTGCCAGGCGTTCTTCCGCGACGCCGACGGCGACTCCCTGCCCGACTACCTGGACAGCTGCCGCTACCCCGACGAGGAGGTGCCCGAGGGCGCCGCGTTCGTGCCCTGCGCCGAGCTCGGCGCCCGGGACACCGACGGCGACGGGGTGCCCAACGACGCCGACATCTGCTGGCGCGTCGCCAACGCCGACCAGGACCCGGCCTGCCTGGCCGATCTGGACGGCGACGGGGTGCCCAACGACCGCGACAACTGCCTGGAGCTGCCCAACCCCGACCAGGCCGAGGCGGCCCCGGGCCTGGGCCTCGCCTGCGCCGTCCCCCTGTGAGCCGAGGAGCGAAACCATGCGCAAGCTGCTGATCTTGCTGGCGATTCTCACCCCTGGCCTGGCGACGGCGCTGCCGGACACCTACACCCAGGAGGGCCTGCTGGTGGACGCCAACGGCGTCGCGCTGGCGGGGGCCCACGACCTGACGGTGCGCCTGTACGCCGCCGCCCAGGGGGGCGCGCCGCTGTTCTCCGAGGTGCACCGCGACGTCGACCTGTTCGAGGGCTACTACGCCATCGCGGTGGGCAGCGTGCAGCCCCTGAGCGCCGACCTCTTCGAGCGGCCGTCGCTGTACATGGGCTTCAGCATCGACGGGGGCAACGAGCTCACGCCGCGCACGCCCCTCAACAAGGTGCCGGCCGCCTTCGTGGCCAACGTGGCGCGCAACGTCACGGGGGACATCACCCCCCACTCCGTCAGCGTCGGGGGCCAGCCCGTCATCAACGAGAACGGCGAGTGGGTCGGCAACCCCACCGGCCTGCGGGGGCCGCCCGGCCCGGCCGGGCCCGCCGTCGACGTGGACGAGGACGCCATCGTCAACGCGATGATCGCCCTGCTGGCCGCCAACCCCGGCCGCCTCCCCTACCTCTCCAGCGCGGCGGACGACACGGCCGAGGGCAACACCATCACGATGGACGGCGGCCGCCTGGTCTTCCGCGCGGGCGCCATCGCCAACTCGCTGCAGCTCGGCAACAACAACGTCATCGGGGTGAACAACCTGCGCTTCAACGATCCGGGCTTCACCGAGGGCATCCAGTGGGATGGCACCCTCGCCCGCATCGCGGTCTCGCCCCTGAACAACGCCGACGGCGACGGCTACCTGCGCCTCATCAACGACGGCGGCATCAGCCTGGAGGACAACACCCGCGTCCAGGGCGACCTGACCATCACGGGCGTCATCGACGCGGTGCAGTCCATCACGACGACGGTGCTCAACGCGACGACGGCGACCATCGTCAACGCCAGCATCACGAACCTCAACGGCCCCGGGAACCGCGTCAACGTCCAGGGCGAGCTCAACCTGCTGGGCGACGTGCGGCTGGCCGCCAACACCACGTTCATCGGCACCCTGCGCGCCAGCGGCCTCATCACGGGCGGCGACATCGAGGGGCGCAACCTCCTGGCGAACGGCTCCATCCAGGCGGCAGGCAACGTGGAGGCCGGCAACCTGCTGCGGGCCGGCGCCGGGGGCATCTGGGTGCAGGGCGTCCAGGTCTTCGACGGCAACGGCAACCTGCTGCGGCGACCCAGCTACGCCTGCCCGGCGGGCCGCGTGATGATGGGCACCGACGCCAACGGCCTGGCCGTCTGCGGCAACGTCACCTGCCCGGTGGGCCAGTACTTCCGCGGCCTCGACGGGGCCGGCAACGCCATCTGCGCGGCGGACGAGGGCCTGCGCGCCCTGCCGGCCCAGGTCTGCCCGGACGGCCAGGCCGTCCTGCGCGTGGCCGCCAACGGCACCACCACCTGCGGCTCGCCGCGCGCGGGCGACCAGACCTGCCCCGAGGGGGAGTTCGTCACCGGCCTGACCCCCGAGGGCAGCGTCATCTGCGCCGAGGGCGCGGCGGGCGAGGGCGGCGGCGGCGGGCAGTGCGTGCCGGGCGAGGTCCGGCCCAACATCTACGTCTGCACCAACTCGGGGCGCAGCGTGCAGACGTTCGTGCCGGCGGGCTTCAACTTCAACATCGTCATCGGGCGCTGCGACCCCGACGCCAACACCCAGGCCATGCTGGTGAGCCGCAGCGGCGGGGGCGAGGCCGCCGGCCGCGCCGCGCAGTGGGCGCAGTACGTGGAGGGCGGCGGCAACATCATCACCGAGTACAACGTGAGCCACCTGGTCTTCAACGCGGTCTTCGGCGGCGGCGCCGCCCAGGGCCCGCGCCGCGGCGGCTGCCACGACAACGCCATGCCCCCGGTGAAGGTGAACGTCGACGACCCCTTCTGGCGCGCGAACCCGGCCATCCAGGTGGTCCCGCCCGCCGAGGCGCCCTGCGGCTACGAGGTCGGCGCCTTCCCCGGCGTCACCCCGCTGGGCGGCTGGGCCGAGAACCAGATCAGCCTGGCCTACCGCGACAAGGGCGCCGGCCGGCTCTGGCTCGTCGACGCCGACTGGCAGGACAACGAGAACTACTGGCTGCCCCAGTCGAGCGCGCTGATGGGCGCGATGATGACCTGGTGCGGCGGGGCCGACGGCGGCGATGACGGCGACGCGCTGGTCTTCAACGGCGTGCGCACCAACGTGCCCGAGGGCGAGGTCGTCGGCTGGCGCGAGTGCCACCGCAGCCTCTACGGCCAGGGGGGCCTGTCCATGGCCCAGGTCCAGGCCCAGTGCGACGGCGACCAGATCATGTACGGCTGCCAGGCCAACGGCGCCGGCAAGTGGCAGGTGCTGGCCCAGGGCGCCCGGGCGGCGGTCTTCCGCGACATCGGCCAGGCCAACAACCCCACCGTCGACAACGGCGTGGGCTGGTACTTCAGCACCACCTGGAGCCTCGGCTTCGCCCCGGCCGGCCAGGCCATCAGCCGCAACTCCTGCGACACCGAGAACGGGCTGGCCGACCAGCGCATCTGCTGGCACTCGAGCAACGGCAACATGGACGGGGGCTGGCGCTGCGGGGCCAACACGGGCCTCAACGGCAACAACGGCTTCACCCGGGTGATCTGGACGCGCAACGCCGGCGGGGGCGGCGGCGGGGGCGGCGGCGAGGTGGGCCTGGGGGCCAACCGCGGCTTCGGCCACCACGGCGCCTGCAACGGCTGGAACGCGTGCGGGAACGCCCAGAGCTGCGCCAACGCCGCCTGCCAGATGTTCCACGGCACCAACGCGGTGCGCTGGCAGGAGGGCCTCTGCCAGGACCTCGCCCGCATCATCCCGGGCGGCATGGACTGCGACCTCTTCGCCGCGCTGCCCAACAACCTGGACGCCAACTGGGGCAACGGGTGCAACATCCCGGTGGCCTACGACGTGGTCTGCGCCGCGCCCGGCGGGGGTGGCGGCGGCGGCCTGGCCTTCCAGGGCGTGCGGGAGAACACCCCGGACGCCAACATCGGCGCGGCCTGGCGCGTGTGCCACACCAGCACCTTCGGCGCCAACGTGCCCGGCCTGACCGCCCTGCTGGCCAACGCCTGCGCCGGCAACCGCCTGATGGTGGGCTGCCGGCCGGTGGGCGCGGCCAACTGGACGCTGCTGGCCCAGGGCGCCCGCGCCGCCGTGCTGGCCGACACCGGCAACGGCAACGCCACCGTCCGCGACAACGGCGTGGAGTGGTACTACAGCAACCAGTGGTCCATGGGCTTCGCGAACCAGGGCGACGCCGTGAGCCGCAACTCCTGCGACACCCAGGGGGGCAACGGGAACCTGCGCATGTGCTGGCACACTGGCGGCGACGCCCTCAACAGCGGCTACCGCTGCGGCAACAACTTCCTCAACGGCAACAACGCCTGGGAGCGCCGCATCTGGGCGCAGTGAGGGCCGCCATGGCGCGACGCCACCTCGCCCTCGGCGGGCTGCTGGTGCTGGTGGCCGCCGGGGCCGTCGCCCTGGCCCTGCGAGACCCGAAGCCCGCCCACGACGCGGCCCGGGCAGCGGCCCGCGAGCCGCCCGGCGAGGCGGCCGCCCGGCCGACCGCCCCGCCCGTCGACGTCACCCGCGGCGCCGGGCGCGCCCCCGATCCGCCCGTCATCCCCCCGCCGGCGGTCCGCGGCGCCGACGCCCGCGCCTCCACCCAGGTGCCGGCGTCCCCCGACGTGCCGCGCAGCGACGCCCCCGGCCTCACCCGCCGCCCCGCCACCCGGGCCGAGGTCGGGGCACCCCCGGCGAGCCGGCAGGAGGCCCACGTCGACGGCGAGATCGCCGACGTGGCCACCGCCCCCCGGCCCTCCACCGCCGAGCTGCACCGCGCCGGCGCGCTGGTGGCCGGGCGCGTCGTCCCCCTCACGCGCCAGGACCCGGGCCGCCCGGTGGACCTCACCCGGGCCGACGCGACCCGCCCCGGCCCCCTGCCCTCCGCCGACGAGACCCGGGCCGCCCCCCGGCCCGTCCCCACCTGGCCCGGCCCCGGCACCGACACCACCCGCTAGCGATCCACCGCCCCTCGGCCCGCTGGACCCGCCGCCGCGCCGCCGCGGCCGCGTCCCCCTTCTCGCCGCCCCCGCGTCCTCCCCGAGCCCAGGGCCGCACGCCCGTGGGGGCGTCCCCCGTCCGGCGCGCCCTCGCGCCCGGTTACACCCCGGCTAGATGATGACCATGAAGCAGCCCACCGATCGGTTTCACGGAGAGCGAAACCCGGGGCCGCCCACCACGGGCCGGGACGGGCGCCGGCGATGGCTTGCCACCGGATGGGAACATGGTTTCCCAACAGCTTGTTTTTCCTGCATTTTTCCCAGGCGACTGGGAAAAGGTCGCCCGGCGTGGCGTATGCCGTTGAAGGCGTTTTCGGCGGTCGGTAGAATTTCGATCATGGTGTAGCAAGCCGAGGTGAGGCCCGCAGGCAACCCACCTGCGCCAGAGCGCGAGCGGCGAGGAGCCGGCCCGGTGGGGGCCCTGCTGGCCACTTCGCTTCGCCTTCCAGCTCGAAGCCGCGCCGCCCGGGGAGGGTGGCGCCAGGAGAAGTGCCGATGCGGCGGTCCTCGCCGATTCTGCGTGTCGTGGCTCTCGCAGCCTTGTCGTACCTCGGTGTCCAGGCCTGCGACAGCGGCGGGAGCAGCGACGGCGAGGCCGACGCGGCCCG
Source organism: Myxococcales bacterium (assembly GCA_020633435.1). GTDB lineage: Bacteria > Myxococcota_A > Bradymonadia > UBA7976 > UBA1532 > JACKDP01. The sequence goes on along the minus strand of JACKDP010000005.1, from coordinate 404,086 downwards.
CGCAGACGGCGGGGGCGCTGGCGGCAACCGGCCCCAGCCCTTCGGGGGCGAAGGCGGCGGAGGCGGCGACGCCCTCGACATGGGCGGGTCGCCGGCATGGGCGGCGGCGCGGGTGGCGCCGGCGGCGGCGCTGGCGGCGCTGGCGGGGCCGGTGGCAGCGCGGGCGGTGCTGGCGGCGGCGCGGGCGGTGCCGGTGGCGGCGCGGGCGGGGCCGGCGGCGGCGTCGGTGGAGCTGGCGGCGGCGCGGGCGGTGAAGGCGGCGGCGCTGGCGGCGAAGGTGGGGCGCTGGTGGCGAAGGCGGCGAGGAGGCTGACGCGGGCTTCTCCCCCGACGCCGGCCTGCCCCCGACGCGGACGGCGATGGCATCCCTGACGACGTCGACAACCGCCCTGACGCCCCCGACGCCAACCAGCTCGACAGCGACGCCGACGGCCTCGGCGACGCCTGCGACGACGCCGTCGTGATCCCCGACGACGCCGACGGCGACGGCGTCGAGGACCAGTTCGACAACTGCCCCGCCGTCGCCAACCCCGGCCAGCAGGACGCCAACCTCAACGGCATCGGCGACGCCTGCGAGGACGCCAACGACGCCGACGCCGACGGCGACGGCGTCAACGACGCCAACGACAACTGCCGCTTCGTCCCCAACCCCGACCAGGCCGACGCCGACGGCGACCGCATCGGCGACGCCTGCGACGGCGATCCCCAGGGCCAGGACGCCGACGGCGACGGCTGGCCGGCCGACCTCGACAACTGCGACGACGACGCCAACCCCGATCAGCTCGACACCGACGCCGACGGCCTCGGCGACGTCTGCGACAACTGCCCCGAGATCGCCAACCCCGATCAGGCCGACGCCGATCGCGACGGCCGCGGCGACGCCTGCGCCCAGGCCATGGACGGCGACCGCGACGGCGACGGCGTCCCCGATCTCCTCGACAACTGCCCCGAGCTCCCCAACCCCGACCAGGGCGACGCGGACCTCGATGGCCAGGGCGACGCCTGCGAGATCGTCGACGGCGACCGCGACGGCGACGGCATCCTCGACGGCGACGACAACTGCCCGGACGTCGCCTCGCTCAACATCGCCGACGTGGATCTCGATGGCGTCGGCGACGCCTGCGACAACTGCCCCGCCCTGCCCAACTCGGGCCAGAGCGACGAGGACGGCGACGGCGACGGCGACGTCTGCGACTCCGACTTCGTGAACGAGGACGATCTCGACAGCGATGGCCTGAGCAACGCCATCGACAACTGCCCCGAGGTGCCCAACCCGGAGCAGAACGACATCGACGCCAACGGGGTCGGCGAGGCCTGCCAGGCCTTCTTCCGCGACACCGACGGCGACGGGCTGCCCGACTACCTCGACAGCTGCAAGTTCCCCGACGAGGAGGTCGAGGGCGGCGCCGGCTTCGTGGACTGCGAGCTGCTCGGCATGCGGGACACCGATGGCGACGGCGTCATCGACGACCTGGACAACTGCTGGCGGGTGGCGAACCCCGATCAAGACGCGGCCTGCGAGCTCGACGTCGACGGGGACGGGGTGCCCAACGCCATGGACAACTGCCCGGAGCTGCCGAACCCCGATCAGGAGGAGGCGGAGCCCGGGCTGGGGATTGCGTGCGCGGATCCGCTCTGATGCGGGGTGGCGAAGAGCGGGTGGGGTCGGCGAACGCGGGGAGCGATCTCCGCACGAGGGGGATGAGCCATGGGGATGCGTAAGGCCCTGATCGCATGGGCGTTTCTGTTGCCGTCGGTGGCGTGGGGCCTGCCCGACGAGTTCACCCAGGAGGGCCTCCTGGTGGACGCGAACGGCGCGCCGCTGGTCGGCGCCCATGACCTGACGGTGCGCTTCTACGCAGGCGCCGATGGCGGCGATCCGCTCTTCGAGGAGGTCCACCGGCAGGTCGACCTCTTCGACGGCTACTACGCCATCTCGGTGGGCAGCGTGGAGGCCCTCTCCGGCGATCTCTTCACCCGCCCGAGCCTGTACCTGGGCTTCAGCGTCGACGGCGGCCGCGAGCTCAGCCCGCGCACCCCGTTCACCAAGGTGCCCGCGGCCTTCGTGGCCGACATGGCCCTGAACGTCACCGGCGACATCACCCCGCGCACCGTCAACGTGGGCGGCGACGTGGTGATCAACGAGAACGGCGAGTGGGTCGGCAGCCCCGTGGGCCTGCAGGGCCCCCCCGGCCCGCCCGGCGCCCCCGGCGCGGTGGACGTCGACGAGGTGGTCAACGCCATCATCAACGCCGTCGCCGCCAACCCCGGCCGCCTGCCCTACCTGTCGAGCAACACGGACGACACCGCCGAGGGCAACACCATCACCATGAACGGGGGCCGCCTGGTCTTCCGCGCCGGCGCCCCGGCCAACAGCCTGCAACTCGGCAACAACAACGTCATCGGCGTCAACGCGATGCGCTTCAACGATCCGGGCTTCAACGAGGGCATCCAGTGGGATGGCACCATCGCCCGCATCGCCGTGTCGCCCCTCAACAACGGCGATGGCGATGGCTACCTGCGGCTCATCAACGACGGCGGCATCAGCCTGGAGGACAACGTCCGCATCCAGGGCGACCTGAGCATCACCGGCGTCATCGCCGCCGTGCAGTCCATCACGGCGACCGTGGTGAACGCGACGACGGCCAACATCACGAACGCCAACATCACCAACCTCAACGGCCCCGGCAACCGCGTGTCGGTGCAGGGCGAGCTGAACCTGCTGGGCGACGTGCGCCTGGCCGCGGGCACCGACTTCATCGGCACCCTCCGCGCCGGCGGCCTCATCACCGGCGGCGACATCCAGGCCCGCAACATCGCGGCGGCCGGGTCCATCACCGCGGGCGGCAACATCGAGGCCGGCAACCTGCTGCGCGCCGGCGTCGGCGGCATCTGGGTGCAGGGCGTCCAGGTCTTCGACGGCAACGGCAACCTGCTGCGCCGCCCCGTCTACGCCTGCCCCGCCGGCCGCGTCATGATGGGCACCGACGGCAACGGCCTGCCCCGCTGCGCCAACGTCACCTGCCCCGTCGGCCAGTACTTCCGCGGCATCGACGCCAACGGCAACGCCACCTGCGTCGCCGACGAGGGCATCCGCGCCCTGCCCGCCCAGAACTGCCCCGCCGGCCAGGCCGTCCTCCAGGTCGCCGCCAACGGCGCCACCACCTGCGGCTCGCCCCGCGCCGGCAACCAGACCTGCCCCGATGGCCAGTTCATGACGGGCCTGACCCCCCAGGGCACCGTCATCTGCGCCGTCCCCGAGGGCGGCGCGGCGGCGGGCGGCCAGTGCCGCCCCGGCGAGGTGCGCCCCAACATCTACGTCTGCACCAACTCCGGCCGCGACGTGCGCACCTTCATCCCCGCCGGCTTCAACTTCAACGTGACGGTCGGCCGCTGCGACCCCGACGCCAACACCCAGGCCATGCTCGTCACCCGCTCCGGCGGCGGCCAGGCCGCGGGCCGCGCCGCCCAGTGGCAGGCCTACCTGCAGGCCGGCGGCAACATCATCACCGAGTACAACATCAGCGATGACGTCTTCCGGGCCATCTTCGGCGTCAACGTCGCCCAGGGCGCCCGCCGCGGCGGCTGCCACGACAACGCCATGCCCCCGGTCAAGATCAACCCCAACGACCCGTTCTGGCAGGCGAACCCGAACATCAACGTCGTCCCGGCGGCCGAGGCCCCCTGCGGCTACGAGGTCGGCGCCTTCCCCGGCATCACCCCCCTCGGCGGCTGGGCCGCCAACCAGGTCAGCCTGGCCTACCGCGACCTCGGCGAGGGCCGCCTCTGGCTCGTCGACGCCGACTGGCAGGACAACGAGAACTACTGGCTGCCCCAGTCCACCGCGCTCATGGGGGCGATGATCACCTGGTGCGGCGGCGCCCCGGCCGGCGGCGGCGGCAACGCCCTGACGTTCTCGGGCGTCCGCACCAACGTGCCCACGGGCGACGTGGTCGGCTGGCAGGAGTGCCACCGCAGCCTCTACGGCCAGTCGGGGCTCTCGATGGCCCAGGTCCAGCAGCAGTGCAACGGCGACCAGATCATGTACGGCTGCCAGCAGAACGGCGCCGCGACGTGGCAGGTGCTGGCCCAGGGCGCCCGGGCGGCGGTCTTCCGCGACACCGGCAACGGCAACAACCCGACCATCGACAACAACGTCGCCTGGTACTTCAGCACGGCGTGGAGCCTCGGCTTCGCGCCCGTCGGCCAGGCCATCAGCCGCAACTCCTGCGACACCCAGAACGGCCTCGCCGAGCAGCGCATCTGCTGGCACTCCAGCGGCGGCAACATGAACGGCGGCTGGCGCTGCGGCGCCAACACCGGCCTGAACGGCAACAACGGCTACACCCGCGTCATCTGGACGCGCAACGCCGCGGGCGGCGGCGGCGGCCCGGCCGAGATCGCCATCGGCCGCAACCGCGGCTTCGGCCACCACGGCAGCTGCAACACCTGGAACGCCTGCGGCAACGCCCAGGCCTGCGCCAACGCGGCCTGCCAGCTCCTGCACCGCACCAACGCCATCCGCTGGCAGGAGGGCCGCTGCCAGGACCTCGCCCGCCAGATCCCGGGCGGCATGGACTGCGATCTCTTCTCGGCGCTGCCCAACAACCTGGACTCGGGCTGGGGCAACGGCTGCAACATCCCCGTGGCCTACGACGTGGTCTGCCAGGGGGCGGCCGGCGGCGGGGGCGGCATCGCCTTCCAGGGCGTGCGCGAGAACACCCCTGACAACCAGATCGGCGCCGGCTGGCGCGTCTGCCACACCAGCACCTTCGGGGCCACCACCAACGGCCTCAACGCCCTGCTGGCCAACAACTGCGCCGGCAACCGCCTGATGGTGGGCTGCCGCCCGGTCGGCTCGGCCAACTGGACGCTGCTCGCCCAGGGGTCCCGTGCCGCCGTGCTGGCCAACACCGGCAACGGCAACGCCACGGTCCGCGACAACGGCGTGGAGTGGTACTTCAGCAACTCCTACTCCATGGGCTTCGCGCCCCAGGGGCAGGCCGTCAGCCGCAACTCCTGCGACACCCAGGGCGGCCTGGGCACGCAGCGGATGTGCTGGCACACCAACGCCGACCGCATCACCAGCGGCTACCGCTGCGGCAACAACTTCCTGAACGGCAACAACAGCTGGGAGCGCCGTATCTGGGCGCAGTAACAGGGGATTTACCATGGGCCGCTCCGCCGTCGGCGTCGTCGCCGCCCTGACCCTGATCGCCGCCGCCCTGGCGTGGGCGCTCTGGGACGACGCCCGCGTCGCCCCGGGGGCGGCCTCAGCGCCGGGCAGCTCGCCGCCGTCGGTGGCCGCGGTCGAGCCGGACGAGCAGGCCCGGCCGTCCGCGCCCGTGGCCCCGGTCGCCCCCGGCATCGACGCCCCGTCCCCATCGGAGCTGGGCTTCGTGCCGCCGCCCGAGCCCGAGGCGGTGGCCGACGACCGGCAGACCGAGGCCGTCGCGGCGGCTGACGTGGAGCCCACCTCCTGGCCCCCGACCGCCCCCGGCGACGTGGACGCGGCGGGCGGCCTCGCGGCGGCGGGCCGGGCGGCGGGCGACCTCGCCCCGGCCGGCGACACCGCCTCCGAGCTGCCCTCACCCACCGAGATGGAGGCCCACGTCGACGAGGTCATCGTCGGGGACGACGCCCCGCGGGGCACCGAGGGCGAGGCCCACGCCGACGGGCGACGCCCGGGAGACGCCGCCCTCTCCTTCACCGAGGCGGATCCGGGGGGACCGGACGACGCCACGGCCCGCGAGCCCGCCGCCCCGGTGGTGGTCGCGCGGGGCCGCATCTACGACGAGACGCGCACGCCGGATCCGGTGGTGCCGGTGTGGCGCGGGGCCGACACGGTCACCACGCCGTGAGGGGGCCCGGGAATTATTCTTCCCGGGTTGAAAGCCTCACAGGCTGACGGTACTTTGATCGGAGAGGGGATGGGGGGAAAGACCATGCGTGGCCGTTCAGTATGCCTCGCCGTCGGACTCGCAGCGGGCTTGCTCGCGGCGGGCCCGGCCCTGGCCCAGTTTCAGCAGCCGGCGAAGGCCACCACGGGGGGTGGGGGCGAGAGCGAAGGCGGCGGCATCCAGCACTTCTCGGCGACGGGCGTGGGCATGGCGGTCGGCACGGGGGCCGGCGGCGGGGTGACCGCGCGCCATGGCTTCCTCGTCGGCGCGGCCGGCCGGGCCCGGGACGAGGAGCCGCCGGTGATCGATCCGGTGCCGCCCGATCTGCGGGTGAGCACGGCCCGCGACCGCTGCGAGGCCACCGTCCGCTTCCCCGCCGTGCGGGTGACGGACAACCGGGATCGCATCCCCCAGGTGACCGTCACCCTCCTCACCGATCCGCCCCAGAACCTCGACCCCGCCGGGGACGAGGTCGACCTGCCCATCGGCAGCTACGACGTCATCATCGTGGCCCGGGATCGCGCCGGGAACCAGGTGCGCGAGACCTACCGCGTCGACGTGGTGGACGAGGCCGCGCCCATCTTCCGCATGGTCCCCGATCCGACGCCCATCGGCGGCGAGATCGAGGCCCAGGGCCCCGCCGGCACCGCCGTGGACGTGGCCTTCGAGTGCGTGGACGCCTGCGACCCCGATCCCGTGGGCTCCGTGGCGCCCCGGCTCGCGCGCTACCCCGTGGGGGACACCGAGCTGACGGCGACCTGCCGCGACGGCGAGGGCAACGAGGCCAGCGAGCCCGTCGTCATCCGCGTCCGCGACACCATCGGCCCGGCCGTGGCCGCCGTGCCCGCGCCCATCGAGGTGGAGTGCCAGTCCGCCCAGGGCGCCACCTTCCAGGTGCCCCGCGTGGTCTGGGCCGACAACGGCACCCCGGCCAACCAGCTCGTCCAGCGCATGGTCCTCAACCCGGACGGCGCCAACCAGGCCTTCGCGCCGCCGCCCGACGAGCTGCAGCTCCCGCGCGGCGTGCACGTCCTGCGCTTCTTCGCGACGGACGCCGCGGGCAACGTGGGCCAGACGGACGTGAGCGTCGAGGTCACCGACAACGGCGTGCCCAACGTCCGCGTCGTCCAGGCCCCCGGCCAGAACGGCTGGACGAACGCCGACGGCGACGTGCAGGTCGTCCTCGAGGTGGCCGATGGCTGCGCGGCCGACAACGGCGCCCTGCAGCTCGACATCGGGCCGCCCCCCGACAACATCGTCCGCAACGGCAACCGCGTCACGCTGACCTACAGCCGCGACGGCATCTACCCGCTGGCCATCGAGGTCACCGACGAGGACGGCAACGTCACCCGCGAGAACTCCATCGCGTTCGGCATCGACCGGACGGCCCCGCAGCCCATCTTCCGGGCGCCGGGCCAGGGCGCGGTGGACGCCGCCGACGAGGACACCTACCCCATCTATGCCCAGGCCGAGGTCCTGCCCATCGACTTCGGGGGCGAGGACGCCGGCGACGGCCCCACCGCCGGCGTGCGGCAGGTGACCGTGGTGTACGACCCCGACGGGGCCGCGCGCACCCTGGCCAGCCAGGTCTTCGATGGCAACGGCAACCCGCCCCGCGGCGACCGCCTGGTGGCCGGCATCGGCTGCCTCAACCCGTTCGTGGTGGTGGGCGGCGTGCAGCGGCGCGACGGCTACTGCAACGAGGACGGCGAGCTGGATCTGCGCTACCTGGATCCGGGCGTGCACACCATCGAGGTGGTCGTGACCGACTTCGCCGGCAACCAGGGCCGCGGCCGCGCCCACTTCATCACGGCGGATCTGCACGCCGGCACCGAGCGCATCATCGACCGGCTGACGGCGCTGCGGCCCATCATCGGCGACGCCCTGTTCGCGCGCCTGGTGCCCACCATCCAGAGCCTCGGCCGCGCCCGGGACGCCTCGGATCGGCGCATCGCCGGCTCGGCCTTCGACTCGCCCGTCTTCCTGGGCTCGGCCCTGCGCGCGGCGCAGACCGCCACCAACCAGCTCGCCGCCGTGGCGCCCCAGCTCCCGGCGGGCGTCCAGGGCGAGCTGGACCTGCTCCAGGAGCTGCTGCAGCGGGTGTCGCGCTCCGACGTGGTGCTGCTGCAGGCCCACGTCGAGAGCCGGCCGCCGCCGGCCGTCTGGCCCCAGTACCTGCGCAACGCCCAGAGCACCGACCTCGACTTCGCCGACCGGTTCATCGGCAGCGTGGACGACAACATCGACGCCGAGGCCTGGAGCGACGCGGCCGGCAACGTCCAGAGCGCCTACTTCCACGTGAAGAGCGCGCTCGAGGGCTGGGTGATGGACTACCACTTCTTCCCCAACCACGGCGTGCCCAACGACATCCAGCGGGAGTACGAGCGCGGCCACACCCTGCTCGTGAGCATCGCGGCCGAGATGGACGCCTACATCAACGAGGGCCTCGCCGGCGCCGACACGATGCGGGACATCCGCCGGTCGCTGGCCACGGTCATCAACGCCCTGGACATCCTCATCCAGGATGGCTTCGACCCCGATGGCGGCGGCATGGGCCTCTCGGATCAGCGCTACGTGGAAGAGCTGCTCGAGCTGCGCAGCGTGGCCAACCGCACGACCCTGGCCGGCCAGAACGGCGTCTGGGTGCGCAACTACCAGTGGTCGATGATGCAGGTCGTCCGCTTCATGACGCAGTCCTCGGTGGAGGACGCCATCTTCACCCGGGGCGGCGGTCGCCAGATCTGGCCCATCTACCAGCGCGCGCACGAGCTCATCGAGACGGGCGTGGACATGCTGGATGATCGCCGCATCCAGGCGGTCATCGACCTGTACGGCCGCGAGGAAGACAGCCACTGCCTGCTGTACGCCGTGTACCACTGCGACTTCCTGGACGACGAGGGCGACGCCGACCTGGACCAGCCCATCCCGGCCGCCGACATCCCCGACTACTGCTGGGCCAGCATGCTGCGCCCGGTGGAGTGGGCCGGCGCGGCCCCCGTCGGCAACACCCCCCCGCAGTGCCTCTGGGCCGACCAGGTCCAGCGCTAAGGACCCTCCCCCGGGGCCGCCCCCGGCCGGCGCTCCACCCCTCGCCTCCCCCTCCCCGCTGCTGACGCCCGCGCCCCGGTGAGCCGATGGTGCCGAGGGCCTGCGCCGCGCGCCCGCGCCACGCCCCCGCGCCCGCGCCGCAGGCCCGCGGGTACCTGCAAGGCCACTTGAACGGCCTCTCTGCTCCAGATATCGATGTAATTGTAACGACACACCTCGATGCAACTCGTTGATTTTACAACTGTTTCAACAAAATGACCGCTGAATCGGCGGATTGGGTGTCGATCACGGACCGTCAAACGTGGTGTACTGACGGCAAGATTCCGTACTGGCTGTACAGAAACCCGGATGAACCCGGGTCCCCGCCCGAAAGGTCGGCTCATGCTGCGCTCCCTCGCCCTGGCTCCCCTCGCGCTGGCTGCCTGTGCGCTCTTCGCGCCCGGCTGTGACAGCGGAGGTGGCGGCGGCGGTGGCGGCGGGATGGACGCGGCCATGGGGCCGGGCGGCGGCGGCGGCGGCCCCCAGCCCTTCGGGGGTGAAGGCGGCGGTGGCGCCGGTGGCATGGACGCCGGCGCGGGCGGCATGGCGCAGCGAAGCCGGCGGCGCTGGTGGCGTGGGTGGCCAGGGCGGCGCGGGCGGCGCCGGCGGTGCTGGTGGCGGCGCGGGCGGCGCAGGCGGTGCCGGCGGCGTCGGTGGAGCGGCGGCGGCGCTGGCGGTGAAGGCGGCGGAGCCGGCGGTGAAGGCGGCGGCGCCGGTGGCGAGGGTGGCGGCGCGGGCGGCGCGGGCGGCGAGGCCCCCGACGCGGGCTTCTCCCCCGACGCCGGCCCGCCCCCCGACGCGGACGGCGATGGCATCCCCGACGACGTCGACAACTGCCCCGACGCCCCCAACGCCAACCAGCTCGACAGCGACGCCGACGGCCTCGGCGACGCCTGCGACGACGCCGTCGTGATCCCCGATGACGCTGATGGCGATGGCGTCGAGGACCAGTTCGACAACTGCCCCGCCGTCGCCAACCCCGGCCAGCAGGACGCCAACCTCAACGGCATCGGCGACGCCTGCGAGGACGCCAACGACGCCGACGCCGACGGCGATGGCGTCAACGACGCCAACGACAACTGCCGCTTCGTCCCCAACCCCGACCAGGCCGACGCCGACGGCGACCGCATCGGCGACGCCTGCGACGGCGATCCCCAGGGTCAGGACGCCGACGGCGACGGCTGGCCGGCCGACCTCGACAACTGCGACGACGACGCCAACCCCGATCAGCTCGACACCGACGCCGACGGCCTCGGCGACGTCTGCGACAACTGCCCCGAGATCGCCAACCCCGATCAGGCCGACGCCGATCGCGACGGCCGCGGCGACGCCTGCGCCCAGGCCATGGACGGCGACCGCGACGGCGACGGCGTCCCCGATCTCCTCGACAACTGCCCCGAGCTCCCCAACCCCGACCAGGGCGACGCGGACCTCGATGGCCAGGGCGACGCCTGCGAGATCGTCGACGGCGACCGCGACGGCGACGGCATCCTCGACGGCGACGACAACTGCCCGGACGTCGCCTCGCTCAACATCGCCGACGTGGATCTCGATGGCGTCGGCGACGCCTGCGACAACTGCCCCGCCCTGCCCAACTCGGGCCAGAGCGACGAGGACGGCGACGGCGACGGCGACGTCTGCGACTCCGACTTCGTGAACGAGGACGATCTCGACAGCGATGGCCTGAGCAACGCCATCGACAACTGCCCCGAGGTGCCCAACCCGGAGCAGAACGACATCGACGCCAACGGGGTCGGCGAGGCCTGCCAGGCCTTCTTCCGCGACACCGACGGCGACGGGCTGCCCGACTACCTCGACAGCTGCAAGTTCCCCGACGAGGAGGTCGAGGGCGGCGCCGGCTTCGTGGACTGCGAGCTGCTCGGCATGCGCGACACCGATGGCGACGGCGTCATCGACGATCTGGACAACTGCTGGCGGGTGGCGAACCCCGATCAAGACGCGGCCTGCGAGCTCGACGTCGACGGGGACGGGGTGCCCAACGCCATGGACAACTGCCCGGAGCTGCCGAACCCCGATCAGGAGGAGGCGGAGCCCGGGCTGGGGATTGCGTGCGCTGATCCGCTCTAGGGGGGGCGGGTCAGCAGCCGGCGCGGGGAGCGATCTCCGCGGGAGGGGGAAGAGCCATGGGGATGCGTAAAGCCCTGATCGCATGGGCGTTTCTGTTGCCGGCGGTGGCGTGGGGCCTGCCCGACGAGTTCACCCAGGAGGGCCTCCTGGTGGACGCGAACGGCGCCCCGCTGGCCGGCGCCCATGACCTGACGGTGCGCTTCTACGCGGCCGCCGACGGGGGCGACCCGCTCTTCGAGGAGGTCCACCGCCAGGTCGATCTCTTCGATGGCTACTACGCCATCTCCATCGGCAGCGTGGAGGCTCTGTCGGGGGATCTGTTCACGCGCCCGAGCCTGTACCTGGGCTTCAGCGTCGACGGCGGCCGCGAGCTCAGCCCGCGCACCCCGTTCACCAAGGTGCCCGCGGCCTTCGTGGCCGACGTGGCCCTGAACGTCACCGGCGACATCACCCCGCGCACCGTCAACGTGGGCGGCGACGTGGTGATCAACGAGAACGGCGAGTGGGTCGGCAGCCCCGTGGGCCTGCAGGGCCCCCCCGGCCCGCCTGGCGCCCCCGGCGCGGTGGACGTCGACGAGGTGGTCAACGCCATCATCAACGCCGTCGCCGCCAACCCCGGCCGCCTGCCCTACCTGTCGAGCAACACCGACGACACCGCCGAGGGCAACACCATCACCATGGACGGCGGCCGCCTGGTCTTCCGCGCCGGCGCCCCCGCCAACAGCCTGCAGCTCGGCGACAACAACGTCATCGGCGTCAACGCCATGCGCTTCAACGATCCGGGCTTCAACGAGGGCATCCAGTGGGATGGCACCATCGCCCGCATCGCCGTGTCGCCCCTCAACAACGGCGATGGCGATGGCTACCTGCGGCTCATCAACGACGGCGGCATCAGCCTGGAGGACAACGTCCGCATCCAGGGCGACCTGAGCATCACCGGCGTCATCGCCGCCGTGCAGTCCATCACGGCGACCGTGGTGAACGCGACGACGGCCAACATCACGAACGCCAACATCACCAACCTCAACGGCCCCGGCAACCGCGTGTCGGTGCAGGGCGAGCTGAACCTGCTGGGCGACGTGCGCCTGGCCGCGGGCACCGACTTCATCGGCACCCTGCGCGCCGGCGGCCTCATCACCGGCGGCGACATCCAGGCCCGCAACATCGCCGCCAGCGGCTCCATCCAGGCCGGCGGGAACATCGAGGCCGGCAACCTGCTGCGCGCGGGCGTCGGCGGCATCTGGGTGCGCGGGGTGCAGGTCTTCGACGGCAACGGCAACCTGCTGCGCCGCCCCGTCTACGCCTGCCCCGCCGGCCGCGTCATGATGGGCACCGACGGCAACGGCCTGCCCCGCTGCGCCAACGTCACCTGCCCCGTCGGCCAGTACTTCCGCGGCATCGACGCCAACGGCAACGCCACCTGCGTCGCCGACGAGGGCATCCGCGCCCTGCCCGCCCAGAACTGCCCCGCCGGCCAGGCCGTCCTCCAGGTCGCCGCCAACGGCGCCACCACCTGCGGCTCGCCCCGCGCCGGCAACCAGACCTGCCCCGATGGCCAGTTCATGACGGGTCTGACCCCCCAGGGCACCGTCATCTGCGACGATCCGCCCGTGGGCGAGGGCCCCGCCGGTGGCCAGTGCCGCCCCGGCGACGTGCGGCCCAACATCTACGTCTGCACCAACTCCGGCCGCGACGTGCGCACCTTCATCCCCGCCGGCTTCAACTTCAACGTGACGGTTGGCCGCTGCGACCCCGACGCCAACACCCAGGCCATGCTCGTCACCCGCTCCGGCGGCGGCCAGGCCGCGGGCCGCGCCGCCCAGTGGCAGGCCTACCTGCAGGCCGGCGGCAACATCATCACCGAGTACAGCATCAGCGATGACGTCTTCCGGGCCATCTTCGGCGTGAACGTCGCCCAGGGCGCCCGCCGCGGCGGCTGCCACGACAACGCCATGCCCCCGGTCAAGATCAACCCCAACGACGCGTTCTGGCAGGCGAACCCGGGCATCAACGTCGTCCCGGCGGCCGAGGCCCCCTGTGGCTACGAGGTCGGCGCCTTCCCCGGCATCACCCCGCTAGGTGGCTGGGCCGCCAACCAGGTCAGCCTCGCCTACCGCGACCTCGGCGAGGGCCGCCTCTGGCTCGTCGACGCCGACTGGCAGGACAACGAGCGCTACTGGCTGCCCCAGTCGAGCGCCCTGATGGGGGCCATGATCACCTGGTGCGGCGCCCCCGCCGAGCCGGCCGCCAACGCCCTCGTCTTCGCGGGCGTGCGCAACAACGTGCCCGAGGCCGAGGTCACCGGCTGGCGGGAGTGCCACCGCAGCTTCTACGGCCAGGCGGGCATCTCGATGGCCCAGATCCTCCAGTCGTGCAACGCCCCCCAGATCATGTACGGCTGCAAGGCCAACAACGCGAACGCGTGGCAGGTGCTGGCCCAGGGCTCCCGCGCGGCGGTCTTCCGCGAGATCGGGCGGGTGAACAACCCGGTCATCGACAACCAGGTCGCCTGGTACTTCAGCGTCGACTGGAGCCTCGGCTTCGCGCCGGCCGGCCAGGCCATCAGCCGCAACTCCTGCGACACCCAGAACGGCCTGGGCGACAAGCGCATCTGCTGGCACTCGCGGGGCGGCAGCATGAACGGCGGCTGGCGCTGCGGGAACAACACCGGCCTCAACGGGAACAACGGCTACACCCGCGTCATCTGGACGCGGGATCCCGCCGCCGGCAACCCGCCCCCGGCCAACGTCTTCTCCTTCCAGGGCGTGCGGCAGAACACCGCCGACGCCGCCCTCGAGGGCTGGCAGGAGTGCCACACCAGCCGCTTCGGGCAGACGACCAACGGCCTCACGGCCCTGCTGCAGAACAACTGCCCGGGCGACCGCCTGATGGTGGGCTGCCGGCCCGTCGGCTCCGCGAGCTGGACGCTGCTGGCCCAGGGCGCGCGGGCCGCCGTGCTGCGCGACACCGGCCGCGGCAACGTGACCACCCGCGACAACGGGGTGGAGTGGTACTACAACAACTCGTGGTCCATGGGCTTCGCCCCCCAGGGCAACGGCGTCAGCCGCAACTCCTGCGACACCCAGGGGGGCAACGGCCAGCTCCGCATGTGCTGGCACACCAACGGCGATCGCATCACCAGCGGCTACCGCTGCGGCAACAGCTTCCTGAACGGCAACAACAACTGGGAGCGCCGCATCTGGCGCGTGGCCGCCGGCGGTGGGGGCGGTGGGCCGCCCGCCAACCAGGTCTTCCGCAGCTGCCGCCACGCCCGCGACTCGGGCTTCCGCGTCAACGGCGTCTACCGCTTGCAGCCCCCGGGCGAGGCCGAGCGCCGCGTCTGGTGCGACCAGACCACCGACGGCGGCGGCTGGACGCTGGTGGCCAGCACCCGCGACACGACGCTGAACGACGAGCGCTCCAACTACTATGACGATCTGCAGCGCCTCGACCCCGCGGGTGGCCACACGGGGGTCTGGTGGGGCCTGCGCGCCCTCGGCGGCCGCTGGGACATGCGCTTCGCCTGCCGCGACGCCGTGCGCGCCGCCGACGCCGCGATGACCGTCGACCTGTCGTTCTACGATGTGCCGTACTACACCGAGTTCACCACGGGCACCGACACCCAGAGCTGCTTCAGCGAGTCCAACGGCCGCGGCGACGAGAGCCCGCCGCCCATGCGCAAGAACAACCTGAACAACCAGGTGCGCAACCGCGGCGACCAGTGGAACGCCGGCTACCTGGAGGGCGAGGACTCCTGCAGCGACACGGGCGACTTCACCGTCGACTTCGATGACCGCGGCATGGACAGCAACCAGAGCGACGGCACCGACTGGGGCGAGGACGACGGCAGCCGGAAGTGCGGCCGCACCGGCCTGGGCGGCGGCCAGTGGTTCATCTACACCCGCGAGCGGTGATGCGCGCGCTCGCCGCCCTGCTGGTCGTGGGGGCCGCCGTCGCGCTGGCGGTCTGGCCGGCCCCCACCCCGCCCGCGCCGGCCCCGGCCCCGGCCGCGCCGGAGACGACCGCCGTGTCCACCCCGGTCGCGGCGGTCCCGCTCCTGCCGACCCGCCCCCTCGACACCGCCGGCCTCGTCCATGGCCTGCAGCCCGTCGCCGAGAGCGAGGTCATCGGCCGCCCCCCGGGCGCGTCGGAGCTGGGCTTCGTCCCCGAGGAGGCCGTCGTCGACCCCGCCGACGCCCCGCCGGCGGATGCCGCCACCCTCGACCTGCTGGACCCCGAGGAGCTGGCCTTCAAGCGCGCCGCCGGCGACCTGGACGCCCCCCTCGACGAGGAGGCGCTGCTGAAGGCGGAGGCCCAGACGGGGGACGTGCTGGGCGGCGGCGCCACGGCCGACACCGCCCTCGGCGACGTCGCGCCCCTCGCCCCCAGCGAGCTCGAGCCCCACGTCGACGGCCACGTCGGCCTGCCCGACCGGACGAGCGAGGGCGAGCGGCACCACGGCGGCGCCCGCCCCGTCCCCACCCCGCGCTCCCCCACCGAGGGCGACGCCCTGGCCGAGGTCGACGTGACCACCGAGGAGGTGCTGGTGCCGCCGCCGGCGACCGACGGCCCCCTCTACGCCGACACGCGCACGCCGACGGCGCCCGTCCCGGTCTGGGAAGGTCCGGGCACCGACACCACCGCCGGGCCCTGATCGCCTGCTGAATTTCTCTGGAGTTTCGGGGGCTTGCGAGAGGCGGCTACGCCGCCTCGGCCACCAGGGCGTCGATGCGACGCCGATCGCGGGGGGCCATGTCCTTGAAGCGCAGGCCGACGCCGCCGTTGCCGGCGTCCTGGTACACCACCTCGGCCTCCGTCCAGATGAGCTCCCCCGAGGGCAGCTCGAACTCGACGGCCACATGGGCGTCGCGCGGCACGCGCGGCTCGAGCAGGCGGTGGAGGAAGATGCCCTCGCGGCTCAGGTCGCGGGTGCGCGTCAGGTGCGGCACGCCGTTGACGATCTTGTTGACGTACAGGTCGATGGGGAGCCGCTGGGACTGGCGCGCCATGGTCGCTCGCTCGCTGGGCCGTCGCTGACGATGGCCGACCGTAGCCCCCACCCCGGGATCGGTCAAATTCAGCGCCGGCGGTCGTCGCCGCCGCCGTCCGCGTCCGCGTCGGCGTCCCGCCGGGAGTCGAGCAGGGCCGCCACCGGCTGCAGCGTGAGCAGGTTGGTCGTGCCCGAGCGCCCCACCGGCACCCCCGCCACCACCGCCACCAGGTCACCGGGGGCCAGCAGCCCCTCGTCCACCATGAGCTGGCAGGAGCGGCGCACCATGGACTCCATGCGCCCGTACGCCCGCGCGGGCCGGGCGATGACGCCGTAGCAGATGGCCAGCCGCCGGGCGACGCGCAGGTCGGGCGTCGTCGCCAGGATGGGCGCGCGGGGCCGGAACCGGCTCATGCGGCGCGCGGTGCGGCCGCTGGAGGTGGGCACCAGGATGCCCTTCACCAGCAGCTCCCGCGCCGCCAGCCAGGCCCCCTTGCAGATGAGCTCCGAGATCTCCGAGGCGTGGGCCCCGCCGGGCAGGCGCCCCTGCCGCCGCTCCACCTCCGCCTCGGCGATGCGGGCGATGCGGCTCATGGTCTCGACGGCCGCGATGGGGTACTTGCCCACGCTCGTCTCCCCCGAGAGCATCACGGCGTCCGTCCCCTCGAAGATGGCGTTGGCCACGTCCGACGTCTCGGCCCGCGTCGGCCGGGGGTTGTGGATCATCGACTCCAGCATCTCGGTGGCCACGATCACCGGCTTCCCCGCCGCCAGGCAGGCGTCGATGATCTGCTTCTGGACGACGGGCACCTCCTCCGCCGGGATCTCCACGCCCAGATCGCCGCGGGCCACCATCACGCCGTCCGCCGCGGCCACGATCTCGCCCAGGTTCTTCACCGCGTAGCGGCTCTCGATCTTGGCCACGATGGCGATGTCGCCCCCGTCGCGCTCCACCAGCCGCCGCACCCGCAGCACGTCCTCGGCGTCCCCCACGAAGGAGGCCGCGATGAAGTCGACGTCCTGCCGCACGGCGAAGGCGATGTCGGAGGCGTCCTGCTCCGAGATGAACGGCATGGGCAGCCGCACGCCGGGGATGTTGACGCCCTTGCGCGAGCCCAGCATCCCGCCCTTGGTCACGACGCACTGGAGCTGGTGCGGCTCGGCGACCTTCACCTCCAGCTCGATCTGCCCGTCGGCCAGCAGGATGAGGGTGTCCTCGTCGAGCACGCGGGCGAGGCCGCGGTAGTTGACCCGGATGAGGGTGCTGGTGGTGGGGCCCTCCTCGCCGCGGACGACGACGACGTCGCCGGCCTTGAACTCCACCGGCGCCGCCACCTCGGTGGTGCGCACCTCGGGGCCGCGGGTGTCGAGCATCACCGCCACATGGCTCGACAGGCGCCGGACCCGCGCGATGACCGTGCTGGCCTCCTCCTGGTCGGAGTGGCTCATGTTGATGCGGATGATGTTGCAGCCCGCGTCGAAGAGGGCCTGCAGGCCCTCGGCGTGGCGCGTGGCGGGCCCGACGGTGGCGATGATCTTGGTCTTGCGCACGGAGAGGTTGAACCCCGGTCTGGTGAG
Organism: Myxococcales bacterium; assembly: GCA_020633435.1. GTDB lineage: Bacteria > Myxococcota_A > Bradymonadia > UBA7976 > UBA1532 > JACKDP01. The sequence goes on along the minus strand of JACKDP010000005.1, from coordinate 386,443 downwards.
GGGCGCATTGTAGTCTCAAGGCCGCGCTTCTACCATGCCGCCCATGCGACCCCTCGCGCTGGCCCTCGTCGGCCGCCTCCTCCTCGCCCAGCTCGCTGTCATCGCGGCCCTCGGGGTGCTGGTGAGCGTCGCGGCCCTCGTCGAGGGGCACCCGCCGGGGCTCGATCGCCTGCGGCTGGTGGCCGTGGGCGGGGGCGCGGCCCTGGGCGCCGCGTGGACGCTGGCCGCCTGGCGGCGCGCCGCGGGCGACGTGGCCCTGGCCGCCCTCGGGGTGCCGCCCGGCCGCGTCGTGGGCCTCCTCTGCCTGGCCGCCGCGCCCGCGCTGGCCGCCGCCGGGGCCCCCGCCCGCGAGCCCGGCCTCATCGTCGACGCCACCACCCCTGCGCCTGCCCGGCGCCACCGTCCGCTGGGTCGACGGGGTGGCCACTCGCTCCGACGTCGCGGCCCCCTTCCAGGGCCTCCCGCCCCAGGCGCGCCCCCGCCGGGCCACGCTCCCCTGGCTCCTCCTGCTGGGGCGCCTCGCCGGCCTCGCCGCCGGCCTCGCCTGGCTGGCGCGCCGCGCCCGCCTCCCCGACGCCCCCGCCGCCCTCGCCGCGGGGGCCGCCGCCGCCCTGCTGGGGGCCCTGCCCGCCCTGTGGCCATGACCGAAGACCGCCTCCTGACGCCCCCCTTCGTCCGCCTCGTCAGCGGCCACTTCATCCAGGCGCTCGGCTACTCGTCCCTGCTCCTGCTGCCCCTCTACGCGGCCCACCTCGGGGCCAGCCGCGAGGAGGTCGGCCGCCTCATGGCGGCGGGCTCCCTGGGGGGCCTGCTGCTGCGCCCCGTCGTCGGCTGGGCCCTCGACGCCATCGGCCGCAAGCTCGTCATCGTCCTCGGCACCCTCGCGCTGGTGGCCGGCATGCTGCTCATCGGCGCCTGCACCTCCGTGGGTTTCCTGTTGTATCTCGCGAGGTTGCTGGCGGGCCTCGGCGCGGGCACCCTCTTCGCCGCCTACTTCACCTGGGCCGCCGACGTCATCCCCGAGCGCCGCCGCACCGAGGGCATCGCCCTCTTCGGCATCTCCGGCCTGCTGCCCCTGATGGTCAACCCCATCGCCGATCTGGTGGGCGTCGACGCGCCCGCCCTGCGCTGGTTCCTGCCCGCCGTCGGGGCCGTCACCCTGCTGTCGCTGCTGCCCGTCTGGGGGCTGCATGAGGCGCCGCGCTCCCGCGAGAAGGCCCCCGGCGACGTCTCGTGGCGCCGGGCCCTGACGGCCCGCGAGCTCTGGCCCGTGTGGTGGGCCACCGTCATCTTCGCCGGGGGCGTGGCCATCTTCATGGCGTTCACCACCGTGACGGCCGCGGAGCGGGGCCTCGAGCACCCCGCCATGCTCTGGTTCGGCTACGCCGCGGCCGCCTGCAGCGTCCGGCTGCTCGGCCCGCGCCTGCCCGCCCGCGTCGGCCCCTACAACATCATCGCGCCCGCCCTCGGGGCCTACGGCGGCGCCTTCCTCGTCGCCGCCAGCGCCGAGACGATGCCCGCCTTCGTCGTCGCCGGGATGCTCGGCGGCGTCGGCCACGGGTACTGCTTCCCGGTGCTCACGGGCCAGGTGGTGGACCGCGCCCCGGCCCGCCTGCGCGGCGCCGCGCTCTCGGTCTTCACCGCGCTCTGGGAGGCCGCCGCCATCGCCCAGACGCCGCTCTTCGGCTCCATCGCGGACGCCACCGACGACGCCACGATGTTCGCCGTGGCCGCCCTGGTGGCCGCCGCCGGCCTGACGGTGTGGGTGGTGCTGGAGCGCCCCGTCAGAATTGCTGCTCGGGCCCGATCAGCAGGTGGTCGGCCACCCGCAGCAGCTCGTGATCCGGCGTGATGAGCCGGGGGGAGTGCCGCACCACGGCCTCCAGATCCGCCACGACGACCTGGTTGTTCTTCAGGCCCATCATGACGGGGGCGCGCTCGTCGGAGAGGGCCCGCCGCGCCGCGGCGTCCCCGAGCCGGCTGGCCAGCAGGTTGTCGAAGGCGCTCGGGTGGCCCCCCCGCGCCAGGTAGCCCACCGTGTTCAGGCGCGTCTCCAGCGGCCGGCCCTGGATGTCGCGGATGACGGGATCGCCCTCGATGGCGTCGCGCAGCTCCTCGCCCAGCCGCGGGTTGCCGCTGGCGGTGCGCACCCCCTCCGCCATCACGATGGTGATGTACCGGTAGTTCAGGCGGACGGCCGCGCGGACCCGGGCCAGCACCTTGGGGATGTCGAACGTCTCGGGCACCTCGGGCAGCATCATCGTCGTCGCGCCGCCGGCGATGGCCGTCGTCAGCGCGATCCAGCCCGACGTGTTCCCCATGACCTCCAGGATGGCGCAGCGGCGGTGGCTGTCGATGGTGTCGCGCAGCTTGCGCAGGCACTCCACCGTGTTGTTCAGCGCCGTGTCGAAGCCGATGCAGACCTCGGTGCCCCAGATGTCGTTGTCGATGGTGCCCGGCACGCCCACGAGCCCCACCTGCTCGCCGTAGCGGGCGGCGTAGGCCTGGGCGATCTGCAGGAGCCCCTTGAACGACCCGTCGCCCCCCACCACCACCACGCTGGACAGCGCGAACTGGCGGATGTTGATGACGGCCACGTCGGTGATCTCCCGGCGGCGCCGCTCCCAGGCCTCCGGGTCGGCGCAGTCGGCCGGCGGCGGCTTGAGCTCGGGGATGCGGCCGGTGCCGATGAACGTGCCCCCGCGGTTGATGATGTCCCGCAGGCTGCGCCGCTCGATGTCGACGAGGTAGTTGACGTCCAGGCGGCCGGCGAGGCCGTTGAGGCCCTCGCGAAACAGCATGATCTCGTGGTCGGGGGAGTGGGCCTTGAGGCCGCGAAACACCGCCCGGACCGCCGCGTTCATGCCGGGCGCGTCGCCGCCGCTGGTGAGGATGCCGATGCGCTTCCTGGTCATGGCCCGGGAGGATGGCACGGCGGCCCGCCCGCCACAATCCGGGGCCGCTCCGGGGGGGCCATCGCCCCGAGGGGCGCGGCGCGACGCCGCCGGGGCCCTGGTCCTTGACACCCGCGATTGGCGCGCCCTACAACCGACAACGCGCGGTGCAATCGGTGACGAGGTCCGGCCCCCCTCTGCTTCGGCGTGGGCGCCCGGCCCCGCACGCGGCGGGCGGAACCGGCCACGCGCGCACGACGCGAGGAGATCTATGTTCGCGGTCATCATCCATGAGAAGGGTGGCCAGCCCCGCCGACAGGAGTTCACCAAGAGCGAGGTGACGATCGGTCGGGTGCAGGGCAATGACATCATCCTGCCCAAGCAGAACGTGTCCAAGCGTCACAGCCGCATCGTGGTCAAGGACGGCAAGTTCATCATCGTCGACCTGAAGTCCACGAACGGCACGTATGTGAACGGCCGCAAGATCGCCTCTCCCATGGTGATCAAGCAGTCGGACAAGATCTACATCGGCGACTTCATCCTCGCGGTGGAGGCCCTCGACGGCGAGATGATGGGCGACGACGACGCGCCCCCGCCGTCCTCCATCCGGCCCAAGGCCGCGCCGGCCGCGGCTGCGCCCCCGGCGCCCCCCGCCCCGCCGCCGCCCCCGCCGCCTCCTCCGCCGAAGCCGGCCCCGTGGCCCCAGCTGCGCCCGTCGCGGCAGCCATCCCAGGCCGCCCGCCCGCGCCCCCCCAGGCGCCGCCTGCGCCGCCCCAGCCCGCCCAGGTGCCCCTGGCCCCCCCGCCGCGCCGCCGCTGGCCCCGCGCCCGCGCCCGTCGTGCCGGCCGCCCTGGCCCCCGGCCCCCGAGCTGCCCACGCCGACGCCGGCTCTTCGCGTCCCAGGCCCCCACCCCGGCCCTGGCCTTCGTGGCCCCGGCCGCGCCGGCGGCCCCGCCCCCGGCGGCGGTGCAGGCCCCCGTCCTCTCCGACGCGGCGGGCCAGGCCCTCGGCGGCGCCTTCGGCAAGGCCTACGGCTACGTCATCCAGCAGCGCGTCGCCCTGCCCCCGAGCTGGGCCCCGGGCGACGTCGAGGACGCCACCCTGCGCAAGCGCCTGGAGGGCCCCGTCCGCGACGCCCTGCGCGGCGTGAGCCTGCCCGGCGGCACCGACGCCCGCGCGGCCGGTGACGCCCTGCTGGCCGAGCTCATCGGCGGCGGCCCCCTCGAGGGCCTGCTCGCCGACGCCAGCGTCGAGCGCATCTACAGCAACGGCGCCCGGGGCATCACCGCCATCCGCGGCGGCGCGGCCAGCGACGCGGGCCGGTTCTCCTCGCCCGCGGCCGCCCACCTCGTCGCCACCCGGCTGCTGGCCGCGGTGGGCATCGAGGCCAGCGGCGGCGCCGCCGAGGGCTACCTGGCCGACGGCAGCCGCGTGCACGTCGCGTTCAACGCGGCGGGCGGCCCGGCCATCACCCTCGATCGCCCCCGGGCGGCGGCCGATCTCGGCGCGCTGGTGGGCGGCGGGGTGCTGAGCAACGAGATGGCGACGTTCCTGGCCCAGGCGGTGGCCTCCGGCCGCAACATCGTCATCGCCAGCAACGACGTGGACATCCGCTTCGACCTCATCGGGGCCCTCCTGGGCCACGCGGCCTCCACCCTGCGGGTGGTCGCGGTCGAGGGCGGCGGGCGCCTGCCCAGCGGCAGCGGCCGCCACGTGCAGCTCGCGGCGGCGCCGGGCATCGCCCACGCCGACCTCGTGCGCCAGGCCGTCAAGATGCGCCCCGACCGCCTCGTGCTGGCCGACGCCCGCGGCGAGGACACCTACGTGGCCCTCACCGCCCTCTCGGGGGCCGTCAACGGCGGCATCCTCGGCCTCGACGCCGAGTCCACCGACGACGCCCTCATCCGCCTCGTGCGCCAGGCCAGCCTGGGCGTGCGGGCCGACGACGGCCCCCTCGAGGGCCTCGTCCGCGAGACGGTGGACGTCCTCGTCCAGCTCCTGCGCTACGCCGACGGCCGGGTGAGCGTCACCCAGATCGTCGACGTGGATGGCGAGGTCCAGGACGTCTTCACCGGGCTGGGTGGCTTCCGGGCCACGGGCCATGTGCCCCGCTGGGTGTCCAACGCCCAGAGCCTCGGGCACGCGGTCGACCTGAGCATCTTCAGTTGATGGCGGTCGGTGTACATCGTCGTCATTGAAGATGATCGGGGGGCGCTGATCAGCGAACACGTCCTCGCCGAGGCGCCGCTTCGCTTCGGCCGCACCCCCGACAACGAGGTGGTGCTGCCCTCCAGCACCGTCTCCCGGCACCACGCCCGCCTCTACCTCGAGGGGCTGACGGCCTACATCGCCGACCAGGAGAGCAGCAACGGCGTCCTCGTGGACGACCAGCGCATCCACCGGCCCACCGCCGTCCACGAGGGCAGCCAGATCCGCATCGGGGACTACCGCGTCTTCCTGGAGCGGGCCACCGGCAAGCTCAAGCCCGACCAGGGCGGCATCAACACCGCCATCCTCCACCCCGAGCAGGCCCACGCCAAGCTCGTGGTCGCCAGCGGCCCCCAGGCCGGGCGCGAGCACCTGCTCTTCGATCCCATCACCTGCATCGGCCGCACGGACGAGAACGATGTGACGCTGGCCGATGTGTCGGTGTCTCGGCACCACGCCCGCCTCAAGCGGCAGGACGACGCCAGCTACATCGTCACCGACCTCAACTCCAGCAACGGCACGCTCCTGCAGGGCCGGCCGGTCGTCCAGTCCGCCCGGGCGTGGCACGGCGAGCGCATCCAGTTCGGCAACGTGGAGTGCGTGCTGGTCGATCCCCAGGGCAAGGGCCGCTCGCCGCGACAGCAGCGCCAGTGGATCATCTTCGGCCTGGCGGTGCTCGGCGCGGCCCTGCTCGGGGCCGTGGTCTCCCTGCTGCTCAAGAGCTGAGCCAGCCGAAAACCGGATGGATTTCGAGGGGTTGACGGCACCCGCGCGGCGAGCGCCGTCGGCGGCCTACTTGGAGGCGGGGGCGGCCGAGGCGGCCGCGGAGGCGGGGGCCGCGGCCGGCGCAGCCGCCGCCACCGGGCCACCCAGCTTGTCGAGCTTCTTGACCATCTTGGCGATGAGACCGGGGAAGCCCTCGTCGGCGATGATCTTGTTGAACTGCTCGCGGTAGTTCTCGGTGAGGCTCACCTCGTCGATGACGATGTCCTCGGCCACCCAGGCGTCGCCCTTCTTCTCGAGCTGGAAGACGAGCTCGATCTCGGCCTTCCTGGTCTTGGCGACGGCCGAGACGGTGGCCTGGGTCCGGCTCTTGGCCTCCTCGCCCTCGTAGTCGATGGTGTAGGCCTCGTCGGCCGAGCGCACGCGGCTCAGGTAGCTGCGGAAGACGAGCTGGCGGAAGGTCTGGATGAACTCGGCCTTCTGCTCGGCGGTGAGGGTGGGCCAGTGCTTGCGCAGGGCCCGCTCCGACAGCTTCTCGAACTCCATGACGGGCTCGATGATGGCCATCAGCTTCGCGTCCTGGGCCGCCGCCTCGGGGGAGCCGGCCTTCACCTTCTGGCCGAGCTGGCCGCGGACGGCCTGGACCTGCTGCTTGAGGAAGTCGGTGGGGCGGGCGGCGCTGGCGCTGCCCACGAGGGCGAAGAGGAGGGCCACGGAGAGGGAGGCGATGTGCTTCATCTTGGGTCCTTTGGTCGCAACAAGGCGCCGGTCAGGGCGCGAACGGGGCGGTCGACGTCACCGGCCCCGCCGACTATTCACCGGCCGCCGGGGGCGGCGGCACGGCCAGCTCGGCGCCGACGGTCTGCGACAGCCGGGCCACGGAGAGATTGTACTGGTAGATGGCCTCGAAGTACTTGAGCCGCGCCTTGCTGTAGGCCACCAGGCTGGTGAGCAGGTCGTCGGTCGTGGCGAGGCCCAGCCCGAAGTTCAGCGAGTTCGACACCAGCCACGCCTTGCCGGCCTTCATGGCCAGCTCGCGCACCTCCACCTCGCGCTGCCGCCGGTTGAGCTGGCCGACCTCCTCGACCACCTCCAGGCGCAGCTTCTGGCGCAGGGTGGCCAGCTCGGCCTGGGACTTGAGCAGGGCCGCCTCGGCCTGATCCACGGCGCTGCGGTTGGCGAAGTAGTCGAGGCTCAGCTCGGCCCCCAGGACCGCGCCCCAGCTCAGGTAGTTGTAGTTGTCGTTGGCGAAGGGGTCGGGGGAGTCGTCGGCCGTGGTGCCCTTGGCGTAGCCGAAGATGCCCACCAGGGCGACGTTGGGGTAGTAGTCGGCCCGGGCCATGTCCACCTGGGCCGCCCGCGCGCGCACCGCCGCCTCCGCCATGCGCAGGTCGGGGCGCGTCAGGCTGGCCAGCTCGAGCACCGCGTCCGCCGTGCGCACCTCGACGTGCACCGGCTCCAGCTCCCGCGTCGCCAGGTCGAACTTCTGGCCCTCGGCGAAGCCCCCGGCCACCCGCAGGCTCTCCCAGGCCAGCTCGCTCAGGGCCTCCGTCTCCAGGAAGCCCGCCTCCAGCTCGGCCTGCTCCACGATGAGCTTGCGCAGGTCGTTGCTGGTGAACCGGCCCGACTCCTTGGCCAGCTCCGACTCGATGGTGGCCTTGGCCTCCCGCATCTTCTTGCGGCCATCCTGCAGGATGTCCATCGCGCTGCCGGCGAGCTGGGCCCCGTACCAGGCCTTCTTCACGAGGAAGTCGAGCTTCGCGCGGGCCAGGTCGACGGCGGCCTCCCCCACCTCCATGCCGGCCCGGGCGGCCCGCTGGGCGGACTCCACCTTGCCGAAGGTGTAGAGCGGGAACGTGAGCTTGGCGTTGACGCGGACCAGGATGCCGATCTCGGTCTCGGCCGTGATGCGCTCGTCCGTCTGCACGTCCTGCCCCGGGCAGGGCACCACCTCGCCGATGGGGCTCGTCGGATCGACGCACTCGCGCAGCAGCCGGCGCTCGGGCAGGGGCACGAGCACCGAGTCCACCTTCAGCCGCGGGGCCCAGGCGTAGTAGGCGCGGTCGAAGAGGGCCTGGTACTTGTTGAGCTCGGCGCGGGCGATGTTGACGGCGGGGTTCTCGCTGCGGACGCGGCCGAGCAGCTCCTCCAGCGTCACCCGCGGCACGTCCTCGGCGGGGGCGGCCCACGCCGCGCTCCACACGAAGCAGCAAAGGATGCCTGGCAGTGCGCGCCTCACTGGCCGTATCTACGAGGCTCCGGCGCCCCACGTCAAGCGGCCGGCGACCTCGCGCGCCCGCCCGGGTGACAAAGCCCTGGCACCACCCCGGCCCGACCGGCAGAATCCACCCCGGAGGCGCCTCGCCTCCGGGGATGGGGGGAGAGCATGCCGACCGACTACGGCAAGGAGTTCGACCGATACCTGGAGCGCTTCCAGCGCCTCGTGGGCGACATCCGCACGGGCCAGTACGGCGGCTTCCGCGAGCGCCTGGTGCGCAAGCTGGACGCCGAGGAGTTCCGCCAGCGCGTCGATGACTACATGGCCCTGGGCCGCCGCTTCACCCAGATGGTCAGCGCCGGCGACACCATCGACGACACCGTGGCCGTGGAGCTGCGGGCCGTGGAGGTGGAGCTGGTGATGGAGCGCTCCCTCTTCCTCCCCGAGCGTCGGTAGCGGCCTCAGCCCCGGTAGATGACGCGGGAGGTCGGGTTCTCGCGCAGCGACAGGCACGTGAGGCCCGGCAGGCGCGGCGCCAGCCGATCCCAGATCCACGCCACCATCACCTCGGAGGTGGGGTTCTCCAGGCCGGCGTGCCGGTTGAGGTGGTCGTGGTCCAGCAGCGCGTGCAGCGGCGCGAAGGCCGCCTCGATGTCGGCGAAGTCGATGACGAAGCCGGTCACGGGGTCGAGCGACCCCTGCACATGGATGTCCAGCTCGAAGGCCAGCCCGTAGAGGCGGCTGCACGGGTGGTCGGGGGGCACGCCCGTGAGCTGCCGCGCCGACTCGAAGCGGACGGTGTGCACCAGCTCGAAGAGGCCGCTGCTCATCGGCGCCTCCGCACCAGCGCCAGGCCCACCAGGAGCAGCCCGAAGAGGCCGCCGGCCCCGCCGCGCCCGCTGGCCTGGCAGCCGTCCTCCTCGCCGCCATCGGCGCTGCCGCCCCCGCCCGACCCGCCCCCGCTCGGCGGCGGGACCGTCGCGTCGCTGGGGGGCGGCGGCAGCACCGGCACGTCGATGGTGGGCGGCGGCACGAAGATGAAGTCGTCCTCGACGCCCCGCCGGCACGCGCCCACCCGCGGCTCCACCTCGCGGCAGCCGTAGCCGTCCGGGCAGCGGCGCTGGCTGTCGCAGCTCCCCTGGGTGCAGTAGCTGTCGCGGCCGTTGATGTAGCAGACCAGGTCGCCCGCGCAGCCGGCCAGGCTGGGCTCGGCGGCGTCGTTCACGCAGGCTTCCCCCAGCCCCGGGCGCGTCGTCTGCTCGCTCGGGATGCAGTGGGCGTTCTGGCAGACGGTGCCGCCGACGCACTGGGCCGACTCCTCGCAGGGCAGCGCGCACAGGGGCCGCTGCCGCGTCGGGGCGTCCACGCAGTCCAGGCCCTCGGCGCAGCCCGCCGCCGGGTCGCAGGGCTCCCCCACCCCCGGCAGGCCCCGCAGCCGCGCGCAGGCCGGCTCCCCGGCCCCCGTGCAGCGAAAGCCCTCCGGGCACGTCCCCGGCCCCACGCAGGCCCGCGAGCAGTACCGCTCGTCGCCGTCCGTCGCGCAGAACAGGTTGATCTCACAGGGAATATCGGCGTCACACGCCTCGCCCATGCCCACCGGCTCGGCCGGCGGCGCGTCCGCCCCGAGCACGCAGACGCGCACCCGCCCCTCCCCCACGCAGCCGTAGCCATCGGGGCAGCCGCCCGCGGGGCAGCGGATGGTGCAGTACGCCTCCTCCCCCTCCCCCAGGCAGACCTCGCCGGCCGGACAGGGCTGCCCCGGCGGGCAGGGATCCCCCAGCGCCGCGAGGCCCGCGACGGGGAACAGGAGCGTCAGCAAGAGCGCGCGCATGGGCGTCCTCCAGAACCCGGGTGCCTCAGCTTAGCACGGCCAGATCGCGGTACACCCGCACCTCGCCGTCCAGCGGGCTCTCCAGCAGCCAGACGCCGGGATCGTCCGTCGGGCGCACATAGCCGGAGTCGACGGGCACCTTGCCGCCGCCCCCCGGGATGTCCAGCACGTAGGTCGGCCAGGCCAGCCCCGTCAGCCGCCCGCGGAGCGCCCGGACGATGGCCAGGCCCTCCGCCAGGCCCACCCGGAAGTGCCCCGTGCCCACCGTCAGGTCGGGGTGGTGCAGGTAGTAGGGCCGCACCCGCCAGTCCAGCAGCCCCTGGAAGAGCGCCGCCAGCACCGCCGGATCGTCGTTGATGCCGCGCAGCAGGACGGCCTGGTTCAGCACCACCACCCCCGCGTCCACCAGGGCCGAGACGGCCGCCTCGGCCGCGGGCGTGAGCTCCCGGGGGTGGTTGAAGTGGGCCACCACGTAGACGGGGCGGTGGGCCGCCAGCAGCGCCGCCAGCGCGGCGTCCACCCGCATGGGCAGCGTCACGGGCATGCGGGTGTGGATGCGGATGCGCCGCACGGTGCCCAGCCCGCGCAGGCCCGCCAGCAGCTCCGCCAGCAGCGCGTCGGAGAGCATCAGCGGGTCGCCGCCGCTCAGGATGACCTCCTCCACCTCCGGGTGCGCCCGCAGCCAGTCCAGCGCCGCCGGCAGCTCGTGGCGCAGGCGGATGGGCTCCTCGTTCAGCGCCACCTTCCGAAAGCAGTACCGGCAGAACATCGGGCAGCGCAGCGTGGGGAAGAGCAGCGCCCGGTCGGGGTAGCGCCGCACCAGGATGCGCGTCGGCGCGTGGGCCGCGTCGCCGATGGGATCGGTGCGCTCCCCGGGCAGCCAGGCCAGCTCGGCGACGTCGGGCAGCGCCTGCCGGCGGATGGGGCACGCCGGGTCATCCCGGTCGATGAGGCCCAGGTAGTACCGGCTGACGAGCATCTCGAAGCGCGCCACCACGGCCTCCAGGCCGGGCGCGTCCGCGGGGGCCACGAGGCCCTCGGCCACCAGGGTGGGCACGTCTCGGGCGCCGACGAGCAGCCGGCGCCACGAGGGGACGTCATTCATGGGGCGGGGGGGCCTCGACGGGGGCGACGGGGTGCACGCGGCAGCGCCACGTACCATCGGCCTGCAGCTCGGTGGGGTTGCCGCACGCCCCGCAGCGGGGCGAACGGGCGGCCTCGGCGCGGGCCTTGTGCCCGGGCCAGGTCATCCCGAAGAACTCCAGGAGCTGCCAGCCCCAGCCGGGGCCTTCCGGGGCCTGGCTCGACATTACTCTTCGTTGCCGGCGGCCTCGCCGGCCTCGCCGGCCTCGTCGTCCGCCGCCGACGCGGGCGCCGCGGCAGGCTCGGGCGCGGCCTCCTCCTTGGGCAGGGCCTTGGCGGCCAGCGCCGACGCGTCGCCCGCCAGCTTCTCCGCCGACTTCTGCACCTTCTCCAGCGCCTTGAGGTAGGCCTCGCGGGTCTTCACGACCGCCTTGCCCGTCTTCTCCTTGGCGTCGGCCACGCCGTCCTTCACGGCGGCGCGGTAGGCGTCCAGCTCCTTGTTGTGCTTCTCGAAGAAGCCGTCGGAGGCCTTCAGCAGGTCGGCCGTGACGTGCTCGAGGCGCTTGTCCAGGCCCTCGAACTTCTTGGCCATCCCCTTGGAGAGCTCGATCTCGACCTCGTGCATCTTCTGCACGGTCTCCTGGAGCTTGTTGATGGTCGTCTGCAGGTTGGCGCGGGACTCGGTGACGCGCTTCATGAGGGCCCCATCCGGGTCGTCCAGGACGGGCTCCTCCGGGGCGCGGCGCTCCTTGAGGCCATCCTCCAGCAGCGCGCCGCCGCCGGGGTTGTCCAGCTCGGCCTCGGGATCCTCCTGGGCGAAGGCGGGCGTGGCGAGCCCGAGCACCAGGGCGGAGAGAAAGAGGGACTTCAGGGTTCGCTTCATGATTGCCTCCTCGCGGGGTGGGCATGTTGGCCGCCGGCCGGCGCCGACGCAACCGCTCGGGGCGGCATTCTAGCGTACTTCTACCGACGATGCCCGCGTCGCGTCAGCGGGTGAGCTCGCTGGCGAGGCCCTGCAGCAGGTCGCCGTACGGGTTGCCGGCGCTGCCGGCCTCGGCGCCCTCGGTGTAGGAGAAGCCCGCAGCGTCGGCGCCCTCGGCCCCGGCCGGGTAGAAGTTGCCGACGACCACGCCGGCGAGGCCCAGGCTCTGCACCTCGTCGATCCACGCCTGCAGCGCCGTGCGGCGCGGGGCCAGCTCCACCCGGCTCGGCAGGCGCGCGAGGCTGATGATCAGGGGCTTGCCCTCCAGCGCCGCGATGCCCGCGTGGCCGCGGATCCACGCGGCCCCCAGGTTGGCCCACGCCATGCCGTCCCCGCCCAGCGCCAGGGCGTCGGGATCCACCTGCAGCGTCCCGAAGTCCACCGTCGGCAGGCGCAGGTCGCGGATCCAGGCGACGCCATGGGAGCCGTCCAGCAGGCCCCCGAGGCCCGCGTCGGTGAGCGCCGCCGCGTGCCGGCCGTAGGGGCCGGGGCTGGTGTCGTAGCCCACGTCGCCCGTGATGATGAGCTGCGTCGGCGCCGAGGCCTTGAGGGCCGCCGTCACGTCGGAGAAGAAGTCGTTGACCTGGTTGCCGGTGGCGTCCCCGAAGACCTGCGCCGCGTCGAGGCCGTCGACGACCTCCCACGCCAAGATGGCGGGATCATTGAAGAAGGAGTTGCCCGTCAGGGAGTTCGTCCGCTCGATCACGGTGCGGGCGTGGGCCTTGAACCACTCGCGGATCTGCCCGGCGACGAAGAACTGGCGGAAGTCGGCGCGGGCGCCCGGCAGGCCGGCCCAGCGCAGGTACTGGGGGATGCCCCCGTAGGCGGCGTCGTCGTCCACCAGCGGCAGGATGAGCTTCATGCCCACCTCCCCCGCCGCGGCCACCAGGCGGTCGAGGGCCACCAGCCCCGCCTCGCTGTACTGCCCCGGGGCGGTCTGGATGGCCGTCCGGGCGTTGGGGCGGTCGTCGTAGGCGCGGGCGCGCACCACGTTGACGCCGAGGGCGCGGGCCTGGGCCAGCACGGCCGCGACGCGGGCCTGGCCGTCATCCTCGAAGGCCAGCGTGAGCAGGCTGGGCGCGTTCACGGCCACGAAGCGGAAGGGCCGGCCGCCCGCCTCGAGCTGGCCGCCCCGGACGCTGACGCGGAAGTCGAGCCGGATGCTGATGGACGCCTCGGCCCGGTGGGGGCCCTGCTCGGCCACCACCGTCAGCCGGCGGGTGCCCGGCGCGAGCCCGCCGAGCGGGTGGGAGAAGCGCCCGTCGGCGTCGGGCGAGAGCGCCGTGCCGGGCATCGCGCCGTCCACCTCCAGCGTCACCCGCCCGCTGGCCACCAGGCCGAGCACCTGGCCCGACAGCATGGGGGGCGCGTCGAAGAACGTCTGGCCGTCGATGGGGCTCTCGATGAGGACGCGGGGCGCGGGCACCTCGACGCTCATGTCGGGCTGGCCGCCGACGCCTCCGCCGCCGCCCACGCCGCCGGCCCCGCCAGCGCCACCGGCCCCGCCGCCGACGCCACCCGCGCCCCCGGCGCCCCCGGCCCCGCCGGCCCCGCCATCGGGCAGCTCGCTGGCCTCGACACACTCCTGCCCGTCGACACAGCGCTGGTAGGGCCACTCACAGAACGTGCGCCCGCAGCGGACGACGTAGACCTGCTGCACGCAGTCGCCGGCGAAGCGGTCGAAATCACAGGTGTATCCGGTGGGGCAATCGCTGTCGCTCTTGCAGGCGGGGGCCGCTTCCTCGCCACACGCGGCGAGGAAGGCCAGAAAACCGAGCAGGGTGAGGCATCGCATGGGGGCGACTATACCGGACGCGGGGGGGCCGTTGGCCACTCCCGTGCGCAGCGCCTCAATCGAGGACGAGGCCGGCCGCCTCCGCCGCGTCGGCGCTCTCGAACACGGCCACGAAGCAGGCCTTGTGCGGATCGGCGTGGGCCTCGGTGGGCGTCGGGTAGCTGCTCAGGTCGGTGACGAAGCTCACCTTCCCGTCGCCGTTGCTGTCCAGGTTGGCGATCTGGGCGGTCTGCGGCTCCACCCAGAAGATCTGGCCGAGCAGGTGCACGTCGGTCAGGGCGTGGGCCTCCTGGTACTGGCCGTCCACCAGGTCGCAGGCCACGTACGTGAAGGTGCCGACGCCCGGCAGGCCGGCCTCGGCGCCGGCGTCCTCGATGGCCTCCTCCAGATCGGCCGCGAAGTCGTCGCAGTCGTAGGTGTCCTCCTCGTACTCGTTCTCGTGGATGCCCAGGCTGCGGACCCACTCCAGGAACCGCTCCAGCAGATCCCGCGGCAGGAACCGGGGGATGGTCGGCCGGCCCGCGGTGCCCGTGTGCACGACGCGCTCCGCCGGGGCCGCCGGGCGCACCTGGCGCGGCGGGCAGCGGACGATCACGTCGTCGGCGTCGCAGGCCGCGCCGGGGGCGCCGTGGCCGAACAGCTCGTCCATGTCCAGCAGCCCGTCGCCGTCCAGGTCGGCGGCGCAGGCCTTCTCCCCCGGCGGGACGGGGGCGCGGGGGGGCTCGCAGGCCCCCTCCCGCTCCAGCAGCGCGAGCTGCCCCGCCAGCGCGCGGGCCTGCAGGGCGGCCCGGCGGTCCCCCGCCTCGGCCCGCGCCTGGAGGGCGCTGATGCGGGCGCGCAGCTCGTCGCAGGGGCTCACCCCGTCGGCCTTGCCCGCGTACGCCGCCGGGGCGGCCCCCGCGGCGTACTCCTCCCCCGGACCCCCCGGGCCCTGGCACGCGGCGAGGGCCAGGGCGAGAGGCGCGAAGTAGCTGATCTTCATGAGAGTTCTCCGTTCAGCAGGGACGCCGTCGGTGGCGTCGTCCCGGTGTTCCGGAGCGGCGGGTCGGTTCTTTTCCGCGCGGCGGACTTTTCTGGCTACCAGCGGATGCGGAGGACGAGCTCGATGAGGCCGGCCAGGAAGAGGGCCAGGATGAAGAAGATGTAGGACGCCTCCAGCAGCACCCCGCGGCGGGGGCCCATGGCCCCGTCCTCGTCGCCCCCGGCCTCGGCCCAGCGGCGCTTCACGTCGCGGTAGTTATGGCGCACCAGCAGCATCAGCAGGCCGAAGAGCAGCGCGCCCATGGCCAGCAGGGTGATGACGAAGCGCTGCTGCCACCGCCCCTTGAGCGCGCCGATGGTCTGCCGGGCGCTCTCCGACGTGTCGGCCAGCAGGGGCGGATCGCGGTCGGGGCGGCCGGGCAGGCCCAGCAGGTACTGGGCGAGCAGCGGCTCGGCGTCGGCGTGCTCGGCCTGGTAGCGGGCGTACAGCGGATCGAAGCCCTCGTCGGCCAGGCGCCGGGCGAAGGCCCGCACCGCCTGCTCGGGCGCCTGGCGCGTCGCCAGGATGTAGGCGCCCCCGCGGGCGTGGCCGGGCAGGTAGGGCGAGCGGTAGGCCTGCACCCAGAGCAGGGCCGGATCCTCGGGCAGCTCGGCGGGCAGCGGCAGGAAGAAGCGCGCCTCGCCATCGGCCAGCGTCGCCGCGGTGCTCGCGATCCAGCGGTCCCCCAGCCAGACGTCCGCGAAGACGGGGCCGGCCTGGTGCAGCGACCGCACCCCCACGGCCAGGCGCTCGCCCGGCTGCACCACGGGCTTCCCCGTCACCAGCACGAACTGCGTCGAGGCGTGCTTGAGCCGCCGGGTGGCGAAGCTCTCCGTCGTGTCCAGGTCGAGCCAGAAGATGGGGTGCATGGGCTGGACGGCCAGGGCGTGCAGGCCGTGGGGCCCCGTCTGCACCTCGGCCGGCAGATCCCGCAGGGACTTGCCCTCCTTCAAGGTGAGCCGGATGGGCGCCTCGACGGGCGTACCGTGCTCGTCCATGGCCCGGATCATCAGTGATCCCGCCAGGTTGCCCGAGAGCACCTGGTTGGGCGGCGTCACGTCCAGCTTCACGGGGCCGGCGTCGGCCTTCGGCGGCGGGGGCGACTTCGCCGCGGCCGGCAGCGCCACGCCGGGGGCGGTGGGCAGGGCGGTGATGGGCACCTCGATGGAGAGCCCGGCGTCCTCGACCTCCACCTCGACCGTGAGCGTCCAGGCCCCGGCGTGGGGCACCCGCACGGTGCCCTGCACCATCGTGCCCGCCGCCTCGCGCAGCTCGAACGGCCCGGCCTCGACGCCCTCGGCGTCGACGAGCCGCGCCGTCGCCCGCCGCAGATCCTGCAGGCGATCGAAGCGCAGCTCCCGCAGGGCGACGCGGATGACGGCCGGCTCCCCCGCCACCCACGTCTTCGGCCCGAACAGGTTGAGCCCCAGGCGGGCGTCGAGCTGGCTGAGGAAGATGCCCCCCGCCATCAGCAGGCCGAAGCCCGCCAGCGCGGCCACCCCCAGCACACGGCGGTAGCGGTGCAGGGCTCCGAGCAGGCCCCGCCGCGGCGGCGTCTCGTCGGTCATGGGGTGCGGGCGTGGGCGTTCATGCCGGGACGATAGCACACGCCCCGCGCGGCGGGCCGATCAAGGATCGGGCGGGCCGGCGTCCCACTCGGGCTCTTCATCAGGCAGCGGCACGACCACCGTCGTGGGCGCCAGCGCGATCGGGGGCGGGGCGCCGATGACGACGCCCTCCAGGATCTTGATGCGCTCCGCGCGCAGGGCCTCGAAGGCCGCGCGGTGCTTGCGGGCGATGCCCTCGCCGCGCGTCATCTTGAGGCCCTGGGGGTTGACGTACTTGCCGTTGACCTTCACGCCGAAGTGCAGGTGCGGCCCCGTGGAGCGGCCCGTCGAGCCGACGGTGCCGACGATCTGCTTCTGGTCCACCGTCTGGCCGCGCTTGACCTTGATGCGGTGCAAGTGCGCGTACAGGCTGGTCAATCCGCCCTTGTGCTGGATGACGACCAGGTTGCCGTTGGCCCCCTTCATGCCCGCGAAGGTGACCTTGCCGTCGGCCATCGCCCAGACGGGGGTGCCGGTGGGCGCCGCGAAGTCGGTGCCCATATGGGCCTTGGTGTAGCCGAGGACGGGGTGCTTGCGGTGGCGGTTGAAGCCGCTGGACACCCGCACATACTTGAGGGGCGTGGCCAGGAACGTCTTGCGGGCGCTCTGGCCGTCCTCCAGGTAGTAGCCGCCGCTGTTCTCGCCGGCGCCCTGGAACCAGAAGACCCGGAAGGTGCCCTTCTTGACGCTCTGGTACTCGGCGGCCAGCAGGCGGCCGTACCGGATGAAGGTGTCGTCCTTGTAGACCTTCTCCACGAGCACCTTGAAGCGGTCCCCGGGGCGGGTGTCCTTGTAGAAGTCGATGTCCCACGCGAAGACGTCGATCATGCTCCCCGCGATGCCCGTCGACTCGCCGCTGGCCTGGATGGCCTCGTAGAGCGTGGACTGGATCTCGCCGCCGGCCGAGACGACCCGGGTGCTCACGTTGACGGGCACCGCCCGCCCCTTGAGCTCGTCGCCCTCGCGGTAGGCCTCGAAGATCTCCAGCGGGCCGTGCTCGAAGCGGAACTTCTCCACGCGCATGTCGGCGGTGCGGATGGTCAGGCCGTAGCGCGCCCCGGGGCGGGCCAGGCGGAAGCTGAAGTGGGGTGAGAGGGCCTGGACGATGGCGTTGACCTGAGCCCCGTCGACGCCGAACTGGCCGAGGGCGCCCGAGAGCGTCTGGTTCTTGTCGAGCGTGCCCTCGTGATCGACGAACGGCGGCAGCGGCTCGGAGGGCGGGGCCGCGGCGGCGGTGGCCTCGGAGGCGGCGGCGGCGGCGGCGGCGCTCTCGGGGGCGGCGGCCTCGGTCAGGGCCGCCCGCAGCGCCTCCTCGGTGGCCTCGGGGGTGCGCGCGATGATGGCGGCGGCGCTCAGGTGGTGCGCCGGCTGCTCGGCCTCGGACGTCCGGGCCTCCTTCGTCGTCAGCGACACCAGCAGCGCGAGGAAGGCCGCGAAGACGACGCCTCCGGCGGCCAGCGCGCGCGGGGAGTAGCGCGGTCGATCGGTAAAGAGCACGGGTCTCCTGGCGTTGAAGCGCGGCCATGGGAGAGCCCGGCGCCGCGCGAGCGGCCGGCATCGTAGCCTTATCCGGCAGATCCGTCCAATCGGGGCGGCAGCGCGGCGGTCGGGCGCTCGGGCGGGCCCGCCTCCACCGGCGGCGGGGCCTCCAGCAGGCGGGCGCGGAAGACCTCCAGGCGGGCGTCCAGCCAGTCGGTCGCGGCGGGCACCGCGGCGGGCGACCAGACCGGCAGCGTGAGCCGCACCTCGCCGCCGGGCAGGTCCGTCAGGCCGGGCTCGCCCGCCGGATCGCGGTAGGGCGACAGGACGAGCAGATCGCGGAGCTGGCGGCGCTCGGCGGCGGCGAGGGCGCGGGGGGCCTGGAAGCGCCACTCCACCGGCGTGCCCCGGCGGGCGTGGGCCACCTCGACGGCCTCGCTGGTGAGGCGGTGCGCGGGCAGGTAGGCGACGGCGCCGTCCGGGCGGGCGACGCGGATGGACAGCAGGCCCACCCGCTCGACGCGCCCCCGCAGGGGGCCCACCTCGATGCGATCCCCCACGTGGATGCGGTCGCGCACCGCCAGGCCGAGGCCCGCGGCGAAGGCCCGCGCGACGCCGGCCAGGCCGAGCACCACGAGCAGCGCGAGGCCCCCGACGGCCCAGGGCAGCGTGGCGGGGGCCCGCTGGACGAGTACGCCGAGGCCCAGGGCGAGGGCCAGCAGCACCGTCGCGGCCGTCGTCAGCGTGGCCATCCGGTCGACGCGGCCACCCGGATCGAGGCCCTGTCGCGCGAGGCGCCGCGCCCCCCAGCGGGCGACGACGATGACCAGCGTGGCCACCACCAGGATGCGCAGCTCGTCCCCCAGCAGGGAGCCGGCCAGATCGTCGATGGCCCGGTCGAGGGCCGCGCCGGGGTCCTGCCCGCCGCAGCCGAACAGGCCGAGGACCAGGAGCGCGTGGCGTCGCCCGATCACAGGCCGGCCTCCTCGTCGATGCCGCGGGCGCGCAGGCCCGCCACCACCAGCGGCACCACCTCGGGCGGGACGCCGAAGAGGCCGGCCGAGCCCTCGAAGGCCGCCAGCCCCGTGACGGCCAGGTGCAGCAGATCCGCGCGCACGCGCCCGACAGGCCGCGCCAGGATGCGGGCCAGCAGGCCGACCTCCATGGGGCCGAAGCGCACCAGGGTGGCCAGCAGGGCGATGGCCTCGGGGGCGAGCTGGCCGGCGAAGGGCAGATCCAGCGGCGTCGGCGGCTTCGGCGTGACGCCGCGCTCGCCCTCCGGCTGCAGCGCCGTGCGCGCGAGGACGAGGCCGGCGGCCAGGTTGCCCTCCGCCAGGCGGCCGACGGTCGCGTGCCAGCGGCGAAGCTGCAGCTCGCGGGCGAGCTTCACGCGGCCGGGGGGCGGCACGAGATCGTGGCCCACCAGCCGCAGGCGCGTGGCCAGCAGCGCCTCCACGTCCGACGCCTCGATGGGCTGCAGCGGCACCTCGTCCGAGAAGAGGTGCCGCAGGGGCACGACCTCCTCCAGCACCCGCAGCGCGTCGAGGTTCATGGCGGCGACCCAGAAGACGCGATCGGCGGATTCATGAAGGATTGCAAAGGCTTCCTCCATGTCGGCCCGCCCCGTCAGGGTGGGCGCGAAGGCGTGCTCGAGGTCGTCGAGGAGCACGGCGGTGCGGCGGCTGCGCAGGGCCCGCAGCACGGCGGCCCGCTCCGGCTGGCAGTCCAGCTCGGCCGCCAGGGCGGGGACGAGGCCCCCTCGCCAGGCGACGTTGAGCAGGTCCGGCTTGAGGACGCGCTCGGTGCTGAGCTCGAGCAGCAGCATGTTCAGCAGCGACGAGCGCCCCGAGCCGCGGGGCCCCGTCACCAGGCAGGCCCGCCGCTCGCCGCGCAGGAAGCCCTGCTCGGCCTCCACCAGCCGGGCCAGCTCGCCCGTGCGCAGCACGAAGAGGCGGCGATCTTCCAGGGGGCCCAGGCTCAGCACGCGCTGGCAGGGTCCGGGCAGGGGCAGCGCGCCCACCGGCGGCGCCAGCGCCCGCACGAACGCCCCCATGCGCACGGCGTCCAGGTTCTCACGGCCCGAGCGCACGCGGATGTCGTGCACGATCTGGTCGGAGGTGGCGCCGAGGCGCTGCCGGCCCCGCTGCATCGACGTGCGCAGCCGCCGCCAGCCCTCCCCCGCCTGCCGCCGCACCCCGCGCCAGAGCCGACGGCTGCCCGCCCGGCCCACCAGCAGGACGGGGGTGGCCCGGGCCGCCGACTCGATGCGGGCGACGGCCTGCTCCAGCGCGGCCAGCATGCGCTCGCGCGCGACCGCCACCTGCTGCGTCAGCCGCTCCCCCAGGGCCTCGATCTCCTGGGCCGCGCGCGTCGTCGCCTGGCGCGCCTCCTCCCGGGTGGCGGGCGTCCCCTCCCCGGCCTGCTCCAGGGCGAAGGCCGCCCGGTTCAGCGTCTCGACGATGTGCTCGTCCAGCTCGGTGATGAAGTCGCGGAGGGCCTGGCCAGCCACGGCGGGATCGGAGAGCAGCTCCTCCAGGAGGTGCCGCTCCAGCAGCGACCGCAGGGGCACAGCCCGGCGGTCCACCTGGCCGGGCAGGGCGGCCGTGGCGGCCGGCGTGGCCTCGGCGACCACCGTCAGGCGCTCCGGGGACTCCTGGATGAGCCGCCGCAGGTCCACCGACAGGGGCGCGAGGCTGCTGCCGGCCTGGGCGCGGCTCGTCGCCTGGCGCAGCCGCAGGTGATCGGCGCGGGCCCAGAGGCGGCTGGCGACGCGGTCCAGCGCCGTCGTCTCGTCGCCGTCGAGGCTGGCCAGGGCCTTGTCCAGCCGCTCGCGCACGCCCCCCAGCAGGCCGGCGAGGGTGCGCTGGACGCGGGCCAGCGGCGCGAACAGGCGGCGCTCGACGACGCCCAGCGTGCGGTGGCGGATGCGGGCCAGCAGGTCGGCGAAGACGGCGGTGTCGCGGGCGGCCGCCAGCACGCGGCCCCACTCCACGGCTTCGGCCTCCACCTGGCGCACGCCGGCCTCGATGGTGAGCGAGACGGCGCTGAAGCGCAGCGGCCGTGCGGGGCCCTCGGGGCCGCCGAGCCGGGCCAGCAGATCGGCCAGGCTGGCCAGGCCGCGCTCGACGGCCCCTTGCAGGGCCTCGACGTCCTGGCGCAGCGCCGCGGTGCAGCGCCCGACGTCCGGCGGCCGGCTGCCCTCGACCGCCGCGCGGGCCTCGTCGAGGACGGCGCCCTCGGCCCGGTGCCAGCTCCGCGCCAGGCGCAGGGCCGCGTCGGCCAGGGCCGGCTCCAGCAGGATGCGGGCGGTGATGCGGGTGGGCACCCGCCGCGTGGACTGGCGGCGCAGACGGGCCAGCAGGCGGCGCGCGCGCCGACGCACGGTGTCCCCCGGCTGGGCGCGGCGCTGGGCGTCCTCCAGCCCCACCACCGCCAGGGGCGAGAGCTCCAGCAGCGCCTGTCGCCACGTCTGCAGCAGGGCCGCGACGGCGCGGCCGCGGTCGGTGGCGCCGATCGGGGCGTCCAGCAGCTTGCGCAGCTCCTGCCGGCGCTCGGTGAGGGGCCGATCTGCCGCGGCGAGGGGCAGCAGGCGCTGCCGCTGCTCGGCCAGCCAGGCGTCGATGTGGCTGGCGGCGAAGGCCTCGCGGGCCTCGTGGAGCTGGTAGCCGAGGCCGTTGAACTCGACGGCCAGGGCGGGCGGCAGCTCGACGCCGAGGACGACGGGCGGGGGCGGGTCGCTGGCCTCGACCACCACCGTGGGCGCCTCGTCCGCCGCCGCCTTCCCCGGCTTCAGGGCGACGCCCAGCGTGATGGGGCCGACGAGCAGGTTCAGGGCCACCACGGACAGGGCGACGGGCTGCAGGGCGCCGGCGAGATCGGGCAGCGCGCCCACCGCCAGGTAGACGAGGCCCAGCGTCACCCCCGCCTGGGGCAGGTAGCCCAGGAAGACGCGACGCTGCACGTCCAGGGACTCGCCGCCGAAGCGGGCCCCGAGCCGCCCCGCCACGCCGAAGGCCCCGGCCCGCAGCGCGAACAGCGCCAGCCCCACCGGCAAAACCGCAATGATTCCAGGGATGTCAAGGTTCGCACCGGCCGTGGAGAAGAAGACCACGAAGACCGGCAGCGCCACGGTCTCCAGGGGCGCGAGGACGCGGTGCTCGTAGTGGGACAGGTTGCGCACGACGAGGCCGGCCACGATGAAGACCAGCAGCAGCTCCAGGTGGATGGACAGGCTGATCTCGGCGACGACGAGGACCATGGCCGCCACGAAGACGAGCATCTCGCGGCCGATGAAGCGGACGTACGCGATGATGAGGCC
The DNA here is from genome assembly GCA_020633435.1 of Myxococcales bacterium. Lineage (GTDB taxonomy): Bacteria > Myxococcota_A > Bradymonadia > UBA7976 > UBA1532 > JACKDP01. The sequence goes on along the minus strand of JACKDP010000005.1, from coordinate 364,284 downwards.
GCCGACCACGGCCCCGGCCGCGATGGACGAGGCCAGCTCCTTGACGAGGTGGCCGATGACCGCCGGGTCGAAGTCGGCCCCGCTGGTCGACGCCCGGGCGATGGCGATGGCGACGGCGAGGGCCAGCACCACCACCACGTCCTTGACCACCGCCATGCCCAGGACGAGCTCGGGCATGCGGCCCCGGGCGCGCCGCTCGTTGATGACGGCGACGGCGATGGCCGGCGACGTGCCGATGCCCAGGACGGCCACCACCAGGGCCAGCGCGGGGCCGGCCCCGTCGGGCACGCCGGGCACGAAGGGCAGCAAGAGCAGCATCCCCCCGCCGACGAGCAGCAGCAGCAAGACGAGCTTGAGGGCCACGGTGGCGGCGAGGGTGCGCCACTGCCGGGCCACGGCGCGCACGTCCAGCTCCAGGCCGGCGGACGTGGCGATGAGGCCCAGGGCCAGGGTGTTGAAGACGCGCAGCTCCCCGGCCACCCGCGTCGACAGCAGGTCGATGCCGAAGGGCCCGAGGGCCACCCCCGCGATGATGTAGCCGGTGACGCGGGGCAGGCCCAGCAGGCCGCCCAGCTCGCCCACGGTGAAGGCCGCCAGCAGCACGAAGCCGATGGCCGCCAGGGTGCGCGGATCCGTCCCGCCGAGCGGGGCGTCGAGGGCCAGCGCGCGCAGGCCGGCCATGAGCCCCAGCAGCACGGCCAGGATGCCCAGGCGCCGCAGCACCTCCCGCCAGCGGCCGGTGCCCTCGGTCATCGGCCCTCCCCCGGCGCGGGCAGGGGCGCGGGCCCCTCCGACGGCGGCACGGGGTGCGTCGCGTCGATCTCGCCGGCGTCGGCGAGGACGCGCCGCAGGATGGGCGCGGCGGCCAGATCGGTGAGGACGACGGCCGCGAGGACGGTGCTCAGGACGAGGGAGCCCTGCTCGGGCACCAGCCGCGCCGAGTCGAGCGCGAGGGCCACCGCCAGCCCGCCCTGCACCACCAGGCCATCGCCGGCGCGCACCGACAGCGGCACCTCGCCGCGCCCGCTGAGGAGCGAGCCGACGGCGACGCGCTGCCCGAGGGCCCGCACCAGCAGGTAGAGCGGCAGCAGCAGCCAGGCCAGCCCGGACGGCGGCGTCCACATGGTGCCCGCCAGCACCAGGATGACGGCGTCGATGGGGGCGAAGAGCTCGCCCAGGGCGCGGCGCACGACGGTGGCCTCCTCCGACAGCGCCGACACGGTGGCGCCGGCCACCAGGTTCACGAAGAGGGGGGACAGGCCGCCGCCCGCCGCCACGCCGCTGGCGAGGATGACGGTGCCGAGGGAGGCGAGGTACATGCGGCGCGGGTCGCGGTCCTGGCCCAGGAAGAGGGCGAAGAGGAAGCCCGAGGCCACCCCGCCGCCGACGCTGGCGGCCACCCACTCCGCCGTGCCGAGCGTGAGGCCCCCGCCGCCGTGGGCCCGCACGGCGGCCAGGGTGAGGCCGACGCCCACCACCGCCACGACGTTGAACGTGGCGGGGCCGCGGCGCAGAAACGCCATCACGGGCCCGGCGGCGGCGAAGATGCGCTCCACCCGCGCGCCCACGGTGCCCGACGTGACGATGGCGATGCAGCCCAGGGCCACCGCGGGCCAGACGACGAACTGCACGTCCGTCCCCGTCGGCAGGCCGGCCAGGGCCCACAGGAAGGCCCCCACCACCGCGGCGACGCCGCCGAGGGTGACGCAGGCCGCGATGAGCGTGGGCACCAGCGCCACCCGGCGCAGCATGCCGCGCAGCGACAGGCCCAGGGTGAAGCCGAGCAGGCCGATGAGCAGGGCGACGACGGGCTGCAGCGCGTCTACCGTGGCCGGCCGCGCGAGGCCCAGGCCGAAGGGCCCGACGGCCAGGCCGACCAGCACGAACTCCGAGCCGCTGGGCAGGAACCGGCGGCTCGAGCGGTCCGCCAGCCCCCGGCTGACGACGAAGGCGAAGACGATGACCAGGACGAGGACGAGGGTCGAGTTCATGGGCGCGGCCACGCCTGCCCATGGCGCTCGCTAGTCACGGGGCCTCCTGCGGCGGTCGGCGGACCCATGGACCCGGGTCGTGGTCGAGAAGTAACACGCCCCCGCGTCGAAAGTCGCCCGGCCGACGCACCGGCCGCGCGTCATTCACGGATTGTTCTTTGTTTTCAGGATCCTGGCGGCGACTTCACGGGTCGGGCGGTCAGGCCGCGTCCTCGTCGGCCTCGCGCTCTCCGAGCTTGAAGACCCCGCGCAGCCAGCCCTGGAGGGAGTCGAAGACCGAGTAGAGCACCGGCACGATGACCAGCGTGAGGAACGTCGCGAACGTCAGGCCGGCGATGATGGTGGTGCCCATCGGGCCCCAGAACTGGGTGTTGGCCGAGCCGATGCGGAAGTCGGGCTCGAGGTTCGTCAGCAGGCCCACGAAGTCGATGTTGATGCCGAAGGTCAGGGGGATGAGCCCCAGCACCGTCGTGAGCGCCGTCAGCAGCACCGGCCGCAGGCGCGTCGCGCCCGCCTCCACGATGGAGGCGCGTTTGTCTCGGCCTCGGGATCTGAGCTGGTTGGTGTAGTCAATCAGCACGATGTTGTTGTTCACCACGATGCCGGCCAGGCTGATGATGCCGATGAACGTGAAGAGGCCGAACGGGGTGCGGGTGACGATGAGCCCGAGGAACACCCCGATCATGCTCAGGCCCACGGCCAGCATGATGATGAAGGGCGTCAGCACCGAGTTGAACTGGGCGATCAGCACCATGGTGATGAGCCCGCCGCCGATGACGAGGGCCTTGCCGAGGAACGAGAAGCTCTTCTGCTGGTCCTCGTTCTCGCCGGTGTACTTCACCGTGTAGCCCGCCGGCAGCCCCTTGATGAGGGGGGCGAGGCGCTGCTGCACGGCCCCGAGCAGCATCTGGGCGTTCGTCCCCTCGCGGGCGTTGGCCCGGACGGTCACCACCCGCAGCAGGTCCTTGCGGGTGATGGAGCCGAGGCCCGCGCCCACCCGGAAGTCGGCCACCGAGACGAGGGGGATCTGCTTGCCCTCGTGCACGATGGTGTAGCCGCGCAGGCTCTCCAGGCTGGCGCGGTCCGTCCCCTTCAGGCGCACCCGGATGTCGTACTCCTCCTTGCCGTCGCGCCACTTGCCCGCCTCGGTGCCGTTGATGGCGGTGCGGATGGTCGAGGCGATGAGCCGGGTGTCGAGGCCGAAGCGGGCGGCGCGCTCGCGGTCGATGTGCACCGACAGCTCGGGGCGGCCGGTGCCCAGGTTGTCGCGCACGTCGACGAGGCCGGGGATGTCCGTCTCGGCCGCCTTGTCCAGCTCGGCCTTGATGGACTCCGAGATGCGGACGAGCTCGGTGAACTCGGGGCCGCTGATCTCGATGTTCACGGGCGGGCCCGTGGGCGGGCCAGCCTGGTCGCGCTTGATCTCCACCTCGGCGCCGGCGATGCCCTTGATCTGCTCGCGCAGGTTGCGCAGCGTCACCGTGCTCGACTCGGCGCGGTGCTCGAAGCGCGCCAGGTTGAGGCTGATGGAGGCCACGTCCGGGCTGGCGCTGCCGCCGCCGAACTGCTGATCGCCGCCCACGCCCACGTTCACGAGCAGGCTCTTCACGTTGGCCTTGCTCTGCGGGTTCTGGGTCAGCAGGGCGTCCATGCGGCCCTGGGCCACCACCGACAGGTCGTTGGTGGCGTCCAGGTTGGTGCCGATGGCGGCCTTCAGCGAGATCTGCACCTGGTTGGGATCGGTGTCGGGGAAGAACTCCACCCCGGTCGGCGCCACCGCGTACAGCGCCACGATGCTGAACAGGCCGCCCAGCGTGGCGTTGAGCAGCCGGGCGCGGTTGTCGGTGAGGATGAGCGCGCGGGGGCGCCGCAGGATGAGCAGCCCCAGCATGCCCAGGCCCACCAGCAGCACCGGCGCGGCCAGCAGCTGCTGCATCAGCTCGGGCGAGGCGTCCACCCCGGTCAGGTGGAAGGCGCCGAGGATGAGCAGCACGACGAGGCCCAGGACGACGCCCACCTTCACCGAGGTCAGGCGCCCGGTGAAGATGACCTCCACCGTGTGGATGACGACGCCCAGCAGGCCGAGGCCCGCCAGGAAGGCCGCCGGCAGCAGCACCAGCTTCGCCGTGGGCGCGCCCACCGACGCGAAGATGATGCCCCCCAGCACGGCCAGCAGCGTGCCCGCCGTCAGCGACCCGAGCGCCAGCATGTTGCGCCAGTAGGCCGCCCGGACGCTGTAGTCGCGGTGCAGCATCGTGTCGAGGAAGCGCCGGTACAGCTCCACCACCGCGGGCAGGGCCGTGCGCGCGAACCAGCGGGCCAGGTGCCGCATGAGCAGCATGTGGAAGACCCACAGCCCCGCCCCGCCGCCGAAGACCACGATGAGGGTGTTGCGGTTGGCCGAGCCCAGCACCGCCGCCAGCAGCGCCAGCGTCAGGACGATGCCGATCTTCGTCCAGATGGCCATCGGCCGCCGCTCGGCGTCCTCGGCCCGGGCGAAGTAGCCCGTGAGCACCGGGTTCATCACCAGCGCCACGAAGAGCGAGCACGACAGCGTGATGATGAGCGTCAGCGGCATGAAGCCCATGAACTCGCCGATGATGCCCGGCCAGAAGAGCATGGGGACGAACGCCGCGACGGTGGTCAGGGTGCTCGAGATGACGGGCACCGCCACCTCGCCGGCCCCCTTGCGGGCCGCGGCGAAGGGCTTCTCCCCCTCCTCCAGGAACCGGTAGATGTTCTCGACGAGCACGATGGCGTTGTCGACCAGCATCCCCAGCGCGATGATCAAGCTGAAAAGAATAATGAAGTTGAGGGTTTGCCCCATCACCTGGAAGACGAGGAAGCTCACCATCATCGACAGCGGGATGGCGACGCCGACCAGGATGGAGGTGCGGACCCCCAGGAAGAACAGCAGCACGGCGACCACGAACACGAGGCCGCTGATGATGTTGTTCTCCAGATCCTTGACCAGATCCCGCACCTGCTCGCTCTGATCGCCGGTGATGAGGACCTCGGTGCCAGGCGGCATGGGGAACTTGGCGAGCGTGGCTTCGACCGCCGAGGCCGTGTCGAGGATGTTCTCCCCCGAGCGCTTCTTCACGCTCAGGGTGATGACCTTCTGGTAGCCGTGGTCGGCCACCGGCACGAGCTTGCCCTCGGGGGTGCCGCGCTGGAGCACCCGCAGGCGGGAGTAGCTCTTGCGCTCCTGGAAGCCGAACTGGACGGTCGCCAGATCCCGCACGTAGATGGGCTCGCCGCCCTTCGTCTTGACCACCAGATCGCGGATCTGGGCGGGGTCGGTGAACTGGCCGTTGACCCGGACGAGGTAGTTCAGGTGGTCCACGTCCACCGAGCCGCCCGGGATGTTGCTGTTCTCCTTGACGATCGTGTCGATGAGGTCCTGGAACGCCAGGCTGTAGCCCTGCAGCGCCCCCAGATCCACGTCCACCTGGACCTCGCGCTCGACGCCGCCCACCAGGATGACCTCGGAGACGCTGTTGATGCCCTCCAGCTCGTCCTTCAGGTCCTCGGCGACCTGCTTGAGCTGGGTGAGGGCGTAGGGCGCCGCCAGGTTCACGTTCATGATGGGGAAGTCGGAGAAGTCGATCTCGCTGATGATCGGCTCCTCGACGTCGTTGGGCAGCTTGGGCCGCGCCAGGTCCACCTTCTCGCGGACGCGCTGGTTGGCCTCCGTCAGCTTCACGTCGGGGCTGAACTCGATGACGACGGTGGAGACGCCCTCGGTCGAGGTGGAGCGGATCTCCTCGATGCCCGAGATGGTCTGGGCCTCCTGCTCGATGATCCGCGTGATCAGGCTCTCCACGTCGTCGGGGCTGGCCCCCGGGTAGAGCGTGGTGATGATGATGTTGGGGATCTCGATCGACGGCGCCGACTCCTTGGGCAAGGAGATGTACGCGTACGCGCCGGCCAGGGAGGCCAGCACCACCAGCACCATCACGCTGATGCGCAGCTTGATGGCGAGGTCGGTGATCCTCACGGCGCCACCTCGCTGGCGGGCGCGCCCGAGGCCGCCGCGGCCGGCTTCGCCTCGACCACCTCGCTGGCCTCGTCATCCACCCGCACCGCCGTGCCGGTCGTGAGGTTGGCCTGGCCGCGCACCACGACCTGCATCCCGGGCTCCAGGCCCTCCAGGATCTCGCACTCGCCGTCCGCGCTGCCGCCGACCTCCACCTTCACCTGCCGGGCGACGCCGTTGGTCACGGTGAAGACGCTGGCCCCGTCCACATCCCGCACGATGGCGGTCTGCGGCACCACCAGGGCGTCGGCCCGGGCGGCGCGGTTGAGGATGACGCGCACGGTCATCTCGGGCTTGAGGGCGCCGTCGGGGTTGTCCAGGTTGAACTCCACCGAGAACGTCCGGTTGGCCGGATCGATGGCCTGCCCCACGAACGTCACGGCGGCCTGCCGCGGCGGGAGCTGGTAGGCGGCCAGCGAGACGCGGGCCTCGTCGCCCACGCGCACGTCGCGGGCGTAGCGCTCGGGCACCCCGGCGTCGATCTTCAGGCGGGCCGAGCTCACCAGCCGCACCACGGGGGCCCCCGGGGCGAGCTGACCGCCGCGCTCGCAGAAGCGCTCCTCGATGACGCCCGCGAAGGGCGCCTCGACGGTGGTGTAGGTCACCTGGGTGCGCGCCTGGGACGCGACGGCCTGGGCCTGGCGGAGCTGGGCGCGGGCCTGGTCCACCTGGGCCTGCAGCCGGCGGAACTCGAGCGCGCTGACAATCCCCTGATCAAACAAGGGCTTCTGGCGCTTGAGGGTGTCCTCGGCCAGGCGCAGGCCCGCCTCGGCCACCGACACCTGGGCCGCCGCCTGGGCCGCCCCGGCGCTCGGCAGGGCCGGATCCACGCGGGCGATGACGTCCCCCGCCTGCACGCGCTCGCCGCGCTCCCGCAGGTAGGTGATCGTCCCAGCGCCCCGGGCGGCCACCGTCACGTCGTCGGGGGCCTTGAGCGTCCCCGTGACCTCGATGCGCTCCGAGAAGGCGCGCGGGGCCAGCGTCAGCAGCCGCACCGGCCGCGGGGCCTCGCTCGCGGGCGCCTGGGAGGGCGGCGCCTGGCCTCCCCCCTCCCCCGGCGGCTGGCAGGCGACCAGGGCGATGGCGACGATCAGGACGGCGAACCTCATGGCTGTACCTCGGGGCCGGGGGCGGCAGGGGCCTCATCGGACGGGGCCGCGCCCTCGTCGGTGGCGCCCGCCGGCGCGCCCGCGGGGGCGATGGGCAGGTCGGTGCCGGGGCGCTGCCCCACGGCGACCTCGTAGCGGACATAGGCCACCAGGTAGTCATGGACCGCCTGGAGGTGGTTGAAGCGCGTCTCGTCGAGCTGCTGGGAGGCCTGGCGCAGCTCCAGCCGGGTGCTGACGCCCTCGCGCACCCGCGCGCGGGCGTGCTCGTAGGCCTGATCGGCCCGCGCCAGGTTCTTCTCCTGGGTGCGGATGCGGGCGGCCGCCGTCTCGATGGCCCGCACGGCCTGATCCACCTCGACGGCGATGGCGCTGTCGAGGGCGGCGATGGCGTCCTCGATCTGGCGCCGCTGCACCTGGGCGCGCTCGACCCGCGCCTCGTCGGCGTAGCCGGCGAAGAGGTTCCACGACAGCGACAGGCCCGCCGTGATGTTCGCGTTCCAGTAGCTGCTGTCGAAGATGCCCTTCTCGTCCTTCGAGAACGCGAAGGGATCCATCGGATCGCTGACGGTGGTCTCGCGGTTGTCGGGGACGCGGCCGATGTAGCTCAGGTTGGCGAAGGCGCTCAGGACCGGCTCGAAGGCCGCCCGGGCCACCTCGGCCTGCAGATCGGCGCTGCCCATGGCCAGGCGGAGCTGGCGCAGGTCGGGCCGCTGCTCCCGGGCGAGCTTCAGGGCCGCCGCGCGGTCCACGCTCGGCAGCGAGAACGCCGTGCCCAGGTGCAGGGCGTCGGTGAGCTTCAGCTCGCGGCCGGCGGGCAGGTCGAGCAGCAGCAGCATGCCCTCCCGCGCGCTCTCGGCGGCGTCCGTGGCCTGGATGCGCTGCGTCTCCAGGTTGGCCAGCTCGACCTCGGCGGTGAGCTGCTGGAACTGGGGCTCGACCCCCTGGGCCACCAGCCGGCGGGTGTCCTCCAGGGACTCCTCGACGCGGCCCACGCTCGCCTCCAGCACCGCCACCCGGGCGTCGGCCAGCAGCGTGCCCAGGTAGGCGCGGCTGGCCTGATCCACCGTGCGCAGGGCCTCCACCTCGACGCCCGCCGCCACCTGGGAGCGGGCCGCCTCGGCCCCGTCCAGCGCCGCGAAGGCCGCGCCGTTGTAGAGCACCTGGTTGATGGAGAGCGACGCCGCCAGCTCGTTCTCCACGAGGAACGGGTTGGCGTCGGGATCCTGCTCGATGCCCGCCGCCGCCAGCCCCTCGTTCTGCCGCCGGATGAACTCGTCAAAGGTCACGGGGTTCGTGGTCGGATCGGCGTCGGAGCGGGCGCGCTCGTTGAACTCGAGCCAGTTGACGGAGAACAGGCCGCCCAGGATGCCGCTGGCGCCCGACCCGGCGAACGGGTTGGGCGTCTCGAAGGTCCGCGTGTAGCGGACGCTGGCGTCGACCCGCGGGTAGACCGCCGACCGCGCCTCCTTCACCTGCGTGTCCGTGGACTCCACGTCCATCCGGGCCCGCGCGACGGCGTGGCTGCGCGCGGCAGCCAGCTCGAGCGCCTCGGCCAGGGAGAGGGCCAGGGGCCCCTCCTCGGCCAGGGCGGGCGTCGCCGCCAGGACCCCGAGGAGCGGAGCGAAGAAGGCGCCTCGCGCGCTGCGTAGCCACACGTCGATTTCGCTCCCAGACCGTAACGCCTGCCGGGGCGCACCTTCGGGCCGCGGCCCGGAAATGTCAAATCACGAGGCGTCCGCCGGGGGCGGCGTGCGGGGCCAGACGGCCGTGGGCCGGACGCGCAGCCCCTCGACCAGGGCGGCCTGGAAGCGGGCCTTCGGCCACTCCGTCGCGCCGAAGCGGGCGAGGTGCTCGGTGTAGACCTGGCAGTCCACGAGGGTATAGCCGAGGGCCGCGAGGGCCGGCACCAGCGAGCAGAAGACCACCTTGGAGGCGTTGGGCTCGAGGGAGAACATGGACTCCCCGAAGAAGACGCCGCCGAGCGTCACGCCGTACAGGCCGCCCACCAGCTTGCCGTCGCGCCACGCCTCCGCGCTGTGGGCGTGGCCCAGCTCGAACAGGCGCGTGTAGGCCCGGGCCATGTCGCGGTTGAGCCACGTCCCGTCCTGCCCGGGGCGCGGCACGGTGGCACAGCGGGCGATGACCTCGGGCCAGGCGTGGTCGTAGCGCAGGGTGTAGACCCCCCGACGGATCCACTTCTCCGTCGTCCGTCCGACGTGCAAGTCCTCGGGACGCAACACCATTCGCCAGAGCGGCGAGTGCCAGAGGATGGGGCTCTCGGCCTCGTCGTACCAGGGGAAGATGCCCTGGGAGTAGGCCAGCAGCAGGCGCCGCGGGGAGAGGTCGCCGCCGACCGCAAGGATGCCGGACCGCTCGTCGGCGAGGAACGGATCGGGGAAGACCAGGCGCTCGTTGAGGCGGAAGATCGGCAAGGTGACGTGATCGTAGCGGAAGGCGCCGGCCAGGAAAACCGCCCGGTGACGAAGGCGTGAACGGGCAGAGAAGCATGGCCAGCGCGCGGGCTTCACGGTACAAGGCGAAGAGCCCAGGCAGCCGAAGGACGCATCCATGACCCGACTCGCAGGCGTGCTCCTCTTCCTCAGCGCCCTCGCGGCGCCCGCCCTGGCGGCGGCCCCGGGGGCCGACGAGCCCGGCTTCCTGGAGAAGCTCTCCCCCATCCTGGTGCTGCTGGTCGTGGTGGCCGTCGTGGTCGCCCGCCTGCCGCGGGTCGAGGGCGTCGTGCACACCGACGCCTACCGCCGCCGCCGCCTGATGAACTGGCTGCCCCTCGGCCTGACCTACATGTTCCTCTACATGGGCCGCTACAACCTGACCGTCGCCAAGTCCGTGTTCGAGAACATGAAGGACGCGGCCGGCGGCCCCCTGATGAGCAACGCCGTCTTCGGCCAGATCTTCGCCATCGGCACCGTCGTCTACGGCGTGTCCTTCGTCATCAACGGCCCCCTCACCGACCGCTACGGCGGCAAGAAGGCCATCATCGCGGGGGCGGGCGGGGCCTTCGTGGCCAACGCGCTCATGGGCCTGTGCACCTGGATGCTGCTGGGCGGCGGCGAGGGCGCGAAGTTCGTCGGCGCCCACTTCTTCTGGATCTTCGCCCTGCTCTACGCCGCCAACATGTACTTCCAGAGCTTCGGCGCCGTGGCCATCGTCAAGTGCAACGCCCCCTGGTTCCATGTGCGCGAGCGCGGGGTGTTCGGCGCCATCTTCGGCATCCTCATCTCCCTCGGCATCTACTTCGCCTTCGACGTCGGCGCGATGATCGTGGCCGCCCTGCCGCTGCACTGGGTCTTCATCGTCCCGGCCATCGCCCTGGCCCTCTTCCTGGTGGTCGACGTCTTCATGGTGGCGAACACCCCGGCCGACGCCGGCCTGGCCGACATCGACACCGCGGACGCCTCGACGGACGGGCCGCGCCTCGGCGCCGTGGTCGTCTTCAAGATGATGATGCGAAACCCCATCATCGTGACCATCGCGCTGGTGGAGTTCTGCTCGGGCTTCCTGCGGCAGGCGATCATGCAGTGGTACCGCATCTTCGCGAAGCAGACGGACGCGACGCTCCACCTCAAGTCGGACTGGGTCTACGACAACTGGGGCATGCTGCTGTGCTGCGCGGGGATCATGGGCGGCGTCTTCGCCGGCACCATCTCCGACCACCTGTTCCAGTCGCGCCGCGGGCCGGTGGCGGCCGTGCTCTACGGCGCCATGCTCGGCGGCGGCATCGCCCTGACGTTCGCCTACACCACCCCGGTGGTGGGCTGGCTCGTCGTCTTCATGTCCATGTGCGTCATCGGCGTCCACGGCATGCTCTCGGGCACCGCCAGCATGGACTTCGGCGGCAAGCAGAACGTGGGCGTCGCCGTGGGCATCATCGACGGCTTCGTCTACCTGGGCACCGGCTTCATGTCGATCCTCTACTCCGTCATCCTGCCGAAGCAGGAGCTCGACGCCGCCGGCAAGATCACCGGCGCCGCCACCAACCCCGACAACTGGATCTGGTGGCCCGTCTCCATGGTGCCCCTGGCCCTCATCGGCCTGGTGCTGGCGGCCCGCCTCTGGCACGCGAAGCCGAAGAGCGGCGCGGCCGCCGCCCACTGAGGCGCCGCATCGCCAGTTGACCCGCCCGCCGGCGTCCCGTAGTCTGCTGCCCGCGCCGGAGTGGTGAAACTGGTAGACGCGCCGGACTCAAAATCCGGTACCCGAGAGGGTGTGTCGGTTCGAGCCCGACCTCCGGTACCCCCCTTCTCCTTCGACATCGTGCGGGCGGCCCTCGGGCTGCCCAGAGCGCCGCTCGCTGCGTCGCGGGGTCTCCCCCCGGCGCGCGGGCAGCAGAATCATCGCGATCCACCGCGTCATCCCGGCCTCCTCCTGGTGCGGGCCAGGGACGCGGCTGGACCGCCGGGTTTGCCAGCGGATTGACACCCCGGGCGGTGGCAGGCTACTCGGGGGGCGACGACCGGGAGGACCCCATGGCCGCACCCCGCCGCCGCAACCGGACGGGCGAGAGCAAGCGCGAAGAGATCCGCCGGGCAGCCTACGACTGCTTCCGGGCCGGGGGCTTCCACGCCACGTCCGTGGACGACATCTGCGCCGCCGCCGGCGCCTCGAAGGGCTCGTTCTACTGGCACTACGCCTCCAAGCAGGAGGTCTTCGTCGACATCCTGGAGACGTGGACCCGCGAGGTGATGGACCAGCTCTACGAGCAGTTCGAGGAGGCGGTCATCGACGCCGACTACGTGGCCGCCATCACCGAGGCCCTCAAGCGCGAGGTGAAGCGCGGCCGCGTCATCGTGCCCCTCTGGCTCGAGTTCATCGCCCAGGGCAGCCGCGAGCCCGAGCTGCAGGCCGCCGTCTCCAAGTTCCACCGCCGCGCCCGGTCCGCCATCGCCTCCATCCTGCGCCCCGCCGTCGCCGGCCGCTGCTCCGAGGGCGAGCTGCAGGCCATCGCCGCCACCATCTTCGGGGCCTACCTCGGCCTCGTCGTCCAGGACGGCGCGGACCCCGAGCGGGCCCACGCCGTCGACAACGTCTCCATGTTCATGGCCCTGCTCGGCCGCCTGTTCCAGTACCTGCCCCACGTCGCACCCGACGCGCCGGTCCAGTAGCGCGACTCGGGGGCCAGCGCCGCCAGGCCCCGCCAGCCCTGCACTTCCGCATCGCCGATCCGCACGCGCGTCGGGTACAGGCTCGATTTCGCTTGCATTCTCGCACTTATCCGCCACGATCCGCCCCGTCAACCAGACCAATCAGTCTAGTGAGATCGGGGGAGCCATGGAGCGACTGGGGAGCAGCGGCGAGCGGGACGGCGGTGACGACGGGCTGCAGTGGTCGGCCCGGACCCCCCTCGTGGGGCGGCTGCGCGCTGACGGCCCCCGCGCCGCGCTGACCTTCGCGGGCCAGGGCGTCGACGCCCTGGGCGAGATCGCGGCCGTCCTGGCCGAGTGCCCCCCCGCGCGCCCCCTCGTGGCCGCCGCCTCCGCCGGCCTGGCCGAGCTGCTGGGCGCCCAGGCCTTCCGCTGGTCGGGCCTCGTGGACGCCGGCATCGACCCGCTGGGCTGGGTCGAGCACCCCGAGCGGCGCCCGCCCGCGGCCTACCTGACCTCCACGCTGGTCTCCCAGCCCCTCATCTTCGTGGCCCAGGTGGCCCGCTTCCGCGCCCTGTGGGAGCGCGGCCTGAGCGGCGCCCTGCGCCGGGGCGGCGTGAGCGCGGTGACGGGCCACAGCCAGGGCCTCATGGCCGCGCTGCTCGTGGCCGAGAGCCCCGGCGGCCTCGTCCAGACCGGCCGGTTCGTGGAGCTCGTCCGCTACTTCGCGTGGCAGGGCCTCCACATGGCGCGCTCCGGCGCGGGCTTCGAGGCGGCCGGCGAGGCCACCCCCATGGCGGCCGTCTCGGGCCTGGACGAGCCCGCCCTGCAGGCCATCGTAGACCGGGTGGTCGCGCGCACCGGCGCTGGCCTGTACCTGACGCTGCTCAACACCCGCACGCGCCTCGTCGTGAGCGGCCAGCCGGCCGCCCTCGAGGCCCTGCAGGCCGCCGTCGCCGCCGATCGCCGCCCCACGACGTGGGAGTGGCTGGCCGTCGGCGGGCCCTTCCACTCCCCGCTCATGGTGGCCGGCCGCGCCGCCATGGCCGAGACGCTGGCCGCCGAGGGCCTCCGCTTCGACGCCGCCGCCCTCGCGCTGCCCCTCCTCGATCCCGCCGACGGGGCGCGCCTCAACGACGTGGCCGACCTCGCCGGGGCGCTGCTGGACTCCCAGTTCACCCGCCCGGTCCGCTGGGCCGACACCATGCGCGCCCTCGTCGCCGACGGGCAGGCGGACGTCGTGCTCGACTGCGGCCCCGGCGACGGCGTGGCCCGCCTGACGTCCGTGGCCCTCCGCGGCGCCGGCGTCCCCGTCGCGGCCCTCACGACCACCGCCGGCCGCGAGGTGCTCTTCACCGCCGGCGCCGCCCCCGCGCCCAGCCCGCGCGGCGCCGACTTCGCCCCCGGCGTGGCCCGCCTGCCCGACGGCCGCCTCGTCCTCGACAACCGCTACACCCGCGCCACCGGCGAGTCCCCCGTCATCCTGCCCGGCATGACGCCCACCACGGTGGACACGGCCATCGTCGCCGCCGCCGCCAACGGGGGCTTCACGGCCGAGCTGGCGGGCGGCGGCCAGCCCACCGCGGGCGTCCTGGCCCAGCGCCTCGCCGAGCTGGCCGCCCGGCTGGCCCCCGGCCGCACGGCCACCTTCAACGCGCTGTACCTCGACCGGCACCTCTGGAACCTGCACCTGGGCACCGAGGGCCGCGTCCTGGAGGCCATCCGCGCGGGCGCGCCCCTCGCCGGCGTGACCATCTCGGCGGGCATCCCCCCGGTGGACGAGGCCGTGGCCCTGCTCGACGCCCTCGTGGCCGCCGGGGCCCGCGTCAACGCCTTCAAGCCCGGCACCGTCGCCCAGGTGGAGCAGGTGCTGCGCATCGCCGCCGCCGCGCCCCACCACACGCTCTTCGTGCACCTCGAGGGCGGCAAGGCCGGCGGCCACCACTCCTGGGAGGACCTCGACGCCCTCCTGCTGGCCACCTGGCACCGCCTGCGCGCCGCGCCGAACGTCATCCTCTGCGTCGGCGGCGGCATCGGCGACGAGGCCCGGGCCACCGCCCTGCTGACGGGCACCTGGGCCGAGGCCCACGGCCAGCCCGCCCTGCCCGTCGACGCCATCCTGCTCGGCACCGTCGCCATGGCCTGCGCCGAGGCCGCCACCGCCACCGCCGTGAAGCAGGCCCTCGTGGCCGCCCCCGGCACCCCGGCGTGGGTCCAGACCGGCGAGTCCAGTGGGGGCATCACCTCCGGCAAGAGCGGCCTGAACGCCGACATCCACTACCTCGACAACGCCGCCGCCCGCTGCGGCCGCCTGCTGGACGCCGTGGCCGGCGACGCCGCCGCCGTCGCCGCCCAGCGCGACGCCATCATCGCGGCGCTGGCCGCCACGGCCCGGCCCTACTTCGGCGACATCGAGCGCATGACCTGGCAGGCCGCCGCCGAGCGCCTGGTGGGCCTGCTGGCCGTCGGCCGCGGTGGCCCCGGCGAGGAGGGCGTCTGGCCCGATCCGTCCTATCGCGCCCGCGTGGCCGACTTCCTGCGCCTGGCCGAGGCCCGCCTGGCCGTCGCGCCCACCCCCAGCGTCGTGGACGACCTCGCCGATCCGGTGGCCACCCTCGCGGCCCTGGTGGCCCGCCACCCGACGGCGGCGACGGAGCGCGTCCACCCGGCCGACGCCCGCGCCTTCGTCCACCAGATCTGCGCCCGCCCCGGCAAGCCCGTCTGCTTCGTGCCCGTCATCGACGCCGACGTGCGCCGCTGGTACAAGGCCGACTCCCTCTGGCAGGCCCATGACGACCGCTACGGCGCCGACGGCGTCCTCGTCATCCCGGGCCCCGAGGCCGTCGCGGGCATCCGCCGCGCCGACGAGCCCGTGGCCGACCTGCTGGGCCGCTTCGAGGCTGCCTGCGTAACCGCCCGACTCGAAAGCGGAATCACCCCCGTCGACCGCCCCCGCCGCGCCGCGTTCGTCGCCCCCGCCCTCGCGGGCGTCCGCACCGACCGCGTGGGCGCCGAGCTGCGCCTGCGGGCCGGGGCCGACGCGGACGCCACCGCCTGGCTCGACGCCGTCGCCGCCCGCTACCACGGCCCCGTCGCGGCCCTCTGCGGGGCCGCCGCGCTGGTCGAGGACCGCCGCCGCCGCCCGAACCCGGTGCGCCTCATCGCCCAGGCGGCCCTCGACGCGACCCTGCGCCTCACCCTCGACGGCGACGCCCTCACGGCCCTCCGCTGGACGAGCGGCGACGGCGCCGAGTGCCTCACCCTCACCGCCACCGACGCCGGCGCCGTCGAGCTGTGCCTGCACCCGGCCGCGCTGCCCGACGGCCGCGGCGGCGCGCCCTGGCGCCTCACCCTCGCCGCCGGCCCGCTGGACGGCCTGCGCACCGTCCACGTCGCCGCCGACGCGGCCCGCGACGCGCTGCGCGCCCTCTACCTGGGCGCCCTCTTCGACGACGCCCCCGCCCCCGTGGCCCTCTTCGCCACCGCCACCGACACCGTGGTCGTCGACGACGCCCGCGCCCGGGCCCACGGCGGCCTGACCGGGCACCCCGGCGTCGCGGACGAGCTGGCCTTCAGCCTGGCCTGGCGGCCCCTCTTCCGCGTCATCGCCGGCGACGAGCTGGCCCCGGGCCTGCTCCGCCTCGTCCACCTGGACCAGTCGGTCGAGATCGTCGGCGCCTGGCCCCCCGCCGCTGGCGAGGCCCTGGTGGCCGAGGCCCGCGTCACCCGCGTCGAGGACGCCGCCACCGGCCGCACCATCCGCGCCGTGGCCACCCTGCGCCGGGGCGACGCCGTCGTCGCGCGCCTGGCCTCGGGCTTCTTCATCCGCGGCGACCACGGCGACACCCCGTGGGCCACGCGGGCCCGCGAGCACGTCGTGGAGGCGCTGGCCCCCCTCGACGCCGGGAGCCTGGCGTTCCTGGCCGATCACGGCTGGCTGACCCTGGCGCCCCCCCTCGCGAGCGGCGACGTCGTGACCGTGGACGCCACCCTCACCGAGGACCGCCCCCGCGCCGGCGCCGCCCGCCACACCGCCACCGGGGCGCTGCGCGTCGGGGATCGCGTGGTCGGCACCCTGGCCCTCGACGCCACCGGCGCCGGCGAGCACCCCGTGCGCGCCCTGATCGACCTGCTGGCCGCGCCCTCCACCCGGGTCGACACCCCGGCCCGCCGCCTGGCTGCGACCACCGTGCACTGCCCCGCCCGGCTGGACGCCTTCGCCGAGGTGGGCCTGGACCACAACCCCATCCACCGCAGCCCGGCGTTCGCCCGACTCGCCGGTCTGGATCAGCCCATCGTGCACGGCATGTGGACGGCCGCCCGCCTGCACGCCTTCGCCCTGGCCCGCCTCGCGGGCGGCCGCCGCGAGCGCCTCGAAGGCTGGACCGTCCGGTTCACCGCCCCGGCCCTGCCCGGCGACGCGCTGGCCCTGGAGGCC
Source organism: Myxococcales bacterium (assembly GCA_020633435.1). GTDB lineage: Bacteria > Myxococcota_A > Bradymonadia > UBA7976 > UBA1532 > JACKDP01. The sequence continues at coordinate 347,605 of JACKDP010000005.1, read as the reverse complement.
CGCCGCGTGGGCACCGAGGGCGGCGCCCTGCACGTCGAGCTCGTCGCCCGCGGCCCCCGCGGCCCCGTGGCCCGCGCCACCGCCCGCCTGCTGCCCCCGCGCACGGCCCTCCTCTTCCCGGGCCAGGGCATCCAGCGGCAGGGCATGGGCATGGAGGGCTACGCCCGCAGCGCCGCCGCTCGCGCCGTCTGGGATCGCGCCGACGCCTGCACCCGCGACCGCCTGGGCTTCTCCATCCTGCGCGTGGTGCGCGAGAACCCGAAGACGCTCCTCGTCAACGGCGAGACCCACCGCCACCCCGAGGGCGTGCTGCACCTGACGCGCTTCACCCAGCCCGCCATGGCGGTGCTGGCCATGGCCCAGGTGGCCGAGCTGCGCGCCGCCGGCGTGCTGCCCGCCGACGCCATCGCATGCGGCCACAGCGTGGGCGAGTACAACGCCCTGGCGGCGGTCATCGAGGTCCTGCCCCTGGAGGCGGTGGTGGAGATCGTCTACCAGCGCGGCACCGTCATGCACCGCTTCGTGCCCCGCGACGCCGCCGGCCGCAGCCCCTACGCCATGGGCGTCATCCGCCCCAACCTGGCCGGCCTCGACCAGGCCGGGGCCCTGGACCTCGTGGACGAAATCGCCAACGAAACCGGGCGCTTCCTGCAGGTCGTCAACCACAACGTCCGCGACCGCCAGTACGCGGTGACCGGCCATGTGGACGCCCTGGAGGCCCTGGCCGCGCGCCTCGCCGCCCGCAGCAGCGCCCGCCGCCCGGCCTACGTCCCGGTGCCTGGCGTCGACGTGCCCTTCCACTCCGACGTCCTGCGCGACGGCGTGGCGGCCTTCCGCGCCACCCTGGAGGATCGCCTGCCCGCCACCGTCGACCCGGCGCGCCTGGTCGATCGCTACGTGCCCAACCTGGTGGCCCTGCCCTTCCGCCTGGAGCCCGCCTTCGCCGAGGCCATGCTGGCCGTGACCGGCTCCCCGGTGATCGAGGCCCTGCTCGCCGGCTGGGACGAGGCCGCCCGGGCTCCCTCGGCCCTCGCGCGCACGCTGCTGGTGGAGCTGCTGGCCTGGCAGTTCGCCAGCCCCGTCCGCTGGATCGAGACGCAGGAGCTGCTCATCCGCGGCGCCGACGCCGGCGGCCTGGGCGCCGAGCGGGCCCTGGAGGTGGGCGTGGGCTACCAGCCCACCGTGGCCAACATGATGCGGCAGACGCTCCAGAGCCTCGACGCGGCCGGCGTCGAGGTGCTGAACATCGAGGCCGACGCCCTGCGCGTCCTGGCCCGCGACGAGGACGAGGCGCCGGCCCCCGAGGCCCCCGCCGCGCCCGCCGCCCCGCCCGTGGCGGCCGCGCCCGTCGTCGCCGCCCCGGTGGCCGAGGTCGCGCCCGCGCCCGCCGCCGCCGTCGCCGCCGTCGCCGACCAGCCCATCTCCACCGGCGAGGCCCTCAAGACGCTGCTGGCCCTCCAGGCCCGCGTCCGCCCCGAGCAGATCCGCGACGACGAGACCATCGACGGCCTCTTCGAGGGCGTCTCCTCCCGCCGCAACCAGGTCCTCCTCGACCTGGGCGTCGAGTTCGAGCCGGGCACCCTGGACGCCGCCCACGAGGTGCCCATCGCGGCCCTCGCCGCCGAGCTGGCCCGCCGCGCGCGCCGCTACACGCACCCCGGCCCCTACCTGCAGGCCGCCCAGGACGAGGCCCTGCGCCGCGTGCTGGGCCGCGCCGGGCTCGTGCGCAAGGACGCCGTCGCCCACCTGGAGTCCACCTGGTCCGCCGGCCCCGGCCAGATCGGCGGCGTGCTCGACGCCCTCGCCCTGGAGGCCCGCGAGGGCGCCTCGGGCCGCGGCGGGGCCCTCGGCCTGCTGGCCGACGCCGCCCCCACCCAGCGCGCGCGACGCCCTGGCCGTGCTCGACCGGGCCGTCGAGGCGTTCGGCGCCCGCACCGCCGCCCCCTCGCCCGCCGCCAGGCCGCCGGGGGCGCGGGCGGCACCGTCGACGCCGCCGCCGTGCGCGCCCTGGAGGATCGCCTGGTGGGCGCCGACGGCGTGCTCCTGCAGTCCGCCCGCGACCTGGCCGCCCGCCTGGGCCACCCCTTCCCCGGGGCCCCCGCCCCGGCCGGCCCGCACCCCGACACCGTGGCCCTCGCGGCCCTCGAGGCCGAGCACGGCGCCGGCTACGCCGAGCTGGTCGCGCCCCGCTTCGACGCCCGCAAGCACTTGCCGCTGCTCGACAACCTGCCCTTCGCCCGCCGCGACGTGGCCCGGCTGTACCACGAGGCCCGCCGCGGCCATGACGTCGCCGAGGCGGCCGCTCGCCTGGCCCCCTGGGTGCAGGCGGCTCCCCTCGTGGCCCAGACGGCCGCCTGGTACGCCGACCGCGCCCAGCGCGCCGGCGACGCGGCCCTCGCCGCCACCCTCGCTGGGCTGGCGACCCGCCCGGCCAGCCCCCGGCCCCTCCAGCCCACGCGCCCGGTCGTCGACGTGCGCGCCGACGGCCGCCTGGTCGCCCGCGACGTGCCCGACCCCCAGGCCCCCGACCTGGCGGCCTTCCTCGCCGGCCTCGGCGACGCCGTCCGGGCCGACGACGCGGCGGTGGACGCCCGCCTCCGCTCGGCGAATCCCCTGGAGTTCCAGGGACGTACGGCCGTCGTGAGCGGCGCCAGCCCCGGCTCCATCGCCCTCGAGATGGTGCGGGCCCTGCTGCGCGGCGGCGCCCGCGTCGTCGTCACCACCACGACGCACACCCGCGCCCGCCGGCGCTTCTACCGGCAGGTCTTCCGCCAGGAGGCCGGGCCCGGCGCGGAGCTGCACGTCGTGCCCGCCAACATGGCGTCGTTCACCGACGTGGATGCCCTGGTGGACTGGCTCTTCGACGCCCGCACCGAGCAGGCCGGCGCCACCGTCCGCGTCGTGAAGCCCGCCTTCAGCCCCGACCTGCTGCTGCCCTTCGGGGCACTCGGCGACGCCGCCACCCTCGACCGCCTGGACGGCCGCGCCCTGGCCGCCCTGCGCGTCATGCTCGTGGGCGTCGAGCGCCTGATCGCCCGCGTCGCCCGCCGCCACCTCGCCCAGGGCGTGCCCGCCGGCGGCTGCCACGTCGTCCTGCCGCTCTCGCCCAACCACGGCGCGTTCGGCGGCGATGGCGCCTACGCCGAGGCCAAGGCCGCCCTCGAGGTCCTGCTGACCCGCTGGCACAGCGAGCACGACGCCTGGGGCCGGGCCGTGACGCTCTGCGGCGCCCGCATCGGCTGGGTGCGCGGCACGGGGCTGATGGACGCCAACGACGCCGTGGCCGCGCGACTGGAGGCGGCCACCGGCCTGCGCACCTTCTCGACCCCCGAGATGGGCCACCTGCTGGCCGCCCTGTGCACCGAGCCCGTGCGCGCCGCGGCCGCCCGCCGCCCGCTGCAGGTGGATCTCACGGCCGGCTTCGACGCCATCACCGATCTGCGCGGCGTGGTGGGGGGCCTGCGCGCCGCCCTCGCCGACGAGGCGGCGGCCGCGAAGCGCCACGACGGCCTGCGCCGCGCCGAGGCCAGCCGGCTCGACCCGACGCCCCCCGCCGCCCTCGTCACCCCGGCGCCCGCCTGGCCCCCGCGCGACGCCCCCGCCCCCGCGGTGGCCTGGCCCGCCACGGCCGCCTCGCCCCGCGAGCAGGTCGTCATCGTGGGCTTCGGGGAGGTCGGCCCCTGCGGCAGCGCCCGCACCCGCTTCGACCTCGAGGTCAGCGACGAGCTGTCCCCCGCGTCGGTGCTGGAGCTGGCCTGGATGACGGGCCTCGTCCGCTACGAGCGCGCCGGCTTCGTCGACGCCGCCACCGGCGAGCCCGTGCCCGAGGCCGGCCTCGCCGCCCGCTACGGCGAGGCCGTCCGCCAGCGCGTCGGCATCCGCTGGATCGAGCCGGGGGGCCACCACGACCCGAGCCGCCTGCCCGTCCACGCCACCGTCTACCTGGATCGCGACTTCACCTTCCCGGTGTCGTCCCGCGCCGAGGCCGAGGCCTTCGCCGCCGCCGACGCCGAGGGCACCCAGGTGGGCTACGACGCCCGGGCCGAGACCTGGACGGTTACCCGCCGCGCCGGCAGCGAGGTCAAGGTGCTGCGCCACGCCCGCCTCACCCGGCAGGTCGCGGGCATCCTCCCGGAAGGCTTCGACTTTTCCCGCTTCGGCGTCCCCGCCGACATGGCGGAGCGCGTCGATCCGGTGGCCCTCTTCAACCTCATCGCGACGGTGGACGCCTTCCGCCAGGCGGGCCTCGACCCCGAGGAGCTGCTGGCCCACGTCCACCCGGCCCGCGTGGCCAACACCCAGGGCGCCGGCATCGGCGGCATGGCGAGCCTGCGGCGGCTCTACCAGGATCACATCCTGGGCAACGCCCGGCAGGGCGACGTGCTGCAGGAGACGCTCATCAACGTGGCGGCCGCCTACGTGGTGCAGACCTACGTGGGCAGCTACGGCGCCATGGCCCACCCCGTCGGCGCCTGCGCCACGGCGGCCGTCTCGCTGGAGGAGGGCCTCGACAAGATCCTCGCCGGCAAGGCCGAGGTGGTGGTCGCCGGCGGCTTCGACGACATCGGCCCCGAGGGCGCGGTGGGCTTCGCCGACATGGACGCCACCGCCGACAGCGACGAGATGGTGGCCCTGGGCCTGGAGCCCGACGAGCTCTCCCGCGCCAACGACGCCCGCCGACGCGGCTTCGTGGAGGCCCAGGGCGGCGGCACCCTGCTGCTGGCCCGCGGCGACGTGGCCCTGCGGCTGGGCCTGCCGGTCTACGGCGTGCTGGCCTGGGCCGGCTCCTTCGGCGATGGCATCCAGCAGTCGGTGCCGGCCCCGGGCATGGGCGCCCTGGCCGCGGCCCTCGGCGGCCCGGCGTCCCCCCTCGGGGAGGCCCTGGCCCGCCACGGCCTCACCGCCGACGACGTGGCCCTGGTCTACAAGCACGACACATCCACTTTGGCCAATGATCTCAACGAGAACGCCCTGCACCACCGCATGCAGGCCGCCCTCGGCCGCACCCCCGGCAACCCCCTCTTCGTCGTCTCTCAGAAGACGCTGACGGGGCACTCCAAGGGCGGCGCGGCGGCCTGGCAGGTGCACGGCGCCCTCCAGGCCCTCGGCAGCGGCGTCATCCCCGGCAACCGCAACCTGGACGCCGTGGATCCGGCCATGGCGGCCTACAGCCACATGGCCTTCACCGACGAGAGCCTGACCGCCTCGGAGCCCCTGCGGGCGGCCGTCGTCACCAGCCTGGGCTTCGGCCACGTCAGCGCCGTGGCCCTGGTGCTGCACCCCGAGGCCTTCCGGGCCACCCTCGATCCCGTCGCCCGCGCGGCCTGGGAGGCCACCGCCGCCGAGCGCGTCGACCGCGGCTGGCGCGAGCGCGCGGCCGTCTGGATGGACGAGGCCCCCCACTTCACGAAGCGCCAGCACCGCCGCTTCCAGGCCGCCGACGGCTCCCGGGCCCAGGCCGACGAGGAGGCCGCGATGCTCCTCGACCCGGCCGCCCGCCTCGGCGCCGCCGGCGTCTTCCGCGGCGGGCCCACCCCGTGATCCTGGGCATGGGCATCGACGTGGTGGACCTGGGGGGCTTCCGCGCCCAGCTCGCCGACGTGGCCTCGGCCTTCGTCGCGGGCACCTTCACCCCCGGGGAGCGGGACGCCGCGGCCAGCCGCGCGTCGGGGGATCCGGCCCGCCACCTGGCCGTCCGGTTCGCCGCGAAGGAGGCCTTCCTGAAGGCCCTGAGCGGCCCGCGCTTCGGGGCGCCCCCCCGGCAGCGGCGCCTGGATCTCCGGGAAATCGAAGTGATTTCGGATGCCTGGGGGCGACCGGCCCTGCGCCTGCACGGCGCGGCCCGGGCCCTCCTCGACGAAGGCGGGGCCTGGCAGGCCCATGTGTCCCTGAGCCATGACGGCCCGTTCGCCGTCGCGTGCGTGGTGCTGGAGGCGGCATGAAGAGCGAGCAGTCCATTCGGCGCGTGGCGATCTGGAACCGCGGGGAGGCGGCCGTGCGCTGCCTGCGCACCCTGCGGACGTGGCGGGCGGCCCGCGGCCTGGCCGTCGAGGCCGTCGCCTTCTACACCGAGCCCGACGCCGACGCCCTGTTCGTGCGCCTGGCCGACGACGCCGAGCCCCTGGGCCCCGCCCTGCGCGCGGGCCCCGACGGCCGGGCCGTGAGCGCGTACTGCGACCTCGACCACGTGCTCGCGCGCCTGCGCGAGACGCGGTGCGACGCCGTCTGGCCAGGCTGGGGCTTCGTGTCCGAGGACGCGGCCTTCGTCGAGCGCCTGGAGGCCGCGGGCATCGCGTTCATCGGCCCCCGCGCCGAGACGCTGCGGGCCCTGGGCGACAAGATCGCCGCCCGCGAGCGGGCCGAGGCCGCCGGCGTGCCGCTGGCCCCCTGGGCCACTCTCCCCGAGGACGCCCCCACCGCCCGCTGGATCGAGGCGGCCGCGCGGGTGGGCTACCCGCTCATGGTCAAGGCGTCCGCCGGCGGCGGCGGCCGCGGCATCCGCCGGGTGGACGCCCCCGACGCCCTGCCCGCGGCCCTCGCGGCCGTGCGCGCCGAGGCCGCCCGCTCGTTCGGCGGCGGCGGTGTGCTGCTGGAGGCCTGCATCCGCGGCGGCCGCCACGTCGAGGTGCAGCTCGTCGGGGATGGCCAGGGCCAGGCCTGGGCCCTCGGCGTCCGCGACTGCTCCATCCAGCGCCGCCACCAGAAGATCATCGAGGAGAGCCCCTCCCCCGTCCTGCCCGCCGACGTCGCCGCCACCATCCAGTCGTCGGCCGTCCGCCTGGCCGCCGCCGTGGCCTACCGCGGCGCCGGGACGGCCGAGTTCCTGTACGCCCCCGCCGACGGCCTCATCACCTTCCTGGAGGTCAACGCCCGCCTCCAGGTGGAGCACCCGCTCACGGAGCTGACGGCCGGCCTCGACCTGGTGGAGGCCCAGCTCGACATCGCCTTCGGGCTGCCCTTCGAGCCCCCCGGCGCCCCGCGGGGGCACGCCATCGAGGCCCGCCTCAACGCCGAGGATCCCGCCCACGGCTTCGCCCCCCGGCCAGGCCGCCTGCGCGTCTTCCGGCCGCCCACGGGGCCGGGCATCCGCGTCGACACCGGCGTCGAGGAGGGGCAGGCCATCGCCCCCGAGTTCGACTCGATGATCGCCAAGATCATCGCCTTCGGCGCCACCCGCGCCCAGGCCCGCGCCCGCCTCGACGCCGCCCTCGCCGAGCTCGATCTCGTCGTCGAGGATGGCGCCACGAACCGGGCCTTCCTGCGGGCGGTGCTGGCCCACCCGGCGTTCATCGACGGCAGCGCCGACACGGCCTGGCTCGATCGCCACGCGCCCGCCCTGGTGCAGCCGACCCACGGGCACGAGGCCCTCGCCGCGGCGGCCCTGCTCGTCGCCCGCCAGGGGCGCGACGCGGCGATTCATCAATACTTCCGAGAGGTTCAGGGAGGCATCCCCCACCGGCTGCCCCCGCCCGACGGGGCCATGGTCGAGCTCTCCGTCGAGGGCGTGCACCAGCGCGTCCGGGTGCTCGACCGCCCCGGCGACGCCCAGGTGGTGGCCGTGGACGGCCGCGCCCACCACGCCCGGCTCGTCCTCGACGGCCCCCACGCGGGCGCCCTGGAGCTGGACGGCCGCGTGCACCGCGTCCTCTTCGCCGAGGGGGCCACGGGGCTGAGCGTCGAGGTGGACGGCGAGGCCCACCACATCGAGCGGGCGGCCGGCGGCGTCATCCAGGCGCCCATGCCCGCCGTCGTGGTGGCCGTGGCCGTCGAGGCCGGCGACGCGGTGGCGGCGGGCGACGTGCTCTGCACCGTCGAGGCCATGAAGATGGAGACGACCATCTGCGCACCCGTCGCCGGGGTCGTCCGCCAGGTGGCCGTGCGGGTGCACCAGCAGGTGGCCAGCGGCCAGGCGCTCGTCCTGCTCGACCCGGCCGGCAGCGCCGCGCCCGCTGCTCGCGCGGCCGCCGCCGCCGCCGAGGCCGTGGATCCGCGCGGCTGGTCCGCCGAGGAGTCGCCCGCGCGGGTCGCCGCCCTGGCCGAGGCCGTCCGGGCGCTCCTGCTGGGCTTCGACCTGGCCCCCGCCGACCGCCGCGCCACCCTCGAGGCCCTGGAGGCCGCCGCCGCCGGTCCCCTGGCCGCCCCCGCCGCCTGGCAGCCGCTGGTGGCGCTGCTCGGCGCCTACGCCGACACCCAGGCCCTCTTCGACTGCCACCTGCAGCCCGCCGCCGGCGAGGCCGTGGCCATCAGCGCCGAGCGCGCCTTCCATGGCTGGTGCCGCCGCCTGGGTCAGGGGGAGGCCGAGCCCGACCGCCACCTCGCCCCGACGCTCGACCGGGCCCTCGCCTGGCACGGCGCCCCCGCGAGCCTGGCCGCCGCCCGCGCCGCCGCCTGGCGCCTGGCCGTCGCCCGCGCCCACGGCGCCCCGCGCCACCGCGCCTGCACCGCCCTGCTGCGCCTCGCCGCCGGCCTGCATGGCGCCGGCGTGCCCCTGCAGCGCGCCGAGCTGCGCGACGTCCTCGACCGGGTCGCCGACCTGGCGGCCGCCCGGCACCGGCCGGTGGAGGATCACGCCCGCCACGCCCGCTTCCTGCTCTTCGAGCAGCCGCACTTCGCCCGGCAGGGCGCCCTGCTGGAGGACGTCGTCGGCCCGGCGCTCGCCCAGGCCGAGGCGGGCCCGCCCGCCATGCGCGCCGCCGCGCTGCAGGCCCTGGTGCGCTCGCCCCACAGCCTGTCCGCCCTGCTGCTGCGCAAGGCCCTGGCCCACCCGGCCGCCCTGCCCGCGCTGCTCGGCCGGCTCTACGCCGACCGCCTGGGCCCCGTCGAGACGCGCACCGAGGCGGGCCTCACCTGCGCGGTGGCGCGGGTCCTGGGCGACGAGGACGTGCAGGGCCTCGCCGCGGTGCTGACGCCCCTCGACCGCCTCGACGCCGCCCTCGCCGTGGCCACCGACCTGGCGACCCCGGATCGCGCCGTCGAGGTCTTCGTCGCCGGCACCAGCCCCATCCCGGCCTTCGACGCCGCCCTGACGGCCGCCCTCCCCGCCGCGGCGGGCCTCACCCGCGCCGCCCGCGTGACCGTGACGGCCGCCAACGGCAACGCCACCCTGCGCCACCGGGGCTTCCGGCTGGAGGCCGGCGCCCTCGTCGCCGACCCCGTCCTGCGCGACATCCACCCCGAGGCCGCCCGGCGGCTCGAGCTCTGGCGCCTGAGCGCCTTCCACCTCACCCGCCTGGACGCCCCGGAGCCCCTGCACGCCTTCCACGCCGTCGCCGTCGAGCACGCGGGTGACGAGAGAGTCTTTGTGTTCGCGGACTTGCGCGAGGGGCCCGAGTCGACGGATCGCGCCGGCTGGACCATCGAGCGGGCCTTCCACGAGGCCGTCGCCGTCGTGCGCCAGGCCCAGGCCAGCCGTGACCCGCGCCGCCGGCTGCACGGCAACCGCATCTGCCTGGACCTGCGCCCCGTCGTCGACCTGAGCGCCGAGCGCGTGGCCGCCATCGCCCGCCGCTTCGAGGGCTCCACCCGCGGCCTCGGCCTCGAGAAGGTGGTGGTCCGCGCCCGCCTGACGTCGCGCCCCGCCGGTGATCCCCCGGCGATCTTCGTCATCGGCCGCCCCGGTCGCCACCGCCTCGAGGTGCGCGAGGAGCCGCCGACCGACGACGCCATCCGGCCGCGCAGCCCCTACCGCCTGCGCGTGGCCGCCGCCCGCCGCCTCGGGGCCGTCTACCCCTACGAGGTCATCCGCATGCTCGTGGGCAGCGGCCAGGGCATCCGCACCCCCCACCCCGACCTGGGCGTGGGCAGCTTCCAGGAGCTCGATCTGGACGCCGACGGCGCCCGCCTCGTCCCGGTGGACCGCCCCTACGGCGAGAACACCTGCGGCGTCGTCGTGGGGGTCATCCGCAACGAGACGCCCAAGCACCCCGAGGGGCTGGCCCGCGTCTTCATCGCCGGCGATCCCACCCACGCCATGGGCGCCCTGGCCGAGCCCGAGTGCCGCCGCATCCTGGCCGCCCTCGACCTGGCCGCCGAGCGCGACCTGCCAGTGGAGTGGCTGCCCGTGTCGGCCGGCGCCCGCATCGCCTTCGACAGCGGCACCGAGAACCTGGACTGGACGGCCGTCGTCCTGCGTCGCCTCGTGGAGCTGACCGAGGCCGGCGGCGAGGTGAACCTCATCGTGCACGCCGTCAACGTCGGGGCGCAGGCGTACTGGAACGCCGAGGCCACCATGCTGATGCACACCCGTGGCCTGCTCATCATGACGGGCGATGGCTCCATGGTGCTGACCGGCAAGAAGGCCCTCGAGTACTCCGGCGGCGTCGCGGCCGAGGACGAGCGCGGCATCGGCGGCTACGAGCGCGTCATGGGGCGCAACGGCCAGGCCCAGCGCTACGCCCGCGACCTGGGCGAGGCCTGGTTCGTGCTGTTCGAGCACTACCGTCACACCGCCCGGGCCCCCGGCGAGCGCCACGCCCGCGGCTTCACCAGCCTCGACCCGGTGGATCGCGACGTGCGCCTCGCGCCCTACACCCCCGTGGCGGGCGAGCCCTTCAGCCGCCTGGGCGACATCTTCGACCCGGCGCTGAACGCCGAGCGCAAGAAGCCCTTTGATATCAGGCAGTTGATGGCCGCCGTCGCCGACGCCGACGCCGGCACCTTCGAGCGCTGGCCCGACTGGCTCGACGCCGCCACGGCCGTCACCATGGACGCCCACCTGGGCGGCACCCCCGTCTGCCTCATCGGCATCGAGAGCCGCTCCCTCCCCCGCGCCGACGCCGCCCCCCTGGACGGCCCGGAGAGCTGGTCGGGCGCCACCCTCTTCCCCGAGAGCGCCCGCAAGGTGGCCCGGGCCCTCAACGCCGCCAGCGGCAACCGGCCCGCCGTCATCCTCGCCAACCTCAGCGGCTTCGACGGCAGCCCCGAGTCCCTGCGCCGCCTGCAGCTCGAGTACGGCGCCGAGATCGGCCGCGCCGTCGTCCGCTTCCGGGGCCCCATCGTCTTCCTGGTGGTGGGCCGCTACCACGGCGGCGCCTACGTGGTCTTCTCCAAGGCCCTCAACCCCCGCCTCACCGCCCTCGCCGTCGAAGGCAGCTTCGCCAGCGTCATCGGCGGCGCGCCCGCCGCCGCCGTCGTCTTCACCCGCGACGTCCGCCAGCGGGTCCAGCAGGATCCGCGGCTCGCCGCCGACAAGAGCGCCCGCGACGCCCTGACGCTGGAGCACCAGGGCGCCCTCGCCCGCGAGTTCGACGCCATCCACACCGTGCAGCGCGCGGTCGAGGTCGGCTCCCTCGACGCCGTCATCCCCGCCGCCCGCATCCGCCCCGCCCTCATCGAAGCCCTGCGCCGCGGGCTGCGCCGCTGACGCGGCGGCGCTCGCGACGAAGCGGCCCGGTCAGAGGGGGGGCGCGCTTGCGCCCGCACCGAGGGCGGCCGACACTGGCGGCGCGTGTGCGCTGGTAGGGGTAGACGGGCATGAGCGAGCTTCGTCGCACAACGGGGGAGGCACTCCAGCAAACCGGTCTCCGAAGATCCCGGGGCGGTTCACCTAGAACCGCCCCGGCTCTCCCGGAGACGGCCCCGGGCTGACCGGGTGCGATCTCCGCGGAGTAGGCCGGGGTCGGGAGCAGCCGGGGATCTCGACCGGGCGTCGCCCGCTCAGGGGCAGTCGGCCTCGTCGCTGCCGTCGTCGCAGTCGGGCTCGCCGTCGCAGCGCCAGTCCTCGGGGATCATGTTCCCGTCGGCGCAGGCGAACATGGGGCAGTTGGCCTCATCGCTCTCGTCGGCGCAGTCGGGGCCGCCGTCGCAGCGGAACAGCTCGGGGATGGTGCTGCCGTCGGCGCACATGAAGGTGGGGCAGTCGGCGGGCTCGTCGGTGCCGTCCTCGCAGTCGGCCTCGCCGTCGCAGCGCCAGTACTCGGGGATCATCTCGCCGTTGTCGCAGGTGAACTGCGGGCCCTCCAGGCACAGGAAGACGGGCGCGCAGGAGGCGGGATCCTCGGGGGAGCAGGCGTCGACGACGAGGTCGCGGTAGCAGCTCTCCAGCTCGGCCGTGGTGGCCATGCAGTCGTCACCGAAGTCGGCGAAGGCGTCGACGCACTCGTCGACGTCGCTGAAGCCGACGCCGACCTCGAAGGACTCGCCGTCCTCCATGCACATCACCGTCTCGCCCGAGCCGGGGATGGTGTCGAAGTACTGGCACATCTGCAGCACCTCGCCCTCGGCGTAGGTGCCGATGGCCTGGTCGGCGGGCAGGCCACTGCTGCCGCCGCCGCCACCGGCGCCGCCGGCCCCGCCGCCGCCCTCGCAGGCCTCACGGAAGGTGGCGTTGATGTTCTTGAGGGTGTTGATGGTGCCCTCGCAGTCGGCGCCGTTGACGAGCGCGGCCAGGGCCGGCTGCATGCCGCAGGTCTCGACGCAGCCGTCCACGAAGGCGTCGAGGTTGTCGGCCGTGATGCCCGGGCAGATGTCGGGCAGGGCGCACTGGCCCAGCGTGCTGCAGACGGCCTGACAGTCGGGGCCCGCGCCGCCCGCGCCGCCCGCGCCGCCCGCGCCCGCCGCCCATGCCGCCGGCACCACCGGCGCCGCCGCCCGCGCCACCCGCGCCGCCCCCGGCACCGCCGGCGCCGCCACCGGCCCCGCCCGCGCCACCACCGGCGCCGCCGATGCCCATGTCACCGCCATCGCTGCCGGCGTCATCACAGGCCACGCCGAACCCGGCCACGGCCACCATCAGCACCAGGTGCTTGATCCCCATCGACATTTCGCTCTCCCTTGGCTCGCGCCACCCACCGCAGGCGACGCGGAAGAGTCGCCGGTGGGCGCTGGGCGTGGCAAGCCCTTCGGGCCGTGGCCCTGGCCTTCCCGGGCCGGGTCTTGTAGAAAGCGAGCCGTCCGCCAGCGAGGAGCCGCGATGACCCGCACCACCTGGACCGAGCGCCGCGCCCTCGCCTTCGCCCGCGGTCTCTACCACGTGGCGGCCAGCGATGGCGTCGACGAGGCGGAGGCCCAGGCGCTGCAGGCGTTCCTGCGGCAGGTGGGCCTCGCGACGACGGTGGAGGAGCTGGCCCACCAGCCCTTCGACTACGCCGAGGCCAGCGCCGCCCTCGACTCCACCTGGCTGCGCCGGACGCTCATCCAGGCCTGCCGCCAGATGGCCGCCCTCGATGGCACGCTCACGCCGGGCGAGCGCGACGCCCTGCGGGCCATGGGCGCCGCCCTCGGCGTCGGGGAGCGTCTGGCCCTCGGCGGCCTCGAGGTGGGCCCCCTGGCCGCGGGCGCCGGCCGCCCCGATGAGCTGGCTCGCTGGATCGCCACGCTGGAGGTCGACTACGTCTCGTGGGACGACGACAGCCAGCATGGCTACTTCTGGACGTTCCCCCACCCCGGCCACCCCCTGCGGGCGGGCGCCCAGGTGGTGGTGGAGCGCGGCCAGGCCCTCGTGGTGCGCCATGGCGAGCTCGTCACCGACGTGCTGGGCCCAGGGGAGCACACCGTCACCCCGGCGACGCTCCCGGGGCTGGCCGAGCTGCGGGGCTGGACGGCGGGCCCGGTGGTGGCCGATCTCGTCTTCCTGCGCACCGGCCCGTCGCCCCGCCTGCGCTGGGGCACCTCGGCCCCCGCCACCGTCCACCTGCCCGGGCATGGCGCGGTGGATCTGCGCGCCTACGGCCGCTTCAGCGTGCGGTTCCACGACGCCCGGCAGGTCATCGATCGCATGGCCCGGCGGGTGGTCCCCGACGACGCCGAGGTGGAGCAGCGCCTGCGCCGCATCCTGGCCGGGCGCTTCGCCACCGCGCTGGCCAGCCTCACCGATCTGTCGGTGCCGCTGCTCAATGACCTGGACGATCTCTGCACCCGCATCCGCGAGGCCCTCGACGAGCCGCTGGCCCAGAGCGGCCTCTTCCTGGCGCGCTTCGACATCGAGAACCTGACCGGCCCCCTGGAGCTGGGCCTGCGCCCCACGTCGCGGCGCACCCAGAACCTGACCCACGTCGCCCGATCGCTGCTCGGCACCACGAACGAGCAGCCGATGAAGACGAGCGAGCTGGCCCCCTGCATCCGCTGCGGCATCTCCATCCCGGCCGGGGCGCGCTTCTGCACGAGCTGCGGCACCGCCCAGCGCAAGCGCTGCACGAGCTGCGGCAACGCCCTGCCAGCGGCGGCCCGGTTCTGCAGCCACTGCGGCAGCGGCCAGCCGGCCTGATCCCGCAACCATGCGAACTGCAAGCATAAACCCCCGCCCCACGGGCGACGCCGGCCCCGCGCCGGGCATGACGCAGCGCGTCAGGTGGCGTCCAACCGGGGGTTTCGGGCATCGTACGCGCCCCCGAAAGGAGCGGTGATGGACACCTGGGTGAAGCGTGAACTCCATGGCTGGGGCCGCTACCCGCGGCTCGAGGCCGAGGTGGCGCGGCCCGAGCGGCTGCGCGATGTGCAGGCGGCGCTGGCCGACCGCGGCGGGCTCCCCGTGCTGGCCCATGGCCTCGGGCGCAGCTACGGCGACGTGGCGCTGCTCGAGAACGGCCGCGTCATCCTCACGCGGCGGCTGGATCGCATGCTCGAGTTCGATCCGGCCACCGGCCGGGTGAAGGCCGAGGCGGGGGTCTCCATCCAGGAGCTCGTCGAGACCTTCCTGCCCCATGGCTTCTTCCCGGCCGTCGTCCCCGGGACCTGGTTCGTGACGCTGGGCGGCGCCGTGGCCAACGACATCCACGGCAAGAGCCACCACGTCGACGGCACGTTCTGCGACCACATCAGCCAGCTCGAGATCCTGACGGCCTCCGGCGAGATCGTCGCCTGCGGACCCGACCTGGAGCCCGAGCTGTTCTGGGCCACGGTCGGTGGGCTGGGCCTCACCGGCGTCATCCTGACGGTGGAGCTGACGCTGCGCCCGGTGGCCGGGCCGTGGATCGTGCAAGAGGCCGTGCGGACCGAGGATCTGGACGACTTCTTCCGGGTGAGCGCCGAGAGCGCCGACTTCTCGCACACCGTCACCTGGATCGACTGCGTGACGGGGGGCAAGGGCCTGGGCCGCGGCATCATGATGCGCGGCCGCCACGCGCCGCCGGGCGTCGAGGGCGACCCCGGCATGGTCGGCAAGGCCATCGACGCCCTGTCGCCCCTGATGCACGTGCCCGTCGACGGGCCCTCCTGGCTGCTGAACAAGGCGACCATCCGCCTGTTCAACGAGGCGTACTTCCGCAAGCAGCCCCGGGGCCAGGTGGACAGCGTCATCCACTACATCCCGTTCTTCTTCCCCCTCGACTTCGTGAAGGACTGGAACCGCATCTATGGCAAGCGCGGGTTCCTGCAGTACCAGCTGGTGGTGCCGCCCGATCCGGATCACCGCGTGATGCGCGAGGTCCTGTCGGCCATCACCGCCACGGGCATGGGCTCCTTCCTGTCGGTCATCAAGGAGTTCGGCGACCAGGTGCACGGCGGCCTGTCGTTCCCGCGGCCGGGCACCACCCTGGCCCTCGACTTCGCCCACTCGGGGCAGCCGCTCTTCGACCTGTGCGATCGCCTGGATGACATCGTGAGCGACGCCGGCGGGCGGGTGTACCTGGGCAAGGACGCCCGCCTCTCCCGGGCGCACTTCCGCCGCCAGTACCCCGAGTGGGAGGCGTGGAAGGCCGTGCGCGACGCGTGGGATCCCCAGGGCGTGTTCCAGTCGGCCATGGGCCAGCGCCTGGGCCTGTGTGGAGGGTCGAAGTGAGCGTCCTCATCCTCGGGGCCACGTCCCGCATCGCCCAGCGCCTCGCCCACGTCTACGCGGCCGACGGCGAGTCCGTCTTCCTCGGCGCCCGCGACGGCGAGGACGCCGCCCGGGTCGCCGCCGACGTGGCCATCCGCCACGGCGTGCCCACCGACGCCGCCGCCTTCGACGCCACCGACTTCGACGGCCACCCCGCCTTCGTGGCCGCGGTCGAGGAGGCCCTGGGGCCCATCGACGTCGCCATCGTCGCCTTCGGGGACATGGGCGATCAGGAGGCCAGCCAGGGCGACTTCGCCGCCGCCCGCCGCGTGCTGGAGGTGAACTTCACCGGCGCCGCCTCCATCTGCGAGGCCCTGGCCGCCGTGATGGAGCCGCGGGGCCGCGGGGCCATCGTGGGCGTCGGCTCCGTGGCCGGGGATCGCGGCCGCCAGAGCAACTACTTCTACGGCAGCGCCAAGGGCGGTTTTGCTTTGTATCTCCAGGGGTTGCGCAACCGCCTCTACAAGCGCGGGGTGCAGGTCCTGACGGTGAAGCCCGGCTTCGTCGACACCCGCATGACGTTCGGCCTGCAGACGGGCATCCCCATCGCCGATCCCGACGACGCCGCCCAGGCCATCCACGACGCCCAGCGCGGCGGCGCCGACACCCTCTACTACCCGCGGTTCTGGGGGGGTATCATGGGGGTCATCAAGGCCATCCCCGAGCGGGTCTTCAAGCGCCTCTCTCTGTAGGAGCCCCTGCCCATGCGCACGCTGACCACGGCCCTCCTCCTCGCGATCGCCGGCTGCGGCAGCGGCCCGCCCAACGGCCCGTTCGTCGACGCCGCCCTGCTGGTGAAGGCCCCGCCGCCCACCAGCCAGGTGGCCCTGCGGCTGCTGCTGGTGGGCGACGCCGGCAACCCCGAGTACGCCCGGTGCGCGCTGCCCGCCGGGCGCAACGCCGCCCCCCTCGACCACTGCGTCATGCAGCAGGCGGCCGCCGCGGGGCAGCTCGTCGAGCACAGCGCCCTGGTGCTGCTGGGGGACAACGTCTATCCCGATGGCATCCCCGACGGGGAAGGCATCGCCCAGAAGCGCGTGCTGGACCAGCAGCTCCTGGCGGCCCAGACGTCAGGCTCGGCCCTCCTCATCGTGCCGGGCAACCACGACTGGGCCTCCGGCCGCCCCGGCGGCCTGGCCGCCATCCAGCGCGCCCGCGCCCGGGTGCTGGCCACGTTCCAGCAGCCCGCCTGGGCCCTGGGCACGACGGCGCCGTGGTGGATCGAGAAGGCCGGCTGCCCCGGCCCCGGCACCTGGGACTCCCCCGACGGCCGGGTGCGCATCATCGGCATCGACACCCAGTGGTGGCTGCACAAGGACGAGGCCGAGCGGCGCACCTGCGGTGACCTGGCCCAGGTGGAGAAGGACGCCGTGGCCGGCATCGAGCGCGCCCTCGCCACCGCGGGGGATCGGCTGACCATCGTGGCCACCCACCACCCGATGGCCAGCTTCGGCAGCCACCGGCTCGGCTCCACCTCGCCGCAGGACATCCCCTCGCCGCCCTACCAGGCGCTCATCGCGAGCCTGAACCGGGCGCTGGCCGCCCACCCCCCGCACCTCTTCGTCGCCGGGCACGACCACGACCTGCAGGTCCTGCGGGGCGGGCCGGCCGGCGTGCCGGCCCGGGTGGCCATCGTCAGCGGGGCCGGCTCCAAGGTGCGCGATCTGACGGCGGCCCCCCCGGGCGACCAGCTCGTCTTCGCCCAGGGCGGCCACCTGGGCTTCATGACGCTCGACCTGCTCACCGATGGGCGGGTGCTGCTGACGGTGACGCGGAGCGAGAAGGCGAGCGCCCGCCAGCCGGGCGGCTTCGATCAGCAGGTCTTCGACCTGTCCGACCTGCTCAAGCGCAAGTAACCCTGCGGACTTCCTCGGTTTTCCCCCAGGCGACGACACCCTCGTCCCGGCGTCGGCCTCAGCGCGCCCCGCAGTCGAGGGCCGTCGCCATGTGCTCCAGGTAGCGGATGACGGCCTCGATGTCGGCGGCCCCGAGCCCCGAGGGCGGCATCCGCGCGCCACGGCGCAGGGCGGCCGGCTCGGCGATCCAGCGGGCCAGGGCGGCGCGCTGCCAGTAGGTCGTCACCCCCGCCGGGCAGCCCAGCTCGGGCCCCAGGTCGCCGCCGATGCCCCCGAGGGCGTGGCACTTCGCGCAGTGGCCCTCGTAGACGGCGAAGCCGGCCCGCACCTCGGGGGGCGCGGTGGCCGCCGGGGTGATGGCCCCGTAGGCCGGGGCGGTGAGGCCCTCCAGGCGGTGCACCTGGAACGGCCAGGGCCGCTCGGCCCCCCGGTCGGCGGCGTCCCAGACCAGGTAGTAGGGCCCGAGCGCGATGCGCTTGCCCTGGGCGTCCGTGGCGGCGAAGGCCTCTGACCCCCAGGCGGCCCAGGCCAGCCACGGCGTCGAGCCCTGCAGGTCGTCAGCCCGCAGCGTCGCGCGGTAGCCATCGAGGCAGGCCAGCACCGTCGACGACCCGGGCGTCGTCGCCTCGGGCCGGGCCACCGTCAGCGGCGCGCCCACGAGGAGCGTGGGCGACCCCGCCACCGGCTCGACCACCAGCACCACCCCGGCGCGGGCCGCCAGGTCGGCGCCCCGGATCGTCTTCGTGTCGCCGCCCGCCACCACCGGCAGATCGGGGGGCGTCGCCGCCAGCCACGGGAGCAGCGGCGCCTCGGCGCAGCCCACCGCCAGCAGCACGGCCAGAGAAATGAAGCCTCGCATGCGCACCTCGCCGGCCGCCTCGCGGGCATCGTGACATGGAGGCCCCCAACCTGCGACCCTGACGGCGCGGCGGCATCTGAGTCGCCGACCCTGGCCGACCGGGATGCACCATGAGCCCTGACCCGAGCGACGACGTGGGCGCCACCCTCGTCGGGCCGATGCTGGACGTCACCCTGGACGCCGACCTGGCCGGCCTGCTGGGCCCCGGCGGCGCGCCCCTGGCCGAGGGCCGCGCCTCCGTGCTGCCG
This sequence comes from Myxococcales bacterium, assembly GCA_020633435.1. Taxonomy (GTDB): domain Bacteria; phylum Myxococcota_A; class Bradymonadia; order UBA7976; family UBA1532; genus JACKDP01. The sequence continues at coordinate 328,888 of JACKDP010000005.1, read as the reverse complement.
CAGATCATCGACGACGGCGGCGCCCTGCGCCTGGCCCGCAGCGGGGGGCCGCGCTACGCCCCCGTCCGGCTGCTGGGGCGCGGCGGCATGGGCGAGGTCGATCTGGCCGAGGATCGCGACATCGGCCGCCCCGTCGCCATCAAGCGGCTCGTCCAGCACGACCTCAACGCAGGCGCCATCGCGCGATTTGCTGAGGAAGTTCGCACCATTGGGCGCCTCGAGCACCCCAACGTCCTGCCCATCCACGACGTCGGCGTCGATGCGGACGGCCGCTACTTCTTCGTGATGAAGTACCTGGAAGGCGAGACGCTGGAGGCCATCATCACCCGGCTGCGCGCGGGCGATCCGGCCACCCAGGCGCGCTTCGACGTCGCTCGTCGGGTCGAGATCTTCCTCGGCGTCCTGCGGGCGCTCGACTTCGCCCACGCCCATGGCATCCTGCACCGCGACATCAAGCCGGCCAACGTGATGGTGGGCGCCCATGGCGAGGTGGTGCTGATGGACTGGGGGGTGGCTGGCCCCGTCCGGCGCGGCGGCGCGGCGCCGGCCTTCGATCCGGAGGCCACCGTGCCGACGACCGCCGAGGACGGCCGCCTGTGGACGACCCGCATCGGCGACCTGGTGGGCACCCCCCAGTACATGTCGCCCGAGCAGGCCCTGGGCCATAACGACACCCTCGACGAGCGCTCCGACCTCTACGCGGCCTGTGTCCTCTTCCACGAGCTGCTCGGGCTGGTGCACCGCCACGCCGAGCACAAGACGCTGATGGCCGTGCTGATGGCCGTGCACCGCACCGAGGCCCCGTCCGCCCACACCCTCGTCGCGGCCGGGCCGGCGCCCCGCGAGGGCATCCCGGCCCCGTACGCCCACCTGCTGCACCGCGGCCTCCAGCGCGACCCGGCCCTGCGGTGGACGTCGGCCGGCGAGCTCATCGCCGAGGTCGAGGCCATCCAGCGCGGCGAGACGCGCGTGCAGTGCCCCGTGACCCTCGCCCACCGCCTCGTGACGTCCGTCGAGCACTTCCTCGACCGCCGCCACGGGCTCGCGGCGGCGGTCGTCTTCGGCGTCTTGCTGGTGAGCGCCGCCTCCGTCATCGCGACGGTGGTGCGGCTCTTGACCTGACGTCAGGGCCGCAGCAGCAGCACGACCGCCACGGTCTCATCGCGGTTCACGCACAGGATGACGCGCTCGCGCAGCCGCTGGGCCGACAGATCGAAGTCACACCGCAGCACCAGGTCATCCGCCGACAGATCGGCGTCGAAGACGTCCACCCGCGCGGTGCTGCCCACCACGACGGCCGCGTCGCCCACGATGCCGTCGCCCTCGGGATCCCACCGGGCCTCGTAGGTGTCCATCCGCGTCGACGTCCCACCCACGAACACACCGTCGACGTACACGTTCGCGAAGGGATCGGGGGCACCGCAGGCGGCGTCCCAGCAGTCACCGGCGCCGTCCCGCTCCGTGAAGACCACCCCGGCGACCGCCACCAGGTAGCGCCGCCCGAAGGCCTCATCACACCGCCCATCCACGCAGATGTCACGGCCGCCGCAGGAGTCCCGGGCCGCCACCTCCCCCTCCGGCGGCGGCTCCACGGTGCACCGCTCGCCAGCGGGCTGCCCGCCCCCGCCGCCGGAGTCACCGCCGCCGCCGCCGAAGCCTCCGCCGCCGAAGCCTCCGCCGCCGAAGCCCGCGTCCGCGCTGCCGCCGTCGCTCCCGCCCTCGAAGCACCCCGTCATCGCCAGCGCCAGCGCCAGCACCCCGTATCGCATCTCGACCTCCGCAGTTCGCCCGAACCGTCGGGCGGGAGGGAGACGCGAGGGCCTCGGCGGGGCGGACAGGCGGGCGTGATCAGCCCGCCTCCCAGGCGCGCTCCAGCTCCGCGGCGTCCAGGCGGCCCATGCCCATCAGCGCCTGGAACATGCGCCCCGTCCGCGCGGCGTCGCCCCGCGCCTGCAGCGCCAGCAGCTTCTCGGGCACGATCTGCCAGGACACCCCGAAGCGATCCTTGAGCCAGCCACACCGACCCGGCTCGCCGCCGTCCGCGGTGAGGCCATCCCAGTAGTGATCGACGGCCGCCTGATCGGCGCAGCGCACCGCCAGCGACACCCCCTCGGTGAAGGTGAAGCCATGCTCGCCGTGGGCATCCATGGCGACGAAGCCCTGGCCCCCCAGCCGGAAGCGGCCGTGCTTGATCGTCCCCGCCGGGCCCTCGCCCTCCGCGTACTGCTCCACGGGGCCGACCTCCGCGCCGGGGAAGAGGCCCGTCCACAGCGCCATGGCCTCCGCGGCCCGCCCATGCTGCGCGCCGGCGAACATGAAGCACGGCACGATGGCCGCGGGCCCGATGTCACCCTCCCCCACGATGAGCTGCCACGACACCCCGAAGCGATCCTCGACCCACGCGTAGCAGGGGCTCCAGGGCCAGGCGCCCAGGGGCATCATCACCTTGCCGCCGGCGCGCAGGGCGTCGTAGACGGGCTGCGCCGCCTCGGCGCTCGCGAGCTGCACGAAGAACGAGATGCTCGGCGTCGGCCGGTACATGGGGCCGCCGTTGAGGAGCTGGAACCGCTGCCCGCCGATGGTCAGCTCGATGAGCAGCGGCGTCCCCGCCGGCAGCGGCATGCCCTCGCCATACCGCGTCGTCGACAGGGTGGCGCCGTCGGGGAAGATGCGGGTGTAGAGCTCGGCGGCCTCGCCGGCGTCGGCGGCGAACCAGAGGCAGGGGGTGATCAGGCTCACGGGGTGCTCCAGCGGGGTTGCCTGGTGGGAGCATACCGCCGCCCTGGCAGGCCGGCAATGCTGCATGGAGCGAGTGATTTCAGCAGGTTGCGTCGCCGAACCGGCAGCGCGGCGGAGGTCGGCATGCCGAGGTGCGGTTCGCGGCGCAGCCACCCCCCCCCGGGACGCTCCACGTCACCGGCTCGGGCGGCCAGCCGGCGACATCACCATTGCAAGTATTGAAAAAAAACGCCTTTTTAGAAAGATCAAGAAACAGGTAGCCTGGACTTCTCTCCCCCGTCTACCGTCAGCAGCAGGCAGATGATCAGGGCAATCGGCATGCTGGATCAGACAAGTGGCGAACACCTCCTCACGAGCAAGCTCCTCCTGGTCAGACGGAGGTTGAGATTCGTACTTGAAGACACCCGATTTCCCGACCACAACAGCCATGAACCGCCCCGGGATCTCCGGAGACCGGTTTGCTTGAGTCACGCCGCCCTCGACTGGACGACCTGACCCTCCAGGAATGCCGCCTCGAACTCCCGAGGGGGCACGTACCCCAGCTGCCCGTGCAGCCGCTTCGTGTTGTACCAGTGCACCCAGTCCAATGTCGCGTGCTCGACCGCCTCGAGGCTGCGCCAGGGGCCTTGAAGTCTAATCAATTCGGCCTTGTAGAGGCCCATCACGGTCTCCGCCAGCGCGTTGTCGTAGCTGTCCCCGACTCGCCCCACGGAGCCCTCGATGCCCGCTTCGGCCAGCCGCTCGGTGTACCGAATCGCAAGGTATTGCGAGCCGCGATCGCTGTGGTGGATCAGGCCGTCACCCACCGACCTCGCGTGGATGGCCTGGTCCAGCGCGTCGAGGGCCAGGTCGGTTCGCAGGGACGACGAGACGCGCCAGCCCACGATGGTCCGAGCGAAGACGTCGATGACGAACGCGGTGTAGACGAACCCGGCCCAGGTCGCGACGTAGGTCAGGTCGGCGACCCAGAGCCGGTTGGGCTCGCTGGCGCAGAACTGCCGGTTGACCCGATCCTCTGGCCGCGGGGCCAGGTCGTTCGGGACCGTGGTCCTCGGCTTTCGGCCGCGAACCACGCCCTGCAGGCCCTCAGCGCGCATCAGGCGCTCGACCGTGCAGCGTGCGACCTGGGCCTTCTCTCGAAGCAGCTGGCGCCAGACCTTCCGAGCACCGTAGACGCCTCGGTTCTCGGTCCAGACCCGAACGACGTCCTCGCGAAGCTGCTCGTCGCGCAGCTCCCGATGAGGACGCCGTGCGGGCTCGCGGCGCCGACGTCGATGCTCGTAGTACGTCGATGGGGCGATCGGCAGCACCCTGCAGATCGGCTCGACCCCGAACTTCGCCCGGTGCTCGTCGATGAACGACACCATCATCGCGGTCGGCGGTCGAGCTCCGCCAACGCGAAATAGGCGGACGCCTTGCGCAGGATCTCGTTCGCCTGGCGCAGCTCCCGAACCTCGCGCTCAAGCTCGCGAATTCGCTGCTGTTCTGACGCCGCCGAGTCCGCCTGCGGGCTCTGCTCGCGCTCCGCCAGGCGAACCCAGTTCCGAAGCGTCTCGGCGTTGCAGCCGATCTTCGTGGCGATCGAGGTGATGGCCGCCCACTCGGAGCCGTGGCTGGCCTTGGCTTCGTGTACGAGCCGGACGGCGCGCTCCTTGACCTCAGGCGAGTACTTCGTTCTTCCCATGTCCCCATCCTCTCAAGTATCGGGGTCTCCGGGAAAGCTGGGGCGGTTCACCCTGCCTTCCGTTCAGCCTTGAGGCGCTGGTGCTCGCCCTGGGACTTGGAGTCTTCTCGGGTTGCCAGGAGGCGGACCCGAGTGAGCAGGCCCTGGACGCCCAGGCGAGTGACGGCAGCGTGGATGCGTCTTGTTGCTCGGCCTGCCGGTCCGACGGCCCGGAGGCTACCTTCTGTGATAGCTTCCCCCAGTATGGATACTACGAGTGCTGGCGCGTGAACCAGTTGTTCCACGGCGAGATCTGCTACGGGCTCGCCGGCGAGCCGCTCTGTGCCTGCCTGGCCGAGCTCTTTCGGCAGCCGTGCGAGCTGGTCGACGGTGTCGCCGTGTTCACCTCTCAAAGAGATCCAGTCTGGCCCCCCCCTTCCCCGCAATGCGGGTGGCCCTCGGACGGGGGGATGTAGTGCAGCCGCAATCGACGACCAGCTGGCACAGAGTCGGGGGGAGGTCTCCTCTGAAGTCGAGGCATGTTCTGGCGAGTGTCGCTCTCGGCGGCTTCCTCATCGGCGCCTGCCAGGAGCCAGACCCCCCTCCGCCCGATGTGGCGCCTGGTGACACCGGGGTGTCCGACGCGACCGCCCTCGACATGGACGTGGCCACGCTGGACATGGACGTGGCCGGTGCCTGCTGCCAGGCTTGTACTCGCCCGGGGACGGAGGCGGTCTTCTGCAGGCACTGCGAGGGCTTCGGGGTGTGCGACTGGATCGATCCCTTCGTGATCGATGGGGAAGTCTGCGATGGACTCGCCCCTCAGCGTCTCTGTGGATGTCTCCTTACGATATTCACACACTACACGCGGTGTGATGTCGTGAATGGCGTGGTGGTGCTGTCTGGCAACGAAGACATCTGCGATCGCCTTCGACAGGAGATGGTCTGTGGCTGGCCGCCCGGGCGGCCGCGGCCGCCGCAGTGAGGGAGGCCTGCGACGTCGAGGCGACCCGGAGCGGCCGCTGGACTGTTTTCCGATTTCATTTCAGGACTTTGCAAATTTCTCGCTCCGCCGCCTGTCATGGCGGGCGCCCTCGGGACCTCTCTGCACAGCGGCTGGTCGGGCCGCGCGTCACTCTGGAGGTCCCATGAGCACCCTGCGTATCGCCCTCGTCTTCGCCCTCGCCTGCACCGCCACCGCCGCCCTCGCCGAGGACGAGGTGAACGTGTCCGTCGGCGGCACCCTCACCGGGAAGCCCCTCGCGCTGCACGGCCATGATCCGGTCGCGTACTTCACCGACGGGCGGCCGGTGCTGGGCTCGGCAGAGCACGCGAGCGTCTACCAGGACGCGACGTACTACTTCGCGAGCGCCGCGCACCGGGCCACCTTCGAGGCGAACCCCGCGAAGTACGCGCCCCAGTACGGCGGCTTCTGCGCCTACGGGGCGAGCGTCGGCAAGAAGTTCGACGGCCACCCTGCCGTGTTCCTCGTCCGGGATGGCAAGCTGTACCTGAACCTGGCCCCGGCCATCGCCGAGAAGTTCTCGGCGGACGTCGCGGGGCACATCGCCCGGGCTGACGCCCAGTGGGCCACGATCCGGTCGCGGCCGGCCGGCAGCCTGTGAGGAGGGGTGGATGAGCGGCGGTGCGTTCACGGGCTGGGTCGACGGGCTCGCGCGGACCCACACCCGGCGGCTCGCCGGGGTGGCCGTGCAGCAGGGCCTGACGGGTGAGGAGGCGCTGGACGCCGTCCAGGAGGCCTTCGCGACGTTCCTGGGGCTGCCCCAGGCGCGGACGCTGGTGGAGGCCGACGACGACGCCTTCGCGCTGCTCGCGGTCATCGTGCGCAACGCGGCCCGCAACGCCCGGCGCCGGCACCACCGCGCCCGGCCGCACGCGCCCGTCGAAGACGCGCCGCTGCTCGACGGCGGGCCCTCGGTCGAGGCGCTCATCGCCGCGGCCGAGGCCCACGTCACCTTGCTCGGGTGTGTGCAGCGCCTGGGGGAAATCCAGAGGAACGTCGTGCAGTTACGCTGCATGGACGAGCTCTCCGGCGGCGAGACGGCGGCCGCGCTCGGCCTGACCCCTGGCCACGTCGCCGTGCTGCTGCTCCGGGCGCGCAACGCCCTGCGCCTCTGCATGGCGAGCTGAGGGCTGGCCGCGGCGGGTCCGATCGCGTACCCCTCGATGGATGAAGTCATCGATCCCGCTGCCGGCCACCATCCTCACCGCCCTCACCGCCCTCGCCGTCCTCGCCGCCGCGCCCCCGGCGCTCGGCCAGGAGTTCCGCATCGAGCCCTACCTGCAGCTCGCGACGCCCGACGGGGTGACCATCGCGTGGGAGACGAGCGCGGGGGCCCAGTCGCGGGTGGAGTGGGGGCCGGACGAGGGGCTCGGGCAGGTCGCCGAGGGGGACGCCACGGCCACCTTCGGGGGCCAGCACCACATCACCCGGCTGGCCGGCCTGCGGCCCGCGACGCGGTACTTCTATCGCGTCCGCACGGGGGACGCGGTGAGCGCCGTGACCGACTTCGTCACCCCGCCAGCGCCCGGCGCCGTGCACCCCTTCCGCCTCGTGGCGATGAGCGACATGCAGATCGATCGGGGCGCCCCCGAGGTCTTCGGCGAGATCATCGAGGATGGCGTCATCGCGTACGTCACCGAGCGGTTCGGCCCCGACCTGCCGGGGGAGCTGGCCATGGCCCTCATCCCTGGCGACCTGGTGGACAACGGCCTGGACATCCGGCAGTGGCGCGAGGAGTTCTTCGCGCCGGGGCAGCCCCTGTTCTCCCGCGTGCCGGTCTACCCCGTGCCGGGCAACCACGAGCTGAACACGCCCTTCTTCTGGCAGTACTTCGTGCTGCCCGAGAACGGCACGGCGCCGTGGCTCGAGCACTGGTGGTACCTGGATCACGCCAACCTGCGCGTCATTGGCCTCGACTCGAACCTGGGCTTCACGCTCCAGCAGCAGCTCGACTGGCTCGACCTGGTGCTCGCCGAGGCCTGCGCCGAGGACACCATCGACTTCGTGTTCGCCCAGCTCCACCACCCGCACCTGTCGGAGCTGTGGCCCGTGGGCGAGCTGGACTACACCGGCGAGGTCGTGGCGCGGCTGGAGGCGTTCAGCGCGGACTGCGGCAAGCCCAGCCTGCACTTCTTCGGGCACACCCACGGCTACTCGCGGGGGCAGTCCCGCGACCACCAGCACCTGTGGGTGAACGTCGCCAGCGCCGGGGGCAACCTGGATCGGTGGGGCGAGTACGCCCAGCGCGATTACGACGAGTTCGTCGTGTCCCAGGACGAGTACGGCTTCGTGCTGGCCGAGGTGGAGGGCGGCGAACAGCCGGAGTTTCGCCTGACGCGCCTGGGGCACGGCCAGCCGGGCGCGCGGGTGCAGAACGTGGTGCGCGACTTCATCCGCGTCCGCCGCCACAACCACGCGCCCGAGGCCCCCGTCGGCCGCTTCCCCACCCTGGCAGAGGCCGTGAACCCGGACTGCTTCACGCTCGCCGCGAGCCCCTTCGACGAGCACGAGGGCGACGCCCACCAGGGGAGCCACTGGCAGATCGCCAGTGATTGCGAGGACTTCGACGCGGTGATCTGGGAGAGCTGGCGCCAGGATCGCAACTGGTACTTCGAGGTCGACACCCAGGCCGGGGACGACCTGACCGACGAGCGGGTGGAGGGCTTCGCCCCCGAGGCCGAGGCCTGCTGGCGGGTGCGCTACCGCGATGACAGCCTCGGCTGGAGCCCGTGGTCGGCCCCCGTGGCGTTCCGGACGGGGCCCGTCGAGGGCAACCGCGTGCAGAACCCCGGCGCGGAGCAGGGCCTCGACGCCTGGGTCGAGGCCGCGGGGGTCAGCGAGTCCCTGCCGGCCGGCGAGTGCCAGGGCGTCGACCCGTTCGCGGGGCAGCGCTACTTCGCCGTGGGGGGCCTGTGCGACAGCTCCCCGTATGCGGAGCTGGTGCAGCGGCTGGGCGTCGACGACCTGGCCGACGACATCGACGCGGGCGGGCTGGTGGCCAGCTACGGGGCCATGATGGCCGACTACAACGGCGCTGACCGGGCGGAGATGGAGCTGCGCTTCGTCGGGGCGGCGGGGGCGCCGCTGGGGGCGAGCCCCCGGATTGGACGTGCCGCCGCGGGCTGGCGGCGCGTCGAGGGGGCGGCCGAGCTGCCCGTGGGCACCCGCCGCGTGGACGTGGTGCTGATGGGGACGCGCCTCGCGGGCCAGGACAACGACAGCTACTTCGACGACGTCTTCCTGCGGCTCGGGGGTAGCGCGTGCGCCGAGGCGCCCCCGCTGGAACCCGCTGATCCCGTTGGGGATCCTGACGCGGGGGTCGACGCCGGGGTGGGCGACGCGACGGTGGACGCGGGCGTGCCTGCGGACGCGGCCCGGCCGGACGCGGCCCGGCCGGACGCGGCCCGGCCGGACGCGGCCCGGCCGGACGCGGCCTGCCCCGACATGAGGCTGGTGGACGCGGCCCGACCCGACGCGGCCCGACCCGACATGAGGCTGGTGGACGCGGCCCGACCGGACGCGGCCCGATTGACGCAGCCCGACCCGACGCGGCCCGCACCGACGCGACGCCAGCCGACGCCGCTCGCGCGGACGATGCCGCCGCCGTCGACGCGCCCGCGCCGTCCGACGACTGCCGCGCCGCCCCCGGCCGCGGCGCGCCCGTCAGCGGCCTGCTGCTGGTGCTCGTGGCGCTGGTGCGGCGGCGCCGCTGAGGGCGCGGCGGCTCTACTCGGCGTCGCAGCTGTGCCGGAAGCTGTCATCCAGGTCTTCGGGCAGGACGAGGGTGCGCAGATTGCGGCCGCGGGCGTCCGTGCACATGCGGGCGCGGCGGTCGGCGTCCTGGACGTACGGGGCCGCGTACTCGGCCACGAAGACGGCCTTGCCGGCCGCGGTGAAGGGCGCGAGGGCCTCGCACTCGTCGTACTCATGGCACTGCTCGTTGACGGCGAAGTCGAAGGCGTCGACGAGGGCGGGGATCTGGTCCAGGTCGTTCTTGAGGCCGACGCCCAGGCCACGCTGGTGGGCCTCGTCGGCGATGAGGCGGTTGTAGGTGAGCTGGTCGGCGGCGGTCAGGCCCACGCCGTTGTCATTGGCGTAGCCATCCATGTTGTCGGGCTCGACGGCGTCGCAGCCCTTCTGCATGGCGACGTCGAGGCGGGCGCGCATGATGCGCAGGACGTTCGGGGAGCGGACGTCGAGCCAGCGCTCGTCGGGGAAGCCATCGAGGGTGGCGCCCAGATCGGCGGGCAGGAACTCGCCAGCGTCCGCCCGGAAGTCCTCGTAGGAGCCGGCCGAGAAGTAGCAAATCACCTTGTGTCCCGCGGCCTTGAGGCTCGCGATGGTGGCGGCGTCGTTGAGCAGCAGGTCGATGTCATAGGCCTCGACGTCGTAGCTGGCGTTGACGGTGCCCTGGAGCTGCCACTGCCAGCGCGTCTCCACCCCGGGCTGGTACCAGGTGGGCGCGGTGGCCTCGCCGAGGGCGAAGCGGTCGACGACGCGGCCGGCGTCGGTGATGAAGGCGACGTGGAGCTGGCCGCGGGCGACCGCCAGGCCGAGGGCGCCGTAGGCGTCGGCGAAGCGGACGACGCTGCCCTCGACGGGGGCGCCGATCTCGTGGCGGTCGACGCCGCCGAGGCCGATGACGAGGTACGTCACGCCGTCGCGCTCGACGCGCTCGTAGATGTGGTCGTCCCCCGCGAGCACCAGGTCGATGCCCATGCCGGCGTAGTCGAGCTGGGTGTGCTCGGCGCTGCCATGGCGGGCGCCGGAGGAGTACGGGGGCTGGTGCACGAGCACGATCTTGAAGCGCGCGTCGGAGTCGGCGGCGGCCGCCGCCAGCCACGCGGCCTGGCGGGCGAGGAAGGCGCCGTCGTCCTGGTGGCAGTCGATGATGGTGTCGAGGGCGAAGACCTCCACGTCGCCGCGGCGGACGCGGTAGTAGCGCTCGTCGCCCTCGACGCCGGGCAGGGTGAAGTAGGCCAGGTAGTCATCGAGGCGGGGGTTGTCGCAGTCATCCCCATAGTCATGGTCGCCGGGGATGGGGAAGAAGCGGTTCTCGGCCGAGCCCGGCCCGGCGCTGCCGGTGTAGTCACCGATGTAGTCATGGAAGTACTGGCCGACGCCCAGCTCCAGGCCCCGGTTCGTGCCGGCGAACTCGGCGTCGCTGTAGTCATTGTCCCCCACCGTCAGGATGAAGGCGGGATCCCACGACTTGATGCGATCGGCGACGGCGCGGGTGTCGGTGTCGTCGTCGGCGAGGTCGACGGTGTCACCGAAGTCACCGATGGCGGCGAAGACCAGGTCGGCCCCCGCGGGGGGGAAGTCGGCCGTGGGCGCGACCCCCTGGTCGGCCACCCCGCCGTCCTCATCGCCGTCATCGCCGTCGTCCCCATCATCACAGCCCACGAGGCAGAGCCCCAGCAGCAGCAGCCAGCGTCCGTTCCGCATCCCACGCTCCCTTCCGGCAGGTGCGCAGGATAGCTCATGGGAGGCCGCGGGCTAAAGCAGCGGCGACCAGAGGCGGGCGGCGCCGTAGAGCAGGCGGCGGGGCACCGAGACGGCGCGGACGGCCGCCAGCGTCAGCTCGGTGCTGACGCCCTGGTCGACGAGGAAGCGCTCGGCCAGGGTGTGCACGAAGGCGGCGTCGGTGACCACGGTGCTCACCTCGAAGTTGAGGCCCATGCTGCGCAGGTCGACGTTGGCGCTGCCCACGAAGCCCAGGGCGTCGTCGCCCACGAACGTCTTGGCGTGCAGCATGGAGGGGCCGTACTCGAAGACGCGGACGCCAGCGGCCAGGAGCGGGGCGAAGTAGCCGCGGGAGGCCCAGCCGACGAGCTTCACGTCCATATGGGGCATGGAGGGCAGCAGGACGCGGACGTCCACGCCGCGCAGGGCGGCGGCGATGAGGGCGCGGCTGGTGGGCTGGTCGGGCACGAAGTAGGGGCTGGTGAGCCAGATGCGCTGCCGGGCGGTGCTGATGGCGGTGAACCAGGCGAGGGCGTGGGCGTTCTGGCGCTGGTCGGGGCCGGAGGCGACGACGGCGAGGGTAGAGCCGCCCGGCAGGGGCTCGGCCTGCTCGGGCAGCGGGAGCACCTGGTCGGTGGCGTAGGCCCAGTCCTCGGCGAAGACCTGGGCCAGATCGTAGACGGCGGGGCCCTCGACCTGGACGAAGGCGTCGCGGAAGTGGGGGCCGCCGTGGCGGCGGCCGCGGCCCGAGTACTCGTCGCCCACGTTCATGCCGCCGGTGAGGGCGAGCTGCCCGTCGATGACCACCACCTTGCGGTGGTTGCGCAGGTGCACGGACCAGCGGCGGCGCAGGGGGTTGACGGGCAGGAAGGCCTCGGCGTGGCCGCCCGCCGCCCGCAGCGCCTTGAGGCGCCGGCCGTCGAGGCCGAGGGAGCCCACGGCGTCGAAGAGCAGGTAGACCTGCACGCCGGCCCGGGCGCGGGCGATGAGCAGGTCGAGGAAGCGGCCGCCCGTCTCGTCGTTCTTGATGATGTAGTACTCGGCCCAGATGGAGGCCTGGGCGGCGGCCAGGCCAGCCTCGAGGGCGGCGAAGGCCTGCTGCCCTTCTCCCAGGAATTTCAAGTGGTTGCCGGTGGTGGGCGTGAGCTCGGTGAGCCGGGCGCACAGGGCGAAGAGGCCGGTGGGATCGGGCGGCGGCTCGCCCCCCTGGGGCCCGAGGCCGGCGCCGCGGATGGCCTTGCGGCGCCGCGTGGCCTTGCGGCGCGGCAGGTAGGGGCTGGCGGCGGTGAGGTAGAAGAGGGCGCCGACGAAGGGCACGAAGACGATGGCGAGGATCCAGAACAGCGTGGTCGAGACGCCGTGGTGGCGCAGGAGGGCGCGCCCGATGGCGTAGGCGTCGAGGGCCAGGCCGGCGATGACGATGGGGAGGATCTCGCTCAAGGCGCTGGCAGCATAAGCCAGGATGGGGCCCGGGGGCAGCGACTTCGGCGGGGTGGCGTCGGGGGCCGGCTGCGCAGGGGCGCGAATTTCGGGGATTTGCGCGGGGGCCCTGGGAGCAGGCGGCGCGGATTCGGTACAACGGAGGGTGAGGTCCTGCCCAGGAGGTTCCCATGCGCGCGCTGCTCTCCCTCACCGCCCTCACCGCCCTCCTCGCCTTCACCGGGTGCGACGAGCGCGACAACCCGCAGTACGGCGACGGGCCCATCACCAACGACAGCCGGGCGCTGTACCCAGAAGGTCCATACGGCTGGGCCGAGGGCGACACGATGCCCAACTGGGAGTTCGTGGACGCCGACGGCAAGCGCGTGACGATGCAGAACCTGCGAGCCACCACCTTCGCCTCGACGCTGGTGCTCATGCCGTCGGCGGAGTGGATGGACGCCTCGAAGTCCATGCTGCGGCGGGCGGTGTCTCTTTTCGACCTGGAGCGCGACGACGTGCTGATGGTGTCGGCGGTGTTCGAGGACGGCCGGGCCCAGGCCGCGGGCGCCGACGACGCGGTGGCGTGGCAGGCCAGCTACGAGGTGCCGTGGGAGGTCATCGCGGAGCCCGAGGGCCAGTTCCGGCTGGCGTGGCGCGATGACATGCGGGCCGCCGTCCTCATCAACCTGGACACCATGAAGCGCCTCTCGGCCGCGCAGCGCCCCTCCATCAGCGACATCCTCTGGCCCTGAGCGGGGCGCGCCCCGTCAGAACTGGAAGTAGATGAAGGGCGGCGGCTGCTCGGGGGCCGCCAGCATGCAGGCGTAGATCAGGAGCACGACGACGGCGAAGCGGACGGCCTCGGGGGCCCGCCAGAGGCGCTCCACCACCGCGTTCGAGCCCACGGGCCAGATCATCTGCGCCCCGATGGTGGCCACGATGAGGCCGCCGCAGAGGGCGAGCCACCCCCCTGCCCCGCTGGCCACCACCCCCGCCGTGAACGCCGACCAGTCCCAGGCGGTGACGTCGAGCATGCCGGCCCAGAGCGTCCAGCAGTCGGCCAGGCTGCCGGCGCGGAAGAGGGCCCAGCCCAGGCAGACCAGGTGGAAGAAGACGAGGCGGCGCACGAGGCGCGTCGACCACCGCGTCCACGGGCGGGCGTCCCAGCGCGCGACGAGGCGGTGCATCCAGGCGGGCCGGAAGGCCATGAGCAGGAAGCCGTGCCAGGCGCCCCAGAGCACGTAGTTCCAGGCGGCCCCGTGCCAGAGGCCGCCCAGCAGCATCGTCAGGACGAGGTTGCGGCTGGTGGCGAAGCTGCTGCCGCGGTTGCCGCCCAGGGGGATGTACAGGTAGTCGCGCAGCCAGCTCGAGAGCGAGATGTGCCACCGGCGCCAGAGCTCCGAGGGGCCGGCGGCGGCGTAGGGCGCCTTGAAGTTCTGGATGAGATCGAGGCCGAGCAGCCGCGAGAGGCCCACGGCGATGTCGGAGTAGCCCGAGAAGTCGCAGTAGATCTGGACGGCGAAGGCGTAGGTGCCGATCCAGAGGGCCGGGCCGTAGGTGCTGCCCGGGTCGGCGTAGGTCAGCTCGACGAGCTCGGCGATGTTGTCGGCGATGACGGCCTTCTTGAAGCAGCCGAGGGCGATGAGGCCCAGGCCGCTCATGTCGGGGCGGCGGCCGGCGAGGTCGACGATCTGCGGGAGCAGGTGCTTCGCGCGCTCGATGGGGCCGGCGACGAGCTGGGGGAAGAAGGCGACGTAGAGGGCGAAGTCGAGGAAGCGCCGCGTCGGGGCCATCTCCCGGCGGTAGATGTCGATGGTGTAGCTCATCGTCTGGAACGTGTAGAACGAGATGCCCACCGGCAGCAGGATCTGCAGCGTCGGCAGGTGGGCCTCGACGCCCAGGGCCGCCAGGGCGTCCACGGCGGATTTCACGAAGAAATCAAAGTACTTGAAGAAGCCGAGGGCGCCCAGGTTCACCCCGACGCTGACCCAGAGCAGGCGCTTGCGGCGGCGGGCGTCCTCGGTGGCGGCCAGGGCGCGGCCGACGTAGAAGTCGACGGCCGTGGATCCCAGGATGAGGAGCAGGAACTTCGCGTTCCAGCTGCCATAGAACAGGTAGCTGGCGGCGAGGAGCAGCCACTTGCGGGCGTCGCCGCGGCCGCGCAGGGCGATCCACAGCCAGAAGAAGAGGACGAAGAAGACGGCGAACTGGGGGCTCGTGAAGATCATGGCTTCGCCACGCCCAGGGCCTTGAGGCGCGCCGCGAAGAGCGTCCGCTGGATCGTCATGCCCGCCTCGTTGAGGTGGAAGCCGTCGCGGAAGTGCTCGGGGCGAGCGGCGCCGTCGGTGACGAGATCGACCACGGTGACCCAGGGGCGGGCGTCGGCGATGGCCTGGTGCAAGGCCAGGTGGGCGGCCCAGCGGCGGCGGTGCTCGGGGTCGTCCAGGGCGCGGGAGCGGTCGGGCAGCAGCATCAGGTAGACGTGGTCGGCCAGCTCGCCCAGGTCGTCGAGGAGGCCCTCGGTGAAGGCGCGCTTGAGGGCGACGGCGTCGGCGTCGTAGGCGCAGGACAGGGGCGCGGCGTCGCCGGGCGGGGCGTCGGCGCGGTACCAGGCGTGGGCCTTGCCGGCGCGGGGGCTGCCCAGGAAGCGGCGGCCCCAGTAGTCGCGCAGGGCCTGGGTGTCGCCGTAGGCGTCCGACAGGCGGATGCCGGCGTAGCGGCCGATCCACTGGAGCGGCTGGTCGGCGTGCAGGTAGCGGCCGAAGAGGGCCGGCACGTCGGCGACCGGCGTGAGCATGGCGTGCTGCAAGACGCGCTTGCTGTGGGCGAACTCGCAGAGCTGGAAGAGGTTGGTGCCGAAGAAGACGGCGTCGAAGCGCTTCTCGGTGGGCGGCGAGCAGCGGTCCTTGCCGCTGGGGCGGCAGCGCTTCTGGTGGTGGAGCTGGCGGATCTTCTGGACCTCGGCCCAGGTGCAGCCCTGGTGGCAGCCGTTGATGTGGGCGTCGATGACCTCGCCGCGCTTGCGGCCGAGGAGGCCCTCCAGGGTGCGCTCGCTCAGCCAGTCCTTCGAGGTGCTCGAGCCCATGATGGCCACGCGGCCGCGGGTGTCGTTCTCGAAGCGGGCGACGGAGTTGCGGACGGTGTTGCGCTCCCAGCCGGCGCGGCCGTCGTCGGTGATCCACGCGTCGAAGAACCACACGGCGAGCAGGATGGGCACCATGTAGGCGAGGCGGTGCAGGGGGGACTCCACGGGTCTCGGGCTCGGCGCATGAGAACCCCAGGAGGGGCCTCGACACAAGATCAGGCGGATCAGGGCGGCGGGGCGTGATCCCCCTCGGGCAGGGCGACGGGGGGCCCGCCGTCCTGGTAGCGCAGGAGCGTGAAGTCGCCGTCGAAGCGCAGCCAGGTGCGCTGCTTCACCCAGTCGCCCAGGCCGAAGAAGCGGACGGTGCGGCCATCGACCTGGCGGGTGTGGACGACGGCGCGGTGGTAGTGGCCCATGACGACGACGTCGGCGCCTTCGCGGGCCCGGGCCGGCAGATAGGCGTCGAGGAGGGCGGCGGGCAAGGGCTCGTCGTAGGTGTGCTCGCCGCGGCGGGCGTAGGCGCGAGCCACGGCCCAGAGGGCGGCCGGCGGGGCGAGGCGCGCGGCGCGGTGCAGCCAGGGGTGGCGGGCGACGCGGCAGACGAGGCGGTGGTGGAGGCCGCGCGGGTCGATGAGATCGCCGTGCTCCAGCCAGACGGTGTGGCCGCCGATCCGGGCGGTGTGGGGGCCGTCGTGGACGGTCACGCCGATATCCCCAAAGAAGTCGCCATGTTCCGGGTCGTGGTTGCCCGTGAAGAGGTGCACGGCGGTGCCCGCGTCCACGAGGGCGGCGAGCCGGCGCAGGAGCGGGAAGCAGGCGCGGTACAGGGTGGTGCGGTAGCCGAGCCAGAAGTCGAAGACGTCGCCGACGAGGTAGACGGCTTCGGCCTCGCCGCGGGCCTGGTCGAGCACGTCGAGGAGGGCGCGGCCGCCGGGGGTGTGGTCGCCGTGGAAGTGCAGGTCGCTCAGGAAGAGGGTGGGCTTCAACGGCGGTCCAGGCGCTGCAGCTCGCGCAGCAGGCGGCCGGCGCGGCTGCTGGCGGCGTCCAGGCGGCGGGCCTCGGTGAGCGAGGCGCGGGCGTCGGCGAGGTGCTGGGCGCGGGCGCGACCGAGCTCGGCGGCCTTGTCGGCGTCGCCGGCCCGGCGCCAGGCCCCGGCGAGGGCGTCCGTCCGGGCGACGAGCGACAGGTAGCGCTCTGCCAGGTCGTAGTGGCGCTCGGCGTTGGTGGGCTCCTTGAAGGAGGCCGCCTTCTCGCCCTGCAGCGCGCGCTCGTTGCGGGTGATGGCCTCGGCGTAGGCGGCGCGGGCGGCCTCGTGCTCCCCCTTGCGGGCGAGCAGATCGCCGAGCTGCTGCAGGCGGGCGGGGCCGTCGTTGGCGGCGTTGGCCCGGCGGTACATCTCGATGGCCAGGTCGGTCTCGCCGCGCTTCTTCAGGTCGCCGCCCCAGAGCCGGTAGTAGTCGTAGGGGACGTCGGTGGTGAGGGCGGAGGCCAGCATCAGGCCGGCGACGGCGACGTGGACGAGGGTGACGGGCACCACGAGCGCGGCGCGGCTCAGGCCGGCGTGCGCGGTGAGGAGGCCGAGCGCGATGGCGACGGTGAGGGCGCCCTCGTAGGGCAGCGCCAGGGCCAGGCCGGCGGCCGCGGCCGCGCCGACCACCGCCACGGCGACGCGGGGGCCGCGGCCGGCGGGGAAGGCCCCCAGCCGATCGCGCAGGGCCGCCAGCCGCGCGGCCAGGCCGGCGCCCAGGGCCTCGGCGGTGGTGTACACCCGCCGGGGGGCCAGCAGGATGATGTCGATCATGATCATGTAGTAGGAGAACAGCTCGATGTCGAAGCCGATGATCTCCACGCCGATGTGGAACCACGGCACGATGATGAGCCCCACCCACCAGAGGCGCCGCCACAGGAAGAGGGCCGTCGCCCCGAGCTCGCCGATCATCACCGCCCAGGAGGCCCAGGCGTGGATGTGGCCGTGGCTGACGCCGAGGGTGTCGGCGAGGCTGTTGATGAGGGCCTGGTTCTCGGCGCTCGCGGTGAGCTGGTGCAGGGTGTCGCCCGTGAGCCAGACGGGGTCGACCTTGGTGAAGCCCGTCCAGAAGTACACGAGGGCGAGCTGCACGTAGATCATGCGCAGGGCCCAGTGGCGGGCGTCGGAGGCCGCGTCCCCCTCGCGGCGGCTGGCGCTGCGCTCCGTCCACCGGCCGCGCCAGGCGGCGTCGGGGATGAACGCAAACACCAGCAACAACAGGCAGATGAGGTAGTGGTGCTGGTAGCTGTCGGCCTGGCACCAGACGTAGACGCCGCCGTAGAGGAGGGCCAGCAAGACGGCGGACTGGCGCACGGCGAGGCCCAGCGCGGCGCGGGCGGCGAGGAAGCCGCCGATGAGCCAGGCGGCGCCCACGACGGCGGCCGAGGGCACGGGCAGCCAGGTGTCGAGCCAGGCGAACTGCGTCGCGTTCATGTCGCCGGCGCCGTAGCGCGGGGCGTGCTCGACGAAGTTCAGCCAGAGGTCGACGGCCAGCAGGCCGAAGAAGGCGACGCGCAGGGCGGCCACCCGCAGGGGGTGGACGGCGAAGTCGTGCCAGTAGCGGTTCCAGGCGTTCATCGCAGGTCCCCCTGGCAGAGGTTGCCCTCGCCCTTCAGGAGCGCCACCCGGCAGCGCCAGGCGTGGCAGTCGGCGATGCTGCGGTCGCCGCAGTCGCGCTTGAAGCAGGCGGCCGCGTCGTCGGTGCAGCCGGGCGCGTCGCGGTAGCCATCGGGGACGCCGTCGCCATCGCGATCGACGGGGCCGCCGCGGCAGATGCCCACCAGGCGCTCGTCGGCGGCGCCGCAGGTCAGGGTGGCGCGCAGATCGGGCTCGGCGACCCCGCCCTCGCGGGCCTTGCCGCACCAGTGGCGGCCGAACGCCTCCACCACCGGCAGGCGCCCGCGCTTCATGAGGTTCATCCAGACCACGTGCATCTCGGCGTACGGATCGAGCCGGGCGCGGCGGCCGCCGGTGGCGTCCGTCAGCTCGATCTGGCAGCCCACGATCCGCACCGGCGAGAACATCCGCCAGGCGAAGCGCTCGTCATGGGGGGTGTCGCCCAGGTAGTAGGAGAGCGGCAGCCCGATCTGCAGGGCCAGGAACGCGGCGATGATGACGTTGCGCATGGGCCTCCTCCGGCCGGCGGCGCGGCGGGCCCAGGGTGCCCCGTGGGCGACCGCCATGCAACCTCCCGTGGCCCCCGCCGGGCCCCGCGCCGCTGGCCGATTCTGCTTGCGCCTCGGGGGGTCCTCTCGTATAACCCTCCTCCGCTGCACCTGTAGCTCAGCTGGATAGAGCGCCGGCCTCCGGAGCCGTAGGTCGCAGGTTCGAATCCTGCCAGGTGCGCCAGCCCCGTGGAGGTCTCCACGGGGCTTTTTTTTTGCCGTCACCCGCCTACATCTCCCCACGACGGCGCCGTTCGCTTTCCGGATCTGTCCTCGAACACCGGCCATATCCGCGGTACTCTCTCGACGTCCCAGGCTGAACCGAGAGGCCATCGTTGCGTACGGTCATCATTCCCCTCCTCGTCTGGACCGGCTTCGCCTGCTCGCCCCTGCGCGACAACGAGTCGCTCCTCGCCTCCATCGGCGACCCCTGCAACGAGCTGGAGGACTGCGGCGCCGGCCTGGTGTGCAGCGCCGAAGAGCGCTGCGCGCCGGTGGGCGAGCCCGGCACGGCCGACATCCGCGAGCCCTGCGCCGCTGACGACGACTGCCGCATCAGCCTCGTCTGCGGGGGCGCCGGCCGCTGTGCCCGCGGGCGGCAGGGCGAGGTGGCCGACCCGTGCAACGGCGACGAGAGCTGCGGCGAGGGCCTGGCCTGCAACCGCGAGGGTCGCTGCGCCCGGGACGGCGAGCCGGGCACCATCGAGGAGGGCGGCAGCTGCGAGCTCACCGATGAGTGCGGCTATGGCATGGTCTGCTCCGCCGCGAACACCTGCACGCCGGTGCCCATCTGGGCGGGCGTGGAGTGCGAGAACATCGATGGCGCCGGGCGCGTGCTCTTCGAGGTGCCGCGGGGCGGGCGGACGACGGACTTCTTCCGGCTGCCCTGGCCCAACGACGTGGCGCGGTCAGGAAACGCTGTCGATCTCGATGGTTACCCCGGCCTGGAGCAGTTCCCGGAGCCCGGCCAGGCCGTGGGCGGGGTGCTCGCGGCCCTCGAGGCGGAGGGGGCCGGCTTCGGCCTGAACAGCGCGGTGATCTTCCGGTTCAGCCGCGCGGTGGAGTTCGAGACGCTGAGCTTCGGCGGCGAGACGCAGAACTTCATCTTCGTCGACATCACCCCCGGCAGCGAGGCCCGCGGCCGCCGGCCCCGCGCCCGCTTCTTCGCCACCACCGACCGGTCGCGCTACATCTGCGACAACTGGCTGGGCATCCGCCCGAGCGAGGGCACGCCCCTGGAGCCCGGCCACACCTACGCCGTGATGTTCCTGGAGGGCGTGCTGGACAAGAACGGCGTGCCGCTGCAGGCCGACGACGATCTGATCACGGTGATGGGCCCCACCCGGCCGCGGGATCCGGCGCTGTCGAGCGCCTGGGAGCGCTACCTGCCGCTCAAGACGTGGCTGGTGGAGCAGGGCATCGCCGCCCAGAAGGTCATCGGCGCGACGGTCTTCACCACCGATGACCCGACCCGCCGCATGGTGGCGATGAAGGCCGCCGTGGAGGAGGGCGTGGAGCCCGAGCTGACGCGCGCCGCGTCCTGCGACGACGCCGCCAGCCCGTGCGGCGGGGCCGCCGGGCGGGGGTGCGGCCCGCGGGATCCCGACTTCATCGAGGTGCACGCCGTGGCCCTGCTGCCGCGCTACCTGGAGGGCGTGCCCCCGTTCGAGTTCGCCGGCGGCCAGGTCCAGTTCGAGAACGGGCGGCCGAAGCTGCAGTCCCAGGCCGAGGTCTGCGTGGCCATCACCATCCCGCGGCGCGAGCGGCCCGTGGGCGGCTGGCCCACCGCCATCTTCGCCCACGCCGTCGGCGGGCACTTCCGCACGTTCATCGAGCGGGGCCTCGCGAAGTCCATGGCCCAGAAGGGCTACGCGGTCGTGAGCTTCGACAGCGTGCTGCAGGGCCGCCGCAACGGCCAGCCCGAGCCCCTCACGCCGCAGATCATCGAGGAGCGCTTCGATGACCCCTACGATCCCATCTTCAGTCGCGACCACGCCTTCCAGGCGGTGGCCGATCTGTTCAGCCTCACGCGGCTCTTGAAGCGCACGCGGCTGCGGGTGGGCATGGCCGACCTGGGCTTCAACCGGGAGCGCTTCACCTTCATCGGGCATGGCCGGGGCGGCGAGCTGGGGGTGCCGTTCGCGGCGCTCGAGACGAACCTGGAGGCGGTGGTGCTCTCGTCGGCGGGGGGGTCGGTCATGGACCAGCTCCAGCTCACCCTCGATCCGGTGAACCACGGCGCGCGCTTCGGCGTGGCGCTGGCGGAGCCGGCCCTGAACGGCATGCACCCGGGGCTGCAGCTCTACCAGACCTGGCTCGATGCCCGGGATCCGATGAACTTCGGGCCCCTGCTGCGCTCGCCTCCCGAGGAGCTGGCGCCACGGCATGTGCTCTTCGTCTACGGCACCGCCGACACCATCACCCCGGGCGCGACGATGAACTTCCTGGCCACGTCGGCCCGCCTCTCGCGCGTCGGCCCCGAGCGCGAGCCCCTGCAGGCCATCCAGCCGGTCGAGGACGGCCCGACGGCCAACGCCAACGTGCGGGTGAACGGCAAGAGCGTGACCCAGGCCATCAAGCAGTACGCCCCGGTGCGCGGCGATGGCCACGACGTCATCTTCGAGAGCCCGGAGGTGCAGTCGGACCTGCAGCGCTTCTTCCAGGCCCTGAACGACGGCGCCGCCCCCACCATCTCGCCCTGAGCGCGGGCGGGGCAACCCGCTGAAACTGCTACGAAAACGTGGGAGGTGGCGCGGAGGCCCTCAGGGCCAGACGCCGCGCTCGCCGTAGGCCAGGGCCACCTTCTGGAGGCCGCAGACGAAGGCCGCCGTGCGCAGGTCGGGCATGTCGGGGTGCTCGCGGCGGACGGCCATGATCTCCTCCATCCCCTGCACCATCGTGTCTTCGAGGCCGGAGTCGACGAGCTCCTCCTCGCCCGCGCCGGAGCGCATGTCCTCGACGACGTCGGGGGGGAAGACCTGGCCGGTGAGCTGCTCGACGCCCTGCACCATGCGCAGCTGGGTGCGGATGCCGACGCGGCGCGCCATGCGGCCGAAGCGCATGTGGGACAGGTTCTTGATCCACTCGAAGTAGCTGACCGTCACGCCGCCCGCGTTGGCGTAGATGTCGGGCACGACGACGACGCCCCGCTCCTGGAAGACGGCGTCGCCGGTGAAGGTGGTGGGGCCGTTGGCGCCCTCGACCACGAGGCGGGCCTTCACGCGGGCGGCGGTGGCCTCGTCGAGCTGGTTCTGGAGGGCCGCCGGCACCAGGACGTCGCAGTCGAGGTCGAGGAAGGCGTCGCGGTCGCGGGTCACGCCGCCCGGGAAGTCCTTGATGCTCCCCCGCTCGCGGCGCCAGGCCAGCAGGGCCTGCACGTCGAGGCCGGCCGGGTTGGCCACGGTGCAGTCCCACTCGCCGATGCCCACGATGCGCATGCCGTCGGCCTCGGCCAGGCGCGCGAAGTGCCCGCCGACGTTGCCGAAGCCCTGGACCACGACGCGCAGGCCCGCCGTCTTGCTGGACAGGCCCGTCTGGCGCTGGATCTCCACGTAGCGCAGCGCCTCCCGCAGGGCGAACTGCACGCCGCGCCCGGTGGCCGCGTCGCGCCCGCGGATGCCCCCCTGGGCGAGGGGCTTGCCGGTGACGCAGGCCAGGGCGTTGAGCTCGCCCGGGTTCATCATGGCGTAGGTGTCGGCGATCCAGGCCATCTCGCGGCTGCCGGTGCCCATGTCGGGGGCGGGCACGTCGACGGCGGGGCCGATGAAGCCCTTGCGCGTCAGCTCCACGGTGTAGCGCCGGGTGATGCGCTCCAGCTCCTCCACCGTGTAGTCGCGGGGGTTGATGGCGATGCCCCCCTTGGCGCCGCCGAAGGGCACGTTGACCATGGCGCACTTGAACGTCATGAGGGCGGCGAGGGCCTTCACCTCGTCCAGGTCGACGTCGGGCGCGAAGCGGATGCCGCCCTTGGTGGGCGTGCGGTGGTGCGAGTGCTCGGCGCGGTAGCCGCGCAGCGTGACGACCTCGCCCCGGATGTCGACGGGGAACGCCATCTCGTAGACGGCGTTGCACGCCTTGATGTTGGCGATGACGCCAGCGGCGGCTTCGACGTAGCGCGCGGCCGTGTCGAAGTTGCGCTCGAAGACATCCAGCATGGTCGGGCCCGCGTGCATGGCGACTCCTCGTTTCGGGCCGCCCCGCGGCGGCGCGACGGTGATACGATCCCCCTCTCGGGACCGCAACAGGAGCCGCATGGAGCCCCGCGAAGGCGAGACGCTGGACGTCTTGAGCAACACGCTGCGCCTCTTCCAGCGCCGGCGTGGGCACCGGGCGACGAGCGACGACGTGCTGCTGGCGGGGCTGGCGGTGGCGGCGGCCCCCGCGGCGCGGCGCATCGCCGACCTCGGGACGGGCAAGGGCACCGTGGCGCTGCTGCTCGCCCGCGCCCTGCCGGCGGCGAACGTGGTGGGCGTCGAGGCCTTCCCCGAGAGCCACGCGCTGGCCGTGCGCAACGCGGCCCTCAACGACCTGACCGACCGATTCCTGCCTCTTCTCGGGGACTTGCGCGACGCCGACGTGCTGGCGGGGCGGGGCGAGTTCGACCTCGTCTGCGGCGCGCCGCCGTTCATGCCGATCGGCAGCGGCACCCTGCCCGCCGACGCCCAGCGCGCCAGCGGCCGGTTCGAGCTGCGCGGGGGCGTCGAGGGGTACGCGGCGGCGGCGGCCCGGGTGCTGGCCCCGGGGGGGCGCGTCGTGCTCCTGATGGACGGCCACGGCGCCGACCGGCTGGAGGCCGCGTTCGCCGCGGAGGGCCTGGCGCTGCACCGACGGATCAGCGTGGTGCCGCGGCCTGGACGGCCGGCGACGTTCGAGGTGGGCGTCGGCGGGCGCGAGGCCGCGCCCCTCGTGCGCGAGGTGCTGGCGATGCGGCCCGCGACGGGCGACGCCTGGGCCCCGGCCTACGCGGCCCTGCGGCGGCGGCTCGACCTGCCGGGGGCCTGATCGTCCGCGGGGTTCGCGTCGATCCGGCCGTTGGCCTACCATTCCCCACGACGGCGTTCACCCCGAGAGGAGCCCCCCATGCGATCCCTCCCCTGGTTGCTGGCGGTCAGCCTGGCCATCGGCTGCACCCGGTCCAATGAAGACCTCCTCCCGCCCGACGGCGGCGGTGGCGCGGGCGGCGGCGACGTCGGGACCGTGGACGTCGGCCCCAGCGGGTCGGCGGCGGGGCGGGCGGCGTGGGCGGCGGCGCCGGCGGCGCGGGCGGTGGCATGGGCGGCGCCGGCGGCGGCATGGGCGGCGCTGGCGGCGGCCCAGGTGGCGCAGGCGGCGGCGTCAACGGCGCGGGCAGCGCGAAGCCAGGCAGCGGCGGGTGGCGGCGCCGGCGGCGCAGGCGGCATGGGCGGGGCCGGCGGCGCCCCCCTCGGATGTGGACGGCGACGCGGTGCCCGACGCCCGCGACAACTGCCCCGAGATCCCCAACGCCGACCAGGCCGACCGCGATGGCGATGGCGTGGGGGACGTCTGCGACAACTGCCCGCGCACGGCCAACCCCGACCAGGGCGACTTCGACGGCGACGGCGTGGGCGACGCCTGCAGCGACCTGCCCGACACCGACGGCGACGGGGTGCCCGATCCCTTCGACAACTGCCCCGGCCTGCCCAACCCCGCCCAGCCCGACGCCGATGGCGATGGCGTGGGGGACCGGTGCGACAACTGCCCGCAGGCCCCCAACGGGGACCAGACGGACGCCGACGGCGACGGCGTGGGCGACGCCTGCGCGGGGCGGGACAGCGACGGCGACCGGGTGCCGGACGCGGACGACGTCTGCCCGCAGGTCGCCGACGACCAGAGCGACGTGGACGGCGATGGCGTGGGCGACGCCTGCGACAACTGCCGCGGGCGCCCCAACCCCGACCAGGCCGACGTGGACGCGGACGGCCGGGGCGACGCCTGCGACGACCAGAACGCCCGGCTGACGGTGAGGCTGAGCTGGGCCGAGGCGGATCGGGACTTCGATCTGCACCTGCTGGCCCCCGACGGCAGCTACTTCTCGCGCACGAGCGACTGCTGGGCGCTGAACCGGACGCCGGCGTGGTGCCGCCCGGGCTACCGCAACGATGGCCCGAGCGAGGGTGGCCCGGAGGAGCTCATCCAGCTCGCCGAGGGGCCGGCCGGCTGGTACACGGTGGCCGTCGATCTGTTCTTCGCCGAGGGCCGCAACCGGGGCAACGCGCGCGTCGAGGTGGCCTGCGGCGGGCAGCAGCGCGCGTTCGGCCCCCGGCAGCTCGAGGCCGCCAGCAACCAGCAGCGCCAGCTCTGGGAGGTCCTGCGCATCAACCCGGCGACGTGCGACATCCGGGTCATCGACCAGGTGCGGGGGCAGGTCTGCCAGGAGCCGGCGAGCTGCGTCTGCGAGCGCTGTGAGGGCGCCATCTGCGGGCCGGCGAACTGCCCGGCCGGGGTGGCCTGCGACCCCGTGACGGGCCGCTGCGACGCGCCGGCCGACGGCTGCGCCGGGGTGATGTGCCGGGCGGGTGAGTCGTGCGACGCGGGGGCCTGCGTCTCGACGCTCGGCGCCCAGTGCCGGCCCTGCGAGGCCGAGGCCGACTGCCCCGACGGCTTCACCTGCCTGCTCTACGATGGGCGCCGCGGGGCCTGCGGCGTCAACTGCGACGCCAACCGCGCCTGCCCCGACGGCCTCGTCTGCTACCAGGTCGTGCGCGACAACCAGCCCCGCTTCGCGTGCGGCAACCGCAGCGGCTGCAACCAGCAGCCCTGCGAGGACCTGGGCTGCGGCGGGCAGATCTGCGACTACACCATCGGCCAGTGCGTGGACTGCCGGGTGGACGCCGACTGCGACGTCGGCCAGACCTGCCAGCAGAGCCAGTGCGTCGACATCAACGGGGAGCGCCAGGTGACGCCTTGGGGAGCGACCGGCCCCGTGTGCGAGAGCGACCGCGCCTGCACCGCGGACGAGCGCTGCCGGTCGGTGGGGGCCGCCGGCCTGGGGGCCCTCTGCCTGCTGGACTGCGCCAACGAGGCCTGCCCCAACGGCTACACCTGCTGCCGCCGCTGGGTGGAGGCGCGCGCGTCGCCGGGCTGCATCCCGGCCGAGCAGGGCTCCCCGCTCTGCCTCCAGGCCGACTGACCGCCGGGCGGGGGCGTCAGGGGCCTGCGCGCTGGGCCTCGGCCTCGTCGAGGATCTCGGGGAAGAGCTCCGACCCGCTCTGCCGGGCCAGCGTCGCGCCGAGCTCCCGCAGCTTCAGAGTCCGCACCTCGGGGGCGATGCGGGCCCGCAGCTCGGCCTCGACCTCCTCGAAGCTCCGGTTCAGCGCGGGGTCCTTGCTCTGCAGCCGGGCCACATGCCACCCGAACCCGGACGTCAGGACGGGGGTGATGTCGCCCGGCGCGTCGAGGGCGAACACCCCCCGGGTGAAGTCGGGATCATAGCGACCTTCCAGGGGAAAACGGCCCAGGCGCTCGGCGCGCAGCTCCAGGCCCAGGGCGGTGGCGTCGGCCTTGTAGGCGTCCGCGCGCTCCAGGAAGGCGGTGGCGTCAGCCGGGGGGTTCGCCAGCACGTCGGCCCGGAAGCGCTCCATCAAGGCCTGCGCCGGGGCGACGAGCGCCGGGTCCTCGGGGCGCTTGCCGCCGGCGGTCAGGACGACGTGGTCGGCGTCGGCGATGGCCGGGCGCACGAAGAAGAGCTTGTTGCGCTCGTACGACTCGCGCACCAGCTCGACGGGCAGGTTCTCGGGGGACCACTGCCGCTCGAAGTCCGCGGCGAGGTACCGCCGCACGAGGGCCGGACGGGCCTCCTCGCGCACCTGCTCGTCGGCCGCGAAGCCCCGCCGGGCGGCCTCGGCCGCCAGCAGCTCGAACTCCACGAGCTCGCCGGCGAGCTCCCGCGGGGAGCGTTCCGGGTGGGCCGCCGCGTACCGCCGCAGGCGCCCCGCCGTGATGGTGATGGGGCCGGCCGCCCCCTGGGCCCGGGCCACCACCTGCTCGTCGGGCAGGTCGCCGCTGAAGGGCCACGCCGCCAGCAGCAGCGCCAGCAAGGAACCGGTCACCAGTCCTCCTCGTCGTCCGGGTCGCGGGCCGTCGCCGGGGTGCCCAGCGCGACGAGCTCGAGGCCCAGGTGGCCCACGGCCGCCGCCGCGAAGATGAGCAGCCCCCCGGCCACGTAGTCGCGGCCCCCGAGGTGGCCCATCGCCGCCACCAGCAGCGGCACGACGCCGAGCAGGGCGGCGACGCCCAGGCCCGTCTTGACCTCAGCGCCCAAGCAGCACCCCCCCGAGGATCGTCAGGGCCGAGATGATCGCCAGCACCGGAACGCGGCGGCGGTTGCCGACCATCGCCGGGCGGCCGCGGGCCAGATCCGTGGCCAGCGCCAGGCCCACCAGCAGCACCATCAGCGTGAGCGCCACATGGCTCTGGCCCACCACGCCCGCGTGGCCGACGGCCACCTGACGGCCCACCTCGGGCCAGAGCGCGACGCCCACGGCCGGCAGGGTGACCACCGCCCCCGCCACCCACGGCAGCGGCCGCAGCGGGGCCCGCGCGGGCTCGTCATCCAGGGCCGTCCAGGGCACCTCGGCGAGGGCGGCGTCGCGGGGGCGCAGCCAGGCCAGCGCCGTGGGGATGTAGGCGGCGACCGCCAGCAGGGCTACCAGCCCGACGGACCCGCTGAACGCGCCATCGGGCAGGCCATGGGCCGGCAGCGCCCAGCCGAGGGGCACCCCCACCAGCAGCGCCCACGGGCTCTGCCGCACCAGGCCGTACACGAGCAGGAGCGGCGCCAGGAGCGAGAGGGCGCCCCACTTCACGCCATCCGGTCCGAACGTCAGCACCCACGGGGCGACCACGAGGGCCAGGTGCACGGCGAGGGCGCCGGCCACCACCCAGCCCGGGTGCGTCGGCGGCCGGGGCCGCGGCGGCGCCACGATGCGGGGGCTGCGCCGGGCGGGACCCAGCGGGCGGGCGCTCAGCGGCGCCCGGCTCAGGGGCTGACCGTCCACCGATAGACCAGCGGCTGGGCGCCGCGCAGCAGCTTCACGTCGATGCGCTCGGCCTTCTTGAGGCCGCCCCACGCCTTCATGAACTGGTCGGGCCGCTCGACGGGCAGGCCGTTGACGGCCACCACCACGTCGCCGACGCGGACGTTCTCGCTGCCGGCCAGCGGGGAGTCGGGCCGGACGCCGGCGAGCTGGAACCCGCGGAACCGCCGGCCGTCCATCACCGGGACCACCTGCAGCGAGGCGATGAAGCGCTGGGCGCCGGCGGCGACGACGGCCTCCAGGTCGCCGCGGGTGATGGCGCCGGCGACGATGACGCCGTCCGCCGGGGGCGCGGCCTGGAGCGTCGGGCGGGCCACCGTGGCCGGGGCCACCGTGGCCGGGGCCACCGAGGCCGGGGCCACCGGGGGGGCCGGCGGGGCAGCGAGGAGGGCGTAGACGAGGGCGAGCGCGGTCATGGCCGCAGGATCGCCGCCCGCCGCGGGCAGGTCAAGGGGGGTCGGCGCCGCCGCCCCGGGCGGGCCGAGGCGGCGAAAACCGGAGGAGATTCAGCGCTTTCGACGGCGCAGGAGCAGCAGCAGCCCGAGCAGGAGGGCCGGCGGGGGGCTCGACTCGCCCACGTCGCAGGCGCAGTCGGCGTCGCTGCCGGTCACGGTGGTCGGGTCGCCATCGTCGGCCCCGCCGATGGTGTCGTCGCAGGCGTCGCCGATGGCGTCCCCGTCCGCGTCGAGCTGATCGGCGTTGGCGACGTCGGGGCAGTTGTCCTCCCCGTTCGCCACGCCATCCCCATCGCGGTCGGCGTCGCAGACGTCCCCGTCCCCGTCCCCGTCGAGATCGTGCTGCTGCGGGTTGGGATCGTCGGGGCAGTTGTCCATGGGGTCGTCGATGCCGTCGTCGTCGCGATCCGTCGGCACCGGGGGCTCACAGGCGTCCCCCCGGCCGTCGCCATCGGCGTCGGCCTGGTCGGGGTTCGGGGTCATGTCGCAGTTGTCCTGCTCGTCGGGCACGCCGTCGCCGTCGGTGTCGCGCTCGCAGGCGTCCCCCACCCCGTCGCCGTCGGCGTCGGCCTGGTCGGGGTTGGACACGTCGACGCAGTTGTCGAGATCGTCGGCCACCCCGTCGCCGTCGGTGTCCGCCTCGCAGGCGTCGCCCACGCCGTCGTCGTCGTCATCGGCCTGGCCCGGGTTGGGCACGTCGGGGCAGTTATCGATCAGGTCGGGCACCCCGTCGGCGTCGCCGTCGTCGGGCGCGTCGCAGGCGTCACCCTCCCCGTTCCCGTCCAGGTCGGCCTGGTCGGGGTTGGGCGCGAAGGGGCAGTTGTCGACGCCATCGGCGATGCCGTCCCCGTCGTCGTCGTCGTCGCAGGCGTCGCCCTCGCCATCAGCGTCCGTGTCGAGCTGGTCCTCGTCGGGCACGTCCGGGCAGACGTCCACGTCGTTGGGCACGTCGTCCCCGTCGCGGTCGTCGTCGCAGGCGTCACCGAGGTCGTCGGCGTCCGCGTCGGCCTGGTCGGGATCGGCCACGAGCGGGCACAGGTCGTCGTCGTCCAGCACGCCGTCGTCGTCGTCATCGTCGTCGCAGGCGTCCCCGGCGCCATCGGCGTCGGTGTCCACCTGGTCGGCGTCCTCGACGCGCGGGCAGACGTCCAGCAGGTCGGCGATGCCGTCCCCGTCGTCGTCCGGGTCGCACGGATCCCCCAGCCCGTCGCCGTCCAGGTCGGTCTGGTCGGGATCGGGCGAGTCGGGGCAGTTGTCCTCCCCGTCCGCGATGCCGTCGCCGTCGATGTCGCCATCGCAGGCGTCCCCCTCGCCGTCGCCGTCGCTGTCCGTCTGGTCGGCGTTGGCCACCCGGGGGCAGTTGTCGGCGTCGTTCACGACGCCGTCGCCGTCCCAGTCGTCGTCGCAGGCGTCCCCCTGGCCGTCCGCGTCCAGGTCGGCCTGATCCACGTTGGCCAGGCGCGGGCAGTTGTCGGCGTCGTTCAGGATGCCATCGCCGTCCACGTCCGCGTCGCAGGCGTCCCCCTGGCCGTCCGCGTCCAGGTCGGCCTGGTCGGGGTTCGCCACCCGCGGGCAGTCGTCCTGGTCGTTGGGCAGGCCGTCGCCGTCCCAGTCGCCGTCGCAGGCGTCGCCGCGCCCGTCGGCGTCCAGATCGGCCTGGTCGGCGTTGGGATCGATGGGGCAGTTGTCGTCCACGTCGGGCACGCCGTCGCCGTCCACGTCGTCGTCGCAGGCGTCGCCGATGCCGTCCCCGTCGAAGTCGGCCTGCTCGGGATCGGCGCGCCGCGGGCAGACGTCGTCGTCGTTCACCACGCCGTCGCCATCCCAGTCGTCGTCGCAGGCGTCGCCCTCGCCGTCGCCGTCCAGGTCGGCCTGGTCGGGATCGGCCACGGCCGGGCAGACGTCGGGCAGGTCCCCCACCCCGTCACCGTCCGAGTCGGGATCGAGCGGGTCGGTGCCCTGGCCGGGCTCGTCCCCGTCGAGCACGCCGTCGTCGTCGTCGTCGGGATCGCAGACGTCGCCCTCGCCGTCGCCGTCGGTGTCCGTCTGGTCGGCCGGCCCGGCCGCCGGGCAGTTGTCGCAGGCGTCCCCGGCCCCGTCGCCGTCGGCGTCGGCCTGGTCGGGATCCACGACGTCCGGGCAGACGTCGCAGGCGTCGCCCACCCCGTCGAGGTCGGCGTCGGCCTGATCGGGGTTCGGCACGGCCACGCAGTCGTCATCGGGATCGATCACGCCGTCGCGATCCTGGTCGGGCTGCACCACGACCCAGAGCGTCACGCGCACCGGCTCCCCGTCAGCGTCGGTGCCCTCCACCACGATGCGGGCGAGGCCGAGCTGATCGTCGCCCGGCGTCCAGGCCACCGACCCGTCGGCCCCGACGACCACCCCGTCCGGCCCCGCCACGAGGCGCGGTGCGGCGGGCTCGGCGTCACCGAAAGTGTCGTGCATCCAAGGGGTTCCGGCCGGGATGTAGAACACGTCCACCGCGCAGTCGGGCAGGCCGTCCCCGTCGCCATCGTCGTCGGGCGTCCCGCAGCCGCAGATGCCCGGGGCGATCTTGCCCGGGTCGTTGGGGCAGCCGTCGATGCAGTTCGGCACACGATCGAGGTCGCCGTCCGTCTCGGGCAGGCCGCAGCCGCAGGCCAGCGGCTCGACCTTGCGGGGGTCCTCCGGGCAGCCATCCAGGGGGTCGGGCACGCCGTCGCCGTCGCCGTCCTCCTCGCACGCGTCGCCGCGCCCGTCGCCGTCCTCGTCGGCCTGGTCCGGGTTCGGGGTGAAGGGGCAGTTGTCGTCGCAGCGGATGCTGTCACCGTCCACGTCGCCGTCCGGGATGCCGCAGCCGCACTCCCCCAGGGCGATCTTGCCCGGGTCGTCCGGGCAGGGATCGCAGAGGTCGCCGGCCTCGTCGCCGTCGGCGTTGGCCTGGTCGGGGTTGGGCACGTCGGGGCAGTTGTCGTCGCCGTCGAAGATGCCGTCGCCGTCCAGATCCACGCGGGCCGGCGGGAAGCCCGAGAAGTAGCCCCCCGCGCCGATGTCGCCGCTCACGTTGACCAGCGTCACGGCCATCGTCGCCGTCGAGCGCACCGCGACGTCGCCGCGCATGCCCGCCTGCTCGTAGGCCACCCAGTCGGGCGTCCCGACGATGGGGATGGGGGCGCCCGCCGGCGGCGCGCCGTTGATGGTCACCTCGGCGCCGGCGCGGGTGATGACGCCGAGCGTCGCGCTGCCCACCCACTCCACCTGGACGAGGCGATCCACCTCGACCTGGAGCGAGCCGGCGAGCTGCGGCACGAAGTTCATGCCCGGCGTCGCCGAGCTGTCGGACCCGGCCACCATCTGGTACACGAAGCTCGGCCGGGACGTCCGCACGAGCATCGTCTCGAGCCCCGCGCCGGTGACCGGATCGCGGAAGTACCCGTTCAGGAAGCAGTATCCGCCCGCCGGCAGGGGCGAGGGGCAGGTGGGCGTGTCCACCGGATCGGGCAGCCCGTGCACGTAGACGCGGGTGTCGTTCTCGGTGGCGATGACCACCGGCGTCTCCAGCACGCTGCTGGCGTTGGTGGCGGAGGCGTTGCCCTTGAGCAGCACGAACTCGGTGCCGGCCAGCTCCACGGGCACCACCTGGTCGATGCCGATGTCCTGACCGGTGCTGCCCCCGACGCCCGGCCCGCCGAGCCAGTTGCCGCTGACCATCGCGATGGGCCGGTCGCTCACCACGCGCACGCCGTTGGCGTCGTCGAGGCTCGCCGTCCCCGCCCAGTTGGGCTGGTAGATGCCGATGACGTAGCTCTCGCCCGCCTGGAGCTGCACCTGGATGGGGGCCGTCGTGGGCGGATCCCCGGCGGTCATGGTGTTGTAGAAGACCACCCCGTCCTTGAACTGGTCGAAGGTGACGGTGGTGTCGTCCTCGGCCGCCATGACCGAGATGAAGAGGCCCCGGTAGTTGGCGTTCTTGCGGCGCTCCGGCATGAAGCCCGCCCGGAAGCGGGTGCCGAGGGCCTTGCGCCCCTTCGCCGTGAGCGAGAGCCCCTGGCTCGTCACCTTGTGGCGCAGGTTGGCGTAGACGGGCCGCTCGGCCTGCACGATGAGGCCGGTGGCGTGCACGCTGTTGAGCGCCGCCGGGCCGATCTGCACATGCGCGATGTTGCCCGGCCCGTTGGGGACGGTGTTGTAGGTGCCGCAGCCGTTGCCCCGCAGGCGCAGGGCGATGGGCGCCACGTTGCTGATCTCGCCCTGCCAGATGATGGCCCCGGTGCCGTCCGTCACGACGGTGCCCGTGGGCGAGGCCTCGGGCGTCGAGAGCATCAGGCAGTGGGTGCCCGTCTCGCTGGCGTTGGCCGACCAGACCGTCGGGATCCAGTGGCGGGTGTCGAGCTGCGCCAGGCTGGCGCCGCTCCAGAGCAAGGCGACCAGCCCAAGCAGGCCGGCCCCCAGCGTGTGTCGTCCCATGGTGTTCCCCCCTCTCGCAGTCTGGCCCAGCATCGCCGAGATCGGCGCCCGCAATCCACCCTGGATGGACGCGTACAATCACCCTGCTACTGCAGGGACCTCAGCAGGGGCAGCAGCGGGGCCTGGTCGTCCGTCCAGGCCAGGCGGGGGGCGTCGGCGGGCACGTCGTCCAGCTCGCCGGTGCTGCCGAGCTGGTCGAAGAGGCGGCGATCCCGAGAGAGCAGCAGCCAGCGCGCCTTGGAGAGGCCCGCGCTGCGATCGCCGTCGCTCGTCACCTCCGACAGCGTGAGGCCGAAGTGATCGGCGTGGTCGCGCACCACGGGCCGCAGGTCCAGGTGGCGGTTGGAGACGTTCACGGCGATGACGCCGTCGCCCGTCAGGTGGTCGAGGGCGCTCGCGATGGCCTCGCGGGTGAGCAGGTGGGTGGGCACGGCGTCGCCGCTGAAGGCGTCCAGCAGGATGATGGCGTAGGGCTCCTGGGCGGCCGCGAGGCCCAGGCGGCCATCGGCGATGATGACGCGCACGTCCGTGCAGCCGGGATCGAGGTAGGAGAAGTAGCGGCGGGCGAGGACCTCGACGAGCGGGTCGATCTCGAAGAAGTCCAGGCGGTCGCCGCAGCGCTGGAAGGCCGACAGGGTGCCGACGCCGAGGCCCAGGGCGGCCACCCGCCGGGGGGGCTCGTCGTGGCGCAGCGCGAAGAGCAGGCCGACGCCGCTGCGGGGCCCGTAGTACGAGTTCGGCTTGCCGCGGCGGGCGTCGGTGAACTCCATGCCGTGCATGATGCGGCCGTGCAGCAGGCGGCGGGCGGGGCCGCGGGGATCATCGGCGTCCAGCTCGCGCACCCGGAGCACCCCGTAGAACGACCGCAGGCTCTCCATGACGTCGCGGTGATCATGAGCGAATTCGCGGGCATACAGGCCGCCCAGGCCCAGGAGCACGCCGACGGGCAGGGCCCAGATCCAGGCGGGCTCGCCGCGCAGGGGGTCGACGGCGCGGCTGCGGCGGAGGCCCACGAGGGCCAGGCCGCCGGCCAGCAGGAGGGCGGCGGGCAGCTCGACGCGGATGGGCAGGACGGCGGGGGCCACGAGGCTGACCAGGGCCCCGCCCACGGCGCCGCCGAGGGCCGTCGTCAGGTAGAAGCCGGTGAGACGGGCGGGCGCCGGGCGCGCGCGGACGAGCTCGCCGTGCAGCACCATGCAGGCGGCGAAGAGGGTGCCGGCGTGGGCCACGATCTGCACCAGGATGGACGCGCGGAAGCCGCTGGAGAGGGCCCACCACTGGGCCACGAGGCCCGCGCCGAAGAGGGGCAGCCAGACGGCGCGGCGCGTCCAGCGGGGCGAGCCGAAGGCGAAGATGTAGCTCAGCAGGAAGAGCGCGAGGGGCAGGATCCAGAGGAACGGCGTGGCGGCCAGATCCTCGGTGAGCTGATCGGTGGTGGCCACGAGCAGGGCCGACGAGCAGGCGGTGAGCCCGAACCAGTACAGGCGATCGAGGCGGGGCGGCGCGGGCCCAGGGTCTTCGCGGGTGGCGGCGTGCAGGCCCCCCCACCCCTGGGCGCCGACGGCGGCGAGGGCGGCGACGGCGACGACGAAGCCGATGGACCAGAGGGTGGCCTGGCGGGTGGCGCCGAGGGCCGGCTCCAGGACGAACGGGTAGGCCACGAGGGCCAGCAGCGAGCCCGCGTTGGACCAGGCGTAGAGGCGCCAGGGTGAGCCGCCGGCCTGGGCGACCCAGGCCTGGACGAGCGGCGCCGTGGTGGCCAGGACGGCCGCGGGCAGCCCCACGCCGACGACGAGCGCCAGCAGGAGCCCGGCCGCGGGGGACGAGGCCGTGAACGCGGGGGCGGTGATGGGCAGGGCCGCCAGGGCGCCCAGGGCCAGGACCCCATGCGCGAGGCGGCCGGCGCGAGGCGAGAGGCGCAGCACGATGAGGTGCGCCCAGGCGTAGCCCAGCAGCAGCGCGGTCTGGAAGAACACCAGGGTCACGGCCCAGACGGCCGACCCCCCGCCGTAGCGGGGCAGCAGCAACCGGCCGATGAGGGGCTGGAGCCAGAACAGCAGGAAGGCGCCGCTGAAGACGGCGAGGGCGGCCCTCACGGGCGCTCGGCCTCCTGCCGGCGCCACTCGGCGGGCATGCCGATCTGCAGGAAGTAGCGGTAGCCGTAGCCTGGGAACGCCGCCTCCATGCGGGCGATGGCGGCGTCGACCTGGCCGCCGGCGGCGCGGACGGCGGCGACGGCGTCGATGGCGGCCTGCAGGTAGGCGCGCATGGCCACCAGCAGCTCGGGGCCGCCCGAGGGGCCGCGGCCGGGGTGCACGAAGCGCGGCTGGAGGGCGGCGATCTCATCGAGGCGGGCCTGCCAGGCGAGCGTCTCGCCGAGCTCGAGCCAGCCGTGGTGCCCGTTGGCCACCAGGTCGCCCACGAAGGCGTGGCCCTCGTAGGTCACGACGACGTGGGTGCGGCTGCAGCCCGGGCCGGGCAGGACGTGGGCGGTCACGGAGACGCCGCCCGCGGTGAGGGTGGTGGTGGCGTCGCCGAAGACCTCGGGGGCCGGCGTCTCGTTCGGGTAGTCCGGCTTGTGGTCCTCGTAGAACCGGCCGTGGCGCTGGGTGTGCACCGCGGGGATGAGGGCCGCCACCTGGGCCGACGTCACCACGCGCACGCCGCGCGCCTGGAAGGTCGCGACACCATTGAACTTGTCGGGGTTCGGGTGCAGGACGATGGCCAGCTTCACGGGCTTGCCGGTGATGGCCTCGGCGCGATCGAGGAGGTCGGCCGCCGCGGACGGCAGGAACTGGGTGTCGACGACGATCAGGCCGTCGGGCCCCTCGATCCAGTACGAGGAGGTGGTGAAGCCCCAGGGGCGCGACACATACACGCCGACGCGCGGATCGGCCTCGAAGCGGAAGGCCTGCGCCCCGCGGGCGGGGGCGGCGGCGGGTGGCCCGGGGGGACCCCCGCAGGCGGCGAGGGCCAGCAGGCCCAGCATCCAGAGGGAGCGGCGCATCACGACTCCTGCCAACGGGGGGCTGGCGCAGAGTAGGGACGGTGGGCCGCTCCAGGCAACCGTCGCGGCCGCGGTGGCGGGCCTGATGCCCGAAAAGCGCTGCGATTCACGGGAGTAAGCCATTGACAGGTGCCCGCGCCCCCCACTATAGAAGACGACTTATCGTGCGGCGACGTCGGGGTGTCGATGTCCACCACCCAGTGCTCCGTCTGCGGGACCGGCTTCGTGCCCCGCTTCGCGTTCCAGGTGCAGCGCACCGCGGACGATGTGCAGTACTTCTGCAGCCAGACCTGCCATGAAGATCACCTCTTCGCGGCGGACTCGCGGGAGTGCTCGGTCTGCAGCGAGACGTTCCGCCTGCAGTTCGCCTTCCAGCAGGTCCAGGTCGACGGCGAGACGCGGTACTTCTGCTCCGCGGACTGCCGCCAGGCCGAGCTGGCCGAGGTCGAGCGGCGGCGCACCTCCATGCGGCGCATCGCGGTCCTCAACCAGAAGGGCGGCACCGGCAAGACGACGACGAGCGTGAACGTCGCCGCCGGCCTCGCCGACCTGGGCTACCGCGTGCTCCTGATGGACCTCGACGCCCAGGGCAACGTGGCGGTGTCGCTGGGCCTCTCGGCCCAGTACACGCTCTACCACGTCCTGGTGGATGGCCAGCACCCGACGGACTGCATCGTCCCGGTCGCGCCCAACCTCGACGCCATCATCAGCAACACGAGCCTGGCCCAGGCCGAGGCCCGGCTGGTCACGGCGGCCGAGCGCTACAAGGTGCTCGCCCAGCGCATGTCGCGGATCACGAACTACGACTACGTGATCATGGACTGCGCGCCGAGCCTCTCGGTGCTCAACCAGAACGCCCTGACCTTCGCAGACCACATCCTCATCCCGGTCTCGTGCGACTACCTGTCGCTCGTCGGCGTGCGGCAGGTGCTGCGCACCCTCAAGAAGGTCAACGAGATCCTGCTGCAGCCCGTGAGCGTCCTGGGCGTGGTCCCGACGTTCTACGACAAGCGCACCAAGATCTCGGCCGAAGCCATGTCGACGCTGCAGGCGTACTTCCAGGACAAGGTGTTCCCGCCCATCCACGTGAACACCCGGCTCAAGGAAGCGCCGAGCCACAAAAAGACCATCTTCGAGCACGATCCAGACGGCCGGGGGGCTGAAGACTACCGCATGCTGGTCCGGGAGATCGCGGAGCGGTGTGGCACGACGGTCGCGCCAGCGACCGGGAAGGAGAGCGAGGTTGGGGTCCAGCACGCGTGAAGTCGGTTCGCATCTGGGCGGGCTCTTCGACACCGAAGCCGCCGTCGACGAGTTCTTCTCCCCGGCCAGCCGCACCCGCGGCCTCGCACGCCGGCAGGTCAAGGCACGCCCGGCCCACTACCGAACCGTCTCCGTGACGCTGTACAACGAAGACCTCCAGCGCCTCGACGCCCTGCTCGCCGAGCTCAAGCGCCGCGGGCACACGCGGGCCAACAAGTCGCTCATCATCCGTGAGGCCCTGCGGCAGATCGACCTGGACGTCATCCCGCCCCAGCGCTGAGCCCCGCCGCGCCACCCCGGCCGGCCCGCTCCCCCGTTCGCCTTTCCCCAACCATCTCCGGCACTTCGGCCGACCTCGCCCCGCCCGCCTCCCGCACCCCGCGAGGTGCCAGGCACCTGTTCGAGCCCCTGTTCCGCTACCGTACAGGTGGACTCGGTTGCGCCCGCCGCGCGACCGGCTCGCCGTCCTACGAGGTGCCAGGTACCTGTCCAGGTCGGTGTTCCCGTGCCGCCCAGGTGGAATCAGCCGCGCCTACGGCGTGTCCGGCTCGCTGCTCGGGGCGAGGGTGCCCGCCCGGGCGCCGGCCAGGACCGTCTGCACGGCCCTCCTCAGCCGGTCCGCGTCCAGCGGCGTCCCTGCGCCCGGCGCATCGACGATCGCGCGGACGAAGTCGAGGACGAGCGCACCGTCCGTTGCTGGTGGGAGCTCAGCCCGCTCCAGAGCCCGAGCGACCATCTGCCGCCACTCCCCTCGCCGCTCCGCCACCACGTCGCCGATCAGCGCGTCGACCTCGGCGTTGCTTCGCTCCGCCAGCAATCGCGCCCAGGCGAGTCCCTCCGTCCCCTGCCCGACGGTGAATCGCCGCTCGAAGGCCTCGATGAGATCCCCTTCGAGCGTCCCCGTGTCGGGCAGCGGGTTCTCGCGCAGCGGCGCCCGCAGGCGCTCCACCACGGCAGCGACCAGCGCCGAGCGGGTGGGCCAGCGTCGGTAGATGGTGGTCTTGTTGACCCCGGCCCGGGCCGCGACGGCCTCCATGCGCAGGCCCGAGAAGCCCGACGCGGCCAGCTCCGAGACCGCGGCCTCGAGCGCCCGCCGCGCCACGTCCTCGCTGCGCCCGCCAAGCACTCCGCGGGTACGGCGTGCAGAGTCTGTCGGTGTCGCCATCGCCCTCGAGGATAGCCGACGCGTCGCCAGGAAGGCAACCCGGCGTTGCCATCCTCCCTCCCCTCCGCTAGCCTGTCCTCACTTGGCAACCCCGAGTTGCCTTTCCAGCCGGAGGTCCGCATGGGTGGGTCCGATGCCCTGGCCCTGTTTTTCGGGGGCGTGCTCCTCGCCAACTTCTGCCCGCACTTCATCGCCGGCATGTCGGGGCTACGCTTCTACACCCCGTTCGCCAGCCCGCCGTTCCGCGGCCTCTCTTCACCCGTCGTCAACGTGCTGTACGCCCTCCTGAACCTGGCGGGCGCCTACGCGCTGCTGGTGGCCGTCGCCGGCATGACCCTCCAGCCGGCCCTCCCGGCCGCCATCGCCGCCACCGGCTTCGGCCTCTGGTCGCTCTTCATCGCCCGCTCGGTCACCCGCCTCGCCCGCGAGCGCCCCGGACGGGCGTCCTCCCAGGTGCCAGGCACCTGAGAGGGCGCCGGCGCCGACGCGCCGGGGTGCCTTCGGAGGTGCCAGGCACGTGGGGAGGAGGGGTGTCGGGCTGCCGTGAGGCTGGAATGGTGGGGGTGGTTCGGGGGGAAGCGGGGCGTCTCATCGGCTTGGGGCGGCGGGACGGTGGGCTCGCAGGGGCAGGCGGTGGCGGCGACGGCCACCTACCGACGCGCCGTCCCAGCCTGCGCGCGCACGCCCCCCTCGCGCTCCCAACGAGACGCCGACTTTGCCCATCGACCGCCGCGGCCTTGACCGCGCCGTGCTGCCTCAGGGCCCCGCGCGAGCGCCGTCCTCCACCGCCTCGACCCAGCCCGACGCGGGCGGCACCGTGCACGGCGGCCACGGGATCATCGGCGCCGTCTGGTCGGCCTGCCACGCGCGGAAGGCGATGGTCGCCTCGGTGTACGCGTCCCGCGCCCGGCCATAGGCTTCCCGCCACGCCGCTTCCTGGGCCCGGGTCCCGTGGACGACGGGGGCGGGCGTGCGGGGCCGGTGGGTCTGCCGCGTCATCGGGTCGATGGTCCGGGCGCGCTCGGCCCCCATCAGCCGCCGGCCGGCCTTCTTGCGCCGCGGTCGCTCGGCGCGGGCGATGTCGTCGGCCAGCGCCCGCAGCGTCGCGCGCTGGTCGCGCGGGCTGAGGTGGGCCAGCGACGGCAGCGGGCTGATGTCGATGGCGTAGCGCTTCGTCCCCGCCCGGCTGCGCCACGTGCCGTACAGGGTGCGACCCTCCAGGAGCGTCGGTGTCGAGCAGGCGAAGGGGTCCTCGACCGGGTGGCCCACGACGAAGGCCTTGGTGCCCTGGGACATGATGTAGCCGACCCGGTCGAGGGCGTGGGCGTCGCTCAACACCTGGATGCTGGCGTAGCGCCGCTCGAAGAGCGGGCCCGTCCGGCCACGCAACCGGTTGATTCTCCTGGCGATCTCGCCGTTGACAAACCGCATGACGCGCGCACGCTGGCGAGCCGAGACGAAGCCCCCCAGCAGGTGCCAGTGGGTCGACATCACATGGAAGGCGTAGAGGTCGAAGGCCCACCGCGCCTGGGCGCGCCCGAGGACGCCGTAGATGATGTCCAGCGTGGCCTCGTCCGGCCGCAGCAGGTACAGGCCGTTCAGGACCGAAGTCGTGATGTCCGACAGGGTCGTGGGCAGGCCGCTGCGGCGGCCGATGACGACGTAGTCGTCGTGCTCGAAGCGGAGCTTACGGGGCATGACGCGCCTCCCGCGCCGTTGAGGTATCTCCTCATCGGTCAGCGGCGCCGCGTGT
Organism: Myxococcales bacterium; assembly: GCA_020633435.1. Classification (GTDB taxonomy): domain Bacteria; phylum Myxococcota_A; class Bradymonadia; order UBA7976; family UBA1532; genus JACKDP01. The sequence goes on along the minus strand of JACKDP010000005.1, from coordinate 289,149 downwards.
CGCGCACTTTCTGCCCCTCGGGGTCGTTTTTCTGCGTCCGGCCCCCGGCTCAGGGTGCGATGGTGGCCGGCAGCGCGTCGAACTCCAGGCACGCGCTGTAGGCGTCGTTGGTGCCGTCGCCATCCCGGTCGACGTCGGGCTGGAGCACGAGCGGCACCAGCATCGCCACCTCAGGCGGCAGGACGACCAGCGCGGCCTGCAGGGACTCCTCGGGCACGATGCCCGCGATGAAACCCCCGAGGATGGTCAGGCCGTTGGCGTCCAGGCTGAGCAGCCCGCTGAGCATCGCCTCCTGCACGTCGAGCTGCAGCGCCGGCCCACCGATGGGGATGAGGAACGGGAAGTTGCCCGGGCCCGCGTCCAGCACGCCGTCGGCCAGATCCGCGTTCACGAACAAGACGTTGGGCTCGCCCTCGGCGTCGTAGCTCGACGGCGCGATGCGGTAGGTGCCGACCCGCACCCGCTGCCCGAGCAGGATGGCCAGGTCGAACCGGCCCCGGCGGGCGCCCTCGGCGAGGCCGAACGAGGTGGGCAGGATGCTGACCTGCCCGCTGTCCACCGCGTCCTGGATCTGGCCGTTCGCCAGCGCCGCGATGCCCGAGAAGGCGTTGTCGGGGCGCCCATCGCCGTTGTAGTCCCGGCAGCCCGCGCCGTTGGCGCCGCTGATGGCCAGGCGCGAGACGTACGCGGAGACGCCCCCGCAAGGCGCGTCCGCGCCATCGCAGTTCTGGTCGATGCCGTCTTCGCAGACGTCCCGGGCGTCGGGGTTCAGCCCGGGATCGGCGTCGTCGCAGTCGAGCCGGAAGGCCTCGGCGCAGCCCGCAGCACCGGCGAAGCCGTCCCCGTCGCCGTCGAAGTCCTCGTCCACCCGGCCATCGCAGTCGTTGTCCTCGCCGTCGCAGACCTCGTCGCTCGGCATCACGGGCACGTGCAGGCAGGTGACGCCCCCGGCCTCGTCGCAGCCGACCACGCCCTCCACCCGGCAGCCGTTCTCCTCGGCGACGCAGGCCGCGTCCAGGCCCAGACCCTCGTCCACGCTGCCATCGCAGTCGTTGTCTTCGCCGTCGCAGGCCTCCGCGCCGCCGTTCGTGATGGGGCACTCGCAGCCATCCGCGATGATGCCGTTGGCGTCGCCGAAGCCCGCCTCGCAGCTCGTGAAGATGCAGACGGCCTCGTCGCACGCGGGGTTGGCGTGCTCGAAGGCGCAGACGTTTCCGCAGCGCGCGCAGTTGCGGGGGTCGACCTCCAGGTCGATCCCCTCGTCCATGTTGCCGTCGCAGTCGTTGTCCTTGCCATCGCAGATCTCGGCCACGGGCGCCGGGGGCGGCGCGTCGCAGACGACCCCCTGCCCGTCCTCCGCGCAGACCTGGCGGCCCGTGCTGGTGCACATGCCGTCCACCGCCTGGCAGGCGTCGCCGAGGCCCGCGAAGCCCTCGTCCGTCCGGCCATCCAGGTCGTCGTCGGCGCCGTTGCAGGTCTCGGCCATGCCCATGGGGCCGGCGTCGGCGGACGGGCCCGCGTCGGCCGGCGCCGCGTCGGCGATGGGCTGGACCGTCACGTCGGGCGTGGGATCCATGCCGGCGCTCGGCCCGTCGTCGTCGCAGGCGGCGGTGAGCAGGGCGAGCAGGAGGCAGGCGGAAAGGCGCATGTCAGGGCTCCCGGCGTGAACGCTCGGCGGGCGGCGCGCCCGCCCGCGAGGGCATCGTGGAAGCGATTAACAGACGGAGTGGATTCACCGCAAACCGGCCCCCCGCGGGGGCCGCGGCGTCAGGGCACGAGGTACTCGATGCGCACGTCGAAGTCGGCGATCTCGCCCACGTCCCGCGCGCCCATGTCCTCGACGCGCAGGGTCAGGCGGCCGTTGGCGCTCAGGCCCTGGAAGTCCCGGTAGTCCCGGTTGTCGAAGTTGATGTCCCCGCCCGTGCCGGGCAGGAAGTCATCGTCCAGGCCGCCATCGCCACCGTTGGCGTCGCCCTCGCGGTTCCAGACGACCTTGATGGGCTCGCCGTCCCAGAGCAGCGTGACCACCAGGTCGGGCAGCCAGTCGTGGTTGATGTCCAGATCCTGGACGCGCAGCGTGCGGATGACCGCCCCCGCCGGCGCCCGGAAGTCCAGGTCCACCTCGGCCACGCCGGGCATGCCGTCGAAGTCCGGGATGGGCACGGCCCCGTCGAACGTCGCCGACACGGTGTCGGTCGTGCCGCTCGTCTTGAAGAGCGAGTAGCGGTTGGTGGCCCGGCCCACGCCATAGACGCGGACGCGGTAGGTGCCCGGATCGAGCTGCTGGTCGATGACCTCGTCGTCGGTGACGCTCACCGCGCGGGCCACGGCCGCCCCGGCGCCGTCGCGGAACAGCTCCATGTCGATGTCGCCGGCCGCGTGCTGGAACAGCAGGTCGATGCGCACGCGCTGCCGCTGGGCGATCTGGAAGGTGTACCAGTCGTCGTCGAAGTCGCAGATCTGCCGCGTCTGGCCGACGGGGGGCAGCACCTTGGCGGCCGCGCTGGTGTCGTTGTGCTCGCCCGACGCGCTCTCGGTGTCGTCGACGCAGCCCTGGAAGACGTTGACCGTCATCCGGTAGGCCGAGCGGCCCGGCCGGAAGCGGTACACCCGCACGAAGTACGTGGCCGCCACGGACGCGCGCCGCTCGTAGACGGTCTCCTCGTCGGTGACGCCGACGCTCGTGTCCACCGGGATGGGCGGGCCGCCCTGGGGGTTCTCCTTGAACAGCGCCACGTCGATGTCGCCCTCGGCGTGGCTGAAGAAGACGTCGACCTCGAGGCCGTCGCCGGCCGCCAGCCGCACGCTGTACCAGTCCTCGTCCTGCTCGTCGCAGATCAGCAGGTCGCCGTACTGGATGCCCCGGCGGTTGCCGTCCTCCACCGCGCTCGCCGTGGCGGCCGAGCCGTTGTCGCGCGCCGCGTCGAAGGCATCGTTTTCACAGGGGAAATCCTCATCGGGCGTGCTCTCGTCGCAGTCGTCGTCGATGCCGTTGCCGATGATCTCGATGGGCGCGGGCACCGCCGGGTTGTCGGGCGCGCAGTCCTGGTCGTCGGGCAGGCCGTCGCCGTCGCGGTCGGAGGCGCCCGGATCGCAGCGGACGTCGCCGCCGCGGCAGTCGTCGTCGATGTTGTTGGAGCACAGCGTGCTGGCGTTCTCGACCACGTTCGGGTTCACGTTCGGGTTGTCGTCGTCGCAGTCGAGGCCCCGATCGAAGCCGTCGCCGTCCAGGTCGTCGTCGGGGGTCGCCCGGTCGCAGTCGTCGTCGAAGCCGTTGTAGGGGACCTCCTCGGCGGCGGGGTTCACGGACGGCGCCTGGTCGTTGCAGTCGTCGCCGCCCAGCTCGGCCGCCAGGAAGCCATCGGCGTCCGCGTCCCCGTCGGCGGTCTCCGGGTCGCAGTCGTCGTCCTTGCGGTTGTAGTAGATCTCGTCGCGGTTGGGCCCGACGTTGGGATCGTCGTCATCGCAGTCCTGGGGGGAGGCGATGCCGTCGCCGTCCAGGTCGTTGTCGGGGGTGTCCGGGTTGCAGTCGTCGTCGCGGCCGTTGTACGGCACCTCGTTGGCCTGGGGGTTGACCGCCGGATCCTGGTCGTTGCAGTCGCCGTCCTGCTCGCTGACGCCGTCGCCGTCCTGGTCGCTGCCGTCCGGCTGGCGGTCGGCGCCGTCGCAGTCCTCGTCGATGCCGTTGCCCGGGATGTCGCGCGCCTCGGGGTTGATGTTGGCGTCGCGGTCGTCGCAGTCCATGCCCCCGACCTCGACCGCCGGGAAGCCGTCGCCGTCGACGTCGTCGTCGCGGGTGGCCGGATCGCAGTCGTCGTCCTTGCCGTTGTACGGGATCTCCGAGACGTTCGGGTTCACCGCAGGATCGCTGTCGTCGCAGTCGCCGCCCTTGTCGGTGACGCCGTCGCCGTCGTCGTCGCGCTCGCCGCACTCGGCGTCCGCCCCGTTGCAGTCGTTGTCGACGCCATCGCCGCACAGGGTCTGGCCGTCCTCGATGATGTTCGGGTTGACCGCCGCGTCGCCGTCGTCGCAGTCCGGGCCGGCCTGGCAGCCCTCACCGAAGCCGTCGTTGTCGCCATCCACGCAGCGGGCCGTCATGGCCACGCAGCGGTACTGGGCGTTGCAGGTCTGGCCCTGGGGGCAGTGCTCCGGCAGCCGGCACTGCACGTTCTCGCAGCGGCTCGCGATGCAGAAGCCGGTCGCGCAGTCGCCATCCGCCTGGCAGGTGTCGGCGCCGCCGCCCGAGCAGGTGAACGTGAGCCGGTCGCAGGTCTCCCCCGCCGGGCACCGCCGATCCAGGTTGCACTGGCCCGGCCGGCAGCCGCCGTCGACGCAGACCCGGCCGTCGCCGCACTGGGTGTCGGTGGTGCACTCGCCCCCACCGCCGCCCGCGCCCCCGGCGCCCGCGCCCATGTCGGCGTCCCCGCGCGGCGTCCCCGGCGAGTCGGACTCGGCGCAGCCGCCGAGCACCAGCACCAGGACCGCGACCACTCCCCCCAGATATCGTGTCATCGCTCTGTCATCCCCCTGACTGATGGGCCGGGAGGCTAGCAGGGAACGGGCCTCCAGATCACCTCCCCCGCTGGCATTGCTCGCTGCCCCCGCGTCACTATCGGGCATGCGCACCCTCCTGTCGCTGCTGCTGGTGGTCGGCCTGGCCGCCTGTGACGACGCCCCGGCGCCGGCTGCCCCGGACGCGGGCACCCGCGACGCCGCCGGCGCCGACGCCGCCCGGCCTCGCCCCGACGCCACCCGGAGACCCAGCCGGACGCGGGCCTGCCCGACGCCGCCCCGCCCGCTGGACGCGGCCCGGCCAGCGGACGCCGCGCCCCCCCCGCCGACGCGGCCCCGGCCCCCCGACGCGGCCTCCGTCCCCGACGCCGCCCCGCTCGACGCGGCCGCACCCGACGCCGCCCCACCAGACGCGGGCGCCGGCCCGCCCGACGCCGACGCCCCTGGCCCCGAGGCGGTGGTCGAGGCCGCCGTCATGATCCCGGTGGGCCCCGGCCGCACTCTCGCCGCGCGCGTCTACCGCCCCGCCGGCGACGCCCCCCGGCCCCTCGTCATCCTCCTCCACGGCTTCCAGCTCACCGGCGACCAGTACGCCGGCCACGGCCGCCGCCTCGCCTCCCACGGCTTCATCGCCCTCCTGCCCACCATGGGCGACGGCCTCCTCAACCCGCTCTCCCACGTCCAGCTCGCCGCCGACGTGAGCAGCATCCTCGACTGGGCCGAGGCCTCGCTCCCCGGCGTCGACGCCGCCCGCATCGGCGCCATCGGCCACTCCCGAGGCGGCAAGCAGGTCATCCTGGCCGCCATCCAGGACGAGCGCATCCGGGCCGTCGTGGGCCTCGATCCCGTCGACGCCGCGCCGCCCTTCGTGGTCGATCCCGCCGCGTACCCGAGCGTCGCCCCCGAGCGCATGGCCGAGCTGGTCATCCCCGCCGCTTTCATCGGCGCGGGCCTCGGCGCCCAGCCCGCCTTCCCGGGCGCCCCCGCCTGCGCCCCGGACGGCGAGAACCACGCCACCTACTTCGCCTCGACGGGCGGCCCGGCCTGGGACTACGTGCTGCCCATGGCGGGCCACCTCGACTTCACCGACGACTGCGGCCTCGCCTGCTTCGGCTGCGTGGCCGGCGCCGATCCGGCCGCCGCGCGGGCCTTCGGCTGGCGGACGAGCGTGGCCTTCTTCCAGGTCCACCTGCTCGGCGACGACGCCTGGCGCCCGTGGCTGGAAGGCCCCCTCGTCGAGGCGGCCGGCGCCGTGGCCGCCCGTCGGTAGCCTTCCCCCTTTCGCCCGCGCCCGCATGCGGCCAAGATGCGCACACGTCGCGCCTCCGGTGAGCGCGCGGGCCGGGTCGCCTGCGCCAACCACCTGATCTCACGACGATTTTCGCGGACGACGGGCCAGCCGCCGGGAGCCTCCATGCTGCGCAAGATCCTCAAGTACGTCGGCATCCTCATCGGCCTGCTGATCGTGGCCATCGTCGCCATCCTGCTGCTGGTCGACTTCGACGCCGTCATCAACGACCAGCTCGAGGCGGAGCGCCCCAAGCTGGAGGCCCGCCTCGGCCGCAAGGTCCGCTTCGGGCCCGTGAAGGCCACCTTCTTCCCCCTCGGGGCCGTGCTGGGCGACGTGCAGATCGCCGGCCGCACGCCCGAGGAGGCGCCCCTCCTCACGCTCAAGGCCGCCCGCTTCCGCGTCGATCTCTGGCGCGCCATCGCCTCGGCCGGGCGCGACACCCGCCTCGACGAGCTGGAGGTGGACGGCCTCGTCGTCCACCTCATCCGCGAGGCCGACGGCCACCTCTCCTACGAGGACGTGCTGCAGCGCCTCGGCGAGGGCCCGCCCCCCGAGCAGGCCCCCGAGCCCATGACGGCCGAGCAGAAGCAGGCCCTCAAGAACCTGGTCCTCGACCGCGTGGCCCTCGTCAACGCCGAGATCCACCTGGAGGACCGCGCCACCGGCGGCGCCCCGGCCGTGACCTACATCAAGGATCTGTCCATCGAGCTGAACGATGTGGCCCTCGTGAGCCCCTTCGAGATCCACCTGAAGGCCGCCGTCATCGCCGACCAGCCGAACTTCGACCTCACCCTCCGCCTGGGCCCCGTGCCCATCGGCGAGCCGGGCGTCGTGCCGCTGCACCGGGTGCGCCTCAAGGCCACCGACATCGATCTGGCCGCCCTGACGCCCTACCTGGGCGGCGAGGCCCCCGTCGCCATCGGCGCGGCCCGCCTCTCGGCCGACCTCGATCTGCTGGATCCCCTCGCCCAGCAGGGCGACACGAAGCTCTCGGGCAGCCTGACGGTGAAGCAGCTCCAGCTCGGCGAGCCCCTGGGCCAGCCCTTCACCCTCGCCATCGCGCCGCGCCTGGCCTTCAACCCGGGGGCGGGCGTCCTCGATCTCACCGGCCTGGCCGTCGCCCTCGACGACATGCAGGTCACCGCCGACGGCCGCATCGTGGGCATCGGCGCGGGGCCGCCGCGCTTCGAGGGCGTGAAGCTGCGCTCCGAGAAGCTGGACTTCGACCGCCTGCTCGCCCTGCTCCCGCCGCTGCGGGCCGCGCTGCCGCCGGGGGCGAAGCTGGCCGGGCCGTTCGGCTTCGACGTCCTGGCCAGCGGCACCGCCGAGGCGCAGACCTTCGAGGCCACCGTCGACTTCGACCAGGCCCTCATCCATGTGCCCGGCGCCCTGGCCAAGCCCCGCGGCGCCGCGCTGCACGTGAAGACGAAGGCCGACGTGGCCCCCGACGAGCTGCGCCTGCACCGCTTCGCGCTGGGCCTGGGCCCGATGGCCCTCGATCTGACGGGCACCGTCCGCCGCTTCGCCCAGCCCATCCTGAACCTCAAGGGCGACACCGGCCGCTTCGACATCAACGGCCTCGTCCGCCTCATCCCCGCCGTCCAGGCCGCCGTGCCGCCCGACGTGAAGATCGCCGGCCAGGCCCGGATCGACGTGCAGCTCGCCGGCACCGCCGACCAGCTCAAGGGCGGCGTCACCGTGGGCGTCTACGGCGCCGACCTGGCCGTACCCGGCGCCACCCTGCAGGGCACCGGCGAGATCGTCGCGCGGGTCGACGGCAACCCCGCCGCCGCCCTGGCCGTCAACGTCGACTCCGACCTCGCGGGCCTGGCCATCCAGGCCGGCGACGCCTTCCGCAAGCCCGCCGGCACCCCGCTGGCCCTGCACGCGGCCATCCAGCAGGCCCCGAAGCGCACCCAGATCCAGAGTTTCTCGTTGCATCTCGGGCCCTTGCAGGCCACGGGCAGCGCGACGCTGGGCGAGAGCCTGGCCGCGGACGTCGCCATCGCCCGGTTCTCGGTTGCCGAGCTCGCCGGCCTGCTGCCGGCCCTCAAGGAGACGCCCATCGCCCAGGCCGCCCTCGGCCTCAAGGTGAAGGCGGCCGGCAACCCCGCCGTGCCGTCGACGATGGAGGCCCGCATCGACGACCTCGACTTCGCCCTGGGCAAGAGCAAGCTGACGGGCTTCGCCGAGGTGAAGAACCTGGACGCCCCCCGGGTGCGCTTCGACCTGCGCTCCCCCTGGCTCGATCTCGACGCCCTCCTGCCCGCCGGCGGCGAGGAGGAGCCGCCCCCCGCCGCCGGCCCGCCCCAGATCCCCGACATCGTGCGGCGCATCGACGGCGAGGGCTCGCTGCAGGTGGCCCAGGGCATCTTCGGCGGCCTGCCCTTCACCCGGTTCATCGGCCAGCTCAGCCTGAAGAACGGCAAGCTGGCGTTCACGAAGCTCGACTTCGACGCCTACGAGGGCCACTTCACCGGCGCCGGCACCCACGCCGATCTGGCCCAGCCGAAGCCCGCGTTCGGCCTGAAGTTCGCCCTGCAGGGCATCAACGCCGCGCGCCTGCTCGCCGAGCAGGCCGGGGTGAAGAAGTCGCTGACCGGCAAGCTGAGCACCACGCTGGAGCTGGCGGGCAAGGGCCTGACGTGGGAGGAGCTCGCCCCCACCTTGAGCGGGGCCCTCGGCCTCGAGGTGCTCAACGGCGCCATCCGCAACCTCAACACCGAGACGGCCATCCTGGGCGGCGTCGCCGCGCTCCTGCCCCTCATCCAGTCGGGCAAGCTGCAGGAGGGCCAGTCCTTCAAGCGCCTGGCGGCCAGCTTCGAGCTGAGCGCCGGCCGGCTGAACCTCAAGCAGCCCCTGAAGCTCGAGGGCGAGCGGGGCAGCCTGGCCGTCACCGGGGGCATCGGCCTCGACAAGACGCTCGCGCTGACGGGCACCGTCGAGCTGCCCGCGAAGCTCATCGAGCTGGTGTCGGCCGGCCGCATCAAGGTCAAGAAGCCCCTGCCCGTCGCCCTCAAGATCGGCGGCACCCTCGACGATCCGAAGATCAGCGGCGTCGAGGTGCGCGCCCTGGCCACCGAGCTGGCCCGGGCCGCCGGCCTCAAGGGCCTCGACGAGGCCCGCGCCGAGGTGGAGAAGCGCCTCGACGAGGCGAAGGCCGTGGTCGAGGAGAAGGTCGACGCCGCCAAGGCCGAGGCGAAGGCCCGCGTCGACGCCGCCCGGCAGGAAGCGGAGGCGAAGGCCGAGGCGGCGAAGGCCGAGGCGAAGCGCCGCGCCGACGAGGCCCGCAAGAAGGCGGCCGACGAGGCGAAGAAGCGCGGGCGCGGCGTCGTGGACAAGCTGTTCTAGCCGCCCACGCCCCGCCCGGCCCCCCTCGACGAACAGCCTGATTTGACACGGGGATCGGCGTCAGAAACCATGGCGCCGGAGGTGCTCATGCTTCGCGACATCCGGCTTGCCCTCGCCCTGCTCGCTGCCCTCGCCGTCGGCTGCGACCGCGACGCCCCGGCGGGCGCCGACGCCCCGGCGTCCGCGCCCCCGGCGGCCGCCGCCAGCGTGGCGTCCGCGTCCCCGGCGGCCGCGGCCCTGCTCATCGACGATCAGGCCCCCGCCGCCGGCGCGGCCGAGCCGGCCCCGGCCCCCCCGCAGGTCCAGGCCGCCAGCGCCGCGACGCCCCTCGCCGTGGCCGTCGCCCTGCCCCGCGGCCGCGTCGAGGGCGTCGTCCGCCCGACCATCACGTTCAACAAGCCCGTGCACCCCCTCGGCAGCACCCGCGTCGAGGGCACCATCGCCGAGCTGAGCCCGCCCCTGCCGGGCGAGTGGAAGTGGCTCGGCACCGCCACGCTGGAGTTCGTGCCCAGCCGGCCCGCGCCCCTCTCGACCGCCTTCGAGGTCCGCGTCCTCGCCGGCCTCAAGGCCCTCGACGGCACCCGCCTCACCGAGGACTACCGCTTCGCCTTCGAGACGCCGCGCCTGCAGCCCATCGACGGCGACCCCGTCTCGGCCTGGCGCGCCCACCCCTGGGTGCGGCCCGCCGAGACGTTCGTCGTCACGTTCGATCAGCGCCCCACCGAGGCCTCGCTGCGCACCGCCATCCGCCTGCGCAGCGCCGACGGCGAGGTGGGGGTCAGCGTCATCAACATCCGCACCGTCGCCGAGCGGCTGGCCGCCGAGAACAAGCCGGTGCCCACGCCCACCGAGAGCGCCGCCGACCGCCGCGTCGAGGTGACCTTCACGCCGGAGCGCCCCCTCGCCGCCGACACCGACTACACCCTCGTCTTCTCCCCGGGCCTGCGCAGCGTCGAGGGCGCCCTGCCCACGGAGAAGGAGTACCGCTGGCCGTTTCGCACCTACGGCCCCCTGCGCATCAAGGCCACCAACTGCCCGCGCTGGCTGAAGCCCTGCGCCCTCGGCCCCATCCAGGTGGCCTTCTCCAACCCGGTCTCGGCCGCCGAGCTCAAGCGCGGCCTGCGCCTGGAGCCGCCGGTCGAGCTGGAGTGGCCCGAGGACCTCACCGTCACCCGCAACGAGTGGCGCCTGTCCGGCAGCTTCCGCCCCGCCTCCACCTACCGCGTGCTCGTCAGCGGGGTGAAGGACGAGTTCGGCCAGGCCCAGGTCAGCCCCTACGACGGCAGCTTCATCACCGGCGACATGGACGCCCGCTTCGACATGACGGACGGGCGCGTCATCCTGGAGCGCGGCCACCGGCTCGCGCTCCCCATGAGCCACGTCAACATCGACGGCATCGAGATCGGCTGGACGCGCCTGACGCCCGACGAGGCCCTGCCCTGGCTGCTCGAGCCCTGGCGCAACGAAGAACCCCCTGGGATTTCATGGGGTTACCGCCGCCTGGAGGGCCGCCCCAACCAGGTCACGCGCACCCCCCTCGACCTCAACGCCCTGCTCGCGGGGCCCGGAGACGGCCGCATCGCGCTGGTGCGCACGCGCCGCCAGCTCGAGAAGTACGTCGAGAAGACGTCGGCCCTGGCCCAGGTCACCGACCTCGGCCTGCACGGCAAGATCTCGCCCAACGACGTGACGCTCTGGGTCTGGAAGCTCTCCGACGGCCAGCCCGCGGCCGCCGCTCGCGTCGAGCTGCTCGACAAGACGGGCCGCGTCCTCGCCCAGGCCGAGGCCGACGCCGAGGGGGTCGCCCGCCTGCCCGGCGTCGACGCCCTCGACCTGCCCAAGGTCGATCCGTGGGGCAACCGCCTCTGGGATCCGCCCCCGGTGGTGGCCCGCGTCCGCCTCGGCGACGACGTCGTGATGGCCGCCCTGGAGTCGGACTGGTCCCTGTCCCCCTACCGCTTCGGCCTGGACTCCGCCTGGGAGAACAGCGCGCCCCAGGCCGAGGGCCTGGTCTTCACCGACCGCGGCATCTACCGGCCCGGCGAGACGGTGTACCTCAAGGGCGCCCTGCGCGAGCGCGTGCTGGGCAAGCTGCGCACCCCCGCGGGTCGCTCCGTCACGCTGGAGGTCAAGGATCCCAAGGGCGCGACCATCGCGACCACCACCCACGCCCTCAGCCGCTTCGGGGGCTTCGCGGCCGAGGTGAAGCTGCCGCCCCACGTCGTCGGCACCTACGGGTTCGTCATCAGCGATGCCCCCTCCAAGCTCTCGTGGTCGGCGACGGCCCAGGTGGCCGAGTACCGCGCCCCGGCCTTCCTGGTGGACGTCACGCCGGCGCCGGGCGCCTTCTACGCGGGCCAGAAGTTCCAGGCCACCGTCGAGGGGCGCTACCTGTTCGGCGCCGCCATGCCCGGGGCCGAGGTGGCGTGGTCGCTCTCGGCCCGCCCCGGCGACTTCGAGCCCGCCGAGGCCAACGGCTACGTCTTCGGCCGCCGTCGCTCCTGGTCGGACGAGGAGCCCGGCCGCCAGCTCCTGGCGAGCGGGACGTGGACGCTCGACGCCCAGGGCCGGTTCGCCTTCGAGGGCGGCCCCGCCGAGACCGACCCCGACCGCCCCCGCCGCTACACCCTGGAGGCCAGCGTCACCGACGTGGATCGCCAGCAGGTGAGCGGCGCCGCCGAGCTGACCGTGCACCCCGCCGCCTTCTACCTGGGCGTGAAGGGCCCGCCCGGCTTCGCCACCGCCGGCCAGGCGTTCCAGGCCTCGGTCCTCGCGCGGACGGCGGCCGACCAGCGCCCCGTCGCCGTCAAGGACGTGCGCGTCCGCCTCGTCCGCCACGTCTGGCACACCGTCAAGAAGCGCAACGCCTGGGGCGGCTACGAGACCATCAGCGAGCAGCAGCCCGAGGACGTCGGCGCCGGCTGCACCCTGCCCGTCCACGCCGATCGCCCCGGCCAGTGCGTCCTCACCGCCGAGAAGGCGGGCTACCACGAGATCGTCGCCGAGGCCGTCGACGCCCTGGGCCGCAAGACGGTGACCAGCGACACCCTCTGGGTCGTCGGCGAGGGCTACGCCGCCTGGCTGCAGGACGACGACAACAAGGTCGAGGTCGTGACCGACAAGGGCACCTACGACGTGGGCGACACGGTGGAGGTCCTCGTCCAGAGCCCCTTCCCCGAGGCCGACGCCTGGGTCACCGTGGAGCGCGAGGGCGTGCTCTGGCAGCAGCGCCTGCACCTGCAGGGCACCGCGACGCCCATCCGCATCCCCGTCACGGCCGAGATGATCCCCAACGCCTTCGTCGGCGTCGTGCTCGCCCGCGGCCGCGTGGCCCCGCCCGGCACCCCCGGCGACCCGGGCCGCCCGGCGTTTCGCCTTGGATATCAGGAAGTTCGCGTCGTCCCCTCCATCAAGCGCCTGAGCGTTCGGGTCAGCCCCGACGCCGAGGAGAAGCGCCCCGGGGACGAGCTGACCATCGCCGTCGAGGTCAAGGACCACGCGGGCCAGGGCGTCGAGAGCGAGGTGGCCATCTGGGCCGTCGACCAGGGGGTCTTGTCGCTGACGGGCTACCGCACCCCCGATCCGCTGGCGGCCCTGTACCGCCCCCGCGGCCTGTCGGTGCGCCAGGCCAACCCGCTCATCGGCCTCGTCCCGCAGCTCGCGTACGGCGAGAAGGGCCAGGAGCAGGGCGGCGGCGGCGGCTTCGGCGACGAGTCCGCCCAGGTGCGCAGCCGCTTCGTGACCACCCCCCTCTTCTTCGGCACCGCCGTCACCGGCCCCGACGGCCGCACGGCCGTCACCGGGCGCCTGCCCGACTACCTCACCACCTTCAAGCTCATGGCCGTGGCCATGGACGCCGACGACCGCGCCGGCCATGGCGACGGCAAGGTGCTCGTCACCAAGCCGCTCCTGGCGCGGCCGGCCCTCCCGCGGGCGGTGCGCACCGGCGACAAGTTCGCCGCCGGCGTCGTCGTGCACGCCCGGGAGGCCACGGGCCCCGTCGACATCCAGGTGAGCGCCGAGCTGGAGGGCCCCGTCCAGGGCCTCGAGGCCCTGACGCGCACCCTCACCATCCCGCCCGGCCAGGGCGTCGAGGTGCGCTTCGCCCTCGCGGCCCGCGACCCCGGCACGGCCGTGCTGCGGTTCAAGGTCACGGGCGGCGGCCACACCGACATCATCGAGACGCCCCTGCCCGTCCGGGCGCCGACGCGCCTGGAGACGGTGGCCACCTACGGCATCACCGACGGCGAGAGCCTGGAGGCCCTCGCGCCGCCGGGCGGCATCCGCAAGGACCAGGGCGAGCTGACCGTGAGCCTGGCCGGCAGCGCCCTCACCGGCCTCGGCGACGCCGCCGAGTACCTGGTGGAGTACCCCTACGGGTGCCTGGAGCAGCAGTCGAGCCGGCTCGTGCCCTTCGTCGCCCTGCAGCAGCTCCTCCAGCAGCAGGCGGTGCCCTGGCTCGCCGGCCGGGCGCCCGACGAGGTGGTGGGCGCCGCGGTGCGGGCCATCGCGGCCATGCAGCGCCCCGACGGCGGCTTCGGCTACTGGCCCGACAGCGATCGCAGCCACTTCTGGGGCACGGCCTGGGCCACCCTCGCGGTGCACGCGGCGGGCGCCGCGGGCTACTCGACGGCCCCGGTCCAGATCGCCAAGGCCACGGAGTTCTTGAAGAAAAGCCTGGACGCCCCGACGGGCCTGGCCCTGGAGGAGCGCGCCTTCGGCCTCTACGTCCTGGCCCGCCTGGGCGCCCCGGAGCGGGCCCACGCCCGCGACGTCTTCGCCCGCCGCGACGGCCTCGCCCTCTTCGGCAAGGCCCTGCTGACGTCGGCCCTCGTCGCCGCCGGCGAGGACGGCCGCGCCGAGACCGTCCTCGACGAGCTGCTCGCCGCGGCCCAGGTCACCCCGGCCACCGTGCACTTCGCCGACGCCGACGCCGCCACCCACGCCCCGCTGTTCAGCAGCGATCTGCGCACCACCGCCATGGCGCTGCAGGCCCTCATGGCCGTCAAGCCCGACCACGTCTACGTCTCGCCGGTGGTGCGCTACCTGCTCGACGCCCGCAAGGCCGGCGGCGGCTACCGCAGCACCCAGGACGCCGCGTGGGCCCTGCTCTCGCTGGCCGACTACGCGCGCCTGGTGGAGCCCGCCGCCCCCGACCTGCAGGTGAAGGTGGATCTCGCGGGCCGCGGCCTCGCCAGCCACCACTTCACCAGCGCCGGCCAGCCCGCCCTGGTGGCCACGGTGCCCGCCGCCGACCTGCCCGCCGGCGAGAGCCCCCTGCGCTTCTCGGCCCAGGGCGTCGGCCGGCTGTACTACGGCGCCCGCCTGCGCTTCGCCCCGGCCGTCATGCCCACCGAGCCCGCCGACGACGGGCTCGTCGTCCAGCGCTGGTACACCGCGGCCGAGGGGGAGGAGCGCGTCCGCGCCGTGACCGAGGGCGCGATGGTCCGGGTGCACCTGCGGGTGGCCACCCACCAGGAGCGCTTCTACCTGGCCATCGAGGATCCCCTGCCCGCGGGCCTGGAGGCCGTCGATCCGGCCCTGCGCACCAGCGCGCGCCACCTGGCCCCGGCCGCCGAGGGCGGCGGCCTGGATGGCCACGTCGACCCCTGGACGTCCCCCTTCAACAGCGTCGAGATGCGCGACGACCGCGTCATCCTCTTCGCCGACCACCTGGCCCCGGGCGTCTACACGTACAGCTACACGGCCCGCGCCACCACCGCCGGCACCTTCGCCCTGCCGCCGGCCCGGGCGGAGGCCATGTACCGGCCCGAGATCAGCGGCCGCAGCGACGGCGGGACCTTCTGGGTCCACCCCGCGGCGGAGCTGGCCCACCGCTGACCCGCCGAGGATGCGATGAAGCCCCTGGAAGTCGTCCCCATCGAGCCCCCCCCGCCGGCCCAGCGCGTCAGCCGGGGGGCCCGCTTCCCGGCCGAGGGCGAGCGCAAGACGCGCTACAGCCTGCCGACGCGCCTGGAGTCCAGCTCCCCGGTGGGCTACCGCCGGCGCCTCTCCATGACCCGCGCCGAGGCCGCCGAGGCGATGCCGCTGTTCGCGCTGGCTCGCCCGACCGGCTTCGGCCCCGTCGGGCCGGTGGCCGAGCAGGCCCTCTTCGAGGAGTGCAGCCTGGGGGTCCTCTCGGCCCGCCAGTCCACCAACTTCCGGGGCTTCCGCCAGGTGACGTTCGGGCCGGAGCGCTCCGCCGAGATCCAGGCGCTCCTCAGCCGCCTGGCCGGGCGGGAGGGGGTGCCGCTGCCCGGCGCGGCCTACACCCACCTCGTGCTGGGCAAGCCCTACCGCAACCCCTTCACCATGCTGCTGACGCTGGTGGGTCACCGCCCGGGCCTCTCGCCCCTCACCGTGACGCGCCGCCTGTGGCAGAAGCGGGCCCGCTTCATCGACGACATCCCCACCATCGGCTACCTGCCCCACCTGCACGTCGGCATCCTGGCCGACGCCATGGAGCGGGCCGCCGTGGTGGCCTCGGTGGGCGAGCGCCGGGCCCTCGGCTTCATGGCCCCCTTCTGCGGTGACCGGGCGCGCGAGAACCGCGCCACCATCCGCGCCCTGGAGAAGCTCTGCGGCCTCACCCCGGCGCAGCGCGCCGCCGGCTGGGCCCTGGCCCTCGCCGTCCAGGTGGGCCAGGCCCTGCCCGACGAGCGCATCCCGCTGCGCCCCGAGACGGCCCGCAAGCTCGGCGCCAACCTGCTGGCCTTCCGCAGCGAGCGCATCCAGCCCGGCGTGAACCAGGAGGAGACGGCCCCGACGCCCTACCAGGCCCGCCAGGACATGGACGTGCCCCCGGCCCTCACCGAGATGGCCGGGCGGGCGGCCTACAACGCCTTCGCCCACTGGACCCCCATCGATCGGGAAAAGTCCAAGGATCTCCTGATGGTGGACCGCATCGACGTCCTGACCCCCGGGGGCAAGGCGCGGCTGCGGGCCATCCGCGGGGCCAACAACGCCATCACCGACCGCGTCATCCGCGAGATGCCTCTCTGGGCCGACCTGCCCGTCGGGCGGGCCTTCAGCAAGAACGCCGAGCGCGGCCGCAAGGCCTTCGCCCTGGTGGGCCAGCGCATCTACATCGGCGGCCTGTCGCGCCCGGAGATCGAGGCGGCCGGCCTGGACTGGCTGGGCTCGGTGCGGGCGATGGGCGCCGTGGCCTCGCGCTCCGGCCTGTACGCCGAGCTGATGGGCGTCACCGAGATCCCCGAGGGCTGCGACCTGCTGGCGGGCATCTGCCTGATGGCCGGCCCGGTGAACCAGAACGACATCGGCAAGACCTACTACGGCATGCCCGACCTGCTGGCCGAGACGTGGCCGACGCGCCAGCCGACGTCGCTGCTGGTGTGGACGCTGAAGGCCAAGACCGTGGCCGATCCCATCGGCAACGAGGAGCAGCTCCTCAACGAGAAGCGCAAGGGCGCCCTCGTGGATCTGCGCCCGGGGCCCCACGAGGTCATCCAGATCGACCGCGGCGGGAAGCGCCGGCCCATGCGCCAGGACGGCAAGTCGGTGAACGGCGAGCGGGCCTACGGCGATCAGGGCGGCCTGGCCACCGATCCCGGCGGCCAGGCCATCCCCGGCAACGAGGGCCGCCCCTGGCCCGGCGGCGACCAGCCCGTCTGGTAGCGCCCCGCGAGGCCGCCGCCTCGCGCTACTGCCCCACGCCGATGCCCACCTGCAGGCTGTTGCCCACCGTGAGGCCCTCGGGGTGGCCGTCCCCGTTCAGGTCGACCGCCTCCACCGCGTAGGAGCGCGAGAAGCCGGCGCTCACCGCCAGCGGCACGAAGGTGCCATCGCCGTTGCCGAAGGTGGGGTACAGGCCGCTCGAGCCGGAGACCAGCAGGTCCTGAATGCCGTCGCCGTTGATGTCGGCCGCCGTGAGGCCACGGAGGGTCGCCCCGATGACGGACTGCTGCTGGCCCGCGAAGGTGCCGTCGCCGTTGTTGAGCACCACGGCCACGTAGTTGCCGCCGTTGCGGGTAGCGGCGAGGTCGGCGTCGCCGTCGCCGTCGAAGTCGCGGGCGACCACGGCGACCATCGCGCCGCCGGTCTCGAGGTCGGTGCCGCCCGCCGCCAGCGTCCCGTCCCCGTTGTTCCACATCACCCGCATGACGGTGCCGGAGAGGGAGGCGACGGCCACGTCCATATCGCCGTCGGCGTCGAAGTCGGCCACCGCCAGCTCGTAGGCGCCCGTGATCGTCCCGTAGGCCACGCCATCGGCGAACGTCCCGTCGCCCCGGCCGATCCAGATGGCGACGCGGTTGCCGCCGGACCGGTGGGCCCCGACCAGGTCGAGGGTGCCGTCGCCGTCCATGTCGACGGCCTTCAGGCCGACGAGCTGGGTGCCGCCCCCCTCCATCGGGTAGCTGACCTGCCCGGCGAACGTCCCGTCGCCCACGCCGATCAGCACGGCGACGTTGCCGGCGTTGTAGCGGGTCGCCGCCAGATCGAGCACGCCGTCGCCGTTGAAGTCCGCGGCGACGATCCGGGCCGGGTTGTTGGGCACGGGGAACGACGTGCGCGCCGCGAACGTGCCGTTCCCGTTGCCCAGGAGGACGTCGACCTGGTTGCTGCTGAAGTTCGCGGTCGCCGCGTCGAGGACGCCGTCTCCGTTCAGGTCGGCCAGCGCGAGCCCCTCCGCCGTCCCCGACAGCCCGTGGACGGAGGGCGCCTGGAAGGAGAACGTCGTCCAGAAGTAGTGGAAGGCCGCCGCGAGGGTCGACACGGCGCCGTCCACCTGGGTGAGCGCGACGTCCACCGCGCCGAACGCCCCGGCCGGCGCCACCACCGTGGCGACCTGGCCCGAGACCACGACGAGGTCTGCGCCCGGCACGTCGCCGAACCGCGCGCTCAGGCCCGCCAGGAAGCCCACGCCCTCCAGCCTCACGCGGGTGCCGCCCTCGGTGGGCCCCTGGTCGGGGGTGACGCGGTCGAGCCGCATGGTCAGGCAGCGCCCTGCGTCGTCGCAGAGGCCACCCTGGCAGTCGCCCGCCACGCGGCACGCCGCGCCGTCTTCGCAGGCCCCGCACTCGGGCCCGCCGCAGTCCGTGTCGGTCTCGGCGCCGTTGCGCACCCCGTCGACGCAGGTCGGCGCCTGGCACTGGTCGCCCGCGCAGACGCCGCTCTGGCAGTCCCCGGCCCCGCCGCAGACGCGGCCATCGGGGCAGGCCGGGCACGGGCCGCCGCAGTCGACGTCGCTCTCCGCGGCGTTGCGCACCCCGTCGTCGCAGGCCGGCGCCTGGCAGACGCCACCGGCACAGACGCCGCTCGCGCAGTCCGCCGCGATGCCACACCGTCGGCCGTCGGCGCAGGCGTCGCACGCGCCGCCGCAGTCGATGTCGCCCTCGGCCGCGTTCTGCACCTGGTCCACGCAGGTCGGCGCCTGGCACACCCCGCCCGCGCAGACCCGGCTATCGCAGCCCGCGTTCTCCGCGCAGGGCAGGCCCGGCGCGCACGGTCCGCAGCCCCCCCCGCAGTCCACCGCCAGCTCGTCGCCGTTCTGGACGCCGTCGTCGCAGGCCGGCGCCTGGCAGACGTCGCCGGCGCAGACCCCGCTCTGGCAGTCGACGCTGGCGACGCAGCCCTGGCCCGCGTCGCAGGCGTCGCAGCCCCCGCCGCAGTCGCGATCGCTCTCGCCGCCGTTCTGCACCCCGTCGCGGCAGGTGGGCGCCTGGCAGCGGCCGCCGGTGCAGACGCCGCTGACGCAGCCCGCCGCCACCTCGCACGCCTGGCCATCGCCGCAGGCCGCGCAGGGGCCGCCGCAGTCCACGTCCAGCTCATCGCCGTTGCGCCGCCCGTCCTGGCAGGTCGGCGCCTGGCAGACGCCGCCGTCGCAGACCCCGCTCGCGCAGTCGCCAGCGACGCTGCAGCCACCGCCGTCCGCGCAGGGATCGCAGAGCCCGCCGCAGTCGACGCCCGTCTCGGCGCCGTTCTCGACGCCATCCTGGCACGACGGCACCTGACAGACATTACCGTTGCAGATCAAGCTGTTGCAGTCGCCGGGGGCGGCACAGCCGCGCCCGTCGGCGCAGGGCCCGCAGGCGCCGCCGCAGTCGACGTCCGTCTCGTCGCCGTTCTGGACGCGGTCCCCGCACGCCGCCTCCTGGCAGACGCCGTCCTGGCAGACGCCGCTCCCGCAGTCGCGACCGGCCCCGCAGCCCAGGCCATCGGCGCACGGATCGCAGGGGCCGCCGCAGTCGCGGTCGGACTCGACGCCGTTGGCCACGCCGTCCCGGCAGGTCGGGGCCTGGCAGAGGCCGTCGGCGCAGACGCCGCTCCCGCAGTCGGCGGCCACCCCGCACCGCTGGCCATCGGGGCACCGGCCGCACGCGCCGCCGCAGTCCACGTCCGTCTCGTCGCCGTTGCGGACGCGGTCGTCGCAGGCCGCCGCGACGCAGACCTGAGCGCGGCACACGCCGCTGGCGCAGTCCGCCGCCCCGGCGCAGCCGAGGCCGACGGCGCACGGGTCGCACCCGCCCCCGCAGTCCACCCCGGTCTCGCCGCCGTTCTGCACGCCATCGCCGCAGGCTGGCCGGGCGCACGCGCCGTCGGTGCAGACGCCGCTGGCGCAGTCGGCGCCCGCGGCGCAGCCCTGCGCCTCCGCGCAGGGATCGCAGCCGCCGCCGCAGTCCCGGTCCGTCTCCTCGCCGTTGCGGATGCCGTCGTCGCAGGCCGGCGGCAGGCAGGCGCCCGCCTCGCACACGCAGTCCAGGATGGCCTCGTCGACGGTGCCATCGCAGTCGTCGTCGCTGCCGTCGCAGGTCTCGACGCCGGGCGCCGTGGGCTCCGCGTCGCAGCGCACCCCGGCCCCGTCGTCGGCGCAGACCTGGACCCCGGCCCGCTCGCAGGCGCCGACGCCCGCCGTGCAGGCCTCCCCGAGCCCGGCGAACCCTTCGTCGGTCTGGCCGTCGCAGTCGTCATCGGCGCCGTTGCACGTCTCTTCCGGACCAGCGCAGGCCGTCCACTCGCCGTCCACGCACCGCGTGGTGCCGCCGCAGGCCCCGACCTGGCAAGGCATCTCCGATCCCTCGGCGCAGCGACCAGCGGCGTCGGGCGCCTGGGCGTCGGGCGCCTGGGCGTCGGGCGCCTGAGCGTCGGGCCGCTGGGCGTCGGGCCGCCCCGCGTCCACCGCGCTGCCATCCGCGCCGCCCCGGGCGGCGTCCGGGGTCGAATCCAAGCCTCCCCCACGCCTCGGCGCCGCGCCTGTTCCAACCGAAGTGGAATTCGTTGCCCGGAGCATACGAAGACCGGCACCCGGGCGTGAGAAAAACCGGCACGCCAGGCGCCGAACGGGCAACCCCTTTTCAGACAAAAAACCTGTTGTTTCAGAGTGTTACCACCGTTGCTCGCGTTCGGGTCGCGCTGGCTCACGACGGCGTGGCCCGGGTCCTCGGGCGTGGACCGCCGCCCCGGCCGACGGTCGGTCGACGGTCGGCCGACCGTCGCCGTGGCCCCGTGGGTCGCCCCACCGCCCGCCCCATCAGCCTTCTGGCTCGCCGCCGCCCTGGCACGGCCCGTGGAAGTGACGGGATCACCCCCTCCGGAGGATCCCATGAAGACCATGCTGCTGGCCGCCCTGACCCTCATCGCCTCGCCCGCCCTCGCCCAGGACGACGAGGGCCCCTGCCAGGCCATCGCCTGCCCCCTCGGCTGGACGGGCGTCGACACCGACGAAGACCTCTGTCCCGACACCTGCGTCCCGAGCGGGCAGTGCCAGGCCATCGCCTGCCCCGTCGGGCAGGTGGGCCAGGACACCGACGGCGACGCCTGCCCCGACACCTGCGTGGGGACGGGCGCCTGCCAGGCCATCGCCTGCCCCCAGGGCATGACGGGGCAGGACACCGACGCCGACGGCTGCGACGACGCCTGCGTGCCGGGGGGGATCTGCCAGGCCATCGCCTGCCCCGCCGGCCAGGTGGGCCAGGACGCCGACGGGGATGGCTGCCCCGAAACGTGCGTGCCGGGCGGGCCCTGCCAGGCCATCGCCTGCCCCGCCGGCCAGACGGGCGCCGACACCGACGGCGACGGCTGCGACGATCAGTGCACCTTCATCAACTGCCCCATGCCGGCGTGCCCGGCGGGCCAGGTCGCCGTCGACACCGACGGCGATGGCTGCGCGGACGCCTGCGCGCCGGGCGGGGCGTGCCAGGCCATCGCCTGCCCGCCGGGCGGCGTCGGCGTGGACACCGACGGCGACGCCTGCCCCGACACCTGCGTGCCTGGCCCCGTCTGCCAGGCCGTCGCCTGCCCGCTGGGCCAGGTCGGGGTCGACACGAACGGGGACGCCTGCCCCGACACCTGCGTGCCCAGCGGCGCCTGCCAGGCCATCGCCTGCCCCCTCGGCTTCACGGGCACCGACACCGACGGCGACGGGTGCGACGACCAGTGCCAGCCCGGCGGCCCCTGCCAGGCCGTCGCCTGCCCGCTGGGCCAGGTGGGCGTCGACAAGGACGCGGATGGCTGCGCGGACACCTGCGTGTCGGCCGGCCAGTGCCCCTCCATCGCCTGCCCGCTGGGCTGGACGGGCCAGGACACCGACGGCGATGGCTGCCCCGACGCCTGCGTCCCCGGCGGCGTCTGCAAGGCCACCCTCTGCCCCGTCGGCCAGATCGGCGTCGACACCGACGGGGATGGCTGCGCCGACACCTGCGTCCCCGGCGGCGTCTGCCAGGCCATCTCCTGCCCGCCCGGCTTCTACGGCAAGGACACGGATGGCGACGGCTGCGACGACTTCTGCGCCCAGTAGATCCGGCGGCGGCTTTCCCTGGGACCCGGCCCGGGCGTTGGACTATGCTCCCGGCCCATGAAGATGCACGCCCTGGCCCTGACCGCCGCCCTCGCCGCTTGTGGGGGGGCGCCCCCCACGGTGCCCGACGCCCCCCCCGCGGGGTCCTGCGAGGTCATCGATCCCTCCACCCTCTCGGGCACGAGCACCCAGCCGAAGCCGGGCCCCGGCCTGTCGAAGCTGCTGCCGGGCCGCGGCCCCGGACCGGCCCTGCCGCTGACGCTGCCGCAGCTCCTGTCCATGACGGAGGTGCCCGCCGACGCCCAGTGGCGCGCGCTGCCCCCGGGCTCGGACGCCGCGCTGGTGCAGATCGCCCAGGACGCCAACGCCGGCCCGCCCGAGCGCGCCCGCGCCCTGGCCGGCCTGGCCATCCGCAAGACGGAGGGCGCCGGCCCCGCGATCGCCGCGCTGCTTCTGGCCGGTGGGGGCGAGGCGGCCATCCGCCGGGCCGCCGCCCGCGCGCTGGCCGCCGGCTTCGTGGCCGCCGCCGCCGGCGCCGAGGGGGATCAGGCCCCCGCCCTGCTGCAGGTCCTCGCCGATCCCGACGACCAGCTCCGCGAGGCGGTGGTCAAGGCGCTCGCCCCCCACGCGGGCCGCGACGACGTGCGCGCCGCCCTCCTGGGCCGCCAGGGCGTCGAGCAGAACGAGCTGGTCAAGGAGGCCCTGGGCCTCGCCCTGAGCCCCAAGGAGTGATGATGCCGATCATCGAGTCCCTGCACGCCCGCGAGATCCTCGACAGCCGCGGCAACCCCACCGTGGAGGTGGACGTCCGCCTGCGCGGCGGCGCCCTCGGCCGCTTCGCCGTGCCCTCCGGGGCCTCCACCGGCGAGCACGAGGCCCTGGAGCTGCGCGATGGCGACGCCAGCCGCTACCTGGGCAAGGGCGTGCGCACCGCCGTCGCCCACGTCGAGGGGGCCATCGCCAGCGCCCTCGTCGGGCAGCGCGCCGACGACCAGCGCGGCGTGGACGCCACCCTCATCGCCCTGGACGGCACCGCCAACAAGGGCGGCCTGGGGGCCAACGCGCTCCTCGGGGCCAGCATCGCCACGGCCCGCGCCGCCGCGAGCCACTACGGCCTGCCGCTCTGGAAGTACCTCGGCGGGGCGGCCGCCCACGTCCTGCCCGTGCCGATGATGAACATCATCAACGGCGGCGCCCACGCCGACAACAACGTGGACTTCCAGGAGTTCATGATCCTGCCGGTGGGGGCGGGCTCGTTCAGCGAGGGCCTGCGCATGGGGGTGGAGGTCTTCCACCACCTGAAGAAGGTGCTCAAGGGCCGCGGCCTCAACACCGCGGTGGGCGACGAGGGCGGCTTCGCCCCCGACCTGCCGAGCAACCGCGCCGCCCTCGAGGCCATCATGGAGGCCATCACGAAGGCCGGCTTCACCCCCGGCGCCGACGTCGCGCTGGGCCTCGACGTGGCCGCCAGCGAGTTCTACCGCGACGGCGCGTACGTCCTGGCCGGCGAGGGCGGCCGCGTGCTCGATGCCGCGGAGATGGCCGGATTCTATGGGGATCTCTGCCGCGACTTCCCCATCGTCAGCATCGAGGACGGCCTCGCCGAGGACGACTGGAGCGGCTGGAAGGCCCTCACCGAGGCGCTGGGCCAGCGCGTCCAGCTCGTGGGCGACGACCTCTTCGTCACCAACACCGACCGCCTGCGCCGCGGCATCGAGGGCGGCATCGGCAACAGCATCCTCATCAAGGTCAACCAGATCGGCACCCTGACGGAGACGCTGGACTGCATCGCCCTCGCCCACCGCGCCGGCTACACCACGGTCATCAGCCACCGCAGCGGCGAGACGGAGGACACGACCATCGCCGACCTGGCCGTGGCCGTGAACGCCGGGCAGATCAAGACGGGCTCGGCCAGCCGCAGCGAGCGCATCGCCAAGTACAACCAGCTCCTGCGCATCGAGGCCGCCCTCGGCACCAGCGCCGGGTGGCCGGGCCGCGCGCCCTTCGCGCGCCAGCGCTGATCCCGGTGTCGGAGCTCGCTCGCCGGCGGTTGGGAGGCGCGGACCGCATTGTCTGCGGTCTTCCTCCCTGCACCGGGCTGCCGGCGACGCCGCTTCGTCGAGGACGTCTGACGACGCCGCAGATGGCCCGCGCGCGCCGGCGATGCGACGGGAGCTTTTTTCCACATCCTGCTAGCATGGCCCCATGAGCGAGCAGGGATCCGATCCGATGGGCACGCTGGACCTGGCGACCCGCCTCGAGGTGGGCGCGACGGGGTTCGGCGAGGGCACCTACCCCGAGCTCCGGGTGGCCGGCGCCGACTGGATCCGGGCCGGCGGCGACGGCGGCGAGGATCTGGGCGAGGCCCTCGTCGCGCTGGAGCCTCTGCTGAGCCGCAGCTACCTGCTGGGCCAGCCCAACCTGGCCGGCATGGGCGTCTCGCCCTGGGATCTCTCGGTGGCGACGCCCGCCGAGGCCATGATCAGCCGCGTGACGGAGCGCACCCGCCGCATGATCGGCGGCGGCGCCCTGGCCGGCCTGGAGGGCCCCGCCGAGGCCAGCCGCCCCGATGACCAGCACGCCCTGGAGCGCGGCGCCGACCTCGTCGAGGCCCTGCAGCGCCTCGACGCGGCCGCCGTGGGCTTGCCCCCCGAGGTGCCGCTGGCGGCCCAGGTGGCCCGGCTGCGCGCCGAGCTCTCCGGGCGCCTGAGCCGGGAGCGCCGTCACCACCGCGGGCTGGACAAGGCCCTCGGCCAGCGCGATCTGGCCGATCCGGCCACCCTCGACGCCCTGCGCGGCGGACGCCCGGCGGAGCCGACGCCGGCCCGGGCCGTGGTGGCCGCCCCGCCCCGCGCCAGCGCCTACGACGCCGCCCTCGAGGCGACCCTGGCCCATGAGCTGCGGGCCGAGCCCGGCGCCGTGGACCACCCGCGCCTGGCCGACGTCCGCCAGCGCCTCCAGCAGGCCACCGAGGCCGCCCTGGCCCAGGACGCCGCCAGCGCCACCGCCCGTCGGCTCACGGAGCAGGCCCGGCGCCTGATGGCCGAGGAGGTCGCCCTCACCGGGGGCCGCCCCGCCGCCGCCGGCGCCGTCGACACCGTGAGCCTGCGCCGCGCCCTGGCCGACCGCCCCACTCGCACGCCGCGCCCCCAGGATGGCGACGTCGCCCCGCGGGCCGATCTGCCCGAGGTCCCCATCTTCAGCAGCCGCGGGGAAAAGGCGAAGATTGTCGGCTACTTGCGGGCCGACGAGCGCACGCTCGCCCTGCAGCGCACCGCCACCCATGTGCAGGTCGCCGTCCCGGGCAGCGGCCGCCCGGGCTGGATCCCGGCGGGCCTCCTCGGCGCGCCGGCCCTCGCGGCGCGCGGCCCGCTGCTGCCCCCGGGCACCGGCCCCGCCCGCGTGGCGCCGGCGGGCGCTGGCGGCGTCCCCGAGCTGGCGCGGCTGGCGGCCCTGGTCGCCCGCGAGACGGGGCAGTCCGCCGCCGCGCTGCTGGCCCAGGCCCTCCAGGATCCCGAGCTGGCGCAGGACCTCCCGCGCCGGGCCGCCCGCAAGGACCGCGGCGAGGCCATGGCCATCCCGGCCGGGCCGCTGCGCATCGAGCGCGTCCAGGTGGACGGCCTGCCGGGCCAGCCCGAGGCCGCCCGCATCGTGGACGCCGCCCTCAGCCGCCTGCCGGGCGTGCTGGAGCGCCGCCTGGCCGACGCCACCGTCCGCGAGCGCATCCGCGGCAGCGCCGGCGAGCTGCGCGTCCCCCTCACCGTCGACCGCCAGGGCGATCCGCGGGTGCAGGCCGATCTGCTCGCCGATCGCATGGCGGACGCCCTCGTCCGCGAGGGGGCGGCGGAGGTGGGCACCCTGCGGCTGGGCGTGCGCACCACCGGCGGGGCCGCCCCCGACCGCACGCTGCTGGCTCGCCTGGCCACGGGCGACACCGACGCCATCGCGACCGAGCTGGCCGCCGAGCAGAAGACGCTCGACACCGCCCAGCAGGCCCGGCTGGCCCGGTTCTTCGGCGAAGACTTCAAGGACGTGCTCATCTTCGCGGGCCCGATGGCCGGGGCGCTGGCCCGCAGCCTGGAGGCCGAGGCCGTCACCCACGGCCAGATGATCTTCTTTGATCCCCTGCACTTCCGGCCCGACACCCCCCGGGGTGAGGCCCTCATGGCCCACGAGCTCGCCCACACCCGGCAGGCCGCCGACGTGGACGTGCGGGTCAAGGAGGCCGAGGCGCTGGCCACCGAGGCCGCCTTCCTCGACTGGGTGCGCCCGGGCGCCGCCCCCTTCACCTTCGCCCAGGACCTGCCCCTCGATCCCACCGCCCCGGCGGCCGCGGCGGCGAGCGACGTCCCGGCCGGCGCGCTGCGCGCGGCCTCGGGTCGGCAGGTGGACCAGATGGAGGGCCCGCGCAAGGACGTCGCCAAGGACGAGAAGCGGGCCGAGGTGGTGATGCAGGCGGTGCGCGAGCTGCTGGATCTGGAGACGGATCTGGAGGGTCAGCGGGTGGGCGCCCTGCGGCGCATCTTCAACCGCCTCGTCTGACGGGCGCTACTCGAGCGCCACCGAGAAGCCCAGGCGCCCCATCACGTTGCTGCCGACCACCACGCCGCCGACGATGCCGTAGCGGCCGTTCCAGATGTGCCCGTCCAGGAAGGCGCCCGAGTCGAAGATGTCGTCGGCGCTCCCGAGGACGAGGCCGCCGTCGGGGCTGGAGTCGTCGATGGGCACGCCGTAGGCCGTCAGGCCGCCGCGGAAGCGGAAGCCGTCCCCCTCCATGCCGGCGCCGATGGACGCGATGTTGGTGAAGTAGACGGGATCCTGGCTGCCGAGCTCCAGGTCAAACCAGGCCACGCCCGGCGCCCCGAAGAGCAGGCGCAGCGATCCGATGGGCAGCACCCCCTCGCTCAGCGACGACTTCATGCCGCTGACGCCGAGCTCGAACCCCGCGTGATCCCAGTAGTAGCCGCCCATCACCCCCGCGCCCCAGATCTCGTAGCGCCGGCGGTCGAAGCTGCCGGGGAACTCCTCGTTGAAGACCGGGCGGGCCGACGCGATCCGGGCGTGGCCACCGTAGACGGGCCCCTCGGCCATCGTCCGCCGGACGCCGATGCCGCCGCCGACCCGGCGGTGCTCCTGGGCGTAGCTGTAGTCGCAGCCGGACTGCACGTCCTGGACGTCGCCCGCGATGCCATCGCCGACCACGAGCGTGCGGGTCGTCCGCTGGCCGGTGGTGCAGGCCGCGGTGAGGAAGAACAGCAGGGCGAGCCAGCGAAAGCGGCGCAGCATGGGTCACCTCCGGTCGGGATGCGGGTCCTGTTGCCACCGCCGTGCCAGCCGCCCGCCGGCCTGCGGGCGTCCGGGCGGCTTCCGGGCTGCGGCAGGCCTCCCCCACCGCTGGCGGGCGGCTACTCCACCGTCAGTCGAGCTGGATGCTGAGCCCGACCCGGCCCAGCACGTTGGCGCCCAGGACGGCCCCGGCCACGAAGCCGAACCGGCCGTCCCAGACGCTGATGTCGGCGAACGTGCCCAGGTCGTAGTCGCGCCCCTCGTGGGCCAGCCGCAGGCCGCCGCCCGGATCCGAGTCGTCGATGGGCACGGCGTAGGAGGTCAGGCCACCGCGCAGGCGGTACGACTCCCCCTCCACCCCGCCGCCGACCGACACGAGGTTCGTGTAGAAGACCGGATCCTGGCTGCCGAGCTCCAGGTCGAACCACGCCACGCCCGGCCCCCCGAGCTGCAGGCGCAGCGACGGAACGGGCAGGATGCCATCGCTGGCCGTGGAGAGCACGCCGGCGACCCCGGCCTCCAGCGCGACGTGGTCCCAGACGTAGCCGCCCATCAAGCCCCCACCCAGGAGGGTGTAGCGGGCCTTGTCGTAGGTGTCGGGGTACTCGTCGTTCTCGTAGGCCTGCCCCGAGACGGCGCGCACGGTGCCGCCGTAGACGGCGCCGCCCGCGTGGGTCTGACGGACGGCGATGCCACCGCCCACCCGGGAGTGTTCCTGTGTGTACGTGTTGCTGCACCCGGAGTCGACATGGGTCACCTCGGCCATCTGGCCGTCGGCCGAGAGGAGCGTCCGGGTCTGGCGCCTGCCGGTCGTGCAGGCGGCCGTCAGGAAGAAGAGGAGCGCGAGCCAGCGAAAGCGGCGCATCATGGGGTCACCTCCGGTCGGGATGTCGAGCGCCTCTGCCACCGCCGTGCCAGCGCCGCACGGGCCCGACGGCACCGAAACCTGGCAGATGATGTGCCGGGGGGTGCAGGGGTACTCCAGCGCGCCCTCGGCCCGATGGAGGGCGCCTGCTCCACGTGGCGGCTGACGCAGCGACGCCGCCGTCGCTGCCGATCAGTCGAAGTCGAGGGCCAGCCCAAGGCGCGCCAGCGTCGCCGGTCCGACGATCAGGCCGCCCACCACCCCCACCTGGCCCAGGTGCGCCAGTCCCTCCAGGTAGACACCCCCATTGAGGCTCGGATCAGCCGCGGGAAAGTGGAGGTCCAGCCCGGTCTCCGCCTCGTCCACCAGGACGCCGTACATCGAGAGGCCGACCCGCAGCCGGAACGTCTCCGCCTCCACCGCCACCCCCGCGGACGCGAGGCCGAGGTAGAACAGTGGATCCTGCGATCCCGCCTCCAGCTCGAACCAGAAGACATGGGGCTCACCGACCAGTACGCGCAAAGACGGGATGGGCACCCAGCCCACCGACGACGCGGCGTGCACGCCACTCAGGCTCGCCTCGAAGCCCACCGTGTTGCTGTGCGAGCCAGCGAGGAAGGTCGCCCCCCAGATGGCCGGGCTGTCGACCACACGCACCTGAGCGCCGACGACGGCGCCACTGCCCCTCTTGTGGCGCACGCCCAGTCCGCCGCCAGCGCGCCACGGCTCCCCGGCGAGCTCGGTGGTGGAGCCGGCCACGCCGTCGCCGATCACGGTCGTCCGGGTGGTTCCGCGGCCCGGCGCGCAGGCCGCGGTGTTGACCAGAAGCAGCGCAGCCCAGCGGGTACGACGTCTCATCCCTCACCTCCATGCTTGGACGCAACAGACAGACGTCGCGCGTCTCCTGATCTGACCGATTGGGAGGCGCTGGGCATCGCCCCAGGCTGCGCCTGGAGGATCGAACGCCCTACAGCGGGATGTTCCCGTGCTTCTTCGCGGGGTTGGTGTCCACCTTGTCCTTGAGCATCTCCAGCCCGGTGATGATGCGGCGCCGCGTCTCGCGGGGGTGGATGATGGCGTCGATGTAGCCCAGCTCGGCCGCACGGAAGGGGTTGGCGAAGGTCTCGCGGTACTCCTCCACCAGCTCTGCCCGCTTCTGCTCCACGTCGTCCGCCTCGGCGAGCGTCTTGCGGTGGATGATGTTCACGGCCCCGTCCGGGCCCATCACCGCGATCTCGGCCGTCGGCCAGGCGTAGTTCACGTCGGCCCGGATGTGCTTCGACGCCATCACGTCGTAGGCGCCGCCGTAGGCCTTGCGGGTGATGATGGTGATCTTCGGCACCGTGGCCTCGGCGAAGGCATACAGCAGCTTGGCGCCGTGCTTGATGATGCCGCCCCACTCCTGGGCCGTCCCCGGCAGGAAGCCGGGCACGTCCACGAACGTGACCAGCGGGATGTTGAAGGCGTCGCAGAACCGTACGAAGCGGGCGGCCTTGATGCTGGCGTCGATGTCCAGGCAGCCCGCCAGGACCATGGGCTGGTTGGCCACGATGCCCGCCGGCCGCCCCCCGAAGCGCGCGAAGCCCACCACCATGTTGCGCGCCCAGGCCCCCTGGACCTCGAAGAAGTCCCCGTCGTCGGCCAGCTCCTCGATGATGGCCTTGATGTCGTAGGGCTTGTTCGGGTTCTCGGGCACCAGCGTGTCGAGCTTCGGGCTCTCCCGGTCGGCGGGATCGTCCGTCGGCTGCATCGGCGGCCGCTCGGAGCGGTTCTGGGGCAGGAACGACAGCAGCTCCCGGATGGTGTCGAGGGCCGCGTGCTCGTCGGGGGCCGTGAGGTGCGCCACCCCGCTCTTCGAGGAGTGGGCGTGGGCGCCGCCGAGGGCCTCCTGCGTCACCTCCTCGTGGGTCACCGACTTGATGACCTCGGGGCCGGTGATGAACATGTAGCTCGACCCCTCCACCATCACGGTGAAGTCGGTGATGGCCGGGCTGTAGACGGCGCCGCCGGCGCAGGGCCCGAAGATGCCGCTGATCTGGGGCACCACCCCCGACGCCAGCGTGTTGCGCAGGAAGATGTCGGCGTAGCCGGCCAGGCTCACGACGCCCTCCTGGATGCGGGCGCCGCCGGAGTCGTTCAGGCCGATGACCGGCGCCCCGACCTTCATGGCGATGTCCATGATCTTGCAGACCTTTTCGGCGAAGGCCCCCGAGAGGGAGCCCCCGAAGACCGTGAAGTCCTGCGAGAACACGAAGACGCGCCGGCCCGCGATGGTGCCGTGCCCGGTGATGACGCCGTCCCCGGGGATGCGCTGCTCGGCCATGCCGAAGTCGGTGCAGCGGTGGGTCTTGAGGCGGTCGTACTCCTCGAAGCTGCCGGGATCGAGCAGGGCCTCGACGCGCTCCCGCGCGGTCAGCTTGCCCTGCTTGTGCTGGCGGGCGACGCGGGCGGCCCCGCCGGCGGCGAAGGCGGCCTGATCGGCCTGGGCCAGGCGCTCCAGCATGTGTTCGCGACGGCTCATCGGGCGGTCTCTCCGGGCAACAGGTCGTGGTAGAGGCGATCGTAGGCTTCGGCGGAGCGATCCCAGGACCAGTCGGCGGCGAGGCCGGCCGCCTGCAGCCGCCCCCGGCCGGCGTCGTCGAGGGCCAGCGCGCGGTGCACGGCCCCCAGCAGGGCCTCCGCCGTCGGGTCGAAGAACGTCAGGCCCGTCTCCCCCTCCACCACGGTGTCGGCCAGGCCGCCCGTGCGGCGGACGATGGGCACCGCGCCGTAGCGCATGGCGATGAGCTGGGACAGGCCGCAGGGCTCGAACCGGCTGGGCATGAGGAAGAAGTCGGCGCCGGCGTAGTAGCGCCGCGACAGGCTCTCGTCGAACTGCGTGTTCAGGGACACGAGGCCCGGCGCTTCGGCGGCCCGCAGGCCGTGCACGATGGCCGGATCGCCCCCCGCGAGCAGCGCCAGGCGCCCGCCGGCCGCCACGATGGCCGGGGCGGCCGCGGCCACGACGTCGAGGCCCTTCTGGTGCACGGCGCGCCCCACGACGGCGAAGATGGGCCCCTCGTCCAGCCCCAGCTCGGCCTGCAGCGCCGCCCGGCAGGCCGCCCGCCCCGCCGTCTCCGCCGCCGAGAACGGGGCCGCCAGGGCCGGATCCGCCGCGGGGTTGAAGCGGTCCTGGTCGATGCCGTTGAGCAGCCCCGCCACGCCGTCGGGCCGATGGGTCAGCACCCCCGCCAGCCCCTGCCCGCCCGGCTCCTCCTGGATCTCGCGCGCGTAGGTCGGGCTCACCGTCGTGACGCGGTCCGCGAGGACGAGGCCGGCCTTGAACAGGCTCAGGTTCCCGTGGAACTCCAGGCCCGTAAAGCGCCGCAGCTCATGAGGAATCTCCAGCGCATCCGCCCAGCCGGGGTGGCAGATGCCCTGGTAGGCGAGGTTGTGGATGGTCTGGACGACGGGGCGCCGCCCGCCCACGTACAGGGCCGTCATGGCGGCCTGCCAGTCGTGCAGGTGCACGACGTCGTAGCCCTCGGCCAGGGCGGCCGCGAGCTTGCACAGGGCCGCGAAGCGCAGCGGGTCGTCATCGTGGCCGTAGGCCCCGGCCCGCGCGTAGAGGTCGGGCGCCTGGAAGAACAGCAGCCCGTCGGCCCGCCACAGGTGCCCCTCGACGCGGCGGCCGGCCAGCGACACCGCGACGGGCTCGGCGTCCCGGGTGAGGCCGTCGCGCGGCACCGAGCCGTAGAGCGGCGAGAGCACCGTGACGTCGTGCCCGCGGCGCCGCTGGGCGATGGGCAGATCGGCCAGCACGTCGCCCAGGCCCCCCGTCTTGCTGTAGGGGGCCACCTCGCTGGTGACGTGCAGGATGCGCATGCTCACCCGGGCAGGCTGCGCAGGAAGGCGGCGGCGTCCTCGGGGGGCGTCGGGTTGATGTGGAAGCCCGTCCCCCACTCGAAGCCCGCCACCTGCGTCAGCTTCGGGCTGATCTGGATGTGCCAGCGGAACCAGGGCACGTCGCGCTGGCCGTAGGGCGCCGACTGGATGACGAAGTTGTAGGCCGGATCGCCGAGGCCGCGCGCCAGGCGGTCGAGCGCGGCCCGGAGGACCGGCGCCAGGGCCTCGAGCTGCGCGTCGGTGGCCGCCTCGAAGCGGGTGCCCCGGAAGCGCGGGACGATGGCCAGCTCGAAGGGCTGGCGGCTCGCGTAGGGCGCGATGAGGACGTAGTCGTCCGTCTCCAGCACCAGCCGGCGGCCGTCGGCGCGCTCCTGGCGGATGACGTCCTCGAAGACGTCGCGGCCGTGGAACTTGTAGTAGCGCCGGGCGCCATCCAGCAGCTCGCGCACCGTCGGCGGCACCACCGGCAGGGCGATGAGCTGGGAGTGGCCGTGGGCCACGCTGGCCCCGGCCGCCGCGCCATGGTTGCGAAACAACAGGGAAAACCGGAACCGCGGGTCCTTCTGCAGGTCGGCCATGCGGTCGCGGTAGACCTGGAGGACGCGCGTGAGGTGCGGGTGCGGCAGGCTCTGGAGCGTGAAGTCGGGCTCGGGCGACTCGATGATCACCTCATGGGCGCCGATGCCGTTCATGCGGTCGTAGAGGCCGTCGGGGGCCTCGTCGAGCGCGCCCTCGATGCGCAGGGCCGGGAACTTGTTGGGCACGACGCGGATGCGCCAGCCCGGGCCGTTCGCGGCCCCCCCGCCCGGCCGCCAGGCGTAGATCTCCGGCGGCGTCATGCCCTCGTTGCCCTCGGCGAACGGGGACGTCTTGGAGACCGGCGCGACGGCGTGCTCGAAGGCGTCCTGGGGGCGCAGCGCCCGCTCGGTGGCGATGATGACCCAGCGGTGCGTGATGGGATCCCGGCGCAGCTCCGGCATGTGGCGACCTCCCCCGGTAAAGGGCAGGTCTTACCGGAAACCGGGCCCTGACGGAACCCCATGCCGGGGCCGGCCGTCACCGATCCGACCCGCCAGCCGGCCCGTACGGCCCCCATGGCTTGAGGGTGGCGGCGGCCTGCCGTACCGTCGTCGTGGCGAGGGGGTGACACATGATCCAGCAGCTCGGACGTCTGGCGGCGGAGGCGCGGCGCACCTGGGGCGCCTTCGTGGCGCCCCGCGATCCCGAAGAGGAGGCCGCCGCGCGGCGGCGCCTGGACGACCTGCCCCCGACCCTGCGCGTGGACGACCAGCTGGCGGTCGGCGGCGACGTCGACGCGCTGTGCTGCCCGACCCTGCGCGTGGACGACCAGCTCCTGGGCACCCACTCCGCCGGCTGCACGGCCACCTACGGCGTGATGGAGCGCTGCGACTTCTACTGCACCGCGTGCTACCTGGCCGACGAGGCCAACCACACGCCCCCCCTGCCCTTCGAGGAGATCAAGGCCCAGCTCGATCTGATGCGGGCCTACGTCGGCCCCTGGGGCAACGCCCAGATCACCGCCGGCGAGGTGACGCTGCTGCCCTGCGACGACCTCATCCGCATCCTGAAGTACTGCCGCGAGGTCCAGCTCTCGCCCATGGTGATGACCCACGGGCAGACGTTCCTCAAGGATCCCGGGTACCTGGAGCGCCTCGTCCACGAAGCGGGCCTCGAGCAGGT
The DNA here is from genome assembly GCA_020633435.1 of Myxococcales bacterium. Taxonomy (GTDB): domain Bacteria; phylum Myxococcota_A; class Bradymonadia; order UBA7976; family UBA1532; genus JACKDP01. Next base: position 255,504 of record JACKDP010000005.1, on the reverse strand, counting down.
GGCCATCCACATCGACACCACCCAGCGCGGCCGGCTGGGCATGAAGAAGTCGGATCGCGAGCCGGACATCCACTGGATCCGCAACGCCTTCGCGGGCCTCGTCCGCGACACCCGGCGGCGCACCGGCAAGCCCCTGAACGCGGCCCACACCTTCACGGTGACCGAGCAGAACGTGCAGGACCTGCCCGAGGTGGTGCGGTGGTGCGTCGAGAACGCCGACGCCTTCCGCCTGCTCAGCCTGCAGCCGACGGCCGACGTGGGCCGCACCAAGGCCCGCGAGCAGGTGGGCCGCCGCGACTTCATCTGGCAGCAGGTCTGCGCCGGCCTGGGCATCGAGGCCAACCCGGAGGCCATGACCTTCGGCCACCCGGCCTGCAACACGGTCTCCCTCAACTTCGTGGTGCACTGGGATCACGATCAGTACCAGGTGGTCGAGGTGACGGCGGCCGACCCCCGCAGCACGCGCTTCTTCAAGCGGCTGATGATGGAGTCGTTCGCCGGCTTCACGCCCGACGGCGAGCCCGCGCACGTCGTGGCCGCGCGCGTCCTGGGCCGGCTGCGCAAGGCCCCCGACCTGCTCTGGCGCGTCCCCGGCTACTGCGGCTACCGCGCGTGGACGGAGCGCGACTGGCTGCCGGCCTTCCTCGGCGCCGTGGCCCGGGGCCGGCCGTGGTGGGTGCGGCCCCTCGCCGTCGTCGTCCACAACTTCATGAGCGCCCACGAGCTCGAGACCCCCGAGGGCCAGGATCGGCTCGCCGCCTGCGCCTTCAAGGTGCCCATCGACGGCCGGATGGTCTCCATGTGCGAGCTCAACGGCACCGATCTGCGCCGCGACCTGAACACCCGCGACCGCGACCGGCTGGTCGCCGTGCGCGAGCCCCGCCGCCGGGCGGGCTGACAGCCGGGAGATCCCATGCGCGTCTTGACCCTCATCGCCCTCGCCCTGGTGGCCAGCGCGTGCTCCAGCACCGTGCGCCCCCGCGTCAGCCTGCCGCCGACCCAGGTCGAGGCCTTGCAGGCCTTCGACTACGCCGACTGGACGCGCATCACGACGACGCTCGTGGACGCCCGGGGCCGCGTCGACTACCCGAAGCTGGCCGCCGACCGCGCCGGCCTGGATCGCTTCATCGCCCTCATCGCGGTGGTGGGCCCCAAGAGCAAGCCGGCCCTCTTCCCCACCCGGGAGGACCAGCTCGCCTACTACATCAACGCCTACAACGCGCTGACCATGTTCAACGTGATCAACCGCTACCCGGCCATCCAGTCGGTGAACGATGATCCCAAAGACTTCTTTTATTTCACGGAGTTCGAGCTGGACGGTGGCGAGATCGACCTCTACAGCCTGGAGAACAAGATCATCCGGCCCACCTTCCAGGACGCCCGGGTGCACTTCGCGCTGAACTGCGCCAGCGCCGGCTGCCCGGTGCTGCCGGCCGAGCCGTTCCTGCCCGCCACGCTGGAGGCCCAGCTCAGCCGCGAGGCGACGCGCTTCCTGCACGAGGAGCGCAACGTCGCGGTCGAGGGGGGGGCCATCGTGCTCAGCCAGATCTTCGAGTGGTACGCCGCCGACTTCACCCCCGATCCCGTGAGCTGGATCCGGGCGCAGGCCGGCGACCTGGACCTGCCGGCCACCGCCATCGTCCGCCACCGGCCCTATGACTGGGCCCTCAACGACCAGTCTCGCCCTTGATCCGGCGCGCCGCCCTGGCGCTGGCGCTGCTGGCCGGCCCGGCCGGGGCCGTCGAGCAGCTGGTGAGTGGCGCCCTCATCCTGCACCCGGAGGGCCTCTACGTCCGCTACGACGCGCGCTTCCCCCTGGGCGGCGGCCTCTCGGTGGGGGTGTTCGACAGCTGGCAGGTCTACGGCAACGGGGTCGGCGTGCAGCTCGGGTGGCAGGCCGATCCCGCGTGGATCGAGACGCACGTCGACGTCTCCGCCGAGCCCGGCTACTACGTGCAGCGGCCCGACGACGCACGCATCGGCCCAGGCATCGATGGCACCGCCGACGCCGCCGATCGCGCGTTCGGCTGGCGCGGCGTCGCCGCCTGGCAGACCCAGATCAACCTCCGGTCCGGTGGCTTCTGGCTCTACAGCCGCACCACCGCCCTGGCCCGCCTGCGCAGCTTCGTCGAGGCCGACACGTTCCAGCAGCAGCAGGTCCGCCACGAGCTGGCCCTCGACCAGGCCACGGCCGCCATGGGCCGGATCGCGGGCGACGACGCCCACGCCGCGTGGTGGATCTACGGCGAGTACACCGTCGGCGGCGTCCTCGACGTGGGCACGCGGCCCCACCGCGTCTCGGCCGGCGTCATCGCCGAGCGGTGGCCCGCCGACGCCGTCACCCTCAACCTGGACCTGTTCTACAGCGTCGCCCCGTCCCCCCTCGACGGCCCCGGGCTGATCGCGGCGTGGTGGATCCGCTGGTAGTCCGCGCCCTTCCCTTGCTTTTGGCCCCCGGCTCGTGGCCTGATCGCACCGCGGGAGGGAGGTGCGGCGCCGCCCATGTCGTTGTTCTGTCCACGGTGTCGGGGCGAGCGTACGCCAGCGGATCCCGTGTGCCCGCAGCACGGGCTGCACGGCGTCACCGCGGAGGCCCTGGAGCGCCTGGAAGACGGGCCCCTGCTCGGCCACACCCTCGACGGCCGCTACGTGCTCATGGCCTACATCGGTGGCGGCGGCATGGGGGCCGTCTACCGGGGGCGCCAGCTCTCGGTCGGCCGTGACGTCGCCATCAAGGTCCTGCACGCCTCCCTGACGGCCACCCGCGAGGACCGCCAGCGCTTCGAGGACGAGGCCCGGGCCATCTCGCTGCTGCAGAGCCGCCACACCGTCACGCTCTACGACTTCGGCGTCGTCCGCGACGGGCCCCTGACGCACATGGCCTACATGGTGCTCGAGTTCGTGGAGGGCGAGACCATCGCCCAGCGCGCCCGGGCGGGCACCGTGCCGCTCCCCGAGCTCGTCGCCATCCTCGACGGCGTCGCCGACGCCCTCGACGAGGCCCACGCCCAGGGCATCGTCCACCGGGACCTGAAGCCGGCCAACATCATCCTGAGCCGCGACCACCGCGGCGCGCCGCTCGTGAAGGTCATCGACTTCGGCGTGGCCCGCTTCGGCGAGGGCACCGGGCACACCCGCACCGGCTTCTCCGTCGGCACGCCCAGCTACATGGCCCCCGAGCAGTTCGACGCCGCCGGCTCCCGGCAGATCGACGGCCGCGCCGACGTCTACGCCATGGGCGTGGTCTGCTACGTGCTGGTGACCGGCCAGAAGCCGTTCAGCTCGCTCAGCGTCATCGAGCTGGCCCAGATGCACCGCCATGTGCCGCCCCCCGCCCTGCCCGGCTCGCGGGACGACGCCCGCGTCCAGGCCATCGAGGGCGTCCTGCACGAGGCCCTCGCGAAGGACCCGGATCACCGCTTCGACACGATGGGCGCCTTCGCCCGGGCCATGCGCGCCGCCGTGGCCGTGCCTGCCGAGCTGCCCGCGGCCCCGACGCAGCCCCTGCCCATGGCGCGGCCGGTCGGGCCGCCCCCGTCGCCGACGCCCACGGAGTCGTTCATCGGCATGATCGACGCGCCCCCGCCGCCCCGCCGGCGGCGCCGTGGGCTGGTGGCCGTCCTGGCGGTGGTCGTCCTCGGCGGCGCGGGCGGCGGGCTCGTGGCCCACCGGCTGGGCCAGACCGACGCGCCTGCCCCGGCGGCCCAGCCGGTCGTGGAGAGCGTGTCGCTCGGGGAGCGCGACTCGACGCCCGAGATCATCGTGGCCCAGCCCGCGACGGACGCCCTGCCCGCGGCGGTGGAGACCCAGGCAGCGGCCATCGAGACGGCGCCGCCCGCGGCCCTCCCGTCAGCGGCGCCCGCCGTCGTCGAGGCGGCCCCCGAGACGGCGGCCCCGGCGGCGGCTCCCGAGACCGCAGCCCGGCCACGCCCCCGCCCGACGACCGATCCCCGCCTGCCCGCCCTCGAGCAGCGGGTGCGGGCCGCCCTGCAGCGCTGCCAGTGCCGCGCCGCCCGGGCCAGCCTCGACGAGGCCGGTGCCCTGGCGGGGGGCGCCTCCCTCGCCCGCCGCTATCGGCGGCGCGTCGATGCCTGCGTCGTCCCCGACGTCGATGAAGTCTGCCGCGACGGAAAGGCCGTCTCCCCATGAAGCGCCCCCTGGCCCTGTGGCTGACCGCGAGCCTCGCGCTGCCGGCGGCCGCCGCCTCCCTCACCGAGACGCTGGATCGGCGGGGGCGCGAGGCCTTCAAGGCCGGCGACTACGCCAGCGCGGCCGCCGCCTTCGGCGAGCTCCTGGAGCGCCTGCCCGCCGGCGATCCCATGCGGGCCCAGACGCAGTACAACCGTGGCCGCGCCCTGCAGGAGGCCGACCAGCCCTGCGCCGCGGCCGAGGCCCTCTTCGCGTATCTGGCTGATCCGACGACGGATTCTCCCCGGGAGGCCCGCCGCAAGGCCAAGGCCCAGGCGGCCCACGCCGAGGCGAAGACGGCCTGCGAGGCCCGCCAGCGGCCCGAGCGGCTGCAGCTCGACCTGCCCCCCGATCCGCCCGCGCCGACGCAGATCGACGAGCGGGTCGAGCCCGTGGACGACGCCACGGGGGGGCTCCTCCTCACGGCCGGGCTGGTCACCGGCGCCCTGCTCACGGACGAGGCGCAGCGCGCCCGGACGATGCTGGGGGTGGGCGCCGGCTGGCGCCGCGCGGACCTCATCGCCGACGTCGAGGCCCGCCTCTCGGTGGAGGATCCGACCGCCGACGCCGAGACCGCCGTGCTGCTGCGGCCCGGGGCCCGCTGGCTGGTCGGCGAGGCCGCCTTCCTGCGCGCCGCCGCCCCCGTCCTGCTCCAGCCCGTGCTCGCGCTGGGCCTGCATGGCGGGGCGGGCCTGCGGCTGCCGGCCGAGGGCACCGTCGGCGCGGTGGGCGAGGCGGGGGTGACCTACTGGCTCGCCGATCCGAGCCTGGTGGCGGCCGAGCTGCGGCTCGCCGTCGAGGCGACGTTCTAGCGACCCTGGGCCACGGCGGCCTGCTTCTGGTTGCCGCCGACCCGCAGCCCCAGCACGAGGGTGTCCCCCGCCAGGTTGACGTCCGCCAGCCCGAAGCCCTGGCCCGCGCCCTTGCCGAGGCTCAGCCGGGCGCCTCGGGCCTTGCCCTCGCCCTGCCCCGCGGCGTTGCCCCACAGACGCTCGGCCCAGGCGGTCGCCTGCTGCACGAGCGGGGGCCCGTCCACCAGCTCCACCTCGGCGTCCTTCACCCCGACGGACAGCGCCCCGCTCGCCAGCGAGAGCTCCGGCGTCGCCCCGATGCGCGCCCGCATGCACAGGCCCGTGGGCGTCCAGAGGTCGACCTTCAGCGGGCGAGCCCCGGTGGCCCAGCCCAGGGCCGCCAGGACGCTGCCGCCCTCGGCGGGGTTGCCCTGCAGGTCGTAGTTGCCCGGGAGATTCCCCTTGGAGATCGCGTGGTTGACCAGCTCGACGAGGGTCTGCGCGGCGAAGCGCACCTCGACGCGGTCGCTGCCGCCGGGGCTCGCGAGGGCCTGCTCGGCCAGGCCCGCCACCACGGGCAGCGTCGTGCGGGCGTCGATGCGCAGCCCGCCCGGCTCGCTGACGAGGGCCAGGGCCGCCAGGGGCAGGTCGGGCAGCTCGAACCGGAACCGCGCCAGCTCGCCCATGGGGGTCAGGAGCGAGCGCCGGATGGCGTCGAAGGCCGTCGTCGTCAGCGTCTGGATGGCCTGCTGGGCGATGCCCTGGATCTGGTTGCGGGGCACCAGGGCCCGCACGGCCGCCGGCACCTGCCCGACGAGGGCGTCCGTCAGCTTCGCCGCCGCGTCGCCCGGCACCGAGGGCACCACCGACTGGATCATGTCGGGCCGCAGGGCCAGCTCCACCGTGCCGGCCTGCAGGTCGGCGACGGGCTCCGTCTCGCTGGCCGCGGCCATCTTGAAGAGGGAGCGGCCGCCGAGCTGGACGTCCAGATCCATGGAGATGCGGAAGCGCCCGTTGGCCACGCGCTCCATGGCGAGGCGGTCGGGCAGCACCTTGATGGCGCTCACGTACTGGGCGAGCTGGCCGAGGCCCGGCAGCGCGACGTCCTGGGGCACGAGCCGCTTGAGGCCGGCCGCGATGGCGTCGTCGATGAGGGCCTGCGGGATGCGCACCGACAGGTGCGGCGCCGGCGTGGGCGCCACCTCCCGGGCCAGGAACGCTTCGCGATCGGCGGTGACCTTGCGGCACTGCTGGGCGCAGCCGGTGGCGGCCAGCCCGAGGACGAGGACGGAGAGGAAGCGAAGCATCGGTGGGACCCCTGCGCGCGGTACGAGGCCCGCAGCATGGCAGGGCGCGGCGCGGCCGTCGACCCTCAGGCCCGGCGGCGGCGGAGGAGGAGCGGCAGGAGGAGCAGCAGGAGGGCCGGCGGCGGCGCGTCGCCGTCCATCCGGCAGCCGCAGTCGTCGCTGTTGCCCCCCGAGGCCGCGGGGGCGCCGTCGCAGGGCGGATCCCCCTGGTAGCGGCACTGGTTGCAGGTGGGATCCCACCGCAGGCCGTCGCCGCAGATGGCCTGGCAGCGCCCATCCTGGAACGTCTGGCCGGGGCCGCAGATGGAGGCGTCGGGGGCGACGCACTCCGCCCCCACCAGCATGGCGCCGTCGGGGCACGCGATGGGCACGCACTCCCCCGTCACCGTCCGGCGCTCCCCCGCCAGGCAGCCAGCGTCGGTGAGCGGCGGCGCGGCGTCGCGCGGGGGCGGCGGCGTGCCGGCGTCGCGCGGAGGCGGCGGCGTGCTGGCGTCGAGGCCCATGTCGGGCCGGGGCGGGATGCCCCCGTCGGGCACCTCGCCCACGAAGTGCACCACCTCGTCGGAGTCCGCCGGGGCGATGCCGTCGGCCCCGATCTGCGCGATGTTGCGGATGGCGTCGCCGTCGGCCGCCTCGTCGTCCACCCGCACCTGGAACCGCACCAGGTGCCGCTCGCCGGGGCCGATGAGGTCGATCTCGGGCAGGGACTGCAGGTTCAGGCCGCCGGCCAGCGGCGAGCGCCCGCCGGGCAGGTCGGCCACCGGCCGCTGGTCGACGACGGTGCTGCCGGGCACGTACGCGGTGCCCGCCGGGGCCGCGTCGGTGACGGTCACGTTGGCCGCGAAGTCCCCGCCGTTGTTCTCGATCTGGATGAAGTACTCGATGACGCCCCCCGGAGCGACGGCGCTGCCATGGGGCGGCTCGGCGCTCTTCTCGGGCTTCACGCTCACGAAGTTCGGCGGCACATGGTCGAAGGCGAGCACCAGCCAGGCCGAGAAGATCTGCTCCCCGGGGGTGATGAAGCCGTCGCCCCGGGGCACGATGAACGTGACGTCCGCGCTCTCATCGCCGGGCTCCAGCGCGTCCACCACGCGGAAGCTGTCCAGGTCGACGGACTGCACGCCCCGCTGGCACGAGCCATCGGCCCGGTTGCCGTTGACGGTGCTGTTGAACACGTTGCGCCGCGGGTTGCAGTCGTTCTGGAGCTGCTGGCCGTTGATCTCCAGGCTGTCGCCCTGGATGCCCTCGTCGCCCTCCAGCACCAGGTACGTGACGTCCACCGTGGGATCGGGGGGCGCGCGGAAGCCCCGGGGGCGCACCGTCCGGTTCTCGCCCGCCAGCTCCTCGAAGCCCTGGTAGTAGTAGATGCGGCGCAGGGGGAGCTGATCGTGCTCGTAGACGATGAGCAGCGACCAGGCCCCCATGGTGATGCTCACCGCGCCGGCCAGGGCGGTGCCCGGATCGTTGGGATCGGTGCCCGCGATGCTGACGTCCTGCAGCGTCCAGTCGCCGTTGAGGCTGCCGCCGCCCGCGAGGTGGGCGTTGAGCGCCTCGGTGACGTCGGCGTTCGCGGCGTAGAAGCCCAGGTCGCACTCCACCCCCGGGCAGGAGATGGCCACGAACTGGCACTCCTGCGGCGAGAGGCCGTCCACGTACGACTGGCTGATGGCCGGGTCGAGGGCCGCCGGGATGGGCGCCCCGCCGGGGGGCACCAGCGTGACCTCGGCGTCGGGCATGGCGTTCGCGGCCGTGGTGGCGATCCAGCTCAAGCGGGCGTGCACCACCCGCAGCCCCGGCAGATCGGGCAGGGTGTCGAGGGGCGCCGTCGAGCGGTTGAGCCCCTGGCAGGTGTCGCCCTGGATGCCGGCGCCGCCGTCGGCGCAGGAGCCCGGCTGGCAGCTCAACAGGCTGGCGGCCGTGGCCGCGTAGTTCATGGGCCCTTCCCAGACCTCCACCGGATCCGGGCCGAGCTGCCGCTGCTGGGCCCAGGCCGGCGCGCTCAGCCCGCCGACCAGCGTGAACGCGGCCCCCGCCAGCGCGGCCAGCACCGCGCGCCTCCACCCCTGCGCTCGCCTCATGGACGCCTCCCCCCGGGTCAGGCTGCCAGCATACCGCCAACCCGCCCGCCAGCGCGCCCCCCGAAGCTGCCCACGTCCGGCGGGGCCGGCGACGGCAGAAAGTCCATTGCTTTCGAGACCATGCAGCCCATGACCTTCAGTAGAACGGCACCTCGGCCGTGACGTAGGCCACCGCCGACTCCGGATCGGGCGCCCGCAGCCACGTCCACGTCTCCTCGCCCCGGCCGAGGCCGACGCCGTGGTAGGTGGCGCGGAAGCTCACCTCGGCCGCCTCGGGCACCTGCTCGTCGAACCAGGCCACGAGGCCCTGGCGGTGGCTCTCGGCCTCCACCTCCAGCAGGAACGGCTGCAGCCCCAGCCGCCGGGCCAGGCCGTAGAGCGTCATCAGCGCCGTGAAGCCCAGGGCCTGGGCCGGCCAGTCGTCCCCCGGCCCCTCGGGGCCGCCGAGGCCGGCCAGCAGCGGCGTCAGGCGGGCGACGTCGGCCCCGTCCCCCTGCCGCCACAGCACGCCGAAGACGGCCGGCCACCGACCGCCTGCGTCGTAGAGCTCCCGCGCCACCTCCAGGGCCGCCTGGCTCCCCACCCCCACCAGCCCCCACAAGGCCCCGACGGCGTGGATGGTGGTGCCCAGGCGATCGACCAGCGCCAGCAGCGCGGCCTCGGCCGGGCGGTGGGCCAGCAGCCCCAGGACGACCGCCGCCCGGGCGGCCGCTGGCGGCGGGAGCGTGGGCAGCGCCGCCGTCAGCACCTCGCCCGCCCCCGCGCCCCGGCCGACGAGCGCGCCGCACAGGACCTCGGCCGCCTGCGTCCGCCGGCTGTGGTGCACGCGGGCGAGGTCGGCGAGGCCGCGCGCGGCGAGCGGCACGACGGTGGCGTCCGGCAGGCGGGCCAGGGCGGCCCCGACCGCGGGCAGGCACGGTCTGGGCGCCGCCACCAGCTCCGCCAGCAGGGCGTCCGGGTTGTGGAGCGCCGCCGTGGCCTCGGCCCGCCGGCGCTCGGCGTGGCTGCGGAACGCCAGCGGGGCCAGACCCGCGAGGAGCGCGCGCTGGGCCTCGTCGACGAGGAAGGCGCGGAAGGTGGTGGCAGGGGTGGGCTCGAGGGGCACTTCCAGGACGCGCTGCATGGGGGACCTCCGTGGTGTCGCCCTCTCCTCATCGGTCAATCGCGGCGCGTGTCGCAGGAAAAATGCATCGGCGGGCAGAAAACTTCGGCGGGCGAGCGGGGCTGAACGCGTCAACCCCGCGGAATCAGGCGGTTTCCAGCCGCCGGCTCACCTGCTCGTAATTCGTGTTGTCGACGAGCATCGCCAGCTCCGCGGTGAAGCGCTCCACCAGGTCCGGCCGGCGCCGGGCCCGGGCGTCCACCAGCGCCCGGTGCACCGCGATGAACGCCCGCTCGGCGTTGACGAAGTGCTCCACCAGCCGCAGCACGGCCGCGAGGGCCGCCGCCAGCGTGGAGCGCCCGCTGGCCTCGAAGGACAGGGCGTCCTGGTGGCCGTTGTGCACGGTGATGACCACCTTCGCCTCGGCGTCGAGGCCCGAGGCGACCCCCGCCGTCTCCATCTGGCCATGCACCGTGAAGCCGGTGAACGTGAGCGTGTCGAGGGAGGCGTACCGCCCCGCGAAGTGGCGCACGAGGCCGTGGAAGAGGGCGTCCACCACGCCCACGCCCCGCGCCTCCACCACCTCCTGGGTGTCGGGATCGTCCCGGTGGCGCAGCGTCACCGTCAGGTGGCAGCCGGCCCCCGGCCCCACGTACTCGGCGACGCGGTAGTGCATCACCTCCAGGGCAAGGTACGCCTGCCCCAGCACCCGCTCGATGAGCGGCGCCGTCCTCTTCGCCATGCATCGCCTCCCATGCCGGGGCCCGCCCGCTCGGGTCGGCGGCGCGCAGGTGGACGACTCCGGGTTTCCGGCGAGGCCATGGGTCGAGCCCTGGCACGGTCCGGCTGCTGATCACCCGCCCTGTCCACGCGCCGTCGACCCGCAAGGGCGGACCGATTCTTCGCGGTCACGGCCGCCGCCGTGACCCCTGCCTGACCGCGCTCCCTCCCCTCATGCCGAACAAGGAGAGTGTAGCAAACTACTGAACAAACGTCAAGCTATGCGGTGGTTTTTCCTGCGCGGCGCAGGCGATTGTTTCTCTTTGATTACAGGGGGTTATCGCCGAAGATCGCCGCCTGGTGGCGGAGCCGGGCGGCCTCCAGGGCGTCGAGGTCGAGGACCTCCTCTGCCTCGGCCCAGCGCTGGTCGATGACCACCTCGCCGGCCTCGACGTGGGCCTCGATGCGCCCGACCAGGCGACCGCGGTGCAGGAGCGGACAGACGTACCAGCCGAACCGCCGCTGCTCGGCGGGCTTGTAGACCTCCCAGACGTAGTCGAAGCCGAAGACGTGGTGGATGAGGGGCCGGCACCACAAGAGGGGGTCGAGGGGGCCGAGGATGCGAAGGCGCTCGTCGTCGGCGGGGAAGGCGCGATCCTGGAAGTCGGCGGGGGCCAGGTAGCGGCGGGTGGAGCCCTCGACGCCCACCTCGACCAGCTCGCCGGCGGCGAGCAGCCGGGCGGGCACGTCGCCGCGCCGGACGTCGCGCAGCATGGACCACCACGGGCCGTCCGCCGTGGGCAACAGGCCGGCCGCCTCCACGCGCTCCCGCAGGGCCCAGGCGCCAAAGTCGGCGGGGGCCGGGGCGCCGGCGGCCGGACCGAGCGCCCGGGCGGGCACGTCGAACAGGCGCTGGTTGCCGCGCCGGCCGCACGTCACGACGTCGCAGCGCGTCCACAGGATCTCCAGCGCCATGGTGGCCAGGCGCGCGGTGCCCTTCCAGCCGCCCCAGTCGATGGGGTCGACGCGGCCCCGCTCCGACAGGTCGGCCGGCGTGAGGGGGCCCCGGGCGTGGACCTCGGCGAGCACGGCCTCGACGACGGCGGGGGGCACGCGGCGGTGGCGCTCGCCGCTGCGCCACCAGGGCGTCTCGACGGCCTGGTCGCGGTAGGCGGCGAACGCCGAGGCCGGCAGCAGGCAGCGCTCCTTGGCGAAGTGCTCGAAGGCGTGGCCCGGGTACAGGTGCCGGAAGACGTCGCCGCGGCCCACGCCGTCGACGCGGGCCATGGCCACGAGGTCGGCGTTCGTCCCGATGCGGTCGAGGGGATCGAGCTGGATGCAGCGGCGCTCGGCCAGCAGGGCCCGCAGGCCGGCAGCGCCCGGCGGGTGGACCACGGCGCGCAAGCCGGCGTGGCCCACCAGGAAGTCGGCCGCGTCGGCCCGGGAGATCCAGCGGGTCATGGGCCGGCGTGGGCCAGCTCGGGCTCGTCGGCCACCTCGGCCGCCAGGGCGTCCAGGTAGGCGCAGAGGGCGTCGCCCTCCCGGGCCGGCGCGTGGAAGCGCAGGCCCGCGGTCAGCCGCCGCGCGCCCGGACGCCGCTCGCCGCCGACCCAGGCCACGTCCACCTCGACGTGCACCACCACCTCGCCGTCGAAGAGCAGGGTGGCCGGCCCCAGGTGGCCCAGGCCCGGCCAGTCCGGCGTCAGCGCCTTGGGCACGCGCACCAGGATGCCCAGCGCCCCCACGTCGACGATGGGCAGCACCAGGGGCGCGGTGCGGCCCGCGATGGCGCACACCCCCTGCCGCTGGCCCTCGAGCCGGTAGCGCCGCCGCCGCCGTCGGTCGACCTCCATGGCGTCCCCTCCCCTCGGCAATGAACCCAACATCGCAGCGAAGGCATTGTTTCGCAACGACTTCTCGCCCCGGACGTCCCATGTTATGCGGCGTCACCGCGGCCCTTGTCCTGGTCCGCGGGTCGGTCCATGCTGGCGGCCACTCGAGCGCACCCACTGGAGGCACCATGGCACGCGCGAAGAAGTCGACCCGGGGCCTGGCCCTCATCGGCGCCGTCCTGGCGCTCACCCTCCTGCTCTCGGAGGCCATCGGCGGCCGCTGGGCCGGCGACACGCGCGACGAGGTGCTGGGCAAGCTCTCAGCGGACGCGCAGATCCTCATCAACCTGGACGCCAGTGACCTGCCGTCGACGACCGACATGATCCGGCTGGGGCGGCAGGCCACCCCGGCCATCATCAACGGCCTGGTCAACAGCATGAATGCCGAGGTGCGGGCAGCCTGCGCGGCGGTGCTGACGGGCACCCGCGACCCGCGCGCCGTCACGGCGCTGCTCGACGCCCTGGAGGATCCGCGCTACGACGTGCGCTCCCTGGCCATCAAGGCGCTGGGCCAGCTCGAGAGCCGCGACGCGACGATGCGGCTGCTGGCGCTGCTGGACAAGCCGGGCACCTCGGAGGGCATCAAGGAGGAGGCCCTGGCCGCCCTCGGCCGGCTGGGTGATCCCCGCGCCGTGCCCCGGCTCATCGTCTACTTCGAGCGCACCTGGCACCAGGCCGCCCAGGCGGCCCTCTGGGATCTGCGCCGCCACCTGAGCAAGGACCAGGTCGCCCGCCTGGCCGTCGCGCCCCTGGCCGCCGGCACCGCCAGCGAGCCGCCGCCCTACGACGTGCTGGCCGAGGCGATCCAGCTCGCCGCCCGCCTGGAGATCCGCGCCGCGCGCCCCCACCTGGAGCGCCTGTACCCGGTGCACGAGGGGCTGCAGAACAAGATCATCTTCGCGCTGGGCCGCCTGGGCGACGCCAAGGCCGTGCCGTTCCTCAAGAAGCTGCTCGATCCGGCCTCCCCCGCGCGCGTCCTCAACAACGTGGCCTTCGCCCTCGATCGCCTGGGGCAGGACGTCACGCCCTTCCTCCAGGAGGCCCTGGGCGACCGGCGCGCCTACATCCGCTTCAACGCGGCCTTCGTGGCCGGCGACCTGAAGAAGGCCGCCCTCGTGCCGGCCCTGACGCGGGCCCTCACGGACGCCAACGACTTCGTCCGCAGCAACGCCGCCGTCGCGCTCGGCACCATCGCCGACGCCAGCGCGCGCCCCGCTCTCGAGGCCGCGAGCCACGAGAAGAACCCCGTCGTCCGGGGGGACGCCCTGCTGGCCCTCGCGGCCATCGACTACCCCGGCACCCGCGCCCGCCTGCTGGCCGAGGGCATCACCAGCGACCACCCGGGCACCCGCAACAAGGCGGTGGAGTTCCTGGTGGCCCGGGGCGACGAGTCCATCATCGACCCGGTGCTGGAGGTGCTCTCCCCCGACAACTACCGCGACCGCGCCCTCGGCCTGTCGCTGCTGGGCAGCTTCGACGCCCTCAAGCACCCGGCCGCCACCGCCTTCCTGCTGCGCGCGGCCGCCGCCGGGGAGCACGAGGCGTATGTGCTGCTGGGTCGCTTCGCCGACCCCCAGGCCACCTACATCCTGCGCCAGTGGCTCTCGCAGCCGGCCGGCGAGCAGGACCAGCTCCTGCGCATCGCGGGTCGGCTGAAGGACGCCGACAGCCGCCGCCTGATCGAGCCGTGGCTCGACGAGAAGCGCCCCCTCTCGGCCCAGCTCCACGCCGCGTTCGCGCTGGCCGCCATCGCGGGCGAGGCCCGCGCCGGGGAGGCGCTGGCGCTGGCCATCGAGCGCGCGCCGCTGGAGCTCAAGCAGATCGCCGCCCGCCTCATGACGGAGCTGGACGCCGAGAAGGTGGCGGGCCTCGCGGCGCGCCTGCGGGCGCTGCTGAGCCACGAGGACGTCTACGTTCGGCTCTACGCGGCCCGCTCGCTGCTGGCCCGGGGCGAGCAGGCGGGCTTCGACACCCTCAAGGCCGAGCTGGACAAGCGCATCCCCTTCATCCGGGACGAGGCCCTCGACATCCTGGAGCGCTCGCCGCCCGCCCACCGCGATCGGGCCATCCAGGCGTGGCTGCCCAAGGCGGACACCCACCTGAAGGCCGAGCTCGAGCGCATCCTCGCCCAGAAGTGACGCGCCTCGCCGGGCTCGCCGCCGTGGTCCTGGCGCTGGCCTGGCTGCCTGGCCAGACGGCCGCGGGCGCCCTGCGCCACTGGGTGACGGTGGGGGCGCTGCCCGTGCTCGTCGCGTGGCAGGGGCGGGCCGCTCCCCGGGCCGCCTGGGCGTGGCTCGGCCTCATCGCCTGGACGCTCGTCGGCCTCGTCGGCCACCCCGCGCCCGGGGCTGGCGTGGCCGTAGCGCTGGCGCAGCTCGGCTGGCTGGCGGCGCTCGCCCTCGGCGGCCAGGTGGCGCTGCCGGCGCTGGTGCCCTGGCTGTCGGCCGCGGGCGCGCTGGCCGCGCTGCCGGGGCTGGCGTTCGAGGGCGGCACCTTCGGCAACCCCGACTTCCTGGCGGCCTTCCTGGTGGGCACGCTGCCGGCCACCGCGGCCGCCCTGCCCACGCACCGCGGCTGGCACGGGGCCTCGGCCGTCGTGCAGCTGGCGGCGCTCGTCGGCACGCAGAGCCTCGGCGCCTTCGTGGCCCTCGCCGTCGCGGCCGTGGCCTGGGGCGTGAGAGCGGGCGGGGCGCCGCGGCAGATCGCCCTGGCCATCGGGCTGCTGGTGGCCGCGGGCGCCAGCCAGAGCGAGACGGTGGCCGAGCACGTCGCCGGGCGCCGGTACCTGGGCGAAATCAGCTTGCAGATCATCAAGTTGCACCCGGCTACCGGCGTCGGCCCCGGGGGCTGGCACCGCGCCTTCCTGCCCGCGCAGGCCGAGGCGCTCGTCCAGCAGCCCGACCAGGCCGACCGGTGGAGCAACGCCTACCACGCCCACGCCGAGCCGCTGCAGGCGGCGGCCGAGCAGGGCCTCCCCGGCGCGCTCTTGCTGCTCCTCCCGGTGCTGCTCGCCCTCGCGCGCCCGGCCCCCGGGCCCGCCTGGCCGACGGTGGTGGCCTACGCGGTGCTGGGCCTCGTCACCCTGCCCCTGTACATGCCCGGGGCGGCGTGGCTGGCTGGCCTGGCGGTGGGGGCCACCCTCGGCGCGCCCGACCAGGCGGCGCCCCGCCCGCTGCGGGGGGTGGCGCTGGCCCTGGCGTTGCCGGCCCTGCTGCTGGCGTCGAGCGATCTGCTGGCCGACCGCCTGCTGCGGCGCGCCGACGAGGCGGGCGATGGCCCCCTGGCCCAGACGGCCGCCCGCCTGGCCCTGCGGCCCGCCCCCGCGCTGCGGGTCGCCGCCCGCGCCCACCTGCCCACGGATCCGGCGGCCGCGGCAGCGCTCGCCGAGGCCGCCGACCAGCGCGAGCCCTCCGTCGAGGGGCACATGCTCCGCGGCCAGATCGCCCTCGCCCGAGGCGACTTCGGTGCCGCGGAGGCGGCGTTCCAGGCGGCGCTCGCGGTGCACCCTCGCCTCTTCGCCGGCTGGTTCGGCCTGGCCCGGGCCCGGGAGGACGCCGGCGACCGCGCCGGGGCCCGCGCCGCGGCCGCCCGCGCCCGCGCCCTGCGGCCGGCCGATCCCCGCCTGCGCGACCTGCCGCGCTGAGGGGCGAATTGCGGTGACATTCCGTACTCGGTGCTGCGTACCAGGGGGCCAGGCGGTATGGTTGTGCCCGTCGTCTGCGCGGAATCATGGGTGGTGCGAGCCACCCGACTGGAGGCAAGCATGGGTCGAGCCTGGGGATTGGTGGCGGTACTCCTGATCAGCGGCGGGCTCGTCGCGTGCGACTCGGATGGCGGCGGCGGCGGCGCGGCGACGGTGGACGCGGCGGTCGGGGGCCCCGGCGGCGCGGGCGGTGGGGGCGGCGGCGCCGGCGGTGAGCCGGGCGTCGCGGTCTCGGGCCTGACGTTCCGCGGCTTCGACGACGGCGAGCTCGCCATCGGCGAGGAGCAGCGCGCGACGGTCGAGGCCGCCTTCGCCGACGGCACGAGCCGCGACGTCACGGCCGAGGCCACCTGGACGTCGTCCAACCCCGACGTGGCCAGCGTCTCGGCGGGCGTGATCACGGCCGTCGGCGTCGGCACCGCGACCATCACGGTCGAGCTGCAGCAGGCCCGCGCGTCCATCGACCTCACGGTCGTCGAGGCGGCCCCCAGCCTCATGGCCATCGACATCAGCCCCGAGGCCCCCCGCCTGGCCCTCGAAGGCGAGGAGCAGTTCAAGGCCACCGCCCGCTACACCGACGGCTCCACCGCCGACGTGACGGATCAGGTGGAGTGGACCGTGGACGATGACCGCGTGCTGGGCATCGACGAGGGCTCGCCGGGCCTGGTCGAGGTGCTGGCGGGCGGCCCCGTCACGCTGCGCGCCGCCCTGGGCGACGTCGCCGGCGAGGTGAGCACCACCGTCCGCTGCGGGGCCTACCCGCGCTATGTGGACGTCGTGCGCTTCCGCGGCGTGATGCCCCCCGTTGGCTGGGATCGGGCCTACAACCGCTTCGGCGAGCCCATGTCGTTCCACCTGGACGACATGCGCTGCTTCGCGGACTACGCCGACAAGGACACCCTGGTGGTGATCTTCGGCGCCGGCTGGTGCCCGGCCTGCACCCTCTACACCCGGCTGGTGGACCGGGTGCGCGACCGCCTGGAGCGGGCCGGCATGGAGATCCTGCACATCACCATGCAGAACGCCGAGTTCGGCCCCGCCAGCAGCGCCTACGCCAACAGCCACATCACCCACCTCATCGGGGATCACCACGGCATCCGGGTGGGGGATCGCGACTCCCTCATCGAGCGCGATGCCGAGCCCAACTACCTGACGAACCTGGACTTTCTGGAGGTCTTCCCCACCGTGCTGGTGGTGCGCAAGGCCGACATGACCATCATCGCCGACTCGCGCGACAAGCGCCTCTACCTGCCCCTGGAGGAGATCGCCCTGGCCCCGAACGCCGACTGGCGCGACCCGGACGCCGTCGAGGTGATCAACCACTGCGGCGAAGGCGACGAGGAGGAGTGGGAGGGCGACAACAACTACCCCGGCACGGCCCCGGACGTGGGCGTGGGCACCTACGCGGGCGGCATCTGCGATGGGGACGCCGACTTCTACCACGTGGACATCGCCGGTCCCTGGCGGGCGACCCTGACCTTCTCCAATGAGGTCGGGGATCTGGGCATGTACCTCTGGAGCCAGCGCACCAACCAGCCCCTCACGAACGCCCGGGGCGAGGTCATCGGCAGCGACGGCGTCGGGGACGTCGAGACGTTCACCCACCAGGGCCCCGCCGACCTGCTCATCGAGGGCTTCATGCGCCGCCAGACCGCGCCCTACACGCTCACCATCGAGGCCCTGTAGGCCCTCGGGTGCGCCGCGCCGCCCTGCTGCTGATCGCCCTGGCCGGCTGCGAGCCGGGGGTCGGCACCCTGACCACGGGGGGGCAGGCGCCGGAGCTCGTCTTCCTGACCGACGCCGCCGCACCGGTCGCGGACCGGGCCCTGCCGGGCCCGCAGGACGCGTACGTCCCGATCGATGGGGCGCCGGCCCCGCCCCCTGACGCTGCCCCGCCGCCGCTGGACGCGGAGGCCCCGCCGCTGGACGCCGCGGCCATCCCACCACCACCGCGGGACGCCGCCCCGCCGCCGCCCCCACCGCCGGACATGGCCCTGGAGGGCTGCGAGGGCGGGCCCCTGCAGCTCCCCATCCCGGGCTGCCGCCCGCCCGTGCTGCCCAGCACCGGCGATCTGGCCCAGGACTGCGTGGCGCGCATCAACCAGTTCCGCTGGGAGTGCCAGTGCCTCCCGCCGCTGGCGCGCTGGGCGGACGGCGAGGCGTGCGCCGACACCCACGCCGAGTACGACAGCACGCGCACGCCCCACGCCGGCTTCCAGGCCCGCATCTGCCCGCAGAGCGGCTTCGGGCAGAACGAGTGCCCGGGCTACCGCAGCACGAGCCAGGTCATCAGCACCTGCCTGCAGCAGATGTGGGATGAGGGCCCGGGCGAGCCCTTCCAGGCCCACGGGCACTACCTGAACATGACGAACCCGCGGTTCAGCATGGTGGCGTGCGGCTTCTACACCACGCCCAACGGGGCGGTGTGGGCCGTCCAGAACTTCCAGTAGTTTCGGGTAGTTCGGGAAGCAGGCAGGGAGATCGGGGGGCGGGCCCCCCGATCAGCGCGAGGCGCTCACTCCACGCAGCACTGGATGCCGTTGCCGCCGGGGCAGAGACCCGGGGTCGAGGCGCCGTTGCAGGCGCTGGTCGCCTTGCAGGTGCCGGGGGTGCCGTCATCGAGCTCGCAGGGGTGCGAGGTGCAGCACTGGATGCTGGCGCTGCCGTCGCAGAGGCCGGCGGTGGTGTAGCCCGCGCACTCGCCCTCGTCGATGCAGACGCCCTCGGTCTCGCCGTCGCCGTCGGCCTCGTCCAGGGAGCAGGGGCCGTTGACGGGGAAGCCGCCGCCGCCGCCGCCACCGCAGGCCGCCGCCGCGCTGGCGGAGCCCGAGTTCACGACGTCCAGCTCGGCCTCGCAGTCGGGGGTGCTGTCGGCCTCTTCGTAGTCGAAGTCGCCCCGGACGCAGGAGGTCACGCAGGCCGCGCGGTAGGCCGCCGCGTCGTCCGCGTCCTGGATGCTGCCACAGACCTCGGAGTTGAGGGCGCACTCGGCGGCCACGTCACAGGTGCCGCTGCACTCCGCCTCGATGCTGGGGCCACCGCCGCCAGCGCCGCCGGCGCCGCCGCCCTGGCCGCCGATGCCGCCACCCTGGCCGCCGATGCCGCCACCCTGGCCGCCGATGCCGCCGCCCTGGCCACCGGCGCCGCCGCCCTGGCCACCGGCGCCGTTGCCGGCGTCCAGGCAGACGCCGGCCTCGTTGCACTCCTCTTCGAGATCACAGCCGGAAAGGAAGGCGGTCATGCCGAGCGCGAGCCCGGCGATCAGAAGCTTCTGCATGGTTGTCTCTCCCCTCGTTCAGGACGGGCGCCCGACGCCGCACCGCCCGCTTGATTCAATCAGCGCCCACACGCCCCGCCCCGGAACGCGGCCAGATGGTCAAAAGGCCGCCCGAGGGCGGCCTTTCGTCGAGCCGGAGGGCAGCCGTTCGCTACCTCTCGACCTGGGACATGGAAGGCTCACCGACTTCGCCGGGGGATCACCCCTCTACGCGGGTTCGGAACCGCGATTGGCGAGGTTGGCCCAGACCGACCCGCGTAGAGGGGTGATCCCCCGAAAGCGAAAGTCTGGAACAGCCTTCCTTGTGAAGCTTGATCAGGCAACTCCCCGGGCGGCGCAACGCCGACCTTGGTGCAGAGCACCGGGCTAGACCTGGACAGTCCTCACGGCTCGAAGGAGGGTGTACCACGCCCCGCGGGGGCGTGGCAACCGGCCTGCTCAGGGGCAGGCGTTGGGGGCGCCGGGGGTCGGCTGGGCCACGAGGGTGAAGTCGGTGGCGTTGTCGCCGCTGTCAGCGCCGTCGCCGCAGCGAACGAGGCTGCCCTCGCCGGGATCGGCGACGGCGGACATGCCCTCCCCCACCCCGTCCATGGCGCCCTCATAGGCGAGGCCGTCCACCAGGGCGTTGCCGCGCATGATGCGGATGCCGTCGGGGGCGCCGTTCTGCAGGCCGTTGGCGGGCAGGTCGATGCTGAGGGTGCCCGGCGGGAGGGCCGCGCGCACGGCGCCGACGCCCACCACGAGGAACGCCCCGGCCGGGAGGGCCGGCCCGGCGTCGGCCAGGTTGTAGGTGCCGTAGACCGCGCCACCGCTGCCGTTGACGGCCTCGAGGCGGACGCCGGCGAGGGGGATGGCTGCGGCGGTGGGGTTGTAGATCTCGACGAACTCCGCGCCGTCGGCGCCGGGCTGGTCGTAGTCGATCTCGTTGATGACGAGGTCGGCGCCGGGGGGCGGGCCGAGGCGGACGGTCACGGTGGCCCGGGCCTCCAGGTCGCCGAGGGTGGCGACGACGGGGTAGTCGCCCGCGTCAGCCGGGGCGGTCAGGACGACGTCGACGCCGACGGCCTCGCCCGGCACCGCCACCTGGGCGGGGGGGTTGGCGAAGCCGGCGGCGGCGAGGTCGAGGGTCACGCCAGCCGGGGGCACGGGCAGGTCGAAGACGACGTGCAGGGTGGCCTCGCCGGCGGGGCCGACGGTGACGGCGGCCGGATCGAAGCGCAGGCCGCCGGGGCCCTCGTCCTCGCCCAGGACGCGGACGGGGGCCGTGGCCTCGCCGCGGTCGGGGATGGACGCGGTCACGTCGACGCGGGCCGCCTGGGCGACGCCGGTCAGGCGGACGGGGGCGAAGCGCTCCCCCGCCGGGACCATGACCACGTCGTTGCCGCCGAGGGCGACGTCGCTGGTCACGATCTGGACGGCCTGGCCACCCGCGAGGGCCGGCCCGGAGAGCTCGACCATCAGGGCGTCCCCGGCGCGGTTGGTGGGGACGCGGTCGTCGCCCACCCGCAGGAGCGTGTCGGCGGGGCCGAGGCCGATGACCCGGGGCGGGCCCGTGCCCACGTCCTCGAGGCCGCGGGGCTCCAGCTTGCTGTTCTCGTTGGCGAACCGCAGGGCCCCGACGACGAAGTCGAGGCGGGCACCGACGGCGGGCAGGGGGTCGATGAGGTACAGGAAGTCGTTGATGCGCAGGGCGCCATCGACGACGAACTCGTTGGTGGGATCGCGATCGCCAGCGCCCGGCGCGGGCGCGACGTCGGTGACCTCGACGTCCTCGACGCGGACGATGACGCCCTCCAGGCGCAGGGCGCCGGCGGTGCCGGTCGCGACGTCGGCGGGGGCGACGACGACGGGGGCCGGGAGGGCCTGGGCGTTGGCGTCCACCGTGAGGGCGGCCACGCGGTTGATCTGGATCTGGCCGAAGTAGTCGCTGGCCACGCCCGTGACGGTCACGGCGTCACCCCGAGCCACCTGGGGCGCGGGATCGACGGTGGTGTTGCCCATGAAGACGTAGAGGCCGCTGAACTCGGGGCCGGCGTACTCGGGAGCGCCCTCGGGCACCTGCATGAAGAAGTTGCCGCCCTCGGAGGTGGCGGTCACGACGCCGCTGACGCGCACGACCAGGCCGTCCAGCTCGCCGGCGCCCTTGATCTCGTAGATCGTGCGGGGGCACGGGGCGTTGCCCGGGTTGGCCAGCGGGCAGGCGTCGCAAGTGTCGCCCCGGCCGTCGCCGTCGCCGTCCTCCTGCATCGGGTTGAAGATGCCCGGGCAGTTGTCCATGGCGTCCACGATGCCGTCGGCGTCGCGGTCGTCGGGGTTGGGGGGCGAGCAGTCGGCCGTGTCCGGGTTGATCGGGCAGGGATCGCAGGCGTCGCCGGCGCCGTCGCGGTCGTGGTCGGCCTGGCCGTCGCGATCGACGGGGCGGACCGGGTTGAAGACGTCGGGGCAGTTGTCCACGGCGTTGGCGATGCCGTCACCGTCGCGATCCTCGGGGGTCGGGCCGTCGACGTACTCCATGGGGCGGAAGGGCCGGCAGGAGGGCTCGCCGGCGGGCTCCCCACAGAAGAACAGCGGGTAGGCGGCGTCGTTGCCGCCGCGCAACACCGCGAAAGTGCTGCCGATTTCGCGCTGGACGCAGGCCGCCTTGGCCTGGCCGCAGACGTCGCCGATGGGCTCACAGCCCTGCTGCCCGTCGGGCACGGCCGCCATCAGCGCGGCGTCGCCGTAGAGGGGCGTGCCGGAGCGCAGGACGAGGGCGGTGGTGCCGGGGTTGGACTCGATCACGGCGCGGTAGGGGCCCTGGCCCTCGGCGCGACGGTAGATGGCGATGTCGCCAGCGAGGCCGACGGACAGGGTGCCGACCCCCTCCAGCACATGCAGCGCGGCCGCGTTGTTGCGGGTGGCCATGAGCCACAGGTCGCGGTCGGTGAAGAAGCCGCCGTAGTTCTCGGTGTTGAGCTGGTCGGCGCAGGCGAGCTCGCGGGGCAGGTTGATGGAGCCGCTGGCCGTCCAGTCGGTGCCCAGGCCCAGGAGCACGCCCTGGGTGGCGAGCATGGTCACGGGGGCGGTGTTGCCGTAGAGCGAGACGTTGCTGCGGGGCGACCAGATGACGGCGGCGCCGCGGCTGGCGAGGACCTCGCCGTCGGGGGCCGTCAGGCCGACGCCGTGGATGAGGGCGCCGTTCTGGCCGATGACGTCGACGCCGTCGTCGGTGCTCAGGCAGAGGAACTCATTGCGCGCCTCGGGATCGATGCCCTCCGAGACGTGGGGCGACCAGGCCGGCAGCTGGAGCACGCCGGCCTCGGGCAGGGCCGGGTAGCCGCAGCCCGCGGCGCGCAGCTCGCCGCCCGAGTCGTCGAGGGGGAAGGTGTCGAGGCCGACGTCGCCCTGGCCCAGGCCCTCCTGGTCGGCGTCGAGGTTGCGCAGGAAGCCGTTGGCGCCGCCCGAGCCCACCAGGGAGGTGGTGCCGCCGAGGACCTGGCGCAGCTCGCCCCAGCTGATCTGGGCGTTGCTGGCGTTGCCGGGCACCGGGATGCGGGTGTGGCCGCGGGCGCCGCGCCGCCAGTCGTGGCGGTGCTCGTAGCGCTCGTCGCCCCAGTCGCCCGGGGCGTTCTGGGTGAAGGTGATGTGGTCGTGGGCGTTGATGAGGCCCGGCGAGACGACGGCGCTGCCGCAGTCGAGGGTCGTCGCCTCGGCCGCGCCCGCGGCGCCGCTGCAGTCGCAGTCGACGCACTGGATGATGCCGCGGCGGTCGATCAGCAGCTCGCCGCCGACGAGGAGGCCGGCCGGGCCGAGGAGCGTGCCGCGGATGAGCAGATCGGGGCTGCCCGCGGTGACGTCGCAGGCGCCGTTGGCCGGCGCCGGCAGCTCGCCGCAGATGCGATCCCCGTCGATGGGGGGATCGACGCCGCGATCGGGATCGACGCCCTCGTCGGCCTCGACGCCCATGTCGTCGCCGGGGCCCTGATCGACGCCCTGATCCAGGTCGCCGCCGCCCGCGCCGCCGGCGCCGCCCATGCCGCCCGCGCCGCCCATGCCGCCGCCTGCGCCGCCCATGCCGCCGCCCGCGCCGCCACCGCCTGCCCCACCGGGCCCGACGTCACGGATGGCCCCGTCGGCGCCGCCAGCGCCGCCCGAGCCACCGTCGTCGTCACACCCCAAGAACCCCACGGCGGCCATGGCCACCAGCAGAGCAGCTCCGAACCTTCGCATCCCCGACTCCTTCCAGCGACCCGCTGCGCGGCCCCCACGGGGGGCCCCGGCGCGGGCGGACTCTACCCGCGACCACG
The DNA here is from genome assembly GCA_020633435.1 of Myxococcales bacterium. Lineage (GTDB taxonomy): Bacteria > Myxococcota_A > Bradymonadia > UBA7976 > UBA1532 > JACKDP01. The sequence continues at coordinate 232,160 of JACKDP010000005.1, read as the reverse complement.
GCTCGGTTTCGAGGGGGCTTTTGCTTTCGTTGCGGGGATGTCGCCTCAGGGGCGCAGGGGCCCGAGGCCGAGGGGCTCCTCGAAGGCGCCGTGGGCCAGGAAGCGGCGGATGGCGTGGGCGGTCTCGGGCCGCCAGACCAGCTCGTTATGGGTGAACGGCAGGCCCAGGCGGTCGTGGGCGACCGCGAGATCGGCCTCTTCGGCCCGCACGGTGCGGTCGCGGGTGCCGAAGATGACGCCGGTGCGGGCCGGGTGGGCGGGCAGCGGCTCGCCCTGGGCGGCGGAGCGGATGGCGCGGCCCATCACCTTGCCGAGGGGGGACGTCGTGGTCCAGCGGACGGCGCGGCAGCCGCGGTGCGGGGTGGCGATGAAGATGCGGTCGGTGACGGGCAGATGGCGCTCGAGGGCCAGGGCCCGGTGGACGACGAGGCCGCCGAGGGAGTGGGCCACCACGGCCGCCTCCCCCGTCTTCGCCAGGTGCAGCGCGAGGGCCTCGGCGTGATCCTGCAGGTGGCCCCGGGTGGACGCGTAGGCGAAGTGCTCGACTTCGTGGTCGAACTTCCGCAGGCGCCGGGCGAGGGGCCAGAGGACGGCGGGGGCGGCGAGGTAGCCATGGACGAGGACGACGCGCATCCCACCAGCATACCAGCCCGAGGGCGGTCGGCGCAGCCAGCAGGGCGATGGGGCGCGAATCAGGGGCCAGAAAATGAAAAAGCCGACCTTCTTGCGAAGGTCGGCTTCCCGGTGGAGCAGAGGGGGATCGAACCCCTGACCTCTTGACTGCCAGTCAAGTGCTCTCCCAGCTGAGCTACTGCCCCACGAGCCGGGATGCGTCGCCGTTGGGCGAGCGACGCGGAAGATACGTGGCGTGGAGAGCGAAGTCAACCCACTTTTTTCAGGGTGCGCGTTTCGGTCCTCCCACCGGCTTGAGGGGCGAGACAGCCGCCCGCCGGCAGGCTATTTTGCCGGCATGATCATCGGCCTCACGGGCGGCATCGCCTGCGGAAAGTCCACGGTCGCGCGCCTGCTGGTGGCCCGCGGGGCGGCCCTGGTGGACGCCGACCGCATCGCGCGCGACGTGGTGGAGCCGGGCTCCCCTGCCCTGGTGGCCATCGCGCAGACGTTCGGCGGCGAGATGATCCAGGCGGATGGTCGCCTGGACCGGCCGCGGCTCGGCGCCCTGGTCTTCAGCGACGACGCGGCCCGGGCGCGGCTCAACGCGCTGATGGCCCCGGCCATCGCGGCGGAGAGCGTCCGGCGGCTGGCCGAGGCCGTGGCGTCGGGGGCCCCGCTGGTGGTGTACGACGCCGCCCTGATCGTCGAGTGGGGCCAGGCCGATCGGTATCGGCCGCTGGTCGTGGTCTGGGCGCCTCCCGAGGTGCAGCGGGCCCGGCTGATGGCGCGCGACGGCCTCGACGCCGCCGCCGCCGACGCCCGCATCGCCTCGCAGCTCGCCGTCACCGAGAAGGTGCGCGTCGCGGATCATGTGATCGACAACGGCGGATCGCCCGACGCGACCGCCGCCCAGGTGGAGGCCCTATGGCAGACGCTGCCGATCTGAAGCCGGCCGTGGCCCTCATCACGGGCTTCCCGCGGCTGGTGGCCCGGGGGCTGGTGCAGCGGGGCTTGAACCTGCACCTCGACAACCGCATCCAGCTCCTCGTCGCGCCCGCGCACCGCGAGGCGGCCGAGGCCCTGCGCGCCTCCCTGGCCCCCGGCCAGGCCGAGCGGCTCACGCTGCTCATCGGCCAGACGACGGACGTCGATCTGGGGCTGGCGGGGCCGGATGTGCAGCGCCTCATCGAGGAGACCACCCACATCTTCCACGCGGAGAGCGAGCAGCACGGCCCCCGGTCGCGGCTGCAGCGGGTCAACGTCGGCGGCCTGGCCAACGTGCTCTCGACGGCGCGGGATCTCCAGGCGCTCCAGCGGATCTGCGTGTTCTCGACGGCGTTCGTCTCCGGGGATCGGCGAGGCCTCATCCGCGAGGAGGAGCTGGACGGGCGGCAGCAGTTCAACGCCCCGTTCGAGCAGACGATGTTCGCCGCCGAGCAGGTGGCCCGGGCGGTGATGCCGCGCCTGCCCATCACCGTGTTGCGGCCGTCGGCGCTCATTGGCCACTCTCGCACGGGCGAGGCCGAGGGGCTGACCGAGGGCCCCAACTACCTGGTTCGCTTGATGGTTCGGCTGCCGGCCGAGGTGCCGTTCCTGCTGCCGGGCCGCGGGGTGGTGCCCTTCAACATCGTCCCGGTGGACTACGTGGTGCACGCGGCCTGGGTCATCGCCCAGGCCCCCGAGGCCGTCGGCCGCACGTTCCACCTCACCGATCCCAACCCGGTGAGCGCGCGGGAGGCGTGCGAGCTGCTGGGCGAGCTGGCCGCCAACCGGCCGGCCCCGGTGCGGGCCCACTGGCCGCTGCGGCTCGCCGGCAAGGTGCTGCAGTGGACGCGGCTCGACCGCTTCGCCCCCGACCAGATGGCCCTGCTGCACGACCTCACCCGCCAGGTCACCTACGACTGCAGCGGCGCGCTGGAGCTGCTGGCCCACGCCGGCGTCGTCTGCCCGCCCTTCGAAGCGTACGCGGATGTGCTGGTGGGCTGGGTCGCCGACTACGAGCGCAGCCTGCGCAACGAGCCGGATCACCTGGCGGGGGCCTGAGCGGCGCCTCAGCCGATGATGCCGAACTCCACGAGGCGCGCCAGCATGCGGGTGGCCTCCAGCTCGGTCATGCCCGAGATCTCGATGAGATCCTCGAACGTGGTGCGGCCGTCCACCTGGGAGACCAGGAAGCCGGCGCGGTGGTCGAGGCTCTGCCAGATGATCTCGTCGGGCCGCAGCTTGACGCGGGGCATGCGCGCCAGGGGGCCGATGCGGGAGCGGAACATGTCGAGCAGGCGGTTGGTGTTCTCGCTCAAGTAGGCCTGGGCCTGGACGTGGTGCGGCTGGGCCGCCAGCACGCGCTCGACGATCTCGAGGGAGCCGCTGAAGTCGCCCGCCCGCTGCTTGCGGCGGGCCTGCTCCATCATGCCGTCCAGATCGGCGTCGGCCGGCAGCGGATCGGGCATGAACTGCCGCACGGCGGAGCCCGCCCGGGACTCGATCTCGTCGAGATCGGACAGGCTGTGGCGGACCAGGGCCTCCACCGAGGGATCGACCGGGGCGGTGACGGCGCGGCCCGGCGCCGGCGGCGTCGAGGCCTTGCGCCGGCTGCGGCGGCGCATCACCGCGCCCGCCAGCTTGTCCTCTTCCTGGGCAGGCGGGGGCGGCGGGGCGGCGGGGCGGCGGGGGCGGCGGCGCCTGCTTCGCCGGGGCCGGCGGCGTCAGGGGCCCGCTGCACGGGCGGCGGGGGCGGCGGCGGCGGCTCCTGGGCCGGGAAGTCGTCGGATGGGAAGGCGTCCGACGGGAACTCCTCGGCGGAGAAGCCCGCGTCGAGGAGGTCGAGGGACGGGAAGTCCAGCGCCGCCTCGTCCAGGGGCTCCAGCCCCGGCACGAAGTCGGGGCTCTCCCCCGAGCCATCCTCCGACAGGCTGGCCTGCCCGAAGTCGCTGAAGCTCTCGCCGCTCTCGGCCGGCTCGTCGTCGTCGAAGAAGCTGGCCATCACCGGCGGCAGCAGGGGCTCGGCCGCGTCCATGGCGCCAAAGATGTCGGCCGCCGGGGAGCGCCGGCCGCTCTCGGGCTCGTCGAGCTCGGGGATGGGGATGGACGCCGAGTCCTCCTCCACCTCCCGGCCCTCGAAGGCCTGGGAGCCTAGACGCGACGGGGCCGAGCCCAGGGGGCGCGTCGAGCGAGGCTCCTCGGCGGCCTGGCTGGTCTGGGGCCACGGGGCCGAGAGGGGCGGCGGCAGGCCCGTCCAGTCATCCTCCAGCGGCGGCGCCACCACCGGCGGCTGGGACTCGCCCCCCGCCAGGCTGGGCGCGCGGGAAGGCCGCGAGCCCGGATCGTCGACGTCGTAGGGGTCGGCCTCGACGGCGAAGGGATCGGTCGGCGGCTGCACCCGGCGGCGTCCGGTGGCTTCCTCCCAGGCCTTGAAGTCGTTCTCCAGCATCAGATCGATGCTGTCATCGCTCATCTCGGCCGGCTCGGCGTCGCCCACCAGATCGTCGACGGCCCAGGTGTCGGGCACCCCCTCCTCGCCCAGGCCGGGCCCGCCGAAGGGATCCACGACGGGGTCGACCTCGGAGAACTGGGAGGCCGGCATCATGAAGGGATCGCTGGCCGGCGGCTCGGACGGCGGCTTGGTGGGCGGGGGCTCGGCCGGCGACTCCGCCGCGCCCCAGGCCTCGGCCTCGGCCCCCGGGGGCGGCCCGTCGGCGTCGAGCGACACGAAGAACTCGTCGTCCGCCATCAGCGGCTCGGACTCGGCCACGGGCGCCGCCGAGTCGCCGCCCTCCTCGAGGATCTCCGACCAGTCCATCTCCTCGACGCTCTCCTCGGGGGAGCGCCCAGGACGGGCCACCGGCGCGGCCGCGGGGGCCGCGGCCTGCTCGACGGGGGCCGGCGGCGGGGGCGGCACCTCGGGCGGGGGCGGCGGGGCCGCCGGCTCATCCCCGTGGGAGAGGAAGGCGTCGACGCCGATGCCGAAGTTGTCCTCGATGAAGCGCAGGTACTCCGCCGCGATCTCGTTGTCCGGATCGATCTTGAGGGCCTCGGCCCACGAGGCGAGCGCCTCGTACAGCTTGCCCTCTTCGTAGAGGCTCGCGCCCTCTTCGAGGAGCGTCTGAACCTGCTCTGCCTGCGCCTCGGTGGTCATCAGCCGATCTTCTCGACCACGCCCTTGAACATGTTGAGCGTCCGGGTGAGGGCTTCGCTCGCGGTCTGCAGGGCCTCCATGTCGTTGCCGTCGATGGCCTTGCGGGCCCGGTTCAGCACGCCCTCGGCCTTGCGGATGGCGTCATCGCCGAAGTCGGAGCCGGCCAGCAGCTCGCGGACCCGCGGGAAGATGCGCTCGACCTCGGAGTGGGCCCGGCGGGCGTCCAGGCGCTTGCGCTCCAGGGCCTCGTTCGTCCGCACGTCGACCAGGTACTCCTGGTTCTCGGCCATCATCTTCTTGATCTCGTCCTCGGAGAGGCCCGAGGTCGCGGTGACGGTGATGGCCTGCTCCTGGCCCGTCTCCAGGTCGCGGGCGCTCACCGACACGATGCCGTCGGCGTTGATGTCGAAGGCGACCTCGATCTCCACCTCGCCCGCCGGCGCGGCGCGCAGGCCCGTCAGGATGAACTCGCCCAGCAGGTCGTTCTTGGACGCCTGCTCGTGCTCGCCCTGGAGCACCAGGATCTTCACCGAGGTCTGGTTGTCGCGCACCGTGGTGAAGATGTGCGCCTTCGAGGTCGGCACCGTCGTGTTGGCGTGGATGAGCACGCTGAAGAGGCCGCCGACGATCATGATGCCCAGGGACATGGGCGTGACGTCCAGCAGCAGCACCTGCTGCTGGTCCTGCATCAGCGCCGACCCCTGGATGGCCGCCCCGAGGGCCACGACCTCGTCGGGGTGCACGTTCTTGCCGGGCTGGCGCCCGAAGAACTCGCGCACGCGGCGCTGCACGAGGGGCATGCGGGTCATGCCGCCGACGAGGAGCACCTCGTCCACCGGCTCCCCCGCCTCCTCCACCGTCTTCTTGCAGATCTTGATGGTGCGCTCGACCAGGTCGACGGTCAGCTCCTCCAGCTTCTCGCGGGTGAGCGTCTTCTGCAGGTGCAGCGCGTCGGCCCCGCCCGTCGAGATGATGAACGGCAGGTTGATCTCGGCCTCGCGGGCCGTCGACAGCTCGCACTTGGCCTTCTCGGCGGCGTCGCGCAGCCGCTGGAGGGCCATCTTGTCCTTGCGCAGGTCGATCTGGTTGTCCCGGGCGAACTCCAGGACGAGCCAGTCCATGATGATGCGGCCGTCGAAGTCCTCGCCGCCGAGGAAGGTGTCGCCGGCGGTCGCCAGCACCTCGAAGACGCCGTCCGCGATGCGCAGGATGGAGATGTCGAACGTGCCGCCGCCCAGGTCGTAGACGGCGACCGTCTTGTCGACCTCACGGCCGTAGCCGTAGGCGAGGGCCGCCGCGGTGGGCTCGTTGATGATGCGGACGACGTCCAGGCCGGCGATGCGGCCCGCGTCCTTGGTGGCCTGGCGCTGCGAGTCGTTGAAGTAGGCCGGGACGGTGATGACCGCCTTCTCGATCTTCTCGCCGGTGTACTCCTCGGCCACCAGCCGCATCTCCTGCAGGATGATGCTGCTGATCTCGGGGACGGAGTAGATGCGATCCCGGAGCTTGATGCGGCAGTCGTCCCCCTGCCCCTTCACGATGGTGTAGGGCACCGTCTCGATCATGGTGCGCACCGCGGGGGAGTCCCAGCGCCGCCCCATGAGGCGCTTGGCTGCGTAGACCGTGTTGGCCGCGTTGGTGACCGCCTGGCGCTTGGCGATGTGTCCCACCAGCCGCTTGCCGTTCTCGGAGATCGCCACGACGGAGGGGGTCGTCTTGTACCCCCCCTTGTTGGCCAGGACGACGGGGGTGCCGCCCTCTACGATGGCCACGCAGGAGTTCGTCGTGCCGAGGTCGATGCCGATGATCCGCTCCATCCCGGGTGCTCTCCTGCCTATCGCTTCAGGCCCTTCTGGGCCTTCTTGATCCGCTCATCCTTGGGGGCGAGCTTCAGCGCTCGCTCCAGAACCGTCGCTGCCTTCACGGTCAGACCCACGCGCTCGTAGATCTTTCCGAGGAGCAGAAGATACTCCACATTGCGCGGGTCGGCATCACTCGCGATGCGTGCCAGCTCGGCCGCGCGGTGAAGATCCCGATCCATCGACAACATCATCTCGGCCACATGGACGCAGTAGCTCGGCCGCGGGCTCAGCTTGACAGCCTCGAGGTAGCTGTCGATGGCCTCGTCGATGCGGGCCACCGACTCCTGCATGTAGCCGAACTTCCACAGCTGATCCGCCTTGATGGCGTGCGCCCGCTCCGAGACCTTCTCGTAGGCCTGGCGGTACGCCTCGTTGCGCGGATCGTACGTCATGGCGAGCTGCAGCGAGGCGGCCGCCTCGATGAACTTCTCGTCGCGGTACTGCTGCATGCCGTCTTCGTAGAACCGCTGGGCCCGCTCCACCCGCTCGTTGGCGGGGTTGTGCACCTCGCGCCGCGCGCGGGTATTGTTGGCCAGGCGCTCCCGCAGCGCGCTCTTGCGCCGCGCGGCCACCCGCTGCCGATCGGCCACGCGCTGGGCCTCGCGCCGGGCCTCGATGTCGCGCTTCGCCTGCTCGTAGCGCTCCCGGGCCGCCTCGAGGGCGCCGCGGTAGGCCGCGTCGCGGGCCTGCACCGCTCGCAGGTAGCGATCGCGCAGCTCCTGATCGGTGGAGAACGCGTCGTGGATGCGCGTCCCCCGGCGGTAGATCGACTCGACCATCCCGCCGAACTCCCCGGTGTTCTTGCGAAAGAACGTGTCGGGGTGGAACTGCCGGCTGAACCGGAAGTAGGCGCGTCGCCACTCCGTCCGATCCGCCGTGGGCTCCATGTTGAAGTACTCGAAGTGGTCGAGCTGCCCCGCGTTGGCCTCCAGGAAGAGCACCTCGCGGCGCTGGGCCACCGTCAGATCGCAGGGCCGCAGCAGCGCCCGGCGGTCGAACTCGAACTTGCCGTACCGATCGGTGCCCAGCCGCTGCCAGGGCATGCCGGGGACGTGGCCCAGATCCCCCTTGGCGCGCAGCCAGTGCACGTCATCGCGGGCGACGCCGTGGAAGTCGGGCAGGAAGTCGACCCGCTCCATCACCGGCGCGGGCTCGCCCGGGCGCTCGGAGAGCGGCTCGTCCTCCTCCTCGTCGTCCTCGGGCGGCGCGACGGGCTCGGCCACCGCCACCGGCATCGGCGCCGCCTCGATGGCGATGGGCGTGCGGCGCCCCGTGGCCGGGACGATCTGCACGAGATCCTGCTCGACGAGGGCGCTGAGCGCGGCCAGGGCGTCGCGCTCGATCATGCCGCTGATGGCCACGATGTCGGAGATGGAGGCCACCCCGTCGAGGCGGGTAAGCAGGAAGGCCCGCCGGCTGTCGAGCTGGGCGGTCGTCAAATCGGCGCTCGGGTTCCGGCGAGGCCGATCCTCCCAGGCTCCCAGCTTCGAGAACTCCGCTCCGGACATCGCCCCGCCTGCAACAAAGCCCATCCTTTCTATCCCAGGCTGGCACCGCAGGCAACCGGCCCCGGTGGCCGATCGCCCCGGACCGGTCGCTTCCCCCCCGCCTTGTCTCGCGGGACCCGATTCAATAGAGTCCCCCGACCTTTCGGGAGGCCGAGGAGAGCATGGCCACACGCCCTGAGCCGTGGGGGAGCGCCCCCATCCGCTGCGTCGCGGCGGCGCTGTTGTTGCTGCTGGCGCTGGTGGGCGTGGCCCGGGCCGAGCCGGCGTGCCCCGACGGCAACCTGCTCGCCGGCAAGACCCCGGTCGCCCAGGGCGTGACGTTCGCCCCGCGCATCGTCGACGGCGTCGCGCCGGTGGACGGCGACCCCTGGAACACCGCGCTGACGGCCATCCTCACCAGCAACAAGTCGACGGTGACGTGGGACCTCGGCCAGGAGACGCGCCTGGGCGCGCTGCTGCTCCAGGGCGACAACAACGACACCTATGATGTGTCAATTTCCACTGATGGCAGTGTTTTCCAGCCATTGTGGACGGCGCCCGAGGTCGGCGCCCCCGGCATGCAGACCCGCCTGCACCAGGGCTTCGACGCCACCGCGCGCTACCTGCGCATCGGCAACGCCGCGGGCGACAACGCCTACAGCCTGGGCGAGGTCATGGCGTTCTGCCGCCAGCCCGCCGCCTGGCCCCCTTCCCTGACGCGCAAGGCGGCCGAGGTCGCCACCATCACCACCGACCGCAAGCACCGCATGGCGTTCGGCAAGATGACCTTCGGCCTGCTGGCCCTGCTCATCTTCCTGGGCCTCGCCGTCGCCCGCATCGAGCCGGGCCCGCGCACCCGCGGCGCCGTCACCGCCTGGGCCATCCTGGCGGCCGCCGCCTTCATCGGCCTCGACAAGCTGCGCTTCGCCGAGCCCTCCGTCGCCGCCGTCGGCCACTTCGCCGCGGCCGCCGTCCTGCTCTGGCGCCTGAACCTGCCCGCCCCGAAGCTCAAGCTCGTCGGCCACGCCATCGCCGGCCTGGGCGCCCTGGCCCTCATCCTCTTCAGCGGCCTGCGCATCCAGGGCGAGCTCGGCGCCGCCGCCGCCAACGCCCCCATCCTCGCGCACCTGCACTGGATCGCCCTCGGGGTGGCCGGCGCCCTGCTGGCCTTCGGCTGGTGGCGCCGCGCCGACGCCCGGCCGTTCACCCGCAGCGTCGAGCGCGTGGCCCTGCTGGCCATCGTGGCGGCGGCCAGCGTCACCTGGACGAACTACCTCACCTTCCACGGCTCCCGGGCGGTCCACTACTGGGATTCCTTCCATTACTATATGGGATCCAAGTACTTCAAAGAGACCCGCTACCACCTGCTCTACCACTGCTCCGCCATCGGCGAGGTGGATGACGGCCGCGAGGCCGAGTTCAAGGGCCGCCAGCTGCGCGACCTGCGCGACAACACCCTCGGCCCGGCGGCCCCCGCGCTGGCCGACGATGGGGAGTGCCGCAAGAACTTCACGCCGGAGCGCTGGGCCGCCTTCCGCCAGGATCTGCGCCTCTTCCGCAAGATGATGGGCGATGCGTGGTGGCAGAAGATGTTCAAAGACCACGGCTACAACGCGAGCCCGGTCTGGACGATGGTGGGCACCGTCTTCGCCGACTGGGACTGGCAGGCCCACATCCCCGCGGCCGGCCGCGAGTACTCGCCGGCCAACCTCCGGGGCAAGAACGCGGCCGAGCGGCGCGACCTGCTGACCGACTTCAACCAGGCGCAGCTCCCCGCGTTCACCGATCGCATCGAGCGCCTCGCCCTGCTGGACGCGGCCCTCTACATCGGCATCTTCGTCCTCATCTGGTGGGCCTTCGGGCTGCACATCTGCGCCCTGGCCATGGCCATCCTGGCGACCGGCTACCCCTGGGCGTACTTCTGGACGGGGGGCGGCTACGGCCGCGTGCCCTGGCTCTTCATGGCGGTGGCCGGCGTCTGCTTCCTCAAGCGCGGCTGGCGGGTGGCCGGCGGCTTCGCCGTCACCTGGGCGGCCCTGCTGCGCGTCTTCCCCGGCGGCCTGGCCGGCGGCGTGGCCCTCAAGGTGCTTTACAACCTGATCCGCAAGCGCACCGTCATCCCGAACCACCGCCGCATCATCCTCGGCGCCGTCCTCGGCGTCGCCGTCCTCGTGCCCGCCAGCCTCCCGGCCAACGACGGCTTCGGGGCCTACAAGGAGTTCCTGGAGAACTCCATGAAGCACCGCGACACCCCCCTGACGAACCACATGGGGCTGCCGGCGCTCGTGGCCTTCCACCCGAAGCTCATCGCCCGCTACACCAAGAACGACCGCCTCGACGATCCGTTCCTGGTGTGGAAGACGAAGCGCAAGGAGACGGTCGAGCAGCGCAAGTGGCTGTATCGCGGGCTGATTCTGGGCTTGCTGGTGCTGGTGCTGGCCGCCGGCCGGCGCATGGAGGACTGGGAGACGACGGCGATCAGCTCGCTGCTGATCATCGGGCTCTTCGACCTGACCTGCTACTACTACAACTTCATCGTCCTCTGGGCGGCGACGGGCATGCGGCACACCCGCTACCTCGTCGCGCTCATGCTGATGGCGGTGACAAGCCAGGTCATCCAGCTCCTCGACGGCTGGTATGACACCCAGTACCAGTGGGAGTCGCTGCTGGTCCTCGGCACGCTGCTCTACATCACCGGCGACTTCGTCTGGCGCAACCGCAAGACGCCGGATCTCATCGAGGGAGAGGTGCCTGCCCCCACCGCTTGAGGAGCCTCCATGCGCCTGATCGCCCTCGCCGCCCTGCTCGTCGCCTCGACCGCCGCCGCCCAGCCCCGCCGCCCCGTGGATCCGGCGGAGCCTGCCCGCCGCGCCGCGGAGGGGGCCGCCCGCCTCGCCGCCACCCCGGAGGGCCGCGTCGTCCAGCGGGCCATCGACGCCCAGGGCGGCCTCGCCGCCTGGTTCGGCGGCCGCACCCTGGCCTTCGAGTACGCCTACCGCCCCACCGGCGACCGCCCCGGCCGCGTCTCCTACCAGGTCATCGACCTGCTGGCCTCCCGCGCCTACCACGAGATGTCCGAGCCCGTGCAGGGCCGCTTCGCCTGGGACGGCGAGCGCGCGTGGTCCACCTTCGATCCGAAGGCCGCCGCCCCCCGCTTCTGGGCCCTGACGCCCTACTACTTCCTGGCGCTGCCCTTCGTCCTGGCCGATCCCGGGGTGCAGCTCACCCGCGTCGACGACGACCCCGCCGCCGCCGGCCTGCCGCCCGCCGACGTCATCAAGGTGACCTACGCCACCGGCACCGGCGACGCCCCGGACGACTACTACGTCTGCTACTTCTCCAAGGAAGACGGGCACTTGCTCGCGACGCGCTACGTCGTGAGCTACAAGGCCTTCATGAAGGGGAAGGACCAGAAGCACGGCCCCGAGAAGCTGGTCGTCTACAGCGACGTGCAGCCGGTGGGCCCCGTGAAGCTGGCCCTGCGCCACGAGACGTACGCCTTCGACGAGGGCAAGCGCGGGCCGCTGGTCACCGTCTCCACCGTCACGCGGGCCGCCCATGGCGTGCCCTTCGACGAGACGCGGCTCGACCTGCCGGCCGGCGCCCACCTCGACACCAGCCTCGACGACCTCTGAAGGTCAGGCGGGGGCGCGGCCCCCGATCAGCCACTCCAGCACCGCCTTCTGGGCGTGCAGCCGGTTCTCCGCCTCGTCGAACACCCGCGACTGGGGCCCATCGATGACCTCGGCGGCCACCTCCTCGCCCCGGTGGGCGGGCAGGCAGTGCAGGAAGATGGCCTCGGATCGGGCCCGCGCCATCAAGGCGGCGTCCACCTGGAAGTCGGCGAACGCCGTGCGCCGGGCCTGGGCCTCCTCCTCCTGGCCCATGCTGGCCCAGACATCGGTGTTGACCACATGGCACCCCGCCGTCGCCTCGGCCGGATCGCGGAAGATGCGCACGTCGGCCCCCGCGGCGCAGGCGGCCTCCACGATGGCCGGATCGGGATCGTAGCCCGCCGGGCAGGCCAGCGTGAGCGCGAAGCCCAGCACCTGCGCGGCGTTGATCCACGAGTGGGCCATGTTGTTGCCGTCGCCGATCCACGCGACGCGCAGCGCCCCCAGCACCCCGGCGCCGAAGGCCTCCTGGCACGTCAGCAGATCGGCGAGCACCTGGCAGGGGTGCGTCTTGTCCGTGAGGCCGTTGATGACGGGCACGTCGGCGTGCTGGGCGAGCATCTCGACGGTCTCGTGCTGGAACGTGCGGATGAGGATGGCGTCGACGTACCGGCTCAGGACGCGGGCCGTGTCGGGGATGGACTCGCCGCGCCCGATCTGCAGGTCGTCGCGCTTGAGCATGAGCGCCCGGCCGCCGAGCTGGTGCATGCCCACGTCGAAGCTCACGCGCGTGCGGGTGCTCGCCTTCTCGAAGACCATGGCGAGGGAGCGGCCCTCCAGGGGCCGGTGGTGGCCGCCGAGCTTCATGATCTGCTTGAGCTCCTGGGCGCGATCGAGCAGCCCCAGCAGCTCGCGCTTCGACAGCTCGCTCAGCGTCAACAGATCCCGCTTCCCCACTTCACTTGCCTCCCGCGACGGCGTCGATGGCCGCCCCCAGCAGCTCCACCGCCTGCTCCACATGGGCCCGGCCCACCACCAGCGGCGGGCTCAGGCGGATGGTGTCGTAGCCCGCCAGCGTGACGAGCAGGCCGAGGCGGCGCGCCTCGGCCACCACCGCCCCGCGATCCAGCACCTCGGTGTCCACCACCAGGCCCTGCAGCAGGCCCTGGCCGCGGGCCATGATGACGCCGGGCCGGTCCTCCAGGCTGGTGAGCCCGGCCTGCAGCAGCGCGCCGAGGCGATCGGTGTTGCCCACCAGATCCTCGGCCTCGATGGTGTCCACGACGGCCAGGCCCGCGCGGCAAGCCAGCGGATTGCCTCCGAAAGTGCTCGCGTGGGCCCCCGGCGCGAAGCCCTGGGCCACCGCCTCGGTGCAGACCATCGCGCTGATGGGCACGCCCCCGGCGAGGCCCTTGGCCAGCGTCATGATGTCGGGCGTGACGCCCGCGTGCTCGTGGCCGAACCAGCGGCCCGTCCGCCCGACGCCCGTCTGCACCTCGTCGAAGATGAGCAGGATGCCATGGGCATCACAGAGCTTGCGCAGCCCCGCCAGGTAGCCGGGCGCCGCGGGCAGCACGCCCCCCTCCCCCTGCAGCGGCTCCACCACGATGGCGCACGTCGTCGGCTCGATGGCCGCCTCGACCGCCGCCAGATCGTTGAAGGGCACGTGGCTGAAGCCGGGCACGAGGGGCGCGAAGCCCTCGTGGTACTTCGCCTGCCCGGTGGCCGTGATGGCCGCCCAGGTGCGCCCGTGGAAGCTCTTCTCCATGCAGATGAAGCCGTAGCGATCCTCGCCCCGCACCAGCCGCATGTAGCGGCGGGCCAGCTTGAAGGCCGCCTCGTTGGCCTCGGCCCCGCTGTTGCCGAAGTACACGCGATCGGCGAACGACAGCCCCGTCAGGCGCTCCGCCAGGCGCAGGGCCGGCTCGTTGAGCCACAGGTTGCTCACGTGCAGGACGCTGCGGGCCTGCTCGGTGAGGGCCCGCACCAGGGCGGGGTGCGCGTGGCCGAGGGCCGACACGGCGATGCCGGCGGCGAAGTCCAGGTAGGCCTTGCCCTCGGTGTCGTGCAGCCAGACGCCCTCGCCCCGGGCGAACACGAGGGGGGCGGGGGCGTAGTTGGGGGTCATCACGCGGCCCGCGAGGGCCACCAGATCCGCCGTCGTGCTCACTCTGACCGTCTCCTTGGGGCGCCGGCTTGGCGCGAAAAGGCAGCCAGGATAGCGCGGCGGGACGCCGGGGGCGAGCCCGTCAGCCGGGCGGGGGCGCCTCGGGGGCGGCGGCGGCCTCGGCGGGCAGGCCGAAGCGCTCGCGGAACTCGGCGACGGGGATGAGCCGGCGCACCACCGCGTCCAGGTCGGCCTCGGCGGGCCAGGTGTACAGCCAGGCCTCGTGGCCCCACATGCCCTGGTCGCGCACGCCCGTGCCCAGCAGGGCCCGCAGCGCCGCGGCCTCGGCCACCGCCTCGACGCGCGTGCCGTCCTCGCCCGGGTGCGCCAGCGCGATGAACTCCACGTCGGGGATGAGGGTCGGCACCATCGCCCACGTCGCGATGGTGTGCTCGCCCCCCATGGGATCCTTGAAGAAGCCCGCCTGGGCGACGCCGATCTGCCCCTTGAGCGTGTTGCGCATGAGGCGCAGCAGGTAGCGATTCCACTTCAGGAGCCGGCGGTTGCGGTCGTCGCCCGGCTTCACCCGGCCCAGCGCGACGGGCCAGACCCGCCAGGTCAGCAGGATGACGACGAAGAGGACCGAGAGGCCGGCGGTGAGGAGCAGGCTACTGGACAATCTCGGTCCCCACGCCCGAGTCGGTGAACATCTCCAGCAGCAGGGCGTGCCGCTGCCGCCCGTCGAGGATGTGGACCTTCTCCACGCCCGAGTCGAGGGCCTCCAGGGCGCAGTCCAGCTTGGGGATCATGCCGCCGTGGATGGTGCCATCGGCCATCATGGCGCGCGCCGCGGCGGCGGGCAGGCTGTTGATGACCTGCCCATCGGCGCCCCGCACCCCCTCCACGTCGGTCATGAGGATGAAGCGCCGCGCGATGGTGTGCATGGCGATGGCCCCGGCGGCCAGATCCGCGTTGACGTTCAAGGGCTTGCCGTGGGCGTCCACCCCCACCGGGGCGATGACCGGGATGAAGCCGCCGCGGGTCAGCAGCCGCAGCTCGCCGTCATCGACGCGCGTCGGCTGGCCCACCCGGCCCACGTCCTCGCCGCCCACCAGCATCTTGCGGGCCCGCAGCAGGTTGCCATCGGCGCCCGACAGCCCCACGGCGCGCCCGCCCGCCTGGTTGATGAGCGCCACGATGTCCTGGTTGACCTGCCCGACGAGGACCATCCGCACCACCTCCATGGTGGCGTCGTCGGTCACCCGCATCCCGGCGCGAAACTCGCTCTTCACCCCGAAGCGCGCCAGGGCCGACTGGATCATCGGGCCACCGCCATGGACGATGATGACGTTCACGCCGATGGAGCGCATGAGCACGACGTCGCGGGCGAAGCTCTGCCGCGCGCCCTCATCCTCCATGGCGTGCCCGCCGTACTTGACCACGAACGTCTCGCCCTGGAAGCGCTGGATGTAGGGCAGCGCCTCGACGAGCACGTCGGCCTTGGCCTGGAGCGCCGCGAGCGCGGCCGGCTCCGCGCTCACAGGATGTACCGGCTGAGATCCTCGTCTTCGAGGATGCCCTGCAGCCTGTCGCGCACCGCCTTCGCGTCCACCGTCACCGCCTCCCCCCGCATCTCGGGTGCCCGGAAGGAGACGTCGTCGAGGACCGTCTCCATGACCGTGTGCAGCCGCCGCGCGCCGATGTTCTCGAGCCGCTCGTTGGCCTGGAAGGCCACCCGCGCCAGCTCGCGCACGGCGTCCTCCGTGAAGCGCACCGCCACCTTCTCGGTGGCCAGCAGCGCCTCGTACTGTCGCACGAGGCTGTTCTGCGGCTCCATGAGGATGCGGAAGAAATCGTCCTGGGACAGGCTCTCCAGCTCCACGCGGATGGGGAAGCGCCCCTGCAATTCCGGAATGAGATCAGCCACCTTCGTCTCGTGGAAGGCCCCGGCCGCGATGAAGAGGATGTGATCCGTCTTCACCACGCCGTGCTTCGTCGTCACCTGGCTGCCCTCGACGATGGGCAGCAGGTCGCGCTGCACGCCGCCCCGGCTCACGTCCGGGCCGCGCCCGCCGTCGCCCCCGCCGCGCCCGCCGCCGGCGATCTTGTCGATCTCGTCCAGGAAGATGATGCCCTGGTTCTGCACCCGATCGAGGGCCTGCTGGACGACCGTCTCCATGTCGATGCGGCGCTCGCTCTCCTCGGCCACCAGCAGCGCCAGGGCGTCGACGACCTTCATGCGCTTCTCGCGCTTCTTGCCGCCCATGCCCTGCCCCAGGTTGCCCAGGGCGTCGCGCATGTTGATGACCATCTCCTCGAGCCCCGAGGCCCCCAGGACCTCCATCATCGGGCCGCTCGGCTTCTCGTTGACCTCGATGGAGATGATCTTCTCGTCCAGCTCGCCGTCGCGCAGCCGCCGCTGCAGGTCCTTCTTGCGGTCGGCCGCTGGCTGCACCGTCTGGGCCTTGCCGTCGGGGCTGACCTCGAAGAACTTCCGCGCCTGCTGGTCGGCGTCGCCGCCGCTCTGCTCCTTCAGCAGCAGCTCGACGAGGCGGTCCTCGGCCACGCGCCGCGCCACGGCCTCGACGCGGGCGGTCTCCTCCTCGCGCACCAGCCGGATGCCGATCTCGGTCAGGTCGCGGATCATGGACTCCACGTCCCGCCCCACGTAGCCGACCTCGGTGAACTTGCTCGCCTCCACCTTCAGGAACGGGGCCTGGGCCAGCTTCGCGAGCCGCCGGGCGATCTCCGTCTTCCCCACCCCGGTGGGGCCGATCATGATGATGTTCTTCGGCGCGATCTCATCGCGCAGCTCCTCGGGCACGTGCCGCCGGCGCCAGCGGTTGCGCAGGGCGATGGCCACGGCCCGCTTCGCCTTGTGCTGCCCGATGATGTAGCGGTCGAGCTCCGAGACGGTCTCGCGGGGGGTGAAGGCCGGGACGTCCATCAGGGCTCCTCAGCGCGGGGGAGCATCTCCACCGCGAGCTGGTCGTTCGTGTAGATGTCGATGCCGGCGGCGATGCGCAGCGCCTCGGTGGCGATGGTGCGCGCGTCCAGCTCGGTGTGGGCGATCAGCGCTCGGGCCGCCGCCAGGGCGTAGTTGCCGCCGCTGCCGATGGCGATGGCCGGCCCGTCCGGCTCGATGACGTCGCCGGTGCCGCTGATGAGCAGCGTCCGCTCCAGGTCGGCCACCAGCAGCAGGGCCTCGAGCCGGCGCAGGTAGCGATCGGTCCGCCACTCCTTGGCCAGCTCCACCGCGGCCCGGACCAGGTTCTTGTTGAAGGCCTTGAGCTTCGCCTCGAACTTCTCGAAGAGCGTGAACGCGTCGGCCGTGGCCCCCGCGAACCCGGTGAGGATCTGCCCGTCGAGCAGGGTCCGCACCTTGACGGCGCGGCCCTTCATGACGGTGCTGCCGAGGGAGACCTGCCCGTCGCCGCACATGACGACCTGGCGGCCGCGGCGGACCGCGAGGATGGTGGTGCCGTGGAAGACCGGGGCGTCGCTCATGCTGGGGGGGCTCCAGGGGCGTTGGGGGCGCCGGACGCTAGGCACGGGACCGGGGCGTGTCAACCGGCCGTCAGGGCACCGGCTGGCCGGTGAGCCGCACGAAGCGCGGGTTGTCGCGCAGGCCCTCCCAGTCGGGATCCGTGCCGGCGCGGGCCACGCGGGCCCGGCAGTCGTCGCAGCCCGCCTCCTCGAACGCGGCCAGGATGTCGAGGGCGTCCTCGTCGCGGCCGATCAGCGCGTACATGCACGCCAGGTTGTAGCGGGCCAGGTGCAGCGCCGGATCCAGGCGCACCGCCGCCTCGAAGAGCTCGGCGGCCCCCACCCGATCCCCGCGCCCAAGGGCCCGCATGCCCTGGACGTTGAGGGCCTGGGCGTCCCGCGCGCGGTCGGCGTCGGGGGCGGCGGTCGCGATGGCGGGGAGCGGATCGCTGTCGACCGGCGGCTCCTCGGGCGGCACCTCGGTGGTCGGCGCCGCGACGGCCGGCAGCGGGCGGGACCGCGACCGGCAGGCCGCGGCGCCCGGCCCGGCCTCCTCCTCCGTCTCGCCCAGCAGGTCGACGCGCTGGCGGACGCTCAGGCACCCCCGCACCACGCCCGCGAGGCGCCCCTTGACCGCCGCCCAGGTGGCCGGGGCCTCGAAGAGGCCGGCGTCGCACTGCTTGAGCAGGTAGGGCCGCTCGGGGTCGAAGCGCCAGACGTCCTCCGGCGACAGGGACGGGTCCACGACGCAGGGCAGCGGCGGGACCCGCAGCCCACGGCCGGGCGGCTCGAGGGGCCAGACGACGTAGCCCAGGGGCCCCAGGCGCACCCGGGCCAGGCGATGATCGGGAGAAACTCCAATGGTTTCATTGTCTTGGGGGCGGACGCCTCGCTCGAGCGGCAGCGTCGTCGCCGTCGGCGCGTCCACCACCAGGCCCTCGCCCCCGCTGCGCCACGACCCCAGCCGCCCCCGCGCCGCGCCCCGATCATCCCGCGGCCCGGCCAGCCAGGCGTCCTCCGGCCCGTCCGGCAGCTCCCCGTCCGTGGGACGCCAGCCCGCGCCCACCGCGGCCCGGGGCGTCCGCGTCCACAGGCGCACGCCGCCATCCACATGGCCTGTGACCAGCCGGTCGGCGTTCAGCGCCGTGGCGGTGATGAACGAGGGCCCGGCGAGGCGGCGGCCCGATCCGCCGCGCACCCAGACCGCGCCGTCCACGCCCGTGATGGCCACCGCTACCTCCGTCGGCGTCGGCAACAGCCGGCAGCGGCCGCGATCCGCCTGGTCGCGGCGCAGGCTCAGGCCGTCGATGAACCCCTCCCCCGACAGGTTGAGGGCGCCGTGGCCGAACGCCGCGAGGCACCCGCGTACGCCGTCCGCGTGCAGGGCCAGCGAGGCGAAGCCCGGCTGGGGATCCCCCATGATCACGTCGCGCCAGCGGACCGAGCGGCGCCCGTCGCGGACGAGGCGATCCCCGGGGCCGCGGCGCAGCACGCACACGGAGGCGCCGCACCCCACCGAGCCATCCTCCGCGTAGCTGTTGAAGTCGCCGCCGGTCACCAGCGCGATCTCGGCGCCGTCCGGGCTGACGGCGATGCCGACGACGTCGTCGCCCAGCAGGTCGTCCTCGGTCGCGTCCGGCGGGGGCGGCGGGGCGCCCGGGCAGACGCCGCACGCCGCCCGCACCCGCGGGGCCGGGAGCGCGATCGTCTCGAGCACCGCCCCGGCGGGATCGAGGCGCTCCAGGGTGACCGCGCCCCCGGCCGACGCCTGGGATCGCCAGAAGCCCGTGGGGGACGCCACCAGGCCGCGCGCGGGCCGGGGCATGCCCCAGGTCCAGCCGACGCGCGGGTCGGCCAGCGCCACGGCGCCGGCCGGGTGGACGACTACATGGGAGTGGCGTGGATCCCAGGCCGGCCAGTCCCACCCGACCTCGGCCCCGGCCGCCTCCACGGCGGGCGGCAGGGCCGGCAGCGTCACCTCGCCGGCCACCTTCACCGACCGTATCTGCCCGTTTTCATGGATCAAATAGAGCAGGTCACCCGCCGGCGAGAGGCGGGCCGCGTCGAGCCCGGGCCAGGTGGCGGCCCCGACCAGCAGGCCCGTCGCCACCTCGATGACCTCCGCCCGGGGCGGGGCCCAGGCGACCACCCGGCCCCCGTCTTCGCTGAACGCCACCCCCGCGACGGGGGCCTCCAGCGTCGTCAAGACGGCGAGGGGCAGCTCCATCGCGTCCAGGCCCAGGGCCGCCTCGTAGGCCCCCGGCGGGGCGTCGGCCCCGGGCAGCCCCGCGAGCAGCAGCGCCGCCAGCCCGCCGTCGCTCGTGCCCGCCGCCGTCGCCACGATGGCCTGGGTGCGGGCCTGGCCGAGGGCCGAGACGGCCTCCTTCTGGGCCGCCTGCGCGTCGTCCTTGGCCAGGCGCTCCGCCGTCGCCGACCGCTGGGCCGCCGTCCGGGCCACCCGCTCGGCGTCCGTGGCCGCCTCCGCGTCCCGCCGGGCCGCGGCCTCCTTGCCCGCCAGCCAGACGCCCCCGACCGCCGCCACCAGCGCGGTGACGAGCACGGTCGCCACCAGGGCCCGCCCCCGCCGCCGGCGCGTCAGCCGCCACCGCTCGCTGGCGGCGAGGAAGCGCGTCTCCACGGGGTTGCGCTGCGCCTCCGTCAACGAGCGGGCCTGGGGCAGCCGCGGATCGTCGTTCCACAGGCGGCCCCGGGGCTCGCCGGCGTCCCGCCAGTCCCGGGCCGCCCGCCACACGGCCCGCTGCAGCGGCAGCACGGCGGCCTCCGCGTCCAGCCAGCCCACCAGCCGGTCCCAGCCCAGGACCAGGGCCTCGTGCGCGGGCTCGAAGGTGGGATCCCCGTCGTGCCCCGGGGCCCGCACCAGCAGGCGGGCGTCGGTCAGGTCGCCCAGCCGCGCCTCCACCTGGGCGTCCTCTTCGGGATCCACCGCCCGCAGCTCCGCCAGGCTCACCCTGCGCCGCGCCACCCCGCCCCCCTCCAGGGCGATCATGCGCAGGAGCACCCGCCGCAGGGCGTGCCGGCCCGCCTCGTCCGTCGCCACGTACAGGCTCTCGGCCCGGCGGCGCAGGCAGCCCGCCACCCGGCCGATGGCCTCGTAGTCGGCCTCGGTGATGGTGCGGTCGTCCTCGCCGCGGTCCACGGCGCGCAGGTACAGCTCGGACAGGGCGAACGACAGCAGCGGCAGCCCCCCGGGCACCAGGGCCACGTCCTCGACGAGCCGGTCCACCAGCGTCGGCGGCTCGAAGTACAGCGCCCGCTCGTCGGCGGGCCCCAGCACGACCTGCCGCAGCGCCTCCCGCGTCATCGCGCCCACGGGGCAGCGCGCCGCCTGGATGGCCGGGCCCAGCGGCGTCGCCAGGAACGCCGCCTCGAAGTCGGCCCGCAGGGTGAGGACCACCCGGGTTTTCCCAGTGGTTTCAACGAGCTCCGCGATCAGCCCCAGCACCGCGGCCCGCTCGGCCGGCGCCCGGCAGGCGGTGAACATCTCCTCGAACTGGTCCAGCACGAGCACGGTGGGGGCCGTGGCCGCCCGCGCCGCCGCCAGGGCCGGGCCCAGGGTGGCGAGGGGCTCGCTGCCCGGGCGGACGGGGCCGATCAGCGCGTAGCCGGCGCGCTGCAGCCGCGGCAGCACCCCCGCCTGCACCACGCTGGACTTGCCCACCCCCGAGGCGCCCAGCACGCAGACCAGCGGCGCCGCCTCCACCCGCCCGACGATCTCGGCGATGGCCGCCTCCCGGCCGAAGAACAGGGCGGCGTGCTCGGCCCCGTACGCCTCGAGCCCCCGCCACGGGTTGGCGCCCGGGTCGAGGCGAGGATCCTCCGGCAGCACGAGCGGCCCGTCCGTCCGGAAGACGTACTCGCCGCGGCCATGCCCGGGCAGCGGCCACAGGCCGGGGGTCTGCAGCGCGCCGCGCTCCTCCGTGGCCCCCTCCACCACGTCGCGGACGTACTGGTACAGCTCGTTGGCGGTGATGACGCCGTCCGCCTCCCCCGACGGCCCCGCCACGTCCGCCGCCCCGTTCAGGCCGGCGATCAGCGCGGCCGCGAAGGGCGAGTGCCCCGCCACCACCGGGCGCTGGCCGATGGTGAGGCCGTCGAAGACGTCGAGCGCCTTCTGGTTGGCCGCCGCCGACGTGAGCACCTGCGCCGCGCGGTCGCTGACGAACCGCTCGTACCGCCGCCGGTACAGCACCGTCGGCCGCGGCGCGAAGCTGCGCATGGACGACCAGCGAAACGCGCCGGCGAAGCAGCAGTCCAGCACCAGCAGGACGTGGCGGCAGGGCAGCGCCCTGACGGCCGCCGCGACGCGCGCCATCGGCAGCAGCGTCGAGGTGTCGCCCTGGGCGTCCTGGGGCAGCAGGAACCCCTCGGGGCCGTCATCGCCATCCAGCGCGGCGCCGTGCCCGGCGTAGTAGATGAGGACGCGATCGTCGGGCCCCAGCCGCGCCGGCAGGTCCACCTCGAGCGCCTGCAGGAGGGCCGCCCGCGTGGCCTGCTCGTCGAGCAGCGTCGCCACCTCGTAGCCCTGGGCGTCGGCCAGCAGGCGCGCCACGCCGCGGGCGTCGCGGACGGCCGTGGTCAGCGGCGCGATGCCCCCGCGGTAGGCGTCGACGCCGATGACGAGGGCGTGGCTGGTCTGAAATCCCTGCCCGCTCATGGGCTTCTCCCCGTCGCGCTCACGGTGCTGCCCACCCTCGCACTCTCCGGCCCGTCCAGCCAGCGGGCTGTCGCGGTGGGCGGCCCGAAGGCCGGGCCCTTTTCTCGACATCCTGCTAGCCTGCCGGCCATGGACGACCGACCGCGCCTCACCGCGCTCTCACGCGCCGGCGGCTGAGCCGCCAAGCTGGACCCGAGGGATCTCGTGCAGATCCTGGGCGGCCTGCCCACCACCGCCGATGCGGGGCTGCTGGTGGGGGCCGACACGCTGGACGACGCGGCCGTCGTGCGGTGGCCAGACGGATCTGCCCAGGGCCCGTGGATGGTGCAGACCATCGACGTCATCACCCCTGTCGTCGACGATCCCTACGTCTTTGGCCGCATCGCGGCGACGAACGCCCTCTCCGACGTCTACGCCATGGGCGGCCTGCCCCTCGTGGCCCTCGTCTTCGCCGGCATGCCCACCGACGTCCTCGACGCCGACACCATCCGGGCCATCTTCGCCGGCGGCGCCGACGCCGTGGCCGAGGCGGGGGCCTTCATCGGCGGCGGCCACACGGTGAAGGACGCCGAGGTGAAGTACGGCCTCGCCGTGACCGGCCGCGTCGAGCAGGCCCGCCTGACCACCAACGCCGCCGGCCGCCCGGGGGACGCCCTCGTCCTCACCAAGCCCCTGGGCACCGGCATCCTCTTCGGCGCCCGCGACGCTCTGACGCCCGCCGAGCACGGCGCCTGGACGCAGAGCATGACGACGCTCAACGCCGCGGCCGCCGCGGTGGCCGCCCGGTTCGGCGTGCGCTGCGCCACCGACGTGACGGGCTTCGGGCTGCTGGGCCACGCCATGCAGCTCGCCCGCGCCTCGGGCTGCGCCGTCACCCTGGCCCCCGACGACGCCCCCACCTTGCCCGGGGTGCGGCCCCGCCTGGCCGCAAAGCTGGGCGGCGCCGCCGGCCGCAACGCCGCCTACGCCGCGCCCGACCTGCCCCCGTCCACCGCGCTGCGCCTGCTGGCCGATCCCCAGACGAGCGGGGGCCTGTTGCTGGCCATCCCGGCGGCCGACGCCCCGGCGCTGCAGGCCGCGCTGCGCGACGCGGGCACCCTCGCCGCCGACGTCGTCGGCCACCTGGAGCCGGGCCCGCCCGGCGGCGTCCGCCTGGCCTGATTCCCCAGTTCTTTCAGCGGGTTGTGCCCAGTTCTCAGGGCGCCGAGAGTGACAGCGCCGCCCCCAGCGCGGGCACATGCTCCAGGGGCGTCGGCGCCGCGCGCACGATGGCCGCCCGCTCCCAGCGCGCCGTGAGCTGCCCCAGCAGGAAGCCCGCCGCCACCCCCGCCGCGATGGCCGCCACCCAGAGCGCCCGGCGCCGCCGCCGCACCGGCGGGGCGGGCAGGCCGCGGCTGGCGAAGGCGGCCCGCAGCGCCTGCCGCATCTCCAGCGCCGACGGGTAGCGGTCCAGGGGGCCCTTCGCGAGGCTCTGGTGCACCACCGCCGCCAGCGGCCAGGACACCGCCGTGAGCGGGGGCACCGCGTCGTGCACCTGCGCGCGCAGCACCTCGTACCCGTTGGGCCCGTCGAACGGCTCGCGCCCCGTCAGCATGCGGTAGAGCAGGATGCCCACGGCGTAGAGGTCGGTGGTCGGCCCCAGCACCTCCTGCCGGGCGGCCTCGGGGGCCATGTACTGCGGCGTCCCGAACACATGGCGCGTCGTGGTGCGGAAGCTCTCGGTGTCGTGGGGGGCCTGCAGGCGGGCGATGCCGAAGTCGAGCACCTTCACCCGCTCGCGCCCGTCGGCCCCCGCCACCAGCATGATGTTGTCGGGCTTGATGTCGCGGTGCACCACGCCGTGGGCGTGGGCGTCGGCCAGGGCGTCGAGCACCTGGCAGGCCACCTCCACCGCCCGCTCCTCGTCGAAGGCCCCCGCCTGCAAGGCCACGTCGAGCCGCTGCCCCGCGATGTACTCCTGGGCGATCCAGGGCCGGCCATCGGGCAGCTCGCCCCAGTCGTAGATGCGGACGCACCCGGGGGCTGACAGGCGCGACAGGGCCACCGCCTCGCGCCGCAGCCGCTCGTGCTGCTCGCCCAGGTCGATGCGGGGGTGGGGGCGCAGGACCTTCAGCGCCACGGGCCGGCCCAGGTTGTCCTGCCGGGCCCGGTACACCGCGGCGAAGCCGCCCCGCCCCAGCCGCCCCTCGATGAGGTACCGCCCGCCGATCCGGGTCCCGGGGTGCAGCTCACCCGCTGCAGTGCTCGTCTGCACGACCGCGCTCCTCAAGCTGTCCCCGGACTGGATTGCCGCCCTCCAGTGGGGCCGGCGCGGCGCGGATCTTAGGCGGCCGGCTGGTTTTTCAGCACCACCTTGCCGAACTGGGCCCCCGCGGCCAGGCGCGCGAAGGCGGCCGCGCCCTCCTCGAGCGGGTAGCAGGCGTCCACCACCGGCACCACGCCGTGCTCGGCCACGAAGGCCACCAGCGCCGCGAACTCGGCGGGCGAGCCCATGGTCGTCGCGAGCAGCGAGACCTGCTTGTAGAAGAGGAGCTGCGGCAGGATGGGCGGCCACTTGCCCCGCGTCCCGCCGAAGAACGCGATGCGGCCGCCCATGGCCAGCAGGCCCGGCAGCTCGCCGAAGCCCTCGCCCCCGGCGCTGTCGATCACGACGTCGAAGCCCCGCGGCGCGAACCGGCTGCGCACCCGCCCGGGCCAGCCGGCCGCGGTGTACAGCTCGCCGCCCGCGGCGCCCAGCGCCATGGCCCGCTCGATCTTGGCCGGGTCGCTCGACGTCACCGCCACCGCGGCCCCCGCCGCCACCGCGATCTGCAGCGCCGCCAGCGCGGTGCCGCCGCCGATGCCGGTGATGAGCACGCGCTCCCCCGGCCGCAGCGCCGCCCGCGTCATCAGCGCCCGCCAGGCCGTCAGCCCGGCCAGGGGCAGCGCCGCCGCGGCCGCGTCGTCCAGGTGGGCCGGGCACGCCACCAGGTTCTCCACCGGCAGGGCGATGGCCTCGGCGAAGGTGCCATCGCGGGGCAGCCCCAGGATCTCGTAGCTCGCCGCCTGGTGGCGGGGATCATCCCCCCAGCCCACGCTCGGGCAGAGCAGCACCCGCTGCCCCAACCATGCGGAATCACTGTCACTTCCGACCGCTTCCACCACCCCCACCCCGTCGGAGCCCAGGGTGATGGGCACCTTGATCCCGGGGTACTTCCCCTGCTGGATCCACACGTCGCGGTGGTTGAGCGCCGAGGCCGCCAGGCGGACGCGGGCCTCGCCCGGGCCGGGGGTGGGCAGCGGCACCTCGCGGATCTCGGGGGTGGCCTGCACGGCCGGCAACACCAACGCCTTCATCACGACCTCCTCACGCCAGGGCACAGTGGTAGTCCATCGCCCCCCGCGCCGCCAATGAGTACCATCGGCGGATGCGCACGCTCCTCGCCCTCTGCCTGTGCCTCGCGGCCTGTGACGACGCCGGCGCCGACGCCGCCGCCGCGGACGCCCGGGTCGCCACCGACGCCGCCCCGGACGCTGGCCTCGCCGACGCTGCCTTCGCCGACGCTGGCCTCGCCGACGCTGGCCCACCAGCCGACGCCGCGGTCGCCGACGCCGCCCCGCTCCCGCCCCTCGGCGGCCCGGACCGACCGGCCCTCGTCTTCGCCCCGGCGGGCGAGCCCCCCGCCGCCGGCTGGCCCCTGCTCTTCCTGCTGCACGGCTTCCGCGCCAACCCCGAGCTGATGCACCGCCAGTTCCCCTTCGGCGAGCACGTCGACGACCACGGCTGGATCGTCGTGCTGCCCCACGGCGCCCGCGACGAGAGCGGCTTCCCCTACTGGCAGGCCCATGAGCGCGTCGACGACGTGGGCGAGGACGTGCCCTACCTGCTCGATCTGGCCGACCAGGTCGCCGCCCGCTACCCCACGGATCTCGACCACTTCTACGTGGCCGGCCACTCCAACGGGGGCGCCATGGCCCAGTCCCTCGCGTGCTACGCCGCCGATCGCATCCGGGGCTTCATCAACATCTCGGGCGTCAACATCACCCCCGAGCGCTGCGCCCCGAGCCGCCCCGTCACCGCCCTGCACATCAGCGGCACCCTCGACGACAGCGTGCGCTACGAGGGCAGCGCCACGAACCCCGGCGTGGACGCCTCGGCGACGTGGTGGGCCGAGACGGTGCTGGGCTGCGTCGAGGCCACGGACGCCGAGCCCGCCGACCTCACCTTGCAGGCCCCCGACGCCGAGACGGCCATCCGCCGCTGGTCCGGCTGCGCCCCCGGCACCCACGCCGAGCGCTGGCGCATGGACGGGGTGCGCCACGCCATCATCGTGCAGCCGGCCTTCCTGGACGCCGCCCACGCCGCCCTCGTCGCGCCCTGACCGGCCCTGGCATCGCCCCCCGGAGGCCGTGCTACGGTGCCATCGGCGGGAGGGTGGCGGATGGCTGATCGACACGGGCGCAGACCCATTTTTCTCTTGGGATTCATGGGGTTGACGTGGCTGCTGGCCGCCGCGTGTGACGACGCGAGCGAGGCCGTCGGCCTCGACGCCGCGGGCGACGCCGCCCCCATCGACGCGGCCGACGCCTCGCCGCCAGCCGACGCTCGCGCCGACGCCCGCCCCCGGCCCGTGGACGCCAGCCTCCCGCCCCTCCGTGAGACCGTCCGCACCTGCGCGGGGGCGTGCGGCCAGCAGACCCGCTGCGGATCGGCCCCGCCCGGCTGCGAGGCCGCGTGCGCGGCCGCCGATGAGGCCGATCAGGCCGCCTGGTTCGCCTGCCTCTCCACGCCCGACTGCGCCGTGATCGATCGCTGCGCGCTGCCTCGCCCCGAGGCGCCCGACTGCCCCGCCCTCTGCGAGGCGGCGTGCGACCTGCCCGACTGCGCCGCCCGCTGCGCCGCCGCCCGGCCGGGGTTCCAGGCCTGCCGGGGCCTGCGCGACTGCGGCGCCCACCGCGCGTGCCTCGACCGCGCCGCCTGGCCGGCCTGTACGGCGGTGTGCGAGCGGGCAGCGGCCTGTGGCGCTGGCAGCGCCGGCCCCTGCACCCTCGCCTGCAGCGCCCCGCCGGGCGACCCGCTGCGCGATGCCAGGCAGGCGGCGTGGCGGGCCTGCCTGGCCGACGCCCCGGACTGCGACGCCTACCGGTGGTGCGCCTGGAGCCCCGCCGCCCGCCGGCCTGCCACCTTCTGCGCCGCCTGGCAGGCGTGCGGCCTGGGGGGCGAAGCCGTGTGCCGGGCCTGGGTCGGCGGCCAGAGCGCCGCCACGTTCGCCTGCGCGGCTGCCACCCTGGAGGCGGGGTGCCCGGCCGACGGCCTCCCGGCGCTGGAGGCCCGCTGCGGCGCCAGGGCCGCCTCCTGCCGGGCGGCCTGCGAGGCGTCGCGCCTGTGCGGCGTCCTCGACGCGGCCGCCGCCGACGCCTGCCAGGCCGCCTGCGAAGGCGTGCCGCGCCGACCCAGCGCCGCCTGCGGGGACGCCGAGAGCTGCGCGGCGCTCACCGCCTGCCGCGCCGAGCACGATCCGGCGCTCGTGTGCCCGGCCCACTGCGCCACGCTCGACGCCTGCGGGGCCGGCGGCGCGGACTGCCACGAGGCCTGCGCGGCCGACTTCGACACCTACCGCGCGAGGGACCTCCGCCACTGCGTCCAGGTCGCGCCCGACTGCGACGCCACCCTCGCCTGCGTCGCGGCCCGGCCCGACCCCTGCGACGCCGTCTGCGAGCGCTTCGGCGCCTGCTACGACTACCCCGGCTGCGCCGATGACTGCGCCTCCGTGCCGGTCGACGACGGCGGCGACGGGCTGCGCTACCTGGCCTGCCTCGCCACCAGCCGCACTTGCCTGGGACCCCAGGGGCTGGCCGCCTGCGGGGCCGACGTCGCGGCCGGCGACGCCTGCCTGGGCTACTGCCTGGCGCGAGGAGGCTGCGATCCGCCGACGGCCGACCTGAGCCCGTGCCTCGCGGCCTGCCGCGATGGCCTGCCCCCCGACGAGGCCGCCCGCTTCAGCGCGGCGTGGCCCTGCCTCCGCGTGGCGCCCCCTGGCCACTGCCCGAGCGCCGCCGCCTGCCTGGCGCCGGCCGCCGCCCCCCGACTGCCCGGCCGCGGGGGCCGCCTGGGACGCCTGTGGCCTGGCCCCGCCGGCCTGTGAGGCCGATCCCCTCACGGCGGCCCGGGTCGAGCGGGCGGCCGCCTGCCCCGACGCCCCCTGCCCCGACGCCCTCGCCTGCCAGGGCCTCGCGCCGGCCGCGCCCGTCGACGACGCCGCCCTGTGCGCCGCCCTGACGGCCTGCGAAGTGCCGTGCGACGCCGTGCGCGCCGACGATCCCGTCGCTCGACGCTGCGTGCTCGCGGCCCTCGCCGACTGCGACCTCACCGCCGCCGTCGGCTGCCTGGTCGAGCACCCGCGCCCGGCGTGCCTCGCCCTCTGCGACGCCCGCGGCGTCTGTGAGGGCGTGGACCGCGAGGCCTGCCTGCTCGCCTGCGCTGAGCTGCCTGAGGACGGCCTGCCCGACGCCCGGGGCTGCGGCGGCGCCCTCGACTGCCCGACGCTCGCCGCCTGCCTCGCCCATGACGCGGCCCGCTGCGCGGTCGCCTGCGAGCGGCGGGCGGTCTGTGATCCTGCTTTTGATTCAAGGGCTTGCACCGACGCCTGCCAGCTCGGGGGCCCGATCCGCCGCGCCGCGCTGGCCTGCGCCGAGGCCGCCGACGCCTGCCCCGCCGTGCGGGCCTGCCCCCGCCGGTGAGGCCGCCCTGCGAGTGCCGCTTGCGCCCGCGCCGTCGCGTGCGGCGGCGCCGAGGCCGCCTGCCTGGCGATGTGCCGGGAGGCCGGCGCCGCCTTCACGACCTGCGTCGCCTCCGCTCCGGCCTGCCTGGGGCCCGGCGGCGTGCAGGCCTGCCTGCGCGGCGAGCTCGATGGCCCCTGCGTCCGGGCCTGCGCCTGCGGCCCCGAGGCGACGCGCGAGGCCTGCCTGATCGCCTGCGGCGAGGGCCCGGGAGGCGCCGCGGCCCTCGCGCTCACCGACGCCTGCCTCGTCGACTGCCCGGCCCACGCCGCCTGCCTGGCCGCGCCGGCCGTCGACTGCGTGGGCCTCTGCGATGGCCTGGCCGCCTGCGATGTGCAGGGAGAGCGCTGCGTCACCGCCTGCCGCGCCGCGCCCGACGTGGCGCTGGCCGGCTGCGTGGCCGACGCTGCGCGACTGCAGGGCGGCTGCGCGGCGGTGCGCGCCTGCGTGGGCGAGCCCGCGCCCGCCGTCGACCCCGGCTGCCTGGCGCTCTGCGCCGCCCAGGCCCGCTGCACGGGCGAGGAGCCCATCGACTGCGCCCTGCGCTGCGGCGCCAGCGGGCCCGAGACGGCCATCCGGGCCGCGTGCGCGGCGACCATGGACTGCGGCCGCCAGGCCGTGTGCGACGCCCTCGACGGCACCTTGAACCCGTCGTGCGGGCCGCTCTGCCGGGCAGCCGCCGCCTGCGGCCTCGACGAGCCGACCTGCCGGGCGACGTGCACGGGCGTGCTCGCCACGGGCCGGGACCCGGGCTACCTCACCCGCGTCCCGGCCTGCCTGCGCGATGGCTGCGACGCCGCTGCGGCCGCCCGCTGCCTCGTCCCGCCCGTCCGGCCGTGCGAGGTGCTCTGCGAAGCGGCGGCGGCCTGCGGCGACGCGGACGAGGTCTGCGTCGCCGCCTGCGACGAGGCGGGGCGCCTGCCGGAGGAGACCAGCGGCTACGTGCTCGAGTGGGACGCTGCCTGCCCGTGAGGCCTCAGCCCGCGGCCAGCCAGAGGTAGCGCGCCACGATGGCCAGGGTGAGGCCGTAGAGGATGGGGTGCACGTCCCGGGCGCGCCCCGTCACCGCGTGCAGCGCCGTCCACGTCACGAGGCCCAGCGCGATGCCGTTGGCGATGGAGAACGTCAGCGCCATGCCCGCCACGGTCAGGAACGCCGGCACCGCCACCCGGGGGGCGTCCCAGTCGATGCGGCGGACGGACCCCAGCATCAGCGCGCCCACCACCACGAGCGCCGGCGCCGTCGCGACGGCCGGCACCGCGCCGGCCAGCGGCCAGAAGACGAGGCTCAACAGGAAGCACCCGGCCACGACCACGGCCGTCAGGCCCGTCCGCCCGCCCGCCTCCATGCCCGCCGCGCTCTCGATGTAGGCGGTGGTCGTGCTGGTGCCGAGCAGGGCGCCGCCCACCGTGGCCACGGCGTCGGCGAAGAACGCTCGCCCGGCCCGCGGCAGCTCGCCCTCGGCGTCCGCCAGGCCCGAGCGCTCGGCGAGGCCGCTCAGCGTGCCGGCGGTGTCGAACAGATCCACGAACAGAAAGACGAAGACGATGCCCGCGAGGCCCAGGCCCAGGGCCCCCGGGAGGTCGAGGGCGAAGGCCACGTCGGGCCAGACGGGCGCCTGCACCACGCCGCCCTCGAAGCCGCCGAAGGCCTGCCCGGCGAAGACCGGCGCGCCGGACGCGATGGCCAGGCCCGCGACCACCGCGATGCCCACCAGGATGGCCTCGGGCCGCCGCACCGCCAGCAGCGCCCCCGTCACCACCAGCCCCACCAGGAAGAGCACGGGCCCCGGCCCGGTCACGTCGCCGAGCGTCACCAGGGTGGCCGGGTGGGCCACCACGACGCCCGCATTCTTCAAGCCGATGAACGCCAGGAAGAGCCCGATGCCCCCCGCCGTCGCTTGCCGCAGCGGCCGCGGGATGGCCCGCACCAGCATCGTCCGCGCGCCCGTGACGCTGAGCACCACGAAGAGGACGCCCGACAGGAACACGGCCCCCAGCGCCGTCGGCCACGGGACGTGCTGCTGGCCCACCACCGTGAAGGCGAAGTAGGCGTTGAGCCCCATGCCCGGCGCCAGGGCGAAGGGCAGCCGCGCCCAGAGCCCCATGACGAGGCAGCCCAGGGCCGCCGCCAGCGCCGTCGCCGTCAGCAGGGCCGGCTGCCCCGCCGGGATGGCCACCCCGAGGATGGCCGGGTTCACGAACAGGATGTACGCCATGGTCAGGAACGTCGTGACGCCGGCGCGCACCTCGGTGCCCGCCGACGATCCCGCCGCCGTCCAACCAAACCAGCGATCGAGTGTCGAGGCCATGGGGCCTTTGTGCCCCCGATCCGCGTCCGATGCAACGCGTCGGCGCCTCCGGCGAGCGATCGAAAGTCGCCGCGTCGGACATGGAGACGCTGCTATACTGCGCAGTCTCAGGGAGAGGAGCCGGGCAATGAGGGCAGGATGGGTGCTGCTGGTCATGGGGCTGGGTCCCATGGCGGGGTGTGATGGTGGCGGCGGCGGCGAGGTCGTCGTGGTCCCGGGCGGCGACGCGAGCGCCGACATGTCTGAAATGACAATGGATTCCGGTCGGCCCCCGGTCGACGCCGGGGTCGAGCCCGACGCGGGCCGCGGGGGCGAGGTGGCGAGCTGCCGCGACGCCTGCGCGCGGCGGGTGGCATGCGGCATCGAGGTGCCTGGCTGCCTGGACGCCTGCGCCGCCGCCAGCGGTCCGACGCGACAAGCCTGGTTCGCCTGTCTGTCCGGCGCGGACTGCCCCGCCGTGAGCCAGTGCCGGCTCCCCACCGAGCAGGCGGCCGGCTGCGCTGACATCTGCGCCGACCTGACGATCTGCGCGGGCGAGCTGCCGGCCCCCGGGTGCGACGCGCGCTGCGCGCCGGCGGAGGTGGCCTTCCAGGCCTGCCATGGCGAGCTGGCCGAGGGCGAGTGTGATGTGCGGGGCTTCCTGGCCTGCCTGGGGCGGACCGCCTACCCGGCCTGCGAGGAGGCCTGCGCGCCCCGCGTGGCCTGCGGCCTCGAGAGCGAGGCGAGCTGCCTGACGGCCTGCCTGACGGCCGATGACGCGCCGGCCGATCCCCTGGTGCGGCGCCGGCAAGAGACCCGGGATGCCTGCCGGGCCGCCGCCGGGGATGACTGCGAGGCCCTGCGCCGATGTGACCAGGGCGGGGCCGCCGTGCCGACCCGGGATCAGCTCTGCCCGGCCTGGGAGGACTGCGATCTGGACTGGGACATCGCGTGCGACGAGGTCTACCAGTACGGCCTCGAGGTCGGTGACGGCGGGGCCTCGCTGCGCTGCGTGGCCGACTGGCTGGCTGGCGGCTGCCCGTTCGACGCCTGGGAGGTGGTGGACGCCTGCTTTGATGGCGAGGGCGGGCTGGCCGCGTGCCAGGACTTCTGCGAGGTGACGGAGGCCTGCGGCGTGGCAGACGCGGCCGCCCGGCGTGTCTGTGACCAGCAGTGCTTCGGCATCTGGACGCAGGACTTCATCGATCGCGACGCCTATGCCCGACTGGAGCCCCAGTGGGCCTGCATGGAGGCCGCGGACTGCGACGAGTTCGCGACGTGCGTCGACCAGCGCGGGCCCGCCGGCGTCTGCCGCCGGCACTGCGCGGCGCTGGCCCCCTGCACCGACGAGGACGCGGCCGCCTGCGAGCGGACGTGCCTGGGCGAGTACGCCTACGAACGCCACGCCGCCTACCGCGAGTGCGTCGGGGGCGCCCCCGGCTGCGCCGCCATCGGCCGCTGCGAGGCGCTGCCGGCGCCCCCCTGCCCCGCCTACTGCGACCGGGTGGACGCCTGCTACGGCGGGGTCGACGACGCGAGCTGCCGGCTCGACTGCGATGACGTGGTCTTCGAGGATCCCGACTACGCCCTGCCCGTCCTGGCCTGCATCCTGACGGCGCCGGAGTGCTTCGACGGCCAGCACACGGTGGACCGCTGCTTCGACTTCCCCGAGCCCGGCGTCCCCTGCCTGGGGTTCTGCGAGGCCCAGACCGTCTGCGCCGACGACGCCGACGGGCTCACGGACTGTCTCTCGGCCTGCGGCGAGGGCCTGGCGGGGGATGACGGGCTGCGGTTCGCCGTCGCCGCCAGGTGCCTGGAGCGCGCGGACCCCCTGAGCTGCCCGGCGGTGGAGGCCTGCGTGCCCGAGGACCTGGAGGTGGACTGCGGCGGGCTCTGCGACCGCCTCGGCGCCTGCGGGGCCGCCGTGGGCGACTGCGAGGCGCGCTGCGGCGACGATCCCCTGGCCCGCCAGCGGGCGCTGCAAGGGGAGCGCTGCGGGGAGGCCGCCGTCGACTGCGAGGCCGTCCTGGCCTGCTACCAGCTCGTCGCCGATCCGCCCCCGCCCCCGCCCCCGGGCGTCGCCGAGTTCTGCGGCGTCTGGAACGCCTGCGGCTTCGACTTCGACTTCGACTGCCGGGAGGCCTACGACGCCCTGGGCGACGGCGGCGCCGACGGGCTCCGGTGCGGGTTCGAGGCGCTGAGCCCCTGCCCGTTCGACGCCTTCGTGCCCTTCGACGAGTGCTGGCAGGCGTCGCCGCCGACCTCCCCCGCCTGCACCTCGCTCTGCGAGGCCCGCGCCGTCTGCGAGGGCCTTGAGCCGGGCCCCTGCCTCGACGCCTGCGAGGGCCTCGGCGACCCCGACGCGGTGCGGCGGGCCGCCAACCAGCGCGGCTGCGGCGCGGTGCTCACCTGCCCCGACCTGGCGGCCTGCCTGGCGGAGAACGGCCCGGAGGGGCGGTGCCAGGCGTGGTGCGCCGCGCGCTCGGCCTGCGATCCTGCTTTGATTCCGCAGGCTTGCGAGGAAGAGTGCGTGGCCGCCTACCCCCGCGACCGCCAGCAGGCCTGGCTCGACTGCGTCGAGGGCGCCGACGCCTGCGGGGCGATCGCCGCCTGCGAGCCCCCGGCGCCGCCGCCCTGCGAGGCGGCCTGCGCGCGGGTCGCTGCCTGCGGTCAGGGCGACGAGGCGCGCTGCGTGGCCGACTGCGACGACGCCGCCTTCGCCTCGCCGGTGGACGCCGCCACCTACACCGCGTGCGTGCTCACGGCCCCCGGCTGCGACGGGGACGACGGGGTGCGCGCCTGCGGCGCGGGCGACGACGGCGGGGGCCGCACCTGCGCGCGCTACTGCCTGGCCGTGGACGACTGCGTGCCCGGATCCGAGCGCCCCCTCGCGACGTGCGTCGAGCAGTGCGCCCTCGGGTTCGGCGGGGCCGAGGCGGTGGCCATCGAGCAGGCCGCGGCCTGCCTGGACGCCGCGGGCGACCAGCCCGGGTGCCGGGCGCTGCGCGCTTGCCTCGTCGAGCCCGCCGTCGACTGCGCGGGCGACTGCGCCGATCGAGACCGGTGCGGGGTGCCGGCTGGCGAGGCCTGCGAGGCCGACTGCGAGGCGGCGGCCGACGTGGCGCTGGCCGGCTGCTTCGCCGACGCCCGGCGGCTGCACCGCGGCTGCGCCGGCCTCTTCGCCTGCACCGGCGACGCGCCGCCCCCCATCGACCCGGCGTGCGAGGCCCTCTGCGCCACCCGGGCGCGCTGCGAGGACGACCTGGATCCCCTGCTCTGCGGGGTGGCCTGCACCCCGGCCGACCCGGCGGTGCCCATCCAGGCGGCCTGCGCGGCGGTGGCCCGGTGCGAGGACCAGGCGGCCTGCCTCGCCCTCGACGACGACGTGGCGGCGCCGTGCATCGCCCCGTGCCGGACCGCCGCCGCCTGCGGCGCCTTCGCCGACGAGGCCGCCTGCCAGGCCACCTGCACCGGCCGGGTGCGCAGCGGCCGCGCCCCCATCGACTACATCGCGACGCTCGCCCCCTGCCTGCGAGCCGCCGGCGACCCCTGCGACGCCGCCGCCGCCCTCGCCTGCTTCGACGTCGCGGTGGGCGCCGACTGCCAGATCGCCTGCGACATCTTCGACGCCTGCGGCTTCCCCGACCCCGATTGCGTGCGGTTCTGCGAGCTGGACTTCGAGGACTTCCCCGACGAGATACAGCGCGGCATCGACTGCGCCATCGCGGAGATGGGCGGCGGCGTCTGCGACGTCGAGGGCTTCCTCGACTGCCGCGACGGGTTCTGACCGCCGGGCGCCTGGACTAGATCTGGATGGTCCGGTGGCCGAACGGCGCGATCGAGCCGAGGTCGGCCCGCCGGCCATCGGCCAGGACGGCGACCATCCGCACCGCCGCCAGCCCGTCGCGCAGGCGGGCCCGCAGCGTCGTGCCGCCCAGCCACCCCTTCTGGATGGCGAGGTTGCCCGTCTTCGACGAGGAGTGCGCGTAGTGGCTGCCATCCGGCAGGATGACATGGAAGTCGACGATCTCCGCGCGTGTATCCAGCTTCACTTCAAACAAGGTGGCCATCTGCCCTCCGACCCCGGTGCGTGCCCCAAGCCGACCTCGCTGCCACGAGGTGCCCGCTCAGTGCAGGGTAGCGGGGCGACCACGGCCGCGCAAAGGGTCTGTCCCGAGGCCGCGCCGAGCGTTGCGACACGGTGACACAGCCAGGCCCGCGGCCCCGCGCCGGGCCGCGCAGACGGGCCGGCCCGGTCCGTGCTAGAGAGGCGGGCGAACCCAGCACGGGAGGCCCCATGAACGCCCAGCCCTACGGCCTGCACACCACCGTCGACGCCGACTTCGCCACCACCCGCGGCCGCGTCACCGCCGCCCTCGCCGCCGAAGGCTTCGGCATCCTCACCGAGATCGATGTGTCGGCGACGTTCAAGAAGAAGCTCGACGTCGACTTCCGCCCCTACACCATCCTGGGCGCCTGCAACCCGCACCTGGCCCACCAGGCCATCAGCGCCGAGGCCGACATCGGCCTGCTGCTGCCCTGCAACGTCGTGCTGCAGGCGGTCGAGGGCGGCACGCGCGTCTCCATCGCCGACCCGCGCGCCATGTTCAGCGTGGTGCCCCGCGATGACATGGACGCGCTGGTGCAGGAGGCCACGGCGCGGCTCGAGCGGGTGCTCGCGGCGCTCGGCTGAGCCACCCGCGAAACCACCTGATCTTCAACGACTTTCGCCGAGTCGCTCCGCCCAGGCCGCCAGGTCGGGCGGCGTCGCCGCGCCGGCCACGGCCCGCGCGTCCCGCAGCAGCGCGCGCGCCAGCGGCGTGAAGGCCGCGGGCTGCCGCGCCAGGGACGGGCCGAGGAGCGCGAGGGCCTCTCGGAACGCCTGCAGGGCCTCGGGCCCCCGATCCAGGCCCGCCAGCGCCACGCCGCGCGCCCCCCGGGCGCGGGCCAGGTCGTGGTCGAAGAGGCCCGGCCGGGCCGCGCAGCGCGGCGCCAGCAGCGCGATGGCCTCGTCGGCCGCCGCCAGCGCCGCGTCCCCGGCAGCCGCCGTCGCCGCCGTGATCAGGGCGTCCGCCAGCTTCGGCGCGCAGGCGTCGGGGTGGGTCTGGGCGAGCGGCCGCCAGGCCGCCACCGCCTCGGCGGCCACCGCCTGGGCGTCGAGCCCCGCGGCCAGCCGGCGGGCGGCGAGCTGGACGAGCCCCTGGGCCAGCGCCCCCGCGAACGCCGCCGGCTCGGCCGCCTGCAGCGCCCGGTACAGCGCCACGGCCTCCTCGGTGGCGGCCAGGGCGTCCACCGCCTGGCCCAGATCGGCCAGGCACTGGCCCCGGTTGGTCAGCGCGCCCGCGAGATCGGGCGTGAACGCCGCCGGCTGCGCCGCCGCCAGCCCCCGCAGCAGCCCGACGGCCTCGTCGGTGGCCGCCAGCGCCGCGGCCCGGTCGCCCACGTGGGCGTGCCCGATGCCCAGCGTCATCAGGCCGCGCGCCAGCGCCGGCTCGAAGGCCGCCGGCTGGTGGGCGGCGAGAGCGCGCTGCAACGCCACCGCCTCGGTCGACGCCGCCAGCGCCTCGCCTCGCCGTTGCAGGCTGTACAAACGCAGCGCCAGGTTCATCAGGCTGCGGGCCAGGTCCTGCTGGAAGGCCGCCGGGCGCTCGGCCACGAGGCGTCGATACACCGCGACGGCCTCCTGCGCCGAGGCCAGGGCGTCCTCCAGCCGGCCGACGCCGGCCTGCCACGTCCCCAGCCCGTCCAGCGCGACGCCCAGCTCGCCGTCGAAGGCCGCCGGCCGCGCCGCCGCCAGCGCCCGGTAGCGGGCCACCGCCTCCGCGCCCGCGATCAGCGCCTCGTCGACCGCCCCGACCGCCGCCCGCAGCAAGGCCACGTTGGACAGCGCCGCGGCCAGGCCGGCCTCGTGGACCTCGGGCCGCGCGGCCGCCAGGGCCCGGCGGACGGCCAGCGCCTCCTCCATCGCCGCGAGCGCCTCGGCCCGCAGGCCCAGCCCCGACCGCAGGACGCCCAGGTTGTTGAGCGTCCCCGCCAGCGTCGCCCGCCACACCTCGGGCCGCGCCCCCGCCAGTCGCCGGTGGATGGCCGCCGCCTCCTCGGTGGCCGCCACGGCCGCCTCCGGCTCGCCCAGCTCCCCCTGGCGCAGGGCCAGGTTGGAGAGCGCGGCCGCCAGCGCCGGCTCGAAGGCGTCCGGCCGCGCGGCGGCGAGGGGCCGGCGCAGCGCCACGGCCTCCGCCAGCAGGGGCAGGCCCTCGGCCCCGCGCCCGAGCCCCCCGAGCCAGAGCCCCGCGTTCGTGAGGCTGCGCGCCAGCGCCACCGGATCCCCGGCCTGCCGGTGCAGCGCCAGCGCCTCCGTCGACGCCGCCAGCGCCGCCTCCCAGTCTCCGACGGCCCGCTCCAGGACGCTCACGTTGTCGAGCGTCCGCGCGACGTCCGCCGGCTCGCCCCCCCGACGGGCGTGCTCGACGGCCTCCCGGCCGGCTGCGACGGCCTCCTCCCGCGCCCCGACGGCCGAGAGCTGCGTCGCCAGCGTGTCGAGGGCCGTCGCCAGCAGGCCGGCCGGCAGCTCCGGGTGGGCCCGCAGGATGTCCACGGCCTCCGCCGCCGCCGCCCGCCCCTCGTCGACGCGCCCCACCCGCGCGAGGCGGATGGCGACGTTGTTCAGGCAGCGGGCCCGCTCGATGGGCGTCGAGGCGCCGGCCAGCCGCGCCTGCTGGACCCAGAGCCCCACCTCGGCCAGGTTCACCGTCTCCATCGGCAGGCGCGGCTCGAAGGCCGCCGCCTCGGCCGCCGTGCCGTGGGCCGCCAGCGCCTCGGCCAGCGCCGGCCCCAGCCGGGCGTCCGACGTCCAGGTCGCCAGCGCCAGGAGCGCCTGGAGCGCGGGCTCCAGCGCCTCCGTCCGCCCCAGGGCCAGCAGCGCCCGCTCGGCCGCGGCCGCCGCCCCGGCGTCCAGGCCCTCCGCGCGACCCAGCAGCGTGAAGGCCGCCGTCCAGGCCGCCAGATCGGCGCCCGCCATCGCCCGATCGAGCCAGCCCGGGAAGAGCTGGCCATCCGCCCACACCCGCAGGACCAGCGCTTCGGCCAGCAGGTCCGGGGCCAGCGGCGCGACCAGGTGGGCCGCCGTGCGGGCGCGCGGCGTCAGCAACCCCTCGATTTCACTGGACTCCTCGCCGAACGCCGTCGCCACCTGCGCCAGCGCGTCGACGTCCGCCAGGCCCCCGCGCAGCGCCGCCGCGGCCAGCACCGCCACCGCCCCGCGCGGCAGGCCCGCCACCTCCTGATCCAGGAACGCCCCCAGGACGGCCTCGGCCGGGACGGCGGCCCCCTCCCCGGCCAGGAAGGCGGCCATGTGCAGGTAGAGCACCTGCTCGAACCGCGCGTCCGCCAGATCGGGCGTCGGTGGCAGCCCGGCCCAGCCCCGCAGCGCCTGGAAGCAAGCCGCCGCGCGCTCGAACTCCGCGGCCCGGTCCGCCGGCTCGACGAGCGGGGGCAGCCGCAGCGGCGGCGGCGAGTCCGCCAGCAGGCCCCCGATGGCCGCGTCCTGCGCCAGCGACGCCCACCACGCCCCGTCCCCCCGGGCCAGCAGGAGCACCCGCAGCCGCCCGGCCCCGCCCTCGGCCAGCCGCCGCGCGAGCGCCGCCAGCAGCCCCGACAGCCCGGGCCGCGTCGACGCCCCGTCGATGACGACGTCGGCGCGCGGCGTCTCGGCCAGCGCGGCCACCGCCTCCGCGTCCAGCGGCCCGTCGAAGAACCCCGCCGCGTCCGCCCGCCGCCGCTTCAGCCAGGCCTGCGCCAGCCGCGTCTTGCCCGCGCCCCCCGGCCCGTGGACGAGCCGCACCGCCACCGGCGCGGCGTCGTCTGCCCAGCGGTCGAGCTCCGCCAGCAGCGCCTCACGCCCGGCGAAGGCCACCCCCTCGAACCGGGCCACCAGGTACTGCGCCGGCGTGGCGTAGCGGGGCAGCGCCTGCGTCCCGGGCGTCAACCGACCCGCCAGCGGCGACGCCGGCCGCACCACCCGCACCGCCGCCGGATCCACGCCGGACCGGTGGAGCAGCTTGACCTCCTCGGCCCCCTCGAACCCGGCCCCCTCCACGGCCACGCGCCCCAGGGCCACGGCCTCCGCCGCCGAGCGCCCGGCGGCCAGCGCCCGGTACAGCGCCCCGGCCAGCTTCACCGCCGCCGCGTCGCCGATGGGCTCGGCGGCCCCCACGGCGCACCCCACATGGGGCACCACCGCCTGCGCCGCCGCCGCGCTGTAGCACGCGTTGAAGACGACCACCTCGACGGGCACCCGCGCCGCCGCGAACAGCCCCGCCAGCGCCCCCAGCGACGCCGGCGCCGCGCGGCCATCCGCCTCCTCGAAGAGCAGCGCGTCCGGCCGACCGTGCCCGCTGAAGTGCACCACCGCCGGCCGATGCGCCAGCAGCCCCGCCAGCAAGTCCTCGAACGACGCCGCCCAGACCGTCACGAGCCGCAGCGACGCCCCCACCGCGTCGGCGATCGCCCGCACCTCGCGGTCCAGCCGCAGCCCCCGCTGGCCATCGGGCACGGACCCCAGGAAGAGGATGGTCGGCGCGGTCACGCGTGCATCATCGCGGAGGCCGGCGGGCCGTGGAAGGGCTGGCAGCACCGACTCCAGCAAAACCCAACGATGTCGAGAACTTGAACCCATTCGAGGTGGCACCTCATGGCTGACCCCCTATACTGCCGCCCCTTGTCAGGCAGGAGGGGCCGATGACCGCGTGGGTGCTCGGGTTCGACGACATCGAGGCGGCGTCGGCCGACCAGGTGGGCGGCAAGGGCGCGGGGCTGGCGGCGCTGGCGCGGCTGCCGGGGGTGTCCGTGCCGCCGGGGTTCTGCGTGACGACCGCGGCGTTCGAGCGCTGGCAGGCCCCCGACGGGCCGGTGCCGGCGGAGGTGGCGGCGGCCATCGTGGAGCGGCTCGCGGGGCTGCCGGGGCCGGTGGCGGTGCGGTCGAGCGCGGTGGGTGAGGATGGCGCGGCGGCGTCTTTCGCCGGGCTGCATGACTCCTTCCTGGGGGTGGAGGGCGCCGAGGCGGTGCTGGCCGGCGTCGTGGCGTGCTGGCGGTCGGCCTCGTCCGCCCGCGCGGTGGCGTATCGGCAGGCCCGGGGGCTGCCGGCGTCGCCGATGGCCGTGGTGGTGCAGCGGATGGTCGCGCCCACCGCCGCGGGGGTGCTCTTCACGGCCGATCCGGTGAGCGGCCACCGGCGGGTGGCGCGGGTGGAGGCCGTGGCCGGGCTGGCCGAGGGGCTGGTGGCCGGGCGGGTGCAGCCGGCGGGGTTCCGGGTGCGGGGCGACGCGGTGGAGGCCGACGACGCCGCCGCGCGGGCGCTGCTGACGGACGACCAGGTGCGCGCCCTGGTGGCCCTGGGCCGGCAGGTGGAGGTGGCCTTCGGCGGCCCGCAAGACCTCGAGTGGTGCCTGGACGCGGCGGGCTTTCACCTGGTGCAGAGCCGCCCGATCACGGCGCTCTTCCCGGTGCCCGTCGAGGCGGACGCGGCGCCTCGGGTCTACGTGTCGGTGGGCCACCAGCAGATGATGACGGACGCGATGGCGCCCCTGGGGCTGTCGCTCTTCCAGCGCGTCGCGCTGCGGCCGATGGCGGCGGCGGGCGGGCGGCTGTTCGTCGACGTGGCCCCGGCCCTGGCGGCGCCGGGCAGCCGGGCCGCCTTGCTGGGGGCGCTCGGGCGGTCCGATCCGCTCATCGGCGCGGCCCTCGGGCGGGTGCCGGCGGGGTTCGTGCCGCCGCGCCCCGACGCCCCGCCTCCGTCGGCGCCGCGACCCGACGCCCCGCCGGACGCCCGCCTCGTCGACGCCCTGCTGGCCGAGACGGCGGCGTCCCTCGCGGCGCTCGAGGCGGCGCTCGCCGAGGCGCAGGGGCTCGCGGTCTTCGCGCGCATCCGGGCCGACGTGCCCACGCTCCAGGCCGAGCTGCGGGCCAGCCACCCGGCCATCATGGCCGGCATGGAGGCGGCCTGGTGGCTGAACGACCGGCTGGCGGACTGGCTCGGGGTGCAGGCCGCCGCGGACGTGCTCGGGCGGTCGGGGCCGCCGAGCGTCACCACCGCGCTCGGGCTCGGGCTGCTGGACGTGGCCGACGCGCTGCGCCCCTGGCCGGCGGTCGTGGCGCATCTGCGGGCCGCGGACCCCGAGGACGCCCGCGCCCTCGACGCCCTCGCGCAGGTGCCGGGCGGGCCCCAGGCCGCCGCCGCCCTCACCGCCTGGCTCGACGCGTTCGGCGCGCGCTGCCCCGGGGAGATCGACGTCACGCGGCCGCGCTGGCGGGAGCGGCCAGGCGCCCTGTTCTCGGCAATCCTGAGTCATGTCGAGCACTTCGAGCCCGGAGAGGCGGCGCGACGGCGGGCGCGCGGGGTGGCCCAGGCCGAGGCCCTGGAGGCCGAGGTGCTGGCCCGGCTGGCCCCGCGGGGGGAGGCCGTCGTCGCGGAGGTGCAGGCCCAGATCGCGCGGCTGCGGGCCTTCAGCGGCTTCCGGGAGTCCCCGAAGTTCGGCCTGATCCAGCGGTTCTGGCGGTACAAGCAGGCGCTCTGGCGCGAGGCGGCCCGCCTGGTGGCCGAGGGCGCGCTGGCCCGGGTCGAGGACGCCCGCTGGCTGACGTTCGACGAGCTGGAGGCGGCGGCCTGCGGCGAGCCCGTGGACGCAGATCTCGTCCGCCAGCGGGAGGCCTCGCACCGCCACCACCAGGCGCTCCGGGGACCGCGGGTGATGACCTCCGAGGGCGAGGTGCTCGACCAGGCCAGCGACCGGACCGACCTGCCGCCGGGCGCGCTGCCGGGCCTCGGCGTGTCGGTGGGCGTCGTCGAGGGGCGGGCCCGCGTCATCCTGGACGCCGCCACGGCCACGCTCGCCCCCGGCGACATCCTGGTCACGACGGGCACCGATCCGGGCTGGACGCCCCACTTCCTGGTGGCGGCGGGCCTGGTGACGGAGGTGGGCGGCCTGATGACCCATGGCGCGGTCATCGCGCGGGAGCTGGGCCTGCCGGCGGTGGTGGGCGTGGTGGGGGCCACCCGGCGCCTGCGCGACGGGCAGCGCGTGCGGGTGGATGGCACGTCGGGCGCGGTCATCCCGCTGCCCGACGCGCCCGGCTGACCTCAGTCGACGCGGAACTCGATGGGCAGGGCCTCGGCGCCGACCTGGGGGTTGTAGTAGCTGTAGATCCGGCTGCGCGGGGCC
Organism: Myxococcales bacterium; assembly: GCA_020633435.1. Lineage (GTDB taxonomy): Bacteria > Myxococcota_A > Bradymonadia > UBA7976 > UBA1532 > JACKDP01. The sequence goes on along the minus strand of JACKDP010000005.1, from coordinate 189,913 downwards.
TGGGCGCGGATGGGATCGCGGGCCACGAGCCGGTAGCTGAACTCGATGGGCTGGTCGGGCATCACGGCGTCCAGGTAGACGAGCAGCTGGCGCTCGGTGGCCTCGTACCGGCGGAAGACCTGCTGGCCCACCAGGGCGTCGAGGTCCTGGCGGACGAGGTCGAAGCCGGGGGGGATGCCCAGGTCGACCATCACCATGTCGGCGAAGTCGAGGTCGTTGTTGGTGACGACGACGGTGGCCGTCACGGTGTCGTCCACGGCCAGGTCGGTGCGGTCGTAGCTGACCTCGATGGCCAGGGGGCCCTCGGCGGGCGGGCTCTCGACCCACGGGGTGTGGTGGCGGTGCACGATGCCGTACTGCAGGTTGCCCTCCCCCTCCTGGACGAGCATGACCTCCTGGGGCTGGCCAGGCGTGATCCAGGCGGTCAGGTCGGCCTGGCGCATGACGTCGCTGGTCTCGGGGGTGACGCGGAAGCTGGCGCGCTCCACGCCGTCGAGCAGCACGCGGACGGTGGCGTTGGCGTTGTCGTCGCGGCCGCCCTGCAGGCTCTTGAGCAGGCACTTGATGGTCCAGACGGTGCCGGCGGTGCTGCCCCAGGCGCCGCTCGGGCTCTTCTTGGTGACGAGCCAGGCGAGGGCCTGGTCGGCCACGGCGGGGTAGGCCCGGGCGGCGAGCAGCGCGTGGGTGGCGAGGGCGGTGGTCTCGATGTAGGCCGGCTCGCCCATGCCGTAGGTGGTCGTCTGCTCGTCCGTCTGCCAGTGCTGCCCGGCGGCGCCCTCGACGAGGGCCTCGACGGTGCCGCTCAGGCGCTCCAGCAGGCGGCCCGTGAAGGGGTCGTCGGGCTGGTAGGCCACCATGAAGTTGGCGGCGAGGGCCAGGCTGTAGGTGCCCATCTCGGCCTCGTGGCCGATGAGGAACGTCTTGGCCTTGTCGAGGGCGGCGCTGCGCTCGCCCGCGGCCGCCAGGGCGAAGGCGATGTAGCCGGTGACGGGCACGGGGTCGCTGAGCTGCCCCGTCTCGTCGTAGCCGCGGGTGGTCTCCCAGCGGCCGTCGTCCTTCTGCTGGCTCAGGAGCCAGGCGCGGGTGCGGGCGATCATGTCGGCGTCGACGGTGCGCACGGTGGCCATGTCGGTGAACTCGAGCAGGCCGTACGCGGTGAGCACGGTGTGGCTGGGCGGGCTGCCGAACCACTCGAAGCCGCCGCCGGGCACCTCGAAGGTCAGCAGGCGCTGGTAGCCGGTGTTGATGTACTCGTGGGCGCGGGCCAGGGTCTCCGGGTTCCCGCCGTCGGTCTCCTCCATGTACTTCGCCACGAGGACGTTGGGCCAGGTGGTGCTGCTGGTCTGCTCGAAGCAGCCGCTCGGCATCTGCAGGATGCCATCCATGCCATCGACGACCTGGCTGAACACACCGGGGAAGAGCTTGACGAACAGGGCGCCGGAGTCGGGCACCGCGTCGCCGGGGATGGTCACGGTCTTGGTGACGTTGCCGTCGAGGGCGCCGCTGATGACCCCCTCGACCTTCTGGCCGTCCGGCTCGACGAGGACGGCGCGGGCCACGCCGTCGGCGAGCTCCTCACCCTGGGCGATGACGGTCAGCTCGTGCACGCCCACGCGCTCGACGCGGACGGGGATGCGCACGCCGGCCACCTCGCCGGCGTCCAGGGGCACCTGGATGACGCGGTCGCCGAGCAGGCTGAACCAGTCCTCCTCCTGCACGGTGAGCGTCACGACCTGGGGCACCTCCAGGTAGTTGTAGAGGGCCACGGGCACGTGGAACTCGTCGCCGCGGGTCAGGGTGGCCGGGAAGTCGATGTCGACGAAGAAGTCCTGGAAGACCCGGATCCCCGCGTCGTTGCTGCCCAGCAGGCCGTCCTGGCTGTTGGCGAGGGCGCTCACGCGCCAGGTGGTGATGCTGTCGGCCAGCGGGACGCGCATCGTGGCGGTGCCGTCGCCGTTGGTGATGAGCGAGGGCTCGACGAAGAGCGTCTCGGGGAAGTTCCGGCGGACGCGGACGCCGCCGCCCGCCCCGTCGTCGCGCTCGTCGGCGGGGGCGTCGGCCAGGCCGTCGGCGTCGTTGTCGAAGTCGCCGCCGCCGCCCGCGTTGGGGGCGCCGCCCCACTCCCCCTCGGGGGCCGGGGGCGGCGGGAAGACGCGCTGCGCGACGTCCACGGTGAGCGTCTGGTCGTCCGCGGTGTCCGCCAGCTCGTCGGGGCCGTAGCTGGTGGCGCGGATCTGCCAGCCGCCCGTGTGCTCGACGACCATCGGCTGGCCCCAGGGATCGTAGAGGCTGCGGCTGTTGCGGCCGACCCAGCCGGCCACGTCGAAGGCCTCGGGGCTGCCGGTGGCGCGGGCGGCCTCCTCCAGCCGGGCCGTGAAGGCGTCGAAGCCCTGCTGCAGCGCCGGGCGGATGAGGCCCGGGACGGCGGCGAGGGCCTCCTTGAAGGTGTTGATGGCGATGGGCTGCAGGGCGTCGTCGCCGGAGGCGGCGAAGAGCAGCTCGGCCTGGGCCTGGCGGACGGGATCCTGGTCGGCGCCGCCGCCGCTCACCAGCGTCGCGAGGCCGGGCACGCCCACCTGGTAGCGGGGCTGGCCCAGCTCGCCCTCGATGCGGAAGTAGGTGTTCTCGAGGCCGGGGCGGAACTCCATGAGGCTGTAGACGGCCTCGTCCACGCCCTGCAGGCCCACGGCCGCCGCGCGGCCCACGCCGTCGCCGTCGGTGACCTTCACCGTCAGCAGGGCCTCCTCGCCCGGCGCGTAGACCGGCCGGTCGGTGGTCATCTCGACGCTGAGCTGGCTGGCCAGATCGACGTAGACGGTGGCCTGGTCGCGGCGCAGCGTGCTGCCCTGCGCCAGGTAGTAGACGCTGACCTTGAGGGGGCCGGCGTGGTCCGGGGTGAGCGTCAGGTCGTAGGTGGCGTGGCCGTCACCGTCGGGCTTGAGCACCTCGGTCAGCACCGTCTGGCCGCCGCGCACGACGTCCATGAAGACGCGGTCGGGGGCGCCGACCACCTCGGCGTCGAGCTTCAGCACGTCGCCCACGCGGTACAGGGCCTTGTCGGTGCGGACGAGCACGGCGCCGTCCGGTGACGGATCGCCCGCCACGAAGGTGTAGGTGCCCTCGATCTCGTCATCGCCGCGGGTGGCGCGCACCTGCACGGCGAGCTGCGTCTCGCGGGAGAAGACGACGGCGCTGCCCAGGCCGTTGGCGTCGGTGTCGACCGGGGGCTGGGCCACGCCGTTGACCGTCAGCTCGAACGTCGCGGCCACCGGGTGCCCGGCGGCGTCCAGGCTGCGCAGCAGCAGCTTCTGTTCGATGCCGGCTACATACGTGCCGCTCTCGGGGACGACCGCCACCTCCAGCGGGCCCTTGGCGACGCGCACGGTGCGGCTCACGGAGCGCGCCTGGCCCGCCGTGTCGGTGACCTCCAGCGCGAGCTGCAGCAGCGCCCCGCCCTGCTCGAGGGGCTGGCCGACGAGGTAGTCGGGCACGCGCAGCTCGAAGCGGTACAGGCCCTCCTCGTTGGTGGCGCCGTGCAGCTCCGCGAAGACGGTCTCGCCCGCGTCGAGGGTGCTGGCGCTCAGGCTCACCGTGCCGCCGGCCACCGCCTGGCCAAAGAAGTACCGGGCCCGGATGGTGCCCGTCATCGTGTCGCCGGCGAAGTAGACCTCCCGGTCCAGATCCAGGTCGAGGTCGAACTTGGGCAGGGCGTAGCGCTCGACGTTGACGGTCTTCTCGGTGACCGTGTCGCCCACCGTCGCCACGATGCGGTAGCGGCCCTGGTTCACCTCGCGGGCCAGCTCGAACTTGCCGCTCGTCACGCCATAGGCGTCCGTCTCGGTGGCGATGCGCTCGACCTTGTTGTCCTTGCCGTCGAAGATCTCCCAGACGACCTCGCGGCCGGCGTCGGGGCCCAGATCGGGGCGGCGCAGGGCCAGGGCGCGCAGGTGGATGGTCTGGCCGGGCTGGTAGAGGGGCTTGTCGGTGGTGACGAGGACCTTGGTGGCCCGCTCCACGGCCACGGCGGCGCGCAGCTCCTGGGGGCCGGTGGGCGTCTCGACGCGCACGATGAGCTCGCCGTCGCCGACGAGGGCCTCGCCGGCGCGGATGGCCGCGGCCAGCTCGCCGAAGGCGTTGGTGCGGCCCTCGTAGAGCAGCACCGGATCCACGTTGACCTGGGCCAGCGACACCGTCACGGGCAGGTCGCCCAGGGCCTCGCCGCTCTGCGGATCCCGCGTCAGCAGGCGCAGGTAGCCGGGCACGTCGACCTGGAAGGTGTCGGTGGACAAGAGCTGCGTCTCGGCCAGGCGGACGGCGGCGAAGAGGGAGCGGCGGCCCCAGATGGGCGCCCCGTCCCACTCGACGCGGTAGCGCAGCACGTAGCTGGCGGTGGCGCTGGGGTCGGTGGCCTCGAGCCCCGCGGGCAGGGCCATCGTCAGGTCGACGGGGACGTCGGCGTCGTCGGCCTCGAAGGCGACTTCGCCCTGGGCGATGGCGCCGACCTCGCCCAGCTTCTCCAGGGAGACGCGGACGGTGCCGGTGGCGCGGCCGTCCCGGGTGCGGTGCAGGTTGAGCCGGACGCTCAGGTCGCGCTCGCCCAGGGTGGCGCTGATCTGGGTCTCGTCCAGGCTGAGCCCGGCGACGGCGGGCTGGTCGCCCGGGCCGTCGGTGGGGGGGGTGCGCGTCGAGGTGCCGTCATCGCAGCCGGTCAGCGCCATCGCGGCGATGAGGCCGTAGCGGATGAAGCGGGTGCCTCGCCGGCGGATGCGGGCGGTGCGAGCCATGGTGTCTCTCCCTCCGGTCATGGTCTGCCCGCAGCGTGTGCAGGGATGGTGCCAGCGCTCCGGCCCCGGCTTTTCGCCGCACGTCGCCGCCACGGCCACGGTTTTTCGGGGGTCGAGCCGGGGAAATCCGGGGCGTGATCCGGAGCGGATTTCCCAGTAGGGTGCTGCCCCGTAGTCGTCCGTCTTCTCGGGGGGAGCGCCATGAGGTCCGTCGCCAGCCGCTTGATCTTGTTGATGATTCTGGGTGTCTGGGCCTGCGATGACGGCGGCGGTGGCGGCCCGGGCGCGGGCGGCGCGGGCGGGGCGCGACCGACGGCGCGGCTACCGACGCCCGCACGGGCGGCGGCGACGGTGGCGGCGGCGCGGGCGGCGGGGCGCTGACGCGCGGCCCCCGGCCGGCGACGCCGGGGTCGACGCGCGGGTGGGCCCCCCGGGCGACCGCGACGACGACGGCATCCCCGACGCCATGGACAACTGCCCCGACCAGGCCAACAACCGCCAGACCGACCTGGACGACGACGGCGTGGGCGACCCCTGCGACAACTGCCCCGAGCAGCCCAACGCCAACCAGGCCGACCGGGACGGCGACGGCCTCGGGGACGCCTGCGACATCGAGGATCGCGACGGCGACGGCGTGCCGGACCCCGACGATGACTGCCCCGACGCCGCCGATCCGGCCCAGACCGACGGCGACGACGACGGCATCGGCGACGCCTGCGACAACTGCCCCGGCACGCCGAACTTCAGCCAGGCCGACGCCGACGGCGATGGCCGCGGCGACGCCTGCGAGGTGGCGGGCGACGACGACGCCGACGGCGTGCCCGACGCCATGGACAACTGCGCGCGCGTGGCGAACCCCGACCAGGCCGACCGCGACGACGATGGCCGCGGCAACGCCTGCGACAACTGCCCCGACGAGCCGAACTTCAGCCAGCAGGACGCCGACGGCGATGGCATCGGCGACGCCTGCGACGACAACGACCGCGACGACGACGGCGTCCTGGACGAGGCCGACAACTGCCCCGACGCCTCCAACGCCGGCCAGACCGACACCGACGGCGACGGCCGCGGCGACGCCTGCGACAACTGCCGCGGCGAGCCCAACCCCGACCAGGCCGACGCCGATCGCGACGGCATCGGCGACGCCTGTGAGGCCGGCGACCGCGACGGCGACGGGGTGCCCGACGCCATGGACAACTGTCCCGGCGTCCCCAACGCCAACCAGGCCGACGCGGATCGCGACGGCACCGGCGACGCCTGCGAGCGCCCCGACGGCCCCGACGCCGACGGCGACGGCGTCGTCGACGCCCAGGACAACTGCCCGGCCGTGGCCAACCGCAACCAGCTCGACTCCGATGGCGACGGCCTGGGCGACGCCTGCGACGACCCCGGCGTGCGCACCAACCTGCGCATCACCGCGAGCTGGCAGGGGGCCAACACCGACGTGGAGCTGCACCTGATGCACCCGCTCGGGGCCTGGTACGACGCCGTCTACGACGTGCACGACCAGAACCGGAACCCCGCCTGGGCCGATCCGGGCCTGGCCCAGGCCGGCGACCGCGCCCCCGGCCCCGAGGTCATCGTCGCCGACGGCCTGCCCCCGGGCCTCTACCAGGTGGGCGCCGCCTACCGCCCCACCCAGCAGAACCAGCCCGTCGCCGGGGTGACCATCGAGCTGACCATCCAGTGCGGCGACCGCCAGCGCGTCATCGGCCCCCAGCAGCTCACCGATCCCATCAACGGCGACGCCCCGGCCGAGTTCTGGCAGGCCGCCACCATCCGCCTGCCTGAGTGCGACATCGAGCCGTTCCCCCGCGAGACGCGGGTGGCCAGCACCCTGTGTTTCTTCGGCTTCTGCGTCATCTGCATCGGCTGCCAGGACGGCATCTGCCGCGGCGTCGACTGCCCCGACAGCGCCTGCGATCTGCGCGAGGGGCGCTGCATCGATCCCTGCGCCGACGTGCAGTGCCCGCGCGGCCAGGCGTGCAGCCCCCGCGATCTGGGCTGCTACGCCACCGGCAGCGGCCAGTGCGACCCCTGCGATGACAACGTGCAGTGCACCGCCGACGGCACCGACCGCTGCCTGACGGTCCAGGCCACCGGCGAGCGCTTCTGCGCCGTGCCCTGCGCCGACGACGGCGACTGCGACCGCGGCTACAGCTGCGTGGGCCTCGCCGACGCCGAGAACCTGCGCTACTGCGGGCCCGACGCCCTGACGTGCATCGACCGCTGCGCCGGCGTGCAGTGCCCCCAGGGCCGCGTCTGCGATCCCCTCACCGGCATGTGCGGCGAGGCGCGCTGCGGGGCCAACACCGACTGCGGCGCCAACGAGTACTGCGACCGCGGCACCGGCGCCTGCGCGCCCACGGGCATGGGCCGCGTGGCCGACGGCGCCGCCTGCCAGGCGGATCCCGAGTGCCGGCCCGGCTCCGTCTGCATCGTGGGCTTCAACGTCTGCGCCCCGGTCTGCGACGTCCAGGAGGACTGCCCCATGGGGCAGGTCTGCTTCCCCGAGCTCTTCAACCAGGGCCGCCAGGTCTGCGCGAGCCTGCCATGAAGCCCGGCACGGCCCGCGCCCTCCTCGTCGCCGCTTGCGCCGCCTGGATCGCGACGGGCCTCGGCCGCGCCGCCCTGGACGCCTTCCTCGGAATCCCTCGTGATTTCGGAGACATCGAGGCCGTGGAGCGGTGGCGCTCCTGGGTCACCCTGCTGAGCTGGGTCTCCCTGGCCGGCACCGTGGCGGCCGTCGCCGGGCTCATCCGGCTGGCCTTCGGCGGGGGCACGGCGGCGGTGGCGGCGGCCATCGGCGTCGTCGGGATGGCCCTCGTCTCGGCGACCTGGATGCTCCTGCCGGTCCTCGACCTCGACACCGGCGGGCTCGAGCGCTTCCACACGATCCTGCCCTGGCTCCAGCTCGCCGTCTGGGCGCTGGCCAACGTCGCCATGCTCGCGACGCTCTGGCGCTTTCAGGCGCGGGGCCCCGCCTTCCTGGTGACGAGCGTCCTCATCGGCGTCGGGCTCGCGGTCTGGCTGCTCGGGCTCCTCGACGTGCTCACCCCCGAGGCCGAGCAGGCCATGCACCCGTGGTTCCGCGCCCAGAGCATCGCCACCCATGTGGGCCTCGGCTGGCTCTGGCTGCGCGCGCAGCCGCCCGCGCCCGCCGTCCGCGCGCCGGGCCGCGGCCTCGGCAACCCGGCCGCCGGCCAGGCCCTCCGCCACTTCCACGACATGCTCATCGCCCGCGTCGTCGTGATGGTCATCGCCATCGGCCTGACGTTCGCCGCGCGGGGCGGCCAGGATCCGAGCGCCATGAAGGCCGTCCTCTATGGCGGCACCCTGCTGGGCATGGCCCTGGGCTTCGCCATGATGCTGGCGCTCTTCCGCTTCGCCGCCGCCACCCCCGCGGGGGACGGCCCCGCCCGCCTGGCGGGCACCATGCTCGCCCTGAGCCTCGTCCTGGATCTCTGGTCCCTGAAGCTGATGAGCGACCTGTTCGGCGGCCGCCTGAGCGCCGCCTTCTCCGCCCTCGACACCCTGCCCTGGGTGCAAGGGACGGGTCAGGTCCTCGGCCTGATCGGCATGCTGGGCGTCGTCGGCGCCGTGACCGACGTCGGCCGCCTGGCCGAGGACGAGGACCTCGTCCGCCGGGCCTCGGGCCTGCGCGTCGGGCTCATCGTCCTGGCCCTGCTGGCCTTCGCCGTGCGCATCGTGGCCAGCGGCCGCCGGCCGCCGGTGGGGCTGCTGCTGCCCCTGGCCGTCATCACCCTGGTGGGGGCCATCGCCGTGCTCGTCGGCGTCACGCGGCTGGTGTCGGCGGCGGCGATTCGCCTCGACGCCCACGAGGCGTGAGGCCGCGCCGCAGGCGGCGACCGATCGTGGGCAGCCCCTGCAGGAAGCGCGCGTCCAGCGGCAGCAGCAGGAACGCCGCGTAGCCCCCCTGCCCAGCCCGGGTTGACGCGCTCGTAGCGCTCCACCGCCGCCGCGTCGCGGGCCGAGCGCACCACGGGGGGCCGGGGCCGCGTCCGCAACCGCACGCGGCTGGCCTCGGGCTCCCAGGTGTCGCCGTAGAGGCGCTGCGGCAGCCACGCCACGAAGTCAGCCGCCGCCGCCGGCACGTCCGCCTCCCCCGCCAGGTACACCACCGGGAACGAGCGCGCGAAGGGCAGGAACCCCGACGGGTAGGCGTCGCCCACGTACCACGCGTCGCGGCCGCGCTGGTGGCGCACCCAGGGCGGCACGATGAGCAGCAGCGTCATGATCGGCAGCATCGGGTGGCCGCGCCAGCGCGGCTCCAGGAACCCGTACTCGCCCTGCAAGATCAGCAGTTTCGGCCACTTGTGGACGCTGATGTCCTGGAAGCCCACCACCTCGCCCTCGGCGTCCGTGAGCACGGCGACGCGGTGGGCGGCCCGGATGCAGGCGAAGAAGGCCGCCCGGTCGTCGGCCGGGTCGATCTCGGGTCGCAGGTCGATGAGCCGCCCGCGCAGGCGCCACAGGACGTCGACGTCGGCGTCCGCCAGCGCGCCGGGCCTGCGGATGCGGAGCTGGAGACCCTGCAGCTTCATGCGACCTCTCGGGACGACAGGCGGCGGAAGGTCGCCGAGAGCGCGCGCGATGGCAACCCCCGGGCGTCCCTCCCATTGTGTTCGCCGACCGCACGATCCATGGTGCAGGCTCACGCAACCGTGGGGGGAGCCGTGCTGACGCGATCGACGGGACTGGGCCTGTGCCTCTTGCTGGCCGCGGCCGGCTGCGACGACGACGGCGGGGGCGGCGGGGTAGCCGACGCCCAGCCGCCGGCGGCCGACGCCGCCATCGGCGACGTGGAGGTGCCTGCGGCGCCGTCGGCCGAGGTCCTCACCGCCCGGGCTGACGTGGCCACCTTCGGCGCCGACGTCGAGCTCGTCGCCCGCCCGCGCGTCCCCGGCAGCGCCCACTGGCAGGCCGTGCAGGACCGCTGCGCCGAGGTCTTCGCCGCCAGCGGCTTCACCGTCGAGCGCCAGGCCTACGGCAGCGGCGTGAACGTCATCGGCGTCCGCCCGGGCACCACCGCCCCGGGCGAGTGGGTGGTCGTCTCGGCCCACTACGACCACCTGGCCGAGTGCGCCGGCGCCGACGACAACGCCAGCGGCGTGGCCGGCGTGCTCGAGGCCGCCCGCGCGCTGGCCGGCACCGCCTTCGAGCGGACGCTCGTCCTGGCCTGCTGGGACGAAGAGGAGTGGGGGCTCGTCGGCTCCCGGGCCTGGGCGGGCCGGGCGAAGCGGCAGGGCGTCGAGGTGAAGGCCTCGTATGTGCTCGATACCGTTGGCTATTTCTCCGATGAACCCGGCAGCCAGACGCTCCCGGCCGGCTTCGAGTTCATCTTCCCCGAGGCCCACGCCCAGGTGGCGCAGGCGGACTTCCGGGGCGACTTCATCGCCGCCATCGCCGACGACCTGGCCCCGGGCCCCATCACCGACCTGAAGGCCGGCGCCGACCGCGTGGGCCTGCGGCTGCTGCCCGTGCTCCTCAACGGCCCCTACCGGCGCGACCCGAGCCTGATCGACCTGCGCCGCTCCGATCACGCCGAGTTCTGGGCCGTCGACTGGCCCGCCGCGCTGCTGACCACCACCGCCAACTTCCGCAACCCGGCCTACCACTGCGCCCTGGGCGAGGATGACATCGGCGACGTGAACATGGAGCGCGCCTTCCAGGTGATGCAGGCCACGCTCTTCGCCGCCGCGACCCAGGCCCGGCCCACCACCGGCGACCCCGGCGCCCTCGACACGACGGCCGACCCGACGCCGCCGATGCTGGCCTGCGACCTCAAGGCCCAGGACTGCCCCGACGGCCAGAAGTGCACCTTCCAGGGCTTCGCCGACACGTTCGAGACGGTCTGCCGGCCCGCGGGCGAGGTGCCCCTGGGCGGGGCGTGCGTCCGCGGCCAGAACGCCTCGTTCGAGGACTGCGCGGCCGGGCTCTACTGCGCCTTCTTCGGCCAGCCCCTCGCCGACCCCCAGGGCCGCGTCTGCCACGCCCTCTGCGCCGTGGACACCGACTGCCCCGGCGAGCAGCGGTGCGTGGAGCTGGAGCGCACCCGCCACGTCGGCGTCTGCTCAGCCACCTGCGATGTGCTCGATCCGGCCGCCTGCGGGGCGGGCCAGGTCTGTGGGGTGCGCGAGTCCGCGAAGCCGGGGCCCAAGGTCAGCCTCTGCGAGCCCGGCACGCCCGGCGCGGGCCAGCGCGGCGACGCGTGCGGCCCCGACGCCCGCTGCGCCCCGGGCCTCGACTGCCTGCCGGCCCGGGCCGGCATCCAGCCCGTCTGCGCGCCGTGGTGCGCGGCCGACGCCGACTGCGGCCCCGACAGCCACTGCCTGCCGACGGGCCTGCCCGGGCGTGGGCGCTGCCTCAGCGGCGATCACTGACAGATCGGCCCGGCGCGGCGTCTGGTCGACGGCAACCTCGGAGGACCCCCATGCCGCGCACCGCCCTGGCCGCCCTCACCGCCCTCGCCGCCCTCACCGGCTGCGTCGCCGACCCCGATGAAGTCATCGACGCCGGCGCCACCGCCCACGACGCGACGCTCGCCCTCGACGCCAGCGACCACTTCTTCGATGACGATGGCGCTCCGCGTCCGCCGCGGGACGCCAGCCCGATCCCGGACGCGCGCCCCGCCCGCGACGCCGATCCCCGCCAGGACGGCAGCACCGACGCCGTCGTCGTGGACGCCTCGGAGCCCCCCGGCGACATCGTGGACGCCGGCGAGCAGTCGCTGGCGGAGCGGGCGCGCGATCCGCGCTGCGGCGGCGTGACCTACGACCCCCTGCCCGCCTGCGACGCCGAGCGCGAGGGCCTGCTCTGCGGCCGCCTGGAGTGCGCTCAGGACGCCTACACCATCTACCACCAGTGCGTGGGGGGCCGGTGGCAGTACGTGGATCAGGACGGCTTCGACTGCCCCGACGACGGGCCCGGCCAGGACGCCGGGTTCTGACGGCGGCTCAGGCCCGCTCGACCAGCCCGTTGGCGCGGATCACGAAGGTGAAGGACTTGCCCCGGGGGCCGGTGAGCGTGACCGCGATGCGGGCCTCGTCGCGCCGCTCGAACGACATCGTCAGCGTCTTCCCCGCCGGGTTCGTCAGCACATAGGCCCCGGCCTGGGGCACCGGATCCTGAGGCCGCGCCTCCACCGCCTCGATGTCGAGCTGCCAGGTGTTCCCCCGGACCCCCGTCCAGGTCTGCTCCCCGTCGATGACGATGCCCGCCGGCAGCCCGCCGCCCTCGTCCAGCAGGCGCTGGGTGCGGTCGCCGGTGCCGTGGGCCTCCTTGCCGTCGCGGCTCCAGGTCAGGTCATGGGCCACGCGGCGGCTGCGCTCGGTGAGCGACCAGGTGACGAGGGCGGTGCCATCGACGGTCACGCGGCCGTTGGTGAAGCCCGTCCAGGTGTGGTGCACCTCCACCCCCACGTCCTCCGCCTTCTCCACGTGCACGGCGTGCTGGCCGTGGTAGGTGCGGCCGCGCCAGACGCAGCCCTCCTCGACGCCGAAGTCCACGGTGACGGTGCGGTCCTCCAGGGTCACGTCGGCGCAGGGGGCCTGGGAGCGGTAGAAGTCGCGGATGTGCTCGGCGGCCTTGCGCGCCCCCTCGCCCAGGGTGAAGTCGGTGCCGATCTCCACCTCCTCGGCGGTGAGGGCCGAGGCCTCCGACGCGAGCTGGGCCTCCTCCACGGCGGCCTGGGCCTCTTCAGCGGTCAGCGGCGGGTCATCGTCCTTGGGGCAACCGGTCAGACCAGCGAGGAGCGCGGCGGGCAGGGCGAAGGCCAGGAGCTTCATGGTGTATTCCTCCAGCGGGGGTGAACGGGCCGGCCGACGCACCGACGTCGCCGGCATTCACCGAGCGCAAACCGGCCACCGCGGGCCGGGTTGCGGGGCCGGGCGCTGGAAATCGCGCCGGCCGGTCCGCGGCCTGGGCCGCTCGTGCTACGGTGGCGCTCCCCGACCTCCCGGAGCCCCGATGGCAGCCCCCGATCTGGACGACCTCGCCGAGGCCATCTACCCCATCGTCCTCGCCGCCGCCCGCAGCCGGCGGGGCATCATCACCTACGGCACCCTCTGCCAGCGCCTGCCGAACCCCTGGGTCGACCTGGCGCCCCACGATCCGCGGCTTGGGCAGGCCCTCGGCCTCATCGGCCGGCGGCTGCGGGCCGTCGACCTGCCCTGGCTGACAGCGGTGGTCGTGGGCCAGGAGCGGCAGGAGCCCGGCAAGGGCTTCTTCGACGACGCCTTCCCGAAGCTGCCCGCGGCCGAGCGCACCCGCGTCTGGATCGACGAGCTGGCCCGCGTCAAGGCGGCCGCCTTCCCCGAGGCCCTCCGCGACATCTGCCCCTGAGGGCCCCCGCGTCAGGGCGACGGATAGCAGCAGAAGATCGAGCGCGTCACGCCGCCGCACTCCAGGTCCCCGGGGATGGTGCGGGTCTGGTCGACGCCGTCGAAGTAGGTGTCGTGGTCGAAGTGCCAGGCGGGGATGCCAGCCTGCTCGAAGCTCACGTACTCCCCGTCGGCCAGGTGGTTGCCCGTGAACGTCCAGTCCACGCAGTTGCCCCCCTGGCCCGGCGGCGAGTCGAAGCCGAGCAGGATGACCGACGTCGTGCGCTGCAGCCACGCCGTCGTGCCCGCCGGGATGTCCGCCAGCTCCCCCGCCGCCTCGGCCGCCACCAGCTCCTCGTAGTCGCAGACGTGGTCGGCGCCCTGGAACCGGCAGGCGGCGTGGCCGGCCTCGAGCCCCATGAGGCCCTGGGCGTTGGGCAGATCGCCCCAGTTGGACGTCGCGCCCCCGATCAGGCCGGCGACGTAGGTGTGCCCCGGCAGCGCGGCGTCCGCCATGGCGCCAGCGTCCGCCGCCACGGCCGCGTCGCCCATCGGCGCCGCGTCGATCATCGGCGCCGCGTCCGCCATCGGCGCCGCGTCCCGGGCCGGCGCCGCGTCGGCCTGCGGCCCCTGATCGGCGCGCGGCCCCGTGTCGCTCGCCAGCCCGGCGTCGCCGACCGCGCAGATGCACGCGGCGAACGTGTTGTCCGCCTGGCAGACCTGCGCGCCCATGCCGCCCCCGACGCACGCGCAGGCCGAGGACTGCCCCGGCGTGCAGCCCGCCCCCCCGGCGTCCCCGTCGTCACACCCCGCCAGGGCCAGCATCCCCAGCAGCCACCAGCTACGTCCCGTCATCATCACCCCCAGCCTGGCCTCCGAGGCCAGCGGCGCATGTAGCAGATCGCCGGGCTGGCGCCCAACCGAGTCCTTGAACTTCCAGAAACCATAACAAGATCATGGGCTTGCGGCCCGCTCCCCACCTGCGCCTGGCTGCCCCTTGCGCCCGCGGCCACCGGCACCGATGCTGCCCGCGACCCAAGGAGGACCCATGAGCGACCTGCAGTACGAAGACCTCGTCGTCGGCACCGGCGCCCAGCCCACGAAGGGCCAGACCGTCTCGGTGCACTACACCGGCTGGCTGACGAGCGGCCAGAAGTTCGACAGCTCCGTGGACCGGGGCCAGCCCTTCCGCTTCCCCCTCGGCATGGGCCGCGTCATCAAGGGCTGGGACGAGGGCGTCGCCACCATGAACGTGGGCGGCAAGCGCCGGCTCACCATCCCCCCGCACCTGGCCTACGGCGCCCGCGGCTTCCCCGGCGCCATCCCGCCGAACGCCACCCTGGTCTTCGAGGTCGAGCTCCTCGGCGTCGGCTGAGGCATGGGCGGCCTGCTCGCCGCGCTCCTGTGGGCGCCCGCTGGCCTCGCCACGCGCGAGCTCCTGCGCGACGACGCCCGCCTCGTCCTGGAGCGCCACTGCGGCGAGTGCCACATCGGCACGCTGCCCACCGCCCTCCCCGCCGCCCTCGCCGTCTACGATCTGGCCCGCCTCGAGTGGGCCGCCACCCTGACCGACGCCCAGCTCACCGGCCTCGCGGGCCGCCTCGCGGAAGGCAGCGCCTTCTTCGATCCCTTCGACGCGCGCAACGCTGGCCAGCGCCCGCCCCCTGCGCCCACCGCCGACGAGCAGGCCGTCGTCCGGACCTACGTCGCCGCGGAGCGCGCCGCCCGCACACCGTAGCGGTCACGTCCCCCGCGGCTTCGCGCGCCCCGTCGGGGTGGCCGCCAGCGGGTCGTCGGGCCAGGGGTGCTTGGGGTACCGCCCCCGCAGATCCTTGCGGACCGCTGGGTAGCCCTGGGCCCAGAAGCTCGCGAGATCCTGGGTGATCTGCGCCGGGCGGTTGTTCGGCGCCAGCAGGTGCAGGCGCACGGGCTCGCCGCCGATGAGGGGCGTCGCGGCCAGGCCGAAGAACTGCTGGATGCGGCCGGCGACGACGGGGGGCTCGGCGGGGTCGCCGTACTCGACGCGGGCGGCCGAGCCGTCGGGCAGCGCCAGGCTGGCCGGGGCGTGGCGATCGAGGGCCTGGGTCACGTCGCGACCGAGCAGGCCCCGCAGGGTGGCGAGCAGCGGCAGGCGCCGCAGATCGCTGAAGCTGCGGCAGCCGGCGCACAGGGTGACGAGCAGCGGCGTGGACGCCGCGCCGGGCGACAGCTCGGCCAGGGCGGGCACCTCGGGGCGGCGGGCAGCCAGCCAGCGCACCCGGGCCAGGTAGCGCTCCTCGTCGGGGCCCAACCCGAACGCGCGCGGCGGATCGCTGGCGGCCGCCTCTGCCAGCACCTCGGCGGCGAGGGCCGGATCGGCGCCGTGGACGGTCTCGCGCACCACCAGCGCCAGGTAGCGGTCCTGGCGGACCTCGACGACGGCCTCGCGGGTCGGGTCGAACCGCGTCTCCCGGTGGGGCGTCGTGGGCAGGTCGGCGGGATCCAGGGCGATGGCCAGCCGGACGCGGTGCTCGGTGCCCCGCGCGCCCCCCTCCAGCGACAGCGCCAGCAGCCACGGGGCGTCGCGGACGATGGAGCGGGCGTCCAGCACCGCCCCGCTGCCCGAGGCCAGCTTGAGCCGCTCGCTGCGCGGGGCTCTGCGCCAGGCCACCCGGTCGGGGAAGCCGGCGAGCAGGCAGTCGAGCAGCGTGGCGCGGCCCCGACCCTCCGGCCCCAGGCTGGCCCGGGCGAGCTGGACGAGCTGGTCGCGGATCCGGCGGGCGTCGTGCACGGCCCCGCCGCCCCCCCGCGCCAGGGCGTCCAGGCGCAGGTCCAGATCGGAATCTCCTGTGATGTCAGGCACTTCCCGCAGGACGTCGCGCTCGGTCACCAGCGCCGCGGCGGCGGCGGCCTCGGCGAGCCGACCCCCGGCGTGGCCGGCCAGGACGACGCGCGCCACGCGCGGCTCGATCGGCAGCGCCAGCAGGGCCCGGCCCACCGGCGTGAGGCCCCCGTCCCAGGCGCCCAGCAGCCGCAGGGTGTCCTCGGCCTGGGCCCACGAGGCCGCCGGCGGGGGCGACAGCCAGCCGAACGTCGCCGGATCGGCGCCCCAGCCCCGGATCTCCAGGGCGACGCGGGTGAGGTCGGCGCGCAGCAGCTCGGGCACCTCGGCGGCGGGGCGGGCCGTCTGCTCCCCCGGCGTCCAGAGGCGGTAGCAGCGGCCGGGGCCCGTGCGCCCTGCGCGGCCCGCGCGCTGGTCGGCGGCGGCCCGGCTGATGGGCTGGCGCAGCAGGCGCGTGAGGCCCGCCGCCGCGTCGAACACCGGCTGCCGCGCCAGGCCGGTGTCGACGACCGCCGCCACGCCTTCGAGGGTGACGGACGTCTCGGCCACGTTCGTGGCCAGCACCACCCGCCGGGGTCCGCCGGCGGCCAGCGCGCGATCCTGCGCCTCGGGCGGCAGGCGGCCGTGCAGCGGCAGCACCTCGACGCCCTCGATCGCCCCCAGCGCGTCGGCCGTCCGCTCGATCTCCCCCACGCCGGGCAGGAAGGCGAGCACATGGCCGGCGGCCGTCTCCCGCAGCGCCCGCCGGATGCCGGCCGCGCACCGCGCCGGCAGCGGCCGGTCATCGACGCGGGATTCATAAGAGATCTCAACGGGATACGCGCGACCAGCCGCCTCGATGGTGGCGGCGTCGAGGAAGGCCGCGACGGGGCCCGGATCGAGGGTGGCCGACATGGCGACGATGCGCAGGTCGGGCCGCACTTCGCGGCGGATCTCGGCCAGGAGGGCCAGGGCCAGGTCGGCGTGCTGGCTGCGCTCGTGCAGCTCGTCCAGGACGACGCAGCCGACGCCCTCCAGCAGCGGATCGGCCTGGAGCCGCCGCGTCAACAGACCCTCGGTGATGACCTCGATGCGGGTGGTCGGGCCGACGCGGCGGTCGAAGCGGATGTGCCAGCCCACGTCGTCGCCCACCGCCTGGCCCCGCTCGGCGGCCATCCGACGGGCCACCATGCGCGCGGCGACGCGGCGGGGCTGCAGCATCAGCACGCTGCCGTCGCCCGCGAGGCCCGCGTCCAGGATGGCCGGCGGCACCCGCGTGCTCTTGCCCGCCCCGGGCGGCGCGACGAGCACCACGGCCCCCTGGGCGCGCAGGGCCGCGAGGAGCGCCGGCAGCACGGCGTCGACGGGGAGCGGGGGCAGCGACATGGCCGGGCATTCTCCCACGGCTTGCCGCGATCCGGGGGAAAAGGCGATACAGGACCCCGACCGAGGGGAGTGCGACGATGCAGACGATGTGGCGATGGGCCCTGGTGGCCGCGCTGGTGGCGGGGTGTGACAGCGGCGGTGGCGGCGGCGCGGGCGGCGCTGGCGGGGGCCTGGACGGCGGCCTCGACGGCGCGGCCGGCGCGGGCGGGAGGCGGGCGCGCGGCGCGGCGGCGGCGCGCCGGTGGCGCGGGCGGCATGGGCGGCGGGCGCCGTGGACGCCGGCGTCGACGCGGCCCCCCCGGACATGGCCGTCGAGTGCGCCCCCGGCACCTTCCACGAGCCCGGCGAGGTCCTCTTCGTCGAGCGCACCGCCGAGTGGGGCCTGGAGGCCCTCGGCGTGCAGGGGACGCTGCTCTCCGTGGGCGACATCGATGGCGACGGCCTGGCCGACGTCATCGCCCGCCGCGGCGGCGTCCGCGCCGACGTCCTGGAGCCGGGCATGGAGGCCCGCCACACCTGGGTCCTGCGCAACACCGGCCAGGGCACCTTCGAGGACGTCACGCTGGCCTCGGGCTTCCTCGCCGTGCGCGGCGACTACCCCATCGCCGTCGGCCGCCCCAACTGGGTGGCCACCTTCGGCGACGTGGACGGCGACGGCGATCTGGACGTGTACTCGGGCATCGACACCCGCACGCTGCCAGCCGCCCCGGGCCCCGGCGACACGATGTTCCCCGTCCGCGAGACCAGCGAGCTGCTGCTCAACGACGGCAACGGCGTGTTTTCGCTCACGTTTCCGGGCGACCCCCTGCGCCGCGCCGGCCAGGAGGATGTGCCCTCGGGCGCCGCCTTCATCGACTACGACCTCGACGGCCACCTCGACCTGTGGATGAGCCAGGGGGGCCTGGGCGCCCCCCTGCAGGACCGCCTGTTCAAGGGCGGCGCCCGCGGCGACTTCACCGACGCCACCGTGGAGGCCGGCCTGCGCACCATCGACTGGGACGGCGCCACCCTCGGCGACCTGAACGGCGGGCGCGGCCACACCACGGCCTGGTCGGCCCAGGCCTGCGACCTGAACAACGACGGGGTGCCGGAGCTGCTGGCTGGCGCCTACGGCCGCGCCCCCAACGCCCTCTGGCAGGGCGTCCGCGACGCCGACGGCGTGCACTTCACGAACCGCAGCGTGGCCTCGGGCTACGCCTTCGACGAGAACATGAACTGGCAGGACAACCAGTTCGCCCGCTGCTACTGCCGCGCGAACCCGCAGGCCCCCGACTGCGACGGCGTGCCCGCCCCGCAGGTCGGCTGCGACCAGATGAACTGGCAGCACCAGTACGACCGCCAGCCCTTCCGCAACGGCGGCAACAGCGGCGCGACCGTCTGCGTGGACCTCAACAACGACGGCTGGATGGACCTGTACACCACCGAGATCCGCCACTGGTGGGCCGGCGAGGCCGCCGACTGGGGCGAGGTGCTGCTCAACAGCCAGGAGGGCGACGTGCGCCTCACCCGGCCGGGCCGCGACGCCATGGGCCTGACCATCGCCCACCCCGCCGGCAACTGGGACGAGGGGCACATCACCGCCGGCGCCTTCGACGCCGACAACGACGGCCGCCAGGACCTGTACGTGGGGGCCACCGACTACCCGGGCAACCGGGGCCTCATGTACCAGAACATCAGCGAGAACGGCACGTTGGCCTTCCGCGAGATCAGCACCGACGACTTCTTCGAGCACTGGCGCAGCCACGGGATGGCCGTCGCCGACTTCGATCACGACGGCGACCTGGACATCATGGTCGGCCACTCCCGGGCCCGCTGCGACGAGACCTGCTACCCGACCCAGCAGGTGCGGTTCTTCGAGAACCAGACGGCGGACGGCGGCGCCAGCAACTGGGTGCAGCTCGACCTGCGCGGCGGCCCCGGCACCAACACCTTCGCCGTCGGCGCCCGCGTGACGGTGGAGACGAGCGCCGGCCTCCAGGCCCAGGAGGTCCAGGGCGGCTATGGCCACTTCGGCGCCCAGAACGACCACGTCCTGCACTTCGGCCTGGGCACCGCCTGCGTCGCCCGGGTGACGATCCGCTGGCCCAACGCGGCGCTGGAGGAGCAAACGGTGACGCTGGTCGGCGGCAAGCGCTACCGCGTCCAGCAGGGGCAGGCCCCCGAGGCCCTTTGACGAGCGAGCAGGCCGTTGAGATGAGCGGACCGAGCACTCGGCGAGCGCGAGTGGGCCAGCTGCAAGGAGGAAGACCGCAGGCAATGCAGAGCATTGTCGAGGACTTCTGACGACGCAGCAGATGGCCCGCGCGCGCCGGCGATGCGACGGGAGCGCTTCTCAACGTCCTGCTACCGTGGCCCGCGCTCGGGCAGCACGAAGGGCAGGCTGCGGCTCTCGCCGGGCTGCCCGCTCCCATCCAGCAGCGTGATGGTCAGGGTGTAGTCGCCGGGCGGCTGGCGCGGCGGGAACGTCGTCCCGCACCCGCTGGCCGTGATGGTGACGCGGTCGTCGACGACCGGCAGGAACGCCTCGACGGGCTTCTCGTCGTCGCGGGTGAGCGTCACCCGCACCACGCCAGCCCCCGGCGCGGCCACCCGCACCACCCGCGCCCAGCGCACGCCGAAGGGGCCCTCGTCCTCGTCCGTGGCCCTCACGATGGCCGGATCTTCCTTCCAGATCGGGGCCTTGGCCGCGGGCGCCACCGTGAAGCGGCGGTCGGTCAGCCAGGCCGGCGCGTCGTCGCTGGCCAGCGAGACGACGGCCCCCACCGGCAGCGGCGTCGCGGGGACGAGCCAGGCGTGCTGGCGGGTGGCCTGCTGGATGGTGGCCGGCACGGCCTTGCCAGCGGCGTCGACGAAGCGCGGCTTGCCCTTCAGCAGGCGCTCCAGCTCCAGCGGGATGGCGGACCGCGCCAGCAGCGGGCCGGCGGGGGCCAGGCCCTCCGCGGGCGCCACGATGCCGAGGTCGACGGGGCACTGGTACGCGGCCGCCGGAGCCGCCGCGCCGAGGGCCAGGATGAGGAGGAGGCGTCGCATGGCCGCATGGTGCGGCAGGGCGTCGCCGACGTAAAGCCGCGCGGCAGAGCGCCGCACCGCGGCAAGCTGGCGCCCTACTTGCCCATCTCGCGCACGAGCTGGACGAGGCCCTTGACGACCTCGGGCTTGTCCTTGAGGTCGGGGTTGGGCGCCATCATCGGGGACAGGCCCACGGACTGACCGCCGCCCACGATGACCTTGGCCAGGTGCTCGTCGGTGACCTTGGCCTGCCAGCCCGCCTCGCCGAAGGAGCGGGGCTTGGGGTTCAGGGCCGCGCCGGCAGGGCCGTCGCCCTTGCCCTGCTGGCCGTGGCAGGTGGCGCAGCGCTGCGAGAAGACGGTCTTCGCCTCGGTCAGGGCCTGCTCCGAGACGCCCGCCTTGGGGGCCTCGTCCTTGCTGCCGCAGGCCGTGGTGAAGCCGACCAGGGACAGGGCGATCATGAGCGTACGCATCGGTTCTTCCTTTCGTCGTGCTCGCGGGGGCGCGGGCATCCAGCTCGCGGGCGAGCGTCGCGGCGGCCTCGGAATCAAGGCCCATGCCACACCGGCGCTTCACTCCCGCCGGGCCATGGGGTACAAGCGTCGGGCCGCTTTCGCAAGCGTCCAGGTCCACCGGGGAGTCCGATGTCCGAATCCAGCAATCCGCCGGCCGCCGTCGTCGATGAGGGGGCGCCCATCTACACCCCCGCGCCGGGCGAGACGCAGCTCACGTTCCGCGCGGTCCTGACGGGCACCCTGCTGGGCGCCGTCGTCTGCGCCATGAACATCTACTTCGGGCTGCGGACGGGCTGGAGCATCGGCGGCTCGCTCATCGCGGCCATCCTCTCCTACTCCATCTTCAACATCCTGCGGCCGAAGATCCCCTTCAGCCGGCTCGAGACGAACATCGCCCAGACGGCGGGCTCGGCGGCGGGCTCCATGACGTCCACGGCCGGCCTCCTGGCCGCCGTGCCGGCCATGATGATCCTGGGCTACCAGCTCGGCTGGCTGGAGCTGTACCTCTGGGCCGCCTCGGTCGCCTGGCTGGGGGTCTTCTTCGCGGTGCCGCTGCGCCGCCAGATGGTGCTGGTGGAGAAGCTGCGGTTCCCCACCGGCACCGCCACGGCCAACACCATCGTGGCCATGTACGCGAGCGGGGCCGACGCGCTGCGCAAGTCCCGCGCGCTGCTGCTCTTCGCCGCCGGCGCCGGCGCCTTCACCCTCGCCAAGCACTTCGTGCCCGAGCTGGAGGAGCCCCCGCTGCCCGAGTGGTTCACGAGCTGGTTCGGCAAGGACGCCACCCTCACGGCCATCGTGGCGGTGCCCGCGGCCTACACCTTCACGGTGCTCATCTCGCCCCTCATGCTCGGGGCCGGCGTGCTCATCGGCATGCGGGTGGCCCTCTCGCTGCTCGCCGGCGCCCTCGTGGCCTGGGGCGTCCTGGCCCCGATGGTCGAGCACTGGGAGCTGGTGAAGGGCCCCACCATGAGCTACGGCAGCGGCTCCCGCGGCTGGATCCTCTGGGTGGGCGTGGCCATCATGGTGGCCGACTCCCTCACCCAGCTCGCCCTCTCCTGGAAGACCATCGTCAACACCTTCCGGCGCACCTCCACCACCGGCGAGGCCGCCGACACCGCCGCCGCGTCTGAGATGATCCCCAACAAGTGGTGGATCGGGGGCCTCGCGGCCGCCACCGTGCTGACCACCGCCTCGTCCTGGTATGTCTTCGACATCCCTGTCTATTTGACGCTGGTCGCCATCGCCCTCTCCAGCATCCTGGCGGCCATCGCCGTCCGCTCCACGGGCGAGACGGACATCAACCCCATCGGCGGCATGGGCAAGGTCACGCAGCTCGTCTACGGCGGCATCGCCCCCGGGGCGATGAGCACCAACCTGATGGCGGCGGGCATCACCGGCGCCGGCGCCTCCCAGGCCGGCGACATGATGCAGGACCTCAAGACGGGCCACCTGCTGGGCGCCTCGCCCCGCAAGCAGATGATGGCCCAGCTCTTCGGCATCGCCGGCGGCATCCTCATCTGCGTCCCCATCTACATGCTCTTCATGAAGGCCTACGGCATCGCCGGCATGCCCGGCCTCGACCCGGCGAAGGCCGGCCAGGCGTTCCCGGCCCCCGCCGCCCAGGCGTGGAAGGCCATGGCGGAGCTCTTGAGCAAGGGCTTCGACGCCCTCCCGAAGGGCGCCGAGTGGGGCGTCCTGGCGGGCACCGTCTTCGGCGTCATCCTGCCCATCGCCCGCAAGATGGCCCCCGACAAGATCGCCAACGCCCTGCCCTCGGCCCTGGCCTTCGGCATCGCCTTCATCGTGCCCGCCACCTACTCGGTGGCCATGTGCGCCGGCGCCGTCATCTTCTACCTGTGGAAGCGCCGCTCCCCGCAGAGCGCCAAGGAGCTGGGCTTCGCCATCGCCTCGGGCCTCATCGCCGGCGAGGGCCTCATGGGGGTGGTCAACTCCATCCTCACCCTGACGGGCGTCGGTGGGCACTGAGCCCATCCGCCTGCTGGACCTGCCGCACGCCGAGGCGCGGCGGCTGCTCGCCACGGGCGCGCCGGTCTACCTGCCGGTGAACCCGGTCGAGTACCACGGCCCCCACCTCTCCCTGCACAACGACCGCCTCGTCTCCCACGGCCTCATCGACGGCCTGCACCCGCGCGTGGCCCCCGAGCACCCGCTGCTGCTGGCCGACGACCTCGAGATCGGCGTCGATCCATGCTGCGGCCCCGGCACGCGCTACACCGCGCTGAGCGTCGCCCGCCGGACGGTGCGCGAGGCCTGCAAGGGCCTGGCGGAGCTGGGGGCGAAGCGCGTCGTGCTCATGACGTTCCACGGCAGCCCGCTGCACAACCTGGCCCTGGAGGCCGGGGTGAAGCTGCTGCAGCGGCGCGGCGTGGTGGCCCTGTCGCCGTTCAACCTCGTCCTGCAGCGCATGCTCACCCTGCGGGGCGAGGAGTTCGCCGAGGCCGCCGCCTCGTTGCCCGACGCCGCCGACCGCGCCGCCGTCACCGAGGGCCTGCCCGTCGATCTGCACGCCGGCTTCTTCGAGACGTCGGTGGCCCTGGCCGTCGCGCCCGCGACGGTGCACCCCGGGTACCGGGCCCTCGCCCCCTGCCCCGAGGTCCGGCCAAACGGCTTTTTCCGTGTGGTTTCGCGCATCTTCGGCGCCCTGGGCGCGCGCGACCTGGCCCGGGAGCTGAGCTTCATCTCGTGGGGGCTGGGCTGGTACGGCCAGCGGCCGTTCCCCGGCTACACCGGCCGCCCGCACCTGGCCAACGCCGAGGCGGGGGCCTGGTTCCTGAACCGGATGCTGGACGAGGCCACGCCCGTGGTGCGGGCCGCCCTCTGGGAAGGCGCGCCGGGGCCGGCGCCCATCCTGCCCTGGCTGGCGTGGCTGACGCTCGGCGGCCGCGTCGGCGGCATCCGCGTCCCCGCGGACCGCTTCATCACCCTGCCGGCCGAGCTGGACGCCTGACGCCCGTCAGTCCAGCCGCACCAGGATGCCGTAGTGCAGGGCGTCGAGGGCCTTGCGCTCGGTGAGCGGCAGGTAGCCCTCGCCGCCGTTGGCCCGCTGGCCCCAGAGCCGCCGGCTCTGATCGCCGGCGGCGCCCGGATCGACGCGCGCCACCACCCAGATGCCATCGATCTCAGGCCCGCAGTTCTTCATCTGGAACCGCATGCCGACGCGCAGCCCGGCGATCTCGGCGGGGCGGCTGGCGGCCTGCTCGGCGGCGCGGCGCTCCAGCTCGCGCCACTCGGCCTCCTGCTCGCGCTGGCGCGCCTGGACGCGCTCGCGCTCCAGGGTGGTGGCCACCTGGCGCTCCTCGAGCCGGCGCTCGACGGCCTTCTTCTGATCTTCGACGTTGTCCTGGACCATGAGGTCCAGCAGGGATCCTCCGCTCATCGCGGCCTCCTGCAAGCGGGCGTGGCGCCAGGGTAGCAGATCACCGCGATGGGCGAGAGCACAGAGCGTGGGGGGGCTCAGCCCAGCTTGCAGACGGTCTTCAGCAGGCGGGCGGCGACGCGGTAGGGATCGGCGTTGGCGTTGGGGCGGCGATCCTCCAGGTAGCCCTTGCCGGTGTCGGCGACGCTGCGGGGCACGCGGATGCTGGCGGTGCGATCCGCCACGCCCCACTTGAACTCCCGCCACGAGCACGTCTCGTGGTGGCCGGTGAGGCGCGCCTGGTAGTTGTCGCCGTACTCGTCCAGGTGATCCTGGCGGCGCTCACCGATGAGGACGCAGGCCTCCTCGATGGCCTTGAAGCCGCCGTCGCTGCGCATGGCGGCCGTCGAGAAGTTGGTGTGCATGCCGGCGCCGTTCCAGTCGCCCTGGGCGGGCTTCGGATCGAAGCTGACCTCGACCTTGGGCTCGGCGGTGCGCTTGAGGATCCAGCGGGCCAGCCACAGGTGATCCGAGGTGGTCAGGCCGTCGGCGGCGCCCACCTGGAACTCGGCCTGGCCGGGCATGACCTCCCAGTTGAAGCCCGCGACGAGCAGGCCCGCCGCGATGGAGTTGGCCATGAAGGCCTCGTAGATCTCGCGGCCCGCGATGTTCATGGCGCCGACGCCGCAGTAGTACGGCCCCTGCGGCCCGGGGTAGCCGTTGATGGGGAAGCCCAGGGGGCCGCCGTTGAAGTGGAAGAACGTGTACTCCTGCTCGAAGCCGAACCAGGCGTCCGCCTTCGCGGCGCCCGCCTCGAGCACCGCCCGCAGGCCCGCGCGGTAGTTGGTGCGGTTGGGGGTGCCGTCGGCGTTGAACACCTCGGTCATCACCAGGTACCCGCCGGGGCGGAAGGGATCGCGGCAGGCGGCGACCGGCTTGAGGATGATGTCGGAGTCGCGCCCCTCGGCCTGGCTGGTGGACGAGCCGTCCGCGCCCCACTCGGGGAACAGGCTCATGTCGATGGTCGTGACGTCGTCGATGCTGGTCGACACGGGGACGGAGTCCGGGAGCACCTTGGTCTTGGAGCGGACGCCAGGCGTCGGGTCGGCACCGTCGATCCAGATGTACTCGGCGAGGATGGGCATCTTTGGGCCTCTCTGGTTTGGCGCCGCCCACGCGGCGCGGTCGCCGGGCCCCTTTAACAACATCCGTGCCAGCGCCCCGACGGGCGCCGGAGGCCCCAGGGCGCGCGCCGCGGGCGACCAGAAACGACGTCCTGGTAGGAACGCGAATCAAGAACGACGATTGCGTAGGATCTCACGCCCCCTGGGGCCCGCCAGGGCGGAATTCCGTACCGTGAGGTAGCTTTCTGACCCTCTACAGGCTCTCGATGTGCACCACGAGGGCCGCGATCTGCTCGCGGGCGAGGGTGCTGCCCCAGGCGGGCATGGCCGTCCCCTTCCCCTCGGCGATGCTGCGGAAGACGCCGGCGCGCATCTTGTCGCCGCCGAACGTGAAGCCCATGCGGGCGCCCGTGGTGCCCCAGGCGCGGGCCGTCGGCAGGCCGGGCCGCTCGACGGGCGTGCCGTCGACGCCGTGGCAGAGCGCGCACTGCCCGGCCCAGATGGCGGCCGCCTCCGCGCGCACCGCCGGCGGCAGCTCGGCCGGCTCGATGACGGCCGGCAGCGCGGCGTCGCGGGCGCGGGCCTCGTCGGCGCTCACCCCGAGCGTCTCGGCGCGCCAGGCGAACCAGTCGGCGCCGAGCCGGGGCGCGGTGGCGGCGGGGGCCACGAGGGCCGGCTTGCTGCACGCGGAGAGGAGCAGCACCACGAGGAGGAGCAGGGGTCGCATGGGCGCAAGTCTACCCGGCCTGCGCGCCGACCTACAGTGGCGCGGGGCGGCGGCGTACCGGAAGGCGGGACCGGGCGCTTGCCCGGGGACCCGAACATGCCACAGGATGATCGGGCGGCTCGTGGTGCCGCCCGGCAAAGGGGGAAGACCTTGAAGAACGTCATCGTCTGCGCGCTGGCCCTGACCTTCGGGCTGACCGCCTGCGGAACCGAGGAGGACACGTCCGTCCCCGAGGCCCGCAGCACGGTCCAGGCCCTGGTGACCGTCGAGGGCAGCAACGGTGAGTCCGCCGAGTTCGTGGTCGAGGTGTCCCACGAGGACTCCGTCAACGAGGAGGAGGCTCGCCGCCTCGTGCAGAACATCCGCGTGCGCCAGCGCCCGGTCCTGGAGGAGACCCCGGACACCGTCGGCGTCCGCGTCATCCGCCCGGCCAACACGCACTGGCTGCTCCCGGAGGATCACGACGTGGGTGTGCAGGTGGTCCCGGTGGATCCGGGCATGGACAAGGACCAGTACGAGTGGGACTGGGTCGACGAGGCCATGCTCTTCCCGCACTGCCCCGAGGGCAACCACTTCCGCTAGGCCGAGATCACCGCGCCGGTGATCCACCCCACCCGGCCGGGCGCGACCCGGTCGAGATCCCTCGAACACATCAGGTGATGGCTGGCCGCCCGGCTCAGGGCACGTAGCTGGTCGTGAGGATCCGGACGAGGCCCTCGTAGTCGCCGTCGGGCAGGTCGAACATGTCGGGGCGCAGGCGCCCGTCGACGACGAGGGTGGCGATGCCGTGGACGATGGCCCAGCCGGCGATGGTGGCGGCGCGGGCGTCGCTGCCGTCCTCGCAGAGCGGCTCGACCAGCTCCTCGTACTGGGGCATGTCGCGGGGCCCGAGCATGTCGATGCCGTCGGCGTAGCCGGCGGTCAGGCGGGTGGGCCCGTACATGACCTGGTAGTAGCCCGGCTGCTCGACCGCGAAGCGCACGTAGACGCCGCCGGCGGCCCGGAAGGCCTCCCGCATGTCGGGGCCCTGGAGGACGGGGAGCATCTGGGCGTGCAGCAGCTTGAAGCCGGCCTCGGCGACGGCCGCGAGCAGGTGGTTGCGCGTCTCGAAGTGCCGGTAGGGCGCCGCGTGGGTCACGCCGACGTCCCGGGCGAGGGAGCGCAGGCTGAGGGCGTCGACGCCCTGCTCGGCGATGGCCTTGACGGCCGCCTCGATCAACGCGTCGCGCAGGTGGCCATGGTGGTAGGGGACGTCGTTCACGGGCGCTCCTCGCAGGCTGCGGCGCGGGTGGCCGCAGGTCCAGGTGGCGGTCAGCGTACCCAGGGCCGGGGTCCTGGTCCAGTGTTGCTGCTCTGTAACATCGGCCCTCGCCGGCTGGCACCGGACCCGCCCTGGCCCGTCGACGACGCCACCTCGGGGCGGCGGGCTGCCGTCACTCCATCGTGACATGCCGTCTGCCATGGCGGCCCGCCGTGGGGGACCGGGAGGCGCTCGCCGCGGCGCGCTTCCCGCGGGCCTCGCCCCGGTGGTACCACACGGACGTGGCCACCCCGACCGACCCCGATCGCCACCGCCGCTGCGTCGTCCTGCGCGGGCGCCCCGCCGAGACGGCGGCGATGGCGCTGGCCTGTGTCGGGGATCTGTCGCCCGCCGAGGTGATCTGGATCGGGGAGGCGCCGGCGCCCTTCACCTCGGTGGCGCCCGCTGCGGTGCGGCGGATGCTCGGGCGCTCGTGCGACGCCGTCGTCATCGACCTGCACGGCGGGCCCGATCCCGACCTGCTGGGGCAGTGCCAGGGGTTCATCCGCGGGGGGGGCGCGCTGATCGTGCGGCGGGGGGAGGCGCCGCCGGCCGAGACGCCGGCGCTGGCGGTGTACCCCTACGCAGCGGCGGACGCGGGGTCGCGGTTCGCGACGCGGCTGGCGGCCCGGCTGCCGGCCCCCGGGCCCCCGACGCGGCTGCGGCCGGCGGCGCGGGTGGAGGGGGGCACCGCGGAGCAGGCCGCGCTGGTGGGGGCGCTCGGGGCGGCCCTCGGCGGGTCGCCCGGCCTGCACGCCCTCCTCGCCGACCGCGGCCGGGGCAAGTCGGCGGCCCTCGGGCTGGCGATCGCGGCCCTGCCGGCCGGGACGCGGGTCGTCGTCACCGCGGGGCAGCCGGAGGCGGCCGCGGAGATCTTCCGGTTCGCCGGCCCCCGGCCCTTCCGGCCCCTGGCGGAGCTGGCCTTCGCGCCGCCTGCCTGGGACGTCATCGTGGTGGATGAGGCGGCCCAGCTGCCGGTGCCGCTGCTCCAGCAGCTCGTCCGCCAGCACCCCGAGGCGCGCCTCGCCTTCGCCACGACGACCCATGGCTATGAGGGCACCGGCCGCGGGTTCGTGCTGCGGTTCCTGCGGTGGGCCGAGGGGCAGGCGCGCCCGCTGACCGTGCACCGCCTGCGGGCGCCCATCCGCTGGGCGGCGGACGATCCGCTGGAGGCGCGGCTCTTCGACGCGCTGCTGCTGGACGCCGAGCCGTGCCCGCCCCCCACCGGCTTCCGGCCGGAGGACGTGGTGGCCTGCACCCTCGACCGGACGGCGCTCGCCGCCGACGAGCCGCGCCTGCGCGACTTCTTCGGCCTGCTGGTGCAGGCGCACTACCGCACGACGCCGGGGGATCTGCACCGCCTGCTGGACGCCCCCAACGTGGAGCTGCACGCCCTGCTGCTCCACGATCGGGTGGTGGCGGCGACGCTGGTGGCCCATGAGGGGGGGCTGCCGCCCGACCTGGCCACCGCCATCTACCACGGCCGCCACCGCCTGCGCGGGCACGCCCTCGCCGAGACGCTCGTCTGCCACGCCGGGCGCCGGGAGGCCGGGCCCTTGCGCATGGTGCGCAGCGTGCGCATCGCCACCCACCCGGCCCTGCGCCGGCTGGGGCTGGGGCGGCGCCTCATCGATCACGTCCACGCGAGCCACGCGCCGGATCTCTTCGGCACCCTCTTCGGCATCACCCCGGAATTGCTGGCTTTTCGCCGGAGCGCCGGGTACCGGCTGGTGCGCCTGGGGGCCTCCCGGGGCAGCCGGACGGGGGAGCCGGCGGCCGTGATGCTGCGGCCCGTCTCGGCCGCGAGCGAGGCGCTGGTGGCGCGGCTGGAGGGCGACCTGGCGCGGGACCTGCCGCTGCAGCTCGCGCTCATGCGCGGCGGGGGCGAGGTGCTGGTGGATGCGGGGTTCGAGGCCGCCCTGCTGGCGGGCCTGCCGCCGCCGCGGCCGCTCCCGCCCGACGAGGCCGACGCCATCGTGGCCAACTACGCCTTCGGCCCGCGCACCCTGGAGGCCGCCGCGACGGCGGTGGCGGCCTGGCTGGCGGCCCACCCGGCCGCGGTGGCCGCCCTGCCCGCGGCGGATCAGGCCCTCATCGCCACCCGCCTGACCGCGCATCGCGGCTGGGAGGAGGCGGCGCGGGCGGGCGGGCAGCCCAGCGTGCCGGCGGCCATGCGGGCGATGCGGCGCGCCATCCGGGCCGCCGTCGAGGCCGTCGGCTCGCCGCCGCCGCCTGTCCCCTTCCACGCGGCTCCCCCGGTGGTGTAGAAGCTCCCGACCCCGAGGAGGACCATGAGCGGCGGCGCCGACGATCAGACCACCCCGCCCCCGGGCGTGCCGGCGGAGGCGGAGCCGACGCCCTCCCCCCTGCCGCCGCCGCTGGGCGCCGACACCTCGATCCTCGAGGATGATCCGGCCGCGTGGCGGGGCACCGGCGACGTGCTCTCGGCGCCCATGCAGGCGTTCCTGGCCGACAACCCGCCCGACGCCCCCATCGCCGATCTGGACGAGCCCTTCGCCGACGCCGCCGACGCCCTCGACGAGCGCCCGACCCGGGCCCAGCTCCCGTCGTCCTACCCGCCCGAGCCGGCCAGCGCCATCGACACCATCGATCTGGAGGCGCCCGATCTCGACGACGACGAGCCGGCCGAGCCCTCCTCGCTGGTGGGCGAGATCCCCTGGCACGAGGACGGCGGCGGGCCGGTGCGGGTGGCCTTCGCCGGCGGCAAGGGCGGCGCCGGGCGCACGCTGCTGGCCGCCAACGTGGCCCTCTTCCTGGCCCGGCTCGGCCGCTCGGTGGTGCTGGCCGACCTCGATCCGGCCGGCAGCGGGCTGCACACCTGCCTGGGCATCGAGCCCGTCATCCCGGCCCCGGGCGAGGATCTGCGCGGCTTCGGGACGACGCGCATCGAGCGGGTGCGGGGCGTGCCGCTGCGCCTCTGCCGCCCGTCGCGCCCCCTGCTCAACGGCCCGGGCGATCCGCTGCGCGCCGACGTGCTCGCGACGGCGAGCGAGCTGGAGAGCGACGTCCTCATCCTGGATCTGGGCACCCAGGCCGACGGGATGACGCTGGACGCGTTCCTGGCGGCGCAGCTCCAGGTCGTCGTCACGCTGCCCGAGCGGGCGGCCATCGAGCGGACGTACGCCTTCCTGCGCGCGGCCCTCGACCGGCGGCTGCTGCAGGGCGAGGATCGCCCCGCCGTGCTGGCGCGGGCGCTCATCACGGCGGACGACCGCGGCCAGCTCGCGTCGCCGGCCGATCTGGTGACGGCCCTGGCCGGGGTGGAGCCCCAGGCGGCCGAGGCCATCCGGGTGCGCCTGCTCTCCTTCTCGCCCGGCATCCTCATGAACCGCTGCCGCACCCGCGGCGAGCGCGACCTGGCGGCCGGCATGTGCCTCGCGCTGCGGCGGCGCTGGGGCATCAACCCAGTGGCGTTCTCAGGGATCGACAACGACGACGCCGTGGGCGAGGCCGCGCGGCGCCAGCGCCCCCTGGTGCTGGAGTACCCCGGCGCGACCGTGGTGGGGCAGCTCGAGCGGCTCGCGCGGCAGGTGCTGGCGCGCGTCGGCGGGCGGGAGGTGCGGCGGTGAGCGAGACGGACGCCCTCACCCACTACCAGGTGCTCGGGCTGGAGCCCGGGGCCACCGAGGAGGACATCCGCCGGGCGTTCCGGCGGATGCGGCAGCTCTTCGACGCCGACAGCATGGCGCTCTACGGGCTGTACCGCAGCCTCGACGTGCAGCAGGAGATCGCCCACCTCAAGCGGGCGGTGGAGATCCTGCTCGATCCGGTGGCGCGCCAGCAGTACGACCACCGCTTCTTCGGCCGGCGCGCCCCGCTGCCGACGCCTCGCCGCGCGGATCCGCCGCCGGCCCTGGCGCCGCGGCCGCGGCAGCCCACGGCCTCGCGCATCACCCCGCCCGCCGATCCGCTGGCGGCCGCCGGCCTGAGCCCCGACGCCCCCATCGACGGGGCGGCCCTCGGGCGCGTCCGCGAGGCCTGCGGCATCCGCCTGGAGGAGATCGCGGAGCGCACGAAGATCAGCATGTACACGCTGCGCTGCATCGAGCTGGACCAGTTCGAGGACCTGCCCGCGGGGGTGTACCTGCGCGGATTCCTCAAGCAGTTCGCGGGGATGCTGGGGCTGCCGGCCGATCGCGTCGTCCAGGAGTACATGGACGCCGTCGACGCCTGGCACGCCGCGCTGTCGCGCCGGCGCTAGCCGACGCGCTGGCGGCCTCCTGCCCGGGCTCAGGCCCGCAGCTTCTTGACGCCGGTCACCAGGGCCACGGCCAGGCCCCCCGCCACCAGGCCCGCGAGCAGGTTCACCACGGTCGGCACGACGCCCCCCACGGGCCCGGCCGCGGCGGCGAGGCCGTGGGCGAAGGCCTCGAAGCCGGGGATGGCGTGGGTGACGATGCCCCCGCCCACCAGGAACATGGCGATGGTGCCGGCGATGGAGAGGCCCTTCATCAGGTAGGGGGCCAGCCACAGCAGGAAGCGGCCGAAGCCGGCGCTGCCCGGGCGGCGGCTCAGGGCCAGGCCGAGATCGTCGAGCTTCACGATGGCCGCCACCAGGCCGTACACCCCCGCCGTCATGAGCAGGGCGATGACGCTGAGGACGACGACGCGGGTCCAGAAGGGCTCGGCGGCGACGATGCCCAGGCCGATGACGACGATCTCGGCCGAGAGGATGAAGTCGGTGCGGATGGCCCCGCGGATCTTGGCGCGCTCGAAGGCCACCATGTCCACGCCCGGGTCAGTGACGGCCTGGACGAGCTCGGCGCGGTGGGCCTCGTCCTCGTCTTTGCTGTGCAGGAAGCGGTGGGCGACCTTCTCGAAGCCCTCGAAGCACAGGTAGAGGCCGCCCAGGACGAGGACCGGCACGATGGCCCAGGGCGCGATGGCGCTCAGCGCCAGCGCCGCCGGCACGAGGATGGCCTTGTTCAGGGCCGAGCCCTTGGCCACCGCCCACACGACCGGCAGCTCGCGATCGGGGGTGACCCCCGTCACCTGCTGGGCGTTGAGGGCCAGATCGTCGCCCAGGACGCCGGCCGTCTTCTCCGTCGCCACCTTGGTGAGGGTGGCCACGTCGTCCATCAGCGTCGCGATGTCTTCGAGCAGGGCGAAGAAGCTGGAGCCGGCCATCAAGCCTCCGCGTTCGGGTTCGGGCGGTGGTAGCACCGCCGGTGGCGCGGATCAACGCCGTCCGGGGCGCGGCGGCCGTTGACCGGCACCGCCGCTTGGGCTAGCGTCGTCTCACCGGTTTCGGAGACGAGCATGCAGACCATCACCTCCGCCAACGGCGCGCTGCGCCTCGCTCGGACCATCGCGTCGGACATCCTGCTCTACAACAAGGACAAGATCGCGGACGGCATCAAGCGCGACAACCTGTTCGAGGTGCTGGAGTCCGAGATCAATGAGGGCCACGACCTGTTCATGCAGCGCGTCGCCCCCGAGATCATCGCCCAGCACAACTTCGTCGAGCGGGCCATCGTCGACGTGCTGATCAAGGCCTGCGCCGACCTGCCCACGCGCATCTGGTAGCGCGCCCCTGTTCCTGGTGCCCCCCGAGGCCGAGGGCCAGCGGCTCGACCGCTGGCTGGCCGAGCAGCTCCCCGATCACAGCC
Source organism: Myxococcales bacterium (assembly GCA_020633435.1). Taxonomy (GTDB): domain Bacteria; phylum Myxococcota_A; class Bradymonadia; order UBA7976; family UBA1532; genus JACKDP01. The sequence goes on along the minus strand of JACKDP010000005.1, from coordinate 156,917 downwards.
GCAGCCGCCTGAGCGCCTGGATCGCCGAGGGGCTCGTGCGCGTGGACGCCGCCGTCGTCAAGCCGGGCCTGCGCCTGCGCGGCGGCGAGGCGGTGACGGTGGAGGTGCCGCCCCCGCCGGCGTCCACGACGCCGCAACCCATTGATTTCACGGTGGTCTACGCCGATGACGCCCTGATCGTCGTCGACAAGCCGGCCGGCCTCGTGGTGCACCCGGGGGCGGGCAACCTGGATCAGACCCTCGTCAACGGCCTGCTGCACCGCTTCGGCGACCTGTCCCCGGTGGGCGCGCCGGACCGCCCCGGCATCGTGCACCGCATCGACGCGGGCACCTCGGGCCTGCTGGTCGTGGCCCGCACCGAGGTGGCCCACCATCGCCTGGCCGCCCAGCTCTCGGCCCACACCATGGCCCGCAGCTACCGCGCCCTCGCCTGGGACCCCGGGCTGCCCGCGGCGGGGCGGTGGGACAGCCTGCACGCCCGCGATCCCCGCGACCGCCGGCGCTACACGGGCAAGGCCGGGCACGGCAAGCCGGCGACGACGCACTTCGAGGTGCTGGAGCGGCTCGGCCCCTGCGTCTGGCTCGGGCTGCGGCTGGAGACGGGGCGGACGCACCAGATCCGCGTCCACGCGGCGGAGGCCGGCTGCCCGCTGGTGGGGGATCCGGTCTACGGCCGCCGACGCCGCATCGAGCAGCCCCCCGCCCTGCGCCAGCTCGGCTTCGACCTGGGCCTCACCCGGCAGGCGCTGCACGCGGCGACGCTCGGCTTCGAGCACCCCGACGGCGGCACGCTCTTCTTCGAGTCGGCCATCCCGGCGGACATCCAGGCGGCCTGCGACGCCCTCAGGTAGCCGCGTCCACGGCGTCGAGCAGCGCGACGGCCTCGGGCAGCGGCGGGGCCGGATCGAGGGGCGGCGTCCAGAAGGCCGCCCGCAGCGCCCGCAGCAGCAGCAGCAGCTTGCGGCCCCGGCCCGTGCGGGCGCGGGTGGACACGCTGTCGTGGCCGTTGCGTGCGATGACGTCGCCGATGGCGCGGTAGATGCTGCTGGCGGCCGTGATGGCCAGGCGCACCCGGCGCGGGAGCCGGCCGATGCCGGTGTCGGCGCGGCGGTAGAGGCCGTCGGCCGTCGCGAGCAGGCGCGCGACCACCTCGCCGACGGGCGGCGAGAAGCGGGGCTCGACGCCGAGGGCGTCGGGGGGCGCGCCGGCCTCGGCCAGCCAGGCCCCCGGCAGGTAGACGCGGCCGTTGCGCGCGTCCTCCCCCACGTCCCGGGCGATGTTGGTGAGCTGCATGGCCACGCCCAGATCGGCCGCCCGGGCCAGCGTGGTGCGGTCCCGCGGGCCCATGATCAGCGTCATCATCACCCCGACGGTGGAGGCGACGCGCACGCCGTAGGCCACGGTGTCGGCGGCGGTCACGTACCGGCGGCCCGCCAGATCCCACTCGAAGCCCTCGATGAGCAGGTCCACCACCCCCCGCGGGATGCCGTGCCGCCGGACGGTGACGGCGAAGGCGCGGTCGACGGCGTGGTCCTCGGGGGTGCCCGCGTAGATCGCCGTCAGGCGGCGGCGCAGCGTCACGAGGCCGGCCGCGCCGTCGCCCTCGTCGATGAGGTCGTCGGCGATGCGGCAGAAGGCGTAGAGCGCGGTGATGGACGGCCGGGACCGCCGGGGCAGCAGGCGACCGGCCGCCGAGAAGCTCTTGGAGCCGGCGGCGAGCAGGGCCTCGCAGACCGCGAGGTCGGCGGGTTCAATGGCGTCCAGACCCATGAATTCCCTACAGTTTGTCGGGATCGGGCACGATGGAGTCGAGGACGCGCGCCGACGAGAGCACCCCCGGCATGCCCGCGCCCGGGTGGGTGCCGGCCCCGACGAGGTAGAGCCGCTCCACCTCCTCGCTCTGGTTGTGGGGCCGAAAGTACGCGCTCTGCGTCAGCACCGGCTCCAGGCCGAAGGCCGCGCCGCGGAACGACGAGAAGCGATCCTCGAAGGTCAGGGGCGTGACGAGGTGGCTGCTGATCACGTTGGCCCGCAGATCGGGCATCACGGTGCGCTCCAGGTACGCCGCGATCTTCTCCTTGTACGGCTCGGCCATGGCGCGCCAGTCCGTCCCGCTCTCCAGGTGGGGCACCGGGGAGAGCACGTAGAAGGCGTCGCAGCCCTCGGGGGCCAGCGAGGGATCGGTGGCGGTGGGCCGGTGCAGGTACAGGCTGAAGTCGTCGGCGAGGACCTTCTTCTCGAAGATGTCGTCCAGCAGGCCGCGGTACCGGGGGCCGAGCAGGATGGTGTGGTGGGCGACGTCCTCGTACTTGCGCTTCGTGCCGAAGTACCAGACCACCAGGCTCATCGAGTAGCGGGCCTTCTCGATCTTCGCGTCCGTCCAGCGCTTGCGCGCCTCCGGGGGCACGAGGAAGCGGTAGGTGGTGGCCGAGTCGGCGTTGGAGACCACGACGTCGGCGTCGATGACCTCGCCGCTCTCCAGGACGACGCCCGTGGCCCGCTTGCCCTCGACGCGGATCTGGCGGACGCCGGCCTCGGTGCGCACCTGCCCGCCGAGACCCTCGATGAGGCTCACCAGGCCCGAGACGAGGACGCCGGTGCCGCCCATGGGGAAGTGCACGCCCCACTTGCGCTCCAGGAACGCGATGAGGGTGTAGATCGACGTCGTGGAGAACGGGTTGCCGCCCACGAGGAGCGGGTGGAAGCTGAACACCGTGCGCAGGCGCTCATCCTTCACGTAGTCGGCGACGAGCTTGTACACCGTCTTGTAGCTCTTCAGCCGGACCATGGCCGGGGCGATGCGCAGCATGTCGAACCAGGAGCTGAAGGGCACATGGGCCAGCTCCTCGAAGCCCACGGCGAAGATCTTGCGGCTCATCTCCAGGAACCGCTCGTAGCCCGCGACGTCCGCCGGGTTGAACTTCTCGATCTCGCCGCGCATGGCGTCGGCGTCGCCCGTGTAGTCGAAGACCGCCCCGTCGTCGAAGCGGATGCGGTAGAACGGGCTGACGGGGCGCATGTCCACGTCGTCGGCCATGCGGCGGCCCGCCAGCGTCCACAGCTCCTCGAAGAGGAAGGGGGCGGTGACGACGGTGGGGCCGCCGTCGAAGACGAAGCCGTCCTGGCGGTAGACGTTGGCCCGCCCGCCAACGGCCTCGAGCTTCTCCAGGACGGTGACGCGGTAGCCGCGGGCACCCAGGCGGACGGCGGCGGCCAGGCCGCCGAAGCCACTGCCGATCACCACGGCGTGCGGAGCGTTGGACGGGAGGGTTGCGGCCTGCATGAACTCTCGCTAGACTTTATCCAAAGTGTGGACACACCCTGTGCGAACACCACGGGGCTTGTCAAGGACCCCGCAGCGAGGCCCCCGTCGATGAAGCCCGTCGCCCACGCCGCCAACGCCCAGTACCGCATCCAGACGGTGGCCCGCCTGACCGGCGTCCCCTCGCCGACGCTGCGGGCCTGGGAGCGCCGCTACGGCATCCCGTCCCCTCAGCGGACCGAGTCGTCGTACCGACTCTACACCGACGCCGACGTCGAGCTGATCCGCCGGCTGAAGGAGCTCTGCGATCAGGGCATGGCGCCGTCGCAGGCGGCCGACGTCGTGCGGCGCATGGCCGAGAACGAGCCGCCGGCCGTGGACGAGCTGCCGACGGACGCCTGGCAGGTGGCCGCCGAGCGCATCATCGACGCCGTGAAGCGCTTCGATCCGTCGGCGCTGGAGATGGCCGTGCAGCGCTCGATGCTGCTGGGCTCGGCCCGCACCATCTTCGACCGGGTGTTCGCCCCCGCCCTGCGCCGCATCGGCGACGAGTGGCACGCGGGGCAGCTCAGCATCGCGCAAGAGCACCTGGCCTCGGAGTACCTGGGCAACGCGACGCGCGAGCTCTTGCGGCTGGTGCAGCCCACGGCCCCCCTGCGCACGGTGGTGCTGGCGTGCATCGCCGGCGAGTACCACGTGATGGCGCTCTACGGCACCGCCCTGCACTTCGTCCAGTGGGGCTACCGCGTCGTCATCCTGGGCGTGGACACGCCGCCCGAGGCCCTGGCCGACTCGGTGGCCTCCCTGCACCCGCACGCCGTCGGGCTCTCGGCCACCCAGGTCCACCCGCGCGAGCAGTTCGCCCAGATCCTCACCCGGTACGCCGACGCCATCGGCCCGACCCCCTGGGTCATCGGCGGGCACGCGGCCAACCAGCACGGCCCGCTTATCGACCGGCTCGGCGGCATCCTCGCCCGCCAGGGGCAGGATCCCGAGGCGGTGCGCGACGCGCTGGAGGTCCGCCTGCGGGAGCGCCGCGTCGAGGCCGCCGGGGCATGATCCTGGCCCTCGCGCTGGCCCTCCTCACCCCCGCCCCGGGCCTCTGGGCCGGCTTCCAGGAGGTGGAGGGCAGCCGCGCCATCCCCGTGATCGGCAAGGTGAAAACGCGCAGCCAGACGTGGTTCCTGGCCACGCTCACGCCCCGCGCCGACGGCGGGTTTCGCCTGGAGCAGCGGCCGTGCCGCGTCGAGATCGCCCCGGTGCTCGGGGTGTCGGTGCGCCTCGATCCGGCCGCCGTCCCGCGGCTGCCCGCGGCCACCGCCGACTTCACCCCGGAGGCCGACGGCCTGTTCGGCGCGGCCGGCTGGACGTCGGGCTGGGACGCCACGGACGTCGACGGCGACGGCCACCCCGGCGTGACGCTGGCGGTGAACGCCCCGCTCTGCGGCGGCCGGCTCTACGTGGCCAGCACCAGCACCACCCAGGCTCGGCTGAAGGCGCAGGGCGAGGCCCTGGAGGCGCGCGTCGCCGTCCGGGTGGAGCAGCGCGTCCTGGGCGCCGACGGGGCGTGCCTCAAGGCCACGGCCGACGACGAAGTGCAGGCCCTCACCGGCTGGTTTCGCCTGGTCCCGGTGCCCCCGGGGACGGGGTGCCCGACGGATCCGGCGGCGTGGCCGGCCATCCCGGGGGCGCCGCGCTGAGCGCCGCCTCCGCCGCGATGTCGACGAGGGCCGCGACGACCCGCGGGTGCTCGCCCACCGTCGGCAACAGCTCCAGCCCCAGGCCTGGCCAGCGCGCCCGGGCGGCGTCCAGCAGCGGCGGGACGTCCCGGGCCACATGCCCCCCGCTCGACCAGAACAGCGGCAGCACCCGCACCGCCCTCGCGCCGGCCGCCACCGCGCCCGCGACGGCCGCCAGCAGGTCGGGCTCCGCCGCCTCGAGCCAGGCCAGGTGCACGGCCCCCGGTGCCCCCGCCTCGACGCGGGCCGAGAGGGCCTCGATGGGCTGGCGCCAGGCCACGCGGCTGCTGCCATGGGCCAGGATGACGAGGTGCGTGGCGGCGTCGGTGCGAGGCATCTTCCTCGGAGCGGGTCAGATCGGTGATGCTGGGGGTGTATCGTGTTTCGCCGGTCGGGGACCAGCCCGGGCCGCCACCTGCTGAGGAGCCAGCCCGCATGCAGTTCGTCCGCGACACCACCCGCCGAGCGGTGATGATCCTCGCCTACCTCCTGTTCGGCGTGCTGCTGGTCGTGTCCGCGCCCCTCTGGGCCCCCGTCACCGCCGTCATGGACCGCGTCCGGGGCCAGAGCTACCTGCGGTGCATCACGTTCTTCGCCCACTTCATCTGGACGGGGCTGTTCTACCTCGGGCAGGCCCAGGTCGCCTGGGTGCTCAAGGGCGGGCCCTTCCGCGACGGCGGCATGCCGTACGTGGTGCGCCTCTGGGGCATCCAGCGGCGCTGGGCCCTGCGGCTCCTGCGCGGGGGCGTGCGCCTGTACCGCCTGGACATCCAGGTCGAAGGGGCCGAGGAGTCCCTGGCCGATCCGGGGCCGCTCCTGCTGCTGAGCCGGCACGTCAGCTTCGGCGACACCCTGCTGCCGTTCTGGATCTTCGCGAAGCGCCTGCCCTTCCAGCCGCGCTACGTCATGAAGAAGGAGCTCGTCTGGGACCCCTGCATCGACATCGTGGGCGGGCAGCTGCCCAACGCCTTCGTGCGGCGCGGCACCGACAACCCGGCCCGCGAGATCGAGGAGGTCTTGAAGCTGGTGGACGGGACGGGGCCCCATGACGTCGTGGTGGTCTATCCCGAAGGCACCCGCTTCACGCCGCACAAGCGCACGCAGATCCTGGAGCGCCTGGAGGCGAAGGGGGCCAGCGCCGAGGACGTCGCCCGGGCGCGGGCCTACACCCACGTCCTGCCGCCCCGGCCGGGCGGAGCCGTCAGCCTGCTGGAGAAGAAGGCCACCGACGTGGTCTTCCTGGCCCACACCGGCCTCGAGAAGGTGCGGACGCTGCGCAACCTGGTGGATGGCTCATTCGTGGGCACCACCCTGCGCATCGCGCTGTGGCGCATCTCTCACCAGACGCTGCCCGCGGGCCGCGAGGCCCTCACCGCCTGGCTGCACACGCGCTGGAGCGAGGTGGACGCCTGGGTGGGCCGCCAGGTGCCGGCGGGCAAGGCCGCCCCCAGCCAGCCCGGGGCCTGAGCGCCGCCGCTCAGCCCAGCTCCACCTCGACGGGGCAGTGATCCGAGCCCATGACGTCCATGTGGACGCTGGCCGCCTTCACGCGAGCCAGCGCCGCCGCCGACGCGAAGTGATAGTCGATGCGCCACCCGATGTTGCGCTCGCGCACCGTCGGCCGCTGGCTCCACCAGGAGAACACGTCCACGGCGTCGGGGTGCTGGTGGCGGAAGGTGTCCACCCAGCCCGCCGCGACGAACTCGTCCACCAGCGCCCGATCCTCGTCGGTGAAGCCGCTGGTCTTGCGGTTCGCCTTGGCGTTCTTGATGTCGACCTCCTGGTGGGCGGTGTTCCAGTCGCCGCAGAGGATGACGGGCTGGCCGCCCGCCCGCAGGCGGTCGCCCCACGCGAACATGGCCCGGTAGAAGTCGGTCTTGTAGTCCATGCGCGCGAAGTCGCGCTGGCCGTGTGGGAAGTAGGCGTTGACCACCCAGACGTCGCCGTGGCGCGTGCTGATGACGCGGCCCTCGTCATCGAAGCGCGCCTCGCCGAAGCCCAGCAGCACCTCGTCCGGGGCGACCTTGCTGAACGTCGCGGTGCCGCTGTAGCCCGGCTTCTTCGCCGGGTTCCAGACGACGTGGTAGCCGTGCCCGGTGAGCTGGTCGGCGTCGAGCTGGGCCGGCGTCGCCTTGATCTCCTGCAGGCCCAGCACGTCGGGCAGGCCCTGGGCGAGCCAGTCCCCCATGCCCTTGCGCCACGCCGCCCGGATGCCGTTCACGTTCCACGAGAAGATGCGCATCCAGCGCCCCCTTCCTTCTGGTTTCTCTTTTGATATCGGCTAGTTGCCCTGAACGACGCTGCGCAGGGACTCGATGACGGCCCGGCCCGGCGTCACCTCGCCGCGGGCCATGCCCTGCACCAGCAAGGTGACCTGCTGGTTGACGGGGGTGGGCACGCCCAGGCGCTCGCCGAAGCGGGCGACCTCGCCGTTGAGGAACTCCACCCCCGGGGCCCGCCCGGCCTCGATGGCGCGCAGCATGGAGCTGCGCATGCGGCGATAGCGCAGGCCCACCGCCAGGATGAGGGCGTGCTTGCCGGCCAGGGAGAGCCCCGGCCGGGGCTGGTCGTCGAGGGCGATGCGCGTCAGATCGAGGGTGCCGCTGACCTTCTCCAGCTTCACCTCGAGGCGCTGGGCCACCCGCACCACCTCCGTCATGATCTCGAGCGCGATGCGCCGGGCGAAGCGCTGGCGGACCACCTTGCCGAGCGTGGAGCCGTTCAGGGTGCCGAGGGACGAGACGGCGCAGTTCAGCGCCAGCTTGCTCCAGCGGGCCCCCGCCAGGTTGCTGGTGCGCTGCACCGGCCCGATGACCTCCAGCAGATCGGCCAGGGCGTCCACCCGGGGATCGGCCTCGCCGTCCAGGCGGCCGAGCACGAAGCCGCCGTCGGCCGTGCGGTCGTACACCCCCGGGGCGACCATGGAGGCCCCCCAGGCGACGATGCCCCCGACGACGCGGCTGCGGTCGCCGAGGACCGCCGCCACGCGCTCCTCGCAGAGGCCGTTCTGGAAGCAGACGATGCGGCCGTCGGGGCCCAGGGCGGGCTGGGCCTGGCGCGCGGCCTCCTCCACGTCGAGGGGCTGCGTCGCGAGCAGGATGAAGTCGAACGGGCCGGCCGGCACCTCGGGGTGCACGGCCACGGGCACGCTGCGGTCGCCCCCCTCCCCCGTCAGGCGCAGGCCGTTGGCCGTGATGGCCTCGATGACCGCCGGGTTGCGGCTGACGGCGTGCACCTCCACGCCCAGCTCGGCCAGGTGCCCGGTGACCACCCCGCCGATCCCGCCGCACCCGATCACGAGCACCCGTGTCGCTGGCCTGGTCATCCGCGCCTCCCTCTGCGCCCATCTGGACCGGGCCTACATGCCACGGTCCGCCCGCCGACGAAAGGGGGCTGGGCGCCGCCTCGCCGGACCGCCGCGCAACCGGCGGCCGGGGTCCCGCATCGGTTTGCGGTCGGCGGTCCCGGGGGTCGGCCGACCACCACGCTGGAAAAAAACGTCGATCCGCTCTGCTGGCGTGGACGTACGGCTCTGTGGTTCACTCTCGACGCCACCAACACTGCCAAGGGGAGGCAGGGGGAAACATGAAGCGATTGCGATGGCTCGCGGCGCTCGCGTGTGGGGTGTTCAGCACCCCCGCGCTCGCAGCCGACCACCTCGACAGCCCGTCGGTCACGGAGGACGCCTCCACCGACATCACCGACCTCTTCGCGTTCGTCTCGCCGAACGATCCGGACAAGCTGGTCCTGATCATGGCGGTCAACCCGATCGCCGGGCCGGGCTCCAAGTTCTCGGACGCGGCGGACTACACGTTCCACGTGGTGCGCAACGGCGACGGCGTCGCCCGCAACATCACCTGCACGTTCACCGCCAACAACTACACCTGCGCCGGCCCGGACGGCTCGGGCGTGATGGCGTCGGGCACCATCGGCATGACGGCCACCGGCGACAGCATCACCGCCTACGCCGGCCTGCGTGACGACCCCTTCTTCTTTGATCTCGCGGCCTTCCAGCAGGTCACGGGCGCCAACCCCGACGCCAACCCCTTCTGCCTCCTGGCCCCCGAGGCCGGCGGCAACGGGGACTTCTTCGCCGGCCTGAACGTGCTCGGCATCGTCATCGAGGTGCGCAAGGAGGTCTTCCTCCAGGACGCCGAGAACCCCGTGCTGGCCATCTGGGCGAGCACCTCGCGGCGGGAGGGCTGAGGCATGCGGACCGATCTGAAGAGCATCCTGATCGCCATCGCCGCGGTGGCGATGTTCAACGTGGCGTGTGACGACGACGGGGGCGACGGCGGCGCGGGTGGCGCTGGCGGCGGCGCCGACGGCGGCGCGGGCATGGGCGGCGCCGGCGGTGGTGCCGGCGGCGAGGGCGGCATGGGCGGCGCTGGCGGTGGTGCCGGCGGCGAGGGCGGCATGGGCGGCGGCGCCGGCGGCGCCGGTGGCATGATGGGCCCCGACTGCGTGGCCGTCTGCACGACCCTCGGCAACTGCGCCCTGCCCGACATCTGCCCGGGCATCACCGAGGACAACCTGCAGGCGTTCGTGGACGGCTGCGTGGAGACCTGCGGCATGCAGCCCGCCCTGGCCGCGCTGGTCAACGGCGACAACTGCGAGGGCACGATCAACACCCTGTCCAACATCAACGCCAGCTTCCGCGAGGCCTGCCAGGGCGGCGGCGGCGGCATGGGCGGCGAGGGTGGCATGGGCGGCGCCGGCGGCATGATGGGCGGCACCCAGATCGACCGCACCGGCCGTCCGGCGGTCAGCACCGCGCTGATCCCCTCCGACATGAAGGACGCCTACAACCAGGACGCCAACCCGGCGGGCTGGAGCGACGCGTGGGGCGGGGTCATCACCGCCTCGCTGATGGCCGTGGACGCCCTGGGCGGCGGTGATCCCCTGCTGCCCCCGGCGGCCGTGGGCCCGGTGCTGGCCGACGACTTCCTGCTCGTCGACACCAGCAAGCCCTACGCGGCCGATGGCTACCTCACGGTGGAGCTCGCCCTCGTCGGCGTCATCCCCGAGGGCACCAGCGGTGGCCGCAGCCTGACCCAGAACGTCGTCGACGTGACGCTGTCGGCCCTGGTCGGCACCCCGCTCGACTCCAACTGGGACTGCGTGGACGCCAACGACCGGCCCTTCCAGATGATGTTCCCCTACCTCGCCAACCCCAACTGATCGGGGACCCCATGCGCGCTGCCTTGCTGGCGGCGGCGCTGCTCGCCGCCTGCGGGCAGCCCGCCTCCACCCCGGACGCGGCCTCGCCCTCGTCCGGGGGGAGCCCCGCCTCGGCGCCGGCCTCTGCGCCGGCCTCCACCGCTGATCTGGCCAACGCTGTCATCTCCTTCAAGGGGAAGGCCGCCCCGCGCCAGCCGGACGCCGCCGTCCGCCCGGGTCCCGAGGGCCCGCAGACCGTCCGGTCGACGGCCGCCCGCATCTACCTGGACAACCTGGCGAGCCGCGGCAAGGCCCTGGTCGAGCGGCACGCCCAGAAGCCCGACGACGTGGCCACCCGCATCTCGCTCGCGACGTGGCACCAGGAGCAGTCCGCGCTGGACGGCGATCTGGACCACGCGATCCAGGCCATCGCCCTGCTGGACGGCGCCCTGAAGCTGCACCCGGGGGACGCGAAGCTGCTGCGCCTGCGGGCGGGCCGCTACGCCTACCTGCACCGCTTCGCCGAGGCGCGGGCCGATCTGGACGCCGTCCTGGCGAAGAACCCGGACGACGCCGGCGCCCGCCGCGCCCTCGGCAGCGTGCTGCGCAACCAGGGGGACTGGGAGGCGGCCGCGCCCTACCAGGCGACGCCCGCGGGCCGCACCAAGGGTTTCCAGGAGTACGCCGACGAAGCCATCCGCGCCTTCCAGGCCGGCCGGGTCGACGAGGCCGACGGCCTGCTGCGGCTGGCCGCGGGCGCCTACCGGGACGTCCACCCCGGCGCCATCGGCTGGATCGATCTCCAGCGCGGGCTGCTGCGCCTGCGCACGGGCCGCTACCCCGAGGCGAAGGTCTTCTTCCAGTCGGCCTACGACCGCCTGCCTCAGAGCTTCGTGGTGGCCGAGCACCTGGCCGAGGTCGAGGGCCTGCTGGGCAACTACGCGGATTCCCTGCGGATCTACGACGAGGTGGTGGCCTCGACGGGCCTGCCGGAGTTCATGGCGGCGCGGGCCGGGGCCCTGGAGGCCCTGGGCCGCAAGGCCGACGCCGAGGCGGCCCTCACCGCGGCCGACGCCCGCTGGAAGGCCCTGCTGGAGAAGTACCCGACCGCCCTCGCCGCCCACGCCATCTCGTTCTGGCTGGAGGACAAGCCCGACGCGGCCCTCGCGCTGCGCTGGGCCGAGGCCAACCTGAAGGTCCGCCGCGACCCCGACTCGTGGGTGCTCGCCGCCCGCGCCCGGGCGGCGGCGGGCGACAAGGACGGCGCCCACGCGGCCATCGAGGCGGCCCGCAAGTACCCCATCCGCGTCGACGAGTTCTTCGCGGGCATCGCCGACGCCCACCACCGGCTGGGGGAGGCCGAGGCCGCCGCGGCGGCCCTCGCCGAGGCCCGCGCGCTCAACCCGAAGACGCCTGATCCCTGACCGGTTGCACACAACGGCCCCGAGGGGCAGAATCCCCTCCCCCGCGCGGGAGCCGTCATGTCGCTACGCACGCTCTTTCTGCTGATGGGTCTGGTGACCACCGCGATGATCGCGGGGGTGATCTACACCAAGGTCCTCCGCGATCCCGCTGACCGTGAGCTCACGGTCGGCGAGCAGCGATCCGTCGATCGCATCTGTGACATCCGCTGCGCCGACGTGGCGCCGGACCTGGCCGAGCACAGCACCAGCCCGGCCGATCTGGAGGCGCGCGCCCGGGAGTGCGTGGCGCGCTGCCGGGTGGACTACGGGCGCAAGCTGCTCGGCCACTGACCTTCGGTCGAATCCCTCCCCCCCTGGGCGCTATGCTGCCCCCCGTGGCGCGGACGCCGGGTCCGCGGGCCTGATGAGGACGGGGAGACACCACGATGAGAGCACGCTGGGGAGTCTGGCTCGCGGCCGCGCTGCTGGTCGCCTGTGACACCGACACGCCGGGCGACGGGACGGACGCCGAGGTCCGCGCCGACGGCGGCGGGGGCGCGGGCGGCGTCGGCGGCGCCGGGGGCGAGGGCGGCATGGGCGGCGCCGGTGGCGTCGGCGGTGAGGCCGGCATGGGCGGCGCGGGTGGCGTCGGCGGGGCTGGCGGCATGGGCGGCGCGGGCGGCATGGGCGGCGCTGGCGGCGCTGGCGGCATGGGCGGCGCGGGCGGCATGGCCGGCGCGGGCGGCGGTGAGGGCGGCATGGGCGGCGGCGTGCCGATGTGCGACCAGCCCGATCCCGCGGCCTGCGAGGCGGCCGGGTGCGTCTGGACGCGCTCGGGCTGCAGCACGCGCGAGGAGGCCCACCCCTGCTACGGCCTCAACGAGGTCGTCTGCAACAGCCGCCCCGTCTGCACCTGGACGGGCGCGGGCTGCGAGCCCGATCCCGCCGAGCTGCCCTGCGCCGAGCTGGACATCGCCCAGTGCGCCGGCCGGTCCGGGGACTGCGCCTGGGACGGCGACGGCTGCCTCGACCGCCCGGACGGCGAGTGCGCCGCCCTCGACGAGGCCGCCTGCGGCCTGCGGCGCGACTGCGAGGCCCAGTACGGCCCGGCCGACTGCGCCTGCCCCCCGCCGTGCCCCGAGGGCGAGATGTGCGAGCCCTGCGTCTGCCCGGACGTCTTCGTAGGCTGCGCCATCCGCGTGCTCGACTGCGCCGACGTGCCCCCCGCGGCCTGCGACGCCACCCCGGGCTGCCAGCTCCGCGACACCCCGGCCGGCCCCGCCTGCGGCCCCGACGACCCGGTCGGCTGCGCGGACCGCGCGCTGGACCTCTGCGAGGCCGACGCGCGCTGCGTGCTCGAGTCCATCTTCGCCTGCGACGGCGAGGTGCCCGCGCCGCCCCCGGACGCCGACATGGCCCGGATCGCGCCGCCGCCCTGCCCCGAGCAGCTCGTCTGCAGCCCCGCCCCGCCGCCCGCCTGCGAGGGCGCCGATCCCATGGCCTGCCTGGCCGATCCCCGCTGCGCCCTCGAGGAGCGTGAGGTCTGCGACTGCGACCCGGCGCTGCCCCCCGATCCCAACGGCCGCCCGGCGCCCTGCCCCTGCGCCATCGAGCAGGTCTGCGTGGTGGCCCCGGTCTGCGCCGAGCAGGCCGACGCGCTCGCCTGTGGCGCCGCCGCCGGCTGCGTCTGGGCCCCCAACGGCCAGGATCGCCCCGAGTGCGCCGACTGCCCCGTCGTCGCCTGCCCGCCCGGCGTGCAGTGCCTGATCATCGCCCCGCCGGCCTGCCCGGACGCCTGCTACGGCTGCATCGACGCCGCCCCGGTGGATCCGCCCCCGGCGGACGCCTGCGCGGGCCTCGCCGCCGACGCCTGCGCCGCCGCCGAGGGCTGCGCCTGGCAGCCCGCGGGCATGGGCGTCTGCGAGTGCATCGTCGGCCCCGACGGCCGCGAGATCTGCCAGTGCGACGACGTCGGCGTCTGCGCCGCCGCCGAGCCCCCGCTGGCCGCCTGCGCCCAGCTCGCCCAGCGCGACTGCCAGGCCCGCGCCGACTGCGTCTTCGGCAACGACGTGGACTGCCGCTGCGACGCCGATGGCGCCTGCCTGTGCGGCCTCACGCCCGACCAGTGCCTGACGCCGGAGGACTACTGCGACGGCCTGACGGAGGAGATGTGCCGCGCCGACGCCGCCTGCGCGCCGGCCCAGATCTGCGACGGCATGGATCCCAACCTGCCCCCCGCCTGCCGCGTCGAGTGCCGGCCCGCCGCGGGCGGCGAGATGATGCCGCCGCCGCCCCCCGCCCCGTGACCTGACGGTCGGACTCTGCTAGCTTCTCCGTCCCGATCGGGTGCGGAGGAGCTGTCGGATGTTCGAGCGTGTGCTCGTCGCCAATCGCGGCGAGATCGCGGTGCGGGTCATGCGCACCCTGCGAGACCTGGGCATCAGCCCCATCGCCATCTACTCGGAGGCCGACGCCCACGCCCTGCACGTGCGGGCCGCCGATCGGGCGTACTGCGTCGGCCCCGAGGCCTCCCGCCAGAGCTACCTGAACATGGACGCGGTGCTCGACGCCGCGCGCCGGTCGGGGGCCCAGGCCATCCACCCGGGCTACGGATTCCTCAGTGAGAACGCGGAGTTCGCGCGCCGCGTCGCCGACGCCGGGCTGGTGTGGATCGGCCCGCCGCCCGCCGCCATCACCGCCATGGGCGACAAGCTGCTGGCGCGCCGCACGGTGGCCGCCGCGGGCGTGCCCCTGGTGCCCGGCGTCTCCGAGCCCGTCGCCGACCCCGCCGAGGCGCTGGCCATCGCCCGCCAGGTGGGCTTCCCGGTGATGCTCAAGGCCTCCGCCGGCGGCGGCGGCAAGGGCATGCGCCTCGTCCACGGGGAGGACGGCTTCGCCGACGCCCTGGACGGCGCGCGCCGCGAGGCCGCCGGGGCCTTCGGCGACGACGCCGTCTACGTCGAGAAGTTCGTCCAGCGGCCGCACCACATCGAGATCCAGATCCTCTGCGACGCCCACGGCAACGCCCTGTACGTGGGCGAGCGCGAGTGCAGCGCCCAGCGCCGCCACCAGAAGGTGCTGGAGGAGTGCCCGAGCCCGTTCATCGACGACGGCATCCGCGCGGCCATGGGCGCGGTGGCCGTCGCCGCCGCCCGGGCCTGCGGCTACGTCGGCGCCGGCACCGTCGAGTTCCTGGTGGGCGGCGACCGGCAGTTCTACTTCCTGGAGATGAACACCCGCCTCCAGGTGGAGCACCCGGTCACCGAGCTGGTCTACGGCCTCGACCTGGTGGCCTGGCAGGTGCGCATCGCCGCCGGGCAGGCCCTGCCCTTCACCCAGGCCGACCTGGCGCCCCGGGGCCACGCCCTCGAGTGCCGCCTGTACGCCGAGGATCCCGAGACGTTCCTGCCGAGCCCCGGCGACGTGGCCCAGGTCCGCTGGCCGACGGGCCCGGGCGTGCGGGTGGACGCCGGCATCGACGGCCAGTCCCGGGTGCCGATGGCCTACGACCCCATGGTGGCCAAGCTCTGCACCTGGGGCGAGGACCGCGCCATGGCCATCGCCCGCATGGGCCGGGCGCTGGACGAGACGGTCGTCCTGGGGCTGACGACGAACCTGGCCCTGCACCGGCGCATCCTGAAGGACCCGCGCTTCGCGGCGGGCGACTACGACACGGGCCTGCTCGGCAGCGGCGTGCCGCCGGCCGCCACGCCCGACGCCGCCTTGCGCGAGGCCATGCTGGTGGCCGCCGCCGTGGCGCGGCACCGCGCCGACGAGGCCCGCGCGAGCCGGGCCGGCGACGACGACACCCCGAGCGGCTGGTGGACGTCCGGCCGGCGGATGGGGGGCTGAGATGCGCTACATCATTGAAATCCAGGGCGAATCCGTCGCCGTCGACGTGCGCCCCCTCGGCGGCGAGCGCTACGCGGTGCAGGTCGGGGATGGCCCCCTGCGCGAGGTGCGGGCGGACGCCAACGGCCTCGGGGCCCACGTCCTCGACGGCGCCACGACGACGGCGGTGCGGCTCGCCAGCGCGGGCGAGTTCACCTACGCCCACGCCGGTGGCCACAGCCTGAAGCTGCGGGTGCAGAGCCCCGCCGCCGCCCGGCGCCGCGACCGCAAGCGCGAGGCCCAGGGCGGCACCGGCGCGCGCACCGTCTGCTCGCCCATGCCGGGCCGCGTCGTGAAGGTGCTGGTGACCCCGGGCCAGACGGTGGAGGTCGGCGACGGCGTCGTCATCGTCGAGGCCATGAAGATGGAGAACGAGCTGCGGGCCGAGGCCCGCGGCGTCGTCGAGACCATCCGCTGCGCCCCCGGGGATCTGGTGGACGGGGGGGCGGAGCTGGTGGTGCTGGCCGCCCCGTGACGCCCCTGCTCGCGGCGCTGAGCCTGGGGGTGGCCCTGCGCCTCGACCTGCCCGAGGACGCCCCCACCCTCGGTGGCCTGGAGGCCGACGTGCGCTGGGCCCCGGTGCCCGGCACCGTCCTGGGGGCCGCCGTCGGCTGGGGCGGCGGCGTCAACGACACCAACCCGGACCGCAAGCTCATCAGCCAGCGCTTCGAGGGCGTGGCCCTGGCCGGCGCCAGCCTGGCCCTGGGCGACGGCCTGGCCCTCACGCTGCTGGGCCGCGCCGGCATCGCCCGCCTGGAGGGCTGGCCCAACGGCGCGCTCACCCGCATCTCGCGGTTCTCGCCCACCGTCGGCGCCGAGGCCGGCGCCCGCATCGACGTGACCCCCACCGTCGCGCTGGAGCCCCGCGTCGGCCTCTCCTGGGTCCGCGTCGCCGCCGACGACCGCTTCATCCCCGGGGCCGCCCTGGCCGTCCACTTCACCCTGGGGGATCCATGAGCGGCTGGCTGCCCCCTGACCAGGTCGCCACGACGGGCTGGCCGGTCGTGGGCGAGCGCGGCCCCGGGCCCGACGCCCCCGCGGCCGCCGACTGGGCGTTCAGCGTCGAGGGCCAGGTCGACGCCCCGGCGACGCACCGCCTCGTCGACCTGCAGGCCGCGCCCGCCGAGCTGGCGATGGACGTGCACTGCGTCACGGGCTGGTCCCACCAGGCCATGCGCTTCACCGGCCAGCCCCTGGGCCCGCTGCTGGACGCCGCGCGGCCGCGGCCGACGGCCCGCTTCGTGCGCTTCGTGGCCTGGTCGCCGCGCGATCACGACACCACCCTGCCCCTGGAGGACGCCCGCGCCGCCTGCTGGCTGGCCTGGGCCGCCGACGGCGAGCCCCTGGCCGAGGTCCACGGCGGGCCCCTGCGGGTGGTGACGACGGGCCGGTACTTCTTCAAGAGTCTCAAGTGGTTGCGCCGAATCGAGCTGCTCGCCGACGACCCGCTGGGCTTCTGGGAGCGCGCAGACGGCTACCACAACCACGCCGATCCCTGGCCGGGCGATGAGCGGTACATCACCGGCAACCTCACCGGCCTCGCCCTGGCGAAGTTCATGGAGGCCACGAGCTTCAAGCGCTGGCACAAGGGCACCATCCGGCGGGCGCCGCTCGCGGGCTGGCGGCCGGCCACGCGGGAACTGGGGCCCCTGGCCCTCAAGGGCTGCGACCTGCGCGGCGCGCACCTGGCCGGCGCCCGGCTGGCCGGGGCCAACTTCTCGCTCAGCGATCTGCGGGGGGCCAGCCTGCGCGGGGCCGACCTGCGCGGGGCCGACCTCGAGGGCGCGCGCCTGGGCGGGGCCGACCTGCGCGGCGCCGATCTGACGGGGGCGGCGCTCACCGCCGTGGCCTTCGACGACGCCACCCGGGTCGACGGCGCGGTCATCACGGGCGCGACCGGCCTGCTGGAGGGCGCCCTGGCCTTCCTCGCCGCGCGGGGCCTCACGCCCTGGATCTGATTTTCCTCATCAGATCCAGCGACTTGCGCAGCGACGCCCGCGGCCGGCCGAAAAAAAACGCCGGCCTGATCCACTTTCTCGTGCACTGCCCCGCGACGCCCCGTTTTCCACCCTGCGAGACCGCGGACACGACGCCGCGACCCACCGGGAGGAACCCATGCAGCGCACTCTTCGCACCGCCATCGCCGCTCTCGCTCTGACCGCCTCGGGCAACGCCCTCGCCGCGGGCGACACCATCGCCTTCCCCGGCGGCTGCAAGGCCAAGGGGGCGGGCGTCATCGCCGAGAACGCCTGGGCCCGCCTCGCCTGGCAGGGCGACGGCAACCTGGTCATCTACGCGAAGGACGGCACCGGCGCGAAGTGGGCGACGGGCACGCAGAGCAAGGGCCAGAACCTCTGCTTCCAGGGCGACGGCAACCTGGTCATCTACAACAGCGCCGGCTCGGCCGTGTGGGCGAGCGGCACCCACCAGCGCCGCGTCGCCGGGCTGGAGATGTCCGGCTGCGGCTTCGACCTCGTGGACGCCGCCGGGGACGCCGAGTACAGCATCACGAAGAGCTGCCGCCAGATGGTGCCCGAGAACGACGGCCAGATCATCGCCGGCACCTGCTTCAACCCCGGGGCCGGCGTCATCGCCGAGAACCCCTGGGCCCAGGTCGAGTTCGGGGCCGACGGCATCCTGAAGCTGGTCGCCAAGGACGGCTCGGGCACGAAGTGGCGGGCGACGACGCTGCCGGGCGAGGTGGCGTGCTTCGGCCAGGACGGCAACCTCTCCATCACCGGGGACGTGCCGGCCCTCCGGCTGCCGACCCCCCTGGGCGGCTGGTACACCGTCCCGGCGCAGTACGACGTGACGCTCTGGCAGAGCAACACCGCGGGCAGCGGCGCCGAGCTCTTCGACATGGACGGCTGCGGCTTCGGGCTGCGCAACCGGGCCGGCGACAGCGTCTACAGCGTGGCCCAGAGCTGCACGCAGGTCGAGGTGGCCAGCGCCGCGCAGTTCGCCATGGACGGCACCTGCTACGCCCCCGCGCCGACGTGGCTGGCGGAGACCGACGACCTGAAGCTGAAGTGGCAGAGCGACGGCAACCTCGTCATCTACGCCGCGGACGGCTCCGGGGCGCTCTGGGCCACGGGCACGAACGGCCGCGGGCGGGCGCTCTGCATGGAGGAGGACGGCGACATGGTCATCTACGGCGACGGCGACGCCGTCCTGTGGAGCAGCGACACGGCCGGGGCGCGCATCCTGGAGCTGACCCCGCTGGGCATCCAGTCGGTGGAGTCGACGGACGACTACGGCATCACCGGTGAGGACTCGGTGGTGTACGACGCGGATCCCGTCGAGGAGCCCCGGCTGGTCGCCTACTACGAGGACAACCTGGCGCGGGACGTGATGATCATGCACCCCGAGGAGCTCGAGGCCGAGCTCATCGAGAACGAGCCCGCCGACCAGCGCGCGCTCCGCCGCGAAGAGGGCGCCGAAGCCCCCGCTGATCGACGCGCGATCCGGCGCGTCCCCGGCGGTGAACGTCTGCTGGTGCAGGGCCCCCTCGACGAGCAGCCCGAGGGAGAGCGTCGCCCACTCCAGATCCATGGCGCGGTGCAGCGCCACGCCCAGGCCCAGCTCCGTGTGCCGGCGGGGCGAGCGGCCATCAGTGGCCGTGGCCTCCAGGACGCCGACGCGGCCGCGCAGCGCAGCAGAAAACCACCGAGAATCAAGGGTATAGCCGAGGAGCGCCAGCGGCATGGGGCCCTCACCGGGGATGATCTCGCCCCGCGCCCCGGCCAGCGCGAACACGCCGTGCACCACGGCGCGCTCCCCGCCGCCCTTGCGGACGAGGCGGTCGTACTCGACGGCGCGCCCCGGCAGGCTGGCCAGCGCCAGCGTGGTGCCCGGCTGCAGCTCCACGTCGTAGTCCAGGTAGACGCGGGCCTGCCGCTCCTGCACCCGGTAGCGCCGCGGCGGGAGCGACAGCAGGGCCTCGGCCCGCATGGGCTGGACCTCGGCGACGACCTGCCCGCCGGCGGCCTCGGAGACGAGGTAGACGACGGGGTCGCGCAGGCGCAGCCGCCCCGAGCGGGCGCGGGCGTCGGCGGTGCGCGTCATCACCAGGTCGCTGCGGCCCTTCACGTCCCAGGCGTAGGTGGGGTGCTGGAGCGTCAGCGTCTCGCCCGAGGAGCGCAGCGTCCCGGCGTAGGCGTAGGCGTAGGCCTCCGCGAGGGTGATGGCGTCGTCGCCGTTCTCGTCGGCGGCGCCCAGCAGGCCGGCGACGAGGTGGTGCGAGAAGAACGAGCCGCCCAGGGCATCCGACTCCTGGCTCGTCTCGTCCGCCGTGCTGGACGTGATGATGGCGAAGCCCTCGGCGCCGGTCTCCTCGACGACGTCCACCTCGAAGGCGCGGCCGGCGCGCACCCCCTTCACCCGCGACACCCCGCCCGAGCGGCAGGCGTCGACGATGAGCAGGCGCAGGCGGGCCGGGGTGGCCTTCACGAGCGCGCGCAGCCGGTCGAAGCGCAGCTTCGTGCCCCCCAGGTGCAGCGCGTCGGCGTCGGCGTGGCCGGAGTAGTAGACGACGAGCACGGGCGCGTCGGCGAGGGTCGGGCCGAGGGCCTGGAGGGTGGCCTCCACGGTCGCGGCGTCGGCGTCGAGCAGCGTGGTGATGCGCTCCGAGGGCACGTCGCCCAGGCGGCGCAGGGCCTCGGCCACGCTCTGGGCGTCGCGCTGGGCGTAGCGCAGCCCCACCTCGGTGGGGTCACCGAAGTTGTTGCCGATGACCACGACGTGGCTCTTCGGCGGCAGGGCGAATGCGGGCGCGGCCAGGGCCACGAGCAGCAGCGCGGCGAGCAGACGAGACATCAGCGATCAGCCTGGGTCATGGGCTCACTGGAGAGAACACGCGAGGCGCGGGCCACCTGCAACCCCCCCGGACGCCCCGTCAGCGAACCAGCCGGCGGGCGGCCCGGCGGACGCGGCGGACGAGCTCATCCGCCGCCACCGGCCGCGGCACGACCTCGACGACGCCCGCCCGCAGCAGATCGGAGATGCGGCTCATGTCGGCCGGATCGGCGTCCGCCACCACCGGGCCGTAGGCGGCCAGGGCCACGAGGCGCTCGATGGGCTGGCCGAGGGCGACGACCACGCAGCCGGCGGCGGCCGGATCGGGCTCCAGATCGTTGGCCTGGAGCGCGTGCAGCAGCGCCTCGTCCACGCCCTCGACCCGCACCACCATGGCCGCGAGGGACGCGGGCTCCTGGCTCGGGGGCGCCGCCGGCACCATGCGGGCGGCGCGGCCGACGGCGCGGGCGGCCACCCGCTCGGCCTCCTCGCGCTGGCCCTCCAGCAGCCGCAGCAGGGCGCGCTTCACGTCCTCCGCGGTGGGTCGGGCGGCCGGGTGCTTGCGCAGCATCCGCAGGATGAGCGCGTCGAGGGCCGGCGAGATGTCCAGCTCCGGGAAGCGCGCCCGCGGGCTCTCCGGCAGCGTGAAGCAGTGCCGGCTGAGCACCTGCAGCCCGCCCCCGGCGAAGGGGGGCACGCCCGTCACCAGCTCGTGCAGCACGCAGCCGAGGGAGTAGATGTCGGTCGGGGCCTCGACGCTCGGCTCCCGGGCCTGCTCGGGCGACATGTACGCGGGGGAGCCATACAGGGCCCCCTGCCGCGTGACGCGCCCCAGCTCGTCGTGGTCGGCGATGAAGGCCAGCCCGAAGTCCACGACCACCGCCCGCTCCTCCCCGTCCCGGTCGAGGCACAGGAAGATGTTCTCGGGCTTGATGTCGCGGTGGATGAGGGGCTCGCGGTGCGCGGCGACGAGGGCGTCCGCCACCTGGGCCGCGATGCGCAGGGCCCGCTGCAGCGGCATGACCTCCGTCTGCACCTCCAGCACCGCCCGCAGCGACTCCCCCTCCAGCAGCTCCATCGCCAGGAACAGGGTGTCGTCGCCCTGGCCGAAGTCGAAGATCTCCACGGCGTTGGGGTGCCGCAGGCGCGAGGCCACCCGGGCCTCCCGCTCGAACCGGGCCCGCGCCAGCTCGTCGCTGGCCAGGTGCGGCAGCAGCAGCTTCAGGGCGACGGGGCGGCGCAGGGCGAGCTGGGTGGCGCGGTACACCGAGCCCATGCCCCCCTCGCCCAGCAGCGCGTGCACCTCGAAGCGGCCGGCCACCCGCGTGCCGGGCGGCAGGCCCGCCCCCGTCGACCGGCGCCGGGACGGGCGCTCCTCGTCGTCGCCCGCGCTCATGTGCGCACCTCGAAGAGCTGCACCGGCTCCGACCGCCCCGACAGCTCCCGGGCCCCGAGCGACACGAACTCGAACCGGTCCCCCGCGGCGCGGCGGGTCGTCTCCGAGGCCAGCACCTGCATCGGCCGCGCGATGCCCTCCAGCCGGGCCGCCACGTTCACCACGTCGCCGATGGCCGTGTACTCCATGCGCGTCTCCGAGCCGATGTTGCCCACGACCGCCTCGCCCGTGTTCACCCCGACGGCGAGCTGCAGCGTGATGCCGAACCGCTGCTGCCAGCCGGCGTTGCCGATCTCGAGCCAGCGCATCATGTCCTCGGCCGCCAGGAGGGCCCGCGTGGCGTGGTCGACCTGGGCCCGCGGCGCCCCCCAGAGGGCCATCACGCAGTCCCCGATGAACTTGTCGACGGTGCCCCCGTGGCGAAAGATGATCTCCGTCAGGATGGTGAAGAGCTCGTTGAGCACCGTCACCACCTTCTCCGGCGGCAGGTGCTCGGTGAGCGGGGTGAAGCCCACCACGTCAGCGAAGAGCACGGTGATGGGCGCGCGCCGGCCGCCGAGGCCCATGTCCTGCTCGCGGCGCACCACCTTCTCCACCAGCTCGCCCGGCAGGTAGCGGCCCAGATCGTTGCGGATGGCCAGCTCCTCGCGGATGCGGGCCTCGCTGGCTTGCAGGTCGGCCGCGGCGCCGCTCATGGCCTCGCCCAGCAGGGCCAGCTCGTCGCGCGTGCGCACCTTCACCCGCCGGTCGAACCGGCGCGCGGCCAGGTCGGCGGCGAAGGCCGACAGCTCGCGCAGGGGCTCGCTGATGCGCCGGGCGACGAAGACGGCCACGCCGAAGGCCACCAGCGCCGCCACGCCGATGACGCCGATGACGCTGGCCCGGATGGTGTCGATGACCCCGTACACCACCTCCCGTGGCTGCTGCACGACCACCGCCCACGGGTAGTCCTGCACCCGCACCACCGCGCCCACCATGGCCTGCCCGTCGGGCCCCGGGTACTCCTCGGCCACGCTCAGGCCGGCGCGCATCGCCGCCGGATCCAGGCCCGTGAGCAGGGCCGAGTCGGGGGCCTCCTCCAGCAGCGGGCCGGCGCGGCGATCCCCGCGCGCCAGCACCAGGCGGCGCTGGTCCACCACCATGAGCGGGTCGGGCAGGTCGGGGAAGTGTGTCGTGGACAGGCGATCCACCCGCGCCTGGACCTCGGCCAGCGACACCAGGCTCACCAGGTAGCCCGTCGTGCGACCCGCGACCTCGAGCCGGATGGCCAGCGGCACCCGCACCCGGTCGGCCATGGCCGCCTCGCCCACCGCCACCTCGCCCCGATCGGCGATGGCCCGCAGCGCCGGCGACAGCGTCGGCGGGTGGGCCTGGGGCACCGCGCCCTCCTCCTGCATCCCGTCGATGAACACGCCATCGGCGCCGTAGACGGCCACCTGATCGAGCACCGGATCGGCGCCCACGGCGGCCAGCGCCCGCGCCAGCCGCTCCGCCTCCCCGATGTCGGGATCGGTCAGGTGCCGCCCGATCGCCACCAGCGCGGCCTCGGCCCCCTGCAGCGACATGCGCACCGCCTGGCCGATGTCGTCCGCGACGACGATCTGGAACTCTTTGATTCGATTGCGGATTTCCCGCACGTTGATGTTGATCAGCGCCAGGCCGACGGCGAGGAGCGGCAACACGGTCAGCACCGCCGCCATGACCGACAGCTTCAGGCGGAGCGGGAACCGCGTGCGCGCTGCGGTCAAGGCACGAACACGATGGGCCCGGCGAGGTACGCCGCGCCGCCATCCGGCAGGTCCGTGGACTGCTGCGCCGTGAAGCGCTGCCAGTCGGCCACCGCGTCCGCCAGCGGGCGGGCGGGGCCGACCACGTCCTCGCGCACCGTCGTCATGGGCACGCCCAGGGTGTGCACCACCCGGGCGTGGTGGCCCTGGGCCCGCCGCCAGAGGGCGAGCGTCGCCAGCTCGCCCGGCAGGCCGGGCACGACGACCACGCCCGCGCCCCCCTGCAGGGCGGCCGCCGCGGCGCGCCGGCCCGTCTCGACGCGGGCCTCGGCGTCCTTCGGGGTCAGCTCCGGCGCGCGCGCGCTGAAGACGACCTCGCCCAGCCGCCCGTCGGCCCGGGCCAGGGGCGCCATGGACCAGGCCGCGCCGGCCACCATCAGGCCCCCGGCCGTGACCTTGGCGCCGATCTGCACCCGACCTCGCGCCACCTCCAGGCCCAGGGGGCCGGCGACGTCGAGGCCTGCCTGGGCCATGGCGTCGAGGGCCGGGCACTCCCCCTCCGGGCAGACGGCCACGACGCCCACGGGGCCGAGCGCCTCCGCGCCGGCCGGCGCGGCCAGGCCCAGGCGGAAGCGCACGGCGCGCTGCCCGGCCAGGGGCTTGCCCCCGACCGTCAGGGCCCCGAACGGGAAGAGCCCGAGGGGCCCGTCCGCCTCGATCTCGAGCGGGTGGCCGTTGTCGGCGAGGGCCGGGGCCTGGGGCACGAGCGTCGCGCCGGCGCGGGCCAGCAGCTCCGCCGGGGCGCCGGCGCCCAGGGCCTTGATGACGTCCCCCGCGAGGGCCGCCACGGCCGCGCGCCCGGGCAACGGGTCGCTGCGCAGCGCCTTCGTGGCCGGGCTGGCCGTGAAGACGCGGCTCTCCTGGGTGCCGAGCACATACCAGCTCCGCACGCGCCCGGCCGGGGCGGTGAGGTCCGCCACCTTCGGCAGCGTGGGGGCGCTCGCGGCGAGGTAGCGCGGGGCCGCCTCCCGGGCCGCCGCGACGGCGGTGGCGAGGGCCCCGAAGGCCGCCTGGCGGGCCAGCAGGGCCTCCTGGCGGGCCGCGGGCTCGACGGCGCCGTCGGCCAGGACGCGCCCGAGGCTCCAGGCCTGGGCCAGCGCCCCCCGGGCCGCGCTCAGCGCCGCCGCGGGGACGTCCACCTGCGGCCGGGGGGCCGGCGTCGCGAGGGCGAGCCGCGCCCGCTGCCACCACACGGCCAGGGGCAGCGCCGCCATGTCGTCCTTGCCCTTCAGCGCCGCGTCCACCACCGCCTGCACGGCCGCGCCGGGGTGCTCGGCGGCGCGGGGCCGCTCGACCAGCAGGTGGCGGGCGTGGCCGTCGCCCCGGCCCAGGTTCCAGTCGCGGATGGCGGCCTCGGTGCGGGCGCGGGCCTGGGCGGCGTCGAGGCCCGCGCTCACCGCCAGCCAGGCGGCGCTCTCGGCCGGATCGGCGTGGGCCAGCACGGCGTCCACCGCCGCGACGGCGCCGGCGACCCGGGCGCGGTCCTTCGCGCCGTCGAGCGCCGCGACGAGGCAGGCGCCCGCCCGGACGCGGCGGTCCACGTCCCCGTCGGTGCCCGTGACCCAGGGGGTCAGCCGCTCGGCGGCGGCGGCCGCGGCGCCGGCGCGCGCGGCGAGGCAGCCGTCGGCGACGGCGGCGTCGGGATCGGCGACGTGCGCGGCCAGGGCGGCCCGCCCGTCGGCCAGGGCGCCGGTGGTCGCGAGGGCCGTCGCCAGCGCCACGGCCGTGGCGGCGTCATCGCTCACCGTGACCGCGAAGCGCAGGCGCTCGACGGCGGCGGCGGTCTGGCCGTCGGCGAAGAGGGCCGCCGCCGCCAGCCGGTGCAGGCGCCCGCGGGCGACGGCATCCCCACCGGCGATGGCCCGCAACCCCTCGTTCGCGTTGGCGAAGGCGGGCGCCAGGTCGCCCCGCCACAGCCGCACCTCGCCCCGGGCGAGGCAGGCGTCGGCGTAGGCGTCACCCCCGCCCGCCCGCAGCCGATCCACGGCGGCGGTGGTGGCGGTGAGGGCGTCGTCCAGGCGACCGGCTGCCAGCAGGCTGCGGCCGAGCGCCACCCCGGCGAGGCCCTCCAGGCGCGCGTCGGCCGCCTCGGCCGCGCTGGCCCGGGCCCCCTCGAACGCCTCGATGGCCGCGTTGAAGCGGCCGCGCCGGTGGGCCAGGGCGCCGAAGCCGGCGGCCAGCTCGGAGGCGCGGCCCGCGCGGGTGCGGGCCTCGGCGGCCCGGCGCCCCTCGGCGACGGTGGCCCCCAGGAACTCCAGGCTGCGCAGCCAGTCGGCCTCCACCCGGGCGGCGGCCAGGAGCTGCTCGGCGGACTCCAGCCGCCCCGCCTCGAAGCGCTGCCGGGCCTCGACGCGCCAGAGCACCACGGCGGCGTTCAGGGCGGTGCCGTCCTCCACGCGCGGCCGCACGCCCTCGCGCGAGCGGCGGAACGTCTCGGCGGCCCGCACCGCGCCGTCCGGATCCCCGGAGCGCACATGCCCGAGCAGGATCTGGCGGTGCAGGGAGGCCACCATCCACGGGACCTGCAGCGTGCTCGCCACCCGGGCCCGCACGGCGCGCGCCCCGGCCGCGTCCTGGCGCAGATCGGCGACGAGGCCCCCGCCCAGGCTCATGAGGGAGACCCGCAGCGGCGGCTCGCCGGCGGCGGAGAGCGCCCGCACGCCGTCATCGAGGAGGCGCTGGGCCGTCCCCGGGTCGCCCGTCAGCAACGCGTTGAATCCATTGATGATCCGCTCTTCCACCAGGGTCGGCTTGTCGGCCGTGACCACCTCCCCGCCCTGCCAGGCCGCGAGCGTGCGCCAGGGGGCCAGGTCGCCGTCCACCAGGGCCATGGCCTCGGCCAGGCCGCGGGCGGCCTCGACGAGGCGCAGCGCGTCGCGGGCCCCGCCCAGGCGGGGGGTGGCCAGGTGGGCGCGGTGCAGGAGGGCGTGGAAGGCGGCGCGGGGCACCTGGCCATCCGGGGTGTCGCCGAGCGCCGCGACGGCCGCGGAGATGGGCGACGGGTCGTTCAAGGCCAGGTTCAAGAGCCCCTGCTGGGCCGCCTGCTCCTTGGCCAGGGCCTCCCCCGCCAGCTCCAGCGTCAGGCGCGCCTGCTCGTCGGGCGGCTCCGTCTGGCTGAGGCCCTCGGCGAAGCGCTCGGCCCGCAGGCGGATGCGCGCCTTCTCCTTCTCGGGGATGCCGGCCACGCCGAGGTCGAAGATGTTGCCGTAGAACCAGATGCGGGCGAAGTGCGGCGACTCGCGGGCCAGCTCGATGAGCCGGGCGTCGTCCCGGGCGTCGGCGGCGCGATCGACCTGGAACAGCCAGTCGGCGTAGGGCGCCGCGCCGGCGAAGGCCGAGGCCGGCAGCAGCAGGGCCAGCAGGAGGAGCGGGCGGGCGAGCCGGCGGAGCGTTGATGCGGTCACGGTCTGCCTCACGGGATGGCCAGGCGGGCGACGGGGGGCCCGTCGAGCTGGTCGGGATCGCGGACCTCGGCCTCCGTCGTGCCCGCGGGCACCGTGACGGTGGCCTCCAGGGCGGCGCCGGCGGCCCGAAGGGGCCAGGCCTTGCCCGCGATCCACAGCTCGAGCACAGGGGGCACGGCGGCCCCGGTCACGGTCAGCTTCACCGCGGCGGGCTTGCCCCGGGCCGGGGCCGGGCCGGCCCAGGCGGCCTGGGCGGTGGCCAGCGCGAGGGGCACGTCGCCGTCCGGGCAGCGCGCGTTGCCGGCCCCCGACCAGCCGCAGCCGCCGGGCAGGCCCACGTCGACGCCCTGCGTCACCGGCAGCGGGCCGTCCACGGCCTGCACCTCGGCCACGAGGGGATCGGACCAGGGGCTCTCCAGGCCGGCGGCGTCGCGAGCGACGGCCTCGATGGCCCAGGTGCCCGCCGCGAGGCCCCGGGCGCGGAAGATGGGGTCGCCAGGCGATCGCTCCAGCTCCCCGGCCGGCAGCTCGGCGGCCAGGCTGCGCAGGCGCACCCGCACGCGCTGGACGCCGGCCGCCGTGGCGAGGCGACCGCGGACGAGGGCGTCCTCGGCGCGGCGGCCCTGGGCGGTGAGGGCCTTGCCCCCCGCCCACGTCGGCGGGGCCGGCAGCGCCGCGGGGGCGCCGGGCCGGCCCTTGCGCACCACCACCCCAGCGCCGCGCTGGACGCTGGCGCGCCCGCCCCGGGCGCCCTTCACCTCGACGGCCGGGCCCAGGTGGTTGGAGACGGCGCAGCCCTCGTCGTCGGTGACCTGGACGAGCGCGGCGCCGTCCGCCACGCCGATCTGGCCGCAGGGGGCCTGGACGGACAGGCGGGGCGCCTTGGGGGGCTTCCCCGCCGCCGGGAGCAGCCGGATCTGCACGCCGCCGACGCCGACGCGCACCACGGTGTCGCTGACGACCTCGATCTCGGCCCCGTCTCGCAGCCACAGGGTGGCCACGGGCAGCCCGACCTGGGCGCCGGCGCCCGCCGTGACCCGCAGGCGCGTGCCCGGGGCGATGGGCCCCGCGGCGGCGGGCTGCCAGTCGGCGGCCCCGGCGGCCTGCTGCTGGACGGCGCCCAGCGTGGCCGTGAGCTCGGCGGCCCCGGCCGGCGTCGCGGTGAGGCCGAGCAGGAGCAGCGGCAGGCGTGCCCTCGTCATGGATCGAAGCCCTCCAGTGGGTTGAGCGCGCGGCGATCGCCGCCGGCGAGCAGGGCCGTGGGGCCCTCCGCCGTCTTGTCGAGCGTGGTGACGCTCTGGCCGGCGAGGCTGACGCCCGTCAGGTTCTCGATGGCCTCGTCGCCGATGCGCCCGGTGAGCTGGCTGCCGAAGCGCAGCACCTCGTTGCCGATGGCCACCTGCGCGTCGAAGCGCAGGCTCATGGTGAACTCGCGGTCGCGCACGAGCTGGAAGCGCGAGACCTGGTCGAAGACCTCGCGCGGGAGGGTGACGCCGGCCTGCTGGAAGGCCTCGGCGGCGCGGGTGGCCGCCTGGAGGCCCTGGAGGAACCCGCGCAGGGGCAGGCGGGCCTTGCGGCGCCACCGGGGGGGCTTCGCGGCGGCGGCCTTCTGGGCCTCCTGCTCGCTCTGGGTGCGCGCCTCGTCGCGCTCCTCGGCCTCCTGGGTGGTCTCCTGCTCCTGATCCGCCTGGGATCGCTCCGCCTGCTCGTCCTCTGTGCGCTCGCGCATGCCTACCAATACCCCCGTCGAACCGGGGTTGTCACGCGCCGGGCGCACCCACCTGCCGCGCGACGGTGGCCGCGACGCGGGCCCCGTCGAGGGCGGCGCTCACGATGCCACCGGCGAAGCCTGCGCCCTCCCCCACCGGGAACAGACCGGCATGGGACGGGCTCTCCAGCGTCTCGGCGTCCCGCAGGATGCGCACGGGGGCGGAGCTGCGCGACTCGACGCCGACGAGGACCGCCTCGGCGGTGACGTAGCCGCGCATCCGGTGGGCGTCGAAGAAGCGCAGGGCGGCGGGCAGGTGCGTGGCGACGACGGGCGGGAGAATCGTTTGCAGATCAAAGGATTGCAGGCCCGGCCGGTAGCTGCACGGGGGCAGATCGGCCGAGACGCGGCCGGCCAGGTAGTCCGTCACCCGCTGGGCGGGCGCGCGGAAGCGGCCGCCGCCGGCGCGGAAGGCCGCCTGCTCGACGCCCGCCTGCCAGCGCAGCCCGGCCAGGGCGCCCTCGCCGTAGGTCTCGGGGCCGACGGTGACCACCATGCCCGAGTTGGCGAAGCGGGAGTCGCGCCGGGAGGGGCTCATGCCGTTGACGACGACGCCGTCGGCGTCCGTGGCGGCGGCCACGATGAAGCCGCCCGGGCACATGCAGAAGCTGTAGGCCCCCACCCCGTCGACGGTGCGCTTCAGCGTGTAGGGGGCGGCGCCCAGGTGGGGGTGGCCGGCCAGCTCGCCGTACTGGATGGCGTCGATGTGGGCCTGAGGGTGCTCGACGCGCACGCCGAGGGCGAAGGGCTTGGCCGCGAGGGCGACGCCATGGGCGTCGAGCAGGGTGTAGACGTCCCGGGCCGAGTGGCCGGTGGCCAGGATGACGGCCCGGGCTGGCAGGGTGTCGCCGCCGGCCAGGCGCACGCCCACTACGCGGCGGCCGTCCAGCAGCAGGTCGTCGACCCGGACGCCGAAGCGCACGTCGACGCCCGCCGCCACGAGGCGCTCGCGCAGGCCCTGCACGACGCCGGGCAGCCGGTTGGTGCCGATGTGGGGGCGGGCCTCGTAGAGGATGGAGGCCGGCGCGCCGCAGGCGACCAGCAGCTCCATGAGATCCTGGATGGGCCCGCGGCCGGTGGCGCGGGTGTAGAGCTTGCCGTCGCTGAACGTGCCGGCCCCGCCCTCGCCGAAGCAGTAGTTGTTGTCGGG
The DNA here is from genome assembly GCA_020633435.1 of Myxococcales bacterium. Lineage (GTDB taxonomy): Bacteria > Myxococcota_A > Bradymonadia > UBA7976 > UBA1532 > JACKDP01. Next base: position 127,163 of record JACKDP010000005.1, on the reverse strand, counting down.
ATCGAGCACCCCGTCGCGGTTGAGGCGCGCCAGGGCCGGGCGGCGGCCGCGCACGTCGGCCCCCCGATCGAGCAGCACCGAGCGGACGCCGTGCCGCGCCAGCGTCCAGGCGGCCAGCAGCCCGGCGGGCCCCGCGCCCACCACGATCACCGGGGGCTCGCCCGCCAGCGTCGGCAGGTCGGGGACCGCCAGCGTGGGCGTCGGCAGCGGGCCATCCACGCCGACGGCGAGCTGGTATGCCACCCGCACGCGCCCGCGGCGGGCGTCCACCCCGCGGCGCAGGGGCCGCACCTCCGTGACCCGCGAGGGATCCACGCCGAGGGCCCGCGCCGCCGCCAGCCGCAGCCCCTCGGGCGCCGCCTCGTCGGGGTGCACCTCCAGGGCGATCTCGTGGACGCTCCCGGTCACTTCGGCTCCGCGGCGTCCTCGTCGGCGGCGGCCTCGTCGTCGGCCGGCGTCTCGTCGCCCGCGCCGTCGGCCTGGGCCCGCTCCCGGCGCAGCGTGAGCACCCGCGCGATGAGGATGCTGACGCCGTAGAGGATGCAGAGCGGGATGGCCAGCATCACCTGGGTGATGTAGTCGGGGGGCGTCAGCACGGCGGCGATGATGAAGGCCAGCACGATGGCCCAGCGCCAGAACCGCAGCAGGATGCGGTGGGTGATGACGCCGATGCCCGACAGGAACGCCGTGATGATGGGCATCTCGAAGACGAGGCCGAACGCCAGCAGCAGCTTCGTCACGAAGCCCAGGTAGTCCTCGACGGTGATGTCGGGCTCCAGCCGGTGGCTGCCGGTGCTGACCGTGTAGTCGAGCAGGAAGTCGAAGGCGTAGGGCAGCACCTGGTAGTAGGCGAAGGCCGCGCCCCCGACGAAGCAGAGCGTCGCCGAGATCACGAACGGCCCCACCATCCGCCGCTCATGGCGGTACAGGCCGGGGGCCACGAACTGCCAGAACTGGTAGAGGATGAGGGGGACGCCGAAGAAAATCCCGCCCAGAATCGCGGTCTTGAAGTGGAACATGAAGGCGCCGGACACCGTGCGGTACTTGAGCACCGGCGGCAGATCCCGGGCCTTCAGGACCGCGATGAGCGGGTCCGTCAGGAAGTCGTAGAGCTCCTGGTGGAAGATGTAGCAGACGGCCGCCGCCACCACGACGCCGATGATGGCGCGCAGGAGCCGCCAGCGCAGCTCCTCCAGGTGCTCCATGAAGGGGGCGCGGCTGGCCTCGAGCTCCGTCGGATCAGGCGGGCTCGTCGTCGCCACCCGGCTTCCCCTGGCCAGGCTGGGCGGGCGCCTTGCGCAGGGCCGCCAGCGGATCCCGGGCCACGATGCCCGGGCCCTCGTCCTCGTCGTCGTCGTGGGCCGCCACGGCGTCGGGCGCCGGCGGCGCCAGCGCCGGGGGCTCGGGCGCCGCAGGGGCGGGCGCGGCCTTCTCGGGGGCCGCCTTCGCCGGCGCGGCCTTGGCCCGGGTCGCCGCGTGCTCGCGGGCCTCTTCCGCCAGCAGCTCGGCGTCCGCCTCGTCCTGCTCGCGCTGCCACTGGCGGATGGGCTGGTAGACCTGCTGGCGCAGATCGTCGGTGTCGATGGCATCGCGGAGGTCGCGGCCGGCGCGACGCACGGTGCGCATGCCCTTGCCCAGCGTCCGCGCCATGTCCGGCAGGCGGCTCGGCCCCACCACCAGCAGGACCACGACCAGGATGAGCAGGACTTCGCTGAAGCCGATGCCGAAGGGGAGCATGACGCCTCCTGGAGCGCCCCGTGGGTGCGCGTCCGGTCCGCTGGGTACCGTTCTTCCCCGCTGGATGCAAGGTCCGCGGCGCGGGGTGCGCCGGCCGGGCCCTCTGTGGGCGGGCGCTCCGGCCCGCGGCTACTCCTCCGGGGCCCGGGCGACCGGGCCGTCGCTGGGCGGCATCGCCCGCGTCTCATGGGCCGCGAGGCCCGACAGCACGAGCTGGGCGGGGGCCTGGATGACCCGCGCCGGCAGGCCGGCCTCCGTCAGCCGGCGGGCCAGGGCGTCCGCCGCCGGCCCATGCACGCAGATGCGCTCGGCGCTGCAGGCCCGGGCGAAGCCCACCTGCCAGGCGGCGTCGACGCCCGGCCGCAGGTCGACCACCAGGCCCGCGCCGCGGCCGACGACCCGCACCCGGGCGCCGGCCTTGCCGCCGGGCAGCCAGGCCGGCCGGGAGTGCGGGATGCCCGCGTCGTCGAGGGCCGCGGCGATGGCCACCGCGGCCGCGCCGTCGGGCGCGACGAGGCGCAGCGGGTGCCCGCCTGGCTCGCCGCCTCGGCCTGGGCCAGCCAGTCGGCGGGCGGGCCGCGGGCGCCGGGGCCGCCAGCACCAGATCGTCGACGGGCCGGGGGGCGAGGGCGGTGGTCGTGGGGCCGACGACGAGGGCGCGCTGGCCATCCTCGGCCAGCAGGGCTGCGGCGCCGCCGACGCCGTAGCCGGTGGGCAACAGCTCCAGGCGGATGCCGGCGGCGATGGCGCCCACGCCGAACGGCAGGCCCTGCACGCCCTCCCACGTCGCGGCGAGGGCGGCGCTGCCCAGCGTCAGCCGGGCCGCCGGCCGGCGCCACGCCCGGTGCGTCCACAGCGCCACGGGCGCTCGCCCCTCCGGATCCACGGAGAGGCCGCCCACACGCACACCGCTGGCCCACGAGATTTGCACGGCGGCATGATAAGGCCAAGGGGCGGCCGGCGGAAGGGCTCGGCCGCATCCCGTCGTCTCTCCGCGAAACCTCCGCCTCGCACCGGAAAAACGGTTGCGTCCCCCGGGTCTTTCGGGCAGTATGCCCCGCCAACCCACGGGCCGGCGAGGTCCCTGGACGCGTTTTTCGTGGAGCGCTCGCGTGAGCGACGGCCCGCCGGGCACAGCACGCCGAACGCGAATTCTCAAGGAGTTTCGGGCCCATGGCCAAGAAGAGCAAGATCGCCAAGAACGAGCAGCGCAAGAAGCTGGTGGCGCGCTACGCCCGCCGCCGCGCCGAGCTGGTCGCCATCTCGAAGGATCCCAACGCCTCCTTCGAGGACAAGATCGCCGCCCAGACCGCCCTGGGCAAGCTGCCCCGCAACTCGAGCGCGACCCGCGTGGTCAACCGCTGCGTGCTGACCGGCCGCCCCCGCGCGTACTACCGCAAGTTCGGCCTGTCCCGTATCGCGCTGCGCGATGAGGCCCTCAAGGGCAACCTGCCGGGCGTGGTGAAGGCGAGCTGGTAGCCCCTCCGGGCGCCTCGCTCCGGGTCGCCTTCCCCGCGGCCCGCCCTCCGTGGCAGAGTCGTCGGCGATGAACGCGTCGCCTCCAGCACGAGGCAGGCTGGCCGGCTGCATCGCGCCCGTCGCCCTGATCGCGATCCTCGCGGCCCTGGGCATCCCGCCCCTGGGCATCGCCATCGCTGCGGCCATCGGCCTGATCGGCACCGCGCTCAGCGCGCGCCGCGCCCGTGGCCGCTCGCGCCTCCGCTTCACGCGGGAGGGCCGCTACCTCGTCGCCATCACCCTGGGCATCGGCTTCGCCGCGGTGAACACCGGGAACAACCTGCTGTTCCTGGTGCTCGGCATGCTCCTGTCGTTCATCATCGTCAGCGGCGTGCTCTCCGAGCAGACCCTGCGGGGGCTGGCCGTCGTGCGCGACCTGCCGCGCGAGGTCCACGCCGGCCACCCGTTCCTGACCGGCATCACCCTGACGAACACCAAGACGCGCCTGCCCTCCTTCAGCATCCAGGTGGAGGACATCGTCGACGGCCGGCCCGTGGCCAAGAAGTGCTACTTCCTCAAGGTGCCCGCCGGGGCCAGCCAGCAGACGAGCTACCGCTCCGAGTTCCCCCGGCGCGGCGCCTACGCCTACCAGGGCCTGCGCGTCGGCACCCGGTTCCCCTTCTCGTTCTTCGTGAAGTCGCGCGAGCTGGAGGCCCCCGGGCGGCTGCTGGTGCTGCCGAAGGTCAGCCCCGTGGCCGAGCTGCCCCTGCCGGCGCAGAGCCTCGTGGGCGAGCTGGACCAGCGGCGCCGGGGCCTGGGCCGGGAGTTCCACGGCCTGCGCCACCACCGCCCGGGGGATGACGCCCGGGACGTGCACTGGAAGCGATCCGCCCGGGAGGGCCGCCTCATCCTGCGGGAGTACGCCAGCCAGGGCACCCGCCGGGTGACGGTGGTGATCAACGACCGGGTGCCCGCCGATCTCGATCTGGGCGCCGAGGCCGTGCGCGACGCCCTCGACGAGTGCTGCGACGTGGCGGCCTCGCTCCTGGTGCACTTCACCCAGCGCCACTACGGGGTGGAGCTGCGCGCCGGGAGCCAGAGCCACTTCATCGACGCCGAGGGCCGGGGGCTCGTGGAGGCGCTGCGGGTGCTGGCGCTGCTGACGTTCAGCCCGCCCGCCGAGGAGGCCGCGCGGCCGGTGGGCAGCGCCGACAGCCTCATCCTCATCAGCCACCGGCGGGCCCGCCACCTCGTCGCCGGCCCCTTCGCCCACGTCTTCGAGGCGGGGGCCTGACGTGCGCTTCATCGTCGTCCACAAGGTCTGCACCTACCTCATGGTGGGCACCGCCCTGGCGGCGGTGCTGCTCGGCGGCGACGTCGGCCCCGTCGGCGCGGCCCTCGTCGTCCTGGCCACGGCCGCCTCGTGGTTCTGGGAGGCCCCCCGCGTCGCCCTGCCGCGCTACGAAAAGCTGTGGAACATCGCGACGTTGGCGATGCTGGTCCGCGCCGGCGTCGCCATCACCGTCGACGCCTCGGTGCTGCAGGCCGTCAGCGACTTCGTGCTCTTCCTCACCGTGAACCGGCTCTTCAACCGGCGCACGAGCCGCGAGTACCAGCAGCTCTACGTCCTGTCGTTCCTGCAGATGACGGCCGCCACCGTCCTCAACGCCGAGCTGAGCTATGGCCTGCTCTTCCTGCTGTACGTCGTGGCGAGCACCTGGACGCTCATCCTCTTCCACCTCAAGCGCGAGATGGAGGAGAACTACCTGCTCAAGTACGGCGAGTCCCTGGAGGGCCGCCCCGTCCGCGTCCAGCGCGTCATGAACTCCCGCAAGCTGGTGGGCCCCCGCTTCCTGGTGGTGACGTGCCTGCTGTCCCTCGGGGTCTTCGCGGGCGCCGCCACCGTCTTCTTCCTCTTCCCCCGCGTGGGCTTCGGCTACTTCTTCGGCCAGCGCCGCGGCGGCATCACCATGTCGGGCTTCACCGACCAGGTGGAGCTGGGCCACTTCGGGGTGATCAAGAACGATCCCACCGTCGTGATGCGCGTCGAGTTCCCCCGGGCCACGGACCGGGAGGCCCTCGCCCCGTACTGGCGCGCCCTCGCGTTCGACCACTACGACGGGCACCGCTGGACGAAGTCCCGCGGGGGCATGGACCGGCCCATCCGGCGGCGCGACGGCGTCTACCCGGTGGCGGGCTGGGGCGATCCCGCCGATCCGGTGGTGGAGCAGCGCATCTACCTGGAGCCCATGGAGGCCCGCGTGCTCTTCGGGCTCTCGCGCCTGGAGGCCGTGGCCCTCGACGCCGCCGAGACGCCCCTCAGCCGCCGCCGCACCGTGCGCCAGGATCCCGAGGGGGACGTCGTCTACGAGCAGCCCGACCAGGTGGCCTTCCGCTACACGGCATACAGCCGCCGGGAGCCGGTGCCCGCGGCCGCCCTCGGGGCCCCGCTGGCCGCGTACCGCGAGGCCGCGCGCCGCCAGGCCCCGCGCTACCTGCAGCTCCCCCTCGACCTCGACCCACGCGTCGCCGCCCTGGCGGCCGAGATCATCGGCGACGCGCCGACGGTGGGCGAGGCCGCGCGCCGCGTGGAGCGCTGGCTGGAGTCGAACCTGCGCTACTCCCTCGATCTGGGCCGCGACGACCGCTACGCCCCGCTGGAGGACTTCCTCTTCGTCCAGCGCCGCGGCCACTGCGAGTACTTCGCCACCGCCATGATCATCCTGCTGCGCACCCAGGGCATCGCGGCGCGCAACGTCAACGGCTTCCTCGGCGGCACCTGGAACAGCTTCGGCGGCTACCTGGCCATCAGCCAGGGGGAGGCCCACTCCTGGGTGGAGCTCTGGCTCGGTCCGGGGCAGTGGGTCACGCGGGATCCGACGCCCGGGGGCCCGCCGCGGGCCGTCGAGACGGGCCTCTTCACGCGGCTGCGGGAGATGGCCGACGCCCTCCGGCTGCGCTGGTACAAGTACATCATCGAGTACGATCTGGATGATCAGGCCAGCGCCTTCCACGCCCTCCGGGACGTCTGGCAGGAGACGCTGGGCCGCTCCGGGGGCGGCGGGCGACCCCGGACGGGCGTGCTCGTCGCGCTCGCGGTCCTGGTGGCGGCCCTGATCCTCATCCCGCTCGTGCGGCGGCGCCGGGCGGCGCCCGCCCAGGCCCGGCGGCTGGCCTCGGAGGCCGCGGCCGACCTGCTCGACGCCCTGGTGCGCACCTACCGGCGGCGGGGCTTCGACCGCCGCCCGGGGACGACCGCCCGCGAGTACGCCGACAGCCTGCTGGCCCGGGAGGCCCCCGGCGCCGAGCGCGCTCGCGCCATCATCGAGCGCTACGAGGGGGTCCGCTTCGGCGGTGAGGTCTTCGCCCCCGACGAGCTGCGCCGCCTGCGCGCCGAGGTGCGCACGCTGGGCCGGGAGCCCACGTGACGGAGGGCGTCACCCAGTTCCACCTGCGCCACCAGCCGGCGACGCTGCCCGCCGCGCGGTTCGGGGGCCTGCAGGCCGAGCTCGTCGCCTGGCGGGACGTCATGGTGCGCCTGGGCGGCGTCGGCCAGGACGCGGCCCGCTACGACGGCGCCGGCTACGGCAACCTCTCCGCGCGCGTCGGCCCGTTCCCGGGCGCGCGCGGCGCCCGCGCCTTCCTCATCACCGCCACCCAGACGGGGGGCCTGCGGTGCTTCGACGCCGCCGGCCTCTGCCTCGTCCGCCGCTGCGACGCCCGCCGCAACGCCGTCGACAGCGAGGGGCCCGCGCCGCCCTCGAGCGAGTCGCTCACGCACGGGGCCATCTACGACCTCGCCCCGGCCATCCGCTACGTCTTCCATGTGCACTGCCCGGCCATCTGGCGGCACCGCGTGGCCCTGCGCCTGCCCACCAGCCGCGCCGACGTGCCCTACGGCACCCCCGCGATGGCCCATGAGATGGACCGCCTGGCCCGGGAGACGACGCTGCTGGAGCGCCGCCTGCTCGCCATGGCGGGCCACGAGGACGGCGTCATCGCGTTCGGGCGCACGGCGGCGGAGGTGGGGGCGACGCTGGTGGCGGCCCTGGCCGCCGGGCACCAGCAGGGCCTGACCCGGGACGAGCGGCTGTGCGTCTGGTCAGAAGCCAGCGGCCACGGGCTCCCGCTCCAGGGAAATCCCGAATGAAGTCCGCACCTTGTCCTGCACGAACGCCGCGAACGCCAGCACGTCGGCGGCCGTCGCGCCGCCCCGGTTGACCAGCGCCAGGGTGTGCCGGGTGGAGAGGCCGACGGGCCCCTCCCCCGCCCCGCGGGCCAGGCCGCTCTGCTCGATGAGCCACGCCGCCGACAGCTTCACGCCCCCCTCGGCGGGCCAGCGCGGCATGGCCTCGGGCGCCTGCCCGCGGGCCGCCAGGCGGCGCTCCACCTCGGCCAGGGCGGCCGCCGGGACGACCGGGTTCAGGAAGAAGGAGCCCGCGCTGCGCCGGTTCTCGTCGGTTGCGTCGAGCACCATGGACTTGCCCCGGCGGATGGCGATGACGGCCGCGCGCGTGGCCGCGAGGTCCGGCGCCTGCCCGGCCACCCGGCTGGCCAGCTCGGCGTAGCGCAGCGTCGGCGCGCCTCCCGGGCGCAGGCGGAACGCCACCTGGAGCACCACCGCCCGGCCCTCGCGCTTGAACCGGCTGGTCCGGTAGCCGAAGCCGCACGCCGCGGCCGGCAGCCACCGGCGCTCCCGGGCGTCGCGGTCGTAGATCTCGACGGCCTCGATGGCCTCGGCGACCTCCTGGCCGTACGCGCCGATGTTCTGGATGGGCGCGGCGCCCACCCGCCCGGGGATGCCGGACAGGCACTCCAGCCCCGCGAAGCCGGCCGCCACCGTCCAGCCGACGAAGGCGTCCCAGTCCGCGCCGCCGGGGACCGTGACGATGACGTCGGCGCCCTCCACCTGCTCGGCGACGCCCCCGTCGGCGAGCCGCAGCACGAGGCCATCGAACCCGGCGTCGGCGATGAGCAGGTTGCTGCCGCCGCCGAGCACCAGCACCGGGACGCCGGCCGCGTCGGCCGCCGCGACGGCCCGGGCGGCGTCGTCGGCGGGCACGGCGTCGGCGAACCAGCGCGCGGGCCCCCCGACGCCGAGGGTCACGTGGTCGGCCAGGCGGACGCCCGTCTGGCAGGGGATCGGGGGGGTGAAGGCCATGGCCCGGCATGCTGCCCGGCCGCCCCCCGCGCCGCAAGGGCGCCCGGCGCCCGGCCGAAACCGCAGTCACTGCGCGGAGTTTGGCAGGCCCGATCGCCGAGGGCGTGACGCGACGCGCAAAAGCCCGCCGACCCGGGCGTCCCTGACCCGGCGCGACCCGACGCAGGTTGACTTCCCATGTCCACGGCCTACGATGACCCGATCCCTCGCCCTCCGGAGATCAGCGTTGACCGATCCGTGCCGGGCTCGCATCGAGGCCACGTGGCAGGTGCTGCGGCAGCAGGATGGCGACCTGGGGGTGCCCCTCGATCACTTCATGGGCCGGCTCGACGCCGTGCTCGCCGACCAGGCCGACCGGGCCCAGGCCCTCGACGCGCTCGTCCTGCCGGATCTCTACCTGGTGCTCGGCTGCCTGGCCGGCAGCGACCGCGCCATCCGCCTGTTTCTGGAGCGCTTCGGCGCCTACCTCACCCGCCTCTGCCAGCGCTACGCCCCGACGGGGGCCATCGCGGAGGACGTGGAGGCGCAGCTCCTGGCGACGCTCTTCACGGCGCGCCACGCCGACGACCCGACGAGCGCGCGGCTCTTCGCCTACCGGGGCGCGGGCACGCTGCAGGGCTGGCTGCGGGTGACGGCGCGCCGCCTCGTCATCGATCTGCTGCGGCGGCAGCGAGCGGAGGGCGAGCCACCCCGGCTCGACCAGCTCGCTACGCCCGGCCCGCGCCAGGACGCCCAGATCGAGCGCAGCCAGGCCGCGGCGCTGCTGCGGCCCGTCTTCCTGGAGTGCGTGGCCGAGCTGTCGGAGGCGGAGCGCGCCCTGCTGCGCCGCTACTACCGGGATGGCGACGTCCTGCGCGAGATCGGGGCCGACCTGGGCATCGACACCTCCTCGGTGTTCCGGCGCCTGGGCACGGCCCGCGAGAAGATCTGGAAGCGGTTCCAGCGGCGCGCCCGGACGGAGCTGGGCCTGACCGAGGGGGACCTGCGCAGCCTCCTGGGCAGCCTGGCCGCGGGCCTCGATCTGGACGAGCTCTTCGCGTCGGCCCTGGTGTTCTTCGACCCCGTCTTCTGAACGACCCCCGGGCCGGTGGCCCGCCCTGCGACCCCGGAGGCCTGCGATGCGCAGCCGGCTGACCCTGACGCCGCGTGACGCGGCGGTGCACCACCTCTTCGAGCGGCTCCTGCCCGCCCTCGATCCGCCGGCCGGCGACCTGCCGGAGGCCGAGGGGGTGGCGGCGCTCATCGAAGGCCGGCTGGCGCCCGCCGAGGAGGCCCGCCTGGTCGCGCGCATCCGGCAGAGCCCGGCGGCGCGGGTGGAGCTGCGGGCGCTGGCGCCCGAGCGCTACCGGGCGCTGCTGGACGAGCCCGAGGTGGTGGCGACGCCCGGCCGGGTGCTGGCCTTCCCCCGCCGGCCCCTGTGGATCGGCGCGGCGGCGGCGGCCCTCGCGGCGGCCGCCGCGCTGCTGCTGCTGCCCCCCAGCCCGCCGGTGGGCGCGGGGGTGGCCGTGACGGCGCAGAGCGAGGTCCGCGGCCACGGCGCCGCCGAGCCCGGGGATCGCTTCCGCCTGATGATGCGGCTGGGCACCCCCGGCCTGCTGGACCGGCTACGGGGCGCCGAGCCCTGGGGCGCCCTCGTCCAGGCGGACGCCCAGGGCGCGCGCCTGGTCTGCACCAGCGACGACGCCCGGTGCCGGGCGAGCGCCACCACCCTGGCCTGGCGGTTCGTCGCGCCGCTGCGGCCGGGGACGACGGGCTTCGCCTTCGTGTCGGCCAGCGGCCGGCCCGACGCCGAGCAGCTCGACGCCTTCCTCCGCGGCCTGGCCGCCGATCCCGCCCACCTCGCCGAGGCCCTGGGGGCCGCCCCCTTCCGGTGGCAGGTGCACCCCGTCGATCCCGTCGTGGTGCACTGAACCCGCTGATCTTCCTCGGGTTTCGGCGGCGCGAGCGCAGGCGCGAGCGTGGTGGGGCCACGCTGCCGACGAGCAACGCAGCCAGCGGCGACGGGCCAGCCAGGCGGCGGGAGACTCTCTGAGCGATGGGCTAGAACGCCGCGCCCATCGCCTGGCAGAGGAACGCCACGAACGCCTTCGTCTCCAGCAGGCGGTCCATGAGCCGGTCGGCGAAGTCCGGGGTGAGCACCTCGTCGGCGGCGAGGCTCGTCACGGCGATGAAGTCCTTGCGGCAGATGTCGGCGATGGCCGGGTGCGCGGGATCGAAGCCCTTGGGGGCCCGCTTCAGGCTCTCGCCGCCGAGCCGCCAGTCGCGCTGGAAGCCCGCCCCCGCCGTCGCGGCCTGCCACGCCTCGGGGCGCTCGGCGATGGCCGCCCGGATCTGGGCCAGGGGCTCCTTGTCGGGGTGCCAGGTGCCCGCGCCGACGAAGAGGCCGTCATCCTCCCCCGGGCCCGGGTTGGCCAGGTGCAGGTACAGGCCCGGGGCGTGGACGTCCTTGCCCACCACGTGCCGGAACTGGATGCCCACGTTCGTCTTGTAGGGCGTCTTGTCGTGGGAGAAGCGGGTGTCGCGGTAGACCCGCATCAGCGAGCCGCCCACCTTGCGATCGTCGGCCACGAAGTGATCGGACATCCGGCTCAGGCGGGGGGCCATGGCGCGGATGAAGGCCCGGGCCGGCTCCCGGACGCTGGCCTCGTAGCGGGCCTTGTTGGCCTCGAACCACTCCCGGTTGTTGTTCATCGACAGCTCGGCGAGGAAGTCGAAGAGATCGGGCGGGAAGCCGGCGAACGCGGACATGGGCACCTCCTGGCGTGTGCGCCAGCATGCCCTGGCCACCCGGGCGAGGCGAGCCCCCCGGCCCGCGGGCCCGGCCCAACCCTGACAGGTCCCTGTCAGCTTTGAGGGCGCGCGGCGGCCGCCGCTTCCTTGCGGCAGGCTGGCCGCCGGGCGTGCTATCGTGCCCGCCATGTACGACGTACGCGGACAGGAAGTCGCCGCCCGCGCCACCGAGACCACCGAGCCGGTGGAGGTGGAGGCCAGCCCCGAGGCGGCCCGCGGGCAGAGCGCCGAGATCCAGCCCACCGCCCAGGACCTCATCGAGGCCTGCCGGACGGCCAGCGCGGCCACCCTGCCCGACCTCCTGCGCCTGGCCGCGTCGGTGCCGCGGGCCAACGCCATCCTGCTCAAGCAGGGGCGCTACGAGATCGACGGCAAGGACGTCGATCCGGCCGGCCTCTACCCCGAGAAGGCCTTCTGGCCCCAGATCCTGGAGCTGCTCGTCGCCAACGCCGACGCCCTCGATCCGGCGGCCCGGGCCGACCTGGCGACGCTGGCCAGCACCATGCCGACGACCCAGCGCGTCGCCATCCTGGAGCATGTGCTCGGGGTGCCGGTGGCGTCGGGCGGCGGCGGCGACAAGGAGTTCACCGGCGCCGAGCTCAACGCGCTGACGGCCGAGGCCGCCCGCCTGCCCGCGGCCCACGTCCAGCAGGATCGCGGCTACCTGGAGCAGGTCGAGCGCAACCCGGGCATGCCCTGGTACTACGGCGACAAGTCGCACCACGTCTCGGCGACCGCCATGCGCAGCCAGGCGGCCGTCGCGCGGACGCTGGCCGGCAGCGCGAAGCGCCCGGAGCTCGCCGGGGACGACTTCGACCAGACGATGAAGCGCTCGGTGGTCGACGGGGTGGCCGGCCAGTACAAGGCCGAGGACCTCGACACCCCCGCCAAGGAGTACGCCCGGGCCTTCCGCCACGAGATCGGCCACGCCATCGACCACGAGCTGAGCGGCTCGTCGTCGGCGAAGCTGCGGCAGGACGCCGGCTGGCAGAACGCCTCGGTCGAGGACTTCGTGCGCGCCTGCGAGCCCAAGGCCGAGGACGTGACCGACGCGGTGGCCCTGCTCTCCGAGCGGTTCCAGGGGGGCGTGAACACGACGAAGGCGGTGGACAAGGGCGAGGGCGACGGCCAGGCCGACTGGTGGACGCGCCTGGAGGATCTGGCGAGCCGCTTCCCGACGCTCGTGGACGCGCTGAAGCAGTCGAAGTACGGCAAGCAGCTCGAGCGCAAGGCGGTGCGGGGCGGCTTCGCCCACGCCAACTTCCTCTTCGGCACCCTGAGCATCCTGTCGCCCGACCTGTACCAGCGGCTCTCGCAGTGGAACAACCCGTTCGCCCTCGTCTCGGACAAGGAGTGGGCGGCCGAGCTCTACACGGCGTGGTTCGGCCCGGGCGTCGATCCGGCCAGCCCGCCGGCCTGGCTGGGGCCCGCCGAGATCGAATACCTCAAGAGTGTCGGGGCCTTCGACCCGGGCAAGTAGCCCGCCGCGATCAGGGCTGACCGGATTCCAACGTCACAGTACACTTCCTCCCAGGGCGCCGATGCCCACCGGGGGGAAGCATGAGGGGACGGATCGGGGGGATCCTGGCGGCGCTGCTGCTGGTCGTGGCGTGCGATGACGGGGGCGAGTCGGGGACGGTGGCGGACTCGACCGTCATCGACGGCAGCCTGATCGAGGACGCTCGCGTGCCCGACGCGAGCCCGCCGGACGCCGCGCCGCCGCGGCCAGACGCGGCGCCGGTCGACGCCAGCCCGCCCGACGCCAGCCCGCCCGACGCGACGCCGCCCGACGCGGCGCCCCCCGCCTGCACCGCCGAGAGCTGCCCCGATGGCCAGGTCTGTGGACCAGACGGCGTGTGTCTCCCGCGGTGTGTCGCGGGGGGCTGCCCCGGCGGGCACTGCGGCCCCGATGGCCTGTGCGCCGACGGGGCCTGCGGCGACGACGTGAGCTGCGCGGCTGGCGCCTGGTGCACCCCGGGGGGGGCGTGCGCCGACGGCTGCCGGCTGGATCCCGATGACTGCGGCGCTGGCCGGCGCTGCGAGGCCGTCAGCCGCACCTGCGTGGAGTGCCTGGGCGAGGACGCCTGCGGCGACGGCGCCGATGGCGACTGCGACGGCCAGGTGGACGAGGGCTGCGACTGCGTGGAGGACGCCCCGTGCGACACCGGCCTGGCCGGCCCCTGCGGCGCCGGGCGGGTGACCTGCGACGGTGGCCGCGCCTGCGTGCCCGCCCGGGTGGGTGACGAGGCCTGCAACGGCGTCGACGACGACTGCGATGGCCGCGCCGACGAGGACTTCCCCACCCTCGGCCAGGCCTGCCGCGCCGGCGAGGGCGTCTGCAGCCGCGAGGGCGCGCTGGCCTGCGGGCCGGGGGGCGAGGTGGCCTGTGACGCGGTGCCCGACGCCCCGGGCGGCGAGGCCTGCAACGGCCTGGACGATGACTGCGATGGCCGCACCGACGAGAACTGGCCCGACCTGGGCGAGGCCTGCACCGTCGGCGGCGGGGCCTGCGCGCGCGAGGGCGTGCGCGTCTGCCGCGATGGCGTGGAGACCCGCTGCGACGCGGTGGCGGGGCAGCCCGCCGCCGAGCAGTGCAACGGCCTGGACGATGACTGCGATGGGCGCACCGACGAGGCGCTGGCCGGCGGGCCGCTGAGCCGGTCCTGCTACGACGGGCCCGAGGGCACCGAGGGCGTCGGCTTCTGCCGGGGCGGCCGCACCACCTGCGTCGACGGGGCCTATGGCGCCTGCGAGGGGCAGGTGCTGCCCGAGCCCGAGGTCTGCAACGGCGAAGACGACGACTGCGACGGCCGGGTGGATCGCACGCCGGCCAACGAGCGGCTGACGCAGGTCTGCTACGGCGGTCCCCCGGGCACCGCCGGCCAGGGCCCCTGCGTGGCGGGCGTGGCCGAGTGCCGGTTCGGCCAGTTCGAGGCGTGCGTGGGCGAGGTCCTGCCGGCCGAGGAGATCTGCGACTCCGCCGACAACGACTGCGACGGCGAGATCGACGACGTGGCCGGCGGCTGCGCCTGCCAGCCCGGCGAGGCCCGCGACTGCTACCCCGGGCCCGCGGGCACGGCCGGCCAGGGCATCTGCCGCGCCGGGCGCCAGACCTGCCTGCCCGACGGCTCGGGCTACACCGCCTGCGACGGGGCCGTCCTGCCGCGGGCCGAGGCCTGCAACGGCATCGACGACGACTGCGATGGCGAGGTGGACGACGCCATCGTCGGCGTGGGCCAGCCCTGCTCCGACGGGACGGGGGCCTGCCTCGCCCGCGGCGTCACGACCTGCAACGGCGCCGAGATCCTGTGCGACGCCGTCGCCGGGGCCCCCGCCGCCGAGCGCTGCGACGCGCTCGACAACGACTGCGATGGGCGCACGGACGAGGCCTTCGCGCTCGGCCAGGCCTGCGACGTGGGCGTGGGCGCCTGCCAGGCCCAGGGCGAGACGATCTGCGGCCCGGACGGCGCCGCCGCCTGCAGCGCCCAGCCCGGCGCGCCCGGCGTCGAGGCCTGCAACGGCGGCGACGACGACTGCGACGGCCGCACGGACGAGGGCCTCGACAACCTGGGCGACTGCGCCACGGGTCAGCCCGGCGTCTGCGGCGCAGGCCAGCGCGCGTGCGCGGCCGGGGCCGAGATCTGCACCCCCCGGGCGGCCCCCGCGCCCGAGGCCTGCGACGGCCTGGACAACGACTGCGACGGCCCGGTGGACGAGAGCCAGGGGCAGGTGCCCTGCGGCGTCGGCGTCTGCGCCCGGTCCATCCCGGCCTGCGCCGGCGGCGCGCCGGCCGTCTGCGACCCCCGCGTCGGCGCGGTGGACGAGGTCTGCAACGGCCTCGACGACGACTGCGACGGCCAGACCGACGAGGGCCTCGGCCTCGGGCAGGCCTGCGGCGCCGGCCAGGGCGCCTGCGCGGCCCAGGGTCGCATCATCTGCAACGCCGCGGGCGAGCCCGTCTGCGACGCCGTGGCGGGGCAGCCCGTCGCCGAGCGCTGCAACGGCGCCGACGACGACTGCGACGGCCGCACCGACGAGCAGGCCCAGGGCGCCGGCGAGGCGTGCAGCGCCGGCCTCGGCGCCTGCCTGGTGAACGGCGCCCGGCAGTGCGTGGCCGGCCAGCTCACCTGCGACGCCGTCGCCGGGGCCCCGGCCGCCGAGCGCTGCGACGCCCTCGACAACGACTGCGATGGCCGCACCGACGAGGGCTTCGGCCTGGGCCAGGCCTGCATGGCCGGCGTGGGCGCGTGCGCCGCTGCCGGCCAGATCGCCTGTGATGTCAATGGGTTGGCGGCGTGCAACGCCGTCGTGGGGCCGCCGGCGGCCGAGCAGTGCAACGGCGCGGACGACGACTGCGACGGCCGCACCGACGAGCAGGCCCAGGGCGCCGGGGCCGCGTGCAGCGCCGGGGTCGGCGCCTGCCTGCGCGACGGGGCCCGCCAGTGCGTCGGGGGCCAGCTCACCTGCGACGCGGTGGCCGCCCAGCCCGGGGCCGAGCGCTGCAACGGCGCCGATGACGACTGCGACGGCCGCACCGACGAGCAGCCCGTCGACGCGGGCGGCGCTTGCCGCGAGGGCGTCGGCGGCTGCGCCGTGGACGGCCGCATCGTCTGCGTGGGCGGCGCCCTGGACTGCGACGCCGTGCCCCGGCCGCCGGTGGCCGAGGTCTGCGACAACCAGGACCAGGACTGCGACGGCCGCGCCGACGAGGGCCAGCCCGACTGCGACGGCAACGGGACGTGGGACGCGTGCGACCTGCAGTTCGGCCGGCAGCGCGACTGCGACGCCAACGGCGTGCCGGACGCCTGTGACATCCAGGCGGGCGCCCCCGACTGCGACGGCGATGGCATCCCGGACGCCTGCAACGACGCCTGCGCCGTCGACGTGACCCCCCCGGTGGTCAACCTGTTCGTGCAGGGCAACCCCATCAACCGCGGCTCCGTCATCCAGATCGTCGTCCAGGCCCAGGACGACGTGGGCGTGACGGCCTGCCAGCTCTTCGTGGGCGCCCAGGAGATCCCGCTGGACGGCTTCTGCCAGGCGTTCGTGGGCTTCCCGGACGCCGGCTACTACGACGTCATCGGCGTGGCCCGCGACGCCGCCGGCAACGAGGGCCGCCAGACGGTGCGCATGCGCGTCCTCGATCCCAACGACGTCGCCTTCCCCGACCTGGCCATCCACGCGCCGCCGAACGGCTCGACCATCCGCCAGCCCACCGACGTGGTGGCCAGCGTCCAGGACGCCAACCTGGTGGAGTGGGTGCTCTCGTACGGCCCCCAGGCCAACCCGGCCGCCAACGTCATCGCCCGCGGCGGCCAGAACGTGGCCAACCAGGTCATCGGCGTCCTCGATCCCAGCGTCATCCCGGTGGGGCAGTGGTCGCTGCGCCTGTTCGCGGAGGACATCAACGGCCGCAGCCGCACGCTCGTGGGCACCTTCACCATCGCCGCCTGCGTGCCGGCCGCCGAGGTCTGCGATGGCCGCGACAACGACTGCGACCAGCGCGTCGACGAGCAGCCGGTGGACGCCGGCGGCCCCTGCACCGCGGGCGAGGGCGTCTGCGAGCGCGAGGGCGTGGTGCAGTGCGAGGCGGGCGCGACCCGCTGCGACGCCCAGCCCGGGCAGCCGGCGGGCGCCGAGGCCTGCAACCGCCTGGACGACGACTGCGACGGGCGCGTGGACGAGTCGGCCGCCTGCCCGGACGTCTCGCCCCCCGAGATCCAGATCGCCGTCGTGCCCGCCGTGGCCGATCCCGGCACCCCCGTGCGGGTGACGGTCACCGCCACCGACGACCGCGGCGTCACCGCGCTGAACGCCACCCTGGACGGCGCCCCGCTGGCCCTCGATGCCAACGGCGTCGCGGTCTTCAACGCCCCGGCCCAGCCCGGCGTGCACACCATCGAGGCCACCGCGCGCGACGCCGCCGGCAACCAGGCCAGCGAGCAGGCCGAGCTGCGCGTCAACGCCCCCGGCGACGTGGACCCGCCCGTCATCGCCTTCTCGGCCCCCGAGGACGCCGCCGAGATCCGCGGCCCCACGGCCGTGCGCGGCACCGTCTCCGACGTGGCCCTCGTGGGGTGGTCCCTCGCGTTCGCCGCCCTGGATGGCGACGCCGAGCTGCAGGTCTTCGCCACCGGCAACCAGAACGTGCTGGACGCCTTCCTGGCCGATCTGCCCACCGAGCGCATGATGCCGGGCTACAACCGCCTGCGGCTGACGGCCGAGGATGCCGGCGGCCGCATCGTGTTCACCGAGCGCGTCGTGCAGGTGGCCGCGGCGCCGCGCCCGGGCCAGATCCGCTTCTGTGTCAACGACATGCGCGTCGACGTGGCGGGCCTGCCCGTCACCATCGACCGCTGCTACGACTCGCGGGACAAGGGCCGCCGCGGCTTCGGCTTCGGCTGGACGCTCGACATGTCGAGCGGCTACGTCATGCAGAACCGCCCGGTGGCCCAGGGCTGGCAGCACGAGCAGCGCTGCGAGCGCCAGGTGCTCGGCCAGTGCATCCAGTTCGGCTGCTCGGCCCCCGAGACGCTGCGCCACATGACCGTCAGCTTCACGGGCGGCGACCGCTTCTTCCGGTTCCGGCCCGAGATCACCAACACGTCCCTGCTCGACGGCGTGTGCCTGGGCAGCGTGCGCTGGGTCGCCGACGCCCGGACGCCGGCCGGCTGGACGCTGCGCACCCTCGACAACACCGAGATCTGGCTCTTCCCCGGCGAGAGCGAGCTGCTCGACCAGTTCGACTTCACCCCGTACGACCCGCGGCGCTTCGAGCTGCGGGGCCCCAACGGCGAGCGCGTCGTCTTCACCCAGGGCCGCGGCGTCGACCTCTACGACAACGGCGCCGGGGTGCAGATCGAGTTCAACGCCGGGGGCATCGTGCACTCGGCGGGGGCCTCCCTCGACTTCGAGCGCGACGCCGCCGGCTCCATCACGCGCATCACCGATCCCGAGGGGGCGTCGTACACCTACGCCTACGACGGCCGCGGCGACCTGGTGGCCGTCACGGACCGCGTCGGGGCCACCTGGCGCTACCAGTACGACGGCAACCACAACCTGACGGCCATCATCCGGCCCGACGGCACGCCGATGGAGGCCACCTACGACGAGGAGGGCCGGCTGACGGGCTTCGGCCTCGAGGGCGCCCAGTCCGACGTCGTCTACGACCCCGACAACCAGGAGGTCCGCGTCACCGACCGCAACGGCGACGAGCGGGTGCTGGTGTACGACGCCCTGGGCAACGTGGTCTCCGAGACGGACGCCGAGGGCAACACCGTGCAGCGCGAGGTGGACGAGAACGGCCGCATCACGCGGCTGGAGACGCCCGAGGGCCGCGTCACGACGTTCACCTTCGAGGGCACCAACAAGCTGCCCACGCGCATCACCTCGCCCCTCGGCCATGTGCACGAGAACACGTTCGATGCCGAGGGTCGGCTGCGCAACGTCCTGCTGCCCGACGGCCGGTCCGCCCAGCTCGACTACCCCCCCGGCGCGGGCACCGCGACCCTCACCGTCGACGGCCGCGTCGTCACGGAGATCGTCGACAACGCCCAGGGCAACACCGAGATCCAGCGCATGGCCGGCGGCGAGGAGATCCGCTTCGCCTATGACGGCCAGGGCCGCAAGAGCCAGGTCACCTACCCGGACGGCACCCTGGAGCGGTTCACCTACGACGGCAACGGCCGCGTCCTGACCCAGCTCGACCGGGCCGGCGGCACCACCCGCATGGTCTACGACGCCGAGGGCCGCGTGCTCAGCCGCACCGACGCCTGCGGCGGCGAGACGCGCTACACCTACGACGCCCTCGGCCGGCAGACGCGCATCGTCGACGCCCTCGGCCGCGCGACGCAGGTGGAGTACGACGTCGCCGGCAACCGGTCCCGCCTCGTCCAGCCCGACGGCGCCGAGTTCGCCTGGTCGTACGACGCCGAGAACCGGCCCCTGGAGGATCGCCTGCCCGGCGGCCTCTCCCTCAGCCGGACCTACGACAGCCAGGGCCGCACGCTCACCGAGACGGACTCGGCGGGCGGCGTGACGCGCTACACCTACGACGGCGACGGCCTGCATGTGGGCACCGCCCTGCCCAACGGCCTCCTCCAGCGCATGGAGCGCGACGGCGAGGGCCGCATCATCAGCGACACCCTCCCCGCCCCCATGGCCATGACCCGCGACAGCAACGGCTACGTCACCTCGATGACGGACGCCCTCGGGCACACGACCCGCTACGAGCACACCCTCGAGGGCATGGTCACCCGCGAGCTGTACCCCGATGGCTCGGAGCGCCGCTTCGAGGTGGACGCGGACATGCGCCTCACGGCGGGCGTGGACGAGGCCGGCGGCCGCACCGTCTTCGACCGCACCTACGACGGCCGCGTCATCGCCACCACGCTGCCCGACGGCGCCCGCTGGGCCTTCGACTACCTGGGCACCGGCGAGCTGACGAGCGTCACCGATCCCGACGGCCGCGAGACGCGCATGACGTTCGACGCCTGCCGCCGCATGACCTCGCTGGAGCACCCGGACGGGGCGAGCGTCGACTACGCCTACGACGCGGTCGGCAACATCACCCGCATCGACCACCCGGATGGCACCTTCGTCGAGCGCACCTACGACGCGGCCGACCGCATGATCCGGGAGGCCCGGTCCGATGGCACCGAGTCGCGCATGACCTGGACGGGCTTCGGGCGCCCCGAGACCTTCACCGATGAGCGCGGCGTCACAGGCTTCACCTACGACGCCGCCGGCCGCGTCACCGACATGACCCAGCCCGACGGCGCCCGCCTGCGGTTCGGCTACGACACGGCCGGCCGGCGCGTCTTCGCCGAGGCCCGCACCCCGGCCGGCGACGTCTGGCGGCTGGACTACCTGTACGACCCGGTCTTCGGCGCGCTGGCGGCCATCGTGCAGGGGGGCCAGGCCGTCGTGACCTACGGCCGCGACGCGGCCGGCCAGCTCACGTCGATCGATTACGCCAATGGAATCAGCCAGTTGTACATGCGCGACGCGCGCGGTCGCGTCACGCAGCTCACGACGCAGGACGCCGGCGGGGCCATCGTCGCCGACCGCCGCCTGACGCGCGACGCCCGCGGCCTCATCACGGCCGAGGTGGACGAGGCCGGCCTCGAGCGCCGCTACACCTACGACGCCAACGAGCGCATGATCCGCGAGGTCCGCGTGGATGGCGGCGCGACGGTCCTGGACCGCCGCTACAGCTACGACAGCCGCGGCAACCTGGCCGGCGTCACGGAGGCCGGGGTCGAGGACGCCTACCGCCTCGACGATCGCTCCCGCCTGCTGGAGGCCGGCGGCCGCACCTTCGACTACAACGATCGCGGCGAGCTGGTGCGCATCACCGAGGGCGGCCAGGCCATCGACCTCACCTTCGACCTGGAGGGCCGGCTGCGCGAGGTGGACGGCCCCGACGGCAACCGCCGCTACCGCTACGACCACCTGGGCAACCGCGTGGCCGAGGAGGTCGACGGCGTCGTCGTCGGCCACCTCGTGGCCCCGCGGGAGTCCGGCCCCGACAGCACCTTCCGCCTGCCCTGGACGCTGGTGGACTACGACGCCGACGGCCGCCTGCTGCGCGGCTACGTGGCCGGCCCCATCCTGCACGGCATCAGCGAGGGCGGGGCGACGCGCTTCGCCGTGTCGGATCCCCGCGGGAGCGTGACGGGCTGGGCCGACGCCCAGGGCGCCGTCAACGGGCGCGTCGACTACGACGCCTGGGGCCAGCTCATCGAGGGCGACCTGGGGGCCGACGAGCGCGGCTTCCTGGGCATGCCCACCGATCCCACCACCGGCCTCGTGCACCTGCGCGCCCGCAGCTACGACCCGCGCGCGGGCCGCTTCATCAGCCCGGATCCGGTCTTCGGCTCCCCGCTCGACCCGCGCACCTTCGCGCCGTACACCTACGCCCTCAACGCGCCGGGCACGTACATCGACCCCACGGGCGAGTTCGTCAGCCTGCCGAGCGTCATGACCGCCATCACCGTCATGTCGACGCTCTACTCCATCGGCTCCATCGCCTGGCGCCTGTGGCACGGCGAGAAGGTGGCGTGGTGGGAGTTCGTGGTGGCCGCCCTGAGCTGCGTGGTGCCCGTCATGCAGGGCTCGAAGCTGGCCTACATCTTCTTCTCGCGCGGGGCGCTGATGCGCGAGTCAGGCCGGTACGTGTGGTTCCACTACACGACGGCGAAGACCGGCGAGGCCATCTTGTCGTCATCCAAGCTCATCCCGGGCGCGGCGGCGGGGGGGAAGGTCTGGGTGACCGACATCCCACCGGCCCTCATGTTCAACAAGTGGGTGGGCTGGTACTACCAGCTCACCATCGGCGCCTGGGGTGGCAAGTTGATCAACTTCGGCAAGGGCGCCCAGGCCACGACGCAGCTCGAGGTGGCGGTGGAGTTCACGACCGCCATCGGCCGCTTCCGGTCGGCGAAGATGCTCAACCAGTTCATGGCCATCGGCGAAGAGATCCTCACCGATGCGAAGTCCATCATCCTCCACTGACGCCGTCGCGGCGGCCCGCGCGCGCTTCGAGGCTCCCCTGCCGGCGCCCCCCGACCGCCGACCGCTCGGGGCCGCCGTCGCCCTCGCCGGCCTGGCCCTGGCGGGGGCCGCGGCGGCGACGGGGCCGTTCGCCGGCCGCCCGATCCTGCTGGCCGTCTGCGCCGTGGCCGTGGTCGTGGGCGTCACGGTGCGGCTGCGGCCGTCCCCCCGCCTCGCCCAGCAGCGGGCCCGCGCCGAGGCCGCCATCGCCGCGCTCAACACCGGCGACGCCGCGGCCGCCGGCGATCTGCTGGCCGCGATCTGGTGGTCCGATGGCCCGGTGACGGTCCCGCTGCTGCCCCCCGCCGAGGTGCTGGGCCGGCTCGATCCGCGGGCGCGTGAGGTGCTCCTCCGCGCCGAGGCGGCCCTGGTCGAGGCCGGCGTCACGCTGCCCGCCTTCGCCCCGGCCTGACGTCAGGGCACCGAGAGCGACAGCCAGGCGTCCGGCAGGTCGCGCCCCGCCTCGTGGCCGACGCCGAGCCGCGCCGACCAGCACTCGCAGCCGCTCGTGTAGCCCAGCCGCCCGCCCTGGCCGAGCAGCTGGCCCGCGTCCACGTCCACCGCCGCGTCGTAGGCCAGCTCCACGGGGCCGAGGCGCAGGCCCAGGCCGCCGTCCGCCGTCGCCAGGTCCCCCGTGAACGTCGAGAGCGCCAGGGGGCGCTGCGGCCCCAGCCGCCGCAGCGTGGGCGTATCAGCGCTGGGTCGAAGCCGGGCGAACCCCGCGTGAACACTCACGATCTCGCCCTGGGCCCCGGCACGCAGCCACGCCGCCTCGTCCCCCGCCAGCCCGGCGTCCAGGTGCGCCGCGTCGGCCTCGAGGGCCGCCCGGAACAGCGGCAGCTCGACGCCTTCGACGGGCGCCTCCGCCTCGACCCCGCCGCGCACCGAGACGACCCCCGCCAGCGCCCCGGCGGCCAGCCGCGTCTCCAGGGTGGCGCCGACGGACCGGCTCGCCAGGGGCAGATCCACGGGCAGGAAGGCGCCGACCGCCGGGGCGGCGGCCTCCGCGAGCCGCGCATCCAGGACGACGGCGACCTCGTGGCGCAGGTCGCCGAAGCGCCGGGCCGCCGCGACGCGGGCCTCCCCCGCCGCCCAGGCCGCCCCCGTCTGCCCCTGGCCGTCGTCCAGGTGCACCGTCGACGCCCCGCCGACCACGGGCCGCAGCCGCACCGGGCCCAGCCACGCCACGGCGTCCAGCTCCAGCCCGGTGTCGGCCAGGGTGCGCGTCTCGCCGTCGGCCACCAGCGTGAGCGTGCGGGCGTGCAGCGACAGCTCGGCCGGCCCGGCCGCCGCGTGCCAGCGGACCCAGACGTCTGGGGCCACCGTGAGCGACCGCCGGAACACCAGGTCGTCGAGCTGCACGAGCCGCAGGCCGAGGCCCGTCCGCGCGCCGGCCACGCCCGCGGCGACGGTGCCGCGCAGGTGATCCCGCCCCCGGGCCGCGAGGCCCGGCGACAGCGCCTGCCGGACGCCCTCATGCGTCGTCGCGTCCCCCTCGATGGCGAGGCGCGCGCCGCTGAGGGGCAGGCTGCCCTGGCCCGACACGGCCACGCCCTCGGTCAGGACGGCCCGGGCGGCGATCTCGCCGGTCTCGTGCTCGCTCGCCGCCCAGCGCAGGGCCCCATGGGTCGTCACGCCCCAGCCCTGGCGCCAGCCCGGCGCCACCGTCAGGTCGGCGCTCTGGCCGAGCGTGAGGAAGAACGGCAGGCGGGCGTGGGCCCCGTCCTCGCCATCAAACCCCATGAAAGGAAACAGGAATCCGGTTCGGCGGCGCGCCAGGGGCACGTACCAGCGCGGCGCGGTGGCCACCGGGACGGGGCCGACCCAGAGGACGGGCCACGTGGCCCAGACCCCCTCCCCCGGCGTCACGTCGGCCTGCGTCGCGGTGATGCGCCAGGGCGGCGGCTGGCAGGTGCAGGCCGTCGTGCTGACGCCCTGGGCCGTCAGCCGGCCGTCGGTCCAGGTCGCGCGATCCGCGGCGAGCTGCAGGCGCGGCGCCTGGACCGTGAGGCCCTGGGCCACCACGGGGCCGGCGGGCAGGCAGGCCTCCAGCTCCGTGGCCGTCGCCCGGGCCTCGCCGCCGGTCACCGCCACCGGCCCCAGCACCCGCACGAGGCCATCCGGGCAGCCCTCCGCTACCAGCCCGCGGGCCGCCGCGGCCTCCAGCGCGAAGCCCCCCTGGCGCGCGGCCACGCCGCCATCGGCCCACCAGGCGGCGCCGTGGACCTCCAGCCGGCCAGCCTCCAGGTCCATCGGGACGGTCAGGAGCAGGGCGACGACGCTGAGCATGGCGTCAGGGCAGCCGCCAGGCGGCCCCGAAGAAGGGCGTGAAGTTCTGGGTGCCGTGGACGAGCGAGTCGGCCAGGTCGGCGTCGCCGCGGCGGTCGTAGTAGCGCACGCGGTACTGCAGGCGCAGCACCACGTCCAGGGACTCCCAGACGGGCAGCGCCGCGCCGAGGCCCACGGCCCAGGCCACGGTGGGCGAGGTGCGCAGGGCCGCGTCGGCGCCGCCGTCGGCGTCACGCAGATCGCCGCGGGCGTCGTCGTCGCGCCAGCCCACCAGACCATAGCCCAGCTCGAGGAAGAGGCCGCGCCACGCCGCCCGCACGAGGGGCCCCGTCCAGATCTCGGTGAAGTCGCCGCCGACCTCCCCCTCGACGATCGTCTTCTGGTCGGCGTCGAGGCCGACGAAGCGCCCGGCGCGGCGCCCCCCGGCGTCGATCTGGCCGTACCAGCCCACGCTCAGCGGCCCCCAGGCGCGCCAGGTGGCCAGGGCCATGAGGCCGACCATCGACTCTTCCACCAGCCGCTCGCCGCGGGCGCCGCCGATCTCGGCCTTCACCTGCTGCTCGAACCGGCTCAGCGTCAGCCCCAGATCGAAGCGCCACGTCTCGGGAGGCTCGGCCGCGCTCGCGGCCCCGGCCAGGAGCATCAGCCCCAGGATGGTGCGCACCATGACCCCCCTCCGTGTCCGACCAGCGGCCGGGGCAAGGTAGCCCGCCCCGCCGCCCACGGCCACCCTCCCGCTCGCTGTGACAAGAACGTGGCAGGCATGTTACGCAGACGGGCAACAGGAGGTCTCGATTGATGAAGTGGTCCCGGCTCCTCTGCCTGCTGGCCCTCTTGGGCTGCGACGACGACGGCGGCTCGAAGCGACCCGCCCCCGATGCCGCCGCCCCCGACGCGGCCCCGGCGGACGCGAGCCCGACGGACGCGGCGCCCCCCGGCGACGCGGCGGCCGCCGATGGCGGCGCGGCCGACGCCGCCGAGCCGGACGCCGCGCGGCCCCCACCCGGCACGCCGGTGGACGTGGACCTGGCCCCCTACCTCGACCCCGTCCCGGGGGCCGAGGGCGCCGCGCGCGTCTTCGTCGCCGCCGCCGAGGCCGATCTGATCGGCGGCCCCGCCGCCATGGGCCGGATCGGCGACCACGTCATCGAGAACGAGCGGGTGCGCTTCGTGGTCGAGGCCCCCGAGCGGGTCATCGGCCCCTGCCCCTACGGCGGCAACCTCATCGACGCCGACGTCCGCCGCCCGGCGGGCGAGCCCGGCCAGGACGCCCTGGGCGAGATCTGCCTCTTCGTGAACCTGGCCCAGACCGTCGCCCCCGATCGCTACGACATCCTCCGCGATGGCAGCGACGGGGGCGCGGCCGTGCTCGCCGTGACGGGTCACCTGGAGCTCCTCGACTTCGTCAACGTGCCGGGCCTGCTGGCCGGGCTCGGCGGCGGCGCCCTCTCGCTGGGCTGGGACACCGAGACGCTCCAGCCGCTGACCGTCACGACGTTCTACATCCTGCGCCCCGGCGACCAGGGCGTCCGCGTCATCACGGCCCTGCGCAACGACGGCAGCGAGGCCGTCCACAACCCCATCGGCCACCTCATCGACTCCGGGGGCACCGTCGACTTCTTCAATCCTTTCGGCCCCTTCGGCGGTTTTGGCTACCGCGGGCTCAGCCCGGAGGCCCTGTCCGCCGACCCGCTGGTGATGCTGGCGTTCCAGTCCCCGGAGAGCGGCCACGCCTATGTGCCCCGGCCCGATCCCGCCCTGAACTTCGCGGCGCCGCTGGGCGGCTCGTATGTGTCGGTCTCGGGCGTGGCGGTGTCGCTGCTGGGCAACAACAACGTCCTGCCGACGCTCCTCGCGCGGCCCGGGGTGCAGGCCAACCTGCCCGGCATCCTGCACGTCCAGCCGGGGGCCACGGCCACGTATGAGCACTGGTACCTGGCGGGTGGGCGCGACCCGGCCGTGATGCTCGGGGCGGCGTGGCGCCTGCTCGGGGCGGAGCTCGGCCGCGTGTCGGGCACGCTGACCGGCCCGGACGGTCCCGCCGCCATGCACGTCACGGCCCTGGACGCGGAGGGCCATGCCCTCATCCAGGCCCGCTCGGGGGCCGACGGGCGCTACGCGATGGACGTGCCCGCGGGCACCGTCCGGCTGCGGGCCTGGTCGCCTGACCGCGCGCCGGTGGAGCAGGTCGGTGTGGACATCGCCGCTGGCGGGGACGCCACCGTCGACTTCGCGGTGGGCCCCGCCTCGGCCATCCGCGTGCACATCCGCCGCGCCGACGGGAGCCCCACGCCGGGCAAGATCACCGTCTCGTGCGATGGCGACTGCCCCAACTTCCCCACGGCGGGCGACCGGGACGTCACCCTCGACGGCCCGCTGGGCAACACGGCCGCCAGCGTCTTCACCGGCGTGGACGGCGAGGCCCTCATCCCCCTGGCGCCGGGCACCTACAAGGTCGCCGTGACGCGGGGCATCACCTGGTCGGTCTGGCCGGCGGACGCGGTGACGACGGGCGGGGAGGCCATCGAGGTCGTCGCGGGCGCCGTCAACGAGCTGGACGCCGAGATCGAGGCGGTCGTCGACACGGCGGGGGCCCTGTCGGCCGACTTCCATGTGCACGCCATCAACTCGCCGGACAGCCCGGTGCCCAACGACGAGCGCGTCCGCACCTTCCTGGGCGAGGGCGTCGACATCCTGGTCAGCACGGACCACGACTTCATCACCGACTTCGCCCCCACCATCCAGGCGCTCGGCGCCGGGGCCTGGCTGGGCTCGATGGTCGGGCTGGAGCTGACGACCTTCGACTATGGCCACTACAACGGCTTCCCGCTCGTCCCGGACGGCAGCCGCAACGGCGGGGCGTACGACTGGGCCGGCGGCCCCGGCCCGGGCAAGACGCCGGCCGAGATCTTCCAGTGGTTCCGCACGGTTCAGCCCGGCGACGTCGTCGCGCAGGTCAACCACCCGGACGGCGGCTTCTTCTCGGCCGTCGCGGCCGACGTCCTGCGGGGCACCTCGGCGACGGACCCGACGCTCTTCCGCCTGCCGGCCACCGAGCCCGATCCGGTCACGGGCGACACCGGCCTGTGGGACGAGGGCTTCACGGCCTTCGAGATCTACAACGGCCTGTCGCGGGGCGGCTTCTGGACCATCATGGGCTACTGGCTGCAGATGGTGGGGCGCGGGTTCCACCCCACGGCCACGGCCGTGAGCGACACCCACAAGCGGCTGTCCAGCCAGGCGGGCACCCCGCGGTCCTTCGTGGCGCTGCCCGCGGGCGCCGATACGATCGCCACCTTCGATCCGGCCGCCATGGCCCGGGCCGTCAACGCGGGCCGGCTCATCGGCACCAGCGGCCCGTTCTTCCGCCTCGAGGTCCGCCAGGGCGAGACCAGCGCGGGCCTGGGGGAGACGCTGGCCGCCGCGCCTGGCGAGGTCATCGTGCGCCTCGACATCCAGACGCCCGACTGGATGGCCCTCGACACGCTGCGCCTCTACGCCAACGTGAGCGAGGGCATCGGGATCGACCAGCGCAAGCCGGACCCGGACCCCATCCCCGCCACCCTCACGGTGCCCCTCGACTGGGCCGCCGCCGAGCGCGAGGAGGTCGCGCCGGGCCACTTCCGCCGCCGCCTGGTCGTCGACACCGTCCTGCCGGTCGAGGCCGACGCCTACGTCATCGCCGTGCTCACCGGCGACGACGGCCCGGGCATGTTCCCGGTCATCCACAACCGCGGCGCCCGCCCGCTGGGCTACAGCAACCCCGTCTTCATCGACGTGGACGGCGGCGGCTACGACCACCCCCCGCTGGCCGACCTGGCCCGCAGCCAGCCCAAGCGCGCCCGCCCGGCGGCGGGCCCGAAGCGCCTCGCCACCGAGGACGACCTGCGCACGCTGCTGCAGCACATCCACCTGGACTGAGCGGCCGCCTGCACTTTTTCGCAGAAATCCTGCGACACGCGCCGCGACTGACCGAAAGCAAGGGAGCACCCACCACGGAGGCTCCCCCCATGGCCCACACCCTGCGCATCGAGCTCGTCCACCGCGCCTTCATGACCGCGCGGCTCGGCATCCTCATGATGCTCTATGAGATCACCAGCAAGGTCGTCGACGACCGCTTCGCCTTCATCCCCACCGAGAAGTGCGTCGAGATCCTCCAGGGCGTCCTCGCCCGCGCCCAGGAGAAGTTCCCGCTCATCGACGTCTACGCCTTCCACTTCCTGTCCAACCACCTGCACCTGCTCATCGGCGCGCCGACGCTGGCCCACAAGAGCGCCTTCCTGGAGTGGACGCTGCGAGAAATTTCCAAGCGGATCAACCAGTTGCTCGGCCGCAGTGGCAGCCTGCTGGAGCAGAACCACTGCATCCAGATCACGACCGAAGAGCACGCCCTCCAGCGGCTGCAGTACATCATGGGCCAGGCCACGGCCCAGTTCCTGGTGCGGCACCCGGCCGACGACTTCTTCGCCTGCTCGATGCCGTTTCTGCTGTTCGGCAAGCCGGTGGAGGGCGTCTTCACCTACGCCGGCCAGGACCCCAAGACGCTGACGGTGCGGATCGACCGGCTGCCCGGCCTTGAGGCCCTGAGCCCGAAGGACCACCGCGCGCTGATGTGGCAGCTCGCCGACGACGTGGCCAGCCAGGCGCGGCCGAAGCGCAAGAAGGCCGGCGTCCGCATCCCCGACCCCGAGGCCCTGCGGCGCCTCGACCCCATGACGAAGCCCCGCGAGCGGAATCGCAGCCCCGCCCCCGTCGTCCACGGCCCGCCCGAGCACCACCAGGAGTGGCGCGAGGCCCAGGAGGCCCTGCGCGAAGCCTACTCGCGCGCGACGCGGGCCTTCCACGCCTGGCAGGCCGACCCGACGCAGCTGATGATCCCGTGGCCGCCGCACACGCTGCCCCCGGCCTTCGCCCGCCCGAGGGGACCCCGAGCCGGCGCGGCCTGACCGCCCGCCGGCGCCCCCGAAGTCGTTGACGCACCGCCGCCCCCCGGCGCGACGGGGGCCGTGTGCCCGCTCACCTGGCCACGAACCCGCCCGACCCGCTCCGCGACCCCAGGCGACCGTCCCCGCCCTCCCCACCCCCACCCGATCACCCCACCCAGGCCCACCCACCCCTCTCCGCCGTCCAGCCCCAGCGCAGAATTCCACGCCCTCCATGGACTACCCGGTACGATCTTGAAGACGCCGCGGGCCTCGCGGAGGCGTACCCGGTACTCTCCTGGAGCCCGTCGCTGAGCGAGCTGCGGCGGCGGAGTTCTTGGGAGCCACGCCGCGGAGGACCGATGCGCGCACTCTGGGTGACCCTCTGTCTCCTGCCCACCGCCGGCTGGGCCTGCGAGGTGGCCGAGCTGGCCAAGGTCGTCGAGGCGCTCGGCGCGATCGAGCCGCGCCACCAGCCCGCTCTGGCCGGGCGCGGGCTGGTGCTGGCCTGCCCGGACTGGCCGGCGCCGATCCTCGCCGGGCTGGATGGCCTGGCCGCCGCGCCGCCGGAGATGCGGGTGATGCTGGAGGCGCGGGCGGTGGCGGAGGCGCCGTTCGTGTGGACGGAGGCGTGCCCGGGCGGCCTGCGGGCGGCGGCGCAGCTGAGCGAGCTCGCGCCCGACCAGCGCCGGGGCCACTTGTATCGCGCGTGCGACGTCGAGCGGGCGGGCTTCGCGTCCCAGGCGGAGTTCGAGGCGGCGACCGGGGCGCTGCTCTTGCCCATCCCGGTCGCCGGGCTGCTGGCGAAGACGCCCCTGCCTGCCGGTGATCGCCGCCGCATCCTCCGCGGCCTGGCCGGCGTAGTGGGCCCCGAGGAGCGCGCGCAGGAGGAGCGGGCACGGGCCGAGCGACCCGTCCTGGAGCCCGTCCGCTTCATCGATCCCATCGAGGTGCCTCCAGAGCCGATGGACAGTCGACCGTCTGGCCTCGGCGGCGGCGGCCACGGGGGTGGCGACCTCGGCGGCGGACCCGGCCGCGGCGGGAGCGCCGTCGTCGGGCGCGGGCGCTACGGCACCACCCGCGGCCTCGTCGTGCGGCGCGTCCGGCTGGCGGCGGGGTGCCCGGCCGCTCGCATGGCCCAGATCCGCGCGGCCCTGGACGACGCGACCAGCGCGTGCCGCGCGGAGCGGCGCCCGATGACCGCCCACGTCGAACTGGCGGTCACCATCGACCGCGGCGGAGCCGTCTCCGACGTCCGCGTGGCCAACGGCACCCTGCGGCCGTCCGCCCAGCACGCCTGCCTCGCGAAGGCCCTCGCCGCGTCGCCCCTCCCCGCGGCCGAGGCCCCCTGTGTCGCCGTCGTCGAGGCCCTCGGTCCCGAGTGACCCGCCGCGGTCTGCTATGCTCACCGGGTGTGTCGAACAGAGCGACGGGAGAGACACCCATGCTGGAGCGCCCCGCCGTCCGTCGAGCCGCTCGCCACGCCGGCTGGCTCGTCCTCGCGGGCCTCGTGCTCGCCCACCCGGCCGCGGCCTTCGAGTGCGTCCCCGGCGCCCCCGCCTTCGTCCTGGGCGCCGACCGCGTCTGGTGGGTCGCGACCGTCCTCCAGCCAGCGGGTGAGCAGTGCCGCGTCCGCAACGAGGACCTCGGCCGCGAAGGCGTCGTCCCGCTGCGCCGCCTCCGGACCCAGCACAGCCTGCGCCTCCGGGTCGGCGCCCGGGTCGTGGTGCGGGTGGCCGATCAGTGGCTCCCGGCCAGCCTCCTGACGTCGCGCCCCGATGGCTGGCGGGTCCACTTCCTGGGGGTCGGCGCACGCAACGATGACCTGGTGCCGACCAGGCGGATCCGCCTGGTCCAGGATGACCCGGCCGGGGGCCCCACCTACCGCGTCGGCCAGCGCATCCAGGTGAAGTGGCAGGGCGTCTGGTACGACGCCGAGATCCTCGACCGCCGCGGCGATGAGGCCTACCTCGTCCGCTACGTGGGCCACGCCGCGAATCGCAATGAGTGGGTGGAGCGGCGCCGCATGCGCCCGGGCCCGTAGCCGCCGTCAGGCGCTCGCCGCCGGGCGCAGCTCGCGATCCAGCTCTCGCGCCAGCAGGAACGGCCCCCACGGCAGCAGCGACGCGAGCAGCGTCCGCGCGGTGCGGCCCCCCGCCCAGCCCTGGGCCGCGCTCACCCGCAGCGTCACCAGGCAGAAGAGGATGAACAGCACGCCATGGCCCATGCCCACGACGCGGACGGCCTGCGGCAGGTCGAAGGCGTACTTGAGGGGCATGGCCACCGCGAGCAGGAGGACGAAGGAGCAGCCTTCGAGGAGGGCCACGAGGCGGAGCGTGCGGAGGGTGTCCATGGCGCCGTGGATGCCGTGGCCCCCGACCGGGTCGCAGGAGGCTTGCAGCCGGACGCCCGTCGGCGTTGACTGTCCGGGTGCGCCCGGACTGGCGCAGCGAGGTTCCACCCATGCCATTCAACCCGAACCAGTGGGGCACGACCTCGGGCAAGGTGTTCCACCCGCGCAGCCCGGGGCTGCTCCAGGTCGACGCCGCCCTGACCGCCTACCTCAACGGCAAGTCGAGCATGCGGCTGCGCGCCCTGGCCCGCGCCATCCTCGCCTGGCAGGCCACCAAGCCGAGCTGGATGACCTCCATCCGGGGCGCGGCCATGGTCGAGCTGGTCAACTACGTGAAGGCCGAGGCCAAGGTGCAGGTGCCGGCGGCGGACCAGGAGATCTTCTCCTACGTCCACTGCGAACCGGTGGTCACGAGCCTCAACAGCGACCCGCGCCAGGCGATGATGCGCACCCCCCTCTACATCGCGGGGGCGCCGGACGGGCCGACGGACTTCCACGTGCAGTACGGCTGCGGCGACCCGACCTTCCTCTACGACTACCTCGTCGCCGGCCTCGGGGTGCACGCGGCCGCGACGAAGTACACCATCAGCCCGCAGGTGCGCGGGCCCACCTGGCGCGCCGTCTCCATCGCCATGCACACCGACGTGGCGCCGCACTCCACCGCCGACGACATCACCGGCAAGCTCCACCGCCTGGCCGGCGCGTCCCACATGACCACCGGGCAGCTCTCGGGCTGCGCCTTCGTCATCCGCGAGAACGCCGGCCACGTGGAGTGCACCCACATCAAGCCCAACGGCTTCGGCGGCGACGGCGTGCCCCTGCAGGACCACCTGGAGTCGCTCTACCTCGGGCCCGGCGCCGTCATCTGGGGCCGCAAGGACTACCCCTACGTCGGCGGCGCGGAAGTGCGCGCCGCCATCATCGGGCGGCGCGGCCCCCACGGCTGGGAGATCTTCGCCCAGCGGTACCAGCACCAGACGTCCAACGTCCTGGGCGTCCACCGCATCTGGCCCCGGGTCTGACCGGCTCACTCCTCGACGTACAAATCGTAGAGATTCCAGGCGTTTGTCCCGTGGTTGGCCAGCCGAAGGGTGACCTCGGCGTCGGCCGCCCGCCCGCCCGGGGCCACCCCCCGCAGCGTCACCAGGCCAGCCTCGCGTGGCACCGGGGCCTGGTACGCGATCACCGCCTCGCCACCGACCCGCACCTCCAGCGACCAGTCCTCTTCCGTGTGCGTGATGGGGAAGTGCCAGACGTCGAGGCGCACGGTGTGGCCCGCGCACACGGCCACCTGCGCGGGCTGGGCGAGGGTGGCCCGGTGGCAGGCGGTCGTCTGGATCTCGTGCCAGCGGCGTTCGGGGCTGGTCTCGACACGGTGGGCCGCCGGGGGGCAGCGATCCGCGGCGGGGCCGAACGGATCCGTGGCGTCGCTCAGCACCCGCCAGGCCGTCGGATCGGCGATCAGGGCGCCCGGCTCGGCGCACGGCGGCGGAGCGTCATCGCAGGCCCACAGGGCCAGCGCCAGCAGGCCCGTCAGTCGGCGCACTGCACGGGGACGCAGGCCGACGCGACGTCCTGGTCCAGGCAGACGGCCCCCGCGCCGCAGTCGGCGTCGACCATGCACCCGAACAGGCTGCAGAAGTTGGCCCGGGCGTCGAAGGTGGCGAGGCAGAGGCGCGCGTCCCCGTTGCCCACGCACTCGTTGCCGCCGGCCGTGCACGCCCGCCCCACCCCGCGCTCGTTGCCCGGCGCGTCCGGGGCCACGCAGCCCTCCCCATCCCCGCCACCGCCCAGGATCTCCGGGGCCGTCGCCTCGTCGTCACAGAGCAGGAAGCCCTCCCCCGGCGAGTAGTACATGAACGCCGCGCACATCTCATCGGGGAAGCCCAGCGCCTCCAGGCCCGGGTTGTCGAACCGGCACCGCACCGACAGCCGGTCGTCGGGGTGCAGCGTCAGCGCCGGATCCAGCAGCCGGGCCGCCGCCCCCTCCCGCATCAGGATGCCATCCGTCTCGCTCAGCAGGACCTCGGGCGGGCCATCCGCGGGCGTGCGCACCAGCTCCATGTAGACGCCGTGCTCGTGGGTGTGCAGCTGGATGGAGTGCAGCGCGATCTCCCGCCCCACCCGGCACCCGGCCCCGTTGCCATGCTCGTAGCCCACCGCCCCCGCCGGGATCTCGAACCGGTCCATGTTCAGCACGAAGGAGTCGGCCAGCACCGGCGTGGCCTCGGCCGTCGTGAGGCTGAGCTCCACCGCGTCCATGACCGTGATGGGGGCGTCCGTCGGGTTGATGTAGTGGCTCTGCAGCACCACCTGCCGCCCCGCCGGCAGCTCCAGCCGCACGTCGTCCGGCACCAGGCCATCCGTCCCCGAGAACGCGCCCGCCAGGATGCGCAGGTTGGTCATCGCGGCCCCGGTGCAGCTGCGGACGCCGGGCGGCTCGGCCTGGAACGCGACGTACAGGGCGCTGTGGTGCCCGCCCGTCATCTGCCGGGCCCGGAAGCTGCGGAAGGCCCGCGTCTCCGTCGTCTCCTCGTCCAGGTACGTGCAGATCTGCACCTCGGAACGTGCCGGAATCACAAGGGGATCGCTGTAGTAGCGCACCACGTCGGGGCCCGGCGCCTCGCCGAAGCAGGCCCGCAGGCCGGCGGCGTCCTGGGCGTCGCAGGCGACGTAGTGGCTGGTGTCCTCGTTCTGGGTGAAGTCGGCGTCGAAGTCCTGGCCGGTGTACGGGGCCCCCGCCTCGATCCACGCGCGCAGGGCGGCCAGCGTCCGCTCCCCCGGCGCGCCGGCCCCGCCAAGGGGCATCCGGGCGCCGAGCCCCTCGATGGTCAGGCTGGTGTTGTCGGTGTGCAGCTTGTGCCAGAGGAACGAGCGCTCGACGTCGCCCGGCGCGACCAGCGCGTCGCCCCGCTCGGCCGCCACCGGGTTGACGGGGGTGACCGTCGTGAGCGTGGCGTACGCGGCCCGGGGCTCGGCGAAGCTGAGGCCCGCGACCCCCCGGGCCGACCCGTGGCAGGCCTGGGCCGCGCACGACGGCAGGAACAGCCGCTCGTAGAGCTGCACGAAGCCCGGCGCCGTGGCGTGCGGGGCCTCGGCCCCCGGCCCCGGCGTGGCGGCCTCGTCATCCGTGCAGGCCACCAGGGCCAGACCCAGGCCCAGGGCCACCAGGCGTCGCGTCATCGTCGTGTCCTCCCCCGCTCGGGGCAGCGTAGCGACGGGCCTGCCGGGCCGCAATCCGCGCGGCCTAGGTCTTTCGGGGCTCCAGCCGCTCGATGCGCGCCGCCAGATCCGGCACCGTCAGCGCCCGCGCGTCCGCCACCGTCACCCGGCCGGGGGCCCCCTGCACCGCCCGCACATGCTTGCGCCGCGTGTGCGTGACCTCGGCGCCCGGCTCGCCCCGCAGCTTCGAGTGGTGGATGGCCAGGGCGGCGGCGTCGAGCAGCGTCTCGGGGTGCGGCTCCCGCCCGCGGCCGGGCTCGGGCACGATGACGTGGGCCCCGGCGGCGTCGCGGACGTGCAGCCAGTGGTCGTTCCCCCGGGCGTGGTGGAACGTGGTGTCGTGGTTGTCCACGCCCCCGCGGCCCACCCGGATGAGCTCGCCGGCCTTGCTGGTGTAGGGCCGAAACGGCAGCCGGGCTTCCCGCTGGCGGGCCCGGGGCGGCGGGGGCGGGGGCCGGTGCAGGCCCGCCTCCACCAGCGCGGCCTCCAGCGACGCCGCGTCCAGCTCCCGCGCGAGCAGCGCGTCCAGCGTCGCCAGCGCGGCGTCGACCTCGGCGAGCCGCGCCGCCGCCTTCTCCGCCCCCGCGGCCGCCTTGCGGTACCGCTGGAAGCAGCGCGCGGCGTTGCCGGCCGCGTCCAGCGCCGGATCCAGCGGCACCTCCACCGTCGGCGCGCCCTCGGCGTACCAGTCGACGACGTGGGCCACCGTCGCCCCCCGAGGCGCCGCGTGCTGCTGGGCCACGAGCAGCTCGCCGTGCCGGCGCCAGCGCGCCGCGTCCAGGGTGCGGGCCACGTCGTCCTGCACGTTTTTCTGCAAGCGGATCAAGCGCTTGCGCGTGCGGCCTCCTAGCCGGTCCCGGGCCACGTCGCGGCCCCCCGGCGCCAGCGCGCCCAGCGCCGCCTCGACCGCCTCGGGATCGGTGAACCGGGCCGGCGCCCCGTCCGCCGGTGGGGCCGGCGGGGGCGTCCAGGGCCGGCCCGGGCGCAGCTCGCGCTCGGTGCGCGGCAGGCGACGGCTCGCGGCCACGATGCGGCCCGCCGGATCGACGGCGTAGAGCGCGGGCGCCCGCCCCAGCTCGGCGATGAGCGCGCCCTCGGGGAAGCGCACCGCCACGATCCGGTCGTCGCCGAGCTGCTCCAGCACCGTGAGGCGCCGGCCCCGGGCCGCCCGCCGCAGCCACCGGCCCAGCGTCGTGGGCTCGGGGAGCGTCACCGTCGCCTCCGGCGCCGCCGCGATGCGGGCCCGCTCCGGGGCGGCGCTGAGGACGAGGTGCGTAGTCTGGCCGGGCACCCGGACCGAGAGCACCACCGTCTGGTCGTCCGGCTCGCGGATGCGCTGGATCTGCCCGCCGTCCACGCGCGGCTTGAGCGCCGCCACCAGGGCGGCGACGTCGGCGCGGCCCAGCATCAGCCCAGGAGGGCGCGGTCGGAGCGGCCCAGATCGAGGCCCAGCTCCACCAGCACGTCGGTCTGGAGCGGCGTGAGCTCCAGCGCGGCGCCCGCGGCGGCCAGGGCGGCCCGCTCGGCCGGGTGGACCTCGCCGTCCACCAGGACCACCTCGATGAGCACCCGCAGCAGGTACAGCCGGGCGGCACGGGAGGCCAGCCGGGGCGGCGGCGCGGTGTCGGCCCGGGCCTCGGCGGCGGCCACCTCGGCGGGCCCCAGGCCCAGGTGCGCGGCGAGCCGGGTCAGGCGGCGGCGCTCGGCGGGGCGCTCCACCCCGTCGGCCCCGGCCATCGTGACGGCCGCCTGCAGGATCGTCGGCGCCGCCGGCGCGTCCAGGGGCGGGGCCTTGAAGAAGGCGTGCAGATCGTCCACCCAGGCCGGCTCGAACCCGAACGTCGCGCAGACCTCCACCAGCCGGCTGCGCTCCGCGGGGTGCAGCTCGTCGTCGATCCAGGCCACGTCCACCAGCTTGCACAGGAGCCCGAAACGCAATGAATCCGCGCGGATGCCGGCGACGAGGGGGCCGATGGGGCCGGGAGCCATCAGCTCCGTGGCCACCGCCCGCTGCACCACCGGATCCTCGGGATCGAAGCCGAGGGCGTAGACCAGATCGTCCAGCTCGGCGCGCTCGCCCTCGACGAAGCGGCCGTCCGCGGCGCTGAGGTTCGCGACCGCGCGGCAGAAGAGCAACCGCTGGGAGGGGCTGTGCGTCTCGTACATCGGGTCTCCGCCGGGGGGCCTGTCGGGCCGGGGACACGCGCTCGATTGCAGCCCCCGGACGGGCGATGATACAACCCGGCGTTCCCGATGTGCGAGGAGGAGCCGATGGAGCTGTCCACGTTTGGTGGTCCGATCACCACGTATGCCGGTACGGGCACCAGCGCGGTGCTGGCGGTGGGTCGGTACGCCGACGAAGGACCGTCCGCTGCCGAGAAGGCCCTGGACGAGGCCCTGGGTGGCGCCCTGTCCGCGGCCGCCGAGCGGCTGCTGTTCAAGGGTCGCCCGCGCCAGAAGGTGGCGATCGACACCGTCGGCCGCCTGCCCGCGGCCCGGGTGGTGCTGATCGGCCTGGGCGACAAGGGGAAGATCACCCCCGCCGGCCTGCGCGACTTCGCGGCGGGCGCCGCCGACGAGGCCTTCGCCCACCGCCACGGCGAGGTGGGGCTGGTGCCGCCGGGCGACGCCCTCGAGGCGGTGACGCTGGGGCTGCTCCTCGGCAGCTACCGGTGGAACGCCCTGCAGGCCGACGACGAGGCCGCCCCGCGCCACCAGGTGACGCGCGGCACGCTGCTGACCCAGGCCACCGGCAAGGGCGCCTTCAGCCGCGCCACGCGCCTGGCCGACGCCGTCTGCCTGGCCCGCACGCTCACCAACGAGCCCCCGAACGTCTGCACGCCCGAGCGCCTGGCCCAGGTCGCGCGGGACATCGCGACAGCGCGGGGCACGACGCTCAAGGTCCTGACCCGCGCCGAGATCGAGGCGGAGGGCATGGGCGGGCTCGTGGCCGTGAGCCAGGGCGCCACGCGGGAGCCGCGGTTCATCCACCTGACCTACACGCCGCCCAGCGGCCGCACCGACGGGGCCATCGCCCTGGTGGGCAAGGGCCTGACCTTCGACAGCGGCGGCCTGAGCCTCAAGCCCCCGAAGTCGCAGATCGAGATGTACATCGACATGGCTGGCTCGGCCGCGGTGCTCGGGGCCATGCAGGCCATCGTGGCGCTGCAGCCCGACCTGCCCGTGCACGGCATCGTCGGCGCCTGCGAGAACATGCCGGGCGGCAACAGCTACCGGCCCAGCGACGTGCTCACGATGTACTCGGGCAAGACGGTGGAGGTCCTCAACACCGACGCCGAGGGGCGCCTGGTCCTGGCGGACTGCATCCACTACGCGACGAAGCTCAAGCCCGCCGCCATCGTGAACCTGGCCACCCTGACGGGGGCCTGCCTCGTCGCCCTGGGCCAGTACTACGGCGGTTTGTTCAGTGATGACGAGGGGTTGGCGGCGGAGGTCGCCGAGGCGGCCAAGGTCGCCGACGAGCGCCTCTGGCGGCTGCCCCTCGATCCGAAGCTGGCCGAGACCATCAAGAGCGCCCGGGCCGACATCACCAACCTGGGTGGGCAGTGGGGCGGCGCCATCACCGCGGCGCAGTTCCTCCAGCACTTCAAGGGCGACTGCCGCTGGGCCCACCTGGACATCGCCGGCCCCGTGCTGGCCGAGAAGGATGACGGCCACATCCGCAAGGGCGGCACCGGCTTCGGCGTGCTGACCCTCGTGGCCCTGGTCGAGGCCGCCGCGGCCGCCGCGGCGTGACCGCGGGCCTCTGGGCGCTGGCGCTCCTGCTGGCGGCCCCGCCCTCCCCCCCCGACGGGCTCGTCATCGAGCGCGTCACCGTCCGCGGCGTCCGCCTGGGCCGCGGCGCCGCCATGGTCCAGCAGAGCGGCCTGCACGCCGGCGACCCGGTGGACGACGCCGCCGTGGCCGAGGCCCGCGCCCGCCTGCTGGAGACCGGCCTCTTCCACACCGTCCAGCCCCGCCTGGAGCGGGGATCCGCCCGGGGCCAGGCCGTCGTCGTCTTCGAGTGCGATGAGCGGACGACCACCAGCATCGACGCCATCCACCTCGGCCACGCCCGGCCCACCGAGCTCTGGGGCGGCCTCGAGATCTCCGACATCGACCCGCTGGGCGTGGGCCTGTCCGCCGAGGCCGGCGTCGTGGGCGCCCGCGACCAGCAGGCCGGCCGCCTGGCGGTGGGCCGCGCCAACCTCTTCGAGGGCGTCGATCTGCGCGTCCAGGGCCGGTTCCTGCACGGGGAGGAGCCCTTCGTGGGCCCCCGCGGCCAGCGCCTGGGCGGCGAGGACGTGGCCCAGATCTTCGTGCCCTACCGGCGGGCCAGCCTCGAGGGCCAGCTGCGCTTCGCCTTCGTGCCCCTGGTGCACGCCACGGCCGGGCTGCGCCTCGAGTACCTGGACGCCGCGCTGCCGACCCGGGCCGCCACCCAGGTCGACGCCGATGGCAGCGAGCACCCGTTCGACTTCGCGGTCGACGACGGCGCTGGCTTCCTGGCTGTGGGCGCCTTCGGCCTGCACCACGACACGCGCGACGATCCCGCCTTCCCCACCCGCGGCCGCCGCGCCTCCTTCGCGCTGGCCGCCGGCGCCGGGCCCTTCGCG
Source organism: Myxococcales bacterium (assembly GCA_020633435.1). GTDB lineage: Bacteria > Myxococcota_A > Bradymonadia > UBA7976 > UBA1532 > JACKDP01. The sequence continues at coordinate 88,061 of JACKDP010000005.1, read as the reverse complement.
CGCTTCCTGGCCGGCTTCGAGCAGTACTGGTCCCTGCCGTTCCGCCATGTGCTGCGCCTGGATCTGAAGGCCGGCGCCATCATGGGCGACGCCCCGTTCTTCGAGCGCTTCTTCGTAGGCGATCTGCACCCTTACATCCCCGAGCGCGCCCTGGGCCTGAACTTCGCGCGGCGCCGCGGCCCCGGCCTGCTCGACCTGGGCCTGGGCGAGCAGCGGTACGAGGACTTCGCCGGCCGCCTGGGCTTCGAGTACCGGGTGCCCCTGGGCGCCGGCCCCCGGCGCGAGCACAACGGCGTCGAGCTGTTCGTGGGCGCGGCCCTCCTCTCCCTGGGCAGCCCCTCCGAGATCGCCGATCCCGACGGCCCCGGCCTGCCCATGGACGCCGCCATCGACGTGGGCCTGCGCATCGAGAGCGAGATCGGGGTGATGGGCCTGTCCGTCGGCAACATCTTCCTGCTGCTCGACCCATGACGGCCCTGCTCGCCCTGGCCGCGCTGCTGGCCGCCCCGCCGTCCGCCCTCTGGATCGAGCGGGACGGGGCCGATCTCCGGCTCTCCTCCGATCTCAGCAGCCTGCTCGATGACGCCCTCGCCCGGCGGCTGCAGAGCGGGCTGACGACCACGCTGCACCTGCGGGTGGCGATCCGCCCGCACCCCGATGGCGATCCGGCCGGCGACACCTGGCGCGGAGCGCGCGTGCGCTGGGAGCTCTGGGACGAGAAGGTGACCGCCGTGATCGACGGGCCCGACGGCGCCCGCACCGGCACCTGGCCCACCGTCGCCGCCTTCATCGCCGACTTCGGGCGCATGGACGGCGTGGTCGTGGCCCGGGGTGTGCCGGCCCAGGACGCCACGTTCCGCGCCACGGCCCGCCTGGAGGTCAACCCGCTGACGGCCGTGCAGGTGGCCCGGATGCGGAGCTGGCTGGCGTCGCCCCGCGCCGACCAGGCCCTCGATCCGCTGAGCGGCAGCCTGCTGGGCTCGTTCGCCCGCTTCTTCGACAACCTGCGGCCCGGCGTGGCCGAGCGGGTGATCGTGGTGGAGGGCCACCCCTTCCGCGCCGATCGGCTGCCCTTCTACCGGGCCGCCCCGCCGACGCCCCCGCCTGCCTCGGAGGAGACCCATGGGCCGCCTTGAGCTCAAGCTGATGGCCCTGCTCATCCTGCTCACCGGGCTGCCCCTCGGGGTGGCGCTGTGGCGGGCGGGCGTGCTCTTCGAGCGCAGCCTGGGCGCCGGGCTCAACCCCCTCGTCTCCCAGGCCCTCGACGACGCGGTGCAGGTCTACGGGGCGTACGTCACCGCCGAGAAGGGCCGGTTTCGAGCCGTGGGCGAGGGGCTGGCCCAGGGCCACGCCCTGCGCGTCGCCGCCGAGGGGGGCCAGCCGGCCCTCGACGCCTGGCTGGCGCGGGGCCTGGAGCGCCCGGGCATCTTCGGCCTGGCCCTGGTGCGGGCGGGCGCCGCCCCCCTCGCCGCCGAGGCCGCCCCGCCCCCGGGCTGGCTCACCCGCACCGAGCGCTTCCCCATCGACGATCTGCCCGGCTTCACCGGCCTGGACGTCACGTATGGCGCCCACGCCGAGCTGCTGGCCCGGTTCCGATCGATGGAGCGCGACGTCATCGAGCCGTTCCGCGCCCTGGAGGCCGACCGCCGCGGCCTGGCGGGGGCCTACGCCTGGAGCTTCGTGGGCTACCTGGCGCTGGCCGTGCTCCTCGCCGCCGTGGTCAGCGTGGTGACGGCCCGCCGGGTCACCCGCCGGCTGCGCCAGCTCCGCAACGCCATGACGGCGGTCGCGGGCGGCGACCTGGCGGCCCGCGTCCCCGTCTCGGGGCGCGACGAGGTGGCCGACCTCTCCCAGGGCTTCAACGAGATGGCCACCCGCCTCGCCGCCTCGCAGGCGCGGGTGCAGTACCTCACCCAGGTCTCGGTCTGGCAGGGCATCGCCCGCAAGCTGGCCCACGAGATCAAGAACCCCCTGACGCCCATCCTGCTGGCCGCCCAGCAGGCCCACGAGAGCTACAAGGGGGAGGACGCCCGCCACCAGCGCGTGCTGGAGACGGCCCGCGAGATCGTCGAGCAGGAGGTGCACGTCCTGAAGCGCCTCGTCGAAAACTTCAGTCGTTTCGCCCGCTTGCCCGGCGTCTCGCCGAAAGTGGAGGACGCCGCAGGCTTCTGCCGGGACGTCTTCTCGGCCCTCGGGCATGTGGACGGCCTCACGCTGGTCGCCCCCGACGAGCCGGTGCGCGCGGCGCTGGACCGGGACCTGCTGCGGCAGGCGGTGACGAACCTCATCCACAACGCCGCCGACGCCTGCACCGAGGTGGAGCGCCCCGCCGCCATCCGCCTCTCCGTTCAGGCGCTCCCCGAGGGCGGCGCCCTCATCGCCGTGGACGACAGCGGCCCCGGCGTGCCCGAAGCCGACCGGGAGCGCATCTTCGACCCGTACGTGACGGGCAAGCGCGAGGGCACCGGCCTGGGCCTGGCCATCGTCAAGAAGATCGTCCTGGACCACGGCGGGTCGATCACCGTAGAGGAGAGCGATCTCGGCGGGGCGCGCTTCGCGCTGACGCTGCCGGGGAGCGTCTGATGGTGGAGCGTCCGTGACCGATCCCCTGCCCCTCGTGGCCCACCCGGGCCAGCGCATCGCCGTCCTCGTCGACACCGGCGACCTGTACCACGCGGCCCGCCAGCGCGGCGGGGCCCGCATCGACTACCGCCAGCTCCTGGAGCGCATCGTCGCCGGCCGCACCCTCGTGCGGGCCATCGCCTTCGCCGTCCGCGGCGAGGGCGTCGACAACACGCCCTTCCTCGACGCGCTGCGCGGCGCCGGGTTCGAGACGCGGGTGAAGGTCCTGCGGCGGCGCCTCGACGGCACCCTGCGCGGCGACCAGCAGGTGGGCATCACGCTCGCCGCCGCCGGCCTCGCCGACCGCGTCGACGCCGTGGCGCTGGCCAGCGGGGACGGCGACCTGGTCGAGCTGGTGGAGCACCTGCAGGCCCGGCAGGTCCGGGTCGAAGTCTACGGCGTCGAAGGCGGCCTGTCCCCCGCCCTGGAGCGGGCCGACGTCTGCGTAGCCTTCGGCGACGACTGGATGCTGCCCGGGCGGCGCGACGAGTGACGCCCCGGGAGACACGCGAGCCACCCGCGGGGTCTCTTCGCCACCGATGAGCCTCCCGTCCCCCGATCGCGCGGCGCGCCTGGCCGCGGCTGGCCTGCTGAGCGCCGTCGTGCTCGCGGCCCCCCTGGCCGTGGGCGGCACCCGCGTCGAGGCCCGGCTCGCCCTCGCCGCGGCGGGGCTGGCGAGCCTGCTCCTGCTGGCCCTCGGCCACGCCCTCGGCCCGGCCGACCAGCGCGGGATGCGCCTGCCCTGGCCGCTCATCCCCCCGATCTTGTTGACGTTTTTCTACGCGCTCCAGCTCGTCCCTCTGCCCGTCGGCTGGCTGGAGGTCCTCAGCCCCCTGGCCGCGGCCCGCCGCGCCGACCTGCCCGGGGCCGGCGGCGCGGCCCCCCTCTCCCTCGATCCGGCCGGGACGGCGGCGGGCCTCGCGCTGCAGGCCGGCTTCGTCGCCGTGGCCCTCGCGGCGGCCGGCCTGCACCGCCCGCGGCAGGCCTGGGTGCTGCGGGCCCTGGCCGCGGGCGGCGCGGTGGTGGCGCTCATCGGCCTCGCCCAGTGGGCGGCCGGCGCCCACACGATCTATGGCGTCTATCCCCTGCGCCACCGGGCCAGCCTCACGGGCTTCTTCGCCACCTTCGTCAACAACAACACCCTGGCGGGCTTCGAGGTGCTGGCGGGGCTCGTCACCCTGGGCCTGCTCGCCCGGGCCGAGGACGTGCGCGCGCGCCTCGCGGGGCTGGCCGGGGTGGTGCTCTGCTTCACCGCCGCGCTCCTGGCGGGCTCGCGGGGGGGCCACGTCGCGCTGGGCCTGGGCCTCGTCCTCTTCGGCGCCGCCGCCCACGCGGCGCGCGGCCCCGAGGCGTGGCGCCAGCGGGCGCGGCTGGCGTCGGTGGCGGGCCTCGTGTTCGCGGGCGCCGGCATCGCAGCGGCCCTGATGATCCTGCCCGAGTGGAACGCCGAGACGATGGCCCACCTGGACGCCGACGGGAAGGTCACCGCCTGGCAGGCCGCCGTGCCCTACGCCCAGGCCTTCTGGCTCACGGGCAGCGGCCGCGAGACGTTCGCGCTGGTCTACCCGGCGTGGCAGACCACCTTCGTCGCGGGCACCATCTCCCACCCCGAGAACCACGTGCTCCAGCTCGCCTGCGAGGCCGGGCTGCCGGGCCTCGTCCTCGGCATCGGCGGGGCGCTCCTGGCGTTCGGTCGCCTGCTGCCGGGCCTCGCGTCGCGCGGCTCGCCCACCGACTGGGGCCTGGCCGCAGGGCTGGCCGCGGTGGGCCTGCAGCAGCTCGTCGACTTCGGCCTGGAGAGCGCGGGGCTGGCCCTGCCGGTCGCGGCGGCCCTCGGGATCGCCATCAGCCGGGCCCTGCGCCGGGCGGGGGCCGGGCCGGCGCGCCGCCCGGGCGTGACCCTGGCGCTGGGCGCCGCAGCGGGCCTCGGCGTGGCGGCCCTCGCCGTCGCGGGCCCGGGGCTGCCAGCCCGGCAGGCCGACGCCGCCTCGCCTCGCCCGCCTGGCCACCGCGAGCGTCGACGAGCAGGCCGCGCTGGTGGCGGCGCACCCGGCCGATCCGCAGGCCCCGCTCGCCATCGCCCAGGCCCGGGCGGCCGCCGGGGCGCCGCTCCCCGAGGTCTTCGGCTGGATCAACCGCGCGCTGGTGCGCTTCCCCGCGGGCCACCAGGCCCACCTGCTGACCGCCCGCCTGCTCGTGGCCCAGGGCCGGCCCGCCCAGGCCGCCGTGGAGTACCGGCTGGCGGCCGAGCGCGCGCCCTGGCGGGATCGGGAGCTGGCCCGCGAGGTCGCCGGGCGGCTGCGCACGCCCCGGCACCTGCTGGCCGCCGTGCCCGAGTCGCCGCGGGGCTGGACGCTGCTGGCCAACGCGCTGACGGAGGCCGGGCGGCTGGCCGATCTGCGCGCCGCCATGGAGGAGCTGGCCCTGCTGCACCCCGACGATCCCCAGCGCCGCGAGACGCTGGGGCGGGCCTGCCGCGGGCTCGGGGACGCGCCCTGCGCCGAGGCCGAGGCCGCCTGGCTGCTGGAGCACGGGCACCCGACGCCGGCGTGGTCGCTGCGGGCGCTGCTGGCGGCGGACCGGGGCGACGCCACCGCCGCCCACGCCGCCCTCGACGCCACCGGGGCGCTGGCCGAGCGATCCCCCGAGCTGCTGACCCTGTCGGCCAGCGTGCACGCGCGCCTCGGCGAGCCCGCCCTCGCGTACACGGCCCTCGACCAGCTCGACCGGCGGGTGGCCCGCGATCCCGCGCGGCGAGCCCAGGTCCTGGTGCTGCGGGCGGGCATCCAGGCCCGACACGGCGAAGCCGAGGCGGCGCTCAACGGGCTGGTGCGGGCGCTGGCGCTCGATCCGGCCCCCGCCACGGCCGCCGCGGCCGCGCGGCTGGCCCGCCGCCTGGGCCGGGTGGACGAGGCGCGCCGCCTGCTCGAAGACGCCCGCCGGCGCTGGCCCCGCTCGCCGCTCCTGCGGGGCGACGACGTCCCGGAACCCGACCAGATATCTCCCTGATTTCAGGGACTTGCCGCCGACGGCCAGGAGCCTTGCTCCGCCAGCGCTGGCGAGGCACGGTGGAGCCGCACCCCCCGGAGGCGACCATGGACGATCCCTTCCACGCCCGCGTCCTCGCGCGCATCTGGCAGAAGCTGGCCGACGCCCTCGCCGGCCCCGGCGATCCATGGCGCACCGCCGTCGTGGCCACGGCCGGCCCGTCCGCGCGCATCCTGGTGCTGCGGGCCGTCGACCCCGTCGCGGCGACCGTCGACTTCCACACCGACGCCCGCTCCGCGAAGGTGGCCCAGCTCTCGGCCGATCCGCGGGCGGAGTGGGTCTTCTGGGAGCCGCGGGTCAAGGAGCAGCTCCGGCTGGCCACCACCGCCACGGTGCACCGCGACGACGCGCTGGCCGAGGCGGCCTGGGCGGCCCTGCCCCCGCAGGCGTGGCGGGAGTACGCCTCGGTGGCGCCGCCCGGCCACGCCGTCGACGAGCTGGCCCAGGCCCACGCCCGCGAAACGGTGCAGGCCGCCGCCCGGGCCAACTTCGCGGTGGTGCGCTGCGCCATCCAGCGGATGGACTGGATGCAGGTCGGCCCGGCGGCGGAGCACCAGCGCATCCGCTTCGAGCCCGGCGAGGCCGGCTTCAGGGGTCGGTGGCTGGTGCCGTGATGGCGGGGCCGCCGAGGAGGGCGGCGAGGTCGGCCGGCAGCGGCGCGGCGCGCACCCCCTCGGGCGTCTGCCGGGCGAAGACGCGGACCTCGCGCCCGGTGCAGATGAGCGTGTCGCCCCGGGTGATGCGGTGCTCGACCACCACGCGCCGCGCCCCCAGCGCCGAGGCCGTGGACTCGATGGTCAGCACGTCCTCGAAGGTGGCGGGGGCCGTGAAGCTGCACTGGGCGTCCACCAGCATCAGGCCGATGGCGTCGTAGCGCGCCGTCAGGTCGCGGTGGGGCCGGCCGAGGCTCACCAGCAGGGCGTGGGTCGCCGCGTCGAACCAACGGAAATAATTGGGATAAAAGACCACGCCGGCGGCGTCGCAGTCGCCCCAGGCCACCGGCTGCTCCACCCGGTGGGTGGCGCTCACAGGTCCTTGCTCTCCAGCAGGAAGCTGCGGGCGATGGCCGCCGACGCGCCGTCCGGCGCCAGGCGCAGGAAGGTGGACCAGCACGTCCGGGCGCGGCCGCGCTGCCCCTGCTTCTCCCAGAGGAGCGCCAGGTTGAAGTGGGCGTCGGCGTAGTCGGGCTCGAGGCGCAGGGCCTCCTCGTACGCGCTGACGGCGGCGTCGGGGCGGCCCAGATCGTCCATGGTGTTGGCCAGGTTGTACCAGGCGTCCGCGTAGTCGGGGGCCCGCTCGATGGCGGCCCGGTAGTGGGCGGCGGCCTCGTCCAGCCGGCCCTGGGTGTAGAGCAGGTTGCCCAGGTTCACGCGGGCCCCCGGGTGCCGGGGATCCTTCTCCAGGGCGCGCTGGTAGCGGCGCTCGGCCACGGCGGCGTCGAGGCCCTGCAGCTCGGCCTCGATGCCCCGCTGCACCCACTCCTCGGCCGTCACCTGGGCGTCGGCCTGCCCCGGATCGACGGCGAGGATCTGGCCCTGGACCTCGCGGGTCAGGCTCTCGAGGGACAGGTCGAGGATGAGCTGGCCGGAGCGGGGCTCCAGCAGGGCGTCATCGACCCGCACCACCATGCGGCCGCCGTCGCTGTAGATGCGCAGGGCCGCGAGGGGGTGGCCGGCCTCGGCGCGCCAGGCGCGCACGGCCTCGACGGCCTCGCGGACCTCGCGGGTGGTGTGCCCCTGATCCAGCAGGCTGGCCGCCGCGCGGGCGGCGATGACGTCCGGGAAGGCGTAGCCCCGCGTGCCATCCGCCCGGGGGCGGGTGGGCAAGAGGCCGCTCTTGTCCCAGCGTCGGAGCTTCTCGGGCCGGATGCCGGTCAACCGGGCGACCTGCCTCTGGGAGTACAGGACCTCGGGACCGCCGGGCGCCGGCGGGGGGTTCATCGGCCAGCCACGCTCCGCACGCCGACCACGGGCGCGTCCAGCTCGACGTCCACCCGCACGGTCGTGCCCTCGGCCCGGGCCAGGGGGAAGGCCTCGAGCGCGGCCGGCATCTCGGCCTTCAGGAGGCGGGCGAGGGCGCGGCGGCAGTGGTCCTCGATGGCCTGACGGGCGCGCGGATCGCGGCGCAGGGCGGCGGCGAGGCGCGGGGCCGCGTCGGCGGCCTCGGGCACGGCGGCCAGCTCGAGGGTGAAGAAGGCGGTGCCCTGGAAGCGATCCCCGTAGGTCGCGCCCTCGATCATCACCTCGGCGGCGTCGAGCAGGCCGTGCAGGGCCGACGGATCGAGGCGCTCGCCCGCGAAGAGCGAGGCCCCGGGCGCGGCGGTGCCCCGGTGGCTGACGTCGAAGACCGCCGGGCCACGGGCCATGGGGCGGCGAGGGATGCTGAACGGATCGGGGCGGGCCATGGGCCACCTCCGGCAGGGCGCGAGGGGCCAGCATAGCGCGGCCCGCGGCGGGAGGCGAAGATCCTCTGCAGGGGGGCTGGAGGGGGGCGGAATCCAGCACGTATCTCGGGCACTTGCGGCCACCGCCCCGGGCCCGGTACTCTCCCGGGGTTGCAGTCGACCGCGAGGCTTCATGGCCGCCAACGCGCCATCCGGCAAGCCGACCGCCCCGCAGGGCATCCCGTACCCGGAGTACGTCCTGCGGATTCTGTTCGCGTCTTTCTATCCTGCAGTGAAGATGGCGGTGGACTTCAACTACCCCCTCGACACCGTCAAGGACATGATGACGCTCGCGCTCTGGCGCGAGGCGAAGCGCAAGCACTCCACCATCAACCTCATCTCGCTGATCTTCGGGAAGTCCACCCGCACGGTGAAGGCGCTCTCGGCGCGCTTCAACAAGGGCGGCTTCTTCGCGGAGACGGAGACGAACCTGATGCGGCGGGTGGAGGACCTGCTGCGCCAGCGGCCCATGACGATGGACGAGCTGGCGGAGCGGCTGCCCCACTGCAACGAGTTCGACAGCACCCGGCTGGCCGTGCGGGCCCTGCTGCGCGAGGGGCGCATCGAGGTGGTCGCGTCGCGGCCACCGGCGAAGCCCCGCTACCAGGTCACCGCCAGCCACCAGGATCTCTGCAGCGAGGTGGACTGGGAGGCGCGCGTCGACGCCCTCTACGAGCACCTGGAGGCCGTGTCGGAGACGGTGCGGCGGCGCTTCCTGAGCGACGAGCCCGAGACGGCGGCGGCCCGCACCTTCTCGTTCCGGGCCACCCCCGAAGACATGGCCGCCTTCCGCGACGAGCTCTTCGCCTTCGTGCGCAAGCGCTACCAGGAGCTCGAGGCCCAGGCCGAGGGGCGCGACGACGCCCGCATCTACGCCGTGTACACCGGCGCGACCGTGACCGAGCCCGAAGAAGTCTCGGAGGATGGGGAGGAGGACTGGTGATGCACCGACACGCACTGCTGTGCCTGCTGGGTGTCATCGGCCTGGGCCTCGGGGGCTGCGCCGACGAGGCCCAGGACCCCCAGGGCCCCGCCGTCGATCAGGCCCAGCAGGCCATCTACGCGCCGATCCGCCGCGCCGTCCCCACGTTCGGCGACGCCGTGGACCGCTTCTCGGCCGCCGAGCGCGCCTCGTCCGAAGAGGCCAACGAGATCGCCCGCCGCAAGCGGGAGCACGCCCGCTTCGCCGACTGCGCCTGCGTCGACCAGCGCTGCGCCATGCTCTGCCTGCTGGAGGAGGAGCTGGCCGAGCCCATCGGCGAGCCCCACGCGCGGCCGGTGGAGTGCCTGGCCTGCGGCCGAGAGACGGGCTTCCTCCCCCGCCCCGAGCTGCGGCTCGAGGTGGTCGGCGAGAAGACGGTGCGCCTGTCCTGGGACGCGGTCGACGGCGCCGACAAGTACGCGGTGCACGCCATGCGCTGGCCCGACAGCGACCAGGACGGCACCGCCGGCGCCCGCAGCCTGGTCTGGGAGACGGAGGCCACCGAGCTGCAGCTCACGCTGGAGACCGGCAGCTACACCTTCTCCCTCGTGGCGTGGGGCCCCGAGCGCCTGCGCTCCCAGCCGTCGCTGCCCATCGACGTCGATCTCTGACGGGGCGCCCGGCCGTGCCGGGCCCGTCAACCCAACCTGCTGAAATCTTGAGGAAATCCGGGCGGACGGCTCAGCCGGCCGCGCGGGCGGCCGCCGCCCCGTGGCGCCGCAGGGCGTTGAGGTCGGTGGCCTCCAGGTGGCCCGTCCGCAGGAAGGACAGGCGCAGGTCGAAGGCGCGGGACACGAGCGGCCGGTCGTCCAGCGTCACGGCGTGCCGGACGAGGCGATCGAGCAAGCCAGCCACGCGGCGGGCGTCGTGGCTGGCGTAGGCCCGGGCGATCTCCTCGATCCAGGCGGCCGTGTCGACGCGCGCCAGGGCGGCGTTCACCGCCCCCTCGACGGGCAGCATCTTCGGGGGTTCGGCCACGAGCGTCTGGCCGGCGAAGGCGTCGGCGCCGAGCTGCTCGCCGCCCTGCTCGTAGCGCAGGCTCACGTCGAACAGCCGGAAGCGGCCCGGACCGCGCCCGGGCGTCATGGCGGAGATGAGCCAGGCAGGCGGCGCGTCGGCCGCGACGGGCCCCACCGGCAGCACCAGCGGGGCGTCGACGCTGCTGGGCAACAGGCCGACGAAGGCCGGGCTCGGCTCGACCCGGAACACCCGCTGGATGCGGACGCCCCGGGGGCTGCGCACCTCGAGCCGGGCGGCCCGGACGCGCTGATCGCGCAGCAGGGCCACCCGCCGCAGCAGGCGATCGACGATCTCGGCCGCCGACGCCTGGAGCAGCTCGCCCCCGGTGCGCTGGGCCAGCCGGGACAGCAGGCCCATGTCGGCGGCCGGGTGGGTGCAGATGATGTCGACGCCGGCGCCGAGGTCCACGAGGCCCTGCAGCGCCTGGATGGTGGCCGGCGACACATCCGTCACCGCCGTCTCGACGACGAGCATCAGCCAGGCGACGCGGCCCTCGTCCTGGCCCCCCAGCAGCGAGGCCACCCCGCTGAACGCGCCGATGAGGTCGGGCCACGGGGAGCGCAGGGCGTGCACGGGCTCCGGCCCGGCGCGCGCGACGCCGGTGGAGTGCCGGCCCGCGAAGATGACGGAGTCACGGGCGCCGGTGGCGTCGGCCAGGGCGCGGAAGGCGTCGCCGAGCACGGGCAGGCCGCGGTCGTTGGGGCAGACCCGCGCCACCTTCAGCTCGAGGCCGAGCGGGGGCCCGGGGGTGCCGGTCGTCAGGCTGACGAGGCCGTGCACGACCCCGGCGCCGGTGCCCGCCTGGGCCAGGGGCGGCGAGGCCACGCACGTCAAGCCGAGCGGCCGCTTCACGACTCCCCCTCCTGCTCCTCGAAGCGCAGGACGATGCACGAGATGTTGTCGCCGCCGCCGCCGCGGTTGGCGAGCACCATGAGCTCGAAGGCGGCCCAGGGCGCGCCCGGCGCCGTCTCGACCGTCTGGCAGATGCGCGCCTCGGCGTGCTCGTCGTCGAAGCCGGCGTAGTCGGGGATGCCGTCGCTGCAGAGCACCAGGCTGTCGCCGGGCAGCAGCGTCAGCTCCCGGAACTCGGGCTGCAGCGGCACGGGCACCAGGCGATCGTCGCCGTCCTTCTCGAACTCGCCCACGCACCGGATGAGCGCCGCCGCGGCCGGTGCGGCCCGGGCCACCCGGGGCGTCGCCCGCCGCATGCGGATGAGCTGGGTGCACAGGTCGTGGTAGGGCAGCAGCGAGGTGATGTGCCCGTCGCGGATGAGGTAGATGCGGCTGTCGCCGATGGAGCAGAGCGTCACCCGGTTGCCGTCGAGCAGCGCCGCCACGGCCGTCGCGGCCATGATGCCCTCGGGGGGCCCGGGGAACCGGGGCATGTCGCGGTGGATGAGCTCGCCGATGCGCGCGTTGGCGCGATCGAGGGTCGCCTGCAGCAGCCCGCGCCGGGCGTCGCGCTCGGCCGGCAGCGTGGGGCGCGGCGCGCCGTCACCGGCCTCCTCCCGGGGGAGGTCCTGCCAGAGCCGGTGCGCCTCGATGCGGACGCACTCGCTGGCGATGTCGCCCGAGCCATGCTCCGAGATGCTCACCCCGTCGCTCACCAGGAAGAGCCCGACCCCGTTGCGGGCGTCGTAGGCGACGAAGAGATCGTCCTGGTTCTGGGGGGCGTACTGGCCCTTCAGCACCCCGATGTGCAGCTCATGGCCCAGCTTCAGGCCCAGGCGCCGGCGGGCGGCCTGGCGGCGGGCGTCTTCGCTGGCGAGGGCGATGTCGAGGGCGGTGCGCAGGGCCCGGCAGTCGGGGTAGCGCCGCGCCGGCACCGGCGACGTGGCCCGGCGCACGACCGCCACCACGCCGGGGGGCAGATCGTCGCGGTAGACCGTAGGCGACGGCAGGCGATCCATGGCGTCCCCCGCCTCTTCGAGGGGCGGGATGCGGGCCAGCAGGTAGTAGAGGACCGCGCCGGCGAAGAAGACGTCGGCCCGCGGATCGATGCGCCCCCCGCAGAGCCCATGCAGCTCGGGGGCGCCGAAGCCGAAGGGCACGCGCCGCAGGCCGGGCGCCACCGGGCCATCGGCGACGGGGTGGGGCTCGGGCGGCCGCAGGAACCGGCAGCGATCCCCCGAGACGACCAGCTCGTCGGGATCCTGCTGGCTGAGGAACACCCCGCGGTCGTGCAGCTCGGCGAAGAGCCGGACCACCGGCACCCCGAACCGCTTGATGATCTCGACCGGATCCGCGGCGTCGAGCTCGGCCAGGCGGGCGATGATCTCGGGGACGCGCTCCGACCCCTCGGGCAGGTGCGTGACCGTGAAGCGCAAGGCGCCCGCGTTGACGGTGCGGTCGGGGGGGAAGCTCGCGAGCGGGAGCGCCTCGTGGGCGCGGCGGCGCGCGGCGAGGGCGCCCTGGGGATCGGTGCCCACCACCGCGAAGATCTCGTAGCGAGCGCCCTCGTCGTCGCGGCCGAGGAAGCGCCGGGCGCCCTCATCGGCCGGGAGCGTCTGCTCCAGCAGGATGGGCCGGCGGCCCTCGACGTGGGAGCCCAGCACGGGCCATGGGGTGCCATCCCCCGCCTCTACCGGCGCGGCGTCGAAGCCACACTGGACGCAGACCCGGAGGCGCATCAGCCCGCCGCAGGCCGGGCAGGGCCCGATCGGGCCTCCTCCAGCTTGCGTGGCGACAGGGGACTCAGTCACCCGAACTCTCCCAGCGAGGCCAGCCCGACGTCGAACCGGCCTCGATGCTACGGCAACGTCCGGGCACGGGCAATCGTGGCGATGCGGCGGCCGGGCGGGCGGCCGACGCCGTCAGGGGACCGCCGTGACGGGGGCGGCCGGGGGCGGGAGCTGCTCGTCGTTGAGGGCGATGGCGCTGCCGTCCACCTTGGGGAGGCCCGAGAGCAGGGCCCCGCCCGCGAACTTGCGGAAGACCTCGCGCTGGGCGACGGGGCCGAACACGATGGCGCGCCAGTTGCCGAAGAGCTGGGCGGCGCGGGCCCCCTTGAGCTGGTTGCTGAACCGCTCGCGCTCGGTGGCGAACTCGGCGTCCGTGGGCTCCTTGCGCTCGCGGAGGCGAGCGACGATGAAGCGCTCGTCCACCTCGAGGACCTCGTCAACCAGCGGGGCCTCGGCGGTCAGGGCGTCGAGGCGCTTCGCCAGGCTCGGGGCCTTGCCGATGCCGGGGATGACGTCGTAGGCCGGGCGGTTGGCGGTGAACGGCCCCGTGGCCTTCACCGGCGACTCGGGCTCCGGGCTCTTCTCGCCAGGCTCGGCGCCGTCCTCGGCCCCGGGCTCGGCCCCGTCCTGGGCCACGGGCGCCTTGCCCGGCAGCTGGGCCAGCGCGGCGTCGGCCAGGGCGGTGCCGCCCTTCACCTGGGCCAGGATGGCCTCGGCCGCGACCTTGGCGGCCGTCTTCTGCACGGCCTGCTTCGCCAGGACCAGGCCGATCTCGCCGCGGACCTCGTCCAGCGTCTTCTTGACCGCCGGCTTGACCTCCTCGGCCTTCACGAACCACAGGCCGATGGGCGACTCGCGCACGTCGGAGATCTGGCCCGCCTCGAGGCCCGCGTACAGGGCGTAGTCGGGGCCCGACGTGTTCTGCGGGCTCTGCCAGCCCATGTCGCCGCCGTAGGTCTTGTAGTAGCCCTCGGACTCGGCCTTGGCGATCTCGCCGAAGTCGGCGCCCTCGGCCTTCGCCTTGGCCAGCAGGCCGTCGATCTTCTGGCGGGCGGCCGCCTTGGCGGCGTCGTCGGCGTCCCGGGCGACCCGCACCAGGATGCGGCGGACCCGGATCTCCTTCTCGCGGTCGTAGTCCTTCTTGTGGCTGTCGTACCAGGCCTGGACCTCGGCGGCGTGGGCGGCGGCCCAGGCCGCGCCCTCTTCGGCGGTGGGCGCCGCGCCGGCGGGGAAGGCGTCGGCCGCCACCTCGACGTACTCGATGTTCCAGCTGCGCTGCGCCCGGTCGAAGGCCGCGCGGACCTCGGCCTCGGACACCTTGATCTGGCTCTGCAGGAAGTCGAGGTACCGCTCGACCAGCAGCTCGCGCTCCTTGGCGCGGCGATACTGATCGGGGCTCACGCCGAGCCACTGGCCCACCTGGGCCTCGTAGCGGGCGTAGTCGAACTTCTTCTGGTGATCCAGGAAGTAGGGGAAGTCGGGGTTCTCGTCGCTCGTGATGAACTTCGAGACCTCGTCCGGCCCCACGGCCAGCCCCATCTGGCGAGCGCGCTGCTCCAGGAGGACCTGGTCGACGAGCTGGAGGGCGCCCTCACGGCGCATCTTGCCCAGCTCGCCCTCTTCCAGGTCGGAGGAGTCCAGCGAGCGGCGGACGACCATGTCCACCTCTCGCATCGAGATCTCCTGGCCGCGAACCTTCGCCGCTTCCCCGGTCGCCGGCCCCTGAGAGCCGCCGGGCCGGAAGCCCTCGGCCTGGGGGCCGAAGAAGAAGATGAAGACGAAGATCAACATCCCGAAGAGGACGAGGATCAGGAATCCCTGCGATTTCTCTCGGAGTTTCGTGAGCATGCGTGCATTCCAGGACGGCCTGACCCGTACCGCCGGGGCGTCGACGGTCGCGCCCCGCCCGGCTCTCGGGCCGCGGAATCCTATGGTACGCCTGCCGGGGGGTCAACTCGAAAGCCCACGGGATCGGCGGACACCCCGATGCCGCTTGTTCTCCCCCAGACCCTCTGCTATATCGTCGCGGTTTCAACGGCCCCCCCGAAGGACGAGGAATGTTGTTCGACTACCTCTACGGGATGTTCAGCAACGACCTCGCCATCGATCTCGGCACGGCCAACACGCTGATCTACGCGCGCGGTAAGGGCATCGTCTCCTGCGAACCCTCGGTGGTCGCGGTGAAGAAGGACCCTCGCGGCGTGCGCCGCGTGCTCGCCGTCGGCCGCGAGGCGAAGGAGATGCTGGGGCGCACCCCCGGCTCCATCGTCGCCATCCGGCCCATGAAGGACGGCGTCATCGCCGACTTCGACGTCACCGAGGCCATGATCCGCCACTTCATCACCCGGGCCCACCAGCGCACCACGCTGGTCAAGCCGCGGGTCATCATCGGCGTGCCCTTCGGCATCACCGAGGTGGAGAAGCGCGCGGTGCGCGAGTCGGCCCAGATCGCCGGCGCCCGTGAGGTCTACCTCATCGAGGAGCCCATCGCCGCCGCCATCGGCGCGGGCCTGCCCATCACCGAGCCCAGCGGCAACATGATCGTCGACATCGGCGGCGGCACCACCGAGGTGGCCGTCATCTCGCTGTCGGGCATCGTGTACTCGAAGTCCGTGCGCGTGGGCGGCGACCGCATGGACGAGGCCATCGTCCAGCACCTCAAGCGGCGCTACAACCTGCTGGTGGGCGAGCCGACGGCCGAGAAGATCAAGTGCCACATCGGCAACGCCTGGGACACCGGGCGCACCCAGACCATGGAGGTCAAGGGGCGCGACATGGTGGCCGGCCTGCCCAAGACGCTCACGATCACCTCCGACGAGGTGCGCGAGGCCCTGCAGGAGCCCATCGCCGCCATCGTGGACGCGGTGCGCGTGGCCCTCGAGCGCACGCCGCCTGAGTTGTCGGCCGACATCGTCGACAAGGGCATCGTGCTCGCCGGCGGGGGCGCCCTCCTCAAGGATCTGGACGTCCTCCTGCGCGAGGAGACGGGCCTGCCGGTGATGATCGCCGATGACCCGCTGTCGGCGGTGGTCCTGGGCTGCGGCAAGGCCCTCGACGAGCTCGACCTCCTCAAGAGCGTCGCGGTAGACGCCTGAGTCCCCTCTCCCCATGACCCCGCGCGGCTCGTCGGTCGGCACCGCCGGACGCCAGCGCTCTCGGCGCGGCGTGCTGGTGGGCCTGGGCCTCCTGGTGGTGGGCAGCCTCCTCGTCCGCTTCGACCGCGGCGCCCGCGTGACCACCGCCGTGGGCTGGGCCGTGGCCCCCCTGCACGCCGCCGTGACCCGCGGCGGCCAGTCCGTCCGCGCCTTCTTCCTCGACTACGTAGCCCTCACGGGCGTGCGCGAAGAGAACCGCCAGCTCCAGGACGAGGTGCGCACCCTCCGGGGCGAGGCCGCCCGGACGGCCGACCTGGCCCAGGAGAACGCCCGCCTGCGCCACCTGCTCGACCTGGGCGATCGCCGCAAGGACCTGCGCCTGCGCGCCGCCCGCGTCGTCGCCCGCTCCAGCTCCGAGGTCTTCCGCGTGCTGCGCCTGACCATCGACGTGGGCGACGGCCCCGTCGAGCAGGGCATGGCCGTCGTCGCCCCCGAGGGCGTGGTGGGCCAGATCCGCAGCCTGGCGGGCAGCCGGGCCGAGGTGCTGCTCATCACCGATCCCCGCTCGGCCGTGGACGTGGTGCTCGAGCAGAGCCGGGCCCGCGCCATCGCCGTCGGCAGCGGTGAAAACGACCGCTATGCCGCGCACTTGCGCTATCTGCCCCAGTCCGTCTCCCCCATCCGCGGCGAGCGGGTGCTGACCACCGGCGACGACGGCCGCTACCCCCGCGGCCTGGTGGTGGGCGAGGTGGTCGAGGTGGGCGAGCCGGAGAGCGGGCCCTTCAAGAAGACGACCATCCGCCCCCTCATGGATCCCGGGACGCTGGAGGAGGTCTTCGTGGTGCTGGGCCCGTCGGGCCTCAACGCCGACGGCTCGCGCTACGAGACGGAAGAGCGCAAGAAGAAGTGAGCGTCATCCTCCCCATCGTGCTGGGCCTCCTGGCCCTGTGCGGCGAGCTCTTCGTCCGCGAGGCCTTCGCCCTCACCCGCTGGGCCCCCGACTTCGCCGTCGTCATCGTCCTGTGGCTGGCCGTGTCGCGCGGGTGGGCCATCAGCGCCTTCCTCGCGGCGGCCGTCATCGGGCTGATGACGGATGGCTTCGTGGGCAGCCCCGCCGGCATCCACGTCCTGCAGGCGACGCTCCTCGTGCTGCTGGCCGGCCTGCTGGCCGAGCGCGTCCGCTTCCGCAGCCTGCCGGGCCGCCTGCTGCTCGGCGGCGCCGGCAGCCTGGTCAGCCTGTTCCTGCTGGTGGCCATCTGCCGGATCTTCCTCGGCGAGACGGCCATCGGCGCCCGGGTCGGCTCCCTGGTGCTGCCGCGGACGGTGCTCTTGATGCTGGTGATGCCCATCGCCTACCCCATCCTGGACCGCCTCGACGCCTTCGCCTCGAAGCGCCGGGAGGTGGGGCTGGGCTAGGCCGCGGCTCGATTCCCATTGGCGGCGCGGCCTGCTTCTGCTAGCGTCCGAGCCGTTTTGCCCCGCCGGCCCTGCCGCCGGGGCCCTCCCCTCGCCCCTGGACGAGGGGGCAACGACCGGCCGGGTGACCGGCCACGAGGTTCATGGCGGACGTCTACCTGGACGGTGCGGCCTGGGGCTACCAGCAACGCGCGCGGCGCCTGATGCTCGCGGTGGTGCTGGTCTTCGCCGGCCTCCTCCTGCGGCTGGGCCACCTGCAGCTCGTCGAAGGGGACACCCTCAAGGCCGCCTCCGAGCGCAACTTCGTGCGCGAGGTCGTCCTGCCCGCGGACCGCGGCACCATCTACGACCGCCATGGCCGCGTCCTCGCGGTCAACCGCCCCTCCTTCGATCTCTACGTGACGCCGGCCCAGGTCCGCGACCTCGACGCCCTCGTGGCCGGGGTGCGCGAGGTGCTGGAGCTGGACGAGCTGGAGGCCATCCGGCTGCGCGAGCGCATCGAGGAGCCCCGCGGCATGTGGCGCTACCAGCCCATCCGGGTGGAGCGCGACATCGATCGGGGCCTCGTGTCGCGGGTCGAGGCGCTGCGCGCCCGGGCGGACGGCCTGTCCGTGCAGGTGGAGTTCCGCCGCGAGTACCCGTACGGCGAGCTGGGGGCCCACCTGCTGGGCTACCTGGGCCGGCCCCGGGCCGAGGAGCTGCAGGACGCCGAGCGCCGCTACACCAAGGACTCCATGGTCGGGCGCTTCGGCATCGAGAAGCGCTTCGAGCAGATCCTCGCCGGCCACAACGGGCTGGAGCGCTACGTCGTGGACGTGCGGGGGGCCCGGCAGGATGGCGGCTGGGCCCGCCACGCCATGGAGTCGGAGAACCGCGTCATCCCGCCGGAGCGCGGGCATGACGTCTGGCTGACCATCGACATCGAGGTGCAGCGCCTGCTGGTGGAGGCCCTGGCCCGCCACGAGTCGGGGGCCGCCGTCGTGCTCGATCCCAACGACGGCACCGTCCTGGGCCTCGTCTCGAAGCCGGGCTTCGACCCGAACGCGTGGTCGGGGGGCCTGTCCTCCGACGCCTGGCAGCAGATCCAGGAGAACCCGTTCAACCCCATGCTGGACAAGTCGGTCCACGCCTACTTCCCGGGGTCGGTCTACAAGGTGGTCACCGCCATGGCCGGCCTGGAGGAGGGTGTCCTCGACGCGGACGAGGAGATCGACAGCCCCGGCCGCTACGAGTACGGCAACCACGTCTTCCACTGCCACAAGCGCAGCGGCCACGGAAAGGTCAATCTTTTCGAGGCGATGGCGGCGTCGGCCGACGTCTACTTCTACAAGCTCGGCGAGCGGATGGGCATCGACACCCTGGCGGTGTACGGCGAGCGCTTCGGCTTCGGCGAGCGCACCGGTCTGGGCATCAACGGCGAGGCCGCGGGCACCGTGCCGACCCGCGCCCACCACGAGAGCCATGGCGGCTACCAGGCGGGCCTCGCCCTCTCCACGGCCATCGGCCAGGGCGACGTGCGCACCAGCCCCATCCAGATGGCCCTCGCCTACGGCGCCCTGAGCAACGGCGGCACCGTGTGGACGCCGCGCATCGTCGAGTCCATTCGCCGGCCCGACGGGCAGGTCGTGTCGCGCTTCGAGCCCGCCGTGCACCGCAAGCTGGGGGTGGATCCCGACCACCTCGCCATGGTCAACAAGGCCCTGGAGCGCGCCGTGAACGACGAGAAGCGCGCCACCGGCCACCTGGCCGCCCTCCCCTACGGCACCGTCGCCGGCAAGACGGGCACCGCCCAGGTGCGCCGCATCCAGCGCGGGTCCATGCGGCAGTCGGTCAAGCGCTTCCGCGACCGCGACCACGCCTGGTTCGCGTCGTTCGCCCCCTACGAGTCGCCGCGGGTGGTGGTGGTGGTCTTCCTGGAGCACGGCGGCAGCGGCGGCAAGGACGCCGCCCCCGTCGCGCGCCAGATCCTCGAGGCCTACCACCAGCGCATCGAGCCCATCTTCCAGACCACGGCCGCCGTGGATCGGGATCGGCTGCTCGGCGGGCGCGATCGGAGCGTGCGAGCCCCCCGCCGCCCATGAAGGGCCTGGTCGCCAACGCCGGTCGCATCGACTGGGCGCTGGTGGGCCTCGTGGTCCTCCTCAGCGCCATCAGCGTCCTCAACCTGCACTCGACGTCCCGGGCGACGGGCTCCGAGGTCTACCTCAGCCAGCTCTACTGGATGCTGATGGGCCTGGGGGTCATGGCCGGCGTGGCGTTCGTCAACTACCGCGACCTGCAGCGCTACGCCCCGGTCCTCTACGGCGGCGTCATCATCGCCCTGGTGCTCGTGCTGATCTTCGGCCGCGAGATCAACGGCTCCCGCCGCTGGATCGACCTGGGCTTCGTGGGCTTCCAGCCGTCGGAGCTGGCCAAGCTGGCCATCATCCTGAGCCTGGCGAGCTGGTTTCAGAAGGAGGCCAGACCCGGCGGGTATGGCTTCAAGGACCTGCTCCCGGTGGCCGCCATGCTCGGGGCGCCCATGCTCCTCATCCTGCAGGAGCCCGACCTGGGCCACACCCTGATGCTGCTGTTCATCGCCGGGTCGATGCTGGCCTTCGAGCGCTTCGAGAAGCGCACGATGCTGATCGTGGTGGTCTCGGCCATCGTCCTCGCACCCATCGCCTGGCGCTTCGTCCTGCGCGACTACCAGAAGGACCGCATCCTGACGCTGGTGGACTCGGAGGCGGACGTCCTGGGCGCCGGGTGGCACGCCCGCCAGGCCCGCGTGGCCGTCGGCTCCGGCGGCCTGCTCGGCAAGGGGCATGGCGAGGGCACCCAGGTGGCCGGCGGCTTCCTGCCCGAGAACCACACCGACTTCGTGTTCGCCAACCTGGCGGAGGAGCACGGGTTCGTGGGGGGCGCCCTCGTCCTGCTCATCTACCTGGGCATCGTGCTCGTGGCGCTGCGCAGCGCCGTGCGCGCCCGGGACAAGTTCGGCGGGCATGTTGCGGTGGGGGTCGCGGCCCTGATCTTCTGGCACGTCGTGATGAACATGGGCATGGTGCTCAATGTGCTGCCGGTGACCGGGGTGACGCTCCCGCTGCTCAGCTACGGCGGCACATCGGTGCTCACGGTCATGGCGGCGATGGGCCTCCTGCTCAACGTCAACCTGCGACGCACCGCCTTCTGAGGCATCTACAATCGCCTGGCCCCCGCGGCCGGGTTCATCGCACACCGAGAGGCAAGGCATGGCGGACTACATTGAGGTGAACGAGGGCGACTGGGAGTCGGTCGTCGTGAAGAGCGACGTCCCCGTCCTGGTGGACTTCTGGGCCCCCTGGTGCGGGCCCTGCCGCGCCATCGGCCCCCACATCGAGGCGCTGGCCACCGAGTACCAGGGCCGCGTGAAGGTGGCCAAGGTCAACACCGACAAGAACCAGCGCCTGGCGGCCAGCCTGGGCATCCGGGGCATCCCGGCGATCTTCATGTTCAACCACGGCCAGGTGGTCGCCCAGCTCGCCGGCCTGCCCCCGAACCCCCGGCAGCGCCTCAAGTCCCTGGTGGACGGCGTCCTCGCGTAGGAGCCCCCCCGCCCGAGGTCCATCTACGTGTGGCTCCCGCTCCACCTCCGGCTCACCGGCCGCCGCGCCCTGGTGGTCGGCGCCGGCCCCGTCGGCCGACGCCGGGCGGCGGCCCTGCGCGCCGCGGGCGCCCGCCTGCGCTGGGTCGCGCCCGACCTCGCCGCGGACGCCGAGGCCGACGAGGCCATCGCCGCCCCCTTCGCTGCCCAGCACTGTGACGGGATGTGGCTCGTCGCGGCCTGCGCGCCGCCCGCGGTGAACGACGCCGTGGCCGCGGCCGCCCGGTCGCGGGGGGCGCTCCTGGCCCGCGCCGACGCCGCCGACGACTCCGACGTCCGCTTCCCCGCCGTCGTCCGGCGCGGCCCGGTGGTCGTGTCGCTCAGCACCGGCGCGCCCGCCGCCACCGCCGCCCTGCGCCCCCTGCTGGAGATTCCCGAGTCGTTCCAGGTGTTTGCCGAGGTGATGACCGAGGCGAGGCGGCGGCTCGCGGGCGCGACCGACCGCGACGAGCGCCTGCGCACGCTGGCCTGTGGGCCGCTGGCCGGTGTGCTACAGTCGGGCGCCTCGCCGCCGCCGGCGGTGATCGAGGGCTGGATCGCGGCGGTGGCCCCGCCCGGCGTGGAGGACTGACGTGGAGCTGCTGTTCGCCATCGGCGCCGGCGCCTATGGCGCCACCACCGCCACCTACCTCGCCGACCTCTTCAGCCAGGGGGATCGCCTCGCCCGCGTGGCGCGCGCGCTGCTCACCGTCACGCTGCTCTTCTGGGCCGGGGTCCTCGCCGTCTTCGCGGCCCAGGTCGGCGCCGAGGGCGGCGTGCGCTTCTGGCTGTGCATCTCGGGCTGGAGCCTCTGCGCCCTGTACCTGATGCTCCTGCGGCGCTACCCCCTGGCCGCCCTCGGCAGCTTCGTCACCGCCCTGGCCACCATGCTGGCCCTGCTGGCCGTCTTCGTGGTGCAGCCCGCCGAGGTGTCCGAGACCGTCCGCAGCTGGCTGCTGCGCATCCACATCGGGCTGGCGTTCGTGGGCATCACGGCCTTCGCCTTCGCCACCGGCGCGTCGCTGCTGTACCTGGGCCAGTCGCGGTCCCTGAAGCAGAAGCAGAAGGGCCTGCTCCAGCGGCGGCTGCCCCCGCTCGACGTCCTCGATCGGCTGGCCTACCGCGGCATCCTCGTGGGCTTCCCCTTCTACACGCTGGCGCTGCTCCTCGGCAGCGCGCAGGCCGTGAAGAGCGGCGAGACCGGGGTGCACCTGTCGTACGTGCTCGCGGTGATCTCGTGGGTGATCTACGGCATCGTCCTGCAGGCGCGCATCACCGCGGGCTGGCGGGGCCGCCGCGCGGCCATCCTGACGTCGGCCGGCCTCATCACGGCCCTGGTGGTCGTCATGCAGTACAGCCTGGGGATGGCGCGATGAGCACGCTCGTGGTGCTCGGCCTCAGCCACCGCACCGCCCCCCTGCAGATCCGGGAGCAGTTCGCCGTGCCCGAGGGCGCGCTGGCGGAGACGGCGGACCGCGCGCGGGCCATCGGCTGCCGGGAGTCGTTCGTCCTGTCCACCTGCAACCGCGTCGAGCTGTACGCCACGGTGGACGCCGATCCCGTCGCGGACCGGCTGCCCGAGGTGCTGGCCCACGGCCCCGTCGGCCAGGCCGCGCCGCACCTCTACCTGCACCGCGGCGAGGACGCCATCCGCCACCTCTTCCGCGTCGCCGCCAGCCTCGACAGCATGGTGGTGGGCGAGCCGCAGATCCTGGGCCAGATGAAGACGGCCTTCGACCTGTGCCGCACGTCGGGGCTGACCGGGCCCGACCTGAACCGCGCCGTGGAGCGGGCCTTTGCCGTCGCCAAGCGGGTGCGCACGGAGACGGGCATCGGCCGCAACGTGGTGTCCATCAGCAGCGTGGCCGTGGACCTGGCCCGCCAGATCTTCGGCAAGCTCGACGGCCGCACCGCCCTGCTCGTGGGGGCCGGGAAGATGGGCGAGCTCGCCGCCCGGCACCTCCGCGGCGCCGGGGTGGCCAACCTGCTCGTGGCCAACCGGTCCTTCGACCGCGCCGTCACGGTGGCCAGCGCCCTCGACGGGCACCCCCGGGAGCTGGAGGAGCTGCCCCGCCTGCTCGTCCAGGCGGACATCGTCATCACCTCCACCGGGGCGCGCCACCACCTCATCGACCGGCCGATGATGGCCCGCGCCCTCAAGGCCCGGAAGTACCGGCCCATCTTCCTCATCGACATCGCCGTGCCCCGCAACGTGGACCCGGCGGTCGACGGCCTCGACAACGTCTTCGTCTATGATGTCGATGACTTGCAGGCCATCGCCGACACCAACCTGGAGCAGCGCCAGCGCGAGGCCCAGCTCGCCGAGGACCTCGTCTCGACCGAGGCGAACCGCTTCGTGCGCGACCTGGCGGGCCAGTCGGTGACCCCGGTCATCGTGGCATTGCGACAGAAGGCCGAGGCCCTGAAGGCGGCGGAGCTGGAGCGGGCCGCCTCGCGCCTGACGGGCCTGGATCCGGCGCAGCTGAAGGCCGTGGAGCGCCTGGCCGACGGGCTCGTGAGCAAGCTGCTGCACGGGGCGATGGTGGGGCTCAAGCAGAGCGCGGCCGCAGGCGACACGGAGGTCATCCGCGCCGCCCGGGTGCTCTTCGGCCTCGACGAGGCCGAGAACGACTGACGGAGGTTTCTGTGCGCATTCGAATCGGTACCCGCGGCTCGGCCCTCGCGCTCTGGCAGGCGGATCACGTGGCCGCGCGGCTGCGAGACGCCCACCCGGGCCTGGAGGTGGAGCGCATCATCTTCACCACCCGCGGGGACCACATCCTCGACCGCCCGCTGGCCGAGATCGGGGGCAAGGGGCTGTTCACGAAGGAGCTCGAGGTGGCCCTGGACGAGGGCGGCATCGACCTCGCCGTCCACAGCCTCAAGGACATGCCCGTCGCGCTGCCGCCCGGGCTGACGCTGGGGGCCATCCCGGTGCGGGCCGACGTGCGCGACTGCCTGGTCGTGCGCGCCGGGGAGAGCCCCGACGACGCGCAGACCATCGGCACCGCCAGCCTGCGCCGGACGTGCCTCGCCCGCCGCCGCTGGCCGAAGGCCGAGGTCACCTCCATCCGCGGGAACGTGCCCACCCGGGTCGGCCGGGTGCACGACGAGGGCGACCGCCGCATGGATCTGGTGATCCTGGCCGCCGCCGGGCTGGCGCGGCTCGAGATCCTCAAGCAGCGCGACGACATCGAGCTGTACCCGCTCAACCCCGAGACGTGGGTGCCGGCCGTGGGGCAGGGCGCGCTGGCCGTGGAGTGCCGCGAGGGTGACGCCCGCGTGCGCGAGCTGCTGGCCCCCCTCCACCACGCCGACACCGCCGCCTGCGTGACGGCCGAGCGCGCCTTCCTGCGCGCCGTCGAGGGCGACTGCCGCGTGCCGGTGGGGGCCTACGCCACCTTCGATCGGGGCACCTTGCGCCTGCGCGCCGCCATCGGCCACCCGGAGACGGGGGGCCTGGTCGAGACGGTGAAGCTGGGCACGGACGCCGAGACCCTGGGCCTGGAGGCGGCCGAGGCGGTGCTGGCGGCCGGCGGGCGGGAGCTGCTGGCGAGCCTGCGGGCGTGAGCGCCGCCGGCATGGTGTACCTGGTGGGCGCGGGCCCCTGGGACCCGGGCCTGCTGACGCTGCGCGGCCACGAGGTGCTGGGCCGCGCCGACGTCGTCCTCCACGACTACCTGGTCAACCCGGCGCTGCTGGCCTTCGCCCGGCCCGACGCCCTGATCGAGGGCACCGGCCACCGGCCCGGGCGCCTGCCCCAGGACGCCATCAACGCGCGGCTGGTGGCCTGGGGCCAGGCGGGCAAGGTCGTGGTGCGCCTGAAGGGGGGTGATCCCTTCGTCTTCGGGCGCGGCGGCGAGGAGGCCGAGGCCCTGGCCGCGGCGGGCGTGCCCTTCGAGGTGGTGCCCGGCGTGACGGCGGCCATCGCGGGGGCCGCGTTCGCCGGCATCCCCGTCACCGACCGGCGCTACGGGGCCACCCTCGGCCTCTGCGCTGGCCACCGGCAGGCGGGCGCCGAGGACGATCCGGTGGACTGGGCGGCCCTGGCCGGCTTGAGCACCGCCGTGATCTACATGGGCGCCAGCCAGCTCCGGGCCGCCGCCGCCGCGCTGGTGGCCGCCGGCCGGGCTGCCGCCACGCCCGTCGCCCTCGTCCAGTGGGCCAGCCGCCCCGACCAGCGCACGGTGGTCAGCACCCTCGCCGAGGCCGCCGACGCCGCCGAGACCGCGGGGCTCGGGGCCCCCCTCACCATCATCGTCGGCGAGGTCGTCCGCCTGCGGGAGCGCCTGGGGTGGTTCGAGCGCAAGCCCTTGTTCGGCTTGAAGATCGTCGTCACCCGCGCCCAGGGCCAGCAGGGCCCGCTCGCGAGCCAGCTGGCCGAGCTGGGCGCGGAGATCCTGCCCCTCCCCTCCATCGACTTCGTGCCGGCGGCGCCCGATCCGGCGGTCCTCGGGCAGCTCGGTGGCTTCGACCTGGTGATCTTCACCAGCGCCAACGGCGTGGACTTCTTCCTGGACGCGCTCTGGGCCGCCGGGCGCGACCCGCGGGCCTTCGGGTCGGCCCGGATCGCCTGCATCGGCCCGGCGACCGCGCGGCGCCTCGCCGAGCGGGGCCTGCGGGCCGACGTCATCCCCGCGCGGTACGTGGCCGAGGGGCTCCTGGAGGTGCTGCTGGCCGAGGGCGTGGCCGGCCGTCGCGTCCTCATCCCGCGGGCGCGGGTGGCCCGGGAGATCCTGCCGGAGACGCTGCGGACCGCGGGCGCCGACGTGGTGGTCCTGCCCGTCTACGACACCGTCGAGCCGCCCGCCGACGCCGCTACGCTGGCGCGCATCCGCCAGGGGGAGGCCGATCTCGTCACCTTGACGGCCTCGTCCACGGTCACCCACTTCCGCGCGCGGTTCAGCGACGCCGAGTGGGCCCACGTCTGCGCGCACACCCGCGCCGCCTGCATCGGGCCGGTGACCGCCGCGACGGCCCGGGCCGCCGGCCTCGACGTCGCCGTGGAGGCCGGCGTCTACACCATCCCCGGCCTCGTCGAGGCCCTCGCCCGCCGCTGATCAGCCCGCCCCGTCGTCCTCGGGCGCCTCGGCCCCGGCGCTGAGCGTCACCCCGGGGAAGTCCCACCGGTAGCGCCGCAGGTCCACCCGCTCGTGGGCGTCGAAGACCACCCCCTCGGCCTCGAGGCGGGCTCGCTGCTCGCCGCTGCGGGCCGGATCTCCCCGGAAGCTGATGCGCCCCTGGGCGTTGATCACGCGGTGCCAGGGCACCGTCGGATCGGGCAGCGCTGCGAGGGCGAACCCGACGTGGCGAGCGACCCGGCGAGACCCGAGGAGCCCCGCGACGTCGCCGTAGGTGGTCACGCGGCCCGCCGGTACCTGCTCGACGAGGGCATAGACGCGAGAATTGAATCCGGGCTGGAGTGCCTTCATGCCTTCAAAAACCCCGTATTATGCAACGACTTCAACAAGGAACGAATTTTTCCGCCGATGACGCTCGACGAGAACGGCACCGTCATGGTGCACTAAGCCCAAATTTCCGGGCGAACTGTATCCTGGGCCCGAGACTCCTCCAGAGCGAGATTCTCGACCCTCACGGCTCGCCCGCCTGCAAACACGGAAGGGGGCTCCATGATGCAGGTGAGTGACAGGTGGGGGGTCGCAAGGCTTTCGCAGCCGGCGATGCTCGGGGTGCTGTTCGCCGCCATCAGCCTGCCGGCGCTCGCGCTGGCTCAGGCCGAGGTGGACCAGGTCATCGTGGTGCCGTACTCGCAGCGGAACATCCAGCTGCCGCACCCGGCGCACGAGAACGCGCCCATCACGCTGAAGGCCATCGTGCGCAACGCGCAGTGCGCCAACTACGACGTGTGGTGGGACGTCAACCGCAACGGCAACTACGACGACGACTGGCGCAGGCGTGTGAGCCGGGAGGGCAACTCCCTGACGGTGCGCGACATCGGGCGGACGTTCCTGGTGCCCCGCGTCGACGGCGACACCTCGCTGAACATCAACGTCCGCGTCCGCAACCTGTGCAACAACCAGGACAAGTTCGGGACGTTCCGCCTCTTCGTCTACGACTGGGAGCCCAACGCCGACCCCCGCCGCTGGACGGACGACCAGGTCGCGACGATGTCGCAGATGACGATCCAGGAGAGCCTCTGGTACCTGCATCGGCAGCTCGGCACCTTCGCCGGTCGGGACAGCGCCACCATCTCCGCGCGGTACTCGGCCTGCGGCGGCAACACCGGCTGCCGCGAGACCGGCGCGCTGATGACGTGGATCAACACGATCAACAGCCACCTGCCCGCCTACCCCCCCAACACCATCAACGCCTTCGGCCAGGCCCTCCCCAACGGCTGGGTCGAGGCCAACGAGCGCCGCTGGAACACCGACCCCTACGCCGAGAACGTGATCCGGCTCGTCCAGGACGCCATCAACTACGGCACCGGCGCCCGCACCATCCCCGTCGAGGACGAGGATCTGCGCTGCGCGTACAACCCGGCCGACGGCTCGCAGATCAACTGCAACCGCATCGCCGGCACCAACGACCGCCGCGGCTTCTACCTGGGCGCGGGCGCCAGCTCCGTCTACCGCATGGGCATGTACCTGGGCGGGATGTCGACCATCCTGCCCTCCCTCGGCGGCACCCCGGTGCAGTCCGGGGCGGCCCAGGGCCAGAAGTGGGAGTGGTTCATCCAGCAGGCGGCCGACTACCTGGGCGCCATGCAGATCGACGGCGGCACCATGTCGGGGACGTGGTGCTACGCCGATCGCGGCTGCAGCGGCGCCAACCCGGTGCCCAACTACAACTCGAACACCACCTGGGACGCCGACGGCTCGACGATGCAGTGGGCCTACATCGGCCTGGAGTCGGCGGCCGTGGCGGGCGAGGCCTTCGGGGTCTACGTCCCCAACCGCATCAAGTACCGCATCGCCAACGGCATCGTGAGCAACCAGCGCGGCGACGGCGGCGCGGCCTACCGCACCGCGGAGGGCGGCTCGAACTTCCAGCTCACCGGCGGCGCCTTCGTGGCGGCCCGCTGGATGGGCGTGCACACCTTCCGCCGCGGTGAGGGCGCTGTCGCCTTCCCCGGCTGGTCGGGCCACACCCGCGACCGCATGCGCCTCTCCTACGACAACTACATCAGCTACACCTCGCGCGAGTGGACCCGCAGCCAGCGCCGCGGCTCCCACGGCTGGGTGGACGGCAACTGGTCGGCCGGCGACTACCTCTGCGGCAACACCCGCACGGCCTACAACGCCCCCCGCTGCGGCAACATGTACTCCATCTACTCGCACCAGAAGGGCTACCGCACCGGCGCGCCCGAGCTGACGGCGCAGGAGCTGGGCCGCGACTGGGTCCGCCAGTTCTCCACCTACGTCGTCCGCGCCCAGGACCGGGCCCTGAACGTCAACGACCCGAACTCCGGCTACTCGGTCTTCGGCCGCGTGTACGACGAGTACTGCAACGCCCACTCCGTGACCTGCGCCTACTCCCCCGGCCACATGAGCGCCGGCATGGCGGGCCTGGTCGCCACCCCGACCATCTTCGCGCCGAGGCCGGTCGCCATCGCCCACGTCCAGCCCCCCGAGGTCACCGAGGGCTGCGCTGGCGGCAACAACGGCCGCGTCACGTTCGACCACTCCGACTCCTTCCACCCCTCCCCCAGCTCCCGCATCGTGAGCTGGCAGTGGGACGTGGACGCCCGCAACGGCCTGTGGTGGGAGACCCGCGCCAACCCCGACTTCAGCACCGGCGGCGCGAACCCCGAGCCGACCTTCACGCACACCTACCTGGCCGCCGGCAACTACACGGCGACGCTGCGGGTGGTCGACAACCTGGATCAGGTGGCGGTCATCACCGTCCGCATCCAGGTCAACCCGGCCGACAACGTGCCCCCGTCGGCGGCGCACGGCGGCCCGTACGTGGTCGAGGTCGGCAGCAACCTGCAGCTGCGCGGCACCGTCCGCGACCAGAACGAGGGCTGCGGCGACCGCCTGGTCGTGGGCTGGGACCTCACCGACAACAACCGGTTCAACGACGCCAACGCCGCGAACGCCAACGTGAACTGGGCGCAGCTTCGCGGCCTGGCCGTCGGCCCGGCGCACCGCATCCGCATCCAGGTCACCGACCGCGCCGGTGAGTCGGTCACGGCCGAGACGACGCTGACCATCGTGCCGGCCGAGCCCATCGCCGACGCCCGCGTCAACCCGAACCCGGCGGCCTGCGGCGCCCCCGTCACCTTCGACGGCACCGGCAGCTACCACCTCAACCCCCAGCGCTCCATCGCCCAGTACATCTGGGACGTGGACGGCGACGGCCAGCCCGACTCGGGCCAGGCCCGCTACGTCCACCAGTACGGCGCCTTCGGCAGCTACAACGCCACCCTCACCGTCGTGGACGATCAGGGCCGCCGCGGCTCCGCCCAGGTGCAGGTGGACGTGAACCAGGGCAACAACGCCCCGGTCGCCCGCGTGAGCGCCGCCAACTACGTCGTCCTCGAGGGTGACCCCCTCCGCCTGGACGGCCGCCTCTCCTCGGATCCCGATGAGGGCTGCGGCGACTCCATCCAGCGCTACGAGTGGGATGTGAACGGCAACGGCGCCTTCGGCGACGCCATCGACCAGCAGGGCGCCCAGCCCGTGGTCGCGTGGGACGCCCTGGCCGCCGCCGTCGGCTGGCCCGGCGCCGCCCGCAACGGCCAGCTGGTCGTCAACGCCACCCTGCGCGTCGTCGACGAGTTCGGCGTGCCCGGCACCGTCCGCTTCACCATCACCCTCCAGGCCGGCCGCCCCGTCGCCGTCATGGACCAGCGCCCCGACCCGGCGCCCATCAACCTGCGCACCGGCGTGTCGGAGCCCACCCTCGATGGCCGGGCCAGCTTCTCGCCCATCCAGGGCACCAACATCACCCGCTGGGACTGGGACCTGGACGATGACGGCGTCTTCGAGGTCCAGAACATGGCCTCGGTGCAGTTCCGCCGGGTCTTCAACCCCGTCCCGGGCCCCAACAACATCCCGGACGTCTTCGTCCGGCTGCAGGTCTACGACCAGGCCGGCCGCCCCTCGAACCCGATTCGCCAGCAGATCCGCTACGATGTGCCCCCCACGGTGCCCACCGCCGACGCGGATCCCAACGAGCCCCCGGAGCCCGGCTACCACATCCTCGTGGGTGAGGACGTCGTCCTGGACGGCTCCGACTCCTTCGACCCGGATGAGGAGGAGTTCGGCGACGTCCTCGTGGCCTACCGCTGGGACCTGGCCTACGACGCGGCCAATGGCTTCGACGCCGACGTCCAGACGGTCGGCCCGGCCGCCGACGAGCCGGCGCCGCCGACGCTCCGCGTGACCTGGAACCAGCTCGTCGCCAACGGGATCAACGGCCCCGGCGACTACCCCATCGCGCTGGAGGTGGAGGACACCACCAACCTGACCAACCAGGACACCAGCGTCATCCACGTCCACGCCCGCAACCCGGTCGCCGTCGCCGACGTGAACCCCAACCCCGCCGCCTGCGGGGGCCAGGTCCACTTCGACGGCAGCGCCTCGAACCACCCCCACCCCGCCATCGACATCCGCGCCTGGCGCTGGGATCTTGACGGTGACGGGGCCTTCGACGACGGCGATCAGGCCGAGGTGGACCGGGTCTACGACCAGCTCTCCTTCAACGGCCCCATCCGCATCGGCCTGGAGGTCGAGGACACCAACGGCGCCGTGGGCCGCACGACCGTCGACCTGCGCGTCGACCAGGGCAACCGCGCCCCCATCGCCCAGCCCGGCGGCTTCCGCGATGGCAACGGCCGCGTCATCGGCCCCTACGTCATCGCCATCGGTGACGCCCTGCAAGTGGACGGCGCGGGCTCCTCGGATCCCGACGCGGCCTGCGGCGACAGCATCGTGAGCTTCCAGTGGGACGTCGGCAACGACGGCCAGTTTGACGCCCAGGGCCAGCGCCCCGCCGCCTTCACCTGGCAGCAGCTCGGCGCCCTCGGCATCAACCGCGCCGGCGACTACAGCGTCCGCCTGCGGGTCACCGACCGCCTCGGCGTGACCACCGACGGCGCCACGCTGCTGCGCGTCGTCAACGGCCCCCGCGCCGTGGCCACCGCCGATCCCGACCGCGCCGGCTGCAACCAGCAGGTCGTCTTCGACGCCAGCCGCAGCACCACCGATGGCCCCGAGGCCCAGGGCTTCGCCATCGTCCGCTACGAGTGGGACTTCAACGGCGACGGCGTCTTTGACTCCAACGAGATCCGCGTGACGCGCCCCGTCCAGGGCCTGCCCGACCAGAACGGCCGCATCGCCGCGACGGCCACGCTGCGCATCACCGACGCCAGCGGGCGCCAGTCGACGACCCAGGTCAACGTGGTCATCGACCTGCAGAACCTGCCCCCCGTGGCCGAGGCCGGCGGCCCCTACGCCACCGGCCGCCTGCGCGGCGGCGGGTTCGCCAACGTCACCCTGGATGGCCGCGGGTCGAGCGACCCCAACGCCCCCTGCGACTCCGTCGTCGTCTACAAGTGGGACACCGACGGCGACGGCCGCTACGGCCGCGACGACGCCCCGCCGGATCTCGAGGGCGCCCAGGTCGTCTACAACAACGCCGGCTGGCAGCCCAACACGGTCCAGACCGTGCGCCTGGTGGTCTGCGACCGCTTCAACCGCTGCTCGCAGCCCGACGCCGCCGAGATCGAGATCAGCAACGTGCCGCCCCCGGCCGGCCAGATCATCTCCCCCCGTGGCGATGACCCGGACGTCTGCATCGGCCGCAACCCCTTCGACGTCGTGCTGGACGTGAGCCACCCCGACGGGGAGCCCATGACCGCCACGGTGCTGGTGGCGGGCGTCGCCGTGGGGCAGCGGGCGGTGGATCCCCCGAACGCCAACCCCGTTCGGGTGACCATCCCCATCAACCCGGCCAACATCCCCGAGGGGCGCCAGCTCCTCGAGGTGAACATCCGCACCGACCGCGGCGCGGAGACGACCGTCGGCTCCGGTGGCCGCATCGTCTTCGACCGGACGGCCCCGGCCATCCAGATCGACAACGCGCTGCGTGAGGGCGTCTGCTACAACCCCAACGCCGTGCCCAACCCGGACATCATCGTCCGCGACGCCTTCGATCCCGCCCCGGTCATCTCCGAGGACACCCTGGACGAGGGCTGCGGCCGCACGCTGCGGGTCACCGCCGAGGACGCCTGCGGCAACATCGGCATCGCCGAGCGCGACTACCTGACGGCCCAGCCGGTCCAGGTGGACGTCGCCGGCGTGCAGGACGGCCAGCTGGTCGCCCAGACGCGCATCACCTGGCAGGTGGTCGGCCCGGCCGGCTGCGCCTCGCGCGTCCAGGCCTTCCTGGCCCTGAACGGCGGCGCCGAGCAGGCCTACGCCGAGAACACCCTCGTCAACCAGCCCGGCGACTACGTCCTGCGCGTCAACGTCGCCAACTGCCAGGGCGTCGCCCTCGACCAGTTCGTCCGCTTCGCGGTCAACCGGCCCCCGGTCGCGCGCCCCGTCAACGCTGGCCACCCGAGCCGCGATCCCAACGCCCCCGCCGCGCCCTTCGGTGGCTTCGGCTACGTCGTCTCCGAGGGCGCCGCCCTGCAGGTCGACGCCTCCGAGTCCACCGCCCCCGAGCGCCCCGAGGTCGACCAGATCGCGCGCTACCAGTGGGACTTCCGCAACGATGGCGCGTTTGACGCCGAGGGCATCCGGGCTGACTACCCCACGACGGACAACGGCACCTTCACCGCCCGCCTCCGCGTGACGGACTCCATCGGCGCCTTCTCCGACCAGCTCTTCCGCGTCGTCGTCAACGACGTCGATCCGGTGGCCGACCCCGGCGGCAACGGCCGCTACGTCGTCGACCAGGGCGCCGTCTTCCAGCCCGACGGCTCCAACAGCCGCCCCGGCCACCCCGTCGCCGATCCCATCCGGCTCTACACCTGGGTCTGGGGCGACAACACGGCCAACGCCACGGGCGCCAACCTGACCCGCCCGCAGCACACCTACGTGGAGAACGGCATCTACCAGATGACCCTCCGCGTGGATGACGAGGACTCCTTCGACGAGGCCATCGTGGTGGTCGAGGTCCGCGACGTCAGCCCCGTCATCGACGGCATCGACGTGCCCCAGGACCTGGTCGAGCTCTTGCCCATGCGGCTCGTCGCCAACGTCGAGGCCGGCGCCCCCGGCGATCCCATCACCCGCTACGAGTGGGACGTCGACGGCGACGGCGTGGCCGACTACGCCGGCGCCAACCTGAGCGCCATCGACCACGTCTTCCTCGCCGCCGGCAACCACACGGTCACCCTGACGGTGCGCGATGACGACTCCGCGTCGGTCTTCCAGCTCCCCGTCGTGGTCCGCGAGATGAGCCTGGCCGAGGTCATCACCTGGATGGACGGCGAGGTCACCCGCCGCGACGACGCCGGCGACCTGGGCGCCCCCCAGCGCTTCGCCCTGCGCAACTTCGGCGACCACAGCGACGCTGGCCTCTGGGGCGAGCGCAACCGCCGCCGCGGCAACACCCTGATGGCCATCGACAAGATGCTCATCGCCATGATCTCGGCCCACAACGACGCCGGCAACGCCCAGGAGGCCTTCGGCCGCCAGCTCTGGGGCATGTCCCGCCAGCTCGTCCGCGAGATGACCCGCCTCGAGGCGGCCATCCTGGACGAGGAGGACGGCCCCGCCGCCGACGACGACCCGATGCTGCGCGCTCACTCCTACATCGAGGCGATGGAGGCCATCTACAACGGCCCGAACTTCGAGAACGACCTCGTGGGCGGGGCCAACGGCAACCGGGTGCAGGCCCTGCACGCCGCGGCGATGGAGGCCTACTACTGGCTGACCGAGGCGGTGGCGCCCTGCAACCTCATCGACCTCTCCATCGACCGCGACAACCCCGACGTCGTGGCCCGGACCATCCAGGCCAACCGCGCCAACGATGACCTGACGCCCATCCTCTCGGACATGGCCGCCGACATGACGGGCTACGTCAACGCCGGCGGGGGCAACGACCCGGGCCCCGGCCGCGCCGAGGTCCAGGCCGCCCAGGCCACTTTCGCGGGCATCCGCGACCTGCAGACCGAGGACGTCGGCGTCGACTGCCAGGGTCGCGACGACCTGAGCTGCATCAACGACTTCGACGCCCTCACCCTGGAGCTGGACGCCATGTCCCTCGCCCAGGAGCTCGACGTCGCCGGCACCCGCGGCGTCTGGACGCGCAACTGGCAGAGCTGCCTCGTCAACACCGTCAAGTTCCGCATCGAGCTGTCGGTGTCCCGCCTCGAGTACGCCTGCGGTCGCTTCCACCGCATCTCCCTCACCGCCCGCCAGAAGCAGGCCGTCGGGGAGTACATCGTCGAGGAGCCCGGCTGCGCCCTCAACGCCCAGCAGGGCGCCGACCTGCGCGCCGCCCCGGCCGCCGCCCAGGCCTGCCAGAACCTGGCGGCCGGCGCGAGCTGCCTGTTCCGCAACGTCGACGGCCTGGACATCCAGGGCACCTGCGCCGCCGGCGGCGCCGGGGTCTTCTGCGACCCCCGCGTCTGCTCCGACCCGGCCGCGCTCAACTACTACCGTGACGATGATCAGCGCTGCTTCCTGATCGAGGCGTACAACGACTGCCTCGTGCCGGCCGACCCGGATCAGAACCAGCCCATCGCCGACCAGGACATCCCCGCCGCCTGCCTGAACGAGCAGTAGCGGCGAGCGCCCGGCGCCGCCCTTCCCCCAGGGCGCGCCCGGCGCGGCTCTCCCCCCTCGGCGGCCTCTGCGCCGAGGACGCTGGCCCCGCCCACGGGGCCCCACCGGTCGAGTCCCTGCCCTTGGGCTCGCCCGGCGCTCGGGTGGCTCCGCGGCCACCCCCCAGGCTCGCCTCCCCTCCCCCGGGCAGGCGAGCGAGGCCCCCGGGCCTCGAGCGCACCGCCCTCCCCTGGCGGGCGCCTGTTGATGGAGCCCGATCGCGGCCGTGAACTCGGCGGCGATCGGGGGTGGAGAGGTCGCCGACGTGGGGTCCCGCGGGACTCACGGGAAGAGGACCATCTGCCCCTGGAGCACCCAAAGGCGGCGATCCCCTCGTCGATCGCCGCGATATTCTTGCCTTTTCCGCACATTGCAAACATCGCTTGCTCGCCCATGGACCATCTCGTAACGTCCAGTCGGGGGAATTTTTATGGGCGAGCTGTAACCCGTCGCCTGTAAACCGCGGAAAGGGCTCCAGAATGCGGACAGAGGAACGTCTGTGGGGACGGACCGGCCGGCGACCTCTCTGGGGGGTCGTCGTCGCTGGGCTTTTGGGAGTACTGGCAGTGACGGGATCGGCCTTCGCGCAAGCGGAGGTGGATCAGGTCATCGTCGTCCCGTACTCGCAGCGCAACATCCAGCTGCCACACCCAGCCCATGAGGGTGCCCAGATCACGTTGAAGGCCATCGTGCGCAACGCGCAGTGCGCCAACTACGACGTGTGGTGGGACGTCAACCGCAACGACAACTACGACGACGACTGGCGCAAGCGCGCGACCCGGGAGGGCAACTCCCTGACCGTGCGCGACATCGGGCGGACGTTCCTCGTCCCCGACGTCGATGGCGACACGTCGTACAACATCAACGTCCGCGTCCGAAACCTGTGCAACAACCAGGACAAGTTCGGGACGTTCCGCCTCTTCGTCTACGACTGGCGCCCCTCCAACGACCCGGTGCAGTGGAGCAACGACCAGATCGCCATCATGTCCCAGATGGCCATCCAGGAGAGCCTCTGGTACCTGCACCGCCAGCTCGGCAGCTTCTCGGGTCGGGACAGCTCGACGATGTCGGCCCAGTACTCCGTCTGCGCGGGGCAGACGGGGTGCCGTGAGACCGGCGCGCTGATGATGTGGATCAACACCATCAACAGCCACCTGCCCGCCTACCCCCCCAACACGATCAACGCCTTCGGGCAGGCCCTCCCCAACGGCTGGGCCGCCGAGAACGACCGCCGCTGGAACCAGGATCCGTACGCCGAGAACGTGATCCGCCTGGTGCAGGACGCCATCAACATGGGCACCGGCGCCTACACCATCCCCGTCGAGGACGAGGATCTGCGCTGCGCCTACAACCCGGCCGATGGCTCGCAGATCAACTGCAACCGCATCCCCGGCACCGGTGACGCCCGCGGCTACTACGTCGGCGGCGGCGCCAGCTCGGTGTACCGCATGGGCATGTACCTGGGCGGCATCTCCACCGTCCTGCCCGCCCTCGGCGGCACCCCGGTGCAGTCCGGGGCGGCCCAGGGCCAGAAGTGGGAGTGGTTCATCCAGCAGCTCGCCGACTACCTGGGCGCCCAGCAGATCGACGGCGGCAGCCAGTCGGGCACCTGGTGCTACGCGGATCGCGGCTGCAGCGGCGCCAACCCGGTGCCGGTCTTCAACACCGACGACACCTGGCAGGCCGATGGCTCGACGATGCAGTGGGCCTACATCGGCCTGGAGTCGGCGGCCGTGGCGGGCGAGCCCTTCGGCGTCTACATCCCCAACCGCATCAAGTACCGCATCGCCAACGGCATCGTGAGCAACCAGCGCGCGGACGGTGGTGCGGCGTACCGCACCGCCGAGGCGGGCTCGAACTTCCAGCTCACCGGTGGCGCCTTCGTGGCCGCCCGCTGGATGGGCCTGCACACCTTCCGCCGTGGCGAGGGCGCCGTGGCCTTCCCCGGCTGGTCGGGCTACACCCGCGACCGCCTGCGCCAGTCCTACGACACCTACCTCAGCTACGCCTCGCAGCAGTGGACGAGCAGCCAGCGCCGCGGCTCCCACGGCTGGGTGGACGGCAACTGGGCCAGCGGCGACTACCTCTGCGGCAACCGCAACACGGTCTACAACGCCCCGCGCTGCGGCAACATGTACTCCATCTACTCGCACCAGAAGGGCTACCGCACCGGCACCCCGGAGCTGACCGCCCAGGAGCTGGGGCGTGACTGGGTCCGCCAGTTCGCCACCTACGTCATGCGCGCCCAGGATCGCGCCCTCGACGTCAACAACCCCGACGCCGGCTACTCGGTCTTCGGCCGCGTGTACGACGAGTACTGCAACGTCCACTCGGTGACCTGCGCCTACTCCCCCGGCAACATGAGCGCGGGCATGGCCGGCCTGGTGGTCACGCCCACCATCTTCACGCCCAAGCCCATCGCCATCGCCCACGTCCAGCCCCCCGAGGTCACCGAGGGCTGCGCCGGCGGCAACAACGGCCGCGTCACCTTCGACCACTCCGACTCCTTCCACCCCTCCCCCAGCTCCCGCATCGTGAGCTGGCAGTGGGACGTGGACGCCCGCAACGGCCTGTGGTGGGAGACCCGCGCCAACCCCGACTTCAGCACCGGCGGCGCGAACCCCGAGCCGACCTTCACGTACACGTACCAGGCGGCGGGCGACTACACCGCCACGCTGCGCGTGGTCGACAACATCGACCAGGTGTCGATCGTGACCGTCCGCATCCGGGTGAACCCGGCGGCGAACGTGCCCCCGTCGGCGGCCCATGGTGGCCCCTACATCGTCGAGGTCGGCAGCAACCTGCAGCTGCGCGGCACCGTCCGCGACCAGAACGAGGGCTGCGGCGACCGCCTGGCGGTGGGCTGGGATCTGGACGACAACAACGTCTTCAACGACGCCAACGCCGCGAACGCCAACGTGAACTGGGCGCAGATTCGTAACCTGGCCGTCGGCCCGGCGCACCGCATCCGCATCCAGGTGACCGACCGCGACGGCGCCAGCGTCACCGCGGAGACGACGCTGACCATCGTGCCGGCCGAGCCCATCGCCGACGCCCGCGTCAACCCGAACCCGGCGGCCTGCGGCGCCCCCGTCACCTTCGACGGCACCGGCAGCTACCACCTCAACCCCCAGCGCTCCATCGCCCAGTACATCTGGGACGTCGACGGCGACGGCCAGCCCGACTCGGGCCAGGCCCGCTACGTCCACCAGTACGGCGCCTTCGGCGTCTACGACGCGACCCTCACCGTCATCGACGATCAGGGCCGCCGCGGCGCCGCCCAGGTGCAGGTCAACGTGAACCAGGGCAACAACGCCCCGGTCGCCCGCGTGAGCGCCGCCAACTACGTCGTCCTCGAGGGTGACCCCCTCCGCCTGGACGGCCGGCTGTCCTCGGATCCCGATGCGGCCTGCGGTGACTCCATCCAGCGCTACGAGTGGGATGTGAACGGCAACGGCGCCTTCGGCGACGCCATCGACCAGCAGGGCGCCCAGCCCGTGGTCGCGTGGGACGCCCTGGCCGCCGCCGTCGGCTGGCCCGGCGCCGCCCGCAACGGCCAGCTGGTCGTCAACGCCACCCTGCGCGTCGTCGACGAGTTCGGCGTGCCCGGCACCGTCCGCTTCACCATCACCCTCCAGGCCGGCCGCCCCGTCGCCGTCCTCGAGCAGCGCCCCGACCCGGCGCCCATCAACCTGCGCACCGGCGTCTCCAACCCGACCCTCGACGGCCGGGCCAGCTTCTCGCCCATCCAGGGCACCAACATCACCCGCTGGGACTGGGACCTGGACGATGACGGCGTCTTCGAGGTCCAGAACATGGCCTCGGTGGAGTTCCGCCGCGTGTTCAACCCCGTCCCGGGCCCCAACAACATCCCCGCGGTGTTCGTCCGCCTGCAGGTCTACGACCAGGCCGGCCGCCCCTCGAACCCGATTCGCCAGCAGATCCGCTACGATGTGCCCCCCACGGTGCCCACCGCCGACGCGGATCCGAACGAGCCCCCGGAGCCCGGCTACCACATCCTCGTGGGCGAGGACGTCGTCCTCGACGGCTCCGACTCCTTCGACCCCGATGAGGAAGAGTTCGGCGACGTCCTCGTGGCCTACCGCTGGGACCTGAACTACGACGCCGCCGCCGGCTTCGACGGCGACGTGCAGACCGTGGGCCCCCGCCCCGACGAGCCGGCCCCCCCGACCCTGCGGGTGACCTGGAACCAGCTCGTCGCCAACGGGATCAACGGCCCCGGCGACTACCCCATCGCGCTGGAGGTGGAGGACACCACCAACCTGACCAACCAGGACACCAGCGTCATCCACGTCCACGCCCGCAACCCGGTCGCCGTCGCCGACGTGAACCCCAACCCCGCCGCCTGCGGGGGCCAGGTCCACTTCGACGGCAGCGCCTCGAACCACCCCCACCCCGCCATCGACATCCGCGCCTGGCGCTGGGATCTCGACGGCGACGGCGCCTACGACGACGGCGATCAGGCCCAGGTCGATCGCGTCTACAACCAGCTGTCGTTCAACGGCCCCATCCGCATCGGCCTGGAGGTCGAGGACACCAACGGCGCCGTGGGCCGTACCGCCGTCGACCTGCGCGTCGACCAGGGCAACCGCGCCCCCATCGCCCAGCCCGGCGGCTTCCGCGATGGCAACGGCCGCGTCACCGGCCCCTACGTCATCGCCATCGGCGACGCCCTGCAGGTGGACGGCGCGGGCTCCTCGGATCCCGACGCGGCCTGCGGCGACAGCATCGTGAGCTTCCAGTGGGACGTCGGCAACGACGGCCAGTTTGACGCCCAGGGCCAGCGCCCCGCCGCCTTCACCTGGCAGCAGCTCGGCGCCCTCGGCATCAACCGCGCCGGCGACTACAGCGTCCGCCTGCGGGTCACCGACCGCCTCGGCGTGACCACCGACGGCGCCACGCTGCTGCGCGTCGTCAACGGCCCCCGCGCCGTGGCCACCGCCGATCCCGACCGCGCCGGCTGCAACCAGCAGGTCGTCTTCGACGCCAGCCGCAGCACCACCGATGGCCCCGAGGCCCAGGGCTTCGCCATCGTCCGCTACGAGTGGGACTTCAACGGCGACGGCGTCTTTGACTCCAACGAGATCCGCGTGACGCGCCCCGTCCAGGGCCTGCCCGACCAGAACGGCCAGATCGGGGCCACCGCGACGCTGCGCGTCACCGACGCCAGCGGGCGCCAGTCGACGACCCAGGTCAACGTGGTCATCGACCTGCAGAACCTGCCCCCCGTGGCCGAGGCCGGCGGCCCCTACGCCACCGGTCGCCTCGCGGGCGGCGGCTTCGCCAACGTGACGCTGGACGGCCGCGGGTCGAGCGACCCCAACGCCCCCTGCGACTCGGTGGTCGTCTACAAGTGGGACACCGACAACGACGGCCGCTACGGCCGCGACGACGCCCCCCCGGATCTCGAGGGCGCCCAGGTCGTCTACAACAACCCCGGCTGGCAGCCCAACACCGTCCAGACCGTGCGCCTCATCGTCTGCGACCGCTTCAACCGCTGCTCGCCGGCCGACGCCGCCGACATCGAGATCAGCAACGTGCCGCCCCCGGCCGGCCAGATCATCTCCCCCCGCGGCGACGATCCGGACGTCTGCATCGGCCGCAACCCCTTCGACGTCGTGCTGGACGTGAGCCACCCCGAGGGGGAGCCCATGACCGTCACCGTCCAGGTCGCCGGTGTCGCCGTGGGCCAGCGGGCGGTGGATCCCCCGAACGCCAACCCGGTGCGGGTTTCCATCCCCATCAACCCGGCCAACATCCCCGAGGGGCGTCAGCTCCTCGAGGTGCACATCCGCACCGATCGGGGCGCCGAGACGACCATCGGCTCCGGTGGCCGCATCGTGTTCGACCGGACGGCCCCGGCCATCCAGATCGACAACGCGCTGCGTGAGGGCGTCTGCTACAACCCCAACGCCGTGCCCAACCCGGACATCGCCGTCCAGGACAACTTCGACCCGGCCCCCGTCATCTCCGAGGACACCCTCGACGAGGGCTGCGGCCGCACGCTGCGGGTCACCGCCGAGGACGCCTGCGGCAACGTCGGCGTCTCGGAGCGCGACTACCTGACCGCGCAGCCGGTCCGGGTGGACATCGCCGGCGTGCAGGACGGCCAGCTCGTCGCGAGCACCCAGATCACCTGGCAGATCGTCGGCCCCGGCGGCTGCGCCTCGCGCATCCAGGCCTTCCTGGCCCTGAACGGCGGCGCCGAGCAGGCCTACGCCGAGAACACCCTCGTCAACCAGCCCGGCGACTACGTCCTGCGCGTCAACGTCGCCAACTGCCAGGGCGTCGCCCTCGACCAGTTCGTCCGCTTCGCGGTCAACCGGCCCCCGGTCGCGCGCCCCGTCAACGCTGGCCACCCGAGCCGCGATCCCAACGCCCCCGCCGCGCCCTTCGGTGGCTTCGGCTACGTCGTCTCCGAGGGCGCCGCCCTGCAGGTCGACGCCTCCGAGTCCTCCGCCCCCGAGCGCGCCGAGGTCGACCAGCTGGTGCGCTACCAGTGGGACTTCCGCAACGACGGCACCTTCGACGCCGAGGGCATCCGCGTGGACTACCCGACCGGCGACAACGGCACCTTCACCGCCCGCCTCCGCGTGACGGACTCCATCGGCGCCTTCTCCGACCAGCTCTTCCGCGTCGTCGTCAACGACGTGGATCCGATCGCCGACCCGGGCGGCAAC
The DNA here is from genome assembly GCA_020633435.1 of Myxococcales bacterium. Lineage (GTDB taxonomy): Bacteria > Myxococcota_A > Bradymonadia > UBA7976 > UBA1532 > JACKDP01. Next base: position 46,710 of record JACKDP010000005.1, on the reverse strand, counting down.
GGCCGCTACGTCGTCGACCAGGGCGCCGTCTTCCAGCCCGACGGCTCCAACAGCCGCCCCGGTCACCCGGTCGCCGATCCCATCCGGCTCTACACCTGGGTCTGGGGCGACAACACGGCCAACGCCGTCGGCGCCAACCTGAGCCGCCCGCAGCACACCTACGTCGAGAACGGGGTGTACCAGCTCACGCTGCGGGTCGACGACGAGGACTCCTTCAACGAGGCCATCGTGGTGGTCGAGGTCCGCGACGTCAGCCCCGTCATCGACGGCATCGACGTGCCCCAGGACCTGGTCGAGCTCTTGCCCATGCGGCTCGTCGCCAACGTCGAGGCCGGCGCCCCCGGCGATCCCATCACCCGCTACGAGTGGGACGTCGACGGCGACGGCGTGGCCGACTACGCCGGCGCCAACCTGAGCGCCATCGACCACGTCTTCCTCGCCGCCGGCAACCACACGGTCACCCTGACGGTGCGCGATGACGACTCCGCGTCGGTCTTCCAGCTCCCCGTCGTGGTCCGCGAGATGAGCCTCGCCGAGGTCATCACCTGGATGGACGGCGAGGTCACCCGCCGCGAGGACGCCGGCAACCTGGGCGTGCCCCAGCGCTTCGCCCTGCGCAACTTCGGCGACCACACGGACGACGGCCTCTGGGGCGAGCGCAACCAGCGCCGCGGCAACACCCTGATGGCCATCGACAAGATGCTCATCGCCATGATCTCGGCCCATAACGACGCCGGCAACGCCCAGGAGGCCTTCGGCCGCCAGCTCTGGGGCATGTCCCGCCAGCTCGTCCGCGAGATGACCCGCCTCGAGGCGGCCATCCTGGACGAGGAGGACGGTCCCGCCGCCGACGACGACCCGATGCTGCGGGCCCGGTCCTACATCGAGGCGATGGAGGCCATCTACAACGACGCGAACTTCGAGCGGGATCTCCTCAACGGCAACAACGCCAACCGGGTGCAGTCCCTGCACGCGGCGGCGATGGAGGCCTACTACTGGCTGACGGAGGCGGTGTCGCCCTGCAACCTCATCGACCTCACCATCGACCGCAACAACCCCGACGTCGTGGCCCGGACCATCCAGGCCAACCGCGCCAACGATGACCTGACGCCCATCCTCTCGGACATGGCGGCGGATCTCACCGGCTACATCAACGCCGGCGGTGGCAACGACCCGGGCCCCGGCCGCGCCGAGGTCCAGGCCGCCCAGGCGACCTTCGCGGGCATCCGCGGCCTGCAGACCGAGGACGTCGGCGTCGACTGCCAGGGTCGCGACGACCTGAGCTGCATCAACGACTTCGACGCCCTCACCCTGGAGCTGGACGCCATGTCCCTCGCCCAGGAGCTCGACGTCGCCGGCACCCGCGGCGTCTGGACGCGCAACTGGCAGAGCTGCCTCGTCAACACCGTCAAGTTCCGCATCGAGCTGTCGGTGTCCCGCCTCGAGTACGCCTGCGGTCGCTTCCACCGCATCTCCCTCACCGCCCGCCAGAAGCAGGCCGTCGGGGAGTACATGGTCGAGGAGCCCGGCTGCGCCCTCAACGCCCAGCAGGGTGCGCAGCTCCGCGCTGCCCCGGCCGCGCTGCAGGCCTGCCAGAACCTGGCCGCCGGCGCGAGCTGCCTGTTCCGCAACGTCGACGGCCTGGACATCCAGGGCACCTGCGCCGCCGGCGGCGCCGGGGTCTTCTGCGACCCCCGCGTCTGCTCCGACCCGGCCGCCCTGAACTACTACCGCGACGACGACCAGCGCTGCTTCCTGATCGAGGCTTACAACGACTGCCTGGTCCCGGCCGACCCCGACCAGAACCAGCCGATCGCCGATCAGGACATCCCCGCCGCCTGCCTCAACCAGCAGTAGCCCTCCCCTTCTCCGTGGACGCCCGCCCTGCGCATGTGTAGGGTGCGCGTCCATGGATCTCGGCCCCAACGTCACCCTCCTCGAACGCGACGGACGTCGGTTCTACCTCGTCGGCACCGCCCACATCTCCGAGCGCAGCGTTCGGGAAGTGCGCGAAACCATTGAGAAGGTCCGCCCCGACACCGTCTGCATCGAGCTGTGCGAGACGCGCTACCAGTCCCTCGTCGACTCGGACCGCTGGAAGAAGCTCGACATCTTCCAGCTCATCAAGCAGGGCAAGGTGCTCTTCACCCTCGCCAACCTCGCCCTGTCGGCCTACCAGCGCCGCCTGGGGGAGAAGCTGGGCGTGCGCCCCGGCGCCGAGCAGCTCGAGGCGGTGAAGGTGGCCGAGGAGACGGGCGCCCAGCTCATCCTCGCCGACCGCGACATCCAGGCCACCCTGAAGCGCACCTGGCGCAGCCTGTCCTTCTGGAACAAGGTGAAGGTCCTGGGCTCCCTCAACGCCGGCTTCTTCGGCAGCGGCGAGGAGATCACCGAGGAGTCCCTGGAGAAGCTCAAGGATCGCGACACCCTCACGGAGACCATGCAGGCCTTCGCCGAGGAGCTGCCCCAGATCCAGCGCCCCCTCATCGACGAGCGCGACCAGTTCCTCATGTCGGCCGTGGAGGACGCGCCCGGCGACACCGTCGTGGCGGTCGTGGGCGCCGGCCATGTGCCGGGCATGCAGCGCTACCTGGGCAAGCCCATCGACCGTGACGCCCTCTCGGTCATCCCGCCCCCGGGCCCGTGGGGCCGCGTCATCAAGTGGACCATCCCCACGCTCATCCTGCTGGCCTTCTGGTGGGGCTACTCCCAGAACCAGGGCCAGAGCTTCGAGCGCATGCTCCTCGCCTGGATCATCCCCAACGCCGTCCTGGCGGCGGTGCTGACGGCGGCGGTGCTGGCGAAGCCGCTCTCCATCATCGTCGCGGCCCTCGCCTCCCCGATCACGTCGCTGAACCCCACCATCGGGGCGGGCATGGTGGTCGGGCTGGTCGAGGCCTGGCTCCGCAAGCCGACGGTCGCGGACGCCGAAGAGCTGCCCCACCTGACGGGCATCAAGCAGAGCTTCAAGAACCCGTTCGTCCGGGTCCTCATCGTGGCCGCCGCCGCCACCTTGGGCTCCGCCCTGGGCGCCTGGGTCGGCGGCTTCCTGGTCGCGACGTACCTCTAACCGCCCCGATCTTCTCCGGTTTTCGTCTCAGTCGGCCGCCGCCAGCGCGCAGAGCGTGAGCAGGTGCACCGTGCCCGGCAGCTGATCCAGCACCGCCAGGCGCGTGGGCCGCAGCGCCCCGCCCGCCGCCAGGTCCCGCGCCAGGCCGGCCGCGCTCGGCGCCAGGTAAAGGGCCTCGCGGACGCCCAGCAGCGGCAGCCGCGGCAGCAGCTCCGGGCCAAACGGCCGCCGCATGGCGTGCAGGATGGCCCGATCGAAGCGCGCCCCCCCGGCCACCAGCCGCCGCACCGCGTGAGCCCCGTCACCCACCCGGAAGCGGGCGTTCGCCAGGCCCGCCCGGGCGGCGTTGGCTGCGGCGTCCAGCGTGGCGGCCCGCTCCAGATCGACGCCCACCAGCGAGGCCACCCGGCGCGCCACCGGCAGGCTCAGCGTGCCCACCCCGCAGCCGATCTCCAGGACGCTCGCCCCCGGCGCCGCCACCTCGGCCACGACGGCCACCCGCAGCGCCGCCAGGCTGGCCGGGCTCTGCGGCCGCCACGCCGGCGCCGTGACCTGCAGGGTGTCGCCGTCCACCACGATGACGCCGGCCCGCGGCCCGCGCAGCCACGTCGGCCGGCTCGGGCCCCGCGGCCCCAGCACCACCCCCAGCACCGTCACCGCCTCAGGCAGCGCCGCTGCCACCCGCGCGGCCTCGGCCGGCGGCCCCGTCAGGATGACCTGGCCCCCGTCGGGTCCGCCGTCCACCTCCACCTGATCCAGCGCCGGCGCCAGGGCCTCCACCGCCGCCAGCAGCGCCCGCGAGCCCGGCGTCTGGGCGGGGCAGTCCACCAGGCTGATGCCTCCGCGCCCCGGCAGGCCCGCCATCCCGAGTCGCGTCCGCCCGCCGACCTCCACCGGTCGCGCCCGGGCCCGCGCCCGGTGCCCGTCCGCGGGCGGCCCGGGCACCACCGCCACCGGCAGCCCCGTCACCCCCGCCAGCCGCGCCAGCGTCGCCCCATGCGCCTCGATCTTGATGGTCTGCTGCCGCTCGGGCGCCAGGTGGCGCAGCGGGCAGCCGGGGCAGTCCGCCGCCTGGCCGCAGCCCGGATCGACCCGCGCCGGCGACGCCTCCACGACCTGGACGAGCCGCGCCTGGCGCTCGCCCGGCACCCGCTCCACGTCCACCAGCTCGCCGACGTCGGTGCCCGGCACCAGCACCGGGCCGGCCACCCCATGCCCACGCCAGCTCAGCGCCTCGATGCGGACGCGCGCCGCGCCGCTCACGGCGCGACGATCTCCCCCGCCGGCCAGCGGATGCCGCCGACGTGCCAGAGCTCGCCCAGCTCCCGGAGGGCGTGGCGCTCCTCGAACGCCAGCGCGCCGCCGAGGAAGACGCGGACCACCGCCGTCACCGCCCGGTCGCCCGGGCCCCCCGCCAGCTCCACCACGATGCCATAGGCCCCCTCCCCCGTCGCCTCCGGGCGGGCCAGGCTGATGTTCTCGGGCCCGTGCCCATCGCGGTCGTCGGCGTCCAGCACCGGATCGCCGTCGGGCCCCTCGGGCCCCCAGTCGGGGGATGGGTTCCCCGCCGAGCAGTCCAGGCGGTCGCCCAGCCCGCCGCCGGGGTGCAGCAGGTGCAAATCCAGATCGGAGCCCACCCCGTCGGCGCCGACGCCCTCGTCCTCCCAGGTGAGCTGCACCAGGATGGCCCGCTGCCCGCCCGCCTGCACGACGAGGCGAGCGCTGCTCTCGCAGCCATCCACGTCGCGGACGCGCAGCTCCAGGATGTAGCGCCCCGGCAGGTCCACGAAGAACAAGGCCCCCGGCGTCGCCGCGTGATCGGCCACGCCCCCGTTGTCAGGGTGCAGGGGATCGGTGAACGACTCCACCGGCATCGAGGTGGAGCCGTCGGGCCGCTGCACGACCACCCATTCATAGGTCAGGGGGCCCCCGTCGGGATCCCGGGAGTCCGCGCCGCTCAGCGTCACCACGTCGAGGGGCTCCACCTCGACCTGGTCGGTCGGCCCCACGCTGGCCACGGGGCAGGCCCCCGCGGCCGCCCGGCCCAGCAGCCGCACCGTCAGCCGCGGGTGCGCCGCGTCCGTCGTCTGCACCACCAGGGTGCTCTCGAACACGCCGTCCGTCAGCGGCCGGAACCGCAGCACGAGCTGCACCTCCGTGCCCCCGCCCGCCCCCGCCGGCGCCAGATCGAAGGGCAGCGCCGCCGACCGCTCCGCCACCAGCGTGAAGGCCGGATCGCCGTCCTCCCCGAAGACCGCCGACGCCACCGTCACCGGGGCGTCGCCGCAGCTCTCGATGCGCAGCACCGCCGTGGCCTCGCCGCCCGGCGGCGCCGTCAGCTCCACCGCGGCCGGCACCGCCCGCGCGCACGCGCCGCCCTGGTTCCCGCTCAGGCTGGCCGAGACCGGCCCGCCGGCGCCCTCCACCACCAGGCTGCCCTCGGCGACGTCCTCGCTGGACGGCGCGAACCGCACCACCAGATCGACGCGCCCACCCGCCGCCAGGCCCGGCTCGCCATCCCCGTCGGGATCGGCCAGCACGCTGCGATCCACGCGGGGATCGACGCCGCCCAGCGCCACGCTGAACACCCGCGGGCCGTCGAGGCGGATGGCCTGGATGGTCGCCGGACAGTCGCCGGTGTTGGTGAGGGTGGCGACGCGCTCCGCCGAGGCGAAGGCCTCCACCCGGCCGAAGACCAGCGCGTCGGGGCTGAGCATGAGCGCCGGGGTGCTCCCGCCGCCGCCCGCCCCCCCGCCGCCGCCGCCGCCGCCTCCAGCGCCGCCGCCGCCGCCCACGCCCCCCGCGCCGCCCGCGCCCCCGTCGGCGGGATCCTCCGCCGGGTTCTCGACCACACAGCCCGCGAGGGCCACCAGAATCCCCAGGAAATACGACCGCATACGCCGCTTCTCCCTCAGCCCGCGTCCTGATCGGCGGCCCGGACCTCCGCCATGAAGGCCGCCAGCCGCGTGGGGCAGAGCGCCCCCTCGACCCGCAGGCCCGAGCACACATCGATGCCGAACGGCCGCACCGTGCGGATGGCCGTCTGCACGTTCCCCGGGCGCAGGCCGCCCGCCAGGAAGACGGGCACGTCCACCGCCTCGACGATGCGCCGGCTCACGCTCCAGTCGTGGATCTTGCCCGTGCCCCCGAAGGTGGGGACGTCCGCCCGTGGGTTGCCGGAGTCGAGCAGCAGGGCGTGGACGAAGGGCGCGAAGGCCTGCGCCTGCGCCACCGCCTCGGGCCCCTGCACATGCAGCACCTGCACGACGCGCACGCCCGGCAGCGCCGCGCGCACGGCCTGACAGACCTCCGGCGTCGAGAGGTCGACGAGCTGCACCGTGTCGGTGCCGCTCAACCGGACGTGCTCGATGATGCCGGGCGCATCGACGGCCGTGGTCAAGAGGAAGCTCGCCACCGGCGGGGGCGTCCACGCCGCGATGCGCCGCAGCATGTCGCCAGCGATCATGCCGGGGCCCGAGGGCATGGGGCCCACCAGGCCGATGGCGTCCGCCCCGGCCGAGACCGCCAGGGCCGCCTCCTCCACCGACGCGATGCAGCAGATCTTCACCCGCGTCCGCATGCGTCCCCCAGCGCCAGCAGATCGGCGAGCGTCTCGACCCAGTGCGACGGCGTCGCCGGCGCCAGGGCCTCGCGGGGGAACGGCCCCCAGAGCGCCGCCGCCGTGTCCACGCCCGCCGCCCGGCCGGCGTGCAGATCGTGGGGCGAGTCGCCCACGAAGAGCGCCCCCTCCACCGTCGCCCCGAGGGCCGCCAGCGCCGCGTGCACCGGCTCGGGGTCGGGCTTGGGCCGCCGCACGTCGTCGGCGCCGACCACCACGGCGAACAGGTGCTCGAGCCCCGCGATACGCAGCCCCCGCCGGGCCGTCTCATGGGGCTTGCTGGTGACGATGCCCAGCGCCAGCCCCGCCTCGGCCATGGTCGTCAGCGTCGCCAGGGCGTCGGGGAACGGGCGGATCTCGGCGTCGTGCCGGGCCCGGTTGTGCGTCAGGTAGGCCGCCACCAGCTCGTCGACGAGGGCGTCGGGCGGCTCCCCATGACCCCGGGCCTCGTGGGCGTCCACGGCGTGCAGCCAGAGCTGCTCGCGCAGCGGCGTGCCCACCCCCCGGACGAGCACGGCGTCGGCGGGCTCCCAGTCCAGGTGCACCTGCAGGGCGTGGCGCAGCGAGGCCTTGATCATGTCGATGGAGTCCAGGACGGTGCCGTCGAGATCGAACAGCACCGTCCGGTAGCGTCGCAGCGCCATCGCGCTCCCCCCGGGTTGCCTTGGCGGGGCATCCTACCACCCGCGGGCCTCCCGGCGCCCGCCGAGCGAGCGCCTTGACACGCCCACCCCGCCTTGAACACCCTCTCCGCCCGGCCGACGCGAAGAGGCGACCATGAGCCAGCGCTACCTCTCGGGGGTCCAGCCCTCGGGCGAGCTCCACCTGGGCAACTACATCGGCGCGATGCGCCACCACATCGAGGCCCAGGACGATGCCTACTACTTCATCGCCGACTACCACGCCCTGACGTCCCTCGGGGACGCCGAGGCGCTGCGCCAGAACGTGCGGCACGTCGCGGCCGCGTACCTCGCCCTGGGCCTCGATCCGGCCCGCGCGACGTTCTTTCGCCAGTCGGATGTGCCGGAGGTCTGCGAGCTGACGTGGCTCCTGTCCAACGTCGCCGCCATGGGCCTGCTGGAGCGCGCCCACTCCTACAAGGACAAGATCGCCAAGGGCCTGCAGCCCAAGGTGGGCCTGTTCACCTACCCCATCCTCATGGCGGCCGACATCCTCGCCTACGACAGCGACGTGGTGCCCGTCGGGAAGGACCAGGCGCAACACCTCGAGATCACTCGGGATCTGGCCATCGCCTTCAACGCCCTCTACGGCGAGACGTTCAAGCTGCCCCGCATCGTCCTGGGCACGCCGGAGCTCGTCCCGGGCATCGACGGCGAGAAGATGTCGAAGAGCTACAACAACACGCTCCCCATCTTCACCCGCGGCAAGGCCCTCAAGAGCCTGGTGATGTCCATCAAGACCGACTCCAAGGGCCTCGACGAGCCCAAGGATCCCGACACCTGCACGGTCTACAAGCTCTACACCTTCGTCGCGAGCCCGGCCGAGCAGGCCGAGATGGCCGCGGCCTACCGCGCCGGCGGCTACGGCTATGGCCACGCGAAGCTGGCGCTGCTCAAGAAGCTGGAGGAGACCTTCGGCCCCGCCTATGAGCGCTACGACGCCCTCCTCGCCCGGCCTGACGACCTGGAGGACCGGCTGCGGGTGGGGGCGACGCGCGCCCGGGCCGAGGCCCAGATCGTCCTCGGCCGGGCGCGTCGGGCCTGCGGCCTCGACTGACGCCACCGGCTGATCCGCGCGCGCACATCTGCTACGCTCGCCGGGCGTAATCCTCGGGGGGTCTCGATGAAGCAGCCGGTCTCTCGCTCTGGTCTGGTGAAGTGCCCCCAGTGCGGCACCCATGTGCGCGCCGACGCCGCGTGCCCGTTCTGCCTGAGCCGCAAGGCCGGGCGCGGGGGCGTCATCGCCGCGGGCCTGCTCTCCATGGGCCTGGCCGCGGGCTGCGACGACGATGACGGGCCCGGCCCGGATCCCACCGAGGACGCCCAGGTGGCCGACGGCCGCACCGGCGACGCGGCCGTGACCGACGCCCACGTGGCCGACATGCTCGCCGCCGACGCCAGCCCCCGCGACGCCGCGCCGGACGTCCAGGTGCAGCCGCCCTACGGCATCCCCCCGGACCCGGACGCGAGCCCCATCGACGCGGCCCCCCCGCCGGCCGACATGTCGCCGCCGGCCCCCGACATGGACGTGGTCCCCGACAGCGGCGTGGCGCCGCTCTACGGCATCCCGCCCATGGACGCCGGCCCGGCCCCCGACATGGAGATCGCCGTGCCGCCCTATGGCATCCCCCCCGAGCCCGACGCGAGCCTCCCGGACGCCGCGCCGGACGCCGAGGTGGCCGTCCCCCTCTATGGCATCCCCCCTGGTCGGGAGTAAGCGCTGATGGATCCGACGACCCTGGTGCCCTGCGCTCGCTGCGGCGTGCACGTCCAGGCCGCGCAGGCCTGCCCCTTCTGCGAGCGCCGCGGCCACGGCCGCGTGCTGGCGGCCAGCGTCCTGGCCCTGGGCCTCGCCGCCTGCAGCCCGCCCCCGGCGCCGGTGTACGGCGGCCCCCCGGAGCCGCTGCCCGCCCCCGAGTCCGCCCCGGTGTCGGCCGCCCCCGAGAGCGCCGCCCCCGAGAGCGCCGCCCCCGAGAGCGCCGCCCCCGCGACGGAGGCGGCCGCCCCGGCCACCGTCGACGTCGAGGTCAGCCCGGCCCCCGCCTACGGCGGCCCGCCGCCCGCCCTGCCCGCGCCCCCGCCGGGTGACGGGGGGTGACGGCCCCCATCGGCGGCGCCCCCGAGGGCGAGGACTCCACGCGCCTCGTCCGCTACGGGGACGCTCGCGCCCGCGAAGAGCAGCGCCCGCTCTACGCCGTCTGGGAGATCACCCTCGCCTGCGACCTGGGCTGCAAGCACTGCGGCTCCCGCGCCGGCCCCGCCCGCGACACCGAGCTGACCACCGCCCAGTGCCTCGGCGTGGTGGCCGAGATGGCCGCCATGGGCATCCGCGAGGTCACCCTCATCGGCGGCGAGGCCTACCTGCGCGAGGACTGGGATCAGATCGCCGCCGAGATCGTCCGGCGCGGCATGATCTGCGGCATCACCAGCGGGGGCCGCGGCTTCACGGCCGAGCGCGTGCAGCGCGCGGTGGACGCCGGCATCAACACCATCTCCCTCTCCATCGACGGCCTGGAGCGCACGCACAACGCCCAGCGCGGCACGCCCGACTCCTGGCAGAGCGCGCTGCAGGCCGCGGAGCGCGTCGCCGCCAGCCCCATCCGCCTGGCCACCAACAGCCAGATCAACCGGCTGTCCCTGCCCGAGCTCCCGGCCCTCGCGAACCTGCTGCACGACGTCGGCAGCCGGGCCTGGCAGATCCAGCTCACGGTCCCCATGGGCCGCGGCGCCGACCGCCCGGGCCTGCCGCTCCAGCCCTGGCAGCTCCTCGAGCTCTTCCCGCTCCTCGCGTGGATCAAGGCCGAGCGCCTCAAGCCCCGGGGCATCGACCTCTTCCCGGGCAACAACGTGGGCTACTTCGGGCCCTACGAGGCGGCGCTGCGCTACGGCGGCGCCAACGGGGCGCACTGGGGGGGCTGCGGGGCCGGCAAGTGGTGCATCGGCCTGGAGGCGGACGGCAAGATCAAGGCCTGCCCGTCGCTGCCCTCCGCCGACTGGACGGGGGGCTACCTGGCCCAGGACGACCTCGCCCACGTCGTCGCCACCAGCCCCGAGCTCACCCACCTCAAGAACCGCACCCGCGCCGACCTCTGGGGCTACTGCGCCTCGTGCTACTACGCCGACGTCTGCAAGGGCGGCTGCACCTGGACGTCGCAGTGCATCCTCGGCAAGCCCGGCAACAACCCGTACTGCATCCACCGCGCCCTGGAGCACGAGCAGGCGGGGCTGCGCGAGGTCCTGATCCACGACCAGCCCGCGCCGGGAGAACCCTTTGACCACGGGCGGTTCCGGCTCGAGGTCGAGGCCGCCGAGCCGCCGGCCGCCGACGCCACCATCGCGGGCTTTCCCCTGGCCGACGTCATCGCCCTCGACTGGCGCGGCGGCGGCATCTGGTCCGACGCCGCGCTGCGCGCCACGCTCCAGCGGGTCTCGCGCCTGGTCACGCTCGCCTGACGCCACGTGCGTCGGCTCCCGGTTTCGCGGTACAAGACGCCGTCACCCCGAGGAGCCCCATGACCGCCTACGAGAACCTCGCCCGTCACTTCGCCCGCATCGACTCCATCCACGGCGCCATCGAGGTCCTGTACTGGGACCTGGCCACCCAGATGCCGAAGGGCGGGGCCGCCACCCGCGGCGACCAGCTCGCCTCCCTCAACGTCCTGGAGCACGACCTCATGGTCGACCCGCGCGTCGCCGACTGGCTCGGCGAGGCCTCCCAGGACAAGGGCCTGAGCGACTGGGAGCAGGCCAACGTCCGCGAGATGACCCACCGCTGGCGCCACGCCACGGCGGTGCCCGGCGATCTGGTGGAGGCCCTGAGCCGCGCTGGCTCCGCCTGCGAGACGTTCTGGCGCACCGCCCGGCACGCCAACGACTTCGCGGGCCTGACGCCGTACTTCCAGCAGGTCATCGACCTCGTGCGCCAGAAGGCGGACGCCAAGGCCGCCGCCCTCGGCGTCTCCCGCTACGACGCCCTGCTCGACCAGTACGAGCCGGGCATGTCGGCCAGCCGCATCGACAGCCTGTTCGCCGATCTGGCCGACTTCCTGCCCGGCCTCATCGACCGCGTCCTGGAGAAGCAGGCCGCCGGCCCGGCCATCCTGCCGCTGGAGGGCACCTTCCCCGTCGACCAGCAGCGCGCCCTCGGCCTGCAGGTCATGGAGGTGATGGGCTTCGACTTCAACCATGGCCGGCTCGACGTCAGCGCCCACCCCTTCTGCGGCGGCACCCCGCTCGACGTCCGGCTGACCACGCGCTACGACGAGGCCGACTTCGTGAAGGGCCTGATGGGGGTGATCCACGAGACCGGCCACGCGATGTACGAGCGCGGCCGCCCCCTCGACTGGCTGGGCCAGCCCGTCGGCCAGGCCCGCAGCATGGGCCTGCACGAGAGCCAGTCGCTGCTCATGGAGATGCAGGCCTGCCGCAGCCGCGAGTTCCTGGAGTTCGTCGCCCCGCGCGTCCGCCAGGTCTTCGGCCGCGAGGGCGAGGCCTACGGGGCCGAGAACCTCTACCGCATCTACACGCAGGTGAAGCGCAGCCTGATCCGCGTCGACGCGGACGAGGTCACCTACCCGGCCCACGTCATCCTGCGCTACCGGCTGGAGCAGGCCTTCCTGGCGGGCGAGCTGGAGGTCCGCGACCTGCCCGGCGCCTGGAGCGACGGCATGCAGGCCCTCGTGGGCATCCGCCCGGTCGACGACCGCAACGGCTGCATGCAGGACATCCACTGGATGGACGGCACGCTCGGCTACTTCCCCACCTACACCCTGGGCGCCATGACGGCGGCCCAGCTCTTCGACGCCGCCACCCGGGCCGACGCCGACATCCTGCCGGGCATCGCCCGCGGCGACTTCAAGCCCCTGCTCGCGTGGCTGCGGCCCAACGTCCACGGCCTCGGCTGCCGCTACAGCAGCGAGGAGCTCATCACCCGGGCCACCGGCCGCCCCCTCGACGCGGGCGTCTTCAAGGCCCACCTCCAGCGGCGGTACCTGGGCGCATGAGGCTCGCCGCCTGCCTGGCGCTGCTGCTGGCGGGCTGCGGCGGGACGCCGACCGTGCCCGACGAGGACGAGGGCGCCCTGCCCCCGGACACCCTCGGCCGCGAGGACGTCATCGGCGACCCCGAGGACACGCCGGAGGAGGTGGCGACCCGCCGGCCCCCGGGCCAGGCCCCGCGCCTGCGGGCCCCCCTCCCCGATGGCTGGCCGCGCGAGCCCGTCGAGCCCCTGCCCGTCGGCGGCAAGAGCAAGACGCTGCTGGATCACGCCGATCCCATCGCGCGGTACGTCGCCGACCTGGGGGCGCCGGGCACGCTGACGGTGACCATCACCCTGGCCGGCGCGCGCGACTTCAAGGCCCGGGCGGTCCTGTACGACAGCTACGGCACCACCCTGCAGGCCGAGGAGCTGGCCGGCCCGGCCACCTTCGGCCCGCGCCAGATGCTGCCGGGCACCGTCTATCTGCTGGTGGAGCGCCGCGCCGGGGCGGCCGAGGTGCAGGTGCAGGGGGCGTTCGAGGCCGAGGCCCCCGTCCACGAGTAACCCCCTGACTTCACAGGGGGTTTCGCGCTACTCGATGCGCGCCCTGAGCCCGTAGTGATCGCTGTACGCCGAGTCGACGGGCATGCCATCGACCTGGATCGTCAGCGACCCGTCGAGGATGCGGGTGGCGGTGGCGCTGGCGCCGGCGAAGCCGCGGGTCAGGATGTGATCGAGCAACACAGAGTGGTCCCGATCCACGCCACCGACGAGGGGGTTGTCGCCGCAGAAGGTGCAGTCCGCGTCGGCCTGGGTCGGGAAGCTCACGCCGAAGCCCGCGGCGAGGGCCTGGTAGTTCTCGAGCAGCTCGGCGGCCGCCTTCCCGTCGACGCCCGGGCCGCAGTTCATGTCGCCCATGACCACCACGTTGCCATCGGCGCCGGCCTTGCTGTCGACGAAGGCGCGCATCGCCTCGATCTGGATGGCCTGCTCCGCGCCCCACGAGCCGGCGTCGCCCGGGTACGGCACCTGGGAGAGGTTGGCGGTCAGGTGGGTGCAGAAGACATGCACATCCCCGAACGGCGTGCCGGTGGCCTTGGCGTAGAGCACCGCGCGGCGGTTCAGGGACGACTCGAAGACCAGGGCGTCGGTGTCCGCCAGCGGGTAGCGCGAGAGGATGTCGGTGCCGAACGACCCGTCGTAGGCGTAGCAGCCGCGCGCCCCGGCGTCGGGACCGCAGGCCGCCAGCATCTCATCGAGATCCTTGCCGATGTTCTGCGAGATGCAAGTGATGCAGCTCGGGGACAGGGCGTTGACCTGATCGCCGCAGTTGTCCGTCGCGCAGCCCACCAGCATGTCGGGCGGCACCTCGCTGCAGGCCGGCTCCACGCAAGCCACGAGATCGTCCGTCTCGGCCTGGCCGCAGGCGCTGCCGGCGCACATCCCCGGATCGGGCGCGATGTTGAAGGTGTGGGGGTAGGCCGCCGCCGCCTCCACCGCCTGACGATCCGCCGCCGCCCAGACCTCCTGCAGGCAGACGATGTCGAGATCGAGGCCGGAGAGCGCCTGGGCGACGGGCACCGCCCGCTCCGCAGCGTAGTCCACGAAGCCGGTCGCGAGGCCCGCGTTGTAGGTGGCGACGTTCAGGACGGGGGCCGCGCCCGCGTCGGGGGTCGGGGTCTCGCCGCCATCGTCACCGTCATCGCAGCCGGCCGCGACCACGGCCAGCGTCATGAGGCCGGAAATGAGGACTCGCATGCGGTACGCTCCTTCGTGTCTGTTCGCAGCACGATGGCGTTGGAGCCGGGGCGAACGCAAGAGACACGCGGGAGCGTGCGAGCAAGGCCGGGGAGACGAGGCGAGATGCGCAAGAGCTGGAAGATTTTCGGGACGCTGGGCGTGCTGGTCGTGGCGCTGGCTGCCTGTGACGACGGCGGTGGTGGCGGCGGCGCGGGTGGCGCCGGCGGCGCGGGCGGCGCCGACAGCGGACCGGGCGGCGCGGGCGGCGGCGCCGGTGGCGCGGGCGGCATGGGCGGCGGCGCCGGTGGCGCGGGCGGCATGGGCGGCGGCGCCGGTGGCGCGCGGCGGCATGGGCGGCGGCGCCGGTGGCGCGGGCGGCATGGGCGGCGGCGCCGGTGGCGCGGGCGGCATGGGCGGGTGGCGCCGGTGGCGCGGGCGGCATGGGCGGCGCCGGTGGCGCGGGCGGCATGGGCGGCGCCGGTGGCGCGGGCGGCATGGGCGGTGGCGCCGGTGGTGCCGGCGGCATGGGCGGCGCGGGCGGTATGGGCGGCGCCGGTGGCGCGGGCGGCATGGCCGGCGCGGGCGGCATGGGCGGCGCCGGCGGTGGCCCGGCCCCCCTCGACTGCGACGCCTTCTGCGCCTCCTTCGCGACCCGCTGCCCCGAGGTCGCGGCCGTCTCCGACTGCGGCGACTGCACCAACCTGCTCGAGGGCCTCACCCTCGACCGGCACCCCGAGACCTACGAGCGCGCCCTCGACCTCTGCGAAGAGACGCTCGCCCTCAACGTCCCTGGCTGCCTGCAGTTCTCCACCTGCCTCGCCGACAACGACGGCCTCCTCGCTTACGGCGGCGGCTTCCGCGTCGAGGTCGGCGTGACCACCGCCCTCGACGAGGTCCTCGCCGTCCAGGTCGAAGACGCCTGGGCCGCCGTCGGCGCCAAGAACGACGGCTCCCCCAGCGACATGGAGATCTTCCTCCTCACCGAGCAGGGCCTCTGGAAGGTCGACGTCGACGACCTCGGCGCCGTCTTCGCCAACAGCCCCATCGACCTCGCCGCCAACAACCTGCGCGTCACCGCGGTCGACCGCCGCTTCGACTTCGAAGCCGGCAGCCTCACCGTCGAGGCCTACGCCGTCGACGGCGAAGTCGCCTTCACCGCCATGGGCCAGACCGTCGAAGGCGACGCCGTCGTCCTCAACGTCCGCGGCCGCCTGCGCCAGTAGCCCCCCAAAGTCCTACTGGGTACCCCCGTCTCGGGGGTGGAAGTCTCCCGCGACGCTGTACCCCACCGTACCCCACCGCCGCCGCCCGTCCCAGATCGTACCGGGTAGCGCGGTGGCGGCCTGCATCTTTGCGGCTGGGCTGGACGGCGGGGAGCGAACGGGGGGGCACCGGGGGGGAAACGGAGGCCTTGCGGGACGCGAGTCCCGCCGGAACGCGGCCGGGATGGCCCCAAAGCCACGGAGGCCACGCTCGACCCCCAGGCCCCGGACGCACCACCCCCATCGCGGCCACGTGGCGCCCACACTCACCACCTTCGGAGGCGCCGGCCGGCCCGTCAGGCCGCGCCGGCGCGCGCGCCCCTTGGTCGCGCGAACGCCGGCGGCAGCGTATGCGCCGGCCACGGGATCATCGGCTGCGTCGGGTCGGCCTGCCACGCATGGAACGCCCGCGTCGCCCGGGAGTAGGCCTCGCGCAGCGCCTCATGGAGCTCGCGCCACTCCTGGTGGTGCTCCGCCGGCCCATGCACCACCGGCGCGGGGCTGCGGTCCCGCACCCGCGGCCGCGTCATCGGGTCGAGCCGCCGCAGCCGCTCCGGGTCCGGGATGCGGACGCCGGCCTTCTTGCGCTTCGGCCGCGCGTCGGCGGCCAGCTCGTCCGCGAGCCGCCACATCAGCGCGCGGTGGTCCGTCGCGCTCATGCCTTCGAGGCCAGGCAGCCGGTCGATGCGCACCGTCAGCTTCCTGGCTCCCTGGCCCGCGTACGCGAACACCCCCTCCACCGGCCGCCCCGACAACAGGAACGGCGTCGAGCTGGCGAAGATGTCGTCCGCCGGGTGCCGCACCAGGAACTGCGCCGTGGCCTGCCCCATGATGTACTGCAGCCGCTGCAGCGCGTGCTCTTCCGTCGTGATCTGGATGCAGTGGTTCTGGTCCAGCAGGCTCCCCGTCCGCCCGAGCAACTGGTTGATCCGCTTGGAGATTTCTCGCAGCGTCCACTCCAGGAAGGCGCTCTTGTGGGCCAGCGTCGGCGCCCCGATGAGCAGGTGCAGGTGGTTCGACAGGAAGTGGAAGGCGTAGACGTCGATGAGCGGGAACTTCTCCTGCGCCCGGGCCAGGACGCCTTGCAGGATCGCCACGCACTTCTCGGTGGGGATGAACGCGAAGCGGTCGTCGACGACCTTGCTGGTGATCTCGTAGAGCATCATCAAGATGCCGAGCCGGGCGGTCATGAAGGTGCGGTGGACGAGCTCGATCCTCAACTTCTGGGCCATGGCGGGAGCCTCCGTGGTGGTTCGCTCCCTTGCTTTCGGTCAGTCGCGCCGCGTGTCGCAGGATTTCTGCAGAAAAGTGCACCCGCGGCCCACGCCGCCCGCGCCCGGCCGCCCCGCCGCGGGGGTGGACACGGGCCGGCGACGCTGGTCCACTGCGCCCGACCGACCTGGAGGATCTCCCCATGCAGATGCTCGTCACCGGCGGCAGCGGCTTCCTGGGCGCCGGCCTCGTCCGCGAGCTCGTCGCTCAGGGCCACGCCGTGCGCGTCCTCGACGACCACTCCCGCGGCCGCCCCCACCGCCTGGCCGACGTGGCCGACGCCATCGAGATCGTCCAGGGCGACGTGCGCGACGCCGCGGCCGTGCGCGCGGCCACCGACGGCTGCGAGGTGGTCTGGCACCTCGCCTATGTCAACGGCACCCGCTACTTCTACGAGAAGCCCGACGTCGTCCTCGACGTGGGCATCAAGGGCGCCCTGAACACCGTCGAGGCCGCCCTCGACGCCGGCGTGCGCCGCTACGTCCTGGCCAGCACCAGCGAGACGTACAACGAGCCGACCCACGTCCCGACCACCGAGGACGAGCGGCTGATGATCCCCGACATCACCAACCCGCGCTTCAGCTACGGCGGCGGCAAGATCGCCTCCGAGCTGCTGGCCCTGCACCTGGGCGGCCACCGCGGCCTGGAGGCGGTCATCTTCCGCCCCCACAACATCTACGGCCCCGACATGGGCTTCGAGCACGTCATCCCCGAGATCGTCGGCCGCATCGTCGACCTCTCCGAGGGCCTGACCCGCGACCGCATCACCCTGCCCATCCAGGGGGATGGCAGCGAGACGCGCGCCTTCTGCTACATCGACGACGGCGCCCGGGGCGCCCGCATCGCCGGCCTCGACGGCGAGCCCGGGGGCATCTACCACCTCGGCACCCAGCACGAGGTGAGCATCCGCGCGCTCGTCGAGGCCATCGGCGCCGCCCTCGGCGTCACCCTCGACATCGAGCCCGGCCCCCTGCGCGCCGGCGGCACCTCCCGCCGCTGCCCGGCCATCGCGAAGCTGGCCGCCCTCGGCTACACCCCCGCCGTCGACCTGACGGCCGGCCTCGCCCGCACCGCCCGCTGGTACGCCGACCACTTCCTGAGCCAGCGCCCATGACCCCCGTCGCCGCGAACCAGTGGGCCGGCCGCCGCGTCGTCGTCACCGGAGGCCGGGGCTTCCTCGGCACCTGGACGTGCCGCCAGCTCGCCGCCGAGGGGGCCGAGGTCACCGCCATCGGCCGCGCCGACTTCGACCTCACCGATCAGGCCGACGCCGGCCGCCTCTTCGCCGAGCTGCGGCCCGACGTGGTCATCCACGCGGCCGCCGCCTGCGGGGGCATCGGCGCCAACGTCGCGAATCCCGGGCACTTTCTGCACGCCAACGCCGTGATGGGCCTGCACCTGCTGGAGGCCGCGCGCCGGGCTGGCGGCGTGCCCATCGTGCTCATCTCCACGACCTGCGCCTACCCGGAGTCGGCCCCCCTGCCCCTCCGCGAGGAGACGCTCTGGGAGGGCCGCCCCACCGGCGCCACCGGCCCCTACGGCCTGGCCAAGCGCCTGCTGCACGAGGCCCTCGACGCCTACCACCGCCAGTACGGCCAGCCCGGCGTCGTCCTCATCCCCGCCAACCTCTACGGCCCCGGCGATCACTTCGAGCCCGAGAACAGCCACGTCGTCGCCGCCCTCATCCGCCGCTTCGTCGAGGCCACCGACGCTGGCGCCGCCGAGGTCGTCTGCTGGGGCACCGGCACCCCCACCCGCGAGTTCCTGCACGTGGCCGACGCGGCCCGGGCCATCGCGTTGCTGGCCACCCGCGCCCCCGACCCCGCCCCCATCAACCTCGGCACGGGGGTCGAGACGCCCATCCGCGACCTGGCCCGCCTCATCGCTGCCGCCGCCGGCTTCCAGGGCGCCATCCGCTGGGACGCCAGCAAGCCCGACGGCCAGCCCCGCCGGTCCCTCGACGTCCAGCGGGCCCGCGCCCTCGGCTTCGAGGCCCGCGTCGACCTCGCCGCCGGCCTCGCCGAGACGGTCGCCTGGTTCCGGGAAGCGCGGCCCTGAGAGGCCCACCGAATCCGCCGATTCGGGCTTGCCACCCCGGGCGCGTGCTGGGACTCTGAGCGGGCCCGGGCGCACCGGGCACTAACGAAATCAGCGCCTCGTCCACCAGGGAGAGCTCCGTGCCCAAAGTCAAAAAGATGGTCTGTCATGACTGCAACAACATCTTCAACCGCAAGCCGAAGAACGGGCCCAACCAGGTCTGCTGGAAGTGCCAGTCGACGCGGGTGACGCTGGTCACGGACAAGGCGCCCCCGGTCGAGGTGTCGACCATCCCGCAGGCGCCGGATCCGTCGGGCCTCCGCATGCCAAAGCCCTCGCCCAGCACGGGCGGCGGTGGCATCACCCCCGAGCTGCTCCGCCAGCAGCGCGACCGCCTCAAGGCCGTCGTCCACGAGCCGGTGGTCCTGCCGGGCGCCGCCAACACGCCCATCGCCCGCGGCGTGCGCGCCCTGGCCCATGCCGTCAAGAACCCCATCGTCGAGAACGTCGAGTACGAGTTCATCTGGCGCCCGCGCGGTGGTCGCAACGACCTCTACGCCTACCTGCAGAAGAACCGCGTGGATCTGTCGGGGCCCCTCGGCAACATCGCGCGCGGCCTGATGAACCCCGGCCACGCCAACTTCAACGACATCTACCGCAACAACTCGTTCGACCTGCCCATCCGCAAGGGCCCCCGCAACGCCAACGTGCTGCAGGGGATCACCTACTTCGAGTACGGCTGGAAGACGCGGCTCGGCAACGAGAACTGGTCCGGCTACAACAACGGTCGCCGCAGCCCGTACAGCCGCCAGGACAACGACGACTGCAACGCCTTCCTGCGCAACGTGCGGCAGGGGCAGATCTTCTCGGAGCGCCTGGTCATCGCCGAGACGGGCGAGATCTTCTACACGCCCGATCACTACACCACGTTCTTCCGGTACCACCCCGGCACCCGCGCCTGGTACCAGTACCAGTCCGCGGGCGGCTCGGCGGGCCCCGCCTGGGACGAGTCCTTCTACGATGAGCCCTACGGGAGCTGATCCCGGCGGCTGTTCTCCGGCGCCCGACCGGAGTACAAAGGGCCGGTGAAGCTCCTCATCACCGGCGTCAGCGGGTTCATCGGGCAGCGCGTCGTCGCGCAGCTCATCCGCGCCAACCCCTTCGCCCAGATCCATGGCATCGACCGCCGCCCCCCGCGGCTCCTCGGCCCGGTCCGGTTCGTCCAGGCCGATCTGCGCACCGTGGACCTCGCCGATCTCATCGTCACCGATGGCATCGACGTGGTGCTGCACCTGGCCTATGCCATGCGCGCCGGCCTCTCCAACGCCCGCGACGAGGCGGCCTTCGTCCGCCGCCTGGGCACCGCCGCGGTGGAGGCGGAGCTGCCCCGCCTCGTCCTCGCCAGCCGCGACCGCGTCTACGCCCCCAGCGACCGCCCCGTCCGTGAGGACGCCCCCCTGCGGGCGGCCCGCGGCCAGACGCCCACCGTCGCGGCCAAGCTGCGCACCGAGGCCGTCGCCCGGGAGCTGGCCGAGTCGTCCACCCGCGTCGTGGTCATCCGCAGCGCCAACATCATGGGCCCCCGGCCGGGCGGCAACCTGCAGAAGGTGCTGTCGATGCGCTGGATTCTGGGCCCCGGGGAGCGCGACCCCCTCGTCCAGCTCCTGCACGTCGACGACGCCGCCAGCACCTTCCTGGCCGCCTGCACCGCCCCCGATCCCAAGCCCGTCTACAACGCGGCCGGCGCCGATCCCCTGCCCCTGTCGGTGGTGGCGGGCATCCTGGAGAAGCAGGTGCTGCGGCTCCCGCCCGGCATCTCCCGCGTCGCCGTCGGCGCCCTGTCCCACACCCGCCTGCTGCCCCTCGGGGCCGCCGAGCTGGGCGAGCTGCATGGGGGCGTGCCCCTCTCCACCCGCCGCCTCGACGAGGATCTGGGCGCCCCCCGCTACTCCACCCGCCAGACGCTCGCCGTCTGGCGCACCGGCTACGAAGGCGATCGCCGCGGCCTGCCCCGACCGGCGGGCCGCTGAAGGAGCACCCCATGGCCCGATCGACCCGCCCCCGCAGCAAGGCCGCCCAGGAGACGGCCCGCCGTCGTGAGGCCCGCCAGGCCGCCGAGGCCCACCCGTCCGCCGAGGTCCCGTCCGGCGAGGCGCCTCGCGCTGAGGAGCCGGCCTACCGCGGCGGCCTCCTCACCGGCATGCGCTCGGGCTTCAAGGCCGTCGCCGGCCAGGGAAAGCCCAAGAAAAACAAGGCCCTGGACGTCGTGCTCTGGATCGCCGTCCTCGCCGTGGCCGCCTTCGTCTTCGCCCGGCGGTTCTGAGGGTGTCCCCCGCGACGTCCCATGAGGCCTTCGTCGAGGCCAACGGCCTGCGCCACCACCTCACCGTCTGGGACGGCGGCGGGCGCACCACCGTGCTCTTCCTGCATGGCTGGCTCGACCTCGGCCGCACCTGGACGGCCCTCGTCGAGGCGCTGCCGCCGGGCACCGACTGGCACTGCGCCGCCCTCGACTGGCGCGGGCACGGCCAGACGGATCGCGTCCCGGCGGGCGGCTACTACCACTTCGCCGACTACGTCCGGGATCTCGACCAGGTGGCCCGGCAGATCCGCCGCGACCGCCTCGTGGTCGTGGCGCACTCCATGGGCGCGATGGTCGCGAGCCTGTGGCTCGGCGCCCGCCCGGAGGCCGCCACCGGGCTGGTGATGGTGGAGGGCCTGGGCCCCCCGGCCACCTCCCCGGCCGAGTACGTCCGGCGCATGGCGAGCTGGCTCGACCAGACCGCCCCCTACGATCCCGCGCGCTTCGACCGGCCCATGCAGAACCTCGACCACGCCGTCGCCCGCCTGCACCGCGCCGAGCCCCGCATCCCCGCCGACCGCGCCCGGCGCCTCGCCGAGTGGGCCACCGTCACCGGCCCCGACGGCCGCCTGCGCTGGCGGTACGACCCCCTGCACCGCACGCACGCCCCCGTCCCCATCCCCCTCGAGGCCGGCCTCGAGTTCTGGCAGCGCATCACCTGCCCCGTCCTCTGGGTGGGCGGGACGCTGAGCCCCTGGACGGGCCCCGAGCTCGACAAGCGCATCGCCATGCTGCCGCGGGGCATCCGCCACCGCATCCCGGGCGCCGGGCACGCCGTGCACAACGACGCCCCCGAGGCCATGGCCACGCTCCTCGCCGCCTTCATCCAGAGCCTGCCCGCCGATCCCGCGTCGCGTTGACGCCACGGGCGCCCCGCGCCCATCATCGCCACGCTCACCGTGGAGGCTTGCCATGCTGCCTGACGAGGTCATCGCTGCGGTCCAGGCCGCCGTGCGCACCCGCCGCCGTGTGACCGTCGTCACCGGCGCGGGCATCTCCGCCGAGAGCGGCATCCCCACGTTCCGCGGGGAGGAGGGCTACTGGCGCATCGGCTCCCAGCACTACCGCCCCGAGCAGATGGCCACCCACGCCACCTTCCGCCGGGCCCCCGAGGAGGTCTGGCGCTGGTACCTGTACCGCCGCACCGTCTGCCACCGCGCCGCCCCCAACGCGGGCCACGCCGCCGTGGTGGCCATGGAGGCGACGCTGGGTGACCGCTTCGCCCTCATCACCCAGAACGTCGACGGCCTCCACGGCCGCGCCGGCAGCTCCCTCGCGCGCACCTGCCACGTCCACGGCTCGCTCGACCAGATCCGCTGCGCCCGCGGCTGCACCCCCGAGGTGCACCCCTTCCCCGCCGGCGTCGCCGACCACGACCGCGACACGCCGTTCACCGACGACGACCGCGCGCTCCTGGTGTGCCCGCGCTGCCAGGGGCCGGCCCGGCCGCACATCCTCTGGTTCGATGAGTCCTACGACGAGCGCTTCTACCGCTTCGAGACGTCCCTGCGCCTGGCCGCCGAGACCGGCCTGCTCGTGACGGTGGGCACCTCCGGCGCGACCAACCTGCCCAACCACGTGCTGCAGATCGTGCTGCGGGCGGGCGGCCTCGTGGTGGACGTAAACGTGGACGAGAACCCGTTTGGCCGGGCCGCTCAGCGGCACGGCGGGTTCGCGCTGGTCGGCCCCTCTGGCTCCATCCTGCCCGCGCTCGCGGAGGCCATCGCCGCGGCGGTCTGACGCTACGGCCGGGGTCCACCGATCCGCACCGCCGGCAGGCCCATGACCGGCGTGAAGCTCTCTTCGCCGCCAACACGCCGCAGCAGCAGCGCCACCACTGGCGTCGCGTCCACCACGGCCGTCAGATCCCGCTGACCCTTCGAGCGCAGGTGATCGAGGAGGGATCGGGTGAGGCTGCCCGCCTCGCGCAGGCTCAAGTCGCTCGCGTAGAAGGCCCGCACCGCCTCCGTCGCCTCCGGATCCAGCAGGCCGCCGCCGTGCAGCCGCGCCGTCGCCGGATCCGCCCGGCTCGCCAGCACGTCCGCGCCCAGCTCGGCGATCTCGGTCTGCGCGGCCGCCTCGAGACAACCGGCCGCGCAGCGCAGCACCTCGGCGCAGAGCGCGCCCACGAGGGCGCGCGCCGCCGCCCAGGTCAGCCCGAACCGGTAGGACGTGTAGTGAATCAGGGCGTCCACGCTGCCATTCTTCCCATGAAAGCCCTGGCCAGAACCACACCCAGACTGAAAAGTCACACAGCCGCCGCAATTTTTCCCGGTCGCCGCGGCGGGGCCCGCCTCCCGGCGGTCGCCGGCCTTGACTCGAACGGGCCCACCGACCATAACGCCTGTGCTCGTCGCTCTGGTCGGAGGCTCCCCGTGCGCACCCTGCTCGTCCTCCTGGCGCTGGCCGGCTCGGCCACCGCCGAGCCCGCTTCCCTGGTCTACCTCAACGGCACCCCGTCGCCCGTCTTCTTCAACGACGGCGACAGCTTCCGGGTCCTCTCGGGGAAGTACGCGGGCAGCAAGGCCCGCCTCGCGGGCTACAACACCCTCGAGAGCTTCGGCCCCGTGCACCAGTGGGGCGGCTGGACGGCCAAGGAGATGTACGTCATCGCCAAGATGGCGACGCTCAACGCCCGCGCCGGCACCTGGCGCTGCGAGTCCGACCTCAAGACGGACACCTACGGCCGCATCCTCTGGTGGTGCCCCGGCCTCGCCGAGGACCAGGTCCGCAAGGGCCTGGCCCACGCCATGTCGGTGGATCAGAGCCCCGCGAAGCCCGAGCTCCTGGCCGCCCAGAAGGAGGCCATCGCCGCGAAGCGCGGCATGTGGGCCCACGGCGTGCCCGAGTACGTGCTGACGTCCCTGCACAGCGTCGACGAGCGGCCCGGCGATGAGCCGGCCTACAACCGCCTCGTCTCCACCGAGGACGGCCACTCCAAGAAGTGGGAGCACAAGGTGGAGTACCAGGAGTGCGACCTCCTGTGCTGGCCCGAGGTGGGCGCCCCGGAGCTGGCCGCCAGCCTCAAGGAGCAGAGCCTCCCGGAAGCCGTCGCGGCCTACGACGACGCCCGCCTCCAGCGCCTCTTCGCCCACTACATCAAGGATCACACCCTCGGTGAGGTGGACGCGGAGCAGGGCCTGAAGGAGGAGGGCCACCGCGCCCCCCTGCAGGCCGCCATCGCCAGCTTCATCGCGAGCGGCCCCACCCGGGCGTGCATGGTGCACACAGACTTCCGCCGCCGCTTCGGGGCCGCCAAGGCCGTCTGCCTCAAGTGATCGCCATGCGCACCCTCCTGTCGCTCGCCGTCGCGCTGGCCGTCGCGAGCTGCCAGCCCTACGAGACGCCCGAGTTCCCGCCCCTGGGCTATGAGTTCGACGACCTCGTCTGCAACGACGGCCTCGACAACGACGAGGACGGCCTCATCGACTGCGCCGATCCCGACTGCGTGCGCCTGTCGACGCTCTGCGGCGAGATCATCCCGCCCTACGACGACGAGCTCTCGCCCGAGGTGACCTACGAGGCCTGCCGCGACGGCATCGACAACGACGGCGACGGCAACTTCGACTGCGGCGATCGCAAGTGCCAGCAGATCCTGGAGCTGTGCTGCAGCCGCGAGTTCGACGACGAGAGCTGCTCCGACGGCCGCGACAACGACGGCAACGGCTTCACCGACTGCGAAGACTTCGGCTGCCGCCGCGGCCTCTTCGTCACCGTCTGCAGCGGCTCCTCGGCCGCCGAGAACACCGTCGCCCTCTGCACCGACGGCATCGACAACGACGGCGACGGCGTGACGGACTGCGGCGACGACGACTGCCCGCCCGAGCAGGCCTACCTCGACTTCTGCGGCTTCGTCCCCCGCCCCGAGAACACCCTCGCCGCCTGCAGCGACGGAAAAGACAATGACTTCAACGGGTTCGTGGACTGCGAGGACTTCTCCTGCAGCCGGTCCATGGACCCGATGGTGGCCGCGCTCTGCGACATGGGCCCCATGGACGAGATGCCCGAGACCACCCTGGAGGCCTGCCAGGACGGGATCGACAACGACGGCAACGGCTTCACCGACTGTGAAGACTTCAGCTGCTCCCAGTCCCGCACGGATCCGGACATCGTGACCTACTGCCAGAGCCTGCAGGAGTCGACGCTGGAGCAGTGCCAGGACGGCCTGGACAACGACGGCAACGGCTTCATCGACTGCCTGGACTTCGGCTGCAGCCGCCGCGGGACGCCCGAGGCCATCGCGCACTGCGCCGAGCTGGCCGAGAACGACTTCGAGAAGTGCAGCGACGGCATCGACAACGACGGCAACGGCTTCACCGACTGCGCAGACTTCTCGTGCAGCCAGGGCGAGGTCGAGGCCCGCCGCGCCTGCCAGGAGAGCGTGCCCTTCGACGGCAAGACCGCCGTGGAGATCTGCCAGGACGGCATCGACAACGACGCCGACGGCTTCACCGACTGTGAAGACTGGGACTGCAGCTACAACCCCGAGGTGAAGGCCGCTGGCGTCTGCGGCGGCCGGGGGATCTGCGAGTGACCCCCGCCCACCCCGACCATCGGCCGATGGCTTTCGAATCGAGGACTTGCATGGGCCCCATCCGCCTGCTCTTCCTGCTGTGCCTGCTGCCCCTCCCCGCGCTCGCCATCGAGCCGGGCGCCCGGGAGACCATCTGCGGGGACGGCATCGACAACGACGGCGACACGGTGACCGACTGCGGCGACATCGACTGCCGCGAGGATCCCGCCTGCCAGCCCGACGGCCAGCCCGAGGCCACCAACGCCCGCTGCCAGGACTGGATCGACAACGACGGGGACGGCTCGACCGACTGCGACGACAGCGACTGCGAGGCCGAGAACCTCACGGCCTGCCGCGGCTCGTGGAAGGGCCCCATGGAGACGGCTCAGGCCGTCGTCCAGGCCGGCGGCGGTGGGGCGGCGGCGGCGGGCGACGCCGAGAGCCTGCCGACCCTCGGCCCTGGCATGTCCGTCGACGATCTCATCGGCACCGGCAAGGACGTCGACGGCGAGCGCAACGACGAGGTCTGCGCCGACGGCATCGACAACGACCAGGACGGCGCCACGGACTGCGCCGACTTCGGCTGCCGCTTCGATCTCTCCGTCACCGTCTGCCGCGGCAACCCCGGCCTGCGCTTCTCGGTGGTGGGCATGGTCACCCACACCTACAACGTGGAGACCGAGGAGAACGACAGCCGCCTGAGCCGCCTGCAGCTGCGCGCATTCGGCCCCATCCCCGGCATCCAGGACTCCTTCTTCCTGGTCTCGATGCTCACCGAGCGCACGCCGCGCCTGACCTTCGCCATGTTCCAGGTGCCCCTCGGCAACACCCGCCACCGCGTCAACGTGAACAGCGGCACCGCCGGCCTCTCCCAGGTCAACGCCATCTCCATCCACAAGCAGCTCTTCATCGAGCGGCCCAACCTCTTCCGCGCCATGGAGCAGTTCAACTCCGCGGCCATCGAGTTCGAGGGGCCCCTCACCGCCGACGGCCGCCTGCAGTACCGCGCCTTCGCCGCCGGGGGCAGCGGCCGCTTCGACGGCAACGTCGGCGGCCGGACGCTCACCGAGGACAACGCCAACTACCCGTGGGGCGTGGGCGCCTCGTTCCAGTTCAACGCCGTCGGCTACTACAGCCGGCAGGACACGCCCTTCCTCTACGTGCCCGTCCCCCTGACCGTCGGCCTCGTCCTGGGCGGCAAGTACGATGAGCGCGAGCAGGAGCGCTTCATCAGCGTCAACGGCCACCTGGCCCTGCGCTACCAGCGCCTCATCGTGCTGCTGGAGGACTACTTCAAGCGCGAGTTCGAATTCGGCTCCGACACCAACGCCTACGTGGCCCAGGTGGGCTTCCTGGCCGTGCCCAAGGTGCTGATGCTGGCCGTGGAGTACGGCGCCGTGAACGCCGGCGAGTTCGACGAGCCGCCCGCCGTGCTCACGAGCACCCTGCGCAGCCAGCGCGACGAGAACCAGTTCCGCGTCGCCGCGCACTTCTACGTCTACCGCAACATCGGCGTCCTCTCCGCGGTCTACGCCGACCACCGCATCCTCGAGCAGGACGGCCAGGCCGAGATCAAGGATCGCGAGGCGCGCCTGGTGGCCCAGTACCGCTTCTGAGGAGATCCCCGATGGCCACCGCCTTCCTCTTTCCTGGCCAGGGTGCCCAGTGGGTGGGCATGGGCCAGGACCTCTACGCCGACTTCGCCTGCGCCCGGGCCCTCTACGACGAAGCCGCCGACGTCCTCGGCTACGACCTCAAGGCCCTGTGCTTCGAGGGTCCGGCCGAGACGCTCACCCTCACGCGGCACGCCCAGCCCGCCCTCTTCGTGCACAGCCTCGCCTGCCACGCGGTGCTCCAGGAGCTGACCGACGGCCGCGTCGCCCCCGACGCCGTCGCCGGCCACAGCGTGGGCGAGTACCCGGCCCTCGTGGTCGCGGGGGCGCTCTCCTTCGCCGACGGCCTGCGCCTCGTCCAGGCCCGCGGCGACTGCATGGATCGCCTCGGCGAGGGCCGCATGGCCGCCCTGTCGCTCACCGAGGACGAAGCGGCCCCCATCGCTCGGGCTTTCTACTGTGATATCGCGGTGTTGAACCTGCCGCGCCAGACGGTCGTGGGCGGCACCGAGGCCGACGTCGCCGCCCTCCAGGCGGCCCTGGAGGCCAGCGGCAAGAGCCCCGGCGTCCTCCTGGAGACGTCCGGCGCCTTCCACACGCACCTGATGATCCGCGCCGCCCTGGCCTTCCGCGCCCACCTGGACGCCGCCGCCTTCGTCCCCCCGACGATCCCGGCCCTGTCCAACCTGACGGCCCGCCCCCACGACGCCGCCGGGGTGCGCGCGGCCCTCTTCTACCAGGTCTTCAGCCCCGTGCGCTGGTCCGACCTGGCCGAGCACCTCGTCGCCACCGGCCACACCCGCTTCGTGGAGCTCGGCGGCGGCCAGGGCGGCCCGCCCCCGAGCCGCGGCCGCCTCGAGGCCATCATGAAGCGCGTCCTGAAGTCCGCGAAGGCCACCGGCGAGCACCTCGCCGTCGTCACCTCGGCCACGGCCCACGAGACCGCCGCCGTCCTCTGAGCAGGAGGTCGCCATGTTCGTCCTCGCGCCCCTCGACGACGCCGACCGCGCCGCCCTCTCGGCCGCAGCACGTCTGGCCGACCACCCCGCCGGCGCGACACTCATCCGCGAAGGCCAGCGCCTCTCGACGCTGCGGGCCATCACCGCCGGCATCGTCGCCATCACGGCGCGGCGGCACGGCGCGGCCGTCGAGCTGGCCCGCCTCGGCCCGGGCGACGTCCTGGGCGAGCTGTCCTTCGCCACCGGGGAGGCCGCCGCCGCCACCGCCACCGCGCTGACGCCCTGCCGCACCGCCGAGCTGACGGCTGTGGCCCTGGCCGGCGCCGACGCCGCCCGCCCGGGCCTCGAGGCCCGCCTCCTGCGCGGCCTCACCCGCCTCGTGCACCAGCGCCTGCAGCCCACCGGCCCCGCGGCGCTCGTCCTGCCCGACTTCGACGCCACGCTCGGCGCCCTGCGGGCCATCGAGCTGCCGGGGACGGTCACCAGCTTCATCGCCCGCTACAAGCAGGTGGGCGACCGCGGCAGCTTCCTGTGGCGCTGGTGCTGGCATGGCCTGCAGTCCACCTGCCTGCTGCCCGCCGACGCCCCGTGGCGCGCCCACACCCTGGCCGCCCGCCTCGTGGCCGTCATCCTCAACGTCATGCTCGACGACCTCGCCGACCGCCCCGGCACCGAGGTCCGCTTCGAGCAGGCCATCCAGCGCCTCGACCACCCGACACCCCAGAGCCTGCGCGCCCCCTGGGATCAGCTCGCCCCCGAGGCCCGCTACGACGCCCTCATCACCGACCTCTGGCACCACGTCCTCGGGGCCTGCACCGTGCTGCCACGCTGGGAGCGCTTCCGGCGCCTCTGGCACTTCGACTACCAGCAGGTCTTCAACTGCATGCGCTACAGCATGCTGACGCGCGAGCTGCCGAGCTTCGACAGCCTCACCGAGAACCGCGCCTACGTGCCCCACAACATGAACATGATGGTCTTCAGCACCATGGACTTCATGGCCGGCGACCTGCCCGAGGAGAGCCTGGGCGCGGTGCGGGAGGCCGTCTGGCTGGGCCAGTCCATCGGCCAGCTCGGCAACATGATCGCCACCTGGCGCCGCGAGGTGCCGCACCGCGACTTCTCCAGCCGCATCTTCACCGTCGCCCGCAGCCGCGGCATCTTCACGGCCGCCGAGCTGGCCACCCTGCCGCCCGCCGCCATCGAGGCCCGCGTCGATGACGCCGGCCTGGAGGCCGACCTGCTCGCCGAGCTCGGATCGCTGCGCGCCAGCCTCGCGGGCCTCGCCGCCGAGGTCCGCGTGGCCGATCTCTCGGGCTTCGCCGCGGGCATCGACACCCTCATCGCCATGAGCCTGGCCGCCCGCGGGCTCATCTAGCCCCCCGACTTTCCTCGACTTTCCCGCCCCCCCTCCGAAATCACGGCGTCCGCAGAAAGGTCCGCGCCGCTGCCGGCGAATGGGTCCATGAACCCGCTCCCGGAGAACGCCCATGCGCGCCGCCCTCATCGCCCTCGCCGCCACCGCCGCCCCCACCCTGGCCCAGGCCGACGTCTTCCCCCTCGGGGATCGCCAGGGGGTCACCTTCAACCAGATCGCCTACGAGCTCCCGGAGGGCCCCGCCACCTCCGCGTGGGGCCGCGTCACCGTGGATCCCGCCCGGGTGGCGCGGCTGACGGGCGAGAGCGCCGGCTTCGTGAGCGTCCGCACCGACCTGGGCTGGGTGGCCCTGAACCTGCCGGTGCAGCTCGACCCGGAGTTCCCCCGGGCCTTCGCCGACGCCACCATCGTCGACGACGGCGCGACCCTGCCGGTGAGCTTCGAGTTCTCCCTGGGCGCCGAGCGCGAGCGCGCGAGCCTCGACGCCGCCGTCGTCTTCAGCACCACCCCGCTGCTCGGCCAGGCCGACCTGGCCCCCCTGGCCACGCTGCCCCCGAGCCCGTTCCAGGTGGTGAAGGTCACCGAGGATCTCGTGACCGGCGTCGCCCTCGACTTCGAGCCCCCCTCCCCCGGCGGCCTCCCCCCGCCGCCGCCGAACCCGCAGATCGAGCTGCCGGCCCCGCTCGAGGGCTACTGGGCCCGCATGACCCCCAACCCGGTGAACGTGAACGCCGGCAAGAACCAGTGCGCCCCCATCGCCATCGCCAACGCCTTCGAGTACCTGCGGCTCACCTTCGGCAGCACCCGCGGCTTCGCGACGCTGCACGACCACGTGCGCGGCGTCCTCGGCGACACCAGCCTGGCCGCCGCCATCGACAGCCTGGCCCGCCGCGACGTGGCCGACACCTGCAACGGCGACGGCATCGACTATTGCATCGACAGCCCCATCCAGACGGGGCTCTTCTCGGCCGCCCTGGCCTACCTGTCGATCAGCAACGACGTCAACCGCGTCCACGTCCGCTACCAGGGCGACTTCGGCGACAGCTGCAGCCAGGACCACGACGTCAAGGCCACCGATGACGGCCCCGAGGTCACCTTCGAGTGGATCTGCGACCGCATCGACGCGGGCGACGCCGTCGTCCTGACGCGCCACAAGAAGAAGGTCGACGTCGAGGCCGCCAAGGGCCAGCCCATCTACCCCGGCATGTTCGAGGTCATCGTCAACGCCCACGCCATCCGCGTGCACGGCTGCGGCGTGATGGGCGGCCGCCCCTTCCTGCGCGTCCTCAACGACCCCCAGCAGGACAAGGACATCGACGGCGCCTGCACCGAGCGCGACGGCCTCACCAGCGAGCTGGTCTTCGTCGAGGACCTCGACTACGACGGCGTCCTCAACTACGGCAGCGACCCCAACAAGGAGCTGGCGTTCGCCTTCGCGGTCTCCATCGATCCCTGACGGACCGACGCGCCAACGGCTGATTTTGAAAAGGAAAAGCCGGCACCAGGGGGTACCGGGGGGGAGACCCCGCGGCCGCGGTGGGGAGAGTCCGCGGCGTGTACGGCCACCGCGGCCGCGGGGATCGGAGAAGGGGCGCGGCGCCGCTGGCCGGCGACGCCGCGCAGGGGGGCTACTCCCGGGAGCCGGTGAGCAGCTTCTCCAGGCCCGCCTGGCCCATGACGATCTTCAGCTCGCCGATGCGGCCCGCGATCTTCTCGAGGGCCTCCAGCTCCTTGAGCCGGAGCATCGCCGGCCGCTCCGCCATGAGCTGCGCAGCGTTCGCCTGGTTGCGGACGACGGCCGCCTCCTCGCGGCGGAGGATCGCGTTGGCCTGCGCCTGCTTCTCCGCCTCGATCACCCGGTTGAAGAGGGCCTTCATCTCACCGGGCAGGATGACGTCCTTCACGCCGACGCGGTGCACGCGGATGCCGATGACCTCGGCGTCCGGGCCCACCCGGTTCTCCAGGAACCGGGTCAGGGCGTCGCGGCCCTCCAGCAGCTCGTCCAGGGTCACCCCCGCCACGAACTCCCGCAGCGCCAGCTGCACCAGCGTGTACAGCGAGCCGGCCGGATCGGACGCGACGCGCTGCACCTCGGCGGGGTCCCGCGGGGCCCACTCGGCGGCCACCGAGAGGCGCAGCGAGACCTTGTCCTTCGTCATCAGCTCCTGGCCCTGGATGTTCAGGGTCTGGTGCCGCATGTCCACCAGGGAGACCGAGGTGGGCGAGTCGGCGGTGTTCCAGGCCAGGTGCCGACCGGGCTCCAGGACCCCGGTCATGCGGCCCTCGACGAAGAGCAGGCCGCGCTGGTGCTGGCCCACCAGGACCTGCACCACCTCCTCCTTCAGCAGCACCAGGAGCCGCGCGTCCCCGGGGGGCGGCGCGGTCACCGGCAGCCGGCGCACCTCGATGGTGGCGTCCGTCTTCCAGTACCGGTGCAGGCCGGGCTTCAGGACCCGATCCGGGCGACCATCCACCACCAGCACCGCCCGCTCCTGCGGGCCGACCGTCAGCTCGACCACCTCATCGCCCAGGAGGGCCCGCACACGCGGATCCGTCGGGGGCGGGACCTCCACGGACAGCACCTCCAGCCGGACCGTCGGATCGAAGGTCCAGAAGCGGTGCAGGCCGGGGCCGAGCACACGGACGGGCTGACCATCCTGGAACAGCACGCCCCGCTGGTTCGGGTTGACCTGCCGCTCGGTGAACCACTCGGCCGGCAGGATGCGCCGCACCTCGGGGCGAACCTCGAAGGTCAGGGCGTCCACATCGAAGGTCAGCGCGACGGCCTCCCCGCGGCCCAGGCGGTACCGACCGGGCTCCAGGGCGCGGTGCGGCAGGCCATCGCGGGAGACGATCGCGCGCTCGCCGATCTCCACTCGCACATTCGGGTTGAACATCCTCGCTCTCCTCTCTGCCGGCCTCAGGCCTCCACGCCCGGACCGGCAACGCCGTCGCGGCTGCCGCCGCCAGACACGCCCCACATGGGAGCAGCGGCCTTTGCCCCGTGGGCAGAGACCTGGAAGGGGTGGCCGGCGAGCCCGCGCGCCTGGCGACGCGGGCGGCGGGGCACCCTGGCCAGCGAGCGGATCTCTCCCCCCCGCGACCAGCGACACCGTCGCCGCGCACGTCGGTCCACGAGGGCCGCGTCTCGCGCCGCGGGCCACCCGGGCGAGGTGGTGGACGGACGTCCCCTACCCGGCCCGCGCAGCGCGCGGTCGATCAGCGCCCCTCGGATCGCCCGGAGGCGACACCTGGGCCCGGACTCCCCGGCCGGCTCAGTTTTTTCCTTGGAGGGGACATCTCCATGGGTGGGAACTGGGATGAGCAGCCCAGCGCGTCTTCCGTTTCGCCACCGCCGCAGAGGGGCCGGGCGTGCCCGGCGTGGTGCAGCAGGGAGGACTCGAACCTCCATTCCCGGGGGTCGGATCCAGCACCCGGGACACGCTCCACCGGACCGCCCGACCCGACCTCGCTATCGAGGGGGACGGACGGCGGCGGCGCGCCGTGGTCGGCGCCTTCACCGTGCCGGCGTGTTCCGCGCCGGCCATCTGGTCAGGACAGACCAGAATCAGACTCTAGATACACTTCTCCCCTGTCATCCTGGCATCAACAGACCAGGAAGTCCCGGCCCGCGTCAGCGCGCGGTCGCCGGTCGGCCAGCAGTGGGGGACGGTCCGAAACAAAAAGGCCGCCCACGGTGATCCCCGGGGGCGGCCCTTTGATTTCAGGCGTTTGGCTACGCCTGACCGGGGGCTCCCGGGGGGTCGGCGCCGGCGCTCGAGGCGCTGGCGCAGCAGAAATCGATGTCGAGGTTCACGATCATGGGGGCCATCCTAGCGGCGCCTCCTGGGAAGTCAACACAAAAGAGATCGGTGGCTGTTTTTCTGGTCGGGGCCGCGCCCCTCAGTGGAAGTCGTGGGAGCGCGGGGCCGCGAGCTCCCCCGGATCGAGGGCGAAGAACCGCCGGCCCTGGACGGTGTACGCCCCCTGCTCATGGCCCGCGACGCCGGCGATGCCGATCATCGGCGCCCGGCTCAGGAGCAGGCGGTGCCGGTCGAAGTCCCGCGGGCGCACGATGATGTTCACGAAGCCCGTCTCGTCCTCGAGGGTCATGAAGAAGAAGCCCTTGGCCGACTCGGGCCGCTGCCGGGCGATGACCAGGCCCGCCACCGTCAGCCAGCCGCCGTTCGCCACCTGCCCCACCCGGCCCGCGGGCACCACGCCGCGGCTCGCGAGCCAGGCCCGCAGGTGGCTCACCGGGTGCGCCCCCGCCGTCGCCCCCAGCGTCCGGTAGTCCGCGGCCGTCTCGGCCGCCGGGCTCAAGCCCGGGAAGCTGACCTGGGCCTCCGCCGCCGGCGCCAGCGGCAGCGGCCCCGCCGCCGACTTCGCCAGCCGCAGCACCTCCCAGATGGCCCCGCGCCGCTCCGGCAGCCAGGCGCGAAACGCCCCCGCCTCGGCGAGGATGCCCCAGGAGCGCGCCGGCAGCTCCACGCGGCGCACGGCGTCGAGGGCCGAGGTGAAGGGGCCCGCCGCGCGCGCCGCTTTGAGGGTCTGGCGGGCCACCGCCCCCAGCCCGGTCACCAGCCGCAGCCCCAGCCGCACCGCCCCCGCCTCCATGGTCGAGTCCCAGTCGCTGCGGGCCAGGCAGGGGGCGCGCACCTCCACCCCGTGCCGCTTCGCGTCGTGGATGAGGCTCGACGCCGAGTAGAAGCCCATGGGCTGCGCGTTGAGCAGGCAGCACAGGAACGGGCCCGGGTGGTGGTGCTTGAGCCAGGCCGAGGCGTAGACCAGCAGCGCGAACGACGTGCTGTGGCTCTCGGGGAAGCCGAAGCTCGAGAAGGCGTTGATGCGCTTGATGATGAGCTCGGCCTCCGCCGGCGAGATGCCGTTGGCGAGCATGCCGGCGCGCAGCTTCTCGTTGAGATCCGAGAGCTTGTGGCGGTGGCGCTCTCCCCCCATGGCCCGCCGCAGGCTGTCGGCCTGGGACGCCGTGAAGCCCGCCGCCTCCACCGCCACCTGCATGCTCTGCTCCTGGAACAGCGGCACCCCCAGGGTGCGGCCGAGGATGGGCGCCAGCTTCGGGTGGGGCAGCGCCCACACCTCCTCCCCCCGCTTGCGGCGGATGTAGGGGTGCACCATGTCGCCCTGCAGCGGCCCGGGGCGGATGAGCGCCACCTGGATGGCCAGCTCGTAGAAGTTCTCCGGGCGCGTCCGCGGCAGCGTGTTCATCTGGGCCCGGCTCTCGATCTGGAAGACGCCCACCGTGTCGGCCTGCCCGATCTGGGCGTAGACCGCCGGCTCCTCCTGCAGCCCGTACAGGGGCACCGGCCCGTCCAGGCCCCGGGCCGCCCCCGCCAGGCGCAGCCCCTCCGCCAGCGCCGTCAGCATCCCCAGCCCCAGCAGATCGAACTTGGGCAGCCCCGCCGAGTCCAGGTCGTCCTTGTCCCACTGGATGATGGTCCGCCCGTCCATGGCGGCCTGCTCCACGGGCACGATCTCCCCCACCGGCTGCGTCGACAGCACGAAGCCGCCGACGTGGATGGAGCGGTGCCGGGGGATGCCGTACAGGCGATCCACCACCCCGTGCAGGGCCTTGAGGCGGGGGGCCTCCGGGTCGAAGCCGGCCGCCTGGATGGCCTCGACGGTGAGGGGCCCGTTGAAGCGGCCCACCTGCTCCGCCAGCCTCGCCCCCTCGTCGGTCGAGAAGCCCATGACCCGCGCCGTGTCGCGCACCGCGCTGCGCCCTCGCCAGCAGATGTGCTCGCAGACCATCGCCGCGTGCCGCCGCCCGTAGCGGCGGTACACCCACTGGATGACCTCCTCGCGACGCCGGTGCTCGATGTCCAGATCGATGTCGGGGTAGCCCTCCCGCTCCTCCGACAGGAACCGCTCGAAGAGCAAGCGCAGCTTGATGGGATCGACCGCCGTGATGCCCAGGCAGTAGCAGACGGCCGAGTTCGCCGACGAGCCCCGCCCCTGCACCAGGATGGGCGGCGAGCACCCGCGGGCGAACCCGACGATCTCCCACATGATCAGGAAGAACCCGGCCAGCCCCTTGCGCGCGACGATGGCCAGCTCGTGGTCGAGCTGCCGGCGGTGCTGCTCGGTGAACGTCCCCGCCCAGCGCACCCCCGCCCCTTCATAGGCCAGGCGTCGCAAGTATTCGTCTTCGCTGGGGATCTCGTCGGGCAGCCGCACGCTGGGCAGCGCGGGCTTCAGGTCCTGCAGGCGAAACACGCACCGCTCGGCCAGGGCCACCGAGGCGCGCACCCCGGCCAGATCGTGCCGCCAGCGCTGGGCGATGACCTTCGGCCCCTTGAGGTGCCACTCGGCGTTCGGGCGCAGCCGCCGGCCGGCCTCGTCCAGCGTCACCCCCTCCTTCAGGCAGGTGAGCACGTCGTGCAGGATGCGCTCCTCGGGCGTCGCGTAGTGGACGTTGTTCGTCACCACCCAGGGCACGCCCAGCTCATCCGCCACCCGCAGCAGCCCCGCCACCGTGGCCGCCTCCTCGGGCAGCCCGTGATCCCAGACCTCCACCGCGAAGTGCTCGCCGAAGACGTCCTTGAGGGCGCCGGCGGCGCGCCGCGCCCCGAGGGGATCGCCGGCGCGGACGAGGGCGGGCACGAGGCCGCGGGGGCAGCCCGACAGGCAGAGCAGGCCCGCGCGGTGGGCCGCCAGCGTGGCCTGATCGACGCGCACCAGGCCCCGCGTCACCGGCGACACGGCGTGCTCTCCCCCCCGCGCCAGCGTCACCAGCCGGCAGAGGTTGGCGTAGCCCTCCCCCTCCCGGGCCAGCAGCGTCAGGTGGTGCACCTCGGGCCCGCTCGCCCCGAGGGGGCCACCGAGCGTCAGCTCCAGGCCCAGGATGGCCGGGAAGTCGCCCAGCTCGCGCGCGTGGTGCCCGAAGCGCACGACGCCGCCCAGGTCATCGTGATCGGTGAGCGCCAGCCCCTTCAGGCCGAGGGCCACGGCCCGGTCGAGCAGGCGCTCGGGCAGGCTCGCCCCCTCTTGCAGGCTGAAGGCGCTGTGGCAGTGCAGCTCGGCGTAGTCCATGGCGCGCCCTTCGGTGGCGGCGCCAGTCTAGCCGGCTCCCGGCGAAAATGCTGTACCGATGTTCAGCGAAGCGCGCAGCCCACGAGCAGGGCGTTCTGGCCGACGCGGCTCTGCGGGGTGCACTGGGCGGTCACCAGGCTGCCGCGGGCCAGGCGCTTGCGCAGCACCTCGGCGCCGCCGTCCTGGAAGCGCAGCTCCACGAACCGGCGCGCGTCGGGCCCGAGCATGAGGCGCGTGCCGCCGGCCTCCCCCAGGTCCACCACCGCCGACACCTGCCCGCTCACCCGCACCGGCCCCAGGTCCATCCCGCCCAGGTAGGCGTCGAGGAAGGGCCCGATGCTCTCGTAGATCCAGACGTCGCCCTCCTGGCGCGGCGGCGCCGGCGCGCGCTCGGGCCGGGTGGCCGGGGCGGCGGGCGCGGCGGTCTCCTGGGCGACGCTCGCCGGGGCCGGCGGCAGCACGACGGGCTGCTGCCGGGGCGGGGGCTGCTGCTGGGGCGGGGGCTGCTCGCAGGCGGTCAGGGCGAGGACCACCGCGAGGCGCCAGGCGCGGGGCATGACGACCTCAGGCGACCCGGCGGGTGACGGGGATGCGGCCGAGGATGGCCCCCCGGGGCGGCGCGCCCTTGCGGCCGGAGACGAAGCCCTCCAGCAGGGCCCGATCGGCCGCGCTCATGGTGGTGAAGGCCACCGCGGCCCCCGGGTAGAACACCTCGTCCACGGCCTTGACCACCTGGCCGCGGGCGCGCACGGCCCCGCCCGGCAGGTCCAGGACCAGATCCACCACGTCTCCCTGGCGGAGGCGGCGACCGGAGAGGCGCTGCAGGTACACCCCGCCGGCGCTCAGGTTCGTCGTGCGGCCCTCACCGGCCAGCGCGCCGACGGCCCGCACCCGGGCCCGATACGGCACGCGCCGGGCCTGCCGGCGCTCGCTGCCCTGCTCGTCGCTCATCCCCTGCATGGAAACCCCCTGGTCGGCGTGTGGATGGCTGTAGGTTTCTGTCGTTTTGGCGAAGCGTCAATTTTTTGGTCAGGATCGATCTCGCGCGCGCGGGGCCGCTCGCTCCGCCGCCCCGCCGTCGGATAAGGTTGAGCCTGCCGGGGGCCCCAAGGGGGTCGACGGCCTGGTGAGGAGCCCATGTCTCGACGCTGCGCGCCCCTGCTGTTGCTGCTCTTGCTCGGCTGTGATCCCAGCCTCGAGGCGGGCGAGGCGCTGTATCAGGGCGCCGACGTCCTGCACATCATCGACGCCAGCCCGGCCGACGCGGCCCCACCGCCCGACGCCGCCCCCGCCATCGAGTCCGACGCCGCCGACCCTCTGGACGCGGGCCCCCCGCCGCCGGACATGGCGCCCGCGCCCGACGCCGAGGTGCCGGACGCCGACCGCCCGCCGCCCCCGCGCGACGCCGAGGTGCCGCCCCCCGACATGGCCCCGCCCCCGCCCGCCGAGGGCCCCGCGCGCTACGTCGCCGGCCGCCTGCACTCCCCGCTGACGCCCGCCGTCCAGGCGAGCCTGCGGCAGATCGTCGCCCGCGACGCGGGCCGCCGCGGCAACGTCTTCGCCAAGATCGGCGACTCGCTGACGGTCTCCAACAGCTTCCTCAAGTGCTTCGCCGGCAACGGCGTCGAGCTCGCCGGCCGCGACGCCCTCGCCGGCACCATCCGCCACTTCCTCGGCGGGAGCGCCGCCGGCACCGATCCCTTCCGCCGCGACTCCGCCGCCGCCACCGTGGGCTGGAGCGCCATCAGCGCCCTGCGCGGCGACCCCAGCCCCATCGACCAGGAGGTCGACGCCCTCGACCCGCGCCTGGCCGTCGTGATGTTCGGCACCAACGACATCCAGCGGGCCAACATCACCGCCTACGCCGACGAGATGTTCGACATCGTCGACCTGCTGCTCTCGCAGGGCATCATCCCGCTGCTCTCCTCCATCCCGCCCCGCGGCGACAGCGCGGCGGCCGACGACGTGGTGCCCTCCTACAACGCCATCGTGCGGGGCATCGCCGAGGGGCGGCAGATCCCCTTCATGGACCTGGAGATGGCCCTGCGGCCCCTGCCCCGCTACGGCCTCGCCGGGGACCGCCTGCACGGCAGCACCTACCAGCGCGACGGCGCCTACCTGCCCTGCTCGTTCACCGAGGCCGGGCTCCAGCACGGCTACAACTGGCGAAACCTGTTGACGATCGAGAGCTTGCACCGCGTGCTGCAGAGCGTGCTCGGCGACGAGGCGCCGCCCGATCCCCCGGCGCCGCCCCGCGCCGGCCGCGGCACGCCCGACGATCCCTTCGTCATCGACACCTTCCCGTTCACCCATGTGGCCGACACCCGGGAGGCCACCAGCCGGGCCTTCGACCGCTACCCCGGCTGCGGCGCCAACCAGGACGAGTCGGGCCCCGAGTACGTCTACCGGCTCGACCTCGACGCCCCCACGACGCTGCGCGCCTACGTCTTCGACCGCGGCGACGTCGACATCGACATCCACCTGCTGGGCGACACCGATCCCGCCGCCTGCCTCGACCGCGACCACACCGGCTTCGCGGCGAGCCTCGACCCGGGCACCTGGTACTTCGTCCTCGACTCGTTCGTCGGCAACGGGGGCCAGTCCCACGCCGGCGAGTACCTCTTCGTCCTGGTGGCCGATCCATGAGGCGGTGGGCCCTGGCGCTGGCGCTCCTGGGCTGCGATCCGGCCCTCGAGCTCGACGCCACGCCGGGGCTCGACGGGGCGCCCGACGCGGCGCGTCCCGACGCCCGGACCCCCGACGCCACGCCGCGGGATGGCGCGCCCCCGCCCGACGCCCACGACGCGAGCCCGGCCGACGCCGCCACGCTGGACGCTGGCACCCTGGACGCCGCCTGGCCCGACGCGGGCCCGGCCGACGCGGGCCCGGCCGACGCGAGCCCGCCCGACGCGGCCCCGCCCGACGCGGCCGAAGGCCCGGCCTGGTACCCGCCCGACCGCCTCGTCTCGCCGCTCACCCCGGCCCAGGTCCGCCACCTGCGCGCCGTCGTCCGCGCCGGCCCTGCCCGTGACGCGCGCGTCTTCGCCAAGATCGGCGCCTCGGCCACGGCCAGCACCAGCTTCGTGCACTGCTTCGCGGGGGACGCCGTGGACCTCGGCGGCCGCGACGCCCTCGCCTCGACGGTGGCCCACTTCCTCGCGGGGGACGCCGCCGGGACGACGCCCTACCAGCGCGAGAGCCTCTGCGCCGTCCCGGGCCGCAGCGCCGGCTGGGCCATCGGCGGCGACCCCGCCCCGGTCGACCAGGAGCTCGCCGCCGTCGATCCCCGCTTCGGCGTCGTCATGTACGGCACCAACGATCTGCAGCTCCGCGACATCGACGCCTACGCCGCCAACCTGCTGACGCTCACCGACCGGCTGCTGGCCGCGGGCACCCTCCCCATCCTGTCGAGCATCATGCCGCGGGACGACGACCCCGAGGCCGACGCCCGCGTCCCCGGCTACAACGCCGTCGTGCGCGCCGTGGCCCAGGCCCGCCAGGTCCCCTTCGTCGACCTGCACCTCGCCCTCGCCGCCCTGCCCGACCACGGCATCGGGGCCGACGGCATCCACCCCACCACCTACCGCGCCGGGGGCCGCAGCCGCGCCTGCGACTTCACGGCTGCGGGCCTCACCGCTGGCTACAACTGGCGGAATCTCTTGACGATTCAGGCGTTGCACGGCCTCGTCGAGGCCGTCCTCGGCGACGCCCCCGCTCCCGACGCGCCCAGCCCCGTCCGCGACGCCTTCACCATCGACCGCCTGCCCTTCAGCGCCCTCGCCGACACCCGGACGGGGGCCCGCGACCTGGACGCCTACCCGGGCTGCGACGCCCCCCAGGACGAGTCGGGCCCCGAGCACGTCTACCGCCTCGTCCTCGACCGCCCCACCGTCATCCAGGCCCACGTCCTCGACCGCGGCGACGTCGACGTCGACCTGCACCTGCTCGCCGACGCCCGCGACCCGGGCACCTGCCTCGTCCGCGCCCACACCAGCCTGCAGGCAAGCCTGGAGGCCGGCACCTGGTACCTCGTCGCCGACACCTTCACCAGCCGTGGCGGCGTCGAGCGCGCCGGCGAGTACCTGCTCGTGGTCCTGGAGGAGCCCCCTTGACCGGTGTGGCCGACCCACGCAGCAGGCGCGCGCCGGCCCCCCCGGTTGCCAGGGCGCGCCGAGCCGCCTAGCGTGGAGTGTCCGCCGCTCGCGCCACCGCGGGCGGCAACACACGCCTGGAGGTCCCATGAGACACCTCGCGCTCCACGCCGCCCTGCTCGCCCTCGTCCCGCTCGGCTGTGATCCGAGCTTCTTCAACCGCGACAGCGGCGCCTCCGACGCGGGGCCGCCCGGCGACAGCGGCGCCGTCGACGCGGCCGGCGATGGCGGCCCCACCGACGGCGCCCCGGGGGACGGCGGCGCCGACGCTGGCGTGCCCGTCGTCGAGCTCGACGCCATCGACCCCCTCTTCGTGGGCGCCTGGCGGCAAGTGAAGGTCCGCGTGAACGGCGTGGCCTTCGACGACGTGACGTTCCAGGTCGCTGGCGGCCCGGCCGGGGGCTTCGTCTCCCCGAGCCGCGACGCGGACTTCGATCCCGCCAACCCCCGGATCATGCTCCTCGCGGGCTGGAAGCCGGGCAGCTACGCCCTCCAGGCCCTGCACCTGGGCGCCGTGGTGGCCGAGGTGCCCTTCGACGTCACGCTCGACTGGCCCGACGACGACTTCGGCCCGCCGCGCTGGTTCGACGGCCCCACCGACGTGCAGGCCCCCCTGCCCCGCGCGGCCGACGCCTGGGGCGGTGGCGGCCCCGGCGTCCAGAACTTCAACGTCAACCCGCAGTCGGGCAACCGCCACGTCCTCATCGTCTTCGTCGACTTCACCGACGCCCAGTACCCGGCCGACACGGCCATCATGGATGGCTTCAAGGCCAACTGGCTCGACCATGTGGTCAACGGCGTGAACGTCGGCGGCGAGGTCCGCAGTGTCGCGGCCTTCTGGAACGAGGTCTCCGGCGGCCGCCTGACCGTCACCGCCGAGGCCGCCGGCCCCGTCCGGCTCGACCGCACCTTCGCCCAGACGTTCGAGGACGGGTGGGCCTGGTCCGACCGCCTGCAGCGCCTCATCAACACCATCCAGGACACGCTGCCGGCCCTCGATCTCACGACCTTCGATGTCATCCTCTTCGTCACGCCGACGTGGAACATCCCGGCCGCCGATCCCTGTGTCATGACCAACGGCGGCACCGAGATCTGCGACGGCCTCGACAATGACTGCGACGGTCTCATCGACGCCCTCGACCCCGGCGTCGCGGCCCCGTGCATCATGCCGGCCCAGTGCGGCGATGGCATCGTGAGCGTCGGCGAGGTCTGCGACGATGGCAACACCGCGGTCTATGATCGGTGCAGCAAGGACTGCCAGACGGTGCAGACGCGCCACTTCGCCTGGCCCTCGGCCATCGGCTCCTGGGGCCCCTTCACCTTCCGGGACAATGTCAGCCGCAGCCCCGCCTTCACCAGCATGCCCAATGACTGGACGGCCCTGGATGGCCGCGAGGTCTATGCCACCTACGCCCATGAGTTCGGCCACAACCTGGGCCTGGGCGATGAGTACACCCCCGACGTCCCAGGCCGGAACACGGGCGCCTGGGAGCTCATGCACGCCGAGACGTTCCTGCCCCACCTCACCCTGAGCCAGCGCCTGCTTCTGGGCTGGGTCGACCCGGCCAGCCTGCTGGCCTTCCAGCCCACCCCCATGGCCATGGACACCGTCGATCTCACCCCGGTGGGCCGCATCACCCCGGCCCCGGGCGAGAAGATCGGCGTGGAGGTCCGGGTGACCGCCGGCTGGAACTACTACTTCGAGTATCGGCTGCGCCAGGCCGGCCACATCGGCGATCACGGCGCGCCCATCCCCCAGGCCGCCCCGGGCGTCGTGCTGGGCACGGATCGCATCTCCGATCCCGCCGACTCCCCCATCGCGCGGCCGCCGCTGCTGCTCGTCCCCATCCAGGCCGGCTCGGACGGCCCGGCCCTCGGCGTCGGCGATCGCTTCGAGCAGCGCGACCCGCCCGCCAACGAGCTGCGCGTCACCGTGAACAGCGCGGACGTCGACCGGGCCAACGTCACCGTCGAGTACGGGACGTTCCGCCCCGACCCGGCCCTGCGGCCCTGGAACCCGCCGCCGTGGCAGAGCCCGTCCATCGAGGTCCGCAACGCCCGGTCGCTGGCCGATCCCGAGTGGCTCAACACCCCGTGGGTCGGCAAGCTGAACACGCTCGTCGCGAAGGTGGAGAACCCGGGCACCGGCGACGCGCCGGGCGTCACCGTCGACTTCTACATCAAGAACTTCAACCTCGGGGGCGACCCGCCCGGCATGCTGGTGGGCAGCGTGCAGGTGGACGTGCCCGCCGGGGCCATGGTCGAGGCCGTCTGCGCCGACTGCTGGCGGCCCCCGTCCGAGGGCCACTTCTGCGTCGAAGCCCGCATCCCGCTGTACCAGAACCCCAATGATCCCACGATCGTCGAGGCCACCGAGCTCAACAACATCGCCCAGAGCAACTACCACCGCTTCTACACCGGCGCGGCCTCCCCGGCCACGCGGGTGGCCACGCGGGTCGAGATCCGCAACCCCTACCCCCAGACGGCGATGATGCACATCAACGCCAACCAGACGGAGGCCCGCTACCGCGCCTACCTGCAGACGACGCGCCTGCGGCTCGATCCGGGCGAGGTCCGCAGCATCGACGCCCTCTTCGAGTTCACCGGCGACGTGCCGGTCCTCCTCCGCGAGCAGCAGAAGCTGCCGCTCAACCTGCTGAGCATCAACGGGGAGGTCATCGATCCGGGCAAGGGTCCCCAGGACGAGCGCACGGCCACTCGCCTCGGGGGCGTCACCGCCGCGGTCCAGGCCGCCCTGGCCACCCGCATCCCGGGCGTCGACCTCGGCCGCCGCGACGCCCAGATCTTCGAGGTCTTCGGGACGGTGGTCGTCGTCAACGCCATCGGCCTGCCGGTGAACGGCGGCCAGGTCCTGCTCACCCTCACGTTCGCGGATGGCAGCGAGGGGACGTGGTCAGCGCCCGTCCAGGGGGACGGCTCCTTCCAGGTCACGGCCAACCGCGGCGATGGCGTCTCGAAGCTCGAGCTGCAGTACACCGGGACCGACCGCTTCGCGCCCACCGACTACGACCAGGCCCTGTAGACCGCATGGGCCCCCTGAGCGAGGCGACGCGCGCGGCCCTCGCCGCCCGGGTGGCGGCCTCGGCCCCGGGGGCCGACGTCGCCGGGCTGCTGGCGGACGCCATGGCCGTGGAGGACCTCGCGGAGCGGTGCCGCGCCGACCTCGACGCCCTGCCCGCGGCGTCGAAGGCGGCCGCGCAGGATCTGCTGGCCAGCGCGCACCTGCTGGTCGCCCTCGCGCCGCTGGGCGCCGCGCCGCCGGCGCTCATGCGCGGCGCGCGCTGGGCCGCCGCGTTGCAGCGCCTGCGCGACGAGGCCGCCGAGGCCGACGACGCCTGGCTCGAGCGCGCCGAGTGGGCGCTGCGGCGCCTCACCTTCGACCCGCTCCGGCCGGCCCGCGAAGCCGTTGATCTTGCTGGTGATTCCGCCCCGTGGCGCCTGCTCGTCGTCCCCACCTTCTCGGCGCCCTGGGCGCTCATCCCGGTCGCGGTCGGCGCGGTGCGGCTCCCCGGCGGCGCACCCGTGGCCGCGCCGCCGGAGCTCGACGCCTGGGTGGCCGAAGCCGCCGCGCGCCCCGCACCTCTCCGCGCCGGGCTCGACGGCGTGATGGTCGGGCTGGAGACGGCGGAGCGGGAGCGGGTGGCCTGGTGCCCCAAGCCCCACACCCCGCTGGGCCGCCTCTACGCCCTCGCGCAGCGCGTGGGCGCGCCGTCTACTCCGCCTGGAGCCCCTTGAAGATCTCATCGAACTGCGTGGTGATCATGCCGGGCAGGGCGGCCGCCATCTCGGGCGACATCTCATCCCAGAACGACGTGTAGACCATGAAGCAGCGGCCGGGGTCGGTGCTGTTGCGATACATCCGCGCCGTGCCCTGGTAGCCCACCGCCCGCATCGGGTTGTCATCGTTGACGAGGCGGTACGAGAAGCCCACGTGGTGCTCGCTGCGCTCGTACGCGGTGAGCTCGTCCACGATGCGTCCCAGCCCCGGGATCTCGATCTCGCGCCGCGTGCCGACCTCCCGCTCCCCGCCCCCCGTCAGCGTCCAGCCGGCCGAGGGGAAGTCGAACAGCGGCCAGGCGGCCTCCAGCGACGCGGGCAGCTCACGGGCGTGATACAGGCGGTGCTTCATGGCGAAATGCTCCCTCCGGGGCCGTGCCAGCCCCGACG
The DNA here is from genome assembly GCA_020633435.1 of Myxococcales bacterium. Lineage (GTDB taxonomy): Bacteria > Myxococcota_A > Bradymonadia > UBA7976 > UBA1532 > JACKDP01. The sequence goes on along the minus strand of JACKDP010000005.1, from coordinate 1,838 downwards.
CGTTGCGCTAACGTGTGATGGTGCGGCGAGGGCTGCTTGCCACTCGCTCGGTCAGTATCCAGCGCGTCAGGACGGCTCGGTAGGACAATGCACGACACACCCAGGACAGCCCACGCCAAGGAAGTCACGGTCCTCGCGGCCTTCATCCAGCGGATGGCCATGTTCGCGATGGTCCGGGGCGTGAGCCGGGAGGACATCCACGGCGCCCTCGGCTACGGCCCCGAGGCCCTGCAAGACTCCGAGCGCCACCTCCACGCCGAGGGCCCCCGCCGCCTGCTCGCGCTCCTGGAGGCCCGCTTCCCCCAGGAGGCCCTCGGCCTCACCCTGGCCGAGTCCATCCCGCCGAACACCTTCGGGGCCCTCACCTACGCGGGCCGCCACTGCCGCACGATCGGCGCGACGTTCCCGCTCATGCAGCGCTACGTGCACACCGTCTCGTCCCACCTCTCCGTCGAGCCCCTCGCCGACGGCCTCACCTTCCACCACGCCGCCTTCCCGGACTCCCCCACCATCATGGAGGCCTCGGTCGCGCACACCTGGCGGCAGTTCATCGCCCTCGGCCTCACCCCCGCCCTGCTCGCGCGGGTCGAGCTGGCCCACGCTCCCCGCGACACGCTGTCTCGCTACGAAGCCTTCTTCGGCCAGGTGCCCGCCTTCGGCGCCAGTCGCTACGCCTTGCGCCTGCACCCCGACGCCCTCGACCAGCCCATCACCGGCGCCGACCCCAACCTCTACCGCTTCATCACCACCCACCTGGCCCAGTACGAGCCCAACCCGGTGCCGGTGACGGACGAGACGGCCGACCTCCAGGCCGCCATCGTCCAGGCGGGCGAGACCGGCGCCTTCAGCGTCGAGGCGGTCGCCGAGGCCCTCGGCACCAGCGTCCGCACCCTGCAGCGCCGCGCCCGCGACGCCGGCACCACCCTCTCCGACCTGCTCAACCGGCACCGCCAGCGCCGCGCCGAAGCCCTGCTCCACAACCGCCGCCTGTCGGTCGACGACGTCGCCTTCCTCGTCGGCTACGCGGACGAGCGCTCCTTCAACCGCGCCTTCCGTCGCTGGACGGGCCGCACCCCCGCCGCGTTCCGCCGCGCCGGCCCCGCCTGATCCGCCCGACGGCGCCACCAACGACGACCGGCTCGGCTGGACGTCCCTGGGTGCGGTCGAGCGCCGAGGCCCAAGCGGACGAGCCGCCAGGCTCGACCTCGGGGACCAGCCGCACGACAGGGCCAACCAGCACCCGCGCGGCGGTGGACTGCGAGGACAGCTCCGGCGACGCCCGCAAAAGCAGCTCGAGCGCCGGTCCACCAAGAATCCCGGACCTCCGGTTCCCGTGCGGGTCTGGTGGAGCGAAGTTCAAACAGCGCCACCCAGCAGAGAGCCGGGCAGGCCGGAGTTCAGAGGACCGCCACCAGGTAGAGTCCACAGACATGGTGTACGAGCCCTGACGTGACTCCGGCACCAGCCTCGGCGTCAGCCGCGGGCGCTCAGGGCCTGGAAGAAGAGGGACCACCGCGTCACCTTCAAGTCGCCCAACCAAAGACAACCCGGCCGAAGCCGGGAACGGCGGTCGACATGAAGATGGATGGAAGGGCCCGGCAAGCTGACCGAGGACACGCCTGACGACGTGGTCGCCGAGCTCCTCAAGAACGTCACCGAGTCGCTCCTGGGTGCCCAGGTCGACGCGTTGTGCGGCGCAGCCCTTGGCGAGCGGTCGCCGGCGCGCGCAAACCAGCGCAACGGCGCGTCAGCGACGCGATGGCGGGGAGCCGAACCAGCTTGAGCTCGAGGCGTCCTGCACGCCAGCCCCCGCAGTCCGCATGGAGGCGCTGGACGAC
>JACKDP010000004.1 GCA_020633435.1 Myxococcales bacterium | reverse complement strand
GCTGCGACTGCTGCGGGTGGTGGCGGCATGCTGAGGCTGGGCAGTGTCCGCATCTTCATGGGCGTCGAGCCAGTGGACATGCGGGGCAGCTTCAAGTCCCCGGCCGGGGCGGCGAGGCGGCTGGGGCTCGATCGAGTCGGCGTACCCGACCTCGGGGGCAGCAGGCCGACGGCCGCCTCCTCCCCCCGCCTCGCCCGCAAGACGCCGGCTGGCAGGACCGCGCGCGACCACGAAAAAATATCTTGCCCCCCCCCCCCGAGTATGTCTAGCGTCGTGCCCATGGGTCGGCACCGGCGACCCGGGCAGGAGGCAGGATGAACGAGCAGACGATCACGCAGGACCTCTTCCTGCCCGACGGAGCGACGGAAGTCAGCCAGGGCATCGAGGTCGGCGACGCGAACGCCATTCGGGTCGGGCGGGGCTAGCGTGCCGGGTCGACTCGGTGTCGGCCCGTTTTGCGCCGAGGTACTCAGCATGAAGGGGTGCGTTGGCCTCGTGGCTGCGGTCTTCTTGGCAGGGTGCTCACCAGGTGCTCCAGCCGCCGACACCCCAGGAGCCGTCGCCGGCCGGGCGGATGCTGGCCACGATGGCGGCTCAGCCGACGGTGAAGTCGTGGCTCGCGATGGGGGCCCCACGGACGCAGCGTCACCTGACGCGGTCCTGGAAGGTGATGGCGGCGCTGACGCCAGCACGCCGTCCGGCTGCGAGATCCAGCCGCCCGTCTTCACCCGGGCCGAGGTGACGTGGCCTGAGCGGATGCCCATCGCGGACGCGCAGGGCCGCTTCTCGTCGGTCGGCCTACGGCTGGAGGTCGGTGCGGTCGAGGTGCCCTCGGCATGCTGCCCAGCGACCATCGACTACGCCTGGCAGGTAGAGTTCGAGTCTTCGGAAGGCATGCCTTTCGCGCAGGTGCATGAGTCCTTCTACAACCAGGAATCGCCCGCCGGAGGTGGACTTGCTGACGATCCAGGCTCGCCGACTGCGCAGGTCGCATTGGGCCACCATGGTGAGTTGCCCGTGGGTGTGTCCATCATCTCGGTCGTGACCCGCCGACCGACCCATGCTTGTTTCGGCATGGAGGCCGAGGAGTTGCAGTCGGCACCACTTCGGCTGGTGCTGGCGGGCAGGGTGCCATGACACGCCACCACCAATCGCAGGGATCGGGCGCTCGACATCGTGCGGGAGGCGGCTGCTCCGATGCCCCGCCCGGGCTTCGGCTTCTCGGTCGCCCACCGACACCGGGAGGAGGGCGCCTTCGTGGCCGTCGCCTAAGGGGTTCGGGACGACGCAACGACGCCGTTGTCGTGCTGGAGCGACTTCTCGGGCCGCTTCGTCGAGGCGAGAGAGCGTGGCACATCGCCCACGAGGTGCCCGTTGGTGACGGCATCGGCGAGCTCGGCCGGTGCATGAGCGGCTCGTTCTGTCTTCGGTCGAGACAGGGACTCATGCTCGTGTTGAGCGAACAGGGCATCCAGACCTGCCTGGCCGAGTGGACCGGCATCCCCTATGGCTGGGACTACCGCCCATCAGGTGACCCATCGCCGCGGCGGCTGCCGCCTGGACGGGCGTGATGCGCCGAACTCTCCTCCTGTGGTTGCCTGGAGCCGCCCTGTCGGTGCCGGGATGCGGACCCGAGGAGCTGTACCCTCCCTGCTGGACGTTGACCGACAAGGACCTTCACATACTCTCTCGAACGGGCCCATCCGATGTCCGGCCCGGCGTGCCCATGCTGCGGCCACTTCTTGACCTGCAGGGGGAGGGCGTCGCGATCTTCTCCCACGGCGAGCAATCAGCAGACGGGTCCCCATGTCAACCTCCTGTCCCAGCAGTGCTCACGGTGTCGCTGACGGCCACACCTGGGTCGCTTGTCTGTGGTGACCGGGACAGGCCGTCAGTGGTCACGGTGAGGAACCCAGGGTGCCACGTCGACCTGGATGGAGTCCGCGCCACGGCCTGCGAGTGGAAGTGGTACGGTGAGTTCGGTTTTCTTCTCTTCACCGTCGGGGGTCAACAACTGTTCCTTTCAGTTGGTGTCGACCCAGACAGCGATGTGCTCGACATTGGGTTCGGTGCCATCGATGACTACGAGAGCTCGGGCGGACAGGGATTCATCGGAGTCTGGTACTTCGGTTCCCTGCCGGAGCGGTGCCAGGCTCCCGACAGTCGCTGCTGCGAGCCACCGCTCCGTCCGTCGCCACCCCGACCCGATGGAGGGGCCTGAATGCGACGAACCGCTCTCGCCCATCGCAGACTGCCGTCGCTGGATGGCGCACCTCGTGCCAGTCAGACCAGGCCGCCGGGACCTCCGATGAGCGCGCTTCCGCCCCGTGGCTGCGAGCCCCGCAGCCGGAGTGGGAGCGGCAGGCTCCGACGCTACGTGGTCCTGGTTGGACTGGCCCCGGACTCGTTTGGACGAGCGATGGCGCGGCTGCTGCAGAGTGGGCGCACCGTGACGCGCCTGCACGCGTACGATGGCGGCGAGGGTCTGCGCTACCTGCTTGTCACGCGCGCCTCGCTCCCGGGAGAGGCGCGAGCCTACGCCGCTGGCATGGACCGTGAGAGCTATGTGCAGTGGTGCGCACGGCACCGTGGCCAGGGACTCGACGTGCTGGGTGTCTCGCCGCGCATGGTCAATGGAGAGGACGTGTACGATGCCATCCTGCTCAGAACGAACCGGCCGCGTGCTTGACGGCCGCCTCGTCCTCGGGGGGCTGCTCTGGGCGGCCCTCGCTGCTTGTGACGGAAGTGGAGCGGCTTCCGCAGGACCTGATGCCGGGTCGTGCTGCGGCAATTGCTTGCCGGGCTACTCCGGCACGTCCTGTGCCCGGTGCCCTGGGATGCTCGAGTGGTGTGCCGTCCTCAGCTTCGAAGAGTACGGCTGCGAGGGACTGTCAGGGCAAGCGCTCTGTGACTGTCTGCTGCTGCCACCGTATGCAGCGACCGGGTCGACGTGCAATGTGGTGGCTGGAGTCGCGATCTTCACACCGCCCCCGGCGACGTGCGTACATCTGTTGGGTGGCTCAGGCCTCCACGACGCCTGCGAATATGATCCCGACAGGGACGAACCACGCCTGTCTCGCTGGCAGGAGGGAGGGCCAGGCCGATGAGACCTGTCGCCATCGCTGCGCTTGTGCTGGCTGGTGGTGCACCGGCCTGTGACGGGGGCCAGGGTGTCCCCGATGCTGGCTCGTGCTGCGCACGCTGTGGGGGTAGTCATCCACTCTGTCTGCATTGTCCGGGTCAGTTTGAGGAGTGTTCGCACACGCCCCATGCACCGGACTGCAGGCGGCTGGAGGGCCTCGAACTCTGCGAGTGCCTCACGTCCGCGGGTCAGGGCACCTGCGACGTGGTCGACGGCGCCGTTCGTCTGACCTACAACGCGACCTTTTGCGCGTACGCCGCGGACTACCGGCCCTCCGAGTACCTCAACGCCTGCACCTATGAGCAGAGGGACCGTTGATGCCATCCTGCTCAGAACGAACCAGCCGTGTGCTTGACATTCGTCTGGCAGTGGCCCTGCTCTCCGCTACCCTCACGGCCTGCGACGGGGACGTTGGCTCGCCATCGACACAACCGGACGCCGGGTCGTGCTGTGGCAACTGCCTCCCGGGGTATTCGGGGACCTACTGCGTCCGGTGTCCAGGCCTCTGGGAGAGCTGCACCTTCATCAGCTACGATGACTATGGTTGTGAGGGACTCTCCGGTCAGGCGCTGTGCGACTGCGTGGTTGATCTGCCGACCGGAGGGAGCGAAGTGGTGACGCGTGATCGCTGCCAGGTGGTTGATGGGGTCGCAGTCTACACCGCGTCCGCAGAGGCATGCGTGCACGCGGGTCCGGTCGCCTTCTCCGATGCCTGCGAGTACAACCCGGCCAGTGACGAGCCACGCCTGCCTCGCTGGCAGGGGGGAGGGCCAGGCCAATGAGACCTGTCGCCATCGCTGCGCTTGTGCTGGCTGGTGGTGCACCGGCCTGTGACGGGGGCCAGGGTGTCCCCGATGCTGGCTCGTGCTGCGCACGCTGTGGGGGTAGTCATCCACTCTGTCTGCATTGTCCGGGTCAGTTTGAGGAGTGTTCGCACACGCCCCATGCACCGGACTGCAGGCGGCTGGAGGGCCTCGAACTCTGCGAGTGCCTCACGTCCGCGGGTCAGGGCACCTGCGACGTGGTCGACGGCGCCGTTCGTCTGACCTACAACGCGACCTTTTGCGCGTACGCCGCGGACTACGGGCCCTCCGAGTACCTCAACGCCTGCACCTATGAGCAGAGGGACCGTTGATGCCATCCTGCTCAGAACGAACCGGCCGTGTGCTTGACGGCCGCCTCGTCCTCGGGGGGCTGCTCTGGGCGGCCCTCGCTGCTTGTGACGGAAGTGGAGCGGCTTCCGCAGGACCTGATGCCGGGTCGTGCTGCGGCAATTGCTTGCCGGGAAACGATGGCACATACTGTTATCGGTGCCCGGGGCTGAATGAAGTCTGCTCATCCGATGGGTATGAAGGCAATGGATGTCTGGGCCTCGAAGGGCAGGCACTGTGTGACTGCATTTTGCCCCTCATGCGGGCAGATTCGCCACCGGAGCATGTGGGCACCTGCAGTGTGGTGGGGGACATCGCGATCTATACACCCGCCCCCGCAGCATGTCTCAACCGGCTGGGCGCATCGAGGGTCTTCCCCGCGTGTGAGCACGATCCCAACCAGCCGGATCCGCCAGAGCCCGAGCTGCCTCTCCCGTCGGGGCAGGGAGGCATTGCAGGCCGATGAAGCCACCTGTCGTTGCCATGCTGGTTGCCACCTGGGCTCTGGGCTGCGAGGAATATACAGCTCTGCCAGATGCTGCATCATGCTGTGATCGCTGCGGAGAAGACTTTCCCTTGTGCGTTCATTGCCCCGGGCAGTTTGAACAGTGCATCGGGTGGCCCTCCTCGCGCAGCTGCTCCCAGTTGGAGGGCCTCAAGCGCTGCGAGTGCCTGACGTCCGCGGGTCAGGGCACGTGCGACGTGGTCGATGGTGTCGTACGCGTCACCTACAACGCGACCTTCTGCGGGTACGCCGCAGACTACCAGCCCTCCGAGGTCTTCAACGCGTGTACCTATGAGCCGAGGACACCCCAGTGAGTCGTGGGCGGCCCCCGATCCGGGCTGGGCGGTGCCCCGGTGAGCGAGGCGTTGGTGTGGAGACGTACATGAGGTCCGTTCGTCGGATCGGCGGTAGCGATGGAGACATCACCCGAATCGGGGTCACCCTCTACCAGGTAGCGCTGCCGAGCTATCGGCAGCGCGCATGTTTTTGTGTGACATTGTGTGGATGACCCGGACTGGCGGCTTGTTCCTGCTCATTCTCGCTTTGAGCCACAGTGCCCGCGGGACCGCCGTCAGTGGCGGCGGCGCCCACTGGGCGCATTTGGTGCTGCCCTACGATGGTGGCCGCGTCGCAGTCGGCGGTCAGATATGGGTGGTGCTGCCACCGGCTATTCAGCGTCGCGAGATTGTCGACAGGTACCCCCTCAGCGACCTGCAGCTAGGGCTTCGCGCGGCCGGGGATGACTCCGAAGCAATGCTCCCGCTCACGGTCGAGATCTCCTTCTCGGGGCCGATGAGGCTGCTCGTCCTCTCTGCCCCCCGAGATGTGCAGGCCGGTGTGACCTACGACGTGCTCGTCAGACGGCGGTCCGGCTGGGGGATGGATGGTCTCCGACTCATCGACGTGGAGGCCTCCAGGGCATCTAGGCGGCCAGCTGACAACACCTTCGCCATCGACATGTTCGGCGGGCCGCTCAAGCGTACACTTCGCGTGTTCGTTCCCACGGGCCACTTGTCCCCTCGCAGCCGGGCCGAGGTTGAGCTGAGGAAGACTCTGCAGGCGATGAGAGCCGTGGAGGCGGAGGCTTCCATTGGCCAGGTCACCTTCGAGCAGCCCCGTCCCGGACGGACACACCCGGCTCCTGATGCCTCCGCCTACGCGATGGTTCAGCACGCAGAAGACCAGGCTTCCGGTGAGGACTCCGTCATCGTTGCCGTGCACACCACCAGTCACGCCGACTTCGTAGTCGTCCTCTCGACGGCCGTGCAGACCGGCGACCTCGTGGACTGGAGCCGCGTCCGTGGGATCGCGATCTTTGAGGGAGCCGGATCGGCGTTCGGTGCAGCCGGCCTCCGGATGACTCGGATCGGAGAGCGCCTGTGCGTGACGGGCTGCCCGGGCGGCGTGAGCCGCGGGCCCGTGACCGATCTGGGGGGGTCCTATCTGAACCTCGTCGACAGCCACGGTCGGGTCTTTGGCTTTCGCCAGTGGGCGTGGTTCATGAAGGAGTAGGGCGACCAGGGGGCCGCGGAGGGTGAACTCGCCGCGGGGCTCGGCTCGCTCTGCACCCGGCAGCGCGCCACCATCGACACCGAGCGGCGCCGCTCCTCGAGCCGCCTCGGCCCCTGGACCGGCCGCACCGCACGGCAAGCATCCACAGGACCGTCGCGCTACCCCCGCCGGCGGCGGCGGGCGGTCAGGGCGAGCAGGCCCAGCACGAGCCAGGCGGTGGGGCGGGGGCCGGCGTCGACGGTGCAGCCACAGCCTTCGTCGGCGGGGGCGTCGGCCGTCGCGGTGGCGTCCGGGCGGGTGATGAGGCCGCGGTCGCGGGGGAGGGCGGCGTCGGCGGTGCCCGCGTCGGGGCGAGGGCCAGCGTCGGGGCGGGGGCCGGCGTCGGCGGGGAGCTGGGCGTCGGGGCCGGCGTCCACCGGCGGGGGGCCGGCGTCGGGGTCGGGGCCGGCGTCGGGCGGGGGCGGGGCCTCGGGGGTCACGCACTGGGCGCGGCCGTCCACGATGACGCAGGTGCTGCGGCCCGGGCAGCGCACGGCCTCGCAGGGGTCCTCCTCGCAGGCGCCGTTGACGCAGCGCAGGCCGCTGCGGCAGGCGACGTCGACGCAGGGGTCGGGGACGCAGGCGCCGTCGACGCACTGGCGGCCGGCCTGGCAGGCGATGCCGGCGCAGGGGTCGTGGCCACAGGCGCCGTCGACGCAGCGCTGGCCCACGGGGCAGCGGACGCCCGCGCAGCTCCCGCGGCAGTCGCCCTCGGCGCAGAAGGCCTCGGGGCCGCAGTCGACCTGGGCGCAGGGGTCGTCGATGCACATGAAATCATTGCAGATCTGGCCACCCGGGCAGCCGCGGACGTGGCAGTCGTCGGGGACGCAGGCGCCGTCCTGGCAGACCTCGCCGCCGGGGCAGTCCACGTCGGCGCAGGGGTCGAAGCAGACGCCGTCTTCGCAGCGCTCCGAGGGCAGGCAGCCGGCGGCCTCGCAGGCCGTGACGCAGAGGCCGCCGACGCAGCGCAGGTCGCCGCGGCAGGCGCCGTCGTCGCCGCAGGGGGCGACGCAGCGGGCGAAGCGGCAGACCTGGCCGTCGGCGCAGAAGGCCAGCTCGTCGATGGTGCCATCGCAGTCGTCGTCGTCGCCGTCGCAGTCTTCCTTGGGCTCGGGGCCGCACTCGCCGCACTGGTTGCGCACGCCCTCGTCGACGGCGCCGTCGCAGTCGTCGTCCTGCAGGTCGCAGGCCTCGGGGACGGGGGCCACGTCGGGCTCGCAGACGGGGGCGCCGTCGACGCAGCGCAGGGTGCCGACGGCGCAGTCGCCGGCCACGCCGGTGTCGCAGGCCATGCCCACGCCGGCCACGGCCTCGTCCACGGCCCCGTCGCAGTCGTTGTCGAGGCCGTCGCAGGCCTCCTCGGCGGGGGCGACCTCGGGCTGGCAGATCTCGCCCGCGCCGTCGCAGATCAGGCGGCCGGCGGCGCAGAGGCCGAGGAGGCCGGTGGGGCAGGCCGCGCCGCCGCCCAGGCCCTCGTCGCTGCGGCCGTCGCAGTCGTTGTCGACGCCATCGCAGATCTCGGCGGCGGGAGCGACCTGGTCGCGGCACTGGACGGCGCCGGCGACGCACTGGGTGCGGCCGCGGGCGCAGGGGCCGGGATCGCCGGTGTCGCAGGCGTCGCCGCCGCCGGGGTTGCCCTCGTCGACGCGGCCGTCGCAGTCCTCGTCGGCGCCATTGCACTGCTCGGCCGCCGGCTGGCACTGGTTGTCGCAGACGTCGCCGACGCCGTCGCCGTCGCCGTCGGCCTGGTCGGGGTTGCGCTGGGCGGGGCAGTTGTCGCAGGCGTCGCCGACGCCGTCGCCGTCGCGGTCGGCCTGGTTGGCGTTGGCCACGGACGGGCAGTTGTCCTCGTCCACGCAGACGCCGTCGGCGTCCTCATCCGAGCAGGGGATGGCCACGCCCCACTGCACGTCGTGGCAGATGGGGGCGCTGGTGGCGCCGGGGGCCAGGCCGCCCAGGTCGAACCGCAGGGCGAGCGTCACGTCGTAGCCCTGGTCGGTGATGAGGTCGCCGTTGAGATCCAGGTTGCGCTGGCCGCGCACGATGCCGTTGGCCAGCTCCGGGCAGCCGCGGCGCACGTCGGCGAAGCTGCGGAGACGATTGGGGAATTCGTCGATCTCCCACGACTGCAGGCGGTCCTCGGCCTCGTGGCCGCGGATGCCGACGAAGGTGGTCGGCTGGGCCGGGTCGTCGCCCTCGTCGAACTCCCAGAGGGTGCGCGGGGCGCCCAGGCTGGTGGCCGCGAAGTCGTTGTTGAAGTCGCCCGCGAAGAAGAGGTCGCCGTCCATGTAGACGTAGAGCACCACCGCGTCGAGGGCCTGGGCGCTGCGGTTGGTGAAGGTGTAGCAGCGCTGCAGGGTGGTGCACTCGAGGGCGTAGGTGGCCTGCACCGCCAGGTCGAGGGCGACGAAGCTGCTCTCGACGCGCCCGTTGCGGATCTGGGCCTGGGCCCCGCCGGCGAGCAGGCTGCCGTCGAAGAAGGCCCCGCGCGTGGAGTTGCGCTGGGTCGTGCAGACGAAGGCCATGGACCGGTAGATGGTGGAGACGAAGCCCGCGTCCGGCTGGTCGGTGAGCGGGTTGAACGTCGCCGGGCCGCCCGGGGTCTGGGTGCCCGTCGCGCCGTAGGCGTCGACGCCCAGGCGCACCTGCCCGGGATCGGGATCGCAGGCCGCGGCGGTCTGGAGCTGAAACTGGCCGAGCGCGACGGCCGGCAACGCGAGGGCGCAGAAGAGCGCGCCCCCTGCGAACAACGTACGCATGAGTCCCCCCCCTCCGTCCCCACCGCGCACGGTACCGCACCCGCGGTGTCCAGGGGGAGTCCGCGCGGAGCGAACCGGTAGACGGGGGGGCCGGCCCGGCGCATAGTGCGTGGCCGCATAACGGGATTTCAGGCGCAGTGCTCTTCAACTCCCTCGAGTTCGTCACGTTCTTCGTCGTGGTCTTCACCCTGTACTGGGCGACGGTGCGGTGGGCGGGGGTGGCGACGATGGTGCTGCTGCTGGCCAGCCTGCTGTTCTACGCGTGCTGGAACCCCCTGTATTTGCTGCTGATCATCGCCTCTTCGGGGGTCGACTTCCTGGTCGGCGGCAAGCTCTTCCGGGTGGCGTCGCCGCGGCGGCGCAAGGCGCTGCTCATCGGCTCCCTGGTCTACAACCTGGGGGTCCTGGCGCTCTTCAAGTACTTCAACTTCTTCATGGAGAGCCTGGGCGAGGGGGCCACCTGGCTGGACAAGGTGCTGATGAGCTACGACCTCATCGAGGCGCCCATCCTCCATGGCGCGAAGTGGCTGACCATCCGCCTGGACGCCCTGCTGCCCGTCGGCATCTCGTTCTTCACCTTCCAGTCCATGAGCTACACCATCGATGTGTACCGCGGGGAGCTGGAGCCGGTGGGGGAGGGGGAGGGGCGCGCGTGGTGGCACCCCATGCACTTCGCGCGCTACCTGCTCTTCGTGAGCTTCTTCCCGCAGCTCGTGGCCGGCCCCATCGTCCGCGCCCGGGACCTGCTGCCGCAGCTCAAGCTGCGGCCGGTGGTCACCGACGCCATGGCGGGCCGCGGGCTCTATCTCATCCTGCTCGGGCTCTTCAAGAAGGTGGTCATCGCCGACTTCCTGGCGCTGAACCTGGTGGATCGGACCTTCACCATGACCACCGGCTTCTCCAGCCTGGAGGTCCTGGTGGGCATCTACGGCTACGCCTTCCAGATCTACTGCGACTTCTCGGGCTACTCCGACATCGCCATCGGCGCCGCGCTGCTGCTGGGCTTCCGCTTCCCCGACAACTTCAACGCCCCCTACATCGCCCGCAACCTGCAGGAGTTCTGGCACCGCTGGCACATCAGCCTGTCGAGCTGGCTGCGCGACTACCTGTACATCGCCCTGGGCGGCAACCGGGGCGGCGCGCGCAAGACGTACCGCAACCTGATGCTGACGATGCTGCTGGGCGGGCTGTGGCACGGGGCGGGCTGGAACTTCGTCATCTGGGGGGCGCTGCACGGGGTGGCGCTGGCGGTGCTGCGGGCCTGGCAGCGCGCCCGGGCCCGGGTGGGGCTGGGGCCGCTCTTCCCGTTCGCGGTGGGCAGGGTGGTTGCGGCGCTGATCACGTTCCACTACGTGTGCTTCGCATGGATCTTCTTCCGGGCCACGACGCTGGAGCAGGCGCAGACCGTGATCGAGCAGCTCGGCGAGCTGACGTGGCACACCACCAACCTCGATGTTCGCGTCCTGGCCATCCTGGGCGTCGCGGTGGCGATGCACGTGGTGCCGCGGCGGTGGTTCGACGAGGTGGTGGCCGCCTTCACGCGGCTGCCGGCGACGGTGCAGGCGGTCGGGGCCGTGGTGGCCGGGCTGGGCATCCAGGCGATGGCATCGGCGGACGCGGTGCCCTTCATCTACTTCCAGTTCTGATGAGGCGCCTCCTGCTCGCCGCAGCGCTCGCCGTCGCGCTGGCCCAGCCGGCGGCGGCCCGGGCGCCGCACGCCTGGATCCTGACCTGGCTGTCGGCGCCCCTGATTGGGGCCCTGCCGCCGCTGGCGTTGCTGGGGCTCGACGCGCTGCGGCCCCGGCCGGCGCCCGACTTCATCTACTTCCAGTTCTGAGACGCGGGTACGTCATGAGCTTGAATTCCATCGACTTTTCGGACGCGACGCCGGGCACGCCCGCCGTGCTCACGAGCAAGACGGGCCGCACCATCGGGGGCATCGTCCTCGTCGCGGCGCTGCTGCAGTGGATGCCGGGGCTGGAGCCGCTGCGGTGGCTGCCCGCCGATCTGACCACCATGCTGCCGCGCCTCTTCCGCGCCGCGCCGGTGGCCCCGGTCCAGATCGAGGGCACAGTCGACGACGACTCGCTGCTGGCGATGGTGCCCGATCAGCCGCCCGAGACGCCCGGCGTGAAGAACCCGGTGCGCTTGCCCCCGGTGGGCGACGACGCGATGACGATGTACGCCCAGGCCGGGCCCGTCTCGCTCCCGCCCGATCCCGGGGAGGAGGGCCCGGACGACGAGATCCCGCCCGGCATGGCCGAGGCGGCGGCCTCGTTCGCGCCCTACGATGACGGCACGGCCTCGGAGGAGGATCCCGAGGTGGTGACGCAGTTCTTCCAGAGCGACGCCAACCTCCCGGCCCCGCCCCGCGTGCGCACCACCGACACCGGCCTGCCGCTGCTGGCCATCGAGGACCCGCAGCGCTCCATGGACCGCTTCTACCGGTCGCTGCAGCGCGTGCAGAAGAAGGCCCCCGGCGCCACCGCCCGGGTGGTGCACTACGGTGACTCCCTCATCACTGGCGACTACGTGACGAACACGATGCGCCGCCTGCTGCAGACGCGGTTCGGCGACGCGGGCCATGGCTTCGTGCTCGCCGGCAAGCCGGCCCCCTGGTACCGGCGCGAGAACCTGAAGCTCGAGACGAGCGACGGCTGGAGCATCAACCGCATGACCCAGCCCACCATCGAGGACGGCGCCTATGGCCTCGGGGCGGTAACGTTCCGCACGACGAACAAGGGCGAGTGGGTGCAGATGACCCCCGAGGGGGAGGATCTCAACAAGACCGTCTCCAAGATGGAGGTCTACTACTACGCCCAGCCCCGGGGCGGGCAGTTCCAGATGGGCATCGACGGCCGGATGATCGACGTCAGCACGAAGGCCGACAAGGCGGCCTCGCGCAAGGCCGAGATCCAGATGAACGAGGGCCACCACACCTTCAAGCTCAAGACGCTGGGCAACGGCGAGGTGCGGCTCTTCGGCATGGTGATGGAGCGCGACGGGCCGGGGGTGGTCTACGACGCCCTGGGCCTCGACGGCGCGCGCGCCGCGCTCTTGAAGCGCATGGATCCCGACCACTGGCACGACCAGATCCGCTTGCGGCGCCCGGACTTGCTGGTGCTGCACTACGGCACCAACGAGAGCCAGGCCGAGAACCTGGGCATCCGCACCTACGCCGCCGATCTGTCGCAGCAGGTGGGCCACCTGCGCGCCGCGCTGCCCGGGGTGTCGTGCCTGCTCGTCGCCCCGATGGACCGCGCCGACAAGACCGAGGACGGCAAGCTGGTCACGCGGCCCGTCGTGAAGCGCATCGTGCTGGCCCAGCGCCGGGTGGCCTACGAGCAGGGCTGCGCCTTCTGGAACACCTGGGCGGCCATGGGGGGCGAGGGCTCCATGGCGAAGTGGTACAAGAGCGGCCTGGGGGGCGGCGACCTGACGCACCCGACCCGGGGCGGCGCTCGCCGCATCGGCTCCATGCTCTTCGCCGCCCTGATGGATGGCTACGCCGAGTACCTGAAGACGCACCCGTGAAGACGCCCCGCCGCTCCGCCTCGCTGCTCCTGCTGCGCCACCCGGACGATCCCCAGGTGTACCGCGTCGAGCGGCGGCATGACGCGCCGTTCCTCGGCGGCTACCACGCCTTCCCCGGGGGCATGGCCGAGGCCGACGAGGCGCCCGAGGCGGCGGCGCTGCGCGAGACGTGGGAGGAGGTCGGGGTGCGGGTGCCGGCCGAGCGCCTGCAGCCCATCGGCCGCTGGATGACGCCCGCGTACCTGGGCACCCCCATCGAGACGCTGTTCTTCGCCGCCTGGGCCGACGACCTGGCCCCGACGGTGCCCCCGGGCCACCCGGAGCTGGCGGCCGGGGCCTGGATCCGGCCGGCGGAGGCCCTGGCCGACTGGGCCGCGGGGCGCGCGCTGCTGGCGCCGCCGACGCGGTGGTTCCTGGAGGCCCTGGCCGATGGCGCCACCCGGGATCCGGCGCGCTTCACCGCCAGCGCCGAGGCCCAGGGCGAGCCGCCGGTGCACGGGCTGGTGCGGCCGCACATCGACGTCTTCCCCGTGCGCACGCCGACGCTGCCGCCGGCTACCCACACCGGCTGCTACGTGGTGGGCACCGACGCGCTGCTGGTCTTCGACCCGGCGTCCCCCTGGCCCGCCGAGCAGGCCCGCCTGCTGGATCACCTGGCCCGCCGCCGGGCCGAGGGCGCCCGCGTGGAGGCCATCGTCCTCACGCACCACCACCACGACCATGTGGGCGGGGCCCGGGCGCTGGCCGACGCCGTCGGCGCCCCCATCTGGGCCCACCGCGAGACGGCCAGCCGCGTGGACTTCGCCGTCGACGCCCTGCTGGACGAGGGGGACGTGCTGGCCGCCGGGGCCCACCGCCTGGACGTGCTGCACACCCCCGGCCACGCCCCCGGGCACCTGTGCTTCGTCGACGGCCCGACGCGCTCGGCCATCGTCGGCGACATGGTGGCGGGGGTCGGCACCATCCTGATCGAGCCGGGCGACGGCGACATGGCCGAGTACCTGCGCCAGCTCGCCCGCCTGGAAGCCCTTGATCTCACGGCGCTTCTGCCCGCCCATGGCCCGGCGCTGGCCGACGGCCCCCGCACCCTGCGCCGCTACATCACCCACCGCCTGATGCGCGAGGACCGGGTGCTGGCGGCGGTGCGCGGTGGCCAGACGACGGTGGAGGGCCTGGTGGAGGTGGCGTACGCCGACGCGCCGCCCATGACCCGGATGGGCCCGGGCGGGGGGCTCGCGGGCCTGTCGCTGCGCGCGCACCTGGAGAAGCTGGTGGCCGAGGGGCGCGTGGTGCACGGCCCGGGCGGCTACACGGTGGCCGCCTGATGCTGGCCGCCCTGCTCGTGCTGCTGGCCGAGGGGCCGTTCGCGGTCTTCTGGTCGGGGCCGGCGACCTACGTCGTCGACGCGGGGGCCGGCCGCATGTACACGGCGCCCGGCTGGTACGCCTCCGACGAGGCTGGCCGGGTGTGGCGCTACCGCTTGCGGGTGGACGCCTTCCGCCACGACCGGGGCCTGGAGGGCGAGGTCTGGCCGGCGAGCCGGTGGACGGTGCTGGAGCAGGTGAAGGTGGGGGACAAGACGTTTCGCCCGCTGACGCCCGTGCCGTCCGCCCCGCCGCCCGGGGCCGGGCACCTGCAGGACGAGCACACGGTGGCGCAGTTCCGGGGGGACGCCGCGACGGTCCTCGAGCGGCTGCGGACGTACGGCCCCGAGGGGCCGCGCACGGTGGTGGCGGCGCGCACCCTGGCGCTGCCCGATGGCCGCGCCGAGGAGCCCCCGCGGGGGAGCACCGAGGCGCTGGAGTGGCTGAGCCGCGCGCTGCCCGACGCGGTGGACGCCTGCCTGCGCCAGCCCGCGGGGCTGCTGGCCTGGGAGGAGCCGGGGGGCGAGGAGGTCCGCCGGCTGGCGCTGGGCCCGACGGGCGAGGCCTGCGCCGAGGACCTGGCGACGCTGCCCCTGGGCACCGTGGTCGGGAGCGGCGGGGGCCTGGCGTGGTGGCGGGAGGCGGGGGACGCCCGCCTGACCGACGTGGTGGACGCCCGGCCCGAGCTCGATCAGGGGGTGGCGCTGCTGCTGCGCGGGCCGCCGCTGGGCGGGGGCCTGGCGGGCGAGGCCTGCGCGCCGCGGACGGTGCACCTGTGGAAGCCCCAGGGGCCGACGGTCCCGCTGGGGGACGCGGATCGGCTGGACGGCCTGCGCTGGCTGGCCCCGGGCGATCCCCTGGTGCGCCATGTGCGCTCGCGCTTTCGACCCATCGGCGAGGTGGGGCCCTGCACGGCGCCGATGCGCCTGCTCGGCCAGGCCACGCGGCCAGGGGAGCCGGACGCCCAGCTCTGCCGCATCGACGAGGAGGGCCGCGCCTGGGGCGGGCTCTCGGATCTGGCGGCCAGCGCCACCGTGGCGGCGGAGCGGGGCACCCTCTACATCCGCATCCGCGTCGAGGATCCCGAGCGCGATCCGGGCGATGGCGTGCAGCTCTGGCTCGGCGGCGATGGCGGCCGCGCGGTGTCGTTCCGCGTCGAGGGCGACCGCATCAGCGCCGAGGGCAAACGGGCCGAGCGGACGCGCCTGGAAGGCATGATCATCGGAGAAACCAAAGAAACCACGGGGGGTTACGAGATCAGCCTGCGGACGCCGCTGGAGCTGGCGGGCCGCACGCCGGCGGTGGCCATCCGCGTGGACGACGTGGATCCGGGCGTGCCGGGGCGGCTGGGGCTCTGGGTCGGCGGGCACCGCGTCACCGGCCAGAACCGCCGACCGTCCCCCTGCGAGGTGCGGTGATGGTGGGGTTGCTCCTGGTGGTGCTGGGCCTGGCCGCGCCCGAGCCCGCGGTGTCCATCGAGCACCCGGAGCGCATCGGGCGGTTCCTGAGCGCCCTGGGCGGGCCTGCGCGGGTCCGCGTGACGCACTTCGGCGACTCCCACATCGCGGCGGACCTGTGGACGGCGCCCATCCGCGCGGGGCTGCAGGCCCGGTTCGGCGATGGCGGGCGCGGCTTCCTGCTGGCGGGCCGGCCGTGGTCGAGCTACTGGCAGGACGGCGTGCGCACGGCCACCGAGGGCGACTGGGACGTGGCCGGCCTGCGGGGCGGCCTGGATGATGGCTGGGTGGGGCCGGGGGGCTGCTCCATGGCCAGCGACGACCCCGCCGACGTGGTGAGCGTGCAGGCCTCGGGCACCTTCACCGCCGTGGACGTCCACTTCCTGCGCCAGCCCGCGGGCGGCTGCGTGGAGGTGCGCTTCGACGACCAGCCCGTGCAGCGCCTCTCGACGCGCGGGCCGTGGCCGGCGCCCGGGTTCGCGCGCATCGAGGCCGAGCCCGGGGTGCAGCGCGTCAGCCTGCACCCGGCGGGCGGCGGCGAGGTGCGGCTCTTCGGGGTGTCGTTCGACGCCCCGCGGGGCGTGGCGTGGGACGCCCTGGGCCTCAACGGCGCCCGGGCGACGCGGCTGCTGTCCCCCGATCCCATCGGCTTCGCGGAGGGCCTGGCGCGGCTCGATCCGACGCTCATCGTGGTGAGCTACGGGGCCAACGAGCTCAACGACGGCGAGTTCGATCTGCGGGCGTACGAGGCCGACCAGGATCGCGTGCTCAAGCGGCTGCGGCAGGCGGCGCCCCGGGCGGACTGCCTGATCACCGGGCCCCCCGACATGCTGCGGGGCCGCGAGGCGCCGCCCCTGGCCGACGCGGTGTACCGGATCCAGCGCGACGTCGCGGGGCGCCACGGCTGCGCCTTCTTCGACATCCGCGCGGTGATGGGCGGGCCGGGGTCCATCCGGGCGTGGCGCCGGCAGGGGCTCGCGGGCCGCGACTTCGTGCACCTGACGGGGCGGGGCTACGCGGTGCTGGGCGAGGCGCTGCTGGGGGCCATCCTGGCCGCCCACGAGCGGCGGTAGCGGCGCGGGGTCAGAGCGCCGCGGCCAGGCGGGTGCCCTGGTCGATGGCGCGCTTCGCGTCCAGCTCGCCGGCCCGGTCGGCCCCGCCGATGGCGTGCACCACCTGGCCGCGGGCCTTGAGCGGCGCCACGAGGGCGTCGGCCTTCTCCTGGCCCGCGCAGACGACCACGTGATCGACGGCGAGCAGGCGCGGCTTGCCGGCCACCAGGACGTGCAGGCCGGCGTCGTCGACGCGCTCGTACGCCACCTCCGCCAGCATCTCGACGTCCTGCTGCTTGAGCGCCGCCCGGTGGATCCAGCCCGTCGTCTTGCCCAGGCCGGCGCCCGGCTTGCCGGCGGAGCGCTGGCAGAGGAAGACCTGGCGCCGCGGGGCCGGGGGCGTGGCGGGCTTCAGGGCGCCGCGCGTGGTGTGGCTGCGGTCGACGCCCCAGGTGTCGAGGAAGGCGTCGAGGCCATCGCCCTCCGGGGGGCGGTGCGTCAGGAAATCCGCGACATCAAAGCCGATTCCGCCCGCGCCGATGATCGCGACGCGGTCGCCGACGGGGGCGCCGCGCAGGACGTCCAGGTAGCTGAGGACGTTGGGGCGATCGCTGCCGGGCAGGCGGATGACGCGCGGGGTGACGCCCGTGGCGACGACCACCACGTCGAAGGCGGCCAGGTCGTCGGCCGTGGCGCGCGTCTGCAGGCGCAGGTCGACGCCGGCTCGCTCGATGCGCCCGCGGAAGTAGCGCAGCGTCTCGGCGAACTCCTCCTTGCCGGGGATGCGCATGGCCAGGTTGAACTGGCCGCCGACGGCGTCGCTGGCCTCGAAGAGCACGACCTGGTGGCCGCGCTCGGCGGCCGTGGCCGCGCAGGCGAGGCCGGCGGGGCCAGCGCCCACCACCGCCACCCGCTTCGGCGCCGCCGCCCGGGTGATGACCAGCTCCGTCTCGTGGCAGGCCAGCGGGTTGACCAGGCAGCTCGCGCGGCGGTTCTGGAAGATGTGGTCGAGGCAGGCCTGATTGCACGCGATGCAGGTGTTGATCTCGGCCGCGCGCCCGGTGGCGGCCTTCTCGACCCAGGCGGGATCGGCCAGCAGGGGCCGCGCCATGGACACCATGTCGGCGTCGCCGGCCGCGAGGATGGCCTCGGCGGTGTCGGGCATGTTGATGCGGTTCGACGTCACCAGCGGGATGCGCACCGAGCCCTTGAGCTTGCGGGTGACCCAGGTGAAGGCCCCGCGGGGCACCATCGTGGCGATGGTGGGCACCCGCGCCTCGTGCCAGCCGATGCCCGTGTTGATGATCGAGGCGCCGGCCTGCTCGATGCGCTGGGCCAGGTCGACGACCTCGTCCCAGGTGGAGCCGTCGGGCACCAGGTCGAGCATGGACAGGCGGAAGATCACGATGAAATCGGGCCCGACGGCCTCGCGGATGCGCCGGACGATCTCCACCGGGAAGCGGCTGCGGTTCGCGTAGCTGCCGCCCCAGTCGTCGGTGCGCCGGTTGGTGTGGCGGGCGATGAACTCGTTGATGAGGTAGCCCTCGGAGCCCATGACCTCGACGCCGTCGTAGCCCGCCGCCTGGGCCAGCTTCGCGCAGCGCACGAAGTCGCGGATGGTGCCCTCGACGCCGCGGGCCGAGAGGGCGCGGGGCTTGAAGCGGCTGATGGGCGACTTGATGGCCGAGGGCGCGACGGCGAGGGGGGTGAAGGCGTAGCGCCCGGCGTGCAGGATCTGCAGGCAGATGCGGCCGCCCTCGGCGTGCACGGCGTCGGTGACCACGCGGTGCTTCCAGACGTGGTACGGGTTGGTCAGCTTCGCCGCGAGGGGCTTCACCTCGCCCGCCCAGTTGGGGGCGACGCCCCCGGTCACGATGAGGCCGACGCCGCCGGCGGCGCGGGCGCCGAAGTAGGCGGCCATGCGCGACAGGCGGCCGGGCTCCTCCTCCAGGCCGACGTGCATCGAGCCCATCAGGACGCGGTTCTTGAGGGTGACGTGCCCCAGATCGAGGGGCGCCAGCAGGTGCGGGTAGGCGCTCATGGGGCCGACCCTCGCACCGCGGGGCGTGGAGGGCAAGGGGACGTCAGCGGCGCAGGCGGCGGCGGACGCGCTGCACGAAGGGGCGCAGATCGACGGGGCCGTAGCGGTAGAGCAGGGCGAAGGCCGCCAGGCTGTAGAGGGTGCCGTAGAGGAGGGCCGAGAGCAGGGCGCTCTGCAGGGGCCAGAGGAAGCGGGGGATGACGACGACGCCGGCGGCGAGGGCGAGGAGGCCCACGCGGCCCAGGGCGCGGTAGTCGAGGATGCGGGCGATGGGCACGTCGTAGGCGTCGCGGATGAGGACGAGCGACGAGAGGATCCACCAGGTGTACATGGTGAGGACGGTGGCCAGGGCGGCGCCGTTGTAGCCCAGCAGGTAGACGCCGACGACGCTGAAGACGGCGTTGGAGACGAGGGCCAGGGCCGAGCGCTTGAAGACGATGCCGCTCAGGCCGAGGGCCAGGAAGGGCAGGCCCCAGGTGACGATGCGCATGGGGATGAGCAGCAGGTTGATGCGGAAGGGCAGGGCGCTCTCGGCGTAGGTGGCCGAGTACAGGACCGTCATCGTCTCTTCGGCCAGCAGGAAGAAGAGGACGGCGGCGGGGAAGAGGAGCAGGGCCGAGCGGACGCCGGCGCGGCTCCACAGGGCCAGGGCCTCCTGCGCCTGGCCGGCCTTGCAGAGCCGTGCCATGTCGGGCAGCAACACCGCGCTGATGCTGGTGGCGACGACGGTAATGAGGGGCAGCTCCATGGCGCCGGTGGCGTAGACGGCGAAGTCCTCGGTGGAGCAGAGCAACGAGACGATGAACTTGTCGATCTGCAGGGTGAGCGTGCCGAGGAGCCCCGCGACGCCGAGGGGGATGGAGTAGCGGAGCTGGGCGCGCATGCCGGCGAGGCTCGGCCGGGCGGGCTGGCCGTCGGCGGGCACGGCGCGCCACATCATCCAGAGGGCGGGCACGAGCACCAGCCCGGCCGTCACCGTCGTGGCGGCCACGGCCGTCTCGGTGGTGGGCCACAGGAGGAAGCAGACGATGACCGCGACGCCCGTAAGCAGGCGGGACAGGACGTTGTAGACCGTGAGCGAGCGCACCCGGCCGCGCTGCACGAGCACGGCCCCGAGGGCGGCGGCGGGCAGCATGAAGAGGGGGTAGGGGGCCAGCAGGCGCAGGTTCTGGGCCAGATCCGGGTTGCCGAAGTGGCGCGCGAGGGCCTCGTCGCCGCCGAGGAAGAGGCCCAGGCTGAAGACGACGCCCATGCCCGAGAGCAGCAGCAGGTTGTCGACGAGCAGGCCCCGCGGGCGCGCCTCTTCGCCGGCCAGGAAGTAGTTGAGGGCGTTGGGCAGGCCCAGCATGAAGAGCGGGCCGATCATGGCGTAGGCCAGCATCGTCTGGCGGTACGTCGCCAGGTCGTGCTTCGACAGCATCCGGGCCAGGACCGCCGCGATGGCGATGCCGACGAGCTGCGTGAGGACCTTGCCGACGGCGAGCACCGCCGCCTTGGCCGAGCGAGAGCTTGTCACGGGCGAAACATCGCCGAAAACCCGATTGATGTCGAGTGCTTGCGTTTATTTTGCGGGGGGGGGGTCTGCAGGGTTGCGCGGGGGGGGGTGTTTCTGGATATTCCGCGCCTTGCGGGGCTACACCGCGCAACACGAGGTGAAAATTGAAGACACTGGGACGACATCTCCTCATCGAGTATCGAGGCTGCAACGGCGCGATTCTGGACGATCTTCCGAAGATTGAAGCGCTCATGCTTCAAGCTGCGGAGGCTGCTGGCGCGACGATCGTGCAATCGGTGTTTCACCGGTTCTCGCCCCATGGCGTGACCGGCGTGGTGGTGGTGGCTGAGTCCCATCTGTCGATTCATACCTGGCCCGAATACGGCTACGCCGCGGTGGACTTCTTCACCTGCGGCGACTGCCGGCCCGAGGCCGCCCACGAGGTGCTGGAGGCGGGCATGCTCTCGCGCTCCCACGCCATCGTGAAGGTCGAGCGGGGCATGGAGCCCCCCGGCCCGGGGCTGCGGCTGATGGAGGAGGACGGCGACGTCGGGGGGTGGCGCGAGCGCGCGCTCTGAGCCTGGCGAGCTGTCCGTGAAGGAGGCCGCGCTCACCCGAGCGCGGCCTTCTTCGTTTCAGCGGCGGAAGGGGAGCTCGTCGGAGAGGACGCGCCCGGTGCGGGCCGCCAGCCACGCGGGCTCGGCGAACAGCGGGCCGTACATGCGGGCGGTGCAGGCGGCGGGGGCCACGTGGCGCTCGGCCAGGCGCTCGACCACGATGCCCACGGGCACGGCGGCCGGATCCACGTCATCCGAGGCCAGGGCGACGGCGCGGGGCTCCAGGGTGGAGGTGAGCAGGACGGTGGCCAGGCGCACCGTCTTGAACACGTCCTGGAGCGTGGCGCGGCAGTCGACGAGCTGCTCGGGGCGGGTGAGGGCCGCCGAGCCGGCCGCGATGGCGAAGAGGCCGCCGGGGGCCAGCAGCGCCTTCGCGGCCGCGAAGGCCTCGCGGGTGTAGCAGCGCGCCGCGGCGCCGCCATCCAGGGGGCCGGGCAGGTCGGCGATGATGACGTCGAAGTCGGCCTCGCGGGCGTCAGCCAGGAAGCCGCGCACGTCGCTCTTGATCAGGCGGGTGCGCGGATCGTCGAAGGCGCCGTCGCTCCAGTCGGCCAGGTGGGCGCGGGCGTGCTCCACCAGGGCGCTCTGGGGCTCGACCACCACGACGCGCTCGACGCTCCGGTGGCGCAGGATCTCGCGCAGCACGTCGCCGCCGCCCGCGCCGAGGAGCAGGACGCGCTTCGGGTGGGGGTGGGCGACGAGGGCCGGGTGGGCCAGGGCCTCGCGGTGGATCTCGCGGTCGAGATCACAGCGGTGCAGGCGGCCGTTGAGCACCAGGCCCCGGCCGAAGCCGCGCAGCTCGATGATCTGGTGGTTGTCCTGGGCGGTGGCGCCCGCGGCCAGGACGCGCTCGGCGGCGAAGAACGTGGTGACGCCCTCGGTGAGGGGCTCGGCGATGTACAGGGTGGCGTTGCGCATCAGTCCCTCACGCGGTCCAGAGGACGGGGTTGGCGTCGGTGGCCACGTCCGTCACGGCGGCGATGGCCTGCAGGATGTACTCGGGCGCCGTCAGCAGCGCCGCGTGCATCGCGGGCGAGTAGAACTGCGGGGTGAGGCCCCGCGCGGCCTGCCGGCGGCCCAGCTCCTCGGCGGTGAGCTTGAGGGGATCGGCGTTCTTGCCGGCCACCAGGAAGCCCCAGGGCTCCATGTAGGTGGCGACGTGGGTGACGCAGGGCCGGGTGTAGGTGAAGACGTCGCCCACGGTCCGGGTGATGCGGGTGAAGAAGTCGGCGTGGGTCAGGGCGGCGGAGCCGGCCTGCATGCCGAAGGTGCCGTCCTCGCCCAGGGCGCGGGCCACCAGCGCGAAGAACTCGCGGGTGAAGAGCTTCGTGGCCGGCCCATCCTCCATGGGATCGGGCAGGTCGCTGATCACGACGTCCAGGCTGCCGGGCTCGATGCCCTCGAGGTAGGCGCGGGCGTCGGTGATGACGACCTGGGCCCGCGGATCGGCGTAGGCCCCCTGGTGCCACTCGCCCAGGTGGGCCTTGGCCACCTCGATGAGCTCGCCGTCGATGTCGATCTGCCAGGCCTTCTCCACGGAGGGGTGCTTGAGCACCTCGCGCAGCGTGGCGCCCTCGCCGCCGCCGCAGATGAGCACGCGGCGGGGGTTGGGGTGCAGCATCATGGCGGGCTGCACGAGGGCCTCGTGGTAGACGAACTCGTCCAGCTCGGCGCTCTGGGTCTTCCCGTCCAGGAAGAGCACCTTGCCGAACCCGGGCACGCGGGCCACGGAGTAGCGCTGCCACTGGGTCTGTCCCCAGACCAGCATCTCTTGCGCGTGGAAGGCGGCGGTGAGCGCGTCGGTGTGCGTCTCGAGCAGCACCGTGTCGGCGTTCTTCGGGGGCCAGGCCATCTTGTTCAGCCTCCTCTTCCGGGGTCAGGGGGGGCGGACTCTGCCGCCCATGACCCCCCCCGTCAACGGCTTTTGGACCCCCCCCCGATTTTCGGCGCAAATCCGCGCCTCCGAAGGACTTTCCGGGCAAAAAAATCGGCCGTTTTCAGACCACGTGGAGGCGGGGGAGCTGGATGCCGTTGTAGCCCTGGATGTCGAGGGCGTTGCCGTAGGCGCCGGTGGTCGACAGGCGCACGCGGTCGCCCACGCGGATGTCGGCGGGCAGGCGGTAGGTGAGGGACAGGCCGAAGACATCGTCGCTGTCGCAGGTGGGACCGGCGAGGATGACGTCGGCCTCCGGGCCGCCCAGGCGGGCGCCGTCGCGGCGGGCTTCGAGGGGGTAGGCCACGGTGTCGCCCTCGGTCAGGCCGCTGTAGCGGCCCGCGTCCAGGTGCACCCAGAGGGCGCCCGTGCGCGGCTCGCGGCGGACGAGCAGGACCTCCGTCTCCATGATCCCCGCGTCGGCCACCATGTAGCGGCCGGGCTCGACGATGATGGTCTCGACGCCGGCCAGGTGGGCGCGGATCGCGGCGCCCATGGCGGCGACGTGGGCCTCGGGGGCGTCGTCGGCGGTGTAGCGGGCGGGCAGGCCCCCGCCCAGGTTCACCAGATCCAGCGGGAGGCCCTGGCGGCGGCCGCGGTCGATGACCTCCGCGGCGAAGGCCGCAGCGCGATCCCAGGCGGTGGGATCGCGCTGCTGGGAGCCGATGTGGAACGAGGTGCCCCGCGGGCGCAGGCCCAGATCGGCGGCGCGGCCGAGCATGGCCAGCGCCTCGTCCACGGTGCAGCCGAACTTGCGGCCCAGCGGCCAGGCGGCGCCGTCGGCCTCGACGGCGAGGCGGCAGAAGACGCTGGCCCCGGGGGCGTGGGCGGCCAGCTTCTCCAGCTCGGACGGGGCGTCGAAGACGAAGAGCTCGACCCCCGCGGCCCGGGCCCGGCGGATGTCCTCCGGCCGCTTGGCGGTGTTGCCGAACGACAGCTCGGCCCCGGTGGCGCCGGCGGCCAGGCAGGCCGTCAGCTCGCCGAAGCTCGCGATGTCAAAGGCCGATCCCAGCCCGTGCAGGTGGGCGAGCAGGGCCGGGGTGGGGTTGGCCTTCACGGCGTACCAGACCCGGCCCCCCGGCACCGCGTCGGCCACCAGGCGGTAGCGCCGGGTGACGACGTCGAGGTCGAGGACAAGGCTGGGCGTCGACGGGCGCTGGTCGTCGAGGAAGGCGGCGGCGCGCGATGCGGAGGTCTCCATGGGCGCGCACCCTAGCGATCACGGCCAGGCCCGTCGAGGGCAGAAAGCGAGCGCCATGGCCCCCGCAACGGTGCTAGCTTGCGCCGGCATGCACACCCTCATTCATCGCGCCTTCGAGGCGATGGCGGGCGACGACGTGGTGCTCCGGGCGGGGGACCGCGCGGTGACCGGTCGGGCCCTCGACCAGGCCGCCAACGGCATCGCCCACGCCCTCGTCGCTCGCGGCGTGCGCCCGGGCGACCGCGTCGGCCTCCACCTGCAGCGCTCCATCGAGGCGACCACCGCCGTCCTCGGCATCCTCAAGGCCGGGGCGCGCTGGGTCCCCCTCGATCCCGTGCACCCCGAGGCGCGGCTGCGCTTCGTCCACGACGACGCCGGCGTCGTCCAGCTCGTGACGCGGGCGGCCGACGCGGAGGAGGCCACCCGCCTCGGCGGGAAGCCGCCCCTCATCGTCGACGCCGTGGGCCCGGCCGACGCCCCGCCCGACGTCGCCGATCCCCCCGACGATGGCCTGTACGTCCTCTACACCTCGGGCAGCACCGGCCGGCCCAAGGGCGTGTGCGGCACCCATGGCGCGGCGCTCAACCGCCTGCGCTGGATGTGGCGCGTCTACCCCTTCGGCCCCGGCGAGGTGCTGGCCCACCGGGCGTCCCTCGACTTCGTGGACTCGGTCTGGGAGCTCTTCGGCGGCCTGCTCGCGGGGGTGCCCACGGCCATCGTCTCGCCGACGGACGCCATCGAGCCGACGCGGCTCGTGCAGGCCCTGGCCGACGCCGAGGCCACCCGGGTGGTGCTCGTGCCCTCCATGCTGCAGGCGCTGCTGACCACCATCCCCGCGGCCGGGCTGATGGTGCCGGGCCTGCGCCACTGGACCGTCAGCGGCGAGCCCCTCACCCCGGAGCTGCTGCGGCGGTTTCGGGAGTGCCTGCCCGGCGCGCGGCTGCTGAACCTGTACGGCAGCACCGAGGTCGCCGCCGACGTGACCTGCGCCGAGTTCGTGGAAGAGGCTGATTTTCTTCAGGATCCCGTGCCCATCGGGCGCCCCGTGGACCGGGCTCTCCTCGCCGTCGTGGACGAGGCCGGCCAGCCGGTGGCCCCGGGCGTCACCGGCGAGCTGCTGGTGGGCGGGCCGGTGCTGGCGGCGGGCTACCTGGGCCGCCCGGACGAGACGGCCCGGCGGTTCCAGCCCGATCCCGACGTGCCGGGAGGGACGCGCTTCCGCACCGGGGATCGCGTGTGGCGCGACGCCGACGGCGTCTACTTCCACGCTGGCCGGGTGGACCACCAGGTGAAGATCCGCGGCGTGCGCATCGAGCTGGAGGGGGTGGAGCACGCCGCGCGGCGCGTCGCCCCGGAGGCCGAGCATGTGGTGGCGGTGGTGCAGACGGACGCCGACGGGGCCCAGCGGCTCGTGGTGTTCATGACGCCCGCGACGCTCGACGCCGAGGCCGTCCGGGAGGGCCTGGCCCGCCGGCTGCCCGCCTACCAGGTGCCCTCGCGCATCCACGCCCTCGCCGCGCTGCCCCGCACGCCCACGGGCAAGCTGGATCGGCAGGCGCTGCGCGCGCTGCGGCCGCGCCGCCACCGCCGGGTCGATCCGCGGCGGTTGCCCGTCGATCCCACCGAGGTGGCCATCGCCGAGGTCTGGGCCGAGCACCTGGAGCTGGACGCCGTGGAGCGCGACGCCGACTTCCGGCTGCTGGGGGGCGACTCGCTGCTCTGGGTGAGCACGCTGGCGGCCGTCCAGGCCCGCCTCGACCACCCCGGCCCGCTGCTCGGGGCGCCGCTGCCCTCGACGGTGGCGGCGCTGGCGGCCTGGTACCGGACCGAGTTCGTCGACGCGACCATCGACTTCACCATCGAGCGGCTGACCCCCGATCACGCCGACGCCGTCGAGGCGGCGATGGCGGCCTGGTTCGCGGCGCGGGATCCCTCCACCGTGGCGCTGGGGGTGCCCGAGGCCGCCTTCGCCCGCTACGCCCGGGCCATCATCCGGCGGTGCCTGCGCACGGGGTACTCGCTGGTGGCGGTCGCGGGCGGCGAGCTCGTGGGCTTCTGCATCAGCGACGACTTCTCGGCGCCCATCGACTACGGCGACGTGGATCCGGCGGTGGCGCCCGTGATCGACCTGAACGACGGGGTGGAGACGCGGTACCGCGCCCTGCGCGGGCAGCCCACGCCGGGGGAGGTGCTCGAGCTGCCCATGGCGGCGGCGGCCCCCGACGTGGATGGCTACGCGGTGCTGCACGCCCTGGAGAGCCGGGCCCTGGAGGAGGGCGCTGCCCGCGGCTTCCGGCGCGCCGTGGCCTTCTGCACGCACCCCGTCACCGACTTCCTCGCGCGGTCGCTGGGCTTCCAGGAGGTCGTGGATCTGGACTACGCCACCTACGCCTACCAGGGCGAGCTCGTGCTGGCGTCGCTGGCCCCCGGGCGCGCGTGGCTGATGGAGCGCCCCCTCACAGCCGCTTGACAGCCCCGGTGCCCTTCGCGCATCGTTCCGCCCGCCTGAATGAGCGTTCATTCAGAACCCGGCGACCGGAGGCCCCCCATCTCGACGCCCGCCCAGACCGCCAAGCAGGAGCGCATCCTCGACGCCGCCGTGCAGGTGTTCGCCGAGAAGGGCTTCTACAACGCGCGGGTGAGCGACGTGGCGCGGGAGGCCGGCGTCGCCGACGGCACCATCTACCTGTACTTCCGCAGCAAGGATGACCTGCTCATCCAGCTCTTCGAGAGCCGGATGAGCGCCATCATCGAGCGGCTGCGCGTGCGGCTGGCCGACGCCCCCTCGGCGGCGATGAAGCTGCGCCTCTTCATCGAGCTGCAGCTCGCGCTGGTGGTCGAAGAGCCGACCCTGGCCGAGGTGCTCACGGTGGAGCTGCGCCAGTCCGGCAAGTTCATGCGGGAGTACAAGGCGGCCAAGTTCGGGGAGTATCTCGACCTCATCGAGGAGATCATCATCGCCGGCCAGCGCGACGGTGAGTTCGTCTCGGGCGTCGATCCCCGGCTGGTCAAGCGGGCCCTCTTCGGCGCGCTGGACGAGGTGTCGCTCTACTGGTTGCAAGGGCGGGCAGGCGGGCGCGAACCCTACGCGTTGCCGGCGGCCGCCGAACAGATCTGGAACGTGTGCGCGCGGGGCATCCTGCGCACCGCGGGAGCCCCCGCGGTCCTTGAGCCATCGAAGGAGGAGCCGTGAAGATCCTGGTCACCGCGAAGCGGGTCACCGATCCCGACTCGAAGCTGAGCCTGACGAAGGACGGCCGCATCGACGACGATGCGGTGGACTTCAAGATGAACCCGTTCTGCGAGATCGCGGTGGAGGAAGCCATCGCCATCGCCGAGGACGCCGACGATCCCGAGGTCATCGCGGTGGCCATCGGCGACAGCGACGCCACCAAGGAGATCCGCACGGCCCTCGCCATGGGCGCCGACCGGGGCATCCTGGTGGAGTGCGACGAGGAGGAGCTGGACTCCGACCTCGTCGCCCGCCTCCTGCAGAAGCTCTGCGAGCGCGAGAAGCCCGACCTCGTCATCCTCGGCAAGCAGGCCGTCGACGGCGACAACAACCAGGTCGGCCAGCTCCTGGCCGAGTACCTGGGCTGGCCCCAGGCGACCTTCGCCTACAAGGTCGAGCTGACCGACGGCGGCGCGACGGTGCAGCGCGAGGTGGATGGCGGCGTGGAGACCGTGGAGGTCGACTTCCCGGCCGTGCTGACCACCGATCTGCGCCTCAACGAGCCCCGCTACGCCAGCCTGCCCGGCATCATGAAGGCCAAGCGCAAGCCCCTGGAGGAGCTGGAGCCCAGCGACCTCGGCATCGATCTCTCCGAGATCAAGGTGCAGACGGTGAAGCTGGCCCTGCCCCCGGCGCGCGCCGCGGGTCAGATCGTGAAGTCGGTGGAGGAGCTGGTGGCGAAGCTCGCCACCGAGGCCAAGGTCATCTGAGCCGGACGGCGCGGAAGGAATACTGAAATGAGCAAGATCCTCGTCCTCGCCGAGCAGCAGTTCGGCCAGCTGACCAACGCCACCCTGCACGCCGTGACGGCGGCGCGCGAGCTCGCCAACAAGGTCGGCGGCGGCTACACCATCGCCGTGGCCGGCAGCGGCATCGACGCGGTGGCCCAGAAGCTCGCGGGCTACGGCGCCGACGCCGTGCTCCAGTTCGAGCACCCGGCCCTCGAGAACTACACCGCCCAGGCGTACGCCCAGGCCTTCGCCGGCGCCGCGAAGGCGACCGGCGCCACCCTCGTCGTCGCGGCGGCCACCAGCATCGGCAAGGACATGGTCCCCCGGGTGGCGGCGCGCCTCGGCGCGGGCATGGCCAGCGACGTGGTGGCCATCGGCGGCAGCGCCGGCGCCCTGACGTTCGACCGCTACATGTGGGCCGGCAACATCCTGGGGACCGTGAAGATCAACACGGCCATCCAGGTGATCACGGTGCAGCCCACCGAGTTCGACGCCGCCGCGCCCGGGGGCACCAGCCCCATCGAGAAGGCGGCCGCCACGGTCGACCCCGCCTCGCTGCGCATGCGCTTCGTGAAGCTGGACTCGGTGAAGTCGGATCGCCCGGCCCTCACCGACGCCTCGGTGGTGGTCTCGGGGGGCCGCGGCCTCAAGGAGGCCGCCAACTTCGACAAGGTGCTCGCGCCCCTCGCCGACCAGCTCGGGGCCGCCATCGGCGCCACCCGCGCCGTCGTGGACGCGGGCTGGGTGCCCAACGACTGGCAGGTCGGCCAGACCGGCAAGGTCGTCGCCCCGTCGCTCTACATCGCCATGGGCATCAGCGGCGCCATCCAGCACCTCGCGGGCATGAAGGGCTCGAAGACCATCGTGGCCATCAACACCGATCCCGAGGCGCCCATCTTCCAGGTGGCCGACTACGGGCTGGTGGCCGACCTCTTCGAGGCCGTGCCGGCCCTGCGCCAGCAGCTCGCCGCCCGCAAGTAGCCCGATCCCCCGCCCCGCGCGCCCGCCCAAACCCCGCGTTCAGGCGGGTTTTTCCCGAATTTCCGCATATTTGCAGTGCTCTGGTCCGCGGGGTGGATATTGACCCGGTGCGCGGGGCCAAACTATCGTGGTCCCCGCTTCGGAGGCGCCGTGTCCGATTCCCCCGTGCCCATTCCGGTCCCTGGCTCGCGTGTCGTGTCCCGCGTCATCGACGGGCGCGCGCTCCTGCTGGACGCCGGCCAGGACCGCATCGAGCGGCTCAACGACGTAGGCTCCTTCATCTGGGGCCTCATCCGCGAGCGCCGGCATGGCGCGGACGCCCTGGCGGCCGCGGTCGTGGCCGAGTTCGAGGTGGCGGAGGCGGAGGCGCGGGCGGATGTGCAGGCGTTCCTCGACGAGCTCGAGGCCCGGGGCATGGTGCGCTACGCGTAGGTGGTCGGCCGGGGAGGCCGATCCTGGTTCACGAGGCGGGGCGGGGCCCCGGAGGTCGGTGAGGATGATCAGTTGGGGCAAGGCGGCGTGGAAGATGATCGGCCTGGCGGCGCTGGCCGGCGTCTTCTCTGCCTGTGACGACAGCGGGGAGCCGAGCCAGTCGCAGGTCTCGGTGGAGTTCATCACGCCCACCCGGGCGGGGGAGCTCCTGGGCTGCGCCGACGATGGCGATCCCGCCACCCTCGACTTCCTGGAGTACGACGTCTCGGTGCTCGTCCGCCTGAAGGGCGCCGACACCAGCGGCCTCGTCGCGCGGCTGCGCCAGGTGGGCCAGGCCGACTCCCAGGTGGAGATGGAGGTGCCGGTCTCCGGCACCGTGACGTTCCCCCGCTACCGGCTCAACCTCGGGGACCAGATCCTGTCGGTGGAGATCGTGCGCGGCGTGGCGGTGGTCGCCTCGTCGGAGCGGCGGTTCATCGCGGCCCTCGATCCGGCCGATCCGGCCTGCGCCGAGGGGCCGTCGCTGATGTTCGTCCAGCCGACCGACGGCGCCGAGCTCGACGCCGCCGGCGACGCCGACCTGGCGGATGACCTGCAGATCGACGTGGAGGTGGCGGTGGCCGGCGCGGTGGACGGGGACGTCCGCCTCGAGGTCAACGGCGCCGAGGCCGGGGCGGCCGCGGTGGACGCGGGCACCGTCCGGTTCAGCGGCGTCACCCTGCCCATCGGGGATGGCGCGGGCACGGCGTCGCGGCTGGCGGCCGTGGCCACCGGGCCCACGGGCCAGGAGGTCCGGGCCGAGATCGGCGTGACGGTGCGGGTGCCCGGCTGCGCGCTGACGGTGACCCCCGCCGACGGCGGGGCGGGCTGCGAGCTGACGGAGGCCGACGACGAGGACGCCGAGGCCGCTGGCATCCAGGTCACGTTCGCCGCCGAGACGAACTGCGGGCAGGTCGCCTTCCAGGTCAACGGCCTGGCCACGGAGCTGCTCGACGTGGTCGATGGCCGCGTCGAGACGGTCCTGACGCTCGAGCCCGGCGCCAACGACATCCAGGCCACCGCCACGACGGCCGGCGGCCTCGTCACCGACCTCGATCCCTACACCCTCACGGTGGGGCCGGCCGCGCCGGCCAGCCTCGATCTGGCGCTGGACGCCGGCGTCAACGCCTTCACCCTCGCCGACGCGGACGCCAACGTGGACGGCATCCAGTGGACCGTCCGCGGCACCAGCACCGGCCTCAACCCCGGCACGGTCGTCACGGCCGGGGACCTGGAGGCCGAGATCCAGGCCGACGGCAGCTTCGCGCTGGTCGTGCCCGGCCCCTACGCCTGCCCCGTCCAGATCCAGGCTTCGGCCAGCGACGTCTGCGGCGCCGGCGTCTCGTCGCCCGGCTACCAGGGCTGCTTCGACGGCGTGCAGCCGGTGCTGACCATCGTCGAGCCCGGCGATGACGCCATCCCGGTGGACGCCGACGCCGACCTGCCGGGCCTGCAGGTGCCGGTGCGCGTCCGCGTGGACGACGTGCGCGAAACCCCCGAGACCGACTACGAAATCCGGGTGGAGTGCGGCAACGACGGCGTGTTCCACGACCGCACCGACACCCCCGCCCGCCGGTCCGATCGCGACGATCGCGACGAGGTGACCATCGCGGTGAGCTTCATCGCGGCGGACGCCGGCCAGATCCGCTGCCGTGCGACGGCCGCGCCGACGCCGAACCCGATCATCAACCCGGCGGTGGGCTTCCGCATCGACTTCGGGCGGCCCACCTTCCACCTGCGCCAGCCCATCCCGGGCCCCGATCCGCAGTGCCTCGACTCGGGCCGCGTGCGCATCGCCGGCGACGGCAACGACCTGTCGGCGAACAACGCGCAGCTCACCGCCACCCTGCTGGGCCGCGGCGCCGAGCCCATCGAGGTGCCGCTGCTGGAGGAAGGCCCCGACCGCTACGGCGTGACGCTGGGCGAGGCCGGCCAGCCCGCCCCGCTGGCCGACGGCCAGTACGCCCTTGCCGTGAGCGGCATGAGCGACGCCGGCGTCGTCACCATCGATCCCGCCGCCGCCGTCACCTTCTTCGTCGACACCCGCGCCCCCGACCTGGGCATCGCCGAGCCCGCCGGCCCGCTGGGGCTGGCCAACGACGCCAACGGCGACCTCGATGACTGCGTGCAGGCCGCGCTGACGCTGAGCGCCGTGGACCAGCGCGCCACCGAGATCTGCTACCGCCTCAACGACGGCGCCGAGAGCTGCGGCCCGGTGGACGCCGCCGGCCTGCGGGTGACCGAGGTGCTCGACTTCGTCGCCGGGGCCAACGTGGTGCACCTGCGCGGCACCGACTGCGCGGGCAACGAGGCCATGATGGACGTCGTCGTGCAGACGGTGGGCTGCGGCGGGGGCGACCAGCGCCTCTTCATCACCGCCCCCGGGGATGGCGAGTCCGTGCGGGCCGCGCAGGACGAGGATCCCGCCATCGCGGGCTGCCAGATCGACGTGCGGGCCGGCGGCGAGGGCTTCGAGGCCGGCGCCGACTTCGTGGTCTGCACCGACGTGGACCAGGGCGCGGGCCCGGCGGCCTGCGGCGGCGACTCCGCGGCGAGCCGCGCGCCCTGCGTGAGCGCGGGCGGCGCCGGCCAGAACCTGACCTGCCCCGTGACGCTGGCCGATGGCACGCACCGCCTGCGGGTGGTCTCGACGGGCCCCGACGGCACCGCCTCGGCCGTGGTGACGGTGCGGGCGGACTGCACCGCGCCCACGGTCGTCTCGGCCGTCATCGTCGAGGATGACGGCGACGGCTGCGTCAACCGCCAGGAGCGGCTCAACGACGTGCAGAACGGGGGCGTGGCCGACCTGACGGTGCGCTTCCAGACGGTGGGGCTGGAGGATGGCCGCACCGTGGCGGTCCGCCAGCAGCCTGGCGACGTGGCCGTGGGCCGCGGCGTGGTGGCCGGCGACGCGGGCGCCATCGACATCCAGCTCCCGGAGGGGCAGCACACCCTCTTCCTGCAGGCCACGGACGCGGCCGGCAACCCCCTGCCCGGGGCCGGCGGCGCCAACCTGATCGTGGTGGAGGTGGACACCACCGCCCCCACGCCGTCGCTGGTGAACCTGATGGCGGGCCAGTGCCTCAACGCCGCGGCCGACGTGGACATGGCGGCGGGGCTGCAGGCCCCGGTGCAGGTGCGCACCGGCCGGACGGAGGGGGAGACGGTCACCGTCGCCCTCGACACCGGCGATGGCGCGGTGGATCCCGTCGACACGGACCGCGCCCGCTACGACTTCCCGGCCGTGAGCATGGCCGAGGGCGACGTGGACCTGCTCGTGACCGTCGTGGACGCCTGCGGCAACGTGGGCAGCGTCGGCGGCTTCGCGGCCGGCGCCAACGGCGACGACTGGGACAGCCCGCTGCCGGTGGCCCTGCGCGTCGACACCGTGCCCCCCGCCCCCGCCCTGGAGGGCGTCGAGGAGGGCCGCGTCTACACCCTGGCCGACGACGCCAACGCCGACGCCAGCGACGGGCTGCAGCTCGCCGTGCGGGTGAGCTTCCCCGGCGACGGCGCCGAGGACGGCCGCCCCATCACCATCCGCTCGGGGGCCCAGGCCCTCGTCACGACGCCCTCGCCGCTGCCGGCCAACGGCGGGCAGCCCGTGGACGCCCTGCTGACGCTGCCCGACGGCGACCACGCCCTCAGCGCCCAGGTCACCGACGCCTGCGGCAACGCGGGCCGCAGCCCCGTGACGAACGTGCGCGCCGAGGCCGGGGGCTGCGCGAGCGCCCTCGTGGGCCTGGCGGGCGACGTCGTCCTCGGCCCCGGCGACGGCGTCGAGGTGGCGGGCGGCCTGCAGGTCGACGTGGACGCCCAGGTGGCGGTCCTCTGCGCCGCCGCGACGGCCCGGCTGCTGGTGGATGGCGTCCCCGTGGGCGACCCCCAGCTCGTCGGCGCGGGCGCCGTGACCTTCCCCGACGTCGTCCTGGCCCCTGGCGAGCACCTGCTCGCGGTGCGCGTGACGCTGCTCGGCCAGGCCACCGACTCCCAGCCCGCCCGCGTGGTCGTGGACCTCACGGCCCCCACCGTCGCCATCTCCGTCCCGGCCGGCCCGGAGCCGGCCATCATCCTCGACGATGAGGACCCGGCCCCCGGGCTCCAGACGCAGGTGGCGGCGGAAGTCGTTGAAGCGCCTGAGGATTCTGCCCGCACCGCCACCCTCGAGGTGGACGGCGCCGTCATCGCTGGCCCCATCGACGTGGCCCCGGGCTCGCCCACCATCGTCGACTTCGGCCTCGTCACCATCCCCACCGGCCCCAGCACCCTGCGGGTCTGCGTCACCGACGCGGGCGGCAACGAGGGCTGCGCCGAGCGGGCCATCGAGGGCGACGCCAGCGCCCCGGGCGTCGTGGACCCGGTCGTCGACATCCGCAACCGCCGGCGGCCGCGCCTGCAGTTCAGCTTCGTGGCGCCCGGCGACGACGGGGACGGCGGCGGCCGCGTGGTCCGCTACCGCTTCCGCACCGCCCGCCAGCCCATCGTGACGGAGGCCGACTGGCAGGCCGCCACGGCCATCCTGGCCACCCGCGCCACCGTCGATCCGGGGCAGCTCGAGGTCATCTCGACGACGGGCCTGCTCACGGTGAACGCCGTGCACCACATCGCCATCCGCGCGGTGGACGACCGCGACCGCGAGGGGCCCTGGGTCTCCGTGGCGGTCGACCTGACCATGCCCACCGCCACGTTCGACCTGGCCCCCGCGGCGGGCTGGGGCGGCGATGACTTCTTCAACGCCGGCTCGCTGGTGGAGGGCCCGGGCGACCTGGACGGCGACGGCCGGGCCGACGTGCTCGTCTACGGCAACCGCATCACGGGCGAGGCGGCGGCGGCGGTGGTCTTCGGCGCCGCCGATCCCGCAGCGGCCCAGCTCGTGGAGCTGGAGGCGGCCCCCAACACCATCTACCACGCCACCGACGGCGGCTCGCTGGGCGACGTGAACGGCGACGGCGCCCCCGACGTGGCGCTGCTCGGCTACAGCCCCGACTTCGCGACGACCCGGGTGGCCATCTACCTGGGCTGCCCCGCGGGCGGCGGCTGCGATCGCGCCGACGTGGCCACCCCCGACACCGTGATCGTGGTCCCCGGCCGCGTGGCGAGCTTCGTCACCGGCGTGGGCGACTTCTTCGGGGCCGGCGGCTTCGGCGACATCCTCATCGGCGGCTCCCCGGCGGGCGGCGGCAACACCGCCTTCGTGGTCGGCGGCCGCGCCGCGTGGCCGGCCGAGGTGGACGCCACCGCCCTCGACGCGGCGGCGGGCCAGATGGCCATCGAGCTGCCCCTGGCCAACGCCGGCGTCTTCGGGACGGGCGCGGGTGACCTGGACGGCGACGGCCAGGCCGACCTGGCCCTGACCGCCGGCGGCAACCTGGACGCGGTGTTCGTCTTCTACGGCGCCCAGAACCCCGCGGATACCTTGCGCTTTGTCGACGCGGGCGACCGCGCCGTGGCGCTGGTCAACCCCTGCTCGGCCCAGCCCGGCACCTTCGGCACCTGGCTGGCGGGCGGCGCGGATCTGACCGGCGACGGGGCCCCCGACCTGCTGGTCGGCGCCCGCAGCTTCAAGCAGATCGCCGTCTTCGACAGCGACCTGGCGGCCCTCGAGTGCTTCGGCCGCCCCGAGGTGCAGTTCGGCGTGAACTTCGATCTGGCGGGCGACGTGGACGGCGACGGGGACATCGATCTCCTCGTGACGCACCGCGACGACCAGGGGCGGCCCCAGGACGCCTTCTTGTTCTACAACGACGGCGTCGGCCGCTTCGGGGGGCGCGTCGACGTGCCCCGCGAGCCCCAGGCGCGCTTCTCCCAGCCCAACCGGCCGCGCTTCGGGGCGGCGGGCCTGGGGGACTTCAACGGCGACGGGTTCGACGACCTGGCCACCGTGTACAAGCTGGCCGGCGGCGCTCTGCGCCTCGCCGTGCACTACTGACGAGGATCGAAGGAGCGCGACCGTGAAGGACGACAAGAAGCCGGCGCCCGAGCAGCGCCGCAAGCGGACCTACGAGAAGCCCGGGTTCATCACCTCGCTGGCCTTCGAGCGGCAGGCGCTCTCCTGCGCGGGCTGCCTGAACCAGGCCATGGCGCCGCCCGCGTTCTGCGCCATGCAGTCCTGAGGGTCGCGTGCGGGGGGTGCGCATCGGGGGCCTGCGCCTGGGCGTGACGGCCTGGGACGGCCCCGCGCGGCACCTCGCCGACCTCGGGCCCTTCCTGCAGGCGGGCCCCGCCGAGCTGACCCTCGCGCTGGTGCCGCCGGGGAGCCCGGCCCCGGCCTTCCCCCCCACCTTCTCGCTCGAGCGCCCGGATCTGGCCTTCCACACGGATGGCGCCCAGGCCTGGGCGGCGGTGGACGACAGCCTCGGGGCCTTCGAGGCCGCCCTGCAGCTCACCCTGGAGGCCGCGCTGCTGGCCCGGGGCGGGGTGCTGGTGCACGCCTCGGCGGGGGTGGTGGACGGCGAGGCCTGGCTGATGCCGGGGCCCTCGGGCACGGGCAAGAGCACGGCGGCGCGGCGCGGCGGCTTCGATCGCGTGCTGGCCGACGAGCTCTGCGTCCTGCGGCGGACGCCTACCGGCTTCGTGGTGGGGGGCACCCCGTTCTGGAGCGCGGATCGCCCGCTGCCCCTCGACGCCGGCGAGGTGCCCCTGGGTCGCCTCGTCGGCCTCGTGCAGGCGAGCGCCCCGCGCTGCTGGCCCGCGCCGTCGGATGTCGCCGCGGCGGGCCTCATCCGGGCCGTGGCGCTGCAGCGCGCCGACGCCTGGGCCCGGGCGACGGCCTTCGAGATCGCCTGCGACGCCGCGGCGGCCGCGGCCTGTGTCTGGCTCGAGTTTCCCCTGGAGGGACCATGGCTTACGACGATCCGAGCGGGCGCTTCCAGAGCTTCTTCCAGGAGGCCCTCGAGCGCGCCATCCCCCTCTCCGTCCACTGGGATCTCACCTGGCGCTGCGACCACAAGTGCGTCCACTGCTACCTGGTCGACCGCCACCAGGACGAGCTGACGCTCGCCGAGGGCGTCGGCATCCTCGACCAGCTCGCCGCCGCGGGCGTCATGTCCATCCTGTTCTCGGGGGGCGATCCGTTCCTGCGCCCCGACGCCGTCGACTTCATGGAGGCCGCCCGGGCCCGCGACTTCGACGTCAAGATCAACTCCCATGGCAACTTCATCGACGACGCCCTCGCCGACCGCCTGGCGGCCATGCAGGTGCACCGCGTGGCGCTCTCGGTCTACTCGGACGAGGCGGCCGACCACGAGGCCGTGACGCTCATCCCCGGCAGCCACCAGAAGACGCTGGACGCCGCCCGCCGCCTCGTCGCGCGCGGGGTGAAGGTGGCCTTCAAGACGCCGGTGATGCTGCACAACCGCGGCTCCTGGCACCGGGTGGGCGCCGTCGCCGAGGCCATCGGCGCCACCTGGGAGATCGACGGCCACATCGTGCCCGACGACGAGAGCGACTTCGGCCTCTGCCAGATCGGCGTGCACCCGACGGAGCGCATCCTGGCCCTCCTGCACGCGGCCCGGGACCGGGTGGCCGAGGCGGCGCCCCTCGACCAGCTCCCCGACACGCCCTCGGATCGCCGCACCTGCTCGGCGGGCACCGTGAGCGGCTACATCAGCCCCGACGGCCGGCTGTACGCCTGCATCAACTGGCGCGAGCCCATCGGCGACCTGCGCACGACGCCCTTCGAGACGCTCTGGCACCACAACCCCGAGGCCGACCGGCTGCGGGCCATCCGCCGGGCCACCTACCTGCAGGACTGCGACGGCTGCACCTTCCACACGAAGTGCAACTACTGCCCGGGCCTGTCCCACGCCGAGACGGGGGACGCCGGCCGGCGCAGCCCCTACGTCTGCGAGCGGACCCACGTCACGATGAGCGCCATGGAGCACCTGCACCGCCTGCGGGAGGCGGGGCAGCCGGTGCCCGCGCCGGGCACGCCCGAGGCGGCGGCCCTCTTCGACGCGCCCCCGACCTTCGCCGACCGCCAGTGGGCGGCCCGCCGCGCCGGCATGGCCCGCCCCGCCGATCGCCTGGCCCCCGGCCTCGTCACCATCACCGAGCCCACCCGCCGATGAGCGAGGCCGCCGCCGCCGCCCGCCTGGCCCTGGAGGCCCTGGCGGCGGGGCTGCCCGTGCGCCTGCGGGCCCGCGGGGCCTCCATGCGCCCGGCCGTGCGCGACGGGGATGTGCTGCTGCTGGCCCCCGACGCCGCCCACGCCGGCGTGGGGGATCTGGTCCTGGTGCCCCGGGAGGACTTCGGCGTCGTGCACCGCGTCATCGCGCGCGTTGGCGAGCGCGTCTGGGTGAAGGGGGACGCGCTGCCCCGCCCGGATGGCTGGTTCGACCGGCGGGCGCTGCCGGCGCGGGTGGTGGGCATCGAGCGCGGCGACCGCCTGGTGGCGCTGCGGCCGTGGTGGGCGGTGCCCGCGTCGCTGCTGACGGCCCCCCTGCGCGGGCGGCGGCCTACGGCTGGATGAGCGTGAAGCTGGCGGCGCCCGGGCCCACGCCGCCGATCACGCCGTGGGCGCCGTCGGTGTCGAAGGCCAGGCGCCCCTGGGCCCCGAGGCCCGCCGGGATGGTCTGCACGCGGCGGCCGTTGGCCATGCTCCAGACGTTGAGGGGGCCGTTCACCGAGCCTTCGTGGGCCAGCAGGTAGCGGCCGTCCGGGCTGAACGTGAACCCGAGCACCGGGCTCATGCCGTCGCCCTCCAGGGTGTGCCGCTTCACCCGCGCGACCACGTCCCAGATCTCGATGCGCTGGCGAGGCTGCACCAGCAACGCCAGGAGCACCCCGTCGGGGGAGAAGGCGACGACGGGGCCGCCGCCCCCGAAGCTGTCCCCCTCGGTGGGCACGATGCTGTAAATCCGCTTTTCTTCCGCGATGTTGTAGAGGGCGAGCTGGTTGTCGACGGCCGGATCGCCGGTGTTCTGGCGCAGCACCGCGAGCACCTGGCCGTCAGGGCCGAGGGCGAAGCGGTTGGTGCTGCCGCCCGAGACGGGCAGGAGGGCCACGCGGTCCCCGGCGTCCGGGTGCCACACGACGACGGCCTCGTCGCGCTGGGCCATGGCCGTGTAGGCCACCGTCCGCTCGTCGGCGCTGACGGCGATGAGGCGCAGGCTGAGCTCGCCCACGGCGTCCATCACCGCCTGGGTGCGGGCCCCGCGATCGACCATCAGGCCCTCGCGCTGGCCGTTCGCGATGCCGAACAGCCGGGTCGGCGTGCCGAAGAAGCCGCTGCCGATGAACACGGTGTCCTCGGGGTACGGCGTCCGCCAGCGCTCCTCGCAGCCGATGCCCGCCAGCACGATGCAGCGCTCGGGGAGGGCCTCGGCCCAGCAGTTCACCCGCGTGTCGCCCTGGACGGCGCGCTGCATCTCGACGAAGGCGGCGCAGTCGTCGATGGCCCCGCGCTGGCAGGTGTCGTAGTTCGCGCAGAACTCCTCGATGTCGAAGGTGATGCCCTGGTCGGCGGGCAGGATCTGCCCGTCGGCCGTGGCGCGGAACGAGCCGTTCGGCCCCAGGCACTCGATGGAGTCGCCCGGCCCGGGGATGAAGGCCAGGCACCGGCCGACCTCGCTCATGGCCCGGGCGAAGTTGGTGGGCCGCTGCACGTTGCTGCGATCGTCGAGCCAGATGGTGGCGTTGAAGGACCGGTAGGTGGCGGCGGGCGAGAGGCCGCCCGCCGCGGCCACCACCGCCGGCCAGGTGCCGTCACCCCGGATGATGCGGTCCTCGACGACGGGCCCGCCGCCGCCGTCGCCGACGCCGGCGTCCCCGCCCACGATCACGCTGGGGTCGCGGTCGCAGTGGGCGCCGCCCTCGACGACGCAGATCTCGCCCGCGGGGCAGGGGAGGCGGTCCCAGCGGCCCTGGAGGTTGCACTCCTCCAGCGCGGTGCCATCGCAGCGGCGCTCGTCCCCCTCGCACTCGGGGCCGCAGTCGATGGGGCAGTTGACGGGGTCCTCCCCGCCCTCGCACCGCCCGTTGCCGCACGCGGCCGCGCCCTCGCAGGAGGCGCAGATCACGCCATCGGACGTCACCGACTCGACGCCACACGCGCAGGGCACCGCGAACTGGCAGAGGACGCGGCAGCCCTCCGCGCCCTGGCACTGGCCGGAGACGGCGTCCTGGCCGTCGCGGGTGAGCCCGCCCACGGCCTCGGCGCACCGGGCCTCCGCCTGCTCCCCGGCCGCCGGGCTCGTCCCGAGGGGGCACTGGGCCACGAGGGCCGGCAGGTTGCAGCCGCCCACCCCGGCGTCGGCGCCGTCGGCCGGCGCCCCGGCCCCGCCGTCATCGCAGCCGATGAGGGCCACCCCCAGCCACACCGCCCAGCGCGCTCGCCCCATGCGTCCTCCTTGGTTGGCGACCATGGTGGCCCAGGTGGGGGGATCGGCGCGAGACCTCAGGGGCGCAGCACGGTGAAGTCGGCGCGGCGCGCCACGCCGCCGCCCAGGAAGGCGCGCTGGCCGTCCGGCGTGAAGGTGACGCCGCCCTGCGGGGGCACGACCAGCTCGACGGTCTGGGCGCGCTGGCCGGTGGCCACGTCCCACAGGCTCAGCGGGCCGGAGATCACGGCCAGCACGCGGCCATCCGGGGAGAAGCTGAACGCCTGGGGGGCCTGGCCGCCCGGGACGGCGAGGGTCTGCCGCTTCTGGCGCGCGGCCACATCCCAGATCTCGACGCGGCCCCCCGGCTCGACGGCGACGGCGAAGTGCACGCCATCGGGCGAGAAGGCGAAGCCGTCGCCCAGGCGATCGTCGGCGGCCGGCAGCAGCGTGAAGATGCGCGCGTCGCTGGCGAGGTCGTAGAAGGAGACGCCCTGGTTGAGCCGCGGATCGGCGTCGCCCTGGAGGCGGGCCGCCAGGACCTGGCCATCGGGGCCGAGGGCGAGCCGCCCGTACCGCCCCACGCC
This sequence comes from Myxococcales bacterium, assembly GCA_020633435.1. GTDB lineage: Bacteria > Myxococcota_A > Bradymonadia > UBA7976 > UBA1532 > JACKDP01. The sequence continues at coordinate 756,943 of JACKDP010000004.1, read as the reverse complement.
ACGGGCGAGGACGACGCGGCGCTCGTCGGCGGCGGGCCGCCAGACGACGATGGCCTGGTCGCTGCCCGCCTCGCCCAGCAGCGCGGCGGTGTCCCCCGTGGCGTCGGCGACGGCCTGCGTGAACGTCAGCTCGCCGGGGGCGGCCAGGTGGCGCACCTCCGCCCCGTCGATCCAGGTGGCCTGGCGGGCGTCTTCGCCCACGCCGACGACGCGGTCGCCGGCCGCCACCACCGCCCCCCGCGTGAACCGGGCGTCCTCGGGGTACGGCGTGCGGGCCACGACGTCGCAGCCGAGGCCCGCGAGCGTGAGGCAGTCGCCCGGGATGGCGGCGGCGATGCAGCGCAGCCGCAGCTCGCCGACGCGGTCGCGCCACTCGGCGACGTAGGCGTCGCAGTCGTCGACGGGCGTGCCCTCGCACTGGGCGGCCGCGGCGCAGAAGACCTCGGAATCAATCGTGTTTTCTGGGTCTTCGGGGACGGGGTGGCCCCGGAAGTCGGCCGTGAACCAGCCCGCGGGGCCCCGGCACTCGAACGTGGCGGGGGCCGGGCCCAGGCGGTGCTCGAAGCAGGTGCCCACGGCCTGCCGCGCCCGGGCGAAGTCGCTGGGCGTGTTGCTCGGGCCGACGGTCAGGGCCACCGTGAACGTCTCGGCCTGGAAGCCTCCGCCCGGCGTCTGGCCCACGCGGCGGTCCGCCACGGCGGGCCAGGGGGCCTCGCCCGGGACGATGCGCTCGTCGGCGGGCGGCGGGCCGGCGTCCCCCACGCCCGCGTCCTCGCCGCCGATGACGCGAGGATCCCGGTCGCAGCGCGCGCCCTGGCCACCCTCCGCCACGCAGATCTCGCCGGCCGGGCAGGGGAGGCGGTCCCAGCGGCCCTGCAGGCTGCAGGCCTCGAGCACCACCCCGTCGCAGCGCACCTCGTCGGGCTCGCAGCGGGCGCCGCAGTCCACCGGACAGGTCTCGGGGGACTCGCCCCCGGCGCAGACGCCATCGCCGCAGGCCGCCGCGCCCTCGCAGGACGCGCAGACGACGCCCTCGGCGGTGATCTGCTGGACGCCGCACCGGCACGGCACGGCGAACTGGCAGAGGGCCCGGCAGGCCGCCACCCCGACGCACTGCCCCGTGGTGGCCCCGTCGGCCGCCTGGACGAGGCCGGCGCCGCCGCCGCAGCTCGCCTCCGCCTGGGCGCCGATGACCGGGCTCGAGCCGACCGGGCACTGGTCGATGAGCGTCGCGGCGTTGCAGGTGCCGGCGTCGCCGCCGCCCGCCTCGCCGTCGTCGCAGGCCACCAGGCACCCCACCACCCAAAGCCCCAGGACGCTTCGCCGCATGTCCCCTCCCGCTGGTCGGCGGCCATGGTGACGGAACAGCCCGGGCCGACGCGAGCCCGCGTTGACCGGCTCGGCGAGGATCGCTAGCGTGCGACCCCATGACCGCCCCCGCGCACGCACCCGCCGCCCTCTGGGGCCGCGTCGACGCCTGGCTCGCCGGCGCCGACGAGGACCTCGAGGGCCTCGCCGAGGCCTTCATCGACTGGGTCGATGGCCGCCACCCCGATGACCTGGAGGCCCTGCTGGACGCCCTGCGCGACCGCGGCGCCTACCCGCTCTCGCTGCAGATCCTGGCGGCGGCCTGGCAGGCCGACGTCCCCGACGAGGTGCTGGGCCGCGTGGCCCAGGATCGCATCGGCACCATCCTGCACGGGCTCGGCGACCGCGCCGGGGCCCTGGAGGTGGCGCGCACGATGGAGCGGCGGGCGCTGGAGAAGGGCCCGGCCTTCGCCGGCGACCTGGGCGACCTGTACCTGAGCATGGATCTGCCCGAGGCCGCCGAGCCCCTGGTGCGGGCGGCCGCCGCGGCGCTGCCCGGCGATCTGGCGCTGCGCTTCAACCTGGGCGTCATCCAGAAGCTCGCCGGCGACTGGGCGGGCTGCAAGGCCAGCTTCGAGGCGGTCCTGCGCCACCACGAGGACCAGGCGGCGTGCTGGAGCCTGGGCATCGCGTGCACGGCGCTGCGCGACTGGGCCGGCGCCCGCGCGGCGTGGTCGGCGCTGGGCTTCGAGCTGCCCCCGGGGGACGGCGACATCGCCTCGCCGGGCGAGCCCGTGGCCATCCGGCTGCCGACGCCGCGCGGCAGCGAGGTGGTCTGGGGCGTGCGGCTCTGCCCGGCGCGGGCGGAAGTGCGCTCTCTGCCTTTCGTCAGTGGTTTCGCGGGGTTCGCGGACGTCGTGCTGCTCGATGGCGTCGAGGCGGGGCAGGCGACCTACCCGGATGGCGAGACGGGGCCGGTGCTCCCGGCGCTGGGCGTCTGGCTCGCCCGGGGCGCCAGCGTCCTGGTCGCGGAGGGCGTCGCGCCCGGCTCCACGGCGGCCGCCGTCGTGGCCCTGGAGGCGGCGGGCTGGCCGGTGGCCGACTGGTCGCCCTTCTCCCGCGACGCCCTCAGCCGCGTGGCGGTGGGGGTGCTGCCCCCGCGCACGGAGGCCGACGCCCGCGCCGCCCTGGAGGCCGCGGCCCCCTGGCTCGAGCGGCTCGGCCGCCACGAGGTCCCATGAAGCGCTCCACCTTCCTGAACCTGTGCTTCTTCGTCGCCCTCGGCGCGGCCGGGGCCGCCATGATCATCAAGTTCATGAACAGCCCCCCCGGCGGCGGCGGCGGGCGCGGCGGCATGGGCGGCGACACCTTCATCCTGCTCAGCCCGGTGTTCTTCGTGGTGGCGGCCAAGCGGGCGACGCGCTTCGGTGGCGCGGCCATCGTGCTGGCGGTGCTGGGCGTGGCGTTCTCGGTGTTCGGGCTCTACGGCGCCCTGAAGGGGCCTCGGCAGCCGGGGCAGGGCCACGCGGCGATCACGGCCTCTGCGCCTGCGGTCGAGGCCTGATCAGACCGCAGCGCGCGAGCACGCCGCCTCGTGGGGGGATCGGCAGCCCGGACGGGCCCGCCGTCAGTCGCGCCCGGCGTTGATCCACTTCGGGTTGCGGAACCGCGAGGTGGCCTCGTCCAGCTCGCCCGCCTCGGGCAGCGCCTGATCGGGGTGCAGCTTGACGGCGCGCGCCAGCAGCTCCACCTCGGTCTCCCGCAGGTCGGGGTTGGGGATGCAGCACTCCACCGGGCAGACCGACTGACACGCCTCATCACCGTGGAAGCCCACGCACTCGGTGCAGAGCTTCGGATCGATGATGTAGATGTCGTCGCCCTCCGAGATGGCCTGGTTGGGGCACTCAGGCTCGCAGGCCCCGCAGTTGATGCAGTCTTCGGTGATGTAAGTGGCCAAGACCGTTGCTCCTCCGCAAGCGGCGCATGATGCACGACCTGTCGCTCTCGGGCAAGCCGCGGGGCGCGAGGCGAGCTGGCGCCCGGGCAAAGATGCCCCAGCCGGCGCCGCGGTCGCGCGGGATCAGGGGGGCAGCAGCGACTCGACGTGCTGCAGGTTCGCCCGGGGCAGCGGGTAGAGGGGATCGGCGTCGATGGCCGCCCGGAAGCGGTCGGCGGCCTCGGCGTTCTGGCCGCGCATCATGAAGAGCATCCCCTCGCTGTTGAGGGCGACGGGGTTGCGGGGGGCCAGGGCGAGGGCCTGCTTGATGGCCGCCTCGGCCCCCGGCAGGTCGCCCCGGGCGCCGCGCGCCGCGCCCAGGACGGCCCAGAGCTCGGGCACCGCGGGCCGCCGCTTGACGCCGTCCTCCAGGATCGCGCGGGCCTGCTCCGGGTCGCGCAGGCGCATGAGCCGCTCGGCGACGTCGGTGAGCGTCACGGGGTCGTCGGGGGCGGCGGCGAGGGCCTTCGCCAGCAGGGCGCGCTCCTCGTCGGCCTGGCCCAGCCCGTGAGCGCGGTCGGCCAGCTCGATGAAGTCCTCCGGGGCGGGGGCCGTGGCCAGCGTCCCCAGCACGCTGCGCACCTCCTCGGCGGTGACCTCGCGGTGGAACGCCCGCCGGATGACGCCATCGGGGCCGAAGACGAAGGTGACGGGCAGGGTGACCTCGGCGCCGGGTCCGAAGAAGGCGGCCACGGCCTCCTCGGTGGCGAGCGGGGTGGGGTAGGGCACGCCATGGCGGGCGGCGAAGGCCTGCACGCCCGCCTTGTCCTCGCGCTCCAGGGAGACGCCGACGAACCGCACGTCGGGGCCCAGATCCTGGGCCAGCCGCACCAGGGCGGGCAGCTCGCGCTCGCAGGCCTTGCACCACGGGGCCCAGAAGTTCACGACCGCCGGCCGGCCCCGGGGGGCCACGGGCACGCGGGCGCCCTCCAGCGTCTCCACCGGGGCGTCGAGGGCCCCGCGGGTGATCGTCGGGCCGGTGCCCGGGGGCCACGCGGGGATGGCCCGGACCTCGGGGGCCTCGGCGTCGTCGCGCAGGACGAGCAGGCGGTCGGCGGGCGCCGGGCCGAACCGCTGCACCCGGCCCCCCGGCCACCGCACCTCGATGGCGTCCACGCCCGCCGCGTCGCCGAGGCCGAAGTGCAGCTCCGGCTGCACCTGCGTGTGGAAGCCCTCGGTCAGCCGCACGGGCGCGAGCTGGGCGCGGCCCCCGGCCTCCACCTTCACCTGGGCGCCGAGGGCCAGGGGATCGCCCTTCGACGCCTGCAGCCGGACCCGCACGAAGTGCCGCGGGGGGCTGGGGTTCAAGAACAGGCGCAGGCTCTGGACGCTGAGCACCGCCAGATCCAGATCGCCGTCGCCGTCCACGTCCACGGCGGCCACGGCGCGGCCGTCCTCATCATCGTCCAGGGCGAGGCCGTGGGCGATCTCGATGTAGGGCTGCCCGACACCCGGGCTCAGGAAGAACGCGCTGCGCTCATACCCGCTGAAGCTGCCCCGGAACGCCCGCGCCTCGCGGTCGTCATCCGGGTTGACGAAGGTCCCGAAGTCCCGTTCCGACTCCGTGGCCTGCGCGTGGGCGACCAACTGCCGCCAGTGGTACGTTCAGAAGTCGTTCTCCTTGTCCTTGCTGTGGCTCGTCATCCCGTTGACCACGTACAGGTCGCGATCCCCGTCGTTGTCGGCGTCGAAGAGGGCCTGGCCCCAGGCCCAGCCCGCCTTGGCGACGTGCAGGTCGGTGGCCTTCTCCACGTAGCCGTCGCCCTCGCGCAGGTAGAGCGTGTTGCCCGCGGCGAGGCCCTCCAGCGTCTTGAACGTCTCGGGGCTCAGGCGCCCCTGGGCCAGGGGCACGATGCGCTTGCCGGCCTTCGAGTACATGTTCGAGACGTAGAGGTCGAGGTCGAGATCCCCGTCGAAGTCGGCCACCGTCAGCCCCATGGACTGCCCGTTCTCGACCATCGGGCCCGTCAGCACCCGCTGGAAGCGGCCCTGCCCGTCGTTGGTGAACAGCTCGTTGGGGCCGAAGTCGTTGGCGACGTAGAGGTCCTGATCCCCGTCGGAGTCCAGGTCGAAGAAGGCGGTCACGTAGCTGAAGCGGGTGCCGGTGAGGCCGCGATCCAGGCCCTCCTCGCTGAACTTCAGGCCGCCCTGGTTCATGAAGAGCAGGTTGCGCTCGCCGTTGCGGCCGTCGAAGTGGTTGAAGTTGGCCCGGCGGCTCAAGTGGTTGCCGAAGCCGGCCAGCAGCAGGTCGACGCGGCCGTCCCCGTCCACGTCGGCGGCGGAGATGTGCTGGTAGATGGCCCGGCCCGGGTCGACGCAGGACAGCTTGAAGGGCAGCGTGCCCACCCGCTGGAGGGCGTCGCCCTGCAGGCGGTAGACGCCGAACTCCCCGCGGTCATGGGCGCAGCCGAGCAGCTCCGAGGAGACCAGCTCGTCCACGCCGTCGCCGTCGAGGTCCAGCCAGAGCTGCTGGTAGCCCACGGCCGTCGCCGGCAACAGCCCGTCTTTCTTCAGGAATCCGCCCCGCCCGTCGTTCATGAAGAGCTGCAGGGTGCGGCGCCGGTTCCAGGCGAGCAGGTCGGGGAAGCCGTCGCCGTTGGCGTCGACGACGCCCAGGCCGCCCACCGTCTCGAGGCGCTGGCCGTCCACCTGGGCCGTGATGGCCTCGGTGGAGGCGGCGTCGCGGTGCAGGCCCAGGCCCACGGCGGCGGTGACGTCGGCGAAGGGGGCCGCCAGCACGGTGACGGCCTCCCCGGGATCGGCGGCCGCGGCCTTCAGGCGCCAGCCATCCGGCGTGCGGGCCACCTGGGCCACCCACTCGGCGCGCAGGCTGCGGGGGTGGCCCTCGGCGTCCTTGCCCACCACCTCGAAGGCCAGGCGGGCCCACGCCTCGTCCAGCCGGGGCTCGGCCAGCAGGAAGCGGAACGTCCGCAGCCCGCAGCGATCCACCACCGCGAAGCGCGCCCGCTCGGCCAGGGCGGCCTCGGCGAAGGCGGCCCGGTCGAGGGTGGCGTCCGCCGCGGGCAGGCGGGCCGTGCGCACGGCGGCGTCATCGAGCGTCGGCACCGCCGCGGCCCAGAGGCGGCCCTGGAAGTCGGGGGCCAGCGTGGCGCGCAGGGCCGGCGGATCCTCCGTCTTCAGGGCGTTGCAGAGGGGGCGCAGGGCGTCGCGCTCGAGCTCGGAGACGGCCGCCTCGGACGCGCGGATGTCGCGCGACCAGGCCACGGGGGGCTCGACGACGAGCGGCGGTGGAGCGGCCGTCGGCGGGGCCGCCGTCGGCGGCGGGGCCTCCTCGCCGCGGCAGGCCGCGAGGGCGGCGGGGAGCAGGAGCCAGGCCAGGCGCATCGGCGGACCTCCCGGTGGTGATGGCGCCACCGTAGCCCTGGCCTCCGCCGGCCACAAGCCAGCGTTCTTGCGGTCATGCGCGCCCGGCGGTCATGCTCCGGGGCGCGCGGAAGAGTCGAGGAGTGCCCTTGCGCTGTCTGCTGGCCGTCCTGGCGGCCACCTGGCTGGTGGCCTGCGACGAGGCCGTCGAGGCCGAGCCCGCCCGCGACGCGGGGGCGGACGTGGCCCCCCAGGCCGACGCCGCGCCGCCCTGCGCGGGGGCGGGCGGGGCCTGCGTGGTGGCGCCTTGCGGGCGACCGGGGCGCCTGATCTGCACGGAAGCCGGCGTCGTCTGCCAGCTCGCCGCGCCCCGCGAGGAGGGGTGCGACGGCGAGGATGACGACTGCGACGGGCGGACGGACGAGGGCCCCGACGGCGCGCCGCTGGTCGAGCCCTGCCCCACCGGGGAGCCCGGGCGGTGCGCCGCCGGCAGCCGCCGGTGCGCGGGCGGCCAGTGGGCGGTCTGCGTGCCCCTCGCGGCGCGCCCCGAGATCTGCAACGGCGAGGACGACGACTGCGACGGCACCGCCGACGAGGGCGAGCCGGCCCCCATCCGGGGCGACCACGACGACGAGGATCACCACGACGCCAGCGAGGACGGCGAGCGCGACGACGGCCGCGATCGCCTGGCGTGCTACGACGGCCCGCCGGGGACGCTCGGCGTCGGCATCTGCCGCGCGGGGTGGGCCGTCTGCGAGGCCGGCTTCGAGGGGGTCTGCGAGGGGGCGGTGCTGCCGGGCATCGAGGTCTGCCCGGGCGTCGACGAGGACTGCGACGGCCGCGTCGACGAGGCCGCCGACCAGCCGCGCCGCTGCGTCGTGGGCCTCGGGGCCTGCGCCCGGCCTGGCCGGCTGGACTGCGCGGGGGGCCAGCCGCGCTGCCAGGGGGAGGCGGCGCCGCCCAGCCCCGAGCGCTGCAACGGCGTCGACGACGACTGCGACGGCGTGGTGGATCCGCCGCCGGTCTGCGAGGTCTTCACGTCGTGCCGCGCCGCGCGGGCGGCCGGCTACACCGCCAGCGGCGTCTACCAGATCCAGCCGGGCCCCGACCTGTCGACGTTCGACGTCTGGTGCGACCAGGAGGCCGACGGCGGCGGGTGGTCCCGCGTCGCCGCGAGCCGCTCGGAGCCCCTGCGCCCGGCCGCGGGCCCCTGGCACGCCGATCTGGGCCGCCCGCAGCCGCAAGAGGGGGAGGCGCGGCTCTGGGGGGCGCTGGCCCACCTCGACACCCGGTTCGACGTGCGCCTCGGCTGCGAGGGCCCCCGCGGCGGCGTGGACGTGGTGCTCTACGCCTCCCAGGCCTATGGCGTCTGGGCCGCAAGCGAGTGTCCCGAGCCGGTGGCCCACGCCACCCGCGACCTGCGGACGGGGCGCTGGCTGGGCCGCGAGGCGGGGGCGGGCCTGCTGGCCTGCGGGGCGCCCGCGACGCTCGGCCTCGAGCCGGGGGGGGCGGGGGGGGCGGGCTGGGGCGCCGTCGCCGGTCGGGCGATCTGCGGCCGGCCGCTGGGCGAGGGCGACGCCGTGCGCTGGTGGATCGACGTGCGGGAGGGCAGCCTGTGGCGCCCGGCGGGGGCCTTCGCCGTGGACGACGGGCCGAACTTCTACTTCGAGCCCGAGGCCGCGCTCGTCCGCTCCTGCCGACGCCACTGCGCCCTGACCGCGGGGCTCGACGAGCCCGTCCTGGCGGCCTTCGCCTGCTCCACGGTGCCCGACCACCTCGATCGCCGGGCCGCCCTCGATGGCTACGGCGACCTGCGCTTCTGCGGCCAGGAGACGGCCCCCGACAGCTTCGTCCTGCCGGGCGAGGACGCCCCGTACGAGTGCGGCCTGCCGGCCTGCGCCTACTCCGCCTTCATCACCGACCACGACTGCGCCGCCGTGAACCACTGCTTCCGGGCCTTCGCGCCCCCGGCGTTCCGGCCGCCCAGCGCCGGCAGCACCGGCACCGTCGGCGCCGACGGTGCTGCCTGGCAGGTCTGCGCGGCGGACGCCGAGACGGCCTGGGTCGCGGGGACGGGCCGTGGGCGCTACCCGGCCGAGGCCATCTGCCAGGCCCTCGGCTACGACCGGCTGGCGGCCTACGGGGCGAGCTGTGGCGAGGGCTGCGGCTGCCCGCCCGACTTCGACGGCGAGGGCGATCCCCAGCGCCTGGAGGGGGATGTGCACTGGCGGTGCGCGCGGTGACCGACGCCTTCGGCCCCGCGGCGTGGCCCGGGCTGCGGTCCGCGACCGAGCACCTGGCCTGGCACCTGGCACGGGGCTATCCGGAGGGGGCGGCCCTCAAGCTGGTGGGCGACCGCCATGGCCTCGACGGTCGCCAGCGGGAGGCCGTGCGGCGGGCGGCCTGCGCGCCCGCGCTGGCCGCCGCCCGGCGCGCCCGGCAGCGCACGGCGGTCACGGCCGAGCGCGTCGCCGTCGATGGCTGCAACGTCCTGGCCCTGCTGGCCTCGCTGCGCGAGGGCGAGCCGGTTTTTCTGTGTCAAGACGGGTGCTTGCGTGACATCGCCGGCCGCGGTCGGCGGGTGGGGCGGCTCGATCCCGCCCCGGATCTGCCCGGCCTGGCCCGCGTCCTGGCGCCCGCGACGGCGGTGGCCTGGTACGTCGACGCGCCCGTCTCTGGCAGCGGGGAGCTGGCCGCGCGCGTGCGGGCCTTCGCGGTGGCCGCCGGGCTGCCCTGGACGGTGGACGTCGTCTTCAACCCGGACGCCGCGGTCATCCACGCCGGCGCCCTCGCGGCCTCCGCCGACGGCCTGGTCATCGATGGCAGCCCCGCCTGGATCGACCTGCCGGCCGCCCTCGCCGGGCCGGCCGCCCGCGTCGTCGATCTGGGCTGACGGTCAGGCGTCGGCGGCGATGAGCTCCACCACGAAGCGGGCCCCCCGCGGGGTGTTGGCCTCCAGGCGCACGCTGCCGCCCATGGCCGCCGCCAGGTGCTTGACGATGGCCAGGCCGAGGCCGGTGCCCCCGGCGTCGGAGGAGCGGCCGGCGTCCACGCGGTAGAACCGCTCGAAGATGCGCTCGCGGTGCTCCTCGCCGATGCCGGGGCCGTCGTCGGCCACCTCCAGGAGCACGCGATCGCCCTCGCGGCGCCCCGAGAGCACGACCCGCCCGCCGGCCGGGATGTACTTCACCCCGTTCTCCAGCAGGTTGGTGAGGACCTGGGACAGGGCCTTGGCGTCGCCCATCACCGTCAGGCCCTCCTCCAGCTCGAAGTCGAGGCTGATGTCGCGGCTGAGGGCCCGGGGCTCCACCTGCTCGTAGGCGGCGATGGCCGGCTCGATGACGGCCACCGGCACCCGGGCGGCCACCTGGCCCGACTCGATGCGGGCGATGTCGAGCAGGTCGGCCAGCAGGTCGGACAGCCGCTCGGCGTTGCGCAGCAGGGCGTCCACGAAGCCGCGAGCCTCGGCGGGATCGGCCAGGGCGCCGTCTCGCAGCGTCTCGGCGTTCGCCCGGATGATGCTCACGGGGGTGCGCAGCTCGTGGGAGACGTTGGCCACGAAGTCGCGGCGGATCTGCTCCAGCCGGCGCAGGCGTGTGACGTCCAGCAGCACCATGACGCGGCCCTGGCCCGAGCGCTGGGGGGTGACCCGCGCCAGGAACGCCCGGGGGCCGGGGAGGGTGATCTCGTGGACGCCCTCCTCCTCGTCCGGCACGGGCAGCAGCTCGTGCACGCGCCGGCCGAGGGGCGGCGCCTCGACGCCCAGCAGGCGCAGGCCCGCCCGGTTGACGAGCGTGAGGTGCCCGCCGGGATCCAGGCCGAACACCGCCTCCGTCATCCCCTCCAGGACGGCCTCGATCTGGTCGCGCTCGGCGGCCAGCGTGGCGACGACGTCCTCGAGCTGGTGGCCCAGGTCCTTGATGGACGTCTCGGGGCGGCCGGAGCGCGGGGGGCCGTCGGTGAGCGTGCGGGCGCGGGCCAGCAGCTCCCGCAGGGGCCGGGCCAGCAGCCACGAGGCCAGGATGGTCATGAACAGCGCGCCGGCCAGGCCGATGCCCACGGCGATGACGAGGACGACGCGGGTGCGCCCCACGGCCGTCTGGACCTCGGCAGGGGAGAGGCCGACCCGCACGACGCGGCGGTCGATGGCCACCGCGGCGAAGAACCAGTCGTCGGGCTGGTGCTCGGCCAGGACGCTGTGGCCCACCCCCTCGCGGCGGGCGGCCACGACCTCGGCGCTGGCCAGGATGGTCGCCTGGGCGGCCGCGTCGAGGGGCCCCGCCGAGTCGGCGAGGACGGCGTCCCCCTCGATGAGCGTCACGCGCCCGCCCAGCCCGTCCGCCAGGCGGATGACGAGGGCCGCCGCCTCGGTGGGGGTGGCGGCGTCGAAGGCCGCGATGACGCGGGCCTCCCGCACGAGCTCGTCGGAGATGCGCGCCTCGAGGCCGTGGCGCAGCACCCCCTCCAGGTACAGCCACCCGGCCCCGCCGGCGGCGCAGATGAGGACGCTGGAGATGAGGAAGATCGCGCCCCGGCCGCCGGGGCGCCACCAGGCGCTCACGGGGCGTCGCCCGGCCGCTCCCGGAAGCGATAGCCGACGCCGCGCACCGTCTCGATGTAGGCCGAGGCCTCCCCGAGCTTCTCGCGCAGCCGCTTGATGTGGGTGTCGACGGTGCGGGTGGTCACGTCCACCGCGTAGCCCCAGACGTCGCTGAGCAGGCGCTCGCGGGACTGCACCCGGCCGCGCCGCTCGTAGAACGTCAGGAGGAGCCGGAACTCCAGCGCCGTCAGGCGGATCTCCTCGCCGTCGACCCACAGCCGGTGGGCCGGGGGATCCACCCGCAGCCGCCCGAACTCGATCCACTCTTCCTTGCCGTCGCGATCGCCCTGGGTGCGCCGGAGCACCGCGCGGATGCGCAGCAAGAGCTCGCGCACCGAGAACGGCTTGACCACGTAGTCGTCGGCCCCGACCTCGAAGCCGACCACCCGGTCGATCTCCTCCGTCTTGGCCGTGCACATGATCACGGGCACCGTGCGGGTGGCCTCCAGGGCGCGCATCCGGCGGCAGACCTCGGTGCCGGCCATGTCGGGCAGCATCAGGTCGAGCAGCACCAGATCGGGCACCTGGCGGGAGAGCAGGTCGAGCGCCTGGGCCCCCGTCGTGGCGCCGAGGGTCTCGAAGCCCTCGCGCTCCAGGTTGTAGCGCAGGGTCGTCAGCAGGTCGCGCTCGTCTTCGACGATGAGGATGCGATCAGTCATCGGCGCCCATCCTGCGGACCCTTCGTGTCGCCCCGGTGACACGGTCGCGACGATTCGTCCGTCATCGTGGCCCCTCGCGGCCGCCGCGACAAGCGGCTCACGGGGCCTCGGGCTGCCCCGCCAGCTCGACGCGGAGGAGCTGGGGCGAGAGCGCCCCCTGGCCGGTCAGGTTGACGCGGTACTGGATGTAGCGGGCGGGGCCCAGCGCGATGGCGCGCTCGACCACCCCGTCGTCGCGGCTGAAGTCGTCCGTCAGATCGGGGCCGAAGGGCGGATCGGCGTCGCAGCCCGGGGTGACGCAGGCGCGCACCTGCACGGAGGCGCGGCACAGCCCGCGGCACGCGATGGCCTCCACGTCCTCCGTCGAGAGCGCCCGGTGCCAGAGCGCGATCTCGTCGAAGGTGCCCTCGGTGTCGTACTCGCCGCGGGGGAAGGCGCCGACGGTGAAGGGCAGGCCGCCGTCCAGATCGAAGCGGGCCTCGCCGAAGTCCACCGGGCCCGAGACGAGGGCCACTTCGCCATCCACCAGCCAGCGCAGCTCGCCGGGGGTGTGGCCGGCCTTGACCAGGGCCACATGGTGCCAGCGCCCATCGGCGTAGGTGGCCGCCGCGCAGGCGTTCACGGTGGGCCCGCCGGCTGGGCGCTGCGTGCCGCCGAGGCCCTCGCCGCCCTCGCAGTCGTCGCTGACCTGGCAGCCGAGCCACATATGCGTGCCCGGCCCTTCGGCCCCGGGGGTGGGGTTCTCGCCGCCCATGAGGACGTGGTTGCTGGCCTCGCAGCCCGTCGTCCGCACGAACGTCGACCACGTGAAGTCCTCGGTTCCAAAGCGAAAAGCGGGGTGGTCGCTGGAGACGGACAGGCGGTCGGGGAGCCCCAGGCTCAGCCCGCCGCCGAAGACGCCCCGGCTGGCGGCGGCCTCGTTGCCCAGCACCTCGACGCGGTGCCCGGCCCCCGACGTCTCCGAGACGGCCTCGCCGGTCAGGAAGGCGGGATCGTCGAGGTGCAGCAGGAGCACGTTGCTGCGCATGTCCAGGTTGCCGGCGGGGTAGCCCGCCTCGGCGCCGCCGCCGTCGGGGAGGGGCCGGCCATAGGCCAGGCTGGGCCACCAGCGCACGCGATCCCAGCGCACGGGGGCGTCCACGGCGAAGATGCGCGACGTGAACGTGCCCGACGACCGGCCGGGCAGCAGCCGCAGCGCGCGGCCCTCCCAGCGGGTGCCGTCGTGCTCGCCCCCGCCGCCGCGCAGATCGGTCACGAGCACCTGCATCGGGCCCGCGTCCTCGAAGGCCACGTCCGGCGTGCTGGCGTCCCGGGCGGCGTCCTCCGGCGGCGCGGCGTCGGGCTCCGCGTCCGGCGGCGCCGGCCCGTCGGCCGCCGGCCCCACGTCCGCGGCCTCCACGAGCCGCGCCGGCCCGTCCAGCTCCAGCAGGAACGTGCAGCCGCCCAGGAGGGCGAGGCCGAGGAGGGGGAGGGGTGCGCGCACGGCGAGAGACTAGCAGGCTGTCGAGAAAAGCTCCCGTCGCATCGGCGGCGGGAGGCGGCCAGCGGCGGCGTCGTCGGAAGTCCTCGACAATGCGCTGCATTGCCTGCGGTCCTCCTCCTGGCCGCTGACACGCCTCGCGCTCGCCGAGTGCTCGGTCCGCCTTTCCCGCCAGCCCGCCGCAGGCTGTCGACAGAAGCTCCCGTCGCATCGGCGGCGGGAGGCGGCCAGCGGCGGCGTCGTCGGAAGTCCTCGACAATGCGCTGCATGGCCTGCGGCCCATCCACTGCCAGACCGCCGCCTGGCCCCGGTGGCGACGACCATGGTCAGATGGCGCGCCTCGGGGCGTCGGGTAGGCGTCCCCGGAGAGGAGGAGCCGCCATGCGGACCCGCTGCTTGATCACCTTCGCCGCCCTGGCCCTCGTCGCCTGCGACGCGGACGACGACCCGCAGGGCCCGGACGCGGGCCGCCTGGACGCCGGGCCGGACGTCGGCCAGGTGGCCCCGGACGCTGCCCCCGACGCCGCCCCTGACGCCGCCCCCGACGCTGCCCCCGACGCCGCCCCGGACGCCAGCCCCGAGGAGCTGGGCGCGCGCTTCGCCGCCGAGGTCGCCACCTGCGCCGACCCCGGCGCCGCCCTCGAGGCCGACGTCCGGGTCGAGGGCACGACGGGCATGGGCTACGTGAGCCAGCCCGACAACGCCCCCTGCTGGGCTTTCAACCCCCGAGAAACACTGCTTTTTCGCTTCACGGCGCCGGCCGCGGGCCCCTACACCGTCGAGGCCACCACCGAGGACGGGCTGCGGGCGGTGGTCGGCGTGGCGGCCTGCGGCGACGTCGTCCCCGACGCGTCGTTCGAGCCAGGCGTGATGGCCTGCGGGGTGCGCGACCGGGCTGGCGTCGTCCTGGCCGCGGGCGAGTCGGCCTATGTGGGCCTGCGGGTGACCTACGGCACCGACACCCGCCCGCCGCGCTACCAGGCCCCGTACAGCCTCGTCATCCGGCCGGCGCACCCGCCCGTGGTCGAGGTGGTCAGCGTCGATGAGGACGCCGACGCCGAGGTCATCACGTTCGGCCTGCGCTACGCCGATCCCGACGGGGACGTGCAGTTCCTGGCCTGGCGGGCCCTCGGCGACGACGACGTGGAGCTCTACGCCCCCGATCCCGCGTGGAACGGGGACGGCGTCGACCTGGCCGTGCACTACGGGCCGGCCTGGGGCGACGAGGGCGAGCTGCTGCCGCCCCCGTTCGAGCGGGCGGCGTTGCGGGCGGTGGAGATCACCGTCACCGACGCGACGGGGCTGACCGCGACGGTCCGAGAGGCGCCCTGACGGCCCTCAGGCCGGCGGCAGGATGAGCAGGTCGACGTTCAGGCCGCCGTTTCGCAGGTGGTAGCGCGTCTCGGGCTCGCGGCGCAGCCGCCGCGCGAGGCCCCGCTCGGGGGAGAGGATGGCGGCCTTCCAGCCCGCGAAGGGGCCAGCCAGCAGGGCGCCGAGCTCGTCCCAGGCCGTCGCCAGGTCTTCGGCCCGGCGGCCGTAGGGCGGGTTGGCCACCAGCAGCCCGGTGGGCGCGGGGGCCTCGACCTGGCGCGCCGAGGCGACCTGGAGGTCCACCGCGACGCCGGCGCGCTCGGCGTTGTGCCGGGCCGCCGCCACCGCCGCCTTGGAGCGGTCGCTCCCCCGGAGGATGGTCGGGACGGCGTCCCCCGTGGGCACCAGCTCGCTGCGCCACCACCGCTCGCAGGCGAAGCTGCGCAGCCGGCCGGGGGCCAGCCCCGCCGCCTGCACGGCCGCCTCGATGATGAAGGTCCCTGATCCGCAACAGGGATCGACGAGCGGCACCCCGGGCTCCCAGCCGGCCAGGGCCAGGATCTGGGCGGCCAGCGTCTCGCGCAGCGGGGCCTGCCCCGTCTCCGTCCGCCAGCCCCGCTTGTGCAGGTGCTCGCCCGACGTGTCGATCTGCAAGGTGCAGCGGTCGTGCATCAGGCGGCAGTACAGGGCGGTGTCGCCGGCGGGCAGCAGGGCCCCCAGGCGCTCGGCCACGGCCCCGGTGTGGAAGAGCCGCGAGCGGGCCGCGCTGACCTTGGGGGTCACGCCGCCGTAGGGCGACCAGTCCACCGCGCTGGCCCCCGCGACCAGGTCGTCGAAGTCGGTGGCCTTGAAGCGGGCCACGGGCAGCAGCACGCGGCTCGCCGTGGCCAGCAGCCGGTTGGCCCGCAGCGGCGAGCCGCGGAAGTGCACGCCGCCCGGCTTGATCTCCCGGGACCGGAAGCCATGCCGCGCGAGCTCCGCGTCCAGCACCCCCTCGAGGCCGGGGGGGCACGTGGCGAACAGGATGGGGGGCTTGCTCAAATCTGGATTCCTGGCGTGCACATGCGCACGTTGCCGCCGCCCTCGGCGCGGGGGTGGGTGTTGCAGCCGTAGCCCTGGCGGCACTCGTTCTGCGCGGCGCAGGTGTCGCCGCAGAAGTTGCCGTTGTCGAAGCGGGCGCAGGCCCCGCCGGGGCCGCAGTCGCTGTCGCGGGTGCACTCGCGGGTGCAGTAGCCGCCGGGCACGGAGGCCCCGACCAGGCAGTCGAAGTCGCGCGAGCAGTCCGAGAAGTCGAAGCAGGCGTCGCCCAGCGCGGCGTTGCCGCCCAGGCCGCACCAGAACTCGCCGTCCAGGTACTTGCAGGTGTGGTCGGGGTGGGCGCAGGCCCCGGCGATGCAGGCCTCGGTGCACCACTCCTGGTGGCAGTTGAAGCCGTTGGGGCAGCCGACGCCGTTGGCGTCGCAGAAGGCGTCGGTGCAGGCGCTCGTGCCGTAGTCGCAGATCTCGAACTCGTCGCAGGCCTGGTTGGCCCGGCCGCACTGGCCGCCGGCGGCCGCCTGCTGCACGCGCACCACCAGATCGTAGGCCTGGCCCAGCGTGCCCGCCTCGATGTTGTAGTGGATGAAGCCGCCGCCCACCGGGCCCGGCGCCGTCAGCAGGCGGCAGCCCGGCCGGTTGGCCCGGCAGCCGTCGCCCATGCCCACGCCGTAGGACTGCCCGGGGATGCCCTGGCCGCCCGGCGTGAACGCCTGCGCCGACGGGGCGTTGCCGGTGTACGAGATGTAGACCTGCAGCGTGGAGCCCTCGGGCACCTCCGTCTTGTACCAGTCGGGATCCCCGCACTGCGTGAGGTTGGTGTAGACCTCGGGGCGGAACGGCTCGGCGTCGGCGCGGCTGTCGTTGGGCTCCACGCGGTCGGCGTCGCAGACCACCATGGGGTTCTGCACGTCCAGGTTCAGGCGGTAGGTGTTCTCGGCGTCCTGGTAGCCGTAGACCTCGAGCACGTACGTCCCGGTGGCCGGGGCCATGGCGACGCGGATCTGCTCGTTGTCGTCGGAGCTGCTGGCGGAGCCGGCGGCCACGTTGTTGGGCCCGGTCAGGCGCAGATCCAGGTCGCCCGCCGCGTGGCTGAACAGGGCGTCGATGGTGATGGTGGCGCCCACCTGGGCGTTGAAGGACCAGAAGTCGCGGTCCCCGGCGCAGATGCGCAGATCCTGGCCCTGGGCCATGCTGAGCGGCTGGGCCGTGTCGCGGGTGTCGCCGCCGGCGGCCTCGAAGCGATCATCGTTGCACATCATGGGGTTGCCGCCGCCCGGGATGACCTCGAAGAGGATCTCGTAGTCGGGGGTGGCGGCCTGATCGAGGCAGCCCACGACGACGCGGTAGTCGCCCGCGACGGCCGCGAGGGCCGAGGCCTCCTCCAGATCGGTGATGCCCTGGGCCCGCGCCACCGGCGCGCCGTTGCCCGGGGCGTAGATGTCGAAGTCGATGTCGCACTCGGCGTGGCTGAACTCGGCCACGACGGTCAGGCGGTCGCCCACGGCCAGGGGCACGGTGTACGTGTCGAGCTGGCCGGCCGGGCAGATGCTGCGCTGGAGCGCGTCGCCGTTCATCACCCGGCGCGGGGCGTCGCCCTCGGCGTCGGGGGTGCAGTCGCCCATGACGGGGCCGTCGCCGGTGACCTGGAACGTCACGCGCTCCACGGCCCGGAACTCGCCGTCGGAGACCTGGAAGACCACGGGGATGGCCTGGTTGGTCTGATCGGGCAGGGGCGTCCAGAAGAACTCATGGCGCATGGCATCGAAGCCGGCGCCGCCCGGCGCCGGGCTGGCCAGGCCGAACGTCAGCGTCTCGGGGTGGTCGTCCTCGGCCTCGATGACCAGGCGGAACTCCACGCCCACCTGGACCTGCTGGTCCATGATGGGCCGGATGCGCGGCGGCAGGTTCTGCGGATCGCCGCCGCCGGCCTCGCGCACCACCAGCTTCACGTCCTGGGTCGCCTCCACCTCCGCGTCGGCCGCCACGAAGGTGACGTTGAAGCTCTGGCCCGCCAGGGCCGCGTCGGGCGTCCACTGGAAGATCCCGGAGTCGGCGTCGAGGGTGGCCCCGTCGAGGGCGTCGCCGCGCATGGAGTAGGTCAGGCGGTCGCCGTTGGGATCGGTGGCCACCAGCTCCAGGGTGAAGGCGCGCCCGGCCGTGAGCACCTGGTCGCCCAGCTCCTCGAAGGCCGGCGGCCGGTTGCCCGCCTGGTTGGCCGGGATGACGGTGACCTGGATGGTCTCCTGGTCCTTGAGCTCCCCGTCGGAGACCTCGAAGGTCAGCAGGACGATGGTGCCCTCCTGGTCGGGGGTGGGCGTCCAGGTGAAGAGGCCCGTGGGCTTCTCGAACTTGGCCCCGTCGGGCAGGGACGAGCGGATGTTGAAGGACAGGGGCGAGCCCTCGGGATCCGTGGCCTCGAGCTGGATCTCGAGGAGCACCCCCACGGGGGCCTCGCGATCGCCGATGCGGCGCAGATCGGGGCGGCTGTTGCGGGGGCCGCCGCCGCCGGCGCCGCCCTGCCCGCCGAAGCCGCCGCCCTGGCCGCCGGCGCCGCCGCCGACGCCGCCCTGGCCGCCTGGCCCCCCTGGCGTCCGGCGTGCCGCCGCCGCCGCCGCTCCTCGCCGGCGCAGGCCGTGACGAGACACAACGCCATGAAAACAATAGAGAACCTGGTGACCATCACCGCCCCCCCTTCACCGTCGGTGACCTGGAATCGGCGCATCATACTCAGCGAACGGGGCTGGCTTCCACCGGACTGAAGCGAACGTCGAGGGGCAGGTCGCCGCCCCCGAGCAGCAGGTCGGCGCCGGCGCGGCGGGCGCGGTAGCGCAAGGCCCCGCCGCCCGCGGGGGTGAGCACCAGGCCGGCGGCGTCGCCGTGCCACGCGCCGCGCGTCTCGACGACGGGATCGCCGGTGGCCTGCTGCACCATCACATAGCCGCCATCGGGCGACAGATCGAGGCGCAGGGTGCCGCCCGAGGCCGTGTGCTGCCAGGCCCCGACGAACGCGGCGGGGCGCTCGACCGGGGGCGCCGGCGTCGGCTCCACGACGGGGACGGGGCGCAGGCAGACGTGGCCGAAGGGGGGGCCGGTCAGGCAGCGGCCGGCGGCGTCCAGCGTGAGCGCCAGGGGGGTGGGCCCGTCCAGGTGCAGCACCCCGTCGGCCTGCCGCCAGCGGTAGGGGGCCTCGCCGTAGGTGGCCGCGCCATCGGCCGCCAGCACGAGCCAGACGATGCCGGTGTCCACGACGCCGACGTAGCGCCCGGGCGCCAGCGTCGGCGTCCCCAGCGCGATGGGCGCCCAGAGCGCCAGCCACGGGCCTGCCATGCGTCCTCCCTCGCCACGCGCGACGCCAGAGCCTACCATGCCGGCATGCGCACCTGGCCCCTGCTGCTGCTCGCCCTCGCCGCCTGCGACGACGCCGCCGTCGAGGTGGCCGCCGGCGTGCCCGTCCTCGACGAGGCCCGCCCCGGGGCCGCCCGCCCCGGCCAGGAGGTCACGCTGCTCGGCCGGGGCCTCGGCCGCCCCGGCCCCCAGGACGAGGTGCGCCTCGCGGGCGTCCGCGTCGAGATCCTCGCCTGGGAGGATCGCACCCTCAAGGTGCGGGTGCCGACGCTGCGCGGCCCCGCCGGGGAATACCAGCGCGGCGTCTTCGATTGGGTCGTGCGTTCCGGCCGCCATGTGTCCGCGCCGCTGGCCTTCGAGGTGCTGCCACCTCCCCCGTGACGCCAGGAAGCCCGCGATCTTATCCGGCTTTCTTGAGCCTCGCCGCGCGCCGTGGTATGCCGCGTCCAGGCCGCGCCCTGTGGAGGAAGCCCGCTCATGGAGAGCATCTACGTCCAGCTCGTGACGCTGGCCGGCGCCACCGAAGAGTTCACCATCTCGTCCCTGCTGCTGCGGGCCACCCCCGTGGTCAAGGGCGTGCTGATGGTGCTGGTGCTCATGTCGGTGGTGAGCTGGTACATCATCGTCTACAAGTGGCTCTACCTGCGGCGCGCCCAGGCCGAGAGCGGCCTGTTCCTGGAGACGTTCTGGCAGTCCAAGCGCCTGGACGAGATCTACCAGACGTCCGAGCACCTCAAGCGCAGCCCCATCAGCCAGGTCTTCCGCGCCGGGTACGTCGAGCTCACCAAGCTCAAGGGCGGCCGCGAGCAGGGCGACACCATGATCGGCAAGATGGACGACATCGAGAACATCGAGCGCGCCCTGCGGCGGGCCCGGACGGGCGAGATCATCCAGCTCGGGGCCCTCACGCCCTTCCTGGCCACGACGGCCAGCGCGGCGCCGTTCGTGGGCTTGTTCGGCACCGTCTGGGGCATCATGGACTCGTTCCTCAACATCGCGCGGGTCGGCAACGCCACCCTGACGACGGTGGCCCCCGGCATCGCGGAGGCGCTCATCGCCACCGCCATCGGCCTCGTGGCGGCCATCCCGGCGGTCATGTTCTTCAACTACTTCATGAACCGCACCCGCGTCCTCGAAGCCGACATGGACAACTTCGGCAATGATTTCCTGAACATCGTCAAGCGACACTTCTTCTAGGAGCGGGCGATGGCGTTCGGCGGCGACGGCGGGGGCAGCAGGGGCTCCATCAGCGAGATCAACGTCACTCCTCTGGTGGACGTCATGCTCGTCCTGCTGGTGGTCTTCATGGTGACGACCCCGATCATCGTGGAGGGGGTCAAGCGCGAGGTGGACATCGACCTGCCCACCACCAACGCCGATCCCGTGCCCGCGAGCCAGCTCCAGACCATCTTCACCCTGCACGCCGATCGGCACATCGGCTTCGCCAAGGGGGAGGACGAGGCCGTCCTCCTGGAGGCCTGCCCGGAATTTCCCGCCTGCCTCGACGGATTCGAGGAGAAGCTGAAGGCCATCCCGTCCCTCGAAGACTTCCGCCAGGGCCAGCGGCTCTTCCTCCTGGCGGATCGCGGCTTGCCGTATGGCTTCGTGGTGGACGTGATGTCCCGGCTCCAGAAGGCGGGCATCACCAACATCGGCATGGTGACGAACCCGCCCCCCAAGGAGGGTGAGGCGCCATGAAGCAGGCGGGCGACGATCAGGGGCTCAAGACCATCGCGGGCATCGTGGCCGCGGTGCTCAACGGCGGCATCTTCACGGTGATGGCCCTGGCCAGCGTCGTGGAGGCGAAGACCGAGCGCGACGAGCCGGTGGCCTGGATCGACGTCAAGCCCGTGGAGCTGCCGAAGCTCGGCGAGGAGCGGCCCAAGGAGCTGCCCCGCATCATCGAGGCCCCCGAAGCGCCGCCGGTCGAGACGGACACCGCCAGCATCTCCCGCAAGCAGCTCGAAGAGGAGCTGGAGCGGAAGAAAGAGGACGAGAAGAAGCAGCGCGAGCTGGCCGAGAAGAAGCGCCGCGACGAGGAGAAGCGCCTCGAAGACGAGAAGCGGCGCAAGGAGCGCGAGGAGGAGGCCGAGCGCAAGAAGCGCGAGAAGGCCATGGCCCGGGCGCTGCGGAAGGTGGACGAGCGCGCCGACGAGGACGACCCGCGCGGCTTCGCCGACGGCGACCAGATGGGCACCTCCACCGATCCCAACTCGCGGCTGCACAAGGCCACCTACATGAACCGGGTGGTCCACGCGCTGCGCGAGCAGTTCACGGTGCCCTCGGTCATCCCCCGCGACGTGCGCAAGAAGCTGAGCGCGGTCGTGGCGTTCCGGGTGGACGCGGATGGCAAGCTCAAGGGCGATCCGCGCATCACGCGCTCCAGCAACAACCGCATCTTCGACGACGCCGTCCTGGCGACGCTGCACAAGTTCGCGCCGGGCACCAGCGCCCGCATCCCGGTGCCCCCCGTGACCCTGCCGGATCTGCGCAAGAGCGTGCTGAAGAACGGCTTGACCATCGAGATGCGGGGCGACGACTGAGCCCCGCCGTGGAGAACGCACCCCTCATGCTGCGACGCATCCTGCCCCTCTTGCTCTTCGCCTTGCCGGCGGCCGCCCAGGACGACACCACCCCCGACGGGGTGGTCACCCCCGTGGGCATCACCGTCTTCCAGATGGCCGTCCCCGACGCCTTCATGCAGGGCGGCAGCCCCGACACCCGGGGCGTCACCGAGGCGCTGACCGGCACGATCCGCCGCGACCTCAGCATCACGGGCTACTTCAACCTGGTGGACAAGGCCGCCTTCCTGGTCGATCCGGCCAAGGAGGGCATGACCCCCAACTACAAGTCGTGGTTCACCATCGGCAGCCAGGGCCTCATCAAGGCCGGCTACGCCATCCAGGGCAACCAGGTGGTGGTCGATCTGCGGCTGTTCTCGGTGGATGGCGGCAAGCAGATCAGCCTGACGGGCTTCGAGGCCCCGGCGACGGTCGCCGTGGACGCGGCCGCCCTGCGAGCCCACGCCCACAAGTTCGTCAACGAGGTCATCCGCTACTACACCAAGAGCCCGGGCTTCTTCGGCTCGCAGATCGTGACGGTGAAGCGCACCGGCTCCGGCAAGTCGCTCTTCATGGTCTCGGCCGACGGCCTGGAGGAGTCCCGGCTGACGAGCGACGACAGCATCAACATGCTGCCGACGCTGCGGAAGGGCCGCATCTACTTCACCAGCTTCCGCAACGGCGGCCCCCACCTGTTCGCCCTCTACGGCGGCCAGGCCCGGCCCTTCGCCAGCTTCCAGGGCCTCAACACCGGCGCCGAGCTCAGCCCCAGCGGCCACGCCGTCGCCGCCACGCTCTCGAAGGATGGCAACCCCGAGCTCTACCTGCTCAACCCGGAGTCCGGCCAGGTCGTCAAGCGCCTGACCAACTCCTGGAGCATCGACACCACCCCCACCTGGTCCCCGGACGGCAGCCGGCTGGCCTTCGTGAGCGACCGCCACGGCTCGCCCCAGATCTGGATCATGAACGCGGGCGGCGGCGGCGAGCGGCGGCTGACCTTCCAGGGGGACTACAACACCACCCCCGAGTGGAGCCCGCGGGGCGACAAGATCGTCTTCACGGCCCGCGATGAGCGCAACGTGTTCGACATCTTCACGGTGCGCGTCGCCGACGGCGGCATCGAGCGCATCACCCAGAACCAGGGCAACAACGAGGAGCCCTCCTGGTCGCCCGACGGCCGGCACATCGTGTTCACCAGCACCCGCAATGGCGCCGCCGAGCTCTTCATCGCCACCGAAGACGGCAGCAAGCAGTTCCAGATCACCAAGGGCAAGGGCGGCTACTTCACGCCCTACTGGGCCAAGTGATGAAGAAGACTCTGTTTTTCCTCCTCCTCCTGGGAGCCGCCCCCGCCCTCGCCGCCGACCCCGTCGACGAGGACGGCGAGATGAACGTCAACGGCGCCGACCTGTACTGGGCGCGGCTCAGCCTGCAGGTGAGCGCCGGCCTGGCCCCGGGCAGCAAGCCCGGCCTCGTCACCAAGGTGAAGATCCGCCTCGACGGGCAGGGGGCCATCACGGCCGCCGAGATCACGGGCCCGAGCGGGGACGCCGCCTACGACCAGGCCGCCCTCGCCGCGCTCGAGGCCTTCAAGCCTGCGGGCAAGCAGCGCCTGCCGGTGGCCCAGGACCCCAAGATCCGCGCCCGCGTGGACGCCGAGGGCGTCGTGCTGGAGCTGCGGGCCCCGGCGCCGGCCCCCGCCGCGCCGTCCAGCCAGGAGCACTGAGATGCGACGAATCCTCCCCCTCATGCTGATGTCGCTGGCCCTCGCGGCCTGCGGCGGTCCGCCCACGAAGACGCTCACCGAGGCGCAGACGGCCATCAACGGGGCCATCCTGGCCAAGAAGTGCGCCCCCGAGGACTACGCCGCCGCGGAGCGCATGTACGCCAAGGCCCAGACGCTCTCGGCCCAGGGCAAGTACGACGAGGCCGAGAAGGCCGGCGAGGCGGCCAAGAAGCTGGCCGAGAAGGCCCGCCAGAAGGCCGAGGAGCGCCGCACCGAGTGCTTCGCCCGCAAGGACGACGGCGCCAACAACGGCGGCACCGACATCGAGCAGTTCATCGATCGCTCCGATCCGGGCGCGGGCGGCGGCGTGCAGGTGGACGGCCTGAAGACCATCTACTACGACTTCAACGCGGCCGAGCTCACGGAGGAGTCGAAGCAGACCATGGCCCGCAACGCCGCGTGGCTCAACGCGAATCCCGACGCCCGCGTCATCGTGGAGGGGCACTGCGACAGCCGCGGCAGCGCCGAGTACAACCTGGCCCTGGGCGAGAAGCGCGCCCTGTCGGCCCGCGCCTACCTCAAGCAGCTCGGCGCCGACGTGGGCCGGCTGGAGGCCGTGAGCTACGGCGAGGAGCGCCCCGCCGAGTACGGCGAGGACGAGGGCTCCTACGCCCGCAACCGCCGCGTGGAGTTCAGCGTCCGCTAGCCCGTCAGCCGCCGCAGCGGCCGTTGAGGCGCCAGTCGAAGGGCGTGTACTGCACCGACGTCGCCCCCTCGGCCACCGCGGGGGCGACGCGCTTGAGCCACCCCACCAGATCCCCCCCGAACTCGGCCAGGTACCACTCGAAGAGCTGGCTGGCCACGATGGCGTCCCCCTCGCGCTTGATGAACCGGGGATCCCGGGCCACCTGCTGGCTCAGGGCGTCCAGGCGGGCGCGCACGTCCTCCTCGCTGTAGGCGGTGCGCGGCAGGGCCGGGAAGCCGTTGGCCCCCTTCACGACGGCGAAGCGGACGGCCGGATCGCCCCCCTTCACGTCGCCGATGAGCTGGCTCTCCAGCTCGCTCAGGGTGTGGGGCTCCTCGCCCAGCAGGAAGGAGACGCGCCAGAAGAGGCCGCCGAACGGGTAGATGGTGTTCACGTCCTCGACGGGGCAGTGGTCGCGGACGACGGCGAGGATGAAGGCGTTGTAGGCGTTGATGTAGTAGGCGAGGCGGGCCTCGTTGCTGCGGAAGCGGTGCGGCGCGCTCTTGGGGCTGAGGGCGCGCAGCTGGCCCAGGTAGCGGTCGAGGGCCTCGGGGTGCTGGCGCAGGGCGCCGTAGTCGATGCGCCCGTCGTCGCCGACGACCTGCTGCAGCACGGCGGTCAGGCCGCTGTGGTCGAAGTCGCGGCCGTCCATGGAGACGGGGGCCGGGCGGGGGCCGTCGATGCCCTTGGGGCGAAACCAGAAGGTGACGCCGAGCACGAGGGCAGCGACGAGGACGAGCCAGCGGGAGGTGAGCAGCTTCATGGCGCCAGTGTCGGGGACCCGGCGCGCGAACGCCAGCCCGTCACGCCGCCAGGAGGGCGCCCTCGCCGTAGGTCTCGTCGAGGTGGGCCTTCACCTTGCGGCGGGCCCGGTGCAGGCGCGACTTGATGGCCGCGATGGACAGGCCCGAGTGCTCCTGGATCTGCTTGAGGTCCAGGCCGTCCTCCACCCACAGCCGCAGGATGCTGCCGTACTGGGGCGGGAGCTGGTCCATGGCCGACGCGATGGCCAGGGAGAGCTCGCCCTCCATGGCCAGGTCGTCGGGGCGCCGGGTCGGCTCGGCCAGGCTCTGCTGGTCGTCCGCCGCCTCGGCCTCGCGCAGGTGGTCCTCGAGGGACCAGGCGTTGCGGCGCCGGCGGGAGCGCAGGTGCATGCGGATGCAGTTGGTGCCGACCTGGTAGAGCCAGGAGCTGAACTTCGCCTCCCCGCGGAACGTGTCGAGGCGGGTGAAGGCGCGTAGCAGCGTCTCTTGCGTGACGTCCTCGGCCTCGTCCAGATCACCGACGGCCTTGGCGGCTCTCCAGTAGATGCGCTCACGGAGGGGGGCGACGAGCTCGTCGAAGGCGGCCTCGTCACCGGCACGCGCCAGATCGAGGAGTCGGCTCTCGGGGGAACGGGTGTCACGCATGGTCTTCCTTCCTTCCAGCTCTCGTGAACCGATTCGCGTTTCGTTCAATTCCGTCCGCCCTGCGCTCTTCCGATTTTGAAGGTCGCCCGACAGCCATGACTGACGCGGTGGCGAGGTACCCTGTGCACGGACCCCGGTGGCCGCCACCCCGAAAGTGGGTGTATCTTTCAGTTCGGCCGGAGGGGGCGCCGGAGACACAGGTGAACGACCGAGGCGGACGAGTCCTGATCGTCGAGGATGATCCCGACGACGCGCGCATCCTGCAGCGGCTGCTCGGCCGCCTCGATCGGCCGTACCACTGCGAGGTCGTCCAGACGTGCGCGCAGGCGCTGGCCCGCCTGCAGAGCGGCTCCTGGGACGTCGTCTTCGTCGATCACCGCCTGCCGGACTGCCACGGCGAGGAGCTCATCCCCCAGATCCGGGACCTCGATCCGGGCCTGCCGGTGGCCATGCTGACGGGCCAGGGGGACGAGACGCTGGCCGTCGCGGTGATGAAGGCGGGGGCGTGGGACTACCTGCGCAAGGGTGACTTGAACGGTCCGTTGCTGGAGCAGACCCTCCGGTCGCTGCGCCAGCGGGTGCGGCTGGAGGCCGAGGTGCGGGCCGCGCAGCACGAGCTGGAGGAGCTGGCCGTGCGCGACGGGCTCACCGGCCTGTGCAACCACCGCCACTTCCAGGCGCTGCTGCAGGTCGAGTTCGCGCGGGCGCGGCGCTATGGCAGCCCGCTCGCGTGCCTGATGCTCGATCTGGATCACTTCAAGGGCGTGAACGACACCTGGGGCCACCCCTGCGGCGACGAGGTGCTGCGCAGCCTCGCGGCCCTGCTGCGGGACGGCGCCCGCGAGGTGGACGTGCTGGCGCGCTACGGGGGCGAGGAGTTCGTGCTGCTCATGCCGAACACCGACGCCGAGGGGGCGCGCCGCGCGGGGGAGCGCATCTGCCGGGCCGTGGCGGCGACGCCCATCGAGACGTCGGTGGGGTCCCTGCAGATGACGGTCTCGGTCGGGGCGGCCACCGATGAGATGGGCGGGGTGCTGACGGCGGCCGACCTGGTGCAGCGCGCCGACGAGGCGCTCTACCGGGCCAAGCGCAGCGGGCGCAACGGGGTGCGGGTGGCCGGCATCTCCGACGGGCCGGCCAGCCAGCCCGAGGGCTTCCGGCAGGGGCCGCTGGCCTGCCTGGCCCTGGTGTCGGCCCGCCTGGAGCGCCTGCATGTGGGCCAGGGTGGTCATGGCGAGGCGACGGCCGAGGTGGTGGCGGGCATCGCCCCGGCCGTGGGCCTGACCGGCACGGGCCTCCAGATCGCCCGCACGACGGCGCACCTGCTGGGCCTGATGCGGCTGGCCACGCCCGACCGGGTGCTGCACACGGAGGACGTGCTGAGCGCGGACGACCGCCAGATCCTCGACGAGGGGCCCGCCCTCGCGGAGACCCTCGTGCGGGGGGCGGGGGAGGATGAGGCCCTCGCCGTCGCCCTCCGCTTCGTCCGAACGCGCTACGATGGCGTGGGCTCCACGGCGGCTCAGGTCGGCGCCGGGATCCCCCTGGCGTCCCGCGTGGTCGCCGTCGCGGATGCCTGGTGCGCGCTGACGAGCCCGCGGCCCTGGCGGCCGGCCTTTTCCAGGGCGGACGCCTTGGCCATACTGTCAGCTCAGGCTGGCCGTGTCTTCGACCCCGCGGTCGTGGAGGCACTCGGTCAGTGGGTGGAGGGGAAGAGTTGATGACCGTCCGGATGCACATCCTGCTGGCCGAGGACGAGGAGAGCGACGTCCTCATCACCCGCCGCGCGCTGCAGCGCTGCGAGGGGCAGCCCGTGGAGCTGGAGGTGGTGCGCGACGGGCAGGAGCTGCTCGACCGGCTGCGGGGCATGGCCCCGTTCGAGGGCCTGCGGCGGCCGGATCTCATCCTCCTCGACTTCAACCTGCCCAAGGTCAACGGGCTGGAGGCGCTGCAGATCATCAAGCAGGACGCGGACTTGCGTGCTCTGCCCGTGCTCATGCTCACCACGTCGGAGCGCCCCGAGGAGATCGAGGCGTCCTACGCGCACGGCGCCAACGCCTTCGTCGTCAAGCCCATCCGCTTCGCCCGCTTCGTCGAGGTGATGGACGGGCTCCTCAAGTTCTGGGGCGACATCGCCCGCCTGCCGGGGATGCGCTAGCTAGCACGCGGCCAGGACGGCGTCCGCGTGGCCGACGACGCTCACGTCCGCGAAGACCCGGTGCACCGTCCCCTCGCGCAGGATGAGCGTCGTCCGGGCGATGCCGGTGAAGCGGTAGCCCTGGACCACCTGCTCGCCCCAGAGGCCGAGGGCGTCGCAGAGGGCGTGGCCCTCGTCGGCGAGGAGCGGGAAGGTGAGGGCGTGCTTGTCGCGGAAGGCGACGTGGCTGGCGACGTCGTCGGCGCTCACGCCGAAGACGCGGACGCCGCGGGCCCGGAAGTCGGCGAGGCCGTCGCGGAAGTCGCAGGCCTCGCGGGTGCAGCCCGGGGTGTCGTCGCGGGGGTAGAAGTAGAGCACGACGGTGCCGGTGGCGAGGTCGGCGTCGGTCACGACCTGGCCGGCGTCGTCGAGCAGCCGGAACGGGGGGAGGCGGTCGCCTTCCTGGATCATCGGGTCCTCCTTGGGGCGGGCGCCGACAGGGTAGCGCGGTGGACGCCGCGGACAAGGAGAGTCGCGTGATCTTCGAGGAGCCCCTGGTGCCCTGCACCCTGCTGGCGCGCCGCAAGCGCTTCCTGGCCGACGTGCGGCTGGCCGACGGCACCGAGCTGACGGCGCACTGCCCCAACAGCGGCTCGATGCGCGGCTGCCTGGAGCCCGGGGCGCGGGCGTGGATCAGCGACTCGAAGAACCCGGCCCGCAAGCTGCGCTACACGCTGGAGCTGCTGGAGGCGTACGGCGCCCTGCTCTGCGTGAACACCCAGCGGCCGAACGCCCTGGCCGAGGAGGCCATCCGGGCGGGGCTCATCCCCGAGCTGGCGGGCTACCCGACGCTGCAGCGGGAGGTGCGCTACGGCGCCGAGAGCTCCCGCATCGACCTGCTGCTCTCGGGGCCGCAGGGGCGCTGCTTCGTCGAGGTGAAGAACGTCACGATGGGCACCCCCGATGGGCTGTGCCGCTTCCCGGACGCCGTGACGACGCGGGGGGCGAAGCACTTGCGCGAGCTGTCGGCCCAGGTGGCGGCCGGGGATCGCGGGGTGCTGCTCTTCTGCGTGTCCCGCGACGACGCCACGGTGGTCGAGCCGGCGGATGACATCGATCCGGCCTACGGGCAGGCCCTGCGGGCGGCGGTGGCGGCGGGGGTGGAGGTGCTGGCGTGGCGCCTGGCCATCCAGCCCGAGGCGGTGCGGCTGGAGCGGCCGGTGGCCTTCCGCCTGCCTACTTGAAGGCGCGGGTGAGGTTGTTCGGCGGGCCCATGACCTCCTTCTTCCAGCGCTTGGGCTGGGAGAGGAAGAGGAGGAGCGGGTCGAGGGCGGTCAGCGCCAGCACCGGCCGCGTCTCGAAGACGTCCGTCTGCTCGGCGATGTCCTTGCCGATGTCGAAGGCCATGATGGACGAGTCGCTGCGGTAGATGATCTTGGCGTTGCCCACGGCGAGGGTGTAGGCGCTGGTGCCGTTCATGGCGATCTGCGCCTGGGGGTAGAGCGACTTGCTGCCGATGGTGGGCACCAGGCTCATGCCCTGGGCGTCCTTGGGGGCCTGGCCGCCGATGACGGCGAGCAGGGTGGGCAGGATGTCGACGCCGTTGGCCCCCGAAGTGACCCGGGCGCCCGCCGGGAAGCCGGGCATCTTGATGACCAGCGGCACCCGCACGAGCTCCTGGTGCAGGTTGTGGCCGTGGCCGCAGGAGCCGTGCTCCCAGAACTCGTCGCCGTGGTCGGCGCTGATGATGATGGCGGTGTCGTCGTAGATGCCCTCGGCCTTCAGGTGGGCGAGCAGGTCGCCGAAGTGCTTGTCGTTGAAGGCGATCTCGTTCTCGTACAGCGCCTCGATGCGCTGCTGGTCGCGCTTGGAGGGGGGCGACTTCTTCTCCTTGAGGCGCCCCAGCTCGCCGCCGCTCAGGTACTTCTTGTAGGAGCCGTTGTA
The DNA here is from genome assembly GCA_020633435.1 of Myxococcales bacterium. Classification (GTDB taxonomy): domain Bacteria; phylum Myxococcota_A; class Bradymonadia; order UBA7976; family UBA1532; genus JACKDP01. The sequence goes on along the minus strand of JACKDP010000004.1, from coordinate 727,360 downwards.
GGCGCCCTTGTCGTACTGATCGATGTACTCGTCATGGGCCCGGTAGGTCACATGCGGGTCGTTGGTGCCGAGGTACAGGTAGAAGGGCTTCTCCTTGTTCTTGGTGATCCAGGGCTTCGCCGTCTTCACGACGTGGGCGGCGTTGTTGGCCGTCTCGTCGCGGATGAAGTTCTGGTAGTCGTCGAAGCCCTGGTTGTAGTTCCAGCGGTCGCTCACGTAGCCGTTGGCGATGAAGCCGGCGGTGCGGAAGCCGGCGTTCTTGAAGGCCTCGGCGATGGTCAGGTGCTCGTCCTTGAGCTTGGCCTCGTGGGTGTAGACGCCGTGGGTGACGGGGTAGGTGCTGGTGAAGAAGCTGGCGTGGCTGGCCTTCGACTCGGTGCCCTCGACGTAGTAGGGGTCGAAGACGACGCCCTCGCCGGCGATCTTGTCGAGGTTCGGCGTCTTCACCTTGGGGCGGCCGTTGGCGTTCTTCTGGGGGTAGAAGCCCAGCTTGTCGGCGCGGAGCGTGTCGATCAGCCAGAAGATCACGTACTTGGGCTTCTTGATGGTGACGTTGCCGAGGGTGCCGCCGGTGATCTTGCCGGTGACCTTGGCGGTGCCGCCCTTGCCGCGCAGCAGCAGGCGGGTGGCCTTGCCGGCGTAGGCGTCCAGGCCGATGTCGACCGAGGCGCCGGCGCCCAGGGACTTCGCCTTCTCGCCATCCTGCTGGGCGAAGACCTCGAGCTGGCCCCCCTCGGCCTTGGCCGAGAGGCGCATGCCGGCGGCGGGGGAGACGTAGTAGTCCAGGCCCGCGCCGTCCGGCAGGACGATGGCGTCCCCCTCCACCGACTTCAGGGCGCCGGCCACGTCGGCCTCGCCCTCGGGGGCGGCCGGGGCGCTGGCGTCGGCCAGGCGCACGAAGCGGATGGCGGTCGCCGTCTTCTGGCTGCCCTGCATCTCGGACTTGTTGAAGTGCAGGCGGACCTTGGCGATGCCCTCCTTGACCTTCGCCTCGGGCACCTCGACGCGGATGATCTGCCAGGCGTCGGCCTTCAGCTCCGGGCTGCCGACCTTCTCGCCCTCGTAGAAGACGTCGACCTTCGGGGACTTGGGGAAGGGGCGGATGAGGGCCTCGATGACGGCCTTCTTGCCGGCCAGCTCGGGGCCGACGGGGATCCAGAGGTTGGCCTGGATGCCCGGGTTGAGGGCGGCGGGGCGGCCGTCGATGGTCACGCCCGCCTTCCAGCGGTCCCCTTCGTCGCGGGTGTAGCGGATGAAGCCCGGCGAGGTGGCGTCGGCGACCACGCCGGCGCGCTGGACGTGGGCCAGGGGCACGTTGGCCCGCAGGTCGAAGTCGGGGCTGCCGGCCAGGGCCGGGGTCGCGGCGACGGCGACGGCCAGGAGACCGAGCATGGACGGTACAGGCTGCATGGACACTCCCTGGGTGGCGGCTGCCTCAGCCGCCATCGGTGGACAAACGATCAAGCGGTGAATCGGGGCCGAGGACGAGGACCTCGGCGGCGTCGCCCGCGGCGCGGGCCGGCGCCCCCACCCGCACGACCAGCAGGGCGTCGGCCCCGGCCAGGATGGAGAGGGCGCCGCTGGACTGGCTTCGGTCGGCGTCCACCTCCAGGCGACCCTGCCGCCAACCCAGGCGGGCTCGCCGGTATTCCTCGCGGCCGCCGCCCGCGGGCAGCGCATGGGCGAGGGTGGCGGGGCGCAGGCGGCGCAGGACGCGCGCATGGCCGAGCAGGCGCAGGAGCGCGGGGCGGACGAAGACCTCGAACGTGACCAGGGCGCTGACGGGGTTGCCGGGGAGGCCGAAGACCCAGGCATCGTTCAAGCGCCCGAAAGCAAACGGCTTTCCGGGACGGATGGCCACACGCCAGAAGCCCAGGTCGGCGCCGCAGAGGGCGCTCAGGGCGCGGCCCAGGTGGTCGTGGTCGCCGACGCTCATGCCGCCGACGGTGATGACCACGTCGGCGCGGCTGGCGGCCAGGAGCGCGGCGCGCACGGCGTCGGCGTCATCGCGGACGATGGGCAGCAGGCGGGGGGTGGCGCCCAGGGCGCGCACGGCCGCGGCGAGCGCCACGCCGTTGCTGCTGGTGACCTGCCCGCGGCCGGGCGGGGCGGCGTCGGGCTCGACCAGCTCGTCGCCGCTCAGCAGCAGCGCGACGACCGGGGCCGCCACCACGTCGACGCGGCTGCGGCCGAGGGCGGAGAGGAGGGCCACGTCGCCCGGCGTCAGGCAGCGACCCGGGGCCAGCAGGGGCTGGCCCACGGCCACGTCGGAGCCCGCGCGGCGGATGTGCGCGCCGGGCTGGACGGCGGCCAGCAGCTCGACGACGTCGCCGTCGCGGCGGGTGTCCTCCTGGATGATCACGGCGTCGGCCCCCGGCGGGAGCGGGGCGCCGGTGAAGATGCGCAGGGCGGCCTCGGCGGGCAGGGGCTCGGCCCCCGTCGCGCCGGCGGCGATCTCGCCCACCACCGGCAGGCGGCGGCCGGGGGCACAGTCGGCCGCGCGGACGGCGTAGCCATCCATGGCCGAGTCGTCGAAGGCCGGCAGGGTGCGGGTGGCCACGACGGGCTCGGCCAGCACGCGGTCGACGGCCTCCTCGAGGGGCAGGCGCACCGGCCCCAGCGGCGCGACGCGATCCAGGATGATCGCGCGGGCGTCGGCCACGGAGAGGAGGGGGGCGCTCACGGGATGTAGAGCACCTGGCCCGCCTTCAGGGGCACGCTGGGCGGGATGCTGTTGCGCTCGCGCAGGGCGCGGACCGTGACGTCATAGCGCTCGGCGATCTGGTAGAGGGTGTCGCCGGCCTGCACGGTGTAGCGGCGGCCGCGGCCGCGGCTGCGCTTGCGGGGCTCGGGGCGCGGCTCGGCGCGGGCGGGCTTCTCGGCGCGGGCGGGCTTCTCGGCGCGGGCGGGCCGCTCGGCCCGGACCACGCGCTCGGGGGCGGCGCGCGTCGGCCGCCGGGCGGCGCGACCCCGGGAGGTGGTGCGCGGGATGCGCAGCACCTGCCCGAGCTGGACGTTGCGGCCCTTGCGGATGCCGTTCTCCTCGCGGACCGTCTGCACGCTCACGCCGTACTTCTGCGCGATCTTCCACAGGTTCTCGCCGCCGCGCACGGTGTGCTGGGCGTACTGCTGCTTCTCGATGGGCTCGCCCTGGGCCTTGTCGAGGGCCGCCACGGCCTGCTCGGTGCCGGCCTCCACCACCGTGACGGATCCGGGCGGCACCAGGACGGCGCTGTTCGGGTTGAAGTCGCGGGCGACGTAGAGGCGCAGGGCCATGCCCCGCTGCAGCGGGACGGCGGGATCGAGGCCGTTCCACATGGCGACCTCGCCCGGGGTGACGCGGAAGAAGGCGGCCACCTCGTCGACGGGCATGGACCAGCGCACCGGGAAGTAGAGCGTCTGGCGGTTGCCGGCCTCGAACTCCACGCCCGGCTCGGTGAGCACGACGGTGTCGTCGGCGGCGCCGGGGGGCGAGTCGGGGCGGGGCAGCACCAGGACGCGCCCCGGGGCGGGCTCCTCGTCCTCGCCCAGGTCGTTGAGGCGGCGGACGGTGTGGCTGTGGATGCCGAAGTCGGCGGCGATGTGCCGGACGCGCTCGCCGAAGCGGACCCGGTGGTCGATGAGGGCGGCCTTGCTGCCCCGAGCGGCGTCCTCCACGCGGCCGACGACGTCGGGCGGCACGCGCAGCGGGTACGTCTCGCCCGGCGGCGTCACGCCCCGGCGCAGCTCGGGGTTCAGATCGAGCAGGTCGGCGGCGGGCACGCCGGCGGACCGGGCGAAGCGGCCCAGGTCGAGGCCCCCGGGCACCGACGCGATGGCGAACTGGATGGGCGGCTCGGGCCGAACCTCGCCGAAGCCGTACCGGGCGGGATCTTGCCCGATGATCATGGCGGCCATGGCCTTCGGCACGTAGTTCTGCGCCTGGGCGGGCAGGGTGTCCGCCTCGACGAGGCGCCAGAACTCGTTGCTGTTCGCGCGCTTGACGCCGCGGTTCAGCCAGCCGGCCCCGGCGTTGTAGGCCGCCATCACCAGCGGCCACGAGCCCAGGCGGTCGTAGAGATCCTTGAAGTGGCGGGCGGCGGCCTCGGTGGACTTCACCGGATCGCGGCGCTCGTCCACCCAGTCATCGACGGCGAGGCCGTAGGCGGAGCCGGTGCGGCGCATGAACTGCCAGGGGCCGACGGCGGAGGCGTGGGACACGGCCTCGGCGTTGAAGCCGCTCTCGATCATGCAGACATAGATCATCTCGGGCGGGATGCCGTGCTGCTCCAGGATGGGCAGCATGAGCTTCTCCCAGCGCCCCATGCGCGCGTACCACCGGGCGTAGATGGGGCGGCCGCGGCCCATGAAGAAGTCCATGTAGGCGCGGACGGCGGCGTTGAGGGTGACGGGCACCTCGAGGCCGTCGAGCTTGAGATCCGGCGGGGGATCCCGGGGCTCGTCGGTGGCGTCGGCGCCGAACGTCGTCAGCTCCGGGGGCGGCATGAAGGAGAGGGCGGCGGCCGGGCCGCGCGGCGTCTGGCCGCTGCCGAAGACCTCGGCCTCCAGGCGCGCCATCTCGGTCAGGTCCCAGGAGGGGGAGCCCAGCAGGGCGATGGTGAGGAGGGCCAGCATGCGGGGGCGGAGTCTAGTGGCCCCGACCGGCCGCGTAAAGCCGCACCGACACGAGGGAAGCCGGGGGATGGCCCGCGTCGTCAGGCGCTGACCCGGGTGAACGTCTCCTCCCCCTCGCCGGCGCTGCTCTTCCAGCGGACGGTCAGGCGGTGCAGCTCGATGCGCACCGTCTCGTAGCTGCGGTGCAGGTCCGCGTCGCCGAGGCCATCGGGGATGATGAGCGTCCACTTGAGGCGATCGGCGCGCCAGCGCACGTCGCGGACCTCGAAGGCGTCGCCCTCGGGGGTGGTGCAGAGGACGACGTAGCCGTGGGGACGGCGGCGGATCTCGTGCAGGTCGCCGTCCTCGTCCTGCCAGAGGCCGACCGGCGTCATTCGAGCTCGTCGCGGGTCTGGATGCCCGGCGTCAGGCTGAGCTCGCCGTCGCGCACCTCGCCGCTGACCTCGAACGTCGAGAGGACGCCGTCGCAGTCCAGGTCGCCCAGGGCGCGGGCGGTGAAGCCGGTGGGGCTGGTGACGAAGCTGTACTGGTAGCGGGGGTGGTCCGGGGTGGCGAAGCTGAGGGCCTGCCAGGCGGGGTGGGCCCAGAGGTCGGGGGCCGCGGGCTTGCGGTCACCGCTGCCGCACGGGATCTCGGCGGGCGTGGGGGGCGCGGGCTCCGGCAGCTTGCCGAACTCGGCGTGGTAGGCCATGGCCGCCATGCCGAGGCGGCGGACCTCCATGCGGGCCTCCGACGACTTCGCGCGGCGGATGTACTTGAGGAAGGCCGGGATGGCGACGGCGGCGAGGACGCCCGGCATCAGGGCCCCCGCCGGGCCCTCGCCGAAGCGAATGCCCTGGCCGTCGAGGCGGATGTTGGCGACGAGCCAGCCAGCGACGCCGAGCTGCGCCCAGATCTTGAGGCCCGCCTGGAAGGTGCTCTGGCTGTCCGGCGCCACGGCCGGCGCGAGGGCGGCAGCGGCCGCGAGGTCGAGGGCGACGCCGACGATCTGGGGCTGATCGAGCTTCTGGCGGACGGCCTCGGGGGCGGCGGGCTTCGAGGCCAGGGCATTGGAAACACTGGCCTTTTCCCCAACGAACACGACGTCTCCGCGGCGGACGATGGCAAGGGACACGGGGCCGGCGGCGAAGACGTAGCCGGTGGCGTCGCCGAAGGGCTCCGTCGTGCCCTTCATGCCCGCGCGGCTCTCGGCGAGCTTCAGGCCGCGATCGAGGAGCGCGTCGAACCGGGCGGCGTCGCGCAGGCCGAGGGCGACGACGAAGCTGGCCTGGCCACCCTGCAGCCGCTGGAGGTCGGGCACGGAGGCGAGGATGTGGCCGGAGAAGGCCGCGTCGAGCTCCTCGACGGTGAACCCGACGGCCAGGGGGAGGGCGACGGCGGCCTGGAGGGCCTTCGCCTTCTGGGCCGCGCGGCTCGGGGGGAAGAGGTCGGTCAGGCCGGTGAGGAAGGTGCCGAAGTTCACGTCGGCGCGGATGCTCACGGGGCCCTGGGCATGGGCGCTGAGGGCCGGCGGCGCGGTGGCCGGGGTGAACATCTTGCCGAGGGCCTGGCGGGCGGCGTCGTCGGCGAGGACGCGAGCGAGGCCATCGTCGCGGCCGACGGCCACGACGATGGCCGGGAAGCGCTCGGCGAAGAAGGCCGCGTCGGGGTTCAGCGCGGAGCCCGGGCTCTGCAGGTGGGCGAGGATCCGGCTGGTGGAGAGCCAGGCCGTCGCGATGGGATCGGCCGGTGCGTCCGCGAAGGCGGCCCGGAAGGTGGCGTCGGCGCCGAGGGTGGCGTCCTCGGTGGCCACCTGGGTGAAGGCCGCCGTGTCCGCGGCGGGATCGGCGTCGGGCAGGGCCAGCGTCCAGGCCCCACGGCGCGCGACGAGGGCGGTGGCCTTGCCGATCGTGAGGGTGCGGACGGGCCCGTCGCCGGTGAGCGTCGCGCCGGCCTTGCCGGTCAGCAGGCCCATGAACTTCGCCTCGTCGGTGACCTGCAGGGCGAGGATGGGCTTCTGGGGCAGGCGGGCGTCGACGAAGAACCCCACCCCGGCCGCCGCGTCGACGCCGACGCTGGCCCAGCCGGCCGCGGTCGTGGTGTCGAAGCCGAGGGCCGCCGTGCGGGCGGCCGGATCGGTGACGGGGGGCGGGGCGTCCGCGAGGATGGCGGGCGGGAGCGTCCCGGCCATGCCATCGGCCCACGCGACGACGGCGTCGAGGTGGGCGGCGTGGGCGAAGCCGATGGTGTGGGCGCCGCTGAGGGCCGCGGACAGGGCTGGCGGGGCCGCGGGCGCCTTCGGAGCGGCGGGGGCGGCGGGGGCCGGGGGAGCGCCCGCCGGCGCCTCCTGGCCGCAGGCCGGCAGGGCGACGAGCACGAGGGCCCAGGTGAGGGGAGCGAGTCGGCGCACGGGGGACCTCCGGGGCGTTGGACCGTCCAGTGGTCGCCCGGGTCGCGGCGGATGTCAATCGTCGGGCCGGGTGGCCAGTCGAGTGGCCGGGGTGGCCACCGCAGATGACGCCTGTGGCGGCGCGATCCCGCGGAATCGGCCTTTTCTTCGGTGGAACGGGTCGTGCTACAAGGGGGCCGAAACCGCCGGCGTCGCCGGCCTGTCTCTGGGGGAAACACATGCTCTCTCGCGCCCTGCTCGCTCTCGCGGCGCTCCTGGCGGTCGGCCTGGGTGGCTGCACCGATGATCCGGCGACGCCGGCCCCGACGCCCGAGGAGGGCGGGGATCTCAACGACGGCCTCATCCCCGAGGGTCAGGACGGCAAGCCCACCTTCGGCGCCACGGGCGAGCCGGAGCAGAAGGCGGACAACCTGCGCGGCGCGCGGGGCATCTCGGCCGCCTACGACAACAGCTCCACCCAGGTCTGGGCCGTCACCAACGACTGGGAAGACACGAACACCACGGCGGCCCGCAAGGCCGGCATGGCGTGGCCGGCCGACTCGGGGCTGAACTGGAACCAGAAGTACGCCCGCTGGGTCGACCAGATGCAGAAGACCCGCGGCGAGGCGGGCTACTACGACACCTACCTGCTGACCACCCCCTACGGGAAGACGCTGCCCGCCCCGGCGTTCGAGTGCGCCGAGAGCGGCCTGTTCCTGCGCGCCCTCTTCGCCTCGTGGTACGGCCTGCCCTTCATCATGGAGGCCCGCACCAGCGGCGGCGCCCGCCTCTACCTGGGCCACATGGGCTTCCGCACCGACTCGGCGAAGTACGGCAACACCCCCGACTTCAAGTCGGTCTACCGCGACTACTCCGACCAGGCCGACAGCGTGGCCAACGGCGGCGCGTGGCCCAGCGACAGCCGCCTGCGCGGCCGCAAGCTGGCCGGCGGCTTCGATGACGAGCAGCCCGCCCTGGGCATCGACGACGCCCACGCCGGCACCTACCTCGACGAGCTGCTCCTCAACAAGCGCGTCGGCTACTTCATGATCTACCTGCTGTCGTACTTCGGCTCGGTGAACGTGGCCGACACGCGCAACACCTACAACCGCAAGGCCGAGAGCATCCGCACCGGCGACCTCATCCTGCACCGCTACGGCTACACCGGCATCGGCCACACCCTCATCGTCAAGGAGGTCACGGTCAGCGACGGGCAGTACGCCGTGGAGCTGATGAGCGGCTCGATGCCCCGCCGGCAGCCCGACTGGGAGGACGCCAACGGCAGCCGCTACAGCCTCGTCTACAACGCGGCCGGCTCCGGCGCCGACTCCGGCGACGGCGTGTACGCGAAGTTCGGCGGTGGCCTGAAGGGCTGGCGCATCCCCAAGAAGATCGACGGCAAGTGGACGATGATCGTGCCCGCCTCCGAGCAGGCCGACTGGATCGACAGCAGCGATCTCGAGGCCATCGGCGCCCGCGTCGAGAAGTTCCGCCAGATCCTCACCAGCCTGACCCCCGAGCAGAAGCGCCAGGTCATCCTGGAGCGCGTCCAGGCCCAGCGCGATCACCTCAGCCGCTACCCGGCGAGCTGCTCGGCCCGCCACCGCCGCGGCGAGGCCCTGACCGAGCTGTACGCCTTCGAGGCCGAGGAGTTCGGGCGCGACCAGGCCGCCGTGGACGCGGAGCTGCTGACGCTCGCCGACTACGTCTTCGGCGAGCTGGTCTACGAGAAGAGCAAGACCTGCTGCTGGAACAGCACCACCAGCGGCATGTACGAGATCATCATGCAGTACGCCCTGGAGGAGGTCGCCGACCACAGCGACGCCTCCTGCAAGGCCCCCACGGTGTTCAAGGCCGAGAACGGCGGCTACGACCGCTGGAAGGCCTACGCCCAGTCCATCGGCCGCGGCGACGAGTGGGTGGCGTGGTCCGAGGACGAGAGCTGCCCGCAGCGCGCCGTCGCCAACGACACCGAGGCCGAGGGCGTGACGAGCGACTGGTGCGAGGTGGGCACGGGCATCCTGGGCACCGGCGACGGCCAGCCCGGCACCGTCGACGCCTGGCGCATCCAGCTCGGCGCGTGGTCGAGCCTGGCCGCCGCCAACGAGGTGGTGGAGTTCGTCAACGACTGGTTCGCCGAGTATGGCGACGACTCGGACGTCCGCGCCGCGTTCGCTGGCACCCCCGCCATCGACGTCTTCGCCGACGACACCCTCTTCAAGGTGCGCGTGGGCGAGTTCGTCTCCCGCGAGGCCGCCGAGGCCGCGCTGCCCCTCGTCCGCAGCATCCGCGACGACTTCTCCGGCGCCTGGATCGTCGGCCAGTAGCCCGCCTGGCGGGCCGCCCTGGCCCGCCCGCCGCGGCCCCCGAGGCCATGGCAAGCCCCTTCGCGTCCGTGGTTTTACGGATCCCTCCGCTTGGGGTACGCTGCGCCCGCCCTGACCGAAACCACCAGGGGGGAGACTTGATGCGTACTCGATGGGGGACTGTGCTCTCTGCCGGCGCGGTGACGCTGCTGTCGGCAGGCGCGGCGTTCGCGGGCGAGATCCCGCGCTGCGAAGAGTGGACGAGCCGGGGACAGCCGATTCCGCTGGTGGACCCGCAGGGGTTCGTCGCGAACCAGGACTTCCAGGCGAACTGTGGCTGGTCGGATGGCGGCAACGACGCCTTCGACTGCTACGGCAACCCGATCTCGATCACCTTCAACGGCGGCTCGGCGACCATCGCGCCGACGCTCGGCCAGGCGCAGTACAACGCCAACGGCTACGAGTTCACGGCCACCAGCGAGTTCGCCCCCGGCCACACCTGGCGCATCCGGCTCGCGCCGGTGCAGGCGGGGGACCAGCGCCTGGTGACCTTCTCGTTCCGCGGGAACCTGGGCTCCGACGGCGGCACCATCGCCATGCCGGGGCAGGACGCCTTCCACGGGGTGCCCGTCAACTACCTGTTCACCCGCGACGCGGGGCCCTTCGATCCGCCCGTGACCACCCTGTTCATGCCCAACGGGCCCGACCAGGTGGGCAACGTGCAGTACGCGGCGCAGGGCGACAACGTCACCGTCACGGCGACGGACATCCGCCTGCCCGCCACGCTGTATGTCACCGCCACGTATGCGGATCCCGCCGATGTGCGGGCGGCCATCTTCGCGGACGTCGCGGGCCGGGTCCTCCCCGGTGAGGGCTGCATCGACGCCGACATGGACGGCGTGCTGGACGTGTTCGACAACTGCCCCGCGGTCGCCAACGAGAACCAGGCCGACCAGGATCGCGACGGCGCGGGCGACGCCTGCGACGACGACGATGACGGCGACGGCATCCTCGACGCCGCCGACAACTGCCCCCGCATCGCCAACCCCGACCAGGCCGACGCCGACGGCGATGGCTTCGGCGACGCCTGTGATGATTGCAGCGACGCCGCGCCCCACGCCGCGACGGTGCCCTGGGTGGCGAGCGCCCCCCGGGTGCCCCACGACATCGTGGCCGGCGAGGAGGCCTGGCTGCTGGGCGCCGAGATCCTGCCCCGCGACGGCGTGTTCCGCGCCACCCGCTTCCGCTGGGACTTCGGCGACGGCCAGGGCTCGCCGTTCGCGCCCGTGGCGAACCCCCGCGACCTGAGCGCCCGCCACGTGTACCAGGGCCAGCCTGGCTCGCCCTACACCGCGCGCCTGACGATCTGCGACGACGCCGACCAGTGCACCAGCGCCACCTACCCGATGGTCATCCGCGAGGCCTCCCAGGAGACCCGCGTCAACATCGCCATCGACAAGGGCCTCTGGTACCTGCACACCACCGCCCAGGCGGACGGCCAGTTCAACACCGCGGGCAACGAGGGCAGCCGGCCGTCGCGCAACGCCGCGGCCGTCAACGCCTTCATGGTCCACGGCCACACCGAGAACGTCGATCGCTGCGCCAGCCCCTATGCCCAGACCGTGCAGCGCGGCATGGCGTACGTGCTCAGCGGCATCCAGACCTTCCCCATCGACGCGCAGCCCGCCGGCAACCCCGACTCGAACGGCAACGGCATCGGCGTCTCGCTGGCCAACCAGGGGGGCGGCACCGACGTCTACCAGCTCGGCATGCTGATGGACGCCATCGTGTCCTCCGGCACCCCCGACAAGGTCGTCGAGACGGGCCCGTACGCGGGCCAGATGGTCGACGGCCGGCCGGCGACCTACGGCGACCTCGTCCAGGACATGGTCGACATGTACGCCTGGGGCCAGCAGGATCCCAACGACGGCGCCAACCGCGGGAGCTGGAACTACACCCTCGGCCAGGGCGGCCACATGGACAACTCGTCCAGCGGCTGGGCGGCCATCGGCATCATCGCCGCGGAGCAGACCTGGGGCCTGACCGTGCCCCAGTTCGTCAAGGACGAGAACCTCGTCGCCATGGGCGTCGCCCGGACCCCCGGCGTGGGCACCTTCGGCTACGACGGCCCCAACTGCCTCTGGGGCTGCGCGGCGGTGACCCCCGCCGGCATGATCCAGCTCCTCATGGACGATGTGGGCCCCGGTGACCCCCGCTATGACGAGGGCGCGAGCTGGCTGGCCAGCAACTGGGGCGCCGGCGTCGGCGAGGGCAACAGCAACCTCGTCCTCGGCTACACCTATGGCCTGTTCAACGCCGTCAAGGCGCTGCGCATCGGCGGGGTCGAGACCCTGACCCGGGCCGACGGCAGCGTCTTCGACTGGTACCACGACGCCAACGTGGGCGTGGCCTCCGTGGCCGTGCAGCGGCAGCAGGCCAACGGCGCCTGGGACACGGTCGGCCAGTTCACCAACATCGGCGCCTACGGCACCCAGTGGCACCTGCTGATGCTGGCCTCGAACCTCTTCGAGCAGCCCCCCCGGGCGGTGGCCCTGGCCAACCCCCAGCGCGTGAACATCGGCCAGCAGGTCACCTTCGATCACTCGCAGTCGTTCCACCTCGATCCGCGCCGCCAGCTCGTGCGCTTCGAGTGGGACTACGATGGCGATGGGATCTTTGACTTCCAGACGGCCGACATCAACGAGCGCCCGACCTTCCGGTACAACCCGGCCATCGAGGAGCTCCCCCGCGTCTACGCGGCGCGCCTGCGCGTGACCGACGACGCCAACCCGGCCCTCACCGACACCGCCGAGGTCCGCGTCACGGTGGACTCGGGCAACGTGCCCCCGGTCGCCGTCATCACCCCCGCCGCGGGCGAGGTCGCGGTGGGCGCGGACTACGAGCTCTCCGGCGAGGACTCCTTCGATCCCAACGCCGGCGCGCCCCTGAACGACGAGATCGTGGCGTACGCCTGGGACGTGGACGACACGGACGGCCTGGTGCAGTTCGTCGAGGGCGAGGCCACCATCACGGCCATCTTCGAGGGCGACTGTGGCGTCGAGCGGCGGGTGGCCCTGCAGGTCACCGACCGCTTCGGCGAGCAGAGCGTGGCCTTCGCGGTCGTCTCGGTGCTGTGCAACGCGCCCCCGGTGGCCGTGGTCGACCCCAACCCGGCCATCATCGACGAGGGTGGCCAGATCACCATCGACGGCAGCGGCTCCAGCGACCCCGAGGGGGGCCCGCTGAGCTTCGCCTGGGCCTGCGCCGAGGGCCTGAACTTCATCGTGGCCGAGGACGGCGAGTCCATCGACGTGGACGCCGCGGGCCTCAACGCCCCCGCGGAGGGCCTGCGCTTCGACTGCGCCCTGACGGTGACGGACGACGCGGGCGCCGAGACGACCGAGCCGTTCGTGGTCATCGTCAACGACGTCGACACCGACGGCGATGGCACCGGCGACCTGGACGACAACTGCCCCGAGATCGCCAACCCCGACCAGGCCGACGCGGACGGCGACGGCATCGGCGACGCCTGCGACGACGGCGACGGTGATGGCGTGGTGGACGGCGACGACAACTGCGCCGACATCGCCAACCCCGACCAGTCGGACGTGGACGGCGACGGCCAGGGCGACGCCTGCGACGAGGAGGATGACGGGGACGGCATCGCCGACGGCATCGACAACTGCCCGCTGGCGGTCAACCCGGGCCAGGAGGACCTCGACGACGACGGCATCGGCGACGCCTGCGACGACGATCGCGACGGCGACGAGGTCCTCAACGACGACGACAACTGCCCCGACGAGGCCAACAACGACCAGGTCGACACCGACGGCGACGAGGACGGCGACGCCTGCGACGACGACGACGATGACGACGGCATCGCCGACGGGGACGACAACTGCCCGCTGGTGGCCAACCCCGACCAGGCCGACTCCGACGGGGACGGCACCGGCGACGCCTGCCAGATCGCCGATGGCGACGGCGACGGCATCGCCGACGGCGATGACAACTGCCCCGAGGTGGCCAACCCCGACCAGGCCGACGCGGACGGCGACGGCATCGGCGACGCCTGCGACGCCGAGGACGGCGACGGCGACGGCATCGCCGACGAGGGCGACAACTGCCCCGGCGTGAGCAACCCCGACCAGGCCGACGCGGACGAGGACGGCATCGGTGACGCCTGCGAGGCGGACGCCGACGAGGACGGCGTCATCGACGACGACGACAACTGCCCGTCGACCCCGAACCCCGACCAGGCCGACGCGGACGAGGACGGCATCGGTGATGCCTGCGAGGCGGCCAACGACGATCGCGACGGCGACGGCATCCCCAACGACGGCGACAACTGCCCCGAGGATCCCAACCCGCAGCAGGCCGATCTGGACGGTGACGGCGCCGGCGACGTGTGCGACGACGACCGCGACGGCGACGGCGTCTTGAACCCCGACGACAACTGCGCCGACGTCGGCAACGCCGACCAGCTCGACGCGGATGGCGATGGCATCGGGGACACCTGCGACGAGACCCCGGGCGGCAACGACGATGGCGGTGGCACCACCACCGGCAGCGACGGCGCCGACTGCAGCTGCGACGCCCCGGGCAGCCGCGGCACCCCGTCGCCCGTCCTGCTGCTCCTGGGCCTGCCCCTCCTCCTGCGCCGCCGCCGCCGCTAGCGACCGCGCCCTCGCGGCCGCCCCGCGCGGCCGCGAGCCCCCCGCCCCCCTGCCTGAAATAACTCGAATTCCTTAGAATTCGGTAAAGAGTTCTTCACGCCACCGCGGCGACCAAGCTACCCTTGCGGCACCAGGGGGCAGTCGCCTGCAAGGGGGAGTTCATGCGTAGAGTTACCGGAGTCCTTGCCGCACTCATGTGCCTCGGCGCCGTCACGACGGCAGCTCAGGCACGTGAGATGTGGTTCAGTCGCCACGAGCCGATTCCCATGCCGGATCCGCGGGGCTTCGTCACCCAGGCCGACATCCAGAACGGCTGTGGCTGGAGCGACGCGGGCAATGACGCCTTCGATTGCTTCGGGACCTTCACCCTGACCGTCAACGGTGCAGCGGCCCAGATTGACATCTCGCTGGGCCAGCGCGTCGTCGAGATCAACGGGCTGCGGTTCACCGTACGCAGCGAGCACGTCCCCGGGCACACCTGGCGCGTGGAGCTGATGCCCCTCGGCGTGGTCGACGACACCCGCGTTGACCTGCAGATCACGGGCAACCTGGGGTCGGATGGCTCGACCGTCAACCTGGACGGCGCGCGGGCGTTCAACGGCCAGCAGGTGCGCTGGTACCGGACGTCCGACAACTTCGGGAACCCGAGCGACCCGGTGGTGACCCACCTGCTCGTGCCGGCGAACCCCGCCGATCTGCCCAACGTGGCCTACGCCCGCAACCGCGACAACGTGACCATCACCGGCGCCAACATCCGGCTGCCGGCGACGTTCTGGGTCTCGGCGACCTACGCGCCGGAGGCGGCGACCCTCGACGCGCTGTTCGCCGACATCATCGTCCGCGACATCGAGGTCATCGACAACGACAACGACGGCGTCATCGACGGCTTCGACAACTGCCCCGCCATCGCCAACCCGAACCAGAGCGACGTGGATCGCGATGGCCTGGGCGACGCCTGCGATGACGACGCCGACAACGACGGCCAGCCCAACGACGCCGACAACTGCCCGACCGCCGCGAACCCCGACCAGGCCGACGCGGACGGCGATGGCATCGGCGACGCCTGCGACGACTGCAACGACGACGCCCCCGCCGTGGCGACGGTCCCGTGGGTGGCCTCGGCCCCCCGCGTCCCCCACGACATCCTGTCGGGCCAGGAGGCCTGGCTGATGGGCGGCGAGATCCCGCCGCGGGCCGGCCCCCTGCGCGCCACGACCTACCGGTGGCAGTTCGGCGACGGCCAGGCGACGGAGTTCCTGCCCATCCAGGACGGCCGGGCCATCGAGGCCCGCCACACCTACAACGGCCCCCCCGGCTCGCCCTTCACCGCGGTCCTCACCATCTGCGACGCTCAGAACCGCTGTGATTCCGCCAACTTCCCGATGGTCATCCGCGAGGACTCCCTGGAGACCCGGGTGAACATCGCCATCGACAAGGGCCTCTGGCACCTGCACCAGGTCGCCCGGGCGGACGGCTCGTTCGAGACCCAGGGCGGCGAGGCCGACCGGCCCTCCCGGGTGGCCGCGGCGGTCAACGCCTTCGCGGTCCACGGCCACACCGAGACCATCGATCGCTGCTCGAGCCCCTACACCACCACCGTCCGCCGCGGCATGGGCTTCGTCCTGCGCGGCGTGCAGGCCTACCCCATCGACCTCCAGCAGGCGGGCGACCCGGACTCCAACGGCAACGGCCTCGGCGCGTCGCTGGCGAACCAGGGCGACGGCACCGACGTCTACCAGCTCGGCATCCTGATGGACGCCATCGTCTCCACCGGCACCCCGGACAAGGTCGTCGAGGAGGGCCCGTACGCCCAGCTGCAGATCGACGGCCGCCCCGCCACCTATGGCGACGTCGTCCAGGACATGGTCGACATGTACGCCTGGGGCCAGCAGGACCCCGATGACGGCGCCAACCGCGGGAGCTGGAACTACCAGCTCGGCCAGGCCGGCCACATGGACAACAGCTCCTCGGGCTGGGGCGCCATCGGCATCTACGCGGCGGAGCACACCTGGGGCCTGACCGTGCCCCAGTTCGTGAAGGACGAGAACCTCATCGCCATGGGCGTCGCCCGGACGCCGGGCGTCGGCACCTTCGGCTACTCGAGCGCCGCCTGCCTCTGGGGCTGCGCCGCGGTGACCCCCGCCGGGATGATTCAGCTCCTGATGGACGACGTGGGTCCCGGCGACGTGCGCTACGACGAGGGCGCCGCCTGGCTGGCCAACAACTGGGGCGCGGGCCCCGCCGAGGCCAACTCGAACCTGGTGCTCGGCTACACCTACGGCCTCTTCAACGCCGTCAAGGCGCTGCGGACGCCCGGCGTGGAGCGCCTGACCCGCTCCAACGGCACCGACTTCGACTGGTACAACGACCCCGCCGTCGGCGTGGCGCATGTGGCCACCAGCCGCCAGAACGCCAACGGCTCCTGGGGCACGGTCAGCAACTTCACCGACATCGGCGCCTACGGCACCCAGTGGCACCTGCTGATGCTGGCCTCGAACCTGTTCGAGCAGCCGCCCCGCGCCGTCGCCCTGGCCAACCCCCAGCGCGTCAACATCGGCCAGCTGGTCACCTTCGACCACTCCCAGTCGTTCCACCTCGATCCGCGCCGCCAGCTCGTCCAGTACGAGTGGGACTTCGATGGCGACGGCAACGTCGACTTCCGCACGGCGGACCTCAACGAGCGGCCCACCTTCCGCTACAACCCGGCCGTCGAGGAGCTGCCCCGGGTGTACGTCGCTCGCCTGCGCGTGATCGACGACGCCAACCCGGCCCGCTCCGACACCGCCGAGGTCCGCGTGACCGTCGACTCGGGCAACGTGCCGCCGGTGGCGGTCATCGATCCCGATCCGGCCGAGACGCCCCAGGACAGCGACTTCGTCCTGTCGGGCCGCGACTCCTTCGATCCCAACGCCGGCGCGCCCCTCAACGACGAGATCGTGCGCTACGAGTGGGACGTCGACGACACGGACGGCCTGGTGCAGTTCGTCGAGGGCGATGACACCATCACCGTGAACTTCCCCGAGTGTGACGTGGTGCGCCGGGTGGCCCTCCGGGTCACCGACCGCTTCGGCGAGCAGGCCGTGGCCTTCGGCACCATCACCGTCACCTGCAACGCGCCCCCCACGGCCCTCGTCGTGCCCAACCCGCTGATCGTGCCCGAGGGCACCATCGGCGTGGCGGACGGCAGCGGCTCCTCGGATCCCGAGGGCGGCCCGCTGACCTACGACTGGGCCTGCTCCGAGGGCCTGGCCTTCGACCTCATCAACGGCGGCACCGCCATCCAGGTGGACGCGCGGGACCTCGACGTCGATGAGGATGGCCTGACCTACGACTGCGTGCTCACCGTCGTCGACGACGGCGAGGTGGAGGACGTCCAGGCGTTCGTCGTGCAGATCGTCAACGTCGACACCGACGGCGACGGCATCGACGACGGCGATGACAACTGCCCCGAGGCCGCCAACCCCGACCAGGCCGACCTGGACGGCGACGGCATCGGCGACGCCTGCGACGACGACATCGACGGCGATGGCATCCCCAACGGCGGCGACAACTGCGTGCGCACCCCGAACCCCGACCAGGCCGACCAGGACGATGACCTGGTGGGCGACGTCTGCGACGACGACATCGACGGCGACGGCGTGCCCAACGGCGGCGACAACTGCGTCCTGATCCCGAACGGCGACCAGGCCGATCTGGACGGCGACGGCATCGGCGACGCCTGCGACGACGACATCGACGGCGACGGCATCCCGAACGCCGGCGACAACTGCGTGCGCACGCCGAACGCCGGCCAGGAGAACCTGGACGGCGACGCCCAGGGCGACGCCTGCGACGACGACATCGACGGCGATGGCATCCCGAACGCCGGCGACAACTGCGTGCGCACCCCGAACCCCGGCCAGGAAGACCTGGACGGCGACGAGCAGGGCGACGCCTGCGACGACGACATCGACGGCGACGGCATCCCCAACGAGGGCGACAACTGCGTGCGCACCCCGAACGAGGGCCAGGAGAACCTGGACGCCGACGCCTTCGGGGACGCCTGCGACGACGACATCGACGGCGATGGCGTGCCCAACGACGGCGACAACTGCGTGCGCACCCCCAACGCCGACCAGGCGGATCGGGACGGCGACGGCATCGGCGACGCCTGCGACGACGACATCGACGGCGACGGCGTGCCCAACGACGAGGACAACTGCCGCTTCACCCCGAACGCCGATCAGGCGGACGCGGACGAGGACGGCCAGGGTGACGTCTGCGACGGCGACACCGACGGCGACGGCATCCCCGACGAGGGCGACAACTGCGTCGACGTGCCCAACCCCGACCAGGCCGACACCGATGGCGATGGCATCGGCGACGCCTGCGACGATGACGACGACGGCGACGGCGTCGGCGACGGCGTCGACAACTGCGATCTGGTGGCCAACCCCGACCAGCTCGACAGCGACGGCGACGGCCAGGGCGACGCCTGCGATGGCGACGACGACAACGACGAGATCCCCGACGGGATGGACAACTGCCCCCAGGTGGCGAACCCGGGCCAGGCCGACCTCGACGAGGACGGCATCGGCGACGACTGCGACGACGATCGCGACGGCGACGACGTGCTGAACGACGACGACAACTGCCCCGACGACGCCAACGCCGACCAGCTCGACACCGACGAGGACGGGCTGGGCGACGCCTGCGACGACGATGACGACGGCGACGGCATCGCCGACGGCGACGACAACTGCCCCCTCGCGCCCAACGAGGACCAGGCGGACATCGACGGCGACGGCATCGGCGACGCCTGCGACGTGCCCAACGACCGCGACGAGGACGGCGTGCCGGACGAGGTGGACAACTGCCCCGACACCGCCAACCCGCCGCAGACCGACACCGACGGCGACGGCATCGGCGACGCCTGCGAGGCGGACCAGGACGGCGACGGCATCGCCGATGACACCGACAACTGCATCGACACGCCGAACCCCGACCAGGCCGACGCGGACGCCGACGGCATCGGCGACGCCTGTGACGAGGCCGACGGCGACGGCGACGGCATCGCCGACGACGTCGACAACTGCCCCGACGTGGAGAACGCCGACCAGGCCGACGCGGACGGCGACGGCATCGGCGACGCCTGCGAGGCCGACACGGACGGCGACGGCATCATCGATGACGACGACAACTGCGTGAACACGCCGAACCCCGACCAGGCGGACGCGGACGGCAACGGCACTGGCGATGCCTGCGAGGAGGCCAACGACGACCGCGACGGCGACGGCGTGGTCAACGACGAGGACAACTGCCCCGACGACCCCAACCCGCAGCAGAGCGACCTGGACGGCGACGGCATCGGGGATGTCTGCGACGACGACCGAGACGGCGACGACGTGCGCAACACGGACGACAACTGCGCCGACATCGCCAACCCGGACCAGCTCGACAGCGACGGCGACGGCATCGGCGACGCCTGCGACGACAGCCCCGGGGCCGACGACGACAACGGCACGACCACCGGCAGCTCGCCCTTCGACGACTGCTCCACCGCCCCGGGCCGCTCCGGCACCGGGTGGGTCCTGCTGTTCCTCGGCCTGCCCCTGGTGCTGCGCCGCCGCCGGCGCTAGCCACCCGCCCGGACCCGCCGCGCCCGCGGCGGGTCCCCCCCCGCCTCATCGACGACCCGCCCGCCCCGAGCTGGGGCAAGTGCCTGATCTCTCTGTAGAAAAGGGGAGGGGGCGCCCCGTCAGCCGGCGGCCGCCGCCGCGCGCTCCGTCGGCCGCAGCGGCCAGCGCACCACGAAGAGCGCGCCTCGACCCGGCCGCGGCACGCACTCGACCGTGGCCCCGGCCTGCCGCGCGTGCCGGCGCGCGATGCCCAGGCCGGCGCCCGTCGTCCCATCGCCGGGCAGCACCCGGCTGGCCTGGAAGAGCTGGTCGGCGCGGGCCGGATCGATGCCGGGCCCGTCATCCTCGACCCGCACCGTCAGCTCGCTCGGGCTGTTCGCCAGGCCCACCCGCACCACCCCCGCCGGCCGGTCGTGGTGGGCCACGGCGTTGCTGAGCAGGTTGCGCAGGACCGTCCGCAGGGGCGCCTCGGCCAGCTCCAGCGTGAGCGGCCCGTCCACCTCGATGGCGAGCTCGAAGTCGTCCGGCGCGCTCACCAGCGTCCAGACGTCGGCCACCAGCGCCACCAGATCCACCACCACCCGCTCCGGCTCCCGCCGCGTGATGTGCGCGTAGGTCAGCAGGTTCTCCTGCAGGCGCGTCATCCGGTCGACCCGATCGCGCAGGCGCACGACGTGCTCGCGCACCGTCGGGGTGGCGTCCGCCGGCAGATCCTCCTCGATCCAGATGGCGAAGTGGGCGATGGCCCGCAGCGGCGCCTGCAGATCGTGGGAGGCGGCGTAGGCGAAGTCCTCCAGGGCCGACTTCGCGCGGTCGAGCGCGAGGTTGCGGCCCTCCAGCTCCTGGTTGAGCCGCTGGAGCTCGCGGGTCTGCTCCTCCAGCCGCGCCCGTGGGGCCAGCGCGGCCTCCACGGCCACCGTCAGATCGGTGTGGGCGCCCACCACGAGGCTGGGCAGCCCGTCCGGTCCATGCTCCAGGACGTGGCCGCGGCACGACAGATAGATGGGCTCGCCGTCCGCGCGGAGGCACTGGAGCATCAGATCGAAGGCTCCCCCGGCGAGCAGGTGCGCCTCGATGGCCGACCAGTCCGCGCCGATGGGCGTCAGGGCCGCCTGCCATGCCGCGGTGTCATCGGGCAGTGTCTCGGGGGAGTGGCCGAGCAGGGCGCGCAGGCTGTCGGAGATCTCGACGCGATCCTCGCGGGGGTACCACGTCCACCACCCGGAGAGCGTGCACCGCGTCACGGTGTCCACCACCCGGTCGAGCTCGGCCAGCTCGGCCCGCAGCACGATCGCCTCGGCCTCCAGGGCCGCCAGCCGCCGGACGTCCGCGCTCATGGGCCGACCTCGGCGGGCCAGGTGACCTGGAACGCCGCCCCGGGCGGGCCCTGGGGCAGGACGGCGATCTGCCCGCCCGCCGCCTCGGCGTACTTGCGGGCGATGGGCAGCCCCATGCCCGAGCCGGCCCCGGCGTCGCGGCTGCGCAGCGTCTCCAGGACGCCGAAGATGCGCTCGTGGTAGCGCGGCTCCACGCCGGGCCCGTCGTCGGCCACCGTGAGCACGACGCGGCCCGGCTGGGCGACCGCCCGCACCGTCACCGTGGCCCGGCCTTCCCCGTGGTGCTGCACGGCGTTGTCCATGAGGGCCCGCAGGACGGCCAGCAGCGGGGCCGCCGCCAGACGCAGGGGCCGATCGGGGAGCCGCTCGATGACGAGGCTGGCCGCCGCGTCATGGCGCCAGGCGTTCGCCACCACGGCGGCCAGCTTCACCTCGACCACCTCGGCCACGGCCTGCCCGGCGCGCGCGTAGGCCAGCAGATCGCGGTGCAGGAGGCGCAGCCGATCCACCCGGTCCAGCAGGCGATCGACGTGGCCGTGCACCTCCGCCGCCTCAGGGGGCAGCTCCTCCGCGATCCAGGCCGCGAAGTTGGCCACCGCCCGCAGGGGGGCCTGCAGATCGTGGGAGGCGGCGTAGGCGAAGTCCTCCAGGGCGGCGTTCGAGCGCTCGAGCTGGGCCGCGCGCGTCGCCAGCTCCTCGTTGACGCGCACGAGCTGGTCGGCCTGCTGGGCCAGGTGGCTGCGGGCCTCCTCCTCGGAGCGCAGGAACCGCGTCAGATCGACGTAGCCCCCCACGATGCGCTTGGGCTGGCCGTCGGCGTGCCAGTCGATGATGCGACCGCGACACTGCACCCAGAGGACGGAGCCATCCCGGTGATAGAAGGGGAGGGTGATGTCGAACGGGACGCCGGTGGCGGCGTGGGCCGCGAAGGCCGCCCGCAGGCGCTCGGTGGTGCCTGGCGGGTGCACGCGCTCGAGGCCCTCCACGGAGGAGGGCAGCTCATCGTCGGCGTAGCCCAGGCGGGCCTTGAAGGCGGGGCTCAGGTAGCCGGCCCGATCGTCGCCGACCTGCCAGCCCCACCACCCCGTGAGGGCCCCCTCCAGCACCTCATCGCGCACGCGGGCGCGGTGGGCCAGGAGCGCGCGCAGGCGCGAGACTTCCGCCTCGGCCGCCTCCAAACGCTCTGTCTGCCCGTCGCCCACGCCGGCCCTCCCGGTCTGTTCGGTCCATCATAGCCGAAGAGTAGAAAGCTGCCTACATGCCCCGACACGATCCGCACCGAGCGGCCCCGGGTGGGTGGTGCGGGGCCGCCGGCGCGGCTATCCTGCCGGCATGTATCGCGCCGACGACCACCCGCACCTCGTCCCCCTCGACGGCAGCTTCCAGCTCGCCCAGGCCCCCACGCGCCCGCCCGAGAAGCGCGGCCGCAAGCACTGGGAGAAGCGCCTGGCGTCGACGGTCTCCGACCTGCGCACCCTGCAGCGCGTCCTCTACGCCAGCGACCACCACGCCGTGCTGCTGGTGTTCCAGGCCATGGACGCCGCCGGCAAGGACGGCACCATCCGCGCCGTGCTCTCGGGCCTCGATCCCGCCGGCTGCCAGGTCTTCTCGTTCAAGCGGCCGTCATCGGAGGAGATCGACCACGACTTCCTCTGGCGCACGGCCCGCAGCCTGCCCGAGCGCGGCCGCATCGGCATCTTCAACCGCAGCTACTACGAGGAGGTCCTCGTCGTCCGGGTGCACCCCGGCATCCTCGACCACCAGCGCCTGCCCCACCGGTCGGACGGGGAGGAGCTGTGGCGCGAGCGCCTGGAGTCCATCGCCGATCACGAGCGCCACCTGGCCCGCAACGGCACGGTCATCCTCAAGTTCTGGCTCAACGTCTCCCGGGACGAGCAGCGCCGCCGCTTCCTGGCCCGCATCGACGACCCGGCCCGGCAGTGGAAGTTCGAGGCCGGCGACGTGCGCGAGCGCGGCCACTGGGACGCCTACATGGCCGCCTACGAGGACGCCCTGCGGGCCACCTCGACGCCCTGGGCGCCGTGGTACGCCATCCCGGCCGACAACAAGGGGTACATGCGGTTCGCGGTCGCCGACATCGTGCGCCGCACATTGATGGGCCTCGGCCTGCGCTACCCCGAGCTCAGCGACGAGGAGCGCGCCGAGATGCTGGCGCTGCGCGAGAAGCTGCTCGCCGAGCCCTGACCCGCCTCAGATGAGGGTGTGCAGGCCGCACTCCGTCTTGCCCGACCCCGCCCAGCGCCCGGCGCGCTCATCGCCGCCCGGCACCACGCGCTGGGTGCAGGGGGCGCAGCCCACCGACGGGTAGTCCTCGTCGTGCAGCGGGTTGTAGGGCAGCCCGTGATCGAAGATGTGCCCCCAGACGTCGGCGTTGGTCCACCGCACGAGCGGGTTGATCTTCGCCACCGGCCGGCCGTCCACGGCCTTGCCCTCGTAGACGGGGGTGTGGGCGCGGCTCGGGCCCTGGTCGCGCCGCAGGGCGCTGATCCAGGCGTCCAGCCCGCGCAGCACCCGCTGGGTCGGGGCCACCTTGCGCAGGGCGCAGCAGCGGTCGGGATCGGACCGGTAGAGCGCCTCGCCGAACCGCTCCGCCTGATCCTCCACCGAGATGGCCGGCCGCACCACGTCGATGCGGACGTCCATGGCCGCCTGCAGGCGATCGACCATGGCCAGCGTCTCGATGAAGTGGAAGCCGGTGTCCACGAAGAAGACCCGCACCCCGGGGCTGACCTGGCTGGCGAGGTGCATGAGCACCACCCCGCTCGGCCCGAAGGCGCTCGACAGCGCGATCCGGTCGGGGGCGAACGTCTGGAACGACCACTCCAGGATGCGGCGGGTGTCGGCGTGCTCCAGCTCTTCGGTCCTCATAACCAGCACCTAATCGATCAGGTTATGCGTAAATCATGCGGCGGAGGCCGCAGGCGTTGCAATGCCTCGCGACAAAAATCGCAAAACCCGACGAAAACAGTGCGTATTTAACGAGGGCCGGCGCGCCGGCGGCGGGCTACTCGGGATCCGCGAGGGCGGGATCGGCGGCCTCGGGGGCCTCGCCGACGCGGGCGAGGGCGGCGTCGATGGCCGCCTGCTCGCGGGGATCGGCCCCGGCGCGGTGGGCGGAGAGCGCCGCCCGGGAGGCCTCGTCATGCCGGGCGGCCAGCGCGGCGATGGCGGCCAGCCGCACGGCGGGGGCGGCCGAGCCGAGGGCGGCCGCCAGGCGCTCGCCATCGGCGGGCCGGGCGGCGACGGCCAGCGCCCGGACGGCCGCCAGCGCCAGGGGCTCGATGCCCCCTGGGCCAGGTGGGCGGCGAGGCGCGCTCCGCCAGCTCCAGATCGCCGAGCGCCGCGAGGGCGGCGAAGGCCCGGCGCGGGCCTCCACCGGCGCGGCCGCCCCTGCCGGCGAGCTGGCGCAGCGGAGCCCGCAGCGCCGGGGGGCGGGCCTCGATGGCCGCCCGCGCCGCCGCCACCTGCACCCGCACGTCGGGATCTTCCAGGCCGCGAGCCAGGCAGGCCGCCGCTGCCGGGGCGCGCCCCAGGCCGCGCGCCGCCGCCACCCGCACCAGGGGCCATGGATCACCGAGCAGGGCGCAGAGCCGCGCCGGATCCGCCCCGGAGGCCGCCGCGTGGCGCCGGACCTCGGGATCCGCCGACGCCAGCGCCGGCCCCAGCAGATCCGCCCGGCCGAGCTGCGCCAGGGCCAGCGCCGCCTCCCGCGCCAGGGCCGCCCCCTCCGGGGTGTCGACCGGCGCCGCCGCCAGGGGGCCGAGGCCGTCGGCCGCGTCCGTGCCCAGCCGACCCAGCGCCCGCGCGCCGAGCAGCCGCCAGGCGACGGGGGCCTGCGGATCGGCCACGAGGCGCCCGATGGCGGCGGGCAGGCCGGCCGACCGCGCGGCCTCCACGTCGGCCAGGGGCAGATCCCCGACGGACGCCAGCAGCGCGGAGGCGTCCTGGCCGCTGGCCAGGAGCTGCAGCGCCGAGGCGGGATCGAAGGCCAGCAGGGCCACGAGCAGGGCGGACATGGCTACTCCCAGAAGAGCACGACGCTGGTGATGGCGGCGGCCAGGCCGACCCCCAGGAAGATGTTGGCGGAGAGCGCCTCGCCCTCGCCCCG
The DNA here is from genome assembly GCA_020633435.1 of Myxococcales bacterium. GTDB lineage: Bacteria > Myxococcota_A > Bradymonadia > UBA7976 > UBA1532 > JACKDP01. The sequence continues at coordinate 702,315 of JACKDP010000004.1, read as the reverse complement.
GGCGGCGAACTCCCGCAGCGCGGATCCCGACCCCGCGCGCTCGTAGTCGCTCTGGGTCCCGGCCAGGCGCGCGCCCATGATGCCCGCCCCGAGCAGGGAGGCCCCGCTCACGCCCGCTGCCATCCAGGCCGCGATGCGCCGCCCCCGCGTGGGGGTCTCGGGCGCGGTCGTGGGCTTGAGCACGGCCAGCTCGCCCGGCAGCAGGTCGACCTCGAAGGGGTCGCCCCCGGCGAGGCGCACCGTGTAGCGGCCGGGCGCGAGCTCCAGCGGGTCGTCGACCACGTGCCGCTGCCCGTCGATCTGCACGTCCCCCGCGCCCGCCGCCACGATGGCGGCCGGCCGGGTGGGGGCGTCGGCCAGCAGGTCGGCCGTGAGGATGCGGGCCAGCTTGCCGAGGAGCTGGTCGTCCAGGCGGGCCTGGCCCAGGTCGATGCGGCGGCGCACCACGAACGCGGGGCGGCGCGGGCTGGCCGGCACCCGCTCCAGGGTGGCGCCGATGACCGCGCCGGCGCGGGTGAGCCGCGCCACGAGGGCCAGGGAGGCGCCGGCCGCCCGGGCCGCCTGCTGCATGCACCGGCTGTCGGGCTCCAGGCAGCCGAGGGCCGTGGCCAGCTCGCTCGCGGTGGCGGCCTGCTCGCCGACGCGGGTGTAGGGGCTGCGGGGCAGGGCCCGATCCAGCGCCAGGGCCAGCTCGGCGCCGAGGGCCACCATGCCCTCCCCGCTGGCGATGGGGCTGACGACGATGACGCGCTCGGCCGCGGCCGGGGACGCCACGACCAGCAGCGCGAGGAGCACCCGCTTGATCATGGCACCAGCAAGATCTCGAGCCGGGGCGGCAGCCGCTCGCGGCGCTCGGCCGCCTCCTCGCGGCTGACGAAGAGGTAGCGGCCGTTGCCCTCCTCGCGGATGCGGAAGGCGACCTCGGCTGGCAGCCGCGCGCTCACCTCGCCCGGTGACAGCAGCAGCGCCAGCAGCTCCCAGCGCACGGGGGCCGCAGGCGCCGACCGGGGGGACGACACGGGGATGGGGCCGGCCACCCGCTCGAGCCGGGTGCGCCACGTCACGGTGCGCTGATCCCAGCTCGGGTCGATGCGCTCCACCTCCAGGTGAGACTGGCGCCCCTCGCGGTTGCTGTTGTCGGCGTAGGAGGTGTCCAGGTAGAGGCCGAGGGCGTAGACGTCGCGGCCCGCCAGCGGGCCGAGGTGGAAGCGGACGAGGCCGTCGCCGTCGGGCACGCCGTCCCAGCCGTTCGAGACGCCGAGCAGCCAGTCCAGGTTCTCGTCGGGGCTCGACTCCAGGATGGTGGCGTCGCCATCGGCGTAGACGCACCAGGCGTCGCCCCGGCAGCCCGGCAGGCCCTGCTGCGGATCGGCGGGCAGGGGCGGCGGGGGCACGAACTGGTCCACCGGCGGCGGCGGCCTGGCCTGGTCCACCGGCGGCGGGGCCGCGTCCCGGGGGGAATTCATGAACGAATCCAGAGGGATGTAGGCATCGAGCGGCGGGCGGGCGTCCGCGACCGGGGGCGCGGCGTCCCGGGCGCCGTCCGCGCCCGGCGGCGGGAGGCCGCGATCCTCGGTGGGCACGGCGCACAGCCCACGCACGCACGCCAGGCCCGGCCCACAGCTCCCGGCCTCCGGGCACAGCTCGCCAGCCCGATAGTCGTCGAAGCTGCAGCCGGCCAGCAGCAAGAGGGCGAGAGCGCGCATCGCGCCAGAATAGCCCGCCCGGGGACTCCACTGGTATCTTGACGGCATGGGAAAGCGCGCACTGGGCTGGATGCTGGTCGTGGGCCTCTCGTGGGCCTGCGAGGACTCGACCCGGGCGCGGGCCGAGGGTGAAGACGGCACGATCGATGTGGAGGTGGCCACCGACACGGGTGGTGATGCCGCCCTGCAAGACGCGGGGGGCCTGGACGCGTCACCTCGAGATCGGGGGATGCCCCTCGACGAGGGCCCTCCGGTCCTCGATGCACGCGCTGCCGATGCATCGATCCCCGACGCCGGCGCGGTGAGGGACGCCGTCGCGGACGGGGCGGCTCTCACCGACGCGGCCGCCGACGCAGCCCCAGCCGGGACAACGCTGGTCTCGGGGGAGGCCCGAGCCGCCGACGCACGGCTCCAGGTCGTCGTGTCGGCCGAGGAAGCAGTGGTCGAGGCCGTTCAGGGCGCCTACCAGCTCGATCTGCCGCCAGGTCCGCACACCCTCACCTTCCGCGCGCCGGATCACGAGACCATCGAGATCGAGATCGAGGTCGGTGCCGAACCCGTGGAGGTGCCCCCCGTCCTCCTCTACCGAGGCGTGCGGCTGGGGGCCGAGGCCGGCAACACCCTGCAGTTCCGCGCCGATGGCGGCTACGTGGTCTGGTCGGAGGGTGATGCCTTGCTGGGCAGCCCCACCGACGTCGTCGCGCCTCGGGTCTTGCTGGCCGAGGGCCTGGAGATCTTCCTGGGCTTCAGCCCCGACGGCGGTCAGGTGGCCATCCGCCGCCGCACCGAGCCCGGCCTCGCCGGCGACATCGACACCATCGACCTGGCCAATGCCCTTCGCCGGCCGCTGTTCCAAGAGGCCCAGCCGTGGGTCCGCTGGCGACCGGACGGCGAGGCCCTGGGCATGGTGGCCACCCGGGAGGCGTTGTCCCGCCTGGTCCGCGGCCGGCCGGGGGCCGCCTCCGAGGTGCTCGCCGAGGGCGTGCCCTGGCTGCTCGTGACCGACTTGCTTGCCGGGGAGGTTGCATGGGCTCAGCGCGATGGCGATGCCTTCGCCATCTACGGTGGTCCTCTGGAGGCCGCCCGGCCCCTTGCGCCCGGCTTCCCGGCCAGCGACGCCTTCCTGTCCACCCTCCCTGCTCGCGGCGGCCTCTTCTGGCTGGGTCCCGCGGGCGAACTCACCCGGTGGGGGCCCAATGAGGGCGCCTCGATCATGGCCCGCGACGTCCTGCCCACCCCCAGGCCACGCTTCCAGGGGGAGGTGCTGGTCTTCTTCCGGGCCGACGACGGAGGACCGGCGCTGCGTCGGGTCGTGTCGTCGTTTCGAGACCAGGAGTATCGCCTGGTCGATGCCGCCGATGGCGACAGCGTGGTCATCAGCGGTGGCCGGCTGTTCGCCGTCCAGCCCGACCACGGCCTCTGGCGCGGCGACCTGTTCGGGGAGGGCGAGTCGGTGCTTCCCGGCGACGTCGTGCGCTTCGTCGTGGACGGCGATGGCGCCGTCGCCCTGGCCGATGGGATCGCGTACGACGTCCCCACCGTCGGCCCGGCCCGGCCGCTCGGGGTTGAGGGCCTGTCTCAGCTCACCGCCGTGCGGACGGGCGCGACCGCCTGGCAGGCAGCGACGCGGACCCTCTGGTACCTCGCCGGGCCCAGCCGGGCCCTTGAGCCCACGCCCCTCGTCGCGGGCGCCCCTCGCGCCGGGCGCGTAGAGGAGCCCGGCTCCCGGGCCCTGTATGTGCTCGGATCCGAAGGCTATTTCCGCGCGCCCATCCCCCCGGGGCCGCCCCAGACGGCCTTCGCCGTCGACGTGGACAGCCTGGCCCCCATCGACGCGGGCCACCTGCTCGGCTGGCGCGACCACGACGCCCTCTTCCAGATCGACCCCACCACGGGCGAGGCCTTCGGCTGGGCGGCCGACGTCCGGCGCGTGGTCGTCGGCGGGTCCACCCAGGCCGTCTACGTCAGCGACCGCGGCACCTACCTGGCGCCCGTGGGCGAGTGATCACCGCCTGGCTCGCGGCGTTCCTGCTCACCCAGGCCGTCGAGGTGCCCGTCTACGCGCGGGCGCTGCGGGGCCGCCGGCACCGCCTCCTGTGGGCCTTCGGCGCCAGCGCCCTGACGCACCCGCTCATCTTCCTGGCCCTGCCCCGCGTCTGGACGGGCAGCTACGCCGGCTACGTCTCCATCGCCGAAGCGGTGGCCGTGGGCGGCGAAGCGATCTACCTTGCCGCCCTCAGGGTGCCCCGGTCGGTGGCCTGGTCGCTGGCGGCGAACGCGGCCAGCGTGGCGGCCGGCCTCCTCACCCGGGCCCTGTGGTCGTGGCCCTGACGAGCCCATGAAAGGAGAGCGCCATGCGCCTCTTGCTCCCGTCCCTCCTCCTCGTGCTGGCCACCGGCTGCGTGCGCCAGAGCACCTATGACGCCCTCAAGGGCGAGTGCGACGCCGACCGGGCCCGCCTCGATCTCGCGCTGTCGGAGGAGCAGGCCAAGGCCGAGCAGCTCCGCCGCGAGGTGGAGGCCCTGGAGCTGCGCATCCAGGCCCTCACCGACGAGAAGGCCAACCTCCTCAAGGATCAGTCCCAGCTCGAGGGCTCCCTGGCCGAGCTGCAGGAGGCCCTCGCCGAGCTCGAGAAGCGCAAGCGCGCCGCCGACGCCCGGGTGGCCGAGTTCAAGAGCCTGCTGGGCCGCTTCCAGGCCCTCGTGGACGCCGGCCGCCTGCGCGTGAAGATCGTGGACGGCCGCATGGTGGTCGAGCTGGCCACCGACGTCCTCTTCGACTCCGGCAAGGCCGACCTCTCCGACGAGGGCAAGGAGGCCATCACCGAGGTGACGGGCCTGCTGGTGGGCATCCCCGACCGCCGCTTCCAGGTCGAGGGCCACACCGACAACGTGCCCATCAAGACGGCGCGCTTCCCCTCCAACTGGGAGCTGGCGTCGGCCCGCGCCATCACCGTGATCAAGACGATGATCGAGGCCGGCATGCCAACGACCCGCGTTTCGGCGGCCAGCTTCGGCGAGTTCAAGCCGGCGGAGACGAACGAGACGGACGAGGGCCGCGCCCGCAACCGCCGCATCGAGATCGTGGTCGTGCCCGACCTCTCCACGCTGCCGGGCTTCGAGGAGCTGCAGAAGATCGGCGCCCCGACCAACTGACGTGCGCACCCTCCTCTACGTCCTCGGCGGGGTCGCGGGCCTCGGCGTCCTGTCCTTCTTCACGCTGCGCCTCGCCGCCCCCAACGTCGTGATCGCCGGCCAGAAGGCGACGGAGCGGCAGGCGGTGGCCGAGCTGCGCACGCTGCTCTGGGCCCAGGATCGCTTCATCGAGCGGTACGGCCGGGCGGGCCGCCTGGCGGAGCTGGCCGGGCAGGCGACGCTGACGCCGCCCCTGTCGACGTCGCTCCTGCGGCCGACCATGGGCACCCGCACCCCGGCCCCGGGCGGCGCCGTCGTCTTCGCCAGCGGCTACACCTTCCGCGTCGTCGTCTTCGACCAGGCCGGCCGGCCGGTGCCGGACGACGCGCCGGTGCCGCCGGGGGCGACGGCCTGGATCGGGCAGGCGTGGCCGAAGGAGCGCGGCGCCAGCGCCGCTTTCTCCTTTTGCATCAACGGGTTCGAAGACATCCTCCAGAGCGGGAACGACACCCCCGGTCAGGGCTATGATGGCGCCCGCCGTGTCCCGGCGCCGGACGCCTGCGTGACGCCCGGCGCCCCGCGCTTGCGGGCGGGGGTCGGGGCCGATGGGGGCCAGTGGAGCGACTGGCGCGGCCGCCGTACGCGGCGATCGCTCGCAGCGGATCAGGCAGCCGGCGCGGCCGGCGGAGCGAAGCGGTGATGGTGAGAGGTGTGGCGCTGGGGCTGATCGTGGCCCTGCTGGCGGGGTGTGACGATGGCGGCGGCTCCTCGGCCGAGGACGCGGCCGTCGCGGTGGATGGGGCGGTGGACGCGGCCCCGATGGTGGACGCGGAGCTGGACGCGGCGGCGCAGCCGGACGCCGCGGACCTGCCGGACGCGGCGGCCCCCGACGCCGAAGTGGGCGGGCCGCCGGTGGCGTGGCGGCTGCTCTGCGCGGCCTGCCACGGCGCGAACGGGGCGGGCACGGACCTGGGCTACGAGCTGCGTCACCCGGTGCGCGACTACGCCGAGTGGGTGGTGCGCAACGGCCGCGACATGCCCGGCGAGCTGCCGGCGACGATGCTGGCCTATGGCCCCGACCAGGTGAGCGATGAGGAGCTGACGGCCATCTTCGACTGGCTGGACGACTTCAACCAGCCGGCCACGGGCACGGGGCTCTACCTCGACTACTGCGCCAACTGCCACGGCCGCGACGGCCGGGGCGGCGTGGTGGGCGTGACGATGGTCGGGCGCACCGCCAGCAGCATCCGCCGCCACGTCCGCGGCGGGGAGGGGGGCCGCAACTACCCGCTGCGGCGCCTCTACATGCCCGCCTTCGGGGCCGACGTCATCTCCGACGCCGAGCTGGAGCTCATCATCGACCACGTGGCCGGGCTGTAGCGCCGCCCGCTCAGTCCCCGCCGACGCGCCGGACCTGCAGGGTGTAGGGGCCGCGCCACCCGTCCCCGCTGCCGCGGTAGCCATCCACGACGACGAAGACGGGCACGCCCCCCGCCAGATCCAGGCGCAGGCGGCTCTCCACCCCCGCGCCGTCGTCGTTGCAGCCCAACTCCAGCTCGGGCTGCGTCGTCCCCGGGAAGCCGCAGTGGGTGCGGACGCTGAGCACGGGATCGGCGCCCGTGGCCCCGGACCAGACCGCGAAGTGGTAGCGGCCGTCCACCGGCGGCACGAAGCGGTAGATCACCTGCCCGGCGCCGCCGCCACAGCTCCCGCGGGCACGATCGGCGGCGTCGGTGCTGTCGTCGGCGCAGGCCCACGCCGGATCGGCGCCGCAGTCGGCCAGCGCGCGGGGGGCCGGCCAGTCGGCGGGGCACTCCACCGCCAGCGGCACGCAGGCGCCCGTGCACGTGAGCCCGGCGGCGCAGGTGTCGAGGCCGCGGGCCGGATCGCAGCCCTCGCCCTCGGCGCGCTCGGGGCCGGGGGCGACGGCCACGCGCAGGGGCGCGCTGCGCCGGCCGGCCGCGTCGATGACGGTCACGTCGGCCTCGGGCGCGGCCACCTCGGCGCCCCGCCAGCTCGCCTGGCCCGCGCGCACGCCCGCCACCAGCGCCACCCCGGTGAGGGCGGCCTCCAGGACGTCCTCGCCCACGGCGACCTCCACCCGGCGCACGGCGGCGGTGCCGTCGACGGCCTGCACGCGCACGCCGGCCACCTCGGCCGTCTGACGCACCTCAGCCCGGACGAGGGTGGGCCCCGCCGGCCACTGGCACCGGCGCACCTTGCCGGCGAGGCGGCAGATCGTCCCGGGCGCGCAGGCCGCGAAGGCGGCGTCGCAGCGCGCGCCCGGGGCCAGCACGTCGCCGGGGGTGAGGGGCACCAGCGCCCACGGGCTGCGGTTGCCGGCGGCGTCGCGGAGCTGGACGCGGGCGTGGTCGGCCTCGGGCAGGGGGGTGACCAGCGTGCCGCGGAACCGGAACGTGAAGCGGTCCGCCCCGAACACCGGGGTGGCGGGCCGCAGCAGCCAGGTGTCGGTGCCGCGGGCCGGATCGAAGACGACGCGGCGGCCGCCGGCGTAGAGCTGCAGCGCCGCCGTCGTCGTGTCGCGGCCGCCGTCCTGGCCGTCGATGGTGAGGGCCACCGTGCCGTCGGCCAGGGGCGATACCCGGGCGGCGTCGACCTGGGGCGCGGCGTCCTCGGCGCAGCGGGCGTCCACCGCCGAGCAGCCCTCGCCAGGCGGGCAGGCGTCGCGCAACCCCTCGGGATCACAGGCGTCTCCGGTGGCCAGGGCCGGCACCGTCCGCGCCACCAGGCGGTAGAACCCGCCCCGCCGGTTCGCGGCGTCGACGAAGAGGAACGTGGCCTCGCCGGCGGCCAGGCGCAGGTGCACCCGGGCGCGGTCGTCGCCGGGCAGGTCGTCGTGGCAGGCCAGCTCGGTGGCCGGATCGGCGCACGTCGACCGCGCGTGCAGCACGGGGTCGTAGCCCGGCGACGGGTCGTCCACCAGGAAGAGCCAGGCGCCGGCGCGGGGGGCGACGAAGCGCCAGGCGGCGTCTGCCCCCGTCCCGCCGCAGCGGCCCTGGGCGGCGTCCACGTCCCCCGTCAGCCCGTCGACGACGTAGCCCTCGCCGTCGGGGGTGGCGAGGGCCAGGAAGTCGAAGGGGGCGGCGCAGGGATCCGGGGGCGGGGACGCGTCGACGGGCGCCGCGTCCGCCAGCGCCGCGTCCACCACGGCCGCGTCGGGCGGGGCGGCGTCCGCCGGCGCGGCGTCCACGACGGCCGCGTCGACGACCGCGGCGTCCACCTCCACATCGGAAGTCCCCGGATTTCCTGCCGGATCTTCAGAGCACCCCAGGACGGCCACGCAGGCCCCGAGCCACCACCATCGCCGCATGCGCACCTCCCGCCTGACCGGAACCACGACGGCGCCCCCGCGTCAACCGGCGTGTGTCCGACCATTGACGACACAGGCCGAGTGGCGGACTCTGCTGGCACCCAGCGCAGCACCGGAGGTCCCCCGATGACGATCGAAGAGATCCAGCAGCGGCTCCAGGCGGCCGCCGCCAACCCGCTCGCGTTCATGAAGCAGCGCCCGCAGAAGTGGGACGAGGCGGGCGAGCCCGCCCCCGTCGAGTCGGCGTTCAGCGCCCTCGACATCGAGCGCAAGCGGTTCATCTCGGGGGGCGATGACGTGCGCCGCTCCATCTTCGCGGTGGAGGATGGCGTGGTGGTGGCCCTGGAGGACGTGCTGCCGGGCCGGGCCCCCTTCGAGGCCAACGACCGGGCCGAGAACCTGGCCGACACCGTGGCCCACCGCACCGTCGAGGCCATGGAGGCCGCCGGCCTGCAGGCCGCCCGCCTGCCGGAGAACCCCTGGTCGGACGACTACTGGGCCATCTGCACGGGCCAGCTCGGCAAGCGCTACGCCGATCCGCGCTTCCCCCAGAACATGAACTGGGAGGAGAGCCACCACTACGTCCTCGATCACACCGCCGCCGACATCGCCGCGACGGGCGACGCGGCCGCCATCGACGCCCTGTCGCCGGCGGAGAAGTACGACCTGCTCGTGGGCGATCAGGGCTTCAGCCTCACCCGGTACATGTGGGAGCAGGGCCGCTACTACTTCGAGAAGAACGGCGAGGTCGAGACGTGGATGGGCATCTGCCACGGCTGGGCCCCCGCGTCGTACATGCTCGGCCGGCCCACCCGCCCGGTCACGGTGCTCGCCGCCGACGAGAAGACGAACATCACGTTCCACCCCGCCGACATCAAGGCGCTGGCCTCCCAGCTCTGGGCGCGGTCGCGCACCTCCAGCCGCTTCATCGGCGGCCGGTGCAACGACAAGGATCCCGCCGAGGACGCCAACGGCCGCGTGACGTCGCAGCGCTGCTTCGACACGAACCCGGGCACCTGGCACCTGGCCGTGGTCAACCAGATCGGCGTCGCGAAGCGCAGCTTCATCATCGACGCCACCTATGACTACGAGGTCTGGAACCAGCCCGTCGTGGCCTACGACTACCAGCTCTTCCACCCGGTGACCCGGGCGGTGGGGCCGGCCGCCGGCTGCGTCGTGCCCATCAGCGAGCTGGGGGAGGACCGCTTCAAGGCGTACCGCAGCCCCAACGCCCGCTTCATCGTGGGCGTGCACATGCAGCTCTCCTACATCGCCGAGACGAACCCGCGGCACCAGGCGGTCGACGGCGCCGACAACGACCGCGTGCGCCGCGTCGAGTACGTCTACGATCTGGAGCTGGACGCCAACCGCCAGATCATCGGCGGCGAGTGGCACCAGCAGGCCCACCCCGACTTCCTGTGGACGCCCGCGCCCGGCATCAAGGCCATCACCCCGGCGGATCGCTTCAGCCCGGGGACGTGGTCGCAGGGCACGGTGCCGTTCCTCTGGCGCATCGGCGCCCGCAACGGCGCCAGCCAGGGCCTGCCCCTCGCCCGCATCGTGGAGGGCCTCATCGCCCGGTCGCGCCGGGCCGACCTCGTCGGGTGATGGGTCGGCTGGCGGGCCTGGTCCTGCTGGCGGGCGTCCTGGCCGCCCCGGCCCAGGCCGCGCTGCCCCGCTGCGCCGCGGCCTGGGGGGAGGCGGAGGCCTGGCAGCCCGGCGAGGACTACGCCGCCTTCCGCGCCCGCCTGCCCCGGTCTACCTGCCGCAAGCGCTGGACTTTGTTGATGTTCATGGCAGGCGACGCCGAGGATCTGGTGGCGCCGATGGACGCCAACCTGCAGGCCCTCCGCGACGCCGGCGCCTCCACCGAGGAACTGGACGTCGTCGTCCTGCGTGACGACCTGGGGCCCACGGGCCTGCGGCGCCTGCACGTCTTCCCCGCCGGGCTGGCGGAGGCGGGCGGCTTCGCGGACGAGTCCCGGCCCCCCGAGGAGCTGCTGCGGCGCTTCCTGCACTGGGGCGTGACGGAGTACCCGGCCGAGCACTACCTGGTGGTGCTGGCGGGCCACGGCCTCGGCTGGCGCCCCGGCCTGGCCGACGTGCCCGAGGAGGCCCGCCGCTTCGACCTGCGCAGCCGGTGGGGGGGCTTCGGCTACGACGTGACCGACGGCACCGTCATGGACACGCCGGCCCTGCGGCGCGCCCTGGAGAGCGTCGTCGACGGCCCGCTCCAGGGCCGCCCCTTCGACGTCCTGCTGTCGGACGCCTGCCTCATGCAGTCCCTGGAGGTCCTGGCCGAGCTGGCCGACGTGGCCCGCTACATCGGCGGCTCCGAGCAGGTGCAGCCCTACCGGGGCCTGCCCTACAAGGGCATCTTGAAGCGGCTGCGGCAGCCCCCCACCGATCCCGTCGACGGCTGCCCCGAGCAGGACGGCCCCTGCCGGGTGGCCCACACCACCGCGACCATCCAGCTCGAGGCCCTGGAGCGCGGCGACGCCGCCGAGCAGGACCTCGCGGAGCGCTTCACCTACGCCCTGGTCGACACCAGCGCGCTGCGGCTGCGGGTGCTCCCGGCGCTGGCCGACTTCGCCGACGCCGCCGCCGCCCTCATCGAGCAGGCCCCCGACCGGTCCTTCGGCCTGGCCACCGTGCTGGCCGACACGCCCGGCTTCCTGGGCGGCACCCGCGACCTGGGCGCGTGGCTCACCCGCGTCGAGGGGGTGGAGCGGCCCGGCCTGGGGGGCCCCCACGCGGCCCTGCACGCCGCCGCCCGCGCCGTGCGCTACGCCCTCGACCTGGCCGTGGTGGACCGCGCCTTCGGCAAGGTCTACCGACGCGACGCCACCGGGAAGTACGCGGGGATGCAGGGGGTGGCCGTCTGGCTGCCGCTCGACCAGGCCGACCGCGATCGTCGGCTGGCGTTCTTCCTGGGCTCGCGGCTGCACCGCACGCTGGGGGTGGCCCCCGGGCAGCGCGCCGGCCGCTGGTCGCGCCTGTTGTCCCTCGTCTACGAGCCCCCGGTGCCGGGCACCTGCGCCCCCTGAGGCCTCAGCGCTCGGCGGCCTCGGCGCAGCCGACGCAGTGGGTGGTGGCGGGCAGGATCATCAAGCGTTTCGGGGGGATGGCGTCCCCGCACCCCTCGCAGACGCCCCAGTCGGGATCGTCCATGCGGGCCAGGGCGTGGCGGAGCTGGTGGATGCGGTGGCGGGTCCGCTCGTCCAGGGCCTCGACCACCTCGTCGTTCTCCTGGGCCAGCGCGCGATCATCCCAGTCCTGGGGGAGGTCCTGGCTGCGGTTCTGCAGGTGGGCGTCCAGGCGGTCCTGCCGCTTGAGCAATGTGTCGAGCTCGGCGGTGAGCTGCTGCCTCAGATCGTCGCGGGGCACCATGGGGCCTCCTCCTTCCGGTTCGCCCGATCCCTGTGCAGTTGGCGGGCCAGCGACCGAGGGGCGCTACGCCGCGGAGACGCGGTCGGCGGCCGGGTGACGCCGTTACGACCCCGTAGCGACGTCGGGGCGGGGCCGTGTCGCTGTGGAGGGAAAGCTACCACCCCGCCCCACCTTGACCCGGGGAAGTGGGCCCTCGATCATGACCCGTTTTCACCCTGGAGGCCCCATGAACCCTGCCACCCAGCGCCCCTGGCGCATCGCGGTCATCCCCGGCGACGGCATCGGGACGGAGGTGGCGACGGCCGCCGTCGGCGTCCTCGAGGCCGCCGCCCGCGCCTTCGGCCTCGAGCTCGACTTCGTCTGGTTCGACCTCGGCGCCGAGAAGTACCTGCGCGAGGGGGTGTCGCTGCCCGATCCCGTCTTCGAGGATCTGCGCGACCACTACGACGCCATCTTCCTCGGGGCCCTCGGCGATCCGCGGGTGCCCGGCCAGAGGCACGCCCATGACATCTTGCTGGGCCTGCGGATGCGCCTCGACCTCTACATCAACCAGCGGCCGGTGAAGCTGCTGCACCCGGATCTCACGCCGCTCAAGGGCAAGACGGCCCAGGACCTCGACTTCGTGATCTTCCGGGAGAACACGGAGGGGCTGTATGTCGGCGTCGGCGGCACCTTCAAGCAGGGCACGCCCGACGAGATCGCCATCAACGAGATGATCAGCACGCGGCGCGGGGTGGAGCGCATCATCCGCGCCGCCTTCGAGCACGCGCGCGGCCGGGGCCTGAAGCGGGTCTGCATGGCCGACAAGGCCAACGTGCTGACCCACGCCCATGGCCTCTGGCAGCGCGTCTTCAAGGAGGTGCGCGCCGAGTACCCCGACATCGAGTCGCGCCACCTCTACGCCGACGTGGCCGCCATGGAGCTGGTGCGGGCCCCCGAGGACTTCGACGTCATCGTCACCAGCAACATGTTCGGGGATCTGCTCAGCGATCTGGCGGCGCAGCTCGTGGGGGGCCTCGGCCTGGCCCCGAGCGGGAACGTGCACCCGGGCAAGGCCGGGCTCTTCGAGCCGGTGCATGGCAGCGCCCCGCCGCTGGCCGGGCAGGACGTGGCCAACCCCTTCGCCATGATCCTCACGGGGGCCCAGATGCTCGAGTGGCTGGGGGCGGAGGCCGCCGGGGCCGCCATCGAGGAGGCCGTCCGCCAGGCCCTCGCGGCCGGGGAGGCCACCCGCGATCTCGGCGGCACGCTGGGCACGCGGGCCGCCGGCGCCGCCGTCACCGCCCGGATTTCGGCGGGTTGACGCCTACCTGTCCCTACCCCGGCCACTTCGCCTTGTCGGCGGGCGTTGGTCTCGTTAGTTTTGTCGGGGGTCGGGGAGGGGATTTGCATGAGCCGTTCGGACCGTTTTCATCGCCTGCGGCGCGTCGCGCGCGCCGCTGAACTTGCCGAGGTCCACCAGCTGCCCGCGAAGGAGGTGCTGGAGCGGATGGCGGCGCGGGAGCGCAGCGGCCTGAACCGGCGTGGCTTCCTCAAGGGCGCGGCCGCGCTGGCGGCGGCCGGCATGCTGCCGCGCACCGCGCTGGGTCGCCCGGCGTCGCGCGCCGACGCCGAGATCGCCATCATCGGCGCGGGCCTCGCGGGCCTCTCGTGCGCGTGGCAGCTCCAGGGCGGGGGCGTGCGCGCCCGGATCTACGAGGCCTCCGAGCGCACCGGCGGGCGCTGCTACAGCCTGGGCGGGGCCTTCCCCGGCGCCGTGGAGTTCCCGGGGCAGGTGGTGGAGCTGGGCGGCGAGCTCATCGACACGACCCACTGGACCATGAGCGCCTACATCCAGACCTTCAAGCTGGACACCGAGGTGCTCACCAAGGGCCCGGGCGAGACCTTCTGGTACCTCGACGGCGCGCTGCGCGACGAGGCCGAGATCGTCGAGGAGTACCGCGCCTTCGTGCCCCGGATGCGCGCCGACCTGCAGTCGACGAGCGGCGGCCCCACGGCCGAGGTGCACACGGACGGCGATCGCGTCCTCGACTACACCAGCCTGGCCGAGTACCTGGAGACGCGGGGCGCGGGGGACATCCTGAAGGCGGCCCTCGACTCGGCCTACGTCGGCGAGTACGGCGCCGAGCTGGATCGGCAGAGCTGCCTGTCCTTCCTCTACTTCATCCACGCCGACCGGCGCTCCAAGTTCCGGGAATTCGGCGTCTTTTCCGATGAGCGCTACCACATCCGCGGGGGCAACCAGCAGATCCCGGCGCGCCTCACGGAGGCCCTGGAGGGGCAGATCGAGCGGGGCATGTGGCTGACGGCGCTCTCCCGCGCCGCCAACGGCCGCTACCGGATGACGTTCGACGGGCCTGGCGGCACGGTGGACCGCGAGGCCGACGTCGTCGTCCTGGCGACGCCGTTCTCGACGCTGCGCAACGTGCACCTGGACGCCAGCCTGGGCCTGCCCGACTGGAAGCGCTACGCCATCGACAACCTCGACTACGGCACCAACGCCAAGACGATGGTCGGCTTCGACCAGCGCGTCTGGCGCGACGTCGGGTGCAGCGGCCTCGTCTACGCCCGGGGCCTGCCGAACGTGCAGGTCACCTGGGAGACGAACCCCGACGACGGCGGCCCCCAGGGGGTCATCACCGACTACGCCGGCGGCGATCGCGGCGCGGCCCTGCGCACCAACCGGGTGCAGCGGCAGGTCTCCGACTGGCTCAACGGCATGGACCAGGTCATCCCGGGCATGCGGGCGGCGGCCTCGCGCGACGCGCGGGGTGACTTCCGCGCCATCCTGCAGCACTGGCCCACGGTGCCCACGGCCCTCGGCAGCTACACCAACAACCAGCCCGGCTACTTCACGACCATCGCCGACAACGAGGGCCGGCGGGTGGACAACCTGCTCTTCGTGGGGGAGCACGCCGACTCGTTCTACGAGTGGCAGGGCTTCATGGAGGGGGCCGCCGGCAGCGGGGTGCGCGCCGGCACCGAGCTGCTGCACGACATCAAGAGCGGCGTCCTCTGAGGCCCGCCGCCGCCGACGCCGTCAGCTCATGGCGGCGTCGGTGATGGCCAGGCCCCGATCGATGATGTCGAAGGCCTGGGCCAGCTCGTCCTCGGTGATGCAGAGGGGCGGGTTGCACATGAAGCTGCCCCAGCGCACGAACGTGAACATCCCGTTGTCCCGGAAGAACTTGCCGAGCGCCCCCATGGCCGGCGAGCCGCCGTTGTAGGGGGCGGCCGGGGTGCCCGCCGCGTCCTTCTGCAGGTCCATCATCCCGAACAGGCCGATGTTGCGGTACGCCTTCACGGAGGGGTGCTTCTGCTTCATCCGCTCCATGTGGGCCGTCATCACGGGCTGCAGGCGGGCGGCGTTCTCCACCATGCCCTCGTCGATGAGGGCGTCGATGGCGGCCTCGGCGGCGGCGAGGCCGATGGGGTGCGAGTTGTACGTCAGGCCGCCCCAGAAGACGTTCTCCTTGAAGTGCTTCGCGATGGCGTCGCTGACGGCCATGCACCCGAGGGGCACGTAGGAGCTGGTCAGCCCCTTGGCCATCGTCACGATGTCGGGCGCGAACGGCGCCCCGGGGGCGTCGCCGTGCTGGAAGGCGAAGAGCTTGCCGGTCCGGCCGAAGCCCGCCATCACCTCGTCGCAGACCAGCAGGATACCGTACTTCGAGAGCAGCGCCCGGAGGCCCTGCAGGTAGCCGGCCGGCGGCGGCAGGATGCCGTTGGTGCCGGTGACCGTCTCGATGAACATGGCCGCGATGTTCTGCGGCCCCTCGTACATGATGACCTCTTCGAGGTACCGCAGGTTGTTGGCCACCTTCTCGGCGTCCGAGTCCCCGAAGCTGTAGTCGTACGGGTTGGGGTCCATCACGCGGATGAAGCCGGGGGAGCCGGGCTCGCTGGGCCAGCGGCGCGGATCGCCGGTGAGCTGCATGGTGGCGTTGGTGCCGCCGTGGTAGCTGCGGTAGCGGCTCAGGATCTTGAAGCGGCCGGTGTAGAGGCGCGCCGCCTTGATGGCGTTCTCGTTGGCCTCGGCCCCGCCCAGGGTGAAGAAGACGGTGTTGATGTGGGCCGGCAGCAGGTCGGCCAGCTTCTTCGAGACCCGCGCCCGCACGGGGGTCGCCGTGCCGGGGTAGGTGTAGATGAGGGTGTCGAGCTGGCGCTTGATGGCGTCGATCACCCGGGGGTGGCCGTGGCCGATGTTCACGCTCATGAGCTGGCTGTTGAAGTCCATCCAGCGCTCGCCGTTGGGGCCGTACAGCCAGATCCCCTCGGCGCGGACGACGGGCAGGGGGTTGACGTCATCCCCCTTGGCCCACGTCCACATCGAGTGCTCCTTGCAGAGCCGAACCATCTCGTCGCCGCTCATGGTCTCACCGGGCTTCATGGTGACTCCTTTCTGAAAGCTCAATGATGTTCAAGACATCCAGGTCTGATCGGCCTGCAGGGCCCACTTCGTGGTGACCTTGCGCGGCCGCGTCCAGAAGCGGAAGCCATCCCAGCCGGTGATGTCGCCATGGCCGAACTTCGAGCGGTTGAAGCCGCCGAAGGGGAAGGGCTCGCGCGGCACCGGCACGCCGATGTTCACCGCCACCATGCCCGCCTCGAAGCGCTGGACGCAGTACTCGGCGACGGCGCCGCTGGTGGTGTAGATGCTGGCGGCGTTGCCGTAGGGGTTGGCGTTCTCGATGGCCAGGGCCTGGTCCACCGTGGCCACCCGGATGATGGAGAGGACGGGGCCGAAGATCTCCTCGCAGCCGGCGGGCATGTCGGCCGTGACGTCATCGAGCACCGTCGGGCCGACCCAGTAGCCCGCGCGACCCTGGCCGGCGCCCCGGCCATCCACGCGGACCCGGGCCCCGCGGGCCTCGGCGTCGGTGATATAGCCCTCGATGCGCTCGACGCTGGCGGCGTTGATGATGCAGCCCATGTCCTCGCCCAGGCGGATGGCCTTCGCCTGCTCGACGATGGCGTCGATGACGTGCTCGCAGTCGCCCACGGCGATGAGCACGGAGGCCGCCATGCACCGCTGGCCGGCGCAGCCGAAGGCCGAGGCGATCACGTTCTGGGCGGTCAGGGCCACGTCGGCGTCGGGCACGACGACCAGGTGGTTCTTGGCGCCGCCCAGGCAGAGCGCGCGGCGGCCGGTGGCGGCGCTGCGCTCATAGAGCAGCTTCGCGACGCGGGTGCTGCCCACGAAGCCGAACGCCTTCACGTCGGGGTGGTCGACGAGGGCCTCGACGGCCGCGCGGCCCCCGTTGACCAGGTTGAGCACCCCGGCGGGCAGGCCCGCCTCGGCGAAGAGCTCCGCCACCCGGGCCATGCCGTAGGGCGTCTGCTCCGAGGGCTTCATGACGAAGGTGTTCCCCGCCACGAGGGCCTGGGGGAGCATCCACATGGGCACCATGATGGGGAAGTTGAACGGCACGACGCCCGCCACCACCCCCAGAGGCTCGTACTGCACCCGGCAGCTCACCCCGCGGCTCACCTCGAGCTGCCCGCCCGCGGCCATGTTGGGCACCGAGATGCCGAACTCGAGGCACTCGATGCCCTTCTGGACGCTCGCCACCCCCTCGGCCACCGTCTTGCCGTTCTCGTCGGCGACGATGCGGGCGAGGGGCATGAGCTCGCGCTCCAGCAGGCTCTTGAGCCGGAAGAGCACCTGGACGCGCTCCTTCAGGGGCGTGTCCCGCCAGCCCGGGAACGCGGCGCGGGCGGCGGCGACGGCGGCCTCCACGTCCCGGGCGTCGGAGTCGGCCACCTGGCCGATCACCTGGCCGTGGCGGGGGTTCTCCACGGGCAGGAGCCCCCCGCCGATGGCGGGCTGGTCGGCGCCGTTGATGAAGTTGCCGAGGGTCGAGGCCTTCGTGAAGGCCTCACCGTCGGCGGGAAAGTCGAAGGTCATGGGCGTGCTCCAGCGGTCCGGCCGGTAGGCTGCCCGAATTCGCATTTGAATTCAATGCATTGGCGTCGCTCTGGCGCACCCTGGTCGGGCCAGGGCCGTCACGGTGCTGCGTCAGGTACCGCCATCAGGCGCGCAGGCCATCAGGGCTTCCGCAGCGGCGTTGGCGGCGCCGGCGTCGCTGCCGACTTCTTCACACAGAGGGGGCACACAGCGGGGCGCCTGACAGACCGTACAGGGCCAGCAAGTCGGATCTACGCCCGAGGGACACGGATGCACCAACGTCTGCCCACTGCACAATGCCGTCCAGCCAGCACCGTGCTCGTTCTCGCAGGTCGCCTTGGCCGCCGGAGAGACCGTGCAGCTTCCCCCCTCGGGGCAGCCGAACTCAAAGCCTACGTCGTCGCAGCCTGTTAGCGAGGTCAGAGACAGCAGACCCAGGATGCTGAGGACGAGATTGTTGTGCATCAACATCCTCCTGATACCTCCGACGGAGCGAGCAACTCCTTGAGAATCAAGATCGAGTCGTATGTCATGCCCTGAGACGGAACCTCGATCTTGCACTTCCAATAGCACTCACCACCAACGGGGTCTCCGTCGATGAGAGGATAGGGGGTTGCGTAGTTGCTCTGGATTGGAGTTGATTCGCATGAAACCGACAGCGTCGTGGCGGACACGCCCATGCCGCTCAAGCAACCCTGGATGGCCGAGTCAAGTGTCCCGAGAAGCGAAGCGTAGTGGCTCTCCGCAAGGGACTCAGCTTGCGAGAGGGTTCTATCGACGTCCCAGGCCGTAAGGCCCTGCCGGGTAGCTTGAAGTGGGGGTTGGTCGGTCGCTGGTCGGTCGTCGCAGGCTGCGAGCGCCAGCATCCCGACCGCGAGGGCTTGCTGCCATCTTGTTCGATGCATTGTTGTTCATCCTGGCGGACGGTGACTGTGAGTTGCCGGTGGGTGGACGGTGCGCTGCCTCAGGGCATTGCCATGACTCCTCAAGTTGACTGATTCTGGACTGGCGTGCGCCCGGTGCGCTCGGTGCACTTCAACTCGGCGGCGGGCCAACAAACTCGAAGAAGAGAAGGGACTCCCGGTAACGGTGAGAGTCAATTCGACAGACGAAGATGACGAAGTCGGGGTACTCGCTAGAGTCTCTGATGGGTCCCCAGCAATAGTGGTCGAACTCCCCTTCCTGGTGACTGCCGCACAGCATGAACTGGCTCAAGGCGCGGGCGGCCTCCTCAAGGTCGTCGCTGTGGAGGTAGGTTGCCAGGTTCGGATCGATGGCACTTCGGCACCGCCGGGCCTCGGGATTCTGCGAGTCGAGTACGTCATCGGGGGAACTTGACATCTCTGCGCCACGGTAGGGGCTCTCCGGAATTCGGCGCCGTCCGGCATCGAACGAATAGACCGTTGCCTCCTCGCCGGCGCGAATGAGGCACCCAATGGTGTCACTGCCGACCGTCCACCCATCTTCTCTGATGGTTACCCGGTCAAGATAGAACCAGTCGGTGGTGACATCGCACTCGATGGCGACCTGCTCCGGATCGTGGCCCAGGCACTGGAGCAGCTCGGCGGTGCGCGCCTCGGCTTCTTCCACGGTCTCAGCGGCGCCAAGGGGGCAGGCCTCCGTAGGGGCCAGCTCGTCGGGCTCCTGCCTGGGCACGTGGTCGTCGCAGGCGCCCAGCAGCGCCATCCATGCCCAGCCGAGCCACCACGACCTGACCGCCAAGGGTTCCCTTGCCCTGCGCATCCTCGACCTCCTGTCCAGTCAGGTCACGCATGTTGAACGTACCTCCGTCCAGGCGGCGGCAGGTAATCATGTTTTCATTCTTTTTCTTTCAACCCGCTGAGAAGGCCCTGGCCAGACACGAACGGGACCGGGACTGGACCGCCATCAGCTGCGCCCGTGAGTCCTGCTGGCGGGCCGGCTCCTCACCTCGTGCAGCCCCGGATGCCAGGGCGACCACCCTGGCGGAACCAGGGGGCCCGGTCGTGCGACCGGACCTCCGTGGGGATGGGCAGCCCGGCCACGGTGGCGCTTCTGGGCGTGTCGAGGGGGGGGCGGAGGTCGGCCTGCGGCGGGCGGGATCAGTACGCGACGATCTCGTCGTACGCCTCGGGCCGGCGATCGCGGTAGAACTGCCAGACCTTGCGGGTCTCGTCGATCATCGACAGGTCCAGATCGGCGACGATGAGCTCGTCGCCGTCCTCGGTGCCCTCGGCCAGGAACTGGCCGCGCGGGTTCACGAAGTAGCTGGTGCCGTAGAACTTGCCGATGTTCCAGGGGGCCTCGGTGCCGACGCGGTTGATGGCGCCGACGTAGTACCCGTTGGCGACGGCGTGGGCGGGCTGCTCCAGCTTCCAGAGGTACTGGGAGAGGCCGGCCACGGTGGCGCTGGGGTTGAAGACGATCTCGGCGCCGTTGAGGCCCAGGCAGCGGGCCCCCTCGGGGAAGTGCCGGTCGTAGCAGATGTAGACGCCGATGGTGGCGTAGCGCGTCTTGAAGACCGGGTAGCCGCCGTCGCCGGGCTTGAAGAAGAACTTCTCCCAGAAGCCGCTGGTCTGCGGGATGTGCTGCTTGCGGTACTTGCCCAGGTACTCCCCGTCGGCGTCGATGACCGCGGCGGAGTTGTAGTAGACGCCCCGCATGGCCTCCTCGTAGAGGGGGACCACGATGACCATCTGGTACTTCTTGGCGTACTCCTGCATCAGCCGCGTGGTGGGCCCATCGGGGATGGGCTCGGCGGCGTCGTACCAGCGCTTGTCCTGGCCGGGGCAGAAGTAGGGGCCGTTGAAGATCTCCTGCAGGCAGAGGATCTGGACCCCGCGCTGGCCGGCTTCATCGATGAACGGCAGGTGCTTCTCCAGCATGGCCTGCTGGATCTCGGCGACCGGGCGCGACTCGTCGTTGATGGGGTTGCTGCACTGGATCAGGCCGCAACGCACGATCTGGCTGCCGGACGCGGACTGGCTCTCGCTCATGGCGTTCCTCCCTTTGGCCGCGAGACTCTAGCAGGGTCCGGGCGCGCGCCGAAGGGAATCGAGGCAGGAAGCGGTCAGGTGCGCTCGCGGTAGGTGATCCGGCCGCGGGTGAGGTCGTAGGGCGACAGCTCGACGGTGACGCGGTCGCCAGGAAGGATGCGGATGAAGAACTTGCGCATCTTGCCGGAGACGTGGGCGAGCACCTTGTGCCCGTTGTCCAGCTCGACCTTGAACATGGCGTTGGGCAGCGGCTCGATCACGGTACCCTCGACCGAGATGCCCTCTTCTTTCGTAGACACAGACGACTCCTCCGGGACGGGACCCCGTCCCGCTCCCCTCACTGAACGCCGACGGGCGGCGGGGGGTCCGCCGCTCGTAAAGCCCGCGCAGTCTAGCGATTTGCAGCCGGAGCGCAAGGCGCTCAGTGCAGCGTCGGCTTTCCGCTGCCGTTCTGGCCCTTGCGGCGGCTCTGCTCCAGCGCCTCCTGGATGGCGCGGTCGGCGATGCGCCGGCTCTCCTCGCTCAGGGGCTCGTCGTCCACGTCATCGAGGCGGACGGGCGGGGGCTTGACGAGGCGCAGCTTCGGCGGAGGCGGGGCCCGGCGGACGCGGGGGCGGAACCGGCCGCGGAGCATGGGCAGGATCTTCCAGGCCCGGGCACCGTCGAGCGGCGGAAAGGGCAGGAGATTCAGGGCGATCATGAACAGGTTGGTGCGGATGAAGACCTGCTGGGCCGTCCAGCCGAACTCCGTCGTCGCGGGCCCGGTGAGGACGGCCCAGAGGCCGACGGCCACCAGCAGCACCCCCTGGGCGAGGACGCCGCCCCACGAGATGGCCGCGTCCTCGTAGCGCGAGGCGTGGCCCTCCCAGTAGCAGACGCCGTGGAAGCCCCAGACCTCGATGCCGACGACGTGGTGGCGGTACCGCCAGACCATGGCCGCGTGGCCGAGCTCGTGGATCAAGATGAGGCCGAGGGTCATCACCGAGGCGATGAGGGTGAAGAGGCTGAGGCCGGCGCCGGAGGTGATGCCGATGAAGACGGCCACCAGCAGCGTGCTCCAGTGCAGCCGCACCGGCGCCCCGCGCACCCGCCCCAGGAGGTAGAAGCCGCGACGTGTCATGGCAGGGATGATGCGCCGGAGGCGCCGGAGGGAGCAACCAGGGGCGTCAGGGCTGCAGCGCGAAGCAGTAGATGGCGCCCCAGCCGCCGCCGCAGCCGACGCAGTCGCCCACCCCGGGGCCGTTCTGGATCAGGTTCACGCCGGGCGCGCAGCCGCGGATGGTGTGGTCGGCGATCCACTGGCGGCCGCTGCGGGGATCGCGGGGCCAGGAGTGGCCGCACATGACCTGGTTGCCGCCGATGCGGCCGTCCGCCGACGTCCAGTCGTTGCAGGTCGAGGCCGGGTTGCCGTTGTTGAGGCGGCCCTGGCGATTGGAGCCGGTCAGCACGTCGTGGCTGTCGCCGAGCATGCGCAGGGGCAGGCCGTTCTCGTCGGGCAGGTCGTTGACGGCCGCCGGATCGCCGGCCGGGCGCTCGCCCATGAGGCCCTGGATGTTCTCGGCGATGAGGCGCTCGTTGGCGTCGTACCAGGGGCCCTGGCCGATGCGGTCGATGGCGTTGACCGGGTTGCCGTTGCCGTCGTTGGTCACGCTCAGGAAGGCGCGCCACGTCTTGTGGCCGGCGCCGGCCCGGGTGGCGAGCTGCTGGCAGATGAAGTCGGCCCCGGCGAGGCCGCCGAGGTGGCCGCCGAAGCCGTCCTGGCTGCCCGAGAGGGCGCGCATGCCCTCGAGGCTGGTCACGAAGAAGCTGAAGAGGCGGTCATCCACCATGGCGTCGACGGGCGGCGGGGCCATGTCGACGGGCGGGGGAGCGGCGTCCACGACGCCGGCATCCAGGGGCGGGGCCTCGGCGTCGACGTCGAGGCCCGCGTCGGCCGGGCTGCCGCCGCCGCCGCCGGCGCCGGCCATGCCGCCCGCGCCTGCTTCGCCGCCCGCGCCGGCCATGCCGCCCGCGCCCCGCTTCGCCACCGGCGCCGGCCATGCCCCCCGCGCCACCCTGGCCACCGGCGCCACCCTGGCCACCGGCGCCACCCTGGCCACCGGCGCCGGCCATGCCGCCCGCGCCACCCTGGCCACCGGCGCCGGCGCCGGCCATGCCGCCCGCGCCGCCCTGGCCACCGGCGCCACCCTGGCCACCGGCGCCGGCCATGCCGCCCGCGCCACCCTGGCCACCGGCGCCGCCCTGACCGGCTGCGTCGACGTCATCCTTGAGGCTGCCGTTGTCTGCTTCACAGGCCACCATGGCCAGCAGGACGGGCACGCACCACCACGACTTCCCCATGAACCCCCCTTTCGCGCCTCGAGCGACGCGACACCGCTTAGCAAGGGCCGTGCACCGCCGCGCGCACGAGGCCCGTCGCCGCGGGGACGCGCCCCCGGGACCGGGGGCGGCAGGCCGCTGCCAAGGCAGCTTGACACCGAGGTGACGCTCGCGTCACGCCCGGGGGTCAGAAGTCGGGGAAGATGGGCACCCGGGCGAAGCCGATGGGGTTGCCGGGGCGCATGAGGGGCACCTCGTCGCGCAGCAGGCCCATGGCGTCGTAGCCGCTGATCTTCGCGGTGCCGGCCAGGTTGCTGTCGAGGACGAGGAAGCCGGAGCTGAGGGAGAGCAGGTCGATGCCGTCGACGATCTCGCTGGCGGGGATGAGCACGGACTCCTGCTCGATGGCGGCCGCGCGGCCCGCGCGGATGGGCTTGAAGAGGACGACGCCGAAGCCGTTGCCCTCGCCGCCGATCTGGGCCGACATCAGCACCTTCGGGCCCTCGTCCGTCTGCACCGCGATGGTCGAGTTGCCCGGGCCCACCAGGTTGGCCGGGAACGACGGGGCGTCGGGGAACATGAAGAGCTGGGCGGGGCGGTCGCGGAAGGTCATGACCACCGCGTCCGTGTCCAGGAACGTCATGTCCGTGATGCCGGGGACGCGGGCGCCCTGGTACTGGGGCGGCTCCCACGGGCCGCGGAACTGCCCGGCTTCGCTCAGCTTGTAGAGGTTCTGGTTGGCGGCGCTCCACACCACGAAGTCGTCGCCGAAGGTGTTCCAGATGCCCGCGATGCCGGCCAGGTTCACGTTGGACTCGACGCGCCGGTCGAACTCGCCGTTGGCGGTGAACTGGTAGACGGCGCCGCGGCCCTCCTCGGGCACGGACACCAGGAAAGAGCCATCGAGGCGCTGGGCCACGCCCGTCGCCGTGGTGATGCCGTTGCCCGCGAGGTCCAGGAACTCGCAGAAGAACGTCGCCCCGAACTCGCGCTGCCGGTAGGCGTCGACGCGGTCCGGGTAGAACACGAGCAGGTAGGTGCCGGCCTGGGCGTCCGGGCAGCGCTCGTCGATGGGCTTCTCCATGGGCATCATGCCCCCGGCGCCGCCCATGCCGCCGGCCCCGGCGTCGACGTCGCTGGCGTCGGCGACCCCGATGTCCATGACGACGCCCCCGCCGGCGCCGCCCGCGGCGTCGGCCATGCCGCCCGCGCCGCCGGCCCCACCGCCGCTGCCCCCATCATCACAGGCGAACATGGCCGCGATCAGCGCGGCGCCCTCGACCCAACGCTTCATCGATCCCCCCGGAGCACTGCTGCATGGCTGATGCAGGCACCATTACCATCGGCCCCGACGCTGGAACAACCGGCCGCGATCCGCTACACACGGCGAGGATCAGGGGAGGGCGAAGATGCTGCACCTGGAGCGCCGCACGGCCGCCGACTGGGGCCCCCGGGCGACGGCGGTGATCGACGAGATCCTGCTGGATCACGCGCACCTGGAGAAGAAGGCGGCGTCCACGGCGCTGACGCTCATCTTCCGCTACCCCGACCGGGCGCCGCTGCTGGCCCCCCTCTCGGCGCTGGCCCGCGAGGAGCTGGAGCACTTCGAGCGGGTGCTGGGCGAGCTCGCGGCGCGGTCGCTGCCGTTCGAGCGGCAGCGCCCGTCCACCTACCCGGGGCGGTTGATGGCGGCCGTGCGCGCCGGGGAGCCGGACAAGCTGGTCGACACGCTGCTGTGCTGCGCCCTCATCGAGGCGCGCTCCTGCGAGCGGATGCAGCGGCTGGCCGAGGCCCTGCCCCCGGGGCGCCTGCAGGCGCTCTACGCCGATCTGCTGACCAGCGAGGCCCGCCACCACCGCCTCTACCTCGACCTGGCCGCCGAGGTGGTGCCAGCGGAGGCCGTCCGGGCGCGCCTCGCGGAGCTGGCCCGTCACGAGGCGACGGTCATCCGGGACGACCTCGTCGACGCTCGCCTGCACGCTTGAGCGCGGCCGGGCGCGGGCGCATTGGGCCCGACGCCCGGGCGATGGTATCGTCCTCCCCTTCGAGCTTCGGAGCACCTGATGAGCGATGACGCCGCCCGGTCGACCCTGCCCCTGCTGCCCCTGCAGTCGACCGTCGTCTTCCCCCAGCGAGTGAGCACCGTCCAGGTCGGGGCGGAGCAGAACGTGATGCTCCTCGCCGAGCACGCCGAGCCCGACGCCCTCGTGGTGCTGGGCTTCCGGCGGCCCGGGGCGACGGGGCCCACCCAGCTCGAGACCCTCTGCGAGGTGGCGGTCGTGGGCCGCGTCCTCGATCGGCTGAAGCTGCCGGGCAACTGCCAGCGCATCACCATCCAGGGGCTGCACCGCGTCCGGCTGGTGGCCCTGACCCAGGAGCAGCCGTACCACCAGGCCGAGATCGAGGACGTCTCGCCCCAGACGGGGGACGCCTTCAAGGTCAACGTGCAGGTGCAGAAGTGCCTGAACCTGTACGAGCGGCTGCTGGGCGCCGAGCGCGACCACCCCAAGGAGCTGCAGCAGATCCTCAAGACGAACGTGGACGATCCCGGCCGCTTCGCCGACCTCATCGGGGGCTCGCTGGAGCTGGAGTACGCCGAGCGCCTGCAGATCATCGAGGCCGTCGACATCGACGCCCGCGTCGAGGCGGCCGTCGAGCTGCTCAAGGCCGAGCTGGACCGCGTGAAGGTGGCCCAGGAGGTCGAGAAGAAGGCCAAGGGCGACATCGAGGAGTCGCGCCGCGAGTACTACCTGCGCCAGCAGATGCGGACCATCCGCAAGCAGCTCGGCGATGAGGACCTCAGCCAGAAGGACTCGGACGGCTACGCGGAGCAGCTCCAGGCCCTGGGGCTGGACGAGGCCGTCTCCCGCGAGGCCGAGCGCGAGATCGAGCGCCTGCGGCACATCCAGCCGAGCTCCAGCGAGTACCAGGTCATCAAGACGTACCTCGACCGCTTCTTCGCGCTGCCGTGGGGCAAGGAGAACGAGGAGCACATCGATCTGGGGCGCGTGCGCGAGACGCTGGACGCCGGCCACTTCGGCCTGTCGAAGGTCAAGGAGCGCATCCTGGAGTTCCTGGCCGTCCGCAAGCTCAACCCGGGTCACAAGGGCCCCATCCTCTGCTTCGCGGGCCCCCCGGGCGTGGGCAAGACGAGCCTGGGCCAGGCCATCGCCGAGGCCATCGGCCGCGGCTTCTTCCGCATCTCCGTGGGCGGCGTGCGCGACGAGGCCGAGATCCGCGGCCACCGCCGCACCTACGTCGGCGCCCTGCCCGGCAAGATCCTCAACGGCCTCACCCGCGCCGGCTGCATGAACCCGCTGCTGATGCTGGACGAGATCGACAAGATCGGCTCCGACCACCGCGGCGATCCGGCCTCGGCGCTGCTGGAGGTGCTGGATCCCGAGCAGAACAACAGCTTCACCGACCACTACTTCAACGTGCCCTTCGACCTGTCGAAGGTGCTCTTCGTCTGCACGGCCAACTACCTGCACGACATCCCGCGGCCGCTCCTCGACCGCCTGGAGGTCATCTCCATCGAGGGCTACACCGAGAACGAGAAGCTGCAGATCGGCCGGCGCCACCTCATCCCCAAGACGCTCAAGGAGCACGGGCTGGCCGACGAGCCGCCCACGTTCACCGACGAGGGGGTGCTGGAGGTCATCCGCTACTGGACGCGGGAGGCGGGCGTCCGCAACCTGCAGCGCTCCCTGGCGAAGATCTGCCGGAAGGTGGCCCGCGAGCGCGTCGAGGGCGGCACCAGCGCCCCGGAGATCGGGCCGGCGGCCGCGCCGCGCTACCTCGGCCCCCAGCGCTTCGTGCACGACGAGGGCGTGGACGCCGACGCGGTGGGCGCGGCCAACGGCCTCGCCTGGACGGCCTCCGGCGGCGAGATCCTGGTCATCGAGGCCCTGAAGATGAAGGGCCACGGCAAGCTGGTGATCACCGGCAAGCTCGGCGAGGTGATGAAGGAGTCCGTGCAGGCGGCCCACTCCTTCACCCGCTCGCGCTCCGAGATGCTCGGCATCGGCGAGGCGGAGCTGGAGCAGTACGACATCCACATCCACTTCCCGGCGGGGGCGGTGCCCAAGGACGGCCCGTCGGCCGGCGTCACCGTGACCCTGGCCCTGGCCAGCCTGCTCTCGGGCAAGGCCATCCGCGCCGACGTCGCGATGACCGGCGAGGTGACGCTGCGGGGCAAGGTGCTGCCGGTGGGGGGCATCAAGGACAAGCTGCTGGCGGCCTACCGGGCCGGCATCCACACCGTGGTGCTGCCGAAGGCCAACGAGAAGGATCTGATCGAGGTGCCCCAGGAGGTGCGGGACGCCACCCGCTTCCACCTGATCGAGCACGTGGACGAGCTGTTCGACGTGGCGCTGATCGGCTTCAAGCGCGCGCTCCCGCCGGAGCTGCCCGCGAGCGCCGACGTGGATCCGACGGACGCGCCTACTGCATCGGGGTGAAGCGCCCCTCCTCCACCACCATCAGGAAGAGGGCCTGGACGGCGTCGCGCTCGCCGAAGTCCAGGCCCGCCGTGTGGCCCTGGTCGTAGCGGGTGCGCGTCAGGGCCTCGACGGCGCCCAGCTTCTCCTTCACGGCCCGGTCGCGGGCCACCTGGAAGGCGCCGATGACGTCGGCGAAGAGGGCGTCGAAGGCGGTGGCGCTGGCCTCGGTGCGCCGCCGGAGCTGCTCGTCGAAGGCCGCGCCCCGCGCCGTCTCGAGCGCGAAGGGCACCGGCACCATCACGCCCTCGGCGTACCGGCGGGCCTGGGTGAGCAGGCTCGGGGCGTACCACTCGGGCGTCCCGATGAGCCAGAGCTCGCGGGCGTCCTTGGGGGGCGCCTTGAACCGCGACTTCACGCCCCGCACCCACGTCCCCTCGGCCGCCAGGTGGCTCAGGAGCTGGGCCGCGGCGCGGGCGTCGCAGGGGACGAAGAGCGTATCTGCCCGGATCCCTTTGACTTTCTTGGCGACGCGCGCCCAGTCGGGCTTGTTGGCGTCCCAGACGACCTCGCCGTCCACCTCGCCGCCGCCCGCCTGCCAGCTCTGGGAGAACCAGGAGCCGAGGGTGCGGCCGTAGCTGTTGTCGGGGCGCAGGACGGCGGCCCGGCGACCCCCGCGCATCAGGCCGGCGCCCGCCGCCGTGCGGGCCACGAGCCCGGGCGTGTGCAGGGCGCGCCAGACCGGCCCCTCCACCGCCGTCGCCACGTCGGAGGAGGTGAGCATCACGAGGGGCACGCCGCGCTCGGCGGCGGCCTGCGCCGCGGCGGGGGCCACCGCCTTGTCGAACAGGCCCACGACCCCGAAGACCCCCTCCTCGACGAAGGCGTCGAAGGCGGCCGGCAGGTCCTCGGGCTGGGAGGCGTCGCGGATGAGCAGGACGGGCCCCGGGCTCGCGCCGGGGCGGTCCTCGTTGCTCTGCAGGGCCTCCAGGCCGAGCGCGAGCTGCTCGCCGAGCGGGCGCAGGTTGCCCGAGAGGGGCACGAGGACGCCGACGTGGACGCGCTCGCCCGCCTCGCCGGCCACCACCGGGGTGTCCTCCGGGGGCGGATCCTCCTCGGTGGGGAGGGCCTGCCCCTCGAACAGGGCGGGCCAGGCCTCCATCATCTCGCGGTCGGGGCGGACCTCGGCCAGCAGCTTCTCGGCGGCCGCCCGGGCCTCCGTCTCACGCGCCGGATCGGCCTTCGCCGCCGCCGCCAGGTGGCCGATGGCCTCGGCCCCCTCCGCGCACTTCGCCAGGCTCAGCTCCACCTCGGCGCGCTCGGCGCCGCGGAGCTGCTCGGCCAGGAACGAGGCCTCCGGGCGCACCCGCTTGCACTGCCCGGCCCGGGCCGCGGCGGCGCTGCCGTGCACGGCCGCGAGCCAGCGGAGATCGGGGGGCGCGCCCGCGTCGGCCTGGGCCAGCAGCGCCTCGGCGGCGCTGGCCGGGCGCCGCTCGCCCTCGAGCCGCGCGAGGTAGTACGTCGCGTAGGGGCGGATGACCGGATCGTGGGTGGACTTGAGCAGGACCTCGAACCGCCGGCGGGCGGCCGCGCCGTTGCCCGCCTCGAAGGCGGCCACCGCGGCCTCGAAGTCCTGCCGCTCGCGCTCCGACTTCACGGGGGGCACGGGGCGGTCCCGGCGGCCACCGCAGGCGGCGAGCAGGGCGAGGGTCGACATCATCAACAAGCGCCTGAGCATGCCCGTGGTTTCGCATGTACACCCCGATCACGCAAGGTCGCGGCCGGCGCGGGGGGGAACCCGGGCCGGGGGGCTCGCGGGGGAGCCCGGGGGACGCGGCCGGGCCGGGCGCCTTGACCGGCTGGCCCTGGCACCTTAAAACCGAACAAAAGAAACGGCCGAGACGCGCTCGTCGCTCGTGGGGTCCCATGCTGATGTGCCGGCATTGCGGTTGGGAGAACCCGGACGAGGCGGCGTTCTGCACGAACTGCGGCCGCGGCCTGGCTCGCGGCCGCGGGGCAGAGGTCTCCGACAAGCCGTCCCAGCGCTTCCGCGCCCTCGGCTCCCCCGTGGTCACGGTGCGGGCCTCCGACGGGCCGCCCGCCGCCGATCCGCCCCTGCCGCGGCTCAACCCGCCGCCCAGCGTGACGTCGGCGCCCACCCTGCTCGACTTCCGCATGCCCGAGCAGATGCTGGCCGAGCTGGCCCGCGCCCGGGAGGCCAAGGCGCGCCCCAGCTCGGCGCCGCCGCCGGCCGAGGCCCCCGAGCCCACCCGCACGCCGCCGCGCCCCGAGCCCTCGACGCGGGGCATGGCGGTGGTGCGCCCGTCGCGCCAGCAGGTCGAGATGGGGGCCATCGCCCGGGCGCTGCGCGAGGAGGCGGGCAGCCCGCCGCCGTCCAGCCGGCCGCCCGAGGCCGTCGACGAGCCCCTGCTGGACGCCCCGACGACCGGGAAGCTGCCGCCGCTGCCCATCATCGACGAGCTGGACGAAGAGCTCGGCAGCGTCGACATCGAGCCCGACTTCGGCAGCGTGGATGGCGACGTCGAGGCCCAGCGGCCCACCATGCGCCTGCACCCGCCGGAGGCCCCCCTGAGCGCCATCGAGACGATGGAGCCCGAGGAGATCCCCCCCGAGGACGACGACGCGGAGTGGTTCGCGGCGCTGGAGCGCTCCGTCCGTGAGGGCCAGCCCGGCAGCACCGACGCCGACCGGCCGGCCCTGCCGACCGAGCGCGGCGCGCCGCCGACGATGCCCGAGACGCCGGCCCTGGCCGCGCTGACCGACACCCAGGTGCTGCCCGCGCGGCCCGCGGTGACGGCGGCCGACGTGCCGGCGGTGCGGGTGGACGAGGACTGGGACGACGACGCGGGCCCCAGCCGCGCGACCCTCGACGAGGCCATCGACGATCCCGACGACGCCCTCGGCCTCGACGACGCGGGCCCGCTGGACGACGCGGCCGACGACCCGCAGCCCGCGGTCGCGCCCATCGACGACGCGGGGCCCGGCGAAGACGACACCGGCGCCGAGGAGCCCGGCACCGGCGAGGTCGACGAGGACGACGGCGACCAGGACGACGGCGACCAGGACGAGGACGACGGCGACGACGAGGACGACGAGGACGACGAGGACGACGGCGACCAGGACGACGAAGGTGTCGTCGCGAGCGAGGATGACGCCGGGGCGGACGATGACGACGTCCCGCCGGGGGACGAGGACGAGATCGTCGTCTTGACGGATCTGCGCGCCGCGCCCGCGACGCTCGAGTCCATCCCGCCCCTCGACGCGCTGCCCGCCGTGCTCGTCGACCTGGACGCCACCGCGCCCGCCGTGGCCGACGACGATGACGATGACGACCTGCCCTTCGCCCGGGCGTCCGACGACTCGGCGGGCCGCTCGCTGCGCCCCGACGCCGAGGACGAGGCCGGCGAGCCGGACGCCTTCAGCGGTGTCATCGACGGCGACGTGGAGATCCCGTCCATCCCCCCCGGCGGGGACGCCGACGACCTGCTGGAGGACGTCGAGGACCTGATCGAAGAGGTGGACGAGGACGCCAGCGACCTGCTGGCCTCCGACGAGTTCGAGGCGTTCAACATCGCCCGGGCCGTGCCGCCGCCGCTGCCGCCCGCGGGCTTCATCCTGCGCCCCCTCACCGAGAACCTCGACCCGGGCCTCCTCGTCGCCGTGGGCACCGAGGGCTTGAGCATCGGCCGCGGCGAGGCGGACCTGGTGGTGGACGACGCCTGGGCCTCCCCCGTCCACGCGGCCCTGGTCATCGAGGACGACGCCCTCTACGTCGACGATCTCGACAGCGAGAACGGCGTCTGGCTGCGCGTCCGCGACGAGGTCGTGCTGCACCCCGGGGATCACTTCCTGGCGGGCGAGCACCTGTTCCGGGTGGAGCTGGCGCCGACGACCCCGGCGCCTGGCGCCTCGGCGACGAAGCGGCTGGGCGCGGGCGGCAACCTCTCCGGGCTGCTGCTCGTGGTCGAGGCGGCCGATGGCACGGTCACCCACCAGATCCGCGTGCCCGCCGAGGGCTGCCGCATCGGCCGCCACCTGGCCGACCTCGTCTTCACCGACGACGGCTTCATGAGCGGCACCCACGCGCTGCTGCGCCCCCGCGCCGACACCGCCCTGCTGCGCGACCTGGAGAGCCGCAACGGCACCTGGCGCCGCGTCCAGGGGCGCGCCCGGCTCGACGTCGGCGACGCCCTCATGATCGGCCGCACGGCCCTGCGCGTCGGCGCCCCCGCGCGGTAGCGACGGGCCTCCGCCCCGCCCCGGGGCGCGTGCGGTTGCTCGCCGCGCACCCATTGGGTATAAGCCCGCGCTTGAGAGACCGGCGTCCGCCGGCCAGCGTCCGCACCCGCCCGGGAGAAGCACCCCATGCGCATGACCCGCCTGCACGCGCCCACGCTCAAAGAGGCCCCCAAAGACGCCGAGGTCCAGAGCCAGAAGATGCTGGTTCGCGGCGGCTACATCCGCAAGCTGGCGGCGGGGATCTACGACTTCCTCCCCCTGGCCAACCGGGTCCTGCGCCGGATCGAGACGATCATCCGCGAGGAGCTGGACGCGGCGGGGGCCCAGGAGGTCCGGCTGCCGATGGTGCAACCGGCCGAAATCTGGGAGGAATCCGGTCGTTGGGGCTTCTACGGCCCTGAGCTGCTGCGCCTGGTGGACCGCAAGGGCGGCAACTTCTGCCTCGGCCCGACCCACGAAGAGGTCATCGTCGAGCTGGTGCGGCGCGACGTCCGCTCGTGGCGGGCGCTGCCGCTGAACCTCTACCAGATCCAGACCAAGTTCCGAGACGAGATCCGCCCCCGCGCCGGCCTCATGCGCGGCCGCGAGTTCCTGATGAAGGACGCCTACTCCTTCGACGTGGACGACGCGAGCGCGCTGGTCACCTACGACGCGATGTACCAGGCCTACGAGCGCATCTTCGCGCGCTGCGGCCTCGACTTCCGCGCGGTGGAGGCCGACACCGGCGCCATCGGCGGCAGCCGGTCCCACGAGTTCCAGGTCCTGGCCGACAGCGGCGAGGACGCCATCGTGAGCTGCGACACCTGCGACTACGCCGCCAACGTGGAGCAGGCCGAGCTGCCGGTGCCCGCGGCGGGCGGTGGCCCCGAGAGCGCGGCCGTCGAGGTCGTCGCGACGCCCGGCCAGCGGACGATCGAGGAGGTCAGCGCCTTCCTCGGGCTGCCGGCGGAGCGCTTCATCAAGACGCTGGTCGTCACGGTCGACGGCCGGCCCTACGCGGTGCTGGTGCGCGGCGACCACGAGGCCAACCTGCTGAAGGTCAAGCGCCTGCTGGGGGCCGCCTCGGTCGAGCTCGCGACGGACGCGGAGGTGGTCGCGGCCACGGGCGCGCCGGTGGGCTTCGCCGGCCCCGTGGGCCTGAAGGGCGTCGACGGCATCCTGGCCGACCACGCCATCGCGGGCCTGCGCGACGCGGCGACGGGGGCCAACCTCGCCGACGCCCACCGCATCCACGTCGACGCCGGCCGCGACTTCGACGCCCGCTACGCCGACCTCCGCCTCGCGGGCGACGGCGATCCCTGCCCCCGCTGCGACGGCCGCCTGCGCGGCTTCCGCGGCATCGAGGTGGGCCACGTCTTCTTCCTCGGCACCAAGTACAGCGCCCCCATGCGCTGCAACTACCTCGACGAGGCCGGCCAGGAGCGCCCCATGGTCATGGGCTGCTACGGCATCGGCGTCAGCCGCATCATGGCGGCGGCGGTGGAGCAGAACCACGACGAGCGCGGCATCGTCTGGCCCGCGGCGATCGCGCCCTACGAGGTCGTCATCCTGCCGCTCCAGATGAACAAGCCCGAGGTGGTCGAGGCCGCCGAGCAGCTCTACGCCGACCTGGCCCGGGCCGGCTTCGACGTCCTGCTCGACGACCGCAACGAGCGCGCGGGCTCCAAGTTCATCGACGCCGAGCTCATCGGCATCCCGTACCGCATCGCCATCGGCGCCCGCGACCTGGCCGAGGGCAACGTCGAGTTCAAGCAGCGGGCGGGCGGCGACATGGAGCGCGTCGCCCTCGCCGAGGTGACGAGCCGCCTCCAGGCCGCCCGGGCCGAACGCGCGCGGTGAGCCCCGACGCCCGCCTCTGCCTCGCCCTGGACGGGTGCACGCCGCGCCAGGCCCTCGCCTGGATCGCGCGCACCCGCGACCGGATCGGCGTCTTCAAGGTGGGCCTCGAGCTGTTCTGCGCCGGGGGCCCCGCGCTGGTGGACGCCTGCCGCGACGCCGGCGCCGAGGCCATCTTCCTCGACCTGAAGCTGCACGACATCCCGCGCACGGTGGCCCGGGCCATCGCGGGCGCCGCCCGGCCGGGGGTGCGGTGGATCACCGTCCACGGCGGCGGCGGCCGGGCCATGCTCGAAGAGGCGCAGGTGGCCGCCGAGGCCGCGGGCGTCGGGCTGCTGGCCGTCACGGTGCTCACCAGCCTCGACGCCGAGGCCGCGGACGAGGCGGGCCTGCTGGCCGTGCCCGAGGTGGCGAGGCGGCGCGCTCGCCTGGCGGCGGAGGCCGGCCTGACCGGCATCGTCTGCAGCGTGCACGAGGCCAGCGACCTGCGCGCCCGCCACCCCACGCTGCTGCGCGTGGTGCCCGGCATCCGCTGGGCCGAGGCCGCCGCCGACGACCAGCGCCGCGTGGCCGACCCGGCCCAGGCCATCAAGGCCGGCGCGGACGTCCTGGTCGTCGGCCGCATGGTGACGCAGGCCGCCGACGCCGATGAGGCGCTCCAGCGCATCCAGGAGGCCATCCCGTGAGCGAGCTCGTCCCCGTGCCGGGGGTGCGCGCCGTCCAGGCCATCCTCGACCACGCGCCGGCCCGCATCCGCCAGGTGCTCCTGCACGGGCGGCCCGGGGGGCAGCGCAAGGCCGTGGTCGACGCCCTCGAAGCGCGGGGGGTCTCCCTCATCCCGGCGGCCCAGGGGCGCCTCGACCAGCTCGCGGGGGAGGTGGCGCACCAGGGCATCATCGCCCTCGTCGAGCCGGCCAGCCTCGTCGAGTGGCCCACGCTCTTCACCCCCGACGCCCTCATCCTGGCCCTGGACCAGGTGACGGACCCGCGCAACTTCGGGGCGATGCTGCGCAGCCTGGAGGCCCTCGGCGGCACGGGCGCCCTCATCACCCGCGACCGCTGCGCCCGGCCGGGGCCGGCGGTGACGAAGACGTCCGCCGGCGCCGCCGAGATCGTGCCCATCGCCATGGAGACGAACCTGGCGCGGGCGCTGCGGGCGGCCCAGGGCGCGGGCCTGCAGGTGGTGGTCGCCGACCTGGACGGCGAGGCCCCCGACGCCATCGACTGGACGCGCCCCACGGTGCTGGTCATGGGCGCGGAAGGGGAGGGGGTCCGCCGGCTGACCCGCGAGACGGCCGACCATATCGTCACCATCGGCCTTCATGGCGCCACCGCCAGCCTCAACGTGGGGGTCGCCGCGGGCATCCTCCTGCACGCCGCGAGCGCCGCCCGATCGCGAAGGGCCTGAACGTTCAGCCCTTTTTGGAAACGCGCGCGGAACACGAAAAAAAAGGCGGTTGGCTATTGACCCTCCCCGCGACGTGCCATATAAAGCCGCCCACTCTGGCGAGGTGAGGCGGATTCATTCCGTCTTGCGAACGGCTTGCTCGCCGCAACGCTCTCTGGTACGGTCCGCGCCGCTTCTCGCTGGCGTAGCTCAACTGGTAGAGCAGCTGATTTGTAATCAGCAGGTTGCGGGTTCAAGTCCCTTCGCCAGCTCCAGCGCTGAAAGGCGCTAACCGAAGGCGGGGCCTTCGGAGGGGTTCCCGAGCGGTCAAAGGGAGCAGACTGTAAATCTGCCGCCTCCGGCTTCGAAGGTTCGAATCCTTCCCCCTCCACCAACCCCGACTTCGGAATCCCCGTGAGGGGATGCCCCGCGAGGGGCAGGTGCGGGAGTAGCTCAGCTGGCAGAGCGTCAGCCTTCCAAGCTGAAAGTCGCGGGTTCGAACCCCGTCTCCCGCTCCAGGTGAAGAATAGCGCCAGCCTCGGTTGGCGCGGCTGCCGGCGTAGCTCAGTAGGTAGAGCACGTCCTTGGTAAGGACGGGGTCACCGGTTCAAGTCCGGTCGTCGGCTCTGATTGGGTTGGTTGGTGACGCGGGCTTGGATTCGTGCCGGTACGCGTGACGCGGGTCAGGGGAAACTGGGCGCACCAGGCGAGAGCCGGGGCGACCGACGGAACGGTTCAGGAGACCTGTTCAGATGGCCAAGGAAAAGTTCGTTCGTAACAAGCCCCACGTCAACGTGGGCACCATCGGCCACGTCGACCACGGCAAGACGACGCTCACCGCGGCCATCACCAAGGTGCTGGCCGAGCGCGGTGGCGCGAAGTTCAAGGCCTTCGACGAGATCGACAACGCTCCCGAGGAGCGCGAGCGCGGCATCACCATCGCCACCGCTCACGTCGAGTACGAGACGGCCAACCGCCACTACGCGCACGTCGACTGCCCCGGCCACGCGGACTACGTCAAGAACATGATCACCGGCGCCGCCCAGATGGACGGCGCGATCCTGGTCTGCTCCGCCGCCGACGGCCCCATGCCCCAGACCCGCGAGCACATCCTGCTGGCGCGTCAGGTCGGCGTGCCCGCGATCGTCGTGTTCCTGAACAAGGCCGACATCGTGGACGACG
Source organism: Myxococcales bacterium (assembly GCA_020633435.1). Classification (GTDB taxonomy): domain Bacteria; phylum Myxococcota_A; class Bradymonadia; order UBA7976; family UBA1532; genus JACKDP01. The sequence continues at coordinate 666,448 of JACKDP010000004.1, read as the reverse complement.
AGGAGCTCCTGGAGCTGGTGGAGATGGAGGTGCGCGAGCTCCTCGACCTCTACAACTTCCCGGGCGACGACACCCCGGTCATCATCGGCTCGGCCCTCAAGGCCCTCGAGGGTGATCCCGCCGGCGTCGCGAAGCTGCTCGAGCTCATGGAGGCCGTGGACACCTACATCCCGACCCCCGAGCGCGCCATCGACCGCCCGTTCCTGATGCCCGTCGAGGACGTGTTCTCGATCCCCGGCCGTGGCACCGTGGCCACCGGTCGCGTCGAGCGCGGCATCATCAAGGTCGCGGATCCGATCGAGGTCGTGGGCATCCGCGACACCCAGAAGACCGTGGTCACCGGCGTCGAGATGTTCCGCAAGCTGCTCGACCAGGGCCAGGCCGGTGACAACATCGGCGCCCTGCTGCGCGGCCTGAAGCGGACGGACATCGAGCGTGGTCAGGTGCTGGCTGCCCCCGGCAGCATCACCCCCCACACCGAGTTCACCGCCGAGATCTACGTCCTGAAGAAGGAAGAGGGCGGCCGCCACACCCCGTTCTTCAACGGCTACCGGCCCCAGTTCTACTTCCGGACCACGGACGTGACCGGCAACATCAAGCTGCCCGAGGGCACCGAGATGTGCATGCCCGGTGACAACCTGTCGGTGGCGGTGACCCTGATCACCCCCATCGCCATGGACGAGGGTCTTCGCTTCGCCATCCGTGAGGGCGGTCGTACCGTCGGCGCGGGCGTGGTCGCGAAGATCAGCAAGTAGCTGAGTCAACGCGGCGGCCAGAAGCCGCCGCCTTCGCCGGGACCCGGGTGGTCTACGACCACCTGGGTTTCGCCGTATATGGCGTTTGATGGGTCGACGCAGCACGAGAACCAGGATCGGACTCGACTGCTCGACCTGCGGACGGCGGAACTACTCGGTGACGAAGAACCGGAGCACGACGCCCGAAAAGCTCGTGCTCCGCAAATTCTGCCCGCAGTGCGGAACGCACACGGAGCATCACGAAGGAAAGTAGCGGCACTCAAGCGCAGCAGTACAGGGTCGTAGCACAATCGGTAGTGCACTGGTCTCCAAAACCAGGGGTTGTGGGTTCGAGTCCCGCCGGCCCTGCCAAGCGAACCGCGCTCACGCGCATTCGCACTGCGTCCTTCCACCACCTGCAAGTCGGCAGGTGCGGGAAGTCCTTGCCGAGAGCCTTCGTGGAGGAGAGCGAGATGGACGCCAGCAAGCGGCTCGTCAACCTGTTCTTCGCGGCGTCCACGCTGATCGCGTGGTTCATCTTCGCCAAGCTCTTGGCGTCGGTCTTCGTGATGGTGGGCATGCGTGACCACCACCTGCTCGGGAAGCAGTTCACGAGCAGCACGCTGATCGGCGCGCTCGCGGCGGTGGCCGCCCTGATGTGGACCTGGCGCCACGTCCGGTTCCGCCCCCTCGTCAACGAGGTCGCGGACGAGCTGGTGAAGGTGACCTGGCCGTCGTGGGAGGAGACCCGCAACCAGACCCGCATCACCATCGTGGTGTCGATCGTGGTGGCGCTGATCCTCTGGGTCTTTGACCAGGTGTTCGGCAACCTGACCGCGCTCATCCTGGGCGGGTGATGGACGAGTCGCGCACGCCTGGCGACGGTGGACCGGAGGGGAACGTGGAGCAGCCCGAGCACAAGTGGTACGTGGTGCAGACCTACTCCGGCTTCGAGGGGCGGGTCGAGCAGGCGCTCCACGAGCGCATCAAGCGCCTCGGCGCCGAGGCGCTCTTCACCGACATCCTCGTCCCGCGCGAGAAGAAGACGGAGGAGAAGGCGGGCCCGGCCCGCAAGTTCTTCCCCGGCTACATCTTCGTGAAGATGGCCCTGACGACCGAGGCCTGGCACATCGTGACCGGGACGGAGCGCGTCGCGGGCTTCGTGGGCGGCGGCAGCAGCCCCGGCTCGGTGCGCCCGGTGCCCGAGTCGGAGGTGCGCCGCATCACGAACCAGATCGAAGAGGGGACCGCGCGTCCGGCGCCCGCTCAGCGGTTCGAGGAAGGCGAGACGGTGCGGGTCACCGACGGTCCCTTCGCGAGCTTCAGCGGCACGGTCGACGAGGTCAACCACGACAAGTCGCGGCTGCGGGTGCTGGTCAGCATCTTCGGGCGGGCGACGCCGGTCGAGCTGGAGTTCTCCCAGGTGGAGAAGGCCTGACGGCCGCATACGAAAACACCACGCGCCCGCGCACCGTGATGCCCCGGGGCGCGCGCTGAGGTTGAGGAGTCGAGGCGATGGCCAAGAAGATCACCGGCTACGTCAAGCTGCAGTGCCCGGCCGGCAAGGCCACCCCGTCGCCGCCCGTGGGCCCCGCCCTGGGCCAGCACGGCGTCAACATCATGCAGTTCGTGAAGGAGTTCAACGCGCGGACGGCCGACCAGGTGGGCATGGTGATCCCGGTCATCATCACCGTCTACGCCGACCGCTCCTTCACGTTCATCACCAAGACCCCCCCCGCTGCCGTGCTGCTCATGAAGGCCGCCGGCATCACCAAGGGGTCCGGTGAGCCCAACAAGGTCAAGGTCGGCACGGTCAGCATGACCCAGGTGCGCGAGATCGCGGCGCTCAAGCTGCCCGATCTCAACACCGACGACCTGGACGCCGCCTCTCGGACCATCGCCGGCACCGCCCGGTCGCTCGGTCTCAACGTCGAGGGCTAAGCGCTCGACCGCCAACCGCCCGGGAGCGCCGACGGAGCGCGCAGAACCGGGACACGCAAAGGAGGGGCAGATGCCCACGCGTGGTCGTAGGTACCGTCAGATGAGCCAGCAGTTCGACCGCACCCAGACCTACGAGGCCGGGGTCGCCATCGAGCTGCTGAAGAAGCTCAGCTTCGCCCGGTTCGACGAGACCGTCGAGGTCGCCGTGAACCTGGGCGTCAACCCCCGCCACGCCGACCAGATGGTCCGTGGCGCCGTGGTCTTCCCCCACGGCCTCGGCAAGACCGTCCGCGTGGCCGTCTTCGCCAAGGGCGACAAGGAGGTCGAGGCCCGTGAGGCCGGCGCCGACTTCGTCGGGGGCGAGGACCTGGTCAACCGTATCAAGGACGAGGGCTGGCTGGACTTCGACAAGGCCATCGCCACCCCCGACATGATGGGCCTCGTCGGCCGCATCGGCCGTATCCTCGGCCCCCGCGGCCTGATGCCGAACCCCAAGGTCGGCACGGTGACGTTCAACGTCGCCCAGGCCGTGCGCGAGATGAAGGCGGGCCGCGTGGAGTTCCGCGTGGAGCGCGCCGGCATCGTGCACGCCCCCATCGGGAAGCTGTCCTTCGAGACGGACAGCCTCAAGAACAACCTGGCCGCGCTGATCGACACGCTCGTGCGTCTCAAGCCCGCGACGGCCAAGGGTGTCTACATGAAGGGCATCACGCTCTCCTCCACCATGGGTCCTGGTCTGAAGCTGGAGGTCAACTCCACGCAGGCCATCTCCCAGGCGAGCTGAGCGCAGGCAGGGTAGAAGAGTTTCAGCGGCTGACCGGCCAGAGACAGCGGGTACTGCGGTTCAAAGCCCAATGCTGGGCGCCCGCCGAGGCGGGGTCGGGCTGTTCGTGTGGCAGCACCCCCCCGAGAGATTGGCGTCGTCATCCAGGGTGACGACAGCCGGCGGCCACAACCTGGGAAAGGGGGTCCGAAGCGGTGAATCGAGAAGGCAAGTCCGACATCATCGAGCGGCTCCGTGGGCAGCTTGCCGGCGTGCCGGCGGTCATCGTGGCTGACTTCAAGGGCCTGACGGTCGCGGAGACGGAGACGCTCCGTAGCCAGTTCCGTCAGGCCGGGGTCAACTACGAGGTCGTCAAGAACACGCTGATCAAGGCGGCCATCGCGGATACGCCCATGCAGTCGATGGAGCCGCTCTTCAAGGGCAACTCCGCGATCGCGTGGCACGATGAAGATCCGAGCGCGCCGGCGAAGGTCATTCGTGACTTCGTCAAGGGGCGCGAGAACTTCAAGATCAAGGGTGGGTGGCTCGACGGCCGCCCGCTCGACGCGAACGGCATCGATGCCCTCGCGTCGCTCCCCGGCAAGGACGAGCTGCGCGGCAAGCTGCTCAGCGTCTTTGGTGGGGTGCCCACGAAGTTCGTTCGGACCGTCATCGCGGGTCCGCAGACGTTCCTCCAGCTCCTGTCCGCGCGTCGGCAGGACCTGGACACGGCGGCTTGAGTCGAAGCAGCGCCGCTCGCTGAGGTCAGCGGGGGCGCATCGGGTTTTCACGTTCAACCGAACTACACGCACGAACAGCGTTTCGAGGAGAGAGACATCATGAGCGAGCTCACCAAGGACCAGGTCATCGACTGGCTGAGCAACCTGACCGTTCTGCAGATCGCCGAGCTCACCAAGGAGCTCGAGGACAAGTGGGGCGTCAGCGCCGCGGCGGCCGTGGCCGTCGCCGCCCCCGCCGCCGGCGGTGCCGTCGTCGAGGCCAAGGAGGAGCAGACCGAGTTCGACGTCATCCTCAAGGACGGCGGCGCCAAGAAGATCGGCGTCATCAAGGTCGTCCGCGAGCTGACCAGCCTCGGCCTCAAGGAGGCCAAGGCCCTCGTCGACGAGGCCCCCAACGCGGTCAAGGAAGGCATCTCCAAGGCCGAGGCCGAGGACATCAAGGCCAAGCTCGAGGAAGCCGGCGCGACCGTCGAGATCAAGTAGTCCAGACGTCCTTTCCGGTCGGCCGGATCCACCTGCAGGCAGACGTGCCTGCAAGGAAGGATCCGGCCGAACGCGATCTTGCTTGCCAAATCGCGCCGATTGCGCGATACGGCCGTTTTCGATACGGCGGCGGAGCCTTTTTTGTCTGCCGCCGCGGCCTGTCCGCCGCACCCAGCGGGAGGAGCTTGAATGGCGTCCGTCGTCCAGAAGAACTTCCGGATCCGCAACAGCTTCGGTCAGATCAAGAAGGTCATCGAGATCCCGAACCTGATCGATCTCCAGAAGCAGAGCTACGTGAAGTTCCTGCAGATGGACGTCCCCCCGGATGAACGGGAGGACACCGGCCTGCAGGGCGTGTTCAAGAGCGTCTTCCCGATCAAGGACTTCAACGAGACCTGCTCGTTGGAGTTCGTGTCGTACCACCTCGAGAAGCCGAAGTACGACGTCATCGAGTGCCACCAGCGCGGCATGACGTACGCGGCCCCCCTCAAGGTGGTCATCCGGCTCGTGGTCTGGGACAAGGGCGACGAGACCGGCTTCCCGTCCATCCGGGACGTGAAGGAGCAGGAAGTCTACTTCGGTGAGATTCCGCTCCAGACCGACGACGGGACCTTCATCATCAACGGCACCGAGCGCGTGGTGGTCAGCCAGCTGCACCGCTCCCCCGGCGCCTTCTTCGATCACGACAAGGGCAAGACCCACGCGTCGGGCAAGCTGCTCTACAGCGCGCGGGTGATCCCCTATCGCGGGTCCTGGCTGGACTTCGAGTTCGACGCCAAGGACATCCTGCACGTCCGCATCGACCGCCGCCGCAAGCTGCCGGCCACGGTGCTGCTGCGCTCGCTGGGCTACTCCACCGAGGATCTCCTCGAGGAGTTCTACCAGCTCGAGACCATCGTCCTGCCCACCGCCGGCAGCGACGTCTTCTACCGCCGCCCCGAGGACCCGCGCCTCCTGCTCGGCCAGAAGACCAGCTTCGACGTCGTGGCCGACTCCGGCGACGTGCTCGTCCGCAAGAACCGCAAGTTCACCCAGGCGACGCTGCGCAAGATGGCCGCGGCGGGCATCCACCAGGTGCCCAGCGCCATCGAGGAGCTCGACGGCAAGGTCGTGGCCCGCGACATCGTGGACCTCGACACCGGCGAGGTGCTGGTCGAGTGCAACGAGGACCTGACCCGCGAGAAGATCGAGGCCCTGCAGGAGCGGGGCGTCGAGGAGATCGAGGTCCTCTTCATCGACAACCTCACGGTCGGCCCGTGGCTGCGCAAGACGCTGACGATCGACAAGATCGAGACGCCCGACGAGGCCGTCCTCGAGATCTACAAGCGCCTGCGGCCTGGTGATCCGCCGACCCTCGAGACGGCGTACACCCTGCTGAACAACCTGTTCTTCAACGCCGAGCGCTACGATCTGAGCCGCGTGGGCCGCCTGAAGCTGAACCACAAGTTCAAGCTGGCCGAGCCCCTCGACAACGCGGTGCTGACGAAGCAGGACATCATCGAGGTGGTGCGCTACCTCCTGGCCCTGCGCGACGGCAAGAACCAGATCAACGTGATGCGGGGCGAGACCGAGGTCGAGATCCCCATCAAGACCGACGACATCGACCACCTGGGCAACCGCCGGGTGCGCGCTGTCGGCGAGCTGATGGAGAACCAGTACCGCATCGGCCTCGTGCGGATGGAGCGCGCCATCAAGGAGCGCATGAGCATGTCTCAGGAGATCGAGACGCTCATGCCGCACGACCTGATCAACGCGAAGCCCGTCTCCGCGGTGGTCAAGGAGTACTTCGGCTCCAGCCAGCTCTCCCAGTTCATGGACCAGACCAACCCCCTGAGCGAGGTGACGCACAAGCGCCGCCTGTCCGCCCTCGGGCCGGGTGGTCTGACGCGCGAGCGCGCGGGCTTCGAGGTCCGCGACGTCCACATGACCCACTACGGGCGCATCTGCCCCATCGAGACGCCGGAAGGTCCGAACATCGGCCTGATCGCGTCGCTCTCGACCTACGCGCGGGTCAACCGCTACGGCTTCATCGAGACGCCGTACCGCAAGGCGGGCGAGGGGAAGGTCTCCGCCGAGCGGCCGCTGTACTACAGCGCCCTCGACGAGGAGGGGCACTACATCGCCCAGGCGAACGCGGTGCTGGACGAGGACGGCAACTTCACGGGCGAGACCGTGAGCGCGCGCCGCTCCGGTGACTTCCCCATGGTCCCGCCCGAGCGCGTCGACCTGATGGACGTCAGCCCGAACCAGCTCGTGTCGGTCGCGGCCTCGCTCATCCCGTTCCTCGAGAACGACGACGCGAACCGCGCCCTGATGGGCTCGAACATGCAGCGCCAGGCGGTGCCGCTCCTCGTGACGGAGGCCCCCCTCGTGGGCACCGGCATGGAGATGGTCGTCGCCCGCGACGCCGGCGTGACCTCGGTCGCCCGGCACGATGGCGTGGTGGAGTCGGTGGACGCCGAGCGCATCGTCGTGAAGATCGACAGCGACGACATCTCGGCCAAGCCCGATATCTACAACCTGCTCAAGTTCCGCCGCTCGAACCAGAACACCTGCATCAACCAGAAGCCCATCGTCGAGAAGGGCGATCGGGTGCGGGCGGGTGACGTGATCGCGGACGGCCCCGGCACGGACAGCGGCGAGCTGGCCCTCGGCCGGAACATGGTCGTCGCCTTCATGCCCTGGGGTGGCTACAACTTCGAGGACTCGATCCTCATCTCCGAGAAGGTGGTCAAGGAGGACGTCTTCACCTCCATCCACATTGAGGAGTTCGAGTGCGTCGCCCGCGACACCAAGCTCGGCAAGGAAGAGATCACCAAGGACATCCCCAACGTGGGGGAGGAGGCCCTGGCCGATCTCGACGAGTCGGGCATCGTGCGCATCGGCGCCGAGGTGAAGTCCGGCGACATCCTCGTCGGCAAGATCACCCCGAAGGGCGAGACGCAGCTCAGCCCCGAGGAGAAGCTCCTGCGGGCCATCTTCGGCGAGAAGGCGGGCGACGTCCGCGACACCTCGCTGCGGGTGCCGCCGGGCGTGATGGGCACCGTCATCGGGGCCAAGGTGTTCAGCCGCCGCGGCGTCGACAAGGACGAGCGCGCGCAGAACATCGAGGACGCCGAGATCGCGCGGCTCAAGAAGGACCAGAACGACCAGATCAAGATCATCCGGAAGAGCGCCTACCGGAAGATCCGCGAGCTCCTCATCGGCCAGGCGGCCGTGAGCAAGCTCGTCGACGATCAGGGCCAGGTCCTGCTGGGCAAGGGCGACGTGCTCGCCGAGGACACCATCGACACCATCCCCCAGATGTACTGGAACGTCATCGAGGTGGATCGGGCGTCGGGCGTGCCCGAGAAGATCGAGCGCATCGTCGAGGACCTCCGCGAGGAGATCCAGGCCATCCGCGTGCTCTTCCAGGAGAAGATCAACAAGCTGCGCAAGGGCGACGAGCTCCCGCCCGGCGTCATCAAGATGGTCAAGGTCTACGTGGCCATCAAGCGCAAGCTCCAGGTCGGCGACAAGATGGCCGGCCGCCACGGCAACAAGGGTGTCATCTCGCGGATCCTCCCCGAGGAGGACATGCCCTTCCTGCCGGACGGCACGCCCGTCGAGATGGTGCTCAACCCGCTCGGCGTGCCGAGCCGGATGAACATCGGCCAGATCCTCGAGACCCACCTCGGGTGGGCCGCTCGCGGGCTGGGTCGGCGCATCAACGAGATGCTCGAGAAGCACTACAGCACCGACGCGCTGAAGGCCGAGCTGAAGAAGTACTACCGCTCTGACGAGCACCAGGCCATGGTCGACGAGATGACCGAGGCGGACGTCCGCCGCGCCATCATCAAGATCAAGAACGGCATGCACGTCGCCAGCCCCGTGTTCGACGGCGCGCCCGAGGAGGAGATCCGCAACTCCCTCGAGCTCGCCGGCATGAACATCACGGGCCAGACGCCGCTGTTCGATGGCCGCACCGGCATCCGCTTCGATGGTGAGGTCACGGTGGGCATCATGTATGTCCTCAAGCTGCACCACCTGGTGGACGACAAGATCCACGCCCGGTCCATCGGCCCCTACAGCCTCGTCACCCAGCAGCCGCTCGGTGGGAAGGCCCAGTTCGGTGGCCAGCGCCTCGGCGAGATGGAAGTGTGGGCGATGGAAGCCTACGGCGCGGCCTACGCGCTGCAGGAGTTCCTCACCGTCAAGTCCGACGACGTGCTGGGCCGTACCCGGATGTACGAGGCCATCGTCAAGGGCGAGAACGTGCTGGAGAGTGGGCTGCCGGAGTCCTTCAACGTCCTCATCAAGGAGCTGCAGAGCCTCTCGCTGGACGTTGATCTCATTGAATCCGAGCAGATCTGACAACGAGCTGGACGCGGGGACGAACGATGAAGGACATCTTCAATTTCTTCGAGAAGCCCAAGGATCCGCTCAGCTTCAGCGCGATCCGGATCTCTCTGGCCAGCCCCGAGAAGATCCGGAGCTGGTCTTTCGGCGAGGTCAAGAAGCCCGAGACGATCAACTACCGGACGTTCAAGCCGGAGCGCGACGGGCTGTTCTGCGCCAAGATCTTCGGTCCCATCAAGGACTACGAGTGCCTCTGCGGCAAGTACAAGCGCATGAAGCACCGGGGCGTCGTCTGCGAGAAGTGCGGCGTCGAGGTCATCCAGAGCCGCGTGCGGCGTGAGCGCCTCGGGCACATCAACCTGGCGACGCCGGTGGCGCACATCTGGTTCCTCAAGAGCCTGCCCAGCCGCATCGGCAACCTGCTCGACATCACCCTCAAGGATGTCGAGCGCGTGCTGTACTGCGTCGCCTACGTGGTGTGGGACAAGGGTGACAGCCCCTTCAACGTGGGCGACATCCTGAGCGAGGACGAGTACTACGACGCCCTCGACAAGTACGGCGAGGACGCCTTCCAGGCGGGCATGGGCGCCGAGGCCATCCGCTCGCTGCTCGACCAGATCGACATCCCCACGCTGTCGATGGAGCTGCGCGACTCGATGCGCTCCGCGACCAGCGAGGCGAAGCGCAAGAAGATCGCCAAGCGCCTGCGGGTCGTCGAGGCCCTCAAGGACTCGGGCAACGAGCCCCAGTGGATGATCCTCGAGGTCATCCCGGTCATCCCGCCCGACTTGCGCCCCCTGGTGCCCCTGGACGGTGGCCGCTTCGCGACCAGCGACCTCAACGACCTGTACCGCCGCGTGATCAACCGGAACAACCGGCTCAAGCGGCTGCAGGAGCTGTCGGCGCCCGAGATCATCATCCGCAACGAGAAGCGGATGCTGCAGGAGGCCGTCGACGCGCTCTTCGACAACGGCCGCCGCGGCAAGGCGATCACCGGCCCCAACAAGCGCCCCCTCAAGTCGCTCTCCGACATGATCAAGGGCAAGCAGGGCCGCTTCCGCCAGAACCTGCTCGGCAAGCGCGTCGACTACTCGGGGCGCTCGGTCATCGTGGTGGGCCCGGAGCTGCGGCTCCACCAGTGCGGCCTGCCCAAGAAGATGGCCCTCGAGCTGTTCAAGCCCTTCATCTACAACAAGCTGGAGGAGCGGGGGCACGTCACCACCATCAAGACCGCCAAGCGGATGGTGGAGAAGGAGAAGTCGGAGGTCTGGGACATCCTTGACGAGGTGATCAAGGAGCACCCCGTCATGCTCAACCGTGCGCCGACGCTGCACCGGCTGGGCATCCAGGCCTTCGAGCCCGTCCTCATCGAGGGCAAGGCGATCCAGCTCCACCCGCTGGTGTGCGTGGCCTTCAACGCCGACTTCGACGGCGACCAGATGGCCGTGCACGTCCCCCTGTCGGTGGAGGCCCAGATCGAGGCCCGCGTGCTGATGATGTCGTCGAACAACATCCTCAGCCCGGCCCACGGCAAGCCCATCATCGTGCCGTCGCAGGACATCGTCCTCGGCTGCTACTACATGACGCGCGAGCAGCCCTTCGTGCGCGGGGAGGGGAAGATCTTCTCCGGCCGCGACGAGGTGCGCATGGCCTACGACGCGCAGGAGGTCGACCTGCACGCGCGCATCAAGTGCCGCGTGGAGGGCGAGATCCACCAGACGACCGTGGGCCGCGTCCTGCTGGGCGAGATCCTGCCGCCGAACCTGGGCTTCGCGCACATCAACAAGGTCATGGGCAAGAAGCAGCTCGCCGGCCTGATCGACGCCGCCTACCGCCAGTGCACGGCGAAGGAGACCGTCGTCCTCGCCGACCAGCTCAAGAACATCGGCTACGCCCAGGCGACCCTGGCCGGCATCTCCATCGCCATCGGGGATCTCACCATCCCCGACCTGAAGGAGAAGCTGCTGGGCGACGCGTCCGCCGAGGTCCGCGAGATCGAGCAGCAGTACTACGACGGCCTCATCACCAACGGCGAGCGCTACAACAAGGTGGTCGACATCTGGGCCCAGGCGACCGAAGAGGTCGCCGAGGCGATGATGGCGGCCATCGGCACCGAGACGGTGACGGGCCCCGATGGCACGACGGAGGACGCCCCCTCCTTCAACTCCATCTACATCATGGCCGACTCCGGCGCCCGTGGTGGTCCCGCCCAGATCCGCCAGCTCGCCGGGATGCGTGGCCTCATGGCCAAGCCCTCGGGCGAGATCATCGAACAGCCCATCACGGCGAACTTCCGTGAGGGCCTCTCGGTGCTGCAGTACTTCATCAGCACCCACGGCGCCCGCAAGGGCCTCGCGGACACCGCGCTGAAGACGGCGAACTCGGGGTACCTCACCCGCCGCCTGGTGGATGTGGCCCAGGACGCCATCGTCAGCGAGCTGGACTGCGGCACGCTCGACGGTATGGAGGTCACCGCCCTCGTCGAGGCCGGTGAGGTCATCGAGGGCCTCGGCGACCGCATCCTCGGCCGCGTGACGCTGGACGATGTGTACGATCCCCACAGCGGGGAGCTGCTCATCCCGGCGGGCGTGGACCTGGACGAGGCCCGGGTCGAGGCCATCGAGAACGCGGGCATCAACCGCGTGATGATCCGCTCGGTGCTCACCTGCCAGACCAAGCGCGGCGTCTGCGTCTACTGCTACGGCCGCGACCTGGCCCGTGGCCGCATGGTCAACATCGGTGAGGCCGTGGGCGTCATCGCCGCCCAGTCCATCGGCGAGCCGGGTACCCAGCTCACCATGCGGACGTTCCACATCGGCGGTGCGGCGACCTCGCGTGCGGAGCAGAGCACCCTTGAGAACCGGGCGGCCGGTGTGGTGCGCTACCAGAACATCGAGACCGTCGACGCGCGGGACGAGTCGGGCCGCGAGTTCCAGGTGGTCATGAACCGCCAGGGCGAGGTGGTCATCGTCGACGAGACGGGCCGCGAGCGCGAGCGCTACCAGGTCATCTACGGCGCCAAGCTGCTCGTCCGCGATGGGACGGCCATCGAGGCCGGCACCACCGTGGCCGAGTGGGACCCCTTCTCGCTGCCCATCCTCACCGAGCTCCCCGGCGAGGTCCGCTTCCACGACGTGAAGGAAGGCGTGACCATCGCGGAGGAGTTCGACGAGGTCACCGGCCTGTCGCGGAAGGTCGTGGTCGAGAGCCGGGACGCCGAGATGCGCCCCGCCATCATCATCCGCGACCCCGACACCCACCAGCCCTTGAAGCTCATCAAGGGTCGTGGTGAGGCGCGGTACATGCTGCCCGTGGGCGCGATCATCGTCGTCAACGACGGCGACATGATCACCGGCGGCCAGATCCTGGCGAAGATCCCCCGTGAGACGTCCAAGACCAAGGACATCACCGGTGGTCTGCCCCGCGTGGCCGAGCTGTTCGAGGCCCGCAAGCCCAAGGAGCACGCCGTCATCAGCGAGATCGACGGCTGGGTCGAGTTCGGCAAGGACACCAAGGGCAAGCGCAAGGTCATCGTGCGCCCGGACGTGGGGGAGCCGAAGGAGTACCTCATCCCCAAGGGCAAGGCCCTCGCCGTGCGCCAGGGCGACCGCGTCCAGGCGGGCGAGGCGCTCATGGACGGCGCGGCCAACCCCCACGACATCCTCAAGGTGCTCGGGGAGAAGGAGCTGGCCAAGTACCTCGTGGATGAGATCCAGGAGGTCTACCGGCTCCAGGGTGTGCGCATCAACGACAAGCACATCGAGACGATCGTGCGTCAGATGCTGCGCCGCGTGAAGATCAAGGACGTGGGCGACACGAACTTCCTGGTCGACGAGCAGGTCGAGCGGTGGGCGTTCGAGGAGGACAACGAGCGGGTCACCGCGTCGGGGGGTCGCCCCGCCGTGGGCGAGCCGCTCCTCCTGGGCATCACCAAGGCCTCGCTGTCGACCGAGTCGTTCATCTCGGCGTCGTCCTTCCAGGAGACTACCAAGGTGCTCACCGAGGCGGCCCTCTCCGGGAAGATCGACTACCTGCGTGGCCTCAAGGAGAACGTCATCATGGGGCGCCTCATCCCGGCAGGGACGGGCCTCCTCGGCTACCGCAACCTCAACATCGAGGTGGACGACGCCGACGACGACGACCTCCTCGCCGACCAGGCGGCCGAGCCCGCCTGATCCGGCCTCGGGCTTCGGCCCACGAGCTCCAAAGCCCCGCTCGATTTCGTCGAGCGGGGCTTTGTTTTCGGACACTTGCGCGATCGCCAAATCGACGCCGGCGACCTCGAAGATTACGCTTGACTCCCCCGGCGTCATCTCTATAATCGCGCACCTGTTCGCCACCGACCGATTGTTCGTGCCCACAAGTGCACGGCACCCGGACAGGCGGACCGCAGAAATGCGGGTCCGAACCACCTGGGGGCAAGATACGGTGCGGAAGCACCGGTCGACCGGTTCGCCTTCTCCATGGAGGCGCATCCTGCCTCCGTCTGGTTCCGTACCACAGACCGCTACGACGAGGTGATGGGCCTCAAAAGCCCGTCCGACGAGGTAGAGTTCGTATGCCGACGATCAGCCAGCTGGTCCGCAAGGGCCGCATTCGGAAGAGCAAGAAGGCCAAGGCGCCGGCACTCCAGGAGTGCCCGCAGAAGCGTGGCGTCTGCGTACGTGTCTACACGTCCACTCCGAAGAAGCCCAACTCGGCCCTCCGGAAGGTCGCCCGTGTGCGCCTGACCACGGGGATCGAGGTGACCAGCTACATCCCGGGCGAAGGTCACAACCTTCAGGAGCACTCGGTGGTGCTGGTGCGTGGCGGCCGCGTCAAGGATCTGCCTGGCGTCCGCTACCACATCATCCGCGGCACGCTTGACGCCACCGGCGTCAACGCTCGCCGCCAGGGTCGCTCCAAGTACGGCGCCAAGCGCCCGAAGAAGTAACGAGGAGAGCGAACGATGCCGCGTCGTCGCGAAGTACCCAAGCGCCGGATCCTCCCGGACCCCCGTTACGGGGATCGGCTGGTGGCCAAGTTCGTCAACTGCCTCATGCAGGCGGGCAAGAAGTCGATCGCCGAGCAGATCGTCTACGGTGCCTTCGACCTCATCGAGCGTCGGGCCAAGGACGATCCGCTGCGCCTCTTCAAGAAGGCCATCGACAACGTCAAGCCCAGCCTTGAGGTCAAGAGCCGCCGTGTCGGTGGTTCGACCTACCAGGTCCCCGTCGAGATCCGCGGCGAGCGGCGCACCGCGCTGGGCTTCCGCTGGATGATCATGTTCGCGCGTCGCCGCCACGAGAAGACGATGGCGGAGAAGCTCGCTGGCGAGCTCATGGACGCCGCGGCGGGTCGCGGGAACGCGGTGAAGAAGAAGGAAGACACCCACAAGATGGCGGAGGCCAACAAGGCCTTCGCCCACTATCGCTGGTAGCGGGAGCAGCGCCGCCGGTCCGGTGGCGCTTCGAGGTCGTGACGATGTCCCGTCAGGTCCCCATCTCCATGGTCCGCAACATCGGGATCATGGCGCACATCGATGCGGGCAAGACCACGACCACGGAGCGCGTGCTGTACTACACGGGGCGCAGCTACAAGATCGGCGAGGTGCACGAAGGCACCGCCGTGATGGACTGGATGGCCCAGGAGCAAGAGCGGGGCATCACCATCACCTCGGCGGCGACGACGTGCCAGTGGGGGTCGCACACGATCAACATCATCGACACCCCCGGGCACGTCGACTTCACCATCGAGGTGGAGCGCAGCCTGCGGGTGCTCGATGGCGCGATCGCGGTGCTCGATGGAGTCGCCGGCGTGGAGCCGCAGACCGAGACGGTCTGGCGCCAGGCCAACAAGTACCACGTGCCGCGCCTGGTCTTCGTCAACAAGATGGACCGGGTCGGGGCGAACTTCGACCGCTGCGTCGAGATGGTCACCAGCCGGCTGGGCACCCGCCCGCTCGTGCTGCAGCGACCCATCGGGCGTGAGGCGGAGTTCGTCGGGGTGCTCGACCTCATCGGCCGCAAGCAGATCGTGTGGCACGACGAGACCCTGGGGGCCGAGTTCGACGTCCTGGATGTCGACGCGTCGCTGGAGGATGAGCTGGAGCTGCACCGCGAGGTGCTCCTCGACGCGCTGTCCACCTACGACGACGAGCTCCTCGAGATGCTGCTGGAGGGCCAGGAGCCCCCGGCCGAGATGCTGCACGGCGTGGTTCGCCGCGCCACGCTCACGGCCGGCGCGGTCCCGGTGCTCTGCGGCTCGGCGTTCCGCAACAAGGGCATCCAGCCTCTGCTGGACGCCGTCGTGCGGTACCTCCCGTCGCCCAGCGACGTGCCCGCCATCGAGGGGCACGTGGTCGATGCGGCGACGGTCAGCGAGGCGCTCGTCACCCGCCCGGCGGATGACAACGCCCCGTTTGCGGCGCTGGTCTTCAAGATCGCGTCGGATCCCTACGGCCAGCTCAGCTACTTCCGGGTCTACTCCGGGACGCTGGAGGCCGGGAAGGTCGTGTTCAACACGGCCAAGGGCAAGCGAGAGCGCATTGGTCGGCTGCTGCGCATGCACGCCAACCAGCGCGAGGACATCAAGTGGTGTGGGGCGGGCGACATCGTCGCCGCCGTCGGGCTGAAGTTCGCTTCGACCGGCGACACGCTCTGCGCCGACACGGATCGCGTGCTCCTGGAGCGCATCGAGTTCCCGGATCCGGTCATCCGGCGGGCGGTCGAGGCGCGGACCAAGGCGGACGAGGACAAGCTCACGGCGGCGCTCGCGCGGCTGGAGCACGAGGATCCCTCGTTCAAGGTCCTGGTGGACGCCGAGACGGGCCAGACGCTGATCGCTGGCATGGGCGAGCTGCACCTGGAGATCATCGTCGACCGCCTCAGCCGCGAGTTCAACGTCGCGGCCAAGGTGGGTCGGCCCCAGGTGGCCTACCGCGAGACGGTGACGGGCGAGGCCCGGGCCGAGGGGCGCTTCGTGCGCCAGGCCGGGACGAAGGGCCAGTTCGGCCACTGCTGGCTGGCGGTTCGCCCCGGGGAGTCCGGTTCGGGCTTCACCTTCAAGAACAGCGTGGCGCCGACGGTCATCCCGGCGGCCTTCGCTGCGGCGGTGGAGCAGGGGGCGCGCGGCGCCTTCGCCAGCGGCCCCCTCGGCGGCTACCCGATGGTGGACGTCGCGGTGGAGCTGGTGGACGGCTCGTACGACGAGGCCGACTCGTCCGAGGCGGCCTTCATGGCGGCCTCCACGATGGCCTTCCGGGCCGCGTGCCGCGAGGCGGAGCCGGCCCTGCTCGAGCCGGTGATGGAAGTGGAGATCGTGGTCCCGGAGGAGTACCTCGGGGACATCATTGGTGATATCAACAGCCGCCACGGCGAGGTCCGGGGGATGGAGCTGCGGGGCAACGTTCAGGCGTTGACCGCGGAGCTTCCCCTGGCGCGCATGGTGGGCTACTCGACCGACCTGCGCTCGGCGACCCAGGGACGCGGCACGTACAGCATGCACTTCAAGCGCTATGCGGTCGTGCCTCCCGAGGTGAGCCGGGGGATTGTCGGCTACTGACAGAATCGTGAGCGCCCTTCGCGGGGCGTTTAGGTGCTGAACTACGGCCCTCTGGCCGACGAAGGAAAGGGCTCCCGCGCCTCACGAGGCGAGGCGCGAGAGTACGACGGAGCAGGACGAACGCCATGTCGACCAGCCAGAAGATCCGAATCCGGCTCAAGGCCTACGACCACAAGCTGCTCGACATGTCGGCCAGCGAGATCGTGGACATTGCCCGCCGCACCGGCGCCCGGGTCGCGGGCCCGATTCCGCTGCCCACGAGCATCAGCCGCTACACCGTGTTGCGCGGCCCGCACATCGACAAGAAGAGCCGCGAGCAGTTCGAGATCCGGACGCACAAGCGGCTGCTCGACATCCTTGAGCCCACGGCCCAGACCCTCGACGCGCTCATGAAGCTGGATCTCTCGGCTGGCGTGAACGTCGAGCTGAAGTCCTGAGGAGCTAATCGAGATGGCAACGCTCCCTATCTACAACCTGAACCGCGAGGAAATCGGCCAGATCGAGGTGTCGGACGACATCTTCGGGGCCGAGGTCCGTCGGCACCTCTTCTACGAGGTGATCAAGTGGCAGCTCGCGCGTCGTCGCGCCGGCACCGCCTCGACGAAGGGTCGTAGCGAAGTCCAGGGTGGTGGGCAGAAGCCCTACCGCCAGAAGGGCACTGGCCGCGCGCGTCAGGGTAGCCGCCGGGCGCCGAACCACGTGGGTGGCGGCACCGTGCACGGCCCGAAGCCGCGCAGCTACGCCTACAAGCTCAACAAGAAGATCCGCGAGGGCGCGATGCGCTCCGCCCTGAGCCTCAAGGCCAGCGGCGGCAAGCTCGTCGTCGTGCAGGACCTGGATCTCGGTGAGGTCAAGACCCGCCACGCCGCCGAGGTCTTCGCGCGGCTGGGCAACAGCAACGCCCTGGTGGTCGACAGCGAGAACCGCTCGCTGGAGCTGTCGGTGCGGAACCTGCCCCGGGTCAAGTACCTGCACGTCGACGGCCTCAACCTGTTCGACGTGCTCAAGTACGACACCCTGGTCCTGTCCGAGCCCATGGTCCGCCGCATCGAGGGGAGGCTGGCACAGTGAGCGTCAAGAAGGACATCCACAGCATCCTCCGTCGCCCTGTGGTGACCGAGAAGACCACCGTGCAGAAGGAGGACACCAACCAGGTGGTCTTCGTCGTGCGGATGGATTCGAACAAGATCGAGATCCGCCGTGCGGTGGAGTCCCTGCTCGGGGTGAAGGTCACCGCGGTGAACACCCTCATCGGCCGGGGCAAGACGAAGCGGCTCGGCCGCAGCACGGGCAAGCGGTCCAACTGGCGGCTCGGCCGCAGCACGGGCAAGCGGTCCAACTGGAAGAAGGCGATCGTGACCCTGGCTCCCGGTGAGGAGGTCGAGTTCTTCGAGTCCCTCGATGAGCTCGACGAGGCCGAGGTCGGCGAGGAGTAGCGTCCATGGGTGTCAAGAAGTTCAAGCCGACCTCGCCTGGTCGGCGTAACATGAGCAGCAGCGACTTCGCGGAGATCACCGCGGGGGCTCCGCTCAAGAAGCTGACCCGTTCCCTCGGCCGCAACTCCGCCGGGCGCAACGTCCACGGCCGCATCACCGTGCGTCGCCGTGGTGGTGGTCACAAGCGGCGCTACCGCGTGGTCGACTTCCGCCGCAACAAGTTCGGCGTGCCGGCCCGCGTGGCGACGATCGAGTACGATCCGAACCGCAGCGCCCGCCTGGCCCTGCTGCACTACATCGACGGCGAGAAGCGCTACATCCTGGCGCCGAAGGGCCTGCAGGTGGGCGACGAGCTGCTCTCGAGCCGCGACGCCGACATCCGGCCCGGCAACAGCCTGCCGCTGCGCAACATCCCCGTCGGTACCGAGGTCCACGCCGTGGAGCTCAAGATCGGCGGCGGCGCGAAGATGTGCCGCGCTGCGGGCTCCTGGGCCCAGCTCCTCGCGAAGGAGGGCAACTGGGCGACCGTTCGCCTGCCCTCCGGCGAGATGCGCCTCGTGCACCTCAACTGCCGCGCGACCATCGGGCGCGTCGGCAACGAGGAGCACTCGAACATCAAGCTCGGCAAGGCCGGGCGCAGCCGCTGGCTGGGTCGTCGTCCCAAGGTGCGTGGTGTTGCCATGAACCCGGTGGACCACCCGCACGGCGGTGGTGAGGGTCGCACCTCCGGTGGCCGGCACCCGGTCACCCCGTGGGGCATCCCGACCAAGGGCAAGAAGACCCGTAGCAACCGGCGCACGGACACCTTCATCGTCCGCCGGCGCAAGCGGAAGTAGGGGGATCACCGATGCCGCGTTCCATCAAGAAGGGCCCGTTCGTCGACGAGCACCTCTCCTCGAAGGTGGTGCAGATGAACCAGGGCGGGGCGAAGCGGGTGATCAAGACCTGGTCGCGCCGCTCCACGATTCTGCCGGAGTTCGTCGGGCACACCTTCGCGGTGCACAACGGTCGTAACTTCATCCCGGTGTTCGTGACGGAGAACATGGTCGGCCACAAGCTCGGCGAGTTCTCTCCGACCCGGACGTTCCGAAGCCACGTCGCCGACAAGAAGGCCAAGAAGCGGAGGTGAGTGGGATGAAGGCGAAGCTCAAATTTCTCCGGATCTCTCCGCGCAAGACGCGCCAGGTGGTCAACCTGGTTCGGGGGAAGAACGTCGAGGATGCCATCAACATCCTCCAGTTCACCCACCGGTCGGCCAGTCTGCCGGTGAGCAAGCTGATCCTCAGCGCGATGGAGAACGCTCGCGCCGCTGGCAAGAACGTCGACAGCCTGTTTGTCGAGACGATCTTTGTCGACGAGGGTCCGACGCTGCGGCGGTTCCGTCCCCGTGCCATGGGGCGGGCCACGCGCATCAACAAGCGAACGAGCCACGTCACCTGCGAGCTCGCGGAGCGTTAGGAGAGAACGATGGGTCAGAAGACGCACCCCGTCGGGTTCCGGCTCGGAGTCATCCGCACCTGGGGCTCCAAGTGGTACGAAGAGAAGCGCTACGCGGAGTGGCTCCACGAGGACATCAAGCTGCGTCGCTTCGTGAAGCAGAAGCTCTACCACGCTGGGATCTCGAAGATCGAGATCGAGCGGATGGCGAACAAGGTCAAGGTCACGATCTTCACGTCGCGGCCTGGCATCGTCATCGGCAAGCGTGGCGCGGGCGTGGACGAGCTCAAGCGCTCGGTCGAGAAGATGTGCCGGGGCGAGGTCTACCTGAACATCCAGGAGATCCGTAAGGCCGAG
This sequence comes from Myxococcales bacterium, assembly GCA_020633435.1. Taxonomy (GTDB): domain Bacteria; phylum Myxococcota_A; class Bradymonadia; order UBA7976; family UBA1532; genus JACKDP01. The sequence continues at coordinate 646,677 of JACKDP010000004.1, read as the reverse complement.
CTCGACGCGACGCTGGTGGCGGAGAACGTGGCGGCGCAGCTCGAGCGGCGCGTCGCGTTCCGCCGCGCGCTCAAGAAGGCCATGCAGACCGGCATGAAGTTCGGGGCCAAGGGCTTCCGGATCTCGGCGTCGGGTCGCCTGGGTGGCGCCGAGATGGGTCGCTACGAGTGGTACCGCGACGGTCGGGTCCCGCTGCACACGCTGCGCGCGGACATCGACTACGGCACGGCGACCGCGAAGACGACCTTCGGCATCATCGGCATCAAGTGCTGGATCTTCCGCGGTGAGGTCCTCGAGGACCAGCCCGCTGCGAGCGCCGGCAACAACAGCCGGCGGCGGTAGGAGACTCAGAGGATGCTTTCGCCGAAGAAGACCAAGTATCGCAAGAGCATGAAGGGCCGGGTTCGCGGTGTCGCCAAGGGTGGCACCGACGTGAACTTCGGCGACTTCGGGCTCCAGGTCATGGAAGGCGGCCGGCTCACGGCGCGGCAGATCGAGGCCGCCCGTATCGCCATGACCCGCCACACGCGTCGTCAGGGCAAGATCTGGATTCGGGTCTTCCCCGACAAGCCGGTGTCCAAGAAGCCCGCCGAGACCCGGATGGGTAAGGGCAAGGGCGCGGTGGACCGCTGGGAGGCCGTGGTCCATCGGGGCCGTGTTCTCTATGAGATGGAAGGGGTTCCGGAGGAGCTCGCGCGTGAGGCCTTGCGCCTCGCCGCCCACAAGCTCCCCCTCCAGACCCGCTTCCTGCGGCGGGGGGAGTGACATGAAGGCGAGCGAGCTGCGTGAGAGGACCGTCGACGAGCTCATGACCCTGAGCCAGGAGCGGCGGCGCGAGTTGTTCGACCTGCGCTTCAAGCACTACACGGGTCAGCTTCTCGATACGGCCTCCCTTCGCAAGACCCGGCGAGACATCGCCCGGATCGAGACCATCATCCGCGAGCGCGAGCTCGCTCAGTCGGCGAAGGGCTGAATCGATGAGCGAGCAGACCGCGGAGCGCGGCCACCGCAAGACCCGTCAGGGCCTGGTGGTGAGCGACAAGATGGACAAGACCGTGACCGTGCAGATCGACAAGCTGGTCATGCACCCGGTCTACAAGAAGTACGTTCGCCAGCGGGTGAAGTACAAGGTACACGACGAGCGCAACGAGGCGCGGACGGGCGACACGGTCCTCATCGAGGAGTGCCGTCCGATGAGCCGTCACAAGCGTTGGCGCATGAAGGCGATCACCCACCGGCCCGCGTAAGTGCGGGCCCGGTGACCCGGGAGATGCGACGTGATTCAGATGCAGACGGTCCTGACCGCCGCCGACAACTCGGGCGCCAAGAAGCTCCAGTGCATCAAGGTGCTCGGGGGCTCCATGCGCAAGTACGCTTCGGTCGGGGACATCATCGTGGTGTCCGTGAAGGAAGCGCTGCCCAACTCGCGCGTCCGCAAGGGCGATGTGCGGCGGGCGGTTGTGGTTCGGACCCGTAAAGAGATTCGCCGACCTGACGGTTCGTACATCAAGTTCGACGTCAACTCGGCCGTGCTGATCAACAACGCCGGGGAGCCTGTGGGGACCCGCATCTTCGGACCGGTGGCGCGCGAGCTGCGCGCCCGTCGGTTCATGAAGATCGTCTCCCTGGCCCCCGAAGTGCTCTGACGAGGAAGGCCGACGCCATGCACGTCAAGAAGGGAGATACCGTCCAGGTGGTCTCCGGCAAGGAGCGCGGCAGGACCGGTCAGGTGCTTCGCGTGGACCTCCGGAAGAACCGCGTCTATGTGGGCGGTCTCAACATGATCAAGCGCCACAAGCGCCCGGGCCCGGCCGATCCGGAGGGTGGCATCATCGAGCGCGAGGGCCCGATCCACGCGTCCAACGTTCTGCTCTTCTCCGAGAAGGCCGAGCGTGGCGTGCGGACGAGCTACCGCTTCGTCGGTGCCAACGGCGAGCTCCACGTGACCCGCGAGGCGGCCCTGGCCAGCTTCGGTGGGAGCGCGGATCGCGTCGAGAAGGTGCGCTTCTGCGTCCGTACGGGGGAGGTGTTCCGATGACTCCGCGGCTGCAGCAGCGGTACAACGAGGTCGTGGTCCCCGCGCTCAAGGCCGAGTTCGGCTACGACAATCCGCACCAGATCCCGCGGATTCTGAAGGTCGTGGTCAACATGGGCCTGGGCGAGGCGGTCCAGAACCCCAAGATCATCGAGGCGGCGCAGAACGAGCTGTCGGCCCTGGCCGGTCAGCGCGCGATCGTCACCCGGGCGAAGCGCTCCATCGCGGGCTTCAAGCTTCGCCAGGGCATGCCGATCGGCTGTGCCGTGACCCTCCGCCGGGCCCGTATGTGGGAGTTCCTGGACCGCACCCTCACGGTCGCGCTGCCGCGCGTCCGTGACTTCCGCGGCATCAACCCCAAGGGCTTCGACGGGAAGGGCAACTTCTCGATGGGTATCCGGGAGCACATCATCTTCCCGGAGATCGACTACGACAAGACCGACAAGATCAAGGGCCTCAACATCGCCGTGGTGACCACCGCGCGCACCGATGAAGAGGCTCGGGCCCTGCTGGCGCACCTGGGCATGCCGTTCCGCAAGCCCGCGGCGGTCGCTCCGGCGCAAGAGCAGTCCTGAGAGATCCGGATGACGGGCCAGGCGGTCCGTCACGGCAGAGAATCAGGTCGCCCAGATGGTGCGGCCGAAGATTGAGGTAAGACCGATGGGAATGACGGACCCGATCGCCGATCTGCTGACCCGGATCCGCAATGCGTCCGCGGTCAGGCACGAAAAGGTGCTCATCCCGGCGTCCAACATGAAGCTGCGGATCGTGAACCTCCTGTTCGAGGAGGGGTTCATCCGCAACTTCAAGCTGATCAAGGACGAGAAGCAGGACGTCATCTGCGTGTACCTGAAGTACACGCCGGAGAATGAGCCGGTCATCACCCACCTGGAGCGGATCTCGCGTCCCGGTCGGCGGACCTACGTCAAGCACCGCAACGTACCCCGCATCCGCAACGGGCTGGGTGTCGCCATCCTCTCCACGTCGCGTGGGGTGATGTCGGACGCGCAGGCTCGGACGCTGCAGCTGGGTGGCGAGCACATCTGCTCCGTCTGGTAGGGCCGGAGACGGACCAGAAAGGAAGACGACGACATGTCTCGGATCGGAAGGCTGCCTGTGCCGCTGCCGACGGGCGTCACGGTCGAGCTGTCGGGCCAGCGGATCAGCGCGAAAGGCCCGAAGGGCCAGCTGAGCGGGGAGATCCCGGCGCAGGTCCAGATGCGGGTCGATGGCGCGCAGGTGCTGGTGGAGCGGTCGGGTGACGATCGCATCACCCGCTCGATGCACGGCCTGGCACGCACGCTCGTCCGCAACCTGGTCGAAGGGGTGACCACCGGCTTCAGCCGGACCCTCGAGATCAACGGCGTGGGCTACCGTGTGGAGCAGAAGAAGAACTACCTCGTTTTCACGCTGGGGTACTCGCACCCCATCTTCTACGAGGTGCCCATGGGCGTGGAGGCCCGCATCGAGAACCCGACGCGCCTGACCCTCACGGGCATGGATCGTCAGGCCCTCGGCGCGGCAGCGGCGAAGATTCGCTCGTTCCGTGCTCCCGAGCCCTACAAGGGCAAGGGGATCAAGTACTCGGACGAGGTCATCCGGCGCAAGGAAGGCAAGTCCGGCGCCCGGTAGCCAGGAGCATCTCGATGGCGGTGAAGAACGAAAAGCTGGCCGGGCGGCTGCGCCGCAAGCGGTCCATCCGCAAGCGGATCTCCGGTACGCCGGAGCGGCCGCGGCTCAGCGTGTTCCGCTCGAACGAGCACATCTACGCCCAGGTGATCGACGACACCACCGGCCAGACCCTCACCTCCGCTTCGACGGTGGGTGCGGAGCTCAAGGCCGACAAGGATGGTCGTCGCCGCACGGAGCAGGCCACCCTCGTGGGCAAGCTCGTGGCGAAGAAGTGCCTCGAGCTGAACATCGAAGCGGTGGTGTTCGACCGCAACGGCTTCATCTACCACGGCCGCATCAAGGCCGTGGCGGATGGGGCCCGCGAGGGCGGGCTCCGTTTCTAGAACGAAAACGTCGCGAAGAACCTCTTCAGCGGCGGTTGACAGGGACTCCTGGTCGGGGTACAACGCCGCGCTCGATTTGCCGAGCCCGGCGATGGTGGCCTCGACCGTCAGTTTGGAGCTTTGACTGTGGCGGCTCTCAAGGATAGCGAACTGGAGCTGATCGACAAGGTCGTCAGCATCAATCGCGTAGCGAAGGTCGTGAAGGGTGGGCGCCGCTTCAGCTTCAGCGCCCTCGTGGTGGTCGGCGACGGCGAAGGCAGCGTTGGCCTCGGTCTCGGCAAGGCGAACGAAGTGCCCGAGGCGATCCGCAAGGGGAACGAGCGTGCCCGGCACGCCATGTTCACCGTGCCGATCATCAACGGGACCATCCCGCACACGATCGTGGGTCACCACGGCGCGGGGCGGGTGCTGCTTCGGCCCGCCAGCCAGGGTACCGGCGTCATCGCCGGCGGTGCGGTGCGCGCGGTCCTCGAGGCCGCTGGCATCCACAACGTGCTGACGAAGTGCCTGGGCTCCAACAACCCCCACAACGTGCTGCGCGCGACCATCGACGCGCTGCAGTCGCTTGTGGATCCGGCGTCCATGGCGGCGCGTCGTGGCAAGGGCCTCGACGAGCTCGGCCACTGGCTGCCCTGAGGCGGAGTGTAGCGATGAAGCTGAAGGTCACCCTGCGGCGGAGCGGTATCGGCCGCCCCCCGAAGCAGCGCGAAACCCTGCGCGGCCTCGGGCTGACCCGGGTCTCTGGTTCGCGGGTTCTCGAAGATACTCCCTCCATCCGGGGCATGATCGCCAAGGTCAGCCACCTGGTGGAGTGGGAACAGGTGGATGGTTAAGACCATGAGTGAGCTCAGCAACCTCCAGCCGCCCGCGGGCTCGGTGCACAAGCGCAAGCGCGTCGGTCGTGGTGAGTCGTCGGGCTGGGGCAAGACCTCGGGCGTCGGCGGCAAGGGTCAGAAGGGTCGCCAGGGTGGCGGCAAGCCGAAGCGTGGCTTCGAGGGCGGCCAGATGAAGCTGGCGATGCGCCTCCCGAAGCGTGGCTTCAAGCCGCTCTCGCGGGTGGACTACGCCCTCATCAACGTCGGCCGCATCGCGGAGGTCTTCGGGCCTGGCGCCGTGGTCGATCTCGAGGCGCTGCGCAGCCGCGGCCTGATCAAGAAGGGGCGGGACCAGCTCAAGGTCCTCGCCGAGGGCGAGATCTCCACGAACATCACGGTCCGGGCGCACAAGTTCAGCCGCGCGGCCGTGGACAAGATCACCGCCGCTGGCGGTTCCGTGGAGCTCATCGAGAGCTGAGGCGAGGTCACCGTGGGCACCATCTTCAAAATGTTCCAGATCGTCGAGCTGCGGAAGCGCGTGCTGCTGACGCTTTCGCTCCTCGCGGTCTACCGCATCGGCGTGTTCGTGACGCTGCCGGGCGTGGACCGTGGTGCCATGGTCAAGTTCATGCAGGGCCAGCAGAACTCGTTCCTGGGCCTGTTCAACATGTTCAGCGGCGGGGCGATCGAGCAGCTCAGCGTCTTCGCGCTGGGCATCATGCCCTACATCTCGGCGTCGATCATCTTCCAGCTCCTCACCGTGGTCGTGCCGACGCTCGACCGCCTGAACAAGGAGGGGGAGCAGGGGCGCAAGAAGATCAACCAGTGGACCCGTTACGCGACCATCGCGCTCTCGGTCGTCCAGGGCTTCTTCATCGCGCTCTACCTGGAGAACCTCAACGCCCAGAGCGGCACCGGCCAGATCGTCCACTACCCCGGGACGTTCGGCTTCCGCTTCATGACGGTGCTCACGCTGACGACCGGCTCCGCGTTCATCATGTGGCTCGGCGAGCAGATCACCGAGCGCGGCATCGGCAACGGCATGAGCCTCATCATCTTCGCGGGCATCGTGGCCGGCCTGCCGAACGCGCTCTTCCAGACGCAGCAGATGCTGTCGAGCGAGCAGATGTCCCTGTTCGAGCTCATCGCGCTCGGCGGCATCGTGTTCGGCGTCATCGCGGTCATCGTCTTCGTGGAGCGTGGGCAGCGGCAGATCCCGGTGCAGTACGCGAAGCGCCTGGTGGGCAACCGGGTGGGCGCCGCTCAGTCGACGCACCTCCCGCTGCGGGTGAACATGGCCGGCGTGATTCCGCCCATCTTCGCCTCCTCGATCCTCATGTTCCCGACCATGGCTGCGAGCTGGACGGACGCGACGTGGCTGCAGAGCTTCCTCGCCGCGCTGACCCCCGGCCACTGGGTCTACATGCTGGTGTTCTCGCTGCTGATCATCTTCTTCTGCTTCTTCTACACGTCGGTCATGTTCAACCCGGTCGACGTCGCCGAGAACCTGAAGAAGTACGGCGGCTACATCCCGGGCATCCGCCCGGGCACCAAGACGGCCGAGTACATCGACCACGTCCTGACGCGCCTCACCTTCGGTGGCGCCATCTACGTGGCCGCCGTGTGCCTGCTGCCGATGCTCATCCAGGATCAGTTCGCGGTGTCGTTCTACTTCGGTGGCACGTCGCTGCTGATCATCGTGTCGGTGGCCCTGGACACGGTCCAGCAGATCGAGAGCCACCTCATCACGCGTAACTACGAGGGCTTCACGGACAACCGTGGTCCTCGCATCCGCTCCCGCCGCGGCGCGACGGTGCAGTGAGATGAGGGCGACGCGGCTCATCCTCCTGGGCGGCCCCGGGGCCGGCAAGGGCACGCAGTCCAAGCGTCTCCTGGAGACGCTCGGCGTGCCTCAGATCTCCACGGGGGATCTGCTGCGGGAGGCGCGCCGCGCGGGCACCGAGCTGGGCAACCAGGCGAAGTCGTTCATGGACGCCGGCGCACTGGTCCCTGACTCTCTGGTCGTCGCGCTCGTGAAGGAGCGCCTCGCCCAGCCGGACGCCGCCGGGGGGTACATCCTCGACGGCTTTCCGCGGACGGCCGCCCAGGCGGCTGCCCTGGACGACAATGGCATCGCGGTCGAGCGGGTGGTGAACCTGGTCGTCCCCGATGAGGTGCTGGTGCCCCGGCTCGCCGGGCGCCGCATCTGCCGGGAGTGCGGGTCGAGCTTCCACGTCGACTTCCACCCGACGCGGGTGGAGGGCGTCTGCGATGTCTGCCAGGGGCAGACGTACCAGCGCGCCGACGACTCGGCCGAGGTCATCCCGCAGCGCCTGCGCGCGTACGTCGAGCAGACGGCGCCGCTGGTCGAGTTCTATGCTGCCCGCGGCATCGTGCGAACGGTGGACGGGCAGGGTGACATGGAGGCAATCTTCGCGCGGATCCTCGAGGCGCTGGACCGATGAGGGCGCGCCGCGCCGAGATCATGCTCAAGTCCGAGAAGGACATCGAGCAGATGCGGATCGCGGCGTCGACGACGAGCGAGATTGTCGATGAGCTGGTGGCGGCGGTGGCTCCGGGGATCAGCACCCTGGATCTGGACCGTCTCGCCGAGGAGGCCTGCCGTCGCCGTGGGGTGACGCCGGCCTTCAAGGGTCTCTACGGGTTCCCGAGCTGCCTCTGCGTCGCCGTTAACGACGTGGTGGTGCACGGCATCCCGTCGGCCGGGGTCGTCCTCCGTGAGGGCGACATCATCGGCCTCGACTTTGGCGTGGTCTACCGTGGCTGGTACGGGGATCACGCTCGCACGGTGGCCGTGGGGGCGGTGGACGAGGAGTCCAGCCGCCTGGTGGCGGTGACGAAGCAGGCCTTGCAGGCCGGCTTCGAGGCCTGCCAGCCCGGCAACCGGCTGCGCGACGTCGGCTCCGCCGTTCAGCGGTGTGCCGAGGGCGCGGGGTACTCGGTGGTGCGCGACTTCGTGGGGCACGGCATCGGCCGCCGCCTCCACGAGGAGCCCTCCGTGTACAACTACTTTGACCGCGAGCAGCTCATGCGGCTGCGCGCGGGCATGGTGCTCTGCCTGGAGCCGATGGTGAACATCGGCACGGCGGACGTGAGGCTGCTCGCAGATGAGTGGACGGCGGTGACCGCGGATGGTCGCCGGTCGGCTCACTTCGAGCATACGATCGCCATCACCCCTGCAGGCCCCGAGGTGTTGAGCATCTCGGGCGCGGGCGTGCGGGCGGCGTGAATCGTGCCGGGCAACCGGCTGTGGATCGAAGCGGGTTCGCTGGAGTCGAGGCTCTGACGGACACCGAACGGCTGGAATGGCCGGCCAGGCGCCCGAAAGGGTGAGGAGCGGATCGATGAAGGTTCGGGCTTCGGTGAAGCGCATTTGCGACAAGTGCAAGGTGATCCGTCGGCATGGCCGAGTGCGGGTCATCTGCGAGAACCCGCGCCACAAGCAGCGCCAGGGCTGAGGCGCCAGGAGCTTCGAAGATGGCTCGTATCGCCGGTGTGGACCTTCCGCGCAACAAGCGGATCGTCATCGCGTTGACCTACATCCACGGTATCGGTCAGACGACCGCGCAGAAGATCTGTGCGGCCGCCGGCCTCGATCCGGACATGCGCACCGACCACGTGTCGGAGGCGGACGTGCGGAACATTCGCCGTGAGATCGAGGAGAACTACAAGGTTGAGGGCGATCTCCGTCGTGAGGTCCAGCTCAACATCAAGCGCCTGATGGATCTGGGCTGCTACCGTGGCCTGCGTCATCGGCGCGGCCTCCCGGTTCGCGGCCAGCGTACCAAGACGAACGCCCGCACCCGGAAGGGTCCGCGTCGCGTCGTGACCAAGAAGAAGAAGAAGTAGCACGCCCATGGCCAAGTACTCGGCAAGCAAGGTCAAGCGGAAGGTCCGCAAGAACGTCCAGTCGGGCATCGCCCACATCCAGGCGACGTTCAACAACACCATCGTCACGATCACCGACGTGCAGGGGAACTGCGTGAGCTGGTCGTCGGCGGGTGCGCGCGGCTTCAAGGGGAGCCGGAAGAGCACGCCGTTCGCGGCCCAGCTCGCTGCCGAAGAGGCGGCGCGGCGGGCGATGGAGCACGGCATGCGCTCCATCGGCGTGTACGTGAAGGGCCCCGGGGCCGGCCGCGAGGCGGCCCTGCGGGCGCTCGCGAACTCCGGCTTCAAGGTGACCCACATTCGCGACGTGACGCCGGTCCCGCACAACGGGTGCCGGCCGCCGAAGCGCCGCCGGGTCTGAGGCCAGGACAGCGGATTCCAGTGCGCGCCCGGGTGGGCGCGCGCCTGGTGCCCAACCATCGGCTGGCTCGAGGGGGACCGGGAGCTGCGCTTGGAGAGGCGCGGCCCCTGGGTGGTCTCGGTCAGGCCGTTCGTGAGAGGTCACGATGGATCAGATGGAACGAATCTCCAAGAACTGGCGGGAGCTGATTCGCCCGCGTGGGATCGTCGTCGACGAGGCGACGCCCCGGTACGGCAAGTTTGTCGCCGAGGCCTTCGAGCGTGGCTACGGGATCACCGTGGGCAACTCGCTGCGCCGGGTGCTGCTGTCGTCCCTGCAGGGCGCCGCCATCACGGCCATCCGCATCGACGGTGTGCTGCATGAGTTCAGCAGCGTGCCCGACGTGCTGGAGGACGTGACCGACATCATCCTCAACCTCAAGCAGGTGCGCTTCAAGGCGCACACGCTCGAGCCCCGCGTGCTTCGCCTCGAGGCCAACGGGGAGGGGAAGGTCACCGCGGCGAACATCACCCCTGATCCGCAGGTTGAGGTCCTCAACCCGGAGCAGGAGATCGCCACGCTGAGCGAGGGCGGCCGGCTCAACATGGAGCTGACCGTGCGGACCGGCTTCGGCTATGTCCCGGCCGAGCGGAACAAGACGCCGAACATGCCGGTCGGCACGATCCCGATCGACTCCATGTTCAGCCCGATTCGTCGGGTGAACTACAACGTGACCAACGCTCGCGTTGGCCAGCGGACCGACTATGACCGCCTCGTCCTCGAAGTGTGGACGGACGGCAGCGTCGCCCCGGCCGACGGGGTCGCGTACGCGGCCAAGATCCTCAAGGAGCAGCTCCAGATCTTCATCAACTTCGATGAAGAGGCGGAGCCGGAGTACGAGGATCGGTCGCCCGAGAGCGAGATTCTGCAGAACGAGAACCTTTACCGGAGTGTCGACGAGCTCGAGCTCTCGGTGCGCTCGGCCAACTGCCTCCAGAACGCCAACATCAAGCTGATTGGCGAGCTGGTGCAGAAGACCGAGGCCGAGATGCTCAAGACCAAGAACTTCGGTCGCAAGTCGCTGCGGGAGATCAAAGAGATCCTCGCGACCATGGGGCTCAGCCTGGGGATGAAGCTCGATGGTTGGAATCCGGACGGGCGGCGCAAGTAGCCCGGTCCGACAGGGAGCAGTCTGATGCGTCATCGCAAGTCTGGCCGTAAGCTCGGCCGCAACCAGAGCCATCGCGACGCGATGTTCCGCAACATGGTCACCTCGCTCCTGAGCGAGGAGAAGATCCAGACCACCACCGCCAAGGCCAAGGAGCTGCGGCGGGTGGCGGAGCGGCTCATCACGATCGGCAAGCGCAACGCCTCGAGCGTCGTGGAGGCCGCCTCGGACGACACCGAGCGCGAGCGTCGGGTGGCTGCCCGCGTCGCGGGTGTCCGCCAGGCGGGCAAGACCGTCCACGACCGGGTCATCCTCCAGAAGCTCTTCGGTGAGCTCGCGGAGCGGTACCAGGATCGCGAGGGCGGCTACACCCGCATCATGCGCCTGGGCAACCGCCTCGGCGACAACGCCGAGCTGGCCATCATCGAGCTGATGCCGCCCTCGGGCGACGCCGGTTCGGCCGCTCAGGATGCCGGCGCCGAGCAGTCCGCCGAGGGCTGATCGACCGGGGGCGGCCGCCCTGGCCGTCCAGCGCCCCGCCCAGCGGTGCGCTCCCCACCCCAGGAAGTCTGCTGGAGCCCGACGCGCAAGCGTCGGGCTCTCGCCTTTCGGACCTGCGCTGATCCAGAGCATCGCTGGCTGGGGCGCCCCGCGCGTACGCAGCGGAGGCGCTTGTTTGGACGTCCGTCAGCCGGGCGTTCGCTCCACCGGGCGTCCCGGACGACCGTCCAGAATCTGGACGGCCTGGACGACCTGGACACCTGGTGAACACCACAAGTAGCTGAAAGCAAAGGAGAAGGTGTTGGAACGCGCGTTGCTCTCCTCTCGCGACGAGGAGGCGACATGCACGCGAACGTTACGTCCGGGGCGGTCCTCGGGGTGGAAGCCTGCCGCATCGAGGTCGAGGTCGATCTGAGCCCCGGCATGATGGTCTTCTCGACCGTCGGGCTGCCTGCCAGCGCCGTCTGCGAGGCGCGCACCCGGGTGAAGTCGGCCCTGGTCAACTGTGGCTACGGCTTCCCGCGCAGCCGGGTCACCGTGAACCTCGCCCCCGCCCACATCCGCAAGGAGGGGACGGGGTTCGACCTCCCCATGGCGCTCGGCATCCTCGTCGCCGAGAAGAAGCTGCCCGCCGAGGCGCTGGAGGGCGCCGTCGTCACCGGCGAGCTCGCGCTCGATGGCCGGGTGCGGGGCGTCCGCGGCGTCCTGGCGCTCGCGGCCCACGCCCGGCGCATGGGCGTGCCCCGGCTGATCGTCCCCCGCGCCAACGCGACCGAGGCGTCGGTCGTGGAGGGCATCGAGGTGGTGGGCGTGGACCACCTGGCCGAGTGCGTCGAGCTGCTCCTGGGCCACCTGGATGTTCCGCCGCTGCCCGTCGCGGCCGAGCCGACGGTCGACGAAGGTGCCATCGATCTGCGCGATGTCCGCGGCCAGGCGGTGGCCCGCCGCGCGCTCGAGATCGCGGCGGCGGGCGGCCACAACCTCCTCTTCCTCGGGAGCCCGGGCGCCGGCAAGACGATGCTGGCTCGACGCCTCCCGACCATCGTCCCCCCCATGGCCTTCGAGGAGCGGCTGGAGACGTCCATCGTGGCCAGCGTCGCCGGTCTCCTGCCGGCGGATCGACCCCTCGTCATGGAGCGCCCGTTTCGGGCGCCACACCACAGCGTGTCGGGCGTCGCGCTCACCGGTGGGGGGCCCGCGGCCCGCCCGGGTGAGGTCTCGCTGGCCCACCACGGCGTCCTCTTCCTCGACGAGCTGCCCGAGTTCCGCCGGGATGCGCTGGAGTCGCTCCGACAGCCGCTCGAGGACGGGCACGTCGTCATCGCCCGGGCGCAGGCCACGCTGACCTACCCGTCCCGGTTCATGCTGGTGGCCGCGATGAACCCGTGCCCGTGCGGCTACCTGGGGCACCCACGCCGGTCCTGCAGCTGCCACCCCCAGGCCGTCCACGCCTACCGCAACCGCATCAGCGGACCCCTGCTCGACCGCATCGACCTGCAGGTCCCGGTCGATCCCGTCGATCCCCGCGCCCTCCGCGGCGGTCCAGCCGAGGAAGCGTCGGCGGCGGTGCGGGGCCGGGTCGAGGCGGCTCGCCAGCGCCAGGCCGAGCGCCTGAGCGGCACTGGGGCCCGGTGCAACGCGCACCTGCGGCCCGCCGACTTGAAGCGCCACTGCGCCCTCGCGCCCGAGGCCGACGCGTTCCTGACCAGGGCCATGGAGCGGCTCGACCTGTCGGCCCGCGCCCACGACCGCATCCTGAAGGTCGCGCGGACGATCGCCGATCTGGACGGTCGAGACGCGCTGCGCACGGCCGACGTGGCCGAGGCCGTCCAGTACCGCCAGCTGGACCGGCGGCTCGGGTGAGCGGGCTCTCCCATACATTCTTCGCCTTGCAGCGACGCCTGCGAGGCTTCCTGCCGCCGCGCTGGGCGCGGTGGCTCGCACAACGAGGAGGAAGGCGCATGTCGCGCAACGAAGTCCAGGCGCCCGAGGAGCGCACGCGAGCCCTCTCCATGGCCGTCGCCGCCATCGAGAAGCAGTTTGGCAAGGGGTCCATCTGGCAGCTGGATGGCCAGAAGCCGGTGGAGGCCATCCGGGTGCACCCCACCGGCAGCCTCGCCCTCGACCTCGCCCTGGGCGTGGGCGGGCTGCCGGCGGGCCGGGTGGTCGAGATCTACGGCCCGGAGTCGTCGGGCAAGACGACGCTCATGCTCGAGGTCATCGCCGGGGTACAGCGGGCGGGCGGGGTGGCGGCGTTCGTCGACGCCGAGCACGCCCTCGATCTGGCGTACGCGGGCCGGCTCGGGGTCGACCCGAGCCGGCTCCTCATCTCCCAGCCGGACCACGGGGAGCAGGCGCTGGAGATCACCGACGCCCTCGTGCGGTCGGGGGCGGTGGACATCGTCGTCATCGACTCCGTGGCGGCGCTGGTGCCGCGGGCCGAGCTGGAGGGGGACATGGGGGACGCTCACGTGGGCCTCCAGGCCCGGCTGATGTCCCAGGCCCTCCGCAAGCTCACGAGCACGGCCGCGCGGGCGGGCACGACCGTCGTCTTCATCAACCAGCTCCGTCAGAAGATCGGGGTCACCTTCGGCTCCCCCGAGACCACCACCGGGGGCAACGCCCTGAAGTTCTACGCCAGCGTCCGCCTCGACATCCGCCGGATCTCGTCCCTCAAGCAGGGGGAGCAGAGCGTGGGCAACCGGACGCGCGTGAAGGTGGTCAAGAACAAGCTGGCGCCGCCCTTCCAGCAGGCCGAGTTCGACATCGTCTTCGGCGAGGGCATCAACGCCGCGGGCGACGTGCTCGACCTGGCCGTCAGCGCCGGCATCGTCGACCGCAACGGGTCCTGGTACACGTTCGGCGACGAGCGCCTGGGGCAGGGCCGGGACAACGCGTGCACGACGCTGCGGGGCCGTCCCGAGCTGATGGCCACCATCCGCGGGCGCATCACGGGCCCCGGCGAGCCGCCCGCGGAGGCGGCGGCCTGACGGTGGGCGCGGGGGAGGCCGTCTGCGGTGGCGGGCGGCCGCCCCTCCGCGCGCTCCCGGTTGACCCGGCCCCATGAGCCTGCGCAACTATGCGCTGGCGAGCGGCCGGGATCCCCGGCCCCCCGGCGGAGGCGCGATGCTGCGGATTGGACTGGTGTTTCTGGTGCTGGGGTGGTTCGGCCAGGCCGCGGCCGTCCCGGTGAACGGCTTTCAGCGCTTCTCGACGGGCGCTGCCTGCGATCGCGCGGTGACGGGGGTCGTGGACCTCGGCCTCGACGTGTTCGGCAGCTTCGGCAGCGCCACCGCGATCGCCCAGGACGCCCGCTTCAACCCGGCCGACGACGCCCCCGACCGCGGCGCCCGGGGGACCGTCTTCGAGAGCATGCCGTTCCTGTGTCGGCGGCAGGCCGGCGCGACGGCGGGGCGGTGGCTGGAGACGGGCCGCATCGGCAACGTCGCGGCCCGCGCCGACGCCGTGGGCGACGTGATGACCAGCACGTACACGGTCGACGGCATCGAGGTCCGGCTGGAGGCCACGTTCGAGTGCAACCAGCTCACCCAGTGCTGGACGTTCGCGAACCGGACGGGGGCCCGCCTCGACGAGGTGGCCCTCATCCACTATGTCGACGGCGACCTCTTCTTCGAGGGCAACTTCAACAACGACTTCGGGGGCACCTCGGTCGGTGACCCCCGCACCATCTACGAGTTCGACGCGGGCGACGATCCGCAGGCCCCGACGACGCAGCTCGCGCTCTTCGGCACCGACCCGGCGGATCGGCGGCTCACCGGCTGGGAGATCGGCGAGTACAGCGAGAGCCGCGCCCGCATCGCGCGGACGGCCGGAGGCTGCGAGCCGCTGCGGGGGGCCATCACCGACGACGCCGGGGGCAACACCGATCGCGACGGCGACCTCGTCACCGACGCGGGCTACGACGTCACCCTCTCGCTGCGGTTCGATGTGGGACCCCTGGCGGCCGGCGCCGAGAGCGAGCCCGTCTGCTACGCGATGAAGTGGGGCTTCGCGCTGGCGTGCTCGGACGAGGACGCCGACGGCGTGTGCGTGCCCGAGGACAACTGCCCCGCCGTCGCGAACGCCGACCAGGCCGACGCGGACGGGGACGGCATCGGGGACGCGTGCGACAACTGCCCGCAGGTGCGCAACGGGGGCCAGGAAGACGAGGATGGCGACGGCCAGGGCGACGCCTGCGAGGTCTGCGAGCCCGCGCCCGAGGTGTGCGATGGCCTCGATCAGGACTGCGACGAGCGCGTCGACGAGGAGCTCGGCGGCGCGGCCTGCCCGACGGGCCTGCCCGGCCTGTGCGCGGGCGGCCACCAGGTCTGCGAGGCCGGGGCTGAGCGCTGCGTCCCCGACGTCGCGCCGGCCGACGAGGTGTGCGACGGCCGCGACGACGACTGCGATGGTCAGGTGGACGAGGCCTTCGAGGGTCTGGGCGGGCCGTGCGACACCGGCGATCCCGGCGCCTGCCAGGCGGGTCGCCTGCAGTGCGATGCGGCCGGCGGGGTGGTCTGCGCGCCTGAGGTGATGCCGCAGGACGAGGCCTGCGACGGCCTCGACAACGACTGCGATGGCCAGACCGACGAGGGCCTCGACGGCGAGGGCGTCTGCGCCTCGGGCGAGGTGGGGCTCTGCGCGGTCGGCCACCCGGTGTGCGAGGCCGGCGGGCTGGCGTGCGAGTCGGACGCCGATCCGGCCGACGAGGCCTGCAACGGCCTCGACGAGGACTGCGACGGCCGCGTCGACGAGGGCCTGCGCAACGCGTGCGGGCGCTGCGGGCCCCTGCCCACGGAGCGCTGTGACGGCGTGGATGACGACTGCGACGGCCGTCTCGACGAGGAGGCGGCCTGCCCGACCGGGGCCGAGTGCGTCGACGGCCGGTGCGTCGAGCCCTGCCTCAACAACGAGTGCGGCGGATTCCGTATTTGTGTCGAGGGGTTGTGCCGCCTGCGGTGTGAGGTGGAGCCCTGCCCCGAGGGCCAGCGTTGCGCCGAGGCGACGGGCGAGTGCGTCGATCCGTGCGCCGGCGTGCAGTGCATGGGGCGGCAGGTCTGCGTCCTCGGGCGCTGTGGCCCCGACGACTGCACCCACCTCGGCTGCGGCGAGGGCCAGCGATGCCGCGACGCCCAGTGCGAGCCGGATCCCTGCGCCGACGTCGACTGCGCGGGGGACCAGTTCTGCCGCGAGGGGCGGTGCGTGGGGAGCTGCGCGGACGTGTCCTGCGCGCTGGGAGAGCGTTGCCTTGAGGGCGCCTGCGTGGCGGATCCCTGCGGGCTCGTGACCTGCGGTCCGGGCGAGCGCTGCGAGGGCGGGGCCTGCCTGGCCGATCCCTGCGTCGACGTGGACTGCGGCCCGGGCCGCTGGTGCGACGACGCCGGCGACTGTGTGGGCGATCCCTGCCTCGAGGTGCGCTGCCCGCCGGGGCAGGGCTGCGAGGTGCGCGATGGCCGGGCGCAGTGCGTGTGGGCGCCCGACGCCCCCCCCGCGCCCGACGCCGGCGTTCTGCCGGACGCGGGCGTCCCGCCGCCCCCCAGGGCGGATCTGGGCCCGCCGGCCCCGCTGCCCGAGCCGGGTGCCGAGCCGGACGCCGGGACGTCGGGCTCGCCGGCGGACGACGGCTGTCAGGCAGCGCCGGGCGCGCCGGGAGGCGCGAGCCTGCTGGGCTTGCTGGGCCTGCTGGCGCTCGGCCTCCTGCGTCGTCGTCGGCTGGCCGCCGTCGCGCTCCTGGCGCTCGTCGCTGGCTGCGCGAGCGGGGAGGGGTCGGCTGATCCGGACGCCAGCCTGCGTCCGCGCGACGCCTCGACCGGGTGCGCGAGCGATGAGGCCTGCCCCGGAGGGAAGTGCCTGTCCTCGGGCCGCTGCGCGTATCCGGGGGGCGCCTGCCGGGAGGACGTCGACTGCCTGCCCGAAGAGGCGTGCGTCGATCGGCTCTGCCGGCGCAGCGACTGCCGGACGGGGACGCCCTGCGGCCCCGGCTTCTACTGCACCGAGACCGGAGACTGCCGACCCCTGGGCCAGGCCCCCTGCTCGCCCTGCACGGCCAACGGTGAGTGCGGCAGCGCCGTCGATCGCTGCGTCGAGCTGACGGACGGGCGCTTCTGCGCCACGGCCTGCGGCGGGCCAGCGGACTGCGCGGAGGGCTTCGTCTGCACCGACGGCCAGTGCGTGCCGGCGGAGGGGGCCTGCGGCAGCCGGGCGGCGTGCGCCGGCATCGACTGCGAGGACGGGCAGCTCTGCGACCCTCTCCGCGGCGCCTGCGTCGCGCCGTGCAGCCCCGAGGCCGACCGGTGCACGCCGCCCACGCGGTGCCAGCCGTCGGGCCTGTGCCGGGAGTGCCTCGCCGATGGGGACTGCGCGGTCGGGGCCTGCGACCAGACCCGGGGCCGCTGCGTGGAGTGTCGTCGCGACGAGGACTGCGGTCCGGCGGGCACCTGCAGCCCTCGCGGCACCTGCACCGAGTGCCGGGTGGATGGCGACTGCGCGGGCGGGCGCTGCCTGGCCGCGGAGGGGCGCTGCGTCGAGTGCCAGGAGGACGCGGACTGCCCGGAGGGGGTCTGCGAGCCGGGCAGCGGGCGCTGCGTCGAGTGTCGTGGTCGGGCCCAGTGCCCCGACCGGGCCGTCTGCGACCCGCTGCGCAACGTCTGCGTGGAGTGCGCGGCCGACGGCGACTGCCTGGGTGGGCGCGTCTGCGACCGCGAGGCGGGGCGCTGCGTCGGCTGCCTGGACGACGCCGGCTGCCCCGGTGGGCGGTGCGATCCCGAAGCGCGCGCCTGCGTGCCCTGCCTGGCCGACGCGGACTGCGCCGATGGCGGGCGCTGCCTCGCGGGGCCGTGGCGCTGCGGGCAGTGCCGCGAGGCGGCGGACTGTGGGGGGCGACCCTGCAGCCCGGCTGGCGCCTGCGTGGACTGCCTGGATGACGCGGGCTGTCCGGGCGGGGTCTGCGTCGACGGCGCCTGCCAGGGCTGCCGGGTCGATCGGGATTGTGAGGGCGCCGCGACGTGTCGGGAGGGCCGGTGCGTGGGCTGCCAGGCGGACGCCGACTGCGCGGTGCCGAGCGTGTGCGTCGACGAGGCCTGCGTGCGCTGCCGCGACGACGCCGGCTGCGTGGCGCCGCTGGTCTGCGGCGCCCAGGGCGACTGCGTGGCCTGCCGCGACGACGCCCAGTGCCCGGGCGGCGTGTGCAGCGCCGCCGGGCGCTGCGTGACCTGCCGGGACGACGCTGGCTGCGGCGCTGGCCAGCGCTGCGGCCCCGATGGGCGCTGCGTGGCCTGCCTGGCGGACGCAGACTGCCCCGGGGGCCGCTGTGACGTGGCCCGGGGGGAGTGCGCGGCCTGCGTCGCGGACGCCGACTGCGCGGGGGGGCGCTGCAGCGACGGCCGCTGCGTGCGCTGCCTGGGGCCGGAGGACTGCCCGGCGGGCCAGCGCTGTGACCGCGCCGGTGACCGCTGCGTGGAGTGCACGGCCAACAACCACTGCCAGCCCGGGGTCTGCGACCTGCCGTCGGGGACGTGCCGCCGCTGCCTGCGCGACGCGGACTGCGGCGGGGGTCAGCGCTGCGACGTCGCGGGTGACCGCTGCGTCGGCTGCGTGCTCGACGGCCACTGCCCCGCGGATCGGCCGGCCTGTGACCGGGCGGCCGGGACGTGCGAAGTCTGCGTCGACGACGCCGACTGCCCGGAGGGCATCTGCACGGCGGACCGCCGCTGCGCCGGGTGTGAGGCGGACGCCGACTGCCGGCAGGCCGGGCGGCCGTTCTGCCAGATCTTCCTGCAGCGGTGCGTGCAGTGCCGCGGCGACGCGGACTGCGGTGGCGGGCTCGTGTGCAACCCCAGCATCGGCCAGTGCGTGCGGCCCGAGGACATCTGCCAGCGCGACGCCGACTGCGGGGAGGGTCGCGCCTGCGACGACCTGCTGGCCCGCTGCCACAACGCCGACGGCTCGTGCGCCTCAGACGCCGACTGCCGGCCGGACCACGTCTGCAACCGGGTGCTGCAGCTCTGCACGGGCTGCGGCGCTTTCTTCCCCCTGCCTTTCCTGGTCTGCCCCGACGGGCAGCTCTGCCTCGCGGACGTGTGCGCGCCGCTCTGACCTGGGAGATCTCGATGGCGGATCGAAACATCACCTGGCATGGCCACCAGGTCGGCGCGGACGACCGCGCTCGCCTGCTGGGGCAGCAGGGCGCCGTCCTGTGGTTCACCGGGCTGTCGGGCTCGGGCAAGTCGACGCTCGCCATGGCGCTGGAGCACCGGCTGCTCCACGCCGGCCGGGTGGCCTATGTGCTCGACGGCGACAACGTGCGCCACGGCCTCAACGCCGACCTCGGCTTCAGCGACGAGGATCGCCGGGAGAACATCCGGCGCGTGGGGGAGGTGGCCCGCCTGCTGGCCGACGCCGGCCTGATCGTCCTCGCGGCCTTCATCTCGCCCTTCCGGGAGGACCGCGCCCGCGTCGCCGAGCGGGTGGGCAGCGGGTTCTTCGAGATCCACGTGGCGACGGCGTTGGAGGTCTGCGAGGCCAGGGATCCCAAGGGCCTCTACCAGCGCGCCCGGGCCGGGGACATCCCGTCTTTCACCGGCATCTCGTCGCCCTACGAGGCGCCCGAAGCGCCCGCGCTGCGGGTCGACACCGCCGCCCGGCCGCTGGAGGCGGCCGTCGACGACCTCATGGCCTTGCTGGCCAAGGCCGGGCGGTTCGTGGGGTCACCCCGGGGCGCCTGACGGGGCCGCTCCGCGCCGCCAGCCTGCTGCCGGGCTTCGGGCAAGCTCTCGATTTTGCTTCGGTTTCCTGAAAAACACCGCCGGGAGGGCTCGGCGCCCTCGGGGCGGCGCCGGTCGACCTCGTGGAGGCCTGGCCGCCCCGGGTCGCGCGCTACTGCAGCTCAGCCGTGATGCCGGCCTCGCCGCGGTTGCCGAGGCTCGGGCCCGCGTCGCCGCCGCCGGCCTGGGAGAAGAAGTTGGCGTCCAGGGTGGGGCGGCTGTCGCCGATCTGGAAGATGCCCACGCTGGGGCCGCCGGCGCCCCCGCCGCCATGACCGCCGCGGCCGCCATCGCCGCCGCGGCCGCCGCAGCCGCCGCCGCCGATGTCGCCGCTGGTGGGGCCGCCCAGGCCAGGCATGCCGCCGGCGCCGCCGTCGCCGCCGCGCCCGCCGCTGCCGCCGTTCCCGCCGCGGTCGGCGTTGAAGCGGTTGCGGCGCAGGGTGGCGCTGGAGTCGATGAGCAGGACCGCGATGCTCGCCCCGCCGGCGCCACCGCCGCGGCCGGGGGTGCCGCCGCCGCCGCCGCCGCCGCCGCCCCACCGCCGCCGCCGCAGCCCAGGTCGCAGGCCGGGATGGCGAATGCGCTCCTCCTGGCCGCCGCCGCCACCGCCGCCGCCGCCGCCGCCGCCGCGGTTGCCAGCGCCGCCGTCGCCGCCGCCTGGCCCCGCCACTCCCCGTCGACGAACTGGCCGGCGGCGCGGCCGGGGCACCGTCGTTGCCGGAGGCCCCGCCGTCGCCAGGCTGGCCAGGGCTGGCCGGGATCGGTGTCGCCGCAGCGGGTGTCCTGGGCGCCGCCAGGCCGCCCAGGCCGCCGGCCCCCAGGCTGGGCTGGCCCGGGTCGCCGTCGCGGCCCCGCTCGTCGTCGCGGCCGCCGGTGGCGCCGTGGCCGCCGTGCGTGGCGCCATCGGCGCAGACGAGCTGACCGCCTTCGCCGCCCGTCCGGCGGTCGCAGTCCTGGAAGACGTTGGCGCTGTCCTGGGCGTCCTGGCCGCCGTCGCCGGGCGGCCCGGACTGGCCCGAGTCACCCGCGGCGCCGGCCCGGCCGTCGGCCCCGCGGCCCGCGTCGACGATGCAGTCCTCCAGCACGACGCCCGAGGCCCGGGTCAGGTGGACGCCGTAGGAGCTGCCCCCCGGCGCGTCGTTGTCGGCCGCGACGAGGTGCAGGCGCTGGATGACGGTGGGGTTGGCGATGTCGGCGCCGATGAGGGCGCGGGTGCCGCCGCGGACGATGGTCTCGGTGGCGGCGTCGCGCCGCCAGCCCTCGGAGGCGTCGTAGCCGCCGAAGACGCTGACCCCCTCCACGACGGTGAGCGTCTCGGGGTACACGCCATGGGACACGTACACGTCGAAGCCCTGGGCCTGGGCGCGCTGCTGCCCGGCGGCGATGGTGCGCAGGGGCTGGTCCTGGGTGCCGGGGAAGTCGTCGTCCCCGGCCAGGGCGTCCACGAAGACCGCGCGGTCGGCGTAGCCATCCAGGCCGTCGCAGTTGGCGTCGATGTTGGCCACGTCGGGCGGATCGTCGTCGCTCTGGAAGACGCACTCGGCCTCGCAGCCATCCGCCGGGCTGCCGTTCAGATCGATCCAGCCCGCGCGGCAGGGGCCCATGCGGCAGCGGCCCTCCTCGCAGCTCGGGATGGCGTTGTCGAACTCGCAGACGTTGTTGCAGCGCCCGCAGTGGTCGGGGTTGGTCTCGAAGCCGAAGCCCTCGTCCAGCTCGCCATCGCAGTCGTTGTCCAGGCCGTCGCAGCTCTGCTCGACGTCGGGCTCGTAGCTGCCCGGGTAGCGGCAGTCCCAGGCGCCCTGCTGGCAGATGGGGGCCGCCCGGGCGCACTCGCCCAGGGTGATGCAGATGCCGGCGGGGGCCTCCAGCTCCTCGTCCACGCGGAAGTCGCAGTCGTCATCGGCGCCGTTGCAGGTCTCGGTGCCGCCGGCGTTCACCACCTGGCTGGTCTCGTCGCAGTCGATGCCCAGGCAGTCGGCGCCCGTGCCGTAGCCGTCGCCGTCCATGTCCACGCAGCCCGCGCAGAAGCCGCTCTCGGGGGTGCACTGCCGTCCCACGGGGGTGTCGGTGCAGGTGTAGCCGTCCGGGCAGGCCTTGGCGGTGCAGTCCTCGCCGCAGTAGCGGCCGCGCCCGATGTCCAGGCAGCGGTCCTCGGGGTCGTCGCAGTCGTCGTCCTGCTCGCACGGCTGGCACAGGGCGTTGGTGTCGGGGACGCACAGGAAGGTGATGTCGGCCCCAGCGTTGCGGACGGCCGAGCAGACGAGGTCGGGCTGGCACTCCGGGGTGTCGCCGCAGCGCTGGGTGCACAGCCGGCCCCCCGGCACCTCGATGCAGAAGCCGGACAGGCACTCGGCGTTCGCCTGGCACGGGTCGCGGAAGCCCGCCAGCCCCGTGTCGACCTCGGCGTCGCGCACCGAGAAGTCGAGCGGCGGCAGGCCGCTGTCCCGGCGCCCGTCGTCGATGGGCGTCACCGAGGTCGCGTCCGGGCAGCCGGCCAGCAACAGCGTCGAGAGGAGAGTGAAGGGCCACACACGCATGGTCAGAGGCTCCCCGGCCGCGGTCCGCGCCGCCGCGCGCGAACGGTCGTCGTCGAGGGTCGCCCTGGTGGCGCGGGTCGCGCAAGGCCTGGCGCATCGGGCCCCGGTCGGCGGCGGCGCCCGATGCGCCGCCGCCGCCCGAGAAGGGCTCCCGCCATGACGACCCCCTCCCCAAGGGACCGCCAATCGCCGCCACTCGAACAAACCGGCCGGGGTCGGTGCAAGTCGGCGCGCAAGGCCTTGATGGGTGGACTTTTCCAGCCTCGCTGCCCGGGCTGGCGGGCGCCTCAGGCGTCGGCGGGCTCGTCGGCAGCCGGAGCGTCGTCGTCGCTGGACGCCGCGCGCAGGGCCTCCAGCAGCTCGCGCTGGCGGGTGGTGAGCACCGTGGGCACCCGGAGGCCCACCCGCAGGTGCAGGTCGCCGCGGCCGCGCCGCGCGTCGAGCTGGGGCATCCCGCGCCCGGGCACGCGCAGCAGCTCGCCGGGCTGGGTGCCCGCCGGCACCTCCAGCGAGAGCGTCCCGTCGATGCCCTCGAACTCGATGCGGTCGCCCAGGCAGGCCTGCACGTAGTCGAGCTCCAGCTCGGCCAGCAGGTCCGACTGGTGCCGCTCCAGCCGCTCGTGCTCCGCGACGTGGACCACGACGAACAGATCGCCGGGCTCGCCGCCCTCCGGGGCGGGCTGGCCCTTGCCCTCGAGCCGCAGCTTCATGCCCTCGTCGATGCCGGCGGGCACCTTCACGTGCACCGCCTCGTGCCGCCGCGTCTGGCCCGAGCCGCTGCACTGGGTGCACGGGCTGGTGATGATCTGGCGCCGCCCGCGGCAGCGGGGGCACGTCGTCGTCATCGTGATGTAGCCGCGGCCCATCACCACCTGGCCCGAGCCGTTGCAGGTCGAGCACGTCGTGGGGCTGGTGCCGGGCTCGGCGCCCTTGCCCTCGCAGCGGTCGCAGGCCGCGTCGCGGGGCACCTCGAGGCGGCGCGAGGTGCCGCTGAAGCACTCCTCCAGCGTCAGCTCGATGTCGGCGCGCAGGTGCTCGCCCCGGGCGCGGGCCCGCCCGCGCTGGCCGCCGCCGAAGAAGTCGCTGAAGAAGTCGCCGAAGCTGCTGAAGATGTCCTGGACGTTCGAGAACCCCTCGAAGCCCCGCCCCTTGAGCCCCTCATGGCCGAACCGGTCGTAGACCTGCCGCTTCTGGTCGTCGGCCAGCACCTCGTAGGCCTCCGAGACCTCCTTGAAGCGCTGCTCGGCGTCGCTGTCGCCGGGGTTGCGATCGGGGTGGTACTTGAGCGCGAGCTGCCGGTAGGCCTTCTTGATCGCGGCGCCGTCGGCGTCGCGGGCGACGCCCAGGAGCTCGTAGTAGTCGGCCGGCATGGTGCCCCCACGAGGGAAAGGAGGCGGCAGGCTAAGCACCTCGCCGCCCCTGTCAAGGGCCCGACGGCCGCGCGGCGTGCGTGACTTCCCACGGGCTTCGGGCTAGGTTGGCGCTCTTTCGAGGAGCAGGGCCCAGCGTGGCGGACGCCGACGATTTGCACGTGAGCCGCGCGAGCGACGGCGCCGACGCGCTGGCCGATCGGGTGGCGTCCTTCATCGACCAGGTCGCCGACGAGGCGGATGAGGTCGAGGTCTGGGCCTACCACGAGAGCCGGCGCGGCCAGCGGCTGGTGGATCCGTCGCCGCTCGAGCCTGATCGCCAGGGCATCGGCCTGCGCGTCTGGCGGGGCGGGCACCTGGGCGAGGCCGCCGTCGACTCGCTGGATCCCGCCGCCTGGGCCCGGGGCTTCGCGGAGGCGCTGGCGGGCCTCGCCCCGACGACGCTGCCGCCCCCACCGCCCCCGAGCCCGCGCCGGCCGGCGCCCAGCGTCATGGATCCCGCCCTGCCCGAGGTGCTCGACCAGCAGGACCTCCTCCGCCGGCTGCCCCGGGCGCTGGTGCAGAACGTCCAGCACGAGGCCGAGCGCATCCCGGGCCTTGAGAGCATCGACGGCCGGGTGGAGTACCTGACCCGGCACCGCGTCGTCGGCAACACCGGCGGCGTGCTGGCCGAGAGCCTGGGGGAGCTGCGCTGCCTCGTGGAGCTGGACGGCCGGTTCGGCGAGTGCGTCCGCATCATCCACCTGCCCGACTCCTTCCTGCACTTCGCGCTCATGGGCGCGCGGGCCTGGCGCACGATGCCCCGGGCCGCCGCCGATCCGCTGCCTGCGCTGCGCGAGCAGATGGACGTGATGCTGCACCCTCGCGTCCTCGAGCGCCTGCTGCGGGCCGGGCTCGCCGGGCTGCTCACCGAGGGCGAGGCCGGATCGCGCTTCGCCGAGGGCGAGCTCATCATGGAGCCCGCCGTCACCCTCGTGGACGACCCCGGGCTGGACGGGCTGGCCCGCAGCCGCGCCTTCGACGACGAGGGCTTCGCGACGCGCCGCACCGCCCTCGTCATCCGCGGCCGCATGACGCAGCACCTCCGCGGGCGGGTGGCGGCCGAGGCGACGGGGCGCCCCGCGACGGGCGCCATGACGCGCCGCAGCCGCACCGCCCCGCACCGCGTCGCCCCGGCGCCGGCCTTCTCCTGCCTGCTCATGGAGCGCGGACAGCCGCAGTTCCATGATCTCGTTGAGGAATCGTCGCAGCTCATCGTGGTGCACGCCCTCGGGGACGACCTCGTCGTCGACCCGATGACGACGGCGTTCTCGGTGACCATCCGCTGGGCCACGCTCCTGGAGGCCGGGGTCGCGCCGCGGGTGCTGACGGCCGGGCGCTGGCGGCTCACGGGCCACCTGCTCGCTCTGGGGTCCCCCGACGGGCTGCTCAACGACATCGTGCCCAGCCGCGACGCCCTCGACACGGGGACGGGCATCCTGCCCTACGCGCGCGCCACGCTGTGGATCGAGGCGGTGGACCCATGACGCGCCGCGTTGCACGGGCCCTGGTCGCCTCCTACCATGGGGGCATGCGGACGCTCCTCTCCCTGCTGCTGCTCGCTCTGCCGGCCTACGCCGCCCCCGACGGCGACGACGACGTCGAGGTAGCCGAGGAGGCGGCGGAGGAGGCCGCGCCCGCGGCAGACCCCGCGCCGGAGCCAGCGCCGGCTGCGGCGCCTGCGCCGGCCGCGGCCGCCGACGACGGCGAGCTGCTGGAGGATGGCGAAGCCGCGGCGGACGACGACGCGGCAGACGACGACGCCGCCGAGGCCCCCGCGGACGACGCCGCGGACGACGCGGGCGACGCGGGTGACGCCGCCGACGACGACGGGGGCGACGACGCCGCCGAGGCGGCCCCGAAGGTCGATCCCATGGCCGCCTTCGCTCGCCGGGACTACCCGGCCGCCCGCGACGCCTTCCGGGCCAGCGTCAAGGCGAAGCCGGACGCGGCGCTGCTGCGCTACCGCCTGGCGGTGAGCGCGGCGCTGGCCGGCGATCTGGTCGTGGCCGAGCGGCAGGCGGCCCACGCCGAGCGCCTGGATCCGGGCAACCCCGCCGCCATCGAGCTGGCCGTCTCGGCCCACGCCCAGCGCACCGCGAAGCCGGCGACCGACGGCGCCCTCGCCGCCGCCCGCAAGGCGCTGGCCGATGGCCGCCTGCGCACGGCCGAGCGCCTGGCCGGCCGCGCCCTGGCTGACGCCCCCGCCGGGGAGCGTCCCGCGCTGCAGCGCGTCCGCGGGCAGGCGCTCCTGGGGCTGGGCCAGGCGGGCGCCGCCCTGGTCGCGCTCAAGGCCGCCGCCGCGGGGGGCCAGCATGATCCCGGCCTCTGGCTCGCGCTCGCCGAGGCGGCCCGCGCCGCCCGCGCCCCCGAGGAGGCCCGCCACTACTTTCTGCTCGCCGCGGACGCCGCGCCGGAGGGGCACCCGCTGGGCGCCCGGGCGCGGGCCGAAGCGGAGGGCCTCGGTCGTGCGAGGAAGCGATGAGCGAGAAGGGTCGACCCACCGGGGAAGGGGAGGAGCGCCGCAGCCGCGGCGAGCCCGATGAGCGCCGCGGCCGGGGGCTGCTGGACGCGATCATGCCCGACCTGGTCAAGAAGGTGCTGGCGCAGGGGGTCGAGGCCCTCGGCGAGGAGAAGGTCAAGGAGACCCTCGTCGCCGAGCTCTTCCGCAAGGCCCTGAACAAGGGCGGCGAGGTGGTGGACAACACCGAGGACTCGCTGCGGCGGATCATCTCGGAGCTGCCCCTGCCCAAGGAGCTCATCGAGCGCATCACCGCGCGGCTCGATGACTACAAGGCCGACATCCTGGGGCTGGTGAAGGACGAGATCCGGGAGTTCCTCGATCGCATCGACCTGGGCTACGAGCTGCAGAAGATGCTGACGACGCTCTCTCTGGAGGTCTCGACCGAGATCCGCTTCGTGCCCAACGAGCGCGGCATCAAGCCCGACGTGCAGACGCGCGCCCGCGTGAAGAAGACCCGCCGGGGCCGCCCGGAGGAAGGCGCCGAGTAGGGCGTGAAGCGCTGGGTCCTCCTCGCCCTGCTCCTGGGCTGCGACCAGGAGGGCCCCGCGGCGCCGGTCCCCGACGCGGGCGCCGACGCCAGCGCGGACGCGACCGCCCCCACCGACGCGGGTCGCCCGGTCGGCGCCCCCTGCCAGCGCAGCGCCGACTGCCAGGGCGCCTGCCTGCCCGACGCCGTCTCCGGCGCGCTGCGCTGCCACCTCGCCTGTGACGATCCCGCCTGCCCCCAGGGCGCCCGCTGCGTCGAGGGCGACGACGGCGAGGCCGGCTGCGTCGCCGCCGTGGCGGGCGTCGGCGATGGTGACCCGTGCGGCATCGACCAGCCCTGCATGCCCCCCCTCGTCTGCCACGCCGCGGGGGCGGAGAATCGCTGCGCCCCGGCCTGCACCGAGGACGCCGACTGCCCGCCCGATCGGCGCTGCCAGGCGGGGGCCTGCCTCGCCGCCGGGGCCCCGACGCGCTGCCCCGAGCTGGCCTGCCTGCGCCCGGATCTCGTTTGCGATGCGGGCACTTGCGTCGCGCTCTGCGCCGACGCGGGCGAGGCCTGCGCCGAGGGCGGCACCTGCGGCGCGCGGGCGGGGGACGGGGCCCGGGTCTGTCGGCCCGACGGCCTGGGCGACGTCGGCAGCCCGTGCGCCAGCGGGGGGGACGCCGCCTGTCGGCCCGGGCTGACGTGCCTGGCGCGGGGGCCGGGCGATCCGGCGGCCGTCTGCACCCGCGCCTGCGCGGCCGAGCCCTGCGAAGAGGGCCTGGCGTGCCGGCGGCCCGAAGGCTTCCCCACCCCCTACTGCTGGCCGGCGCCCTTCGGCGAGGGGGACGCCACCGGCGAGGCGGGCGCCGACTGCACCGCCCATGGCGCGACGGACTGCCTGCCGGCCCTCGACTGCGTGCCCGGCCCGGCCGGCCGGCGCGAGTGCGCGGCGCCCTGCGCCGACGGCTGCGCCGCGCCCCGGGTCTGCGACGACCGCGGCCCCACCCCGCACTGCCGGCCCCGGGACGCCCTCGGCCTGCCCTGCCAGGCGGACGCCGACTGTCCGGCCGTCTGCCTGCCCGGCCAGCCCGAGGATCGCTACTGCACCGGCCCCTGCGCCGACGGCTGCCCCGCGGGGGCGGTCTGCGCCGCGACGCAGGCGGGGGAAGTCTGTGTCCTGGCAGGGGAGTAGCGCGGTCGGCTCGCATTGACCGCGCGGATCTCGATCGGGTAGAAGTCCGTTCGCTCGGGTCGGGCCTGCGGGTGGCCTCGGGCGCCCGGGCACGGGTGGATCGAGACGAGCGGCGCTGGCCGGCCCCGATCCTGCCTCGCCCGTGCCATCCTCTCCCGGTCTCTGAGGAGCTGATGCGGGTCTATACCTTCGGGAACGGTGCCGCCGAAGGCCATGCCCGCATGGTGGACGTCCTGGGGGGCAAGGGGGCGGGGCTGGCCGGCATGGCGCTGCTCGGCGTCCCCGTGCCGCCGGGCTTCACCATCCCCGTCGAGGTCTGCGCGGCCTTCCACACCACGGGCGCGCTCCCCGATCCGCTCTGGGCCGAGATCCTGAGGGGAATCAAGCACATCGAGGATCTGCGCGGCGAGCGCTTCGGCGACGCCGACCGGCCGCTGCTGGTCTCGGTGCGCTCCGGCGCCGCCGTGTCGATGCCGGGCATGATGGACACCGTGCTCGACGTGGGCCTCAACAGCGCGACGCGCGCGGGCCTCGCCCAGCGCATGTCGCGGCCGCGCAGCGCCCTCGACAGCCACCGCCGCTTCATCGAGATGTACGCCGAGGTCGCCCTCGAGCTCGATCCCGAGCTGCTGGCCGAGGTGCGCGACGAGCACCTGGAGCTGCTCGGCCTGCGGGACGTGGCCCAGCTCGACGAGGCGGGGCTCGCGGGCCTGCTGGCGGCGTGGGAGCGGCGGCTCGCGGAGGAGGGCGCCGTCCTGCCCACCGCCCCGCTCGACCAGCTCCGGGGGGCCATCGAGGGCGTGCTGCGCTCCTGGAACAGCCGCCGGGCCGTCCGCTTCCGGCGCGAGCACGGCATCCCCGACGAGCCGGGCACCGCCGTCACCGTGCAGTGCATGGTCTTCGGCAACCTGGGGGCCGACTCGGCCACCGGCGTCGCGTTCACCCGCGACCCGAACACCGGCGACCCCACGCTCTTCGGGGAGTTCCTGCCCGACGCCCAGGGCGAGGACGTCGTGAGCGGGGCCTACACCCCGGAGCCGCTGACGGCCCTCGCGGCGCGCCAGCCGGCCGCCTACGCCGAGATCGAGCAGATCGCCCGGACGCTGGAGGAGGCCCTCGGCGCCGTCCAGGACCTCGAGTTCACCATCGAGCGCGGCCGGGTGTGGATGCTGCAGACGCGGTCGGCCCAGCAGTCGGCGCGCGCCGAGGTGCGCACGGCGGTCGAGATGGCCGAGGCCGGGCTCATCACGCAGGATCAGGCGCTCTCCCGGGTGCGGCCGGAGCGGCTCACGCGGCTGCTGCACCCCAGCGTCGACGTCGCCGACCGGCGCCGGGTGGTGGCGCGCGGCCTGCCCGCCAGCCCGGGGGCCGTGACGGGGCGCGTCGTCTTCGATCCCGACGAGGTCGTGCGCCGCGCGACGGCGGGCGAGGCCGTCATCCTGGTGCGGGTCGAGACCTCCACCGAAGACATGGACGCCATCCGCGTGGCCACCGGCGTGCTCACGTCGCGCGGCGGCATGACGAGCCACGCGGCCCTCGTGGCGCGGGGGCTCGGGCGCACCTGCGTGACGGGCTGCGCCGACGTCGTGGTGGACGAGCGGGGTCAGGTCATCAAGGCGCAGGGCGGCCGGCTCACCATCGAGGCGGGGGCCTGGATCACGCTGGACGGCGGCACGGGCGAGGTCATCCTGGGGCGCGCGGCGACGACGCCCGCCGCGCCGCCCGCCACCTACGGCACCCTCATGGACTGGGCCGACCAGCGGCGTCGGCTGGCCATCATGGCCAGCGCCGACAACGGCACCGAGGCCCGGGAGGCCTTCGCCCAGGGGGCGGACGGGGTGGGGCTCTGCCGCACCGAGCACATGTTCCTGGGCCCCGATCGCCTGGCCCTCGTGCGCGAGCTCGTCTTCGCCTTCGGGGAGGCCGCCCGCCGGCGCGTGCTGGAGCGCATCCTGCCGGTGCAGCGCGAGGACTTCGCGTCCCTGCTGGCGGTGACGGGGGCGCGACCGGTGGCCATCCGCCTGCTCGACATCCCGCTGCACGAGATCGTGCCCGAGTCCCCCGAGGACGTGGAGCGCCTGGCGAGCCGCCTCAACGCGCCGGTGGGCACCATCCAGCAGCGCATCACCCGGCTGCGGGCGAACAACCCCCTGCTCGGCCACCGCGGCTGCCGCCTGGGCCTCACGTTCCCCGAGGTCTACGCCGTCCAGATCCGCGCGCTCTTCGAGGCCGTCCTGGCCGCCGAGGTGCCCCCCGCGGTGCAGGTGGTGGTGCCGCTGCTGAGCTGTGGCGAGGAGCTGCGGCGGCTGCGGCGGCGCGTCGACCACATGGTGCGCACCGTCGCGGCCGAGCGCGGCGCCCCGGTGCCGGCCTACACGCTCGGGGCCATGGTCGAGACGCCGCGCGCCTGCCTGGTGGCGGGCGAGCTGGCGGAGGCCGCGGATTTCTTCCTGTTTGGCGCCAACGACCTGACCCGGGCGACGTTTCTGCTCGCCCGGGACGACGCCAGCCGGTTCTTGCCGTTCTACCTCGAGCACGATGTCCTGCCCGCCGATCCGTTCGTCGCGCTGGATGAGGCCGGGGTGGGGGAGCTCATCCGGCTGGCCATCGCGCGGGGTCGCGCGGTGCGGCCCGACCTGCGCTGCGGCTTGAGCGGCGCGCAGACCGGCGCGCCGGCCACGGTGGCCTTCTGCCACCGGGTCGGCATGGACTTCCTGACCTGCCCGATGCACCGCGTCCCGGTGGCCCGCCTGGCGGCGGCCCAGGCGGCGGTGCTCGGCGACCTGGAGGGGACGGCGTGAAGCACGCGGTTCTGGCCCTGGTGGCGCTCGGCATGAGCGCATGCGGCGTGGACGAGACGGGGGTCAACCCCCCCGCCGACGCCCTGTGGTTCCCCCTGGGCGTCGCCGCCCACCCGGACGGCCGCTACCTGTACGTGAGCAACGCGGTCTTCGACCGGCGCTACAACGCCGGCACCGTGGTCGTCTACGACACCGTCGCGCGCCGGCTCCTGCCCGAGGCCACGGTGCAGATCGGGCTCTTCGCCGGCGAGCTGGCCCTGGCCCGCAAGGCCCCCGCCGCCGACTGCACCGGCGAGGCCTGCCGCTCGCCGCTCCTCGCCTACACGGTGACCCGCAACGACAACCGCCTGGTGCGGATGGTCGTCGACGCCGCCGCCGGCGATGGCGCGGGCCACCTGGCCTGCGACCAGCGCGGCCGCACCTGCGGCGCCGCGGCCGAGTTCGCCGACTTCGGGGACGACGGGGCCTTCTCGCCCGATCCGTTCGGCCTCGCGGTGGACGGGGACGGCCTGCTCCTGACCCATGTGGGCCGCGGCGTGGTGTCGCGCTGGGACGAGGCGCCGAACGCCGGCCTCTCGTACCGGTGCGCCCTCAACCTCACCGAGGGGGCCACGGCCGTCGCCCGCCACCCGGCGACGGGGGAGGGCTACGTCACCGACCGCTTCGGCCAGCGCATCTTCGTGGTCGAGAAGGTGGCCCCCTTCGGCGAGGCCGTCTCCGGCGTGGCCGGCGATCCCTGCGAGCTGCGGGCCTCGGCCAGCATCACCGTGGATCCGTCGTCGGAGCGCGGCCGCACCCGCGGCCTGGCGTTCAGCGCGGACGGCACCCTGCTGTACGTCGCGTCGAGCACGGACAGCACCCTGCGCATCTTCGACACCTCCGTGGGGCCCGACGGCCCCCGCAACCGGCTGCTGGCCGCCATCCCCACCGGGGGCACGCCCAACCTGGTGCGCGTCGCCGGCCTGCGGCCCGGGGAGCAGCGCGTGCTCGACGGCCTGGATCACGGCGCGGTGGGCACGGCCCTCGACGCCGCGGGCGGCGGCCTCGTCTACGTGACCCTCTTCGACGACGACGCCGTCGTGGTGATCGACCCCCAGACGCTCTCGGTGCGCGCCCGCATCGACGTGCCGGGCGGCCCCCACGACCTCGCGTTCCTGCCGGATCCGGCCGGGGCGCTGCGGGCCTACGTGACCTTGTTCGAGGCGCACGGGCTGGCGGTGCTCGACATCCAGCCGGGCTCCGACCGGCAGTTCTCCCTCCTCGCGACGGTGCCATGATGATCCCTTCCCTTCGGACCCTGACGCCCTTCGTCGGGCTCCTCGCCCTCGCGGGGTGCGACGCCCCCACCGCCACCACCCGCGCCGACATCCCGGGCGCGCGGTTCCTGGCGTTTCGCTGCGTGACGGACGGCGAGGCTGGCCTGACGGGCCTGCCCCTGGACGGCTGCGGCTGCACCGAGAAGGTGGTGGACGCCGACGGCACCGAGCACCTGCGGGCCATGGGCTCCATCGAGTGCGACTGCGCGACGCTCGACGGCTTCGGCGTGAAGCGCGTCGTCGAGACCTGCGCCGACGGCGTCTGCGCGCCGGCCATCAGCGAGGAGACGGGCGACTGGATCCCCGCCGAGACGGGGGGGCAGGCCTGCCGCCCGCGCCGCAACGGCCGCATCCACGGCTATGTGGGCAGCCCCGAGAAGGGCGAGGTCGCCGTCATCGACGTGGCCCCGCCCGGGGACGCCGACGAGTCGGGGCGCATCCTGGACGTCTCGCGCTCCATCCCCGGCGTCACCGCGGTCTACGTCGATGACCTCGTCTCGGACATCGAGGCCGATCCCGACGGCCGCTTCATCTTCACGGTGAACTCCAGCTCCGGCACCCTCTCCGTCATCGAGCAGGAGACCAGCGTCCGCGAGGACTTCAAGCTGGACCTGGCCTCTGGGCCCCTGCTGGAGGCCGCCGTCTGGCCGGCCATCGGCCGCTCGCGCCCCGCCCTGGGCGGCCCCGCCGTCGCCTTCGTCACCCAGCCCCAGAGCGGCGCCGTGCTGGAGCTGGACCTCGACGCCGTCGCCGCCCGGGCCCAGGACGTCATCCTCGATCGCCACTCGCTGCCCGCCGACGACGGGCGGCCCACGGCCCCCGGCCGCCTGGCCGTCACCGACGATGGCGCCCTGCTCCTGGTCGGCCACGCCACCGAGCCGCGCGTCACCGTCTTCGACCGCGCCGGCGGCCCGCCCCGCACGGTGGACCTGGCCCCGCGGCGCCCCTGCGGCGACGGCTACGCCGTGCGCGTGGTGGAGCCCGAGGAGGACGCCACCTGCGCCGACGGCCTCGACAACAACGGCGACGGCACCGTGGACGCGGCCGATCCGGCCTGCGCCGGCGCGGCGCGCTCCGAGGCCGTGGATCCGAGCTGCCCGAAGCTGAGCGAGTGCGCCGACGGCGTGGACAACGACGGGGACGGCCTCGTCGACGCCGACGACCCCGACTGCGACCCCGCCGGCTGCGGCGCCGACTGCCCCGGCCTCGCCACCTGGCTCGACGTGGAGGGGCCCATCCCCGCCTGCGCCGACGGCGTGGACAACGACGGCGACGGCCTGGTGGACCGCGCCGATCCGGGCTGCCGGGACGAGGCCGACGGGGACGAGGCCGACGCCATCGAGCGCGCAGACCGCCCCGACGTCTGCGCCGATGGCGTGGACAACGACGGCGACGGCCTGGTGGACGCCGAGGATCCGGGCTGCACCGACCCGGAGGCCGACCTGCGCTACCGCTTCGAGGCCATCCCGGCGTGCGCCGACGGCGTGGACAACGACGCCGACGGCCTGACCGACTTCGGCGACGACCCGGACTGCTACGCGGCGAGCGACGACCTGGAGGGCAAGAGCGCCCAGGTCGTCGGCCCCACCGCCATCGAGACGCTGAGCGTGGCCGGCCCGGCCGGGCTGCGCCGCTTCGCCTACCTGGTGGATGGCAGCGGCAACCTGCTCTGGATCGACCTCGATGACGCCGCCCTCCCGCTGCGCCGCATCGGCCTGGGGCGGGTGACGCCCCTGTCGCTCGCGGCCCGCGTCGTCGGCAACGCCGCCTCTCTGCTCATGGTGGGCAGCGACACCGCCCTGCGGTCCATCGAGGTCAGCGCCCCCACGCCCCTGCGCACGGCCGACGGCCGCCCCGTCTTCGCGCGCCTCGATCCGACGCTGTCTCGCGACAAAAAGCGTGTGGTTTCGCAGTTCTACACGGTCGAGGGCGGCGTCGCCTGGCGGCTCGACGGCCTCGACGACCTGCTGGGCGAGTACCCGAGCGACGATCTCCTCTACACCACGCGCACCGACCCGGTGGTCGCCGCCCGCCCGGCGGACGACATGGCGGCGCGCACCCCCGTCGACCTGATCGACGAGCAGTACCCCGCCTTCGATCGGGGCCGCCTCGATCCCATCGTCTACGCCGCCCGCGACGTGCGCACGCTGCTCAACGCCGAGGCCAACGTGCTGCAGACGGCCCAGGCGCGCACGAGCCGCGTCCTGAGCCCGCCGCGCTTCAGCCTGGCGGGCAACCAGATCGCCATGAACCCGTCGCGCCACCCGGCGTTCTGCCGGTTGCCCCAGCCCACCGCGGAGGGGGGCGTCCTGCTCGCCGATGACTGCGTGCCCGTGGGCTA
Source organism: Myxococcales bacterium (assembly GCA_020633435.1). GTDB lineage: Bacteria > Myxococcota_A > Bradymonadia > UBA7976 > UBA1532 > JACKDP01. Next base: position 612,543 of record JACKDP010000004.1, on the reverse strand, counting down.
CACCGACGCTGGCCAGCTCGAGGGCCGCGCCGAGGCCACCGACCGCACGCGCTTCCGCACGGACCTGTTCGAGGGCATCCAGGTCCTCGAGGACGACGCCAGCCAGGTGGTCGGCGGCACCTACGCGCTGACCTGGCAGGGCGAGCTGCCCGGCACCGAGAGCCGCACCGGCCAGTTCATCAGCCGGGAGAGCGACGAGCGCTGGACGATGGTGGACTACCAGACGGACTTCTGCGGCCGCGGCGTGGAGCCCGGCGACGTCCTGCTGGTGGACGTGCTGGTGCCCGTCGACGCCGCCACCGCCGAGACGCCGGCCTGCCGGGCGCTCCAGCGGCGCAGCTCCGAGGGGGGCACCCAGCGCGAGCCCCTGCGCTACCGCATCGCCGACGTCACCGGCCACCGCCTGGTGCTGGAGCGCGATCGCGAGTCGACGTTCGAGGGCCAGCTCCCCCGCGACGATCGCCAGGCGCCGCCCGGCTACGCCGAGCCCCCGCCCGCGCCCCAGGCCGAGTGCGCGGCGCGCTTCGTCGGCTACCGCGTGCGCGCCGGCCGCGACCAGTGGCTGCTGACGGGCAGCGCCTCGGGCTACCGCCACCCCTGGGTCAACCAGGATGGCCGCTGCGTCGAGAGCCCGAGCCGCCTGCAGGCTGGCCGCGTGGGTCGCGCCCGCCTGGGCGAGGTCTTCGAGAACGAGTGGTTCCGCTTCCGCCTCGGGGCCTTCCAGCCCATCGAGTGCACCGAGGCCGCGCAGTGCGGCGAGGGCGTGAGCTGCCTCGACTTCCGCTGCGTCGTCGCCCCCTGCGGCGAGACGGCGGACTGCGCCGAGGGCAGCACCTGCGACACCGCGGCCGGGCGCTGCGTCCAGCCGGCCCGGACGGCCCCGCAGACGGCGGGCATCCCGGCCGGCCGCCTGCCGCACATGGCGGACGCGCGCTACGAGTTCGACGTGGCCGTGGGCCTGGCCAACCAGCGCCTGAGCGAGTTCGCCATCATCCCCGGCACCCTGCGCTGGCTGCCCAACGACGACCACGCCTACGTGGTCGACACCGCCTTCGAGACGGTGGTCGAGGCCGCCGGCCTGGACGTCTTCCGCGAGACGCTCTTCCAGGTCCGGCAGTTCCGCTAGCCCGCGGGATTCTCTTTTCGTTTCGTGAGGTTGGCGGCCCGCTACTGGGCCGCGAAGACCCGCAGGCGGGCCGCGCCCGTCTCGATCTCGTCGCTGCGCAGCTCGAGCAGCTCGGCGGGGCCCTCGCCGTCCAGGTTGGCGACGGCGATGGTGTGCACCACGCCGTCGTAGCCCTCCGACCGGAAGACCTGATCGCCGCCCTCGCCCCAGATCTGCAGCCGGCTCGGCACCCTGCCGTCGCGGCTTGCGTTGCCCAGGCGCACGGCCACGTACTCGGCCCCCTCGCAGCCGTCCAGGTCGGCGGCGACGCCCAGGCCGCCCGGGCCACGCTGGAAGGCGGGCACGAAGCGCGCCGACCGCTCCGCCGGGAACCGGTAGATGGCCTCGGCGTCGGCCAGGCTGTAGTAGACGATCTCGGTGTTGGCCCCGTCCTCGGTCGAGCCGCCGATCACCGCCAGCTCGGGCGCCCCGTCGCCGTCCAGATCCGTCCCCAGGGACCACTGCAGGAAGCGGTACGAGCCCAGCTCGGCGCGGGGCCGCAGCATCGGGCCCGGCTCCAGGATCTTGAGGTAGCGCAGGTTGAGGTTGGCGTCATCCACCACCACCCGCTGGCCGCCGGTGACCTGGCGCACGACGGCGTGGGCGTCCGCGGCCACCCCGCGCAGCGAGATGGGCAGCGGCGGGGTGATGAGCTGGCGCAGGCCCTCGGGCTCCAGGTGGTGCAGCACCAGGCGGCCCATCTCCTCGCCCACGCCCACCACCTCGGGGCCCATGCCCCGCAGGTCGTCGGGGCCCGGGCTCATGACGAGGGAGGTGGGGTGCTGGGCCACGGACTCGAGGGACTGGCCGTCCAGCACGTGCGTGCCATCGCCGCCGCGCCGGACGACCTCCGGGATGCCATCGGCGTTCACGTCCCAGCCGGGCTGCAGGAAGCAGCGGCCCTGGCGCATCCGCTCGTTGCCGCCCACGTCGTAGACTGCGCAGCCCCCGTCGGCGCCCTCCACCAGCACCAGACCCCCGTGCATGACCTGCACACGGGTCGCCGCGCCCGGCAGATCCACCGACTCGGCCGTCGTCAGATCGGCGCGCAGGAAGCGGAGCTGGTCGCCGCCGTCGCCCCGCGTCCAGACCACCACCCGCTCGCTCGCGGGCGTGACCAGGGCCTCCCCGGGCCAGGCCTCGGGCATGACCCAGGCCTCTTCGGCCCCCGCCAGCGTGGCGTCGCCGATGCCCTCGGCGGTCTGGCCGTCGAGCAGCACCAGGCGCAGGCCCTCGCCGGTGCGCGCCGTCACCAGGATCTCCGGCGCCCCGTCGGCGTTCAGATCCAGGTCGGCCCGCACCGTGCGGGCGCCCGGGATGGGGTCGCTCTCGAACGTCATCCGGGGCTCGACGCCGCGGGCCCAGCAGGTCTCCACGGGCGGCCGGCCGCGGTCCAGATCCGGGATCCCGGCGTCGCTCGGCGGCCCACCGCCGTCGCCGCCATCCCAGTCCGCCGGGCGCCGCATGTCCGCCACCGACGCGTCCACGGCGATCACCCGGGCGTCGGCGGGCCCGCCGCCGCCGCCATCATCACAGCCGGCCGAGACGGCCAGCACGCACACTACCGCGATGGGCTTCATGGTCCCCCCTCCACACGAATGCACACTGCTTAGCAGAGCCAGCCCGGAGCGAGCAACGCGCCGCCCCGGCCCGCCGTGCGGCGGCGGTGGCCGCGCCGCGCGCAGGTCCGGTTGACATGCGTGGGTCATCGGGCTATTCGACTGTGACACTCATCCTGGAGGAGCTCCGGTCAACTTGGAAGAACGCAGAAGGATCAACCACCAGATTCGCATTCCCCTGGTCGTCGTCGTCGACGAAGAGGGCAACCGTCTTGGTGAGATGCCCCCCGAGGAAGGCCGTCGGATCGCCTTCGAGAAGGGACTCGACCTGGTGGAGGTGGCCCCCAACGCCCGCCCGCCCGTCTGTCGCATCATGGACTACGGCCGCTTCAAGTATGAGCAGCGCAAGCGCCAGAAGAAGCAGCACCAGGTCCAGACCAAGATCATCAAGCTCCGCCCGAAGACGGATCCCCACGACATGGAGACCAAGCTGCGCCACGCGCGGCGGTTCCTGGAGGCCGGGGATCGGGTGCGCTTCGTGGTCCGGATGCGGGGCCGCGAGCGCGCGGTGACCGACCGCTGGATCAAGCGCCTCGAGGAGGAGACCGCCCAGCTCGCGGACGTCGGCACCATGGCCGGCGCCCCCATGCTCGAGGGCGGCGGTGTGACCCTCACGGTGGAGCCCAAGCGTCTGCCCAAGGAGGTCCCGGACACCCCGCGCGAGCGGCCCGCCGCCGCGAGCGGGGCCGGTGGCCCGGCCGCCGCCGCCGACGACCTCGACGACTCCTTCGATGGGGACGACGAGGACGACGACGACGACGATGATGATGACGATGACGACGATGAGGATGACGCCGGCGACAGCCCGGCGAGCTGAGCGTCTCGTCGAGGGGGGCCGCCGGCCCCCCGCCCTCACGCCCCGAAGATCAGCCGCGTAGATCCGCCGCCGGTCGGTCGATCGCCGACCTCCAGGCGCCCACCTGCGTCCTCGGTGATGGCCCGCACGAGCGACAGCCCGATGCCGAGGCCGGTGGCCTTGGTGGAGTGGCCGGCCGCCGGGGTGTGGCCCTGGAAGCCCGGCCCGTCGTCCAGCACCTCGATGCCGGCGGCGTGCACGTCCACCCGGACGGCGCTCGCCCCGGCCTCCACGGCGTTGACCAGCACGCAGAGCAGCGCCTGCTCCAGCAGCAGGGGGTCGGCCTGCACGATGGCGGCCGGGTCCGCGTCGCCGCGCTCGAGCGTCGCCTCGCCCAGCACCTCGGCGGCGGGCCGCGCCAGGCGCAGGGCCGCGTCGGCCACCGTGTCGAGGGCCACCGGCCCCACGGCGCTGCGATCCCCGCGGGCGAAGGCGCGCAGGTGGCGGACGAGGGCCGTCATCCGCTGCACGTTGGCCAGGATGCGGCCCAGCTCCGCCGTCAGCTCGGCGGGGGGGACGGCCTCGGCCCCGATGCGCTCGATGAGCAGCTCCAGGGCGAGGGCGGTGGCCGTGAGCGGGCTGTTGAGCTCGTGGGCGAGGCCGAGGCCCGCCAGTCCCATGCGAATGATACGTTGGTCCTGCACCCCGCGATGGTAGCCGCGCGCGGTGCGCTGGGCCAGCCCCAATGGGGGGCCTGGACACCGGCCGCGCGCCTCCCCAACACTGGGCGTACGAGGCCCTGGAGGATCCGTGGACGCGCCGCGCCGATTTCGCACCATCCTCGCCGCCAACCGCGGCGAGATCGCCATCCGCGTGTTCCGCGCCTGCACCGAGCTCGGCGTGCGCACCGTGGCCATCTACAGCCACGAGGACCTGCTCTCCATCCACCGGTACAAGGCCGACGAGGCCTTCCTCATCGGCGAGCGCGGCCGGCCCATCGACGCCTACCTGGACCAGGAGGCCATCCTCGATCTCGCCGTCGAGCGGGGCGTGGACGCCATCCACCCCGGCTACGGATTCCTGAGTGAGAACGAGCACTTCGCGCGCCGCTGCGCGGAGCGGGGCGTCGCCTTCATCGGGCCGCCGCCGGACGTCCTGCAGGTCCTGGGCGACAAGACGACGGCCCGCCAGCTCGCCACCCGCGCGGGCGTGCCCGTGGTGCCGGGCACCGACGGGGCCATCGACACCGTCGAGGCGGCCGCGGCGTTCGCCGCCGAGCACGGCTACCCCATCCTGCTCAAGGCGGCCTTCGGCGGCGGCGGCCGCGGCATGCGCATCGTGCGCAGCGAGGCCGAGCTGGCCGAGGCCTTCGAGCGCGCCCACAGCGAGGCCCAGAGCGCCTTCGGCCGCGGCGCCCTCTTCTGCGAGAAGCTCATCGAGCGCGCGAAGCACATCGAGGTGCAGATCCTGGCCGACCACCACGGCGGGGTGGTGCACCTGTTCGAGCGCGACTGCTCGGTGCAGCGTCGCCACCAGAAGGTCATCGAGGTGGCGCCGGCCGTCGACCTGGGCGAGCAGGTCCGCCACGAGCTGTACCAGGCCGCCCTGCGCATCGCGAGCACCTGCGGCTACCAGGGCGCCGGCACCGTGGAGTTCCTCGTCACCGACGCCGGCTGGTACTTCATCGAGGTCAACCCGCGCCTGCAGGTGGAGCACACCGTCACCGAGGAGATCACCGGGCGCGACCTCGTGCAGGCGCAGATCCGCATCGCCGAGGGCCGCCCCCTGAGCGACCCCCTCATCGGCATCGCCAGCCAGTCCGCCATCACCCGCACGGGCTTCGCGGTGCAGTGCCGCATCACCACCGAGGATCCCGAGCGCGGCTTCCTGCCCGACACCGGCAAGATCCTGGCCTACCGCTCGGCCGCCGGCTTCGGCATCCGCCTGGACGCCAGCACCGGCGGCGCGGGCACGGTGATCACGGGCGACTACGACTCCATGATCGTGAAGCTCACCGCCCGGGCGCTCTCGTTCCCCGAGGCGGTGGCCAAGGTCGACCGCTCCCTGCGCGAGTTCCGCATTCGGGGGGTCAAGACCAACATCCCGTTCCTGGAGAACACGCTGGCCCACCCCGTCTTCCGCGCGGGCCAGGCCACGACGCGCTTCGTCGAGGAGACGCCGGCGCTCATGCGGTTCCCGCGCCGCCGCGATCGCGCCACCCGCCTGCTGCGGGCCCTCGCCGGCAGCGTCGTCAACGGCCCCCCCGGCGCCGAGCAGCGCCTCCAGCGCCCGTCGCCCCTCTTCACGCCCGTCGTGCCGGCCGTCGACCTGCGCACGCCCGCGCCGGTGAGCCCCGCCATGGCCGTCTTCCGGGCCGAGGGCGCCGCCGGCCTGAGCCGCTGGCTGCGGGCCACCCAGCGCGTCCAGATCACCGACACGACCTTCCGCGACGCCCACCAGTCGCTGCTGGCCACCCGCGTGCGCACGGCCGACCTGCTAGCCATCGCCCCCGCCACCGCCCGCCTCGCCCCGGCCCTGTTCAGCGTCGAGATGTGGGGCGGCGCCACCTTCGACGTGGCCTACCGCTTCTTGAAGGAGGACCCCTGGGACCGCCTCGACCGGCTGCGCGAGGCCTTCCCCCACACGCTGCTGCAGATGCTCCTGCGCGGCGCCAACGCCGTCGGCTACACCAACTACCCCGACAACGTCATCCGCCGCTTCGTCCAGCGCGCGGCCTCCGGCGGGGTGGACGTCTTCCGCGTCTTCGACGCCCTGAACTGGGTGCCGAACATGGCCCTGGCCATGGAGGAGGTCGGCGCCGCCGGCAAGATCGTCGAGGCCTGCCTCTGCTACTCCGGCGACGTCGGCGACCCGGCGCGCGAGCCCTATACCCTTGATTACTATGTGGATCTTGGCCGAAGCCTCGCCGCGCACGGCGCCCACATCCTGGCCATCAAGGACATGGCCGGCCTGCTCAAGCCCCGAGCGGCGCGCCTGCTGGTGCCCGCCCTGCGCGACGCCACCGGCCTGCCCGTGCACGTCCACACCCACGACACGAGCGGGAACGGCATCGCCATGCTGCTCGCGGCCATCGAGGCCGGCGCAGACGCCGTGGACGTCGCCCTCTCCAGCATGTCGGGCCTGACGTCCCAGCCCTCGCTGAACGCCCTCGTGGCCTGCCTGGAGGGGGACGACCGCGCGCCGGGCCTCGACGCGGGCGCCCTGCAGACCCTCGCGGACTACTGGGAGGCCGTGCGCGATCTGTACGCGCCCTTCGAGTCGGGCTTGAAGGCCTCGAGCGCCGACGTCTACCGCCACGAGATCCCCGGCGGGCAGTACTCGAACCTGCGGCCCCGGGCCATCCAGCTCGGCCTCGGCGCCCGCTGGAACGAGATCAAGGCGCGCTACCGCGAGGTCAGCCTGGCCTTCGGCGACGTCATCAAGGTCACCCCCACCTCCAAGGTCGTGGCCGACTTCGCCATGTTCCTGGTGCAGAACGACCTGGACGTCGAGCAGGCCATCGCCGCCGCCGACCGCCTGGACTTCCCCCAGTCTGTCGTGGACTTCTTCTCCGGGCACCTGGGCCAGCCGTACCGCGGCTTCCCCGAGCGGCTGCAGCGGGCCGTGCTCAAGGGCCGGCCCGCCCTCACCGATCGCGCTGGCCTGCACCTGCCCGATCACGACTTCGACGCCGCCCAGGCGCGCCTCACCGACCGCCTCGGCCGGCCGGCGGGCGAGCACGAGCTGCTCACCGATGCCCTCTACCCCAAGGTCTTCGAGGAGTACCTGGCCCACACGGACGCCGTGGGGAACATCAGCCGGCTGCCCACCGCCGCGCTGCTCTACGGCCTGGAGGTGGGCGAGACCATCCTGGTGGAGATCGAGCCGGGCAAGACGCTCGTCGTGAAGCTCACCGCCGTGGGGGGGCTCACCGCGGACGGGCACCGGATGGTGTACTTCGAGCTGAACGGCCAGCCCCGCGAGGTCGCCATCCTGGACCGCGAGGCCGCCGCCACCGTCGTCCGCCGGCCCCGCGCCGAGCCCGGCAACCCGGCCCACCTGGGGGCGGCGATGCCGGGCAAGGTCTCGGAAGTGAAGGTGAAAGTGGGCGAGGCCGTGGCGGCCGGGGCGACGCTGCTGGTCACCGAGGCCATGAAGATGGAGACGGCCATCACCGCGCCGCGCGCCGGGCGGGTGGCCGAGCTGCACGTGGCCCCCGGCGACGCGGTGGCCGGCGGCGACCTGCTCGTCGTGCTGGCCCCTACCGACTGAAGCGCGCGAAGAAGTCGAAGAGGACGGCGGCGCCGTCCACCTCTCGCGACACCCGCCCGATGACCGCGCGGGGCAGGTACTGCTGGCCCAGCGGCCAGGTGTGCCCGCCGCCACGCACCGTCCACAGCTCGACGGCCGCGCCCTCGGCGCAGGGGCCATGACGGTCGATCGCCACCGAGGTGTCGTCCCGGGGCGCGCGGTCGGGCAGGTTGGCGTGGGTCGCCTCGGCGGGGCAGCCATCGAGCCGGGCCCAGTGGGCGGCGGTGGCCGCGGCCGAGCGTACCTGCCCGCGCCCCGTCCCGAGGACGCGCACTTCGCCGCCGCCGTAGGGGATGAGCGGATCCTCGGTGCCCAGCAGGAACATCGCCGGCACGGGCCGGGCCGGCCGGCGGTCAGCCCACGCCTCGGCGACGTTCGCGACCACGACGCCGATGGCGGCCACCTGCTCCGCCCGGTCGAGGGCGAAGCGCTGGCTCATGAACCCGCCGTTGGACATGCCCGTGAAGTAGACCCGCCGGGCGTCGAGGCCATGGGTCCGCACCAGGTGCTCGACCAGGGCGGAGAGGAAGCCGACGTCGTCCACGCCCGCGCGCCGTCGGTCCCGGCGGCTGCCGAGGGGCCGGCCGTCGTTCCAGCCCTTCTCGACGCCGTCGGGGAAGACCAGGGCCCAGCGCCGGCGGGCCGCCTCGCGGGTGAGCTGGCCGCCCGCGACGCGATCCAGGCCGTCCGCGTCGCCGCCACCGCCATGCAGCGCGACGACGAGGGGGCGGCCGGCGGCCTCGCCCGGCGGGAGGTGCAGCGTGAAGGTGCGGTCGCGGCCCTGGAAGGGCAGCACCCCGGGCGCGGCCCAGGCGGTGCCCAGCAGGCAGAGCAAGCTCATGAATCGCATGGTGTTTTCCCCCGAGTGACCGCGCCCCGACGGGGCGGCCCCGGCGGCATTCAGCGCCCGGTGAAGTGGCCGGGCCGCCGCTCCAGGAGCGCCGAGACCGCCTCCACATGGTCGGCGGTGCGCTGGGCGATGCCCTGGTAGGTCGCGGCCAGCTCCAGCGCCACCTCCAGGTCGGCGTCGAAGCTGCGATAGGCGGCCCGCTTGGCCAGGCGCAGGGCGACGGGGGGCAGGCGGGCGAAGTGGGTCGCCCGGCGCGTCGCCTCGGCCATCAGGTCCTCGCCCGTCGGCACCACCGCGTGCACCAGCCCGATGCGCAGGGCCTCCTCGGCGTCCACCAGCCGGGCGCTCATGATCATCTCCAGGGCGCGCGGGAAGCCGATGGTGCGGGCCAGCACGTAGGCGCCCCCGTCCCCCGGCACCAGCCCCACCTGCACGAACGTCGAGCCGAAGCGCGCGGCGGGGGAGGCGACGCGCACGTCGCACATGCACGCGAGGTCCAGGCCCGCGCCGATGGCCGGCCCGTGCACCGCGGCCACCAGCGGCTTGTCGAAGAGCGCCAGGCGCCGCGTGATGCGCTGGATGAGGGCGATGTAGCGGTCGCGCAGGGTGGCGGCGTCGCCGTCGAACATGCCCGCGCGGTCGCGCATGCGCTTGAGGTCGCCGCCCGCGCTGAACGCGTCGCCGGCGCCCCGCAGGATGACGGCGCGGACGGCGTCGTCGAGGGCCGCGGCGTCGAGGGCCGCCAGCAGGCTCTCGACCATCACCTCGCTGTAGGCGTTGCGGGCCTCCGGCCGGTCGAGCGTGACGGTCGCGATGGGCCCGTCGACGGCGTACTGCAGATCGGGGTAGGCGCCGTCGGTCACGGCTCTACCTCGCAGAAGTCGGGGAACGGCGCGGGCAGCGGGTTCGAGAAGGCCATGTCGTCGCCCAGCCGGTGCGCGAGCAGGAAGTGCAGCACCCACGGGGTGAACTCGGGCAGCCACCGGTGCCCCTGGCCGTGGTTGCAGCCGATGATGGGCCGCCCGAGCCGCCGCAGCGTCGCGATGTAGTCGAGGGCCTGGCGGTTGAAGTCGGTGTCCACGGCCATGTCGGCCTCGCCGCCCCACATCATCAGGAAGGGCGGGATGGGCGCGTCCTCGCGCACCGGGGCCAGCAGGCCCCCCGAGCCCGCCGCCGCGGAGGCGATGACCTCGGCGCGGTACATGGCCAGGTAGCCCGTGTAGAGGCCGCCGGCGCTCATGCCCGCCACGTGCACGCGATCGGGATCGACGCCCAGCTTCTCCTCGGAGCAGCGCAGCAGATCGTCGAAGAGCGCCAGGTCGGGGCTGTCCGCCGAGGACAGGGAGTCCCACTCGACGCCGCCGCCCTCGTAGGACTCGGGGGCGATCAGGATGAAGCCGAGATCATCAACGAACTCCGGCATCTGCGTGTCGCCGAGGGTGTCCATCGCGGCCTGGCCGAGGCCGTTGTGCAGCACGACGAGGGGCCACGAGCCGCTCGGATCGTGGTTGGCGGGCAGGTACAGGAAGAACTCCCGGTCCTGCTCGCCGGTGGTGAGGGTGTTGCGGCCGACGACCAGGTCGGGGCAGCTCTCGGCGCGCGGGTAGGTGCGGGGGCCGCCGCCGCCACACGCGGCGGGGGGCTGGGGGCCCTCCGTCCCGAAGGGCACGGCCGCGAAGGTGCTGGCGGTCAGGGTGGTGCCGATGGTGACGACCTCGCCGCTGACGACACCGCAGAAGCCGTCGGCGCCGGTCACCTGGGCGGCGAGCTCCATGCGCACCTCGACGTCGCTGCCGCTCGGCGAGAACGCCGCCGGCAGGACGAACGCCGTCTCGGGGAGCGCGAACGCCCCATCGGCGCCGATGGCGAGGTCGGTGAGCTCGAAGAGGGGCTCGCTGACGCTGCGGGCGGCCCCTACCGCCCGGAAGACGAAGCGATCGATGCTGCCCCCGCCGCCCGCGGCGGCGGTCGTCTCGATCTCGGCCTGGAAGGCCAGCTCGATGCCGCCGACCTCCACCAGGCGCACGCCCAGGAAGTAGAGCCCGCTGTCCGGCACGGTGGGCGCCGGGGCCGCCATGTCGGGCGCCAGCGCGTCCACACCGGGGCCGGCGTCGGCCTGGATCGCCGCGTCCAGCGTGCCCTGCTGGGCGGCGGGATCGTCGCCGTCGTCGCAGCCGACGAGGGCCAAAAGCCCCCACAAGAGCGTCCTCTTCCCCATCAGGCTTCCCCCGGTGTGTCCGCCCGCATCATGGGGCAGCGCTGGCATCGCCGGCAATGCCGGAAGTCCCCTCGACGCGGCCCGCCCCGGCCTGCGAGCATCGCCCCCATGCGCACCGTCTTCGCCGCCCTCGTCCTGCTGCTCGCGCCGGCCCTCGCCCGGGCCGAGGCCCCCGCAGCCCCCCTCGAGTACCTGACCCGCGTCACCGCCGCCGACGCGCCCCATCTGCCCCTCGTCATCGCCGTGCACGGCCTCGGCGATCGGCCCGAGGCCTTCCTCGGCCTGTTCGATGGCTGGCGCTTCCCGGCCCGGATCGTCGCCCCGCGCGCGCCCATGCCCTACGGCCGCGGGGCCTCCTGGTTCACGCTCGCCAGCCCGCCCGACGACCGCATGCGGGCCGAGCTCGACGAGTCCGCCGACCGCCTGGCCGCCCTCGCGGCCCACCTGCGGGCGCGCTGGCCGCAGAGCCGCGCCGTCGTCATCACCGGCTTCTCCCAGGGCGGCATGCTCTCCTTCGCCGTCGCGACCCGCCACCCGGAGGCCGTCGCGGCGGCCGTGCCGATCGCCGGCGCCCTGCCTCAGCCCCTCGCGCTGCCCGCCCGCCTGCCCCCCGTCCGGGCCCTGCACGGCGAGGCCGATCGCCGCATCCCCTTCGCCGCCGGGCAGGCCACCGTCGAGGCCCTCGCGGCCCGGGGAGACGCGCGGCTGCAGGCCTTCCCGGGGGTCGGCCACGCCATCCCGGCCCCGATGCGGGCAGCCCTCTTCGCCACGCTGGAGGCCCTCCTGGCCCCTGCGCAGAAATGACCATGAAGACATAAACGTCGGTGCCAGGGGTGGCGGCAGCGTGTACTCTCCCCTGGATGAATCCGCCGCCGCTGCAACCGGGCGATCTCGTCGCCGGACGCTACCTGCTGCTCTCCTCGCTGGGCGAGGGGGGCATGGCGCTGGTGTTCGAGGCGCTCGACCAGGACTTCCAGCGGCGCGTCGCCCTCAAGATCCTCCGCCGGGCGAGCGAGGTGATGGTCGCCCGCTTCGAGCGGGAGGCCCGCGCCGCCAGCGGCCTGCACCACCCCGCCGTCGTGAAGGTCTTCGACTTCGGATCCCTTGCCAACGGGCGCCCGTACCTCGCCCTCGAGATGATCGAGGGCGAGGATCTGTACGAGGTCCTGCAGCGCGAGGGGAAGCTGGCCCCCGATCGCTGCCTCCAGCTGCTGCTCCCCGTCGTCGGCGCCCTCGCCGAGGCCCACGCGGCGGGCATCGTGCACCGCGACCTCAAGCCGTCGAACCTGATGGTGCAGAAGGCCCCCGGCCAGCCCGAGACCACCCGCCTCCTCGACTTCGGCATCGCCGCCATGGAGGAGAAGGGCGGCGGGCGCATCACCCGCACAGGCGAGGTCTTCGGCACCCCCGAGTTCATGGCCCCCGAGCAGGCCATGTCACACCCGGTCAGCCCGGCGACGGATGTCTGGGCCCTGGGCGGCGTCATGTACGAGCTCATGACCGGCGAGGCCCCGTTCTCCGGCGCCAGCCCGCACGCCGTGCTCTACCAGGTGGTCAACACACCCCCGCCCCCCATGCCGCCCTGGGTGCCGGCCGAGGTGATCGACCTCGTCATGGCCTGCCTCAAGAAGGACCCGGCCGAGCGCCCCGCCGACGCCAGCGAGCTGCTGGAGCGCATCGAGGCCCTGCTGCTGCCGGCCCGGCGGGAGCTGGTGTCGAGCCGGCCCGCGGGCATGCCGGTGCCGCTGCGCCCGAGCGGGGGCTGGATGGCGGGCACGCCGCCGCCCTCGCTGAGCGCCGTGCGGGCGCCGGCGCTGCGCAGCTCCTCGCCGCCGCGACCGATGGAGGCCCCGAGCGCGCCGCCCGCCAGCGTCCCGCCGCGGCCGGTCACCGAGCCGCCGCCGGAGCCCCCCGAGCCCACGTCGGGGCCCGGCACGCTGCCGCCGCCGCCGCGTGGGTCCGTGTGGCCGCTGGTGGCGGTCCTGATCGTCGTCGGCGCCGGGCTGGGGATCTGGTGGCTGATGCAGCCCCGGGCCGGCACGCCCACCATCGCCGCCGCGGGGACGAGCCGCCCGGCCCCGCCGACGGCCCCCCATGGCCCCGCGCCGCCGACGGCCGTCCCGAGGTGGCCGCGCTCGACGCCGCGCCCCCGCGGGCCGACGCCGCGCCCCGAGCGAGGCGGCCGCGCCTCCGCCTGCCGACGCCGGCGCGCCTCCGCCTGCCGACGCCGGCGCGCCCCCTCTCTCGGCCGACGCTGGCGCGCCCCCCGGCCGACGCTGGCGCGCCTTCCCCGGCCGACGCCGCCGCGCCGGACCCGGCCGACGCCGCCGCCGACGCCGCCGCGCCGCCCCGGCGGACGCCGCTGCCCCCCCCGCCCGCCGACGCCCTCGTGCCGCCGCCGGTCGAGGACGCGTCCCTCTCGGAGGCCTGGGCCCTGGTCTCCAGCGGCGCCGAGCGCGAGGCGCTGTCCTGGCTCAGCCGCCACCCCCGGGCCGGCACCCCCGCCGACCGCCTGCGCGTGGAGCTCTTCGCCCGCCTCGGTCGCCACGACATGGGCCGCGCCGCCAAGGTGGTCTACCGCATGCTGGACGCGGGCGATGGCAAGCTGGACGCCCGCTCCATCGGCCGCCTGCTCAGCGCCCTGCCGCGGGAGCGCTTCTGGCGCACGCTGGCCCACCTCATGGCCGACAAGCGCCTCTTCCCCCAGCTGCGTGGCCGCCTCTTCGCCATGACGCGATCCGACAGCTGGCCGACCCGCTGGCGGGCCGTCGACGTCATCGAGAAGGCCCGCGACGCCGACGCCACCCTGGCGCGCAGCACCGCCCTGGTCGTCGATCTGCAGCGCGCCGAGGTCTGCTACCAGCGCCGCGACGCCGTGGTGCGCCTGGGCAAGGTGGGCCACCCGTCGGCCCTCGCCGCCCTCGAGGCCGAGCGCAAGCAGCCCGGTGGCCTGTGCATGGGGGGCGCGGTGGACGAAGCCATCGCCTTGATCAAGAAGAAGAAAGCGGGCGGCCGCCGCCGATGAGGCGTGGGCTCGTCGCCCTGGCGATCCTGGCCGTGGGGGCGGTCGTCACCCTCGACCCCACCGGGGCCGCGGGCGACCGGGCGGTGCCCGTGCCCATCCCGAGCGTGCCCCTGGGGGACGGCGTCTACCTGGCGGTCGGCCGCCGCGACGTGGGCCGCTTCCTCGCCGAGGCGGCCCCCGCTGCGGTGGAGCAGCTCGGCAGCGGGGCCGTGCTCCGCCTGCCCGCCGGCGAGCTGCACGTCACCTGGCGCATCGTCGCCAGCGTCTTCACCTGGGTGGCGTATCGGTGGGCGTCTCCAGCACCGCCCAGGTGAGCGTGCGCGGCTTGCCGCCCCGGCGCAGCGCCACCTGGGCCTCGGGCGCGGGCGTGGCGAGCTGGGCGTAGAGCGCCAGCATCTGCAGCGGCTCTCGCAGGCTCAGCCCGTTCACGCTCAGCACCACGTCGCCGTCGCGCAGGCCGAGCTGGCGCAGGAACGACGTCTTCGGCAGCGCGCTGAGGCGGAACCCCTTGCCGGCCGACGAGAGGTGGGCCTGCCGCGCCAGCGCCCCGAGGCCCTGGCCGAGCGCGTCGTTCACCGCCTCCCGCGTGATCACGTACCGGTCACCGCCCAGCGCGCGGATGCCCCCGGCGGGCAGCACGATGGTCGGCGCCGGCCCGCCCTCGCGGGTATAGGTCTGGAGGGCCTTCCAGTCGCCACAGCGCATGATGCCCTCGGCATCGGCGGCGATGGGCAGCGACCCGAGGGGGCAGGCGAGCAGGGTCAAGAGCGTCCACATGGGCCCATTGTCCAGGAGGCCACCGGTGGGATCCAGGCTTGAGCGCGCCCGCCGCGCCATGCGATGTTCCGCCGGTGCAGGTGACACGACGCTATCGGCAACGGGCGGCGCGGGCCGGCCTGTGGGCCTGGTGCCTGGGGTTCCTCCTCGGGCCCCTCGTCCACCTCGCCGGCCACCGGCTCGATCACCACCACGGCGGCGGCGGCCTCTTCGCCGCCGCCTCGCACCACCACGACGCCGACGCCCCGTCTGACCCACACCACCACGCGGACGGCGCCGCGCACCTGCACGCCGCCGTCCTGCCGGCGGTGTACGTGCCCCCCGTCTTCTCCGGGCGCCTGCCCGCCATCGGCCGCCTCTTCAGCGTCCACACCCCGCCCGCGCTCCCGGCGCGGCGGCGCCCCGCCCAGCCCCGCGCGCCCCCCGCGCTCGCGTAGGAAATCCTCGTGAAGTCATAGGGTTGGACGTCCTGCGGCCGAGGCCGCGGGGAGGTGCACGTGCGCGCATGGGTCGCGGCGTCCGTCCTCCTCTTCGGCGTGCGCGGCGCGCACGCGAAGGAGGGCGACGCCCAGGTGACCGTGCGGGGCCAGCGCCCCCGGGACGCCGCGTCCGAGGTGCGCCTCGACGCGGCGGTCCTGGCGGCGAGCTCCGCCCGGTCGGTGGACGATCTCCTCCGGCAGATCCCCGGCGTGCTGGTCGTCCAGCACGGCGCCGAGGGCAAGGGCGTCGAGCTCTTCGTGCGCGGCTTCGACGCCCTGCACGGCCAGGACGTCGAGGTCTTGCTGGGGGACGTGCCCCTCAACGAGCCGTCCAACGTCCACGCCCATGGCTACCTGGATCTGGCCTTCATCATCCCGGAGCTGGTGGTGGGCATCGACGCCACCAAGGGCGTCGCCCGGCTCGATCAGGGCGACTTCGCGACGGCGGCCAGCCTGGGCCTGCGCCTGGGCGTCCCCGCCGCCGAGCGGGGGGCCCGCGTCGTGCTGGAGGCGGGCACCACGAGCCGCCTGCGCGCCCTCGCCCTCTACGCCCCCGCCGACCGCCCCGAGGGCGACGTGGTGGGGGTGGAGCTGATGCGCGATCCCGGCTTCGGCCAGCACCGCGCGAGCCGGCGGATCAGCGCCCTCGGCCAGTGGGGCCTGGGCCGCCTGGGCGGCGCCCGCCTGGAGGGCCTGGCCGCGATCTACGGTGGCTGGTTCGACCTGCCGGGCGCGCTCCGCCTGGAGGACCTGCCCCGCTACCCGGTGGGCGGGTCCTACAACACCGAGACCGGTGGCACCTCCCACCGCGCCCTGGCCGCCCTCACGGCCCGCGCCCGGGCCGGCGCGACCCGGCTCAAGGCCACCGCGTTCGCCCAGGCGCGCGCCCTGCGCCTCGACGAGAACTTCACGGGCGACCTGGCGTTCCCCGAGCAGGGCGACCGGCACCTCCAGACCCACGTCGCGTGGAGCGGCGGCCTGCGGGTCCACGCGACGCGGCCCCTCGCGGGCGGCCTCGGCCTGCGCGCGTTCTCCGACGCCCACGCCCACCGCGTCGACCAGCAGATCGACCGGCTCGATCGCGACGGCCAGCCCTGGAACCGCGCCCGGGATCTCCAGAGCACCCGGCTGGCCGGGGCCCTGGGCCTGGGCCTCGTCTACGCCCCCTGGGAGGCCGTCGAGCTCTTCGCCGGCGCCCGCGGGGACGTCCTGCGGGAGGCCGGCACCGATCGCGGGGCGCCGCGGACCTTCGAGGGCACCACCGGCCAGCTCTCACCGCGGGCCGGCCTCACCGTCACGCCCTGGGCCCCCCTGAAGATCCAGGCGGCGTACGGCCGGGGCCTGCGCTCCCCCGAGGCGTCGGCCTTCTCGGAGGGCGGCGTCACCCCCACCGCGGTGGACCACGCCGAGCTGGGCCTCCGGTTCACCCGGCCGGGGCTGGACGTCGGCGCCGCCGTCTTCGCCATCGCGCTCGACGACGAGCGCCTGTTCGACCACGCCGCCGGCGTCAGCCTGGGCCAGGGGGCCAGCCGCCGCCGCGGGCTCGAGGTGGACGCCGACTACCGGCCCCACCCCGCGGTGCTCCTGGGCGCCAGCTTCACCCGGACGGACGCCCGCTTCACCGCCCTCGACCGGCCCGTGCCCGGCGTCCCCACCTGGGTCGCCACCGCGCGGGCCGCCTACGCCCCGGCCCGGGGGCTGGGCGCCGGCCTGACCGGCGTGCAGATCGGCGAGCGCCCGCTCGCCCACGGGGCCCGGGCCGGCCCCGCCGCCGTGCTCTCCGGTCGCCTCGGCTACCGGTGGGCGCTCTGTGCCCTCGATCTGGAGGTCGAGAACCTGCTCGACGCGCGCTGGCGGGAGGGGGAGTTCGACTTCGCCTCCCACTGGGATCCGCGCGCCCCCCGCAGCGCCCTCCCGGTCATCCACGTCTTCCCGGGCCCGCCTCGCCAGGCGCGGCTCGGCTTCACCACCTGGTTCTGACATGCACACACCGCTGTACTGCGCGGCGGCGCTCCTCCTCCTCTCGGCCTGTGGCGGCGAGAGCGACGAGGCGGCGCGCGCCCTCTGCCCGGTCGTGGTCGACACGGGCGCCCTCGTGACGGCCGGGCCGACGGACCTCGGCTACACCACCACCCTCGCCCGCGCCCGGGTCGTCATCCACGACGTCCAGCTCGACCGCGGCGGCGAGAGCCACACCCGAAACCTTTTGAAGATCATGGGCCTGGGCGTGGCGTACGCGCACCCGGGCCACCTCGCGGGCGGCGACGTCCTGGGCGAGCTCCCCGGGCGCCACGTCGTCGATCTGGCCCAGGACGGCCGGCTCGTCGGCGAGGCCACCATCGTGCTGGGGCCCTTCGACAGCGTCGGCTTCGGCTTCGGCCAGGCCACGCTGGAGGACGGCCTCGCCGCCGACGACCCGCTGCTCGGGCACTCCATCGAGCTCGTCGGCGCGGCCAGCCGCGACGGGCGGACGGTCCGGTTCCACGCCGTCCTCGACCAGGACCTCGACCGCGTCGTGGTCGGCATCCCGTTCCCGACCCGCATCGACGCCGCCGGCACGCCCATCGGCTTCGGCCTGCTGGGGGCGGGGCTCTTCGACGGCGTCGACTTCTTCGCCCTGGCCGGCGAGGCCGACGACGCGGCGCTCGACGCCCCCGCCCTCGCTCGCCTGCGCCGCGCGCTGCAGTCCCACGAGCACTTCGCCGCCCGGACGCGGCCGGAGAACTGACATGAAGACCAGCAAGATCAGGCACTTCTGCCTGGGCGGCGCGCTCGCTGGCGCCCTCCTCCCCGGCTGCGGCGAGGACGAGGCGAGCGGGGAGGGGATCTGGGGCCTGCGCATCTACGGCGAGCCCTTCATCGAGGAGGGCATCCCGGCGTCGGCCTTCACCGACGGCTGGGCCGTGCGCTTCGACCACTTCTACGTCGTCGTCAGCGGCCTCAAGGCCCCCGGCGTGACCTTCGACGGGGCCTACGTCTTCGACCTCGCGCGGCCGTCGGGGGGCGCCGGCCACCCCATCACCGAGGCGATGGTCGCGGCGGGCCACCACCCGACCCTGGGCTATGCCATCCGCCCGGTGTCCGCCGCCACCCCCGCCAACGTCGACGCCCCGGTGGCCGAGGCCCTCGTCGCGGGCGGCTTCTCCATGCAGGTCGAGGGCGAGGCGACGCGGGGCGACGAGGCGCGCCGCTTCGCCTGGCGCTTTGCCACGGCCACCACCTACACAGCCTGCGAGACGGACCAGCACCTCGCCGACGGCGGCCGCATCGAGAGCCAGCTCACCGTCCACGCCGACCACCTGTTCTACGACGACCTGGACAGCGCCGAGCCGGGCCTGGCCTTCGATCTGATCGCGGGGGCCGACGCGGACGGGGATGGCCTCGTCACCGAGGTCGAGCTCGCCGCCGTCGACCTCGCCACCCAGGAGCGCTACCAGGTGGGCAGCCGGCCGATCACCGACCTCTGGCGCTTCATCGAGCAGCAGGCCACCACGGTCGGGCACATCGACGGCGAGGGCCACTGCGCCGCCGAGTAGCCGGTCGACACGACCGCCGGCCCCGCGGTATCACGCACCCCCGATCCGCGGAGGCCCCATGCCCGCCCTCATCGATCGCCTGCGCGGCAAGCGCGTGGGTGTCGCGCTCTCCAGCGCCTTCTTCGGCTTCTATGGCCACACCGGCTTCATGAAAGCGCTGGCCGCCCGCGGCCTGCGGCCCACCGCCCTCGCCGGCACCTCGGCCGGGGCCATCGTGGCGGCCTTCGCGGCCCGCGACGGGGGCCTCGACCGCCTGGAGGGCACCCTGGCCGGCCTGCGCCGCCGCGACTTCTGGGATCCGGGCCTGCCCCGCGGCACCGGCCTCTTGAAGGGCGAGCGGTTCGGGGCCCTCCTCGCCCGCCACCTGCCGGCCGAGCGCTTCGAGGACCTCGACACGCCGCTCGTCGTGGTCAGCACCGACCTCGTGCACCGCCGCCGCCGCGTCGACACCACGGGCCCGCTGGCCCCGTCCGTCCTGGCGAGCTGCGCACTTCCCCTGATGTTTCGCGCGGTTGAGCTCGATGGTCGGCCTCATGTCGACGGCGGTCTGCTCGACAAGGTGCCCGTCCGGGCGCTGCTCGAGCGCCACCCGCTCGACGTCCTGCTCGTGCACCTGCTGCCCTCGGCCAGCCTGACGGGGCCGTTCCCCCGCGATCCCTGGCGGTTCGTGAACGCGGCCCTCGACCTCGTGCGCGACGACGCCTGGCGGCTGCAGGCGGCCTGGGCCGAGACGCAGGGCGTCGAGGTCATCGGCGTCGAGACGCACCTGCCCCGCCTGGGCCCGTTCCGGCTGGGCAAGGGCCTCGCGGTGGTGGCCGAGGCCGAGGCGAAGGTGGGGGCCGTCCTCGACGCCCCTTGATCTGGCGCCGGCCCGTGCCTCTACTTGCGCCATGCGATCCCACCACGCGCTGCTCCTCGCCCTCTGCCTGGCCGCCTGTGACGACGCCGGCGGCCCAGCCGATCCGGTCATCGACGCCGCCGCCAGGCTCGACGCGACCGTCGACGCCGCGCCCGCCGACGCCGCGCTGCCCGACGCCGCGCTGCCCGACGCCGCGCTGCCCGACGCCGCGCCGCCCGACGCCGCGCCGCCTGACGTGCCCCGGCCGTACCCGGAGCCGGGCGCCTGGGAGCCGGAGCGCGGCCCCGGCGGCCCCAACGTCGCCTTCCCCGAGGAGGCCTTGTACCAGCACTGCGCCTTCGTGGACGTCGGCCCCGACGACATCGCCGACCACCACAACATGGTCAGCATGTACGACGGCTACCTCGTCATGCCGTGGTCGCCGGAGTTCGGCCTCACGGGCGGCCTGACGTTCTTCGACTTCTCCGATCCCTGTGCGCCTGCCATCGTCGGCCACGCCACCACCAACCAGATGCGCGAGAGCCACACCATCGGCTTCTCCGACCAGGGCGGCCGGTTCGCCGTGACGGCCCACCAGTTCAACCTGACGACCGGCGGCGCCCTCTTCTGGGACGTCTCGGACGTGACGGCCCCCCAGGTGGTCGGCGCCGTGCCCGTCGAGGGCTTCTTCTACCCGGACGCCTACGCGCGGGTCATCCTGAGCACCTTCTGGCAGGCGCCCTACGTCTTCGCCGGGGGCTCGGACAACGGCGTCTACATCATCGACGCCTCCGACCCCACGGCGGCCGTCGTCGTCGGCCAGTACGTCTTCGAGCCCACGCTGCGCGTCGGCCAGGTCCAGGTGGTCGGCAACCTGCTCGTCGCCACCGCCGCCGAGGGCACCCGCGCCGTCCTCCTGGACGTCAGCGATCCCCTGTACCCGCAGCCCATCCCCGGCGGCGACTTCATCGCCCATGACGTGGGCGGCGTCCCGAAGGAGTGGTACTTCTCCAATCTTTCCGCGGGCTTTCTCTATCTGATGCGCAAGGAGGACGGCGGCGGCCTCATCGTCTGGGACATCCGCGACCCCACCCGGCCCGCCTTCGCCGGCGCCTACCGCAGCGGCCGCAACGGCGGCTACGTCTTCGTGAAGGACGATCTGGCCTTCACCGGCGAGAGCAGCGCGGCGGCCATCTACGATGTGTCGGACCTGGCGAACATCCGCGAGGTGGCCGAGCTGCACCTCAAGGGCGACCTGGACACGGCCACCCCCATCGGCAACGTCGTCGTCCTCAGCGTCGACGACAAGGCGGACCCCGACCAGGGCTCGTCGGTGGTGCCCTACGCCACCGAGCCCGACAGCCGGCCGCCCCACGTCACCTGGATCTGGCCCCCGGACGGCGCCACCGACCTGCCCGTCACCTCGCGCTTCGGCTTGATGTTCAACGAGTTCGTGAGCGTGAAGAGCGCCTGGGCCGGCTCCATCCGCCTGTACGTCGACGGCGTGGATCCCGCCCTCGGCCGCGTGGACGGGCACTTCAGCGTGCAGGAGAACATCGTCAACTTCGCGCCCGCGCGGCCCCTGGCCCGGGGCACGACCTACCGCCTGGAGGTGCCGGCGGGGGGCATCGCCGACTTCAACGGCAACCGCCTCGTGGAGCCGTTCTCGGCCACCTTCACCACGGTCGGCCCGTGAGGCGCGCGGCGCTGCTGCTGGCGCTGCTGGCGGGGTGCGACGACGGCGGCGCCGCGGATCCGCCCGACGCCGCCGTCGACGCCGCCACCGACGCGACCCCGCCAGACGCCGCGTCCCCCGACGCCGCGCCGGACGCCGCGCCCGACGCCGCCGCGGACGCCGCGCCCGACGCCGGCCCCACGCCCCTGGTGGCGGCGGCCGGCCCCGACCAGTACGCCCTGGTCGACGCGGAGGTGATCCTGGACGCCTCGGCCACCACCGGCGCCGTCGCCTACGCCTGGGATCTGGGCGATGGCCGCCAGGTCGAGGGCCCCGTCGTCCGCGCCGCCTGGCCGGCGCCGGGCCGCTACCGCGCCACCCTCACCGCCACGGGCCCCGACGGCGCCCGCCGCACCGACGCCGCCCTCATCAGCGTCACCTGGCCGCTCACCCACGCGCCGCGCCAGTCCAGCAGCATCGCCCCCCTGCCGGGCGGGGGCGTGGCCGTCGTCGTGCCCGACGCCGACGCCATCGCGCGCGTGGTCCCCGACGGCGAGGGCTTCGCCGCCGGCCCCGCCACGCCGACCTGCCATGGCCCCCGCACCCTCGCCCGCTGGGGCGACGCCCTGGCCGTGGCCTGCCCCGACGACGACGCCGTCTGGGTCCACGGCGACGGCGAGCCGGCCCGCGTCGCGTTTCGCTACGGCGCCCGGCCCTTCGGCGTCGCGGCGGCCGACGAGCGCCTGGTCGTGAGCCTGCAGGGCACCGGCGAGGTGGTCTGGCTGGCCTGGCAGGACGGCGCCCTCGTCGTCGACGCCCGCCAGCCCGCCACCCCCGACGCTCGCGGCGTGGCCGTGTTGCCCGATGGCGCCGTGGCCGTCTCGCGCTGGCGCTCGCCCGACGGGGAGGGCCGCGTCGCGGTGGTCGACCGGCTGGCCGGGCCCCGCCCGGGCTGGACGCTGGCCTTCGATCCCCAGCCCCCGTCCGACACCGAGATCGGCGGCGTCCCCGGCTACCTGGACGCCGTCCTCGTCGCGCCCACCGGCCGCGAGGTGGCGCTGCCCTCGCTCCAGGCCAACGTGCTGCACGGCCCGGCGTTCGACGGCGAGATCCCCGCCTTCGACACGGTGCTCCGCGCGGTGGTCTCCTTCGTGAATCTGCCTGAAAACACAGAGGATTTCGACGCCCGCAAGCAGTTCGACGGCCGCGGCCTCGCCTCGGCCGGCGTCTACACGGCCCAGGGCGACTACTTGTTCGTGGCCATGCGCGGCACCCAGGTCATCGAGCGGCTGGACCGCCTCGCCGGGGGCCCCGCCGGCACGCTGGTGGAGGCGGGCTTCGCGGTGCAGGGCCTCGCCCTGAGCGCCGACGACCGGTGGCTCTTCGCCGACGCCAGCCTGTCCCGCGAGGTGCGGGTCTGGGACGTCTCCGACCTGCGCGCCGTGCCCCGCCCGGCCTTCCGCGTGCCCACCGTCGCCGCCGAGCCCCTCGACGCCGCCGTCCTGCGCGGCAAGCAGCTCTTCAACGACAGCGCCGATCCCCGCCTCAGCCGCGACGGCTACATCGCCTGCGCCCACTGCCACCTCGACGGCGACGCCGACCGCCTGGTCTGGGACTTCACCGCCCGCGGCGAGGGGCTGCGCAACACCATCTCCATGCTCGGCCGCGCCGGCATGGCCCCCATCCACTGGTCGGGGAACTTCGACGAGATCCAGGACTTCGAGCACGACATCCGCGGGCCCTTCGGCGGCACCGGCCTGCTGACCGACGCCGACTTCGCCGCCGCCTCGACGCCCCTCGGCCCGCCCAAGGCCGGGCGCAGCGCCGATCTCGACGCCCTCGCCGCCTACGCCGCGACGCTGGACACGGTGCCCCGCAGCCCCCACCGCACCCCCGAGGGCGCGCTGTCGGAGGCCGCGATCCGCGGGGAGGGGATCTTCCGCGCCCTCGCCTGCGACGCCTGCCACGCCGGCCCCCGGTTCACCGACTCCGCCTTCGGCCCCGACGGCGCGCCGCGCCTGCACGACGTGGGCACCCTCCGGCCCACCTCCGGCCAGCGGCTCGGGGGGCCGCTCACCGGCATCGACACGCCGACGCTGCTCGGCCTCTTCGACGGCGCGCCGTTCCTGCACGATGGCAGCGCCCCGGATCTGCGCGTCGCCCTCATCGACCGCAACCCGGATGACCGGCATGGCGCCGTGGCGGCCCTCGACGCGGCCGATGTCGACGCCCTGGTGACATTCCTGTTGAGCCTGGACGGGCGCTGACGCGGCGGCGTTGCTCCCTCCAGGTGCGCCGTGTCAGGATGCGCCCCGTCCGAGCCACGAGCGCCGGGAGGGAGTGAGCATGGGCCGGGTGGCCATCCTCATCGCGGTGGTGCTGGTCGTGGGCGCGGTGGGCTGGGCGCTCTGGGAAGACCAGCCCCCGCCGCCGGTCCGCCCCACCGCCGCCGTCACCTCGGCCTCCGGGGTCTCGGCCGCCGCCCGCCCGCCGGCGCGCCCCCCGGCGCCGCCCGAGCGCGCCCCCGAGCCGCCGAAGCCCTACACCGTCACGACGGCCATCCAGGCCCCGCCGCCCGCCGTCCTCGCGCCGCCCGTGCCCGTCGATCGCGCCGGCGTGCGGCGCCTGATCGCCCAGGAGGCCCCGCAGGTCCCCGGCGTCGGCGACGCGACGAGCCCCGACGAGCCCCCGGGCGAGCGCGCCCCGGGCACCATGCGCAAGGAGGCCGTCCAGGCCGCCATCGGCACGGCCCGCCCGGCCATCGCCGACTGCTACCGCCAGGCCCTCGCCCAGAACGCCGACCTCGAGGGCGTGCTGAAGGTGCAGTTCGTCGTGCAGGCCGAGGGCGGCACCGGCCACCTGAAAGATGCCGAGATCACGGAAGATTCCCTCGGCAACCCCTTCCTCGGGATGTGCGCGCTGAAGGCCATCGCCGAGCTGAGCTTCGAGGCGGAGATGGACGGCGAGGTCACCGTCAACTACCCGTTCATCCTGCGGCCGACCCCGGAGGAGTGATGTCCCCGCGCCCCCTGATCCTGCCAGCCCTGCTCCTCCTCGCCGCCGTCGGCCTGGCCCACGCGGCCGGCCCCGCGTGGCAGTACCGCGTCAAGGACCGCATCAAGCCGGGCCAGCCGGCCGAGATCACGCTGTCGTCGGCCAACGACGCCTTCGACGTGAAGCTCGTCCTCAAGGGCCCCGATGGCCGCAACCAGACGTTCCACGCCAAGAAGCTGCCGGCCGGCAAGGCGCAGACGTTCCGCTGGGCGGTGCCCGCCGGGGTCTCGGAGTGGACGGGGGAGCTGACGGGCTCGGCCGACGGCGCGACGACGACGGCGCCCCTGACGCTGAAGATCGCCGCCATCAACCCGCTGGACGTGAAGCTCGCCAAGGGCGACGTCGACCTCGCGGCCGGGCGCGTCATCATCGAGCCGAGCCACGCGGTCGCCAAGGCCGAGGTCAAGGCGTTCGGCGACGGCGGGGCCGTCGTGGTGGACGAGGAGGTCGACCTCGCCGGCGCCACCGGGCGCGTGCCCGTCGAGTTCACCGTCAACGAGGGCGACGTCATCAAGCGGCTGGAGCTCAAGATCCACGACGAGTTCGGCTTCTGGGTCGGCCTGCGCGTGGTGAGCTGGTTCGCCGAAATCCCCCATGAAGACGTGGTGTTCGAGTCGGGCAAGTGGGACGTGCGCCCCACCGAGGCCCACAAGATCGACAACGTCTTCGCCACGCTCGAGCGCGAGATCGCTCGCTTCAAGGCCGAGCTGGGCGACGAGGCCGTCAGCGTCGACCTCAAGATCTACGTCGCCGGCTTCACCGACACCGTGGGCGCCCCCGGCGACAACCAGGTCCTGAGCGACAAGCGCGCCCGCGCCATCGCGGCCTACTTCCGCCAGCACGGCGTGAAGCTGCCCGTGTACTACCAGGGCTTCGGCGAGGCCGCCCTGGCCGTGGCCACCGCCGATGGCGTGGACGAGCCCCAGAACCGCCGGGCCACCTATGTGCTGGCCAACGTCCCCCCCGGGGGGCGGGCCTTCCCGGGCGCGCGCTGGAAGAAGCTCGACTGATGCCCTGCGAACCGATGACCCCTTTGGAGGATGCATGAGCGCCACCCCTGCCGAGAGCCGCGCTGCCCTGGACGCCCTGCTGCGGGCGCGCCTGGGCGATGGCCCCGGCGTCGACTTCCTGGCGGCCCACGCCGACGATGACGTCGAGACCCTGCGCGCCGCCTTCGCCGACCTGCGCCGCATCGTGGGCGCCCGGCCCCTCGTGGCCAGCTTCCAGGAGCGCGAGACCGTCAGCGTGCCCACCGCCTGGGGCGATCTCGTCCTGGGCCGCTGGACGACGGACACCGCCGCCCGCGTCCTGCTGCTGGCCCAGGCCGTCCAGCGCACGTCGGCGCCCTACGCCGCCCTCTACGCCGCCTACGATCTGGGCGACACCGAGACGCGGGTGGCCGCGCTGCACGCCCTGAGCTTCGTGGACGATCCCGAGGAGGACCCGGCCCTCGAGATCATCGCCGACGCCGGCCGCACCTACCTGGAGCAGCTCATGGAGGCCGCGTGGTGCGGCAACCCGTTCACGGCCGCGCACCTCGACGACCAGCAGTACCGCAAGGCGGTGCTCAAGGCCCTGTTCTGCGGGCTGGACGTCTCGCGGTTCATCGGCCTGGAGGACCGGGCCGACGCCGAGCTGGCCAAGAGCCTCTGCGAGTTCGCCGACGAGCGCGAGGCCGCGGGCCGGCCGGTGCCGCCGGCCGTCTGGGTCGTCTCGGCCCTGCACCCCCGGCCCGGCCTGGTGGCCCGCCTCATCGGCCGCATGGAGCACCCGCTGCCCGACGAGCGCCTGGTGGCCGCCCGGGCCCTGGCCAACGCCGCCGACCCGCGCACGGCCTCGTTCATCGACGAGCGCCTCGCCCGCGAGACGGATCCCCGTGTGCTGGCGGCCCTGGCGCTGGCCCGGGCCGCGGCGGCGAGGTGAGCATGGTCGGCCTCCTCGCCTTCACGCTGCTCCTGGCCCCGCCCCTCGCCGACGACGCCGCGCAGGTGCGGGTGGTGAAGGCGATCAAGGAGTCCGAGCGGGCGGGGTTCGAGCGCCACCGGCTGCCGGCCCACCTCGATCTCTACACCCGCGACGCGGTGTTCGTGCGCGGGCGGGGCGAGGCCCCCGGGCCCTACGACGTGCAGATGACGCGGGCGCAGGCCCAGGCCCTGCTGGCGCTGGAGTACGCTGCGCCGCCCTCCCGCACGGACCGCCTCTTCTTCGAGGAGCCCGAGTTCGACGCGGCGGGCACGCCGCCCACCGTCACCCTGCGCATCTCCCGCAACTTCTTCGGCGGCAACGACGTGATCTCACGCCGCTACACCTTGCGGCAGGAGGGCGGCCGCTGGCGCGTCTCGGCGGTGCGGACGTGGCCCATCGAGGAGCACGTCGCCGACAGCGACATCACCTTCAACGACGCCTTCTGGGCCCAGGTGGACGCCATCGTCGACCGGCAGGGGACGTTCGAGCTGGTGGAGAAGCTGGAGGACTACCGCTACGCGCGCCGCTACCGCGAGGCGTGGACGCTGCTCGTCCAGATGACGGCCCGGGCCGACGCCACGGCGGCGGACTGGAGCCAGCGGGCCGCCTACGCGCTGCGCCTGGGCGACGTGGACGACGCGCGGGCGTCGGCGCGCAAGGCCCTGGCCCTCGACGCGCTGGCCGACCTGCCGCCCCTGCTGCGGGGCATGAGCAAGAAGCCCACGCCCTGACCGGACGCGCCGGCCCATTGTGGTTCGGCGGCGGGTGCGGTACCCCAGTCCCATGGACTCGGTCATCCAGCTCGAGGTCTGGTTCGAGGAGGCCCACCCGGGCTTCCTCCCGGCCGTCCTGGCGGCCCGCGAGACGGTGGGCCTGCGCGGCCTCGCCCGCCGCTGGGTCGCCGACGCGCGCCCCTGGGCCCGCGCGGCCCTCCAGGAGTACATCGAGGCGGGCTGCGACCAGGCCGGCCACCGCCCGCTGGTGAAGGCCCTGTACAAGGCGGCCGAGGCGGCTGGCGACGCCGCGCTCGTGGGCGCCTTCCTCGTCGCCTTCGACCGCCTGGTGCCCCGCAAGCTGACCGTCATCGGCCGCTGGGACTGGCGCACCCGCGAGTCGGTGCAGGACGTCGTCCTGCGCTACGACCCGAGCATCCCCGTGGGCCCCGGCCGCGCTCGGCACCTGGGGCGCTTCAGCCGGCCCACCCGCCTGTACCTCCAGCGGCGGGCCCTGCGGTTCTTCCGTCGGCTGGGCTACCGCCAGCCCGATCGCTTCCGCCAGGTCGTCGCGGCGGCCCTCGCCCGCTACGCCGACGAGCACCTGTCGACCACGGAAAATCTGTTGGATTCCTGGGGGTTGCACCATCTGCTCTTCGGGCGCTCGCCGCTGCTGACGCGCACCCGCCGGGGCACCGTGCTGGCCGCCGGGGCGAGCCTGGAGACGCTGCAGCCCGCGCCGCTGCACCCGGCCGCCTGGTACGCCCCGGCCGCCGCCGCCGACCTGCTGGCCCTCGTGGCTGGCGCGAAGGCGGCCCTGGTGCGCGGCTGGGCCCTGGCGCTCCTGCGCGCGGCGCACCCGACGGCGCTGCAGACGCTCGAACTCGACGCGGTGACGGCGCTGCTGGCCAGCCCCTACGAGGACGCCCAGACGGCGGGCGCCGCGGCCCTCGCCGATCGCGCCGAGCTCGCCCGCCTCCCCCGGGAGCGCTGGCTGGCCCTCCTCGGCCTGCCCGGCCCGGTGGCGGCCCAGGCCGTCTGCGCGGCGGCCGCCACCCACGTCGATCCCCAGCGCCTCGGGGCCGCCGAGTGCGTCCGCCTGGCCCGGCTGCCCGTGGCCCCCGTGGCCCGCCTGGGCTGGCAGTGGACGCAGGCGCTCGCCGCCCCGCTCCCCGTCGCGCTGCCGCTGACGGGCGCCCGGGTGGCCGAGGTCCGCGCCGCCGCCGCCGCCTGGCTGGCCGACCGCCTGGCCCGCGAGCCCGACGCCCAGCCCACCCAGGTCCGCGACCTCGTCGACGCCGCCGCCGCCGACGTGCGCGCCCACGGCCTCGCTCTGGTGGCCTCCGACCGCTTCCGCGACGAGGCGCTGCTCTGGGAGGCCCTGCCCGAGACGCCCTACGCCGACGTCCGCCGCTTCCTGCTGCAGCACATCGAGGCGCGGCGGGCCCACGTCGACCAGCGGCGGGCCCTCTGGCTCGACACCCTGCTGGCCCTGGGCAGCGGCTCGTCCGCCCGCGGCCGCGCGCTGCGCCAGATCGGCGACCGCCTGGAGCGCCACCCCGAGGAGGCCCCCGAGCTGCTGCGCCTGCTCGGCTTCGCCCTGCGCAGCGTCTCGGCCCCCGACCGCCGCCAGGCCCTCGCCGTCATCGTGGGCGCCGTCCACCGGCAGCCCGCCCTGCGCGCCGTCGTCGCCGCCCGCTTCCCCGAGCTGGCGCTCGAGGCCGCCGCATGAGGCTCGATCTCGCCTACGTCGGCGCCAGCGAGGTGCGCCCCGTCGCCGGCGGCCAGGCCCTGGCCTTCGCGCCCAACCTGCGGAGAGACAAGGTCTTCTTCGACGGCCAGCTCCGCCACCCGGTCCGCTTCCGCGAGGCCATCTCGGCCCTGCACGCCGTCGTCGTCAGCGATCTGCGCGCCGTCCCCCGCGACCGCAGCGCGTGGGAGGCCTGGAAGAAGCAGCAGGCCGCCGACGAGGCCGCCCTGCGCCAGCGCATGCTCGTCGCCGCCCAGGCTCGCGCCCGGGCCGAGCTCGGGGCCGACGTCCCCGACATCCCGGATCTGGAGAAGGCCTTCCGGCGCGAGCACGCCCTGTACTGGCGCGTGCGGCGGCAGTGGGCCAGCGAGCTCGCCCGGGACGACGCCCAGCTCTTCCGCCACCTCGTGCCCTGCGATCCCGTCGTCACCGTGGCCGACGACGTCGTCTTCTTCGAGTGCTTCTCGAAGGACGAGTCGAGCTACGGGATGCTGACGGTGGATCGCGACGCCTTCACCGGGCACGACGTCGGCCGCGGCACCACCAACGTCGACTACTCCCTGGCGCTCTTCGACCACTTCCAGACGCTGCGCACCTACCGGCCCACCCGGCTGCAGGTCGACCCCAGCGGCTTCGAGGTCAAGGTGGAGGGCCGCGGCGACTACCGCGAGGAGAAGATCGACCTGCCGCCCTCCTGGCTGCGCGGCTTCGGGCAGATCCTCGCCGCCTCCTGCCTGCCCACGCGGGTGGTGCCCCTGGGCGTCGAGGTGGTCCACGGCCTGCTGGCCTTCCTGCGCCGCCACCGCGAGCGGCAGGGCCCGCGCTCCCTGCGCTTCGAGCTGACGCCGGGCCAGCCGCCCGCCATCGTCATCGAGCCGTGGGACGTCCGCCTGGTCAGCCACTCGACCACCTACGCCGGCCCGAAGCCCGAGACCATCAAGGTCTGGGGCCGCCGCCGTCTCCAGGTCCTCGGGCGCCTGCTGCCCCTCGCCGAGGGCTTCGACGTGCACCTGCTGGGCTCCGGCCTGCCGAGCACCTGGGTCGCCCGCCTGGGGGAGATGTCGTTCCAGCTCGCCCTGTCGGGCTGGACGGCCAACGACTGGACGGGCGGCGCGCGCCTCGATCTGCTGGCCGGCGATGGCCAGGTGGCCGCTGGCACCGTGCGGCGCCTCGACGCCGCCCTGAAGGCCCGCCCCTCGGCCACCCGCGCCGAGGTGGAGGCCGCCCTCGGCGGCGCGCCCGTGGCCGGCGCCGTGCACCAGCTCGCCCGCGAAGGGCAGCTCATCTACGACCACGCCGCCGCCCGCTTCCGCCACCGCTCCATCCTGCCCGTCGCCCTCAGCGCCGACGTGCTGGGCCCCGAGAGCGGCGAGGCCGTCGCTGGCCGCGCCCTCGTCGGCCAGGTGGACGTGGCCCAGGACACCCCCATGGGGGCCAACCGCCTGCTGGTGGCCCGCGTCGGCGGCACCCGGTGCGAGGGCCTGCTCGATCCCGACGGGGTCTTGACGCGGGCGCGCTGTACTTGCAGCTTCTTCCACACCCACCGGCTGCGCAGCGGCCCGTGCCGGCACCTGCTGGCGCTGCGGCTGCGGGCGGGAGGGTGAGCATGGGTCTTTCTCAGGTCGCTCGCCCCGGAGGGGCGATCCATCGTCCCGAGCCTTTCCGTGTGCGGTGTTCCGCCGCGCCAGCAACCGGCTCGTCATGCATCCCCGTGCCCGATGCTCTTTGGGCGCCTGATGTACCCTGCGCGTCGGGTCTGAGCCGACTCAAGAGTCACCCGACTGCGCAGGGTACCCGGCGCCTGGGTGATCGGCCCCGGTCCAGGGTGAGTTGTCGGGGGGGTGGATCGCCTCGCCGGGGTGAGCGGCCATGAGCTTCTGGCGGCGCCTCTGGCGCTTTCTGACGGGGGGCCGCGCCGCCCCCGCGCTCGAAGACCAGACCGGGACGACGAGCGCGCCCGCGGCGCCGCGGCGCGCCACGCCCGCCAGCGCGCCTGTCCCGGCCCCGTCGCTGCCCCCGTCGCGGCGTGGCGCCGGCCGCGCGCCCCGACCCGGCCGCGCGCTATCGTCTCAATGAAATCATGGGGTTGAACGCGTCGGCCCTGCGCCGCCGCGCCCTGCGCATCCGCCCCTGGGCCACCGCCTGGATCGGCCGCGTCGACGTCATCCCCCGACCTCCGACGAGCGCACCGCCCTCATCGACCGCGGCCTCGTCCTGCGCGGGCTGCTCACCGAGGCCGACCTGGCGCGCATCCACCGCGTCGGCGACGCCTGGCTCTTGAAGCACGAGGCCCACAAGCTGGCCCGCATCCAGGCCGCCCGCGACGTCGACGCCGGCCTCGGGCCCTGCGCGTCGAGCGCGCCGAGCGCAAGGCCGCGCTGCGCGCCGAGGCCGCCGCCCGGCGCGCCGCCCGGGCCGCCGCCGTCGCCCGCCGCCGCGCCGAGGACATCGTCTACGTCGGCCCCGGCGTCAGCGGCCAGCTCGGCGACCGCCGCTGCCACGTCGAGGCCCTGCAGGCGGCGGGGCTGCCCGTCCTGGCCACCCCCGCCGATCTGGCCGCGGCCCTCGGCGTGACCATCCCGCGCCTGCGCTGGCTCTGCTTCCACACCGAGGCCGCCCCGTCCACCCACTACCACCGCTTCACCGTGCCCAAGCGCAGCGGCGGCCTGCGCCGCATCGCCGCGCCCAAGCCCGAGCTGCGGCGCTGCCAGGCCTGGGTGCACGCCCACATCCTCGCCGGCCTGCCCACCGGCGAGCCGGCCCATGGCTTCATCACCGGCCGCTCCACCGTCTCCAACGCCCAGCCCCACGTCGGCCAGGGCGTCGTGGTGAACCTGGACGTCGAGGACTTCTTCCCGACGATCACCTTCCCGCGCGTCCGCGGCGTCTTCCGCCGGCTCGGCTACTCGCCGGCCGTCGCCACGCTGCTGGCCCTGCTCTGCACCGAGTGCCCCCGCGAGGTCGTGGCGCTGGCGGGGGAGCGGCTGGAGGTGGCCGTCGGCCCGCGCGCGCTGCCCCAGGGGGCCTGCACCAGCCCGGCCCTGTCCAACCAGGTGGCCCTGCGCCTCGACGCCCGCCTCGCCGGCATGGCCCGCAAGCACGGCTGGACGTACACCCGCTACGCCGACGACCTGACGTTCTCCGCGGCCGCCGACCACACGGGCGACATCGGCCGCCTGCAGGCCTCGGCCCGCCACATCCTGCAGGACGAGGGCTTCGCCCTGAACGCCCGCAAGGGGCGCGTCCAGCACCGCGGCAGCCGGCAGACGGTGACGGGCATCGTCGTCAACGAGCACCCGGCCGTCCCCCGCGCCGAGGTCCGGCGCCTGCGGGCCATCCTGCACCAGGCGCGGCGCGACGGCCTGGCCGCGCAGAACCGCGAGAACCGAACGAACTTCGAGGCCTGGCTGCGCGGGAAGCTGGCCTACCTGGCCATGGTCGATCCCGGCAAGGGCCGCCCCATGCTGGCCGAGCTGGACGCCCTCACGGGCCGCACGCCGCGCCCGCGCTGATCCACGCCGCCAGCGCCGCCGCCCCGGCCGCGTCCACCCGGTGCGTCGCCAGCGGCGGCATCTGCCCGTCTACGTCCCGCCGCAGGACGCGCTGCAGCAGCACGCTGCGGCCCGGATCCCCCGGCGCCACCAGGCGCGCCCCCGGCAGCCCCAGATCCGAGGCCGTCGGCGTCACGTCGCACAGCGCGCCCAGATCCGCCGTCGCCCGCAGATCGAGCCCCACGTTGGCGACGCCCCCGGGGCGGTGGCAGCCCGCGCAGTTCACGGCCAGCCAGGCCTGCACCCCCGGCGTCGTCGGGCCCACCGGGGCGTGGCGCGGCAGGCCCGCCGGCGCCGGCGCCCCCGCCAGGACGCCCGCGGCCGCCAGCGCCGCGACCTGGTTCTCGTCGCCCAGCGCCCCGTTGAGCTGCCGCGTCTCCAGCCCCAGCACGAAGCCGGCGGCGTCGGTGTGGCAGCGCGCGCACGCCCCCCGCGCCGGGAACCGCCAGGGCAGGGGACCCTCCGGCGTCGGCACCACCGCGTCCGCCCCCTCGGCCGGCACCAGCGTCGCGTCGCGCCCGTCGGCGTCGAACCGGTAGCTCAGCGTCGTGAAGCCCGCCGCGTGCCGCGCGATGATCCGCGCCTCGAAGGGCCGGGGCTGCCCGTCCTCGCCCGCAAACGCGAACGTCTTGAGCAGCACGCCGCCCGTGGGCACCGCCCACGTCTCGTCCGCCGCGAAGCCCAGCACCTCGCCGGGGGGCACCGCCACGAACCGCTGCTTGGCCGCGCCATCGCTCCAGAACGGCACGTTCACGCCGTACGGCAGCACCCCCGCCGCGGGCGCGAGGCTGGCCACGTCGTCGAAGCACCCGGTCTCGCTCAGCTTTTCGGGCGGCGGCGGCCCGGCTTCGCCCCCGCGCGGCGCCAGCGTCCACACCTCGCCGCCGTACGTCACCAGCAGCAGCCGCCCGGCCGCGTCCTCGCCGAAGCTCGTCACCCGCCGCACCTCGGCCAGCAGCTCGGCGCTGGCCCCCTCGGGCCGCTCCCGCAGCGCCATCACCCGCCCCGACTCGAAGTCGGCGAACAGGTAGGCCCCCTGCAGCCCCGGCAGGTCCGGGCCCCGGTACACCAGCCCGCCCGTGATGGACGCCCCCACGTCGCGGCCGTACGCGAAGACCGGGTCCACCAGCCCCTCGTCGCGGCAGGTCTCGCCCCGGAAGCACGCGAAGCCCTCCCGCAGGCGCCAGCCGTAGTTGCCGCCCTTCTCGACGCGGTCGATCTCTTCGTAGCGGTCCTGCCCCACGTCCCCCACCCAGAGCGCGCCCGTCACCGGGTCGAACCGCATGCGCCACGGGTTGCGCAGGCCGTAGGCCCAGACCTCCGGCCGGGCCGGGGCGCCGTCGCCGCAGGTGCGGGTGCAGCCGGCGAACGGGTTGTCGGCGGGGATGCCGTAGGCCAGCCCGGGCGAGCGGGCGTCCACGTCGACGCGCAGGATGCTGCCCAGGAGCGTCGACGGGCGCTGGCCATGGTCCTGGGGATCGCCGCCGCTGCCGCCATCCCCGAGGGCGATGTACAGGTAGCCGTCGGGCCCGAAGTGCAGGTCGCCGCCGTCGTGGTTGCCATAGGGCTGCTCGACCTCCAGCACCACCCGCTCGCTCTCGGGCAGGGCCCGCGTCGGGTCCGCCGGGTCGCGCCGGAACTCGCTCACCCGGGACCGCCGCGGTCCCTCCAGCGACCAGTAGACGTAGAAGAGCCCGTTCTCGGCGTGGCGCGGGTGGAAGGCCAGCCCCAGCACCCCCTGCTCGCTGGCGCAGGCCGGCTGCAGGGCCAGGAACGTCGTCGCGGCGGCGTCGTCGGGCCGGAACGTCTTGATCCCACGGCACTTTTCCAGGACGTACAGGCGCTCGTCGCCCGCGTGGCCGATCCAGACGGGCTGGTCGAAGCGCAGCGCCTCGAAGCGCCGGACGGGGGTGTAGCCCGCCGCGGCCACGGGCGGCGGCACCCGGCACGCCAGCGTCTCGGCCCGGGGCCGCGGGGCCACCGCCGTCGCGCCCAGGGCGGGGTAGGGGGCCGCCGGGGGCGCGGGCGGCGCCACCAGCGGCGCGCTCGCGTCGGCCGGCTGCACGCCCGGATCCAGGCACGCGGCCGCGGCGTCGGCGCAGGTGTGGCTGGGATCGTGGTCGCCGTCGCAGCCGGCCAGGGCCAGCACGACGAGGAGCGCCGTCAGGCCGCCGCGGCCGCCACCCCGATGCGGCGGACGAGCCCGCCCACCGTGCGCAGGCCCGCCCAGAGGGCGTCCCCCGGCAGGTGCACGAAGCCGCGGAAGGGCACCGTGGGCAGGCGGTGCAGAGCAGCGTAGAAGACCTCGTTGCACAGGTAGCCTCCGGCGTCCTCCGAGGTGGCCTGCCCGGCGCCGATGGGCAGCGTCGTCCACAGCTCCGCGGGCCCCTCGTCGGCGACGAGCGCCCCGGCCGGCAGCGCCCCGTCGCAGTCGGGCCGCGGCTGGCGGCGGTTGCGGGCCACCCGCTCCACCTCCACCTGCGGCCGGGGGGCCACCCCCAGCAAGATGAGCCCGAGCGGCGCCGCGTCGCCCACCGCCGCCTCGAGCTGCGGCCAGGCCCGCGCCCAGCTCGTGTCGAGCACCGCCCCCCGGCACTTGAGCCCCCCGAGCACCGCCCCGTCCACCGCTCGGGCCACCACGGCCGAGATGTTGTGGGCGACGCCCGGGAACGGGCCGAAGCCGGTGACGAGGATGGTGCGCATGCCGTTGCTCCCTGCCCGGAGTCCCCCGAGACGATACCCCAATCAACTCGCTCGCCGCGGAGGAGGTCACAGAAATTTGCGCGTTCCCGGATCTCGGGGTATGCCCACATCCACGTACCCTGACCCTCAGAGCACCATGCGCCTCCTCCTCGCCACGCTCCTCCTCTCCGCCTGTGCCGCCCCGGGGCAGCTCGCCCTGCCCGACCCGGGCTCGGCCGGCACCACCCTCGGCAGCCGCACGCGCCTCTCGGAGAGCGAGCGCAGCGACGAGGTCACGCCGTCGAAGGCCGAGGCCGAGCCGCCGGCCGCCGAGCCCCCGCGCCCCAAGGCCAGCGACCGCAAGATCAAGCCGTACCGCATCAGCCTGGTCCGCGGCCGCAAGCGCATCGACAACGTCGTCGTGATCGAGGTCGACCCCACCGATCCCCAGCGCATGTGGATCAGCAAGCGGGCCCGCAAGCTCATCACCGACTTCCTGGCCGACGAGAAGCACGGCGGCGTCGACAAGCGCGTCCCCGAGCGGCTCATCTGGTACCTGTACCTGGTCGGCCAGCAGTACGACTCGCCCATCCACGTGCTGTCGGGCTACCGCTCCAAGGAGCGCAGCACCAGCCGGCACGCCCACGCGCGGGCCGTCGACTTCCGGGTGCCGGGGGTGGATCCGAAGGAGATCTGGGAGGCCCTCAAGCGCTTCGACGACGTGGGCCTGGGCTGGTACCCGACGTCGAAGTTCGTCCACCTGGACGTGCGCGAGAAGTCGGCCTACTGGATCGACGACTCCGGCCCCGGCCAGCGCGCCCGCTACCGCAAGGGCGTGCCCCAGGGCCGCGAGAAGAAGCGCCGCACCCGCGCCGGCCGCTGAGGCCTCACGCCTCCCGCGCCGTCCGCTCCCGGTGGCGCCGCACGATGAGCACCGCCAGCGCCACCCACACCCCCACCAGCGCCACCGCCAGGGCCCCGCTCCAGTGGGCCACGCCCAGCAGCACCAGCCCCTGCAGCGCCAGCGCCGCGCCCCCCTTCGAGATGCGGTAGGTGAGGATGTCCACCAGGGCCTTGCCCTGGGTCTTCTCCGCGTAGGTTAGCGGAATGTAAAGCATTTCCTTGCAGGCGCGGAAGAGCGAGTAGTCCACGCACTTGCCCACGATCTTCGCCGCCGCCGCCGCCAGGAACACCGGGTGGATGGCCAGCGCCAGCACCGTCGCCCCCACCAGCACCGGCATCCCCACGAACACGCGCCCCAG
The DNA here is from genome assembly GCA_020633435.1 of Myxococcales bacterium. Taxonomy (GTDB): domain Bacteria; phylum Myxococcota_A; class Bradymonadia; order UBA7976; family UBA1532; genus JACKDP01. The sequence goes on along the minus strand of JACKDP010000004.1, from coordinate 576,277 downwards.
GCCCAGGCTGAGCACCACGACCGCCCCGAGCTGCAGCGCCAGGGCCGCCACGTTCACCACCCGGTACACATCGCTGATCACCACCGTCCGCTCGGCGGCGTCCGGGTAGGCCTGGGCCACCACCCCGTTGTAGGCGTAGTCCACCAGCGTCGTGACGAGCTGCACCGCCAGGATGAGCAGCAGCATGAGCGTCAGGTAGTCGCTCTGCCGCAGCACCCGCAGCCCCTCGGAGAGCCGGGCGTTCTTCACCGTCGCCGCGTCGGGCCGTCCGCCATCCGCCGGCCACAGGCGGTGCAGCGTCATGGCCACCAGCGCCACCCCGCCCAGCAGCGGCAGCGCCAGCCAGAGCGTCGCCTGCAGGCCCGACGCGGCGGCCACCTTCCCCGCCAGGGTGCCCCCGGTGAGCGAGCCCAGCGTCCCGGCCGCCAGCAGCCCGCCGTACAGCCAGCGCGCCTGCTTCAGCGGCGTCGTAGCGTTGGCGTACGCCCAGAACGTCTCCAGCAGGACGACGATGTAGAGATCCTTCCACAGATAGAACAGGTAGGCGTGCCCCGGCAGCTTCGTCTCGCTGGCCCAGAGCAGGCCCAGCAGCAGCACCGCCGACAGCACCGTGCAGCCCGCCAGCAGCGGCAGCAGGGCGATGCGCGCGGCGAAGCTGTTGTAGACGGCCACCGACGCCGCCGCCCCCACCGCCACCAGCAGCCAGACCTGTGGCAGCGCGTCGCGCCCGTGCTCGGCCAGGAAGAGCGACTCCACCGGCGGCCGGGTGGCCTCGTAGCTGGCCAGGATCAGGAACGCCAGCAGGGCCAGGCCCACGAGCCGGCCGATGGAGACGGAGGGCGTCGACATGAGGGGAGCGTCCGCCGGATCGGGCCCGAGGGGCAAGGCCCCCGGTCGTCACGGACAGCAGCGAAACGCGGTCTGCTCCTGGGTGAAGGGCTGCGGGCCCCGGTCCAGGCCCCAGTCGGGCGCCTTGCCGGCGACCTGCTCGTGGGTCTTGCAGACGCGGTCGGGGAACTTCGTGCCGATGGCCACCCAGCGGTTCGGCGCGTCGCCCGCGGCCAGCCACACGTCCGCCGCGGGGGTGCCCATCACCGGGGCGCCGCCGCGGCAGATCTGCGCCTGCGTGCACAGCTTCATGCCGCGGTCGCTGCAGTACTTCGCGGAGGCCGCCCAGTTGAAGTTCGCCTTGCGGTGGTAGGCCGGCGGCAGGCAGCGGTCGTCGGCGGCGAAGAACACGCCCCACATGTTCAGGCCACCGTTGCCCTTGCGGATCTGCTTGACCGGGCGGGCAGCGAGGGCGGCGTTGACGGCCTTCTTCCAGTCCGTCCCGGGCGGCGCCGCCCCGAACAGGGGCGGCCCGCCGGCGGGCAGGGGCCACGGCCGGATGATGGCCCGCTGGGCCGTCAACAGCCCGACGCGGGCCTCCTCCTGGTTGGCCGCCTCGATCAGGCCCACGACGCCCTCCACCGTGTCGGGGCTGGCGCTGATGAACTCCTCCAGCACGCTCCCGTCGCCGGCGGCGAGCAGGGCGACGGAGACCGCCCCGAGGGCGACCCACGCGGCGATGATGCCGGCGCTGACGCCGTACAGGTTGAGGGACTCGACGTTGACGCAGACGGCCGGGTGCTTGAAGCCATGCCCGCCCACCGTCCCGGGCATCGTGGCGCAGGCCTGCTCCCAGGAGTAGCCGTTGGGGATGCCCCACAGGATGGCGGAGTAGGAGCGCATCCCGGGGGCGTACTCCGGGTTCACGCAGCCATTGTCCTTGAAATCTCCCCACTTCTGGCCCGCCCAGGCGTGGGGGGCGGCGATCAGCAGCAGGGCGGCGATGGTCGAGCGCACGCGCAGCGACATGTCATTCTCCTCGGATGCTAGGGGCAGCAGCGAAACGCGGTCTGCTGGCCGGTCACGGTCTCGGGGCCATCGGCCTCCGGGATGCCCCACGCGGGGCCGGTCCCGGCCACCTCCTCATGGGACTTGCAGAGACGCCCCGCGGGGGCGGTGCCGATGGCGATCCAGGCGTTCTCGTGGTCACCGACCGCGGCCCAGACGTCACCGGCGGGCGAGCCCGCCACCGGCTTGCCGTCGGCGCAGAGCTGGGCGCGGGTGCAGAGCTTGCGGTGCTGCAGCGAGCAGGCGCCCGAGGCGGCCCGCCAGTTGGCCGGCCTGGCCATGCGCTGGTAGCCCTTCTCCAGGCAGGCCTCGTCGGGCACCAGGAAGACCCCCCAGATGTTGAGGCCGCCGCCGAGCACCTTGACCTGCCGGGTGGGCTTCTTCTCCACCGCGGCCGCGAGGCGCGCCTTCCAGGTGGCGTCGCCGGCGGGCACGGCGCCCGGCAGCGACGACCCCGGCCACGGCGTCATGCGCCCCTGCGCGATGACGGCGGCGAGCGGCGTGTCGATGGTGGACCGCAGGATGGGCTCGAGGACGTCCATGGCCATGTTGCGCGACGTGAGCCCCTCGATCAGCTTGGCGGCCGTGTTCACGCAGACGGCCGGGTGCTTGAAGGTGGTGTCGCCGAAGCTGGCACCTGTCCGGGCGCAGTGATCCTCCCAGGAGGCCCCGCCGGGGACGCCCCACAGGATGGCCGACATCGCCCGCAGGCCGGGGGCGTGCTCCACGCTGGCGCAGCCGTTGTCCTTGAAGGCGCCCCACTTCAGCTCGGCCTGCGCCGTGTTCGCGGCGGCGCTCACCAGCAGCAGGCAGACCAGTTCCCTCTTCCGAACAGCCATCGGGACCTCCACATGGGCAGGCAAGCAGCCGCGCCGATGTGATGGGAGCATCACACCCAGGCCGGCTCGTCTCTGTCGTCGATCACTCGGACCTTAGCCGGACCCTGCGGGAGCGGCAAACCCTTCCGCCTCGAAGAAGTTTGAGGGGGCGGCCAGAAACTCGAAGAAGTTCGAGGGGCTACGCCCCCCGTCCCTGATCCGCACGCCGGGTCTGGCGCGCGGATCACCCCTCGGCCCCGATTCGGAGCACGCCTGCTCCACCCGCCGGCCGCGGGGCGGCGCAGTCGGTGGCCTGCGCCGCTGGTCCGCCCCTTGCGTAGCTGCGCGGCCGACGACGACCCCCTGGAGGCCCCATGCGCGCGCTGCTCCTCGCCCTCACCCTCCTGCCCCTCACCGCCCAGGCCGAGCTGCGCCTGCTGGCCACCGGCGAGAGCAGCCCCTTCGTCGTCGCCGACGTCTCGTCCTCCGCGCCACCGGGCGGCCCCGCCCTCGGCGGCGGCCTCGGCCTCGCCTGGCGCCTCGACCCCGAGCTGGAGCTCGGCGGCGGCGTCGAGTGGAGCGGCGAGCTCGACACCCGCGGCCGCGCCCTGCACCTGCTGCGCGTCCCCGCCCAGATCACCTGGGTCGCCCCCGTCGCCGACGCCGCCACCCTGCTCTTCACCGCCGAGCTCGGCTACGCCGCCGGCTTCGCCCGCGACGCCGGCGCCCGCCTCACCGTCGGCGGCCCCACCGCCGGCCTCCTGCTCGGCGCCGCCTTCCCCCTCGCCGACCGCCTCGAGCTCACGGTGCACAGCGGCCTGCGCGCCACGGCCCTCGGCGGCCACGACGGCCCCACCAGCGGCCTGCAGCTCGTCATGCCCTTCCGGGCGGGCCTGCGGTGGTTGATCTAGCCGGGGCGATGCACGTCGCAAGCGCGCACCTTCCTCGAGGCTGGGCCTCAGAGCCGAGTCGGCGTAGGCTGTCGGCCGGGCGCTCTTTCGGGTGGGAGGGCCGTGACCGATCCAGCCTGCAACGAGACGGGGGAGCAGCCAGGCGACCTCGTCGGCGGTGACTTCCGCCTGATCGCGCCGCTCGGCGCAGGTGGCCGCCATGCGCTCTGGCGCGGGCGGCAGGAGAGCCTGAGCCGGGACGTCGTCCTCAAGCGCCACACGACCGATCCGGCGCGGACGCGGCGCGAGGGCGCCCGCCTCGCCGCGATCCAGCACCCGGGCGTCGTCCAGGTGATCGCCGTCCCGACGGATGATCGGGGCAGGCCCTGGCTGGTGATGGCCTGGGTGGACGGAGAAGACCTGGCCGCCCACCTCGCTCGCGGGCCCATCGCGCGGACCCGGGCGCTGCGGTGGCTCCGGGAGGTCGCCGACGCGCTCGGCCACATCCATGGCCAGGGCCTGCGCCACCTGGATGTGAAGCCCGCCAACATCATGGTCGATGGCAGCGGGCATGCGCGGCTCGTCGACTTCGACATCGCCGCGGGGGCGGGCGAAGCCGTGCTCGGGGGCACCCGGGCCTACCGAGCGCCTGAGCAGCTGCCCGGCACCGCGGCGGGCGCGCCGGCCGACGTGTGGGCCCTGGGCCTGCTGATCCACCGGGTCGTCACCCATGGTCTGCCTGTCGGCGGTCGGGTGGACGAGCGCCGCCTGGCCCATCCCATCCTCGTGGATCTGGTGCAGCGCTGCCTCCGAGCCGACCCCGAGGACCGGCCCTCGGCGCATGAAGCCGCCCGGTGTCTGGGCGCGGTCCTGGACGCAGGCACGTCCCCCTTCGGCGCCCTGGCGGCCCTCGGCGCCGAGCACGCCGACTTGTTGCTCGGGCGCGAGGACGAGCTGGCGGCCTGCCTGGAGCGCGTCGCCGCCCACCCGATCGTGGTGGTCTCGGGCCGCTCGGGGACGGGAAAGAGCTCCTTCCTGGCCGCGGGCGTCGTCCCCCGCCTGCGGGCCCAGGGGACGCTGGTCGTCTGCCTGGAGCCTGGGCCAGCGCCCTTCTCGTCGCTGTTGAAGGCTGCTCGCAGCGTCGAGGCCGGCGCCCATGACGACGACGGCGAGGTGACCTGGGAGCCCCCCGAGGCGGCGGAAGCCGAGCGCGGCCTCCAGGTGATGGGCGGCGCGGTGCCCGCAGCGGAGGTCGGGGGCCTGGTCGCGGCGGCGGCCGCGGACTGGCACCGCCGCACGAGCCGCCCGGTCGTCTTCGCCATCGACCAGCTTGAGGCCATCTTCAACGACGACCCCCCCACCCAGCTCGCCTGGCTGGCCGCCATTGAGGGGCTCGCCGGGACCGGGGTCCACGTGGTGGTCGCGCTGCGCCAGGACTTCGAGGAGCGGCTGCCGACGCCCGCCCTGCGCCAGGCGGTCGGCGGCGGCGGCCGCGTCGTCCTCTGGGAGCCCGATCCGCCCCGCCTGCAGGCCATCCTGGACGGCCTCGCCGCCGCCGCTGGCCTCAGCCTGGCGCCCGCCCTCGTCGCTGCGATCATCGAGGGCGTGAGCGCCGAGCCGCCGGCGCTGCCGCTCATGCAGATGGTCTGCTTCTCCCTCCAGGGGCGGGGCCAGCACCTCGGGCTCGCCGATCTGGCCCAGATCGGCGGCGTGCAGGGGGCCATCGAGCGCCACGCCGACGCCGTGGTCCAGGACCTGGCCAGGGACGCCGTGGATGCTGCCCTGCTCGCGCTCGTCGGCCTGTCCGACCGGCCCACTCGCTCCACCGTGGACCGGGCGGCGCTGGTGGACGTGGCGAGCGCCGGCCTGGTGGCCGCCCTGGAGACCGGCCGCCTGATCGTCGCTCCCCCCGACGCGCCCGACGCCCGCCGCCTCGTGCACGAGTGCCTCATCGAGCGGTGGCCTCGCATGCAGCGGGTCATCCGTGCCTGGCACGCCCGCGAGTCGACGAACCAGGCCCTCGAGCAGGCCGCGGCTGAGTGGCAGGCCGCGGTCGGGCGCGAGGCCCGGCAGACGGTGCGCCCGGCCTCGAAGGCCCAGCGCGAGGCGTGGCGGGCCCTCGATCGGGCGCAGCGCGCCCGGCTCACCCCCGCTGCCCAGGGCTACCTCGCGATGCTCGATCGGAGCGCACGAAATCGAAGACTCATCGCCTGGGCCGTCGCTTTCGTCGCCACCGCCGTGGTCATCGGGATCACCAGCCTCTGGCGGACCGCCCGCGACTCGGAGCTCGCGACGCGGTTGAAGAGCGCGACCATGGCCGCCCAGCTCGACCGTCCCCAGGAGGCGCGGGAGAACCTCGCCCGGTTCCTGGTCGCTGAGGACGGTCCCAGCGCCCGCGCCCTCGTCCACCGCCTCAACCACGCCCAGCACCGACTGCACATCGCCGTGCCGGGCTGGACCTACGAGGCGCGCTTCAGCCCCGATGGCCGCTGGCTCGCCGTCGCCTCCGTCGTCGAGACGCCGATCCTCGTCGACCTGCTGACCGGCGCGCGCCGCGACCTGGACGGCCATGACAGCCAGGTCAAGTCGGTGGCGTTCTCCATCGATGGCGGCCTGCTCGCGACGGGCGATGATCGAGGCCAGCTCGTCGTCCGCCGACTCGATGGTGGCTGCATCGGCGGCCTCTCGCTGGGGAAGGAGGCGCTGATTTCCCTGGACTTTCGGGATGATGGAGGCCTCGTCGCCCTGGCGGACGGGGGCGCGATCTCCCAACTGGCGGTGGCAGGCTGCCAGCTGACCGTGCGCGCGACCGACGCGCGGCCCGGCGCCTTCGAGGCCCGGATCGCGGGGGACGCGCTCGTCGTGGCGACGCGCCTCGACGGCGTCTGGCGGCGCGCCGAGGCCGACTGGGAGCGCCTCACACCCCCCCTCAAGCTGGAGCGCGTCAACCACTACCTGGAGGTCGATCGCCGCTCGGGGGCGTGGGCCGTGGGGGACGGCGCCGAGATCATGGTCGGTGACCCATCGCCAGCGCCCGCCCAGCCCCGGCCCCTGATCCGGCGTGTCTTCGCGACGGGCGCCGGGTTTGGCGTCCTCGCCAGCGAGTCCGGCGGCGTCGCCTGGCACGCCACCTTCCCCAATCCCCGACCGACCTGGATCCGGCCGCTCGGTCGTCCGCTCGCGCTGCACGTCGAGCGGGGCCTGCTGGTCGGCGCGGACCAGGAGAGGGGCCTCGACATCTGGTCGATCGCCCAGGAGGCAGAGCTCCCGAAGGCCCTGCGCGCGCCCGACTGGTTGACCCTCTGCGCGGACCCGCGGGCCGGCGGTGTGATCGCGGCAGGCACGGGTGCGGCGCTCACCACCTGGTCCGCCGCGGACGGGCGAGCCCGGCGCCTGGAGGTCCTCAGCGGCAGAGGCCAGGGCCTCGGTCAGCTGGCCTGCCACCCGACGCGACCCGTCGTCGTCACGACCGAGGCGCACATCACCCGCCTCGACGGCTTCTATCCGGGCTGGACCCGCATGAGCCACCACGCCCGGGGGCGCTACCGCGGACTGGCGTGGTCAGCGGATGGCACCCGGCTGGCCGCCGCGAGCGAGGCCACCCACCAGCTCTGGCTGCTGGACGCTGAGGGGCAGGCGCTCCGGCCCATGAGCGGGCCCGAGCTGCAGGAGGTTCGCCGCCTGGCGTTCAGCCCCGATGGCCAGCGGCTCGCGGCGGTCGAGCGCACGGGCAAGGCGCTGCACGTCTACACGGTCGCCACGGGGGCGCCGCTCCCCTTGCCGGACGCGCTCCGCGCCAGCGGCACGATGGACGTCGCCTTCAGCGCCGGCGGCCTCCTGGGGCGCAGCCTCCAGACGGGCCACGTCGAGATCTGGGACGTCGCCACCAGCCCGGCGTCTCGCCGGGCGCGGTGGGCGGTCCCCGGGACTGCGTGGGCGCTGGCCTTCTCCCCGGACGGGACCCACCTCGCGGCCGTCGGCGGCGACCGCCTGCGCGTCTGGCGCCTGGCCGACGAGGCGCTCGTCCTCGACCAGTACGCCCACGACGAAGCGCAGCTCGTGGCGTGGACAAGCCCCGACCGGCTCGCGACGGCCGGCGGCGGCGGCGACGTCAAGATCTGGGATCGCGCTACCGGGGACCGCGTCGGCCGCCTCGCGCGCGTCGACATCAGGGCCGGGCGCGTGGCGTTCACGCCGGCGGGCCCCGGCAATCGGACGACCGCCATCGCCGGCCCCACCGGCACCTGCGTGGACGCAGGCGATGGCACCGTGCACGCGGGCGGCCGGGCCCACGCCGTCGGCGCCGTTCGCAGCCTCCGCCTCACCGACGAGGGCTGTATCATCTCGACCGGCAAGCAGATTCTCCATCTGCGGGGGGATCGGCTGGACGTCCTCGTCGACGACGCTCGCGTCTCGGCGTGGGCCAGCGTGCATGGCCACGTCGTCGAGGCCCGCGCCGATGGCACGCTGCGCGGCAACCCGCCCATCGCGCCGCTCGAAGATCCGCTCCCCGGCCCCGCCACCTTCCTGGCCGAGGGACCTGGCCGGACCGTGCTGGTCGGCGTCGCCTCGGGCTGGGTGGGTGCCTACGACGTCGACACCGGGGTCCGGGCCTTCAGCCGTGCCCTCGCTGGCCCGCCTGCGGGCAGCGTGCTCATCGGCGACCAGCTCACTCTATGGTCCGACCTCGGCGACGCCGTCGTCGTCGACACCGCCGCCTTCACCGTCCCCGCCGAGCGTCTGCGGCTGTGGGGGCCCACACCCGACGTGCCCTGGAGGAGAGCCGATGACTGACGACGACGCCACCACCCAGGAGCCCTCGCCCCCCGCCAGGCGGGTGTTGCCGTCCATCCCCCTGCTGGAGGTCCTCGCCCACCCCGACCTCACCCGTATCGGTGACTGGCTGGACGTGGGCAAGACGCCCCGCCTTATCCAGCGCAGCACCGCGCTGTTCGCGCGCGCAGGCGGGCCGGCCCGCGCCCTGGGGGACCGCCAGGTGACCGGCAACATCGCCGAAATCTCCTTTCGGAGCGGGCGCTTCCACTGGTCGCCCGTGAACCCCGAGAAGGTGCAGGCCCTCGCGGCGCCCCACTTCATCCCCGCCGCGGCCGGGGAGCCGTTGCCACCCGGGAGCGTGCTGCTGGTGGGCCGGACGTTGCTCCTCGGCCTGGACAAGCGCCCCCTGCGCGAACGCGAGCCGACGGTGCACCGCTTCGCCGGCGAGTCGGCCGCCATCTGGGCGGCCTGGGATCGCGTGGCCCGCTACGCGCCGAGCGATCTCCCGGTCCTGCTGCAGGCGGCGTCCGGGTCGGGCAAGGAGCGCGTCGCCCGGGCCCTCCATGAGCAGTCGGGCCGCAGGGGCCCCTTCGTGCCCGTCAACGGCGCCAGCCTCAACCCCGAGCTGGCCGACTCGCTCCTCTTCGGCCACGTCCGCGGCGCGTTCACCGGGGCCACCGATGATCGCCCCGGCTTCTTCGAGCAGGCCGAGGGCGGCACGCTCTTCCTCGACGAGGTGGCCGAGATCCCCCTCGGCGTCCAGGCCCGGCTCCTGCGGGTGCTGCAAGAGGGGCGGCTCCGGCGGACGGGCACAGCGGGTGAGGAGCGGCCCGTGCGGGTCCGCCTCGTGGCCGCCACCCACCAGGACCTGGCCGCCTGCGTCGCCGCCGGCACCTTCCGGCAAGATCTGCTGTTTCGGCTCCAGACGCTGCCGCTCACGCTGCCCGACCTCAACAGCCGCCCCCTCGACGTCCCCCACCTCGTGCGCGCCTTCCTCGAAGACGCCACCGGCTCTGCCCAGGGCTGGCTGCAAGCCCCGGACATGCTGGCGCTCATGACAGCGGACTGGTCGGCCGGGCAGATCCGCCACCTCGAGGCGGTGATCCGCCGGGCCCTCGTCGAGGGCGAGGGGGACCGCCTGCCACATGTCCCCCTCGCCCTCGACCGGGAGACGTTGCCAGCCCGGCGCCCCGTCCCCCTCACCCCCGCCGAGGTCGCCGCGGTGGTCGCGACCTGCGGCGGAAACCAGTCCATGGCGGCCCGTCTGCTGGGCCTGGAGCGGCATGCGCTGCGTCGCCGCCAGGCCAAGGCCGGGGAGGGCCCGACCCCCGAAGAAGCTGAGTAGTTTCAGAGGCTTGACCTACCGTTCCCGGGTGCGGTCGGCCGCGCGCTGCCACCGGTCCCGCCGTGGCCCCCGGTGGTCACGGTCTCGCCACCACAGCCCGGTGGCGCCCAGCAGACACACCCCGGCGACGCAGCCCAGCACGATGGCCACGACCAGGTACCCCTCGACGCGCGCGTAGGCGTGGCGCGCCTCCAGCTCCCAGAGGAAGGCGCTGCCGCCGTACGGAGGCGGCGGCATGGCGTTCATCACATAGGCCAGCAGCCCGCCAGCAGCGGCGCCGAGCGCCAGGGCGAGCAGCACGAGAAACCGGGTCGCGTTCATGTCACCTCCTCGGTGTCGTGGTGGAAGGGTGCTATCGCTCGGGCCAGGCCCCGCCGGAGATGCCGTCCTGGACACGCCCCCAGGCGTGCTCGAAGTAGCTGCCGTCCAGGTGGCCGCGGGCCTCCTGGAACGCCCGCCAGAGGTCGCTGAACTGCATGGCGGCTCGGGTGCCCGTCTCTGCGTCCCCCTCGCTGCGGGCCAGCTCGCGCAGGCAGCCCAGGGCGGTCAGCGCGTTGAGCGGGGCTCCGATGCACCCGTCGACGCGATCCAGGGCCAGCCAGGACGCCGCCGCCGCGGGGAGCGAGGCCCGCCAGGTCGGCGCCCGTACGAGGGTGCGGGGCGCCGCGACCCGAGTGAGGAAGCCGCGGAGCGGTCCCAGGACCTGCCGCCAGAGGTTGCCCTCCTGCCAGTCGCCGCAGCGCTCGCCGATGGCCCGGAGCCTCGCTACCAGGTGGATCAGCGCGGTCCCCAGCCCCGACTCGTCGGCCGTCAGCGCCTGCAACATGGCCTGCGGCGTCCGGTCGAACACCGTGAACGCCCCCACGGTCGCCAGTCGGCGGACGTGCACGCTGACCCGGACGCGCGTCTCCAGATCCCGCGCCTCGAGGGCCGCGCTCAGCGCCTCGTCCTCCACGAAGACGAGGGAGGCGGCCAGCCGCAGGCACAGCCCCGCGCCGAGCCGGGCGAGCGCAGCCTGGGCGCGGTCCCGGTCGAGCGTGAGCTGCTCCAGCCAGCTCACCTTGCTGGGCAGGGACCGCTGGGCCTCCGCGTGGCGGGCCTCGACGGCGGCCATCGCGGACGCGCGCCTGGCCCGGGCCCCCTCGATGCGCTGGGCCAGCAAGGCCTGGGTCTCGACGAGCGCCGCCCGCGACCGCTCGTAGGCGCCCCGACCCCACAGTAGCGGCCGGCGCAGCGCCTCCAGATCGGCGGCCAGGTTGCTCGCCTGCTGCTCGGCGGTGTCGAGCGCCGCCTTCGCCTCCCGGACGGCGGCGTCAGCGGCCACCCACGCCTTGGCCGGCTGCCGGACGTGGGCGATCTCCTCGATCAGCGTCTGCCGCTCCGGCGGCCCGCCCGCGACCAGCACCTGCTCCCAGCGCTCGGCCAGGGGCAGCAGGGCGGCCCAGGGCTCGTCGTCCATCACATCGGGCAGGGCGAGGCCCAGCACCTCCGGATCCCGATCCAGATCGGCCGGCAGGTGGGCCAGGCAGACCGCGCTCGCCAGGCGACCGGGGACGGAGACCGCCAGCGCGTCGCCCACCGCTACTTCCTCACCAGCCAGGCTTCCGCCATGCGCATCGCGTGGCCTGCCGAGGTGGCCTTGCCGATGCCCGAGCGGCCGGCCCAGCCGACGTAGACCTCCCGGCTGCTCGGATCCCAGAAGACCTCGTACTCCTTGCCGCTCCCTGCGCGGGCCCGCCCCAGCTTCTCTGCCGCCATGTCACCTCCTCGCGGCCACCGTTGGCCGACGCAGAGGGAGAGAGCAGCGCACGTGCCACCCGCGCGCTCCGGAGACGACTCAATGAAATCAGGGGTTTACGCCCGGTCGCCGCGGCGGCGGGGGTGTGCGCGCACACCAGCCCGGTGTGCGCGCACAGGGGGCCTCAGCCCTTCGCGCGCTCGATCTCGCGGACGAGGAAGTCGACCACCCGCTCGAAGGGATCGAAGCCGAAGGCCTCGGCGACGGGGCGGCGCAGGTTGGAGTTGGCGTTGATGTCGTAGAAGACGCGCCGGCCGTCGGGGGTCTCCAGGTACTCGATGCCCGCGACGTCCAGGTGCCCCGCCGCCACCAGGCGCTTCGCCGTGGCCACGGCCTCGGCAGGCACCTCCGGGTAGGGCTCGAACACCGGCGCCATCTTCGGCACCTCGGTGGGCAGCGCGCACATGCCGTCCTCGCCGTCGGCGGGGTTGCAGACCTCCGACGGGCAGAGGTTGAACGCCCCGTCGGACCGCACGCGCATGGCGTACAGCAGCTCGCCCCCCAGGAACTCCATGCGCACGATGCCGCGGCCGGGGGCGTCGTGGGGCAGATACTCCTGCAAGATCAGCAGGTTGTCGGGCAGCCACAGCTCGGGCTGGGTGCTGAGCAGGTGCGCCACCTCGGCCACCGACTCCACCTTGTACATGCGGGCGCCGCTGCCCCCCAGGTCGGGCTTGAGGATGGCCGGGAAGCCCACCTCGGCCGCCCGGGCCTCCAGGGCGCGCACGTCGTTGAACGCCACGCTGCGCGGGTGATCGATGCCCAGCCGCGCCATGGTGCGCGCCTGGAAGATCTTGCTCAGCTCGAACCGAAACGCCCGGGCGCCGTTGAGCACCCGCACGCCCTGGGCCTCCAGATCCTCCATGAACGCGAGGCCCAGCGGCACCGCCCGGGTGTTCCCCCGGGTGTAGGCGCTGGGGCTGGCCTGGTTGAAGTAGACCCGCGCATGGGGCGCGTCCACCTCCGAGAACGCGGCGGACTTGAGGTCGAAGACGCCGAAGTCGACGCCGCGGGCGGTGAGCGCCTGGAAGAGCGGCTTCTGCCACTCGGGGTGCTCGTGGATGACGATGAGGTCGCGCATGGGCGGGAGTTTCGCCAACCGGCGGGGCCGGGGCAAGCGGTGGCGTTGCGGCGGCGCGCGCGCCGGAGGACACTCGCGGCATGTACGCTTTCATCGCCGGCTTGTCGGGCCCGACCGTCGATCCCAGCGTCCAGGCCACCGTGACCCACGTCGCGCGCTGCCTGCGGGCGCGGCTGCACCCGGGCTTCCAGGTGAAGGACGTGCGCACGAAGCCCCGGGCGGCCGGGGCCGACCTGCTCCAGGCCGCGCGCGACGCCGCCGACTGGGTGGTGCTGGTGGGCCGGCTGCGCGTCGACGAGCTGGGAGATCTGACGCTTGAGACGACGGAGGGGCAGGGCCTCGACGTGGACAAGCTGCGTCGGCAGCTCAAGGCCCAGCCGGCCCGCGCCCGGGTGCTGGTGCTGGACGTGCCCGCCGAGCACGTGGCCACCCTCGCTGATCTGGACTTCGGCCGGTGCGCCGTGCGGGCGTTCGGCCCCGGGGTGGCCAGCAAGCTGGTGGACGCCCTGCTGCCCGGCCACGCGGGGGACGTCACGGCGGCGGCCGTCGCCGACGCCCTGGGCGGGACGAGCGACGAGGGCGACTACGTGCTGAACCGGCGGGTCGCGGGCGACCGGCCGGCCAGCCATCACGATGAGGCATTCGTCGCGTATCTGCTCGGCTTGAAAAAGGAATCCGACCGGCTGGTCTTCGACCGCGCTACCCGCGACGAGGGCCGCGCCCGCACGCTGGCCGATGTGTACGAGCCCCTGCACACCCGGGGCAGCGACCATGCGGGCTCCGGGCGGCAGCAGACCGCCCACGACCGCGTGGCGGCCCATCGCTGCGTCTTCCTCGTGGGCGACCCGGGGGCAGGCAAGACGTCGTTCCTGCAGCGCCTCGCGGCGGAGCTGTGCGAGGTGGCCCTGGGCGAGCGGGCCCCCTTGTCGGGCCTGCCGGCCGATCCGCTGCCCGTCTTCTTCCGCCTCGCCGACTTCAAGGGCGCTCCTGACGCCCGGGCGCTGCTCGACCAGGCCACCGCCCGCCTCTGCTGCGCCGGCGGCCGTGACGAGCTGCCCCGCGACGCCGTGGACGACGCCCTGCGCGCGGGCCGGCTGGTGCTGCTGCTCGACGGCCTGGACGAGGTGCAGGCCGGCGACGGTGACGCCCGCCAGCGGCGCCGGCAGCTCGCGGCGGTCATCGCCACCCTGGCCGGCCGGGAGGCCAGCCGCGCCCACGTCGTCGCCACCTGCCGGCCCGCCGCCGCTCAGGACGGCGCCGTGCCCCCCGCGCCGTTCGTCCGCGCCAACCTGCTGCCCCTGGAGGCCGACCAGATCACCCGGGTGGCGACCCACTGGCTCGCCGGCCGCGACGCCACCGAGGACGCCGCCGCCCAGGCCCGCCAGCTCACGGCCGACCTGGGCCAGCACGCCGCCGTGCGGGTGCTCGCCGGCAACCCCCTGACGCTGGCCATGATCTGCGTGCTGGCCTACCGCCAGAAGCGCCTGCCCCGGGACCGCAACGAGCTGTACGACGAGCTGCTGACGCTGCTGCTGGAGGACCGCGACCGCGCCAGCCCCGACGAGGCCCGCAAGCGCCGCGCCTGGCTGACGGCCATCGCCTGGCGCTGGTGGCAGGCGGGCGGGACGCGCGACCCCGAGAGCATCATCCGCGAAGACCACGCCGCCCGCGTGCTGCAAGACGCGGGGCTGTCGGAGGGCGAAGCCTACGCCGAGGTCCGCTTCCTGGACGAGCGCGCCGGCCTGCTGATCTGGCGCGACACCGAGCGCGGCTACCGCCGTCTGCGCTTCGCCCACCGGTCCTTCGCCGAGTTCCTGGTGGCCTGCCACCTGAGCGACATGGCTCCCGCGCAGGCCCTCATCGACGCGGGCCTCGACCCGGGCTGGGAGGAGGTGGCGCGCATGTACGTGGCCGAGCACGCCCGCCAGGACTCGCTCCCCGGCGCCGCCGCCTGGGACTACCTGCGCGGCCTGCTGGCCCGGGCCGAGAGCGACGGCGAGGGCTGGCCCGTTCGCGCCAACGCTGCCCGGCTGGCCGCCGAGTGCGTCGCCGACTGGCGCACGGCGCCGCGGGTGCCGACCGACCTGGGCGAGCGCATCGACAAGCTGCAGGACCACTTCCTGGCGCCGGACTCGTCGGCCCAGATGCCGGTGCCCGAGCGGGCGGCCTTCTGGACGGCGGTGGGGCCGTACAACCGGGTGGTCAAGGAGCAGAGCCGGTGGGTCGAGGTGCCGGCGGGCCGGTTTTGGTTTGGCGCGGCGCCGGGGGACCGAGCCGCTCTTGGCTGGGAGCAGCCCGCCCGGGTGGTCCAGATGTCTGCCTTCAGCATCCAGCGCTGGCCCGTCACCAGGGCGGAGTTCGCGACGTTCGTCGGCGACGGCGGCTACGAGGACAAGGGCCTCTGGTCGCCGGAGGCGTGGGCTTGGCGCACCACCATGGGCATCGACTCGCCCGCAGACTGGCCTGTGCCCGGTCGGCCCCACTACCCCATCGTCGGGGTGTCGTGGTGGGAGGCTGAGGCCTACTGCAAGTGGTTGACAAGGAGGCTGAATCGCCATGTGGCGCTGCCGAGCGAGGCCCAGTGGGAGTACGCCGCTCGGGGGCCTTTCGTGGAGGGGGAGACCATCCGGCGCTATCCGTGGGGCTGGGAGGACGACCCGGATCGGCGGTCTGGCAGGGACCTAGCAGGCTGTTGAAATGAGCACGACGGGGATCGACATCGTGGCCTCCGCATGATCTAACGGATGCATGCGAGGACGAGCCAAGAAGCAGCCATCGATGTTGGCCTTGATCTCGGTCGCCGACCGGATCCCGCCCGACCATCCGTTGCGCCCGATCAAGGCGCTGGCCGACCAGGCGCTTGCCGCCATGACGGACGCGTTTGACGTCATGTACGCGGAGAATGGCCGGGTGTCGGTCCCGCCGGAGCGGCTGCTCCTCAGCCAGCTCCTCATGGCGCTGTTCAGCGTCCGCAGTGAGCGGCAGTTCTGCGAGCAGCTTCAGTACAACCTCCTGTTCCGGTGGTTCCTCGACCTCGACCTGATGGAGCCGACCTTCGATCACAGCACCTTCTCGAAGAACCGCGAGAGGTTGCTTGAGCACGAGGCGGCGACTCGCTTTCTGGTCGAGGTCGTGAACCAGGCGAGGCAGCGAGGCCTGTTGAGCGGGGAGCACTTCTCGGTCGACGGCACGCTCATCCAGGCCTGGGCGTCGATGAAGTCCTTCCGGCGCAAGGACGACGACAGCGATGGCGACTCGAACGGCTGGGGCGACTTCCGCGGGGAGAAGCGCAGCAACGAGACGCACGAGTCGAAGACCGATCCCGAAGCGAAGCTGATGCGGAAGGGCAACGGGCACGAAGCGAAGCTACGATATGCGGCGCACGCCCTGATGGAGAACGCGAACGGGCTGGTGGTGGCCTTCGCGGTCACCGAGGCCAACGGCCGATGCGAGCGCGAGGCGGGTATCGAGTTGCTCGACCAGGTCGAACGCCCCAAGAGCCGTCGCCTGACCCTGGGAGCTGACCGCGGCTACGACACGAAGGCCTTCATCGCGCAGTGCCGGGAGCGGCGGGTGACGCCCCATGTGGCGCAGAACACCTCAGGCCGCCGGTCGGCCATCGATGGACGGACAACTCGGCACCCGGGCTACGCGGTCAGCCAGCGGATCAGGCGACGAATCGAAGAGGTCTTTGGGTGGATGAAGACGACCGCGGGCTTCAGCAGGACCCGGTTCAAGGGCCGCCGAAAAACGGCGTTCGCCGGGACCCTCATCGTGGCTGCCTACAATCTGCTTCGCATCTCCCGTCTCAGCCCAGCATGAGTCTGGGGTAGGGGCAGGTGCGACATGATTGCTGGCCGGAGGCATGAGCGCCACAAGCCCGCTGACCTCTACTTCAACAGCCTGCTAGAGGCGACTACTGTCCCACCGGGCGTATTCCCTGGCGGCCTCGCCGGGACGGGGACATGGGACCAGTCGGGCAACGTCGCGGAGTGGTGCAGCGACGAGGTTGTGGGTGCATTGCCTGGCGGTGACCGCGATCCCCACCGCCCGGCAGCCGGAGGCGGCACGCGGGCGTTGCGCGGGGGCTCGTTCGTCCTCGACTCGCAGATCCTCCGCGTGTCGTATCGCAACGACTTCGTCCCTCATTGGCGGGGCGCCTTCATCGGCTTTCGCTGCGTGCTCCCTGAGGTCCCTTGATGCTTGTCCCTTGTCTTCCCCCCGCGCGCAGCGCGGGGTCGCGAAATCTGGGCTTGCCACTTCCGGCAAGCTTGCCGGGACTGGCTGCCGGTTCCGGCAAGCCATTGCCAGAAGCGGCAAAGACCGGCGGTCAGAACAGCAGCCCCCGGAGCGTCGCCCGCCACCCCTCCTCCAGCGCCTCGCCATCGACCCCATCGGCCAGCGTCGCCTGCCGCGCCCTCGCCCGGAGGCGCCGGATCATGGCGGCGCCGAGGGCAATCATACCGATGAATGGTTGCGAATCGTCGAGGCCTTCAGTAGTGGTGGTTGAAGGTGGGCTTTGCAGGGAGTGGGGTGGAACTTGGGCATCGCAACAAGGGGCAGGCTCCGAGCACGCGAGCAGGTGGATGGTCGACGCATTCGTGCAATCAAGTGGGGCTTCTCAACCAAGTCCCCCGAGCAGATGTCTATCGGTGGAGATGCGCCGAAGGTGTTCCTCGAAGTCTCGGGCTCTCGGGACAACAGCCATGCCTACATTGCCAAAGGTCCGCGGGTTCACGGCGTCAGAGAGTGCGTTACGGAGGCCATGATCTCTTCGATCGGGCGGCTGCTGCCGGTGCGTCTGGCTCGCTTTCGCCTTAGTCAAGTGCACGGGTCCAAGAGTCAGCGTTCATCATCCATAGGTGCCCTCGGTGTTCGTTTCATGTCACGCTACTTTCTCCGAAAACCGACGGAATCACTCTTTCATGGCGACGAACTTGTAGCACTCTGGCTGGGCGCTGACGAAGGGGAGATCAAGGAAACGTTCGCCGCTGACAAAGTGTCCGAGCGGCTCTTCTATACTGTTGATCTACTCTTGGAAGTCCTCGATGCGGTCTGCCTGGAGAGCGAGTATTGTCGTGTTCGAGACGGTCTTGGCCGAATGCTCGCCTTCGATGCAATCGTCGGGACCAATGATCGCCACCCGCGAAACTGGGGCGTAATCTCAGACGGTGTTTCGGTTGGAGACTCACTCCGGTTTGCGCCCCTGTTCGACTCAGCCCGCGGCCTTTTCTGGAATTTCTCGGACAAGCAACTTCATGCCAGAGTGGAAGGAGGTTCTTCTGCGAGAAGCGCTTTTGTCGAGAAGTACGCAAATGGGTCCAATCCTTTGATTAGTTGCCGAAGTCATCCTCACCCGGACAAAGTCAACCACTTTTCGCTAGTAGAGTACATGCTACAGGCGTGTGACGGTCAGTTCGCGGATAGCGTCCCGCGAGTAGTCAGGTCGTTCTCGGCCCGTCGAACGCGATCTGCTCTTGCGAAGGAATATGGAGGAATCGTCTCGTCATTCCGACTAGGCTTGGTGGGCGAGTTGCTCGAGTACCGGATTGGTCGTCTGCTGGACGTCGTAGGGGGGCGGAGACAATAGGATGCGTGGCGTGAAAGAGTCTCTGCGGTCAGTTCTGGAATCATGGGGCCTTGTAGCGGTGCGCGCGAAGGGCGCTTCCGCCGGGGATCGCCCCAAGCCTGGACTGACGCTCTCGATCAGGCAACCCGACGGCTCAATCCTTGAAGTCGGCGAACTCACCCAAGAGGGGACGGACTTCCTGTTCCGATACGTGCCATCCTTTGTGGCGTCCGGGGCCCGACCGATTCGAACCTTCCCTTCGTTCAATGCCGAATACCGTTCGGACGTGCTCTGGCCGTTCTTTGCAGTCCGGTTGCCATCTCTAAAGAGACCGGAAATTCGTGAGATCATCGAGCGCGAAGGCATTGATCCCGACGATGTGATCACGTTGCTCTGCAGACTGGGAAAGCGTACAGCGAGTAACCCCTTCGAATTGCACCCCATGTCGAAACGGCAGAGGGCGTCTGCGCTCGCACTCGCCGAAGAGTCCTGACGAAAGCAGGAGTTCGCGCAGGGTTGTGCGTCGCTCATGGCGCCAGCATAGTCGGCGGCAGGCAGGATGTCTTGAGGTGATGTCATGGCGGACGAGCAGGGCAGGGAAGACCGTGATCTCTTGTGGTTCGAGCGCGACGCGCCCGCGCGGGTGGCCGAGGACGGGCCGGATCCGCTGGGGCAGCGGCTGGCGTGGCGGACGCTGAAGGCGGCGCTGGCGGGGTACGAGCCGCCGGCGTGCGTGGCGCTGTACGGGCCGTGGGGCAGCGGGAAGACCACGCTGCTGCGCTCGGCGTTCGAGGCGTTCGAGGGGCCGAAGGTCTGGTTCGATCCGTGGCAGTACGCCCAGACGGGGGATGTGCGGGTGGCGCTGCTCGGGGCCATCGCCCAGGGCCTGGGCCTCAAGAAGGACTCGAAGGGCTGGGAGGCCGTGAAGTCGATCGGCAAGGCCTTGGGATCATTCGCCTTTCGGGCGGGACTCGGGGCTGTCTTCGGGCGGCAGCTCTTGCCCGAGCTGGAGAACGCCGGGGCGGCGGGCTTCAAGGTCGAGGACGCCGCGGCGTACTTCCCGGGCAAGGCCGTGGTGGACGCCGTCCAGGCCGTGAAGACCGGGTTCAAGGCGCTGGTGGACGAGGCGCTGGAGGACGCGGCGCTGGAGGGCAAGGGGCCCACCGTGGTGGAAGAGAAGGGGCCGACGCCGCGGGTGCTCATCTGCCTCGACGATCTGGACCGCTGCCTGCCCGCCGACGTGGTGGCGCTCATTGAGGCGGTGAAGCTGTTGCTGGTGGGCGACGAGGGGTGCCGGGCGGTGTTCGCCTTCGCGCTGGACCGCCAGATCGTCGGCGAAGCCATCCGGCAGCAGTACCCCGGGGCGTCGCGCTATACAGGCGAGAACTACCTGGAAAAGGTGTTCGACCTGTCACTGGAGGTGCCGCCCGTGCGCGGCAGTGAGGCCCTCACCGAGCACCTGAGCGCGGCCGTCGCGCGCGTGCCGTTGCTCAACCAGATGGACGCCGAGGGCAACCCAGTGCCGTTGGTGTTCGGTGACCCGACGGAGTTGAGCCGGGCCCTGGCGTCACCCGCACTGGGCAACCCGCGGGTGCTCAAGCGGGCCCTGAACCGGTTGGTGCTGCTGCAGGCGAACCCCGCGGTCCACAAGAGGCTTATGCTGCTGGCCGACGTAGACGCCGAAGTCCGCGTCCGGTTGCTGGCCTGGCTCGCCGCGACGGAGCGTTTCCGAGACTTCCGGCACTTCCTTCGGCGGGCGACCGAAGATGAGATCAAGACGCTCGATCACGGCGTGGTGCGCCTTCGGAATCCCGATCGAAGTGGAGCTCCACCCCTGACCGGAGAGATGACCGGATTCCTGGACACGCCGGGCTTCGTCGAGCTCTACAACCTGGTCTTTCAACCACTTGGCATCGTCGCGGAGCGCGCCGTCAACTGGACGGAACTGAGCAAGGTGACCCAGGCTGGGCAAATCATGACCGTCGGCAGCTTCGACGCCCTGATGCGCGCCGCGGGGCTCTAGCAGGCTGTTGAAATGAGCACGACGGGGATCGACATCGTGGCCTCCGCATGATCTAACGGATGCATGCGAGGACGAGCCAAGAAGCAGCCATCGATGTTGGCCTTGATCTCGGTCGCCGACCGGATCCCGCCCGACCATCCGTTGCGCCCGATCAAGGCGCTGGCCGACCAGGCGCTTGCCGCCATGACGGACGCGTTTGACGTCATGTACGCGGAGAATGGCCGGGTGTCGGTCCCGCCGGAGCGGCTGCTCCTCAGCCAGCTCCTCATGGCGCTGTTCAGCGTCCGCAGTGAGCGGCAGTTCTGCGAGCAGCTTCAGTACAACCTCCTGTTCCGGTGGTTCCTCGACCTCGACCTGATGGAGCCGACCTTCGATCACAGCACCTTCTCGAAGAACCGCGAGAGGTTGCTTGAGCACGAGGCGGCGACTCGCTTTCTGGTCGAGGTCGTGAACCAGGCGAGGCAGCGAGGCCTGTTGAGCGGGGAGCACTTCTCGGTCGACGGCACGCTCATCCAGGCCTGGGCGTCGATGAAGTCCTTCCGGCGCAAGGACGACGACAGCGATGGCGACTCGAACGGCTGGGGCGACTTCCGCGGGGAGAAGCGCAGCAACGAGACGCACGAGTCGAAGACCGATCCCGAAGCGAAGCTGATGCGGAAGGGCAACGGGCACGAAGCGAAGCTACGATATGCGGCGCACGCCCTGATGGAGAACGCGAACGGGCTGGTGGTGGCCTTCGCGGTCACCGAGGCCAACGGCCGATGCGAGCGCGAGGCGGGTATCGAGTTGCTCGACCAGGTCGAACGCCCCAAGAGCCGTCGCCTGACCCTGGGAGCTGACCGCGGCTACGACACGAAGGCCTTCATCGCGCAGTGCCGGGAGCGGCGGGTGACGCCCCATGTGGCGCAGAACACCTCAGGCCGCCGGTCGGCCATCGATGGACGGACAACTCGGCACCCGGGCTACGCGGTCAGCCAGCGGATCAGGCGACGAATCGAAGAGGTCTTTGGGTGGATGAAGACGACCGCGGGCTTCAGCAGGACCCGGTTCAAGGGCCGCCGAAAAACGGCGTTCGCCGGGACCCTCATCGTGGCTGCCTACAATCTGCTTCGCATCTCCCGTCTCAGCCCAGCATGAGTCTGGGGTAGGGGCAGGTGCGACATGATTGCTGGCCGGAGGCATGAGCGCCACAAGCCCGCTGACCTCTACTTCAACAGCCTGCTAGCAGGCTGTTGAAATGAGCACGACGGGGATCGACATCGTGGCCTCCGCATGATCTAACGGATGCATGCGAGGACGAGCCAAGAAGCAGCCATCGATGTTGGCCTTGATCTCGGTCGCCGACCGGATCCCGCCCGACCATCCGTTGCGCCCGATCAAGGCGCTGGCCGACCAGGCGCTTGCCGCCATGACGGACGCGTTTGACGTCATGTACGCGGAGAATGGCCGGGTGTCGGTCCCGCCGGAGCGGCTGCTCCTCAGCCAGCTCCTCATGGCGCTGTTCAGCGTCCGCAGTGAGCGGCAGTTCTGCGAGCAGCTTCAGTACAACCTCCTGTTCCGGTGGTTCCTCGACCTCGACCTGATGGAGCCGACCTTCGATCACAGCACCTTCTCGAAGAACCGCGAGAGGTTGCTTGAGCACGAGGCGGCGACTCGCTTTCTGGTCGAGGTCGTGAACCAGGCGAGGCAGCGAGGCCTGTTGAGCGGGGAGCACTTCTCGGTCGACGGCACGCTCATCCAGGCCTGGGCGTCGATGAAGTCCTTCCGGCGCAAGGACGACGACAGCGATGGCGACTCGAACGGCTGGGGCGACTTCCGCGGGGAGAAGCGCAGCAACGAGACGCACGAGTCGAAGACCGATCCCGAAGCGAAGCTGATGCGGAAGGGCAACGGGCACGAAGCGAAGCTACGATATGCGGCGCACGCCCTGATGGAGAACGCGAACGGGCTGGTGGTGGCCTTCGCGGTCACCGAGGCCAACGGCCGATGCGAGCGCGAGGCGGGTATCGAGTTGCTCGACCAGGTCGAACGCCCCAAGAGCCGTCGCCTGACCCTGGGAGCTGACCGCGGCTACGACACGAAGGCCTTCATCGCGCAGTGCCGGGAGCGGCGGGTGACGCCCCATGTGGCGCAGAACACCTCAGGCCGCCGGTCGGCCATCGATGGACGGACAACTCGGCACCCGGGCTACGCGGTCAGCCAGCGGATCAGGCGACGAATCGAAGAGGTCTTTGGGTGGATGAAGACGACCGCGGGCTTCAGCAGGACCCGGTTCAAGGGCCGCCGAAAAACGGCGTTCGCCGGGACCCTCATCGTGGCTGCCTACAATCTGCTTCGCATCTCCCGTCTCAGCCCAGCATGAGTCTGGGGTAGGGGCAGGTGCGACATGATTGCTGGCCGGAGGCATGAGCGCCACAAGCCCGCTGACCTCTACTTCAACAGCCTGCTAGCAGCAACCCAAGGTCGGGTCCACGCAAGTGGTGTACGAGGTTCACCACGTCATCTCCGCTTTCACCGCCTCCGCCGCCAGTCGACGGGGCGCCTTCGCGTCGGCGACCAGGCTCCCTGATGCCGCAACAGCCAGGTGCCAGCGGGCGTAGCGCCCGCCTGAAACGCGAGCGGTTCTGCGGGGTTGGCGAGTGGCCGCACGCGCCACCGGGAACCCGGGCGTGGCGCGTCGCGCCCCAGAAAACGCCCACCCCCCAGGAAAGTCGGGGTTTCGGGCGACCGGCCACGCCGCCATACTGCCACCCCTCACCCATCCACCTGCCAGGAGCTCCTCATGTTCGACTATGACCGCCAGGGCCGCTACATCGCGATGGCCGACGGGGACGAGCTGCTCGTCCAGGACGGCCCCAGCGAGGGGCCCCTGTGGCGCACCCAGGAGGCGACCCCCATCGTCGGCGTCGCCATCGCCCAGAACAGCATCCTGAGCCTGGACACCGCCGGCCGCCTGGCGTGGCGCGACGCCGTGACCGGGTCGCTGAAGGGCGAGTTGCAGGTGGGCGCGGGGGCGCGGGCCCTGGCGGTGGACGAGCAGGGGCGGGCGGCCATCGCGCTGCCCGACGCCGTCGTCATCGTGAGCGGCCAGGCCATCGAGCGGCGGCTGGCCGTCGAGGACGCGACGGTGCTGGCCTGGGGCGAGGGCGGGGGCCTGGGCGTGGGCACCGGGGGCGGCCGCGCGCTGCACTTCGGCAAGGACGACGCGCCGGCCTACGAGGCCGAGCTGCCCCGCGGCGCCACCGCCATCACCTGGAACGCCCATGACTTCTGGCTCGTGGGGGCGGGGGAGGAGCTCTACCGCTTCAAGGCCGATGGCCTGACGCGGGTGACGAGCGGCCCCGGCGACATCACCTCGCTGAGCTGCTCGCCCGATGGCTACCGCGTGGCGCTGCTCATCGCCGAGCGCATCGTGCTGGTGCTGGTGCTGCCCTCGCGGGATACGCTGACCACCGTCCAGTACATCGATCGCAAGGCCACCGGCGTGCGCATCGGCCCCGGCAACTGGCTGGGCATCGGCATGGACCAGGGCGATGGCAACAAGATCGACATGGTGACGGGCGCGACCCACCGGACGGACACCCACCCGGGCCGCGAGCACCACTCCTGGATGCTCAAGGTCGCCACCGATCCCAGCGTGGAGGGCGACGCGCCGGCGGCCGAGGCCGGCCCGCCGGCGAAGAAGGGCAACCCGGCCGTGGCCATCGGCTTCTTCGCCGTGCTCGCGGCGGTGCTCTACTTCCTGTTCAAGTAGGCGAAGGGCTGGAACGGCGAGGGGTTTTGCCGATCCAGGGGCGCGCTACTGCGCCATCTTGAGGGGCTGCTTGGGGTTCTGGGCCTGGTGCAGCAGCTGCGCCTTCTTGGCCAGGCCCACGAAGTCGAAGCGGTAGCCCTGCTTGTCCTCGCCCATGGCGGCCTTGGCGCGGGCGATGAGGCCGTCGAAGCTGGCGCCGCCCTTGTAGGGGGAGTCGCGCAGCAGCAGGCCGAACTCGGCGACGGCCGTGGAGAAGCGGAAGTCGTCGGTGGTCTTGTCGAGGGCGACGCCCTGGTCGACGAGGGGGGCCTCCAGCAGGGTGCTGACGTCGCCGTCGGGCTGCTTGTAGCGCAGCTTGACGGTCATCAGCTCGGGGGAGGCCTTGGCGGCGTCGCTGATCTCGTTCTTCTGGTACTTGAGCTCGTCGACGCCGGGCAGCGCCTCGGCGGAGCCGGCGGGGATGATCTCGTAGAGGGCCGTCACGGAGTGGCCGGCGCCCAGCTCGCCCGCGTCCTTCTTGTCGTCGTTGAAGTCCTGGGCGGCCAGCATGCGGTTCTCGTAGCCGATGAGGCGGTAGCCCTTGACCTTGGCGGGGTTGAACTCGACCTGGATCTTCACGTCCTTGGCGATGGTCAGGAGCGTGCCCCCCATCTCGGTCACCAGGACCTTCTGGGCCTCCAGGATGCTGTCGATGTAGGCGGCGTTGCCGTT
Organism: Myxococcales bacterium; assembly: GCA_020633435.1. Taxonomy (GTDB): domain Bacteria; phylum Myxococcota_A; class Bradymonadia; order UBA7976; family UBA1532; genus JACKDP01. The sequence goes on along the minus strand of JACKDP010000004.1, from coordinate 551,616 downwards.
GCCGACGTTGGAGAGCTTCTCCATCTTGGCGTCCTGGTAGTTGCCGCGGCCGAAGCCGAGGATGGTCAGGAAGACGCCGCTCTTGCGCTCCTGCTCGATCATGCGCTCCAGCTCGCCGTCGCTGCTGGCGCCGACGTTGAAGTCGCCGTCGGTGGCGAGGATGACGCGGTTGTTGCCGCCCTTGATGAAGTTGTCGCGGGCGACCTGGTAGGCCAGCTTGATGCCGGCGCCGCCGGCGGTGCTGCCGCCCGCGCTCAGGCCCTCCAGGGCCCCGAGGATGGCGCCGCGATCCTTGCCGGCGGTGCTGGGCAGGACGAGGCCGGCGGCGCCGGCGTAGACCACGATGGCGACGCGGTCATTGGCCCGCAAGTTGTTGACCAGCAAGGTGAAAGCCTGCTTGAGCAGGGGCAGCTTGTCGGGGCTGTTCATGCTGCCCGAGACGTCCAGCAGGAAGACGAGGTTGGACGGGGGCAGGGCGCTGATGTCGACCTTGCGGCCCTGGATGCCGATGTGCACGAGGCGGTGCTCGGGGTTCCAGGGGGCGGTGGAGATCTCGGTGCTGACCGAGAACGGGTGCTCGCCCTTGGCGTCGGGGTAGTCGTAGCTGAAGTAGTTGATCAGCTCCTCGATGCGCACGGCGTCCTTCGGCGGGAGGGAGCCGCTGTTGAGGAAGCGGCGCACGTTGGCGAAGGCGGCGGTGTCGACGTCGATGGAGAAGGTGGAGAGCGGGTCCTTGAGGGCGCTCATGAACGGGTTGTCGGTGATCTTGTCGTAGGCCTCGCGGTCGGCGGCGGCCGTGGCGACGTCGGCGTCGACGGGCCTGGCCATGGCCGTCGCGGGGGCGGCCGCGATGTTGCCGGCGGCGATGGCGATCTTGGCCTTGGTCATCACGGGGCGCGCGGCGCGGGGCGCGGGCGGGGGGGCCGCGCCCGCGCCGATGGCGTCGCCCTTGCGGGTGCGGACCTTCTTGCTCTCCTTGCGCGACTCCTCGGCCTCGGCGGGCGCGGGCTCGTCGGCGGCGGGGACGGCGATGGCCTTGAGCTTCAGCTCGACGTTGACGGTGCCGCCGCCGATGACGGTGACCTTGCGGGTGGCGCGGGCGTAGCCGTTGGCCTCGCAGGCGACGGTGTGGGGGCCGGGGGCGACGTTGATGCTGAAGCGGCCGTCGGCGCTGGTGGAGGCGATGGTGCGATCCACGGAGCAGCGGGCCCGGTCGATGCCCTTGCCGGTGGCGGCGTCGCGGGCGACGCCGTTGATGGTGCCGGTGGCCTGGGCGTAGGCCACGGCCGCGCCCACGCTGGCGAGCAGGGCGGCGGGGAGCAGGAAGCGGGTGGTCATGGGGTCCTCCAGGGTACGAGCGACGCGGCGGCCGACGGGGGCCTGATACGGTCCATTCGACGGACGGATCCATTCGGCGAGCGAAGTCGGCCACGCAGTCTTTGCGCCGTCTGGCTGTCCCAACGACAATACGCCGGTTCAGCCCCGCTGCGGAGTCTCCATGCGCCCCATGTGCCTCGCCCTCGTCTTCCTCGCCGGCTGCCTGCCCGAGGAGGCCACCGATCCATCCTTCCAGTCCGGGGCCGATTCGTCGGTGGCGGACGCGGCCCCCGCCGACGGCGCCGTGCAGGACCAGGGCGTCGTCGACGCGGCCCCCGACATGGGGCCGCCCATCCCCTGCACCTACCCGGCGGACTGCCCGGGGGGCGACTGCGTGGACGGCCAGTGCCTGTACGCGTCGCCGGTGCGCTGCCTCTTCCTGGACGAGTGCGGCGAGGGCGGGGCCTGCCCCGACGGGCAGGCGTGCGTCGACGGGACGTGCCAGGTGCAGTGCCCGGCGGACGAGGTCTGTGGGGGCTTCCAGGGCGGGCTGTGGTGCTACGAGCCCTGCGAGCAGGCGCGCACCTGCCGCATCCGGCCGCGGCCCTGCAGCGGCAACATCGAGTGCCCCAAGGGCTCGGTCTGCAAGGAAGATCGCTGCATCAACGCCTGCGAGCACGACGGGCAGTGCCCGGCGGACGGCTACTGCTTCGAGGGGGAGTGCCGGCCCTTCCCGCAGGACCTCTTCACCGGCGAGCCCGCCGCGCCCCTGGCCGAGCCGGGGCAGCTCCTGGCCGGCGTCGGCGTGGTGCCGCTGAACTACCCGCTGGGCGTATCGATGGCGGGCTTCGGCGCCCGGCCGGGCCCCCGCAACCCCTACGCCGTGGCGCTCGGTGGCAGCGACCGCTACTTCGAGGAGCAGGACGTCCGCGCCATCGCGCTGTCGACGGCGGACGACGTGCTCATCCTGGTGCGCTTCCCGCTGTGCTGGTCGACGGACTACCTGCTGACGCGCACCGCGCTCAAGGTGCAGGCGGCCACGGGCGTCAACTACGCCGACAAGATCGTGAGCTTCGCGACGCACTCCCACAGCCAGCCGGGGCGCTTCTGGAACCTGGTGCCGGCCACGGGCTTCGGCATCTTCGGCTACGGGCAGTTCTCGAGCGAGATGGTGGAGCGCTACAGCGACTCGTTCGCGGCGGCCATCGTGCAGGCCCTGGGCGACATGAAGCCGGCGAAGGTGGGCGTGCGCGTCGTGGATGACTTCGATCCGGCGCGGCGCATCCACAGCAACCGGCGCAGCGAGTTTCCCGAGTTCACCGACGACCGCATGACGGTCATCCGCGTGGACGAGGCGGACGGCACGCCCATGGCGGCCGTGGTGTCGCTGGCCATCCACGGCACGCACATGGAGCTGCCCTGGGTGACGGGGGACGTGGCGGGCGGCATCGAGGTGGTGGCGACCCAGAAGCTGTCGGCCGAGGCCGGCCGGTACGTGCCCGTCATCTTCGCCAACGGCAACGCGGCCAACGTGAGCCCGCGCGGCGACGACGGCACCGAGGTGAACTGGGGCAAGATGCAGGTGGTCGGCCACCGCGTCTGGCCCATCTTCAAGGCGGCCTGGGACGCCGTCGAGACGCAGGCGGCGCCGGTGCTGGAGGTGGTGCAGAAGCGCATCCCCGTCAGCTACTCGCTGCTGGGCTACGATCGCAGCGTGCCCGAGTTCCGGGCCAACGACGGGACGGCCCAGGAGTACGGGGCGTTTCAGTGCGTGGCCCAGGGGCACGAGCGGGACGAGCCGCCCTACCGCGATGGGGCGCTGGGCTGCCTGCTGAACCTGCAGACCTTCCTGGGGCAGCCCACGGTGCAGCTCCAGAAGACGGTGATGTCGGCGTTCCGCATCGACAACACGGTCATCGCGACGCTGCCGGGCGAGCCCTCGTCGCAGCTCGGGCTGGAGCTGGCGGCTGATCTGGAGGCGGACGCCCGGGCGGCCGGCCTGGCCGGGGTGCGGGCGGTGAACTTCGGCTATGCCATGGACCACCACCTGTACCTGGTGCTGGAGGATGACTGGTTCCGGGGCGGCTACGAGGCGGCCCAGGGGCTCTGGGGCTGGAAGCTCGGGCGCTATTTCCTGAACAATGCCCGGGACCTGGCGGGCCAGCTCTTCACGGCGGAGCGCGAGGACAACACCACGCCCATCAAGCCGACCATCTGGCCGGACCTGGCCGATGACACCGTGCTGCCCACGGCGGGGGCCATGGCGGCGGGGACGCTGGTCATGGACACGCCGGCGGCGGCGGTGCGCGGGGATCTGCTGGAGCTGCGGTGGATCGGCGGCCACCCGGGCGTGGATCGCCCCGACGTGGTGCTGCAGGTGGCCGGGGAGGATGGCAGCTTCACCGACGTGGTGCGGGCGGGCGTGCGGTTCGACGACCGCGGCTTCGAGACGCTGACGTTCTACCTGGGCGACTTCGAGGGGGATCACCTCTGGGCCGTGCGCTGGGAGCTGCCCTTCGACATGCCGGTCGGGCGCTACCGCATCCATGTGGCGGGCGAGGGCGTGCAGGGGGAGGGGACGGCCCCCTACAGCGTCGACGGCGCCGCCTTCGACCTGGGCCCGGCGACGCTGGTGGCGCGGGACGTCGGGGTGGCTGACGGCGTGCTGGCCCTGCGCGTGAACTACCCCGACGGGCCGAGCAACGACGACGGCGAGAGCGCCTTCGAGGCCCTGGAGATCCGCGGGCACCTGCTGCGGCTCGATCCCGAGATGCGCTACGACGGCGCGCTCAAGCGGTGGTCGTTCCTGCTGGGGGCGGCGGTGCCGCTGGCCGGCCTGACGGCGACGATGGACGATGTGGCGCTCGAGACGGTGGCGGCGCCCGACGCCGTGGGCCGCACGCTCGTGACGTCCCGGGCCGAGGACGGCACCGAGGGGACCATCGACCTGGCGGGCTGGTCGAGCACCCGCCTGGAGATCCAGGCCCCCGCCGCCCCCGCGACGGTGCGCATCAGCGACGCCTGGGGCAACTTCGTGGACGTGGAGATCGCGGCGGAGCGCTGACCGGCGCGGCCCCGCGGGGTTGGCGTCGTGCGGGTTTCGTCGTATCAACGAGCGTCGGCGCCGCGGGCGCGAGCTGCAGGAGGCCAGGGATGACGGCCGGCGGGATCATCTTCCTCATCGTAGGCGCGGTGCTCGTCGTCGTGCATGTCCTGGCGCGGCGCAAGGAGGGGCGCCTGGTGGCGGCCCGGGCCTTCACCAGCGGCGAGCTGGCCCAGGTGGCCTCCACCGTGGCCGGCGAGATCGGCGGCGGCGGCTTCAAGCAGCTCGCGGAGCTGGTGGGCGAGGCGGACTGCGCCCGGCCGCTGGTGTCGCCCCTCGGCGAGGTGCCCTGCCTCTACTACACGATGCGCATCTCGCGGCGGTACGAAGAGGAGTACTGGGAGCGCGACCAGAACGGCAACCAGGTGCGGCGCGTGCGCAGCGGCACCGAGGTGATGTCGAGCGAGTCGAACGGGGTCGACTTCGACCTCGTGGACGGCTCCGGCGCCGTGCGCGTGAGCCTGCGGGGCGCCGACTTCGACGGCCTGCAGAAGACGGTCGACCGGTTCGAGCCGGGCGGGGATGGCGGCATGCGGCTGCAGTTCGGCGGCTTCAGCATGGCCATCGGCACCCTGGGCTCGGGGCGGCGGACGCTCGGCTACGAGTACGACGAGTCGGTGCTGCCGGCGCAGGGGCGCCTCACCGTGGTGGGCGAGGTCACCGACGCCCAGGGGGGGCTGAGCGTGGGCAAGGGCGGTGAGATATTCCTGGTCTCGACGCGCAGCAAGGCCGAGATGCTGGGGTCGGCGCGCAAGACCGCGAAGCTGACGGCGGCCTTCTCGGGCATCTGCGCGGCGGCGGGCGTCGTCCTCCTCGTGCTCGGCCTGCTGAAGTGAAGATCCTCGCGCCGCTCATCGCGTCGCTCACCCTCGGCCTCGCCCCCTTCGCCCCCGAGCCCCACGTCTGGGGCAAGCTCAAGTGGGTCTTCGGCGGCGCCGTCGGCATGGACGCGGTGGACTGGTTCGACCTGGCCCTGCACGGCGCCCCCTGGATCTGGCTCATCGTGGCCCTCGCGCGGCGCGGGCGATGATCGCCATCGAGGGGCTGGTGGTGCGCTACGGCGCGCTGGAGGCCGTGGCGGGGCTGGACCTGGCGGTGCCGCGCGGCTGCCTCTTCGGGCTGCTGGGCCCCAACGGCGCGGGCAAGACGACGACCATCGCGTGCCTGGCGGGGCTGCGGGCCCCGGACGCGGGCGTGGTGCGCGTCGACGGCGTGGCCGTGGGCGACGATCCGGCCGCGGTGCGCCGGCGCGTGGGCCTCGTGCCCCAGCACCTCGCCCTGTACCCGGCCCTGACGGTGCGGCAGAACCTGAGCTTTTTCGGGCAGATGCACGGCATCGCCGGGGCCGCCCTGCGCGACCGCGTGGACTTCGGGCTGGCGCTCGCCCAGCTCGAGGCCCGGGCCGACGCCCGGGTGTCGGCGCTGTCGGGGGGCATGGCGCGGCGCCTGAACCTGGCCTGCGGCCTGCTGCACGACCCGCCGCTGCTCATCCTGGACGAGCCCACCACGGGGGTGGACGCCCAGTCCCGCAACCACATCTTCGAGACGGTGCGGCGGCTGCACGCCGAGGGGCGGACCATCATCTACACCACCCACTACATGGAAGAGGTGGAGGCGCTCTGCGAGCAGGTGGCCATCATGGATCGGGGCCGCCTGCTGGCGAGCGACCGGCTGGCCGGCCTGCTGGGGGGCGACGGGACGGGCTTCACGCTGGAGGCGGCGGGGCCCGTCGACGCGGACCGGGTGCAGGCGGCGCTGGCGGCCGCGGGCATCGACGCGCGGGTCACGCCGGCGCGGCAGACGCTGGAGCAGGTCTTCCTGGGCCTGACGGGGCGCGGCCTGCGCGACGAGGACACGCCATGAGGCCGGCGCTCTACGTCGCGGCCAAGGAGCTGCGCCTGTTCGCCGCCGACCGCACCGGCGCGCTGCTGACGGTGCTCATCCCCGTCCTGCTGGCGGCGCTGACCGGGATGCTCTTCGCCCCCTCGAAGTCGAAGGGCATGGACGTGCTGGTGGTGCACGGCCCCGGGGCGCGGGTGGCGGCGGTGGTCGACGACCTGCGCAAGGCGGACGGCCTGCACATCGAGGTGGTGGACGAGGCGACGGCCCGCGACCGGGTGGGGCGAGGCAAGTCCCCGATCGCGCTCGTCTTTCCGCCCGAGGCCGACCGCCTGCTCACGCCGTCGGCGGCCTTCTCCGGCGAGCGGCTCACCATCCACATGCTGCGGGATCCGTCCCGGGAGCTGGAGGGCAGCTTCACCCAGGGCCTCCTCTTCCAGGCGCTCATGACGCGGCTGGCCCGCGGCTTCGCGGATCCGGCCGAGCTCAAGGAGCTGCTGGCCCAGCAGCGCGCGGCGGTGGCGCGGGCGCCGGCCGGGCTGCCGTGGGGCCTCTTCCTCGACGCCGCCGATGGCCTGGTGACGGGCCTGGCGGCGGCCGAGGACGGCCAGGGCGGCGAGCTGCAGCTCCCGTTCGCCGTGGACGAGGAGCTGCTGGGCATGGGCGAGGGGCCGAAGTCGTACCACTCCTACGCCCACACCTTCGCCGGCATGCTCTGCATGTTCCTGCTCTTCATGGCCCAGGGGCAGGCGAAGCGGCTCATCGAGGAGCGCCAGGAGGGGACGCTGGTGCGGCTGCGCATGACGCCGGCGCCGCCGGGGCAGATCCTCGCCGGGGTGGGCCTGGCGACGGCGGCCATCGCGCTGCTCATCTCGGTGGCCGTCTACGCGGCGGGGATGCTGGCCTTCGGCATCCCCGTGCGCGGGCCCGTCGTCGGGTTCGTGGCCGTGCTGCTGGGGCAGGCCGTCTTCGTGGGCGGCTTCGCGCTGCTGCTGGCCGGCCTCGGGCGCACGACGCGGCAGATCGAGAGCCTGGGCACCTTCGCGGTGCTCGTCATGGCGTTCACCGGCGGGGCCTGGCTGCCCTCGTTCCTGATGCCCGACTGGCTCAAGGCCGTGGGGCTGGCGCTGCCGACGCGCTGGGCGACGGACGGGCTGGCGGCGATGACGTGGCGGGGCTTCGATCTGGGGGCCGGGCTGCTGGCGGCGGGCGTGCTCGTCGCCTTCGGCGTGGGGCTGGCGCTGGTCGGGCGGTGGCGGTTCCGCTGGGCCTGAGCCCGCCCCGGATCGTCAGATCGGGCGATCGCCGAAGCTGATGCCCAGGTCGCGGGCCGTCTGCACGACGTCGTGATCCAGATCGACGGTGCGCACCTTCCCGGCCACCTCGGCCATGTCGACGGGCACCAGGGTGTTGCCGCGCACCGCCACCATCTTGCCGTACTGGCCATCGCGCACGAGGCGCACCGCGGCCGCCCCCAGGCGCGAGCCGAGGACGCGGTCGAAGGTGGTGGGGGAGCCGCCGCGCTGCAGGTGGCCGAGGACCATGGCCCGGACGTCGTGGCCCGTCTTCTCCTGGATGTACTGCCCGATGCGGTCGGTGCGGCGGGAGCCGGTGATGGGGTTGCCGGTGCCCGGGGGGCCGAGCTGGTCGTCGCGGATGCGCGCCCCCTCGGCCACCACGACGATGGCGAAGTCGCGGCCGATGTCGTAGCGGCGCTGCACCGCCTGGCAGACATGGTCGAGATCAAAGGAGATTTCGGGGATGAGGATGACGTCGGCGCCGCCGGCGATGCCCGCGTGCAGGGCGATCCAGCCGGCCCCGCGGCCCATGACCTCGACCACCATCACGCGCTCATGGGACTCGGCGGTGGGGTGCAGCTTGTCGATGGCCAGGGTGGCCGTCTCGACGGCGGTGTCGAAGCCGAAGGTGATGTCGGTGGCGTAGAGGTCGTTGTCGATGGTCTTGGGCACGGCCACGACGGGGATGCCGAGCTGGAAGAACTTCCAGGCGATGGCCTGGGTGCCGTCGCCGCCGATGGTGATGAGCGCGTCGAGGCCCTCGAGCTTGAAGTTCTCGACCACCTGGTCGGACTGGTCCTCCACCTGGTCGCCCACCCGCACGCAGAACGGGTCGCACTTGTTGGTGGAGCCGAGGATGGTCCCGCCCTGGGGGAGGATGCCCTTGATGCGCTCCCGGGAGAGCCGGAAGGTGTCCACGCGCCGCAGCCCGTCGAAGCCGTCGCGGATGCCGATGATCTCCCAGCCGTAGCCGCGGGCCGTCTTGACCGCCGCCCGGATGACCGCGTTGAGCCCCGGACAGTCGCCGCCGCCCGTGAGAATTCCGATGCGCCGCGTCACGTTGCGGTGCCCCCTTGATTCGTGGAGCGGACATCATAACCCTGCCCGCGGCGAATGTGCCCGGCCAGGCGGGCCGGTGCGACGTTTCATCGGGGCTTCACGCGGGGATCACGTTCCCGTGGCAGAGTGCGCCGGTGAGAGCATGACAGGAGGTGCCCCGATGGGCGCGCGACACGTAGCGATCATCATGGACGGCAACGGCCGCTGGGCGAAGCAGCGCGGGCTCGACCGCACGGCGGGCCACAAGGAGGGCGCCAAGGCGGTGCGCCGCATCGTCCGCCACGCGCGAGAGCAGGGCCTGGAGTGGCTGACGCTCTTCGCGTTCTCGAGCCTGAACTGGGCCCGCCCCCCGTACGAGGTGCGCGAGCTGATGGATCTGCTGGTGCAGTTCCTCGCCGACGAGGAGCCCGAGCTGCTGGCCAACGGCATCCGCCTGACGGCCATCGGCGAGCGGGCCTACCTGCCGCGCTACGTGCGCGAGGCCCTCGAGCGGGTGGAGCGTTCCACCGCCCACTGCCGCGACATGCGGCTGGTGCTGGCCGTGAGCTACGACGGGCGCCGCGACGTGGTGCAGGCGGTGCGCCGCCTGGTGCACATGGCCGCCCGGGGCGAGCTGCTGGCCGCGGACGTGGGCGAGGCGCACCTGATGGCGGCCTTGTCCACGGCGGACATGCCCGACGTGGATCTGCTCATCCGCACCTCGGGGGAGCGGCGCCTGTCGGGCTTCCTGCCCATCGAGGCCTGCTACGCGGAGCTCATCTTCACCGAGGGGCTCTGGCCGGACTTCCAGACGGCCGACTTCGACGCCGCCATGGCCGAGTACGACCACCGCGAGCGGCGCTTCGGCATGACGTCGGCCCAGCTCGAGGCCGCGCCCGCCTTCGGCCGCTAGCGTCCGAGGGCTCGCCCCGGCCCACCGGTCGCCCCCACGGCGGCTGGGCTGCTATCCTCCCCCCTCGCGATGCGGGGGAGGTCGGCGCGTTGAAGTTCGCGGTCTGCAACATCTTGTTTCTCTTGCTGTTTGCCTGTGACGACGGGGGCGAGGCCGCCGCCGACGCGGGGGGGCCGGACGCCTTCATCGAGCCGGCCTTCGATGGCGGGCAGGTGGATCGGGGCGCGCCCCCGGCCGACGGAGGCCGCCCCGATCGGGGCACGCCGCCGGCGCCGGACCAGGGGGTGCCGCCCGGCTGCGACTTCGCCACGCCGGCCGACACGCCGCCCGAGCCGCGCCGCCACACGCCGCGCTGGGCCTTCCTGCCCTGGATCTCCAAGGACATCTCCGATCGCGAGGACACCTTCCGCTTCGTGGGGGGCTTCCAGGAGCGCGACATCCCGGTGGGCGTGCTCGTCATCGACTCGCCCTGGGAGGACCACTACAACACCTTCGTGCCCAACCCGAACCGCTACCCCGGGTTCGGGGAGATGGTGGGGACGCTGCGCGCCGACGGGGTGCGCACGGTGCTGTGGGTGACCCAGATGGTCAACCAGGCCAGCATCGATCTGGAGGCCGGCGGCGATGTCTACATGGGGCCATCCCCCAACTACGAGGAAGGCCGCGACTGCGGCTTCTACGTGGACGAGGGCACGCTCTACCGCTGGTGGAAGGGCATCGGCGCCGGCGTCGACTTCTTCAACCCCCACGCCCGGGCCTGGTGGCACCGCCAGCAGGACGCGCTGCTCGACCTGGGGGTGGCGGGCTGGAAGCTCGACTTCGGCGAGCAGTACATCAAGAACGACCCCCTGCAGACGGCGGCGGGGCCGGTGGCCCACCAGGCGTACTCCGAGGCGTACTACCGCGACTTCCTGGCCTACTGCGTCGCGCGGGTGGGGCCGGAGGAGTGCGTGACGATGGTGCGGCCCTGGGACGAGTCGTATGAGCACGCTGGCCGCTTCTTCGCCCGCCCCGAGCACGCGCCGGTGGCCTGGGTGGGGGACAACCGCCGCGACCGGGTGGGGCTGGTGGACGCGCTGGACCACATCTTCCGCTCGGCCCAGGCGGGCTATGTGGTCGTGGGCAGCGACATCGGCGGCTACCTGGATCGCGACGACCGGGCGCTGGCGGAGGAGGTGCCCTACGACCGGGCGACGTTCTTCGACTGGGTGGCGCTGGGGGCGCTGACGCCGTTCATGCAGCTCCACGGGCGCGCGAACCTGACGCCGTGGAGCCTGCCGGACGGGGGCGAGGCCGAGTCGGTGGCCCACTACCGCTTCTGGGCCTGGCTGCACACGGCGCTGGTGCCGTTCTGGTACAGCCTGGCCGAGGCGGCCTACGCCGGCGGGGCGCCGATCATGCGGCCCATCGGCGAGGGGCCGGAGGCGTGGGCCGGCGACTGGCGCTACCTGCTGGGGGAGGCCCTGCTGGTGGCCCCGTTCTTCGAGCCGGGCGCGGCGCGCGACGTGGCGCTGCCGGCGGGGGAGCGCTGGTACGACTGGTGGCGGCCGGGTCGGCCGGCGCTGGACGGCGGGCAGGTGCTGGCGGCCTACACGGCCCCGGCGCCCGGCCAGATCCCCCTGTTCGTGCGCGAGGGGGCCATCCTGCCGCTGGACGTGGTGAACGACGCCAACGGCCTGGGCGACGCGGCCTCGGCGGGGCACCTGACGCTGCTCGTCTGGCCGGGGCGGCGGGCGACGTTCCCGCTGGTGGACGTGGATGACGAGCCGAACCCGGTGACGGCCGAGGTGGTGGACGGCGTGGCGCGGGTGACGCTGGCCCGGGCGCCGCGGCCGCTGCTGGTGCGGGCCCGGGCGCTGTCGGTGTCGGGGGTGCAGGTGGGCGGCGCGGCCGTGCCCGCGGCCGACGTCTGGCCCCCCGAGGGCGCGGGCTGGCGCTTCGACGCCGAGGCGAGCAGCGTGTGGATCCGCGTGCCGGCGAGCCCCGACGCGGTGGTCATCGAGGTGCTGCCCTGACGGCAGCCCGGCCGGATTCCCGAAGAGATACCGAGGGTTACTCGGGCCAGACCAGCCAGGTCAGGCCGCCGAGCATCAGGACGGAGCCGCTGGTGACGAGGACGTCGGCCACCGTGCGGTTGCCCTCCATCTCGCCCACGAGGTCGTCGTAGCGGCGGTGCGAGTCGGGATCGGTGCTGGTGCGGGCGAGCTTGTCGGCGTCCTGGCGGTTGCCGATGGCCTGGATGCCGAAGACGCCGCCCACGCCGGCGGCGACGATGCCGGTGCCCATCATGACCCACGCCGGCCACTGCGGGCGGGCGGCCACCACGGGGCCCCCCTCGGGCACCAGCGCGATGTCGCGCTCGACCAGTTCGCCGTCGGCCACGGGCACGGCCATGACCACGGGGCGGAAGCCCGCCTTGCGGACCTCGAGCACGTAGCGGCCCGGCTTCACGCCCAGGCCCTCGAGCGGGCTCTCGCCCATCTCCTCGCCGTCGAGGGTGAGGGCGGCGCCGGGGGGCACGGTGCGGATGGCCAGCACCCCGCCGACGGCCTCGGGCACCATCACCACGGCCAGGGACTCCAGCTTGCCGCGCACCGCGACGATCTCGCGGGTGATGGGGCGGTGGCCGGGCAGGGTGACGTCGATCTGCCGCTTGCCCGGCTCGACGGTGCCCTTCCACGGGGTCGGGCCCTTGGGCTGGCCGTCCACCATGAGCGCCGCGCCGGGCGGGGCGCTGCGCACCTCGAGGGTGGGATCGACCACCTTGGGGGCGACGCGCTGGACGCACTCCTCGGCCGCCTTGGAGGTGGCCTCGGGGAGGGCCGGCTGGGCGAGCACGGCGCGGCAGGCGTCGAGGGCGTTCTCCCACTGGCCGAGCTTCTCGAAGGATCGGCCGATGTTCACCTGCAGGGTGGGGTGGGGGACGAGCGCGTTGGCCGCCTGGAAGCGGGCGAGGGCGACGTGGAAGTCGCCGTCGCGGAAGGCCTTGGCGGCCTCCTTCGCCAGGACCCGGGCCTCCTCCTCGGTGTCGGCGGGCTGGGCGAGGGCCAGCCCCCCCGGGGCGGGGAGGAGCGCGGCGAGCAGCAGCAGGAGCATGGGTCGCATGCTCCCCTACATACCCGAAGGCGCGGCCCGTGGGGAAGCATCGCCCGCGCGAGATTGCGTGCGGCTCCCAGCCGACGTACGCTCGCGCTTTGCGAGCGGGGCCGCGCCGCTGCCGGCGCGCCCGTGTGGAGGAGCATGGTGAAGAGCCCGACCAGCCCGGCCCCGGGCGCCGAGCGCGCGGAAGGCGTGTTCGACGACTTCAAGCCGGCCTACACCGATTCCCAGGCGCTGACGGAAGCCAACCGCTGCCTCTACTGCAGCGACGCCCCGTGCATCCAGGCCTGCCCCACGGGGATCAACATCCCCGAGTTCATCCGCAAGATCAGCACCGGCAACGTGCGCGGGTCGGCGGGCACCATCTTCGAGTCGAACATCCTCGGCATGAGCTGCGCGCGGGTCTGCCCCGTCGAGGTGCTCTGCGTGGGGGACTGCGTCTACAACGAGATGGGCGTGCCCCCCATCCAGATCGGCAAGCTGCAGCGCTACGCCACCGACCACGCCTTCGAGGCGGGGTGGACGTACTTCGAGGCGGGGGCCGACACGGGCAAGAGCGTCGGGCTCATCGGCGCGGGGCCGGCCTCGCTGGCGGCGGCCCACATGCTGCGGCGGCTGGGCCACGCCTGCACCATCTACGAGAAGCGCCCGGTCATCGGCGGCCTGAACGTCACCGGCGTGGCGCCCTACAAGATGAAGGCGGATCGCGGGGCCGAGGAGGTGGACTGGATCCTCGGCATCGGCGGCATCGACGTGCAGACGGGCGTCGAGATCGGCGCCGACGTCTCGTTCACCGACCTCGAGGCCCGGCACGACGCGATCTTCGTGGGGTTCGGCCTGGGCCCCGACAGCCGCCTGGCGGTGGCCGGCGAGGAGCTGGCGGGGGTGGCGGGCGCGGTCGACTTCATCGAGGCCTTCAAGCTGGGCCCGGTGGACCTCGGGGGCGTGCAGCACGCCGTCGTGGTGGGCGGCGGCAACACGGCCATCGACGCGGTGCGCGAGCTCATCGGCCTCGGGGTGCCCGAGGTGACGATGGTGTACCGCGGCGCCGAGGCCGGCATGAGCGGCTACCTGCACGAGTGGAAGGCGGCGCGCATCGAGGCGGCCAGCGCCCGGTGGCGGACGCAGCCGGTGGGCTTCGTGGCCGCGGACGGCCGGGTGGCCGGCCTGCGCTGCGTGAAGCTCGACGAGAAGAAGCAGCCCATCGCGGGCTCGGAGCACGAAATCCCCTGTGATCTCGTGCTCCTGGCCATCGGGCAGAGCAAGCTCGGCGCCCTGCTCGCCGACGTGGACGGGGTGCGCCTGGAGCGCGGCCGCCTGGTCGTCGACGCCGACGGCGAGACGGGCCGCCCGGGCTGGTACGCCGGCGGGGACTGCGCCAACGGGGGCAAGGAGGTGGTCAACGCCGCCGCCGAAGGCCAGCGGGCCGCCCTCGCCATCGACGCCTGGCTGAAGGCCGGCCACGGCCTGCGGGGACAGTAAGAATGCCGGATCTCAGCACCAACTGCGCGGGCATCAAGTCGCCCAACCCGTTCTGGCTCGCCTCGGCGCCGCCGGCCAACTCGGGCGAGCAGATCATGCGCGCCTTCGACGCCGGCTGGGGCGGGGCCGTCTGGAAGACCCTCGGCCAGCCCATCCAGAACGTGTCGAGCCGCTTCGGCGCCGTGGACTACCGCGGCTCGAAGGCCATCGGCTTCAATAACATCGAGCTCATCACCGACCGCCCCCTCGAGGTCAACTTCAAGGAGATCTACGAGGTCAAGAAGCGCTACCCCGACCACGCGGTGGTGGTGTCGCTGATGGTGGAGACCCGCCAGGAGTGGCAGGACATCATCAAGCGGTCCATCGACGCGGGGGCCGACGGGCTGGAGCTGAACTTCGGCTGCCCCCACGGCATGTGCGAGCGTGGCATGGGCTCGGCGGTGGGCCAGGAGCCCACCGTCAACGAGCGCATCACCTCGTGGGCCGTGGAGTACTCGACGGTCCCGGTGCTGGTGAAGCTCACCCCGAACGTGGGCGACATCGTGCCCCATGGCCTCGCGGCCAAGGCGGGCGGGGCCCATGGCGTCAGCCTCATCAACACCATCAAGTCGATCATCGGCGTCGACCTGGACACCTTCGTGCCCCGGCCGGTGGTGGGGGGCCTGAGCACCAACGGCGGCTACTGCGGCGCGGCCGTGAAGCCCATCGCCCTGCACATGGTGGGGGCCCTGGCCCGCGAGCCGTCCTTCGGGCTGCCCATCAGCGGCATCGGCGGCGTCTCGGACTGGCGCGACGCGGTGGAGTTCCTGCTGCTGGGCTCGTCCTCGGTGCAGGTCTGCACGGCCGTCATGCTCTACGGCTACCGCATCGTCGAGGACCTCATCGAGGGCCTCAACGGCTACATGCGCGACAAGGGCTTCGCGCGGCTCGACCAGCTCATCGGCCGGGCCGTCCCGCAGTTCAGCGAGTGGGGCGACCTGAACCTGAACTACGAGACGGTCGCGAAGATCAACGCCGACAAGTGCATCGGCTGCCAGCTCTGCGTGACGGCCTGCCATGACGGCGCCCACCAGTGCATCCACCCCAAGGCCGATACCCGCGTGCCGGTGGTGGACGAGTCGGAGTGCGTCGGCTGCAACCTCTGCCAGATCGTGTGCCCGGTGACGGGCTGCATCGAGATGGTGCCCGTGGACAACGGCTTCTCCCCGGCGAGCTGGAACCAGCACGTCGGCGAGGGGGCCACGCTGCGCCCCAAGAAGGGCGTGCACTGAGGGAGCCGGCATGGGTCGTCGCCTGGTGCTGATGCGCCACGCCAAGAGTGACTGGAGCAACGCGGGCCTCGGCGATCACGAGCGGCCGCTCAACGGGCGGGGCCGGCGGTCGACGCCCGCGGTGGCGGCCGAGCTGCGGGCCCGGGGCTTCGTGCCCGACGCGGTGGCCAGCAGCGACAGCCAGCGGACGACGGAGACGTGGCTGCTGCTGGCGGCGGAGCTGGGGCTGGACGTGGAGCCGCGCTGGTCGTCGGATCTCTACCTGGCGGGGCCGGCCACCATCCTGGGGGCGGCGGCCACGCTCCCGGCTGAGGCCACCTGCGGCCTCATCCTGGGGCACAACCCGGGCATGAGCGAGGCGGCCACGCTGCTGGCGGGCCTGCCCATGGAGCTGCGGACGGCGGACGCGGCCCTCTTCGAGGCCGACGGCGACGCCTGGCCCGGGGCGGCGGATCGGGCCGCCTGGCGGCTCGTCTGGCTCGTCCGCTCGCGGGATCTGGCGCCCTGAGGGGCACAACCTCCTGAAAACAGACGGGAATATCCGCTGCGTCGCCCCGAGTGGGGTGGCGACCGGAGTGGCCAGGGGGCGGCCGGGTGGCCAGCCCAGTGGCCAGGGTGCGCGCCGCCAGGCCCCGGTCCGTGGGCGCGGCCGGCTGGCACCGGGCTTGCTCTACCGCGTAGGGTCAACGTCCTGGTGGTTGCTGGAGCAGATGATGAAGCGGTGGATGCGGAAGCTGGTGGTCCCGTCGGTTGCCCTGAGCATGCTGGCGGCCTGTGGGGAAGAGGGCGGCACGACGGTGGCCCCGGGCGCGGGGAGCGACGACGTCCTCTCGGTGGTCGAGCCCGGCAAGGAGGACAACTTCCTCAGCCAGACCGCCCAGGAGTACCTGCTGACCGGCACCACCACCGTCGTGCTGGAGGCCGAGTGGGCGGGCCGCAGCTTCGAAGAGCGCCTGCAGCGCGCCCGCGAGCTGGTCCCCTACCGCCAGACGGTCATCGGCTGGTTCCTCAACGCCTACATGGTCGAGAAGTCCTCCCATGACTCCAACCAGAGCTACGGCGGCTTCAAGGCGCTGACGAAGAACGGCTCCTGGGAGGATCTGGACCTGCGCGAGGTGGACGAGCTGACGTTCGCGTTCGACTTCCGCCAGGAGATCGCCGGCCCCCTCAACCTGCTCTCGGTCCTGCCCACCCAGGTGGCCACCGACGGCACGCGCACCTTCGACCTGGTCATCGGCAAGATCAGCACCGCCGAGATGCTGAAGCTCGAGACCAACAGCGAGTGGTACCGCAAGTCGCCCTGGAGCGGGTTCAACCCCGACCAGCTCAGCGACGCCCAGAAGGAGACGGTCAACCTGACCATCGCCGCCGAGCCCCGCAGCGCCGACGCCTGGTTCGACTACGCGCCCCTCATCGAGGATGGCGTGCTCGACATCGGCGTCCACTTCGGCTGGGACTACCACGACGCCTACCACATCAAGCACTCCGAGGCGACGTACGACTGGCTGGTGGCCCGCGGGTTCAAGTCGCCGGTCGGCAGCTACGCCGAGCTGGCCCATGACTCCGGCCCGCTGACCAAGGACATGCTGACCCCCCTCGGTCCCGTGCAGATGAAGGTCAGCCTGTACTGGGGCAAGCCGGGCACCGCGACGGATCCCGACACCAACGCGGGCGGCCGCCAGCTCGAGGCCGACATGCTCGAGAGCCTCAAGAGCCGCGACGTCATCATGTACTCGGGCCACTCGGGGCCGTTCTACGCCTTCGCCCTGGCCAACTGGCGCATGACCGACGAGGGCGATCTGGACGACAGCGAGATCCCCGACGTGGAGATGCCGGAGCGCTACCAGGTCGTGCTGGCCGAGGGCTGCGACACCTACGCCATCGGGCAGGCGTTCTTCGCGAACCCGGCCAAGCGGGATCGCAAGAACATCGACATCATCACGACGACGAGCTTCTCCAACGCCAGCACCAGCTCGGCCGTGACGGACTTCCTGTCGGCGTTCGTGGGCAAGGGGAGCGGCGAGGATCTGACGGCGCTGCCCCGCCTGACGGAGCTGCTGACCGACCTGGACACCAACTCCTCGTGGTTCGCCACGATGTACGGCGTGCACGGCATCGACGACAACCCGCACGTCCACCCCTTCGCCAAGACGGAGAACCTCTGCGACTCCTGCCAGATCGACGCGGACTGCGGCGGCGTGGGCAACTCGTGCGTGCGCCTGGCCGACGGCAAGCGGGCCTGCACCTACGAGTGCACGACGGACGAGGCGTGCGGCGAGGGCTTCCTCTGCCAGGCGGCCCAGAGCGGCGGCTGGATCCGCCAGCGCGTCTGCGTCACCCAGCAGGCCACCTGCGAGGTGAAGACCGAGGCGCCCGTGGTGGTGAAGATCAGCCAGGTGGTGCCCAACCCCGACAGCGACCTCAACGGCGACGGCGAGGTGGATGTGCGGGACGACGAGATGGTCGAGCTGAAGAACGCCGGCGCCGGCGCGGTGGACCTGTCGGGCTGGAGCCTCGCCGACAACGTGGGCGTCCGCTACACCTTCCCCGGCGGCTTCATCCTGGAGGCCGGGGCGACGGTGCAGGTCTTCGGCGGCGGCGGCGGCACGTTCGCGGCGCCCCGGGGCCTGGGCCTGAACAACACCGGCGACTCGGTGTACCTGCGCGACGCCCGCGGCGGCGAGCAGAGCGTCGTGACGTGGCGGTCCACCCGCCCCGGCGCCGTCGTCCTCGGCGACTGAGCCCCCGCCGCCCGGCCCCGCCGCCGGGCGCGCCCCCCGCGCCCTCCCGCCCCGCCTCCGGGCGCCCCGCTGTGGGATGCCGCCCTACAGGTATGAAAACGCTCGCGTTTTTTGTCAGCCCTGGCTCTGGCCTCGGCGGCCCCACTCCGGGACAATGGCCAGGTCATGCCCGCTTTGGCCTGCCGGAAGGAGTCGATGATGACCAGGACGCTCAAGGCTCTGCTGGCCCTGACCGTGCTACTCGGTGCCCCGCTGAGCGCCCACGCCGATCTCTTCGGCTTCCGCCTGGGGCCGAAGGTGGCCTTCACCCGCGGCAGCGGCGACGTCTACAAGGGCTTCGATCAGTGGCTGGGGTCGGGGGCGGAGCTGGGCGTCGAGATCCTGTTCATCGACATCTTCGCCGACTTCTTTTTCATGGGGAACAAGCAGTACCTGGCCACCGCGAACGTGGGCTTCGACACCACCTTCGGCGATGACTTCCGGGTGACGGTGGGCCTGTACACGGGGCCGATGTTCTACATCTTCCCCAAGCAGGAGGCCGACGAGCTGGACGTGCCCCTCGACATCCGCCAGGAGCTGGAGTCGGCCGGCGTGAACGTGGACGGGGCCATCGAGGCCTACAACGACGCCAGCGAGGAGGAGGCGGAGCTGTCGCGGCTGGCCTTCGGCTGGAACGTGGCGCGGCTGCGGCTCGAGGCCGACATGAAGATCGCCCCGGTGGTGTACTTCGGGCTGCAGACCACGGCCGGCTTCCACTTCATCATCTCCGGCGAGGAGGTGGCCGCGGGCGCCAAGGGCAACGCCATCGAGAAGGCGGCCCTGGAGTACCGGCTGACGGCGGAGCAGAAGCAGACGCTGCGCGAGCTGGTGGGGGCGCGCGACGTGGACGTGGACAACCTCAACGGCGTCAACTACTCCATCGGCCTCTATTTCCGCCTCGAGCTGTGATCCCCGCGCGCACGCGCGACCGATCAGGTACCTCCCGGCGTCCGTACCCGGTAACGTGTCCGCCCTCCGCGCCGTAGAGCGGCCGCCAGCCCCGAGGAGACGACTTGGAGACCTACTACGATCCCGCGGATCTGCCGAAGTTCGGGCAGATCGCCGAAGGCAACCCCGACCTCGCCCGCAAGTTCTTCGCCTGGTACAACGCCGTCTTCGCGGAGGGGGCGCTCACGGCCCGGGAGAAGTCGCTGATCGCCCTGGCGGTGTCCCACGCCGTCCAGTGCCCGTACTGCATCGACGCGTACAGCAAGGACGCCCTGGAGAAGGGCTCCGATCTGGAGCAGATGACCGAGGCCATGCACGTGGCGGCGGCCATCCGCGGCGGGGCGAGCCTCGTGCACGGCGTGCAGATGCTCAACCACGTCCACAAGACCGGCATGTAGGGGGGCAGATGGACGGCCTGGTCCAGATCACCGAGCACCTCGCCAGCCTGGGCGTCGACCTGACGACCGAGGCGGGGGGGCCGAAGCGGGCGACGAGCCTGCTGTCGCGGCGGGTGCCCCTGGCGGCGCCCGAGGCCCAGCTCGCGACCCTCGACGCCGTGCCCCTCGCCGCGGGCGACTTCGAGGCGGCCATCGCGGGGGCGGGGTTCGAGGGAGGGCTGCTGCCGGCGAAGCTGGAGTTCTTCCAGATCAACATCGGCAAGCTCTGCAACATGACGTGCCGGCACTGCCATGTGGACTCGGGGCCCGACCGGCTGACCGAGAACATGGATCGGGCCACCGTCGACGCCTGCCTGCGGGCGCTGGACGCGACCGACGCCCACACGGTCGACATCACCGGCGGCGCGCCGGAGCTCAACCCGCACTTCCGCTACCTGGTCGACGCCTGCGTCGAGCGGGGCAAGCACGTCATCGATCGCTGCAACCTCACGGTGCTGCTGGTGCCGCGCTTCCGGGACCTGCCCGAGTACCTGGCCGATCGCGGGGTCGAGGTCGTCTGCTCCCTGCCGCACTACCGACAGCGCAACACCGACGCCCAGCGCGGCGATGGCACCTACGAGAAGTCCATCCGCGCGCTGCACCGGCTCAACGAGGTGGGCTACGGGCAGGGGGATCCGCGCCGGCGCCTGACGCTGATGTCGAACCCGGCGGGGGCCTTCCTGGCCGCGAACCAGGCCGAGCTGGAGGGGGAGTGGCGCCGCGGGCTGCAGGCCGAGCACGGCATCACCTTCGACCGCCTCATCTGCCTGAACAACATGCCCATCGCCCGCTACCTGGAGTGGCTGGTGGAGAAGGGCCAGCTCGCCGCCTACATGGAGCGCCTGACCAACGCCTTCAACCCGGCCGCGGTCGCGGGGGTGATGTGCCGAAATACCCTGTCGATCTCGTGGGATGGGCGGCTGTACGACTGCGACTTCAACCAGATGCTGGACCTGGAGGTCGAGCTGCCCGGGGGGGCGCGGCCGTCGGTGCACGATCTGGACGCCACCGCGCTGCAGCAGCGGCGCATCGTGACGGCCCGCCACTGCTTCGGCTGCACCGCGGGCCAGGGCAGCAGCTGCGGCGGCGCCACCGCCTGACCGACGGGGGGCCGCGCCGCGCCGCATGCCTTGCAAGGCGCGGGTGGCTGGCCTAATGTCGCGCACCGTGGCCACCTCTATCGACATGGCGGGCGTGAGCTCCATCGGCGACGTCGAGTTCATCGAGCGCATCGGCGTCGGCATCGGCTCGGGCCGGTTCCGCGCGCGCCTCGGCGGCGGCGGGCCGGTGGTGTCGCTGCTGCTGGCCGAGGCCGAGAAGTTCGACAAGCAGGGCTTGATGGACTGGGCCCGCCGCATGAAGCGGGTCGACCACCCCGGCGTGCCCGGCGTGATCCAGATCGAGGACGCCCTCGAGCCCGGCTTCGTGGCCCAGCGCTACGTCGACGGCGAGACGCTGGAGCAGCGGGTCGAGCGCCTGGGCGGGCCGCTGGCGGCCGTGGACGGGCTGCCCCTGCTGCTGCAGGCCGCCGCCGCCCTGCGCGCCGCGCATCGCAACGGCCTGGCCCACGGGGCGCTCGCGCCGCGCTCGCTGGTGCTGGAGGTGCGCGACGGGGCCATGGACGCCGTGCGCCTCGTCGGCTGGCGGCCGCTGGCCCCCGGGCTGACCCAGGAGCGGGCGGTCGCGCGCGACCTGCGGGCCCTCGGCGAGCTGCTGTACCTGGCCCTCGCGGGCGTGCCGGCCCCCAGCCGCCAGGCGGGCGAGCCCCCCGAGCCCGGGGCCGCGGTGCCCGTCGAGTTCGGCGACCTGCCCGAGGCCTGGGGCCGCTCCGGGCGCAGCGGCGCGGGCCGCGGCATCTTCGGCGCCCTGGCCGCCGCCCGGCGCATGACCACCGTGGACGCCTTCGTCGACGCCCTGCTGCCCGAGTTCTCCCGCCTCACCGGGGACGCCCTGGCCGAGGTGGCCTACGAGCTCTCGGCGGATCGGGAGTTCAAGGCCGAGGTGGAGCGCCAGCGCGACCGCCAGCGCGAGCTGGACAGCAAGCTGCGCTTCATCCGCGACTGGCTGCGCGACAACGCGCCGGCCATCGAGGTGGTGGACGATCGCGTGGCGGGGCTGGAGGCCCAGGAGCGCAGCCTGCGCAACCTGCAGGTCGAGCTCGCCATGCTGCTCGACCGGCCCGTGCGCCCCGGGGAGTCCCTCGCCAGCACGGCGCGCCCCGAGGTCCGGGCCCCCGAGCCGATGGCGGCGCCCCCGGCCGTCGACGAGGACGACGAGGACGAGGCCGACGACGCCGCGCCGCCCACCACGGTGGAGGCGCCGCCGCCCCCGGCCGCGCCCGCGTCGGGCATGGGCCGGATGCTGGCGGTGGCGCTGGCGGCCGCGGCCGTCGCCGGGGTCAGGGGTCTGGCTGGCGGGTGCGCCCGGCGACGCCCACGAGGGCGTAGCGCCCCCGTCCGCGTCGCCGCCCTCCGTGGCCGCCGCGTCGACGGCCTCCGCCGCGCCCCACCGCCGCGCCCGCCACCGCGGCGCCGGTGACGGCGGCCCCCATCAGCGCGGCGCCCGTGACGGCGGCGCCGGCTACCGAGCCGCCACCCCCGCCGCCGCCGCCGCCCCCGCCGGGCATGGTGCTGGTGCCAGCGGGCCAGGTCGTCTCGGGGCTCTCCGCCGAGGCCCGGGCCAAGGCCCTGGCCCAGTGCCAGATCGACACCGACGGCAACCCCAAGGCCCGCGACACCTACTGCACCGAAGAGGCGCTCTCGGGGGAGGCCACCACCGAGAAGAAGGACGTGGCCGCCTTCTACCTGGATCGCCTGGAGGTCTCCCAGCTCCAGTACGACCGCTGCGTCAACCAGCGCGGCTGCAAGACGCTGAAGCTGACGTGGGAGCTGGACGAGCAGCCCGCCACCGGGGTGACCTGGGAGATGGCGCGGCAGTACTGCGAGAACCAGGGTGGGCGCCTGCCCACGGCCCTGGAGTGGCTGCGCGCCGCGCGCGGCGACGACGACCGCCTCTACCCGTGGGGGAACGAGAGCCCGGAGGAGGGCAAGCTGCACCGCGCCAACTACGGCCGCATCGATCGGCGAGGCCCCGGGCCGAGCCGCGCCGACGGCCACAAGTACGCCGCCCCCGTGGGGGTCTTCGCCGAGCGCAGCGCCAGCCCCTTCGGGCTGGCCAACATGGCCGGCAACGTGCGCGAGTGGGCCTCCGACGAGACGCCCGACGGCAGCGCCCTCACCGTCGGCGGGGGCTGGCGCGATCTGGGCATGGATCTGCGGGTGACGCGGGTCCTGCCGGTGGCCAAGGACCAGTACCAGAACGATCTCGGCTTCCGGTGCGCGATGGACGTGCCTCGGCGCTGACCGATGGATGCATCCCTCCAGTTGTTGTCGGCCGCGTGGAGCTCGGCGCGGGCCGGAAAAGGCTCGATCGTGCACCTCGACGGCCCGCCCGGCGCCGGCAAGTCGAGCCTGCTGACGCGGTTCCTGGACCAGGCGCGCCGCCCGGATGACCGCGCCCTCGTGGTGCTGGCGCGCTGCAGCGACGCCCCCGAGGGCCAGCGCCACGGCGTCGTCGAGGAGCTCATCCTGCGCGTCGCCGAGGGCGTGCGGGCGGTGGACGAGGGCGAGGATGACGGGGCGCTGCCCTGGCTGCTGCCCGGCGGCGCGTTCCTGGCGGCGGCCGCCGATCTGGCGCTGCTGCCCGACGCGGGCGAGGCGCGGCCGGAGCGGGCCCGGGTCTTCGCCGACGTGCTGCTGGACGTGGCGCGCGCCCACCCGGTGCTGGTGGCCCTCGATGACGCCCGCCGCGCGGACCGGGCCTCCCGGGCCGTGGTCGAGGCCCTGGCCGAGGGGCTGAAGACGCCGGGCAACCACCGGCTGCTGGTGCTGCTGGCGAGCAGCTCGCCCCTCGCCGATCCCGAGGCACCGCCCGATCCGGGCTGGTACCCCGATCCGACCGCCGTGCTGCCGCTGGAGCCCCTGGGCGAGGACGTGCTGCGGGCGCAGGCCGCGACGCGCCTGGCGCGGTACGGCAAGCCCAAGCCCTCGTATTTGCAGGCTTTGCTGGACGCCAGCCGGGGCAACCCGCAGGTGCTCGACGGCCTCATCGGGCTGTCGGAGCGGGCCGGGGCCTTCGAGCAGGGGGCGGTGGACGATCCGGGGCTGACGGCGCGGCCGGGCTTCCCGGTGCTGGCCGCCCTGGCCCGCGGGGCGCTGGTGCCGCTGCCGCCGGCGGTGCGCGCCGATCTGCAGGCCGCCGCCGTGGCGGGGCCGCGCTTCGACGCCGCCATCCTCGGCGAGGTCTGGGGGGTGGACGCCGCCGCGGCGCAGGCGCGCATCGTGGCGCTGCAGGCGACGGGGCTGGTGGGGCCGGACGGCGATGGCGCGAGCTTCGTGGCCGCCGGCGTGGCGGCCCACTTCGCGGCCAGCCTGCCCGACGAGCGCCGCCACGAGCTGCTGGCGCGGGTGGCGGGCGTGCTCTGCCGGACGGCCGACGCGCGGCTGAAGGCGGTGGACGCCTCCGACCTCTTCGACGTGACGCAGACGTGGTCCGACGGCCGCAGCACGGTGGGGGGGCTCAACGAGGCCCTGGATCTGCTGCAGGTGGCGGCGCGCCACTTCGCCGCGGCCGGCCGGCTGGTCGAGGCGGCCGAGGCCGCGGTGGCGCTGGTGGAGGGCTTCTTCGGCCGCGCCACGCTGCCGCAGCTCTCCGGGCGGCACATCCGCAAGTCGGATCGCGAGCGGCGCCGGCAGCTCTCGGCGGCGCTGGCCGAGGCCGCGGCCTGGCTGGAGCGGGCGCGGGAGCCCCTGCGGGGGGCGGTGGACGAGGCCCTGCTGGCCGTGGACGTGCGGCGGCTGGCGGCCGAGGCGCGGTTCCGGGCCTCGGTGGGCGACTTCGCCTCGGCCCGGCAGGACGCCGTGGCCGCCGTGACGCTGGCCGGGCACCTGCCCGCGCTGGATCGGCGCCTCGACGCTGGCCGCACCCTGGTGGAGGTCTGCTACGGGGCGGGCGACGGCGCCGCCGGCCGACGGGCGATGGTCGAGCTCATCCGGCAGGCGGACGCGGCCCCCGACGAGCAGGCCGTGGCCGTCTACGAGTGGCTGGCCGAGCTGACGGCGCGCTGGGAGTGGGTCGGCCTGCACGACCGGCTGTTCGCCTTCTTCGTGGCGCGGCTCGAGGCGCGCGGGGCGACGAAGGCGGCGGTGAAGGCCCGGGTCGAGCGGCTGGCGACGGCGCTGGTGGCCGAGGACGGCCCCCACCTGGACGCTCTGGGTGAGGAGGTCGAGGCCGCCGCCCGCGAGGCCGGGCACCTGGCGGCGCTGGCCGAGATGCTGGCGCGGGCGGGGGCGGACGTCATCCGCGGGCTGGTGGAGCGGCACTTCGATGGCCTGAGCGGCGAGTTCTTCCCCCCCGATCTGGAGGGCGAGGACGCCGGGGCCGAGCCCCTGCGCCGGCAGCTCGCGCGGTCGACGGGCATGCTGGCCACCGCGGACGCGCTGGCCGAGGCCTCGGGCGAGCCCCTGGCGCGGCTCCGGGTGCTGCACGGCACGCTGCAGGTCCTCTTCGAGGGGCGCGAGCGCCTGCTGGAGCTCATGGAGCGCTGGGCCCCGGCCCATGGCGAGACGCGCCCGCCGCGCCTGGCCGAGGTGGCCGAGCTGGTGGAGCAGGGCTTCTTCTCGGTGACGCACGCCGAGGACCAGAGCGAGCGCATCCTGGCCCTGGCCAGCGAGCTGGGCCTGCACCAGCTCCTCGCCGACACGGCGTACGAGGCCCTGGAGCGGGGCCTGCCGGCGGCCGCGCGCGAGCCCGAGCGGTACGTCGAGCTGGCCCGCGCCAGCTACGAAGAGGTGGACGACGTCTACGGCCTCATCACCCTCGCGATGGTGATGATGCGCATGGCCGAGCGGACGGGCGCGGACGCCGAGGCCCCGGCCCGGGCCGCCGAGCGCCTGCTGGCCGAGCGGGGGGCCGCCCTGCTGCCCGACCAGCGCGCCTTCGTGCACATGCAGCTCGCCGAGCGCCTGCTCATGACGGGCGGGGACGCCGCCGTCGCCGCCGAGCACCTGGAGCGCGCCATCGGCGGCTACGACGAGGTGGGCGAGGTCGACCAGGTCCAGCTCGCCAGCGAGATGCTGCGCGAGGTCTACGGCAAGCTGGGGGATCTGGGCCGCTACCGCGCCCTGCGCGCCCGCTTCCGGGCCGTGGAGGAGCGCCGGCTGGGGGTGGATCCCCTGGGCCTGGAGATGCGCATCGAGCACCTGCTGAACCTGGCGGGGCACGAGGCCGACGACGTGAAGGCCATCGAGATGGTCGAGCGCTGCGTCGCCCTGTTCGCGCGCCTGCCCGACGGCACGATGCGCATCGACGAGTGCTTCGTGGAGATCAGCAAGATCTGCCGGCGTCGGGCCGACGAGGCCCAGACCGAGGGCGGGTTCGAGGACTGGCTGCACCGGTCCCTGGAGGCCGTGCGGGCGGCGGCCGGCATCAACCGCAGCCTGGGCAACCACCACCGCGTCTTCGAGGAGTACCACGAGCTCTTCGACGACCTGCTGGGCATGGGCGCCACCGAGGAGTACCTGCGGGCCCGGGCCGAGAGCCGCGAGCTGGCCTTCGAGGCCGGCAACCTGGACGAGCTCATCTACCTGTTCGAGGAGCACCTGCAGCTCGAGCCGGGGGAGCCCGTGGATCCGGCGGCCCTGGCCGAGGCGCGCGCCTACTTCGAGGCCCTGCTGCGCTACCTGCGCGGCCTCGGGGCCGACCGCCACGCCCGCCGCCTGCGGGAGCGGTTCGTCTCGTTCCTGGGCGAGATCGGCGAGCTGGATCTCGCGCGGGCCTACGGGTTGACCGACCTGCCTTCGTGAGCACCGACGACACCGCCGTCGTGGCCCTGGAGCCGGGCAGCGTGGTGGCCGGCCACCGCATCGAGCGGCGGCTGGGGGGCGGTGGCTTCGGGACGGTGTACGCGGCGGTGGATCTCTCCCTCGACCGGCCCGTCGCCCTCAAGGTCCTGCGCCGCGCCGACGCCCCGCTGCTGGCCCGCTTCCGCGACGAGGCCCGCCTGCTCGCGCGGCTGAACGACCCCCACGTCATCCAGATCTACCGCGTCGGCCAGCTGCCAGAGGGCGAGCCCTTCCTGGCGATGGAGCGGTTCGGCGACGGCAGCCTGGCCGACGTCGTGGCCCGGGGGCAGCCGCTCCCGGTGGACGAGGCGGTGCCCCTGGTCGCCCAGGTGCTGCGCGCGCTCGTGGCCGCGCACGGCGCGGGCATCGTCCACCGCGACATCAAGGAGGCCAACATCCTCGTGGAGCGGCGGACGGGGGCGGTGAAGCTCTGCGACTTCGGCATCGCGCGCTCCCAGGCCGGCGACGGCGAGGCGAACACGGGCTCCCAGGTCATCGGCACGCCGCACTACCTGGCGCCGGAGCGGTTTCGAGGGGTGCGCGACGATCCGCGCAGCGACCTGTACGCCGTGGGGGTGCTGCTCTACCGCCTGCTGACGGGTCGACGGCCCTTCGAGACGCCCGGGGCGAACGCGATGATCATCGCGCGCCGGGCGGCGACGGAGGACGTCGCGCCGCCGCCGGCCGTGCCCCAGGCCATCGCCCGCGTCTGCGTGGCGCTGCTGGCGCGGGATCCGTCCCTGCGGCCGCCCTCGGCCCACCTGGCCCTGGAGGCGCTGCTGCGGGCCTGGCGGGCCGAGCCGACGGCCTCGGTCGCGGCGCCGGACGCGCTGGCCCGGGCGCCGCTGGGGGTGCCGCTGCTGGAGCCTCCGCCCCGGCGGGCTGGCTGGCTCGTACCCGCGGCGCTGGCGGTCGCGGTGGCGGCGGCCCTGGCGGCCACGCCCTGCGCCAGGCCTCGACGCCGGCGCCCGTCCTGGCGTCGCGCCGCAGGCCCCGCCGTGGACGCGGCCCCGGCCACCGGACGCTGGGCCCGTCGACGCCGCGGCGCCGGTGCAAGATGCCGAAATCACGCGGGATTCTGCCGTCGAGCGGCGGCGGCGCGTGCGGGCGGCCCCCGTCACGCAAGCGCCTCAGACGGAGCCAGCCTGGAAGCGGTCGCGGACGCCCCTCTCACCTCACGCGCGGGACAACCCCCTCGCGCCGGCGGGGGCGACCCCGCGGGGGATCAGCGCGACACCGCCGACCGGCGGATCTCCCGCACCACGGTGACCTTGATCTGCCCCGGGTAGACGCACTCTTCCTCGATGCGCCCCGCCACGTCCTCCGACAGGTGGATGGCGCTGAGGTCGTCGACGCGCTGGGGATCGACGATGAGCTGCAGCTCGCGGCCGCCCTGGATGACGTAGGCGCGCCGCACCTCGGGGTAGTCGGCGCTGATGCGCTCCAGATCGTCGACGCGCTGCTTGTAGGCCTCCAGCGTCTCGCGGCGGGCGCCGGGCCGGGCGCCGCTCAGGGCGTCGGCCGCCGCGACGAGGTGCGCGAGCGGGGTCGAGGGCTTCTCGTCGTTGTGGTGCGCCGCGATGGGGTGCACCACGTCGGGATCCTCGCCATGGGCGCGGGCGAAGGTGGCCCCGCTCACGGCGTGGCTGCCCACGGCCTCCGTCTCCTCCCAGAGCACCTTGCCGATGTCGTGCAGCAGCGCCGCGCGACGGGCCAGCAGGATGGGCAGGCCCAGCTCCTGGGCCATCACCCCGCAGAGGTGGGCCGTCTCGATGGCGTGCTGCCACTGGTTCTGGGTGTAGCTCGTCCGGTACAGCAGCTTGCCCACGAGGAAGAGGATCTCGGGGTGGATGTCCTTGAGCTCCAGGATGCGCGCGGCCCGGTTGCCGGCGTCGCGCACCGTCTTCTCCAGATCCTTCTCGGCCTTGGCGGCCTGGGAGCGGGCGGAGGCCTCTGTCACGTTGCCCGAGCGGACGAGCCGCTCATAGGCCAGGCGCCCGATCTCGCGGGTGTAGGGGTCGGCGGCCCGCAGGTGGAAGGCCTCCTCCTCCTGGGGCTCGAACTCCACCGTCGTCAGCTCGGTGAGCAGGCGCAGGATGCCGCGGTCGTCGGCCAGCAGGCGCTCCTTCACCTTGGCCGCCTTGGGCAGCACCACCTGCGAGATGAGGCGGTCGGCGGGCAGGGGGGCGCCGTAGCGCTGGCAGGCGATCTCCATGACGCGGGTGGCGTAATGCTCGCGGCGCTCGGTGGTGTCGTCTTCCAGCAGGCGCGCGGCCTTGGCGGCGGCCAGGGCGGCCTCCTCGGTGTAGCCCTCGCGCAGCTCCTCGATGACGGCCTCGCGGGTCATGCCCGCCGAGTGCTCGACGGCCTCCTGGACCTGGCGCTCGGCGTCGCGGATGGCGTCGCGCTGGGCGGTGAGGCCCCCGCGGCGCTCGCTGAACGCCTCGAAGCGGGCGTCCAGGTCGGCCTGGTGGCCGCTCTGGCGCTGGGCGCGGCGGTCGGCGGCCTCGGAGCGGGACGTCAGGCGGGCGTCATCCCCCGCCAGCATCGCCTCGAACTCCGAGAGCTCGGTGTCGAGGTCGGCGCGCAGCACCTGGGCATCGCGCTCGCCGGCGTGGATGAGCTCGGCGCGGCGGTCCGAGACGGCCGCGAGGCGGGCCCCCCGGCGCTGGAGCTCGGCGGCCTCCTGCCGGGCGCGCTGGCGCCGACGCTGCAGGGTGGTGCCGCCGAGGCCGAGGGCGGCGCCCGCGAGGGCGCTCGCTGCAATGATCAACATGGAGACTCCTCTGTCCCGGTCGGCCCTGGCCGCGTCGGGCTGCGCAGGCAGCCGGCGCCGGGGCCATCGCCCGGGGCGCTCGAATCATGGCGAGTCCGCCGGTCGGGTGCAATGCCGGCCCGCAACGCGCCTGGGAGGCCGATGCGCGACCGGGGCCGCAGGATGCGCCGGGCCGCGAGCGTCAGGCCCCGCCCTTCTCCTGCTCCGCGCGCTGCTCCTTGAGCTCCTCGAGGTGCTCCTTGCGCTTCTCGTCGGCCTCCGCCTTGTCGGCCTCGGCCTGCAGCCGCGCCTTGGCGCGTCGGTAGCCCAGGCCGCCGCCCAGATCGATGCGCCACCGGCCGTCTTCCTTGCGCAGGTAGTAGTCGCGCTCGGTGGCGCCGGCCCGCGCCCAGACCTGGGCGTGATCGTCCTGGATGTCCTCGCGCAGCACCTCCAGCGGCTTGCCATCGAAGACGAGGCGGGCGGCGAGGGCGCTCCAGCCCTGCTCGGGCAGCTCGCGGTTGAGCTTCCAGGCGCGCTCGAGCCGCTGCACGGTGGCGATGGAGAAGGCGGACTGCACGTCGACGATGCGGCCGGTGGAGGCGGCCTCGCTGGCCCCCTCGATGACCTCGCTCGGGCTGTCGCGGCAGCCGGCGAGCGCGGCGAGGAGGGCGAAGACGACGACCTGCAGGGCGCGCCGCGGGCGCGGAGCGGGGGAGTCGGGCACGGGGGCCTCCGGGGGGGTCATCGGGTGAACCACCAGGCGGTGGCGACGGCGGCCAGGCAGGCGACGATGAGCAGGCCCGCCCGGGCGCCGGCGCTCGCGCGGGCCGGGGGCGCGCCCAGGTCCAGGTCGCGCAGGGTCGGCTCGCCCGCGGCCTCGGGGCCGCCCAGGCTGAACTGGCGGCGGGCGCTGGCGTCGATGGGCGCCGCCGGGCGCTCGTCGCGGCGGCGCCGGGCGTCCACGCCGTCCACGTCGATGTCGCTGAGGGCGTCGGGATCGAGGGCCTCCAGGAACCAGCCCGTCTCGCCGATGCCGCGCGGGCGCTCGACGGCGGCCTCGGCCGGCGCCTGGGCGATGGCGGGCAGGTCGAGGCGGGCGACGGCGGGATCGTCGGGGGCCGTCTCCAGGGACAGGGCGACGACGACGCTGGCCGACTCGACGGGCGGTGGCTCGCGGGAGGCGACGACGCTGGAGCGCTGGGGGGCGTCGCTGATGGGCGCGGGATCGGCGGCCGGGCGCTTCGGGCGGCGCCGCGGGCGCAGGGCCGGGGCCTCGGGCAAGGTCGCGGCCTCATCGGCCAGGGCGGGGGCGTCGGGGGCCGTCTGGCCGCCGTCGAAGGCCGGCGCCTCGGGGGCGGTGTCGTGGCCAGCGGCGCGGGCGTCGGCTCGTCAGGCCGGCTGCGTGGGGGCGGCGGCACTCAGGCGCGATGTCGCTGGCCGGGGCCTCTGGCGCGGCTGGCGCTGGCTCGGCGTGGCGGCCTCGGGCGCCTCGCTGATGCCCCAGGCCGACGGGCGCACGGGCTGGGCTGGCAGCCCGCGGCCGGCGTCGCCCACCGCGGCGAGCGCCCGGAAGCGCGGGGGCGGGCGCGGGGGCTCCTCCGGCGGCGGCACGGCCGGCGCCGACAGGGCCGGCGCGTTGATGAGCGTCGGCGTCTCGCTCTCCTGCTCGGGGGGCGGCTGCCAGGCGGTGAGGACGCGGGAGAGCTGGGGCGCCGTCGGGTTCTGCCGGGCGCCGCAGAGCCCACAGAACCTGGATCCTTCGGGGATCCCGCCGCCGCAGCTCCAGCACGTCATGGCCACCTGATCTCCGCGAGGCCGCGCGCCCGGCCCGGGCCCCCGGAGGGCACCGTAGCAGGAGCCGGCCCCGGGCGCCAAAGCCCCGCGAGGCGGCCGCTGCCCAGCGCCTCGGCCAGCGGCGTGAGGGCCGCGTCGGGCAGGCGCTCGGCGTCAAAGGCCGGCATGAGCGTGTCGGGGTGCGGCGGCCGGTCAGTGCCGCGGATGCGGTCCCGCAGGAACGCCGTCGGCCACGTCCGATCGAGGAGGGGGCCCCCCGGACCGTCCTCATGGCAGTGCCGGCACGCCAGATCGTAGGTGGCGGCCGGGGTCGCGTCGGCCGGCCAGGCCCGCCCCGGGGCGCCCGCCGCCGCCTCGAGCGCGGCCACCACGTCGCCCAGGGCCTGCGCGTCGAGGGCCGGCCGCAGCAGCGAGCGCTCGACGCACCGCTGCACCGCGGCGCCCAGCGTCGGCGCCGTCCCCCACCACCACGTCGGCCGGCTGCTCAGGGCGCCGAGGGGCGTGGCCGGTCGCAGCGTGTCGGGGCCGCCATGGCAGTCGCCGCACGCGAGGCCGGACCGGCCCAGGCCCCGATCCGCGACCAGCCGCTCGCCGCGGCCAGCGTCGCCGGGCAGCGCCGCGATGGGCGCCTCGGCCGGCAGGCTGGGCGCGCTCGTCCCGCAGCCGGCGAGCAGGAGGGCGAGGGCGGTGCGCAGGTGGGTCATGGCAGGAGGGTACCGCGCTCGCCGCCGGCTCGGAAGCGACGCGGCGTCGCCGGGCTGCCGACCGCCGCGGGCCCCTCCGAGACCCCCCGGACGCGACCCGTTGCAGTCTTTACGGTGCTTTCCCGCCCGCCTATAGTGGCCGAGACCACGGCATACTGCTGCGCTTGCGAGGCCGGAGGTCCGGCACGGGGGGGGCGACTTGGTCGATGGCCCGGCGCAGGCTGACCCGGACTCTGGGGACGCCGAGCACTATATTCTGCTGGATCGGGCCGGGGTGGACGCCACCTACAGCCTCGACGCCCTCCACGCCCAGGTCCGCCAGGGGCGGCTGTTTCGCACCGACCGCCTGCGCCTGCCCGACGGCACCGAGGAGGTCGCCGGCAGCGTCCCCGCCCTGAAGCGCTTCTTCGCCGAGGTGATGCCCGACTCGGAGCCCCAGACGCTCCGGTCGGCGCCCGTCATCGCCGGCGAGGGCGACACCCTCACCCTGCTCGAGATCTTCGCCCGCCTCTACCACGAGAAGGGCACCGGCCGGCTCTTCGTGCAGCACGCCGAGCTGGGCCACGAGCGCACCGTCGTCTTCCGCGAGGGCGTGCCCATCGCCGCCTGGTCCAACGTCGAGGACGAGTGGATCGGCGAGGTCCTCATCCACAAGGGCTTCATCGATCAGGGCGCCTTCGACGAGGCGGTGGAGCTGCGCCAGCAGACGGGCGTGCGCCTGGGCTCGGCCCTGGTGAAGCTCGAGAAGATCAGCGCGCGCCGCCTGCAGATGGCCCTGTCGGTGCAGGCCCTCGATCGCCTGCTCAACATCTTCCGCGCCGGCGAGGGCACGCGCTTTCGCTTCGTGAGCGACGCGACGGCGGCCGACGAGGAGGTCCTCCTGGTGGCCCGCCCCCGGGAGATCATCGAGACGGCCATCGCCACGGCCCTGTCCCCCGCCGAGGTGCAGGGGATGCTCGATGGCTATGGCGCCGAGGCCATCCAGGTCAACGCCGAGGTCCCCGCCGAGGATCTGACCGACGGCGACTCCGCCGTGCTGGCGGTCTTCGCCCCCGGGCTGGCCCTGGCCGACGCCCTGCCGCGGGTGGCCCAGGTCGCCCGCCTCACGCTGGCCGAGGCCCGCGTCCGGGTGCTGGCCCTGGCCACGTTCGGCGGCATCGAGCTGGGGGATGGCCGCACCCGCGCGCTGCGCGCCTCGCTCCAGGCCCTCCAGAGCCAGAACTACTTCGATCGCCTCCAGGTCCGCATGGGGGCCACGGCCACCGAGGTCAGCGACGCCCGGGCGGCCCGCCGCCGCGAGCTCAACGTCACCGGCGACGTGCAGGATCTCCCGGGCTCGGCGGCCCGCCGCCTGCGCGGCCAGATCGCCACCCTCATCGACGCCGCCGCCACGGCCCTCAGCAACGCTCAGTCGCGTAGCTTCTACGTCCGCGCCATGCAGATGGGCGTCGACTTCGAGGACGCCGAGGCCCGCCGCCACGTCGAGTTCGACGAGTTCATGTTCCGCGGCCACCAGGAGATGGAGGCCCGCAACTGGTCGGAGGCCCGCGAGGCCTTCCACGAGGCCAGCAAGCGCATCCCCAAGGATCCGCGCCCCTACGTCCAGCTCGGCTGGGCCCGCTTCCTGGCCGGCAACTCCGAGAAGCGCGTCGCCCCGACGTCCATCAAGGAGATCCAGGTCGCCCTCAGCCACCAGCCCGACTTCGACGTCGCCTGGCTGTACATGGGCAAGATCCACCGGCTCGCCGGCGACGCCGTGGCCGCCGAGGCCGCGCTGCGCAAGGCCATCCACTTCAACGCCCGCAACGGCGAGGCCCAGAGCGAGCTGCGCCTCATCTTCTCGCGGGAGCTGGGCACGCCGGGCAAGCGGCTGAACCTGGGCATCGATCCGCGCATCGCCGGCATCATCGGCCTGGTGCTCGCCGCCTGCGTCGGCCTCTTCTTCCTGGCCAACAAGGTGAGCGGCGGCGCGACGCTCTGGCCCGACACGGGGGCCGCCCGCGCCGGCGGTCAGGGCGACGCCGAGCTCAAGGAGGTCGGCCAGCTCGTCAACCTGCGCCTCCACCACGACGGCCCGACGCTGGTGGCAGCGGCGAAGGAGATGGGCGCGAAGGCCGACGTCGCCACCAAGGAGCAGGCCCTCGCCTACCTGGGCAACCTCAACATCGACGAGGTCTACAAGGTCATCGCCCAGGTGCGGAAGGTGCCGCCCGAGATGCAAGTGCTCGGGAACGTTGAGTTTTACTACCTCTCCGACGATAGCTTCTGGTGGCTGCGGCGCGTCGCGCTGCTCATCCTCGGGCTCATCGGCATCTTCGGCGTGGGCCGACGCCTCGATCTGGGCAAGGGCGGCTCCATCCTGGGAGAGCAGCACGGCTGGCTGGGGGCCGCCATCCCGTATGGCATCGTCGTGGGCTTCCTGTCGGGCATCCTCCCGACGGTCACGCCGTTCGGCATGCTGCTGGCGATGACGTTCTTCCACGTCCTCTGCGAGCAGATCTTCTTCTCGGGCTTCGTGAACCGGGGCCTGCTGGCCCTGACGGAGAACAAGCCCCTGGCGGTGGCCATGGGCGCGGGCATCTACGGCGTCTACCAGCTCACCTACTTCGCCGTGCTCAACCAGCCCATCGGCAACATCCTCATCGATGTCCTGCAGATCGGGGCCTTCGCGGGCGGGGCCTACGCCCTGCTCCTGTGGCGCAGCGGCGGCCTGCTGGCGCCCTTCGTGGCGCACCTGCTCATCAACCTCACGATGATCCTGCGATCCGTGGCGAACTGAAGGGGGACGAGGCCTTGCAGCAAGTGGGCGATGGGGTGCTCCTCGTAGGGCCGGCCGAGCTGCTGGAGGCGGCGGCCAGCCGCCTCGGCCACCTGGCCGTGACGCCCTGCGCCGACGGCGCGGTGGCCTTCGAGGCCTACGCCAAGGCCCTCCGCGAGGGGCCCGCGCCGCGGCTCGTGGTCACCGAGCTGGCCGTCGATCGCATCGGGGGCGCCAGCCTCGTGCGCGCCATGCGGGCGCTGGAGCGAGCCTGGGGCGCCCGGCCCACGGCCACCCTGCTCTACGCCGGCCAGGCCGCCGACGCCGATCTCAAGGCGTTCATCGCCGAGGTGGGCCAGACCGTCCACCTGGAGCGGCCCGTCCAGATGCCCATCCCCGATCAGGCGGCGCGCCTCCAGGCGGCCGTCGATCGCCTGCTGGCCCAGCTCAAGGGAGGCTGACGTGGCCGACCGACGCTACTGCCCGAGCTGCGGCATGGAGGTCGATCTCGAGCGCTCCCTGGAGAGCGGCTACGTGATGGTCGCCTGCCGCACCTGTGGCCTCGGCCTGGGCGTCCGCCCGGCCACCGCCGCCGAGGTGCGCGAGCTCAACGGCGAGGCCCCCGACACCCTCGCCCGCGTGGGCGTGGTCAAGCGCGGCCTGACGGCGGTGGTAGAGAAGTCCGCCGCCTCCGCCGACCCCCGCGCCGAGGCCCCGGCCCCGGAGCCGGTGGCGGAGAAGCCCGCGCCGCCCCCCCGCCAGATGCGCCGCGTCTTCGTCGTCGAGGACTCGGCCTTCCTGCGCGCCCTGACCCGCGACCTCCTCCTGGAGCGCCAGCTCGCCCGCGAGGTGCAGGACTGGCCCGATGGCCCCGCCTTCGTCGAGGCCTTTGCCCGCGCCGTGACGGCCAACGAGAAGCCCGATCTCGTCATCCTGGACGTGCGCATGCCCGGCATGGACGGCCGCGAGGCCGCCTTCGCCATCCGCGCCATCGAGACGGTCTGCGCCCAGAAGCGCACGCCCATCCTCTTCTTCTCGGGCGTCCTCTGCGACGAGCCCTTCAAGGAGAGCCTCAAGGAGCTCACCAACGCGCGCTACGTCCGCAAGACGGACGGCGACGTGCAGCGGCTCGGCGAGCGCATCGCCGAGGTCCTGGGCCGCCTGGTCGGGGCCGCTTGAGCGAGCCCGTCCGCCGCTGGACGCCGGGCTTCGCCACCGCCACCCTCGTGTGTCTCCTCGTCGTCGCGGTGCCCGTGGGCATCTGGACGGCGCAGACGTGGCTGTCGGGCACCCTCGGGGGCGGCGCCGCCGGCCTCCTCGCCGTGCCCATGAGCACCATCCTGGCCTGGCTGGCCACGCGCCGCCCGGACTGGCAGACCCCCGGCCCCGACCGCCCCGGCGCCGAGTGGCTGCTCGGCGCCGCCACCCTCGCCCTGCTGGCCGCCCTGGCCGCCGCCGACGCCGCCTGGGACGCCCTCGTCGTCGTGGGCGCCCTGCTGCCCGTCGCCTTCTTCGCCTGGCTCTGGGGCTGGCTCGGCCTCGGCCGCGCGCGCCTGCTCGCGGTGCCGGTGGGCTTCACCGCCTTCGCCCTGCCCTGGGAGTACTTCCTGCGCGCCCGCATCGACGTGCCGCTGCAGATCTGGAGCGCCGACGTCGCGAAGCTGCTGCTCGACCTCAGCGGGCACCCCGTCCGCATCTGGAACGAGTACACCATCTACGACGCCCGCTTTTACGTGATCGTGAACGAGACGTGCTCGGGCATGAACATGCTCGTCACCCTCGCCATGTACACCCTGGTCTTCGGCTGGGTGGCGCAGCCGTCGCTCCGGTCGCGGCTGCTGCTCTTCCTGCTCGTCGTGCCCCTGGCCCTGCTGGCCAACGGCGCCCGCATCGCCGGCATCCACCTGATGGGCCTGTACGGCGGCCAGGAGCTCGCCATGGGCCCGTGGCACACCCGCAGCGCCTACCTCATCTTCCTGCCGGTCTTCTGGTTCCTCTTCGTCGTCAACCAGGCGCTGCTGCGCCGCGCCGCGCGACGCGCCGCAGCACCCCCGCCCCCAGCGTGACGCCGCAGAGGGCGATCCACAGCCACGGCCACCGCACCGCCAGCGTCTGATCGCTGCGCAGCCGCGCCTCCCCGTGCACCACGCCGGGCTCGAACAGCGCGAGGCCGCCGTGCCGACCGCCGCGCGGATCGATGAGCGTCGTGATGCCCGCCTGGCCCACCCGCACCAGCCACCGCCCGCTCTCCACCGCCCGCACGACGGCCCGCGCCGTCATGTGCCGCGTGATGGGCGACCGCCCGAACCCCGCGTCATTGCTCATGATTGCCAGGATCTCGGCCCCCGCCCGCGCCGTGTCGAGGCCCGCGTCCGGGTACACCGACTCCAGGCAGATGAGCACCCCGATGCGCCCCAGCGGCGTCGGGATGGGCCGCCGGTCGGTGCCCCGCGTCAGGTAGTCCTCGGTGCGCGGCACCGTCCGGACCTTGGCGTACCGGCCCAGCTCCACGCCCCCCGGCCCCAGCGCCACCGCCAGGTTGTACGCCTGCCCCGCCTCCCGGTGCAGCAGGCCCGCCAGCAGCACCCCCGAGGTGGGCGCGATGAGTTGCCGCAGCGCCGCGTCGCCGAGCACGTCCAGCCGCAGCGCCGTCTCCGGCCAGACCACGAGCTCTGCCCCGTCCCGGTAGGCCTGTCGCGTCAGCGTGGCGTAGGTCTGCACGATGTCCCGCCGCGCCAGGGCGTCGGCCTGGGCCGCCTCGTACTGGGCGTTCGCCAGGCCGCCCTGCACCCCCGCCACCCGCACCGGCCGATCCCCCAGCGGCGGCGCCAGCAGCGCGCCCACGCCCCCCGCCGCCAGGACGACGCCGGCCAGGAGGAGCGCCGGTCGGCCATGCGTGCGGCGCCGCCAGACCAGGTGGAACACCGCGCTCTGCGCCAGCGCCACCAGGCTGCTCACCCCCAGGCCCCCGATCCACGGCGCCAGCCAGAGCCACGGCCGCAGGGCTGGCACGTCGGCGATGCAGCCCACATAGCTGGCCGGCATCGCCAGCGGCCCCAGCGTGCGGATCCACTCGGTGACCGTCCACAGGAGCCCCGGCAGCAGCACGTCGAAGCCGCGCCCGACGCGCCCGTCGAGCCACCGGAACGCCAGCGCGTAGAGCACCATCTGGCTGGCCGTGTAGACGGAGAAGCCCACGAAGAGCAGCCACCCGTAGTCGAGGATGCCGTAGATGTGCAGCCCGCCCAGCAGGCCGACGAGGCCGCCGAGGCCCGCCGCCGCCAGCCGCCCCGGGCGCCGCCCCAGCGCCACCAGCAGGGGCACGTTGGCCACCAGCGCCGCCGCCCCGAAGAAGATGAAGGCCACGCCGTTGAGCAGCCCGGCCAGCGCGGCGAGGGCCCAGCGGTTCACCATGGCGGCTCCCGCGCGCTCACGAGCACGATGGCCTGCGCCTCCGCGTCCTCCAGCCCTTCGGCCAGCAGCAGCACCCCCTGCGCGGGATCGAAGAGGACGGCCTGGCCCCGGAAGCGCCCCGTCTGCAGCACCACCCGGTCGCCGGGCAGGAAGACGAGCCGGGGCGGATCCTCGGGCCCACCGAAGCCCGTGGCGAACGCCGTCGCGAAGCCGTGCTCCCCCAGCCAGCCCTGCCAGCCATCCAGCGTCGGCGGCGGCGCCCCGTCGGCCCCGGCCGGGCCATAGCGCTCGGCGATCTCGGCCGCCAGATCCCCCGGGCGAGGGTCGATGAGCCAGCCCTCCGCCGTCAGGCGCGGCGGCCGGTACATCCGAAAAAGTCCTTGGATTTCATAGCTGTCGTGCAGCTCGAGCCAGGCCTGGCGGGTGACGAGGGCGCCGTGGAGGCCCAGGAGGAGCCACACCCCCGCCGTGGCGCGGGTCACGGCAGGTCGCAGGCGAGGCGGAAGCCCACCCAGGGCAGCACGGCGGTCGGATCGACCGGGTGGCGCGCGGCCGCCCGGGCCTGGGCCTCGCCATGCCAGAAGCTGCCCCCGCGGCAGATGCGGTCGAGGGTGCCATCGGGGCGCGGGCCCTCGCTGCTGGCCGTCCACTCGGCCACGCCCCCGGCCATGTCCATCACGCCGAACGGGCTGCGATCGGTAGGGAAGCTGCCGATGGGCTCCAGCGCCGGCGGCCCCGGCCGGGCGCCCAGGTTCTTGCACAGCCCCGCGCGGTAGTGGTCGCCCCAGACGAAGACGCGCCGGTCGCTGCCCCGCGCCGCGGCCTCCCACTCCTGCTCGGTGGGCAGCCGGCAGGGCCGCGCGTCCACCCCACCGCGCCACGCCGCGTAGGCCTCGGCGTCGGCCGCGCTCACCCCGAAGACCGGCCAGTGGGGATCCCAGGCCCCCCCGTCCGGGCCGCGGGTCGGGATGGCCCAGATGCCAGCGCGCTCGATGAGCAGCGGGCGCCCGTCGGGGAAGAGCCGGGGGGCCCGTCGGCGGGCCTCGTCCGGGTCGCGCCCCTGCACGGCCTGCAGAAACGCCAGGTATTGCCGGCAGTTGACGGGCAGGCGGGCCAGCGCGAAGTCGGCCAGCTCGATGCGCTGGCGCGGCACCGCGCGGGGGGCCGCGGCGTCCCCGCCGATGTGGAAGCGCCCGCCGGGGATGTGCACGAAGCCCCGCCCGACGGCGGCGTCCGGCCGCAGCCGCGCGCGCACCACGGCCTCCTCGCCGCGGCGCAGACGCACGGGGATCTGGACGGCGTGCTTGCCCGGCGCCCGCAGCACCACCAGGTAGCGGCCGGGCAGCAGGCCCTCGATGGTCTGGGGCAGCCGGCCCACCTCCATGGCCTCGCCGGGGGTGAGCACCCGATCCACCGCCTCGACCCGGAAGAGCGTCGCGTCGGTGCCCGCCGGCTCGGCCTGGATGCGGATGCGCCCCTGCCCCGAGAGCAGCGCGGCGTGCCGCGCCCGATCCACCGCCTGGAGCTGCTCCCCGTAGCGCCGCAGGGCCGCCTCGTCGTCGACGCGATCCGCCGCCAGCAGGGCGTCCGCCAGCAGGTCCGTCAGGCCGGCCCGGGCCTCGGCGTGATCGGGGGCCTCGACCAGCGCCTGCCGCCAGGCCCGCTCCGACCGCCCGAAGGCGTCGGCCTGCTCCGCCCGCGCGCGCTCGACCGCCAGCTCGGCCGCCCAGAGCGGGCGAAGCTGCTCCACCGGCGCCCAGCTCGGCACCTGCGTCGTCAGGCGCTCCACCTCGGCCTCGAGCCGCTCCAGCGCCGCCGTCCGCCGCCGCCAGACCTCGGCGTGATCCGCGGCCTCGTTCACGAACCGCGCGGCGCTCTCCGACTGGCGGGCCTGGGCCAGCGCGCCGGCCATGAAGGCGTCCACCTCCGCGTGCAGCGCCAGCGCCGACGGGAACCGCCGATCCATCTCGCGCTGGAGGCAGCGCAGGCAGATGCGCTCCAGCGCCGGCGGGATGTCGCGCTCGGGCGCCCGCTCCCGGGGCGGCTGCAGCGGCTCGCGCAGCTGGCGCTTGAGGATCTCCTTGCTGTCGCCCCCCGCGTACGGCGGCCGCAACGTCAGGATTTCATAGAGCAAAGCGCCCAGGCTGTACACGTCGGAGCGGCCGTCCACGTCGTCGAGCTGGCCCATGGCGAGCTCGGGGGGCATGTAGCCCGGCGTGCCGATGACCTCGCCCATCCGCGTCGCCCACCGCTGCTCGCCGTCCCGCAGGCTCGTCACCCGCGTGCCCGCCGCCCGCACCCGCGGCAGGATCTTCGCGAGGCCCCAGTCCATCACCAGGACCTCGCCGAAGTCGCCGAACATGATGTTGGAGGGCTTGAGATCCCGGTGCACCACGCCGCGGCTGTGGGCGTAGGCCAGGGCCAGGCACATCTGCTTGAAGCCCTCGAGCAGGCGGTGCAGCGGGAAGGCCGCCGCCATCACGCCGTCGCCCTTGCGCAGCGCCTTGAGCACGTCGCGCAGCGTCCGCCCGCCGACCCGCTTCATCGTGAAGTAGAGCTGGCCGTCCGAGTCGAGACCGAGGTCGTGCACCGGCACGATGTTCGGGTGCTCGAGCTGCCCGGTGATCTGGGCCTCCTCGGTGAAGCGCACCTGCATGGCGAGCTGCTCGTCGGTGCCCCCGATGAGCAGCTTCATGGCCACCGTGCGGCCGACGATGTGGTCGTAGGCCTCGATGATGCGGCCCATGCCCCCGCGGGCGATCTCGTCGCCGGGCTCGTAGCGGTGCTGGGGCGTCTTCAGGTAGGGCAGCCAGCGGTCGTGGTGGGCGTCCAGCTCCACCGCCCGCAGCCGCCGGGCGGCCTCGGCCTCGGCCTCGAAGTCGCCGATGCGCGTGGTCTGGGGCCCTTCGGAGGGCACGTCCAGCTCGACGGCGCGGCCGGGCAGGGGCGCCGGCGGCGCCGGGGCGGTGGGCACCCGGCCGGGCGGCCGCTCCACCGTCACCGGGGTGCCGCCCTCGGCCGGCTCGTCGGAGAGGACGCGCCGCACCGCCTGCTGCGGCGCCACGCCCTCGTCCACCCGCGTCGGCTCCCCCCAGATGTCCGCCGCGCTGCCCTCGTGGGTCAGCGGGTTCTCCTCGAAGGTGCGCACCTGGTCGGCCGACAGGACGCCCATCTCCACCAGCACCGCCGCCAGGTCGCGGCCCGTGCGCTCGTGGTGGCGCACGGCCTTGTCGAGCAGGACGGCCGGCAGGCCAAACCGCTCGCGCGCGTAGTCGATGAGCCGGGCGTCTTCGGGGGTCATGAGGCCAGGGTACTACAGGCCGCCGGAGGCTACAGCACCTCGACGAAGAGGGCCTTGAGGTAGTCGGTCTCGGGCGCGGTGATGAGGGTGGGGTGGTCGGGGCCCGGGCCGCGCCGCTCGATGACCCGCGCGAACCGCCCGGCGTCGGCGGCGGCCTCGCCCACCATGCGCTCGAAGTCGGCGCGGGCCATGTGGGCGCTGCACGAGCACGTCACCAGCCGCCCGCCCGGCACCAGCAGCTTCAGGGCGCGCAGGTTGATCTCCTTGTAGGCCCGGCGGCCGGCCTCGATGGCCTTGCGCCCCGGCACGAACGCGGGGGGATCGAGCACGATGGTGTCGAAGAGGGCGCCCTCCCGCTCCAGATCGCGCAGCAGATCGAAGACGTTGGCCTCCACCGCCTCCACCGCCAGGCCGTTGCGTTCCGCGTTGGCCCGCAGGTGCGCGAGGGCCGGGCCGCTCTGGTCGACGGCGGTCACCGCCAGCCCCGCGCGGGCGAGGGCCAGGGCGAAGCCGCCCTGGTAGGCGAAGCAGTCGAGCGCCTTGCCCGGTCGGGCGAAGGCGGCGGCCGCCACCTGGTTCTCCTGCTGGTCCAGGAACCCGCCCGTCTTCTGCCCCTCCAGCAGATCGAAGCGCACCACCAGATCGCCGAAGGGGGCCCACACGATGGCGTCGTCCCCGTGCACGAGGGCCTTCTCCCGCGGCAGCCCCTCGTGATCGCGCACCTTCGGGTCGTTGCGCAGGGCCACGACCCGCGGGGCGTAGCGCGCCACCAGCTTCGCCACCAGGGCGTCGCGGCGGCGATCCGCGGCGGGGGTGAGCGTCTGCAGGCTCAGCCCGTCGCCGAACCGATCCACGATGAGCCCGGGCAGGCCGTCGGCGTCGCCGTTGATCAGGCGCGCGGAGGGCCGGGCGTCGGCGCGCCGCGCGAGGGCCGCGTCGACGAGGCGATCCCAGGCGGCCTCGGCGTCCTCGTCCAGCTCCACCGGCACGCGCCGCAGCGCGATGAGCGAGGCCTCGGACCACGCGGCCCGGCCGAGCGGCCGCCCCGCGGCGTCGTGGACGCGCACCAGGTCGCCGGGGGTCGCCGTGGCTTCCCCCGCGAGATCATTGCGGAAAATCCAGGGGTGCCCGGTGCGCCAGCGCCGCAGGCCCTTGGGCGTCAGCCGGATCATGGGGCCTCAGGTGGGGGTGACGTCGGCGAACGCGATGTTCACGTCCAGGACGCCCACGCGGACCTGGTAGTAGCCCTTCTTGGCGTCCACGGCGCGGACGACGCCCACCTTGCCGGCGAGCAGGCCCCGGTCGAGGCGGCAGCTCTCGCCCACGGCCAGCGTCTTGCGCGGCCGCGACTCGTCGGGGCGCGCGGCGTCGGGCGTGCGACCCGACTGAGCGGGGCGCCTCGGCGCGCGGCGGGCGCGCGTCGGGGTGCGGCCGCTCCAGGCGGGGCCACGCGGGCCGCCCTCAGGGCGGGGACCACGCGGGCCGCCCTCGGGCGGGGACCACGCTGGCCGCCCTCGGGGCGGGACCGCGCTGACCCTCAGGACGGGGCCGCGCTGACCCTCAGGGCGCAGGCCGCCCTCAGGACGGGGACCGCGCTGACCCTCAGGGCGGGGCCCACGCGGCGCGCCCTCAGGGGCAGGGCGGGCGCCCTCGGGACGACGTTGCCAGGCGCCCACCCTCCAGGACGGGCGGGGCGCGGCGCGGCCTCCAGGGGCGGGGCGCCTCGGGGCGGGGGCCTCGGCGCGGGGGCGCTGCTCGGCGCGGGGGCCTCCGGGCGGGGGCTTCGGCGCGGGCGCGCTGCTCGGCCGGCGCCTCGGCGGCCGGCTCCTCGTCGCGGCGCACCCGCAGGTTCTGCTTCCAGGCCTTCAGCTCCGCCAGCCGCGACTCGGTGCGCGCGCGCGCCTCCTGGTGGCGCGCCTCGCGCTCCTCGGCCGCCGCGTCCCGGGCCGCCTCGGCCTCCTCCTTGCGGTGCTCGACGGCCTCGGCGATGGACTCGAGCTTCTCCTGCACGCCGACGTGATCGTTGTCGGGCGTCCAGGCCACGAAGCGGAAGAGGGGCAGCAGCGCCTCGGCCGTCGCCACCACCGCCTCGGCCAGCTCGGCGGCCGCAGCGATGGCGTCGGCCCGGGCCCACGTCCGGCTCACCAGCAGCCACTCGGCCTCGCCCCGCTGGGCGGCCCGCGCCGCGGCCAGCAGCCCGGCCGGCGTCACCGCCTCGCCCCCCAGCGTCACGTCGGCCGGCAGCGCGGCCACCAGGGCCGCCAGCTCCCCGCCGGCCCGGTCGGCCCGGCCCAGCAGGTTGGCCAGATCGACGGTCGCGTGCTGGTGGATGCGCAGCCCCACTTCCACGCCGGCCTCGTCGATGCGCACGGCCAGCAGCAGGTGGCGGTGGTGCTCGGCGGGATCCTTCACGCGCGTCGCCAGGTCCACCGATCGCGCCACGACGGGCTGGAGGCGGCGCCGGGCGGCGTCGCTGCGCAGCAGGTACGCCCACTGGTCGCGCACCTGGCGGCCGTTCCACACGCTCGGGATCTCGCTGGAGGCCTCCACCACCAGCTCGGCGTCGCCGACGGCGGCCAGCAGGCGATCCGCCAGGACCTTCACCCGCGCCTTCGTCCGCATGCGGTCGAGGTTGTGCAGGTTGTTCGACCAGCAGGCCGGGCGATAGACGTCGAAGTCGGCGTCGCCGAACCCCTCGAAACCGCTGATCAACAACGCCATGCCGCCCTCCCTGGGCCATCCCGCCTGGTGCGCGGGGGGTTATACCCGCGCGCCTTGCACCGTGCAACGCTGGCCGGCGTCAGGGCAGGACGAGCTGGGCGACGAGCACGAAGTGGCAGGCCGCCGCCACGATGACGAGCAGGTGGAAGATCTCGTGGTAGCCG
This sequence comes from Myxococcales bacterium, assembly GCA_020633435.1. GTDB lineage: Bacteria > Myxococcota_A > Bradymonadia > UBA7976 > UBA1532 > JACKDP01. The sequence continues at coordinate 507,575 of JACKDP010000004.1, read as the reverse complement.
AAGGTGCGCGGCCACGGGTCGGGCCGCTTGGTGGCGTAGGCCACGGCGCCGAGGCTGTAGGCCGCGCCCCCCGCGCCCATGAGCCCGAGCTGCGCGCCGGTGAGCCCCGCCTGGATGGCCGACCACTCCAGCAGGATGGTCCAGCCGAGCGCGATGAAGAGCCCCGCCGTCACCGCGCGCGGCGTCTTGATGGGCAGGTTCGACTTCACGATGCCCGCGGCCGCCCCGATCCAGACGAACCACAGGATGCGCTCGGCCACGTCGGGGGCCAGCACCGTCAGGGTCACGGGCGTGTAGGTGCCCGCAATCAGTAGAAAAATCGCCGAGTGGTCGGCGCGCCGCAGGATGGCCCGCGGCCCGGGCTCCCAGTGGAACCAGTGGTAGATGCTGCTGATCGTGAACAGCGCCACCAGGGAGGCCCCGTAGATGGCGGCCGCCCAGGAGGGCACGCCGGGGCGCGCGTGGGTGACGAGCAGGGCGGCGGCGACGACGGCCAGGACGGCGGCGACGCCATGGCTGGCGCCGCGCAGCCGCGGCTTGGGGCGAGGGGTGGACATGGCGGCAATGTAGCAGCCCTGCCCCGGGGGGCACGGGAATTCTGACCCGCGGGTCAGGGGGCGGCCGGCAGGGCCTCCAGCTTCCAGCCCGGGCCGGTGGCGCGCTCGACCGGCAGCCCGGCGAGGGCGGCCGCCAGCGCGGCCGTCGCCGCCTGGCCCGCGGCGTCGGGATGGGCGGGCGTCGTCAGGCGGAACCGCAGGCCCCCAAGGCGGCGCGCGGCCTCCAGCTCCCGCGGCGGCTCGGCGGCCGCGGCCTCGGCCTCGTCCAGCAGGGTGGGCGCCAGGCGGTCGACCATCACGCCCGTCACGGCCAGCCCCGTCTCCTTCGCGACCACCGTGGCCAGCAGCGCGAGGGCGTCGGCCCCGGGCTCGGCGTCGGCCAGCAGCCCCAGCCGCAGCCGCGCGCCGCCCGCCGACAGATCCAGGGACCAGCCCAGCCAGCGCCCCGGCGTCGCGGGCCGCGCCCACGCCAGCACCGCGCCCACGCGCCCCGTGAGCTGCGCCGCCAGCGCCGGGCCCGGCGTCGCCTGCACCGCCTCCGCGCGCACCGCGTCCAGATCCGGCGCCGCCGGCGGGGGCGGGCAGGCCAGCGGGGCCTGCAAGGCGGCGAGCTGCTCGCGGAGCTGCCGCGACGAGCCCTCCAGCCGCTGCTGCATGAACTCCGAGGAGGCCAGCATCACCACCCCCACGGTGACCGGCACCTCCAGCCGTTCGTCGAGGGCCTGGCGCAGCGCCTGCTCGGCCCCCGCCTGGTCCGCCGGCTGGCCCACCATCGTGACCTTCACGAAGACGCGCTCCGGGGTGATCTCGAGGTCGTGGCGCAGCACGTCATGCGTCTTCTCGAAGCCGCCGATGATGGCCTGGGCCGCCTGCTTGACGCGCACCTGCAGCACCACCTGGTGCAGCGCCTGGTAGAGCGGCACCGCGACGGTGGCCACGAAGCCCAGCGGCAGCACCAGCCGCACCGTCATCGCCTTCACCGACTCCGGGGGCAGCAGCGCCTGGGCCAGCCGGTACAGCCGGCGCGTGCGGTCCTCGTCCGTGTAGACGCGCTGGTTGAGCCGCTCGAAGTCGAGGCGATTGAACCCCGTGATCAGAAAGAAGAAATCGCTGACGAGGATGATGGCGGCCAGGTTGGCGGTGAAGAGCAGGGCGGCGCCCCGGGCCACCTCGGCGTCCCCCAGGCCCAGCCCGAAGCCGATGACGCAGATGGGCGGGACGAGGGCGATGGCGATGGCCGTCCCCGCCGCGGCCGTCACGGTGTCGCGCGACCCGCGGGCGGTGGTGAACGAGGCCGCCAGCCCGCAGAACAGCGCCACGATCAGATCGAGGAAGGTGGGCCGCGTCCGCGCCAGGATCTCGCCGGTGAGCTCCTGCAGGGGCATGACCGTCGTCATGAGCGCCGCCGCCCCCATCACCAGCCCGATGCTCAGGAGCAGGCGCACCGACGCGCGCAGCGTCAGGTGCACATGGCCGACGGCGAAGCCCATGCCCACCTGGACGATGGGCGTCATGAGGGGCGAGACGAGCATCGCGCCGATGATGACGGCCGTGCTGTCCAGGGTGAGGCCCAGGAACGCGATGCCCGTGGCGATGAAGAGCTGCAGCCAGTAGGCCCCGGGCGTCTTCTCCGTGGACAGGTACAGCTTCTCGACGTTGACCTGGCGGCTGTCGGGCTCGATGCCCAGCAGGGCCGCGAGCCGGTCGGCGGAGCGGATCATCGAACCTCCCGGGCAGGCGGCCGATTGTGGCCCATCGCGCACCCACAGGCCAGCGTCCGGTGTCCCTTGACAGCATCCGCCGGGGGCTCGAACACTGCCCGCGCCGGACATCACCCAGGGAGGATCCGACGTGGCCGAAGCATTCATCTACGACGCCGTGCGCACCCCGCGGGGGAAGGGCAAGGCCAGCGGCGCCCTGCACACCGTCAAGGCGGTGGACCTCCTCGCGGGCGCCTTCGCCGCCCTGCGCGACCGCAACCAGCTCGACACCGCCCGGATCGAGGACGTCACCGTCGGCTGCGTGACGCAGACGGGCGAGCAGGGGAGCTGCATCGCCCGCACCGGCGTGCTCCTGGCCGGCTACGACGAGACGGTGCCCGCCGTGACGCTCAACCGCTTCTGCGGCTCGGGCCTGGAGGCCGTCAACGGCGCCGCGGCCAAGGTGGCGTCCGGCTTCATGGATCTGGTGGTCGCCGGCGGCGTCGAGAGCATGTCCCGCGTGGCCATGGGCAGCGACGGCGGCGCCATCTGGGACCCCTCCATGGAGTTCGACTACGGCATCGTGCCCCAGGGCATCAGCGCCGACCTCCTGGCGACCCTGAACGGCTACTCCCGCGACGACGTGGATCGCTTCGCCCTGCGCAGCCAGCAGCTCGCCGCCGCCGCCATGAAGCGCGGCGCCTTCGACCGCAGCGTGGTGCCGGTGCGCGACCAGAACGGCCGCCTGATGCTGGACCGCGACGAGCTGCCCCGCGCCGACACCACCCTGGAGGGCCTCAACGGCCTCAAGCCCGCCTTCCAGATGATCGGCGTGAACTTCGGCGTCGACGCCCTCACCCAGAAGCGCTACCCCCACGTCGAGCACATCGACCACGTGCACACCGCCGGCAACTCCAGCGGCATCGTGGACGGCGCCGCCGCCGTGCTGGTGGGCTCCAAGGCCATCGGCGAGCAGCTCGGCCTCAAGCCCCGCGCCCGCATCCGCGCCATCGCCGCCATCGGCGACGAGCCCGTCATCATGCTGTCGGCCCCCGCGCCGGCCTCCCGCCGCGCCCTCAAGAAGGCGGGCATGACCCCCGGCGACGTGGACCTCTGGGAGATCAACGAGGCCTTCGCGGCTGTCGTGCTCTACACCGCCGACCAGCTCGGCGTGGACCTCGACCGCGTGAACGTCAACGGCGGCGCCATCGCCCTGGGCCACCCCCTCGGCGCCACCGGCGCCATCCTCCTGGGCACCCTGCTCGACGAGCTCGAGGCCCGGGACAAGCAGGTGGGCGTCGCGACGCTGTGCATCGGCGGCGGCATGGGCATCGCCACCGTCATCGAGCGGGTCTGAGGGGAAACACCATGGAAAACAAGGGCTTCAACGTCAGCTTCGACGCCGCCACCGGCGTGGCCACCCTCACCATGGCCATGCCCGGCAAGGTCAACAAGATCAACGCCGACTTCGGCAACGGGTTCATCGCGGCCTTCGCCGAGATCCAGGCCCTGGCCGGCCTGAAGGGCATCATCATCGCCTCCGGCCACAAGGACTTCTGCGCCGGCGCCGACATCGACTTCATCTACGGCCAGCGCGACGCCGACGCCCTCTACGCGATGGTCAGCGAGCTGCACGCGGGCTTCCGGGCCCTGGAGACGTGCGGCAAGCCGGTAGTGGCGCTCCTCACCGGCTCGGCCCTGGGCGGCGGCTACGAGATCGCCCTGGCCTGCCACCGCCGCATCGCGGTGGAGCACCCGGCCATCCAGTTCGGCCTCCCCGAGGTGAGCCTGGGGGTCATCCCCGGCGGCGGCGGCACCCAGCGCCTCCCCCGCATCGTCGGGCTCCAGGCCTCCCTGGAGATCCTGGCCCAGGGCAAGATCGTCCGCGCCCCCAAGGCGAAGGCCGCCGGCCTGGTGGACGAGCTGTGCCCCGACGCCGAGAGCGCCCACGCGGCCGCGGTGGCCTGGATCGCTGCCAACCCCCGCGCGAAGCAGCCCTGGGACGACAAGCGCTTCGTCTGGCCCGGCGGCGTCCAGCCCGACACCGGCGACGCCCGCAACCTCTTCGCCGCCGGCGCCGCCATGCTCGTCAAGAAGACGGCCGGCGCCTACGCCGCCCCCGAGGCGGCCGTGAAGGCCGTCTACGAGGGCGCCCTCCTCGACTTCGACTCCGCCATGCAGGTGGAGGCCCGCTACTTCGTGGGCACGGTGGTCAGCGACCAGGCGAAGGACATGATCCGCACGTTCTGGTACCACCGCAACGCCGTGAACGCGCAGGCGAATCTCCCCAAGATCGCCGACGCCCGCGTCCAGAAGGTGGGCATCCTCGGCGCTGGCATGATGGGCGCCGGCCTGGCCTTCGTCTGCGCCCAGCGCGGCTACGACGTCGTGCTCAAGGACATCCGCCAGGACGCCCTCGACAAGGGCCTGGCCCACATCAAGGGCCAGATCCCCAAGCTGGCGAAGCACCTCTCCAAGGACGACCAGGCGGCCCTGCTCGCCCGCATCACGGGCACCCTCGACGTGGGCGATCTGGCCGGCTGCGACCTCGTCATCGAGGCCGTCTTCGAGAACCTCGACCTCAAGCACCGCGTCATCCGCGAGACGGAAGCCGTCCTCGGCGAGGACGCCATCTTCGCCAGCAACACCTCGGCCCTGCCCATCGCCGATCTGGTGAAGGCCTCCATCCGCCCGGCGAACTTCATCGGCCTGCACTTCTTCTCGCCCGTCGAGCAGATGCCGCTGCTGGAGGTCATCACCCCGGGCACCACCAGCGAGGAGACCCTGGCCCGCGCCCTGGCGTTCGGCCGCCAGATCAAGAAGACGAGCATCGTCGTCAACGACGGCTACGGCTTCTTCACCACGCGGTTCTTCTCGGCCTACATCATGGAGGCCGCCCAGCTCGTCGCCGAGGGCCACTCGCCCCTGCTCGTCGAGCGCGCCGCCCGGGCCGCCGGCATGGTCGTCTCGCCCCTCAAGGTCTTCGACGAGGTCACGCTCTCCCTCGCCGCCCACGGCTTCGAGATGCGCAAGCGCTACTTCGACGACGACCTGGACCAGGCCCCGGGCGTCCGCCTCATCCGCAAGCTCGTGGAGCTGGGTCGCACCGGCAAGGCCGCCAACGCCGGCTTCTACGACTACACCAGCCAGCCGCGCCGCCTCTGGGCCGGCCTGGCCGACGTCGTCGCCGAGCTGGGGGCGGGCACCCCGGCCGAGACTGGCATCGACGCCCTCCAGGACCGCCTGATGCTCGCACAGGTCCTCGAGGCCGCCCGCTGCCTGGACGAGGGCATCCTGAAGAGCAAGGCCGACGCCGAGATCGGCGCCATCATGGGCGTGGGCTTCGCCCCGAACACCGGCGGCCCCCTCGCCTGGATGGACCGCCGCGGCGTCCGCGCCGTCGTCACCGCCCTCGACGCCCTGGCCGCGGCCCACGGCCCCCGCTACGCCCCCCCCGCCAGCCTCCGGGCCATGGCCGAGACGGGCGAGCGCTTCTTCGAGGCCGTCTGATGCCCCGCGCCCCGGTCCGCCACCTGGGCACCCCGGGGCGCTTCCTCTTCTCCTGCGAGCACGCCAGCAACCACCTGCAGGGCGTCGCCGCCACCCCGGCCGACCGCGCCCTGCTCGACGATCACTGGGGCTACGACCCGGGCGCCGCCGCGCTGACCGAGGCCCTGGTCGCCCGCACCGCCAGCGAAGCAATCCTCAGTGATTTCAGCCGGTTGCTCATCGACCCCAACCGCCCGCTGACGAGCGACACCCTCATCGTCGCCGCCTGCGCCGGCCAGCCCGTGAGCTTCAACCAGGGCCTCACCGCCGCCGCGCGCCAGCACCGCGTCGACGCCCTCTACACCCCGTACCACCAGGCCCTCGACGCCGCCGTCGCCGCCCGTGCCGGCGAGCCCGTCTACCTGGTCTCCATCCACAGCTTCACGCCCGTCTTCGGCGACGACGTCCGCCCCATGCACATCGGCGTCCTCTTCGACGACCACGAAGCCGACGCCCGCGCCCTCGCCGCCGCCCTCGCCCGTGACGGCACCCCGGTGGCCCTCAACGCGCCCTACAGCGGCCGCGGCGGCCTCATCTTCGCCATCGAGCAGGCCGGCCGCGCCCACGGTCGCCCCCACCTGGAGCTGGAGATCCGCCAGGACCTCCTGCGCACCCCGGCGGCGGTGGCCGCCATGGCCGATCGCATCGCCGCGGCGCTGGTCCTCCTGGCCACCGGCTAAGCCGTCCACCGGACGTCGACCGCTCGGTCCGCATCCATCGGCCGAGCCAGCCGAGACTGGCCCAGGCTGGCGACCACCACCGCGATGCTCCGCCGGGCGGGGCGAGCAGGTCGAGCTTCAGGTCGTTCAGCACCGTCGGGTTGCCGAGGGTGATCGGGCGCTTCGGCGCGAAGCGTGGGGGATCGCACACGATGGTCGGATCGGGGCCGGTGTACAGGCCGATTGGGTCGACGGTGACGCAGGCGTCGCGGCTCGGCTCGATCTCAGCTCGCCTTCCCGCCTCCTCGACGCCCAGGGTAGCAGGTCATCATGAGACCGTGATCCCCGGTCTGGCGGATCGAGTCGCGGCGGGCACGGGGGGCTCGACCGGTAGAGCAACGTCCCGAGACCCACAGCGTGACGTCCTCCGACCCGCGCCACGACGTCCCCGGACCGGCAGAATGACCGCCCGGACCGGCAGAATGACCGCCCGGACCGGCGAGTTGACCGCCCCAGACCGCCGCACCCGCCGCCCAGACCACCGCGCCCGGCGTCCAGACCACCGCGCCCGGCGCCCAGACCTACGCCTGGGGCTCCTCTTCAACCAGGGCGCTGGCCGGCCGCCCGCCGGCGCTGCGCACGAGGCCGAGCCGCAGGCGGTCGTGGTAGGGCAGCTCGTCGCGGAAGATGGGCGTCCAGTCGTTGAGCCACCGGCGCAGGGTGTCGAGCGCCTGCGCCCGCTCCGCGTTGAGCGCGGCGACCTGCTGGGCGAAGCCGTCCGGCGGTGGGGAGGCCGGGGCCAGCGCGCGCGCCTCCTCGAGGGTGGCTGTGATGTCGGCGATGGCTGCGGGGGTGAGGCCCTTCTTCTGCAGCGATGCCCCCGCCGCCGCCGCGCCCGGGGCGTCGCTCGCGGCCAGCTCGGCGAGGCGCTGGATGAAGAGGGACACCGAGCCCACCACCCCAGGGCCGAGGGGCTGCTGCGCCAGATCGGCGAAGAACGCCCCCACCACCTGGGCCTGGGCCTCGGGCGGCACGAATCGCTGCAGGGCCGTCCGCACCCGCGGGAACCACTTGTTCTCGAAGGCGTCGAGGGCCGCGTAGCGCGCGGCCACGCCCGGGGCCTCCGCCTCCGAGGCCGCCGCCGTCGCCACCTGGAGCAGCAGCGGGAACGACTGTCGCCGCCCTGCCGCCACCTCCAGCGCCCGCCACCCGGCCTCATGCTCCTCGGCGTCATACCCCGCCTCGCCCGCCCGCCGTGCCACCCCCGGATCCCCCAGCGCCACCAGCATCCGCTGCGCCCGCGCCACCAGATCCCGGTCCCTCGCCGACAAGCTCTCCCATGCCGGCATCGTGCTGCTCATGTCTGCCTCCTGGTCATGCCCGACGCCCGCCCCGACGTGGGCGCCCATGAGCAGGTTTCGGGGGCGCGGCGCCAGTGTCAACATGAACCCGCACATGGCGAACAACGGCGGCTTGACCACTGCTCAAACATCCAGTAGTTTCAAGGCCCTGGGGAGGGCGGATGGGCGACCACAGCGGCATCGAATGGACGGACGCGACGTGGAACCCCACGGTCGGTTGCACGAAGGTCAGCCCGGGCTGCAAGCACTGCTACGCCGAGGTCATGCATCGGCGCCTGACCGACATGGGCCTGGTCAAGTACGCCGAGCCGTTTCGCAAGGTCCGGCCCTGGGAGCCGCACCTGGAGCAGCCGCTACGCTGGCGGCAGCCGCGCCTCGTCTTCGTCAACTCCATGAGCGACCTCTTCCACGAGGATCTGCCGCTGGCCTACCTGCAGCGGGTCTTCGCGGTCATGGAGCAGGCCGGTCAGCACACGTTCCAGGTGCTCACCAAGCGCAGTGGGCGACTGCGTGAGGTGGCATCGGCGCTCCCCTGGCCGGGCAACGTCTGGATGGGCGTGAGCGTGGAGTCGGCCGAGCACGTGGGGCGCGTGCACGACCTGCAGGCAGTGCCGGCGGCGGTGCGCTTCCTGAGCGTCGAGCCTCTGCTGGGGCCCATCCCGGCGCTCCCGCTGGCGGGCATCCACTGGGTCATCGTCGGGGGCGAGTCGGGCCGGCGGGCCCGGCCCATGGACGCGGCCTGGGCGCGCGATCTGCGCGATCAGTGCGTGGCGGCCGGGGTGCCGTTCTTCCTCAAGCAGCTCGGCGGGGAGCGCGACAAGCGGGGCGGTGACAAGGCGTTGCTGGATGGTCAGCTCTGGCGCGAGGTGCCAGCGGCGTAGGGGACGGAGACGTGGGCGGGCAGCCCGGCAGGAGGGGCAGAAGTGAGTTCAGAGGACTATCGCGGTCGCGAGCAGACGCACCTCAAGCATCGAGTGCTCGACGAATATCTCATGGGCTGGGCCCACAAGCTCGGTGCCGGCGCTCGCAAGATGCAGGGACGTCGAACGAAGCTCTGGTACGTCGACTGCTTCTCGGGGCCCTGGCAGGCGAGGGCCCCCGACGGCAGCGACACCTCGATCTCGATCGGGCTGAGCGCGCTCCAGAAGGCACAGCGGACCTGGGCTTCGAAGGGCTGGTACATCGACGGCGGGGCGATCTTCGTCGAGAGGAACCTCAAGGCATTCAGAGAGTTGCAGGCGCTCCTCCTGGGGCTGGACAGCCCCCCACAGAACGTTCGCTTCGTGGGGCAACGGGAGCGTGGGCTTGAAGAGGCAAGCGTGGAGCTGCTGGAGCGACTGCGGCAGGACGGTGAGGTCCAGTATGGCGCCCTCTGGCCCCCGCTTCTGCGGGCGCACCACATCAGGGAGCAAGACGTCGCCGATGCGATCGCCGATCTGAGGCGTCGAGGGCGCGTCGTCGTCACCGGCCTGGCGCCTGGGAAGCGCCGCGTGCTGGACGAACACGGCGTCGCGCTGATGGCGGCTTGACCCCGACGTGGGGTTCCCCTACCTCGATCACGGAGGGCGGTCGGGCATGGCCGTCCGGTCTGGAGGGCAGATGAAGCGGGAGTACCCGGAGACGCCGGCAGCCTGGCGAGAGTTCGCTGTGGCGCAGAATGAGGACGAGCTGCGTATCGGCGGCTGGCTGGTGATGCACACCTGGGAGCGGGCGCTGATGGCGGCGCTGGCAGAGGCGGTGACCCGCGGCAGCGGGGATGTGCTGGAGGTGGGCTTCGGCATGGGCATCTCGGCGTCGGCCATCGTGGCGCGGGGGTGTCGGTCGTACACCTGCATCGAGGCGCACCCGGTGGTGGCAGCGCAGGCACGGGCGTGGGGGGCGCAGCAGACGGTGCCGGTGACGGTGCTGGAGGGGTTCTGGGAGGAGCAGGTGCAGGGGCTGGGCGCGCAGTACGATGGCGTCCTCTTCGACACCTATCCGCTGACGCCCGCGGAGCGCAACCGCAACCACTTCCCGTTCATCCCGGTGGCCACCCGGCTGCTGCGGCCAGGGGGCGTGTTCACCTGCTACTCCGATGAGACGGTGGACTTCCGGGCCGAGCACCTGCACCTGCTGCTGCAGCACTTCCGGCGGGTGGAGTTGTTGCGGGTGGAGGGGCTGGCGCCGCCGCCGGATCCGGTGGGCTGGTCGGCGGATCACATGGTCATCCCCATCGCATCGGAGCCGGTGCGCCCGGCGGGCGGGTGACCGCCACCGGCGCTCCCCGGCCAGCCCGGCTTCGGGGCCGCCTTACGCGGCCGGATTGACACCGCCGACGCGGCCGGCTCATATGCGGCCGGGTCGACGAGGAGGTCAGCATGGCGCGCGCGCGGGCGGCGGTGGTGATGGCGGCGGGGCAGGGGACGCGGATGCGCTCGGCCCTGGCGAAGGTGCTGCACCCGGTGGCGGGGCGGCCGATGATCCACTACGCCGTGCGGGAGGCGCTGGCCCTGGGCTGCGCGCCGGTGGTGGTCATCGTGGGCCACCAGCGCGAGGCGGTCGAGGCGCGCCTGGCGGCCGACTTCCCCGGGGCGCCGGTGGTGACGGCCGTGCAGGCGGAGCAGCGGGGGACGGCGCACGCGGTGGCCTGCGCCGGGCCGGCGCTGGCGGGCTTCGCGGGCGACGTCTTCATCCTGTCGGGGGACGTGCCCGGGCTGCCGGCCGCCACGCTGGCCGAGCTGGACGCCGCGGGGGGCGACGCCGCCGTCGCGGTGCTGGGGATGAAGCTGGCCGATCCGGCGGCCTACGGGCGGCTCGTCCGGGGCCCGCGTGGCGAGCTCTTGTCCATCGTGGAGTACAAGGACTCCACCCCGGCGCAGCAGGCCATCGACGAGGTGAACGCCGGGGTCTACCGCGTCCACGCCGACTTCCTCTTCGACGCGCTGGGCCGCGTCGGCAGCGACAACGCCCAGGGTGAGTTCTATCTGACGGATATCATTGGGCTTTCCGTGGAGGCCGGGCGCGGCGCCCGGACGCTGGTGCTGGGCGGCGACCGGGCGCTGGAGGCAGCCGGAGTCAATGACCGCGCCGATCTGGCCGCCGCCGAGGGTCGGATGCAGGCCCGGCTGCGGGCGCGCCTGCTGGCGGCGGGCGTGACGATGATCGACCCGGCACGGGTCGTGCTGGGCGACGGCGTCGAGGTGGGGCCCGACTCGGTGCTGGAGCCCGACGTCACGCTCCTGGGCTCGACGCGCGTCGGCCGCGACTGCGTGATCGAGCAGGGGTGTCGACTCGTGGATACGGCGGTGGCCGACGGGGTCCACTTCAAGGCGTACACGGTGACGGAGGGGGCCTCGGTGGGCCCCGACTGCACCGTGGGGCCGTTCGCGCGGCTGCGGGAGGGGACGGTGCTGCACGCTCACGTCAAGGTCGGCAACTTCGTCGAGACGAAGAAGGCCGAGCTGTTCGACGGGGCCAAGGCGAGCCACCTGACCTACCTGGGCGACGCGACGGTCGGCGCCGGCGCCAACGTGGGGGCGGGGACGATCACCTGCAACTACGACGGCAAGAAGAAGCACCGCACCTCCATCGGGGCGGGCGCGTTCATCGGCTCCGACACCCAGCTCGTGGCGCCGGTGGCGGTGGGGGACGGCGCGTACGTCGCGGCCGGCTCCACCGTGACCGAGGACGTCCCGGCGGGGTCGCTGGCGTTGAGCCGCGTGCGACAGCAGAACATCGAGGGCTGGGTGGCGCGCAAGCAGGCGCGCGACGCCGGCCAGGAGTAGGAGGCTCTCATGTGTGGCATCGTCGGCTACGTCGGCCCCCGCCCGGTGGCGGACATCCTGTTCGGCGGCCTGGAGCGGCTGGAGTACCGCGGCTATGACTCGGCGGGCCTGGCCGTCTTCGACGGGGAGGCGACGCGGGTCGTGCGGTCGGTCGGCAAGCTGGCCAACCTGGCCACCGCCCTGAAGCAGCGGCCCCTCGTCGGCACCGTCGGCATCGGCCACACCCGCTGGGCCACCCACGGGCGCCCCTCCGAGGAGAACGCCCACCCGCACACCGCGGGGCCCATCACGGTGGTCCACAACGGCATCATCGAGAACCACCTGGCCCTGCGCGCCGCCCTCCAGAGCCGGGGCCACGTCTTCCAGTCCGAGACGGACACCGAGATCTTCAGCCACTTCATCCGCGAGAAGGTGGACGCCGGCCTCGACCTGGAGTCGGCCGTGCGGTCGGTGCTGCAGGAGGTGGAGGGCGCCTACGCCATCGTGGTGCTGTCCGCCGTCGAGCCCGACAAGCTGGTGGCCGCCAAGAACGCGAGCCCCATGGTCGTGGGCCTGGGCGAGGGCGAGATGTACCTGGCCAGCGACGTGCCGGCCCTGCTCAGCCACACTCGCCGCGTCATCTTCATGCACGAAGAGGAGATGGCCATCCTGAGCCGGGAGGGGGTGCGCCTGACCACCCTCGACGGCGCCCCCATCGAGCGGGCCCCGACCCAGATCACCTGGACGCCCTCCCAGGCCGAGAAGGGCGGCTACAAGCACTTCATGCTCAAGGAGATCCACGAGCAGCCCCGCGCCCTCGCCGACACGATGCGCGGGCGCGTCTCCCTGGAGACGGGGGACGTGCTGCTGGAGGACGTGCACCTGAGCGCGGCCGACATCGCGGGCCTGCGCCGCATCGTCATCGTGGCCTGCGGCACCGCGTGGCACGCGGCCATGACGGGTCGGCGCTGCATCGAGGAGGCGACGCGCATCCCCGTCGACGTCGACCTGGCCTCCGAGTTCCGCTACCGCGATCCCATCATCGACGCCCAGACGCTCTTCATCGCCGTGAGCCAGTCGGGGGAGACGGCCGACACGCTGGCCGCGTTGAAGGAGGCGAAGCGCCGCGGGGCCCGGGTGCTGAGCGTCTGCAACGTCATCGGCAGCTCCATCGCCCGGGAGTCGGACGATCTCATCTACACCCACGCGGGGCCCGAGATCGGGGTGGCCAGCACCAAGGCGTTCATGACGCAGATGATGGCGCTGCAGCTCCTGGCCCTGCACCTGGGCCGGCGGCTGGGGCGGCTCGATCCCGACACGATGCGGGCACGGCTGGAGGCCCTGCTGCAGATCCCCGGCGACGTGGAGCGGGCGCTGGCCGAGGAGCCCGCCGTCCTGGCGGTCGCGCGCACTTGCCTGCACGCCCGCGACATGCTGTACCTGGGCCGCGGCGTGAACCACGCCATCGCCCTCGAGGGGGCCCTGAAGCTCAAGGAGATCAGCTACATCCACGCCGAGGGCTACGCCGCGGGCGAGATGAAGCACGGGCCCATCGCCCTCATCGACGAGGACATGCCCGTCGTCGTGATCACCCCCCAGGGCAGCCACTACGACAAGACGGCCTCCAACCTCCAGGAGGCTCGGGCCCGCCTGGGCCGCGTCATCGCGGTGGCCACGGAGGGCGACGCCCAGATCGAGCCCTTCGCCGACGCCATCCTGCGGGTGCCGGCGGTGCCGGAGGCCCTGCAGCCGTTCGTGACGACGGTGCCCCTGCAGCTCCTGGCCTACCATGTGGCCGATCTGAAGGGCACCGACGTGGATCAGCCCCGCAACCTGGCCAAGAGCGTGACGGTCGAGTGACGGACGCGGCCCCGGTGGATCTGCTGGCCGGCCTCAACCCCGTCCAGCGCGAGGCGGTGCTGCATGGCGCGGGGCCGCTCCTGGTCCTGGCCGGGGCCGGCAGCGGCAAGACGCGGGTGGTGACGTGCCGCATCGCGCGGCTGCTGCGCGATGGGGTGCGGCCCGAGCGCATCCTGGCGGTGACGTTCACCAACAAGGCCGCCGCCGAGATGCGGGAGCGCGTGGCGCACCTGCTGGGGGTGGAGGCCGTGCCCGGCCTGACCATCTCGACGTTCCACGCCTTCGGGGCCCGCTTCCTGCGCCAGCATCCCCAGGGGCTCGGCCGCACGCCGGGCTTCGTCATCTATGACGACACCGACCAGCTCGCCACCATCAAGCGGGCCATGGATCTGGCGGGGGTGCCCGAGGCGCCGGGCCTGGCCAAGGCGGTGCGGCGGGCCATCGACCAGGCCCGCAACGAGGGGCAGTCGGCGGCCGCCGCGCGCCTGCCCGAGGACGCCCCCTACGTCGACATGACGCGCATCGGCGAGACGTACGAGGAGCTGATGGCCCGGGCCGACGCCTTCGACTTCGGCGATCTGATCCGCGGCCCCGCCGTCCTGCTCGAAGAGGACGCCTACCTGCGCGACGCCTGGCGCACGCGCTTCCAGCACGTCCTGGTGGACGAGTTCCAGGACACCAACCGGGCGCAGTACCGCCTGCTGCACGCCCTCGCCCCGCCGGGCAGCAACCTGGTGGTGGTGGGCGATGACGACCAGTCCATCTACGGCTGGCGGGGGGCCGAGGTGGAGAACATCCTCAAGTTCCCCGAGGCCTGGGGCGGCGTGCTGCTGCGGCTGGAGCAGAACTACCGCAGCGATGGCTCCATCCTGGAGGCGGCCAACGGCGTCATCGCCCACAACAGCCGGCGCCTGGGCAAGAACCTGTGGACGGCGAACGAGGCGGGGGCCCGCGTCGAGGTGCTGCGCTCCTCGGACCCGCGCGAGGAGGCCCGCAAGGTCGTCGGCCGCATCCTGGAGCTGCAGGGGGAGGGCTACGAGCCCGGGGACGTTGCCATCCTCTTCCGCGCCAACCACCTGGCCCTCGACGTCGAGGACGCCCTGCGGCGCGTCGGCGTGGCCTACGTCGTGGTCCGCGGCCGGGCCTTCTACGAGCGGGCCGAGGTGCGCGACGCCCTGGCGCTGCTGCGCCTGGTGGTGAACCCCGCCGACGACGTCGCCTTCTCCCGCGTGGTGGGCAACGTGGCGAAGGGGGTGGGCAAGACGTCGCTGGAGCGCGTCGCGAAGGTGGCCGAGGCCCAGGGCCTGTCGCTGCACGACGCCACCGAGCCGGCCCTGGCCGGCGGCACCATCAAGGGCAAGGCCCGCGGCGGCCTGGCGGCGCTCATCACGCACCTGGCCCAGGCGCGCGGCCAGGCCGACGTGGTGGCCGCCGCCGAGCACCTCTTCGCCGACGTCGGCCTGCTGCAGGGGGACGCCGAGCTGTCGCTGCTGGCGGAGGACGAGCGCGATGGCCAGGAGTCCCTGCGCCGGCTCCTCCAGGCCCTCGTCGAGACGAAGGAGGGGGGCGGCGACCTGGCCACCTTCCTGGAGCAGGTGAAGCTGGTCTCGGACGTCGACGCGGCGGAGCTGGGCCGCGCCGTGTCGCTGATGACGGTGCACGCGGCGAAGGGCCTCGAATTTCCTGCGGTTTTCGTGATCGGCCTCGAGGAGGGGACGTTCCCCGGCGCCCGCGCGAGCCGGCCGCATGAGGTGGAGGAGGAGCGCCGCCTGTTCTACGTGGCGGCCACCCGGGCGCGCCGCCGCCTCTTCCTCTCCCACGCCGAGCGGCGGCGCCGCTTCGGCGACCAGACGGACTGGCGGCGTCCCAGCCGCTTCCTGGCCGAGCTGCCCCCCGCGGTGACACGTGGGTACTCCGCCGAGCGCTTCGCGCCCGCGCCCGCGTTCACCCCGCGGGCCGCGGAGGAGAGCTACCGCGTCGAGCTGGAGCCGGAGGAGGCCTTCTCGCCCTTCGATGACGGCGAGACGGCCTTCTACAAGGCCGGAATGCTCATCTGGCACGCGGACTTCGGCGTCGGTGAGGTGCTGCGCGTCCGCATGGGCATGCAGCCGCGGCTCGACATCCGGTTCGCGGAGCTGGGCACCCGCACGGTGCTCGCGCGCTTCGTATCGCCCTACGAGGGCTGACCCGGGCCCCCGGGCTGGCGTTCCCCGTCGCCCTGTGGCACCGTTTGAAGCCTATGCTGGTGGAATGTCCCCACTGCCAGGGCTACGCCGAGGTCGACCTGGATCACCAGGGGCCCGTGCAGTGCCCGGACTGCCACCGCACCTTCGCGGTGGGGCACGATCCGCTGCTGGGCGGCGGGGCCCTCTTCGACGGCGCCGATCCCAAGGCGGAGCGCTCCCTGCTGGAGCCCGCGACCACCGACCAGTTCGGCCTGACGACCCCGCCCGTGGGCTTCGACTTCTCCCGGCTCACCGGTGAGAACATGGCGCTGCCCGGCGGCGACGTGAACATCGAGCTCAGCGATCTGGGCGCCCCCGTCGACCTCTCCGTCCTCATGGACCAGGCCCCCCGCCGCGGGGGGGAGGGGGGCGGCGTCTCCCTCGGCGACCTGGGGGGCGTCGGCGGGCTGGAGGGGCCGGGTCGCCTGCGCGACGACGAGGACGCGACGCGGGTGCTGGACGTGGCCCCGTCGGCCTCCGTCTGGCGGGCCCGCACCGGCCGGGGCCTCGTCTACGAGCTGATGTCCGTCGACGCCGTGGTGGCCTGGCTGCAGGGCCGCGAGGATCTGACCGCCATCCGCATCGCCCGCGGCACCGGCGACTTCGCGACGGTGGACGCCTTCCCCGAGCTGGCCAGCCGGGTGGGCAAGCGCGCCGACGCGCCGTCTGGCGCCCGGGTCAGCAGCTTCGACGACGACGCCCCCATCCTGCTGGATGAGCGCGACGACCGTGGGCCCTCGCCGGCGGCGTCGGGCGAGCGCGAAGTCTCGCCGCTGCGGGGCGAGTCGGAGGAGGCCGCCGCCCAGCGCGCGCGCCGCGCCGCCGCGCCCGTGCCCGCCCGCACCGTGGGCTTCGGCCTGGTGCTCGGCGTCGCCCTGGCGGCCGGCCTGCTGCTGGTGGGGGGCGTCATCGTGGGCCAGCGGACGGGCATCCTGCCGGCGGCGGATCGCGTGGTCAGCGTCGACGCGCCCGGGCCGCCCGCCCCGGCGCTGGCGGCGGCCATCGCGGCCCTCGACGCTGGCCAGCACGCGGCGGCGGTGGAGGCCCTGCGCAAGCTGGAGGGGCCGGACGCCGATCCGCGCGTCTATCGCTACCTCGCCCTCGCCCTGGCGCGCGGGCGGCAGACCCAGGAGGCCGACGAGGCGCTGGCCCGGTACCGGCGCGCGATGCTGCGCCTGAGCGGAGAGCATGGACGTCAAGTGCGAGAACTGCGGGACTGAGTACGAGTTCGACGACTCGAAGGTCACCGCCGCCGGCATCACGGTCAAGTGCACGCAGTGCGGGCACCTGTTCCGCGTCGTGCGCGCGCCCGTCGAGCCCGAGCAGCGTGATCGCCCCGACGACGCCCCGGTCCGCCCCCGCCACTGGATGATCCGCAACCGCCGCGGCGAGGTGCGCGAGTTTCGCGATCTGGCCACGCTGCAGCAGTGGATCGTCGAGCGGAAGGTGGCCCGGGATGACGAGATCTCGAAGACGGGGGAGAGCTGGAAGACGCTCGGCTCCATCGTCGAGCTGGCCAGCTTCTTCCACGCCGTCGACGCCTCCGCCGGGCGGGCGACGGACGAGATCCTGAGTGGTTCCGAGTCGTTGCAGCGCCTGAGCTCGTCGGCGCCCCCGGCCTCGCGGCCGCCGCCGTTCGGCGCCGAGGACCTGATGTCGGGCGGGCGCTTCCGCCTGGAGGGGCCGCGGGCGGTGCCCCTGGACGGCCCCCGGGCCATCCCGCTGGAGGGCGGGCGGCGCGCGTCGGGGCCGCCGATGCCGAGCACCCCGCTCGACACCAACCCGACGGTGCCCATCCAGCGCCTCCAGCACCCCGACGTGCAGGTGCGCCGCACGCCGCTGCCCCCCGAGGCGCGGGGCCGCGTGCCCCAGCGGCGCCCCGAGCCGGAGCCCATGCCCGGCCCGCGGCCCGGGCGTCCGGCCCCCGAGACGATGGGGCGCGGCTTCCTGATGGGGGTGCTGGCGACGGTGGCCCTCGCTGGCCTGGCCTACTTCATCTACGACCAGCTCGCCGGCGGCGAGCCCACCCGGCCGGTGGCCGCGGGCCCCGGGCGGGCCTCGGGCGAGCTCTACCTCACCATCGAGCGGGCCGAGGCGGAGTACGAGAAGGACACCGAGGACTCCTTCGCCCGGGCCGACGCCGACTACGCCGAGGTGCTGCGGGTGCTGGGCGAGCCGCCGCGGGATCGCAGCCTGGCCGTCCGGGCCCACCTGGGCCGGGCGCGCGTGGCCATGGCCCGGGCCGAGTACCGCAAGCTCGAGGGGGCCGATCCGTCGGTGCTCCTCAAGATCGCCGAGGCCTCGCTGGCCGAGGCCCTGCGCCTCGACGAGACGGAGCCCGGGGTCGCCCTGGGCTACGCCGACTTCTACCGCGTCCAGGGCAGCCGCCAGCGGGCCAACAAGTTCCTGGCCAAGGTCGAGGCGGCGGGTGTCGACTCCGACGAGGCCAACCTCGTGCGGGCGGCGGTGAGCGTGCACAACGGCGACTGGGCAGCCGCCCAGAGCCGGCTGGCCCGGTTGCCCGCCTCGGCCCTCGACCGGCCGCGGGCGCGGTACCTGCTCGCGGTGGCCCTGGCCCGGTCGGGGCGCACCGAAGAGGCCGTCTTCGAGCTGACGCGGCTGACCGCCAGCCACCCGGAGCACGGGCCGGCGGCCCGGCTGCTGGCCCGGCTGGGCGGGAAGGCCCCGGCACCGCTGGTGGGGGAGGAGCCCGTCGAGCCCGTCGAGCCGCCCCCCGCGGCCGTGGCCACCGCGGCGCCGCCCACGGCATGCCCCCGCGTCGCGCCGACGGCCGCGCCTCCGACGGCGGCCCGCCCCGTGGCCCCCCGCTCGGCAGCCCCCCGCACCGGCGCGCCCGCCCCCCGGCCGGTGGCCCGCGCCGGCGGCTTCGACGGCCTGATGGATCGAGCCCGCAAGGCCCAGGAGCGCGGCAAGAACGGCGAAGCCCGGCGGCTGCTGCTGGAGGCGCTGAGCGTGAAGCCCGGCAACGCCGAGGCCCTCGCCAGCCTGGGCTGGTGCGACGTGGACGATGGCGACTATCCCCGCGCGATCAGCTACTTCCGTCGCTCTCTCGCTGGCTACGCCGGCTACGCCGACGCCCGCTACGGCCTCGCCGTGGCGCTGGAGCGGGCCGGCAACAAGGACGCCGCCCTGGCCGCCTACGAGGACTACCTGCGGCGCCACCCCACCGGGCGTCGGACCAACATGGTGCAAGATCGCATCACCCGCCTGCGGGGCGGCTGACCCCGTTCGAGGATCCCATGACCGGCTCGAGCTTCTCGCCCATCGCCTGGGACGGCGACGCGATCACGCTGATCGACCAGCGCCGCCTGCCCGCCGAGGAGGTCTACTTCACCTGCGCCACCTGGGAGGACGCCGCGCTGGCCATCCGCGAGATGGTGGTGCGCGGGGCGCCGGCCATCGGCATCACGGCGGCGTACGGCGTGGTGCTGGCCGCGCGGGCGGGCGTGGATCTGGAGGCCGCGATCGCGGGCCTGGCCGCCACCCGACCCACGGCCGTCAACCTGTTCTGGGCGCTGGACCGCATGCGCGCCTGTCGGGCCGCCGGGGGTGACCTCGACGCCGAGGCGCGGGCCATCCAGGCCGAGGATCGGGCCATGTGCGAGGCGATGGGGGCCCATGGCGCGCCGCTGCTGCCGCCGGGCACCCGCATCCTCACCCACTGCAACGCCGGCGCCCTCGCGACGGGCGGCCACGGCACCGCGCTTGGCGTCATCCGCACGGCGCACGCCCAGGGCCGTATCGCCGGGGTGTACGCCGACGAGACGCGCCCCTACCTGCAGGGCGCCCGCCTCACCGCGTGGGAGCTGCAGCGCGACGGCGTGCCGGTGACGGTGCTGCCCGATGTGGCCGCCGGGCACCTGATGCAGCAGGGCCGCATCGACGCGGTCATCGTCGGCACCGACCGGGTGGCGGCCAACGGCGACGTGGCCAACAAGATCGGCACCTACACCGTCGCCGTGCTGGCCCACGCCCATGGCATCCCGTTCTATGTGGCCGGCCCCACCAGCACCATCGACCTGGAGACGCCGACCGGCGCGGGCATCCCCATCGAGCAGCGCACGCCGCTCGAGGTGACGCATGTGGGGGACCGCCGCCTCGTGCCCGTCGGCGTCCCGGTGGAGAACCCGGCCTTCGACGTGACGCCCGCCCGCCTGGTGACCGCCCTGATCACCGAGCACGGGGTCATCCGGCCGCCCTTCGCCGAGGGCCTGGCGGCCCATGTGGCGGCCGCCGACGACGGACGACGATCCCCTGCAGGATCATGATTGACTTTGCGGTCGGCCGTCGGTAGTGTGCGCGGCCCGTACCGCTCCAACCGAAACCGAGGCGGACTTCATGTACGCGATCATCCGAACCGGCGGAAAGCAGTACCGCGTCGCTGAGGGTCAGACCCTGCGCGTGGAGAAGCTGCCCGGCGCCGCCGGCGATACTCTGACCCTCGACGACGTCCTCCTGCTCGGTGGCGACGGAGAGACCCGCATTGGCACCCCGACGATCGAGGGCGCCCGGGTCGAGGCCCGCATCCTGCTTCAGGATCGCGCCCGCAAGATCCTCGTCTTCAAGAAGCGGCGCCGTAAGGGCTACACCCGCAAGCAGGGTCACCGCCAGAGCTTTACCGAGCTCAAGGTGACTGGCATCAAGGCCTGAGGAGGGCGGCGAGATGGCTCACAAAAAGGGACAGGGCTCTACCCGCAACGGGCGCGACTCGAACGCGCAGCGCCGCGGCGTCAAGCGCTTCGACGGGCAGGTCGTCACGGCCGGCAGCATCCTGGTTCGCCAGTGCGGCACCCGCATCCACCCCGGCAGCAATGTCGGCCTCGGGCGCGACTACACGCTGTTCGCCCTGAAGGACGGCACCGTGAAGTTCGAGAACTTCGGCCAGGGCCGCAAGCGCGTCGCCGTCTACTGATCCTCTTCCACTGATCTCCTTTCGCGCGCGCCGCCCGACGGCGGCCGAGGACGCCCGTGTCCGCTCGCGGCTACCAGTTCATCGATGAGGCCCAGGTCTCCGCCCGCTCCGGCGACGGCGGGGCCGGCTGCGTCAGCTTCCGGCGGGAGAAGTACGTCCCCCGCGGTGGCCCCGATGGTGGCAACGGCGGCAAGGGCGGCGACGTGGTCTTCGAGGCCGACTCGTCCCTCGCGACGCTCCTCGATCTGCGCTATCGGCGCCACTTGCGGGCCGGCAACGGCGAGCCCGGTGGGCCGTCCGACTGCAGCGGGGCCAAGGGCGAAGACCTGATCGTGCGGGTGCCCGCTGGCACCGAGATCTTCGACGCCGAGACGGACGAGCTGCTGGCCGATCTGACCACGCCCGGCGAGCAGGCCATCCTGCTGCGCGGGGGCCGGGGCGGGAAGGGCAACGCGAACTTCGCGACGCCCTCGCGCCGCAGCCCGCAGTACGCCCAGCCCGGCGAGGAGGGGGAGGAGCGCGACCTGCGCCTCGTCCTCAAGCTGCTGGCGGACGTGGGCCTGGTCGGCTTCCCCAACGCGGGCAAGTCCACCCTCATCAGCCGCATCAGCCGCGCCCGGCCGAAGGTGGCGGACTACCCGTTCACCACGCTGGAGCCCAACCTGGGCGTGGTGCGCGTGGACGACGGCCGCAGCTACGTGGTGGCCGACATCCCGGGCATCATCGAGGGGGCGGCCGAGGGGGCGGGGCTGGGCTTCCAGTTCCTGCGCCACATCGAGCGCACGGCGCTGTTCTTGTTCCTGGTGACGGTGGACTACGGCGAGGGCCGCGATCCCGTCCAGGATCTGCGGACGCTGCGCGCCGAGCTCGAGCGCTACGACGACACGCTGCTGGAGCGGCCCTGGTTCGTCCTGCTCTCGCAGTGTGACCGCCCCGACGTGCCCGAGTGGGCCGACCCGCTGCGGGCGTCGCTGCCGGCCGACGTGGAGCTCTTCGAGATCTCCGCCGTCACCGGCGCCGGCCTGGACGCCCTCCTGACCCGCATCTCGCGGCACCTCAACGCCATCGGGCGGTGGAGCTGAGGCAGCGACTGGACGGCGAAAACGTCTCCAACCCAGCGAAATCGAAGGGTTTTTCTACAGAGTGGGCGAATTGGGGGAATTGACAGCCCCGGGCTCGCTATGTTAGGCCCCCACATCGTTTCGTGCTCGGCGGTGCCTGTCGATGCGTCGTTCCTCAGTGCTGCTCCCGTTCCTCCTCCTGCTCGCGTCCGCGGCCCTGGCGGCCCCGGACGGGGGTGATGCCGAAGAGGCCGACGTCGAGGCGGAGGCCGTCGAGGAAGCTGCGCCGGGGGACGAGGCGGCCGAAGCCGCCGAAGCCCCCGCCGGCGAGGCCGACGGGCTGACCGGCGATCAAGCGTACAAGCTCAAGATCACGGAGCTCGAGACTCGGGTCAACGAGCTCAAGGAGCGCATCTTCCGCTCCAAGACGCGGCTCGCCATCCTCAAGGAGAGCGTGCTGGCGTCGAGCATCGCCGGCGCCGAGGCCCAGATCCTCCACCGCAACGAGATGGGCTCCAGCTTCCGGCTGGAGAAGGTCAGCTACAGCCTCGACGGCACGCCCATCCGCTCGCTGGTCGACCAGGACGGCGACCTCGACGGCAAGGAGGAGATCGAGATCCTCAACGGCCCCATCGTGCCCGGCAACCACACGCTCTCGGTGGTCATGACCTACCGGGGCAACGGCTTCGGCATCTTCTCGTACCTCAAGGGCTACGTGTTCAACCTGCGCTCCTCCCACACCTTCCGGGCGGACGAGGGCAAGCTCGTCGAGGTGAAGGCCATCGGCTACGAGAAGGGCGGCATCACCACCGACCTCAAGGACCGGCCCGACATCCGGTTCGAGGATCGCCTGTCGGACGTGCGGACCGCAGCGGCGCCCGACGGCGAGCGCGTCGACGCGCCCGACGCAGAGCGCTGAGGCGCCGTGGCGACCGTGCGACGTCTCGCGATCACGGCGGGGCTGTGGCTGGCGGGCGTGCCCGCGGCCCGGGCCGATGACTTCGCCCCCCAGCGCACCGCGCTGCAGGCGGCGCGGACCGCCCTCGACGAGCTGGAGCAGCGCTACCTCGCGGCCGCCGATCTCGAGCACCACCACGACGTGACGGCCCGCATCAGCGACGGCCAGCTCTTCTACCTCACCCGGGACTACGAGCGCGCCTCGATGGTCCTCGACGACGTGGTGGAGGGCGCGGCGGCGAAGCAGCACCCGGGCTACCGCGACGCGCTCTTCTACCTGGCCGACTCGCTCTTCCACCTGCGCAACTTCCGGGCGGCGACGCATCGCTTCGACCAGGTGCTCGAGGCGGGCACCCGCGACCAGAAGCAGCGCGCCCTCGGGCGGCTGCTCGAGATCGCCGTCGCCACCCGCGATGAGGACGCCGCGCTGGCGCGGCTGCGGCAGGCCCAGGCGATGCTTGGGGGCGAGCCCGATCCGGCCCTGCTCTACGCGGTCGGCAAGTTCCACTACCGCCGCGGCGCCCTGGCCGAGGCCACCGAGGCCTTCAGCCGGGTGCCCGCCGAGCACGCCGAGTGGTACCGCGCCCGCTACCACCTGGGCGTCGTGCAGGTGAAGGAGCGTCGCTACGACGACGCCCTGGCCACCTTCAACGCCATCATCGCCCGCGGTGACGCCGCCGGCGGCCTCGACGACGCCCAGAAGGGCGCCGTGGACGAGGCGCGCCTGGCCGTGGGCCGCATCCACTACGAGCGCGGGCAGTTCCCCGAGGCCGTGGCCGCCTACGCCGCGGTGCCCCGCGAGTCGGCCGCCTTCGACGACGCCCTCTACGAGAGCGTCTGGATCTCCATCAAGCAGGGCGAGTTCGAGAAGGCCCTGCGCAAGCTCGAGATCCAGCTCATCGCCCAGCCCGACGTCATCAAGGGCCCCGACGCCCGCCTCCTGCAGGGCAAGCTGCTGCTGATGCTCGGCCGCCACGAGCAGGCCACCCAGGCGTTCCAGGAGGTCCTCTTCGAGTTCGAGCCCATGCAGGCCGAGATGAAGACGGTCATCCGGCGCAACGAGGGCGACCTGGTGAGCCACTTCAACAAGGTCATCGGCCGCGGCATCGCCGACTTCGACCTCACCTCGTTCCTGCCGGCCCGGGCCGCCGAGTTCGCGGGCTCCGACGCGGAGGCCGATCGCGCGCTGTTGCTGGTGGCCGATCTCGGCGCCCAGCGCCGCGACGTCGAGGAGATGGAGCGGACGATCCGGCGGCTCGAGGTCGCGCTGGCGGGCCGCAACCGCGTCGAGGTCTTCCCCCAGCTCGCGCAGGGCTGGCTCAAGGCCTCGGAGCTGCGCAGCCGGATGCTCCAGGTGCGCGCCCAGGTGCTCGACGCCGTCGCCGCGGAGCTCTCGGAGCAGCCGCGGGAGTACAAGGCGCTGCGCAAGGCCCGCCAGGAGGCCGCCGAGCGCTTCGAGCGCGTCCCCACCTCGGCGGTGGCGGTGATGTCGCGCGAGGCCCGCGTGGATGACGAGCTGCGGCGGCTGGACACCGAGCTCTTCAAGCTCGACGTGGCCATCCGTGGCCTCGAAGCCCAGCTCGTGGCCATCGACCGCTACATCGAGGACCAGACGCGGGTCGAAGGGGGCCGCCCCGGCGACAAGCGCGTCCTGGCCCAGGTGGAGATCGAGCTGGCCCAGGCCCGGGAGCTGCGCACCGAGCTGCGCGCCCTGGCCGACGCGCTCAGCCTGGAGCGCATCCAGATTGGCATCGGCGACGAGGCCAGCGCCCGCGACGACCGGGTGCGGCTCGACTACCTCGCGGCCCTCGAGGCCGAGCTCGACTGGCTGCGGGCCCGGGGCGTCTCGCTGCCCATGGACCTCTTCAGCGCGGCCCGCGACGTCGACACCCGGGTCGGCCGGTTCCACCGGCGCGCCCGCTCCCATGTGGATCGCAAGGCCGGCGACTACACCGCCCAGCTCGCCCGGGAGGCCGCCAACATCGCGGAGTATCAGCGGGATCTGGGCGACTACCAGGCCCAGACGGAGACCCTCGGCGGCGCCATCGCGGCGCGCAGCTTCCTGCATGTGCTCGGCCGCATCGACGGCCTGGTGCTCGAGGCGGACGTCGGGCTCGTGGACGTGGCGTGGAAGCAGAAGCAGGACAAATCCGACCAGATCTCGCGGCTCTTGAGCCGGCAGGCCGACGACCTGAAGGCCCTGGACCAGACCTGGCGGGAGGTGCGCGGTGAGTGACGCCCGCCGGCTGGCCGCTGGCCTCCTGCTCGTCGCCTCGTTGGCCCAGGCCGCTCCGCCGGAGGCGGCCGCGCCTCCGAGCGATGCGGCCCCCGCGAGCGCCGCCCCGGAAAGCGCCGCACCCGAGGGCGCCGCCCCGGAGAGCGCCGCGGCCCCCGAGAGCGCCGCTGACGCCGCCGCCCCCGAGAGCGCCGCGGCCCCGACCAGCGACGCCCCCGACGAGCTAGGCCTGGCCGTCCGCGAGATCGCCGCCGAGATCGACGCCTTCGCCGAGCAGGCCGCCGAGTTCCGCGCCGACACCGACCGCGTCCTGCAGCACCAGTACGAGCGCCGCAAGCGCGAGGTGAAGCGCCGCTACACCCGCGTCGTGGACGACCTGCAGGTGGAGGAGCGCCGCCGGCGGCTCGACGCCATCGCGCGCTTCGAGGAGTTCGTCGCCCGCTACCCGGACAACCCGCGCTACACGCCTGACGCCATGTTCCGGCTGGCGGAGCTGCACTTCGAGCGCTCCAACGACGCGTACGTGACGGCCCTGGACACCTACGACGCCGAGATCGCCGCCTTCGACGCCGGCAAGTCCGAGGTCGAGCCGGAGGAGCCGAAGCAGGACTACAGCCGCACCATCGAGCTCTTCACCGAGCTCATCAACCGGTGGCCGAAGTACCGCAACATCGATGGCGCCTACTACCTGCGCGGCTACTGCCTGCTCGAGATGGGCAAGCCCGAGGAGGCCCTGGCGCAATTCCAGATCCTGGTGCGCGACTTCCCGAAGAGCCGGTTCGTGCCCGAGACGTGGACCCGCATCGGCGAGTACCACTTCGATCGCAACAGCCTGGACGAGGCCATCAACGCCTACGCCCGGGTGCTCGACTTCCCCGACAGCGCCTACTTCGACAAGGCCCTCTACAAGCTCGGCTGGACGCACTACCTGGCCGACCACTACGAGGACGCCATCGCGCGGTTCCGGCAGCTCGTCGAGTTCAGCGACGCGCGCGCCGAGAAGACGGGCGAGGCCGGCTCGGAGCTGCGCAGCGAGGCCATCGAGTACCTGGCCATCTCCATCTCCGATGAGGACTGGGACGCGGACGGCGTGCCCGACGTCGACGGCGGCATCCTGCGCGTACGGCGGTACGTGAAGGGCGACAAGCCCTACGACGTGGAGATCCTGCGGGCCCTGGCCGATCGCTTCCACGTCGAGGCCCGCTACCCCGAAGCCGTCGCCACCATGCGGCAGCTCCTGGAGCAGTTCCCTCTCGACCCCGAGAACCCGGAGCTGCACGCCAAGCTCATCTTGTCGCTGGAGCGCCAGCAGCAGCTCGACGACGCCTTCAAGGAGCGCGATCGCCTGGGCCGCGCCTACGGGCCCGACTCGGAGTGGTACGCCGCCAACCAGGACAACCCCAAGGCGCTCGACGCGGCGCGCGAGCTCCTGGAGGAGTCGCTCATCCAGGCCGCGCAGTACCACCACTCGCGCGCGCAGCAGCTCAAGGCGAAGGCCGCGGCGGGGGATGGCGGGGCCGAGCGCAAGGCCGTCGAGGAGTACGCGCTGGCCGCCGAGGCCTACCGCGACTACCTCGATCAGTACCCGAAGTCCGAAAACTCCTATGATCTCGGGTTCTTCCTCGCGGAGTGCCTGTACTACTCGTTCAACTTCCCGGCGGCGGCCGATCAGTACGGCAAGGTCCGCGACGACAAGCGCTCGGGCAAGTACACCGAGGTGGCGGCCTTCTCCTCCATCCTCGCCCGCGAGAACCAGATCCGGCAGCTCATCGCCGAGAACAAGCTGACCGCGCGGCCCTCCCTCGTCGAGGACGCCGCCGTGCCCGAGCCCCCCAAGGGCGACGGCGAGATCGAGGGCACCGAGCGGGTCGAGATCGAGCCGGAGGATCTGCCGGAGCCGGTGGAGAAGCTGGTCGAGGCCCGCACGAAGTACGTCGAGAAGCAGCTCAAGAACGCCGAGGACCCCGAGCGCCAGGCCCGCATCCTCTACAAGGTCGGCGAGGTATGGTTCGACTACCGCAACTTCGACGAGGCCCGGAAGTGGTTCCAGAAGCTCATCGCGCAGCACCCAAACACCAAGGTGGCGGGCTTCGCGGCGGGCAAGGTGATGGAGACGTTCCGCCTGGAGAACGACCTGGCGAAGATGGCCGAGTGGGCCCAGTTCGTCCAGAGCGCCAACCTGAAGGGCGACGTGGCCTCCTCCCTCGGCGAGATCGGCGTGAGCGCCGAGTTCATGCAGGCCTCGCTGCTCTTCCGCGCCAAGAAGTTCGATGAGGCGGCGGCCAAGTACGAAGAGCTGATCAAGAAGCACCCCGACAAGAAGACGGTCGACGCCGCCATCAACAACCTGGCGGTGGCGTACGAGTCGACGCGGCGCTTCGAGTCGGCCACGAAGGCCTACGAGCGCCTCTACACCGAGAAGCCCGACAGCCCGTTCGCCGAGAACGCCCTCTACCGCGTGGGCATCAACTCGGAGCGCTTCTACAACTACGACAAGGCCATCCAGAGCCACCTGCGGCTGGTGGATCGCTACCCCACCTCGGACAACCGGTCCTCCTCGCTCTTCTCGGCGGCCGTGCTGCTGGAGCAGACGCAGCAGTACCGGGAGGCGGCCAAGGCGTACGAGCGCTACGCCGACCTCTTCCCGGGGCAGGAGGACACCCCGCCGACGTTCTTCCGGGCGGCCCGCGTCTACGAGAAGCTCGGCGACACGCGCAGCCAGCTCCGCATCTACCAGGACTTCAACCGCCGCTTCGGCAGCGACCCACGCTACAACGCCCAGGTCATCGAGGGGCTGGCCAAGACGGCCGAGGTGACGGCGAAGCAGGGCAGCCCGGCGGCGGCCCGCAAGGCGTGGACGCAGGTCATCGACGAGTTCAACCGCCGCGGCATGGCGCCGGGCACCTACGAGTCGCGCTACCCGGCCGAGGCCCAGTTCCGCATCGTCGAGCAGGTCTTCGAGGCCTACGCCGCCCAGCGCCTCAAGGGCTCGCTGCGCCAGCAGGGCAAGGTCATCCAGCAGATGCAGACCCAGGTGAAGGACCTCAGCCGCCGCTACGGCGACGTGCTGCAGTACAAGTCCCTCGACTGGACGCTCGCGGCCTTCTTCCGCCTGGGCCACATCTACCAGCTCTTCGCCGAGCGGCTGTACGAGGCGCCGGTGCCCGAGGGCCTGTCGGCCGACGACGAGGACCTGTACCGCACCCAGCTCGAGGACGTCGCGGTGCCCCTCGAGGACGAGGCTGTCCGCCGCTACGAGACGGCGTTCCAGAAGGCGCGCGAGTTCCGCATCACCAACGAGTGGACCAAGCGCATCGTCGCCTCGCTCAACAAGTACAAGCCCAGCGAGTACCCGCTCTTCAAGGAGGAGCGGCGCATGCGGGTGGAGCAGCTCCTGACGCCCCCGCGCCTGCTGCTGCCGGCCGGCACCGAGGACGAGGGCGGGGCCGACGAGCCCGAGGCCCCGGCCGACGACGAGACCGCCGCCGACGAGGCCGACGAGGAGATCGAGGAAGAGGAGGGCGGGGAATGAAGGCTGGACGCGCCGCGCTCGCCGCTCTGCTCGCCGTGGGCTGTGGCCCGACGGCCCCCCGCCCCGACGCGCCGCCGGTGGAGGCCCCGATCAGCGCGGCGCCTGCGCCCGAGGCCGAGGCCCCGGCCAGCGAGGGCGACGGCGAGGCGCCGGCCGCCGAGGAGCCGCCGCCCCTCACGCCCGCCCAAATCGAGGGCCGCGCGAAGCTGCTGGAGGCCCGCCAGGCCGCCAGCCGGGGCGAGCTGCCCCGGGCCATCGAGCTGTACGGCGAGGCCCTGTCGGCGGACGAGGCCCTGGCCGAGGCCCCCTACAACCAGGGGGTTATCGCCGAGCGCCAGGGGGATGACGCCGAGGCGCGCCGCCGCTATGAGCAGGCCCTCGACGTGAACCCCGAGTTCGAGCCCGCGGTCACCGCCATCGCCAACCTGCTGCTGCGCACGGGCAAGGCCAGCGACGCCGCCGCCTACACGCGCCAGGCCCTCGCGCGCAAGCCCGCCAGCCTCGCGCTGCGCAACGCCGCGAACCGGGTCCGCCTCTTCACGCCCGGCCAGACGGACGCCGTCATCCAGGACACGAAGGTCATCCTGCGGGAGGACGAGAAGAACGTCGCCGCGATGATCAACCTGGCGGCGGCCTACCACCAGCAGGGCAAGTACGAGCTGTCGGTGGCCATCCTGGAGAACGCGAAGGCCCTCGACCCCCGCAACCCCGAGATCATGACGCGGGCGGCGCTGGCCCATGAGGCCCTGGGCGAGAGCATCAAGGCCCGGCTGGCGCTGGAGGAGGCCGTCGGCCTGCCCGGCGGCGGCAGCGCCGAGGCCCATAACAACCTCGGCCTCATCTACCACGCGGCGGGCGACTACGAGGGGGCAGGGGACCACTTCCAGAAGGCGCTGGAGCGCGCGCCCGAGATGCTGGCGGCCCAGATCAACCTGGGCAACGCCCTGCGTGGCCAGCAGCGCTACACCGACGCCGTGAAGGCCTTCCTGCGGGCGCTCAAGATGCAGCCCGACTCGCCGGAGGCCTACTTCAACCTGGGCATCCTGTACCTCGACGGCGACATCCCCGAGATCGAGCCCAAGCGCCGCCTCGAGAAGGCGGTCACCTACTTCGAGCGCTACAAGCAGCTGCGTGGCCAGGCCCGGGCGGATGACCCCGTCGAGCAGTACATCGCGGAGGCGAAGAAGCGCATCGAGGTCGAAGAGAAGCGCGCCGCGCAGGCGCGCCGGACCCCCAAGGCGCCCGACGCGGCCCCGGCCTCCGACGGCGAGGCCCCGGCCGCCCCGGCCGAGGAGGAGGAGGAAGAGCAATGAAGCGCGCCCTGATCATCGCCGCCCTGCTCACCGCGGGCGGCGCCGTCGCCCAGCCTGCGCCTGACCGCACCGCCCGCAAGAAGCAGGGCGTCGTGCAGATCGAGGCGCTGAAGGTCGAGGGGGTTGTGCAGAAGCCCGAGGCGTTCTACATCCTTCAGCGCAGCGAGCTGAACTTCAAGGGGCTGGAGCCCCGCAAGAGCTTCATCCCGCTCATCCTGAAAAGTGTCGAAAAGGATCCGTTCTGAGCGGAATCGCCAGGCGGTTTGGACGAGGCCAGCAGTGCAAAATCCTTCCCCGTTCCGAAAAAGAGTGGACCCCTGTTTCAGGACGGTGATATAGCAAGCGGGCCAAAACGGGGGGTCCGGCTGACCCTCCGGAGTTCTCAGGATTGTTGTACGTTCTCAGCCAACAAGGCCACAACATTGACCCCGGGCGCCTGGAAGGTTCCCAGCGCAACGGGTAGAGCCATTTGCGGGGCGGCTGACGACGATCGGGATCGTCAATCATCACCCTCAGGAGGAAACGTCGGATGGACGAGGTTGCGAAGTTCTACTCCGATGGTGGTGCATGGATGCACCCCATCCTTGCCATGAGCATCATCGGCCTCGGGGTGATCATCGAGCGATTCATCTTTCTGTACTTCAAGTACAACATCAACGCGTCGGCGTTCATGGCCCAGATCCAGAAGCTGGTGATGGCCAACAACATCGACCGTGCGATCAAGCTCTGCAACGCGGCCCCCTCGGCGGCGCTGCCCAAGGTGATCAAGGCCGGTCTGACCCGCGCCAACAAGGGCCCCGACGAGATCCAGAACGCCGTTGAGGAGGCCACGCTCGAGGTCGTCCCCATGGTGACGAAGCGCACGACGGTCCTCCAGCAGGTCGCGAACATCGCCACCCTGCTCGGGCTGCTCGGCACCATCCTCGGTCTGATCCAGGCGTTCGAGGCTCTCTCGGACCCGGCCATTCCGCCGGACAAGCGGCAGGCCATGCTGGCGAACGGTATTTCGATCGCGATGAACACCACCGCGTTCGGCCTCATCGTCGCCATCCCGTGCCTGGCGGCTCAGGTCTTCCTCGCCTCCGTGACGAAGAAGATCATCGACGAGATCGACCAGTACTCCGTCAAGCTGGAGAACCTCCTCATCTCCCGGCTCCACGGCAGCGCCGGCGAGAACCGCTGACCCTTCCCGCTGTCTGAGTCGTCACGGCCCGCCCACTTGAGGGCGGGCGACTTTGGAGAGGTCGGAGATGGCCCGCAGGAAGAAGAAAGGCATCGACGACAAGATCGAGGACCTCAACCTGGTCCCGATCATGAACCTCGTCGTGTGCCTCATCCCCATGGTGCTCCTCGGTACGGCTCTGGTGAAGGTCGGCGTCGTCAACGTGAACGCGCCGAAGTTCGGCCAGGGCGCGGCCGCCCCGGAGGACGATGCCGAGAAGCCGCTCAACCTGACGGTCGCCGTCGGGGCGGATGGCTTCCGGCTCTCGGCCACCGGCGCGGACCTCAACCAGGTCCTCGGGCTCGCGCCCGAGGTGCCGGCTGAGGGTGCGGACCCGAGCGCGGCCCCGGCCGCGGGTCCGTTCCTGCCCAAGAAGGGCGACGCGTACGACTACGTCGAGCTGTACAACAAGATGACGGCCATCAAGGCCAAGTTCCCCGAGGAGTCGATCGTCAACCTCACGGCCGAGGCGAACATCCCGTTCAAGCACCTCATCTCCGTGATGGACTCCCTCCGGGTGCAGCTCGAGCAGGACTCGTACAACGACCTGGACGCGTTCAAGAACGCCGGGCAGAAGTACGAGAACAACACGGTCGTGCTGCTCTGGCCCGACGTCGTCTTCGCGGTCGCGCAGTAGGGGGGCTTTCAGATGAGCGACGATACCCGGAAGTCCCGCGAAGAGGTCATCAACGACTGGCTGGCTCGCCAGCACCAGGCGCAGCGCGCGGAGCGGAAGGCACGTCGCCTCCCCGACTCCGAGGCCACGGTGACCATCAACTCGCTGATGGACGCCATGACCATCATCCTCGTGTTCTTGCTCATGAACTACTCGGTCGACCCCCTGCGGATCGACACGAGCGAGGATCTGAAGCTGCCGGCGTCGACGACGGACATCAACCCGAAGGCCAGCGCGGCGGTGACCGTGACGGCCAAGGGCATCCTCGTCAACGACAAGGTCGTGGTGGCGGTCAAGGACGGCACGGTCGACAAGGCGTTCAAGGGTGGGGACGAGGCGAGCCTCCAGATCCAGCCCCTGTTCGACGCGCTGACCGAGGCGGCCCAGACCCAGCAGGACATCGCCATGCGCATCGGCTCCAAGTTCGAGGGCGTGCTCACCGTGATCGCTCACGAGGAGACCCCCTACCGCCTGGTGACCGAGGTCCTCTACACGGCCGGTCAGGCCGAGTTTCAGAAGTTCAAGTTCGCCGTCGTCAAGGGCGCCCAGCGCGGCGGCTGACGGGTGCGCACCGCCCCCCGCTGCTGCGGCGGGGGCGGGCGTGACGGCAGGGGATGGCCGCCCAGGCCCCTGGCCTGCCGGGCACGAAAAAAGGCAGATCCCCTTCCCGAACAGAACGTTGAAACGCGACGGCACCCTCGCTAGGCTAACAAGGCGACTCCTCGTGGGAACCTGGAAGCCCTGGAGAGTGTCGTAGCGTTCAACGCCTCCCCGATGGCCGGGGGGGTGGGCAGCGCCGCAGGGAGACCTCGCGAAAGGACGCTCCGCATGGCCCAGGCCGGGAACCCGAAGATCCTCCGGGTGGGGATCATCCAGAACAACGAGTTCATCGAGGAGCGGCTGCTGCGCAAGCGCCACTCGGTGACCATCGGCCAGGCCTCTGGCAACACCTTCTCGGTGCCGTCGTCGTCGCTGCCGCGCCAGTTCGCCCTCTTCGAGCTGAAGGGCGGCCAGTACCACCTCAACATCCGGCCCGGCATGTCGGGGAAGGTGGCCGTCGACGACCAGCCCCTCGACTTCGACGCCCTGCGCGGCAAGGGCCTGGCGCGCCCGTCCGGCACCGGCGACGGCCAGCTGTCCATGGCCCTCAGCGAGGGTCACCGCGGCCGCGTGGTCGTCGGGGACGTGACGTTCCTCTTCCAGTTCGTCACCCCCCCGCCGCCGCCCTCCCGGCTGCAACTCCCGGCCGCCGTGCGCGGTGGCCTGGTGCGGTCCCTCGACTGGCCCTTCGTCACCACGGTGCTCGCCAGCTTCGTGGTGCAGGTCTTCTCCATCGCCTTCATCGTGACCCGGGACTACCCCGAGCCGCCGCGGGGCATCGACGCCCTGCCCGACCGCTTCGTGCGCATGCTCGAGGCGGACGTGAAGCCGCCCGAGGTGAAGAAGGAAGAGGTCAGCGACGAGAAGAAGGACGAGGAGAAGGACCCCGACAAGGTCGAAGAGAAGGTCGAGAAGGTCGAGCCGAAGAAGGCCGTCGAGCGCAGCCCCGAGGAGGTCGCCAAGAAGGTCGAGAAGGCGCGGGTCGCCCGGGTGCGCAACAACACGATCCTCAAGTTCATCGGCACCAACGGCGGTGACGGTGAGGGGAGCATCGTCGACACCCTCAAGAGCGGCGCCATCGACCTGAAGATGGCCGAGGCCTTCGACGGGGCCTCGGGCCTCCAGGTGGCCGACTCCGAGGACCAGGTGCGCGATCGGCGGATGGCGGGGCTGTCGGGCACCGGCCGGGTGGCCGGCATCGACAACGACGCCCTGCGCGCCAAGGACACCGGGCCGGTCGAGACGGGCGCCAAGCGCGAGGTGGCGGTGAAGGGCTCGGTCGAGCTCAAGCGCCTGCGCGATGACGACGTGGTGGGCACCGGCGTGCTGTCGCCGGCCTCCATCGCCAGCGTGGTGGGGCGCCGCAAGAGCGCCATCAAGAGCTGCTACGAGAAGCAGCTGCGCCACAACAGCAAGCTGGCGGGCAAGGTGCGCATCCAGTTCACCATCGAGCAGAGCGGCCGCGTCTCGTCGGTCAAGGTCGTCGAGGACACCCTCTCCGATCCCCTCGTGGGCAAGTGCATCGCCAACGCGGTGCAGCGCTTCCGCTTCGACAAGCCCGACGGCGGCTCCGTCACCGTCGCGTTCCCCTTCGTGTTCGCCCCTTCGAGCTGAGCGAACAGCACTTTCCTCTTACCGGCTGGATTCCGTGGGCCACCTCGCGACATAATCACGCGTCCTGGCATTTCTCTGAGTGCTGGACGGGCCCACCGGGGTCCATGAGGAGCGGCGAGTCCGCGAGGAGGGTTGGCGATGCGACGGCTGGTGGTCGGTGTTGGGTTCCTGGCGTTCGTCGGCGCAGCCGGCGCGCAGGAGCCGACCTACCGCAGCGCGGAGCGCCTGCCGACGCCGGCCAAGCTCGAGCGGTCCGGCCAGGAAATCGACAAGATGAAGGGCACGCTCAAGCAGGCGCTGGAGCGCCTCAAGAGCGCCCGGGAACGCAAAGACATCCTCCAGGTCAATTGCGTCAACGACAAGCTCTCGGCTATCAAGGGCCTCCTCAAGATCTCCGAAGAGGCGCAGGCCAACCTGAAGGAGGCCGCCCGCCAGGAGGATGAGGAGCTGGTGAACCACGAGTTCACCAAGATCTCCATCGCCGGTATTCGGGTGGAGAACTTCCGGGTCGAGGTCGAGGGGTGCGTGGGTGAGGCCAGCCAGTACACGGGCGAGACGGTGGTCGACACCTACATCGACCCCAACATCCGCTCGGATGATCCCACCGAGGAGCCTCCTGAGACCCTCCCTCCCGTCGCCACCGAGCGCCCCGAGCCCGTCTCGGGCAGCGAATAGGGGGCGCGGCGACTTGAAGCGTTCGATGCAAGGTCGTGGGCTCCTCCTGGGGCTCCTCGCGGTCGCCCTGCTGCCCGGCGTGGCGGCGGCGGAGGATCGCGGGCCCGGTGTGCGCGCGGGGGCCGTCGAGATCCACCCCAGCGTCTCGCTGGAGGGGGGCTACGACAACAACGTCTTCTACGACTCCACGACGGAGGGGCGCTCGCCGCCCAACGCGGCGACGGTGCTGCAGGTCGGGGGCGGGCTGACGCTGGAGAACCGCAACGCCAGCAACATCGGCTTCGAGCTGGCGGGGCGCTTCCTGTACCGGCACCTGACCAGCCTCGATGATCCGGACGGCCGCATCGACGACCGCGTGGTGGAGGCCCGCAACGGCCTGGCGTCGGCCAGCGGCCGCGCCATGCTGGCGCTGCTGCCCCAGTCGTCCGTCACCCTCGAGCTGCACGAGAACCTGCGCTACTCGGAGCGCCCGTCCTTCGAGACGACGGCGGTGGGCTTCGAGAAGCTCGACAACGCGGCGGGGGCGGATCTGCGCTTCCGGCCGGGTGGCCGCGCGCTGGAGCTGCGCCTGGGCTACCGATACCGCGTCGTCGACTTCCTGGAGGAGACGGAGGCTGGCTCCGGCCGCGCCGAGAAGAACGCCCATGAGGCCCGCCTGCTCACCCTGTGGCGGTGGCTCCCCAAGACGTCCTTCGTCGTCGACATGCAGTACGGCGTCATCGACTACGCCCGGCCCCAGGAGCGCCTGACCGCCGATGGCGGCTTCGTCCTCTCGGCCGACCGTGACTCCCGGCCGTTCCGGCTGGAGGCGGGCCTGCGCGGCCTGCTGACGCAGCGCATCTCGGTGGTGGCCATGGCCGGCTACCTCAACACCTTCAACGTCGTCGGCAACTCGTTCAACGGGGTGGTCGGCCGGCTGGAGGTGAACTACGTGGTGGAGCCGACCCTCAGCGTGGGCGTGGGCTACCGCCACGACGCCAGCGACAGCAGCTTTTCGAACTTCTACCGCCTCGACGAGGTCTTCGCCCGCCTCGACCTGCACTTCCTCAGCCGCTTCGAGGTGGGGGGGCGCGTGGGCTACGACTTCATCAAGTACGACCCCAACGGCGCGCCGGGCGGCATCGGCCGCGAGGATCCCGTGCTGCGCGCCCAGGCCCACGCCAGCTACAGCGTGCGCGAGTGGCTCTCGGCCGGCCTGGAGTGGCAGCTCGAGAACAACACGACCGAGTATCGCTCGCCCCCCGGCGAGGCGAACCCCGACCTGCAGGACCACGCGGACTACTCCCGGCAGCTCGTCCTGCTGAAGCTGACCGCCGAGTACTGAGCCGCCTTGAGCCCCCGACAGCCCCACCCCCGCGGCGCCCGCCCGGGATGCCCGCGCGGCTGGCTGCTGATCGTAGCCGGCGCTCTGCTGGTCGGCTGCGGGCCGCGCGCGGGCGTTGGCGTCATGCCCCCCATGCCCGATCTCACGAAGGTCCAGGCCGGGGCGGCCCTCGGCCCGGGCGACGTCGTCGAGATCCGCGTCTACCAGGAGAAGGAGCTGTCCGGCCTGTACCGGCTCTCCTCCGACGGCACCTTCCGCTTCCCGATGGTGGGCGAGGTGAACGCCGAGGGCATGACGCCCGGCAAGCTGGCCGAGGTCCTGGTGGGCAAGCTGCGCGACGGCTTCCTGCGCGACCCCCAGGTGAGCGTGCTGGTCAAGGAGTCGAACTCCAAGAAGATCTTCGTCCTGGGGATGGTGGCCAAGCCGGGCACCTTCCCGTTCGAGGATGACATGACCATCGTGCAGGCGGTGACGCTGGCCGGTGGCCTGACTCCCCTCGCCGAGAAGAACGGCATCGTCCTCACCCGGACGGTGGAGGGGGAGGAGCGCAAGTTCGTGGTGCCGTTCGAGAACATCGGCCTGGGCCGCGCGCCCAACGTCACCCTCGAGCCCGGCGACATCATCTTCGTGCCGGAGTCCTGGCTGTAGCGGCCGCGCGCAGCGCCAGGCCGGGCCACGCCGACGGCGGGGCCAGCATCCCCTTGATCAGGTGAGCGCGGAGCGCGGGCTGGTCGGCCCGGGCCGCCGTCGCGGGCGGCAGCAGCCGGTCGATGAGGCGGGCCCAGGCGCCCGCGCCGCCGTCACCATCGACGAGCCCCGACGCCCCCAGGCGCCGCCGCGCGACGGCCCACGGCAGGCCGAGCCCGGCCCGCGCCGCGTCGCCGCCAGCGTCGTCGCAACCCCTGAGAATCAAAGCGAGATCCAGCAGATCGGCCAGGTCGGCCGTGAAGGCCCCCTTGGCCTGGTTGCCGAGCCAGAGGAGCAGGCGGTCGGTGGGCGTGGGGAAGAGGACGGGCACCTCGCCCAGCCGGCCGGGGCGGCCTCGCCCCCAGAAGAACCAGCCATCCGGGCCGCCCCGGTGCGGGGGCCAGGGGTGGGCGTGCAGCTCGACCAGCAGGCTCCCGAGCCGCAGGCCGATGGCGAGGGGCGGATCGCCGGGCAGGCGAGCGTAGCGCGGCCGCTCCACCTGATCGGCGTGGGCCGCCAGGTGGGTGGCCAGGCGGGGCCACGCCGCCGGCGGCACCAGCAGGTCCAGGTCGCGCGCCTGCCGGGCGCCCGGGTCGTCGTAGACGTTCTCCGCGAGGTCCGCGCCCTTGAAGACGAGGGGCGGGGGGGCCTCCGCGGGCCAGATGCGGCCCAGGGCCTCCACCCGGAGCAGGTGTACTCCCAGGTTGTCCGCCCAGGCGCGGCGCACTTCGGTCGCGTTCGATTCGCAGAGCGGCGCGCCGATGTGGTAGAGCGTCCCCGCCAGTCGGTGGCGGCGCGCCGCCGACAGCAGCGTCGTCTCGTCCGCGACTTGCGGGGGCGGCTGGCCAGCGAGCCAGCGCCGCAGCAGCGAGGTCAGGGCGGCGGTCTCCACGGCCCCATCATGGGCCGCGGTGCCGTCGGCCACAACCAGCGGGGTGGGGCGCGAATCGGTGCGCGAGGTGAGACTGCCGCCCGGGTGGCGGGGTCTTTGCAAAGTCGACTGTCCGTCCGCGCTGGCGGATGATGGACGGCACGCGCCCGCGGGCGCGACGAGGCGGATGATGAGCGAGCTTCTCAATCGGTTGAACAGCCGCAAGGCGCGGGTCGGGGTCATCGGGCTGGGCTACGTGGGCTTGCCCCTGGCCACGGCGTTCGGCGAGGCCGGCTACGACGTCGTCGGCTTCGAGGTCGACACCCGCAAGATCGACGCCCTGAACCGGGGTGAGTCCTACATCCTGGACGTGCCGGCGGCCGAGGTGGCCGCCCTCGTCCAGGCGGGGAAGTTCCGGGCCACCGGCGACTTCTCCGAGCTCACGAGCTGCGACGCCATCAGCGTCTGCGTGCCCACGCCGCTGCGCAAGACGCGGGATCCCGACCTGACGTACATCGTCGAGGCGACGCGGCAGATCCGGCAGTTCCTCCGGGCCGGGCAGGTGGTGGTGCTGGAGAGCACGACCTACCCCGGCACCACCGTCGAGGTGGTGGCCCCGGAGCTCGAGGCGACGGGCCTGACGGTGGGCACGGACGTGCACCTGGCCTTCAGCCCCGAGCGCATCGATCCGGGCAACCCGAAGTTCCACGTGAAGAACACGCCGAAGATCATCGGCGGCATGACCCCGGCGTGCACCGCGGCGGCGGCGGCCCTCTACGGCGCCATCGTCGACCGCGTGGTGGCGGTGAAGAGCCCCACCGCCGCCGAGATGGTCAAGCTGCTGGAGAACACCTTCCGGGCGGTGAACATCGGCCTCGTCAACGAGGTGGCCATCATCGCCAACAAGCTCGGCCTCGACGTCTGGGAGATCATCGAGGCGGCGGCCACCAAGCCCTTCGGCTTCATGCCGTTCTACCCGGGCCCCGGCCTGGGCGGGCACTGCATCCCCATCGACCCGCACTACCTGAGCTGGAAGCTGCGCACGCTGAACTACCGCACGCGCTTCATCGAGCTGGCCGATGACATCAACTCCCACATGCCCGACTACGTGGTCGACCGCGTGGGCTTCGCCCTCAACGAGGACGAGCGCCCCATCCGCGGCTCCCGCATCCTGGTGCTGGGCGTGGCCTACAAGCGCGACATCACGGACTGGCGCGAGTCGCCGGCGGCCCCGGTCATCACCGGCCTGCTCGCCCGCGGCGGCCGCGTCGACTACCAGGACGACTTCGTGCCCGAGTTCTGGCTCGGCCACCACGGCGAGGACGGCGAGCAGCTCAAGTCGGTGCCGCTCGACTACCCCGGGATGGCCGAGTACGACTGCGTGGTGATCGTGACCGATCACAGCTACCTGGACGCCGCCCAGGTGGTCCAGCACGCCCGCCGCGTCGTCGACACCCGCAACCTCACCCGCAGCCTGGGTGACGACAGCGCCAAGGTGGTGAAGCTCTGATGGACGAGACGAGGGATCGGGGTGGGGCCGTCGTCACGGCCTGGCTCTTCATCCTGTGGAAGCACAAGTGGCTCGTGATGACCTTCGCCGGGCTCATCATCGCCTCGACCTTCGTCTTCACCCGTCGCCAGGCGGTGATCTACGAGGCGTCCACCCAGATCGTGATCGACCTGGCGGCGCCGCGCTACCTGCCCCAGGGGGGCAGCGAGGTGGTGAGCCTCGGCCTGGGCAACACCTGGAACACCAAGGAGTTCTACGAGACCCAGTACCGCATCATCCGCAGCCGCATGGTGGCGGAGAAGGTGGTGGAGAAGCTGGGCCTCGACCGGGATCTGGCCTTCCTGGGCATCGACGACATCGAGGATCCGCAGGAGCGCGCCCAGGCCCTCGAGAAGGCCGACGCCGCGACGCTGCTGGCCGGCCGCGTGAAGGTGGAGCCGGTGGCGGAGAGCCAGGTGGTCTTCATCAAGGTGCGCGACCAGGATCCCGCCCGCGCGCGCCTGCTGGCCGATGAGGTGGCCGAGGCCTACAAGCAGCAGAACGTCGACCGCAAGGTCTCGGCCGCGACGGAGGCCGTCGAGTGGCTGCGCAAGCAGGCCACCCAGCTGCGCGAGGCCGAGCTGGCCGCCAACGAGGCCCTCCTGGCCTACAAGCAGGCGCAGGACATCCTGGGCGCCTCCCTGGCCGACACCCAGAACCTGCTGGGCGAGGAGCTGCAGGACGCCCGCAAGCGGCTGCGCGAGGCGCGCCAGGAGACGGCCGGGCTGCGCGAGCAGATGCAGCTCGTCAAGCGCCTGTCGGCCGCCGAGGCCCAGAGCAGCGTCGACGCCGTCCTCGACAACGGGCTCATCCAGCAGCTCAAGGCCCAGCTCGTGGGCCTGGAGAACGAGCGCGACGAGCTGCTCAAGCGCTACCTGGACAAGCACCCCGACGTCCTCACCGCCAACCGCAAGATCAAGCGCGTGAAGGACGCCCTGGCCGTCGAGGTGGCGGGCATCAAGCAGTCGCTCCAGCGCAAGCTGGACGTGGCGGCCCGCACCGAGCAGCGCCAGGCCAGCGAGGTGGCCGAGCTGGAGCAGACGGCCCGGCAGCTCCACACCAAGGAGCGGGGCTACCAGGAGCTCGCGACGGCGGTCGAGTCGAAGAAGGAGCTGCTGGCCCAGGTGGAGCTGCGCCTCAAGGAGGCGGAGCTGCAGGCCGACTCCCGCGCGAACAACGTGCGCATCATCGACAAGGCGCTCACGCCGAGCGCGCCGGTCAGCCCGCGCCTCATGCTGAACCTGGCGGTGGCCCTGCTCATCTCGCTGGTGGGCGGCTTCGGCCTGGCCTTCCTGGTGGAGCAGCTCGACAGCACCGTGAAGAGCCAGGAGCAGCTCGAGCGCGACTTCGGGCTGACGTTCCTCGGGGTCATCCCGCGGGCGGCGGCCAGCATCAAGAACACCGATCGCTACATCCTGGAGAACCCCACCAGCACCGCCGCCGAGTGCGTGAGAACCGTGCGCACGAACCTGCTGTTCATGGCGCCGGAGCGCGAGCTGCGCACGATGCTGGTGACGAGCGCCGGACCACGCGAGGGCAAGACGAGCACCTGCGTGAACCTGGGCGCCACGATGGCCTACGCGGGCAGCCGCGTGCTCCTGGTGGACTCGGATCTGCGCCGGCCCCGCCTGCACCGCATCTTCGACATGACCAACGACCGCGGCCTGACGAACCTCATCCTGGACGCCTCGGTGGCCGTCGCCGACATGGTGCAGCCCAGCGGCGTCGAGGGGATGGACGTCATGTGCAGCGGCCCGCTGCCCCCGAACCCGGCCGAGCTGCTGCAGACCAAGGGCTTCCGGCGCACGCTGGAGCGCCTGAAGGACTCCTACGACCGCGTCATCTTCGACTCGCCCCCGGTCGTCGCCGTGACCGACGCCCAGGTGCTGGGCATGCAGCTCGACGGCGCCCTGCTCGTCGTCCGCGCCGGCCAGACCACCCGGGAGATGCTGCGCAAGGCCCGCCGCCTGCTGAGCGACGTGAACGTCCACATCCTGGGCGGCCTGCTCAACAGCATCGACGTCACCCGCCGCGGCTACGGCCAGTACTACTACCGCTACTACCGCCAGAACGCGGCGTACGCCGAGGAGACCCCCAACGAGGTGAGCTGACCTCGGGGTTTCCCCTTTCCAATCAGAGTGTTGGGGCCCGCTACAGGTGGTGGCGGAAGTGGACGATCCGGTAGACGGCCCGCGGGCCGGGCCGGTGCGTGAGGGCGGTGCCGACGCCCAGGCCGAGCATCGACCACAGCACGAGCATCACGGGGAAGGAGTAGAGCGCGTCGCTGAAGCACATCAGCACCGCGAAGCCGGCCACCCCGGCCGCCACGGCGCGCAGGTCGCTGGCCGCCACCACGTTCTCGATGACCCGCGTCGAGCGCAGCATGAAGAGCAGGGCGCCGCCGAGGAAGGCCGCGAAGAACAGCAGCCCCAGGGGGCCCTGATCCACGAAGAGGGTGAGCCAGGCGTTCTCCATCGCCGGCGTGTTCTCGAGTTGCCGCCCCAGATCCCGGCCGGAGCCGATGAGGTGGTTGGGCATGGCCCGGGCGCCGACCCCCACGAGCATGCGCTTCGGGGTGAGCAGCGCCAGGCGATCCGTCTGGCGGCTGGCCATGGCCTGCAGGTCGGTGACGGCCCGGCTGGGGGACATGCGCTCGTCGCCCGCCAGGCCGAGGCCCGCGATGATGGCGGCGGCGGCCAGCAAGGCGACGACGGCCCGGCGGCGGCTGGCGGGCCAGAAGAAGACGGCGAGGGCCAGGGCCATGGCCAGGATGCCCGACCGGCTGAGCGTCAGCGCGGCGGCGGCGAGCAGGACGAGGGCGGCGACGCCGTAGAACAGGCGCCACGCCACCTCGGTGGACTGCTGGATGCGGCCGATGGCCAGGGGCAGCGTGACCACGACGACGGGGGCCAGCAACAGGGGGCTGCCGAGCGAGCCGGCGGCGCGCGTGAACGGCGCGCCGTCGTGCATGGCCAGCAGCAGCTCGCCGATGGCGCCCAGGCTCATCAGGGCCACCATGCCCACCAGCGTGGCCACGAAGGTGCCGCGCCGGTCGGTGACGAGCCGCCCGTTCAAGACGAGGTAGAAGATGACGACGCCGTTGCAGACGTACCAGACGAGGCCGCGGGTGGCCGCCAGCGGGAACCGGCTCAGCGGGATGATGAGGGCCGTCACCAGGATGAAGCCCAGCAGCGCGCGATCGACGGGCGTCTTGAGGGCGTAGATGCGGCCGGTGGCCTCCTGGCGCATGACCTTCGCGATGACGAAGAGCGTGGGCACCAGGTAGATGAGGTTGATGCCGGCGCCGCCGACGTCGACCAGGAAGGCGTCGCGCCAGCTCGCCGGCAGCACCAGCGCCATCAGCAGCAGCCAGGCCAGCACCACCACCGTCGTGAAGATGCGCGTCATCACCCGCACGAACGTCAGCACGATGAGCTTGAGGTCGAGCAGGACGGAGCGGTGGGCGATGTAGAGCAGGTCGTAGAAGAGCTTGTGGCGCGGGCGGGTGTAGTAGCCGCCGCGCACCTGGGCCTGGCCGGTGATGCCCGGGCGCACCAGGAAGCGGCGGCTGTAGCCGGGGATGCTGGCCTTGTGCTCGGCCAGGAAGACCGGGCGCATCGGCCGCGGCCCCACCAGGTTCATGTCGCCGCGGAGGACGTTGAGGAGCTGGGCGAGCTCGTCCAGGCGGTACTTGCGCAGGAAGCGGCCGATGGGGGTGTAGTGGTCCTCGTCCTGGCGCACCAGGCGCTTGCCGATGCGCTGCTCCGAGCCGACGGCCATCGTGCGGAACTTGAAGATATGAAAGGTCTTTTCGCCGCGCCCGACGCGCTCGCCCCGGTAGAGGGCGGGGCCGGGGGAGGTGAGCTTCACGGCCAGCGCGATGGCGGCCATCACGGGGCTGAGCAGCACCACGCCGAGCAGGGCGCCCAGCAGGTTGTAGCTGCGGGTGACGACCTCGTAGACCGGGCGCGCGGGCAGCTCGATGCCCGTCGGGAAGACGTGGCGGGGCACCCGCGGGCGGGCGATGTGCAAGCCGAGCCAGGCCCGCGCGTGGCGGCGGAGGGACGTCACGCGGGGCGCCCCCCCCGGAACCGCTCGTTGAACAGGCTGAAGCAGAGCAGGGCCCAGAGGGGCCGGCTGTGGTCCCGCCGCCGCTGCTCGTGCTCGCTGATGAGCTGCATCACCGCCTCCGGGCGCCAGAGCCCGATGCGTTGGACCCGCGCGGGGGCGAGCATGTCTCGCAACATCGGGTTCAAGGGGCCGGC
This sequence comes from Myxococcales bacterium, assembly GCA_020633435.1. Lineage (GTDB taxonomy): Bacteria > Myxococcota_A > Bradymonadia > UBA7976 > UBA1532 > JACKDP01. The sequence goes on along the minus strand of JACKDP010000004.1, from coordinate 464,406 downwards.
GAGCCACGCCGCCATGGGCACGTTGAAGCCGGCCTTGCGCTTCTTGAGCACCGACGGGGGCACGCGCCCGGCCAGGGCCCGCCGCAGGACGGCCTTGCTGGTCGCGCCGCGCAGCTTGTAGCGAGCGGGCAGGCGGGCGGCCAGCTCCACGAGCTCGTGATCGAGCAGGGGCACCCGGGCCTCCAGGGCGAAGCGCATGGTCATGCGGTCCACCTTGGCCAGGATGTCGTCGGGCAGGTAGATGCCGAAGTCGCTGTGCAGCACGGCGTCGAGCCCGTGGCGGAACGGCTGCTCCTGGAAGGCGGCCTCGAAGAGGCGCACCGTCGACTCCACGTCGGCGGGGCGGGCCAGGAGTGCGCGCCGGACGTCCTCGCTCAGGAACTCCTTGTAGCCGTAGTGCGCGGCGGCGGGGGCGCGGTCGGCGGCGGCGACGAACTGGCGCGCCTTGAGATCGAAGCTGACCTTGCCGTGGCGGACGGGCAGGCGGTCGACGAGGGCCGGGATGAGCCGCTGGCGCACGGGGCCGGGGAGCCGGCGGTAGAGCTCGCGGACCTGCCACGCGAAGTGGGTGCGGTAGCCGGCGAAGAGCTCGTCGCCGCCATCGCCGCCCAGGGCGACGGTGACGTGCTGGCGCGTCAGCCGGCTCAGGTACCAGACCGGGATGGCGCTGCTGTCGGCGAACGGCTCGTCCATGGCCTCCGTGAGCGGGCCCAGGAAGGTGTCCGGGTCGGGGCGCACCGTCTCGACGTGGTGCTCGGCGCCGAAGGCCCGCGCCACCTCGGCGGCCTGCACGGACTCGTCGAAGCCGGCCTCCTCGAAGCGGATGGTGAACGCCTTGACGGGGCCGTCGTGGACCTCGGCCATGGCCGCCAGGACGGCGCTGGAGTCGATGCCGCCGCTCAGGAACATGCCCAGGGGCACGTCGGCCACGAGCTGCCGCTTCACCGCCGCCCGCAGGCCCGACCAGATCTCCTCGGCGGCGGCCCCGAGCGACGCGGGCCGCGGCGGGTCGGGCCGGGCGCTGTGCAGCACCTGCTCCCAGTACCGCCACTGCCGCACGCGGCCGTCCTCCCAGACGAGCGCGTGGGCCGGCTGCAGCTTCTCCACCCCGCGCACGATGGTGCGCGGCCCGGGCACGTAGCACAGGCCCAGGTAGTCGTGGTGGGCCTGCAGATCGATGCCGTCGTCGACCACGCCCGAGGCCAGCAAGGCCTTGATCTCACTGCCGAAAAGCAGCGTCTCGCCCACCCGGGCCAGCACCAGCGGCTTGATGCCGAGGCGGTCGCGGGCCAGCAGCAGCCGCCGCTGCGCCGGATCCCAGAGGGCGAAGGCGAACATGCCGTTGAGCAGGCCCAGCATGTCGAGGCCGCGGGCCTGGTAGAGCGCCAGCAGCACCTCGGTGTCGGTGCGGGTGGCGAAGACGTGGCCCTCGGCCTCCAGGGCCTCGCGCAGCTCGCGGAAGTTGTAGATCTCGCCGTTGAAGACGATCTGCAGGTCGCCGCGGCGCATGGGCTGGCGGCCGACCGTGCGGGTGTCGACGACGGAGAGGCGCCGGTGGCCGAGGCCGATGGCGACGCCGCGCTCGACGCCGACGTGCAGGCCGGCGTCGTCGGGGCCGCGGTGCACGAGGGTGTCGCGCATGGTGGCCAGGCGCTCGGGCGACACCGGCGCCGCCAGGCCGACGTAGCCCACGAAGCCGCACATGGCTCAGGCTCCCCGGTGGTCGGCGATGACCTGTTCGAGCATCGCGGCGTACTGCGCCACGACGGCCTGCTGGCCATGGTGGGCGACGACGTACGCGCGGGCGTCGGCGCCCATCTGCCGCGCGAGGGCGCGGTCGGCGTAGAGCTGGCGCAGCGCGGCGGCCAGGGCGTCGGGATCCTCGGGGGGGACGACGAGGCCGGCGTGGGCGCGCTCGACCAGCGTCTCGGCGTCGCTGCCGGCGTCGACGCCGGTGACCACCGGGCGACCCGCGGCCATGATGCCGAAGAGCTTGCTGGGCACGCTGGTGCCCGCCATGCCGTGCCGCAGCGGGGCCAGGCCCACGTCGGCGGCGGCCAGCAGCTCGGGCAGATCTTCGCGCTCCTGGGTGGGCAGCACCCAGGCCCGCGGGTCGTCGGCGAGGGCGTCGGCCACGAGGGCCTGGTCCTGGCCGTCCCCCACCATCATCAGGCGGGCGTCGGGCAGGTCGGCGAGCTGCCGCCAGGCATCCAGCACCGTCTCGAGCCCCTGGCTGTAGCCCATGCGGCCGCTGAACTGGATGACGAAGGCGTCCTGCCAGCCGCGGCTCTGCCGGAAGCGGTTGCCCGCGGGATCCCGGGGGGTGATGAAGTCGGTGTCGGTGTAGTTGGGGATGACCGTGATCTTGTCGTCCGGCACCCCGCGGGCCCGCAGGTGGTCGCGGAAGCCGTCGCTGATGACCGACAGGTGGTGGGCCCGCCGGTAGACCCAGGCCTCCAGCGCCTCGAACCCCTGGATGGCGCGGGGGTTCGTGAGCACCCCCAGGCGCACGGCGGCCTCGGGGAAGAGATCCTGCAGGTTGTAGACGAAGGGCACCCGCTTCAGGCGCGCGAGGGCGTCGTCCACCACGCCCAGGGTGAGGGGCGGGGAGGGCGTGAAGATGACGTCGACCCCCCGCACCGTGGCCGCGGCCGCCAGGGCCGAGCTGGTGAACGACAGGTAGCCCGAGATCTTGGCCAGGGCGCCGCCCGGCGGGGCGTGGATCCAGGTGCGCAGGATGCGGACGCCGTTGCGCTCGTCGCGGGCCAGCAGCTTGCCCCGCCAGGCCGGATCGACGCGGCCGGTCTCGTGGTGCGGGAACGCGCAGACGACGGTCACGCGGTGGCCGAGGCGCACGAGCCCCTCGGCGAGCCCCGTCATGAGCGGCGCGTTGCCGAGCTTGTCGGGGTAGTAGTTCAGGGCGAGGAGGAGGACGTGCATGGCGGGCGATGTTGACCAATCGGGTCGGTCGCCGTCAACGCGGGGTCGGGAAAAGCGCCGGTGGGGTCGGCGTGGCCCGGGGGCCTGTGCGATGATCCCGCTCCGCAGAGGGCGCCAGGGGGGTGCCCCGGGGGAGGCCGAGGATGGCGTGGTCGCGTGGGGTCGGGCTGTGGGCGCTGCTGGCCCTGGTGGGCTGTGACGATGGCGGTGGGGGCGGGGCGGAGCAGGCGGCCGACGCCGCGCGGGACGCCGGGGCCGACGCGGGCCCGGTGGCCGACGCCGCGCCGGACGCCGCCCTGCTTGATGCCGCGGCGCCGGACGCCGCCGCGCTCGATGCTGCGGCGCCCGACGCCGAGCCGCCCATCGACTGCGACGACAGCCGCCCGCCGCTGGTGATGGCCCACGGCCTGCTCGCCGCGGGCGACACCTGGGCCCCGCACGTCAAGCGCTTCACCGCCAACGGCCTCTGCGCCGACCGCTACCACGCCTTCGACTGGGCCTCCCTCGACCGCAGCGCCGACCACGACGCCGAGCTGCTGGCCTTCATCGACGCCGTGCGCGCCCAGCACGGGGTGGCGCAGGTGGATCTCATGGGGCACTCGGCGGGCGGGGGGCTGGGCTACACCTTCCTCGCCGACGCCGACCGGGCCAGCCGGGTGCGCCGCTACGTCCATGTGGGCAGCGTCGCCAACGACGCCCCGGCCGGCCCGCCCGGCGCCCCCGTCGACATGCTGAACGTGTGGTCGGAGGGCGACCTCATCGTCGACGGCGCCGACATCCCCGGCGCGCAGAACGCCCAGGTGCCGGGCCTCGACCACTACGCCGTGGCGACGGCGCCCGCGGCCTTCGTCGAGGTCTACCGCTTCTTGTATGACGAGGAGCCGGCGGTGGTCGACGCCCCGCCCGCCCTGCCCATCCGGGTGAGCGGCAAGGGGCTCATCCTGGCCGACAACACCCCGGAGGCCGGCGGCCTCGTCGAGATCTGGCCCGTGGGCGCCGACGGCCAGCGCCAGGTCGCCGATCCCGTGGCCACCTTCACGGTGGCCGAGGACGGCCGCTTCGGGCCCTTCCGCGCCGAGCCGGATCAGCACTACGAGTTCCGCCTGCAGCCCGCCCGGGACGGGGCGCCGCCGGTGCGCTACTACCGCGAGCCCTTCACCCGCTCCGATCCGCTCTTCTACCTGCGGACGCTGCCCACCGCCGGGCTCGCCGGGGCCCTGCTGCGGCAGGTGCCCTTCGACGACGCCCACACCGTGCTGGTGATCTTCAGCGCGTCGGAGTCGGTGGTGGCGGGGGAGGACTCGCTGACGGTGGACGGCGAGGAGCTGGCCATCCCGGAGCTGGCGGCGGCGGAGGCGACGACCATCGCCCTCTTCGTCTACGACCTGGGGACCGACGGCGTGCCGGGCGGGGCCATCGCGGCCTTCGCGGCGCTGCCGTTCCTCTCGGCCATCGACCGGCCCATCCCCGCCGACCCGGCCCAGAGCCTCACCATCCGCCTGAACGACCGCACCCTGGCCGTGCCGCGCTGGCCCTCGGCCACCGAGGGGGCCGTCATCGCCGTCTTCGACTGAGCGGGGCGCTCGCTAGAAAAGGCGAGGAAGTTCAGCCGGTTAGCGCGCGACTCGCTGCATGACGACGCGCTCCCAGGCCTGGCTGCCGTTGAGGCCCGTCGTCGCGCCGCAGCGCCAGCCGCCCGCGTTGATGGTGTGCCAGCACAGGCGCAGGGTCGGGTCCGAGGCGCCCACGTCGCAGGGCTGGCGGTCCACCGCGGCGCCCAGCGGCGCGAAGCCCAGGGAGAAGTCGGGGCTGTAGTACCAGTGCGCGCCGTTGTGGACCTGGAAGGCGTCGGACTCGGCGGGCACCGGATCGAAGATGGCGGCGCGGTCGCCCATGGCCGCGACGGTGAGGCGCCCCGGCTCGCCGACGGGGCGGCACCCCAGCACCAGCGTCTGGCCCGGGCAGCGCTGCTGCACCCGGGCGGTGTCGAGGACGGTCGCGTACGTCTCGGTGTGGCAGACGGCGAAGCCGCCGGCGGTGAGCTCGGCCACCGAGACGTCGGCCCGCGGGCCGGCGAAGACCTCCAGCGGCACCTCGACGGTGCAGCGGGCCGAGCAGCCGTCGCCGTCGACCAGGTTGCCGTCGTCGCAGGCCTCGTCGGGGTGCTGGGCCCCGTCGCCGCAGACCGGGCGGCCCAGGCCCGCGCAGATCACGTCGTAGGCCACCGGGATGTTGCAGACGGGCAGCCAGTCGGTGTCCAGGTCGTCGGGCAGGGAGGCGAAGAGATCGCAGTCCAGCCCCGGCACGTCGCTGCAGCCGGCCTCGCGCCAGCTCAGCGCCCGGCCCAGGCCCGCGTGGCGGCAGGCGGCCTCGGCGCAGGTCTGCGCGTCGACGCAGCCGTTGAAGTCGTCGCAGTCGCCGTGGTGGCCGAAGCCCCGCAGCGCCCCCAGGCTCACCTCGTCGCGCTTGAAGATGACGCGCTCGTAGGCGGCGCTGGCGTTGAGGCGGGTGTTGGCGCCGCAGCGCCACCCGCCACGGAACTGGCCCGCCGAGGTGTGCCAGCACATCCGGTCGGGCGAGGCCTCGTCGGCGGTGTCGCAGGTGTTGCGGTTGACGCCCGTGCCGAGCGGCGCGAAGCCCCACGAGGCGTCGCGGGAGAAGTAGAAGTCGACGCCGTTGTGGCTGTGCAGGGCGCCGGCGCCGTTGCCCACGTCCCGCGTCACCTCGTCGAAGAGGCCCTCGGCCGCCGCCAGGAAGGTGGGGGCGCCGGTGCGGCGGCAGCCGATGAGGAGCTGCTCGCCCGCGCACCCGTTGAGCACCTCGTCGAGGGGCGTGCCGGCGTGGCTGTAGGGGCCGGCGTAGCACTGCGTCCAGCCGCGCTGGGTGATGGCGGCCAGGGGCACGTCGCGCTGCACGCCCGGCAGCAGGCCGCCCAGCAGGCCCTCCAGCGTGCAGTCGCCGGCGCAGCCATCGCCATCCACCAGGTTGCCGTCGTCGCAGGCCTCGCCGGCGTCCAGGCGGCCATCGCCGCAGCGCAGGCAGCCCTCGTCGGCGCGGCCATCGCAGTCGTCATCGAGGGCGTCGCAGATCTCCACCGCCGGCAGGATCTGCCCCTGGCAGGGGCCCACGCTGCCGCCGACGCACCGCCGCACGCCGGCGAGGCACGGGCCCACGCCCAGCGTGCCCTCGGGGCCGCCGTAGCAGGCGACGGGGGTGATGGCCTCGTCGACGGCGCCATCGCAGTCGTTGTCGACGCCGTCGCAGACCTCGGGGGTCGGCGCGCCGGCCTGCCCCTCGCAGCGGGCCCCGCCGGCGTCATCGCAGGCGACGAGGCCCGCCGCCGCGCAGGCGCCCACGCCCACCGTGCAGACGGCCCCGACGGGGAACCCCTCGTCCACGCGGCCGTCGCAGTCCTCGTCGCCGCCGCCGCAGGCCTCGGGGCCGCTGGGCTCGCAGGCGGGGCCGGCGTCCGGGGACGTCGCGTCGGGGCCAGCGTCGGGGCCTGCGGCGTCCGGCCGCGCGGCGTCCGGCCTCGCGGCGTCCAGGGTGGCGGCGTCGGCGGGCACCGCGCGTCAGGGGGCGAGCGGCGTCGGCCAGCGTCGCGTCCAGGCGCGCGGCGTCCGGCGGGCCGCGTCGGTCGGCGCGGCGTCTGCGAGGGCGGCGTCCGCCACCGTCCCGTCCCGCCGCGCCACCGGGGAGTCCTCGACGCAGCCGGCGAGCAGCGCCAGCGCCAGGCAGGGGGCCAGCCTCATCGCGCGTCCCCCTTCTCCAGCCGCAGCTCGCCGTCGGCGCCCAGCACCCCGAGCCAGTTGCCCTGCACGTACAGCCCCTGGCCCCCGCTCGGGCCCTCGGCCCGCAGCCGGAACGCCGGCACGTTCGCCACGACGTAGAGCCGCCCGTCCGTCGGCAGCACGGTGCCGGGGGCCAGCCGGTGCTCCATGCCCCGGCCGACGAGGCGCCAGCCGCTCGCGTCCACGGCCGTGCCCGCGCGGTTGTGCAGGACGATGTAGCCCTCCAGCGGGGCGCCCGGCGCCGCCTCCACCGCCTCGATCACCACCTCGGGGTCGGGCCCCTGCGCGGCGGGCAGCGGGCCATCGCCGCCCACCTCGCCGTCCACGAGCTCGGGCAGCACCAGCAGGTCGCTGGAGCCGGGATCCGTGTTCACGAGGCGGATGGCCAGGACGTTCTCGCCCATGACCAGGGCGTCGGAAAACCCATGTACATCCACATCTTCGAAGCGCACGGCCGCGGCGTCGTCGTGGATGCCGGCCGTGCTCCGCCAGCTCAGGGGGCCGGCAGGGACGCCGCGCCGGGCCACCTCGACGCCGTTGAGCCAGGCCACGTAGCCATCGTCGTAGCGCATCCGGAGCACCAGCCGCTGGGCCAGCGGGGCGTCGACGTCGAAGCGCACGCGCAGCAGCACCGACGTCGCCGCCGGGTTCACGTCCTGGGGCCGCACGCGGGTGCCGATGAAGGGCGCGTAGTCGGCGCCGCCGTCCTCGTAGCCCAGGCCCAGCGGCCCCTCGGCCCAGGCGCCGTCGTCGAAGTCGGGGCGCGTCCAGGTGTCCGCCGCCACGTCGTCGACCGGCACCAGGTAGCGCGCCGTCGTCGCCCCCGGGCGCCCATCCAGCAGCACCCGCGCGGGCGGCCCGCCGCTCTGCACCAGGCTGCCGTAGATGTACGTCCGCCGGGGGATCATCCAGTCCTCTTTCATGATGCGGACGGCCTCGGCCTGGGTCTGGCGGGTGCCCCAGGTCGGCCAGGCGGCGTTGTCCAGGTCGCCGTCCGCGCCGATGTGCGCGAGCAGGCGGTCGGCCTCGTTCTCCAGGTAGCGCTCGGCGTACGGCGTGTCGGGCCGCTGCATCAGGGCGTCGGCCAGCGTCCGCACCCGCCGCAGGTACATCTCGTCGAACTCGGGCAGGGCGTAGAGGGCGTCGACCAGTCGGTTGCCCCGGCCGCGGTACAGCGGGTTCTCGGGGTACATGCGGTCGTCGAAGTAGTTGCCCGTCCAGTTGCGGCCGAGCGTCAGGTCGATGTCCCAGGGCAGGTACCACCACTGGTCGCGCTGCAGGTCGTGGTAGGCGTAGTAGTTCTTCTGGCAGCAGTCCATGCCGGCGGTCAGGAAGAGCATCGCCAGGAAGTTGGCCATGCCGGCCATGTCGACGTTGTCGTAGAGGTACAGGCGCCGCGCGTCGCCGCCGGCCGAGATGCCGGCGATGAAGCCGGCCAGGTCGCTGTTGTCCTCGTGCTCCCGCGTCTTCTTCTCGGAGCGGTTCGGGTCGCTCAGGTTGTCGTAGGCCTTGTAGACGGCCCCCAGGGGCTCCGTGTAGCCGAGCCGCCGCAGCCACCGCTCGTCGGGATCCTCCACCAGCTCGTACACCGCGAAGAAGGCGCCGTTCTGCTGCACCCGCACCGGGAACGCCAGGTGGCAATCATGGCCCGCGTCGCGGAACATGCCGTACGACAAGGTGTTTCTCATCTTCGCCTTGTCGGCGTAGTTGGTCAGCAGGTCGAAGTCTTTCACCCGCTCGAGGGCGTCGTCGATGCGGAAGCGGTGGTCGCGGGTGAAGTCGAAGTTCAGGCTGTTCTTGGGGAACGAGCGCGTGGCCTGGCCGTGCAGGTCGACGCGGATGTTGTCGTAGAGCTCGCCGTCGTACCACAGGGAGCCGCGGGCGCCGGCGTCGGTGGCGGCGCGCTCCGGCGTCTCCACGAACCAGTGGAAGACCGGCAGGTTCGACTCGATGGTCGGGTCGGCGACGACGGTGCCGACGTACTGCTCGCTGTCGAGGGGGTCCTGGAAGGGCGGGAAGCGCGAGGTGCGCCCCGCCGCGTCCGTGGCCTCGACGGCCCAGCGGATCATCTGCCCGGGCGCGCCGGGCGGCAGCGTGACGCTGAAGCGGTCGCCGGCGGCCTCCATGGGGGTGCGCGCCTCCTCGCCGTACATCACGCGGTGCACCAGCTCGACGCGGGCGAGGGGGGCCGACGTGGGCAGCACGCGGGCGCCGATGGCGATGGGATCGGCCGCCGTCACGGCCTGGTGGCGGTCGACGTCGAAGATGACCGGGCCCAGATCCACCGGATCGACGATGTTGGGCGCGCCGGGCGTGGGCACCGGCAGGTACCGCGGCAGGTCGTCGACCTCCAGGGCGGGCGCCACCAGCGAGGCCTCCGCGAAGAAGATGCCGTCGTCGGCGGCGGCGTCCACGGCGAGCAGCGTGATGACGCCGGGGCCGGGCCGCTCGCCCAGGGGCACCCGCACGGGGCTCAGCGCCCGGGAGACCGGCCGGTCGGTGGCCGTCCCGGGATCGGCGTTCTCCCGCGCCACCTCCTCGCCGTCGATCCACGCCACCACCCCGTCGTCGAAGGCCAGCTCCAGGTCGACGGCGCCGACGCCCGCGGGCACCTCGAAGGGCACCCGCAGCCAGAACGTGGAGGCCAGGCCGAGGGCGTCGCCGACGTCGGTGCGCACGCGGTCGCCGACGCGCACGACCGGCCGCACGCTGGCCTCGAAGCGCACCGCGGCGCCGTGGTCCTCGGATTCCACAAGGAAATCAACGGTCTCGCCCGCCTCCAGGTCGACGAGGACGACGTCCTCGGTGGCCCCGACGGCGTCGTCGGCGTCGATGATCCGCCGGGCGACCTCGGCGTCGCCGCGCACCAGCCGGGCGACGGCAGGCGGGCTGTCGGGGGCGACCTGGGCGACGCGCCAGCGCACCAGGACGTGCCCGCTGGCGGTAGCCTCCCAGCGCCGGATGGCCGTCCGGCCGGGCAGGGGGGCCATGGCGTCGCGCTCGATGAGGGGCAGGGTGTCGCCGCCCCAGGCGAGGCCGCCCCACGCGGCCTCGGGGAACGCCTCGAAGTCGGCCGCGGTGTAGCGGCCGTCGTTGTCGCGGGCGGCGTCGTGCCACCCGTATGTCCAGCCCGCCGCGCCCTGCCGCCCGGTGGCGGACCAGTCGGCGCGGCTGTCCGCCACCACCGCCCCCAGGGCCTCGAGCCCCTCGGCGGGTCGGACGACGCGGGCGGTGAACACGCAGTCGTCGAAGCGGGCGTCGCGGGCGCGGCCCGGATCCAGGGCGAAGTCGACGGGCTGGCCGGCCTGCAGCGCGACGTCCAGGCGCAGGTCGGCGGCGTCGCCGTCCACGGGGCGGGCCTCCACCTCGACGCCGGCCACGAAGACGCGCGCGACCACGCCGTCGCCGGCGGCGGCGGGGTTGGCGACGTGCACCAGCAAGCGGGCGGCGCCGTCCTCGGCGGGGATCCAGCGGCGGATGACCCAGACCGTGGGGCCCGGCCGGCCGCCCCCGGCGCTCAGGGCGGCGGGGCCCAGGACGAGCTCCGTGCCGTCCCAGGCGTTGGCGGGGAAGGGGGTGAAGTCCGCGGGATCATAGCGATCATCGGGATCGCGGGCCCGGTCCCAGGTGCCGCTCTGCCAGGCGCCGGGCTCGGGCCGGAAGGCGCTGAGGGAGTCGGCCAGCAAGGCCTCGGCGCGCGGCGGGGGCCGGCGGTCGAAGCCGACGCCCTGGGCCACCGGCCGCCAGCCCGAGTCGTCGAAGTCGGCGTCGGTGAGGCCGGGCACCGGCGGGCCCACGTACAGCCGACCCGGCGCCCCGGGCCCCAGCAGGACGGCGCGGCCCGGGCGCATCGGCAGCCCGAAGGCGACGTCCTCGGCCTGGGGCGGGAAGCCCGCGAGGGCGTGCAGGACGCGGCCGTCCGGGTCGGTGAGCGCCACGTCCTCGCCCTCGCCCGAGAGGCGGAAGCCGGTGTGCAGCGGCGCGCCCGCGACCGCCCGATCCTTGCCGCTGGCGAAGACGACGAGGTAGCCCCGGGCGGGCAGCATGACGGCCGGGAAGCGCCACTTCTCCGGCTCGTCCAGGTCGTCGGTCAGGTGGTGGTCGGCCAGGTCGTACGGGGCGTCGCCCGGGTTGTAGAGCTCGATCCAGTCGGTGGGCTCGCCGTCCTCGTCCTCCAGGCCGTGCAGGTTGCGGGCGACGAGCTCGGTGATGAGGGGCGTGGGCTGGCCGGGCGGGGCGGCGTCGGGCCTGCTGGCGTCGGCGCTGCCTGCGTCGGGGCGGCCGCGTCAGGGGCCGGCGTCGGCCGGCGGGGGGCCGCGTCAGGGTCAGGTGGGGAGCGGCGTCCGGGCGGGCTGCGTCAGCGGGCGGCGTGGCGTCGGCAGGTGGCGCCGCGTCGGTCGGCGCGGCGTCGGCGGGCCGGCCCGCGTCGGCGCGGGCGGCGTCAGCAGGCGCGGGCGCCGCCCCGCCCTCGTCGCAGGCCGCCAGGGCCCAGAGAAACCAGAGCCCGACCAGCGAGCGTCGCCCGTAATGCATGCCTGCTACCTCCCCGTCACCCGGAAGGTAGCACGCCCGCGGCAGGGTCGCTCAGAAGCACACCTCATAGGGGGCCACGTAGCCGGAGTTGGGGAAGGTCGTCAGGCCCTCGAAGCAGTCATTGCCGACGCCGCGCCCGGTGAAGCTGGCCACCGGCACGCCGCTCTCGGTGTAGGTGAAGACGAGGGCGTCGGCGGTGGGCTGGGCCCAGGTGCCGCCGTAGGTGGGGTAGCCGGGGATGGCGATGGTGCCGCCGGCCTGCAGCTCCGCGTCGTGGGCCGTGATGGACGTGGGGAACTTCGTGCACTCGAAGAAGGCGGTGAGGCCGGTGCCGGTGCAGTGGCGGTTGGTGACGAGCACCGTGGCCGGGATGGCCGTGGCCACGTAGGTCAGGTTCGCGGTGTGGGCGTCGACGTTGTTGGCGGTGTTGCTCTCGTTCGAGGTGGTGTCGGCGGTGGCGATGAAGTCGAGCGAGGCGGCGCTGCAGGGCAGGGCGATGTCCACGGTGACGGCGGCGCTCGTCCCGCGGCGCAGCCGGCCCAGCGGGCAGGTGAGCTGCTGCCCGGCGAGGCTGCAGCCGCCGCTGTAGCCCGCCAGATCCCCCATGATGTAGACCTGGGGGCTCGTGTGGGTCGCCGGGAGGTCGATGGTGAGGGTCACGTTGTCCGCGTTGCGGTTGCCGATGTTCTCCACGGTGAACGTGTACTGTCCCACGGCGCCCACCAGCGTGCTGGCGGGGCCGTCGGCCGTGGTCTCGAGGTCGGCGGCGGCGAAGGCGGTGCCGGAGGACAGGGCGAGGACGATGAGCGCGGGCTTGAACATGGGGGCTCCTTGATGACGGCTTCGGGAACGATGACCCGTGGGCTGCACGCTACCGACGGCCTCCGTCGGGCGGACCACCAAGTTTGTGGGGGGTCGGTGGCATGTCGGCGGGGATGAACTTCGCGGCCCTGCAGGCCCGGGTGGTGCCCCTGGTGGCGGAGCTCTTCGCGACGCTGGCGGCCCAGAACCCGCTGCGCATGCACTTCGCCGACATCGCCGGCAAGACGATGCTCGACATCGTGGAGAACCTGCGGGAGGAGGGCGTCTCCCAGGAGGCCATCGCCGCCGCCCTGGGGCTCACCATCACCGGCTACCGCGCCAAGATCCGCCGCCTGCGCGACCTGTACGGCGCGGGGGCCGAGCGCGCCGAGGACGAGCCGCGCACGCTGCTGGAGCGGGTGTACGCCTTCGTCGACGACGCCGACGGGTACGTGCCGGAGGAGGACATCCTGGGCCACTTCCGCGGCGTGAAGCTGGACAGCCTGAAGGGGGTGATCCAGTTCCTCGTGCGGTCCGGGGCGCTGGAGCGCGACGGGGACCGGCGGGGCCGGGGCTACCGGACGGTGTCGCGGACGCTGCCCGGGGGGCCGGGGCCCCAGGACGCCGAGGTGATGCTGTACCGCGACGGGCCCCTGACGGTGGCCGAGCTGGCCCAGCGCCTCGACATCAGCATCGAGGAGGCGGCCGGCTTCATCGTCGAGCTCGAGGCCTCCGACCGCCTGCTGCGGGGCCAGCGGGACGGCGAGGTGACGTGGCGGGCCCTGGCCTACCACATCCCCCTCGACGCCAGCGAGGGCTACGAGGCGGCCATCTGGGACCATCTGGCGGCCGTAATCCGCAGTATTTGCAAGAAGTTGCGGCTCGGGCGGCACGGCGCCTCCCTGCGCGACAAGATCGGCGGTGCCACCTTCACCTTCCACCTGCCGGAGGACCACCCGCTCTACGCGGAGGTCTCGGGCTACCTGGCCGAGTCGCGGCTGCGCTTCGAGGACTGGCTGGCCCGGGCGGAGGCCCTGGAGCTGCCCCAGGGGGCGGCCGTCAAGCAGGTCACCGTGTACGTGGGCCAGCTCGTCGAGGACCACGCCCTGCCGGGCGAGGACGCCGACGAGTAGGCCTCAGCGCGCCGCGCAGGCCCCGGCCTGGCAGACGAGGCCCGGCCCGCACGCCTGGCCGTCGTCCCGCGGGGCCACGCCGCAGGCCCCGGTGGCCGGCGCGCACGTCGCGCGGGCGCAGGGGGCCTCGCCGGGGCAGGCGACGCCGACGCAGCGCCCCGCCGCCGCGCAGGAGGTGCGGCCCTCGCGATCGGCGCGGATGAGCGTGGCCCCGGGCGCGCCCTCGGCGTCGGGCTGGCCCAGGGCGAACACCCCGCCCGGCACCGCCGCCAGGCCGAGGCCGCGGGTCTGGTCGGCCAGGTGCGTCGGCGGATCGAGGGCCCCGGCCGCGCTCAGCGGGTACAGATCCATGTCCTTGGTCAGCACGGCCCCCCCGCCCGCGGGATCGAGGGCGAGGGCCGCCGGCAGGACGTCCGCGAGCCCATCGCCGGTGGAAGGCGCGCCCCCGGCGTCGATGAGCGTGAGCGCCAGGGCGTCCGGGCCGAGGACGGTGGTGAGCACGAAGGTGGTGCCGGCGGCGTCGACGGCGAGGCCCGCGACGGAGGCCTGGCCGGCGAGGGGCACCCGCCAGCGCTCGGCCCCGGCGGCGCTCAGGCCGCGCACGACGAGGCCGTCGCGGGCCCGCCCGGCGATCACGTAGCCGGCGGCCCAGGCGGCGACGTGGGTGGGCGCGAAGGGACCCAGGGGGTCGGTGAGGGCGACCTCGGCTCCCTGGGCGCCGTCGTCGCCGATGGGGAAGAGCCAGTGGTCGGGCTGGCCGTCCGCGACGCCGGGGAAGCTGCCCACGACGGCGCCGCCGCCCTGGGGCACCGTCGTCGCGGCCAGCGCCACATGGGGGACGCGGCTGCCGACCCGCAGATCGGCCAGGATGTCGCCGTCGGGCGTGAGCCGCAGCAGGCGCATGAAGTCGGGCGTCGGCTGGATGACGAGGACGCGGTCGTCGGCCAGCGGGCCCACGGCCAGCGGCGGCGGCAGCCCGGGATCGAGCATCGCGTCGGGGAAGCCGCGCGACCAGCGCACCGCGCCGTCGGCGTGCAGGCGGGCGGCCCAGAGCTCGCTGCCGCGGTCGCCCTCCCGCTGGCCGGCCACCAGCAGGTCGGCGCCGAGGGCGCCCGCGACGGCCGGGGTGAGGGTGTCGACGGGGTCGAGGCGGCGGGCGAAGAGCGCGGCGTCCCCGCCCGGGCAGACGGCCACGGGGGTGACGGCCGCCCCCGAGCCCGCGGCGTCGCCGCCCTGCCGGGCCCAGCCCGCCGCGAGGCCCCCCGCGCTCGTCTGCGCCCGGATGACGCCGCCCTCGGAGAGCGACGCCCAGAGCCGGCCGCTGCCGTCCAGCAGCGGGCTGGCCACGCAGGCCCGGGGACCCGACGGGCCCGCCACCAGGGCCTCGCTGCCCGCCGGATCGCTGGCCCGCACGCGCCAGCCGCCGTCGCGCCAGTGGCTGCCGCCGTTGTAGATGCGGCCGTCCCGGCCGGCGGCCAGGCCGCTGACCCGCAGGGCCACATCCCCTTGATCTTCCACGAAGATCGGCGTGCCGTCCCCCAGCCGCCAGGCCCCCAGCCAGCCATCGCCGCCGACCACCAGGGCGCCGCCGCCGCACCACCAGTGGGAGCCGCCGTTGGCGTCCAGGCCGTCGCAGCGCGGCAGCACCAGGGGGGCGGTGTGCACGGCGCCGGGCAGACGGAAGGCGACGCCCGCCACCCGGGGCGCCGGCTCCAGGGCGAGGGGCTGGGCGCGCTCGGGCAGGCCGACGACGCCGGGGGGGCTGCCCAGCACCACCGCCGTGGTCGCGTCCCCCACGGCGAGGTGGGTCGGGCGCAGATCCACGGGCGCGCGGCCGCCGAGGGCCAGGTCGGCGCCGGCGGGCACCAGCTCCACCACGGCGTCCGTCACGCCCACGTACCAGTGGGAGCCGCCGTTCTCGTCCAGGCCGCCGTAGGCCACGGGCGTCGTCGCGACCGCCGGCAGGGCGACGACGGCCCGGGCGCCGCCGTCGTCGGGATCGAGGGCGAAGACCTGCCCGCCGGCGGCCACGAGGACGCGGGCGCCGCCGACGGTGGCGGGCTGGCAGGCGGGCACGTCGGCGAACCAGCGCAGGCGCGCGGCCTCGTCGAGGCCCTCGATCCGGCAGCCGGCGGCCGTGCGCAGGGTGGCGAAGACCTGGGCGCTGCCGAGCGGGCGCCCGGGCCAGGCGGCGAGGCCGGTGGGCGTCGCCCCCTCGGGCCAGGCGCGGCGGCCGACCTCGGCGTCGTCCAGGCCGATGACGGCGAGGCCCCCGGGCTCGGGCAGGAAGGCGCGCTCGAAGAGGCGGACGGGGGCGGGCTCGGCGCAGGTGTCCAGGTCGGGCAGGGGGCCGGCGTCGACGCCGCCGGCGTCCCCGGCGTCGGCTGGGGCCGCGTCGACGGGGCGGCGTCGCGGGCCGCGGCGTCGACGGGGCCGGCGTCCCAGGCCGCGGCGTCGGCGGCCGCGGCGTCGGCGGGCGGCGTCGGCGGGCGCGGCGTCGCCTCGGCCCATCGCGTCGCGCTCGGCGTCGCGCCGCGCGTCAGGGGCCCGCGTCGGCCGGGGCCGCGTCGCCCCGCGCCGGCGCGGTGTCGTCGTCACATGCGAAGCCGCCCGCCAGCAGCGCGGCGCACAGCAGCCACCTTGGCGTCATCCGGAGCCTCCCCGACCAGCCAGGGCCGGAAGGTAGCGCCCCGCCGCCCTGCGTTGCACCGCACACTCTTTTGGGGGGTGGCCTCAGCGGCGCTCTTCGGGCACCGGCTGCCGGCCGGGGCAGTCATCCCGACTCTGGCAAAGATCCAGGGAGAACGGGGACTTGCCGCCGTCGGCGAACCACTGGCCGAACATGCCGAGCATGTAGTTGCCTACGTCGAAGCCGACGGGGCACTCGGCGCGGTCGATGCCCGCCGCGTCGCAGCGCTCCAGGAAGTCGTCCGTCTGGCCGCCGGGGAAGGCGAAGCCGTGCTGCCCCTGGGGCTGCGGGTAGGGGAAGATGGCGGCCGAGTAGCCCCCGAGCACGTCCGTGTGGTCGAAGCCGATGCGCAGGGGCGGATCGAGGCGCGGCAGGGTGTGGGCCCACAGGTCCGTGTCGCCGCTGAAGTTCTCGATGTCCATGTGCACGGGGTTGCCGGCCGTGTCGAAGAACCGGCCGATGTTGTGCACGGCCTCGGCGGCGTAGGTGTCGAGCAGGACCTGGTTGTGGGGCTTGCCGTAGCGGGGGTCGTCGGTCAGGAAGTCGACGAGGCCCGAGGCGCGGCCGACGGTGACCCCGGCGCTGGCCGGCACGTTCATGTCGCCCATGGTGGTGACGATGATGGCGTGGGCGCCGGTCGTCTCGCCGGTGCCCGGGTAGGTCAGGGGCTCGCGCTGCAGGTGGCGGGCGTAGGTGGCCGGGTCGCCCGGATCGAGGACGAGCTGGCCCAGGCCCAGGAACCGGCGCATCCCCGGGGAGGCGCGGCGCTCGCCGAAGCCCTCGGCCAGGGTGATGAGGGGGCTGCCGGCCGCGAACGTCTCGCCCTGGAACTCCACGTCCTCCCCGAAGCTCTCCACGACGGCGCGGACGGTGGCGTCGGGCATCACGGTGCACTCGGTGTCGCCGGTGATCAGGCGGGGGCCCGCGTAGAACGTCACCCGGATGGGGTCGGCCAGGTCGCTCTCGACGCTGGCCCGGACGCGGCCCTGGGCGTCCAGGTAGCCGCACCCGCGCACGTCGTTGGCCAGGTTCTCGACGATCATCGTGTCGCCCGGGCGCACGCCCTCGACGCGGGCCAGCAGCCGCCGCGCGTCGTCGTTCACGTCGGGCACGATGGTCGCCAGCTCGAAGACGCCGTCATCGGCGAGCTGGCCGACGAAGAGCGGCCCCATCACGCGCAGGATGACGGCCTCGCGCACGCCGCCCTGGAGCGAGCGGTTGCCGATGTCGCCCAGGCCGCCGCCCCCGGAAACCGGAATGATCGTCGACACTTGCGGCTCCAGGCTGCCCATGAGGGTGCCCATGATGCCGCCCAGGGAGCCGCCGAAGTAGCCGTAGGTCGAGGCGGCGCCGATGTCCACGAAGCCGTCGCCGTCGAAGTCGCCGGCCAGCTCGTTCTCGCCGTCGCCGTCCACGTCGAAGGCCCAGCGACGCTCGCCATCGAACTGCCGGAAGATGCGCAGGAGCTGCATGTAGTCGAGGCCGCACTGCCGCACCACGTCGCGGGTGTGGAAGACGTAGCTCGTCCAGAAGTCGCCGCCCGAGTCGACGGTGCCGTCGGCGTTCAGGTCGGCGGCGCGGTCCTGGAAGAGGGCGTCCACCAGGGGGGCGAGGCCGAAGCTGCCCACGATGCTGCGCGCCAGGTTCTTCTCCATCTCGTTGGCGCCGAGGCCGTGGCTCACGCAGTCGATGGACAGGGTGCTCAGGCCGAAGCGGGCGAAGAAGCCGGCGAAGGTGGCCATCTCGAAGCGCGACGAGCCGTAGCCGTGGCCGACGATGACCACGGGGGGCACGCCGCCATCCTTGCGCACCGAGACCTCCTTGCGGGGCACGGTGAGCCAGAACTGCACCGTCTCGGCGCGGGCCTGGGCGGGCACGCGGTCGAGGTCCGGGGGCCAGGACTGGTCGTTGTAGCCGAGGGGCGTGCCGTCGGGGGCCTCGCGCTCGAAGAGCTGGGGGCTCTGGAAGCTGCCCGAGGCGTAGAAGTCGATGTAGCGGTGGCTCTCCAGCAGCTTGCGGGCCTCGACGCTGTTGGCGTCCAGGCCGAGCAGCGAGCCGGCGACGATGCTCAGGGGCTGCAGGAACTCCTCGGAGCGCAGGGCGTACGGGTTCGTCTGGCCGGCGTAGCGCGCGTTCGTGAGGTCCTTGAGCGGCATGAGGGTGTCGACCTCGGCCGGGAACTCGGTGGCCAGGTGGGCCTGGACGCCGTGGCCATAGAGGCCGTCGCGCACCGCGATCCAGTGGGCCTCGAGGGACTGCGTGGTGAACGAGAAGGCGAAGGCCACCTCATCGAGGCCCAGGCCGGCGGGCAGCAGCGACGGCAGCCGCGCCAGGGCCTCGTTCTGGCCGGTGTGGTTGATGTACGCGAAGGGCGAGCCCACCGGGTCGCCGCGGTTGTCCAGCAGGCGGCGGGTGATGACGACGGCGTAGGTCGTGCGCTCCCGCAGGGGCACCATGGGCCGCAGGATGAGGGTGTTCGTCTCGCGCTCGTAGAACGTCATCATGGCGTCGGCGCGGCCCGCGAGGTCGTCGGGGGCCGGGCTCTTGCCGGGCAGGTAGTTGGGGCGGTCGAGCACGCCGTCGGCGTCGGTGTCCTCGGGCGGGTCGAGCACGCCGTTCTCGTTGACGTCCTCGCCCTCGTCCAGGAGCCCGTTTCCATTGACGTCCTCGCCGGGATCCAGCTCGCCGTCCCGGTCGAGGTCCTCGTCGGCCTCCTCGAAGAAGATGTTGTTCACCCAGCCGCGGGCCGGGTCGGGCCAGTAGCCGCCGATGTCCTCGAGGACGACGGGGTAGTTGCCGTTGCCCACGTCCAGGTGGCGGGCCTGGCCGTACTCCGGCGAGCCGGGGGTGACGTCGATCAGGTACACGACGTCGTCGCCCAGGTCGTAGTGCGGGTCGCGGTGGGCGGCCAGGATGGAGTCGATGTCGAGGGGCCCCGTGAAGGGGATGGTGATGGGCTGGTTCACGCCCCAGCCGTCGAGCTGGTCGATGAGCCGCCGGACGCCGCCCTCCAGCCCCGTCGGGGCGATGAGCGAGGCGTTGATGCGCCGCCCGGTGGCCGACGAGGGGTCGTAGCGGGTGGCGATGTCGTTGGGCAGCGGGATCTCGGGCAGCGGCTTCGCCAGGAAGTCGAACTTCACGGTGGTGCGGGCGGCCGGCGCGGGGGCCAGGCCCTCCAGCTCCGGCGAGACGCAGGCCGTCAGGGCGAGGCCGAGGACGAGGGCCAGGCGGGGGGTCAGGATGGCGCGGCTCACAGGCGGCCCTCCAGGCTCAGGCGGGCCCCCTGCAGGGCGCCGCGGCGGTTGCCCTCGGCGTCCTCGAAGGCGCTGCCGGGGGTGAAGACGCCGGCCTCCAGGCCCGCGGTCAGGGTGGCGCCGGCCGCGAGGACGCGGTAGCGCACGCCGACGTCCAGCTCGGTGCCCAGGTAGCCGCCGGGGGTGCCGCCGTAGACGTTGGTGGGCACGCCGCCGGCCAGGCGGCTGGCGCGGGGATCGGCCACCTCCACGGCGCTCCAGGCGAAGAGCGGCCCGCCGTAGACCTCGAGGCCGGCCAGGGGGCGGCCCCAGACCCGCGGGAACAGCGCGAAGGTGTTCGTCACGGCGCCCCGGGTGGTCAGGCGGTCCAGGTCGTCGGCGGGGTAGCCCACCAGGTCGGGATCGGCGGCGGTGATGGGGCCGCGGCCCGACTGCCCGGCCAGCACGACCTTGTAGAGCAGCAGGCCCTGCTCGAAGCCGACGTCGGCCTTGAAGGCGTTCTGCTCGCCGTCGGCCGCGTCGCGATCGCCGCTGGCGAAGAAGGCGCTGAGCACCCCGCCGAAGCTGCCGGCGTCGAAGGCGGCCTCGGCGGCCACCCCGAGCTGGAAGACGTCATGGGTGGGGAACTCGGTGGACGGGCCCAGATCCGTCTCGCCGACGATGAGCGCCGACTCCAGGGCCGCGGTGTACTTGACGCGGTTGGCGAGGCGCCCCGACCAGCGGCCGAAGACGTCGCCGACGGTCACGTTCGTCTCGGCGCCGTCGCGGGTCGTCTGCATGCGAAAGACGCCATACAGGCCCAGGTGGCGGCGATCCACGTCGCCCACGGTGACGGCGGCGATGGCCTGGGTGGCCTCGTCGCCGGCGCGCAGCACGTCGTCGCCCTGCACCTGATCCACCGCGGCGATCACCATCAGCTTCGCGTCCGTCCACGGCCCCGAGAGCGCGAAGGCGCGCAGGACGCGGTCGCCGCCGCGCGGGTCGGTGAACCGGGCGCTGCCGGGCTCCCAGCCATGGGCGCCGTCGTTGGCGATGAGGCCCAGGCCCCAGTAGCTGGTCATGAACCCGCCGCCCACCGTCAGGAACGGGCCGAGGGTGACGCGGCCGCTGGCCTTGCGCAGGGTGTGATCGGTGTCTTCGACGAGGGGCGCGTCCAGCACGTCGGGGCTCGGCGTGGTGCCCCCCGAGAAGATGCCGCCGACCAGCTCGTACTCGGCCTCCAGCCGCACGTTGAACGTCGACGACATCCGGGCGCTGTCCAGCACCAGCCCCACCCGCAGCAGGGCGTCGAGGGCCGGCTCGCCGTCGATCTGGGTGCCGTCGCCGTCCACCGGGAAGCGCCCGATGGACGTGGCGGACAAGGCGAGCGTGCTCGGCGTGGTCAGGTCGACGGGGCCGAGGGCGAGGCCCACGGGCTCTGCCGGCTCGCCCAGCGTGACGGCGGTCGGGGCCGCCAGCGCCGGGGGCGCGGCGAGCAGAAGGGGCAGGGCGATGCGGCGCACCGGCGACTCCAGAGGCGGGAGGGATGGCGCAGTGTAGCAGCGCCGCCCCGCGATGCCAGCGCCAAGACCACCGGATGGTGGCTAGCGCCGGGTCAGGGCCTCCAGCTCCTCCAGGGTGCGGGGCCAGTCCTTCTTGAGCAGGCGGGACAGGCCGCGGTCGGCGAGCAGGCGGTCGGCGTTCTGGCAGCGGGCGCAGTAGTTCGTCTCGTTGTCGGCGTAGCGGATGCGCTGGACGGGCTGGCCGCAGGCGCGGCAGGGCTCGCCGTAGCGACCGTGCACCGCCATGTCGGGCCGAAACGCCGTCACCTTCTCGGGGAAGCCCTCGCCCACCTCGGCCCGCAGGCGGTCGGTGAAGGTCGTGAGGATGGACACGGCGGCCGCGTGCAGGGCCTGCGCCTCGTCGGCGGTGAGGGCGTGGGTCAGGCGCGCCGGCGACAGCCGGGCGGCGAAGAGGATCTCGTCGGAGTAGGCGTTGCCGACCCCCGAGAAGAGGCGTGGATCGGTGAGGGCGCGCTTCACCGTGCGGTTCTCGCGTCGGAGGGCCGCGTCGAACCCCTCGAAATCATTGGCATCGATGGCGTGGCCGCCGCGGTCGAAGTCGGCCAGGTCGGCGGGCTCGATGACGTGCAGCGAGGCGCGCTTGCGGGGGCTGGCCTCGGTGAAGAGGACGACGCCGTGGTCGAAGTCGAAGGCCGCGAGGGCGTCGCGGGCGGTCACGGCGGCGCCGGGCGGGCGCCAGCGCAGGCGGCCGGCGATCATCAGGTGCAGGACGAGGACGACGTCGCCCACGTCCAGGACGATGCGCTTGCCCAGGCGGCGCACGCGCGTCACCTCGCGGCCCACCGCGGCGCTCAGCGGGGGCGCCACCGTCCGCAGCAGGAAGGGGCTCTTGAGGCGGACGCCGCGCAGCGTCCGGCCCACGAGCAGGGCCTCGAGCCGCTCCACATACACCGTCACGTCCGGCAACTCCGGCATGTTTCGCCGCCTCCCGCGCCGACTTCGATCCGGGCTGCAGGGTGATGTACCATGCACCCGAGGCCGCGGCGCAGGGGGAAGTGGCTCCCCTGTGTCGGCGCGCAGGGGGGTGAGTCGAACGTGAAGATGCGTGCACGGTGGTGGTGGGCACTGGCCCTGGTGGTGGCGGGCTGCGCGGAGGATCCCGAGGCGAGCGAGGCGGACGCCGTCGCGCGCGACGCGGGCCCCGACGCGCGGGTGGTCCGCGTGGTGGACATGAGCCCGGAGCCGGACGCGGCGCGGGTGGCGGACGCTGGCGACGGCGACGCGGCGGTGATCGCGACGGACGGGGAGGTGGTGGACGCCGCGCCCCGGGCGGCCTGCGGCAACGGCCTGGACGACGACGGCGACGGCCTGGTGGACTTCCCCGACGACCCGGGCTGCGCCGACGCCGACGACGACGACGAGTTCAACCCGCCCCCCGGGCCGGAGTGTGATGACCGCCTGGACAACGACGGGGACGGTCTGATCGACGTCTATGACCCCGATTGCTCCAGCGACGCGGATCCCTCGGAGGAGGGCGGCAACCCGGCGACCGAGTGCGCCAACGGCCTGGACGACGACGAGAACGGCTTCATCGACTTCCCGGCGGATCCGGGCTGCCACTCGGCGGGGGACGCCACCGAGGGGGCCATCGACGTGCCGGCCTGCGCCAACGAGCTGGACGACGATGGCGACGGCGCCGTGGACTACCCGGCGGATCCGGGCTGCGCCGGCCGCGGGGATCGCAGCGAGGACGACCCGGCGGTGCCCGCCGCCTGCGCCAACGGCGTCGATGACGACGGCAACGGCGCGACGGACTGGCCCGCTGATCCGGGGTGCGACGCGGCCGGCGATCCCGTCGAGGAGGGCCCCTGCGGCGACGGCGTCGAGGTGGTCGATCTGAACGACTGGATGGCCGGCCACGACGCCTACGACGGCACCACCGTCGGGGCCCCGGCCAACGGCGTCGGCTCCTGCGGCGGCGCGGCCGGCGGCGAGCGGGCGTTCGTCTTCCGGGTGGACCGGCCGCTGGAGGCGCTGCGCTTCAGCACGGATCACCCCGAGACGCTGTCGCCCACCGTGCTCTACCTGCGCACGAGCTGCCTGGGCCCCTCGGATCTGCTCTGCAACCGCGGCACGGCCGACCAGCCCGGCCGCACGCTGGAGATCGAGCACCCGCGCCCCGGCACCTACTTCCTCATCGTCGACACCGGCTCCCGGGACGGCGGCGGCCCCTTCCGCCTGACGGTGGACGCCGAGGGCCCGCCCGAGTGCCGCGACGGCGAGGACAACGACGGCGACGGGCTGGTGGACGTGGCCGATCCGGGCTGCACCGAGGCCGACGACCGCGACGAGCTGGATCCCGACGTGGCCCCCATCTGCAGCGACGGCCTCGACAACGACATGGACGGGCAGACGGACTGGCCCGACGACGTGGACTGCGAGGCCGCCGGCGGCCCGCGGGAGGAGCCCCTCTGCCCGCTGGCGGTGGGCGACGTCATCGAGGTCGGCCAGGACGGCGGCGTGTTCGAGATGCCGATCCTGCCCCGCGGTCCGGGCGTGGCCAACGGCACCTGCGAGGTGGGCGCCAGCCCCGAGGTGCTGCTGGTGCTCGACCTGGACGACCCCTCCGACGTCTTCGTGGACGTGCTCGAGGGCAACGCCCCGGCGATGGCCTCCATCTACGCCCGCACCGACTGCGCGGACGCCATGACGCAGACGGGCTGCCGCCGCTCGGGCGACATGGGCCCGCTGGCCCTGAACAACCTCGACCGCGGCCTGCACTACATCTTCGTGGAGCAGGGCTTCCTGGAGCTGATGCAGGCCCGCACGGTGACGGTGGTCGTGCAGAGCAACATCCGGGCGTGCAACAACCTGGCGGACGACGACGGGGACGGCCTCATCGACCTCGCCGATCCGGGCTGCGAAGAGGGCCTCGACAACTCCGAGGTCGATCCGCCCGAGGTGCCCGAGTGCGCCGACGGCATCGACAACGACGACGACGGCCTCGTCGACTGGCCCGACGATGACGGCTGCTTCGCGGCGGGCGACCGCGACGAGGCGCCGTTCTGCCTGCTGGCCCGCGACGTGGTGCAGATCCCGCCCCAGGGCGGCCGCTTCAACGTCGACACCCGCGGCGGCATGAACCAGTACCAGGCCAACTGCGCCGGCAACGCCATGGGCCCCGAGAAGGTGTTCTCGCTGAACCTGGCCCGCGCGGCCACGGTGACGGCCGAGATCATCCAGGCCGACTACGACACCGCCATGTTCATGCGCGCCGTCTGCGACGACCAGGCCAGCCAGCTCGCCTGCGACGACGACGGGGGCAACGGCCTCTGGTCGCGCATCTCGGTGCAGGTGCAGCCGGGGACCTACTTCATCTTCGTGGACGGCTTCGGCGGCGGCTCGGGCACCTCGACGCTGCAGGTCACGGTCCAGTAGCCGGAATCCCCAGCAGTTCTCCACACTTCGGGCCGAGGCGGCCGTCACCGGCGTCGGTGTTGGCGATGCTGCCCTCGGCGTCCTGCATCACGCACCCGGCCTCGGGGCAGTGGGGCAGGCCGAGGGTGTGCCCCACCTCGTGCACGGCGGTGCTGGCCAGGCGGTGCCGCAGGCGGGCCGGCGTCGGGCGGTGGCGCCGCAGGCGGAACGTCGAGACGACGCCGCTCGGCCCGCCGAGGGTCGCCAGGCCGAAGATGCCCCAGTCGGCGTGGGTCTCCGTCGTCGTGCTGATGTCCGGGCGCAGCAGGCCCAGCACCTTGCCGCCCGGCGGGGCGTGGGGGGCCAGGAACGTCAGCAGGCGATCGGCCTTGTAGCGGCGGCGCGGGGCGTACCAGGCCGACGCCGGCAGGGGCAGGGTGGGGCCGATCTCGACGCGCACCGGCAGCGCCGCCTCGAGGGCGCGGGCCACCTCCGCCACCTGCGCCGGGGGGAAGTCGCCGAGCGCCACGACCCGCACCGTGGTGAGCGGGGGCGCCGCGAGCAGCCAGACGAGGAGGGCCTTCAGCATGCCCCGAGCATGCCGTGGCGACCAAACCCCCTCAAGGCGTCTCTTTGAGGCGGGTACTTGTGACGGCGGGCGGCGGCGTGTACATGAGCGCCCCACCGGAGGTTCGCGTGTTCGGCCACATCCAAGAGACCGTCATCCTGCACCGCGACGTGGACGCCATCACCGTCCCCGAGGGCGCCCCCATCGAGCTGGCGGCGGGCTCCCTGGCGATCATCAACCAGGAGCTCGGCGGCAGCTTCACGGTGACGGTGCGCGGCAACATGTACCGCATCGATGGCCAGCAGGCCGACGCCCTCGGCCGCGAGATCCCGGTCTGGCCCGAGGTGCCGCCCGAGGCCACCCGCGCCGACCTCGAGGCCGCCGTCGACCAGACGCTGCGGACGGTCTACGATCCCGAAATCCCCATCAACATCATGGATCTGGGGCTCGTGTACCGCTGCGAGGTGCTGGACGCGGAGGGGGGCGTGGCCGTCGAGGTGGACATGACGCTGACGGCCCCCGCCTGCGGGATGGGGCCGGTCCTGGTGCACGACGTCCGCAGCCGCCTGCGCCGCCTGCACGGGGTGGTCGAGGCCCGGGTGCAGCTCGTCTTCGACCCGCCCTGGTCGCGGGACATGATGTCCGAGGCCGCCCAGCTCGAGACCGGCCTCTTCTGAGGCCGCGCCCTACGAGGTGAGGGGCTCGGCCAGCAGATCCTCCAGCGCCTCCACCCGCACCTCCAGCGCCCCCACCAGCTCGTCGAGCCCGCCGTCCGCCTGGCCGGCCAGGCGCATCACCTGGACCTGGGTGCGCAGCTGGTGCTGCAGGGCCTCGACCACCGCCAGCTCCTCGGCGTGGCGCCGCTTCAAGCCCTGCAGGCGGTGGATGTTGGCCAGGACGCGCCGCGCGGCGGCGGCGGCCTGCGTCTGGCCCGCGGCCTCCAGGGTGGCCACCTGGCGGGCGACGGCCCCCTCGTCGAAGTCGGGGGTGGCCAGCAGCCGGTCGATCTCGGCGGCCTTGCGGGCGGCCCGGGCCAGGCGGTCCCCGAGGGGATCGGCCGGCGCGCGGCGCGAGAAGCACAGGGGGCCCAGCAGCGGCCACAGGCCCACCAGCAGCGCGGCCTCCGACCAGGCGTGGGCCGGCGGGCCGCGCCGGATGCGCCAGGCGGCGACGCCCACGCCCAGCAGGCCGTAGAGGACGCTGAGGGCGAGCAGCCTCATGGGGTGGCCTCTCCGGCGCTGCCGACGTCGGGCAGGGGCGCCTCGGGGCGGCGGTAGCGGCCGCGGGCCGAGTCGATGGACATGTCGACGGCCTCCAGGAAGCTGCCCTCGACGTCGCGGATGAAGGGCGCCTGGGCGGTGCGGGGGCGGACGAGGAAGGGCCGCAGCGTCCAGCTCATCTGGCTGCCGACGGCGCAGAAGACGAGGCCCACGGCCAGCGCGATGGAGAAGCGCGCCGCGCCCCCGCCCCGCGTGGCGGCCCGGGCGAAGAGGAGCAGCCCGAACCCGCCCCCGACGGCGCAGCAGAGCACCACCAGCAGGATGGTGCCGTGGTAGCTCACGCCCCAGGAGCCGGCCAGCAGCACGACGGGGGCCGTGGCCGACATGACGAGGCTGGCGGCGGCCAGGCTGGCGAGCATCACGGCCCCGTCGCGGCGGGCGTCGAGCCGGCCCAGCGCCGCCGCCTTCAGGGCCGCGAAGGCCGGGGTGATGAGGGCCGCCGTCAGCAGCAGCGCCAGGGGCAGCTTCACGGCGGAGAAGGCGATCTGCAGCCCGCCGCGGTATGCCCCGAGGGCGGCGCCGAAGAGGCCGGCCGAGACGGCGATGATGGTGACGAGGCTGCGCGCCAGGCCGCCGGGATCCTCGGCCGCGTCGATGCGGTCGAAGACGGCGCCGTGGTTGCGCAGCAGGTCGTCGACGAGGCCGAGGGTCGGGCTCGGGGCCGTGGGCTCGGTCCAGGACGGGGCGGTGGTCGAGTCGCTCACTGCAGGCCCTCCACGAAGCTACGGATCATGGTGGCGCCGATGCCGAGGGTCACGACGGCCCAGGCGCCGAAGACGGGCAGGACCCGCACGCGGGCCTCCACCGTGGTGAAGAGGCGGGTGAAGGCGAGGCGCAGGCCGTAGGTCATGGCGCCGCCGAGGGCCAGCAGCCCCACCAGCAGCGCCACCTTGCCCGATCGGGCCGTGGCCCCGAGGAAGAGGACGGCGGGCAGCAGGCCCAGGACCACGAGGCCCGCGTCGTCGAGGCTGCGGGCGATGCCGGCGACGACGACGCCCGGGCTCGGCGCCGCGCGGGCCACGGCCGCCGCGATGTAGAGCGCGGGCGCGCTGATGAGCGCCGTCGCCAGCACCGCCAGGGGCAGCCCGAGGGCCCCCTGGGCGAAGCCGACGAAGTCGACGCGGGTGGCGAGCCAGAGGCCCAGGGCGGCGGGGCCGCCGAGGGCGAGGAGCAGGGGCATGCGCTTCACGTGAGCACCTCCAGTCGGTTCTGGAGGCAGTGTGCCGGGGCGGGGGGGCGTGAGGTGGGCGAACCCGAGGCGAGGTGCGGGCGAGATCGTGGCGAACTCGTGGCGCTACTCGGCCGAGACCTCGGAGGGCTGCAGGAGGGCGGCGGTGGTCAGGGGCGCCTCATGGGGCGGCCCCACGTCGCCCATCCAGCGCTGCACGGCGAGCTGGTAGCGGGGGAACTGCTTGTTGCGCTTCTCCAGCGTGCGGCGCAGCCCGGGGCCGGCCTGCCGGACGCGCACGCCGCAGCCGGCCGCCCAGGAGGCCCAGAGCTCGTCGCGCAGGTGCTGGTCGGAGCGGGCGATGCGGCGCAGGGCCTCGAGGTGGGTGCCGACGCCGACGCGCCGGGCGAGGCTGGTGCGGGTGTCGTAGAACGTCAGCGCCGCGCGGGCGGCGTAGCGGGCGGCGCGGGCGTGGTCGGCCAGGACGCCGGGGCGGCGGGGCCGCAGCTGCCCCATGTCGACCCCCAGCCACATGGCCGTGCGGGCGGTCATCTGCAGGGCGCCGTGGGAGCCCCCCTGCTGCTCGTCGGGCAAGGCGCTGTGGGACCGGCTGCCGGCGTCCAGCGCCGACTCGCCCCGACCGATCGCCAGCACCGCCGCGATCTCGTCGGAGGTCATGCGCCCGTCATCGGCCAGCTCGTCGGCGATCCACGCGGCGGTCCGGCCCATGCGGCCAGCCAGCCAGGCGGGGACGCCGATGGCCTGCTCCTGACGAGCGACTTCCAGGCAAAGGCTGACGCGCGCGACGTCGCCGGCCTCGATCATGCCGCCCACGCAAGGGTGCGCGGCGAGAGCGAGGAACTGTAGAAGTGGGATCACGGCACCCTCCCTGATCCGGACGCTGACTCCCGCGACTTGAGCGGTGACGCCCGGGCCGTTCGCGCTCGCCGCTCCACACCTTCATGGAAAAATCCAGTAGAGTCCGGCGGTTGCGCTGTCACGCGCGCCGGGCAGCCCGAGGCCCGGGGGGACCGGACGGCGGGGTGCCGATGCACGCAGCCGACGTCCTACTCCCACAAACGGACGCATTTCAACAAAAAGTGACAGCTGTGGTGGGTGAGTGTAGGTGTGGGTTGGGTCGTCGCCAGCCCGCATGAAACCTCAGAAATCGCGGACCGGCGGGGGTGTGATGCGGTCTTATGCGGCGGGGAAGCTGAGGGTGTCGCCATCCCAGCACACCACCTCGATCTCGTGGCCGGTGGGGTCGTCGACGTACCACGAGGTGCTGCCCGGCCAGCGCACGGGCCCGCCAAACTTGACCTCGACGCCGTTCGAGGCCACCCGGTCGAGGAACGCCGCGGGCTCGATCAGGCGCAGCGCGAAGTGGGAGAGATGGTGACAGGTGGCAGCGGCGGGACTCTCTAGCTCCCGATGCTCGTAAAGGCAAAGCAGCGCGTCTCCAGCGCGCAGGATGGCCCAGCGGTGCCCCCGCCAGACGCCCCCCTCGACGGGCTGGAAGTCGAAGAGGGCGGTGTACCAGGCGCGGCTCGCGTCCAGGTCGGCGACGGTCAGGTTGAGGTGGTCGAGGTGCTTGATCATGGGGTCCTCCCGGTGGTGTGGCCCCAGGTTCCCCGAGCCGGTCCGCTTCGTCGACCGGATTGTCCTTTTGTGGACAAGTGGGCAAGGTGCAGACATGGACGCCTCTCGCCTGGCCGACGACCTGGCCACCAACCTCCGCGCGCTGCGCGCCGCCAGCGGGCTGACCCAGGCCCAGCTCGCCAGCCGGGCGGCGGTGCCCCGCTCCACCCTGGCCAACCTGGAGGTGGGGGGCGGCAACCCGACGCTGGCCGTGCTCGCCCGGCTCGCGGGGGCCCTGCGCGTGTCCATCGAGGAGCTGGTGTCGGCCCCGCAGGCGCGCTGCCGGATCTTCCGCCGCGGGGCGCTGCCCGAGGAGGGGCGGGCCCCCGGCGCCCGGGTGCAGAAGCTGCTGCCCGATCCGGTGCCGGGCATGGCCATCGATCGCATGGAGCTGGCGGCGGGCGCGACCCTGGCGGGCGTGCCCCACCGCCCCGGGACGCGGGAGTACCTGTACTGCGAGCGGGGACGCCTGATCTTGTCGACCGGCGGGGAGCGCCTGGAGCTGGAGGCCGGCGACGTCGCCGTCTTCCAGGGTGACCGCCCACACGCCTACGCGAACCGCGGCACGGTGCCCGCGGTCGGGTTCAGCGTCGTGGCCTATGTGCCGACGCTGGGTTGACGGCGAGGCCGGCCGACCGCCGGCCCGGGCTCAGCCCTCGTCGTTGGAGACGTCCGGCCAGGGGCGGCCGTAGATGATGGTGCTGGTGGGGACCTCGAGGGCGGCGGCGATGCGGTCCAGCGAGCAGCGCCCGCCGTAGGGGCGGCGGCCCGTCATCGGGTAGGCCAGGGCGCTCTGGGTCACCCCGAGCTGCCGCGCCAGGGAGGTCTGCGTCTCGCCGCGGAGCGCCAGGAGGGCGCGGATCCGCCGAGAGATGTCGACACCGGTGTAGCGAAGGGGCTGGTTCATGGACGGCTCCAGTCAGAGGCCGAGGCGCGCCGACCCGGGGCGCGCAGGATTGGGGACATCAGCTCGCACCGCGCGGCCGACGGTCAGGCATCCTCGTCGTTCGTCACGTCCGGCCAGGGCCGTCCGTGCACCAGGGTGCTCAGCGGGACCTCGAGCGCGAGGGCGATCCGATCGAGGGAGCAGCGGCCGCCGTAGGGCCGCCGACCCGTCATCGGGTAGGCCAGGGCGCTCTGGGTCACCCCGAGCTGGCGGGAGAGGGACGTCTGGGTCTCGCCCCGCAGGGCGAGCAGCGCGCGAATCCGACGAGAGATGTCCACGCCGGTGTATCGCAGGGGATCGTTCATGGCCGCCTCTCCCACTCTCGCGTCAAGATGACCACGAAACGCGGTCTCTCCGCAATGAAGTGATGTTGCAAACTCAGGGCGTCTCGTGTCAAACCTGAAAACGACGAAGTGCTACTGCGGCCTACATTTCCGGCTTGCGTATTGAAAAGTAGGCGGTTGCGCCGCCGAGATCAACCAGCACGAAGGCCCGACCGGCCCTCAGAGCGGGCTTGCGCCGATCCCGAAGCTGGCCAGAGGGGCTCAAGGGCCGGCAGCCCACCCCGGGCGGTCCGTCGAGCGTCGACGGCGTCCAGCCAGGGCACCAGCCAGCCGGCCAGCCCGACGAGGCTCAGCCCGGCGACCACGTCCACAAAGTAGTGCCAGCGCAAGACCTGGGTGGCGATGATGATGCTCGCGGCGAGGGGGATCCACACCGGCCATGCCGGGGCGATCCAGAGGCGCGCCTCCCGCCACTCCCGCCGATAGATCCACGCGACGCTGGCGAAGTAGCAGGGCAGCGCCGTGTGCAGCGACGGGAAGATGTCGAGCAGGGGGCCGGCCTCGGCGACGAAGCCCTGCAGGCCCACGAGCCAGGGGCCGCCCTCCAGGGGGACCGGGAAGCTCAGCGCCTGCCAGGGGCCGACGCCGGGCACGACGGTGTAGCCCGTCCAGCCGACGCAGAGGATGACGAGGACGCCCGCCAGCACGCGGCGCGCGACGGCGCCCTGCCCGGCGATGACCGAGGGCAGCGTGCCCAGGGCCACCAGCACGAAGTGGCAGGAGTAGGCGACGGCGAAGCCCTCGATCCAGGCCGGGCTCAGGCGGCCGGCCACGGCCACGGCGGGCACCTCCCCCAGCAGGGCGCGGTCCAGGGCGGCCAGGGGCGCGTCCCAGAGGGGGGTGGCCAGGGCCAGCAGCAGGTGGCGCTGCCAGAGGTACGGCACGAGCAGGATCGCGAAGACGCCCAGCCGCCACGTCAGGCTGCGCAGGCGGCCCGCGCGCAGGAGCGGCCAGCGGGTGAGCGCGAGGAGCAGCACGGCGGCCGCCAGGGCGCCTCCCTGCACGCGCCGGGCGATGGCCGCGTCGGGGGAGTCGGGCGCGAGGAAGGCCCGCGCGGCCATGTAGGCGGTGAAGGCCAGGACGATCCAGTCGCAGGCCGAGAGGTTGCGGAGCCGCGGGCGCATCTGGGCATCATGGCGGGCCCGGCGGCCGCTGGCGAGCATCTAGCGCGGGCGCCGCGGCATCCTGGCTGGCGCCCCCGACGCGGGCGGCTGGACGGCGGGGCCCGGGCCCCGGGGATGACGGCATGCGCATGGACTTCTCGGCTCTTCGCCGCATCTTCGCCCTGGCCCGGCCCGAGCTGCCGACGCTCATCGCGGCGACGCTGGCCCTCATCGTCTCGTCGGGCATGGCGCTCGTCTGGCCGCAGCTCATCAAGCACATCGTCGACGGGGTGCTGGCCGGCGGCGGGGCGGAGGCGGTGCACGTCTGGTCCGGTCTGTTGCTCGGTCTCTTCGCCATCGGCGCCGTGGCCACGGCCCTGCGCAGCTGGCTGTTCACCATCGCGGGGGAGCGCGTCGTCACACGGCTGCGCCAGCGACTGTATGAGCGGCTGGTGCACCAGGACGTCGCCTTCTTCGACGGCCAGCGCGTCGGGGAGCTGACGAACCGGCTCGCCGCCGACACGACGGTCCTGCAGAACGCGGCCACCGTGAACCTGTCGATGCTGCTGCGCTACCTCATCACGGCGGTCGGGGCGGTGGGCATCCTGGCCTGGACGTCGTGGCGGCTGACGCTGGTGATGCTGGCGCTGGTGCCCGTCACCGTCGTGGGCGCGCTGGTCTACGGGCGCATCGTCCGCCGCCTGTCGCGGCAGGTGCAGGACGCGCAGGCCCGGGCGACGGTCGTGGCCGAGGAGACGCTGGCCGGCATCCGCACCGTGCGGGCGTTCGCGCGGGAGGAGGAGGAGGCGCGGCGGTACGGGGCCGAGGTGGAGGCCGCCTACGGCCTCGCCCGGCGGCGGGCCCGCTTCAACGCCTTCTTCGGGGGCATCGCGGGCTTCGCGGGCTACGGCGCCATCAGCGGCGTGCTTTGGTATGGCGGTCTCATGCTGGTGGAGGGTGCCTTGTCTCTGGGCACCCTCATGGCATTTTTGCTGTATACCTTCACTCTTGCCTTTGCCATCGCCGCCCTCGGGGAGCTCTGGCAGGACTTCATGCGGGCCATCGGCGCCAGCGAGCGCGTCTTCGAGCTGCTGCAGCAGGCGCCGACGGTGCAGGGCGGCACCGCCCGCCTGGCCGACGTCCGGGGCGAGGTCCGCTTCGAGGGCGTGGGCTTTCGCTACCCGAGCCGGCCGGATCACGCCGTGCTCCAGGGCCTCTCGCTGCACCTCGAGCCCGGCCGGGTGCTGGCCCTGGTGGGGCGGTCCGGTGGCGGGAAGTCGACGGTTTCTGCATTGATTTCAAGGTTCTACGACCCGGCCGAGGGGCGCATCACCCTCGACGGCGTGCCCCTCACCGACCTGGAGCCCCGCTGGCTGCGCGAGCAGGTGGGGGTCGTGGCCCAGGAGCCGCTGCTCTTCGCGACGTCCATCGCCGACAACATCCGGTACGGGCGCCCGGGCGCGACGGACGCCGAGGTGGAGGCCGCCGCCCGGGCCGCCAACGCCCATGACTTCGTGGTGGCCCTGCCCGCGGGCTACGGCACCGAGGTGGGGGAGCGCGGGGTGCAGCTCTCGGGCGGGCAGCGGCAGCGCATCGCCATCGCGCGGGCCGTGCTCAAGGATCCGCGCGTCCTCGTGCTGGACGAGGCCACCAGCGCCCTCGACGCCGAGTCGGAGCACCTGGTCCAGGAAGCCCTGACGCGCCTCATGCGGGGGCGCACCACCCTGGTCATCGCCCACCGCCTCTCCACCGTGCAGGCCGCCGACCGCATCGTCGTGCTCGATCAGGGCCAGGTGGTCGAGGCGGGGAGCCACGCCGAGCTGCTGGCCCTCGGCGGCGCCTACCGCCAGCTCGTGGACCGGCAGTTCGCGCCGGGCTGACCGCCACCCGCAGAAGAGGCCGCCCGCGCTGGCCTTTTTTGGCGGGCGGGCTCGTGGTTGAATCGCCGGGCAACTCTGCACAGGGGGCCCCATGGCCACTCGCGTCGTCGCCCATGACGATCTGCCCGCGGACGCCGGCCTCTCCGCCGTCGGCCTGCTCATGCGCTTCGGGGGAGGTCTGGCCTTCTGGCTGGGCATCTACGGCGTCGTCCTCGCCCTGACCGCCCGGGGCTCCATCGGCATCGTGGGGGTGCTCATTCTGGGGACGGCCCGCTCGGCGTTCCACGTCCGGACGGGCCGAGCCATGCTCCAGGGCGGCCCCGGCCATGTGCGGCTGGCCTGGATCTACGCCATCGTCGGCCTGGCCCACTCGCTGGTGCTGGGGCTGCTCGTCCGCGACCTGCCGCCGGGGCTCTCCACCGTCATGCCGTTCGTGGTGGGCCTCTCGGTGGCCTGGCCGATCGTGGTCATCGGCATCCTGCTGCGCCCGGCGACCCGCGCCGTCGCCGCCGCCAACCGCCGCATCTTCGCGGAGGACCTGGGCCTGACGGGCGTGGGCTCGCTGATGACGGCGATGGGCGCCATCGGCGCCCTGGTGATGGCGTTCTGGATCCTGGTGGCGGTCTCGTCCGGCATCATGAAGGCCGGCTTCTTCGGCGTCCTGCTCATCCTGCTGGGCGTCGGCTTCTTCATGCGGTCGTTCCTGCACTTCCGCGGCGGCCTGCGGCTGCTGCGGCGCTTCGACGTGCGGCAGTTCCGCAGCGACGCCGACCAGTACTTCTTCGTCGCGGTCGTCACGACGGTCATCGCCTGCGTGCTCATGCTGTTCGCGGGGGCCATGAAGGGCGGCGTGGTGGGCCTGCTCATGATCCTGCCGGTGGCGGGCATCATGCTGACGTGGCCGTCCATCGTGCGCGACGCCGGCACGGTGGAGCTGCGGCCCGACGGCGAGGACGAGGGGCCGCCCATCCGGCTGTCGCGGGATCAAGGCCTCTTCACCCTGGGCCTCGTCATCCTCACGCTGGGCATCTTCGCGCTGGTGAGCCTGCTGTTCATGGCGACGGTGCTGCCGACGCCGCCCGCGGGCGGGGCGGGCCTCGGCAACTTCATGACGCTGGGCCAGACGACGGGCTGGCTCGGCTGGGTCTCGACGGGGGCTGGGCTCTGGGCGGGCCTCGAGCTCGTGGGCATGACCAGCCGGCGCAAGATCGCGGTGGCCGTCTACCTGGCCGCCACCGCCGTGGTCACCTTCGGCCAGATCGGCCTGGTGATGGACATGCTCGATCTGCAGGGCGGCGCGGCGCGCCGGCTGATCGGCTCCCAGATGGTCGGGCTCGTGCTGCTGCAGCTCGCCCTGCCGCTCGCGTTGCCGCTGGTGGCGACGGTGCAGGCCTGGCGCAAGCCCCCGCAGCGGGCCGTCGAGGTCGAGGACGTCTTCTAGATCGCCGGGCGCGCCCGGGTCGCGCTCAGGCGGGCGGCACCCAGCCGCCGAACGCCTCCTCCAGCGCCAGCGCCGCGGCGATGGTGAGGTGGTCCTCGTGCCACCGCCCCGCCACCTGCACCCCGAGCGGCAGCCCGCGGCGATCGAGGCCGAGGGGCACCTGCGTCGCCGGCAGGCCCAGCACGTTCATCAGGCCGGTGTGCACCCAGTCGAAGGGCGTCAGCAGCGGGCTCAGGTGGCGCGGCGCCGTGCGGCTGTAGGGCGGGTGCAGCCAGAGGGTGCCGGGCGGCAGGGCGGCGTCGATCTCGGCCCGCAGGGCGGCCGACTCCTCCAGGAAGCGGGCCTGGCGCCCGGGCAGGCGCGCGACGAGGCCCTCGAGCCCCGCGAGCACGAGGGAGGGCAGGGTGTGCGGCGAGCGGCGCGTGGCCCAGGCCGCGAAGGCGCGGGCGGGCCGGAACCCCGCGCCATCCGTGAGGATCTCGGAGAACGGCACGGCGGCGGCCTCGGCCATCATCGCCGACCAGATGTCGAACGTCTTGCGCAGGCGGGGCAGCACCAGCTCCTCGACGACGGCGCCGCGGGCGGCCAGGGCGTCCGCCGCCCGGCGCAGGGCCAGGCGCAGGTCGCGGCTGACGCGCTGGCCGGGGTCCTGGACGACCACGACGCGGCGCCCGCCGAACGCCACGGTCGCCGGATCGCCGAGGGGGTGGGCCTCGCAGCTGTCGTCCTCGCCGTCCGGCCCGGCCAGCAGGCGCAGCACCGGCATCAGGTCCTCGGCGCGGCGGGCGATGGGGCCCGTCCCCAGCATCAGGCGCGCGGCGCCATGGGGCGGGGGGTGCTGGCCCGACACGGGCACGAGGCCGCCCGTGGGCTTGTGGCCGAAGACCCCGTTGAAGAACGCGGGCATGCGGATGGAGCCGCCCACGTCGGCGGCGAGGCCGAACGGGGAGCCCCCCGCGCCGATGATCGCCCCCTCGCCCCCGGACGAGCCGCCCACGATCCGCGCGGGATCGTAGGGGTTGCGGGTGCGCCCGTAGACGCGGTTGTGCGTCTCCATCCAGAGGCAGAGCTCGGAGGTGTTGGTGAGGCCCAGGGGGATGGCGCCGGCGGCGCGCAGCCGGGCCACCGTCACGGCGTCGCGCGTGGGCCGCAGGGGCCGGCGGGCCAGGTGGCCGGCGGTGTGCGGGCAGCCGGTGACCGCGAAGCTCTCCTTGATGGTGCAGGGCACGCCGTGCAGCAGCGGCAGGGCGTCGGGCCCCTCGGCGGCGCGGCGCGCGTCGGCGGCGTCGGCCTCGGCCCGGGCGGCGTCGAAGCGCGTGTGCACCACGGCGTTGAGCACGGGGTTCACGGCGGCGATGCGCTCGATGTGGGCGTCGACGACGTCGCGGGCGGAGACGGCCCCCTCGCGGATGAGGCGGGCCAGGGTCAGGGCCGACGCGCGGCGGAGCTCACGGGGGCTGGTCATGGGCCGATGGAACGGCGCGCGGCGCGCCGCGTCAAGATCCCCTTGACCGGCGAGGTCGGTCTCGGTAATGGTCAGGTGGTCAGACCAGTTGAGGTGCCCCATGGTCATCGCCCTCCTCGCCCTGCTCGCCGGCGCCGCCGCCTGGACGTTCGCCGAGTACATGCTGCACCGCTTCGCGGGCCACGCCGCCCGCGGGCGCATCCACTTCTCCCGCGAGCACCTGCGGCACCATGGCACGCCGGGCTACTTCTCGCCGGCCTGGCAGAAGGCGCTCTCCGCGCTCGTGATGATCCCGGTGGCGGGCAGCGTGGGCTGGCTGGTGGTGGGCTTCGCGGCCGGCGTCGCCTTCGGGGCGGGCTTCGGCCTCGCCTACCTGGGCTATGAGTGGGTGCACTGGCGCATCCACGTCGCCCCGCCGCGCGGTCCCTTCAGCCGGTGGGCCCGCAAGCACCACCTCTACCACCACTTCGGCGATCCCGAAGCCAACCACGGCGTCGTCACCGGCGTCTGGGATCGGGTGTTCGGCACCTACGTCCCCGTCGGGCAGGTGGTCGTGCCGCGCCGCCGGGTGCTGCCCTGGATGCTCGATGAGTCGGGGACGCTGCGCCCCGAGCTGGCCGCCGACTACCGCGTCGCGGACGCCCGGATGGCCCGGGCCTGAGGCCTCACCACACGTCCCCCGTGCCCGACCAGCGGGCCGAGGTCGCCTTCCACGCCCCGTCCTCCAGCCGAAGCTGCAGGTCGACGTCGATCAGATCGGCGTTGAGCCCGTCCAGCAGCCCGTCCTCGGGCAGCGGCGTCCCGGCCACGGCCACCCGCAGCTTCGCCACCGCCAGATCGGGCGTCGGGAACGACAGCTCGCTGACGCGCACGAGCGCGTGGATGGAGCGCTGGCGCAGGAAGACCGCCTGGAGCGTGCCGCGGACCTGCTGGGCCGTCTGCTGGCCATTGCCCCGGAAGCCGGGGGCGAGGCGCTCCAGCACCGCGTCCAGGTCGCGGGCCTCCACCGCCTCTTCGATGGCCGTGATCGTGGCGCGCACGGCCGTCTCGGGATCCGCGGGCTTGCGGCCACAGGCCATGAGCAGCAGGGCAGCGAGGGCGAGGAGGGCGGCGCGCATGCGGGCAGTGTGAACCGTGACGTCGGGCGGTGCCAACCCCGGTTGGCGATCGCGACGACCCGCGGGCGGCCGCGCCGTCGGCACGGGCGTTGCGCTCCGCCGGGCCCGAACCCAGCACCGAGGTCCGCCATGTCCCGCCGCCGTCGCCTGCTCACCCGCCCCCTGCTCGGGGCCGCCGCCCTCACCCTGACCGCCTGCCCTGCCGAGTACGAGGCCGACCGCCCGCCCGAGGTCCCGACGCCCTGGGAGCAGCCGCCCCCCCAGCCGCCGATGATCGACTACCCGAACGTCACGGCCGAGCTGATGCTCGTCAACGAGGGCAGCCGCCCGCAGCTCTTCCGCATCCGCGAGCTGCGCCCCGGCGTGCAGCTCGACTGCGCCGGCGTCGCGCAGGATCCGGGGGCGCGCATCAGCGCGCTGCTCTTCGGCCCCGCCGAGGCGTGGCAGCTCGATCCGGGCCGCGCCATGAGCGCCCGCCCGCGGGGGGCCGGGGGGGAGTGCGCCGCGGTCCTCATCGACGGCCCCGATCTGCCGCCGCGGCTGCTCTTCTACGCCCCGTCCAGCTACCCGAGCGCCTGGATGACGACGGAGGGGCCCGTCGTGGGCGACCCGCGGGCGCTGCGCGTGACGCCCCGGACCGAGGAGGAGAGCGCCTGGGGGACGCACCCGGCCCTGTACGTCCCCGAGGAGATCGAGGGCGATGGCCCGGCCTGCGCGACGCCCGGGCTGGCCGCCGGGCTGGACTGGTCGGCGCCGCCGAGCGGCGTGGTGGGGGTGCTGGGGGTCACGCGGGGGGCGGATGGCTGCCACGCCTTCGACCTGGAGGTGGGGGAGAGCCCGTACCGCTGGTTCGTCTGCACGCCCGGGGTGGAGCTGCCCTTCGAGGTGGGCGACACCCTGGAGGTGGCGCTGCCCCGCGCCGGCGCCCGGGGGCTGTCGACGGACGGCCTGACCATCGAGGGGCCCCGGGGCCGGGCGGCCCTCGCCCGCGGGGGCGACCTGCTCGTCCCGGTGCAGGCCGTGACCCCCCGGACGGACTGTGGCGGGCACGTCGACGCCTGCGGCAGCTTCGTCCAGGCGGCCGACGTGCGGGTGCAGATCGGCGCCGAGACGGTGGGCGGCGCGGCGGGCGACGTCCTGGAGCGGGACGACCTGGCGGCGCTGCACCTGTACCGCGCCCAGGTCGGCTACGCCGTCCACGCGGGCTGCGGCGTGAACGTGGCCCTCGGGCAGGCGACGCTGGAGGGGGCGTGGGTGGAGCGGTTCGAGGTGGCGCCCGATGCGCCGGAAGTGCCTGAAGAGATGGAGGATCCGGCGGATCCCGGTGAGCCGGGCGCCGAGGATCCGGCCGACGATCCGATGGAGCCGGCGGACCCGACGGAGGAGGATCCGGCAGATCCGGCGGAGCCCGAGGATCCGGCGGACCCGGCTGAGGAGGACCCCGCCGATCCCACCGATCCCGACGGCGTCTAGCCCTCGAGCCCGCGCATGGCCTTCTCGATGGCGGCCCCGAGGGCGTCGGCCACCGCGCTGCGCTGGGCCATCTCGTCCTCGGGATCCGGCGGGATGACCCCCCGCAGGATGGGGTGCGTCTCGGCGAGCTGGGCCACCGTCTGCCGCAGCGCCAGCGCCGCGACGATGGGCGGCAGCCGCGGATCGCGGGCCTGGTTGCGGCGCAACTCGGCCACGACGGCGGCGGCGGCGTCCAGGTTGCCGGCCTCGACGGACAGGGCGGCGAAGAGGAAGGGCGCCTGGTGTGGCACCTTCTTGCGCTGGGCCTCCACCAGCGCCAGGGCCCGCCGGTGCTCGCCGAGGTGGGCGATCACCTGGGCCTGGATGTCGGCGGAGCTCAGCTCGCCGACGGTGCGGTGGCCGCCCGCCAGCTCCATGAACAGCTCGAAGGCGAGGTCGGCGGGCTCGTAGGCGCCGAGCGCGCACGCCGCCCGGCCCAGCTCGAAGTGCGCCACGGCGTCGCCCTCGCGGTGGGGCAGCAGCAGGCCCACGGCGCGGTCGGGGTGCCCGCCGATGGTGGCCAGGGCCGCCTCGCCGTGCCGCGCCTCGATGCCGCTCGCCAGGTCGCCGGGGTACATGGCGCGCAGGGCCACGACGGCGGCCTCGATCTCGGCGGCGGTGGGCGTCTTGCCCGCGGGGGCCTTGAGCGCGGCGGGCTCGTAGATGGCCGGCTCGGGGTAGAAGACGAGGCGGGGCAGGCCGTTGGCGTCGCGCTCGGCGTCGGCGAGCTGGATGGCCCCCGTGTTCTTCGCGACCCAGGCCGGATCCGTCGGATCGATGCCCAGGCGGCTGCGGCGCTGGGCCGCGGCCTCCAGATCCTTCCAGAGCTTGCCGTGGTCGCGCCGGCGGCGGATGACCTCGAGCTGGGCGCGCACCTCGGCGATGCGGGCGTCCAGGCCGCCGGGGTGGAACTGCTCGGCCCGCTCCATGTGGGCGTCCACCTGGCCCTCGTCCCCGGCCCGGCACCAGTTCAGCGCGCCCTCCAGGTTGAGGCGCACGAGGCCCTGGCCGCACTCCAGCAGGAGCGCGCGGGCGGCGTCGTCATCGAGGTCGAGCAGGAGGAGGCGGGCCTCGGCGAAGCGACCCTCCCGGACGAGCCCGCGGGCGCGGGCGACCTTCTTCTCGGTGCTGGGGAAGAGCCAGTCGAACATGCCCATGGCGGCCTCTCGGCGGGTGAAAGGGCGGCATCATACGCCCTCGATGGCCGGGATTCGACCGTGACGCGGGCGAATCTCGCCCCTCAGGCCACGGCCACGATGGGGCGCGACGGCCGCAGGCGGGGGTTCGGGGCGCTCTCGGCGCTCAACAGCAGGAGCAGGACGGGGGTGCGCTGCACGATGGCGTGCACCGTGGGGCCGCCCACCTCGGCGGCCATGAAGCCCATGAGCTCGCGGGCGAAGCGGCCCGCCCGGGCCAGGCTGAAGCCCTGCTGGGCGAAGAGCCGCAGGACCGAGGCCTGGGTCCCGCAGACGCGGCCGGGGCCGGTGAAGAACAGCAGCGCCCGCCGCGCGGGGGCCAGCGCGGCGGGCGCACCGTCCACCAGCGCGGCGACGCCGGGATCGAGGGCGTGCAGGTGCGCGAACTCGTCGCCCGCGTGGAGCTGCATCAGCCAGAGCAGGCCACCGGTCAGGGCGCGGGCGTCGCGGGGGGAGACGGAGAAGCGGCGAGCGGCGAAGGCGATGAAGGCGTCCATGGCGTCACCTGACCTGGTGGGGCATCGGGCAGAAGACGCGCTGCCGCCGCTGGATTTGCGCGGGGCGCTGCGAAATCTTCGCCGCCCTACTCGCAGGCGGCCGGGACGGCCTCGAGGGTGCCGTCGGCCTGGCACTCGAACCGCTCGCCGGCCACGCAGAGCGGCGACCAGGCGTCGGGCCGGCACCGGATGTCCGCCGCGGGCACGCAGCGCGGCGGATCGTCCCCGGCGCAGAACGAGCCGGGCTCGCAGGTCTGGGGCAGCAGGTAGCCCGACGCGGGATCGCAGGCGATGAGGCGGCCGTTCTCGCAGCGCACCGGCGGCGTGCCCGGGTCGCAGGGCAGGGCGCTCGCGGGCACGCAGCGCGCCTCCGGGCCGTCGCTGGCGCAGCGATCCGCGCCGCAGGGGGTGACCTGGGCGCCGCCGTCCGTGCAGACGATCAGGGTGTTCTGCTGGCAGATGGGCACGTCGGGGCAGCCCGGTCCGGCGTCGGGCTGGGCGACGGGCATGCAGGCGGGGGTGAACGCGACGCCCGCGGCCGCTACACTGCCCAGCGCCATGACGACACCCCTCATCGACAGCCACGCCCACCTGGACTTCGACCGCTTCGATGACGACCGCGAGGCCGTCTTGCAGCGCGCCGTCGACGCGGGCGTGGACGCCATCCTGACCATCGGCACCGACCTCGCTTCCTCGCGGCGGGCGGTCGCCCTCGCCGCCGCCTGGCCCCGGATCTACGCGTCCGTCGGCGTCCACCCCCACGAGGCGGACGCCTTCGATGACGCCGACTGGCCCGAGCTGACGGCGCTCTTCGCGGATCCGCGGGTGCGGGCCGTGGGCGAGACCGGGCTGGACTACTACTACGACTTCAGCGACCGCGGGCGCCAGCAGGCGCTGTTTCGCCGGCACCTGCAGCTCTGCGGCGCCGTCGGGCGGCCGGTGGTGGTGCACATCCGCGACGCCTTCGACGACGCCTGGGCCCTGGTGGCCGAGGAGGGCCTGCCGGCCGGGGGCGTGGTGCACTGCTTCACGGGCGGGCCGGCGGAGTGCGAGCGCGCGCTGGCGCTCGGCTTCCATGTGTCGCTCTCCGGGGTGGTGACGTTCCGCAACGCGAAGCCGCTGCGGGAGGCGGTGACGCTCATCCCGCCGGATCGCCTGCTGATCGAGACGGACGCGCCGTTCCTGGCGCCCGTCCCGCACCGCGGCAAGCGCAACGAGCCGTCCTTCGTGGTGCACACGGCCCAGGAGGTCGCCGCCCTGCGCGGCGAGACGTTCGAGGCCGTCGCCGCCCAGACGCGGGCCAACACCATCCAGCTCTTCGGCCTGCCGGACCCTCAGTCGGTGCAGGCGCCGTAGGCGGGCACGCCGGGTAGCGGGGTGCACTGGCCGGTCGCGCAGGGGACGCTGCCATCCAGGGCGCAGATCGGCCGGCACGTCCCGGCGCAGGCGAGGCCCGGCCCGCAGGTGGAGGGGAGGGGCGCGCCCTCGCACGGGGCGCCGACTTCTCCCCAGGGCGCGGCCTGCAGCGGTGTGCACCAGCCCGCGAGCGTCAGGCCAGCCGCCCCCTGACCCACAGCGGCCGGCCGGCAGAAGTGGCCGTCCCCACAGGGGTTTTCGTCGAAGACGGCGCAGTCGCCCCGGCAGGTCCCGGTCTGCCCGAGGGGCAGGCCGACGGCCTCCACACGCTCGCAGACGCCGGCCGCGGGGCAGGGGTGGGCGTCGTCGCAGAGCGGCAGGCAGCGGCGCTCGAGCTCGGGCGTCCGCACCGTGACGGCGCAGGTGTTCGTCGGCGCGCAGTCGCCGTGGTAGGTCCCGCCATCGGTGGCGCAGGCCTCGCCCGCGGCGCCCGTCGTGCCGGGGGCCGGCGCGCACAGGCCCACCAGCCGCGAGGTGTCGTCGGCGACCCCGATCCGCCACGCCAGGCAGGCCTCGCCGTCGGCGCACCCCTGCTGCTCGAAGACGTCGCAGGCGTCCGCGCAGACGTCGACGCCCGCGACGGCGGCGCACCCGCAGACCCCGTCGCAGGCCTGCACGCAGCGGCCGGTCAGGCAGAGCAGGCCGCCGGCGCAGCGCGCGCCCCCCGCCCGATCGCAGGTCGCCCCCACGCCGCCCTCGCCCGCCGGGACGCAGCGGCTCCGGGCGGGCTCCACCACGCAGCTCTCGGCGGCGGCGCACGGCGTTGCCACGCAGTCATCGTCCGGGACGCAGACCGGCGGATCCCCGAGGCAGACGCGGCCCGCCCCGCAAGGCTCGGCGGCGCAGCCAGGCAGGCAGCGCGGCGCGCCGTCTGCCCCGCTGCACACACCGCCGCCGACGCAACAGTCGCTGGGCTGGCAGGGGGCCTCCAGCGGGAGACACTGGCCCGCGTCGGCCCCGGCG
The DNA here is from genome assembly GCA_020633435.1 of Myxococcales bacterium. Lineage (GTDB taxonomy): Bacteria > Myxococcota_A > Bradymonadia > UBA7976 > UBA1532 > JACKDP01. The sequence continues at coordinate 421,811 of JACKDP010000004.1, read as the reverse complement.
TCCATGGCTGCGTCCTGCGCGACGGCGGCGTCGCTGGCCCCGTAGTCAGGCCCGGCCCCGCCGGCCCCGCCGGCCCCGCCGCCACCGCCGTCCGCTGCGCCCGCGCCCTTCTCGGGCTCCGGCGTGAAGCAGCCCGTGAGGGCGACCAGGAAGAGGCAAGCCGTCCAGCGCATGGCGGGATCTCCATCGAACCAGCAACGACACCCGACGCAGGCGTCGGCCCGGTCTGTCAGGCCGCGTGCTCCCGGACGCGGTGGGAGGCTATCATGCCGCCGTGGCAGCGCACCTCACCCTCCTCATCACGGCCGCCGGCGACGGCGAGCTCCAGCTCCTCGTGCAGCGGGGGGACGCCAGCGGGCTGGGGCCCGGGGTCTGGCAGGGCCGCCACCGATACGACGCCGCGGCGGCCCAGGCCGAGCTCGACGCCCTCACCCGCGCGGCCCGGCGGGCCCTCACGCGACCGGGGCTGGACGCCGTCGTCGCCCATGGCCGCCTGCTCTTCGATCTGGTGCTGCCGGCGCCCGTGAAGGCCGCGCTGCGGGATCCGGAAGGCGGCACGCTGCTGGTGGCGGCCGGCCCGCTGGCGCACCTGCCCTGGCCGCTGCTCCACGACGGGGCCGCGCCGCTGGGCCTGCGCTGGGCGCTGGGCGAGATCGTCGAGGGCGAGGCCGGCCTGCGGCCGACGACGGGCCGCACGGGGGATCGCCTGCTGGTGGTGGCCGATCCCGCGGGGGATCTGCCGGCCGCCCGGTTCGAGGGCGAGGCCCTGATGCGGGCGCTGGCCGGGGACGGCGGGCTGGCCTGCGACCTGCGCCTCGGCCGCCTGCGTCGCGCCGATTTCCTGAGGATGTTCAAGAGCTTCCGGGTCATCCACCTCGCCGGCCACGCCGACGCGGCGGACGAGACGGGCCCCGCCGGCTGGCGGCTGGCCGACGGGCGGGTGGACGCCGAGGCCCTGGCGGCGGTGGCGGGCGCGTCGGCGCCCCAGCTCGTCTTCGCCAACGCCTGCCAGTCGGCGCGGGCGCCGGCGCTGGTCGAGGCGCTGCTGCGGGCGGGCGTCCGCCAGGTCATCGGCACCGTCGTCGACCTGCCCGATCTGCCCGGCGCCGACTTCGCGCTGCAGGTCTACAGGGGCCTGCGGGAGGGCCTGGGCGTGGGCGAGGCCCTGCGCCGGGCGCGGGTGCAGGCGGCCCACGCCGACGAGCCGGTCTGGCTGGCGTACCGCCTCTTCGGTGACCCGCGCACCCCCTGCTTCGAGCGCGCGGTGGCCGAGGTCGGCGGGGCCGGGGTCCGTCAGGGGGTCGTCCTGGCCGCCCGGGCGCCCTGGGCGGACGCCGATCCCGAGACGCTGGCCGACCAGGCCCAGCGCTGGCGCGACGCGATGCGCCAGGCGGTGCAGGCCCATGGCGGGCGGCTGCTGCCCGGGCGGGCGGCGGTGGGGCGGGCCGTCTTCGGGGTGCCCATCAGCCATGAGAACGACGCCTGGCGGGCCGCGCGCGCGGCCCTGGAGCTGGCCGACCAGGCCCCGGCGGGCACCGTGCTGGTGCTGGAGGCGGGGCCGCTGACGTCGACGGGCGCCGACGTGCTGGGGCACGCCGTCCTGGCGGCGGAGGCCGCGTGCTGGGTCGCCCGGCCCGGGGTGACGGCGCTGGCGGGGGCCGCGCGGCGGCTCCAGGGCAGCGCGCACCTGGTGCCCGACGAGCCCGGCCACCGCGTGCTGGGCCTGGCGCTGGGGGCGGCGCTGCCGACGCCGCCGCTGGTGGGGCGTGCCGCGGAGCTGGACCGCCTGGTGGCAGGGCTCGACGGCGCGCGGCGGCGCGGCGAGGCCTGGGCGGCCACCCTCCTGGGCCCGGCCGGACAGGGGAAGTCGCGGCTCGTGGCGGCGGTGGTCGAGCGGGCGGGGGAGGGCTTCCTCACGCTGCGCAGCCCGAGCCCCGCCTATGACGAGGTCCAGCCCTTCGCCGGCATCGCGACGGTGTTGCGGGGGCTGCTGGAGCTCGGGGAGGCGCGCGGGCCCGCGCTGCGCGCCGACCTGGCCGCGGCGCTGGGCGCGCTGGAGGCCCCCGCGGCGGATGGCTTCCTCTCCATCGACGCCCTGCTGGCCGGGGGCGAGCGCCGGGGCCTCATCGAGCGGCTGGAGCCCCTGGCCGCGGTGCTCGGCCTGGCCCCGAGCGGCCGCGCGCCCGATCCGGCCGTCGTGCCCGTCGCGCTGCGCGAGGTGGTCGAGGCCGTGGCCCGGCGCCAGCCCGTGCTGCTGGTCTTCGAGGATGTGCACGCCTTGCCGGCCGCGGCCCTGGCGGTCGTGGACGAGCTGGTGCTGGGGCCGGTGGCGGGCGCCGTCGCCGTCGTCTGCACCGCGCGCCCGCGGCTGCTGGAGCGGGCGCCGCGCTGGGGTCAGGGCCCGCGGCACCTGCGGCTGGACCTGCCCCCGCTGGCCCCCGCGGAGGCCGAGGCGCTGCTGGCGGCGCTCCTGCCCCCCGACACGCCCCCCGAGGTGCGGCGGGCCCTGGCGGCGCGGGCCGAGGGCAACCCGCTCTTCGCCCGCGAGCTGGGCCTGGCGCGCGCGGACGGGGCGGGCGACGACGCGGTGCCGCCGACGGTGGAGGCGGTGATGACGGCGCGCCTCGACCGCCGCACTCCGCTGGAGCGCGAGGTGCTGCGGGCGGCGGCCACGTTTGGCCGGAGCTTCTGGCTGGCCGGCGTCGAGCGCCTGCTGGGCCGGCCGCAGGGGGTGGCGGCCGCCGTGGCTGCCCTCGCCGCCGGGGGCTTCGTCATCCGGCAGGCCCAGAGCGAGCTGGCGGATCAGGAGGAGTGGCGCTTCGCCCACGCGCTGCTGCAGGCCGTCGTGGAGCAGGGGACGCGGCAGCGGGCGCGCCGGGCGTGGCACGGCCGGGCGGCGCTCTGGCTGGCGGAGGAGGTGGCGGGCGGGCTCGCCCACCGCGCCCGCATCGCGGCCCACCTCGAAGCGGCCGGGGATCACCAGCGCGCGGCGGAGGCGTGGCTGGCGGCCGCGGCCCAGGCCGAGGCGGGCCTGGCGCCGGCCGAGGCGGCCCAGGCCCTCGCGGCTGCGCCTCGCCGCCGACGACGCGGCTGGCGGGACGCTGGGGGCGGCGCGACGCGCGGCCGCCGAGGAGGCCCTGGCCCAGCGGCGGCGGGCCGAGGGCGATCTGCAGGCGGCCGACGCCCTGCTGGCCGCCGCCATCGACCGGGACGACGACCCCGTCCGGCGGGCCGAGCGGCTGCGGCTGCAGGCCGAGGTGGACGAGGCCCGCGGTGAGCTGGGGGCGGCGCGGGTCCGGCTGGCGACGGCGCGCGGGCTGGTGGCGGGGCGGCCGGCGGGGCGGACGGTGGCGGTGGTCATCGAGCGCGACGAGGCCTGGCTCGCCTGGCGCGACGGGGGCTCCGACGAGGCCGTGCGGCGGCTGACGGCCCTGCTGGCCACCCTCGGCGCCGACGAGCCGGCGCTGCTCGGCCCCGTGCACAACGCCCTGGGTGTGGTGGCCTACGGGCGCGGCGCCCACGCCGAGGCCGAGCGCCACTACCGGCTGGCCCTGGCGGCGTTCGAGGCCCTGGGCGACCTGGCGCGCATGTCCTCGGCCTACAACAACCTGGGCATCCTCGCCATGCGGCAGGGCGACTACGCGGGCGCCGAGGGCTGGTTCCAGCGCGGCCTGCGCATCAAGGCCGAGGGCGGCGACCGGGAGGGCCTGGCGCGGGCCTACAACAACCTGGGGACGCTGCACGGCGAGACGGGGGACTACGCCCGCGCCGCCCAGTTCCTCGCCGAGTCCATCCGCATCCGCGAGCGCTCGGGGCACGCGGGCCTGGCCGTGGGCTACGCGAACCTGGGCGAGGTCTTCTTGAAGCAGGGGCGCTTCCCCGAGGCCCGGGCGCGGCTGCGGCAGGCCATCGATCTGTGCGCGGCGGGCAAGGGGCCCGGCTACCTGCTGCCCGACGCCTGGCGGATGCTGGCCGAGCTGGGCCTGGCCGAGGGCCACGCGGAGGAGGCGGCGGCGTCGGCGAGCGAGGCCCTGCGGCTGGCCTCGGAGTCGGGGGATCGCCCGCGGGCCGGGGTGGCGACGCGCGTGCTGGGCGAGGCGCGGGCGGCGCTGGGAGACGCGGATGCGGACGCCGTGCTGGCGGCGGCGGTGGAGGTCCTGGCCGATCTGGAGCAGCCGCTGGAGCTGGCCCGGGCCTACGCCGCCCGCGCCCGGTGCTGGCAAGGAGACGCCGAGGCCGCCCGCGCCTGGCGGGCCGAAGCCGACCGCCTGCTGGCCGCCGTCGGCGCCCGCGGCTAGGCGCTTTCGTCTTTGTTTCTCGTGGGTTGCGGGGTCAGGCTCGTGCCAGCAGGGCCTGGGCGGTCGGCGCGACGACCTCGGCCAGGGCCTCCGCGCGCACGTCGGCCCGGCGGCGCCGGGTCAGGCGACCCCAGGCCGCGAGGCGGTCCACGTCGGCCTCTTCGGTGAGGGGAGCGCCAGCCGGCGCGGCCAACACGACCCGGAAGGCGTCCTCGGCGGCCGCCCGCGCGGCGGCGTCCGCCTGCACCGCCCAGCCCACGAAGCGCCAGGCCAGCTCGGCGTGGCGGGCCTCGTCCCGGGCGATGATCTGGAGGGCGGCGCGGACCTCGACGTCCTCGGCCCGCTCGAGGGCGGCGCCGGCCTCCATCGCCGCGACCGTCTCGCCGACGCAGCCCTCCGCCACCGCCGCGCGGACGACGGCCGGCAGGGAGACGTCGCCGATGACGTCGCCGTCGAGGGGCAGGGGCCCCGGCCCGACGGCCGCGCCGCCGACCCGCTGGGCCAGCCGAAAGCACAGGCGCGCGTGCTCGATCTCGTCGCGGCCGGCCTGCAGGGCCTCGTCCACCAGCGCCGGCGGCGCGCCCACGGCCAGCAGGTGCAGCGTGAAGCGGGCGAAGGAGGCCACGGAGGCGTGCTCCATGAGGCCGTCCTGGGCCCACTCGTCGGCGACGCGGGCGCGCAGGTCGGCGTCCAGCGTCAGCACCAGTCGGCCCGCCGGGTGAGGGGCGCCACGCGGGCGACGCCGGCGACGACGAGGGGACGCCCGGTGCACCACTGGATCGTGATGACGTAGCAGCAGTCGCCCACCTGCCCGCCCGAGGCCACGGGATCGTACGGGCCGCTCGTCCCGCAGAGGCACTCCCCCGAGCCCGGGCTGGTGTGGCCCAGGGCCGCGGCGATGGCGTAGTCGTCGTCGACCAGGCAGGCGGCGCCGTCGGCGGGCCGGTAGCACGCCAGCGCGTCGCAGCAGGGGCCCGAGAGGGCCATGGGATCGTCGTCCGGGGGGCAGACGAGGGGCGGCGGCAGCGGCCCGGCGTCGAGAGGGCGGGCCGCGTCCGCGCCGGCCTGGGCGTCAGGCCCTGGATCGGCGTCCTCGCTGCAGGCGGGCAGGCCCGTCAGGCCGAGGGCGATCCAGAGGCGGGCGCGCAGCTGTGGGGCCATCTCTCCCTCCCGGTCACGCCGAGAGGGTAGCAGAACCGCCGCGACGCCGCCGGTTGGCGAGGAGGGTGATGACGAGGAAGGCGGCCACGCCGCCGGGGCCGCCGTCGCCGTCGACGACACGGCAGCAGCCGTCGCTGTTGCCGCCATCCGCGGCGTCCACGCCGCCGTCGGCGTCCGGCCCGTCGGCCGGCGGCCGGGCGTTGGGATCGGCCCCGTTCAGGCCGATGTTGGGGCAGGCCAGGACGGGCACCGGATCGGGGGAGGGGGCCTCGCTCATCATGTTCGAGGGCAGGCAGGGGAAGTCGAAGGGCATGTCGGTGCAGGCCTCGCCCTCGCCGCCCTGGGGCAGGCCCTGGGCGTCGAGCATGCGCACGGCGAAGCAGTCCCGGCGCGGCATGGGCGAGTCGGGCACGGGCACGCGGACGAGGCCGTCGGCCACCTGGGGCACGAAGAAGTCCTCGCCGCCGCCGATGTAGGCCACGGCGATGGGCGTCGTGTCGGCCTCGGCGGTGATGGGGTTGCGCTCGGCGTCCAGGGGCGTCGACGAGGTGCGCTCGATGACGTAGGCCACGTCGCGGCGGTTGACGGTGCGGAACCGGACCTGGACGAGGACGCGCGTCCCGGTGACGCAGCCGGGGGGATCGTTGGGCTCGGGCGTGACGAGCACGGGGTTGCCGAGGTCGGCCCCGCAGCGGCCCTCCTGCTGGCCGACGGCCAGGATGCCCTCGAACTCGTCGAAGGGCAGCGGCAGCATGTCGCGCGCCAACGTCTTGAACTCCAAGGTGAAGTTCTCGAACGAGGCCAGCTTGGGCTCGGGGGCGCGCCAGACGAGGCGGTAGGTCGCGCGGGGCTCCAGGATGGGCACCGGATCGACCTCGATGAGCGTCAGGGGCAGCTCGTCGTGGGCGGCGAGCAGGGGCGGCGTCTCGATGCGGACCTGCGCCGGCACGACGCCGCCCGCCTCGTCCTCCAGCTCGAACTCGTCGGGGGAGGGGCAGCGGGTGCCGCCGTAGGCGATGCGGATGGTGGCGTCGACGGGCCAGCGCGTGGCCTCGGGGTCGTCCAGGGCCTTGCGTGGGGGCTGCGTCCACGCGATGGCCGTGCGGCTGTCGCCGCAGGCGGTGATGTCCGCCTGCCCCAGCGCGGGCACGGGCAGGAGGGGCAGCAACAGGAGCAGCGGGCGCATGGGTCCTCCGGGTCTCGGCGGTGACGCCGAGACGTCGACGCGCGGAAGTGTCACGCTGGTCCGCCCGGACGCCGTGTGCTGCTATGCTCCCCCGGGTCGAGGAGGAGTGCCTGATGCGTCGCCTGAGCCTGTGCTTCTTGCTGTTGCTGTCCGCGTGCGATGACGAGCAGGTGGCGCCCTTCGATCCGTCCGCCCCGCCCGGGGTGCGCGTCTCGGACGCGGGCGTGCTGTACGACGCCCAGGTGGACGCCCGGACGAGCAGCCGCCGCGACCGCTCGGTGCCGCCCGAGACGCGGGACATGGGCCCCGAGGTCGACTCGGCCGCCTTCGACCAGGTGCCCTTCGCGGTGGAGACGCGCGTCGGCGACCGGCGGACGCCCGCCGGCCTCTCGGTGCGGGTGGGCTGCGAGGTCCTCGACCAGCAGGGCGAGCCCATCCCGGGCCTGCGCACGGTCGTCGAGGTCCGCCCCGATCACGGCTTCAGCCGGGAGGGCGACCAGTTCACCGGCGAGATCGCGCGGGACTACGAGCTGATCTGCACCGCCCCCGAGCAGGGCCTGCGCGACCCGACGCCCGCGATCTGGACGGTGACGCCGGCGGCGGCGGCGGTGGTGACGACGGAGGTCGCGGACACGGAGCTGGAGGCGGGCGACGAGACGGAGGTGCGCTGCCGGGCGTTCGACGCCTTCGGCAACGCGGCCACGCCCGAGCGCCTGGACGTGCGCGTCGATCCCGTGCCGGACCAGTTCTTCGACCGGGTCGACGCGGAGGGCCGCCGCTGGCTGCGGTTCACGAGCGCGGGGACGTTTGACGTCACCTGCGCGGCCCCGGGCGCGGAGTCAGCGCCGGGGGTGCCGGTGCGCGTGCAGGCCGGCCTGCCGGCGCGCCTCGCCGTCGGCCTCTTCCCGTCGCGGCCGGTGTACCGGGTGGGGCAGGTCCTCGAGGTCGTGCCCCAGGTCACCGACGAGTTCGACAACCCGGTGCCCGAGGCCCCGGTGGTCTTCGCCACGGCGCCGGCGCTGCCCGGCTTCGGGGTGGGCCGCTACCGCGCCACCCCGGAGGGCCGCTACACGCTCACGGCGGAGGTCCAGCCGCCCACCTTCGAGGGGCGCCACCTCATCGCCGAGCGCGAGATCCTGGTGGACTTCGGCGGCCCGGGCATCGTCTGCGACGAGCCTGGGGCCGGCAGCTACATCGTGCGGCCCGAGGGCGGCCACGGCACCCTGCGCGGCCGCGTCGCCGACATCGCGGGCGTCGAGTCGCTGACGGTGGACGGGCGCCCCGTGGATCTGGGGGCCGACGGGAGCTTCCGCGCCGACGTGCCGGTGGGCTTCGGGCTCAACGTCCATGAGATCGTCGCCAGCGACGGCATGAACGAGAACTCGACGTTCTGCGCGTACTACGCGGCCGACGAGTACCTCCCCGAGAACCGCCCGCTGGACGACGCGGTGTTGCTGCGGCTGGGCCAGGGGGGCCTCGACGACGGCGAGCCCGACCGGCCGATGCAGAGCCTCGCCGACGTGCTGCGGCGGGTGGTGAACAGCGCCGGCCTGCGCGACACCATCCACCAGGCGGCCCTGGCGCAGAACCCCATCGTCCCGCGCGAGTGCCATGTGCGGGTGCTGGGGGCGTGCCTGTTCAGCTTCGGCGCCGAGTACACCGACCTGCGCATCGGGGGCCGCAACACCCTCGATCTGACGCTGGTGGATGGGGGCTTCCGGGCGCGCTTCGTCATCCGCAACCTGGACGTCTACGCCCGGTTCCTGGGCACGCTCGGCAACCGGGCGCGCATCGGCACCGACCAGATCGTCATGGATCTCACCTTCGACGTGGGCCTGCAGTTCAACGGCAACCCTACGGTTTCATTGAGGAACATCAACGAGGTCAACGTCGCGCGGCTGGACGCCGACTTCAGCGGCTTCATCTCGGGCTTCATCCTGGAGCTCGCCTTCAACGCCTTCGAGGGCCTCATCCGGCGCACGGTCGTCAACGCGCTGCAGGACTTCCTGCGCGACAACGTGAGCCGCGTGCTGGAGGACCTGCTGAGCGGCGTGGACATCGGCGAGATCAGCGCGGGCTTCGAGGTGCCGTCGCTCTTCGGCGGCGAGCCGGTGGAGCTGTCGGTGGTCGCGGGCCTGGGGCGGCTCGACTTCAACCCCCAGCGCGCGGTCATCGGCCTCAAGACGCGGGTGGCCGGGCCGGCGCGGCTGGCCGGCCGCAGCCCCGGCATCCCGCTGCCGCCGGGGACGCGCTTCTACGAGCTGCCCGCCGACCGGACGGTGGGCGGGGCGGTGATGATCGCGGTGCTCAACCAGGTGCTGCACACGCTGTGGCGCGCGGGCTACTTCGACGTGGGCGTGGGCGGCCTGGTGGCCAACGTCGCGGGGGACCTGCCCGATGGCGCCGAGGTCTTCCTGGAGCTGCCCGGGGCCCCGATGGTCGCCGGGGTCGACGGCGAGGCGACGCTGCGGGTCTGGATGGGGCCGATGGTCGCCGGCGTGGTCTACCCGGGTCTGTTCGCCGAGCCCTTCCGGGTGCAGCTCGCCGCCGAGCTGCAGGCGACGGTGCGGCTGGAGGGCGAGCGCGACGTCGTCTTCGACGGGGTGCGCGTGGAGGCCATCTACCTGGCGCTGAGCGCCGACACCCCGCAGCGCACGCGGGAGGTCCTGGAGGACACCCTGCGGCGGGTGCTGCAGGGCGTCGTGGACCGCGCGCTCAACGACGGCCTGCCCGAGCTGCCCATCCCCGCCTTCGTCATCCCGCCCGACCTGGCGCAGTTCGACCTGCCCGCGGGCGGATCGCTGGGCCTGCGGCGGCCGCGCCTCACCGGCAGCGAGGCGGCCTGGCAGCTCGACGGCGACTTCGGCGAGTAGGCCTCAACCCAGCCAGCGGGGCGCCCGGGCGGCGATGACGGCGAGCAGGGCGGCCCAGGCCAGCCCGAGGCCGAGGGCCGTGGGCAGCGCCAGGTGCAGGCAGCCCAGGCGGTCGCAGGCCAGGTAGCTCAGCGGCGCGAAGACGGCGCCCCCCACCGCGGCGGCCACCGGGCGGCCGTAGAGCCAGCGCATCGTGACGGGGAACGTCCCCGAGAAGAGCAGCCAGAGCGCGGCCATCCAGAGCGGGGGCAGCAGGGGGAGCGGCCCCGGGCTCTCGAAGGCGACGAGGCCCAGGCGCAGGCAGACGGCGTCCCCCACCACGCCCACCGCCGCGAAGGCCAGGGCGAAGGCGAGGAAGCGGCGGAGGGGCAGGCCCGACCAGCGCCAGCCCGCCGCCGAGACGACGAGGGCCAGGGCCGGCCAGGCGCCCGGCGCGCCGCTCGCAGCGGCCCGCACGACCAGCCACCAGGACCCGTAGTAGGCCACGAAGAGCGCCGCGCCGCGGGCCGGGCCAGGGGGTCGGTCATCGCGCTGCGTCACGCCCTCGCTCCCCTATCGGATGGAGGCGACCCCCAGCAGCAGGCCCCCGACGGCCAGCGTCCACGCGAAGACGACGGGGACGGCGGGGGACCAGTGGGCCGGGCGCTCGCCCAGGCCCCGCAGCAGGCGGCGAAAGCGCAGGGCGGCCCCCGCGCAGGCCAGGGCGCCCAGGCCGGTCATGCCGACGCCGGCCAGCAGCAGGCCGTCGGTGCGCTGGTCGATGTGCGTCGCCGACGCCAGGCGCAGGAAGAGCCCGAAGCGGGCGACCACGAAGCCGAGGCCGATGAGGGCGATGCCGGAGCGCACCCAGGCGAGGAGCGTCCGCTCGGCGGCGAAGAACACGCGGTGATCGGGGCCTCTCATGGCGGGCGTTGTAGCACAGGCCGCCGATCAGCGGGGGCGCGCGGTGCAGCCGGCGCAGTCGACGAGGGCGGCGAAGGGATCGGGGCCGGGCCGCAGGGCGGCGAGGGTCGCGGCGCCCTGGGCGTCGGTCAGCAGCAGCTCGCGCATGGGGAAGACGTGCCGGGTCGAGACGCGGGCGCCGGTGGCCAGGGTGATCCAGCCGTCCCAGGTGGCCTCCAGGCCGCCGACGGGGATGTTCGACGTCCACAGCTGCCAGCGCGTGGGGGTGCCGTCGGGGCCGGGCCACCAGAGGTAGGCGTCGCCGGGGGTGCGCCCGCCCGCGGTGTACTGCACGAGCAGCCCCACCTTGTCGCCCTCGACGACCTGGCTGCGGGTCACGCCGGCGTCGAAGAGCTTGGCCAGGGGGTTGAGCCAGAAGGCGTCGTTCGTCCAGGCGGCGTGGGCGTCGTCGAGGGCCTTCGCGGCGGCCTCTCCCGTCAGGGCGGCCTCGCCCTCCCAGGCCAGCCCCCGATCGGCCGTCAGATCCAGCAGGACGCGCTGGGCGTCGACGCGCACCTCGACGAGGCTGCGCTGCCGATCCCAGAGGTGGTGGCGCTTGCCGGCGAACGTCCACTGGACGGCGCCGGTCGCCTGCCAGGCCGCGACGCCCACGGCGGCCTCCATGCGGCGGGCGAGGGCGTCGGCCTCGGGGCCCGGCGTCCCGGTGGGCGGGGCGGCGAGCAGCAGACCGGCGGCGAGGAGCGAGGTGAGCATCGGGGGGGCCTCCTGGGGTGGTCAGGCCCCGGAGGGTACGCCATCCTGGCCCCACACGTCGCGGGCCGTGACGCCCGGAGGAGGTGCCCATGTCCCGGGAGCGCGGCTGCCCGCAGTGTGGCCACGGCGAGTTCTTCGCCATCGAGACGGTGGAGAGCCCCCACTACGAATTCGCCAACAGTATCAAGCCCTTGGGACTGACGGGCTACTACGGCCCGTCGGGGGAGACGGGGCTCTTCGGGGGCAGCAAGGACCGCCGGTTCGTCGTCGAGATGACGGCGTATGTGTGCCGGGGGTGCCGCCACGTCCTGCTGTTCGCGAAGGACGCGGCGCTGCTGGAGCGGATGGCGCGGGAGCGGCGGGGGGTGGAGATCGTGGCGGGGTTGCCCGGGTGACGGCTACGGGTCGTAGGTCACGGTGATGCGGTACTCGGGCAGGGCGGCGCCGGCGCGGAAGGCGACGACGTTGAGGTCGTAGAGGCCCGGCTCCAGGTCGAGGGTGAGCTGGGAGCACAGGCGGTTGAAGTCATCGTTCTCGGCGATGACGTCCCCACCGAAGCGCGCCCGCAGCACCGGATCCATGGCCTCGCAGCCCCCATCCCGGCTGTGGAGGCTGATGCGCACGGTGTGCGGCTCGGTCAGCCGGATGAAGGTCCGGTCCACCCCGCCCGGGAGCACCGCGGGGCGGTCGTGGTCACCCGGCAGGCTGACGTCGGCGGCGCTGCCGGGCAGCTCGTACTCGATCAGCATGGGCTTCCGGTCGTTGATGCCATCGTCGTTCAGGCACGCGATGTTCCACAGCTCGGCCGCGTACTCGTCGCCCCCGGCGTTGTTCGGCTCGCCCCCGCAGAAGGGGTCCTCGCCCAGGGGCTCGCCGGTGATGGTCTCGAACACATGGTCGCGCAGCGGGGACCAGACCCCGACCCAGGGCGCCAGCATGCCGTCGAAGGACGGGACGATGAAGGCGCGCTCAGCGGCGTCGAGGGTCGCCAGGTGCCCGCCCCGGCGGGCGGCCTCGACCCGCTGCGTGTCGTAGGTGCCGAGATCCGCGACGTACAGGTAGGCGCGGTCGCCCGCCTCGTTGGGAACCGCCCCCGGGATGAGCTCGCAGCCGGGCAGGGTGAACGTGACGGCCCGCTCGGCGACGCCGCCAATGTTGTCGTCGACCCGGATGGTGAGGTGGAGGTCCCGGGCCGGGCCGGCGGGGATGATGACGGTGTTCGCGTCGCCCCCGACGGTGGTGTTGGTGCGGGCACCCTCGGGATCGTGGGCGATGACCTGCACGACGCCCCGGCAGAGGCTGGCGGGGCCGTAGTCACCGGGCCGGAGCTGCACGTCGTCGATGACGGGGGGCTGGTTGACCGGGGCGTCCAGGTCGACCTCCAGGCGGTAGTCCTGCAGCGCGCCGCCGCGGTAGCCGCGGACGTTCAGGTCGTACAGGCCCGGCTCGAGGGCGAGGTGCAGCATCGAGCACAGGACGCCGTTGGCGTCGTCGTTCTCGAAGATCACGTCGCCCGCCTGCAGGATGCGCAGCATGGGATCCCCGAGGACCCGGTCGCAGCCACCGGCGCGGTCCGTCACGCGGATGCGGACGTTGCGGGGCTCGGTGATGCGCAGGAAGGTCCGGTCGGTCCCTCCCTCGGCGAAGCCCGGGCGGTCGAACGAGCCGCCGGCCGAGACGTCGTCGGCGCTCCCGGGCAGCTCGAACTCCAGGACGGCCCCCCGCAGCGTCGCGCCGGCGGCGTCGTTGAAGCAGCCGTCCGGGTAGAGCTCGACGGCGAACTCCTCGCCGCCCCGGTTGTTGGGCTCGTTGGGGCACCAGGCCGTCAGGTCGGTCGACTCGCCGGTGATGGGGGCGAAGTTCCCGTCCTGGAGCGGCGACCAGAGGCCGATCCAGGGATCCAGGCGGCCGCGCAGCCCCATCACCAGGTCCAGCTCGGCCTGCGAGGTGAGGGTCGCCAGGTAGCCGAAGCGGTCGGCCGCGGCGTAGCGGTGGCCGTCGTAGGTGTCGCCGTCGGCCACGTACAGGTAGGCGTGATCGCCCGCCGCGTTGGAGACGGCGCCGGCCGGCAGCTCGCACGCGGGCACGCTCAGATCCACCGCCCGGCGGGCCAGGCCGCCGCGGCCATCCTCGACCACCAGGCTCACGCGGACGTTGCGGGCCGGGCCGCCGGGCAGCTCCAGGCGGGCGCCCTGGCCCATGGCGTCGCCGCTCCAGGTGTAGGTGAGCGGATCGCTATCGGGATCCCGCGCGAAGGCCTCGACCACCGACCGACAGCCCGTCGCGAAGGTCGGCCGCGTCAGGGCGATGTCGTCGATGACGGGGATCTGGTTCACGGGCGGGGGCGGCTGGGCGTCGGTGGCGATCCGGCCGATGGCCTCGCCATTGGCCAGGGCGGCCTGGGCGGCGGCGCAGTCCCGGTCGAGGACGGCGGCCCACCGCACGGGGTAGACCCCGGCGGCGGCGGGCGCGGGCAGCTCGAAGCGGGCGCGCTCGACGCCACCGCCGGGCACGCCGTCGAAGGCGCAGACGCTGGCGCCGCCGACGCCCACGGCCACCTGGGCCGCGCAGCTGGGGCAGTCCTGCACGGTCAGCCGAAAGTCCATGGAGATCGGCATGTTGCTGCCCGCGAGCACCCGCACGTCGTCGGCGCCGCCGGCGATGGAGAGGGCCTCCAGGCGGGCCGCCAGGCTGGGCATGGGCGGGGGCGGGGCGTCCTCGGCGACGACGCGGCCGATGGCGGCGCCGGCCGAGACGGCGGCGACGGCGTCGGCGCAGTCGCCGTCGAGCACGGCGGCCCAGCGCACCGGGTAGGGGCCGGGTGCGGCGGGCGCGCGCAGGGCGAACTCGGCCACCAGCCCGCCGGCCTGGGGCGGGCCGTCGTAGGCGCAGGTGGCGCTGTCGCCCAGGCCCACGGCGACCTGGACGGCGCAGCCGGGACAGTCCTCGACGTCCAGGCCGAAGCGCAGGGTCATGGGCACGTCGGCGCGGGTCTGGACCATGGCCTCGTCGCCGCCGCCGTCGATGGACAGCGACTCCAGGCGCGTCGCGAGGCTCGGGCTCGGGGGCGGGGCGGCCTCGACCACCAGCCGGCCGATGGCCTCGCCGGCGGCCAGGGCGGCGCGGGCGGCGTTGCAGTCGCCGTCGAGGACGGCGGCCCAGCGGACGGGGAAGGCGCCCGGGTTGCCCGGGGCGCGCAGGCTGAAGTCGGCGGTCTGGACGCCGGCCTCCGGCACGGCGTCGTACGCGCAGGCGCTCTCGGGGCCCGCGCCCACGGCGACCTGGACGGCGCAGCCGGGGCAGTCCTCGATGAGCGCGCTGAACTGCAGCCGCATGGCCACCTCGCCGCCCACGGACGCCCGCCCCTCGTCGGCGCCGCCGGCGATGGAGAAGCCCTCCAGGCGGGCCTGCAGGCTCGGCTCGGGCGGCGGCGGGGGCTCGGCGTCGGGCAGGGGGGGCTCGGCGTCGGGCAGGGGGGGCTCGGCGTCCGGCATGGGCGGCTCGGCGTCCGGCATGGGCGGCTCGGCGTCGGGCAGAGGGGGCTCGGCGTCGGGCAGGGGGGGCGCGGCGTCCGGCTGCGGCCCGGCGTCCGGCAGCGGCGCCGCGTCCGGATCGCTGGCCGGCGAGTCGCTGCAGCCGCTCAGGCCGTGGGCCAGCAGCAGCGCGGCGAGCGCGTGGCGGATGAGGGTCTTGCGCATGATCGTCTCCCGTCGGTGCAGGCAAGGGCGCCTGTCTGACCCGGCTACGCAGACGGCGCGCGCCGGCCCTCACCGCTCAGGGGATGAAGAACAGGAAGCCCGCGCCCATGCTGGCGGGGGCCCGCAGCAGGAAGCCCGTCGAGGCCAGCCACAGGGTCTCCTCGCCGACGCGCATCACGGCGGCCTCGGCGAAGAGGTTGACGCCGAACAGCCCGTGGAAGACGCCGCCCGCGCATGCCAGGCTGCGGCTGCCGGACTCGCAGCCGCCCCCGTTCTCCTTGTCCACGAAGGTCTCGACGCCCCAGAGGAAGCGCCAGCTCGCGAAGGGATCCAGGGTCGCGTCCCCGGCGGGATCGAGCGTCACCCCACCGGAGAGCTCGCTGGCCACCCGCGTGACCCCATCGCGATACAGCGTGAGGGGCACGGTCAGGCGCCCCTCCAGCCGGGCGAACCGCTGCGACGCCAGGCGGGCGGCGTGGAAGCGGCCCCCCACGCCCACGTCCACCGGCAGGTCGGCGGTGCCCTCCCAGGCGTTCAGGGGCAGCGCGACGACCTCGAAGTCGCCCACCACCGCCGGGCGGCCTTCGCCATCCCGCACGGCGACGGCGGCCGAGGCGTCGAACGGCGGGTTCACCCACGCCAGGGGCAGGCAGCCCGAGAGGGCCAGCCCCATGAGCAGCAGGCGGCGCATCAGAAGGCGATCCCGGCCCCGAGGCTCACCGAGGGCACCCAGGCGTCCACCACGCCCTCCTCCTCGTCGGTGCTGGCGCCGGTGGGGGCCATGGCCTGGGCGTACAGGTCGAGGCGGCCCGTCGTCGTGCGGAAGAGCTCGACGCCGAGGCGCAGACCCAGGGCGAAGGCCGTCGCCGAGGCGCTGTGCCGCTCGTCGGGCGCGATGGCCGACGGCCCCTCGAACCGCTGGTGGTCCAGGCCCGCGACGCCGCCCAGGTAGAAGGCCGTGTCGGCTTCGGGGCTCAGGAACCAGGCGAGGTGGAGCTGCAGGCCCAGGTCGCCTACCAGGTGCAGATCGGGGCCCGCCCCCGCCGTCCGCCCGGCGTAGCTCAGCCGCGCCGCCAGGTGCCAGCTCGCCACCTCGCGCCGCACCATCACGGCCAGCCCGGGCATGCTCTCCAGGCCCCCGTCGAGGGGGGCCATGAGCTGGAAGGCCTCGATTCCATAGACCATTCGGCCGCCGCGCAGGGCCGCGATGCCCGCCCGCAGCCAGCCCTCGTCCCGGGGGCCGCGCAGGCGCACGGGATCGTTGTGCAGCACGACGCGCAGCATCCGCTCCACCGCCCGGGCGATGTCGCCGTCCTCGACGACCTCGCGGTGGGGCACCTGGGTGTTGATCCGCCCCGTGAGGTACTGGCTGCCGGCGAGGACGAGCACCTCGACGCGCAGGAACGACGAGCAGTCCGCCTCGGCCGCCCGGTGCGTCGGGTGGCGGTCGAGCTCGGTCATGACGAGGCGGCGCAGGTCGCCCAGCTCCGCCGGGGCGCCGAGGACCTCGACGCAGGTGCTGGTGGGCCCCTGGGCCCGGGCGGCGCCCCCGACCAGCAGGATCGCCAGCAGGAGGGCGGGCCGCATCAGAACACCATGCCGACCTGGAGCATGCCGCCGGGCAGCCACGCCTCCAGGCCGCCGGCGTCCACCTCGACGTCGAGCAGGTAGGTGGGCAGGTGGGCCTCGCCCTGCAGGTAGAAGTGCACGGAGCTGGCCCGCATGAACTCGTAGCCGATCACCAGGTCGGCGTTGATGCCGCCCGCGAAGAAGCGCTCCCGATCCCCGTCGCCGCGGTCCTCTTCGGCCCGGATGATGGAGTACAGCGCCAGCTCGAACTGCGCGCCGCCGCCCAGGTAGAACGACGTCACGCCCTCGGCATCGAAGTAGCGCAGGAAGTGCAGGCCGAGGGCGCCGCTGCCATCGAAGTCGACGTGGCCGCCGGTGGGGTTCTGGCGCGGGGCGGCCTGGCTCGAGCCCAGGCTGCCGCGGGTGAAGAAGTCGACGCCCCAGGCCTTGTACTTGCCGCGGTAGCCGAGCTGCACGCTGATGGGCGTCAGGTAGCGGGTCTCGTCGCCCAGCACGCCGCCGTTGGCGGTGGGCATCGAGCCGACGCGCAGGGTGGTGCCGAGGGCCAGGACGAAGTGGCCGCTGCCGTCGATGGTCCGCAGGTCCGACTCGGAGTCGGCGCGCAGCACCGTCTCGCGGGTGATGGTGTCGGTGATGGGCTGATCGCGCAGCAGGGCCCGGGCGAGGCGCTGGGACAGGGGCACGAACTCGTCGAGCTGCACCTGGTCGACCTTCTCCTCGCGGGCGTGACCCGAGTAGCGGGCGAAGACCGTCCAGCCATCGCGCAGGGGGTAGAGCTCGACGGTCATGCGCTCGGCGCAGCCCTCGCCCACGGCCTCGAAGCCCACCTCGTGCGTGACCTCGTAGCGGACCATGCGCTCCAGGTACCGGGCCGGGTCGATGGCGAAGGGATCCTCCACCTCGATGTTGGCGGCCTCGGGGCGGACGAGGGGGCCCGGGCCGCTGACCTCGGCGGCGGGGGCCTCCTCGGCGGGCGGGGCGTCGGGGGCGGTCCAGGACTTGACCTGCACGTCGACGCAGACGGTGGTGGTGGCGGCGAGCGCCGGGGCGGCGCTCAGGAGCGCGGCGACGAGGGGGACGGTGAAGCGGGCCATCGGGGGCCTCCAGCCGGGATCGTTGAATGCCGGTTGAGCAACCGCCGTACCAGCCCCTTGCCGCCGCCGAATGGCCCTCCCCGGCGCCCGACGTGTATCTCCGCCACCACACCGTGCCGCTCGCGCAGTGGGCGCCTCGTTCACGCAGTGTCCATCGCCCGGCACCGGGCGTACGGCTACCGCCCCAGCAGCAGCCGCCGGCAGGCCACCCAGCGCTTCACGGCGTGCACCCGCAGCAGGTGCTTCTCCAGCGCGGCGGCGAAGGCCTCGCGGGTGGCGAGGGGCAGGGGGGCGACGGCGGCCGCGGCGGCCTCGCAGTGGGTGGGGAAGAGCAGGGCGAAGCGGGTGCCCACCTCGTCGGCCAGGGCGGGCTGCTCGGTGAGCAGGGCGCCGAGGTGGGGCAGCACGGCCTCCGGGGCGTCGGCCCCGATGACCCGCCAGGCGAGGGGGCGCAGCTCGGGCTGGCTCAGGCCATGGGCCAGGGCGGCCCGGGCGCGGGCGTCCCAGGGCGGGGCCACCTCGGCCAGGTAGAGCAGGGCGCTGTAGGCCAGCGAGCGGCCGGGCTGAAACGGATCGGCCACGCCGACGAGGGCGTCGGCCGCCACCGCCTCGGCCAGCGGGCCGATGAGGGCGCGGGCGAGCAGCGCGTGGGCGGCGTGGATGGCCGCGCCGCGGGGGCGGGGGGCGCCGTCGGCGAAGAGGGCCTGGCAGGTGGCCACGACGGCGGCGGCGAAGGGGGCGTGCACCACGGCGGCGCGGACGAGGCGTGCCCGGGAGGCCGCGTCGCCCTGGAGGGCCTGGGCCAGGGCGTCCCCGGCGGGCAGCGGCGCCCCCTCGAAGTCGGGCCACGGCGTCATCGGCGGGCCCGCCGGCCGCTCAATACGGCTCGGTGAGGCGCTTCTCCACCACCTCGCCCTCGTCCAGCTCGAAGGCCTCGACCACCTGGCGGTAGCGGCGGTTGGAGAGGTAGGCGGCGCCGTAGATGCCGATGATCACCCGGCCGGTGTCCACGTCGTGCGTCACGCGCCCGCGCAGGATGGCGTCGTAGGCCGGCCCGTGGCTGGGCAGGCCGATCTGGGTGAACCAGCCCACATGGTCCAGGTCGGGCCCGGTCTGGACGTGGTGGCGCAGCGCGTCACCCTCGAAGGCGAAGAGTCCCTCGTGCACGCCGCCTCCTCAGGGCTCGCTGACCTGCAAATCCAGGCTGCGCACGGCGAAGCCGCCGCGGCCGTCGCGGGCGATGACGTACAGGCGCACCGGCCCCGGCTCCTCGGGCAGCGTGAACTCGTTCTCCCGCTGGTCGAAGAGGTCGTCGGTGACCGTGCGCGAGCGGTCGATGTTCCCGCCCGTGGCGTACCACGAGTAGAGCAGCTCCTCGGTCTCCTCCTCGGTCACGAGGGCGCCGTCGGCGTCGCGCACGGGCTGGCCGTTGTCGTCGTACTGGATGGCCGGGTACGTCTCGGCCGAGCCGCCCACCATGGTGAGCTTGAGCGTCAGCTTCTGCTCGGGCACCCCGCCGGTGACGGCGGCGCCGCTGGCGTCGAAGGCCTCGAGCGTGGCGAAGGCCGGGTTGGCCCGGTTGCGCCCGTCGAAGTCGCGCACCTTGAGCACCTTCACGGTGTCGTTGCGCACGACGCCCTCCCGCCCGCTGTACAGCTTGACGTAGAGGTTCCAGCCCTCCTCCAGCAGCACCACCTGGCCCTCGAAGCTGCGGCAGACGCCGTCGCTGGCGATGGCCTGGCACAGGGCGTAGAGGCCGCGGATGCCCACGCCGCCCACCGTCTCCAGGTCGATGGTGATGGTGCCCTCGGCCGTCTGGCGGATGTCCGGGGCGAAGAGGCCGGCGGCCTCCTGCGGCGAGACGCCCAGCTCGGCGAGGGTGGCGATCACCCGCCCGGCCGCCTGCTGCTGCTCCGGCGTGGGCGCGCTGCCGTCGGGCCCCGCGCCCGTCGCCTGCAGGGGATCCAGGCAGTCGTACTGCGCGAGGGAGCCCAGGGAAAACGGACAGATTTCCCACACATAGAACGGCGAGCCCGTCTCGGCCTCGGGATCGACGTCGGCTGGATCGTGCTCCACCACGGTGAGGGTGGCGGTGTCATCCGGGCTCGGCTCCGGGATGTCGGCCCGGATGGCCAGCACGCGGTACTCGAGGATCTCGGAGCGGGACTGCAGGTCGCGGCTGTCGCAGCCGACGAGGCCGGCCGCGGCGAGGGCGAGGGCAAGGGTGGCCTTCATCAGAACTCTCCTCGCAGCCCGAAGGACGGGATGATCGGGAGGCCCGTCAGCGGCGCCGACTGGGTGGAGTCGAAGTTGTAGGTGATCCCCTCGGGGTTCGCCCGGTTGTAGACGTTCTGGATCTCCAGGTAGGCCGTGAGGATCCAGGCCTCGTAGACCCAGCGCCGGTCGACGCGCAGGTCGAGCTGGTGGAAGGCGTCCACGCGCTCGCTGTTGCTGCTGCCGAAGTAGGGTACGTAGACATCCGAGTCGACGGCGTACACGGCGCCCTGGCGCGGCGTCTGGGGGTTGCCCGTCACGTAGCGCCACCGCAGGCCGATCTCCCACTGGCTCGTCAGCTTGTACTGGCCGAGCATCGTGAGGATGTGGGTCTGGTCGAGGGTGAAGAGGCGGTAGTCGTCCTCGCCGTCGTCCTTCCGCTCCGAGCGCATGAGCGTGTAGCTGATCCAGCCGAAGAACCGCTCGCGCAGGTTGTGGCGCAGCAGGACCTCCATGCCGTAGATGCGGCCCAGGGTGCCGTTGTTGACGCGCTCGCCCGGGTCGGCGGACGGGCCCACCGAGTCGTAGAGGTACTTGTAGAAGCCCACGACGTCGAGGTCGATGGCCGACGTGAGGCGCTGCTCGAAGCCCGCCGAGACGTGCAGGCTGTGCTCGAGCCCGATGTCGGGGTTGCCGAAGACGTCGTCGCTCTCGTCGGGGGTGGGGCGCTGCGAGTACAGGCCCGCCCCGGCCTTGAGCACGGTCGTGCCCTTGCCCTCCTCGTCCTTCACGAGGTCGTAGCGCCCGCTCAGCCGCGGGTCGAAGGCCCAGTCATCCAGCACCTTGTCGTAGTCGGCGCGGAAGCCCGGGACCAGGAAGAGGTCGCCCAGCTTCAGCTCGAGCTCGACCCAGGGCGACGGGTTGAGGAAGAAGAAATCCTCTTTGATCTGGAGCACTTCCCGCTCCGCGAGGGGCGGGGACTGCTGGCCCTCCTTGGGCGGGACGGGGGCCTTGATGTTCAGGCTGCCGAAGAAGGCCTCGACGTCCAGGCCGGTGCGCAGCTTGATGCGCTCCGACAGGCGGACCTCCAGGTCGTCGCGCAGCGTGACGATCCAGCCATCCACCAGGAAGAAGATCTGGTCGGCGGCGGCGAAGTAGAGCTGGTTCTGGCCGGCGGCCAGGCTGAACTCGTGGTCCACGTCGTCGGTGAACGCCGCGTTCCAGGCCAGGTACAGCCGGTTGAAGTAGGTCTCGTTCTCCAGGGTGCCCCGGATGGACGGGTCGCCGTTGGCCGGCTGCTCCAGCAGGAACTCGAGCTTGTCGTCGCTGCCCAGGAAGTACAGGCGCAGGCGGTGGTCGCCCTTCTTGTAGTCGTAGAGCGCCTGGTAGTCGTAGTAGCGGGGCGCCACGGTGAAGTCGATGGGCGCGTCGTCGGGCAGGACGAAGGGCAGGATGGCGTCGATGTAGCTGCGGCGGCCGGCGATGGCGAAGGTCGCGCCCTCGTGCAGGGGGCCCTCCAGCAGCACGCCCGCGTCGAAGACGTCGGCCTCGAACCGGCCGTGCAGGCGGTCCTCGCGGGGCCGGCGGATGCGGGCGTCCACGATGCCGCCGGTGTAGCGGCCGAACTCGGCGCCGAAGTTGCCGGGGTAGAAGTCGATGTCCTCCAGCAGCTCGCTGGGGAAGACGCTCCGCAGGCCGCCGAAGTGGAAGACGAGGGGCACGAAGTGGCGGTTGATGACCGCCGCCGAGTCGCCGGGGTTGCTGCCGCGGATGATGAGGGCGCCGCCGCCGAACGGGATGCGGGCCACGCCGGGCAGGTTCTGGATGACCTTCAGGGCGTCGCCCTGGGTGCCGGGGATCTTGCGGATCTCCTCCATCGTGAGCGTGCGGCGGGCGACCTCCTTCTGGACGCGCCGCCCCACCACCGTGATGGACGCCCCGTCGCCGCTCTTGCGCTCCAGGTAGTACTTCACCTCGGTCAGCTTGCCGGCGACGACCTCCTCGTCGTCCTCCAGCGCGTACCAGGTGGGGTCGTCGATGGTGACGACCACGGGGCCGGCGGGCAGCTTCTCGAAGCGGAAGACGCCCTGGGCGTCGGTGATGGCCTCCGTGCCGTCGGCCAGCCGCACGACGACGCCCACCAGCGGGGCGCGGGTGCCCTTCTCCAGCGCGACGCCGCCCAGGTCGCCGGTGGGGCGCGCCTCGTCCACCGGCACCTCGACGCGGGTGGACTCCTGCTTCACCTCGAACCGGTAGCGGTACTGGATCTGCACGGGGGTGGGCTGCCCGTCGATGACGGCGGGCGTGAACTCGAAGAGCATCGCGGCGTTGGTGGCGGCGGTGTCGAAGGCCTCGCCCCCGGACTCCACCACGATGGCCTCGTCGACCGCCCCCGTGTCCGAGATGGTCAGCCGCAGCAGCACGTCGGCGCCCTCACCCTTCGCGAAGGCCTCGGGCGGGTACTCGGCCTCGACGAACTTCGTCAGCTCGGGCGGCACCACCACCGGCTCGGCCGTGCCCGGCGCCGCCGCGGGCGGGGCGGGGGGCCGCGCCTCGGGCAGCTCGTCGCCCCCCACGTCGGGCGCGTCCTGGGCGAGCGCGCCGCCGGTAGCGAAGAGAAAAGTCAGCAAAAACGAGGGGATGGCCGCTCTAGTCCTCGATGACGAAGTCAACGTCGATCCTCTTGCTGCTGGCGATGGCCTTGCCATCGAGGGTAGCGGGGGTGAAGAGCCACTTCTTGACCGCCTCGACGGCGACCTCGTCCAGACCGTAGCCCAGCCCCTTGATGAGCTTCACCTCGGTGACCTTGCCGTCCACGTCGATGCGGGCGACCACCACGACCTTGCCCTCGATGCCCGCGCGCAGGGCGGCCCGGGTGTACTCCGGCCGCACCTTCTTCTTCACCGTCGCGGCCGTGCGCACCGGCTCCCGGGCGGGGCCCTCCTGCAGCTTCTCGCCGCCGGGCGGGGGGTCCTTGACGGGGGCCTTCGCCTCGCCGCCCTTGCTGCCGCCGAACTGGTTGCCCTGCTGGACGGCCGGTCCCTTGCCCTTGTCGTCCATGCCGTACGTCATGCCGAGCTGCACGGGGGCGGGCTTCGGCGGCGTGGTGGCCGGCGTCTCCGGCGGGGGCTTCGGCGTCTCCGGCGGGGGCTTCGGCGGCTCCGGCTTCTTCTTGGGCTCCGGCTTCTTCGGCTTCGGCTTCGGGGGCGGCGGCGGCGGCTCCGTCGGCGGCGGCGGCGGCGGCAGCGTCGGCGGGGCCTCCGTCTTCGGCGCCTCGGGCTTCGGCTCCGGCGGCTTGGGCTTCGGCTTGACCAGCTTGACGACGATGGCCACCTGCTTGGGCTTCTCGTCGGGCTGGTAGCGGCTGGCCGCGAAGATGCCCCCGCCCCAGACGGCGACCGCGACGATGGCGCCCAGGCCCAGGATGGCCCAGCGCCGGCCGCTCTCGGGCTCGTCCTGGAGGGCGAAGATCACAGCGCCGACTCCTCCGAGGGCTCGATGTTGATGGCGAAGTTGGCCACCCCGTTGAGGCGCACGAAGTCGATGAGGGCCGTCACCCGCCCATGGGGCACGTCGGCGTCCGCCGAGATGAGCGCCATGGCGTCGGGGTTGTCCTTCACCCGCTGGCAGGCCGCCGCGATGTCGGCCTTCGAGGCGGGCTCGTCGCCGATGTACAGCTTCCCGTCGGCGGCGATCTTGAACGCCAGCGACTCGCCCACGGTCTCGCCCCCGGTCGCGGCCTTGGGCAGCTTGATCTCGATGGTCTCCTTCACGATGTAGCTGGACGCCACCATGAAGATGATCAGCAGCACGAGCATGATGTCGACGAGGGGCGTGACGTTGATCTCGGAGATGCCCTCATCGTCGTCGAGCTTGATGCCCCCGGCCATGGCTCAGTCCTTCTCGCCGTCGCCCAGGCGGGCGAGCACGATGCGGCTGAGGAAGTCGGTGTTGCCGATGCGGCCCTTCACCGTGTTCTTGCACCAGTTGAACATCACCACCGCGGGGATGGCGACGAGCAGGCCCACGGCGGTGGCCACGAGGGCCTCCGCGATGGCCGGGCCCACGACCTCGAGGCCGCCCTTCGGGTTTCGCCCCAGCTCCTTGAAGGCCAGGATGACGCCGATGACGGTGCCGAAGAGGCCGATGAACGGGGCGTTGTTGCCCACGGTGCCGAAGTAGCTCAGGAAGCGGTCGTAGCGCTGCCGCTCGCGGGCCAGCGAGCTGAGCATGGTCTGCTCCACGACGGTCGGGCCGCGGTCGTAGACCTCGAGGGCGTCCGCCAGGACGCGCTCCTCCATGGCCTCGCCCCGCCCGAACTTCTCGCGGGCCTCGGCCACCTTGCCCTCGTCGAGCAGGCGCACCAGATCCCGCCCCAGCCCGGGCGCGTCGACCCGCGTCTTCAGGTAGAGGCGCAGGCGCTCCACGAAGAGCACCACGAGCACGAAGCCCAGCACAATCATGAGCCACATGACCCACTCGGCCCCCATCTCTGCGAAGCGCAGAAAGGCCGCGATGATCGAGAAGCCCTCTTCGTTCTGGTTCATGCCTCGTCCTGCATTCGGCGGTCCCGCAAGGGGTTTTGTTGTTTACAGCGCCTGGGAGGCCAAGTCCAGGGCAGCCGGCCCGGTGAAGATGCCGTGGCGCCCGGAACGTCGCGTCCTCGCCTTCAACACCAGACCGAGGCGAAAGCGTCACCCATCAGGGTGTCAGCGCGCTTGCCTTCACGTGAAGAAGTGTGAAGCGCCGCTCAGGGAGGGCAGCTCGCCTCGGGCACGGCCTGGGCGCTGGTGACCGCGAAGGCGTCCAGCTCCGCGTTGGCCGTCCGGCGGTCCACCGTGGCCACCACGGCGCAGGCGTCCGCCGGCACCCGCAGGGTGACCTCGGTGTCGAGCGGGCCCTTGCCAGGCAGGGCCTTGAGCTCGGCCAGGCGCCCGTCGGCGAAGACGCGCACCACGTCGGGGCGGTGGGCGGCCGCGGCGCGGATGCGCACCTGGGCGCGGCCACCGGCCGTCAGCGTCACGTCGAGGATGGGGCCGAAGCCCGCGACGACGGGGCCGTCGGTGAGGGCCGCCTTCAGGGCCGCCGGGCCGTCGGGCCGCCCGGGCAGCCAGGTGCGCGCCACCCCGCAGCGGCCGCCCCGATCTCGCACGCCGCTGCCGCCGAGGGGCACCACGCGCTGCCCGCGCTTGAGCAGGCCCAGGTAGTCGGCCAGGGCGTGCTCGACGGCCGGCCGCCCGCCCGGCACCGCCACCTCCAGGAGCTGGAAGTCGAGGGAGAAGCCCCGCGGCAGCGCGGCCGCCTCGGCGTCGAAGCTGAAGTGCTCGAAGTAGGCCCAGCCGGGGGAGCGCGGCCGCAGCACGGCCACCAGCGGGTCGCCCGGCAGCCCGGCCAGGCTGGCCAGGCGGCCGGCGGCGCGGTCGCGCACGGGCAGCGCCGGCACCGCCTCGGTGAGCGGCAGCCCGGCGAAGCGCCCCACCCCCGGATCCGCCGTGGCCAGACCGGCGTACAGGCGCGGCCGCCCCAGATCCCGGGGCAGGTCGCCATCGCCCAGCAAGACCACCGCGTCCACGCCCGCCGCGGCGCAGTCCACCGCGCGCACCACGATGCCGTCGGTGCCGGTGGCCGGCTCCACATGCGGATCGAGGGCGAACCAGCCCTCGGTGGACATCTCCCGCGCCAGGGCCGCCTCGACCACCGCCTCGGCTCCGACGCCGATCTGCACCGGCACCTCGGCCTGCGCGTGGGCCGGCCCCGCGTCGACGAGCAGCTTGTAGGCCCCCGGCGGCAGCGCGAGGGTGCCGCGCCCGGTGGCGCTGACCAGCGCGTCCCCGGCCCGCACCGCCCCCTCGCTGACGGCCAGGTCGGGCACCCGCCCCGCCGCGTCGAGCACCAGCAGCCGGACGGGGAGGGGCTGGCCCGCCTCGTCGAACGCGAAGCGCAGGCTGCTCGCCGGCCCCAGCGTCGCCGGCACGCTCACCGTGTCCCCGCCGCCGAGGCTGAAGGGCCCCTCCACCACCGGCGCCCGGCCGGGCGCGCTCGCCCGCAGCTTCAGCCGCCCCGGGCGGGCCGGCAGCCGGAAGAGCCCCTCGGCGTCCGCCACCCCGCGCATCACCGGCTCGCCCATGCCGTCGAGCAGCTCCACCCGGGCCCCTGGCACGTTCACCCGGCCGCTCACCTCGCCCACCACCGTCTGGCGCGCCGCGAAGAGCTGGCGGATGGCGTCCGCCTCGCCCCCGCGCCCCGGCTGCAGCAGCAGCTCCGCGCGCTCCCGGCTGCGGGGCGTCAGATCCACCGGCTTGGGGCTCAGGATGGACCAGCCCTGCCCGTGCACGCCCACCACGCGCCCGACCGGCGGAGCGAACACGAGGCTGGTGTCGGGGCCGGCCGCGCCGACCCAGTCGGACGTCGTCCGCCCGCCCCGCGGGTCCAGCTCGCCGGGCACGAACCGGGCGAGCCCCCCCCACTCCACGAGCTGTCCGAACCGGAATCCCTTGTAATATCCAGCAGATTTGTTCTCGGCCTCGGTGATGAGCCGCACGCCCTCGGCGTCGGGGAGCAGGACGATCTCCTCCGTCAGCACCAGCTCGTCGTCCACCGGATCCCGCCCGGTGAGGCGCACGATCGCGGGCCCGCCGAGGCGGCCATCCTGCATGATGTCGACGCGATCGAAGACCGGCGCGCGCTGCCCCGCCTCGTCGAAGACGGGCACCATCGCCCCCAGGCGCGCCCGGGGCGTGGCCCCCCGCAGGCCGACGTGCAGGATGGCCCCGCCGCTGGCCGAGGGCCCGAGCCGGTGGTCCAGCCCGGCGAGCAGCGCCACCACCTGGGGGTTCTCCAGCCAGATGTCGCCCACCTCGGCCCCGAGGCCCAGGGCCAGCACCGGATCGCCGGCGGCCAGCAGGCGGGCCTCCGCGCGGTCGTCGCGGGCGGGGGCCGCGCTGGCCGGCGCGGCGGAGGCGGCGGACGCGGCCGCGGCGGGCGGCGGCGGATCGGCGGGGGGCAGGGGGCCGCCACCAGCGCAGCCGGCCAGCACGAGCGCGGGGATCAGGGTTCGCATGGCGGCATCCTACGCCGCCGGGCGGCCGGGTCAACGGCCCCGCCCCCGGGCCGACGCGGTTGTCACGGGCAGCCGGGTGTGCTAGCCACTCGCGACTTATCTACGATCCGCCCGCGCGGGAGCTCGACATGTCCGGCCACAATAAGTGGAGTACGATCAAGCACAAGAAGGGCAAGGCCGATGCGGCCCGAGGCAAGCTCTTCACCAAGCTGATCCGCGAAATCCAGATCGCGGCCCGGGAGGGCGGCAAGGACGCCGACGGCAACGCCCGTCTGCGCGCCGCCATCCTCGCGGCCCGCGGGTCCAACATGCCCAAGGACACCATCGAGCGCGCCATCCTGCGCGGCGCGGGTGAGCTGGAGGGCGAAGAGTTCGAGGAGATCACCTACGAGGGCTACGGCACCGGCGGCGTGGCCTTCTTCGTCGAGGTCCTCACCACCAACCGCAACCGCGCGGTGGCCGAGGTCCGGCACAAGTTCACCAAGGCGGGCGGCAACCTGGGCACCGATGGCTCGGTGGCCTGGATGTTCGAGCGCAAGGGCCTCGTGGAGATCGACGCCGAGGGCGTGGACTTCGACGAGCTCTTCCTGGCCGCCGCCGAGGCGGGCGCCGAGGACGTCGAGCGCGGCGAGCCCCACGCGGTCTACTGCGACTTCTCCCTGACGAACGCGGTCTCCATCGCCCTCGAGCAGGCCGGCTTCAGCGTCCTGTCGGCCAAGCCCACCATGGTCCCCACCACGCCCATGGACGTGGAGGGTGATCTGGCCCTCTCGACCTTCAAGCTGATGACCGCCCTCGACGACCTCGATGACGTCCAGAACGTCTACACCAACGCCAACATCTCCGATGAGGAGATGGAGCGTCTGGCGGGGGACTGAGCGGCCCTTGCGGGTCCTCGGCATCGATCCGGGCAGCCGCCTCTGCGGCTGGGCCGTCGTCGACGGCCAGGGCCCGAACCTCACCCACATCGACAACGGCGTCTTCGTCCTCGGCGACGAGCGCGTCGCGCTGCCCACCCGCCTCGACCGCCTGTTCGCGGCCCTGGAGCGCGTCATCGCCGAGCACCGCCCGGCGGTGGTCTCGGTGGAGAAGGTCTTCATGGGCCATGGCAACCCGCAGTCGGCCCTGGCCCTGGGCCACGCCCGCGGGGTGGCGCTGCTGGCCGCCGCCCGGGCGGGCCTGCCGGTGCACGCCTACACGGCCCAGGAGGTCAAGAAGGCCATGACGGGCAGCGGCCGCGCCGGCAAGCACCAGGTGCAGCAGATGGTCGCCCTGCGCTTCGGCCTGCCCGAGGTGCCGCAGGAGGACGCCGCCGACGCCGTGGCGGTGGCCGTCTGCCACGCCCAGCACCTCGCCGCCCCCGCGCCCTCCGTGCCCCGGCCACCCCCCGCCCGCCAGCGCGGCCGCAGCGCCCTGACGGCCTGGGTCGAGGCCCAGAAGAAGGAGCCCTCATGATCGGTCGCCTGCGCGGCACGCTGCAGCAGAAGCTCGTCGAGGAGGTCATCGTGGACGTGGGCGGCGTCGGCTACGCCGTCGTCTGCCCCCTCAGCGTGCTCGAGGCCCTGCCCCCCGAGGGCGCCGCGGCCGAGCTCGTCGTGCACACCCACGTCCGCGAGGATCAGCTCGTCCTCTACGGCTTCCGCGACGCCGACGAGCGCGCCCTCTTCCGCCTCCTCATCAGCACCACCGGCATCGGCCCCAAGCTGGCCATGGCCGCCCTGGGGGGCATGACGGCCGAGCGCGTCGCCCGCGCCATCGTCGACGCCGACGTGAAGGCCCTGGCCTCCATCCCCGGCATCGGCAAGCGGACGGCCGAGCGTATCGTCCTGGAACTCAAGGAGAAAGCTCGCGCGCTCTCCCCCGGCCGCCCCCTCGCCGCGCCCGCCCCCACCAGCCATCTGGACGACCTGGCGTCGGCCCTGCGCAACCTGGGCTACCCTGCGAAGGAGGTGGAGAAGCTGGTGGCCGGCCTGACGGACCAGGCGCCCACGCTCTCCTTCGAGGCGCTGCTGCGGGAAGCCTTGCGGCGACTCGCCGGTTGATGTACTGCACGCCTGTACAGGTGAGGACGCCATGACCGAACGGCTCGTCGACTCCGCGGAGCAGGCCACCGACCCGGCAGACAGCCTCCGGCCGGCCCGCTTCGCGGACTACCTCGGCCAGGCGCGGGTCAAGGAGAACCTGCGCATCTTCGTCGAGGCCGCCCGCCGCCGCGGCGAGGCCCTCGACCACGTCCTCCTCAGCGGCCCCCCCGGCCTCGGCAAGACGACGCTGGCCCATATCGTGGCCCAGGCCCTCGGCGTGAAGCTGCACCTGACCAGCGGCCCGGCCCTCGAGAAGAAGGGCGACCTCGCCGGCATCCTCACCAACCTGGAGGAGGGCGACGTCCTCTTCATCGACGAGATCCACCGCCTCAGCGCCGTCGTCGAGGAGAACCTCTACCCGGCCATGGAGGACCGCCGCTTCGACGTGGTCATCGGGGAGGGGGTCTACGCCCGCAGCTACCCCATCCAGCTCAAGCCCTTCACGCTGGTGGGCGCCACCACCCGCGCGGGCCTGCTCACCTCGCCCATGCGCGACCGCTTCGGCATCGTGGAGCACCTCGAGTTCTACTCGGTGGAGGAGCTGACGGCCATCGCCGAGCGGTCGGCCCGGCTCCTCGGCATCACCCTGCACGACGACGCCGCGGCCGCCCTCGCCCGGCGCTCCCGGGGCACGCCCCGCATCTGCAACCGGCTGCTGCGCCGCGTGCGCGACATCGCCGAGGTGCGCGCCGACGGCGTCATCACCCCGCAGGTCGCCGACGAGGCCCTCGACCAGCTCGACGTGGATCGCGCCGGCTTCGACCGCATGGATCGTCGCCTGCTGCTGACGCTCATCGACAAGTTCGACGGCGGGCCCGCGGGCCTCGACACGCTGGCGGCGGCCATCGGCGAGGAGAAGCAGACCATCGAGGACGTCTACGAGCCCTACCTGCTCAAGGAGGGCTTCTTGAAGCGCACCCCGCGGGGGCGCGTGGCGACGCGCCGCGCCTACCTGCACTTCGGGCGGCCCTGGGGCGCCATCCAGGGAGATCTGCTGTGAAATCCAAGGGTTTGCCGCTGCTCGCCCTCGGCCTGGTGGCCTGCGGGGGCCACCGCATCCGCACCCAGACGCCGGCCCCGGCCGCCATCGCCGAGGCCACGGCGCGGCTCAAGGCCCGGGGCATCCCCCTCGACGCCGAGGGCCAGCGACCCGATCGCCTCCGCACCAGCTACCTCTGCCACCTCCCGGGCCAGGCGTGGGATGTCACGCTCCTGCAACCGGGCACCGCCCCGGTGCCGTTCACGGCCGAGGGCACCCTGGACGAGCAGGCCGCCGCCCGGGCCCGCTGCCCCTTGCTGCTCCAGATCGAGGTGGCCGCCCAGGCCGGCGCCGACACCGAGATGCAGGTCGTCCCGGCCTGGTGGCGGCTCGAAGATCGCGGCTGCCAGCCCATCGGCGAGCCGCTGCTGGGCCGCCTGCGCTGCGAGTACGGCTACCGCGGGGCGGCCGTGGACGAGGATCCCAGCGGCTACGTGTACGGGGTCCTGGCGGGCATCTGATTACCCTGTCTGCCATGGCATGCGCTGTGATGCCATGACCCACCCGGCGGCAGATGTATGCCCATGTGAGAATGGTGTGAATGTTAGGCATGGTGCATTTCGCCTTGACGCTCCTGCAGCCAAAATGCTCCTATCAAGCCATGTTCGAAGCTTGAGCCTGCCCCCCGCCCGGTCGCCGGGTGCCCTCGGGGCGCGCTGGACATGCACGCAGGTGCAGAAGGGGCACGACCATGGTTCAGGGACTCCGTGTGCTGCTCGTCGACGCGGACGCCAACTCGCGCATGGCGCTCGGCACCATCCTCAAGTACCTGGGGGCCTCCGTGGTGCTCTGTGGCAGCAGCCGCCAGGCCCGCGCGCGCCTCGTCGGGTCCGGCCCGAAGTTCGACGTGACGCTGATGGGCCAGCACCTGCCCGACGGCGACGGCGTGGAGCTGCTCGTCTTGATGTCGCGCTGGCGGTCCGCGGGCAAGCGCGTCCTGATGTGCGAGGAGGCCCCGACCCGCGAGGAGATCCCGATGGAGGTAGAGGCCATCCTGCCCCTGCCGGCTCGCCTTGATGACGTGGCCCACGTCCTGTTCCGCCTGGGGGTCCTCTCGACGCAGCAGCTCTACGACCGGGGCCTGCGCCACATCACGGGTCGCCCCGCCGCCGTCGCGCCCGAGGTGCCCGCGGGCGATCAGGGCTCCGTGCGCGTCACCCGCACCCGCTGATCAGGGCGCGCCCGCGGCGATCCAGCGGCGGATCTGCGCCACCTGCTCGGCGGGCAGGCGGCCCCCGCCCTGGGGCATCCGGGTGCCGGCCTCGGGGGCGTCCTCAGTCAGCTTCTCCAGCAAATACGAGCCGTTGGGCTGGCCCGGGATGACCAGGACGCGGTCCATCGGGCCCTCCGCCGGGCGGTCGACGAGGGCCGCCCGCACCGCCGCGGCCGGGCCCTCCAGCGACAGGCCACCAGCGGCGGCGCGGTCGGTGTGGCAGGGGCCGAAGGCGCAGGCCGGGGAGAAGACGTCCATGCTGAGGGTCTCCAGATCGGGCGGCGGTCCGACGCCGCCATCGTCTCCGAGCTCGCCGTCCAGGCACCCCGCCAGGGCCAGCGCCCCCAGCACCAGCAGCTTCCTCATCACGCCCCCGCCACCGACCCCCGCCCACCTTCCCCCGCGGGGGCGGTTGTGCGCAACGGCCCCTTGACCCGGCCCGGCGCCTGTGCGAATCGGGCGGACCCGACCCAGGGAGGCGCCATGTTCCAGAAAGTCCTCATCGCCAACCGCGGCGAGATCGCCTGCCGCATCGCCACCGTCCTGCGGGCGCGCGGCGTCCGGAGCGTGGCCGTCTACTCCGAGGCCGACGCCGCGGCGCCCCATGTGCGCCTGGCCGACGAGGCCGTGTGCGTGGGCCCGGCGCCGGTGCCCCAGAGCTACCTGAACCAGGACGCCATCCTGGCGGCGGCCCAGGCCACGGGGGCCGAGGCCATCCACCCGGGCTACGGCCTGCTCTCCGAGAACGCCGGCTTCGCCCGCCGGTGCGCCGCCGCGGGCATCGTCTTCATCGGCCCCAGCCCCGAGGCCATCGACGCCATGGGCGACAAGGCCGTGGCCCGCGCCACCGCCGCGGCCGCGGGCGTGCCCGTCGTGCCGGGCTCCGGCGGCGCCATCTCCGACGACGAGGCGGCCGCCCTCGCCGAGGGCATCGGCTACCCGGTGCTGGTCAAGGCGGCCGCGGGCGGCGGCGGCATCGGCATGCAGGTCGTCACGAAGCCCGAGAAGCTCGCCCGGTCCCTGCAGACCTGCCGCGACCGCGGCGCGAGCAGCTTCGGCAGCGACGCCGTCTACCTGGAGCGCTACATCGAGTCGCCCCGGCACATCGAGGTGCAGATCCTCTTCGATCACCACGGCCACGGCGTCCACCTGTTCGAGCGGGAGTGCACGCTGCAGCGCCGCCACCAGAAGGTCGTCGAGGAGGCGCCGAGCGCCTTCGTCCAGGCCCGGCCCGACCTGCGCGACGGCCTCTACGCCAGCGCCCTCGCCCTCGGCCGCGCCATCGGCTACCGGGGCGCCGGCACCGTGGAGTTCATCGTCGATCCCGAGGGCCGGCACTACTTCATCGAGGTGAACACGCGCCTGCAGGTAGAGCACCCGGTGACCGAGGCCATCACGGGCGTCGATCTCATCGGCTGGCAGCTCGACATCGCCGCCGGCGCGCCGCTCACGCTCACCCAGGACGCCCTGGCCATCCAGGGCGCGGCCATCGAGTGCCGCGTCTACGCCGAGGACCCCGCCAAGAGCTTCCTGCCGCGCCCGGGCACGATCGAGCGGTTCGACGCCCCCACGGGGCCGGGCGTCCGCGTCGACGCCGGGGTGGAGGCGCCCTGCGAGGTCACGCCGTACTACGATCCGATGCTGGCGAAGCTCGTGGTGGCCGGCGCCGATCGGCCCGAGGCCATCGCCCGTACCCGAGCAGCGCTCGGCGCCTTCGTGGTCGAGCCGCTGACGACAAATCTCGCATTTCTCGCGACCGTCATGGAACATGATGACTTCCAGGCGGGCCGCTACGACACGGGCT
Organism: Myxococcales bacterium; assembly: GCA_020633435.1. Classification (GTDB taxonomy): domain Bacteria; phylum Myxococcota_A; class Bradymonadia; order UBA7976; family UBA1532; genus JACKDP01. The sequence continues at coordinate 388,841 of JACKDP010000004.1, read as the reverse complement.
GGCTGGAGCGGCTGGCCAAGGGCCGGCTCTGAGCCGCCGGGGGGGGGGGAGAACGATGGAGATCAAGGCGCACATCACGGGCACCGTCTGGAAGATCGAGGTGGGCCCGGGGGACGAGGTCGAAGAGGGCGACGTCGTCATGATCCTCGAGTCCATGAAGATGGAGATGCCCGTCGAAGCGGAGTTCGAGGGCACGATCACCGAGATCCTCGTCAAGGAAGGGGAGCCGGTGAAGGAGGGCCAGCCCGTCGCCCTGATGGACGAGGCGTAGCCCTCGGCGGGCTCAGGCTTCGGCGGCCCGCGCCAGGGCGGCCAGGCCCTTCTCGAAGTCCTTCCCGATCATCTTCTCCATGTCCATGAACAGGCCAAACACCTTGCCCATCAAGATGTTACGGCCCGTCATGATCCACTCGACGGTGGTCGCGCCGCCCTGCTCGGTGAACGTGAAGGTGGCGTGGTTCTCGGCCTTGAAGGGGCGCAGGAACCGCAGCTCGATCTCGATGCGGTTCGGGGCGTCCACCTCCGAGATCTCCATGCCCCCCGCGCCGACCTTGCCGGACTTGCTGTCCCAGTCATAGCGCGCGCCCACGCCCGTCTCCGGGCCGCTGTACGTGGTCTTCATCTGGGGATCGAGGCCCGCCCAGGGCGACCACGCCTCCCAGCGGCGGAAGTCGTTCACATGGCTGAAGACCGTGGCGGCGGGCGCCTTGATGGTGGCGCTGCGGACGTAGCGGAAGGTGTCCGGCCGCGTCGAGGCGAACGCGAAGAGGCCGACGATGACGGCGACGATGATGCCGAGTGCGATCCACATGGCGGGCTCCTGGCTGGCTGTGGGGGCACTCTCCCTGCCTTCGCGGCGTCGGTCAAACTTCGCCGGGGGGGTCGGCCGACCAGGAACCTTGCTACCCTGCCGGGGTCCATGTGCCCGGAGGTGAGCATGACGCGATGGATGGTGGCGGCGGCGCTGCTGGCGATGCCGGCGATGGCCCAGGCCTTCTGCGGGTTCTACGTCGGCAGCGCCGACGGGGCGCTGGTCAACAAGGCGACGAACGTGGTGCTGATGCGCGACGGGGACGAGACGGTCCTGTCGATGCAGAACGACTACCAGGGTCCCCCGAGGGACTTCGCGATGGTCGTCCCGGTGCCCGTCGTCCTGCAGAAGGAGAACGTCAAGACGCTGCCGCGGGAGGTCTTCGACCGCGTCGACACCCTGGCCGCGCCGCGGCTCGTCGAGTACTGGGAGCAGGATCCTTGCCCCGCCCAACAGATCGGCGTCGGGGGCCTCGGCATGCGCGGCGTCGGGAGCGGCGGCGGGGGCTACGGCCTGGGCGCGGGCCGCGCCGCGCCGGCCCTCGTCACCATCGAGGCGCAGTTCACGGTGGGGGAGTACGAGATCGTCATCCTCGGCGCCCAGGACAGCGCCGCCCTCGACACCTGGCTGCGCGATCATGGCTACCGCATCCCCGAAGGCGCCGAGCCGCTGCTGCGGCCGTACGTGGCCCAGGGCATGAAGTTCTTCGTCGCCCGGGTGGACGCGAAGCGGGTGAAGTTCGTGAAGGGCCGCGCCGTGCTCTCGCCCTTGCGGGTGGCCTACACCAGCAAGGACTTCCGCCTGCCCGTCCGCCTGGGCTTGCTGAACTCGGGGGGCACCCAGGACCTGGTGGTGCACATCATCGCCCGGTCGCGCTACGAGGCGGCCAACTTCCCCAACGTCACCATCCCCACCAACCTGGAGGTGGGGCCCGAGGTCAGGTCCCGCTTCGGCGAGTTCTACGCCGCCCTCTTCGACCGCACGCTCGCCGAGAAGCCGGGCGCCGTGGTGACGGAGTACGCCTGGCAGCCCACGTCCTGCGACCCCTGCCCGGGGCCCGTCCTCTCCCCCGACGACCTTGCCACCCTCGGCGGCGACGTCCTCGTCCCCCAGTCCCGCGCCGTCGCGGCCTCCGCCGGCGTCCGGGTGCAGATCGGGCGGCCGAACGTGGTGGGCTCCCTCGACGCCCAGATCGTCCGCCGCGTCATCCACCGCCACCAGAACGAGCTGCGCTACTGCGCCGAGCGGGCCGCTCAGCAGGGGGGCGGCAACCAGGGCAAGCTCGACGCGAGCCTCATCATCGACGGCACCGGCAAGGTCCCCGCCGTGAAGGCCGACGCGCCCAACCTGCCCCAGGTGGCGGCCTGCATCACCCAGCGCATGAAGCGCTGGCGCTTCCCGGCCCCGGGGGATGGCATCGTCCAGGTGAAGGTGCCGCTGATGTTCCGGCCCGACGGCAGCCGCGGCGGCTTCGGGGGGCGCTTCGGCCAGCCGCCCAGCCCCTTCCAGGCCTTCGTGCTGACGCGGCTGCACTACCGCTACACCCCGGGCGACCTGGGCGAGGACCTCGTCTTCGCCCCCGCCGAGGGCATCATCGGGGGCCGCGAGACCTACGGCGCCGCCAACAGCTTCACCGCCGCGCCGGCCTCGGCCAGCACCTTCCAGGGCCGCTACATCATCCGGCACCCCTGGGAGGGCAAGATCGCCTGCAAGAACCCCATGCGAGGTGTCTGGGGCGGCCCCCCGGGCGGTGGCTCGCCCCGCGCGAGCGCCGGCCGCGACCTCGCCCTGGCGAAGCGCGGCGCCCTGAAGCTCGACCGGGTCGTCAAGGCCGGCCTCGACCCCGTCAGCGCAGATACTCCGCCAAAGCGTTGACGTCGTTGGCCGCCGCCTCGGCGACGGCCCGCGTCACCTGGCCCCGCCGCACCAGGTCGGCCAGGCTGCGCTCCAGCGGGATCATCCCGTCGGCCCCGCCACCCTGCAGCGCGCTGGCCAGCCCGCTCGTCCGCCCGTCGCGGATGAGCGCCTGCACCCCCGTCGTGCTGCGCAGCACCTCCACCGCAGGCACCCGCCCGTCGCCGCGCGCCCGCGGCAGCAGCCGCTGGGAGACGATGCCCCGCACCGCGTCCGCGATCTGCTGGCGGAGCTGGGCGTGCCGCTCGGCCGGGTAGGCGTCGAGGATGCGATCGATGGCCGCCGCCGCCGACCGGGTGTGCAGCGTCGTGAAGACCAGGTGCCCCGTCTCGGCCGCCGTCAGGGCCAGCTCGATGCTCGTCCGGTCCCGCATCTCGCCCACCAGCAGGATGTCGGGATCCTCCCGCAGCGCGTCGCGCAGGCCCGCCACGAAGTCGGGCGCGTGGACGCCGATCTGCCGCTGCCGGACGAGCGCCCCGCGCGGGGCGTCGAACGTGTACTCGATGGGATCTTCCAGCGTGATGAGCGCCCCGCCCCGCGTCTCCAGCACCTGCCGGATGAGGGCGGCCAGCGTCGTCGTCTTGCCCGAGCCGGTGGGCCCGCACACGATCACCAGCCCATGGGGCAGCCGCGTCAAGGGTTCGAGATCAAAGGAGAAATCGAGTTGTTTCAGCGTCGGCGCGGCCCGCGTCAGCACCCGCAGCGCCGCCGCCTCGCCGCCGGCGTGCTGGTAGACGTTCGCCCGGAAGCGCGCGCGCCCGGGCAGCTCCAGGGCGAAGTCATGGGCGCCGTCCGCCTCGACGGCCGCCCGCCGGGTGGGGGTGAGCAGCGCCGCCACCAGCGCGTCGCCGTTGCCCGGCACCGCCAGCAGCCGACCGTCCACGCGCAGGACGGGCGCCTCGCCCGTCGCCAGGTGCACATCGCTGGCGCCCCGCTCCAGGGCCTGCATGAGCAGGCCCTCCAGATCGGCCAGCACCACCGGCGTGGGCGCCTGCAGGGCGACGGGGGGATCGGCCACCGGGGGCGGCACCTGCGGCTCCGGCGGGGACTCGGGCACCCGCCGCACCACGAGCTCCGTCCGGCCGCCCTGGTGGTTCGCCTGCACCGCGAAGAGCCCGAGATCCTGGCCACGGTAGGCCGCCGTCACCGGCTCGCCCCGCTGAAAGGCGTCCCACGTCCGCTGGTCGACGACCGACTCCACCAGGCCGCGCACGATGGCGTCGGACATCGGCGGCAGGAAGAAGCGCAGCGGGCTGCCGCGCTGGCTCAGGCGGGGGGCCTCCCCGGCCACGATGACGAGCTCGTCGCCGGCCTGGGCGGCCATCATGCGGATGAGGGGATCGATGCGGGCCATGGGCTCCTCGTGGGTCGACCCGGGCAGCAACCCCCGGACGCCGCCGATTGTTTCCGGCCGCCCGCCCACACGCAAGGCCGGGCCATTGCGGTTCGGGCCCGCCAGCAAGACAATGTGGCACCCCAACCAGCCCGAGGGCGCCATGGCCGTCACCTGGCAGCAGGCCGTCCAGCACTACGAGCAGCGCCAGGCGGAGGCCGAGGAGGTCATCGCCGAGTACGAGCGCCTGCGCACCGTCGTGGTCGAGCAGATCCGCGTCGTCCACCGCCAGCTCGGCGCCGCCCGCACGGCCCTCGCGGCGGCCTGCCTGCCGGCCCTCGAGGCCACGGGCATCGCCCGCGCCGAGCGCCTGACCGGCTTTCGGGGCTTCTCGCGCCGCGACCCCTTCGAGGTCATGGCGCACCGCCGGAGCGTCCTCGAGCGCACGGTCGCCCGCATCCAGGGCGACGAGCGCTACCAGCGCCGCGTGGGCCTCGTCGGGGGTGGGGGAGAGCTCACCGAGAAGCTCGCCGAGGTCCGCGACACCGCGGGGCCCTTCGAGGAGGCCTGCACGCGCTTCGAGGAGCTGCCGCGCTTCCAGGAGCTCATCGACGCGGGCTACGACACCCCGCAGTTCAACCGCTCCTGGTGGCAGGCCGACTACTGGAAGCTCTGGGCCGCCGGCGACAAGATCTGCAGCCTCCTCGGCATGCGCGACTTCGGCGACGACGTGCGGCCCGCCTACCTGGCGGCCGTCAAGGAGCGCGACTTCTGGCGCGAAGAGGTCACGCGCGTCGAGCGGCTCATCGCCGACGTGCACCGCCTCGTGGCCGAGCACGACCGCGCCCAGGGCACCCTGTCGAACCTCACCCAGGTCATCCTGGAGGAGTGCTGGCAGGCCCTCGCCGAGTTCTTCGAGCACGCCGACCTGCCCCTGCTGGACACCTGGCTCTCCAAGGAGACGGCCGAGGATCGCGGCATCCGCATGGCCCTGCGCCGCGTCGCCGGCCTCGACGCCAAGGAGAAGTTCCTGCGCGAGCTGCAGGAGCAGGGCCTCCAGCCGCGCCTCAACGACCTGGACAACCGCCGCCGCAAGTACATGGCGCGCCTGCGCAAGCTGCGCACGAGCAGCAAGATGCGCACGCGGGCCATCTCGCCGTCCTGGCTCGACCACCGGTTCGGCGCCAAGAAGTCGAAGCTGCTCGGCGAGGTGCCCGGCATCGAGCGGCAGGTGGCGCGGGTGGTGGCCTACGAGAAGTACGACCGCTTCCAGCTCAGCGACTCGCCCCGCCTCTGGTGGGTGACGTTCACCGGCAGCCGGCCCCCGCGCCTCCTGCCCGCCACCCGCGGCTGGTACGACCGCAACCCCGACGCCACGCCCAGCGTCGCGGCCGAGGAGATCGTCGACCTCAACCCGGCGGTGGCCGTGGTCGTCCGCGGCTCCACCGACGTCGACGCCGGCTACCTGTCGTGAGGCGCTCGTGGCGCGGCTGAAGGTCGTCTCCTACGCCATCAACGGCCGCGGCATGGGCCACCTGGTCCGCCAGCTCGCCCTCCTGCGCCAGATCCGCCGCGTGGGCAGCCTGCTCGACGTGCCCTGCGAGTGCTGGATCCTCACCTCGTCCGAGGCGGACACCCTCGCCCGCCGCGAGGGCATCCCGGCCCTGAAGATGCCCTCCAAGGCCATGCTGCGCGACGCCGGCGTCGATCCGGCCCGCAGCCTGGCCATCCTGCGCGGCTGGGTCCTCAACGCCCTCGCCGGCCTCCAGCCCGACATCCTGCTCGTCGACACCTTCCCCGGCGGCAGCTTCGGCGAGCTGGTGGCGGCCCTCGAGCTGGCGAAGTACCGCGTCCTGGTGGCCCGCAAGGTGCGCGAGGGCTTCGAGGCCGACGACGCCTACCAGGCCATGCTGCCCCTCTATGACCGCGTGATCATTCCAGATTCTCGGGATGTTGGCCCCATCCTCATCCGCGAGCGCGAGGAGTTGCCGCCGCGTGACGAGGCTCGCCGGGCCCTCGGCGTGCCCCCGGGCCAGCGCGCCGTCTACCTGACGCTCGGCGGCGGCGGCGAGGTCTCCGCCCCCGACGTCCTGCCCCACCTCGTCGACCGCCTCCTCGCCCGCGGCTGGCACGTCGTCGTCGGGGCCGGCCCCCTCTACCAGGGCCCCGAGCGCCGCGGCGCGGGCATCACCTGGCTGGACCGCTACCTGGCCGTCGAGCTCCTCCCCGGCGTCGACGCCGCCGTCTCGGCCGGGGGCTACAACAGCTTCCACGAGCTGATGCACGTGGGCGTGCCCACCGTGTTCCTGCCCCTCGATCGCATCGCCGACGACCAGCGCGAGCGGGCCGTGCGCGCCGTCGAAGCCGGGGCCGGCCGGCTCGCGCGCACCCTCGACGAGGTGCCCGACCTGCTGGAGGCCCCCGGCGACGCCGAGGCCGCCCGCGCCCTGGTGCCCGGCGGCGGCGCGCTGGCCGGGGCCATCGCCGCCCTCGGCGTCGCGCTGCCCGCCGACGACCTGCGCACCGCCACCCGCGTCCTGCGCCCCGAGGTCCTGGGCATCCTCGCCCGCAGCCGCCTGGCCGACGCCCCGGCCCGCCTGCTGGAGGTGATGCGCGTGCTCTCCGGTGGCCTGCCCGGCGAGCAGGCCCGCCGCCGCGCGGTGCTGCTCGAGCTGGCCGATGCCGGCCAGCCGGTGCGCGTCCCCGATCCCGACGACCCGGTGGCCGCCCTCCGGCGCTTCCTCGCCCTCCTCGACGCCGTGGCGGTGCCCTTCGATCTCGGCGCCCAGATCCTCCTGGGCCTCCGGCGCAAGTTCCCCGCCGCCCGGCCCGACGAGCTGCTGGGCGCCGTGGAGGTGCTGCTGCCGCGCTGGGCCGCCTTCGACGACTGGATGGGCGTCGTGTCGCTCCTGCGCGCCATCCCCGTCCAGCGCGGCCTGCCCCTGGCCGACTTCGCCGCCGGCCTCGACGCCTGGCTGGCCACCGAGGACGACCTCTTCGACGCCCTGCGCCGCTTCTCCCGCCTGGAGGGGGGCGGCACCCGCACGGTGGGCGAGGTCCTGCGCACCCTGGCCGATGAGGGCGCCCCATGACCGACCCCGTCATCGCCGGCCTGCTCGATGGCCGCCCCCGGATCGGCCCCCGCACCGTGCACATCGACGTCACGAACGCCTGCAACGCCGCCTGCGTGACGTGCTGGGATCACTCGCCGCTCCTCGACACGCCGCGTCCCATCACCTGGAAGCGCCGCCGCCTGGCGGCCGACCGCTTCTTCGCCCTGGTCGACGAGCTCGCCGCCCTCGGCTCGGTGCGGGCCATCGTCATCTCCGGCATGGGCGAGCCCCTCGTCCACCCCGACGTCTACGACTTCATCGCCGCGGTGAAGGCCCAGGGCTGGCACCTGACCATCATCACCAACCTCATCGCCGCCGACATCGACCGCCTCGCCCAAAGCGGCGTCGACCAGCTCCTCGTGGGCGTGCAGGGCGTCACCCCGGCCAGCTACACGGCCTTCCACCCCGGCTGGACGGAGGCCGACTTCTTCCGCCTTTGCCAGTATCTTCGGGTACTTGGCGAAGAGGGCGTCCGCTGCCGCCACGTCCAGGTCATCAACCGCGACCTCGCCTGGGAGGTCGTCGAGATGGTCCGCTTCGGCCAGCTCTTCCGCGCCGATCGGGTGAACTACAAGCTCGCCAGCCTCGCCGAGGGCACCGAGGCCTGCATCGCCACCCCGCTCCAGCTTGCCTGGCTGGCCGCCGAGGGCATCCCCCAGGCCCGCGCCCTCGCCGCCGAGCTCGGCGTGCCCACCAACCTCGACCTCTTCGCCCGCCAGGTCGACGCCGCCCTCGGCCGCCCCCAGGCCACGACCCCCATCGAGGAGGTCGGCTGCGCCATGGGCTACGTCTACAGCCGCATCACCGTCGACCAGGACGTCCTGTTCTGCTGCAACACCGAGGTCCACGTCGGCACCCTGGCCGACGGCGCGCGCTTCGCCGACCTCTGGTACGGCCCCGCCTGGCAGGCCCTGCGCGACCGCCTGGCGGCCGGGGACTACTTCGAGGGCTGCGCCCGCTGCGGCAAGTTCGAGCAGAACGTGAAGTGGGCTGAGCGGTTGGGGGCCCAGCGGTTGGGGGCCCAGCGGTTGGGGGCTGACCGGTTGGAGGCCGAGCGCCAGCGGACCGAGCGGGCCCTCCCATGAGGACGCCCACGGTCGAGTGGCAGGTGGCCGGCGCCTGCAACTACGACTGCACCTACTGCATTCAGAGCGCGCGGTACCGGCGCGGCCGCCCCGCCGCCGACCAGGTCCGCGGCGCCATCCAGACGTTCGCTGGCCTGCCCGGCACCTGGGAGATCAAGTGCAGCGGCGGCGAGGCCTTCGCCCACCCGCTCTTCCTCGATCTCATCGTGCCCGAGCTGGTGGCCCGCACCCCCCACCGCCTCAGCGTGCTGACCAACTTCTCGTCGTCCCACCGCGACCTGATGCGCTTCGCCGCCCTCACCCGCGGCCGCCTGGCCGTCTTCAGCGCCTCGCTGCACCTCGAGTTCGTCACCGCCGACGACTTCGCCGAGAAGGCCGCCTGGTTCGTCAGCCTGCTCGACCCGGGGGTGGCCTTCGTCGTCAACCAGGTCGTCCTCCCGGGCCGCGAAGCCGAGGCCCTGCGCTGCCGCGACGCCCTCGAAGCCCGCGGCGTGCGCTGGTTCCCTCAGCTCTTCAAGACGGGCGGCGGCGTGGCCGACTACCCCGACGAGGCCGCCCTGCGCGCCGTCATCGGCGACGCCCCCGGCCCCCGCGAGGCCAACCTGGCGCCCTCGTACCAGGGCCGCACCTGCCACGCCGGCGTCGAGTACTTCACCGTCGACAAGGACGGCGAGGCCTGGGCCTGCCGCACCGCGAAGCGCCATGGCGAGGGCCGCCTGGGCAACGTCTTCGACGGCCACCTGGCCTTCTTCGCCGCCGCCGCCCCGTGCCCCTACACCATCTGCCCGTGCACCGTGCCCGCCAACCGCGGCATGATCGCCGGCATCGGCCCCGCCGCGTGACGCCCCACTACCCGCTCGAGGGCGTGGTGTCGTGGAACATGAACACCACCTGCAACTACCGGTGCTCGTACTGCACCCAGCGCTTCGTCGAGTCCCGCGCCCAGTGGGCCCGCGACCTGCCCCGATTCCTCAGCGCTTTCGCGGCCTTGCCCGGCGACTGGGAGATCAAGCTCTCCGGCGGCGAGCCCTTCCGCCACCCCCACTTCCTCGACGCCGTGGAGAGCCTCGCCGCCGCCGGCCTGCGCGTCAGCGTCGTCACCAACCTCAGCAGCCCCGACGCCGACCTCGCCCGCTTCGCCGACGCCACCCGCCGCAAGCCCGGCGTCATCTCGGCCTCGCTGCACCTCGAGTACGCCGACGCCACCGAGTTTCGCGACAAGCTCGCCCGCCTCGGCGCCCGCCACGCCGGCAGCGTCGTCGCCACCTGCGTCGCCACCCGGGCCCTCCTCCCGCGCCTGCCCGCCCTCGCTGCCCACTTCGCCGAGGCCGGCGTCACCCTCAAGATCCAGCCCGAGAAGCAAGACCGCGACGTCATCGCCTACAGCCCTGCCGAGCGCGACGCCCTCCTCGCCCTCGGCGGCCACGGCGGCACCGGCCACATCGACCCCGACCTCTCCGGCCGCCCCTGCTGGGCCGGCGCCCGCTACTTCATCGTCGACCACACCGGCGAAGCCTTCCGCTGCTACCCCGCCCGCCGCTACCGGCAGGAACACCTGGGCAACCTGCTCACCCCCGGCTTCCGCCTGCGCACCGACGCTGAGCCTTGCCACTACAGCTACTGCAACTGCACCGTCCCCCAGCAGCGCGGCATGGTCGACACCCGCTGACGGCATGCGGCTTGAGCACCGACCGCTGCCCTGTCATGCTGCCCGACAGGCGGGTGGCAGGGACGTGCGATGTCCAGCCTCCAGGCCCGCGGGTACCAGTGACGAGTGCGGGTGTCGGCCGGGGAAATCCGAGGGGGGTCGATTCTCCTTGACCCCCCCCCCCCCCCCGGCTTGTAGTGTCACGGGACCACCCAGGCAGGAGGGTCCTTGCATGTTTCAGCAGGTCGCGACGAAGCTCTTCCTCGATGATAGTATCAACCCCATCGAGCACTCGCAGGCGGTCATGGTCGAAGAGGGCAGCACCGCGGTGCTGGAGGCCCAGCTGTTCAATCGCACCGGGAGCAGCGATGTCACCCTCAACCTTCAGGTCAGTGACGACCTGGAGAACTGGAAGACCGTCACCACCACCCTGGACGAGATCACCTTCTCGTCGTCGGCCGTCGTGGCTCTTGGGCGGACGGAGGTGTCTGCGACGATCAACACGCGCTACTGCCGCTTGCTCTATGCCATCGGCAGCAGCTCCACGGCGCTGCTCGCTGCCTCCATCCGGACGGCGAAGAACTGACGTGGCGATCCCTTTCCCTCCCTCGCCGCAGCCGCGGTTCGAGGGGTGGCCGAGGCTGCCGCCGGTGGCGCAGGTGCCCATTCACCTGCCCGCCCAGGCGTTCCACTGCGTGCCTGGGCCCCCGCTGCCCGAGCCATTCATCCAGCGTCCCGGCGAGGCAAGGATTCCCGCGCCCTGGACGACCCTGCAGAGCACCGACTTCGACGTGCCTCACGTCAACGCAAGCTCGGCCGAGGCCGGTGATCCCGTCGCTGCGTATCGGGAGTTGCCGGGCGGCCAGGTCGATGGGCTGGAGGATCTCTTCCGACCCATCCCGTTGTTCGCCTCCCCGGGAGCCGCGCAGGCCATCCAGGCGAGCGGAGGTCGGCTGGTCGCCGTGGTCGGCGGTGGGGGCGAGGCCACGGTCCGGGAGACGCCGGTGCCCGTCGGGGCGTCCGAGCGTCGGGGGACGCCGGTGGTCGAGTATCTCGCATTCGGTCTGGGCGATCTGCTCCGGAAGCTGATCGCCACGTCGGGTTGCGTGGAGCGTGGGCTGCCGCCGGGCCTCTTCGGGCTGCCCTTCCTGGGGCGCGAGGAGAGAGTCTTCAATCTGGTCGAGGGCGAGTTTGATGGCCAGCCCGGTGGCCGCCGCTTCGGCTACGCGGTGCAGCACCAGCCACGGCCGGCCGATGGTACGCAGCGGGGCTTGCTGAGCGGAACCCAGGTCGACGTGACGTTCCTGGTGTCCGTCGAGCGGGCCAACGTCCCCGGCGCAGCGCCGCTGCCACCCGATGCGCTCAACGCTGATGGGGTCTTCCTGGCTTTTGGAAGCCTCGATTCGCGAGTCCCCGTCCGGCAGCCGCTGTTCGATGGCGTCGCCGCGATGGTCGGCGCGGGTGATCCGCGCCGGATCATCTCGGACGCGGTGCCGGTCGTGCAGCCGCCGATCGCGCCGCTGGCCCTGGGCGGCCGAGGCAACGTCTACCTGGCCGGCCGGCCACGGGGAGACCTGCCGGTCTTCGCCGCCGGCCCTGGCCACCGGGTCGGCTTCGATCCAGCCCCGCCAGAGCCGTTACCCGCCGTGCTCGACGGGGTGGACGCCCGAGGCCTCTCTCCCCAGCGGGTCGCGGTGGATCAGAACCGCACCTTCAGCGAGGCCCACCAGGGCCTGGGCGACCGGCCAATCTGCTCTCGGTTCCGCCTCACCCTCTCCATCGCGACGCTCTCTCAGGGTGTCGTGACGATGCCTGACAACCTGCGAAGCCGTGACGTGGAGGGGTACTCCGTTCGCATCAATGGGCAGTACATCGCTGGCTTCGGCCTGCCCTTCCAGCGCCGACGCCTGGTGTCTCATGACTTCTCGCTCCGGGATGTCTACGCAGGGCAGCCGGAGCTGCTGGGCACCGCCCTCGTGCCGTGGGATGCCGGACTCGTCCAGCCTCTGAAGTATGGCCATGTGCCCGTCCCATCGGCGGGCGCGGGCATCTTCATCGGCTGCTGGTCGCACCGGGAGCAGGATGGCCTGGGCATTCGCATGCAGGTCGAGGACGTCGCCGCGCGCATCCACCAGAAGGCCGCGGGCGACGGTCGCCAGGCCATCGACAGCATCGCACGGGAGCGACAATGACACGCCTCGCCGTCTTCGTGCTTCTCCTTCTTGGAGGCTGCGAAGCGCCGACGGCCCCGCCCATTACGATTTCGCCGGGCACTCTGCCTGACGTGGGTCTGGACGCCGCACCCGACGACGCCCCGCCTGACGCAGGCCCAGACGCGGTGGCGCCGCCGACGGACGCCACCACGCCGGTCGCCACTGACGCCCGCCGCGCCCGGCTGTGGGCGCCGGACGTCGGCGCGCCGGCCCAGCGTGACGCGGCGGCAGGTCCTCGCTGGCCGGATGCCACCGTGGTCGACGCCGCCCGGCCGCCTCCCATCGACGCGACCGTCGACGTCCCGCGGGAGCCGGTTCGGTGGGACTTCCTGACATCGAATCCCTTCCAGCCCTCGTCCTCGATCTGCGGGCTGACGGATGGTCGCCTCGAGTGCATCGTCGCGGGTGCGCGCCCTGTCGATGCGCGGGTCATCCACGGGGGCGAGCGCATCTTTGACGATGGCTTCGGGTGGCTCCCCCGCGGCCCGTTCTCGTTTGTCGACGGCAACCCGCTCATTGGTTGCGCCCTCGACCTCGCCGGGGAAGCGCATTGCTGGAGCGCGGACCCGATTGGCGCGGCGCCCGCGCCACCAGGGCCCTTCAAGCAAGTGTCGGCGGCGGGTTTGGTGACCTGTGCCATTCGCCTGGATGACAGCCTTGAGTGCTGGAGCCATGAGCCGGGCGCGCCGGAGTACCTGCCCCGGCCCGCTGGCCGCTTCGTCCAGGTGGAGAGTTGCGTCGCGCTGCGAGACTCGGGGGCCATTGAGACATTCTGTCGACCCGAGCGGCACGTGCTCGAGGGTCCGTACTCGCGGATCGCGACGTCTGGCCTGAGGTGCCGCCTCACGCTCGCGGGCGAGGCCGAGTGCGATGTGCACGAGCCGGCGCCTCCAGGACCGTTCTCGTCCATCTCGCTCGGGGACGGCGGGTTCATCTGCGCGCTCCGGGCCGACACTGGCCTGGTGAGCTGCTGGGCGGGCGAACCCTTCCTCGTGGCCGAGCACTCGGACTACGACCGCCTGCCGGCCGTGCCGCTCCGGCAGCTCGTCACGGCCAACGATGGCCACTGCGGCCTCGACTTCGATGGCTTCGTGTGGTGCTGGGGCGGATTTCCGGCCAACCCGTACACGCTCCACCCATAGATCGTCGACGTGACAGCCTGCCTCGCGCCGGGCTCTACCATCCTCGTCGAGCCGGAAGGCACGGGGGGGGCGCATGAGGATCGAGCATCACCACACTGCCCCGCGGTCGGAGCGTGGCGTGGTGGGCTGGGCGCACCTGCTGGTCGTGCTCTGCCTGGTGGCCTGCGAGGCGCCACCGGCGTCGCCCATCCTGGTGGGCCCGGGACGGCCCGCGGGGCTGGACGCGGGATCCAACGACCCCGCGGGCGACGCCGGGCTGCCAGACACCGGCCCGGATGGTGGCGCCGATGCCACCCCAGTCGACGCGGCACCCGACGCCCACCGCACCCGGCTGTGGGCGCCGGACGTGGGGGCGCCGGCCCAGCGTGACGCGGCGGCAGGTCCTCGCTGGCCGGATGCCACCGTGGTCGACGCCGCCCGGCCGCCTCCCATCGACGCGACCGTCGACGTGCCGCGAGAGCCGGTTCGGTGGGATTCCCTGACGTCGAATCCCTTCCTGCAGGGGTCCACCGTCTGTGGGCTGGCGACTGGCCGCGTCGAGTGTGTTCTGGCAGGTCCACGCCCGGTCGATGCCCAGGTCATCCGCGGTGGCGAACGCATCCTCGATACCTTCGCCTGGCTCCCCCGCGGCCCGCTCTCGTCTGTCGATGGCAACGTCCTCGTGGGCTGCGCCCTTGACCTGGAGGGCGAGGCTCATTGCTGGCACACCTCCCCTCGCGGTGCGGCCCTCCCACCGGCGGGACCCTTCAAGCAGGTGTCAGCGGCGGGCTGGGTCACTTGCGCCATCCGCCTGGATGACAGCCTCGAGTGCTGGAGCCATGAGCCGGGCGCGCCGGAGTACCTGCCCCGGCCCGCTGGCCGCTTCGTCCAGGTGGAGAGCTGCGTCGCGCTGCGAGACTCGGGGGCCATTGAGACATTCTGTCGACCCGAGCGGCACGTGCTCGAGGGTCCGTACTCGCGGATCGCGCCATCTGGCCTGAGCTGCCGCCTCACGCTCGCAGGCGAGGCCGAGTGCGATGTGCGCGAGCCGGCTCCTCCAGGACCGTTCTCGTCCATCTCGCTCGGAGAAAGCGGGTTCATCTGCGCGCTCCGGGCCGACACCGGCCTGGTGAGCTGCTGGGCGGGCGAACCCTTCCTCGTGGCCGAGCACTCGGACTACGACCGCCTGCCGGCCGTGCCGCTCCGGCAGCTCGTCACGGCCAACTTCGGCCACTGCGGCCTCGACTTCGATGGCTTCGTGTGGTGCTGGGGCGGACTTCCAGCCAACCCGTACACGCTCCACCCATAGATCGTCGACGTGACAGCCTGCCTCGCGCCGGGCTCTACCATCCTCGTCGAGCCGGAAGGCACGGGGGGGCGCATGAGGATCCAGCATCACCACACCGCCCCACGGTCGGAGCGTGGCGCGGTGGGCTGGGCGCACCTGCTGGTCGTGCTCTGCCTGGCGGCCTGCGAGGCGCCACCGGCGTCGCCCATCCTGGTGGGCCCGGGACGACTCGCGGGGCTGGACGCGGGATCCGACGACCCCGCGGGCGACGCCGCGCTGCCAGACCTCGGCCCGGATGGTGACGCCGATGCCACCCCGGTCGACGCGGCACCCGACGCCCACCGCACCCAGTTGTGGGCGCCGGACGTGGGGGCGCTGGCCCAGCGTGACGCGGCGGCAGGTCCTCGCTGGCCGGATGCCACCGTGGTCGACGCCGCCCGGCCGCCTCCCATCGACGCGACCGTCGACGTCCCGCGGGAGCCGGTTCGGTGGGACTTCCTGACATCGAATCCCTTCCGGCCTTCGTCCTCGATCTGCGGGCTGGCGGATGGTCACCTCGAGTGCATCGTTGCGGGTGCACGCCCTGTCGACGCGCGGGTCATCCACAGGGGCGAGCGCATCTTTGACGATGGCTTCGGGTGGCTCCCCCGCGGCCCGTTCTCGTTTGTCGACGGCAACCCGCTCATTGGTTGCGCCCTCGACCTCGCCGGGGAAGCGCATTGCTGGAGCGCGGACCCGATTGGCGCGGCGCCCGCGCCACCAGGGC
Source organism: Myxococcales bacterium (assembly GCA_020633435.1). Lineage (GTDB taxonomy): Bacteria > Myxococcota_A > Bradymonadia > UBA7976 > UBA1532 > JACKDP01. The sequence continues at coordinate 373,549 of JACKDP010000004.1, read as the reverse complement.
CCTTCAAGCAAGTGTCGGCGGCGGGGTTCGTGACCTGTGCCATTCGCCTGGATGACAGCCTTGAGTGCTGGAGCCATGAGCCGGGCGCGCCGGAGTACCTGCCCCGGCCCGCTGGCCGCTTCGTCCAGGTGGTGGCCTGCTTCGCGCTGCGAGACTCGGGGGCCATCGAGAGCTTCTGCGGACCCGAACGACAGGTCCTCGAGGGGCCGTACTCGCGGATTGCGCCGTCTGGCCTGAGGTGCCGCCTGACGCTCGCGGGCGAGGCCGAGTGCGATGTGCGCGAGCCGGCGCCTCCAGGACCGTTCTCGTCCATCTCGCTCGGGGACGGCGGGTTCATCTGCGCGCTCCGGGCCGACACTGGCCTGGTGAGCTGCTGGGGGGGCGAACCCTTCCTCGTGGCCGAGCACTCGGACTACGACCGCCTGCCGGCCGTGCCGCTCAGGCAGCTCGTCACGGCCAACGATGGCCACTGCGGCCTCGACTTCGATGGCTTCGTGTGGTGCTGGGGCGGATTTCCAGCCAACCCGTACACGCTCCACCCATAGTTCGTCGACGTGACCGCCAGCCTCGCCTGCCGACCCGGCGGACTGCCCACGGAGGAACTCACGGCACTCTGGGAGTACGGTGATGGATCACGTCCACGCCTGGAGCGGGCGCTTCGACGACGGCCAGATCGCCTCGCTGTTGTTTCCCCGCTCGGCCTGGGTGTTCACCCTCGTCGCGGCTCGGGCTTCAGAGACCTGGTGTCTGCAAGCGAGCTCGTGGCGCCTGGCGGGGCTCGAGCTCTTCCACGTGTCGTCGACAGCGCCGGACGTTGTGCGTCCGGGGCCGTGTCGGCCGTGAGGACGCCGGCCGCCGCCACGGATCGTCATGCCGGGACCCGCGATGCTGGCTGACGGGCGCCTGGGCTCGATGGAGGAGGTGTCCGGGCGCGGAGGGTGCGATACTGCGGCCCGTTCCCGTCGCCGAGGGCGGGTCGGCTGTGGAGGGGTGCGATGCTCGCGGGGCGAATGAAGCTGAGGAACTTCTTGCTGCTGAGCGGCCTGGCCGCGGGCGGGGGGGCGGCGGCGTACGTGGTGCTGCATGAGCCGGCGCCCGATCCGCCGCCGGTGGCGCGGGCGGTGGAGGCGGAGGAGCCGCCGCCGGCGGTGCAAGGGGGGGCGGCGCAGGACGGGCTGGCGCTGCTGAAGCGGCCCCTCAGCGGGGACAAGCTGAAGGACGCGACGGCCGGAAAGCCCTACAAGATCAATGTGTACCGCGACAGCGGCGAGGCGATGCCGAACCGGCTGAAGATCGATCTGGATCGCGATGAGAAGTGGGATGAGAAGTGGACGGTGAAGGACGGGTCCATCCAGCGGGACATCGCGCCGGCGGATGATGAGCGCTACACCCGCACGCTCTGGTGGGCGGGGGGAGAGTGGCGCGATACCCGGACGGCCCCGAAGGCGACGTCGGGGGCGGGTGAGCCGGTGCCGATGCGGGCCGTGGAGCCCGAGGAGCCCGGGGTGGCGGGCGAGGACATGGTGACGGCCGCCGTGCGGGCGATGGCCGGGCGTCGGCTGACCAGCGACAAGGCGAAGGACGTGACGAAGGGCCACGCCTACAAGGTGAACCTGTACCAGGACGCGGGCGAGAGCCAGGTGAACCGGGCGAAGGTGGATCGGGATCGCGATGACAAGTGGGACGAGAAGTGGACGTTCGAGCCGGGGCGCATCGTGCGCGAGGTGGCGCCGGCGGATGACGAGCAGTACACCCAGAAGCTGATCTTCGAGGGAGGACGCTGGCACGAGTAGCGCCCGCCGCGCGACCGCGCCGCGGCCTCGGGGCTCTATGCGCCATGAGCCGACGCCTGACCCTGTATCGCCGCTCCATCAATCTACCCGTCTCGCAAGCCGAGGCCTTCGCCTGGCATGCCCGGCCCGGCGCGCTGGAGCGCCTGATGCCGCCGTGGGAGAAGGCCCGGGTGGTGTCGGCCACGGGGGGCATCGAGCCGGGGGCCGAGGTGCTGCTGGCCCTGCAGCAGGGGCCGCTGACGCTGCGCTGGCGCGCGGAGCACACGGCGCTGCAACCGCCCGATTTCTTTCAGGATGTCCAGAAGAGCGGGCCGTTCGCGGCCTGGACGCACACCCACCGCTTCGAGGCGGTCGGGGCGACGTCGCGGCTGCACGACGAGGTGGAGTACGCCGTGCCGGGTGGGCGCCTGGGCGCCTGGGTGGCGGGTGGCATGGTGCGGCGCCGGCTGGACGCCATGTTCCGCTACCGGCAGGCGACGACGGCGGCCGACCTGGCCATGCACGCGGTCCATGCGGCGGCGCCGCGGCTGCGGGTGCTGGTGACGGGGGCGAGCGGGCTGGTGGGTCGGGCCGTGGTGGGGGCGTTGACGACGGGCGGGCACACGGTGGTGGCGGCCGTCCGGGGCGAGGGGCCGGTGCGGTGGTCGGTGGAGGCCGGGCTGCTGGACGATCCGGGGCCCGTCGACGCGGTGGTGCACCTGGCGGGGGAGTCGCTGGCCCAGCGCTGGACGCCGGCGCGCAAGGCGGAGTTGCGGCGCAGCCGGGTGGACGGGACGCGGGCGCTGGTGGCGTCGCTGCGGGCGTTCGGGCGGCGGCCTGCGGTGTTCCTGTCGGCGTCGGCGGTGGGCTGGTACGACGATCTCGGGGACGTCCCCCAGGACGAGGACGCGCCGCGAGCGCCGGCGGGCTTCCGCGCGGACCTGGTGGCGGACTGGGAGGCCGAGGCGGCCCAGGCCGATGCGGATCGGGTGGTGCACCTGCGGCTCGGCGTCGTGGTGAGCCCGCGCGGGGGCATGCTGCAGCGGGTGCTGCCGGTGTTCCGGCTGGGGCTGGGGGGGCCAGTGGGGTCGGGGCGGCAGTATGTGCCGTGGATCGGCCTGGACGACGTGGTGGCGCTGGTGGTGCGCATCCTCCAGGAGCCTGGCTGGCAGGGGCCGGTGAACGCGGTGGCGCCCGAGGCGGTGACGTCGCGAGCGTTCGCGCGGGCGCTGGGCCGGGTGCTGCGGCGGCCGGCGGTGTTGCCGGCGCCGGCGCCTGCGCTCCGGCTGGTCTTCGGCGAGATGGCGGACGCCCTCCTGCTGGCCGGCGCACGGGTGGTGCCTGCACGAGCGCTGGCCATGGGCCACGGCTTCCGCCATCCTCGCCTCGAAGACGCGCTGCGTCATGGCCTTGGTCGGTGAAGGAGCTCGGAGAATGGTGATTCGTTCCGCAGACTTGCGGGTGCTGGGGCTGCGCACGCGCGTCCGGCTCGGCTGCACGGAGGGGGAGCGCGCCTTCCCGCAGGTGGTGCGCCTGGACATCCGGGTCACGAGCGACGTGGAGGACGCGGTGCGGTCCGACGATGTGGCCGACGCCGTGGACTACGCCCAGATCGCCGAGCGGATGCACGCCCTGTGCGCCGAGCGGCAGTGGCGGCTGCTCGAGACGATGGCGGTGGATCTGGGGCGAGAGATCCTGCCCGTCTCGCCGCGCATCCGGGAGGTGGAGGTCACCGTCACCAAGACCATCTTCGCCGAAGCGGATGGAGTGGCGTTCACCGCGGTGCTGGCGCCGGGTTGAGGGGGCGGGCCCTCGGCGGGATGACCGCGGGCGGCAGGCCCTGCTCGCGCCGCCAGGCCTGGTAGGCGGCGAAGGCGCCGTCGAAGGCGTGGATCTCTTCTTCGGCCTCCTCCTCCAGGAGGGCCCAGCGCTCGGGATCCACCTGGAGGGTGGCGACGCGGCGCTCGGCCTCGGCGCGGGAGATGCGGCCCATCTGCCAGAGGCGGTAGGCGTCCAGGATGGGGTAGAGGGCGGGGTTGCGGTCGGGGCCGTGGAAGTCCATGCGCGCCGACTTGTCGCTGCCCATGCCGTCCTCCGGGTTCAGGGTGACGGGGATGCGGCGGGGCAGGGCGGTGTACGGCGTCAGGTCGGCCGTGGCCGTGAACATGTCGTAGAGCGGCGCGGCGCTGGCGTCCGGGCGGCCCATCGGCGGCAGGCCGAGGATGGCCGTGAACGTCGCGAACACCGAGGAGAACGAGGCGTTGACCTTGGAGAGGTGGCCCCGGCGGGCGTAGGGGCTCACCACGAGCAGCGGCGAGCGGTGGGCGTCGACGTGGTCCTGGCAGCCCTGGGGGTCGTCCTGGAGGATGACGATGGCCGTGCGCGGCCAGAAGGGCGAGCGGGACAGGGCCTCGACCACGAGGCCGACGGCGTAGTCGTTGTCGGCGACCATGGACTCGGGCGTGGGGGAGCCGGCCCGCGTCCCCTCGGTGTGGTCGTTGGGGAGCAGCAGGTAGGTGAAGGCCGCCAGCTCGCCGGCCTGGATGCGCTCGACCACGTAGCGGGCCTTGTTCTCGTCGGGCTCGCTGGTGTTGTAGAAGGCGCCGCCCGGGAAGCCGGAGTCGCTGTACTGGACGGGCCGCCCGCGGCGGCCCTCGGCGTCGATGAACATGCCGACGATCTCGCCATAGATGGTCTGGCTCACGTCGTGGTTCATGAGGTGGGTGAAGAAGTTGCCCGCCTTCGGGGCCGCCTGGCGGGTGAGCTGGTAGCCCTGGAACTGGTCGGTGCGGGCGCGCTCGATCCAGATGCGCTCGACGAGCTCGGTGAGGTGGCCGCCCGTCAGGAAGAGGTGGCCCGTGTCGCTGTTCTCGACCTCGGTGTAGAAGTTGTCGGAGAGCGCGAAGGCGCGGGCGAGGGCGTGGAGGTTGGGGGTGACCTCCTCGCCGAAGCGCAGGAGGCTCGGATCCACGTCGGCGCGCGGATCGTCGAGATCCCCGAAGACGCAGTCGAACGTCTTGTTTTCCTTCACGATCAGGACGATGTGCTCGATGGGCGAGCGCTGGCCCGGCTGCGTCGGGATGGGGAAGCGGCCGTCGCAGGTGAAGGGGAAGGCGGCGCGGGCCCGCTGGAAGTCGGCGCGGGCCTGGGCGGTGGTGGCCGCGAGGTCGAGGCGGGCCAGGTCGACGAAGGTGGCGCTGCCCTTCATGACCTGCTTGACGCCCTCGCCGCGGTTGGGGCCGGCGCCGCCGCCCTTGCCCTCGGCGACGATCAGGCGGTCGGGGCCGGCCAGGGCGACGTCGGTGGGGTACCAGGAGGTGGGGATCTCGCCCAGCAGGCGCAGGTCGGCCGCGTCGAGGACGGAGACGGCGTTGTCGGCCCCGCGGGAGGCGTACAGGCGGCCGCGCGCGGCGTCGTAGGCCAGGGCGTTGACGTTGGTGTTCGGGTAGGGGGCGCCCTCGGCGTCCACCAGGTCGTCGCCGGCGGCGTGGCCCGTCGCCGTGACCTCGCCGGTGGCGGGGTCGAGGGCCACGACGACGTCGGCGCCGGAGACGGCCACCCAGAGGCGGCTGCCGTCGGGATCGGCGGCCATGCCGGCGGGGGAGACGGGCAGGGGGATCGTCCGGGCCAGGGCGCCGGCCTCGAGGTCGATGACGGACACGCCGTCGCCCTGCAGGCTGGAGGCGTAGAGCTCGCGGCGCGCGGGCAGGAGCAGCAGGTCCCAGACGTTGGCGCTGGTGGGGAAGCGGCGGCGCTCCTCGGCGGTGGCGGCGTCCACCTCGACGATCCGGGGCTCGTTGAAGAGGCCCACGTAGAGGAGGCCGGCGTCGTAGGCGAGGCCGGCGGGGTAGCCGCCCGTCTCGACGGCGCCGTCCGCGACGAGGGTGCCGTCGGGCTGGACGGCGAAGGCGTCGACCCGGCCGGCGTCCCCCGCCGAGGCGAAGAGGCGGTCGGGGCCGGCGAGGGCCAGGCCGTAGAAGGCCTCGTCGCGGTCCACATCCTGGAGGATGTCGCCGGTGGCGGCGTCGAGGACGATCAGGCGGCGGTCGTCGTCGCTGGCGCTGGTGAGGTAGACGACGCCGCGATCGGGGTGGACGAGGACGCCCGTGGAGAAGCCCGGCACGACGACGTTGAGGCCGGCCGGGCTGAGGCGGCGGCCGCCGGGGGCCAGCCACGGGCCGCCCTGGTTCTCGGTGGCCGGCAGCAGGGCCTCGTCGCTGGGGACGGGGGTGCAGGGCGGGAGGGCCGCGTCCGGGGGCAGGGGGCCGACGTCGGCCAGGGGCGCCGCGTCGAGGGCGGCGTCGGGGGCCAGGGCGTCGGTGGCCAGGGCGTCGGGGGCCAGGGCGTCGGGGGCGGGCGGGGCCCCGCCTCCCGGTCCGTCGTCGCAACCACCCGAAGCGAAGAGGAAAACCAGGAGGGCGAGGCGTCGCATGGCTACTTGCTGGCGGCCTGGACGAGGGCCTCCAGGCGGTCGAGCCCGCGCTCCAGCGTCTCGCGGGAGGGGCCGAAGCTGAAGCGGACGTAGGTCGAGAAGCGGCCGTGGATGTCGGCGCGGCGGCGGCCGGGGTTCACGTCGAAGAACTCGCCCGGCACGCAGATGACCTGGGCCTCGAGGGCGGCGCGGAAGAAGTCCATGCCGGTGTTGAGGCCCGGCGGCAGGTTGCGCAGGTCGCCCCAGATGTAGAACGTGCTCTCGGGCTCGCGGTCGACGTGCACGCCCATGGCCATCAGGCGGCGCAGCATCATGTCGCGCTTCTGGCGGAAGGCGCGGCGGATGGCGCGGGTCTCGGTGGTGACGTGGGACTCGCTCAGCAGGTCGACGGCGGCGCGCTGGAGGGGGCGGCTACCGCCACCATCGAGGAAGCTGCCGGCGCTGCCGACGGCGTCGATGACGTCGCGGGGGCCCACCGTCCAGGCGACGCGCCAGCCGGGGTAGCGCCAGTTCTTGGTGAGGCCGTCGAACATCACGACGGGATCGCGATCGACGTCCTCGACGTGGGCGGCGGCGCTGGCCATGGGGGCCCCGCCGAGCAGGGCCTCGTTCCAGACGTAGTGGCTGTAGAACTCGTCGAGCAGGAGCGTGCAGTCGAGGCGGCGCGCCAGGGCCACCCACGAGGCCATCTCGTCGCCGGCGATGACCTTCCCCGTGGGGTTGCAGGGGTTCGACAGCAGCACGGCCGACAGCCCCCGGCCCGTCACCTCGCGCTCGAGCTCCCGGATGGAGAAGTCGTAGCCGCGGAACGGGTCGAGGAGGATGGGGATGGGGGAGAAGAGGCGGAAGACCCCCAGCAGCTCCTCGTAGGCGGTGTAGTCGGGCAGGAAGTGGCCCAGGTTGATCTCGCCCAGGGCGGCGGCGGCCCGGGTGAGGGCGGCGCGCCCGCCCGACGAGATGCAGACGTTCTCGGCGCTGTACTGCGACTTCATGCCGCGGCGGTACAGGCGGTTGTAGTGGCTGGCGACGGCCTCGCGCAGCTCCCAGATGCCCTGGACGGGGGCGTACTCCAGGTCGGCCTCGTCGATGGTGATGGCCCCACGGCGCGGCGGGGCGCCGGGCAGCTCCCCCGCCTCGGGCTGGCCCTGGCCCAGGTTCGTCCACTCGGGATCGCCCGCGCGGTAGCCGCGCTTCTGGGCCTCGGTCATCACGAAGATGACGCCGGTGCGGGGGACGGCGCGGAAGGCGCCGTTCTGGGGGGAGGTGTCGTGCCGGGGACTCTGCATCTGGGCGCTCTCAGCAAGCTCGGCCGTCGGGCCGGATCGGGCGGAGCCTACCACTGCGGGGGCCTGCGTTGAACCGGCGTCGCGCAGGTGTCACCCAGGGGGAGCCACGGGGCAGGTGTCACCCTGTCACGGGTGACACCTCGGGGGGGCAGCGCCGCGGGGCCGCGTGGGGCGGGGGGCCGCGGCGTGGCGGGCGGTGGCACGACCGTTGCTCTAAGGGCTGGTGACCCGCCAGAAGGCGGATGTCCAGGGAAACACAGGAGAATTCGATGAAGACGACCTCTGCGAAGGTGCTGGCGGGGCTGTGCCTGCTGCTCGGCCAGGCCCATGGCCGCGGCGAGCTGGTGCTGGATGGCGCGGGCGGGACGGGCGGGACCGGCGGCGGCGATCTGGTCGCGGGCACCGGCGGCGCCGGCGGCGGGACGATCGAGTCGCGGGATGGCGTGCTCGTGGGGACCGGCGACACGAGCAAGTTCGGCGAGGGGGCGGGCTCGCCGTATTACGATCTCACGCCCATCTGCAACTACCTGGAGCGCGGCATCGACGACCAGCAGCCCGGCAAGCGCGACGGCTACGTGCTGCAGCCGCCGGGCATCGCGACGCTGGCCGACATCGACCGCATCGCGTTCGGCCTGGATCTGCCGGCCACCCACTGCAGCGACAACCCCCGCACGGTGCCGTGCTCGGCGGACACGGATCCGAAGAGCTGGTGCATCGAGCGGGTGGAGCTGGAGCTGATGGGGATGAAGCTGGTCGACCTGAGCGCGCCGACGAGCAGCTGCCTGCTGACGGCCCATGGCGGCACCAAGGAGGCGGGCATCACCGGGCTGTCGCACCTGACGCTGCGCAGCCTGCCGACCTGGGGCTTCTCGGACGCGGAGCTGGAGCGGCTGCTGGGCTCGCTGGGGCGGGGGGCGGACGGCAAGCCGGCGTTCCTGCCGCGCCAGCTCGTGCTGCCCGGCGAGTACCTGGGGCGGACGCTGGAGGGCGTGGTGGGGCAGGTCCTCACCCGGGACGCCGTCGGCTGCACGAACGAGCTCTACTGCGGCATCCGGCCCAACCTGCCCCTGGAGGGCGGGGGCAGCCGGCCGACCATCCGCCTGGCCAACGCCGGCGAGGTGGACTGCGATCTGGGCGACTGCCCCGCCACCACGGCGCGCAAGAGCTCGCCCTGGGTCGAGGTGGCCGGGGAGGTGGTGGCCGGCACGCCGGTGCTGCACTTCGACATCGACTTCGCGGTGGACCGCGACAAGCTCTTCTCGGATGACTGCTCCAGCCTCGAGCCGGGGGGGCCGTTCGACACCCTCTGCGCCATCAACAAGGAGATGATGGCCCACGGCAGCCTGGAGATCGACGCGGCGGTGCGCTGCGAGCCCTTCGCCCTGGTGGACTTCGAGCGGGACGGGCACGCGGTGCACATGCGGCTGCCGTACTGCGATGGCGGCATGGACAAGTGCTTCCAGCCGGGCGTGAACAAGAACAACGGCACCATCGTGTGCCCGGCCCAGGCGGGGGGCGGCTTCGTGGGCAACGCCGGGCCCGACCCGGACTGCGGCGAGTCGGCCAGCGTGGTGCGGGCCACCTTCGATCAGCGCATGGACATCACCGACCAGCGGCTGGATCTGGAGGGCGGCATCGTCGTGGGCCTGGGCGAGTTCTTCTGCGGGATGATGGGCTGCGACTTCAACAGCGTGGCCAACCTGCTGCTGGGCGGGATGATGCCCGACCTGGGCGCCGTGGGCGGGGTGCCGCTGTTCCAGGAGCTGGCGGGCTGCCCGGCGGTGGGCGTGGGCGCGGACGGCACCCTGACCATCAACCTGGCCAACCTGGACGCCTGCTACCCGGGGAGCCCGGTGCCCGGCTGCGGGGATCTGGTGATCGGGGGCCACGGCGACGGGGCGTTCGGCCGGGGCGACGAGCCGGCCGATGACTTCGCCCTGGTCACGGGCGACGAGGAGGAGGCGCCGGCGCTGCCGTCGTCGTGGACCATCGGGGGCACCCCGGCGGCGCTGGTGAAGGGGCAGATCGGCGGCCTGGTGGCCGCGCCGCCCAAGCACTCGATGGCCGAGATCAACGCCGCGCTGGAGAAGGTCTGCGGCCTGGCCGAGGCCTGTGACCCCGAGCTGTCCATCCAGTCGCTGCCCCTGCGGGAGATGGCGGCCATCTCGGTGGCGGCCCTGGAGGCAGCGGCGGCCTCGGGCGACGTGGCGGCGGCGTGGGACGAGGTGGGCTTCCTGGCGGAGAGCGCGGCCTTCCGCCACGACTGCCTGGCCTGGGCTGTGCCGGCCTACAACGGCGCCGCGCCGACCAACGACCTGGAGCGCGGGCTCTTCCTGCTGCACCTGCAGGCGTGGGTGAACGACGCGCTGGAGCCCGGCATCGTGGCCTGCGAGGCCCAGGGCCTCGACATCGAGTCCATGTTCCCGGCCATGGGCCTGACGGTGCGCGTGACCACCGCCGGCGGCAGCGTGCAGGATCGGTTCGCCTTCGTGAACTTCAAGGACAACTACGATGTGACCCCCGCCGAGCGGGCGGCGGCCGGCTGCGGCTTCCGCACGGGCCAGGGCCTGCCGATGGCCGACGCCCCGAAGTGCGGCAGCGACGGGCTCATCAGCGCGGGGCCCGACGACGCCATCGGCGAGGTGTGCGGCACGATGCCCGGCGGCCCCTGCGCGGACATCACGGCGGACTATTACTACCCTGATTTCGCGGGCTTCGGTGGCATCGGCAACGACCCCCGGCACGTGAACCAGCACCCGAACGGCAGCGCTGGCTGGAACCGCGTCTGCTTCCCCGACGAGGAGCAGGGCCGCCCGATGGTCTGCGTGAACGACACCTACCCCGGCGCCGGCCCGAACATCTGGCCCACCTGCAAGATCTGCGGGATCCCGGCCGATGGCGAGGACGCCGACCTGTACACGATGGAGGGCTGCCCCCCCATCGGCCCCGAGTGCCCCGCGGGCCTGGCCCTGGGCAGCGACGGCAAGTGCTGGGACGTCAACCAGGGCCGCCCCGAGTGGGAGTGCGCGGCGGACTGCGGCAGCCTCTACGGCGACACCGGCTACTGCCAGCACGGCGGCCCCTGGCTGGACTTCATGCGGCAGACCATGGCCGTGGTCGGCGGGGTGGCCGATGACCTGGAGAGCGCCCCGTACGCCCAGCCCATCTGCGTGGACTGGCTGTGCCCGGACGCGGGCATCCGCTGCGGGTGGCAGGGCCAGGCGTGCTTCAACGGGGACACCTGCGTCGACGAGTGCCTGAGCAACGCCGACTGCCACGACAACGTCTCGTCGCCGGCCTACCCCGACGGCTTCGTCTGCGGCGCCGAGCTGACCTGCGTGCCCCCGGGCTGAGCCCGACCGGTCCGAACGAGCGCGGCCGTCCTGCGGGGCGGCCGCGCTCGTTCGGACGGGCCGCCCGCGGTACCGTGGGGCCGGAGGTGCCCCATGTGGATGGCGCTGCTCGTCGCCCTCGCCGCCCCGCCCATCGACACGGCCCGCCTGGAGGCCGCGCTCGCGGGCGTGCCGACCCCCGTGGACTTCAAGGCGGTCGTCGTCGTCCTCGACCCCGGCGACGCCGCCGGGCGGTGGTTCGGCTGGCAGGACACCGCCGACGACACCGACTGGTACCCCGCGTCATCCTTGAAGATCTTCCCCGCGGTGGCGGCGCTGGAGCTCGTCGATGGCGGGGCGCTGGGGGCCGTGGGGCCGTCGGTCGAGCTGCGCTTCGAGCGGCCCGGGCGGCCGCCGTACCGCCGCCGGCTCGACTGGCTGGTGGGGCAGGCGCTGACCCAGAGCAGCAACCTGGCCTTCGACCGGCTGGTGCAGCTCGTGGGCGTGGACGCTCTGCACGCGGATCTGCTGGGGCCGGCTCGCGGGTTCGGGCAGACGGCGGTGCAGCTGCGCTACTCCGACAGCGTGGACAGCCTGCTGGAGGCGCCGGCCATCCAGGCGGGGGCGGTGCGGCGGCCGGCGAGCGAGAGCGCCGGGGTCGACCGCTGCACCGTCGCGCCGAGCTGCACGTCGGTGGCCGCGCTGGCCGAGCTGATGCGGCGCATCATGCTGCACGAGGCGCTGCCGGCGGGGGAGCGGCTGCGGCTCAAGCCCCGGTCGCTGGCGGTGCTGCGGGGGGCGCTCGGGGCGCGCAAGCCGCGGGGGACGGAGGTGGCCGACGCCCTGGTGGCGGCGCACCGGCCGCGGGCGGTGCGGGTGTGGCACAAGCCGGGCTTCTACCCGTGGTGGCGCAGCGACGTGGTCTACGGGGAGGTGGCGGGCGGCCGACGCTGGATCGTGGCCCTGGCCGGGCGGGGCAAGCGCGACGCCCTCACGGCGGCGGCGGGGGCCATCGGCCGGGCGCTGGCGGCGGGCCGGCTCTGAGGCCTCAGTCCGGGAAGGCGTAGCAGAGCGTCAGCTCCCCATCGGGGGTGACCCGCATGAGGATGTGGTCGTCGCCGGGGGCCTCGACGCGGCCCTTGCCCGAGTCACCGCGGTCGGTGCGGTAGAGGCCGTAGGTGCCCACATGGGCCAGCAGGCGCTCGAGGGTGTCGTCGGCCGGCAGGTTCTCGCGCTGGCCCGACGAGATGATGGCGTAGCGGTCGGCGGTGGCGATGCCCGGGGGGAACACCAGGTCCAGCAGGGTGCTGGAGTTGGTGTCGCGGCCGCCGTGGTGGCCGGCCTTGAGGACCTGCGCGCGCAGGTCGGGGCCGTGCTGGGCGGCCAGGGCGGAGTCCAGCTCCTTCTCGGCGTCGCCGGTGAGGAGGAGTCTAACCCCGCGATATTGCAGCATGATCACGACGGATGCGTTGTTCTCCTTCGGCGCGTTGGCGTCGGCGGAGAGCAGGGTGGCCTCGACCTCCAGGCCCCAGAAGCCGGTGCGGAGGGCGCCGCTGCCGTCCAGCCCCGTCTCGATGGCGGGGCTCAGGTCCTGGGCGCCCTCGGCCTGCACCGCCCGGCGCATGGCCAGGTAGGTCGTCTGCTCGGAGGGCACCCCCGGATCGACCACGGCGTCGACGATGTACTGCTGGAGGATGCGCCAGGCCCCGCCGTAGTGGTCCTTGTCGGGGTGGGTGACGACCAGGTAGTCGATGCGGCTGCCGGGCGTCCACCCGGCCGACGACATGAAGTCGATCAGCGCGCCGACGCCATCCACCTGCCCGTCGCTCGGGCCGGTGTAGCGGATGCCGCACTCGCCCACGCCGTCCCCGCCGGGGAAGGGCTTGTCGAGCTGGCAGTCCCCGGCGTCGATGAGGATCTCCTTGGCGTCGACGCCCAGGGTGCCGGGGGTGCGGATCCAGGTGGCGTCGCCCTGGCCCACGTCGACGAAGGCGACCCAGAGGTCGTGGCGGACGTCGGCGGTGGAGGCGAGCCGAAACTCCGAGAGCTCCTCGGCCGTGCAGACGCGGGTGGCCGAGCGCGGGGACAGGGCCGGCCGCTCGGTGTCGGGGCAGCCGGGGAGCGCCGCGGCCAGGCCGACGGCCAGGGCGAGGCGGTGGGCTCTCACTGGGCCTGGCACCCGTCGGCGAAGCGCCGGCCGTTGGCGCAGGTGCCGGGCGAGTTGAGGACGCCGGGGGCGACCTCGGTGTGGCGGGCCACGGGGGCCGCCAGGTCGGGGCTGCGGTTGATGCTCTCGCCTTCGATGATGAGCGCCCGCGCGGCGGCCAGCGTGTCGACCTCCTGGCCGTTGCGGACCAGGCGGAGGAGCACGTCGGCGGAGTTCACGAGGCTCAGGCTGCCGGTGGTGTCGAGGGGGCGGACGGGGGCCGGGTCGAGGACCCAGCCCGCCGCGGGGCCGCGGATGAGCAGGCTGCCGTCGACGGCCAGGCAGCCGCCGCGGAAGGTGATGCGATCCGTGGGGGCGCCGCCGCTGTTGTTCGTCTGCAGGATGATGCCGGCCAGGTCGATGGGCTCGCCGGCGGTGTTCACGATCTCGACGAACTCGACGCCGGTGTCGCTGCCGACGGGGTCGATGAAGGCCTCGTTGATGCGCAGATCGCCCTGGCCCGCGGGCCGGCAGGGATCGGGCATGACGCCGCCGGCGCCGCCCATGCCACCCATGCCGCCGGCGCCGCCCATGCCGCCCATGCCGCCAGCGCCGCTCATGCCACCCATGCCGCCGGCGCCGCCCATGCCGCCCATGCCGCCGGCGCCGCCCATGCCGCCATCCTCGCAGAAGGCCGCGAAGGTGCCGCCGTTGGCGCAGCGGGCGGGGGAGGCCCGGTCCACGGAGACGTCGAGGTGGCCGACGGCGCCGCCCAGCAGCTCGGGGTTGCGGGTCACGCTCTCGCCGTCGCTGTCCTCGCTGCCGGTGCCCGAGAAGGTGTTGAGCACCTCCATGGCCGGGCCGCGCAGCTCGAAGGTGAAGGCGCCGCTGTTGGAGAACCCGTAGCTGATGTCGCTGTAGGTGATGGGCGCCAGCTCCTCCGGGTGGCTCAGGCTGTGGCCGTCGCGGAAGATGGCGATGGCGCTGCGGGCCGGCAGGCAGCCGCCCGTCAGCCGCACGCGCTCGCGCAGCGAGGCGCCGCTGGTGGAGTGGATGGACAGGCCGGCCACCGCCACGGGGCGGGCCGCCGTGTTGACCAGCTCGATGAACTCGGTGGTCTCCTCGGGGGCGAGGCCGTCGATGAGGACCTCGTTGATGACCAGCTCGTCGACGCCGGGCGGGTCACAGGCCGGGGGCATGCCGCCGCCCATGCCACCGGCGCCGCCCATGCCGCCCATGCCCCCCATGCCGCCGTTGCCGTCGTTGCAGCTCATGGCGAAGGTGCCGCCGTTGGCGCAGCGGGCCGGCGAGAGCTTCGCGCCGGTGGGCGAGACCTCGACGTGCGGGGCCAGGGGGCCGGTGAGCTGGGGCGAGCGGGTGGCGCTGATGCCCTCGTCGATGAGGGCCGCGGCGCCGAAGGCCCGATCGATCTCGACGCCGGCGGCGTCGCGGATCTCGAAGGCGATGTCGGCCGAGTTGCTGAAGGCGTAGGCCTTGATCTCGAAGGTCGGGCGGGGCTCCGGCACCGGCTCCCAGATCCAGGCGGCCTCCTCGTGGAACATGGCGACCGCGCCGTGGGCGGGCATGCAACCCCCCGAAAACAATACGCGATCCGCCTGATCCTCGCCCTTGTTCGAGGTGATCTTGATGCCCCGCAGCGACACGGGGGTGTCGCGGGTGTTGACCAGCTCGATGAACTCGGTGGGGTCGTCGGCGCCCTCGCCGTCGATCATGACCTCGTTGATGACGAGGTCGCCGGGGGCCGCCGCGGCGCAGCCGTTGGCCCCGCCTGCGCCGCCCCCTGCGCCGCCGACGCCGCCATCAGGCAGCATGCCGCCGGGCACGCAGGAGCAGATGCCCTCGGCCACGCAGAGCGCGCCCTCGCCGGGCTGGCAGGCCTTGTCACAGGCCTCCCCCGTCGGGCACTGCTCCTCGTCACAGCCGAAGAGGCCCACCAGCACCACCATCCATACGCTGATCCGCCGCACTTCCCGTCCCTCCCCGTCGCCCCCGCAGCCTACCGTGTCGGGCCGATCTACTTCTCGCCCGCCACCAGCCGCGAGAAGCGGCCCCCGGTCAGGGCGTCCAGCTCCCCGGTGAGCTGGGCGATCTTGAGCTCGGCGAGCGCGCGGGCCCCGGCCTCGGCCGGCGGCGAGAGCAGCAGGTCGAGCTGGGCGCGGCGGCGCTCGAAGTACACCTGGGTCACCGTCTGCAGCAGCTTCTGGCGCTCCTTGGCGGAGTACCGGTTCTCGCGGGCGACGGCCGTCTCCTGGCTGTTGAAGACCAGGTCACCCAGCTTCCAGCGCACCTCGCCGCGGACCTGGAGGCCGTCGTCCTTGGTCTCCGTGGCCGACACCTTCTCGGCGCGGGTGGTGTTGTTGGAGTCGAGCGTGAAGCTGGTGACGCTGCGCGACTCGTCGTCGAGGTCCTTGGTGACCTGGACGGAGAGGTCGGGCAGCAGCGCGCGGGTGCGGGTGCGCGTCCGCATGTTGTCGAAGAGCTCGGGGTGCATGGCCGCGTAGTCGAGGGCGGCGCGCTGCACCTGGTTGACCGTCGGCTCGCCGTCGAAGCGGGCCAGCAGCTCGCGGGCCTTGCCGTCAGGGGCCTGGGCCAGAGCGGCGGGGGCGGCGAGGAGGCAGGCGGGCAGGACGAGGCCCCCCACGAGCGGGCGAACACGGGCGAGCAGGCGACGCATCATCGGGCTCCTGGTGATTGGGCGCCGAGGGCCTGGGTGAAGGCACCCCCGGTGTAGGTGTCGAGGCGGGCATCGAGCTCGGCGAGCCGCAGCAGATCCACCGGATCCACCTCGGCGGATCGCGTGGTGTGGATGCGATACATGAGGCGCAGCCGCTCCTTGTAGAGGCGGCGCAGCTCCTGGAACAGCGAGATGCGGTCGCGGCGGAGCTGGCTGCGCTCGGCCACGAGGAGGCTCAGGGCCGCCTCGTCGACGGCCAGCGGATCGACCTCCTCGTCCGCGGGCAGCTCCACCGAGACGAGGGCCTCCTGGCCGACGTCCTGGTCGAGGTCCTCGGTGGAGAGGCGGGCGATGCGCTCATCGGCCACCAGCTCGGCGGCGAAGGGATCGACGGCCTCGTCCGAGTCGACGCCGAGGGCCTCGGCCGAGGCCTCGCTGTCGAGGAGGAGCGTGAGGAAGTCGAAGTTGATCTTCCACAGCGCCATCACCTGCACGTAGTCCCCCGGCGGCTCCGTCTCGATGCGGGGCGTGCCGCCGGCGAGGGTGGGCTTGATCTCGCCGCGGAAGGGGTTGGTGACGGCGACGAGCCGCACCTCGGGCAGCAGGTTGCGCCAGGCCGGCCGGCTGCCGTAGCCGGTGGTGGCCGGGTCGAGCGCCATGTGCTCCAGGGCGGCCTGGTACAGGCTGTCGAGCGTGGGCATCGCGGCGAGGCGGCGCTTGAGGCCCTCCACCTCGGTGGCGGCCGTCAGGTCGCGGTCGCGCGGGGCCAGCAGGAAGACGCCCTCGGTGGTGGCGCCCCAGAGGCCGGCGGGCGACCAGGCCACGTCGGTGAAGCGCAGCCCGCCCAGCCAGGGTGCGTCGTGGGCGCGCCAGCGCGAGCAGGTCCGATCGGTGGCATAGAGCGTCTGATCGCCCACGGCGATGAGCAGATCGCCGGTGCTCATGAGGCGGTGGGGCGTCTCGGGGATGCGCGGGCAGAGCGTGAAGGCCTCGCCCTCGCGCCGGTAGATGGCGAGGTCGGTGGCCACCCAGAGGACGTCGCCGCCGCTGGCGATGGCCTGGGGCACGCCCGTGGGCGTGGGCAGCTTGCGCGGGCCGACCTGGCCGTCATCCCACCAGGCCACGCCCTCCGAGACGAAGGCCGTGCGGCCGTCGACGCGCGCCAGGCTGGTGGCCGTAAACTGGCGCCAGCGCTCGGTTTTCTGCGGGGTGATGCGATAGACGCCGTCCGGGGTGGCGGCCACGACCTCGCGGTCGGTGGCGGTGACGTCGAGGATGGGCCAGAGCGTGTTGACGGGCCCACGCACCCCGCTGGCGGAGGCGCGGAAGAGGCCGCCGCCGGTGCCGAGCCAGACGCCGTCCGGGGCCGTGATCATGCGGGCGACGGCGTAGGGGCTCTCCGGCCGCGGATCGGGCTCGGAGGCATGCTCCTCGATGAGATCGAGGACGACGTCCTCCGACAGACCCTCGGCGTCGGCCTCCAGGCCCAGGCGGGCCTCCAGGGCGGCGTCGAGGTCGTCCTCGAAGCGCTGCAGGAAGGCCGGCGGGAAGGGGCCGGTGGCGTCGAAGCCGCGCTCGGCGTCCCAGCTCAGCTGGGGCACGTACCAGCCGACGGCCTCCCAGGCCTGGCCGGGGGCCATGCGATACACGAAGCCGCGGCCGGCCGCGTACAGGGCGCCGTCACCCCCCTGGGCCAGCGCCGCCACGGCGTGCTCGCCCGCGGGGCCGGGGGTGGTGAGCCATGTGCCCCCCTCCAGCGCAGGGGTGGGGAGCAGGGCCAGCAGGACGGGCAGGACAGCGATCATGTGCCGGGGGTTGTACCGTCTCCGCGCGTGGGGAGCAATCGCGGTGCGGTGTCGAGTTGGCGCCGCCTGTGTGTCAGCCGGGTGGGTAGAACGCGTCGAGCGCCTCGGCCGCGGCCCGCAGGCCCTCGGCGTCGCCCGTGGGCACCTGGATCATGAGCCGGACGTACAGGTTGCCGCGGCCACCCTTCGTGGGGAGGCCACGCCCGCGAACGCGCAGCTTGCGCCCGCTCTGGCTGCCGGCGGGGATGGTCAGGGTGAGGGTGCCGCCCTCGGGCGTCGGCACCTCGGCCTTGGCGCCGAGCACCGCTTCGGACACCTTCAGCGGCAGATCCAGCGTCAGATCGTCGCCGTCGCGCTGGAAGCCCGGGGCGTCGGCCAGGCGCACGGTGAGGACGAGGTCGCCGGCGCCCGCGGGCCCCGCGCCCCCCTGGCCGCGCAGGCGGATGCGCTGGCCGTCGGTGACGCCGGCGGGGACGCGCACGCGCTTGCCCTGGACGGAGACCTCGGTGCCCTCGATGGCCTGTCGGACGCTGAGGGTGATCTCGCCCTCCATGTCGTGGCCGCGGGCGTGCATGCCGCCGCGGCGCCCGCCGAAGCCGCCGCCGCCGAAGAGGCCGCCCAGCAGCTCCTCCAGATCGCCGAAGCCCCCGAGGCCGCCCAGGTTGGAGAAGTCGAAGCCCTGGGCGCCCCGGCCGCCCTGGCCCGCCCAGCGCTGGTAGTTGCGGGCGGCGTTGGCGTCGAAGCCGTCGCGCAGGCCGTCCGGCCCGAACTCATCGTAAAGTTTGCGCTTTTCCTCGTCGCCCAGGACGGCGAAGGCCGCGGAGACCTCCTTGAACCGCTCCTCGGCCGCCGGGTTGTCGGGGTTGCGATCGGGGTGAAACTGCTGGGCGAGCGCGCGGTACGCCTTCTTGATCTCGGCGGCGTTCGCGGTCTTCGGCACGCCGAGGATGCCGTACAGGTCCTTGCCGTTCATCGGGGCCTCCAGGAGTCACAGACGGGCGCCACGGTAAGCACGGAGGCGGCTGGCCACAACCCGGCGACCGCCGGTGGCTTTACCCGGCGCGGCCCCTGCGGTAGACCGGTCGCCATGAAGCGCTACCCCGCCTACGAGTTCCCCGAGTACGTCGACTGGCAGCCCGATCCCGAGGTGCAGCGCGCCTGGGACGCCCGCACCCGGGCGGAGCCCACGCGGGCCGGCCTCATCGGGGCCCTGGAGCTGCCGGCGCTCCTCGATCTGTACCGCGGCCTGGTGGCCGCGCGGCTGCACGACATCCAGCTCAAGCGCTGGGTGAAGCAGGGCGTCATCAGCAAGGCGTGGCTCGGGGCCGGGGAGGAGGCCGTGACGATCGGCGCCTGCGCGGCGCTCGGGGCCGAGGACGTCGTCTCGCCGATGATCCGCAACGCCGGGGCGCTGCTGGCGCGGGGGGTGGATCCGGTGGCCTGCTTCGCGGCCTACCTGGGCACGACGGACACCCTCACGGGCGGCCGCGACATGCACATCGGCGATCCGGCGCGCGGCGTCATCCCGCCCATCAGCCATGTGGGCGACGTGGTGCCGGTGATGGCCGGGGCGGCGCTGGCCTTCAAGCTGCGCAAGGAGCCGCGGGTGGCGCTGGTCTGGACGGGGGACGGCTCGACGGCCACCGGCGCGGTCCATGAGGGCCTGCGGGTCGCGGCGGCGGCGCAGGTGCCCCTCATCTGCGTCGTGCAGGACAACCAGGTGGCCCTGGGCACGCGGGAGGGCTTCACGGGCGACTTCATGGCCTATGGCGCGGCCTATGGCTGCCCCGTCCTCGAGGTGGATGGCAACCACGTGCTCGACTGCTACGCGGCGACGGCCTACGCGGCGGCGCGGTGCCGGGCCGGGGCGGGGCCCGTCATCCTGGTGGCGCGCACGTTCCGCATGGGAGGCCACGCCACCCACGACGAGCGCGAGGCGCGGCAGCTCTTCGACGCCCAGACGTACGCGGCCTGGGGCAAGCGGGATCCCATCGGCACCTACGAGGTCTGGCTGCAGACCCAGAGAGGCGTGGCGGTCGAGACGCTGGCGGCCATCGAGGCCGAGGTGGAGGCCGAGCTGGAGGCCGCCGCCGCCACCGCCCTGGCGCGGCGGGAGGCGAGCGCGCCGGATCCCGCCACCGTCGCCGACGGCGTCTACGGCTGATGGGCAGCCACACCGGCCAGCTCTTCGCGGTCACCACCTTCGGGGAGTCCCACGGCGTGGCCCTGGGCTGCGTCATCGAGGGCTGCCCGCCGGGCCTCGCCCTCGACCTGGAGGCGCTGCAGGCGGATCTGGATCGGCGGCGCCCCGGGCAGAGCGCGCTGACGACGCCGCGCAAGGAGGCCGACCGGGTGCAGGTGCTCTCGGGGCTCTTCGAGGGGCGCACCACCGGCACCCCCATCGCGCTGGTTTTCTTCAATGAAGACGCGAGGTCACGGTCGTACGACGGGGTCGAGGCCCTGTACCGGCCGGGGCACGCGGACTTCACGTACGAGGCCCGCTACGGCCTGCGCGACCACCGCGGGGGGGGCCGCGCCAGCGCCCGCGAGACGGCGGCGCGGGTGGCCGCGGCCGGCGTCGCGCGGCAGTGGCTGCAGGCGCGCTACGGCATCGAGGTGGTCGGCTGGGTCGACACGGTGGCGGACGTGGCGGCGGCGGTGGACGCCGAGGCCGTCGACCGGGCGGCCGTGGAGGCGACGCCGGTGCGCTGCCCCGATCCGACGGCCGCGGCGGCGATGATCGCGCTCATCGAGCAGGCCCGCCGCGAGGGGGACACGGTGGGCGGCGTGGTGACCTGCGTCGCGCGCGGGGTGCCGGCGGGCCTGGGGGATCCGGTCTTCGACAAGCTGGACGCCGATCTGGCCAAGGCGTGCCTGTCGCTGCCGGCGTGCAAGGGCTTCGAGATCGGCAGCGGCTTCGCGGGCACGCGCCTGCGCGGCAGCGCCCACAACGACGCCTTCGCCCAGGTCGACGGCCGCGTCACGACGACGACGAACCGGGCCGGCGGGGTGCTCGGGGGCATCAGCTCGGGGGCGCCCGTCGTCATCCGGGCGGCGTTCAAGCCGGTGTCGACGCACTTCCAGCCGCAGCAGACGGTGACGCGGGCGGGGGAGGCGGTGACGTTCCGCAACGAGGGGCGCCACGATCCCTGCGTGCTGCCCCGGGCGGTGCCGCTGGTGGAGGCGGCGATGCTGCTGACGCTCGCGGATCACGCCCTGCGGCTGGAGGCCCTGCGGGGCGGGGCGCTTCAGCCGCCGAAGCAGCCGTAGACGCCGTCGCAGGCCTGCTGCTCGGCGATGCACTGCCAGGTGGCGGTGGGCACGTCGGGGCTGATGGCGCAGTAGTACAGGCAGATGTCGGGGTCGCGCAGGGCGGCGCCATCGTCCTCGGGGCCGATGCAGGGGCCGAGCTGCGGGCAGGCCTCGGCGCAGAGGGCCGGGTCCTGCAGGGGCCCCTCGGCGCAGAGCAGGGCCAGGGGACCGTCGTCCTCGGCGGCGGGGGTGTCGACGGTCAGGTAGGTGGTGTAGCCGGCCGTCAGCTCGTCGCCGCAGCCGGCCTCGGCCGCCGCGGTGAAGCGCTCGGCGGGGGTGCCGCCGGCCACCTGGCCGTTGCAGAGCAGGCGGGCGAAGGCGGCCACGCCGTCGGCGAGGTCGGCCGCCCGCTCGCACGTCTCGACGACGCAGCCCGCCACGCGCTCGCCGAAGGGCCCGCAGGCGGGCACCTCGGGGGCGGGGCCGGGATCCGGCGTCTGCTGGAGGCACTGGAACACGGCGCCGCACTCCGGGGCGGCGGCCGCGCACCGCCAGACCTCCTCCGAGAAGGTGGGCGTCTGCAGGCAGAACAGGGCGCAGCGGTCCAGGTCGCGCAGGGCGGCGCCCTCGGAGTCGGGCGGGACGCAGGGGGCGAGCTCGGCGCAGCCGGCCTCGCAGACGTCCAGGTCGTTGACGGGGCCGTCGGCGCAGAAGGCGGCGAGGTCGCCGTTGACCTGCTGGTCGATGATCCCGGCCAGGGCGGGGGAGTCGCAGCGGGCGGCCCCCAGGGCGCCGGCGTCGGCCGGGCTGAGCTGGCCGGTGGCCGCGAGCTCGTTGCAGACGTGGGTGTAGCCGCGGGCGAGGACCTCGTCGGTGCCGGCGATGGCCGGGCAGGCGGCCACGAGGCACTCCGAGAAGCGGGCGCCGAAGGCCTCGCACTCGGGCACGGCGGGCACCACCGAGGGGTCGGCTTCGCAGAGGCGCTCGAAGGCCGGGTCGAGGGTCTGGCGCGCGAAGGCTACGAGATCATTACAGGTTTCGGTGCCGTTGGCGACGGGGGCGAAGGACGGGTTGGCCGCGCAGCCCGCCGCGCAGAGCGTCTGCACGGTGGCCGCGTCGCCGGGGCCGAGGTCGGTGCAGATCTCGGCCGCGCAGTCGCCGAGGTTCGCGCAGGCGAGGTCGCATGGGGTGGGGCCGCCGCCGCCGACGCCGCCGACGCCGCCGACGCCACCGACGCCGCCCATGCCGCCTTCGCCGCCGGCGCCGCCCATGCCGGCCTGGCCGCCGACGCCGCCCTCGCCGCCTTCGCCGCCCATGCCGCCGGGTCCGCCGGCGTCGGCGCCACCGCCCTGGCCGCCGCCGCCGTCCGGGTCGCCGGCCGCGTCGTTGTCTTCGGTGCAGCCGAAGGCGAGCGTCAGGGCCGCGGCCGCCAGCCAGGCGCGCGCGGTGGTCATCGTGGTCGTCATCGTCGTCCTCCCCCGAGTTCGTTGGCGGCCTACGCTACCAGACTCGGGGGGCGCGACCCCAGGGGCCTCAGGCGGCGGACAGGTCGCGGGCGAGCATGCGCTGGAGGGGCTTGAGGGCGGCCTGGCGGACGGCCTCGGGCACCTCGATGCGCGGGGTGAGGTCGCGCAGGGCGTGGTGCAGCTTCTCCAGGGTGTTGCGCCGCATGTGGGGGCACTCGTTGCAGGCGCAGTTGCCCTCGGGGGGCGCGGGGATGAGCGTCTTGCCGGGGGCGTCCTTGGCCATCTGGTGCAGGATGCCCGACTCGGTGACGACGATGAACGTCTGCCGCTCGCTCTGCTGGACGTAGCGCAGCAGGGCGGCGGTGGAGCCGATGTGGTCGGCGTGGCGCAGGACCTGCGGCTCGCACTCCGGGTGGGCGATGATGGCCGCGTCGGGGTGGCGGATCTTGAGCTCGACCAGCTTCTTCTCGCTGAAGACCTCGTGCACCTGGCAGGTGCCCTGCCAGAGCACCAGGTCGCGCCCCGTCTCCTGCTGGACGTAGGCGCCCAGGTTGCGGTCGGGGGCGAAGATGATGGGCTGGTCGGCGGGGAAGAGGCGCACGACGTCGGCGGCGTTGCTGGAGGTGCAGATGACGTCGCTGATGGCCTTCACCGCGGCGGAGCAGTTGATGTAGCTGACGACCTTGTGGCCCGGGTGGGCGTCGATGAAGGCCTGGAACGCGTCGGCGGGGCAGGCGTCGGCGAGGGAGCAGCCGGCCTCCAGGTCGGGCAGGACCACGATCTTGTCGGGGTTCACGATCTTGGCGGTCTCGGCCATGAAGTGCACGCCGGCGAAGACGATGACGTCGGCGTCCGTGGCGGCCGCCTGCTGGGAGAGGCCGAGGGAGTCGCCCACGTAGTCGGCGACGTCCTGGATCTCGGGCTCCTGGTAGTAGTGCGCGAGGATGATGGCGTTGCGCTCGCGCTTGAGGCGGGCGATGGCGTCGACGTGATCGACGGGGGCGCCGTCGGTGATCTGGATGAGCATGCTCACCTCCCGGTGGGTTCGAGCCTCGGGCGTCTACTTAGACGCATTGTGCAGAAAAGTCAAGGCGCGGCCGGCAGGCGGTACAGGCGGCGGGCGGTGGCGCTCGACGCCTGCAGCAGGGCCTCGGCGTCGAGGCCCTTGAGCGCGGCGACGGCGGCGGCCATGGCGAGCAGGTCGGCGGGCTCGCTGGGGCTCGGGCCGCCGGCCACCGGCCAGGCCGGGGCGTCCGTCTCCAGGATGAGGCGCTCGACGGGCAGGGCGACGACGGCGGCGTGCAGCTTGCGGGCCCCGGGCCGCAGGATGACGAAGCCGACGCCCAGGTGCAGGCCCAGGGCCACGTAGTCGCGGGCGACGTCGGCGCTGCCGGAGAAGCCGTGCACGACGCCGCCGGCGCGGGGCAGGCCGTCGGCGCGCAGCAGCTCGAGGGCGCGGCCATGGGCGCGGACGAGGTGCAGGACGACGGGCAGGTCGCGCTCGCGGGCCAGGGCGAGCTGGGCGCGGAAGGCGGCCTCCTGGGCCGGCCGCGTGGCCGGGGGGCAGGCGTGGTGGTCGAGGCCGAGCTCGCCGAGGGCGACGGGCAGCGGGGCGGCCGCCAGGGTGGCGTGCAGCGCGGCCAGGTCGTCGGCGAGGGCGGGGCCGCGCTCGGCGGCGGCCCACGGGTGCAGGCCGGCGGCGCGGTGGACGCCCGGGTGCGCGGCCGCGAGGTCGCGCTGGGCGGCCCAGCCCGCGGGATCGACGCCGGCGACGATGACGTCGGTGATGCCCCGGGCGCGGGCGCGGGCCAGCACCTCGGCGGGGGGCCGGGGGTCGAGATCGAGGTGGCAGTGGCCGTCGACGAAGCCGCCGGGGCCGGCCGGGGGCGCGGCGTCCATGGCGGGAGTGTACCCGGCCCCGCCGTCCAGGGTAGAACCGTCGCTCCATGCGCACACTCGCCCTCACCGTCTCGCTCGCCCTGGCCGCCCTCGGCGGCTGCACCGACGACGCGCCCGCCGGGGGCCCGCGGATCGACGCCGTGCGGCCCGACCCCGTGGACCCGGGGGACCGGCTGGTCATCGAGGGGGAGGGCTTCGGCGAGGCCGGCCATGTGGCCCTCGGGGGCCGGCCCCTGGTGGCCGAGAGCTGGGCGCCCAGCCAGGTGACCGTCTTCGTGCCGGCCGACCAGGCCGCCGGCCAGACGCTGGTGGTGGTGGTCGCGGACGGTCGCCCGAGCCCGGGGGCGCCGGTAGAGGTCACGGGCACGCCGCGGCGCGCGCCGGATGGTGGCCGGGGCTTCCCGCCCCGCGGCGACGCCGGCCGGGACGCGCGCCCGCCGCCGTCCGACGCGGGGCCGACGGACGCCCGCGTCCCCGACGTGAGCGTGAACACCGCGCTGGTGGCCGAGTACACCTCGGATCCGGCGGGGCAGGGGGCCATCCGGCTGGAGGCCCGGCCGAGCCCGGCCGGCGAGCTCATCCTGGAGGTCGTGCTGCCGCGCGAGCCGGCGTCGGCGTGGGGGCTCGCCTTCCACCTGGCCTTCGACCGGGGCCTGATGACGCTGGTGGAGGCGACGCCGACGGGCAGCCTGGAGGCCCAGGCGAAGGAGATCGGCCCGGGTCGTGTGGCCGCCGGGCGCCTGCTCGACGGCCGGCCGACGGCCTTCCGCCTGCGGTTCCAGCTCCTGGGGCGCGGGGAGGGGCGGGTGAGCTTCCCGGCGCGCTACCGGGCGCTGCGCGACCGGCAGAACCGGCCGGTCGACGCGGTCTTCACCGAGGGATCCATCCGCGTCCAGGAGGTGGGGCGGTGAGGGCGCACTTCCTGGCTTTGTGCTTTGCGATCAGTGGGTTGGCGGCGACGGTGGCCCACGCGGACGAGGGCCTCGCGGGCCTGCGTTGGTGGCGGGCGAGCCTGCTGGATCACCGGCTGCCGGGCCTGGAGGGCGGCCGGCGGCGGCCCGACTCGACCGGCATCATCGACCTGCGGCGCGTCGTGGTGCGGATGGACATCGCGCCGGAGGGGCCCATCCTGCCGCCGACCGCGACGATGCTGGTGCGGCTGGCGGCCTCGCCCATGGGCGCGGACGTGGCCCCCTTGCTGGCCTTCTTCTTCGAGCCCTCGGTCATCACGCGCGCCGGCCGGCGCCAGGCCTTCGAGCGCAACCCCGAGACGGGGGAGCTGCTCGTCCAGCTCGCGCCGCCCCTCGGGCCGGGCGAGGTGGCGGACCTGGAGATGGAGGTGGCCCTGGGGGGCTACTGCTTCGAGCCGTCGAGCTGCATCGAGGACGGGCCGTTCCGGCACCTGGTGGAGTACGGCTGGTACCCGCTGAGCGGCGAGTTCCCGGTGGATGACCGCTTCGCCCTGGAGCTGGATCTGGGGGTGCCCCGGGGCTGGTCGCCGGTGGGCATCGGCGGCCGGGACGCCCCGCTGGACGTCGGCGGCGGGCAGCGGTGGCGGTGGCGCAGCGAGCGCGACACCGTGCTCGGGGCGCTGGCCGTGGGGCCGACGCGGGCCGTCTCGGTGGATGGGCGCGTGGAGGTCTTCCTGCCCCCGGCGACGGTGGACGAGGGGCGGATGCTGGGCGTGCAGGCCCAGCGGGCCGTCGACTTCTACGAGGGCCTGCTCGGGCCGTTCCCGTTCAGCCGGCTGGGGGTCGCCCCCATCGCCGATGAGGCCGGCGTGGGCCTCGGGCCGCAGGCCAACATCCTGTTGCCGCTCAGCTTCTGGCTCATCCCCCCCGACGCGCTCGAGGCGGCGGTCGTGCGGCAGGTGCTCAGCCACGAGATCGGCCACCAGTACTTCTTCAACCTGGTGGGGGTGGTGGACCTGGCCGAGGGCTGGCTGTCGGAGGGCTTCGCTGAGTACGCCGCCACGCGCTTCTCCGAGGAGGTCGTGGGCGCTCGGGACCACGCGCGGCTGAACTACTGGGAGTACGTGCTGGGGGTGGACGAGGCGGCGGATCTGCCGCTGAACTCGGAGGCGCTGGGCGTCGACGACTCGTTCACCCGCGTCCTCGTCATGTACGACAAGGGCAGCGCGGTCCTGCAGCAGCTCCGCCAGCGCTACCGGGGCTTCGACGCGGCGCTGGCCCGCTACGTCGAGGCGTTCAGCGGGGCCATCGCCACCACGCGGGAGCTGCAGCGGTTCCTGGAGGCGGAGCTGGGGGAGGACCTGGAGGGCTTCTTCGGCCAGTGGATCCGCCGGGCGGGCTACCCGCGCCTGCGGGTGCGGGCGCGGCCGCCGCGGGATGGCGACGCGCGCATGACCATCGAGATCGAGCAGCTCCCGAACCGCAACGGGCGGTTCTCGGCCCAGGTGGCCCTGCGGGGCAGCCTGCTGCCGGGCGGCGACACGCGGGAGGTCGACGTGGCCATCGATCAGGCCGGGCCCCAGGAGGTCCCGCTGGGGGAGGCGCAGCGGCTGAGCCTGGACCCCGAGCTGTCCATCTTCCGGCAGGTGCTGCCCGAGCCCGCGGGGGACGTGAACCTGTCGGGGGTGGTGGACGGCATCGATCTGCTGGATGTGTGGGCCGCCCAGGGGCGCGCCACGCCGGATCCGGCCTGGGACGACGCCCTCGATCCGACCCGGGATCAGACCATCGACCGGGGGGATCTGCGGGCCGTCGTGGAGCAGTTCGGCGCGGGCTGGTAGCGGCGCCGAGCACCCCGACTCTACAATGAAATCAGCGGTTTAGCGGCCCAGGCTGCGGGCCACCTCGGCGGCGATGCGCTCGGCGACCTGGCGGTCGACGTTGGGCAGGACGGACACCGCCTGGGCGGCGGCGCGCTGGACCACCGGGTCAGCGGGCGGCGTCGGGGTGCCGGCCTCGTCGGGGGCCCGCAGGCCGGCCCTGGCGCGGGCGGCCAGCAGGGCCGTCACCATGTCGGCGGGCAGGGGCTGCACGCCACCGAGGGGCAGGGCCGCGTGGGCGATGCGGGCCAGGTGCTCCACCAGCTCCAGGCGCAGCCAGGCCAGCTCCAGCGTGGGCCCCCAGGCGAGCGCGCCGTTCCCGGCCAGCAGGACGGCGTCGCAGCGGCGCACGAAGGGGGCCAGCGCGTCGGCGGCCGGCTTGCCGGGGGGCGTCAGGGGCACCGTCGGCACCGCGGCGCCGAGGGACACGACGGCCTCGGGCAGGAACGGGTGGGGCAGCGGCTTGCCGGCGGCCCCGAAGGCCGTCGCGAACGGCGGGTGGGCGTGCACCACGGCGAGGGCGTCCGGCCGGGCGTCGTAGACGGCGCGGTGCAGGACCAGCTCGCTGAAGGGCCGGCGGCGGCCCGAGAGCTTCGTGCCGGCGGCGTCCACGACCACCAGATCGTCGAGGGTGACGTCGGCCTTGGAGAAGGCGGTGGGCGTGCAGACGATGCGGTCGTCGGCCACGCGGACGGACAGGTTGCCGTCGTGGTTGGCCACGAAGCCGGCGGCGTGCATGGCCAGGCTGTAGCGGACGAGCTCCTGACGCAGCCGCGTCTCGGAGGTGGCGCTCACCGCACCAGCTCCACCTCGTCGACGATGCCGACGATGACGGCGCGCACCGGCTGGGCGGTGGGGCCCAGGATCTGCCGGGCGCCGTTGCCCTCGTCGAGGATGAGCACCGTGTCGCCGACGCCGGCCTGCACATGGTCGACCGCGATGATGCGCTGCCCGTCGGGATCGCCCGCGGGGGTGAGCACGTCGCAGTACAGCAGGGTGCGGTGGTCGAAGGCGGGGTGCTTGATGGTCGACACCACGGTGCCGAGGACGCGGGCCAGCTTCATGGCACGTCCAGGGCGTCGACGATGCCCACCACGGCGGCGTCCACGGGGACGAAGGACGGGTCGCAGGCCAGGGCCGCCTCGCGGCTGCCGACCAGGAAGACCGTCTCGCCGGGGCCGGCCTGGGTCACGTCCACGGCCACATGCGGGTCGCCGGTGACGCGACCCTCGTCGTCCACCGGCTCCACGATGAGCAGGCGATAGCCTTGCATGCCCTCGTACTTCACGGTGGCGACGCAGGTTCCGATGACGCGGCCCAGGTACATGCCGCAGAGCCTATGCGGGGGCGCGGCCGCGCACAAGCCCTGTCGATCAGGGCATGTCAGGGCGTCGACCGCCTCCAGTCCCCGGCGAAGACGACGTCGATACCGCCCGCGCCCCTTGCCTCGGCGGCCAGCGCTCGCCCCCCAGGGTCCTGGGCCGCCCGGTGCATGACCGCCAGCACCTCGACGCCTTCCGGGTCGATCCGGACCAGGGTCGCCTCGCCGCTCGCCTTCTCCACTCGAACAACCCGGGCGGCTTCAGCCTCGACGAGCTGGGTCACTTCGGTGGCATCATCGGCGACGTGAAGCGCTCGCCCATCGTCGAAGATGGCGTCGACCCGTCCAGCGCCATCGGTGACGACGATGCCGGTGGCGTGGACGCCCACCAGCCGCAGGTCCCGACCGGCATGCAGCCGCAGCACGTCCGCCTCACCGGGTCGCCACAACCCCGAGATGTCCACGGGCCCTTCCCGCCAGACGAGGCCGAGCGCCCCGAGACCGGCGTGTACCTGCCGAGCGGCCGGCAGCCGGGCGACGACCTCGCCGCTCCCGTCGACCACCACCAAGGCTCCCCCTTGCGCGACGACGACCAGGTCGTCAACCAGTGCCAGGGCTGCCCCGCGGAGCATGAGCGGTTCCCCCCTCTCGGGGAACCAGAGGCTCTGATCGCCAGCGGAGACCACGACCGATCGGCCATCCTGCACGACAGTGGGTTGCTCACCACGCGGCAGGGCGAGGGCCTGCGAGGGCTGACTCGTCCGCCGATCGGCCAGGCTGACGCTCAAGACCGTCAATTGCCGGGGGACCGTCGGGTCCACCTGGGCCTGCTGTGCCGCCGGATCAAGCACCACCACCGCCCCGTCCCCGCGGCGACAGCTCCATGGTGAGAACCCGATGACGTCGTTGATGGGGTGACCGGCCTCCACCGGTATCTCCGCCTTCACGACCGACCGACCTCGAAGCACACTCCAGGCCTCGACGGTGCGCCGACTGGCGTCGCTCCCCTCAGCGCTGTTCACCGTGGGCTGGCTGCGGATGCTGGACCACCGGCAGCCCGAGCGCTCTCGGTGGATGACCGGGGAGGCCGGGCCCGGCCAGCCCGCCGACGGGGACGATGTTCGGTACTCACCGGCCTCGCAGGCGACGAGCAGGGTCGGGCGAGGGGGGAGACCTGGCCCGACGAGCCACCCGGGTACCCCATAGACCACCCCCTCCCGGCGGGGTGTCGGCAAGGCCACGCCATCGGCGACGCGCACGATGGCCCCCAGCGTTGGCCCGTCGTCCGGGATGACCCAGAAGCCGTCATCCGAAAACCGCCAGTCGATCACCCCCGCCGGCAGCGGGAGCACTGCGCCGTCCTCCGCCCGCCACAGCCACCTTCCCTGGGGATCGCCGCGGCCGATGACATCCCCGCAGCGGCCTACCTCTACCACGGTGATGCCTGGGGGAAGGGCCGTCGGGCCCCAGGGCAGCGCGGTCGGGCAGGGAGCCGCCATCTCTGGCTCGGGCGGGTCCGTGGAAGCAACAAAGTCGGAGCAGCCGGCCGCGAAGACGGCGATCAGCACAGGGCACGCTGAGACCCGCAACGCTCGGGCGAGACGGCTGGAGCACGACCAGCCACCGCTCCTCCATGAACAGACTGGCCGCGCTATGGCTCCGGGTCGAGCGCAGACACCACTCCGCCCATCACGGCCCATCGTGCCGGTCAGCAGAGCGTTCCGGCGCGAAGCGCTAGTCATCACACTCACCAGACAGGCTCTCATCCTCGCACAGGCCCACGCTGTAGACCAGCTTCGCGGACGTCACGAGGTCAAACGAGAGGATGACCTTCATCGCCATGACCGTTCCATTCCAACGAACGCACAGTGTCACTGCTATCTCCCCTCCCTGAATCTGTCCGCCGGCCCATTCGACCGGAAGCGGCAGCGGATCGCCATCTTCCTGAAACTTGACGCCCACATTCGCAATGTACGGGGTTCCGCCGCTGGTATCGATGTTGAACAACGTGAGGGAGAGCACGCCATTGGCGAAGATGGCCTCATCGACGGCATCGCCACCCGCGAAGAGGGTGCCTCCGGCGACCTCGTTCTCACTCGGACAAGCAGGAACCGACGGGAGTGATCCATCGCTCTCGATGACCGTGATGCCTCCATCTT
Organism: Myxococcales bacterium; assembly: GCA_020633435.1. Classification (GTDB taxonomy): domain Bacteria; phylum Myxococcota_A; class Bradymonadia; order UBA7976; family UBA1532; genus JACKDP01. The sequence goes on along the minus strand of JACKDP010000004.1, from coordinate 343,193 downwards.
CGGGATCGATGGTGATCGTCGTGTCATTGCATCCCGCAAGACACAGAGTCAGCAGGACGATTGCCCAGATCGCATTGCCCAGATCGCATTGCCCAGATCGCATTGCCCAGATCGCATTGCCCAGATCGCATTGCCCAGATCGCATTGCCCAGATCGCATTGCCCAGATCGCATTGCCCAGATCGCATTGCCCAGATCGCATTGTCTTCCTGCTCCATGTCTAGTCGTTGCCCAGCGCGACGATGAACCAAGGTACCGACGTTGTATCATTTTCGTCAAGCTCGTCAGGCGGCGGAAGGATGTTCTTCAGGATGACGTAACCGGCAAGCTGACCAGGAACGGCCCGATGGTGGCTTCACCGGGCTCCCATGGCACCAACGTCCAGGACGAGGGCGGAGGTGCCGGGGGCGGGCCGGGCGACGAGGCGGTCGCCGACGAAGTGGAGGTCGACGTAGGCGCCCCCGTCGAGGCCGCGGAAGAGCAGCGTCGGCGGGTTCGGGGCCCTCGGGCAGGGGGGGCTCGGGGACGCGGGCCAGGTCGTAGAGGGCGACCTGATCGTCGCCGCCGACCGCGAGGCGGGCGCCCGTCGCGTCGAGGGCCAGGCCACCGACCACGCCGCCGGGGACGGTGAGGACGACGGTGGCGACCTCGTCGCCGTCCGGGACGGCCAGGACGCGCGCCCGGTTCGGCGCCGGGCCCAGGACGGCCAGGCGGCGGCCGTCCGCCGAGAGGGCCACCCGGCAGTCGCGGGTCGTCGCCCGCAGCGGGACCTCGCCGGACGCCGTGGCCCGCACCTGGACGGCGTCGCCGGTGCGCAGCGCCACGGCCGCGCGCTGGCCGTCGGCGCTCAGGGCGGCGGCGCAGGGATCGCCCTGGGTGAGGTGCCAGCGCGGCTCGGCGCCCTCGTCGAGGCGGGCGCCGTCCGGGGAGATGGCCAGGAGGGCGGCGCCCGCGGTGGCCAGGCGCGTGGCGCCGGGGCCGGGGGTGGCGGTGACGCTGGCGTCGGGGCCGAGGCCCAGCGCGCGGTCGCGCTGGCGGCCAGCGGGCCCCCCGCCGGCAGGCCAGGCCAGGGCGCGGGCGTCGGCGGCGGGCAGCAGCCAGCGCGTCGGCTGGGCGCCGCCGCCGAGGGCCCACGTCCGCACCTCGCCCCGGGCGTCCAGGCTGGCCAGGGCGTCGGGCCCCAGGGCGGTGGCGCGCCAGAGGCCGGCGGGGCGGGGGACGTCGCCGGGGCGCCACGCGCTCACGACGCGGTCATCATCGCCCGTGGCGACGCGCAGGCTGCCGTCGGCGGCCACGCACAGGTGGCGCCCCGGCTGCGGCGCGGCGGCGAGCTGGCCATCGGTGAGCCCGCCCGCGAAGCCGCCGACGTCCTCGGCCCAGACGGCGAAGTCGCCCGCGGTCGACGTCGTCAACACCGCAGAACCCTTGATGTTTCCGGCCTTGAGCGGCAGCGCGCCGTCGACGCCGCCGGTGGCCGGATCCCACCACGTCAGGCCGGATCGGCCGAGCGCCAGCAGGCCCTCGGGCAGCCAGGCGACGGCCAGCGTCGGGGCCTCGGAGAGCCGGCGCAGGGCGCCGGTGCCCAGGTCGAGGACGGCGACGCCCTCGGCGCCCGCCACGGCGAGCTGGTCGCGGCGCAGCGCCAGGGCGGCCAGGGCGCCCACCCCGGCCGGGAGGGCCTGGGGGGCCTCGGCCACGCGCCAGAGGCGGTCGTCGGCGCCGGCGACCAGGGCTTCCCCCGACGCAGCGAGGGCGACGGCGCGGGGCTCCGCCGGCAGGGTGGTGGTGCGCAGGGTCGCCCCGTCGGCGGCCCGCCACCAGGTGATCTGCCCGGCCTGGACGCCGCCCGCCGTCAGCAGGCGGCCGCCGTCGGGGCTCCAGGTCACGGCTCGGAGGGCAGGGGCCGGGCGGTGCCAGCTCGTGACGCCGGTGCGCGCGTCCATGACCGTCAAGCCGTCGGCGTGCAGCAGGGCGACCTGGGCGCCGGCGGGGGCGGGCACCACGGCGATGACGGCGCTCGGGGCCAGGCCGCGGGTGGTGCCCAGGCGGGCCAGGGCGCCGGCCGGCAGGGCGTCGCCCAGGCGGTCGCGGCCGGGCGGGGCCGTGGGGCCGGGCGGCTCGGGCAGGTCGAGGGGCAGCGTGAAGCTCGGGACCTCGCGGCCAGCCAGCGCCACGCGCCTCACGGTCGTCTCGGTCATGCGGCCCTCCACCTCCACGAGGCGGTGCAGGGACTGCCAGACGAGGGCGCCGCTGGGGGACACGCAGACGCGCACCTCGGCGGGGCCGGGGCCGGCGGGCGGGGGCAGGGCGGCGACGTCGGCGACGAGCTCGCTGCAGGGGACGCCCTCCAGGTCGCCGGTGGCGGCGAAGCGCGCCGAGAGCGGGGTGGCGGCGTCGCCCGGGGTGGGCAGGGTGCCGCGCCAGGTCGCCCCGGGCCGCAGCGTCTCGGGCAGCGGCAGGTGCCAGGGCCACGCCTCGGCGGCGGTGGGCCCGCGGGGGCCGAGCGTCCACGTCTCGGGCTCGTCGAAGCGGTCGTCCAGGATCTCGGCGAGGGTGGCGCGGGCCACCGGGTCGCCCCCCGGGCGGTCGGGGAACTGCACATCGTAGGTGGCGAGGGCCCCGGTCGACGCCTCCAGGCGCCGGCCCCGGGCCGCCTCGTGGTGCACGGCGATGGTGGCCACCTCGCCCGCCACCGTCATCTGCACGCGGACGTTGGCCTCGATCTGGGTGAGCTGCAGCAGGCTGCCGTCGCGGGCCCGGACGACCTCCTCCAGCGTCTCGCGGTAGCGCACGGTGCCCAGCGCCAGGTCGTAGCGCAGCGGGGTGCCGGGGGGCTCGCAGGCGGCGAGGGCGGCGAGGGTGAGGAGCAGCGGGGCCCGCTTCATGGGGTCGGCTGCAGCAGGCCCTTCGCGAGGCTCCCGAAGCGGCCGCGCGGGTCGAGGACGCGGGCCTGGTTGAGCATGTCGCGGCCCTGCTCGGTGGTGCCGGGCGTCTGCAGGAGCAGGCGGCCGAGCAGGTAGTGGGCCTCGGGATCCTTGGGGGCGACCTGGATGGCGCGGCCGTACAGGCGGACGGCCTCGTCGAAGCGCTGCTGCTGCTCGGCCAGCAGGCCGTTGCCCACGAGGGCGGCGGGCAGCTCCTTCTCGGCCTTCAGGGCCTCGGCGAAGAAGCGGGCGGCGGCGCGCAGGCCCCGGCGGCCCCCGGTCTGGAGGGTGACGCGCCCCTGGATGGCCAGGGCCTCGCCGCGCAGGCGGGCGTGGCTCAGGCTGCGGCGGGCCTGGCGCTCGGCCACGCGGGCGTCCACCAGGGCCTGCTGCCAGTCGTTGTTGCGCATGGCCGCCCGGGCGGCGCCGAGGGAGGCGAAGGGCAGGCGCGAGAGCTTGCCGGCCTTGCGGTACACGGCGGCCGCCTTGCGCGCATCTCCTTGATCCAGCAGCAGATCCGCCAGGGCGATCTGGGCCCAGGCGTCCTTGTCCAGCTCGTCGGCGGCGGCCTGGAGCAGGGGCAGGGCCTCCTCGCCGCGGCCGGTGGCCAGCAGGACGAGGCCGCGCACGGAGCGGTCGGTGGCGTCCTCGGGGGCGCCCTCGCGGCGCTCGGGGACGAGGGCCGCGGCGCTGCCGACGCGCTCCAGGGCCACGTAGGCCCGGGCGAGGCGGCGCGTCATCTCGGGGGTGCGCTCGCGCAGGGGCTCCAGGGCGGCGATGACGGCCCCGGCGTCCAGCGTGGCCTCGGCGATCTCGGCGGAGAGCTCGGCGGCCTTGAGGTTGTGGGGGTTGATGGTCAGGGCGGCGCGGCAGGCCTTCAGGGCCTCGCGGCCGCGCAGGCGGCGGGCCTCGACCAGGCAGAGCTCGAACGCCGACAGGAAGTCGCGGGGGTGGGCCGCGAACGTCTCGGTGAGCACGGTGGCCGCGGCGTCGAGATCGCCGCGGTGGGCCAGGGCCATGCCGTGGGCCCGGCCGGGCAACGCGGCCTCCCAGAGCTGCTCGCCGGCGCCGGTGGCGCGCGGCTCGCCGAGCTGCTTGAGCGCGGCCTCGGCCGTCACGCCGGCGCGCACCTTGGCCAGCAGCCGGTAGTAGTCCACGTCCAGCAGGGCCGGGGCCTGGCGCTCGGCGGCCGCCAGCGTCTCCAGGGCGCCGTTGGGATCGGACAGGTCGAGCTGGGAGCGGGCGATGAGCAACAGGGCGTCGATGTCGGGGGCGCTCAGGCGCTTGAGCTCGGCCAGGGCGCCCGACGGATCGCCGCGCAGCAGGTGGGCGCGGGCCAGCTCGGTGATGAAGGCCGGCTCGCCCGGGTGCTGGCGGGTGGCCTCGCGCAGCACGCGCTCGGCGGCGTCCAGCTTGTACTCCAGCAGGTCGAGGCGGGCGAGGCCCACGCTGTAGCGCGGGTCGTCGGGCACCGTCTTGTTGGCGATGGTGTAGGCCGTGCGGGCCGACTCGATGTCGCCGCTGCGCACGTAGTACAGGCCCATCGTGTCCTGGATGAGGGCGCGCTGGTCGGGGGAGAGGACCTCGCCGTTCTTCTCGAGGACGCTCTGCAGGGCGGTGACGGCCTCGGCGGCCTGCTCGCCCTCCTGCACCCGCAGGCGCTGGTAGGCGACGTAGACGCCGACGTGGCTGCGGTGGCGCTCCCCCAGGACCTTGAGGCCCTCCAGGGCGCCCTGGGTGTCGCCGCGCTCGGCCTGGAGCTGCAGCACGAGGAGCTGCGCGGGCACGAAGCCGGCGTCCTTGCCCCGGGCCGTGGCGGCGCGGTCGGTGGCGCGCGGGCGGTCCCCCCGGGCCAGGGCCACCTCGGCGTAGAGCTGCTGGGCGGCGGCCGTGTCGCGCTGGTCGCCCGGCAGCGCGTCGAGGGCCGTCTGGGCGGCCTCGAGCTCCTGGCGGAAGAGGCGCAGCGTGATGTCGGCGAGGCGCGTGTCGAGGGCGTCGGGGGCCAGGCCGCGGGCCTCGGCCAGGGCCTCGGTGGCCTTCGGCAGGCGGTCGCGCTCGGCGTCGCGGCCCACGCGCTCGGCCTCGATGCGGGCCAGGAGGGCGCGGCGGTCGGCCTCGGGCCCGGCCAGACCGGGGCGGCCGGCGAAGCGGACGAGGGCGTCGGCGGCGCGGCCCAGGGCCCCGGGCGGCTCGACCCCCGCCACCAGCATGTCGGTGGCGTTCACGCGGCCCAGGTACGTGTCATCATTGAGCGATCGCCGCGCCCGCGTCACCAGCTCGTCGGCCGCGCGCGCGGCCTGCCGGTAGCCGGCCAGCAGCGCGAAGGTGCCCGCCAGCGCCAGCACGCCCGCGGTGATCACGACGATGGGCCACCGCCGGCGGCGCGGCGCGGGCCGGCTGGCGGGGGCCACCGTCCGCCCCTCGGCGGTCGGCGCCTGGGCCACGGACAGGTTGCGGGGCGGCGGCGGGGCGTTGGCGCCGAACGAGGGCCGCGCGGTGGCGGCCGGGGCGCGCACCGGCGCGTGGGCCCGCCCGCCCGCGCTGGGGCGGGCCGGCGGCGGCTCCCGGCGGGGCGCTCGGCGGCCGGTCGGGGCTCAGGCTCCCGCGCAGGCGCCTTCGGCGGCTTCAGGGCCTTCGCCGCGGGCGGCTGCGGGGCCGGGGGCTTCGGCGGCCGCGGCGGCGCCGGGCGCTCGGCGGCCAGGGGCTTCGGCAGCTCAGGGCGACGCTCGGGGGCCAGGGCGGCGGCTCGGGGCGGCGCTCCGGGGGCCAGGGCCGGGGGACGGGGCGCCAGTCGAGGCGCACGGGCCGCAGTCGAGGTCGTCCGGCATCTCGTGGGCCTGGGGCGACGGCGGCGGCATGTCGCGCTGAACTCGGAGGGATCCAGCGGCACGTCCAGCAGGTCGCGGCGGCCCGGCACCGGAGGCGGCGCGGCAGGGCGGGCGGGGGCGGCGCGGCCGGCGGCGCCGGCGAGGGGGCCCAGGGCGGCGCGGGCACCGGCAGCTCGGCCGAGGGCCCGGGGCGCCGGCGGGGGAGCTGCACCGTGCTCGGGCGGCCCTCCTCCTCCTCCCACTCGAAGCGCGGCAGGTCCAGCGAGGCCTCGGTGCGCATCGGCGGATCCGAGGCCGGCGCGGGGGCCGGCAGCACGCTCGGGCGGGCCAGGTGCGTGGCCGAGAGCTCCCGCGTCGGATCGAGGACGGGGGGCGCCGGCGGCGCGCCGCGGTGCACCCGCACGGCGTCGCCCAGCTCGCCCAGCCGCACCACCCGGGCCGAGAGCTCGGCGGTGGGGCGGTCCCCGGACAGGACGCGCTCGGCGGCCTCGGTCGGCTCCAGTTCGTCGAAGCTGGCCTCCTCGATGGAGACCTCCTCCGTCACCATCGGCGCCGGGCGCGGCCGCAGCGACCGGATGCTCGGGGGCGCCTCCGCCCGCGTCGCGGCCTCCCGGGGGAAGGGCGGCGACGCCGTCGAGGGGCCCAGGGCCGCCGTGTTCAGCGGGCCGGTGGGCTCCAGCTCGGGGGCGAGCGCGCTGCCCGGGCGGCGCGGGCCGGGGGGCGGCGTCCCGGGCCGGGTGACGGGCGGATCCTCGCGGCGCAGGCCCAGGGGCGCGGCCGGCAGGCGCGCGGCGCGGGGCGCCTCGATGAGGCCCGCCTCGGCCAGCCGCGCCGCCTCCAGGGCCAGCGAGGGCGAGACCTGGACGGAGGGCACCACGTCGGCGTCGTCGAAGAGCATGGCCGACAGCTCGGCGGCCATCATCTCCTCGAAGGGCGGCATGCTCATGGGCCGGGTGGCGTCCTCGGCCTCCTCGGCGTCGTCCTCCTCCGACGAGGTGCCCACCTCGGGCACGCGGTGCGACGACGTGAAGACCTCGGGCGGATCCACCGGGCGGCGGGCCTCCTCCAGCGACAGCGGCACGTCGCGCACGGTGGGCTCGGCCAGGGGATCGGTGAGGAAGCGGACGGAAGATCCAAAAGATCCGGTAGGTTCCAGGATCTCGCTCTCGTCGTCGACGAGGGCGGTGACGCGCCCGTCGCGCTCGCGGACGGAGATGCCGGGGGGGCCGGGATCGGCCAGCATGCCCGCCACCTCGGTGTCGGCGGGGGCCAGCTCCCGGGCGCGCTCCAGGATGACGCGGGCCTCGTCGCGCTGGCCCTCGAAGCGCAGGGCCCGGGCCAGCAGCTTCAGGGCCTCCAGGTGCTCGGGGTGGCGGCTGAGGATGCGGGCCATCTCGCGGGTGCAGGCGCGCCCGCGGCCGCTGGCCAGCAGGGCCTCGCCCAGGAGCAGGCGGGCGTCGTCGCGGGCCGGGTGGTGGTTGAGGGCCCCCTTGAGGACGAGCGCGGCGCGCTTGGGCGCACGCCGGGCGAGCAACGCCCGGGCGAGGTCGTAGAACACGGGCGACGTGGGATCCTCGCTGAGCGCGCGAGCCCACTCGGCCACCTGCTCGTCGTGGGGGCCCAGGCCCCCGCTTTCGCGTCGTTCGCTCAAGGCTCCCCGTCAGCGGCGAGACGAAAAGGAGGTTATCCGAACAAGGGCCAGCCCGCCATTTCGGGATGACGTGTCAACGAGGAAGCGTCCCCCGTTCGGCGTGGGAGCGCTGGCGACGATCCCGCGAGGCCCGCGGATCTGCTAAGAGCTTCGGGCAATGGCCGATCGCCCCGAGAACCGCCCCGAGGACGTCCTGGAGGGGGTGCTGCTGCGCGTGCTCTTCCGCTCGGAGGACGACGCCTTCACGGTGGCGAGCCTGCGGCCGGCCCGGGGCGCCGAGGTGCGGGTCGTCGGGGCCCTCGGCGGGCTGCACGAGGGGGAGCAGGTCCGGCTGCGGGGCCAGTGGCGCCACACCGAGCGGTTCGGCCACCAGTTCCAGGTGCACGTCGGCTACCCCATCCTGCCGCAGGATCCCGAGGGCATCCGCCGCTACCTGGCGTCGGGGCGCGTGAAGGGGGTGGGCAAGGGGCTCGCCGAGCGGCTGGTGGCGGCGTTCGGCCACGAGACGCTGCGGGTGGTGGCCGAGGATCCGGTGCTGCTGGCGACGGTGCCGGGCATCGGGCCGAAGCGCAGCCAGGAGCTGGTGGCGGCGTTTCGCGCCCAGCGCGACCAGCGCGAGGCCCTCGTCTTCCTGCAGGGCGCCGGCCTGCCCGCCGCCCTGGCGCGCCGCGTCTGGGAGCGGCACGGCGACGCCACCATCGCCCGCGTCCGGGCCAACCCCTACCGGCTGGTCGAGGAGATCCGCGGGGTGGGCTTCCGCACGGCCGACGCCATGGCCGCGGGGCTCGGCTTCGCCCCCGACTCGCCCGCCCGGGCGGCCGCCGGCCTGGCGTACCTGCTCGCCTCCGCCGCCGACGACGGGCATGTGTACCTGCCCCGGGCCGCCCTGCTCGACGAGGCGGCGCGCCTGCTGGGCACGGACGCCGTGGCCGGGGAGGTGCTCGACCAGCTCCTGGCCGATGGCCGCCTGATCGACGGGGGGCTCGAGCGCATCTACCTGCGCGGCGCCTACCAGACGGAGGAGGAGGCCGCGGCGCGCACGGAGGCGCTGGTGGCGGCCCAGACGCCCCCCCTGGGCGGCGATCCCGAGGCGGCGGCCCGGGGCCTGGGCCTCACGCTCGCGCCGGCGCAGCTCGAGGCCCTGCGCCTGGCCACCGAGGTGCCGTTCATGGTGCTCACGGGCGGCCCCGGCACCGGCAAGACGACCATCATCCGGGTGCTGCTGGCGCTGCTGGCGGCCGCGGAGGGGCGCGTCATCCTGGCGGCCCCGACGGGCCGGGCGGCGCGGCGGATGGCGGAGGCCACGGGCCAGGAGGCCCGCACCCTGCACCGCCTGCTGGAGTTCTCGCCGGGGGAGGGGGGCTTTCGCCGCGACGCCGAGCGGCCCCTGGAGGCGCAGGCCATCATCGTCGACGAGGCGTCGATGATCGATCAGCCCCTCTACCTGGCGCTGCTGCGGGCCGTCTCGCCCGGGACGCGCCTCATCCTGGTGGGGGACGCCGACCAGCTCCCGTCGGTGGGGCCCGGGCAGGTGCTCGCCGATCTGCTGGCCGTCGAGGCGGTGCCGGCCGTGCGGCTGACCGAGATCTTCCGGCAGGCGCAGCAGAGCCGCATCGTCCTGGCCGCCCACGCCGTGCTGCACGGGCAGGTGCCCATCATCCAAGAGGCTGAAACCCTTGGGGATTTCTTCATCGTCCCCGCGCGCTCGGCGGAGGAGGCGGCGGCGCTGGTGGAGCGGACGGTGGCCGAGCGCATCCCGGCGGCCTTCGGCCTCGACCCGGCGCGGGACGTCCAGGTCCTCACGCCGATGCACCGGGGGCGCTGCGGCGCGGCGGCCCTCAACGAGCGCCTGCAGGGCCGCCAGAACCCGGGCGAGCCCCTCATCCGCCAGGGCGAGCGGGCCTTCCGCGCGGGCGACAAGGTCATGCAGATCCGCAATGACTATGAGAAAGAGGTCTTCAACGGCGAGATCGGGTGGGTGCTCGGCCTCGACGGCCAGGGCCTGCGGGTGCGGTTCGAGGAGCGCGAGCTGGTGTTTGACCGCACGGGCCTGGACGCGCTGACCCTGGCCTGGGCCTGCACCGTCCACAAGAGCCAGGGCAGCGAGTACCCGGCGGTGGTCCTGCCGGTCGTGCGCGAGCACCGGGTCATGCTGCAGCGCGGTCTGCTGTATACCGGGCTGACGCGGGGGCGGCGGCTGGTCGTCCTCGTGGCGGAGGAGGCGGCGCTGGGGTATGCCGTGCGGAGCGTGAGCGCCATGCAGCGCTTCACCGGCCTGGCCGGGCGACTGGGGGGGCAGCGCGAGCAGCCCGCCGCGGGGAGGTGGCAGCGTTGAAGACGGTCCTGGTGATCCTGCTGGCGCTGGCCCCGGTGGCCCGCGCCGACACGCCCCAGACGGTGGACGCCGCCCAGGCCGAGGGGTTCGCGCCGCGGCCGGACGACGAGCCGGCGGGCTCCCTCTTCGGGGGGGTGCTGGCGGTCGGACCGGGCTTCCTCATCCACGGCTTCGGCCACTACTACGCGGGCGCCAAGGACACCGCCCTGAGCCTGCTGCTGGCGGAGCTGGCGGGCCTCGGCCTCATCGCGGCCAGCCTGGCCATCGACGAGTCGACCCATGGCAGCGGCCCCACCGGCGGGCTTCGCCTGGGCCTGGCCCACGCCGGGGCGGTGCTGTTCTTCGGCTCCTGGGGCGCCGACATCTTCGGCACCTTCAAGGGCGCCGGGGCCTTCGATCCGCTCACCCTGCGCACGGAGGCGCGCCAGGTGGGCCTGGCCTACCGCTTCACCGACAACCCGCTGACGCCCTTCAAGCACCACATCGCGGTGAAGGGGGTGTTCGACTCCGGCCTGTTCTACCTGCGGCCCGAGGTGGATCTGGAGGCCCGCCTGGATCTCTGGCAGGGGGCCGTCGACACCGGGGTGCGCGTCTTCCGGGGGGTGGATCCCCAGAACTACATCGCCGTGGGCGCCCGCGCTCGCCGGCACGCCGTGCGGCGCTACGGCTACAGCGCGCTCGCGTCGGCGGCCTACGTCGGCGGCCAGGCCGACCTGGGGCAGGTCGTGCGGGGCATGCGCAACTGCTACGTCTTCACGCGCCTCGGCTACGGCTTCGTGGGCTACCAGTTCGGCGACCAGGTGGACGAGGCCCCCGGCTTCACCGAGTCGCCCTGGTTCCTCGACTCCTGGCTGCTGGTGGAGACGGGGGTGGCCGTGAACACGGGGCCGCGCACCACGGCCTCCCTGGCGTTCATCGAGGATCCGACCCAGGACGTGGGCCCGAGCGACGGCGAGAACGGGCTCATCGAGGTGGCGCTGAGCCACCGGCAGAGCGCCGAGCTGGACATCGAGCTGAGCCTGACGGCGGGGGAGGGCTGGGGCATCCGGCTCGGCCTGGGGTATGGCCTGTGAGGTGCGCCAACCTCCTGATCGTGCTGGGTTTTCTGGCCGGCTGCACCAACCTGGGCACCGGCCGGGACGACGCGAACTCGAAGGCCGGCTCGACGCGGCCCCACCCGCTGGTGACCGTCTCGGTGCAGGGCGGCGCCGTGGTCGCGCTCGTGCCCGCCCAGGGCAGCACGCCGCCCCGCGTCCGCATCCGGGCCCAGTCCCTCGACGTGCGGGTGGAGGTGGTGGACCGCGGCTGCGGGCCGACGGCGGTCACGCTGGAGGTCAGCCACCTGCCGACGGACCTGACCGCGACGTGGCGGCCGCTGCTCGACGCCCTGCCGGCGGAGGTGGCGGCTGCGCGGGAGGCCGCGGGCGGGGCGGTGGACTTCGTGGGGGATCCGGAGGACCGCAAGCGCACGCCGCTGGCGTCGGAGCGGGCCTTCGAGCCCGAGACGCTGCAGTGCCCGGGGGACCCGCGCTGCGTGGGCAGCGACCACGCGCGGTGGCAGGTCTGGACGGTGCGGACGGATCGCGGGGCGGGGCAGGTGGAGCTGGCCCCCGGGGTGGTGGACGCGCCCGCGGCGACGGGGCCGGGGGCCTGCGCCACGCTGGACGCCGAGGGCGCCTTCGGCCTGGGTCAGGCGGGGCTGGTGGTGCGCCACCGGCTCAGCCGCCCCATCGCGGGGCCCTACCGGTTCGCCGTCTGGGGCAACAACGCGGGCACGCCGGACGTGCGGGCGCGCATCACCCAGGCGGTGAGCGCCGCGGCCGATCCGGCCTTGCCCGAGGGCGAGCGCGTGCTCTTCGCGGTGGTGAACGGCGACCTGACGGAGGAGGGCACGCCGGGGCAGCTCCGCAGCGCCGCCGCGACCCTCGACAGCCAGCTCGACATCCCGTGGTACGCCACGGTGGGCGAGCGCGACGTCTTCAGCCAGGAGACGGAGGCGGTGGTCGACGCCCTCGGCCAGACGACGTTCGCCCTCGACGCTGGCGCCCTGCGGCTGCTGGTGATGGACTCGGGGGACGCCGCCTTCACGCAGCGGACGTTCAGCCTGCTGGAGGCCTGGCTGCCGCAGACGCCGCTGTGGTGGCCGGGCAGCGAGGCGCCGCCGGCGCGGCTCGTCATCACCCATGTGCCCCCGTTCGATCCGTTCGGCACCCGCAGCGGCGGGTTCAAGTCGCGGCAGGACGCGGCCCGGCTGGTGGCCACCCTGCGGCGTGCCGGCGTGCCCACGGTGCTCACGGCCCACCTGGCCACCTTCCAGCGGCAGGACGTGGCGGGCGTGGAGGTGATCCACGCGGGCGGGGCCGGGGCGCCCATCGAGACGGGCAGCCAGACGACCCACCACTGGCTGCTCGTCGAGGTGGGGGCGGCCTGCATCCCCCCGAAGACGCCTGGCCTCGCGGCGGGGGCGGCCTGCAGCGAGGAGGCGCCGTGCGCGGGGGGCCTGTGGTGCGATGGCACCTGCAAGCCCTGCGTCGTGGTCAGCCGGCAGGAGGTCGGGGACTGACGGGCGCGCGCCCGGCCGTCAGCCAGAGGGCGACGCGGGGGGCGAGGCGCGTGGCGGGGCCCGGCGGCGGCGCCAGGCCGGCCCGGGCGCGGGCGGCGTGCCAGGCCGGGGCGAAGCGGACCGACGCGGGCAGCCGCGGCACGATGGCGCGCAGGGCCCGGAGAGAGGCCCCGTGGAGCGCCCGCTCCGCCACCCCGAAGGGCAGCCCGAAGGCGTCGCGCAGCGTCGGCGGGAGGAGGCCGGCCCCGAAGGCCCGCGCCCAGCGGAAGAACGGGGCGGCGGCCCGGCGCGGCGGCGTCAGGATGGCCTGGGCGAGCTGCCGCGAGACCGACGTCACCCCCAGCACCTCCCCGCGCAGCATGCGATCCATGTAGTCCTGGAACGCGGCCCAGCTCGGCGGTTGCGTGGCCTCGGGGATGCCGAACAGGCGGCCGAAGCGGCGGGTGTCGGCCAGGTAGGCGTCCTTCTCGGCGGGGGTGAGGGGCACCAGGACCTGCTCGTGGAAGAGCAGGCTGGTGTCCCAGAGCGTCGCCGCCACCCAGTACAGGGGCTCCACCTCGTTGGCGCGGTAGTGGGTGCCCGCCGGGAGGCGCAGGCTGCCGGCCGTCAGCGTCCCCTCGACGGCGTCATGGCGGGCGTGGAGGGCGCGGGCGATGGCGAAGGCCTCGGCGGGCGGCGCGAAGGTGAGCCGGTACATGAGGGACATGGTGCGGCGAAACCGCGACTGCATGTCGGCCAGCACCCGGGAGTGATCGGCGACGGCCTGGGCGATGAAGGGGTGGGCGATCTGCAGCAGCGCGGCGCGGGGGCCGTAGAGCAGCAGGCCCGCCTCGCGGCCCACCCGGGCCAGCGCCGAGTCGAGGGGGAAGAGCGTGGGGGCGTCGTCGAGGCCGCGCAGGCCGTCTTCGAGGGCGGCGGCGTCGACGACGGCGGTGGCGCGCTGGGCGGCTCGCAGCATGCCCTCAGTCTGAGCCGTGCGCCCCGCCCCGGCAACCATCATTCGCGGGGACAGGCGTTGGCCGCGCCGGGCGTGGCCTCGGGATTCTGCTGGAAATCCGCAGCGTTGTCGTCGGTGTCGGCGCCGTCGGGGCAGCGGCCGAGGCTGCCGCGGGCCTCGTCGACGAGGGCGAGCACGCCCCCCTCGCCGGGCTCGCCGCCGTAGCCGAGGGCGTCGAGCAGGTCGCCGTCGGCCGACACCAGGCGCACGCCCGCCCGGCCGGCGGCGATCTCGGCGCCGTCCCGCCCGAACGCGACGCGCATCGGCACCCCGGGGGGCGCCTCGGCCGGGCGGTGGGCGCCCACGAGCAGCAGGCGCTCACCCGGGCCGATGGCGCCGGGGTCGAGCGTCCGCATGAGGTAGGCGCGCCCGCCCTGGACCAGCTCGATGGTGAGGCCCGCGAGCTCGCGGGGGCCGTCGGCGCGGCTGACCAGCTCGATGTACTGGGCGTCATCGGCGGCGGCGTAGTCCACCTCGTTGATGAGCAGCTCGCCGGGGCCGGGGGCGGGCGTGGCCGGGGGGGCGGCGTCGGGCGCCCGGGCCTCGCCCTCGTCATCGCCGTCGATGGGGGGCTCGACGTCCACGGGGGCGGCGTCGGCGGGGCCGACGTCCGCGACGGCGGCGTCGCCGGCCTCGGCCGGGCGGGGCGGGAAGCCATCGCCGCACCCGATCAGGGCGAGCGTGGCGAGCGCGAGGGGCCGGATCATGGCGACTCCGGAGCGACGACGTGGCGGTGTGTCCAGTGTAGGCACAGGCACGACCTGCGCCCAGGGGTGGGCGCGAGTCCCACTGAAATCAGCAGCTTGCTTGCCGAAGGCGGCCGGGCCGCCCCACAATACAGGGGCCCGAGAGGGAAATCTGCCGCGCGTCTGGTCCCCCGTGGAGCGGGCGCTGACATCACCCTGTTGACCGGCCGGAGCGCCTGGTCCTGCCCTGGAGGCGTCGATGCGCACCCTCGCTCCCCGCCGCGGTCCAAGAGGCCGCATCCTAATCCCCGCCTGGCTGATCCTGGTCGCCCTCGCGGCGGCGCCGGCGGCCGCCGGTGAGCTCGCCTATGCGCCCGCCATCTATGCCAACGAGGTCGTCAACCCCCGCGGAGACACCGACTTCACGCTGCCCTTCGGCTCCCTCGACTACCGCCTGGGATCCCCGGTGGCGGCGCAGCGCCTGACCCTGCGCTTCGAGCTGGGCCGGATGCGGCTGCGGACGCCCATCGGGCCCGATCGCCTGCGCTTCCGCAGCGGCAGCCCCGAGAGCGCCAACACCGGCATGCGGGTGGAGCCGTCGGCGGGCGGGGCGCTGGGGGATGACTTCGTGGCCTTCTCGGTCACGACGGACGGGCCGATGGCCCTCGACGACGTGCTCGGCCTCGACCTGGACGGCGTCGCGGTGCGCGTGGCCGCGGCCGACCTGCCGCTGGCCCAGGGGACGCTGCTCAGCGCCACGGCCAGCCTGTCCAACGCCATCAACGAGCTGGACGTGGGCGGGCGGCGCAGCGCCGGCGTGCTGGGGCTCGTCCCCTGCATCGAGGCCCTGCTGGTGCCCGGCTCCCGCGCCCTCGCGGCCACCCCCCAGACCACCTTCGTGGGCCTGCCCCGCAGCCTCGACGCGAGCGCCCACATCGAGCTGGGCCTGACGGAGTGCCTGCGCCTCGACGGGCGGGCCGTGCGCGTCATCGAGGATCTGGGGCGCCTGCTCATCACCATCCGCGGCCCCCGGGCGGCCATCCAGAGCATCGAGCTGCCGGGCCTGGGCGCCTTCGGCTGGGATGGGGCGGCCTTCCAGCTCGATCTCGTCGGCGGGGCCATCGAGTACAACGGCCCCGTGCGCATCCTCGTCGACGGCCAGACGCCCATCGGCGAGCGGCTGCTGTCCCTGGAGGCCCGCTTCGTCGGGCGCGCGGCCGGCAACGAGCGACGCCTGCTCGGCCCGGTGGATCTGACGCGCTGGGAGCCCATCGACCGCAAGCAGATCGTCGACGTGGTGCCCGTCCCGCCGGGCCCCGACTGCGCCGCGGGCGGCGTCCGCATCGACGAGGGCCGCGACTGGGACTACGACGGCGAGCTGGACGAGGACGAGGTGGAGGCCTCCCACTTCGTGTGCAACGGCGATCCCGGCACCCCCGGCGAGGACGGCTACAACATCCTGCAGGAGGTCGAGGACGAGCCGGCCACCGCCACCTGCCCGCAGGGGGGCTGGCGCGTGCTCTCCGGCCTCGACGAGGACCGCGACGGGCGGCTCGACGGCAACGAGATCGACAGCGAGGTCCTGCTCTGCCACGGCCGCGACGGCGAGAACGGCATGGTGGGGCCCGAGGGCCCGCCCGGCCGCACGGGGCCGCCCGGCCAGGCCGGGGCCACCGGCCCGCGCGGCGAGGCCGGCCTGCCCGGGGAGTCGGCGACGGCGGAGAGCGGGGGCTGCGAGCAGTCGCCCGGGGCGCCGGTGGGGGGCCTGTGGCTGCTCGCCCTCGTCAGCCTGTGGCGCCGCCGCCGCGCTCGCTGATCCAGAGGAGCCAGCGGGCCACCTCCTGAAAGCCGATGCGGGCGTTCGTCGCCCGCATGGCGGCGTTCTCCACATGCGTCCACGTCGTCAGGTGGGTCAGGCCCGCCTGCCGGGCCCAGAGCGCGGCGGTGGCCTTCAGGCCGGCGGCCACGCCGCGGCGGCGCCAGGGCCGCACCACCCCGGTCAGATCATGGATGAGGGCGTCGGGCCGGCCGGGCTGGCGCAGCTCGCAGACCCCCACCCAGGCGTCGCCGTCGAGGGCCAGGAAGAGGGCGTCGTGGCGGGCGTCGGGGACGCCGAGCTCGGCGGCGGCCCAGGCGTCGAGATCCGGCGGCTCGTGGTCGACGGGGGAGGGGACGTCCTCGTCCAGGCCCACGTGCAGGCGGTGCAGGCGCGCCACCCAGTCGGGCACCTCGGCCTTCAAGCGGGCCAGGGGCACGACGCGCAGGCCCAGGGCCGCCAGCCGCCCGGCCAGGGCCTCCAGGCGGGCGACGTCCACGTCGGCGAGCAGCAGGCGCTGCTCCAGATCCTCGGAGCCCACGACGCCGCCCAGGTGGTCGAGCACGCGGCGGGCCCGGGCGTCCCCCGCGCGGAGCTGGCCCAGCAGCTCGCGGGCGTCGGGCAGGCGCGCCAGCAGGGCCTGCAGCAGGGCCCGGCCCACGCCGCGGCCCTGGTGGTCCGGGTGCACGGCGAGCTGGCAGTACCGGCGGCCCGGGCCGGCGTAGGACACCAGCGGGAAGGCCCCCGCGTGGCCCACCGGGGTGCCATCGAGGGTGGCGATCAGCCGGACGACCTCGCCGTGGGGCCGCCGCGCGTCATCCCGGGCGCGCTGGATGGCGCCGCGGATGTGGGCGTTGGCGCCCGCCGCCTCGTTGAGGGCCCACACCGCGTCGTACGCGGCGTCCGTCATCGGCA
Source organism: Myxococcales bacterium (assembly GCA_020633435.1). Classification (GTDB taxonomy): domain Bacteria; phylum Myxococcota_A; class Bradymonadia; order UBA7976; family UBA1532; genus JACKDP01. The sequence goes on along the minus strand of JACKDP010000004.1, from coordinate 326,479 downwards.
AGTCGTTGATCTGCAACATGGATCCACCCAGGCCGCCCGGCGGGTGGCGGCCGCTCAGGGGCGCTCGAGGACGCCCACGTCCGCCGTCGGCAGCCAGCCCTCGGCGCCGTCGGGCAGGGTGACCTGGCGCCAGTCGCCGTCGCTGCCCCGCAGCCGGACCATCACGCCCTCGGCCAGGACGACGCCCCGGGCGTACTCGCTGCCCGGGCCCGCGCGCACGGAGGTGCGGGCGAGCACGACGCCCTGCTGGACGTTCTCGACGACGTAGGCCCGGCCCAGCAGCACGCCGCCGCTGGCCGCGGCCAGCAGGCCCATGATGAGGGCGACGAACGAGGCCGTGGTGTGCAGGGACGGGCGCGTCGCCCGGCGCCAGACGATGAGCAGGGCGAACAGGGCGATCCAGGTGCCCGCGAACACGAACGTCAGCAGCTCGGCGCTCATGGCCGTCAGCAGGCCGGTGCCGGTGTCGTCCTCGCCGGGGGGGATGACCCGGGCGTCGCCGGCGCCGGCCACGCCGCGCTCCAGGGCCAGGGCGCGCACGGCGTCGAGGTTCTGGCTGGCGTCGTCGTCGCCGGGGCGCAGGATGAGGGCCTGCTCAAAGGCGTGGATGGCGCGGCCCAGGCGGCCGGCGCGGGCCTCGGCGCAGCCCAGGTTGTACCAGAGGTCGGCGCTCTGGGGGTGGTTGGCGGTGAGGCCCCGGTAGGCCTGGGCGGCCTCGCCGTGCTGGCCCTTCCAGAACAGATCGTTGGCGGCGCCCACGTCGACGGCGCCGGCCAGGGCCGGCCACAGCAGCAGGCCGAGGAGCAGCAGGCGCCTCATCGCAGGCCCCCCTCGATGCCATCGACGATCTGGCGGGCGCGGGCCACGCTCTGCTCCACCTCGCCGGCCCCGGCGACCGGGGCGAAGCGCGCGAAGTCGCAGTGCTCCAGCTCGGCGATGAGGTTGGATACGGTGGCCTCGTCGACGCCCTGGGCCACGAGCGACGCCCCGAGATCCTGGTGCGTCAGGCCGCGGACGGCGCGGGCCAGGCGGGCCTCCAGGTAGTTCAGCAGGATGCGGGCGATCTCGCCGTAGGCCTGGTCGCCGCCGGCGCGGGCCACGCGGTCGAGCTGGCTGCGGGCCTGGCCGGCGGCCTTGCGGGCGGCGCGGCTGCCGGCGTTCTGGTGGCGGCGGGCCTGCAGGCGGTCGCGGACCACGACCCCCAGGAAGAGCAGCGGGGCGCCGAACGCGATGGCGACGAACCAGGCCGCGGCGTAGGGCGCGCGCAGGCCGCCGCCGTCGGCCACCTGGGCGCGGATGTCGCGCAGGGGCAGGGCCGCCGGATCATTGCCGGCGGGCCGGGCCTCGACGGAGATGGCGCCCTGGGCCCCCGGATCGGTGGCCCCCGTGGCGCGGATGTTCAGCGGCCGGGTGCGCGCGATGGCGTACTGGCCCGAGGCCGGATCGAAGTAGGGCAGCGCGAGGGCCGGGATGGTCAGATCGCCGTCGCGGGTGGGCCGCAGCAGCCACGTCTGGCGGCGGACGCCCCGCAGCTTGCCGTTGCGCACCGCGCTCTGCTCCACGTCGGAGGGCGGGTAGACGCGGAAGTCGGGCAGGTCGGGCAGCTCGATGGACGGCACGTTCTGCAGCATGCCCTCCACCTGCGTCGTCACGGTGAGCTGCACGCCCTCGCTGGCCTTCACCTGGCTGCGGTCGGTGGCGGCCTCGAGCGTCAGCGCCCCGACGGCGGGCCCCTTGAAGCGGACCGGGCGGCCGGCCTCGGGCAGGGCCTTCACGCGGATGGTCTGGCCGGCGGCGGCCCGCTCGATGCGCTGGTTGCTGCGCCGCAGGCCGATGGCCTGGGTCACCGTGAGCTGCATCGGCGCGGCGGGCAGCGTCAGGTCGCCGGCCTTGATGGGCACGAGCTGCCACAGGCCGAGGGGCTGGCGGACGAACATCTCGTCGCCCATCTGGATGAGGCGGCGATCTTCGCGGCCCTGGCGATCCAGCGTCCAGAAGCCCTCGAGGTTCACGTCGGGCGGCGTCGCGTCCGTCAGGCGGACCTGGCGGTTGTAGTACAGCACCAGCTCGGCCTCGGTCTGCTCGCCGAGCCAGAGCTCCGTCTGGGGCGTCTCCCAGCGCAGGAACGCGATGCGATCGGGGGCTTCGGGGGTCGCGGTGCCCCCGCTGGAGCCATCGGCGCTGTTGCCGCTGGGACCCACCGTGATGGTGATGGGCTCCGACCGATACTCACCGTTGTCGGTCTTCAGCACGAAGGGGGCGATGACGATGGGCCCGGCCTTGCGGGGCTGGAGCGAGAGCTGGATGAGCCGCTGCTGCACGCCGCGGGCGCCGTCGATGCTGTTGCGCTCGAGCTGCCCGACGATCTGCCAGTCGGCCAGGGACGGGCTCTCCAGGCTGCCGGCGCGGCCCAGGCCCTCGGTGGTGGTGCGGATGGAGAGCTGCAGGGTGTCGGTCAGCTCGATGCGGGCGCGATCCACGGAGACGTCGAGGGGGCCGTCGCTCTGGGCGTGCGCCAGGCGAGGCGCTACGAGGAGGAGCAGCCCGAGCACCAGCGCGCCCGCCCCGGCACGATAAGAACGCAGAGACGCCATGTGGGCGCTGTACCATACCCCTCCCTGCATGGCTTCAATAATCTTCCATGCGGGGCGGCGGGGTGCGCAGCATCCGCAGCGCCTTCTCGAGCTGCGGGTTCTTCTCGTGCTGGTCGAGCGAGTCGATGAGCTGGTCGATGTCGACCTGGTCGGGCGGCGGCGGCGGCTTGGGGGCCTGCTGGTCCTTCGGATCCTGGTCTTGCGGATCCTGCTGGTCCTTCTTCTCGTCGTCCTTCTTCTCGTCGTCCTTCTGCTCGTCGTCCTTCTTCTCGTCGTCCTTGGGGGGCGGATCCTGGCCGTCCTGGCCATCGCCGCCCTCGTCCTTCTCGACCTTCAGCGTGTAGATGTTCTCCTCGGGCGTCGACGCGGCCACCCGCACGCGGAAGCTGCGCTCCTCCTCGCCCGCCGGCAGCCGCAGCACGGCGCCGTTGGGCCCGCCCGGGGCGACGGCCACGGGCAGCTCGCCCTCGGTGTAGGTGGGCCCGTACAGGTGCACGTCGAGGGGGGCGCGGTCGGCGTCGAAGGCCACCGTGACCTTGCGGCCCTCCTTGGGCGGCACCTTCACCAGGAACCAGTCCGGGTTGTCGGGGCAGGCCTTGAGCGTCGGCTCCTCCCCCTCGGCCAGCGGGTAGGGGGACTCGGCGGTGTCCTTGCCCTCGAAGGTGTCGTCGGCCGGGCAGGGGGGCACCAGCTCGACCTCGAGGCTGTACTTGACCTCGGCCTTGCCGTCGCCGTGCACGCGCACCGCCCACGAGCCGCCCGCGGGCAGGCCGGTGTAGCTGACGCGGGCCTGCCCGCCCACCACGTCCGCCTGGCGGGAGGGGGTGTCGGGGCCGTCGGCGGGGGCGAAGAGCTCGAGCTTCACGGCCCGGTCCTCGCCCTCCTCCTTCTTCACCTCGGCCTTGAGGGTGACGTAGAGCAGCGAGCGGGCCGGGGCCTCGAGGGCGTACCAGTCCTCGTTGGTGGGGCAGAGCATGCGGTCGGCGGCATGCTCTTTGTCCCATGGTTTCGCGTCCTTGCGCGTGTCGTCCGGCTCGTGGTCGTCCTCGCGCAGGGGGCAGGGCGGGTGCGCCTTCAGCCACGCGAGCTCCAGGTTGTGCCGGGCGTCGTCGTCGGCGGGATCGAGCAGCAGCACCTTGCCGAACTCGGCCTGGGCGGTCTCCCAGTCTTCCTTCTGGGCCTGGGCCAGGCCGCGGTTGAACGCGATGCGGCGGCGCAGATCGGGGCCGTTCTCCAGGGGCTCGCCCCGGGCCTCGGCGCCGGCCACCAGCCGGTAGGCGTTGCTCAGGGCCTCCAGGGCCTGGTCGGGCTGCTTCTGGGCCAGGTGGGCCACGGCCCGGGCCAGGTGCACCTCGGCGGCGTCCGTCGTGACCCCCGCCAGCGCCTCGATCGCGGCCGCGCCGTTGCCGGCCTGCGTCTGCTTGCGGGCCTCGGCGACGTCGGCGTCGTCGCAGATGAAGGGCCCGAAGCCGGCCAGGAACACACAGGTGACGATGAGCCGGGCCTGCCTCATGCCACGTCCTCCTGCCGCCGGCGGCGCCGCTCGCCGACAAAGAGATCGAAGAGCAGCAGGAAGACGGCGAAGATCAGCACGTACTGGAACTTCTCGCCGTGCTTGTGGCGCACGCTGCTCTCCATGGTGGTCTTCTGCAGGTGGTCCAGCTCGTTGGCCAGATCCACCGCCGCCGCCGTGTTGCCATCCAGCAGGAAGACGCGGCTGCGATCCGGGTCGTCCGGGGAGGCCAGCTTCACCAGCTCCTCCAGGAGCGTCAGGTTCAGCTTGCTGTAGATGGGCTTGCCGCTGGAGTCGCGCTGGTAGCCGGCGTGGGTGCCGTCGTCGTTGAGGATGGGGATGGGCTCGCCCAGGCGGGTGCCCACGGCGACGGCGTAGAGGCGCACGCCCCCCTCGGCCGCCTTGCGGGCCGCCGCGCGGGCGGCCTCGCCCTGGGCGTCGGCGACGTCCTCCCCGTCCGTGACGAGCAGCAGCACGCGGCTGCGGCTGGCGCGGTCGCCGCGGTCCCCCTCGCTGGTCAGCAGCTTCACGCCCTCTTCGATGGCCATCGCCAGGTTGGTGCCGCCCACGGGCATCTGCCGCGGATCCAGGCTCTCCAGGTACAGGCGCACCGCGCTCTTGTCGGCGGTGAGGGGTGACTGCGTGAAGGCGATGCCGGCGAACGGCACGAGGGCGACGCGGTGGCCGACGAGCAGGTTCAGGAGCTGCTGCAGCAGGCCCTGGGCGGCGCCGAGGCGCGAGGGCTGGACGTCGCGGGCCAGCATCGACTTGGAGATGTCGAAGGCGACGGCCACGTCGATGCCCGCCTGGCGGACGGCCTCGGGGCGCCGGCCGTACTGCGGCCGCAGGGCGGCGGCCGTGGCGGCGCTGATGGCAAGGACCATGAGGAGCTGCTTGAAGAGGCGCTTCTCCAGCGAGAACGTCGCCAGCAGGCGGCGCACCAGCACGGTGTTGCCGGCGCGGGCCAGCAGGCGGCGGCGCTTCGTGTGGCCGTACACATAGGCCACGATCGCCAGCGCCGGGGCCGCCAGCAGCCAGAGCATGCCCAGGTCCCACTTCATGGGAACCTCCGCAGCCAGGTCTGGGACAGCAGGATCTCGAGCAGCAGCAGCGCCAGGCCGGGCAGCAGGAACCAGTTGAACAGCTCGGTGCGATCGGCCGCGGCGTAGTCGACGAGGCGGCTCTTCTCGAAGCGATCGAGGATGTCGAGGAAGTCCTTGGCGAGCTTCTCCTTGTCCCCGGCCCGGTAGAACTGCCCGTCCGCCGTCTCGGCGATCTTCTCGAGCAGCGTCGGGTTCACCTTGTTGTCGACCTTCTTGTAGATGCGGTGCCCGGTGAAGGCGTCGACCATGTCACCGACGGGCTGGCGGGACTGGTCCTCCGTGCCCACCAGGATGGGGAAGACCTTCACGCCGCGCTCGCCGGCCTCCCGGGCCATCTCCAGGGGCGAGATGTTGCTGCCGTTGTCCTCGCCGTCGGTCAGCAGGATGATCAGCTTCGTCTTCGAGTCGCTGTCGCGCAGGCGCGCCAGGCTCATGGCCAGGGCGTTGCCGATGACCGTCCCGCCGCCGTCGATGTCGCCCAGGGCCATGCGGTCGACGATGCTGAGCATCACGCCGTAGTCGAGGGTGAGGGGGAACTGGAGGAAGGCCTCCTTGCCGAAGACGACCAGGCTCACGCGGTCGTACTTCCGGGTCTGGATGAAGTCGCGCACCACCTCGGTGGCGATGGTGAAGCGGTCCTTCGGCTCCTTGTTCTCGTTCTGCAGCCGGACGAGGTCCTCGTCGCTGATGTCGACCGAGGCCATGGAGCCCGACATGTCGAAGGCGACCACGATGTCGATGCCCTCGACGTCCGCCGTCTCCTCCTCGGTGAGCTGGGGGCGGCTCAGGGCCATGACCAGCAGCGGCAGGGCCAGGGTGCGCAGGACGAGCGGGGTGTGCACGAGCCGGGCGCGCAGGCCGCGGCGCACGCCGTCGACGCGGTGGCCCGTGGGGAAGCGCATGCCGGGGGCGCTGGTGCGGATGCGCAGCCAGGTCCGCCCCAGCGAGAAGAGCGTCAGGGCCACGAGGCCCCACCAGGCCACCTGCGTCCACACGCTGTACTCGGGCCAGGTCATGCCTCCGCCTCCGCGGCCAGCTCGTCGTCGGACTGCCGGGTGATCTGGATGAGCCCGCGGGCCGCCAGCATCACGGTGTCCGCGTCGCCGGAGGCCGGCAGGTGGGCGGCGAACTTCACCAGGTCCGTCTCGTCGAGGAACCGGTCGATGGCCACCCCCGCCTCGTGGCGCAGGTCCATGGAGCGGGCCTCGCGCCGGATCTCGTCGCTGGTCATCTCGAGGGCCGTGAAGTGGTAGCGCCGCTCCAGGTAGGCCCGGATGATCTCCGACAGGCGGCTGTAGTAGGCCTTGACCTCCATGGAGGTGGTCTGGGCCTCGGCCGACAGCGCGTCCAGCGCCGACAGCGCGATCACATGGGCCGGGCGGGGGTCTACCGGGGGCCCCGGTGGGTGGCGCCGGGCGTCGATGATCTTCCAGACGATGCGCCCGATGATCAGCCCCAGCAGGACGCCGCCGACGATCCACAGGCCGATGATGAGCGGCCAGTTGACCACCCGGTAGGGCACCGCCCCGTGGCGCTCGAAGAACGCCGCCGCGTCGCCCTGGGGCTCCTCGTAGCTCTTGAACTTCGGGTCGCTCTCGGCCAGCAGCAGGCGCTGGATGGGCACCACCTGCTCGGCCACGTCCATGCTGCCCTCGGCCCCCGACGCCTCGCGCCAGATGACCCGCAGGCCGCTGACCTTGAGCTCCGGGCGGGGCTCGAGGGGCTGCATGCGCAGCACCCGCTCCGTCTTCAGGCGGCCGTCGGCCTGCTTCACCGGGGGGCCGCCCTTGTCGGCCTTGAAGGCGGGCGGGGCCGTGACGGTGATGCTGACGTCCTCGCGGTGCAGGGCCGTGAGGGTGCAGGCGAGCACCTCGCCGACCTTCACCGGGCTGGGGGCGCAGGCGAACGTCACCTCGGGGGGCGGGCCGCTCGGCTTCGGGGCCGCCGTCTCGGGCGCGGCCGGCGCCGCGCCGGACGCCGGGGCCGCCGAAGCGGGGGCGACGGGATCGCCCACGTCCACCACCGCGGGGCCGGCGTCGGGGGCCAGGAGGGCCAGGAGGACGAAGAGGCTGCTCATGACCGCTTGGACCGGATGCGGAAGTAGTTCACCAGCGGCGCCGCGTAGTCGCGCGCGTCGGTGCGCACCTCGATGGGGCTGACGCCGTAGCGCCGGAAGTCCTCGTCGCGGTCGTCCTGCTGCTCGATCTGGTGGGCCTGGTAGCCCGCCCGGACGCTGGCCGAGCCGGTGTCGAACGCGATCAGGCGCCCCGACTCGGCGTCCTCGAACATCACCAGGCCCAGGTCGGGCAGCACCCGCTCGGCCGGATCGACGACCGTCATGGGGATGAGGTCGTGCCGCCGCGCCGTCACGTGCAGGGCGCGCTCGTAGTCGCTGTCGAGGAAGTCGGAGATGAGCAGGACCACGGACTTGCGGCGCGTCACCCGGCCGACGAACTCCAGCGCCTCGCGCAGGTTCGTGCCGCTGCCGACGGGATCGAAGCTCAGGATCTCGTCGATGATGCGCAGCACGTGCTTGCGCCCCTTCTGGGGCGGCGTGTAGCGCTCCACCGAGTCGGCGAACGCCACCAGGCCCACCCGGTCGCCGTTCTTGATGGCCGAGAACGCCATCATCGCGGCCAGGCGGGCGGCCACGCGCCGCTTCGAGTCGCCCTGGGTGCCGAAGGCCATCGAGCCCGACATGTCCACCACGATGAGGACCGTCAGCTCGCGCTCCTCGACGAACGTCTTGACGTAGGGGTCGCCGGTGCGGGCCGTGACGTTCCAGTCGATGCGGCGGGGGTCGTCGCCGAGGGCGTACTGGCGCACCTCGTCGAAGGACATGCCCTGCCCCTTGAACACCGAGTGGTACTGACCGGCCATCTGCTGGTTCACCAGGCGGCGGGTCACGATCTCGATGCGCCGGATTTCCTTCAGCAGTTCACGGGAGAGCGCGGGCATGGCGGCCTCGGGTCGTCAGGGGACTTCCACCACCTCGAGGATGCGGGCGACGATGTCGTCGCTCGACACCTCTTCGGCCTCCGCCTCATACGTCGGGATGATGCGGTGGCGGAGGATGTCGGGCGCGAGCGCCTTGATGTCCTCGGGGATGACGTAGCCGCGGCGGTGCATGAAGGCGTGGGCGCGGGCCGCGCGGGCCAGCCAGATGCTGGCGCGGGGGCTGGCGCCGTACTCGATGAGCGCCTTGAACTCTTCCAACCCCTTGAAAGCGCTGGGATCTCGCGTGGCGAACACGATGTCGAGGATGTACTCCTTCACCTTGTCGTCCAGGTAGATCTCGTTGACCACGTCCCGGGCGCGCGCGATGCGATCCGGCGTGACGATGGTGCGCAGATCCGGGGCGACCGGCGTGAGCTGGCGGGAGATGATCTCGCGCTCGTCCTCGCGGGTGGGGTAGCCCACCTTCACCAGCAGCATGAAGCGGTCCACCTGGGCCTCGGGCAGGGGGTAGGTGCCCTCCTGATCCACGGGGTTCTGGGTGGCCATGACCATGAAGGGCTTCGGCAGGGGGTAGGTGACGTCACCGATGGTGACCTGCCCCTCCTGCATCGCCTCCAGCAGGGCGCTCTGCACCTTGGCCGGCGCGCGGTTGATCTCGTCCGCCAGGACGATGTTGGCGAAGATCGGGCCCATCTTGGGGCTGAACTCGCCGGACCGCGGGTTGTAGATGAGCGTCCCCACCAGGTCGGCCGGCAGCAGGTCCGGCGTGAACTGGATGCGGCGGAAGACCGCCTGCATGGTGGCGGCGAGGGTGTTGACGGTCAGCGTCTTCGCCAGCCCGGGCACGCCCTCCAGCAGCACGTGGCCGCCGGTCAAGAGCCCCAGCAGCACCCGCGACACCATGCGCCGCTGGCCCACGATGACCTTGTCCACCTCGGACAGGATCTCGTTGATGAAGCCGGACTCCTGACGGACCAGCTCGGTGATCACCCGGACGTCCTGCACCGCGCCCTCCTGGTTCAAAGGCCGCCCATCTTTGTCGCGGGTCGGCGCACTGTCAATGGGCGGACCGCCGCCGAAGATTCCCGGTCCGGCGCCGCGGGCGTGTAAGGGCGGGTCGGGCAGTTCGCGAGGGCGCCCTACAAGGGGTCGCGGGCCGTCGGGCATGGGGTAGAAACCCCCATTTCGCCCCCGCAGGCCGGCCAGTACCTTGGGGTCGTGGAGCCACCGCAGCGCCCGCGTCGCCACCCCCCCTTCGGCGACGCGGGCATTTTTTTGCCCGGGCGCCGCGGCTAGACCTGCACCACCGTCACCGTCGGGGCCTCGCTGTCGGCGCTGGCCACGGGGTTGTGCACCAGCAGCAGGAAGTCGCCGGTCTCGGCCAGGCCCCGGTCGGTGGCGATGCGGCGGGCCGTCGCGACGAGCGCGGCGGGATCGCGCGCCGGCTCCACCAGCGCCACCACCCCCCAGCACAGCGTGAGGCGGCGGGCGGTCTTCGCGTCGGGGGCCAGCGCGATGACGGGCGCGGCGGGCCGCTCGGCGGAGACCATGCGGGCCGTCCGCCCCGTGCGGGTGGGCGTGAAGATGGCGTGCACCGACAGGTCGCGGGAGAGGGAGGCCACCGCCCGGGACAGGGCCTCCGCGATGCGCAGCTCCGGCGTCGGCTGCTCCTCCGGCGGCAGGAAGTGGCGCAGCAGCCGGCCGAACTGCCCGTCGCGCCACTGGTTGCCCTCCACCAGCCGCAGGATGCGATCCATCGTGGCCACCACCTCGACGGGGTGCCGCCCGGTGGCCGTCTCGGCCGAGAGCATCACCGCGTCGGCGCCCGCCACCGCCGCCCCCGCCACGTCCGTCACCTCGGCCCGCGTCGGCCGGGCCGCCTCCGTCATCGACTCGAGCATCTGCGTGGCGACGATGACCGGCCGGTTCGCCTCGACGGCCAGCCGGATGAGCTCGGCCTGGATGAGCGGCACCTCCTCGGCGGGCAGCTCCACCCCCAGATCGCCGCGGGCGATCATGATGGCGTCCACCACCTCCAGGATGGCCCCGATGCAGGCCAGCGCCTCGGGCTTCTCGATCTTGGCCACGATGGGGGTGTCGTGGCCGTGGTCGGCCAGCAGGCGCCGCAGGTCGAGCACGTCCTGGGCCTCGCGCACGAACGACAGCGCGATCCAGTCGACGCCCAGATCCGCCGCGAAGACGGCGTCGGCGCGGTCCTTCTCGGTGAGGGCCGGCGTCGAGAGCGCCGTGCCGGGCAGGTTCATGCCCTTGCGATCCTTGAGCCGGCCGCCCTGCACGACGACGCACTGCACGTCCTCGCCCGCCACCGCCACGACCCGCAGCTCCAGGTTGCCGTCGTCGAGCAGGACGCGGGATCCGGGCCGCACATCCCGGGCAAAGTCTTGATATTCGGACACAATCAGGTCGGGGGCGGCCTCGGCGGCCCGCGTCGTCACCGTCACCGTCGCCCCGGCCACGAGGTCGACGCCGCCCCCCGGGAACCGCCCGACGCGGATCTTGGGGCCGCAGAGATCGGCCAGGATGGCCACGGGCCGGTCCGCCGCCTCCGCCGCCGCGCGGATGAGGCCGAGGGCCTCGGCGTGGCCCGCGTGGGTGCCGTGGGAGAAGTTCAGGCGGAAGACGTCCACCTCCCGCGCCAGGTCGGCCAGCACGTCGGCGCGGGCCGAGGCGGGGCCGATGGTGGCCACGATGCGGGTGCGGCGGTTCTTGAGCGCCACGCGGGTGCGGTCGAGGGCGTAGGGCAGCATGGGGCGATCATGCGCGGCCGGGGGCCCCGAGGAAAGGGCCGCGAGGATGGGGCCCCGAGGAAGGTCGTTGCGCTGGCCGTGCGCCTGGGCTAGCCAGGGCCATGATCGGTCGCACGCGCCCCCTCCGCTGCTCCTTCTGCGGCAAGACGCAGCAGCAGGTCTTCAAGCTCGTCGCGGGCCCGAAGGTCCACATCTGCGATGGCTGCATCGAGACGTGCGTCGAGGCCATCCGGCCGGCGCACCCCGTGCCCGCCCCGCTGGAGGCGGCCGAGCTGGCGCGCCGGCTGGGCGAGGCCACCGTGGCCGGCGCCGCGACGCTGGCGCTCCTCGCCGCGGTGCTGGCCCACCACCTCGCCGCCCCGCCGCCGGGCGGCCGGGCCCCCCGCGTCCTGCTCGTCGGCCCGCCCGGATCGGGCAAGTCGCACCTGGCGCGGGCCCTGGGCGACGTCAGCGACCTGCCGGCCATGGCCATCGACCTCAACCGCGTGACGGCGACCGGGTACATCGGCGAGGACGTGGAGAACGTCATCGCCGATCTGGTGCAGGCCGCCGGGGACGACGTCGCCCTCGCCCAGCGGGGCCTGCTCGTCTTCGACGGCCTCCACCACCTGGCCGCCGCGCCCCGGGACGGCCAGATCACGCGGGACGTGGGCGCCCGGGACGTGCAGCGCCACCTGCTGCGGGTGCTGGAGGGCGCGACGTGCCGCGTGGGCCCCGGCGCCCGCCACCCGCAGGCCCCCGGCACCCTCTTCGAGCCCGCGGGGACGCTCTGCGTGCTCGTCGCCACCACCGACGCCCCGCTGGACGATCCGCGGGGCCTGCGCGACGCGCTGCGGGCGGCGGGGGTGATGGAGGAGCTGCTGGCCCGGATCGACGTCATCGTGCCGGTGCCGGCGGTGGCGGGGCCCGCGCTGGCCTGGGCCGCGGGCCTGGTGGCCGCGCGCCGCGGGTGCCCCCCTCGCGGCGGAGGCGCAGGCCGAGCTCGCGGCGGCGGCGGCCGGGCACCCCGACGGCCTCTGGGCCCTGGAGCGAGCCGTCCTGGCCCGGCGGCTGGGGCTGGCCTGACGCCCGCTACTCGCAGGCCCCGTGCAGGCAGCGCTGGCCGGGCGGGCAGGGGCCGTCGCACATCGCCGGGGCGCAGGCCCCGTCCACGCAGGCCTCGATGGGCAGGCAGTCGGTGTTCTCCCGGCAGCCGGGCACGCACCGGGTCACGCCGTCCACGTCGGCCTCGCCCGCGCAGTAGCTCGCCGGCGGGCACACGCCGTCCTCCCCGCAGTCGACGCAGCGCACGGCGGCGTCCGGGCACGTCTCGGGGTTGAGCAGGCACGCGGTCAGCGCCCGGGCGCGCTCGCAGTCGTGGTCACCCTCGGCGCAGGCCTGCCAGTCGCAGGGCCGCCCGTTGCAGAGCCCGTCGCAGTCCTCCACGGCCGGATCGCAGATGCGGATGAGCTCCATCATCCCGTGATCCTCGTGGTTGAGCTTGTGGCAGTGGAAGACGAAGTCCCCCGTGTGGCTCTTGTACTCGGTCAGGAAGTCGGCGGCCCGGTCCAGGTTGACGAGGTAGGTGTCGCGCCAGTGGGCGAAGGGGGGCTCGAAGAGGCGGCCCTTCTCGTTGCGCTCGCCGCTGCCCACGGGCGGGAGCGGGCAGACCACGAACGGGTTGATGTGGATGTGGAAGGGGTGGCCGTCGAAGCCCGACACGATGCGCCAGTGGTCGACGGCGCCCTTCGTCAGCACGCGGTCGTAGGGGTACCGCTCGCGGTCCGTCGTCTCGAAGTTGCGGCAGTTGATGTTGTGATCCGGGCAGCCGCACTGATCGAAGCCGTCGGTGTTGGCGAAGAAGAGCCACATCGCCGCGAGCTGGTCGATGGCGTCCAGATCGTTGATCCGCTTGACCTCTTCGCACCGCTGCTGGGGATCGACGGCGCCGTCCTGCAGCATCAGGGTCGGGGCGACGCGGGCGATGGCGGCGTAGTCGGGGGGCGTGGTCACGGTGGCGGGGCCGGCGGCGTCGGTGACGTTCACGATGGCGACGACGTCGCCGTTGAACAGCCGGTCGGTGATGGCCTGGACCTGAGGCGGCACCTGGATGCCCACGGGCTCGTCGGTGCGGCCCGTGTCGTCCGCCTGGAGGAACCGCGCCGACAGCAGGCAGTAGGTGTCGCCGTGGGCGAACTGGCTGCCGTCGAGGATGGTCTCGACGCGGTAGCCGGGCGACATGAAGAGGTAGGGCGGCGCGAAGGGCCAGTCGGCGTCCCCCGGCGGGCGGGGCAGCGTGATGCCGTCGCGGGCGATCTGGGTGAGGGGGATGAGCCCGGCGGCCCGGTCGATGGACGCGCAGTCGCCGTCGCGGCCCTTGCCCAGCGCCATGTAGACCTCGTCCAGGAAGGCCCCGTGCAGGAAGCGCCACCGCTCGATCTGGCCGGGGGCCATGATCAGGCGGGGCCGGTGCTTGCCGTTGATCATGGTGAGCTGGGTCTCGGAGGTGTCGCCCAGCGTCTTGAAGGTGTTGAAGGTGATGTGATCCTCGTCGCAGGGCTCGCCGTCCTCCAGGGCCGGGAAGCCGATGGGCGGCGTCATCACGATCATCACCCGCTCGGTGGCCTCGGCGACGCCGGGGATCTCATCCAGGTCGCCGCGCACGATGAGGGCCCCGGTGGCCCCGGAGGCCACCTGGATGGCCGTGCTGCCGTGGATGTGCGGGTGGTACCAGTGCAGCCCCTCGTGGTGGGTGCCGTCCTCGTCCAGGTCCCAGCGGTGCTGGGCGCCGTCGGCCCCGGCCGGCACCATGCTCAGCACGTCGTCGGCGAAGAAGCACTCCCGGGGGCCGCCGTCGCGGTCGCCCTGGCAGGCGCGGCAGCGCAGGCCGTTGCCCTCGACGCAGCCGCCGCCCGTCGCGTAGTCGGGCCGCACATGGGAGCCATGGGCGTGCAGGTTGGTGAGGTTGAAGTCGAAGAGGTGGCACTCCTCGCCGGCCTCGTCGGTGCAGTGGCAGGTGTGGCCGGGGCCGTGGCCCTGGGGCTCGCAGCTCTGCCCCGTGTTCATGTCCTCGCAGGTGCAGACCTGGGCGTTGAGCGAGCGGAAGTCGCTGCGGGTGAAGGCGTTGCGCAGGTCGACGCGCACCTGCCGCGGGGGCCCGTCGCCCCGGGCCGCCACCTCGATGGTGGGGGCGGGGAAGAGGCCGTTGTAGGTGCGGCCGCAGTGCCGCTGGTCGCCGACCATGAACTCGCCCGGCTGCAGCGTCAGCTCGTACACGCCGCTCGCGTTGGGGGCGAGGACGGGCGGGTTGGCGAAGGTCTCGAGCAGGCAGCGGCCGTCGGCGAGGGGGACACAGCCCGGCTCTCCCCCTCCGGCCCCGCCCTGACCCCCGGCGCCACCTTGACCCCCGGCGCCACCCTGGCCGCCGGCGCCACCCTGGCCGCCGCCCTGACCTCCGGCGCCGCCTTGACCCCCGGCGCCACCTTGACCGCCCGCGCCGCCCTGGCCACCCGCGGCGGCGTCGGCGCCGCCCCCGGCCCCGCCGTCGCCATCCCCGTCGTCGCAGCCCGCGCCAGCCACCGCCAGCAGCAGCCCCAGCACCCACCCGTGTCGCATCGGTCCCCCTTGCTCGCCCCCGCCAGCGCGTGGGGCGCCTCGCCGCGACCACCCGACGGCGGGTGGCACGGACGTCCGGCCATGATCTCTTCGTGTCTCCATGATGGGGGGGCCCAACCGGACCATCAACTCGCCTTTCCGAGCCAGGTTTTCCCATGAAGTTCATGCACTTGTGTGTCTTCGGGGGTCAGGACTCAGCTTCCATGGCCCCGCGACGGGGCCCGGCCGCCGTTTTGGGGGGGATGCCAGTCGGCTCGTTTGCTAGGTTGGCCCCATGAAGCGCACCACCCTGATGCTGACCGCCCTCGCCCTGGCCGCCTGCGACGACGCCGGCGGCGGCGGCGGGGCGGCCGACGCCGCCGTCTCGGCGGGCACCTTGAAGGCCGGCTCCGTCCAGACGCTCCCGTTCGCGACCGACGATGGCAGCGAGGTCATCAAGATGCTCCCGTCGGGGGACCGGGCCGTCCTCATCGCCTCGCGCACGGGGCGGATGACGCTCCTGGCCGTCGAGGAGGACAAGCTGCAGGAGCTCAAGACCATCGAGCTGTACCGCGACGGCGAGGTGGGCGAGCTGACCCACATCGCCATCAGCGATGACGGCGCCTTCGCGGCCATCACGCGGGCCATCCCCGTCGAGCAGGACGGCGAGCTGGTGGGCTGCGAGGGGGAGCTGCTGCTGGTCAACGTGGCCCAGAACTTCGGCCAGGTCTCCAAGCGCCTGGCGGTGGGGCCCATGCCCGACGGCGTCGACATCACCAGCGACGGCCGCTGGATCGTCACCGCCGACGAGGCCGATCACTTCCGGCGCTGCCCGCTGCCCGACGTGCACGGCAGCGTGACGCTCATCGAGCTGCCGGGGGGCATCCCGTCCCAGGCCGTGGTCCGGGCGCGCATCACGATGGACAGGGTGGGGGAGGCGCACCGCGAGCCCGAGACCATCGCCTTCGCCCCCGACGACGACCGCGTGGCCGTCACGCTCCAGGACACCCACGAGCTGCTCTTCTTCCGCCGGACGGCGCTCCTGGCCGCGGGCGACGACCCACGCGAGATCACCGTCCGCCCGGTCACCGACTTCACCCTGACGCGCTACCCGGACCGCGCCGACGGCAAGCCGCCGTGGCCCGATGGCCTGGCGGGCTTCACCGATGACGCGGGCGCGGCCTGGTTCGTGGCCACCGGCGAGTTCAACGACACGTTCGCGATCTTCGACGCGGACGGGGGCTTCCTCTCCCAGACGGCCATCGACGCGGCCGCGCTGCCGGCCGACCTGCCCCGCGACCCCGAGGACACCCTCGGCGGCGTCATCCGCCCCGACTCGGTGGCCACGCTGCGCTACGCGGGGCACCGCATCTTCGCCCTGAGCCTCAAGCACGCCGGCGCCGTGGGCCTGTGGATCGCCGACGACCTGATGGCCCCGACGTTCCTCGACCTGGTGCGGGTGGGCCAGTCCGAGACGGGCAGCCCCACGACGGCCAGCAGCGTCAGCCCCGAGGGCATCGCCGCCGCGGACCGCGGCCTCGTCGTCACCGCCAACGAGGGCGAGTCCTCCGCGTCCCTGCTGCGCCTCGTCCTCGAACCCTGACGGCGCCCATGGACCAGCTCGACCTCTTCGGGGCCCTGCCCGCGCCCCCGCCGGCCCCCGTCGCCGCCCCGGCCCACCCGCCGGCGCTGGCCGCCCTCGGCGCGAAGCTGCCGCCCCAGGTGCACCTGGGCTGCTCGTCGTGGACGTTCCCCGGCTGGGCGGGCCATGTGTACGCGGGCCGGCCGGCCGAGCGGGCGCTCATCGACGGCGGCCTCGCCGCGTACCACCAGCACCCTCTGCTGCGCGGGGTGAGCGTCGATCGCGGCCTGTACGGCCCCCTCGCCGCGGCCACGTACGCCGGGATGGCGGCCCAGGTCGGCGCCGGCTTCCGCTTCTGGACGAAGATCCACCAGGACGTGACGCTGGCCCGCTTCCCCGATCTGGCGGCGTTTGGCGCCCAGCGCGGCGCGCTGAACCCGCGCTGGCTCGACCCGGCCTACACCGCCGAGGCGGTGGTCGGGCCCATCCTGGCGGGCCTCGGCGACCGGGCCGGGCCCATCCTGTTTCAGTTCACGCCCGGGCACGCCAGCGAGGTCCCCGCCGAGGCCTTCGCCGAGCGGCTGCACGGGGTGCTGCAGGCGCTCCCCCGCGGCCCGCTCTACGCCGTCGAGCTGCGGGATTCGTCTTTGATGACGAAGGATTATGCGGACGCGCTGGCCGACGTCGGCGCCGCGCACTGCTACAGCAGCCACCCACGCACGCTCGATCTCGACTTCCAGCGGCTGCGCCTGCCCCCGGTGCTGGCCCCCGCGCTCGTCTTGCGCTGGAACCTGGGCGGCGGCCTGTCGCGCCCCGACGCCATCCGCCGCTTCGCCCCCTACGACCGCCTGCAGCACCCCCAGCTCGGGACGCGGGCCCTCATCGCGCGGCTCTGCCGGCAGGCGGCCCAGCGCGGCCAGCCCGTGCACCTGGTGGTGGGCAACCACGCCGAGGGCTGCGCGCCCCTCACGCTGCAGGCCATCGCCGAGGGCATCGTCGCCGGCTGACGCCGCTCAGCCCGCCTCGCGCCAGGCGTCCATCGTCTGGATCTCGTCGTAGCGCGCGATGAACCCGCAGGCTGCCCGGAAGGCGGCGTCGTCCACCACCACCGGGTGCTTGACGTGGTTCACGGCGTGGCTGGGCAGCTTCGGGAAGCCGAAGTGCCCGAGAACACGGGGGAAAAGCGGCTCGGGGATGGGCACCGCCGTGCGCCCGGTGACCTTGCAGAGCAGCGACAGCGGCACGGGCGAGGGGCCCGCCACGTTGTAGACGCCGTGCAGCTTCGCCGTCAGGGCGCGGACGATGGCGTCGGCGGCGTCGTGCTCGTGCATGAACTGGTAGAGGGGGTCGAAGCCCATCACCGTGGGCACGAACCGCTCGCCGATGTAGCTGGAGAGGGTGCCGCGGCGGGACGGGCCGAGGGTGTAGACGATGCGCAGCACCGCGGTGCGCAGGGCCGGCAGGCGCCAGAGGGCCTGGCTCGCGTACAGGTCGGCGGCCACCAGGTCGGCCAGGTCGGGGAACGTCGCCACGGCGAGGGGCGGCTCGATCTCGGTGCGGTACAGGGGGGCGTCGGGGGCGGCGCCGTAGATGGTGTGGCGGCCGATGAAGAGGGCCTGCTCCACCCCATAGCGCTCGCAGTAGTCGAAGACGGCGCGGGTGCCCCCCAGGTTGATGCGGTAGCGCTCCTCGCGGCGGGCCGAGAAGTACGAGACGGTGGCCATGTGGATGACGGCCTCGGGCCGGTGCGTGCGGAAGACGTCCTCGGCCGGGCGCTTGCGCACGTCGACGCGGAACATCTCGACCCCCGGCGGGGCGTCGGGCCAGGGCCGGCGGTCGATGCCCAGGACGGTGTGCCCCTGGCGGACGAGGGCCTCGGCGACGCGGCGGCCGACGACGCCGGCCAGGCCGGTGATGACGATCTTCACGGGGCACCTCCCAGGCGCGCGCGGCGGGCCACGCGGCCCTCGTCGATGAGGGCCGTGATGCGGCTCTTCACCTGCTCCACGTAGCCATCGATCACATGGTCGGGCTCGGTGCCATCGCCCGCGAACCGGAAGGGCTCGCCGTAGTGCAGGCTGCACTGCACCGGCAGCGGCAGCGGCAGCAGGTACGGCGTGATGGGCACGTACGGGGCGCCGATCCACTTCGCGAGCCGCTGGGCGTGGAAGACGGTGGGGATGGCCTCCTCGCCGCCGACGAAGGCCAGCGGCACGATGGGCGTGCCCGTGCGCAGGGCCAGGCGCACGAACCCCGTGCCGAAGCGGACGAGCTGGTACTTGTCCTTGTAGAGCTTGCCGGTGCCCCGCGCGCCCTCGGGGAAGACCATCAGCACGCGCCCGGCCCGCAAGAGCTGGACGGCGTGCTCGGGCAGGCCGGTGAGCTGCCCGACGCGGCTGAAGATGGGCGAGACCACGGGCCAGTGCTGGGCGAACTTCTCCACCATGCCGTGGGTGTGGCGCGGCGGCTCCTTGTCGAAGAACAGGGACGCGATGACCATGCCGCCGTCCACCGGCAGCCCGCCCGAGTGGTTGCCCACCAGCATCACCGGCCCCGAGTCGGGGATGTGCTCGATGCCGAACGACAGGCAGCGGAAGTAGCGCCGGTAGAAGAACCCCAGCATGGAGTAGAAGCCGCCGAGGTGATCCCGGGAAATCCCAAAGGGATCAAGGCCATAGCGGTTGAAGGGCACGTCGATGCGGTCGAGCCGCTCGGCCACCTCGGGATCGGTGATGCGTTGCCACATGGCGTTCAGGCGTCCTTCTGGCCCACGAGCAAGACGGCGGGCAGCAGCAGCAGATCGGCCAGCAGCGCGCAGAGGATGACCACCGCGCTCACCACCCCGAAGGCCACGTTCGGGGTGAAGCTGCCGAAGCCGAGCGTCGCGAAGCCGAGGGCCAGCACCACGCTCGTGACGATGATGGGGCGCCCCGTCTGGCTCATCGTCCGCTCGATGGCGGCCGGCATGGGGGCGTCGGCCAGGCTGCGGCGCAGCCGGACGAGGAAGTGCACCGTGTCGTCCACCACGAGGCCGAGGGCCATGCTGCCGATCATGATGGTGCCGGGGTCGAGGGGGATGTCCGCCAGCGTCATGAAGCCCAGCCCGAAGAGGATGGGCAGGCCGTTGGGGATCATCGCCAGCAGGCCCAGCTTCACCGAGCGCAGCAGCACGAACATCATGAGCGTGATGACGATGAAGGCCACCGTGAGGCTCTCGATCTGGCTCTCGAACAGGTAGCGCTCCATGTCGGCCATCAGCTTCACGTAGCCCGTCGACTCGATGGACAGCCGCGGCCCGCCCTCGATGGGCGCCTCGGCCTCGGCGATCCAGGCGTTGATGCGGTCGGTGGCCCGCGTCACGTCGTTGGCGAGCGACATGCGCACCCGGGCCGTGAGCCGGGCCAGGCCGTAGCCGTCGCGGACCAGGGTGGGGAAGTCCTCGTCCCCCTCCAGGAAGAAGAAGAGCTGCGCGGCCAGGTGCGGGTGGTCCGCCGTCGTGGGCAGGCCCGCCTGCTCGCCGTCGGTGAGGGCCTTGCGCGTCTCGCGCAGCAGGTCGAGGACGGAGAGAACGCGGGGCACGCCGGCCAGGCTCTCGAGCTGGTGGGCGAAGGTGTCGAGGCGCGCGAGGAGGCGGGGATCCTTCAGGCCGTCCTCGTCGGTGTGGGCCAGGAACTCGAAGCTGGTCGAGCCGGCCAGGGCCGCGTCCACCTTCTCCATGGCGACGCGGACGGGGGCCCCGGGCAGGAAATAGTTCAATGGATTCGCGGCGGTGTTCAGGTGCGTCACCAGCGCGCCGCTGCCGATGGCGATGACGGCGCCGGCCAGGAGGGTGGCGCGGCGGGCCCGGCGGGAGGGCCGCCCCAGGACGCCGAGCAGCCGCGAGACGGCGCCGGAGCGCTGCCGCTCGATGAACCGGGCCGGCGGCGGCGACACCAGGGCCAGCAGGCAGGGGACGAACGTCATGCTCAACACGAAGGCGAACATCACCCCGACGGCCGCCAGCCAGCCGAACTCCCGGATGGGCTGCAGGTCGCCGACGAGCAGCGAGAGGAAGCCCGCCGCGGTGGTGAGGCTGGTGAAGAGGCAGGGCACCAGCAGCGCGCTGACGGCGTGGCGCACGGCGGCGTCCCGGGCGTGGCCGGCCATGAGGGCCTGGTAGTAGTCGGAGAGGACGTGCACGGAGTCCGCGACGCCCACGGCCATGATCAGGACGACCAGGCTGCTGGAGACGAGCGTGATCTCGATGCCCAGGGCCCCCATGAGCCCGAAGAGCCAGACGCTGGCGATGGCGACCACCGACAACGGCACGAACACGGCCGAGAAGCGGCGGAAGAGGACGAGCATCATCACCACGATCACGCCGGCGCCCAGCGGGCCGAAGAGGCCGAAGTCGCGCTCGGTGGCCGTGAACATGGCGTCGTCGAGGGACGGGGAGCCGGCCAGGTGCGCCTCCAGGCCCACGGGCGTCAGGTGCTTCGCCATCAGGGCGCGCAGGGCCTGCACATGCTCGATCTTGGCGGCGAAGTTGTTGCCCTCCCGGGTCAGCTCCACCACCACGGCGGTGGCGCGGGCGTCGTCGGCCAGCAGGTTGCCGCGCAGCAGGGGATCGGCGAGGGCGGCCGCGCGGGCGGCCTGGGCCTCCTCCGGCGTCTCGGGCACGGCCTCGAGGAACTCCTCGATGCCCACATGGCCCGGGCCCAGCCGCTTGACGACCCGGGCGTTGGTCAGTGCGCTCACGCGGTACGTGTAGGGCGCCTCCTCGGCGGCCCGGGTGAAGGCGTCGAGGGCCTGCAGGCGCGCCGGGGTGAAGAGATCGTCGGCGAAGACGCCGACCACGGAGACCTCGTCCGCGCCGAACTTGTCGAGAAAAGCGTGGTACTTCACGAGGTTGGCGTCGCCCTCGACGAACCAGCTCTCGATGTCGGCCGCGAAGCCGACCCGCACCGCGAAGAAGCCGGCCGCGACGGTGACGGCGGTGATGGCGACGAGCACGAGGGCGCGCAGCCGCAGCAGGCCGGCGACGTAGCGCGCCTCGAAGCCCTCAGCCATCCACCGGCTCCACATGGGTCTGGAAGTAGGCCTCCACGTCGGCCAGCAGGGCCTCGACGGTGCGCCCCGCGACGGGGATGGGCGCGCCGATGCGCACCCGCACGGGGCAGCCGCGGCGCATGTCCAGGCTGTTCTTGCGCAGGACGCGGCCAGTGCCGTTCAGGGCGACGGGCACGATGGGCACGCCCGCCGCGAGGGCCAGGTGGAAGCCGCCCTTCTTCAAGGGGGCCAGGCGGCCGTCGGGGGAGCGGGTGCCCTCGGGGGCGATCCAGACCGAGATGCCCGAGGCCATCAGGGCCGCCGCGCGGTCGAGGCTGGCCCGGGCCCGGGCGTGGTCACCGCGGTCCAGCTCCACGATGTCGGCGGAGCGCATGGCCTTGCCGAAGACCGGGATGCGGAAGAGCTCGGCCTTCGCGACGAACCGCAGGCTCTGCGCGGGCAGGGCCGCCGCGAGCACGGGGATGTCGAGCAGGCTCTGGTGGTTGGACATGTAGACGTGGGGCCGCGCGCCGTCCAGGGCGACCTCCGTCGCCACCGCCACCCGGATGTCGGCCCGCCGGACGATGCGATCGCCCAGGGCGCGGATGGTGGCGTCGGCGGTCTCGCGCCGCACCCCGGTCGTCACGCCGCGGGCGAACGTGGCGAAGGAGAGCCGGGCGGTCTCCCCGATGACCTGGGCCGAGAGCAGGATCCCCATGGGGGCATGCTACGCGCAAAGCAGCGGGCTTTCAGCTGTAGAAATCCGGCCTTCCTGCGCGGCGGCGGGTCAGATGACCTTGTAGACCTTGGCCAGGCTGTCGCCGTGCACGTCCAGCGACCAGCTGCAGAACCACCCGAACGGGGTGATCTGCACGGCGTAGCCCGTGGCCCGCAGGCGCTCGGCCAGCCGCTCGAGCAGGCCCTGGGCGAAGGCCGCGTCGGCCGTCTCGCCGCCCAGGTGCGCGAAGCTGTGCAGGACGATGGCGGTCAGGCCGCGCTTGTTGGCCAGCCACTTCAGGTGCTTGAGGGCGTGGCGGAAGACGCGGGCCTCGTCGGCCTCGTCCGCCGCCTCGACGTGCAGCCAGGCGACCACGGCGTCGGCGGCCTCCCCGGGCGGGGGGGCCGGATCGGCGGTCGGGAGCGTCTGGCTGAACGGCTGCCACGCGAAGTGGCGGGCCTGGAAGGTGAGCAGGCGCACGGCGGCCGGCTCAGTGGGTGATGGCGGGCGCCATCTCCTTGGCCTGGTCGATCCAGCCCTGGACCTTCGCCTCGGAGGCGGTGCCCTTGGTGAGCTGCCGCTCGGCGTTGATGGTCTCCATCTTGGCGGCCAGGTTGGCGGCGTTGCGGGTGCGCAGCTCCTTGACGGTGTCGACGCCCGCGGCCACCAGCAGCTCGGCGAACTGGCCGCCGATGCCGGAAATCCGCATGAGATCCGCCATGTTGGCCCAGGTCAGGATCAGCTTGGGGCTGATGCCCGTCTCCTCGGCGAGGTCGGCGCGGCCCTTCGTCGTGCCGGCCCGCTCCAGGTACTTGCCGGTGTTGGTGATGCCGACGGCGCGCAGCTTCGCGGCAAAGGCGGGGCCGATGCCCTCCACGTCCTCGATGGGATCGCTCATGTTCACTCCTCGCGGTTGGCCGGGCTCAGCCCAGCATGCTCTTCAGGGCAGGGACGCGGTCCAGCAGGCGCTCCAGGAGGCCGCCGCTGACCTTCGACTTGAGGAAGTCCACCAGGGACGTCAGGTAGCCGCTCGCCTGGCTCGGATCGAGGCCGGCCTTCTGGAAGAGGCCCGCGATGTCGACGGCGCCGCCGGCGCCCACCGCGTTGGCGGCGCGCCCGAGGAGGCCGCCGAGCATCCCGCCGCCCAGGCCACCGCCCGAAGCCGGGGCCTCGTCGGCCGCGGCCACCGCCGCGTCCACGCCGGGCACCTGGGCCGCCAGCTCCTCGAAGTCGCCGTCGTCGCCGTCGGCCTTCACCTTCTTCAGGAGCCCGCCCGTCAGGGAGCGGATGGCGTCGGGGGAGATGCCGAAGCGAGCGGCGGCCTGCTGAAAGAACTCGTCCATGGGAACTCCGGTCTTCGTTGCGGGCACCACAGATGCGGTGGCGCCCGGAAAGTCACGTCGGTGCGCGAATTCGTGGGGGCTCAGCCGCCCAGCGCGCCGCTCAGGGCCGCGCAGGCCTCCTCGCAGCTCTGGGCGCAGCGGCCGTTGATCTGCACCTGCCCCGAGATGCCGCAGGCGCAGCCGGAGAGCTCGGGGCAGGCCCCGCCGCCGTCGGCGCCGATGCCGCAGACGTTCTCCTCGGTCTGGAGCTGCTCGCAGGTCTTGCCCTCGGCGCAGGAGAGCTGGGCCTCGGTGGGCTCGTCGCCGCAGAACGACTGACAGAACGTCTGGGCGTTGGCGGCGGTGTCGCCGCACTCCACCACCTTGGCCACGCAGCGGTCGGCGCAGTCGGCCGCCGGGCCGTCGTCGTCGCCGTCCCCACCCCCACAACCCCAGAGGGCCACCACCGCCAGCAGCGCGTATCGCATGTTCATGGCTCACCTCCCGCCGGGAGGCATGATGCAATGGCGCCCGGCGGGGGACAACCCCGCGCGTGGGTCAGGCGGGGCCCGCCTGGGGGCCGCGCACGAGGCGGCCGGGGAGGGGGCCGGCGGGGGCGCCGTCGGTGGCGATGACCTGGCCGCGGCAGAGGGTGTGGAGGTAGCCGGTGGCGTCCTGGAGCAGGCGGCGCCCCTGGGCGGGCAGGTCGTAGACCATGCGCGGGGGCGCGAGCCGCAACCCCTCGTAATCAATGATGTTCACGTCGGCGCGGTAGCCAGGGGCGAGGACGCCGCGGTCGCGCAGGCCGTAGAGGTCGGCCGTCTGCTGCGTCTGCCGGTGCACGACGTACTCGAGGGGCAGGCGGGGGCCGCGCGTGCGGTCCCGCGTCCAGTGGGTGAGCATGTACGTGGGCATGCCGCCATCGCAGATGGCCCCGCAGTGGGCGCCCCCGTCGGCGAGGCCCATGCGGGTGCGGGGGTGGGCGTGCAGCGCCCGCACCACCTCGAAGTCCTGGTGGGTGTAGTTGAAGAGGGGGAAGTAGACCATGGCCTCGCCGCCCTGGGCGTTGAGCAGGTCGTAGACGACGGCCTCGGGGCGCTGGCCGGTGCGGGCGGCGACGGCGGCCACGCTCTCGTCGGGGCGCGGCTCGTAGTGGCAGACCCCCAGCGGGAACATCTTGTGGAAGGAGCGGGTCACGAAGTCCCCGAACTCGCCCAGGGGGCCGGGGGTCTCGCTGAGCATCTGGGCGCGGACGGCCGGGTCGGCCAGGCGGCGCAGGCGCTCGGCGGGGGGCAGGCCGGCGAGGCGCTGCCAGGTGGGGTAGCCGAGGAACGGGTGGGCGGTGCCCAGCCAGCACATCAGGATGCCGATGGGGCGGCCGGGCACCTGCGCGTAGAGGGGCAGGCCGTCGGCGGCGGCCTGGTCGAGGGCGCCGAGGACGTCGCGCCAGAGGTCGGGGGCGTGGTCGACCTGCTGCAGGTTGAAGCTCAGCGGGCGGCCGATCTCGGCGGCCAGGTCGCGCATCCACGGCACCTCGCGCAGGGCGTCGTGGTGCTCGACGGCCATCTGGAAGACGCCGTGCCCGGCGCGCTTCAGTGCGCGGCCGATGCCGAAGAGCTCGCGGCGGTCGGCGAAGGTGCCCGGCACCGGCACGCCGTCGATGGAGCGGTGCAGGATGGTGCGGGAGGTGGAGAAGCCCAGGGCGCCGGCGCGCAGGCCCTCCTCGACGATGGCCGCCATGGCCTGCACGTCGTCCTCGGTGGCCACCTCGTTGTCGGCGCCGCGCTGGCCCATCACGTAGCCGCGCACGGCGCCGTGGGGCACCTGGGTGCCGAAGTCGATGGCGTGGGGGGACGCGTCGATGGCGTCGAGGTACTCGGGGAACGTCTCCCAGCCCCACTGGATGCCCTCGGTCAGGGCGGCGCCGGGGATGTCCTCGACGCCCTCCATGAGGCCGATGAGCCACTCGCGGCGGTCCGGCCGGGCGGGGGCGAAGCCGACGCCGCAGTTGCCCATGACGACGGTGGTCACGCCGTGGTGGCCGGACGGGCTCAGCCAGGGATCCCAGGTGACCTGGGCGTCGTAGTGGGCGTGGATATCCACGAAGCCAGGGGTGACCAGGGCGCCGTCGGCGTCGATCACCCGCTTCGCCGGGCCGAGGCCCTGGCCCACCGCCACGATGCGCTCGCCCGCGATGGCCACGTCGGCCGTCTGGGCCGGCGCCCCCGTCCCATCCACCACCCGGCCACCCCGGATCAGCACGTCATGCATGAGGTCCCCCCTTTGGCTGGCAGGACCCTAGCAGGAAAATGACCGGCGGTCAGACAAAAGTGACCGGCGGTCAGTCGAAGCGGCAGGCGGCGCAGTCGGCGGGCGGATCGCAGGTGATGGCGGGGGGCAGGGTGCCCTGGTGCAGGCGGCTGAGGCCCAGGAGGCCGGCGGCGAGGCCGGGCACGCCGCCCAGCGCGACGACCTCCCCCGGGTTGGCCGGGATGGCCCACGCCGCGCAGAGGTCGGCGGCCTCGCACGCGCTGCAGGCGTCGGCCGGGTCGGCCACGGCGACGAGGGCCGGCAGGCTGCCGCGGCCCGCGACGGCGCTCGTGAGGGGCAGGGCGCCCGCGAGGGCGCCGCGGCCGCCGGGGCGCTGCCGCAGGGCCCCGAGGGAGAAGCGGCCGTCGACCACCAGCGCGCCGTTGAAGTCGTCCTCGTGGGCCAGGAGCGTCTGGATGGCCCCGAAGGCGCCGGCGCCGGCGCCCATCACATACCGGGCGTTGGGATCGGCGCGGATGGCCGCGGGCCAGCAGCGCTCCACCTCGGCGACGGTGGCCCGGACGGCGGCCTGCCAGGCGCCGCGCTCCCCGGGCCAGAGCTCGCCGCCGGCGTCCCGGCCGGCCACCACCGGGGCGTAGCGGGCGCCATCGGGGGCGTCGAGGGCCAGCGGGGCGTCCACCAGGACGAGGGCGAAGCGCTCGGTGACGGGCAGGGTGGCGGGATCGCCGAGGGCGGCCAGCACGGCGGCCGCGCCCTCGGCCCCGAGGGCGTCGCCCAGGTGGGCGCCGTCGGCGTCGACCTCGAGCGCCGGCACCGCGGCCAGGCAGCGCGCCAGGCAGTCGGCGTCGGCCTCGCTGGCGTTGCAGGCCAGCGTCCCGCGGCGGCCGAAGAGGCAGGCGGTCAGGCCCCCGTAGGCGGCGCCCGCCGCGTCGAGCCAGGCCCGCCCGCGGGCGATCCGGGGATCCTCGGCCTCGCCCGGCGTCGCCGCGGGGGCGCCCAGGTCGGGGGCGAGCACGTAGAGGGTCGTCAGCAGGACGTTGTCGTCGGGGCCGACGCCGGGGGGCAGCACGACGCGGGCGCGGGCGTCGTGCTGGAGCGCCGGGTTGAAGAAGCCGTCCGTTCGGTGGCAGGCGGTGGCGGCGCCGCGGGCCTGGTCGGCGTAGCGGTCGCGGGCGGTGCGGATGGTGCCGGCGCCCTGCTCGGCCAGCAGGGTGGTGGAGCGCAGCAGCGAGCCCGGGCTGGTGGTGCCGACGTACAGGCGCTCCTCGAAGACGAGGGCGGGCCCCAGGCCGGCGCCGGGGTGCAGCGGCTCGCCTGCGGCGATTCGCGTGAGATCTCGCGGGTCTTCACCGCCGCCCGTGGCCCAGACGGCGCCGCCACCGGGGCCGTCGACGGGCAGCAGGAGGAGGCCGCGCACGGCGGGGGCGACGGCGCGGGCGGGCCAGCGCGTCCCGGGCTGGCCGAAGCCGTCCGTGGCGACGGGCTGCCACTGGCGGTCGGCGACCCAGCGCAGCAGCGCCGTCGCCTGGCCACCCGCGAGGGCGAAGAGGCCCGTGCCGTCGGTGGCCAGGGTGACCCGCTCCGCGCCGACGCCCAGGCCCCCCTCGGCGATCAGGGCCCAGCGGCCCGCCGCGGCGTCGTCGAGGCGCAGGACGAAGGCCGGGCAGCCCTCGCCCCCCACGGCCGCGTGCAGCACCCCGCCGACGGCGAGCAGGCTGGTCACCTCGGGGGCGCAGCCGCGCGGATCGAGGGGGCCGTCGGCCTCGGCGGGGGAGGCGGGGTCGCCGCCGGGGTAGAGCTGCGCCGGGGCCCCGTCGGCCAGGCGCCAGATCTGGGCGCCGTCGGCGTGGCGGACGCCCACGAACAGGGCGTCGTCGTGCCAGGCCAGGGCGTCGGCGGCCACCCGGCCCGCGTCCCCGAAGCCGTCCACCGTGAGGGGCGCCCAGGACGTCCCATCGAAGCGCCACAGGTCGAAGCCGTCGCCCTCGCTGGCCGCCTCGGTGCCGACGTAGAGGGCGTCAGGGCCGCGGGCCAGGCTGCGCAGGGCGACGTTCTCGCCCGCCAACACCGCGTCTTCACTGCGAAATCCGGCGTCGATGGCGACGGTGAGGGTGGGCACGCCGTTCTCGTGCTGCAGGCGCCAGAGGCGGCCGCCGCCGGCCGCGCGGGTGGCGAACCAGGCCTGCCCGCGGAACTCCGCGGCCGCCTCCACCGCCTCGTCGCCGTCCAGGGCGAGGGTCGTCCAGCCCGAGGGGCCGTGCCCGCCGATGCGCCCGGCCCGGCCGACCCAGCGCAGGGTGCAGGCCGGCGCGCAGGCCGCGTCGGCGGCGAAGCGCGCCTCGCCGGTGAGGGTGAAGGCGTTGCCCGGGGCGCGCACCGTCCCGGCCGCCTCGACCGTGACGGGGCAGCCCGCGAGGGTGCCCGTGGCCGCCGCCGTGAACGCGCCGCCGTCGCGATCCCCCGAGAAGCCGAGCCCGTCCAGGCCCCAGGCGAGCCGGCCGTCTGCCTCCTCCACGTCGAAGGTGAGCGCCGCGGGCAGCCGATCGGGGGCGCAGTCGCCGCCCGTCACCTCGGTGGCCACGCGGTACAGGCCCGTCAGGGGGGGTGGGGGCGGGGGCCCGACGGCGGCGTCCGGCCCCGGTGGCAGGGCGGCGTCCGCCGCGTCGCCGCCCCCGTCGTCACACGCCAGCAGCGCCAGCGCCAGCAGCCCCGCTCCCCATCGCGTCATGGTGTGCTCCCCCCCTCGCTCGGCCCATCGTCGACGGGCGCGGGCGTCCAGGCAAGGCAGACGGCGGGGCGGGGCCGGGGCCCCCTCGAATCAGGGGTTGATCTGCTGGGCCAGGTAGTTGGGCAGGCCCACCTGGCTGATGAGCTCGAGCTGGGCCTCGAGCCAGTCGATGTGCTCCTCCTCGGAGGTCAGGATGCCCTCCAGGAGGACGCGCGTGCCCTCGTCGCCGCTGGCGCGGCAGGCCTCGATGGCCTTCTGCAGGCGGGGGACGGCCAGGTACTCGAGGGCCAGATCGACCTCGAACTGCTCCTTGACCGTCTCGCCGATGTTCACCTTGCTCAGCCGCTGCACGTTGGGCACCCCGTTGAGGTACAGGATGCGCTCGATCAGCGCCTCGGCGTGCCGCATCTCGTCGATGGACTCGTTGCGGATGTAGGCGTGGAGCTTCGAGTAGCCCCAGTCCCCGCACATCTTGGCGTGCAGGAAGTACTGGTTGATGGCCGTCAGCTCGGCCGTCAGGATCTCGTTGAGCAGGTTGATGATCGCCTTGTCAGGCTCGCGGGCCATGGGTGCCTCCGGGTCCAGATCAGCCACCCGGGGTCTGCCTCCCGGTGGCCTTGAGCTCGCGCAGCATACGCCGAAGCTGCGGCCGACAGGAGCCACAGTCGCCCCCGGCGCCGCATTCGCGGCGCAGGCTACCCAGATCGCAGGCGCCCTGGCGCAGCACGCGCTTGACCTCGCGGTCGCTCACGCCCTCGCAGATGCAGACGATCATCAGGCCGTCACCCCCTGGCTCGCGTCCGGCGCGGAGACTGTCGGGCATTTTGAGAGCGGTTTTCAAATCCATTTGGGCGAGACTCGCCAACTCTGCAGAAGGACAGGGGTTTCCGGCGGATGTGCGGGGCGCACGCAGGCGGGCGACGCTGACCGCCGGCTCGTGGTATGACGCCCGCCAGAGCGCGAAGGGGACGAGCATGGACCACTTGCAGGAGCTGTTCATCGGCATCGCCGGCCTCATCGGGGCGGGCAAGACGACGCTGGCCAAGGCCCTCGGGGCCCACCTCAAGCTGCCGGTGTACTTCGAGCCGGTGGCCGACAACGTGTACCTGGAGGACTTCTACCGGGACACGGCGCGCTACGCCTTCGCGACCCAGATCTACCTGCTCAACCGGCGCTTCCAGCAGCACCAGGAGATCATCTGGCGGGGCGGCGGCGGGGTGCAGGACCGCACCATCTACGAGGACGCCGTCTTCGCGAAGACGCTGGTGCAGCTCGGGCTCATGGAGGAGCGCGACTACCAGAACTACCTGCAGCTCTTCCGGCACATGAGCAACTTCATGTGCCGCCCCAACGTGATCGTCTTCCTGGATCTGAAGCCCACCTCCTCCATGGAGCGCATCCGGCAGCGGGCCCGGGACGTCGAGACGGGCATCACGCTGGAGTACCTGGAGGTCCTGCACGCCAACTACGTGCACTTCATCGAGGACATCGCGCGTACCGTGCCCGTGATTCGGGTGGACTGGGAGACGTACCGGGACGCCGAGGAGATGGCCGGGGTCATCGAGCGCGAGTACCTGCAGGGCAGCTTCCTGCGGGAGGCCCGGTGGCGCCCGACGCGCTGAATGGAGGTTCCCTTGGCGGATGACGACTCCCGTAGCGGCCTGCGCTACACCGATCCGGCCCTCCTCGGCTGGCTGGACGACCTGCACGCCGGCCTCGATCCGGCGCTCCGACAGGCCTTCGAGGCCCCCGGCCAGCAGGGCATGCCGGCCATCCAGGTGGGCCGCTCCGAGGGGCGCCTGCTGTCGCTCCTCACCCGGCTGATCGGCGCGACGAAGGCCGTGGAGGTGGGCACGCTGGCGGGCTTCTCGGCCATCCATATCGCCCGCGGCCTCGCCCCCGGCGGGCACCTCTGGAGCATCGAGTACGATCCGCACCACGCGGAGGTGGCCCGGGCGAACATCGCGGCGGCGGGGCTGAGCGACCGGGTGACCGTCCTCGTCGGGGCGGGCCAGGACGTGCTGCCGACGCTGGCCGGGCCGGTGGATCTGGTGTTCATCGACGCCGACAAGGAGGGCTACGACGCCTACGGCCGCTGGGCGGCGGCCAACCTGCGGCCCGGCGGCCTGCTGCTGGCCGACAACGCCAACTACTTCGGCAAGCTGCTCGATCCCGAGCGCGCCGGGGCGGCGGCGGTGCGGCGGCTGCACGAGGAGGCCCGCGACGCCTTCGACACCGTGTGCGTGCCCACCCCCGACGGCCTCCTGCTGGGCATCCGCCGGTAGGCCCCATGCGGGACGACGCGACGGATCTGGGCCACCTCCCCGGGGAGGACGGCCCCCCCATCATCGGGAATACACTGCGCTTTCTCCGCGATCCCGCGGCCGAGGACCGCCGGTTCCGGGCGCAGTACGGCCGCCTCTTCCGCAACCGGACGTTCGGTCGGCGGGTGGTGGGGGTGGCCGACGCCGAGCTCGCCGAGCAGGTCATGCTGGATCGCGGGCAGGTGCTCTCGAGCCGCGATGGCTGGGGTCACCTCCTCGGGCCCCTCTTCCCGCGCGGCCTGATGCTGCGCGACTTCGCCGATCACCGCCGGCACCGCCAGATCATGCAGGCGGCCTTCACCCGCCAGGCCCTCCAGTCGTACTGCGCCGATCTCGACGCCCAGAGCCGCCGCGGCGTCGGGGCCTGGGTGGCGGCCGGGCAGGTGACGTTCTACCCGGCCATCAAGTCGCTGCTGCTCGAGATGGCGGCGGTGACGTTCCTGGGCGTGCCCCTGGGCGACGAGGCCACTCGCCTGAACCGCTGGTTCATCGAGCTGTTCGCCGCGGGGGCCGCGGCGCTGCGGGCGCCGGTGCCGGGGTCGACGTGGTGGCGGGGCCTGCGGGCCCGGCGGCGGCTGGTGGCGTGGTTCGAGGCGGCCATCCCCGAGCGCCGCGGGGCCACGGGCACCGATCTCTTCACGCTGCTCTGCAACGTCAGCTCCGAGGACGGCGATCGGTTCACCGACGACGAGATCGTGGACCACATGATCTTCCTGATGGTGGCCGCCCACGACACGACGGCGAGCGCGCTGGCCTCGCTGCTCTGGTACCTGCTGCAGGCCCCCGACTGGGCGGCGCGCCTCGCGGCCGAGGCCGATGCCCTCGGCGCCGACGCCATCGACGAGGCCGATCTGGAGCGGCTGCCGCTGCTCGATCAGGCGCTGCGCGAGGCCCTGCGCCTCAACCCGCCCGTGCGCTACATCGTCCGCCGGACGGTGGAGGCGTGCCCCATGGGCGAGCACGCGCTGCCGGCGCGCTGCCCCGTCGCCGTCATCGTGCCGGGCGTGCACGAGGACGAGGCGCTCTGGGCCGATCCGCTGCGCTTCGATCCCGACCGCTTCGCGCCCGGCCAGGCGCGGGCCCACAAGGCCGCGTGGATCCCGTTCGGCGGGGGCGCGCACACCTGCATCGGCATGCGCTTCGCGCTGCTGCAGGCCCGCATCTTCCTCTACCACCTGCTGCGGCAGGCGACGGTCGAGTCGGCGGGGCCCCTGGGCCAGCGGTGGCGGCAGGTGCCGGTGCCCATGCCCGTGGACGGCCTCCCGCTGCGCCTCACCCCGCGGTCACCGAGCTAGCCGGTCGATGCGCGCGGCGAGGACGAAGTCGGCCTCGCAGAGCCCGTTGATGGCGTGGGTGTAGAGGGTGACCACCAGCTTGCCCCAGGTCAGGTGCAGGTCGGGGTGGTGGCCCACATCCTCCGCCAATGCCGCGATCTTGTTGATGAATTCGACGCCCGGCAGGTAGCCGTCCAGGTCGAACTGGCGGTGCAGGTGGTGCTCGTCGACCACCGTCCAGCCGGGGAGCTGGGCCAGCAGGGGCCCGATGGGCTTGCCGGCGAGCGGGGGCTCGCCGGGGCCGCTGGGGGTGCAGGGGCGGTCGGCCAGGGGGGTGTCGGTCATGGGCTCCTCAGGGGCACGGGCCGTCGCAGACCTCGATGTCGGCGATGGCCTGGGCGGCGTTGCGGCCGCGATCGATGACGCTGGCCTCCACGCGGTAGCGGCCGGGCGGGACGGGGGCCTTCTGCCGATCGTCCGTGTTCCAGTCGCGGTCGGTCATGAAGTCGGCCTGGGCGAGGGGGCCGCCCGCGAGGCGCTGCACGAGGTCGCCGTCGGCGGTGGTGACGACGAGGGCCCAGCCGGCCAGCAGGTCGTCGTCGTGGGCGCGCACCGTCAGGCGGACGCGGCCGCCCGCGGCCAGGCGGTCGGGCGCGGCCTCCAGCTCCACGGTGGGGGCCTCGTCGTTGACCACCACGACGCCGTCGGTGGCGCCCGGCTGGCCCCGGCGCACCGTGCCGCCCACGGCCCAGCGGCTGCGGATCTCCAGGGCGTAGCGCGCCCCCGGCACCAGGGCCAGGCCGTCGATCTGGGCGATGGTGGCGGCGCCGACGTCCTGGAAGTCGCGGATGACGGCGCCGTTGGCGTCGACCACCCGCACCTCGTAGCCGGTCACCTGCTCGACGGGGTACCACTCGCCGCACAGGGCGGTGGTCAGGCGCACCTCGTCGATGTCGGCCTCGGGATCGCAGGTGGGCACGGGCGGGCAGGGGAGGTCCCAGCGGGCGCTCGGGGCCGGCGGGCCGGGGAGATCGGCGATCTGCACGCGGCCGTCGTTGAGGGGCACCGCCAGCTCGCGGTCGCCATCGCCGTCCAGGTCCTGCACGACGACGGGGCCGATGACGGCGGGGAAGCGGCGGCTCCAGGCCAGCCGGGCGTCGCGGGCGAGGGCGTAGAGCCAGCCGTCGTCGCCGGTGACGAGGACGCCGTCGCTGCCGTCGCGGAGGGCGCCCGCCACCGGCTGGATGCCGTGCACGTCCACGAGGCCGTCGTCGGCCAGGGCGCCGCCGGCGAGGCCGATGGTGGCGGTGGGGGCCACGTCCTCGCCCTGGGCGTCGAGGGCGTAGCGGTGGATGGGATCGCCGGGGCCCGCGGAGGCCCAGAGCTCCTGATCGACGATGAGGGCCGGGCGCGCCTGCCAGCTCTGGCCGCGGCCGCCCTCGGGCAGGGCGGCGCGCCAGAGGAGGCCCAGATCCGGGTCCCAGGCGTCCGGCGGGCCGTTGCCGGCGTAGCGGATGAGGGGCGGCCCGGTGAGCATGAGCCCGCCGCCGCGCCCGGAGGCGCCGATGAAGCCGATCTCGACGCGCTCGAGCACCTGCCCGTCGGTGGGATCGAGGCGGATGAGCTCGTTGGTGGCCGTCACGTAGACCTCGGCCACGCCGTCGCCGTCGCCATCGGCCAGGCTGATGTTCTGGTTGGACGGGTTGCCGCAGCGGGCGGGGCGCAGGGCCATGCGCCAGCGGCATTGGCCCGTCTCGGCGTCCAGGGCGGTGATGACGCGGGCGGTGGGGGCCGCCTGGGGGCAGGCCGCCAGCGGGACGCGCAGATCGGCCTCCTCCCGGTCCCACTGGCAGGTGGGATCGGGGACGAGGGTGGCCAGGTCGCGCACCTGGTCGTAGCGCAGGGCCACGTCGGCGTGCCCCTGGGCGTCGACGGTGACGAGGCCGCCGCCCATGAGCTGCCAGGCGGCGGCCGGGCGGTTGTCGAGCCAGAGGGTGCGGCCGTCGACGCTCACGCCGCGCCAGCCCGTCGCGTCGCGGGTCCGGTCGCGGACGACGAGCAGGTCGGCCCCGGCGCGGCGGGGGGTGCCCGTGGTGGCCCCGAGGCGGGCGCCGGCGCCCAGGTTGATGCGCCAGCGCTCGGCGGGGTCCTCGTCGCCGGGGGCCAGGCGGGTGCCGCCCAGGACGCCGGCGGCGGTGAGGGTGACGAGGACGGTGCCCTCGCCATCGTGGGCGGTGGCCAGCGTCACGTCCCCGGTGGGGGCGCGGGCGGCGGGCTCGCCCCCCACGGCGTTCTGGACCCGCAGATCGGCGTCGAGCAGCGCCAGGGCGCCGTCATCGAGGGCCGCGACGAGCCGGTCGTCGGCGCAGAGGCCCCCGGAGCACGCGCGGTGCACGCCCCCCGGGTTGCCGCGCAGGGGCAGCGCCACGCTCGCGCCGGCGGCGTCCACCGCGAGGAAGCGGGCCACGCGGGTGTCGCCGGGGTCGGCCTGCTGCAGCAGGAGGCGGCGGTCGGCGCCCTCCCCGAAGCCCAGCATCACGGCGAACTCGGCGGTGCGGTCGGGGTCGTCCGTGGGCTCGAAGAGCGGGCTGGCGTCATCGATGGGGGCGGGCCAGAGGGGGGCCGGGTCGCCCGCGCCGAGCCGCAGGAGCTGCAGGCGGCCGAGGCGGGCCGGCTGGCGGGCGGCGCCCTCCATGACCAGCACCGCGACGCCGTCGGCGAGGGGCACCAGGCCGAGCGCCAGGGCGTCCTCCAGCTCCAGGAGCGTCTGGCCATCCGCCCCCGACACCCCGACGAGCCACCAGCGGTCGCCGCGCCAGGCCGAGGTGAGGAGGTCGAGGCGCTCGTCGCCGTCCAGATCCACGGCGGCGCTGCCGGCGGGGCGGAGCACCTCGCCCAGCGAGCGCTGCCACTGGATGTGCAGGGCGGCGGCGTCGTCGGGGCAGGCGGGCACGGGGCCCGGTCCGGGGCTCAGGCGCAGCAGGCGGTCGCGGTCGAAGACGGCCAGATCGCGGGCGGGCGTGGCCGGATCGTGGTCGAAGCCGAAGTGGGGCAGGTTGGTGTCGCCCAGCGTGTCGGGGATGGGGCCGCAGAGCGTTCGCAGGCCCGTGCGCGGATCGAAGGCGTCGATGCTCACGGCGTCGGGCCGCAGCAGCTCGGGCTGGCCGTCGCCGTCGACGTCGCCGAGGGTCTGCCAGCGCGCGCAGCGGCCGCCGCGGCGCGGGCCGGTGATGGTGGCGACGGCCTCGCCCGCCGCGGCGCCCCCCGCGAAGGAGAAGAGGACGCCGTAGCCCTCGCCGCCGCCGCTGCAGCCGGAGTCGGTGAGGTAGAGGTCGGGCAGGTCGTCGCCGGTGGCGTCGGTGACGATCAGGCGCAGGACCAGCTCGATGGGCGGCAGGTCGGGGCCGAACGGGCGGTCCGGCAGCGACCAGAGGACGGCGCCGGTGAGGCCGTCGAGCACGTGCACCGACCGGCTGGCCTGGACGACGACCTCGCGGCGGCCGTCGCCGTCGAGGTCGGTCAGGGCGACGATCTGGTTGACGTCCAGCAGCGGGCTGGCCCAGCGGGCCTGGCCGTCGAGGCCCAGGGCCTCGGCGCGGCCGCCGCGGGCGAGCAGCAGCTCGGGGGTCCCGTCGCCGTCCACGTCGCCCACCCGGAAGGCGCTCGGGGTGACGGGGCCGCCGACCACCAGGGTGCGCCCGACGGCCAGGTCCGCCAGGTCGGCGGCGGGGGCCTCGACGGGATCGGCGGGGCTCTGGCAGGCGGGCGGGGCGGCGTCCACGGCGGCGTCGGCGGGGGCCGCGTCGGCCGGCGCGGCGTCGGCAGGGCCGGCGTCGGCGGGGCCCGCGTCCACCCCGGGCGGGGCGGCGTCGGCGCCGGCGTCCTCCGGCGTCGGCCGGGGTGGCTCGACGTCCGGCTGCACCGGTGGCGGCACCACGCCCACGTCGTCATCGACGAGG
Organism: Myxococcales bacterium; assembly: GCA_020633435.1. Classification (GTDB taxonomy): domain Bacteria; phylum Myxococcota_A; class Bradymonadia; order UBA7976; family UBA1532; genus JACKDP01. The sequence continues at coordinate 290,764 of JACKDP010000004.1, read as the reverse complement.
ACGCACGTCAACGTATCGGAATCACAGCGATATCCGGCCGCGCAGGCCGTGTCGTCGCCGCAGCGGAACGGGTCCGCTGGCGGCGCGCCTGCGTCGTCGCAGGCCACCAGCAAGAGCCCCAGCAACCACCATCGAGTCTGCATGCTTCCTCCCTGCCCAACAGGACACCGCGGGAGGCCCCGGCGTCTCGCTCAGGGCATCAGCGCGAGGACTTCATCCACCATGGCCTTCACGCCGTCGCGCACCTCGGTGATGCGCGCCGCGGTCATGTAGGCCGGCGTGGAGACCACCTTGCGGGCCCGGTCGACGCGCACCTCGCGCACCGGGCAGGCCACCACCTCCGCGCCCATGGCGCGCATGGTCACCGCGGCCTCGTCGTCGGCGTCGCCCACCGTCAGCAGCACGCCGGGCACGCCGGCCTCCCGGAAGATGGCCGCGGCGAGGGCCGGGCTGATGCAGGCGAAGCCGATGGGCTTGCCCGCCGCCTGCACCGCGCCGACGAGGGCGGCCACGGCGGGCAGGGGGCGGGCGTCCGCGCCGGCGACGGCGAAGTCGCACAGGTTCTTGGCCACGCCGAAGCCCCCCGGGAAGACCAGGGCGTCCAGCTCGGCGGCCTGCACCGTCGCCAGGTCGCGCAGCTTGCCGCGCGCGATGCGGGCCGACTCCGCGAAGACGTCGCGCGCCTCGTCGGCGGGCTGGCCCGTCGCGTGATCGATGACGTGCCGCTGGGGCCCGCGGGGCGCCATCAGCAGCGCGTCGTGGCCGGCCTCGTCGATGGCCAGCATCGTCAGGACCGCCTCGTGGATCTCGGCGCCGTCGTAGACGCCGCAGCCGCTCAACACCACGCCGATGGTGGCCATGCTCGCCTCCTGCCGGGACGCCGGCGGATCAGATGGGGAAGACGACGCCCCAGTGGGCCTGGCCGCCGTCCACGCAGAGGGTCTCGCCCGTGATGTAGTCGCCCGCGGGGCTGGCCAGGTAGGCCACCGCCCACGCCACGTCGTCCACGTCGCCCAGGCGCCGCAGCGGGATGTGCTTCGGCACCTCCGTCTCGATCTGGCTGCGGATGGCCTCGGGGTAGGTCTCCAGGCCGGACGAGCGGATGACGCCCGGGGCCACGGCGTTGACGAGGACGCCGCTGCGGGCCCACTCCAGGGCCAGCGTCCGCGTCAGGTTCACGACGGCGGCGCGCGCGGCGCCGGTGTGGGCCATGCCGGGGAAGCCGCGCCACATGTTGGCGACGATGTTGATGATGCGGCCGCGCTTCGCCTTGAGCATGTGCTGCCCGGCCGCCTGGCTCATCCACCAGGTGCCGTTGAGGTTCGTGTCGACGACGGCGCGCCAGCCCTTGGGCCGGATCTGGATGGCGGGCGAGGGGAACTGGCCGCCGGCGTTGTTCACCAGCACGTCCACCCGGCCATAGCGGGCCACCACGTCATCGACGAACGCGGCGCAGGCGGCCTCGTCGCGGATGTCCAGCGGCGCGGCGTGGACCTCGGCGCCGCCGGCGCGCAGGGCCTCGGCGGCCTCGTCCAGCCGCTCCTGGCCGCGGGCGCCGATGGCGATGGTGGCGCCCAGGGCGCCGCACTCGGCGGCGATGGCGCGGCCGATGCCGCTGCCGCCCCCGGTCACGATGATCACCTGCCCCTGCAGCAGGTCGGGCCGGAAGATGGCGCTCGGCTTCATGGGTCCTCCTCGACGACACGGGGAATCAAGCTCGCCTGGGCCCCCGGCGTCAACCCACCGGTGAAGGCGCGGCGAGGCCGGTGTACGCTGCGGCCATGGACACCCCGAGCTGGTCGCAGACCTGGGCGGCCCTGCGCCGCGACCCGCCGCCGGCGCGGCTGGCCCGCCTCGCCCGCGTGGCCTGGCGCAACGAGCTGTGGCGGGCGGCGCGGCCGGCGGGCTGGGCGCGGCTGCCCGGCCTGGCCCGCGCGCCTGTCGAGAGCCTGCCGGCGTTCAACGCCGCGCTCACCCCCGACCGCCTGGCCTGGGTGGACGAGCGGCAGGCGGTCACCTGGGCCGAGGCGGCCGCGCGCGTCGAGGCGCTGGCCGCCGGCCTGGCCCGGGAACGCGGCCTGCGCGCAGGGGACAACGTCCTGATCTTGCTGGAGAATCGCGTCGAGTACCCGCTGCTCTGGTTCGCGCTGATGCGGCTCGGCGCGCGCGCGGTGCACGGCAGCTACGACAGCACCGCGGCCGAGGTGGCCCAGATGATCGCGACGGCGCGGCCGGCGCTGATCGTCGCCTCGGCCCGGGCCCAGGCCGCGGTGGCGGGGGTGGCGGTGCCGGTGCTCGCCCCGGAGGCCCTGCCCAGCGGGCGACCCCGGCGCCGGGGCCTGTGGCCGCGGGCGGCCCGGGCGGGGGCCAGCGTGGTGTTCACGTCGGGCACCACGGGCACCCCCAAGGGCGCGGTGCGCTCCTTCGGCCGGCTGGGCGCCGGCGAACTGGTGCGCATCCTGGACCGGCTGCCCCTGCGCCATGGCGAGCGCCACCTGCTGGTAGGCCGGCTGTACCACAGCGCGGGCCAGGCGTTCCTGGTGCTGGTGGCGGGCCTCGGCGGCACCGTCTGGCTCGAGGCCGACCCCGACGCGGCGCGGCTGGCTCGCCGGCTCGCGGAGGCCGACATCCAGAGCGTCTTCCTGGTGCCGACGCTGCTGCAGCGCCTGCTGGCCACCCCGCTGCCCGCGCTGCCGGCGCTGCGGGCCGTCATCGCGGGGGCGGCGCCCTTCCCGGAGGCCCTGCGGGCGGCGGCCATCGAGCGGCTCGGGCCGGGCCGGATCTTCGACTTCTACGGCGCGACGGAGCTGGGCTGGGTGACCGTCTGCGATGGCTTCGAGATGCAGGCGCGGCCGGGGACGGTGGGGCGGCCCCTCGCCGGGCTCGGCCTGCAGGTGGTGGACGACGCCGGCGCCATCCTGCCCACCGGGGCCGTGGGCCAGGTGGTGGTCGAGACGAGCCAGGGCTTCGGGGGCTACCTGGGCCGGCCGGCGGCGACGGCGCGGGTGGGGGTCGAGGACCTGGGCCGCCTCGACGCGGACGGCTACCTGTACCTGGCCGGGCGCGCGCGGGACATGGTGGTGTCGGGCGGCGTGAACCTGTACCCGGCCGAGATCGAGGACGCCATCGGCCAGCACCCGGACGTGGTGGAGGTGGCGGTGATCGGGGCGCCGGATCCGGACTGGGGCGAGCGCCTGGTGGCCTTCGTGGTCGTGCGCGCGCCCGTCGAGGCCGCGACGCTGGAGGCGTTCGCCCGGGGCCTGCTGGCCGGCCCCAAGGTGCCGCGCCGCTGGGTGTTCGTGGACGCCTTGCCCCGCAACCCCACGGGCAAGGTGCAGAAGGCGCTGCTCAGGGCGCCGGCGGCGTCTTGAGGTAGCGCAGGGCCGCCCGCCAGGCCATCCACTGCTGGCCCCACAGGATGCCGTCGCCGGTGTCGAGCAGGACGAGCTCCTCCTCACCGCTGGCGTCGGCCTGCAGGATGACCCAGAAGCCCGCGATGGGGGCGACCATGACCTCCACCCAGCCCGTGGCGGAGGGCTGGCGACCCACGAGGTCGGCCGTGTCGAGGCAGTCCATGGCATCCAGGACCTGCCACCCGCTGCGGGGGGAGACCCCGATGAGCGTCCAGCGGCCATCCGCCCCGTCGAACCAGACGGTGCCCCCGACGAGCTGCTGGGCCGTGGCGGCCGGATCGGCGGCCACCAGGGAGCGCAGGGGGCTGCCATCCATCATCAACGTGGGGGCAGGCACCAGGGGAACATCCGAGGAAGCCAGCTCCGCCTCGATGACATCGGGCGAGTCCGGGGTCAGCGCGACGATGGCGCCCGAGCGCACGGCGAGCAGGTCATCGAGTGCAAGCGGACGAACGTGATAGAGCATCATGCGCCTCCAGCCCGGCTTCAAGCGGCCATAGTAGCGCAGAGCGTCGGCCTGCAAAGGCCAAAATCACGGCACGAGCAGGTAGGACTCTTCCACACCTGGAAGAAAACTGCGGTCCGGGTGGATCTTCCCATCGCTGTTTGCTATGTTCGGTTCGGGGTTGGAGGTACGTCATGCGGACTGCAGAGCCAGGGTGGGGCGGGGTCGTCGAGCGGCGATTACGGACCGCCGCCGACGTGCGAGCGGCCCTCGCGTGGGAGGGTCACCTGGACGGGGCCGACCTGAGCGGGACGGTGCTCACGGGCATCGACCTGTCAGGCGTCTCCATGCGGGGCGCTCGCCTGCGCGGGTGCGATCTCGTGCGCGCGCGCTTCGTGGCCACCGACCTGCGGCTGGCCGATCTGACCGCCGCCCGGCTCGTCGGGGCCATCCTGGAGGACACCCGCCTCTGCGGGGCCACGCTGGCCGCGGCCGAGCTCTCCATGGCCGAGCTGCGGGGCACCGACATGCGCGGCTGCATCGCGCCCGCCATGGTGGCCGAGGCCGCGGTGGTGGAGCGGGCGCTGCTCTGGGGCATCGACCTCACGGGCGCGAACCTGCGGTTCCTGGAGGCGAAGGCGGCGGATCTGCGGGGGGCCATCTTCACCCGCGGCTGCCTGGAGGGCGTCTCGCTGGAGCGCTGCGACCTCAAGCTGGCGACGTGCCGCGAGGCCGACCTCTCCCGGGCCCGGATGCGGGCCTGCGATCTGCGTCAGGTCATCTTCGACGGCGCCGTGCTCATGGAGACGGATCTGCGGCGGGCCGACCTGCGGGGGGCCACGTTCCGGCGGTCGGTGGTGAGCGGGCTCATCCTGGCGGAGGCGCGGCTGGGGGCCGTGGACTTCTCCGAGGTCATTGATCCGCCGCCGGCGTGAGCCGCCGGCGGAGATCATCCAGATCATCAGCGAGATCGGGGGCCAGGGCGCGCGCCCGGGCGACGTCGGCCAGCGCGGCCGGGGAGGGCCCCGCGGCGCTGGCGCGGGCGGCCAGGCTCATGGCCAGGAGCAGCCGGGCGGGCTCGCCCAGCAGCACCGGCGCGTCCTTCGCGCCGACGACGGCGTCGAAGGCCTTCACCGCGTCATCGAAGCGGCGCTCGGCCACGGCCGCGTGGCCGCGCTGCCAGGCGCGGGCGCCGGGGATGGTGTCGAGGGCGCCGGCCGGGGCGCCCGCCGAGGCGGCCTCGGCCCGGGGCACGGGGGCGGCGGCGTCGAGGGCCAGGACGACCCGGGCGTCGGACCCGTCCTGCGTCCAGGCCAGGGTGGCGGCCGCGTCGACGACGTAGCGGGTGACCCGGCCGACGGCCTCGGCCTTCGCCGCCACCGGCCGACCCTGGAAGGCCGCCTCGAGCACCTGGGCCGCCGTCTTGCCCGGCGGGGCCGCGGCCGCCGAGAAGAGCAGCTCGGCCATCACCAGCTTCCCGTCGACGAACCGGAAGGTGGCGTCCGCGGGCAGCCCGAAGCAGCGGGTCTCGGCGGCGCAGCGATAGTCGAGGCGCACGCCCGCGGGATCGGAGATCTCGCTGAAGGCGCCCTTGCCCTCCACCACCGGGGCGAAGGCCGCCTGCACCTGGGCGGCGTCCTGCCCCAGCTCCACGCCGAAGATGCCCGGCAGCGCCAGGACGACCGGGGCGAGCAGGCCGGGCATCAGAAGCCCCCGACGCCGCAGGCGAAGGCGTCGAAGCAGGCGAGGGGATCGCCGCCCGCGGCGCGCTGGGCGGCGGCCTCCAGGCACTGCACCTGGGCGAGGGCCGCGGCGGGATCCTGCATCTGGAGCCGCTGGCAGTCCCCCAGGTAGTCGGCCACCAGCGGCGGGAAGCCGGGGATGGGGGACTGGTCGAGGCCGCAGGCGGTGACGGCCTCCTGGCCAGCCTCGCAGACGTCCTCGGGCACCATGAAGCAGGCGATCACCTCGTCGGCGTCGCAGGCCGCGTCCTCGGCGCAGGCCTGGAGCCGCGCCGGGAAGCCCGCGCCCAGGAGGATGGAGGCGCCGGCGCACTCGGCGGTGCAGTGGTCGAAGTCCTCGAAGGTGCCGTCGGGGCCCACGAGGCCGCCGCAGCCGGCGATGACGCCGCAGGCCGCGGCGCAGCCGCGCGGCACCTCCAGGGGCGGGTCGGCGCAGCGGCCGAGCTGGTCGCACGGCGCGAAGTGGGCGCAGCCCGCCTCGATGTCGAGCCCCTCGCGGGCCGGGTCGCAGTCGAGCCCGCAGAGGAAGGCGTCCACGCCGTCGTCGCAGCGGGCCTCGGCCTCGCAGACCTGCCGGCAGCCGCGGGGGATGGGGGGCAGCTCGGCGCCGACGCAGGTGGCGATGGCCTCGCAGCTCTCGCCGCGGCGCTCGGCGTTCAGGGCGCAGGCCGCCTCGGCGAAGAAGCCGGCGTCATCCTCGGCGCCGCGGCAGGCCGCCTCGCAGGCGACGACGTCGTCCTCCAGGCGGCAGCGGGCGAGGTCGGCGCAGTACGCCGGGCAGAAGCCGTGGAAGTCGGCGTCGTCGATGCAGGCTCGCAGATCGGGGCAGGCCCCGCCGGCGCCGATGGCCAGCAGGCACTCGGCGGCGGAGGCGAGCACGAGGCCGCGCTGGCCGCCCACCTCGCCGCGCCCGCACTCGAGCACGCACTCGGTCATCGTCTGCGCCGGGTTCTGGGCGCAGCCGACGCGGGCCTGGCACCACGCGAGGCAGAGGTCGCCGCCGCCGGTGTCCCCCCCGACGCAGACGCCGCGGTCGCCGCAGCGGGCGGTGCTGTTCACGCAGGAGAGCAGGGGCAGGAAGCCGGCCGGATCGGCGAAGTCCGCGTCATCACAGGAGATCGGGCAGCGCCGATCGGTGAGGCGGCAGTCGTCCAGGGGCTCGCAGAGGGCGGCGCAGTCCGGCGGCGAGGGGGCCAGGCAGAGGTTGACGTTCTCGCAGCCATCGGCGACGGCGATGCAGGCGCGCTCGGCCTTCATGCGGCGCGTCGCCGGCCGGGCCAGGCACTCGTCGAAGCACTCGGCCGCCCCGGGGCTGCCGCACTCGATCTGGGCGGTGCACATGGCCTGGCAGGAGGCCTGGAAGTCGGCGTCGAGCTGGCAGCTCGAGATGTCGTCGCACGTGCCGAGGAACGCGCACTCGAAGAAAGGCAGGTAGGGATCGATGGCCGTGGGATCCCCCGAGGCCAGGGCGCCCTGGCAGATCTCCAGGCAGTCGAACTCGGACTGGTCGTCGGGCAGCAGGCCGCAGAGGTCGCTGACCAGGCAGTGCTCCTCGCAGCCGCCCTCGGGCGCCGGGGCCGGGTCGAAGCAGGCGTAGGGGGCCTCGCCGCACTGGTCGGTGAAGTGCTCGGTGAAGCAGTCGATGGCGCCGTCGGCCAGGCGCGGCAGCAGCTCGGCGGCCACGTCGGCGCAGCCCTCGACCGACAGGAAGCCGCAGACGGCGTTGGCCGCGCAGAGCTCCTCGATGGTGTGCTCGCCCACGATGGGGCGCTGGCGGCGGGCGTCGCAGGCGGCCAGCTCGTCGCAGTCGGCGGCGTTGCGGACGCAGGCGCGGGCCTGGTCGACGCGGCGGGCGGCGATGGGATCCTCGGGGGCCACGGCCGCCAGGCACTCCAGGGTGCAGGTGGTGGCGTCCACGGCGGGATCGCAGCCGGCGCGGGTGGTGCACTCGAGGGCGCAGGCCCCACCACGGGCCTGGAGCACGCAGGCGTCGAAGCCGGCGGCGTCGCACTGGCCATCCACGGCGTCGGCGCCGCAGCTCGACACGACGCGGGCGAGGGAGCCGTCGGCGCAGGCGTCGGCGCAGGCGGCGATCCCGGGGAGGCCGGCCGGCAGCCGGGGCGCGGGGTCGCAGGCCGCCAGGGCGGTGCAGACGTCGGCGCAGGCGGGCAGGGGCCGCTCGGGGATCGCGCAGCGGGCGAGGTCCTCGCAGCGCGTGATCTGCATGCAGGTGAGGTAGTCGTTGAAGCGGTCGGAGGCCTGGGCCTCGGCGCAGCGGGCGCGGCACTCGGCGGCGCCGCCCGGGAACGTGGCCGCTTCGACGCCGCAGTCGGCGTAGACCGCGCAGATGTCGTCGCAGGTGGCCAGCATGCGGATGCCGCCGCCGGCGCCGCCCTGGCCCCCTTCGCCGCCCATGCCGCCGACGCCGCCCATGCCCCCCTCGCCGCCGGCGCCGGTGTCGGGGCGGGCGTCGGGGCGACCCCCGTCGGTCTCGACGAAGGCGTCGCGGATGCCCGCCTCGGGCTGCAGGGTGACCTGCTGGTCGGTGCCGCCGCCGTCATCGCAGGCGCCGAGCCCGACGACGGCCGCGAGGGCCACGAAGAAAATCGAATTGTTGCGCATGGTTGCACCTCGGGGGCCGCAGGCCCGCAGCTTGCCCGGAACGGCGAGAGGAGATCCAGGGGTCAGCGCGTGCGGCGCAGGACCATGGCCTGGAGGAAGATGCGCCCGCGGCCGACCTGGCGAAACCAGCGGGCCTCGGCGAGCAGGTCGCGCACGATCCGCGTCTGATCCGTCGCGCGCCCCGAGGCGATGAGGGCCCAGGAGTGGCGGACGACGTCGGAGTAGTAGGCCTCCCAGAGCTCGACCGGCAGGGGCACCTGGTGCTGCAGCTCGAAGCCGCTGGCCCGGATGATCTTGTGGTAGTCGGGCAGCATGCCCAGGGGCTCCGCCATGCGGCGCTCCAGGGGCCCGCGCACCTCGGCCGGGGCGTCCTTGTTCACCACGCCCGGGTAGGTCAGGCAGAGGTGCCCCTCCGGGATGACCAGCCGGCGCCACGCGGCGAGGGCGGCCTTGAGCCCGAGGCCCATGGCCGCGCCCTCGGCGTAGATGGCGCGGAACGTCTGGTCGGGGAAGGGGAGGCGGGCGTAGTCGGCGGCGACGGGCAGGACGAGGCGCGAGGCCCCGCCCTCCTCGGCGCGCCGGCGCGTCCACGGCAGGAAGCGGGGATCCTGGTCGACCGCCACCACCCGGCACCCGCGCGAGCGGGCGATCCAGGTGGCCCGGTCACCGGAGGCCGCGCCGATCTCCAGCAGGACTTCAGTCGGCTTGACGGGGACCTGGGTCAGGTAGGCCGACGTGAAGACCGCGCTGCCGGGCTCGACGCGCGGCAACTCGGCAAAGAAGGTGAAGCGATCCACCGGTCCTACCCGATCGTCTGTGACCCGGGACGGGTCCCTGATCTGGATCTAGCTGATTCCGCGCGACAAGTCGATTGTTGCGCGTGCTCGGCTCACCGGGATCAGGCGCCGCGGCTGTCGATGTCGGTGTACGGGGCGTCCATGGCGCCGACGTACTGCTGGGTCGGGCGGTAGATGCGGTTGTCCTCGAGCTGCTCGAGCCAGTGCGCCGTCCAGCCCGAGACCCGCGAGACCGCGAAGATCGGGGTGAAGAGGTCGGTGGCGAAGCCGAGCTTGTCGTAGACGAGGCCGCTGTAGAAGTCGACGTTGGGGTAGATGCCCTTGCCGCCGAGCTTCACCCTGGCCTCCTGCTCCAGGGCGTAGGCGATGTCGTACAGGGGCGTGGAGCCCTTGTCCTCGAACAGCGCCACGGCCAGCTCCTGGAGGACGCCGGCGCGGGGATCCTTGACCTTGTAGACCCGGTGGCCCAGGCCCATGATCTTCTGCTTGTTGTCGATGCGGCCCTGCAGGAAGGCCGGCACGTCTGCGACGGCGTCGATGGTGCGCAGCATGTTGAGCACCTCCTCGTTCGCGCCGCCGTGCAGGGGGCCCGAGAGGGTGCCGACCGCCGCCGAGACCACCGCGTAGGGGTTGGCGAGGGCCGAGGCCACGACGCGGCCGGTGAAGGTGCTGGCGTTGAAGCCATGCTCGGCGTGCAGCACGAGGCAGAGATCCAGGATGCGGGTCTCCTGGGCGTCGGGCACCTCGCCGTTGAGCAGCCACAGGAAGTCGGCGGCGTGGCTCAGCTCGGGCTTGGAGGCCAGGGGCTCGAGGCCGCGGCGGATGCGGTCGAAGCCGGCGACGATGCCCGGCAGGCAGGCCGTCAGCCGCAGCGCCGCCTCGCGGTTGCCCGCGCGGCTGGAGACGTCGAAGTGCGGGTAGAAGCCCCCCATCGCGGCGGCGGCGGCCTGCAGGGCCACCATCGGGTGCGTCTCGGTGGGCAGGGCCCGCAGCAGCGCGAAGATGCCCTCGGGCACGCCGCGCAGGGCCCGCAGCTCCGCGTCGAAGGCGGCGAGCTGGGTGCGGGTCGGCAGGGCGCCCTCGATGAGCAGGTAGACCACCTCCTCGAAGGTGCTCTTGGCGGCGAGATCCTCGATGCGGATGCCGCGGTAGCGGAGGACACCCTCGGTGCCATTGATGAAGCTGATGGCCGATCGGGCGGCGACCACGCCGGCGAGGCCCGGCACGAACTCGCTCATGACGCGCTGCTCCTTGCGTTCACTCTGGGCGGCGGCGTGCCGCCAGTGGCGAAGATCTCAGTCGGGGGAGCTTATAGCAGAATCGTCCGCCGGACGTTAAGGGCAGGATGACGCAGCACGTCATTCCGCGTCTGGACGGCCGCCGCGTCAGGGCGTCGTGGGGCCGGGCAGGCGCCGGTAGCGGTCGAAGAGCTGGCGCTGGCGGTGCTCGGTGGGCTGGACCCGGCCGTTGATGATGACGTAGCGCGCGGCGGAGGCCAGCTCGAAGGGGTCGCCCGTCCAGGCGACGAGGTGGGCGACCTGGCCCGGGGCGATGCGACCGCGGTCGGAAAAGCCAAAGACTTCTGCAGGGTTGCGGGTGATGGCCCGCAGGGCGAGGGCCGGGTCGAGGCCGGCGCGGACGGCGTTGCCGGCGGCCTGCCGCAGGGTGCGGGCCCGGTGCGTCTCGAAGGTGCTCAGGATGACGGTGACGCCGGCCGCGGCGAGGCGGGTGGCCAGGTCGTCGCGGACGCGGGTGCGGTCGAACGTCGACGGCAGGTTGTCGATGGGATCGACGATGACGGGGACGCCCGCCTGGGCGATGGCCGGGGCGTCCAGCCAGCTCTCGGCGGCGCCGGCGAGGATGACGCGGACCTTCTCCTCCGCCGCGAGGGCCAGGGTGGCGCGGATGTCGGAGCGGCGATCGGCGTGGACGACGAGGGGCAGCTTCCCGTCGAGGACGGGCACGAGGGCGGCCAGGTCGGCGCGGGAGGCGGACAGGGTGCGGAGCTGGTTGCGGTCGTAGGCCGCCTCGCTGCCCCGCCACGCCCGGGCGTCGGCCAGCAGCTCGCGGAGGCGCTCCAGGGACTCGCCGCGCGAGCCGTCGCCGCGGCCGCCGAGGGCCACGACCATGCCGACCCGGGCGCTGACGGGCGGGCCGCCGTCCAGGTCGAACGCCACGCCCTGCCCCGAGACGAGGCCGCCGGTGGGCCAGGCGATGGCGGTGGTCAGGCCGCGGGCGCGCTGGACGGGGATGACGTCGGAGTCGGGGTTGAGGGCGTCCACGGCGCGGAAGGCGGCGCGCACGGGGTCGGGGCCGGCCGCGTCGTGGTCGCGGGTGGCGTCGACCATGTCGATCTCGACGAGGCCCAGGCGCGTGTGGCTCTCGATGAGGCCGGGGGTGATGACGAGGCCGCGGGCGTCGATGACCTCGGCCCCGGGCGGGACGGCCACCTCGCCGACGGCCTGGATGCGGCCGTCGACCACCAGGATGGACGCCCCCTCGAGCGGGGGACCGTCGGCGGTGTGCACGGTGCCGCCCTGCAGGACGAGGATGCTCAGGAGGGAGAGCGCGCTCATCGGCCCACCTCGAAGTCGCTCCAGGCCGGGCCCGGCGCGTCGGCGTCGTGGCGCAGGCGGCCGTCGATGTAGACCCGGGTCGCGCGGGCGTAGACGCTGAGCGGGTGGTGATCCCAGATCACGACGTCGGCCATCTTGCCGGCCTCCAGGGTGCCGGTGCGCGCCTCGATGCCCAGGGCCCACGCGGGGTTGGCCGTCAGCCAGCGGATGGCCTCCGCCTCGGAGACGGTCACGCCCGCCTGGGTGCCGGCGAAGAAGGCCTTGGCGGCCTCCTGGTTCATGCGCTGGATGCCCAGGGGGCTGTCGGTGTGCAGGATGCCGCGGACGCCCGCCTCGGCGAGGAGCGCCAGGTTCTCCTCGATGGCGTCGTCCGCCTCGATCTTGAAGCCGTACCAGTCGGCCCAGGTGCTCACCGACACGTCCTGGGCGCGCAGGACGTCGCGGATCTTGTAGGCCTCGACGGCGTGGTGGAACGAGCGGACGCGGTAGCCGAACTCGGCCGCCAGGCGGAGCTGCTGGAGCATCTCGTCGGCCCGGTAGCAGTGGATGTGCACCAGGATCTTGCCATCGAGCACGTCGGCCAGGGTCTCCAGGGTGAGGTCGCGGTCGGGCGGGGGCTCCGTGGCCGCGGCCTCGTCGCTGAACTTCGCGCGCCAGGCCGCCCAGCGCTGGCGGTAGCGGCGCGCGGCGATGAAGCGCTCGCGCATGGCGGCCAGGCTGCCCATGCGGGTCGAGGGCAGGCTGCGGCGGTCGCCGTAGACGCGCTTGGGGTTCTCGCCGCAGGCCATCTTCAGGCCCTCGGGGGCGCCGGGGAAGCGCATGGCCTCCACCTCGCGGGCCGGGTGCAGCTTCAAGACGACGGAGCGGCCGCCCATCAGGTTGGCGCTGCCGGGGAGCACCTGGATGGTGGTGACGCCGCCGCGGACGGCGCGCTGGATGGCCGGGTCCTGGGGCCAGAAGCTCTCGGCCACCTTCAGGCCCGCGGTCACGGGGCTGGTGGCCTCGTTCCCGTCGCTGTGGGCCGCGACGCCGGGCTGGGGGTACACGCCGAGGTGGCTGTGGGTGTCGATGAGGCCGGGCGTCACGAACCGGCCGGTGGCGTCGACGACCTCCTCGCCCTCGGCCGCGGCGGGCGGGTCGCCCGCGCCGATGTCGGTGATGAGGCCGTCGCGCAGGCGCAGCCAGCCGCGCTCGATGCGGGGGACGAGGTGGCTGCCCGTCAGCAGCGTGGCCCCGTGGATGAGCACGGCGGGGGCCGGCGCGGGATCGTGGGTGAACGGGCCCGGCGGGGCCGCGATGGCGGGCACCAGCGGGGGCGGGCCGGGCGGCTTCGCGCCGCTGCTGGCGCCGCACGCCGTGAGCGCCAGGGCGAGGAGCACGAGCCCCGCGCGTCGTCGTGTTGCCGGCATGGCGACCTCCTGGCCGGAACGTAGATCAGGTGGTCCCCAGCGTCCACGTTCGCGCCTGGGCGCGGGCGCCTTGATTCCTGGGGGGGTGCTCGTCTAGAAGGCCCAGGCCTGCACCCGGGAGGGGCCGTGAACCAGAGTCTCCGACAGCGCGCTCAGCGAATGGCCGGCCTCGCCGTGCTGCTGGGCGTCGCCCTCGCGCCTGCCCTCGCCTTCGGCTTCGCCACCCTCGACGGCGACAAGACGAAGTGGACGCGCAACCCCACCTTCAGCCTGGGCCGGATGCTGCCCGAGGTCCGGGATGGCTCCATCGAGACGGCCGTCCGCGGGGCGTTCGGCGTCTGGACGGCCGTGCGCGGCTCCTCGCTGGCCATGCGCGAGGTGGCCCAGGGCGGCGACATCACCATCGCCTTCCAGCCCAACTGGGATCCGGAGTTCGGCGACACGACGGCCGGCATCACCTTCACCAGCCGGCGCGGCGGGGTGATCAGCGGCGCCGAGATCCAGCTCAACGCCCAGGACTTCCAGTGGACGACGCGACCCCAGCCCGGCCTGGCGGACGTGCAGGGCATCGCCACCCACGAGGTGGGCCACGCCATCGGCCTGGGCCACAGCTTCTACCGCACGGCCACGATGTACTGGACGGGGGATGACGACGGCCTCGCGGACCTCGATCCCGACGACGAGCGGGGCCTGCGCTACCTGTACGGCAACGGCGGCGAGGGCGTGGTCTGCGACCAGTGCGACGGCAACGCCGACTGCGCCAACGGCGGCCTGTGCCTGGGCCTGGAGCCGGGGCGCTCGTTCTGCGGCCAGCCCTGCAACGGCGCGGCGGACTGCCCCGCCCACACGGCCTGCTTCGAGCTGCAGGGCGGCGGGACGACGTGCGCGCCCGAGGCGCGGGTCTGCTCGGATCGGGGCCAGGGCGACTTCGGGGCGGGGGACTACTGCTTCGGGGCCGGCCAGTGCCCGGGCAACCAGCAGTGCGTGCCCACGCCCGACGCGGCCGCCTGCACGGCGCCCGGCAGCGCGGCGTTCGGCGAGGCCTGCAACAGCAGCTTCGAGTGCCAGTCCCAGCTCTGCCTGCCCCTCGCCGACGACTTCAACGTCTGCTCGGCGGCCTGCAACCCGGCCCGGCCGGCCTGCCCCGGCGGGGCGGAGTGCTTCGCCGTCGACGACCCCGATCTGGACGGCATCTGCTACCCCACGGGCAACGTGGCGGACGGCGGGGCCTGTGACGGCGTCCGGACGCGCTGCCGGGCCGGGCTCATCTGCCTGGGCGGCGCCGACCGCTGCACCCGCGCCTGCGATCCGGCGGCCAACGACTGCCCCGATGACCGGGCCTGCCTCGAGCTGGCCGGCGGCCTCGGGGGCTGCTCCCCCGGCATGGGCCAGCTCGGCGAGCCCTGCGCGGATCGCTTCGAGTGCGCCTCGGCGCTCTGCGCGCTGACCAACGGCGAGGGCGTCTGCTCCGTCGCCTGCCCGTCGAACACGCCCTGCCCGGACGGCTTCATGTGCCGGTTCACGGGCAACGGGCCCATCTGCTTCCCCGGTGGCGGGGGCGCGGGCGGGGCCGGCGGGGGCGCGGGCGGCGTGGCGGCATGGGCGGGCGCGGGGGCATGGGCGGTGGCGCAGGCGGCATGGGCGGCGCCGGCGGCGGCGCGGGCGGCATGGGCGGCGCGGGCGGCATGGGCGGCGGCGCGGGCGGCATGGGCGGCGGCGCCGGCGGGGCCGGTGGCTTCGGTGGCGGCGCGGGCGGGGCCGGCGGTGCTCCGCGCCCCGACGCCGCCGTGGCTCAGCCCGACGGCGGCCCGGGCACCGTGATCATCGCCCGGGGCGCCCCGGCGGACGAGGGCTGCCAGTCCGCGCCCGGTCGCGCGCCGTCCGGGGCCGCGTTCCTGCTACTCTTCGCCGGGCTGCTGGTGCGGCGCACCCGCAGTCGGCTACACAGTGAATCCCAGGCGGCCCGCGCCGTCCCTGGCCGCCGGAGGTGATCATGACCATCGCCCGCGTTCTCGGCCCCCTGGGCCTCGCTCTCCTGCTCGCCGCCGGCACCGCGTCGGCCACCATCGTGCAGTCCCTCTCCCTCGACGAGATCAGCCGCAAGGCCGACGTCATCGTCCACGGCACCGTCGTCGAGCAGTCGACGGCCTGGAACGAGACCCGCACCCGCATCTACACGGTGACCACCGTCGAGGTGAAGGACCGGGTCAAGGGCCAGGGGGAGACGCGCATCCGCATCCGCCAGCTCGGCGGCACCGTCGACGGCATCACCCAGTCCATCGTCGGCAACGCGCGCATGGCGAAGGGCGAGGAGGTGGTGCTCTTCCTCACCCGCGACACCGCCAAGGACCTGCACTACGTGGTGGGCATGGCCCAGGGGAAGTACGCCGTGGACCGGCAGGCCCCCGAGCCCGTCGTCCGCCACGAGCTGGAGGGCCTGGCCCTGGCCCGCATCGAGGATGGCGCCCTGGCCGAGCTCAAGGCGCCCGAGGCGACCCAGGTCGCGCTGCCCACCCTCGCCGCGTTCAAGGCCCAGATCCGCCAGGCGATCAGCGCCGCACCGTGACCTCGGCCCGGCAGGGCGTCCCGCCGCGCGGCGTGGCCTCGGCGACGAGGGCCAGCGTGCCGCGGGGCACGTCGATCCCCCCGAACACCAGGCGTCCCCCGGCCGCGCTCGCGGCGTAGCCCCGGTCGCCGGCCACCAGCCGGGCCGGCGCGCCGTCGGGCAGGTCGGTCTGCAGCAGGGCGGTGATCTGCACGCCGGCCTGGGGGGCGTCGTCGTCGCGCTGGGCGAGCTGCAGGCCGTCGACGGGGAAGCGGAAGGCCAGCGAGCAGGTCATCGGCGGCGGCGTCGGGGGCTCGATCTCCCGGGGGGCCCGGACGGTCACGTGGCGCTCACCCTCGGCGGGCTCGCGCAGGGCGCCCGCGGCCGCGTAGTAGCGGATCACGGCGCCGGGCGGGGCGGCGGGCAGCAGCGCCCAGACGCCACCGGCGGGATCGGTGCCCGTGCCGAGGGCCGCGAGGGGGGCGTCGTCCACGGCCGCCCAGAGGGTGACGGGGCGGTCGTCGCTGGTGAAGGCGTGGATGGTCCAGGGACCCGGCGCCTCGACGGCGCCGCGCGGGCCATCCAGGTCGAGGGCGACGGCGGCGCGGGGGGCGTCGTCACACGCGGCCAGCCCGAAGGCGCCCAGCAGGAGCGACCACCGCGCCAGCCTGCGCCGCCCGCCCGTCGTCATGGGGCGCCGGTCCCGGGGAACGGCCGCAGGGAAAGCTCAAAGAGTTCGGGACCATAGGGCGGATCGCCCACATGGCGCAGGGTGGCCTTGTAGTAGATGGTCACCCCGCGGGCCGTCTCGAAGCTGCCCGCCAGCGGCTTCTCGGCCTCCTCGGCGTCGTACACCTCGAGGCGGACGGGGATGGCGTCCTGGTTGCCGACGAGCCAGGGGGAGAGGGCGGCCAGATCGGCGCTCATGGCCGTCGGGCTGAAGGCGGCCTGGGCGCCCACCACGCGGTCGCCCTCGACGCGGTAGGTGAGGGTCGTGCCCTGGGCGTTCTTCCAGCTCTGCGGCGGGTGGTCGACGGGCTGCCAGCCATCGACGGGCTGCAGGCGCTCGCCCAGCCAGCGGACCTCCAGGCCGAGGGGGCCGATGGCCTCCACCGTCTTCAGGTCGAGGGCGTCGGGGGCCGGGGCGGCGGCGTCGCGGCTCTCGAGGGGCGGCAGCGGATCGGGGCCCCGTTCGTGGCCGGCGGCGGCCCCCGCCTGCGGCGTCTTCGCGTCGTCGGGGCGATCGGCGCCCGGCGACAGGATGAGCCAGCCGAGGACGGCCAGCGCCAGGACGCCGAGGGGGAGGGCGATCCGCGCCATGCTCAGGGCAGGCAGGTGAAGTCGGGGCCGCAGCGGCCGCCGTTCGGGCAGTCGGCGTCGCGGCCGCAGGCGGCCGGGCCGTAGCGCAGGCGGAAGGCGCCGGCCTCGCCGTTGGAGCCGTCGACGACGACGAAGTGGCGGCCGCCGGCCCGGGGCGTGAAGACCACGGACTCGGTGAGGGCGCCGTCGTGGCCGCTCACGCAGGTGGGATCGAGCTGGCCGCAGTCGGTGACCACGTAGAGCGAGAGGTCCCAGCCGCCGATGGGCTCGGCCTGCACGAAGACGCGCTCGCCGGCCTGCAGGTCGAGGGCGTAGGCGAGGTCGCCGCCGCGGCTGTCGAAGCCGGTGCAGCGGTTGCCGGCCACCAGGCCGTAGTCGTCCGCGGCGCCGCGGGTGTCGGCCTCGATGGTAACGCCGGCCCGCAGGGGCTCGGCCCCGCCGCAGGTGTCGTTGGCCGGGGCCGGGGCGAAGACGTCGCGCTGGACGCTCACCTCGACGCGGCCGCGGCTGTTGGCGTCGGCGCCGTCCACGACGAGGATCCAGTCGCCCGCGGGGACCTCCTGGTCGAAGCCGAAGCCGCAGGCCACGGGGGCCACGGCGTCGCCGCAGCGGGCCACGAGGTAGGCGCCGACGGCGAAGGTGTCGCCCTGGGCGGCGGCGTCGACCCGAACGCGGGAGGGCCGGTCGAGGGAGAGCAGGAAGGTGGCGTCGGGGGCGCCGGCGCCGAGGCAGCCGGCCACGTCGTCGCGGGCCTGGTCGAGGTTCACGCTCACGCGGGCGGAGCCGGCGGCGTCGAAGTCGAGGGCGCGGGGCTCATCGCAGCCGTCGTTGCCGGGGCGGGCCGCGAGCCGGCGGGCCTCGACGTCCAGGCGGAAGTCGGGGCGGTCACCGGCGGCGAAGCCATCGACGACGAGGGTGTAGGTGCCCGGCTCCACGGCGGCGCGCAGCTCGGCGGGGTTGGGGCTGGCGAGGCCAGGATCGGCGGGCTCGCGCACGCCCGTCGAGCAGGCCAGCTCGCTGTTGGCCGACTCGCAGCTCCCGCGCAGGCTGATGACGGGGTCGCCGAGGGTGCCGCGGCCCAGGCCCGTGGCGCGGGCCACGAGCAGGCTGGGGGCGGCCACGTCGACGGTGTAGACGGCCTCGCCGCCGTCGGCGCGGGCAGCCGCGCAGCTCGGCGACATGACGTCGGTGTCCTCGAGCTGGCCGTTGTCGGTGCCGGTGCCATCGGCGCTCAGGCGGACGGGCTCGGCGCTGCGGCAGAGGGTGAGGACCTCGGGGCTGACGGCCTGCAGCTCGAGGCTGTAGCCCACGGCGTCGCCCTCGGCCGAGAGGCGCAGGCAGTAGGTGCCGCGGGCGCCCTGGATGTTGGCGATGTCCTCGCGCTCGTCGCTCGTCCAGCGGCCCTCGGCCAGGCTCTCGCCGTCGCGGAAGAGCTCGCCGAGGAGGGCGCCGCCGCCGTTGACCTGGGCGCTGATGGTCACGCGCTCGCGGTTCTGCAGGTCGAAGCAGACCCAGTCCGCGTCGCCGGGGCAGGCGCGGCCGGCGACCGGGGCGAAGGCCACGTCGTTGGGGCCGCGCACGTAGCGGGCGCTGGCCTCGGTGTCGTCGCCGGCGCCGGCCTCGAAGGGATCGTCGGGGCAGAAGCTGCCGCGCTCGGCGAAGCTGATCTCGAGGTCGTAGGCCGCCACGGCGAGGGCGTCCACCTGGAAGACCTCGATGAGCACCGGGCGCTCGCTGCCGAAGGGCCCCACCACGACGGCCTCGGTGAGGCGGTTGGTGGCCGAGCGGCCGAGCTCGGTGCCGTTGCTGGCGAAGGCGACGAGCGTCAGGTCGGCCTCACGGTCGCGCTGGCGCATGACGATGGTGGCGACGGTGTTGGCCGGCAGGTTCACCTGGAACCAGTCCGTCTCGCAGCTCACGAGGCCCCGGTAGACCTGGTCGCCGGGGAGGGGAGCGGCGGTCTCCTGGGTGCCATTGCCCGCGAAGTCATCGTCGTTGCAGCTCGGCTGGGTGCAGGTGCCGGCCTCGCAGATGCGGTTGCCTACGCAGTCGTCGTCGCCCGCGCACTCCGCGGCGTCGGCGCAGCGGTTGCCCTGGGCGCCGGCCTCGCAGGTCTGGGCGCCGGGGCAGTCCTCGTCGGTCTGGCAGGCGCCGCAGTACCGGGGGCGGCTGGCGCGGCAGACCTCGCCCACCGGGCACTGGTCGCTGCTCTCGCAGTTCTGGCCGCCCGCGAGGGGCCGGCACTGGCCGTCGTCGCCGCAGTCGTAGCCGTCGGGGCAGGCAAAGTCCTCGACATTGCAGGAGAATCCGCCGGTGCACTCGCCGTCGTCGCAGACGAAGGCGCCGCCGCACTCCAGGGAGGAGGTGCAGCGATCCGGGGGGACGCAGGCGCGATCGCGGCAGGTGGAGGCGCCGGGGCAGTCGTCGTCGCCGCGGCACTGGCCACAGCGGCCGGCCACGCAGAGGGGGCCGGCGGCGTCCTGGGCGCAGTCATCGGGCACGGCGCAGCCATCGGCGCAGGCGCTCTCGACGCAGATGCGCGACGCGCCGATGCAGTCGACGTCGTCGCCGCAGCCGCCGGGGTTCTCTGCGCAGGCGCCCGCCTCGCAGATCTGGTTGCCCGCGCAGGCCGGATCGCAGGCCACGGCGGCGTCGGGGCCCTGGTCGACCTCCATGTCGAAGGGCGAGCCGCCAGCGCCACCTCCCCCGCCACGGTCGACGGTCATGTCGGCCGCCGGCGGCGTGGAACCCGACCCACCATCGTCGCACGCGACGAGGCCGACGGCGCAGAGCGTAAAGACGAGCCGCCCAACTGGCAGCGACCAGCGCATGGCAATCCCCCCGGAGTTCGCTCTCCGCAGGCACGACACCCCGGCCGGTCCTGGTGGAGCGAGCGGATCCTACGCAATCGCTCCAGCGGCGCGCAACCGCCCCGCCATGGGTGGCGCGAGGCGTGAACTGGCGCCACCGGAGGCGCCCTGATCCCCCCGCCGGAGGGGTGGACGTCAGCCGGCCCTCCCGGGTACGCTCCCGTCGGCGGTCGGAAATCGGCGGGTCGTCCGACCCGACGTTGCGGGATCGCCGCGAGAGCAGAGAGAGCAGAGCACAGAGTTTCGATCCGCGCCCGAGCCGGTGGGAGCCGGGCGGGCGAGGGTCCTGTCCATTCCCGGGGGGAAGGCCTCACCGATGTCGAGACTGGGCTTCGTCGTCGTCCTGGTGGCATGGCCGGCGCTCGCGCTGGCGCAGCCCGCGCTGGATATCGTCTCGCCGGGCGCTGGCTCGTGCGTCAACAACGGGCCGGAGGTCTTCATCGGCGGTGGCTTCTTCGGGCAGGCGCTGCCACCCGAGCGCGCCGTCCCGGTGGAGCTGCGGCTGGCGGAGCCGGCGGGCCAGGAGATCAGCCTCAGCTTCGAGGTGGAGGGCCGGTCGGTGCTCGACGCGGTCTTCCAGCCCCAGGCGGCCAACGCCCCGGAGCTCACGGGGGACCGCTTCTCCCTCCCGTCCTTCGAGCTGCTCGATGGCATCGATCGCGAGATCCGCGTCGTGGCGCGCTCGGCGGGCGGCGAGACGGTGCGCACCGTCCGCTTCACCCTCGACCGCCAGCCCCCGCTGCCCGTGGTGAACGGTGAGAACTTCCCCGATCTGGAGCAGTGCTACGCGGCGCCCCCGCCGGTGGAGTACCAGGTCAGCGACAACCTCGATCCCATGCCCACGGCCGTGGAGCGCTTCGAGAACAACGGCTGCCAGCAGGACCGCATCGTCCGCCTGAGCGACGCGTGCGGCAACGTGCAGGACATCCGCCTCACGACCAACCGCCAGCCCGTGCCCGCGGACGTGCAGCTCACGCTCACGGGCTATCGGTGCGGCCTGGAGAGCTGCATCACCGATGGCCCGGACGCCGAGTCGTTCCAGAACGGCGATCGCGTCGGCGCGGGCACGGTGGAGATCACCGTCGGTGGCGGCGCGGGCTGCGTCGGCGGCCTCGTCTCGCGCTTCTTCGTCAACGAGGCCCCGCCCGCCGTCCTCGGCGAGGGCGACGGCGAGATCCTGGTGCCGGGCCAGGAGTTCCGGGAGGCCGGGAACTACACGGTGGTCGTGGAGGCCCAGGCCTGCGGGCAGCGCGTGCTGCGGCGCGAGCTCGCCTTCACCGTCCTCGACCGGCCCACGGCCGACGCGGGCGGGCCCTACCAGGTGGTGCAGGGCGGCATGCTGACGCTGGACGGCAGCGGCAGCACGGCCCCGGCCGAGCTGGGCGGCATCGTGGAGTACGCCTGGGATGTGAACGGCGACGGCCTGTTCGACTTCGAGGGCCCCGAGTTCGTGCAGGTGCCGTTCGACTCCAACGTGAACAACGGCGTGTACGAGTGCCTGCTGCGCATCACCGCCGGCAACGGCGGGGTCGACTTCGATGTGTTCGAGGTCACCGTGGGCGACGTGACGCCCACCTGCGACGCGGGCGGGCCCTACCGGGCGGTCGAGGGGCAGGGCGTCGAGCTGGACGGATCGGGCTCGGCCCCGGGGGATCCCAGCGAGCCCATCATCGCCTACGCCTGGGACTTCGGGGACAACCTCTTCCCCCAGCGCGGCTTCGGCCTCGACCACCCGAGCCATGTCTTCGAGGACTCGGGCCGCTACACCGTGACGCTGGTCGTCGAGGACGAGGACTCCGAGTCGGCCCCCTGCGAGGCCGAGGTCATCGTCGACGACGTGCAGCCGGTGGTGGAGGGCCTCATCGCCTTCCGCGCCAACGCCCTCACCGAGGGCGACGAGGTCTTCTTCTCGGCGGGCGACACCCGGCCGGGCTCGGGCTCCGACCCCATCAGCTCCTTCTGCTGGATCTTCGACGCCGACGCGGCCAACCCCGGCCCGCCCGAGTGCGGCCCGGCCCTGCGCGGCCCGTCCCACGTCTACGACGACGATGGCCCGCGGCGCGTCTGCCTGCAGGTGCGCGACGAGGAGCCCGATGACTTCGCCGAGGCGTGCCTGAACATCGTGCTGGCGGACCTGCAGCCGCGGGCCGCCCTGCGCGCCCCGGCCTTCGCGACGGAGGGCGACGTGCTCACCCTCGACGCGACGGGCTCGGCGGCGGGCGGCGACGCCGATCCGCTGACCCGGCTGGAGTTCCTGCTGGTCGATCCGCTGGATCCCGAGAACCCGCGCCCGCTGGCCGAGATCAACGCGGTGGCGGAGCCGGGCCGGTTCCGCATCGACGTGCCCTTCGCCGACAACGGCGACTTCCTGGTGCGCCTGCGGGTGCACGACGAGGACTCCTTCGCCGAGGCCGAGGTGCCCATCCGCGTGGCGGACGTGGCGCCCCGGGCCGAGCTGACGGCCGTGTACCCCGACGAGGAGCGCGTCGCCCGCGAGGGCCGCGACCTGCTGCTGGACGCCTCCGGCAGCACCCCGGGCGACGAGAGCGATCCCATCGTGGCCTACCGCTGGGAGTTCGGGGACGGCGTCCGCGAGGAGACCAACACCCCCACCGTGCGGCACGCCTGGCCCGACGCCGGCGTCTACCCGGTGCGCGTGGTCGTCGTGGACGAGGACGGCAGCCAGTCCGCGGCCGACCTGCAGGTGCGCGTCGTCAACGTGGCGCCGCTGGTCTTCATCGAGGCCGAGGTGCAGGAGCTCGAGGTGGGCGTGGAGGCGGAGTTCCGCCTGACCGTCGAGGACGTGGACGCCGACCGGCCGCCCCCCTCCATCATCTGGGAGATGGGCGACGGCACGCGCTACGAGAACCGCCAGATCGTGCGCCACACCTTCAACGACGCCGGGGACTACACCGTGGAGGTCCGCGTGGACCACCCGGGGGAGGACTCCGAGGCCGGCAGCGCCACCCTCGACGTGAGCGTCACGGCCGCGGCGCCGCGCTTCCAGCTCGCCGAGCCCCGCCAGCCCCTCGACCAGGTCATCCGGGGCCGCGAGGGCGAGCCCATGCGCATCCGCCTGCAGGTGGACTCCGCCCCCCTGGGCGAGGGCCGCTTCGATGGCGAGGTGCTGCTGGCAGTGTCCGTGGCGCCCGAGGGGGCGACCAGCCGCCTCACCGACGACGGCAACGCCGAGGAGCGCCAGTACGTCCAGATCGACTGGACGCCGACGTTCTACCAGGCCGGCACCCATGACGTGACCATCCAGGCCCTCGCCCCGGTGTCGGGCGTGCAGCGCCAGATCCGGCTGCGGCTGGAGGTGGACGAGGCGGGCTCGCCGCTGCTGGCGGCCATCGGCGGCGCGGGCACGGCGGGCGAGGCGACGCTGTACCGCTACGGCCTGGAGAACGGCGAGGTCACCTTCGTGCGCATCGCGACGGTGCCCGTCGGCCTGGGCGCCACGGGCCTGGCCCATGACCCCCGCAACGGGCGGCGCCTCTTCGTGGCCACGCCGGGCAGCGGCGGCGTCGCGGTCGTGGGCACCACGGGCCAGCCGCGGCTGCTGCGCACGGTGCCCACCGGCGCGGGCACCCGGGCGGTCGTCTGGGGGGATGGGCGCGTCTGGGCCCTGAACGGCACGGACAACACCATCGCCATCATCGATCCGGACACCCTCAAGGTGGATCGTGTGGTGGATCTGATGAGCCTGGACCGGCCCCTCGACCTGGCCTGGCTCCCGGCGGGCCTCGGCGGCCTCGACGCGGACCACCTGGCGGTGGTCACGGCGCGCGGTGACGTGGCCCTCTACGACGCCGGCGACCTGGGCAGCGGGCGGGCCGGCCTGACGGCCCGGGCGCGCATCGGTGGCGTCCTCGATCGCGTGGTGGCCGACGCCTCCACGGGCTGGCTGGCCATCTCGGATCGCAAGACCCGCAGCGTCTACCGCATCGCGGTGGAGGAGCTGCTGGCCAACCCGGACGGGCCCGACATGGAGGGGACCTCGGTGCTCTTCGCCGCCCGGGATCTGGCGTCGCGGGACGGGATCATCTACGCGGCGACGGACGCTGGCGTCTGGCAGCTCGCCCCCGACGGGGTGACGCAGCCGGCGGATCGGACGCTGGCGACGACGGCGGTGGCCGAGCTGCCCATCGAGCTTCTGACCGGTGGTGGGGTGATCATCGGCGAGGCCGAGCGGGTGTTCAACTACACGGGCGACCTCCAGCGGCTGGTGGGCGCGCCCGGTGGACGCATGCGACGACTGACGGCGTTCGTGGCGCTGGACGAGTAGCAGGACCAGGAGCGGCGCCCGCTCCGGCACCAGACGGGGGAACAGGTGAGGAAGACTGTCTTTTGGAGCGCGCAGGGTCTGGCCCTGCTGGCGCTGATGCTGGGGACGGGCTGCGACGACAGCTCCCCCTCGGGCACGCCCGGCGACGCCACCGTGGACGCCGGGCCGGACGGCGGGCGCGACTCGGGCCCGACCGGCCCGTGCCTCGAGGACGGCGACTGCGCAGACAGCCAGTACTGTGACATCGAGGACGGCGCCTTCTCGGGCACCTGCCGCGATGGCTGCCGCGAGGGGAGCTGCCCCACCGGCCAGGAGTGTGGCGACGACCGTGTGTGTCGCACGCCGCCCTGCGCCGGCGACGCGGAGTGTCCCACCGGTCAGTACTGTGATCCGGCCAGCCAGGCGTGCATCCCGGGCTGCCGCGAGAACGACCCGGCCGACTGCCCCCCGGTGGGCGAGGACGGCCGCGCCCAGGCGTGCAACCCCACCACCCGGGTCTGCGAGACGCTGACCATCTGCTGCGGCGACACCGGCTGCGAAGAGGTGCATGGCGCCGGGGCGTGCGGCGGCGAGGTGCTGATGGGCGCCCTGAGCTGCCAGCCCGACCCGTGCGGCACCCCGTGCCCCGGCGGCGACGCGGACTGCGGCGACAACCAGTTCTGCAACGACGATGGCCGCTGCCAGGATGGCTGCCGCGAGGAGGCCGGCGCCTGCCCGCCCGGCCAGACCTGCGATCCCACCCTGCACGCCTGCCTCGAGCAGCCGTGTGTCGGCAACGAAGACTGCCCGAACTACCAGTTCTGTGATGGCGAGGCGGGCGGCGTCTGCGGCGATGGCTGCCAGGGCAGCGATGACTGCGGCGACGGCGAGATCTGCGAGCGCGGCGAGTGCATCCTGCGCTGCATGGATGACGGCGACTGTGGCAACGGCCAGTACTGCGACGTCGACCAGCAGGCCTGCCGCGACAACTGCGACAGCCACGATGACTGCGAGGACAACGAGGCCTGCGACTTCGGCACCAACCGCTGTGTCATTGGCGCCTGCCGCGACGACGTGACGGAGCCCGGTGACAGCGTCGCCGACGGCGCCATCGTCATCGACCTCGGGGCGGCCGACGCCGACGGCTTCCGGGCGGGTGAGGCCTCCGGCACCCTCTGCGGGGCCGACTCCGACTTCTTCACCGTGCGCCTCAACCAGGGCGAGCGCCTGCGGGTGCGGCTGTTCTTCGACGAGCAGGAGAACCTGGACGTGCGCCTGTCGGGCCCGGCCGTGGGCGACGAGCCCATCACGGCGGCCGGCTTCGACGTGCCCGAGCAGATCGTCTTCCCCGAGCCCGGGGTGGTCAACAACGCCGTCGACTACACCATCGAGGTCTTCGGCGCGGGTGGCCGCGGCACGATGTACCGCGTCGAGGTCACCGTGGCCCCGGCCGAGGCCCCCTGCTTCCCCGATCCCCTGGAGCAGGACGACCGCTACCAGGATGCGACCGGCATCAACGCCAACCTGGAGCGCTACGAGCAGCGCCTGCTGAGCCTCTGCCCCCGCCGGGACGTGGACTGGTTCCGGGTGCCCATGCAGCTCAACGACGGCCTGCGGGTCGAGGTGGTGACCGCCGCCGACGAGGCGCCCATCGCCATCGCCCTCTTCAGCCGCCGCCGGGTGGAGGGGGCCGCGGGTGGTGGCCCGAACTACGACATGGTGCAGGCCGAGAACCGCGCCGGCCGCGTGGCCTACGTGCTCGACATCCCCGCCAACGAGGGCGCCTTCACGGACGAGGACTGGTTCATCCGCATCCAGTCCACCAACCCCGACGGCGTGCCCGACTACGACCTGACCGTCCTCCACACCGGCGACCGCGAGTGCCAGGACGACGGCTACGAGCCCAACGACGGCGTGCGCACGGGCACCGATCTGGACACCCTGCCGGGCGTCGGCATGGGCGGCCAGGTGCCCTACAGCGACGACGGCATCGAGGTCCCCGGCCCGGCGGCCGATCCGCTCTTCATCTGCACCTTCAACGACGACTACTACTGCCTCGACCTCGACGCCGGCGACGGCCTGGAGGCCTGGGCGGTCGGCGATGGCGTGGCCGGCGAGCTGGCCATCCGCATCGTCGACGACCGCGGCCAGGCCCAGGGCGCGGCGGGCACCCTCACCGGCGCCGCCGAGGCCACCGATCCGGCGCGCTTCCGCGGCGCCCCGGCGGGCCGCTACTGCGTGGTGGTGGACGGCCAGGCCGCGGCCCAGGGCCCCTACCAGCTCTTCGTGCGCCGCTTCGAGATCGGCGGCGGTGAGTGCGGCGCCGATCCCGAGCTCGAGGGCGGCAACAACAACACCCCCGCCCGCGCGACCCGCATGGCCGACGTCGGCGCCGCCCTGGGCGTGCCGGACCGCCGGTTCGAGTACGACGAGGGTGTCCTCTGCGGCCCCGAGCTGGACTGGTACGTCTTCCCCGTCCGCCAGCCCCGGTCCCGCGTCTGCGTGACCATGGATGGTTTCCGCAATGATCTTGCGGATCTGGAGCTCGAGGTCTTCCACAACGCCCCGGAGAACAACCCGGAGAACGCCTGCATGAGCAGCGCCCAGTGCGACGGCGGCGCCGAGTGCATCCAGGGCTTCTGCCAGGCGCCGGTGTCGCGCTCGACCACCACCTTCGACGCCGAGCTCGTCGACCTGACCAAGCAGGTCGTCGGCCCCCGCAACGGCGAGTACCTCATCAAGGTCTCCCGCGACGGCATGGCCGCGGCTGCCCCGTACCGCGTCAGCGCCACGGTCACCCCCGAGGACGCGATGTGCCCCGAGGACTGGCAGGAGCGCGGCGATCCCAACAACGCCGAGGCCCAGGCCACCCCGCTCGGCTCCGGTCAGATCGCGCTCTGCGACGCCTGGATCTGCGAGAACGAGTCGGCCGACTGGTACAGCATCACGGTGCCCGCCGGCGAGGATCGCACGGTCTTCATCGAGTTCCAGAGCAACGTCGATGGCCGCCTGTTCCTCGACTACCAGGGCGAGTCGCCCGATCCGGACGATGAGTTCGGTGGCTTCCGCCGCAGCGCCGATCCCGTCGGCAACGCCCAGTGCATCAACATCCGCGGCGGCGTGGAGGATCAGGAGGTCCTCTTCCGCGTGTTCGCCAACCTGGTGCGGCCGGACGGCGACAACCGCGTGGACTACAGCGTCCGCGTGGTGCCCACCGACCTGAGCGGCCTGGCCCCCGGCAACCCGCCGGCCCAGTACCATGAGCACCAGGGCGAGTGTCTGACCCTCGGCGGCGGTGACCTCGGCACCTGCCCCTTCGAGAATCCCTTCGCCGACGGCTGCTGGCCCCTGGCCATCCTGCCCTGAGCGCGCCCGCCCGCGCGGCGGCCGCCCCCCTCTCCCCATCACCGCACCGCGCCGGAGGGCCCCCCGAAACGGGGAGCGGCCCGTGACGCTGGCATTCAGCCCCCCCCATGGCCGAACATCGGCCCAGGTCTGTTCCCCGGGGGGAGTTCTGCGATGAAGCGAATCGGATGGATGGGTGCGGCGCTGGCGCTGGCCTTGCTCGCCTGTGATGACAGCAGCAGCGGCGGCGGCGCCGGCGGGGCCGGCGGCGAGGGGGGCACCCCCACCATGGACATGGGGCCGGTCGGCGGCGCGGGTGGCGGCGCCGGGGGGGCCGGCGGCGGCGTGCTCGACGCGCGCGAGCTGCAGGTCATCGGCGGCCGCAGCCAGCTCGTCTTCGTCAACCAGACGCTCCAGGTCCAGGTGAAGCTCGTCGGCGGGGCCGACCAGCGGCCGGTGCCGAGCGCCAACGTGGAGATGACGCTCTTCACGGAGGGCGGCCAGGAGGCCGGCGACGTGGACGGCACCAGCCTGCGGGCGCGCCGCGTGCCCACGGGCGCCGACGGCGTGGCCACCTTCGAGCTGGTGGCCGGCGCCACGCCCACGCGGCTGCGCCTGGAGGCCCGCTCCGGCGACGCCAGCCCCGTGAGCGTCGACGTCACCGTCGCCGACGAGAGCGCGGGCGGCCTGCAGGTCACCGTGACCTACGACCCGGCCGCCAACCGCTACACCTACAACGACCTCGCCGAGGTGCGCGTCGATCTCTTCCTGGCGGGGGAGGTGGACTGCGATCTGCTGCGCGCCTCGGCCAGCAACCCGCGCGGCGCGTGGCTCTCGCTGCCGTCCATCATGCCGTTCAACGAGGTGGACAACTCGACGACGGCCGCCGACCTGAGCGATGGCCAGGTCTTCCATGTGATGGCGACGGGCCTCAACGCCGACGGCCAGACGCTCACCTTCGGGTGCACCGCCGACGTCGCCATCCGCGGCGGCTCCAGCGCGATGGCCCAGGTGGCCATGGCCGACCTGCCCTTCGAGTTCAAGGGCCGCTACCCGGCCGTCAGCCGGTTCGACCTGACGGGCCTGCTGGAGGACAGCGGCAACCCCACGCTCCAGCGCGTGGCCGAGGTGCTGCGCATCATCCGGGTGCTCGGCAACGGCAACGGCGATCGCGGCCAGGAGCTGGCCTCGCTCTTCTGCGACGTCGTTGACTGGGATGAGGGCGTCTGCAGCATCCTGCGCCGCATCGGCGGGCCCATCGTCAACGAGGTGTTCGAGCAGGTCATGCCCCAGCTCGTGCTGGACCTGCTCACGGCGCTCTCCGACGTGGTGGGCATCTTCAGCGAGATGACCATCATCGGCGAGATCGAGTTCATCACCTCGTACCCCGACGCCCAGGGCGTGCTGGCCGGCAGCGACGACCGCTGGCAGAAGTTCCGGTTCACGTGGAACGGCGAGGACCGCGAGTTCACCTTCGGCGACCTCGGCCGCGACTACCGCCCGGTGGCCGGCACCTTCGACGCCACCGTGGCCGGCGACCAGCTCACCCTGGGCAGCCATGGCATGACGCTGAAGCTCGGCGTCATCGCCCTCGGCATCATCGAGCTGTGGATCGCCCCGAGCTTCCTGCGCGAGCCGGCGCCCATCCCGCTGGAGCGCCTGCTGGGCGCCGTCATCCCGTGCGCGGCCATCGACGACTACATCTTCGGCGACCCCAACGCCGGGGTCTGCGAGGACATCCTCGTCGTCGCGCTGGCGGCCCTGCTGGAGGACCAGATCGGCGGGCTGGACCTGGCCCCCGACGCGTTCCGCCTGCAGGGCACGGCCCGCATCTCGGACACGGACGGCGACCTGGGCATCGACCTGCTGGACGAGGGCGTCTGGCAGGGCACCATCGACATCGGCGGCCGGCCCTTCAACTTCCCGGGCTGCTTCAAGGCCTGCCGCGGGGCCCCCTGCGCCGAGCCCGACTGCAGCCTCCCCGATCGGTAGCGCCATGCACGACGACCTCACCCCGGACGCCGCCCCGTTCAGCCTCCAGCTCTTCGCGCGCTGGCCGGACATGGACTTCAACCAGCACATGCGCAACGCCGCCTTCCTGGGGGCGAGCGAGGACTGCCGGATGCAGTTCCTGGCGCAGCGCGGCTTCCCGATGGCGGAGCTCAAGCGCCTGCAGGTGGGGCCGGTGCTGCTGGAGGACCGCCTGACCTACCGCAAGGAGATCGGCCTGCTGGAGCCCTTCCGCGTCGATCTCGCCCTCGCGGCGGCGACGCGGGACGCGCGCCGCATGAAGCTGCGCAACACCCTCTACCGCGAGGACGGCGCGGTGGCCGCGGTGGTCGAGAGCGTCGTGCTCTGGTTCGACCTGGCCGCCCGGCGGCCCATCGCCCCCCCGGCGGCCCTGGCCCAGGCCTGGCTGACCCTCGCCCGCACCGACGACTTCGCCTGGTTCCCCGAGCGCGCCTGACCGCGCCGGCTACTCGGCCAGGGCGGCGTCCAGCCAGGCCGCCCGCGCCTGCAGCCACGCCTTGAGCTGATCGATCTGGGCGCCCCAGGTGCGCCCGTCGGGGCTCACGAACCCGTTCACCCGGGCCTGCCCGAGGGTGCGCCACACGGCGAAGTTGCGCTCCACCGCGGGCGCGACGACGGCGGCGAGGGCGTCGACCCGCGCCATGAGCGCCGCGTCCGCGAGCAGCCCGCCCCGCAGCGCCCGCCAGCGGGCCGCGAAGCGGGCCGCGAAGGCTGGATCGGCCATGAGGCGGGTGAACCACCGGTGCTCGCCCGTGTTGTAGGGGTGCTGGTACTGCCAGCCGGCGGTGGCCGTGTTGTCGAAGAACCCGCCCGTCCCGGCGGTGAGGTTGTAGTCCCAGAGCGGCCCGAGGACGAGGGGGCCGCCGCGGTCCAGGTACAGCCAGGCGCTGCGGACGTAGGCGTCCTGATCGCGGAAAAGCTCATTGATCACCATGAGATCCACCGCGCTGTCCACGTCGAGCAGGGGCGCGTAGCCCGCGGCGGGATCGGCGAAGTCCGGGCCCATCAGGGCGGCCTGGAACCCGGCCAGGTGGTCCCCGATCCAGGCGAGCTGGGCGGGCGCGGGCGGGTCGGGCGACACCAGCTCCAGCGTGCGGTAGCCCGGGACGAGGGGGGGCTGGGCGACGCCGGCCTCGAACTTCATCAGGTAGCCCCCCTCGATGGCCGGCGGCGCCAGGTCATCGGGGCCGAGCTCGGGGATGTCGACGCGATCCGGCCCGGGCTCGATGACCTCGGTCAGCAGGTAGACGCCGCGGTAGCTCGCCTGGCCCAGGGGGCCGGCGTCCTCGTGGACGAAGAGCTCGCAGTGCCGGGTCCGGGGCGCGCCGGTGGCGAGCTCGCGGCCGAGCCCGTAGACCAGCGCGTTGCGGATGAGGGACTGGTCGGTGTAGGGCGCGTGCAGGACCCAGTCGGCCTCGGCGGGCAGGCCCAGGAGCGGGAGCGCGCGGTCGTCGCCGGCGGCGTCGCGCAGCTCGACGCGGTAGGGCTTCTTCGGGGCGTTGGCCGAGCTCTGCCCCCGCACATGGAAGGCCGCGCGGCTCGTGTGGGTGGCCGCGTCGAGCCGGGTCGGCCCGTCGCCGGGGGGCTCGAAGGCCAGCAGGAGGCTCTCGGTCGTCGCCCGGGTGATGGGCCCGGCGCCGAAGCGCTCGATGACGAGGACGGGGAGGGGGGTCTCGAAGCCGGCCAGCTCGTCGGCGATCCGGACGAAGCCGGCGCTGCCGACGGGGCCGGGGGCCAGGCCGGGCGCGAAGACGCGGGCCTGCACCAGGACGCTCTGGGCGATGGGCAGGGGGGCCTCGAAGCGCGGGCTGGCGGGCGTGGGCGGCGTGCCGTCGAGGGTGTAGTGGATGGCCCCGGTGGGCGCGGCGAGCGTGAGGTCGAAGGGCGCCGAGAACAGGCCCTCCGGGTGGGAGAAGGCCACGGCGGGCGCCACCGCCGGCGCGTTGAAGGCCCCGGGCGTCGGCGCGGCCAGGCGGGCGGGCGCCGGGCCAAGGCCGTGCACCGTCGCGCCGAGGACCCAGGGAGCGCCCGCCGGCGCCCGGCCTTCCAGGGCCAGGACGCGGGCGTCAGCGGGCAGGCCCAGGCGCTCGGGCTCCGCCGGGATGGGGCGGTCGTCCGCGGGCGCGTCGAACCGCAGGTCGCCGTCCACCCAGACGGCGGCGCCCGGGAAGTAGACCAGGCGGGCCTCCAGGGCGACGGCGTCGGAGGCCGGGATGGCCACCCGGACCTGGGCGGGGGGCGCGCCGGGGGGGAGGGACGTCCCCACCAGCCCCGCCAGCGGCCGGCGGCCCCCCGGTTGGGCCCCTTGCGCGAGCAGGGCCACGTCGTCGGGCGGCAGGGCCACGTCCCAGAGGCTCACGTCGTCGATGAGCCCGGCGTACTTGTCCAGGCTCTGCAGCCCGCCGGTGAAGTCCGCCTGCCCGACGAAGAGGCCTGTTCGGGCCTGCCCGCCGAGGTGCACGTGGTCCTCCGGGAAGGCGTCGACGTTGAACGCCTGGTCGACCCGCGCCACGCCATCCACGTACAGCCGGAAGCGGTCGCCGGCCGGATCGTACGTCACGGCCGCGTGGTGCCAGGCGTCGTCCGTCACCCGCACGCCGGTGCGGGGGTTGCCCACCCAGCCCGAGTCCCACTGCAGCGTCCCGCCGCGGACGAACAGCGCCTTCGACCCCTGGTTCCAGGCCGTCCCGGCGGGGTTGCGGCTGATGAGGGCGCCGGAGTCGTCCACGCCGCGAAACCAGACCGACCAGGTGAACGCCTGCGCGAAGTCCAGGCCCTCGGGATCGGCGGCGGCCAGGAAGCCCGTCCCGTCCCCGGCCAGGGCCCCGCCGTCGTGGCCATCGGCCGACAGGTGGGCGCCGGCCCGCAGCGCTCCGGGGTGGGCGCCCGTCTCGTCGGGCACGACGCCATCCACGACCTCGTCGAAGCGCCACCACGCCCGCAGGTGGGCCGCCTGGTGGTCCAGAGGCGACGGCGCCACGGGCGGCTCCACCCCGACCCCGGGCGGCCCGACGGCCCACGCGGCGTCGTCGAAGCCCGGCTGCGCCCAGCCGTCCGCCTCCGGCGGCGTCCGATAGCGGACTTCGCCCGAAGACAGGTCGGTGCCCGGCAGCCCCAGCGCCTCGTCCGCCCCCAGCGCCAGCGCCGGGAACGCCTGGAGCACGGCGCCGTCCGCGTCCAGCAGCCATAGCCCCTCGCCCGCGGCCTCGAGGCGGAAGTCGGTGTGCCACTCCCCCCCGCGGCGATCCTTCCCCGACGCGAAGACCACCCGAAACGTGTAGGGCGGCAGCTCCTCGGCCGGCAGCCGCCAGCCGGGCCCGCCGGCCGCGTCGCTCAGCGCGAACCGGCCCAGGTCCACGGGCGCCGGGTGCGGGTTGTGCAGCTCGATCCAGTCGGGCGTCTCGCCGTCCTCGTCCCGCAGCGATCCCCGGTTCGACGCCACCAGCTCCGTCACCCAGGGCGCGAGGGGCGGTGGGCCGGCGTCCGGCAGTGGCGGCCCGGCGTCCCGGGCATCGGGTCGGCTCGCGTCGGGCTGCTCCCCGGCGTCTACGCCCGCGTCGCGCCCCGCGTCTGGTCTCGGCGCCGCGTCCGGCTGCGCCGCGTCCGCCGCCGGGCCGCCATCCTGGATCGGCCGACCAGCGTCCGGGCCCGGTCGGCCGACGTCACCGGCCGCCACCACGCCCATGTCAGGCGCGCCGGCGTCCGCCCCGACCGTCGGCGACGCGCCGTCGTCGCACCCCCAGAGCACCAGCACCCCGACCAGCCACGTCACTCGCATCGCGCCCTCCAGGCCCCCATCTTGCCACCCACGGCCGGCTCGCGTCGCGCGCAGGGCGCCGGGGGACGGGGACGGGCGTCATGGGTGTGGGTGCTGAGGGCGGACGCTCAGGCCGCGAGCACCGCCTGCTCGAGGCGGGCGTAGGAGATCTCCATGCCGTCGACCATGCCGGTGCCGATCACCAGGTCGCGCACCTCGCGCGAGGGATAGGTGATGCGCAGCTCGATGAGCGTGCGGTTGCCGGGCTGGGGCACCAGCAGCAGCTCGTTGACGGCGGGGGGGCCGTCCATGCCGATCATGCCCTCGGTGACGACCGCCCGGCGGGGCGCCTCGGCCTCGAGCAGCTCGCCGGTGAAGCCGAAGCGGCCGCCATCCGCGGCGTTCTCCCATTCATATCGATAGGTCTGGCCCACCTCGACGGCCACCTCGCACACCGGCATCGACCAGCCGTCGGGGCCCAGCATCCAGCGCTTGATCAGCTCGGGCTCGTGGTGGGCGCGCCACACCTGGGCCAGGCTGCCGCGCACGGTGCGGCGCACGACGATGTGGGTGTCGTCCACCACGGTGAGGGCAGCGTGCATCGACGCCGACCAGGCGCGCAGCTCCGCGACCACGTCGTCGAGCTGGGCGAGCGCGGCCGAGAGGCCCTCCACCATGCCCATGGCCACCATCTGCTCGAGGGCGGCGAGGCTCTGGAAGGTCGACACGGCGGTGAACCGGGAGCCCTTGCCCGTCGCCTCGAAGGCGATCTCCATGCGCGTCTCCGGCAGATCGGCGCTGGGCGCGCCGTCGGCATCGGCGAAGCCATCCCACACCACGATGCGGCGCTCGGGCTCGATGGTCTCGAACCGCCAGTAGCCGCGGCTCGTCTCGCCCTGCGGGCCGCTCATCTGGTACTGCGCGAGCCCCCCCTCGCGGGCCTCGTGCGCGGTGAAGGTGGCCGGCCACGAGGGCGGCCCCCAGAACTGCTCGAGCTGCCGCGGATCCATCCACGCCTGCCAGAGCCGGGCGACGGGGACGGGATAGTCCCCGACGGCGGTGATGGTGAGGGCCTCGGGATCACTGACGACGGACGTCACGGGCATGACTGCTCCTGGGAGAGGACGGCGTCGAGGGCCGTCAGACGGTGGCGCCACAAAGCCTCGAGCGCTTCGAGGCACACGCGGGCGCGGGCGATCTCTTCGGGCACGGCGCGCACGAAGCGCTCCCGACCGACGGCTTCCTTCTGCACCAGCCCCGAGTCCTCCAGCACCGCCACGTGCTTCTGCACCGCGGCGAAGCTCATGGCGTAGGTCAAGGCCAGCCCGCTGACGGACACGGGGCCCAGCAGCGTGCGGCGCAAGATGTCCCGCCGGATCCCGTGGGCCAGCGCCCGGAACATGCGATCGAGGGTCCCGTCTTCGGTACGTACAACCATTTGGTTGTATGTAGGCGATCTCGTGGCGTGGTGTCAACGACCCGGGTGCCTGCCTACCGGGTGCGCCCTGCGATGGGGTTCTGGGAGCGAGAAGACACCCGCCGCCGAGCGCGACCGCCTCGGTCCCGGCGACCGCACCCTGTTGGGGCGGCGACCGTACCCTGTTGGAGCGCCCTGCGGGCGCCCCAACAGGGTGCCAGGCAACGTGGGGGCCCTCCCCCTGGGTGCCAGGCAACATGGGGGGGCGGGGTGCAGGGTTGCGGTGTGGGTGGACGGCTGGGGCCTGTAGGGCGGTGGGTGGGGGGGAGTCTGGGGGCATTCTGGGCGGGAGCGGTCGGCGGAAGTGCCGGGCGGGGCGTCGCGGGCCGGCCTGCCTCGACGCGCAGGCACACCACGCCCGCGGCACCGCCTGCGCCCCCTCCACCGCTCACTTCTCGCGACGCCCCGGCGTCGCTGCCCCCGCCTACGGTCCTTCGCGCGCCGCCGTGCCGTCGATGCGC
The DNA here is from genome assembly GCA_020633435.1 of Myxococcales bacterium. Lineage (GTDB taxonomy): Bacteria > Myxococcota_A > Bradymonadia > UBA7976 > UBA1532 > JACKDP01. The sequence continues at coordinate 255,690 of JACKDP010000004.1, read as the reverse complement.
GGCGCCCGCGGCCAGGCCGGCGGCAGGGTGCACGGCGGCCACCGCAGCAGCGGGCTCTCCGGATCGCTGAGCCAGGCCTGGAAGGCGATGCGCGCCGCCGTGTAGGCCGTGCGGGCGCTGGCGTAGGCGATGCGCCACGCGGCCTCCTGGGCCTTCGTCCCGTGGACGACCGGCGCCGGGGTGTTCTCGCGCACCTTGATGCGGGTGAACGGGTCGAGCCGCCGGGCCGACTCGGCGCCCTGCAGCCGGCGGCCCGCCTTCTTTCGGCGCACCCGGCAGCCGCGCGCGATGTCGTCGGCCAGGGCCCACAGCTGGGCCCGGTGCGCGTCGTCGTCGAGGTCGCGGAGCACGGGCAGGCGCGACAGTCGGACCTCGCAGGGCTCGCCGGCCCACTCGCCCAGGAGCCGCTCGCCTCGCAGGAGCGCCGGGTTGGCGCTGACGAAGGGGTCCTCCTCGGGGTGGCGCACGACGAAGGCCTGCGTGCCCTGGCCCAGGATGTAGGCGAACCGGTCCAGGCACTCGGCGTCGTTGAGCACCTGGATGGCGGTGTTCCGCCGCTCGAACAGCGGACCCGACCGGCCGCGCAACCCGTTGACCTTCCTGGCGATGTTGCCGTTGATGAAGCACATGACGTCGGCCTTGTCGGTGAGGTCGACGAAGCCCGCCTGCAGGTGCCAGTGGGTGGACATGAAGCTGAAGGCGTAGATCTCGAACCGCCACTTGCGCTGCGCGGCGGCGAGGACGCCGAGGACGATGCGGGCGAGGTCGACGCCCGGGGCGAACAGGCACAGGCCGTCGATGACCGGCGTGGTGATGTCCCAGACGGTGAGGGGGCCATCCTGGCCGGCGAACAGGCACCGGTCGTCCAGGAAGCGGAGCTTGCGGGCCATGGGGTGGCTCCCGCGCTGTTGAGGTAGAGAGCTATCGGTCAGCGGCGGCGCGTGTCGCACACTTTCTCGAAAAAACTCGCCACGCCCCCGGCCCCAGCCGCCGGTTGAGTTGATGACGCGCTGCGTCGTAGACTGTCGGCGACGCCGACGTCGCTCGGGGCGGCGCGGCGATCCACAGGAGGACGGATGGGGCCCTTCGGGCTGTATGACCCCCGCTTCGAGCATGATGCCTGCGGCGTCGCCTTCGTGGTCGACGTCCAGGGCCGACCCGCCCATGGCATCGTCCACAGCGCCCTCGAGGTGCTCGAGCGCCTCGCGCACCGCGGCGCCGCCGGCCGCGACCCCCACACCGGGGACGGCGCCGGCATCCTCATGCAGGTGCCCCACGCCTTCCTCGCCGCGGTGGCCGGCGTCGCCCTGCCGCCCCCCGGCGACTACGCCGTCGGCACCGTCTTCCTGCCGCCCGACGCCGCTGGCGCCGCCGCCTGCGCGGCCCTCTTCGCCGAGGTCGTCGAGGCCGAGGACCAGGCCCTCCTCGCCTGGCGCGACGTGCCCATCGACCCCCGCGACCTGGGCGCCGAGGCCCGCGCCAGCCTGCCGATCATCCGCCAGGTCTTCATCGGCCGCCGCCGCTGCGTGCCGAGCGCCTTCGAGCGGACCCTCTTCGTCATCCGCCGCCAGGCCGAGCTGCGCGTGCGCGCCGCGGGCGTCGATCCGGGCCACCACTTCCACCTCGCGAGCCTGTCCGCCGAGACGCTCGTCTGGAAGGGCATGCTCCTCGGCACCCAGCTGCGCCGCTTCTTCCCCGAGCTCGGTGATCCGCGCCTGACGTCCGCCCTCGCCGTCGTCCACGCCCGCTTCTCGACGAACACCTTCCCGAGCTGGGGCCGCGCCCAGCCCCTCCGCTACGTGGCCCACAACGGCGAGATCAACACCGTCGGCGGCAACCGCGCCTGGATGGAGGCCCGCCGCCGGCAGCTCCTCTCGTCCCGCTTCGGCGGCTCCCTCGACCACCTCTGGCCCGTCATCGACCCCGACGGCAGCGACTCGGCCCAGTTCGACAACCTCCTCGAGCTGCTGCACCTGGCCGGTCGCTCCCTGCCGGCCGCCATGGCCATGATGATCCCCGAGGCCTGGGAGGAGGACGCCCGCCTCGACGCCGCCCGCCGCGGCCTCCTGGCCTACAACGCCGCCCTCATGGAGCCCTGGGATGGCCCCGCCGCCATGGTCTTCGCCAACGGCCACCAGGTCGGCGCCACCCTCGATCGCAACGGCCTGCGCCCCGCCCGCTGGGTGCGCACCGCGGACCGCGTCATCCTCGCCAGCGAGGCCGGCGTCGTCGATCTGCCCCCGGGCGAGGTGCTGGAGCGCGGTCGCCTGGAGCCCGGGCGCCTCTTCCTGGTGGATCTGGAGGCCGGCCGCGTCGTGACCGACCGCGAGGTCAAGGCCGACCTGGCCGCCCGCCACCCCTACCAGCGCTGGCTCGGCCGCAACGTCATCCGCCAGTCGGCCCTGCCGCCCGCCACCCCGGCGCCGCGCATCACCGGCGATGACGAGCGCCGCCTCCTGAGCGCCTTCGGCTACGCCGAGGAGGATCTCGACCACGTCCTTGCCCCCATGGCCTGCGAGGGCCACGAGCCCGTGGGCTCCATGGGCGACGACACCCCCCTCGCGGTCCTGAGCCGCAAGGCCCCGATTCTCTTCGACTATTTCCACCAGGCCTTCGCCCAGGTCACGAACCCGCCCATCGACCCCATCCGCGAGCGCGTCGTCATGTCGCTCACGACGGCCATCGGCGCCGAGGGCAACCCCTTCGAGGAGACGGCCGAGCAGTGCCACCAGCTCGTCCTCGACGGGCCCATCCTGACGGGCGAGGCCATGGCCCGCCTGCAGGCGGTGGAGGCGGGGGCCTTCGTGCCGCGCACGCTGTCGCTGCTCTACCCCCGCGCCGACGACGCCGCCGGGCAGGCGGACGCCCTCGAGGCCCTGATGGCCGAGGCCGCGTCCGCGGTCGACGCCGGCGTGAACCTCCTGATCCTGAGCGATCGCGGCGTGGACGCCGACCACCTGGCCCTGCCCGCCCTCCTGGCCGTCGGCGCCGTGCACCAGCACCTCGTCCGCGTGGGCTGCCGCACCCTCACCGGCCTCGTCATCGAGACGGCCGCCGCCTGGCAGGTGCACCACATGGCCCTCCTCATCGGCTACGGCGCCGCCGCCGTCCTGCCGTACCTGGCCCTCGACGCCATCGCCGCGCGCTGGCCCGACGGGGAGGGGGCCTACATCGGCGCGCTCGAGAAGGGGCTGCTCAAGGTCATGTCCAAGATGGGCGTGAGCACCCTGCAGTCCTACCGCGGCTCGGGCCTGTTCGAGGCCGTCGGGCTCGACGCGGCCCTGGTGGCCCGCCACTTCACCGGCACCCCGACGCGCCTCGGCGGCGTGGGCCTGCCGCTCCTGCACGCCGAGAGCCTGGCCCGCCACGCCCGCGGCTTCGCCCACGACGCCGCCGAGCTGCCGGTGGGCGGCAAGCACCGCTGGCGCCGCCAGGGCGAGCACCACCAGTGGAACCCGCGCACCATCGCCCTGCTGCAGGCGGCCGTGCGCCTGGAAGACGCCCGCCTGTTCGCCGCCTACGAGGAGGCCCTCGACGCCGGCCCCGAGCTACGCGGCCTGCTCCTGCCCCAGGCCGCCGACCCGGTGCCCCTGGTCGAGGTGGAGCCCGCCGCCGAGATCGCCCGCCGCTTCGTGACCGGCGCCATGTCGTTCGGCTCCATCAGCGCCGAGGCCCACGAGGCCCTGGCCATCGCCATGAACCGCCTCGGCGGCCGCTCCAACAGCGGGGAGGGCGGCGAGGAGCCCCACCGCCAGGAGCCCGATTCCAATGGGGATTCCCGCAAGTCGTCCATCCGCCAGGTGGCCTCGGCCCGCTTCGGCGTGACCACCGAGTACCTGGTCCACGCCGAGGACATCCAGATCAAGATCGCCCAGGGCGCCAAGCCGGGGGAGGGGGGCCAGCTCCCCGGCCACAAGGTCGATCCCCGCATCGCCCGCGTCCGCCACAGCACCCCGGGCGTGACGCTCATCTCGCCGCCCCCGCACCACGACATCTACTCCATCGAGGATCTGGCCCAGCTCATCTACGACCTGCGCGCCGTGAACCCGCAGGCCCGGGTGAGCGTGAAGCTGGTGGCCCAGGCGGGCATCGGCACCGTGGCCGCCGGCGTGGCCAAGGCCGGGGCCGACGTGGTGGTCGTGGCGGGCGCCAACGGCGGCACCGGCGCCTCGCCCCTCTCGTCCATCCACCACGCCGGCGTGCCCTGGGAGCTGGGGCTGGCCGAGACCCAGCAGGTCCTGCGGGCCAACGGCCTGCGGGATCGCGTGCGCGTCCAGGTGGACGGCGGGCTGCGCACCGGCCGCGACGTGGTGGTCTCGGCCCTGCTCGGCGCCGAGGAGTTCGGCTTCGCCACGGCCGCCCTCGTCTCGGAGGGCTGCCTGCTGCTGCGCAAGTGCCACCAGAACACCTGCTCCACCGGCATCGCCACCCAGGATCCGCGGCTGCGCGCCCGCTTCACCGGCACGCCCGAGCAGGTCGTCCGCTTCTTCCTCTTCGTGGCCGAGTCCGTCCGCCGCCACCTCGCCGCGCTGGGCTTCCGCTCCATCGCCGAGGCGGTCGGGCGCGTCGACCGCCTGGCCCCGGCGATCCCGACCGACGAGAAGGCCCGGGCCCTCGACCTGCGGCCCCTGCTGGCCGAGCCGCCGGGCGCGCCGCCGCGGGCCTGCGTGGCCTTCGTGCCCCGCGACGACGCGGGCCACCTCGACCACGGCCTCATCGCCGAGGCCCTCGCCGAGGGCGCCGGCCGCGTCACGCTCCAGCGCACCATCCGCAACACCGACCGCGCGGTGGGCGCGCGCCTCAGCGGCGAGATCGTCCGCCGCCACGGCCGGCGCGGCCTGCCCGAGGACCGCGTCGTCGTCGACTTCCAGGGGGCCGCCGGCCAGAGCTTCGGCGCCTTCCTGGCCCCCGGCGTCACCTTCCGCCTGGCGGGCGAGACGAACGACGGCCTCGGCAAGGGGCTGTCGGGCGGGCGCATCGCCGTCTTCCCCCCCGCCGGATCGCTGCTCGCCCCCGAGGAGCAGGTCATCACCGGCAACGCCGCCCTCTACGGCGCTACCCGCGGCGAGGTCTACCTGGCCGGCCGGGCCGGCGAGCGCTTCGCCGTGCGCAACAGCGGCGCCCGCGCGGTGGTGGAGGGCGTCGGCCAGCACGGCTGCGAGTACATGACGGGCGGCGTGGTGGTGGTGCTCGGCCCGACGGGGCCCAACTTCGCCGCCGGCATGAGCGGCGGGGTGGCCTACGTCCTGGACGAGGCGGGCGACTTCGCCGCGCGCTGCAACACGTCGGGCCTGGAGCTCCAGCCCCTCGCCGATGGCGACGAGTGGGTCGTCAAGACCCTGATCACACAGCACTTTCGGCATACCCAGAGCCCCCAGGGGCACCGCCTGCTGGACCAGTGGACGCGGGTCCGCTCCCTCATCGTGAAGGTCATCCCGGTGGAGTACCGCCGCGCCCTCGAGCTGCAGCGCTCCGGCGATCTGAAGGAGGCGAGCTGATGGGCCGCCGCGATGGCTTCCTGGTCTGGCCGCGTGAGCCCGCCGCGACGCGCCCGGTGGGCGAGCGCCTGCGGGACCACCGCGAGTTCGTCCTGCCGCTGGCCGACGAGCACCGCGCTGCCCAGGCCGGCCGCTGCATGGACTGCGGCATCCCGTTCTGCCACCAGGGCTGCCCGCTGGGGAACCGCATCCCCGACTTCAACGACCGCGTCTACCAGGGCGACCTGCGCGGCGCCTGGGCGATCCTGAAGCAGACCAACGGCTTCCCCGAGTTCACCGGCCGCATCTGCCCGGCCCCGTGCGAGGCGGCCTGCGTCCTGGCGCTCGACGGCGCGCCCGTCACCATCGAGCTCATCGAGAAGGCCATCGCCGAGGAGGCCTTCGCCGCGGGCTGGGAGGTGCCCCGCCCGGCGCCCGCGCGCACGGGGCGGCGCGTCGCGGTCGTGGGCAGCGGCCCGGCCGGCCTCGCCGCCGCCGACCAGCTCAACCAGGCGGGCCACTCGGTGACCGTCTTCGAGAAGGCGGACCGGGCGGGCGGTCTGCTGCGCTACGGCATCCCCGACTTCAAGCTGGAGAAGGGGGTCATCGACCGGCGCCTCGCCCTGCTCGTGGCCGAGGGCGTCGAGTTTCGCCTCGGGGTGGCCGTGGGCGTCGACGTGCCCTGGGCCGACCTGCGCGCCGGGCATGACGCCGTCGTCCTCGCCATCGGGGCCGAGCGCCCGCGGCTGCTCGACGCGCCCGGCGCCGGGCAGCCCGGCGTGGTGCTGGCGATGCCGTACCTGACGGCCCAGAACCGCCGCAACGCCGGGGACGCCGTGCGCGATGGCGTGGACGCCCGCGGCCAGCACGTCGTGATCCTGGGGGGCGGCGACACCGGGGCGGACTGCCTCGGCACGGCCCTGCGGCAGGGCGCCGCGAGCGTCACCCAGATCGAGATCCTGCCCGAGCCGCCGGCGACGCGGCCCGCCGGCAACCCGTGGCCGCGCTGGCCGCTCGTCCGCCGCCGCAGCAGCAGCCACGACGAGGGGGGCGTCCAGCGGTTCGCGCTGCGCACCCGCGCGGTGGCGGGCGACGAGCGCCTCGAGGCCCTGGAGCTGGAGCCCGTCGCCCTGGTGGACGGCCAGATCGTGCCCACCGGCGGTCCCACCGAGCGCCTGCCGGCCGATCTGCTGCTGCTCGCCGTGGGCTTCCTGGGGCCGGAACTTGCTGATCTGCAACAGGAACTGGGCATCACGGCCGGGCCGCGCGGGGCCATCGCGGTGGACGCGCGCTTCGCGACGTCGGTGCCGGGCGTCTTCGCCGCCGGGGACGCCGTGCGCGGGTCCAGCCTCGTCGTCCACGCCCTGAGCCAGGGCCGCGAGTGCGCCCACGCCGTCGACGCCTGGCTCCGCGGCGGCGCGTCCAGCCTGCCCACCCGGGGCGACGACCTGGGCTTCGACTGACCTTGCCCTCGGCGCCCCGGTAGGTCATGACGTCGCGTCCATCTGCGGGGGAGGGTGCGATGCGGTGGGGGCTGCTGGTCCTGGGGCTGGTGCTGGGCTGCGCTGAGGGGGAGGCGGAGCTCGACCGGCCGCCCGTGGCGGACGCGGGGGACGTCGACGCGGATCGGCGGGACGATGACGCCGCGCCTCGGCCGCCGGACGCCGGCGCGCCGGACGCCCGCCCGGAGCGCGACGCGGCCGCGGACGCCGAGGTCGCCGACGCGCGGAGCCCCGACGCCGGCCCGCCGGCCGACGCGGGCCCCGGCGGCGTCGTCCGCCAGCACGACCGCGAGCTGCGCGGCGTCTGGATCGCCACCGTCTTCAACATCAACTTCCCGAGCCGCGCCGGCCTGAGCGTCGAGGCCCAGCGCGCCGAGCTGGCCCACCTGCTCGACGTCGCCGCCGACGCCCACCTCAACACGGTCTTCTTCCAGGTCCGGGCCGAGGGCGACGCCTTCTACCGCTCCGACCTGGAGCCGGCCAGCCGCTTCCTCACCGGCCGCCAGGGCATGGATCCGGGCTGGGATCCGCTGGCCGAGGCCATCGAGGGGGCCCATGACCGGGGCCTGGAGCTGCACGCCTGGCTCAACCCGTACCGCGCCGCCGCCAGCATGGGCCTCGACCACCCGCCCACGCACATGGCTCGCCGGTTCCCGGCCCACGCCCACCCCTACGACACCGGCGTCTGGATGGATCCCGGCGCCCCCGAGGTGCAGGCCCACACGGTGGCCGTCATCCGCGATCTGGTGACCCGGTACGACCTCGACGGCGTGCACTTCGACGACTACTTCTACCCGTACCCCGACGGGACGCCCTTCCCCGACGACGCGACGTGGGCCGACTACCAGGCGGGCGGGGGCGCGCTGGCCCGCGACGACTGGCGGCGCGACAACGTGAACCGGCTGGTGGCCGCCGTCGCCGCGGCCATCCGCGACGTCGATCCGGACGTGCGGTTCGGCATCTCGCCCTTCGGCATCTACCGCCCCGGCATCCCGGCCGGCATCGTCGGCCTCGACCAGTACGGCAGCATCTTCGCCGACCCGGTGCATTGGCTGCAGGCGGGGGACGTGGACTACCTGGCGCCCCAGCTCTACTGGAACGGCACGCGGCCGCAGCAGGACTACGAGACGCTGCTGCGCTGGTGGACGAGCCTCGTGGCGGACGGCCGGCAGATCTACGTCGGCAACTACCTGGCCCAGCTCGGCTCGGCGGCGGCCTGGGACGTGGCCGAGTTCGAGCGCGAGCTGGACATCAGCCGGGCGCTGCGGCCCGCGGGCTCGCTGGGCAACATCTTCTTTCATATCGCGCCCCTGGCGGAGAACCGCGACGGCATCACCGACACGCTCCGGGCGCGCTACTACCCGCACCCGGCCGTCACGCCGCCCCTCGCGGGTCGCGGGGACGAGGCGGTCGCGCCGCCCCGGGTGGAGGTGGAGGGGAGCGCGCTGCGCTTCGTCGACGCCGGGCGGGTGCGCGGCCACGTCATCTACGGCGAGGATGGCGCCGTGCACCAGGTCGTCCGGCGATCCGGCGCGACGGTGCCCGCCGGCACCTGGCACGTCACCACCGTCGGTCGGCAGGGGGCGGAGAGCCTCGCGGTGCCGGTGACCGTGCGGCCCTGAGCGCGAGGGGGGCGCCAGCGGGGGCCCGTTCGTGGTACGCAGCAGGTTCACTCGCTGGGAGGCTGCCCATGACCCGGTTGCTGCTGCTGGCTGGCCTGCTCGTCGCCTTCGTCGGCTGCGATGACGGCGGGGACGGGGGCGCCGGCCAGTCCGGCCGGGTGGATGGGGGCGGAGGCCCGGACGCCGCCGTCGTGGACGCGGCGCTGGCCGACGCGGCCGCCGCCGACGCCGCCCCGGCCGACGCGGCCCTGGAGCCCGACGCGGCCCCCGTCGACGCCGCCGCCCCGGACGCGGGCGCCGAGGTCCCGCCCGCCGAGCCCCACCCCTACACCGGGGGCGAGTGCCCCACGTTCGAGGCCGGCCGCAACACCTTCGCGGCCGGCGGACGAGAGCGCACCTTCAACCTGTACCTGCCCGACGCCCCCGAGGGCGCCCCGCTGCTCTTCATGTGGCACCCGCTGGGCAGCAACGCGGGCCAGATCGCCAGCTTCCTGCGCGCCGCCGACGCCGCGCGCACCCACGGCCTCGTCATCGCCGTGCCCGAGAGCCTGCGCACCCAGACGGAGTGGGGCTATGTGGGCGTCGCCGCGGACGATCTGGCGCTCTTCGACGACCTGTACGCCTGCCTGACGGCCCAGTTCGGGCTGGATCGCACGCGCACCTACACGACGGGCTTCTCGGCCGGCGCGCTGTGGTCGAGCTACCTCGTGGTCCACCGCGCGGAGTACCTCACGGCGGCGCTCATCCTGAGCGGGGGCACCAACGCCTTCCTGCCCTACCGCACGCCGGCCTATCGGCTGCCGGTGCTCCTGGCGTGGGGTGGCCCCACCGACCAGTACGGCGGCGTGGTCAACTTCCAGGAGACCACGCTCCAGATGCGCGACCGCCTGCGGGCGGACGGCCATGTGGTCGTGACGTGCGAGCACACGGGGGGCCATGTGCCGCCGCCGGGCGTGGCGACGTGGGGCTACGAGTTCCTGATGCTGCACCAGATCCGCGACGCGAGCAGTCCGCTCACGGCGACGGGGCTGGGGCCGGCGTACCCCGAGGGCTGCGTGCTCGTGCCCTGAGCGCGGCAGCGTGGTGGCGGGCCCCGGCTGCCGGCTCGCCGCCCTCACACCCCGGCAGCCGGAGGGGCTCATGTCGAGGTACATCGTCATCAACCTGGCCGACCGCGGTGGCTTCGGCGCCATCTCCTCCCTGTTCGCGGGGGTGACGGCGCGCCGCACCCGGGGCGCCTTCGCGTCGCTGTTCCTGGCCCAGCACGAGGTCGAGCTCATCGACGCCTTCGACCTGCTCGACGACGACCTCATCGGGCAGCTGCACTACGGCGATCACCGGGTGCAGGCCGTCCGCAACCGCATCCTGGGCGCGAAGAAGATCTACCTGGCGACCCATGGCATCGCCACGAACGTGGACAACTGCTTCGCCAGCGCGGCGGGCGGCCTGGCGCTCTGCAACTACCGCCAGCTCGCCAGCTTCATGATGGCGCTCATGCCCACCCGCGACACCACCTACGACCTGGCGCTGGTCATGTGCTACGGCGCCCGGACGCAGACCTACCGCACCACGCAGCTCGATCAGCAGGGCATGGTGCCGGTGCAGGAGCTGCGCACCAGCTTCGCCTACAAGTTCTTCCGGGAGATCTCGCGCCACCGGAAGATCCGCATGACGGCCCGCACAGGCGCGGTGGGGTTCGACTCCACGACGGGCCGCTCCACCGTGGAGCAGGAGATCGCGGTGGAGGCGTCCATCGACAAGGAGGTGCTGCTGCGGCAGCCCAACGTCATCCCGGCGACGCAGGCCTACCGCCAGGCCGAGATCCAGGCGGCGAACGGCGGCAACGACACGTACGACGCCTTCCGGCAACTCAGCCAGGCCTTCAAGGCGGATCCGAACCGGGTCGCTGGCAACGCCGAGGAGCAGGTGATCCAGGACTACCAGGACATCATCCGCCAGAAGGAGCAGTACATCGCCATCATGGACGCCAACATGCCCCAGGCGAAGTACGGCAAGATCGTCTACACGCGCACGGGCGGCACGCTCCGGATCGTCAACAAGTACGCGCACAACGGCGGCGAGCTCTTGCTGTATCAGGGCCTCATGACCTGACCGGGCCCGTCGCCCGGGCCGGCTACTGCGCCAGCAGCCAGGGCAGGGCCGTCTCGGCGAAGCGCGCGCCGAAGGCCGGCACATGGCCACCCGCCGAGAGCGTCCACAGGGCCACCTGGGCGTCGACGCAGCCCGGGTAGGTGGCGACGCTCGTCTCGTCCCCCGGCACGCTCGCCACCAGATCCAGGGGGTCGCCGGCCGCGGGCGCCGCCCCGCAGCCCGCCCGGGCCGCCCAGCGCGCCGCCGTCTCCACCGCGCCCGGGTAGCCATCGACGGGCCGATCGATGCCCGCGTAGGGCACCGTCCCGTCGTCTTCGGCGTGGATGTGCAGGACCGAGATGGGCGCCATGGCGGCGCAGTCGGCCTCGTCCAGCACCGTCGAGCCCGCCAGCGCCACCAGGCCAGCGATGCGATCCCCCAGGGTGCAGGCCAGGCGGTAGCTCATGAAGGCGCCGTTGGAGTGGCCGACGAGGTAGATGCGGGCGGGATCGACGCGGTAGGTGGCCTGCGCCTCGTCGAGGAGGCCCGTCAGGTACGCCACGTCGTCGACGCCGCTGCCGAAGTCGTCGCAGCAGGCCGGCGTTGCGTTCCAGAAGCGGTCGCCCTCGGGGTCCACGGTGCCGTCGGGCACGACGACGATGAAGCCCGCGGCGTCGCGCTGGGCGCTCACCCCCAGGTAGCTGTCCTGCTGGGCGCCGTTGGAGCCGAAGCCGTGCAGCAGCAGCACGAGCGGCCAGGCGGGGCCGTCATCGGCGTAGGCGGCGGGCAGCAGCACCCGCGCCGGCCGGTCGCCACCGATGGTGGGGCCCAGGTCGTCCGGGCCCGCCTCGCAGCCGTCGGGCGGCGCGGCCGCGCCCGCCGGCGTCGCGGCGAAGGTGCCGTCCCCCAGGTCGAGCATGAGGGCGGGCACGCTGCCCGTCGCGGCCCCGCAGAGGAAGTCGGCGGCGCGCACCTCGCCGGCGAGGGTGAGCGTCACGTCCAGATCCCCGCCCGTGGGGCTGAAGGCCGCGGGGATGGTCAGGGCCTCCAGGGTCACCTCGAACGTGCCGTCGGCCGCCACCTCGACGCCGTCGACGTCGGCCAGCACCTCGCTGGTGGTGCCATCGCCCGCGACGAGGGCGAGGGTGAGGCCCAGGCCGTCCGCCTCGACCGCCACGTCCAGCGCGCCCACCAGGCGCACGCCCAGATCGGGGAACGACAAGACGAGCTGCCAGGGGCCCGCCTGGGGGCGGGGCGCGTCGGGGGGCGCCATGTCGGCCGCCGCGGCGTCGGCCACCCCGGCGTCGGCGCCGGCGGCGTCCGTCGCCTGCCGGGCCGCCGTGCCCGACTCATCGTCACAGGCCCCCGCCAGCAGGGCGACACACAGGCCAATCCACGTCGAGCGCATGGGCTCCTCCACGCCGGGCGGGGCCGCCCGTCAGTCCTCGGGGGGGTGGCCGGTCCGCTGCCACGCGCGCCAGGCCTCCTGGGCGGCGTCGCGGCCGCCGAACAGCGTCGTGACCAGCCGCGACAGCGTCTCGCGGCGGCGGCCGATGGCCTCGGCGGCGGCCTTGATCTCCCAGGCGTGCTGCGCCAGCAACGTCAGCAATTCCGCCCGGTTGGGTGGCCAGGGGGCCTCCGGTGCGGCGGGCGCGGCGGCGGGCGGAGCGGGCGTCGGCGAGGCGACCGGCGTCGCGCCGCGGTCCGCGTGGCTCTGGATGAGCCCCACCGTGAGCGGCTCGCCCAGGGCCACGCGCTGCGCCAGCGTCTCCAGGCCGCGGACGTTCTCGGTCCAGCGGGCCAGCAGCAGCGCCTGCGCCTCCTCCATGCGGGCCGGCCCCAGCGTGGGCGCGCCCGCCCGGGCGAGGGCGGCCTGGAAGAGCGGCAAGATGTCCGAGCGGCGCGCCCGCAGCGGCGGCACCGTGATCTGCCCGACGGCCAGGCGGCTGAGCAGGTCGTGGCGCAGGGCCCCCGTCCGCGCCAGGACGAAGACGTCGCGGTTGGTGGCCGTGATGAGGCGGCAGCGGGTCGGCAGGCGGCGGCTGCCGCCGACGGCCAGGTAGCTCGGCTCGCGGGGGTCGAAGGCGTCGAGCAGCTTGGCCTGGGCCGGCTCGGGCAGCTCGGCCAGCTCGTCGAGGAAGAAGGTGCCGTCCGCGGCGCGCGCGATGAGGCCGTCCTGGGCCTTCACGGTAGGGATGAAGCCGCCGACGACGCCGAAGAGCGTCGCCTCCTCCAGGTTGCGGGGCAGGGCGCTGGCGTTGTGGGCCACGAAGGGCCGGCCGGCCCGGGGCCCCAGGTCGTGCAGCAGCCGGGCGATGTGCGTCTTGCCGCCGCCGAGTTCCCCCAGGATGAGCACGCTCACGTCGCTGTCGGCCAGCCGCACCATGCGCTGCCAGAGGGCCCGCATGGGGGCGTCCCGCGCCGCGAAGCCCGCGGGCGGCGGGGGCGTGTCGTCGTCGAGGGTGTCGCAGACGAACAGCGCCGAGCCCACCTGCAGGACCTGGCCCGGCGCGAGGGGGGCCGAGCCCGCGACGCGGCGGCCGTCCACGCTGGTGCCGTTGCGCGAGCCCAGATCCTCGACCAGCAGCGCCTCGCCGCGGGGGCTCACGCGCGCATGCGTCCGGCTGGCCCAGCCGTCCCCGGGGAGCGGCAGCGTCGCGCCGGCCGCCTCGGGCGCGCGCCCCAGCGTCAGGCCGGCCGGGCCGATGGGCACCAGGCGATCGAGGGGCAGGCCATCGGCGCGCTCGGCGAACACGAGGCGCAGCGCCAGCGCGCTGCTGGACGCGGCCGGCGGGCGGTACGGGGTGCGGGTCAGGGTGTCCACAGCGCGCAGTCTAGCAGGTCCGCGGGCCCCGCTCCTACCGTCTGCGTGCCCGGGACGGGGCAGGCGCGCGGTGGGGCCAGTGGCCTGAAATCCTTCAGTATTCCGGCGCCGGCGGGCGCGCGACTCCCCGAGACATGGCGGCGCGTCGGTGTCACCCCCCTCGATCTTGGGGGGTGGCGGACCGTGGTGTCCTCGCCCAACCTGTTCTAGGCTGCGCGCGATGGAGACCGATCCCACCTGGACCCGGAGCGGCTTCGCCGAGGCGCTCGGCGCGGCGGGCGGCGCGGTGGCGCCGGCGGTCGTCGATCGCCTGTGGGCGACGCTGGGTGGCCAGCTCAACACCCGGCTCGATCGGCCGCGGGAGACCGTCCGCCCGGCGGCGCCCACCTCCGACGAGAGCGTGCTCGCGCGCCTCCACCGGGCCCAGGACACCCTCATCTTCGAGGACGACGAGCTCGGCCGCGGCGGCATGGGCATCGTGCGGCTGGCGACCCAGGCCACCGTGGGCCGCAAAGTCGCCGTCAAGAGCCTGCGCCCGTCCATCGAAGCCGAGGGCGCCGCGGTGGCGCTGCTGCACGAGGCCTGGATCACGGGCGCCGTCGAGCACCCCAACATCGTCCCGCTGTACGACGTCTCGCTGGACGCCCGCGGCTTCCCGCTGGTGGTCCTCAAGCGCATCGAGGGCACGTCGTGGCGCGCGCTCCTGGAGAGCCCGGCCGCGGTGCGCGAGCGATTCGGCGTCGCGGACGAGTTCGAGTGGCACCTGCGCACCTTCATGCAGGTCTGCGCGGCGGCGCACTTCGCCCACAGCCGGGGCATCATCCACCGCGACCTGAAGCCCGACAACGTCATGATCGGCGCGTACGGCGAGGTCTACCTGGTGGACTGGGGCATCGCGCGGGCCTTCCGGGACGACGGCGACGGCCGGCTGCCCCAGACCAACGTCCAGGAGGGCATGGCCGGCACCCCGGCGTACATGGCCCCCGAGATGTTCGGCGGCGCGGAGGTCACGCCTCGGTCCGACGTCTACCTGCTGGGCGCCACGCTCTACCACCTGCTCGCCGGGCGGCCGCCCCACCAGGGCGAGACCATCCTGACGCTGATGCTGGAGGTCCTGCGCGGTCCGGCCGCGCCGCCCGGCCCCGCGAGCCTCGTCGCCCTGTGCCAGCGCGCGATGGCCGCCGAGCCCGACGCCCGCCACCCGGACGCGGAGGCCCTGCGCCTCGACGTGCAGCGGTACCTCGACCAGCGCCACGCGACGCGCCTCGCCGAGGAGGCTCACGAGCGGCTCTCGCTGCTCGCGGCCGGGCTGGCCGCCGGCACCCTCGCCGTCGCCGACCGCCAGCGCCTCTTCGGCGAGTGCCGGTTCGGCTTCGCCCGCGCGCTCGAGTCCTGGCCGGGATCCGCCCTCGCCGCCGACGGGTGGCGCCGGACGACGACGCTGATGGTCGAGCAGTCCCTCGCCGACGGCCAGGCCGACGCCGCCGCCGCGCTGCTGGCCGAGCTCGACCCGCCCGACCCTGCCCTCGCAGCCCGCGTCGCCGACGCCCAGGCCCGCGCCCGCGGCCAGGAAGCCCGGCTGCGCCGCCTCGAACTCATCCAGGCCGAGTACGACCCCCGCCAGGGCGGCCGCGCCCGCCTCACGCTCTTCACCGCGCTGGTCGGCGTCCTGATGCTCGGCCCCGCCCGGCGCCTCGGCGGCGCCGCCGAGGGCCCCTTCAGCCACTGGCTCTGGCCGGTCGGCCTCTTCGTCGTCGTGCTCGCCACCATCGTGCTGGGCCGGCGCCACCTCATGCGCAACGCCCTCAACCGGCGCGTCTATGGCATGCTCCTCACCGTCCTCGTCCTCTACGGCGGCCTCGTCGTCGGCATGGAGCAGATGAGCCTGCCCGCCGAGATGCGCTCGACCGTCGGCCTGCACTTCGGCGCCGCGGTCATGGCCCTCTTCGCGGTCGTCGCCGACCTCCGGTCGATGGTCGTCGCGGCGACGTACTTCCTGAGCTTCCTCGCCGCGGCGGCGGGGTGGCTGCACCCGGACGTCGGGCTGCTGCTCGGGCACGGCATGCTGGGGGCCAGCATCATCTGGCTCGGCCTGCGCCCGCCACCGAGCTCCGCCTTCCTCCAGCTCGAACACCCCGCCATGACACGCCGCCTCGCCCAGGCCGAAGCCGAGCCGCCCGCCCCCCCAGGTCCTACTGGGTAACATCGGAAAGACCTGCAATCGGGCGGTAAGGCTGGAATCAGGTCCTTCTGGGTAGGGCCGGGAAGGCCTGCAATCGGGCGGTGAGGCTGGAATTCTGGCGCACCCTGGGGCTGGAACGCTGCTGGATGGCTTGCGTCTGGCCGGTCATCCGGCATCTCCCCGGGCACCCCGCGGCACCAGACGCGGTGGGGCGAGGGAGCCAGACGCACGTCGCCCATCGAGAGCCGGCGCTCCCCCGATTCAGCGGTGTCGGAGTCGCCGGCCGGCCGTCAGGCCGCGCCGGCTCGCGGTCGCCTGGGGCGGGCGAAGGCAGGCGGCAGCGTGTGCGCCGGCCAGGGGATCATGATCTGCGTCGGGTCGGCCTGCCACGCGTAGTACGCCCGCGTGGAGAGGGTGTAGGCCGCCCGCAGCCCGGCGTGGGCTTCCCGCCACTCGTCCTGGTGGGCCTTCGGGCCGTGAACGACGGGCGCGGGGCTCCGGTCGCGCACCCGGGGCCGGGTCATCGGGTCGATGCGACGCAGCGTCTCGGGATCGGGGATGCGAACGCCGGCCTTCTTGCGCTTCGGGCGGGCTTCGGCGGCGAGGTCGTCGGCCAGCGTCCACATCAACGCCCGATGGTCCTTCACGGACAGCTCCTCCAGCCCCGGCAGGCGGTCAATCCGGACCTTGAGCGTCATCGGCTCTTCGTTGGCGTACTGGAAGACGCCTTCGACCGGCTTCCCGAGCAGAAGGAAGGGCGTCGAGCTGGGGTAGATGTCCTCGGCGGGGTGCCGGGCCAGGAACTGCGCCGTCGCCTGGCCCATGATGTACTGCAGACGCTCGAGGGCGTGCTCCACCGTGGTGATCTGGATGCAGTGGTTCTGCTCAAGCAGGCTGCCCGTTCGGTCCAGCAACTTGTTGATTCGCCTGGAGATCTCCCGGAGGGTCCACTCGAGGAAGGCGCTCTTGTCGGTGAGCGTCGGGGCGCCGATGAGCAGGTGCAGGTGGTTGGACAGGAAGTGGAAGGCGTAGACATCGACGAGCGGGAACATGCGCTGGGCCTGGGCGAGGACGCCGAGCAGGATCTGGGTGCACTTCTCGGTGGGGATGAACGCGAAGCGGTCGTCGATCACCTTGCTGGTGGTCTCGTAGATGGTCATGAGCACCCCGAGACGAGCCGTCAGGACGGCGTACTGGGGGAGCTCGATGCGGAGCTTCTCGGCCATGAGGAGGGCCTCCTTCTGCGGTTGCCTTCTCCTCATCGGTCAGTCACGGCGCGTGTCGCGCACTTTCTGGAAAAAAGTGCAGGCTGGTCCGCTGGGTGTACGGCCCAGGCGGGCCCGCGTCGCTGTCGCCCGCACGGGCCGCTCGGGCGGTGGCCTACCGGGTATGTGCTGGGGACGGTGCAGCGTTGCAGTGGGGATGGAGCGGGGGCGGGCCTTGACTTCGGCGGTGGGGGGTCTGAACATCGCCGCGTAGCGCGGGCTGGTGGCCCGGGAGGGGCGGCATGTCGGGGTCGAAGCGGGTCTTTCATGCCGGGCCGGAAGGCACGGTGGTCGCGGATGAGGGCGCAGCGGCCGAGGGGGCCGAGCAGGCGCCGAAGGCGCCGCTGGAGGAGATGACGTTCTCCACCCACGTCCTGTCGCTGCACGCGACGGGCCTGATGGCGCTCGGGCTGCTCGGCGAGGCGGAGAAGGATCCCGAGACGGTCCGCCACATCATCGAGACGCTGGCCATGCTGCAAGCGAAGACGACGGGCAACCTGACGCGCGAGGAGGATCGCCTCCTGACGTCGGTGGTCCATGAGCTGCGCCTGAAGTTCGTCGAGCGTCCGTGAGGCGAGCGCTGCTCGCCTTGCTCCTGCTGGCTTGCGAGGCGCCGGCGCCCTCGGCCCCGGCGGCGGTGGTTTCGGCGCCGCCCCAGCAACAGCCACCGCTCCCCGGTGTGCAACGCGCTGATTTTTCTTCTGTTTTCGAGCGGGTCGCGCCGTCGGTGGTCGGCATCGTGGCCGGGCGGACGACGGGCGGTCGCTTCCAGGCGGAGCGCACCGGGACGGGCATCGTCTGGGACGCGAGCGGGCACATCGTGACGAGCGACCACCTCGTGGCGGACGCGGACGAGGTGCGGGTGCGCAGCGTGGGCGGCAAGGTGTTCCGCGCCCGCCTGGTGGGGGACGACGGGCCCACCGACGTGGCGCTCCTCCAGATCCCGCCCGAGCTGCCGCCCGTCGCCCGCGGGCGCTCGACGGCCCTGAAGCCCGGGCACTGGGTGGCGGCCATCGGCAACCCCTACGGCATGGATCACTCCATCACCGTCGGCGTGGTGTCGGCCCTCGGCCGGCGCGATCTGCCCCCCGGCGGGCCGCGCTACGGCGACTTCATCCAGGCGGATCTGAACGTGAACCCCGGTAACTCGGGTGGACCCCTGGTGAACGACGCGGGGGAGGTGGTGGGCATCACCACCGCCATGATCGGCGGGGCCCGCGGCCTGGCGTTCGCGTCGCCCATCGAGATGGTCGAGACGGTGGTGGGTCGCCTCCAGCGCGACGGCCGCTTCGTGCGCGGGTTCGCGGGCCTCTTCGTGAAGCCGATGACCTGGGCCGCGGCCCGCGACGCGGGGCTGGATCAGGTGGTGGGCGCCCGCGTGCGCGGCGTCGTGGCCGGCGGGCCCGCGGCCCTGGCCGGCATCGTGCCAGGCGACATCATCCTGCGCTTCCGCGAGATGGTGGTCGATGACGACGGCGCGCTGCCCTGGCTCGTCGCCGCCGCCATCCCGGGCTCGCGGGTGCCCGTCGACATCATCCGCGGGACGGACCGCATGACGCTGGAGCTGCTCGTGACGGAGGCCCGCTGACATGGCGACCCTGGCGTACGTCTTCGCGGTGGTGGTGGTGACGGTGGCGCTCGTCGCCGGCCACCAGATGTTCTGGCGCTGGTACTACACCCGCCCCTGGTTCCCCGATGAGCGCCACTTCGTCGAGACGGCCGACGGCTGGCGCATCGCCCTGGCCCGCGTCCGGCCGACGGCCGCCGGGCCCGCTCACGGCGAGCCGGTGGTGTGCTTCCCCGGGCTGGCCTGCAACGGCCGCCTCTTCGACTTCGACCGCGAGCACAGCCTCGCCCGCCACCTGGCGGGCCTGGGCTTCGACGTGTGGATGATCGATCCCCGCGGCACCGGGGCGAGCGAGCGTCCCGGCTTCTTCGGGCGCGGCTTCGGCTATGGCTTCGGGGCCTACGCCCACCAGGACGCCCCCGCCGCCGTGCAGCACGTCCTGCGCGCCACCGGGCACAGCCGCGTGCTCTGGGTCGGGCACTCCATGGGCGGCCTGGTGGGCTACCAGCTCAGCCTGCACCCGGCCATGGGCGAGCACCTGGCCGGCATCGTGGCCCTGGGCAGCCCCGCCGACTTCTCGCCCCACCGCGAGCTGCTCGGCCGCCTGCACACCGTCGTCCTCGACAAGTTCCTGCGCGGCTGGCCCGTCGTCCGCCTTGGCCGCCTCTGCAACCTGGTCGCCCCCCTGGCCGGCTGGATCCGCACCTGGCCCGAGACGCTCTTCGTCTTCGCGCCCAACACGCCCCCCCGCGTGCTGCGCCACTTCATGGTGGAGGTGGTCGAGGACGTGCCGCGCCAGCTCCTCGACGAGTTCGCCGACAACGTGGTGCGGTCCATCGGCTTCGACGGCCTGCCCGCCGCCCGCGGGCATGAGGCCCTCGGCGCGTCGGCGGTGCCGGTGCTGGCCATCGCCGGCTCCCACGACCGCGTGGCCCCGCCCGCGTCCGTGGTGGCGGCCGTGCACCTCGTGGGCTGCGAGGACGCCACCGAGTGCGTCGTCGGCCACGAGGAGGGCATGGGCTTCGGGCACCTGGATCTGATGGTCGGGGCCGCGGCCCCCCGCTTGATCTACCCGCGGGTGGCGGACTGGCTGCTGGCCAGGCGCCCGACGCGCTCCAGCTCGGCCTCGGGCGCCCCCGCGGCGCGCGCCGAGGCGAGCGCCGCGTCTGCCCCGGGCTGACCGGATCGGGCCAGCGCCTCGGCCCGGGCGAGGTGCACCGCCGGCAGCTCCCGCGGGTCGCACGACTCCGCCGCGGCCTCGAGCAGCGCCGCGGCCTCGCCGAGCTCCTCGCCCCGCGTCACCAGCACCCGCCCCAGGCTGGCCTGGGCCGCGCCGAGGCCCGGCCGCCGCGCCAGGATGCTGCGCAGCCGCCCCTCCGCCGCCGAGAGCTCGCCCAGCTTCTGCTCGCTGCTGGCCAGGTTCAGCTCGATGCGCAGCCGCTCGTCCGCGGGCGCCGTCTGCAGGGCCTCCAGGAACAGGCTGCGCGCCGCCCCGTGGTTGCCCGAAGCCGCCGCCGCCACCGCGAGGGTGTCCGGGACCAGGTGCCGCCGCCCGAACCGCCGGATGAGCCACTGCCGCCGCGCCAACGCGTCGAGGCCCGAAAAGTCGTTCAGGGTCAGGTGCTTGAGCGCGTCACGGCTGAACCGCCGCTCCGCGATGGCGACGCGCCGCGGCAGCCAGAACGCGTACAGGGCGACGCCGATGACCACCGCGGCCACGTAGATCGCCAGCGCGATCCGGTGGTTGCGCAGCGTATAGAGGACACCCGCTGACCCCAGCAGGAGCAGCCAGCGGTACTGGACCTCGACCTTCATGCCGCCCCCGGCCTACTGCGCCGAGCGGCAGCAGCGGAAGCCCACGTCGCGGTTGGCGAAGCTGGGGGCGCTGAAGCCGCGCAGCAGCGTCTCGGTGCCGCAGGCCTGGTTGGCGTCCTGGTGGCGCTGGGCGATGGTGCGCCAGCCGGCGCCCTGGTACTGCCGCGCCCGGCTGTCGGCCTCGTCGCGGTCGTTGGTCCACTCCCACAGGTTGCCGTTCACGTCGAAGGCGCCGCTCGGGCTCTCGCACTCCGTGAAGTACCCCGTCGGGGCCTCGCTGGCCGTCTCGGCGCCCTCGGGGCGGAAGGCCTCGCGCACGTTGCACTTGCCGGCCTGGAAGGTGCCGCCGTAGGCGAAGGTGAAGCCCTCCTCGCCGCCGCAGGTGCGCACCAGCTCCGCCGACGAGCACAGCCGCCAGCCGATGGCCTTGCAGGCGGCGTCCGCGTCCTCCCACTTCACCGTGTGCCACGGCCGGACGCCGGCCAGCGAGCAGGGCTCCGTGGGGACCTCGGGCGCCGCGAAGTCGACCTCGCGCTCGTCGGCGCAGGGGAAGGCGACGTCCGCCGAGGCGAGCGGGTGGCTGGCCTCGTACTTGAAGACCTCGAGGCTGCCCACGGTGACCGTCTCGGGGGCGCCGTCGCAGGCCAGCAGCGCCGGCGGATCGGCCAGCTCGGCCCGGCGCTTCGCGACGTTGCAGGCGAAGGGCTCCCCGGCGTCCGCCACGGGGCCCGCGTCCCCGCTCTGGGCGGCCTCGCCACCCCCATCGTCGCAGCCCTGGGCCAGCAGCGCGATCAGGAGCGCTCCTCCGAGTCGGCGCATCCGGTATCCTCCCTCGATGCCTTGGTCGCCCCATCCTAGAAGCGCCGTCCCCTCGACTCCAGCACAACCGCCCGGCCGCCAGACCATCGCCGCGTCGGTGTCCCTCGCCGGGGTGGGCCTGCACGGGGGCGGACCCTGCCGCGCGACGCTGTGGCCGGCCGCGCCCGGCCAGGGGCGCACGATCCACGGCGTCCCCGCGACCCTCGATCAGGTGGCGTCGGCGGCCCTGGCCACCACGCTGCGCACCCCGACCGGCCCCGTCCGCGTCGTGGAGCACCTGCTCGCGGCCCTCGTCCTGGCGGGCATCGACGACGTGGCCATCGAGGTGGAGGGGGGCGAGGTGCCCATCCTCGACGGCAGCGCCGCGCCCTGGCTCGCAGTCCTCGCGCCGCAGCCCCACGGCGGCGCGCGCAGCGTCCTGCGCCTCGCGACCCCCGTGCGGGTGGGCGGCGCCGAGGGCTACGTGGAGGTGACGCCGGCCCCCGCGTTCTCGGCGGCCGTCCACGTCGACTTCCCCGGCCTCGGCCCCCTGACCGCCGACGACCCGGCGGCCTGCGCGGACGCCCGCACCTTCGGCTTCCTGCGCGACGCCGAGCGCCTTCGGGCCCAGGGCCTCGCGCGGGGCGCGAGCCTGGCGAACACGGTGGTCTTCGACGACGCGGGGCGGTGCCTGAACCCGGGCGGCCTACGGGGGCCGGACGAGCCGGCCCGGCACAAGCTACTGGATCTACTGGGGGATCTGGCGTTGCTGGGCGAGTGGTTGCAGGCGCGGGTGGTGGCGCACCGCGCCGGGCACGCCCTCCACCACGCCTGCGTGCGGGCGGTGCGGGCGGCTACTTCCAGTCCTTGAGGGCCTTCTCGACGCGATCCTTGTAGAAGAAGCCCTTGTCGTCCTTGCCGAGGGCGTAGGCCTTCTCGGCCAGCGCCAGCGCGGCCTTCTTGTCGCCCTTGCGAGCCAGGAAGTCGGCCTTGAGCCAGGTGTTGAACCACGTCACGTCGACGGCGAGGGAGGAGTCGATGAGCTTCAGGGCGCCGTCCACGTCCTTCGCGTCATCGGCGAGGTAGCGGGCGGCGTTGGCCAGGGCCCGGCTCGACTTCTTGCTGAAGTCGCCGATGTTGGCCTTGGCGTTGGCGGCCGTGGCCACGGTGATGGGCAGGCGCACGCGGGTGCCGGCCCAGTCCAGGTCGAGGCTGGCCGCGGCGTCGGTCGTGTCGCTGAACAGGAACGTCAGGCGCTCCCGGGTGGGCACGGCTTCGGGCTTCGCGGTGAACCGCGCCTGGTCCAGCTTCTGGTCGTAGCTGCCGGTGCCGCCCTGGTTGGGGTTCTTGTTGATGATGACGGTCCACTCGGTCTGGCCGGGGATGGTGAAGATCGCGTACTTGCCGGCCGGGACGGCCTGGCCGCCGATGGTGGCGTCCCCGCTGAGCTCGATGGTGGTGGCGCCGTTGGCGCCCGTCCGCCAGAGGGTGCCAAACGGGACGAGCTCGCCGTAGACGGTGCGGCCCTTCACGCCGGGGCTCGAGTAGTTGACGGTGACCCAGGTGACGCCCACCTGCTGCTTGACCTCGGCCCGGGGGCTCAAGGTGGGCAGCTCCAGATCCTGGGCGAGGGCGGGCAGGGCGAGCAGGGTGGACAGGAGCACGAGGCGACGCATCAGGTCGTTTCCTCCAGGGGAGCAGGGGTCGGGGAGCCCCCAGGCCACACGGCCTGGAGCAGCGCCGCGGCGCCGACGACGAGGGCACACCCGATCACGTTGAACCACAAGAACCCGATATCACTGACGAAATACAGGACGATCACCCCGGTCTGGGCCACCAGGGCGGCCAGGAACGCGGGCGTCGCGCGGACCCACTTCAGGAAGAACGCCACCAGGAAGATGCCCAGGATGACGCCGTAGAAGATGGACCCGAGGATGTTGACGGCCTGGATGAGGTTGTCGACCAGCGCGGCGAAGGCGGCGAAGGCCATGGCCACCAGGCCCCAGAACACGGTGAACAGCTTGCTGGCCCGCAGGATGTGGCGGTCGCTGGCCCCGGGCCGCCAGAGCCGCTGGTACAGGTCGACCACGGTGGTGGATCCGAGGGCGTTGAGCTCGCTGGCCGTGCTGCTCATGGCGGCCGAGAGGATGACCGCCAGCAGCAGCCCGATGAGGCCGGGCGGCAGGTACTTCAGCACGAACGACACGAAGATGTAGTCGCTGTCCTTGAGCTCCGCCGCCGGCACCGCCTGCTTGATCAGGGCCTTGGCCTCGGCGCGCACGCCGTCGAGCTCGGCCTGGGCCGCGAGCAGGCCGGCGCGGGCCTGGGCCTCGGCGGCGGCGTCGTCATCGGCCAGGGCGGCGGCGAGGGCCACGGCCTGGTCGCGGCGGGCGTCGAACGTGCTCGCCCAGCGGGCCTCCACCTCGGCCAGCGCCGGCCCCTGGGCCGACTGCCGCGCCGCCTCCAGCGTGGGGCCGTTGAAGAACACCGGCGGCCGCTCGAAGAGGTAGAAGGCGAAGACCAGCACCCCGATGAACAGAATCAGGAACTGCATCGGGATCTTGAGGATGCCGTTGAAGAGCAGCCCCAGCCGGCTCTCTGCCATGGAGCGGCCGCCGAGGTAGCGCTGCACCTGGGACTGGTCGGTGCCGAAGTACGAGAGCGCCAGGAAGAGGCCGCCCGTGATGCCCGACCAGAAGGTGTAGCGGCTGTCGAAGTTGAAGCTGAAGTCGACGGGGTTGACGCGGCCGAGGGCGCCCGCGAGGGAGGTGGCGGTGGCCACGCTCACGTCGTCGGGCAGGCGGTAGGCGATGACCACCGCCGCGATGAGGATGCCCGCCAGGATGACGACCATCTGCTGCTTCTGGGTCTGGCTGACGGCCTTGGCCCCGCCGCTGACCGTGTAGAGGATGACCGCGCTGCCCATGAGCAGCGTCATGGCGTTCAGCGACCAGCCCAGCAGCGAGCTCAAGATGATGGCCGGCGCGTAGATGGAGATGCCGGCCGCGAGGCCCCGGCCCACCATGAAGAGCAGGGCGGCCAGGACGCGCACCTTCGTGTCGAAGCGCTGCTCCAGGTACGCGTACGCCGTCATCACGTTGAGCCGGTAGTAGATGGGCACGAAGACGACGCAGATGATGACCATCGCGATGGGCAGCCCGAAGTAGAACTGCACGAAGCGCATGCCATCTTCGTAGGCCTGGCCGGGCACCGACAGGAACGTGATGGCGCTGGCCTGGGTGGCCATGATGGACAGGCCGATGGTGGGCCAGCGCAGGTCGGTGCCGCGCAGGTACTCCTGGGCCGTGGACACGCCGCGCGTCTTCCAGACCCCCCAGACCACGATGAAGGCCAGGGTGCCGAGCAGGATGATCCAGTCGAGGCTGCTCATCCGAACACCCGCTCGAACAGCCAGAACCCCAGCACCATGAGGGCCAGGTTGAGCAGCACGAGGGCGTAGAGCCGCGGCCAGGTGCCGAGCAGCGGCGGCGGATCCTCGGGCGCCGCCATCAGAGCGCCAGCAGGTTGGCGAAGAGGCGGTAGGCCCCGGGGACGCCGGCGGGGAGCTGCCGGAAGAACGCGAGGCCCGTGTAGACGAAGACGCCCTTGCCGTGCCGCGCGACCAGCAGGCCGCCCTCCAGCGGGGGCTCGCCCGCGTCGTGGGCCCGGAAGATCGGCCGGTAGGCCGGGCCCCAGTTGGCCGCGAAGTACAGCCCACGCTCCTGCACCCAGCCCGCGAAGTCGGCCGGGCCGAGGCGGTTGGGCGTCGTCAGGGCCGGGTGCGCCGGGTCGACGGGCTCCATCGTGGCCGCCTCGTCGGTGACGCGATCCCGTGTGATCTCAAAGGGTTCGGGGCCGATCTCGGCCTTCAGCGGGTTGAAGCGGTTGTTGGTGTTGTACTGGACGATGAGCCGGCCGCCGCCCTCGACGTAGGCCATGAGGGGGCCGTGCAGGGCGAGCAGCCGGGGGCGCGTGTTGTACGCGCGGATGCCCATGACCACGGCGTCGAACCGCCGGAGGTCGCCCGTGGCGATCGCGTCCTCGTCGATCTCCTCGACCTGGTAGCCCACCTGGCGCAGGGCCTGGGCCACTTTGTCGCCGGGGCCGGGCACGTACGCGATGCGGCCGGGGCCGCGCTTCAGGTCGATGGGCACCAGGCGCAGCGTCGACGGCTCCAGCAGGGTGCGCCGGGGCAGGTGCGGGTAGTCGATGACCGCCCGCCGCCACGACGTCTTGCGGCCGGCCACCTCGACCTGGGCGGCGAGGGCGCCCGCGGCCGCGCCGGCCTTCGCGGTGAGCGTGAGCTCGACGATGGCCTCGGGATCGGCCTCCGTCAGCGTGAACGGCACCTGGGCCGGCTGGACGGTGAAGCCGGCCGGCGCGGCGAGGCGCAGCGTGCCCTGGGCCCCGGCGGGCGTGGAGGCCCGCAGCACCACCCGCGTCCGGGCCGGCTGGCCGGCGGCCACGAGGGCGACCGCGTCGTCGAAGGTGGCGGTGACCGGGGGCAGGATCTCCAGCGGGTGCACCCGCTCGCCGGCCACGGCGTCCGTCCAGGCGTACTCCACCGGCAGCGCGACCGTGAGGGCCTGGCCGGCGATGGTCAGGCTGATCTCGGCCTGCACGTCGGCGCCGTGGTCGGCCGCGTCGCGGCCCAGGCCCGCGGGCAGGCCATAGCCGCCGTCGCTCGGGGGCTGGCGCAGCCAGAACGGCACCGAGACGGCGCGATCGGCTTTGATCTCCAGGGGTTGCGTGCGGGTGACCACCTCGTCGCGCGGCAGCGGGGCGGGGCCGCCGACCGCGACGCCATCGAGGCGAGCGGCCACGAGGGCCACGTCGGCGGGGGAGCGGTTGACCAGGGTGAGGGTGACCGGGACGCTGCCCCCGGGCAGGACGGCCGGCTGCTCGGCGCGGGCCGTGAGCCAGAGCCCGGCGCAGTCCACCATCAGGGCCGCGATCTCGGCCTGCTTGCGGGCCCGCCACAGGGCGTCGGGCAGCGCCCCCGCCTGGGTGTAGGCCCGGGCCAGGAGCGGCAGGCTGGCGTGGGGCGCCGTGGCGTCGAAGCTGCGGGCCAGCTCGGCCAGCGTCTTCAGGAGCGGCTCGCTCCCCGGGAAGCGCGCCAGCGTGAGATCGAGGCCGGCGAAGAGGTCGGCGCCCACCTGGATCGGGGTGCCCGCCACGGGGGTGAAGTACTCGATCTGCGGGCCGATCTGCGGCGCGGAGCCGAAGCCCTGGCTCTTGTGCATGGAGCGCGAGAGCGCGGCGACCTCGCTGTACGAGCGGCCGATGAGCGGGTCGAAGGCGCCCACGTCGACCTGCAGCCAGCCGGAGGTGTCCGTCTCGGGCGTGATGCGCCAGTGGCTCTGGTTGTGGACGAGCCGGTCGGCCTGCCAGGCGGACAGGGGGCCGGGGTCGAACGCCGGATCGGCGGCCTTCTGGAAGGCCTCCGCGGCCAGGATGGCCGAGGCCGTGTGGTGGCCGTGGTTCTTCCCGGTGGGCTCGAAGCGGGTGATGATCACGTCGGGCCGCTCGGCCCGGACGGTGAAGACGACATCCCTCAGGATGGCATCCCGATCCCAGATGGCAAGCGTCTCCTCAGGGCCCTTGGAGTAGCCGAAGTCACGGGCGCGGGTGAAGCGCTGGTCGGCGCCATCGACGCTGCGCGCCGCCAGGAGCTCGCCCGTCCGCACGAGGCCCAGGTGGGCGGCCTGCTCGGTGCCGATGAGGTTCTGGCCGCCGCCGCCCCGCGTCATCGACAGGTAGCTGGTGCGCAGGCCGCGCTGGCCGACGAGCCACGCGATGAGGCGCGTGTTCTCGTCATCGGGGTGGGCGGCCACGTAGAGCACCGAGCCGGCCACCGGCAGGTGCCGGATGGCGCGCAGCAGCTCGCCGGCCGGGCGCGGGGCCGCGGCGTGGGCGGGCGTCACGGCGAGGCCCGCCGCCGCGAGGAGAAAAGCGGCACGAAGGTCGAAGCCTTGAGGCATCCTGGTCCATCCATACGGGCGTCGTTCTCAGGTGCAGGCGCTCGACGAAGGTCGTCGACCCGCCGCCAACCGGATGCCGAGACGCTGCCCAAGGTTCTGGACGCCGTGCCCTTTTCGCCCATTACGGGGGCCTGGCTCGCTGGCGAGCCCCGCGCCCTCGCGCTGCTGCCCCGCCGCTTCGACGACCCGGGCCAGCGCGCCGCCGCCGCCGCCGAGGCGGCCGCCCGCTCCATCGACCCGGGCCTGCTGGCCTGGCTGACCCGACGCGACGCCCTGGCGCCGCCGGATCCCGCCCGGGCCGAGAGCCTGGCGATCCTGCGCCGCGGCGGGGCCGCCTGCGTCGTCACCGGCCAGCAGGCGGGCCTCTTCGGCGGGCCCCTCTACACCCTCTACAAGGCCGCGGCGGCCATCGTCGACGCCCGCGCGCTCACCCGCGACACCGGCGTGCCCTGCGTGCCCGTCTTCTGGATCCAGAGCGAGGACCACCGCTTCGTGGAGGTGGCGAGCTGCGCCGTCGTCGACACCGCGGGCGAGCTCGTCACCGCGCGCGTCGAGCCGGAGACGACGGCCTCCGTGTCCATCGCCGCGCGCCGCTACGGGCCGGGCGTCGAGGCGGCGCTCGACGCCATCGAGGCGACGCTGGGGGGCGGCGATCCGGCGGTGATGGCGCTGCTGCGGCGCCACTATCGCCCGGACGCGTCGCCCGCCGAGGCCCTGGCCGGCTGGATCGGCGGCGTGTTCGCCGGGACGGGGCTGCTGGTGGTGGACGCGGGTGATCCGGCCCTCGCCGCGGCGGCCCGGCCGCTCCACCGATGGGCCCTGGCGGAGGCCAGCGCGATCCACCGGTTGCTGGCCGAGCGGGAAAAGGCGTTGCATGACGCGGGGTTCGTGTCACCGGTGCCGCTGCGGCCGGGGGCCCCGCTGAGCTTCTGGCACCCGGCCGGGCCGGGCGGTCCGCGCCACCGCCTCCTCCCCGTGGACGGCGGCTACCAGCTCGTCGGCGCCGACCCGGTGGTCTCGCCGGCGGCCCTGGAGGGGGGCCACTTCAGCACGTCGGCCCTGCTGCGGCCGCTGCTGCAGGACACCTGGCTGCCCACGGCGGCGTACGTGGGCGGGCCGGGCGAGATCGCCTACCTGGCCCAGCTCCCGCCGATCTACGCGCACCTGGGCGCCGCGATGCCGATGATCGTGCCGCGGGCGCGCTTCCGCCTGGTCGACGCCACGGCGCGGCGGCTGCTCGCCCAGCTCGGGCTCGAGGCCGACGACCTGGCGGCGCCCCGCGACGCGCTGCTGGCCCGCGTGGCCGCGCCGGCCGGCGACGTGGTGGACGCCTTCGAGGCGGCCCTGCGCGATCCCGTCGAGGCGGCCCTGGCGACGTTCGGGCCCGACGCGGCGGCGCTGGACAAGGGCCTCGGCAAGGCGGTGGACCAGGCGGGCGGCCTGTGGCGCGACGCGGTGGCGCGGCTGGCCGATCGATACCGGCGCACCCTCGCGCGCCAGGACACCGTGCAGATCGAGCGGCTCGATCGCCTGCGGGCGCGGCTGGCGCCGGGCGGCGCGCCCCAGGAGCGCGTCATCGGCTGGCCCGGGGTGGCGGCGCGGGTGGGCGTGGCCGAGCTGACGGCGGGCCTGCTCGCGCGCATCCAGCCCTTCGACGGGGCCCTGCGCACCTGGGAGCTGCCGTGAGCCCGGCGCTGGACCTGCTCGCCATCGCCGCGCACCCCGACGACGCCGAGCTGTCGTGTGGGGGCCTGCTCGCCCTGGCCGGCGATCGGGGGCAGCGGGCGGGCATCCTGGATCTGACGCGGGGCGAGGCGGCCACGAACGGGACGCCGGCCCAGCGCGCCGCCGAGGCGGCGGCCGCGGCGGCGGTGCTCGGCCTCGCGGTGCGGGAGAACGCCGGGCTGCCGGACGGCGGCCTCCGGGGCGACGACGCCGGGCAGGCCGACGCCGTGGTGGAGCGGCTGCGGCGCCTGCGCCCGGCCCTGCTGCTGGCGCCCTGGTGGGCCGCGCGCCACCCCGACCACGCGGCGGCCAGCGCCCTGGCCGAGCGGGCCGTGTTCCTGGCCGGGCTGCGCAGCCACCGCCCCGATCTGGGCGCCCCGTTCCGACCCCGGACGGTGGCCTTCTACCCCGAGCGGCGCGACGCGCGGCCCGCCTTCGTCGTCGACACATCGGCCGCTTTCTCTCGCAAGATCGAGGCCTTGCGCTGCCACGCCAGCCAGTTCGGCGCCGGCGGCGAGGCCACGCTGCTCAACGGGCCGCTGGGGCTGGCGGCGTTCGAGATCCGCGACCGCTACTGGGGCGCCACCATCGGCGCGACCCACGGGGAGCCCTACGTGCTGCGCGAGCCGGTGCCCATCGCCGACCCGGTGGGCCACTTCGCCGCCCACCCCGGCCAGCCCGTCCTCTGGCCCGCCCCATGAGGCGCCTGCGCATCGGCATCACCTGCTACCCCACGCTCGGCGGCAGCGGCATCATCGCGGCCGAGGTGGGCATGGCCCTGGCGCGGCGCGGGCACGCCGTGCACTTCGTCGGCGCCGAGCAGCCCCGCCGGCTCGAGCCCACGCCCGGTGTCTGGTTCCACGCCGTGCCGCTCCAGGCGCACGCCGTCTTCCCCCGGCCGCCCGAGGCCCTGGCGCTGGCGTCGACGCTGGCCCACGTGGCCGCGCGGGAGGGCCTGGACGTCCTGCACGCCCACTACGCCGTGCCCCACGCGGTGAGCGCCTGGATGGCCACGGAGCTGCTGCCGCCCGACCAGCGCCCCGGCCTGGTCACGACCCTGCATGGCACCGACGTCACCTTGCTGGCCGACGATCCCGCCTATGCCCCGCTCCTGCGCCACTGCGTCGCCCGCAGCGACGTGGTGACGACGCCGTCGGCGTGGCTGGCCGCCGAGGCGGAGCGGCGGCTGGGGGCGGCGGCCCCGGCCACCGAGGTCATCCCGAACTTCGTGGATCCACAGCGCTTTCGCCCGGCCAACGGCGTCGACGCGGCGCGCCTGGCGGCGCTGTTCGGCGGCGGGGACGCCCCGGTCGTCGCCCATGTGTCGAGCTTCCGGGCCATCAAGCGGGTGCCGATGGTGCTCGACGTCTTCGCCCGCCTGCGGGTGCCGGCGCGGCTGCTCCTCATCGGCGACGGGCCAGAGCGGTCCGCCGTGGAGGCGGCCATCGAGGCGCGGGGCCTGGGCGATCGCGTCCGCCTGCTGGGCAACCTGGAGCGCTTCGAGCCGCTGCTGCGGGCGTGCGCGGCCTTCCTGCTGCCCAGCGCCAGCGAGTCCTTCGGCCTGGCGGCGCTCGAGGCGCTGGCCTCCGGCGTGCCCGTGGTCGCGTCGGCCGTGGGCGGGCTGCCCGAGGTGGTGCGCGACGGCGAGACGGGGCACCTGGTGGCGGCCGACGACGCGGCCGACTTCGCCGCGTGCCTGGAGCGCGTCCTCGGCGACGCCGACCACGCCGCCCGCCTGCGGGCCGCCGCGCGGGCCGACGTGCTCGCGCGCTTCCAGCCGGGGCCCATCATCGAGCGGTACGAGGCCGCCCTCCTGCGCGCAGCGCGGTAGCCATCGACGGCGACTATGCCCCCCATAGGCTGCGGCGATCTGGTCGGGTCGCGACGCCCCCGTCATCATGGTGGGTCGTCGCCCTGGAGGTGGATCATGCTGCGCGCCCTTCGCTCTCTCCCCATCGCCCTCTCGCTGCTCGCCTGCGATGACGCCGCGGACGAGCCGCCCGCCGAGGCGGCGCCGGCCCTCGAGGTCAGCGCCCGGCTCGGGCCCGCGGGCGGCGTGGTCGTCGGGCCGGCCGGCACCGAGTGGGCGGGCTTCCGTCTGGAGGTGCCCGCGGGGGCGCTGGCGGCCGAGGCCACCGTCGGCCTGCGGCCGGCCTTCGACGGCGCGCCCCTCGCGGCGACGGCCGAGCGGGTGGGCGTGCAGGTGGAGGTCTTCGCCGACGCGCCCTTCGCGGCGCCCGTCCAGCTCGCGCTGCCCTTCGACGCCGGGGCCGTGGGCCGGGTGGGGCAGGGGGACGCCGACGTGAAGGTCTGGGCCCGGGCCGCGGATGGCTGGACGCTGCTGGAGCCCGTCGCCACCTCGCCCGCGGCCATCACCGTCGAGCTGGCGGCGCCGACGGTGGCCGCCGCGGGCGTGCGCCTGGCCGCGGCCGCCCCCACCTGCGCGGACTGCGCCGACGACGTCGCGCGGCATGAGGATCCCGCCGCCTGCGCGGGCTCCGGGCTCTGCCTGAGCACCGCGGCGGAGCTGCCGACCCTGGCCGTCGTGCAGGGCGCCGCGCCGGCGGGCGGCGTGCTGGGCTGGGTGACGCCGGCGGGGCAGGAGCTGCGGGCCGAGGGCTTCGATCCCACCGCCAAGACGCGCCACCGCGGCAGCGTCGTCTCGCCGCGGACCAGCGTCCTCGCGAACCTGGCGCTGGGGGCCGATGGCGCGCTCCGCGTCGGGCTGGGCAGCCAGGGCAGCGCGCGCCTGCCGCTGCTGGGGGACGGGGAGGCGGTGCTGCGCCCGGCGCCGGGCCTCGGGGCCCTGGCCCTGGGGGATGGTCGGGCGCTGCTGCTGGAGGTCGTCGGGGATCGCCTGCAGCTCATCACCGATGGCACCTCCAACATCTCGGATGGCACCTCCAACATCACCGACGGCACCTCGACCACCCGCGGCATCGTGGTCAACCACGAGGAGGGCTTCCGGGCCTCGGTGGCCGAGCTGCCGACGCTGGCGGCGGATCCCGTCGTCGGCGACCGGGCGTTCATCCTCGCCGCCGGGGCGCTCTTCAGCGTGCAGGTGCCGGCGGGCGCCGCGCGCGTCGACGTCGTGCGGCGGGCCGACGCCACCGGCGTGCCGGCCGGGTCACCCCTGGCCCTGGGCGCCGGCCCCGACGGCACGCTGGCGGCGGCAATCAACGGCCGGGGCCAGGTGCTCGGCTACATCGAGCAGGACAACCTGGTCGCCGGGCCCCATGCCATCGCGCTGCCGTTCCCGGCCCGGGACGTGGTCTTCACGCCGGCGGGCCTCGTCGTCGTCTCGGCCACGACCCCCGAGGTCGCCCTCGTCGACGTCGCCGACGCCGCCAGCCGCCGGGCGCCTCGGCTCTTCGCGCTGACGGACGCCGCCCCGGACGACGCCGCCTGGCAGGCCGCGCTGCCGCGGCAGGCGCTGCGCGGGGCGGACGATCTGTGGATCCGCCGCGCCGACGAACAGCTCGTGCGCGTCGTGCCCACCCCCTGACCCGGGCGTCGGCGGGCGGGGTTGTTCGACTTCCGTGGCCGGTGGTAAGGATGCGCTCGCCAGTGCACGCTCCGGGGGTGGCATGCGTCGAGAAATCGCCTTTGTTTTCGGTGCCTTGGTGGCCGGGTTCGGCTGCGATGACGGGGACGGCGGCGGCGGGACGCCGGTGGCCGACATGGCCGTGGCCGACCGCGGCATCATCCGCGCGGACGGGGCGCCGGTGGATCAGGGGCCCATGGCGGATCTCGGCGTCGAGGTCGACCAGGGCGCCGGCGGCGGCCCCGACCAGGGCGTCGAGCCGGTGGACGTCTGCGATCGCGTCGTGGGCTACGGCCTGCAGGCCGCGCCCGCGGCGGCCATCGAGGGCGCCCCGCGCTTCACCCCCCGCGCCGTCTGGACGGGCGTCGAGTGGGGCGCGCTCTGGCAGGCCCCCACCGCCGACGAGCCCGGCGTGAACGAGGTCTTCTTCCGGCGCTTCAATGCCGACGGCCAGCCCGTGGGCGAGCCCGTGATGCTCGGCGTGGCGAAGCAGCCCCAGCAGGAGATCCTGTTCAACGGCACCGGCTACGTGGCGGTCTGGCTCTCGACGCGCACCCGTGGCGGCGGCATCGACGGCATCAAGGTGCAGCTCCTCGGCGCGGACGGCACGCCCAACGGCGAGGCCCAGGACGTGCCCGGGACGTTCGACGTGGCCCACCTCGACGCGGCGTGGGCCCCCCGCGCCGGCGGCATGGTGGTCTACACCCGCGGCATGGGCGGCGTGGGCGGCCTGTTCGCGGCGCCCCTCGACGAGAGCGGGGCGGCCGGCCGGGCCGTGCAGCTCTCCGACTCGGAGGTCCGTGGGCCGGCGGTGGCCTTCGGCGACGGGGCCTGGGGCGTGGCGTGGCTGGATCGCGCCTCCGAGAACCCCGCGGACGTCCTCTTCGGGATCATCAATGATCGCGGGGAGTTGAGCGGCATGCCCCCGCGCGAGGCCGGCGCGGGTGCCCAGTCGGCCGTCTACGTCGCGTACGGCCAGGGCAACTACGGCGTGGGCTGGAGCCGGGTGGACGGCATGGGGGCGCTGGCCCCGATGCTGACGCTCTACGACACGGCGGGGGACAACCTGGCCACGGCGCCCGTCACCGGGCCGCGGGGCCTGGGCCTCGTCACCGACGTGGCGTGGCTCGATCCCGACAGCTTCGGCGTGGGCTGGCAGGACAACGGCCCCCAGATCACCGTGGGCATGACGCGCGTGAACGTGCGGGGCCAGGTGCTCGAGCCCTTCCGTCTGGACGTGCAGCCCGGGCGGACGGCCCAGGCCATCCACGTCGCGGGCAACGTCAGCCGCGCGGGCTTCTGGTTCGTGGACGACCCCGATCCCCAGCCCGGGGGGACGTTCTCGGCCGAGGCCCGCATCCTCGGCGCCATCCTGGGCCCTTGCCGGTAGTCCTCGTCCACGGGGGCGCCTGGGCCATCCCGGCCCGCTGGCGCGCGGACACGGTGGCGGGCTGCGAGGCGGCCGCCGACGTGGCCTGGGCCGTGCTCGCCGCGGGCGGCAGCGCGGTGGACGCCGTGGTCGCGGCCGTCCGCTCCATGGAAGATCACCCGACGCTGAGCGCCGGTGTGGGGGCGGCCCCCGACGCCCACGGCGAGCTGCGGCTGGACGCGGCGCTGGTGCGGGGCACCGACCTGGCCTGCGGCGCGGCCGCCTGGCTGCCGCCGACGCGCCACCCCATCGACCTGGCCCGGGCCATCCTCGACCACTCGCCCCATGTGCTGCTGGTGGGCCCCGACGCGCTGGCCTTCGGCGCGCCGTACGGCGTGTCGCCATGCGCCCCCGAGGAGCTGGCCCTGCCGCCGGACGTGGCGGGCATCGTCTGGGGCTGCGACACCGTGGGGGCCGTGGCCCTCGACGACGCCGGCCGGCTGGCCTCGGCGTTGAGCACGGGCGGCACCCCGGGCCGGCACCCCGCGCGGGTGGGGGACGTGCCCCTCATCGGCTGCGGGACGTACGCCGACGACGCCGTCGGCGCGGCGGCGGCCACCGGGTCGGGGGAGGGGATCATCCGCGTCGTCCTGGCGCGGTCCTGCCTGGCCGATCTGGAGGCGGGCCAGCACCCGCAGGCCGTCGCGGAGGCGCGGGTCCAGGCGATGACGGCTCGCACCGGGCTGACCGGCGGCGTCATCCTCCTCGATCGGCACGGGCAGACGGGCCTGTTCCACACGACGCCGGCCATGTGCTGGGCGCGGCGAGGCGGGGCGGGGTCGGCGTCGGGCTGGGCTGCCTAGATCGTCGGCGGCAGGGGCGGGCGCGGCGTCCCCAGGGTGACGCGCAGGCCGTCCTCGGCCACCCGCAGGTTCAGCTCGTCGGCGGCGGCCATGGCGGCCACCCGCGACTCGTCCCCCAGGTGCGACAAGAAGAGCTGCCCGACGCGCAGCTCGGCGCGGTAGCCGCGGATCTCCTCCAGGCTCAGGTGGCCCCAGAAGATGGCGTCCACCATGCTGCACTCGCAGATGAAGGCGTCGGCGCCGGCCACCAGTTCGACGAGCTCCGGCTGCCAGCCGGTGTCGCCGCTGAACGCCAGCGTCGGCTCGCCGGCGGCCTCGATGCGCAGGGAGCTGGCGATGGCGTGGTTGTCGTGGCGCGCGCGCAGCGTGTGGATGCGGCGGATGCCGTCCTGGTGGACGCCGGGGACGTCCCACTCGCGGTAGCGCAGGTCGAAGCCCGCGCCCTTCGCCACCACCGCCGGGTAGGCCGAGTCGAGCAGGGCCTCGACGCGCGCCTGGGTGCCGGGCGGCCCGCAGATGACCAGGGGCCGGGTGCGCCGGCGGATGAAGAGCAGATCGATGTACAGGAGCGCCAGCCCGCCGATGTGATCGCCGTGGAGGTGGGTGAGGTACACCACGTCGAGGCGGCCGGGATCGAGGCCGAGGCGGCGACACTGCAAGAGTGCAGTGGGGCCGAAGTCGACCACGTAGCTGCCCTGGGCGTCATCGATCCAGTAGCAGCTGTTGCCCCGGCCGGCGCTGTTGAAGGCGTCTGCCGTCCCCAGGAACGTCAACTCCATGCGCGCGGGCTCCTTTCCAGAGGCATGTTGACGCTTTCGGGGCCGGGCGTCCATGGCCTGCGCGTGCACGTCGGTGTGGACGCCAGGGCCAGGGCGACCGTAGAGTCTGCGTCCCGGCTCTGGAGGTCCCGATGCGCCACCCGCTGCCCCGCCTCGCGCTCGTCGCCACGCTGCTGGCGGCCTGCGCCGGGCGCCCGCCGCCCGCCGAGGTGGTGGCGACGGTGGCCGAGGTGCCGCGCGTGGACGGGGACGTGCGCCTGGGCCGCGAGGCCGTGCCCACCGCCTATGCCCTTGATCTCACAGTGGATCCGGCCCGTGAGACGTTCTCGGGTCAGAGCGAGATCGCCGTGACGCTGGCCGCCGCGACGGACCGCGTGGTGCTGCACGCGCAGGGCCTGACGTTCTCGCGCGCCGAAGCCCAGATCGGGGCGCGGGTGGTGGCGGGCACCGCGACGGAGGGCCTGCATGGCGGCCTCGCCGTCCAGTTCCCGGAGGCGCTGCCCGCGGGCGACGTCGTGCTGCGCTTCGGCTGGACGGGCCCGCTGCCCGAGGTCCCCGACGGCCTGTACCGCGTCAAGGAAGACGAGGACTGGTACGCCTTCACCCAGTTCGAGGCGCTGCACGCGCGGCAGGTCTTCCCCTGCTTTGACCAGCCCGAGTTCAAGACGCCCTGGCAGGTGACGCTGCGCGTGCCGGACGGCCTGCTGGCCCTGGCCAACGCCCGCGAGATCGGCCGCCGCGCAGAGGGCGGGATGACGGTGGTGAACTTCGCCCGCACGCCGGCGCTGCCCACCTACCTGGTGGCCTTCGCGGTGGGCCCGTTCGACGTGGTGCCGGCGCCGGTGGACGCCATCCCGGGCGTGCCGCTGCGCCTCGTGGCGACGCGGGGCAAGGGCGTGCTGGCGGCCTACGCGCTCGCCCAGGCGCCGCGCATCCACGCCGCGCTGGAGGCCTGGTTCGGCCGGCCCCACGGCTTCGACAAGCTCGATCTGGTGGCGGTGCCGAACTTCGCGGCGGGCGCGATGGAGAACCCCGGCCTCGTCACGTTCCGCGAGACGCTGCTGCTGCTCGACGCCGACCGCGCCCCGGCCCAGCGCAAGATGTGGGCGCTCTCGGTCATCGCGCACGAGCTGGCCCACCTGTGGTTCGGCGATCTGGTGACGATGGCGTGGTGGAACGACCTCTGGCTCAACGAGGCCTTCGCCACCTGGATGTCGTCGCGCATCGTCGACGCGGTGGCCCCGGAGCTGGAGGCCAGCCTGGAGGCCGTGGCCGAGGCCCGCTACGTCATGAGCCTGGACGCCCAGCAGTCGACGCGGGCCATCCGCCAGCCCATCGAGTCGGGCGGCGACGTGGAGAACGCCTTCGACGGCATCACCTACGGCAAGGGCGCGGCGGTGCTGCGCATGACGGAGGCCTGGCTCGGGGCGGACGCCTTCCGCGCCGGCGTCCGCGCCTACCTGGACGCCCACGCCGGCGGCAACGCGACGACGACGGATCTGCTGGCGGCGCTCAGCAAGGCCTCGGGGCAGGACGTGCCGGGGACGCTGCAGCGCTTCCTCGACCAGCCCGGGGTGCCCCTGGTGACGGCGGCCGTGAGCTGCCCGGCGGGTGGCAAGCCGAGCGTGACGCTGCGCCAGCAGCGCTACCTGCCCGCGGGCTCCGAGGTGGCGGGGGGCGAGCCCTGGCGCGTGCCGGTCTGCGTCCGCTACGCCGCGGGGGACGGGGCGGCGAAGAGCCAGTGCTTCGTGCTCGACGGGCCCACGGGGACGTTCGACCTGGCGGCCTGCCCCACCTGGCTGCACCCCAACGCCCACCAGCAGGGCTACTACCTCTGGGCGCTCGCGGACGGGCCCGGGGGGCCGGGGCTGGCCGCCCTGCTGGCCCGGTCGGACGCCCCCCTGGCCGAGCGGGTGGCCCTGCCCGGGGTGCTCGCCGCGCTGCTGGAGGCCGACGCCCTGGCGGTGCCCACGTACCTGCAGGCCCTGCAGGCCCTCGCCGCCGACACCCACCGCATCGTGGTGGAGGGGGTGCTCGACGGCCTCGTGCAGATCGACCAGGTCGCCATCGACGACCCCCTGCGGGCCCCGTTCGCCCGCTTCGTGCGGGAGCTGCTCAAGCCCCACGCGGACCGCCTCGGCTTCGCGCCGCGGGCCGACGAGCCGGTGGCCGATCGCCTGCTGCGGCCAAGAATCCTCAATACGCTCGCGTACCTGGGCGCCGACGAGTCCCTGCGGGCCCAGGCCACCGAGACGGTGGGGCGGTTCCTGGACGATCCGGCGTCGGTGCCCCAGGAGCAGGTCATCCAGGCCCTGCCGGTGGCGGCGTGGACGGGGGACGCGGCGCTCTGGGAGCGGCTGAAGGCGGCCCACGCGAGCGCGCCCGACCCCACGCTGCAGTCGGCGGTGCTGCGGGCGCTGGCCTCCTTCGAGGATCCGGCCTTGCTCACGCGCACGCTGGATCTGCTGCTCGACGGCACCCTGCGCGCCCAGGACTTCTTCACGGTGGCCCGCGGCGCCGGCCGCCCGGCCACCCGCGCCGCGGCCTTCGCCTGGCTGGAGCGCCGCTACCCCGAGCTGGTGAAGGTGGTCGGCCCGGCCGGCGCGCCGCGGCTGCCCTTCCTGGCCAGCGGCTTCTGCCTGGCCGAGCAGCGCGCCCGCGTGGCCGCGTTCTTCGGCGCCCCCGAGCACGCGCCCGATGGCACCGATCGCAACCTGCGGCAGGTGCTGGAGCGCATCGATCGCTGCGTCCGGCTGCGGGCGAGCCTGGCGGCCCCGGTGGGCGCGTGGCTGGCGGCCTACCGCCCCGCCCCGGTGGAGGAGCGGCGCGTCGAGCCCGCCCCGCCGCCCGCGGCCCCGCCGACGAAGGCCACGAAGGCCTCGAAGACCACGAAGGCCGGCCGCAAGCCAGCGAAGGCGACCCGCAAGCCGGCCCGCGGGGCGAAGAAGCCCACCCGGCCGCGCCGGTGAGCCCACGCCGGGCCCTCCCGCCGGGCGAGTGCCCGCTGCAGGGCGCCGCCCGGCCGCTGCACTATCGGTTGTCCCTCTGGCTCGATCCGGCGGCCTCGCGGTTTCGCGGCGAGCTGCAGATGGAGCTCGAGCTCGAGGTCGGGACCGACGAGATCCTGATGCATGCCGAGGGGTTGCGCATCGAGCGGGCCGAGGCCCGGGTCGGCGGGGGCGCCGTCGCGCTCCAGCCGCGGAGCGGGACGGGGGGCGCGCTCTGCCTGTCGGCCCCGAGGCCGCTGCCGGCGGGGGTGCTGGCGCTGGAGCTCGCCTGGTCGGGCACCGTGGGCAGCCACCCCGAGGGCCTGTACCGCGTCGAGGTGGAGGGGCGCCCGTACCTCTTCACCCAGTTCCAGCCCGTCGCCGCGCGGCGGGCCTTCCCGTGCTTCGACGAGCCGCGCCACAAGGCCACGTTCTCGATGACGGTGTACGCGCCGGCGGGCGCGCTGGTGGCCTCCAACGGCCGCGGCCTGGAGCGTCGCGCCGACGGCCCGAGCGTCTGCTGGCGCTTCGCGACGACGCCGCCCATCCCCACGTACCTGGTGGCCGTCGTGGTGGGGCCCTTCGACGTGGTGGCGCTCGACGAGGCGCCGGTGCCCGTGCGCGCGCTGACGCCCCGGGGCCGCGGCGAGCTGGCCCGCCACGCGCTGGAGCATGTGCCGCCCATCCTGGCCAGCCTGGAGCGCTTCGTCGGCCGGCGGTTCCCGTACGAGAAGCTCGACCTGGTGGCGGTGCCCGAGTTCGTGGCCGGGGCCATGGAGAACGTGGGCCTCGTCACCTTCCGCGAGCGCCTGCTGCTGGTGGATCCCGCCCGGTGCGCGGCGAGCGACCTGCGCTGGACGCTGGTCGTCCTGGCCCATGAGCTCGCCCATATGTGGTTCGGCAACCTCGTCACCATGACGTGGTGGGACGATCTCTGGCTGAGCGAGTCCTTCGCGACGCTGCTCGAGGCCGTCGTGGCCGACGAGATCGCCCCGACGTTCTCCCTGGGGCTCGACCTCCTGCGGGACGTCGCCCGGGTGATGGACCAGGACGTGCTCGCCGAGGCCCGGGCCGTCCGCCAGCCGGTGCGCGACGGCGGCGACATCCGCGACGCCTTCGACGGCGTGACCTACACCAAGGGGGCCGCCATCCTCGACATGGCGCGGGCCTGGGTGGGGGACGCGGCCTTCCAGGCGGCGGTGCGGCGCTGGATCGGCCGCCACGCCCACCGCAACGCCACCACGACCCGGCTGCTGGAGGAGCTGGAGGTGGCCTCCGGGGAGCCGGTGGGGGCCGTGCTGGCCGGCTTCCTCGACCAGGTGGGCCTGCCGGCGGTGGTGGTGGAGGCGACCGACGATCCGCGGGTGTTCCGGGTGTCGACGGAGCGCTTCGGGCCGCCCGTCGGGGCCGCGTTGCCGCCGCGCTGGGAGGTGCCGGTGCAGGTACGCTATGGGACCGCCGCGGGCGTGCACACCGCGGCGGTCCGGGCCTCGGAGGTGCCCGTCCTGCTGACGACGACGGCGCCGCCCACCTGGCTGCACCCCAACGCCGAGGAGCGCGGCTACTACCGCTGGCGCCTGCCGGCGTCGCTGCTTGCCAGCCTGGCCGGGCCGGGCCGGGCCGCCTTGAGCCCGCGGGAGCTGACCGCCCTGCCGGGGCACCTCTGGGCGCTGCTGGAGGTGGGCGACGTGGACGCCGCCCTGCTGCTGGAGGCCCTGCTGGGGCTGGCGCAGCGGCCCGAGCGCGCCGTGGTGGAGGCCAGCCTCGACGTCCTGGACCGCCTGGCCTTCCGGCTGGTGCCCGACGCCCAGCGCGCCGCGTTCGCGGCCCGCGTCCGCGCCGCCCTGGCGCCGCGCCTCCCCGTCATCGGCCTGTGGCGTCGAGGGGGGGAGCCGGTGGAGGACGCCCTGGTCCGGCCGGCCCTGGTCAGCGCCCTCGTCCGGCTGGGGGAGGACGGGGCGGTGCGAGCGGCCGTCTGCGCGCGGGCCGACGCCCTGCTGGTCGCCGAGGAGCCGGACCTGGCCTCGGCGGAGTACGCCTGGCCGCTGGCGGCCGCGAGCGCCGACCGGCGCCGGCTGGATCTGCTGACGGCGGCGCTGGCCCGCGCCACGGCGCCGGGCCTGCGGGCGCTGCTGGTGCGGGCCCTCGGGGCCGTCGAGGATCCGCTGCTCCTGCCCGAGGTGCTGGCCAGCTACCTCACGCCGCTGCTGCGCCCCGCCGAGCTGCATGTGCTGCTGCGCCCCATGAGCCGGCACCGCCGAGGCCGGGACGCCATCCTGCGCTGGCTGGACGCGCGCTACCCGGCCATCGCTGCGCGGGCCGGCGAGGGGCTGCTCGCGCCGCTGCCCCGCATCGCGGCGGCGGCCCGGACGACGAGCGAGCGCAACGCCTGGGCGGCCCTCTTCGCCCCCCCCGAGCGGCGGCCCCCCCGGCGCCGACCGCACGCTGCGCCTCGCGCTGGACGCCGCCGATCGCAACATCCGCCTGGTCGCTCGCGCGTCGGCGGCCCTGCGCCTCGCCCTCGGCGAGGACGCCTGATTCGGCGCACACCCGCCGCCTCATTCGACACAGCTCTGTTGAATCCGCATACTGTCGGGCGCGGACGGCCGACGACGGCCTCCGCCGCGCGGGTGAAGCATTTTGCACTGGAATGCCCACACGCGGGAGCCGGACCTTTGCGTGCCGCGCGGAGAGCTGTGCGGCATGTTCGAGATGATCGGTCGACCCTGGCAGGGCCGACGACTTCGAGGAGCTGCCCATGAAGACGCCCGGTCGCGCGAGACTTTCCTTGATCCTGTCAGCCGCTGTGCTCGTGCTCGGCGCCTCGTCTCTGGGCGGCTGCGACGACCAGGGCATCGAGTCCAGCGCGGCGCCGACGGCCCGGTGGAACCCCCAGGCCTTCGTCTTTCCCCGCCTCGTGGTGGGCAGCCGCGCCGAGCGCCAGGTCCGGGTCGAGAACATCGGCCAGGGCACCCTGAAGCTCGCGCACCTCGCCGGGCGCTTCGCCAGCAGCGCCGACGACTACAGCCTCTTCTTCGTGGTGCAGGGCGCCGACGCCGCCGACGCCGGCGCGGGGGCCGCGCCCCAGCAGCGCATCGCCATCCAGCGCGGGGTCAACAGCTTCCCGGGCGTCGTGGATGTGCCCCGCGGCTCGGCCATCACCTTCGTGCTCGAGTACTCGGCCAGCGACGACACCGGCGCGGGCGGGGTCATCGAGTTCGAGACCAACGACCCGAGCAACCGCAACATCTCCATCCCCATCCGGGGGGATGAGGGCGGCGCCGAGATCAACGTGGCGCCTCGCACCATCGACTTCGGCCGCGTGGGCGCGGGCACCGAGGCGACCGAGACCGTCCGCGTCTCCAACATCGGCAGCTCCGTGCTGCTGATCGAGGACATCGTGGTGAACGGCTCCCCCGACTTCACCGTGCGCGTCAACGGCGTCGATCTGGCCCAGGACGCCAGCATCCTGGCCGACCCCGATCAGGACGGGCAGCCGGGCCTCTCCGATGACACCAGCTTCGAGCTCCAGGTGGTCTACGCCCCCCAGGTGGACGGCCCCGACGCCGGCCAGATCGTCATCTTCTCGACGGATCCCCAGCGGCCCCAGGAGACGGTCGAGCTGACCGCCAACGGCGCCAGCCCCTGCATCCGCGTGCAGCCCGAGACGCTGGAGTTCCCGGCGGCGCTCACCGGCCGCACCGAGAGCCGCCCGGTGGCCATCGAGAGCTGCGGCGGCCAGCCCCTCGAGATCACGGCGGTCTACCTGCGCGACGACTCCTCCCCCGTCTACACCGTGGACGAGGGCTCGGTGCCCGACCTGCCCACCCAGCTGCCCGCCTTCGTCATGGACGAGGCCCCCCCGACCCGGCAGATCGTGGTCGACTTCACCCCGGAGGACACCGCCGCCTACGGGGGCACCCTCATCATCGAGAGCAACGACCCGCTGCGCCCGGTCATCGAGGTGCCCATCGTGGGCCGCGGCACGCTGAACGACTGCCCCGTGGCCGCCGTGGGCCAGGACACCTTCAACGTCCTGCCCCTCGACATCATCGAGCTGGACGGCAGCCCGTCCACCGACGCCGACGGCCCCGACGGCGCCCCCGTCTTCTACGAGTGGACCGTCATCGAGCGGCCCGACGGCTCCACGGCCCAGCCGGTGGAGCGCATCCAGGATCCCCGCCGCCCCGCCGACAGCGGCGTGCCGGACAACACGGGCACCCCGGGCGCCTTCTTCTTCGTGGACCTGGCCGGCCGCTACGTGATCAGCCTGCGCGTCCGCGACAACCTGGACCTCTGGGCCCCCTCGGAGAGCTGCCCCCAGCCCGACGCGCTGATCACCATCGACGCGCGCCCCAACGAGGACATCCACGTGCAGATGGTCTGGGACACCCCGGGCGATCGCGACCAGACCGACGGCGACGGCTCCGACGTCGACCTGCACATGCTGCACCCCCGCGGCCGCTCCTGGGCCCAGGCGCCCCTCGACTGCTACTACGCCAACGGCAACCCCGACTGGGGGCCGGCCGGCGCCGCGGGCAACCCCTCGCTGGACATCGATGACGTCAACGGCGCGGGCCCCGAGAACATCAACCTGGACGAGCCCGAGGACACCAGCGCCCTGGGCGGCCAGTACCGCGTCGGCATCGACTACTACCGCGCCGAGAACTTCGGCAGCGGCGGC
The DNA here is from genome assembly GCA_020633435.1 of Myxococcales bacterium. Taxonomy (GTDB): domain Bacteria; phylum Myxococcota_A; class Bradymonadia; order UBA7976; family UBA1532; genus JACKDP01. The sequence continues at coordinate 212,615 of JACKDP010000004.1, read as the reverse complement.
ACCTTCGGCCCCAGCGAGGTCACGGTGCGCATCTTCCTCGGCGGCGTGCTGGCCGGCGAGTGGAGCCGGGTGATGCAGTCGACCCACCACTTCTGGGAGGTCGCGAGCATCATCTGGACGGCCGGCGACCGCCGCGCCACCCCCATCAACCGCTACTACAACAGCGTCCCCTGATCGCCCCGCGGTGATCCGCCGGCGCGGCCGGTGACATTCCATCACCAGACGGTCTGGAGGTCACCATGCGCCCGCTCCTCGTCGCCCTGCTCTGCGGGGCGCTCCCCGCCTGCATCGCCGAGCACCCGCCCATCGCCCCCGACGACGACGCCGGGGACGCGGGCTGGCCGGGCCTCCTCGCCCCGCCGTCCGTCCTCGTCGAGCCGGCGGCCCTCGACTTCGGCGCCGTGGAGCCGGGGACGTCCGCGACGCGCACGCTGCGCCTGACCAACGATGGCCGCTCGACGCTGATGGTGCAGGCCGTGGCCCTGGAGGGCCCGGCCGGGTTCGCCGTCACCCTCGACGGGGTGGACGTGATCGCCCACCCCGAGGTGCTCCTCAACCCCGACGGGATGGGCGGGGAGGGGCTCTCCCGGGGCGCCGGGGTCGAGCTGCAGGTGACGCTGCAGGCGGACGCGCCCGGGCCCTACGCCGCCGATCTCGTCATCATGGCCGCCGACCTGCCGGCCACGGTCGTGCCCCTCGCCGGCTTCGCGGGCCCGTGCCTCGTCGCGTCGCCGGCGCAGGTGGACTTCGGCGTCGTGCCCACCGGCGAGGGGGCCGACCGGGCCGTGGTGCTGCGGACCTGCGACGGGGAAAGCGTAGAGATTACATCGGCTTATTTCTCCGAGGGGACGTCCCCCGCCTTCGGCCTCGTCGACGTGGCCGACGCCCGGGCCGCCCTGCGCTTCGTCCCGCGGCAGGCCCAGCGCTACGCGGGCACGCTGGCCCTGGAGGCCGCTGGCCTGGGCCGGGTGGAGGTGCCCCTGGCGGGCGGCGGCCTCGCGCCGACGTGCCCCGTGGCGGCCGTGGCCGAGGACGTCGTCCGGGCGCAGCCCCTCGACGTGGTGACGCTCGTGGCCCTAGGCGACGCGGCCGGCTGGCGCTGGGCGCTGGTCGAGCGCCCCGCCGGCTCGACGACGCGCCCGGCCGAGGCCTACCCGGACCTCCGCCGCCCCCTGGACGGCGCCGAGGCCGACGACCCGCGCACCCCGGAGGTCGCCCTGTTCCTGGATCTGGCCGGGCGCTACGTCCTGGAGCTCGAGGCCCTCGACGGCGCGGGCCTCGTCGCGCCCTCGGCCGACTGCCCCCAGGCCCCCGCCCGCGTCACCATCGAGGCCTGGCCCGACGAGGCCCTGCACATCGAGCTGACCTGGGTGACCCCTGCGGATCCCGACCCGTCCGACGAGAACGGCGCCGACCTGGACCTGCACCTGCGCCACCCCGACGCGGCCGAGTGGGGGCAGCCCCCCCTCGACTGCTACTACGCCAACTCGAGCCCCGACTGGGGCCCACCGGGCCGGCCGGGCAACCCGGTCCTCGACATCGACGCCGTCCATGGCCAGGGGCCCGAGCACATCAGCCTGGCGGAGCCGGAGCTGGGCGGGTCGTACCGGATAGGCGTCGACTACTACCGCGAGGAGCGCTTCCCGAGCGGCCACTTCGGGGTCAGCGAGGCGACGGTGCGCGTCTACCTCGGCGGCGAGCTGGCGGCCGAGCTCACCCGGGCGATGGTGGCCACCCACGACTTCTGGGAGGTGGCCGCCGTGGAGTGGACGCCGGACGGCCCGCGCGTCGACGTCATCGACGCCTACCTGCCCGCGTCGCCCTGAAGGCCGCCCCGCCGCCAGCGCCGCCGCACCCGCGCCAGATCCACGAGGCTTGGGCCGATGAGGTGCCAGGGCGGGTGGCTGCCGGCGCGCTGGATCCAGGCCACCGGGAACCGCGCCGCGGTCAGGCCGTGGCCGACGAGCAGCATCAGCCACTCGCAGTCGAAGGCCACGCGGTCGACGCGGCCGGCGGACGCGATGAGGCGCGCGGCCCGGGGGCTGAAGATCTTGAGGGGGGCGTTCTGGTCGGCGTAGGCGTGGAGCGGCGGCAGGGCGGCGCGCGCGATGCGGCTGAAGGCCCGGCTCTTGATGCGCCCCAGCGCCCCGGCGCCCCGCACCACGCCCCCGTCGCCCGCGGCGCGGCTGCCGATGGCGGCGTCCACCTGCCCGGCGAGCACCGGCCCGAGGCCGAGGGCGGCCTGGCGGGCGTCCACCTTCAGGTTCAGGTTCACGTAGGCGACGGCGGCGGGCCCGCGGCCGAGGGCCTCGGCGAAGCCCGCCCGCAGCGCCCGGCCCTTCAGGCCCTCGAAGTCGCGGCCCACGCCAGGCAGGGCCACGACGTGCACGCGCTCGGCGTCGGCCGGGTGGCGCCCGCGGCCGGCCGCGGCGGCCTCCGCGAAGCCCACCCCCGCCGGCGTGTCGTCCACCAGGAACAGCCGCCACCGCGCCGCGGCGCCCGTGCCCAGAATCTGCTGGAGTTCTGCGACCTTGGACGCCACCTGGTCCGCCACGGGCTCGAAGGCCGTGTCGTAGCTCGCGGCCACGAACGCCACCTCGCCCCCGGGGGGCAGGCCGGCGGCGGCGGCCAGGCTGCGCGCGATCAGCGCGTCCACCGGATCCATCCGGTTCCCTCCTGCGTCTGCACCGGGCACCATACCCAAGCCGCCGCCCCAGGGGCAGCGGCCCTGACGTCGAGGAGCTGCCGATGATCCGTCTCGCCCTGTTGTCCCTCCTGCTCGCGGCCCCCGCCCTGGCCGACGGCAAGCTGCAGATCACCTGGCTGGGCCACGCCACCTTCGAGGTGGTCTCCCCCGGGGGCACCCGCCTGATGATCGATCCGTTCCTCACCCCGAACCCCGCGACCCCGGCGGACAAGAAGAACCTGGACGCCTACAAGCTCGACGCGATCCTGGTGAGCCACTCCCACGCCGACCACTCGGCCGACGCCATCGCCCTGGCCACCAAGACGAAGGCCAAGGTCATCGGGGCCTTCGACCATGTGAGCGCCCTCGGCATCCCCGACGACCAGAAGCTCGGCGGCAACGTGGGCGGCACCCTGGCCGTGGGCGACGTGACGGTGCACCTGGTGCCGGCGATGCACGGCTCGGAGCCCGGCGGCCGCCCCCTCGGCTTCGTCATCAAGTTCGCCGACGGCCGGAGCATCTACTACACCGGCGACACCTGGATCTTCGGCGACATGGCCTTGATCCAGGAGATCTACCAGCCCACCATCCTGCTCTTGCAGGTGGGCGGCGGGCCCTTCAACCAGGACCCGGCGACCGCGGCGCTGGCGGTCAAGAAGTACTTCAAGCCCCAGGTCATCGTGCCGATGCACTACGGCACCTGGCCCATCCTGGCCAACGAGGCCGCCGTGCAGGCCGCCTTCGCCGGGGACAGCCGGCTGAAGATCATGAAGCCCGGCGAGGCGGCCGAGCTCTGAGAGGAGGCGTGGGATGCGGGTCGTCATCGCGGGCGGGGGGCCAGGGGGCCTCTATCTGGCCGGGCTGCTGAAGCTGCGGCACCCGACCCATGAGGTCGTCGTCTACGAGCGCAACCCGCCCGACGTGACCTTCGGCTTCGGGGTGGTCTTCTCCGACGCCACCCTGGCCGACATCCGCGCGGCCGATCCCGAGGCCCACGACGCCATCACCGAGAACTTCGCCCACTGGGACGACATCGACGTCCACTACGGCGGCCGGGTGCTGCGGTCGACGGGGCACGGCTTCTCGGGGCTCTCGCGGCAGCGCCTGCTCACCGTGCTGCAGGACCTCGCCACCCGCCGCGGGGTGGACCTGCGCTTCGAGGAGGAGCTGGCCCCCGAGGCGCTGGCCCACCTGGAGGCCGACGTGGTGGTGGCGGCGGACGGCGTCAACAGCCGCTTCCGCGCCCACTACGCCGACGCCTTCAAGCCCACCGTCACCTTCGAGCCCAACCGCTTCGTCTGGCTGGGCACGACGCGGCGCTTTCCGGCATTTACCTTTTATTTTCGCGAGGATGCCCACGGCCTCTGGCGCGTGCACGCCTACGACTACGAGGACGGCCAGTCGACGTTCATCGTGGAGTGCACCACCGAGACGTGGCGCCGGGCCGGCATGGACACGGCCACCGAGGACGAGACCCGCGCGTATGTGGCGCAGCTCTTCGCCGAGGAGCTGGACGGGCACCCGGTGCTCACCAACCACTCCATCTGGCGGCAGTTCCCGACGGTGAGCTGCCACCGGTGGCACACCGGCCGGCTGGCGCTGCTCGGGGACGCCGTGCACACCGCCCACTTCTCCGTGGGATCGGGCACGCGCCTGGCGATGGAGGGGGCCATCGCCCTGGCCGACGCGCTGGGATCCGAGGCCACCGTCGAGGCCGCCCTGGCCCGCTACGAGGCGGTGCACCGGCCGGCCACCGACAGTCTGCAGCGCGCGGCGGCGGTGAGCCGGGCCTGGTTCGAGCACACCGAGCGCCTGTACGGCCGGCTGCCCCCGGAGCAGTTCGCGTTCAGCCTGCTGACGCGCAGCCTGCGCATCACCCACAGCGGCCTCGCCGCCCGGGATCCGGCGTTCGTCGCGGAGGTGGACGCCTGGTTCGCCGACCAGTCGGCGACGCAGGCCGGGGTGCCCGTGGCCGCCGCGCCCCCCATGTTCACGCCGTTCCGGGTGGGCGACCGGGTGCTCCAGAACCGCGTCGTGGTCTCGCCCATGTGCCAGTACGTGGCCCAGGACGGGGTGCCGAACGACTGGCACCTGGTGCACCTGGCGAGCCGCGCGGTGGGCGGGGCCGGCCTGGTGATGACCGAGATGACGGACGTGGAGGCCGAGGGCCGCATCAGCCCCGGCTGCACCGGCCTCTACACCCACGCCCAGGCCCAGGCCTGGGGCCGCATCGTCGACGCCGTGCACGCCCAGTCCGGCGCGGCCATCGGCGTCCAGCTCGGCCACGCCGGCCGGAAGGCCTCGACGTGCATCCCCTGGGAGGGCGGCGACAACGTCCCGCTCGGCGCCGGGGCCTGGCCGACCATCGCGGCCTCGGCGCTGCCCTACCACCCGGGGGGGCCGGTGCCCGCCGAGATGAACCGCGCCGACATGATCCGCGTGCGCGAGGCCTTCGTCGAGGCCGCTCGGCGGGCGGCGGCCGTGGGCTTCGATCTCGTCGAGCTGCACATGGCCCACGGCTACCTGCTGGCCGGCTTCCTGAGCCCGGTGACCAACCGGCGGGCGGACGCCTACGGCGGCAACCTCGCGAATCGCATGCGGTTTCCGCTGGAGGTCCTGGAGGCGGTCCGGGCCACCTGGGCCGGCCCTCTGGCGGCCCGCATCAGCGCGACCGACTGGATTCCGGGGGGCTTCGACCTGGAAGACGCCCTCGCCGTGGCGTCGGCGTTCCGGGCCGCGGGGCTCGACCTGCTGGACGTGTCGACGGGCCAGACGGACGCCGCCTCGTCGCCCGCCTACGGCCGCCTCTACCAGACGCCCTACGCCGAGGCCATCCGGCAGGTCGTGGGCATCCCGACGATGACCGTCGGCGGCATCTCCAGCTACGAGGACGTCAACAGCATCATCGCCGCCGGCCGCGCCGACCTCTGCGCCCTGGCCCGCGTGCACCTCTTCGACCCGTACTGGACGCGCCACGCGGCCTTCGAGCAGGGCTACGCGCTGCCCTGGCCCGCGCCCTACGGCGTGGTGGACCGCTACACGCCGCGGGTCGAGTGGAGCCCGCGGGGGCGAGGCAAGGCATGAGCCCCTGGGCGGCCTTCATCCAGCGCGCCGGCCTCACGGCCGACTGCGCCCCCGGCTTCATCAGCGGCGGGACGTGGCTGCGGCGGGAGTCGACGGTCTTCGGCGGCGACTGGCGGGGCTTCCGGGTCTACATCTCGTTCACGGCGCGCGGGGTCCTGGCGTCGCTGGAGGCGCCGGGCGACGACGTGGAGGCCCGCCTGGTGGCGGCGAGCAGCGTGCCGGTGGCCGGCCAGGTGACGGGGGACGCCGACTTCGACGGGCGGGTGGCGGTGCTGGGCGATCCCCGCATCCTGGCGCGGCTGGACGCCCGCACCCGGGCCCTCGTGGCCTACCTGGCGGAGCAGGGGGCCTGGCTCGAGGTGGGGGGCGGCGGCGTCGGGCCGCCGGCGACCGGGGCCGCCAACGAGCTGGCCGACGTGGAGGCGCTGCTGGGCTACCTGGCCGAGGCCCTCGCCGCGCTGCGCCAGGACCGGCCCGCCGAGGTCCTGCTGGCGGAGCTGGCCCAGGCGCCGTCCGGCTGCCGCGGCGCCCTGGTGGCGACCATCGACGACCGCGTCCGGCGGGCCCCCAACGCCGCGCTGATCCACGCGCTCGCCGAGCACCGGCCCCCGGAGTCGGCGCGCTGGCTGAGCACGCTGGCCCAGGTGCGGCTCACGGCGGACGCGACGCTGGCGTTCATCAACGCGGTGGGCGCCCTCGGCGGCGGCAACCACCTGGCCGACGCCCGGCTGGCCGACTGGCTGCACACCCACGGCGAGGACGCCGTGCGCGACGCCGCCCGGGCGGTGCTCGGGGCGACGATCACCCGGCTGGTCGGCGGCGGAAACCCCAAGCGTCTCGCGCAGTTGCTGGAGCTGGCCGATGACCGGTCCAGCCTCTACGAGGAGGTCTGCCGGCGCATCGCCACAGCGCCGACGCCCGCGCTGCTGGCCTGGCTCGTCGAGCAGGAGCCGCGGGTGCAGCGGTCGCAGACGGCGCGCCTGCGGGCGCTGGCCGAGCTGCCCGTGGATCCCCGGGCGTTCCTGCCCGACCTGGCGGGCGAGCCGAGCCGCGTCGAGCGAGCGCGGACGGCGGTGCTGCGCCACCTGGACCGGGCGCGGGCCGCGGGGGAGGCGCCGTCCGCGGCGCTGCAGGCCGTGCTGGCCAGCGACGACGAGCTGGCCGTGGCCGCGACGGAGCGGTGCGCCGCGGACGCGGCCTGGCTGGCCGAGGTCTGGCCCCGGTCCGAGGGCGCCCGGGTCCGGGTGGTGGCGCTCTGGGCCGAGCACGGCAGCGCGGGCGTCGAGGGGCGCCTGGTCGAGGCGCTGGGGGACGCCCAGCCGGTCGCGCTGCGCCGCGCGGCGGCGGGCGCCCTCGCCACGCTCGGCGGGCCGGCGGCGCTGGAGGCCCTGCGGGAGGCGGCCCGGGGCTTCTTCGGCGACGCCGACGTCAAGCGGCTGGCCCGGGCGGCCATCGAGGCCATCGGCGCCCGCCTCGGGGGCGCGGGCGGCCTGGCCGTCACGGGCGAGGGGCGACCGCGCGGGGGCCTCTCGACGCCGACTCCCTAGAACGGTCTTGACCGGCGATGGTGACTTGTCATTGATCCGCCTCCGATGAGGCCGGCAAATTGTCGGGACCTGGGAGGGAGGGAGCACATGCGCAGGATCTGGTTGATGTGCGCTTGCGCGCTGGCGTTGACGGGGTGTCCCGACGACGACGGCGGCGCGGGCGGTGGGACGGGCGAGACCGACGGGACCGCCGGGAACGTGGACAGCGGCGCGGTGGACCGCGGCGCGACGGACTCGACGGCGCCACCGGCGGACATGGGGGTCGAGGCGGACATGGCGTCGCCGGCCGACATGGCCGTGCCGCCGGCCGACATGGGACCGCCGGTCGACATGGCCGTGCCCCCCGCTGACATGGCGCTCCCGCCGCCCGACATGGGACCGGAGTGCCAGGTCAACGAGGAGCGGGCGTGCCCGGGCGAGTGCGCCGGCGGCACCCAGGCCTGCGTGGACGGGGCCTGGGCGCCCTGTGTGTTCCCGGATGAGATCTGCAATGGCACCGACGATGACTGCGATGGCAGCACCGACGAGGGCTTCGCGGGCCTGGGGGATGCCTGCGAGGCCGGCGTCGGCGCCTGCGCGGCCGCCGGTGAGGTGGTCTGCAACGGCGACGGCGACGGCGTCGTCTGCAACGCCGTGGCGGGCGCCGCGGGCGTCGAGGCCTGCGACGGCGTCGACAACGACTGCGATGGCACCACCGACGAGGACGTGAGCGAGCCCTGCTACGACGGGCCCGAGGGCACCGAGGGCGTCGGCGTCTGCGCCGGCGGGCGCCGCATCTGCGCGGACGGGGCCTTCGGCGCCTGCCAGGGCGCCGTGCTGCCCGGCGACGAGCAGTGCAACGCCGAGGACGACGACTGCGATGGCACCACCGACGAGAGCTTCGGCGGCGGCGCGCTGGTGGAGGGCTGCTACGAGGGCCCGGCCGGCACCCAGGACGTCGGCATCTGCCGCGGCGGCCAGCGCCTCTGCCAGGCGGGCGCGTTCGGCCCCTGCAACGAGCAGATCCTGCCGGGCCAGGAGATCTGCGATCTGGTGGACAACGACTGCAACGGCCAGGTCGACGACCGGATGGGCGGCTGCGAGTGCATCCCCGGGGACGAGCAGGCCTGCTACAGCGGCGCCGCCGGCACCGCGGGGGTGGGCGTCTGCCAGGAAGGTCGCCAGATCTGCAATGAGAACGGGCGCTTCGGGGCCTGCGAGGGCGAGATCGTGCCCCAGGTCGAGCTGTGCGACGGGGCCGACAACGACTGCAACGGTCGCGTGGACGACGCGGTGGCCGGCGCGGGCCAGGACTGCGCCGTGGGCGTGGGCGCCTGCCGCGAGGGGGGGCGGACCGTCTGCGACGCCGCCTCCGGCGACGTGATCTGCGACGCCGAGCCGGGCCGCCCGGTCGCCGAGCGCTGCAACCAGACCGACGACGACTGCGACGGCCGCACCGATGAGGGCCTGGGCCTGGGCGACGACTGCAGCGTGGGCGTCGGCGCCTGCGCCGCGCGTGGCGTGCAGGTCTGCGCCCCCGACGGCACCGTGACCTGCAGCGCCCGCCCCGGCGTGGGCCGGCCGGAGCTCTGCAACGACATCGACGACGACTGCGATGGCCGCACCGACGAGGACCTGGGCCTGGGCGATGGCTGCGCCGTGGGCGTCGGGGCCTGCCGCCGCGACGGCCGGCGCATCTGCGACCCGAACGGCCAGATCGTCTGCAGCGCCCAGCCCGGTGACCCGGCCGCCGAGGCCTGCAACGCCGTCGACGACGACTGCGACAACCGCGTGGACGAGGGCAACCCCGGTGGCGGCCAGGACTGCAACACCGGCAACCCCGGCATCTGCGCCGCGGGCACCCGGATCTGCGCGGGTGGGGCGTTCCAGTGCCAGCAGGCGGTCCAGCCGGCGGCCGAGGCCTGCGACGGCCTCGACAACGACTGCGACGGCATGGTGGACGACGGCATCGCGCCGCGGCCCTGCTACAGCGGCCCCGCTGGCACCCAGAACGTAGGCCCCTGCCGGGGCGGGCAGTCGAGCTGCAACAACGGCATGTTCGGCGCGTGCGCCGGCGAGATCGTGCCGCGGCCCGAGCTCTGCGACAGCGTCGACAACGACTGCAACGGCCGCGTCGACGACGTGGCCGCCGGCGCCTGCGTCTGCCAGGCCGGCAGCACCCAGGCCTGCTACACCGGCCCCGAGGGCACCCAGGACGTGGGCATCTGCCGCGCCGGGCGCCAGACCTGCCTGCCGGGCGGCATGGGCTTCGGCCCCTGCGAGAACCAGGTGGTCCCCGGCGCCGAGGTCTGTGACGGCCAGGACAACGACTGCAACCGCCGGGTCGACGACGTCGCCGGCGCCGGCGTGGCCTGCTCGGCCGGCGAGGGCCAGTGCCGCCGCGACGGCCAGCTCGCCTGCGACGCCCGGACGGGCCAGCTCGCCTGCAACGCCCAGCCTGGCCAGCCGTCCCCCGAGATCTGCGACGGCCTCGACAACGACTGCAACCGGCAGGTGGACGACGTCGCCGGCCTGGGCGAGCGCTGCACCAGCGGCGTAGGCGTCTGCCTGCGGGCCGGCAACCAGATCTGCGACCTCAACCGCCGCGAGCTGGTCTGCAGCGCGATGGCCGGCATGGGCGGCGCCGAGATCTGCGACGGCGAGGACGACGACTGCGACGGCCGGACGGACGAGCAGTCCCCGGGCGTCGGCGAGCGCTGCGTGGTGGGCGTGGGCGCCTGTCAGGCCGCGGGCGCCACCGTCTGCAACGGGGCCGACGGCATCGCCTGCAGCGCCCAGCCGGGGCAGCCCCAGCCCGAGGTGTGCGACGGCATCGACAACGACTGCAACGCGGCCATCGACGACAACCCCCGCGACGTGGGCCAGGCCTGCACCGTCGGCGTCGGCGCCTGCCGCCGCGGCGGCCGCACCACCTGCTCCCGCGGCGAACTGGGCTGTGACGGCCAGGCTGGACAGCCCGGCTTCGAGGTGTGCAACGACGAAGACGACGACTGCGACGGCCGCACCGACGAGGGCCTCGTCTGCGAGATCTTCCGGAGCTGCGCGCACGCGCGCCAGAGCGGCCAGGCCCAGAGCGGCGTCTACCGCATCCAGGCCGGGCCCCAGGTGGCCCCGCAGAGCGTCTACTGCGACATGACCACCGATGGGGGTGGCTGGACGCTGGTCGGCAGCACCCTCAACCAGACCCTCAACGACCAGGCGAGCCCCTGGTACGAGGACCTCGTCCGCCTCGATCCGGCCGCCGCCCACACGGGCGTCTGGGACGGCCTGCGCCCCCTCGGCGACCGGTGGGACGTGCGCTTCAGCTGCCGTGCGGCGGTCGGGGCGGCCAACGCCCCGATGGACGTCGACCTGAGCTTCTACGACGTGCCCTGGTACACCGAGATGACGACGGGCACCGACGCGCAGTCCTGCTTCAGCGAGAACACGGGCTACCACGCCGACTCCCGCGTCCCCGCGCGCCGCGACAACATCGGCAACCGGTTCCGCCGCCGCGAGGATCCCTACGGCGCCGGCTACCTGGAGGGGGAGGACAACTGCACGGACACGAGCGACTTCACGGTCGACTTCGACGACCGCGGCATGGACTCCGACCAGAGCGACGGCACGGACTGGGGCGAGGACGACGGCACGCGCAAGTGCGGCGCCAGCGGCCTGGCCGGGGGCCAGTGGTTCGTCTGGGCCCGCGAGCGCCCGCGGGTGGCGGTGGTGGGCCTGCCGGACTCGACCACCAACCTGCTGCGCGACAACGGCCTGCTGGCCGACACCTACGCGTTCGACGCGAACCTGGCCCGCAACCTGACGGTCGAGAAGTACGACACCGTCCTCATCGGGCGCTACGCCACCCGGTGGCCCTCGCTCACGCAGGACATCAAGGAGGCGCTGGACGTGTTCGGCCGCGAGGGCGGCAACATCGTCACCGAGTGGGATGGCGCCGCCATCTTCATGAGCGTCTACGACCCGTCCTTCCGCTACAGCGGCGGCGCCTCGCTGCCGCTGGGCTGGTTCGGTGGGCGCATCGGCGGTGGCAACAGCCGCGGCAACAACACCGCGATCTCCCCGGTCGCGCCCGTCGACCCGGTCTTCGCCGGGACGCCCAACCCCATCCGCGCCGGCGGCGCCAGCGAGTTCTTCTTCTGGCTCAAGGACGTGGGCGGCGTCGAGTTCCCGGTGCTGCTCAACGCGCCGACGATCGCCACCTTCCCCGGCGGCGTGGCGAGCTTCCCCGACCCCACCTACGGCGCCGTGTACCGCGGCCGGTACTGCGACAGCAACGCGCTCTTCACGACGTTCGACTGGAGCGACGATCCGACCAACGCCGGCCTGGGGCCCTTCGTGGCCAACCTGGTGCGCCAGGCCTCGCTGCCCCCGCCGGCCGACCTGCCCGAGGAGTGCAACGAGCGCCGCCGCAGCGTCGTGCTGCAGTGTGGTGCCTCCGCGCGCCCGCTGACGGAGTTCGACATCTCCGGCCGGCTGGTCCAGGGCTGCACGCCCGACGCCAGCACGCAGGTGATGTTCGTGACCCGGGCGGGCATCGCCGGCCTGCAGGCCGTCCCGCGGGCGACGCTGACCGCCTACCTCAACGCCGGCGGCATCATCATCGGCGAGTACAGCGTCAGCGATGAGCTGTACAACCTCGTCTTCGCCGGCGCCGTGGTCCAGGCGGCCAACCGCTCGGGGAGCTGCAACGACAACATCATGCCGCAGGTCCAGGCGGGGGCCAGCGACTCGTTCTGGCAGGACAACCGGTTCGTCGGCACCCCGGCCGCCGCCAGCGGCTGTGGCTTCGACATCTCGGCCTTCCCGAACATCGTCAAGCTCGGCGGCTGGGACGCGAACACCACGCAGATCGGCTACCGGGACCAGGGCGAGGGCCGCGTCTGGTTCGTCGAGGCGGACTGGCAGGACCAGCAGCCCATGTCGCAGGCCTCCAAGGGCCTGATGCGGTACATGGCCACCCACCGGGGCCGCGGCGCCTTCGGCCGCGGCGCGAACTTCGCGGGCGTGCGCATCAACCAGAACATCCACGACTACATCCAGGCCGGCTTCGCGCCCTGCTTCCAGGGCCTCTACAGCGGCTCCGCCGACCTGCCCGCCATCCTGGACGCCTGCCAGGGCAGCACCCTCATGATGGCCTGCCGCCAGGTCGGCAGCCAGACGCTGACCGTGGCGGCCATGGGCGCTCGCGCCGAGGTGCTCACCGACGTCGGGGTCGACAACGGCGCCGTCCACGCCCACAACGGGGTGAACTGGTACTACAGCGGGGTGCGCTCGTGGGGCTTCGCGCCCGCGGGCCAGGCGGTGAACCGCAACTCCTGCGACACCAACAACACCCTCCCCGAGCAGCGCCTCTGCTGGCACACCGGCGCCGACCGCGTCACCACCGGCTGGCGCTGCGGCGCCGCCACCGGCCTCAACGGCAACGCCAACTGGGAGCGCATCGTGCTCCAGCGCTTCGGCGACGCCCCCGTCGACCCCCCGGTGATCATCCGCTGACCACCCCGGCGGGGATCCCGGCCGGGATCCCCGCCCCCTGCCTCTCCCTTTGCTGCCGCAGGGCTGAAGGGGTTCCACCCCAAAGTCGACTCAGCTAGCCTGACCCAACAACGGGCTGGGGCAGGCAATCCATGAGCACACTCGGCGGTGCAGACTCTTCCTGAAGTAGGAGTTCCACCTTTTGCCACCTTCCGGTGCGCTGCGGGCTTGCCTGCGTCGGCCGCAGCGGGCGTTGCTCCGACGGTGTAGCCCGCCAGTCCTGTTGCTGGAGACGTCGGAGGCGCAGCATCCCCACTCTCCGGGAGGCCAGGGGCGTTCATCGCGAGGTTGGTCGAGGGGCAGGGGGCCGCCAGGGTAAACGGACTGCTGAGGCCGAGCCGATGCGCCTGTCGTCGCCCGCAGCGCCGGCCGTTCGCCGAGGACGACCGGTCGTCGTCCTCCAGCCGCGTACTATCTCGTGCGCCCCATCGATCGTCCTGCGCGACAACGACCGATCGCCGACAACACGACGCCCTGGCGCGGCGCCTGCTCGACCACGTCGTCTCGCGGCAGCGGGCCGTTGCTACCCAGGCTACGCCTGGCAACCGGTATCTCGAGCGGGCTCGTGCCTGCTGGCCCTCCTGAAGGATCACACCCGGATTCACCTGTTTTTCGGGTCAGACCGACCATTGCAGCCGCGCTGACCAGCGCTTTCTCAGTCGTCTGCGAGGCCGGAGTTATCGGGGGATCAGGATCTGCGACGGCCTCCGGGAGGGCTCCGGCCCCTGCGGTCCGGATCTACGCCGACACCTTCCTGCGCCAACTTCCGGCGAGGAGGGCTGGGGCCTGAACGCAACATGATCATCGGCAGCTCCAGTTCTCCGCGCTGGCCTGGGCCACGCCAACCCGGAGCTTGATGTGCGTGGAGGGGCCCAGAGTCTGGAGCGCGTCCGCGACCGGTTTGACGTCGCTGAGAGGCGGATGAGCCCATTCCGCCGCTGCTCCGTCGTGCAGACGGCGCCGACGCCGCTGCCGACTTCGAGACGCCCGGCATGGCGGACGTCTGGGCGGTGGGGGCGGGGTCGGCTGACGGGACGCCCCTCGCCATCGCCGCCTCGGCAGGATCGGCAGCCGTGGTCGGCGATCAGCCGCCTGTCCGACGAGGTGCCGACATCACCCCTCTCCGAGCAGGTGGAGGGCGCGCAACCCGCCTATCGGCTGCTTCTGTACTGCCTGGGCCTCGCCGACCCGGTCGGTCCTGGAAGACGGTGACCATTTCGGCGCGGCGGTCTCGTCAGGCGGCGATCCAGCTTCGCGGTCGTCGCGCCGCAAGCTCCACCACCAGTGGCGTGCCGACGCCAGCCGCATCGGCATGGATCGGCCGCCTGACGCTCAACCGCCACCTGGAGCGCGACGACGAGGAGCTGGGGCGCGCTCGGCGTTGGTCTCGTGATCGTGGCGAGGCCCATGAGGTCCTGCGCAGCCAAGCAACAAGCGCGGCACTGCGCGCGTGGCCGCCACCGACCGCAAGCTGCTGCTGGTGAGCGCCAACCGTGGAACAACGCGCGACATCTACAACTCGGCCCGCGACGCCGCGGCCCACCCGGGGTCACGCGAGCCGGTCTCCGGCCTCCTCGACATACGGGCTACACCTGGGGCGCCACTTTCCGGAGCTGTCCAGGGCACTACGACCACCTCTCGGGCTGCGTTTGTTCAGCGCACCCGGACGTCGCCGCGGGCAGCGGCGGTCCGGAGCTCCCGGAACGCCGCGCCGCCGGAGAGCACCCTGCCACGAGGCCCGACGCCCTCTTCACGCCCAACGCGACCCTGCCCAGTTTCCATCTCTATGGATTTCAGCCCTGAGCCGCGGCGGGCGATGACACCACCGCCTGCGCCAACTCACGGCGCCTTTGTGCTCAACCTCTCTGCGGGCCGAGCCCCATTTCGCGCTCGTTGCCCCTGGCGACGGCCGTCATTCTTCGCCGACCCCAGGCTCTCTACGCCCCCACGCTGGCTGCTGCGGGTCTGGCTCGATGAGGTCTACGCCAGATGCCGCTGCCGCTGGACGAGGGTGAGCGAACAGGACGACCCGTTGGAAGCGGCGCCCTCGGCGCGCCGGGCCAACGCCGACGCGCCTCGCGCCTCGACGCGACGGCCTCGATGTCTGGGCATCGGCGGCGCGGTGGATGCCAGCTCTCGATGCGCTCTTGAGCACCTGATGCCGGCGATGACAGGGGATCGAAGCTGCGCATCCTGTTCACGCCCGTGGCGACACCCGGCGCCGGGCCACAAGCCGGTGCTGGTCGCGTCACCGACACGGCCATGCCTTCATCCGGCTTATCGCTACCGTGACCAACGCCGGATTGGCTGGCCTCGGGGGTGACGAAGCCTGCATCTTCGATCCGAAGGGGCGCTACCTGTACGGACTTCATCGACGGTATGCTCGCCCTCAGGCGGCGGCGGCCAGCGCCGGGCCCGCGGTCGAGGGCGAAGCGTGGGCGTGCCGCGCCGATCTGCTGGCGGCTCGCCCCGCCCAGGCACCCGACGAGCGGCTGGCCCACCGGCGGCCTGTCACATCCTGGTCGGCTCCGGGCCATCAGCGTGGGTCAGAACCTCCAGGATGCCATGGCGCTGCTGCACCTCGACATGCCGGAACCGGATGGTGCCGGCGCATCGGCCGCGTCGATCGTCGTGGGGCGGACGCTTCGGCCCGACCGCCTGGCGACATCCACCACTGCCGGACGCTGGCAGCCGGGGGAGGTGCAGCTTCGCACCCGCCCGTCGCCAAGATCGGGCGCGCTGCGCCACCCTCGACGGCCCGCTGCACGAGGCGGCGCGAGCCTTGCAGCGCGCGATGCGGAGCGTCGGCGGGCGCTGGGCGGTGCTCGACCGCCAGCGCGAGTACGTGGCGCCAGGGTCATGTGGAGGGACTGATGTTGTCGGCGCCGGGTCGACTCCGGCGCCTGGGGCTTGGCGACGGTCCATCCCCGCCCCGCCCACCGACACGGTCTGCCGGCCAGCGGCGCGCGGGGCCGGCGCGCTCGGTCCTCATCTGGGCAGGTGAGCCGCGCGAGGCGCCACTCAGCGTCGCCCATGACGCTGGAGGGTGTCCCCTGCGCACCGACCTGACGCGGCCATCGCAGTCCTCACCAGCGGCCATGGGCCGGCTCGGGAGCCTGGCCGATCGCCGTTCGACCGCCTGCTCGCCCCCGACCAGCTCCTCCAGCGGGCTCGGCGCACGCTCCGCCCCACAACAGTCCCCAGGCCGCACGCCGCCAGCCGTCGTGACGCCAGCGATGGCTTCAAGACTGCCGCCTGGCGCCTTGGAGGCCCCCTGCTCCGGGGAGAAGCTGCGCCTGGTGGGGAGAGGTGCTCGGGCTGCTCCAGCCCGCCTGCTGGCGTCTGGCGTGGCTGCGGGGACGAGCTGCCTGTCAGTGGCTCGCGACCATCCGCCCGCCCGCGCCTTCCCGACGGCCTGGGGAGGCCTTTCGCTCCGGCTCACGCCAGGCCATCGGAGCTGCCCTCGACGCCACCTCCACGTGGGCCTCGCGAGGTGCGGCTGCGTGGAGCACTGGGTGCGGGTGATAGCGCGCCCAGACCTGCTCGACCACGGCTCGGCCCACTCCCACCAAGGGAGCTGGCCCCCCCTCGCCGGCGGGCTGCCCGTAGCGCCCACCCTCTTCCGTTCCAGCGCGGCTCTCCATGAGCCGGGTGAGCCGCCGAGAGCTGGCGAGTCACGCGCTCGGCTCCCGCGGGTGGCCCGTCGGGGCGGCGAGACGGCCGCTTCCCCATCCCACGGGCTCGTCCGGGCACCACGGATGTCGGGGGCGCGGCCTGCGCCTCCGGCCAGGCTGGCCTGGGCGCGGCGACGACCGCAGGAGGCCCCGGCAGGACGATGTGATGACGAGGCGGCCCTCCGCATCGCTGGATGTGCAGGCGATGGATCGACGGTGCGGGGTGACCTCTCGCGGGCACCTTCGCCACGAGGGCAGTACCCTCGGCCTCGGTCCCGGTGGCAGCACCGCCCGGGGCGGCGGGCCAGCCTGCCATCAGGGCGCCCTCGCCCTCACCGCGGCGGATGCAGACCGGGCAAGCCGATATCTCGGTGGAACTGGAACTGCGGGTCGTGCCGCCCTCGCCCGCAGTCGCGATCACCAGCGCCCGCTCAATGCGATCTGTTGCGCGTCATCCCGCCAGGCTTCCACTGCCTGGGGCTCGCTCGCTGACACCAGCTTGCCCGGCGGCGGGGGTGCTGCGAACGCGACCGCAGGCCCTCGGCCACGCTTACGGTGGCTCCCGCCTCCACGCCCTCATCGCCGCTGGTCGATGCCCTTCGCGATCCCCGAGATACCGTGATCGGCGCGGGGCGAGGGCATCACGCGCGGGCGAGGCCTGCGGCCGGCGTTGGCTGCAGCGACCCGGGCTCCGCCAGAGCCTGGTCGCCTGGTGTGAGGAGCGTCAAGCGCGACGGGGACGCGCCGGACGGGTGAAGGGGTAGGCGGGGTGGTGATGGGCAGGATCATGATGCCTGCCCGGGGCCCACCAGGAAGGCTGGCCGAGACCACCCATCCTCGGGCTGACCGAGGGCTCGCGTACCGCTACGCGCCGGGAGCGTCGGCGACTCGCGCTGAACCAGATCCGGAGCGAGACCCGCCTCGCGATCGGCCACCAGGATGAGCGTTGTGCCTTTGGGGCGGCGGTACCGAACGTGAGCGTGAGCCAGGCGGCTTCAGGCGATCGGGCAGGGCTTCACGACTGGTCCTTGGCGGTTCGGGTCCGGCCGTGCCACTGGCCGTCGATGGCCGACTACGCACCAGCAGGCGGAGACATCGACGTCACCCCCACAGACCTGACAGGCGCGCCTGCTGGATTCCTGCTTTGTAGGCCCCCACGGCCGCGCCTGCGACGGTTCCAGCATGAAGGCCGACCCGGACCGCTGTCCGTCGCTGCAATCCTAATGCCCCTGGTGGCGCTGACTGCACCCAGGATCACGGCGCGATGAAGGCGTTTCTGCTTTGGGCCTTCCCTTGATGTGCTGAACTTGCATTGCACCCTGGGACACTACGCCTTGGTGGTCGTACTTCCTGCCGCCATTGAGTCCTTCCTCGATCGCCTGCCCGGGCGCGGGCAGGCCTGTTGTGGTGTGAACGGCACCTCACCACCCCCGGGCGAGGATGGCGTCGCGGAAGCGAAGTGCGTCTCTTGCGGTGCCGGGGGTGCTTCTGGGAACACAGGGTCAACAGGAACCGGAAGCCGGGGCCAGCCGAGGCCGTAGAGTGGCTGGCGAGGGCGTTGAGCTGACCCGCCCGGGGGGCGCGGTGGCGTTTCACGAGGCCGTCGCGCGCGTGTGAGGCCCGCCTGGCGGCGAGGGCGGTGTAGTTTGGCCCAGGGGTGCCGGCGGGGCCGGCGGCGGTGAGCAGGCCGCCCGGTGGGCGATGCGGCGGTGGTGTCCGGGGCTGCCAGGGGGCAGGACGCGGAGGAAGTCTGCCGATGGTCTTGGCAAGGCGGCTGCGCACCACCGCGTCGCAGGCGAAGCCAGGCATGCCGCCAGGTAGAGGTGTTCGCCGGGTGCGACGTCAGGTGTCTCGTCGGTCACCGGATGAACACGGTCGCGCGGGGGCGGGTGCCGCCGGAGGTGCGTCGGTCGTCGCTGCGGCAGATGTCCCGCCAGGCAGGCGGTAGCCGTCCGTCGAGCTTGAGCCTCGGCGGGCATCTGGGCTGGCTGGCGCTCGACGGCGATCCCGGCGGCGGCCTGGCGTTCGTCACCCTTGGTCGGCGATGGCCAGCACACACGGCCGGTCTCGGCGTGGCGCCGCCGGCGTCATCACCGGTCAGCATCAGAGCCATCGTGGCCCCATGTTGAATCAGTTCTGGAGGAATGAGCAGTTTGCGCGTCGAGGAAGACGCGCTGGCGAGGCGTGAGCCTCGGAGACCTCGAGGCCCAGGGCGTGCCCAGCTCGGGGGCGGTCAACGCACTGCGTCGCATATGGGGTATCTCCCGAGATCGTGGCGAGGATCCGCCGAGGTGCGACTGTCCACGAGCGGGCCTCGCTGAAGATCGCCTGACGTGCCGGTCGGCCTCCCGGCGAAAAAGGCAGCGAACTCATCTCCATCGATGTCGGAAATGCCCGGTGTTGGTGAACCCGCACCTCCAGCTTGCATCGAGCAGCATTGGCGCACCACACAGGTCGTTCAGATGCCCCGTCCAGACAGCCCACCTCGGGCCAGCACTGCCAACACGCCGGTGGCGAGAGAGGTTGCTCTGGCTGCCGTGGCGGACCACGCACTCGTACCGGCGCACGCTGAGGTTCAGGACGGCAGGTCCTCGACCGCGCAAGCGGACCCACAATCCGTCGCCAGGAGCGTCCCCGCGACGCTGTCTGCTCCGGATCGCACTCGCGAACGCTTGGCTGCTTTGGCTGGCCCCCGGCGGGTTGCCCCGTCAAGGCGTCCGGCGCCTGGCCCTCGGCGTCGAAAAGACCTCGGGGAACTCAGCTGAAGAGAAGCAGCCACCTCGCCTGGCGGCGCCGGAAGTCGGCGCCCAGGGCGCCCAGCGGTCTGGGTCTCTAACGGCCCGTGTGGTGGCGGCCTCGGTGGCGGTGCGCCGCGTCGAGGGCGCGATCGCAGCCCGGCGCGGGGCGATGAGCGCCGCAGGACGATGCGGTGGCGCGCGGCGAAGGCGGCGCGGTCGGCGGGGCGCGGACCAGGCGTTGCCTGCGAGGTGGCTGTTGATGAACGAGGGGAAGGCCAGGCCCGGCCGGTAGACCAGGGCCGGGCGTCAGCAGGTTGCTGGCGATGTTGATGTTCAGGCCGATGTCGACGCCGTAGTCACGTTGAGCAGCATGCCTCCACGCGCCGGGCCGCGGCCGTCGCCGTGCCGGGCAGCAGCAGGCGGGCGACGGATCGCCCGATGGCGGCGCGCGGTGGCCTTGAGGTACCGTCAGCAGTGCGGCGGCCTTCGCGGAACGACGACAGGGTGCTGAAGGCGGCGCGCAAGGCCGCCCCCGCAGGTGGGGTCGAGACGCGGCGGCCGGCCAGGACGCGCAGCCGGCGATGACGCCGGGCACGTCCACGGCGCGCAGGCTCCTCGGCAGGCGGGCCTGGAGGCTGGCAGCCAGACGTCGTCAACCAGCCCGGGTGCGGGCCCAGCCAGCCGGGCCGCCGTCGGTGAGGCCCCCGCTCCTTGCGGTTCTTCAGGCGGGGGACCACCCGGCCGCCGGCCCCGAAGCAGGTCGGTGGCGATGGTTCTCGTAGCGCTGGAAGGCGCGGGGTCGAGGTCTTCATGGGCGAGCGTACACTGGCGGTGCCCTGATGAGGTGGCGGTTGTCGCAGGGGTCGGCGTGCAAACTCCTGCAGCAGGTTGGCGGCCAGGGCCAGGCTGCCGCGGTGCAGGTCGCCGCCGGTCGAGGGCCGGTAGTAGTCGGCGCCCTGATGCGGCGATGAACTCCCGGGGGCGTGCACGGCGCTGGCCGGGGGCGAAGTCGAAGCCAGCTGCACCCCCGCGTCCGGCCGGTAGCGCACTCGGCCTGCTGCAGGGCGGCGGCGGCTCCAGCCCGTCGTCTGGGCGGTGCTCGTCGAGGTGCCCCAAGCCACCTCCTGCAGCTCATCGCGGCGCCGAGACGTCTGGGCCTCAGGTGGTAGAGCATTGAGTGCGCAGCAGCACGGTGTCGGCAGCGGCGATACGCTGCGCACGGGCCGGCGCAGGTCGTGGACCACGGTGCCCGCGTCGTCGACCCAGGGTCGCAGCATGGGCCGCACCCGTCCTGGCGGCCTGGTCGAGCACGGCTTCAACAGCGCTGGCGTTCCTGCTCACGAAGGCACGAAGGCTGGCCGAGCTGGGCCGCCAGAGGTGGGCCTCCCAGCCGAACTGGCGGGTGGGGGCGAGCAGCGACCAGTCTCGCCGGAGTCGGGGGTGGCGCGGCGTCGGAGGCCCAGCGGCATGGCCTGGGCGAGGCCCGTAGCGCTAAAGGCCGCCTCGCGGCTGGTCGGCGGTGCGCGCCGTCGGCGGGGTTCGGTGTCAGGGGAAGAGCAGCACGGCGCCGGCAGCCCACCACCGCCAGCTCGGGGGCGCCGGCATCCATCACGGCGGCGCTGCTGGGTGGTAGGCGTCGTGCTGCAGCGCGCAGGAGCTGGCCAGGCGGCGACGGCGTGGTCCTGCAGCGAGAGCAGCCGGGGGCGGCGGGTGATCGTGACGCCAGCGCTGGGCCAGCGAGTGTCTGCCAGCCGTCGCCCGCCGGGGCCGTAGCCCCCCAGCAGTCTTGAAGGCCTGCTGGCTCCAGCGCGGCGGCGCCTCCGCAGCGCTGCCGCCGATCGCTCGTCCCCGCTCCATCCCGCCCGCCCGCCATGCCGAGGGCAGTGGGGGGAGGCAAGGTCCAGGGGCAGGGGCCGGGTGGTGCGACGCGCTCCGGCGGTGGGAAGGTCGCGCCGCGGCTGTTGTTCGCCCCGACGGCGCGTCGACCGGCGACGGCCACCGTCGGCGGGGCAGGTGGGGCGTCGCGAAGGGCGAGTTCGGGTCACTCCGGCGGTGGCGGATTCACAACTGATGGGTGGATTTACAGCGAGGGCACCCGCTGAGTCGACCTGGCCCAGAGCAGCTTCCTAAGGTTACGACGGCGTTGGCTGTCACTGCGCGCGCCGGCGACCGCCCCGAGACGCGAGCGGCGGCGCCGTTGACGAGGCGCGCGGCGCTGGTGGCGAAGGACGCCGCCTGGCGAGAGGTGCAGCTCGATCGCATGGCCACGACGGGCGAGGTCGGCTTCCTCGACGAGGAGCTGGACGCGG
Source organism: Myxococcales bacterium (assembly GCA_020633435.1). Lineage (GTDB taxonomy): Bacteria > Myxococcota_A > Bradymonadia > UBA7976 > UBA1532 > JACKDP01. The sequence continues at coordinate 191,042 of JACKDP010000004.1, read as the reverse complement.
CCTACATGGATCTGGCCCGGGCGGTGATGGTCCAGGTGGGGGGCCGGCGCGACGACGCGGTGTACCGTGGCCTCTTCGCCGAGGCCCCCTCGGCCACCGTGAAGCCGGTGGCGAGCGAGGGGCAGGCCCGCGCGGTGCGGCGGGTCATCGCCACGCTCCGCGGCGGAGGCGTCTACGCCGCCCTGGCGGGGCACGCCGACGCGCTGGACGCGCGGCTGACGGCGCTGGACGCCGCGGTGGCCCGGCGTGACGCGCTGCTGACGGCCGAGGCGGCGGCGGGGCATGAGCGCGCGCTGGCGCTGGAGGAGGCCCGGCGGGTGTTCAACCGGGTGCGGCCGCAGCTGGAGCTGTTGCTGGAGGGGCGGAGCGGGCTCATCGGCTCGTTCTTCGCCTAGCCCGCCGCGGGCCGGGCCGCTCAGTTCAGGAAGGTGGAGCCCCAGTACATGACCTCCGTGGGGAACGGGGTCAGGCTGCCGCCGGTGGCGCCGACGGCGAGGGTGCCGTCGGGCTTGCAGTCGAGGCAGAGGTCGAACTCGACGCCCTGGCCGCGGGCGAAGACGCGGCCGCGGAGGGGCAGCTCGCGGACGGCGTCGTTCTCGACGACCTCGAGCTTGGAGCTGTTGGCGGCGGCCTCGCCCTGGATGCCGGCCTGGCCGCCGGCGCTCTCGTCGGCGAGGTTCAAGATGAGGTCGGTGGAGGCGGCCTGGCCGTCGACGCACGAGGGGGTGCGGGTGATGGCGAGGCCGTAGGCGACGCGGCCCGAGGGCAGGACGATGGAGAGGCCCTTCTGGCCCAGGGGCTCGCCGTTGGCGCCGAACTGGGTAAGGGCCGGCAGGACGTCGAGGCGGCGGCCGTCGGAGGCCTGGAAGGTGTCCGGGGCGCCGTCGGCGTCGGTGTAGCGGAAGTAGGAGTGGATGCCGTAGAGGCGGCCCACCGCCTGGGCGCAGCCGTCGTCCTGGACGGCCTGGCGGGTGGTGAAGTAGGCCGTCTCGGAGCGCACGACGGTGGCACCGGTGGCCCGCTCGTTGTTGGCGAGGGGCATGACCCAGTTGCGGCTGACCTGGAAGCTCACGTCGCCGTCGGCGTCCACGACCGGGCGGTCGGTGAAGCTGACCATGAAGCTGCGGCCGGTGCCGCCGGCGACGGAGCGCTCGCCGGTGCCGAAGACGACCACCAGGCCGCCATCGGCCTTGAGGGACAGGCTGGGGCGGTCGACCACCTCGCGGCCCAGCTCGTAGCCGCCGGCGGCGTCCACGTCCACCTGGCCCTGGACGATGAGCGGGAAGGCGACGTCGATGGTCCAGTTGGCCGGCTCGGCGTCGCGCAGGTCCATGCGCCACATGCGGCCCTGGCGATCGCCGATGTAGGCGCGGTCGGCCGGGGCGACGCCGTCGGCCGGGTAGGCGACCGGGCTGCCCGTGAAGGGGTAGCTCATGTTGAAGTTGTCGAGGAAGCTGAACTTGCGGATGAGCGCGCCGGTGGTGGCCTCCAGGATGAGGACGCAGCGGCCGGCGCCGTCCGACATGGCCAGGCCGGCGGTGCCCTCGAAGGTGTCGTCGCCGCAGCCGGTGATGACGGCCGCCTTGATCTGGTCGCGGACGCGGACGTGGGTGAGCACCGGGCGCGAGACGGCCAGGCCCATGGGGGGCGGGGGGATGTTCTCGTTGATGATGTCGCCGGAGACCGTGTCCCAGACGGCGCCGGCGCCGAAGTCCTGGTTGGGGATCAGCGGGCGGTCCGCGTCGCGAGCCAGATCGGTGGCGCGGGTCATGTTCACGCCGAAGTAGTTGTCGCCGCCCACGCCCACTCCGCCCACGAGCCAGGCCTGGAACTGCCAGTTCTCGGGCTCGGAGGGGCAGTCGGCGGGGCCGCCCTCGCCGATGGTGCGGCAGGGCACGACGTCGGCCACGTCGAGGGGGCCGTCCATGGGCGTCTCGGCCTCGGCCATGCGGCCCCAGGCCGCGCGGGGCACGATGTTGAAGATCTCGCGGCCGTCGTTGGCCCGGAAGACGTGGACCATGCCGTCCCGGGCGCCCGCGGCGACGAGGCTCAGGCGGGCCCGCTGGGTGACCTCATAGGCCTGATAAGACGGCAGCGCGAGGCCCAGATCGGGGACGCGCAGGGCCACGGTGTCGCCGTCCAGCATGGCGCCGAGCTGGCGCCGGGCCTCGCCGCGCTCGTCGGGCAGGCCGCGGTCGCCGAAGTAGCCGTTGAGCTTCAGGCCCATGGCGAGCTGGCCGGTGGGATCGTGGTCCGGCAGCGCGGCCACGCCGTCGGCGCCGTCCTGCAGGGGGTCGGCGTCGATGCCCGTCATCGCGTCCACCTGGGCGACGTTGTAGAGCCCGCCCAGGCCGCCCCAGCCGTTGAACATGGGCATGGCGGCGCCGGTGACGACGAAGAGCGCGTCGTCGTTGAGGGGGTCGGTGGAGATGGTGCGGCGCGGGCTCGCCTGGTTGGCCAGGACCTCCTCGTAGAGCACGGGGGTCAGGCTGGGCTTCGGGGCGCCCGGCCGGCCGTTGTCCTCGCCGTCCACCGCGCAGGTCATCTCGGTGGCCTGGACGCGGCCGTACATCCCGCCGCCGTCCACCTCGCTGTACGTGTTGATGCGCCACTGCACGACGGCGTCGGCCGGGCGGGCGCAGGGGATCTGGTTGGCGTCGCAGTAGTCGGCCACCGTCGAGGCGATGGCGAGGGGCTTCGTGTGGGAGCGCTGGCCGCGCAGCGCCGAGCGGATGACGCGGTCGAAGGCCTTGCTCAGCCCCTCCAGGCTGTCCGCCCGGAAGTAGCCGGGGCCGCCGCCGGGGCCCTCATGGGGCGAGCCGAGCTGGGCGATGGCCCGGGCGCGCAGGTCGCCGGGGGTGCCGGCGGCGCCGACGCTGATGACATAGACGGGCACGCCCTCGTCGCGCAGCCGGGCGGCGTAGGTCTCGGCGGTGTCGTACGGGAAGCCGGCCGGGAAGACGCACTGGCCGTTGACGCACTGCGCGTCCGCCGCGCAGGGGCAGGGCTCGCCGCCGTACACCACCATCTCGCGGCCCTGGGTGACCAGCACGGCCACCTTGCGGCGGCACTCGAAGTCGGCGTCCGCGCCGGCCTGGGCCTGCACGTACTTCACCGCGTCGTGCAGCATGGCGGACAGGGGGGCGTCGCCCACGGGCACGGCCCGCCGGACCTGCCAGCCCACCAGCTCGTTGTGGCGCTGGACGCCGTCGCTGTCCTCGCCGATGAGGATGTTCCAGTCGATCAGGCCCAGGAACCGGTGGCCGCGGTTGCCCTTGATCAGGGCGCCGTTGCCGATGCCGTCACGCCGGATGCCCAGGTTCATGAGGCTGCCGTCGGGGGCGCGCAGCACCTCGTCGCCGTAGGAGTAGAGGCCGCGGGCGTCGTTGCTGGTCTCGAGCCGGCTGTCCGCCGTCATGAGCGAGAACTTCACGTCCCGGCCGTAGCGGGTGAGGGCCCCGTTGGGGAGCTGGTAGTTGCCCAGCGCCGCCTGGACGGCGTCCGAGAAGGCCAGGCCGCGGGCGTGGTCGTCGCCGCAGGGCGCCCAGGCCGTGCAGCTGTCCCCCGAGGCGAGGGCGCAGCACATGGGCCGGTAGTAGGCGAAGCCTTCGTCACGCCCGAGGAGCTGCTGGGCCCCGCGCAGGGCGTCGTCCTGGATGATGCACCAGGGATCGGCCGCGTTGTTGAACGAGCGCCGCTGGCCCACGAGGGCGTCGCGCACGAGGTTGAACTTGCTGTCGACGTAGTCCAGGCCCGGATCCGGCAGGATCGTGCCGTTGGGGGAGCAGACCGCCGGCTGCCCGTTCATGGCCAGGCTCATGGCCCGCGAGGAGTCCAGCAGGAGCATCACCTCCGGCTTGACCACTTCCTGCGCGCCGGCGAGGCCGGGCAGCGCCATCAGCACGACCGTGGTCCACCATCGTCCGCTCATCTTGACCCCCCTTTGGCTCGGCGAGAGACGCTGCTCCCTCGCTACGCAAGAGGCACGCCAACCGCACGGCCCCGCGCCGCGGGGGCGCCGGTCCGGCTGGCTACGCAAAGTTTGCAGGGGTGTGGAACGATTGCGGGGTGGCTCAGAACTGGCGGCACAGGCTGCGGTCGTTGACGCGCAGGGCCACGGCCGCCTTGACGCGGTGCTCCGCGAAGCGGCTCTCGGCGTCGGCGCCGAGCAGGTCGGCGGGGGTGGGGATGGGGCGGTCGGCCACGTAGCCCGTCGAGGTGAAGTGGACCATGCAGAAGCCCTCGGCGTCCGCGCCGCCGCCCCCGCCGATCTCCTCGCCGGCGACCTGGGCGGCCTGCACCGGGGTGAAGCCCTCGATGACCACGCGGTAGCTCGGCACGAGCCCCGACCCGGCCAGCTCGCCGAGGGCGTCGGGGCCCGCGGTGAGCAGGGGCGGGGCGGCCCGGTTCTGCCCGGGGCCCGCGTTGCCGTCGGCCAGCCGCACCCGCAGCGGCCCGGTGCTGTCGATCTCGAGGACGGAGTCGGGGAAGGGCCGGCGCAGCGTGAGCAGGTTCTCGGACTCGGCGCGCATCGTCGTCATGGCGTGGTACAGGCCCACCTCGGCCACGAACCGCGCCGTCTTGTTCATGCGCAGGGCGCCAGAGCCGGCGATGTTCTGCGTGGCGCTGCGCATGGCCAGCATGCCCAGGCCGAGCATGGCGATGAGGATGAGCACGGCGAGGACGAGGGCGCTGCCCTGCTGGCCGCGCCGGGCGTGACGGGCCCGCATCACTGCACCCCCCGGTAGATGTTGGGCGTCTCCACCTCGCTGACGAGGGTCGCCACCCGCGCCAGGCCGGCCCCGGCGGCCGGATCGACCACGAACCACATGCGGTCCGCGGCGGCGCGCATGGGGACCTGCACGTTGAACGCCGGATCGGCGCGGGGCGTGCGGGTGGCCAGCAGGACGTTCAAGGAGCGGACGCGCTCCGGGCGGATGTTGAGCACGGCCGCCTCCGTCGCGGCCCCCGGCCAGTTGCCCACCGTGTCGGAGGGGTCGGTGTCGGGGCCGATGACCGGCGGCGCTGCCGCGTTGGCCCGGGTGTCGTAGGTGCCCCAGAACTGCATGTCGATGGCGTGATCGGCGAGGACGAGCTGGGAGCCCGCCAGGATCTGGCCGTTGATGGCCGAGATGACGCGCCGCTCGAGGGTGCTGGCGGCCGGGCTCGCCGCGTCGCCGACGATGGCGTACTCCACCAGCTGCACCGGGTTGGCGGTGCAGCGGCCCTCGCAGGTGCCCGGCGGCAGGCAGGGGATGCGCGACAGCGTGATGGACGAGCCATCGGCCGCGAAGCGCACGTCGGTGATGGGCACTAGATCCGAGGCCCGGGAGTCCATGGCCGAGATGTAGAGGTAGTGGCCCGCCTGGAACATGCCGGTGAAGCGGGCCTGGGCGTTGGCGGCCACCAGGGCGCGGCCGTCGCGGGTGGGCTGGCGGGCCTCGGGCTGCAGCGTCATGACCCGCCCGGCCAGCCGCCGCGTGACCACCGGCGTGGCCCCCGACGCGTCCACCAGCAGCCGCAGCCGGTCGGGCCGGATCTGGTTGCCGTTGTTGGCCAGGATGGCCGGGAAGTCGGCGCGGGCCGCGGCCTGCTCATCGTCGAAGAGCTGCACCGCCGTCAGGTTGGCCTGGGGCCGGCAGAAGCCGGCGTCGGTGCCCTGGGGGGTGCCGTTGACCACCGTCAGCCGCCCGGCGTTGCGCAGATCGGTCTTCAGGTGCTCCAGCGCGAAGCGCATGGTCTCCTGCATCTGCACGATCTGCTCCTGGCGGTAGTACTGCTCCGTGTTCGAGATGAACACGAAGTAGATGGCCAGCAGCACGATGGATGACAGCAGCAGCGCCATCATCAGCTCGATCATGGTGAAGCCGGCCCGGCGGGTCCGGCGGCGGGCCGCCTGCGTCATCGCGCCCCTCCTCATGACTCGTGCCGCCGGATGGCCGCGGGCAGCACCACCGTGCGGAACCGCGAGACGTCGGGCTGGAAGCCGTTGGCCGTCGCCGGGTCGCAGACCGGGCCGAGCGCCGAGGTGTCGAGGGTGCCCACGGGCCAGACGACCCGCACCCGCACGTTGAGCACCCCCTCGAGGGCGACGTCGCGGTCGCTCACCCAGTACTGCACGCAGAAGCGCTGGCGGGCGAGGGGGCTGCCGAACTGGGCGTCGTCGGCGATGTTCGCCCGGCCGTTGTGATCGACCGGATCGGGCGTGAGGCTGTGCCAGACGGCGGGCGTCTCGCCCAGGATGACCGACTGGGCCGCCGACGGCCGCGGGCCGGAGACCCACTGGAAGGCCTCCCGGCGCATGGCCGCCACGTACCGCTCGGCCAGGTTGGTGGCGGCGGACATCTCGCGGGCCTCGATGTTGCCCTGCATGCTGCCGATCTGCATGGAGAAGATGGCGGCGAAGCCGATGGCGGTGATGACCACCGCCACCAGCACCTCGATGATGGTGAAGCCCGAAGGCCGGCGAGCGCGGCGGGTCCTCATCGGATCAACTCCAGGCGGGCGCCCCCACCGTAGGTCAGCTCGACGCGGCGGGGCGGCCCCTCCAGCGTCCAGGCGCCGCCGGCCGGCGCGAACCGCTGCACCAGCAGGTCCAGCCGCCCGGACAGGGCCACGGCCGCGTCGCCGATGTCGATGGCCAGGGCGCCGTTGGGCGAGACGCACAGGGTCAGGTCGCCCTGGGCCACGTTGGCGCCGTCGTCCAGCGTCCAGCCGAAGAGGCCGACCTCCGTCTCCTGGTCGCCGCCGTAGTCGGGGATGACCACCTGCCCGTAGGGCACCTGCTGGAGGACCCGCGTCTGGGCCAGCACAGTCAGCATGCAGCTCGACCGGCTGGACTCGCGGATGGTGACGAGGCCCTGGGGCCGGTTGACGGCGAGCTGGGTGAGCTGGATGACGTAGGCGCGGTTGCGGCGGCGGGCCTGATCCTTGACGCGGTTGACCAGCCGGGCCACCGAGGTGGCGGCGTTGGCGTCGGCGTCGCGCCCCGAGAAGGTGCGGAGGGCGGGGTAGGCGAGGGCGGCGATGATGCCCATCAGCACGGTGACGAGCAGCACCTCCACCATGCTGAAGCCACGGACCCGTCTGCGCCGGTTCATCGCGCGTCTCCTCCCTGCGTTCCGGCGATGTTGGACGCAAGAAGTGCGCCGCCGCAAGCCCGCTGGCGACGTCGCGGCGCTATGCAAACTTTGCGGGGTGCCGCCGCTTCTTGCGGGCCCAGCCGAGCAGGAGCAGCCACCCCCACGCCCCGCCGCCGGGGGCCGCGCGGCAGCCCTCGTCGCCGCCGGCGCCGAGGCCGGGAATGGCGTCGCCGGCAGGCCGGGCGTCCCGGCGGGGGCGCGCGTCCGGCGGCCGGCGTCGGGCAGGCGGGCGTCGGCGGCCGCGTCGTAGCGGGCGGCGTCCAGCGGCGCGGCGTCCGCGGCGGCAGCGTCTCGGAGGCGGCGTCGCCCGCGGCCGCGTCCGCGGCTGCGGCGTCCACCGGCGCCGCGTCGGGCACCCGCGTCGACCGCCGGCGGCCCCGCAGGTGGGCCCGGGCGCGGGCGCCTGGCCCTCGCAGACCCCCCCGGGCGGCTGGCCCGGGCAGAGGTGCTGGCAACACGCCCGCCCGGCGCGGCCCGCCGGGCAGCGCCACCGGCTCGCGTCGTCGAAGCGGGCCAGGGCCGGGGTGAAGCGCTCCCCGAAGTCGTCGCTGTAGCCCGCCACCCACGGGCCGCCGAAGAACACCTGGGTGCAGGCCCAGAGCCGGTCGCCGTCCGGCGCCCGCCGCAGGCAGCCGAGGCGGTCCACCGAGCGCGGTGCCGGCGCGAACGTCCGGCCGCCGTCGTCGCTGCGGTAGAAGCCAGCGAACAGGCCGTTGATCAGCGCCTCGTCCCCGCCCGCCGAGAACGCGGCCTGCAGCGGAAAGTCAGGGATTTCAGCGACTTGCAGCCACGTCTCCCCCGCGTCCGGGGAGCGCAGGACGATGGTGTCGAACCGCTCCACGGCGGCCAGCAGCACGTCGGCGTCCACGGGCGACGTCGCCAGCACGCTGAACTCAAGGGGGGAGGCGTCCAGCTCGGCGGGGCCCGGCTTGAACGGCCGGAACGTCTGGCCGCCGTCGTCGCTGCGCGCCACGCCGCGCTCGTGGACGACGTAGAGGCGATCGGGGCGGGCGGTGGCGCGCAGCAGGCTGGTGAACTGGCCGGGCACCGCGAGGCCCGCCGGCTGCCACGTCCGGCCGCCGTCAGTGGTGCGGTAGACGTCGTTGTCGCGGCCCAGCGTGTCCGTCGCCACCACCAGCTCGTCGGGGTGGTCGGGGTGGGCGCTCAGCAGGCGAGCCCGGTGGCCGGCCAGCAGGCCGGGCAGGCCCCGGAAGCTGCAGCCGCCGTCGTCCGTCCGCCAGAGCTGCACCTCGGTGGACAGGATCCACCGGCTCGCGTCCAGCGTCGCCACGGCCCGCACCCCGGCCGCCGGCTCGATGGCGTCCTCGCAGAGCCAGCGGGTGCCCGCCTCGCCCACGGCGAAGATGCCCTGGTTGTCGGAGAGGGCCCAGGCCTCGCCCGGGAAGGCGCCCGGGAAGGCGATGTCGAGGATCTGGGGCTGGTCGCCGTGGGCCAGGGCGAGGCCGGGGGCCAGCGCCAGCAGCGTGGCCAGGGAGGCGCGGGCCGGCATCGTCAGGGCTGGACGAGCTCGAGCTGGTCGCCGGTGATGCGCACCCGGACCGTCGCGGCGTTGTTCTCGTAGCTGACCTCGGGGATCTGCTGCTCGGGGTTCGTCGTCACGATCATGTCGTAGGTGCCGTCCTCGACGTCCGTGATGTCGATCCACTGGCACTGCAGGTTGCGCGAGTAGGTGTCCTGGCAGCCCGAGGTGATGCCCTGGTTGTTGCCGTTGTAGCCGCGGCAGCCGTTGGGGGCGAGGTCGGCGTCCCAGACGCCGATGTCGATGACGGAGAAGCCGCTCTTGGCGCCGATGGGCAGCACCTCGCCCGTCTCCACGTTCGCCAGGTCGTAGGCGGCGTAGGCCTCGTAGTGGAAGTGGTTGTGGCACTGGCTCCAGATCCAGTGGTCCACGCCCTCCTGGGGCCGGCCGAGCTGCAGATCGGCGGGGCCGATGTTGGCGATGCGGGTGCCGAAGCGCAGCAGCTTGCGGCGGCCGAGGCCGTGCACGCAGCGCTCCTCGATCAGGCACTCATCGTCGACGTTGAGGTAGTCGATGATGGCGGTGGCGGCCAGGTAGGCCTGGTCGACGATGAGGTCCGGGCGGCAGTCCCCGGCGGCGGCGGGCTGGTGGCCCGTGTTGCCGCCGACGCACTGGCCGCAGTCGTCGATGAAGGCCTCGCCGTCGCAGTCGCCGTTGCAGTCGACGTTCTCGGAGGGGGCGCGGCCGGTGTCGCCGCCCACGCAGAGGCCGCAGGCGTCCTCGAACGCGAAGCCGCCCAGGCGGCCGGCGCAGTCCTCCTCGCAGGCGGGCGTCGCGACGTACCAGTAGACCTGCCCACCGGCCGCCGGGTTCAGGTCGTCCCAGAAGGGCGCGAGCATGGCCCGCGTGCTCGCCGTGGGCAGGGCCCCGTTGCGGAAGTCGGGGGCGTTGCCGTCGATGATGACCATGCCGTTGGAGCTGATGGTGACCCGGCCGTAGTTCGCCCCGTGGAAGGGGAAGAGGAAGCCCAGGTCCACGTCGCGGGTGGCGTCGTCGCCCAGGTTCAGGGGCTGGCCGACGTCCTGGATGTCGAACCAGTCGAGGGGCTGGGCGTAGTCGGCCTCGTAGCGCCCGTCCTCCCGTGGGTGGACGTGCACGACCGGGTGATCCAGCACGAAGTCGTTGTCGCGGGCGATCAGGTTGGCCGTGTCGGGATCGAGCTGGTAGCCCACCGTCGCCGAGGCGTTGAAGGGCTCCATCTCCCGGTACTGAAAGCGGAAATCGCCGTTCTGATACAGGATGGCCTGGAAGGTGTACGGGCCGTTGGAGGCGCGGTCGTAGTGGGGGACGGCCTGCCACTGCACGATGAGCATGCTCTGCAGCGCGATCGGGCAGTCGTCGCAGGCGTCGGGGATGCCGTCGCCGTCCTCGTCGGCCACCGCGGGCTCGATGCCGGTGCCGCCGCCGCTGCAGACGCCGCAGCCATCCTCGCTGGCCTCGCCGTCGCAGACGCCGGCGCAGTCCATCGCGGCGTTGCCCCCGCCGCAGACGCCGCAGTCGTCGGTGTCGTTGGTGGCGCAGTCGGGCTCGGGGTCGTCGGCGTTGTCCACCAGGCCGTCGATCAGGAAGCAGACGTCGATGACCTGCGCCGGATCGCCCAGGCCGTCGCCGTCGCCGTCCGCCCACGCCATCAAGCGGCCCGGGCCGCCGCAGACCTCGCACTCGTCGGTGTCGTTGGTGGCGCAGTCGGGCTCGAGGTCGTCGGCGTTGTCCACCAGGCCGTCCACGACCTCGCAGCCCTCGACGGGGCTGGCCGGATCGCCCAGGCCGTCGCCGTCGGCGTCGGTGTAGAGCGTGCGCGAGCCGTCGCCGCCGCAGGTGCCGCAGTCATCGGTGTCGTTGGTGGCGCAGGCCGGCTCGGGATCGCCGCCCACGTCCGCGTAGCCCACCGGCCCGTCGCAGGCCTCCAGGCTGATGAGGTCGTCGCCCAGGCCGTCGCCGTCCGCGTCGAGGTACCAGGTCTGGCGGCCGGGGCCCCCGCAGACGCCGCAGTCGTCGGTGTCGTTGGTGGCGCACTCGGGCTCGTCGTCGGCGTCGTTGTCGACGTACCGCTCGGGCGCGGTGCAGGCCGCCACGGGCAGCCGCCCGTCCCCGAGGCCGTCGCCGTCCACGTCGGGGTAGAACGTCCGCGGACCCGGGCCCCCGCACACGCCGCAGGCGTCGCGCTCGCGCCCGCCGGGGCAGTCGGGGGCCTCGCCCCCGGCGCCGCCCTGGCCACCCCCGGCGCCGCCCTGGCCGCCCTGACCCCCGGCGCCCGCGGCGCCGTCGGCCTGGACGGCGGCGTCGTCGGCGCCTCCCTCGGAGTCGGTGACACAGCCGGCGAGCGCCACCGCGGCGGTGACGAGAACGATCGCGGACCTCAACATCGAGCTTCCCCCCATGGACTCCCTGGCCGGATTGATGATGACCGTGCCGGTAAAACCAGAGACAGTGCGGTTTTCTGCACCCGGCCCCCTGGAGCGCCCCATGGCCCACGTCGTCACCACGCCCGATCCCCCGTTCCTCGCCGCGGGCGGCGCCCTGCGGGTGCACGTCTTCCCCATGTGGCAGGACAACCTGGCGTGGGTGATGGAGTGCGTGGCCACGGGGGAGGCGGCCATCATCGACGCCCCCGACGCCACCCTCCTCGCCGCCTGCGCCGGGCGGGGCCTCGCGCCCACGACGATCTTCAACACCCACACCCACCCGGATCACATCGGCATCAACCGGGCGCTCGCCCGCGCCGGCCGCCTGGCCGACTTCCGGGTCGTGGGGGCCGAGGGCGTCCCCGGCCTGACGGAGCCCGTGGACGAGGGGGACGTCGTCCGCTTCGGCGCCCTGTCGGTGCAGGTCTGGCGGACGGAGGGCCACCTGGACGGCCACCTGTCCTATGTGGTCGGCGACGTGGTCTTCTGCGGCGACGTCATGTTCGCCGGCGGCTGCGGCTACCTCTTCGACGGCCCGCCCGCGAAGATGCACGCCAGCCTGGAGCGACTGGCCGCCCTGCCCGGCGAGACGCGCGTCTGCTGCGCCCACGAGTACACCCAGGACAACCTGCGCTTCGCCTGGAGCGTCGAGCCCGACAACGCGGCCCTGGCCGATCGCATCCGCGCCGTCTGGGCGCGCCGCGCCGAGGGCCGCGCCGCCGTGCCCTCGACCATCGCGGAGGAGCGCGCCACCAACCCCTTCCTGCGCCACCACGTCGCCGGCCTGCGGGCCCGGGTCGCCGCCGCGCTGCCCGAGCGCCCCCTCGCCACGGCCGCCGACGTCTTCGCGGCGACCCGCGCCCTCAAGGACACCAAGGCCTACAAGAGCGCCGGCGAGCCCGCGGTGCTGCCGTGATCGCCGCGTCGCTGCTGGTGGCGGGCCTCCTCACGCGGCCGCCTCCCCTCGACGACCGCTGGTTGATGGTGGGGCCGACGGCCGGCCTGCGCCTCCTGGACGCCACCCCGGGCTTCCAGGTGGGGGGCGAGGTCAGCCTCGTCTTCGCCGACACGGGCGGGGAGTGGCAGGGCATCTACGTCGACGCGGCCCTCATGCCCGAGACGGGCCTGCTGCAGGGGTCCCTCGGCGCGGAGCTGGGGCGGTCCTTCCTGGGCCTCGACGCCGGCGTCCTGGCCCTGCTCGACGAGGACCAGCACCCCCGCTTCGGCGCCCGCGTCCGCGCCGTGGCCACGCTGGCGCTGGTGGCCGCCTACGTGGGCTTCGGCGGCGTCGGTGGCCGCGGCGCCCACGTGGAGGTCGGCACCATGGTGAAGCTGCCCCTGCCGCTGTAGCCCCTCAGCGCAGCGTCGGCCGCGTCGCCGTCCCCGCGCCCACCACCTCCAGCACCACGGCGTCCACCTGCCAGCCGGCGAAGGCGTCGAGCGGCACCACCTGCGGGCCCGTGGCGTCGCGCTCCGCGAGCCGGTCCCGCAGGCTGGTGCCATCGGCGAACCGCAGATCCACGGCCACGTCGGCGCTGTCGCGGGTGTAGCGCAGCGCCACCCCGGCGGGCAGGCGGAAGGGCCGGGCGTCCAGCAGCCACGTGGCGCCCGGGGCCGGGGCGGTGGCGGTCAGCGCGTCGCCCTCGACCTGCAGGCTGGCCATCCCGCCATGCCGCACGAGCAGCACCGGCGTGCCCTGCGCCCAGTCTGCGGGAGGCGCGGCCGCCGCGGGGCCCAGCACCCGGTCCACCTGCGCCAGGCGGCCGGCGCCGTACGCGGCCAGGGGCGCCCCGCCCGTCAGCCGCTCCGGCGTGGCCGTGGCCTCGCCCTCCACCGCGTCGAGCTGGCGATCGTCGCGCCACGCCCCCAGGCCGTCCACCACCACCACCGGCAGAGCGGGACCCCGGGCGGCCCGCGCCAGCGCCAGCGACCGCAGCAGCGCGCCCGGCTGCTCGGGCAGGGACGCCGTCGGATCGTCCACCCGCCGGTTGGCCCCCGGGCTCGCCCGCGGCAGCCACGCCCAGCCCGCCGCCAGGGCCGCCGCCCGGGCCGCCGTGCGCTGGTCCTCGTCCCCGTGGTCCGCGAATTCTCCTTGTGGATCGATGGGTTCGCCGTACGCCACCCGCGGCAGGATGGCGTCGGCGGCCGGCCAGGGCCGCGCCTCGACGCCCACCTCCAGCACCAGGAACGGGGCGACGGGCAGCGTCGCCAGCCGGGCCCCGAGGGCGCTCAGGCCGGCCCGATCGGCGGGCGGCGCCACGCCGAGGACGGGGCGGCCGTCCACGGTCAGGGCCCGCGGGTGCTGCAGGTGGTGCGCGACGAGCCAGCTCGCGTCGGCCGCCGCCGACTCGGCCCGCCCCGCCAGGTCGTAGAGCGGGGCGGCCGCGCGACCCTGGCGCTGCAGGGCCACCAGCGCGGCCTCGCCCGGGGAGGACGGGCCAGCCCAGCGCACCAGCACGGGGGCGGCCCCCGTCGCGGCGAGCCCCGGCGTCCCCGGCGTCTGCGGCGGCGAGAGCTGGGCGCGCAGGCCCGCCGCCGGATCGTCGTGGCGCAGCACGTACCAGACGCCGGGCGCCGCCGCCGGCGGGCCCGCGTCGGGGCCCCCGGCGTCGGCGGCGGGGGCGGCGTCCGCGGGCAGGGTGGCGTCCTCCACGCCCCGGTCCCGCCCGAAGTCGCCCTCGCCGCCGGGGCGGATGAGCTTGCGCCCGCCCTCGTCGGGGCCGGCGCAGCCGAGGAGCAGGGCGAGGGCGAGGACGCGGCGCATGGGCCCATGGTCGCCGGTGGCCCGCGGCCATGACAACCGTGACAGGCAGGTGTCAGGTCGGGTGGACAGTCCGCACCGGAAGTCGCAGTCTGCCGTGCGGCATGGCGATTGCTGTGCCCCCTCGCCGTGCCCGATCTGCTGCGCCCCGGAGGAACCTGGATGTCCCGCCTGATCGCCCTGGCCTGCTTGCTGGCCTTCGCCTCGGCCTGTGACGACGGCGGTGGCTCGCCCGCTGGCCCCGACGCCGCGCCCACGGACGCGGTGGCCCCCGACGCCGTCGCCGCGGACGCGGCCCCCGACGCCGCGCCGGCGGACGCCAGCCCCCCGGACGCGATGGCCGACGCCCCCGACGCCGGGCCCGCCGACGCCGAGGTCGACGCCGCCGCCCCGGACCAGGGCCCCGTCGCCTTCGAGTGCGTGCGCGGCGCTGACGAGGATCCCGACTTCCTGCAGCGCCTCGGCTGCCTGGAGGACTTCACCTTCCTGGCCTCCGAGCCGCTGGACGCCTCCATCCCGGGCGCCCGCTCGGTGAAGACGATCATCGACCGGGTGGACGGCGACGCCCTCTACTTCACCAACACCCACCGCTTCCCCATCCACTGGCAGTTCGCGTCGGCCCATCTGTCGGGCCGGGGCCTGCCGGTGGTGCCGATGCTCGCCGGCTTCAACGCCACGGAGTACAGCTCGCCCGCCCGCCGCTTCCTGCTCGGCGCGGTGACGTACTACGAGGGCCCGGGCGTGTTCGTGTACGAGATCGCGCCCTACGACACCGCCGACGCCGCCATGATCGAGGCGGCGTACACCCGCATCGCCCGGGACGCCTGGTTCGGCGCCGACCTGTACTTCCACCCCGGCTCGGAGGCCCAGGAGCGCATCGCCGAGGCGCTGCCGGCGAGCGTGCGGATCATCACCACGGACGCCCTCTACGCGGGCATCGACTACCAGCCCCTGAACGTGGCCGAGAGCCTCGGCCGCCTGCGCTTCCTGCGCGCCGCCAGCCTGGGCGACGAGTACCTGTCCTTCCGCGACATCGCCGTGCTCGACGAGGTGCCCAACGACATCTCGGTCTGCCTCGGCATCATCACGGAGGCCTTCCAGACGCCGCTCTCCCACGTCAACGTGCTGTCTCGCAACCGCGGCACCCCCAACATGGGCCTGCGCGGGGCCTTCGACGACCCGGCGCTGCGCGCGCTCGAGGGCCAGTGGGTGCGCCTGCGAGTCGGGCCCGTCGACTACACGGTCGAGCCCGTCACCCAGGACGAGGCGGACGCCTGGTGGGAGGCCCACCGCCCCGAGGCCGTGCGCATCCCCGGCGCCAACCTCGACGAGCGGCGCCTGCTGCCCCTGGCCCAGGCCATCGATCTGGAGAACCCGTCCCTGAACGACGCCATCAAGGCGGCCACCCGGGCCTTCGGCGGCAAGGCGGCCCACTACGGGGCCCTGCTCAACGTGCCCGAGCTGCCGGTCCAGCAGGCGTTCGGCGTGCCCCTGGCCTGGTACTTCGACTTCATGGCGCAGAACGGCTTCGACGTCCGCGTGCAGGCCCTGCTGGCCGATCCCGACTTCCAGGCCGACCCCGCCGTGCGCGACGCCGAGCTCGAGCGCCTGCGCGACGACATGGAGGCGGCGCCCCTCGATCCGGCCTTCCAGGCCGCCGTCATCGCCGCCTGCCGCGAGGGCTTCCCGGGGGTGCGCATGCGCTTCCGGTCGAGCACCAACGCCGAGGATCTGGACGGCTTCACCGGCGCGGGCCTCTACACCTCCAAGAGCGGTGATCCCGACGACCCCGACGACACGGTGGAGAAGGCCGTGCGCCGGGTCTGGGCCAGCGTCTGGAGCTTCCGCGCCTTCGAGGAGCGCAGCTACCGCTCCATCGACCACCTGGGCGTGGGCATGGCGCTGCTGGTGACGCCCTCCTTCCCCGACGAGGAGGCCAACGGCGTCGCCATCACCGCGAACCCCTTTGATCCCGAGGGGTTGGAGCCGGCGTTCTACATCAACGTCCAGGTGGGCGAGATCTCCGTCGTGCAGCCGCCGGCCGGGGTCACCACCGAGACGTTCCTCTACTTCTTCGACCGGCCCGACCAGCCGGCGGTGTACATCTCCCGGTCCAACCAGGTGCCCGAGGGCGAGCGCGTGCTCAACGCCGCCCAGACGTTCGCCCTGGGCCAGGCCCTCGACCGCATCCGCACCTTCTTCCTGCCGGCCTACGGCCAGGGGCGGGCGTGGTGGGCCATGGACGTGGAGTTCAAGTTCGACGGGGCGCCCGGCGAGGAGCCGGCGCTGTTCATCAAGCAAGCGAGGCCCTACCAGTGAAGCGGCAAGCAGCGATGGGGATGGTGGCGTGGCTCGGCCTGCTGGGCTGTGACGACGCCGGGGACGGGGGCGGCGACCCGGCGGTGGACGCCGCCGTCGTGGCCGACGCGGCGGGCGACGCCCGGATCGTGGATGAGGGGATCGCGGTCGACCAGGGCCCGGACGCGGCCGCGGTGGACGCGGGCCCCGACGCGGCCCCGGCGGACGCCGCGCCGCCCGCGGACGCCGACGTGGACGCGGCCACGCCGGACGCGGAGCCGCCGCCCGCCCTCATCGACGCCCCGTGCGCGCCGTCGGAGCGCGTCGGGGGCTTCTCGGCCAGCCTGGAGGATGGCTACACGGCGGTGCAGGGGCAGGTGACCGACGCGGTGATCCCGGGCAACGTCGCCCGGGCCACGGCCGCCGAGGGGGCCTGCGAGCTCCTGCAACCCCCCGGATTTTTTTGTGATCCCGCGTGCGCGGTCGGCACGTCGTGCGGCGAGGGCGGCGCCTGCGTGGCCCAGCCCCAGGCCGTCGACGTCGGCGGCGTGACGGTGACGGGGCTCGAGGGGCCGGTGGCGATGGCCGCCAGCGCCCCCGTCTGGTTCTACACCTTCCGGGGCAGCCTCCCGCACCCGGGCTTCCTGGGCGGGGCCGCCGTGCGGCTCGAGGCGGCGGGCGCCGGCGAGGTGGCCCCCTTCAGCCTCCGCGGCCAGGGCGTCGACGCCCTCGTGCCCGCGGGCGCGACGGTGGATCTGGCCGCCGGGCAGCCCTTCGTGCTGCGCTGGGAGGCCGCGGCGGAGGGCCGCGCGGGCAGGATCCACGTCGATCTGAACATCGCCAACCACGGCGGCACCCCGGCCCGCATCGAGTGCACCGTGCCCGACACGGGCGAGTTCCAGGTGCCCCAGGCGCTCACCGACGCTCTGGTGGGCCTCGGCGCCTCGGGCTTCCCCCGGGTGATCCTGACGCGCCGGACGGTGGACAGCGCGCAGACCGCGGTCGGCTGCGTCGACTTCGAGGTGCGCTCCGCCGCGGTCATCGACGTCAACATCCCCGGCCTGATCTCGTGCAGCTTCGACGACGACTGCCCCGAGGGGCAGATCTGCCGCCCCGACCTGACCTGTGGAGGAGAACCGTGATGAAGAGCTCGCTGGCGGGCGCCTGGCTGGTGGCCGGCCTGCTGGGCGGCGTGGCCGCCTGTGATGACGAGGGGGGCGCGTCCCCCGATGTGGACGCGGCGCAGGGCGCGGGCGGCGAAGGCGGCGCGGGCGGCGGCGAGGGCGGACGCGGTGGTCGGCGGCGCGGGCGGCGTGGGCGGCAGGGGCGGCGTGGGCGGCGCGGGCGGCGAGATCGCCGACGCGGCCCCACCGGTAGACGCGGCCCCGCCGGTGGACGCGGCCGTGCCCGACGCGGCCCCGGACGCCGCGCCGGCCGGGCCCTCCTTCACGTTCTTCGTGACGAGCCTGGAGGGCATGCGCCGCCTGTCGGGCAGCCAGGACGGCTTCGGCGGCGACTTCGGTGGCCTCGAGGGCGCCGACGGCATCTGCCAGGCCCTCGCCGAGAGCGTCGGGCAGGGCGACAAGACCTGGCGCGCCTTCCTGAGCGCCACCCAGGGCCCCGACGGCCAGCCCGTCCACGCCATCGAGCGCATCGGCGCCGGCCCCTGGCACGACGCCAACGGGCGCCTCATCGCCGAGAACATCGAGGGCCTGCTCAGCGGGGACCGCCCGGCCGGGGACGCCGCCGCCGTCGCGGATCTGCCCGATGAGTACGGCGTGCCCACGAGCGTGCTGGGCGACGCCCACGACGTGGTCACCGGCTCCAACGCCCAGGGCCGGCTCTTCGCCAACAACGGCAACGCGACGTGCAACGACTGGACGAGCGCGGACGGCGCCGTGGGGCGCAACGGCCTGATGTGCGGCCACTCCTTCCCGCGCATGAGCGCCGGCGGGCGGCCCTCCCGCGGCGGGGCCAGCTGGCTCTCCGATCACCCCCTGCGCGGCTGCGCGCCCGGCGTGAACCTCATCCAGAACGGCCCTGGCACCGGCGACTGCATCGGCTGCTCGGGCGGCTACGGCGCCCTGTACTGCTTCGCGCTGTAGGCCGGCGCCGCCTCGAAGGCCAGGCGGACGCGCACGCGGCCCGGACCCACCAGAAACATCAGGGATCGCGCCTGCTTGCGCAGGCAGTCCGCCAGCTCCGGGGCGTGCGGGCGGCTGGTAACGGCGGCCTGATCGACGTGGCCCTCGGCGTCCAGGCGCAGGGCCAGGACCACCTCCGTGAGGGGCTCCAGGGGGGGTCGGCCGAGCGTGGCCTCACCGCAGAGCTCGAAGGCGGGCTCCGCGGCGGCGACGATGGCCTCGATGGGGCCGGGGTCGAGGGCGTCCACCTCCACCGCCACGGCCACCAGCGCCACCGCGGCGAGGGCGGGCGGGATCAGGCGACGGTGCGCGCCTGGGCGCGGAACTTCAGGGGGGTGACGCCGCGGGACCGCTTGAAGGAGCGGTGGAAGGCGCTGGGCTCGGAGTAGCCGAGGACGAAGGCGATCTCGCCCAGGGGCATCTGGCCCTCGGCCAGGTAGCTGGCGGCGAGGTCGGCCCGGACCTCCTGGACGAACGCCTGGTAGGTGGTGCCCTCGTCCTGCATCCGCCGCTGCAGGCTGCGGGCGCTCATGCCCATGCTGCGGGCGACGTCCTCGAGCCGCGCCCCCGCCGTGACCTGGGCGGCCACCTCACGGCGCACGTCATCGAGGAAGCCCTCCACCGACGGCAGGCGGCCGAGCTGCTCCTCGGCGTACTTGCGCATGATGGAGCGCAGCTGCGGATCCGCGGTCTGCACCGGGGCCTCGAGCACGCCGCGGTCGAGGACGATGGCGTTGACGGGCGAGGAGAACCGCACCGGGCAGCCGAGGACGTCGCGGTACGCCGCCTCGTCCGCCGGGGGCCCATGCTGCAGGCAGACGCGCCGCGGCCGGACGTTCTCGCCGGCCAGCCGGGAGATGGTGCGAGCCAGGTAGCCCACGATCCAGTCGAGGTAGGCGCGGGGCCAGGCGTCGGGCCGGTTCGTCCAGGTGTGGGTGAACGCGACCTCGGCGCCGTCCAGCTCGAGGGTGCACTGCACCCCGTCGTTGACCAGGCGGCTGTAGCGCACGGCGTGCTCCAGCACGTCGCGCAGGGTGGCGCAGTTGCGGGCCACGTACTCGGCGATGCCCATGGTGCCGGGCGGCGTGGCCCGGGCGAGCTGGATGCCCAGGGCCTCGTCGCCGCTGTGGGCCATCAGCTCGTACCAGAGGGCGAAGAGGGCATCGAGGGGCAGGCGGCCGTCGGGGTCCTCGCAGACCTCGGGCACGAGCCCGGCCTTGACGAGGAGGGGCTGCCAGCTCAGGCCCAGCCAGTCGGCGGCGAGGCGGGCGGCGCGGAGGGTGGCGGTGGAGACCTTGGCGTCAGGGGCGCTCATGGGGGCCATTCTGGGCCAGACCCCGGCGTCCCCGTCAACGGCCTGGGCCGGTCGGCGGCCAACCCCCCCGAATCGTTGGCGTCTGGTGAGACACCTGCCCACATCCGGCGGCGCGCGCGGGAATGTCACCCCCCCGTCACGCCGCCGGGAACCTGCCCGGACCCCCGCTGTCGAAGGCCCATCGACGGTCGACAACCGGCCGCGACCCACTGGGAGAGATGACGATGAAGCGACTGTCAGGCCTGCTGGTCCTGCTGGCACTCTGCTCGTCTGCCGGGGCACACCCCGTGGACGTCACCCCGGAAGTCCTCAAGATTGCTCAGGAAGTCAAGACTTCCCCCGGCAACCTGCCGCGCCTCCAGGTGACGGTGAAGGGCGAGACGAAGCCGCTCCCGCTCCAGCGCACCGATGTGTTCGCCGAGCTGTCGACCCATGTCGCCACCGTCGACGTCGTCCAGACCTACAAGAACGAGTTCAAGCGGCCCATCGACGCCGTGTACGTCTTCCCGCTCCCCGAGAACGCCGCCGTCGACGACCTGAAGATCGAGGTGGCGGGCCGGGTGATCGTGGCCGAGATCCAGCGGCGCGAGGACGCCCGCAAGACCTACGAGGCGGCCCGCAAGGCCGGCAACACCGCGGCGCTGCTGGAGCAGGAGCGGCCCAACATCTTCACCCAGTCGGTGGCCAACATCCCGCCGGGCGAGGAGATCAAGGTGATGGTCCGCTTCGTCCAGCAGCTCACCCATGACGGGGGCGAGGTGGAGTGGGCCTTCCCGATGGTCGTGGGCCCGCGCTTCATCCCCGGCAACCCGACCGGCGCCAGCGGGACCGGGTGGTCGCCCGACACGGACGCGGTGCCCGACGCGTCGCGCATCACGCCCCCCATCGTGGGCGACGGCCTGCGCTCGGGCCACGACATCAGCATCGAGGTGCTGCTCGACACCGGCCTGCCCATCGAGGACCTGCAGACGCCGACCCACGAGGTCGAGTCGTGGTCGGAGGAGAACGGCGTCACCCACCTGAGCCTGGCCGATCACGAGTCGCTGCCCAACCGCGACTTCGTGCTGCGCTACCGCGTGGCCGCCGAGGCGCCGCAGGTGGCCGTGGAGGCCCACAAGAAGGGCGATGACGGCTTCGTGACGCTCGTGGTCCAGCCGCCCCAGGCCGACCTGGCCACCACCGTCGGCCGCCGGGAGGTGCTCTTCGTGGTCGACATCTCCGGCAGCATGTCGGGGCGGCCCCTGGCGCTCGCCAAGGAGACGGCGCGGCTGGCCATCGGGCAGCTCGGCCCCGCGGACACCTTCAACATCTACACCTTCGCCGGCACCACGGCCCGGGCGTTCGGCGAGGCGCGGCCCGCCAACGACGAGAACATCGCGGCCGGCTTGCGGTTCGTCGAGCAGGCGCGGGCGGGCGGCGGCACCCGGCTCGACGACGCGGTGCGGGAGGCCCTGACCCCGGCGGTGGGCCTGGGCCGGCACCGGTACGTGCTCTTCCTCACCGACGGCTACGTGGGCAACGAGGACGAGATCTTCGGCCAGGCGCGGTCGCTGGTGGAGCTGACGGAGGACGCCGGCCAGCGGGCGCGGGTCTTCGCCATCGGCACCGGCAGCAACGTCAACCGAGCCCTGCTGGGCGGGCTGGCCGAAGCCGGCAAGGGCCAGAGCCAGGTCATCACGCTGCGCGAGGATCCCGATCGGGCCGTGGAGATGGTCTTCCGGGCCATCGACGCCCCGGTGCTGCGCGACGTCGAGGTGGACTGGGGCGGCCTCGCGGTCGAGGACGTCGTGCCGGCGCGCATCGGCGACCTGCTGGCCACCCGGCCCCTGATTCTGCACGCCCGCTACAGCCAGCCGGGGGCGGGGACCATCATCGTGAAAGGCATGACGGATGACGGCCCGGTGGAGCTGCCCCTGGAGGTCACGCTGCCCGACGCGAGCGCCCGGCACAGCGCGACGCCGACGCTCTGGGCCCGGGCCCGGGTCGCCGCGCTGTCCCGCGTGCTCTGGGATGGCCCGGACGAGGAGACGGTGGAGGCCATCACGAAGCTCGGGCTGGCCCACCGCCTGGTCACCGCCTACACCAGCTTCGTGGCCGTCGATCGCAGCCGGATGGTGGGTCGGGGCAACGCGCCGGTGGTCGTGCAGCCGACGGAGGCGCCCGAGGGCGTCGACCTGGCAAACGCCGCACCGGCCCACGGCATCACCCGCGGCCGGATCGCCGGCGGGGCGATGGGCGGCATGATGCTCGGCACCCGGGGCTATGGCGTGGGCGGGGGCGCCTCCATGGTGGGCGACGCGCTCGTGGCCCCGTCCCAGGGCATGGGCGGCATCGGCTACGGGCGCGGGGCCCTCGTGGGCAACGGCGAGGGCCGGATGGGCGGGAAGGCCGCCGCGCCGCGCCTGGCCGCCGCCAGCCCCGTGGTGATGGGCAGCCTGGATCGCGCCGTCGTCCAGCGGGTCTTCCGCCAGCACGCCAACCAGGTCCGCGCCTGCTACGAGAAGGAGCTGACCCGCAAGCCCGACCTGGCCGGCCGTCTGGTCCTGAAGATCGTCATCGGGGCCGACGGCAAGGTGAAGGCCGCCAGCGTGCCCATGAGCACCCTCAAGTCGACCGCGGTCGAGACGTGCGTGGTGGACAAGGCGAAGACGTGGCGCTTCCCGGCCCCGAAGGGCGCGGGCGTCGTCGAGATCAGCTACCCGTTCGTCTTCCGCCCCCGCTGAGCCCAACCTCCCGATCTTCCTGGTGAATCTCGGCAACGGTGGCGGTGGTTCCGCCGTCGCCGCCCCCGCGCTACCCTCGCCCCATGTCCAGCACGCCGCCCGTCGCGGGCCTGGTCGTCTTCGCCGCCACCTACCTGCTGATCTCGGCCAGGCGCCTCGACTTCCTGGGCCTCGACCGCCCGGCGGCGGCCCTGGTGGGGGCGGTGGCCTGCGTCGCCTTCGGCGTCCTCGCCCCCGGCGAGGCCCTGGCGGCGGTGGATGGTGGCACGCTGCTGCTGCTCCTGGGCGTCATGGGCATGGGGGCCTTCCTGGCGGTGGACGGCTTCTTCGCCGATCTCGAAGGGGCCCTGGCCCGCCGGGCCCGCACCCCCGGCCGCCTGCTCGCGCTGGTCGTCTGGGGGGCCGGTCTGCTCTCGGCCCTCATCACCAACGACGCCGTCTGCGTCCTCGGCGCCCCCGTCGTCGTGGCCCTCATCCGGCGGCACGACCTGCCCCCGCTGCCCTACCTGCTGGCCCTCGCCACCGGCGCCAACACCGGCAGCGCGGCCACCCTCGTCGGCAACCCCCAGAACATGCTCTGCGCGCGGCTCGGCGGCCTCGACTACCTCGACCACCTGGCCCTCGTCGGCCCCACCGCCCTCGTCGGCCTGGCCTTGAACCACGCCATCCTCGCGTGGCTCTACCGGCGGCCACTGGGCGTCGCGCGCCTGCAGCCCACGCCCTCGGCCCCGCTCCTGCGTCCGCGGACGGCGGTCACGCTCGCGGTGATCGCCGGCACCGCCGTGGCCTACGGCGCGGGCGCCGACCTCGCCTGGGCCGCCCTCGCCGGCTTCGCGGCCCTCATGCTCCTGCACCGCCGCGACGCTCGCCTGCTCTGGCCCCACATCGATGGCAGCCTGCTGCTCTTCTTCGTCGGCCTCTTCATCGTCGTCGCCGGCCTCGGCGACTGGCCCGCCTGGACGTTCGAGCGCCTGCCCCTCGCCCCCGACGGCGACCCCCTGTCCCTGCGTCTGGCCGGCCTCTTCCTGGTGGGATCGAACGTGGTCTCCAACGTGCCGTTCATCCTCGTGGTCCAGGACCAGGTCGCCACCCTCACCGACCCCCGCCTCGGCTGGGAGCTCCTGGCCATGGCCTCCACCTTCGCCGGCAACCTCACCCTGCTCGGCTCCGTCGCCAACATCATCGTCGCCGAGAGCGCCCGCGACGTGGGCGGCATCGGCTTCCTCGCCCACCTGCGCGTCGGCCTGCCCGTGGCCCTCGCCACCACCCTCCTCGGCCTCGGCTGGCTCTGGCTCGTCGGCCCGGCGTGACGGCCGAGCCCGGCGGCCCGGCCCCCCAGGCCTGCGGCCCGGGGGGCCCCAACAGGTGTACCGGGTAGTCCGGTTTGGGCGTGGATTTGTACCGCGGGGCTGGACGGGGGAGGGGCTGGTGGGGGGGAGCGGGGGGGGGAACGGTGTCAGAGGGGGGTGGGGGGATGGTCGGGGTGGGATCGGGGGCGTGGACGTGCGTGGGTGGGCTTCGGTCGGGCGCACGGGTCCCGTTCCGCCTCGGGCGGTCGCGGCAACGACTTCGGGGGCGCCGGCGGGCGGTCAGGCCGCGCCGGCTCGGGGTCCCCTCGGGCGGGCGAAGGCCGGGGGCAGCGTGTGCGGCGGCCACGGGATCATCAGGTGCGTCGGGTCGGCCTGCCAGGCGTGGAAGGCCCGCGTCGCGCGCGAGTAGGCTTCGCGCAGGGCCTCCTGGGCCTCGCGCCACTCCTGGTGGTGCTCGGGCGGGCCGTGGACGACCGGGGCCGGGCTGCGGTCCCGCTCGCGGGGCTTCGTCATGGGGTCGAGGCGCCGCAAGGCTTCGGGGTCGGGGATGCGGACGCCGGCCTTCTTCCGCTTCGGCCGCGCCTGGCTGGCCACGTCGTCGGCGAGCTGCCACATCAGCGCGCGGTGGTCCTTCGTGCTCAGGGCCTCGAGGCCGGGCAGCCGGTCGATGCGCACCGTCAGCGTCTTGGGGTCCTGGCCGGCGTAGCTGAACACGCCCTCCACGGGCTTGCCGAAGAGCAGGAACGGCGTCGAGCAGGCGAAGAAGTCGTCGGCCGGGTGCCGTACGAGGAACTGGGCGGTGGCCTGGCCCATGATGTACTGCAGCCGCTGCAGCGCGTGCTCCTCGGTCGTGATCTGGATGCAGTGGTTCTGCTCCAGCAGGCTGCCCGTCCGGCCGAGCAACTGGTTGATCCGCTTGGAGATTTCTCGAAGCGTCCACTCCAGGAACGCGCTCTTGTGGGCCAGCGTCGGCGCGCCGATGAGCAGGTGCAGGTGGTTGGACAGGAAGTGGAAGGCGTAGACGTCGACGAGCGGGAACTTCTCCTGGGCGCGGGCGAGGACGCCCTGGAGGATCTCGACGCACTTCTCGGTGGGGATGAAGGCGAAGCGGTCGTCGACGACCTTGCTGGTGATCTCGTAGAGCATCAGCAGGAAGCCGAGCCGGGCGCTCATGAAGGCGCGTTGAACCAGCTCGATGCGCAGCGTGTGGGCCATGGGGGGAGCCTCCGTGGTGGGTGCTCCCTTGCTTTCGGTCAGTCGCGGCGCGTGTCGCAGGATTTCTGCGAAAAAGTGCAGCCGGACCTGCCGAGCGGCGCCCGCTACTGCTTGTCGAGGAACTGGATGGCCCGGTTCAAGACGCCCTGCATGGCGGCCAGGGCCCAGTCGGTGTCGTCGGTGAGGCCGTTGCTGTCCACGTCGTTGGTGTTCTCGAAGTTCCAGTCCTCGGTGAACAGGGCGAAGGCGTAGCGGGGGGTGACGTTGGTGTAGTCGCCCACGGCCCCGGCCCAGTCCCACATGATGCCGACCTGCGAGACCACCCGGCGCTTGCCGCCGTTCTTCGTGCCCATCTGGTCGTAGAAGATGCCCTGCGCCTGGTTGAACCCGAGGTTGTTCGACGGGTCGAGCGTGGCCAGGAAGCCGGCGCGGTCGGCGTTGTCCATCAGGTCGCCCTGGGCGAGCCTGTGCCAGAAGCGCCCGAACTCGGCCGGGGTCACCGTGTTGGCCAGGCTGGTGTAGTAGGTCTCGTGGTTCTCCACGCTGCGGTCGTCCACCAGGCTGTCCAGGCAGTCGCGCTCGGCCTGGCTGGCGTTGTAGTAGGGGCCGCCGCTGCCGCGAAACCAGGTCTCGAACGTGTCGCAGGAGACGCTGTTGACGCAGGTGTTCTCGTTGGCGGAGATGCGCTTGTCGACGGTGCAGATGTCGGTGATCTCGCCCACGTTCTGCATGCCCACGACGTCGCGCAGCCAGTCGTCCAGGCCCCGCGCCCCGTCCAGGTTCACCAGCAGGCGGTGCAGGACGTCGGTGGAGGCGGTGTCGCTGCCGATGAGCATGTTCGTCAGGTAGGTCTGCAGCGGCAGGAGCTGGCCGATGTTCGCCTGGGTGAAGCCGCGGGTGTTCTCGCCGCGCCAGTCCGTGCTCTGGAACGTGCGCTGGGCGTTGAGGTTGATGCTCGGGTGGGCCGCGACGCGGGCGCCGATGAGGACCTTGGACGTGCTGGCCAGGTAGAAGGGCTCGTCGGCGTTCATCGTGACGTAGTTGCCGTTCTGCAGATCCTGCACGAAGAAGCCGATGGTGCCCCGGCGGTTGTCCACGCCGTTGGTGCTGAACTCCGTCACCGTGAGGCCGATGGCGCCGATGTCGGCGTCCCCGCCGACGGGCAGGTTCGACTGCACGGTCTGGCGGACGACGCGCCGCTGCCAGATGGCGGCGTGCCGCACCAGACCCAGGAAGCTGTAGGTGTTCAGGTCGACCATCACCAGGCCCTGCTTCGTGTAGGTCTCGTCCTGCTCCTCGAGCTGGCTGTCCGTGAGGTCGCGGCGGAAGACCGACTGCTGCACCCCGGCATCCCGCACCCACGTCGCCGCCACCCGCTGGATGCCGGCCACCTGGAACGGGCCCACATCCGACAGCACGTAGCCATCGGCGACGTACTGGGCGTTCAGGCCGTTGAACTGCGCCACCGACAGGTCGGCGTGGGCGTGGAAGGGCAGGCCATCACGGACCCACACCGCCGCGTAGCGCAGGTCGTTGCCGATCTCGTAGGCGTTGATGCGCAGCGGGCGGTAGCCCAGGCCCGCGTAATCACTGATCTTCTGGGTGAGCGTCGCCGCGTCGATGCGCCGATGCGACCACCAGCCCAGCGGGGACTGCTCGCGCACCCACACCGAGTGGTAGCGCGTCACGCCGAACGCCGTGTGGGCGTCCAGGTCGATGAGCCGGTAGCCCTGAGACTGCCGCGTGCTGGCCACGTCCAGGTAGTCGGCCTCCAGCAGGTCGCGGTGGCTGGCCCAGTCGAGGACCTGGTCGTCGCGGTACCACAGCCCCGAGTAGCGCGTCTGGGCCCCGATGCGGCTCGCGTCGAGGATGGCCGGGTGGTAGCCGAGGTCCCGCCACTGCTGCCAGGCCTGGCCGTAGGCGGCGCTGCTGCCCCCCGCCAGGTACTGGCGATAGACCACCGGCTCCTGGGCCCAGCGGCCGATGAACGGCCCCTGGAAGCCGCCGCCGATGCCGCCGATGGGCACCGCCTGGGCGAGCTGGACCTCCAGGGCCTCGCTGGCCTCGTCCACGGGGGCGGCGTCGTCGAGCGTGTCGAGCTCGCCACAGCCGGCGAGGAGGGCGCACGAGAGGAGCATCGAGAGGGATCGAGTCATGGGAGCCTCGCTTTCGGGGGTGTGTCGTCCGGTCGTCCCGGCCTTCACTCCTCCTTTCGCGGCGGCCCCGGCGGACCTTTCCGAGAAAACGACGCGCTAGCGAGAAAAGTGGAAGGGGTGGACGAGCCGACGCGCGGGGCGCGGATCGTCGGCGCCCAGCAGGGCGTCGTCGGTGGCGTCGAGGCCCACCGGCCGCACGAGCAGGACGAGGTCGGCGTCGCCGTCGGGCAGGGCCAGGCTCTCACCGGCCACGGCGTCCAGCCGGACGGCGCCCGTGGCGCTGACCTGGAGGGGGGCGGGAAGGGGGGTGTACTTCCCGTCCCGCCGCGTGAACAGGCGGGCCTCGACCGGCCCCGTCACATCGGCGGCCGGGCGCGCGATGAGGTGCACCCGCGAGCCGGGCCGGTAGCGCGCCCGATCCACCGTGGGGGCCGGATCGGCCCGCATGGTCTGGTCGCCCGCGCCGCTCGTCAGGCTGTAGTCCGGCAGCGCCGACCCGCCGCCCCCACGAAGCAGGACCGCGCCGCCGACGACCGCCAGCAGCAGCGTCGCCGCCAGCGCCAGGGCCCAGCGCCGCCGACCGGGGGGGGCCGTGAGCGCCGCCGGAGACTCGAACAGCGGGGCGTCGTCCGGGGTGTCGTCGGGCAGCGCCACCGGCGGGCCCAGGCCCACGCGGTCGAGCACCGCGTCGAAGAGCGCGGCCGCCTCCTCGCCCTCGATGGGCGCCAGGGCCTCGTCTGCCGGCCAGTCCACGTCGGCCTCCTGCTCCCGCGCCAGGGCGCCCAGCTGGGCGAGCAGGTCGTCGTCCTGCGCGGCTCTCGGATCTCGGGTCTCGTCGCTCATGGGTACTCCCTCTACCCGTTCATTCGCGCCGGGGCGTCCGAGTCTTTCTCGGCCTGCAAGATTTCTTGAGCAGCGCGCCGCAGGCGGTTGCGCCAGACGTAGACGGCGTTGGGCGACATGGACCGCGCCGCGCAGATCTCGTCCACGTCGCGCTCGTCCACGAAGAGGTCGACGAAGAGCTCGTAGCCGAGGGGGCTGATGGCCGCGCGGAGCTGGTCGAGCAGGCGCCCGAGCTGCTGCCGCCCCGACACCCGCCCGTGCACCGAGGCCGACGGCTCGCTCGTCAGCTCCAGCGTCGTGGACTCCACGGGCGTCTCGGTGAAGGGGCTGCGCTTGCCGCTGCGCAGGATGGAGGCGACCTGGTGGTCGGCCACCCGGGAGACCCAGGTGGTGAGCGAGGCGCCCCCCGCCGGATCCCAGCGGCGCAGCGCGCGGCCGTCGTTCTCGAAGAGCGCGACGAAGACTTCCTGAGTGAGATCGAGGAGTTCCTGGCGCAGCGGGCGACCCTGGCGGGCCCCTGCGCGGCGCAGGAGGGCGGCGTTGACCCGACGCTGGATGGCCGGCATGAGCGCGGCCATCAGGGCGTGGGCGGCGACCCGATCCCCGGAGAGGGCGCGCTCTACGCCGGCCGGGGACAGGACTTCATCGGGGGGAGTCGGCACGCCGCATTAGTTGACGTAGAGCTCGCTGCTGGTCAACACGTTCTTGCCGTTCTGGACGGTGGGGATCTCCAGCCAGGCGCTCTTCACCGCGATCCCGTTGAGCTTGTAGAAGAGATCGACCTTGAAGGTCTGGCCCACCGGCAGGGGGTCGAGGCCGACCTGCCACTGGAAGCCACCCGCGTCGACGATCTGGAGGATGGGCTGGCCCATCGTCACGCCGAAGAGGGTGTCGGAGAGCTTGCCGTTGAAGGTGGTGCCGGTGAAGCCGCAGATCGGGCAGTTGGGCTCGCCGGGCTGGGGCACGACGTAGGGGCTGTAGTACGCCGACGGGATGGCGGGCGGGACGAGGCCCGGATCCTCGAAGACGTCCACGGCGCCGCCCAGGTACGCCGCCACGATGGCCGGGAAGTCGGCCAGGGCGGGCACGTAGGCCGCGCGGGGGGTGGGCAGGGCGGGGCGGCTGGCGGCCACCGGGCAGTCCTCGATGGCCACGCCCTCGGGGCAGAGCAGGTTGAACGCGCGGCTCACGGAGACGCGGCGGCGCTCGCCCGGCTGGCCGCCCAGGCCGAAGTCGGCGGGGACGCCGAGGGGCTCGGCGCCGGCGTAGAGGGCCGCCATCACCTCGTCGGGGCTCAGGCTCGGGCGCATGCTCCACAGCAGCGAGGCCGCGCCGGAGACGCCGGCGGCCGCCAGCGAGGTGCCGCTGAGGGCGACGGTGGGCTGGTCGGGGCCGGGGCCCGTGTCCTTCGGCACCACCACGATGGAGCCGGGGGCCACGAGGCGCGGCACGCTGGCGATGCGGCTGAGGCCCAGCGGGGTGTCGGTGCCGTCCACGGCGCCGACGGCGTGCACGAGGGGCGAGTAGACCTCGGCCTGGGCGCCGCAGGTGCGGGGGAAGACCTCCCAGGCCGCCGGGAAGAGGGGGCCGGTGTCGCTGTCGCCGGCCTGGTTGCCGGAGGCGGCGATGAGCAGCGCGCCGGCGCAGCTCGCGGCCTGGACGGCCCAGTAGGCCGCCGCGCCGGGCACGCGCTGCACCTGGGTGACGTCGAAGTCGCCGTCCCAGCCGAGGCTCAGGTTCAAGATGAGGTGGTCGGGCCGGCTGACGGGCGGCGCCGCCACCCAGTCGGTCACCGCGGCGTCGACGGCCTTGGCGAAGTCGGCCTGGGTGCCGAAGTAGCCGCCGAGCTCGCCCGGCACGCCCTCGAGGACGTACGGCAGGGCGTTGTAGCCCGGGGCGCCACCGGCGCAGACGGCGCTGCCGGCGCGCTCGGGGCAGGAGACCGCCCGGATGACCGACGAGACGACCGTGGGGTGGGCCACGGTGTCGGGCGGGGCGCCCGTCGGGCCCTCGCCGGGGGCGCCGCCGTCGACGACCGCGACCCGGATGTTGTAGGTGCCGAAGGCCTCCGAGAGGCTCCAGTCCGGCAGCTCGAGCTGGTCGCTCCAGGCGCTGAACAGCTCGTCCGCCACGGCCTGGGGCGGCGCGGCGTGGCCGCTGACGACCTGGCAGTCACGCTCCATGCGCACCGTGCGCACGTCGGGCAGGGCGGCGACGTCCGGCTCCGGGCGCGCCGCGCTCGCGGGGACCCAGGTGTAGCTGCAAAGGCGCTGCAGGCGGGCGTCCTGGCTGCGCGCGAACGGCTCGCTCACCGTCCAGGTGCCCAGCGCCGAGGGCGCCGCCGGGCAGGCCCCGCTGTCGAGGCGGTAACCGACCCACAGCGCGTCGGGGCAGGCGTCCGCGAACGGTGGGTCCAGGGGCTGCTCCCGCCGCCCGCAGAACCAGGGCGCCGGCCCCCGCCGCTCCAGCCGCGTGCACTGATCGCTCAGCTTGCGGGTCATGGTGAGCGGGCGCGCGTCGAGCAGGCTCGGATCGGCGCCCTTGGCCAGCGTCGGCATCGCCAGCATCGTCGTCAGCAGCATCATCGACTTCATGTGTTCTCCTCAGTGTCCGAAGCGGGCTCGCCGACCCCTCGACCGCCATCGGGCGCGTCAAGGTACGAAGAGCCGATAGTCTTGTGCGCTTGAATCCGCCGCGACCGCGCCAAAGGCGGTCTCCAGACGCTCCGCCCGCGCGAGGGCGCGGTAGAGCGCGACCGCGAAGTCGGCGGCGATGGTGTCATCGACCGGGCCGATGGGCGCGACGACGGCGTCGGCGCCCCGCACCAGGAACGCGTGGGCGAGGCCCAGGCCGACGGCCGCGTCCCCGCGGGCGCGGCCGGTCTCGCAGCCCGAGAGCACCACCGCGGCGGGCACCCGGGGCAGCAGCAGCAGGTCGCCCACCTCCAGCGCGCCGTCGTGCACGGGCAGGGCGCTGTCCCAGCCTTCGAAGCCGGCGTAGCGGCCGTGGCCGGCGTAGTGCAGGTGGTCCGCCACGCCCAGGGCGTCGGCCAGGGCGGCCCGCGTCACGGCGGCCCCGGCGATGCGCGTCGCCGGCCGCCCCGCCGCCTCCAGCAGGGGCGCGACGCGCTCGGCCTCCTGGCGGGCGCCCGGCAGATCCCCCGTGGGATCCGCCACCAGCATCGTCATGGGGCCGAGCGGCCGCGCCGCCCGGGGCGGCAGGTCCAGGGCGTGCACGGCCGGGCGACCGGCCAGATCGAGTCGGGCCTCGGCGATGGGCCCCGCGGCCAGCACCCGCACGCGCTCGGCGGCCTGGATGCGGGCGCGCACCGGCGCCGTCCAGGCCCCCGGCGTCACCTCGGCGGCCGTCGTCCCCGCGGCGTCCTGCGCGAAGACGAGCCAGCGGTCGCCGGGCAGGGCCGTCCACAGCAGGATGATCTCGCCCGGCTCGGGTCCGCGCAGGGCGCCCTCGGCGGCGGCCGGTCGGCCCAGCCGCGCCACCGCCGCGTCCAGCAGGCCCCGCAGGGTGCGCACCTGGTCGGCGCGGGCGGCCTGGGCGGCGGCCAGGGCGGCCCCGGTGCGATCGCTCCCAGTCGGCGGCCGCGCGTCCGCGTCAGGGGCCTCCCGCGCGTCGCGGTAGCGCTGCAGCGCGCCCTCCCACGCGGCCCGGTCGGCTTCGCTCAGGCCCTCGATCAGCCGGTCGGTGGGCAGCGTCGTCATCACGCGCCGGCGCGCCCGCTTGGGCGGCGTCAAAGGCCTGCGCGACGTCGCCCTGCCGCCACAGCGCCTCCACCAGCCGCGCCGCATCTCGTGCCGGTCGGCCGCGAAGGCGCCCGGCCCGCGTCCACGGGGATGTCGAACGCCCGCGCCGCCACCACCTCCTCGGCCTCGGCGAACCGCGCCACCGCCGCGGCGCCCTGGTCGATGACCTCGTAGGCCCGGCCGGCGTCCACCAGGGCCCGCCAGCGCAGGTCCTCCAGGCCCGCGTCGGCGGCCACGCGGGCGACGGCCTCCAGGGCGGGACCGCGCGCCTCGGCCGGCCGCAGCGCTGCCCGCACGTACTGCGTCCAGGCCAGCACGTCGGGGCGCACGCCCTCGCCCAGGGGCACCTCCACCAGGGAGAGCGCCAGATCGGGCTGGCCGGCGCGCAGCGCCCAGAGGGCGCGGTTGAGGCGCGCGTTCGCCCGCATGTCGGGCGTGGTCGCGTCGCAGGCGGCGTAGCCCTCCTCGGCGCGGGCCAGGATCTCCCCCGTCTCGGGGGCCCCGGCCGCCTCGGATCCCAGCAGCGCCCAGCCCAGATTCGTCAACAGAAACGAGCGCTTGCACACGGGGACGTCGTCGCTGATCAGGCCCCGCAGCGTCGCGACGGCCTCGTCCACCCGGCCGACGGCCAGGTGCGTCATGGCCCGCTCCTCGATGATCACGGGCTCCAGCGGCAACGCCAGGCGCTCGGCCAGGGCGGCCGCGGCGTCGAACCGCGCAGCGCCGCGCGCGCGTCGCGCGCCGGCGCGGGGCCACGAGGGCGCCGGAAGTAGGCGTGGGCGCAGGCGCTGCCGTCGGCGGCCGGCGGCTCGAAGGCGGCCAGCCGCTCCCGGGCGTCGGCCAGCCGGCCCTGCTTCTGGGCGACGAAGGCCCCGAGCTGGGCGCTGAGGGCGGCCCCGGAGGCGTCGCCGATCTCGGCCTGGGCGGCCGCCGCGCGGCCGAGGAGGCGGATCGCCGACGCCACCTCGCCAGCGCGGTTGGCCTGCCGCCCGGCGGCGTGCAGCGCCCGACCCAGGCTGGGCGGGCCCGCCGCGAAGCGCACCTCGACGGGCGGCCGGCCTGCGATCTGGATCGTCACCGGGGCGTCCCCGGCCAGGCGCACGCGCGCGCCGCCCGGCAGGGCCTCGCTCGGGGCGGGGGCCGCCAGCCGCTCATCGGCCGCGAGGGGCACGAAGGCCACGGCGTCGTGGGGATCCACGCAGAGGAGGCCGGACGCACCGGGCCACACCGCGCCGCAGCCGCCCAGCACGACGGCGGGGGCGGGGCCCGGGGGGGTGGCCGTCGAGCAGCCCAGCAGACAGACAGACAGCGTGACTCCGCGCACCGATCCCTCGCCGACCCCGGGCGTTACCCTAGTGGCAGGCAGGCCGGGCGGGCAAGGCGGAGCGGGACACGGCGACATGGCGACCTCGGGACGGTGACGACGATCCCTTCGCCGCGACGGCCCCAGACCTTTCTGACCGTGTGATCACGCGTGCGTCCACGTGACGCCCGCGGTCCGGATCACGTTGCGGGGGGCGGGCTGGCGGCGTCCGGGCCCGGATCCGGGCCCGCGAGGGCTGGCACGGCGGTCGCACAAGGGGTCCTCGACTTTGCTTCGGAGAATCCCATGAAGACCACCCTGCTCAGCCTGCTCGCCCTCTTCGCCCTCACCGCCTGCGGCGAGGGCTTCGACCCCACCGAGAACCCCTTCGCGGCCCTGCAGGCCGTCGAGGCCGACGACCCCGTGGGCGTCGGCATGGTCCGCGTGGCGAACGAGGCCAGCCTCGAGGAGCTCGACGACGACGTCGGGCTGGACGCCCGCGCCGCCTACCACATCGTCCATCACCGTGAAATCCATGGGGATTTCGCGACCCTGGCCGAGGTGGACGCCGTGGCCTACGTGGGCGAGGGCGCCCTGGCGAAGCTGCGAAGCTGGGCGCTGGCCGAGGGCTACGTGCCGGCGGCGGACGAGCCGGAGGGCGACGACCCCTTCGAGGGCGAGCTGGGCGAGCAGCCCTGACGGCCGGCCCGGCGAGGCCAGGTCCTTGAAAACAGGGCTGATCGGGGCGTCTCGCCTCGCCCCGCTTGCGCCGCCGCGGGCACCCCGCTACCCCTGGCACTTCGACCGGGAGGGCGGCCGTGGGCGATCAGGCGCAGGTCCAGCGGGAAGAGACGACGGCGGGGGCGGCGACGGCCCAGGGCAGCACGGGCCTCGCCGACGCGGGCGCGCACGGCGCCTCGGCCATGGGCCAGAGCAGCGAGCTGGCGTCGACCCGGCACTACCGCGTCGAGCTCAAGGCGTGGATCCCCCACCGCGAGGTCATCGATCCCGAGGAGGTCATCCGGGTGACGAACCGGGCGGGGGAGCTGGCCGACAACGTCGTGCCCGCCGCCAGCTTCGACTACACCTCGCGCTATCGGGGCGACAACCACGCCGACTACGGCGGCGGGCACCGTGTGCTGGTGGTGCTGGAGTTCGACTACGATGGCACGACCATCTCGGGCATCCGCCAGAGCGGCAGCTATGGCACCACCCACCGTGACTGGCACTGGGAGCTGAAGCTGCCGGTGGTGGGCCAGGTGGCCTCCGACCGGGGCACGGAGGCCAAGACGGCCACCAAGGCCATGTCCCAGGCCGCCGCCGGCCGGACGTTCACGCTGTCGATGGCGTCGTCCAACCCGGTCGTCATCACGATGGCGCCCGACATCGACTCCAAGCTCACCGGCACCTTCGACGCCAGCGGCGCCCTGACGCTGAGCTACAAGACCGATCTCTTCCCGAGCCATGGCATCCGGGTGCAATGCAACGGCAGCGATCTCATCTCGCCGGCCATCGTGAACGACGCCAGCGGGGTGGATGGCCTGGGCGTCACGGCGGCGGCCGAGATCGGCGCCCGCCTGAGTGCCCAGATGAACACCGGCAGCATCACGGTGCCCGGGGCCTGGGCCCCCGGCACGTAGGTCGCTGATCGGCCTGGGGAATCCGCCCGAGGCCCGCGTGGCCGCGCACCGGCGCCCGCCTTCGTGCTAGACGATGCCCTCCACGGTCGGAGGCGCCTGCCTTGGCCCCTGTCTCCTGGTCCGCCGTGCTGGCGATGGTGCTGGCGTCGGCCTCGTTCTCCCTGATGGGGGTGCTGCTCAAGCGGGCGGCGGTCGACCTCTCGACCATCCAGCTCGTGTTCTGGCGCTCGGTGGTCATCCTGGCCATCGCCCACCCGCTGCTGCGGCGATCGGGCGCGGGCTGGCGGCCGGGGAACGCGCGGCGGATGGCGCTGCGGTGCGCGTCGGGCCTCGCCGCCATGCTCTGCTTCTTCTGGAGCATCCACGGGCTGCCCCTCGGGACGGCGACGGCGGTGCAGTACCTCTCGCCCGTCTTCACGCTGCTGCTGGCGGGGCCCGTGCTGGGAGAGCGGCCGGGGTCGCGGGGCTTCGCGCTGGTGGGGCTGGCGTTCGTGGGGGTGCTGCTGGTGCTGCGCCCCGAGGTCGACGGCGGCCTGCTGGCCGGCCTGGCGGGGCTGGCCGGGGCGGCCCTGGCCGGGGTGGCCTACGTCTCGGTGCGGCTGCTGCGCACGACGGATCCGCCCTCCCGCATCGTGTGGTGGTTCGCCGTGGCGAGTGTGTGCGCGACGGCGCCCTTCGCCCTCGCCGAGGGGCTGCCGACGGGCACGCAGTGGTGGCTCGTCCTGGGCATCGGCCTCGGGGCCACCGGCGGGCAGTTCGGCATGACGCTGGCCTACCGGCTGGGCGAGGCGACGCGCGTGGGGCCCCTGTCCTACGCGACCGTGGTCTTCTCGGCGGTGGCCGGGGTGCTGGTCTTCGGGGAGGGCCTCTCGACCTGGACCGTGGCGGGGGTGGCGCTGATCATCGCCGCGGGGGGCGCCCTGTCCGCCGGCGTGGGGCGGCCACGGCCCCCGGTTTCCGGGAACTCCTAGTCATTTCAATGGCTTGAGGCTCGCCGTCGCGGCCGGCCGGCCCCGACGCCAACGAGGTTTACTTTTCGGCCCCGCCCTCCGACGATGGCGACATGGCGAATGCACACGGTACGCGGGTGTGCCCGGAGTGCGGGCTGGATGATGCCTCGGGGGTCTGCCCGGAGCACCACCGCGTGCTGTTGCCGGCCAACCGGCGCGCGCGCCTGGCGGCCGCGCCGCTGCTGGGCTACGTCCTCGACGACCGCTTCGTGCTCGTCGACCGCATCGGCGGCGGGGGCATGAGCGTGGTCTACGCCGCCCTCCAGCGCCCCCTCGGGCGGCTGGTGGCGGTGAAGGTCCTGCACGCCCAGCTCACCGCCACCAAGAGCGCCCGCGAGCGCTTCGAGCGCGAGGCCCGCACCGTCTCCCTGCTCAAGAGCCGCCACACGGTCACCCTCTTCGACTTCGGCGTCAGCAAGTCGGCGGTGATGCCGAGCGTGGCCTACATGGTCATGGAGTACGTCGCTGGCGAGAGCCTGGCGGCGCGGCTCAAGCGCGACGGGGCGCTGCCGCCCGGGGACGTGGCCCGCATCGTCCGCGATGTCGGCCGCTCGCTCCACGAGGCCCACCAGAAGGGCATCGTCCACCGGGACATGAAGCCGGCCAACGTCATCCTGACCTCGCCGGGCGAGGACGAGGACGAGATCGCCAAGGTCATCGACTTCGGCATCGCCCGGCTCGAGGACGGGGCCGTCACCCAGACGGGGATGCTCCTGGGGACGCCCAACTACATGGCCCCCGAGCTCTTCGAGGGGGGCCGCGAGGTGGACGGGCGGGCCGACATCTACGCCCTGGGCGTGATGACGTTCCAGATGCTCAGCGGCGACAAGCCGTTCAAGGGGGACGGCGGGCCCCTCGGGGTGCTGTGGCACCACGCCAACTCGCCGGTGCCGCCGCTGCCCGGGGCCCAGGGCGATCCGCGCCTGCGGGCGGTGGAGCCCGTCATCCGCAAGGCCATGGCCAAGGCCCCCGAGGAGCGCTACCCCACGGTGCGCGCCATGGTGGAGGCCTTCCTGCGGGCCATCGGGGAGGGGGAGGCGGCGCTCGGGGAGGAGGACGTCATCGAGCTGAGCCTCGACGACATCGAGGAGAGCCCCGAGGTGCGGTCCCTGACGAGCCAGTACCGGCTCGATCTGCTGGATCCCGATGGCATCGTGGGCCGCGACACCACCAGCCCGCCGGGGCCGGTGCGCCGGGAGCCGCCCACCTCGCGGCGGCCGGGGGCGGCCCTGGAGGAGCGGCCGACGACGCCGCGCCGGGGGCTGCTGGATCCGCCGCGGGTGGCCCAGGCGCCCGAGTCGGGTCGCCCGGTGGTCATGCCCATGTCGGAGCCGCCGCCCCGGGTGCTGCCGCCGCGCGTCTCGGAGCCCGCCGTGCCCGCCGACCTGGCGCCCGCCCTGCTGCGCCCTGAGCCCACGCCGCCCCGCGCTGAGCCTGCGCGGGTCCGCGCGCCCGCGCCGCCCGCGTTAGCCCCCGCGCGCCTCGCCCCTCCGGCCGAGGCGCCGCCGCCAACCCGCGGTGACGGCTGGTCGCTGGCGGTGGCGCCCGCGGCCGCGCTGGTGGCCGGCACCTTCGGCGATCAGGCGCCCCCGTGCGGCGCA
This sequence comes from Myxococcales bacterium, assembly GCA_020633435.1. Lineage (GTDB taxonomy): Bacteria > Myxococcota_A > Bradymonadia > UBA7976 > UBA1532 > JACKDP01. Next base: position 153,875 of record JACKDP010000004.1, on the reverse strand, counting down.
GCGGCCATGGAGGCCTGGTGGCCCTGGTGCTGCTGGTGCTGGCGGCTGGCGCCGGCGGCTTTTACCTGCTGACGCGCTCGCCGCGCGAGGCCGCGCCCGACGCCGGGGCGCCGGCCAGCCCTGGCGGCCCCTGCTGCGTGGACGTGGCCGAGGACGACGCCGCTGAGGCGGGTGACGGCCGAGGCCGCCGACGCTGCCGCCCCCATCAGCGCCGTGCCGCTGGCGCCCGAGACGGCCGCGCCGGCCAGCGCCGGCCAGGGACGCCGCGCTGGGGCCAGCGGCCCCCCAGCCAGCGCTGCCCCGCCAGCGCCGCCCCCGCCAGCGCAGCGCCGGAGAGCCGGCCCCAGCGCCTGGCCGCGCGCCCCGCCGCCGACGGAAGGTCGCGTCGAGGCCGCCGCGGGCGCGTCCGCGCGGCGCTGGCGGCGGGGGACTGCGCCCAGGCGCGCCGCCTCTTCCGCGTGCTGGACGAGCTGCCCCAGAGCGCCGCCGCCGGGGCGGCCGTGAGCCCTGGGCTGGCCAACTGCCGCGCCGCCGCGGCCGGCGCCCCCGCGACGACCGCCGCCCCCGCCGAGGTGAAGGCCGTCGTGGTCCGCCCCGGCGCCGACGAGGACGCCCCGGCCCCCGCCGGCCGGCCCGCCCGCATGGTGGCCGGCACCGCCAACGTCCAGGGCGGCCTGGCCGCGGGCGACGTGGCCAACGCCCTGCGCCGGATGATGGCGACGGCCCCGCTGGGCTGCGTGGGCAAGCACAAGCTCAGCGTCGAGCGGCCCGCCGAGCTGGCGGTGGCCCTGCGCGTCACGGCCGCCGGGCAGCTCATCGACTCCCGCATCGCACGGTCCAGCGTCGGCAACGCCGCCTTCGAGCGCTGCGTCGTCAACAGCCTGCGGGCCCTGGAGTTTCCGGCCGCCGCCGACGCCTCGCGCATCGAGCTGCCCCTGCGCCTCGAGCCCCAGTAGCCGCCGCCCGTCGCCCCCGCCAGCCCCTCGCGGGCCCGCCCGCCAGGCCGCCGCGGCCCGCGCCGGACCGCCCGCCGCGCTTCCCTGGCCACCTTTGTTGCCGAAGCCGACCACAACCCCCTACACTGCCCCGTCCCGAGCAGCGTGAGAATCGAGTGATTTCGACGACTTGCACCCCGCGGTGGGTCTGGGTGGCGTGGCTCCTGGCCGCGCTGCTCCCCGCCTCGGCCCTGGCCCTCGTGGATGGCGAGCCCCACGCCCTCTACGCCAGCCACCGCGTCTTCGGCCGGGCGGTCGTCACGGGCAACAGCCTGATGAGCGCCTCCATCGCCGCCCCCGAGGTCAACAGCGGGCTCCTGCCCCGGTCGGCCGGGGACGTGCGCGGCATCCCGTTCGACGCGGAGGTGGCGGGGGCCTACCTCTTCTGGACGGGCTCCATCGCGGGCCGCGTGGATCGCACCGCCGATCTCACCGCCCCGGGCGGCGAGCGCTTCGACGACGTGCCGGCGGATCGCTGCGTCACCGTGCCGTCGCTGGGTGGCTTCTTCTACTGCCGCGCCGACGTGACGGCCCTCGTCCGCGGCGCCCCCGGCGCCCAGCGCTGGAACGGCCGCTGGGAGGTGGGCGACGTCCAGGCCGAGCCCGGCTTCCTCGACGCCCGCGGCGAGTGCCGCGATCCCCAGACCTGCCAGGCCAAGTACGCGGCCTGGAGCCTCGTGATCGTTTATGAGGCGCCGTCGGAGCGCACCCTGCGGGACGTCTTCGTTCATGACGGCTTCCGCCAGCTCGACGAGCAGCCCCGCTCGGCCGGCATCGACCAGTTCGACATCGCGGGCTTCGACTTCCCGCCCAACGGCTCGGCGTCCCTGACGTTCTTCGCTCTGGAGGGCGACGCCTTCCTCGGCGTGCCGCCCCAGGACACCGACCCCGTCTTCCCCTGCGCGACCTGCTTCGACTTCCTGGAGTTCCGGGGGGTGAAGCTGAGCGACGCCAACAACCCGCCCAACAACCTGTTCAACTCGACGGCCCCGGGCGGCTTCACCCTGGGCATGGACCTCGACACCTTCGACGTGTCGGGCCTGCTGCGCCCGGGCGACCGGTCGGTGCGGCTGCGGCCCGGCTCCGGGGACGGCGTCCTCGGCGGCGGCGGGGCGCAGGATCCCTCGGGCGGCGGCGAGTCGTTCTTCCTGGGCTATGTGCTGCTCAACGTCGACCGCAACGCGCCGAGCTTCCGTCGGGAGGGGACGCTCCTGTCGGTGGTGCCCGACGAGGCCGCGCCCCGCGAGCGGGTGGTCATCACCCTGCGGGTCGCGAACGAGGGCTCGCTGGACGCGCCGGACGTCATCGCGCGCCTGGGCCTGCCGGCGGGGCTGACGTACCTGGCGGGCAGCCTGCGCGTGGACGGGGCCGATCCCGTGCCTGGCGAAGAGGTGCAAAACCCCCTGCAGAACGGGCTTCGCCTGGGCAACGTGCCGTTCCGCGGCGACAACGACCGCGTCATCACCTTCCGGGCGACCATCGACGCCAACGTCCGCCCCGGCACGCGGCTCACGCTCCAGGGGCAGATCACGACGTCGGCCCTGCCCGAGCCCACGCGGACGAACCAGGCCGTGGTGGTGGTGCTCGGCGGCGTGGGCCTGGGCCGCATCACCAAGTCGGTCACCGACGCCGACGGCGACGACCGCTTCTCGCCCGGCGAGGCCATCCAGTACCGCATCACCATCGAAAACCCCAATGATCGCGATGTGTTCGACGTGACGCTCGACGATCGCCTGCCCCCGTACCTGGATCTGCTGGAGGTGGTGTCGGTCACCGGCGACGACGCCAGCGAGCCCGAGATCGGGCGGGCGCGGCTGACGGGGATGACCATCCCGGCCAGCTCCACGGCCCGCGTGACCATCCTGGCGCGCATCCACGACACGCCCCAGCTCCTCGCCGATGGCATCGAGCGGGGGGCCCTCAACGGCTTCCCGGTCTCGAACCAGGCCGTCGTGACGGTGGCGGGCGAGCAGCGCCCGTCCGATGACCCCGACACCGGCGCCGCCAACGATCCCACGATCTTCCGGCTGACGGCGGGGGTCGACATCACCGGCCCCGGCACCCGCAAGGCCGGCGTCGACGTGAACGGCGGGCTGCTCGAGCCCGGGGACCGCATCCGCTACACCCTCGCCATCCAGAACACCGGGGCCAGCGCCACCGACGTCTTCGTGAACGACCCGTGGCCGGGCGGCACCGGCGACTGCGTGATCGAGGCGGGCGGCGAGGACCTCGTCTGCGCCGGCGGGCGCCTGCAGGGGCTCCTGCGCGTGGCCGCCGGGGCGACGGTGCGCGTCACCTTCACCCTGGCCGTCGCCGCCGACGCCGCCAACGGCCTGCGCATCACCAACGTCGCCAACGTCCGCTCCACGGACGACCCGACGCAGCAGACGGACGTGCGCAGCGCGGCGCTGCAGGTCACGGCCGCGCCCATCCTGGGGACGTCCACCAAGGATCTGCCGGCGCTGCCGGGCCGGGTGGCCCTGCCGGGCGAGCGGGTGCGCTACGTCATCACCATCCCCAACACCGGCAACCGGCCGGCGACGGACGTGGTGGTGAGCGACCGGCTGGCCTTCGCCTTCGCGGAGGTCACGCCCCAGGACGGCGGCGTGCTGGCCGACGGCACCCTCACCTGGCGCATCCCCCGCATCGAGCCCGGCGCCCGGGCCACCGTGGCCTTCGAGGCCCTGCTGCCGCCGGTGCTCGACGACGGCACGCTCGTCCGCAACCAGGCGACGCTGACGTCGGCCGAGATCCGGGTGCCGGTGCCGACGGACGACCCCATCACCGACGCGCCCGACGACGCCACCGTGCTGCGCGTGCGCTCCCAGGCCCGCATCGAGGTCGCCAAGACGGTGGCCCCGCGCACCGCCCGGCCGGGCGACGAGGTGACGTACACCCTGCGCGTCCGCAACACCGGGACGGCGCCCGGGCGCGACGTGCGCGTCAACGACCGCCTGCCCCCCGGCGTCTTCGCGGGGCTCGTGGCCGAGGGCGGCCGCGTGGCGGGGGACGCCGTGGCCTTCGACGCTGCCAGCCGGCCCGAGCTGGCCCTGCTGGACGTCGGCGACGAGGTCGAGCTGACCCTGCGCGGCACCCTGTTGCCCGTCCTCACCAACGGCCTGCGCGTCGAGAACCAGGCCACCTCCGTCGCCCAGGGCATCGAGGCGCGCCGCTCCGACGACCCGACCACCCCCGAGGTGGGGGACGCGACGGTCTTCGTCGTGGAGTCGGCGCCGGCCCTCGCCCTCGACAAGACCGTGATCGACCTGAACGGCGGCGACGTGCAGGCGGGCGACCGGCTGCGCTACGTCATCACCGCCCGCAACGGCGGGGACGCGCCCGCCGAGGGCGTCGAGATCAGCGACGCCGTGCCCGCGGGCCTGGTGGACGTCGCGCCCGCCGTGGGGGGCCGCCTCAAGGGCGGCGCCGTGGTCTGGTCGCTGGCCGGGCCCGTCCTGCCGGGGGCGCCGGCCGAGGTCAGCTTCGAGGCCACCGTGGCCCCGGGCACCGCCGCCGGCACCCGCATCGCCAACCAGGCCGAGGGCCTGGCCGCCGGCGTCGCGGCCGTCCGCTCCGACGATCCGCGCACGCCCGCCGCCGGGGATCCCACCGTGGTCGTGGTGGTGAGCCGCCCCGACCTGTCCACCTCGACGAAGGACGCCGCGCCCCGCGAGGCGGCCCCCGGCGACGTCGTCACCTACACCCTGGCCGTCATCAACAGCGGCACCGACGCCGCCCGCGACGTGGTCGTGACGGACGCCGTGCCCGCCGAGCTGGAGGCCGTCGAGGCCCCCGAAGGCGCGCTCGCCGGCGGCGTGGTGACGTGGGCCGTGGGCGACCTGGGCCCGGGGGAGCGCCGCGCCCTGCGCCTGACCGGCCGCGTGCGCCGGCCGCTGGCCGACGGCACCCTCATCACCAACCAGGCCGAGCTGGTGGCCACCGGCCTGGCCCGCGTGGGCACCGACGATCCCACCACGGGCAAGCCGGGCGATCCCACGGTGGTGCGGGTGGTGTCGACGCCGGCGCTGGCCGTCACCAAGACCGTCGAGGACGTGAACGGCGGCTCGGTGCGCCCGGGCGACGAGCTCGTCTACCGCCTGCGCGTCGAGAACACCGGCGGCGACGCCGCGGCCGGCGCCACGCTGCGCGATCCGCTCCCGCCCGAGCTCGTCCTCGTCGACGCCCCCGGCGCGCGGCGCGAGGGCGCGGCCGTCGTCTGGGATCTGGGCGATCTGCCCGTCGACGCCCCCCGTGAGCTGGTGCTGCGGGTGCGGGTCCAGCCCGCCCTGGCCAACGGCCTGCGCATCGCCAACCAGGCCACGCTGGCGGCCCAGGGCGTCGAGGCCGTGCTCTCGGACGACCCCGCCACCCCCGCCGCCCTCGACCCGACGGTGGTGCAGGTGGTCTCGGCCGCCGACTTCTCGAGCGCCGAGAAGTCGCTGGAAAACCTGAGTGATGACGGCATCTTCCGGCCCGGTGGCCGGGTGCGCTACACCCTGACGCTGGCCAACACGGGCGACGCCCCGGCCGCCGGCGCGGTGCTCACGGACGTCCTGCCCGACACCCTGGTGCTGGAGGCCGCCCCGGGCGCCCGCGTCGATGGCCAGCGCCTCACCTGGGCCCTCGGGGCCGTGCCGCCGGGCGACGCTCGCCGCTTCACCGTCACCGCCCGCATCGTCCTGCCCCTGGCCGACGGCACCGTCGTGGCCAACCAGGCCGAGATCAGCGCGCCGGGCTTCGCGGCCCCGTTCCTGACGGACGACCCCGCGACGGCCGCCCCCGACGACGCCACGGCGTTCCGCGTCACCGCGGCCCCCATCCTCGCGCTGACGAAGGCCCTGACGACGCCGGCCCCCATCCAGCCCGGCGCCCGCGTGGAGTACCGCCTGCAGCTCGCCAACACGGGCGACGCCGTGGCGGACGCCGTGATCGTGACGGACCCGCTGCCGGCCGCCCTGCAGGCCGCCGTCGCCCCGGCCCCCGCCGTCATCAAGGGCGGCGCCGTGGTCTGGCCCGTGCCCCCGGTGGGCCCCGGCGAGGCGGCCGAGCTCCTGATCACCGCGACGGTCGCCCCCGGCACGCCCGACGGCACCGTCGTCGCCAACCAGGCCGTCGCCGATGGCCTCGTCTCCGACGATCCGGCCACCCCCGGCGCCCCCGATCCCACGCGGTTCACGGTCGAGGACCGCCCCGACCTGGCGGGCTCCACCAAGATCGTGGCCGGCGACTTCGTGCCCGGCGGATCGGTGACGTGGACGCTGGAGATCCGCAACCGCGGCTCGCAGCTCGCCCGCGGCGTCATCGTCACCGACGCCGTCCCGGCCCAGGTCGCGGTGGTGGACACCCAGCCGGTCGCCCAGGTGGCCCGCCAGAACGTGCGCTGGCAGGTCGGCGACCTGGCCCCCGGCGCCAGCGTCGTGCTGACCATCCGCGGCCGCGTGCTCGACGGCCTGCCCGATGGCACCGTCGTCGCCAACCAGGCGCGCCTGCTCACCGAGGGGCGCCCCGCGGTGCTGACCGACGATCCCACCACCGGCGAGGTCGGCGATCCGACGACGTTCACGGTGCGCAACCGCCCGGAGCTCGAGGTCGAGAAGGTCGCCCGCGATGACAACGGCGGCGACGTGGCCCCCGGCGACGCGCTGACCTACGTGCTCGTCGTGCGCAACGTCGGGCAGCAGCCCGCCCCGGCCGTCGATCTCATCGATCCCATCGGCGCCGGCCTCGTGGACGCCGACGCCATGGACGGCCAGGTCGTCGACGGTGTCGCGCGCTGGGCCCTGGGCGACCTGCCCGTGGGGGCCGAGGTCCGCCGCGTGCTGCGCGCCCGCGTCGCCGCCGACGCCCTCGACGGCACCGTCATCTCCAACCAGTTCGGCGCCCGCTTCGGCGGGGCGGGGCCGTACACGCTGAGCGAGGTGGTGGAGCTGGTCGTGCGCGTGGCGTCGGTGGAGGTCACGAAGCGCGTCCTGCCCCTGGAGCCCGTCGGCTTCGCGCCGGGCGCCCGCGTCGAGTACCAGATCGACGTCTTCAACCCCGGCGGCAGCCCGGCCCGGGACGTCAGCGTCCTCGACCCCGTCGACACAGCCCGGCTGGAGGCCATCGCCCCGGCCGACGGGGGCCTCTTCGACCCGCGGGCCGCCCGCATCGAGTGGATCCCCGCCCGGACGCCGGCCCTCGGCGCCATCGCGGCCGGCGACCGCGTGACGCTGCGCTTCGAGGCCCGCATCCGCCCCGCCCTCGGCGCGGGCGAGGCCGTCAGCAACCAGGCCGAGCTCTTCGTGCGCGGCCAGCCCGGGTCCACCCTCTCCGACGACCCCGCCACGCCGGCCCCGGGCGATCCCACCGTCTTCGTGGTGGAGGGCGCCCCGGCCTACGCCGTCCAGAAGGTGGTCGCGAGCCCCCTCGGCGGCGTGCGCCCCGGCGACACGGTGGAGTACGCCATCCGCATCACCCAGACGGGCACCGCCCCGAGCCCCGCGCCGCTCATCGTCGACGCGGTGCCCGCGGGCACGGTCTACCTGCTGGGCTCCACGCGCATCGACGGCCGGCCCGTCGCCGACCGCGGCGGCCGCGCCCCCACCAGCGAGCCCGGCCTCGGCCTGCGCGGCCGCGACGGCGTCTTGCAGCCGGGCGAGTCGGTGGAGGTCCGCTTCCAGGTCCGCGTGCCCCCCGACGCCGCCGTGGGCACCCGCGTCGACAACCAGGCCTTCGTCGAGGACGGCCTCGGCATCACGGCCCGCAGCGACGATCCCGACACCGCCGAGCCGCTCGATCCCACCAGCTTCGTCGTCGGCGGCGGGGCCGATCTCACGCGCTTCTTGAAGACGGCCCGCGTCCTGGACCGGCCCGAGGTGCGCGCCCAGATCGGCGACATCATCGAGTGGACGCTGGCGATCCAGAACGCCGGGGACGCCGCGTCGGGGCCGGTCGAGGTCACCGACCCGCTGCCGGCCCGCACCGCCTACGTCCCGGGCAGCCTGACGCTGGACGGCCTCGCGCTCACCGACCAGGCCGACCGGGACGCCGGCGAGCTGGACCGCAGCCGCCTGCGGGTGCGCCTCGACAGCGTGCCCCCGCGCGGCGCGCGCCTCGTGCGCTTCCGGACGCGCGTCGACGCGGGCCCGCAGGTGGCCAACCAGGCCAGCCTGGCCACGGCCGACGGCCTGACCATCCGCTCCGACGACGACGGCGAGGGCCGCGATCCGACCATCGTCCCGGTGGGGGAGACGGCCGTGCGCCGCCTGGCCATCCGCAAGACGGTCGAGGATCCCTCGGGCGCGCCCGCCCTCGCCGGCGAGACGCTCATCTACCGCATCACCCTGACGAACAACGGCACCGTCGACCTCGCCGGCCTGACCGTCGTCGACGACCTGCCCCCGGGCCTCCTGTTCGTGGACGCCGTCGCGGTGCCGCCGGGCGCCGATCTGGCGGTGGAGCCCGCGCCCGCCGGCGCCTCCCAGAACGGCCGCGTGCAGCTCACGGATGTGGGCGTGATCGCTGGGGAATCCGTCGTCGTCGTGCTCGCGCTCCAGGTGGATCCGCGGCTCGGCGAGGACCGCGAGATCTGCAACATCGCCCAGGCCGAGGGCCCCGGCGTGCCGCCCGTGGCCGGCGATCCGGCCTGCGTCGACGCCCAGGTCCGCTTTGGCGGGCTGACGGGCCGCGTCTTCGAGGACGTCGACGGCGACGGCGCCTACTCCGACCGCGCCGACGCCGTGTTCGAGGGCATGCGCGTCGCCCTCTCGCCCGCCGCCGACCCCGACGCCCCCCCGGTGGCCGAGGTCGTCAGCGACGAGACCGGTCGCTACGACCTCTTCGATCTGCTGCCCGGCAGCTACCGCGCCCGCATCTTCTCGGCCACCGACGTCCTGCTGCGCACGGTGGACGGCGTGGAGGTGGCGGCCACCGAGCAGCGCCAGCAGGACCTGGCCATCGACCCCTCCGGGCGCGTCTACGACGGCGCCGAGGGCACGCTGGTGGATGGCGCCCAGGTCTTCATCTACCGCGACGAGGACGTCGGCAACGACGACCCCTACGACGCCGCCTCCCGGGATCGCCGCACCCTCGTGCCCCCCGAGGACCTGGAGGCCGAGAGCATGCAGGGCCAGCGCACGGCCCATGGCGGCATGTACCGCTTCGCCGTCCGCCGGCCCGGCCGCTACCTCATGGAGGTCGTCCCGCCGGGGCTCTCCTACGTGAGCCCGTCCGTGCTCGTGCCGCCCACGCCGGGCTACGCGTTCACCGACGACCCTGCCGGCAAAGTGGTGCCCGAGGCCGTGCCCGCCGTCGCCCCCGACGCCGACCGCACCTACTTCCTGGCCTTCGACCTGGCGGGCCCCGAGGACCAGTTCTTCCACAACCACGTGCCCATCGATCCCCTGAGCGCCCTCATCGACGTGCAGAAGCGGTCCCTGCGGGCCGAGGTCAGCCGCGGCCAGGTGGTGACCTACGAGATCGACATGATCAACCGCAGCCCCCGCGATCTGGTGGAGGGCTCGGAGGCCGGGCCGGCGGTCCTGCAGGACGTGCTGCCCCGCGGCTTCAAGTACGTGGCGGGCAGCGGCACCTTCGTGCGGCTGGACGGCGGCAAGGAGATCCCCCTGGCGTCGTTCGACCCCCAGGAGGCCCGCATCCTGCGCTTCCCCGTCGAGCTGCACGCCGGCGAGGCCATCCGCCTGCGCTACCAGGCGGCCCTCGGCGCCAACGTGAAGCCGAAGGCCGTCTACACCAACCGCGCCACCCTGCTGCTCGCCGGCGGCAACGTGCCCATCAGCCGCACGGCCCGCGCCGACGTGCGGGTGGTGCCCGACGCCGACTTCGACCAGGGCCTCCTCATCGGCAAGGTGTTCTGCGACGCCGACGGCGACGGCTTCCAGTCGGAGGGGGAGCGCGGCCTCGGCGGCGTGCGCATCTACCTCGACAACGGCTGGTACGCCGAGACCGACAGCGCCGGCCTCTACCACTTCAAGGACATCGATCCCGGCAGCCACGCCGTGAAGCTGGACGCCGCCACGCTGCTGCCCGGCGCCACCTTCACCACCGATGAGGTGCGCGTCGTGCACTTCACCCGCGGCCTGCCCGCCAAGGTCGGCTTCGGCGTGACGTGCCCCACCGAGACGGTCTCGGGCGCGCGCATCGAGGTGGCCGCCGACGGCATGGACGCCGCCCTCGACGCCCTCCGCGACCGCTTCGCCATCGTGAGCGGCGACGCCGACACCCTGAGCGTCCGCGTCCGGGACCAGGTCCGCAAGGCCCCGAAGTTGCTGGCGATTCTCCAGGTCGACGGCCAGGACGCCGAGCAGGCCGACGTGCCGGCCGGGGTGGGGGGCGCGGCCGCCGGGCTGGGCTTCCGCCTGCGCATCTTCAAGGGCGCGCCCCGGGATCGCTGGGCCCTCTGGGTCGGCGAGGTGGGCGGCCAGGAGCGCCAGGTCGCGGCCGGCGCCGGGCGCCCCCCCAAGATCCTGCCCTGGGATCAGCGCGACCAGGCGGGCCAGCCCGTGCTGGAGGCCGGCAAGGCCTACACCTACCGCGTCGAGCTGGCGGGCCGCGACGGCACCCTCGTCGGCAGCCCCGCCGGCGTGTTCGGCGTGGGCCTGAACCAGGGCGCGCTGCCCCCGCTCGTCGAGGCGGTGGCCGCCGACTTCGACGCCCAGGGCGCGCCCCGCCCGGCGCTGCAGCGCGCCCTGCGCAAGGTCGCGGGCAAGCTGCCCCCGGCCCCGGCCCGCGTGCGCGTCGAGGTGCACGCCGACGGGGCGGGCGAGGACGCCGCTGCCCGGGCCCAGACGCAGAAGGAGGCCGCCGCCCTGGTGGCCTGGATGGTGACGACGCTGAAGCTGCCGGCGGATCGGCTGGAGGCCGTGGGCGTCGGCAACGACCGCCCGCGCGCGCCCACCGCCTTCGCCCGCTCCCGCAAGCGCAACCGCCGCGTGGAGCTGCGCGCCCTGGCGGCGGACGCCGCGCCCGCCGGCCCCGTCAAGGTGGAGACGGAGGCGGCCTTCGAGCCCTGGGTCCGCGTCGACGCCGACGAGGTGACCCCCGAGGCCGACGGCACCTTCGCCCTGGCCGCGACCATCCCGCCCGACGGGGTGGTGGAGGTGGCCGTCCAGGCCGCCGACGGCCGCCGCGCCGTCTTCCCGGTGCGCCTCAAGGAGGGCAGCCGCCCCGAGCGCGAGAAGGCCCGCGAGGTCGTCGTCGAGGGCCAGGCCCCGGGCGGCATCACCATCGGCGGCGTGCGGGTGGCGGCCAGCGGCCTGAAGGTGCAGGCCACCGGCCCCGAGAAGGTCGCCGTGCGCGACGGCAAGGTGGTCGAGCCCCTGGCCTTCACGCTCTCCAGCGGCCTCAAGAAGGCCGACCGCTGGCGCTTCACCGTGGTGGACGCCGAGGGCGCCATCCGCTGGAGCCAGGGCGGGGAGGGCCAGCCCCCGGAGCGCCTCACCTGGGACGCCGCCGGCGCCGGGCCGGGCCTCTACCGCTACCGCCTCACGGTGCTCTCCACCCGCCAGGTCATCGGCCAGAGCCCCGAGGCGGCGGTGGCCCTGGGCGACGTGCAACTGCCCGAAAAGCCGAAGAAATCCCGGTGGGAGCTGCGGGTGGACGCCCAGCGCGTCTCCACCGAGGGCGATCGCTTCCAGGGCCGCCTGGACGTCCGCGGCGACGAGGCGCTGCTGGTCGAGCTGACGCGGCCCGATGGCGGCCGGTCGGTCTTCTTCGTGGCGCCGCCCCAGGGCGACGACGCCCCCGACCGCCTGCGCCCCGTGGCCCCGGTGGACGGCGGCGGCGAGGTGGTCGGCGGCGGGGCCATCCCCCGCGACGGGCGCGTCAAGCGCGAGAAGCCGCCGGAGCCGGTCATCCTCAAGCCCGGCCTGACGGGCACCGAGCGCCAGGTCCTGGCCGCCTTCGGCCGCGACGAGATCCAGCGCATCCTGACGCCGGCCCTGGGCGACAGCGGGGCCGACGTGCCCGCCCGCGTCCTGGAGGTGGAGGTGCCCCCCGCCGGGGCCGAGCTGCCCGGCCGGTCCGTGCCCGTCCGCGGGCGCACCGCCCCCGGCAACCGCGTCTTCCTGCAGGGCAACGAGGTGCTGGTGGACGCCGAGGGGCGCTTCGCCGGGGCCGCCTGGCTGGGGGTCAACGACACCGAGGTCCGCATCACCACGGAGGATCCGGCCGGCAACAAGGGCACCCTGGCCCACCCGGTGAAGGTGAAGGACGCCGCCTGGTTCCTGCTGGCCCTGGGCGAGTCCCAGCTCGGCAAGCGCGGCGCGGAGCTGGACGGCGTCGACGCCCACACCAGCACCACCATCGGCGACGGCCTGTACCTGCACGGCCGCGTGGCCGCCTACTTCCGCGGCTACGCCAAGGGCAGCGACATCCTGGGCGGGGCCTTCGAGCAGTACAAGGTCACGGCCCACGTCGACAGCACGCGCCGCCGCGAGTTCGAGACGTTCTATCGCCAGGTCATCGACCCCGAGCAGTTCTACCCGGTCTACGGCGACAGCGCCGCCGAGGTGAAGGAGGCCAACACCCGCGGCCCCCTGTACGTGCTGGTCGAGGCCGACCGGTCGACGCTGACGGTGGGCAACTTCAAGTCGGGCATCCGCGGCGTCGAGCTGTTGAACTACGACCGGACGCTCTACGGCGCCCAGGCCGCCCTCGACGTGCAGACGGGGCCGGCGCGCCACGAGCTCAAGGCCTTCGCCGCCGACCAGGACGTCCCCGAGCGCCACGCCTACGTCGAGCTGCTCGGCACCGGGGGCAGCCTGTACTACCTGCCCCACCGCGAGGTGGTGGAGGGCTCGGAGCGCATCTCGCTGGTGGAGCGCGACCGCGACTCGGGCATCGAGCGCCGCCGCGTCTCGCTGGCCCGGGACGTCGACTACACCTTCCGCTACGACGACGGCCGCCTGCTGCTGAAGTCGCCGGCGTCCACGCGCTCCCTCGACACGGCGGGGGCGCTGACGCAGCCCAACGACCACAGCGTCCTCGACGGGCACCCGCTCTTCATCGCGGTGGAGTACGACCACCAGGATCCGGGCCGCTTCGGCGACACCGGCTTCGGCGTGCACGCCCGCGAGACGCTCTTCGACAAGGTGACGGTGGGCGGCGGCTACGTGAAGGAGGGCCGCTCCACGCTGGGCACGCCCGACTACGAGCTCTGGGGCGGCGAGCTGCGCCTGCGCCACGGCCGCAAGTCGCGCTTCGAGGCCGAGGTGGCCCGCAGCGCCGGCCAGAACGGCGAGAACCTCGTCAGCGCCGACGGCGGCCTGACGTTCCGGCCCTTCCACGGCCGCGACGCCAGCCGCACCGACGGGCAGTCCTTCCTGCTGCGTGGTGGCCTGGAGATCGCGGATTTCATGGAGGAATCCGACCGCGACCGCTGGTACACCGAGGCCTGGTGGCAGTACATCGCCCCCGGCTTCTCCAGCGGCGGCACCATCCAGCAGCAGGGGCAGGAGGTCTTCGGCGTCCAGAGCCGCTTCTGGCTGACGCCCGAGCACAGCCTCTTCGTGCGCCACGACACCACCGTCACCGAGGAGCCCTCGACCCAGGGCGAGGGGCTGTTCGGCGGCTTCGGGGCCTTCCGGCGCGACGTCACCCGCGGCGGCTACGGCTTCGTCCGCGAGGGGCTGAAGGTCGACGTCGAGTTCGTGCACACCGAGACGGACGAGGGGCCCGACCGCGCGGGCTTCGTCATCGACACCGCCAGCGTCGGGGGCGAGTACCCGCTGACGCCGCGCTGGACGCTGCTGGCCGAGCAGGAGGTCGTCGTCCGCGGGGACGAGCGCCTGCACAGCGGCACCGGCGACCTGCTGGTGACCACGGCCGGCGCTCGCTACAAGCTGGCTGACACCCTGAGCATCGAGCTGCTGGAGTCGCTGCGCTGGTCCGGCGACAACGCCACCCAGCTCGGCATGCGCACCCAGCTCGACGACCGCCACACCATCTACGCCCAGCAGCGCTTCGCCCAGGAGGACGACCGCACCGTCGCCACCACGGTGGTGGGCGGCGAGGAGCGCTTCGGCGCCAAGAACTCGGGGCGGGCCTTCGGTGAGTACCAGCTCGAGACGGGCACCCAGGGCGGCCGCAACCGCGCCGTCATGGGCGTCGGCAAGCGCACGAAGGTGGTCACGGGCCTGCACGTCGACACCGCCTACCAGCGCAGCCAGGTGCTCGCCGGCGGGGCGGGGGAGTTCAGCCAGGACGCCATCTCCCTGGGCCTGGAGTGGCTCGACAGCGACAAGGTGAAGGTCAGCGGCCGCTACGAGCTGCGCTACGACGACAACGACGAGACGGTGGGCCGCCGCGACCTGATGCAGATCCTGGCCCTGAACGCGGCGAGCGTGAAGCTGCACCCCGACCTGACGCTGCTGCTGCGCTTCAACTACAGCCACAGCCTGGACCTCGTCTACGAGGCGACGGCGGCCGAGATGCTGGAGTCCAGCGCCGGCCTGGCCTTCCGGCCGATCAGCTACGACTGGATCGCCGTGCTCCTGAAGTACGGCAAGCGCTACGCCCAGAACCCCATCGACGTGGCCCTGGAGCTGCCCGAGCGGGAGGAGATCGACGTCGTCTCCTTGACGCCCATCCTCGATCTGCCCCCGGGCATCCAGCTCGTGACCAAGCTGGCCTGGAAGCGCTCGGCTCTGCGGGTCGCCCAGCTCCCGACGGTGGAGGACACCAACCTGCTGCTGCTGCTGCGGGTGAACTACCACCTGACGAACAGCTGGGACGCCGGCGCGGAGTACCGCTGGCTGACGACGGAGCTGGCCCAGACCACCCTGCACGGGGCCCTGTTCGAGGTGAACTACATCATCGAGAAGACGGTGCGGCTGGGCGTCGGCTACAACTTCACCCAGTTCAGCGACGAGGAGTTCTCGACGCTGAACGAGGACCACGGCGGCGCCTTCTTCCGGGTCATCGCCAACTACTAAGTCTCTGACTTCATGAGGAAAACGCCATGAGCGGCCTGCCCGGCGACGCCCTGGGCGAGGGGCCGTTCGGCCTCGAGCTGGACGGCGCCCCCCTCGCGCCCCTGGCGGCCCGGCTGGGCACGCCCCTGTACGTCTACGGTGGCCACACCCTGCGGCGGCGCTTCGCGGCGCTGCGCCAGGCCCTCGGCCACGCCGGCCGGCCGGCCCAGATCCGCTACGCGATGAAGGCCAACCGGTACGGGCCGGTGCTCGACCGCGTCCGCGCCGAGGGCGACCTGCGCATCGACGCCTGCTCGCCGCGGGAGGTGGAGCGGGCGCTGCAGCACGGCTTCGAGCCCCACGAGGTCTCGCTCACGGCCGGGATGCTCTCCAACCGCGATCTGGCGACCGTGGCCCGCTACGGCGTGCGGCCCAACCTCGACACCTTCTCCGCCCTGCGCCGCTGGGCGGCGACGCCCGACCGGGGGGCGGCCATCGGCCTGCGGCTCAACCCCGAGGTCTCGGTGGGCTGGGGCCAGGAGCCCAAGCTGGCCTATGGCAACTCCAAGTTCGGCTTCGACCAGGCGGCCCTGCCGGCGGCCGTGGCCGAGGCGCGCGCCCTGGGCCTGGTGGTGGAGGAGGTGCACATGCACCTGGGCTGGGGCCTGCAGCGCGGCCAGGCCGACCTGCTGCGGCAGGCCTTCTCCCGGCTGGCGGCGCTGGCGGGCACCATCGACACGCTGCGGACGGTGAACGTCGGCGGCGGCCTGGGCTGGCCGCACCGCCGCCAGGATGACCCGCTGCCGCTGGACGCCTGGGGCGCCCTGGTGGGGGAGGCCCTGGCGCCCCTCGATCCGGCCATCGCCGTGGCCTGCGAGCCCGGCACCTACGTCGCCGCCGCCGCGGGCGTGCTCGTGGTCGAGGTGAACACCGTCGAGACGCGGCAGAGCGGGCGCTGGGTCGGCGTGGACGCCGGGCACGGCATCAACGTCTTCGCCGCCCACTACGGCATCCCGCTCATCACCGTGCCCGTCCGGGGGCCCCGCCGCGCGCCCACCGAGGTCATCCACCTGGCCGGCAACATCAACGAGGCCAACGACATCTTCGCCCGGGACCTGCCCCTGCCCGAGGTGGCGGAGGGCGACCTGCTGGCCTTCTGGCCCGCCGGCGCCTACGGGGCCTCCATGGCCAGCGACCACTGCCTGCGTGGGCGCCCCGCCGAGGTCCTGGTGGAGCCGCCGCGCCCGGCCGCGCGCTGATGGACGCCGAAAAGACCAGCGAGAACGAGGGGTTGCCCGCGCCGCTGCCGCGCTGCCCGGCGTGCGCCCTGCACCTGCCGCTCTGCCTCTGCGACGAGGTCGAGGCGCGCCCGACCCGCACGGCCGTCCGCCTGATCGTCCACGATCGAGAGCTCAGCAAGAGCAGCAACTCGGCGCGGCTGCTGCCCCTGCTGCTGGCGCGGGCGCGCATCGAGCTGCGGGGCGGCCTGGGCATGGCGCCGACGCCGCTGGATGTGGAGGGCCCCGCGTACGTGCTCTTCCCGAGCCCGGGCGCGCTGCCCGTGGCCGAGCTCGCCGGCGGCCCGGCGGTGACGCTCATCGTGCCGGACGGGAACTGGCGCCAGGCGACGCGGGCCATCCGCCGGGCGCCGGGGCTGGCCGACCTGCCCCGCGTCTGCCTGCCGCCGGGGCCGCCGTCGCGCTACCGGCTGCGCACCCACCCCGACCCCGAGCGCCTGTCGACGTTCGAGGCCGTGGCGCGGGCGCTGGCCGCCCTGGAGCCCGACGGCGACGCGCTGCTGGCCCACCTGGAGGCCGTCTTCGTCCGCTTCGTGGAGCGGACGCTCTTCAGCCGCGGGGAGCTGCCGGCCGAGGCCGTGACGGGCGGCGTCCCGGCGCGCTGGAACGCCTGGCCGGCGGGGTAGCTACGGGGCCCAGGTGCCCTCGTCCCAGCGGGCCTCGTCCCAGCGAGCCTCGCCGGGCTCGCCGCCGCCGGCGCCGCCTTCGCCCGCCGCGCCGCCTTCGCCGGCCTGGCCACCCCGCGCCCGCCGCGCCACCGGCACCGGCCGCGCCGCCTTCGCCGCCTTCGCCGCCGGCGCGCCTGCCGCTCCAGCGGCGCCGCCCGCGCCACCGGCGCCCGCCCTGCCGCCCGCGCCGGCCTCGCCGCCGGCGCCTGCCTCACCACCCGCGCCGGCCTCGCCACCGGCGCCAGCCTCACCACCCGCGCCGGCCTCACCGCCGGCGCCCGCCACGCCCTCATCGGCCACGCCCGCATCCCCGCCGTCGCCCGCATCGGGCGCGCCGCTCCCCGGCGTGCACCCGATCAGCGCCAGGGCCAGCCACGCCGGCCTCATCGGCCGCCCCCGGCGCAGCAGCGCCCGCCGAGGTACCAGCCCTCGTTCTCGAAGTAGTAGCGCTCACCGGCCGATGCCTGGAGGCGCCCGTCACGCGCGTTGCCGCCCATGCTGTGCATGAAGAGCCGGTGCCCGTGCTCGTAGGCCCGAAACTCCTCGCTGGTGGCGTCGGAGACCCACTCGCCGACGTTGCCGAACAGGTCCACCGCGCCGAACCGGCTGACGCAGGCGTTCACCTGGCGCTGGGGCGGCACCCCGGGGTCCGGGACGATGGCGCCGACGGGGCGCAGGCCGTCGCCCGCCGTGTGGCACGTCGCCACGCCGCGGCCGCGGCCGTCGGCGTTGGGCGTGAAGGGCACCCCCACCGCCGCCGCGCTCCACTCCGCCGCCCGGCAGAGCCGCTTGCCCGCCGCCGCGCAGACCTGCGCCGCCTGGGCGAAGCGCAGCGTCGTCGGGGGCACCGGGAAGTCGGCCGAGCAGGCCACCAGCCCCAGGTAGCCCTCGGCGTCCGGGGACCACTCGCCCAGGTGATCGATCTCGGCGTCGTCGACGGCCGTGAGGGCCGTGGGGCCCAGGTCGGCCCGCACGTCGCACCGGCCGCCATGCCAGACGTCCGGCGCGCCGGCCGCCGGCGTGCGCCGCACCACCACCGTCTCGAAGCGGTCGATCCAGAAGTCCCCGACGCGCACCATCTCGTCGCCGATGTCCCGGTCCGTCTCGACGCGGCAGATCTGCTGGCCCGCGGGGGAGCGCAGGGGCACGTAGCGGCGCACGCTGCCGTCGGCGGCGCGCAGGGTGGGGCAGACGGCCGGCGCGCTCAGCGCGTCGATGGCGTCGGCCAGCCGCTCCAGCCGGGCCCGCATCTCGGCGGCGCTGATGGGCCGGCCGGCCTCGATGCCATCGAGCAGGGCGGCGCGGTCGACGGGGACCTGGGCCAGCGCGGCCCCCGGGAGCAGGAAGAGCAGGCGAGACAGGCGCATCGGTGACCTCCAGGCGAGGCGTCAACGTAGCGCTCGGCGCCGAGAACTGCCAATCAGATCATGGGGTTGACTCGCCATTCGGCCCGTTGCAGCGGAAGCAGAAGTTCGGCTTCTCGAGCTTGGAGAGGCCGTAGATGAGGGCGAACATCAGGCCGACGCCCGCCACGACGTAGACCGGCCCCTGGCCCAGCTCCAGGCCCGCGACGGCGTAGCGCTCCTCGATCTCGAGGTCGTAGCCGACCCGGCCGAAGACGCCGCCGAGGGTCTCGGTCATGACGCTCGCGCTCAGCTCCACGGCCGTCCCCCCCAGCAGGCGCACGCCCGGCTCGAGCGTCACCGTCCACGGCGTGCCGTCCACGTACACGGCCTCCCCCAGGCGGGCCGCGCGCTGCGTCCGCCAGGCGAGGGCGGCGCTCAGGTGCAGCGCGAACCGCCGCTCGTCCGCCTCCTGCACCTCCGTGCTGAGCTGCAGGGCCGGGATGAGCAGGTGCTGCCGGAAGGGCCCGTCCTCCCGGCCGCCGAGGTGTAGCGCCGGCAGGCTCACGCGGCCGATGACCTCGGCGCCGGGATCCCCGGTGTCGACGTCGACCCCGGCGCGGATGATGGCCGAGACGGCGGCCGGACGAACGCGCTGGGGCGCCACCACGCCCGCCGCCAGCGTCGGCACCCGCGGATCGCTGCTCGCGTCGAGGCCCAGCACCCACGTCTCGCCCGCCCGCCCGGGGATCGCCACCGCCTCCACCGGACGCCGGGACACCTCGGCCCGCCGCGTCATGCGCCCGTCGATTCGCACCCACAGGCCGTCGCCCCGCAGCAGCGCCACCCGCTCGCCGGCGGCGTCGGCGGCCACCGCCCGCACGGCCGGGTCGGGGCCGGCCTCGTCGCTCGCGAGGCCGCTGTCGGCGTCCACGCGCCACACGCCCTCTCGCGTGAGGGCCGCCTGCAGCACCGGCCCGGCCATGGCGGGGAGCTGTTCGACGAGCCCGAGCCCGTCGGGCAGCTTCCAGGTGTAGCGCCAGGGCTCGGCCAGCACGGTCGCGTGGTCGCCGTGGACGGCGACGACCTGGGCCGGCTGCCGCGGCTCGCGCCGGGCGCCGGGCGCGTGGGGCCATGGCAGCCCGGGGCGCGGGTCGAACGTCTCGGCGTCGCGGATGGAGAGCCGACCGGCCCCCGCGACGTAGAGCGCGTCGCCGGCGAACACCACAGGCCCCGGCTGGGGCCACTCGCCCAGCGACCGCCCCCGCCAGCCGTGCTCCGTGGGCGTGAAGCCCACGAGCACCAGCCCGCGCCAGACCAGCACGCGCTGTCCGTCCGGCCGGACGGCCGCCAGCTTGCCCCCGTCGATGTCCGCGGGCACCAGCCCCGGCGCCCCGGGCGTCCAGACGAGCAGCCGACCGCCGCCGGCATCCAGCCAGAGCCCGCCGTCCGCCAGCCAGTGCACCGTGGGCACCGCCTTCGCCGGCGGCTCGATGGCCACCTCGACGGCCGGCCCCGCCTCCGCCGGCACCAGCACCAGCGCCTCGGTCGACGCCATGGCGACGGTCGCGCCGTCCAGGCTCCAGGCCAGCCCCACGTCCACGGGGACGGCCAGCGAGATCGCCGTCCCCCGCGCCTTGCGGCGCAGCCGGACGGGCAGGCCGCGCGCCTGCGCCTCGTCCGCCACGCGGCGCTCCACCGCCGACGGCGCCAGCGCCACCCGCGGCCCCGACACGCCACAGCCCGCGAGCACGCCCGCGGTGAACATCCCGATGAGAGAGAGGTGCGTCTTCATGGGGCAGGGGACCGGTACAAGGCCCATGCCGCGCCGGAAATCCAGGCGCAGCGCCGCCGGGCGGCGGGGGCCGTGCCGTGGCGGCACACCCGCCTGGCGAAGCCGGAGGGCGTCTACTCCAGCGGAGGCCGCGGCTCAGGCGGCGCGCACGGACCCGAACCGCAGCATCATGGCGGGCACCACCAGCATGTTGAGGGCGGTGGACGAGACGAGGCCGAAGAGGATGACGAGGGCCATGGGGGCCTGGATCTCGCTGCCCGGCTCCCCCGCCGCGAGGGCCAGGGGCAGCAGGCCCAGGCCGGAGGCCACGGCGGTCATGAGGATGGGGGCGAGGCGCTCCGAGGCGCCCCGCAGGACGGCGGCGGCCGGGTCGGTGACGCCCTCCTCCTCCCGCAGGTGGCGGATGTGGGTGATCATCATGATGCCGTTGCGGGTGGCGATGCCGAACAGGGTGATGAAGCCGATGATGGACGCGATGGAGATGACGCCGCCGCTGGCGAAGACCCCTACGACCCCGCCGATGAGGGCGAGGGGCAGGTTGGCCATGACGAGGACGGCGTCGCGGATGGAGGACAGGGCGACGTAGAGCAGCAGGAAGATGCCCAGGACCACCAGGGCGCCCAGCAGCAGCAGCGTGCGGGCCGCCTGCTCGGCCGCCTCGAACTGCCCGCCGTACTCGATGTAGTAGCCGGGCGGCCGCGCGACGTGGTCGGTGACGCGCTGGCCGATCTCGGCGACCACGCTGCCCAGGTCGCGGCCCCCGCCCACGTTGCACATCACGACGATCTTGCGCTGCCCGTTCTCGCGGCTGATCTGGTTGGGGCCGCGGTCGCGCTGGATGGTGGCCAGGGCCTCCAGGGGGACCCAGGCCCCGCCGGCGGTGGGCACGAGGGTCTGGCGGATGGCCGTGAGGTCCTCGCGGGCGGCGTCGGGGTAGCGCACGACCAGATCGAAGGCGTAGGCCCCCGACAACACCCGAGAGACGGCCGTCCCGTAGAAGGCCGTCTCGATGGTCTCCGCCACCTCCTGCACCGTGAGGCCGTGCCGGGCAAGGGCGTCGCGGTCGAAGCGGACGGTGGCGACGGGCAGGTTCGCCTGCTCCTCGACGGCCAGGTCGACGACGCCGGGCACGGCGGCCATCTGGGCCCGGACCTGCTCGGCGAGGCGGCGCAGCTCCGCGAGTTCGGCGCCGAAGATCTTCACGGCGATGTTGGCGCGGGTCCCCGAGATCATGTGGTCGATGCGGTGGGAGATGGGCTGGCCGATGACGATGTTCGCCCCGGGGATGCCGGCCAGATCCGCGCGCAGGGCGGCCAGCAGCTCGGCCTCGCTGCGGGCCCCCATCTCGAGGCGGGCGTCGATCTCGGAGGCGTGGATGCCCTGGGCGTGCTCGTCGAGCTCGGCGCGGCCGGTGCGGCGGGAGGTGGAGACCACCTCGGGGTGGCCAAGCAGGATGCCCTCGACCTGGTGGCCGAGCTGGTTGGACTGGGCGAGGGAGGTGCCGGGCAGGGTGACGACCGACAGCGTCAGGGCGCCCTCGTTGAACTCGGGCAGGAACGCGCGGCCGGCCCGCGTCGCGGCGACGCCGGCGGCCAGCACCGCGGCGACGGAGGCGGCGGCGAGCAGCGGCCAGCGGGGCAGGGCGCAGCGCAGGACGGGCTCGTAGACGCGCCGGAGCCAGCGCACCGGGCCCGGCTCGACGCCGCGCCGGACGGCGCCGCTGCGGGGGAGCAGGAACGCGCAGAGCACGGGCGTGATGGTCAGGGCCACCACCAGGGAGGCGGCCAGCGAGACGACGTACGACACGCCGAGGGGGGCCAGGAGCCGGCCTTCCACCCCGTGCAGGAAGAAGAGCGGCAGGAACACCAGCACGATGATGAGGGTCGCGAAGACGATGGAGCCGCGGATCTCCTTGCTGGCCAGGAAGACGATCTCGCGCGTCGGCAGGGCGTCGCCGGCGGCGAGGCGCTCCCGGAGGCGGCGGACGACGTTCTCCACGTCGATGATGGCGTCGTCCACCAGGGCGCCGACCGCGATGGCCATGCCCCCGAGGGTCATGGCGTTGAGGCTGGCGCCCATGGCGTCGAGCACCAGAACGGCGACCACCAGGGAGAGCGGGATGGCGAGGGCGGTGATGAGCGTCGCCCGGCCGCTCAGCAGGAAGAGGCCGATGATCAGGATGACGAGGAGCGCGCCGTCCCGCAGGGCGTGGCTGACGTTGTCGACGCCGGTCTCGATGAAGTCCGCCTGGCGGAGGAGGCGGCGCTCCAGCTTGACCCCGGCGGGCAGGCTCTGGGCGATGCCGTCGAGGGCGGCGTCCAGGCGGGCGGTCAGGGCCAGGGTGTTGACCCCGGGCTGCTTCTGGATGCCCAGGACGACGCCGGGCCGGCCGTTGACGGCGGCGTCCCCGCGCTGGATGGCGCTGCCGACGACGACGTCGGCGACGTCCAGGACGCGGACGGGGGGGCCGTCCCGCGCGCGGACGACGGACCGGGCCACGTCCGCCGCCGAGCCGACCCGGCCGACCCCGTAGATGAGGTACTCCTGCCCGCCCTGCTCGTAGAAGCCCGCGGAGGTGTTCTCGTTGGCGGCGCGGACCGCGGCGACCACGTCGGCCAGCGTCACCCCGTGCTCGGCCAGGTCCGGCGGGCGGACGAGGACCTGGAGCTGCTGCACGCCCCCGCCAATGGGGACGACCTGGGAGACGCCGGGCACCGCCAGGAGCCGGCGGCGGACGTCCCAGTCCGCGATGGTCCGCAGCGTCTGGGGCGCGACGGTCTCCGACGTGAGGCCGATGAACAGAATCTCCCCCATGATCGAGGAGATGGGGGCCAGGACCGGGGGATCGATCTCGGGCGGCAGGGCGGGCTGCACGAGCTGCAGCTTCTCGGAGACGACCTGCCGCGCCGTGAAGATGTCGGTGCCCCAGGCGAACTCCACCCAGACCACCGAGACGCCGACGGACGTCGCCGAGCGCACCCGGCGGACCCCGCTGGCGCCGTTGATGGCGGCCTCCACCGGGAAGGTGATGAGCCGCTCGACCTCTTCGGGGGCCATGCCGTGGGCCTCGGCGATCACGGTGACCGTGGGCGCGGTGAGGTCCGGGAAGACGTCCACGGGCATCTCGCGGGCGCGCAGCGCGCCCCAGACGATCAGCCCGACGGCGCCCACCACGACGAAGAGCCGGTTGTGCAGCGACCACCGGATGATGGCGTCGACCATGCTCACTCCTTGGCGCGTCCAGCGGCCCGGCGCAGCGCCCGACCCGACGCGGCGTGCGTCAGTGGGCGTGCCCGTGGCCGATGGTCGCCGTCGAGGTGGCGGCCAGCTTGACCGACCAGGCCCCCCGGGCCACGACCCACTCGCCCAGGGCGACGCCGTCGAGCACCTCGACGTACGCGCCGTCGCGGATGCCCAGCCGCACCGGCCGCCGGGCGAAGGACTCACCCCCCGTCTGCACGAAGACGACATCCACGCCGCCGTCGTCGACCACCGCCTCCACGGGCACCGCCGGGGCGACGCGGGGGGCGTCCACGATGACGTGGGCCTGGGTGGTCATGCCCGCGAAGAGGTCGCGGCGCAGGTTGTCCAGCCGGAAGCGCACCGGGAGCGTGCGAGTCTCCCGATCCACCTCCGCCCCGACGGAGACCAGGGCGTCGCGGCCCACCTCCAGCACCCCGGCGACGCTGTCGAGCCGGAACCACGCCCCCGACACGGCCCCCAGGCGGCCGACGTACGCCTCGGGCACCCCGGCGTCGAGCCACAGGCGGTCGCGATCCACCACGCGGGCGAGGGGCTGGCCCTCGGCGACCCACGCGCCGGGCGCCACGAAGAGATCGACCACGGCCCCCGCGATGGGGCTGGGCACCACCAGCGCGTCCTCGCCGCCGCCCACCTGCTGGCTCTGGCCGAGGGTGCTCTGGCGACGCCGCGCGCCCCGCAGCTCGGCCTGCGCCGAGGCCAGCTCGCTGCGGGCTTCGTCCAGGCGCCGCTTCGCGACGACCCCCTGCTCGACCAGCGGGGTCAGCCGACCGACCTCGCGCTGGGCCGCCTGCACCCGGATGGCGGCCTGATCCGTGGCCAGGTCCAGCGAGGCCGGATCAGCGGCGCCGGGCAGGGCGGTGCTCACGGCGAAGAGCGCGGCGCCCGCGGCGACCTCCTCGCCGACCTGCGGCAGGCGCCCGCCCAGGGCGACCAGCCGGCCCTGCCGGGGCGCCACCACGGTCGCCTGCGCGTCGGTCGGGAGCGTCAGCCGGGCGAAGGCGGGGATGGCGGGCCGCATGGGCCGCCCCTCGACGGCCTCGACCCGGAACGGCACCTTCCACTGCTGCTCCAGCAGGTACGAGATGGCGCCGGCCTCCTCCTCGCCCGCCGGGGCGGCGTCGGCCTCCGCGCGGGTGGCGAACACCGTGAACTCCCCCATGTCGTGCACCTCGCTGGTCACCGGAGAGTCCAGGCGCAGGGTCACCCGCCGGGTCCCGGCGCGGGCGGGCTTCACCACGGGCCGGAAGATCCCGGGGACGGCCGGCCCCTCCACCGAGAAGCGCTCCACCGTCCCGCCGTCGCCCGCCAGCTCGACCACCACCACGCCCCAATCGATCGCCAGGTGGTCCTGCAGGCGCGTCAGGTGGGCGGCGAACGCGCTCTCCTCGCCCACCACAAGGGCCGGGAACTCGACGAAGAGCTGGGTGGCGCGGCCCCACTTCGTCACCACCTCCGAGGCGCCCTCGTGCCCGTGCCCGTGCCCGTGATCGTCGCCCTGGGCGGCGCCGTGCGGGTGATCGCCGTGGGCGTGCTCGCCCGCATGGTCGCCGTGGGCGTGGTCGCCGTGGGCGTGGTCGCCCGCCGCGCGCTCGCCGTGGCAGCCGGCCAGCGCCAGCGTGCCGACGGCCGCCAGGGCCAGGCTCCTCATCGCTCGGCCGGTCATGTCGGCCCTCCCAGGCCCAGGCTGAAGTCGTGGTCGAGGGCGGCGCGGCGCGCCTCCCACTGCAGATCGACGCGGGCCAGGACGAGCTCCACCTCGCTGCGGCAGGCGTCCAGCAACTCGGTCAGCGACGCCTCGCCGGCGGCGAAGGCGGCCTCCGCCAGGGTGGTCAGCTCGGCGTCGTGGGCCGGCGTGGGCAGCGCGGTCAGGGCGGCCAGGGCCTCGTCGAGGCGCGCCCGCGCGGCGGCCTGCGCCTGGGCCGCGACCGCCGCGCCGAGCTGCAGGTGCGCGCCGACCGCGGCCTGCTCGGCCCGCAGGCCCGCCGCCGCCGCGGCACCTCGGTGTCCCACAGGGCCAGGGGCACCGCGAGGGAGACCACGAGGCCGTGCCCGGTCCCGGCCGGCTCGTCCACACGCCGGTAGCCGGCGCCCAGCCGCCAGCCCCGCCACAGCGGCGACCCGGCGGCGTCGAGCTCGCCGGCCAGCGCCTGCTGCTGGTGCGCCAGCCGGGCGAGGTGGGGCAGGGGAGCCGCGGTGGGCCCCCCGGGCGGGGCTTCGGGCGCCAGCGACCCCACGAGTTCAGGCCGCGAGGACCACGGGACGTGGGCCCCCAGCGCCGCCCAGGCCTCGGCGAGCCGGGCCGCCTCCCCCGCGCGGCGCGCCTGGGCCGTCTCGAGCTCCCGCTGGACTCGCCGCACCTCGTAGCGGGCCACGTCCCCCCGCGCCTCCCGGGCCCGGACGGCCGCCACGCTGCCCTCGAGCCGCTCGATCCACCCGTCCAGGGCCTGGGCCCGCGCCTGCCGGTAGCGAACCTCGAAGAAGGCGTGGCGCACCGCGACGGCCTGCGCCAGCCGGGACGCCTCGACGTCGGCCCGCACCGCGCCCTCGACGTGCGGCAGCGTCTCGCGCAGCCGCCCCCGCCAGCCCGAGAGGTCGAACGCCTGCTCGACCAGCACCGTGGCCTCGGTCGCCGCCGGGTCACCGACGCGCTCGACGGTGCCCGCCAGGGTGGGTGTCGGCACGACGGTCTGCGCCGCCAGCGCGGCCCGCGCGCCCTGCAGTCGACCCTCCAGGAGCGCGGCCGCCTCGGGCCGCTGAACAGCCCGGCGGACGGCGTCCTCGACGGTACACGCCCCCTCCGCCGCCGCCCCCCCGGGCCACGCGGCCAGCAGGGCGAGGACGAAAATCCGATGATCGATCGGGGTTTTGGAGCGCACGGTGCCTCGCTGGCCGACGGGATCGCGCACGATCAGTGGAGCAGGAAGGTGACGAGGCGCTCGATGGCCGTGTGCACGGGGCCCGCGCCCCCCACGGCCAGCGCGGCGATGACGCCGACGAGCAGCCAGCCCCACCGCCGCCGCGGCGGCGCCGGCGCCAGCAGGCTGAGCACCCGCGCCTCGACCGCGCTCGACGCCACCGAGACCCCGACGGCCGGGGGCCGCAGCCCGAGGCGCAGGATCTCGGTCAAGGCGGCGGCCACGGCGACGGGCCCGCCGGCGCGGCGAGCAGCCGCGGCATCGCACGCCTGCTCCCGCCCCAGCGTGATGACGCCGAGCAGGTGGGCCGCGACGGCCCGGGGGTAGAGCGAGCCGGCGAGCCGGTCGATGAGCGCGTGGCGGGTGTCCCCGCGGGCGACGTGGGCCCGCTCGTGGGCCAGCACCACCGCCAGGCCGGCGGGGCTCAGCCGGGCCAGCAGCCCTTCGCTCAGCAGGACGGTGGGCCGCCGCCAGCCGACGGTGAGGGCCAGCGGCGCCGCCTGGTCGAGGACGCGCACATCGGGCCCGAGGGTCGACGGCCGGCTCGTGGCCACCAGCGCCGCGGCCAGGCGCGCGTCCACGCGGACGCGGCGGAGGCAAAGGGCGAACAGCAGGAGCGCTGGCAGGACCAGGGCGAGGGTGACCAGCCACCCTACCGCCGTGTCCGCGGCGTGGGGCGGGTGGAGGAGGCAGAGGTGGTGGTGGTGCCCGCCGTGCAGCAGGCAGTGATCGCCGCGCTCGACCAGCGACCCGACCACCCCGGGGGCCATGGCCGCCAGGACCAGCAGAGCCGGCACCCACAGGGGCGCCAGCAGCCAGGCCCGCGCCACCAGCAGCCGCTCCTCGGGCCGGCCGGCGACCGGCTGGGCGCGCCGCCCGGCGATGACCACCAGCGCCCAGGTGGCCGCGGCCAGGGTCACGTCCACGCAAGTGGTGTACGAGGTTAACCACGTCATCTCCGCCTACACCGCCTCCGCCGCCAGTCGGCGGGGCGCCTCCGCGTCCACGACCACGCTCCCTGACGCCGTGCCCTGCACCGCTTCGAGGTTCATGTAGCGCCGCGCTTCAATCCACTCATCGTTCTGCTCGGCCAGCACCATTCCGACCAGTCGCAACAGCGCGAATCTGCTCGGGAAGATCCCGACCACGTCGGTCCTCCGTCTCACCTCCTTGTTGAGCCGCTCCTGGGGGTTGTTCGACCAGATCTGCTTCCACACGGTCGTCGGGTGCTGGGTGAAGGCCAGCAGGTCCTCGCGCGCCTCGGCGAGGTAGTCGGCGACGTCCGGGAAGCGGCCCTCGAGCTGCGTGACGACGCGGCTGAACTGGGTCCCGACCTCAGCCGCGTCCGGCTGCTGGAAGATGGTCCGCACCGCCGTGGCGACGAAGCTCTGCGCCTTCTTGGGCACCTTCGTGAGCAGGTTGCGCATGAAGTGCGTGCGGCACCGCTGCCAGCTCGCCGACGGCAGCGCCGCCCGGATGGCCTTCACCAGGCCACTGTGGGCGTCCGAGGTCACCAGGCGCACGCCCCCCAGGCCGCGGACCACCAGGCCGCGCAGGAAGGCGAGCCAGCCGGCGCCGTCCTCCGTCGTCGTGGTGTCCAGCCCGAGGATCTCGCGCTTGCCCTCCTGGTTGACCCCCACCGCGAGCAGAGCCGCGACGCTGACCACGCGACCCTCCTCGCGGCACTTGATCTCGAGAGCATCGAGCCAGACGAAGGGATAGGCCCCCGAGAGGGGCCGCTCCCGGAATGTCTTGACCTCTTCATCCAATGATTCCGACAGCTTGGAGACCTGCGACTTCGAGATGCCCTCGACGCCGAGGGCCTTGACGAGCTTGTCGACGCGCCTGGTCGACACGCCCAGCACGTAGGACTCGGCGATGACGCTCATCAGCGCTCGCTCGGCCCGCCGACGGCGCTCCAGCAGCCATTCGGGGAAGTAGCTCCCCGAACGCAGCTTGGGAATGGCGAGCTCGATGGTGCCCGCCCGCGTGTCCCAGGGGCGGATGCGGTAGCCGTTGCGCTGGTTGACGCGCGCCGGCGACCGCTCGCCACGGGCTGCGCCGCACAGCGCGTCGACCTGGGCGCCCATGAGCGACTCGGTGACGTTCTTGAGGAGCTCGGCGACCACGTCGTCAGGCGTGTCCTCGATCAGCTTGCCCAGCAGGGCCTTTCCATCCATCTTCATGTCGACCACCGTTTCTGGCCTCGGCCAGATCGTCTTTGTGTTTGGCGACTTGAAGATGACGCGGTGGTCCCTCTTCTTCCAGGCCCCGAGCGCCCGCGGCTGACGCCGAGGCTGGCGCCGGGGTCAGGTCAGGGCTCGTACACCACGTCTGTGGACTCTACCCGCGGCCAGCAGCGTCGCCGCCAGCAACCCGGCCTCGATCAGCCCGATCACGGGCCGCCCTCGCCCAGTCGCGCGGCGATCATCTGCTCCAGCCGCCGCAGCGTCTCCTCGCCCCGCTCCTCCGCCACGTCCACGAACGCCGCCAGCAGCCCCACCCCGCCAGCGTCACCGAACTGCGCCGCGATGCCGTCGATGAGCTGCCGCTGCAGCTCCGCCCGGCTGACGATGGCACGGTAGACGTAGGCGTGGCTCACCTTCTCGCGGGCCAGCAGCCCCTTGTCCTGCAGCCGCTTGAGCGCCGACGACACCGTGTTGACCGAGATGCCGCGGTGCGCCCCGACGCGCTCATGGACGGCCCCCGGGTTGAGCGCCCCGTCCGTCCAGAGCACGTCGAGCACATCACGCTCCAGCTCGCCCAGCGCGAGATCAGAGAGGCGGAGCATCGACACGGGCCCCTCCCGCCGGCCCACGGTGCCGGACGCCGGGACGCTACTGGAGCAAAGCTCCGACCGTCAATCGGATTTTGTGGGGCCGGGCGACGGAGGGTGCTCGGGCAGGCCGCCCCCGGCCTCGGCCGCACGCCGCACCGGATCGCGGGCGCCTGGCGCGCAGCCAGCGCACACGCCGGCGGCGTCCGTGGTCAGCTTTGAGGCACGCTCATGTGGGCGAGGAGGCGTATCGAGCAGGACCTGCCGAGTCTCGACTTCTCGGGGGCGGCACCGATCGCAGACCTCCGGTCCGCCCTCGACGCAGTGAACTCGACGCAGTGAAGTCTTGGGGGATGGCGCGCTCACGGTGTTCACCTTCGTCCCCATGAAGTGGTCGCCGTGGGAAGTGCACGTCAGACGGCGGTCACCCATGAAGTCCCGATCACGTTCACCACTGGTGAACCGTCGGTCGGGCTGGGGCTTGAGTCTCCAGGACCAGCCCGCTACAGTTCGGCGAGGGCTCCAGGCAGGAAGCCTGATTGAGGGGTCGGTCATGAGGTACTTGGGGCACCGCTTCGTGTCTGTATTGTTGACAGGAGGCAGATCCCAGTCGGCGCCGAGGGCATGCCTTGACTCGTGGCTCCGATCTTTGGGTCGATGGCTCCTGGTCTGTGGGTTCTTCCTGCACTGTGCCGGTCCCACGCTGGCGCTGGCGGAGTCCTCTGGGGGCCCGACTCTGCTCTTCAAGGTCGCCGCAACCGGCATGGATGCCGCTCGGCAGGCCATTGTCATCCAGGCATTGGAGTCTGCGCTCAGCGCAAACGTTGGGTGGACGGTGTCCCTGACTCGGGTCGATGCTGACTGCGATGCCCTCGTCCCGGAGCGGATGGCCGGCCTGCGCCCCGACCCCGATGGGTTCCTGTGCGTCGACTTCGTGGCGTCGACCGGCACCCTGACGGTGCTTGCTCGCCGTGGGGTCCGAGAGTGGACCCGTGGAGACTCCGCCAGGCGTTTCGTCCAGACGGGAGCAGATCTGAGTGCCATGATCGAAGCCGTCGCTCGGCCGCTGGGCCGCCTGGTCGTGGATTGGGTCCCCGCCGGGGAGGTGGTGGTCCATACCTCGAGCGCTCCGCACGATCGGCCCGACAAAGGCGTCTGCTTCGAGTCGGTCCGCATGGCCGGGAGAGCCGCCGTGGGTCGCAGCGAAGGCGCCCACGTGGTTGGCGAGCGACGGGTGCACACCTGCGCCCAGGCGAGCGGGCCGGCCGGTCGGATTTCGGTGAACGGCGGACCGTTCGAAGCCCTGCC
The DNA here is from genome assembly GCA_020633435.1 of Myxococcales bacterium. Taxonomy (GTDB): domain Bacteria; phylum Myxococcota_A; class Bradymonadia; order UBA7976; family UBA1532; genus JACKDP01. The sequence continues at coordinate 123,603 of JACKDP010000004.1, read as the reverse complement.
CCGAGTCATCTCGCCGACACCTCAGCCAGCCGATGTCGTGGTCGTCCTCGACGGATGCCCGCGCCCCTTCTCAGGTCGCCTGCGCCTGGGTCCCTCCTCGACGTACAGCTTCTCGTGCGCACACGGCCCCAGCCACCACCTGCGGGTATCCGTGGACAGCAGCGATACCCTGGTCACCGTGGAGGGACCCGGGGGGCGGCTTTACAGCACAACCCTCGCGTCGCCCGACGAGCTCGCCTACTTCGGCATCGGGGTCGGGGGAGACTGGACCGTCACCTGCGAGAAGTCCGGCCACATCCGGTGGGCAGAACGTGTCACCGTCCACCCCTCGGCCGCCCGCGGCCAGGTCGCGGTCGACTGCTCCCTCGTCCGCTTCGAAGACGCCGTCGTGGTCTCTTCCGCCATCTCCGGGGTGCGCTTCAAGGCAGCCGACTTCGACGCGCCGCTGCGCCGCCTCGAGGCCGATGACTTCGTCAACGGTCCACACCACGACGCCCTGGCCACCAGCCCAGGGGCTCGCTACTGGCTCGCGCTCCCGTCCCACACCCCACACACCGATGTGTCGATCTGGGCCCGCGCCACCGGCTACCACCAGCGGCAGTACGTGGTCCCGCGGCAGCGTCCACCGGGCCAGCCCTTCGAGATCCGCGCGGTGCTGCGTTCGGCGGTGCAGACCACCCCCATCGTCGCGGCCGACGTCGAGGCGCTGCTGCGCGCGCCCGTGGCGCCGGCCGGCCGGGCCGCCACACCCGACGGCCTGCGCCCGTGGCTGTGGGTCGTCGCCAGCCTCGCTGTTCTGACTGCCGGCGCGGGCGCGACCATCCTCCACCTCGGGCAGGAGGAGGCCATCGCCAACCAGCGGGCCTTTCGACGGGGTGCGCGCACGGAGGCCGTGGCCCGGCGCCGCGACGCCGACGCACGCTCGCTGCAGGACCAGGGCGTCGCCGCCCTGCTGATTGGCGGTACCGCTGCCACCGCGCTCACGTCCTACCTGCTGACCACTGGAGATCACCGATGAGAGTCACTTCCCTGAGTTGCCTCCTGCTCCTCATCGCGGCCTGCACGCCCGCGCTGGACGACGACGGGGCCTGCGGCGTGGACGACGACTGCGCTGCCGGTCGGATCTGTCGCCCCAGCAGCGGCACCTGCGGCCAGCCGCTTCCCCCGGGAGCGCTGTGCGTCGTGGACGAAGAGTGCGCCCGCGGATCGGTCTGTGTTCCGGACGGGCGGATCTCGATCTGCGTCGCGGGGGGACGGGTGCCCGCGGATCTGGGTGCTCCGCCGCCGGTGGATGCCATGCCACCGTTGGATGCCCTGCCGCGCGGCCGGGACGTGGGCACCGAAGCGGGGGATGCGAGCGCCGACGTACCCGACGCGGTCGTGCCGTCACGTCCCGCTGCCGACGGCGCCGTTCCGCAGGCGGACGCAGGCACTGCTGGCGGCTGTGGTGCATGTCCCGACGGATCCGAATGCCTGGACGGCGCCTGTCGCATCGTTCGGGAGGAGACTCCAATCAGTGGCGAGTCCATCATCGGCGCGACCGACTGGGTCGATGTGATCGACCTGCCGAACGACGATCCCATCCGGTTGAGAGCCCGCGCAGTCGGCTACTACAGCGCCCTGGCGCCGTGCGGAGACTCCTTCTGCTACACCCGGTGTACTGCGTGGCTTGCCTCTCGGAGTCTCGTCATCACGAACTTCCACTGCATCGAAGACGTCGTGCAGGGCAACACCGTCGCCTCCGCTGTTGTCAATTTCGAGTACTGGGCTCCAGCGGACTATGACAGCCTACGGGCCCTTCGGGATGAAGGGTTCACCTGCCCCGACCTCGTATTCTCCGATAGCGACTACGACATTGCCGTGCTGCGCTGTGACCCAGGCGATGGGGGACGGACGCCTGCTGAGTCGGTGGGTTCGTGGCTGGAGATCGATGCTCGTGCGCCCGTGGCTCAGGAGGCGGTCTATCTCCTGCACCAGAACTGTGAGTATGACCCCGACGCCATTCCAAAGGAACACTGTACGTTTGACGGCTCCGCCCCGGGTGAGGCAACGAAGAAGCAATCCCCCGGAACTGTCACCGACCCAGCTTCGAACGGCTACGGCCTCAACGGCTCGGCAGCGAGGATTGGACCTGGCGATGCTCTGGACCACGACGCTGACTCCCTCGGGGGAACGAGCGGGGCGCCGCTGCTCGGGGCGTCCACCAACCGTGTGCTGGCTCTGCACCACGCCGGCAACGCCGTGGAGAACCATGCCATTCGGTTCGACAGGATCTTTGCGGCGCACCCGGAGCTTGAGCTGCTCATCGCCGCCGATCGAGAGGCCCCATGCCCCGCGCCACAGCTGCAGCTCCCCCGCGATCAGGCCGATGATGTGGATCCCCGGGTCGTCTTTCGGTGGTCGACGGTCGACTGCGACGGCGCCGCGCCAAGGCAGCATCGCATCCAGGTCCACTCGGGCGCCTTCCCACCCGAGTGTGACGGTGAAGCCGGGCCGGGGTGTCGGATCGATGTCAACGAGGTCACGGAGCAGGCCTCGTACATCGCGCAGCTCGAAGAGTGCACCCGCTACCGGTGGCGCGTGCGCTCGGCTGCTCTTGGCGGTGGCCATTGGTCCGAAGTCGGTGCCTTCACGACGGCTTGCGGCCCCTGCGACGTCGGCGATCTGAACGCCTGCGGCGCCTGTGGCCCGCCCCCGAACGAGGCCTGCAACGGCGCCGATGATGACTGCGATGGACGCATCGACGAGGGGGTGAGCAACGCCTGCGGTGCCTGCGGTCCGCCTCCGGCCGAGGCCTGCAATTGACCTTGACCCAAGACGACGGACCATCTGGTAGGTAAGCTCGACCAGGAGGTTCCATGGCGACGAGACGCAGCTACACCCCCGAGTTCAAGAGCGAGGCCGTTCGCCTCGTCTTCGAGCAGGGCCTCTCCATCGCCCAGGTCGGCAAGGACCTGGGCGTCTGCAAGACCGTCATTCGCGAGTGGGTCAACAAGGCGCGCGACAGCGGCCAGGCACCGGCGGCGCCGGCCCCTTCCAGCATCGAGGAGGAGCTGCGCCGTCTCCGCCGCGAGAACGCCAGGTCACGTCCACGCAAGTGGTGTACGAGCTTCACCACGTCATCTCCGCCTACACCGCCTCCGCCGCCAATCGGCGGGGCGCCTCCGCGTCCGCGACCACGCTCCCTGACGCTGTGCCCTGCACCGCCTCCAGGTTCATGTAGCGCCGCGCTTCAATCCACTCATCGTTCTGCTCGGCCAGCACCATCCCGACCAGTCGCAACAGCGCGAATCTGCTCGGGAAGATCCCGACCACGTCGGTCCTCCGTCTCACCTCCTTGTTGAGCCGCTCCTGGGGGTTGTTCGACCAGATCTGCTTCCACACGGTCGTCGGGTGCTGGGTGAAGGCCAGCAGGTCCTCGCGTGCCTCGGCGAGGTAGTCGGCGACGTCCGGGAAGCGGCCTCGAGCTGCGTGACGACCCGGCTGAACTGGGTCCTGACCTCGGCCGCGTCCGGCTGCTGGAAGATGGTCCGCACCGCCGTCGCGACGAAGCTCTGCGCCTTCTTGGGCACCTTCGTGAGCAGGTTGCGCATGAAGTGCGTGCGGCACCGCTGCCAGCTCGCCGACGGCACCGCCGCCCGGATGGCCTTCACCAGGCCACCAGGGCGTCCGAGGTCACCAGGCGCACGCCCCCAGCCCGCGGGCGACCAGGCCGCGCAGGAAGGCGAGGCCAGCCGGCGCCGTCCTCCGTCGTCGTGGTGTCGAGCCCGAGGATCTCGCGTTTGCCTTCCTGGTTGACGCCGACCGCGAGCAAAGCCGCGACGCTGACCACCCGACCTCCTCCCTGCACTTGATCTCCAGTGCGTCGACCCAGACGAACGGGTAGGTCCCCGAGAGCGGACGCTCCGGAAGACTTTGACCTCTTCGTCCAATGATTCCGAGAGTTTGGAGACCTGCGACTTGGAGATGCCCTCGACGCCGAGAGCCTTGACGAGCTTGTCTACGCGCCTGGTCGACACCCCCAGCACGTACGACTCGGCGATGACGCTCATCAACGCGCGCTCGGCCCGCCGGCGGCGTTCCAGCAGCCAGTCGGGGAAGTAGCTCCCCGAACGCAGCTTGGGAATGGCGAGCTCGATGGTGCCCGCCCGCGTGTCCCAGGGGCGGATGCGGTAGCCGTTGCGCTGGTTGACGCGCGCCGGCGACCGCTCGCCGTGGGCTGCGCCGCACAGCGCATCGACCTGGGCGCCCATGAGCGACTCCGTGACGTTCTTGAGGAGCTCGGCGACCAGGTCGTCAGGCGTCTCCTCGATCAGCTTGCCCAACAGGGCCTTTCCATCCATCTTCATGTCGACCACCGTTTCTGGCCTCGGCCAGATCGTCTTTGTGTTTGGCGACTTGAAGATGACGCGGTGGTCCCTCTTCTTCCAGGCCCCGAGCGCCCGCGGCTGATGCCGAGGCTGGTGCCGGGGTCAGGTCAGGGCTCGTACACCACGTAGGTGGACTCTACCGAACGCCATCCTGCGGGAGGAGCGCGAGATCCTGAAAAAAGCCGCGGCCTTCTTCGCGAAGGAGAGCCGGTGACCGCCTACCGGTTCATCGACGCGGAGAAGGCTGTCCACACGGTGAGGCGCCTGTGTCAGGCGCTGGCGGTGTCGCGTTCGGCCTACTACGAGTGGCGCGCCCGCGGCGAGGACGAGTCCGCCGATCTTGCCCTGCGGGTCCATGTGCGTGCCGTCCACAAGGCGAACTTCGGGACGTACGGGCGGCTGCGGGTGACGAAGGTGCTGCGTGACGAGGAGGGCCTGACGGTCAACCACAAGCGCGTGGCGCGAATCATGCGCGAGGAAGGCCTGGCCGGCGTGCCGCGCCGGCGGTTTCGGGTCTCCACGACGGACTCGAAGCACTCGAGGCCTGTAGCGCCGAACCTGCTGCAGCGCGACTTCACGGCGCCAGAGCCGAACAAGATCTGGGTGAGCGATGTGACGTACCTGCGGACGTCGAGTGGGTGGGCCTATCTGGCGACGGTCATCGACCTCTTCAGCCGCAAGGTTGTCGGCTGGGCGGTCGCGGAGCACATGCGCACAGAGCTCTGCCTGGAGGCGCTGCGGCGAGCGATGGTGCTGAGAAGGCCGGCCCCCGGCCTGATTCTGCACAGCGACCGCGGGGCCCAGTACGCGAGCCACGCGTACGGCGAGAGTTGCCGGGCCGCAGGCATCGTCCAGAGCATGAGCCGCGCGGGCGACTGCTGGGACAACGCGGTCGCCGAGTCCTTCTTCGGTACGCTCAAGCAGGAGCTCGTCCGCGGCCGGGTGTGGTCATCCGTGCCGGCGGCGCGCCGCGATGTCGGCGACTACATCCACGAGTTCTACAACAGCCGCAGGCTGCATGGTGCCAATGGGCTTCGCAGCCCGGCGGCGATTGAGGCAGAGTTCAACGAGGCGTTCCGAAGGGACGCCGCCTGACGAGGTGGTCCGTCACGAGGGGTCAAGGTCATCGAGGATGCCTTGGACCTCCGGGTTGGCGAGCGCGCGCCGAACGGCTTCGTCCGCTGTCCACGCGCTCTCCTGAGCGCCCGCGCGCCAGGGGACGGCGAGCAGCGCGGCGACGGCAAGAAGACGACCAATGCTCGGAGTTTTTGGGTACACGACGCTCCTCTCGTTTCCCGGTCTCGCCTGCCGTCAGTGAAGGAGGAAGGTGATGAGCCGCTCGACGGCCGTGTGTACGGGGCCGGTACCGGCGGCCGCGAGGGCGAGCACGACGACGCCGAGGAGAGCCGCCCACCTGCGCTGTCGAGGCGGCGGGCTCAGCAGGAACGCGACCCTCGACTCCACGGCACCGGAGGCGACGGACACACCGACGGCCGGCGCCTTCATGCCGAGTCGCAGGATCTCGGCAAGGGTCTGGGCCACCGCCAGCGAGCCGCCGGCCGTGCGAGCAGCCCGCGCGTCGCACGCCTGCTCGCGAGCCAGCGTGATGCGAGCGAGGAGGGGCCCGGCGACCGCGCGCGGATACAACGACGCCGCCAGCCGGTCGACGAGCGCGTGCCGCGTGTCGCCGCGCTCGATGTGAGCGCGCTCGTGCGCCAGCACGACCTCGAGCCCGCGTCGGGTGACTCGTCCGAGGAGGCCTTCGCTGACGAGGACGGTCGGACGAAACCAGCCCACGGTCATGGCGACAGGCTCGGCCTGATCGAGCAGGCGCACGTCCCTGCCGAGGTCGGACGGGCGGCTCGTCGCCACCAGCGCCCGGGCGAGCCGCCACTCGGAGACCGTGCGGCGGATGCAGAAGCCGATGAGGACGAATGCGGGCGCCACGAGGCCCACCGGAAGGAGCCACGCGACCAGGTTGTCCGCCGCGTGCGGCGGATGCAGGAGGCAGAGGTGATGGTGGTGCCCACCATGGACCAGGCAGTGATCGCCGTGTTGGGCCAGGGCACCGACGAGCCCGGGGATCATGGCGCTGAGCACCAGCAGGGCCGGCACCCAGAAGGGGGCCAGGAGCCACGCGCGTGCCACGATTAGACGCCGCTCGATCGGCGCGGATCCGTCGTTCGCGGCCGCGCCCGGCGCGAACACGACGACGACCACCCAGGTAGCGGCCGCGAGCAGAGTACCGGCGAGCAGTCCGGCTTCGACGAGACCGATCATCCGCCCCCCTCGCCGAGCCGCGCCGCGATCATCTGTTCGAGGCGACGCAGGGTCTCCTCACCGCGCTCCTCGGCCAGATCAACAAACGCGGCAAGCAGCCCCGCACCGCTCTCCTCGCCGAACTGGGAGGCGATCCCGTCGATGAGCTGGCGCTGGAGCTCCGCACGGGTGACGATCGCGCGGTAGACGTACGCGTGGCTCACCTTCTCGCGCCCCAGCAGCCCCTTCTCGTGAAGCCGCTTCAGGGCCGACGAGACGGTGTTGACGGAGATCCCCCTCGGCGCACCGACGCGCTCGTGCACGGCACCCGGGTTCAGCGGGCCATCGGTCCAGAGCACGTCCAGTACATCGCGCTCGAGCTCCCCGAGGACGAGGTCTGGAAATCGGAGCATGGGCACGGGCGCTCTCCTCTCACCCGCGAGCGTTCGCAGGGCGAGAGCTGCTTGTACCCAACGGAACTCCGGCTGTCAGTCGTAGTTTGCTCCGCGGTAAGAAGAGGAACGTCGGCGGTCCAGAGCGTCCAGCCCGCCTGGAGCGCACGTAGATCGCGAGCGCGAGGAAGGTCCCGCCGACAGAGCGGTGCACCCGGTGCTCGGTACGCTCGATGGTCTCGGCGTCGGCGCCGGTCTCTTGGAGGGCATCTTCTTTTCTCCCCAGCAAGGCGATGCCCACTTCGTGGAGGCAGTGCTGCTGCTGGGAATCCGCGAGACGATCGCCTGGCACGGCCTGCCCCCGCGCTCCCACCTCGCCTGCAGCACATGAAGGAGACCGAGCGCGCGCTCCCGCAAGGGGTCGATGCGAGGCACCTCGCCGATCCAGAACGTAAGCCTGCGATCGTGGCGGCGAGCAGCACGGTCGTAGTACCGAGGCACATCGTCCGGCTTCATTGCTCGGTCTCGTCTCCGGAGTTGCCGCGCGCTGTGCAGGGCTCGCAGGAACCTGACGCGGGCTCGATCTGGACGGTCGGATGGTCGATATGGAAGCGCTCCCTCAGGATGGTCCGGGCTTCCTTCAGCACGTCGGCGAAGCGTGAGTCGTCGGCCACGCGCAGGTGCACCGAGCCGACCTCCATGCCGGAGGTCAACGTCCACACATGGAGGTCGTGGACCGCCACCACGCCCTCGATGCCTTCGAGCGCCGACTGGATCGCGTCGAGGTCCATGGACGGGGTTGCCGCCTCGAGGAGAATGCGGACGGCCTTCCTGCCGAGCCTCCATGTGCGAGGGAGCGCCATCACGCCGATCGCCACGCCGAAGATCGGGTCGACGAGGCGGAACGCAGTGGCCTGCATGACGACCGCGGCGACAATGACTCCGATGGAGCCGAAGAGATCGGCCAGCACCTCGAGGTAGGCCCCTTCGACGTTGATGCTCTCGACGGCTCCCTTTCGAAGCAAGAGAAGGACGCCCACGTTGACCAGCAGCCCAACGAACGCGATGAGCAGCATCGGCAGGCTCATCACTTCTGGCGGATCGCTGAACCGCTGCCACGCCTCGTACACAATGTACAGTGCCACGCTGAACAGGAGTGCGGCGTTCGCCAGCGCGGCGAGGATCTCCAGGCGGTAGAGGCCGAAGGTGTGGCGCGCATCCCGGCGGGCCCGGCCGACGGCGTGTATGGCAGCCGCGGCCATCCCGAGACCGATGACGTCGGTCAGCATGTGTCCTGCGTCCGAGAGCAGCGCGAGGGAGTTCGTCAGCAGGCCTCCGACCACCTCGACGACGGAGTAGGCGCCGACGATCGCCAGGGACAGCAAGAGCCGGCGCTTGTAGCGCGTCCCGCCGTGTTCGCCGGCGCGCACCGAGCCGTGCTCGTGATCGCTGCCCGTCATCGCGCGCCTCCGATGCTCAGATCGCCGCCTCGCCGCGCTCGCCGCTCCGGATCTTGACGGCGTCGTCCAACTCGTGGACGAACACCTTGCCGTCCCCTGGCTTTCCGGTTCGAGCGGCGCGCACCACAGCCTCCACGACCTGATCGATCAGGATGTCCGGCACCACGATCTCCACCTTGCACTTGCGGGCGAACGCGTGCCCGGACTCGCGGACGGGGTGCTGCACATTGGCGGCTCGGCTCTTGCCCCACCCCAACACCTCCGAGACCGTCACTCCAGGCAACCCCTCGATGGTCGCCAGTGCATCCAGCACGTGCTGGAGCATGAACGGCTGAATGATGGCCTTGATCTCTCTCATGGGTCTGTCTCCGCGGGTCTGGTTTCCGAGCAAAGGCTAGATCTCCACCTCGGGTCGGCCCCGACCCAGCCACGCGTAGACGGTGGGCAAGACGAGCAGCGTCAGCAGCGTGGAGGTCACGAGTCCGCCGATGACGACCGTGGCCAGAGGTCGCTGGACCTCGCCGCCCGCGCTCGTCGCCAGGGCCATCGGGATGAAGCCCAGCGACGCGACGAAGGCGGTCATCAGCACCGGGCGCAGCCGTGTCGCGGCGCCTTCGCGTGCGGCCTCCTCGGCGGACAGGCCCTCGCTCCTGCGTTGGATGACATAGGAGATGAGGACCACGCCGTTGAGCACCGCGACGCCGAAGAGCGCGATGAAGCCGACGCCCGCCGAGATCGAGAACGGGTAGCCCCGCAGAGCCAGCGCCGCGAGGCCGCCCGTGATCGCCATGGGCACGTTCATGTAGATGATGAGCGCGAGGCGCGTGGAGTTGAACGTCGAGTAGAGCAGGACGAAGATGAGCAGCAGAGCCAACGGGACGAGCACCGACAGGCGCTCGGAGGCTGCCTGGAGATTCTCGAACTGCCCCCCCCACTCCAGCGTCCATCCGGGCGGGAGCTGTACGTCCCGGTCGATGGCCGACTGCGCCTCGGCGACGAACGAGGCCAGATCGCGCCCGCGCACGTTGGCCTCGACGTTGATGCGACGGCTGATCCGATCACGGCTGATCTGCGCCGGCCCGTCCTCGACGGTGATGCTCGCGAGCTGCGAGAGCGGGATCTGGCGTGGCGGTCCGCCGTTCGGCGATGGTGCCGCCACGCGCAGGTCCCGGATCCGGTCGAGGTCGGCGCGGACGCTGGGGCTGAATCGCGCTTGGAGCGTGAAGCGCTTCTGACCCTCGAGCACGGTGCCCGCCGACTTGCCGCCCACGGTCTCGACCACATCCAGCACGCGCTCCGCGTTGATGCCGTACCGCGCGATCGCGTCCCGATCGATCCGAACCCGCATCATCGGCAGGCCCTGCGTCTGCTCTGCCTTCACGTCCGCCGCACCCTGGACCCGCTGCAGCACACGCGCGATCTCGTCCGCCTTCTCCTTGAGCAGCGTCAGATCGTCGCCGTACAGGTGTACCGCCACGTCGGACCGGACCCCGGAGATCAGCTCCTGCACCCGCAGCTCGATGGGCTGCGAGTAGCTGAAGATCGCGGCCGGGACGTGCTTCTTCATGGCCCGGTCGATCGCCTCGACGAGCGCCTCCTTGGTCTCGAAGCGCCACTGCTCCTTTGGCTTCAGGATGATGAAGGTGTCGCTGATCTCGACGCCCATGGGGTCGGTGGCGATCTCGGCGCGCCCGGTCCGTGACACGACCGTGTCGACCTCCGGGGGGAACTCCTTGACGAGGACGCTCTCGGCGATGGTGCTGATCTCGTTCGACTGCTCGAGCGAGATGCTCGGAATCCGCCAGATCTGCATCGCGATGGATCCTTCGTCGAGGCGCGGAATGAACTCGGCTCCGAGGAAGGGGATGAGCGCGAGGCTTCCCGCGAACAGGGCCAGCGCCGTCGCCAGGGTCGCGATCCGATGCCGGAGCGTGGCGCCGAGCAAGGGGGTGTAGACGCGCTTGGCCAGGCGGAACAGGAGCGGCTCCTTCTCGGACACCTTCTTGAGGAAGATCGTCGCAAGCACCGGCATCAGGGTGAGGGCGCAGACGAGAGAGCCGGCCAGCGCAAAGACGACCGTGAGCGCCATCGGCCCGAACATCTTCCCCTCGACGCCGGTCAGCCCGAGGATTGGCAGGTAGACGATCATGATGATCCCCACCGCGAAGACGACCGGTCGAGCGACCTCGTGCGCCGCGGCGCGGACCTTCTCGGCATGCGTCACTCCCGTCTCATGACGGCGGTGGTGCAGGACGCGCACGATGTTCTCGATCATCACCACGGACCCATCGACGATGAGCCCGAAGTCGATGGCGCCGAGGCTCATCAGATTGCCCGACAGCCCAGCGAACTTCATCGCCGTGAACGCCACAAGCATGGACAACGGGATCGCGGAGGCCACGATGAGGCCGCCGCGGACGTTCCCGAGGAGCAGCAGGAGAACGAGGACCACGAGGAGGCCGCCCTCGATCAGGTTCTTGGCGACCGTGTGGATCGTCTTGTCGACCAGCTCCGTCCGGTCGTAGAACGTGTCGATGTGGACGCCCTTCGGGAGCGTCTTCTCGATCTGCGCGATCTTGTCCTTGACCCTGGCGACGACTGCCCGGGCGTTCTCGCCCATGAGCATCATCACGATGCCGACGACCGCTTCGCCGCGGCCGTCGCGCGTAACCGCTCCCTGGCGGATCATCGGCGCAAACTCGACCGTGCCGATGTCATGAACGTGAACGGGCGTGCCCTCTCGATCGGCCGTCAGGACGATGTTGTTCAAGTCCTCGACCCTCTCGACGAGGCCCTCGCCGCGGATCAGGTACTGCTCGCCCTGATGAGCGATGTATCCGCCGCCGACGTTGCGGTTGTTGTGCTCGAGCGCCTCCAACACGTCGCCCGTCGTGAGCCCGTAGGCGACGAGCTGAGCGGGGTCGATGGTCACCTGATAGGTCTTGAGCTCGCCGCCGAAGGAGTTGACCTCGACGATGCCGGGGACCGAGCGGAGCTGGTAGTTGACGTACCAGTCGAGAATGGTGCGCAGCTCCATGGGGGTGTAGCAGGAGTCGGTGTCCGGTTCCCCCGGCGGACACATGGGCTCGCCGCGGACCTCGAACTGGTAGATCTCGCCCAGGCCCGTAGAGATCGGGCCCATCTCCGGCTCGCCGTATCCCGCGGGGATGTTCTCCCGGGCCGCCGACAGGCGTTCGCCCACGAGCTGGCGCGCCCAGTAGATGTCGGCGCCCTCCTCGAAGACGACCGTAACGACCGACAGCCCGAACTTGGAGACCGAGCGGATCTCCTCGATTCGGGGTAGCCCGCTCATCGCGGTCTCCACCGGGAAGGTGACGAACTTCTCGACCTCCTCCGGCGCCAGACCGGGGCTGTTGGTGAGGATCTGAACCTGGACATTGGTCACGTCCGGGACGGCGTCGATCGGGAGCTCGCCCAGCGAGCGGACGCCGATCGCGATGACCAGCAGCCAGCCCATGACGACGAGCAGCCGGTTGTCGATCGAGAAGTCGATGATGCGCTGGATCATCCGAGGCCTCCGTTAGTGGCTGTGCCCGCCGCCCATCTCTTCTTTGGCGGCCTCGGACTTGAGCAGGAACGCGCCCTCTACGACGACGCGATCACCGGCGGCGAGCCCTTCGGTGACCTCGACGAGCTCCTCGGTGCGCGCGCCGATACGCAACGTGCGGCGTTCGTACCTGCGCTCGCCCTCCTGCACGAACGCGATCGTCCGATCTCCGTCGCGGAGCACGGCCGACGGGGGCACGGCGAGCGCCTTGCGCTCCGCGTCGATGCCGTGTGGGTCGGTCAGCACGACCTCGGCGAACATCCCCGGCTTGAGCGCCCCCTCGGGATTGGGGATGTCGATGCGCGCCCGCGCTGCTCGGGTGTCCGGGTCCACGCGGTCGCCGATGTACGTGACGTGTCCCTCGAATGTCCGGCCCGGCCACGCCTGGGTGACGACCGCGACGGTGTCGTCCTTGTGGACGCGAGAGAGGTCGCGTTCGTAGACGTCGATCCAGATCCAGAGGTGGCTCAGATCGGCGACCGTGAAGACCTTCTCCTCCGGGGTCACCAGCTCGCCGGCCACGAGGTGCTTGTCGACGATTCGCCCGTCCATCGGCGCCACGAGAGAAAACGTCGCCGCCTTGGGGTCGCCGTAGCGCACCTGGGCAATCTCCTGCTTGGACAGACCGAGCAGGCGCAGCTTCTCCTCGCCCGAGCGGAGGTGGACGAGCGCCTTCTCGTGGGCGGTCCGCGCCTCGAGCGCCGACTGCTCCGACGTGATCTTCTCTTCGAAGAGGCGATCCTCGCGGTCACGGGTCTTTCGGGCGAGCGACTCCTCGGCCCGGGCTGCGAGGTAGTCGGCCTTGGCGGCGCCGAGCTCGATGCTGTCGAGGGTCGCGAGCGCCTGCCCCGCCTTCACGTCCGCGCCGAGCTCGGCGTCGACGCGGGCCACCCGGCCGGGGATCCGGGGGCTGACATGGGCAAGGCGCCGCTCGTCGTAGTCCACGCGCGCCGTGGTCCGCAGCACAAAGGGAACGCCGCGCTCCTCCACGGGTGCGGTTCGTATTTTCGCCTGCGCGGCGGCCTCTTCCGACAGCTCCACGACGCCTTCTTCGTGCTCGTCGTGTCCCTTGTGCTCGTCGTGTCCTTGGCGCCCGCCCGTCTCCTCGTGCTTGGCGTGGCCGGACTCGCCCCTTCCCGCGCCGCCCTTCTCGGCGTGTCCGTGCTCGTCCTCGTCCGCGTGCGTGCCGCGCTCCTCTGCGGCCCCGCGGCCGGGAGCGCCCTTCTTCGAGCAGCCGGCGAGCGTCGCGAGCGCGACACAGGACAGCAGGACCGTGAGCCGTTGTGCAAGCCTTTTCATGAGGATCACTCCGTGTTTCCGCCTGCAGGGAGGGGCATTCGCCCGGCGGCGATGTCGATGCGCACCCGAGCTCGTCGAACCAGCGCGCTGGTCTCGACCAGCGCCCGGCGGGCGTCGAACAGCGCGCGCCGCATGACAAGGACGTCGGTCCAGCCCGTTTTGCCCGCCTCGAAGGCCTTGCGCAGCAGCTCGAGGTTCTCCTCGGTCGTTCCGAGAACACGCTGCTCGAGGCCCGAAAGGGAAGCCACGCCGGCCTTGTGTCGCTCGTAGGCGGTGACCACCTCGCGGACCGCGGACAGCCGCACGGCGTCGCGCTCTGCCGTCACACGTATCGTCGTGGCCTCGGCCTCCGCGATGGCCCCCTGGTTGCGCTGGAAGACGGGCAGGGGAATGGAGATCCCCGCGCCCACGAGCGTGTCGACGTTGGCCTCGCGCCCGGCGAACAACCCGACCCGGAGGTTGGGCCAGGCCTCGGCGCGAGCGAGCTCGACGCGTGCCCGCGCCGTTCGCTCGATGTCCTGGAGGGCCCGTAGGTCAGCGCGGTTCGCCTCGGCGGCGACCAGCAGCTCGTCGATGGGCGGCAGCGCACCGTCCCCTGGTTCGAGGCCACCCTCCGGCAACGGCAGCGTGGCGGCGGACAAGCCCAGGACCTCGGCAAGAGCCGCGCGAGCTGCGGCGTACTCGCCGGTGACGGCTCCGACCGCCTGCTCCGCGCGCCCGAGCTCCGCGGACGCGACGTTCACGTCGAGTTGGGTGCCGGCGCCGGCCTCCAGCCGGCGTCTCGCGAGATCCAGAAGCTGAGTGGCCAGCTCGGCCTCCGCTCGCGCGACCGCAAGCATCTCCCGAGCCTCGAGCGCGTCGATAAAGACGAGGTGGACCTCGGCCGACAGGAGCCTCTCGAACCGAAGCCGGTCCGAGCGCGCCGCATCGAGCTCGGCTCGGGCGGTCGCCACCCTCTTGCCGCGCTGGCCGGCGAGCTCGATCTCCTGAGAGACACCCACCTCGAAGTCGCCGGTGGTGTCGTCGCGCCCGACGCGCGCGGCGCCCAGCACCTCGAGTTCGGGGTTGAACGGATAGACCTCGGCGCCCACGACGCGGCCCTCCACCTCCAGGACGCGCGCGCGCTCGGCACGGAGCCTGGGGCTGCTCCGGAACGCGGTCGCCACGGCCTGCTCCAGCGTGAGCGTGGGCGGTGCCTTCTCTTGAGCCCAGGCCGTTGCGGAGCAGAGGAAGACGAGGCCTACGGCCAGCGCTGAAATACTATCGGCAATCGTAGATTTGCGCGTACCTGTTCGGCGGGGTTTCACTGAGGCCTCCGTCTTAGATCAGGCCGAGCGCCGCAAGGGCCCGCTCGACGGCCAGATGGGCGAGATCGAGCGGCCATGCGCCGAGAAAATGGGGGAGCGTCAGCACGCCAAGCGCGGCGCCCAGACCGAACCACGCGGGCGCGATCGAGGGACGGCCGGGCGGTCGGCTGGCGTAGTCGAGCAGCAGATGCACGCGCAGACGCAGCAGACCCGAGTCGGGGCCGCCGAGACCTGCTGCGAACGCGCGGGCGGGGTGATCAAGCCTGGCTACGGCCACCAGGGCCTCGGCGAGCGACAGCGGATCGGCGAGGCGCCGCACGGCCCACTCGTCGCAGACCACCTCGCGCGCAGCCCGCCACCGCAGGAGCTCGCGGCGAAGCATGAACCCGCATGGGTTCAGGGCGACGCTCACCGACGCGACGAGATAGCGAAGGGGGTCGCGATCCCCGTAGTGCTCGGCTTCATGCAGAAGCGCAGCGGTGACCGCGCTGTCGTTCAGCCTCGACAGCAAGCTGCCGTCGACCTCGATGACGGGTCGGAGCAGCCCGCGCGTGCAGATCCCGTGCTCGCTGCCTTCGAGGACGAATATGCGGGGGCGTAAGTCCCGGAGCCGGGGATGCGCCTCACAGATCCGATCGAGTCGGAGGGTCTCGGGGGCCGTCGGTGCCAGCCGGCGACCGTGGTTACCCACTCGAGACGCGATCCGCCACCACCCCCGTGTCAGCGCTGTGGCCATGAGCCCCGAGAGCAGCAGGGCGAAGAGGAGCGCGTCGACGCAGGCCGTGGCCCCGGCATGATCGAGGGTGCACACCCCATGGGACCCGCCGGGTTCGGAGATGTGCAGGGCCGCCGAGACGAACCAGACGATCGCACCGAGGCTGGGCAATACGAGGAGGAGGAAGGTCAGCAGAGAGCCGTGCCTGCGCGGGTCCGGGTCGCGTCGCCACCGCGCCATGAGGATCACCTTCGCGGCGAGCGTCGCGAGGGGAACTGCGAGGCCGAAGACCAGTCCCGCGCCCAGGATCGAGGCCAGGAGCTCGCTCACGAATCGAGTTCCTTCCGCCGGGCCCGGATGAGCGCCTCCAAGCGGTCCAGATCGGCGCCCTCCGCTTCGGCGACTCTTTCCAACAGCAGCGCCTCGGCGCCCTCCAACCCGGCATCGAACAACGTCCCGAGGACCTCCCGGGCCATCGACCGCAGAAACTCGTCCCTGTCCATGACCGGCTGGTAGAGGTACCGCTTGCCGTCACGCTCCCGATCGAGCAGGCCCTTGTCGTGGAGTCGGCTGATGGTCGTCATGACGGTCGTGTAGGCGATCTCGCGATCGCGCTCGAGTCGCGCATGCACATCCGCCACCGAGAACGCGCTCCAGCCCTCCGACCACACGACCTCCATGACGTCGGCTTCGAGGTCGAAGAGCGATGCTCGCAGGCCTTCGTGGTCGGGGCGGATGCGGATGCCTTTCATCTCGTACGGTCCTCCGCGGGTTGGCGGACATCAACTACGACGCGTGATAGTAGAATGTCCGCATGATGTCAAGCAACGCCGCGTCGGTCCGCCTCGATCTTCGGCGCACGACCGAGGCCAGGAAGCGGACAGACGCACACGGTCCAGCTTGGTCTTGCACCGGCGCGACGTGGTCTGGTGCGCCATGACGGGACGGCGAGGCGAGCGCGCAGGGGACACGCTCGGCCGCGGCGAAGTCACGCCCGGAAGCCAAGGGTGGCTCACCCCGAACGTCGTCGCCCTCGGCGTGGTCAGCCTGCTCACGGACACCGCGAGCGAGATGGTCATCCCGCTTCTGCCGGTCTTCTTGACGACGGTGCTCGGCGCGGGACCGCTCGCGCTCGGCTGGATCGAGGGTGCGGCCGACGCCGTGGCCAGCGTGCTCAAGCTCGTCTCGGGCCGATGGTCGGACCGGTCGGGCCGCCGGCGCCCGTTCGTGCTGGCGGGGTACACGCTCTCGACGGTGAGCCGGCCCCTCGTCGCCATCGCCGGGACGGCATGGCACGTCCTGGCCGTCCGCGTAGTCGATCGCACCGGCAAGGGCCTGCGATCGAGCCCACGCGACGCCCTGCTCGCCGCTTCCGTCCCTGCGGGGCAGCGCGGCGCGGCCTTCGGGCTTCATCGAGCGATGGACCATGCCGGCGCGGTTCTCGGGCCGCTCATCGCCTTCGCCGTGCTGACGCTGTGGACGCAGGATCTCCGCACGCTGTTCTGGCTCTCCGCGGTCCCCGGTGGTCTCGCCGTCGTCGCGATCCCTACCGTCGTCCGAGAAGCGAAGCCCCAAGGAGGCGTGTCGGCGCCGTCTCCGCACCCGACCGAGCGGCCGCTACCGCCGGGAGGCTTGCTCCGCGTGCTGGTGCCGGTCGGGCTCTTCACGCTGGGCAACGCGAGCGACGTGTTCCTGCTGCTCAAGGCGAGCGAGTCACGGGCGTCGCTGACGAGCCTGCCGCTCCTGTGGATGGGGCTGCACGTCGTCAAGTCAGCGGCGTCGGTTCCCGGCGGGAGGCTCGCAGACGTGTTCGGCCGCCGGCGGCTCATCGCGGCCGGCTGGATCGTCTACGCAGCAGTCTATTTCGGCTTCGCGTTCGCTGAGACGCAGTCGGCCGTCTGGGGGTTGTTCATCGCGTACGGGCTCTACCACGGGCTGACGGAGGGCGCCGAGCGGGCGCTGGTGGCCGAACTCGTCCCGGCGGCGAGCCGAGGGACCGGGTTCGGCTGGTACCATCTGACGGTCGGCCTCGGCGGCCTCGCCGCGAGCGTGCTGTTCGGCGCGATCTGGAAGTACGCCGGAAGCGCGTCGGCCTTCGTGACGAGCGCGGCGCTCGCCCTGGTGGCAGTGGTGGCGCTGGCCCTCCTCGCTCCGCGCGTCCGCTGACGGCTACATCTTCTCGGCGAGCCCCGAGCCCAGCATCGCCTGAACCAGCGACGCCGCTTTCTCCTCGTCGGTGTCGCCCTCGACCTTCAGGTCGGTCGATTCCAGGCGCTGGACCTGGTCGACGAGCCAGTCGATGTACTCGCCGAGGCTGCGCTGCTCCTGGCCGAAGGCGATGTACTTCATCGCCTCGACGATCTGCTTGGCCGTGCCCTGGAAGACGCGCCCGTCGCTCATCATGCGGATTCTCATGTCCACCTCTCCTTTCGTGCGCGGCGCCAGTCGCCGCTGGTGATGCGCGGTCGTCCGCGCACCTGGTCCGGGGTCAGAAGGTACGCCAGCACCTCGCCACCATCGTCGAGACGGACGGCGCGGCGCCGGTAGAAGCGCGGGTGGCCCTCGAGGCGATCGAGGGCATCCAGCGTGTCGGGGTCCACCTCGTAGACCTCGCCCGCGATGGCGGTCCCGCCGCCAGGGACCATCGCGGGGAAGGCGCCGAGGCTGACCAGGTCGAAGTCGGGCTTGGTGCGCGCCACGCCAACGAGCTCGGCGTCGGCCAGCAGCCGGTGGTTCGCCTCGCCGGAGAGCAGCGTCCCGTAGACGAACACCCGGGCGTTGCCGTTCGTCCCCTTGCTCATCGCACACCTCCCGCGGCGGCGGCCAGCGGCTCGTTGTCGAAGCCGAGGCGCCGGTAGGCCCGCAAGAGCACGCCGAGATAGCCGGGCGCTGGCGGCGCCTCCTCGTCGACGGGCAGGACGTAGACATGGGCCCGGCGACGCCGGTTGCTGTCGTCCGAGACCAGCAGCAGCTTGCGCTGGTAGCAGAGCGGGTGGCCTTCGCAGCGGTCGAGGACGGCGAGCTCGTCGGACGTCAGCGCGTACAGCAGCCCGTCGACCCACTCCTCCGGGTCCTTGACCAGGGTGGCCACCGGGCCGCCCCACGTGCGGCTGTGTCCGCCGAAGGCAAGGCGCCAGCCCTCCAGCATCGCCGGGCCGGCCGGCGCGGACGTCGGGCAACGTCGGCGCATCTGGGCGCCGTCGAGGTTCGAGCCGTAGGCGAAGTAGAGCGTCCGCTTCATCGTCGTCCCCTCCCTCACGCCTGCGCCGCCTGCAGCGCCGGCGCCGGGTCCGCGGCGGGCCGCTGCTCCGGGCGCCCGTGCTTCCAGGCGGCCGACCCGTTGAGGTTGGCCATCAGGTGCAGGCGCGCGGTCTTGAACTCGTCCCCGATGAGCCCGAGGTGCAGCATGAACACGCGGAAGTCGTAGCGGGCGGTGTCGGGGTTGAAGTCGCGCCGCTTGCTGCTGCTGGCCCGCGCCCGGATCGCCTTGGCGCTGAGGGCCAGGGCGAACTGGAGGTAGGCCTTGACCTTGCCGGCGTGGAGCGTCGCGTCGAACCAGCGGTACTCGACCGTGCCCCGGAACCACACGTTGTGGAGGTTCACGCCGTGGTAGCGGCTGCTGTCGTAGTGGGTCGGCGCGGTGTTGTGGTAGCCGTACCAGGCGCGGTTCATCTCCTGGAGGTCGCGCGGGCGCTGCTTCTCGATCTTGTCGAGGAAGGCCTGGTCGATGCCCCGGCACCAGCGGGCGCGGCGGGCGGCGCTGATCCCCAGGGCGTGCTCGATGAGCCGCTCCTGCTTGTTGACGATCTTGACGAGGCTGCGCAGCCCGCGGGCGTCGAAGCGGGCGGCGTCGACGTGGATGTGGATCCCGCAGGAGGCGTCGACCTTGGCGCGGGCGCCGCGGACCGCCCGGACGACCTGCTGCAGCTCCTCGACGTCCTCGTAGGTCAGGATGGGGCTGACGACCTCGGCCTGCAGGTGCTTGGCGGCGCTGAGGCTGGCATCGGCCATGACCTTCCAGACCCGGCCGCGGGCGTCGGTGACCTGCCAGGGGTCGTAGCAGAAGGGCGTGCCGACGTGCTGGACCGTGCCGCCGACCACCTGCTGGATGGCCTGCGCCACGCGCTCGCGGGTCTGGCCGATGGTCTCGATCTCGATGCCGAAGCGGAGCGTCCTCATCCTGTTTTCTCCTGCGCTTTCAAGGTGTTGCGTGGTCGTCATGGTGAGGACATACAGGCTTCCTTCCGCGGGGAAGTCCAGGCCGGCATCGAAGAAAAACACGGTAGAGTCCACCTACGTGGTGTACGAGCCCTGACCTGACCCCGGCACCAGCCTCGGCATCAGCCGCGGGCGCTCGGGGCCTGGAAGAAGAGGGACCACCGCGTCATCTTCAAGTCGCCAAACACAAAGACGATCTGGCCGAGGCCAGAAACGGTGGTCGACATGAAGATGGATGGAAAGGCCCTGTTGGGCAAGCTGATCGAGGAGACGCCTGACGACCTGGTCGCCGAGCTCCTCAAGAACGTCACGGAGTCGCTCATGGGCGCCCAGGTCGATGCGCTGTGCGGCGCAGCCCACGGCGAGCGGTCGCCGGCGCGCGTCAACCAGCGCAACGGCTACCGCATCCGCCCCTGGGACACGCGGGCGGGCACCATCGAGCTCGCCATTCCCAAGCTGCGTTCGGGGAGCTACTTCCCCGACTGGCTGCTGGAACGCCGCCGGCGGGCCGAGCGCGCGTTGATGAGCGTCATCGCCGAGTCGTACGTGCTGGGGGTGTCGACCAGGCGCGTAGACAAGCTCGTCAAGGCTCTCGGCGTCGAGGGCATCTCCAAGTCGCAGGTCTCCAAACTCTCGGAATCATTGGACGAAGAGGTCAAAGTCTTCCGGGAGCGTCCGCTCTCGGGGACCTACCCGTTCGTCTGGGTCGACGCACTGGAGATCAAGTGCAGGGAGGAGGGTCGGGTGGTCAGCGTCGCGGCTTTGCTCGCGGTCGGCGTCAACCAGGAAGGCAAACGCGAGATCCTCGGGCTCGACACCACGACGACGGAGGACGGCGCCGGCTGGCTCGCCTTCCTGCGCGGCCTGGTCGCCCGCGGGCTGGGGGGCGTGCGCCTGGTGACCTCGGACGCCCACAGTGGCCTGGTGAAGGCCATCCGGGCGGCGGTGCCGTCGGCGAGCTGGCAGCGGTGCCGCACGCACTTCATGCGCAACCTGCTCACGAAGGTGCCCAAGAAGGCGCAGAGCTTCGTCGCGACGGCGGTGCGGACCATCTTCCAGCAGCCGGACGCGGCCGAGGTCGGGACCCAGTTCAGCCGGGTCGTCACGCAGCTCGAGGGCCGCTTCCCGGACGTCGCCGACTACCTCGCCGAGGCACGCGAGGACCTGCTGGCCTTCACCCAGCACCCGACGACCGTGTGGAAGCAGATCTGGTCGAACAACCCCCAGGAGCGGCTCAACAAGGAGGTGAGACGGAGGACCGACGTGGTCGGGATCTTCCCGAGCAGATTCGCGCTGTTGCGACTGGTCGGGATGGTGCTGGCCGAGCAGAACGATGAGTGGATTGAAGCGCGGCGCTACATGAACCTGGAGGCGGTGCAGGGCACAGCGTCAGGGAGCGTGGTCGCGGACGCGGAGGCGCCCCGCCGATTGGCGGCGGAGGCGGTTGCTGAAGACCGGGCTATGGGTACACGCGGAGTCGCCTGAAAGGGAACGCGCGTGACCGCCTGAACGGGAACGCCCAGGACCGGGTGAATGGGAACGCCGTCCTGTTCCCCTCGGCGCCTCCAGAGCAAGCTCCGGCCACCAATGTGGGGCTGGAGGCTGTCCATGGGCGCAGCGAGGACGGACATGCATCGACTGCAGGAACTGGTTCGGCTGGCGAGGATGGGGACCGGCAGCCGGGAGGTGGCGCGGCTGCTGGCGATGAGCCCGAAGACGGAGCTGAAGTACCGCCGGGCGCTGGAGGGGGCGGGGCTGCTGGCGGGGGAGCCCGACGCTCTCCCCGAGCTCTCGACTCTGCGTGCTGCGGTCGAGGTTGCCCATCCGCCGCCCACGCCTCGGGCGTTGAGGACCAGCGTGGATGACTGGATGCCGACCCTCGAACAGGCCTTCCAGGATGGCGTCGAGGCCAAGGCTGTCTGGGACAAGCTCAAGCGCACAGAGGCCGACTTCGCCGCCAGCTACTCAGCCGTTCGCCGCGCCTACGCCCGGCTGCGGCGCGCCCGTGGGGTGGAGCCAGAAGATGTGGCGCTGCCCGTAGATACGGCTCCCGGCGAGGTCGCTCAGGTCGACTTCGGCTACGTCGGTCAGCTCTTCGATCCGCAGAGCGGGCGGGTGCGCAAGGCCTGGGTCTTCGTGATGGTCCTGGGCTTCAGCCGACATCTGTTCGCCCGCCTGGTCTTCGACCAGTCCACATCGACGTGGCTTGAGCTGCATGCCGAGGCCTTCCGGTTCTTCGGCGGCGTGCCCCGCGTCGTGGTGCCCGACAACCTCAAGGCGGCCGTCGTGCGCGCCGCGTTCGGCGCCGACGACCGCCACCTGCTGGGCCTCAACCGCAGCTATCGCGAGCTGGCCCGGTTCTTCGGGTTCAAGGTCGATCCAGCGCCGGTGCGTGCCCCGGAGAAGAAGGGCAAGGTGGAGTCAGCGGTGCGCTACGTGAAGCGCAACTTCATGGCCACCTGTGAGCACGAAGAGCTGGCGCCAGCGAACGCGGCGCTGTGCGACTGGGTGCTGCGCACGGCCGGCACCCGGCGTCATGCCGCCACCGGCCAGGCCCCGCTGGCGCACTTTGAGGGCGAGGAGCGTGCCCGACTGCTGCCTCTGCCCCCGCTCTCGTTCCAGGCCGTGCGCTGGAAGCCCGCCACGGTGCACGCCGACAGCCACGTCGAGTTCGAGGGCCGGCTCTACTCCGCGCCCTGGCGCCTCATCGGCCGTCGTGTGTGGGTCCGCGCGACCGCCGTCGCCGTCGAGCTCTACGCCGACGACACCCGCGTCGCCACCCACGAACGCCGGGGCCCTGGCCGCCGCAGCACCAACGAGCACCACCTGCCCGAGGGCCGCCGGGACCTGCGCTTCCGCGAGGAGAGCTACTGGCAAGACCGCGCCAACCTCCTCGGCGAAGACGTCGGCCGCTACGTCCGCGCCGTCTTCGAGAGCGACGACGTCCTCAGCAAGCTGCGCGACGTCCAGGCCATCGTCACCCACCTCGAGAGCTTCCCAGCCCATCGGGCCCGCGCCACCGTCCTGCGCGCCCACGCCTTCGGCAACTACACCTACCAGGGCATCAAGCGCATCCTGCGCGACGCCCTCGATCTCGAGCCCCTGCCCACCTTCGTCGAGCCCGCCCATGGCGAGCTGCTCCAGCCTCGCTTCGCCCGCTCCGCCGAAGAACTCCTGGCCCGCTTCACGGAGACCACCCATGAGCCCCACTGACGAAATCATCCCTGTTCTCAAGAAGTTGCGTATGTCTGGCATCCTGCAGAGCCTCGACCTTCGCCTCCGCCAGGCCCTTGATGGCGATCTCAGCCACGTCGAGTTCCTGCTGCGCCTGCTCACCGACGAGCTGGAGCGTCGGGAGTCCAAGCAGACCCAGCTACGGCTGGGCCGGGCGCGCTTCGAGCACCAGCGGACCATCGAAGACTTCAACTTCGCCTTCAACCCGACGCTCCCCAAAGCGAAGATCCTCGACCTGTGCACGGGCCGGTTCCTCGACAGCCACACGAACATCTTGCTGGTCGGCCCGGCGGGCGTCGGCAAGAGCCACGTTGCGCAGGCCATCGGCCACCGTGCCTGCCTCGCTGGGCGGCGAGTCCTCTACACCACGGCCCACCAGCTCTTCACCGCGCTGCGCGCCGCGCGAGCTGACGGCAGCTACGACCGCAAGCTCCTCCAGTTCACCACGCCCGACCTCCTCATCCTCGACGACCTGGGCCTGCGACCCCTCCAGCACGACGAGCCAATGGACCTCTACGAAGTCATCCGCCAGCGCTACGAGCGGACCTCGACCGTGATCACCTCCAACCGGGCCGTCGAGGAATGGTACCCGCTCTTTGGCGACGCCCTGCTCGCCTCGGCCGCCATGGACCGCCTGCTGCACCACAGCCACCTGCTCACCCTTGAAGGCCGCTCGTACCGGACCGCCGGCTGACCCCCGCGTTCCCATTGAGGCGGTCCTGGCTGCTCGGGGCTCCACGCGGATCGAAGGCCTGCCGGGGAGCGGAAGGCGGCGTTCCCTTTGAGGCGGTCCCAGGCGTTCCCGTTGGCCGGTCCTTGACAGGCGGTGTAGGCGGAGATGACGTGGTGAAGCTCGTACACCACTTGCGTGGACGTGACCCTGTGGTCTGGGGGGTGGGGCACAAGCCCTCGCCTGCGCAGGGTGACCCCACAGGTGTCAGGCGCCACTGATATTGGCACCCTGCGCCTGACCCCCCACCGATGGCCCCAGACAGGGGGCTCGAGATGTCGCGATTGGTGAGCCCTGGGGACGCGCACTCGCCGCGCACACGACCGCGCCCGAAGTGGTCCAGACGGGTCCGTCAGGGTCCGGAGTGACCTGGCCGAATGGGCCTCCGCCTGGCTTCGTGCTGCCATGGTCGGAGGCCCATAAGTACCCGAAACCTCAGTCGTTCTTGAGGGCCCAGGTGAGGGTCTGGCCGTCGTAGATGTCGATGTCGTTCTTGTTGGTGTTCGAGTAGATGACGTTGTTGCCCTTGTCCTCGAACTTGATGCGGAAGTCGCGCTTGGCGTGGCCGCCGCAGGACATGTTGGTGGTCCAGCTCGAGGTGCCGGTCGCGCCGGGGGCGACGGTGACGTTGTTGAAGTTCATCTTCGACCAGGTGCCGCCGTTGACGCGGACCTGGCTCTCGGAGCCGAGCACCACGAGGGTGTGGCTGTCGTTGTTCTTGAACTTCACGGTCAGGGTGCACTTGGCGAGGGCGGCGCCGGCGAAGAAGAGGGTGAAGAGGGCGGCGGTGAGGGTGACGGTGCGCTTCATGTCGGTCTCCTGGCTGGAGCGGGAGGGCATCTCCCGGTCGTCTGGGGGTTCGCGCCGGCAGGCGGGGCTCTGACACGGCCGGTGCGTTTTTCTGAAAATGCCGCCTCCGGGCCCGGCGCAGCCGTTGACGTCGGCCAGGGGCCTTGCGACCGTACGGCCCGAACCTGGAGGTCCCATGCCGAAGAACAGCTTCAAGCTCAGCGCTCACGATCCGCGCCCCGTCACCCTCGAGTGGAAGGGCATGTGGAAGAACATGCAGGTCGGCTTCGACGGCCAGCCCCTGGGGGTCATCCCCGACGCGAAGGCGCTCAAGGCCGGGCAGGAGTTCAAGCTGCCCGACGGCTCGACGCTGTCCGTCAAGCTGAAGACGGGCTTTCAGACCGAGCTGCAGGTGATGCGCGATGGCAAGCCGCTGCCGGGGTCGGGCGGCGATCCGGCCAGCCGGGTGAAGGTGGCCCAGGGCGTCATCTGGTTCGTGGGCGGGCTGACGCTCATCCTGGGCGTGGTGGCCGAGGTGGCGCAGGTGCGGCTGCTGCTCGAGCTGGGCATGGGCTGGATCGCGGCCGGGGTCGGGGTGGTCTTCGGCGTGCTCGGCTACTTCGTGGGCAAGCGCTCGATGATCGCCCTGGGCCTGGCCACGGGGCTGCTGCTCGTGGACACGGTGCTGACGCTGATGGCGACCACGGGCGCCGGGCGCTTCCCGAGCGGGGCGGTGTTCGTGCGGGTGTTCCTGCTCATCGCCCTGTTCCAGGGCTTCGGGGCCATCAAGGCCCTCAAGGCGGCCGACGCGCGCAAGGATCAGGCGGACGCGTTCTAGCCGATGTGGAATGAAGCTCCCTGCGCGGCGATGGTCGGCTAGCGATGCCGTCGGCGCGCTTCGCCCTCGCGGGCGATGATCCCCGGGTGGTGGTGCTGCGGTGGCGCGGCCTGTGGCGCGACGTCGAGGTGCGCGTCGGCCACCAGGTGCTGGGGGTCGTGCCCGACGGCCGGGCCCTGCGCGCCGGGGTCGCGTTCACGCTGCTCGATGGCTCGCCCTTGCTGGTGCAGCTTCGCCGCGGGCGGGGGCTGGTGGTGGTCCACCGCGGGGTGGCCCTGGCCCCGCCGGGCGCCGCCGTCGACGCGCTGCGGACGGCGGGGGGGCTGCTGCTGGCTTTCGGGGTGCTCTGCCTCGTCGGGCGGGCCGACTACCTGCAGGCCCTCGGCCTGGGCTGGGGGCAGGTGGCGGGCGGGGCGGCGCTGCTCGCGGCGTCCTTCGTCCCGCTCTCCCGCGGGTTGCTCTGGGGCGCTGCGGGGGTGACGGGGGCGAGCGCGGCCCTGGCGGCGTGGCAGACGCCGTCGTGGTGGGTGGCCGGGGCGGCGCTGGCGCTGCTGCTGCCCCTGGCGCTGCGGATGGCGGGGGCGGCCCGGCGCTGAGATCAGCGGCAGGCCTCGGCCATGCAGCGCAGCCCGTCCGCGCAGCGGTTGTCGAACTCGAGCGGGTCGCAGGCCTCGCCGAGGCCCACCACGGGGCGGGGGCCCATGGCGATGAAGTCCATGGGATCACTGGACATTTGCTGCGAGTCGATGATGCGGACGCGCA
This sequence comes from Myxococcales bacterium, assembly GCA_020633435.1. Taxonomy (GTDB): domain Bacteria; phylum Myxococcota_A; class Bradymonadia; order UBA7976; family UBA1532; genus JACKDP01. The sequence continues at coordinate 97,662 of JACKDP010000004.1, read as the reverse complement.
CGCCGACGGGGTCGCCGGCGGCGAAGAAGCCGAACTCCAGGAAGAGCCGGAGGCTGAACTCGGGGCGGCGCGCGAAGTCGCGCTCGAGGTCGAGGATCTCTTCGAACTGGTTGCCGCCGGGCTCGAAGGGGACGGGCATGCCGTCGGCGTCGATGTAGGTGACGCCGACGCGCTCGCTGTCGAGGTTGGGGTCGGTGGCGGTGACGCGCAGGTAGCCGAGGTCGTCCTCGCGGTAGGCGACGCCGTCGATGATGCGGGGCGGGGCGGGGGCCTCGCAGGTGCCGCTGGCCGCCGGGTCGGCGGGCCGGGAGCAGACGAAGCCCGCGGCGCAGCGGTCCCGGAAGCCGTCGGGATCGCAGGGGGCGCCGGCGCCCACCTCGGGGATCTCGGCCAGCTCGATGACCTTGGGCTCGCTCACCACGTCGAGGGCGTCGCGCAGCCAGAGGCGCACGGCCCGGGTCTGGGGGAAGGCCGAGAGCCCGCCGATGAGGGCGGTGGTCTCGAACATGGCCTGGCCGAAGACCGGCTCGGCGAAGTCGAGGCCGGTGATGCGGTTCTCGACGGTGTCGGCCAGGGGAATGACGGCGCCGTCGCCGTCGACGAGCTGCAGATCGAAGCCCACGACGTCGGCGTCGGCGTCCCGACCGGCGAAGCTCAGGCGCAGCTCGTCGCCGTTGAAGAGGGCGTCGGCGGCCTGCAGGACGGGGGCGTTGACGGGCCGGGCCAGCAGGGCGTAGGGGCCGGCGGGGTTCGCGAAGGCGTCGACGAAGATGTAGACGACCTGGCCGGCCTCGAGCTGGGCCCCGGTGGCGGAGAGGACGCCGTTGTCGCCGCCATCGTCGTTGCAGGCGAGCTCGGTGGCGGCGTCGTCGCAGGTGGTGCGCAGGTAGAGCACGGTGTCGAAGGTGGAGCGGGGGTCGGCCGTGCTGAACGACCAGGCGCCGGCGGTGGGGGCCCGGAAGATCCAGACGGCCTCGGAGCCGTCGCCGCCGCAGCTCCCGGTGTGCTCGTCCCCGGCGGCGGGATCCCCCTCGGCGCGGTAGGTGGTGCCGTCGGGCGCGGCCCAGGCCAGGTAGTCGAGGGGGTCGGCGCAGGTGCCGGTGCCGAGGCCACCGCCCATGCCGCCACCGCCGCCCATGCCGCCGGCGCCCGCCATGCCGCCCGCGCCGCCCGCGCCCTGATCGGGGGCCAGGCCCCCGGCCCCGCCGGCGCCGCCGTCGATGGACATCCCCAGGTCGGGCGTGGGCTCGTCGCCGCCGCCGTCCCCGTCGTCGCAGGCCGCGAGCGCGACCACCCCTGCCAGCGCCAGCCACCAGGCGGCGTGCGTCTGCCGAGCCATGAGATCCCCCCGTCTTGCTCCGGTCAGGGCACGCTACGCGTCCCCCCCGAGCGGTTCAAGCGCGCGGCCGCGGCGGGCGCCCGGGCGGGGGCCGCCGTGGAGTCGTCAACTACCTGAAAAAAATGGGGATTCAGCGCACCGAGGGGTAGACGCGGTCGATGTCGCGGATGCGGGGGAAGTAGAGCTCGCCGCGGCGGCTGGACACGAGGCGCTGCTGGAAGCCCGTCACGCCACCGCCGATGAGGACGACGCCGGTCTGCAGGCGCACGGCCTGGTGGCCATAGCGGGCCTCGGAGAGCTCGCAGTCGGCGGAGAGCTCGCCGACGTCGTACTGGGTGATGCGGTCGCCCTCGCGGCGGGGGCGCAGCCGCTCGCTGATGGCCACGGGGGAGTCCCCGCGGCGGCCGCCCAGGAGGAGGACGCTCTGATCGGGCAGGACGGTGGCCGACAGCTCGCCGCGCCCGGTGGGCAGGGCGCCGGCGGTGCGCCGCTGGAGCTGGTCGTCGATCAGCTCGAGGCTGGTGGCGAAGCTGGCGCGGTCCTCGGCGGTGTAGCCGCCGGCGAAGAGGATCTGGGCGCCGTCCTCGATCTCGATGGCGGCGTGGCCGAAGCGGGCCTGCTCCAGCCAGAAGCTCTGGGGCAGGCGCAGGAAGCAGCCCTTCTCGGCCGTGGGGCGCTGGTCGGGATCGGCGCAGCCGTCCTGGGTGGGCAGCACGCTGAAGACCTCGACGGAGGCCTGGGCGCCGGCCTCGGACAGGCCGCCGGCGGCGAGGGCCAGCTCGGTCTGGCGCAGGAGGCGGTTCTGGCTGTGCCAGGCGCGGGCCACCCAGAGGTCGCCCTGGCGCTCGAAGCGCTCGCCGTTGCCGGCCGCGTCCCCGGGGAAGAAGCGCCAGGCGCTGGCGAGCAGGCCGCCGTCGGGGCCGACGCCGCCCGAGATGAGCACCGAGCCGCGGCCGTCGTTGAGGCGGCTGACGGCGTGGTGGGCGCGGGCCTGATCGGCGGGCAGGCCCTGCACCGCGCGCACCGTGGGCGTGCCGCTGACGTCGATGATGGAGGCCGCCGACGTGACGGCGCCCTCGCCCTCGGGGCCCGTGTAGCCGCCCACCACCAGCACGCGGCCGTCGCTCAGGAGCGTGGCCGAGTGGAAGGCGCGGGGCGTGAGCAGGCGGGCCGAGACCGGGATGAACTGGCCCAGGCCCGGGTCGTAGATCTCCATGGAATCATGGACTTCCACGAGCCGGCCGTCGTTGTTGACGGAGCCGCCGCCGGCGATGAGCACGCGGCCATCGGCCAGGAGCGTGAAGCTGGCGCCGGTGCGCAGGCCGCCCGCGTCGTCGGTGCCGTTGGGATCGCGGCCGAAGCGGGTGGTGCGGTTCAGGGCGATGCAGTCGGCCTGGCCGGCCTGCAGCGAGATGATGAGCGGGGCGTCGTCGGAGACGCGGACGTTGGCCGCCGCGCCGTAGAACAGGGGCACGTTCTCGGTGTCGCCCCGCCGGAACCCGCGCACGAAGAACCAGTAGTCGTCGCCGAAGGGCAGGGCGGGCAGCTTGCCCGTGCCCCGGGCGATGTCCAGGTCGACGGTGATCTGGGTGCCGTAGGGATCGGAGGCCTGCAGGGCGACGAGCTCGATGAGATCGGCCCCCGACCCCCCCTGGAGGATGGGCTGGATCTCGCCCGTGCGGCCGTCGTACGGGGCGTAGAGCTCCAGCCGCACGTCGGTCGTGGGACCACCCGAGTCGCAGCCGCCCGCGAGGGCGGCCAGGAAGAGCGCCGGGGCAGCGACGGACAGCCGCATGCTCACCACCTCACCGTAGCCTGGAAGTCGCTCTGGCTCTGGTCTTCGTCGAGCAGCAGGTAGCCGGTGGCGGCGGTGCCGGCCACGGCCACGACGCCCACCGTCGTCCAGAACCACCACGTCGTGTAGAAGGCGCCGTCATCATCATCATCGGCGTCGGGCACCCGCCGGGTGCCATGGAGGTCGAGGGGCTCGTCGGGGGGCAGCTCGTCGCGCCTGGCGAGCTCGGCCGGCGGGGGCGCGGCCGCCGTGGGGGGCGCAACCGGGGCCGCCGTGGGCGGGGCCGCGGGCGGCGGGGCCACGGGCTCCGGCGGGCGCACAGGGGCGACGGCCACGAAGCCGCCGGCCACCACCTTGTCGAGGGGGAAGCGCGCCACGGCCGCCTCGACGGCGGTGGCGAAGGCCGAGGCCTGGACGAACACGGAGGACAGGTCGGCCCGGAAGCGGAACTCGTCGAAGGCCGCGATCTGCTTCTCCTGCACGCCGTACAGGAAGGCCGTCAGGACGAAGCCGTTGCCCTGGGGGACGATGGAGCCCACGACGGCGTAGTCGGCCCGCGTCTGGGTGGCGATGGCCTCGGCCTGCTCGCGGAACTCCTTGTCCAGCCGGCCCTCGCGGGCCAGGGCGATCAGGCGGGCCGTCACCGCGGGATCGGCGGCCTGGGCGGGCTCGGGGCCGAGCTGGGTGGAGACGGAGACCGTGATCTCCTTGGTCTTGCCGCCGCCGACGCGGGTGCGCACGGCGCCCATGCCGGCCTCGGGGTGGCTGACCTGGATGTAGTGCTCGCCGCGCACGAGGCCGTCGACGGTGACGGGGGCGGGGCCGCGGGACACGCCGTCCACCCGGACCTCGCCGCCCACGGGGTTCGAGGCGATGGTCAGGCTGCCGCGCTTCTTGGGCAGCAGCTTCGTCTTGACCTTGTCGTAGAGGGCGCGGGCGTCGCCGTCGAGGCCCTCGGGCAGGTCGCCCTCGGGGGCCATGGCGATGAGGCGGTTGAAGTAGTCCTTGGCGTCGGCATCGAACTGCTGGCGGATGGCGGCGGCGCCCAGGAAGGCGAGCGTCTCGGCCACGGCCTCCAGCTTGTTGATGGACGCGAGCCCCTCTTCATAGAGCTTGAGGGCGGCCTGCAGCTTCTGCTGGGCGCCCGGGGCGTCGCCCGCGGCGTAGGCGGCCTTGCCGGCCACCCGCAGGTTCTCGGCCTGCTCGACGCGCGGATCGCTCTCGCCCGCCGTCACGCTCGCGGTGCGGGCCTTGTCGGTGAGGTCGAGCTTCTGCGAGCGCTCGAGCTGCCGGCGCACGGCCTCGTCGAACTTCTCGGAGAGCAGGCGCGCGCCGGGCACGTCGTCGGCCTGCATGGGCGCCAGCCAGAGGCGGGGCTCGGGGAGCTGGGCGCGGGCCTCGCGGGCCGGCAGCAGCACCTGGCTGGCGAGGACGAGGACGGCCACCCACCCGGCGGATCCCGCGAAGACGTCGCGGCGCGCGTGTCGCATGCTGCGCTCCTGCCGGGCGTTCCCGGCGCTGGCCAACCCCGCGACAGGGCGCGCAGGGCCGACGGGGGTTAGCATGGCGCCCGGTTTGACGTCAACGTCCGCTCGCGTTGCCGCGGCCGTCGTGGTAAGCGCCGGGACGTGCGCCTCAGCCTGCCCGGAAAGGTCTTCGCCGCCTTCGCGGTGCTGCTGTTCACGTTCGGCGGCGTGACGGCGTACTCCGTCTTCCAGGTGCGCCAGATCGGGCACGACGTGGGGCAGCTCCACGCCACCCTGCTACCGCTGCCGGCGGTGGTCGCGGGCCTCAACCGCGACCTGCAGGGGCTCGAGCTCCTGCTGGAGCAGACCGACCCGGGGGCCCTGCGGCGGGCGGTGCACCTGGCCCGCCGGGTGCGGCCCTACCTGGAGCAGCTCGAGGCCGGCTTCCAGCGGCTCGACGAGGGGCTGGCCCAGAGCGAGGCGGCCCGGAGCACCTGGCAGGAGCTCGGCGCGCTGGCGGGGGCCCGGGGGGAGCTCGGGACGGAGCTGACGCGGTTCTTCGACGCCGTCGACTCGGGCAGCGAGCCCGAGGAGGCCCGCCGCGCCGCCCGGCAGCACCTGCGCGTGCTGCGCCGGGGCCTCGGGCGCATCGAGCGCGAGATCGGCGCCCTCATCGACCAGCAGGTGGGGGCCTTCGCCGAGGAGGAGGCCCAGGTCGTCTGGGGCGCCATCCTGCTGGGGGCCGTCTCCATGATCATCGGGGTGGCCGTCACCTGGCTGACGGGGCGCCTGCTGCGGCCGCTGCAGATCCTGCGGGCGGGGGTCGAGCGCGTCGCGCGCGGGGAGTACGACCAGCCCGTGCATGTGAGCGGGCGCGGCGAGCTGTCGGCCCTGGCCGCCGACTTCAACCGCATGGCCGAGGCCATCCGCGGCCGCGACGCCCAGCTCGTGGCCCAGCAGACCGAGCTGCTGCACCAGGAGCGGCTGGCCACGGTGGGCCGCATGTCGGCCCAGATCACCCACGAGCTGCGCAACCCGCTGTCGAGCATCGGGCTGAACTCCGAGCTGCTGCTCGACGACCTGGAGGAGGAGCACCCCGGCCGGCCGCTGCTCGTCAGCATCATCCGCGAGGTGGAGCGCCTGCGGGAGATTACCGAAGAATATCTGAGGTTTGCGCGCCTGCCGCGCCCCGAGCTGCGCGCCGTGGACCTCAACCACGCCTGCGAGGAGCTGGCCGAGTTCGTGCGCGGCGAGATGGAGCAGGCGGGCGTGCGGCTGCGCGTCGACGCCGATCGGGCCGGGCGGGCGGCGCGGGTGGATCCCAACCAGCTCCGCGCGGCGCTGCTCAACCTGGTGCGCAATGCCCGGGAGGCCATCGGCGAGCGCGGCGGCCACGTCGTCCTGCGGGTGCGGACGCTGGGCGAGCAGGTCTCGGTGGCGGTGGTGGACGACGGCCCCGGCCTGAGCCCGGCGGCGCGGGAGCACCTGTTCGAGCCCTTCTTCAGCACGCGGCCCCAGGGCACGGGCCTGGGCCTGCCCATGGTCCGCCTCATCCTGCAGGCCCAGCAGGGCCGCGTGGACATCGACGACACCCCGGGGGGCGGCACCACGGTGACGCTGGTGCTGCCCGCCGCCCAGCCGGAGGACGCCCCATGACGACGTGGACCGCCACGCTCTGGACCTACAACATCCGCGTCGGCGTCGAGTCGAGCCTGGACGCCCTGGCGGCGGCGGTGCGGGCCCATGGGGCGCCGGATCTCATCGCCCTGCAGGAGGTCGGGGTGCGCTGGCAGATGGGGGAGCGCGTCGATCAGCCGGCCACGCTGGCCGCCGCCGTCGGGCTGGACTACCACGCCTTCGCCGGGGCCCTGCTCGACGGCAACGGCGGCCGGTTCGGGGTGGCGCTGCTCTCGCGCTGGCCCCTCGACGGCGTGCAGACGACGAACCTGCCGCGGGCCGAGGACGAGCAGCGCGTCATCCTGCGGGCCCGGGTGCTGGCGCCGGTGCCTTTCGTGGCCCTCGTGACGCACCTGAGCGTGAAGCCGGCCGAGCGGCTGGCCCAGGCCGAGGTGCTGGGCGGCGCCGTCGCCGTCGAGGCGGGGCCGGTGGTGCTGCTGGGCGACCTCAACGACGTGCCGGGCTCGCCCACGCTGGCGGCGGCGGAGGCCGGGCTGGTGGACTGCTTCGACGCGGCCGGGGAGGGGGAGCCCGTCACCTTCTCCGTCCGCGCGCCCCAGGTCCGCATCGACTACATCGCGTGCGGCGGCGGGCTGGCGCCGGCGGGGCCGGCGCGGGTCGTGCGGGGGGCGACGGCGAGCGATCACTTCCCGCTCGAGGCCGTGGTGGGCCCGGGCTGAGCGCTCGCAGCCGCGCGATCGGCGGGGCCTGCGCCGTGATCGTGGCCTGGGCAGGCGGGCCGTGGTAATCGTTGGCCCATGCGTGCGCAGTCCATATCCCTGGCGGGGCTCGTGCTCCTCGCGGCCGGGTGCCGGGACCGCGGGCAGGATGTGCCCGGCGGGGGCTGGGTGGGCACGCCCATGGCCGATCGCGCGCGCTTCCAGCAGGCCCGGCCGCCCGAGGCGCCGCCCGCGCCAGCGACGATCGCCAGCGCCGCCGCCCCGGCCACCGACGAAGCCGCCGACGCAGGGGTGGTGGTCGCCCGCGACGGCGTACGCTTCGACGATCCCGGCCTCGATCCCCGCGCCTCGCTCGCCCTGCTGGACCGCGCCCCGCCCGCGACGGACGTCGCCACGGACGCCCTGCTGGCCGAGGCCGCGCGGCTGGCCGGCCAGGGGCGCCTCGAGGACGCCATGAACGCGGTGCGGCGGGCGAAGCTGCGCGGCCCCGAGGATCCGGCGGTCCTGCTCGTGGAGGGCCAGGTGCTCGCCCGCTCGGGGGACCAGCGGGGCGCCGTGGGGGCGTTCGCGCAGGTCCTCCGCCAGCGCCCGGACGATCTGGAGGCCGCCTACGGCCAGGCGCTCGCCCACCTGGCGCTGGGCGAGAACTCGGCGGCCGTGCCCCTGGTGGAGCGGCTGGCGAAGGCCCGCCCGGGGGACGCCCGCGTGCAGCGCCTGCTGGCCCGGCTGGCGCCGGAGCCCGATCGGCTGCGGGCCTCGGCCCAGGCGGCGGCCACCGGCGATCCGGCGGCGCTGCGGGAGCACGGCGACACCCTCATGGGGGCGGGTCGCACGGGCGAAGCCGTTGATTTCTATGCACTTGCGGCGGCGAAGCGGACGGAAGACGCGGAGCTGCACCTGCGGTGGGGCACGGCCCTGGCCACCCTGGGCCGGCTGGACGAGGCCGAGAAGGTGCTCGGGCGGGCCACGGTCCTCATGCCCGAGCGGCCGGCGGCCTGGCAGAACCTGGCCACGGTCCGCGAGCGGCGGCGGGACACCGCGGGGGCCATCGAGGCCTGGCAGGGGCTCTTGGAGCATACGCCGGAGGCGGCGCGCGCGGATGTTCGTGCGCGCATCGCCCGCCTGCGGGAAGGGCGCTAGGAGGGCGGCGCGGGATGGGACGCCTCATCGTCGTGACCCCGGATGGGCAGCGGTTCGAGCACACGCTGCGGGCCATCAACACCATCGGGCGGCACCCCGACCAGACGATCCAGATCCTGGATCGCGTGGTGAGCAAGGAGCACGCGCTCATCACCGGGTCGGACAAGGGCTACTTCCTGCAGGACATGGGCAGCCGCAACGGCACCTATGTCAACGGGATCCAGATCACGGGCCGCACGCCGCTGCATGACGGCGACACCGTGACGATGGGCTCAAGCCGGCTCATCTTCGAGGATCGCGTGCGGCCGGCGACGCCGGCGCTCGACCGGGTCACCATCCACCCCGGCACCCTCACCGAGTCGGCCATCCGCTCCATGATGCCGGCCCGGGCCGACGCCCAGCGCGACTTCCTGCCCGAGGACCGCGTGCAGGACGAGGCCCACCTGCGCCGCGACTACGAGAAGCTGCGCATCGCCTTCGAGCTGAACCAGGCCGTCGGCGACGCCCTCGAGATCGACCAGCTCCTCGACCGCATCCTCGACAAGGCCTTCGAGTTCACCCACGCCGACCGCGGCGTCATCCTGCTGATGAACCCGGAGGGCCAGCCCGAGCCCCGCGCCACCAAGACGCGGGACGGCACCGACGCCCACGTCGACATCTCCCAGACCATCCTGAGCGAGGTGATCGACAACCACCACGCGGTGCTGTCGAGCGACGCCACCATGGACAGCCGCTTCGGCGGCAGCCACAGCATCATCCTGCAGGGCATCCGCAGCACCGTGTGCGTGCCGCTGCTCTTCCGCGGCGAGCTGGTGGGCATGATGCACCTCGACTCGCGCATCGCGACGGGCATCTTCACCGAGAAGGACCTGCAGATCCTCACGGTCTTCGCCCAGCAGGCTGCCCAGAAGATCGGCGTCGCCCGTCTGGCCAAGCGCGCCGAGGACGAGGCCGTGGCGCGCAACAACCTCTCGCGGCTGCTGTCGCCCAACCTGGTCGATCAGGTGGTGCGGGGCGCCATCGCCATGGAGAAGGGCGGGGAGCTGCGCGAGGCGACCGTCCTCTTCTCGGACATCCGCGGCTTCACGGCCATGAGCGAGCGGCTGGTGGCCCAGGACATGGTCTCGATGCTCAACGAGTACTTCGAGATCATGGTGGACATCGTGTTCCAGCACGAGGGCACCCTCGACAAGTTCGTCGGCGACGAGATCATGGCGGTCTGGGGGGCGCCGGTGGGCCAGAAGGACCACGCCGAGCGGGCCCTGCGCGCCGCCCTCGACATGATGCAGGCCCTCGCCCGGTTCAACCGCTTCCGGGTGGCCAACGGGGCGGACGCCATCAACGTGGGCGTCGGCATCAACTCCGGCGACCTGGTGGCGGGGTACATGGGCTCCACCCGCACGCTCTCGTACACGGTCATGGGCGACACGGTGAACACCGCGGCCCGCCTGTGCAGCCACGCCGCCGCCGGCGAGGTGCTGGTCAGCGAGCCCATCATCAAGCTGCTCGGCCCCCGGCTCGTGGTGGAGCAGCGCCCCGCCGCCACGATGAAGGGCAAGGCCCGCCCGGTGCCCATCTACCTGGTCAAAGACATCCGCGATTGACAGCGGGTGCGGCCGGGCGCCAGCCCGCGCACGCCAGAAATTCCCGTCATCTTCCAGGCACTTCGCGCTGAACTGACCCGCGGGTCGACGCGCGGCTCGCTTCTTGCCTTGGCTCCTCCCCGTCCAACGCGGTCGTGGGCCACAACCCCCCGACCCTGCTGCAAACGTTTCAAGCCGTCGCGGACGTGGAGCCCAGATGAACCGAAAGACCGTTAGCATCCTGACGCTCGCCTTGCTCGCCGCCTGCAGCCCCCCGCCCGACGAGGGACAGGGGGGCGTGCAGCTCGCCAACCGGCTCGATCCCATCATGAGCGCCGGCGTGGTGGACGAGGAGCACACCAACGTCCTCGGCATCGTGACGCAGATGGGCGGCGGCATCGGGGCCTGCACCGGCTCCCTGATCGCCCCGAACATGGTCCTCACGGCCCACCACTGCGTCGCCTCGGTGCCGGCGGGCCCCATCTTCTGCGGCCGGACGGCCTTCGGGAACGTCGTCTCGCCCAACAACGTCTTCGTCACCACCAACACCCAGATCCCCTTCAACGGCCGCGGCCTCATCGGCGTCCGCGAGATCCACGTCCCCCAGCCCAACTCCGACGTCTGCGGCTTCGACATCGCCGTCCTCATCCTGCGCAGCAGCATCCCCGAGGGCACCGCCACGCCCCTCACCCCGCGCCTGGACGACTTCCCCCTGCGCGGCGAGCGCTTCACCGCGGTGGGCTACGGCACCGACGAGCGCGGCTCCCAGTCGGGCACCCGCCGGATGCTGGAGAACCGCGAGATCCTGTGCGCCGGCTCCAACTGCGGGCGCTTCGGCGCGACCTCCCGCGAGCTGGTGGCCGCCGACGGCACCTGCGAGGGCGACTCGGGCGGGCCGCCCCTGGACGCCGAGGGCCGCGTGATGGGCGCCCTGTCCCGCGGCGGCGAGGGCTGCGTCTACCCCACCTACTCGGCCGTGGCCGGCTGGGCCGACTGGCTCAAGGAGATGGCCGTGCTGGCCGCCGACGTGGGCCGCTACGACCTGCCCGGCTGGGTGACTGGCGACGTCGGCCCGCCGCCCCCCGACACCGACGGCGACGGCCGCCGCGACCCGTATGACAACTGCCCCGACATCCCCAACGCCAACCAGGCGGATCTGGATCGCGACGGCCTGGGCGACGTCTGCGACGACGTGGATGACCGCGACCGCGGCGGCAACTGCGCCGTCTGCAACGGCTGCGACAACGACAACCAGTGTGATCCCGGGGGCTTCTGCGCCGACACCGGTGACGGCGGCGTCTGCACCATCCAGTGCAACAGCCAGGACGACTGCCCGGCCTCCACCGCCTGCTACCAGGTCGGCCGCAACATCTCGGTCTGCCTGAACTCCGGGGCCGATCGCGTCGGCATCTGCCCGCCCGACTTCCAATGCGGCGGCCCGCGCATCGCCATGCCCCCCGAGCCCGAGCCCGACATGAGCGTGGAGCCCGAGCCCACCCCCGACGCCGGCGAGGAGCCCGAGCCCACCCCCGACGCCGGCGTGGCCCCCGAGCCCGATCCCGAGAGCGACGCGGGCGACGAGCTGCCCCCGAACCTGGAGCGCGCCGTCAGCCCGAGCGATGGCTGCGCCGCGGCCCCCGGCGGCGAGAGCAACCCCCTCTGGCTCGGCATGTTCGTGGTGGCCGGGCTCCTGCGCCGGCGCCGCCGGTAGGTCCGGCCGTGGGGCCCCGCCTACTGGACGCTGTCCAGGGAGAGCCCCACCACGAGCGCCGTCGTCCACGCGAAGTGGCTGGACGACGGCAGCACCCCGCCCGACAGCTCCAGCTCCCAGCGCAGCGCCTGGCCCCAGAGATCGGTGATCGACGGCGCCACCAGCCCGACGGCCGCCTCGGCGCCCGACCGGTGGCGCACGCCGCCGCTCGAGTCCCCCGCGACGTTGGAGAACGGGGTGTCGCCCCAGCTCTCCAGGGGGGCGTGGTGCACATGGGTGAAGCGCAGGGCGGCGCGCGGCGACCAGGCGTCGAGGGCCGCGCCGCCCTCGAAGCCCACGCCGGCGCCCAGGGCCAGGTACAGCTCGTCGTCCTCGCCCTCGAAGCCGGTGGAGTAGAGGCTGCGCCCCACCATGTCGAAGCTCCAGGCGGGGGTGAACCGGAAGCGGAAGGACGTCTGGGTGCCCACGCCGGCGCCGCCGGCGGCCAGCTCGGGGCGCAGGGCGAGGCCGACGGACCAGCGGCCCCGGGCCGGCGGGGCGTCGGTCGGCGTGGCGAGGGCGGGCGTGGCGATGAGCCCGCTCAGCAAGAGGGTGCGTGCGCGCATGGGGTGCTCCGTGAGTCGGCGACAGAGGACGATAGCGGTCCGGCCGGGTCCGGGACACACTGCTGCCGATGCTGACGCTCCTCATCGCGCTGCTGGCGGTGACGCCGCCCACCCTCGTCGTGCACGAGCCGCCGGCCTACCCCGACGCGCTGCGCGCGGCCGGCCGCTACAGCGGCGAGGCCACGGTGCTGCTGCACGTCGACGAGGCCGGCCTCGTGACGGCGATGGATCTCATCGAGGCCGATGATCCCGCGTGGTTCCAGGCGCTCTGCGCCGTCGTGCACGCGTGGCAGTTCAAGCCGGCCACGGTGGACGGGGTGCTGGCGCCCGCTGAGATCAAGCTGACCTGGAAGTTCCGCACGGAGCCCCCGCCGCCCCCGCCCCCGGCGGCCGGGCGGCTGGAGGGCCGGCTGGTGCGGCGGGGCGTGCGCGGGCCGCTGCCCGGGCTCGTCGTGCGGCTGCAACCTGCGGATGTAGAAGTGTTTTCCGACCGGGACGGCCGCTTCGCGGTGGAGCTGCCGCCGGGCCGCTACGAGGCCGTCATCGAGGACGCGCGCGTCCAGCCGTTCCGCGCCACCGTGGAGGTGGTGGAGGGGAAGCTGGTGGCGGTGCGCTGGGATCTGACCCCCATCGTCGGGGTCGGGGCCGACCTGGTGGTCGTCGGCAAGCGGCAGGAAGAGGCCGTGCAGCGGACGACGCTCGACACCTTCGAGCTGACCCATGTGGCCGGCACGATGGGGGATCCGCTGCGGGTGCTGCAGTCGCTCCCGGGGGTGGGCACCGTCGCGTCGCTGCTGCCGTTCCCCATCGTCCGGGGCGCGCCCCCCGGCGACGCCCTCTACCAGCTCGATGGCGCCCCGGTGCCGCTGCTCTTCCATGTGGGGGTGGGCACGAGCGTGGTGCACCCGCGGCTGGTGGAGCGCGTGGACTTCTACCCGGGCGTGGCCCCGCTGCGGTATGGCCGGTCCGTCGGCGGGGTGGTCGACGCCATCACGAAGAAGCCCGAGAAGGAGGGCTGGATCGCGGATCTGGACGTCAACCTCTTCCAGAGCGGCGCCCTCGTGAGCGCCCCCGTCGGCGACGACACGCGGGTGACCCTGGGCGGCCGCTACAGCTACACGGCGCTGCTGCTCTCCATCTTCGCCCCCGACGTCGACGTGAGCTTCTGGGACTACCAGGCCCGCGTCGACCACGACCTGCCCGACGACGCGCGCCTGCAGCTCGTGCTCTTCGGGGCCCGCGACACGGTGGAGGTCACGGAGGAGGAGATCATCGAGGATCGGCGCGGGCGCACCCGGATCGTGCACGACACCAACCGCACCGAGACGGGGTTCCACCGCCTCGCGGCCCGCGTGACGCTGCCGGTGGGGGCGCGCGACCGGCTGGACCTGGGCGTGGACCTGGGCCTCGACGGATCGCTGGTAGAGGAGCTGGACGATGACCCCACCTCCGAGGACACCAGCAACCGCCTGGACGAGCTGCTGGTGCGGCCGAAGGCCATCTGGCAGCACCCGCTGGGGGAGGGGCTCGACCTGCGGGTGGGGGCCGACCTGGAGGTCCGGCGCTCCGACGACGGGCTGGCGGAGCCCGCCGAGGACGAGGTGGTGCGGGCCTTCCTGGGGTCAGGCACGCGGGTGGCCTTCGGGGCCTTCGGGGCCGTCGACTGGCAGGCCACCCCAGAGCTGCAGGTCAGCCCGGGCCTCCGCGCCGACGCCATCCAGCGCGACGCCGTGCGCTACGGCGTCGACCCGCGGGTCAACGCGCGCTACGCCCTGGGCCCCGACACGACGCTGAAGGGCCAGGCGGGCCTCTCCCACGCGCCGCAGCGGTTCTTCGTGCCCGTGCCCGGGCTGGGCGAGCTGGAGGTGGACGCCGATCTGGTGGAGGCGTGGCAGCTCGCCGTCGGCGTGGAGCACCGCTTCGCCGAGCACTGGTCGCTGGACGCCACCGTGTACGGCGTCTGGCTCGAGAACCTGCTGAGCCTGCGGGAGACGGACGAGGAGGAGGACGACCCCGCGAACCCGCCGACCTCCATCGATGACGCCACCTTCGCCACCCAGGGCCGCGGGGCGGGCTTCGAGCTGATGCTGCGCCGCCACCGGGCGGGGCGCTGGTTCGGCTGGCTGGCCGTCACCCTGCAGCGGCACGAGCGCCGCGACCAGGGGGGCGACTGGCTGGCCTCGAGCATCGACCAGACGCTGCTGCTGAACCTCGTGACGACGTGGCAGATCGCCGACCTGTGGACCGTCGGCGCGCGGGTGCACTACCACACGGGCCGCCCCGAGCGAGAGGGCGTCGAGGCGCGCCTGCCAGGCTTCTTCCAGCTCGACCTGCGGGTGGATCGCACCTGGATCCATGACAGCTGGCAGATGGACTTCTACCTGGATGTCATCAACGCGACCTACAGCCGCGAGGTGCTGTCGGTGAGCGAGGATGGCTCGACGGACGGGCTGCAGTACGTGCTGCCCACCCTCGGGGTGCACGCCGTCTTCTGACGGCGACCGGTCGCCGCCGGGCGGCCCCGCTCAGCCCTCGTCGTCGGCGGGGCCGTCGTCGGCCGAGGCGTCCTCGGCCTGCGCCGCGTCGGGCGTGGCGGCCGCGACGTCGCTGCTTTCGAGCTCGTCGTCCTCGTCCTCGTCGCTCTCGGCGTAGCGGGCGAGGCTGACCACCTCTTCGCCCTCGGAGACGTTGATCAGGCGGACGCCCTGGGTGTTGCGCTTGTAGATGGAGACGTCGCCGGCGCTGGCCCGGATGATGGTGCCGCCGTCGGTCACCATCAGGTAGTCGTCGCCGTCCGCCTCGATCTTGACGATGCCGACGACCTTGCCGTTCCGCTCGGTCGTCTTGATGTCGTACATGCCCTTGCCGCCGCGGCTCTGGGTCTCCAGCTCGACGCTGCCGTCGTCCTGGGTGCGCTGGCGCAGGTACTCGGAGAGGGGCGTGCGCTTGCCGTAGCCGTTGGCGGTGGCCGTCAGCACCCAGCAGTCCTCGATGCCCTCCTCGGTGCGATCGATGGAGATGCAGCCGACGACGGCGTCGTCATCCTCCAGGTTGATCCCGCGCACGCCGGTGGTGTCGCGGCCCATGGCCCGCACGTCCTCCTCCTTGAAGCGGATGGCCATGCCGTTGGCGGTGGCCAGGAGGATGTCGCTGTGGCCCGTGGTCTGGCGCACGGCGATGAGGCGGTCGCCCTCGTTGAGGTTGATGGCGATGATGCCCGACGAGCGGATGTTGCTGTAGGCCATGAGGTCGGTCTTCTTGACCTGGCCCTGGGCCGTGGCGAAGAGCAGGTAGTCGCCCTCGGTGAACTCGTCCACCGACAGCACCATGGCCAGCTTCTCGCCGTCCTCCAGCGGGAAGAGCGTCCAGATGGGCTTGCCGCGGGCGATGCGGCTGCCCGCCGGCAGGCTGAAGACGCGCTCGCTGAACACGCGGCCGGCCGACGTGAAGAACAGCATGTGGGCGTGGGTGCTGGCCACGAAGAGGTGCTCGACGAAGTCCTCTTCCTTGGTGCCCATGCCCGTCTTGCCGCGGCCGCCGCGCTTCTGGGTGCGGTACTCGCTCAGGGGGACGCGCTTGATGTAGCCGCCGTGGGAGACGGTGACGACCATGTCCTCGACCGGGATGAGATCCTCGAGGTTCAGGTCGGCGTCGTCGATGGTGATCTGGGTGCGGCGCTCGTCGGCGAAGGCGTCGCGCACGGCGATCATCTCGGACTCGATCACGTCGAGCAGCCGGCCCTCGTCCTGCAGGATGAGGCGGTACTCGGCGATCTTCTCCCGCAGGGCCTCCAGCTCGCGGATGATCTCCTCGCGCTCCAGGCCGGTGAGGCGGCGCAGCCGCATCTCCAGGATGGCGCGGGCCTGGATCTCCGAGAGCCCGAACTCGCTCATCAGCGACTCGCGGGCCACATCGGCCGTGGGGCTCTGGCGGATGACGCGGATGACCTCGTCGATGAAGTCCAGCGCGATCTTGAGGCCTTCGAGGATGTGGGCCCGCTCCTCGGCCTTGCGCAGATCATAGCGCGTGCGGCGCAGCGTGACGTCGCGCCGGTGGTCGATGAAGTGCTCCAGGACCTCCTTGAGGCCCAGCACCCGCGGCTCGCCGTGCACGATGGCGAGCATGTTGATGCCGAAGCTCGACTGCAGGGCGGTCAGCTTGTAGAGCTGGTTCAAGACGACCTGGGCCTGGGCGTCGCGCTTGAGCTCGATGACCATCCGCATGCCCTGGCGATCGGACTCGTCGCGCAGGTCGCTGATGCCCTCGATGCGCTTCTCGCGCACCAGCTCGGCGATCTTCTCCAGCAGCCGCGCCTTGTTGACCTGGTAGGGCAGCTCCGTGACCACGATGCGCTCGCGGTCGCGGGACATCTCCTCCACCTCGGTCACGGCCCGGACGCGGATGATGCCGCGGCCGGTCTCGTAGGCCTCGCGGATGCCGCGGGTGCCGTAGATGGTGCCGCCGGTCGGGAAGTCGGGGCCCGGCACGATCTGCATCAGCTCGCCGAGGCTGATGTCGGGGTTGCGCATCACCGCCAGGGCGGCGTTGACCGTCTCCAGCAGGTTGTGCGGCGGGATGTTGGTGGCCATGCCCACCGCGATGCCCGTGCTGCCGTTGATGAGCAGGTTGGGGATCTTGGTGGGCAGGACGAGGGGCTCGCGCAGGGAGTCGTCGTAGTTCGTCCCGTGCTCGACCGTCTCCTTCTCGATGTCGGCGAGGAGCTCATGGGCGATCTTCGCCATGCGCACCTCGGTGTACCGCATGGCCGCGGGGGGATCGCCATCCACCGACCCGAAGTTGCCCTGGCCGTCCACCAGCGGGTTGCGCATGGAGAAGTCCTGGGCCATGCGCACGATGGTGTCGTAGACCGCCTGGTCGCCGTGGGGGTGGTACTTGCCGATGCAGTCCCCCACGATGCGGGCCGACTTCTTGTACGGCCCGTTCCAGTTGTTCTTGAGCTCGTACATCGTATACAGGGCGCGGCGATGCACGGGCTTGAGGCCGTCGCGCACGTCCGGCAGGGCGCGTCCGATGATGACGGACATCGCGTAGTCGAGATACGAGACCCGCATCTCGTCTTCGATGGCCACCGGGAGCTGGTTGCCCCGACCGGTCGGCTCCATGGACCCCTCCACCGTCGTGCCCTCGCCCGCCCAGGTGGCGGTCCGAAACGAGGAGCGTGGCGCCGACCGTCACCCCCCCACCCGGAGGGGCCTCGATCCGCGCGATTTCCTTTTGAAAACGGCGCGTTCTACATGATCTGAGGCCGAAAGTCAACCGGCACGGCCCGGGGGCAGGCGGGGGGCGGGGCCCCGGGCGTGGGTCAGCGCGGGTACTCCCGCCCGGCCTCCCGGCGCGCGTCGCGCCAGCGCTCGACCCCGGCGATGAAGGCCTCCACCACCCCCGGATCGAACTGGGTCCCCGAGCAGCGCCGCAGCTCCCGCACCGCGATCTCGTGCTTGAGGGCGGCGCGGTAGGCGCGGTGGCTCGTCATCGCGTCGTAGGTGTCCGCGATGGCCACGATGCGCGCCATCAGCGGGATGGCCTCGCCCTTCAGGCCCCGCGGGTAGCCGGTGCCATCCCACTTCTCGTGGTGGCCGCCGATGGCCGGCAGCAGCTTCTCGAAGGTCGGGATGGGGGTCATGAGCTCCTCGCCGTAGCCTGGGTGGGCCTGGAACCGGCGGTACTCGTCGTCCGTGAGGGCGGCGGGCTTGTTGAGCTCCTCGGGGCGGATGGTCAGCTTGCCGATGTCGTGCAGCCGGCCCCCCTGGTAGATGGTCTCGACCGTGGCGGTGGGCAGGCCCAGTTCCTCGGCGGTGGCCCGGGCGTACTCGGCCACGCGCTCGCTGTGGCCGGCGGTGTAGCGGTCCTTGTCTTCCAGCGCGGCCACGAAGGCCTCGATGGTGGTGATGAAGGTGCGCTCCAGCGTCTGGAAGAGCTCGGCGTTCTGGATGGCCACCGTGGCGCGGTCGGCCAGGATGGTCAGCAGCTTGCGATCCCCCTCGGTGAAGGCGCGTCGGCCCCCCTCGCGCACGGCCAGCAGCACGCCCTGCCGGCGCTCGCCCCGGGCCAGCGGCGTGATGAGGAGGGTGAAGACGGCCTCCGTGCGCGGGCTGTCGGTGAGGTAGCGGAAGACGCGGCCGTCGTTGACGACCTCGGCCCCCCGGATGGCCAGCGCGGCCTCCGTGAGGTCCTCGCGGGTCATGGCGTCGCCGACGCTGGCCGACTGCACCGTCCACTCGTCGTCGGTGAGGATGATGCTGGCCCGATCGGCCCCCACCTGCTCGCAGACCGTCTCGACCACCAGGCGCAGCGTCGTGCCCAGATCCACCTCGTCTCCGAGGCGGGCGGCGAGCTGGTAGAGCGACAGGGCGGCCTTCAGCTCGATGTTCTCGGCCTTGAGGCGCTGCTGGGCCAGGGCCCGGTGCACCGTGCGGACGAGCTGGTCGACGTTGAAGGGCTTCATCACATAGTCGAAGGCGCCCCGCTTCATGGCCTCGATGGCCGTCTCGACCGTGCTGTAGGCCGTCATCATGACGGGCACGACGTCGGGGTGGCGCCGGGCGACCTCCCCGAGCAGCTCCATGCCCCCCATGACGGGCATCTTGAGGTCGCTGATGAGCAGGTTGACGCTGTGGCGGTCGAGCAGCTCGAGGGCCTGGACGCCGTCCTCGGCGGTGATGACGCGCAGCCCCTCGTGGACCAGGAGATCGCTCAGGATGGCGCGGATGGCCGGCTCGTCGTCGACCACGAGGACCTGGGGGCGCCCGCCCCGGGCCGCGTCCAGAGGGGACCGCGACGACTCCACCAAAGCCTCCATGGTCTCTTCGCTCCTCAGCCTGTGCCCTGCCGCCCACCAGTGTTGAAAACCAAGCACGGCGGGGGCAACATCGCAAGGGATGTCTCCACGCGCGACGATGATAGCGGATGGTTGGCTCGCCGTGCTGGTCGCCGGCGCCGTCGCTTTGCTGATTTTTCCCGTCCCGGCGCCCGTGCTCGACGCGCTCCTCGCGGCCCAGCTCGGCGTGGCGGTGGTGGTGCTGCTGGCCGCCGTCTTCGCCCGGCACCCCCTCGCGCTCTCGCAGCTCCCCGCCGTCCTCCTCGTCACGACGCTGGTCCGCCTCGCTCTCAACGTGTCGACGACGCGCCTCATCCTGGCTGACGCGGACGCCGGGCGCGTGGTGGCCGCCTTCGGGGACGCCGTCGTCCGCGGCAACCTGGTGGTGGGCGCGGTGGTCTTCGCCGTCCTCGTGCTGGTGCAGTACCTCGTCATCGCGAAGGGCGCCGAGCGGGTGGCCCAGGTGGCCGCGCGCTTCGCCCTGGACGGCCTGCCCGGGCGCCAGCTCGCCATCGACGCCGACGTGCGCGCCGGCCTCCTGGATCCGGAGGCCGCGCGGGCCCAGCGGGCGGGCCTCGCCCGGGAGTCGAGCCTGTTCGGGGCCCTCGACGGCGCCATGAAGTTCGTGCGGGGCGACGCCATCGCGGGGCTGTGCATCGTGGGCATCAACGTGGTCGGCGGCCTGGTGGTGGGCATCGGCCAGCAGGGCCGGTCGCCCGCGGACGCGGTGGCCCTCTACACCACGCTGACCATCGGCGACGGCCTCGTCACCCAGCTCCCCGCCATGCTCACGGCGGCGGCGGCCGGCCTCGTCGTCACCCGCGTCGCCCAGGGCGGGGAGGGGGCCCCGGGGGCGGCGCTCCTGCGCGAGCTGGCCGGCGATGGCCGCGCTCCGGCGCTGGCCGCCGCGCTCCTCGGGGTGCTCGCCCTGCTGCCAGGCCTGCCGGCGCTGCCCTCGCCGTCGCCGCGGCGCTCCTCGGCCTCGGCGCCTGGGCCGCCCGGCCACCACCCGGCCCGTGGTGTCTCGGGCGCGGGGCGACGCTGGCCCGCCCGTCGTGCCCTTCGGCCTGCGCCTGCACCCCGAGGCCGCGACCGCGGTCGGCGACGCGGCCGCCGTCGTGGCGCGCGCCCGGCGCCGCCTCCGCGACGAGTACGGGGTGGCCCTCGGCGGCGTCGACGTGGCGGTCGACGCGGCGCTGCCCCCGGGCGGCTTCCGGGTCGAGGTGGGCGAGGCCGCCGTCAGCGCCGGGCGCCTGCCCGCCGCCGGCGTCTACCGGGCCGGCGCCGCGGAAGGTCTTGAAAACACGGCGGATCCCGTGAGCGGGGCGCCCGGCGCCTGGCACCCCGACGGGGCCGGCCTCGCCCCCGACGCCTACCTGGCGGCCCACCTGGTGGCCGTCTGGCGACGGGCGGGCGCGGCCGTCCTGGGCATGCAGCAGGTGGCCGACGCCCTGGCGGCGCTGGAGCAGCGCGAGCCGGCGCTGGTGCGCGCGGCCGTGCCCCGGGCGGTGACGCTGCCGCGCCTCACGGCCCTGCTGCGGCGCCTGCTCGCCGAGGACGTGCCCATCCGCGACCTGCGGGCCGTGCTCGAGGCCCTGGCCCACCGCCCGGCCGACTGCACCGACGAGGCGCCCCAGCTCCGGCTCGTGCGCCAGGCCCTGGCGGCGGCCATCACCGCGCGCCACGCCCCCACGGGCGCGGTGGCCGCCATCTTCCCCGAGCCGGGGCTGGAGGCGGCGCTGCGTGGCGGCGTGGGCGTGGGGCCGGGGGCCGCTGTCGACCTCTTCGCCGAGCTCGCCGCCATCTTGCGGGCCGAGCCGTCGGCCGTCATCGTCGCCCCGCCCGACCTGCGCCCGGCCGTGCAGGCCCTCGTCGCCCCTCGCTACCCGGGCCTGCCCGTGGTGTCCGCCGAGGAGCTGCTGCCGGGGGTGCGCACCGTCGTCGCCGGCCTGCTGGCGGCCTGATGCCCCCCACCTCCCGGAGGACCGCGCCATGATGCCCACCACCCCCGAGCGCGATCTGCGCGGGCACGTCGCGCTCGTGACCGGCGCGAACACCGGCATCGGCCGGGTGACGGCCGAGACGCTGGCCCGCTGGGGCGCCCACGTCTACCTGGCCTGCCGATCCGAGGAGAAGACGGCCCCCGTGGTCGACGCCATCCGCGCGGCGGGCGGCCAGGTGTCGTTCCTGGCGCTGGATCTGGGCGATCTCGACAGCGTGCGCGCCTGCGCCGCCGCCTTCCTGGCGGCCGAGCCGGCGCTGCACCTCTGCGTGGCCAACGCGGGCCTGGCCGGCTTCCGGGGCCTCACGCCGAGCGGCTTCGAGCTGTGCTTCGGCGTGAACCACGTCGGCCACTACCTGCTCGTCCGCCTGCTGGAGCCCGCCCTGCGCCAGGCGGCCCGCCCCGAGGAGCCCGCGCGCGTCGTCGTGGTGAGCAGCGACAGCCACGCCACGGCGAAGGGCATCGACTTCGCGGCCGTGCGGACGCCGACGAGATCGCCGACGAGCATGGCGGAGTACGGGGTCTCCAAGCTGGCCAACATCTTGTTTGCCAAGGAGATCTCCCGCCGCTGGGCCGACGCGCCCGTCGTCGCCACCAGCCTGCACCCGGGGGTGGTGGCCTCGGACATCTGGCGCCGCATCCCCGGGCCGTTTCGGTGGATCGCCAAGCGCTTCATGATCACCGTCGAGGAGGGCGCGCAGACGACGCTGCACTGCGCGACGTCGCCGCACCTCGAGCCCGGCGCCTACTACGTCGCCTGCCGCGAGCGCGCCCCCGCCGCCACCGCCCTCGACGCTGGCCTGGCCGTCCAGCTCTGGGAGGAGAGCGCGCGCTGGGTGGGCCTGGACGGCCACCCGCAGGAATCGCAGGCAGCGTCTTCGCGCTCGGCGTGACCGGCGTTATACTGCCGCGAATCCCGGTGAGGAGCGTCGATGGACGGGGTCGTGATCTGCCGCATCTGCGGCCAGGGCTGGACGGGCGCCGCGCCCGGCGACCGCTGCCCCACGGGGGATGGCGGGGTCCTCATCGCCCAGGCGGTGCACGAGAAGTTCTTCTCGGACTCCTTCATCGGCCGCGCCGTGGCCGGCAAGTACGTCATCATCGGGAAGCTGGGGGAGGGGGGCTTCGGCTCCGTCTACCGCGCCATCCAGGAGCCGGTGGGCCGCACGGTGGCCGTGAAGGTCATCGCCTCGGGCGAGGCCAACGACGAGGAGCTGCGCGGCCGCTTCTTCCGTGAGGCGCGCGTCGTCTCCAAGCTGTCCAACCGCGCCACCGTCACGCTGCATGACTACGGCGAGGATGACGATGGCACCCTCTTCATGGTGTTCGAGTTCATCGCCGGCCGCCTGCTCGCCGACCTCATCGCCGAGGGGCCCATGGCGCCGGCCCGGGTGGTCGGCCTCGTCCAGCAGGTCCTCGGGGCGTGCGCCGAGGCCCACGAGCTGGGCCTGGTGCACCGCGATCTGAAGCCCGGCAACATCATGGTGAGCGAGGGGGCGCTGGGCACCGAGGAGGTCAAGGTCCTCGACTTCGGCATCGCCAAGGTCCAGAACCCCGACGGCATGGACGACGTGCGCACCCGCGAGGGCGTCGTCCTCGGCACGCCGCGCTACATGTCCCCCGAGCAGAGCCAGGACGCCCGCCTCGACGGCCGCAGCGATCTCTACGCCATGGGGATCATCCTCTACGAGATGCTCGTCGGCCGGCCCCCCTTCGAGGGCGACGTGCCGTTCGACATCCTGCTGGCCCACATCCAGAGCCCGGTGCCGCCGATGCCGCCGGCCCTCCAGGTGCCACCGGCGCTCGAGGCCGTGGCCATGACCGCCCTGGCCAAGAAGCCGGATGGCCGCTTCCCCAACGCCGAGACCATGAGCCGGGCGCTGAGCGAGGCCATCGGCCAGGGCACCACGTCGGGGGCCGTCCGGCCCGTCGTCGTGGAGCGGCCCCCGTCGGGCCGCGTCGAGCCCATCGTGCCGACGGGGGGCCAGGCCGGCCGCTCACCGGCCCTGCTCATCGGCGTCCTCGTGGCCGTCGTCGTCATCGGCGGCGGCGCGGCCTGGTTCTTCCTGCGCAAGCCCGCGACGCCCGGCGGCGCCGACGCCGGCGGAGCCGCGGTCGTCGAGATCGGCGGCGAGGAGCCGGCCGCTGCGCTCGCCCCGGTGGTGCGCCTCGCGGAGGCCGGCCGCCTGGACGACGCGGCGCTGAGCCTGCGGCGCATCCTGGAGCTGGCGACCAACCGCGCCGCCATCGTGGCCCACGCCCGCACCTTGCCGGCCCTCGAGAAGGTCCTCGCCGATCCCGGCCTGGCCGACCTGCTGCGGTAGGTGGCCCTCGCCGCCGCGGCGCTGTTCGGCGCCTTCGCGCTCCTCTGGCTCGTCAGCCTCGCCCGCCGCGACGCCAGCATCGTCGACCCCTGCTGGGGCCCGGCGTTCGTGCTGGTCGCCGGCGTCACCGCGGTCCAGGGCCCCGGCGGCCCCCGCGCGCTCCTGGCCCTCGCGCTGGTGACCACCTGGGGCCTGCGCCTCGGCGTCTACCTGGCCTGGCGGGCCCGCGGCCAGGGCGAGGACTTCCGCTACCGGGCCATGCGCGAGAAGCACGGCCCCCGGTTCTGGTGGGTGAGCGGCCTCACCGTCTTCGCCCTGCAGGCCACCCTCTGCCTCGTCATCGCCCTGCCGGTGCAGCTCGCCATCCTGCGCAGCGGCCCCCTCGGCCTGCTCGATGCGCTCGGCGCCGCCCTCTTCGCCGCGGGCCTGGCCATCGAGGCCATCGCCGACGCCCAGCTCGCCCGGTTCAAGGCGCGGCGCACCGATCCCGAGGCCATCCTCGACACCGGGGTCTGGGCCTGGAGCCGGCACCCCAACTACTTCGGCGAGCTGGTGCTCTGGTGGGGGCTGTACCTGCTGGCCGTCGCCGCGGGGGCGTGGTGGACGCTGCCCGGCCCGCTGCTCATCAGCAGCCTGCTGTTGCGGGTCTCGGGGGTGCCGCTCCTGGAGGCGAAGCTGCGGGCGCGGCCGGCCTTTCAGGCCTACGTGGAGCGGACGCCGGCGTTCTTCCCGCGGCCGCCCAGATCGACCAGGTCGGCCAGGTAGCGCGCCGCGGTGTCGAGCGTGCGGGCGGGCTCGCCGTCGACCTCGTGCGCCAGCGGCGGGGCGACCTCGACCAGATCGCCCGCCACCAGCGGGAAGCGCAGGGCCAGCAAGTGCACGAGATCACTCACGAAGTCGGGGTGCAGTCCGCCCGGCTCGGGCGTGCCCGTGGCGGCCGCGAAGGCGGGATCGGTGCCGTCGATGTCGTTGCTGACGTACAGGGCGTCCACGCCGCGGGCGGCCAGGTGCGCGGCGATCTCGTCGGCCACGTCCGCGGCCGACCGCTCGGCGAGCTCGGCCATCCAGAGCTGGCGGACGCCCGCGGCGGGCTCCCAGTGCCCCCGCGTGCGGCCGCTCGCCCGGATGCCCACCTGCACCAGCCGGCCGTCGGAGCCCATGAGCCGGGCGGCGTGGCGCGCCCAGGTGGCGAAGCAGTACTTCACCCCCAGCCGCTCGGGCAGCAGGTCGGTGTGGGCGTCGAAGTGCAGCAGGCCCAGCGTGCGGCCCCGCCGCTCCTCGAAGTGGCGGTACGCCTCCTTGAACGCCGGCCAGGCCACGCTGTGGTCGCCGCCCAGCACGACGACGGCGGCGTCGGGGGCGACCCGGTAGACGATGCGCAGGGCGCGGGCGCACAGGTCGAGGGGCGAGACGGGCAGGGTGGCCCCGAGGGCGTCGTCCTCGCCGTAGAGGGCCGCGCGGGTGGCCTGGATCTGCGCCTCGCCCAGCATGTCGTCGGAGAGGAGCTGCGGCACGACCCGCACATCACCCAGGTCGAGGACGTCGGGCTGCCAGACGCGGTGGCCGAGCATGTGCTGGCGCAGGGCCGCGGGCGCGCGGTTGGCCCCCCGGGTGAAGCCGGCCCCCACGTCGGAGGGCACGCCCAGCAGCACCACGCGCGCGCCGGCCAGGCGGTCGAGCGCGGCGGCCCAGCCGGCCTGCACGTCCTCGGCCCCGTAGATGGCCCGCATGAGGGCCTGCTGCTCGGCCAGGCCGGTGCTGACGACGTACACGCCGCCCCCGGCCGGCCGCAGGATGCGCTCCAGGGTGGCGCGATCCCGGGCGGCGTCAGGCATCGGGCAGCTCGAACTCCACCACGACCCGGTCCTGGATCTTCAGCGCCCCGAGCATGGCGCTGAACGGGGCGATGCCCCAGCGCAGGGGCTTGATCTCGACGCGGCCCCGGTAGCGGCCGCTGACGTGGGTGACCGTCAGCTCGACGCCGTTGCTGCGCCCGACCATGGCCAGATCGCCCGTGACCTTCATGCCGTTGCGCCGGCCGCGGAAGACGATCTCGGGGTGGCGGCGGGTCAGCAGCACCTTGCTGTTGATGTTGTCGAGGATCTCGCGCTTCTGCTTGGGGCTCAGCCCGCCGTCATCGAAGCGCCCGTCCCGCATGACGCCGTCCACGCGGATGCTGTCCACGCGGAAGGTCGCCTGCACCTGATCCTCGTCCAGGTCGACGCGGAACTCCCGGACCCCGAGGCGCAGATCGTGGCCCAGCGCCGAGAGCAGGCCTTCCTTGAAGACGAAGAGGTGCACGTTGCCGGTGTTGATGCTCTGCATGGGCGCAGGGTATGACAGGATGGTGTGGCGCGCTACCGGGGTCGGCGCGCCAAAGAGGCGAACATGCGTGTCTGGCCGTGCCTCCTGGGGGTTGCTCTCGCCGCTTGCGTCGACGCGTTCCCGCCCATGCCCGGCGCGGGGACCGTCGAGCCCATCCCCGACACCGGACCCCGGGCCTTCGACCGCGGCTTCAGCGGAGGAGGCGAAGAAGATCAAGGGTTTACGGGCCCACCGCGGGACGCCTTCGTCGCGCCGCCGCCGCCGTTGGACCGGGGCGTCGAGCCGCCGCCGCCTCGCGACCAGGGGGCCCCGCCGCCGCCGCCACCCCCCCGGGATCGCGGCGCCCCGCCGCCGCCCCCCGAGGACGCCTCGGTGCCCACGGCCCCGCCGCCCCCGCCCGACGTCATCGGCCCGGTGCCCGGCGACCTCGTGATCAACGAGGTGGACTACAACCAGCCTGGCGAGGATCACGACGAGTTCGTCGAGCTGCTGGTGCGGGCCAACCGGCCCATCTCCCTGGCGGGCGTGCGCCTCGAGCTGTTCAGCGCGTCGGAGAGCGCCCGGGTGCGCTGCGCCGGCTTCGCCCCCGATCCCGACGGGCCCTCGCGCTACGGCTGCGCCGAGCTGCCCCCCGAGGTCGTCCAGCCCGGCGACTACATCGTCCTGACGGCCCAGGGCGAGGGGCCGCGCGCCCCGCCGGGCGCCCTGCGGTTCCAGGTGCTCGGGCCCAACAACGGCAGCGGCGTGCTGGAGAACGGCAACGAGGGCGTCGTCCTCATCGGCCCCGGTGAGGTCGTCCTCGACGGCTTCGCCTGGGAGGGCCCCATCGACGGGGTGGGGGAGGGGCTCTCCCCCAACGACGAGGACAGCGACAGCGCCTCCCAGGAGGGCGATCGCCGCCCCGAGCACGCCTTCGGCCGCTGCCCCGACGGCCGCGACACCGACGACAACGCCTCCGACTTCGAGCTGCTCACCCCCCCGACGCCCGGCTTCGACAACGCGTGCCCGTGACCTGGAGGCGCCGCCTCTGGCGCCTGGCGCGCGGGTGCCTGCTCGTCGGCCTCGCCGCCGTCGGCGCCGTGTGGATCGCGGTGGTCGCGGTGCCGTTCCCCCCGGAGGTCCTGGCCCCCGGCAGCGTCGAGAGCCGCCGCTTCCAGGACCGCCACGGCCGCCCGCTGCGGGAGGCCCTGAGCGACGCCGAGGGCCGCGGCGTCTGGCGCCCCCTCGCCGAGCTGGGCCCCTGGGCCGGGCCGGCCTTCATCGCCATCGAGGATCGCCGGTTCGAGGCGCACGCCGGGGTGGACCTGCGCGGGGTGGCCCGGGCGGCCCGCGACAACCTGCGGGCCGGCCGCGTCGTGGCGGGGGGCAGCACCATCACCCAGCAGGTGGTGCAGCTCGTCCTGCCCCAGCCCCGCAGCCTCTGGGGCAAGGTCAAGGAGGCGATCTGGGCCCTGCGGCTGGAGCGCGCCGTCGACAAGGCGGGCATCCTGGAGCAGTACGTCAACCGCGCGCCGTTCGGCCACGGCACCATCGGCCTGGAGGCCGCCGCGCGCCTGTACCTGGGCCGCCCGGCGCGCAGCCTGACGCTGGCCCAGACGGCGCTGCTCGTGGGCATCCCGCGGGCGCCGAGCCGCAACAACCCCTTCACCGACCTGCCCCGCGCCCGGGCGCGGCAGCGCGAGGTGCTGGCGAAGATGCGCGCGACCGGCGCCATCGACGACGCCACCCTGGCCGAGGCCCTGGCGGAGCCCATCGCCATCCAGCCCCGCGACGCCGTGTTCGCCGCGCCCCACTTCACGGCCTGGGCCCTCACCCAGGACGCGACGCCCGGCGACGTGCGCACCACGCTCGACCTGGACCTGCAGCACGCCGTCGAGGACGCCATCGCCTCGACGCTGCCCGCCCTGCGGGATCGCGCCGTCCGCCACGCCGCCGTCGTCGTGCTGGAGAACCGCACCGGCGACGTCCTGGCCTGGGCGGGCAGCCCCGACTTCTTCGACGCCGACCAGGGCCAGGTGGACATGGTGGTGGGTCTGCGGCAGCCCGGCTCGACGCTCAAGCCCTTCGTCTACGGGCTCGGCCTGGAGGCCGGCTTCACCGCGGCCTCGCATCTACCTGATCTGCCTCTGTATTTCCCGACGGGCCTGGGCGACTACCGGCCGCGCAACTACGACCGGACGTTCCATGGCTGGGTGCGGCTGCGGGAGGCGCTGGCCAACAGCTACAACGTGCCCGCCGTCTGGATGGCCCACCAGCTCGATCCCGGCGTCATCCTGGATCGCCTGCGCGGCGTGGGCTTCGTGAGCCTGGACCGGCCGGCCACCTTCTACGGGCTGGGCCTGGCGCTGGGCAACGGCGAGGTGCGGCTGCTGGAGCTGGCCAACGCCTACCGCGCCCTCGCCAACGGGGGCCTGGCCTCGCCGCCGCGCTGGCGGCTGGACGCCGAGCCCGGCGCGCCCACCCGCGTCATGCCCGCCGGCGTCGCCCACCTGCTCACCGACATCCTGGCCGATCCGGTGGCCCGCGCCCCGGCGTTCGGCCGCTACAGCCCGCTGGAGCTGCCCTTCCCGGCGGCCGCCAAGACGGGCACCAGCACCGACTTCACCGACAACTGGACGGTGGGCTTCACGACGGCGGTGACGGTGGCCGTCTGGGTCGGCAACTTCGACGGCCGGCCCATGGAGGGGGTCTCGGGCATCACCGGCGCCGGCCGTCTGTGGCACCGCGTCATGCTGCACGCCGCCCGTCGCCACCCCGCCGGCGAGCTCAGCCACGTGGGCCTGCGCCGCGCGACGCTCTGCCTCGACGACGTGCCCCAGGCGGCCTGCACGCGGCCGTTCGAGGAGTGGTTCCTGGCGGGGGACGAGGCGCCGGCCGTCGCGACGCCGCCTGCGGCGCGGCTGCGGGTGACGTTCCCGGGGGACGGCGACCGCTTCGGCCGCGACGCCGACACCCCGGCCGAGTTCGCCCAGCTCCGCTTGCGGGCCGAGGCCCCGGCGGGCGTCGAGCGCCTGGTCTTCGCGGTGGACGGGGTGGCGGGCGAGCCCGTGGGCCGGCCGTTCCAGCGCTGGTGGCCCCTCGCGCCGGGGCCCCACACGGTGCAGGTCTGGGAGGCGGGGCGCCCGGATCGGCCGAGCGCGGTGGTGCGGTTCGTCGTGGACGGGAAGGCGCCTACCGGCGGCGACGGCGGACCAGCACCAGGGCGATGAGGCCGGCGGCCAGGAGGCCGGCCGGGCCGCTGGGGGAGGGGCCCTGGGCGCAGCCATCGCTCTCGCCGCCGTCGGCGCCGGGGCCCGCGTCGGCGCTGCCGCCGCCGCCCGCGCCGCCCGCGCCACCGGCGCCGCCGGCGCCCGGATCGGGCCGGTCGCCCTGGCACTCCCAGCCCCGGTCGTCGCTGGTGTTGGCCCGGCACTGGCCGAAGACGGGGGTCAGCTCCTTGCAGCCCCAGCCCTCGGGGCAGCAGTCGTCCACGCTGCAGTTCTTGGTGCAGCTGCCCTTCTCGGTGACGACCTGCTCGACGATCTCGTAGCCGACGCAGATGAGGCCGTTGCCGCAGATGGGGGCCTCGAAGGGCGCCTCCGGGTTGACCCAGCAGTCATCGCCGAGGGCGCGCTGGCCCGGGCTCGGCACGAGCTGGCAGGCCGTCCCGTCCGGGGGCACGTCCACGCAGCGGAAGCCCTCGAGGCAGCTGCCGTCGTCGCAGGCGTTGGTGCAGTACGGCACCACCTCGCCGGTCGCCTCGTCGCGGTTCACCGGGTCGTTCAGGCAGAAGAAGCCGCGATCGCAGAGGCCGCGATCGGTGCAGGGATCGCCCGCCCCCGGCAGCGGCCCGCCGCCGGCGCCGCGGGCGCAGATGTCGCCGCCGTTGGCCAGCTCGGCGCAGAAGTAGTCCCCCGGGCACATGCCGTTGGCGCAGGGCCCGGTGCAGTAGAACTGGCCGTCGTCATCGATGCAGACGAGGCCCGGCCGGCAGCGCTGGTCGGCGCCGCAGGGCTCGCCGAACTCGGCCACGTTGGTGTTGGGATCCTCGCCGCGGGCGCAGGCCCCGTCGCCCTGGGCGAGCTGCGCGCAGTAGTAGCCGGCGCCGCACTCCTGGCTGCCCGGCAGGCAGGCGCGCGAGCAGTAGGAGTCGCGGCCGTCGCTGATGCAGAAGAGATCCTCGGCGCAGCGCGCCATGGAGCAGTCCTCGCCGAAGGGCGTGTCGCCCGGGACGACGGGCGGATCCACGTCCGGCGGGGGGACCTCGCCGCCCGACGGGTAGATCTCGCAGGCGCCGTCGATGTCGTCGGCGCCCAGGGAGCGGCCGCTGATGTCGCCGGGGCCCGTGCTCGGCCACATGGTGCTGCCGGGGATGTCGCTGTGGCCCAGGCCGATGCAGTGGCCCGACTCGTGGGCGCCCACGC
Organism: Myxococcales bacterium; assembly: GCA_020633435.1. Lineage (GTDB taxonomy): Bacteria > Myxococcota_A > Bradymonadia > UBA7976 > UBA1532 > JACKDP01. The sequence continues at coordinate 67,774 of JACKDP010000004.1, read as the reverse complement.
TGGCGATGTCGGTGCGGCCGTCGAAGCCGCCCGGCGAGTCGCCGAAGGCGGCCCAGGAGTGGTGGAAGCCGTTGAACTTGATGTCGGCGTCGCTCATGGCGCCGCCGCCGCCGAACGACGTGGCCGCGATGGCCAGCGCCGTGGGCGAGTCGTCCCAGTTCTCTTCACGCCAGCTCGCGACGTTCTGGCCGTCGGCCGCGCCCCAGGCCCGGTTCTCGGTGCGGCCCTCGTAGCGCCACGCCATGTACGAGCAGGGCAGGGCCGTCCAGACGTCGTAGCCCTTCTGCACCGCCGCCAGGGCGTCGGGGTCGGGCACGTCGGCGGAGAGGGTGGAGTTGACGACGTAGGGCACCGAGCCGCCGGGGGCCAGGTTCCACTTCGCCCCCGTCCACTCGTAGGCGGCGGCGGGCAGGGCGATGGCCGACAAGCCCAGCGAGATCAACAGCTTGTGGCGCATCAGCGGCCCCCTTCCGGCTGGGGCAGCGTCACCTGGCGGGTGCGCACGACCTTCGGCATCAGGGCCGGCGGGCGCTTCGCGTGCACGAGGCCGGTGAGCTGGTCGAGGGTCATGCGGTTGGCGTCGGGCACGCCGGCGAAGACCTTGTCCGGCGCTCGCCCGACGAAGTGCAGGCCGCCCAGGTCGCGCTCGGCCATCGTCTCGCCGGTCTTGGGATCGACGCGCAGCGTGTACTTGCCCTGGGCGAGGCCGGTGACGACCAGGCGGCCGGTGTCGGTGCGCTCGAGGAAGAGCGCCACGCGCTCGCCGACCTGGAAGCGGGCGTAGCCCGGCACGTCCTGGCCGAAGAACGTCGCGCCCTCGCCCACGCTGCCGCCGAGCTGGCGCAGGGTGAACGTGGCCTGCTTCTCGCCCTTGACCACCTGCTCGACGCGGAAGGTCGTCTCGGTGAAGACCTGCCGCGGGCTCTCCTGCAGGGTGCTCTTCTGATCGCTGACCGTGCCGATGAAGATCAGCACGGAGCGCTCGGCCAGGGCCACCGGCTCCAGGCGCAGGACCGTCGCGGCCGACGCCGCGCCTCCGATCCCCAGGATCGCCAGCGCGAGGGCCGGCAAGACGAGCAGACGACGCATCAGAGACCTCCGACCACGGTACTTCCCGCGAGCAGGCTAGCGAGGCGGCCGGGATCGGCGACAGTGCAAGGATTTGCCCAGTCGGGGCCGGGGATGGGCTAGGCCTCGGCGGCGAACGTCAGGGCGAGCTGCCCGAGGGCCTGGCCGCGCTGCTCCAGGCACAGCTCGTAGTCGCCCGCGGGCAGGGCCGTCAGCACGGCGCCGTCGGCGGTGAGGCTGCTCATGGCCCGCGTCTCGCCGTCGGCGGTGAGCCGCAGCAGCAGGCCAGCAGGCGGCGGCGCCAGCGGGCGGATGTTCAGGGCCACCTGGTCGGGGCCGTCGACCTCCAGATCGATCGCCAGCGCCAGCTCGCCCACCTGCACCTGGTAGTGCAGCTCCTCCTGGGGGCCCGCCGCGGCCGCCGCGCCGCGTACGGCCCCGGCCGCGAGGGGCAGGGGGGCGAGGGCGTCGGCCAGCGGGCTGAGCCGGTCCTGGACCCAGCGCACCGCCAGCCGCAGGCCCCGCTCGACGGCGGAGGGCTCGGCGGGCCAGAGATCGAGGGCGCGGCGGGTGACGCTGGCGGGCACCGGCCCCGCCGCGGCGAAGGCGGCCGGGGGCTCCGCCTCCAGGACGAGCCCGAGGGCCGCCACCAGGCGCGCGCAGTCCGGGCAGGCCAGCAGATCGGCGCACAGGGCGTCCTGGGCGGCGGGCGACAGCAGGCCGTCGAACCAGGCCGCGAGCGTCTCCTCATCCGGGCAGCGGTGGGCGTGCATGGGATCCTCCAGGTGGTCCGCCGGCACCTGACGCCGGCGGCCGGGCCCTCTTACGCGGACGCCTCCAGCGTCGCGGCCAGATCGCGTAGCTTCTTGATGATCCTGGTTTTTCTCGTGTAGAGCGCCCCGCGGTTGATGCGCAGGGCCGCCGAGGCGGCCTCCACCGAGAGCTGCTGGCCGTACAGCATGTCCAGCAGCAGCTGGTCCTGGGCCGGGAGCTGGGCCACCAGCTCCTGCAGCCGGCCGCGGCGCGCCTCGTCGGCGACGGCCATGAGCTGGTCGAGGGGATCGGCGGTCTCGGCCACCGGCTCGGGGCGGTCCTCGGCGTCCAGGGACAGGTGCACTCGCCGGCGCCGCAGGGCGTCCACCGTCTTGCGGATGGTGATGAGCCGGATCCACGAACGGACGGAGCAGCCGTTGCGCCCCTCGAAGGCCCGCAGGCGGCGGCGGTCATCTTCCAGCAGCGCGACGAAGACGTCGTTGTGCAGGTCGCCGATCTCCTCGTCGGTCAGCGCCGCGTCGTAGCGGCGGCCGGTGAGCTGCACCAGGTAGTAGACGTAGCGCGTGAACCGCTCGACGAAGCCCGCCCAGGCGCGGCGGTCGCCCGCCACGCACCCGGCCAGGAGGGCGCGATCGGCGTCATCGGGATCGGGGGTCATGGCCGGAGCCTACACGGAGCCCGGCACCGGGGCCAACGGCTCGGGGGCCTGCAGCCGGTCGAGGACGCCGCGGCGCAGCAGGTGCCGGGCGACGAACCAGCCGAGCAGCGTCAGGCCCGAGGTGACGGCGAACAGGCCGGTGAAGCCCAGGCGCGCGGCGACGAAGCCGCCCACGGCCGCCGACGCCCCCGTGGCCACCACCACCAGGCAGGCCTGGACGGTGTAGTCCGTCGCCGCCCAGCCCGGCCGGCAGGCGTCCATCATCGTGGCGAAAAGCGCGACGGTCGCCACCGTGCCGAAGAGCTCGTCGGCGCCGACCGCCACGTAGAGCAGCGCCAGATCCCCGATGCCGGCGGCCGGCAGCAGGTACAGGCTCACCGCGGCGAGCTGGAGCAGCCCGAAGATCAGCAGGGCGGGCACGCGGGCCAGCCGGCGCATCCACCAGGCCGCCAGCACCGCCCCCACGAGGGCGGCGACGGACCCGAGGGTGCCGAGCACGGTCCCGATGGACTCGATGTCATAGCCGCGCTTCACCAGCATGGGCCCCACCATGCGGCCGGGCAGGGCGTCGAACGTCTTGTAGCAGAGCAGGACGCCGAGCCAGGCGGCGGCGCCGGGGCGGGCCAGGAACCCGCGCAGGGCGGCCAGGAACGGCACCGTCGCCTCCGCGGCCGCGGCGGGCGCCCGCGGGGGCTCGCGGTAGCGCAGGACGGGGACGGTGGCGAGCAGCAGCCCGGCCGCCATCGCCACGAAGGCCCCCTCCCAGCCCAGGTCGCCGTAGAACATCAGCAGCACGCCGCCGCTCAGGACCATGCCCACCCGGTAGGCGCCCACCTGCACGGCGTTGCCGGCCCCGCGCTCCGCCGGCCGCAGCAGCTCCACGGCGAGGGCGTCGGTGGCCACGTCCTGGCTGGCGCTGATGATCGAGACGACGGCCACGAGCGCCATGACCAGCCCGAAGTCGACCTTGAGCGAGAGCTGCGCCAGGACGCAGAGGGCGACGACGCCGGCGAGCTGCAGGGGCACGATCCACGCCTTCCGGCGGCCCCGGCCGTCCACCACCGGGCCCAGGACGAACTTCAGGGCCCAGGGCAGAAAGAGCAATGAAGTCAGGCCGATACCCTCCAGGGACACCCCCTGCAGGGCCATGAGGGCGGGCAGGCCCTTGGCGAAGAAGCCGTACGGGAGCCCCTGGGAGAAGTAGAGGCTCGCGAGGAGGCCGAGGCGGGCGGCAGGGCGCATGGTTCTCCCGTCGTCGTCGGCCATGCAGTAGCGAATCCGCGCTGGCCGGACAAGCCGGCGTTTCCGGGACCCGGGGGGCTCTGGTATACCTGTAAAAGTACGCGAAAATCCCGGGGGGAGACATGGTCTGGGCGAAGCTGGCCCGGCGCGTCGGCGCGCTGGCCCTGGTGGCGGTCGTGGCGGCGGGCTGCGACGACGAGAGCGGCGGCAACGGCACCGTGGCGGACATGGGCGCCGGTGGAATGGGCGGCCAGGGTGGCCAGGGTGGCCAGGGTGGCCAGGGCGGCGGCCCGCAGCCCTTCGGGGGCGAAGGCGGCGTCGGCGGTGAGGCCGGGGCCGGCGGCATGGGCGGCGGCGCCGGTGGCGCAGGCGGCATGCATGCCGGCGCGGGCGGCGGTGAAGGCGGCATGGGCGGCGGCGCCGGCGGCGCGGGCGGCATGGCCAGGGCCGGCGGCGGTGAAGGCGGCATGGGCGGCGGCGCTGGCGGCGCGGGCGGCATGGCCGGGGCTGGCGGCGAAGGCGGGCATGGCTGGGGCCGGCGGCGCTGGGGGCGTCGGCGGCATGGGCGGCGCGGGGGGCGCGGGCGGCATGCCCGGCGAGCCCGGCCTGCGCGGCAGCGTGCGCCTGGCCGAGCGCCTGAGCGCGGGTGACGATCCCCTCTTCGCCACGGTGGAGGGGGCGGCCACGTTCACGCGCTACGCCCGCGTGCCCAACCCGCCCGTCCCGCTCGGCGTGGCCGACGCCTGCACCTTGAGCAGCCTGGCCGACCCCGGCGACGCCGGCGACGGCGTGCGCATCGCCGTCGGCGACGTCACCATCGAGGGCGGCGCCATCGATGTCTCGCTGGCGTACGACGACCTGGGCGAGGGCTACTCGGTGAACGCCGACGCCGTCTTCGATCTGTGGGCGCCCGGCCAGATGCTGGCCATCAGCGCCCCCGGCAGCGTCGACATGGGCGCCTTCGCGGCCAACGTGGGCGCCCCCGACGACGTGAGCGGCGTCGCCCCGACCGCGGCGGCCGGCTTCGAGCGGGCCGGCTCCGTCGTGACCTGGGATCCGGGCAACGGCGACGAGGTGCGCGTCGTGCTGCGCAACCCCGACGGCCCCGAGGTGATCACCTGCGTCTCCGAGGATGACGGCCAGATCGTCGTGCCGGCCGACGCCTTCGCGTGGCTCGCCGACGAGGCCGACACCCTCGTCTTCGAGCTGCGCCGGGTGAAGATCGCCCGGGTCGAGTCGGCCGAGCCCGTCGGCGACGTCGAGGTGGAGCTGCAGCGCATCCACGTCGATCGGCGCGTGCCCCTCCGCTGACGCCAGCGTGGACGGAGCGGGGCGGATCTGCCACGCTCCGTCCGATGCGATACTCCTCTGTCACGCTGCCGGCCCTGCTGGCGGCCGCGCCTGGCGCGGCGGTCGCGAGCGGCCTCGACGCCCCGGTCATCGGCACGGCCTTCTCGGGCCCCGTCGCCCACGACGCGGCCGCCGTCCACCACAACCCGGGCCTGCTGGTGCACCTCGACCGCCCCGCGCTGCTCGCCAGCCTGGGCGTCGTCGCGGGCCACATCGGCTACACCCGCGACTACCGGGGCGCCTACCAGCTCGCCGATGGCTTCGAGCTGCGCGGGCCGGTGCCGGCGGCCCTCGTGGACGCCTCGAAGTCCGGCGAGGCGGGCAGCGTGTCGGCCACCCCGTTCTCGCCGACGCTGGATGTGTTCGTCGGCGGCCGCGTGCATGATCGCCTGGGGCTGGGCCTGGGGGTCTACGTGCCCTACGCCGCGCCGGTGAGCTTCGACGAGCACGGCCCGCAGCGCTTCCAGCTCCAGGAGGCCTTCATCGCCATCACCCGGGTCACCGGCAGCGTGGGCGTCGGCGTCCACGACAAGGTGTCCATCGGTGCGGGCGTGAGCTACCTGTTCGGGCTGGCAAACCTGAAGAAGATCCAGGACTTCGGGGCGGTGAAGGACTTCTCCGACGCGCTCGCCGGCCCCCCGGTCAGCCAGGCCAACGACTTCGGCCCCGACGCGCCGCCGGCGGTGCGCGAGCTCGACATCCTGGCGCGGCCCTTCTCGCTGACGGACGCGACGGCCCACGCCCTGAGCTTCGTGGCCGGCGTCCACATCCAGGCGAACCCCAACGTCGAGATCGGCCTGTCCTACGATCACGGCGCCGAGCTGGAGTTCGAGGGCGACTTCGCCCTCGACATGAACGACGACTTCTTCACCCAGGATCTCGCCAGCGAGGGCCTCGTCTACGCCCCCCTCGTCCAGGGGGACGCCTTCCTGACGTTCCGGATACCGAAGCGCGTGGCGGCGTCGGTGGGCGTGGACGTGAGCGACGTCCTGCGCCTGGAGCCGGGGCTGACCTGGGTGAAGTGGTCGGACGTGGACGCCTTCCGCATCCGCCTGGAGTCGCCCGATCTGGCCCAGCCGAAGTTCGGCCTGCCGCCCCGCTCCCGCGCCGAGCTGCCCCGCCGCTGGCAGGACAGCCTGCACGCCGTGCTGCCCGGCCGCTACCGCCTGACCGACGGCCCCGAGCTGCTCTGGCTGGTGGGCTACGAGTCGCCGGCGAGCCCCGATGAGACCATCGACGCCGCCTCGCCGGACGGGCACCGCCTGCTCGGGGGCTTCGGCGCCCGCTTCGGCTTCGCCAACGGCATGTCGCTGCTGGCCGATCTGAAGCTGCAGGCCACCCTGCCCCGCGAGGTCACCTCCTCCGAGAATGACCTGGCCAATGGACGCTACACTCTCTTCATCGCGGCGGTCGGGGCCCACCTGACGGTGCCGCTGGGGGGAGCGCAGTGACGAAGAGCGCCATGAAGATCAGCACCCTCGGGCTCCTGGCGACGCTCGCCTGGGCCTGCTCCGAGGAGGTCGCGCCGGCCGACCCGGACTCGGGCCTCGTCGTCGCCGACGCCGGCCGCACGGCCGACGCCCGGCCGCCCACCTCCGACGGCCCCGTCGGCCCGCCGCCCAAGGGCGAGCGCAGCTACACCCTGCGCATCGACGACAGCCCCACGCCGCCCCTGGTGCTCGACATGGATCGCGCCGAGGTGGCCCAGCTCCTCGGGCCCGTCGCCGATGACATCGTGCTGCTCGAGCTGGATCCCACGCCGCTCCTGCAGAACATCATGGACGCGGTGAAGACGGCCTGCGGCACCGACTGGCAGCGCGACGTCCAGCAGCCCACCTTCGACTGCAGCCAGACGGAGCTGGGGCGCAGCTTCGGCAACCGCTGGCAGTTCTCCCCCGAGTTCTCCCTCATCCGCGTGCTGACGATGACGCCGGCCAACGTGGTGGTGGAGGGGACGTCCATCGAGTTCCTGCAGCTCGTGGCCGACCGCTTCGACATCGGCGGCGGCTTCGGCCAGATCCTCTCCGACAGCCTGCAGATCGCGCGGACGGAGGAGGTCGTCACGACCCGCGAGGTGGTGCGGTCCCTGCGCGAGAACCTGCTGGAGACGCACCCCAACACCTCGGCCGGCGGGCGCATGCGGGTGACCCTGCGCGACGCCCTCAACGATCTGTCGACGCTGGAGGAGAAGCTGGGGCCGGTGGGCGCCCACCCGGGCATCCTGGCGCCGGGCTTCACCCCCCATGGCGAGGTGCTGGGCCCCGACTTCCGCATGCGCGTCGAGGCGCGCTCCAACATCCGCGTCACCCAGGGCCTCAAGGCCGCCGCCGGCCGCGACGACATCAACGTGCTGGTGGATCGCACCGGCCCGACCTACGGCGATCCCCTGGAGTTCGACTTCCAGGATCCCAGCGCTTTCACCATCACCGGCCTGACGCCCCAGCCCACGGTGGACATGCGCTTCGCCATCCAGGAGCACGACCGCTACGTGCCCGCCTGTGTGTCGGAGGGCTGCCAGCAGAACCTGCCCGACAACCCGGTGGGCCCCAACACCGTCTGGCGCATCTCGCCCTGGACGCTGGAGTACGTGACGGCCTACGCCGCCCTCATCAAGTACCGCCAGCTCCGCAGCGACAACTGCTACATCGCCTGCGCCGCCACCCGGGTCTCCATCGGCCAGGACGGCGCGCCGGCGGGCTGGGTGCACTTCGGCGTGCCCCTCGAGCTCGGCCCCAAGGATCAGTACGTCTGGGAATTCATCAATGAAGTCGCCGAGGTGGCGATGCATGGCCCCGACCACTCCCGCTTCGAGGAGGGGGAGGCCAACGTCGAGTTCACCTTGTCGGGCGTCGTCGCGGGCATCACCGGCCCCGAGGCGGCGGAGGCCACCCGCCCGTTCCTGCAGGCCCAGGCCGCCGACCTGGCCGACTTCATCCTGGGCGACTTCCGCCAGCGCAGCGGCCAGGTGGACTTCTACTTCCGCCGCACGAGCGGCGGCGAGCCGGCCCTGTTCTTCGTGATCCCGACGGATCTCGCCGCCGACGTGCCCTATGGCTGGCGCCGGCCGGGCTTCTACAGCACGCCCGACCTGGCCCCCGCCGGCAAGCTCTCCAGCCTGATCGTGGACGGCGCCGACGACACCGACCACGAGAAGCTGCTCATCACGGGCGGCGAGCAGATCGCCTACATCGAGGATGACAGCGGGCGCCGGTACCGGCTGCGCGTCGTCTCCGACTCCCCCAACGGGACCGACATCCAGGTCCACGTCTCCGAGCTCTGAGCCATGACCCGACGCGCCCTCCGCCGCGCCGCCCTCGGCGCCCTCCTGCCCCTGGCCCTCTCGGGCTGCTTCGAGGCCGTCGAGCTCGTCCAGGACGTCGACAAGGGCGAGGTCCAGACGGGGGAGGCCCGCGAGGTGGAGCTGCGCATGCTCCGCCTCGACGTGAAGGACTACCGGCAGACGCTCTCCCTGGCCGATCTGAAGCGGCTCCCCAAGGCCACCCTGGAGGAGCTCTGGCTCCTCGACCTGGAGATGCTGCCCCTCGTCACCAACACCCTGCTCTACCTGCGCGACGCCAACCCGGCCGAGCTGGGCAGCCAGGCGGCCATCAACATGCAGACGCTGCTGAAGATGAGCCCCGACGAGATCGACTTCAGCGCCACCCAGCTCGAGGAGCTGCTGGCCCTCTCGGGGGCCATCGGCGCCCCGCCGGCCCGGGCCATCGCCGATCTCATGCAGATTCACCGCGCCGAGGTGGTGATCCCCCTCGACGTCGCCGCCCAGGTCCTGACCATCGGCCTCATCGGCAGCCACCCGTCGGGCCAGGTGCGGCGCGGCGCCGTCACCCCCGACCACCCCGATGGTCTCTACGACGTGACGCCCGGCACCATCCCGGTGACGCTGGCCGACGTGGTGGAGGAGTTCGCCAGCCTGCAGCAGAAGTTCGGCCCGGTGGACCTGCCCGATGGCACCCGCCACCCGGGCTTCATCGAGGAGGCCAGCGGCTTCGCCGTCATCGAGGACCAGTTCGCGATGACGGTGAAGGTCGACGCCAACGCGCTGCCCTACAAGGGCATCGATCTCACCGATGGCAGCGGCGCCAACGTCAACAGCATCGGCGTGCAGATCGAGCAGATCTTCGACACCAGCGACCCGGAGTGGATGCAGGTCGAGGGCCTCGTGCCCGAGCCCGGCATCGGCCGGCTGACGGTGCGCGTGGCCGAGAACCCGGCCTTCATCCCGAGCGGCACCCGCAAGGATCCGGTGCCTCATGGCGACAGCCCCGTCTGGGATCTGCCGCCCTGGGAGTTCGAGCGGCTCGTCGCCCGGATGGCCGAGATCACGACGTTCCAGAAGCGGCTGCCCAACTGCGTGGAGTACACCGTCGGCGCGGGCACCGTCGTCTTCCAGGGCTGCGTCGATGACGCGGGCTGGACGACGTTCGAGACGTTCAACAACGCCGGCAACCCGCCCGAGCCCGCGTACATGGCCGACGTCATGCTGAACATGGCCCAGGTGCGGCTGCACGACGGCGGCCTCGCGGAGGGGGAGGCGAGCGTCGCCTTCACGGTGCGCGACGCGGTGGTCGGGCTCGGCTCTGCCGACATGGTGGAGCGCATCAAGATCAACATGGCCCAGAACCCCAAGGCCCTGCGGGAGCTGGCGGCGCTGACGAAGGAGACCACCCTCGGCGCGGCCGACTTCTTCTACGTGCGCGGCCGCGAGACGGCCCCGCCGGCCGAGCAGGGCGACTGGCTGTTCTTCATCGCCCCCTCGGACATCCCCCGCCAGCCCGATGGCAGCTACGCGCGGCCCTACGCCTACCCGGCCCCCGGCTTCTTCGCCGACGAGGCCCTGACGCAGCCCGTGGCGGTGACGACGGCCGTGGACGGCGACACGGACCACCTCAAGGTGCAGGTCAACCCGGGCGACACCCTGTACGTGGCGGACGACGAGGGCCGCGTCTTCCGGCTCGACGTCGGGGCCAAGCCCAGCCGCGCCCGCCTGAAGCTCGGGATCCGCCGGCTGCGCTGATGTGTCAGCGTCGCGACGCTGGTTCAACCATTTGAGACAGATTCCCGGGGGCTGACCCCCGGCCCCCCCGGATCAGGGGCCTCGCACGGCTGGCACGGGCCATGCTCAAGGGGAACAGCGTCCACGCCGACGGCTCCCGCCCCGGCGCGGGCGGTGCCCACTACCGGGAGTCCTGCCATGATCATCGTCGCCCTCCTGTCTGCCCTCATCGGCATCTCCCTCGGCCTCCTCGGCGGAGGTGGCTCCATCCTGGCCGTCCCCGTCCTCGCCTATGGCGCGGGCATGCCGGCCAAGGAAGCCATTGCGACGTCGCTCCTGGTGGTGGGCACCACCTCCCTCTTCGCCATGCTCCAGCACGCCCGCGCCGGCAACGTCGAGTGGCGCACCGGCTTCGTCTTCTCCGGCGCCGCGATGGCTGGCGCCTACCTCGGCGGCCGCGCGGCCGACTGGTTCAGCGGCACGACGCTGCTGCTCCTCTTCGCCGGCATGATGGTCGTCACCGCCGCCGCCATGTTCCGCGGGCGCAAGGAGCGCGCCGCCGCCCAGCGCGACTCGCTGCCCATCCTGCTGGTGGTGGCCGAGGGCCTGGTGGTCGGCGGGGCGACGGGCCTCGTGGGCGCCGGCGGCGGCTTCCTGGTGGTGCCCGCGCTCGTCCTGCTGGGCGGCATGGACATGCACCGCGCCATCGGCACCTCGCTGCTGGTCATCGGCCTCAAGTCCTTCGCCGCCTTCGCGGGCCACGCCGCCCACGTCAGCATCGACTACCCGCTGGCCCTGCTGGTGACGGGCGCCGCCGTGGCGGGCACGTTCGTCGGCGCCCGCCTGGCCCGGGGCATCCCGGCCGAGAAGCTGCGCAAGGGCTTCGCCCTCTTCGTCCTGGTGATGGCCGGCTACGTCATCTGGCGCGAGGCCGGCGACCGCCTCGTCCAGGTGATGCCGGGCTGGGCCTGGCTCAGCGTCGCCCTCGCAGCGGCCGCGGGTGGGGTCGTGGCGATGGTGGCCCGCGCCAAGGGCGCCCCGGTGGCCGGCGGCAGCGCGCACTGACCGGCAACCACTCGACTTCCCTCGACTTTCTCTGCATCGGCCCCGCGCCGCCCCCCCGGGCGGCGCTTTGCTGTGTCCGCCGCCCGGTTCCGGCTACCCTGGCCCCAGGCGGAGACGGGGAACCCGATGCGGACGTGGCTGGTGGCGCTGGCCCTGGTGGGCTGTGATGACGGCGGTGAGGACGCGGCCGACGCCGCCCGAGCCGACCGGGCGGTGGACGTGGGCCCGCCGGCGGACGCCGGGCCGGACCGGGGCACCGACGCCGCCCCCGACGCGGCGAGCCCGGACGCGGCCCCGACCGACGCCGCGCCGGTCGACGCCACGCTGCCCCCCGACCAGGGCCCGCCGCCGCCCGGCTGCGCCGCCTACGCGCCGCCCGAGACCACCGGCCACCTGGCCGAGGCGGGCCTGGGCGAGGTCTCGGGCATCGCGGTCTCGCGCCAGTCCCCCGGCGTCCTCTGGCTCCACAACGACTCCGGCGACGATCCCGTGCTCTACGCCACCGGGGAGGACGGCGCGGCCCTCGGGCGCCTGACCATCCCCGAGGCGGGCGTGCTGGACCTGGAGGACGTCGCCATCGCCCGGTGCCCCGGCGTCGAGGGCTGGTGCCTGTGGGCGGCCGACGTGGGGGACAACGGCCTCAACCGGCCCGCCGTGGCCATCTACGCGGTGCGCGAGCCGGCCGTGGCGGGGCCGTTCGCTCCCCGCGAGGCCGAGGTGGTGCAGCGCTACATCGTGCGCTACCCCGACGGCGCCCCCCACGACGCAGAGGCCCTCGCCGTGGCCCCGGGCGGCGACCGCTTCTGGCTGTTCAGCAAGGTGGAGGGCGCCGATCCGCACGTCTACGAGTGGGCGACGGACCGCCCCGGCCCGGGGGCGCTGACCGACCTCGGCGCCTTCACCGCGCCCGGGGTGCCGGTGCCGATGGGCAAGCTCGTCACCGGCGCCGACCTCGACCCGAGCGGCTACCGCCTGGCGCTGCGCGTCTACACCGGCAGCTACGAGTACACGCTGCCGGCGGCCGGAGACCTGAGTGATCTCGCGGCCTTGAGCCCGCGCACCATCGCCGTCGGGCCGCTGTCCGAGCCCCAGGGCGAGGCCATCGCCTACGCGGCGGACGGCCTGGCCGTCTGGACGATCTCCGAGGATCAGGCCGGGGGCCAGCCGCTGCACCGCTACGGCTGCCGGGAGTAGGGCTCAGGCGGCGAGGGGGCCCAGGCGGATGGGGGTGCCCGTGAACGTCGCCTCCCAGGTGGGCGGCCCCGCGAACAGGCGCACGCACTTGATGTCGCGCAGCGGCGTCATGCGGAACCAGTGCTCCAGGCCCGCCGGGACGCGGATGTACTCGCCCGCCTCCACCGTCAGCTCGACCTGCCCGCCGTCGGCGCGCACCGCGCCGAAGACGCCCTCGCCGGCCAGGACGTAGCGCACCTCGTCGTCGGCGTGGGTGTGGGGGGTGGCGAAGGTGGCGAGCTTCGCGTCCAGATCGGGCGTGCCCGGGTGCAGGACCACCAGATCCCAGGCCGTGGCGCCGTGGTCGCGCTGCTCCTCGGCCAGGAAGGGGCCACAGGCCGCCAGGACGCTCGCCACCTCGTCGCCGTCGAGCGGGGCGCGGGCCAGCAGGGCCTGCAGCGCCGGATCGTCCCCCGGCGGGCGTCGGTGCAGGACGATGCCCACCCCGGCCACGGCCGCCGCGATGGCGTCGAAGTCGTTGATCTCGCTCCCATCTTCCAGGTTCAGCCGGGCCACGCGCGCCTCCTCTCGATCGGGGCGCAGTATGCCCGCAATCGTCCCGTCGGCGCACCCCCGAGCTTCCCCCACCGCCAGCCTTGAGGTTCGCGTGCAGCCGAAGTAACGTCGGCGCCACTTCGAGCGGGGGCCAGCGATGATCGATCTGCGTACGTTCTCCTATATCGACATCCTCCAGCCGCAGCTCACCGGCTTCCTGCAGACGGTGTCACCGGGCTTCCTCCCCCTGGAGGGCCAGGCCGCCCTGTTCGTGGAGGTGGCCCCGGGCCTCTCCATCAACACGGTCACCGACATCGCGCTGAAGAAGACGTCGGTGGAGCCGGGCCTGCAGATCGTGGAGCGCGCCTACGGGGTGCTGGAGCTGCACAGCTTCGATCAGGGCCAGGTGCGGGCGGCCGGCGAGGCCATCCTCGAGCACTACGGCATGACGGAGCAGGATCGCTACGCCCCGCGGCTGCTGACGAGCGAGCGCATCACCGGCATCGATGGCCACCAGTCCATGCTCATCAACCGCATGCGCCACGGCGACATGATCGTCGAGGGGCAGACGCTGTACGTCATGGAGTGCGAGCCTGCCGGCTACGCCTGCATTGCCGCCAACGAGGCCGAGAAGGCCGCCGAGGTCCGCCTGCTGGAGGTGGTGACGTTCGGCGCCTACGGCCGCCTGTACCTGGGCGGCTACGAGGCCGAGATCGAAGAGGCCGAGAAGGCCATCAAGAGCATCCTCGCCGACCTCCCCGGTCGGCCTCTCAAGTAACGCCAGGAGCGAGTCCCCCCGTGATCTCCACCAGCGACTTCAAGAAGGGCCAGCGCGTCGAGGTCGACGGCCAGCCGTGGACCGTCGAGCGCAGCACCACCCAGAGCCCGAGCGCCCGCGGCGGCGCCACCCTGGTCAAGGTGCGCCTGCGCAACGTGCTGACGGGCCAGATCTCCGACCGCACCTTCAAGTCGGGGGAGAAGTTCCCCGAGCCCGATCTGCAGCTCCGCAACGCCCAGTACCTCTACGCCACCCCCGGCGAGACGGGCACCGACCATGTGTTCATGGACACGGCGTCCTACGAGCAGTTCGAGCTGACCGCCGACGCCCTGGGCGACCAGGCCCAGTGGCTCGTGGACAACCTCGAGGTCCGCTCCGTGGTCTACAACGACAAGGTGGTGGGCATCGACCTGCCCCAGTTCGTCGAGATGGAGCTGACGGAGGTGGCCCCCGGCAGCCGCGGTGACACCGCCAGCGGCGGCGCCACCACCACCGCCACCACCGCCACCGGCGTGACCATCCAGGTGCCGCTCTACATCAAGACCGGCGACGTCGTGCGCATCGACACCGGCACCTGCACCTTCAAGGATCGGGTGTCCCGCTGATCGATCTCGACCGCCTCCGCCGCCGGCTCGGCATCGAGCAGGAGGGCGGCAAGCCCTTCGGCGCCTTCGAGGCCGGCCTGCTCGTCGTGGCGGCCCTCGGCATGGTCATCATGCAGTTCGGCGGCGCCGAGCAGGTCTTCCTCGACCTCTGGGGCGAGCGCCTGCGGGGCGACTACGGCCGCTACGGCGATCTGCACCCCTACTTCGCCCTCTTCGGCCTGGCGCACTGGGTCGGGGCCTGCGTCGTCGGCTACGCCCTCGTGCCGATGCTCTACCTGAAGCTCACCGGGCGCCGCATCCGCGACTTCTACGTGGGGGCGGGCGGCTTCGTCCGCCACATCTGGCTGTACCTCGCCCTGGTCACGCCCATCCTGCTGGTGGTGTGGGGGGTGAGCTATCTCCCTGATTTCCAACGGATCTATCCGTTCTACGTCTTCGCGGGGCGCAGCTTCTTCGACCTGATCGCGTGGGAGCTCCTCTACGGCCTGCAGTTCTTCGCCCTGGAGTTCTTCTTCCGCGGCTTCTTCCTGCAGGGCCTGCGGCCGGTGCTGGGCTACGGCGCCATCTTCGTGATGCTGGTGCCGTACTGCATGATCCACTTCCTGAAGACGGCCGCCGAGAGCGTCGGCAGCCTCATCGCCGGCACGGTGCTCGGGGTGCTGGCGATGAAGTACCGCTCCATCTGGGGCGGCGTCATGGCGCACTGGATCGTGGCCATCGCGATGGACGTGGCCAGCATGATCCAGAAGGACATGTGGCCCCACCGCTTCTGGATGCCCTGAGCGTCAGCCCCCGGTGACGATGCCCTTCACGGCGGCGTAGTCCTGGCCGCCGATGGCCCCCACCCGCACACAGCGCAGGTTGCCCGCCGGATCCACCAGCGCGTGGATGGGGATGGCGTCCTTGGCGCTGATGCCCAGGCTCTCCAGGAACGGCCCCAGATCGGCCTCCTCGCGCAGCCACCGCACCTTGCCGGGCAGCCCCTTCGCCAGCCGCGCCTGGAGGGCCTCGGCCTCGGTCGGGGCGTCGATGCTCAAGAGCTCCAGGGCCACCGGGGTGCCGTCCTTGCCGAGCGCCGTCGTCCAGCGGCCGAGCAGGCCCATCTCGGCCACGCAGGGCACGCACCAGGTCGCCCACAGGTTCACCCAGCGCCACTGGCCCGCGGCCTCGGGGGCCTCGGCCACCTCACGCCCCGGCAGGGGGCGCAGCGGCGGCCACGCGAAGGGGCGCGCCTCCGGGCCCGCGGCCGGCCACGTCTTCTCGCAGAAGCCGCTCGGGTCGTTGACCGGCCCCGCCGCCTTCTCGGCCTTCACCGCCGCCGTCCGCCGCCCCGTCGGGGCCGGCGCGGTGGCGCTCTCGCCGCAGCCCAGCAGGGGCAGCGCGGCCAGGGCCAGCGTCAGATGGCGCAGTCGATCCAGGCCACGAAGGCGCTGCGGTTGATCTCCTTGACGGTGCACGGCTCTCCCTTGCGCGAACGATCCCAGCCACAGAAGTCCTCGCCGAGCTGGGCGAAGTCCTCGCCCAGCCAGAGCAGCCCGACCTGCTTCTCGATGCCCGGATCCTTGAAGCGGGCGATGAGGTGGTCGAGCACGCTGCGCGCCCGGCCGGCGCTCAGCTCCTCGTTGTGCGCCGTCTTGCCGTCGGGGCTGGCCCGCGCCACGACGAAGAAGAAGCTGGCGCCGCGCTGATCGGCCCACGCGGCCTCCACCACGCCGCGGGCGGCCGTGTCGAGGTCGGTCTGGTCGGCGTCGAACTGCACGATGTGGGCGCGCTGCGCGAGGGGCCGGAAGAGGGCGTTGAACTCGTCGTCGGTGAGCTGGGCCACCTGCTTCGCCTGCATGGGCTGGCAGCCGCGGCCCGAGTCGCCGAGCAGGCCGCAGGCCCCCGCCACCCGCCGCACGATGCTCTTCAGCCGCGGCGTGCAGTAGGCGTCCTCGGCGACGCTGGCGATGGCCACCTCGCCCTCGGCCGCGGCCGGATCGCTGGCCTGCAGGCGCGCCTCGGCGCCGCGCAGCCACGAGCTGACCATGAAGGTGGGGGCGAGCAGGGCGGGGAGGGCGAGCAGGGCCTTGAGGGCGACGGGGTTCATGGCTTCGCCTCCAGCATCCGCGTCAGCGTGTACTCCAGGCCCAGATCCGTGTCCTCGTCGCACATGCGGCGGCCGTTGACGAAGAGCTGGGGGGTGAGCACCGGCAGGGCGTTCGCGACGGCCCAGCGCAGGCTCTGCACGATCTTGTTCTTGGCCTGGGGGGAGCCCAGGCAGCTCGCAACCCCTGGAAACTCTTTCATGATCTGCTTGCGCAGCCCGGGCTCGTCCGTCTTGGCCAGGGCCAGCAGATCCTCCTGGTGGGCGAAGGCCCAGTCCAGGATCTTCCGGGCGCTGGCCGGCTCGCAGAGCATGGCCTCCGACACGGCGCAGGCCCCCGGGTGCAGCGACGTCTTCACCATCCAGTTGCACGTCGCGTCGAGGGGGAAGAGCACCGCGCGCTGGCTCAGCCGGGCGTCCAGGCCGCTGGCCGCCAGCCGGCCGTCGAAGGCCCGGCAGGCCGGGCACAGGGGATCGAGCAGCTCGATGGAGGGCGTCGCGCCCGGGCGCACGGCCAGATCCAGGAACACCCCGCCCGGATCGTCGGCCTGCACCAGGGTGCCGCAGCCCGCCGGCCCGCGGCCGGCGCTGGCCTTCACCTCGGGCACGAACGCGACGTACGCCACCAGCAGCACCCCCACGAAGCCGCAGCCCTCCAGGAAGCCCAGGGCGAACTGCTTGACGGCGCGGGGATCCGGGCTGGGCGCCGGTCGGGTGAGCAGGAACGCCACGAGCGCCCCGGCGAAGGCGAAGCCGCTGGCGAAGTACATGCCGACGCAGACCGTGCACGTCGCCCCGACCTTCGTGGCGGCCAGGTAGCCGTAGATGCCGCTCATCAGGCAGGGCAGGGCGGTGCCCGCGAGCAGGAAGAAGACCTCGCTGCGCCGCGGCTGGCCCTTCACCGCCAGGTGGAGGGCCCGGTAGGCCAGGAAGGCGAACACGGCCAGCGCGAAGAGCGCCACCGGCACGCCGCCCCAGTACTGCGTGCGAAACCACGAGCTGTACGGGCTGAGCATCACCGTCCGGCAGCCGCTCTCGCCCATCTCCGCCGTCGCGCCGGGCACCACCGAGCAGTGGATGGCGTGCACCTGGCGGTCCAGGTGGGCGGTGAAGTCGGCGGTGCTGGTGGCGGCGAAGATGACGCCAGCCAGCGCCGCGACGCCGGTGATGAGCAGGGGCAGCCGCACCGGCCGGGCCAGCGCGCCGAGGCCGACCGTGTCGTGGTCGGCCTCGGGGGGATCGTCGTCAAACGCGTCGAAGTCGTCGAATCGGCCCATGCCGGCAGGGTGGCAAGCCGGCGCGGCGATGGCAAGTACCGGCCCGGCGGCCACATCCGCTGGCCCCGCTGGCCCGCGTCGGGTACAAGGCCCGGCAGGAGGTCCCATGAACCTGATCACCGCTCTCGTCATCCTGCACATCGTCGCCGCGGCCACCTGGTTCGGGGGGCCGCTGTCCCTGGCCAGCGGCCTGAAGCGCGCCCTCGGCGGCGACCGGCGCACCTTCGAGCTGGCCACCGCGGGGGCCGTCCGGCAGGCCACCGTCGCCGCCATCGGCGCCGCCGTGACGATGCTCACCGGCCTGGGCCTCATCTTCACCGTGTACGGCGGCTTCAAGGGCCTGCCCACCCGCTTCCACATGGCCCTCGGCCTGGTGATCATCGGCGCCGCCCTCGCGTTCGGCGCGGTGCGGCCCACCTGCACCCGGCTGGCCGCCGCCGCCGCCTCGCCGGCCTTCACGGCCGACAGCGTCCGCAGCGCCGTCAAGCGCCTGTCCATGTTCATCGGCATCGGCCACACGCTGTGGCTGGCCGCCCTCGTGCTCATGTACGTCCGCGCCTGAGCCTCGCTCAAGCGCCTGATCTCCAAGCAGAAGTCGTCAGGGCGGCCAGCGGGCCCGCGTCCGCTGGGCCCGCCGGATCTGGTCGGCCAGCTCCCCGGGCCAGGTGACCGCCAGGACGGCCACGCCCAGGGCCCGCGCGTCCTGCGTGGCGGCGTCGAGGGCGGCGGCCAGCGCCTCGCCCGCCAGCCCCCGGGTGGCGGCGTCCACCTGGAGCGCGAGGCGGTAGGCCACCTCCGAGCGACCCCCCGGCGTCACGGCGTCGGCCGCCTGGACCATGCAGACCAGGCCCACGGCGACAGCCCGGCGGTCGTCGGCGGGGCGCCCCCGGGCCTCCTCCCCCTCGCGGAGCCGCCCCGACCCCAGGATCACCCCCTCGAGGCCCAGCGCCGTGGCGAGGCCGAGGGGGCGGTCGGCGCGTCGGCGCAGGTGCGCCACCAGGGCGGCGGCCGCGCGCACCGTTCCGGCCTGGAGCGGCCGCTCCTGGAGCGCGGATCGGACGAGGGCGTGCAGGGCCAGCGGCTTCGCGGGGGCCCTGCACGCAGGGCCCGAGGCGGGCGCCGACGGGGGCGGCCGGGCGTGCCACGCCCGCAGCCGGGCGGCGGCGTCCTCCAGCGTCGCGCTGGCGTCCTCCAGCGCGGCGACGTCAGCCGGCGCCTCGGCCCGCGCGTCGGCTTCGAGGCGCAGCCAGGCGGGATCGTCCCGCGGGCTCGGGGGCAGGAGGGGCCAGCCCGCGGTCCACCCCAGGGTGATCGACAGCGCCCACAGGCTGAAGCCCAGGCAGAGGCCGCCCATCAGAAGTCCCCCAGCCGCGCGCGCAGGCGCTCCCAGTAGCGAAGCTCCTCGGCGGTCAGGTCGCCCTGGACGATGACGCCCCCGATGATCCGCTGCAGCGACGCCCGGACGACGCCGGGGATGGCCCGCACCGCGTCGGTCTCGCTGCCGTAGGGCGTCTGTCCATGGGCCAGGCTGACGCCCGTGAAGAGCGCGTACTCCTGGATGGTGCTCATCCCGGCGAGCAGCACCGCCGCCCAGAAGATGCTGGGCCCGAGCAGCCGGCCCCCCTCGACGACCGTCCGGGCGTCGTGGAAGGCGCGCAGGGAGTCCTTGCCCAGGTAGTCGGGGGCGACGAAGACGACGTCGTCCAGGGTGAGGGTCGGCGGCCGGTCCGCGAAGGTGCCCCGGCTGGTGGCGGTGCTGCCGGCCAGCAGCTCGGCGGCCTGGCCGCGGGCGGCCGTGCCCGTGGGATCGAGGAGCAGGTCGGTGGACGGGGCCGCGGCGGCCGTGGCGGTCCCGTCGCGGGCGATGGCGTAGCGTGGATCGGGCATGTCGACCTCGGTGGCTGGTGGACCGGTGGATCCATCGGCCAGTCGCCGCCGGTGTCGCGCAGAAAGTCATCAACCCATTGAAATCAATCGGTTCTATTTTTGCGTGCTGACATAGCTATCAAGGCAGGTGGCGCGCGCGCGCCGTCCCGGTTGTCCGACGTCGCGGGCTCTGCCACCCTGCGGGCCAGGTCAGCCTCGGAGGCCCCCTTGCGCCTGCTGTCGCTCAGTCTGCTCGCCCTCGTCGGCACCGCGCGGGCCGCGGATCCGCCCCCCGCCGCCGACCGCTTCGAGTTCGGCTCCTACGGCCGCATGGGCGTGGCCATGGACGGAGAGGGCGGGCGCGGCGAGCGCCGCCAGATCGTCGCCTTCGGCCCCCGGCTCATCGAAGACAACTACCTGGAGCTGGACTTCGGGTACCGCGTCTTCGAGGGCCCCGAGGGTCGCGCCCGGGTGCGCACGACGGTGGCGTTCTTCGACGACCTCTTCCACTACACCGGCCAGGTGGACGCCACGCTGGCGCTGCGCCAGGCCTATGTGGAGGGCGAGGATCTCTTCCGCACGGGCGCCTACGCCTGGATCGGCAGCCGCTGGCAGCGCGGCGACGACATCTACCTCTTCGACCTGTGGCCCATGGACGACCTGAACCTGGTCGGCGTGGGCGGCGGCTACCGCGACGCGCGCCTGCACCTGGGCGTCGCCCTCGGGCTCAACCGGCTGGAGGACGGCCGGCAGGTCGACCGCGTGCCCGTGCCGGCGCCCAGCACCTTCGGGGCGCAGACGGTGACGCTGCACGACCGCCAGCGCGTCGTGGCCGCGGCCCAGGCCACCTGGCAGGAGGCGGCGGGCTACAAGCTCAAGCTCTACAGCGAGCTGCACTTCCTGCCCCGCGGCCGCCGCACCCTGGCGGGCTCGTTCACCGAGACGGAGGCCTTGCCCGACGATCTGGGCTTCGTCATCGGCGCGCAGGTCGGCCTGTGGAACTTCGCCCGCAACGGCCACCTGAACGTCTGGCTGCGCTACGCCGGCGGCCTGGCCGCCTACGACGAGCTCGGCACGCCGGCGGGCCTCAACGACGACCGCCGCTCGGTGGACGCCCAGGAGTACCGCGCCGCCCTCGCCGGCAACGTCGAGCTGGCCCTGGGCGACGACGCCGCCTTCGGCGTGCAGTACGGGGCGTGGGCGCGCTACTTCCTCGACGCGGACGACGAGGAGGAGGACTTCGACGATCGCTTCGAGGCGGCCATCGCGGCGCGGCCCCAGCTCATGCTGGGCCTCTTCACGCCGGCGGTGGAGGGCTCGGTGCAGATCTCGCGGCCCAACGGCCTCAACCCGCAGACGAACCGGCAGGCCGTGGCCCGCGTCGTCCAGCTCGCGCTCGTCCCGGCGCTGACGCTGGCCCGCGACCCCGGCGTCTACGACCGGCCGCAGCTTCGGCTCATCTACGCGGTGTCGCTCTTGAACCAGGCGGCGCTGGATCTGTACGCCCAGGATGACCCCCGCAGTGACCACGACGTGGTGCACTACCTGGGGGCGCGGGCGGAGTGGTGGTTCGGGCGTGGGGGAGGCTACTGATGGCACGACTGCGACACGCGCTGGCGGCGCTGCTCTCGGCGGCGCTGCTGCTGACGGCCGGGGGCTGCGTCACGGTGGACACCGATCTGGCCCACGCGACCCAGGTGGCCGACTGGCGCGACGAGGTCATCTACCAGATCGTGGTGGACCGCTTCGAAGACGGCGATCCCAACAACAACTACAACGTCGACTACCGCCGCGCGGCCTCGTACCACGGCGGCGACTGGCAGGGCATCATCGACCGCCTCGACTACATCGAGACGCTCGGGGTGACGGCGCTGTGGATCTCGCCGGTGGTCCGAAACGTCGAGGAGGACGCGGGCTTCGCCAGCTACCACGGCTACTGGACGCAGGATTTCCTCAATGTGAACCTGCACTTCGGTGACCTGGCCAAGCTGCAGCAGCTCGTGAAGGCCTCCCACGCGCGCGGCATCAAGGTCATCCTGGACGTGGTCACGAACCACATCGGGCAGCTCTTCTTCTACGACATCAACCGCAACGGCGTGCCCGACATCGTGTTCTTCGGCGGGGGCGGCCCCGGCGCTGGCAGCCGCAACGGCGACCAGGGCAGCGAGCTGCGACGGTCGTCGGAGTGGGATCCGGAGTACGACAGCCGCGGCGTGCAGGCGTTTACCTCCCTCGGGGAGAACGGCCCGGCGCCCATCGTCTGGGTCGAGCAGCCCGAGATCAACCGCACGCCGCCCATGCCCCCCGAGTTCCAGAACCCGGCCTGGTACAACCGCAAGGGGCGGGTGACGGTCTGGGAGAACGAGGCCGCGGCCAGCTACGAGTACCGCCGCCAGCAGGAGATCCTGGGCGACTTCCCGGGGGGCCTGAAGGACCTGGCCACCGACCGGCGCGACGTGCAGGAGGCCCTGGTGCGGGTCTTCCAGTACTGGATCCAGGCGGCCGACTTCGATGGCTTCCGCATCGACACGCTCAAGCACCAGGAGCCAGCGTTCTTCGAGGTCTTCGCCCCGGCCATGCGGACGTTCGCGAAGCGCCTCGGCAAGGACAACTTCTTCATGTTCGGCGAGGCCTTCGACGGCGATGACCGCTTGCTGGGGTCGTACACCCAGGGGGAGGGCGTCGACTCCGTCTTCTACTTCTCGGCCAAGTACCGCGTCTTCAACGGGGTCTTCGGCAACGGCGACGCCACGGCGAACGTGCAGCGGCTCTACGAGGAGCGCGACGCCGAGGACGAGCCGGGGCGGCCGCGCTACAGCCAGACGCCCAAGCAGAACGGCCCGACGTCGGACGACGGCACCCCGCTGGTGAGCCGCCAGCTCCTCGTGCACTTCCTCGACAACCACGACGTGCCGCGCTTCCTGTACGAGTTCCCCGACCTGCGCAAGCTGCACGGGGCGCTGGTGTACCTGCTGACCATCGACGGCGTGCCCTGCCTGTATTACGGCACCGAGCAGGCCTTCAAGGGTGGCCCGGACCCCTCCAACCGCGAGGACATGTGGCTGTCGGGCTTCGCCACCGGCGGCGAGACGTTCAAGCACACCCAGCGGCTCATCGCCCTGCGCCGCGAGCTGGCCCCGCTCCGGCGCGGCGACGTCACGTTCCGCTGGTCGACGGAGCACACCGGCGAGGAGAGCGACGCCGGCCTGCTGGCCTTCGAGCGCGCCTACCGCGACGAGCGCGTGCTGGTGATGATCAACGTGGCCGACGAGCGCGACGCCCGCAGCCGCTTCGAGGATCGCGTCATGCCCACCGGCTTCGCCCCGGGCGCGACGGTGGCCGACCGCCTGAGCGGCGAGACGTTCCAGGTGCAGGCCGATGGCACCCTCGACATCACCGTGCCGGCTCGGGGGGCGCGCATCCTCGTGGTGCGGTGAGGGCCGCGGGCCTGGCGCTCCTGGCGCTCCTGGCCGGCTGCGGCGAGGAGGCCCGGGAGACGGGGCCGCGGGTCCGCGACTGCCGGCTGCACGTCCGGTTCGCGCCGGCCGGTCAGCCGGGCGACATCGGAATCAGCTCTGATTTCAATGGGTTCGACGCCAGTCGCGGTGCGCTGCGCTGGGACGGCGAGGCGTTCAGCGGGGCCTTCGAGGTGGCGCCGGGCCGCCACCTGTACCGGGTGGAGGTGGACGGCCGGCCCTTCCTCGATCCCGACAACCCGGTGAGCCTCTGGGAGGCGGGCGCCGAGTGGTCCGTGTTCGACGCCCCGGACTGCGCCCAGCCCGCCTTCACCCTGGCGGCCATCGAGCACGCAGACGGCGCGCCGAGCGCCCGGCTGGTGCTGGAGCGGGCGGACGCCCAGAGCGGCCTCGCGACGGTGCAGGCGTTCGTGGACGACGCGCCGGTGGCCGCCGAGGTGGACGGCGACGAGGTGCGGCCCGAGCTGCGGGCGGCCCCCGGCAAGCACCACCTGCGCCTGGAGGGGACGGACGCCGCCGGGCGCCCCGTGGAGACGTTCACCGCCCCCTACTGGGCCGAGGCCGAGCGCTTCCGCTGGGAGGACGCCGTCATCTACCAGGTGGTGCTCGATCGCTTCGCCCGCACGACGCCGTTCACCCCGGCGGATCGGCTGCGGCCGCCCGGGGAGCGGCAGGGCGGCGATCTGCGGGGCCTGCTGGGCGTGCTGGAGAGCGGCTACTTCGAGACGCTGGGGGTGGACGCGCTCTGGATCTCGCCCCTGAACACGAACCCCGAGGGGCTCTGGACGGGCGTCGAGGGCGGGCCGCCGCGCTACTCCAGCTACCACGGCTACTGGCCCATCGCCCCGCGGGCCGTGGATCCGCGGCTCGGCACCGACGCCGACGTGGAGGCGCTGGTCCAGGCCGCCCACGCCCGCGGCATCCGCGTCATCCTGGACGTCGTCCTCAACCACGTGCACGCCCAGCACCCGTACGCCCGCGAGCGCCCCGACTGGCTCAACCCGCTCTGCGCCTGCGGCAGCCCGGCCTGCCCCTGGCAGACCCACATCCGCACCTGCTGGTTCACGCCGTATCTACCCGATATCTCATGGGAATCCAGCGAGGTGCTGGAGGCGCAGATCGACGACGCCCTGTGGTGGCTGGAGCGCTTCGACCTGGACGGCCTGCGGGTGGACGCGGTGCCGATGATGCCCCGCTTCGTGACGCGGCACCTGACGCACCAGGTCCACGCCCGCCTGGAGGGCCTGCGCACGCGGTACTACCTGGTGGGCGAGACGTACACGGGGACGAACGGCATCGGCGACATCCGCTGGTCCCTCGGGCCGGCCGGCCTCGACGGCCAGTTCGACTTCCCGGTGATGTGGACGCTGCGGCGCGTCTTCGCCTGGGAGGAGGCGCCGCTCTGGGTGCTGGCCGACGTCTGGCAGCAGACGGCCGCGGCCTGGGCGGGCAGCACGGCGGTCATGGGCGTCTTCGCCGGCAACCACGACGTCACCCGCTTCCTGAGCGAGGCGGCGGGCCAGGTGGACGGGCGCGTCTACGACCAGGCCTGGCGGGCCCCGCCGCCCATCCCGGACGATCCGGTGCCCTACGCGCGGCTGCGGCTGGCCCAGGCGTTCGCCCTCACGGTGCCGGGGGCGCCGGTCTTGTACTATGGCGACGAGTTCGGCCTGCCCGGGGTGGGGGATCCCGACAACCGGCGGCCCATGCGGTTCGGCGGCGAGCGGACGCCGCTGGAGCAGGCCACGGCCCGGGTCATCGGCCGGCTGGGCCGGCTGCGGCGGTGCCTGCCGGCGCTGCGCCGGGGGACGTGGCGCCTGCTGCGGGCCGAGGCGGAGCGGCTGGCCTACCTGCGCGACGCGGGCGACGGCGCCCCGGCCGTGGTGGTGCTGGCGCGCCGGCCGGCGTCGGGCACGGTCTCGCTGGACGTGCCGGCCGGCGTCCCGGCCTGGCGCGAGGTGCTCTCCGGGGTGGAGGTGGCGGCCGAGGGCGGCCGCGTCACGCTGACGATGGCGGCCCGGACGCCGGCCGTGCTGGTGCCCGCGGGCCACGCCTGCGCGCGAGAGGGAGGGGAGTGATGAGGCGGCTGTGGTGGATCGCGGCGCTGGTGGCGGGCCTGAGCGGGTGCCTGGAGGACACCGACGATCCGCGGCGCGCGCCGCCGCCCGAGCTGGACGGCGGGCGCTTCGATCCCGACGCGGTGCCGCCGCAGAACGGCGGCGGCTACGGGAGCGGTGCGGGCAGTGGCGCGGGGAGCGGGGCCGGGAGCGGCGCGCGGCCGCCCCTGGCGGCGGACGCCGGGCCGGGCGACGGGGGCGCCGACGCCGGCCTCGACGGCGGCTGAGGGGCGGCCCTCAGCGCTTGAGGGTGACCTTGACCTCGTTGACCTGGCACTTGCCGGGCTGCGACCAGCTCACCTTGGCCTCGCCCATGCCGGGGGCGTTGATGGTGGCCGAGCCGGCCGCATCGAAGAGGAAGCCACAGGTCTTCTTGCCATCGGCCTCGGCGAGGGTGCGGGCCGACTGCGAGCCCTCCTGGCCGTTCTGCAGCTTCATCTGGGCCTCGGCGCGGCAGATGGCCTGGCCGGCGTCGTTGGTGAGGATCACGTGCACCTGGCCGGGGGCGTCGGTGCAGGTCTCGGCGACGGGCTCAGGCTTCTTGACCTCGTCCTGGACGCTCCCGCAGCCGAAACCGAGCAGGGCAACCGCCGCCAACATGCTGAACTTCTTCATGATTCCTACCTCTTCTGGTGCAGCCGGCAAGACCGACCCGGCCATGCGTGCCGCGATGATTCCCGACGCGGGCGCCGGGCGCAACGCCCGTGAATGTGGCGCACGTGGCTCTGGACTGCAAATGAGGCGGGAAGTCACCTGCCGGGGGCTTCGACTCAGGGGGCGGGCGGGGGCGGGGCGAGGTTGCCGAAGACGCCGATGAAGCTGCCATCGGGCCCGACGGTGTCGACGCGCAGGTCGGTGAACGTCACGAAGTCGAGGACAGGGATGGGCACCTCCCGCAGCAGGCCAGGGAGGATGACGCCAAGGCGGCCCAGCAGATCGTTGAGGGGCACCTCGACGCTGTTCTCGTCGGGGCCGCGCAGGGCGGGGGTCGTCACGTCGAAGGCGGCCACGGTATCGACCACGTCCAGGTCGAGGGCCAGGGCGCCGGCCTCGTTGGCGGTGACGCCGACGGAGGCGGTCAGGGCGAGGGAGGCCGCGCCGTCGAGCAGGTCGAGGGCGGCCGCGTCGTCGGTGTCGACGTCGACGACCATGTCGCCGATGCCGAGCACCAGGCCCACGGCGTCGGCCTGCTTCTGCACGCGCACGACGGGGGGCAGGGGCAGAGCGGTGCCGATGGCGATGGGCGTCTCGGGGTCCAGGTCGGGGTTGGTGCGGCGCACGAGGCTGCCGAGCAGGCTGCTCACGAGGCCGGCCTGCATGCCCAGGTCGGACTGGCGGTCGAGCCGGGGGAAGAGCACGCCGGCGCGCCAGACCTGGTAGAACAGCAGGTTGATGAGGTCATCGTCGATGGCGATGCCCACCGCGTCGGTCTCGGGCACGCCATCCCAGCGCACGCGGGTGCCGATGTAGCCGTCCAGGGCGGGGGCCCCCGGCGCCGGGTTCTCCAGGGCGACGGAGACGGAGACCCGCGCCGACAGCCCCAGCTCGGAGACCACGATCACGTCGGGCACCAGGCCGAGCTGCAGGCGCGCGCCGAGCAGCTCGAGGTTGATGGGATCGTCGAGGCGCCCGAGGAGCCCGGCCACGAGGTCGGGCAGCAGCCGCTCGGCCACCAGGGTGATGACCTGGCCGGCGATCTCCTCGATGAGCGCGCGGCCCTCCTCGGGGTTCTCCTCGAAGCGGGGCACGCCGCCGGCCTGCACCTGCAGATCCGTGAAGGTCAGCTCCAGGTCCTCCATGCGGACGCTGAGCTGGCCGTCCACGACGCGCGGGATGATGTTGCCGGTCACCTCGATGGCGGCCGCCCCGGCGCCCACCTCGTAGACCTCGTTGTCGAGGACGGTGAGGCCCAGGGTCAGCACGGCCTCCTCCAGCCGGGCGCGCACGCGCAGGCTGCCGGCGGTGGGGGTGAACTCCAGGATGGGCGGGTCGCGGTAGGTGATGTCCGTCACGGACGCCCGGAAGGGGCCGCCCTCGAACACGGGATCGGGGAGGAAGGCGGTGAGATCCTGGCGGGCCAGCAGCTCGAGGACGACGGCCTCCAGGCTGTCGATGCCGGCGGGCCCGATCTGCAGGCGAATGGCCGCGGGCACGGCGACGGCGGGGTCCTGCAGCTCGCCGTGCAGCACCGAGACGTGCTCGTTGGCCTGGTTGCCGGCGGTGTCGGTGGCCTGCAGGCGCAGGATGTTCCAGCCGATGGCCAGCGGCAGGCCCGACAGCAGGAAGTCGGGGCCCAGGCCGGGCTCCACGAACAGGTCACCATCGAAGAGCACCTGGGCGAGCCCGGCGTCGTCGGTGATGGTGAACTCGAGATCCGTCTGCCCATCGGCCGTGTAGGTGGCGCGGGCCGGCGAGGTGATGTCGATGCGCGGCGGGGCCGCGTCGACGGTGATGGTGATGCGGTCCTCGGCGTCGCCGGCGCGGGCGACCAGCTCGTGCGTCCCGGAGTCGAGCTGGAGGCGCAGGGTGAAGCGGCCCTGGTTCACGGCGGCCTCGCGGTCGTTGACGGTGACCGCCCGCACCGGGCCGCTCACGGTGCCCTCGACGTTGACGAAGCCGGCCGGGATGACGGCGCCTTCCGTGGGGCTCGTGAACTCGACCGTCTGCTCGACGATGGCGGCGTCGGGGGCCGGCGGGCGGGCGTCGGGCCCGGCGTCGTCGACGCTGTCGCGGGGACCGGTGCCGCCGCCGGTGCTGTCATCGCAGGCGGGCAGGGCCGCGGCGGCGAGGAGCAGCGCCGCATAAAGTACTGACTTCATTGAAATTCCCCCCAGGGACGCCGTTGCCGGGACGGACCCATACTGACGACTGGGGGCGTTGATTTCCAGGCCCGGCGTGCGGGGGATCAGCGACCGGGCTGGCAGAACCGCGTCTGGCCGCACTCGACCACCGAGACACAGGGGCGGTCGTCGATGCAGCCCTCCACCTCGGCGAGGCCGTCGGGGCAGGGGCCGGGGCCGTGGCCGTCGAGGCAGGCGTCGTCCTGGCAGGCCAGGATGATGCCGCAGTTGGCCTCGAACCGGCAGGCGACGTCGCCTTCCAGGCAGATCTCCACCGGGGAGGTGCCAGCGGGGCAGGTGGGCAGGCCGTCGCAGTCCAGGTCGGCGATGCAGGCGAGGGTGGCGCCGCAGACCTCGCCCACCCAGCACTCGGGATCGCCGGCCGGGCAGCGCGGCTCGGGGCGGTACCCCACCGGGCAGTCACAGGCCTGGCAGGCGAAGAGCTCCCCGCAGAAGAGGCGCTCCTCGCAGGCGCGGCCGTCGTCGGCGCAGGCGCCCACGGGCTCGGTGCCCGGGGGGCAGTCCACGTCGCAGTCTTCGCGGAAGAGGCAGGCGAAGGTGACGCCGTCGCAGCCCTCGATGTACTCGCAGTGCTGGCCATTGTCGGGGCAGTCCTCGACGCGGTCCGAGCCCTCGGGGCAGGTGATCTCCTCGTCGCAGCCGAAGTCGTCCTCGCAGAAGATGAGGAAGCCGCAGACATCGAAGGGCTCGCAGGCCGCGTCCCCCATGCAGTCGGGCACCTGGCGGGTGCCAGGGGGGCAGACCGGCTCCGCCTCGCAGACCGGCGGGCCCAGGCAGGCGATCGTGGCGCCGCAGAGCGTCACATACTCGCAGGGCTGGCCGTTGTCGGGGCAGTCGTCGACCTCCTCGGAGTTCCCGGGGCAGGACGGGTAGGCGAGGCAGTTCTCCTCGGCGCGGCAGGCCAGGATGCTGCCGCAGCCCGCCACCTCGGTGCAGCCGGCCTCGTCGGGCTCGCAGGCGTCCACCTGGACGGTGCCGGGCGGGCAGAGGAGGGCCATGGCGCAGAGCTGGTCATCGGCGGCGCAGGCCACGGTGCCACACGCGTTGCGCACGTCGAGGCACGGCCGCTCGTCGGTGCAGGCCGGGACGGCGTGGCTGTTGGCCGGGCAGGTCGGCGGGCCGGCGCACTCCGGTGGCAGGCACTCCTGCAGGCAGCCCTGGGCGTCGAGGACGGGGCGCCAGCCGTCGGCGCAGGCGATGGCCGGGCAGCCCAGGGCCGCGTCGGCGCCGGCGTCGGCGGCGAGGGCGCCGTCGATCGGGTCGTCGTCGGCGGGGTGGTCTTCGATGCAGGCGGTGAGGGCGAGGGCGAGGCACGTGGCGACGTAGAGGCGCATGATCCGCTCCGGTTCGGGTTCGCCCGGGCCCCAGAGCACAGGCCGTGCCGCGCCGGAAATCGGGGCTTCGCGGCGGCGGGGCCTCAGAGATCTGCGAGGGCGGCGCCGAAAAACCTCGACCCGGTTGCAACGGCCCGGGGGCCCACGGGTCATGGGAGCGGGGCCCGGATCGAGGAGCGCCAGCATGCCGGAGGTGGAAGAGGTCGCGGGCGGGTCCGGTCGGCGCGTGGCCGCAGGCCGGTCGTCATGCCAGACTGCCGCCATGTCCCGGCCGGCGCACTCGCTCTCGGACCTCTTCGATCAGCACGCGCAGCATGTGTACCGCCGCGCGCTGCGGCTGATGGGCTCGGCGGCGGACGCCGAGGAGGCGACGCAGGAGGTGTTCATCCGCGCCATGCCCGAGCTGGCCCGCCTGGACGAAGAGGAGCCGGTGCGCTGGCTGTACCGCGTCACGACGAACTACTGCCTCAACCAGCTCCGCGATCGGAAGCGCCGGCGCGAGATCCTGGCGGAGCGGCACGGCGAGCTCGCGGGCCGGGTGGGCGGCGAGCGCGCGGACGCCCAGATGACGCTGCGGGCGCTCCTGGCCAACGCCGATCCCCAGCAGGCCACCTGCGCCGCCTACGTCTACTTCGACGACCTCACCTACACGGAGGTGGCCGAGGTGATGGGCGTGTCGCGGCGCACGATCAGCAACCTGATGGATCGCTTTCGGGCCTGGGCGCGGGAGCAACTCGAGGGAGAGTCGCCGTGAATCTCAAGGATATCGAGGCGTTGCGCAGCCGGGACGGTGACGAACCCGGGCCCTCCAGCCTGGATCTCGATCGGCTGGCGGCGGGGGGCGGGGACGCTGGCCTGCGGGCCGAGGTGGAGGCGGATCCGGCGCTGCGCAACGAGCTGGCCCGGCGGCAGCAGGGCCTCGACGGGCTGCCCGGCGTCGACGCGGCGGCCCTCAAGGCGCGGGTGCTGGCCGCCGCCGCGCCGCCCCCGGCCCGGCGCTGGCCCGCCTGGCTGCGGGCCCCCTGGGCCTGGTCGGCGATCGCGGTGGGGGCGGCGGCGGCCGCGGCGGTGGTGATCGCCGTGCGGCCCCCCGTGAGCGCGCCCACCGTCCGGGCCAAAGGGGCCTTGAAGCTGATGGTCTTTCGCCAGGTGGGCGACGACGAGGCCGTCGAGGCCATCAGCGGCGACGCGTTCCACGCGGGGGATCGGCTGAAGTTCAAGGTCAGCCTGCCCGAGGCGGGCCGGGTGCGCGTGGCCGGGGTGGACGCGGAGGGGACGCTGTACACCGCGTGGCCGCTGCCGGAGCACGCCGGCGCCGATGAGGTCCTGCCCGCGGGGGACGCCGTGTTCCTGCCGGGGGCCGTGGCCCTCGACGACGCGCCGGGTCCCGAGCAGCTCTTCCTGGTGCACTGCCCGCCGGACGTCGAGCCGGCGTGCGCCTCGGCCGGGCCGGGGGCGCCGCCGCGCTGCCCCGCGGGCTGCGCCACCACGCCCTTCACGCTGAACAAGGCCCCGTGAGCCGCCTCGCCTGGCTCGCCCTGGCCCTCCTGCCGGGGGCCGCCGCCGCGCTGCCGGCCGAGACGCGGGTGGTCGTCATCGGCAACAACCACGGCGATCCCACCGAGCTCAGCCTGCGCTACGCCCTCGACGACGCCCGCCAGATCGCCGAGGTGATGCGCTCGCTGGGCGGCGTGCCGTCCCACCAGATCGCGGCGCTCTTCGACGAGGACGCGGCCGCCGTGCGGCACGCCCTGCTGGCCACCAACGCCAGCTTCTCGCGCTCCGAGGCCCCGTCGGCCCTCATCGTCTACTACTCCGGCCACGCCGACGCCGACACGCTGCACATGGGCGGCAGCCGGCTGCCCTTCGAGGAGCTGCGCGCCCTGGTGGAGGGCAGCCCGGCCCGGATGCGGCTGCTCATCGTCGACGCGTGCCGCTCGGGCGGCGTCTCGCGGGTCAAGGGCGTGCGGGCGGCCCCCGACTTCCACCTGGACGTGGTGGGGCAGGGGGCCGCGGAGGGCCTGGCCATCATCACCTCCAGCGCCGCCAGCGAGTCGAGCCAGGAGTCCGATCGCCTGGGGGGATCCTTCTTCACCCACCACTGGGTCAACGGCCTGCGCGGGGCGGCCGACCTGGACGCCGACGGCCACGTGACGCTGGCGGAGGCCTACCGCTACGCCTACGACGGCACCCTGCGCTCGTCGGGGCAGACGCTCGCCCTCCAGCACGCCACCTACGCCTGGGATCTGAAGGGGCGCGGGGAGCTCATCCTGACGCGCACCGACACCGCGGCCCCGCGCACCGGGCGCCTGAAGCTGCGCACGCCCACGGTGCACCTGGTCTATGGCGGCGGGGGCGACATCGTGGCCGAGGTGGCGCCGCCACGGGAGGGGGCCGTGCTCAGCCTGCCGCCGCGGGCGTACCGGGTGCAGGAGCGGCTGCCCCACGCCTACCGGGAGTACGCCGTCGAGCTGGCCCCGGGCGGCCTCGTCGACCTGGCCGCCGCGCCGGCCCGCACCGTGGCCTACGACCGCCTCGTGCGCCAGCGCGGCGGGACGAGCGCGGTGGTGCACGGGCTGGGGCTGCTGGCCGGCAGCCGCGGCGCGCTGGTGCCGGGGGAGGGGCTGGCCCCGCACCTGGTGCTGGCGTATGGGGCCGACACGCCTTGGTTTTCGGCTGGCCTGCGCCTGCGTGGGGCGGTGGCCAGCGTGCCGGCCGAGGTGCCGCGTCGGCACGAGGAGTATGGGCTGGGCCTGCTGGCGCAGCGCTTCATCGACCTGTCGTGGTCGAGCCTGGCGTTCGGCGTCCTGGTGGAAGGCGCGTGGCACCGGCAGGTCTTCACCGGGGCGGACGCGCCGCCCACGCGGGGGGCCTTCGCCGGGGGCTTCGGGGCGCTGCTGGCGCTGGAGCGGGCCCTGGTGGACGGCCTGTCCCTGCGGCTGGAGGGCGGGCCGACGGCGACGGTCCTGCGCACGAGCGAGGTCGAGCGTGGGCGGGCGATCGCGTCGGAGGCCGGATCGGTGGTGACGTGGTGGGCCAGCGGGGGGCTGCAGTGGCGCTTGTGAAGTCCGCGGCCTGGCTCGTGGCCCTCGCCGGCTGTGGCGAGCCGCTGGTGCCGCCCGCCTGGCGCGGCGAGCCCGTCTACATCCACCCGCGCTTCCAGATCGCGGGGCGGGCCGACGTGCCGCCGACCCACCCTCGCTGGGCCGTGTTCTGGGTGCGGGGCGGCCTCGCCGGCAGCCTGGCGGACGTCGACGAGCAGGTGGGCACGAGCCAGCCGGCGGAGGTCTCGGAGGGCCCGCTGCACCTGTTCGCCGCCCCCGACCCGGCGCTGCTCACGGAGGCCCCCGGCGGCGGCCGCTACGGGCTGGCCCGGCTGCTGATCTACGACGACGTGGACGCCGACGGCCGCCGCGCCCCCGACACCGAGCGCGTCATCGCCCTCGGCCACGAGGCCCTGCTCTACGCGCCCGAGCCCCTCGACGCGGCCGCGTCGCCCACGGGGCGGGCCCTCCCGGCGGGCTACCACCGCGTCGCGCTGCCGCTGCCCTGCGCCCCCGTCCCGGCCGGCGACGCCACCTGCGACGTCCCCCTCGGCGCCCCGTGCGACTCGCGCTTCCGGTGCGGCGCCGGGGCGTGCTGGATGCAGGAGGCGGGCGGCTGGCCAGGGGGCATCTGCGTGGCGGACGCGGCCCTCGCGTGCCCCCCCGCCGGGGGCGCGCGCTTCGAGTACGACGACATCGACCCCGCGAACCCACCGCTGCGGGCCTGGCTGCCGGCCTGCCAGACGGACGCGGACTGTCGGCAGGCCGAGGGCTACGCCTGCGACCTCGGGGTGGGCGGCTGCCGCCCCGACACGGGCTTCACGCTGACCTACAGCGGCCGGCCGCCCGTGGGCGTCTGCGTCGACTACGCGGATCCCGCCGACGACGCGCCCATGGACCGGCCGGGTCCTCGGGATGGCCCCAACGCCTGCGAGCACACCGCCGATTGCGTCGACCTCTGCCCCGCGGCCGCGCGCCTGGGCTGCGCCTGCGTGTCGGTGCCGCGGGGCCTCGGCTGCGTCCCGCGCTGCACGGAGGACGCCGACTGCCAGGGCGTGCCCGGGCCGAGCGATCAGATCTGCGATGGCATCGTCTGCCGCAGCGAGACGCCCGGCCCCTGAGCCGACTGCGCCCGCTCGTCCGGGCAATCTCCATGGATTTCAATAGGTTGTGCAGAGGTGGCCCGCGCGGTGCCTGCCCAGGACTGCCGCGGCCGGCAGGATCAGGCAGATCTTCGGCAGGACCTCCCATGGAGGGCGCCCGGTCGCCGCACTACGGTGCAGCCACGACCGCGACGACCCCCAAGGAGGCCCCGATGATCGCGCAGACCACCTTCACCCTCGCCAACGGCATCCCCATCCCCCGCCTGGGGCTGGGCACCTGGATGATCGCCGACGCCGCCGCCGCCCAGGCGGTGATCGACGCCGTCGCGCTGGGCTACCGCCACATCGACACGGCCCAGGCCTACGGCAACGAGGCGGGCGTCGGCGCCGGGATCCGCGCCTGCGGCCTGCCCCGCGACGCGATCTTCCTCACCACCAAGCTGGCCGCGGAGGTGAAGACGTACGCCGAGGCGGCCGCCGCCATCGACGGCTCCCTGGCCGCCCTCGGCGTCGACGCCATCGACCTGATGCTCATCCACAGCCCCCAGCCCTGGGCCAGCTTCGGCGCGGAGGATCGCTGCTTCGCTGGGAACCGCGAAGCCTGGCGCGCCCTGGAGGACGCGCTGGCGGCCGGGAAGCTCCGGGCCATCGGCGTCTCCAACTTCCAGCAGGTCGACCTGGAGAGCCTGATGGCGACCGTGCCCCCGATGGTCAACCAGGTCCTGGCTCACATCAGCAACACGCCGACCGATCTCATCGCCTGGTGCCAGGCCCGCGGCATCCTCGTCGAGGCCTACTCGCCCATCGCCCACGGCGAGCTGCTGAAGAACGAGGCCGTGGCGCAGATGGCCGCGAAGTACGGCGTCACGGTGCCCCAGCTCTGCATCCGCTACACCCTCGAGCTGGGCCTGCTGCCGCTGCCCAAGACCGCCAACCCGGCTCATATGCAGAGCAACGCCGACGTCGACTTCGCCCTGTCCGCCGACGACCTCGCGACCCTCCGGGGCCTCGAGACCATCCGCGACTACGGCGAGGCCAGCATCTTCCCCGTCTACCGCGACCCCCGCGCCTGAGGAGGCCTCGATGTCCAGCCAGCCGACCCGCTCCACCGCCGCCCGCGACGCCCTCGGCGACTTCGCCCCGAAGCTCGTCGACCTGACCGATCGCGTGCTCTTCGACGACGTCTGGGACCGCCCGGACCTCGGCCCCCGCGACCGCAGCCTCGTCACCGTCTCGGCCCTCGTCGCCCTCGGCAAGACCGACCAGCTGCGCTTCCACATCCCGAAGGCGCTGGCCAACGGCGTCGACCGCGCCGAGGTCGTCGAGCTCATCACCCACCTGGCGTTCTACGCGGGCTGGCCGAGCGCGATGAGCGCCATCGCCGTCGCGCGCGAGCTCCTCGGCGAAGCGGGAGGTGCGCCGTGAAGCCGTGGATCATCCTGGTGCCCACGCTGCTGGCCGCCTGTGGCCAGCCGCCCCCGGCCACGCTGGCCCCGACGAGCCTCACCACCGCGGCCGAGCGGGGCGAGGCGGTGGGCCCCCCGGCCTGGTTCACGGGGCGCACGACCGTCGCCATGCTCTTCTCGCCGGAGGGCGCCCGCACCTTTGGCGGCGCGACGGTGGCCTTCGAGCCCGGCGCCCGCACGGCGTGGCACGTCCACCCGGCCGGCCAGACGCTGGTGGTCACCGCCGGGTCCGGCTGGCTGCAGGCCGAGGGCGAGCCGCGCCGCGACCTGCGCCCGGGGGACGTCGTCTGGACGCCCCCGGGCGTCCGGCACTGGCACGGCGCCACCGCGGCGACGGCCATGACCCACATCGCGCTCCAGGGAGCGCTCGACGGCGCCGTGGTCGACTGGCAGGCTCAGGTGACCGACGCCGAGTACCTGGGTACGCCCTGACCCCTCGACGCCCACGGAGGATCCGATGGCCGTGCTCGCCCCGCTCCTCAGCGCCTTCCGGGCCACCATCCCCTCGCGCGAGCCCTCCGGGGTCGCCGAGACCGGGGTGCCCGGGGTGCTCTTCTTCTGGATCGACGCGCCCACCCCGCGCTCGCCGCTCCTCTATGACACCGGCATCGTGATCCTGGGCCAGGGCCGCAAGGTCGGCTACCTGGGCGGCCGGGAGTACCACTACGACGCCGACACCTGCCTCGTCCTCGGCGTGCCGGTGCCGTTCGAGTGCGCGTCGTTCGGCACGCCCGCCGAGCCCCTGCTGGGCATCCGCCTCAACGTCGACCTCGGCCTGCTGCACCGCCTCGTCGCCCGCCTGGCCAGCAAGCCGGCCGACCCGATCCACGGCGGCGTCGAGCCGCTGCGGATGCAGGGCCCGCTGCTGGACGCCGCCGCGCGGCTCGTCGCGAGCCTCACCGATCCCCTGGATCGCCAGATCGTCGGCGTGGCCGCCATGGAGGAGATCGTCTACCGCGTCCTGCGGTCCGAGCACGGCCGCGTGCTCTACACCCTCACGCAGCACCAGACCCCGTACGCGCACATCGCCGGCGCGCTGGAGCGCATCCACGGCGACTTCCAGCAGCCCCTCGCCATCGAGGATCTGGCCCGCGAGAGCGCGATGGGCGTCTCGTCGTTCCACCGCGCCTTCAAGGAGGTCACCGGCGACACGCCGCTGCAATACATCAAGAAGATCAGGCTCTTGAAGGCGAAGTCCCTGCTCGTCTTCGAGGGCCGGCGCGTCGAGGAGGCGGCGTACGACGTGGGCTACGCCAGCCCGTCGCAGTTCAGCCGCGAGTTCAAGCGCTACTTCCAGGTGTCGCCGTCGGAGGCCTCGTCGCTGCCCTACAGCGACGGGCTGCCGGCCTGACGGGGGCCGCGGCGCGCCCACCCGGCGAAGGCCCGGGCCATGATGCCGGCGGCGGGCTTGCCCCGCGGGGAGAAGCCGACGTCCCCGGATCCGCCGGGCCCGAACCAGTTCCAGACGAAGACCTCCGTGGCGCCGGCAGCGTCGGCGGCGGCGAGGCCCTCGGCGAGCAGCCGCGCCTGGAGGCGCGCGTCCGGGGCGGCGCCCGTGTGCTGGTCCCAGGGCGCCTCGGCGGCGCTGGCGAGGGCGGGGTAGCCCAGCTCGGTGAGCACCAGGGGGCGCCCACGCTCGGCGGCGAAGCGGTGGGCGGCGGCCAGGGGCGCGTCGACCGGCGCGGGGAACCACGCGCTGACGGCCACCTCGTCGAGGGCGTCCCAGAAGGGCACCTCGGCGTAGCGATCCCAGTTGGCGGAGTAGGTGAGGCGCCCCGGAAAGCGCGGGCGGATCGCGGCGATGAGCGGGCGCCAGGCGGCGTCGCCTTCGAGGCTGGCCAGCTCGCTGCCGATGACGAGGCGGTGCACCCCGGCGGCGCGGGCGACGTCGGCCAGGGCCAGCAACTCGGCGCGGTAGGCGGCCCACCAGCGACCCGGCTCCGGGGGCGCGAGCACCCCGCGCCACCGGCCGGGGCCGCGGCGCGCGACGTCGATGATGGGCATGAGCGTGACCGCCAGGCCGGCCCGCCGGGCGTGGGCGAGGGCCCGCGCGAGGGCGGCGGGCGCCACGACGGGCCGAGGGGCCGCGTCCGTCACGTCGTCCTGGGCCAGAGGCACCACCACCAGCACGGCGCTGGCCCGGTAGCGGGCGATCTCGTCGATGAGCGTGGCGTAGTCGAAGCCCGGATCGCTGGCGAAGAGGCCCAGGGCCACGCCGGGCACGGGGGCCGGGAGCTCGGCGGCGCAGCCGAGCGCCAGCAACCCCCAGAGCGCCGCCCTCACGTGCCGGCCGGCTCCACCGGCAGGTGCGCCAGCCGGCTGTACTCGGCCCAGGACCCGTCGTAGTTCCAGATGGCCGTCGAGCCGAGCTGCAGCAGCGCGTAGTACACGCCGGCCGAGCGGGTGCCGCTCTGGCAGTAGGTCATCACCGGGCGGGCCGGGTCGATGCGCTTGCCGGCGAAGAGCGCGCGCAGCTCGTCGAGGGACCTCATGGTCCCGTCCGCGGCCAGAATCTCCAACCATTCCAGGTGGATGGCGCCGGGGATGTGCCCGCCCCGGGTCGCCTTCTTGTGGGTCTGCTCGCCGGTGTACTCGGCGGGCGAGCGGGTGTCGATCCACTGCAGGTCGGCGCGCTGGGGCAGACGCTCCACGTCGGCCCAGAGGAGGGCGCCCCCGGTGCCGACGCCCAGGACGACGTCGCCGGGCTCGATGACGAGGGCGGGGCCGCCAGCGAGGCGCTCGCCGAGGCCCTTCCAGGCCGCGACGCCGCCATCGAGGACGCGGGTGCGGTAGCCGGCCACCTGGGCCAGCGTCCACCAGAGGCGGTAGGGCTCGGGGCCGCCATCGCCGACCAGCACCACCTCGGCGTCGCGCTTCACGCCGCGGGCGCGCAGCATGGCCTGCAGGGCGGGGCCGTCGAGGGAGACGCCGGGGATGGGCCCGCCCGAGTAGTCGGCGCGGTCGACCTGCCGCGCCGACGGGATGCGGCCGGCCTCGAAGCGCTCCTTCGGGCGGATGTCGAGGATGACGAGGCGGGGGCTGCCCAGGGCTTCGGCCAGCTCGAGGGCGCTCACGGCCACCTCCGGGTGCGCCCAGCCGGCCTGGCGGGCGGCGGTGCCGAAGCGGGCGATGGCCGCGTCGGCCTCGGCGGGGGAGGTCGCGTAGTGGACGGGCTTCGCCTGGCGCGTCACGGCGGGCTGGGAGGCGGCGGCCGTCTCGCCGAGCATGGGCGTCGCGGCGCGCGGGGGCTGGGCGGCCATCCAGCCGGCCGAGACGAGCCCGATGCCCAGGACGGAGCCCACGACGGCGTGGCGGCGGAGGGCGGGCACGGCCTTCTGCAGCGGCCACACCACCTGGCCGAAGAAGTCCTGGGGGACGGCCTCCACCCCGGGGTAGCCCAGCTTGCGGGGCGGGTGGTCGGGCATGTAGGCGGTGCCGAAGATCCAGTCCCAGGTGCTGAAGATGATGCCGAAGTTCCGGCCGTGGGGCGGCCCGTCGTAGTCGTGATGCCAGATGTGCATCCGCGGGCTGTTGAAGACGTAGCGCAGCGGGCCATAGCCCCAGGCCAGGTTGGCGTGGTTCAGGTGCCCGATGAGGGTGCCGAAGACGGCGTGGAAGAGCAGGGCCTCGGGCGCGAAGCCGAACCAGGCCAGGGGCAGGAACTGCACGGTCTTGTAGAGGACCACCTCGGACCACTGGAAGCGGAAGGCGACGATCCAGTCCATCTCGCCGTCCTTCACGCTGTGGTGGACCTCGTGCAGCGGCCACAGGAACGGCACGCGGTGCAGCAGGTTGTGGACGCACCACTGCACGAAGTCGAGGGCCACGAGGGCCACCGGGATCTGGATCCAGAGGGGCCAGGCGCTCGCGGCGTCGTGGTAGAGGGCGCCCACCCAGCCACGGTCGGCCAGCCAGGCGTCCACGTGCGGGAGCAGGTGGTAGAAGGCCAGGCCGTAGAGGATGGCGCCGAGGAAGTGGGCGTTGAAGACGAGGTGCAGGGCGTCCGACCAGATCCAGCGGCGGAGCTGCGGCTGGGCGGGGCGCCAGGGGCGCCACCACTCGAGGGCCGCCACCAGCAGCGAGATGACGGCGAGGGCGTAGAGGTAGGGCGACATGGTGGGCTCCTCGGCGGTGGCTCGGCCCGGGCCGACGCAATCGGCATGCCGCGCGCTACTCAGCGGTGGGCGGCGAGCGCGAGCCATGGCACCGGGGTGTCGTCCAAACTGGCTGATAATCCTGAGGATTGTCGTCGAACCCCCGCCGCGGATCGGGGCCCGGTCCCGTCGCCGCGCGCCCCGCCGCCGCGGGGCGGATGCGGGCCAGCGCGGCCCCCGGTGTGGGAAGGGAGGGCAGGTGCGTTCCGCTCTGGTGCGACGGTGAGACACCTTCATGACACATTCAGGCGGCCTGGGGAGGGCCAGCCCACGTCGTCTGGTGGCGGCATCGCCCTTGCTGGAGGCCCGACACGGCCCCCAGCCCCGACGGAGCAGCCATGGACACACCTCTCCCCGACGATCCCGACCGCCGCCGCTTCCTCGGGCGCGTGGGCCTGGGCACCCTCTCGGCGCTGCTCGGCACCGTTGTGCCCTTCGGCCGCGGCTTCCCCGACGGGCTGCTCCCGGCCGCCTTCGCCGCGCCGGCCAACGGCCTGCTGGGCAAGGATCCCGGGCTGGTGGTCCTCAACGACCGGCCGCTCAACGCCGAGGTCCCCGCGCACCTGCTGGCCGACGCGGTGACCCCGGCGTCCCGCATGTTCGTGCGGAACAACGGCGTGCCCCCGGCCGCGGTCGACCCCGCCACCTGGACGCTGACCATCGGCGGCGAGGCGGTGAAGGCCGAGCGGACGTTCACGCTGGCCGAGCTGAAGCGCGACTTCGCGCACCACACCTACGAGCTCGTCCTGGAGTGCGGCGGCAACGGCCGCGCCGAGTTCGTGCCGGGGGCCAAGGGCAACCAGTGGACGACCGGCGCCGTGAGCTGCGCGCGGTGGACGGGCGTGCGGCTGGCCGACGTGCTCGAGGCCGTGGGCGTCACCCCCGAGGCGGTCTACGTCGGCTACTACGGGCGCGACACCCACCTCTCGGGCGACCCGAAGAAGGTCGTGATCTCGCGGGGCATCCCCATCGCCAAGGCCCGGCAGCCGGAGACGCTGCTGGCGTTCCAGATGAACGGCGAGGACATCCCGCTGGCCCATGGCGCGCCGCTGCGGCTGGTGGCAGGAGGCTGGCCGGCCTCGACGTCCGGCAAGTGGATCGATCGGCTGGTCGTCCGCGACCGCGTGCACGACGGCCCGAAGATGGAGGGGCAGTCGTACCGCATGCCGTGCAAGCCGGTGGCGCCGGGCGCGGAGGTCCCCGACGCCGAGATGTGCATCATCGAGTCGATGCCGGTGAAGTCGCTCATCACGCTGCCGCGCTCTGGCCTCGTGCACCCCGATCCCCAGGCGCCGCTCGCCGTCGCGGGCCACGCCTGGGCGGGCGAGCGGGCGGTGGCGGCGCTGCACCTGTCCATCGACTTCGGCCAGACGTGGCAGGCCGTGCCGGTGCAGGCCCCGACCAACCGCCTGGCCTGGCAGCACTTCGCCGGCGAGGTGCGCTTCCCCACGGCCGGCTACTACGAGATCTGGGCCCGGGCCACCGACGACGCCGGCGTGGCCCAGCCCATGGTCGTCCCCGGCTGGAACCCCAAGGGCTATCTCAACAACGCCTGCCACCGCGTCGCCGTGCGGGTGGGCGCCTGATGCGCCGCGCCCTCCTGCTGCTGGCGCTAATCGCGGGCTGCCAGGACGCCCCGCCGGCGCCCACCGCGGCCCCGAGCCCGCCCGCCCCCGCGGCCCCGGCCGTCGAGGACGGCAGCCTCGACCCCGACACCGGCCTCATCCGTGCCCCCGGCTGGGCGCTGGTGGCGGCCAACTGCAGCGGCTGCCACAGCCTCAAGCTCGTCACCCAGAACCGCGGCGACCGCGACCACTGGATCCACCTCATCCGCTGGATGCAGGCCACCCAGAACCTCTGGCCCATCGCCCCGGAGGTCGAGGAGCCCCTGGTCGCCTACCTGGCCACCCACTACGGCCCGAAGGAGACGGGTCGGCGCCCACCGCTCGACGTGCGCGCCCTCCCACCGCCGCCGCCGCTCGCCCCCGACGCCGCCCCCGTCCAGCGCGCCCAGGCGGCGCTCGGCCCGGTCAAGCAGGGCCTCAAGGCCGCCCTGGTCGGCGCGCTCCAGGCCCACGGCCCCGTCGGCGCCATCGACACCTGCCGCACCCAGGCGCCCGCGCTCAGCAAAGGCCCCGACGGCGTGCAGGTCGGCCGCGTCAGCCACCGCCTGCGCAACCCCCAGAACGCCCTCGCGCCGTGGCAGGAGACGCTCTACGCCGAGCTGCAGCGCGCCCCCGGGACGCCCTACCTCACCCGGCAGCTCCCCGGCGACCGCGTCGGGTACCTCGAGCCCATCCGAACGGCGGGCATGTGCCTGACTTGCCATGGCGAGCAGCTCGCCGACCCGGTGCGCGCCGCCCTCAGCGCCGCCTACCCAGCCGACCGCGCCACCGGCTTCCACGAAGGCGACCTCCGCGGCGCCTTCTGGGCCATCGTGCCGGCGCGGTGACCCCCAGGTCGTGCCGGACCCCAGACCCCAGGTCGTACCGGGTAGACCTTTGGACGCCTGCAATCATGCGGTGAGGCTGGATGCGGGGGCGGCAGGGGCGGCAGGTCGTACCGGGTAGACCCTAGGACGCCTGCAATCTTGCGGTGAGGTTGGATGCGGGGGCGGGGTCTGGCCCATCTGGGCGGGGTGTTGGGCTGGGAGGGGCAGCGTTGCGGGTCCCGCCGGGGGGGCGCTGCTGGTACGGCGGCGTTGGGGCTGTCGCGGCAGGCACACGCCTCCCGTCGCGCCGGGCGGCGCGGTGGGGCAACGACTTCGAGGGCGCCGGCGGGCGGTCAGGCCGCGCCGGCTCGGGGTCCCCTGGGCCGGGCGAAGGCCGGGGGCAGCGTGTGTGGCGGCCACGGGATCATCAGCTGCGTCGGGTCGGCCTGCCAGGCGTGGAAGGCCCGCGTCGCGCGGGAGTAGGCTTCGCGCAGGGCCTCCTGGGCCTCGCGCCACTCCTGGTGGTGCTCCGGCGGACCATGGACGACGGGGGCGGGGCTGCGATCCCGCACGCGGGGCTTCGTCATGGGGTCGAGGCGCCGCAACGCCTCGGGGTCGGGGATGCGGACGCCGGCCTTCTTCCGCTTCGGCCGCGCCTGGCTGGCCACGTCGTCGGCGAGCTGCCACATCAGCGCGCGGTGGTCCTTCGGGCTCAGGGCCTCAAGGCCGGGCAGCCGGTCGATGCGCACCGTCAGCGTCTTGGGGTCCTGGCCGGCGTAGCTGAACACGCCCTCCACCGGCTTGCCGAAGAGCAGGAACGGCGTCGAGCAGGCGAAGAAGTCGTCGGCCGGGTGCCGCACGAGGAACTGGGCCGTGGCCTGGCCCATGATGTACTGCAGCCGCTGCAGCGCGTGCTCCTCGGTCGTGATCTGGATGCAGTGGTTCTGCTCCAGCAGGCTGCCCGTCCGGCCGAGCAACTGGTTGATCCGCTTGGAGATTTCTCGCAGCGTCCACTCCAGGAAGGCGCTCTTGTGGGCCAGCGTGGGCGCGCCGATGAGCAGGTGCAGGTGGTTGGACAGGAAGTGGAAGGCGTAGACGTCGATGAGCGGGAACTTCTCCTGGGCGCGGGCGAGGACCCCCTGGAGGATCTCGACGCACTTCTCGGTGGGGATGAAGGCGAACCGGTCGTCGACGACCTTGCTGGTGATCTCGTAGAGCATCATGAGGATGCCGAGCCGCGCGGTCATGAAGGCGCGGTGGACGAGCTCGATGCGCAGGGTGTGGGCCATGGGGGGAGCCTCCGTGGTGGGTGCTCCCTTGCTTTCGGTCAGTCGCGGCGCGTGTCGCAGGATTTCTGCAGAAAAGTGCACGGCACCGCGGGCGCCGGTCAGAACCAGTTGCCCAGGAAGAAGTACCACTGCCCCTCACCGCCCTCGTCCAGGCCCCAGCCGTAGCCGACGCGGGCGTTGAGGGCGAGGCGCCAGCCGATGGTGGCTTCGGAGACCACCTCGACGCCGACGGACTTCTTCCAGGCGTCGGGGGTGGCGCGCAGCGTCTCGGTGTCGGCCTGGCCCCAGTCCGTGAACAGGGCCAGCTTGAGACGGCGGAAGAAGGCGGGCACGACGGAGGGGCCGGCGAAGATGTCGGCGATGGGCAGGCGGTACTCGGCGGTGACGAGGGCGTAGCGGTCGCCGCGGACGGAGCCGCCGGGGTAGCCGCGCAGGAAGGTGCTGCCGAGGATGATCTCGTCGAGGGCGTCGAGCAGGATGTTGCGCTCCTGGGGCGCGCCGAGGGCGTAGAAGACGCGCTG
The DNA here is from genome assembly GCA_020633435.1 of Myxococcales bacterium. GTDB lineage: Bacteria > Myxococcota_A > Bradymonadia > UBA7976 > UBA1532 > JACKDP01. The sequence goes on along the minus strand of JACKDP010000004.1, from coordinate 24,467 downwards.
GTCGGCCTCGCCGCGGCCGAACGCGGTGACGAGGCGCAGGGCGAGGGCGTGCCGCCACCAGAGGTCCAGGTACTCCGCGTAGTCGAGGAAGATCTCGGCCGTCTCCAGGTCGCCGCCAAGCTGGGGGTGCCGGAACCGGACGGTGGCGCCGAAGGTGCGGCCGGCCTCCGTGGAGATGGCGAACGGCGTCGCGTCGACGTCGCCAAACCGCATGGTGGCGGACAGGCTGCCCCGGGTGTCGGCCTCCGGCAGGATGGGGCCGCGGTCGAGCGGGTCATGGGCCGGGTCGACGTTCTCGATCGGGCTCAACAGGCTGTAGCCATAGCGAAGGCTGGCCGAGGCGCCGCGGGCGGCCCGGCCGAAGCCCACCGAGGCGGTGGCGCCGAAGCTGGTGGTGGCCTCCCGCCAGTCCTGGGGCAGGCTGCCGTGCAGCGCGCCGTTCGCCCGCGTCTGGGTGGCGTGGGAGGCGCTGATGGTGAACGTCGGGCGGAACAGGTGCAGGCTGTAGCTGAGGCTGGCGGCGAGGCCCTGCTCGGCCGGCGTCGTGTTCACCGCCGCCACCAGGAAGTGGTGGCCCGAGGCGTCGGCGGCGTCGAGCTCGACGCCGAGCTGGCTGGCGGCGTCGGTGGCGTTGGTGACGGAGAACGCCGGGCTCCAGGCCACCGGCCACAGCGTCTCGGTGGCCGCGTAGGGCCGCGAGGGCAGGGGGGCGTCGCCGACGTCGGGTCGGGGGACCTCCGGGGGGGCCGCCTCGCCCTCCACCACCGCGTCGTCGGGGCGGAAGGGCGTCTCGTGCAGGTCCGTGCCCTCTGACGTGATCAGGCGGAAGACGAGCCGCTGCCCATCCGGTGAGATGGCCGGGTCGAGGGCGCTCGTCGCCACCCGCGTGAGCCGGCGGCTCGCCCCCAGGGCGTCCGTCGCCTGGGCGTACAGATCGAAAATCCCTGTCTTGTCGCTGGCATAGACGATCCAGCGCCCATCGGGGCTGAACCGGGGCATCAGCTCCAGCGCGTCGTCGTTCGTCAGCCGCTCCAGCCGGCCGTCGTCCAGGTGCAGCGCCACCAGATCGCGGCCGTGGCGCTGGCTGACGCGCGTGGCGACCACCAGGCGGCCGTCGGGGGAGATGGCCGGGTGGGTGATCTGGTCGAGGCCACCGGGATCGTGCAGCACCGTCAGGCGGCCGTCGGCGACGTCCACCCGCACCAGGCGCGTGCGGCCGGCGACGATCTGGCTGGCGACGACGAACGTCCCATCGGTGCTGCACGCCGCCTCGCGCAGGCGCCCTCCGCGCGTCAGCCGGCGGCGCTCGCCCGTCCCGAGGTCGAGCAGGTACAGGTCGTGGAAGCTGTAGGCCTCGCGGAAGGGCTGGGGCAGCTCGTAGACGAGGAAGCGTCCGTGGGCGCAGACGTCGAAGCCGCTCGCGCCGTCGACCTCCACCGCGAGCCGGGCCGGGCTGCCGTCCGCCGGGTGGGCCCAGATGCCGTAGGGCTCCTGCGAGGCCGAGTGCAGGGCCAGCAGGGTGCCATCGGGCAGGAAGCGCGGCTGCTCGTGGCGCTGGCCGCTCGTGGTGAGGGCCGTGTGCGGCGTGAGGCCCTCGGCCTCGAGGCCCGCCAGCTCGGCCTGGGAGCGCGCCGTCAGGTCGGCCACCCACGCGGCGTGCAGGGCCGTCAGCGTCTCGCCCGTCGCCGAGCGCAGCGCCCGGTTGAGGGCGAAGGGGATGAGCTGGTCGCTCATGGCGTCGTGGGCGAGCCCCGCCGACTGCAGCCCGCGCGTCCGGCCCACCCAGTCGAAGAAGTGGCCCCCGTGCATGTACCAGACGTTGGGCCCGGGGAAGTCGAGCGGGGCGTGGACCAGCGCGTCGATGCCCGGCAGGCGGCCGGCCAGGGCCTGCGCCCGCAGCGTGCCCCGGAAGACGGCCGAGCGGATGCGCCCGCGGCCCGACGTCAGCGACTCCACCCAGACGGCCTCGCCCTCGAGCTGGAAGGAGGGCACGTTGTGGTTGGGCGCGAACTTCTTGCCGAACAGGGCGTTGAACAGCGCCGGCAGGCCGCTCACGTTGTCGAGCTGCAGGATGTGGGCGTACTCGTGGAAGACGAGCAGCCGCAGCCAGTCGTCGTAGTCGTTCAGGTTCCCGTCGAGGGCCGGCGGCGCCGCCAGCAGCGTGATGCGCGGGTAGGGGAGCGCCGTGGCGCTGCCGTTGGCGAAGTCGCCGAAGTCGGTCAGCGCGACGTGGGTGCGCCGGTCGGGGACGTGGTCGAGCAGGGGCGTGAGGGCGGCGTGGGCCTCCTCGCACAGGCGGGCCGCGCGGAAGGCCACGCGCTCCAGGCCCTCGGGGTAGTGCAGGGCGAAGTGGGGCGTGTCCACCGTGCGCCACGTCAGATCGCCGTCACCAGCGCTCGCGCGGCCCACCAGGAGGAGGAGGAGGAACACGACCCGGCCCATGGCGCGCACGGTACCACACGGGCCGGCGCCGAGGGCGCGGGTTCCGCCGCTTCCCCTCGTGTGCCCGGGCGGCTACCATCCCGGCAACCCAGCGGAGCCCCGATGTCCGAGCCTGCCGATCGCATCCTCATCGCCGACGACGAGAGCAACCTGCGCAAGCTGCTGGGGGCCCTCCTGCGGCGCGAGGGCTACGCCGTCCAGCTCGCGGCGGATGGCGAGGAGGCCCTGGAGGCCTTCGAGCAAGAGCGGTTCTCGGTGGTCATCACCGACCTGCGCATGCCCCACATGGACGGCATGACGCTGCTCAAGCGCCTGCTGGAGAAGGACGCCGACCTGCCGGTCATCGTGATCACGGCCCATGGCACCGTCGACACGGCCGTCGAGGCCCTCAAGATCGGCGCCTTCGACTTCATCACGAAGCCCTACGACAAGGACGAGCTGACGCGGGTGGTGGCGAAGGCCGTGCACACGCGGCGGCTGAACCTGCAGGCCAGCCGGCCGCTGCAGGTGGCCCCCGCGGAGGGCCGCTTCGGGCTCATCGGCACGTCGCCGGCCATGCAGCGCGTCTTCAACATCGTGGAGAAGGTGGCCGCCACCCCGTCCACCGTCCTCATCACCGGCGAGAGCGGCACCGGCAAGGAGCTCATCGCCAAGGCGCTGCACGCCCACTCCAGCCGCGCCGACCGGCCCTTCATCCGCGTCAACTGCGCCGCCATCCCCGACACCCTCATCGAGTCGGAGCTCTTCGGCTACGAGAAGGGCGCCTTCACCGGCGCCGTGACGAGCAAGCCGGGGCGCTTCGAGCTGGCGCACGAGGGCACGCTCTTCCTCGACGAGATCGGCGAGGTCTCCACCGAGATGCAGGTGAAGCTGCTGCGGGCCATCCAGGAGAGCGAGTTCGAGCGCGTGGGCGGCATCACCACGCGCCGGGTGGACGTGCGGCTCGTCACGGCCACCAACCGCGACCTGGCCCAGCAGGTGCGCGAGGGCCGCTTCCGCGACGACCTGTACTACCGCCTGAACGTCGTGCCGCTGCACCTGCCGCCCCTGCGCGCCCGGCTGGACGACATCCCCCTGCTGGTGGATCACATCCTCGCGCGCTACGCCGTCCGCCTGGGCCGCACCATCGAGGGGCTCGACACCGCGGCGATGCAGGTGCTGCTGCAGTACGCCTGGCCGGGCAACATCCGCGAGCTCGAGAACGTGCTGGAGCGCACCCTGCTCTTCTGCGACGGGCCCGTCATCCGCCGCGACGACCTGCCCGCGGAGCTGCGCGAGGGGGCGGGGCCCGTGGCGGCCTCGCCTGCGCCGCCGGCCGGGGTCACCGGGCTCAAGGACGCGGTGAAGCTGACCACCCAGCGCCTCGAGCGCGAGATGATCGAGCGGGCCCTGGACGAGACCGGCGGCAACGTGACGCGGGCCGCCCGGAAGCTCGAGATCTCGCGCAAGTCGTTGCAAACCAAGATGAAAGAGCTGGGCCTCCGCGAGGATGGCTGAGCTGGGAGGGGCCATGCGCGCCGTCCTCGTCGCGACGCTGCTGGCGGCGCTGCCCGCCTGGGCGGAGATCGCCCCGCAGTACTACGAGCAGATGCAGGCCGAGGCCTCCGACGTGGTGCGCCTGCGGGTCACGGCGGTGAAGACGTCCCTCTGCCTGGGCCTCTGCGAGTCCCAGGAGGTGGACGTGACGGCGAAGGTCCTGCGGGTGGAGCGGGGCAAGGCCCAGGTGGGGGAGGAGGTGACGTTCCGCTACACCCACCGCCGCCCGCGCTCGGGCTGGGCCGGGCCGCGGCCGACGCCGCTGCTGACCGAGGGGCAGACGACCATCGCGTTCCTGAACCGGGGGCCGTCGGGGCAGCTCGCCCTCGCCGCCCGCGGCAACAGCTTCCGGCGCATGGGGCCGGAGCCCGCCGAGGTGCCCGAGGCGCCCCCGACCGAGGCCGCGCCCGCGAGCGAGGCGGCGCCGGCGAGCGCCCCCGCCCCCGCCTCGGCGCCGCCCGACGGCCAGCCCTGACCGGGGCGCCAGCCGGTGCATCGTTTACTCCCGGCCCCACCAGGGCTATCGTGGCGTCCGGTTCGCTCGGGAGGTTTTCGATGATCCGCCGGGGCCTCGTCGCCGCGCTCCTCTTCAGCATCGTCACGCCGGCCCCGGCCGCGGAGGTGGCGGACGTCATCGACGCCGCCGACGGCCCCGATCTCTTCGACTTCGTTGGGGAAATTCGCTACCGCCGCACGCTGCGCCGCGCGAAGATCACCCGCGAGTACGGCTGCGATCCCAACCAGGCGACCAACCCCAGCCGCTTCATGGGCGACCAGGAGACGTGCGGGGACGCCGGGCCGGCGGGCCGCCTGCTGCAGGTCAAGGAGGTGCGCTACCAGCGCATCACCCACGAGATCGTGCCCCGCTTCCGCTTCGGCCTCTGGCACGACCTCGAGCTGTCCATCGCGGCCCCCGTCGTCCTGGAAGACAGCCAGCACATCCGCTTCGCGGGCAACGGCGGCGATCCCGACAAGGCGCCCATCACCCCCGAGAACTCCACCATCGCCCCCGAGAGCGGCGTGCAGCTCTTCCCGGTGCCCACCGACGGGCTGCCGACGCGGGCGGGCTTCGGTGACATGACGTTCATGGTCCGCTACGCCCCCGTCAGCCGCGACCGCGACGTGACGCGCGGCGAGTGGGCCCTGGAGGTGGGCTGGGAGGTGCCGACGGGCGAGGTGATGAAGCTGGGCAACGAGGGCGTGGGCCGCGGCCTGCACACCCTGATCATCGGCTCGGCCTTCTCGTACCGCACCCCGTACGCCGATCCCTACGCCCGCATCGGGGCGCGCTTCCCGTTCGCCGCGAAGGGCTCGCTCTTCCGCGACTACGGCGACGCCCAGGAGTACGTGGGCCCCGGCAGCCGGGCCGACTTCGACCTCGGGGCCGAGATCATCCCGTGGTCGGATGCCAGCCGCGGCATGAAGTTCTTCATCGATCTGGGCCTGGGCGCGGGCTACCAGGCCGAGGGGCGCGACTACTCCGAGCTCTTCGACGCCCTGGCGATCGGCGCCCAGCTCTGCACCCCCGACCCCAACGAGCCCGGGGCGGGCAACTGCGGGCGCTACAACCCGGGCAGCCGCAGCGGCGTGCGCGGCGAGCCCCACGACGGCATCACCACCGTCGAGCAGTTCGTCCAGGTGCGCGGCAAGCTCGACATCGGGGCCTACTTCTCGGAGCACGCCCGCGTGACGGCCCACCTGGGCCTGGCCCATGACACCGAGCACTTCATCAGCAAGGCGAACATCGGCAAGGACGCCGATGGCTCCGGGCGCGTCGAGGACCCGACGAGCCCCCGCTACAACCCCACCGAGCACAACCCCACCTTCGTGCCGGCCATCGACACGGTGGGCCAGCGCCTCCGCGTGGAGGAGACGACGGTCTTCTCCGCGGGCGTGAGCGTGGGCGCCCTCTTCTAGAAGTCCCGGAAAGAAAAGGGGATTCAGGCGGCGGCGCGCTCGGCCCAGGCCTGGCGGGCGGGCAGCCCGAGGGCGTCGAGGCGCGGCACGATGACCGTCTCGACGGTGGCGTAGAAGAGCGCTCGGGCGGCGGCGCCGTCGCAGACGCCCAGGCGGGGGTCCACCGGGCCCCCGGGCTTGAGCTGGGCCAGCTCGTGGGCCTCCAGGTGCGCGAACGCCACGGCCAGGTAGCGGCCCAGGCGCGCCCGGCGGGGGGCGTCGAGGCGATCCTGGTGCTCGGCCAGCCACTTCCAGCCGAGCCGCGCGTGGCCCACCTCATCGGCCAGGATGCGCGTCAGCACGTCCTGCAGCGGGCCGGCCGGCATCTCCAGGCGCTCGGCGCCGATGAGGGCGACGGCCACCGTCTCGCTCAGGCAGCAGACCGAGAGCAGGTTGCGGGTCACGGCCTCGAACCGGTCCACGTCGGCGTGGACGGGCAGGGGCTCCTCGGGCAGCGCCGGGGCCAGCGCCTCGCCGCCCAGGGCCTCGACGACGGAGCCGCAGAGGACGCCATGGGCGCGCTCCTCGTCGGCCATGGCCCGCACGGCCTCGATCTGCGCCGCGGGGGCGCCGGCGTCGGCGAGCTGGTCGGCCAGGGCCAGGAACACGGGCGCCGAGCCGTGCTCGTTGACCATGCGGCCCCGCCAGGTGTGCAGCGCGGCCTCCCGGGTGGCGGGATCGGCGACGACCTCGGGGGCGATGGCGCGGGCGGCGACCCGCAGATCCAGGATCTTCATGGCGCCCTCCTCAAGCCAGCAGGGCGGGCGGGACGGGGGGGCCCCACGCCATGCAGCCCGCGTCGAAGTCCCAGTTCACGGCGTCGCAGCACGCGGCGTACTCGGGATCGCCGATCTCGCAGACCACGCCGCCGTCGCCGACCTCGGCGTCGGCCACGACGGGCGCCGTCTCGGCGTCGGGGGGCACGGCGGGGCCGGCGTCCAGGGTGGGGTCGACGGCGGCGTCGACGAAGAGGTCGCGCTGCTCCCCCGCGTCGGCCTCGGGCGCGCCGGCGTCGGCGGCCTGCTCGTCGGCCTGGGCCTCCTCGGCGGGCTCGGGCGTGGGGTCGGGGACGTCCTCGGCGCAGCCGAAGAGGCCGAGGGTGAAGGTCACGCGGCTGGCGGCCCGGAGTGCGCGGGCCTGGGCGTCTGCTCGGGTCATGTCTCACCTCCTGGAGACAGCCTGCCGCGGCCCTTCGCTTAGGTAAATCGGGATGACCCGAACGCGATTGTTCGGCAATGTCGTACAGGTCTAGCGGAGCGGAAACCCGCGCAGCGCCTCGGCCAGCGCGCGCAGCTCCTCCGCGAGGGGGTGGCCGCGGCGCCAGATCAGGCGGAACCAGTCGTGCTGCAGGGGGTGGTCGGGCAGGACCGCGACCAGGCGGCCTTCGGCCAGATCGTCGGCCACGAAGTAGGCGGGCAGGACGGCCACCCCCTTGCCGGCCAGGGCCCGCAGGCGGATGGCGGCGATGGTGCCCAGGAGCTCGGTGCGCCGGAAGCCCCAGGCGTCGGCCGCGGGCCGGGCGTCGAGCAGGTAGCGGAAGAGGGGCAGGTCGGCGAAGGCGTCGAGCAGGGTGTGGGCGCGGGCGTCGTCGGGGTGGCCCAGGGGCGTCTGGGCGAGCAGGGCGGGCGCGCCGCAGAACACGTAGCGCTCCTCGTGCAGGAGGGCGTAGTCCAGCTCGCCGACGGTGAGGCGGGTGCTGGTGACGACCGCGTCCACCTCGCCCCGGGCGATGCGGCTCCAGAGATCGGGGCCGACGCCGAAGCTCAGGTTGAGGCGGCGGTCGGGCCGGGCGGCCTGCAGGGGATCGAGGGCCGGCAGCAGCCAGCTCAGGCCCAGCTCGAAGCGGGTGCCGAGGGTCAGCTCGAAGGGCAGGGGGCGGTCCTCGGCGTGCACGACGGCCTTGCAGGCCCCGGCCTCGGCCAGCGCCCGCTCGGCCTGGGGCTTCAGCCGGCGGCCCGCGGCCGTCAGCTCGACGCGGCGGGTGCTGCGCTCGAAGAGGCGGACGTCCAGGTCCTCCTCCAGGCGGCGGATGCGGTCGCTGAACGCGGCCGCCGACAGGTGCACGCGCTCGGCCGCGGCGCGGAAGCTCAGCAGCTCGGCGGCGGCCAGGAAGCAGCGCAGGGAGTCGGGGTCGGGCAGGGACATGCCCGCATCATGCCGCGGGCCGGGGCCGGACCCAAGCCCGGTGCGCGCGGCGCCGGCTTCGGGTAGGGTGCCGCGCCTCCGGCTCCCGAGGTCTTGTGCCCTTCTCCCCCGACCGGCGCGCCGAGCGCCGCGCCACCTTCCAGCTCGCCGCCCCGCTCGTGGTGGCCTTCGCGGGCAACCAGCTCCTGAGCCTGGTGGACACCATGGTGGCGGGCCGCCTGGGGGCGGAGGCCATCGCCGCCGTGGGGCTCGGCGGCGCGCTCTTCTTCCTGGCGACCGTCTTCCCGCTCGGCCTGCTGATGGGGCTCGATCCCGTGGCCTCGCAGGCCCTCGGCGCCGGCCGCCCGGCCGAGGCGCGCACGGCCTACCACGAGGCGCTCGTCCTGGCGGCGGTGATGGCGCCGCTGGCCGCCGCCCTCGCGCTGCTGGTGGCCCCGGGCGCGATGGCCAGCGTCGGCGTGGCGCCCGGCGTCCAGGAGCAGGTGCACGCCTACCTCTGGGGCCGCCTGCCCTCGGCGCTGCCGATGCTGCTGGTGGTCGCCCAGCGCGGCTTCCTGCAGGCCTGCCACCGGCCGCGGGCGGTGCTGGTGACGACGCTGCTCGCCAACGCCGCCAACCTGCCGGCGAGCTGGCTTTTCGCCAAGGGAGACGCGGGGTTGCAGGCCCTCGGCCTGCCCGCCATGGGCCTCGGAGCGGGCCTCGGCGTGCTCGGCATCGGCGTCGCGTCGAGCCTCGTCGCGGCCCTCCAGGCGGGCCTGCTCGCGTGGGCGGCGCGGCGCGTGCCGGGCGAGGCCGGGCCCATCTCGTCCGCCGGGCTGCGGCGGCTCATCCACTTCGGCTGGCCCATCGGCGGGGCCTTCTTCCTGGAGGCCGGCCTCTTCTCGACGGTCACGGTGCTGGCCGGCGCGTTCGGCACGACGGCGACGGGCGCCCACCAGGTCGCGCTGCAGGTGGCCTCGTTCACCTTCACCGTCTGCCTGGGGCTGTCGGCGGCGGCGGCGGTGCGCACGGGCCACGCCGTCGGCCGGGGCGACGCGGCGGGGGCCCGGCGCGCGGGGGTCGCGGCCCTGGAGCTCGCGCTCGCCTTCATGGGCCTGACGGCGCTGGCGTTCACCCTGCTGCCCGGCCACATCGCGCGCCTCATCAGCCCCGATCCGGCGGTGGTGGAGGCGACCATCCCGCTCTTGCGCATCGCCGGGCTCTTCCAGCTCGCGGATGGCCTGCAGGCCACGGCGGCCGGGGGCCTGCGCGGCCGCGGCGACACGCGCATCACCCTGTTCTGGGCGGTGCTGGGGCACTGGGGCATCGGCTTGCCGGTGGGCCTGGCCCTCGCGTGGCCGGCGGGGCTCGGGGTGGCCGGGCTGTGGTGGGGCCTGCTCGCGGCGCTCTGCGTGGCCGCGGCCAGCCTCGTGCGGCGGCTCCTGCGGACGCCCTGAGAGCGCGCCACGGAAAGGCCCTTGCCCTGGGGCGCACGCGGACTACACTGCGCGCCTGAACGGCCCCCTGGGCCCGACCGAGGAGATCCCCATGAGCAAGACCCCCATCCGCGTCGCCGTCACCGGCGCCGCCGGCCAGATCGGCTACAGCCTCCTCTTCCCCATCGCCGCGGGCGAGGTGTTCGGCCCCGATCAGCCCGTCATCCTGCAGCTCCTCGAGCTGCCGGTGGCCCTGGACGCCCTGCGCGGCGTCGCGATGGAGCTGGAGGACTGCGCCTTCCCCCTGCTGCACGGCGTGACCTGCAGCTCGGAGCTGGAGACGGCCTTCGCCGGCGCCAACGCCGTCTTCCTCGTGGGCAGCAAGCCGCGCGGTCCCGGTCAGGAGCGCGCCGATCTCATCCGCGAGAACGGCCCCATCTTCACCGGGCAGGGCCGCGCCATCGACGCGGTGGCCGACAAGGACGTGAAGGTGCTGGTGGTGGGCAACCCCTGCAACACCAACTGCCTGATCGCCCAGGCCCAGGCGAAGCGGACGAACCCGGCCAACTACACGGCCATGACGCGCCTCGACCAGAACCGCGCCATCGGCCAGCTCGCGGCCCGCGCCGGGGTGCCCGTGGCCAGCATCAGCGGCCTGGCCATCTGGGGCAACCACTCGCCCACGATGTACCCCGACTACGAGAACGCCCGCATCAACGGCAAGCCCGTGACGGACGTGATCACCGACGAGGCGTGGCTGGACGGCGAGTTCCTCAAGACGGTCCAGCAGCGCGGCGCGGCCATCATCAAGGCCCGCGGCAAGAGCTCGGCGGCCTCCGCGGCCTTCGCGGCCATGAACCACATGCGCGACTGGTTCCGGCCCACCCCGGCCGGCGAGGTCGTCAGCATGGGCGTGAGCAGCGACGGCAGCCACGGCATCCCGGCCGGCCTGATCTACTCGTTCCCGTGCCGCGTGGACGCCGCCGGCAACTGGAGCATCGTGCAGGAGGTCGAGCTCTCCGCGAAGGCCCGGGCGAAGGCCATGGCCAGCGCCGACGAGCTGCTCGAGGAGCGCGAGGCCATCAAGGACCTGCTCGGCTGAGCAGGCGGCCTACTCGGTGGGCAGGCGGATGAACATCCCCTGCCCACCGCCGCTGAAGTTGTTCTGCTGGTCGATGTGCGCGACGCGCTCGAAGGTCGAGAGCACGTTGTTGCAGTCCAGATCCCCGTGCGCCCCCGCCGTGAAGCCCGCGCCGACGCCGGTGCCCGCCGACTCGAAGTCGTACTGGAAGAGGAAGGGGTCGTCGATCCCGAAGCTCAGCGACACCCAGGTGGGGTTGCGCCAGTGGGCGTCGTTGGGCGCGTGCTTCTTGCTCTCGCCCGCGTCGCAGGCCGAGGCGACCGGCGTGCTCGCCACCGAGTTGGGGAACTGGCGCGCCAGGATGGCTCCCGCCCGGTTGGAGTGCTCGTCGCTGTAGTAGGCCGCGGCGCCGTCGAAGATCTTGCGGAGGTTGATGGTCGCCTCCGACGTCTTCGAGTTGCGGATGTACCGCATGAACGCCGGGATGGCCACGGCCGCCAGGATGCCGATGATCGCCACGACGATCATCAGCTCGATCAAGGTGAAGCCAGCTCGTCTCCGCATCGTGTCCTCCTCCCCCGAGTAGACACAGCTTTCCTGGTTCAGCCGACGGGATCAATCCCGGTAGGTGCCTTCAGCACAGCACCCTCCACGGACGCCAGCTCCTCCTCCAGGCCCGCCCGCTCGCGCTCCAGGAAGGCGCGCACGGCGCGGTCCAGCGGCGGCAGATCGATCTGGTGGGCCGAGTAGATGCGGCGCGGCAGGAAGCCCCGGCCGAACTTGTGGCTGCCGCCCCCGGCGCCGGCCTCGAACCGCTGCAGGCCCCGGGCGATGGCCGCCTCGATGCCGGCGTAGCTGCACACCTCGAAGTGCAGGTAGCGTATCTCCTCCAGGCAGCCCCAGTACCGGCCGTACAGGTCGGCGCCCTTCTGGATGTTGAAGGCGGCGGCCACGCCCCGGCCGCCCCGGTCGGCCCGCACGAGCAGGATGCGGTGGCGGAAGTGCTTGAAAAGATGAGCAAAGAAGGCGCGGTTGAGGTAGCGCCGCCCCCAGTAGAACTTGTCGACGGTGTGGGTGTAGCAGGCCCAGGCCAGGGCCTCGTCGTCCGCCGTCAGGGCGTCGCCCTCGACGACGCGGAGGGTCACGCCGGCCTCGACGACGCCGCGGCGCTCGCGCCGGATCTGGTTGCGGCGGTCGCTGCGGAAGCGGGCCAGGAAGGCCTCGAAGTCGGCGTAGCCCTCGTTGTGCCAGTGGAACTGGTGGGTGTGGCGGATGGCCAGGCCCTCCGCTTCCAGGACGTCGGCCTCGTCCGCCGTGACGAACAGCCAGTGCACGCCGGTGCAGCCCAGGCGGCGCGAGAGGGCGCGGCCACCCTGGATGAGGGCGCGGCGCACCTCGTCGCCCTCGCCGGGGGCCAGGAGCAGGCGCGGGCCGGCGACGGGGGAGAACGGCGCGGCCGCGACGAGCTTGGGGTAGTACGGCAGGCCGGCCCGCTCGGCGGCGTCGGCCCAGCCCCAGTCGAAGATGAACTCGCCGTGGCTGTGGGTCTTCTCGTAGAGGGCCGCCGCGCCCACGAGCGCGCGGCCCCGCCGGCAGAGCAGGTAGCGCGGGCCCCAGCCCGTCCCCGGCCCCACCGCCCCGGTGCGCTCCAGGCCCACCAGGAAGGCGTGCTCCAGGAAGGGGCAGCCGTCGCCCACCAGCGCGTCCCACGCCTCGGCGGGCACCGCGTCCAGGGCGTCGACCACCTCGATGGTCAGGCTCATCGCGCTCTCCCCAGGTCTGCTATGGTGCCGGCCGTCCACGTCATCTCAGGAGCCCCATGCACACGTTTCGAAGGCTGGCCGTCTACTGCGGCTCGAGCGGCGACGTCGATCCCGTCTTCCTGGAGGCCGCCTACGCCATGGGGCAGCACCTCGCCGCGGCCGGCATCGGCGTCGTCTACGGCGGGGGCCGGGCGGGCCTGATGGGGGCGGTGGCCGATGGGGCGCTCTCCTCGGGTGGCTCCGTCTACGGCGTCATCCCCGACAAGCTCCAGGCGCTCGAGGTGGGTCACTCCGCCGTGACCGAGCTCTTCGTCGTCGACAGCATGCACGCGCGCAAGGCGATGATGGTGCACCTGGCGGACGGATTCGTGGCCCTGCCCGGGGGATTCGGCACCTGGGAGGAGATCATGGAGGCCGCCACCCTGGGGATGCTGGGCTACCACCGCAAGCCCTTGGGATTGTTGAACATTGCCGGGTACTACGACCACCTGATCGCCTTCATCGAGCACGCCGCCGAGGTGGGCTTCGTGCGGCCGCCGTTCCGCGACCTGCTGCGGGTGGCGGCCGAGCCCGGGGCGCTGCTCGCCCAGATGCGGGGCCAGGTGGTGCCCTCCGTCATCGATCTGCTGCGCGCCGACACCGCCCAGAAGGAGGCCCTGCGGGCCGAGGCCGAGCGAGGGCGTCACCACAGGGAGTAGCGGATGGTCAGCGCCGTGATGGCCACGATCGCCGCGAGCACCTGAAGGGGCACGCCCATGCGCAGGAAGTCCGCGAAGCGGTACCCGCCGGGCCCGTAGACCATCATGTTCGTCTGGTAGCCCAGGGGCGTGGCCAGCGAGATGGACGCGGCGATGGACGTGGCCAGCACGAAGGGCCGCGGATCCAGGTGGGCCACGGCGGCGACCTCGAGGGCGACGGGGAAGAGCAGGGCGGCGGCGGCGGTGTTCGTCACCAGCTCCGTCAGCAGCATGCCGGTGATGTAGACGGCGGCGATGAGGGCGATGGGGCCCAGATCGGCGGCGATGGCGGACAGGGCCGAGGCCAGGGCGGCCGCGGCGCCCGTCTCTTCGAGGGCCCGGGCGATGCCCAGGGCGGCGGCCACCACGGCCAGCACGGACATGTCGATGGAGCGGCGGGCCTGCCCAGGCGACAGGCAGCCGGTGCCGACCATGGCCAGCGAGCCGGCGGCGGCGGCCGTCACCAGCGGCAGCACCTGCGTCGCGGCCAGCGTCACGACGGCGGCCATGATGAGCAGGGCGATGGGGGCCCGCCGGTGGCGCGGGCGCTCCGTGTCGGCCACCTCGGAGATCAGGTAGAACTCGGCCGCGTCCCGGAAGGCCCGCGAGAAGCCGGGCGCCGCGAGCAGCAGCAGCGTGTCGCCGTGGCGCAGCACGATGTCGCCGATGCGCTGCTCGATGCGCTCGCCGTGGCGGTGCACCCCCACGACGGCGGCGTGGTAGCGGGTGCGGAAGCCCATCTCGCGGATGCCCCGGCCCTCCAGGCGCGAGCCGCGGGACACCACCGCCTGGTGCATGACCCAGCCGGGCTCGACGTGGCGGGCCTGGGGCGGCTCCAGGCCGCGGCGCCGCTGCAGGTCGACGAGCGTGTCCAGCACCCCGGCGAAGGTGAGCCGATCCCCGGCGGCCAGCCGGTCGTCGGGCCCGACCGGCGTGATCACCTGATCGCCGCGCTCGATCTGCACGAGGAACAGGCCCGACAGGTGGCGCAGGCCCGCGGCCTCCACCGTCTGGCCCAGGAAGGGCGCGTCGGCCGTGACCATCAGGTCGGCGGTGTACTCCCGCCGGACCTCCTCATCGGTCTGGGGCAGGCGCGCCGTGGGATCGAGGAAGCGGCGGGACAGCAACCAGAGGGCGGGCAGGCAGATGAGGGCCACCGGCAGGCCGATGGGGGTCAGCTCGAAGAGCTGCATGCCGGGCATGTCGTGCTGCAGCAACAGCCCGTGCACGACGAGGTGGACCGACGTGCCGAGCATCGTGCAGGTCCCGCCGAGCACCGCCGCGTAGGACAGCGGCATGAGGAGGCCCCGCCCCGAGCGACCGCGGCGCCGGGCCCACGTCGTCGCCAGGGGCATGAACAGCGCCACGATGGGGGTGTTGTTCAGGAAGGCGCTCAGGCCCGTCGTCACCAGCGTCAGCCGGCGGCGGGCGGAGGGCGCCGAGGGGGCGCGCTCCAGCAAGAGCTGGGCAGGCCGGTCCAGGGCCCCCGTCTCGCGCAGCCCCGCCGTCACGACGTACAGGGCGGCCAGGGAGGCCACCCCCGGGTTGGCGAAGCCCGAGAAGGCCGAGACCGGCGTCAGCACCCCCGTCACCAGGAGCACGACGAGCCCGCCCACGACGACCACCTCCGACGAGAAGCGATCGGTGGCCAGCAGGGCGAACACCCCCCCGACGACAGCGACGGTCAGCCAGGCCTCGAACCCCACACCCGCTCCTGCCCCTCCACTCCAGGCAGCATCCCGGGCCGCACGCCGCGGCGCAAGGGGGCCTTGCCGTCTCGGGCCGCTCCCCCTAACCTGCGCCCGTGCCACCGCGACGACCCCCGCTGCGCCCGCAGACCACGACGCTCTGGGAGTACCCCTCCCAGCAGTACGGCGTGGGTGGACAGGGCAGTACCGCCTACCGGGGGGCGACCCCCGCGTACGTCATCTGGAACCTGCTGGAGCGCTACACCCGCCCCGGCGACGTCGTGATGGATCCGTTCTGCGGCTCCGGCACGACGCTGGACGTGGCGCGGGATCTCGGCCGCGCGGGCGTCGGCTACGACGTGCACCCCACCCGCGATGACATCCAGCACGCCGACGCCCGCCGGCTGCCCCAGGCCAGCGAGTCCGTCGACTTCGTCTTCGCCGACCCGCCCTACGGCGACAACCTGAACTACGGCGACGACCCGCGCTGCATCGGCCAGCTCCCCGCCACCGACGAGGCCTACTTCGAGGCCCTCGACGCGGCCTTCCAGGAGTGCTTCCGCGTCCTCAAGAACCGGCGGTTCATGGCCCTGTACATCTGCGATGTGCATGACAAAAGGCGCGGCTTCGTGCCCATCGGCGCGCGCTGCCTCGCCCTGCTGATGCAGTACTTCAACCCCATCGACCACATCGCGGTCGTGCGCCACAACCGGACGCTCAAGCAGAGCAACCGGCACCGGGCGGCGGAGGAGGGGGGCTTCTACCTCCGCGGCTTCAACCACCTGATCATCGTAAAGAAGCAGACCGACTGACGGCCCTCAGGGCGCGAAGGGCAGGGGGTCCTCCCGGCCGCCGCGCGCGCCGATGGCCTCCAGCTCGTCGCCCCGCCAGCGCAGGCGGACGCGGTCGGCCGGCCAGGCGCGGTCGCGCGTCCACCACCGGGCGCCGGCCGGGCTGACGCCCAGGACGGACCAGACGCGCTCGTCCGGGCCGTCGCCCCGGTAGCGGCGGTCCTGGCGGAAGACGAGGCCGGCGCGATCGCCCTCGACGAGGACGTCGGTGAGGGTGCCCTCGACGCCGTTGCCACCGAAGGCGTCCTCGTGCCGGGCGAGGACGCACCAGCCGCCGCCGGGCGCCGCGCGGCCGACGGCGAAGAGGACGCGGTCGCCGCCCCCCACCACGAGCGCGGCGTGCTCGACGTCCCCCACCGAGAACCGGCGGGTCTGCGCGGTCTGCCACGGGCCCGCGTCGATCCACTCGGCGGACCAGCCGGGGACGAAGCGGTCGCCGCCGCACCGGGGATCGGCCGCCGACGGTGCCCCTTCGGCCGGGGCCTCCCGGCGCAGCAGGACGGGCAGGTCGACGGTGTAGCCCGACTCGAAGTGCTGCCCCACGTACCGGACGAAGGCCAGGGCGAAGCGCGGGTCGGGCAGGGGGTGGACGCCGACGAGCGCCGGGGCGCCCCAGGCCTCGACGCCGGTCGAGCCGGCGAAGCCCTGCCAGGTGACGTCGAGGGTCAGCAGCCGGCAGACGGGCAGGTCGGGCTCCCCGCGCTGCCAGGCGGCCACCTGGGCCCGCGCCTCCGCGGCCGTGCGGGGCTGGCGGGGCGCGTCGGCGCAGACGCGCAGGTCGCCGTGCGCGGTGGCGAGCCGGGCGCCCTCCAGGTCGCGCGCAGGCAGCGGCGTCAGGCGGGCCTGCAGCGCCGCCAGCCGCCCGGGGAAGGCCGCCTCCGCCGCCGCCGGATCGCCGCGGTACCAGGAGTCGACGCGGTGGGGTGCGTGGGGGGCGTCGCTGCGCAGGGCCAGGAAGTGCAGGCGGGGCAGCTCGACGGCCTCCCCGCCGCCGATCCGCAGGAAGTAGACCTTGCCATCCACGGGCTCGTAGCCGAGGAGCTCCAGGCGCTCGTCACCGCCGACGGTAGCGCGCGCGGCGAGGGGCACGAGGAGCAGGATCAGGGCGAGGTGATGCGGGACGGACATGGCGCGGGCTCTCGTGCGGGGCGGACGCCGGGACGAGAGAGCAAGCGCTGTGCCCCGCGCCAGGGGCCGTCTGGCGTCGGCGGGGCCGCGGGACGCTACGAAACGCAGCGTCGATGCGGCCGATCGTCGCATCGGCCGGTCGGCGCTAGCGCTGCAGCAGCGGCAGGATGGTGCGGGCGGTCTGGTGGGTGACGTCGAGGGAGAGGCGGTCGCCGCGCGGGCTGCCGCCGATGGTCTCGCGGCCGCCCCAGCCCTTGCCGAGGTGGGGCCAGACGGTCTGCAGGCCGCCGGGGCCGAAGAGCAGCTCCGCCGTCTCGAGGTCGGGGCAGCCCACCGTGACCTTGGCCATGCGGGCCGCATAGCTGACGACGACGGGGGCCAGGCGGTACCAGACGTCGAAGCCCCAGACGGTGCTGCGGACCACGAGCACCCGGGCCGCGTCGTCGATGGCGGCCTCGCCCCGCAGGACGGTGCGGGGGTGCTCGGGCACCGGCAGGCTGAGGCCGGAGCGGTCGTAGCGCGCCAGGATGCCCTCGCGGGCCTTGTCGCGGCGGTGGCGGTCGCGGGAGGCGACGGCGGCGTGCTCCGACGCAGGGAGGCCCTGGGTGAGCAGGCGGACCATGTGCCCGATGGCCTTGCGGAAGCCCTCCTCGCTCTGGGTCAGGTGCTCCTGCTGGTTGAACCAGGCCAGCGGCACCCCGCCGGGCTCGTCCAGCAGGGCCAGGCCGATGGGATCGAGGTCCTGCCGGTTGACCAGCTCGTAGAACGCGGGCGTGAGGGCCGCGGCGGGGACGAGGCCGGCCAGGGCGACGATGGCCAGGACGGCGTCCGCGTCGGGGGTGCCGGTGACGACGAAGCGGGGATCGCGCTGGCGGGCGCCGTACAGGTCGCGGCAGGCGCGCAGGGCGACGCCCTCTCGGTGGCTCTCGGTGCCGTGGTGGTCGAGGGCGTGCTCGCCGAGGACGGAGCCGTGCTGCCCGAAGGCGCACTCGATGGGCTCGTAGCCGGCGTCGCGCAGGGCGACGGCCTCCTCGTAGCGGTGGGTGAACGCGATGGTGAGCATGGGCGACCTCCGCGTGCACCATAGCCGCAACGCGCCATTTGCCCCAGGAGATGCGCTCGACGAAAATCCCGGGACCTCCGCGGGGGGCCGCTCAGTTTTCTGAGTGCCGCGCCCCGCGCGGCCCGCAGCCGGCGGGACTTCGCCGGTGGCCCGGGCCTTGCTACCATGGCCAGGCGTAATGAAGACCCTCCTCCCCCTGCTGCTCCTGCTCGCCCTGGCGGCCCCGGCGTCGGCCCAGCCGCTCGCCGACGTGCGCGCGGCCCACGCCGCGGCCCAGGCGCGCGCCGTGGCGGCGGAGGCGGAGCAGGGGCGCCTGCGCACGGCCCATGAGGCCCTGGTCGCCCGCATCGGCGCCCTGAAGGCCGCCGATCGGCAGGTCCTGCCGGGGGTGGCCGACGGCCGCCTCGACGCCCTGCTCAAGGAGGCCCACGAGCTCTCGGCCCGCCTCGAAGACCTGGATCGGCGCGTCGAGGAGGCCGAGGCCGCCGTCGGGACGGCGCGCGACCGGCTGGTGGCGGCCCTCGACGAGGCGCTGGCGGCCGAGAACGCGGCGCTGGCCGCGGGCAGCGCCGAGGCGCGGTCGGCCTTCGAGCGGATGAAGGGCCTGGTCTCGGAGCGCGGCGCCCTGGTGGCGGCCGGCCAGGCCGGGTCGCGGGCGGTGCTCAAGCTGCCGGCCGTGGACGAGGTAGCCTCCTCGGACGAGCTGCGGGTGCTGGCCGACGAGGCCTCCGACAACGCCGAGCGCGTCCGCGGGCAGCTGCGCGCCCTGGAGGACCGCCTGCAGGCCCTCCAGACGCGCCGCCGCATGCTGCGGGCGGCCATGGCCTTCGACCGCGACGCCGCCCTCTTCGGCGAGGACGAGCGCAACCGCCGCCTCGTCCGGGCCGACAACCCCGGCGTGGGCGTGGCCTCGGCGCGCGAGCCCAGCGGGCAGCCGACGGGCCAGCCCACCGGCGACCGGGCCGCCGAGGCCCCTCAGGCGGGGGGCGCCTTCGAGTCGGACGAGGCCAACGGCAACGCCCCGCCGCCGGCGGAGCCCGAGCCCGGCGCGGGCGGCGGCTTCGGCGCCGACGCGGACGCCGACGGCCTGATCGACGACGGCGACGCCGTGCCCGCGCCGCCCCCGGTCATCGGCGAAGTGGCGCCGGGCCCGACCCCCGGCCTCGGCGCGGGCAGCGGCGCCCTCATCGTCGAGACGGCGCTGGATCCGGCGCTGCTCTCCGACGACGTCGGCGCCCTCACGCCGGCGGCGGTGGCCGAGCAGATCCGCGCCATCGAGCAGCACCGCGCCGCCCTGAAGCAGACGGCCGAGGAGCTGGAGCAGCGCCGCAAGACGCTCGCCGGCCGGGCCGACGCGCTGGAGGGCCGGTGACGGGCCCATGAGGCGGCTGGCGGCGGGCGTCGTGGCTCTCGGCCTGAGCGCGGCGCGAGCCGACGAGCCGCTGCGCCTGCGCCTCGAGTCCGCCGCCGGCGTCGACACCAACATCACCCGGACGGAGGGCGCGGGGGCCACCCAGGGCGCCCTCCTGCGCCTCGTCCTCGACGCCGCCGACGAGCTGCGGGCGGGGGCGCTGAGCCTCGGCCTCGACTACCAGGCGGGGGCCCGCCACTTCCCCGGCCACGACGAGGAGGACGGCGTCTTCCAGGTGCTCGGCGGCCGGCTCGCCGCGCGCGCGACCCCCTGGCTCGTCGTCGGGCTGCTGGCGCGCCTGCAGGATCGGACCACGCGCGAGCCCGACGTCCCCCGGGATCACGCCCGGGTGCTCGCCGGGCCCACCCTCGACGTGGCCCTCGGGGACGTGCGCCTGGGCCTGAGCGCCCACGCCTCCCGCCTCGTCTACAAGCCCGACGCCGACTTCAGCGCCGACGGTCTGGGCGCCGGCCTCGCCCTCGACGTGCCGGCGGGGGCCTGGCGCCTCGAGGGCCGGCTGGGCTGGCAGGCGCTGCGCTTCGACGGGGATCGCCTCGCGGCCGTGGGGGCCACGCCGACGGGCGCGCCGTTCCTGGTCCGGGTGGACGGCGAGCTGCGCGCCGACACCCTCAAGAGCGCCACCGTCGGCCTGCGCCGGACGGGGGACTGGCTCTTCGGCGCCGAGTACACCCTGGCGGCCAACAGCTCCAACAGCTTCCGATCAGGCTTCGTGCGCCACGTCTGGCGCGCCTTCGCCACCCTGGAGCTGCCGGCGGCGTTCCTCGTCTCGGCGCAGCTCGACCTGCAGCGCGTCGTCTACGACGATCCGCAGTTCATCACCCTGGAGACGTTCATCGAGGACGAGAACCGCTCCAGCGGCAAGCTGCGCGTCGAGCGCCCGCTGGCGGGGCGCTGGTCGGGGGTGATGCACCTGGGGGCGTGGCTGTCGCCATTCGGCGGCGGCCCGGCGTTCTCCCGCCAGACGGCGCTCCTCGGGGTGGCCTGCCACCTGGAGGACTGACGGGCGGCCCCGATCCGGGGCCAACCCCATGAAGTGCTTGAGGTTTTCGGGGGGGCTACAGGCAGACGCCGTAGGCCCAGCCGGTGTTGGTGACGCAGCGCTGCCCGCCCGGGCAGGCCGCCGCGCCCTCGGCGGGATCGCAGATGCCGAAGCAGGTCAGCCCGTCGCCGGCGTTGGCGCAGATGGCGTGGTCGCCGCACTGCTCGACGTTCTCGCAGGGCTGCCCCAGGGCGACGTCGCCGGCGGGGCCGCAGCGACCCTGGTCCGCGACGAAGCTGTAGGGGCGGCAGTGGTTGCCCGCGCCGCAGTCATCCGCGCGGATCGAGCAGTCGGTCTCCAGGCAGAAGCCCAGGTAGCGCAGCTCGCTGTCCGGGGTGGCCGGATCGTCCCGGCTGCCGAAGTCGACGCAGCGGCGCTGGCCGTTGCAGACGCCGTTGCGCGGATCGCAGAGCCGGACGCACTCGCCGCGGTTGCCCCAGTCGCGGGCGGGATCGAGGGGATCGTCGGGATCATCGAAGCAGATCATGCCCTGGCCGCACTGCAGGGCCCGATCGGCGGCGGCCCGCCCGTCCGCCTGGGCGTCGCAGACGCCCCCCTCGCCGACGTTCCCGGCCTCCAGGCAGATGCCGATCTGGGCCTCGCCCGGGGGCGGCGCGTTCACCGGCAGGCACGTCCCCGGCCACTGGCCGCCGGAGCCCGCCTGGCAGGCGCCGTTGATCTGGCCGTTGTTCCGAGAGGGTCCGCACAGGATGTAGTAGCAGGCGCGGAGGTCGGGATAGCAGGAGCGGTCGGCGGGGCACTGGTCGTCGTTCTGGCAGGAGAACAGACACAGGCCCGTGTCGTTGCCGGTGGGGACGCAGGTCTGGCTGCCGTCGCAGGCGGCGGCGTTCAGGCAGTCGGTGAACTCGGAGACGATGCACTGGCCGTTGCGGCACTGCCGGACGCCCTCTTCGCAGTGGTAGTCCGTCTCGCAGGTGCGGTTCTGGCGGATGCAGCGGCCGTCGGTGCACGTCTCGCCCGCCTGGCACGGGTAGCGGCAGGCGGGGGGCGCGGGATCGCACTGGCCGGTGTCGTCGTTGCAGACCTGGCGGTTGGCGCAGCCGGCCACCCGGCAATCGGGCAGGCAGATGGCGCTCTGGGGCTGCTCGACGTCGACGCAGGTCCAGCCCTCGCGGCAGCGAGAGCCATCGTCGCAGCGGTCGAAGCAGATGTTCCCGTCGCCGCTGGGCAGGCAGATGCCGCCGTTGCAGATCTCGTCGTCGCGGCAGGCCACCCGGCAGAAGCCGCCGGGCACCGTGCCCATGCTGGCGTCCTCGGTGAGGCAGTCGCCATCGGGGCACTGGCCGGCGTCCTCGCAGGCCGCCGCCGGCCGCACCAGGCACGCCCCGGTCATGGGATCGCAGCGCTGGCCCGGGTCGCAGGTGACGTTGGCGCAGGGATCGGGGGCGCCGCCCATGCCGCCCTGCCCGCCCATGCCCTGGTCGGGGGGCAGGCCCTGGTCGGCCTCCCCGCCGCCCGCGCCGCCCTGGCCACCGGCGCCGCCGGCCGCCGCGTCCTCGGGGGGCGCGGCGTCGCGGATGCCGCGGTCACGCATGAGCGGCGGGGCGTCGCCGCACAGGGGGTTGGGCTGGCGGGTCACGCCGTCGGTGCACAGACCGTCGACGCACGCCCCCAGGATGGTCTCGTCCTCCGAGAGCTGGAGGTTGCAGCACGCGCCCACCGCGCCCGACTGCAGCTTGCACTGCTGGGCCTCATCGTCCGCGCCCGCGCAGCCCCACAGCAGCGCGATGGCCCAGAGTGCCGTCATCCCTTGGATTTTCATGGAGACCTCGCTTCCCCCCGGGCCCCGCCCGGCTCGCGGTCGAGCCCCGGTCGTCCCGCACGGGACGCTCCCCAGCACCGGGGGCCTGACGATGTGAACAGGTGGATGAAACCATGGAACGGGCAGCGCCCGGAAGTGCGCTGCCCGGCCGCGAACGCGCGCGGCGAACGGCGGCGGGCGCCGCCGCGATCGGCTACTGCTCGAGGCACCCGCCGATGTTGTCGTTCTCGAAGACGTCGAGGCAGCTGAAGCCGGGCGGGCAGCCGTGGACGACGCCCTCACCCTGGTCGCAGACCTTCACGCACACCGGGGGCGCGTTCTGGGCGACGGCGGCGCAGAGGTGGTCGCCGGGGCAGTTGTTCTCGCCGGTGTCCTCGTTCGTCTCGCACTCCTCACCGGTTCCCACCTGGGCGACGCCCGGGCGGCAGATGCCGGTGATGGTGGGGTTGCCGGCCTGATCCTGCACGATGAAGGCGAAGTCGCACTTCTGACCCTCACCGCAGTCGGGGCCCGGGTTCTCCTCGGGGGCCCAGCCCTCGGGGGAGCAGTTGCCGAGGCAGAGGCCCAGGTTCACGCCCAGAGCGTCGCGGGCGCAGCCGGAGCCGTTGATGCAGCGGCTGCGGTCGACGTCATCGCAGAAGCCCAGGCAGGTCGGGTCATCGCCCTCGGAGAGGGAGGTGCACAGGCCGTGGTCGCAGCTGCCCCAGTAGGTCTGGTCGTTGGGGGTGCAGACGTCGTTCTGGACGCCATCGCCGTTGGCGGCGTCGATGCACACGCCCATGGCCTCCTCGGCCGGGCTGCCCACGGAGGGGGCGGTGGCCGTCCAGGCGCAGGTCTGCCCCTCGCCGCAGTTCTGGTCGAAGATGCTGCAGCTCTCGTCGCAGAAGCTGAAGGCCTGGCCCTCGAGCTGGTCGGTCAGGTCGACGCAGCGGGAGTCCTCGCCGCAGTCGGCCGCGCCGTTGCAGGGGGCCGAGCAGGTGCCGGCGAAGCAGGTCAGGCCAGCGCGGCAGGCCATGTCCGCGGTGTCGGGGAAGATGTCGCAGGCGTCGCCCTGAGCGGCGGTCCCGGCCGGCGCGCACAGCGTGATGTTCTGCAGGACGACGCAGGTCGCCTCATCGCCACAGACCGCCGCCGCGTCGATGTCGCACTCCTGGCTGGGCACGCAGGCGCCCGGGGAGGGGAGATCGGGATCGTCGACCTGCTCCTCGGGGTTGCACAGCTCGCGGGGGTCGCAGCCGGTGGGATCGGCGTTGGCGTCACAGGTGTGGACGCACTGCGCGCCGCCGCCCAGGCCGAAGTCGACGCAGAGCAGGCCACGGCCGCAGCAGTCGAGCTCGGCGTCGCAGGGATCGCCGAACTGCAGGTCGTCGGCGCACTCCTGGCCGCCGCCAGCGCCACCGGCGCCGCCGCCCATGCCGCCCTGGCCGCCGGCACCACCGGCACCGCCGGCGCCGCCGCCCGCGCCGCCCTGGCCCATGCCCATGTCGGCGTCGTCGGAGCTGCTGGTGTCACACGCCAGGGCGAACACCGCGAGGGTGCTGCCCAGCAAGGCCAACTTCAGAGTCTGCTTCACGCTTGCTCTCCCACGGAGAAGTGTCGAGTGGACGCTTTTCCACTACGGGCCAACACTGGTTCCAGGGAAAAATGTTGCTCTGCGGTTTTTCGACAGCGGGGCTGGGGGCGGCCGTACCGCTCCCTTCCGCCGCGCGCCGGGGCGGCGCCGGCGGGCCAGAGGCAGGCTACTGGAAGCAGGCGTTGATGAGATCGGCGCAGGCGGTCTCGACGTCCTGGCCGTTCATGTCAGCGTTCTGCGCGCACTGCGAGAGCTGCAGGGCGAGGTCCTGCGCCTGGGGCGTCCCGGCCGCCAGGCAGCCCTGGATGCAGTTCTGATCGTTCTGGGGGCAGTTGCCGGCGCACTCGAAGATGCCGCCGCAGGTCAGGTCGCCGCCGGGGCCAGGGCCACCGCCACCGAGGCAGGCCTCGATCTCGGCCGCGCACGCTTCCTGGTTGCCGCCGTTGGCGTCGATGCACTCCACCGCGGCGATGAACTGCTGCTGCGCCTGGGCGGTGGCCATGCCGAAGCAGGCCTGGCCGCAGGCCTGGTCGCCATCGGCGCAGTTGAACAGGCAGTCGTTGAGCTCGGAGCAGCTCAGGTCGCCGGTCGGCCCGGGATCGAACTCGCCGATGCAGGCCTCGATCTCGGCCTGGCAGGCGTTCTGGTCGCCGCCGTTGGCCTGGATGCACTCGATGGCCGCCGTGAAGGTGGCCTGGGCCTGGGGGGTGGCGTCGCCGAAGCAGGCATCCGTGCAGGCGTCGTCCCCCTCGCCGCAGCCGGAGAGGCACTCGTTCAGACCCGCGCAGTCCAGGTTGCCGCCGCCGCCGCCGCCGAAGCCGCCCGGGCCGCCGCC
>JACKDP010000003.1 GCA_020633435.1 Myxococcales bacterium | reverse complement strand
GGCCGGCGCCGGTGGCGGCGTCGGTGGTGCCGGCGGCGGCGGCGACTGCGTCTGCCCCGACGTCTTCATGCCGGTCTGCGGCGTGGACGGCATGACCTACGGCAACGCCTGCGAGGCCCGCTGCGCGCAGGTCGAGATCGCCGCCGAGGGGGAGTGCGGCATGGCCTGCCCCGACCCCAACGACCCGGCCGTGCGCTACGTCAGCCAGGATCCGGCCGAGTGTGCCCGCATCCGGTTCGCCTGCGAGGCGGGCCAGGAGGCCTTCAGCAACGAGTGCGGCTGCGGCTGCATCGGGCCGGAAGTCCCGCCGCCCGCCTGTGGCCCCGAGCTGCCCTGCCCGCGCGGCCAGAACTGCGTGAACGGGGCCTGCGTGCCGGCGGAGGCCTGCGCCTGCCCCGACATCTTCGCCCCGGTCTGCGGCGCCGACGGCAACACCTACCCCAACGACTGCGAGGCGGCCTGCGCCCAGGTCCGGGTGGTGCACGAGGGCGAGTGCCGCCCGGACTGCCCCGATCCCAACGACCCGAGCGTGCACTACGTCAGCGACAACCCCGACCGCTGCGCCGTGCTGCGGTTCGTCTGCGAGGCGGGCCAGGAGGCCTTCAACAACGAGTGCGGCTGCGGCTGCATCGGCCCCCCGCCCCCGCCGGTCTGCCCGGACGAGGCGGATCCCAACGTGGGCTACATCAGCCATGACCCCATGGAGTGCGCGCTCATCCTGTTCATGTGCGAGCCGGGCAGCGAGGCGTTCTCCAACGAGTGCGGCTGCGGCTGCATCCGGCCGGCCGTGCCCGAGTGTGGCCCCGAGCGGCCCTGCGCCCGCGGCGAGGCCTGCGTGAACGGCCGCTGCGAGCCCGCCGAGCCCTGCATCTGCCCGGACGTGTACCAGCCCGTCTGCGGCGCCGACGGCCGGACGTACGGCAACGTCTGCGAGGCCGGCTGCGCCCGCGTCCGCGTGGCCTACGAGGGCGAGTGCCGCATGGCCTGCCCGGGCGGCAACGGCGTGCGCTACGTGAGCCACGACCCGCTCGAGTGCCAGCGCGTCCGCTTCGCCTGCCCCGCCGGGGCCGAGATGTTCTCCAACGAGTGCGGCTGCGGCTGCCTCTTCCCCGAGGGCGAGTGCAACCCCGACCTGTGCGGGCCGGCCCTCGGCCTGCCCAACGTGGTCTGCCCCGACGGCTCCATCGGCGGCCCCACCGGCCGCTGCCTGGAGAACGACGCCGGCGAGTGCGGGTGGGAGGTCCGGGAGTGCCCCGACGCGCCGGTCTGCGACGGCTTCGCCGGCATCCCCTGCGCCCGCGGCCAGCGCTGCGAGCACCCGGCCGGCACCTGCCAGATCGCCGACGGCCAGGGCGTCTGCGAGCCCATCCCCGAGATCTGCCCGCGCATCTTCGCGCCGGTCTGCGGCTGCGATGGCATGACCTACGGCAACGACTGCGAGCGCCAGGCGGCCGGCGCCCAGCTCGACTACGAGGGGGAGTGCCGGGCCCGCCAGTAGGCCCCGCTACCCCTGGATGCCGTACTTCCTCAGCAGCCGCCGGAGCTGGTAGCGGCTGTTCAACCCCAGGATTCTCCAGGCCTTTTCCTGCACGCCCTCGCACTCGGCGAGGGCGGCGCGCAGGGCCTCCTCCGTCACGTCGCCGGGATCGACCAGGGCCTCCTCGGCCACCGCGGGCACGGCCAGATCGGGGGCCCGCTCCACGGTGTCGCCCCGGCTCACGGCCAGGCAGCGCCACAGCAGGGCGTCCAGCTCCCGCACCTGCAGGGGCAGCGGGTGCAGCACGAGCGCCGCCACCAGATCGGGGGCCAGGCGCGGGTAGCCGCCCTCCAGGAAGCCCGCCACCTCGGCGTCCTCGGCCGCCGCGCGACCGAGCAGGTGCCGGATGAGCAGCGGCACGTCCTCCCGGCGCGCGTCCAGATCGGGCAGCTCGATGACGTGGCGGAAGCGGGCCAGCACGTCGCTCTTGAGGCTGTCGCGGGGCCGGTTCGTGGCCGCCACCAGGCGCAGATCCGCCCGCCGCGTGCGCGCCTCGCCGAGCCGCTGGTACTCGCCGCCGTCCATCAGCCGCAGCAGGTGGGCCTGCAGGGCCACCGGCAGCTCGCCGATCTCGTCCAGGAAGAGGGTGCCGCCGTCGGCCTCCCCCACCAGGCCGGGCCGCTCGGGCATGCCGGCGTTGGGGTAGTTGCGCGTGTGGCCGAAGAGCTCGGCGTCCATCAGGCTCTCGGGGATGGTGGCGGCGTTGCGGGCCACGAAGGGCCCCGCCGCCCGCGGCGACGCGCGGTGCAGCGCCCGCGCGGCCAGCTCCTTGCCGGTGCCGCTGCGGCCGAGCACCAGCACATGCCCCGCCCGCGGCCCGATGAAGCCGAGCTGGTCGCGCAGGGCCCAGGCGGCCGGGCTCTCGCCCACCACCCCGTCAGCGTCGGCCACGCCCCAGGCCCCCTCGGCCGCCTGGCCCCGGGCGGCGGGCAGCACCGCCGGCCGCCGCGCGCACAGCAGCAGCAGCTGCCCCTCGATCTCCAGCAGCTCGCCCGGCTCCACCACCGCCTGCGTCGTCGCCACCCCGCGCACGAGCAGGGCGCAGCGGCCCAGGTTCTCCACCTGCAGGCGCCCGCCGAGCCCCTGCACCCGGAGCTGCCGGCGCGAGATGCGGCGGCTCTCCAGGGGCGCCGCCGCCCGGTTCTGCCCGGGCCGCTGGCGCACCAGCCCGGGGGTGCCGCGGCCGAGCTCCACCGGCGCGCCGCGAGGCGGCACCAGCAGCACCTCGCCCACGTGGCCGGGCTCCTCGGCCGACCACAGGACGACCAGCGCCAGGCGCTCGCCCGGATCGCGCAGGGCCCCCCGCGCCTCGGCCGGGGCCACCTCGGTCGTCTCGTCGCTCACTCGCTCACCCGGCGCCGCGCGGCCAGCCACAGGTCGGTCGCATACAGCCGAGGGTAGCCAAGCGCGGCGATCCACGCCCACTCGGCCTGCGCCTCCTCGGCCAGGCCCTGCCCCTCCAGGGCCTCCGCGAGGATGACCCGCGCCTCCACGACGCGCTGCAGATCGGCCTCGTCGCGGACGGCCGACAGGTCCCGCCGCTCGGCCCGCAGGGCCGCGAGGCCCGCCGCCGCGTCGCCGCCCTTGAGCAGATTCGCCTTGGCGATCAACAGCTTGCTCGCCATCAGCCAGGCCGCCCGGGCCGTCGGCAGCGTGTCCGCGTCCACCGCGCGCGCCTCGGCCTCGGCGCCCCAGCGCCGCAGGACGGCCCCGTCGGTGCCCACGCGGGCCAGCGTCCGCAGCAGCTCCGGCCAGGCCGGCGCCGCCGCCTCGTCCGCCAGCGCCGCCTCGACCGCGGCCGCCACCGCCGCCGGCGCCTCGCCCGCCACCAGGTCGACCCGCGGCCGCAGCGCGCGCACCTGCTCGCGCCCGCTCGGGCTCGTCCAGGCGTCCATCACCGCCCGCGCCGCCGCCCACTGCGACCGGCAGATGAGGGCCTGGGTGGCCAGGCTCCGGGTCCAGTCCAGGTTGCCGTCGCGCCCCAGGGCCTCGATGCGCTGGATGCGGCGCAGGGCCCCGACGGCCGCCTCCTCGCAGCGCCCCCGCAGGATGTCCGCGGCGAAGCCCATGTGCTCGGCGTACAGGTTGTCGGCGGAGCGGGCCAGGGCCGCGGCGAAGCGCTCGGCCGCCGCGTCGAAGCGGCCCGCGTACAGATCCAGCTCGCCGAAGACCTCCGCGAAGCCGGGGTCGTCGGGGGCGATGTGCAGGCTGGCGAGCACCTGCTCGGCCTCCGCGACGCGCCCCCGGAAGGCCAGCGCCCGCACCAGCCGCGACGCCGCCTCCTCGTGGCGGGGGGCCAGGGTCAGCACCTGCCGGGCCACGGCCTCGAGCGCCCCCAGATCCCGCAGGGCCGGATCGTACGCCCGCAGCACCAGCAGCAGCTCCGCGGCTCCGACCTCGGCGGGCCACCGGGCCAGCACGCCGTTGAGCGCGCGCAGGGCCGCCTCGCCGTCGCCCCGGGCCAGGGCCAGCCACGCCTCGCCCAGCGCGCGCTCCCGCGGGGCCACGTCGTCGCGAGCCAGGAGCGTCGTCGCCTCGGCCTCGATCTCCGCGGACTGGCGGCGAGATCGCAGCAGCGCGAAGCGATCCAGGCGGGCCTGCACGAAGCCCGGATCGAGCTGCAGCGCCCAGCTCAGGCTCTGCTCGGCCGACTCGAAGTCGCCGCGCCGCAGGGCCTCGCGGCTCGCCAGCAGCGCCCCGTACGCGCTCGCGGAGCGCGCCGGCGCCACGAAGGCGGGCGGATCGACCTGCAGGACGCCCAGGAGCCCCCGGGCCAGGACGGCCGCCGCGTCGATGGGATCGGCCGGGGCGCGGACGCTGAAGCTGCGCACCACCTCGTCGGCCTGGACGTCGACCAGCTCCACCTCGAGGGCGAGCCCCGCGTCCGCCTCGCGCAGGCTCCCGCGCACCAGCAGATCCACCCGGCCCGGGCCGCGGCGGACGAGGGCCGCCGGCGCGAGGCCCGGCCCCACGGCCTGATCCGGCGGGAGCGTCCCCTCCAGCACCGCCAGCGGCACCGAGACGAGGGCGTCGGGCACCTGGGCCAGCAGGGTGCGCAGGGCGTCGGCGAGGACGGCCGCGCGCGGGTCGTCGGGGTCGTCATCGGGGGCGAGGAAGCCCGCCACGGCCACCGCGGGGCGGGGCGGCAGGCGGCGGATGGGCGGCGCGGGCGGATCCACGGCGGCGGCCGGCAGGGGCGCGGGGCGATCCTGGCCGAACCAGCCCCAGGCCGCCGCCCCCAGCAGGACGAGGGCGGTCAGGACGAGGCGCCCCACCGGCCGCCGGCGCACGGGGCCCACCGAGATGGAGGCCACCGCCGGCGCCGACGACGCCAGCACCGCCGCCGCCCGGTCCTGGTCGGCCACGAAGGCCGCGAGGGCGGGGGCGTCCACGGCCGGCACCGCGTCGAGCGCCCGGGCGAGGGCCTCGCCGTCGGGGAAGCGCGCGGCCGGATCCCGCGCGAGGCAGCGGGCCACCACCGCCACGAGGGCCGGATCCGCGTCCGGCGCGACCGCGTCGAGGGGCCGGCACGTCGCCGCCGCCAGGGCCAGCGCCGTCGCGCCGTCCGAGTCCCGGGCGAACGGGTGGGTGCCCGCCACCAGCCGGTACAGCACCACCCCCAGGGAGAAGACATCGGCGGCCGGCCCCACCGCCTCCCCGTCCACCTGCTCGGGGGCCATGTACGCGGGCGTCCCCACCCGGGCGCCGGTGGCCGTGACGCGCTCCTCCAGCAGCTCGGCGCGGCGGGCGAGGCCGAAGTCGACCACCCGCACCACCCCGTCCGCCTGCACCAGCAGGTTCGCCGGCTTCACGTCGCGGTGGGTCATGCCCGCGCGGTGCACGGCGCCCAGCGCCGCCGCTGCCTGGCGCCCCACGGCCGCCGCGAAGGGCGAGGGCCAGGGGCGGCCGATGAGCTCGGCCAGCGGCGGCCCCTCCACCAGCTCCATGGCCAGGTACAGGTCGCCGCCGTCCGACTCGTCGATGCGGTGCACCCGGACGACGCCCGGGTGATCGAGGGTGGCCAGCGCCCGCGCCTCGCGCCAGAACCGCGCCCGGGCCTCGGCCTGGCCGCGCAGCCGGCCGGCCACCCGCTTGATGGCCACCGGCCGCTGCAGCGCCTCGTCGAAGCCCCGGTACACCTCGCCCATCCCGCCACGGCCGAGCAGGCCATCGACCCGGTAGGGGCCGATGCGGGCGGGCACCCCGTCGTCGGGGACGGCGGGGGCCGGGTCGAAGGTGGCGTCAGGATCCATCGCGGGCAGTATCGCAGCCCCCCGGGGGCCACTCAATCGCGGCGCCGCCCGACCGGGGCCCCGGGAGACAATCGGATCATGGCGGCCGATTTCCCTTGCAGGGCGCCCGTGCGAGCGCAGGGGCCCCCAATGCATATTTCGGAGAAAAAGTCAACCCCTGGTGTTGCGGCCCCGATCGGGGTGATTACTTGTCGCGGTCGCCCCGGTCGACAGGAGTGCCCATGGACTTCATCAACGCTGCCCTCGCCCTCCCGACCGGCTTCTTCACCCTGTTCCTCATCATCGCGCTCCTCTACTGGCTGTTCGTCATCATCGGCGCGTTCGACATCGACTTCCTGAACTTCGGAGACGGGGCCGCGGACGGCGTCCTCGACGCCGGCGCCGAGGGCGTGGCCGAGGGCGTGGCCGAGGGTGTCGCCGAGGGCGTGGCCGAGGGCGCCGCCGAGGGCGCGGCCGACGGGGCCGCCGAGGCCGCGGGCAAGGCCGCCGCCGAGGGCTCGGCCAGCGTGCTCGCCGGCCTCTTCGCCGCGCTGAGGCTGCGGTCGGCCCCCGTCACGGTCGTCCTCTCGCTCATCTTCCTGTTCGGCTGGATGATCAGCTTCTTCAGCATGCAGGCCCTGGGCGGCCTGGGCCTGGGCGGGTTCTTCGTCGGCGCCGCCGTCGGCGTCGGGGCCCTGCTGCTGGCCCTGCCCATCACGGCCGCCGCCGTCCGGCCGCTGGCCCCCATCTTCGAGCCGGCCCACGCCCGCCGCCGCTCGGCGCTGCTGGGCAACACCTGCACCCTCGCCACGGGCCGGGTGACGGCCACCTTCGGCCAGGCCAACGTCGTCGTCGATCGGGATCACCTGCTCGTCCAGGTGCGCTGCCGGCGGCCCAACGGCCTGACCAAGGGCGACGAGGCGCTCATCGTCGACTTCGACCCCGAGCGCGAGACCTACATCATCGAGCCCCTCGGCGGTGACCGCTGATGGGGGCCCCCGATCCGCATCTGCTCCGGACGCCGCTGGCGTCCCCCTGCACCCGGGCGGCCAAGGCCGCGAGGAGGAACCTGCGATCATGAGCATTCAGATTCTGCTGGGCGGCGTCGCCGTCGTCCTCATCGTCCTCGTCGGCCTGATGATCATCATCGCGAAGTTCTACCGGAAGGTGGATCAGGGCAGAGCGCTCATCATCAACAAGATGAAGACGGAGCCCGAGGTCACCTTCACCGGCGGGGTGGTCTATCCCATCATCCACCGCGCCGAGGTGATGGACATCTCGGTGAAGACCATCGAGCTGGAGCGCTCGGGCCACGAGGGCCTGATCTGCAAGGACAACATCCGCGCGGACATCAAGGTCACGTTCTTCGTGCGGGTCAACAAGACCACCGAGGACGTGCTGAAGGTGGCCCAGTCCATCGGCTGCGCCCGCGCCAGCGACCAGCGCACCCTGGAGGAGCTGTTCTCGGCCAAGTTCGCCGAGGCGCTCAAGACCGTGGGCAAGCGGCTCGAGTTCGAGCAGCTCTACACCCAGCGCGATGACTTCAAGGACCAGATCATCGAGGTCATCGGCGAGGATCTGAACGGCTACGTGCTGGAGGACGCCGCCATCGACTTCCTCGAGCAGACCCCCATGGAGAAGCTCGATCCCAAGAACATCCTCGACGCCCAGGGCATCCGGAAGATCACCGAGCTGACCACCGGCCAGAACATCCAGACCAACGAGCTCAAGCAGAAGGAGCGCATGGAGATCGGCCGGCAGAACCTCTCGGCCAACGAGGCGGTGTTCCGCTTCGAGCAGTCGGAGGCCGAGGCCCGGGCCAAGAAGGAGAAGGAGATCGCCATCGCCCAGGAGCGCGAGCGCAACGAGGCGCTCCGGGTGAAGCACGAGGAGGAGAAGCGCACCGCCCTGACGCTGCAGAAGGCCCAGGAGGAGGTGCAGATCGGCGATCAGAACAAGTCCCGCGCCGTCGAGGTGGCCGAGAAGGCCCGCGAGCGCGAGGTGGCCGTCGAGCAGGTCCGCGTGCAGAAGGCCCGTGAGATCGAGGACATCGGCCGCGAGCGGGACGTGGAGCTGCGCCGCATCGAGAAGGAGAAGGCCCTCGAGGTCGAGCGCAAGGAGATCGCCGACGTGGTGCGCGGCCGCGTCGCCGTCGAGAAGACGGTGGCCGAGGAGGAGGAGCGCATCAAGGACCTGCGCGCCCACGCCGAGGCCGAGCGGAACAAGAAGGTGGCCATCATCGGGGCCGAGGGCGAGGCCCAGCAGAACCTGGTGAAGGGCATCAAGGCGGCCGAGGCCGAGGAGGAGGTCGCCAAGCACGCGGCCCGCAAGCGGCTGACCGAGGCCGAGGCGGCCCTGGAGGCGGCCGACAAGGAGGCCCGGGCCAAGATCCGGCTGGCCGAGGGTGTGCAGGCCGAGTCGGCCGCCACCGGCCTGGCCACCGTGCGCGTGCAGGAGGCCGAGGCCGCCGCCATCGAGAAGCGCGGCCTGGCCGAGGCCCGGGTGACCCTGGAGAAGATGCAGTCGGAGGCCATCGGCGCCGAGAAGCAGGGCTTCGCCCGGGTGAAGGTGCGCGAGGCCGAGGCCGAGGCCATCCGCAAGGAAGGCGACGCCCAGGCGGACGTGATCAAGGGCACCGAGCTGGCCCGCGCGGCCGGCGAGCAGGAGAAGGGCCTGGCCCACGTGCGGGTGCAGGAGGCCGAGGCCGCCGCCATCGAGAAGCGTGGCCAGGCCGAGGCCGTGGCCATCGAGAAGAAGCTGACGGCCGAGGCCGCCGGCCTGGCCGAGAAGGCCTCCGCCATGAAGGCGCTCGACGACAAGAGCCGGGCCCACGAGGAGTTCCGCTTCAAGATCGAGAAGGAGCGCGAGGTGGCCATCGCCACCCTGGAGGCCCGCGTGCAGATGGCCGAGGCCCAGGCCAAGGTCCTCGGCACGGCCATGGAGTCGGCCAAGATCAACATCGTGGGCGGCGACGGCCAGTTCTTCGACCGCTTCGTGAAGGCCGTGGGCCAGGGCCAGTCGCTGGACGCCTTCGTCGACAACAGCGCCCTCGCGAAGGGCGCCCTGGGCGGCTACGCCACGGGCGAGCGCGTCCTGGCCGACGACCTGCAGAGCGTCCTGGGCGGCCTGTCCGCCGGGGCCGTGCGCGACCTGAGCATCGCGGGGCTGCTGGCGAAGCTGGCCACCACCGCCGACGACGAGACGAAGAGCCGCCTCGCCGCGCTGGCCGCCGAGGCGAAGAAGCTCGGCCTCGACGTGACGCGGCTGGGCTGAACCGATGACCGACGCCGCCCCGCCGGCCCTGGACGCCGGCAACTACGAGATCATCCGCGGCCGCCTGGTGACCCAGGGGCAGGCCCTGCGCCAGAAGGCGGAGGCCCTCAACGCCCGGCGCAAGGAGGTGTTCGGCGGGACGGAGCTCTCGGTCATCGCGCAGAGCCGGGTGCGCACCGAGAACAACTGCCTCCCGCGGGATCTGCGCAGCGTCGGCGGCCACCTGCTCCTGGGCTACGAGGTGGCCTTCGGGCTCAAGCAGGATGTCAGCGTCGAGGACGTCTTCGCGCTGCACCAGTTCGAGCACGCCGACGACATCGCCGAGTTCCCGAAGGAGAGCTTCGAGGCCGCGGGCGGCTTCCTGCAAGATCCTGGATTCGTGAAGGATTTCACGGATCTCTTCCGGTACTACCGGGAGGCCCGCCTGCTGCAGCTGCGCCGCCTGGACTCGCTGCTGCTGGCCGTCTTCCAGGTGGGGCAGGCCCTGTCCGACATCAAGGTCTTCCGCTGGCGCGTCCAGAAGGGGGGCACGCTCCAGTACGTCGACAACCGCGGCGAGCGCGACTACACGTTCCCCCCGGCCCATGACTTCACCTGGCGCTCCACGACCCGCGAGATGCAGGTCCACGGCCAGCACCCGCACATCAACATCAACAACCGGGTGTTCGTGGAGACCGTCGGCGGCGACCTGACGGTCAAGGTCGAGAACAACACCAGCGACGGCCAGGGCATCTACCGCGAGCCCGTCGACGACCAGAACCAGACGCTCGACGACGGCGACATCAGCTACGCCGACCTGGGCACCCTCATCCTGCTGAAGATCCGGCCGTACCGGGAGGAGAAGCACCGCTACCTGGTCTTCAACACCCGCACCCAGGGGGTCGTGCGCATCGACGCCATCGGGCGCGCCTGCGTCCAGCTCCCCGAGGACCACGGCATCATCTTCCCGGGGGGCTACGTCCTGCAGGACGGCTCCCACAAGGTCTTCGACGAGGTCAACGAGCGGCTGCGCTTCAAGGCCATGGTCCGGGCCCCCAACGGCGAGGACGTGCTCTACGTCTTCTACGACCCGGTGGACGGCCACTACGCCCTGCTGCCCTACAACCTCATCCGCAAGGAGGTCCAGACCCCCATCCACTGCCAGGGCTACAGCCTGTTCCAGGATGGCCGGATGGTGGTCTTCCGCTCGGTGACGGGGGAGCCCACCCGCGTCCACCCGCTGCAGGTCTGGCAGACACCCTTTGTCTCCGCGGAGTTCGCCGCCTCCGCCCCCACCGATGGCAGCTTCCTGGCCAAGGTCGGCAACGCCGATCTCGTGCGGGGCATCAGCGACGCCCTCTCCATCTGCCGCCTCATCGACAACTCGAAGCCCACCCGCCAGATCTACGAGGACCTGATCGGGGCCCTGGGCCGCCTGGGCGACGCCTACTACTGGCTGGGCCACGACGAGGTGGGCTTCGCGGCGGTGGTCACGGAGCTGCGGCGCACCGCCGAGCTCATCGTCGACGAGTTCGAGAAGGTGCTGGCCCTCCAGCGCCGGGCGGCCCAGACGCTGACCGAGGTGGAGGCGAAGCAGGCGGAGGTCATCCGCGGGCTGCGCCAGGCCGAGCTGAACACCGTCGAGGCGTACATGCGGGGCCTGACCGCCCTGCGCACCCAGCGCGGCCACCTGATCACCGTGCGCGACGTGCGCTACATCGACGCGGGCCGCCTGGACGCCCTGGAGGCGGAGGCCGTCGAGCACTTCGACCGCCTGACCCGGGAGTGCGTCCTCTTCCTGCAGCGCGACAGCGCCCTCGGCCCGCTGAAGGCCGACATCGCGACGCTGCTGGCCGACGTGGAGAAGGCCGAAAAGGTCTCGGAGATCAACCCCTTGCGGGATCGCATGGAGGCGCTCTCCCAGGGCCTCGACCTGCTGACCGAGATCATCGCCGGCCTGCAGATCGACGACGCCACCACCCGCACGGCCATCCTGGAGGACATCTCCGAGGTCTTCGGCCAGCTCAACCGCGTGCGCGCCACCCTGGAGGTGCGGCGCAAGGGGCTGCTCGGCCAGGAGGGCCGGGCCGAGTTCGGGGCGCAGTTCAAGCTCTTCGGCCAGTCCGTCGCCTCGGCCCTGGCGCTGTGCGACTCCCCCGAGCGCTGCGACGCCGAGCTGTCGCGCCTGATGGTGGGGCTGGAGGAGCTGGAGGCCCGGTTCAGCGAGTTCGACGAGTTCATCGCCGATCTCACGGCGAAGCGCGAGGAGGTCTACGAGGCCTTCGGCAGCCGCAAGCAGACGCTCCTCGACGAGCGCCAGCGCCGCGTGGGCAACCTGCTCAAGGCCGCCGACCGCATCCTCGAGGGCGTCGTGCGCCGGGCGCGCAGCTTCCAGGGCGAGGACGAGCTCAACGCCTGGTTCGCCGCCGACAACATGGTGCTCAAGCTGCGCCAGCTCTCCGAGCAGCTCGCAGAGCTGGGCGACGGCGTGAAGGCCGACGAGCTGGTCTCGCGGCTCAAGTCGGCCCGGCAGGACGCCCTGCGCGGCCTGCGCGACAAGCTCGATCTCTTCGAGGGGGGCGGCAGCCTCATCAAGCTGGGCAGCCACCAGTTCACGGTGAACACCCAGCCCCTCGAGCTGACGCTGGTGCCCCGCGACGAGGGGATGGCGCTGCACCTCACCGGCACCGACTTCTTCGAGCCCGTGACCGACGAGGCGTTCCAGGCCACGAAGCCCTGGTGGAGCCAGACGATCATCAGCGAGAGCCCCGCCGTCTACCGGGGCGAGTACCTGGCGACGACGCTGCTGGAGGCCGCCGAGCGCGGCCAGGATGGCTTGTCGATCAAGGGGTTGCAGGACGCGCAGCTCAGCCCCGGGGGGCTCCTGGCCCTGGTGCGCGAGCGGGCCCAGCAGCGCTACGAGGAGGGCTACGAGCGCGGCCTCCACGACCACGACGCCACGCTCATCCTGGAGAAGCTGCTGGCCATGCGGACGACGGCCGGGCTGCTGCGCTTCGGGGCGTGGCCGCGCGCGGTGGCGGCCCTGGCCTGGGGCGCGGGGCTCGGGGGCGACGCCCGCACGGCCTGGCAGCGCCGCGCCCGCAACCTGTGCCGCCTGCGCGATCGCTTCGGGCCCGGGGACGCCTTCCGGCAGCTCGGGGACGCCTTCGCCGCGGCCGTCACGGCCTGGCTGACCGACCGCCACCTGCCCGAGCTGCTGCCCCACGCCCTGCTGGCGGGGCGCTACCTCGTCGAGGAGCTGGGGGCGCAGGATCCGCCGCGCTTCACCACCAGCCGCGACGCCGAGGATCTGCGCGCCGCCCTGCACCGCCACCTGGAGGAGACGGACGCCCGGCGGGAGTTCGACGAGGATCTGCGGGCGCTCAAGGCCGACCCCGTCGCCCGGGTCGACCTGGCCCGCGCCTGGATCGGCGCCCTCGCCGGCCCCGAGGCCGAGGCCGGCACCGTCTTCGAGGCGGCCGTCCTGGCCGCCGGCGACGCCGTGGCCCGGGAGGTCTCCAGCGCCGTCGTGCGCACCGAGGTCAAGGGCCTGCTGGGCCAGCACCCGCGCATCCGCGAGCAGGTGCTCCCCCTCCAGCTCGACGAGCTGCTGGGGCGGCTGGCCCACTACCGCGAGGTCTGGCTGCCGGGCTACCAGCGCTACCGGCAGGCCCGGCACGCGCTCCTGGACGACGCCCGGATCCGCTTGCGGCTCAACGAGTTCCAGCCGCGCATCATGTCGAGCTTCGTGCGCAACCGCCTCATCAGCGAGGTGTACCTGCCCATCATCGGCGACAACCTGGCCAAGCAGATGGGGGCGGCGGGCGAGAAGAAGCGCACGGATCTCATGGGCTTGCTGCTGCTGGTCTCGCCCCCGGGCTACGGCAAGACGACGCTCATGGAGTACGTGGCCAACCGGCTGGGGCTCGTCTTCGTGAAGGTGAACGGCCCCGCCCTGGGCCACAGCGTCACGTCGCTGGATCCGGCCGAGGCGCCCAACGCCACGGCCCGCCAGGAGGTCGAGAAGATCAACCTGGCGTTCGAGATGGGCAACAACGTGATGCTCTACCTCGACGACATCCAGCACACGCACCCGGAGCTCTTGCAGAAGTTCATCAGCCTCTGCGACGGGCAGCGGCGCGTGGAGGGCGTCTGGCGGGGGCGGACGCGCACCTACGACCTGCGGGGCCGCAAGTTCTGCGTGGTCATGGCGGGCAACCCGTACACGGAGACGGGGGCGAAGTTCCAGATCCCCGACATGCTCGCGAACCGCGCCGACACCTACAACCTGGGCGACATCCTGGAGGGGCGCGACGAGGCGTTCTCGCTCTCGTACCTGGAGAACGCGCTCACCAGCAACGCGGTGCTGGCCCCCCTCGCCGGCCGCGACCAGGGCGACGTCTACCGCCTCATCCGCATGGCCCGGGGCGAGGAGGTGCCCCAGAGCGAGCTCAAGCACGACTACAGCGCGGTGGAAGTGGCCGAGATCACGGCGGTCTTCCAGCGGATGCTCACCATCCAGCGCGTCGTGCTGCGGGTGAACCTGCAGTACATCGAGTCCGCCGCCCAGGAGGACGCCTTCCGCAGCGAGCCGCCCTTCAAGCTGCAGGGCAGCTACCGCAACATGAACAAGATGGCCGAGAAGGTGGCGTCGGCCATGAACGCCGCCGAGCTCGAGGCCCTCATCGACGACCACTACACCGGCGAGGCGCAGACGCTCACGACCGGGGCCGAGGCCAACCTGCTCAAGCTGGCCGAGCTGCGCGCCCGGATGAGCGAGGCCCAGGCGGCGCGGTGGGCCGAGATCAAGCGCGGCTTCAAGCGCGTGCAGATCTCCGGCGGCAAGGACGACGACCCGGCGGTGCGCGTGGCCACCACCCTCAGCGGCATCGCGGAGGGCCTCGACGCCCTGCGCACGGCCGTGGCGGCGGGATCGAACGACGGGATCACGAGCGAGATCAAGGCGTTGCGCGAGGCGGTTGCGGAGCGTGGGGTCGACGCCAGGGCCTTCACCCCCATCGCGGCGGCCCTCGGGGCCATCCGCGACGAGCTGGAGGGGGGCGGGGCCGCGGCCCTGGCCAACGCCCTCGGCACCATCGCCCTGAAGCTCGACGGGCTGCGCTCGGCGGTGGCGAAGGCGGGGGGTGGCGGCCAGGCGCTCCCGCCGGTGGCGGCCGCCCGACCGCTCGGCGCCCCGCCCCCGGCCGCCGCCAGCGGCGACGTCACCGAGGCGCTGACGGCGGTGGCGCAGGCGCTCCAGGCGGTGGGCCGGCCCCAGGTGGAGGTGCGCATGCCCCCGCCCGCCGGCATCGAGGAGCTGCTGGGGCAGCAGGTGGCCATCGTCGAGCGGACGCTGGTGCCGCTGGTGAAGGCCAGCGCCGAGAACCTGCGCGACGCCCAGGCCATCGGGCGGCACGTCGAGGAGCTCATCGCCCTGCTGCGGGAGGTGGACGCGGGCCTGCGCAAGTAGCCGACCCGCTTCAGGAGAGGCCGCCGCGGATCAGACCTGGGCGAAGCCGCCGTCCACCGCCAGCTCGGCCCCGGTGACGTAGCTGCTCTGGGCCGAGGCCAGGAAGAGCGCCGCCGAGGCCAGCTCGTCGGGGGTGCCGAAGCGACCCAGGGGCACCATCTGCTGGATCTGCCCGCCGAAGGCCGCGAGCTGCTCGGCGCTCATGCCCATCTTGTCGTAGATGGGCGTCGCGACGGGGCCGGGGGCCACGGCGTTGACGCGGATGCCGCGCGGGGCCAGCTCGGCCGCCAGGGTGCGGGTCAGCGAGCGCAGGGCGGCCTTGGTGGCGGCGTAGGCGCTGCTGTTGGCCAGGCCCTTCACGTTCACGACCGAGGTGTTGAAGAGGACGGAGGCCCCGGCGCCGAGCAGGGGCAGGGCCTTCTGCACGGTCAGGTACGGGCCGAGGACGTTGATGTTGAAGAGCGTCTGGAGGCCCTCGGCCGACTGGGCCTCGAGGGGCTGGAAGGGGGCGACGCCGGCGTTGAGGAAGAGCACGTCGATGCGGCCGAAGCGCGCCTTCACGGTCTCGACCAGGGCCTCGATGTCGCCCAGATCCGCCGCGTCGGAGCGCAGGACGAGGGCGCGATCGCCCAGCGCCGCCGCCGCCTCGGTGAGGGTGTCGGCGTTGCGGCCGGTGACGATGACGCGGGCCCCCTCGGCCAGGAAGCGCTGGGCCGTGGCGAGGCCGATGCCGCTGGTGCCACCGGTGATGAGGGCGATCTTGTTGTCGAGCTGACCCATCTGGACTCTCCCCGGGCGCCGGGCCCGTCGGTTGGGTGACCGCGTTCTTGAACATTCGGTCATCAATTGGTGAGGCCACGCTAGCGATAGATGAACAGGCGGTCAAGAAGTGCAGGCCACTTTTTTTCCGATCGTTCAAAAACCTGGAGCGGGCCTGGAGATTTCGCTAGGCTCAGGGCATGGGCCGACCCCGCCAGTTCGATCCCGACGACGCGCTCGACGCGGCCCAGCAGGCGTTCTGGGCCCACGGCTACGAGGCGACCTCCATCGCCGATCTCTGCGACGCGACGGGGATGCTGCGCGGCAGCCTCTACCAGGCGTTCGGCGACAAGCACGCCCTCTTCCTGAGCGTGCTCGACCGCTACCTGGCCCGGGGCACGGCGCAGCTCGAGGCCGATCTGGCCCGGGCCTCCACCCCCCTGGCGCAGCTCGAGGCGTGGCTCTACGGCGTGGCGTTCACGGCCTGCCCGAGCCAGGGCCCCGGCGGCTGCATGGCCCTCAACACCCTGGTGGAGCTCGGCCCCCACGACGACGCGGTGCGCGACCGCCTGACCGCCCACTTCGGCGTCATCCGCGCGCGCGTGGTCGCCGTCCTGGAGGCGGGGCAGCGGGCGGGCGAGGTGCGCGCCGACCTGGAGGCTGGGGTGCTGGCGGGCTACCTGCAGACGGTGGTGGCGGGGCTCGCCACCGGCGCGCGGGCCGGGCCGCAGGGCGATCCGGCCGCCGTCATCGCGGTGGCGCTGGACAGCCTGCGGCCCCGCTGAGCCCGGTCAGAACGCCACGCGCCCGCCGTCCGGCGCCCCCAGCAGCCAGAAGCCGACGCCGAGGAGCCCGGCGCTGAGCCCATAGCCCAGGCCGAGGCCCACCCACTCCCCCGTCGAGGGCTCGCCGGCCGCCGCGTGCAGGCCGCCCGTCACGCCCGCGCCCACCAGCCCCGCCCCGAGCAGCCCCCAGGCGAGGGCGCGGCCCGGCCCGTCCTCTTCCTTCGGCGGTGGGGTCGGCGGGGGGATGGGGCGCAGCCCCAGCTCCAGCTCGAAGCGCTCCCGCGGGCGCGGCTCGATGACGCGGCGTCCGGGGTAGAACCCCTCGATCTCCAACACGATTTCGTGCGGCGTGTCGGTGGTGAGGGTGGCCTCCAGCGGGGTGGTGCCGGCGGCCTGGCCGTCGATCTGCGCCCGCGCGCCCGGGGGCCGGCTGCGGACGTCGACGCGGGCGAGGCACGCCGCGGCCAGCTCGGCGCGGCGCTCGCGGGCCAGGGGCTCCTCGGCGCAGGGGGTCTCGGCGCAGCGGGCCAGCAGGCGGTCGAAGGTGCCGATGGCCGGGCCGCACCCGCGCGGCAGGGCGCTCTGCACGGCGGCCAGGTTCAGCAGGAAGACGGGGTGCGGATCGGCCGCGTAGGCCCGCTGCCAGGCGGCCGCCGCCTCGGCCAGCCGGCCGGCCTCGGCGTGGGCCAGCGCGGCCTGCTGGTGGCGGGCCGCGGCCGGCGCGACGACCGCGAGGAGCAGGCCCAGCACGCCGGCTACGGGGCCTTCACCAGCGCCCGGGCCGCGGCGGTGATGGCCTCGCCGTCCGCGTCGGTGAAGCCCGGGTGCACCGACTTCACGTGGCCGGCGCGGTCGATGAGCAGGGCGGTGGGCATGGCCTCCAGGCCGATGGCCGCGGGCCACTTCCCCTCGGGATCCCAGGCGATGGGGAACGTCAGGCCGCTCTTCTTCACGAAGCTGACGAGCTCGTCGTGGTGCTCGTCGACGCTGACGGCCACCACCGTGAAGCCCGCCGGCCCCAGCTCCCGCTGGAGGGCCTGGTAGATGGGCAGCGACGCCCGGCACGGCTCGCACCAGGTGGCCCAGATGTCGAGCAGGACGACCTTCCCCTTCAAGCTCGCGACGTCGATGGCGGCGCCGTCGGGCGTCTTGAGGGGCACGCTGGCCAGGGGCGCGGCGTCGCCGGCGGCCAGGGGCGCGGCCACGGCGGGGGCCGCGGCGAGGAGGGCGAGGGCGAGCAGCAGCTTCATTTGATCTCCTGGATGCCGGCCTTGAGGCCACGGGAGGTGTGGATGGCGCCCTGGTCGTCGACGATGACGCCCTCGGCGGCGGGCAGGGCGTCGAGCAGGGCCATCCCGGCCTCGACCCCCAGCACGAAGACGCCCGTGGACAGGGCGTCGGCCTCGGTGGGGTTGCGGGCGAGGATGGTCACCGAGCGCACGCCGCGGGCGGGGGCGCCGGTGCGCGGATCGACGATGTGGTGGTAGCGCACCCCGTCCACCAGGGCGAAGCGCTCGTAGTCGCCCGACGTGGTGAACGACGCGTCGCGGATGGGCAGCGTGGCCACGAGGCGGTCGGGATCCCGCGGGTCGCGCACCCCCACCTGCCAGGGCGTGCCGTGCTTGTCGCCCGCGCAGTACAGCTCGCCGCCGACGCGCAGGCAGAACGCCTGGAGGCCGCGGCCCCGCAGGATCTCGACGGCGCGCTCGACGGCGTAGCCCTTGGCGATGCCGCCCAGGCCGACGCGCGTGCGGGGGTCGGTGAGGCGGGCGGTGCGGGCCTTGGGGTCGAGCACCAGGTGGCGGTAGCCGACGGCCGGCAGCAGGGCGTCGATCTGGGCCTGGGTAGGGGGCCGGAAGGCCGGATCCCGCAGCGGCCACAGGCCGGCCAGCGTCTTGAACGTGGGATCGAAGCCCCCGTGGGTGACGTCGCAGAGGCCCAGCGTGCGCTCCAGCAGGGCGTAGAGCTCGTCGGGCACCACCACCGCCTCGCCGGCGTGGGCGTTGAGCTTCGCCACCGGCGTGTCGGGCCGCCACTCGCTCGCGAGGGCGTCGATGCGGTCGAACTCGGCCAGGATGGCCGCGAACGCCGCGTCGATCTGGGGGTCGGGGGTGTCGCCCGCCACGAAGGTGAGCTGGACGTCGGTGGTGAAGCGCGTCGCGTCTCGGGAGGCCAGGGCCGGCCCCGGGCCCGGGTGCAGGGCGGGCGGCGCGAGCAGCGCGACGAGCAGGAGCGCCGGCCCCATCAGAACGTCACCGAGGTGCCCAGCTCGCCCACCCAGGCGTTGAGCTGGTCCAGCGGGTCGAAGTCGCT
The DNA here is from genome assembly GCA_020633435.1 of Myxococcales bacterium. Taxonomy (GTDB): domain Bacteria; phylum Myxococcota_A; class Bradymonadia; order UBA7976; family UBA1532; genus JACKDP01. The sequence goes on along the minus strand of JACKDP010000003.1, from coordinate 882,812 downwards.
GTAGCCGACGTGGATGAAGTCGACCTTGGCGTTCACGCCGAAGGCCGAGAGGGCCGCCCCCGCGCCGCTGCGCCAGGCGTAGTCCAGCTTCAGGCCGGTGGTGCTCGACCAGAGGGGCGAGAGCTCCTTGTCGCTCGTCATGTAGCGGCGGCGCGCGTCGTAGCGGCGGGCGTAGAAGTCGGCGCCCGTCTGCCAGTGCACCCGCTCCCCGAGCCGCAGGAACACGTCGCGGGTGATCTCGTAGTAGAGCTGCCCGCCGCCCGTGTGCCCCATGAGGCCCCAGTCGTCGAGGTACAGCCGGTAGTCGGCGTTGACGTAGATGGGCCCGCTCAGGTGGTGGCGCACCGACAGCGCGGCGGCGTGCCGGTCGCGGGCGTCGGGCAGGACCTCGGGCGTCTGAAACAGCAGCACCGTGCCCTGGTAGACCGAGGCGTAGCGGTAGACCGACGCCTGGAAGCCGCGGGCGAACTGCCCCTGCCACGTCAGGCGGGCGACGGTGTCGGGGCCGAGGAGCTGGCTGGCGCTCAGCGTCACCGAGTGGTTCGTCATCGCCTCGCTGAAGCCCGGATCCCCCGAGCGGCCCACCGTGTTCAGCGACAGCCCGTAGCCGGCGGTGAGGGTGACGTTGCGGTCGAAGAGCTCCTGCCCGACGTGCAGGCTCGGCGTGTAGGACCGGTAGTCCGTCTCGTGGCTGTAGTCGAAGGCGCCGCCGACGGTGAAGTAGCCGCGGGTGGTGTAGCTGAGGTTGCCGGAGAGGTCGTCGCGGCGCTCCTCGAAGTGCTTCGTCGCCGCGCTCACCAGGTCCGTCGACGAGGCCGAGACGATGTCGGCCAGGTACGACGCCCCGACGGTGAAGCCCTCCACCGGGGTGGCCGAGGCCGTCACCGCCGGGGAGAGCACCAGGGTGCCGTCGTCGTCGGTGTAGACGCCGAACTTGGTGGCGCCCCGCGACTGGGCCTGGGCCGCGCCCGCCAGCAAGAGCGCCGCAGCGAAGCAGAAAAGTCCTGCAGTTTTCATCAGTTGCACCCGCACCCACCGCCCCCGCCGCCATAGGCGCCGGCGGCCCCCTCGCGGTAGGCGAAGACGTGCTGCTCCAGCACCGCCTCCTCGGGATCCCCCTCCAGCGCCATGCAGCGGCGCGCGAGGGTGCCGCGCTGCCAGGGCTTCACGGTGGCGCAGCCGCTCGCGAGGGCGGCGAAGAGGGCCAGCAGGCCCAGCGCGACGAGGCGCTTCATCGAGTCCTCCGGCGGCGCCACACCCCGAGACCCAGGAGGAGCGCCAGCATCCAGCCGGCCGGGGAGCCCCCGGCCGCCGCCGCGCACCCCTCCTCGGGGGGCGACGCCTCCGGGCAGCCGCCCGGCCCACACAGCAACAGCCGAAACACGCCGGTGGCGTCCCCCTCCAGATCCGAGGGCTTCTCGGGCGACGACTGCCCGCCGTCGCCATCCACCGCGGCGATCCAGACCTCGAGGGGCCCCAGGTCCCGCGCGGGCGCCCGCCAGTAGAAGTCGCGGGCGGTCTCGCGATCCCGGTACGCCGGCTGGCCATCGGGGCCGAAGCGCAGGGAGTTGGCGAGCAGCGCCGTGCCGTCCCGGGTGAGGACGGTGGGGGTGCCCAGCTCGGTGGGGCAGTCGTCGCCGTCGAAGGGCAGCGGGCAGAGGCGGCCCGCCGGCACCCCGTCAGCGGTGGCGATCTCGAGGGCGAAGAGGTCGAGGTTGCAGGCGTCGCCGGGGTGCTCGTCGCCGCAGGCCGCCGGGCCGCGCAGGTCGCGCAGCAGGTCCACCTCGACGTGGTAGACGACCCCCGGCCGGTAGGGCTGGCGCAGCAGATCCTCGGGCACCGAGGTGACGCGGATGCTCACGTCCCGGGGGCCCTGGTGGCAGCCCGAGCAGTCCTGGCCCTGGAAGCGCGGCGAGCCGGTGTAGTAGATGCCGCCGGCGCCCCCCGTCGTGTCGTCGGAGGGGCCGGTGTCGAAGAGGGCGGGCGACGAGTAGGCGGCGGCCTGCCCCCAGGAACCCAGCAAGATCAACAGGTTGAGCGCGATCAGTCGCATGAGAGCCCCCGCAGGTGCGGCTCGACCCGCTCGCCGCTGGCGGCCAGGTTCCAGGCCAGATCGCAGCCATCCACCAGGCGGCCGTCGGCGTCCGCGTCGGCCCGCGCCCCCTGCAGCCAGCGCACGAGGCAGGCGTACTCGGCGTCGCCGGGGCCGAAGTGGTAGCCGCCCCCGTGCCAGGTGCCGCCGTCCTCCAGGTACAGCGGCTTGGCCAGCAGCAGGGAGCCCAGGGGATCGGCGGCGTCCACGAAGCCCTGGACGGCGGTGAGGTTGCGGCAGAGCTCGGCGTCGGTCAGCTCGGTGTCGACGCCGTCCTTGCCATGGGCGCGCAGGCGCGAGACCGAGAAGAGGTGCAGCGGCCGCTCCAGGTTGCCGTGGCAGGCCAGCGTCGAGCAGCCGCGGGCCAGGATGGGATCGACGAAGGCCGCGTAGAACTCCGGGTCCAGGGAGGCCTCGGCCTGGGGCGGGTTCTCCACCTCGCCGCAGCCGGCGGTGAGGCAGAGGCCGGGCGCCACGAGGAGGGCCGCGCGGCGGCGGCGGGCGGCGAAGGCCAGGCCCACGACGAGCAGGAGGCCCGCCCCGGATCCGGCGGGGCCCGGCGCGGCCGCGCAGCTCGTCGTCGGCCCGGGCGGCACGCCGGTGCCCGAGGGCAGCTCCTCGGCGGCGGGTCGCTGGCGCACGAAGGGATCGGCGTCGGGCTCCAGGTAGAGGCCGCCGGCCGTGCAGGGGGCGTCGGCGCCGTCGCAGTCCTGGTCGATGCCGTCCCCGCAGATCTCGGGGGCGCCGGGGAAGGTGGCGCGGTCGAAGTCCTGGCAGTCGTCGCCGCCCCGGGCGATGGCGAGGTGGCCGTCGCCGTCGGCGTCGTCCTCGGCGGGCAGGTCGGCGCAGGCCAGGTCGGCCCCGTCGCAGTCCTGATCCACGCCATCCCCGCAGATCTCCTCGGCTTCCGGGTGGACGCTGGCCACGAGATCGTCGCAGTCGGCCCCCGCCGGCACGCCGTCGCCGTCGCGGTCGCAGGGGGCGTCGGCCCCGTCGCAGTCCTGGTCGCGCTCGTCGCCGCAGCGCTCGGGCGCGCCCGGGTAGGCCGAGGCGTCCAGGTCGTCGCAGTCGTCGCCGCCCGCGGCGATGGCCCGGTGGCCGTCCCCGTCGGCGTCCTCCACGCAGGCCGCGTCGGCCCCGTCGCAGTCCTGATCGATGCCGTCCCCGCAGACGTCCGCGGCCCCCGGGTGCCGGGCCGGATCAGCGTCGTCGCAGTCGCGCTCGGCGGGCACCCCGTCGCCGTCGGCGTCCACCACGCACGGGGCGTCGGCGCCGCTGCAGTCCTGGTCGATGCCATCACCGCAGATGTCCATGGCCCCCGGGTGGACGGCCGGGTCGGTGTCGTCGCAGTCGTCGCCACCGGCGGCCCGGGCGCGGGACCCGTCGCCGTCCGCGTCGTCGGCCGGCGCGCAGCCCTCGTCGATCTGCCCGTCGCAGTCCTGGTCGGCCCCGTCCCCGCAGATCTCGTCCGCGCCCGGGTGCACGGCCGGATCCAGGTCGTTGCAGTCATCGCCGCACTGGTCGAAGAAGAGGACCTGGTGGCCATCCCCGTCCAGATCGATGCAGCCCGCCTCGGCCGGGGCCGGCAGGGCCAGGGCCAGCGGTGCCAGCCAGAGGGCGCCGCGGCGGCGCAGGCCCAGGAGCAGCAGGGCCAGCAGCCCCACCGACCACACCGGCCCCGACGCCTGCTCGCAGCCCGACGGGTTCTGGCCGCGGTTGGTGGTGCGGTGGCCGGCGGTGGCCACGCCCCCGTCCAGATCGTCGCCCTCGCAGGGCACATCCAGGCCGTCGCAGTCCTCGTCCGTCCCGTTGCCGCAGATCTCGGCGGCCCCGGGGTGGACCGCCGACGACCGGTCGTCGCAGTCCTCGCCCGCGGGGTAGCCGTCCTGGTCCAGATCGGCGGCGGCCGCGCAGTCCAGATCGACGCCATCGCAGTTCTGATCCACGCCGTCGCCGCAGCGCTCGGGGGCGCCAGGGTGCACGGCGGGGTCGCCGTCGTCGCAGTCGTCCTCGCGGGCGAAGCCGTCGCCGTCCCGATCCAGGTCGGCCGCGGTGGCGTCGGCCCCGTCGCAGTCCTGGTCGATGCCGTCGTCGGGGATCTCGACGGCCCCCGGGTGGCGGGCGCTGTTCAGGTCATCGCAGTCATCGCCCCCGGCGGCGGCGTCGTCGAAGCCGTCGCGGTCGCGGTCGGCCGCGCAGACCGGATCCGCCCCGTCGCAGTCGCTGTCGACGCCATCGCCGCAGCGGTCCGTCGCGCCGGGGTGCACCGTCGGGTCCGAGTCGTCGCAGTCGTCGCCGCCGTCCGCCTCGGCCACCGCGCCGTCACCGTCCGCGTCCGTCGCCTGGCAGCGGGCGTCGGCCCCGTCGCAGTCCTGGTCCACGCCGTCGCCGCAGACGTCGGTCGCCCCCACGTGCACGGACGGGTCGCCCTCGTCGCAGTCGTCCACGCCGCTGAAGCCGTCCCCGTCCACGTCGCCGGCCCCCGCGCAGTGGGGGTGCTGCTGGTAGTTGGCGTTGCAGTCCACCGGCGCGCAGTGCTGCGGGTAGGCGTTCGGATCGAAGTCGTTGCAGTCGATCGTCCAGCGAAAACGCGGGGTTCCGTCGCTGTACTCCCCGTCGGGGTCACAGTGCTGGATGCTCGGATCGCAGGCGCAGAACTCGCGGGATCCGCGCCGGTCGTAGTTGCCCGGCCCGGCCCGCGACTGGTCGTTGCAGCGGCAGTAGCGGTCGTTGCGGACGGCGCCATCGCGGTCGTAGTCGCAGGCGCGCGCCGGGTTGAGGCTGCGGCTGGCGGAGGTGACCACGTCAGCGAAGGGGTGGGCCTCGCTGGTGGTCGGGGGGAGGAGGAGCAGGAGCGTCAGCAGAGCGGGCGCGCGGAGCAGGATGTGAGTCACTGGACACCCCAGGAGGCCTGGAATCCAAAGCCACCGTCGACCCGACCCGGCCGGCTGGCGGCAGCGAACAGTGCAAAAACACCTGGGACGGAACAACCGGGCAACGCGATCGGCGCGGTCGGGCGCTGGCCGTGCTATTCGTCGCCCGCGCCACCACCCGGAGCGAGGCCATGTCCCCCGACGCCGCCACCCTGTCCACCCACCGCACGATCGCCGCCACGGCCGAGGCCATCTACGGCGCGTTCGCCGCACCCGACCAGCTCGCGACCTGGTGGGGCCCCGCGGGCTTCACCAACACGTTCCACCAGTTCGACTTCCAGCCGGGTGGCCGCTGGGTCTTCGACATGCACGGCCCCAACGGCGCGACCTACGCCAACGAGAGCGTGTTCAAGGAGCTGGTGCCCGGGGAGCGCGTCGTCATCGAGCACGTCGTCGCGCCCTGGTTCGAGCTGACGGTGACGCTCACGGCCCGGGGCGAGCAGACCGACGTGGCCTGGGAGCAGCGCTTCGAGAGCGCCGCGATGGCCAGCCGCGTGCAGGCCATCGTCGGGCCGGCCAACGAGGAGAACCTCGACCGCCTGACCGCGCTGCTCGGCGCCGGCTGACGGTGGCCACGACCGCCTACGACCCGGCGCGCTGGCTCTACGAGCACGAGGTCATCACGTGGCGGGACGCCTTCACCGTTGGCGAGCCGGCCGAGTTCTACGGGTGCACCTTCCTGGGCTGCGCCTGGCCCGGGGCGACGACGCGGCGGTGGGTGCTGGAGGGTTGCCGGTTCGAGCGGTGCGACCTGTCCCTCTGGCGGCCCGTCGACTGCACGCTCGCGGACGCCGAGCTCGTCGACTGCAAGCTGGTGGGCGTGGAGTGGACGGCGGCCGGCGGCCTGCGGTTCGACGCGCGCTTCACCGACTGCGACCTGAGCCTGGGCCGGTTCAGCGAGCTGGATCTGACGCACGCGCGGTTCCGCGACTGCCGGCTGCGGGAGGCGGACCTGACCGGGGTGAAGCTGAAGGGCGCGGTGCTGGCGGGCTGCGACCTGGAGGGGGCCAGCCTGGACGGCGCCGATCTGACGAACGCCGACCTGCGCTCGGCGACGCTGCCACCGCTGGATCTCGCCGCGACGCGCCTCCGAGGCGCCCGGGTGGACGTGACCACGGCGCTCGCCATCGTGCGGGGGCTGGGCCTGCGGACGGAGTGAGCGGGCTACGCCAGGACGAACCAGACCTGCGTGATCAGGCCCTCGTCGTCCACCTCGTAGGTCGCCATGGCGTGCACCGGGGTGTCGCCCCGACCCGTGACGACCTCCTCGTCGTAGGCGTAGCGCCCCACGACGGCCCGGCTGACGAGGGCCGCGTGCACCGCCGGCCACGCCGCGAACATCTGTCCGTACGCGGCGTGCAGAGCCGCGCGCCCCTGCATCCGCAGGGCCCCGGTGGGCAGGTCGAAGACGCGGACGTCGGGGTGGTAGCACGCGGCGAACGTGTTGATATCATGAGCATTGTAGGCGTCGAGCTGGCGCTGTGCCGCCGCGCGGGTGCGGCGCTCCACGTCATCCATGGCGCGTTCTCCAGGGGGACGAATGCCTGATCCCAGGCAGGTGGCGACCATCGAAGAGGGCGAGGCGCTCACCGAGGCCGCCATCGCCGGGTTCTTCGCTGGGTACTACGTCGAGGGCGCGCGGGTCACCCGGGAACCGCACCCCGCCGTCGCGCTGCCCGCGGGGTGCTGGGCCATCGTGCTGCCCGACGCCCCCCGCACGCGCCTGGTGCTCCAGCGGGTACTGCCCGCCAGCGAGCTGGCCCGGGTGGGCGTGGTGGGGGGCGCGCTGGTGCTCGTCCAGCCTGCGGGGCGGCTGCGGGTGAAGGGCGGCGCGGCGCGGCGGCTGCTGCGGGCCATCGACGACGCCCGCCCCCGGCAGCCCAACGGCCTGCCCGCGCCCTGGGTGGTGCCGGCCGCGCCCTCGGCCCCCCTCGGTCGCCCCGCCGACGAGGCCGACGTCGTGGTCGAGCCGGCGCCCGCCGACGAGGGCGACGCCCTGATCCCGGCCCTGCGGGCCGACTTCGAGCGCCTGCGCCGGCACCTGGGCCTGCCCGCCCTGCCCCTGGCCATCCGGCAGGGCACCACCTTCAAGCACGGCTTCGTCACGGGGCGCCTGCACCTGCGGGGCGGCCAGCCGACGGGCGTCGTGCTCACGCTCTGCCCGGCCTCCGACCATGCCGAGGCCGCCGCGACCCTCGCGCATGAGCTGGCCCACGCCGTGACGCCAGGGACCGGCCACGGCCGCGCGTTCAAGGAGGCGCTCGTGGCCCTCGCGCGGTTCGGCTGGGGCGCCGCCCCCTTCGCGGCCGCGCAGGCCGCCGACCCCTACCCGGTGCTCGACGCCTGGATCACGGCCGGCATCCGGGCCGCCCTCGCCGGCCACCCGGCGCCGGCGCCCGTCGACGCCGACGAGGCCCAGGTGGCGGTGGTCGTCCGCCGGGTGCAGAAGCTGCGCGCCCTGGCCCAGGACCAGCCTGGCACCCCCGAGGGCCGGGCCGCCGCCGCCCGCGCCAACGACCTCATCGTCACGCACGGCCTCGGGGCCTGCCACGTCGCGCTGCCGGCCGACCTGGGCGATGCCCTCTGCGACCGCTGGATCGGGACGGGGAAGCGCCAGCCGTGGCGGGCCCGCGTCGGCTTCGCGGTGGCGGCCTTCTGCGACGTCTTCGCGCTGGAGCACCGCAGCGAGGGCGGCATGCACCTGTTCGGGCGGTACGCGGACGTCGTGGCGGCCGAGCACCTGTACGGCGTCGCCACCGAGCGCATCGAGCGGCGCTGCGCCGCCCACCTCGCCGCCCAGCGGGCTCGGGGCCTCGCCGGGGGCGCGCTCACCCGGGAGCGGACGAGCTTCCTGCACTCCGCCGCCCATGGCTTCGAGGCCAGCCTGCGCCGGGCCCGGCCGGCCCCCGACCCCGAGCCGGCCCGCCGCTTCGCCCAGGCCGAGCACGAGAAGCGGGGCCTGCGCTGGGGCACCGGCCGGGGCGTCGGCTACACCCACAGCCAGGCCGGCTTCGAGGCGGGCAGCGCCATCCCGGTGGCCAAGGCCGTCGGTGGCCGGCCCCCGCGCGGCCTGCTCGGGGGGTGAGGGTCAGCTCGCGGGCGTGCCGGCGAAGCCGCCGCCCAGGTAGCCGTCGATGAGCCGCACCAGCTCCCGGCGAAACGCCGGCGTCGCCACCAGCTCCGGCTCCTGGGACAGCGTCCGCGCGACGAGCCCCGCCCCCGACCGCACGATGACGCGGGCGCTCAGGCTCGGATCGGGGCAGCGCGTGCGCAGGATGGGGTGGGCCTGGATGAGCATGGCGGTCACGGCCTCGAGCTCGTGCTCGAAGGCGTCGATGCCCTCGAAGTCGCGGGCCGGCAGCGCGGTGACGTGCAGCATGCCCGCCAGCACGGGATCCTCGATCACGCCCGCCAGGAGGGCCTCGATGGCCTCGGGCAGGAGCTGATCGATGGGCAGCCGGGCCATGCGCGGCGCCATCTCCATGGCCGTCCGGCGCAGCCCCGCCGTGAAGCGGTCGCCCAGCGCCTTGTACAGCGCCTTCTTGTTGGCGAAGTACTGGTAGACCGATCCCACGCTCACCCCCGCCCGCTCGGCGATGCGGTTGGTCGTGGCCCCGGCGGGCCCCAGATCCGCGAGGATCTCGGCGGCCGCCTCCAGGATGACGTCCACGGTGGCGCGGCTGCGGGCCTGCTGTGGGCGGCGACGATGGTCTTCTCGGGCCATGCCGTCGATTAGCACGCCGGGGGGCCGGGGAGAAGCCAGGATCGGGCCTCGACCCCATGAAAACCAAGAAATTACAGGACTTTGGACGGTGACCGTCAGCCTCGCGTGGCGGCGTCCAGGGTCCCAGCAGCCGGTGTCGCGAGGAGCATACCGCCCATTCTGACGTGACGCCGTCCTGGAGACGACGGCGGTGGGGCGGCGGCGCTACAGCCCGAAGACCGGCAGCAGCCAGGCCAGGAGGGCGCCCAGGTGCTCGGTGAAGGGCTTGCCGCGCCCGGTGACGCGCAGCCGTGTCACGCTCCAGCGGTCGCCCACCCGGTTCTCGAGGCTGAACGTCTGCGCCGCCTTCCGCAGCTCTGCGAACGTCGACCCCGCCTCCCACAGCTCCCCGAGCCCGGCCGCGTCGATGTGGATGAACATGTCAGCCTCGGCGGCCGGCCCGCTCTGGCGAAGACGGGCCAGCGCCCCCGAGAGGCGAGTGCGATCCGTGGCGCACACCAGCAGACTCTCGGGCCCCGCCCCGCACTGCACCCGGCTGGGCAGCCGCCACGCCTTCTCATCCGCGAAGTCGGCCGACTCAGCGCCGACCTTCGCCAGGACCTTGCCGCGCAGCGTGTCGTCAGCGAGCGCCACCGCGAACGTGGCATCGGCCTGCTGGCTCATCGAGAGCAGGACCGCCAACGGTGTGTCCGCCGGCCAGCCGAGCGCCTGGATGGCGTCCATGATCGGCTCGAACAGGGGAAGGCGGGCGAGCTTCACCTGGGCCGGGGACAGGGCGAGCTGCAGGTACAGGGTGTCCGTCGCCGGGCTGAGCCGAGCCGGTGGCAGCGCGGCGCGGGCGGCGCGGGTGCGGTCGCGCAGCACCTCGTCGGCCGGCACGCTGTGATACTCGAGGCCCAGCTCCCCGGCGGGCGCGCCGAGGAGGAACACCCCCTTCGACGCGTGCGGCGCGGCAGCGCTCAGGGCATCCACCCACGCTACGCCCACCGGCTCGTCGCCGTAGGAGCGGGTGTCGCCATGGAAGATCGCGATCAGCGCGCCCCGGCTGGCCTGCTCCAGGTCCGCCGGCCCCTTGCGCCAGGTCGCATCCGGCGTCGCCAGGCGGCGACCGAGCCCCTGGCACGCCTCGCCATCCGGCGGCGGCGCGTCGCCCGCGGCGAACACCACCTCCGGCGCCTCACCAGTCCGCCAGAGCACGCACGTCTCCGCACCGTCCGCCACCAGCGCCCTCCCCGAGAAGCCCGCAAACGCGACCTCGCGGCCCTCGCTCATCCACGCCCCGAGGAACGCCCGCAGCGCCTCCAGCCCCGCGCCCGTCATCGGCACGCGGCCCACCACGGTCTCCCCCGCCCCCACCAGCACCAGCGGCCGCCCGTGGTCGAGCGCCGCCAGCAGATCGAACCCCAGCGCCGCCTTCAGCGCCGCCAGCTCGGCCTGCACGGCAGGTCGCTCCAGCAGCACCGCCAGCCCGAACGTGTCGATGACCGACTTCAGGCTGCGGAGGACGAGCACCCCCTCCGAGCTGGACGCCGCCAGCCCATCAGCGACCGCCAGCAGCGGTCCCCCCGTCTCGCCCAGCGGCGCCACGGCCTGGACGACGTAGCCCGGCTGGCCATCCTCCGCCACCCGGGCCCTGCACCCGACGAGCGCTACCAGAAACGTCAACAACATCCATCGCATGGCTGCCCTCCTGCTCCGCCGGCAGGGTGCGCCATCCCTGCGATGTCGTCCATGCCAACAGTCCACCCCCGGCCTAAGGCGTCCCGCCCCAAACTCGCCTACCGGGAACGACTTTGAGAGGGTGCAGCCCGGCAGTGTGGTTGGAATTCCGGCGCCTGGTCTGGCCGGTTGGAAGCTCCCACCGGACGTGGTCTCGCCCGCGCAGCCCGTCTCCCGGCGCTCGGGCGCCCCGGAGCGACTGCCGCGTCGGCCACCCGCCGGGTCCCAGACACACCTCGCCCTCGTACCCCCCATCGAGCGCCCCGCCAGCTTGTGTTCGAGTCTTGGCGCCGCGCCTACCCCGCCCGGGCCCTTGCCGCGACGGCCTTCCGCGCGTGCGACGGCGGGATCGTCCCCGGCGGGAACGGGATGAGCGGCAGGCCCGGGTCGGCGAGCCACCTCCAGTACGCGATGTGCGCTTCGGTGTAGGCCTCACGGAGCGCCGCGTGGACTTCGTGCCACTCCGTGTGGTGCTCGGGCGGGCCGTGGACGACGGGCGCGGGGCTGCGGTCGCGCTCCTTGGGCCGCGTCCACGGGTCGACGTGCCGGACGGCGTCGGGGTCGGGCACCGGCAGGCCGGCCTTCTTGCGCCGCGGGCGGTGCTCGGCGGCGATGCCGTCGGCGAGCTGCCACATGAGCGCCCGATGCTCGCGCACGCTCAGGTCGCCCAGCCCGGGCAGGCGGTCGATGCGCACGGTCACCTCTTCCTCGACCCCATTCGCGTGGACGAACACACCCGCCGGGGCCTCGCCGCGCAGCAGCGCGGAGTTGGAGCAGGCGAAGACGTCGTCGGCCGGGTGCCGCGACTTGAGCTGCGCCGTGGCCTGGCCCATCAGGTAGCGCAGGCGCTCGAGCGCGTGGGCCTCCGTGGTGACCTGGATGGCGTGGTTCGGGATGAGCAGCTGCCCCGACCGGCCGTGGTACTTGTTGATTCTCTTGGCGATCTCCCGGTTGACCCACTCCAGCACCAGGCTCTTGTGGACCAGCTCCTCGACGCCGATGAGCAGGTGCAGGTGGTTCGACAGGAAGTAGTAGCCGTACAGGTCGAAGTCGAAGTCAGCCGTCTTCTGCTGGGCGCGCCCCAGGATGCCGTTCAGGATCGCGACGATCCGGCGACGGGGAACGAACAGGAAGAGGTCGTCGGTGACCTTGGAGGTGACCTCGAAGACCAGGACCGGGCGGCCCAGGCGGGGGCTGTGGAAGCGGTGATCTTCGAGCTCGATGCGCAGCTGCTCGGCCATGGGCGGAGTCCTCCTCGCGAGAGTGGCCTCCTCTCCCTTCGGTCAGTCGCAGCGCGTGTCGCAGACTTTCTTCGAGATGCCTGAAACGAAAGGGAAAATAGTTGGAGCCGCCGACGCCGCCCGTTGTCGACCGCCGGCGAAGCCGCCCCCCAGAAACGACGAAACCCGCCGATCTCTCGGCGGGTTTCTGGTGGAGCTGAGGGGGATCGAACCCCTGACCTCTAGAGTGCGATTCTAGCGCTCTCCCAACTGAGCTACAGCCCCGGAAGCGGCAGGACCTTAAAGAGTTCCTGGCGGGAGATCAAGGGAATTCGGTCGGCCACGGGGCGGGGGGCGAGGGGCGGGGGTGGGGGTGTCGGGGGCGTTGACTTCGGGGGAAGCGGACGCCTACATACCGGCCGATACCGGTTGGGGGGTGGCATGGTCGACGTGCTGGCGGAGCTGGACGAGGCGGTCGCGGAGCTGAGCGGGGCCATCGCGGCGCTGGAGGCGGCGCTGGAGGGCGAGCCGGGGGCCGCGAAGCTGGAGTCGGCGGCGGCGAGCCTGGCGGCGGCGGCGGAGGCCCTGGCCGAGGCCGCGGCGGCGTACGAGGCGCTGGAGGCCCCCGACCTGCCCCCCGATCTGGCCCTCCCGGCGGCCCTGCAGCCGCCGGCGCCCGAGCCCCTCATCGAGCTGCCCGCCCTGACCGGGCGCGATCAGATCGTCCTGATGGCGCGGGATCCACACTCGGCCTTCACCTGGTGGGAGCTGACCGCCGCGGGCGTCGGCCGGGCGCAGGCGGCCCTCGACGAGCCCGGCGAGCTGGTGCTGCGGGTCTACCTGCTGCAAGAGGATGATCAGCCCCTCGAGGTGCGGGATGTGCTCGTGACCGACTGGCTGGGCAGCCACACCGTCGTCGTGGATCGGCCCGGCGTGCGGGTGGTGACGGCCGTGGGCTACCGGGCGGGGGCATCGTTCGCCCATGTGGCGCGGGCGGCGAGCATTCGCCTGCCCCGCCTGCAGCCCGGATCGAGCCCCATCCGCTTCGCCCGGCCCCACACGCCGACGCCCCGCAACCCGGTGCGCCTCGTGCCCGCCGAGACGCCGGCCTTCGTGGCCGACTCGCCCGCCCTCCAGGCGTTCACCCTGGGGCAGGCCTTCCCGGCCGGGGCGACCGACGCCGCGCCGGCGCCCATGTCGGATCTGCACCGCGTGGTGGGGAGCAACCACCTGCTGCCGTCGGAGGGCGCCCGATGATCGGCCACATCGCCCTGGTGCTGCACCACCACCTGCCCTACATCCGCCACCCCGAGCACCCGTTCTTCCTGGAGGAGCGCTGGCTGTTCGAGGCCATCACCGAGACGTACCTGCCCCTCATCGAGGCCTGGCGCGCCCTCGAGCGTGACGGGGTGCCGTTCTGCTTCACCGCCAGCATGACGCCGCCCCTGTGCAACATGCTGCGCGACGAGCTCCTCTGCGCGCGCTACCGGACGCACCTGGCCACCCTGCAGGAGCTGGCCGACAAGGAGGTCGAGCGCACCGTGGGCGAGGCCGAGAGCCACCGCGTCGCGCTCTTCTACCAGCGTCGCTTCCGCGATCTGGCCAGCCTCTACGCCGCCATCGACGGCGACGTCGTGGGCGAGTACCGCCGCCTCATGGAGGCCGGGCACCTGGAGATCATCACCTGCACGGCGACCCACGGGTTCCTGCCGCTGATGAACGCCGACCGGGGCGCCATGTGGGCCCAGATCGAGGTGGCCTGCGCCGAGCACGCCCGGCACTTCGGCCGCCGCCCCGACGGCATCTGGCTGGCCGAGTGCGGCTACGTGCCCCACGTCGACGCCCTGCTCGCCGCCGCGGGGCTCAAGTACTTCTTCGTCGACACCCACGGCATCCAGCACGCCGAGGCGCCGCCCGTCTACGGCGTGTACGCGCCCCTCTACTGCCCCGGCTCCGGCGTGGCGGCCTTCGCGCGCGATCCCGAGAGCAGCAAGCAGGTCTGGTCGTCCCACGAGGGCTACCCGGGCGACTCGGACTACCGCGAGTACTACCGCGACATCGGGTTCGACCTGGAGCTGGACTACATCCGGCCGTACATCCACCCCGATGGCATCCGCATCAACACGGGGCTGAAGTACCACCGCATCACGGGCCAGACCGACCACAAGGGCATCTACCACCCGGAGCGGGCGCGCCAGCGCGCGGGGGAGCACGCGGCCAACTTCATGTTCAACCGGCAGGCCCAGGTGCGCTACCTGGCCAGCCGCATGGACCGGGCCCCCCTCATCGTGAGCCCCTACGACGCCGAACTCTTCGGCCACTGGTGGTATGAGGGGCCCTGGTTCCTGGAGGCCCTGGCCCGCCACATCCACCGCGACCAGGACGAGATCGCCCTGACGACGCCCATGCGCTACCTGGCGGCCCAGCCCGAGAACCAGGAGTCGCGGCCCGGCATGTCGAGCTGGGGCGGCGGCGGCTACGCAGCCTTCTGGTGCAACGAGACGAACGACTGGATCTACCGCTACCTGCACGAGGCCGCGCGCCGCATGGGCGAGCTGGCCCGGGCGTTCCCCCAGGCCGAGGGGCTGACGCGCCGCGCGCTCGACCAGGCCGCCCGCGAGCTGCTGCTGGCCCAGGCGAGCGACTGGGCCTTCATCATGACGACGGGCACCACCGTCGAGTACGCCGTCAAGCGCACCCGCGACCACCTGGCGACCTTCCACGCCCTGCACGACGCCCTCGTCGCGGGCACCGTGGACGACGCCTTGGTCCGCGCCCGCGAGGACCAGTGGCGCATCTTCCCGGACCTCGACTACCGCGTCTACGCGGCGCACCCCTGACGCGCCGTGGGCGCCAGCCTCGCCTGGGTCGTCCTGCTCCTGCTGGTCTTCAGCGGCCTCGCCCTGTGGATCCGACGCCGCCACGGCCTCCCGCCCGCCGATCAGGCCATCCAGGTGCGCGCCGCCCGCCGCCTCGACGCGGGCAACACCCTCTGGATCGTCGAGGCCGAGGGCCGGCGCCTGCTGGTCGCGAGCGGCCGTGACGGGGTGCGCCTCGTCGCCGACCTGACGGGGCCCGCGGCGTGAACGGCGAGAACCTGGTGGTCTGGCTCGTGGTCGGCAGCGCCCTGCCGCTCCTCGCCGTCACCGCGACCGCCTTCGCCAAGGCCTCGATTCTCCTGGGGATTCTGCGCGGCGGCCTGGGGGTGCCCGGGGCCCTGCCGGCGTCGGTGGTGGCCGGGCTCGCGGCCGTGCTGGCCGCCCTCGTCATGGCCCCCGTCGCCCGCGACGCGGCGGAGGCCGTGGGGCCCCTGCCCGGCGAGGATCCCGCGGCCTGGGCCGCCGCCGCCGAGCGCGCCTGGCCCGTCCTCGAAGACTTCCTCGTCGCCCACACGCCCCCCGACCGCCAGGCCCTGGTGATGGAGGCCGCCGTCGCCCTCGATCCCACCGCCGAGCTGGCCCGCCCCTCGCCCGCGGACCGCGTCGCCGCCTTCCTGCTGAGCGAGCTGCAGGCCGCCTTCCAGCTCGGGGTGCTGCTGCTGCTGCCCTTCCTCATCGTCGATCTGCTGGTCGCCTCGACGCTGACGACCGTGGGCTTCTCGCTCCTCCCGCCGACGCTGATCGCCCTGCCGTTCAAGCTGCTGCTCTTCGTGGCGGCGGATGGCTGGGGGCTGCTCGTGCGCGGCTTCGTCCGATCGTATGGTTAGCGCATGGATCCGACGACCCTCGACGTGGTGCTCTCGGGCCTCGGCCTCGCGGCCTGGCTGGCCCTGCCCATCGTGGGGGCCGGCCTCCTGGCGGGCGTGATCGGCGGCATCCTGCAGGCCGTGACGGGCTGGCAGGACGCGGCGCTGGGCCAGGTGCCGCGGCTCCTCGCCGTCGTGCTGGTGCTGGTGGTGGCGGGGCCGCGCATCGCCGCGGCCGTCGTGGACTTCGCCCGCCTGGCCTGGGGCGGCCCATGAGCTGGGTGGTGGCCGCCCGCGTGCTGGCCGCCTTCGCGCTGCTGCCCATTGGCGGCGTCGTCGTGCGGCTGCTGCTCGGGGCCGGCGCCGCGCTCTGGCTCGCCGGCCACCTGCCCGTCGCGGCGCCCTTCACGCCCACCGCGCTCGTCGCCGAGCTGGCCCTGGGTGCGCTGCTCGGCGTCCTGGCCAGCCTGCCCGCCCACGCCGCCGCTGGCCTGCGGGGCGACGGCCCGCCGGCGCTGGCCCACGCCGGCACCACCTGGTCGTGGGCCGTCTTCTTCGCCGTCGGGGGCCCCCTGCTCTGGCTCGGCGCCCTGGCCGAGAGCTTCCGCGCCCTGCCCCCGGCCCCCTGGCCCGACGCCGCCGCTCTGGCCAGCGCCGGGGGCGGCCTCTTCTACGCCGCCCTGCTGCTCGGCCTGCCCGCCTGGCTCACCGCCCTCGCCCTCGGCCCCCTCGCCGCCTTCGTCGATCGCCTCGGCGGCGCCCGCCACGGCCAGGCCCTCCTCGCGGCCCGCCCGCTCGCCGCCGTGCTCGTCCTCATCGCCCTGTTGCCCCTGCTGCTCGACGTCATGGGCGACCTCTGGCGGGAGGCCCTGCGCGGTGGCTGAGATCATCGAGGCCTGCATCGGCGCCGTCCGCCACGGGGGCCGCGTCCTCCTGCTGCGCCGCAGCCCCACGGATCGCTCCTTCGCCGGCGCCTGGTGCTTCCCGGGCGGGCACGTCGACGCCCTGCCGGTCGGGGGGCGCGAGCCGCTCGACGTCGCGGTACTCCGCGAAATCCATGAGGAAACCGGCATCGAGGCCCGCATCGTCCGGGCCGTCGGCGCCATCGACTCCCCCCTGCCCGCTCGTCGCCGCGTCTACCGCATCCACGGCTTCCTGCTGGAGGCCACCCACGGCGCCGTGCGCCTCTCCCACGAGCACGTCGACGCCCGCTGGATCGCCCACCCGGCCGAGGCCCCGACGCCCCTGGCCGGCGTCGCGACGGGCTGGCTGCTGGGCCACGCCTTCCCCGACGCCGATGGATGACCGCCTCGACCGCGCCCGGCGCGAGGGCGACGGGCCCCGCGCGCCGGCCCTGGTGGGGCTGCTGACGGTCGCGGGCGGGGTGCTCGGGGCGGCCACGGGCGCGGCCTTCACGCCCTGGCGGGCCCTCGCCGCCGCCGGCTTCGGGCTGGACGCCGCGGCCCTCGACGCCCTGCCGGGGGCCATCGGGCCCACCGTCGGGCTCGGCGCTCTGGGCGCCTTGTTCGGCGCCGCCGCGGCGCACCTGCTCGTCGATCGGCCCACGCCCGCGCTGCGCCTGCGGGTCCGCCGCGGCGGGGGCCCGCGGACGCTCGGGCTGGCCGCGCTGCTCATCGCCGCCGTCGTCCTCGCCGTGCTGCCGGCGCTGCTCCAGCAGGCCGGCGGGCGGGATCCGGGGCGCCTGCTGGTGACGCTGCCTCTGCTGGCCCTCGGCCTGGCCGTGACCCTGGGCGTGCCCCTCGCCGCCTGGGATCGGGCCCGCGGGCGGGCGCGCTGGCGCGAGCGGGTGGCCCCCGATCCGCCGCCCCGCCGGCC
Organism: Myxococcales bacterium; assembly: GCA_020633435.1. Classification (GTDB taxonomy): domain Bacteria; phylum Myxococcota_A; class Bradymonadia; order UBA7976; family UBA1532; genus JACKDP01. The sequence continues at coordinate 865,603 of JACKDP010000003.1, read as the reverse complement.
GCCCGACGCCGCCTCCCCCGAGGTGCGGGCCGCCCTCGGCGCCCTGGCCCGGGCCGATCTGCCCCTGGGCGACGCCGTGGTCTGGGCGGGCGATCTGGCCTGCGCGGTGTCGCTGGACCCGCCCCGCCTGCTGCGGCATGGCGGCCGGGCGCTCGTGGCGGAGGCCGAGGCCGCCGGGGTGCCCGTCATCGAGGCGCCGGCGCTGGGCGCGCCCCTCGCGGGCGTGCCCACGGGGGATCCGCTGCCGCCGGCCCTGGCCCTGGCCATCGCCGCGCGGCGCCCACCCGCACCCTGAAAACCCGAGGAAGGTTCAGGCCTTGCGGCCCCAGCCGATCCAGGCGGGGAAGTCGCCCACCAGGGGACCATCACCGAACGCGGCCGCGAGGGCGGCCTCGGCGCGGGCGCGCGCCTGGGCCCAGCCGCTCGGGCCCAGCGCGGCCCGCACGGGGATGAGGGCCGCGTTCGTCCGCTCCATCGAGTCGAGGAACGCGCCGATGGTGGGCGCCTCGACGGGGTAGCGGGTGGCGACGACCTGCACGTCGACGAAGCCCGCGGCGCCCATCTCGGTGGCGTAGGCCTCGGCCGCCACGAGGGGCATGGCCCGCGGAGGGCTCGGCGGCAGGTCGGCCGTCAGGGCCCCGAACGTGGTCGTCATCAGCGGCACGTCGGCCATGGGCTGCCAGCTCGACACGACGGCCACGCCCCCCGGGCGCAGGACGCGGTGCAGCTCGGCGAAGCCGCGCGCCCGGTCGGGGAAGAACATCAGCCCGAACATGGAGAAGGCGGCGTCGAAGGCGCCCGACTCAAGGGGCAGGTCCATGCCGTCCGCGACCCGGGCCTCGATGGCCGCCGGCGTCTCGGCCAGCCGGGCGGCCAGCTCGCCGATCATGCCGGCGCAGAAGTCGACGGCCATGACCTCGGCGCCGCGGCGGGCGGCCAGGAACGCCAGCGTCCCGGGGCCGCAGGCCACGTCGAGCACGGACTGGCCGGCGCCGACGCCCGCGAGATCCAGGGCCTCGTTGGCGTAGTGCTCGAAGGTGGGCACGAGCTCGGCGGCGTAGTGGGGGGCGACGGCCTGCCAGACTTCCGGCTGGGAGAGGGGGCTGCTCACGGCGAAGAGTCCTTCCTGATCAACGCGTCCCGGGGGGCGCCGCCGCGTCGCCGGGCTCGCCCGTCGCCATCGTCACATCCCATGACGAGGGACGCCAGCCGGCCGGCGCGAGGCGTGGTTGCACCTTTCGCCCCCCCGCCTTCCATGCTATCCCGTTGCCCCATGCGCAACATCCGCATCATCGCCCGCTTTGAAGTGGCACGCCTCGCCCGGAGCACCGGCGGCGTCCTCTTCATGGCCCTGGCGACCATCATCTATGCCTACGTGGCCCTCAAGCTCGTCCGCTGGGCGGCCGAGGTGCGGGAGGCCACGTCGCTCGCCGGGGATGACCCGGCCAGCAAGATCCTCACCGGCTTCGTCGGCTGGCTCGTCGACATCGAGCCCGACGCCCTCGCGAAGATGATCGGAGAGCACGCGCCCTTCGCGCTGGTCTTCTTCTTCGTGGGGCTGGCCGTCAACCCGCTGCTGGCCATCCTGGGGACGGCGGATCAGACGGGCAGCGACATCCAGACGCGGCACATCCGGTATCTGCTCCTGCGGACGGACCGGGCCAGCCTGTACTGGGGCAAGACGCTGGGCGCCGTGTTCTTCTACGGCGTGGCCATGGCCGTTCTCTGCGGGCTCATCGGCGGGGCCGCCCTCTGGGGCGGCGCCCTGGGCGCCGGCGATCTGCTCTACTTCGGCCGCATCTGGCTGACGCTCACGCTCTTCGCGGTGCCGTTCATCGCGCTGAACGGCCTGACGAGCGCGCTCACGGGCCACGCGGGCCTGGGCCTGGTGGTCACGCTGGCGTTCTACATGGTGGTCTGGCTCATCTCGGCCATCGGCTCGTGGGCCGCGCCCGCCGTCGCCAGCATCGAGTACCTGTCCCCCAGCGCCCTGAAGTTCGATCTGGCCTCCGACGAGCTGGTCACCCTGGGCAAGGCCGTCGCCCACATGGCGGTGGTCACCGTCGTCGCCGGCCTCATCGGCTCCACCCTCTTCAAGCGGCGGGACGTCTGATGGCGAGCGCGGTCCTCACTGTCCGGGGCGTCAGCAAGGCCTACGGCAACATCCAGGCCCTCACCGACGTGAACCTGGAGGTGCCGTCCGGCGGCATCTTCGGCATCGTCGGCCCCAACGGCGCCGGCAAGACGACGCTCTTCTCCATCCTCTGCGGCTTCCTCGGCGCGGACCGCGGCGAGGTGCTGGTGGGCGGCCAGGCCGTCCGCCCCAACCACCCGCCGCCGGGCGGGATGCTGACCATCCTGCCCCAGGACGCGAAGTTCCTGCCGTCGACGCCCCTCGGCAAGCAGCTCAAGTTCTACGCCGAGCTGGCCGGCATGTCGGCCCGGGACGCGGAGAAGGAGGTCCACCGCGTGCTGGAGATGGTGGGCCTGCCCGAGGTCTACAACCGCACGGGCAACACCCTCTCCCACGGCATGTACAAGCGGGTGGGCATCGCCCAGGCCTTCATCGGCAACCCGCGCGTCATCATCCTGGACGAGCCGACGGCGGGCCTCGACCCCCACGCCGCCCGCGAGATCCACGAGCAGCTCCGCTCCATGCGCGCCGATCAGACGGTCATCGTCTCGAGCCACAACCTCAGTGAGATCGAGGATCTGTGCAACGCGGTGGCCATCTTGAAGCAGGGCTCCGTGGTCCGCGTGAGCACCATGGACTCCCTGCTCCAGGGGGCGACGGAGGTCTCCTTCCGCCTGCCCGACCCGGCCGCCGACGACCTGCTGGCCGCCCTCAACGCCCTGCCCTACGTGGCGGGCGCGCGCTGGGACAAGGGCGCCGGCCGCCTGCGCATCGACATCGACACCAGCGCCCTGGCGGCGGACGAGGCCGGCGGCGAGCTGGTGAAGTTCTTCGTCGGCCGCGGGGTGAAGTTCATGGACATGCAGGTGGGCGCCAACCTCGAGGAGCGCTTCATCCGGGAGACGCGGTAGCGCGCGCCCGTCAGGCGTCCGTCCGCGGGCTGAAGAGCGCGATGGCGGACGTGTAGCCGTGCAGGCAGACGCGCCCCTGGACGGGCCCGATCTCGCCGTTGCAGAACATCCCCCCCACCGGCACCGGCCCCACCTCCGCGCGGATGACGCCCAGGTCGTGATCGGGCACGCCGTACAGCCCGCGCCCGCGCCCCAGGCACGAGAACAGCAGGGCCCCCGCCGGCGCCCGGCCGCCCGCGCGGCGGCGCAGCAGCCCCTCCAGATCCGCCGCCGACGAGCGGGCGTCGCGCACATGAAACTGCACCACGCTGTGCGGCTTGAGCCGCCCCCACCATCAGCGCCCCCGAGCGCGGATCCAGCCCCACCAGGTTGCGGATGAGGAAGTCGCCCGGGCCGTAGGCCTGCCGCGCCGGATCCACCACCAGGCCCACGAACAGCGACTCCCGCGCCCGCGACCGATCCGTCGGGCAGAGGCCGTTCATCACCGCCTGGAGGGCGGCCATCGCGGGCTGATCATCCAGTGAATACAGGATGTTGCGGTCGGCTCGGGTGATGAACATCGGGTCGCCCACGGGCCGGCAGCCCTGGGCCACGATGGCCTCGACCTGCACGTTGCCGGCGAGCACGACCCCGGCCACGCCCTCCCGGTGGAGCGCGTCGTCGACCAGCAGGGTGTGGCTGTAGGGCCGCAGGCCCCCGCTGACCAGGCCGCCCACGACGACGCCGCCGGGCAGGGCGGCCTCCAGGCCGGCGATGAGGCGCTCGGAGTCGAGGGTGTACGGATCGCTGAGCACGATGGCGTGGCCGTCGGGGCCGCCGATGAGCGCGCGCCACGCCTCGGCCGGCGCGTCGGGCTCGGGGAGCTGGCGCTGGCGCAGGTGGAAGGGCCGCAGCGTGACGCCGGGCAGGCTGGCGGCCACCAGGGACAGGCCCGGGGCGCGCTCGATCTCCCGCTCGCCCGCGACGACGCCGCCGCCGCTGCTGCCGAGGAGGTGCGCCCGGGGGAAGCGGGCCCGGACCCGGGCGAAGAGGCCGGGGAGCTGGCCATCGAAGTCGGGGGAGGCGAAGGCGACCACGAGATCGGCGGCCGCGCCGTCCAGATCCGCGGCGAGGCCGGCCAGCGCCGCCTCGATGGCGGCTGGGTGATCAGGCTCGGTGGCGAGTCGAGACGCCCAGCGCATGGGCCCTCCATCCAAGGGGCGACCCCATCAAGATGCGTCGGACCCCGCTCGGTCGCCAGCTTCCGCGTCGGCGACCCCCAGCGCGGCCCGGATGCGGTCGGCCAGGCCGGAGTGGCGGACCACCGCGCGGCGGACGCCCGCCTGCAGCACCGGCTCGGCGCCGACGATCATGACGCTGCGGCGGCTGCGCGTGATGGCGGTGTAGAGGAGCTCGCGGCTCAGCAGAGGCAGGTCCTCGTCGGGCAGCAGCAGGGCCACCTCGTCGTACTCCGAGCCCTGGGCCTTGTGCACCGTGAGCGCGTAGGCCAGCTCCAGCCGGCTGCCGAGGGCGTCGAGGGGGAAGGCGCGGAAGCCCCCGCCCGCCCGGGGGAAGACCGCCATGCGGCGGCGGCCGTCGTCGTCCTCGACGAAGAGGACGAGGCCCTGATCGCCGTTGAAGAGCTGCCGATCGTGGTCGTTGTGCAGCATCATCACCGGCTCGCCCACCAGGAACGTCACCGACGCCGGCTGGCCGGCCTCGCGGGCCGTCGCCTCGTGCAGCCAGGCGTTCACGCGGCGCGTCCCCGCCTCGAAGCCCCGCGTCACGCAGAGCACCCGCGCGCGCTCCAGGTGCCCGAAAAGCCTTGCAAGCTCGGGCACTTGCTCGGGGGCGATGCCCTCCGGGTCGGCGCGCCAGGTCTGCTGGACGGCGCGCTGCAGATCGGCCGGCCGGCGCACGCGCGTCGGGTACCAGTGCTCCAGGAAGGCCCGCAGGCCCCCGCGCTCGACGGGCAGCAGCTCCACGCCCACGCCCTCGAGGGCGGCGGGCCGGGGGCGGATCTGCACGAGCGGCGTGCCGTCCTCCGCGTCCTCGAAGAGGCGGGCGTCCCCCAGCCGGACGCGGCGCGCCACCAGGAGGACCTGTCGCCCGGCGGGGTCGTCGGCCCGCATCCGGTAGCTGTACGTCAGCGACACCGAGGCCGCGTCGGCCACCGCGAGGGCGTCGCGGAAGACGGCCCCGGCGGCCACCGACGGGAGCTGATCGGCGTCGCCCAGGATGACCAGCCGCGCCGACGGGCGGGCCGCGGCGAGCAGGCGCTCCATGAGGAAGACGTCCACCATGGAGCCCTCGTCCACGACAATGACGCGCGCGGCCAGGGGGTTCTCGGCGTCGTGCTCGAAGCGATCGGCCGTGGGCGAGTAGCCGAGCAGCCGGTGCAGCGTCGAGGGCACCGGCGTGGCCGCCATCAGCCGCTCGTCTGCGCTGCCCGGGCGCGCGATGGCCCCCAGCGCCCCCTGGATGGCCTCGCCCATGCGCCAGGCCGCCTTGCCCGTGGGCGCGGCCAGCGCGATCTGCTCGGGCTTGACCCCCAGGCGGACGAGCGTGCGCAGCATGGCGACGACGATGGACGTCTTGCCGGTGCCCGGACCGCCCGACACCAGCGCCAGCGAGCGGCGGATGGAGGCCCGGACGGCCTCCTCCTGCTCGTCGGAGAGCTGCACCGGCTGGCCCCCGCGGAACGCCGGGCGGCCGCGCACATCCTCCAGCGCCGCCTCGGCCTTGGGGATGACGTCCACCGGCCGCGCCAGGCGGGCGGCCAGGCGGCTGGCCAGCAGGCCCTCGGCGTGCCGCACGCGCTGCACGGCCAGGCAGCCATCGATGAGCAGGAGGGGCAGGCGGGCCGTGTCGTCGCGGCCGATGATCTCGGCGGCCCCGCCCGCGTCGCCCACCAGGCGCAGGATGTCGCGCACCCGGCCCTCGACCGCGTCCTCCCCCGGCAGCGCGCTGCGCAGCAGGCTCCGCAGCCGGTGGCCCAGGTGGGCGGCGTCCGTCGGGGTGCGCGTGGAGCCTTGCTGCAGGTCGACGAGCACGGCCAGCACCAGGGGCACGACCAGCCCCGTGCGGCCCGGATCGGCGAGGCGGGCCAGGTCGTAGGCCAGCGTCACCGCCGACGCGTCGAGGCCATGGGGCCCCACCGCGCCCTCGAGGCCCCGCAGCAGGGCCTCGAGCTCGGTGGGCGGCAGGCCCTTGTCCAGGCGGCGGAAGCGCTGCCAGGCCGTGTCGAGGGCGGCGGCCTCGCTCATGCCGACGCCTCCGCCACGGGCGCGGGCCGGCCCAGCACCAGCAGATCGGCCTCCCAGGCCACCACGTCCGCCCAGCTCGGGCGCCGGAACCACACCCCATCACCGGGCCGGGCCGCCAGCCCGCGCAGGAAGAGGTAGAGCAGGCCGCCGAACCGGGCCTCGTAGGCCGCCTCGTCCCGCAGGCCCAGCCAGCGGACGATGCCCAGGCAGTAGAGCCGCGCCTGCAGCTCGTAGTGCTCGGCCACATGGGGGTCGAGGGCCTCGGGCGCGTAGTCGGGCAGCACGTCGCTCTTCCAGTCGGCGAAGTAGACGCGGCCCTGGTGCTCGAACACGAAGTCCACGAAACCCTTGATGAATCCGCGCTCGGCCCGCCAGTCGCCGCCGGCGTCGGGGCGGCTCAGCAGCGGGTGGGCGGCCTCGGGCAGGGGGTAGAGGAACTCCAGCTCCACGACGTGCCGGCAGCGGTAGAGCGCCCCGACCGCCACGCCGCCCAGCGTGAGGGGCGAGGCCAGCGCGTCGAAGATGAGGGCCTGGCCGGCCGCCAGCCAGCGGGGGTCGATGCCGTGGCGGCGCATCACCTCCTGGAAGACGCCCCGCACCGTCGGCTCGCGCGACCAGGCGTCGAGGCTCGGGGTCTCGCCGAAGGTGCCGAAGTCGAGGGCCTCGATGACCTCGTGCAGGAACCGCCCGACGTGGCGGCCCCCGGGCAGGACGTGGGCGTCGGCCGGGTGGGCCTCCTCGACGGCGCCCTCGTCCACCTTGAACTCGTCGGCCTCCACCGGCGCGGGATCCTCCTCCACCACCGGCGACAGCCCCTCCTCCTTCATGCGGGTGTAGCTCGTCACCAGCAGCGGGGCGGCCCGGCGGCGCAGGGCCTCGAAGCTGCCGTCCTCTTCGGCGGCCAGCAGGCGCCCGGGCGGTCGCCAGGCGTCGAGGGGCTCGCGCGGATCGGGGGCAGGGGCCACCCGGGCGCGGGTCTGCTCCGGCACCTCGACCTGCTGGAAGCCCGGGCCGGCGCCGTCGCGCACCACGGCTCCCAGGCGCGCCTTCAGCGGGGCGTAGGCCCCCTGCACCCCCCGCGAGGAGTCGATGAACGGCAGGTACAGCCGCACCTTGGCGCGGGTGAGGGCCACGTACAGCAGCCGCTCGTCCTCCTCCATCTGCTCCTGGGCGATCTGCTGGGCCCACGCGTCATGGGCCGGCCGCCCCACCAGCACCCGCCGCCGGCCATCGGGGCCGTGCACCACGTTCACCGGCCGCGGCTGGCCCTGGCCGAAGCCGCCGAACAGGCAGACCACCGGCGCCTCGAGCCCCTTGGCGCGGTGGATGGTCATGATCTGCACCGCGTCGCGCTCGTCAGGCAGGCGCTGGATGTTCCCGTCGCCCCCCTCCGGCTGCTCCGTGCCCAGGATGAAGCGGTCCATCAGCTCCAGGGTCTCGGCCAGCGACAGGCGGCGGCGCCCCCCCTGCTCCAGCAGGACCTCCAGGATGTGCTGGTAGTTGCAGAGCGCCCGCTCCGTCTCCTCCAGGAACAAGGCCCGCTCCACCAGCCCGCTCTCGTGCAGGACGCGGTGGTACAGCGCGGCGAAGCGCTCCTGGGTGGCGAGCTGGTGCCACGCGAAGAGCCGCTCCGTGATGGGGTGGCCGCCGGCCAGCTCGCGGTAGTCGCGCAGGCGGGCCCACGGCACCGCGAAGAACGGCGTCGCCAGGGCGCGCATCCGGGCGCTGCGGTCGTGGGGGTCGGCCACGGCCGCCAGCACGTCGCGCACGTCCTGGGCCTCCATCGTCTGGAAGAGCCCGTCCTGCTTGTAGAAAGCGTAGGGCACCCCCACCCGGTCGAGGGCGTCGGCGGCGAGCTGGGCGTCCCAGTTGCCCCGGCACAGGACGAAGACATCCTGCGGACGGATGGGGCGGCGGCCCCCCCGGGCCGGGTCGTCGGTGAAGAGCGCCCCCTCGGGGGTGAGCAGCAGGCGGTGCAGGCTCTCGCCGAGCTGCCCGGCGAAGGCCTCGTCCAGGCGCCACCGGGCCAGCGTCTCGCGCTCGCGCGCCTTGGGCGGCGGCGGCTTGTAGCGCCAGAGGATGACGGGGGGCTGCTCCTCGCCGAAGGCGTCCACCAGGCGCAGCGTCGGCCGCCCGCAGCGCACGGGCACCTCGTAGCGGATGGCCCCCGAGAAGAGGGGATCGCGCCCCTGCTCCAGGACGAGGTTCAGCGCGTCGGTCAGCGCCGGCGAGTGGCGATAGGCCGTGTCGAGCGCCAGCCGCGGGGCGCCGCTGGCCTCCAGCTCATCGCGGGCCACCAGGTAGGTGTGCACGTCCGCGCCGCGGAAGCCGTAGATGGCCTGCTTGGGATCGCCGATGACATACAGCCGGTGGCCGGCGTCCGACTCCACGAACACCCGCCGGAAGATGTCCCACTGCCGATCATCGGTGTCCTGGAACTCGTCGATGAGGGCCAGCCGGTAGCGGCCGCGCAGCGTCTGGGCCAGGGCCGGCCCGTCCGGGCCCGCCAGCGACGTCTGCACGCGCTCCAGCAGATCGTCGTAGTCCAGCAGGCCCTCCTGGCGCTTGAAGGCCGCCAGGCGATCGAGCACGACGGGCAGGAAGGCGTCGACCACGGCCCGCTCGATGGAGGCGGCCATGGCGCGCAGCGTACGAAGCTGCTGCAGCACGTCCAGCACGCGCCGGGTGGAGGCGGCCAGCTCGTCGGGGAAGCGCCGCTTGCCGTGGGGGGCCGTGCGCCGCGGGCGCAGCAGGTGCTCCAGCGGCAGGCTCGTCACCGCCGCCAGGCGATCCCCGTCGGCCAGATCCGCGTCCAGCGCCGCCTGGATCTGGTGGACGACCTGCAACGCCCCCTCGACGGCGGCCTGCTGCAGCGCCACCCCCTCCAGATCCGTGGCGATGGACGCCGCCGAGAAGTCGACCGCCAGCCGCCCCAGCAAGCGCGGCAGGGCGTCGTCCACCGACTCCAGCCCGTCCAGGTAGCGCTGCCGGTACGCCTGGAAGAGCAGGCGCTCCAGCCCGGCCTCGTCGCGGCCGTCGTCCAGCCACGCGCGCAGCTGCCCGCGGTGGCTCGCGTCGACCGTGAAGACCGTGCGCAGGCACTCCCGGAAGGCCCGGTTGAACGCCCGCGTCCCGTCCACCACCTCGAAGTCGAAGAGGTGCCCGCTCTCGAAGGCCAGATCGAAGAGCACCCGATGACAGAAGCCATGGATGGTGAAGATCGGCGCCCGATCGAAGGTGAAGAGCGCGTCCGTCAGCCGCACCCGCGCCGGCCCGTCCACCACCCAGCACGGCCCCTCCGCCGGCGCGTCGCCCTCGGGCGTCTCCAGCACCCGCGTGACCAGATCCCGGATGCGCGTCTTGAGCTCGCCCGTCGCCTTCTCGGTGAACGTCACGACCAGGATCTGCTCCAGGCTCGCCTCGCCACTCAGCAGGCGATCGACGACCAGGTGCTCGATCGTAAAGGTCTTTCCCGTCCCGGCGCTCGCCTCGATGACGGCATGCGCCCCCGCCGGGATGTGCGTCAGCAGGGCAGGACGGGGGAAGAACGCGGGCATGAACAGGCAGCATCGACCGCACCGCCCCGGGCGTCAACGCCGATGGGTGGGCGGAGCGGACCGCCACGCCGCGCCTACCACCCCGACCGCACCCCCATCGTCACGGTGAGCCCCGAGACCCCGACCGGCTGCTGGACGGTGTACTCACCGCTCAGCAGCCCCTTGCCCGCCGGCCCGGCCACCACCACCGACGATCCCAGGTGCAGCTGCGCCCAGAGATCCTCGGCCACCTCGTAGGCCCCACCGAAGGCCATCCGCCGGGTCCACCCGACCAGAATCGGGCCACCCTCGCCGGCCCAGAAGGCGACGCCGGCGCCGAACACCGCGTCGGCCTCCAGGTGGCGCGCCACGCTGAAGGTCATCCGCCCCCGCACCCCGGGCAGCGTGATGGAGCGCCGCCCGCTGACGCTCGTCGGATCCTCGGTCGACGCGAAGCCCACCTCCAGACCCGCGAAGAGCCTCCGGCCAAATCGCCACTCCAGCGCGGGCGTCAGCGCCACCAGGGGCGCCACCTCGACCTCCCGAGCCGGCTGCCCGGCGGCCCCGACGCCGACGTAGCGGGTCGCCAGGCCGACGGTCAACTCAAGAACGGCCGCGCCGTCGGCGGGAGACTCGTGGTTCGCGCACGGCGCTCGACAGGGCATCTTGCACACCGGCGGGTGGGCCCAGGCCGGCGTCGCCATCAGCACCAGAACCGCAGCAACGCGCCCCCACGGGCCCCGGCCCACGGACCACCCCTCCGGCAGGCCCGTCTTTCGCTGGTCCTTCAACCCCTCGACTTCATGCATGTTCTTGAAAATGTTCATAACCGGCGGCTTCCTCGATTGACTTCCGTTCCTTCAGCCACGACGGTGATCGAAGGCGACGGGCATCGCAAGGAGCAGAGTTGCATGCATGAAGTATCTGGTCGGTGGGCAGGGCGGGTGGGGCTTGTCATGCTCTTCGGGGTGGGTGGCTGCGATCTCCAGCTGGGTACGAACGTCCTGGCCGGCTCGGATGCTTCCCCCCCCCCCCGGTAGGGGCCGACCCGCCGGCTGACGACCGCTTCTGCACCGATCGCGACGGCGATGGCTACGGTCTGGGGTGTCTTGCCGGGCCTGACTGCGATGACCAGGATCCGCTGACGTACCTGGGCGCGACCGAACGCTGTGATCTCGTCGACAACGATTGCGACCGACAGGTGGATGAGGGCACCGAAGCGGGGCTGGTGTGCACGTTGCGGCTGCCCACCTGTGAGCGGTCTGGCGTGACGGCCTGCGTGCCCGGCGGTCGACCGGTCTGTGAGCCGCTGGTTCCACTGACCGAGCTGTGCAACGGCGGGGATGACGACTGCGATGGTCTCACCGACGAGGGGGACGTCGACGGCGGTGATGCGGCCTGCGACACCGGCCTGCCTGGCCGGTGTGGGGTGGGTCGGCTCGTCTGCATCGAGGGGGCATTCTCCTGTGAGCCGACGCTGCTCCCCGCCAGCGGTGCCGAGATCTGCAACGGCGAGGACGACGACTGCGATGGCTACACCGACAACATCACCTTCGGCGACGCCGGGTCGCTGACCCGCGCCTGCTATCAGGGGCCCGCGGCGACGCGAGAGGTCGGCGTCTGCGTCGACGGCACCCAGGCATGCGACGCGTCGACGGGCTGGGGTCCCTGCAGCGGTCAGGTGCTCCCGACCATCGAGATCTGCGATCAGGCTGACAACGACTGCGACGGGCAGGTCGACGATCTCCCGGGCACTGACTGCACAGTTACGCCGGGTGCCAGCCGAGACTGCTACCCCGGCCCGGCGGGTACCCAGGAGGTCGGGCTCTGCGTCGGCGGCACCCAGAGCTGCCCCCTCTCCAGCGCTACGATCTAGAGCAGCTTACCGATGCCGAGATTGCTTCCGACTTCTGGGACATGAATGGGCAAGACTGGGGACCATGGCGGCAGGATTGGGGCTATCCCGGGATGCAGCATGCGCGCAAGCTGAACCCATTCGACCAGGCACACCCGAGGAGCACGGTCATGACAAATGGAATCACATTCGCCATCTGGTTCGCCTCAGTGGTACTTGCCCCAGGCGTTGGATCCGCACAGCTTGTGCGAGTTGCGTCTCATCGGGCGGTGGCCACCTGCGCTGAGCTGAAAGCGGACGATGTAGTGACCTTGGAGGTCCTGCGGACACCGTCGCTCAGGGCCTCGTATCTGGCTCGGTGCGTTGCGCTGGGAGGTCCCATGCAGCTCGCCAAAGCCCGACTCGCCGCCGAGACTGTGCTTCGTGAGAACAGCAAGGCACCCGACTTCGCTCGGCCATTCGATGCCTTTGAGAGAGCGCTGCTTGCCCGAACCGGACTCTCCCTCGGCAGCATGACGGGCGAGGCCGTTCACGCCGTCGATGGTCTGCTCGGCAAGTCAGCTGCCGCCTACAGCTACCTCCGGTCTCCGCCTTCAGATGATCTTTCAGCAACCATCCTGCACTGGGAGAAGCTCGCAACCAGGGATCCTTCACTTGCCCGATATGCTCAAGCCCGTCTTGTCGAGACATCCTACGGTATATGTCATGATGTGGCGGCGAGGGTTCGGACTCTCGACAGACGCCCCGCGAGGAGTTTCGAACTCGTGGCCCTCGCGTCCATGTTGTTCGCCTGCGATCGCGACCGGTTCAGAGATGTCAACTGGATACGCGCTCTCGATGCCGCTGCGTCAGCGAGGGTAGATCTGGAACACCTCCTTGCGGTCGATGCCGAAGGGCACGCTGAGGGGATTCTCTGGCTGCCCTACTATCTGGTCCCATTTGCCAACCTGGAATCCCGACTGTTGGGCAGATGACTGAACCGTACCGACTCAGTCGGAAGCCAGGGAACAGGCGGACGGGCTGTGGCCGGCGACGGATGTGGCGCTCAGGGGCAACAGCAACTCGGGTAGACTGTTGAAATCAGGAACATTCTTCGCCGACGCGACGACGTGTTCGATGCCTGCGGGTGGGAGATGAGCAACTTGGACGCGATGCCACCCGCTGGCAGGACGCAGCTGACCCGCCCGGGCTGTCTGAAGGGTCGTCCGGTCGAGGACGGCGCGACTCAAGGATCCAGTCTCAGAAGGCTCCGGGGCGTGGAGTCACCTACATCCCCGCCGCGAGGCCCACCAGCCGGATGAGCTCGGCCTGGTCGGCGTCACCCTCGACGGCGGCGCGGGCGGCCAGGGCCTCGACCTCGGCGAGACGGCGCCCTTCGCTGTGGGGGCTCTCCCGCAGGATCTCGGCGAACTCGGCGACGGCGGCCCCGAAGCGCAGGGCTCGGCTGGCCTCCACGAAGTCGCTCACGACGTCGCGGCCGCGGAGGTCGACGCTCAGCTCGCCGACCCGGTCGCTGGCCGCCGGGTCCTTCCAGCGCAGGGTGGCCGTGGCGAGGGGCGCGTCGCTCTCGGCGAAGCCGTCCACCAGCTCGGCCTCGATGAGGGCGGTGACGGTGTGGCCGGCGCCGATCTCGCCGGCGTCCACGGCGTCGTCGCGGAAGTCGTCGTCGGCGATGTCGCGGTTCTCGTAGCCGATGAGCCGGTAGCGGGCGACCAGGTCGGGGTTGAGGTCGACCTGGATCTTCACGTCCTTGGCGATGGTCAGCAGGGTGCCGGTGACGCGGCGCACGAGGACGCGCTCGGCCTCGGCCTCCCGGTCGATGTAGGCGTAGTTGCCGTTGCCGCGGTCGGCGAGCTGCTCCATGTCGCGGTCGTTGTAGTTGCCGCGGCCGAAGCCGAAGACCGAGAGCGTCACGTCGCGCTGGCGGTACTCGTCGATCAGCGCCAGCAGCGTCTCGCCGGTGGCGCCGACGTTGAAGTCGCCGTCGCTGCACAGGATGACGCGGTTGACCGAGCCGGGGCGGGCGGCAGCCTCGGCGAGGGCGTAGGCTGCCCGGATGCCCCCCTCGCCGTTGGTGCTGCCGCCCGCCCGGAGCTGGTCGATGGCCGCCAGGATGGTGTCGCGCTCGCGCACCGGGGTGGGCGCCAGGACGGTGCCCACGCTGCCGGCGTAGACGACCATGCCGATGGTGTCGTCGGGGCGCAGCGTCTCGGTCAGCCGCCGCAGGGCGTAGCGCACGAGGGGCAGCTTGTTCGTGTCGTTCATCGAGCCCGAGACGTCCACCAGGAAGACGAGGTTGGCCGCCGGCCGCTCCTCCGCCAGGACCTCGTAGCCCTTGATGCCCACCCGCAGCAGGTGCAGGCCGGCGCCGAAGTGGCTGGGGGCGGCCTCCAGGTGCACGGCGAACGGCGTCTGGTCGTCGGCGGGCGGCGCGTCGCGGTAGTCGAAGAAGTTCAGGTACTCCTCCACCCGCACGCTGTCGGCGGGCGGCAGCGTGCCCCGGGCCAGGCTCGACCGCATCAGGGTGTAGCTGCCGGTGTCGACGTCGGCGGCGAAGGTGACCAGGTGGTCCTCGCTGGCGTCGACGAACGCGTTGACGGGGTGGTGCTGGTAGCGCTCGGTGTCGGGCGAGTCGTCGGCCCCGTCGTACCCCTCGGCGCCGCCGAGGGCCCCGTCATCGCAGGCGGCGAGAGCGAAGAAGACGAGAGCGAACAGATACTTGCGGGTCATGACGGCCTCCTCTGTGGATGACCGTCTCCATCGCAGGCGCCGTGCCGTCCCCCGACGGCCGCGCCGTCCGCGTCGGCCGTGACCCCGGGTTCACGCCCGTGTGACCGCGCTACTCCAGCTCGATCTCGGCGGCCTCTTCCCGGGAGCGCCCCTCGCGCCGCCGGGCCTCCTCGCGCACCAGGGCGTGCACGCTGGGGCTGTGGGCCACCTGCCGGGCGACGCTGGCGTCGAGCCAGGCCACCAGGCCGCAGGCGAGGTCGACGGGGGTGTAGGGGTTGAAGACCAGGGCCTCGACCACCTGCAGGCGGCGGCCCCAGCGCGGGTGCTGGAAGATCTCCAGCAGCACCGCCGCCGTCGTCGGCCGCCGGCTGGCGATGCGCACCACGTCGGCCTCGGTGAGCCGCGGGTTGCCCAGGATGTTGCGCACGACGCCCGGGTCGGTGTCGGCCATCAGCCGCTCGAGGGTGGCCCGATCGGGCCGGCGCGCCCAGGCCCGCCGCTCCCCCAGCGTCACCTCGCGCTCGGGATCCAGCGGCGCGCGCAGGCCCGTCTCGGGGCCGGGCTGGCGGGCCGGCGGCGGCTCGACGAAGAGGCCCTGCACCCGCGTCGCCCCGCGCACCCGCGCCGCGACGTAGATGTCGAGGCCCAGCCGCCCACCGCGCAGGCTCTCCCCCACGCGCAGCAGCGACAGCCAGGCCAGGCGGGCGTCCACGTCGCCCCGATCCAGGTCGACGAACAGGGCCTCCAGCAGCGTGACGGCGTGGTCGGCGTCGATGGTGGTGAGGCACTCACGCCAGAGGGCGTCGCGCATGGCCGGCTCGGAGACCGCGCCCATCCGGCGCAGGAAGCGCCCCGGCGCGTAGCGCTCAGCGCTCAACCGTCACCCGGTCGGCCTCGGAGTAGCGGATGCGGGCCCTCGGCTGCACGTCGTCGCGGCTGGCGGCCGAGAGGTCGCGCAGCACCACCGCGAACGTCCGGCTCTCGCCCGGGGTGAGGGCCACGTCCCCGGGCGCCTGGTCCTCGTCGAAGTGCGGGTTGCGCGGATCCCGAGCGATCTTGCGGGCTTCCTCGGGCGTCATGTCGGCGCAGCAGGGCACGACGCGGCTGCGCAGCGCCAGGCCCGCCTCCATGACCGCGACCTCGATGCCGATGGCCCGCTGGATGCGGTCGGACTCGTTGACCACCACCCCGTGCACCAGCACGGCCTGCCGGTCCACCCAGCTCAGCTCGATGCGGCGGATGACCAGCTCGCCCAGGGTGGCGTTCTGCACGACGGGATCGAGGGGCGCGGGCCCCGCCTCGGCCGGCTGGCCGAACGCGTGGCGGATGGCCGCCCCCGGGTTCTGCCAGATGGGCCCGAAGTCGTTGCGCCAGGCCACGAAGACGGCGAAGCCCACGGCGAGCAGGGCCACGAAGGCCACGATCGTCCGCGCCCGGGGGCCCGTCCGCAGCGAGGCGACGAGCTCGGGATCGACGGGGCTGTCGATGGGGAACGACTCGGCCCGCACGCGCCGCCGGGGATCGGGGGCGTCGGCGTGGAAGGGCGCGAAGGCCGCCGCCGGGGGGGCCGCCGTCAGCGCCGTCGCCTCGATGGACGGGGCCGGGGCCGGGGCCTCGGGGGCCTCGGGCGCCACCTCGCCCGCGGTGTTGAGCTGCGTCATGTCGATGATGATCGACGGCTCGTCATCCTCGTCGCTGGTCGCCGGGCGGGTGGTGTCGAAGACCTCCGGCGGGGGCACCGACCGGTTCTCCGACCGCCGCGCCGTGCCCGCCGCGGCACCCTCCAGCGCACGCCCGGGGCGGCGCGTCAGCTTGGGGCTGGCCTCCACCTGGGCGCGGCCGTCGGCGGCCGGCGGGCGGACCCGCATGACGCAGCCGCAGCGCGCACACTTGGCCCGCAGCCCGCCCGGAGGCAGGCGCTCGGCCGGGAACTCGTAGGCCGCGCTGCACTGCGGGCACTGGACGAGCATGGATCCTCGGGCAGCTCGAAACGGGGTTCGATGGTTGCACTTCGCCCGACGCGCGGCAAGGGCCCCGAGGGCCCGCCGCGGCCCTGGCAGTTGACAACGCCCCGGTCCCCCGTGATCGTCCGGACTCCAGCGCGAGGAGGAAGGCGTGTCGGACACTCCGGGCGGTCGGCTGATCAAGCGATACGCCAACCGCAAGCTCTACGACACGGCGGCCAGCCGGTACGTGACGCTGGAGGAGCTCGCGCTGATGCTGCAGGAGGGCGAGGACCTCCGCATCATCGACAACCAGACCAAGGCCGACATCACCGCGGTGACGCTGGCCCAGATCCTGGTGGAGGAGGAGAAGCGCGGGGGCCGCCGGTCGCGCCCGCTGCCCGCCCTGCGCACCCTCATCCAGCGCCGCATCGCCGAGCCGGTGCACCAGATCCGCTCGAGCGTCGAGGAGTCCGTCAACCGCCTCATCAAGAGCGGCGAGGAGCGGGCCGACACCACCCGCGAGCAGATCCGCGGCTGGGTGGAGCAGAACACGCAGGCCCTGGAGGAGATCCAGCGCCGCGTCGATGACCGCCTCAAGCACGTCGTGCCCGGCCTGGAGGCCTTCACCCGCCTGCAGCGGCAGATCACCGAGCTGAGCGAGCGGCTCGCCCGCGTGGAGGCCCACCTGGGCCTGGCGGACGACGACGACGCGGTGCCGTGACGCTCTCGCCGATGCTCCGCCGGGCCGTCGACGCCCAGCGCGCGACGCGGCTTGCCGAGCAAAAAGCCTTGTATGCCGGGCACATCGCGCGCATCCAGGCGGCGACGTCGCCCCCCCTGGGCAACGGCGAGCTGGCCGTCGCCTTCGAGCTGCCCGTCACCGCCGTCGGCCGCTACCTGAGCGACGCCCCGCGCGCCCGGACGGCCGCGCCCGACCGCTTCACCCGGGCCCTCATCGACGCCCTTTGCGCCGGCGACGCGTGGCTGGCCCTGCGGGAGGCCACCCGCATCGGCGGCCGCCGCGAGGTGCTCGTCTGCACCGAGGTGGAGGCCCGGCGCCTCGACGCGGGCTGGACGCTGGTGAACGTCGCCGGCCGCCCCCTGCCCCGCGCCCCCCGCGCCGACTGGGACCAGGACGCCCTCTGGGATCTCTTCGACGCGGCGCCGGCGGCGGCCCCCACCCGCGGCGCCCTGCTGCCCTGGCGCCCCGTCGGGCCCGCCGACGACCGCCTCTGGCTCTCGCCCATCGGCCTCGGCGCCATGCGGCTCTCCACCGAGGGCCGCCCCGACGAGGCGGCGGCCATCCGGGTGCTGCACGCGGCCTTCGACGCCGGGCTGGGCTGGCTCGACACCGCGAACGTCTACGCCCTCGGCGAGGATGACGTCGGCCACGGCGAGGCCCTCGTCCGCCGGGCCCTCGCCTCGTGGCCGGGCGACCGCGAAGACGTCATCGTCGCCACCAAGGGCGGCCTGCGGCGCCAGGGCACCCGCTGGCTGCCCGACGGCCGGCCCGAGAGCCTGAAGGCCGCCTGCGAGGCCAGCCTGCGCGCCCTGGGCGTCGAGCGGCTCGATCTCTACCAGCTCCACGCCGTCGATGGCCGCGTGCCTCTGGCCGAGAGCGTCGACGCCCTGGCCGAGCTCCGGCGCGCTGGCCTCGTGCGCCACCTGGGCCTCTGCAACGTCACCGCCGACCAGATCGCCCTGGCCTGCGGGCGCGCGCCCTTCGTCAGCGTGCAGAACCCGCTGAGCGCCGTCGAGCCTCAACATTTTGAAAAGACGGTGGATTTCTGTCGCGACGCGGGCCTGGCGTTCATCGCCCACAGCCCCCTCGGCGGCTACCGGCGGGTGGAGCGCCTGCTGGCCGACGCCGCGTTCCGGCAGGTCGCCGACCGCCACGGCGCCTCCCCCGGGGCCGTCGCCCTCGCCTGGCTGCTGCAGGCCGGCCCCCACGTCTTCGCCATCCCCGGCGCCCGCAGCGTCGAGCGCGTCGACGACATGGCCACCGCCCTGCGCCTGCGGCTCACCACCGACGACCTCGCCACCCTCTCGGCCCGCGTGCCCGGCGGCCCCCGCGCCCCCGCCGCCGATCCCGGCGACGTCGCCCTCATCCTGGGGACGCCCGCCGCGGGCAAGTCGAGCCGGGTCCGCCCCTTCGAGGCCCGCGGCTACGTGCGCCTCAACCGCGACGAGCGCGGCGGCAGCCTGGACGGGCTGCTCGTCCCGTTCCGCGAGGCCGTCGCCGAGGGGGCGCGCCGCTTCGTCCTCGACAACACCTACGGCACGCGCCGCAGCCGGGCGTCCATCCTCGCGGCCGCCGCCGACGCGGGCCTCCCGGTGCGCGCCGTCTGGCTGGACACCCCCGCCGAGGCCGCCGCCTTCCACGCCGCGCGCCGCCTGCTCGACGTGCACGGCCACCTGCTCGGCCCCGCGGAGCTCAAGAGCGACACCACCCCCAACATCTTCCCGCCGGCCGTCCTGACGCGCTACGAGCGCGAGTTCGAGGCCCCCATCCGCGGCGAGGGCTTCGCCAGCGTGCAGCGCGTCCCCTACCGCCGCGTCCTCGACCCCACCTGGACGGGCCGCGCCCTCGTGCTGGACTACGACGGCACCCTGCGCACCACCGCCAGCGGCGAGCTCTACCCCCGCCACCCCGACGACGTGGTCGTGCTCCCCGGCCGCGCCGAGGTGCTGCGCCGCTACCGCGACGCGGGCTTCCGCCTGCTGGGCATCTCGAACCAGAGCGGCGTCGCCGCCGGGCACCTCACCGAGGAGGCGGCCCTGGCCTGCATCGCCCGGACGAACGCCCTCCTCGGCGTCGACATCGAGGCCGAGATCTGCCCCCACCCCGCCGGCCGCGCCCCGGCGTGCTACTGTCGCAAGCCCATGCCGGGCATCGGCGTCCTGTTCATCGAGCGCTACCAGCTCGACCCGGCCCGTTGCCTGATGGTGGGCGATCTCGACACGGATCGCGGCTTCGCCGAGGCGGCGGGCTTCCGCTTCGTGCACGCCGACGACTTCTTCTCCCCCGACCGGGCCCACCCGGAGGTCGAATGCGATACACCCTGTTGATCTGCTTGCTGTTTTCGGCCTGCGATCGCCCGAACGAGGCCCCCGCCCCGGCCCCCGACGCCGCCGCGGAGGACCCGGTCGCGCGGCTCGAGCGCGAGGTCCGCACCGGCGATCCGACCACCCGCATCGCCGCCGCCGCCGCCCTCGGCCGCATGGGCCAGGAGGCCGGGCGGGCCGTGAAGGCGCTGGGCGAGGCCCTCGACCACCCCGAGACGCGGGTGCAGCTCGCGGCCCTGAACGCCCTCGACCAGCTCGCCCGGGCGGGCGTGGCGATGGGGGCGCTGACAGACGCCCTCGGCCGCGTCCTGACCGACGGCCCCACGCCCGTGAAGGTGGCCGCCGCGAACCTGCTGGGCCACGCCCGGGCCGCCGCCGCGAGCGCCGTCCCCCTGCTGCAGGCGCGGCTGGGCGACCAGGCCGCCGAGGTCCGCGCCGCCGCCGCCCGCGCGCTCGGCCGCATCGGCCCGGACGCGAAGGGGGCCGTGCAGGCCCTCGCCGCCCACATCGATGACGCCGACATGGCCGTCCGCCTCTGGTCGCGCCAGGCCATCACCGCCCTCGACAGCGAGCACCCCGCCTCGCTGCGCGGCCTCATGGTCCTGCTCGGCAACACCCGCCTGCCCGAGGCCGCCCGCAGCCAGGCCGAGGAGATCCTGCGGAGCTGGGTCGAGGGGACGCCCGCCGAGGTGGCCCCGGTGCTCAAGGAGATCCTGGAGGAGACGCTCCCCGGCGCGGAGACCGAAGTGCGCTGGATCGCCCTGCGCGCGGTGCGGCTGCTGGCCGGCGATGGCGGGGATCTGGCCCGGTCCATCACGCCCATCCTCCTGGAAACATTGAAAGATCCGGAGGCGACCGTCCGCGAGGCCGCCGTCGCGACCCTGGCCGTGGTGGGCAAGGCCTCGGGCCAGGCGGATCGGGTGAACCAGGCGCTGCGGGCCGTCCTGACCGACGCCGACGTGCAGGTCCGCCGGGCCGCGGCCGAGGGCCTGGGCTGGCTGGGGGATCGCGTGGCGCTGCCCAGCCTGCAGAAGGCGATGGACGATCCCGCCGGGGCCGTGCGCGCCGCCGCGCTGATGGCGCTGGGGGCCGTGGTGGGCAAGGAGGACGCCGCCCGGCTGCTGCCGCTGATGGAGGGCAAGCTGAAGGACGCCGACGCGAGCGTGCGGGCCGCCGCGGCCGCCGCCCTGGGCGTGCTGGGCGCGCTGCTCGACGACATCGGCGCCGTCCTCAAGCCGCTGATGGCCGCCGTCTCCGACGACGCCGAGGAGGTCGCGCTGGCCGCCCTCGCGGCCATCAAGGGCCTGGGCGCCCGCGCCGCCGACGCCCTGCCCGCCGTGATGGACGCCCTCTCCAGCGGCAGCAGCAAGGTGAAGACCGCCGCCGCCGACGCCCTGGGCGCCCTGGGCGACAAGGCCCGCGAGGCCGGCCCCGCGCTGCGCCGCCTGGTGGGCCAGGGCGACGAGGATCTGGATCAAGCCCTGAAGCAGGCCCTCGAGGCCGTGGAGGCGTCGAAGTGAGCGGCCCCCGCATCCCCCTCGCCCGCCCCGTCTTCGACGACGACGACCGCGCCGCCCTGCTCGCCCCGCTGGAGACGGGCTGGGTGGTCCAGGGGCCCCACGTCGCCGCCTTCGAGGCCGCCTTCGCCGCCTACACCGGCGCGCCCCGGGCCGCCGCGTGCAGCTCGGCCACCACCGGCCTGCACCTGGCCCTGGCCGCCCTCGGCGTGGGCCCCGGCGACCGCGTGGTGGTGCCCGCCCTCACCTGGGTCGCCACCGCCAACGCCGTCTTGTACTGCGGCGCCACCCCCGTCTTCGCGGACGTGGACGTGGCCACCTTCAACCTGGCCCCCGACGCCCTGGCGCGCGCGGCCCGCGGCGGCGTGAAGGCGGTGATGCCCGTCCACCTCTTCGGCCTGCCCGCCGATCTGGACGCCGTCGCCGCCCTGGCCCCCGGGGCCCTCGTCGTCGAGGACGCCGCCTGCGGCCTCGACGCCCGCGTCGGCGGCCGCCATGTGGGCACCTTCGGTGACGCCGGGGTCTTCAGCTTCCACCCCCGCAAGGCCGTGACGACGGGCGAGGGCGGCATGGTCCTGGCCGCCGATCCCGCGGTGGACGCCCGCCTCCGCGCCCAGCGCAGCCACGGCGGCGTGGGCGTGCCGGGCCGCGCGCCCTTCCTCATGGGCGACTTCCCCCACCTCGGCTTCAACTACCGGATGACCGACTTCCAGGGGGCCCTCGGCGTGACGCAGATGGCCAAGGCCGCCCGCCTGCACGCGCGCCGCGCCGCCCTGGCCGCGCGCTACAACGCCTTGCTCGCCGACGTCGACTGGCTGGGCCTGCCCGCCGAGCCCGCGGGCGGCGTCCACGGCTGGCAGGCCTACGTCTGCCTCTACCGCCCCCAGGCCCCCGACCTCGCCCACGTCGACGCCCTGCACGCCGGCCGCAACCGGCTCATGGCGCACCTCGGCGCCCTCGGCATCGAGACGCGGCCCGGCACCCACGCCGTGCACATGCTGGATTTCTATCGGGAATCCATGGGGTTGTGCGCCGAGGACTGCCCCGGCGCCTGGGTGGCGGACCGCGCGTCGTTCGCGCTGCCCCTCTTCCCCACCCTCACCGAGGCCGAGCAGGACGAGGTCGTCGCGGCCATCCGGGCCTTCGAGCCGGGCCGCGCCGCCTGACGATCAGGCGCTCTCCTCGAAGTGGTCCTTGAGGGCCTCGGCGCGGGGGGAGTGCCGCAGCGCCCGCAGGGCCTGGGCCTGGATCTGGCGGATGCGCTCGCGGGTCAGGTCGAAGACCTCGCCCACCTCCTCCAGCGTGTAGCCCTGCCGCACCCCGATGCCGAAGCGCAGGCGCAGCACCCGCGACTCGCGCGGGCTGAGGCTGTCGAGGGCCTCGGCGGCGGCGTCGCGCAGCAGCCGGTGGCTGGCGCGATCGGTGGGGGTCTCGATGTCCTCGGCCTCGATGAAGTCGCCCAGGGTGGCGTCATCCTCGCCCACCGGGTGGTCCAGCGAGAGGGGCACGCGACCCAGATCCAGCGTCTCCTGGACCTTCACCGGGTCCATCTCCAGGCGCTCGGCGATCTCCTCGACCGTCGCCGGCTCGCCCCGCTCGGCCTCGATCACCCGGCCCACGGCGCGGATCTTGGTGATGAGGTCGTGCTGGTGGACGGGCAGCCGCACCGTGCGGCCGTGATCGGCGATGGAGCGGGTGATGGCCTGGCGGATCCACCAGGTCGCGTAGGTGCTGAACTTGTGGCCGCGCTGGTACTCGAACTTCTCCACCGCACGCATCAGGCCCAGGTTGCCCTCCTGCAGCAGGTCGGCGAGGGGCAGGCCGCGGCCGCGGTAGCGCTTGGCGATGCTCACCACCAGGCGCAGGTTGGCGACGATCATCCGGTCCTTCTGGCGGCACAGCTTGCGCTGGGCCTGGCGGACGCGCCCCACCATCTCGTTGAGGGACTCGAAGTCGATGCCGAGGCGCTCCTCCAGGCGGGCGACCTGGCGCAGCGCGCGCTCCTGGGCCACGCCCTCGGTCTCGGCCACGAAGCGGTGCCAGGTGCGCAGATCGTCGCGCTGGGCGGCGAGCTGGTCGGCGATGCCGTCCACCGTGCGCCACTGCAGGTTCATCTCGATGGCGGTGGCCCGCAGATCCGCGTCCACGTCGCGGACCTTGCCGCCGCGCCCCACCTTGCCCCGCGCCTTCTGGAGCGTGCCGAGCTTGCGGGCGGCCTGCTTGAGCTGATCCACCGCGGCGGGATCGTCGCGCCCCCCGCTGTCGAGGATCTGCCGGGCCGGGCGGCCCTTGCTGATCTCGCCGGGCAGCGCGATGAACGCCTTCACGCCGATCTCGTGCGCGAGCAGGGCGTCGAGGACCTCGGCGCGGGCCGCCTCGATCGCCATGGAGATCTCGACCTCCTTCTCGCGGTCGAGCAGGCGCGCCTGCCCGATGCGAGAGAGGTACATGCCGACCACGTCCACTTCTTCGACCCGAGCGCTAGCCATGGGGACCCTCCGGGCAAACTGCAACGCGGGCCGCTCTACGCAATGTGCGTGCCAGCTTCAGGCGGTCGGATCGGCACGGTGGATCGGCCTGCGAAGCGCCCTCGGCGCGGTGGGGACAATCGACCCCATGACATCGGCGCCAGGGGACTGACGTCGAAGTCGTGCTTCGGTACGCTGGGCCGATGCAACGCCTCAAGCGCATCCTGAAGTGGGGCTGCCTCGGCACCCTCCTCCTCGCCGCCGTGGTGGTGTTCCTGACGTGGCGCCAGATCCGCGCCGTGCGGGAGAACCTGGCCGTGCCCGAGCCCCTCGCCGTGGCCCCCGTGAGCCGCGACCCGCGCACGGTGCAGGACCTCGCCCTGAAGGCCGAGCAGGCCGAGGGGGACCGCGTCCTGCGCCTGCACGACCCCGAGCTCACCTACATCGCCCAGCGGGCCCTCAAGCACCCCGAGGTCCGCGCGCTGCTGGAGCAGGGCCGCCAGCAGGCCCTCGCCGCCCTCACGGAAGTGCCTGATCCCATGGGCTTTTTGCAGGGGCTCCGCCTGCGCGCCGTGGATCTCGACCATGTGCTGGTGGACGCGCAGGTGGCGGGCGGCGTGCTGCGGCTGCGGTTCACGGCCCCGTACCTGGACGGCGCCGAGCACCTCAACGTGCAGCTCGGCGTCTCCGGGGGCTGGGCCCCGGGGGCCGTCCGCGTCGACGTGCACGATCTGGTGGTGGGCAGCCTGGACGTGCTGGACGTGCCGTTCTACGGGCGCCTCGTCCACGACCAGGTGGACGCCGGCATCGCCCGCGCCGTGCGCACGCAGGGGGGTGGGCCCATCGAGGACGTCCGCACCCAGGCCGACGCGCTGGTGGTGCGGCTGGGCGCGGGCGGGGCCCGCACGCTGGGCCGCCTGGCCCGGGAGTATCTGCGGTAGGCCGCGCGGTCAGCCCTGCATGAAGACGCGGTCGGCCGCCGAGAAGCCCTGGAGGGGGCGCTCCATCAGCACATGGGGGCCGATGGCCGGCAGCTCGAACACGGCGCCGAGCTGCTCGAAGCCCAGCCGCCGGTAGAAGCCGATGGCCGACACGCGGGCGTTGCACCAGGCCAGCCGACCGCCCTCGGCGGAGGCGTGCCGCAGGCAGGCGGTCAGGAGCAGGCGCCCCAGCCCCTTGCCGCGGTACTCCGGCAGCGTGGCCATGCCGCGCAGCCGCCAGGCCGCCGGGTGGGTCACGTTGTACTCAGGCGGCTCCAGGAAGATGCTGGCGATGCCCACCAGCTCCCCGTCCTCGAAAGCCCCCGCATGCAGCGTGTCAGGCGCGGCGTCTCCGGCGTACACCAGCGCGCTCTCTCGCTGGTGCGGCCGCAGGATCCGCTGCCGCAGCGGCCGAACCTCATCGGCCGTGATCGCTCGAATCCGAGCCATGCATCACCTCTTCGAACGCGACGGTCCGGGCGGCCAGCGCCGCACGGCCAGCCCATGCAGGCTGTACGTGATGGCCCAGGCCCCGATTACGTCGACCGTGTAGTGCAAACGCGCGGCGAATACCACACTCACGATGAAAACGTGAGCCACGAGTGTGATCCAGCCGAGCACCGGGCGCCCACGGCAATACAACCAGAGCAGAAACGTGGTCGCCGTGTGGCCGGAGAAGAACAGATCCTTGGTGAGGTGTACGTGGGGGGCGTCCCCCATCAGGGCCTCGACCGGGTTGACGAGGGCCAGCCAGGCCTGCCAGAGCGTCGCGCCGTCCACCCCGGCGTTCAGATCGGGGCCCTCCACCGGCCCCAGGCCGGTCAGCCCCACCGTCAGGCCCCGCAGCAGGCTCAAGACCCCGCCCACGTAGAGGAAGTGCACGAACGCCGCGCGGTCCTGCCGCCAGAGCCACAGGGCGGGCGGCAGATAGCACACGAGCCAGAGGTGGTAGTTGTGCTGGGCGATCCAGTCGACGCGCGGCACCAGGTCGAGCATGACGTCGGGCAGGGAGGGCGCCGGCCGCGCCTCGTTGAGCAGGGCGAGGCCGATCATCACGGCGTGGCAGACGTACCGCCAGAGGAAGGCCACGAGCACGGAGTCGGGGAGCCGCATGGGGCGGCAATCTACTTGAAACCGCTCGGAAATCCAGAGGTTCAGTCGGCGAAGACCTGCGTCCAGTACGGCTGGCCGCCGCAGGCCACGTAGCCCACGGCGATGCGCCGCCAGCCGTTGCCCAGCAGGTTCGCCCGGTGGCCAGCGCTGTTCATCCAGCCCGTGTGGACGGCGTCGGGGGAGCCATAGCCCCAGGCGATGTTCTCGCCGGCGGCGCCGAACTGCGCCCCCGCCCGCCGCATGCGGTCCCACGGCTGGCTGCCGTCGCGGCCCGTGTGGGAGAAGTACCCGTTGTCGCACATGTCCTGGCTGTGGGCGCGGGCGGCGGCGCGCATGGTGGCGTCGCAGGTCAGGGCGCGCAGGCCGCTCTGGGCGCGGCTGGCGTTGGCCAGGCGGACGGTCTCGGCCTCCTCGGCGGTGCCGCAGTCGTCCTCGCTGGCGGGCGGCTCCGCGGGGGGCGGCTCGGCGGGCGGGGGGGCCGGCGGGGGATCGCCGCCCCCGTCGCCACCCGGGCCCTCGCCCACGCCGCCGCAGTAGAAGCCGATCTGCTCGTTGACCCAGCCGCAGCCCTGGGCGCCGCAGGCGCGGCTGTTCACCACGCCGTCATCACACCAGTACGCCGTCTCGTCGTGGCACTCGCCGCGGTAGTCCAGGTCACCGCAGGCATCGCCAGGGCTCGGCAGGTCGCCCGCGGGCGGAGCCGGGGGCGGCGGCTCGTCGGCCGGCGGCTCGTCGGCCGGCGGGGCCGGCGCGCCGGGCGGATCGGCGGGGGGCGGGGGCGCTCCATCGGCCTCCGGGACGCAGGCGTAGGCGTCCTCCCCGTCCAGCCAGGCGCAGACCGCCCCGGCCGCCGCGCAGTCGAGGCGGCGCAGGACGCCGCCGCCGCACCAGAGCAGCGAGGCCCCCTGGCAGCGCCCGGCGCCGTCCACGCCCGCGCACCCGTCCACCGGCCCGTCCAGCTCGGCGGCCCCGTTGGGATCGCCGCCGCAGTAGAAGCCCTGCTCGTCGTTCACCCAGCCGCAGGTCTTGTCGACGAGGGCGCAGTCGACCCGCCGCTCCACCTCGCCGTCGCACCAGATGGCGACGTCGCCCCGGCAGGCGCCGCGGTGGTCCAGGCCGCCGCACGGGCCGCCCGCCTCGATGCCGGGCGTCGGCACCACCACCCCGCCGTCGTCCAGGTCGCGGGGGCCGCAGCTCCACACGGCGCACAGGCCGAAAATCAGCAAGCGTTTCATGGATCTACCGCCCCGTCAGCGCCAGCGTGTAGCGGGCCGTGGCGCCCCGGTAGCCCACCACGGCGATGGTGGCCGGCCCCTGGTAGCTGAAGCTCTCGTTGTCGGTGTTCGAGTCGGAGCCGACCCGCTGGTTGCCGTTCTGCAGCGGGGCGTTGCGCGCGGTGTCCCAGACGTAGACGTCCAGATCGCCGTCGGCGTGCCGGAAGCGCAGGTCCAGCGTCCAGCTCCCCGCGTGGTTGACGCGGTAGAAGTCCATGTCGGCCCCGCAGACGCCGCCGCTCACCGACTGGCCGGCCGCCAGGGCCCCCGCCTGGGCCGCGCTGTTGTTGGGCTCCTGGGGCTCCTCGTCGGCGGGCCCGCAGCGCGGCGGCGCGTCGGCGCCGGCGCCCCAGTCGCGATCCGGGTTGGCGGCGATCTGGTCGATGGGCATGCCCCCCGGGGCCGACCGCAGCTCCGCGATGACGCGCATGTCACGGCGCCGGACCACGAACGCCGCGGGGTAGGCCTGCACGATGTTCGAGCGCGCGAGGAGCTGCACGGACGGCCGGCTCGAGCCGCCGCCGACCCGCAGGCCGGGGGCGTTGCCGATGAGGCGGTCGAGGAAGCGCGCGGCGCCCGGGCTGTCGATGGGGTTGTAGCCCGAGTCCTCCGACTCCTCGATGACCAGCAGCCCCCCCGCCTGGCGGATGGCCTGGGCCTGGCTCGCCACCTGGCGCAGGTACTGCGGGCAGGCCGAGCACCAGCCCGTCGACACCACGAACGCCACCACGCTGTAGCGCTCGTAGGCCGGATCGCAGTGGAAGGCGCGCAGCGAGAAGCCCACGCGGTTGCCGCTCTCGTCCACCGCGTCGGGCCACTCCACGTCGGGCATGGTGCCGCCCAGGTTGATGCCCGCGGCCGGCGGGTACACGCAGTCGCCGCCCGCCGGGGGGTTGGCCGGCGGCGGGTTGGCCGGCGGCGGATCCGTCGGCGGGGGATCGGCGGGCGGATCCGCCGGGGGATCCGACGGCGGCGGCACCGGGGGCGCGTCCTCCTCGCCCGGATCGGGCGGCGGCGGGGCGGGATCGCCATCCCCGCCGCCGGCCGGCGGGATCTGGCTCAGGGGCGGATCGTCCCGCTCGTCCTCGGGGGGCACCGCGCCAGGGGGCGGCGGGGCGCGATCCTCGCCGCGGCGGATGACGCGGTAGCCCAGCCACGACAGGCAGGGCAGGCCGCTGTCGCCGCCCACGTGGATGTAGCCGTCATCGCCCACGATGCCCGTGCCGAAGTCCATCCAGCCGGCCTCGGGGATGAGCTCGCCGGCCGCGTCCGTGCAGCCGAGGCCCCCGAGGACGTAGAGCGCCACCGCCGTCAGCGGCGGCTCGTCGGTCGCGATGCGCAGCGACAGGCCCTCCCCGTCCACGTCGGCCTCCGGGGAGAAGGCATACAGCCCGTCGAAGCCGGCCACCGCGTCGGGGAAGCACAGACCGGGGGAGCCCGGATCGACCCGGCGGGCGGTCAGGGCGTCGTAGGGGCTGCCGCTGCCGCCGTACAGCCGCCCGGGCACGACGTCCACCTGCAGGCCCTGGCCGAAGTCGACGGTGTGGGCGCGCTGGTCGCTCCCATCGGCCGGCGGCAGGCTGCGGGGCGAGCGCGTCGAGTAGATGATCAGGGGCTCGGGCAGCGTGACGGCCGGCCCCCCCGACAGATCGAGGGTGCAGTAGCTGACGGCCGCGGGCTCGCCGGGGGCCAGCACCCGCATGGCCGCCGCGCCGATGCAGCGGGTGTCGTCGGGCACCGTGACCTGGAAGTCACCGTTGGCGTCGGCCTCCTCCGGCCGCAGGCACGTCAGGCGGTCCGAGGTGCCCTCCCGCACGCAGAGCTGGGCCCGCGCCCCCGCGTAGCCCGTGCCGTCCTCGGCCAGCAGCTTCCCGCGGATGCTCGAGACCACGTAGCCCCGGCAGGTGCCGTCCCCCTGCGGCTTGGCCGACGGCGGCGCCAGATCGGGCAGCACGCCGGGATCAGCCCCCTCGGAGCCGAGCACGCCGTGGCCCGCGCACCCCCAGAGCAGCATCGAGATCAGCAGCAGACGCCCCATCGTTCCCCCTTCGGCCGGTGGCGAGCGCCACGTCGACGGCGGATCTCTTCATCAAGAAGCGGGCCACGCCCATGGCCCCTTGATTTTGCTGGCTTTTTCGCAGTGTGACGCGGCCGCGCGAGACCTGCATGTCTCGCCTGGATGGGTGGCTGCGCGACGGCGAGGTCCCGTCAGCCCTCGCGGCGGATGCCCAGCGCCTTGATCTTCTTGTGCAGGTTCGTCCGCTCCAGGTCGAGCGACTCGGCGGTGCGGCTGATGTTCCAGTCGTGGGCCGCCAGGCGGGCCGAGATGAAGGCCTGCTCGGCGGCCTCCCGGAAGTCGCGCAGGGAGCCCTGCTCGAAGACGTCCTCCCCCACCCCGAGGGCCGGGCGGCTGCGCCGCGCCAGGTCGGCCGGCAGGTCGTCGACGGTGATCTGCTCCCCCGACAGGATCACCAGGCGCTCCACCATGTTGCGCAGCTCGCGCACGTTGCCCGGCCAGTCGAACGCCTCCAGGCGCCGGAGCGCCTCGGCCTCGAAGGGCTTGGATCGAAAGCCGTTCTCGGCGCAGACCTGCTCGGCGAAGTGCTCGGCCAGCAGGCCCACGTCCCCCCGGCGGGTGCGCAGGGGCGGCGTCTGCAGGGGCACGACGTTCAGGCGGAAGTACAGATCCTCGCGGAAGGTGCCCTCGCGGCAGGCCTGCTCGAGGTCCTTGTTCGTCGCCGCCAGCACCCGCACGTCCACCTGCACGGGCGTCTCGCCCCCCACCCGCGTCATCTCGCCCGTCTGCAGGACGCGCAGCACCTTGGCCTGGGCCGTCAGGCTCATGTCGCCGATCTCGTCGAGGAAGAGCGTGCCCGTGTCGGCCAGCTCGAAGTTCCCCCGCCGGCGCCCCACGGCGCTCGTGAAGGCCCCCTTCTCGTGCCCGAACAGCGTCGACTCGATGAGGTCGTTGGGGATGGCCGCGCAGTTCACCTTCACGAAGGGCCGCGACGCCCGATCCGACTGCTCGTGGATGGCCCGCGCCACCAGCTCCTTGCCCGTCCCCGACTCCCCGGTGATGAGGATGCGGGCCCGGGTGGGCGCCACCTTGGCGATCTGCTCCCGCAGCCGCTCCATCACCGGCGACCGCCCCAGCAGGCCGCTCACCTGCGAGCGCGTCGCCGCCCGCAGCGTCTGCAGCTCGTTGGCCCGGGACCGCGCCTGGAGGGCGTTGCGCACCGTCACCAGCACCCGCTCACGCCCCAGGGGCTTCTCGATGAAGTCGAAGGCCCCGGCCCGGGTGGCCTCGACGGCGTCGCGCACCGAGGCGTGGCCGCTGATCATCACCACCGGCAGATCGGCGTCCTGCTCGTGGATGAGGCGCAGCGCCGCGATGCCATCCATGCCGGGCAGACAGACGTCGAGCATCAGCATGTCGAAGCGGCGCCGCTCCAGCAGATCGAGGGCCTCCTCGGCGGTGCCGGCGTCGGTGACGGTGAAGCCCTCCCCCTCCAGGACGAGGGCCAGGGTGCGGCGGATGTTCTTCTCGTCATCCACGACCAGGATGGAGCCGTCAGACACGGGAGGCCTCCGGAAGATCAGCGCCCGCGGGCAGGTTGAACGGCCCGCGCCACGGGCGGTTGCGCGGCGAACCGGCCGAATCCTAGAATGCGCCGCTTTCGCGGTCAAACGGCCTCGACCGCCGAAAAACCGAGAGGAGTCGCAGTGTTCCGTCCTTGCTGGTTCCTCCTGCCCGCGCTGCTCGTCGGCGCCGCGCAGGCCCAGATCGCTGACACCCCGCGCTCCCTCGCCATGGGGGGCGCCGTGCGGGGCGATCCCGTGGGCAGCAGCGCCCTCCTGCGCAACCCGGCGGGCATGAGCCGCTCGTACATCTACGCCGCCGAGGCGGCGTACACGCGGGCGGCCCCGAGCAACGTCAACACCGGCGGCCTGAACATCGTCGACTCCAAGACGAAGCCCTCGGTCGCGGTGGGGCTGGCCTACGCCTACCAGTTCACCGACAGCGGCGAGCCGGCCAACGACGGCCACGACGTGCGCCTGGCCTTCGCCCACCCGTTCGTCCCCCAGGTGTTCAACGTGGGCCTCGGCCTGCACTACCTGCACCTGGACCGCGACGTGACCGTCGACGACAAGAAGGAGGTCGACGAGCTGCGGGCCTTCACGCTCGACGCCGGCCTGCTCTTCTCGCCCACCCCCGCCTTCCACATCGGCGTCGTGGGCCACAACCTCATCAACACCGACGATCCCGGCTTCCCGCGCCAGGCCGGCGGCGGCATCGCCTTCACCGGCGAGCTCTTCACGATCGACTTCGACGCCCTGGCCGACTTCGACCGGGGCGAAGAGACGAAGGCCGTCCTGGCCGGCGGCCTGGAGATGCTCATCGCGGGCGCCGTCCCCTTCCGGCTGGGCTTCGAGTACGACGGCCCGACCGACCAGAAGTGGGCCAGCGGCGGCATCGGGTTCCTCGACACCCGCACCCGCAAAGAGGGCAACCAGCTCAACATCGCCTACCGGCAGAGCATCGAAGACTCGAAGAACTGGATCTTCTCGGGCGGCATGGTCCTGTTCCTCTAGTCGTTTCGGGCACTTGCAGCGCCGCCGCGCGGCGGCGACTGACCCCTCCGGCGCGGTCTGCTACGGTGATCTGACCGAGACATGCCGAGGGACAGACCCGTGAGAGACCTGAGGAAGCTGGGCCGCCAGGCCGCCCGGGCCGGCCTGACCGCCGCCAGCCTGATCCCCGCCGGCCCCGTGGGTGCCGCCGCGCTTGGCGCCGCGCTCTTCTCGAAGCGCGGCACGAGCCCGCTGACCCCGGCGGACGAGCCCTGGGCGCAGAAGCTCTCCGCGGACTTCGAGTGCATCCCCATCATGGACGTGCAGGAGGCCCAGGCCCGCCGCCCGAAGCACGACAGCCACAACCTGCACTTCATCCAGGCCCCGGGCCCGGCGCCCGGCAACCACGCCGACCAGGCCTTCTTCCGCGAGCTGGAGCGCCGCCACTGGCAGGACGCGAGCCCCTCGGCGGGCCTCCGCCAGACCGGCCACATGGGCGGCCACCGCCCCATGATGCTGGGCCCGAACAACCAGCTCATCCCGATGCCGGGCGCCCGGCCCGAGCGCCCCCTGCACGGCAACGCGGCGCGGGACTGGGGCGAGATGGCGGCCCTGCGGCGGATCAACGCCTACACGTTCCGTGGCGACCAGCGCTCCCCCGACCTGCTCAAGCCGGCGGGTGGCTTCCAGCCGCCGTCCACCCGCACCGATGACAAGTACGTCAAGCTCATCGCGGACCGCTTCGTCGCGTACATGCAGCAGCGCCATGGCCGGACGATCAACGCCGCCGACGCCGTCCGCTACATCAAGGGCCAGGGGCAGCGGGGCCGCGACTGGGTCGAGTACGAGATCTGGCGGGCCATCCTCAAGTCCGAGGAGATGCACATCGGCCGCATGGCGGGGGACGAGTTCCTGCGCGGCTACATCTCCACCACGCGCGACCCCTTCACCACGCTGACCTTCGCCACCCGCGGCGACGCCAAGGGCGTGGTCTGGCTCTACGCCGTGCACACCCAGGGGGGCTTCCTGTTGCCCACCAAGGCCCAGGCGCCGGGCCTCGCCCACTACGGCCAGGACAACGAGGCCGAGGTCGCCCACCCGGGCACGCTGCCCTTCGACAAGATCATCGCGGCGCGCAGCTACACGATCGTCGACTTCAACGACCCGACCACCTTCAACCAGCGCCCCGGCGTCGTCTTCTTCAAGCGCGGCTTCTACCAGGAGAACCGGGCTGTCGGGGACATCCTGCTCGCCTCCCTCTCGGCCCTCGGCTGACCGCCTCGATTGACAACCGGCCCGGCCGCGCCCTACTGTTCACCCGCTCGGCGGTCCCCGGACCGCCTGCGGCTCGTTGGCAACATGGGGGCGATTGGTTTCGACGAGGGTGTTGAAGCCCTGGTTGCATGTCGCGGGTCCCAGTCATCGCGTTAAAACGGCTGGAAAAACTAGACGCCAACGACGACGTCGAACTCGCTCTCGCTGCGTAAGCAGTCCTGAGAGCCGTCTGCCGGATCTTTGTCTGCGGGATCCTGGTGGGCGTCACTACAGCAGGCTGGTGAAGGGGAGCCGCTCGGCGCGACCCGACACGAGACTTCAGTCGAGCTCCCAGAAGGCTGCCTGCTGGTGGGCGGGCCTGACGGTAAAACAGTACATCAGATAAGCATGTAGACGCCTGCGGTGGACCACTTTCGGACCCGGGTTCGACTCCCGGCGCCTCCATTTTTCTCATCTACACACGCCATCGCCGCGTCCGGCCGCCCCCGCAGGGGGGAGGCCGGGCCTGTGCCTGTGGCTGCGCAGCGTAATTCTCAATTGACGCTCGTCAGAGGGTCTCTTACGCTCCCAGGCACTCGCCTGAAGGAGCGCTCGATGAAGCACCGTTGGTCCCTGGTGACCTGCCTCGCTGTGTTGCCGGCGTGCAACAACACGCCCCCGGCCGCTGCGCCGACGTCCGCGGCCCCCGCGTCGGCCGCGCCCGCGACGGCGGCTCCCGAGGCGCCGAAGAGCGCCGCCGCGCCGGCTTCTGTGACGGTCGCGGACGCGGCGTTCAAGGACGCCGCCTTCCCGGCCCCGCCGACGTGGAAGGGACGTGTGTTCAAGCTGAGCGCTGACTTCCCGGCCGAGGCGCCGGCGTGCACGCCCGAGACCTGCCCCTGGCTGTCGGTCGAGGTCGACTTCGGCAACGGCACCGCCCCCGACTTCGACAAGGGCGGCTGGGCGAAGTACATGGCGGCCATCCTGGACTACGTGAAGGCGAACCAGGATCCCAACCTGGCCAACGAGGTGGGCTTCCGCACCGAGGTGGACGGCCAGACGCGCTGGTACAACGTGCCGTGGATGGCGTTCGACGCGCGGGTGGGCCGCGAGTTCGTGCACGGCTGCACCAACGAGCGGTCCGTGCCGCTGTCGGCCATCGTCGGCGCGGTCGATCCGGCCGACAACGTCCACCGCCTGCGCTCGAAGGTGGCCGACAAGGCGTGCTCGGTGCTGTTCGAGTCGTGGTCCGTGGGCTACTACAACCCCCAGGGCGGCTGGGCCATCGGCCAGGCCATCCCCCGGACCGGGGCCCAGGCCGGGGTGCCCCAGGCGGTGCCCGGCGAGGGCGGCGCCATGAACCTCAAGGGCCTGCCCTTCCCCGACGGCACGCTGGTCGTGAAGATCCTCACCACGAGCGCCCCCGAGCAGTGCGTGCCCGCCCTGAAGGGGGCGCCGGTCTGGCAGGTGGATCGCCACACCCCCACGCCGGACGGCGACTACCTCTGCGCGCGGACGGTGCAGGAGTCGCGCATCCTGCAGATGGACGTGGCGGTGGTCGACGCGCGCTCGCCCATGCGCTGGGTGTACGGGACGTTCGTCTACAACGGCGAGGGGGACGGGGCGACGTTCTGGGATCGCCTGCAGCCGCTGGGCGTGCAGTGGGGCAGCGACGGCGCCACCTGGCCGGCGGCGCAGCCCGAGGACAGCAAGCCGCTGCAGCAGACCTCGCTGAACCCGGCCGTGACGAGCTACGAGCACGAGGGCTGCTTCGGTCGCCTGGCGGGCCCCGTGGACAACGCCCAGAGCTCCTGCATGTCCTGCCACGCCGGGGCGTTCGGCGCGGCCCCCGTGGGCACGCCGGGCAAGATGGGCGGCAACATCCCGCCCATCTTCGGCTTCGACGGGCTGTGCTACCAGACGGACCCGCCGTCCACCCCGCCCCCGACGCTGACGGCGCAGCAGCTCGCCGACAACAAGGCCTACTTCGGCAGCCGGCCCTGGCCGGCGCCCTACGCCGATCCGAAGTACGCGGGGGCCATACCCCTCGACACCTCCCTGCAGGTGCAGGTCGCGCTGAACCAGTACGCCGTCTACCAGACCCAGAACGGCCAGCCGCGGGCCTGCAAGGACAAGCAGTGAGGACGACTCGTCGCGCGTTCCTCAAGACGGTCGGCGGGGGCCTGCTGCTGCTGCACCTCGTGCCCGGCTGTGACGACGATCCCGGGCCGGCGCCGGGCCAGCGGGTCGTGGACGTGGAGCTCAAGGTGGGCTGGCTGCGCACCCAGATGGGGGGCCTCGACGTCCGCCTGCGCAGCTACAACGGCACGGTGCCGGGGCCGACGCTGACCATCCGCCCGGGTGATCGGCTGGCCATCCGGGTGGTCAACGAGCTGACGCACTACGACAGCAGCGCGTGGGCCGGCGACCACAACGTGCCCCACCACCTGAACACGACGAACCTGCACCTGCACGGCCTCGACGTCATCCCCCACCTGTTCGATCCGGTGGGGACGTCGGATCCCCTGGCCGCGATGATCGCCATCGCGCCGGGGGAGTCGTTCAGCTATGTCTTTGATATTCCTGCGGATCAGCCGGCGGGCATGTACTGGTACCACCCGCACCACCACGGCTCGACGGCGGTGCAGGCGGTGTCGGGCATGGCCGGGGCGATCATCGTGGAGGGGGGCGCGGACGCAGTGCCCGCCGTCGCGGCGGCCCGCGACGTCCACCTGGTGATGAGCGACATCGGCCTCTTCGAGTCGGAGACGGAGGCCGGCGTCTACACCTACGAGCCGGTCCAGAACGCCATCTGGAACTCCTTCGGCACGCTCGAGGGGGGGAACCTGGTCCACATCTGGGACGCGGACGCCACGCCCCCGGCCTTCGTGAACCAGCCGCAGCTCAAGGGAGGCTTCACCACCGGCGACTACGCCGTGCGGTTCTACTGCGCCAACGGCGTCCCGTTCTTCCGCGAGGATCACGCCCCGACCGGGGGCAACGCGCCGGTGGGGACGGCCCTCGAGCCGATGGTCATCGAGGCCCAGCCCGGCGAGGTCGTCCGCCTGCGGCTGCTCAACGCCTGCTCGGATCTGGTGATGCCCCTGGTGCTCACCGGGCTGGACCTGCACCTCATCGCCCTGGACGGGGTGGGGTTCGACGCGCCCCGCACCCTGCGCACCCTGGAGCCGTCGGCCATGGGCGACGCCGAGGCCGTGTGGGACGGCCGGGTGGACTACGGGACGAGCGCCACCACGCTGGTGCTCGCCCCCGCCAACCGGGCCGAGCTGCTCATCCAGGCGGAGGCCGCCGGCACCTACGAGCTGGTGCAGGTGGCCCACCAGGGCCAGCAGTTCCTGGACGCCTCGCGCAAGGTCATCGCCCGCGTGGTGGTGGCCGGGGCGCCGAAGCCCATGGAGCTGCCGGCCACCCTGCCGGCGCCCGCCCGCGTCTACCCGCTCATCACCGCCGACGAGATCATCGAGGACCGCACGCTGGAGTTCACGGGGGCCTTCCCGGCCACCCAGAACCCCGCGGTGGGCATCGACTTCAGCCTCAACGACGCCCAGTACGTCGAGGAGGCCATCAACACGACGGTGACGCTGGGCACGGCCGAGGCCTGGACGCTGGGGGCCGCCGCCCACAGCGGGCACAACTCGGAGGGCCACCCCTTCCACATCCACGTCAACCCGTTCGAGGTGAAGTCGAGCGGCGGCATCGCCCAGCCGCCGGGCACG
The DNA here is from genome assembly GCA_020633435.1 of Myxococcales bacterium. Lineage (GTDB taxonomy): Bacteria > Myxococcota_A > Bradymonadia > UBA7976 > UBA1532 > JACKDP01. Next base: position 829,265 of record JACKDP010000003.1, on the reverse strand, counting down.
CTGATGGACACCCTGTGGATCAGCAAGAACACCGAGAGCACGGTGTGGATGCGGTTCGTGGAGTGGACGGGGAAGGCCGTCTACCACTGTCACATCCTCCCCCATGAAGACACCGGCATGATGGCCAACCTGCTCATCGTCCCGGCCTGAGCGACCCCGCGGGTGCCGCCCTCGGAGGTGGGCCCGGGTACGACATCACCCGACCTGTTGACACACCGCCGGTGAGCGCTTCCAATCGTTGCCCGGGGGGAGTGGGCACCCCCCAGGCAGGGGGCGACACATGGCGCGAGATCGAGGCGAGGCGGACCCGTGGCGCTGGTGAGGTGCGCGGACTGCGGCAAGGATCTGTCGCCTCGGGCGGCGGCGTGCCCGAGCTGCGGGGCGCCGGCGCACGCGGGGGGCGGGGTGTGCGTGGTGGTGGCGCCCTTGGGCGGGGCGCCGGCCGGCGCCGGGGCGCCCGGGCCGCGCTGCCTGCTGTGTGGCTTGAAGGCCGAGGTGAAGAAGCGGGAGGACGCGTCGTGGCTGTGTGGGCTGCTGTGCCTGCCATTCGTGCTCATGAGCGTGGTCGGCTGGTGGTGGGTGCTGATCGGGGCGGGCGAGGGGCCGGCGGTGGGGGGCCTGATGCCGGGACCGGCGGCGATCGAGTGGGTGGTGACGTCCATCGCGACGGCCGTGCTGCTGGTGCTGGCGTTCTTCGTGAGCCGGTTTCGGGGGCGCTACATCTTCTGCAAGGGGTGCCAGCACTGGCAGCGGCCCTGACGCGCGGGTTCTGCGCCTCTGGGAACACCGGGGGCAGGCTCGCCGTTACGGCCCCCTGGAGGCCGCTGTCGCCCCGGCCCCGGAGCCTGCCATGCACGTCGTCGCCCTGAAGACCCTCCCGCCGGCCGAGCCGGCGTTCGCTCAGGCCCTCGGGGCCGCCCTCGGGGTCACGGCCTACGAGGCGCGGGCCCGGCTGGTGGTGCCGGGGGGCGGGCCGGTGGTGGTGGCGAGCTTCGCGGAGGCGGCGGAGGCCAGCGCGCTGCGGCGGGCGCTGGCGGCGGGCGGGTTCGATCCCTGCGTGGTCGACATGGCGGCGGTGCCGCGGCCGGTGGTCGCGCGGCGCGTCGAGCTGGGCACGATGGCGCGGTTCACGACGCGGGCCGGTGAGGTGCACGCGGTGCCCTGGAGCGAGGTGCGGCTGCTGCTGCGGGCGACGGGCATCGTGGTGGGGGAGGAGACCGAGAGCCACACGACCCGGGGCTTCAGCGCGAGCCGCGCCCTCATCTCGGGCGGGCTGCTGCTGACGAAGAAGACGACCCACACGACGACGCGCAGCACCGAGGAGTGGTCGTCCCACCTGATCGTCCACCGCGACTTCGGGCCGCCCCTCTCGGTGCCGGAGGCCGAGGTGCTGTTCGATGGGCCGGGGCAGCCCGTGCAGCCCACGCGGCAGGCGACCTTCGCCTTCATCATCGAGCGGCTACGCGCCGCCGCCCCCCAGGCGACGTACGACGACCGCCTGCAGCGGCGGGCGGGCCTGCTGCAGCTCCTCGGCCGCACGCTGCCCCCCGAGACCCACCTGGACGTCGCGCTGGCGGTGCTGGCCGCCGGCCTCGCTTGAGGGGCTGGCGCGGATTCCCCTTGCCATTCATGGCTTTGTGCGCGAAAGACGCGACCCGCGTGGCGATGAGCTAGCATGCCGCGCCCCGTCGCCCCGTGAGGTCCCATGCGCACCCCCGCTCTCGCCCTGCTCCTCGGCCTGGCCGCCTGCACCGAAGATCCGAAGCCCGCGGCGACGCCGGTGGACGCGGCCCCGGACGTGGCGGTGGCCGACGCGACGGTGGCGGACGCGGCGCCGCCGGCGCCCGACGCCGAGGGGGTGGCGGACGCCGCCGAGCCCGACGCGGCGCCCATCACGCCGTGCGCGGGCGAGGACGATCTGGCCCCGAACCAGCGGCCGCGGCAGGCGGCGCCCATCGCCCCCGGCTTCACCCGAGCCGACCTCTTCATCTGCCCCGACCAGGCCGACTACTTCGCCCTGGAGCTGGCGGCCGAGCAGCGGGTGCGCCTGGAGCTGGCGGCCGATCCCATCGAGCGGGATCTGGATCTGGCCGTCCTGGACGCCGCGGGCATGGAGCTGGCGGGCAGCTACGGCGAGTACGGCGAGGAGGCGCTGCGGTTCGTGGCCCCGGCGGCGGGGACGTACCTGGTGCGCGTCCAGAGCTACCGCGGGCAGACGGCTCGCTACCGGCTGACGGTGGCCCAGGGCTGCCGGCTGGACGCGGTGTGCGGCGACGCGCAGGTCTGCGACACCCTGGCCGAGACGTGCACGCCCTACGCCCCGGGGCCCTGCGGCGACGACGCCCAGGAGCCCGACGATCGGCACGAGCAGGCGACGGCGCTGGCGAACGGCCCGGTGGAGGGCCAGATCTGCCCGCAGGATCGCGACTGGTTCGCCGTGGACGTGGCCGATGGTGACTCGGTGGCGGTGAGCGTCGCCTTCACGGCGGGGCGCAACGTGGATCTCATCGCCCTCGGGCCGGACGGCCGGCTGGTGGACGCGGCCCTGGGCGACGCCAACCCGGAGCAGGTGGTGTTCTCCCACGCGCCGGCGGGGCGCTACCTGGTGGGCGTGTCCATGCCCGGCTCGGGCGAGGCGGTGGACACGGCGTACACCGTGACCACCGCGGGCTCGTCGGGGGCGTGCCGCATCGACCGCGACTGCCTGAGCCTGGGGCTGCCGACCTGCGAGGAGGGCGTCTGCCGGCCCGTCCCCGATGGGGGGCGGGTGAAGCCGGGCGGCCGCTGCGGCCGCGGCGCCGACTGCAGCGACGCCTCCGACTTCTGCCTGCAGGGCGATCCGGGGGGCCATGACAACATCTGCACCCGGGAGTGCACCAGCGCCGATGACTGCGGTGACTTCGGGGGCGATGGCATCTGCGATCGCATCCTGGGGGCGATGGTCTGCGTGCACCGCTGCGAGAGCGACGATGACTGCGCGCTGACGCGGCGCTGTGAAGAGGGCGAGTGCAACAGCCGCGGCCGCTGCAACGGCGACGGGGACTGCGCGATGGGCGAGGCCTGCGTGGCCACGGGCTTCGGCAACCGCTGCGCCCTCGTCGAGGACTGACGAGGCCCCAAGCGGCCGTTCTTACAGGGCTTTCAGGGGCCCTCTTCGTCGGCGGGGGCCGCGAGCTGGGTGTGCAGCCAGGCCCGGGCGGCCCGCCAGTCGCGCTCCACCGTCGCCACCGAAGAGCCCGTCTCCCGGGCGATCTCTTCGTTCGTCAGCCCGCCGAAGAAGCGCAGCTCGACCACCCGGGCCCGCCGGGGATCCAGCTCGGCGAGGCGGGTGAGCACGGCGTCCAGGGCCAGCACATCCGTGAGGCCGCCGCCGTCGGCCGGCGTCGCCAGGCCCGTCAAGCTCACCTGCAGCTGCCCGCCACCCCGCTTCGCCGCCCCGCGCGCCCGGGCGTGGTCGATGATGATCTGCCGCATGGCCCGGGCCGCGAGGGAGAGGAAGTGCTCCCGCTCCAGGTGGGCCGCCTGGTCGGCGACCTTGAGCCAGACCTCGTGCACCAGGGCGGTGGGCTGCAGCGTGATGTTGCCCGGCACCCGCATCCGCGCCGCGGCGATGCGGCGGAGCTGCTGGTAGGTCAGCTCACCCAGATCTCGGGGGGTGTCGTTGCTCATCCTACAAAGGATAACCACAGAGGCGGGGCCAGACAGCTAGAATTCTTCAGCGAGGGCGCAGTGTTCAGGGCAGGCTGTAGCCGAGCCGGAAGCCGACGCTGCCGTAGTGGGCGCCCGGCGGGGCGGCGAAGCGCGTCGCCGCGCGGCACATGGGCGCGAGGGACACATAGGAGCCACCGCGGGTCGCCCGCAGGCGGTCGTCGCCAGCAGCGGGGGTGGCCACCTCGAGCAGGCCGGCCGGGCGCTCGTCGGCCCAGGCGTTGAGGCACCAGTCCCGCACGTTGCCGCCGAGGCCGCGCAGGCCATACGGGCTCTCGTCGGTGGGGAAGGCGTGCACAAGCTGGCGCAGCGGCGGGCCGGGGAGGCTGTGCAGCGAGGCCGCGAAGACCGGATCGAACGCGTCCCCCCAGGGGTAGGCCCGGCCATCCACCCCGCGCGCCGCCTTCTCCCACTCCACCTCGTGCAGCAGCCGCCAGGCGTGGCCCGTCCGGGCGGCGCGCCAGGCCGCGTAGGCCATGGCGCCATGCCAGCTCACCTGGACGACGGGATCGTCGGGCCGCCAGACGGTGCCATCCGAGTCGGCGCCCAGGCCGAAGTGGCCGTCGTCGTCGCGCGGATACAGGACCCCGGACTGGCCGCCGACGAACTGGCGCGGGGCGTGGCGCAGGGCCTCGTCGGCCTGGCCGGCGTCCACCAGGGCGTTGAGGAAGGCCAGGAACTGCGCGTTGGTGACGGGGAAGCGGTCGGCGGCGAAGCCGGGCACCTCGACGAGCGTGGCGGGGAAGGCGTCGGGGGCCTGGGGATCCCCGCCGATGGTGCAGGGGCCGGCCGGGATGTAGACGGCGCCCTCCGCCACCGCCGTCGGGAGGAAGACGTCGGCGACGTGGTCACCGAGGCGCGCCAGCCGGACGCCGTGGCGGACGGGCGGCCGACCAGGAAAACCCAGCTCAATCAAATAGTTGCCCGCCGGCAACGCGACGTCGCCGGCCGCCGGGCCGGTGTAGACGGGGTCGCCGAGGAGGCGCTGGCGGTCACGGATCTGCCAGGCCCGGATGGTGGCGGTGGCCCCGGCCGGGCGCGTCGCGAGGCGCAGGGTGGCCGTGCCCTCGAGCCAGCGGGCGTGGCGGCCGTCGTCGTGGTGGGCCAGGGCCTCCCGGTGGCGGGCGGCGGCGTCCTCGTCGCCCCGCCGCTCGGCCCGCTCGGCCTCGGCGCGGTGGTGGTCGGCCAGCAGGGCGCGGGCCTCCGCCAGGTCGGGGGCCAGGTTCAGGGCGGCGTGGATCTCGCGGAGGCGCACGGCCTCGGCCCGCTCGAGCCACGCCTCCATGGCGAGGGCCTCGTCCTCCAGGGCCCAGGCGCGGCGCTTCTGCTCCAGGGAGGCGTGCTGGGGCAGGACGGCGAGCTGACCGGCCGCCGCCCGGCGCAGCGTCGCCCACCGCTCCCGCTCAGCGGCCAGGTGCGCGTCCCCCGCGATGGCGTCGGCCAGCAGGCGGCGCGCGCGCTCCCGGTCCGCCGCCCCGCTCAGCCACTCCGACAGGGCCTCGGCGAAGGGGCCGGCCTCGGGCAGCCGGTCGTCGGGCTCGGGCGCCATGGCCCGCTCGCAGAGGTCGACGAGATCCTGCGGGAGCCCCCGCCCGCGCAGCGTCGGCGGCGGCACGAGGGCCGCGAGGGGGCCCGCGTCGCCGGGGCGCGCCGGCTCCCCCGCCAGCAGGTGATAGAGGATGGCCCCGAGGGTGTAGACGTCGGTGGCCGGGCCGATCTGATCGACGAGGCCCAGGGCCTGCTCCGGCGCCATGTACGCGGGCGTCCCCAGGATGGTCCCGGCGCCAGTGATCACGCCCGAGCGGCGATCGTCGAGGCGCCGGGCGAGGCCCCAGTCGAGGACCATCACGTCGCCGAAGGGGCCCAGCATGATGTTCGCCGGCTTGAGATCCCGGTGGACGACGCCCTGCTCATGGGCGTAGGCGAGCGCCAGGGCCACCTGACGCAGGACGTACACCTCGTCCCGGCGAGACTCGGTGGTGGGCGGCCGGCGCCGGAGCGCGTCCGCCCACGTCTCGCCCTCGACCTCGCGCATGGTGAAGAAGCGCCGGCCATCGGGCAGGTGGCCGAGCTCGTGCACGGGCACGATGGCGGGGTGCTGGAGCTGGGCGAGGACGTGGGCCTCGGCCACGAAGCGCGCGTCCAGGGCCGGGTGCAGCTCGCCGACCACCTTCAACGCGAGGACGCGGCCGAGCTGGGTGTCGAAGACGCGCCGGACCTCGCCCATGCCGCCGACGCCGAGGGGGCCCAGGTCGCGGTAGCGCGGGGGCAGGTCGAGGGCCGGGCCCAGGTAGCTGAGGGGGGAGACGTCCAGGGGCGAGGCCTCGGCGTCGATGGCCAGCAGCTCGGCCAGCGTGTCGGCCAGCTCCCCGCTCTCCGCGCGGAGGGCGGCGAGCTGCTCGGCCTGGGCGACGGCGTCCAGCACGAGCAGCGCGTCCAGCTCGGCCATCAGCCGGTCGTAGCGTGCGCGCTCGTCCATGGTCGTCCCCCCTCGTCTTCCAGCCTACGCGGGCACGTCGATGGCGTGGCGAGCCGCCCCGGTGGGGGGGCCGGACCGGAGCGCGAAGGTCAGCTTCGCCGCCGGCAAGCGGTCCTGTCCGTTCTTCCCGAACCAGCGCAGCTGGTTGCCGGCGAGCGCCATGTGGGCGACGAGGGTCCCACCGTCGTGCACGTCCCACCACTGCTGGACCTGCGAGGAGGACGAGATGCTGGACCAGCCCGCGTCGAACTCGGGGTTGGTCCAGCGCGCCGCCTCGATGAAGCCCTCCACCTTGGACTTGTCCAGCAGCTCGGGCGTGTCGAGGGTGAAGGCCTTGCCCGGCTTGGGCGCCCAGGTCCAGTGGCAGTAGCTCTTGCCGCTGGAGTCGGGCGTCGTCGCGGCGAGCGTGCCCACCTTCACCCCGCCGACCAGGATCTTGAAGGCCATCACCTTGCCGCCGGTACCCGGCGGGATCTCCCGGGTCGGCTTCCCGCGGACCTGCACCACCTGGTCGACGATGGCGAACGGCGCCGGGCCCGCCTCCGCCTTCGCGCGGGGGAGGAAGCCGCGGCTGCCCTGCCCGCTGTGGAAGACGCCGAGGCGATCGGCGAGGGGGTGGCCGCCCACCGCCGCCCCCGTGCGCGTCCCCGTCTGCTCCAGGAACGAGAAGTCGGCCCGCTCCCGCGTCACGAGCAGCCGGTAGGCGAGGTGGCCGATGCCGCCGCCTTCCCCCGGCTCCGCGGCCCACGGGAAGGCGTCGGGCAGGTGCAGCGGCAGGCCGTCGGCCACATCGAAGCGGTCGTCGCGGGAGAAGTAGTCGCGCGCCAGATCGAGGGTCTGGCCGGCCTCGACCAGGACGCCGCCCGTGGTGTCGTCGGGGTGGCCGGCCATCGGCAGCATCGACTGGATGGCCATGTCCGTCCCGAACTCCAGCAGCGTGACGTAGACCGGCTGGCGGGTGCGGTTGTGGACGAGGAGGTCGCACGGCGTCCCCTCCGGGATGACGCCATCGGCGAACGCCTGGCCCCGCGGGCGGACCTCCAGCGAGACCCCCGCCTGCAGCTCGGCCGACTGGTCAGGGGCGTCCGCCAGCAGCAGGCCCTGGAAGCGGGCCACCCGCAGCAGATCGTCCACCAGGCCCTCCACGCCGGCGCTGGCCGCGCGCGCCTTGACGGCCAGGCGGCCGTCTCGACCCACCACCGCCCACGTCTCGGCGTCGAGGGCGCCGAGGGCCGGACAGGGGCCGCCGTCCACGCGGGGAGCGAGCAGGTACGCCACCAGGTCGGCGTCCGCCTCGGCCTCCACAATGTGCAGCAGTTTCGGGCGGTTGGAGCGCTGCACCTCGTTGATGAGGGCGGAGGCCCGGTCCACCGGGGCCTCGACGCGGATGGTCATGCCCGGGCTGGGCAGGCGCAGCTCCAGGGCCTCGGCGCGCCAGCCCGTCTCCACCTCCGCCGGCGCGAGGGCGCGGGCCTTCAGCGGCTCGGCCGAGGTGACCGTCACCTCGACGGGCGTGCCCGTCGTCACCGTCGGGCTCAGCCGCCAGCGCGAGCCCGCCGTCACCCCCATGAGGCTCCCGCCCGAGAGCACGACGTGCTCGCCCTCCCGCCCGAGGACGGCCAGGCTGAGCACCTGGGGCTCCCCCTCGGCCGCGAAGATCTGGCGGTCGAGGTGCCCCTCCACCAGGGGCTGCTGCCGCGGGAAGCGCGCGGTGAGCTTCGGCGCGATGGCCCGGTACACATCCCGCCACGTCGCCCCGCCCGCCACCGTCGCCAGCGTCCGGGCCAGGTACCACGTCAGGGCCCCATGGGCCGCCCCCGAGTCGGGATCCCGGTACTCGGCCGCGAGCTGGTTGGCCTGGCAGGCGGCCAGCAGGACGGTCGTCCGGGCGCCGGCCGGCGCCGCGTCCTTCGGCGCCGGCATGCGGCCGATGGCCGCCAGGCTGCGGGCCTCCAGCGGCACCTGCCGCACCCCGACCGCCGACACATCCCGCGTCACCGAGCCGGAGTGGCAGCAGTCGAACAGCAGCGTCACCTGGGGCGTGATGGCGTTGAGGCCCCGCACGAAGGCGTCCACCTCGTAGTCGAGCACGTCCCGGTTGTCGTCGTCCCCGCGGCCCGAGTCGGCGGCCACCATCGACTCCAGGTAGCCCCCCTCGTCGAGGGCGATGCGAGAGCCATGGCCCGCGTAGAACACGACCACCTCGTCGCCCTCGCCCACCCGCGCCCGGAGGCGGTCCATGGCGCCCAGGATGCCGTCGCGGCTGGCCGCCTCGTCGAGCAGCAGCTCCAGGTTCTCCGCCGGGAAGCCGAACCGCGTGGTCAGCAGCCCGTGCATGAGGCGGGCGTCGTTGACGCACCCCGACAGATCCCGCCCGGGCAGGCAGGGGTAGCGATCGATGCCGATCAAGAGGCCGTGGCGGCGCGCGTGCATAGGAGCCCTCACTGGACAACAGGCGTTGAAATCTACAGATAAACTGTCCGACGGGCCAGGGATGAGGCCACCGGGGCGCCGGGGAGCCGGCCCACCCGGATCCACCACCCCAGCTACGCGGAGCGCGCCCGCTTCCCCTCACGAACGCCGCAGAAAGTCAGGGCGCGACCTCGATCTGCAGCTGCCCCATCAGCCGCAGCAGGTCGGCCTGGGCGTCCAGCCCCCCCGTCGCGAGGCGCAGGTGCCCCACGTCCACCGGCGACTGATCCCAGGTGGCGTCCACCGTCAGCCAGCCATCGGTGACGCGCACGCTGTTCCAGGCGTGCCAGGCGAAGCGGCCGTCCAGGTAGACGAGGCCCGTCTCGATGCGCGTCGGCACCCCGGCCGCCCGGGCCAGCGCCGCGAAGAGGACCGCGTGCTCGTTGCAGTCGCCGCGGCCGTTCTCCAGCACCTCCAGGGCGCTCGGCACGCCGGCGACCACCTCGTCGTCCACGTGCTCATGGACGAAGCGCCGCACGCGCTCGGCCACGGCGCGGGTGTCGGTGGCGTCCCCCGCGATCCGCCGCGCGACCGCCTGGATGCGCGGGTGGTCGGCCTGGACGAGCGGCTCGGCGGCGCGATCGGGGTCGTCCGCCGCGACGTCGGCCAGCGGCAGCCCCGGCCCGGGCCGCTCGCGGGTGATGGTCAGCACCCCGTCCGCGAGCCGCTGTCGCTGATCGTCGATGGCCAGGCCGGCCGGGCCCCGCAGCCGCAGCCGCAGCACCTCGCGCCGGCGCAGATCGGCGGGCAGCCCCGCGACCGGGATGGCCGTCAGGGCCCGCAGATCCGCCCCCGCCCGGCCCGTGCGCGCCTGGATGAGGCCGAAGCGCGCCTCCTCCTCCGTCTCGCGCACCGCCACCAGGCCCAGCCCGAGCTCCTGGCGCAGCAGCTCGCCGCGGGCGTTGATCCAGGCGTCCAGAGCCAGCCCGCGGCTGTGCTGGCGGATGTGCGTCACCGCCACCTCCTCCCCCAGGACGACCAGGGTGTCGGGGCCGACGACCTCGATGTCCACCGCCTCGTCGCGCTGGGTCAGCGGATCGAAGAGCTGCAGCGAGGTGCGGGTGCCAGGGGTGCGATCGAGGCCCGCCAGCAGGGGCGCGAGGGTGCTGCGCAGCACCGGCGGCCGCGGCAGATCCAGCGTGCGCTCCACCGTCTCGCCGCCCGTGTCGACGGCGAGCGTCAGGCGCGTGCCGGCCACCTGGCCGCGCCCCTGGAACCGCGCGGGGCCGGCGTCCACGTCGAAGTCGAAGGCGGCGAGGGCCAGCGCGGCGTCCAGGCGCGCGTCCACGATCAGCGCCACCTCGCCCCCGGCCGCCCCCAGCAGCCGGAAGCGCGTCTCGACGCGGTACCGCCACCCGTCGTCGAGGCGCGCCTTGTCGAGGTGGATGTAGCCGGCGCGGGCGCTGCCCAGGTACAGCCCCAGCCACTCCTGCCCTTCCTGGATTTCTGCTGAAGGATCGAGCAGTTGCGCCTTCGCCTCGGTGGCGGAGGTGGGCCGGGCGCCGCGGCGGAGGCCCAGGTACGACGCCGCGAAGGCCAGCACGCAGAGCAGGCCGAGGGCGTCGTAGCGGGTCAGGCGCAGGCGTCGCACCGGCCCATCTGGCACCGGCCTCCGCCCCCACGCAAGCCCGATAAGACCGCCCTCTCCCTTGAGCGCTCGCCCGATGTCGTGCTATCCGAACCGCCCTTCGGGGCCGACTCTCGGGTGAGGCTTGCCATGCAGCTCGATCTCTTCTCGGAAGGCGGCGGGGATGGTGGCGGCAGCCACGAAGACGCGGTGGCCCTGCACGAGGTCACCCGCTCCCGCTACCTCAACTATGCGCTGAGCGTCATCACCAGCCGGGCGCTGCCCGACGTGCGCGACGGCCTCAAGCCCGTCCAGCGGCGCATCCTCTTCGCGATGTACCGCGACCTGAAGCTGCGCGCCGACTCGCGGTTCCTGAAGAGCGCCCGCGTGGTCGGCGACGTGATGGGCAAGTATCACCCCCACGGCGACCAGTCGATCTACGACGCCATGGTGCGCATGGCGCAGTCGTTCAGCCTGCGCTACCCGCTGGTGGACGGGCACGGCAACTTCGGCAGCCTCGATGGCGACTCGGCCGCGGCCATGCGCTACACCGAGGCGCGCCTGCGGCCCCTGGCCGACGAGCTCCTGTCGGAGCTCAACCAGAACACGGTGGACGAGCGGCCCAACTACGACGGGCAGCTCCAGGAGCCCATCGTCCTGCCGGCCCAGATCCCCAACCTGCTCATCAACGGGGCGTCGGGCATCGCGGTGGGCATGGCCACCAACATCCCGCCCCACAACCTGGGCGAGGTCATCGACGGCCTGGTGGCGATGATCGACCACCCGGATCTGTCGCTGACCGAGGCGTGCGCCCTCATCCAGGCCCCCGACTTCCCCACCGGCGGCGAGATCCTCAACACCCCCGAGGAGCTGGAGGCCCTGTACGAGACGGGCCAGGGGCCGGTGAAGCTGCGCGGCACCTACGTCGAGGAGACCATCAACCGCAAGCGCTGCATCGTCATCGACTCCATCCCCTACGGCCTCAACAAGTCGACGCTGGTGGAGAAGATCGCGCAGCTCGTGGCGGGCAAGGCCGTGCCGCAGCTCGTGGACGTGCGCGACGAGAGCACCGAGGAGGTGCGCATCGTCCTGGAGCTGCGCCGCGGGGCCGAGCCCAACGTGGCGATGGCCTACCTCTACAAGCACACGCCCCTGCAGCAGAACTTCAACCTCAACCTCACCTGCCTGGTGCCCACGGAGAACCCCGAGGTCTCGAGGCCCGAGCGGCTGGGGCTGCTGGCCGTCCTGCGCTACTTCCTCGACTTCCGCATGGAGGTGGTGACGCGCCGGCTCAACCACGAGCTGGGCCAGCTCCGCCGCTCCATCCACCGGCTCGAGGGCTTCGAGATCGTCTTCGACGCCCTCGACGAGATCATCGCCCTCATCCGGGCCAGCGAGGGCAAGGCGGACGCGGCGCGGCAGATGATGGCGCGCTTCCCCCTCGACGCCGAGCAGACCGAGGCCATCCTGGAGCTGAAGCTCTACCGCCTCGCGAAGCTGGAGATCCTGCTCATCCGCGAGCAGCTCGCCGAGCAGCGCGCCCGCGCCGCCGAGCTCGAGCGCCTGCTGGCCGACGACGGCGCCCGCTGGAGCCTGGTGCGCACCGAGCTCCTGGAGATCCGCGACGCCTACATCGACCCGCGGCGCACCCGCATCGTGGGCCCCGAGGTGGTGCCGGACTTCGATCCCGAGGCCTACATCGTCAAGGAGAAGACCTTCGTGATCGTGACGCGCCAGGGGCGCGTGAAGCGGCAGAAGGGCTTCAGCGAGCTGGCGGCCATCCGGGTGCCCGAGGGGGACGCGGTGGCGTTCGTCCTGCGCACGGACACCACCCACACCGTCACCTTCTACACGCAGTTCGGCCAGGCCTACACGCTGCGCATCGACGACATCGGGGCCACGACGGGCTACGGCGACCCCGTCCAGGCCCGGTTCAGCTTCGCCGACGGGGAGCGCATCATCGGCGTTTCCTGTTCGGATTCAAGGCTTTACCCCGAACCCACCGCTGAGGAGCTGGCCGCCCTCGCCGAGGACGACCCGCGCCCGCCCTACGGCGTGACGGTCACCCGGCTGGGCAAGATCACCCGCTTCCCCCTGGGCGCCTTCCACGAGGTCAGCACCCGCGGCGGGCGCAAGTTCGTGAGCCTGGCCGAGGGCGACGAGGCCGTGGCCGTCTACCCGAGCGTGGGCGACGAGAACGTCTGCCTGGCCTCGGAGAGCGGGCGCGTCATCCTGTTCGCGCTGAGCGAGGTGCCGGCCAAGGGCAGCGCGGTGCGGGGCGTCAACGCCCTGCGGCTGGACGAGAAGGACCGGGTGCTGGGCTTCGCCCTCGCCCGCAAGAAGCGCGAGGGCCTCGTCACCTGGACGAGCCGCGGCCGCGAGCTGGTGGTGCGGGAGACGAGCTACCAGCCGGTCAAGCGCGGGGGGAAGGGCACCGAGGTCATCCGGCTCGGCAGCCTGGTGCGCTGGGATCGCCCCGTCGAGATCTACGATCCCGGCGCCGGCGACGACGACGAGGTGCCCCCGGAGGCCCCCTGAGCCGGCCTGAACCCACCGGATAAGGCCTGCTGGTTTCCTTGAGCCGCGCGGCTTCGCCGTGCTACGCAGACGCGCTCGGAGGCGTGCTCGATGTCCATGTCCACCCCGCCCTCGCCCGGCAGCCCCGTCTCGGTCCCGCCCGGCGACTACGGCGCCAGCAGCATCACCATCCTGGAGGGCCTGGAGCCCGTCCGGAAGCGCCCGGGCATGTACATCGGCGGCGTCGGCAAGGACGGCCTGCACCACCTGGTGTGGGAGATCCTCGACAACGCCGTGGACGAGGTCATCGCGGGCTACGCCACCACCGTGCACGTGCACCTCGACCGGGACGGCGAGACGCTGACCATCGAGGACAACGGCCGCGGCATGCCCGTCGAGCGCCACCCGAAGGACCCGCAGGGGCGCAGCACCCTGGAGGTCATCTTCACGGTCCTGCACGCCGGCGGGAAGTTCGAGCAGGGGGCCTACCGCACCGCCGGCGGCCTCCACGGCGTCGGCGCCAGCGTCGTCAACGCCCTGTCGTCGAGCCTCGAGGTCCATGTGAAGCGCGGGGGCAAGCTGCACCGGCAGCGCTTCCGCCGTGGCCGGCCCCTGGGCGGCGTCGAGGTGGTGGGCGAGGCCCGCGGCACCGGCACGAAGGTGCAGTTCAAGCCCGACAACAAGATCTTCCCCCAGACGGGCTTCGACGCCGAGGTCATCGCCCGCCGGCTGGAGGTGAAGAGCTACCTGCACAAGGGCCTGAAGGTCGTCTTCAAGAACGACGCGGCGACGGAAAAAGACAAGCGGATCATCGAGTTCAAGCACGAGGGCGGCATCGTCGAGTACCTCGACGACCTCATCCGCGCGCGCAACCGCCGCCGCATCCTCGACCAGCACTTCACCCTGGAGCGCGACGACGAGGAGGGCCGGCTGGAGCTGGCGCTGTGCTGGACGGAGGCCACCGACCAGGTGGTGCACTCCTTCGTCAACGGCATCCCCACGGCTGACGGCGGCACCCACGAGGCGGGCCTGCGCGAAGCCATCAACCGCGCCGTCCGCGGCTACATCGACACCCACGAGCTGGTGCCCCGGGGCGTGACGCTCACCCCCGAGGACATCCGCGAGGGCCTGACCGCCACGCTCAACCTCTTCATCACCGACCCGCAGTTCCAGGGCCAGACGAAGGACAAGCTCAACAACCCCGAGGTCCGCGGCCTGGTCGCCGGCGCCGCCCGCCCGGCCCTGGAGCAGTGGCTCAACCAGAACCAGACCCAGGCCCAGTCCATCGTGACGCGGGTCATCCAGGCCGCCCGCGCCCGCCAGGCCAGCCGCGCCGCCGCCAGCGCCGTGCGCCGCGCCAGCCCCATGAACCGGCGGCTGAACCTGCCCGGCAAGCTGGCCGACTGCACCAGCAGCGAGCCCGGCGAGACGGAGCTCTTCCTCGTCGAGGGCGACAGCGCCGGCGGCTCGGCCAAGCAGGGCCGCGACCGCCAGACCCAGGCCATCCTCCCCCTGCGCGGCAAGGTCCTCAACGCCGAGCAGGCCGGCGACCGCAAGGTCATGGCCAACACCGAGCTGACCGACATCGTCCAGGCCCTCGGCTGCGGCATCGGCAAGGACTGCGACCCCAGCGCCCTGCGCTACCAGCGCGTCATCCTGCTGATGGACGCCGACAGCGACGGCCACCACATCTCGACGCTGCTCCTCACCTTCTTCTACCGGTACCTGCGGCCCCTCATCGACGGCGGCCACGTCTTCCTCGCCCAGCCCCCCCTCTACCGGGTGGACATCGGCAAGCAGACCTACTGGGCCGCCGGCGACGCCGAGCGCGACGCCCTCATCGAGCGCCACGGCAGCAAGGGCAAGGTCGAGATCCAGCGCTTCAAGGGCCTGGGCGAGATGATGCCCGCCACCCTCTTCAAGACCACCCTCGACCCCCTGCGCCGCCGCCTGCTCAAGGTCACCATCCCCGATGAGGCCCGGCTCGACACCGAGAACACCATCACCGACCTCATGGGCAAGGACGCCTCCGCCCGCTTCGAGTTCGTGATGACCCGGGCCCACGAGGCGGATGAGCTGGATATCTAAGCGGATTCTCTGAGGTCGGCCGACCGGCTGGTCGGCGCCGGGTAGCGCGGCGCCGGGCGGCGCGGCGCTGGCGAGGGTGGCTCAGGGGTTCTTCATCAGGAAGGGCGTCGAGTAGTCCTGGTCGCCGGGGCCCGCCGGGCCGGTGGCGCGGCCGACCACGAGGTAGTAGCCCTCGGCCAGGCCCTTCGGCACCTGCCAGTCCACGGCCTTGATGCCGCCCTTGTAGGGCTCGATCGTCACCGTCTTCTTGCCCGAGCCGGCGAGGGCGCCCTGCTCGCAGCCGTCGCTCGGGGAGCTCATCCCCTTGCACGGGTACAGCCAGAACTCCGCCTTGATCTGCGCCCCGCTGTCGCCCTTGACGTTGGCCTGCATGGTCGGCGGGTTGGCCGGCTCGAAGGGGCCGCCGCTGGTGGGGCCGGTGAACTTGATCGAGGGCGGCTTGCCCACGGCCAGCTCCCCCGTGTCTGCCCCGCCCTTGCCGACCTCATCGAAGACCTGGACCCCCTCGGGCTGGTCCTTGGGGTCGACGTCGGCGGGCGCAGGCTCGGCGGGCGCAGGCTCGGCGGGCGCAGGCTCGGCGGGCGCAGGCTCGGCGGGCGCAGGCTCCTCCAGCGCGGGCTCGGCCTCCGCCGGCGCAGGCTCGGCGGCGATCTCGGGCGGCACCTCCTCGGCCAGCGGCTCGAGCTCGCCCTCCTGGGCGAAGGCCATGTGGGCAGAGAACACCGCGATCAGGATGAACAACAGCTTCGCCATGACGACCTCGATGGACGGGGTGAGTTCGATGATACAGCCGGCGTACGGCGGGAGCGATGACGTTCGTCGCTCGCTGCTTTCGCGCGAATTCCTCTCGGCGGCCCTCCGGCTCGCCCGCACCGCGGAGGATAAAGGCCTGAAACGCAAGGAGATTGCCGTCCCTGGCCGCTCCGAAGCTTGATCTCCCATTCCTCCCGTGGGCTAGTCTGCGAGCCGGAGGATCCCCATGCGCGCACAGGAGCACGAGAAGCCCGGGTCGATGACGACGCCGGCCACCACGCCGGCGACGACGCTCGACCCCACCCAGCAGGGCGCCCGTGGCCAGGCCGCCGAGCTGCTGCCCGACGGGGGCGGCGCCGACGGCATCCGCCGCATGTTCACCTGGCGGGGCGAGGTGGAGGTGCGCCCCGGCGTCACCGAGACGGTCTACCTGGGCAAGTACTACTGGGAGCACCTGCCGGCGGGGCGCCTGGACGCCTACGAGCGCCACGCCGAGACGCCCAACGGCTGGTTCCGCATCACCCAGACGCAGTACGAGATCCAGCACGGCGCCGTGACCGAGGGCGGCCGGGTGCGCCGGCGGCCCAACCCCGACGCCTGGACGACCCACCTCGGCCGCGGCGACACCGTCGAGGTGCGCACCCCCATCGAGTTCCTCAACGAGCACCGCCCCGACCCGGAGGGCGGCTCTACGTTCTTCCTCACCAGCCAGACCGACTGCGACGTCGAGCTGGCCCTCGACGGCCCCCTCACGGCGGACGCCGACGTGGTGATCGAGGCCCTCGACGAGCAGGGCAACCAGCGGACGGTGGCCACCCTGCACTTCCCGGCCGGCGAGACCCTCGCCCGGGGCCACTACACGCTGCTGCCCGGCGAGGCCCTCCGCGTCCGGCTCCTCGGCGCCGAGACCACCGGCATGACCCTCAGCGGCGTCACCCGCGTGCAGCTCAGCGACCCCGGGCCCTTCGCCCCCGACACCCTCGACCGGTACGGCACCGAAGAGCCCCAGGCCGTCGACCTGGCCGCCATCGTCGACCGCCTGCGGTGAGCTTGTCCCCTACTCGGCGACGGAGCCGTACAGGGGTCCGATGGGCAGGGCGAGCTGCTCGACGCCGCCGGCCATGACCTGGGGCGCGCGGATGAAGCCCTCCTCGGCGCCGCCGCAGCGGGCGGAGAGGGCCCCGAGGGCGTACTGGTAGGTCTGAAAATCCGCAGAGAAGTCGAGGCCTTCGCTCGTGGGGGTCAGGAAGTGACTGCCGCCGTCGTCGCTCTTGACCTGGGTGCCGGCGGGCAGCTCGCACAGGACGTCGGTGCCGTCGGCGTCGGCGTAGACGGTGGTGTCGGCGAAGACGCCGAGCAGGCGATCGGCGCCGGCGCAGTCGCCGGTGAAGGGCAGGTCGTCGGCGTCGACCTCGATCTCGAGGCCGACGCCGCCTTCAGCAGCGAGGAAGAGCAGCTCGACGTAGCCGGCGCCGCGCTCGTCGGTGCTGAGCAGGTAGCGGGCGCCCGCAGGCAGGGTGATGGCGCCGCCGGGGCCGGCCCGGACGTCGCGGATCAGCTCGACGGCGCACTGGTCGGCCCAGACACCGTAGACGGCGCCGTCGCTGCGGGCGGCGGGGTCGCTGGCGCCAGTGGCGTCGTCGTCACAGGCGGGGAGGGCGAGGGCGAGGGCGAGGGCGAGGTAGACGCGCATGAGGAGCTCCTTCGGTCAGGGGGGCCGATGTGGCCTGCGAGGGTCTTCGCGAATGTGGCAGACGATCTGACACGTTTTCAACGTCGCGCCGCTCGCTTTGTTCACGCGGAGCGCGCTACCCCTCGTCGCGGTTCCCGAGGGCGTAGCCCAGGGCCACCGCGCCGCCCACGACGGCCAGGCCCCCGACGATGATGCCGACCCAGGCCAGCGTGCTCAGGCCCCCGGCGCTCCCGGCCCGACCGCCGGTGGCGTAGAGGCGGGCGGGGCTGGTGGGATCGTCGCTGCGCAGGGTGAAGGTGGCGCGCTTCTCGCCGATGGCGGGGGGCTCGAAGCGAAGCTGGATCACGGCGCGCGCGCCCGCGGCGATGGCCAGGGGGAAGGCGAGCGCCGCGCCCGCGGCGGTGAGCGCCGAGAACTGGGAATCCCCTGTGCGATCAATGCCCTGGAGGGTGAGGGTGGAGAGGCCGACGTTCTCCAGGGTGACCTCCACGGTGCGGGTGCCGGCCGCCGCGACCACCGGGCCGAAGCCGACGCTGCGGTGGCTCAGGGCGAGGCGCGGGGGGCCGTCGGCCAGGGCCTCGGCGCTGGCGCCGACGCTGACGGGGCCGGTGCTGGCCGTGATCTGCAGCGTCGCCGTGGCCCGCCCGGCGGCGGCGGGGTTGAAGGCGACGGTGAGGGCCTGCTGCTGCCCCGGGGCGAGGGCGAGGGGCAGGGCCGGGGCGCCGACCAGGCTGAAGGGGGCCGGGATGGCGAGGGCCGTGACCGTCAGGGGGGCGCCGCCGGGGTTGGCCAGGGTGATCGTCCGCTCCACGGCGGGCGTGCCCACCCGGCGGGGGCCGAAGCCGAGGTCGCCGTCGACGTAGAGCTGGGCGGTGGCGGCCCGCGTCAGCAGGAAGGCGCTGCGGCCGAAGGTGCCCGCGACGACGGGCGGGGGGGCGGTGCCGAGATCCGGGGCGGCCGCCGCGGGGGCCGGATCCACGGCGCCGAGGCTGGAGACCGACACATGGGGCAGGCCCAGGGAGAGGCGCTTCCAGGTGCGCCCGTAGACCGGGCCCTCGGTGATGATGGCGCCCGCGTCGGTGCCGACGATGAGGGCGCCGGGGGTGGTGCGCAGGAAGCGGGCGGCGTAGCAGGGCAGATCGGGGACGTTGCCGACGGGGCCCGTGCCGTCGGCGCCGCCGATGTCGTCCCAGGAGAGGCCGCCATCGGTGGTCATGAAGACGTGGCGGGTGCGGGAGCGCGCCGAGATGCCGGTGTAGCCGCCGTACACGGCCACGACCCGGTTGGCGTCGGTGGGATCGAGGGCGATGCCCAGGACGGGGCCCGTCCCCCCGGGCACGAGGCGGCGGAAGTGGGCGCCCGCGTCCGCGCTGACCTGCACGCTGCCGTCGACGAAGCCTACCCAGACGCGCTCCCAGGCCGGGGGCGTGGCGTCGGTCTCCCGCGCCGCGTCGGCCGGGCCGACGGCCAGGGCCGTGGGGCGCACCGGGAAGGTGAACCGGTCGATGAAGGCCGCGCCGCCGGTGGTGCTGCGGTAGAGCTTGCCGCCGCCGCCGGCCGTGGCCAGCGTCGCGTAGACGTGCTGCCAGGCGCCCGCGCCGTCGCGCCCGACGGCGACCAGCCCCGAGAAGCGGTTGGTGCCATCGCCGACCCCGGCGACCTCGGCCCAGGCGGGGGGCGCGCCGCTGCGCCGGGCGAAGCGGTCGTTGACGAAACCGTAAGCGTTTGCGGGGGTTTGCGGATCGATGGCCACGGCGCCGCCGTCGCCGCCGCGGCTGTAGCGGTAGGTCCAGTCCGTCGGCGCGCGGGGCGCCGCCGTGGTCGCCGCGCCCTCGGCGGTGCCCGTGTCCTGCATGCCGGCGACGATCTGCAGGAGGCCGCCGGACGACGCGACCGCGACGCCGTAGAGCAGGTTGGTGGCCAGCCCGGTGTTGTGGCCCGTCCAGTCGCGGTTCGTCGCGGGCGGGGGCGCCAGGGCCGCGCCGTTGTCGGTGTGGTAGAGGCCGCCGTCGTTGCCGACGTACACCCGCGTGTGGGTCGCGCTCCCCCGCCCCGGGTCCATCACCAGGGCGTGCTGGTCGGCGTGGATGTTGCGCTGGCTGACCTGCGTGGGCGTCCAGGCCGGGGGCGAGGCCGTCGCGAAGTCGGCGGCGGTGTAGAGGCTGACCATGCCGACCCACGCGACGCCCGGGTGGGCCGGATCCAGGGCGACGGCGTGGTTGTACGTGGTCTGCCCCTTGTCGAGGGCGGCGTCGGCCAGCGTCGACCAGGCCCCGGCGATGCCGGCCTGCAGGGAGTGGTAGTCGCCCCCGCGCTTCGCCACCGAGGCCAGCCAGCGCTCGGCGCCGCCCCCCGTCGTGCGATCGAAGGCGATGTTCCCGACCGGCACGCCGGCGTTGAGGGCCCCCGGGCGGTGGACGGCGGTGATGTTGGCCGCGGTGGGCGGCACCTGGCCGCGGAAGAGCCCCACCTGGGCCACGGCGAAGTAGAAGCCCGCGGCGTCGGCCCGCAGGGCCGTGATGGCGCCCGCGTGCACGGGCCGGCCGTCGCGGTACCGGGCGTCGGCCCCGAAGTTCAGGCCGCCGTCGTTGGAGAAGTAGAGGCCCTGGTCGGTGGCCACCAGCAGGCGCGTCGACGAGAGCGCCAGGATGGCGTTGATGTCGCGCAGGGCGAAGCCGCTGGCGCCGGGGCCCCCGTCGACGGGCTGCCACGAGCGCCCGCCGTCGATGGAGCGCTCCAGGCCGCCCGCCCGGGCGCGCAGCGCGCCCTCGTCGTAGGGGTCGCCCGCGCCGCTGAAGAGGAACGTCGTGCCGCCCTCGTCCACGCGGGCCACCGCGCCGATGCCCAGGCTCGGCCGCGCCTCGCTCAGGGGCGCCCAGCTCGTGCCCCCGTCGGCCGACGCCCAGACGCCCCCGTCGGTGGTGGCCGCGTGCAGCTCGTTGCCCGCGGCCCCACCCACGGCGACGTCGGCGACGAGCCCCGAGACGGGCAGGCGCCCCTGCCACTGCTCGGTGGTGGTCTGGGGGATGCCCGCCGGCCCGGCGCTCACCCAGGCGAGGCGCGCCTCGATGGCCAGGGCCCGCAGGTCGTTGACGCCCTGGGTCCGCAGGTCGCGGCGCAGCATCGCCCGCACGTCCTGCTCCTGGGACTGGATCCAGGCCGGGGCGTCCTGGGTGAAGCCGAGGGTCTGTCGTACGCGCCTACCCATCGGAGTCCTCCTCGGTGGGCGTGAACCGCAGCCAGCCCTCCTGGGCCACGGCGGGATCCGGCGGCAGCAGCGCCTCGTGCCCGGCGTGGACGACCTCTTCCTCGGCCCAGCGATCCACGTCGGTGCGGTGCGTCCACGTCCAGGCGCCGCCCAGATCGGCGGCGATGGGCATGCGGATCTGCTGGGGGTCGCGGAGCACGGGCCCGAAGCGGAACGTCGGGGCGAGCTGGGCGAGCCCGGTCTGCCAGTCGCGGCGCAGGCCGATGGACTTGCGCGGCACCAGGCCCGCCGTGGCGTGGACGACGGTGCCCGGCTCCATCAGCAAGGTCAGCCGGTAGGTGACCCCGGGGACGACGTGCAGGAGCCCGCTCGGGTGGACGAACGGGTGCTCGACGGGCCGCGCCGTGGCAGAGAACGCCCCGATGTCGGGCACTTCCTCGATCCCTCCCAGGAACGGCGCCGGGGGCCGCGCCCGCTGGGCCGCCGCGACATGGGTCGGCCGGAAGGTGCGCCAGTCATCGTCGACGTAGTAGCCGAGCAGCCCATCCTGCCAGTGGGCCAGCGAGCCCAGGCGGACGGGCACCCGCACCACCGCCAGGTCGGGATCCTGCACGCGCTCGCGCAGCTCCAGGCGCAGCTCCGCGCGGACGACGGCGATGGGGTGGCCGATGAGGAGCGACAGGTGCTCCTCGCCGACGTGGCCGAAGGGATCCACCGACCAGAGGCTGCTGTCGACGAGGCGCAGCAGGGCGTCGAGGGCGGTCTCCCGGCCGGCGGCGACGTCAGCGGGCCCCCGGTCGACGAGGGCCTGGGCGATCCCGGCCAGATCGGCGTGGCCGACGGCGACCCGCGGCTCCGCGCCGACGCCCGTGGGCCGCCCGGGGGCGTTCTCCCAGAGGCTGCCGACGTCCGGATCCCAGCGCACCTGGCCCTGGGCGGTGGCGTCGGCGGTGAAGACCTCGAGGGCGCCGTCCAGGTGATCGGGGAGGACGTAGCCGCACACCGGCGAGCGCTCGGCGCTGGCCTCGCGGCTGCGGTCGGCGGCGTCCATGAAGCGGAAGTGCAGCCGCGCGGGGCCGGAGAAGCGCGGCGGGCAGAGGCCCTCGCGGGCCGCGGGGGTCTCGAGGGGGGCCGTCCAGCGGACGGAGGCCGGGGCCGCGTCGGGGGTGACGAGGTCGAGGACCTGCCCGAAGGCGTCCACGAGGCGCAGCCGCCGCAGCCGCAGCCGACCAGCGAAAAAGCCAAGGAAGTCATCGGGTTTGCCGATGGCATCGCCAGGCTCGGGCGGGATGTGGGCGCGGAGCTGGTAGAGCAGGCCGTCCAGGCTGCCGGTGAGCACGTCCATGCCCCCGAGCGCGGCGACGACGTCGTCGAGGCCCTGGGCGCGGGCCGCGTCGGCGCCCACCGCCCCCAGCGCGAGGGCGTGCTCGCGCGCCTCGGCGGAGTGCCACGCCTCGACGACGCCGGTGGCCACCTCCGTGCCGCCCGAGCGCGCCGCCTGGTCGATGACGCCGCGGGCGGTCTCGCGCAGCGCCTGGGCCAGCCCGCCCGCGAGGACGGAGCGCCCGGCGAGGACGCGGGGCTCACCGGCGGGATCGTGGACCGGCTCGAAGTCGACCTCCCCCGACCGCCAGTCGCGCACGCCGCCGACCGAGGGGAGCAGCTCCACCTCCCAGTCGACGTGCATCGGCACCCAGGGCCGACCCGACGGGCGCAGCCCTACGGGGGACGGGAGGGTGCCCTTCAGCCCGCTGAACGCCAGCAGGCTGCCGGCATCGACCGCCGGATCTCGCACCGCCCACCAGGCCGTCTGCTCGGTGCGGATGACCTCGGCCCCGGCCTGGACCTCGGCCTCGGCCCGGGCCAGGGCCGCCGGCGAGGGCCCACGGCGGCCGACGATCCGGGGCGTGGGGACGACCCGCCGGGCGATGGCCTCCGAGGAGCCGGGATCGAGGAGGACGAGCTCCTCCAGCAGCTCCTGGCACTCCGGGGGCACGCCGCCGTGATCGGCGCCCCCGGCCAGGACGTCGTCGCCCCGCACGGGCAGGCGGGCCTCCAGCCGGACGCGGGCGGCGAGCTCGTCGACGCAGCCGCCCGTCACGCGGCAGCGCAGGAGCCCGTCGGCGTCGAAGCGCCCGTCCCCGCCGTGCTTGAACGCCCGCGCGCCGCCCTGGATGAGGAGCGTGGGCTCGGCGGGCACGTAGAAGCGGGGCGCGGCGCGCTCGACGTCCACGTAGCCGCCCTGGAGATCGGGGCGGCGGGGGCGGGCCCAGGCGGCGCCGAAGACCGCGCGGTCGGCGGCCATGACGCGGGGCTGGGGAGAGGCCCCGAACCGCTGCTGGAAGTTCACCCGGTGCTGCGTCGCGGCGATGCCCTCGGCCTCCGTCGGCGGCCGCTTGCCGGGGCGGGGAGACGGGACGCGGTAGCCCTCGGCCGGCGACTGCCAGATGCGCTCCTTCGTAGGCGGGTCGAGGCTGAGCGCGCCGAAGGCCGCCTCGTGCAGGCGGTCGTCCACGCGGGCGCGGCCGTCCGGCTCGTCCAGCTCGTCCAGCCCGCCCAGGGCCAGGGCGGCCACGACGCGGGCCAGGGACGGGCTGCCCGCCTCCTCGGCGACGAGGGCGCCCAGGGCCTCGGGGCCCGACTGGCCGATGACCACCCGCAGCGCGTCGGCGGGGGGCGGACCCCCGACGGCGCCATCGCGCCGCGCCCCGCGCACGTTGACCACGGCGCCGTGGTAGAGGCAGGCCCGGGGCACGGGATCCCGGGGGCGCTGGAACTGCTTCGCCTCCACCGCCCGGGCCACGAGCTGCTCGCGCACCGGCGTGGCGTCCACGGCCTCGCGCACCGGCAGGCCGGCGCTCTTCGCCACCCGCAGGCGGGCGTCGACCCGGTCGGCGGCCCGGTCCAGATCGAAGCCCTCGGCGCTCCAGCGCAGGGCCGCGAGCCGGTCGGCGAGGCCGCGCCGCGTGGCCACGCTCGCCAGGGGATCCCGGGCCGGATCGGCGTGCCAGCCGCAGACGAGGTAGGCCAGGGGCCCCGGCTCGACGCCGGCGAGATCGTCGTAGAAGGCCAGTCGATTCAGGCAGTTGTCGTAGTAGCCCGCCCAGGCGGGATCGCCGCCGCCCAGGGCCGTGAGGCGCTCGGCGGCGGGCCCGGGCTCGACCCACTCGTCCAGGGGGACGGGCGGCGACGGGGTGCGGCCGTCGCTGCGCAGGACGAAGCCCGCCACCTGGCGGCGCCCGGGGAGGCGGGGGTGGGGCGACAGGCGCAGCACCAGCCAGCGATCGGGCGCGTCGGGGATGGCGGGCGGATCGGCCCCGGCGTCGACGCGGGCCAGGGCGTCGGGCAGCGCCCAGTGCAGGTGCACGCCCGGGGGCCGGCGCTGATCGGTGAAGGGCGCGGGCAGGAGGTCGAAGGCGTCGGCCTCGCCCTCGGCCGCCGGCCCCGGATCCCGCAGGCGGCAGTCGGCCGCCCGCGTCCCCCGGCCCGACACCACGAGGGCGTCGAGGTGCACGGGCACCAGCAGGCGCAGATCCCGGACGAGGGCGGGGCTCCAGGTGCGCAGGAGGCGCGGGGAGAGGCCCGCGACGGACAGGCGCTCGGCGGAGAGAGGCATCAGTCGTCCTCCCGCAAGCGGGCCACGCGGGCCCGCAGGATGTCATCGGCCAGCCAGGGGCGCAGGGCCAGCCCCGGGCGGACGGGCGGCGGCGCGTTGGCCTCGTCCACCGTCCCCTCGAACCGCTGGCGGTAGGGGGGCGAGAGCACCCCCAGGGCGAAGCTGCCCCCGCCGGTCTGGGGCGGGACGTGCTCGCCGCCGGGCGCGGGCGCCGTCTTGCGCGCGTCCAGCGCGGCGCGGAGGGCGCGGACGTCTACGACGTTCTTGCCCCCCGGCCGCATGGGCACGGGCACCGGGGCGACCAGGCTGTCGTCGGGGTTGCGCATCAGGCGGCCGTTCGCGCGGCGCAGCCAGATCTGGGGCTGGTCCCCGGCGCCCCGCCGCACCCCGAACTGGACGCCGTGGTGGGGCTCCTCCAGGACGACGAGCTGGGGCACGCCCTCGAAGAGGACGAGCAGGACCGCCGGTGAGAGGCGCTCGAGGCGAAGCGTCCGAAGTTGCAGCGCTTTCGTCGCGGGATCGGCCGGATCGAAGTCGGGGGGCAGCGTCTGGCGGTAGGCCCGGACGTCCAGGTGGGGCCAGCCGGAGACCAGGGCCGAGCGCAGCAGGAAGCCGGTGACGGTGCCCGCCCCCGGGCCGTGGTCCGCGCCCGTCTTCAGCGCGTCGAAGGCGCTCGCCCCCGGGGCGGCGGCGGCCCCCGGGAGGGCCGGCTTGATCCCGAAGCCCGAGACCCGGCGCTGCAGGCCCCGCACGGCCCGCTCCGTCCGGTCGAGGGTGTCGCGGACGGGCGCCGCCTGCGCGTGGTAGTGGGCCTGCTCCCGCGAGCCGATCTGACCCACGGCCATGGCCCCGTCCACCAGGCGGTCCGTCCAGGATCGATCCAGGTAGAAGAAGCGGATGGACTCGTCGGGCAGCAGGCGCGCGTCGGGGACGAGGTACTGAAACGGCACCCCGACCAGCAGGCGCAGGTGGGCCAGGAACGACTCCAGGTAGGGCGGCAGCGCCGACTCGGGGGCGGTGGCGTCGAGCTGGCCGGCGGCCGCCAGGCGCTCGGCCAGGGCGGCGTCGGCCGAAATCCAGGGCCGGGTGCTCATCGTTCCCTCCGCAGGTCCATCGTCTCCATGGCGCTCAGCCAGGCGCCGGCCAGGCGCGTGAGCAGGTCGCGCTCGGCGCCCAGCTCGAGGTCGACGGCCGGGCGCTCGAACACCCCCGGCACCACGCCCCCCGCCTCCCCGATGCGGGCGGGCCCCAGCAGCTCGGCGGCCTGCTCGGGGGACGCCAGCCGCCACGCCCGGGCCAGGAGCTCGGGCTGCAGACCCTCGGCCGGCCGGATGGCGCCCAGCTCGAACGGATCGCTGAAGGGGCGCCCGGGGCCCAGGAGGGCGCCGGTCAGCCGGGCGGCGAGGCGGGGCCCCAGGCGCTCGTCGAGCCCCCCCACCATGGCCAGGGCGGCGCGCAGATCCCGGCGGACGTCCAGCAGGACCGAGCGGCGAAACGTCCGGCGCCGCCAGCGCATGAGCTCCTGGGCGAGCCGGGCGTCGGCCGCCGCGAGCAGCCGGCCGACCTCGAAGGCGGCGGCGTAGGCCACATCCTCCAGGCCCGTCTCGGGGCTGATGCGGCGGCACTGATCGGCGCTGTGGTAGGGGCCGCGCGGGTCGCGCGTCACGGGCCAGGGGACGAGGGGGCCGCGGTACCAGGCGAGCTGATCGCCGCCGGCGCGGTCGGTGAGCTGCAGGGCCAGGTGGCCGGTGTCGGTGACGACGGGGGCGGGCCCGGCGCCCGGGCGGATCTCGCTGAACAGCCCCACGTCCAGCCCGCGGCAGAGCTCCTGGAACGAGGCGCCGGCCTCGCACTCGAAGGACCAGGAGTGCAGCAAGATCAACTGCTTGCGGGGGGGCAGGACGAGCCGGGGGGCCAGGCCGCCGAGGCGGGCACGGTCGGGGCCGATGCGGGCGGCGGCCTCGACCTCGACGTCGAGGCGGGCGCGGGCGAGGACGGCTTCGCGCTCGGCGGCCGCTCGCCCCTCGCGGATGGGGCGCTCGCCGATGGGGCGCTCGAGGGGCTGCAGCTCGCCGATGGGCCGCTCCCCGATGGGTCGCCCGCCGATGGGTCGCCCGCCGATGGGTGGCTCGCGGCCCGGCAGCGCCACGTCCGCCGTGGCCAGCAGGCCCACCAGATCGGCGAGGTGGAGGCCGTCCGCCGCGGGGGGCTGGTAGTTGAAGACGTCGTCGCGCCCCTCCAGCGACACGAGGCAGGCGCGCCACTTCCCGGGGGCCGGCAGCCGGTTGCCCATGACCACCGTGAACCAGCCGTCGCTGTCGCCGGCGGAGAGCTCCCGGTCTTCGACGCTGACCTCGCGCACATGGGTGAGCATCTGCAGCTCGTCGAGGCCGGGCAGGATGGCCGAGAGGAGGCCGGCGTCGACGTCGATGGCGTCGACCTTCAGCGTGCGCTCGTCGGCGGACAGCCCGAGGGTCTGGCGGACCTCGGGGGGCAGGACCGTCGTGAGATCCACCTGGCGCCGGACGGCGGTGTCGGGCAGCTCGGCCTCGGAGAAGAGGAGCAGCGCCAGCCACGGGGGCTTGCCGTCGGGGAGCGGCGGCTCCGGCCCGGCGCCGGCGACGACCTTGCCGGCCTCGTCGGCCTCCCGCTCCCAGGCCAGCGTGCGGCGGCCGAGGACGACCTGGGGCAGGGCGTCCTCGAAGATCCCGACGGCGTTGCGTGGGGGGAAGACGCCCGCAACCTCTTGAGGCAAAAGGGAAAACCTCGGCCCCTCCACCCGCAGGTAGCGGCTCTCGCCGGGCAGGGGGGACGCGCCCTTGGTGCTCAGGGCGACCGCCGTGGAGACGTCCAGGCGGTAGTCCCCGGGCCGCAGCGGCGGATCCATGCGGTCGTAGAGGTTCATGTGGCCCGGATCAACCATGGTCCTCTCCCTCCAGCTTCAAGCGGATGGCGACGGCCCCGTCGGCGCTCAGCGGCGCGGTGGACACGAGCGCGCCGTCGAACCGGCCGGTCAGGCGGCTCGCGTTCTCTTCGGGCGTGCCGCGCAGCCCCACCACCCCGGCCACCCGGAAGGCCCGCTGGCCCTGGATGGTGAGGTGCAGGGTGTCGGCCTTCTGGCGCCCGACGGCGAAGAGCCAGGTGGGGCCCGAGTCGCCCTCGACCACCAGGGGCGCCCCCAGGGTGCCCCCCTCCACCAGGATCTCGGGGGCCTCTGCCGCGCAGGCGCCGACGGGGTCGAGGCGGATGGCCACCGTCTGCACCCGGGGCAGCCACGTCTCGACGACGGCGGCCCCGGCGAGGAGCTGCCGAGCCGTCACGCCATCGAGGCTGCGCGCGTTGGCGTCGTGCACGGCCACCCGGGCGCCCCGGGCCAGGAAGACGCCGCCGCCCACGGGCACCAGGGGCGAGTCGGCCTGCCAGCCCACCGGGCCCGCGTCCCACTGGGCCGCGGCGAACCGCGTCTCGAAGGGCCGGTGCGGCCGGCCGAGGGCCACGAGGGCGACCTGGGCGGTGCCGTCGGGGAGGGGCAGCTCCCGCAGGCGCCGGGGGTGCACGTCGACGTCGGCCAGGACGGCGCCGCTGGCCGCCAGGGCCACGACGCGCAAGGCGCCGGACGCCTCGGCCTGCAGGACGGCGCGGCCCGGCGGGATCTGCCAGATCTGCGCGACGTGGGGATCGAGCCGCACCTCGCGCCGGGTGACGCGGGCTTCGAGGTCCTCCCGCGCGGCCCAGGACCGGCGCGAGGCCACCTGGCCGAGGGCCGGGTGCCGGTCGAGGACGGCGCCGACGCTGGCGCGGGTCGGCCGGGGGGTGTCGGCGCCCGGCACCCGCAACAGGCGGGCGACGGACTCGGCGGGCAGGCGGGGCGGGGCGATGCGGCGCAGCTCGGGGGCGTTGCTGACGCTCGTCGAGGCGCGGCGGACCTCCTGGGCGGGCGCCGCGGGCAGGCGCATGGCCAGGAGCAGGCGCGGGGCCCGCAGGGGCACGGCGTGGACGGCGGCGCGGTGGGCGATGCGGGGCTGCGCCCCCGACCGCGGGGGCTCGAGGGTGAGGCCCTCGGCCAGGGAGGCGGCGCGGGGGGGCGCCGCCCGGCGGCGGAGGGCGGCCACGGACGGCCCGGAGAGCCCACCCGCCGTCAAGCCGAGGGCCTGGCGGACGTCCTCGAACGCCCCGGCCCGGGCCACGATGGCCTCGGCGATGGCCCGCGTGCTCTTCAGATCCTGCACCAGCGCGGCCGCGAGGCGACCATCGGCGCGGACGCCGGCCAGCACCCCCGCGCCCTGCCCCGCGAAGGGCAGCGGCCGCTTCGGGCCCTCGTCGCGCAGCTTCGCGACGTCGATGGGGCCGATCCGGTTGAGCGGCTCGGCGACGGCCTGGATGTCGAGCCCCGCCAGGGCCTCGATGTTGCGGGAGGCGGCCGCCGGCTTCTGGCCGGCCACGAAGCGCCACACCGCCTCGGGGAACCACGCCCGGCGGGCCTTGATGACGAAGCGGTCGCGATCGAGCTGGTCCTGCGGCCGATCCACCAGGGCGGGGTCGAAGCTCATCACGTGCTCGGCGCCGCCGGCCCGGCGGACCAGCCGGACCTCGTGGCTGGCCGTCAGGCTGCCCTCGCCCATCGGCGCGGCGCTCAGGGTGACGCCGGCCCCGCCGGGCTGGACGTCGTCGAAGGCGCGCAGCGCCGACGCGGGCATGCGGGTGTCGGTGCTCAGGGAGAACTCCGTCCCGAAGCGCCACGGCTGCGCCTGCGTCCCCGGGGCCGGGCGCCCGCCGGGCGGCTCCACCGGCAGCAGGCCCGACCCGGCCTGGACGTCGACCGCCCGCGCGGCGGCGTCGTCGCCCAGCAGGTACTTGAGGCGAAAGTCCTGCCAGGTCAGGTAGTTCGGCTCGTCGTCGGGGTCGGGGCCGAAGGGGACGGTGATGGAGATGGGCCCGAGCACCGCCGTGACGGTGCCGTGCAGCGGCGGGCCGAGGACGTGCAGCGTGCCCCCCACCGAGAAGCTGAACGAGATCGTGACCGTGCCGAAGAGCAGGTTGATCCGCAGCTTGAACCGCGCCCCGAGGGAGACGCCGATGGAGATGTCGTAGTGGAAGGGGTCCCACGATAGCAGGAAGTCGGCCCACGCCTTGAACCACGCCCGCAGCCACCCGATGTCGTAGGCCGCCTCGAAGCGCAGGCCCGCCATGACGCAGGAGTTCGTCAGGGCGAAGTAGCTCTCCCCCTTGATGACGAGGGCCCCGCCGAGCTGCCAGCGGAAGCCCAGGCGGGGCACCTCGGGGAACTCCGGCGGCCGCTGGAAGGCCGGGTGGTAGCCCCCGAGCGTCAGGACGAACTGGCCCTTCTTGAACCAGGCGAAGAAGGCGAAGCCGCCGGTGAGCTGGCAGTCCCGGCTGAGGAGCCAGGAGTTGTCGGTGAGCTGGGCCTGGATGGAGAGGAGCTGCTCCTCGGAGGAGTAGCGGGCCTTGAGGGCCAGCTCGATGCTGACCAGGGCGCTGTCATCGGTGGGCAGCGCCATGCGGGCGACGCCGATGAGCCCGATCTCGACGCCGCGATCGAGGGCCACGTACACCGCCGCCGTGACGTGGACGACGACGAAGGTGGTGCCGTGGAAGCCCAGGGCGAACCAGAGGCTGCCGCGGCGGGCGGGCACCTGGGCCTGGACCTCGCGCAGCACGTCCATGGGGGACGACGTGAGGCGCGCGGGGTCGTCGAGGGCGGAGACCAGAAAGAAGTCGGGGATCTTCGTGACTTCCTCGGGCACGAGCAGGCGGCGGTTGTAGCCGAAGCCCACGCCCAGCCCCCGGATCTCGAGCAGGGGCGGCACGCCGATGACGGCGAAGAGGCCCGCGAAGAGGAAGAAGCTGTCGAAGTCGCCCTCGGCGTCGGTGAAGGCGCCGTAGCTGCCGATGGCCACCAGGCCGAAGCTGTCGACCTTCACCATCAGCATGCCGGTGTACTCGACGCCGCCGGGCTCGGTGGGCGTCGGCGTGCGGGTGCCCTTGCGCAGGCCGCCGGCGATGCTGATGCCCGGCGCCTCGAAGCCGATGGCCAGGCCCTGCAGGTCCACCGACCAGCGCGACGGATCGCCGAAGTGCTGGAAGGGGATGGTGAGGCTGAGGTCGTCCACCTGGATGGACAGGCCGGCGATGACGACGCCCCCGTCGATGAGGAGCGAGACCCCGGCGGCGTGGCCCCCCGCCTGGGTGATGGCCACGCCCACCTGCTCGATGTAGAGGGGGCCGAAGGACGAGCGCACGCCGATCCACAGCGGGCCGGCGTCGCCGTTGAGCTTCAGGTCGAAGACGCCCTGATAGACCTCGGCCGCCACGCCGATGGTGGGCTGGGCGGGCTGGCCGCCGCCGCCCCCGCCGCCACCGCCCATGAGGGCGCCGACCACGGGGTTGCCGCCGCCGGAGGTGGCCTGCGAGACCGGGAGGGAGACGTCGTTGAGGGCCAGGCCCGCGCCGCGAAAGCTCGCCGAGACGGGGGCGAAGCCGACGTCGAACCAGGTGAAGGCGTCCACGCCGCCCAGCCGCAGGAAGTCGGTGCGGATGAGCGGGGCCTCCCGGCCGGCGAGGCCGAGGCCGAAGCCGTCGGCGACGAGGCGGGGCGCGAACGCGCCGCCGCTGAAGAGGACGAGGGCCACGCGCTCGGAGGTGCCGGGGCGCGCGCGACCGAAGAGCAGGCGCAGCTCGGTGTCGCCCAGGGGGATGGCCAGCGTCCCCTTCAGGCCGACGCCGACGCCCGTCCCGGCCTGATCGCCCAGCGTCACCGTCAGATCCGTCCCACCGATGGGCAGGCTGGCCGAGAGCGTGCCGATGAGGCCCGCCAGCAGGGCCGGGATGCTGGGCAGGGGGCTGGCGAGGCCCCACGATCCCGCCTGGAAGAGCCCGCTCCCGCGCAGGAAGGCCTCGACGGTGGGCCCCGTCGCCCAGAGCTTCGGCGGCGGCGCGACCCGACCGAGCAGGGAGGCGCCCAGGGGGAGCAGGGCGTCGAGGGCGAGCCGGGTCGCGAGGTCGGCGCGGGCGGTGAGCGCGGGGGTGGGCAGCAGCGCGAGGACGAGGGGGCCGTCGCCGCCCGCCTTGGCCAGCGGCTTGAGGACCAGGGTGGGCTGGCTGCCCGAAAACCCGAACGAGATCGCAGGGTTGATGCCCAGCTCCAGGAGGTTCGCCGCGACGACGCTGCCCGAGACGGTGACGCCGCCGGGGCCGACGGCGAGCTCTGCCTGCACCGTCACCGGGTCGGCCGCGCGGGCCACGGCCAGGGTGAGCCCCGGCACGGCGGCGGCCCAGTCGAGGCCCACGGTCACGGCGGTGCCCGCGACGGTCGTCGTCCAGGCCAGCGTCGTGCCGGCGCCCGTCGGCGCCGGGACGCCGGGGACGAGGCCCAGGAGGGCGCGCAGGGCGTTGGCCAGGGCCGCCCGCGTGGCCGGGAGCTGGACGTCGAAGCCGCCATCCAGGAGGGCCTGGAACGCGGGCACGTGGGCCGCGAAGCCCCCCACCGCGTCGTAGAGGCCCAGCGTCGTGGCGACGTCGAGGGCCGCGGCGCGCACGGCCGAGGCCGGGACGGCCGCCACGAGCTGATCGAGGACGGCGGGCAGGAGCGCCTGGCCGCCGGCCATGAGCGCGGCGATGCCCCCGAAGTGCGGGTACAGCTCCACGGGGGTCGGGCCGGGGAGCACGAGGCCGAAGCGCGGCCCGTCGGCGCGCAGCTCGAGCTGGATGCCCAGCGGGTTCCAGGTGGCGAGGGGCAGCGTGAGGCCGACCGACACCTGGGGACCCACCCGGCCCCCCTCGAAGCGCAGGCCGAGGTCGGCGGAGAACACGCCGCCGAGGGGCGCGCTGGTGGCGAGGCGCACGACGGTGGCGCCGGCGTCGTCGGTGGCCGTGACCTGCAGGCCCGCCGGGAGGCGGAGGCCGGGGCCCGGGGCGTTGCCGAGGAGGCCGTCGAGGCTCTGCAGGAGCGCCGCGACCACGCCCGGATCGGGGCGGCCCGGGCCGGCGCCGGCGGCCGGGCGGGGGCCGGCGCCGAGCAGGCGATCCAGGGCGCCCAGGTTCAGGCCCGGCGGCAGGAGCGACGAGATCAGCGCCGACGACGCCGCCGAGAAGAGCAGGCGGCCCAGGCGCGCGCCGAGCTGGGCGGGCAGGTCCGCGGGCGCGGGCTGGAGGGTGAGGGGCGCCATCCAGCGCGGGGCCTCGAGGGTGATGTGGCCGGGCGTGAAGCGGACGCTGGCGTCCCCGAGCACGACCGCCACGTCGGCGGTGGGGGCGAGGGACGGCAGGGCCAGCGTCAGCCCACCGCGCACGCCCAGGCCGCCCGCGAGGGTGACGCCGGCCGTGCCCAGCGTGAGCGCGAACGTCGCCGGATCGAGGCTGAGCGTCAGCGGCCCGAGCGCCAGGGGCGTCCCCAGCCGCAGGCCCCCCAGCCCGGTCGCCAGGGCCGCCCGCAGCCGCGGCGCCAGCCACGCGAGGCCGCCGGGGTTGGCGAGGGCGGCGAGGGCGTCGATGGACAGGGCCTGACCGGTGGTCAGGCCGAGGGCGCCCAGCAGATCGAACACCGGGGCGGCCGCGGGCTCCGTCGCGATGGCGTCGAAGACGCGGCCCAGCAGGGCCTGGACGGCCGGATCCGCCAGATCCCGCGGCCCCGGCAGGCCGCCGAGGGCGGCGTCGTCCAGGGTGACCGCCAGGGCGAGCGCGTCGGCGGCCAGGCGCAGCTCCAGGGTGGCGCGCCGGACGCGGGGGCCGCCCGGGACCTCGACCAGGAAGCCGGCCGGCCGCTCCAGGACCACGCGGGCGACCGCCGCCCGGGCGGGCGGCCGCGCGCCGTCCAGCCCCACCTCGGCGAGGGCGCCGCGCAGGGTGACGTGGGCGTTGAGGCCGGCGGTGCGCTGGGCCACCAGATCGAGCTCGACGCCGACGCCGAGGTGATCGGGGAGGGCCGGGAGGGCCGGACCGGCGGCCGCCCCGGGGGCCAGCGCCGCCAGGGCGGGCGCCAGCGCGCCGACCAGATCGATCGCCCCCAGCTGACCCGCCAGCGTCGCGACGGGGACGCCCCCGGACGCGAGGTCGGGCTCGGCGGCCTCGGCCACCGCCCCGAGGAGCCCGGCGTCGAGGGCGTCCCGGGCGAGGCCGGCCGGGACGTGGGCCCGCAGGTGCTGGAAGACGCTGAGGACGGCGGCGAAGGAGACGTCGGTGGCCCAGGGCGCCGCGGCGCCCAGGAAGGGGGTGCCGACGGCCACCAGGCCGGCCAGGCGCGCGGGCCGGGCGACGGCGGCGCGCCGGGCGCCGAAGCCGGCGGCCCCCTGGGCGATGGCGATGACCGGCCGGCCCGGCTGCAGCGCGTCGAGGCGATCGATCAGGCGCGTGACCTGGGCGCCGAGGCCCGCCCGATCCGCGGGCGCCAGCGCCACGGCGTACCAGCCCGTGACGGCAGAGATCGCTGTGAGATCCACCTGTTCCGGCGGCGTGTCGGCCTGGCGCAGGTCGAAGGCGGTGGGCGCCTCGCCCGCGGCGGCCGTGAGGCTCGACCAGTTCGCGGCCCCCACCGAGAGCAGGAGCACGAGGGGGGCGGGCCCGGCGCTCGCGAAGGCCGCCACCTGCGCCGTGATGGCCGCCACGGCCGCCGGGCTGGCCAGCAGGCCACCGGCCGTGGCGGCGACGGCGGGCAGCGTCGTCCAGCCGGGCACGGGGGGCGAGGCCGACAGCGCCGGCACGACGCCATCGCCCTCCGCCAGCAAGGCCGCCACCTGCTCGAGGCCGTTGGTCAGGCGGTCGCGGTGCTCGGCGGGCAGGCGGAGGGCCAGCGCGGGCAGGGCGCCCGCGGCGGCGATGGCCGCCTGGGCGAAGGCCTCGGCCCCGGCCCCGGCGGCCGCGACGAGGGGGGCGACGGCCGCCCAGGGCGGCCCGTCGGGGCCCAGCCAGAGAAGCAGGCGGGCCGGCCCGGCCGGCAGCACCCAGGGCGACTCGGCCGTGCCGCGGCCCGTGGGCGAGAAGCCCGGGAGCACGGCGTCCTGGGGACCCGCGGGCAGGGCGCCCTCCAGCAGCCCCGCCACCACGGGCAGCAGCGCCGCCAGGGCGGGGCGACCGTCGGGCAGGACGGTCCGGGCCAGGCTGGCCAGCCAGGGGCGCACGGCGGCCAGGGGATCGGTGAGCAGGCTGCCCCCGGCCGGCGCGGTGAGGCGGGGCAGGCCCGCCGGCAGGCCGAGCAGGCCGTCCTGCAGGCCCAAGAGCGCGGCGAGGGCGGCGCCGGGCACGTCCCCCCACAGGGCGAGGGCGCGGGCGACGAGGCCGCGGATGAAGGCCTCGAGCTCCGCGGTGGCGAGGCCCAGGCTGGCCGCGGCCGCCGCGGGCGTGGAGAAGTCGATCGCGGCCGGGAGCTGGAGCTGGACGGCGGGCAGGGCCACGCCGCCCACCGAGAGCCTGATGCCCGCCAGGCGGGCCGACCACGCCGGGGCCTGGCCGGGCACCCAGTCCAGGCTCACCGTCAGGGCGTCGGCCGCGAGGCCCTCGGCGGCGGGCAGGGGCTCGACCACCGCCCGGGCGGTGAGGCGCAGGGGCAGCGCCAGCCCGGGCGCCCCGGCGGCCGGCAGCGTCAGCTCGACGAGGGCCGCCTCGGCGGCGACGGTGAAGGGCGCGGAGGCCGCGGTGATCCGCAGGGCGATGGCGAGGCGGTCCCCCGCCGCCCGCCAGGCCGCGAGCTGGACGGCGACGGGGCCGGCCTGGGCCAGCTCGACCCGCCACGGATCCTCCCGGGTGCCCACGCCGGTGGCCGCGCCGCTCTGGCCGCACAGCTCCCCCAGCACCGGCCCGAAGCCGTCTACGTGTGCGAAACTGCTGCGGAAAAAGCCGCCGAGGGCGCCGAGGGGATCGGTGACGAAGGCCAGGAGATCCAGCAGCGGCCAGCCGGCGGCGACGCCGGGCGGCGCCTCCAGCCCGGCCACCCGCAGGACGCGGTGCGCCAGGGGGGAGTCGCCGAGGGCGGCGCTCAGGGCGGCCTGCACGGCGGCCCCGGCGAGGCCGCTCAGCCCCTCCAGCCGGGTGAGATCGACGCGGGGGTGCGTCGTGCCCTGGAACCGGACGCCCAGGAGCTCGAGGACGGGCGCTGGCTGGCCGCCCCGCAGGCCGATGCCCGCCCGGAGGGCGTCCACCCGGAACACCGCGGCCGGATCACCGGCGCCGGGCCCCGCGGCCTGCAGGCCGATCTGGAGGGACGGGAGCGGCACGACGGCCCCCTGCCCCGCCAGCGGGAGGTCACAGGCGACGGCCTCGGCGTAGAGGTGCAGGCCCGCGGCCGGGGCGGCGCGCAGGCTCAGGCCGGGCCGCAGGCGGCCCTCCTCCAGCACGACGGTCACGGCGGCGCCCAGGCCGGGGTCGTCCACGAGGGCGACGCGGAAGGGCGCGGCGGACGTCCCCGATCCGGTGAGGGCGGGGAGCCCCAGCAGGGCGGCCACATGGCCCAGCCAGGTGCCCAGCTTGCCCTCGGCCCGGAGCTGCTCGAACCACCCCCGCAGCACGCCGGGATCCGTCGCGAGGCGGTCCAGCCGCAGGCGGGGCAGCCCGGCGACCTGGCCGAGGGCGGCGGGCAGGCGGGCCAGGGCGGGCACCGCGGCCACGGCGTCGGTGACGAGGGCCAGCAACAGCTCGACGACGTCCGGGCCGGGCGCCGCCGTGTCGAACACCACGTCGCGGGGGGCGGCGTCGCCCAGGCCCAGGCCCAGGAACGCGAGCCGACCGCCGACCCGGGGCGTGCCCTGGAGCACGGCGTCGAGCGTGCCCTCGACGGCCGCCAGATCGAGGGCGCCCGAGAGCGCCGCGTCCACCCGCAGGCGGACCTGCAGCGGCGCCTGGCTGGTGCCGGCGACGAGCTCGAGGCCGGCGTTGGAGGCGCGCAGCAGGAGGCACGACCCCTCGAGCCGGACGCCGGGCGTGCCGGTGGCCCGGACCTGCCCCGCGACGCCGAGCCGGACGCCATCCGACTGGGGATCCACGAGCAGGTAGAGCTGACCCGGCAGGCCGGCCGGCAGCAGCGGGTGGCGGCGCGGCGTCCCCCCGCCCTCGGGGGGCACGATCCGCGCCAGCAGGTCGAGGAGGGCCGCTCGCTGGGCGCCCGCCTGGAGCACCTTGCGCAGATCGTCGATGGGGTGCTCGAACCAGGACGGGCGGATGTCCCCGTCCTCGTCCAGCAGGCCCACGGCCTGCGCCAGGGCGCGCACCTCTTCGGGCAGCAGGGATCCGACGCTCATGGCTCTGCTCCAGGCACCGAGAGGACGAGGCGCTCTCCCCGCAGGAGGAGGGCCGGGACATGGCGAGGCTGGCTGGCGGCGGCCTCCTCGGCGAGGCGGACGAGGCCGGCGACGAGGGCGCCCTGCAGCGCGCGTCCCCAGCGCCCCACGAGCAGCTCGTCCCCGCGAGGCAGCTCCTCGGTGGCCAGCACGAGGCGCTCGGGCCGGTCGCCCAGGTACAGCAGGATCTGCACCGGCTGGCGCCCCGTCTGGTCGGTCTCGAGCTCCAGCCCCACGGAGAGGGCCGCGTCGAGGAACCGCACCCGGAGGCGGTCGAGGTGCAGCAGCACCTCATCGCCCTCGTCGCGCCAGACGACGGGGCCGGGCCGGTGCCGGGCGACACGATGAGCGACGAGGGGTTCAGGCGGCAGCGACGAGGCGCCGAGGAGGAAGGCGAGGATCTGGGCGAGACTCTCGGTGTCCAAGGAGCACCTCCTGCCAGCCATGTACGGTTTCCTTAGCACTCCAGCAGGGCGCTGGGAAGCCCTCCCGGCGGGCCGCTCTGCAAGCCGCCCGCGCGCCGGCGGGTCCGTGGCCCGACCGGGTCGGGGCCAGAGAGCCGGCTCGCCCCGTCCGCCGCTCGAGGCTGCCACCTGGACACACCAGCGTGGCCCCAGCGTGCACGCCGGCCGCTCGCGGCGACGGCGCGGGCGTGGACGACGGGCGCCCCGCCCGGCCACGCAGCTCGTCGCGGGCCGCCGGCGCTCCATGGCTACGGGGTCGTGCGGCTGTCGCAGTACTCGACCGCCGCGATGTTGAGCTGGAAGTCCCCGCGGCTGCCGGCGTGGCCATCGATGAAGATGGCGACGGTCTGGCTGGCCCGCAGGCGCAGCGTCACCTGGGAGGTGCCCCAGGACGCCGCCGCGAAGTCATCGTCGTTGCAGGCCAGCTCCTCTCCCTCGCAGCCGTCGCGCAGGTAGAGCACGGTGTCGAAGCTCGAGCCCTCGGTGTCGAACCGGAAGATGCCGCCGCGCGGCGCGCTCCACAGGTAGGCCACCTCGGGCGCGAAGCTGTAGCCGCAGGTCGACGGCGCGCTGCCGTTGCCGGCGCCGACCGTGGTCCCCCGGGCGACGCCCTGGCCCAGCACCCGTCCGAGGTCCGCGTCGGGGCACGCCGGACCCGTGCACACCGGCTCGAGGGCGCAGTCGAAGTCGTCGCAGTCGGAGAAGCCGTCGCGATCGTCGTCGACGCCGTTGTCGCAGACCTCCGGCACGAAGCACGCGGGCGCCTGCCAGCAGCCGGGATCCTCGCAGTCCACCAGGCCGTCGCCGTTGTTGTCGAGGCCGTCGTCGCACACCTCGCGGGCGAAGAGGCAGGCCTCGACGAGGTCCATGCAGGGCTCGTAGGCGCCACCGTTGGCCTCGATGCAGGCGATGGCGGCCTCGAAGGCGGCCACCGCCGCCGGCGTGCTCTCGCGGAAGCAGCTCGTCAGACAGCGCTGGTCATCGCCGGGGCACTGTCCGAGGCACTCGTTGAGCTGCGCGCAGCTCATGCTCCCGCCCGGCTCGCAGCCGGGCGCGGCCCGGCAGTCCATGTCGTCGCAGTCGGCGTAGCCGTCGGGCTCGTCGTCCACCCCGTTGTCGCAGATCTCCACCCCCAGGCAGGCGTCGATCTCGGCCCGGCAGGCCGTGTAGTCCCCGCCGGTGGCCTCGAGGCAGGCGATGGCCGCCTCGAAGGTGGCCGCCGCCTCGGGGGTGGCCCGCGCGAAGCAGAGGTCGCCGCAGGCCGGCTCGCCGTCCGCGCAGCCGCCCAGGCAGTCGTTGAGCTCGCGGCAGCTCAGGCCGCCGCACACGTCCAGGCAGGCCGGATCGCGGCAGTCGGCCAGGCCGTCGCCGTCGTTGTCCCACCCATCCCCGCAGACCTCGTCCGTGGCGCACTCGGGCAACCCGGCGCACGCCGGATCGGCGCAGTCCGCGAGGCCATTGCCGTCGTTGTCCCACCCATCCCCGCACCGCTCGCCGACGTCCTGGCAGTGCGGCCACCAGACGCAGGCGGGATCCTCGCAGTCCACCAGGCCGTTGCCGTCGTTGTCCAGGCCATCCAGGCAGTCCTCACCCACGGGCGGGGGGCCGCAGTCGGGGGTGCCCCAGCAGGCGGGATCGTCGCAGTCCCACAGCCCGTTGCCGTCGTTGTCCAGCCCGTCCCCGCAGATCTCGCCCTGGGGCCAGCAAGCCGGATCGCTGGCCATGCAGCTCCGATCCTCGCAGGTCACCTGACCATCGCCGTTGTCGTCGAAGCAGACCTCGGGACCGCTGCAGGGCGGCTGGAACATGCAGAGCGGGTCATCGCAGTCAGCGAGGCCATCGCGGTTGTCGTCGAGGCCGTTGTCACAGATCTCGATGCAGGCGGGGTGCGCGCCGAAGCAGGTGGCCTCCTCGCAGTCGGTGGCCCCGTTGTCGTTGTCGTCGACGCCGTTGTCACAGATCTCCTCGACCCAGCACATCGGCGTCCCCCGGCAGTCGGGGTCATCACAGTCGGTCAGGCCGTTGCCGTTGTCGTCGACGCCGTTGTCGCAGATCTCGGGCCGCCAGCAGGCCGGGTGGAGCTGGCAGGCGGGGTCGTCGCAGTCGACGAGGCCATCCCCGTCGTCGTCCCGGCCGTTCTCGCACGCCTCGAAGGGGGCGATCGTGAGCTGGTAGGGCCCGCTGGCGTCGCCGTAGCCGCTGACCACCAGGACGATGGACTGGCCCGCCTCGAGGTCCAGCTCGAGGTGCGACTGCAGGCCGTACCAGTCGTCGTTGCAGGCCAGCACCGCGCCCTCGCAGCCGGTCAGGGCGAAGAGGGCCGTGTCATAGGGCGAGCCCGCCGTGTCGAACGCCCAGGTGCCCGCGCCGGGGGCCGTCCAGGCGTAGGCGACGTCGCGCGCGACGCCCGCCCCAAGGCAGGGCACCCGCATGTCGTTGGTGGCGGCCCGGGTGTCGCCTTCGATGGTGCCGACGAAGTCCCCCAGATCCTGGTCGGGGCAGGTGAGCGGGTCCAGGCGCTCCACGCACTCCCACCGCCACCGGCAGTCGGGGTCGTCGCAGTCCACCAGGCCGTCCCGATCGTCGTCCTCGCCGTTCGTGCAGTCCTCCGGGCGCGGGTAGGTGCAGTCGGCCAGGCAGTCCCAGCTCAGATCCGGCTCGCACTCCTCCCCCGGATCCAGGATGCCGTCGCCGCAGACCTCGACCTGGCAGTTGGCCCGGCAGCCGTCGCCCGACAGCGTGTTGCCGTCGTCGCAGGTCTCGCCCAGCGAGGGCTGGAGGCGCCCGTTGCCGCAGCCGGGGATGCGACAGGTGGGGAGGCAGTCATTGCGGTGACACGACGGGGTGCGGCCCTCGTCGCAGCTCTCGCCGCGATCCACGACCCCGTCGCCGCACGCGGCCAGGGTGCAGGTGGTCCGACAAGCGTCGGGTCGGTCGTCGGCGTTCATCGGGCCGTCGTCGCACTTCTCGCCGTCCTGCACGATGCCGTCGCCACAGAAGGGCTCGCCCGTGCAGATGGCTGCCCGCGCCGCCGGGCCCAGCAACAGATCCAGGCTGCGGAGACAGTCCACACAGACCGGATCCAGCGGGGCGAAGAACTCCCCGCAGCTGCTCCACACACAGAGGTTCTGGTCGAGCGGGTCGACGACGCCGGCGCAGCGCTCGGCCCAGCAGGCCAGGATGGGCTCGAGATCGGCCGCGTCACAAGGCGCCCCCTCCAGGGCGTGCTCCGCGCGCGCCACCGGGGCGGTCGGGGTGTCGGGGGTCGGCGCATCGGGGGGCGGCGTGCACGCCAGGGTGCCCACCGCGAGGACGATCCAGGTCGGACTACGCATCGGTCTTCTCCCTGCCGGAGTCCGTCGAACCCCTCGGCCCCGCCGCGATCGGACCCACATGAACTGACATCGGCGCACATGCACCCACCGCGCCAGCCGCCAGCCCGCCCGACGCGCCGCCGCGTGGTCCAGACCCGCTACCGCGCGCGCCTGTCATTCCCGCGCGGTGACACACCGCCCCGACACACGCCCGCCGGCCAGCCGACGGCGGAGGGCTAGAACAGCGTGTAGATGAACGGCGCCGAGACCTGGGCCGCCCCGATGACGAGGCCCAGCAGGAGCAGGAGCAGGATGGCCAGGCTGAGGGCCGGGCTCTTGTTGACCACCCCGAAGAGGGCGACGTCGCGCAGCAGGCGCCAGGTCCACTTGGTGAGCAGCATGGGGCGCCTCAGTCGGGGGTGAAGGTGGTCTGCCAGTCCGCATCCTCTTCCCAGGCGGGCTGGGCCGACTTCTCCAGGACGAAGTCATCGAGGACGAGGGTGTCGATGCCGGTGCGCATGAAGCAGACGTAGGCGTCCTCCGGCGTGCAGACGATGGGCTCGCTGCGGACGTTGAAGCTGGTGTTCACCATCAGCCCCATGCCGGTGATCTGCTTGAATTCACTGAGGATTGCGTGCAAGCGCGGGTTGCGGCCGGCGTCGACCGTCTGGATGCGGGCGGAGTGGTCGACGTGGGTGATGGCCGGCACGTCGCTGCGCGGGGTGTTGACCCACTCGTAGATGGGGCGGCCGCGCTGAGGGCCGCTGCCGGGTACGAGGCGCTCGGTCTTCACCTGGTCGACGAGCAGCATGTAGGGCGACACATGGATGTGCTCGAAGAAGGCGGGGGCGTCCTCTTCGAGGCAGATGGGCGCGAACGGCCGGAAGCTCTCGCGGAACTTGGTGGCCAGGTTCAGGAACGACTGCATCTTCGTGCTGCGGGCGTCCGCGATGATGGAGCGGTTGCCGAGGGCGCGGGGGCCGTACTCCATGCGGCCCTGGAAGAGGCCCACCACCTTGCCGTCGGCGACGTGCCGGGCGATGAGGCGCTCGCGCTCGGCGCCGGGCTCGCTGTACGGCAGGCCGTTGGCGTCGAGGAAGGCGCGGATGTGGTCGCGGCTGAAGCCGGGGCCCAGGAGCGAGCCGGCCTGGCCGTCGTGCACGCCGTCGACGACGCGGGGCTGGCCATCGGTGTGGTGCCAGCTGTAGAGCGCCGCGCCCAGGGCGCCGCCGGCGTCCCCAGCGGCGGGCTGGATGAACAGGTCGTCGAAGATGCCGGCGCGGTGGATGTGCCCGTTCGCCACGCAGTTGAGGGCCACGCCGCCGGCCATGCACAGGTGGCGCTTGCCCGTCACGGCGCGGGCGTAGCGGGCCATCTTCAGCATGATCTCCTCGGTGACCACCTGGATGGAGCGGGCCAGATCCATCTCGCGCTCCGTGACCTTCTGGTCGGGGGTCCGCGCCGGCCCGCCGAAGAGCCCGGCGAACCGGTCGTTGGTCATGGTGAGGCCGGCCAGGTAGTCGAAGTACCGGAGATCCAACCGGAAAGAGCCATCCTCCCGGATGCTGATCAGGTGCGCCTTGATCACGTCGACGAAGCGCGGCTCGCCGTAGGGCGCGAGGCCCATCAGCTTGTACTCGCCCGAGTTGACCTTGAAGCCGCAGAAGTAGGTGAAGGCGCTGTAGAGCATCCCGAGGGAGTGCGGGAAGCGCTGCTCGTACAGCAGGCGCATCCGCGACCCCTCCCCCACGCCGATGGCCGTCGTCGTCCACTCCCCCACGCCATCGCAGGTGATGATGGCCGCCTCCTCGAAGGGCGACGGGTAGAAGGCGCTGGCGGCGTGGGCCTGGTGGTGCTCGGTGATCTGGAAGTCGCGGGGCACGCCCATGCCCAGGCGCTTCAGGTACCGCTCGATGAGGTACGGCGCCTGGCCCTTCTCCTTGAGCCACGCGGGCATGGCCATCAGGAACGACTTGAGGCCCCGGGGGGCGACCGCTGCGTAGGTGGACATCAGCCGCGTCAGCTTGGTGAGCGGCTTGTCCATGAAGACCACCCGGTCGATTTCCCCTTTCTTCACGCCAGCTTCCGCGAGCACGTAGGCGATGGCGTGGTGGGGGATGCGGGCGTCGCCCTTCACCCGGGAGAAGCGCTCCTCCTGGGCGGCGGCCACGATGCGGCCGTCCTGCAGCACGGCGGCGGCGCTGTCGTGGTAGAGGGCGCTGACGCCGAGGATGGTCATGGGGCGGGCGGCCGACATGGCGGGGACTATAGCCGAAGTGCGTGAGCGGGCGAGATCGGCGTTGCGGGCGGCGTCAGCGCAGCGCGCGCCAGTCGCCACCGAGGATGACGCGGGCGCCCGTCGCGTCGGTGGTCTCGGCCGCCAGCGCCTGCTCGGTTCCGTCGCGTTCCACCCGCTCCACCCGCTCGGCAAGCTGCTCGACGCCGCCTGCGTCGAGGCGAAGCAGGCTGGTCTCGTCGGTCCCGCGCGCCACGGCGAGGGCCTGGCTGCCGCCGACCGCCGCCACCGCCCGCACCTGGGTGGCGCCCTCGACCACCCGCAGCCGGCTCCCATCCGACGAGAGGGCGTCGACCTGCCCGGCCGCGTCCACGACGACCACCCCGCGGCGATCCGCGCTCACGAGCTGCAGCCCGCGCCCGGTGTGGAGCCGCCGAGCGCCCGCTTCGCCCGGCCACCACAGCCCGACGACGTCCTGGCGCTCCTCTGCCCAGACGAGACCGAGGGCCGAGGTACCCGCGCGCAGCCGCTCGCTGCGGGGGAGCTGGGCGACGACGCTGCCGTGGTCGTCGACGACGTCGAGGCCCGTGACCCGGTCCACGATCGCCAGGCCGTCCACCAGCGCCACCGCAGTGCCTGCGAGGATGCGGGGCCCCCCCTCGCCGGGGAACCAGAGGCTCTGCCCGCCCGCGGCGATCGCGACGGCGCGCCCATCGCTCAGCATCGACGGCCGCTCACCCCGCGGGAGGCGAAGCACCTGCGAAGGCCGACTCACCTGGCGCGTCGCCAGGTCGACGCTCAGGACCGTGAGCCGTCGCGGCGTCGTGGCGCCTGACATCGTGTCGTGGGCGGGATCGACGACGATGACCGCCCCCTCCCCCCACCGGCTGCTCAGCGGCGAGACCGCCACGGCATCGTCCAGCCCGTCACCGACGTCGAGGGGCTGGCCGCGGACGATGACCGACCGGCCCCACACGAGGCTCCAGGCATCGAGCGCGAAGCTGGCCTGCCCCGAAGCGACCTCGCCCGCGATGACCGGCTGGCCGCGGATCAAGCGCTGGCAAGCCGTGTCCTGCCGGGCGATGCGGGCGTCGGGGCCGGGCCAGCCCGCGGCCGCCGGGGAGATCCGATAGATCCCCGCCTCGCAAGCCGCCAGCCAGGTCGGCCGGATGGGCCCGCCGGGCCGCACGGACCAGGAAGGGACGCCATAGACCACCCCCGCGCGCGCAGGCGTCGACAGGGGCAGGCCGTCGGCGACCCCGACGACGACGCTCACCTGGAGGGCGTCGTCGGACACCACCCAGAAGCCGTCGTCGGCGAAGCGCCAGTCAACGACCCCCGCTGGCAACCGCAGCGCCACCCCGTCCGCGGCCCGCCAGAGCCAGGCCTGCGCACCGTCTCGGGCGAGGATGTCGCCACAGCGGCCGACCTCGACGAGGGCCGACCCCGGCGGCAGCGTGGTGGGTCCCCAGGGCCGCGCGGGTGGGCAAGGCCCCGCGACTTCTGGCAAATCGGTCCCGACGAGGTGATCGGAGCAGCCGAGGCCGGCCGCCAACGCGAGGCACAGAGCGGCCGCGGCCAGCCGTGGCCTGTCGACTGGAGCTCGACGACGTCGTGCGCGTCGTGGGCGCATCCCTGCCTCCGTCCACCCCACCTTGGTCATGTCCGCGGGCAGCCGACTCGGCCACCTGGCTCAAGGCCCTGCGATGCCCTCGAGGTCAGCGATCCAGCCGGAGAAGTGGGGACACCGGGCGCGGATCGCGGCCAGGCCCATGGCGGCCAGCGCCAACTGACCATGGGTCACCTTGTCGTATCCCGGCGCGAGCCGGGCGAGGCGCTTGGAGGGGGCCGTCTCGGGCCCCTCGTTGATGGCCTCCGGCCCGCCTGCCTCCCTGCCGACCGACCTCGCGAGTCTACCGGATCAGCGCGCGAACCGCTCCACGATGCGG
This sequence comes from Myxococcales bacterium, assembly GCA_020633435.1. GTDB lineage: Bacteria > Myxococcota_A > Bradymonadia > UBA7976 > UBA1532 > JACKDP01. The sequence continues at coordinate 784,917 of JACKDP010000003.1, read as the reverse complement.
GTCAGGGCCCGGCTGAAGCGCTCGATGTCATCCAGCGTGTTGTAGACGCCGACCGAGAGGCGGGTGGTGCCGGGGACGCCGAGGCGGTCCATCAGGGGCCAGGCGCAGTGGTGGCCGGTGCGCACGGCGATGCCGTAGCCGTCGAGCAGGGTGCCGACGTCGCTGGGGTGCAGGCCGTCGACGAGGAAGCTGATGACGGAGGCGCGCTCGCGGGGGCGGCCGACGACGTGCACGCCGGCGAGGGCGTCGAGGGCCTCGAGGGCGGCGTCGAGCAGGGTGGCTTCGTAGGCGGCGACGTCGGCGAGGCCCTGGGCGGTGAGCCAGTCGATGGCGGCGCCGAGGCCGACGGCGCCGGCGATGTGGGGGGTGCCGGCCTCGAAGCGCGCGGGAGGGGCGGCGAAGGTGGTGCCGCTGAAGCTGACGCGCTCGATCATGTCGCCGCCGCCCTGGTACGGGGGCATGGCGGCGAGCAGCTCGGCGCGGCCGTAGAGGGCGCCGATGCCGGTGGGGCCGTAGAGCTTGTGGCCCGAGAAGGCCAGGAAGTCGCAGCCGAGGGCCTGGACGTCGAGGGGGACGTGGGTGACGGACTGGGCCGCGTCGATCAGGGTGGGGATGCCGTTTTTCTTCGCGATTTCAATGATGTCCGCGATGGGGTTCACGGTGCCGATGGCGTTGGAGACGTGCACGACGCTGATGAACTTCGTGCGCGACGAGACGCGGGCGGCGAAGGCGTCGAGGTCCAGGTCGCCGGCGTCGGTGACGGGGGCGGGGACGACGACGGCGCCGGTGGCCTCGGCGATGAGCTGCCACGGGACGATGTTGGCGTGGTGCTCCATCTCGGTGACGAGGATCTCGTCGCCAGGGCCGAGGCGGGGGCGCACGAAGCTCTGGGCCACCAGGTTGATGGCCTCGGTGGCCCCACGGGTGAAGACGATCTCGTCGGGGCTGGCGGCGCCGAGGAAGGCCGCGACCCGGGCGCGGGCGGCCTCGTAGGCGGCGGTGGCCCGGGCGGAGAGGTCGTAGACGCCCCGGTGGATGTTGGCGTTGTCGCGCTGGTAGTGGTGCGCGAGCGCGTCGAGGACGGCCTGCGGCTTCTGGGCGCTGGCGGCCGAGTCGAGGAAGACGAGGGCGGCGTCCTCGAAGATGGGGAACCGGGCCCGGGCGCGGGCGGCGTCGAAGGGCATGTCAGCCTCCGGTGATGGCGTCCCGCAAGCGATCGAGGGCCAGGGCGCGCAGGGCCTCGTCGGGCAGGGCCTCGGTGAGCTCGGCGGCGAACGCGAGCGTGAGGAGCTGGCGGGCGGTGGTGGCGTCGAGGCCGCGCGAGCGCAGGTAGAAGAGCGCCGTGGCGTCCAGGCGGCCGGTGGTGGCGCCGTGGCTGCACTGCACGTCGTCGTTGTGGATCTCGAGTTGCGGGCGGGTGTCGACGTGGGCGCCGGCGTCCAGGAGCAGGTTGCGGTTCTGCTGGGTGGCGCGGGTGTGGTGGGCCCCGGCGGCGACGTGGACGAGGCCGGTGAAGACGCCCCGGGCGCCGGCGGCGAGGACGCCGCGGAAGTCCTGGTCGGAGGTGGCGCGGGGGCTCTGGTGCCGGACGGTGACGTGCTGGTCCTGGTGGCGCGCGCCGCGGCCGCCGAAGAGGCCCTTCAAGGCCACGTCGGCGCCGGGGGCCACGAGGGCGACGTCCAGCTCGGTGCGGGCGAGGGCCCCGCCCAGGTTCAGCAGGTGGGCCTCGACCCGGGCGTCGCGGCCGGCCTCGATGGCGACGCGGCCGACGTGGAAGGCGCCGTCGCGCTCGAGCTGGGCCTTGGCGTAGCGCACCTGGGCGCCGTCGCGGGCGATGATCTCGGTGACGGCGTTGGTCAGGGCCGCGCCCTCGCCGTCGCCGTCGAAGCGCTCGATGACGGTGACCTCGGCCTGGGCCTCGGCGAGCACGAGCACGCGGACGGGGCGGGCGGCGCCGACGGCCGGGGTGCCCCAGGCGAGCACGATGGGCGCCGCGACGCGGACGCCGCGGGGCACGTGGATGACGAGGCCGTCGTGCAGATCCAGCAGGTTGCGGGCGGCGAAGGCGTGGCCCTCGAGGGCGGCGACGCGGCCGATCCCGGCCTGGACGGCGGGGGGGAGATCGCTGAAATCACGAACGAAGTCAGCGGCTTCCGGGGCGACGGCCGCGCGGACGGCCTGGACCTCGGCGCGCTGGGCCGCGGCGTCCACCGGGGCCAGGCGGGCGCGCTCGATGGGGGCCACCGGCGTGTACTTCCAGTGCTCCGTCCGGCGGTCGGGCCAGCCGTCGGCGGCGAACCGCTCGGCGGCCCGGGCCCGCAGGGCCGCGAGCCAGGGCTGGTCGCTCATGCCCCCTCCGTGACCCAGCCGTAGCCGCGGGCCTCGAGCTCCAGGGCCAGCTCGGGGCCGCCCGTCTTCACGATGCGGCCACCCTGCAGGACGTGCACGACGTCGGGCCGCACATGGTCGAGCAGGCGCTGGTAGTGGGTGATGACCAGGAACGAGCGCCCGGGGCCGCGGTGGGCGTTGATGCCCCGGGCCACCACGCTCAGGGCGTCGATGTCGAGGCCCGAGTCCGTCTCGTCCAGGATGGCGAACTCGGGGTCGAGGAGCCCGAGCTGCAGGATCTCGTTGCGCTTCTTCTCGCCGCCGGAGAAGCCCACGTTCACGTCGCGCTTGAGCATCTCGGTGGAGAGCTCGACCACCTTGGCGGCGCGGCGCATCTCGGCCATGAAGGCCACGGCGTCGAGGGCGGGCAGGCCCCGGGCGACGCGGACGGCGTTGACGGCGGTGCGCAGGAAGTAGGCGTTGGAGACGCCGGGGATCTCCACGGGGTACTGGAGGCCCAGGAAGATGCCGGCGTGGGCCCGCTCCTCGGGGGCCATGGCCAGCAGATCCTGCCCCTTGAAGAGCACGCTGCCGGCGGTGACCTCGTAGCCGTCGCGGCCGGCGAGCACGTACGACAGGGTGCTCTTGCCCGAGCCGTTGGGGCCCATGATGGCGTGGACCTGGCCGGCGGGGATGCTCAGGTCGAGGCCCTTGAGGATCTCGGCACCACCCTCGGTGCGCACATGCAGGTTCTTGATCTCGATCATTGTGCTTTGATTCCGAGGCCCTACGGGCCTAGCCGACCGTGCCTTCGAGGCTCACCGCGAGCAGCTTGTTGGCTTCGACCGCGAACTCCATGGGCAGCTCGCGCAGGACCTCTTTGCAGAAGCCGGTGACGATGAGGGAGACGGCGTCCTCCTCGGACAGGCCACGCTGGCGGCAGTAGAAGAGCTGGTCCTCGCTGATCTTGGAGGTGGTGGCCTCGTGCTCGATCTGCGCGGAGTCGTTGCCGCAGGTGATGTACGGGAAGGTGTGGGCGCCGCACTGGCTGCCGATGAGCAGCGAGTCGCACTCCGAGTAGTTGCGCGCGCCGTCGGCGCCGGCGTGGATCTCGACGAGGCCGCGGTAGGTGTTCTGGCCGTGGCCGGCGCTGATGCCCTTGCTGATGATGGTGCTGCGGGTGCGCTTGCCGATGTGGACCATCTTGGTGCCGGTGTCGGCCTGCTGGTAGTTGCGCGTGAGGGCGATGGAGTAGAACTCGCCCACCGAGTCGTCGCCGATCAGCACGCAGGACGGGTACTTCCAGGTGATGGAGGAGCCCGTCTCCACCTGCGTCCACGAGATCTTCGAGCGGGCGCCGGCGCACTTCCCGCGCTTCGTCACGAAGTTGTAGATGCCGCCCTTGCCCTGCTCATCGCCCGGGTACCAGTTCTGGACGGTGGAGTACTTGATCTCGGCGTCCTCGTGGGCGACGAGCTCGACGACGGCGGCGTGGAGCTGGTTCTCGTCGCGCTGCGGGGCGGTGCAGCCCTCCAGGTAGCTCACGTGGCTGCCGCGCTCCGCGATGATGAGCGTGCGCTCGAACTGCCCGGAGTTCTTGGCGTTGATGCGGAAGTAGGTGGACAGCTCCATGGGGCAGCGGGTGCCCTCGGGGATGAACACGAAGGAGCCGTCGCTGAAGACCGCTGAGTTGAGGGCGGCGAAGTAGTTGTCGCCGCGGGGCACGACGCTGCCGAGGTACTTCCGTACGAGATCCGGGTGGTTGTGCACCGCCTCGGAGAACGAGCAGAAGATGACGCCGGCCTCGGCGAGGCGATCCTTGAAGGTGGTGCCCACGGAGACGGAGTCGAAGACGGCGTCCACGGCCACGCCCGCCAGGGCGGCCCGCTCGTGCAGGGGCACGCCCAGCTTCTCGAAGGTCGCGAGCAGCTCGGGATCCACCTCGTCGAGGCTCTTGGGGGCCGGGCCCTTGGGGGCGGCGTAATAGTAGATCGCGTCGTAGTCGATGGTCGGGTAGCCGACCTTGGCCCAGGCGGGCTCGGCCATCTTCTGCCAGGTGCGGAAGGCCTTGAGGCGCCAGTCGAGGAGCCACTCGGGCTCGGCCTTGCGCGCCGAGATGGCCCGCACGACGTCCTCGCTGATGCCCTGGGGGAAGGCGTCGCTCTCGACGTTGGTCACGAAGCCGTGCTCGTAGCCCTTGCGGACGACGGACTCGACGAACGCGTTGTCCGGGGTCTTCTCCATCAGGCCTCCCAGCGGTCGCGGGCGCTTTTGCCAGACTCTGACGCGCAGGTAAAGGTTGGGGTTGCGTGGGGCCCCGGATTGGGCCCGCTCACGGCACCAGCCGCAGGGCGGCGCCGACCCCCCAGCACGCCTCCAGGCGGCCGGGCGGCACCAGCGGGCTCATGCCCGGGGCGTCCTCGCTGAAGCCGCAGACGCTCGTCACCGCCTCCCGGGGCCGGCAGGCCTCGTCGGGATCCATCGTCCGCGGGAGCACCAGGCGGCACTGGAGCACGGGGGCGTCGCCGGTGAACACCATCCAGTCGACGCGGGTGCCCGCGTTGAGGCGGGCCACCCGATCGGGGTGGGCGTCGTCCTGGCAGCCGAAGGCCAGGCCCAGCAGCGTCTGGGGGGTGAGCGTCCGGTCGAGGACGAGCGGGTGGAAGAGGGCGTCGCCCCCTGAGGTGACGCAGCGCGGATCGCCGTCGCGCGCCAGGGGCCAGGCGGCGGGGCAGGCGTCCACGTCGACGTCGGCGAGGTCGGCCCCCGCGCTCACCCCGAGCGCCAGCCCGCAGTGGCGCTGCATCCAGGCGTCCAGGGCCAGGTCGCGGCCGCTGCACGCGAAGCCGGCCACGAGCGTCGTCCCGTCCCGCGCGGGGTTGAAGGGCGCCGTGTGCATGCGCTCGTCGCCGCTGGTCGAGACGCAGCGGTTGCCGCCGTCGATGTCCTCGCCGTTGAAGCCGCACCCGTTCCACGGGGGCAGGACGTCCTCGAGCGGGGGGACGTTGACGGCGTGGCCGATGAAGACGCGGCACGACTCCACGAGGTACCGCTCGCAGACGGCCTCCTCGTCGATCTCGCCGTCACAGTCGTCGTCGACGTCGTTGCAGGTCTCGTCCCGGGCGGGGCCGGGCGTCGCGTCGCAGGTGGCGCGGCCCGCCAGGCAGCGGACGCCGCCGATCTGGCGGCAGGCCCCCACGCCAGCGGCGCACTCGAAGCCCTCGGTGTCCTCGTCGATCACACCGTCGCAGTCGTTGTCCTGCCGGTCGCAGCGCTCGTCCTCGGGCTGGCCCGGCTCGGCGCCGCAGACCACCTCCTCGCCGCGGCCGCAGCGCTGGCGGCCAGCGCGCTCGCAGTCGCCCACGCCGGCCATGCAGGCGTCGCCCAGGCCCAGGCCCTCGTCCACCCGGCCGTCGCAGTCGTCATCCTGATCGTTGCACCGCTCGGGCGCGGCGACGCAGCCCGCGTCGGCCACGCTTGATCTCGAGCAGCAGGTGCTGGCGCGCCTGGAGCTCCTGGGACCAGGTGCCCACCTGGAAGAACGTGTAGAGCAGGACCTCCAGCCAGGGGCGCGGGCCGCGGTCGGGCCGCGGCTTCGCGGCGTCCGGGGACGGCGTGGCGTCGGGGCCGGCGTCGGCGCCGCCGTCCACGCAGATGGCCCCGTTGGCGGGGTCACAGGGGTTGTCGAAGTGGATCTCGGGCGTGCAACCCCACGACAGCCAACAGAAAATCAGCGCTGCTCCCCTGCGCATCCCCCACTCTCCCCTGCACGCGGCCGGCCTCAACCTATCACCCTCGGGGCCGCCGGGTCTCGCCGAGCAGGGCGGGCACCACCAGCAGGTCGGCCAGCACCGCGGTAGCCATCGCCAGCGCGCAGAGCAGGCCGAAGCTGCGGGTGGGGCCGAAGTCCGAGACGAGCAGCACGGCGAAGCCCGCGCCGATGACCAGGGAGCTGTGCAGCAGGGCGCGCCCGGTGCCGCGCCCGATGGCGCCCAGGTCGGGGTGGCGCTGCCAGGCCACGAGCAGGTGCAGGGTGTCGTCGACGGCGATGCCCAGGGCCACCGCGGCGGTCATGCAGGTGCCGACGTCGAGGGGCAGCCCGGCCACGGCCATGAAGGCGAAGCCGAAGGCCACGGGCACGGCGTTGGGCAGCACGGCCACGAGGGCCAGCCGGGGCGAGCGCAGCACGAGCAGGATGACCAGCTCGATGAGCAGGGCCGTCCACAGCAGGCTCTGCTGCAGCGTGGCCAGCAGGCCAGCCTGGGTGGCCAGCAGCAGGCCGTAATTACCCGTGATCAAAAGACTTCCGCCGCGCGGATCCCAGGCGGCGCGGACCTCGGCCCCGAGGCGGGCCAGGCCGGCAGCGTCGAGGGTGCCGATCAGGAGCGACACGCGGGCGGCGCGGCCATCGGGGGTGAGCACGGCGGCCAGGGCGGGGGCGGCGCGCACGTCGGCCAGGATGGGCCCCTCGGGTACGGCGTCGGGGCCGCCGGCCTGCACGCTGCCCTCCCGCAGCAGCAGCGTCGGGCCGAGGGCGCGCTGCACGCCGGGCAGGGCGGCGAGGGTGGCCTCGAACGCCGCCAGACGGGCCCGCGACGCGGGGGTGCCGAGCAGATCGGCGTCGGCCTCGATGACGACCTCGACGGTGGCGAGGCCGAGGCCCTGGGCCTCGATGGCGGCGTAGTCGCGGCGCAGGGGGTGGTCGGCGGGGAAGTAGCGGATGGCGTGGGGATCGGTGGCCAGGTGGGGCCAGGCGGCGACGCCGGCGGCGACGACGCCCAGGGCCACGACGATGACGGGCACGCGGCGCCGGGCGCCGACGCCGATGAGGCGCGCGGCCAGCCCGCCGCCGGCGGCCGGGGGGCGGCCCGGGCCAGCGCGGGTCAGGGCCAGCAGGGCGGGCACGCCGAGCAGGACGAGGCCCGCGCCGAGGGCGAGGCCCCCCGCGGCGAGCAGGCCGAAGACCTGGATGGGGCGCACGGGGGCGAGGGCCAGGCTGCCGAAGCCGATGGCCGTCGTCGCCAGGGCCAGGCCGACGCCCCGGGCCTTCTCGCCCGCGGCGCCCCAGGCCGCGGCCTCGGGCGGCTGCCCCTGGTGGCGGCGCTGCTGGAAGGCGATCAGGACGTGCAGGGCCGACGCCAGCAAGAGCACGAAGATCAGCGGCTTCGCGATGTCGACGAGCAGGTTGGTGGGCTGGCCGAGGAGCCCGAGGGCGGCGTCGGTGGCCAGGACGCCCAGGCCGACGGGGGCGAGGGCCGCGAGGACCTGGCGGGGGCTGCGGGTGGCGAGCAGCAGCACGATGACGCAGACGCCGACGAGCAGCGGCAACGCCGTGGTCTGGACGGCCTGGCCCGCGCGGTCGAGGGCCAGGTTCAGCGCAGGGTTGCCGGCGACGTGCAGCGTCTGGCCGGCGGCCGCGGCGGCGGCGCGCTGGGCCTCCAGGCGGCCATCCAGGGCGGCGCGGGCGGCGGGCGGGCAGACGCGGCTCAGGGCGATGACGGTGGCCCGGGGTGGCGCGAAGAGGGGCAGGGCCCGCCCGAGCGGGGAGGCGAACCGCGGGGCCAGGCGGGCCAGCTCGGCGGGGCCGCCGAGATCGGGATCGAGGGCGAGGTCGACGACGTCCGGCCAGACGGCGGCCGGGCCGATGACGTGCTCGATGACGGGATCGGCGGCGAAGACGGCCTCGACGTCGCGGGCCCGCGCCAGCAGGGCCAGGGCGTCGGGGCCCTCGAGGGTGACGACGTAGACCTCGTCGGTGCCGAAGAGGCGCTGGAACCGCGCGTAGTCGCGGGCCTCCGGGCGGTCGGCGTCGAGCCAGCCGGTGACGGCGTTGTCGACCACGGGCCGGGGCGCGAGGGCGCCGGCGAGGCCGAGCAGGGCCAGGAGGCCCGTGCAGACAGCGGTGCGCAGGGAGGCCATGGCCCTGGCGTACCACGCCCGCCCGTGGGGCAGAACGGCCCTGTGATCGGCGGCTGGCGAGCCACGGGCCCAAACTGCGATAAATCGCATCCACGATTTTACGAATCGTGGATCGAGTTTCACCCTCCGGGCCGAGAGCGGCTTTCTACGGGCACTTCGGGCGTTGGCCCGCTCCTTGAAATCGGGCTCGTTCGCCCACGCCAAGGAGGAAGAGTCCATGTTTCGCCTGCTCGCCCTGCTCCTGCTGCTCGCCGCCCCCGCGGCCCGCGCGGCGGAGCCACCCCGCATCGACGTCGCCTTCGTGCTCGACGCCACCGGCTCCATGGGGCCGTGGATCAGCGAGGCCCGCAGCCGCATCAACGCCATCGCCCACGATCTGGCCGAGGGGGATCCCCGGCCCCAGGTCCGCTTCGCCCTCGTGCGCTACCGGGATCGAGGGGACAGCTTCCTGACCCAGACGGTGCGCTTCACCGCCGACATCGACGCCATGAAGAAGGCCCTCGAGGCCACCAGCGCCGAGGGCGGCGGCGACACCCCCGAGGCGGTGCTGGAGGCGCTGCAGGTGGGGGTGGAGGAGCTGGACTGGGACGACCGGCCCGGCGTGCTGCGGCTGCTGTACCTGGTGGGCGACGCCGAGCCGACGCACCACAAGGACACGCCGCCGCTGGAGGACGTGCTGCTGCGGGCGCTCGAGCGCCGCATCGTCATCCACTCCATCGCCTGCGGCAGCATGGAGGCGAGCGGGCAGCGCTTCTTCGAGGAGGTGGCGCGGCTGTCCGAGGGCCGGCCCTTCCGGCTGGCCGACGCCGGGCCGCGGCGCCGCGCCGAGTCGGGCCATGTGAGCGACGCGGGCGCCGCCGGGGCCGACAGCCTGGCCGCCGCGGTGAGCGGCAGCGCTCGCGCCTACTCCGACGCCGTGGGCGTGGGCTTCGCGGGGCGGCCCGTCGAGGCCACGCCCCTGGCCGTGCCCGCCGGCCCGTCCGGCCTCATCGGCGCCCACGTCCGGCTCGTCCGCGACGCCGGGGCCTGGGCCGACCTCTGGGCCGCCCACCAGAGCCTCGCCGCCGGCGGCCCGCCCCCGGCCTTCGACTTCGACAAGGAGCAGATCCTGGTCCTCGGCGGCGCGGACGCCGGCCTGGATCTCGACAACCTGTCCGCCGCGGGCGACGTGCGCGTCGCGTTCGTCCGCGCCGCCTCCCCCGGCGTGCGCTTCCTGCGCATCCCCGCCGCCGAGACCCCGGTCGTCGCCCGCGACGCGGACGAAGGAGCCCTGTGATGAAGACGCTGATCACCCTGATCTTGCTGGCCTTTCTGCCCATGGCCGCCCACGCCCAGGGCGCCGCTCGCGCCGGCAGCGGCCCCCTGCGGGCGGCCTACAGCCATGTGGCCGTGGTGGTGGACGGGGACGTCGCCCGCACCACGCTGACCCAGGTCTTCGTCAACGACCTGCCCCAGCCCGTCGAGGCGAGCTTCTCGTTCCCGCTGCCCGCCGACGCGACCGTCACGGGCTTCGCCGAGTGGCGCGACGGGCGGAAGGTCGACGCGAAGGCCACCGGCAAGGAGGAAGCCCGCGAGGCCTACGACCGGGCCGTCGACCGCGGCGAGCGCGCGGCCCATGGCGAGAGCGACGAGGAGGAGGCGCGCTTCCGCATGACCCTCTCGGCCATCCCGGCCGGCGGCAGCCGCCGCGTGGAGCTGCGCTACCTGCAGACGCTCTCGGCCCTGGGCAGCGAGCGGACGTACGCCTTCCCCCGGGGGGGCGAGGCGCCGGCGGCGACGCTCCTGGACGTGGAGGTCCAGCTGGCCGGGGATCGCCCGCTCGTCGCCGTCGCCACGCCGAACCAGCCCGACGCCCGCGTCAGCGCCGCCGGCGCGACCCGGCGCGTCGTCCGGCTGAGCCGCAGCGGCGTGGGCCTGGCCCGCGACCTGGTGGTGCGCTGGCGGCAGGACAGCGAGCCCCTGGATCTGGCGGCCCGGGCCGTCCTGCCGGCCCCCGGCACGCCCGGCTACGTCGAGGCGCGCTTCGCCTTCAACGACGATCCCCTGGGGGGCCGGGTGGAGGGGCGCGACGTGGTGGTGGTCATCGACACCTCGCTCTCCATGGCGGGCCTGCCCCTGAAGCGGGCGCGGGAGGGGGCGCTGGCCCTCATCGATGGCATGGCCGCGGCGGATCGCGTGGAGGTCATCGCCTTCGCGGACGAGGTGCGGTCGGCGTTCGGTGGGCTGAGCCAGGACGCGGCCGGGGCCCGGGCCTTCCTGAAGGGCCTGAAGGCGGGCGGCCGGTCGGATCTGGAGGGGGCGCTGGCCGCGGCCGCCGAGCGGCTGGCCGGCAGCCCCGACGCCGTGCTCGTCCTGCTGACGGACGGGCAGCCCACGGCGCGGTCCACCGGGGCGGATCCCTTCGGCCTCGACCTGGACTCCGCCGCCTTCGCCCAGGCCCGCGTCGTCGTCGGGCACTTCAACTACCCGCATCGGACGGCCGCGCTGGCCTCGATTTTCCCCAATGTTTCCGTGCGGTTCATCCCCGACGGCCCTGCCGGTGAGGAGGCCGTGCTGGCCCTGGCGCGGCTCGCGGTGGCCCCCGTCATCGAGGACCTGAGCGTCGAGCTGCTGGGCGACGACGTGCACCTCGTCCACGGCGCCCTGCCCGCCCGCCTCGCCGTGGGGGAGCACGTCCGCCTGCTGGGGCGGGTGCAGGGGGAGGCCTATGTGCGGGTGACCGGCACGCTGTACGGCCGCGACGTCGAGATGACGGCGCCGGTGGTCTGGCGGTCGGGCGGCGACGACCTGGGCCTGCCGGTGGAGTGGGCGCGCCTGCGGGTGGCCGATCTGGACGCGGAGTGGCGCGCGCTGAAGGACGCCCCGACCCGCGAGGTGGTGGCCGCCGAGATCCGGGGGCTGGGCACCCAGTTCAGCCTGGCGACGCGCTTCACGGGCTACGTGATGAACGACTCCCTCGATCCCGACCACATCAAGCCCGGGGATCCGGAGATCCGGGTGGCGGCGCCGGCGAGCGCCAAGGCCGTCTTCGCGGTGCTGCCCTGGGGCGAGGTGGTGGCCTGCTCGTGGGACGACGAGGAGGGCCTGTGGCTCGGGCGGTTCCTGGTGCCCCGTGGCGTCGAGGACGGGCTGTACCGCGCCCGCGTCTTCGTGGAGGGCCAGGGGGGCGCGGCCTGCCGCGGGGCGCTCTTCTTCCGCGTGGACAGCGAGATGCCGCCCTTCGAGCTCACCCGCGAGGGGGATGACGGGCCCGTCGCCGCCGGGGACACCCTGGCGCTGGTGGCCCGGCCGGTGCGGCCCGAGGTGCCGGCCGGCAAGGGCGGCGACCGCATCGATCCCGACCCGCTCGACGTGAAGCAGGTGCAGGTCTCGGTGGGCGGCGAGGTGTGGATCCTCACCCGCGAGGACGCCGCGGATGTGTGGAGCGGCAAGGTGCCGGTGGAGCTGCCCCCCGGCAAGCACGCCGTGAAGCTGGTGGTCATGGACTACGCCCGGAACACCACCGAGGCGCGGCTCTGGATCGAGGTGCAGTGATGAGCTGGCTGGTCGCGCTGGTGCTGGGCCTGCTGGGGGCCGGCGACGTCGGCGGCGGGGTGGCCCGCTGCGTGGTGCCCGAGGGTCCCGTGGTGGCCGAGGTCACCTGGCGCGGCCAGCGCGTCCGGGCCCGGGAGGGGGCGCTGGAGCTGGGTGACCGGCGCCTGACCCCCTGCGACGGGCTGCCCGGTCCCTTCCCGACGGCGCTGGCCGTGCAGGGGGACGTGCTGGTGGCGGGCTTCCGGGCCGCGGGCGCTTTTCGCTTCGATGACGGGCACTTCACCCGCATCGAGGGGCTGCCGGCGGACGGGGTGCTGGCCCTGGCCGCCACGCCGGAGGCGGTCTGGATCGGCCTGGGGACGCGGGGCCTGTGGCGCGCCGCGGGGCGCCGGGCCGAGCCGGTGAAGCACCGCGTCCTGGGGGCGCAGGGCATCACGGCGCTGGCCGTCGAGGGTGACCACGTCGAGGTGGGCGTGGGGCCGTACGGCTGGTGGCGGGTGACCGGTCGCCGGGTCGAGCGGGTGGCCCGGCGGGTGTTCGCCGGCTGCTTCCGGCGCGGGCCGGCGGGGGCCTGGGCGCCCCGGCCGCCGGGCGCGGCCTGCGCCCTGGGGGCCGCGGCGCCCGCGTCGGGCCTGCCCTCGGGCCATGTGACGGCCCTCGCCGGGTTCGGCGGCGCGCTCTACGTGGGCACCTTCGACGCGGGCCTGGCGCGCCAGGAGGGCGCTGGCTTCGCGCCGGTGCCCGGCAGCCCCCGCTTCATCAACGCGCTGCTGCCCCGGGCGGACGGGCTGTGGATCGCCACCCCCCGCGGCCTCTTCAAGCTGGGCCTGGACGGCGTCGTCCGCCGGGCGCCGGTGGCGCTGCCCTCCGACCACGTCAACGGCCTGGCGGCCGGGGCGGACGGGACGCTCTGGGTGGCGACCAGCCAGGGCCTCGCCGGCTTCGGGCCCGCGGGGGTGCAGGTCTGGGATCGGGCGCGCGGCCTGCCCGGGCGCATCGTGTACGCGGTGGCGGTGGCCGAGGACGGGGCCGTCTGGGCGGGCACGGACGCGGGGGCCGCGCGCATCGCCGCAGGATCATTGACGATCTACGATCACGCCCGCGGGCAGCTCCCCCATGACTGGGTCAACGCGCTGCTGCCCGAGGGCGACGCCATGCTGGCGGGGACGTACGACGCGGGCGTGCACCGGCTGACCCCGGCCGGGGACGGCGCGCCGGTGCCGGGCATGGAGCGGCTCTGGGTGAACCCGGCGGGCCTGGCCCGGGTGGGCGGGCGCCTGGTCGTCAGCACCCTGGGGGATGGGCTGCGCATCGCGGAGGCGGGCGGCGTGGCGCGGCGGGACGACCTGCCCTCCGACGACGTCACGGCGGCGGCCCGGGTGGGCGGCCGGCTGTGGATCGGGACGCGCGGGGGCCTGGTGTCAGTGGATGGAGATGCCCTGCTGGCGGGCGATCCAGGCGTCCACTGAGCGGAAGTACAGGTAGACCAGCACATCCACCGTGTCCTCCGGGAGGACGGCCAGGTAGGCGCGCTTCTCGTCGAGCCGCTCGAAGCGGGCGAGGTAGCGGAGGGCCTGGTGGGCGTCCATGAGCGCGGGCTGGCTGAGGAGCCCCTGCCGCAGCCGCGCGAAGGCGCGTCGGATGGCGGGCGGATCAAAGAGCGGGTGGATGCCGCTCGCGGCGCTCTCCATGAGCGCTGGCGGCACTGGCCCAGGCACCTGGCTGGTGATCTCCATGAGGATCCGCTCCCTGGTTGAACCCTGCGTGGATCGTAGCGGCGGGTGATCGGCGCTTCAAACGCCGGACGCGGAAGGCCACGCCGTTGCCCGCAATGCGTCGTCGAGCCAGGCATCGACCCCGTAGATCCCCGAGGCCCGCCCGGCGATCCAGGCGGCGGCGCGCAGGGCGCCGTGGGCGAAGACGGCCCGATCGGTGGCGCGGTGGGTGAGCTCCAGGCGCTCCGCCGGGCCGAGGAAGAAGACGGTGTGCTCGCCCACCACGTCGCCGCCGCGGGCGGCCGAGAGGCCGATCTCGGCGTCGCCCCGGCGGCCAGCGCGGGCGGTGGCGGCGGCGTCCGGCCAGGGCAGGCCGGCCCCCTCGGCCACGGCGGCGCCGAGGGCGAGGGCGGTGCCGCTCGGGGCGTCGGCCTTGTGGCGGTGGTGGATCTCGAAGATCTCGGCCTGGAAGGCGGGGCCGAGGGCCCGGGCGGCCTGGCGGGCGAGGGCCCGCAGGACGGCGACGCCGACGCTGAAGTTGGCCGCGACGAGGACGGGGGCGCGCTCGGCGTAGGCGTGGATGGCGGCCTGCTGGGCGGCGTCGCGGCCGGTCACGCCGGTGACGAGGGCCGCCCCGTCGAGGCGGGCGAGGAGGTCGTCGGTGGCGCTGGCGACGGCCACGTCGATGACGACGTCGCAGCCGGCGAAGTCGCCCGGGTCGCGGCCGTGGGCGGCGGCGAGCGTCAGGCCGGGGTGGGCCGGGAGGCTGGCCTGGATGAGCCGGCCCATGCGCCCACCGGCGCCGAAGACCCCAACGCGAACGGTCACTTGCCGGCGGGGAGGCCCAGCGACCGGGCCAGATCGCGCAGGCGCGCCTCCGTCTCGACGGTGGGGGGCACGAGGGGCAGGCGCAGCTCGGCGGAGAGCTCGGGATCGGCCCAGGCCATCATGCGCTTGAGGGGCGTGGGGTTCGTCTCCCAGAACAGGCCGCGGAAGGCCGGGAGCAGCGCGTAGTGGGCGGCGCGGGCCGCGGCGAGGTCACCCGTCTGGAAGGCGCGCCAGAGGCCCACCATGCGGTCGGGCATGAGGTTGCTGGTCACGGAGACGACGCCCTGGCCGCCGAGGGCCCAGAGGGGGAAGGCCGTCGCGTCGTCGCCGGAGAGGACGGTGAGGCGGCCAGCGACGCGGGCCAGGAGGTCGGCGTCGAAGACCATGTCGGCGGTGGCCTCCTTGACGGAGACGACGCCGGGCACGGAGGCGAGGCGCTCGATGGTCTCGGGGGTGAAGCTCACGCTCGTCCGGCTGGGGACGTTGTAGAGCATCACCGGGAGGCCGCCCTGCTCGGCCACCACGCGGCTGTGGTGGAAGAGGCCCTCCTGGCTGGGCTTGTTGTAGTACGGCGTGATGACGAGGGCGCCGTCGGCCCCGAGGCCGCGGGCGGCCTGGGCGAGGCGGACCGTCTGGGCCGTGTCGTTGGTGCCCACGCCCGCGATCACCTGGCAGCGGCCGGCGGCGACGTCGATGGTGGTGCCGATGACGGCCAGGCGCTCGGCGTCGGTGAGGGTCGTGCCCTCGCCGGTGGTGCCGCAGGGGACGAGGCCGTCGATGCCCGCCGCGAGCTGCTGCTCGACGAGCCGGGCGAGGGCCTTGTGGTCGACCGCGCCATCGCGAAACGGGGTGATCAGGGCCGTGTAGACGCCGACAAACATGGCTTCACCGCCTCCATTCGTGCCGAGAGGAAAGCGGAAACCGCGATCTTATGCAACGAGTTCCCGGTGGCTTGCGGGCGCGCGGAGGCCCGAAAGAAGCCGTTGACAGGCCCGGAGCGCTCCTTTAGCGTCGCGAACCATTCGCCTCAACCGACCGGGGTTTGAGATGTTCCCGATCGTCCTCGCCCTCAGCCTCTCCGCCATCGCTGGCGTGGCCCTCGCGGCCGGCGCCTGCCACCTCGTGCTCGGCGTGATGCCCCGCAAGGACCGCTAGCCCGGGTCAGCCGCCCGGACAGCCTGCCGGATGAGGCCGGTTCGGATCCAGCGCCGCCCCCGGGTGGCGCCGCGGGCGGACCTGCAATCTGGCAGCGGGATCGCTATACTCCCCGGCAACCCATCGCCGGACGGAGGAGCGTTCACGCCTCCATGATCACCGAGAGCTTCCTGCGGTCGTTGCCGAAGACGGACCTGCACGTCCACCTGGACGGGTCCATCCGCATCCCGACCCTCATCGACCTGGCCCGTGAGTACCACGTGCCCCTCCCGAGCTACACGGAGGAGGGCCTGCGCGAGCTGGTCTTCAAGCCGCGGTATGCCGATCTGGCCGAGTACCTGACGGGGTTCGCCTACACGGGCGCCGTGATGCAGAGCGAAGTCGCCCTGGAGCGCTGCGGGTACGAGCTGGCCGAGGACAACCAGAAGGAGGGCGTGCGCTACCTCGAGGTGCGCTTCGCCCCCCAGCTCCATGTGCACGAGCACATGAACGCCGTCACCGTGCTGCGGGCCGTCAACCGGGGCCTGCGCCGGGCGCGCGACGCCTTCAACCGGCGGCCCGAGGTCGCCTCGGGGGCCGAGCCGCGCTTCGAGTACGGCATCATCGTCTGCGCCATGCGGATGTTCCGGGACAACTTCTCGGAGTACTACCGCAACCTCATCCGCGCCCACCGCTACACGCCCCCCAAGTCCATCTACGCCATGGCGTCCATGGAGCTGGCCCGCGCCGCCCTCATCGCCCGCGACGAGTACGGCCTGCCGGTGGTGGGCTTCGATCTGGCGGGCGAGGAGTCGGGCTACCCGGCGGTGGATCACGCCGACGCGTTCCGCATGGCCCACCGCAACTTCCTCAAGAAGACGGTGCACGCGGGCGAGGCCTACGGCCCCGAGAGCATCTTCCAGGCGATCACCGAGCTGCACGCGGACCGCATCGGGCACGGCATGTACCTGCTGGATCCGGCGGCCATCCGCGACGCGAGCATCAGCGATCGCGAGGAGTACGTGGAGCGGCTGTCGCAGTACATCGCCGACCGCCGCATCACCCTCGAGGTCTGCCTGACGAGCAACCTGCAGACGAACCCGGGCATGGAGAGCCTGACGCAGCACAGCTTCAAGCTGCTGCGCCAGCACCGCCTGTCGACGACCATCTGCACGGACAACCGCACGGTGAGCGACACCACGGTGACGCGGGAGCTCATGCTGGCGGTCAAGCACCTCGATCTGGACGCCCACGACCTCAAGTCGATCATCGTCTACGGCTTCAAGCGCAGCTTCTGGCCCGGGACGTACCTGGAGAAGCGCGCCTATGTGCGGCAGGTGATCGACTACTACGAGTCCCTGGAGAGGCAGCACCTGGGTGAGCAGAGCCCGCCGTCGCTGGCCGCGGACTGAGCTCGCCCTCGGGGGCCTGCTGGCCCTCGCGGCGTGCGAGTCCGATCCCGTCGCGCTGCCCGCCGCCGATGGCGGGGGCGACGCACGCTTCCTGGATCTCGCCGGCCTGCCCGACGGGGTGGTCATCCGCGCCGACGCCCGGGTGGGCACCCCCGACGCCGCCCGCCTGGACGACGCGGGCCGCGTCTGCCGCACCGGCAGCACCACCGGCGTGGTCTGCGCCCCGGACGGCACCCCCATCCCCGAGGCCACGGTGGTGGCCACCAGCCGCGACTGCGACGGCCGCAGCCAGACGTTCGAGACGGCGGCCGACGGGGACGGGCACTTCCGCTTCCCGGCCCTGGCCCCCGGCCCGGCCACCATCACGGTGGAGGCGGGCAGCTTCCTGGGCACGTTCCAGGTGGACATCATCGCCGGCGTGAACGTGCCGGCGGGGGGCGGCATCAGCGACAAGATCTGCCTGGAGTCGCGCGCGGCGCGGCTGGCCGTCCTCACGGGCGACTTCGACCGCATCCAGACCATCCTGGGGGCCCTCGGGTTCGAGCACGATGTCTTCTGCGGGGATGGCGTCAACAGCCGGGGCGGGCGGGCGCTCCTGCAAGATCCCGCCGCCCTCGGCGCCTACGACATCGTGTTCCTCAACTGCGCGAGCGGCATCGACTTTCGGGCCACGAACCCTGAGGTCCAGGCCACCGTGGAGGGGCTGCGGCGGTTCGTGGCGGCGGGGGGATCGGTCTACGCCAGCGACCTCGCCGGGGATGCCATCCAGCAGGCCTGGCCGGGGTTCCTGGAGCTGGGCCTGCGGGCGCGACCGGCGGCCGAGGCCGATCCCTGCTGCGTCTGCGGCGAGTGCGAGGCGGCGTGTGTCGTCGATCCACCGAGGCCCCCGCGCATGTGCCAGGGCTGCTGTCCCGACGCCAACACCCAGCCCGAAGACTGCCCGCGGGGCGGCGGGGTGGCCGGCAGCGGCATGGCGGGGACGGTGCAGGCCTTCCTGGAGGCGCCCTTCCTGGCCTCGGCCCTGGGCAGCGAGACGGTGGAGGTGGTGTTCAACCTGGGCGGCTGGGTGCCCATCCTGCGCCACGATCCGCGGGTGCAGGTGCTGGCCCGGGGCGAGGACGGGCGGCCGCTGATGGTCCTCTTCGAGCCCTCGCCCGGCGGGGGCCGCGTGGCCTACACCAGCTTCCACAACCACGCCCAGGCCACCGAGGCCATGAACCGCATGCTGGCGGCCCTGGTGCTGCGGCTGTAAGAAAGAGACCCACCGATGCCATCAACCGCGGCGAGAGACCGCGGGCACTGGCACGTGGACGCGGAATGGGGAGATAATCCCCCGTCTCGGCTGGCTGGGAGGTGCGCGCGTGACCCGAACAGGCTCGGGGTGGCTGTCCATGGGCATGGTCGCCTTGCTGGCGGCCTGCGGCGGCGGGGGCGAACCCCAGCGCAAGCGCGTGGTCGAGGATCGCGAGTTCGTCTGTCCGGCCGCCGGCCGCCAGCTCGAGACGCGAGACCTCGATCGCTCCATGCTCCCGTCCATCTGGAAGATCCTCAACGATGACAACCGCCGCGGCTGCTGGGGGGCCTCCCTGCTGGCCATCGGGCACATCGGCGCGGATGACGCCTTCCTGCGGCTGCGATCGTTCATCGAGGGCCGCGGCACCGAGCTGGCGCTGGCCGAGGACCTGGTCATCCTCCAGCAGGCCTACCTGGCCCTGGGGAACATGGTCCGCGACCGGACGAACGCGAAGAACTCCGATCTGGCGCTGGACTATCTGATCTGGAGCACCGATCCGCTGAACTGGGAGAAGCTCTCGGCGGACTGGCGGCTCGACGCGGTGATGCGGCGCGAGCTCATCCGGGTGCTCACGACCTCCGCCGTGAAGGCGCTGGGCATCTCGGGGGCCGAGGAGGCCCGCCAGCACCTGCTGCAGATGGCCATGGACTCGGCGGATCGCCGGTCCTTCCGCTTCAAGTACCAGGTGGCCGCCAGCGCCAACGACGTGGTCATCCACCTGATCAACGTGCACGTCCTGCCCCCGGGCCGCGTGGCGTTCGCGACGGCCGAGGTGATGACGACGCTGAAGTCGGCCGGCGACGCGGATCTGCGCTCGCTGGCCCAGCGCGTCCACCAGGACGCCATGGAGGCCTACAACCTGGAGCGGGCCTGGCTGGCGGCGCGCCGCGGCGAGGAGGGCTTCCTGCGGGCGGTGCAGAAGGCGGACAGCGTGGCGGACGCCCGCCTGAGCGGCCTGCACGGGCAGCTCGAGAGCCTCCGGCACCTGCTCGACTCCCCCGAGGCCCAGGAGGGCATCGAGCGGGTGGAGAAGGTGATCTTCCCGGAGGGGCCGCTGGCCCTCATCAACGCCGAGGTGGGGGACCAGGTGCGCCGCGCCCTGGCCGCCCTGGCGGTGCTGGAGGAGCGGTTCCACGACGATCTGGTGCGCCTGAAGCTCGTGGACCACGTCCGCACGGCCCGCGAGGCCCACGTCGAGCTCGACAAGGCCCTGAAGCTCGGCACCTCGGGCAAGGGCTACGAGACGGTCATCGTGAAGCGCTCGGAGCTGCAGACCTCGCTGCGGGTGCTCCTCGCCACCGTGGTGTCGCGCTTCCCGGGCTGGCATGGCGGCGACCGCGAGATGCAGCACAAGGTCCTGGGGCCCATCCTCGACCAGGACGACCAGGTGGGCAGCTACCTGCGCCGCCTCGTCCCCGTGCGCGACATCGATCCGAGCACCGGGCAGGAGCTGGCGCCGCTGGTGGACGAGGGCGCCGCGACGGCCTCGCGCAGCCGCATCCCGTCCATCCGCCGCGACGACGCCGCCCCGGCCCCCGGCGAGGACCCCGAGCGCCCCGAGGGCATGGATCCCGGCGCGGGCGAGGACGTCCCGCCCGGGATGGAGTGACGGCCGCGGCGCGCTCCGCTCCGGCCCTGTGTTTTGGCCCGTCCGCGCGGCCGCGGCGCCCTCGATCTCTCGATTGTGGCAGAATGGCCGAGCCACCCGGAGGTGACCCATGAACCGGCTCGCGCGCCTCTCGAGCCTCGCGCTCCTCGTCTTCGTCGCCGTCGTGCCCTCCGCCTGCGAGGACGACGGGGGCACCAAGAAGCGCCGCGCCGGCATCAACGAGCCCTGCGCCTCCCAGGAGGAGTGCGTCGAGGGCGTCTGCGCCCTGCCCGCCGGGGGCGAAGGCACCTGCAAGCAGCGCTGCGAGCAGGCCGGCTCCACCTGCTCCGATGGCACCCTGTGCTTCGAGAGCCGCACGCTCGAGGGCGATCCGGTCAACGTCTGCTCCACCTTCGGGTGCACGGATCGCGACTGCGGCGCCAACTCTACCTGTGATGTCGCGACGTTGAGCTGCATCTGCTTCGACGGCTTCCGCGACTCGGGCGACGGCCGCTGCCAGATCTGCAACCAGGAGAACGTCCGCGAGGACTGCGAGTGGCCCAACCCCGACGTGCCGTGCGCCTGCGTCGATCTGCGCGGGCGGGATCTGTCCGCCTCCGATCTGACGGGTGAGGATCTCACCGGCGCCCAGTACGACAGCGGCACCACGTTCCCCGAGGGCTACGACCCGACGCTGCAGGGGATGATCGGGCCCGGCACCCAGCTCCCCGGCGTGAACCTGGCCGGGGCCGACCTGCGCGGGGCCGACCTGCGCGGCGCCAACCTGGAGGGCGCGGATCTGTCGGGGGCGGACCTGCGCGACGCCAACCTGTCGGGGGCGAACCTGCGCGACGCCAACCTGCGGCGCGCCAACCTGTCGGGGGCCAACCTCTCCAACGCCGACCTGCAGGGGGCCGACCTCTCCAACGCCAACCTGGACGGCGCCAACCTGCAGGGGGCCAACCTGGACGGGGCCAACCTGGAGGGCACCGACGTCAGCAACGTCGAAGGCGAGCTGCCGCCCTGGGTGGAGGCCTCCAAGGACGCCCGCGGCCGGGTGAGCGCCGACGTGCTGGCCGAGAAGGTCAAGAGCGGGGAGTTCGAGGATCTCGCGGGGGCCGGCCTGCCCGGCGCCGATCTGCGGGGCACCGACCTCTCGGGCAAGGACATGCAGCGGGCCAACCTGTCGGGGGCGGACCTCAACGGCGCCAACCTGCAGGGCTCGAACATGGCCGGCGCCAACCTCAGCGAGGCGGACCTCACGGGGGCCCAGGGCTACGACGCCGAGAACGACCAGGGGCTGAACCTCGCCGGGGCGCGGCTGCGCGGCACCAACCTCACCGGGGCCGATCTGCGCGAGGCCGACATGACGGGGGCGGATCTCACGTTCGCGTGGGCCTCCGACAGCCTGTGCGCCGACACCCGCGGGGGCTGCACCCGCTTCGACCACCCCTGCCGGTCCGGGGCGACATGCCAGACGGCCAACCCGCCGCCGCAGCTCCTGCTCTCCGGGGCCATCCTGTCGACGGCCATCCTGCAGAGCGCCGACTTCCCGAAGGCCGATCTGACCGGGGCCGACGTGACGGCGGCCAACCTGACGAGCGCCAACCTCAACGAGGCGCTGCTGGTGCAGATCGCGGCCGACGACGCGACGATCTTCGTGAGCACCCGCCTGGTGGGCACCCTGCTGGAGGCCGCCTCGCTGGCCGGCACGGATCTGCGGCGGGCCATCATCCAGCCGTCGACGCGGTTCCCCGAGGCCAACCTGGCCGGGGCGCTGCTGACCGGGCAGAACCTGCAGCGCGTCGACTTCTTCCGCGCCGATCTGAGCGGCGCCGAGCTGCAGCGCGCGAACATGCGCGGCGCGGTGCTGGAGGGGGCGGTCCTCAACGGGGCCCAGCTCCAGTCGGCGTTCCTGGGCTGCTGCACCGACGTGGGCCGCTGCGGCGCCGCCCGCTCCGCCCCCGAGGGCTGCCTGCCGGCGGTCATGCGGGGCGTCGATCTGACCAACGTGGTGCTCACCGGCGAGCGCGCGGCCCGGACCGACATGGCCGAGCTGGACCTGCGCGGCGTCGTCATGACCGGCGCCCGCGCCACCGACACCGTCTTCCAGCGCGCCGACATGCGCGGCGCGCGCCTGAACGACGCCAACCTGCAGGGCCTCGACCTGCGCGACGCCTTCTTGTCGGGGGCGGTGCTGGCCAACGCCCAGCTCCAGAACGCCCTGCTCGACAACCTGGAGCTGCGCGGCAGCGACCTGTCGGGGGCCAAGCTGGATGGCGCCAGCCTCATCACCACGAAGCTGCACGGCGCCAACCTGGCCCGCGCCCAGATCCAGGGGGCCATCCTGGACGGCGTGCAGATGCCGGGCGCCGACCTGAGCGTCGCCACCATCAGCGGCGTCTTCGGCACCCCCGCCCAGCCCGCCGATCTGTCGGAGGCCAACTTCAACCAGGCCCTGCTGCGGGACGTCGACCTGCGCAACGCCGACTACTGCCGCGCCAGCTTCCAGGAGGCCCGCCTCGTCAGCACCCAGATCAACGTCGAGATGGCGTGGCTGAGCACGGGCCTGGGCGATGACGGCACCTGGCGGCAGGCCACGCTGCTGGAGACGCTGCAGGGCCCCCGCGCCCCCGACAGCCTGTACTGCGTGCGGCTGGTGGAGGCCGACCTGTCGGGCGCCCAGCTCCCCGACAACCTGAACCTGCAGCGCGCCCGCCTCGACAAGGTGATCGCCGAGGTGAAGGAGGGCGTCGCGACGCGCATGACCGGCGTCGACCTGACGGCGGCGGTCATCAACGAGAGCAGCTTCCGCGGCGCCCAGATGGTGGGGGCCAAGCTGGTGCGGGTCACCGCCAACCGCGTGACGCTCGACAGCGCCAACCTGAGCCGCGCCACCTTCGACAACGCCCGGCTCGACAACACCACCCTCGTGGGGACCATCCTCGACGAGGCGCGCATGAACGCCATGCCCCTGGCCGACGCGGACCTCTCGGGGGCCCGCCTCAACGGCACCTACATGGAGGGGGCCATCCTCAACGGCGCCAAGCTCACCGGCGCGGTGGCCAACGGGGCCCGCATGGCCCGCATCGAGGCCCGCGGCGTCGACATGGTGTCCGCCGCCCTCGGCGCCGCCGACCTGACGGACGCCCTGCTCGACAACGGCAAGCTGGCCCAGATCAACCTGACGGACGCCAACGCCACCGGCGCCTCCATGGTGGGCGCCCAGCTCAACCGCGGCGCCCTCGTGCGCACCGACCTGACGGCGGCGGCGCTGACCGGGGCCAACCTGGAGGAGGCCGCCCTGGAGCGCACCATCCTGCGCAACACCAACCTGTCCGGGGCCAGCCTCAAGAACGCCACCGGCCGCCCGGTCGACTTCCGCGGGGTGAACCTGGAGGGCGCCAACCTCTGCGGCGTCCGCTGGGGCGAGTTCGACGACCGCGCCAACTGGAACGGCGCCACCCTGAGCGCCGCCACCATCTGCCCGCCCAAGAACGAGATCGGCGAGTGCCCCGTCACCGCCGCCACGGCGGGCACCGGCATGCTCCTGAGCTGCCGCCTCTTCGGCAACCCGCCCCTCGGCCCCGACGCCAACCTGCGCGGGGTGAACCTGGCGGGGCGCGACCTCTCCGCCGAGGACCTGTCCCGGGCCGACTTCACCGGCGCCAACCTGACGGGGGCCATCCTCGGCCGCGCGCCGGGCGCCAACTTCTTCGAGGCGAACCTCACCCGCGTCCAGGCCGCGCCCGGCACCGACCTCACCGGGGCCATCTTCAACGAGGCCATCCTCACGGAGGCCAACCTGTCCGAGGTCGTCCTCGTCGGGGCGAGCTTCCGCGAGGCCGATCTGCGGGGCGCCAACTTCGACGGCGCCGACCTGCGGGAGGCCGACTTCACCGCCGCCATCGCCACGGGCGTGTCCATGGTCACGACCCGCCTCCAGAGCGCCATCCTGGTGGGCACCGAGATGACGGGCGCGGTGATGACCAGCGCCCTCGCCAGCCGCGCCACCCTCAACCAGGTCGTCCTCGCCAACGCCGACCTCGGCGACGCCGACTTCAACCTGGCCAGCGCCGCCGGCGGCAACTTCGCGGCCGCGCGCCTGGTGAACACCGACTTCACCGAGGGCAACCTGAGCGGCTCCCTGCTGGCGGGCGCGAGCCTGCACGGCGTGGTGTTCAACAACACCGACCTGACGGGCGTGCGGTTCCTCGACGCGCTGGGCGAGCCGGGCGACGTGCGCGGCGCCGACTTCTCGGGGGCCAACCTCTGCGGCGTGCGCTGGGGCACCTTCAACCCCCCCGAGGAGTGGGAGGGCGTCACCATCAGCCCCGACACCGTCTGCCCGCCCAAGGATGACAACGGCGACTGCCTCGTCACGGCCGAGCGCCTGAGCAACTGCCAGCTCTTCGGCCCGAACCGCGCCATCGGGCCCGGCGCCGATCTCTCGGGCATCGACCTGCGCGGCGCCGACCTGCGCGGCCTCGACATGACCGGGGCCAACTTCACCGGGGCCAACCTCTCTGGCGCCGACCTGCGGGGCGCCAACCTGGCCGAGGCCAACCTGTCGGGGGCCAACCTCGACGGCGCCGATCTGACGGGGGCCGACCTCACCCACGCCAACTTCGAGGGCGCCAACCTCTCGAGAGTGCTGGGGAATCTGCCCGGCTGGGTCCGCGCCGGCACCGGCCCCGACGGCCGCTACAGCCAGGCCCGGCTCATCGCCATCATCCGCGGCACCGCCAACTTCGACGCCTCGGGCGCCCTGCTCAGCGGCGCGAACCTGGACGGCGCCGACCTGCGCGGTCGCATCTTCCGCAACACCCTCTTCGTGCGGGCCTCGCTCAAGCAGACGCGCCTCGGCGGCGCCGATCTGACCAACGCCGACTTCACCGACGCCGACCTGTCCCGCGCCACGCTCAACGACCCCAACACGGGCGCCGTCGCCACCGCCCCGGGCATCAAGCTCGTCCGCGCCAACCTCACCGAGACGCGCATCCGCGACGTGTCGATGGTGGCCGGCGACCTCACCGATGCCTTCGGCGGCACCGGCTTCTGCGCCGACGGCGCTGGCTGCGACGACCAGCACCGCTGCGCCCGCGGCTTCTGCGTGGCCCCCGACGTCGCCCCCGTCACCATCCTGGCGGGCGCCGACATGGAGCGCGTCCGGGCGGACGGCCTCTCGGTGGCCGGCGCCGATCTCAGCGGCGCGCGGTTGCTGCGCGCCCAGATGGCCCGCGCCGGCCTCGCCCGCGCCAACCTCGCGAACGCCATCCTCACGGAGGCCAACCTGGGCCTCGCCGACCTGCGCTCGGCCAACCTCCGGCAGGCCAACCTGCAGGCGGCCCGCCTCAACGGCGCCCTCCTCGGCTGCTGCCGCGACGAGGTCCTCTGCCGCGGCTACGAGGCCAACGTCCTCTGCGAGCCCGCGGTGGTGGCCCAGGCCGTCTTCACCAACGCCGACCTCTCCTTCGGGACGCGCGGCACCGACCTCGTGGGCGTCGATCTGCGGGGCCTGAACCTCGCGGGCGTCGGCTTCGACCGCGCCCTCATGGCCAGCTGCGACCTGCGCGGCGCCACCCTCACCGGGGCCCGCCTCACCGGCGGCATCGACCTGCGCACCGCACGGATGGACGGCGCCCTGTTCACCGACGCCGACCTGAGCGCGGCCAACCTCTCCAACGTCCGCCTCGACGACGCCCGCTTCAGCGGCGCGCGCCTGGTCGGCGCCGACCTCCGCAACGCCATCATGCCGGCCGGCGACTTCCGCAACGCCCGGCTCGGCGCGGCCGACAACCTGGGCGCGGGCCAGCTCGACGGGGCCGATCTCACCGGCGCCAACCTGGCGGGGGCCACCCTCGTGGGCCGCACCGCCTCCCCCGACAACCCGCTGGTGCTGCGCGGCGCCAACCTGCGCGGCGCGCGCTTCGACCAGGCCGAGCTGGCCGGCGTCGACTACTGCCAGGCCGACTTCGAGGGGGCCCTGCTCGGCGGCGCCAGCACCAACCGCGACATGCCGTTCCCCCGGTCGGGCGCCGACGGCCAGGGGGTGTACCGCCAGGCCACCCTCGTCGCCCTGATGCGGGCCAACCCGCCGGCCAACCTGGCCTGCGCGCGCCTCGTGGACGTGGATCTGCGCGGCGCCCAGCTCGACGCCGTGGCCGACATGCGCCAGGCCCTGCTGCTCCGGGTGGACTTCTCCGAGTCCGATCGACCGGCCCTGCTCGGCGACGTCGACCTGTCGGGCGCCAGCCTGACCACCGTGAACTTCACCGCCGCCGGCATGCGGTCGGCGCGGCTCACCGGCGCCACGCTCTCCGGCGTCACCTTCGCCCGCACCGACCTCCGCGACAGCGCCCTGCAGAGCCTCTCTCAGCCCGACACCGACTTCACGAGCGCGCGGCTGGAGCGGGCCAACCTGCTCGACGCCCGGTTCCTGCGCGCCCGCATGGCCAACGCCCGCCTCGAGGCCGCCAACCTCACCCGGGCGCGCCTGGACGGGGCGCTGCTCACGGCGGCCGACCTGCGCGACGCCGTGCTCAACGAGGTCGTGCTCACGAACGCCTCGCTCGTCGACGCCCGCCTGGAGCCCCGCGTCGGCGCCGGCACCTCCCTGCGCCTGGCCGACCTCGCGGGGGCCAACCTCACGCGCGCCAACCTCTCGTCGGCCAACCTCACCCAGAGCCGCCTGGTGGGCACCGATCTGACGCGGGCGGCCCTGGCCAACGCCAACCTGGAGCTCGCCGACGCCCCCGGGGCCATCCTGGACGGCGCCTCCCTGGTGAGCGCCAACCTGCGCCGCGCCAACTTCACGGGGGCCCTGCTGCGGGGGGCCTCGCTCCACGGCAGCGTCCTCAACGCCACCGTCTTCATCCGCGCCGATCTGACCAACAGCCTGGGCCTGCCCGGCACCTTCGAGGCCGTAAACTTCACCGGCGCCAACCTGTGCGGCAGCGGCTTCGAGACGGAGACGGCCGACCTGGACGCCGCCGAGGCCACCCTCTCGGTGGACACCATCTGCCCGCTGCGCGAGGACGACGGCCGCTGCATCACCAACGCCGGCGACCCGCCCGACTGCCACCTCTTCGAGGGGCCGCCCGAGCCCCCGGCCATGGGCGGCGCCCCCAACCCGGATCTGCCGGGCGAGGCGGGCCCCCTGTGCCTGGATGGCATCGACAACGACGGGGATGGGAACGTCGACTGCCGGGACGTGGGCTGCAACCCCTCGCCCAACTGCGAGATCGGCGCCCTCTGCGGCGACGCCCAGGACAACGACGGGGACGGCCTGGCCGACTGCCTCGATCCGGGCTGCGTCGGGGCGCCGGCCTGCCCCTGAGCCTCAGTCGGCCGACTCCAGCTTGTCGTAGCCCGCGATGAACTGGCGGGTGTACTGCCAGCCGCTCACGTAGCCCACCGCCAGCCCGCCGTAGAGGCCGATCATGCCGAGGATGTGGGCGTACGGCCCGATAACCGGAATGAAGTCGGTCACATAGACGAACCAGGGGATGAAGCCCCAGCCCACCATGTTGGTCTTGAGCTTGCCCAGGAAGCTGCTCTTGATGTCGATGCCATGGGCCGCCATGAACCGGCGGATGGTCGTCGCCCAGAACTCCCGGAAGAGGTAGACGAGCAGCAGCCACGGCGGCGGCCCCAGCGGGTGCTCCACCAGCAGCAGCAGGCAGGTGGCCTCCAGCAGCAGGTCGGAGAACTGGTCCAGGATGGCCCCCAGGTACGTCACCTGCCCCGTCCGGCGCGCGATGATGCCGTCGAGGTAGTCCGTCACGCCGGCGAGGGCGCCGAAGATCAGGCCCAGGCCGATCTGCCCCTGGAAGTAGCAGGCGACCCCGACCCCCAGCAGCACGATGCGCGCGAGGGTGATCTGGTTGGGGACGGTGCGGATGTCTTTGGCGAAGTGCGGCATGGGCGCAGTTCCTACCCGATTCCCTGCGGCCGGGCCACCGTCATCGGACGACCGGGGCCCCCGCCTGGCGCAGCAGCGCCAGCAGCTCGGCGGGGCTCTGCACCACCAGATCGGGCCGCACGTCGCTGGCGGCCAGGTGGGCGGCGCTGACCTCGCCGGTCATGGTGAGGACGGCCAGCAGGCCATGGCGCAGGCCGAGCGTCATGTCCGTGTCGAGCTGGTCGCCCAGGATGAGCGTCTCGGCGGCGGTGGCCCCCAGGCGGCGCAACCCCGCGTCGCACATGCTCTTCTCGGGCTTCCCCAGCACGACGGGCCGCTTGCTGGTGGTCACCTCGACGGCCGCGATGAGGCCCCCCGCGTCGGGCAGCAGGCCCCGGGGATCGATGCACGTCCGGTCCGCGTGGGTGGCGTAGTACGGCAGGCCGGCCGCCACCAGCAGGCAGGCCTCGGCAAGCCGGGCGTAGGTCAGCGTCGTGTCGAAGCCCAGCAGCACGCAGTCGGGATCGCCGCGCTCGTCCACGGGCGTCAGGCCCGCGCGCTCGCAGGCCTCGACCAGCGCCGGGGTCCCCAGGACGTAGGGCCGCCGCAGGGCGGTGTGGTGGAAGAGCCAGTCCGCGCTCGCCTCCCCCGAGGTGAGCACCTGGTCCAGCGCCACGGTCATGCCGAGGGCCGCCAGCCGGTCGCGGTAGACGTCCCGGGAGCGCGACGAGTTGTTCGTCAGGACGAGGTGGGGCTGGTCGCGGACGGCGGCCAGGAGCTCGACCGCCCCCTCCATGGCGCGCCCGCCGACGTAGAGGGTGCCATCCATGTCGAAGAGGCAGGCGCGCACGCCGGCCAGACGGGACTCAAGGGCCTGGTTCACGGCCACGCTCCCTCCCGGGGAAGTCCGCCGGGCAGGCCGGCGCGGGGCGACACACTGGATCCGCGGGGCCGTTTGGGTCAAACTGCCGCCGCTCGGAGGACCTGTGAACGACGATCAGCGCCCGAAGGGGGATGACGCCCCCCGCCCCAACCCCTGGCTGCGCGGCCTCGATGGGCTCGGCGAGGGCCCGGCGCGGCTCATCGTCGACGAGTGGCGGCGCTTCCTGGGCGAGCACACCGGCCTCACGCGCCAGGTCTGCCGGACGGCCCGCCGGGCCATGCGCGCCGCGGCCGAAGAGACGCTCAAGGCCCGCGATCAGCACGTCGCCGGCCTCGAAGCGCGCCTCGCGACGCTCGAGGCCGAGATCAGCCGGCTGCGCCGGGGCCCCACCGCCTGAGCCCACGCTTCAGGGCTGCTTGCCCTTGAGGGCATCGCGGCGCGCCTGCTCGAACACCCCCAGCAGCTCCTCGGCCTTGCGGGCGCCCATCATCTGCCAGCCGTTCACGAAGAACGTCGGCGTCCCGCCCACCCCCAGGGCGCGGCCCTGATCGATGTCCTTGCGGATGCGGGCCACCGTGGCGGGATCGTCCACGCAGGCGCGGAAGCGCTCCATGTCGAGGCCCAGGCCCTCGGCGTAGCCGAAGAGATCGTCGGCCCCCAGCTTCGTGCGGTTCTCGAAGAGGTGGTCGTGCATCTCCCAGAACTTCCCCTGCTGCTCCGCGCAGACGCTCGCGATGGCCGCGCGGCAGGCGTCCTCGTGGAACTTGCGCCCGATGTTGGGGTTGCAGGCGTCGTCCATGGGGTAGTGCTTGAAGTGGTAGCGGAAGAGGCCGGGCTGAGCCGCCGCCGCCTCCTTCAGGTTGGCCGCCAGGCGCGAGCAGAAGGGGCACTCGAAGTCGCTGAACTCCACCACGACGACGGGCGCGTCGGCCGGCCCGCGGCCCGGGGCGTCGCCCACGTCCACGTCCATGTGCTTCGCCGGGCCGCCGAGCTGCTCCTGGATGGCCTGGTAGCGCGCGTGGGCCTCCCGGGCGCGGGACGCGTAGGCGGCCTGGGTCGCCAGGGTGGCCACGGCCATCATCACCGCCGTCACCCAGAAGCCCCCGGTGCCGAAGACCCCGAAGGTGCGCCGCAGCACCGTCTTCACCGAGTCCGGGTGGCTCCACCAGGCCGTCGCGAAGAGGGCCGTGTTCACGGCGTACAGCAGCATGCACTGCGAGCACAGCTTGCCCAGCGTCACCTTGCTCGCGATGCCCAGGAAGACCGAGTAGAGCACCCCCAGGAGCGTCGAGAAGAACACCACGTCGGCCAGGCCCTTCACCTTGTCGGGGGCGAAGCGGCGCAGGCCGGCGATGAGGATGAGCACCAGGTAGAAGGCCTCGCCCAGGACGGCGATGGGCAGCCCGAACAGGTTGGACAGGCCGCTGCGGGCGGCGTCGGAGCAGCCGCCGCCGAGGGCCGCGCAGATGCCGGTGTCACCGCCGTTGGCGAAGACGGCCTGCACATGGGTCGTCACCAGCAGCTCGGAGACGTACACCCCTGCCGCGGCGAACGCGGTGAAGAGATAGAAGCCGAGCCTCATCCGGCCGCCACCAGCGCTTGCAGGATCCACCGTCCACTCCCCGGGCCCGGGCCCGCCAGTCGAGGCGCCGATGGTAGCGGCTGGCGGTCATCTCTGCGAGGAATCGCGACGGGGTGGACCCTGGGCGGCCTACTCGATCTCGCGGGCCAGGCCGCGGACCTCGCCGACCGGCAGCGTGAACGCCACCCCCGTCCCGGGCTGATCGACGTCGCCGGCGATCTGCTCGAAGAGGCCGAGGCCGGCCTGGGCGCGCCCGGCGTCCGTCACCGAGAACACGAGGTGCGACTCGCGCAGGGAGCCGGGGAAGAGGCCGCGGATGGACACGAAGAGCGGGTGCTCGTCGCTGATGATCTGCCCCATGCCGCGGGCCTCCACGACGGTCGCGCCGGTGATGCCCAGGCCCACGAAGCCGAGGAGCAGATCCTCGACCCGCCGGTAATCCTTCAAGATGCAGACGAGCAGCACCACGGACCGAACCCCTCACGACCCCACGCCCCCTAGAGTCGGCCACCGCGCCGCCGAAGTCCAGGGCCCCGGCCCGCGCGGTTTCCTTGCGGCCCGACCGGGGCCGACCTATACTTGGGCGAGAACGAACATCGCCCACAAACCCAATATTTTCAAGGGGTTGGCGAAGATCGCGTGGAGACGGTCGCATGCTCGCGTGCCCGGAATGTGGCCAGAACAACGCCGACGGGCTTACGTTCTGCGACCGCTGCGGCGCCAGCCTGACCGTCGTGCCGGGCGACGACCTCGACAGCTACCCGTCCCCCGTCGAGCCCGGCACCATCATCGAGGGCAAGTACGAGATCCTCACGGAGATCGAGCGTGGCGGCATGGGCGTGGTCTACCGCGGTCACGACGTCAGCCTGAACCGCAAGGTCGCCATCAAGGTCCTGCCCGAGCACTTCAACGCCAACCCCGACGTCATCGCCCGCTTCAAGCGGGAGGCGCGGGCCCTCGCCTCCCTCGACCACCCCAACATCGTCCCGGTGTATGCCATCGGCCAGCACGAGCGCTGCCACTACTTCGCGATGAAGTACCTGGAGGGGCGGACCGTGGCCGAAGAGCTCAAGGTCATGCGGGATCGGGGGGGGCCGTTCTTCGACGAGCACGCCGTCGTGCATGTGCTCTCCGAAGTGGCGCGGGGGCTGAGCCACGCCCACCGGCGGGGCCTGGTGCACCGCGACATCAAGCCCTCGAACATCATGGTGGGCCCGGACCGGCACATCACCATCATGGATCTGGGCATCGTCAAGCAGCAGGGCAGCGGCACCCCGCTCACCCGCGCCGGCGTCGTCTTCGGGACGCCCGAGTACATGGCGCCCGAGCAGGCCCAGGGCCAGAGCCCGCCCGACGCCACGACCGACCTCTACGCGCTGGGCATCGTCGCCTACGAGATGCTGGTGGGCGAGCCGCCCTTCCACGGCCCCACCCCCATCGAGGTCGTCCTCCGGCACATCCAGGAGGACGCCGTCCCCATCGACCGGCGCCGGCCGGACGTCAACGTCGAGCTGCAGAGCGTCATCTTCCGGATGATCGCCAAGGCGCCCCAGGCCCGGTTCCAGACCGCCGAAGAGGTGCTCGCCGCCCTCGAAGCCGTCGCCCTCGGCCCGGCCCCGGCCGCGCGGCCCCGGCGCGGCGCGTCCATCGCCCAGGACGACCTCGACATCCCCAGCGGGAGCCGGAGCGGCGGCAGCCTCGGGGGCAGCGTGGGCGGCAGCCTCGGCGGCAGCCTGCCCCCGCGCCACCGTGAGAGCGACCGGCCGGCCCTCATCCCGCCGCCCGCCGAGGGCCTGCCCGCCCCTGGCCGCGCGACGTCGGAGCGCCCGGCGCCGCGCCGCCCCGACGACCGCATCGAGGACAACCCCCTGTCCCTGTCCGCCTCGGGGGCACGCCCGGGCCGCTACGAGCGCCTGGCGCCGCGCCCCGAGATCGAGCCGACGGCGCCCCAGCCTGCCCTCCGGCGGCGGCTCCCCTTCGCCGCCATCATCGGCATCGCGGGCCTGATCCTCGCCGGCGTCATCGGCGCCATCGCCTACACCCGACACCACCACACGCCGATCGCCGACGCTGGCGCCGACCACGGGGTGTGGGACGCCGCCGTCCCCGACGCCGCGCCGCCGCCCCCGGACGCCGCCCCGCCGCCGCCACCCCTGCCGGCCGTCGCCGTGCAGCTGCACCTCAAGAGCGAGCCCGGCGAGGCGGTCATCTACGCGCCGGACGACCTCGACACGCCGCTGGGCACCACCCCGGTCCTGATGCTGCAGCCGCCCAACATGATGACGCGCGACCTGGTGCTCAAGAAGGCCGGCTTCCACGACCTGCGGGTCACCGTCAGCTTCATGGCCAACCGGGAGTACGTCTTCCACCTCGAGGCCGAGGAGGCCCCGTGACCGAGGCCCCGCGGACCTCGGCCACCCTCACCGCCTTCACCCTCGCCGGCCTGGGCGCTGGCGCCATCGTCGGGCTCCTGGATGCCTCCCGGCTCCCCGACGCCACGGCCGTCCTCGCCGCCCTCGCCCTCGACGTCCTGGGCGGCGGCCTCGCGGGGCTCGCCGCCGGCGTGCTCTTCCCCTTCATCCCCCCGGCCCTCCGTGCGCTCCCCCTGGTGCGGCGCGCCGCCACGCGCCTGCGCCCGGGCGCCCAGGACGCCCTGCACGACCGCTGCCGCACCGTCACCTGGGTCTGGCTGCTCGCCCTGGGCCTCCCGGCGCTCCTCTTCACGCTGCGCCTCGCCGAGCCCATCCTGCTCGGCCGCATCCGCTCCCGCTTCCTCGCCGCCGCCGCCGTCGCCCTCGTAGGCCTCGCCGCCATCGGCTTCACCCTCGCCCTCAGCGCCCCCGTCCTCGCCGGCGTCTCCCGCGCCCTCGAGCGCCTCGTCCGCCGCCGCCCCGCCCTCACCCCCCTCACCCGCCCCGACGCCAACCTCGCCCTCGCCGTCGTCGTCGGCCTCGTCGCCCTGCTCCTCACGCGCCCCGACCGCGGCCCCGACCCCACCCTCCTGGCCGCCACCGCCGTCCTCGCCGTCGGCATCACCATCGGCGGCGAGCTGCTGCTCGACCTCCGGCGGCGCCTCCCCTGGCTCCTGTTGCTGCTCTGCGGCGCCGGCGTCTCCGGCTACGTCAGCCTGCGCGGCGGCCCCCCCGCCGCCCTCCACCAGGCCCCCGCCGCCGGCCTCGCCCTGCGCATCCAGCGCCGCCTCGCCGCCCCCCCCGTCGAGCCCGGCGCCGCCCCCGAGCCCGCCAGCCCCACCTCCGCGCCGTAGCGCCCAATCGCGATGGCATACCGGGTATCCCCGCCGGATGGTGCAATTGATACCGGGTATCCCGAAAGCCCCCTGCAGCGTTGCATCTGGGCTGGAACGCATGGAGCTGGGGAGGGCCTGCGAGAGTCAGCAGAGGCCGTGGAGTCGGCTGCCTGCCAGCGCGAAGCACCGAATTGATACCGGGTATGCCGAAGGCCCCGTGCAGCCAGCGCGAAGCACCGAATTGATACCGGGTATGCCGAAGGCCCCCTGCGCGAAGCACCGAATTGATACCGGGTATGCTGAAGGCCCCCTGCAGCGTTGCATCTGGGCTGGAACGCATGGAGTTGGGGAGGGCCTGCGAGAGTCAGCAGAGGTCGTGGAGTCGGCTGCCTGCCAGCGCGAAGCACTGCAATCCCCCCCGCCCGGGCCGACCACGCCAATCCCGAGACGCACCTCCCCCATCGCCCCGACCCGGCCCCACGCGTCACCCCTGTCGGCCTCAAACGCCGCCTAGCCCGTCCCCGCCCCAACCGCGCACCGCGTCCGGGCGAACGCCGGCGGCAGCGTGTTCGGCGGCCACGGCAGCAGCGGCTGGCTGGGGTCGTCGTGCCACCGCTGGAACGCCCGCGTCGCCAGCGTGTAGGCGTCCCGCGCAGCCGCGTGGGCCTCGTGCCAGGCCTCGATGTGCTCGGCGTCGCCATGGACGACGGGCTTGGGGCTGCGGGTGCGCACCCTGGGCCGGGTGCGCGGGTCCAGCCGTCGGATGGTCTCGGGGTCGGGGATGCGCGTCCCGGCCTTCTTCCGCCGCGGCCGGGCCTCCGCTGCCAGGCCATCGGCGAGCTGCCACATCAGGTCGCGGTGCGCGCGCGGCGTGAGCGCCTCCAGGCCCGGCAGCCGGTCGATCCGCACCGGGCAGTCCAGCGGCTCCTGGCCCGCATAGCTGAACGTGGCGGGGATGGCGCCCCCGTGCAGCAGCGCCGGCGTGGAGCAGGGGAAGAAGTCGTCGTCGGGGTGGCGCACCAGGAACTGGGCCGTCGCCTGGCCCATCAGGTACCGCAGCCGCTGGAGCGCGTGCTCGGGGCTCACGACCTGCGTGCACCGGTTCTGCTCGAGCAGGCTGCCCGTCCGCCCCAGCAACTTGTTGAATCGCTTGGAGATCTCGCGCAGCGTCCACGCGAGGTAGCTGGACTTCTCCCGCAGCGTGCGCGCGCCGATGAGCAGGTGCATGTGGTTGGACATGACGTGGAAGCCGTAGCAGTCGATGTGCGGGAAGAGCTGCAAGGCCCGCCCCAGGACGCCCAGGATGAGGGCGCGGCAGGCCGCGGTCGGCACGAACGCGAAGCAGTCGTCCACCACCTTCACCACCACGTCGTACATGGACATCCACGCGCCCGTGCGCGGGCTCTGGTACCGGTACTCGACCAGCTCGATGCGCAGCGTCGCCGCCATGAGGACCTCCAGCGTGCCGTCGTCCCCCTTCCTTTCGGTCAGTCGCGGCGCGTGTCGCGCAGAAAGTCGAAAAAACTGCCCGCCCACCCCGGCCCGCCCCCGAATGCCGGGCGCGTCGAGGCGTCGCCTGCGCCCGCGCGGCCGTGCTAGCTTCACGGTCGGCTGGCACACCAAGGGGGACTGACGCCATGCATGTTCGACTGCTCGCCGCGACGCTGCTCCTGCTCTCGCTGGCCGCGCCCGCCGGGGCGAAGAAGACGGCCGAGGACCGACTCGGCGGGAAGATCATCCTGTCGACGAAGATGTTCCCGCGGCAGTTCGCCAGCGACGGCGCCATGGTGGCGCATATGAAGAAGGCCCACACCAAGGCCTTCCGCTACGACGAGTCGGGCAAGATCGAGGTGGAGTTCATGGCGTTCTTCGCCCGGCCCCACACCACGACCGAGTTCACCGGGACCATCTACGACGTGACCGAGGGCCGCCAGGTGGCGGGGACGTTCCCCATCTACCCGGCCCAGAAGGAGACGCGCGTGCTGCAGAGCGGCATGACGCTCAACCGCGAGACCTACGCGGCCGAGCGGCGCTACCTCTTCGTCATCACCAATGGCTACCGCGGCGCTGTGCTGGCCGAGGCGAACTTCGTCCTGCAGCGCCCCGCCGGCGAGCGCGACGCCAAGGTCGAGCCCACCGTCGTCGACATGCAGTAGCGCCCTACGGCGCCGGGCGGACGCAACGGAAGCCCACGTCCGGCCGCGCGTCCCGCGGCCCGACCAGCAGCCGGAAGCCCCGATACGTGATCGTCCCGAACGCCACCGGCGAACGGTGGCCCCCGCCGCGCACCGGCACCTGCTCCCGCTCCACGGGCGTCTCCACCGGCCCCGGATCCTGCGGGGCCAGCCGCATGTACCGCCTCGAGCTGTAGTACCCCGCGACCAGCTCGTGCACGTTGCCCCCGAGATCCACGATGCCGTTGGCCGTCCGGTCCCGCGGCGACGTGCCCACCGGCCCGGGCTCCGCGTCGCAGCCGCTCACCCGCACCTCGCCGCAGGCCGGCGCGTCGTCCCCCCACACATACCGGCGGTCCTGCGTCGGCGCGTCGCCCCGGGCCGCGCGCTCCCACTGAAACTCCGTCGGCAGATCGCCCCCGATCCACCGGCAGTACGTCGACGCCCGCCCCTGGTCGACCCAGACGACGGGCCGGTCGCCGCGGGCCGGCTCGGCGTACCACCCCGCCGACGCCGTGCCCTCCACCACCACCGGCGCCCGGCACGGCCCCCGCGCCACGCAGTCGCGGTACTGGTCGTTGGTGACCTCGTGCGTCTCCATCGCGAACGCGCTCAGCCGGACGACCTGCTGCGGCACCTCGTCGCAGTTCTCGTCGGTGCCGAAGTCCCGGGCGCACGCGGCCGGATCGGCGTCGAGGCTGCCGATGAGCACGTCCCCCGCGGGCAGCACCACCACCGGCGAGCGCACGTCCCCCGGGCAGCCCCCGTCGGGGTAGCCATCGCAGTCGTCGTCGACGCCGTTGCAGCGCTCCATCGCGCCCGGGAACACAGCCGGATCGCCGTCGTCGCAGTCCCCCGCCGCGCCCGTGAAGCCGTCGCCGTCCTGGTCGACGTCCCCGTCGCACCGGTCGCCCCGGCCGTCGCCATCCCCATCGGCCTGGCCCGGGTTGGGCACCGCCGGGCAGTTGTCGCAGAAGTCCCCCACCCCGTCGCCGTCGCGGTCGGCCTGCTGCAGGTCGCGCACGTCCGGGCAGACGTCGTCGGCGTCGGGGATGCCATCGTCGTCCCGGTCGTCGTCCACGCACGGCGCGTCCCGCCCGTTGCAGTCGTCGTCGACGCCGTCGCCGCACCGCTCCGGCGCCCCCGGGTAGATGCGGGCGTTGCGGTCGTCGCAGTCGCCATCCGCCGCGCTGTAGGTGTCGCCGTCCTCGTCCACCTCGTCGCAGGGCAGGTCGCGCCCATCGCAGTCCTGGTCGATCCCGTCGCCGCACGTCTCGATGCGACCGGGTGTCCGCAGCCGGTCCGCGTCGTCGCAGTCGCCGGCGTTCACCGAGAAGCCATCCCGGTCCTGATCGGCGTCCGCGCAGTCCAGGTCGGCCCCGCTGCAGTCCTGGTCGATGCCATCCCCGCAGATCTCCACCGCGTCCGGCCGCACGTCCGCCCGGGTGTCGTCGCAGTCGCCCTCGCTGACCGGAAACCCATCCAGATCATCATCTTGCAGCGAGCAAGGCCGGTCGCCGCCGAAGCAGTCCTGGTCGATGCCGTCCTCGCAGACGTCCACCGCCCCCGGGAAGCGCGTGGGATCGCCGTCGTCGCAGTCGCCCTCGGCCTCGCTGAAGCCGTCGCCGTCCCGGTCGACGCCCCCGCGCCCCGCGTCGTCGCCGCTCGCGCTCTCGTCCACGACACACCCCGCCAGGACGACGCCCAGCACCAGCCACCACCGCCCCATCTCGCCACCTCGTCGACCGTCGCGCGGCATCGTACCCGCCGCGCGCCGGCCCGGGCCACCGGCGTCAGAAGGCGGCGCCCGCCACGATCCAGCGGATGATGAGCGCCGCGTCCTCCGCGGCGAGCGGGGCCTGGCCCAGGGGCATCCGGCCCCCGAAGCCCGGCGTCCGGGCGGCGATCTTCTCGACGAGGTAGCTGCGCTCGGGGGCGTCGGCCATGACCCGCCGCCGGCCGGCGACCTGCTCGGCCGCCTCGTCCACCAGCTTCTCCCAGACGCGGTCGTCGTCCCGGTCGAAGCGCAGGTCGCCGGGCTCCACGCCATCCACGTGGCACCCGGCCACGCCGCAGCGCGCGCGCAGCAGCGGCAGCACATCACCCCGGAACGTGGCGGTCGGCGGCCGCGCGGCCGTGACCCGCACCGCGAACGGGGCGCTCTCGACGCCCTCCACCCGCGCCGTGACCGTCGTCTCCCCCACGCCGATGCCCACCAGGCCGCCGTCCCAGTCCACGTACAGGCGCGCCGGATCGGCGACGACCCACTCCACCGTGCGGTCGAGGGGGGCGTCATCCACGTCGAGCACCGTCGCCGTGAGGGCGCCCGTGAGGCCGACGCCGACGCTGTCGGGGCCCGCGACGCTCACGCTGCCCACGTCGCTGGGCGCGGGGCCGCCACAGGCGTCCGCGTCGCGCTGCGCGCCCGTCGCCACCCACGCGGTGACGCGGGCGAGATCGGCCGGGGCCAGGGCGCCGCCGAGGGGCATCCGGCTGCCGGTGGGGGGCGTGGGGCCCAGCTTCGCCAGCAGGTAGCTGGCCCCGACGTCGCCGGGCACCACCAGGACGCTGCCCGGTCGCCCCTGGCTCGGCGCCTGGACGAGCGCGTCGTACGCCCCCGGCCCGTCGAGGGCCAGGCCCAGCGTTGGCGCGGCCCCGCCATGGCAGCCGCCGCAGCGCGAGGCCAGCAGATCCGCGACGAGGCCCTCGAAGGGGACGCACTCACCGGGCGCCGGCCCGCCGTCGGCCCCCGGCGTCCCGCCCGCGTCGGCGACCGGGCCCGCGTCGGCGCTCCCCCCCAGGCCACCACCTGCGCCACCGCCCGCGCCACCCCCGCCGCCCACCTGGGCGTCCGGGGGCGGCGACTCCTCACATCCCGACAAGAAGGCCAGGGCCAGCACCAGCCAGACCAGCGCGCCACGCATGGCGGACTCCTCTCTGCAGCTCGCTACAAGTGTTTGATTTTCAGGGAGAATCGTCGCCGTCGTCGTCGTCGTGCTCGAGGCGACCGAGCCGCTCGAC
Organism: Myxococcales bacterium; assembly: GCA_020633435.1. GTDB lineage: Bacteria > Myxococcota_A > Bradymonadia > UBA7976 > UBA1532 > JACKDP01. The sequence continues at coordinate 746,355 of JACKDP010000003.1, read as the reverse complement.
GGCCCGGGTGAGGGTGTCGTAGGCCGCCTCGCAGGCGCCGCCCACGTCCTCCGCGACGAGGCCACCGACGGCCGCGCAGGCGCCCACATTGGCCGCGCCGAACCAGGCGTCGAGGGGCAGATCCAGGCCCAGCGGCACCGGCCCGTCCCCCGGGACGACCGCCGCGTCGCCCTCGAAGCGCGCGTCGAGGGTGTCAGCGACCCGCACCTGGAAGGGCTGGCCGTCGGCCGTCGCGTCCACCGCCAGGCTCGTCGGCTCGCCCCGCAGCCGCACCTCGACGCGCCGGTACGTGCCCGATGGCAGCGCCAGCCCGTCCAGGCTCGGCGTCGCCTCGCCCGTCTGCAGATCCAGCGTCCACGGCCCCGTGAAGCGGATGCGCTCCCCCACCTCGTCCAGGGTGCAGACGCCCCCCACGACCAGGTGGCCGATCTCGGCGCACGTCCGCCCCGCCGGCAGATCGAAGTCGACGCGCAGGACCTGCGCGGTGGCGCGGGTGACGGCGATGACGGCGCCGCCCGCGTCCCGGACGGCCACGTCGACGGGCTCGGTCACCCGCAGGGCGAGCTGGATGGCCACCGACTCGTCGAGGGCGTTGCCCGTCTCCGTGCCGACGACCCGGTCGTCCGGCTCGGCTTCGCAGGCCATGAAAACCAATGAGATCAACAGGATGGCGCGCCTCATGGCTCGACCTCCTCAGAGACGGGGAAGACGCAGAGCTCGACCTGGTAGATCCGCCGCGCCTCGGCGGTGTCCTCGTCCAGCCCCTCCAGGAGGGTCCGGCGGAACTCCGCGACGCGGCGGGTGACCTCGGCGTACTGCCGGGCGGTGAGCGGGACGGTCAGCGACGAGACGTGGCGCACGTCGCGGGGGATCTGGTCGAGGGCGTTCGCCGCCTCGCCCAGCATGGCGCGGTGGTAGCCGCGCACCGCCAGCGAGACCACCTCGCCGCCGGTCGAGACCTTCGTATCGGACGGCCGCAGCCGCCCGGCGACCTCGCGCACCAGGCCGAGGCGCAGCAGGCGATCCAGCGCCGCCCGCGCCTGGGTGGGCCGCAGCGCCGGGCGCACCATGCGGGCGAACCAGCCGGCGTCCGCGCCCACGGGCGCCAGCGCGCAGAGCTCCCGGATGACCACCGTCCACCACCGCGCGTACAGGTCGTAGGCGTCCGCCGCCAGGCGGTGCACCGGCGTGGCCGCCCGCGCCGCCCGCAGCTCCTCGCCCAGCGCCATCCGCTCGGCGTCCGTCGCGGCGTGATCCAGCCGCACGAGCCGCTCGAACGCCGCGTGCTCCCGCGCGTCGAGCCCCAGGCCCTTCGCGAAGCGATCGACGCTGGCCAGCGCGAGGCTGCGATCCCCCTCGGCCACCAGCTTCAGGTAGTTGGGGGCCGAGAAGCCGGCCCGCCGGGCGAACCACCGATACGAGAAGCGCGGCTCCGCCACCCGCAGCCACGCGATCATCGCGAGCAGGTAGGGCCGGTACGCGTCGAAGGCGAGCGGATCCGGGCGCGGCAGCGTATTCTGCGGGTCGGTCATGGCCTGCGAAACCTAGCGGCCTGCCGACTTCCATTCAAGCAAACGCAGGAGCTTCCCGTATTCTCGGTGTATACGGCCGGCGGTCACTCGGCCGCGCGGGCGGCGATGAGGGCGCGGGTGAGGGCGGCCAGCTCGTCCAGCGTGAACGTCTCGCCCCGCCGGGTGGGCTCGAGGCCGGCGGCCTCCAGCAGCGCCTCGGCCGCGGGGTACAGCGGCTTCAGCGCGCCGCGCGCCATCTTGCGGCGCTGGGCGAACAGGGCCTTGACCACCTGCCGGAAGACGGCTGGATCGCCCACATCCGCCGCGGGCTCGGCGCGCCGCTCCAGGATGAGCACCGCGGAGTCGACCTTGGGCGGGGGCAGGAAGGCCGACGGGGGCACCCAGAACGCGATCGTGGCGTGCGTCCAGAGCGCGGCGAGCGCCGACAGCGTGCCGCAGGCCCGCGTCCCGGGCGGCGCCGCCACGCGCTCGGCGAACTCGCGCTGCAGCAGCAGGCAGGCGCGCCGCCACACCGGCCCGGCCTCGATGAGGCCCGCCACGATGGGGCTCGACAGGTTGTAGGGCACGTTGCCGTAGACGATGGGCGGCTGGCCCAGCTCCTCGGCGATGGCGGCCCAGTCCTGGTCGCGCACGTCCCCCGGGCGGATGGCCACATGGGGGCTGCCGCCGAACTGCGCGCGCAGCACCGGCACCAGGTCGCGGTCGTACTCCAGCGCGATGACGCGGGCGACGCGGCTCGCGAGCGCGTGGGTGAGCACGCCCGTGCCCGCGCCGATCTCGAAGACGGCGTCCTCGGGGCCGGCGCCCCCCGCCGTCACGATGCGGGCCGGGATGCCGGGATCGACCAGGAAGTGCTGGCCGAGGCCCTTCTTGCTCCACAGGCCGTGGGCCTGCAGGAGCTCGCGGGGGTTGCTCATGCGGTCACCGACCACGTCCCCACCGCGTTCAGGCGGCGGTCCGCGGCGTCATGGCCCGGGTGGGCCGGCGCCTGGGTGAAGGCCACCCCGGCGATCATCGCGGCGTTGTCGGTGCACCACCGCGGCGGCGGCACGAACAGCCGCCGGCCCCGCTGGGCCAGCGCGTCGCGCAGCGTCTGGCGCAGGCAGCCGTTGCAGGCCACGCCGCCGGCCAGCACCACGTCCTCGATGCCCTGCTCCTCCGTCGCCTGGATCACGCGATCCACGAGCTGATCCACCGCCGCCTGCTGGAAGCTGGCCAGCAGATCGGCCTGCTCCTGGCCCTCGGGGAAGCCCCCGCGCTTCTCCAGCACCGTCAGCACGGCCGTCTTGAGGCCGCTGAAGCTGAAGTCGAGGGCGCCATCCTTGAAGCGCGGGATGGTGAACCGGTGGGCCGTGGCGTCGCCGCCCCGCGCCAGCCGCTCCACCGTCGGCCCGCCCGGGTAGCCCAGGCCGAGCATCCGGGCCACCTTGTCGAAGGCCTCCCCCGCCGCGTCATCGCGGGTGTTGGCGACGAGGCGCACCGGGCCGCCCGGGGCCTCCACCCGGTACAGGGCCGTGTGCCCGCCGCTCACCGCCAGCGCCAGGTGCGGGTAGCCGGGCGTCGCCGGCGCCGGCTCCTCCGGGCGGTGCAGGTGCACGGCGTGCAGGTGGCCGGCCAGGTGGTTCACCGGGATGAGGGGCTTGTCATGGGCCCAGGCCAGGCTCTTGGCCACCTGCAGCCCGACGAGCAGCGCCCCCACCAGGCCCGGGCCCCGCGTCACGGCGATGGCGTCCAGGTCGGCCAGCCCCAGGCCCGCCTCGGCCAGCGCCGCCTCGACCACCGGCACGATGTCGACGACGTGGTTGCGGCTGGCCAGCTCCGGCACGACGCCGCCGTACTTGCGGTGGATCTCGATCTGCGTGGCCACCTGGTCGGCGAGGACGCGGTGGCCATCCTCGACGATGGCGCAGGCGGTCTCGTCGCAGCTCGTCTCGATGGCGAGAATCTTCATGAGTCTTCGTTACTTGAGCGTGCGCAGGATGCCACGGACCTCGGCGGCGTAGCCGCCGGTGGGGTTGAGCTCGAGGTACTTCTCGTAGGCCGCGATGGCCGCGTCCTTCTGGCCCTTGAGCTGGTAGGCCGAGCCCATGATGAGGTGGGCCTTGGCGGCGGCCGGCCCGAGCTTCGCGGCCTGGCGGGCCTCGTTGAGGGCGGCGTCGTCCTTGCCCGACTCGAAGAGCGCGTCGGCGTAGGCCACCCGGGCCGCCGCGTCGCCGGGGCGCAGCTTGACGGCCTGGGCCAGCGAGGCGGCCGCCTGGCTGTACTTGCCGCTGCGGTGCTGGGCCAGGCCCGCGCTCAGCAGGCGGCCGAAGGCGTCCCCGGCCGCGGGCGGCGGCAGGGCGGGGGCGGCGTCCTCGGTCGCCGGCGCCACGGCGGGGGCGTCGACGGGCGCCGCGGCCGCCATGCTCTCGGGCGCGGCCGCCGGGGCCTCGCTCGTCGGCGCGGTGGGATCGCCCAGCAGCGCCGGCGCGCCGCCCTCGGCGGGCAGCGTCCAGTCCCCCTCGATGGGGGCGCCCGGGCCGACGGCCGGCCGCTTGCTCAGGAGCGCCTGGTGCCAGCCCAGCTTCGGCGCGTTGTCGGGCAGCGGGAAGGGCGTGACCTCGTCGCGCAGGAAGAAGGCCGCCAGCGCCCCCGCCACCAGGACGAGCAGCACGAGCGCCAGCCAGAACGCGCGGGACAGCGGCTCCTTCGCCAGCAGCAGGTCGTCCTCGACGGGCGCCGCGGGGGGCGTCGGCGCGGCCTCGGCCCGCGCGGTGCTCCAGGCCGCCACGAAGCGCGCCTCGGCGTCGGCCTGCTGGGGATCCGGCGGCGTCGGGTGGCGCGGGGCCGTGGCCTCCAGCGCCTCGCGGGCCGGCTCCGTGAGATCCGCCGTGACCCGGGGCGCCATGTCCGGCCGCAGGGGCGGCGGGGCGGCCGGCTCGACCCGCGGGGTCCGCCGCGGGACGTGGACCTCGGCCGGCGCCTCGACCCGGGGCCCGGGCTCGACGCGCGGGGTGGGCAGGTTCGCCGCCGCGCGGATGAGGTTGTCGACGAGGCCCGCGCGGCTCGGGGCCTCCACCCGCGGCACCGTCCCCGTCACCCGGGGCGGCGGCTCGGTGACGGGCGCCGGCGCGGGGGCCGGCGGATCCGACTCCACCCAGGCCGGCTCGATGGTCGGCACCTCGTCCTCGTCGTCATCGACGATGACCGGCGGCGCCGCCACCGGATCGGCGAGCTGCAGCACCCCCTCGAAGTACAGGCGGCTGACCAGGCGCAGGGCGTCCAGATCGGGCAGCGGCGCCTCGTCGATGACGGCCCGCAGCGTGCGCCGCCCGTCGAAGAGCCGCACCACGTCGGGCCCACCGCCCCCGAGATCGTCGAGGTGCTCGGCCAGCTCCGCGTAGTCCACCTGGAGCACCTGCTCCAGGCCGGGGAGCTGCTCGGCGACGCGGCCCCACTCGTCCATCCGCCGCACGCCCTCGAGCAGCAGCGCCTGCGTCCCCGGCTCCACCGTTCGCGTGGGCGGGGTGCCGCGGAAGTCCATCTCGAAGGTGCCCACCTCCCAGGTCATCAGCCGGTAGACGGCCTCCTCCCCGGTCAGGCGGCCCGCCTCGGCGGCGGCCACGGCCCCGTTGTCGAACCAGAGCGTGCCCTTGCGCTCCCCGGACGTGATGCGCGCGCGCCCGGATTTTCCACCGATCTCGATGGTTTGCAGCAGATCCACCACGCTCATGTCGGCCAGGTCGCCGAAGAACCGGTGCTGGCTCGACAGGCTGCGGCGCTTCTCGCGCTCCAGGGCCATGCGCACCCGCGTGATGAGCTCGCGGGTGTAGATGGGGCGGGTGAGGGAGTCGTCGGCGCCCAGCTCGAGGCCGCGGATGCGCGCCTCCACCGACGTCTCGTCCGTCAGCAGGATGAACGGGATCTCGGCGTAGCGCGGATCCGTCTTGAGCTCGACGCAGAGCTCGTAGCCATCCATGCCCGGCATGTCGTCATCGGCGATGACCAGCGACGGCCGCGCGGCCTGCAGCCGCGCCAGCGCCGCCTTGCCATCCGCGGCCGTGGAGGTGGCGAAGCCGGCCTTGCGCAGCGACACCTCCATCAGCTGGAGGGACTGCGGATCGTCGTCTACGAGGAGGAGGTGCTGCTTCGCCATGCCGCCTTCACCCAATATGCGGGCGGCGCCGCGTGGGCCGAAGCCCGGCGCGCGCGCCCGCCGTGTCTACGCCGCGGCCCCCTACCACGGCGACTCGTCCTTGCCGGCCACCGCCGCCCGCATGGCGGCGAAGGCGTTGAGGTTCTGCCGCTCGCGCTCCTCGGGGGGCTTCTCCGGCAGCTTGCCGGTGCGCCCGCCCAGGAAGAGCTCGTCGGGGATCTCCTCCAGGAAGCGGGAGGGCCGCTTCCGGTGGATCCGCCCGAACTTCAAGCGCATTTTCGCCCCCGTGAGGGTGAGGTGCACCTTGGCCCGCGTGATCCCCACATAGGCCAGCCGGCGCTCTTCGTCCAGTTCCCCTTCGCCTTCCAGCACGCGCTGGTGGGGCATCAGCCCCTCCTCGACGCCGGCCAGGTAGACCGCGGTGAACTCGAGCCCCTTGGAGGCGTGCAGCGTCATCAGGCTGGCCTGATCCGCCTCGGCGTCCCCGTCCTCCTCCGGGCGGGTGTCCAGCGCCAGCTTCGCCAGGTACTCCGTCAGGCCGGCCCCCGGGTTGCGCTGGTGGAACGACGCGAGCGCCGACGCCACCTCCTCCAGATCGTCCATCCGCCGCCGCACCTGGCGCACGTCCTTGTGCACCCGCACCAGCTCGTCGGCGAAGCCGAACATCTTGATCAGGGATCGGCAAACCTCGCCCAGGGGCTCCGCCGCGAACCGCGCGCGCAGGTCGGCGATCTTCGCCTCCAGGCCGCGCACCGTCTCCTGCACCTTGGGGGAGAGGCCCTGGATCTCGGGCCGCTGCAGCACCCGGAAGAAGGGCAGGCCCGTGCCCGCAGCGTAGTCGGCCAGGCGCTCCAGGCTCACGTCGCCCACCCCCCGCGAGGGGTAGTTCACGATGCGCCGCCAGGCCGTCTCGTCGAAGGGGTTGGCGATGACGCGCAGGTACGCGACCACGTCGCGCACCTCCTTGCGGTCGTAGAACCGCGTGCCCCCCACCAGCCGGTACGGGATGCCGGCGTTGCGGATGGCGTCCTCCACCACCCGCGACTGGGCGTTCGTGCGGTACAACACCGCGAAATCGGACCACTTCAGGCCGAGCCGATGCCGCGCGCCCAGCATGTCGGTGGCGATCCAGTGGGCCTCCTCCTCGTCGTTGTCGGCCAGCGCGTACCGCAGCAGCGGGCCATCCCCGTTCTCGCTCCAGAGCGTCTTCTCATGCCGCTCGACGTTGTTGCGGATGACGGCGTTGGCCGCCCGCAGCACGTGGTTGGTGGAGCGATAGTTCTGGGTCAACGCCACCATCCTGGCGCCGGGGAACGACCGATCGAAGTGCAGGATGTTGCCCGCCACGGCGCCGCGCCAGGCATAGATGGACTGGTCGTCATCCCCCACCACGCAGACGTTGCCGCGGCCGGCGAGGGCCTGGACCATGCGCAGCTGGGCGCCGTTGGTGTCCTGGTACTCGTCCACCATGATGTAGTGGAAGCGCTCCCGCCACCGGCCCCGCACCGCGTCGCCCTGGGGCCCCTCGGCCTCCAGCGCGCGCACCGGCAGCACGATGAGATCGTCGAAGTCCACGGCGTTCAGGACGCGCAGGCGCCGCTCGTACAGCGGGAAGATGCGCGAGGCCACCGGGTGCTCGGCCGGATCCGGGGCGCGCAGCAGGCCCTTGTCGGCCGAGATGCGGCCGTGGACCACCTTCGGGTCGTACTGCTGCGGGTCGTAGCCGAGCTTCACCAGGCCGAGCCGCACCGCGTCGCGCTGATCCCCCTCGTCGAGGATGGTGAAGCCCGCCGTGCGGCCCACGGCCTCGGCCTCCTCGCGCAGGAAGCGCACGCCCAGCGCGTGGAACGTCGACAGCACGCAGCCCTTCGCCCGCGCGCCGATGAGCTTCTCGACGCGCTCGCGCATCTCCTCGGCGGCCTTGTTCGTGAACGACAGCGCCAGGATGCGCTCGGCGGGCACCCCCAGGGCCAGCAGCCGCGCGATGCGGTAGGTGATGACGCGCGTCTTGCCGGAGCCGGCGCCGGCCAGCACCAGCAAGGGGCCGTCGGTCGTCAGCACGGCCTCGCGCTGGGCCGGGTTGAGGGAGTGGAGATCGAGCACGGGCGTCCGGTCCGAGGTGCGGAGGTGTCCTACCATAGTGAGGCGGGCCCGCCCCGCGCCACCCTTCCCGCTGCCGGGCACCCGATGCGCACGTCATGCAGGGCTGCGTGCACCGGATGTACAGGCCGGCGCCCGCGCCGGGCCCCCGAGGCCGCCCAGGCTGGCACGGCCTTCGCGATGCTCTCTCCGCGACCGCCGACCCGGAGCCCAGCATGTCCACCGCCCCGCACCGCCGCCTCCACGCCCGCCTGATCGTCGCCCTGCTGCGCGCCGTCCTCGGCCTGCTGCTGCGCCTGGTCTACCGCGTCCGCCGCGTCGACACCGACCGCCTGCCCGCCCGGGGGCCGGCCCTCATCGTGGCCAACCACGTCACGTTCATCGACTGGCTCTTCCTGGCCGTCCTCTGCCGCCGCCCCGTCCGCTTCGTGATGCACCACCGCTACTACCGCCTGCCGGTGCTGGGGTGGATCTGCCGCCTGGCCGGGGCCATCCCCATCGCCGGCCGCCACGAGGACCAGCGCGTGCTCGACGCCGCCCTCGACACCATCGACGCCGCCCTGGCCGCCGGCGAGGCCGTCGTCTTCTTCCCCGAGGGCAGCCTGACGCGGGACGGCGAGGTGGCCAGCTTCCGCCCGGGCGTCGACTGGATCCTCGCCCGCCGCCCCGTGCCCGTCGTGCCCGTCGCCCTGCGCGGCCTCTGGGGCAGCCGCTTCAGCCGCGCCCGGGAGCGCGCCGACCGCCGGTGGTTCCGGCCCACCCTCGAGGTGGTCTGCGGCGCCGCCGTCCCCGCCCCCCAGGCCAGCCGCGACGCCCTCTTCGCCCACGTCACCGCCCTGCGCGGCGCGCACCGCTAACCTCCTGATTTCTTTTCAGCTTTCTTCCGCGCCCGCGCCAGACGGCCCAGCCCCCGCGCCCCCGCGGCCGCCGTCTCGGGGAAGCCCGCCGCCGCCGTGAAGATGGCCTCGGCCTCGGCGTGGCGCCCCACCTTCAGCGCCGCCGCCGCCAGCGCCAGCGCCGCTGGCGGATCCCGCAGCACCAGCGAGTCGGCCGTCGCGGCCCGCTCCAGCAGCAGGTCGAGCAGCGTCACCATCGACAGCACGTCGTCGCGGTTGTGGCGCAGGCCCCCGAGCAGCGGCCCCGCGTCCTCGCCGTGCTGCCACGCCAGCCAGGCCGCCGGCAGCAGGCGCCCGGGCAGGTCGTCCACGCGGTTCACCCCCAGCAGCCGCCGCTCCACCGTGGCCAGCCGGCAGTCGGGCAGGCCGTGCTTCAGCAGGCGCCGGCTGATGGGCAGCAGATCCAGGTGGCCCGCCAGGGGCGGCAACGCCATGCCGTGCAGGGCGTAGCGCGCCGCCAGCAGGGGCAGATCGAAGGTGCGCCCGTTGTACGTCACCAGCCAGTCCAGGTCGGCCAGCCGGTCGGCCAGGTCTTCGAGCGCGGCGGGCTCCTCGTCGGCGTCGCGCAGCAGCCACTGCTCCAGCACCAGGTCCTCGCCCCGGAACCACGCCGCCCCGATCATGAACGGCAGCGTGCCCTGGCCGATGGCCAGGCCCGTCGTCTCCAGGTCCAGGAAGAGGGCGCCGCGCGGATCGAAGTCGGCGAAGGCCGCGTCCCCCGCCAGCAGCGACGCGAGGCCGGCGTCGCGCCCGAGCAGCGTGCCCAGCTCGCGATCCCCGTAGCGCGTCTCGGGATCGCGGGTGCTCACCTGCACGAAGCAGCGGCCGCGCGGGGTGCCGCGCTCGACGCCGGGGATGGCCTGCCGCGCCTGGCGCGCCGGCGGGGCCACCTCGCCCAGGCTGGCAGCCAGGGCGTCGAGCCGCCCCGTCACCGTCCGCGGCGCGTCTGGGCGGGCCACGCGGGGGGCCGGGGCGACGGGCGCCGCGGCCAGCGCGGCCAGGCGATCGGCGATGACCTGGGCGGTGATGGCCGGCGCGGCCGGTGGGGCCGCCCGATCCTCGCGAATTCGTTGCAGATCCGCCCGCGTCGGCCCCCGCCGGGGTGGCGGCGCGGGCGCCTGCTCGGGCACCGCCGGCGCCGCCTCGACCGCCGGCGCCGTGGGCCAGCCCGCGCGGGCCGACCGCAGCAACGCCACCCGCGCCTCCAGGCTGGACGAGGGCGCCGCCGCCGGCTCTCCGCCGCCGGCTCCTCCGCCGCCGGCGCCCCGGGCGCGCGCTGCCCCCGCAGCATCGCCTCGCGCCGGGCCAGGGCGCGCTGCAGCGGGGAGTCGTCCGTCACGCCGAGCCGCAGCTCGTCGAGATGACCACCGCGGGCTGCCCCCGCTCGCCGCGCAGGACGCGCAGCACGTCGCGCACCCGCCGCCGGCTGCGCACCTCGCCCATGGCCGCCGCGCCCACACACGCCGGGCAGCCGTCCGTGCAGCCGCAGCCCCCGAGCAGCGCGTCCGCGTCGGCCAGCACCGCCTCGGCCTGCTCGAACAGCGCCTCGTGCAAGCCCACCCCGCCGGGGTAGCGCTCGTAGACGTACAGCGTGGGCAGCCCCTCCGCGGGCCCCTCCCCCACCGCCGCCGTGCCCAGATCCTGCGGCGCGCACATCAGCCGCACCGCCGCCACGTGCCGGATGGCCCGCAGCAGCCCCTCCAGCGCGTCGATGGTCTGGTGCAGCACCAGGCCCAGCCGCAGGCCCAGGTCTTCGGGGGCCTCCAGCCAGAGCCCCGTCGTGTGCAGCTCCGTCTCGGGCAGCTGCACATCGCCGTAGCCCACGTTCTCCCCCGTCGCGAACCGGATCTTCTTGAACCCCACCACCCGCTCGAAGACGCGCACCTCGCCGTGGCCGACCCCCGCGCCCTCCCCCGCGAGCTGCCGCTCGTCGAAGACCGACAGCCGCGCCAGGCCCTCGAACGTCACGGCGTCGGTGTAGTAGTCGACCGCCACCGGCTCCACCGTCGCGCGGCGGCCCGTCCAGTCCAGATCGAGCACCTGGTACGTCTCGCCGCCCACGATGTAGATGGCCTGCGGGTACAGCGTCGACGCCGCCGCGTGGTAGTCCACCTCGCCCACCACCCGGTGCTTGTGGGCCTTGTCCAGCACCGTGAAGTTGCCCTCGGCGATGGCCCGCAGGCCCACGCCCTGGGCCGGGTAGGGCTCCCCCGTCCACTGCCAGCGCTCGGCCCCCTCCAGCAGGAGCCGCCGCCCCGCCAGCCAGCCCAGCACCTCCGCCGTGCGGTCGGCGCCGAACGTCCCGAAGGCCTCGCCGGCCTTGAAGGGCAGCTCGAACGCCGCGCACTTCAGGTGATCGGCCACGATGAGCAGGTGATCGGGATCCAGCAGCGCGTGCTCCGGCGTCTGGCCGAAGAGGGCGTCCGGGTGGGCCGCCAGGTACTGATCCACCGCCTCGCTGCGGGCGACCAGGATGATGACCGCCGGCGAGTCGCGCCGCCCGGCCCGCCCCGCCCGCTGCCAGAGGCTCGCGATGGTGCCCGGGTAGCCCGCCAGCACGCAGGCCTCGAGCTGCCCGACGTCGACCCCCAGCTCCAGGGCGCTCGTCGACACCACCGTGCGGATGTGGCCCGCCCGCAGCCCCGCCTCGACCGCCCGCCGGTGGTCGGGCAGGTAGCCGCCCCGGTAGCCAGAAACCGTTGTGGGATCAATGCCTTCCGAGGCCACGTCCTCTTGCAGATGCCGCGTCAGCCGCTCCACGTTCAGCCGGCTGTTGGCGAAGACGATGGTCGGCACCTCGACCTTGGCCAGCGCCCGCGTCAGGCGCCGCGCCGCCTGGATGTAGCTGCCCCGGATGCCCTTCGCCCCGTCCACCAGCGGCGGGTTGTAGACGTAGAACGTCGCCTTCCCCCGAGGCGCGCCGCTCTCCGTCACCGCCGCCACCGGCCCCGCCAGCAGGCTGGCCGCGTGCTCGGCCGGGTTGGCCACCGTCGCCGAGCTGAGGATGAACTGCGGGTTCGAGCCATGAAACCGGCACACCCGCTTCAGGCGCCGCAGCACGTTGGCCACATGGCTGCCGAACACCCCGCGGTACGTGTGCACCTCGTCCAGCACCACGTAGCGCAGCCCCGCGAAGAACGCCGCCCACCGGTCATGGTGCGGCAGCACCCCGGCGTGCAGCATGTCGGGGTTGCTCACCACCACCCGCGCCGCCCGCCGGATGACCCGCCGCGCGTCCGCCGGCGTGTCGCCATCGAACGCGTGCGGCCGCGCGTCCACCCCGCAGGCCGTCGCCAGCGCGTCCAGCGACACCACCTGATCGTGCGCCAGCGCCTTCGTCGGAAACAGATACAGCGCCCGCGCCCCGGCGTCCTCGGCGCACGCCGCCAGCACGGCCAGGTGGTACACCAGCGACTTCCCCGACGCCGTCGGCGTCGCCACCACCACATCCCGCCCCGCCCGGACGTGCTCCAGCGCCTGCGCCTGGTGGCTGTACAGGCTGCTCACCCCCTGCGCCGCCAGCCCCGCCTGCACCGACGCCGGCAGCCACACCGGCACCGGCGCCCGCACCGCCGGCGACCCCGGCCGCTCATGCCGCGCCACGAACGGCGTCCCCCGCTCGGGGTGCTCGGCCCATTGCCGCAGGACGTGCTCCGCCAGACTCATGGCCCCTCCGCGGTGAACGGGTGAGCGTATGTTCAGCACTGAACGGACGTCAAGATGGCCCGGCCAGCGGTCGCGCAGGGCGTCGCCAACGCCCGAGCGACGAGGCGGCTTGCCCCGGCCTCGCCCGCGAGGTCATGGTGAGGGCGTTGGAGCGCTGGAGAGGCCATGGAACCAACCGGCAGGCACCGAGCAACGGCCGGTGAAGTGGATCAGCGAGCGGGTCACGAGCGCCGGCGACCGCGCCTCGCCGGCTCGCCGGTGGGCGTGAAGGCCGTCGGTCTGGCGGGGATCCTGCTGACGCTGGCGGTGCCGGCATGGGGTCGAGGCCCTGACGTCGTCGGGGGCCCGGCGACCGACCGGCTCGTGGCCGCGGAGACGCCTCTTCGCCCCGCCCTCCTGCGCATCCCTGCGGGCACGTTCGTGATGGGCAGCCCGGCGGACGAGGTGGGCCGGTACGAAGACGAGGCCGCCCGCCCGGTCACGCTGACGGCCCCGCTGGCGATGATGCAGACGGAGGTGACGCAGGGGCAGTGGACGGCGCTGATGGGGTCGAACCCGTCACTCTTCAAGGTGTGTGGACCGACCTGCCCGGTGGAGCAGGTGAGCTGGCTGGACGCGGTGGGCTACGCGAACGCGCTGTCAAAGAAGGAGGGCCTGCCAGCCTGCTACGCCGTGGACGGCGGGCGCGCCGACGTGGCGCAGGGCTGCGCGGGCTACCGCCTGCCGACCGAGGCGGAGTGGGAGTACGCGGCGCGGGCCGGGACGACCGACGCGCGCCACGGCGCCGTGGCCGGCGTCGCCTGGTTCGACAAGAACAGCGGCGGCAAGACCCACCCCGTCGCCCAGAAGCAGCCCAACGCCTGGGGCCTGTACGACATGCTGGGCAACGTCTTGGAGTGGACCGGCGACTGGCACGCTGGCGACGACGCGAAGCCGGGGCCCGACCCGTCTGGCCCCCCTGGCGGCCAGATCCGTGTCATCCGTGGCGGGTCCTGGGTCTCGGACGCGCGGAGGGTCCGCGCGGCGGTCCGCGACGGGTGGGAGCCCGGCAACCGGGTCCGCTTCCTGGGGTTCCGGCTCGTCCGCCGCCCCTGACCTTCGACTTCGGAACCCCCGGCGGCGCGCGCCGACGGTGCGCTGACCACGCCGCCGACCTCGATCACATCCCCGCCGCCGACGGCCGCACCGGCCGCGCGCTGCTCGGCGCCCAGCACCCCGCCGCCTGGCGCCGGGCCACGCTCACCGCCCAGCGCGCCCGCGTCCCGCCCCCCTCGACGGCGCCCGCTGGACGCGCGCCTGGGGCCTGCTCGCCGAGCTCCGCCACGCGCTGCAGCGCGAGGTGGCGCAGAACGAAGCCCTCCCGCGGGATTTGGATCGCCTGGTCTCCGGCCTGATGGACCGGCTGGCGGGGGGTGAGGTCGGCTGAGGCTCCCTTGCCTGCACCAGTTGACTCGCCCCCGGTGACACCCGATCCTCCCGGCATGGAACCCTGGACCGACGACGAGCTCTGCGTCCTTGCCACCGACCTGGAGTCGCCGCTGGCCGAGCGCAAGCGGAAGGTGACCCGGGACGAGAAGCAGAAGATCCAGCGGACGCTCTGCGCATTCGCCAATGACATCCTGGGCTTGCAGCGGCCGGGCGTGCTCTTCATCGGCATCGACGACGACGGGACGCCGAGCGGTCTGTCGGTGGACGACAAGGTCCTCCAGGACCTTGGCAACTTCGTGCTGAGCGGGGCCCTTACGCCCAGGCCGGCCCACCACACCCGGCCCCTCACCCTCCCAGGGGGGCAGCGATGTGCGGTGCTCACGATCGATCCCCATCCGCTGCCTCCTGTGCGGTTCAACGGAGACGTCTTCGTCCGCCGGGGCCCCCAGACCACCAAGGCGACGGTGGAAGACGAGCGGCGACTCGCCGAGCGCAACCGCGCCGGCCAGCTTCCGTTCATGCTGCGGGAGGCGTGGGAGGCCACCAGCGACGACCTCGATGACGTGCTGGTGGCTCGCTACGTTGAGCGTGTCGTCGGCCAGGAGACCCGGGCGCTGAACCACCGGCCGCTGGCTCACCAGCTTCGCGCCCTCAAGCTGGTGGGATCGACGGGTCGGCCGACCCACCTGGGTCTCCTGCTGGCAGGCTGCGATCCCCACGCCATTCTGGAGACCTCCTATCTCCAGTTCATCCGCCATCGAGGCACGGATCGGACGAGCCCGATCGACGACCAGCAGCGGCTTGATGGTCCCTTGCTGACGCTGTTGGAGCGCGCGCTGGAGGTCCTGGAGGCCTGGAACGGACACCCCATCGAGACGTCGGCGGCCCGCCACGTCATCCACCCCATCTACCCGGCACGCGCGCTGCGAGAGGCGCTGGTCAACGCGGTGGTTCACCGCGATTACGAGTTGCCATCGCCGATCTATGTGCGGTGGTTTGCCGACCGGATCGAGATCACCAGCCCGGGAGGGCTCCACCCGCCCGTCACCGGCGCCAGCCTCACCGCCGATGGCTCCGAGACCGCCTACCGCAACGAGCGCCTCGCCGAGGCGATGGTGCGCCTGGGCTACGCCCAGCGCTTCGGCCTCGGCGTCGTCCAGATTCACGCCGCCATGGCGGAGAACGGCAACCCACCGCCGCGGTTCGAGGTGGGCGAGCACCATGTGCAGGTGACGCTGCCCGCGCGACCGGTGTGACGTGGCGCTGATCGCCGTCCTCGATCTCACTCGCCATGGCGCCTGGTGGAGCTGGCACCTCGCGTCGATGCTCGCCCGCAGGGACTTCGAGGTGACGTGGGTAGAGGGGGCGGGCGCAGCGCGGACGGCGGGCTTGCTCGGGGCGCTCCCAGCGCGAGACTGGCGGGCTGGCGAGGGGCCGGGGCTGGTGCGTCTGACCCCGGATACCGCGCCCCTGCCGATGCTGGGGCGCCCGCTGGCGATTCTCCCCGGCGTCCCGCCCGACGTGGAGCGCCCGACGACGCTGGACGCGGACTTGCTCGCGTGGGCACAAGCCCGGTCCGAGTGGGTGATCGCGTATCTGGGTGGCAACCCCGACGCGTTCCCCGAGACCATCCGCTCGGCCGACCTGCTCGTCGTCGTGACGACGCCGGAGGCCGGCGACCTGGGCCGGCTGCGGGAGGTCGGGACGTCTCTCCGCGAGCGGGTGCCTGCGAAGCGCCAGTACGCCGTCATCGACGAGCGGGAACGTCGGCAGGATCGGGCCTACCTGCGTCGCCGCGTCCCGGCGGCATGGCGGACGGCCTGGGAGAGAGGCTCACCCGCGGTCGACCTGGAGCCCATGGCAGACACCGTCCACTGCGTCGGCGTGGCGCAGTTCGCCTGGCGGCAGCGAGACGACGGGACGCCGGTGTTTGACCTGCCGCCCGGTCAGGTCGAGGTGCCGCACGCCGTCGTGATGCGAGCCCGCGAGGACTGGGCCGAGATCGCGACGCGGGTGGCGGCTCAGCTTGGGGTCGTGGATCCGGTCCCTCCGGTCGCGGATGAACCGCTGCCGCGGGATGTCGTCGTGCGGTACTGCATCAAGGAGGGTGGCCGGCCGAGGATGGCAGGCGACTTCACCGCCGATCCCACCGAAGATCAGCTGACCGCGTCGCCCCAGGTACCGCTGGACGAGGCCCTGGATGGTCCCTGCGTCTTCATCCTGGGCGAGCCGGGCGTCGGCAAGAGTCACGCCTCGAGACGCTTCCCCCACCGTCTCGACCTTCGAGGGCAGGTTGACGTCAGGAGTGACCTGGCTGACCTGGTGGTGGACCTCCCGACGGAGATCGCGCTCGACGGCGTCGACGAGTGGACCGGCACACCCGACCAGCTCGCGGATCCGCTGGCACGGTGGCACGCCCGCAATCCCCTGATTCAACTGAGGATATTCGGACGCCCTGGCGATCGAATGGCCACCTTGAGGGAGAAGCTGAGGCCGTCGGCCGGCGGCGCCTACCCGGCGGTGACGCTCCTCCCCCTGCGGCGGCGGGATGTGGAGCCGCTGGCTGCCGAGCTCCTCAGGGCGGCCAACGCACCCAGCCCGCAGTCAGCGGGGCTCCTCCACCAAATCGAGCGGCTGCACGTCGGGGCGCTGGCGGCACGGCCGCTCACCTTGCGGATGCTCGCCCTCTTGCAGGGCAAGGGGAGCCTGCCCGGGGACCGTCCGGAGCTCTATCGGCAGGGCCTGGCTGCGCTGGTCGAGCACGGCCAGGCCGACGTCCTGGCCACGCAGCACGTCGCCGAGCGGCTCGCCTGGGTGGCCATCCTGGGCGGCGTCGAAGAGTTCGGGTTTGGCGTGGGCGCTGGACTCGACCTCCACGACTTCCAGGTACAGTTTCAGCCGATCGCCCGCGCGGACATCGAAGCCGCGCTCAGGACCCCGATCTTCGAGCCGATCGCGGCGGACCAGTGGACCTTCGCGCACCGCAGCTACGCCGAGTACCTCGCCGCCAGATTCACGGTGAACCAGGAAGTCTCCCTGGGCAGGCTCCGTAGCCTGATGGAGATCGAAGGCATCGTCCCCGAGCCCCTCTCGGGTCTGGCCGCGTGGCTGGCCGCGCTGCGCCCCGACTGCGCGGATTGGCTGGTCGAGGCGGACCCGGCGCGGTTGTTGGAACTGCAGGCCCACCTGCCGGAGGCGCAGCGACTCCAGTGGTTTGAAGCCCTCGTCTCGGCGGTCCGCCAGGGGCGGGCACAGCTCTGGGGGCATGACCTGCGGGTGCTGCTTAGCCCCGCAGTGGATGAGCGGGCGCGACGGCTGCTCCACGATGCCCACGAGGAGGTAGCTCGGGCCGCCACCCGGCTGGTCGCGCTGGCCGACCGGCCGGGGGCGGCCAACGGACTTGTCGAGGTCGCCAGCACCCCGTCTGTCGCAGAGGGTGTCCGAATCGAGGCGGTATTCCGCCTCGCCGAGCGCTCCGATCGCAGCCCGCTGGCGGCTCTTCGGCCCCTCCTCGACGAGGAGTTGCCCGACCGACTCCATGGCCAGCTGCTGGAAGCTCTGTGGCCCGACCACCTGTCTTCGGCTGGGCTGATCCTGGAGCTCGATCCACGCCGTCGACGTGAGAGGAACTTCAACCTCTCGTACTTCCTCGGTCAGCATGTGGCCGCGCTCATCGATGGCCTGGGTCTGACGGAGTTGGAGCGCGTCCTGGCGTGGACGGCCTCCCAGCCGGGCCACCTCGTCGCCGAACGGTGGCCGTTCCTCGGGGCGCTGCTCCAGCGCGCCTGGGATCTAGCGCTTGAGCCGACCATCGCTCGCGCCCTTGGCGGTGTCTTCGCGGCGTGGCTGCCGTCGAACGTTGACGGGAGCGACCTCGAACGATGGGGACTCGACGCCTGGGAGGACCCGTCCGACTTCAGGCGCCGGCGCGCCGTGGTGAGGGCCATCCTCGTGGGGCTCGGCGACGAGCGGGCCCGCACGCGGCGCTTCTGGACCTTTTCCAGGATCTTGCCGCCTCTCGACATCGTCCTGGAGGAGGCGGAGGCCCTCCGCGAGGTCGAGCCTGAGATGGCCCGGAGGTGGTGCGGTCTGGCGGTCGACTATCGCTGGAGCAGCGAGCACCTTCCCCGACTTGAGGCCCTGGCCGAGCTGCTTCCGGCTCTTCGCGAGGAGATCGACCGCCGCCGGAGCTGGGAGGCCAGGCCCCTGCCCGTCCCCGTCGCGCGCGAGCCGCGTGAGCCCGAGTCGACCATCGAGGAACAGGTCGTCGAGCTCATCGAGGCGGCCGGGCACGACCCCATGTGGTGGGTGGAGATCGCCTGGCGGCTCGACGTCCTCCGGCACCGAGACGAGCTGGACCCGCAGCTGGAGGCCAGCACACTCCCCGTCGCCGAGGCCTTTCTGGCGGCGCCGCCGCTCGAGGAACCCGAGTGGTTGGGGGACTCCCGCCTGCCCTCCGCTGCTCGCCATGCGTGGCGGCTCTGCGATCCGAGCAGCCTGCCCAGCGATCCCCCAGTCGTCCGCTTCTGGCTCGCGGCGTTCTTGCTGGCAGGCGACCGATCCCATGCTGACGAGGTGGTCGTCGCGGCGGTGGAGGCGTTCAGCACCGAAGTCGAAGCCGCCGCCGAGCTGGCGCTGGCGCATGGGCGGGGACTGAGCTGGACGGTGTTCACCTGGCTGGGCCCGTGGTGGGGTCCTCGCTGGAGCGAGCGGGCCCAGGCCCTTCTTGCGCGCACGCTGCCCAGCGAGCCCTGCGAAGAAGCGCCCAGCACGGACGACGAGCGCCGCCGGGCCAATGAGCTGCGCAACCGGCGCGATGGGCTCTTGCACGATCAGGAGCGGCTCTTCCGCGCACTGCTCGCGCTGCCGGCCGCTCGCGATGAGTTCTGGGCCTGGGGCATGGCGAGGCTGGGGCGGGATGGGGTTGTGTCGGCGCTGTTTCGTGCCGACACCGCCCGGGCGTGGGGCGACCTCTGGGACCGCTTCGTGGAGGAAGCCGACACGCGGCGCCTCATCGCGTTCGCGCTGGGCGACAGCATGGAGCTGTGGGATGTGGCGCCTCACCGGACCACGCAGGTCATCCGGCTTCTGAAGCTGGACTTCGGCGACCCCGAGCCGCGCCGGAACGCCGGGCCGGTGCAGCCCATCGATCGAGTGGCGCGGCTCCGGTCGGCGCTCTTCACGCGCCTGGTCGCGTCGGGAGCCGTGGAGCAGGTGCGGGCGCTCGTCGAAGAGTTCGGCTGGCACGGCGGCAACATCCTCGACGCTCAACGCGCGCGAGCGAAGTCGGCCTGGCAGCCCCTCTCCCTGGCCGAGGCGGCCAGCTTCGAGCCACGGTTGCGGACGCCGAGGGACCTGCTCGACCGTGTGCTGGAGGCGCTGGACGACGTGGAAAAGGACCTCGCGGATGCCGGCCTCGCCGAGGCGTTCCTCGATCGCTCCCACGCCGATGGCGACAAGAGCGCGAAGCCAAAGCGCGAGACCGCCGCCTGCAGCCTTCTCGCTGACCGGCTCGGCGGCAAACTGGAGAAGCTCACCGGCCTGAAGGTTCACCTTGAACCCCAGGAGGACGGCGGCCGTGACCGCATCGACATCAAGCTCGACACGCAGGACGAGAGAGGCGACGCGCTGACCCTGAAGATCGAGGTGAAGTGGGTCATGAATCGGAGGGTCGAGACCGCGATGGAGACCCAGCTCGTCAACCGATATGCCAACCATTTCAGAGAGATAGCGGCCCTCTACCTCGTCCTTTGGCCGGACCCCAGGCTCAACGTGGCGAAGGTGCCAGCGACCTGGCGTGACGACCCGGCTAGCCTGGAGGCTCTGCTGGAGACGAAGGCCGCTGAGCTTCGACGACGCCACCCTTGCCTCGCGGCGCGTGTCCTGCGACTGGGCCAGCGTCGGTCGGGCTGATCACCGCACCCGCCGCAGCAGCCGGAACCCCGTGGCTTCATTCCAGAAGTCCGGCGACAGGGCGCCGCGGCTGGCGGCGCGCACCCAGCTCTTCAGGCTCTTGTAGCTCTGGCCGCGGATGACGCGCTCGCCGACCCGGGAGCCGTGTTCGGCCTCCGTCCGCGTGAGCGTCCACTCGCTGGCGTTGCCGAGCATGTCGTAGAGGGCCCACGCGTTGGGCTGCTTCTGGCCGACGGGGTGCAGGGTGCCGCCGCTGTTGTCGGCGTACCAGGCGATGGCGTCGAGGGGGCCGTAGGTGGGGCCGCGGGTGCCGGCGCGGGCGGCGTACTCCCACTGCTCCTCGGTGGGCAGGCGGTAGCCGGTGCAGGCGTCGTCGGGCTGGCGCTCGCCGCGGCGGTCCTTCGGGTAGCAGGGGGTGAGGCCTTCCCGGAGGGAGAGGGTGTCGGCGAAGCGCAGGACGGCGAACCAGCCGACCTGGACGGCGGGGTGGTCGGGCTCGCCAGGGGGGCGGTCGAAGGGGCGGCCCTGGTCGCCCACGACGGCCGTCCACTGGGCCTCGGTGACCTCGGTCTGCATCATCGCGAAGGCGTCGGCGATGCGGATGGCGCGGGGCTCTTCGTACTCGTCGAAGCGGCCTTCTTCCTCCGGGGGGCTGCCCATGGTGTAGCGGCCGGCCGGGATGTAGACGAGGGCGGGGCGGTCGGGGGTGGCGGGCGCGAGCAGCGCGCCAGCGGCCGGCGGTGAGGACGGGGGGGCAGCGGACGCCGGCGCGGCGGGCGGGGGCGCGGCCAGCAGGCCGATGAGCAGGCTCAGCATGGGGGGCGCTGGATCAGTCCCGGTCCATCCAGAAGAAGCGGGTGTGGTGGATGGCGCCGAACTTCACGCCGTTGGTGTCGGGGCCGGCGAACTGCTTGTAATCATTCTTGATCCCGTCGACGATCTTGTCGAAGGAGTTGCCGCTGAAGACCTTCGAGAGCGGGCTGATGATGCCGTCGTAGACGAAGTTCAGGGCGGTGCCGCCGACGAGGCCGAAGGGGCCGCCGACGGTGCCGAGCATGGCACCACACCAGAAGTGTTCGACGTTGGCCTTCTCTTTGGGGAAGCACCGCCGGGCGGGCTCGCCCAGGTCCACGGTGTTGTAGCGCATCTCGATGGCGAGGCCGCAGGCCTTGATGACGCGGGTGCTGGCCCAGGGCAGCTTCGTGGCGCCGTGGAAGCCCTGGAGGTTGTAGGTCTGGGCCCGCGCCCAGATGAGGTCGGCGAGGGCCGCCTCGCGCTGGTTGGTGAAGTAGACGCTCGGCAGCACGGCGGGCCTCCAGAGATGTGACACGCCCACTGTGCACGGGCCGGGGGCGCGCCGCCACGGTGGCGGCGGGTCGGCGCGCAGGTGGCTGATTTTTCGAGGGGTTTCGGCCCGCGGCCGGGGAGGTTACTGGCCGCCAGTGATGATCTTCACGCCCGCGGGGGGGGAGAACTGGAAGCCCTTGTCGGGGAGGGACTGGTTCGTCTTCACGCCGTTGAAGACCAGGTGGTTGGTGTTGCCCACCGGGTCGACGACGGTGCTGGCTTCGACGGCGAAGGTGGCGCGATCGACCTCCATGATGAGCAGCTTGTAGTCGCCGGCGTGGCGCTTCGGCGTGAGCTCCACCCGCAGGCGGTCGGGGTTCTTCGAGGGCAGGAGCTTCGCGTCGAACTCGTCGGCCAGCTTGCCCTCGCCGCTCATGAAGGAGAGGGCGGCGGGGAGCTGGGCGCTCTTCAGGTCGCGCTTGAAGACCTGGCTCTCCTCGGGCTCGTAGACCCAGAGCGTGGCGCCGTCGGCGACGAAGACCTTGGGGGTGGGCTTCTGGTAGTCCCAGCGCATGCGGCGGGGCTTCTTGAAGTAGACGACCCCGTGGGAGACCTGCTTCCGATCATAGATCTGGTAGGTGTAGGTCTGGGTGAAGCTGGCCTGGAAGTCCTCGGCGCTGGCGTAGAAGGCCTGGATGCCGTCGACGACGGCGGCGACGTCCAGGGCGGCGGGGGCGGACGCGGGGGCGGCCGACGCAGGGGCGGCGGGGGGCGCGGGCTGGGCCAGGCCCAGGATCACCAGCAGCAAGCTGTTCATTCAGACCTCCTCTCGGGGGGCAGTACTACCGCCCCGCGGGCTGGCCGGCAACCGGCCGACGGCGGCCACCGACGCGGGCGCTGGCGGGGCATTCCCCCGTAGAACCACCGGGGTCGCCGCGGCATTGCACCCCGGGCGCCGCGGCGGTGAGACCTGTTTGACTCACTTTCAGCCCCAGCGTACCTTGACGCCCATGTCGCAGCCCCCCCGCGCCCGCATCGAGGGCCTGCCCCCCGAGGGCCATGAGGATGACCGCCAGCGCACCATCGAGGTGAAGGTCTCGGATCTGCCCGAGACCATCGAGCTGGAGAAGTGCAAGCTGGTGGTGGTGGACGGCCCCGATCGGGGCACCACGCTCACCGTCACCAAGCCCATCATCCGCATCGGCACCAACGAGAAGAACGACCTGGTGCTCAACGACAACACGATCAGCCGTTTCCACTGTGAAATCCGGCACATTCGTGATGAGTACCTGCTCGTCGACCGGCAGAGCACCAACGGCACCTACATCCAGAACCTGCGCGTGCGCGAGGTGTTCCTGCACCCAAACTGCGAGGTGCTGGTCGGCAACTCCCTCATCCGGTTCGAGCCGGAGGTGGAGTCGGTGCGCGTCTTCCCCATCGCCCGGGGCAGCTACGGCGATCTCATCGGCTCCGCGGCGCGGATGCGCGAGATCTACGGCATCATCGACAAGGTGGCGCCGAGCGATCTGTCGGTGGTGGTGGAGGGCGAGACGGGCACCGGCAAGGAGCTGGTGGCCCGGGCCATCCACGGGGCGTCCCGACGCGCGACGCGGCCGCTGGTGATCTTCGACTGCTCGGCCTTCCCCGAGAACCTGCTGGAGTCGGAGCTGTTCGGCCACGAGAAGGGCGCCTTCTCGGGGGCCATCCGCACCCACCGCGGCGTGTTCGAGCGGGCCGAGGGCGGCACCGTCTTCTTCGACGAGCTGGGCGAGATGTCGCTGGCGCTCCAGCCCAAGTTCCTGCGGGCCCTGGAGAGCGGCGAGATCCGCCGGGTGGGCGGCGAGCGCACCATCAAGGTGGACGTGCGGGTGGTGGCGGCGACGAACCGCAACCTGGCGCAGCTCGTGGAAGAGGGGCAGTTCCGCCGCGACCTCTTCTACCGGCTGGCGAAGGTGCGCATGACGCTGCCGCCGCTGCGGGAGCGGCTCGATGATCTGGGGCGGCTCTGCGAGCACTTCCTGGAGGATCTGCGGCGGCAGCGGCCCGATGGGCTGCGGGCGCGGCGGTTCTCGGACGAGGCCATGGAGCTGCTGACGGGCTATGACTGGCCCGGCAACGTGCGCGAGCTGCGCAACGTGGTGGAGCGCTCGGCGACCTTCTGCGAGGCGGACGTCATCGAGGTGGAGGATCTGCCGGGGGATCTGCAGGCCCGCCTGGGGCGCCCGGCCCACCGCGCCCCCGTGACGACCGGCAACCTGGTGGATCCGGGCACCGGCCTCAAGGAGGCCAAGGAGATCATCGTCGCCCAGTTCGAGCGCGACTACCTGATCATGCTGCTGGAGCGGCATGACATGAACATCAGCCGCGTGGCCCGCGAGGCGGGCATCGACCGCCGCCATGTGTACCGGCTGATGAAGAAGTACGACATCAACCCGCCCGCCCGCAGCGGGGAGTTCGAGTAGCCGTGCCGCGCCACCCCGCCTTCGCCGCCCTCGCCATGGGGCTGTTCTTCCTGGGGCTCCTCCTGGGTCGACCGGCCGTGGCCGAGGTGGTGGTGCAGGCGGTGGCGGGCTCGCCGGCCTGCTGCGGCTGCCCCTGCGCCGACGAGGAGGCGCCCGGCGTGGGCGCCGTCGGCGGCTGCGACGACGAGCACGGGCTCGGCTGCGCCGACGCCTGCGATCACTGCGTGTGCCACATGGCCCTGCTGGCCGTGCTGCCCCCGCTCCCCCCTGCCCTGCGGCTGCTCACCGAGCGTGGTGATCGCCGCACGCACCTGCCCGAGGCGCCGATCTCCGCCGAGCCGGGCACCCTCCTGCGGCCCCCGAGAGCCTGACCCCAGGCAGCCTGAACGCGCGGCCGGCGAGGCCCGGCCGAGGTGCAACCAGCGGAATTCCTTGAGGATCTCCGCGCATGCCGGGGTGCATGATGGTGATGACGAGACGAGGCGCGCGCTGGCGCGTCGTGTGGGCGTGCCTGTGGGCGACGCCTGCGGTGGCGGAGGTGCCGCCCCTGACGCTGGAGGCCGCGCTGGCCCTGGCGGAGGGGCAGGCGCCGGCCGTCCTGGCGGCCCGGGCCCGGGTCGCCGAGGCGAAGGCGCGGCAGCGGGGCGCGGCCGTGCTGTTGACGGATCCCCTGGAGGTGGAGGTGTGGGCCGGGCCCCGGCTGGGCCGGGACACCACGGACGTGGAGCTGGGCGTCGGCCAGAACATCCCCCTGGGGGGGCAGCGCGTGGCGCGCCAGGACGCGGCCGCGGCCGGGCTGGCGGCGACGGAGGCGGCGGCCGAGGAGGCCGTGCGGCAGGCCCTCGGGGCGGTGGCGGCGGCGTTCGTCGCCGCGCGCCACGACGAGGACCACCACCGCATCGCGGCCGAGGCCCTGCGGCTGGCGGTCGAGATCCACTCGACGGCCCGCAAGCGCAAGGCGGCCGGCGACGTGGGCGGGCTCGACGTGCACCTGGCCGCGGTGGCCGAGGCGCGGGCCCGGGCGGCCCTGACACAGCGGGCGGTGGAGCGCGACGTGGGCCTGGAGGGGCTGCGTCGGCTGCTGGCCGCCGAGCCGGGGGACGTGCCGAGCGTGGGCGGACCGGCGCTGCCGCGGGGCTGCGCCGATGGGCCGGTGGTCGATCGACCCGGCCTGCGCGCGCTGGACGCGGCGGTGGCCGAGGCCGAGGCCGAGGGCCGGCTCGGGGAGGCGCGGGGCTGGCCCGATCTGGGGGTGCACCTGCGCTACGCCCAGGAGGAGGGCGTCCACCGGGTGCTCGGGGGCGTGCGCCTGGCGCTGCCCGTGTTCGACCGGCGGGCGGCCGAGGTGGCCCAGGCCCAGGCGCGCGCCGAGGGGCTGCGCGGGGCCCGGGCGGTGGCCGAGCGCGACGGGCGCGCCGAGGTGCTGGCGGCGCGGGTGCGCTGCGAGCGGCTGGTGGCGGCCGTCGAGACGTTCGAGCGCGACGGCCTGCCCAGCCTGGAGGCCAGCGTCGATCTGGCCCGGCGGGCCCATGAGGCGGGGGCCCTGCCCCTGGTCGAGCTGCTGGCCGTGCAGCGCGAGCTGCTGGAGGCGCGGGAGAGCCACGCGCGCCTGGTGCACGACGCGGCTCAGGCGAGCGTGGCCCTGGCCGCCGCGCGAGGAGCGCTGCCATGAGGAGCATGCGGATGTCGTTTCATGGTGTCGTGCTGGCCTTCGGGGTCGCGCTGGGCTTCGGCGGCGTCGCCTTCGCGGTGCCCACCCGGCCGGCCGCCGCCGATCCCGCCGACTGGTGCGGTGGGCACAAGCTGCCCGAGTCCATGTGCACGCAGTGCAACCCGAGCCTCATCCCGGCCTTCCAGGCCGCCGGGGACTGGTGCGCGAGCCATGGCTTCCCCGAGTCGGTCTGTCCGCTGTGCCACCCCCTCGCGCCCCCCGGGGCGCCAGCGACCGCGGGGAGCGGCCACGCCGGCCACGACCACGGCGGGGCCCACGCCCCGGCGGCCGCGCCCCGGGTCGCGGATCGGTTCGACTGGTGCGTCGAGCACGGCCTGCCCGAGTCGCAGTGCCCGAAGTGCAACCCGGAGCTGGAGGCCAAGCAGAAGGCCAGCGGGGACTGGTGCCCGGAGCACGGCTTCCCCGAGTCGGTCTGCCCGTACTGCAACCCCATCCCGCCGCCGCCGGGGGTGCCGCCGCCGAGCGCGGTGCCGCCGGGGACGCGGGTGCGGCTGAAGGATCCGGCCATGGAGGCGGCCGCGGGCCTGGTGTGGGCGCCGGCCAGCGCGGCCGCCCTGGGCGTCGGGCTCACGGTCACGGGCCGCGTCGACTTCAACCGCAACGCCATGGCCGACGTGCGCTCCCTGGTGCCGGGCATCGTGCGCGAGGTGCTGGTGGATCTGGGGCAGGTGGTGGCGGCGGGCGATCCCCTCTTCGCGCTGGAGAGCGCCCGCGTGGGCGAGCTGCAGGCCCACCGCGGCGCTGCCCGTGAGCGCGTCGGGGCCGCCCGCGCCCAGCTCGCCCGGCAGCGGGAGCTGCGCAAGGGGGCCATCGCCTCGGAGCGCCAGGTGGAGGTGGCCCGGCAGGAGCTGGAGGCCGCCCAGGCCGAGCTGTCCGCCATCGACCAGTCCCTGCGGCTGAGCGGGGCGCGCAAGGCCGAGCAGGGGGGGCGGTTCGTGGTGCACGCGCCGATCTCGGGCACGGTCATCCGGCGGCCCGCGCTGGCCGGCGCCTTCGCGGGCGACGCCGACGCCCTGGCCACCCTGGCCGACACCTCGGTGATGTGGGCGCTGCTCGATCTGCCCGAGGGGGACGCCGTGGCCACGCGGCCCGGCCAGGCCGTGGAGATCACGCTCGACGCCCTCCCCGGGCGGGCCTTCCCGGGCCGCCTGACGTGGGTGGCGCCGGAGGTGGATCCGCGCACGCGCATGGTGACGGCCCGCGCCGAGATCCAGAACAAAGACGGCATGTTGCGCGCGGGGCAGTTCGTGTCGGGCCGGGTGCAGGTGGCGGCGCCGGTGGCCGGCGTCGTCGTCCCGGTGGAGGCCGTGCAGCGCCTGGGTGAGGAGGCCGTGGTCTTCGTGCGCCTCGAGCCCGGCGTGTTCGAGCCGAGGGTCGTCGTGCCGGGCCGCGCCGACGGCCGGCGCGTCCAGGTGGCGGGGCCCGTGGCGGCCGGCGAGGCCATCGTGACGACCGGAGCCTACCTGCTGCGCACCGAGCTCAGCCGCGACGCCATCGGCGCGGGCTGCTGCGAGGTCGAAGGGCCGCGGGGGGACTGACGATGCTGCAAGCCATCATCGAGGGGGCCCTGCGCTACCGGGCCCTCGTCGTCCTGGCCACCGTCGTGGTGACCGTCATGGGGCTCTCGGCCTTCCAGCGCCTGCCCTTCGACGCCTACCCCGACACGACGCCGGTGCAGGTGGTCGTCAACACCGTCGCCCCGGCCCTCACGCCGACGGAGGTGGAGCGGCAGGTCACCGTGCCCCTCGAGCAGACGCTCAACGGGCTGCCCGGGGTGGCGGGTCTGCGCTCCCTCTCCCGGTTCGGGCTCTCCCAGATCGTCGCGACGTTCCAGGACGGCACCGACCTCTACCGCGCCCGGCAGGTCGTCCAGGAGCGGCTGCACGGGGCCTCGCTGCCCGCCGGGGTGGCCCCGCCGGCGCTGGGGCCGGCGTCCACCGGGCTCGGGGAGGTCTTCCAGTACCTCGTCACCTCCGACACGCCGCGCTCGCTGCGGGAGCTGCGCACGCTGCACCACTGGCGGGTGCGGCCGATGCTGCTGCAGGTGCCGGGGGTGGCCGAGGTGAACACCTGGGGCGGGGACGAGCGCCAGATCCACGTGATCTTCCAGCCCGCATCCCTGCTGAAGTACGACCTGACGCCCGACGACGTGGTGCGGGCGCTCCAGCAGAACAACCGCAACGTGAGCGGCGGGATCATCGTGCAGGGCGGCGAGGCGCGGCTGGTCCAGGGCGTCGGCCTGGCGCGCACGCTCGCGGACTTCGAGGCCATCGTCGTCGCCGCCCGGGATGGCACGCCCGTCCTGGTGCGCGACGTGGCCCGGGTGGAGGAGGGCGACGCCCTGCGCCATGGGGCCGTGACGGCCGAGGGCGCCGGGGAGGTCGTCCTGGGCCTGGGCTTCATGCAGGTGGGCGAGAACAGCCACGCGGTGACGGCGGCCCTGGCCGCGAAGCTGGCGGAGGTGCAGAAGACGCTGCCCGAGGGGGTCCGGCTGACCCCCGTCTACCAGCGCACCGACCTGGTGGACGAGGTGCTGCTGACGGTGCGCGACAACCTGCTGGAGGGGGCGCTGCTGGTCATCGCCGTCCTCTTCGCGTTCCTCGGGAGCTGGCGGGCGGGCCTCATCGTGGCGCTGGCCATCCCGCTCTCGCTGCTCTTCGCCTTCGACGCCATGCTGCGCTTCGGCATCGCCGGCAGCCTGATGAGCCTGGGCGCCCTCGACTTCGGGCTGGTGGTCGACAGCTCCGTCATCCTGGTGGAGAACGCCGCGCGGCGGGTGGACGAGGACACCTCGGGGCGGCCGCTGCGCGCCCTGGTGCGCGACGCGGCCGTGGAGGTGCGCCGGCCGACGCTCTTCGGCGAGCTCATCATCGCCATCGTCTACCTGCCGATCCTCACGCTGGAGGGCATGGAGGGGAAGCTCTTCCGGCCCATGGCCCTGACCGTCATCTTCGCGCTGGCCGGGTCGATGATCCTGTCGCTGACGCTGATGCCGGCCCTGGCCAGCCTGGGCCTGAAGCGACGCGGGCGCCACCGCGAGACGCTCGTCGTGCGGGCGCTGCAGCGGGTGTACGCGCCCGTCCTCCGCGCCGCCCTGGCCCACCGCGGGGTGGTGCTGGCGGTGGCCGTCGTCCTCCTCGGCAACGCCGGCTTCCTGGCCACGCGGCTGGGAGCCGAGTTCGTGCCCACCCTGCGCGAGCAGGCCATCACGCTGAACACGGTGCGCCTGGCGGGGGTGTCCCTGGAGGAGTCCGTGCGCTACGGCACCCAGATCGAGAGGCTGCTCAAGGGGAAGTTCCCTCATGAGATCAAGCACATCTGGACGCGGACGGGGACGGCGGAGGTGGCGACGGATCCCATGGGGCTCGAGGTCTCGGACGTGTTCGTCACGCTGACCCCCCGCTCGACGTGGCAGGCCGCGCGCACCCAGGACGAGCTGGCGGCGGCCATGAGCGAGGCGGTGGACGGCCTGCCCGGGATGCGGGCCGTCTTCTCGCAGCCCATCGAGATGCGGATGAACGAGATGGTGGCGGGCATCCGCAGCGACGTGGGCGTGCAGCTCTTCGGGGACGACTTCGAGACGCTGCGGGCGTGGGGCCGCCAGATCGGCGAGGTCGTCGAGGCGGTGCCCGGGGCGGCCGACGTGACCGTCGAGCAGATCACGGGGCTGCCGGTCATGCGGGTGGAGGTGGACCGGGCGGCCATCGCCCGGCACGGCATCGCGGTGGACGACGTGCTGGCGCTGGTGGAGGCGCTCGGGGCGCGCGTGGTGGGCGAGGTGGCCGACGGGGACCAGCGGGTGGACCTGGTGGTCCGGCTCGGCGACGCCTGGCGGGCCGATCCGCGGGCGCTGGAGCGGCTGCTCGTCACGGCGCCCGACGGCCAGCGCGTCCCCCTCGCGCGGCTGACGCGGGTGCGGGTGGAGGAGGGGCCGTCGGCCATCCAGCGCGACTGGGGCCGGCGGCGCATCACCATCCAGGCCAACGTGGCCGACCGGGACGTGGCCTCCTTCGTGGCCGACGTGCAGACGGCCGTGGGGCGGCTGACGCTGCCTGATGGCTACGATGTGCGCTATGGCGGGCAGTTCGAGCACCTGGAGGCCGCCCAGGGGCGGCTGCAGCTCGTCGTGCCGCTGGCGCTGCTGCTCATCGTGTCCCTGCTCTACGCCACCTTCGGCTCGGCCCGCGACGCGCTGCTCGTCTTCTCGGGGGTGCCGTTCGCGGCCATCGGCGGGGTGGTGGCCCTCTGGCTCTGGGGCCTGCCGTTCTCCATCTCGGCGGGCGTCGGGTTCATCGCGGTGTCGGGGGTCGCCGTGCTTGGCCAGCTCGTGCTGGTCAGCCGCGCGCGGCAGCTCATCGCCGAAGGGATGGCCCTGGCGGAGGCGACGGCGGCGGCGGCGGCGACGCGGCTGCGCCCGGTGGTGATGACGGGGCTGGTGGCGGCCCTGGGCTTCCTGCCCATGGCCCTCAACACCGGCGTCGGCGCCGAGGTCCAGCGGCCCCTGGCCGTGGTGGTCATCGGCGGCGTCCTCACCTCGCTCTGCGCGACGCTGGTGGTGCTGCCGGCGATCTATGCGACCCTGGGGCCGCGGCGGATCGAGGGGCCTGCATGAAGCGGTGGCTGGTCATCGGGGCGGTGGTGGTGGCGGTGCAGGGCGTCCTGCTGGCCGTGTGGCTGGCGCGGCGGGAGGTCGGGCCGCTGCCCGGCAAGCCGGTGGACGGGCCGGCCCCCGCGCTGAGCATCCGCCACCTGGACGGCCGCCCCGACGACGTGGCCAACGCCCGCGGCAAGCCCCTGCTGCTGCACATCTGGGCGACGTGGTGCCCCCCCTGCCGGGCCGAGCTGCCCGCCCTGCTGGCCCAGCCCGATCTGCCCGTGCTGGCCATCAGCGTCGACGAAGATGCCGAGACGGTGCGCGCCTTTGCGGGTGATCACCCGGCCCTGCGGCTGGGGACGTCGGCCGAGATCGCGGCGGCGCTCGGGGTGCGGGATCTGCCCGTGACGTTCGTCGTGGACGCCGATGGGCAGCTGCGGCGGCGGCTGGACAGCGCCCGGGACTGGACGGTCCCTGCGCTGCGCGCCGCCTGCCTGCGGGCCGCGGGGGAGTAGCGCCGCGGGGCGCTGCCGTTCGATTGCCTGCCCGTGCCCTCCAGGCGTATCGTGCCGCCTGGAGGTGTGCCATGCAGCGTCAGGTGCTCAAGGTCGCGGGGCGGTTGGTGCTGGGGCTTGGGGCGGGGGTGCAGATCGCCGCGCTGACGGCGCGGCCGGCCGAGGCGCGACGCCCGGCGGCGGCCCCCTCGGAGGAGGTCACGGCGCGGGTCGAGGCCGACCAGCTCAAGCTGCAGGTCCTGGGGCACCCCGGCCGGCATGTGCAGGTCTGGGCGGGCCCGCGGGCTGAGCGTGGCGCCATGAAGAAGGTCGCCGAGGGCGTCGGGGTCATCGGCGCCGACGGCCGGCTCGACCTCACCCTGCCCGGGCGCGCCCTGGGCGGCAACGGCGTGAGCTTCGTGGGCCTGCAGATCTCCGACGACGCCGATCTGCTCCGCGGGGTCGCCGAGACGCCGGTGGTGCAGATCGAGGTGGCCGCCGGCCGCGTGCGTGGCGGCGCCGAGGGCCTGGTCCTGGGCGATGGCTCCGTGCGCACCATCGGCAAGGCCGGGGGCCGCCTGGTGATCAAGGGGGCCGGGGCCCGGCCGCAGTGACGCCCGCGCTGCCGGACGGCTCACCCCGCCCCCGGCTCGCCCTCGTCGACGATCCCGCCCAGGGGCTGACGCTGCTGCTGGACGAGGCGGTGCAGTTCACCGCCGCTCAGGAGCACCGCTACCACGAGGCCCTCGCGGTGGTGCCCATGCTCTTCGGGCCCGCCCGGCGGGTGTTCATCGGCGGCGGCGGCGACGGCCTCGCCCTCGCCCGCATCCTGCGCTTCCCCGAGGTCCAGCGCGTCGTCGTCTGCGATCACGATCCCGCCGTCACCGAGCTCGCCCGGACGCACCCTGGCCTGCGCGCCCTGAACGGCGACGCCTTTGCCGATCCGCGGGTGACGCTGGTGCACGCCGACGCGAAGGCGTGGCTGGCGGCCTCGGAGGAGCGCTTCGAGCTGCTGATCGCCGACTTCCCCGATCCGGTGGAGCCGGCCCTAGCGGCGCTCTACATGCCCGAAGTCTATCGACTTTTCCGGGGGTGCATGGCCGAGGGCGGGCGGCTGGTGGTGCAGACGACCAGCCTGCCGGGGGTCGGCGAGCACGTCCTGGGGGCCGTCTCGACGGTCTTCCCGGTGGTCTGCACCTACCAGGTGCGCTACCAGCCGGCGGGCACCACGGAGTTCATCCTGGCCGCCGACGAGCCCCTGGTGCAGCGGCGCCCCACCCCGGCGTGGACGCGCCACCTCAACGACGTCGGGGCGCTCTTCGCCCGGGCGCGGGACGAGGCCTTCGTGGCCCGCCCGCCCGTGGACGCCGCCACGCTGGCGGCCTTGACGCTGGACGTGGCCTGGCGGCCCGCGCTCGTGCGGCCGAGCCCCTACCACCCGGCCTGGGGTGAGCTGGCGCTGCCCCCCGCCACCCCGGTGCCCGCGCGCCTGGTGCCCGCCTTCCTGGCCGCGCAGGCCGCCGCGGGGCGCCCCGTGGCCGCGCTGCTGCGTGGCGCCGAGGGCCAGCGGTACACCAAGGGGCTGCGAGCCGCCGGCTACCGGCCGGGACCCCCCCTCGAGCACGTGGCCATCGACTTCGACGACCCCCTGCGGGCCGAGCACCGCGCCCTCTTCGCCCGGCTGGACGATGGGCGCCTCAACACCATCGAGATCGTCCAGGGTCCGCCCGGCGACCACCCCGACGCGGCGCGGCTGCTGACGGCCTACCTGACCGCCCACCCCGACCACGTCCTCGGCGCCGTGGACGTGGCCTTCGCCCTCGCCCAGCCGCGGACGTGCCTGCTCGCCCGGGACGCCGACGGCGACGCCCGCGCGCTGGTGGTGCTGACGCTGGGGCCGCGGGTGATGCTCGACGTGCTTTACGGCTGCGGCTCGCCCCGCCAGCACGTCCTCGCCGTGCTGCTGGCGCTGCGCACCATCGACCGCGAGTTCGACCGCGACGTCGACTTCTTCCCCATGTCCCCGCAGGTCGCCGCCCTGGCGCGGCGGCTGGGCGGCCGCACCCGGACGCGGGTGGAGGCCTGGCTGCCGGGCTGAAGGGTCAGTCGACGAGGCCGGCGTCGATCCGGCGAAGCGGGAGCAGGGCCGGGGCGAGGCCGATGCCCTGAGCCAGGGTGTTCACGCGCTCGCGCAGGAAAGGCCAGGCGTGGTGGACGGCCAGCTCGCGGCCGAACTGGTGGGTGAGCGCGGCCGAAGGCTGGGCACCCTGGAGGCTGTAGAGGAGGCGCGCCGACACGGCCACGGTGCCGAAAGCCTGACGTTCGCCGCTCTCGCGGTCGGGACTCGGGTCCAGCTCCGCGAGCAGGTTGACCATGAAGGTCAAGGTGCCATTAGCCTGTTCGGGAGGGAAGGCGACCTCAATCTGCGGCAAGACCGCGAGGTGGCCGGCGGACACCGTCAATGTGCCACCGATGGCGAACATGTCGGCGCGTTCGGCGTGCACGCGGACGATGTCGATAGCCTTGAGCGTCGTGCGACCAACGAGGTCGCGGAGGACCTCAGACGGCGATGGGCTTGGCGTCGCCATGCTCGTCCACCTTGTCGGTCTTCCACGCCACCGACGTCGGGCGCGCCATGGGCGCGCCCCACTTGCCGGAGAGCACGACACATGGCAGCGGCTTGAGCGCCACGTCGAGATCCGCCGCCCGCGCGATGATCGCGAAGGCCGCCAGACTGAGGTCTCCCGACTCCAGCCCATCTTCGATGGTCGTCGCCGACAGCCCGGTCCTCGCTTCCACAGCGCTCGCATCCATGCCAAGGACCCTCAGCCGCTCGATCAGGGCATCGATCAGGGCAAGTGCCGCGTCCTGGGCATCCACCGACAGACGATAGGCGGCGGACCCCTTCTGCTCCATCAGGCGTCGGCCGGCAGCGTCCAGGGCCATGAGGCCCCTGGGTTCGTCACTCTGCATCTCGACACCTCCTCTCAAACTGCTCAGCAAGGGCACGGACACGATCCGATGGTAGACGAAGTGGGATCGCGTCGGCGACCAGGGTCTCGAAACAATGTGGAACCGCACCGTTGCGGACATAGAACGGATGTGCTCTGGGCGAATCGTACCGATCCAGGCTGAAGAGCGCTATCTCGTTCAGGCCAATCTCGATCGCCCTGGCGGCCATCGCCTCCAGACCGGCCTGGCCGACCCCCCTGCCATGGACGCTCTCCGCCGCCTCGAGCTGTGTGGGGCGATAGAACGTGCGCCCGCCATCACGGAGCAGGGGCTCATCGCTCGCCCAGAGAAGGAGCGGGACGCCCCCCTCACCGACCAGCGCAAAGCGCTCTGGCCAGCCGTTCATGTCAGCGCCGCGCCAGGCGGCGAACGGGTAGCCTCCCTGCTCGAAGTCTCTGCGAATCCGTCCACCTGCGGCTCGAACGGTGACGACCAGAGCATCGTCGATGCGCAGCCGACGGCCGAAGAGTCCTGATCGCAACACGGCTGGCCCGCCCACCGAGGTCCCAGGACAGCGTATTGAACATCAACAGGACCCACAAGGGCGCCTACGGCTGGTTGTAGAGGTTGCCCACCGTCGAGTCGAACTGCAGATCTTCGCGGTTCGTGAGGGGGACGGCCTGGCCGGTGCCGCCGCTCAGCGTCACGCTGAAGCCGCTGCCGTCGATGGGGACGCCGAGGTCGAGGCGGAAGACCTCGCGGTTGAACTGGGGCAGCAGGCCGCGCAGGCCGACGCCCACAGACTGGCGCAGGGCGAAGGCGTCGTCTTCGCCGTAGACGTCGCCGGCGTCGTAGAAGGCGACGGCGCCGAGGTGCAGGTAGTGCCAGACCAGGGGCGGGGTGCGGTACTCGCCGTTGGCCCGGATGCGGCTGCCGCCGAAGGTGAAGAAGAACTCGCTGGGGTAGCCGCGCAGGCCGTTGTTGCCGCCCAGCGTCACCGGGGAGTTGCTGGTGTCTTCCCGGCGCAACAGCCAGTCGGCGCGGGCGACGAGGCGGCCGATGCCGAGGCGGGGGCTGGCGACGCGGCCGCGCAGCAGGAGCTCCTGGTCGATCCAGGTGCCGTCCTCCAGGCGGGCTTCAGCGCCCACGGCGGCCTCGGTGAGGCCGTCGCCGGCGAAGGCGCTGGCCCAGGCGGCCGACAGGAAGAGCTCGACGGCGTTGACGGTGGAGCCGAGGGCCTCCAGGGGGGCCGAGACGGTGAGGGACAGGTCGGGGCCGAGCTGGACGTCCTCGCTGACGCCGAACGAGGACAGGTCCTCGTAGGTGCGGAAGTCGCGGGCGAAGCCGGCCCAGGCGACGACCGGGTAGATCTGGGTGAGGGGCCGGGGCAGGACGTGGCGGCTGAAGCTCTCGGCGTTGGCCGCGGGCAGGCCCGTCTCGGCGTTGGCCTCGACGGACAGGCGGCTGGCGCCGACGCCGAGGGCGACGCGGTGGGTGAAGGCGCCGCTGAACTGGCGGCGGCCCAGCGCGCTGAAGCGGAGCTGCTCGGTGTCGAAGACGCGGCGGATGGCCTCCTCGGCGTCCGTCTCGGGGTCGTCCCAGGTCAACACCTCGCCGGCTCGGTAGTGGCGGAAGACGCGGTCCTGGATCTGAGCCTGGAGGCGGAAGCCGTAGGCCTGGTCGAGGTCGTAGAACGGGCGCGCCAGCTCGAGGCGCGTGGTGAACCCGTCGAAGGCGTCGTCCTCGCGGCGGAAGAAGACGTCGGCGGACTGCTCCAGGTGCAGGGGCTCGCCCACCAGGCGGCGATCGATGTAGGCCTCGCCCACCGACCAGGTGAGGGGCAGGACGAGCAGGCGCCCCAGGACGAGCTTGTTGCGGCCGAACAGGTTGCGCTCGGTGAGCTGGACGAGGAGCTGGTCGATCTGCGCGTCGGTGAACTGGAGGTTCCACTCCAGGCGCAGGCTCCACAGGTCGCGGGTGACGAGGAGCAGGTCGACCTTGCCCGGCGTCTTCGCCTGGACGGGCAGCGCGGCCACCACCGAGAAGATGCGCAGGGCCCGCAGGTTGCGGGCCGACTCCAGCAGGCGGTCGGCGTCCCAGGCGTCGCCCGGGCGCAGCAAGAGCTCGCGGCGGACCACGTTCTCGACCGTCAACCAGTGGAATGCATTGAGGAAAACCGGGAAGGGCTCATCCTCGACGAAGACCTCGTAGCGCACGATGTGCACCGCCTCGATGGCCTTGCCGTCGGGGGCGAGGTCGGGGGTGAGGCCGTGGGCGGCGAGGGCGCGCTGGACCTGGCGCACCTCGTAGCTGTCGGCCTCCTGGGCGGCGGCGGGGCCGGCCAGCAGGGCCAGGACCAGGAGCGCGAGGGCGGATCTCATCGCCACCTCCGGGGAACGCTGACGCCATGGTCGGCGAGGAAGGCCAGCGCGGGGGCCGGCAGCGGGGCCCGGACGGTGAGCCGGTGCCGGAAGACGGGGTGCACGAACGACAGGCCGCCCGCGTGCAGGCCGATGGAGGCGGGCGCCGCCTGGCGCCAGGCGCGGTCGAGGTCGATCTTGGGGCCGTAGTCGCGGTCGCCCAGGATGGGGTGGCCGCGGTGCGTGAGGTGGGCGCGGATCTGGTGCAGGCGGCCGGTGCGCAGGTCGCACTCCAGGAGCGCCACGTCAGGGCCCTCGCTGATGACGCGGTAGCGCGTCTCGGCGGCCTGGGCCCCCGGGCCGTTGGGCACCGACTCCTTGCGGCCCCCGCGGCGGACCTCGGCCAGGGGCACGCGGATGACGCCCTCGACGGGGCGGGGCACGCCGGCGACCACGGCCACGTACGTCTTGCCGATGCTGCGCGCCTCGAACTGGGCCCGGATGCCGTCGTAGCCCTCGGGCGTGAGGCCCACCACCAGCAGGCCGCTGGTGGGGCGGTCGAGGCGGTGGATGAGGCCGAAGTCGCGGTTGCGGCCGAGGTTCTGCAGCAGCTTGCCGTGGGTGGCGAAGAGGGCGTTGAGCACGGTGTCGTGCTGGTGGCCCACCCCGGGCTGCGTCACCACCCCCGGCGGCTTGGCCACCACGAGGAAGTGGTCGTCCTC
This sequence comes from Myxococcales bacterium, assembly GCA_020633435.1. Classification (GTDB taxonomy): domain Bacteria; phylum Myxococcota_A; class Bradymonadia; order UBA7976; family UBA1532; genus JACKDP01. The sequence goes on along the minus strand of JACKDP010000003.1, from coordinate 710,082 downwards.
GTGCACCACGGGGCAGAGGACGCGGGGGTTGGGCGATACGGAGAGCTGGACGGCCACGGGGGGATTCTGGAGGAGTGCCCGCCGGGCGTCCACCGTGGCGGCGACGCGAAGGGGGTTGACGGCGGAGGCCCCTCGGCGCGATGGACGGTGCGGAGGTGAGGCGAGCGATGCGGCGACGGGTCCTTCTCTGCGCGCTGGGTGGCCTGGTGGGGCCTGGCCCGGTGTCGGCCACCCCGAGCAACCTCTTCGAGGTGGGGCCGTCGGGCTGCGCGCCGCGGGGGGTGCTGGCGAAGCTGCTGGCCGAGGAGCCCGCCTGCGCCCTCGACTTCGACGCCTGCCGCGCGGCGCCGGTGGTGGCGGGGGGCACCCCCCTGGCGAGCGAGGAGCTCGACGCCCTGGAGGCCCTGGTCTCGTGGGGCGACGGGGGCTTCACGGTGCGCTGCGTCGCGGACGGACCGCGCTTCCTTTTTCAGATGGCGATCAAGGGGTTGGCGTACTCGGGGGCGAAGGATCGGCTGGCGTCGCTGCTGGCGCTGGCCGATCCGGCGGCGCTGCCGAAGGTGGGCGAGAACGTCCGCCGGCTGCTAGCGGAGGCCTTCGTCTGGCTGGACGATCCCCGGGCGGGGCCGGCCCTCGCGGCGCTGGTGGCGCTGCCCGTCGGCAACCCCGACTTCAAGCCCGCGGCCCTCTTCGCGCTGGCCCGGCTGGGGGACGCGGCGGCGGTGCCGGCCTGCGAGGCGGCGCTGGCGGAGGACGCGGAGCGGCTGGGGGCGGCCTGCGCGCACTACCTGGCGGCCGTGCGGCCCGAGGGGGCGCTGGCCACGCTGGAGAAGGCGGCCACGCGGCACCCCGAGGCCGTGGCGCGGGCCCTGCCGGCCTTCGGCGCCGACGCCGCGCCGCTCCTGCGGCGCCTGGCCCAGAGCGGCGATCTGCGGGTGCGGGTGGCGGCCCAGGTCAGCCTGGTGGAGGTGGGCGACGACACCTACCTGGGCAGCCTGACGGCGGCGCTCCAGGCCCCCGAGCGCCTGCGCCGCGAGCGACTGGAGCGCTACAAGAAGGCGGCGAAGCGCCTGAAGAAGAAGAAGGCGCGCCAGAAGAAGCGCCGGCGCCGCGGGCGCGACATGGCCCCGGTCATCCGGGCGGCGCCGCGGCCGAGCAAGGCCCTGATCAAGGAGATGGCGGCCCTGGAGCAGGCCGCGCGGGTGGCCCTGGAGTGCGGGCGCATCACCCGGTCGGACGTGGCCGATCGGCTGGATCGGGCGCTCTGGCAGGCGGCCCGGGCCGAGTACGAGCTGCGCTGGCGGGCCCACACCAACGCGCTGCTGGGCCTGGCCCAGCGCGGGGACACGGCGGCCATCGCGCGGCTGGGCGAGGTGCTGGCGGGGGCCACCGATCCGCTGCGGGAGGCCTTGCTGGAGGGCATCGGCGCCCTGTGGCTCGAGGTGGACGCGCCCGGCGACCACCGGGGCCGCGGCGTGGTGGCGGCCCCGGCGCTGCTCCCCGTCCTCGCCAGCCTGGCCGACGAGGCCGAGACGTTCGCCCAGCGCCAGCTCGCGCTGCGGGCGATGCTGGCCGTCCGCACCGCTTCGGCCCCGCGCGGGGCCCCCCTGGCCCCGTAGGGCCGAGTTGACCACGGGGCGCGGGCCCCGCCAGATGGAGGTCGCCATGCGGATCCTGCTCGTGATCGTGACCGTGCTCGGGAGCCTGTGCGCCGTGGGCCTGGGTGGCCTGACCAGCTACGCCCGCCTCGTGCGGGACGCCGACGACATGGCCCAGATCGAGAAGAGCATCGAGGGCCAGGCCGGCATGGAGTCGGTGGTGGCGATGGTGAAGGGCTTCCGCATGGCCGGCATCGGCGGCCTGGCCGTGGCCTTCGCCTGCCTGGCGCTGCTTATCTTCACCCTGGCGGGTGGCCGGGCGCCGGCGACGCTCTTCGCCCTCGCGGCGATCGGGGCGGGGGTGGCGTTCATCGTCCTGTGCCCGAACCTCGAGACGATGGGCGCCGACGAGCTGCCACCGCGGACGCAGGCGATGTTGTATGGGATCCCGGCGGCCATCGCCGGGCTGGCGGGGCTCGGCGCGGCACGCATGGGGCGTCGCCTGACGTGAGGGCCCTCGGAGGGAGTGCGAGATGCGAGTGGGCTATTCGAAGCAGCTGGCCGTGGCCTTCCTGGTGCTCGGCGTGCTGGGGCTGGGGCTGAACCTGCTCACGGTTCGCCATGGGGGCGGGCTCATCCGCGTGGTGCCGGGCATCGTCTGCTGCCTCGTGGGCATCGGCTACCTGACGCGGCCCTACTTCCTCATCGAAGGCGGTGCGCTGGTGGTGCCCGCCGTCTTCGGGCCGGTCAAGAAGAGCTACCCCTTCCAGCCTGGCAAGCTCGTCGAGAAGGACGGGGCGCTGTGGATCGGGGAGAAGAAGATGGGGGTGCGTCGCTGGCTGGCCGACAAGGCGGCCTGGGAGAGCGTCGCCCGCCAGCTCAGCGTCGACAAGACGTTCAGCTAGCGGAGGGAGCCAGGCGGCGGACCGAGCCGGCGATGGCCAGGTCGCTGGCTCAGAGCATCTTGGCGTCGATGTTGGCGTTGTTGTCGTAGCGGAAGTTCTCCTCGTAGAGCACCTCGTTGCGGCGGAGCTGCTGCTCCATCCGCTCGTCGACGTTGCTCTTCTGGCGCGGCGCCGCGGCCGGCGCGCCCCGGCCCTCGAGGCCCTGGCGGTGGGCCTCCAGCGGATCCTCGCGCTGGCTCCAGGCCGTGGGGGCGGTGAAGGCCACGTCGCCAGCGTCGGTGAACGCGATGACGTGGGGGCCCGCGACGCGGGCGACGCCGCGCACGTCCGTCGTGGCCGCCTGGACCCCGCCGCCGCCCGCCGAGCGCAGGGCCACGCCCGCGGCGGGCTTGCCGCCGAGGCGCACGGTGACGCGCAGGCCCTCGGGATCGGCGGTCTCCCGCAGGTCGAGGTCGCTGCGGACCACGAGCGTCACGGCGGAGGCGCCGCCGCCATCCACCTGCACCAGGTAGGCGCCGCGCTCCTCCAGCGGCAGGGCGATGGGGTACGGCTTCGGGAAGGCGTCGGCGTCGACGTCGCGCTCCCCGGACCACACCGGGCTGACGCCGGAGACGTTGACGCCCAGGGCCTCGTCGAGGCCGCCGTCCCGCAGGAAAATCGTCCGAAGATCAAGGCGATAGGCCCGGAAGTGCAGCGTGTCGACGTTCGCCGCCGTCACGGGCACGCGCAGCGTCTCGCCGCGCCGGACGCGGGTGAGCGGCTCGACGGAGAGGGTGACGTCGGTGAGGGCGCGGGAGGCCTGGGCCGCCTCCTCATGGGTCTCCGCGGCGGCGGCGTAGGCCTCGCGCGCCCGCTTCAGCTCGCCGCGGGCCTCGTAGAGCCGGGCCAGGGCGTAGCGGGCGTCGTCGCGGCTGGCGGCGGGGCCCGTGCTGCCGTCCTCCTGGGGGAAGTCGGCGGTGCTGATGCGCTCGAAGAGCTTGAGGGCGCGGTCATCCTCGCGCAGCCGCAGCCGGGCCAGGCCCTCCAGGTAGAGGACGCCGTCGAGCAGGGCGCTGTCGGCGAGCTGGCCGCCGAGCACCGTCGCCCAGCGGGCCGACTCGGCGTAGGCGTCGAGGTCCTGGAGGATGCGCACGAGGTGGAAGGCCGCCTCGCCGCGCAGCGGGCTCTTGGGCCAGAGGGCGACGAACTCGCGATCCCAGGCCGCGGCCATGAGGCGCAGATCCGTCCGCGTCACGCCGGCGCGCACCACCGGCTCGGGCAGATCGCCCTCGGTGGCCATGGAGTCGAGGCGCTGGGGCAGCAGGAAGAGGGCCTGCTCCACCGCCGGCAGGGCGGGGTAGCGATCGGCGAGGGCGCGCAGGCCCTGCAACGACGCCAGGACGCCAGCGACCTCCTCCACGCGCCGGGCGGCGCCGGCCTCGGCCAGGAAGGCGCCGCCCAGGCCCACGCGCCAGACGTCCACGGCGCGGTCGGGGCGGCCGGCGGCCTCGTAGGCGCGGGCCACGCGGGCCACCTGCTCGGGGACGAGGGACTGGTCGGGGCTGGCCTCGCGCAGGGCCTCGAAGCGGTCGACCAGGGTCGGGGCGTCGGCCTCGGCGGCCAGGGCGGCCTCGAAGCGGACGGCCGCGCGGCGGCCGAGCAGCCCGTCGGGCCACTGCCGGTCCTCGGGCCACGGGGCGAGCCAGGGCTGGGGATCGTCGCCGGCCGCCACGACGGCCTCGGCCTTGATGAGGGCGGCGGCGCGGATGAGGCCCGCGGGGCCCGCCGTGTCGGCGACGGTGATCTTCATGGGGGCGATGGCGCCCTGGACGGGGTGCACGAGGCCGCGCAGGACGTACTCGCCGGGGACGCGCGCCCGCAGCAGCGGGCCGGAGCGGCCCGAGCTCAGGCCGAGGCCGCCGGGCAGCACGCCGCCGAGCCGCCGCAGATCGAGCTCGGGCAAGGCCAGGCCTTCGCCGACGGCCAGGGTGCAACCCTCCGCGCAGCCGGGCTCCTCGGGCTCGGCGGCGTAGCCCTCGGCCAGCAGGTTGCTGCCGGCGTCGATGGGCAGGCGCCAGGCCACGAGGGGCGCGGTGCCGCCAGTGGCCGGGTTGCTGCGCCAGACCGTCGCGGCGAGACCATCCAGCTCCAGGCCCGCCAGATCGCCGGCCGGGGCCACGACCCGCAGCTCGCCCCCGGCGGCCCGGTCGAGGCGGCCGATGGCCTTGCCGGCCAGGCGGATCTCGGCGTTCCCGCGGGCCTTGCCGGGGGCCGACGCCACGGCGCGGATCCAGTCGGCGAGGCCCCGATCCCCGGCCGCGGGCGGGGGCGTCGAGGGCGCCTGGGCGGTCTGCTTGAGGGCCCGGCGGGCCAGGGTCGCCTGCACGTCGTCGCCGCGGATGAAGGCGCCGGCGTCGGCGGCGCGGCCCTCCAGGATGAGCAGGCGGGCCAGCCGGCTGGCGGCCGGGCCCGGCAGGTCGGCCGTGCGCTCCAGCCGGGCGAGGGCGGAGGCGTCGACGGGCAGGCGGGCGACGGCGCGGGCGTGCAGCACCGCGGCGCGCTCCTCGGGATCGGCGCCGGGGGAGCCCAGGGCCTCGCCCGCGGCCTCCATCTCGCCGCGCGTCACGGTGAAGCGCTCGCGGCCCTCGGCCAGGAAGAGCAGGACCTCGGCGGCGGCCAGCGGGGTGGCGCCGCGCAGGGTGCGCAGCGCGTCGCGGGCGGCCCAGGCGCGGGCCTCCAGCGCCGGGCGCTCGGCCGGGGCGGCGACGGCGAGGGCCGCCAGCGCCGCCCGCCCGGCCGCCGCGGTGCGGCCGGCGTCGACGCCGAAGGCCGGGTCAGGCCGCAGCGCGAGCAGGCCCGCCGGCACCCCGCCCCCGGGGGCCGCCGCGATGTGCAGCACGCGGCCGGCGGCGTCGGGCAGACCCTCGGCCAGCGGGAAGCGCCAGGTGGCGCGGGCGAGCGTCCGGCCGCCCACCACGAGGGCGACGTCCTTCTGGGTGCCCGCCGGCTGCAGCCCCAGATCGACGACCTGGGCCCCGCCCGCCGGCACCTCGACGGCCTTGCCCTCGACGGTGGCCGACAGGGGCGCGGCGCTGCCGTTGAGCACGACGGCCTCCAGCCGCGCCTGCTCGTCGGGGGAGCCGGGGGCCGGCGAGGTGAGCCGCAGGCGGACGCCCGGGCGGGTGTCGAGGGTGACCTCGGCGGCGCCGAAGCCGGTGGCGGCCACGGCGCTGGCGCTGAGCGTCCAGCGGCGAGCGCGATCGGGGGTCGGGACCTCCAGCCGGACGCGGCCGTCGGCGTCGGTGCGCAGGACGGCCCAGGCCGCGGAGGCGCGCTCGCCGGTGAGGTAGCGCGCCCCGGTGACGACGGCCTTGCCCTGGCGAATGCGGGCGGACCCGAAGCCGCGGCCCATGCCGCCGCCGCCCGCGCCCCGGCCCGCCATGCCCAGGCCCCCCATGCCGATGGCCGTGGCCAGGGGTGGGGCGTCGAGCACGTTGGCGACGGCGTTGGCCTGGAAGCGCCCGGAGGCCGCGGCCTGGGCCCGGGCGGCCTCCGCCTCGCGCGCCGCCTCGGCCATCAGCTCGGCGGCGATGACCTCGCCCTCGACGGCGTGGCGGATGGTGCCGAAGACGCCGTCGTCGGCCTCCCGGGGGAACTGCTCCCCCAGGCTGTCGGGATCGAGCCGGGCGCCCGGGCCGACGTCGCCGATGAGGGCCTCGTCCACCACGCGCACCACCACCTCGGCCGCGACGGGGCGGCCCGCGCCGTCCGTCACCCGGGCCGAGAGGGCCCACCGGGGGGCGCTCCCATCGGCGCCGGCCACGTCCTCCCCTGCGACGGCCACGTCGAGGGTGGGATCGACCACGAAGTCGCGCTCGCTGACGCGCCCGTCCAGGGCCAGCATCCGCACGGTCACGGCGCCGCTCCAGGTGGCGTCCAGGGGCCAGCTCACGCGGGCGCCGGGCCGCACGAGGGACGCGGCCAGGACGCGATCGCCGCCGGCGACGACGAGCATCGGCCCCGCGCCGGTGGCGGTGAGGCCCAGGGTGTCCCCCACCCGCGCGTCGCGCAGGCCGGCGAGGCCCGGCAGGGCGTCGCCCACGCGCAGGCTGCCCGAGACCGTCGGCCCCTGCCCGTCCGCGGGGCTGACGCGGACGCGCCAGGCGCCGCTCGCGAGCGCGCCCAGATCCACCTCGGCCCGGCCGCCCTTCAAGTCCACCTTCCGGGTGGTCACCGCGCCCTCGATGCCCGTCGGGGGGCCGAAGCTGCGCAGCGCGCCGTCGGCGCCGACGAGGCCCAGCTCGAACCGGGGCACCCAGGGATCGACCGGGGCGACGGCCTCGTCGGGATCCGGGGCCGAGAGGGGCGTGACCGTGAGCACGTACTGGCCCTCGGGCCCCTGCAGGACGGCCCGCGGCGTCTGGCCGGCGGCGGCGTCATCCAGGTGCAGCGCCGGGCCCGGCCGCCCCTTCAGCTCGCGTCCCGCCGACGCGCGGAGATTCCCCAAGGAAACCGAGAGGTTCCATGAGACGCCCGCGGGCGGCCCCGGCACCACCAGGCGGCCCCGGGCGTCGGTGCGGCCCGTGCCGCTGCGCCCGTCGCCGGCCTCCCAGCGCAGGTTGACCCCGGCCGCCGGCCGGTCATCGGCCTCCCGCGCCAGGCAGACGGCGTCCGTCCCGGCCATCTCCACCGACAGCGCCCGCACGGGCGGGCCCTCCGGCGCGATGATCACCGAGGCGACGGACTGGGGGGCGTCGGCGCCCGGCGCCTGGACCATCAGGCTGAGGTTGCGCCGCCACGGCCCGTGGCCGACCACCGTCGCGGGGGCCGGGATGACGCCGTGGAAGGTGCCGAAGGGGCCGGCCTCCAGGCGGGTGAAGCCGATGCGCTGGTCGTCCTCGGCCAGCCAGACGGAGAACGTCCCGGGCACCGGCTTGCCATCGCGGCGCGCGACCACCCGGAAGCGCACGTCGTCCCCGGGCCGGAAGGCGGGGCGGTCGAGGTCCGCGCTGAGGCGGATGGTCGGCTCCGTGACGTCGGCCGCGCTGCGCCCCAGGCCGAGCAGGGCCGGCGCGTCGCGGTAGGTGCCCAGCAGCGTCATGTCGCCGACGCGCTTGAGGCGGGTGCGCCAGAGGCCGTCCTTGCCGGTCTTGCCGCGCTCGATGCGCCCATCGTCCAGGCGCACCAGGATCTCGGCCCCCGCCGCCGGCGCCTCCCCGTCCAGGGCGGCGACCACCACGTCGGGCCCCACCGCCCGGGCCATCAGCCGCAGGTCGGAGATCCAGAGGACGGCCGAGGCCTCCCGGTCCTCCGAGGCGACCGTGATCATGTAGAGGCCCGGCTCGGGGCGCGGCACAGCCAGATCGAAGGCCACGTCCCGGTGCGGAGCGTAGCGCGGCACCTTCACCTTCCAGCGCTTGTCGGGGGCGATGACGGCCACGTCCAGCTCGGGCAGCGCCTCCGGATCGCCGCCGGCGCGCAGGAACGCCTCGGGATCGATGCGGTGCAGGCGGGCCTCCACCCACTCCAGGTTGCGGGCGATGACCTGCACCTGGGCGTCCTGGCCCGGCCGCTGCCGGGTGGTCTGCAGGGCGATGTCGGGGGCCTTCAGGCGCGCCAGCTCGACGCTCGCGGCGGCGGTGTGCTGCCCCTCCCGGGCCTGGGCCTCGAGCCAGGCCAGGGCCTCGGCGGGCTTGCCGTCGTCGAAGGCGGTCATGCGGGCCAGGGCGGCCACGGCGCGGCTGGCGGGATCGCGGTCGGGCCAGCGGGCGCGCAGCTCTTCGAGCCGGCGCCGGGCCTCGGCCGCCTGGCCAGCCGCCCGCGCGGCGAGGCCCGCCTCCCAGGCCGCCTCGGCGGCCAGCTCGGAGCGGGGATCCCGCGCCACCAGGGCGTCGTAGGCGGCGATGGCCTCGGCGTGGCGGCCCCGGGCGAAGGCGGCGCGGCCCATGCGCATCCGCACGCGGTCGACGCGCTGCTCGTTGGTGGTGCGCAGCGGATCGGCCGGGAAGCGCTTGAGGTGCGCGTCGATGGCGGCCACCAGCGAGGCGCGCTGGCCCGCCCCTTCCAGCAGGGTGAGCTCGACGTTGGAGGCCTTCATGGCCGCCTCGTCCTGCCCCGCGGCCAGCGATCGCAGCGTCGCCGCGATGGTGCCCAGGCGTCCGTCCCCGGCCCGCAGCAGCGTCGCCTTCCGAGCCGCCTCGGCGCTGCTGGCGCCCTTCAGGTCGGCCAGGCGGTCGTAGAACGGCAGGGCGCGATCGATGCCGAGCGACACCGCCAGCTCGGCGGCGACCTCGAGCGTCGCGGGATCCGCGGGCATGGCCTCGAGCAGCGCCAGGGCCTCGTTGGCCGGCAGGAAGCGCGCCGCCACGCGCCGCGCGGCCGCGTCGTCCTTCGTCAGCAGGCCCTGCAGCAGCGCGTCGACGAGGCCCGCGGGGGGCGTCGGCTTCGCCTTCTCGGGGGGCATCGCCAGCAGGGCATCGGCCACGCGGCGGGCCAGGGCGACGCGCTCGCCCGGGCTCAACGTCGCCTCCAGCGCGAGGCGGAAGAGGTTGCCGGCCATGTCGGGCTTGTCTTCGGCCAGCGCGCGCCGGCCCAGGCCCTCCAGCCAGGCGACCACCGCCCGATCGCGGTCCGGCCCCAGGGACTCGGCGCCCTGGGCGGCGTAGATGGCGGCAGCCTCGGCGGGCCGGCCCAGCGCCACCAGGGCGTCCGCGCGGCCGAAGGCGGCCTGGCGCGCGCACGCCGCGTCGACCGGCACCCGCGCCAGCGTCCGCTCGGCGTCGGCGGGGCGGCTCGCCAGCAGCTCGACGTGGCCGAGCAGGCAGAGGAGGTCGGGCTTCGCGTCCTCTCCCCGGCCCACGGCCTTGCGCAGGGTGTCGATGCCGTCCCCGAGGCGGCCGGCGGCGATGGCCGACAGCGCCGCCTCGCGGGGGGCGGGATCCGGGGCGGGGCGGGCGAAGGCCGGGATCGCCAGGGCGATCGCGGCGACGGCGACGATGAGGCTCTGCATGGGGCGATTCTCAGGGCAATTCGCTGAAACGACAACGGCCTGTGCCCCAGGTTCCCCGGCGGCGTTTCGGCGGGTGGCGGCGGGGCGACCTCCCGCGCAAGTTGACTTCGGGCGAAGCTGCGGCCTACCGTGCCGGCTCGGCGCCGCACGCCCCCCCGTCGCGAGGGGTGTGCCCGGAGATGGGGAGGTAGGATCATGGCTCGCAAGTCGCCGTTTGCGCTCTGCTTCGGCGCCCTGCTCGCTGCCGGACCGGCGTTCGGTCTCGGCACGTTCATCGGCCCGGATGGCTCGACGGTGCCCATCGATCAGGCGCGCACGCTCTTCGTCCGGGGCCCGGACAGCGTGCGCATCGTGACCCAGGTGCACTACCAGGGCACCCCGGGCAAGCTGCTGTGGATCCTGGCGATTCCGAACTTCAACAACCCCGCCGACGACGGCGTGGTGGTGGAGACGCTCGCCCAGGCCGCCCTCGACGAGCTCGATGGCCTGACGTACCCCCGCCTGGAGGGGGCCTGCGACGGCACGGCCAACGGCCAGTCCTCGGACGCCTTCCAGCGCGACGCCTGGGGCCCGGCGCCCAACATGGCCCTGCCGGCCCGCAGCTTCCCGGTGCCCGAGATCGAGATGGGCCGCCTCGCGACCTACGCGGGCGACATCGGGGTGACCATCGACGAGCCCGCCCAGGCGGTCATCGATGCCATGGTCGACCAGAACTTCATGCTGGTGACGCTGCGCATCGACACCACCGAGCTCGGCGTGAACCGCGTCGATCCCATCGTGAGCATCCGCTACCCGCTGGAGGCGGGCGACGCGCTGCGGGTGGCGCTCTTCCCGAGCAACACCGCCGTCGCGGGCGACAACTCCGACTTCGTGTGGTGGACGCTGGGCAACCAGCGCATGCGCAGCAACCTGACGACCAACGAGCTGGACTTCGAGACGGTCCACTTCGTGACCAACGCCGAGACGAACTACGTCGAGGCGCTGGATCAGGCCGTCGCGGCCCGCCAGACCCAGATGTTCATCACCGAGTACGCCCAGGGCATCGACGGGAACTTCACCGAGGCCAGCCTGGAGGGCGTGCGCCAGGGCGCGTCGTTCCTGACCCGCATGCGCGCTCGCCTCGGCGGGCCGGCCCTGCGGGCCAACGCGATCGTCAGCCTGCGCGACGACGGCCAGGCCGCCTACGAGAACACGCACCAGGTGCAGGGCTTCATGTGCGGCGGGAACATGCCCGATCCCGACATGGGCGTGGCCCAGCCCGACATGGGCGGCCCGGCCGCCGACATGGGCGGCGAGGTGACGCCGGACATGACGGTCATCACCCGGGACGGGGGCGCGGGCGCCGACATGGCGTCCGGCGGCGGCGGCGGCGGCGATGATGGCTGCGCGGTCGCCCTCGGCGGCGGCGGCTCCGCCGGCCTGCTCCTCGCCCTCTGCGGCCTGCCCCTCCTCCGGCGTCGGCGTCGCCGCCTTTGATCCTCCTCTCTGGTCGTTCGTCGCGGGCCGCGGGCCCGCACCCCCCGACGCGGTCCCCGGGCCGCGTCCGTGACTGCATCGGGTGATCCATGACTGACACTGCACAGGACGCCGGGATCCTCCCCCAGGGAGCCTGGCTGCCCGAGATCCATCGGGCCCTGGTGGACCTGCTCGAGACCCACGGCGTCAACAGCCCCGACTACAACCCGGACCGGCCCCCCCTGGCCGTGCTGGATTGCGATGAGACGTTGATCCACAACGACATCGGCGAGGCGATGCTGCGCTTCATGGTGGCCCGGCGCCGCCTGAAGACCGACCGCGGGTTCTGGAACATCATCCCCGAGCGGTTCGGCCGCGAGGCCATCAACGCCGCCTACAAGGCGGTGGCGGGGCGCAGCGACCACGAGGTCAACGACACCGCGGCCTACCGGCGCTACCGGGCCGGCATGCTCAACGTCTACGAGTCCATCCGCGAGACGGAGGGGCTGGAGGCGGCCTACCTGTTCGCCGCCCGCATGCTGCGCGGCCTGCACGAGCGCACGGTGGCCGAGCTGGTGGAGGAGGTCATCGACTACGAGCTCGACCGCACGGTCGGCCACGACGACATCCCCCACGGCCCGCCCTTCGGCGGCATGACGGTCCCCACGGGCATCCGCGTGTACCAGGAGATGCTGGAGCTGCTCCACGCCCTGAACACCTACGGGTTCCAGACCTGGATCGTCAGCAGCAGCAACGTGAACATCGTGCGCGCCCTGGCCCGCCGCCTCGGCCACCCCGAGGAGCAGGTGCTGGGCATCGAGCTGGCCACCCAGGGCGGCGTCTTCACCGACAAGGCCGAGGAGCCGGTGCCGGTGGGCGAGGGCAAGCTGGAGCTCTTCCTCGACACCGTGGGCCGCAGCCCCGTGCTGGCCATCGGCGATTCCATGAATGATTTCGAGATGCTGGAGAACTGCGAGGGGCTCTCCATCGTGCTCGACAAGGGCGACGAGGAGCTCCTGGAGAAGGCCGAGGAGCTCGGCTGGATGGTCCAGCCCGGCCTCTCCATCTGAGGCCTCGCCCGCTGGCCGCGCCCCGACCGGGGCGCCGCCCCTCTCCTACTGGAAGAGCATCTGCAGGATGAGCGAGCCCTCGTTGAAGGGCTCGTACACGTAGTTGCCGGTGCTGAGCTGGCTCGTCCGCCACATGCGCGCCATGGTGGCGTCCAGCCAGCCGAACGGCCCCAGCTTCACGCCGATGGACCCGGCGGCGATGGCCTCGTCCACCTCGACCAGCAGCTCGTCCGGATCGGCGAACCGCCGCCGCCACAGGCCCGAGAGCCGCACCGAGCGGTGGGGGATGCGCAGCCACGCCGAGAAGTCCGACCGCTCCAGGTTGGAGGTGTTGGCGTACTCCAGGCCGAAGGTGGCCGCGTCGCGGTAGTTGACGTCGAAGCCGACCCGGGCGCCGAAGCTCGTGGTGTACTCCTCGATGAGCGACCACTTCAGGGACCAGCGATCCTTGAGGTAGCCCATGTCGAAGACGGCCCAGTCGTACTTGTCGCCGAACCACATGCCCTCGAGCCGCAAGGTGATCCACATGTCGGCGCCGCTGGGGAACTCCATCAACAGGCCGCCATGGGCGCCCGGGTTGCCGTTCTGCAGGGCGTTGAAGTCGCCGTAGACGGTGCCCTTGAAGGTGGGGGTGTCCGAGGCGATCCAGCGGAAGTCCATGCCGTACATGGCCCGCAGGTCGGTCTTGCCCCGCAGGTTGCCGGCGCTGTCGGCGGTGCCGTCGACGGTGATGGGGGCCCCGGTGTCGGCGGCGAACGTGAAGCCGACGCGGAACTCGTTGACCGCCAGGCCGCCGCGCCCCGCGAAGATGGGGTCGTCAAAGATGTTGTCGGCGAAGGCGTCGAGCTGCAGGCGATCGGCGTCGATCATGAGCCGCGCCGCGGTGCGCCGGTGATCGTCGTCGATGTTGTTGTGGTAGCGCCGGACGATGGTGCCGTTGCCGAGGGTGGCCGAGGCCAGCTCGCCCACCTGGAAGACCGGGGAGTAGCGGAAGAAGCGCAGCAGCCGGCCGAAGTCGGAGGGCTCGTCCCAGTCGCGCTCGCGGAGGCTGCCGCCGGCGATGTCGAAGCGGATGGGCGCCTGGAGGCCCACCTCGATCTGGCCGAAGCGGTTGCCGTACCAGGGCTTGAGCTGCATCAACGCCACGTCGGTGACGGCGGCGGCGCCCGCGTCGAGGCCGAAGTGCACCTCGCCCTGGCCAGGGCCGGCCGCCTGCAAGAGCCCGGCGATGAGCAGGAACGTGTTCACGGCATGCCTCCTCGTGGGGGTGTACCGCACCTGACCCCACATGCCAAATTCCGGCGCGGGCGCGCCGCGGGCCCGGGGTCGCCCGGCCGGTCGGGCCCCCTGCCCCCCGCCACCCCGACGCCTCGCAACCGCGGCTTGGCCAGCGGCGCCGGATGGTGGTATGCACTGACCTCACCGGGCGGGTAGCTCAGCCGGTAGAGCAGCGGCCTTACATGCCGCCGGTCGCAGGTTCGAATCCTGTCCCGCCCACCGCTATAGTGCGCGCCATGCGCATACTCGTCCTGATCCTGTTCGCCTCTCTCGCCGTCGGCGGCTGCGACCCCCGTGGGGGGAGCGACGACCGGCGGCCTCCGCCCGTGACCCCGGTCGTCGACGCCGACGTCCCCGAGCCCGATGAGGGCCTGCTCCCCGTCGACGCCGGCCCCCCGGGCCCCGACGCCGGCCCGCCCCCCGACCGCCTGGTGGTGGCCAGCTACAACGTCCACAACCTCTTCGACCTGACGGACGACCCGCAGACCGACGAGGGGGAGTACACCCCCGGGCCCCAGTGGAACGCCGCCGACTTCGCCAGCCGCGTCGACGAGCTGGCCCGCGTCTTCGCCGCCCTCGACGCCGACGTGGTGGCCGTGCTGGAGGTGGAGACGGAGGCCGCCCTGACGGCCCTGCGCGACGCCATCCGCCGCGGCGGCGGCCCCGACTACGGCTTCGTCGCCGTCTCGCCCACCCGCGACGGCCGCGGCATCCGCCTGGGCGTCTTGAGCCGCGTGCCCATCACCCAGGCCGCCGGCCGCCCCATCAACCGCACCTACACCTGCGAGGGCGCCGACGGCCCCGTCACCCTCGACGGCTCCCGCTCCGAGGCCCGGCCCATCTTCCAGGTGGAGCTGGAGCTGGACGGCCAGCCCGGCAGCGACCTCGTCTTGTTCATCAACCACTGGAAGGCCCGCCTCGACAGCTTCCCCTGCGTCGACAGCGAGCACCGCCAGCGCTCCGCCCTGCAGCTCCGCGAGGTCATCGACCAGTTCATCGCCGAGGATCCGACGCGCCCCGTCATCGCCCTCGGCGACTTCAACACCTTCGAGTTCGAGCCCCCCATCCGCACCGCCCTCGGCGCCGTGCTCGACGAGGCGGCGCTGGAGCGCCCGGGCGACCTCTACAACGTCTGGGGGGACGTGGGCGTGGAGCTGTTCAACGACAACTCCAACCGCCGCAACAACGCGACCAACAGCTCCTACAACTTCCGGGGCGACTGGACGCGCCTCGACCACATCCTGCTGACGGCGAACATGGCCGAGGGCGGGGCGGCCTCGTGGCGCCACGCGCCCGACTCCGGCGGCGTGCTCCACGAGGGTTTCCTTTTCAATGCGAGGGGTTACCCGCTGGTGTGGGGCGACGAGGGCAGCCGCGGCTTCTCGGACCACCTGCCCATCTTCGTGACCATCGAGCGCCGCTGAGCTAGCAGGCTGTTGAAATGAGCGGACCGAGCACTCGGCGAGTGCGAGTGGGCCAGATGCAAGGAGGAAGACCGCAGGCAATGCTGAGCATTGTCGAGGACTTCTGACGACGCAGCAGATGGCCCGCGCGCGCCGGCGATGCGACGGGAGCTTTTTTCAACATCCTGCTAGCGCGTGACGCACATCACGGCGCGGTTGCAGTAGTTCACGTTCTCGCCGCACTGGAACAGGTTGAACTGGCCCCAGCCGGGGATGCCGACGTTGCCGAAGCCCCCGTCGCACTGGGCGTACTCCGTCACCGCCATCGTGTGGTAGCTGGCGTCGGGCCGGACCCAGCCCGCCGCCACGACGGCCTGGAACTCCGCGAAGGTGATGACCTCGCCGCCGCCGTTGTCCAGGCAGATCTGGCGCGCCGAGCCGCCGACGCACTGGGCGCTCAGGAAGACCACGCAGACGTCCCCGAAGAACTCGCCCTGGCAGGGCGGCGTCTCGAAGAGATCCCCCGCCGCCTCGCAGCCGGCGTCGTCCGGGTAGTCGATCTGGCCGTTGCCGTCGTTGTCGATGCCGTCGCTGCACTCCGTGGGCATGCCGGGGTCGCGCTCGCTGGGATCGCGCCCGTTCTCGCAGCCCGGATCGTCGCGATCCACGAGGCCGTCGAAGTCGTTGTCCAGCTCGTCGTTGCACTCGCCCAGGTTGCTGCGCACGACGACGCGCGCCACCAGCGGCGCCCGCGGCGCCACCAGGCCCTGCTCGGCGAACAGGTACCAGGTGCCCCGATCCAGATCCCGCAGGGTCAGGTTGTCCATCAGGCGGGCCTGGGTGCGGCAGCCGATCTCGCTCATCGGATCCTCGCAGGCCTGGCGGGCGTGCAGCGTGACCTGGGCCGGCGCGCCCTCGGGGGTGAGGACCTGGAAGTCCACGTCGGAGGGCTCGGAGAGCGTGAGGACGATGACGGTCTCGGCGCCGAGCGCCGCCTCGCAGCGGGCCGCCGCCGCGCCGGGGCCCTGCACCGGGCCCACCGGGAAGTCGCCCCCCGCCTGGCCGACGCGCACGAACGGGATGTCCAGCCCGCAGGGCGGGGCCTCCTCGGGGCCACCGGCCGCCACGCAGTCGGGATCCGCCGGCCAGTCCACCCGCCCATCGCCGTCGTCATCCAGGTCGTTGGCGCAGACCGGCGGCTCGTCGGGATCGGCCTCGTCGGGATCCTCCGACTCGGTGCAGCCCGGATCGGCCAGGTCGACCTGGCCGTCGCCGTCGTTGTCGGCCCCGTCGCGGCAGGCCGGCGGCCGCACGGCGTCCACCGTCAGGCGGAACCGGCCCACCTGCTGCCGGCTGCCGGTGTCGACGATGACGAAGAGGCGCCCGAGGGGCGGGTTCTCCAGCGTGATGGCCACGCCCGGATCATCCGCAAGCCCGCGATCACACTGCACATCCGCCCCACCGCACCGGTCGCGCAGGGCCAGGACGACGGGGGCCTCCGTCTCGGGGTGCCGGGTGTTGAAGACGAGGCGGTCGAGGGGCTCGCGCACCTCGTAGGAGAAGACGCGCTCGCCGCCCGCCCCGCCGCCGCACGACGCCACCAGGTTGGCGGGCGCGCCCGTCAGGTCGCCGTCGTAGGCGGCGTTGGCCTCCAGGTGGCGGTTGAGGTCGATGACGAAGGCACCCGGCCCGCACGGGCTGACCTCGCTGGCGTCGCCCGCGCCGTCGCAGCCCAGATCGTCGGGCCAGTCGGTGGCGCCGCTGCCGTCGTCATCCTCGCCGTTCGCGCACGCCGGCGCCGGATCCACCGGCGCCTCCTCCTCGTCCCCCGCCCCCTGGCAGCCCGGATCCGCCGGGAAGTCGGCCACGCCGTTCTGGTCGTCGTCCTCGCCGTTCGCGCACGCCGGCCGCGGCGACGGATCGGCCTCGCTGTTGTGGCCGGCCGCGAAGCACCCGGGATCAAAGGGGAAGTCGATAAGGCCGTCGCCATCGTCGTCGAGCTGGTTGTGGCAGACGGTGACGGGGTTCATCCCGCTCTCGCTGGGATCGCCGGGGCCGGTGCAGTCGGGATCGGCCAGGTCGCGCTCGCCGTCCTCGTCGTTGTCGAGGCCGTCGGCGCACTGGGGGCGCGGCACCGGATCGGCCTCGTCGTCGTCGGCCGCGTCCACGCAGCCGGGATCGTCGGGGAAGTCGACGCGGCCGTCGCGGTCGTTGTCGAGGCCGTCGCTGCACGCCGAGACGGGCCCCCGATCCACCGCGACGCCCTCGTCCGCCGGGCCCGCGTCCGCGAGGGCCGCGTCGTCCATCGGCGCGGCGTCCGGCGCGGCCATGTCGACGATCACCCGGCGCATCATGTCCGGGCGGGTCTCCGCGTCCGGCTCCGGGCTCGCCGAGCCGCCCCCGTCATCACAGCCCACGGCCAGCAAGGCCAGCGCCAGCACCCATCGTGTCATGTCCAGACTCCCCCGTCGGTGCCTGCAGGGTGGCGCGGTGGGTGGGAACGTCGCAAGCCCCCGTGCACGGCACCCCGCCGGCCGGTGTACCCTGCGCCATGGCGCCGCGCGGACGAGGCTGGTGGTTGGGGCTCCTGCTGGCAGGCTGCGCCCCCGCGGATCCCGCGGCGACGCCCGATCCCGCGGAGCACCGCGTCCTGCTGCCCGATGGGGCCTGCGCCCCGTGCCACCCGGCCCAGGCCGCCGCCTTCGCCGGCTCGCCCATGGCCTACTCGGCCTTCTCGCCGGTCGTGAGCGCCCTCGATCTGGCCCTGGCCGCCACCGCCGGCGATCCCTTCGTCCTGGGATCACCGGGCGCCGCCGATGGCTTCTGCTCCGGCTGCCACGCCCCCGTGCTGGCGCGGCAGGGCCTGGGCAGCGACGGCCGCCGCCCGTTCCGCGAGCTGCTGCCGGCCGCCGACCAGGGCGGCATCACCTGCGACTTCTGCCACCGCGTGACGGCCATCACGGGCGAGGCCAACGCCGCGCTCACCGCCACCCCCGGCGTCGAGAAGCAGGGCCCCTTCGCCGACCCGGTGCCCAACGCCTTCCACACGTCGGCGGGGGCGGACCACATCACCGATCCGGCCTTCTGCGGCGCCTGCCACGACGTCCGCCCGCCCCACGCCGACGCCGTCGCGGGCACCCCCGACGCCCGCCTGGAGGACCTGTTCTCGGAGTGGAAGGCGAGCCCGTGGGCCGACGCCGACCACCCGTGGAACCCCCTGCGCGGCCAGCCCGGCATCGCCGGCGTGCACGACGGGGCCGAGGCCCAGGGCGAGGTCGTCACCTGCCAGGACTGCCACATGAGCCTGTACCCGGCGCGGGGTCTTCGGGATTTCGTGTCTCTTTCCGAGGACTTCCGCGGCGTCGACCCGGCCAGCCTGACCCGCAAGGCCCACAAGCTCTACCCCGCGGGCGTCGCCGCGACGACGGGGGATCCGCCCCGGCGGCGGCTGTCGACGCACCACCTGGCCGCCGCCTCCCGGCCGCTGCTGCCGTTCCCGGTGGCCGAGTGGCCCGAGGCGCTGAGCCTGCCCCCCGCCCTGTTCGGCCCCGACGCGCCCACGGATCCGGTGCTGGCCGAGCGGCGGGCCCGGGCCGAGGCCGCCGTCGATCCCACCGACCACCGCCTGGGCCTGCTGCGCGCCGCGGTGACGCTCGACGTGGCCGACACGGACGCCGCGGTGGCGGCCGGGGAGACGCTGACGGTCGACGCCTGGATCGAGAACGTCGGCGCCGGCCATGGCGTGCCCGCGGGCTTCAGCCAGGAGCGGGAGGTGTGGATCGAGCTGACGGTGCTGGACGAGGGCCGGGCCTGCGCCGATGACGACGCCTGCGCCGACCTGCTGGAGCCGCGCCGCTTCGTGGACGAGCCCGTGGCGCGCTGCCTCGTGCACGGCCCGGACGGCGCCCTGGATCCCACGCTGGTGGCGGATGGCCGGACCCGCGACGAGCGCCAGCGGGCGGAGCGCAGCGGGCGCTGCGATCGGGCGCGCGGCCGCTGCGTCGTCTACCGGTCGGGCTACCTGCTGGACGCCGACGGCGACGGGCGGGTGGCGGACGACGACCTGCGCCACACCCTGGTGGAGCTGGATCCGGCCACGCTGACCGAGCGCTGCGTGCTGCCGGGCCCCGACGCCGATCTGCGGCCGCTGGGCGTGGATCAGGGGCTCGCCCTCTTCACCAACGAGCTGCAGCACGTCGCGGTCGACGCCGAGGGCCGGCCGATGCCCGATCCGCGGGCGACGCGGTACCTGACGCCGACGGCCACCCCGGTGACGCCGCGGGCGGACGACCCGCCGGTGCTCGCCCAGGATCCGCGCCAGCGGCGCAGCCTCTTCGCCACGGAGCGCGCCCTCTTCGAGCGCCACCAGTACCTCTCCGCCGGGCCGCCCGGGACGCCGCCGACCGTCGCCCACCCGCTCGTGGCCAACCGCTTCTTCAACGGCAACGCGCTGCGCCCGTTCGAGCCGCGCCTGGCGCGCTACCGGCTGCGCGTGCCCGAGGGCGTCCGCGGCCCGCTGCGGGTGGCGGCGCGGGCGCGGTTCCGGTTCTTCCCGCCCCGCCTGCTGCGGGCCCTCGCCGCCCGCGAGCCCGCCCTGCTCGACGAGGCGCTCATCGACCGGTACCTCGACGTCGTGGACCTGGCCGTCGCCACCACCGCGGTGGACGTCGTGCCGCCAACCCCCTGATTCGCTTGCAGATTCAGACGCGGGCGTGGCCCCAGCCGTCGCCGCGCCACAGCAGCCAGAACACCCCCGACTGCGCCGCGCGCCCGGCCAGCCAGACGACCCAGATGGCGAAGAGGCCGTAGCCGAGCGTCGGGCCCACCAGCCAGACGAGGGGGAGCTGGATGATCCACTGCGTCACGATGGAGACCACCATCACCTTGCGGCTGTCGCCGGCGCCGAAGAGGCCGTTCATGAGGATGGTCCCGATGGCGTCCAGCGGCAGGAGGATGGCGATGAGGCGCAGCACCGGGGCCGCCAGCTCGAGGGTGGAGGGCGTCTTGATGAAGGGCAGCAGCACCCACTGCGGCACGAGGATGGCCGGCACGGCGAGGGCCGCCATGACCAGGAGGGCCAGCTTCGTGACGTCAAAGCCCCAGGCCCGGGCGTCGTCGCGCTGGCCGCGGCCGAGGGCCTGCCCCACCAGCGTCGCCGCGGCCAGGCCGAAGCCCATGCCCGGCAGGATGGCCACGAGCAGCAGGTTGACGAGGACGTTGCTGGCCGCCAGCTCGGCCGTGCCGACCTGCCCGACCAGCTTGAAGAAGACGGTCATGCCGGCGGCGAAGAAGAACTGCTGGATGCCGGCGGGCACCGCCAGCCGCAGCATGGTCACGAGCGTCTCGCGGTCGGGCAGCGACCGCAGGAAGCCGGCCTCCCGCGCGTGCGTCCGGCCGAGGGCGAAGTAGTAGACGGTGCCGACCCAGGTGGACAGCGCCGTGCCCAGGCCCGCGCCGGCGGCGCCCATCTCGGGGAAGCCCAGGTTCCCGAAGATGAGGAGCCAGTTCAGGGTGATGTTGGTGGCGTGCATCACCAGCAGGGTGCGCAGGTAGAGGCGGGAGCGATCGACGGCGTTCCAGTAGCCCCGGAAGGCGAAGTTCATCCCCACGGCCGCCATGCCGATGAGGCGGTACTGCAGGTAGGTGGTGCCGATGTCGGCCACCGCCTGCTGATCGGCGATGAGGGGGAAGAAGGCCGGGGCGGCCACCATGAGGATGACGCCGGTGGGCAGGCCCAGGGCGAGCGCCAGGGCCAGGCCGCCGTTGAGGGGGATGGCCGTCTCGGCGTCGCGCCCCTGGCCCCGCCGGCGGGCCGCCATGGCCTGCACGCCGGTGGACATGCCGGTGATGAAGGCGATGGCCATGAAGTTGGCGAAGCCCCCCAGGCCGACCCCGGCGAGGGCCGCGTCCCCGAGCTGCCCGACCATGGCCGTGTCGACCAGGTTGAGCACGTTCTGGGAGATCATGCCGCCGATGATGGGGAGGGCGAGGCCGAGGATGCGGCGCCGCCGGGTGGGCTCGATCACGCTGATCTCCGCCGCCGTGGTGCCCGCAGTCGACCGGAGCGATGGGGTGGCGTCAAGGTGAAGCCGCTGCACATCGTGCGAACCACGTGGACTCAATGTGCTTGTCAGGGCGGTGTCGAGTTGGTAGGGAGCGCCGGCGTTTCATCAAGCAGGACACACACTTCCCGTGTGGGCTCGGAGGCAGCATGGTTCTCACCTCTCGAATCGCCCTCGTCTTCGCCCTCGTCTTCGCGACGGGGTGCGGCGAGAAGGCGCAGGATGCGGCCGACAAGGCCAAGGAAGTCGCGGGCGCCGCCGGCGAGAAGGCCAAGGTCGCCGGTGAGAAGGCCGTCGACGGGGCCAAGAAGGCCATGGCCGGCGCGCAGGGTGGCCTGACCGCCATCGCCGCCGAGGCCCTGCTGGCCCCCGTGCCTGCGGACACCCCGTATGTCATGGCCAACCTGGCGCCCCTGCCCGCCGACTTCCAGGCCAAGCTGGGCACCGCCCTCGATCCCCTGCTCAAGAAGTTCGAGGCCGAGCTCGTCAAGGAGAAGGCCAGCCTGGGCGACAGCCCCGAGGACAAGCTGGGCAAGGCCATCGTCGAGGAGCTCGAGGGCAACCTGAGCCGCGCCGGCATGGAGAAGCTGGGCCTCGATCCCGACATGCGCTTCGTGATCTATGGCATGGGCCTCATGCCCGTGCTGCGCATGCAGCTCAAGGACGCCGCCACCTTCCAGGCCACCGTCGCCCGCGTCGAGGCCAAGGCCGGCCTGAAGGCCCCCACCGCGAAGCTCGGCGACCAGACCTACTGGCTCGTCCAGGAAGATGGCATGACCATCGCCATCGCCGTGGTGGGCAACTTCCTGGTGGCCGGCGTCGTGCCCGACGCCCTGGCCCCCAAGGCCCTGCCCCTCATGTTCGGCCAGGCCGCCCCCAGCGCCAGCGCCAGCGCGGCCTTCAAGGCCTCGGCCCAGAAGCACGGCTTCCAGGGCTTCGCCGGCTACATCGACGCCACGATCATCGCCAGCACCGTCATGGGCGACGCCCAGGGCCTCTCGGGCGAGATCTTCACGGCCCTCAGCAAGGGCGAGGCCCCGGTGCTGCCCCCGGTCTGCAAGACCGAGATCAGCGGCATGGTCGCCAACTTCCCCCGCGTGGCCTTCGGCTACACCGAGGTCTCCGGCCAGCGCATCGCCGCGCGCTACATCCTGGAGGCGAAGCCCGCCCTCGCCCAGGAGCTCAAGGGCCTGACCAACGCCGTGCCTGGCCTGGGCAAGGATGAGGGCGCCCTGCTCGCCTTCGGCGCCGGCCTCAACCTGCAGAAGGCCCTCGACTTCGCCAAGGCCAAGGCGGGCGCCGTCAAGGCCGCCCCCTACCAGTGCCCGCTGCTCGCCGACTTCAACACCGGCATGGGCCAGATGGCCGACGGCCTGGCCGCCGCCCCCATCCCGCCCTTCGTGATGGGCGTCCGCGGCTTCAACGTGGTCATCAAGGACGGCAAGATGGGCCAGAACGGCCCCACCGGCGTGCGCGGCACCGCCATCTTCGCCGCCGACAAGGCCCCCGAGCTGCTCGAGATGGCCAAGGGCATGGTGCCCCCGCTGGCCGGCGTGCAGGTCACCGCCGACGGCAAGGCGACCCCCCTCCCCCCCGGCCTGATCCCCCCGGTGGTCGAGGCCCCCCACATCGCCATGAGCGCCAACGCCATCGCCATCTCGGTGGGCCCGGGCGAGGAGCAGGCCCTGCCCGGCCTCGTGTCGGCCAAGGCCGACGGCTCGAGCCCGGTGCTGGCCTTCACCTACGACGTGAAGCGCTTCGTCGCCATGTTCGCCGAGCAGATGAACCAGGGCATGGGCGCCGAGGAGAAGGTGATCTTCGACGCCACCATCGGCATGCTGGGGGTGACGCGCTACGCCCTGGACCTCCAGGACGCCGGCGTGGTCGTGACCCAGGAAGTCACCCTGCCCTGATGCGGTGCCCCGGCGCCGCGGGGCCGACCCCGCCGGAGGCGCCGTGATCCCGCCCCTCTGCGAGCCCGGGGCCGTCTCCTTCGAGGACGTCGCCGCCCTCGAGGCGGCCCTGCGCACCGCCCTGCCCCGCTTCGCCATCGCCTACAAGGACGAGTCGCGGCTGCAGCGTCTCATCGCGCGGCTGGTCTGGCCGTTCAACCGGACCTACGCCACGCAGTACACCACGGTGATGTTCGGCAAGGTCTACTTCCCGAGCCGGGCCTGGTGCGAGGCGTGCGGCCCGCGATCCATCTACACGACGCTGCGGCACGAGGCGGTGCACCTGCGCGACATGCGGCGCTTCCCCGTGCTCTTTCACGTCAGCTACCTGGCCCTGCTGCCGGCGGGGCTGACGATGCGCGCCGTCTGGGAGTGGCGGGGCTACCGCGAGACGCTGCGCGTCTACGCCGAGCTGGACGGCGACATCAGCGACGCGCAGCTCGACTACATCGCCCGCTGCTTCACGGGGCCGGACTACCTGTACATGTGCCCGTTCCCCCGCTTCGTCCGGCGCCGACTCGAGGCCGAGCGCGCCCGCCTCCTGGGGCGCCGGTGAGCCTGCCCTTCCCCCAGAGCCTCTGCCACGCCTGCGCCGGCAACCGCTACGTGCGGCCGGGCCGCGGCGGCGTGTATCTGCTCTGCACCCGTCGCCCCGAGAAGTACCTGGGCCAGCCCGTGCTGCGCTGCCCCGCCTTCGAGCCCGCCCTGGAGGAGCCCATGCCCGCCGCGAAGCGCACCGCCCCCGCCGCCGAGCGCAACAAGGCGCCCATCCTGGCCGCCCTGGCGCCCCGCCTGCCCGCCGCCGCCCGGGTGCTGGAGGTGGCCTCGGGCACCGGCCAGCACACGGCGCACTTCGCCGCCGCGCTGCCCGGCCTGCACTTCCAGCCGACGGACGCCGACCCGGAGAACCTGCCCGGCATCCAGGCCTGGACGGCCGACCTGCCCAACGTGGCCCCGCCCCGGGTGCTCGACGCCGTGACCGGACCCTGGCTGGCCGCCGACGTGGTGTACTGCGCCAACATGATCCACATCGCCCCGTGGGCGGCGGCCGAGGGGCTCTTCCGGGGCGCCGCCGGCTGCCTGACGCCGGGGGGAATCCTGTTTCTTTACGGGCCCTTCCGCTTCCACGGCGAGTTCCTGGCGGCGAGCAACGCCGCCTTCGACGAGAGCCTGCGGGCGCGGGATCCCCGCTGGGGCGTGCGCGACGTCGACGCCCTGGACGCCCTCGGGGCGGCCGTCGGGCTCGAGCGCATCGACACCGTGGCCCTGCCGGCCAACAATCACCTGCTGATCTGGACGAGGAGCGCAGCATGAAGGCGTGGATGGCCCTGGTGGCCCTGGTGGCCCTGGGGGGCTGTGACGACGACGACGGGGGGGGCGCGGCGGACGCGGCGCGGACGCTGGATCGGGGGGCCCAGGCGGACGCGGCCCGGGCAGACGCGGCCCAGGCGGACGCGGCCCGGCCCGACGCGGCCCAGCCAGACGCGGCCCAGCCAGACGCGGCCCGGCCCGACGCGGCCATGCCCGACGCGGCCCTGCCCGACGCGGGCGCGCCGGCCTGCCTCGATCCCGCGCTCTGCTTCTCCAACGGCGACTGCCCCGCCAACGCCCTCTGCCTGAACGTCGCCCCGGAGGGCGAGGACGAGGCCCCCTGCTGCGTGCCCGGCGCCCGCGGCGACGCCCCCACCGGGGCCGACTGCAGCGCCGTGGACGGCCAGCGCTTCTGCGCCTCGGGCGTCTGCATCGAGGGGGACGCCGGCAGCTTCTGCTCCGTGCGCTGCGACGACGTCGAGTGCCCCGCGCCGTTCGTGCGCTGCGTGGCCATCCCGCTCGAGGGCGGCGTCGAGGCCTGGTGCTTCCCCTGACGGTCGCGACCACCGGCGCGGCCGTGCGATAGTGGCCGCGGGAGGTCCCATGGCTCGACTCTTCGTCCTCGCCCTCGCCCTGGCCGCCTGCCGGGCCGAGCCCGAGTGCATCGCCCATGTGGAGTGCGCGGCCGACGAGCGCTGCGTCGACCGGCAGTGCGCGCCCCTCGCCGCGGCCGCCGACATGGACGCCCCGGACCAGCCGCGGCCGCCGCCCCCCGACATGCGCGCGCCGCCACCGGACGCCGCCGCGGTGGACGCCCAGCCCGCCGACGTGGGGCCCGACGCCGCCCCGGTGGTGGACGCCGGCCCGGTGGGCCCCGACCGGACCATCTTCCAGTCGGTCATCGCCCCCACCCTCGACGCGCGCTGCTCGAGCTGCCACCCGGGGCCCGCCCGCCCCGGCGACGGCCAGCTCAACATCCCCAGCGACGCCTTCGCCCTGTTCTACGAGGAGGTCCAGGAGTTCCTGAACCTCGACGTGCCCGACCAGAGCCGCCTGCTGCGCCGCCCCACCGGCGAGGCCCACCCCATCATCTGGCGGGCCGGCGACCCCGACTACCAGCGCGTCCTGCTGTGGATCGAGGGCTAGCGGGGACGAGTTGACGGCCCGCGGGCCCTCGGCCAGAGTGGCTACTGGAATGTCCACCGAGGTGCCGATGAGCGACTCCCGCGGCGACGCCGGGCTCAAGACCATCTTCGTCGGCAACCGGCCCATGGCGCGGCGCCTGCGCAAGAGCCGCCTGGTCGTCCTGGAGGGCCCCGAGGCCGGCCAGGCGCTCGTCATGGACAAGGAGCGCGTCACCGCTGGCCGCGCCGCCGTCAGCGATCTCGTCCTCACCGACAAGTCCGTCTCCAGCACGCACTTCAGCATCACGGCCGAGGATCGCGGCTACCTGCTGCGCGACGAGGGCAGCACCAACGGCACCTTCTACGGCGACGTCCGCCTGCGGGAGATCTGGCTGAAGCCCGGCACCGTCTTCCGCGCCGGCAACACCGTCCTGCGCTTCGAGCCGACGGACGACATCGTCACCATCGAGCTCTCCAGCCGCGATCGCTTCGACCAGGCCATCGGCGCCAGCATCCCGATGCGCGAGATCTTCGCCAACCTGGAGCGCGTCGCCCCGAGCGACCTGACCGTCCTCATCCAGGGCGAGACGGGCACCGGCAAGGAGGTCATCGCCCGGGCCATCCACCGCCACAGCCGCCGCAAGGACAAGCCCTTCGTGGTGCTGGACTGCTCGGCCATCCCCCGGGATCTCATCGAGAGCACCCTGTTCGGCCACGAGAAGGGCTCGTTCACGGGGGCCGTGGGCCAGCACCGGGGCGTCTTCGAGCAGGCCGACGGCGGCACCATCTTCCTCGACGAGATCGGCGAGCTGGACATGAGCCTCCAGCCCAAGCTCTTGAGAGTGCTGGAGAATCGGGAGGTCAAGCGGGTCGGTGGCGGCCGCTCCATCCAGGTGGACGTGCGCGTCCTGGCGGCCACCAACCGCGACCTGCGCCGCATGGTGGCCGAGAGCGGCTTCCGGGAGGACCTCTACTTCCGGCTCAGCGTGATGCAGATCGAGCTGCCGCCGCTGCGGCGCCGCCGGGAGGACATCCCCCTGCTGGTGGAGGCCTTCTTGAGCCAGGCCAACCAGCGCCGCGCCGAGCTGGGGCTGCCCCCGCTGGGCATCAGCCAGGAGGCCTTCGCCGCCCTGGCCGAGCGCCCGTGGCCCGGCAACATCCGCGAGCTGAAGAACATGGTGGAGCGGGCCACGAGCCTGGCCGACGGGCCGCTGCTCACCCGCGGCGACTTCATGCTGGGGGCCGACAGCCCGCTGCGGGTCGCGCCGCGCGCCGCCGAGCCGGTGGAGGGCGAGCTGCGCTTCGCCGTGGACGCCAGCGTCGCCTTCAAGGAGGCGAAGCAGGCCCTCCTGGACGCCTTCGAGGCCATCTACCTGAAAAAGCTGGTGGATCGGCACGCCGGCAACATCACCCGGGCGGGCCGCATGGCCGGCCTGACGCGCTACCACCTGCGCGAGCTGCTCAAGAAGCACGGCCTGCACGGCGACGGCGGCGACTGACGCCGGCCCTCAGGTGGGCGGCCCCTCCCGCGGCCCGATGGGCAGCGTCACCGTGAAGATGGAGCCGCGCGGCTCGGCGGGGTGCACCTCGATGTGCCCGCTGTGGCGCTCGGCGATGCGCCGGGCGATGGCCAGCCCGAGGCCCGTCCCCTCCACCTCGTCATAGCGGTGCAGCCGGTGGAACGGCTCGAAGATGCGGATGCGCTCGTCGGGCGAGACGCCGATGCCATCGTCCTCGACCTGCACCCGCACGACGCTCTCCTCGACGACGGCCGAGACCTGGACGCGCGGCTCCTCGCCGGGGGCGTGGTACAGGCAGGCGTTGTGCAGCAGGGCCTCGAAGAGGTCGACCAGGCGGGTGAAGTCGCCGGTGAGCGTGGGCAGCGACGCCGGGACCTCGACGCGCACCTCGCGGCCCAGGCGCCGGGCCACGTTGGCCAGGGCCTCGGCGATCACGGCCCCGAGCGGGCAGGCCTCCCGCTCGAAGCGCACCTCCGCCAGCCGGATGTAGCGGTGCAGGTCGTCGACGCGCCACCAGACGCGCGCCGTGTTGAGCTCGATGCGGTCCAGCAGGTGCCGGGTGGTGGACGCCAGCTCCTCGCCCAGCTCCTCGCGGAGCATCTGCACGAAGCCCTGCACCACGCTGAGCGGGTTCTTCAGGGCGTGCACGCCCGTGGCCATCGTCTGGTCGGCCGAGGCGTTGGCGGGGCGGAAGATGGCCAGGGCGCCGATGTGGCGGCCCCCGGTGCTGATGGGCACCACCACCACCCGCACGGTGCCGCCGCGGGCCAGCTCGAAGAGCGTCTCGGGCACCTCGGTGCCCAGGGTGGCGGCGTGGTGCAGCGGGTGGGCGTCGCCCAGGAAGACGGGGTAGCTGCGGGTCGACTGGCCGTTGGGATCGTCGAAGCCCTCGAAGTTGATGCCGAGGACGGCGCGGGCCTGGTCGTTGTAGAGCCGCACCCGCCCCTCGGCGTCCGCCACCACCACGCCCACGCCGCACCAGGCCGCGATGGCGCGCTGGATGGCCAGCTCGGTCTGCTGGTCGGCGAGGGTCTGCACGGTGCGGAGGATGAGCGGGGCCAGCGTCGCGGGCGGCACCTCGGCGGGGAAGAGGTGCTGGCAGCCCGCGGCCAGGAGGGCGGGCCAGCGATCGAGGCCGGCCACGGCGATGGCGGGCCCGGTGCAGGCGGCCACGCGGGCCTCGGCGTCCGGCCCGGCCAGGAGGACGGGCGCGGCCGGATCATGCTCGGCGCCCGGCGGCGCCACCGCGGCCCCCAGCGCCTCACGCAGCGCGGGGTCGACGTCGCCCTCGATCCGGAAGAGCCAGGCCACGCGCAGATGATCCTCCTCGCACGCGTGAAAGGTGGAGTATGAACGAATCGCCCGGTGACCAGTACCCCCGACGGTGCACGGCGTCGGGCCAGGCGCCGGGGCGGCCCGGCACGAGGAGGACGCATGCGCCGATGGGCCTGGCTGGGGATGGCGCTCTGCCTCGGGGCCTGTGACGACGCGGACGAGGCGCAGGCCGGCGGGCAGGGCGCCTGCGTCGCGACCGCCCCGACGCTCGCCCACCGGCGCCTGCGGGCGTCGGGCACGGCGCTCATCGACGCCGCCGGCCGCCAGGTGCTGCTGCGGGGCGTGAACGCGGGCGGCCGCAGCAAGCTCCCGCCGTTCCTGCCCTTCCCGTTCGCCGAGTCGGCGCGGCCCGACCAGGCCGACGCCCCGCCCTTCGACGAGGCCGTCGCCGCCTACGCCGAGCGCGCCCGCGCGTGGGGCCTGAACGTCGCCCGCGTCCCCTTCACCTGGGAGGCCCTGGAGCCCACCCGCGGGCAGCTCGACGAGGCCTGGCTTCGGCGGTACATCGACCTGGTGCGGGCCCTCGGCGAGCGCGACATCCGCGTGATCGTCGACTTCCACCAGGATGTGTTCCACCGGGTCTTCTGCGGCGATGGCTTCCCCGACTGGGCGCTGCCCGACGCCGACTACACCACGCCGCCCGACTGCACCACCTGGTTCACCGGCTACCTGAGCGACCCGCAGGTGCAGCTCGCCTACGACCGCTTCTGGGCCAACGAGGACGGCCTGCGCGACGCCTTCCGGGCCATGTGGACGACGATGGCGACGCGGCTCTGGGCCGAGCCCAACGTCATCGGCTTCGAGATCATCAACGAGCCGGGCTGGGGCACCGCCGATCCCGCCGCCTGGGCCCGCGACGTCCTGGCGCCGTTCTACGCCGAGCTGGCCGACGTCGTGCACGCCGTGGCCCCCGACGCCCTCGTCTTCGTCGACAGCACCGGCACCGAGGCCATCACCGCCCGCACGGCTCTGCCGCGGCCCGCCGCCACCGGCCTGGTCTTCGCGCCGCACTTCTACGACGCGGGGGTCATCCTGCGCGGCATGTGGAGCGGGGTCGGGGGCTTCGTGGAGCCGCTCGGGCGCTGGGCCGACGTGGGCCAGGCCTGGGGCGTGCCCGTGCTGCTGGGCGAGTACGGCATCCCGGGCGCGGCGCCGGGCGCGGAGGGCTATGTGGCCGAGCACCAGGCGGCCCTCGACGCCCTCGGCCTGCATGGCACCCTCTGGGAGTACTCGGCCACCGCCGACGACTGGAACGGCGAGGGCATGAGCATCTACCACCCCGCCCGCGGCGAGGCGCCGACGGCCCGCGCCCTGGCCCGCCCCTACCCCGAGGCCATCGCCGGCGCCGGCCTCGCGTTCGAGTACGACCCGGCCACCCGCACGCTGACGCTGAGCTTCGACGCCGAGCCGGGCGGCACCTCGACCCTGCGCGTCCCCGACGCCCTCTTCACCGACCGCCTGCGCGCCGAGATCACGGCCGGGGACGGCTGTCTGACGGCCGAAGGCGGCCGCGTCCACTTGCTCGCGCCCACAGGTGGGCGGATATCCGCCATCCTCACACAAGCCGAATAGCCATCCATTTCGGGCACTTGCGAACGGACCCTTGACAGGCGGGGCTGATCCGAAGAAATCTCCGCGCCTTCTTGGAAGACAGGAGCGACCCATGGCCATGTTCAGCAAGCAGATGAACGACGCGGCGGAGAAGGTGGCTTACGGCTTCATCACGCGCCGCCTGGACCCCAGCCTCCGCGAGCCCGTCGAGAACTTCCTCGCCCAGGGCTGGGGCGTGAGCGAGTTCGGCGAGAGCTGCATCTCCCTCGTGCGCGAGGGCTGGTTCGGCGACCGCCGCGTCCAGCTCCGCGTCAACGACGACGGCGACTGCACCATCCACCGCCTCTGATCCGGCGGCGGCGGCGATCCTCGCCATGAGCCGCCAGGCCACCGACACCCTCCGCCGGACCTGGCGCGCCGACCTCACGAAGGCCGGCCTGCGCCTCTTGCCGGGCCCCGGCTTCGGGGTCACGCACCTCGTGCGCCGCGCCCGCGTCGAGGCCCACCTCGAGTTCGACGACGGCCCCCGGTTCCAGCTCACCGCCACCCACCCCGGCGTGCCGCGCGACCTGCTGGTGCGGCTGGAGGGCGAGCGCGGGGTCATCCGGCGGACGTTCGGCCCCGGCGACGTGCGCACCTGGGACGAGGCCTTCGACGCCCTCGCCGAGGTCCGCGGCGACCCGGCCTGGGTGCTGGCCGCCCTCAACCCCGGCACGCGCAAGCGCCTCACCGACGCCCTGAACGCCGGCCTCACCGTGAAGGGCGGGCGCCTGCAGGGGGCCCTCGTCTGCGAGCGCCCGGCGGTGCTCAGCGCGTGGGTGGGCTTCGCGGTCGACCTCGTCACGCGGCTCTCGCTGCCCACGGACCGGGTGGGGCCCAACCTGCTGCGGCGGGCGGAGGCGGAGAGCGAGCCCCGCCTGCAGGCGGCGCTGCTCGAGGCGCTCGGCGACCGGCTGGCGGGCGGCACCGGGGCCCCGCCGTGGTCGCTCGCGCGCGGCCTGCTGGCGGGCACGGCGCGGGAGCTGGGGCTGGGCCTCGCGCGCCGCTGGATCGAGGCCGACGCCGGCCAGGCCGCGGCGCTGGGGGAGGTGGATCTGCTGGCCGTGCTGCCCGGGGCCGGCCCGGTGGCGCGGGCCGCCGTCGCGACGCGCCTCGGGGCCGTGGGCACGGCGCGGTCGCTCCCGGCGCTGCGGGGCCTCGCCGAGGCCTTCTTCGAGCGCGGCGCGGTGAAGGCCGCCGCCCGGGAGGCCCTGGCAGCGGTGCTGGCCCGCACGCCGACGACCGCTGGGGGCCTGGCCGTGGTCAGCGTCGAGGCTGCGCTCTCCTTCGCCGACGAGGAGGACGCCCCGTGAAGGTGCACCACATCGCCCTGCGCACGGCCGACCCCGAGGCGCTGGCCGCCTTCTACACGTCGATGCTCGACCTGCCCGTGGTGCGACGCCAGCTCCCCCGCTCCATCTGGCTCGGCCTGGAGGACGCGGTGCTGATGATCGAGCGGGCCGAGCCGGGCGAGCCGGGCGTGGCCGAGGGCGATCTGCACCTGCTGGCCCTGGCCGTGGACGCCCCGACGCAGGCCCGGCTGCGGGCCCGGCTGGCCGCCGCCGGGGTGCGGCTGGACGGCGAGACGGCCTTCACCCTGTACCTGCGCGACCCCGATGGCCGGCGCGTCGGCCTGTCCACCTACCCCCTCCGCGAGCTCGATCAGCCATCGGCCTGAATCGCATCGCAAATGTCGATTCTGAAAGCCGTCCATGAACCGGCGCTGGCCAAACCCGCGTGGGTGCTGTAGAAGCAGGCCCAGACCGGAACTGGCCGGTTTGTTGATTATCGCTCACACCCAACTACAATGTCGGTTCCGAGTGAAGGAGCCGACGATGGCACAAGCGGTGGCGACAGAGACGAAGAAGACGAGCCGGACGCCCCGCAGCAGCGAAGGTCGCACGACCACCAGCAAGCCTGCGGCCGCGCCCCGCAAGACGCGCTCCACCCGGGCCACCAAGGCCGTCGAGAAGGTCGAGGCGGTCCCGGAGACCGGCCTGAAGAACGAGGTCGTCGGCATCGGCATCCTCGCCGCCAGCCTGTGCCTCATGCTGGCGCTGGCCTCCTTCCACCTCGACGACGTGGCCTCCAACGGCCAGGCCGCCATGACGGGCCAGGCCCGCAACCTCATCGGCCCGGTCGGCGCGTTCGTCGCCGACGTCCTCCTCTACATCTTCGGCGCCGCGGCGTTCCTGCTGCCGGTCACCCTGGCCCTGCCGGGCGTCTGCTTCGTCACCGGCCGCCCCATCAAGCTGCGCGTCGCCGACGCCATCGGCTACCCCGTGCTCGTGTTCTTCGGCGCCATGGCCGCGCACCTGTGGATGCAGGGCCAGGCCGTGCTCGGCCACCAGGCGGGCGGGTTCATCGGCTCGTACGGCGCCGAGATCCTGCAGGCCCTCTTCGGCCGCACCGGCGCGTACATCATGGTCTATGCGGTCATCGCGCTGACGTTCATCGTCACGACGCGCATCAGCCTGGTGTCGCTCGCCGGCAAGGCCGCCGCGCCCCTCGCCCGCAAGGCCCGCGACGCCTCCGAGGAGGCCCGCAAGGGCGCGGGCAACCTGGCCGGCAACGTCCAGGGCAAGCTCAGCGACCGCTTCAAGAACTGGCGCATCCGCCGCAGCGAGCTGAAGGCGAAGCACCACGCCATCCGCGAGGAGAACGCCCGCCGCAAGGCCGAGGCCGCGGCGGCCCGCGCCCAGGCCCGCGAGGACGCCCGGGCGGCCCGCAAGGAGCGCGCGCCGGCCGTCGAGGCGCCGGTGGTCGAGGCCGACGAGCCGGTGGCCGAGGCGAAGGCCGAGACGAACCCGAAGGGCTGGCGCCTGCGCCTGCCCAAGAGCGCGAAGCCGCGGGTGGATCGCCCCCTCGACACGGGCGGGTTCCAGCTCGGCGATCTGCCGGGCGCCCGGCCCACGGGCGCGTTCCGCCTGGGGGACGAGGCCCCCGCCCCCGAGCGCCGCGCGGCCGTCGCCGAGGCCCCCGCCCCCGAGCCGAAGCCCAGCCGGTCGCGCCGCCGCGCCCCCGTCCAGGAGGACGCGCCGACGACGCTGCAGCCCGTGCTGGACGCCGACGCCCTGGTGGTGGAGGTGGAGGCCCCGCTCGAGGACGAGCGCCGCCTCGCCGAGAACGACACGCTCTTCGCCCCGGCCGTCTCGGCGCCGCCCGTGGTGCACCGGCGGACGCACGCCCCGACGCCCCTGCAGCTCGACTTCCCCCTCGCCGGGGACCGGGCCGCGGCTGACTACGTGATGCCGCCGCTGCGCTTCCTCGACTTCCAGCGGACGGAGGAGATCGAGGTCGATCCCGAGCGCCTCCAGGCTCAGGCCGACCGGCTGGTGGAGGCCCTGCGCACCTTCAAGATCGATGGGCGGGTCACCGAGATCCACCCCGGCCCCGTCGTGACGATGTTCGAGTTCGAGCCGGCCCCGGGCGTGCGCATCAGCCGCATCGCCAGCCTGGCTGACGACCTGGCCATGGCCCTCAAGGCCATCAAGGTCCGCATCGTCGCCCCCATCCCCGGCAAGGGCGTGGTGGGCTTCGAGGTGCCCAACGCGAAGCGCGAGATGGTGTTCCTGCAGGAGATCATCGGGTCGCCGGCGTTCCGCGACAAGAAGCACGCCCTGCCGATGGCCCTGGGCAAGGACATCCACGGCAACCCGGTCTTCACCGACCTGGCCAAGATGCCCCACCTGCTCGTCGCCGGCACCACCGGCTCCGGCAAGTCGGTGGGGGTCAACGGCATGATCACCAGCCTGCTGTACCACGCCACCCCCGACGAGGTGCGCTTCATCATGGTGGACCCCAAGATGCTGGAGCTCAGCGTCTACGAGGGCATCCCCCACCTGCTGCTGCCCGTGGTCACCGACCCCAAGAAGGCCGCGGCCGCCCTGAACTGGGCGGTGCAGGAGATGGATCGGCGCTACGAGGTGATGAAGGACGCGGGCGTCCGCAACATCCGCGGCTACAACCGCGCCCTCGACCGCTGGCTCGCCGGCGAGCGCGAGGACGTGCCCGACTTCTCGGCCCCCCTGGGCGAGGAGCCGGACCGCATGCCCTACATCGTGGTGGTCATCGACGAGTTCGCCGACCTCATGATGGTCGCCGGCAAGGAGGTGGAGTACTGCGTGGCCCGCATCGCCCAGAAGGCGCGCGCGGCCGGCATCCACCTCATCCTGGCCACCCAGCGCCCGTCGACGGACGTCATCACCGGCGTGATCAAGGCCAACTTCCCGACGCGCATGGCCTTCCGGGTGTCGTCGGGCATCGACAGCCGCACCATCCTGTCGACCAACGGCGCCGAGCACCTGCTCGGCAACGGCGACATGCTCTACATGCCCCCCGGCACCTCGCGGCTCGACCGCGTGCACGGCTCGTTCGTGTCCGAGGAGGAGATCGGCAAGATCGTCGACTTCATCAAGGCGCAGCGCGAGCCCCAGTACCTCGACCCCTCCGTCCTCGAGACGCCGGAGGAGGGCGACGACGATCCCGAGGGCGACGGCGCCGAGGATCCGATGTACGAGGAGGCCGTGCGCTGCGTGTTCCGGGACGGCCGGGCGAGCACCAGCCACCTGCAGCGGCGCCTGTCCCTCGGCTACAACCGGGCGGCGCGCATCGTGGACCAGATGGAGCGGGATGGCCTCGTCGGCCCCGGCCAGGGCGCCAAGCCCCGGACGGTCAACAAGGCCGTGATGGGCGAGCTCATCGACCGCTGGGACCAGGTCGGCTGATCGGCCGGGGGGCGGGCGCCTCCCGGGCCCACCCCCCTTGCCCCGGATTCGGGGCAAAAAAAAGCCCCGAGAGCAGAACTCTCGGGGCTTTCTGGCGGAGTCGACGGGACTTGAACCCGCGGCCTCCGGCTTGACAGGCCGGCGTTCTAACCGACTGAACTACGACTCCGCAGTCGGTATGGACGGGTCTTATACCGGCGCTCTCGACGCGAAGCAAACAAAAAAAATGGTCGTGCCGATCTCCCCTGTCGATTTCTCGCCACCCCCCTCGGCCCAGGCCTGGTGGGAGGCCCTGCAGCGCGGCCCATCCGCCCCCCTGCTGCGGGCGTTACACGTTGAAAACACTGCACTTTGGGACCTGGAGGACGCCGCCCGGGCGGCCACGTCGAGCGACGCCCTGGCCGGCTTGAAGCGGTCCATCGACGCGACGAACCTCGCCCGCCACGCCGCCGTCGCGGCCCTCGATCAGGCGGTGGACGCCTGGTATCGCCCCACCGCCGGCCTCGACACCCCCGGGGTCGTCGTGAACTCCGAGTCGGTGGGCCAGCTCCTCGACCGCCTCTCCATCCTGGCGCTCAAGCAGGCCGCCTGGGCCAGCCGCCCCGAGCGCCTCGCCGCCCTGGGCCAGCGGGTGCAACTCCTGCTCTTCTGCCTGCAGCGCAGCCTCGACGCCCTGGCCGCCGGCCGGGCGCTGCCGCAGCGCTTCGACGAGGCCAAGCGCTACGGGCCGGCCTCGCCGGGCTGAGGCGCCGGCACCACGGGGGCTGAGGGGGTCGCGCTGGCGAGCGTGGGGGCTGCCGGGCGGCGAGCGTCAGGGCAGGACGCAGCGGCAGATCTGGTCGTCGAAGCCCTCGTCGCACCGGGCGCCGCCCTCGGGCTCGCAGGTGTTGTTCCGGTCGCGGAAGGCGGCCAGGCAGAAGGTGCCGAAGGACTGGCAGAACTGGTCGCAGGTGCTGTTGCCGTTGGGGCCGTCGACGAAGAACTCGCAGAAGGTGTTGGCGCCGTCGACGCCCTCCTGGCAGTAGCGGACGGTGCTGGGGCCGGCGAAGGCGCCGCAGGCGGGGCTCACCGAGCACGTCCCGGCCTGGCACGTGCCGAAGGTGTTGCACTGGGCGCCGTCGGGGGCCGCCTGCAGGCTCGGCGGGGTGGCCCCCTCGCAGCCCTGGAGCGCCTGGCAGCCGTCCGCCCGGGCCACCTCCTCGGCGGTGGGTGGCCCGCAGAGCACCGCGGGATCGGTCTGGCACAGG
This sequence comes from Myxococcales bacterium, assembly GCA_020633435.1. Lineage (GTDB taxonomy): Bacteria > Myxococcota_A > Bradymonadia > UBA7976 > UBA1532 > JACKDP01. The sequence continues at coordinate 674,517 of JACKDP010000003.1, read as the reverse complement.
TCGGGGGCGAGGCAGCGCGGCACCCCCGGCCGGATGCTGGCCTGGGTGGCGGTGCAGACGACGACGCCATCGGCGAGCTCCGTGCGCGCGTACCGGGCCTCCTGGCCGCAGTCCACGTCGGGGCAGGCGTCGTCCGACGTCGGGACGCTGGGCTCGCCGCTCGCGTCGCAGACGCTGCAGAGGCCGAGGCGAGCGCCGGGGGCACAGCCGCCCTCGCCGCCCGCTGCCCCGCCCGCGCCGCCGACGGGGCCCTCACCCCCCGCGCCGCCTGGGCCGCCACCCCCCTGGCCCGCCTGGCCCCCGGCACCGCCTGCGCCCGGGCCCACGAGGCCGTCCGGGCCGACGACGGCGACGAGGGCGTCCTCGGCCTTCACCTGCGGATCGCCGTCCAGCGGGACGTCCACCTCGGCGCAGCCGGTGACCAGACCGGTGACCAGGGCGAGGGCGGTGGTGAAGGCGAGGGTGCGCATGGTGGACGAACCCTATCACAGCGCGGCAGAACGGGGTTGAATCGCGAGGCCGCCGCGCGCGCGGCGAGGAGGTGCCCATGAGCGATGCCCGCGACCCGGCCGGCGGTCGAGCTGGCGAGGGGGCGCCGCGACGCCCGAACGCCCTCCTCCACGCCTCCAGCCCCTACCTGCGCCAGCACGCGTACAACCCCGTCGACTGGCGGACGTGGGGACCCGAGGCCTTCGCCGAGGCGCGGCAGCGCGGGGTGCCCGTCTTCCTGAGCGTGGGCTACAGCACCTGCCACTGGTGCCATGTGATGGAGCACGAGTCGTTCGAAGACGCCGAGGTGGCGGCGGCCCTCAACGCCCACACCGTCCCCGTGAAGGTCGATCGCGAGGAGCGGCCCGATGTGGACGCCGTCTACATGAGCTTCGTCCAGCTCACCACCGGCCGGGGCGGCTGGCCGATGACGGTCTGGCTCACGCCCGAGGGCCGGCCCCTCTTCGGGGGCACCTACTTCCCCGCGCGGGACGGCGACCGGCCCGGGATGCGCGGCCTGCTCACCCTCATCGAGGGCCTGGCCGAGATCTGGGCGGACCCGGCCTTCCAGGCCCAGGGCGACGCCGCCATCGAGGCGATGGCCGAGCGCCCCGAGCCGGCGAAGGCCCTCCCCGGGCCCGAGCTGGTGTGGACGGCGGCGCGCGCCTTCCTGGCCCACCACGACGCCGTCCACGGCGGCTTCGGCCGCGCCCCGAAGTTCCCCCGGCCCAGCGTGCTCGACCTGCTGCTGCGGGTGGGCCGGCGCGCCCCCGCGGCCCTGGAGGCCGTCGAGCGGACGCTGGACAAGATGGCCCTCGGGGGCCTGTACGATCACCTGGAGGGCGGCTTCGCGCGCTACAGCACGGACGCCGAGTGGCGGGTGCCCCACTTCGAGAAGATGCTCTACGACAACGCCCAGCTGGCTTCGACGTGCCTGGCCGCCTACCAGGCCACCGGCGACCCGCGCTGGCGCGGCGTGGCCGAGGACGTCCTGGCCTGGATGGCCGGCCCCATGGGCCAGCCCGCGGGCGGCTTCTCCTCGGCCACCGACGCCGACAGCCGCGACGCGGCGGGCCACCTGCACGAGGGCCTCTTCGCCACCTGGACGCCCGACGAGATCGTCGCCGCCCTGGGCCCCACCGACGGCGCCTTCGTGAACCGCCTCTTCGGCGTCGACGCGGCCGGCCACCTCGACGGCCGCAGCGTCCTGCACCTCCAGGCCCCCCTCGAGGGCGCCGACCTCGCCCGCTGGCAGACGCTGCGGCCCCGCCTCCAGGCCGTCCGCGCCACGCGGCCCGCGCCCGCGCTCGACGACAAGGTCATCACCGCCTGGAACGGCCTCGCCATCAGCGCCTTCGCCCAGGCCGGCCGCCTGCTGGAGGCCCCCGCCTGGACGGAGCGCGCCCGCGCGGCCGCCGACTTCGCCCTCACCCACCTGCGCGACGCCCGTGGGCGCCTCTACCGAAGCTGGCGCGACGGCCAGCCCGGCCCGGGCGGCGTGCTGGACGACTACGCGGCCCTGGCCCTCGGCCTCCTCGACCTGCTGGAGGCGACGGGCGAGGTTCGCTGGCTCGTCGAAGCCCAGGCCATTTTCTCCTTGATGAACAAGCACTTCGCGGACGACGCCGGCGGCTGGTTCCGCACCCCGGACGACGCCGAGCGCCTCGCCTTCCGGGAGAAGCCCGACCAGGACGGGGCCGAGCCCAGCGGCAACGCCCTGGGCGCCCAGGTCGCCCTGCGCCTGGCCGCCATCACCGGCGACGCGGCGCTGCAGCGGCAGGCCGCCGCCGCCGTGCAGGCCGTCGCCACGCTGGCCCAGCGCGTCCCCATGGCCGCGCCGCGCCTGCTGTGCGCCCTGCACGCCCTGCACGCCGGCGACCAGCTCGTCATCATCGTCACCCCCGACGCCACCCCGCCCACCGCGCTCCTGGCCGCCTGCGCCGAAGCGGGTGGCCCAGACACCGTCGTCCTCTTCGGCCCCGCCGACGGCCCCCTCGCGGCCGCCGTGCCGGCCTTCGAGGGGCGCACGGCGCTCGGAGGTCGCCCGACCGCCTGGCACTGCCGCGGCACCGCCTGCGACCTGCCGGTCACCGAGCCCGCCGAGCTGGTCGCGCTCCTGAGGGACCCGTCCTCAGAAGGTTGAAGGTGGCCTCAGGGAGGGCCGACGGACGCCCTCCAGGCGGGCCGGGCGACCTGGAGGCCCCCCGCCTGGAGGCACCCCCGGCCGGGAGGCCGGGCGGGGCACCTGCGGGGTGACGATGGGGCAGAAGCCCGCGGAGCTCCTCGACAAGCTGGAGTCGGGGGCCCTGCCGCGGCAGGCCCCCGCGGGGATGTCAGGGGTCGCGGCGCCGCCGGCGCAGCAACACGGCCACCCCCAGCAGGACCAGCCAGCCGAAGCCCCCGTCCGGCGCGCTCAGCGTGCAGTCCGCCGGTGAGGTGCCGCTCAGCGCCGTCGGGCCACCATCGGCCCGCTCGGTGGGCACCAGCGGATCATCATCGACGCCGTCCTGCAGCCCGTCCCCGTCGGTGTCGGGGTTGCGGGGATCCGTCTCGCCCGGGTCGAGCCGGCCGTTGCGGTTGCGGTCCTCGGCGCCGTCGTCCAGCCGGTCACCGTCCGTGTCCGCCCGCCGCGCGTCCGTCTCGGTGTCCTCGTCGAAGACGCCGTCGTGGTTCGCATCCTCCACCCCGTCGAAGATGCCGTCGAAGTCGGTGTCCTCCTCCAGGGGGTTGGTCTCGCCCTCGTTGCGCACCCCGTCGTGGTTCTGGTCCTCGACGCCATCGAGCAGGCCGTCCTGGTCGGTGTCGGGCTCGCGGGGGTCCATCTCGTCCGGGTCCCGCACGCCGTCGAGGTCGAGGTCCTCCACGCCATCGGGGACGCCGTCCCCGTCGGTGTCGGGATCCATCGGGTCGGTGCCGGTCTCCAGCTCGAGCACATCCGACAGGCCGTCGCCGTCCTGATCGGGCGCCTCCTGATCATCCCGCGGGTCCAGGGGATCCCGCCCGGCCGCGACCTCGGCGCCGTCCCCCTCGCCACCCCCATCGGTGTCGGGATCCTGGGGATCCGACTCGCCCTGGTCGACCCGCCCGTTGTGGTTGGCGTCCTCGCGGCCGTCCACCAGGCCGTCGGAGTCGCTGTCGGCCCGGATGGGATCGGTCGGGTTGCCCCCCAGCACCTCGACGCCGTCGACGAGGCCGTCGCCGTCGCTGTCGTCGTTGACCGGATCCGTCTCGCCCCGGTCGACGCTGCCGTTCTGGTTGGCGTCCTCCTCCCCATCGGTGAGGCCGTCGTCGTCGCTGTCCCGGTCGTTCGGGTCCGTCTCGCCCTGGTCGACCCGGCCGTTGCGGTTGCGGTCCTCCAGGCCGTCCTCCAGGCCGTCCCCGTCCGAGTCGGGCAGGCGCGGGTCCGTCTGGTTGGCGCCGTTCACCTCCACCCCGTCGGGCAGGCCATCGCCGTCGGTGTCGGCCCGCGTCGGGTCGGTCTCGTCGTCATCGACGATGCCATTGCGGTTGCGATCCTCGACCCCATCGTCGAGGCCGTCCTGGTCGGTGTCGACGAACGGCAGGCGATCATCCAGAGGATTCAAGGGGTTGCGGCCGTTGCGCACCTCGGCGCCGTCGGGCTCGCCGCCCCCGTCGGTGTCCGCCCGGGTCGGGTCGGTCTCCGTGGGGTCCACGACGCCATCGCCGTCCAGGTCCTCGGCGCCATCGGTCAGGCCATCGCCATCGGAGTCCGGCACACGCGGATCCGTCCGCCCCGCCCCCTCGACCCGCCCGGTAGCCGGATCGATGCGCCCCTCGCGGCCGTCGATGAGGCCGTCGCCGTCGGTGTCGCGGCGGTTCGGGTTGGTCTCGCCCACGTCGAGCGCGCCGTCGTGGTCGAAGTCCTCCTCCCCGTCCAGCAGCCCGTCGCGGTCGGTGTCGGCCACCAGCGGATCCGTCGGGTTGGCCCCCTCGACCTCGGCCCCGTCCGGCACGCCATCCCCATCGGTGTCGGGGTTGAGCGGGTCGGTGGGCGGGTCGCGCAGGGCCTCTTCGCCATCCACCAGCCCATCGCCGTCGGTGTCCGGGTTGCGCGGGTTCGTCTCGCCCGGATCGACGTTGCCGTCACGGTTGAGATCCTCCTGCCAGTCAGCCAGGCCGTCCTCGTCGAAGTCGAGGAAGGGCAGCCCATCGTCGGTCGGGTCGAGCGGGTCGCGGCCGTTGCGGACCTCGTTGCCATCGGGCTCGCCGCCACCGTCGGTGTCGGGGTCGCGCGGGTCCGTCTCCCCCACGTCGAAGCGCCCGTCCTGATCGGTGTCCTCCTCGCCGTCCAGCAGGCCGTCGCCGTCCGAGTCGGCCACCAGCGGGTTCGTCTCGTTGTTCTCCCGCGCGCCGTTGCCGTTCTGGTCTTCCACGCCGTCGAGCAGGCCGTCGCCGTCGGTGTCGTCGGAGAGGGGATCCGTCTCGCCGGGATCGACGCGGCCGGAGCCATCCCGATCCTCGATGCCATCGAGCAGCAGGTCATCGTCGGTGTCCCGGTCGCGGGGGTCGGTCTCCCCGGGCTCGACCCGGCCGTTCGCGTTGGCGTCCTCGACCCCGTCCTGCAGGCCGTCGGCGTCGCTGTCGGGATCCCGCGGGTTCGTCTCGCCGGCGTCGATGACCCCGTCGTGGTCGCGGTCCTCGGCCCCGTCCACGAGGCCATCGCCATCGCTGTCCGGGTCGCGCGGGTCCGTCTCGCCCTCGTCCAGGCGGCCGTTGGCGTTGCGGTCCTCGACGCCGTCGGGCAGCCCGTCGCCGTCGGTGTCGGCCCGGCGCGCGTCCGTCTCGCCGGCGTCGAAGCGGCCGTTGCGGTTGACGTCCTCGACGCCGTCCGGCAGCCCGTCACCGTCGCTGTCCGCCAGCCGCGGGTCCGTCTCGCCGTCCACGATGCGGCCATCGCGGTTGCGGTCCTCCGCGCCGTCGGGGACGCCGTCGCCGTCGCTGTCGGCCAGCCGCGGATCCGTCTCGCCCGGATCCACCTGGCCGTTGCGGTTGCGATCCTCCAGGCCATCGGGGATGCCGTCCCCGTCGCTGTCCGCCAGGCGCGGATCCGTCTCGCCCTCGTCGCGGACGCCGTTGCCGTTGGCGTCCTCCTGGCCGTCGAGCAGGCCGTCGCGGTCGCTGTCGGGCTCCAGCGGGTTCGTCTCGCCGTCGTCGAAGCGGCCGTTGCGGTTGGTGTCTTCCGCGCCGTCGTTCACGCCGTCGCCGTCCGTGTCCGCGATGGTCGGGTCCGTCTCGCGGCGGTCGACGCGCCCATCCCGGTTGCCGTCCTCGATGCCGTCGTTGAGGCCGTCGCCGTCGGTGTCGGGGTTCTGGGGATCCGTCGCGCCGCCCACCTCGACGGCGTCGGGCAGCGCGTCCTGATCGGTGTCCACCTGCCGAGGATCCGTCTCGCCCGGATCCAGCACGCCGTTGCGGTTCAGGTCCTCGGCGAAGTCGGCCAGGCCGTCCCCATCGCTGTCGCGGAAGGGCACCTGATCGTCCAGGCGGTACCGGGGGTTGCGGCCCCCCTCGATCTCGGCGCGGTCGGACTCGCCGCCCCCGTCGGTGTCGGCCACCCGCGGGTCCGTCTCGTCCGGGTCGAGCCGACCGTCCCGGTTCGCGTCCTCGACGCCATCGGCGAGGCCGTCGCCGTCGGTGTCGGCCAGGCGCGGGTTGGTCAGCGTCTCGCGCTCCAGGCGGTCGTCGAGGCCGTCGTCGTCGGTATCGGCCCGCCGCGGATCCGTCTCGCCCGCGTCGAGGTTCCCATCGCGGTCGGCGTCCTCGACGCTGTCGACCAGGCCGTCGCCGTCGGTGTCGGCCCGCCGCGGATCCGTCTCGTCGGGATCCACGACGCCGTTGCGGTTCACGTCCTCGTTGCCGTCGTTGAGGCCGTCACCGTCGGTGTCCACGGCCCGCGGGTCCGTCTCGTTGGCGTCCCGCTCGCCGTCGTGGTCGGCGTCTTCCTGGCCGTCGCGCAGGCCATCGCCATCCGTGTCGGCCACGGCGGGATCGGTCTCGCCCGCGTCGAGCACGCCGTTGTGGTTGCGGTCCTCCCGCCCATCGGGCAGGCCGTCGCTGTCGGAGTCGGCCAGGCGCGGGTTCGTCCGGCCGCCCACCTCGACGCCGTCGGGCAGGCCGTCACCATCGGTGTCCGCCCGGGCGGGATCGGTCTCACCCGCATCCAACTGCCCGTTTCCATTGAGATCTTCGGCCGCGTCCGCCAGGCCGTCCCCGTCCTGGTCGGCGAAGTCGGCCGGATCGTCCGCGGCGTCGAGGGGATCGGTCCCGAGGCGCACCTCGGCGCCATCCGCCACGCCCCCGCCATCGGTGTCGGCCCGCCGGGGATCCGTCTCGCCCACGTCGACGTGGCCGTTGGCGTTGGCGTCCTCCACCCCGTCCAGCAGGCCGTCGTGATCGGTGTCGGGCTCGATGGGGCTGGTCTCGCCACCGCTGAAGAGGCCGTCCCGGTCCCGATCCTCCACGCCGTCCGGCAGGCCGTCGCCGTCGGTGTCCGCGCGGAGCGGGCTCGTCTCGCCCCCGTCGCGGACGCCGTCCTGGTTGGCGTCCTCGACGCCATCGGGCAGGCCGTCGCCGTCCGTGTCGGGGTTGAGGGCGTCGGTCTCCACGCCGTTGCGGTGGCCGCTGTGATCGGCGTCCTCCACGCCGTCGGGGATGCCGTCGTCGTCGGAGTCGGGGTCGCGCGGATCGAGCTCGTCTTCCTGGAGGATGCCGTCGCGGTTGGCGTCCTCGGCCCCGTCGGGGACGCCGTCGCCGTCCGTGTCGGCGTCGCGCGGGTCGGTGCCGCCCGCCCGCTCGACCTCGTCGGTCAGGCCATCGCCGTCGGAGTCGGCGAGGAGCGGATCCGTCTCGCCGTCATCGACGACGCCGTCGCCGTCGCGATCCTCCACGCCATCGGGGATGCCATCGCCGTCGGTGTCGGCCACCCGGGGATCCGTCTCGCCGGGGTCGCGGATGCCATCGCGATCGGCGTCCTCGACGCCATCGGGGATGCCGTCCCCGTCGGTGTCGGCCCGGGTCGGGTCGGTCTCGTTCGCCTGGACGACGCCGTCGTGGTTGGCGTCCTCGAAGCCGTCGGGCAGGCCGTCGCCGTCGGTGTCGGCGCGCCGCGGATCCGTCTGGCCCGCCACCTCGATGCCGTCGGGCAGGCCATCCCCGTCGGTGTCGGCCACCAGCGGGTTCGTCTCGCCGGCGTCCAGCACGTGGTTGCCGTTGCGGTCCTCGGCGCCATCGGGGAGGCCGTCTCCATCGGTGTCCGCCCGGCGGGGATCCGTCTCGCCGGCGTCCACGACGCCGTCGTGGTCGACGTCCTCGACGCCATCGGCCAGGCCGTCGCCGTCGGTGTCGGCCCGGTCGGGGTAGGTCTCGGTCGGGTCGCGGCGGCCGTCGCGGTTGCGATCCTCGATGGCGTCGCTCAGGCCATCGCCGTCGGTGTCGCGGTTGAGCGGGCTGCTCTCGCCCGGGTCCAGCCGCCCGTTGCGGTTGGCGTCCTCGGCGCCGTCGAGCAGGCCGTCATCATCGGTGTCGGCGTCCATCGGCTCCGTCTCGCCCGGGTCGAGGCGGCCGTTGCCGTTGCGGTCCTCCTGGCCATCCAGCAGGCCATCGCCATCGCTGTCCGGCTCCAGCTCGTTCGTGGGGCCGGCCACCTCGAGGCCGTCGGGCAGGCCGTCGTCGTCGGAGTCGGGGTCGAGGGCGTCGGTCGCGATCTCCGCCCCGTCCAGCAGGCCGTCGCCGTCCGTGTCGGGGTTGAGGGGATCGGTCTCGTCCGCGTCGCGGAAGCCATCGCGGTCGAAGTCCTCGTCGCCGTCCCGGATGCCATCGCCGTCGGTGTCGGGGTTGGTGGGATCCGTCTCGCCCGGCTCCATGATGCCGTTGCCGTTGAGGTCCTCCTGGCCGTCCAGGAGGCCGTCGTCGTCGGTGTCGCGGTTGAAGGGGCTGGTCCGCCCGCCCCGCACCTCGACGCCATCGTCGATGCCATCGTTGTCGGTGTCGGGGTCGCGGGGGTTGGTCTCGCCCACGTCGACGAAGTCGTCCCGGTCGCGGTCCTCCTCCCAGTCGGCCAGGCCGTCACGGTCCCGGTCGGCGAAGGGCAGGCGATCGTCGAGGCGATCCAGGGGGTTGCGGCCGGCGGCCACCTCGTCCCCGTCGGACTCGCCGCCGTCGTCGCTGTCCGCGTCGAGGGCGCTCGTCTCGCGGGGGCTGACCATGCCATCGCGGTTGAGGTCCTCGCGGCCGTCGGGCAGGCCATCGCCGTCGGTGTCGGGGTTGCGAGGATCGGTCTCGCCCACGTCGACCGTGCCGTCCTGGTCGCGATCTTCCTCAGCGTCCAGCAGGCCGTCCCCGTCGGTGTCGGCCCGGCGGGGATCCGTCTCGCCGATGTCCACGCGGCCGTTACGATTGGCGTCCTCACGGCCATCCGACAGGCCGTCGCGGTCGGTGTCGGGCCGCCGGGGGTCCGTCTCGTCGGCCTGGTAGATGCCGTCGCGGTTGCGATCCTCCAGGCCATCGAGGAGCCGGTCCTCGTCGGTGTCGGGATCGCGCGGGTTCGTCTCGTCGGGATCGAACGTGCGGTTGTGGTTGCGATCCTCGATGCCGTCGGGGAGGTCGTCGCCGTCGGTGTCGGGGTTCAGCGGGTTGGTGGGGCCGACGACCTCGACGCCATCGTCCAGGCCGTCACCGTCGGTGTCGGGGTCGAAGGGGTCGGTCTCGTCTTCGTCGCGCCGCCCGTTGCGGTTGACGTCCTCCTCCCAGTCGGCCAGGCCGTCGCCGTCGCTGTCCACGAAGTCGCGGCGATCATCGTCTGGATTCAAGGGGTTGCGGCCGTTGCGGACCTCGGAGCCGTCGGGCTCGCCGCCCCCGTCGGAGTCGGCGTCGGCCGGATCCGTCTCGCCGGGGCCGACCTGGCCGTCACCGTCGACGTCCTCCTCGTTGTCGAGCAGGCCGTCGCCATCGCCGTCGGCGCTCGCGGCGCTGCGCGCGCCCAGCACCTCGGTGCGGTCGTCGAAGCCGTCGCCGTCGGTGTCCGCGTCGGCCGGGTCCGTCTCGCCCGGATCGACCCGGCCATTGCCGTTGCGGTCCTCGACCACGTCGAGGAGGCCGTCCCCATCGTCGTCGTCGTCGCAGGCGTTGCCGATGCCATCACCGTCGGTGTCGAGCTGCCGGGGGTCGGCCACCCGCGGGCAGCGGTCGGCGCCGTCCAGGATGCCGTCCCCGTCGTCGTCGGGGTCGCAGGCGTCCCCGAGGCCATCGCCATCCAGATCGCCCTGCGTCGCCGCGACGTCGGGGCAGTCGTCGATCACGTCGGGGACGCCGTCCTCGTCGTCGTCGTCGTCGCAGAGGTCGCCGAGGCCATCCCCATCGGTGTCGCGCTGGATGGGATCGGCCACGAACGGGCAGTCATCCGCGGCGTCCGCGATGCCGTCGTCGTCATCGTCGTCGTCACACGCGTCGCCCAGGCCGTCGCCATCCGTGTCGAGCTGAGCGGGGTCGGCGACCCGGGGGCAGCGGTCCACCCCGTCGGCCACGCCGTCGCCATCATCATCGTCGTCGCAGACGTCGCCCACGCCGTCGCGATCGAGGTCGAGCTGGCTGCCGCCTCGGCCCACGGCGCGAGGGCAGTTGTCGGCCCCGTCGAGCACCCGGTCGTTGTCGTCATCCGGGTCGCAGACGTCGCCCTGGCCGTCGCCGTCGGTGTCCGTCTGGTCGGCGGGGGCCGTGCGGGGGCAGTTGTCGGCCGCGTCGGGGATGCCGTCGCCGTCATCGTCGCCGTCGCAGACATCGCCCAGGCCATCGCCATCCAGGTCGGCCTGGCTGGCGGGCCCCGTCAGCGGGCAGTTGTCGTCCGCGTCCGGGACGCCGTCGGCGTCGTTGTCGGAGTCGCAGACGTCCCCCCGCCCGTCGCCGTCGGCGTCCGCCTGGCGCGCCGGGCCCGTCAGCGGGCAGTTGTCGGCTGCGTCGGGGACGCCATCGTCGTCATCGTCGTCGTCGCACGCGTCGCCCAGGCCATCGCCGTCCGTGTCGATCTGCAGGGCGTCGGCCACCGTGCGGCAGTCGTCGGTGACGTCGGGCACGCCGTCGTTGTCGTCGTCATCGTCGCAGGCGTCGCCGCCATCCCGGCGGCCGTCGCTGTTGGCCTGATCGGGGTCGATGGCCCACGGGCAGACGTCGTCCACGTCGGGGATGCCGTCATCATCGTCATCGTCGTCGCAGGCGTCGCCCCGGCCATCGCCGTCGGTGTCGCGCTGATCCAGGTTCGCCATGAGGGGGCAGGTGTCGCGGGCGTCCTCGACCCCATCGCCGTCATCGTCGTCGTCGCAGGCGTCGCCCCGGCCATCGCCATCGGTGTCGAGCTGGTTCGGGTCGGCCACCTTCGGGCAGCGGTCCCGCACGTCGGGCACCCCGTCGCCGTCGTCGTCGTCGTCGCAGGCGTCGCCGTTGCCATCGCCGTCGGTGTCCACCTGGGCGGCGTCGGCGACGAGCGGGCAGTCGTCGGCCCCGTCGAGCACGCCGTCATCGTCGTCGTCGTCGTCGCAGGCGTCGCCGCCGTCGGGCTGGCCGTCCGAATTACGCTGGTTGGCGTTGGCGATGCGCGGGCAGACGTCGTCCACGTCCACCACGCCGTCGCCATCGTCGTCGGGGTCGCAGGCGTCGCCCGCGCCGTCATCATCCAGGTCGCTCTGGTCGAGGTTGCGGACCTTCGGGCAGTTGTCGATGACGTCCGCCCGGGTGTCCCCGTCGTCGTCGGCGTCGCAGGCGTCCCCGTCGCCGTCGCCGTCCGTGTCGAGCTGCGTGGGGTTGGCGTCGTTGGGGCAGTTGTCCTCGACGTCGCCCACCCCGTCGCCATCGGCGTCGGCGTCGCAGGCATCACCGAGGCCGTCCCCATCGGCGTCCTGCTGGCCGGGGTTGGCCGTGCGCGGGCAGTTGTCGGTCGCGTCAGGCCGGTTGTCGTCGTCGTCGTCGTCGTCGCAGGCATCGCCGCCGTCGGCCGCCTGGTCGCTGTTGCGCTGATCGGCGTTGGGGATGAGCGGGCAGTTGTCGTTGGCGTCGGCCACGCCGTCGTCGTCGTCGTCGCCATCGCAGGCGTCGCCGCCATCCGGCTGGCCATCGGTGTTCTGCTGATCCGCGTCGGGGACGAGCGGGCAGTCGTCGGCCACGTCGATCACGCCGTCGCCGTCATCGTCGCCGTCGCACGCGTCCCCGAGGCCGTCGCCATCGGTGTCGGTCTGGTCGCCGGGGCCGGTGAGCGGGCAGTTGTCGGCGCCGTCGAGCACGCCGTCGCCATCGTCATCGTCGTCGCAGGCGTCCCCCAGGCCGTCGCCGTCGGTGTCCCGCTGGTCGCGGTTGGCCACCGTCGGGCAGTCGTCCTGGGCGTCGGGCACGCCGTCGTTGTCGTCGTCGGTGTCGCAGGCGTCCCCGATGCCGTCGCCGTCCGCGTCCGCCTGGTCCACCGTCCGCACGGTCGGGCAGTTGTCGGCCGCGTCGAGCGTGCCATCGCCATCGTCGTCGGCGTCGCAGGCGTCGCCGTCGCCATCCCCATCGGTGTCGAGCTGGGCCGGATCGGGGATGAGCGGGCAGACGTCGTCCAGATCGGGCACGCCGTCGTCGTCGTCGTCCTCGTCGCAGGCGTCGCCGCCATCCGGCTGGCCATCGGTGTTGAGCTGGTTGGCGTTCGCGCGGCGCGGGCAGACGTCCTGCGCGTCGGGGATGCCGTCCCCGTCGTCGTCGTCATCGCAGGCGTCGCCGTCGCCGTCGCCGTCGGTGTCGGTCTGGGCCGGGTCGGCCGCCGCGGGGCAGACGTCCTGGGCGTCGAGGACGCCGTCCCCGTCATCGTCGTCGTCGCAGGCGTCGCCGCGGCCGTCGCCGTCCAGGTCGGGCTGGGCCGGGTCGGCCACCAGGGGGCAGACGTCCACCACATCCAGCAGGTGGTCGCCGTCGTCGTCCTCGTCGCAGGCGTCCCCCTCGCCATCGCCATCGGTGTCGCGCTGGTCGGCGTTGGCGACGAGGGGGCAGTCGTCCTGCCCGTCCGGCACGCCATCCCCGTCGTCATCGGGGTCGCAGGCGTCGCCCTCGCCGTCGCCGTTGGTGTCGCGCTGGTCGGCCGGGCCCTGGCGCGGGCAGTTGTCGCGCGCGTCGGGCACCCCATCGCCGTCGCGATCGCTGTCGCACGCGTCCCCCGCCACGTCGCCGAGGGCGGCGTCCAGGTTGGCCTGATCGGGGTTGGCGATGAGCGGGCAGTTGTCATCCCCGTCCGGCACGCCGTCGTTGTCGTCATCGGGATCGCACGCGTCGCCGATGCCATCGCCGTCCGCGTCGCCGCCGGCGTCGGCCAGCAGCGGGCAGCCATCCTGGCCATCGGGCCGGCCGTCGCCGTCCGTGTCGGCGGAGCGGGGATCAGTGCCGAGCTCGCGCTCCCGGCCGTCCTCCAGGCCGTCGTCGTCCGTGTCGGGGTCGCGCGGATCCGTCTCGCCCGGATCGAGGACGCCGTTGTTGTTGCGGTCCTCGTCGCGGCCGTCCAGCAGGCCGTCCCCGTCGGTGTCGGGGGTGTTGACCCCCGTCCGCCAGATGCCCTCGATGTGGTCCGACAGGCCGTCGCCGTCCGTGTCGTCGGCGGCCACCTCGTCGATGGGGCCGATGGTGATGGCGTCGATGGGACCCACGCAGCGGCGACAGTCGGCCGTCAGGGACTCGGCCGGGGCGCCGCGGACCCAGGTGTCAAACGCGACGGCGCGATCCTGGCGGTTGACCCGATCGGCGGCCTGGCGGAACCGCCGCCGCTCATGAATGCCCTCCTCGATGCCCGGGCCGAGCACATCCGTGGGCAGCAGCGAGCCGCGCTCCCGGGCCACGAGCGCCTGGCCGTGGCTGCGCAGGGTGGCGTCGTTCTCGTAGCGGACCGCCCGGTCGTCCCAGAACATGCGGCTCGGCCGCCGCGGGGCGTTGCGGCCCTCCGTCTCCCACACCACGAAGCCCGCCGAGGCGTCCTCGACGTCCGAGAGCACGATGTGGGCCTCGTCGGCGAAGAGCCGCACCCGGAACCGGTAGGCCCCCGCGGGCACCACCACGCCGGCGGCGTCGCGGGCGTCCCAGCGGACGCTGTTCTCGCCCTGGGCGGCCACCCCGGCCAGGACGCGGTCGACGTCATCGTCGAGCCGGCCATCGCCGTTGGTGTCGACCGTGATGCTGTACGTCCCGGCGACGTTGGACCGGAAGCGGAACACGCCCGAGTCTTGGCGCCCGTCGCCGTTGGGGCTGAGGGTGGGCGTGCCCTCCTCGTCCTCGAAGACCAGGTCGCTCAGGGTGGGCTCGACCGCCGCCTCGAGGGGGGCGTCCGGGTAGGCCAGGTACACGCGGTAGGGCTGGTCGATGGCCGCGATGGGCTGGTCCTGCTGGACGCTCTCATCCGCCGTGTAGGGGCAGCGCCCATCGGGCCCGGCCGCGGGCGCCAGGCAGGCGCTGCGCCAGCCCCGGCCGGCGAGCCCGGTGGCCCCGGCCTCCAGGGCCCACCGCCAGCCCGCCAGGGCCGTCAGATCCAGCACGTAGACCTGCCCGGGCGCGGCGACGAAGAAGTCGGCCCACGAGGGGTAGGCGCGGGCGTGCCCGGTGAACCGCCAGGCCAGGGCGCTGACGCGGCCCGGCGGGGCGTCGCGCCCGTCGGCCAGGCGGACGTCGATCTCGAAGTAGCGCGTCGAGACGACCTTGTCGCGGTCGGGCTCGGCGTTCGTGCTGATGGAGTACCGCTCGCCCACGAAGTCGAGCGTCCAGTGCCCGGTGACCTCGGCGCGGTGCTCGTGGAACCGGAAGCTGCCCTCGGGGATCCAGGCGCTGCAGAACCCCCGGCCTTCCTCCACGGGGAACGCCCACGCGCAGTAGCCCGCCTCGCCGCCCGACCAGGCGGCGCCATCGGGCCGGGACCGGCAGCTCTGGCCAGCGTCGCACTGCAGATCGCCCTGGCAGGCCCGGGGGGTCGGGGCCGACAGCAGAATCTCGGCGCCGCGGCGCGACCGGAGCACCGAGAGCCCGCGGTCGACGGGGTGCTCCAGATCCCAGCGCGCGCCGCCGTTGATGCCCACCGGATCGCAGCCAGCCCCCTCGCAGGGCGCGCAGGGGCCGCCCTGGTCGACGGTGGGCCCGATGCAGTTGCCGTACAGGGGCGCGGTGTCGTTGTGGCCGTCGTCGCTGGAGCAGAACCGGATGAGCTCGCCAGCGCGGGCGAAGACGTTGACCGGCGTCCGGCGCAGCAGGCCCTGGTTGATCTGGAGGTTGCGGGTGCCCTCGGGGACGGCGTTCGCGCCCGTTGGAGCCAGCGCCAGGAACCAGCCCAGAGTGACCAGGACGCGCAGACGCACCTTGCTCATGACTTTCACGCCAGTCCCCCCGGAGGTGCGTGTAGGGGGGGAGTATATGCCGATCCCGGCCTGGGGAGGCATCGGTCTGGAGAATCCCGCACCCGTCACTCTACCCACCTCTTGGCGACGCCACCCTGGCCGGGCCGGCCCGCCGGTCCAAAGCGATCCCCGTGCCACCCCCAACCCCTTGATTTTCAAGCAATCAACGCGTCCACCATGTGTCCACACCGTCCAGGGCGTCCAGTTTCTGGACGCCTCGCCCACCGCCGATCCCGGCCCCCGGGGTGGGAGCCGTGACATCGCGGGCCGACCCGGCTAGGCTGCCGCCCCTCGCACGGAGGTGGTCTTGGCCCTCGATCTTTCCCTCGTCATCCCGGTCTACAACGAGGAGGAGAGCCTCCCTCGGCTCCTGGCCGAGATCCACGCCGCCCTCGACCCGACCGGCCTCGCCTACGAGGTCATCTGCGTCGACGATGGCTCCCGGGATCAGAGCTTCGCGGTGCTGCGCCAGATGGCAGCCGAGGATCCGGCCCTGGTGGTCCTGTCGTTCCGCCGCAACTTCGGCCAGACGGCCGCGATGCAGGCGGGCATCGACGCCGCCCGCGGCGACGCCGTGGCGTTGCTGGACGCCGATCTGCAGAACGATCCGGCCGACATTCCCATGATGCTGGGCAAGCTGGCTGAAGGCTACGACATGGTGGCGGGCTGGCGGGCGGACCGGAAGGACGCCTTCATCAACCGCCGCCTGCCGTCCATCCTGGCCAACCGCATCATCAGCCGCGTCACCCGGGTGCACCTGCATGACTACGGCTGCACGCTGAAGGTGATGCGCCGCGAGGTGGCCCAGGAGCTGCGCCTGTACGGCGAGATGCACCGCTTCATCCCCGCCATCGCGAGCTGGGCCGGGGCGCGCATCCTCGAGGTGAAGGTCAACCACCGGGCCCGCCAGTTCGGCACCTCCAAGTACGGCATCGGGCGCACGCTGCGGGTGGTCCTCGATCTCATCGTCGTCCGCTTCATGCAGTCGTACCTGGTCAAGCCGATGCAGGTCTTCGGGCTCATGGGCCTGGTCACGGGCTTCGTGGGCACCCTCATGTGTCTCTGGCTCGCCCTGCAGAAGATCATCACCGGGGCCTCCATCGGCGATCGCCCGCTGCTCCTCCTGGGGGTGCTGCTCATCGTCGTCGGCGTGCAGCTCGTCTGCACCGGCCTGGTGGCGGATCTGCTGGGGCGCACGTACCACGAGGCCCAGGGGAAGCGGCCCTACCACATCCGCACGCGCATCGAGGGGCCCGGCACCCGCGCCGGCGCGGCGGTCGGCGAGGCCGCCGAGCAGGGCTGACCGCCCGCATGGATTCCGGGGGAGCGGGCCTGCTAGGATCGCGCGTCACCATTCCAGACGAGGGGGGAGTGATCATGCCCACGGGTGCAGTCGGCTCGCGCAGCGAGCCAAGGCGCATGGCGGGTCTCGGCCTGCGGACGCTCGGGTGCTGCCTGGCGGTCCTGCTGGCCGTCGGCTGCGATGACGGCAACCAGACCGATCTGACGCCCACGGACGCCGCCGTCGACGCGACGGGCCAGGGCGGCGCGGGCGGCAGCGACGCCTTCATGGGCGCCGGCGGCCAGGCGGGCGAAGGCGGCCAGGGCGGCCAGGGCGGCCAGGGTGGCGCCGGCGGCCAGGGTGGCGCCGGCGGCCAGGGCGGCATGGGCGGCGGCGCCGGTGGCGCAGGCGGCATGGGCGGCGCGGGCGGCATGGGCGGCGCGGGCGGCATGGGCGGCGAAGGCGGCATGGGCGGCCAGGGCGGGGCGGGCGGCATGCCCATGGGCCCCGTCCCCGACTTCGCCCAGGTCGCCACCATGGTCCGCGGCGAGACGACCTACCTGATCTGGGTGGAGGCCGGCGCCGTGTGGCTGCGCCAGGTGGGCCCCGACGGCACCTTCGCCGACGACGGCCTGGAGCTGGCGGCCGTGGACGCCGATTACGTGGCGGCCCTGACCGTGGACGGCATCCCGTGGATCGCCGTGGGCAGCGAGGGCCAGGCCATCGCCGTCTACAAGGCCGACGAGCCGGAGAGCGCCCCGCTGGTGCTGCCCGTCCAGGGGCGCCCGCAGCTCACCGCCCTCGGGCGGCGCCTCGTGGTCATCGGCCAGTCCCCCGAGGGGGCCCTCTCGTGGGTGACGCTCACCGGCGAGGCCGACGAGCTCGTGCCCGAGCCCCTCGTGGACGAGGGCGGCCTGCCCCAGCCCGAGAGCACCGCGGGCATCGGCAACGGCGCCCTCCTGCGCTACGGCGGGCCCGGCCAGTGCGTCTTCCTCGATGACGACACCGCCGCCGCCCAGGGCAACTTCCCCTGCGTCCGCGGCGCGGGCCGCCTGCTCAGCGACGGGCAGCGCGCCCTCGTGGCCTACACCAACCCCGACACCATGGCCATCGCCGTGCACCCGGCCTTCGGCACCGACAACCCCTTCAACATCGGCTTCGGCACCAACCCCGATCTGCTGCAGTTCGCCCCCGACGCGGGCCGCTGGATCGTGGGCGTGCAGAGCTCCCTGCCGGCCGCCGACGACCGCCAGGGCCTCGTGGAGCTGATGGTGGCCGGCGTCGACGCCCTCTGGCGCTCCGAGGAGGCCTGGAACGCCTGGCCCTGGCCCACCGCCCGCGCGGCCGTGCACGAGGGGGATCGCACCCTCCTCTTCACCTTCGGCCACGAGGACGGCGTGCACATCGAGGTCGTGCCCATGACGGCCCATATGTTCGTGGGCGATCCCTATGGCATCGAGCTCGACGACGCCTGCACCCCCGAGGTCGAGACCTGCGACGGCGTGGACCAGGACTGCGACGGCCAGGGCGACAACGGCCTGTGCTGCGAGATCGCGCCCAACTCCACCAGCCGCCTCTTCCGCCCGTCGCGCGATGTGGCCACGCCGCCCCTGCAGTTCCTCGTCTCGGACGTGGAGCGCGCCGACGCCTACCACCTGGGCGTGCGGGTCAGCGAGGACCGCTGGCTGGGCAAGCTGGCCCATATGCGCCGCGACGCCAACGGCAGCCTGCCCGACATCCTGGAGCTGGAGCGCTTCGACATCCGCGGCGCCCATGAGGGCCGCGCCCTGGTGGCGGCCGGCGGCTTCAACCTGCTGGTGGCCCGCAACGACGCCGGCGAGTGGACGGCCTTCTGGCACCACCGCCAGCCCGACCTGCGCCCCGTGAAGGATCCCGAGGTCCTCGGCTGCACCGACATCCTCGACGTCGACGTCGCCGATCACTCGGGCAACAACGCCTCGGCCCTCATCATCTGCCCCGACCGCATCATCCGGGCCTACCCGGACGGCGGCCCGGACTGGCCGGGCGGCCGCCCCAACCACGTGATCATGTTCGCGGATCAGCAGATCCCCGACATCTCCTGGGCCCGCATCACCCGGCTGGGCGTCGACATCTCCAACATCCTCGTGGGCTACATCTCCTCGGGCGGGAGCTGGCGCGTGGCGTCGTTCTCCTACGCCGCGGGCGCCGCGGGCGCCATGCAGCAGGGCGTGCCCGCCGAGCTGGCCGATCCGGGCGAGTTCAACGGCAGCGCCCCCATCACCCAGCACCAGCAGGTCGTGCGGCCCTACGTGCAGATCCGCACCCCCGACGACGCCCCCGTCTCGGTGCGCGCCCTCGTCCGCCGCGGCCAGGCCCGCGAGTGGCTCGACATCCTGACCAGCGCCGACGCCCGCCGCGCCGAGTTCGCCATCTCCGAGTCGAAGGTGGTGGTCTCGGGCCCCGCCGCGACCCCCGATGGCAGCCCGGGCACCGGCTTCTGGGTCGTCGCCATCGGCGCCAACGACGAGCTGAACCTCTGGTCCACCGAGCCGGCCTTCGTCTGGCCCGGCGAGATCGAGCCCTACTGGTTCGTCACCCGCGGCCCCTACGACGACTTCATCAGCCTGCTCGTGCCCCAGCCGGGCAACGCCGTGAACTGGCAGTTCGTCACCCGCCGCGTCGACTGCGTCGCCCCCTGACGCGGATGCAGCGCGGCCCCCTCCACCTCACCTACTGCACCAACGTCCACCCCGGCGAGTCCCTCGCCGAGCTGCTGGACGTCCTGCGGGGCCCGGTCGCCGACGTGAAGGCCCGCGTGGCCCCGTCGGTGCCCTTCGGCCTGGGCCTGCGCCTGGGCAACACGGCCACCGCCGCGCTCCTGCGCGCCCCCGCCGCCCTCCTCGACCTCACCGAGGCCTGCATCGAGGAGGGCCTCTACGTCTTCACCGTCAACGGCTTCCCCTACGGCGACTTCGCCGCGGAGTCGGTGAAGGCGGCGGTCTACGATCCGGGCTGGCTCGACCCCGAGCGGGTGGCCTACACGCTGCGCCTCGCGCGGGTGCTCAGCCGCCTCCCCGGCCCGGCCCGCCGGACCATCTCGACCGTCGCCGGCGGGTTTCGGCCGACCACGGACGACGCCGCCGCGCGGGCCCGCATCGGCGCGCACCTGCTCGAAGCCGCCGAGGGCCTGCGGACGCTGGCGGACGAGACGGGCGTGAGCATCCGCCTGTGCCTCGAGCCCGAGCCCTGGACGACGCTCGAGACCACCGACGACGCCATCGCGTTCTTCGCCGACCACCTCGACGCCCCGACCACCGCCGAGCACCTGGGCCTCTGCTACGACTGCTGCCACCAGGCCGTGCACTTCGAGGATCCCGCCGCGAGCGTGCGCGCCCTGGTCGACGCCGGCGTGCCCATCGGCAAGGTGCAGGTGTCGAGCGCCCTGCACCTGGCCCAGCCCGCCGACGCCGACGCCCGCGCCGCCCTGGCCGCCTTCAACGAGCCGCGCTACCTGCACCAGGTCGTGGCCCGCGCCCGGGACGGCCGCCTGCTGCGCGCCATGGATCTGCCTGATCTTCCTTGGGATTCCGCCGAGTGGCGCGACGCCGAGGCCTGGCGCTGCCACTTCCACGTCCCCATCTGGTGGGCCGGCGAGGGGCCCCTCGGCACCACCCGCGCCGACTGGCAGGCCGCCGTCCGCGCCGTCGTCGACGCCGGCGCCTGCAGCCACCTGGAGGTGGAGACGTACACCTGGCACGTCCTGCCGGCCGCCGAGCAGGCCGCCCTCGAAGGGGGCGATCTGGTGGCCTGCGTCGACGCCGAGCTGCGCGCCCTGCTGGCCGTGATCGGCGCGTGAGGGCCGCGCTCCTCGTCGTCGCCCTCGCCGCCGCCGGCGTCTTCGCCTGGCGCTGGTCCCAGCCCGCGCCGACGCCGCCCGCCGGCGAGCGCGTGCCCCCGGTGCCGCCCCACGAAGGCCGCGTCTCCGCCGTCCTGCCCGGCCCCGTCGTCGTCAGCGGCGACGTGACCGGCCGCCTGGTGCGCTGGGGCGCGGGCGCGCCCACCACCTTCGTCGGCCACGACGGGGCCATCCGCCGCCTCCTCCCCACCGCCGACGGCTTCGCCTCGGTGGGCGCCGACGGCAGCGTGGCGCGCTGGGGCCGCGACGGCGCGCTCCTCGGCCGCCTGCGCCTGACCGACGAGCCCCTCAACGACGCCGTCCTCCTCGACGCCGACGCCCTCGTGGCCTCGGCCCGCGGCACCGTCGCCCGCCTCGGCCCCGACGGCCCCCGCTGGAAGGCCCGCGGCGCCCACGCCCGCACCGCCTTCACCGTCGCCGCAGGCCCGGGCGTCGTGTGGTCGGGCGGGGCCGACGAGAAGGTGCTGCAGACGGATCCCGCCACCGGCGCCCTCGGGCCCTCCTGGTCGCCGGGCCTCGGCTGGATCGTCGCCGTCTTCCCCGAGGGGGACGCCGCCCTCGTCGTCGGCCAGCGCGGCCTGGCCCGCGTCGGCCCGGGCGGCGTCGAGGTGCGCGCCCGCTTCCCCGCGCCCGTGACCTGCGCCGCCCGCGACGGGGAGCGCGTGGCCGTGGGCGGCGAGGCCGGGCGCGTCACCCTGCTGACGCCGGCGGGCGAGGCCCTGACCGGCTTCGACACCGGCGACACCGTGCTCGCCCTGGCCTTCGACGGCCCCCGCCTGCTCACCGGCGGCGGGGCCGACGGCCGCGTGCGCATCTGGCAGGTGAAGGACGGCGCGCCCCTTGGTACGCTGCCGCAAGCCCCCGCCAAGGAAGACGCGCCATGAGCCTCGACGCCCGGAGCCTCGAACCCCACGCCGACATCGACGCCATCGGCGCCTGGCTCGACGCGCTCTCCCCCAGCGCCCGCCTGGCCGAGATCCGCGCCACCGGCCCCCGCGCCCAGCGCCGCCTCTGGCAGCTCGCCCGGGGCCGCGCCGTCGATCCCGACGACATCGTGCCCCCCGGCTACGGCCCCCTCGAGACGGTGCGCCACTACGGCCGCAACACGCTGCCGGCCTTCCGCCAGTTCGAGAAGCGCTTCTGCCGCCCGCCCGCCGGCGAGCCGCCCGTGCTCTGGGGCTACAACGAGGGCCTGACCCGCCAGGTCGTCGGCCCCGGCTACTTCATCTGCCGCGCCACTCCGGGCGACACCCGCGGCTCCATGGTGGTGGACTACTACGACGTGCCCCCCGGCAAGCCCGCCGACTGGCCCCGCGTGAAGCACAACAAGCAGGGCCTCCAGCGGTTCGTGTACGCCGAGATGCACGACTTCCTCCGCCGCGTGAGCCACCACGTCACCATCGGCCGGGCCTATCGGCGGGACCGCGAGACCCCCAACTGCTTCCTCCTCTGTCGGGAGGCATGAGGCGAAGCTCTTGATCGCAAAGCGGATTCTGCTGACGGCCCTCGGCCTCCTGCTCGGCTGCAGCGCCGAGTTCCCGAGCTTCCCGACGGACGCGGCGAGCGACGCGGACCCGGCCCCGGACGCCGACGTCGACGCGGCCCCCGACACCGGCCCCCCCATCGCCGACGCCGCGCCCGACGCCCGCGTCGACGACGCGACGACGCCGCCGGACGCGCGCCCGGATCCCGACGCCAGCCCCTGCCCCGAGGAGACCTGCGACGGCCTCGACAACGACTGCGACGGGGCCATCGACGAGGGGGTCGGCCGCCCGTGCTGGCCCTTCGCCGACGAGGTGCGGGGGGTGGGCCGCTGCATGGACGGCGTCGAGACCTGCCGCGCCGGCGAGTGGGTGGGCGACTGCACCGGCGCCATCGGACCGGTGGACGAGATCTGCAACGGCGTCGACGAGGACTGCGACGGGCAGGCCGACGAGGATCCCCGCCCCTGCTACGACGGCCCCCCCGAGACGCTGGGCGTCGGGCGCTGCGCGGCCGGCGAGGAGGCCTGCCGCCGCGGCGTCTGGTCGGGCGAGTGCGCCGCGCCCATCGTGCCGGGCGAGGAGACCTGCGACGGCGTCGACGAGGACTGCGACGGCCACATCGACGAGGCGGTCGAGGGCTGCGATCCCGACCCCGACGACGACCAGGTGCTCGGCGAGGAGGACGACTGCCCCCTCGTCTTCAACCCCGACCAGCTCGACACCGACGGCGACGGGGCGGGCGACGCCTGCGACGACGATGATGACGACGACGGCGTGCCCGACGAGGCCGACTGCCAGCCCCGCGATCCCACGCGGCACCCCGGCGCCGTCGAGCGGTGCGATGGCACCGACGACGACTGCGACGACGCGGTGGACGAGGGCGTGGTGCAGGCCTGCTACGGTGGCCCCGAGGGGACGGAGGGCGTGGGCCTCTGCCGGCCGGGCGTGGCCCGCTGCGTCGACGCCGCCTTCGGCCCCTGCGAGGGGGCCCGGGGGCCCATCGACGAGAGCTGTGACGGCCGCGACGAGGACTGCGACGGCGCCGTGGACGAGGGCCTTTCCCCTGGGTGGCTCGACGCGGACGGCGATGGCTACGGCGACGCGCTCATCCCCCCCGTCTGCCCCGCGGGCCTGGGCATGGTGCCCGTCGCCGGCGACTGCGCCGACCAGGACGCCGCGGTGAACCCCGGCCAGCCCGACCCCCTGGACGCGGCGGGCGTCGACACGAACTGCGACGGCCTGGACGGCGAGGTGGGGCGGCTGGTCTTCGTCTCGCCCGACGGGGACGACGCCGCCGCCGGCACCCCCGACGCCCCCCTGCTCACGCTGCCGGCGGCCATCGCCCGGGGCACGCAAGTCGTTGATCTGCAAGGCATCATCGTGGGCTCGGGGCGGTACGCGGGCGACGTGCGCCTGGCCCCCGGGGTGCACCTGTACGGCGGCTACGACCGGGCGGCCGGCTGGGCGCGCCAGGGCTCGAGCACCGTCCACGCGGAGGGCCCGGTGCCCCACCTCGTCGCGGTGCACGCCGAGGACCTGCCCGTGGAGACCGCGCTGGTCGACCTGGTGATCACGACGGCCGACGCCAGCGTGCCCGGCGGTTCGGTGTATGGCGTGGTCGCGCGGCGCGCGCCGGGGCTGCGGCTCGAGCGCGTGGTGGTGGCCGTGGGCGCGGCGGGCGCCGGCCTGCCCGGGCCGCAGGCGCCCCGGCGCCGCGGGCGGACCGGGGGTCGCGGCGGGGACTGCGGGGGCGACGCCGGCGGGGCCAGGGGCCAGCGCGTGCGCGCCCGGCGGCGCCGGCGGCCGGGGCGGCTACCAGGGGCGAGATGGCCAGGACGGCCGACCGGCGGGCTGCGGCGGCCGCGGCGGTGACCACGCGGGGGTCTTCACGGGGACGACGGCCGGGACGGCTGCAGCCCCGGACCCGGCGCGGACGGCGGCCCCCCGGCCCCAGGCCGAGGAGGTCAGCTCGACGCCGGCCGCTGGCAGAGCCTGCCTGGCGGCGACGGCATCCCCGGCGTGAGCGGCCAGCCCGGCGGCGGCGGCGGCGGCGGCGGCGGCGCGGGCGGCATCTTCGAGCGCGCGGGCGCGGGCGGCGGGGGCGGCGGCGCGGGCTGCGGCGGCGGCGCGGGCCAGGGGGTGGCCCTGGCGGGGCTCCTTCGCGCTCGTGGCCGAGGCCTCCACCGGCCTGCGCCTGGTGGCCACCCACTTGAGGCCCCAGGCCAGGCGGCCGCGGCGGCGACGGCGGCGCAGGCGGCCCCGGCGGCCCAGCAGGCCAGCGGCGGCGGCGGCAGCAGGCGCGACTGGCTGGCCTGCGGCGGCATCGGTGGCCCCGGCGCCGGCGGGCGCGGCGGCGCCGGCAGCGCGGGCGGCAGCGGCGCCCAGGCGCGGGCGCCCTGGCGGCCCGTCGGCCGCCCTCTGGTGCGCCGGCACCGTCCTGCGGGTCGAGCCGGACGTCACCCTCGACGCCGCCCCGGCGGGGGAGGGCGGCGCCGGCCCCGGCCCCCTCGGCCCGGCGGGCCGGTCCCACCTCGACTTCGCCTGCGGCGACGGCCTCTGATGGTGCCGGCCGGGGAGCCCACCGCGCCGGCCCCCGGCGACGAGCGCAACCCCCGACCTCCCCGCCGGTTTCAGGCGTCGATGGGTCTCTGGTGGATCCTGGTCGTCCTCCCGGCCCCCGACGCCGCCGTCCCGCCCCCCGCGGCGCCCGCGAGCGTCCCGGCGCCCGAGAGCGCGGCGCCCGCGAGCGCGGCGCCCTCGACCGAGGACGACGAGGTCATCCGCCAGCTCGAGTTCCTGGAGTCGCTGGAGCTGCTGGAGGATCTGGACCTCCTGATGGACGAGTAGATGGACGACGAGGACGCCGCGCTGATGTGCCGCACCCGGGACGGGGACGCCGCCGCGTTCGCCGAGCTCTTCGCCCGGTGGCGCGTGCCCATGGTGCGCTTCGCCGTCCGCTACACGGGCGATCAGGCCCGCGGCGAGGAACTGGCCCAGGACGTCTTCTTGAAGATCTACCGCGCCCGCGCCCGCTACGAGCCCCGCGAGCCCTTCCGGGCCTACATCTTCAAGGTGGCGACGAACCACTGCCTCAACGCCGTGACGCGGGCCGAGCACCGCCATGGCCGCGTGGCGCTGGACGATCTGGCGATCCCCCCGCCGGCCCCCCGGACGGATCCCGTCGAGCTGCTGGACGCCGAGAGCCTCCAGCGGCGGGTGCGGGCCGCCGTGGCCACCCTGCCCGAGCGCCAGCGGGCCGCCCTCCTGCTCCAGAAGGAAGACGGGCTGGGCTACCAGGAGATCGCCGACGCGCTGGCCACCAGCGTCTCGGCCGTGAAGTCGATGCTCAACCGGGCCCGGGGCGTGCTGCTCGCCGCCCTCGAGCCCGACCGGCCCGCCGCGGCCGCCGGAGGTGGAGAATGAGCGATCCGCAGGATCGATCGGGCGCG
Source organism: Myxococcales bacterium (assembly GCA_020633435.1). Lineage (GTDB taxonomy): Bacteria > Myxococcota_A > Bradymonadia > UBA7976 > UBA1532 > JACKDP01. The sequence continues at coordinate 649,513 of JACKDP010000003.1, read as the reverse complement.
CTGGACGCCCTCCTGGACCGGGCCCTGGCCGACGGCACGCCGTCCGCCGGCTTCGACGCCCGCTTCGCCGAGCGGCTGGCGGCGCTGGAGGCCGAGGAGGCGGCCCGGGTGGACGCCTGGCTGGACGCCGACCAGCCCACGCCCGGCCCCGGCTTCGACGCGGCGCTCCAGGCGCGGCTCGCCCAGGAGCCGGGGCGCGTGCTGCCCTTCCGCCGGCGCGCCGTGCTCGGCGGCCTCGTCGCCCTCGCGGCGGCCGCCGCCGTCGCCCTCTTCGCCCTGCGCCCGGCCCCGGCCCCCGCCGAGCCGCCGGCCGCCGACCTGGAGCTGCTGGCCCACCTGGATCTGCTGGAGGCCTACGACGAGGTGGAGGCCCTGGAGGCCCTCGAAGACCCCGAGACCTTCGAGCTCGTCGCCCAGCTCCACCTCGTCGCGCCCGAGGAGGTCGTGCCGTGAGGACGCTGCTGCTCGCCCTGCTCATCGGGCTGTCCCCGGGCGCCCACTCCCAGGAGCCCCTGCCGGCGGCCCCGGCCTCGGCCACCGACGACGCCCGCGCTCGCTGGGAGCGGCTCTCCCCGGCGCGCCAGGAGGAGCTGCGGGCGCGCCTGCGCCGGTTCCAGGCCCTCACCCCCGGCGAGCAGGGGGAGCTGCGGGCCCGGTGGGAGCGGTTCCGCAGCCTGCCCGACAGCCAGCGCCAGGCCCTGCGGGAGCGGTGGCGCGCCTTCCGCTCCTTGTCCGCGGGCGAGCGCCGCCAGATCCTGCGCGACTTCGACCGCCTCAAGACCATGGCCCCCGAGCGCCGCGCCGAGATCCGCACGCTGTTTCGCCGCCTCCTCAGCCTGCCCGCCTCCGAGCGCGCGCGCTTCCTCGACAACCTGCGCCGCTTCCGCCAGCTCACCCCCGACCGCCGCCGCGATCTGCTGCAGCGCTTCGGCGAACAGTTCCGCGCCCGCCGGGGAAAGCCCTGATTTTCCTGTAGAATTTTGCTGCTGACAGACCCACATCCCATCCCGCCCGGAGCATTGACGGCGCCCCGCGGCAGGTCCAGTGTCGAGGGTCGGGAGACACCCGGTCTCTCGAAGGGGATGTGCAATGTGGAAGCAAGGAACCCTCTGGCTCCTGGTGGCGGGTCTGTTGACCGGCTGCCCGGACGACGACGCGACGCCGGACACCGGCGCCGCGGATCGCGGCCTCGACGCCGCGCCCCCGGGGGATGGGGGCGTGGACGCCGCCCGACCGGACGCGGCCCGACCGGACGCGGCCCGACCCGACGCCGCCCGACCGGACGCGGCCCCGCCCGCCGACGCGGCCCCGCCCGCCGACGGGGGCGCTGACGCCGGCGGCCCGCCGTCGCCGACCCCGGATCTGGCGCCGCCGCCCCTCTTCGATCCGGCGGACGGCCCGCCCATCGACGCGGCCCTCGCCAGCCTCGTGGACGCCTGGCGCACGCCGCCCACCGACGAGGCCAGCGCCCAGGACAACGTGCGCAACCAGGCCGAGGCCGGCCGCGCCCTCGCCGAGGCGGGCCCCGTGGCGGCCGATCGCATCGTCGAGCGCTGCGAGGTCATCCCGGTGCAGATCACCACCGATCACCTGGTGTGCATGCGGCTGCTCACGCTGGTGGAGAGCCCGCGCAGCATCGCGTGGCTGACGACCCAGGCGCGGCTCGAGGTGCCCCCCTACCCCGAGGGGTCCCACCCCATCGATCCCGCCCCCGAGGACCTCGTGCGCCAGGTGGCCACCTGGGCCCTGGGCGAGCGCGCCCGCGCCGGCTCCGAGGCCGCCCTCGGCGCCCTGCGTCGGCTCGTGGCCCAGGCCCAGAACCCCGCCCGGGATCTCGCGGTGCAGGCCGTCTACCGCGCCCTGCCCAAGGCCCCGGCCCGTCGGCTGCTCCGCTCGCTGCTCCCCGCGGACGAGCGCTACCGTCTCTACGAGACGCGGTGAGGTGGATGATGAAAACCCGAATGCTCTCGCTGGTTTTCGCGACGCTGCTGGCCCCCGCCGCCGCCTCGGCCGACGCCTGCCCGCCCAACGTCAGCGACTTCGACACCTGGACGTGGCTGCCGAGCTGGTCGAGCGGTGACTCCTGGGTCACCAACCTCGTGTGCGCCACGCCCGCCAAGCGCGACCAGGTCCGCTCGCTGGTGCGCACCCACCTCGGCCTGGACGAGAACAACGACTACTGGTCGGGCATGATGTCCAACAGCGAGGTGTGCAACCCCAACCAGTGGGGTGGGCGCGTCATCGGCGGCGGCTACGCCACCGAGCTGGTGGGCATCCACCGCGACAACGACACCCTCAACCAGACCATCTCCCCCGGCGGCATCCTGCCCGACGGCACCCCGGTGAAGTTCTGGCTCAGCCAGTACGCGAGCTACTACATCTCAGAGGAGGGCTACGACTGGGAGTGCCTGGCCGACGGCGACGCGCCGGGGCCCGACGACGGCTTCACCTTCGCCAGCAACCCGGCCAGCAACTCCGCGTGCACGTTCTACTTCCCGTGGTTCTGGAACAAGACGGTCATGGACCGTGCCAGCACCGTCGTGCACGAGGCCACCCACGAGTTCGCCGGGCACATCAGCGACTCCGCCTGCACCAACGGCGCGTCCTGCGACGACGTCTTCATGAACGCCAACGCCCAGTCGTTCCAGATCATCTTCGACGCCCAGGCCGTCGACGCCTACCGCCGCGAGGCGGGCAGCCGCGAGCTGGACGTGGTGAACTTCGGCAACGGCGTCTGCGGCTACCTGCCCCTGCTGCCCGACCAGGATCGCTTCGCCCTGGTGCAGGTGATGATCAGCAAGCTGAAGAAGTGCTTCCAGACGGTGCCCCCCGCCTCCGCCTACCCGGCCTCGGCGGTGCTCGACAGCGTGCCCGGCACCATCTGGGATCTCGCCGGCAACCCGGGCGGCCAGGCCGACGTCGCCTACCGCATCGACATCTGGAACGGCGCCCGCTGGCCCTGCGGCCAGGTCTGCCAGCCCAGCGACTTCACCTGGAACCCCAACGGCGCCAGCGGCCCCCGCGCCTGCAACGAGACGTGGCAGGCCGGCAACGCCGCCATCAACCAGGCCAACCGCAACCGCTGCAACATGCTCAACGGCCAGCTCGGCGCGGGCGTGACCAAGGCCGAGTACGCGAGCCTGGTCAGCCAGGCCCAGTACGGCATGCAGGGGTGCATCAAGGGGGTCAGCCAGGAGTACCTCGACAGCGTCTGCGACGATCTCATCCCTGCCGCCCAGGACGTCGGCGACATCGAGAGCGCCTGGCCGCTCGACGACAACATCGGCTACGGCTACGACCCGGAGGAGGCCATCCTCGGCTGCCAGACGCGGTTCTGCGGCCAGCAGAACATCGCCGCCTGGGACGCCGAGGCCCGCGGCGTCTGCTACGAGTGGGACGACGCCAAGGGCTGCATGGACCTGCTCTGCGGCGACCTGGCGGCCCTCGACCCCGATCCGGGCCGCGCCTCGCAGACCTACCTCGAGGCCGTCATCTGCCGCGCCTCGGAGCTGGGCCGGGCCATCCCCGGCGTGCGCGCGGCCGATGTGGGCTGCAGCAAGGTCTTCAACGACTGCATCGTGCGCGAGCGCTACCTGCCCCTCTGGGAGAACCAGCTCGCCGGCGACGACTGCTGGTCCGACTCCCTGCCCGCCCCCGCGCCCGATCCGTTCTTCACCAACCACCGCCGCCAGATCGGCGAGCTGTCCTGGGATCGCTTCGCCGTCGTCGACCGCGGTCCCGGCCTGATGGTCTCGTCCTGCGCGCTGGAGGAGGCGGAGTGCGAGGCCTTCCAGGCCGCCATGCGCCGCATCATGGCCAAGATCATGAAGATGAAGACGCGGGAGCGCTTCCCCTGGCAGGTCCCCCCCGGGCCCGACCCCTGGGAGCACATGGTCGGCCGCTTCGACCGCGAGTTCTCCGTGGCCATGGGGGATCTGAGCGACGCCCTCGACGTCGACCAGGCCCCGCTCTACCGCGACGCCGCCCTCCGCCGGGCCAGCGCCTCGCCCGACGCCCAGGTGGCCATGGCCGATCTCATCGGGCATGACACCTTCCTGCGCATGGGCGGCGCGCGCTTCGCCGATCGGGGCATCTTCAACCCCGCCCGGCTGGCGCAGTTCGGCGGCCCCAACGCCGAGCGCGACCCCCACGGCCTGCCCACCGACGGCTTCGAGGACGAGATCGCGGCCTTCGAGGCCCTGGGCGCCCGGCTCGACTCGCGGCAGTGGTTCGCCCTGCGCCGCCAGGCGCCCCAGCTCGGGGCCGAGCGGTACTACGGGCACCTGGTCGCCCTGCTCAACGCCCGCAGCGGCGTGGAGCTGAAGGCCGCCCACGACGCCCTGCAGCGCGACCTGCAGGGCCTCTGAGCCGCCCACGGCGGCGGGAGCCGGTGGACACCGCCGGCCCCGCCGTGCCACCCTGCCGGGCCGTCGGCACCGGGATGGGATGATGCGGCTGCCTCTGGTTCTCTTCCTCATCGGCGTGGCGGTCTTCGCGGCCTTCGCCGGCCCCCGCTTGAAGATCCACAGCCAGGACAACCACTTCGTCTACCTGGCCGACGCCTTCCTGCACGGCAGCGCCGAGCTGGTGCGCCGCCCGCCCCACCAGAACGACTGGGCGAGCTACGAGGCCCTGACCTTGAAGGGCGCCTCCGCCGAGAAGTACGGCCCGGTGGTCAAGGGCTTCTTCACCCGCCGCCCTGGAAAGCCCAATGAGTTCCAGACGTTGCAGCGGGAGCTCCTCGACGTCCCCTACCGGGATCGCGGCGAGAGCGAGAAGCACACCTTCGTGTCGTTCCCGCCCGCGCCCGCGGTGCTGATGATGCCGGCCGTGGCCGTGGTGGGCTACGGCGCCAACGATGTGCTCTTCACGGTGCTCTTCGCGGGCCTCAACACGCTGCTGCTCTTCCTGCTGCTGCGCCAGCTCCAGCGCCGGGGCCACAGCCCGCGCGGGCCGACCGAGCAGATCTGGCTGACCGTCCTCTTCGCCTTCGGCAGCGCCCACCTCTGGTGCGCGGTGCTGGGCGAGGTCTGGTTCACGGCCCTCATCGTCGGCGTGACGTTCCACCTCGCCTACCTGTACTTCGCCATCGACGCCCGGCGGCCGCTCCTGGCGGGCCTCTGCCTCGCGGCGGCCTTCTCGACCCGCGCGACCCTGCTCTTCGCGGCCGTCTTCTTCTACCTGCAGCTCTTCTTCCCCAACGACGGCAAGCGCCTGCCCGCCCGCGAGCTGGCGCGGCGCTTCGCCCTCTTCAGCGCCCCCTGCGCCGCCGTGGGCCTGCTGCTGCTGGCCTACAACTACGTGCGCTTCGAGAACCCGCTGGAGTTCGGCCATATCTACCTGGCCGGCGGCACCATCCCCCGCATCCGCGACTACGGGCTCTTCCACCCGCACTTCCTGCCGCGCAACCTCGTCTCGGCCTTCACCCTGACGCCGAAGATCCTGACCGAGGCCCCCTGGCTGAAGCTCAGCAAGCACGGCATGAGCATCTTCCTGTCCACGCCGGCGCTGCTCTGGCTGGCCCGCACCCGCCGCGTCGGGCGCCTGGGGGCCCACCTCGCCCTGACGGCCCTCGTGCTGGCGGTGCCCATCTTCCTGTACCAGAACACGGGCTGGGAGCAGTTCAGCTTCCGGTTCGCCCTCGACTTCCTGCCCCTCCTCATCTGCCTGCTGGCCCTCGGCCGGTGGTCCATGGGCCGCTGGTTCCGGGTGGCCGTCGTCGTCGGCATCCTGGTCAACGCCTTCGGGGCCGTCACTTTCAAGCGGCCGGGCATGGAGCGCCTCTACGGCGACCACCTGCCGGCGAAGCTCGACTGAAACGCCGCCGTGCGCCAAAGTGGGGCGCATGGGTCAACGCCGGGACGATGAGCGGCACGACGCCGCGACCGGACTGCACGCCGTCGAGCGCTCCCGCGCCGACGAGGGGCCCGGGCGCTCGCTCTTCACCAGCGAGGGGTTCATCCCCACGGACGAGGGCGACGTGGCCACGGCCGAGAGCCGCCGGCCCGATCCCGCGGCCCTGGAGGCGGCGGCCCTGCTGGACGAGGACGAGCTGCGCGCCCTGCTGGCCGGCGAGCCGCTGCCCGGCAACGACGCCACCGCGGCCGTCGACCTGCCGCTGGAGCTGCTGGCCGCCATCCCCGACCCCGAGGACCACCCCCTCAGCGAGCTCTCGGATCCCGAGTCGGTGCCCATGCGCACCATCCCGCTGCCGGAGTCGGACCCGCCCCTCGACGCCTTCGAGCTGCACCTGCTGACCCAGGCGGATCAGTCCCTGGAGGCCCTGACCCATGTGGGCGAGGGGCCGACGGGCATCGTGGACATCCCCGAGCCGATCCCCCCCCGCCCGATGGTGGTGGGGCGCCCGCCGCCGGCCCGCCGGCCGCCCCCGCTGCCCTCCGCCGCGCCGGTGCCGGTGCCCGAGCTCGCCGACAGCGAGCCGCCGCCGCCCCGGGAGCCCGCCGAGCCCTCCGTCGTCCTGGACGACCACGAGTTCACGGCCGAGGTGACGCGCGTCTTCGACCGCCAGGTCCCCGCCGCCGGCCCGGCCCTGCCCCGCGGCCGCCTGGTGGCCATCACCGGCGGCGAGGTCGGCAAGACCTGGTACCTCAACCGCCCGCTCACCCACCTGGGCCGCGGCAACGACAACGACGTCGTCCTCCTCGACATCTCGGCCAGCCGCCGCCACCTGCGCCTCGACCGCCACGCCGAGGGCTTCCGCGTCGTCGATCTGCAGAGCGGCAACGGCACCATGGTCAACGGCCGCCGCGTGACCCGCCAGGAGCTCTACGACGGCGACCGCATCGAAATCGGCAGTCATATCCTGGAGTTCTCAACGCTGGGGACGCCGCGGGAGCGGCCGAAGGACCCCCAGCACGCCACCGATCCCAACGTCCGCGTCCGCCCCATGACGCCCCCGCCGACCCAGGGCGTGCCGCGCACCTGGATCATCGTGTGGTCGCTGGCGACGTTCATGGCGGTGTTCGGGGCCATGTACCTGACGCGGCACTTCAAGCGGCAGCGGGTGGCCGAGGACGCCGCCCAGATGGCCGCCGGCTACGTGGCCGTGGCCCGGGAGGCGGCGGGGCGCCGGGCCTGGTCCCAGGCGCGGGCGTCGCTGGAGGCCGCGCGCGCCACGGGAGCGCCCCCCGCGGAGCTGGCCAGCCTGCTGGCCGAGGTGGACGCCGAGGAGAAGGCCCTGCAGGCGCTGCGCGAGGCGGGGGTGCACGTCGACGCGCGGGAGAGCGCCCAGGCCCGCACCGCGCTGCTGCGCGTCCCGCCGAGCAGCCTGTACGCCGCCGACGCCCGCGTCCTGCTCGACCGGGTGCGGGCCCTGGAGCGCGACCTGCAGATGGCCCAGGCCGAGCGGGCGCGGGACGCCGGCCACGAGGCCGAGGCCCGCGATCTGGCCGCCCGCGTCCTGGCCGACGATCCCAACGACGTGCGGGCCCGCGCCCTCCTGGAGTCCATCGCCGCGGCGGCGCCCGCCAGCGGCGCCGCGCCGGCGTCGGGGCTGCGCTGGCCTCCGTGGCGGCGCCGGCCACCGCCGCCGCGCCGCCCCCCGGCCACCGCCGCCGCGCCCGCCACCGCCGCGCCCGCCACCGCCGCGCCCGCCCCGCGCCCGCCCGCCGGGGGCGACGCCGAGGCCCGCGAGGCCATGAGCCGGGCCCTCAGCCAGTACCGCAGCCGCAAGCTCGCCGACGCCCGCACCTGGCTCGATCGCGCCGCCCGCGAGGCCCAGAGCGACGATCTGCGCCGGCAGGCCAAGGCCCGCTCTCGCGCCATCGACACCCTCGCCACGGCCCTCGACCAGGCCGAGGCCGCCGAGAAGGCCAACCAGCGCGGCGCCGCCATCGCGGCCCTGGAGCGGGCCCTGGGGGCGGATCGCGTGCTGGGCGGGGCGCTGCGTGGGCGAATCCAGCAGGACCTCGCGCGGCATCTGGTCTACGAGGCGCTCCGCGACTTCGTCAGCCGACGCTACGGCGAGGCCGCCCGCCAGACGCGGCGGGCCCTCAGCTACGACCCCGGCCTGACCCAGGCGCGGGATCTGGCGCGGAAGATCGAAGCGCAGGCCGGCCCGTTGTTGCAGCGGGCCCGCTCTGCCCAGGGCGAGGAGCGCCGCCGGCTGGCCGAGCAGGTCCGCCAGATGGTCGAACCGGGATCAGCGCTGGCCCGCGACGCGGAGGCGCTGCTGAAGGAGTAGAGGTGGAGGCTTACCGCTCGCCGGGTTCAGTCGACGTCGTCGTCGCCCTGCTCGGCGGCCTGCTCCTCGAGGAGCCGCTTGACCACCTCGCCGAGCTCCTGCAGGTCGAACGGCTTGTCGAGGTAGGCGTCGGCCCCGTAGAGCGGCGACGTCAGCTCGTTGACCGTCTTGCCCACCGCCGTGAGCATCACGACCTTCGTGTCGGCCAGGTGCGGCTTGCTGCGGATGTACTTGCAGATCTCCCACCCGGTGAGGGTGGGCATCATCACGTCCAGGACCACCAGGTCGGGGGCCTCGACGATGACCGTCTCGAGGGCTTCCTCGCCGTCCTCGGCCTCCAGGACATCGACGTCCAGCCCGCTGATCGCCCGGCGAACCAGCTTGCGGATCTCCAGGTCGTCATCAGCGAGAAGGACGAGGGGGCGAGGGTCGCTCATCGGTGCTCTACGCGTCGAGTCGGTAGGCTTACCCGTACGTCTGGCGGGGTCGGGTTGTCAAGGTCGGTGGCACGCCCCCCGCTGTCGACCGCCCGGCAGCGAACCCCGCCCGGGGCCGCGTTGTCTGCAATCCGGGTCGCTCGGCTGGCCCCCCGGGACCAGCCTGCATACACTGTCCGTCACGGGTCGGCTTTGGCCCGGCCGCGAGGGCGATGACCGCCATGCTGAAGTCCACCGCCGCGCTGATCGCCCTGCTGGGGGCCTTCTACCTCAGCGTCTCCTACCAGTTCGGTGATCCGGGGTGGCGCCTCGAGTTCCACGCCCGGGAGGCCGCCGCCCGGCCGGAGGCCGCCGACGCCTACGAGCTGCGCTCCCTCGCCATCCTCAACCGGGCCGTCATCCACATCAAAGAGAGCTACGTCGATCCCTCGCGCATCAACGAGCGCAAGATGATCGGCGCCGCCATGGACGAGGTGCAGCGCCAGGTCGCCGAGCTGCTCGTGGAGATCGAGCGCGACAGCGAGGAGGTGCCGACGCGCGTCACCGTCCGCCTCGACAAGGCCGAGCAGACGTTCGACCTGCGCGACGTGGGCTCGCTCTGGCAAATGCTCTTTAAATTCAAGGACATCTTCCGGTTCATCCAGGAGAACCTGGCCTCGCGGGAGCGCCTGCAGGAGATCGAGTACGCCGCCATCAACGGCATGCTCTCCACCCTCGATCCCCATAGCGTGCTGCTGCGCCCCGACGACTACCGCGAGATGAAGCTGTCGACGCGGGGCAAGTTCGGTGGCCTCGGCATCGTGATCAGCATCAAGGACGGGCAGCTCACCATCGTGAACCCCATCGAGGACACCCCCGCCGCGCGGGCGGGCCTCAAGGCCGGGGATCGCGTGGTGCAGATCGGCCTCGACAGCACGGTGAACATGGCCCTGAGCGACGCGGTGGACATGCTCCGTGGCGAGCCCGACACCACCGTCGACATCCACGTCCTGCGGGAGGGCTGGACGCGGCCGCGCAAGTTCACGCTGACCCGCGCCGACATCAAGGTGAAGAGCGTCGCGTCGCGCCTGCTGGCAGACCGGGTGGGGCTGGTGAAGCTGCGCGGCTTCCAGAACACCACCTATGACGAGCTGGCGGCGGCCATCAAGCGCATGGGCAGCAAGGGCAAGCTCAAGGGGCTCATCCTCGACCTGCGCGGCAACCCCGGCGGCCTCCTGGACCAGGCCATCAAGGTCTCCGACCTCTTCGTGGAGAGCGGGCCCCTCGTCACCACCGTCGGCTACGGCGACAAGGTGCGCGAGCCCAAGATGGCCACCCGGGCGGGCACCGAGACCTACCCCGTCGTCGTCCTCACCGACACCTACAGCGCCTCGGCCAGCGAGATCGTGGCCGGCGCCCTCAAGAACCACGAGCGCGCCCTCATCGTGGGCCAGCAGACGTTCGGCAAGGGCTCGGTGCAGGTCATCTACGACAACAAGGACGACTCGGCCCTCAAGCTGACCATCGCCCAGTACCTGACCCCGGGCGACATCAGCATCCAGTCCGTCGGCATCGCCCCCGACATCGCCACGGCGGCCGTCGTCCTCAACGACGACCAGACCACCTTCTTCCACCAGGACGGCCTGTCGGGCGAGAAGGACCTGCCCGCCCACCTGGACCACGAGTCGGCCCAGGTCTCCCGGGAGGTCCGCCCCATCCACACCGTGCGCTACCTGCGCGACGAGGACCTGCACAAGCAGAAGGCCGAGGAGCCGAGCACCCTGGTGGTCGACTTCGAGGTGGAGCTGGCCCAGCGCATCATCGCCGCCAGCGACACGGGCTTCCGCGCCGGCATGCTCAAGGAGGCCGCCGAGGTCATCGCCCGGGCCCAGGCCGAGGAGGAGGCCCGCATCATCCAGGCCCTCGCGGCCCGCGGCATCGACTGGCGCCCCATCGCCGCCACCGGCCAGCCGAAGGCCCGCGTCGAGATCGTCACCGACCGCCCCGGCAACGCCGTCACGGCGGGCGAGTCCATCACGATGCAGGTGACGGTGCACAACGAGGGGGACGGCCCCTTCGTCCGGCTGCACGGCGAGACCCGCTCCGACAACGAGTACTTCGAGGGCCACGAGCTCATCTTCGGCGACATCCCCCCCGGCGAGTCGCGCACCTGGAAGGTGCCGGTGAAGGCGCCGCGCAGCGCCCTCACCCGCCGGGATCCGGTGAAGGTCGAGTTCAACGTCGAGGCCGGCACGCCGCCGCCCCCCGTCGAGCTGAAGGTGGCCGTCGAGCAGCTCCCCCGCCCCCGCTTCGCCCTGGCCTGGTGGGTGGACGACCACACCCGCGGCAACGCCGACGGCGTCCTGCAGCGCGGCGAGGAGGCCGAGCTGGTCGTCGAGGTGAAGAACGTCGGCGACGGGCCGGCCTTCGAGCTGCTGGGCACCCTGCGCGACGACGGCGAGGGCGGCGAGCGCGGCGTCTTCATCCACCGCGGCCGCGTGAGCGTGAGCGAGCAGGGCCTCGCCCCCGGCGCCCAGGCTCGCCTGCGCTTCGGCTTCAAGGTGAAGGCCGACGGCCCCCTGGAGGTGCCCGTCCAGGTCACCGCCCTCGACAACGAGATCCGCGAGGCCACCTCCGAGAAGGTCATCCTGCGCGTGGTGGACGGCCAGGCCCCCCAGAAGGAGCACGTCCGCCTGCTGCCCCGCAACCGCGAAAACGTCGTCCTTTCGGGCACCTACGGCTCTGCGGGCGCCGTCCTGGCCACCGCCCCCTTCGCCATCGCCGACGCCCGCCTGGGGGACTGGTACCGCGTCCCCCTCGGCGACGGGATGGTGGGCTGGGCCTACGCGGCCGACGTGACGCTGGACGCCGACGCCCAGGGCGAGACGGCCGCCACCCCCGTGGCCCCCAAGGGCCCGCCGGTCATCAGCTTCGGCGACCGCACGCCGGGCCCCGAGACGCAGGATGACGCCCTGACGCTGAGCGGCGAGGTGCTGGGCGAGGCCGTGGTCAAGGACCTGCTCATCTTCGTGAACAACCGCAAGGTCTTCTTCAAGTCGAACGGCACCGGCGCCGCCGACCGCCTGCGCTTCTCCGCCCGCGTGCCCCTGGAGCAGGGCGTCAACCGCATCACCGTCATCGCCCGCCAGGACGAGGAGCTGGAGAGCCGGCGCACCGTCATCGTCAACCGGGCGCGCCCATGAACGGCGCCCCCTGGGCCATGGCCGGGGCCATCGCCACGGCCCTCGCCGTCGGCTTCGGCGCCTTCGGGGCCCATGGCCTCAAGGGCCGCGTGGGCCCCGACGCCCTCGCCTGGTGGCACACCGGCGCGCAGTACCACCTGCACCACGCCCTCGGCCTCTTCGCCGTGGCCTGGATCAGCACCTGGAGCCCGCACCCCCGCCTGGTCACGACGGCCGGCGTCGCCCTGGTGGCGGGCCTCCTGCTCTTCTCGGGCAGCCTCTACGCCATGGCCCTCACCGGGATGCGGGGCCTGGGGGCCATCACGCCCCTCGGCGGCACGGCCTGGATCGTCGGGTGGATCTGCCTGGCGCTGGCCTGCCGGCGCTAGCGCCCGGGCGCTCAGGGGCGCGGCCCCACCCCCTCGAACGCCGTCATCGACCAGTCGTCCGCGTGCTGGAACTGGCCCACGTCCCGGCTGCCCAGCCGGGGGGCGTCGCCGCCGTAGTAGTTGCCGGCGATGTCGACGCTGAAGCCGCCCCCGATGTCGAGGAAGTCCTCCTGGGCGCCGATGAGGTGGTTGCCGGTGAAGCGCCCCGTCGTCTGGGCGATCATCACCGGGTTGGCCGCCCCGTCGAGGATGCTGGCCGTGACCTCCACGCCCTCCGGGGCGCGATCGATGTGCAGGGGGCAGTGGCAGCCCGTGAACCGCACATGGTCGAGCACCAGCCCGCCGCCGCTGATGCGGGTGCAGTCGGGGGACTGCTGGGGGTGGCCCAGATCGAGCACCGAGTCGGTCATCCGCAGCACGCCCCCCGTGAGGGTGAGGGAGTCGCCGCCGTTGATGGTCGTGTGGCTGAACGTGCCGCCGCCGGCCAGGACGAGGGCCGTCTGGCACCGCTCGAAGCGCCCGTGGCGCACGTCGACCTGGGCGCCGTCCGCCGTCTCCAGGCCGTTGGCGGCGTCGGCGACGGTCAGGTGCTCGGCGTCCAGGGTGCCGCCGACGCGCAGGCCGCGCCAGGCGCCGCCCATCGTCACCGGGCGATCCGCCGTGCCGCGGACGTGCAGGGCCCCGAGGACGAGCAGGGACGCGCCCGGCGCCCCCTCGAACCGCACCGACGTGCCCGCGCAGATCGTGAGCTGCTGGCCGGCGGGCACGGTGAGGGTGTCGCGCACGGTCACCACGCCGCACCAGCGCCCGCTGGCCTCGCCGCCGGGCAGATCGAGGTCCATCGGCGCGCCCGCGTCGACCGCCGCGCCCGCGTCGGCCGCCGGCCCCGCGTCGGCGGCCCCTGCGTCCGGCGTCGCCGGCGCCGCCGCGTCGGGCAGCGTCGCGTCGGGCCCGGCCGCGTCGGGCGCCGCCGCGTCGGGGGTGCAGCAGGTGTCCGGCCCCGGCGGCGCCGCGTCCGCGACGCCCTCGTCCCCGGCCGGATCGGCGCACGCCACCAGGGTGGCCAGGCTGAAGAAGATCAGCAGTCTTGTCATGTCCCCCGGCTCCTGCACGGCTGGCTGCGGGCCGCCTCGATGATTGCAGCCCGTGGCGGCCTCTGGCAGTTTACCCGACGATGAGCGAAGCAGCCGTCGAAGTACACGATCTGGTCAAGACCTTTGACCTGGGCTTCCTGGGGGCGCTCCCCGGCATCGGCCCCCTCGTGTCGCGCCTCCAGCTCAAGGGCATCGCCCAGCGCGTCGAGGCCGTGCGCGGCGTCTCCTTCCGGGTCGAGCCCGGCGAGATCTTCGGGTTCCTCGGGCCGAACGGCGCCGGCAAGACGACCACGATGAAGATGCTGATGGGCCTCATCCGGCCCACGTCGGGCACCGCGAAGCTGCTCGGCCGCCCCCTCGGCGACCGCCACGCCCGCGCCCGCCTCGGCTTCCTGCCGGAGCACCCCTACTTCTACGACTACCTCAAACCCATCGAATTCCTTGACTTTTATGGCCGCCTCTTCAGCATCGACGCCCGCGAGCGGCGCCGCCGGGCCGAGGCCCTGGTGGATCGAGTCGGCCTGCGCCACGCCGTGAACCGGCCCCTGCGCAAGTTCTCCAAGGGCATGGTCCAGCGCATCGGCATCGCCCAGGCCCTCATCAACGATCCCGATCTGGTCGTGCTCGACGAGCCCATGAGCGGCCTCGATCCCATGGGCCGCAAGGACGTGCGCGACCTCATCTTCGGCCTGAAGGAGCAGGGGAAGACGGTGTTCTTCTCCTCCCACATCCTCCAGGACGTCGAGGCGCTCTGCGACCGCGTGGGCATCATGGCCCGCGGCCGCCTGCGCAGCATCGGGCCGCTGCACACCCTGCTGGGCGACGAGGTGGAGCGCGTCGACGTCACCCTCGCCAGCGCCACCCCGGCCCTCATCGAGGCGCTCACCGCCACCGGCGGCGCGCCGCGCACGCTGCCGGGCCACTGGGTCTTCTCGCTGCCCGGCGACGCCGACAGCAGCCCGTTCATCCAGACGGCCCTCAGCGCCGGCGCCCGGGTCGTCTCCGTCCTGCCCCACCGCCGCTCCCTCGAGACGCTCTTCGTGGAGGCGGCCCGCGACGCGGAGGGGGACGCATGATGCAGATGCTGGCCATCGCCCTGAACACGTTCAGGGAGGCCATCCGCAACCGGCTCTTCGCGGCCATGCTGCTGATGACGGTGGGCATGCTCATCGTGGTGGCGGCCTTCAGCTCGGCCTCGCTACACGAAGAGGTCCGGCTCATGAAGGACATGGGCCTCTTCCTCACGTCCACCCTGTCGGTGGTCATCGCCATCTTCGTGGGCGTGAACCTCGTCTACAAAGAGATCGAGCGGAAGACCATCTACACGGTAGCCCCCAAGCCCATCCACCGCAGCCAGTTCCTCATGGGCAAGTTCCTGGGGCTGGCGTTCACCCTGGCGGTGCAGGTGCTCTTCCTGGGCGCGGCGCTGGCGGCCGTCTACGGCGCCGTCACCAGCCAGGCCAGCGACACCGTCTACTTCATCCTCATCCTGCTGGGCTGGGCCGTCCTGGACTTCCTGCTGGTCGCCGTCGGCGCCCGGCCCTTCGAGCCCGGCATGCACGGCGACACCTCGCGCCGGGCCGATCTGGCGCGGCGGGCCCTCGCCCTCCTGGCCGGGCTGGGGCTCGTGGTCTACACGGCCGTCGTCCTGCCCCCCGAGATGCTCCAGGCCCTCTTCCTGGTCTACGTCGAGGTGATGGTGATCACCGCCATCGCGCTGGTCTTCTCCAGCTTCTCGAGCCCGTTCCTCTCGGGCTTCCTGACCTTCGGCGTCTTCATCCTCGGTCGCTTCGCCGACCGCCTGGCCACCCTCGACCTGAGCGAGCCGGGCGAGCAGCTCGATCCGCTGCTGGAGCGGGTGCAGTCCCTCGTGCACGGGGTCGCCACCGTCGTGCCCGACCTGACGCTCTACAACCTCACCCCGTACGTCGTGTACGGCCACCCGGTCGGCGCCGGCTACGTCCTCCAGGCGACGCTCTACGGCGCCACCTACGCCGGGCTCGCCCTCCTCCTGGCTGCGCTCATGTTCAGCCGCCGCGACTTCGTGTAGCGGTGCGCTGGCTGCTCGCTGCCCTCGGCGCCGTCCTGGCGGTGGTCTGGATCCGCTGCGTCGTCGAGGGCCGCGCCGAGCTGCAGCGCGCCGCGGAAACGCGGGATTTCGAGAGCAAGATCGAGCACTTGCAGTACGCCCTGCGCTGGTACGCCCCCCTGGGCAGCGTCTCGGCGGAGGCGGCGGACGAGCTGGAGGGGCTGGCCCGGCTGGCCGAGGCCACCGGCCGCTCCGGCGAGGCCCTGGCCGCCTGGCGCCGCCTGCGCGGCGGCATCCTGGCCATCCGCCACCTCGGTGATCCCCTCGGCGACCGCCTGCCGGCCGTGAACGCCCGCATCGCCGCCCTCATGGCCACCGCCCAGCTCGACGCCGGCGGGGCCACCGTGCGCGGCCGCGACTGGGTCGCCCTGAACGCCGAGCACGCCGCCCTGCTCGCGCTGGATCCGACCCCCGCGGCGGGCTGGCGCCTGGCCATCCTGCTGGGCTTCCTGGGCTGGGTGGCCTCGGCCTTCGCCGTGACGCGCCGGGGCTTCGACGCCGAGCTCAAGGTGCGGCCCGGGCCCCTGCTGCGCTGGGGCGCCTCGACGGTGATCTGCTTCGGGATCTGGCTGCTGGCGCTCTGGCGCGCCTGACGTCAGCCGGCGGCCAGGGCGGCCTCGATCATCGCCCGCAGGCTGCCGGCGTCCACCTCGTCCTTGTGGGCCTTCATGATGGTGCCCATCACGGCGCCCATCTTGGCCTTGCCCGGGCCGCCGAGGCCGGCGATGGCCGCGTCGACCCAGGCCCGCTGCGTCGCCTCGTCGGCCTTCGCCGGCAGGAAGGGCCGCAGGAAGTCCACCTCGAACCGGATCTGGGCGGCCGGCTCGGAGTCGCCGGCGCCGGCCTGCTCGAACTGCTCCAGCCCCTTCTCCTGCTGCTTGATGTAGGCCGAGATGACCTGCAGCCAGAGGGCGTCGTCCACCTCGCCGGAGAAGCCCTTGGCGGTGGTGGTCTCGCCCATGCGCGCCTTGAGCATGCGGATGGCGATGAGGCGCTGCGAGTCGCGGGCGCGCATGGCGTCCTTGAGGGCAGCGTCGAGCCGGGCCTGGATGGTGTCGCTCACGGGAACTCCTTGGGGGGTCGGCCGGCGGCCGACGTCAGTCGCTGGTGAAGTCGAGGATGATGCTCTCGCCCAGGTTCTCGGTCAGGAAGACCTTGAGGCGCTGCTTCATGCGGGCCTCCACCTGGCGGATGCGCTCGCGGGACACGCCGAAGCGCTCGCCCAGCTCGGCGAGGGCGATGGGCTCCTCGGCGACCATGCGCTCGAACCAGATGGCGCGCTCGCGCTCGTCGGTCAGCGTCTCGGCGAAGGCCCGCATCTGGGCGTCGACGGTGGCCATGAGCTCGTCGCGGACGACCTCGGCCTCCACGTCCACGTCGCGGTCGGAGATGACGTCGCCCAGGGTGCGGCCGTCGTCCCCGTCGAAGCCCCGCGGCGTCTCCAGGGACAGCGAGTTCTGCCGCATCTGGGTGGCGAGGATGATGTCGTCCTCGCTCACGTCCAGGCTCTCGGCGAGCTGGCGCGGGGTGGCCTCGCCGGTGAGCTGGGTGAGCCGGTGGCGCTCTTTCTCCAGGCGGAAGAAGAGCTTGCGGCCCGCCCGGGTGTTCGCGAAGGAGACCAGCCGGAAGTTCTTGAGGATGAACTGGAGGATGAGCGCCTTGATCCAGTAGCGGGCGAAGCTCGAGAAGCGCACCCCGCGGTAGGGATCGTAGCGCTTCACCGCCTCGGCCAGGCCGATGTTGCCCTCCTGCACCAGGTCCATGATGTTGACCCAGGCGCGGCGGTACTCCATGGCGATCTTCACCACCAGCCGCAGGTTCCCCGTCACCAGCCGCTTGCCGGCCTCCACGTCCTGCAGCTCGTAGAAGGCGCGCGCGTAGCGCTCCTCGTCCTCCCGGCTCAGGAGCGAGTACCCGCGGATCTCGGCGAGGTAGCGCGTGAACGAGTCCGCCCGCAGCAGCTCGTCCCCCGAGACGGACGGCGTCGGCGGCCGGCCCGGCTCGATGGGCACCACCGCGTCGGCGTCCAGGATCTCCACGCTGTCTTCAGGATCGCCCACGGTCCTCCCCGGTGAACGGCGGCCCCCATGGTAGTCTCCACGCCGAGACCGTCAACCGTCGATCACCGGTGGGCCCCCACCCGGGCCGCGGGGGAGGCGCGGATCCGGATGCCGGGGCCGCGTCGGGGTCGCACCGAAGCTGGAGGAGAGCGCGGATGAGGGGAGCCCTGTGGCTCTGGCCCTGGCTGCTGGTGGGCTTCGCGCCCCCCTTCGGCCCCGACCAGGGCGCGGAGGAGGACGCCCGCCTGGCCGCAGGCGAGGCGGTGCGGCTGCTGGTGAGCTACGACCACCCGCCCGGCCCCTCCGAGGTGGCCCGCGTCGAGGCCCTCGGCGGCCGCGTCACCCACCGCTGGACGGGGGTCGTGCACGCCCTCGCCGCCGACCTGACGCGCTCGCAGGCCGAGGCCCTGGCGGCCGCCGATCCCGGCGTCGTCTTCATCGAGCCCAGCCGCCCGACGTCGGCCACGGTGGCCTACGCCGCCCGCCAGACCGGCCAGCGCGGCGCGGTCGATCCCGAGCCGAATCGCGACTTTACGGGCGCCGGCCAGGTGGTCGCGGTGGTCGACGCGGGCTTCGACGCCTCCCACGTCGACTTCGAGGGCCGCCTGCGGGCCTGGGCGGACTTCGTGGGGGCGAGCGTCGATCGGGGCGGGGATCTGTACCCCCGCGCGACGGACGCCCAGGGCCACGGCACCGCCGTCGGCGGCATGATGGCCGGGCGGGGCCTGGGGGCGCCGGCGGGGGCCGTCCCCATCAGCTTCCACGCGGGCTTCCACCCCCAGGCCGGCTGGTGCCGCGACGCGCCCCTGCCCCTCTCGCCGCGGGCGGGCGGGCGCGTGGTCGTCCGCCTGCAGCCCGCCCTCGGCGCCGCGCGCTACACCCTGAGCCACCGCCACTACGTCGACGGGGGCCGCTCGCCGGGGGCCGCCAACGTCGAGGTCGGCGCCTTCGCCGGCCAGGGGGCCGCCCGCTTCGAGCTGGACGTCGCCGCCCGCAGCGGCTACGGCGACTACCTCTGCCCCTTCCCCGCCGACGCCGCCACCCAGGGCAGCCCGCTGCAGATGCAGGCCCTCGTCCCCTGGGTCGAGCCCGACGGCCGCGCCCGGATGGCCGGCATGGCCCCCGACGCCGAGCTGGTGGCCCTGAAGGTGGGCGACGACCAGGGCGCCGGGAACTCGTGCACGCACATCGACGCCTACGAGTGGCTCTTCCAGCGGGCGCGGGCCGAGGGCATCGGCGTGGTGAACATCTCGCGCACGGTCAACGGCGGCCGCACCGTCCTCACCGAGGACGCGGCCGTGAACCACCTGGTGCGCACCCACGGGATCCTGTTCGTGACCACGCCGGGCAACGGCTGGACGGCCCAGCCCGCCGTCGGCCGCGTCGGCAGCCCGGGCTCGGCCAAGGAGGCCATCACCGTGGGGGCCATCACCCCCTACGACGAGCGCGCCGCCTACAGCCAGCCCGGCAGCCCCGCCCAGTCCGTGCCGAAGCCCGATCTGGTGGCCCCGGGCGGCACCTTCCGCACCCCCTTGCTGCTGCCGGACGCCAACACCGCCGCTTGCAGCCAGCCGCCCTGCGCCCCCGAGGCCGATCCCTTCCCCGACGACTACCGGGGCTGGGATGGCACCAGCTTCGCGGCGCCGCTGGTGGCGGGCGTGCTGGCCCAGCTCCTCGAGGCCGACGGCGGGGTGCGCCATGAGTACGACCAGGTGCTGCGCCTGCGCGCGCTGCTGACCATGACGGCCACGCCCGTCGGGGTGGCCGCGCCGGGCACCCCCGTCGACGGGCAGCGCCGGCCCGTCAGCTACTTCGAGGGGGCGGGCCGCCTGAACGCCGACGCCGCCCTCGACGCCGCCCAGCGGTGGTGGCGCGCGGGCGACGTCGTCCGGGCCCGGGTGGGGGCGGGGGCGGCCCGGGCCGTCGCGCGCCGGGTCCACCTGCGGGCGGGCGAGCCCGTCGTGGTGCGGGCCCACGGGGACGCCACCTTCGAGCTGCACCTGTTCGACGCGGCCGTCGAGGAGACGCCCACGGCGCCCAACCTGCGGGTGATGGCCTGCGGCGGTGACGATCCGGCCGATCCGGGGCCCCAGGCCGCCGCCGGGCTGCCCACCCGGCTGGCCCTGGCCCGCCTGCCCGCCCTGGCCGAGGGCTGCGCCTGCGACTGCGGCGACGCGGCGCCGGCGACGCGGTGCCTGGGGCCGGGCGCCGACGCGGCCGCCGCGTGTCCGGCGGCCTGCGCGGCCGCGGGTCGGCCCTGGACGGGCGCGCACGCCTGCGGCGATGACGAGGGCTGCGGCGCGGGCGGGTGCGCCTGCGCCTGCGGCCCGCCGACGCCCACCCCCACCTGCGCCGACGCCCTGGCCGACGACGCCGACGCGGCGGCCCGCTGCCCGGCGGCCTGCGCGGCGCTGGGGCTGGGCTACGCCGGGGCCTGGCGCTGCGAGGACGGCGGCTGCGGCGGCGAGGCGGCGCTGTTCTACCAGCCCGCCGAGGACGGCGAGGCCGTGGTCGTGCTGAAGCACCTGGGCGGCGAGGGCGGGGTGGATCTGCACCTGGGTGACGAGTTTCCCCTTTGTGATCCACTGGTTGAGCGCGTGCTCGTGGGCGCGCCCTGCACCACGGGCGTGGGGGCCTGCGCAGCGGAGGGCCGGCTCGTGTGCCAGGCGGGGCAGCGGGCCCGGTGCCAGGCGCCGGTGCCGCCGGGCTGCGAGCCCCCGCCCGCTGACGCCGGGGTGCCGGACGCGGGCGTGGCGGACGCGGCGGTGCTGGACGCGGCGGTCGAAGACGCGGCGCTGGAGGACGCGACGCTGCCAGACGCGGCGGTGGAGGACGCGGCGCTGCCGGACGCGGCGCTGCCGGACGCGGCCCGGCCGGACGCCGCGCTGCCGGACGCGGCCCGCCCCGACGCAGCGGTGCAGGACGCGGCCCGACCCGACGCGGCCCGACCGGACGCCCCCACCACCCCGCCCCGCGCCGACGACGACGGCTGCCGGGCGACGCCGGGCCGGTCGGGCGAGCTGCTGCCGCTCCTGGCCCTCCTCGCCCTCGCCGCGCGGCGCCGCTGGCTCACTCGGCGCTGAGGGCGTCCCAGACCGCGCGCAGGGCGGGCTCCGCCACCGGGCCCGTCAGCACCGCGCTGGTGTGCTGATCCAGGTTGCCGGCCCACACCACCGCCACCTGCCCCGGGCCCACGCCCCCGGCCCAGGCGTCGCGGCCCCGCAGCGCGTGGGCGAACCGGCGCAGGCCGGGCGCCGCGTCCCGATCGGGCGAGGCGCTCAAGGGGGGCAACGCCTCGGCGGGCAGCCCGGCCGACGCCCACGCCGCCGTGACGCGCACATCCCCGCCCAGCAGGCCCCCGGCCACCGCCAACGGCGACGCCACGAGCCCGTCGGCCAGGGGCCGCCGCAGGCCGAACGTCGGCAGGGCCGAGCCGGGCGTGGGCTCCGCCTGGTCCGGCGTGGCGGCCAGCGCCCGCACCCGCCCCGTCGCCCGATCCACCACCACCGCCGCCGCGTTGTGCACCCCGGCCCCCAGCAGCGGATCGACGCCCCGCGCCAGGGCCTCCTCCACCGCCGCCTGCTGGGCCGGGCTCAGGAAGGTGTCGATGCGCGCCTGGCCGGGGTGGCGGGCCCGCAGCCAGAAGGCCACCGGGGCGAGGCGCTGCGGCGGGGGGCCCAGGCGCTCGGGGACGGGCACCGCGGGGCCGGCGGCCAGCACCGCCCGCGCGGCCAGCCAGGCGGCGATGCCATCCCGGGCCTGCGTCAGCCGCTGCCGGTGGGCGGGCGAGGGGGCGCGGCTGCCCGGCCCCTGGGGCACGGCCAGCAGCGTCGCGATCTCGCTCGGGGCCAGCACGTCGGCCCCGTGGCCGAAGTACGACCACGCCGCCGCCTCGATGCCCTCCACGTTGCCGCCGAAGGGAAGGAAGCGCAGGTACTGCCGCAGCACCCCCCGCTTCGACAGGCGCAGCTCCAGCTGAGCCGCCCGGAAGGCCTCCACCAGCTTCGAGCGCAGGGTGCGCGGTCGCGGCTCCAGCAGGCGGACGAGCTGCATCGTCAACGTCGACGCCCCGGTGACGACCTCGCCCCGCCGCAGGTTGATGAGGGCCGACCGGGCGATGGCCACCGGATCGACGCCCGGGTGGGCGTAGAAGCGGCGATCTTCCAGTCGAATCAACGACTTGAGGTAGCGGGGATCGACCTCCTCCGGGGCGACGGCGACGCGCCAGCGGCCGTCGGGGGCCAGCAGCACATGGGCCAGCCCGCCGTCATCCCAGCGGATCTCCACCGCGTCGGTCTCGGCCAGCCGCGCCGGCAGCGGGAGCAGGCACGCCGCCACGACGACGACCCACGCCAGCGTCAGGCCGGCGAGGGTGGCGAGGTACAGCGCGACGGGCAGCCGGCGGCCGAGGGTGGCGAGGCGACGGGGGATCTTCACGGCGGCCATGGTGACGTGCGCGGGCCCGCCGGCAAAGCGGCTTCTGTCCACGCGTGCAGCCTGCTATCGTCGAGGGTCGAACCGCGCCCCGCTCGGAGTCCCCCATGACCGTCGATCTGCAGCTCGATGGGCCCATCGCCCGCCTCACCCTTGACCGGCCCGACAAGCTCAACGCCATGGGCCCGGCCTTCTGGGATGAGTTCGGCGAGGTGGTCGGGCGCATCGACGCCGATCCCCAGGCCCGGGTGGCCATCTTGTCGGGCAACGGCCGCGCCTTCACCGCCGGCCTGGATCTGATGGAGATGATGCCGCGCCTGCCCAAGCCGGGCGGGCCGCCGGACGGGGCGAAGCAGCTCGCCCTCCACCGCCTGATCGAGCGGCTCCAGGGCGTCATCTCGTCGGTGGAGCGCTGCCGGGTGCCGGTCATCGCCGCCATCCACGGCTGGTGCGTCGGGGGCGGGGTCGACCTCATCACCGCCTGCGACATCCGCCTGGCCTCGGCCGACGCGCGCTTCAGCGTGCGGGAGACGCGCCTGGCGATGGTCGCCGACATCGGCACCCTCCAGCGCCTGCCGGCCATCGTCGGCCCCGGCGTGGCCCGGGAGCTCATCTACACCGGGCGCGACTTCGACGCGGCCTACGCCGAGCGCGTCGGGCTGGTCAACCGCGTCCTGCCCGACCGGGAGGCCCTGCTGGCGGCCGCCGAGGCGCTCGCCCAGGAGATCGCCGCCAACCCGCCCCTCACCGTCCAGGGCTGCAAGCGCGTCCTGAACGAGGCCACGCGCGCCGAGATCGAGCGCGGCCTGGCCTACGTGGCGGCCTTCAACACCGGCCACCTGATGACGCAGGATCTCGGCGTCGCCGTGACGGCCCAGATGACGCGCCAGAAGCCGGAGTACGCGGGGCGGTGAGCGAGCGGTCCCCCGAGATGACCGAGGCCCAGGCGTCCGCCTGGCGCGTCGAGTTCGGCAGCCTCACCCTGAAGCTGGTGGACGTGCAGGGGCGCATCGGGGCGCTGCACCTGCGGCTGGCCCAGGGGCCGGACCGGGCCCTGGAGGCCGAGCTGGCCCTCCTGATGGCCGAGCGGGCGCAGTGCCTGGAGGCCTGGTCCCACG
Organism: Myxococcales bacterium; assembly: GCA_020633435.1. GTDB lineage: Bacteria > Myxococcota_A > Bradymonadia > UBA7976 > UBA1532 > JACKDP01. The sequence goes on along the minus strand of JACKDP010000003.1, from coordinate 626,528 downwards.
TCGCCCTGGCCTGGCAGATGGCCGGCGGGATCGTGCGCCTGGAGGCGCCGCCGGGCGAGACGGCGATCATCGTGGCGCGGCCCGCCAGCCTGCCGGCGCGGCCCCTCCCCCAGGACTCCCTCGAGATCCCCGACGAGTCCCTCGATCTCTCCGTGCTGGACGACTTCGTCCTGGGGCCGAGCTGGACGCACCAGACCCACGGCGGGGACGGCGGCTTCGACGCCGAGGCCGCCCAGGAGATGGCCGCGCGCCTGGGGCCGCCGGCCATGCGCGAGACGGACGAGGAGCGCCTGGCCGAGGCCGCCGTCCTCGACCGGGAGCTGCAGCGCCTCGCCCTCTGGGCCGAGTACCCCCGCGGCATCCAGCGGGCGCTGGTGGGCCTCTTCGCCTGCCGGCTGCGCCACCTGCAGGAGGACTCGCCCTCCCACATCAAGGCCATCCTCGAACGGCAGATCCGCAAAGATTTCGCGCGGTTGACGCAGTTCTCCAGCGACCACCAGCCCGGCTGGGTCACGGGCCTGAGCCGCCAGCACAAGCCCGAGACGGGCACCTGGAGCGGCGACGCCATCTTCTGGTGGAAGACGCTGCGGCGGGAGCTGGGCGGGTTCGTGCCCGAGACGGAGCAGAGCGCGGCCAACCCCGAAGTGGCCCTCAACGCCCTGCAGGCGGTGATGAACGACCGCCACCCGGATCCGCAGAACGTGCGCAAGGCGGCGACGCGGGCCCTGAACGCCGGCGTCACCCCCGAGGATCCGCGCCTCGTCCGCCTGCTCATCGGCCACCTCGACGCCCTCTCCGGCGACAAGAGCCTCAAGCGCCTGCGCCGCGCCGTCCGCCGCGCCGAGACGGGGGAGGACGAGGAGGAGCCGGAGGTCCTGACGAGCCAGGACGTCATCCCGCCCGACTGGCCCTACCTGGAGCGCACCCGCGGCCACGCCGCGGTGATGGTGGGCGGCGAGATCCGCGAGCAGCGGCGCGCCCTCATCCAGGACGCCCTGGGCTTCACCTCCCTGGAGTGGCTCAGCGGCTATGACATCCGCCAGGTGCAGAACCTGTCGGAGCGCATCGAGGGCGGGCGCGTCGGCTTCGTGATCCTGCTGGCGCGCTTCATCAGCCACAAGGTGACCGACATCCTGCTGCCCGCGTGCAAGAGCGCCGAGGTGGACTGGGTGATGGTGCGGCAGGGCTACGGCCTGTCCCAGATCCGGGTGGCCGTCGAGCGCTACCTGGACGATCCCGAGGGCGCCGCCGCCGCTGACGAGGCCCAGGACGACGACGAGGACTGACCGCCGCGCTCAGGGCGCGGGCTGGTTCTCCTGAGGCTGGTAGGGCCGGCAGGGCTGGCCGCGCAGGGACGGGCAGGCGGGCGGATCGGCGGGCACCTCGATGCCGCTCACGAGGGGCAGGTACAGGCGCGAGGCCAGCGGGCCGCCGCGGTGCACGGTGTGCAGCGGGCGCGTCCCGTCGTAGGTCGGGTTCTCGAACTCCCAGGTGCCGTGGTTGCGGCCCGGCGTCGTGATGGTCAGCCGCAGCCGCGAGCCGGCGCGGAACGCCTGCCCGAACGGCGGGATGGCGATCTTGAGGGGCACCACCACGCCGGGCACCAGGGGCTCGAAGTCCTCCAGGCGGAAGCTGTGCTCGACGCGGAACTCGTCGGAGGCGGCCTCGTCGACGTAGCGGTGGCCGGCCCGCAGCCAGCCCGAGGTGATGTACGTCTCGTCGCCCGCCGCGCTGAGGATGCTCAAGGTGACCTGGATGTTGGCGTCGTCGGCCTCGCTCGCGAAGTAGAGCTCGGCGTAGCCGGCGCCCACCATCACGACGTCCTCGGCGAAGGGCTCGGTGGCGTAGGCGAGCTGCTCGCCCGGGCCGAAGTCCGTCCAGTCGATGTCCCAGAGGGGGGCCAGGAGCTCGTAACCCCGCGGACCGAAAAAGGTCTTCGTCCCGGCGTCGGGGTCGTGGCGGTACTGGTCGGCGCCCGTCTCGGCGGGCACGGCGTCGGGCACCAGGGTGCCCTGGGGCCCCAGGTAGTAGCTGTGGCCGACGGCCTCGGCGGGCGGGAAGCGGTCGAAGGCGGCCTCGAAGCGGTGGGCCGGCGCCCCCGGCTCCGTGTCGGGCCGCGCGCCGCTCTCGAAGAGCACCCGCACCTCGGGCTCGGCCTCGTAGGCCGCCAGCGCCCCGGCGTAGTCGTCGTTGGCGAAGTCGGCGAAGCGATCCGGCTCGAACTCCAGGCCCTCCACGCCGAACGTCGACGAGAACTCCTGGCCGCCCAGCAGCCGCACGGCCGGGTGCAGCCGCGGCACGCGCCGGGCCACGTAGAACTCCAGGAACTCGAACCAGCGCGTGAGCACCATGGGGCTGTAGCCGTCGGGGTGCCGGCCGTTGAAGACGATGAACTTGCGGGCCGCCGCGTTCTCGAAGTGGTCCAGCATGTTGCCGAACTGGGCGCCCGTCTGCTCGTCCTGGAAGGCCCCCGTCAGGTAGACGGGCACGCGGATCTCGTGGACGAGCCGGGGCAGGCTGCGGTCCCGGGCGTCGGGGTTGTAGAACTCGAGGGCGTGCAGGAACGCCTCGAAGTCGATGTTCTGGCTGCGCAGGCGCTGGTGGGCGGCGCAGGTGGTGTCGCCGGCCGCGATGCGGTCATGGGTCCAGCTCTGGCCGCCCGCCGCCGCCTCGCTGTCGCGCTGCTCCAGCCAGCTGCGGGTGAAGCCCTGGTTGTAGATGCCGCCGGGCCACTGCTCCTGCCAGGGATCAGCGATGACGGAGAGGGGCGTCACGGCCGCCAGGCTGGGCGGGTTGGTGCGGGCCACGAAGAGCTGGGCGATGCCGGAGTAGGACAGGCCCACCATGCCCACGCGGTGGCCGAGGACGAAGTCCTGGCGGGCCACCACCTCCACCAGATCGTAGCCATCGGCGTGCTGGGCGGGGTTGAAGACGTCGAAGACGCCCCCCGAGCAGCCGGTGCCGCGCATGTTCACGGCCACCGTGGCGAAGCCCAGGCTCGACGCGATGTTGGTGCCCGGCTCCTTGCGGTCGGGGCGCGACGGCGCGTAGCCGGAGTACTCGATGACGGTGGGGTACGGCCCGGGCCCGTAGAGGGCCGGATCGGGCAGGCGCACCATGACCCCCAGCTTCACCCCATCGCGCATGGTGATGTAGTTGAAGCCCTCGTTGGGGTCCTGATCACCGACGTTGCTGATGAGCGGGTCGATGATGCCGTGCAGCGTCTGGCCGGCGTACAGGCTCTCGTCGGGCACGTCGGCCACGTCGAGCACCCGGAAGGGCGCCGACTCGACCACCGGGCTGGCCGTCTCGTCCTTGATGACGTAGCCGTCGCCGGCCTTGAGGGTCGTGCCCCCGAGCACGGGGATGTCGGCGCCGAGGCCCGACTCCAGCACCGTGTACTCCGCCGGAATGTAAGCGAAATGCGCCTGCCCCTCGGCGTCGGCCTTCATGCTGACGAGGCGGTCGCCCGCCTGGTTGTACAGCGTCACCAGGGCGCCGGCCTCGACGCCGGTGACGGTGACCGTCTCCACGCCGGGGCGCACCTGCATGCCCTCGGGGCCGGCGTCCGGGCCCACGTCGCCGGGGTCGCCGGCGTCCGCCAGGGGCGGCCCCGCGTCGAGCCCCCCCTGATCCGGCGCCGCGTCGGCCAGGCCCGCGTCGGGGGCGGGCCCCTCCTGCCGGCCCGCGGACGATCCGTCGTCATCGCAGCCCACGCTCACCAGGGCGAGCACGAGCGCCCCGCTCCACCACGCTTGTCGCCTCATCGGCCTCCCCATCCCCGTCGGTGCGGGCATGATGGACCGCGCGTCGCCGCCCCTTCAAGCCGGGGCGCCCAACCGGCTTGACCGGGCCGCATGCCCGCTGCTAACCGCTGCGTCCAACGGGAGGGCCCATGACCGTCGATGCGGAGCTGCGAGCGACCCAGGTAGACCTCGGCGGCCTCATGAAGGTGCTGGGGCAGAACCTCTACTCCTCCGCCGAGGTGGCGGTGCGGGAGCTGGTCCAGAACGCCCATGACTCGTGCACCCGGCGCCGGCTGGCGGGGGACGAGGGCTTCGAGGCCCTGATCACCGTCACCCCCGACGCCGCTGCCGGCACGCTGACCATCACCGACACGGGGGCCGGCCTCACCCACGACGAGCTCGTCCGCGACCTCGCCACCGTGGGGGCGGGGGCCACGGGCCGCCTGCGCGAGGCCACGCAGACCCGCGATCTCATTGGGGCTTTCGGCCTGGGCTTCCTGTCGGCCTACTTCATCAGCGAGCGCGTCGAGGTGCGCACGACGTCCCACCGCGACGCCGAGACCGGCTGGCTCTTCTCGAGCCGCGGGGGCGAGCGGTACCGCCTGCAGCCCATCCCGGCGCGGGCGGTGGGCTCCGAGGTGACGGTGCACCTGTCGGCGGACTACCGGTACCTGGCCGACGCCGACGCCCTCATCCCGTTCCTGCAGCGGCACTGCGGCCTGCTGCCCCTGCCCATCCTCGTGGCGAAGGTACGCGTCAACCAGCCGCCCCCCTGGCGCCAGCCGGACCTGGCGCCGCTGCGCTGGAGGAAGGAGGCCCTGGCCTTCGCGGAGCGCTTCGACCGCAGCTTCGCCCCGCTCTGCGTGGTGCCCGTGGAGGGCGAGACGGTGCGCGGCGTCGCGTGGGTGCAGGACGGCGGCACCTACGGCACCACCGACAACCGCCAGGTGGCCGCCTTCGTGCGGGGCATGCTGGTGGACGGCGACGCGCGCGACCTGCTGCCCGTCTGGGCCGGCTTCTGCGGGGCGGTGCTGGAGTCCGTCAGCCTGACGCCCACCGCCAGCCGGGAGTCCCTGCAGACCGACGCCCGGTACCGCGACGCCCAGCGCGAGGTGCGCGAGGCCCTCATCGACGGGCTGCAGCAGGTGGCCCGCGAGGACGAGGCGGCCTGGCGGCGCGTGCTCACGCGGCACAACGAGGCGCTGCTCGGGGCGGCCCTCTGCGACGACCGGCTCTTCGAGCTGCTGGCTCCGCGCCTCAAGGTGCCGACGAGCCAGGGGGATCTGTCGCTGGAGGTGCTGCGCCGGCGCACCCGGGGCCGCATCCCGGTGAAGCTCGGCGACGCGGGCGAGCACGAGGCCATGCTCTTCAAGGCCCAGCACATCCCGGTGGTGGATGGCACCCGCTACGCCGTCCTGCCCTTCTGCGAGCGCGAGGCGAAGCGGGTGGGCGCCGAGCTGGTGCGCACCGGGACGCGCGCCGGCGAGGCCGCCATCTTCCCGCCGGCCGTCGTGGACGCGGCCACCCAGGCCGCGCTCGAGGCGCTGCTGGGGGGGCCGGGCCGGCGCATCATGCCGACCCGCTTCAGCCCGACGACGCTGCCGCTGGTCCTGGTGCCCGACCACGAGGCGGCCCTGAAGGCGCGCCTGGAGGCCGACGAGGCCGACCGCCGCATCTCGAGCGCCATCCTCGGCCTGGCCCGGCGCTTCACCGCGGCCATCGACGGCAGCGTCGAGGCCCGCGTCTTCGTGAACCTCGACGCCCCCCTCGTGCGCGCGCTGCTGGCCGCCGAGGGCCCCCGCCAGGCCGAGGTGGCCCGGGTGCTCAAGGCCATCGCGGCCCTCTTCGCGAGCGGCGGCGCCACCGACGTGGACGCCGCGGGCGCCTTCGCCGACCTCTCGGCGGGCCTGGGGGCGCTGCTTTGACGCTCCAGGAGGCGCTCCTCTACCCGCTCCCCGGGGGCTTCGTGGCCTGGCAGGCGGCCGCCGCGCTGGTGGTGCTGCTGGGCGGCTACGGCCTGGCGAAGCGGCTGCTCCGGCAGCCCGAGCGGCAGCACCCCTTCATGGGCGCCCGCACCTGCGGCGGCTGCGGCTGGCGGGGAAACGTCAGTCGTTTCAACGATGTCTGCCCGCGCTGCGGGCGAAACTTCACGTAGGAGGTGCGCGATGCGGCTCTGGAAGATGCTGGTGCTCACCGTCGGCCTGCCGGGCTGCGGCGGCGGTGGCTGCGAGAACGTGGAGGGGCCGTGCGTCCAGGACCGGCAGGGCTGCGCCTCGTCGGGGGGCCTGACCGAGACGGCCGAGTGTGACGCCGAGCCCGCGCTGAGCGTCGAGCTGGGCACCGGCCGATCGGGCTTCGTGGCCCTGGCCGAGGGCGAGCTGCCGCCCCTCTTCTACGGCCCCCAGGGCGGCGTGCACCTCTTCGGCAGCGTCCGCGTCTTCGGCGCCCAGCTCGATCGCTACAACAGCCTGGAGCTGCGCTTCACCCTCGAGGTCGGGCCGGCCACCTGCCCCGACGGGCCCTGCGGCGAGGTCCGCGAGGAGCGCACCGTCCTGCTGGAGGGGCCCTTGAACGTCACCGCCGACGGGACGGTGGAGGAGCCAGGGTTCGTGGTCTTCGCCGACGCGATCGAAGGCGTGGACGGGCCGATCTACTTCCGCGTGCAGGTGACGGATCCCTGCGGGCGCGTCGCCGAGGACGTGCGCCGCATCAGCGGCGAGGAGCCCGAGCCGATGTCCGGGCCGGAGCCGGAGCCGATGGCCCCCGCCATGGACTGGGTCTTCGTGGTGGACGCCTCCCCGCAGCCGACCGAGGTCGGCACCCCCGGCGCCGACATCTGCGGCCTGGCCGCCACCTGCGACGGCGCGGCCATCCCGACCCTCGCCGCGCTGCTCGTGCTCGGGGACGGCGAGGTGTGCGACGAGCAGCGCGACGGCTGCCCGACCGTCCGCGGCGATCCCGACGCGGCGCGTGATGACGGCGCCGCCTGCACCGCGGCGTCCAGCCCGTCGGACTATGTGTCGCTGGGCGTCGGCGGCCTCCTGGCCGTGCGCTTCGGCCGTGACCTGCGGGGGTGCGTGCTCGAGGTGGTCGAGGCCGCCGGGGCCGACGACGACGCCTACGACGTCTTCGTCTGCGACGGCGGCGAGGTGGGCTCGGCGACCTGCGTGGCCGACGGCCAGCCCCTCGGCACGGGGCGCGGCGGCGGCGGCGTCCAGGTCACGGTGCCCTGACGACGCGGGCCGGAAGCACCCGTTTTTCCTAGAACTTCCGGCGCCCCGGCCCGAAGCGGGCGCGCAGGTTGGGGTGCAGCAGCGCCGCCCCCAGCCCCGCCGCCGCGATGCCCCAGAGCACGAAGAGCGCCCCGGACAGCCACTCGGGCAGCGGGCCGACGCCGAGGGCGATGAGGCCGATGGCGTTGAGGCCGTAGCCGGCCAGGGCCAGCAGCCAGCCCCAGCGGCGGTCGGCGAAGAGGCCCCCGCCGCCGGCCACCCAGATGATCCCGAGGAAGGCCACCAGGCCCCCGAGGCCGGTGAGGCCCAGGATGGTCAGGGACAGGCCGCTGGCGGCCGCGAAGAGGCCGGCGATGGGCACGATGGGCGGCGCGGCCCCCGGCGGCGGGGCGGCCGCGGGCAGATCGACGCTCTCGTCGGCGGCGAAGTCGTCGGCGCGGCGGCTGGTCCCGAAGTCGGGGGCGGCGCGGCCGGGCTCGGGCCGGCTCATCGGGCGCGGCGGCGTGCTGGCGCCGGCCAGGGGTTGAAGGGGCTGCCCCGCCGCCGCTGGCCCGGGCGGTCGGCGTGGCCGCGCGCGGGGCCGAGGGCGGCGCCACGTCCTGCAGGCGCGCGGCGGCCTCGGCGGCGGCCAGGGCGGCCTCGGCCTCCCGGGCGGCCTGCTCGGCCGCGGCGATCTTGGCGGCGGCGTCGGCCCGCGCGCGCTCGGCGGCCTCCTCGGCGGCCTGGCGCGCCTCGCGGGACTGCCGGTTCGCCTCCGCCTCGGCCTGCTCCATGGCGGCGCGGCGCTCGGCCCAGGCCCGCTCCTCGGCGCCGCGGGCCTCCTCCTCGGCGCGGCGACGCTGGGCCTCCCAGCGCTGCTCCTCCTCGGCCTTGCGGCGCGCCTCGTCGGCCTTGCGGCGGGCCTCCTCTTCCTCGGCGCGGCGGCGCTGCTCGGCCTGGCGCCGGGCCTCCTCGGCCGCCTCGCGCCGGGCCGCCTCGCGCCGCTCGGCCTCCAGGCGAGCCGCCTCGCGCCGCTCGGCCTCCAGCCGCTCGGCCTCCAGCCGCGCCGCTTCGGCGGCCGCCTGGGCCTCGGCCTCGGCCGCGGCCTCCTCCGCCGCCCGGGCCTCGGCCTCCGCCGCCTCGCGCAGCGCGGCCTCCTCGGCCTCCATCTGGCGCCGCGCCTCCTCCTCCATGGTGGCCTGGGCGGCGAGCTGGGCCAGGGACTGCTCGCGGAACTTCCGGGCGTCGAAGGTGGGGGTGGCCGTGGGATCCAGCACCGCCAGGACCCCCGCGATCTGGCGGGAGTAGCCCTCGGCGAAGGCCGCCATGATGCGCGTCGCGGCCCCCTCCCCTTCGTCCTCGAGCACCTCGTTGATCTTGACGAGCATGCCCTCGTAGTCGCGGTAGATCTTCGACCACGAGAAGCGCGGGCTGTGGCCGTCGATGTAGAGCAGGGCCGCCAGGGCGAAGTGCTCGTCCGTCTCCAGCAGGCCGCCGTCGTCGACGCGCGGCCGGCCCCGGCGGCAGAGCTCCAGCAGCTCGCCGCGGGCCTCGTTCAGGTGCAGGTGGGCCGCCGCCACGATGGCCTGGAGCAGGGGCACGGGCACGTCCTCGCGGCCCGCGGCGCGGCGGCGCTGGGTGCCCAGGTACATGCGGGCCGCCTCGCGCAGCCCGGCATCCTCCCGGATCTTCTCCAGTGATTTCAGCGCCTTGTCCGGATCATCCAGGCCCCCGACGTGGCGCATCCAGCGGCCGAAGTCGACCTGGGGATCGGGGGGCGGGGCGGGCTCGGCCGGCGCGGCGGGGGCGGCGACGTCCGGGGCGGCCTCCATGCGCGTCTCGCCGTCGGCGTCCAGGTCGGCGAGGCGCTGCTCCAGGGTGGGGTCCTCGACCACCATCTCCACGGAGCCATCCCAGGTGCTCGCGTCGTCCTCGGTGCGGCCCATGAAGACGTCGGGGTCGTCCATGCCGTCGATGCGGTGGACGGCGGTGGCGTCCCCGTCGGGCCGGGCCGGGGCGGCCACGGAGGTGAAGCCCTCCAGCCGGGCCCAGACGGCGGCGTCGTCGATGACGCCATGCAGGGCCACGATGGCGACGTCCCCCAGCTCGTGCAGCGTCGTCACCGCGCGCGTCGCCAGGTCCACGCTGCGGATCTGGGCCCCGGCGGCGCCGTTGGTGCAGAACAGCAGGCGCCCCTCGGCCTCGTCGAAGGCCAGGCCGCGGTGGCTGACGCCGTGATCCCCCTGGACGATGGCGACGGTGGCCCCCGTCTCGACGTCGGTGAGCCAGATCTGGCCGTCCGCCGAGGCCGCCAGCAGCTCGCCGCCCCGGGCGACGCAGAGCTCCTCGACCTTCAGGTGGGTGGGCCCCAGGTCGGTGTGGGGCCGCACGCCCAGCCGCGCCGTGCGCACCTGGTGGCGGGTGGCGCCGCGGGTGCGGCCGACCCAGAAGACCTGCTTGATGGCCCCGCAGTAGCACAGGCGGATGTCGGGCACCGCGTCGGCGCCCTCGGTCAGCGTCAGCGCCAGCACCGACGGGGCGCGGCCCTCCAGCAGGCTGGCCGAGTCGCCGTCGCGCTCCAGGTCGATGACGCAGACCTCCCACGCCCCCTCGGCGAGGGTGTTGCGCAGGTACAGCAGCTGCTTGCCGCCGTCGACGAAGAGGGGCTGGCGGCAGCCCATGCGGGACGGGTTGCCCGCCCCCGCGAGGACCTCCTCGCGCACGGAGTTGCCCGAAAACGTCAGCGCGTACACGTAGATGTCGCTGATGGGCACCCCGTCCCAGGCCCCCTCCAGCGCCAGGCGCGAGCCGGAGTCGTCGAAGACGGCGTGGCCGACGCGCCACTGGGGATCGAGGGACTGGCGCAGCCAGCCCACCCCGGGGCGCTCCAGGTTCACGATGCCCACGCGGCTGCGGGAGCGGCCCCCGGCGGCGCCGCGGGACACGGCGTCGATGGCCACGCGGGTGACCTGGGGGTGGAGGCTGGCGTGCAGCGGGGCGGGCTGCTCGGTGGCGAAGAGCAGGCGCGTGGCGCCATCGGACAAGCGCAAGGCCGTCAGCCTCGCGCCGGCGTCATCGACCCCCTCGATCACGATCCATTCCACCGAGCGCGCCCTCCTGGCCAGGGGACGGCACGAGTATGGATCGGCCCGCGGGATCACGCCAGCAACCCGCGGACCGGCTCGGGGATCAGGCCGTCAGGCGCTCGAAGACCTCGTTGCCGAACTGGCGGATGGCGGGGACGATGCCGCCGGCCGCCTGCAGGCCCCGCGCGATGGCCGGGGGCGCCTCGGCCTGGAAGACCCGCCCCTGCACCGTGACCTGGCCCGAGCCCACGTCCACGCGGATGTCGGCGCCGTCCTCGGCGAGGGCGTAGAAGCGCGGATCGGTGAGCACCATGTGGGCCACCGCCTCGTTCACGAGGTTGCGCCGGTGGATGTAGGCGAAGCTGCGGGCGATGACGACCTGCACGCCCGCCCCCTTGAGGGCCCAGACGGCGTGCTCGCGGCTGGAGCCCGAGCCCCAGCCCTCCCCGGCCACCACCACGCCCCCGCCGGCGGCCACCCGCGCGGCGAAGCCCGGGGCGACGTAGTGGAAGCAGTGGGCCCCCAGCTCGGCCAGGTCGGTCAGGTGGCAGAACTCCCCCGGGATGATGGCGTCGGTGTCGACGTGATCGCCGAACCGCTGGATCTTGCTGGTGATCACGGCGTCGGAGCCCGCCGTCGGGGCCGCGGCGGCCGCCGCCGCGCCGCCCTTGGCCGGGAGCGGCTGGGGCTCGGTGGTGGAGACCGCGGGCGGGTTCGTCAGGGGACCGCGGCCCAGGACGTCGTGGTAGCGGTCCCGATCCACCCGGTCGAGCCAGGGGCGGGGGTCGGCCACCTTCAGATCGAGGGACGACGACGCGACGACGGCGGCCGAGGCCAGCCACGCCAGGGAGCCCGCGCCCATCCGGTTCTGGTAGTTGCGGTTCTGGCTGGTGATCCAGACCTCGCCGGGGCCGGCCTTCTCGCTGGCGATGCCCAGGCACATGGAGCAGCCGGGGGGCCCGATGCGGAAGCCGGCGCGCTCGTAGATGGCCAGCATCCCCGTGTCGCGCAGGCGATCCATGATGCTCAGGTCGCCGGGGACCACGAGGCGGTTGGCGCTCGGGGTGGGCTGGTGGCCGGCCGCGAGCATCTGCTCGAGGACGAGGGCCGCGAGGACGAGCTCCTCCTCGGTGGTGGTGCAGGCGCCGATGAACGCCCCATCCAGGGCCATGCCGGCCACGCCCGACACGGGGTGCACGTTGTCGGGGGAGAAGGGCTTGGCGACCTGGGGCTCCATGGTGCCCAGATCGATGACGTGCCGGTCGACGTAGCTGGCGTCGGGATCGGCCCGGAAGTAGCGGGCCTCGTCGCGGTAGCCGGCCCGGGCGGCCAGCCAGGCGGCCACCTGCCCGTCGGCCTCGAAGATGCCGTTCAGGCCCCCGAACTCCGCCGTCATGTTGGCGATGGTGAAGCGCATGTCGGGCGTGAAGGCCCGCACGGCCTCGCCCACGTACTCCACCGACCGCTCCATGGCGGTGGTGTTGCGGCCGAGCTGGCCCAGCGTCTTGAGGATGACGTCCTTGCCGGTGAAGCCGAAGGGCATCTGGCCGCGGTACTCGACGGCGATGGCCTCGGGCACCTGGATCCACGACTCGCCCAGGACCATGGCGACGGTGATGTCGGCGCCGCCCAGGCCGATGGCGAAGGCGCCCATGCCGCCGTGGCTGGAGGTGTGGCTGTCGGCGCCGAGCACCACCTCGCCGGGCTGCACCAGGTCGCGGTAGAAGCGGGTGTGGAGGATGGTCTCGTTGGCGTCGTAGAAGTGCAGCAGGCCGGCGTCCCGGGCGAACTCGCGGGACAGCTCGGTGAGCTTGCGGGCCCGGGGATCCTCCACCAGCGTGACCGGATCGACGGTGTGATCGACGGCCAGGTAGAAGCGGTCGGGATCGTGGATGGGGGGGCGCCCCAGGGCGTCCCACGTCTCCTTCATGCCGTTCCAGGCCAGCTCGCTCGCGATGGTCCAGTCCACCCGGATGCGCACCACGTCCCCGGTCTTGAGGCCCCCGGCCGGAGGCTCGAGGGCGTGGGCGTACAGGATCTTCTGGGTGAGGGTCATCGGGCGGACCATGGCGGCTCCTGAGGTCAATCCGAACGAAGGTGCCAGATCGAGCGGATGCCGAAAAGCGCTCCCTCGTTCCGCCACCTGCGAAGGACGAGCGCATCTGCTATGGTGCGCCGCCCGCCGCCCCGATGGCGGGCGTGGAGGACACCGCCATGGAAGTCGTGCTGCTCACCGCTGGCCTCGTCGCCCTGCTCATGGCCGGCATGGCCGTGGGCGTCATCTTCTCGAACCGCGAGCTGAAGGGGTCGTGCGGGGGGACGGGCGGCCGCTGCGCCTGCGCCGAGGCGGGCACGCCCGGGGCCTGCAAGACGACTGATGACGGGGCCCCGCCGCCGGTGGCCCGCGAGGCCCGCCGGGGCGAGGACGGCGTCCTCATCTACGACTGAGGCTTCGCCAGAACTTCCTGTGATTTCAGGCGCTTGAGGCCGAGAGCCGCCGCCTGGGCGGGCGCCGGTAGCAGGCCCAGCTCCGGTAGGTCCAGAAGCCCAGCCCCTGCGTCCACGACTGCTGGCCCTCGTCGGCGTGGTGGACCCGCAGCACGACGCCGCGCCCCTCCTCCGCCGCCCGCCGCATCAGATCGCAGCAGAGCGCCCGGCCGACGCCGCGCCCCCGCTGGGCGGGCAGGACGGCCAGCCCGCCGATGGTCCAGACGTCGTCATCGCGCCAGGCGACCAGGGCCCCCGCAGGGCGGCCCTCCACCCGCGCGACCCGCAGCACCACCTCGCGGCGGCGCAGATCGGCCGCCGCCGCCACCGGCGGGGGCCAGGCGTCGCCATGGGCGGTCTGCAGCAGGTCGAGCACCGTGCCGGCGTCCTCGCCGTCGTGCAGCGTGCAGCTCGGGAAGGCGCGCGGCACGTCCGCGGGCTGGCCATCCCAGCGCTGGAAGAAGACGACGCCCTCCAGCGTGAAGCCCCGCCGCTCCACGAAGCGCCGGGCCCGGGGGTGGCCCGCGTCGAAGGAGCAGAGGAGCTCCTCGTCGGCGCCGCTCAGGTGCTCCAGGAGCGCCTGCCCCACGCCCTTGCGCCGGCACTCCGGGCGGACGCGGGCCTCCACCTCGCGGGCGCGGCCGACGGAGCGCCACCAGGCCACGCCCACCACCTGGTCGTCCACGGTGGCGACGAAGGCCTCCTGGGCCAGGACCTCAGCGGGATCGACGGGGATGACGAGGGGATCGCGGCGCGCGGTGGCGTGCAGGCAGTCCGCCAGGGCGGCCGGAGACACGGTCGACGCGGGGGCGATGGTCACCACGTCCCGCTTTTAGAGGGGCGGGCGGGTTGGATGCGAGTGCAATTCGGTTCACCGCCGGCGGCGGCGCACACCCAGCAGGGGCAGGGCGAGCCAGAGCCAGGCGCTCGGCGCGCTGCGGCCCGGGATCTGGCGGCAGCCGTCATCGCCGCCACCGCTGCCGGCCTGCACCACCAGCCCACCGCCGTCGGGGGCGCCCGCGTCGGGCACGGGGGCCTCCGCGTCGGGCACGGCGGCGTCCGGGGGCAGCTCCTCGCCCATGGGCTCGAACGGGGCCGCCTCGCAGCGCCCCTCGCCGCTGGCGGGCAGGCAGTACCAGGGGGAGTCGGCCGCGGGCGCGTCGGGCAGGGACGGGGTGCAGCAGAAGCCCTCGCCACAGGGGGCCTCCGCCGTGCAGCCGATGCTGCAGATGCGGGCCCCGGAGCCCAGGCCGATGCAGTGATCGGCGCCCTGGGTGCAGTCCTCGTCGCGCACGCAGCGATCGCCGAGGGCCAGGCCCTCCGCGGGCGGCGGATCCTCGCGGGAGCCATCCAGGGTGGTGATGAGATCCGGCCCGGGGTAGCCCGGGGCGGTGGCGGCGCGCTCGAACGCCCGCTCCCACGACTGGCGCAGGCTGTCCACCTGGCCGATGGCCCGCTCGTCCACGGTGTCGTTCTGGCGGGCCACCAGCAGGAAGGCGGCGCTCCAGGTACGGCGGGAGATGGCGCTCTCGGGCCGCCGCTCCCCGTGCACGGCGATGATGTCGTCGATGGTCAGGTCGACGCGCTCGCCCTCCACCTCCACCTGCTCCCCCGTGAAGGAGAGGGGCGTCGGCGGCTCCCAGCGCGGGTTGTAGCGGCGGCCGCGGAAGGCCTCGGCGCACGTCCAGCTCTCGGCGTCGCGCACATACCAGATGGGGCCCACGGCCTCCTTGGGCACGAAGCCCATGAGGTAGCGATCGAGCTGGTTGAAGCCCCACATGTTGCTGGAGATGGTGGCGAAGCGGCCCCCGCCCAGGTCGCTCCAGTCGTTGCCCTCCATGGCCGAGTTGTCCGCGTCGGCGAAGAACGACCAGTGCTGGCAGTCGCGGCCGAGGAGCTCGTCGGAGGGCTCGCCCGTCACCGGATCCTGGAAGCGCACGAAGGTGCCCCAGCGGTGCCCGATCTCCTGGTTGAACGTGAACTGCCCGAGGGGCCCGTTCTGCAGGTAGCCCCGGTAGCTGTTCATGAAGATGATGCCGTTGAGCGCCACCCCCGGCAGGTCGAAGAGCTCCGTGTCGTGGTCGTACTCGTAGCCGATGCCGCGCACGTTGTTGGCGATGGGCAGGTAGAACGCCTGCGGGCTCTGCACCAGGAAGGTGGTGTTGAGCACCAGGAAGTGCGGGTTGCGCCCCGGGTTCTGCTCGTAGAACGCCACCATGATGCTGCGCATGGCCTCGTAGAGCTGGCGGTCGTCCTCCCAGTCCACGTCCAGCTCGCCCTCGTCGCCGCGCACCACCAGGACGTTGCCGTTGGCCTCGGAGGTGATGGCCATGGGCCGCAGCCCGGGCAGCCGCGGCCGCGCAGGCCCGTCCGGGCGGATGCGCCGACCCTCGGCCCGCAGCAGGCGGGCGGCCTCGCGCACGGCGGGGTGGCCAGAGCCGTCCTGGAGGGGCGCCTGGATGGGCTGGGCGAGGGCGCCGCTCGCGAGGAGCGTGGCGGCGCAGAGGGCGAGCGGGCGGGTCAAGGGCGCTTCCTCCAGCAGGGCAGCGCAGCATAGGCGGCCCGCGGGGTAGGTGCCAAGGCGCCGGCCGCTCAGGCGCCGAAGTCACACGCCTCGTCGCCCCCCGCACCGCCGACCCCGGCCCCCCGAGGCGGGGCGACCCGATCCCGGCCGAACCCGGGCTTACGGGCCGGGTTTCCGTCCAGCATGAAATCTTTCGACCCGGTAACCCGCGGTCGCTATCGTGGCCGAAGGGGGTCGGTCCAGCGTCGGACGGGTGTCGTCTGCGGACTCTCCGCCCAGAACGCGCCCGCCGCATGCTCGTCCGGGGTGGGCGCCACAGTGGGAGTCGCCCATGTCGCAGCCTGATCTTTCGACCTCGGCCCCGCCCGCCGGTGGCCGCCGGCCAGCCCGGCCGCCCGGCCTCGGGGGACCGGGGGCCCACGCCCGGGGGGGCCTCCCAGACACCGGTCGGCGGCGTCGCCTTCTGGCGATGGGCGCCCTCCTGGGCACCTTGAGCCTGTTCGGCTGTGACGATGGAGGCGGTGGATCGCCCGTCGATGGCGCGGCGACCGACCGCGGTGCGGCGGACGCCGCCCGGCCCGATGGGCGGGTCCCCGATCGGGGCCTCGTCGACGCAGACCGGCCCGACCAGCACATCGCCGACGCGGCTCCGCCCGACCAGGGCGTCGCCGACGCGGCCCGGCCGGACCTGGGCGTGACCGACGCGGCGCTGCCCGACGCGGCGCTGCCCGACGCAGCGCTGCCCGACCAGGGCGCGCCGGACATGGGGCCGGGGCCGATCGATCTGGGCGCTCCCGACGCCGCGCCCCCGCCGGTCACGGCCGGCCAGCCGGCGGTGGTCGCGGGCGCCGGCACGATGACGTCCGCCCGCTTCGTGTTGCGCCTGTCGGTCGGGGGCCCTGCCCCCACCGCCGTCACCCGATCCGACCGATTGCGCGCCCGCCTCGGCGTCGCCCTGCCTCGCCCTGCCGCCCAGGAGAACGACCGATGACCCGATGGAACCACCACGCCCTCGGCCTCGCCGCCGCCCTGATCCTGGCGGGCACCGCCGCGGCCGCGCCGCCCCGCATGCCCGTGCAGGGGGTGCTGACCACGCTGGAGGGGGCGCCGATCGCCGGGGACCTGCCCGTGCGGTTCGCCCTCTACGCGGCCCCCGAGGGGGGCGTCGCGGTCTGGGAGGAGGTGCAGACGGTCGGCTTCGACGACGGCTTCTTCACCGCGAGCCTCGGCGCCGTCGAGCCCCTCGAGGCGGCCGTGATCGCGCAGAACGACGTGCTCTGGCTGGGCATCGCCGTGGACGACGATCGGGAGATGGACCGCCTCGAGCTGGGCACGGCGCCCTTCGCCGCCTTCGCGGTGTTCGCGGGGGACGCCGACCGGCTGCAGGGCCGGGACGCCGAGAGCTTCGCCGCCGCCGCGCACCGTCACGACTGGGACGCCCTCGACGGCGTGCCCGCCGATCTGGCCGACGGCGATGATGACACCACCTACCAGGCCGCGCCCGGCGGCGGGCTCGAGCTGGTCGACGGCGGGTTCGGCCTGCTCTCGGGCTGCGGCGAGGGCGAGGGCCTCCGTCGGCAGGGGGGCGCCTGGGCCTGCGCGGTCGACGCTGGCGGGGCGGCCATCGCGGCCTTCGGTCTCGACGGCACCGTGCTCGGCATCACCGAGGGGGAGGCGACGTGGTCCGTGGATCTGGCGGCGCTGGCCACCGACCTCGATCCCACCAACGAGCTGCTGGCCGGCTTCGCGCTGGCGGGGACCACCCTCCAGATCATCGACGCGGGTGGGATGTACGCGGTGGATCTGGCTGGCCTGGTCGATGACGCGGACGCGGATCCGCTGAACGAGACGAACCGGGACCTCACCTTCGACGGCGTCACCCTCGCGCTCACCGACGCCGCGGGCACCCTGGAGGTCGATCTGGCCGCGCTGGGCGGGGACGCGGACGCCGACCCCCGCAACGAGACCAACCTCGACCTGACCTTCGACGGGACGATCCTGTCGCTGACGGACGCGGCCGGGGAGCTGGCGGTCGACCTGTCCGCCCTCGGCGACGACGCGGACGCCGACCCCCGCAACGAGACCAACCTCGACCTGACCTTCGACGGGACCAACCTCGCCCTCACGGACGCGGCCGGGGAGCTGACCGTCGACCTGTCCGCCCTCGGCGACGACGCGGACGCCGACCCGCGCAACGAGACGAACACCGACCTGGCGTTGAACGGGACGACCCTGACGCTGACGGACGCGGCCGGGGCGCTGAGCGTGGACCTGTCGGCGCTGGGGGACGACGCGGACGCTGATCCGCGCAACGAGACGAACACCAACCTGGCGTTCGACGGGACGACCCTGACGCTGACGGACGTGGCGGGGGTGTTGAGCGTGAACCTGTCGGCGCTGGGGGACGACGCGGACGCCGACTCCCGCAACGAGACGAACACCAACCTCGCGTTCAACGGGACGATCCTCTCCCTGACCGACGCCGCCGGCGTGCTCAGCGTCGACCTGGCCGCCCTGGACCAGACCCTCGCCCTCAACGGGACGGACCTCTCCATCAGTGGTGGCAACACCGTCGCTCTCGCGGGCCTGCAGGACGACCTCGGCAGCCACACGGCCACCCAGAACCTCGCCCTCAGCGGCTTCTGGTTGTCCAACGACGGGGAGGACGAGGGGCTGTTCGTCAGCGCGGCGGGCAAGGTCGGCGTCGGCTTGTCGAGCCCGCTCCACGCCCTCGACGTGGACGGCGACGCCCGCATCTCGAGCTCGCTCTACGCCGGGGCCAACTCCGCCCGCTCCGACGCCATCGACACCGGCAACACCTCCGTGAACCGGGTCTACAACCCCAACGCCAACACCCGGATCTGGCAGTCCTTCACGGTCGTGTCCACCGGGCTCTTCGTCCGTCTGCAGGTGCATCTGGACTCAGAGCCGATCACGGGCGGTGTGCTGGAGGTCTACGAGGGCGAGGGCACGGGTGGCGCCTTGCTCCTCCAGCAGGACTTCGTCGACGAGGGCAACGGCCGGCGGACGATCGTCCTGGACACCCCCGTCGCCGTCGTCGCTGGCACGCAGTACACGATCCGCCTCACCAACACCGCCGCAGCCTGGCGCTGGCGCTTCAACACGACCAACGTCTACAACGGCGGCCGGGCGTCGACCAACGCCGCGGAGGACATGGACTTCCGGGTGTACGTCACCGCCGATCCGGTGCTCATCGAGGTCGACGACAGCGGCATCATCCACCTGGCCGACGAGGCCATCAGCGTGGACATCGCCGGCCAGGTCGGCATCGGCACCAGCGCCCCGGCCTACGCCCTCCAGGTCGGTGAGGCCGGGGACGGAACCGAGGCGCGCGCCAACGGCTGGAACGTGTTCAGCGACGCGCGGTTCAAGACCGACGTGAAGCTCATCGAGGACCCCCTCGCCCGCCTCGCGGCCATCAACGGCTACACCTACTTCTGGAAGTCGGCCAAGAACCACGACCGGGAGGTGGGCGTGATCGCCCAGGAGGTCGAGGCGGTGCTGCCCGAGGTGGTCACCGTCGACGCCGACGGCTTCCGGGCGGTGGACTACGGCAAGCTCAGCCCGCTGCTCATCGAGGCGCTCAAGGCGCAGCAGCGGATGATCGAGGCGCAGCAGGAGGCGTTGGACGCGCTTCGGGCGGAGAACGCGGAGATCCGCGCGGCGCTCGGGCTGGAGTAGGCGGGCGTCGACGAGCTCAGAAGCCGAAGTCCCCCGTCACGAAGAGCGCCTGCTCGGCCTTGTCGCCCCCCCGCACCGCCGTCCAGAGGTCGCCGGGCAGGACGAGGGTGGCGAGGCCCGCCAGCGTGAACCGCTCGGTGGCCCGCCAGTCGACGGTGAGGTCGATCTCCTCGCCGAAGTCGGTGGCGTCGTCGGGGCCGGGTTCGACGCTGGTGAAGGCGTGGAAGGCGCCGGCCAGGGTCAGGTCGGCCCGGGGCTTGAGGCTCACCCGGCCGCCCAGATCGACGAGCCCCAGCAGGGCGGTGTGCGGGGGCAGCGCGATGAAGAGGTCGGCCTCGCCGTAGTAGCCGTGGTTGGTGCCGTAGAGGGTGTCGAAGGCACCCGTGGGGGTGCCGTCGCCCGAGACGACGTCCGCGATGACCTCGAAGCGGGGGGCCATGGCGGCGTCGGGCGTCCAGGCCAGGCGCGCGCCGGCGAGCCAGGCGCCGATCGACTCTTCGCCCAGGTCGCCGAGCTGGTAGTAGCCCTCGAGCCGGCCGCTCACGCGGGCCGTGTTCAGGCTGATCAGGCCGCCGGCGGTGTGCCGCTTCTCCTCCAGGGCCCCGTCCCGCCGCAGTAGATAAAGGGCAGCGATATCAACACCTTCCGCGAGCCGGGCGTGCGCGTGGGTGCCCAGCAGGAAGGTGTCCTTCGTGCGGCTCGGGTCCACATGGCCGTCGGCGTCGCCGGTGGGGCCGTGGCTGTTGGCCGAGGTGGCGAGGGCCGTCGCCAGCAGCTCGACGTCGGCGGCCTCGTCGGCCCAGCGCAGCCGCAGCGCGTCGAAGGCGCGGGCCCGCTGCGTCCAGCCCACCACGCCGATCAGGCGCTGCTGATCCCAGGCGATCTCCTGGCGGCCCACGCGCACCTCGGCCCCCTCGAAGAGCGGCAGCGCCAGGAAGGCCTCGTGCAGGTCCAGGCCCGCGGCGGCGGCGTCGAGGGTGCCATCCTCCTCCCCCCAGAAGCGCACGTCCTGCAGGCGCAGCGTCAGGGCGGTGCCGTCATCGTGCTGGAAGACGGCGCCCAGGCGGGTGCGCTGGCTGACATAGATCTGCTCGACGGGATCGGTGCCGACGAAGTCGCGGCCGGCGTGGGCGACGAAGCGCGGGCGGATCTGGCCGTCGAGGCTCAGGCGCCAGTCGTCGCCGACGAGGCCGGGGTGGGCCATCGCCGCGACGGCGGCGAGGGCGAGCAGGGCGGTCATCGGGGGCCTCCTTCCGGCTGGGGCCGACGCAGCGCGTCGACGAGGGGAGCGACCGGCTGCAGGACGCCCTCGGTGCGACCGGCCACCTGCCCCTGGGCGTCCAGCAGGGTGATCACGGCGGAGTGCACGAAGCCGCCGTCGGGCTGCTTCGTGAACCGGATGCCGAGGGCGGCGGCCAGCAGGCGCACGTCGTCGGCGGGGGCCGTGGCGAGCCGCCAGCGCGCGGCGTCCAGGCCATGGCGCGCGATGAGCTCGGCGAAGGCCGCGGGGCCGTCGCGCTCGGCGTCGAAGCTCACCAGCACCACGCCGAGGCGGGCGCGCTCCTCGGCCGTCAGCGCGGCCTCGAACCGCTTGATGTCGCTGATCAACATCGGGCAGATCTGGGTGCACGACGCGAAGAACATCGAGACCACGACGGGTCGGCCCTGGAAGACGTCCAGGCGGAGGGGCTGCCCCTGCTGGTCGGTCAGGCTCGGCGCGAGCTGGTAGAGCGAGTCGCGCGTCGGCGCATCCGCCGGCGGCGTGGCGCCGTGGTGGTGGTGGTGGGGCGGGGCCCCCAGGGCGGCCCCCGCGCCGGCCAGCACGGCCACGAACATCAATGATTTCAACATACAAGACTTCATGGCAAGGCCTCCTCGGCGCAGCGGAACCCCAGGCTGGAGGCCGTGCTGGCGCCGGCCAGCGCGCTGCGAAACGCCACGCGCATGAACTGGACGTAGTCGTCCTTGTCGGTCGAAGACACGCTGCCGGCGCCGCAGAAGCGGGCGGCGTCCCGGTCACCGGCGGCCGCGGCCTGGTTGAAGTCCTCCACCCACTCCCAGACCAGGCCGTGCAGATCCTGCACGCGCCAGTGGTTCGGCGGCCGCTGCCCGACCGGCCCGGGCAGGGCCGCCGGGCGCGCGTACCAGTCGAGGATGCGCTGGGTCCAGCCGGGCTCGTCGCGACCCACGGGGCCGTGGTCCCCCGCCTGGGCGGCCAGCTCCCACTCGGCCTCCACCGGCAGCCGGGCGCCGCGGGCCTGGCAGTAGGCGCGGGCGGCGAACCAGCTCACGTTCACCACCGGGGCGTCCGGCCGCGCCCCGGCTCCCGGCCCCTCCGCGGAGGCCCAGTGCCGCAGGTAGCCGGCGTCGGCGAAGATGCCGGGCACCCGGTCCCGTCGCCAGCGGGGGTGGGCCGCGACGAAGGCGGCGAAGCCGGCCTCGGTCACCGGGGTCACGTCCAGCCGGAACGCGGCCACCGGCACCGTCGCCAGCGCGGGATCCGCGGGGAAGAGCGGCCGGTAGACGCCGGGCCCCACCACCACCGGCGCGGGGGCGGCGAGCAGCCAGGCCAGGACCAGGGCGGACATGGTGGCCTCCTCGTCAGTGCGCCGCGCCGGGCGGGCGGGGCGTCTGGCTGCGCACGGCCTTCACCTCGGCCGCCGAGACGGCCTCGCCGGTGTTCCCGAAGCGGTTGCGGACGAAGGTCAGGATGTTGGCCACCTCGTCGTCGTTGAGCTGGCTCATCGGGGGCATCACCGAGTTGAAGTCGGCCCCGTTCACGGTGACCTTGCCGCTCAGGCCGTTGAGCACGATGCCGATGGACCGGGCCTTGTCGGCCATCAGGAAGTCCGACTTCGCCAGCGGCGGGAACACCGACGGGAGGCCCTGCCCCTCGGCCTGGTGGCAGGCCGAGCAGGTGCCGGCGTACAGCTTGCCGCCCGCCTCGATCTGCTGCTCGGTGGTGAGGGTGCCGGCCTTCAGGCCCTCGGCGGCGGTGGCGATGGCCTCGTCGCTCTCCGCCTTGTCGGCGATGTAGACCGAGTCGACCTCCTTGCCGGAGTAGATCCCTTTGTTCTCCGCCCCTTCCACCTTGAGCATGCCCAGGGCGCCCTTGTTGAAGGTGCGGAAGATGGAGTGATCCACCAGCAGGTAGGTGCCGGGCACCTCCAGGCGGAACTCCACGATCGTCGCGCCGCCGGCGGGGACCAGGGTGGTCTGGACATTCTCCTGGTAGCGGGTGCCGCCCTCGGCGTAGACCCGGTCGAAGATCTCGCCGATGACGTGGAAGCTGCTGACCAGGTTGGGCCCGCCGTTGCCGAAGAAGATGCGCACGGTCTCGCCCACCCGGGCCTTGAGGGCGTTGTCGCCCACCAGCGCGCCTTCGGAGCCGTTCAGCAGGACGTAGGTGGCGTGCTCGTCGATGGCCTTCTGCATGTCGAACGGCTGCAGGCCCTTCTCGCGGTACTTGCCCACCGTGTAGAAGTCGCCCTGCATCACGTAGAACTCGCGGTCCACCCGGCGCAGCCCCTCGGGCGGCTCCACCAGGATCAGGCCGTACATGCCGTTGGCCACGTGCATGCCCACCGGGGCGGTGGCGCAGTGGTAGACGAAGATGCCCTGGTTCAGCGCCTTGAACGTGAAGCGCGACTCATGGCCCGGGGCCGTGAAGCTGCTGGCTGCGCCGCCGCCGGGGCCCGTCACCGCGTGCAGATCGATGTTGTGGGGCATCTTGCTGTCCGGGTGGTTGCGCAGGTGGAACTCCAGCGTGTCCCCCTGGCGCACCCGGATGAAGCTGCCGGGCACCGTGCCCCCGAACGTCCAGAACGTGTAGTCGACGCCCGTCGAGATGGGCAGCGTGAGCTCCCGCACCTCCAGGTTCACGACCACCTTCGCCGGCACCTTGCGGCCGGTCGGGGGCGGGACGACGGGCGGGGACGTCAGCGCGGCCTCGATGGGCGCGCCCTGGACGGGCCCCAGGTCGCCCGCGGCCGAGCCCCCCGTGTCGGTGGCGGGGGCGACGGACGCCATGGCCGCGGCGGGCGGCGCGCCCGGGTGGACGGCGGGGCCGGGCGCTTGACAGCCGACCAGCGCCAGCAGGGTCAACCCGTGGATTCGCATGGCTTTTCTCCTTTCAACCCGCGAGGGCGCGGGGGAACAGCACGTTGTTCTCGAGGTGCATGTGCTCGTGCAGCGCCCGCTCCAGGCCGGCCAGGCCGGCGAGGAAGCCGCGCGCCGTCGCGCAGGCGCCGACCGGCGGCGCGTAGTCGAAGGCCGCGGCGCGCAGCCGGGCCAGCAACGCCGCCGTCTGATCGTGCTCGCTGAGCATCACCCGCACCGGCTCCCCGGCCGTGGGGCCCCGGCCGGCCCGGATCCACGGGAAGAGCACCCGCTCCTCCTTCTGCATGTGCGCCTCCAGCTCCTCGGCCAGCAGGCGGAAGCAGGCGAAGGCCTCCCGGTAGCCGGCGCCGTGGGTGGGGTGCCCCCCGTGCGCCTCCACCACCCGGGCGCCCATGCGCGCCAGCGTCTCGAACGCCTCCCGATGGGGCGCGTGGAAGGCCGCCAGCAGGTGGTCGATGAGGTCCGGCAGGGGGGCCTCGGCCCAGGACCGGGCGACGGGCGGCGCCGCGCCGAGGGCGGCCTCGACCGCCGCCGCGTCGACGCCGCCGGCGGCGCAGGCCTCGGCGACGGTGCGGCGCCCGCCGCAGCAGTAGTCCAGGCCGAAGCGCTCCAGCACCTCGATGGCCTCGGGCCGGCGAGCGGCGAGCTCGCCCAGGGAGAGAGACAGGGGGGATGTGTTCATGCGGGCCTCCGTTCTGCCGCCCAGCAGTGCAGCTGCCATGCCAGCGCGCCTGGGCCGCCTGGCGGCCGCCTGTCGTCGAAATCACATCAGCGTCCGTCGTCGTTTCCACACACCCCGTGTCTGAAGTACAACGTCGCCATGCTCTCGCCGCTGCTCGACCTCGCCCGCGACCTCACCAGCCACCTGGCCACGGAGGATCGCTATCGGCGCCTCGTCGAGGCCGTCCTGCGCATCGCGCCCTGCGAGGCCGTCACGCTGATGCGCCTGGAGGGGGACGCCCTGCGGCCGATGGCCCAGCAGGGCCTCGGGCCCGACGTGCTGGCCCGGCGGTTCGACCCGCGGGAGCACCCCCGGCTGGCGAGGATCCTGGCGGCGTCGGGGCCCGTGCGGTTCGCGGCCGACGACGGCCTGCCCGACCCCTTCGACGACGCCCTCACCCGCGGCGGGGACTCCCTGGGCCGCGTCCACGCCTGTGTGGGCTGCGCGCTGCGCATCGAGGGGCGCGTCGTGGGGGTCCTGACCCTCGATGACCACCGGCCCGACCGCTTCAGCGCCCTGGCCGACGACGATCTCGACGGCCTCGCCGCCCTGGCCGCCGCCGCGCTGCGCACCGCCGGGCTCATCGACGCGCTGGAGGCCGCCGCCGACCGGCAGGGCCAGGTGGTGCAGCAGCTCCTCCGCGAGGTGCAGCAGCGCCGGGGCCCGGAGATCATCGGCCAGAGCCCCGCCACACGGCGATTGATCCATGAGATCGGGACGGTCGCCGACACCGACCTGCCCGTCCTGCTGCAGGGCGAGACCGGCGTGGGCAAGGAGGTCGCCGCCCGCGCCATCCACGTCCGCTCGTCACGGCGAGAGGCCGCCCTGATCTACGTCAACTGCGCAGCCCTGCCCGAGAGCATCGCGGAGAACGAGCTTTTCGGGCACACCCGCGGGGCCTTCACCGGCGCCAGCGAGGCCCGCGCCGGCAAGTTCGAGGCCGCCGATGGCGGCACGCTCTTCCTCGACGAGATCGGCGAGCTGCCGCTCTCCATCCAGCCGAAGCTGCTGCGGGCCCTGCAGGTGGGCGAGGTGCAGCGGCTGGGGGCCGACCGGCCGGTGCAGGTGAACGTGCGCATCCTGGCCGCCACCAACCGCAACCTGGCCGACGAGGTGGCCCAGGGCCACTTCCGCGCCGACCTCTACCACCGCGTCAGCGTCTTCCCCATCGAGGTCCCCCCGCTGCGGGACCGCGGCGAGGACATCCTGACGCTGGCCGGCTTCTTCCTGGACGGCGCCCGGACACGGCTGGGCCTCGGGCCGGTGCGCATGACGCCGTCCGCGGGGGCCGCGCTGCGGCGCTACGACTGGCCCGGCAACGTCCGGGAACTCGAGCACACCATGACGCGGGCGGCGCTGCGGGCGGCGGAGGGCCGCCGCCGCGAGCCCGTCATGGTCGACCGGCGGCACCTGGATCTCCCCGACCTGCCTGACCTGCCGGCCACCCCCGCCGATGGCCCGGCGCCGGCCCCCACCGCCCCGGCCCCGCTCCGCGCCGCGGTGGACGCCTTCCAGCGCGACCTCATCGCCCGCCACCTGCAAGCGGCCGGGGGCAACTGGTCGCAGGCGGCCCGCACGCTGGAGCTGGACCGCGGCAACCTGCACCGCCTCGCCCGGCGGCTGGGCCTGACGTCGACGAGCGGCTGAGATCAGGCCGACAACCCGCCTCCCGGCGGCGGCCCGGCGGCCTCGGCGCGCGCCGTCCGCCTGGCACGCGAAGCCAAGGCCAGCCGCAGCTCCGAGTGGGCGGCCATCACCTCGATCGCCTCGAAGATCGGCTGCAACGCCGAGACGGTGCACGGCTGGGTGCGTCTGCCGCAGCGCGGGCAGAGCCCGACGGCGGTGTCAGAAGAACGGGGAGCCCGGTGATCGGGGCCGAGCCCATTGAGGCCCGCGCGATCCTGGCCTACCTTCCAGGGGATGATGACCACCACGGACGAGACCCGGTTCCAGGCGCAGCAGGTCCAGGAACGCCTGTCCGGGCACCACACCCAGGACGTCGAGGCCTGGGAGCACCGCCTGTCCGACATGCTGGCCGAGCAGGCCCGGATCGTCGAAGCCGGGGACTGGACCACCGGTCGGGCGGACCTGCTGGCCGTGGTCGGCCGGGCCAGGCGGGAGACCATCCACTGTGCCGTCCTGGCCTGGCTGCTCAACCCGGTGGGGGCTCACGGGCTCGGGGGACGCTTCCTCGCAGCCCTTCTGCGCCACCTGAGCGTTGATGCCCCTAGCGGCCTGGCCCGGACCCGCTGCCAGACCGAGGTCGTCGGGGAGCTCTCCAGGGCCGACCTGATCGTGCAGGCCCCCGACTTCCTGATCGTCATCGAGGCCAAGGTGGACGCCATCGAGCGGCCCCAGCAGTGCGCCGACCTCCGCCAGGACTGGCAGGACGACAAGGGCCAGGTGGTCTTCGTGTTCTTGACCCCCACCGGCCGGGCGCCCGTCACGGACGACGCCGACGCCTTCGTCCACCTGAGCTTCGTGGAGGTCCGGGCCATGCTGGAGGCGGAGGTGGACGCCCTTGGGGGTCGTCGTACAGAGGGCCTCCCGGCCGTCGACACCTACCTCCAGACGCTGCGGAAGGAGTTTCGGTGATCGACATCCCAGAGGCCGTGCTGTTCTACCTCCGGCACCAGGCGCAGATCGACGAGTGGGCGACCCTTGCGGACAAGGTCCCGGCCGTGGCCCACGAGTTCTACCTGGGTCTGGGGCCGAAGCTGGAGGCTGCCGCCATGGGCAGGGCTGGCGCCCCCGCGGTGGAAGCGAGCACGACAGGCGACGACCACTGTGGTTTCAGGCTGGTGCTGCCGGGATGGCGTCAGCCGGACGGCTTCTGGAGAGCCGGCATCGCCATTGAGTGGCGCCGCGGGAAGGCCACGTTTACCAACTTGGCGGTCGGTGTGGCCGTGATGGCAAATCACCCAGACGGCGAGAGTCTGTACCGTCAGGTGAGGTCACGGATCGCTCCGCTGGCCGACTCGCACGGGTTCAAGAGCTCCCCCAGGTGGTGGCCAGCCTGGAGAATCGTGACCCCATCCAGGCCCACCTTCTGGGAGGACCTGGACCGCTTCGCCGACGAGCTGGTGGACACGATGTTCGATTGCCTGGCCCTCTTCGAGACGGCGGTCACGGAGGTTCTGGAGGCCGACCCCAACGGCTGAGAGTCGAAGGCTGCTTCCGCTCGAAAGACCGGTCCCCGGCGTCCAGCCCGTGGTTGGCGCCCGCGGGACATCCAGGCGCGCGTGTCAGGCCGACAACCCGCCTCCCGGCGGCGGCCCGGCGGCCTCGGCGCGGACGTTGAACGAGATGGCCACCCGGGGTCGCTGCCCGCGGTACGGGTGCACGTAGTGCTGCAAGTACCCGGGAAACAAGACCATCATGCCGGTCTGGGGTCGCACCGAGAAGGTGGTGGGGAAGAGCGTGAGCCCGGGGATCTCGGCGAAGCCGCCCCCCGGCCGGCCGAAGGCGAGGTGGCCGGACGGGCCCTCCACGTCGTCGCCGGCGTCGGCGTAGTAGACGCCCGAGATGTGGGCCTCGGCGTGGTCGTGCAGGACGGTGTAGTGCCCCGGCCCCATGACCATGGCCCAGGACTGGATGCCGTAGCGGTAGGCGCGCTGGGGGGCCTGCTGGCGCGCGGCCAGCTCGCCGATGAGGCCGCCGACCGTGTCCACGATGCGCTGCATGAGCGCCGGGAACGGCCCCCCACGGCGCAGGGCCAGGTCGGGCACCGAGTGCCAGCCCCCCACGTTGCTGCGCAGGATGCCCGGCGTCGAGGCGGCCTCGCTGACGAGCGCGGCGGTGAGCGCGGCATTGATCGGATCGGCCGGGTTGAACCGCTCCAGGGTGACGGGCGTGGCGAAGACGTCAACGATCTCCATGGCTTGCTCCATCGGCCAGCGTCCAGCGCGGCGCGCCCGCCACCCACGTCGCCCAGACCGGCCCCGCGTCGCGCTGGTGGACGAGGGCGTCGCAGAGCACCTGGCCATCCCGGGCGGGGGGGGCCGGCAAGGCGATCAGGTCGGCGGCGAGGCCCGGCGCGATGCGGCCCACCTCGTCGGCCAGGCCCAGGGCCCGGGCGCCGCCGGCCGTGGCCAGCCACAGCAGCTCTTCGCCCGTCACCTCGGCCCCGGTGATCAGGGCGGCGTCGTAGGCGGAGGCCGCGATGCGGCGCAGCGAGAACGAGCGCCCCGCGCCCACGTCGGTGCCCAGCCCCACCCGGATGCCCCGGCGGCGCGGGGCGTCGAGGGGCATGCAGCCGCTCCCCAGGAAGAAGTTGCTGTCGGGGCAGTGGCTCACGGCCGCGCCCGCCGCCGCCAGGCGATCCCAGGCCCCGTCCTCCAGGTGCACGCAGTGGGCGAAGAGGCTGTGGGGGGTGCACAGGCCGTGGTCGGCGTAGACGCCCAGGTAGTCGTGGCAGCCCGGGAACTGGCGGCCCACCTCGGCGATCTCGGCGTGGTTCTCGGCCAGGTGCGTCTGGATGGGCAGGCCGTGCCGCGCCGCCAGGTCGCCGGCCCCGCGCAGCAGCGCCGGGGTGCAGCTCAGGGCGAAGCGCGGCGTGACGGCGAAGCGCAAGCGCCGGCCATGCCAGCGGGCGATGAGCGCCTCGGCGGCCTCGAGGGCCGGCGTCGCCGCCAGCAGGACCTCCGGCGGGGCGCCCTGATCCATGAGCGTGAGGCCCACGTCCGCCTGGAGGCCACGCCGCGCCAGGGCGGCGAAGAGCACGTCGGTGGCCCCGGGATCGCTGCTCGAGAAGATGGACGCGCAGGTGGTGCCCTGGCGCAGCAGCGCGGTGCAGAACTCCTCGGCCACGGCCTCGGCGTAGGCGCGCTCCTTGAACCGGGCCTCCTCGGGGAAGACGGAGGAGGCCAGCCAGTCCAGCAGGGGCCCGGTGGCGCTGCCGATGATGCGCGTCTGCGGGAAGTGGACGTGGGTGTCGACGAAGCCGGGCAGCCAGATGGCGCCGGGCAGCGTCTCGGGGAGGGCGCAGCCAGGCGGCGCGGGCTCGACGGCCGTGATGCGGCCCGCCTGGATGTGCACGAGCCCGTCGGGCACCTCCTGCAGCGCCGGCCGCGTGGCGTCGGGGCAGAGGAGCCGGCCCCGCAGGATCGTCTGCGAGCCGGGGGCCTGGGAGGGGGCGGAAGCGGCCGACATTTCGCGAAGGACCCCGGGACGTTGCGTGATTCCTCCGGCGTCCCTACCATCCCGCCACGTGCGGAAGGAAGTGCTCATCGTCGAGGCGGATCGCCGGATCGCCGACAGCCTGGTGCTGCGGTTGACGGCCCGCGGCTACGGGGTCGCCTCGGCGGTCAGCCTGGCGGAGGCCGAGCAGGCCCTGGGCGGGCGCTGGCCCGACCTCGTGATCCTGGGCCTGGGCGTCACGGCGGGCGACCGCCTCATCCGCCAGATCCGCCAGGCGCGGGCCGGGGCGACGGTGCCGGTCATCCTGCTGGGGACGGGCGCGGAGGCCGTGGGCACCAGCGCCCAGGCCGTCGCCGCGGGGGCCGACGACTTCTTCCGGCAGCCCGGCGAGCTGGATCTGCTGGTGGAGAAGGTGACGACGCTGCTCGGGCCGGGTCGGCCGGTGCGGGACGGCGCCGAGGACACCGTCGACTTCTCGTCGCTGAACGCCCTGGTCTGGACGGAGCCGCCCCGCCGGGTGCCGCCGGTGGCGGCGAGCCCGAGCGACGCCTTCCAGCCCGCCCCCGACAGCGCCGACTTCTCGTCGCTGAACCGCCTGCTGCGCGCGTCGACGCCGCCCGCCGGCGCCCTGAGCGAGCTGGAGGACGTGGGCCCCGACTGGACGCCGGATGAGCCCGCCCGGGCGTCGGAGCCGGTGGCGCCGGCGCCGAGCCAGCCCGCCGCCCTCGTGGCGCCGCCGACGAGCCACCCGCCCGCCGCGCCGAGCCGCCCGCCCGTGATGCCGGAGCGCCTGCCGACGCTGCCCCCGGCCGCCAGCCGCCCGCCCCCCGCGGCCAGCCGCCCGCCGGAGCGCCCCTCCCTGCCACCCCTGCCCCGGCGCCCGCTGGCCGGCCTGTCCAGCCGCCCGCCGGCCCCGCAGCCGCCCGTGGACGATGACGCCCCGCCTGCCGATCGGCCCGGCCGGGGCTTCACGGCCGCCGAGGCCCCGGTGCCCCCCGACGAGGCCACCTGGCAGGCCCGCTTGCAGCCCGGCCGGAGCATCCCCCTGGGGGAGCGGCCGCTGGGCACCATCCTGGCCGCCGCCTGGCGCCTGGCCTTCACGGGCCGCGTCGAGGTGGCCGCCGGCGGGGCCCTGCGCCGCGTCTTCCTGGACGCCGGCCAGCCCACGTACGTCGACAGCAGCGATCCCGATGAGGATCTGGCCGCCACGCTGGTGGCCGAGGGAGGCGTCACCCGCGCCATGGCGGCCCGCGCCCGCGCCCGCGCCCGGCAGACGGGGGCCTCCGCCGACGAGGTGCTCATCGAGCAGGGCTTCGTGACGGCCGACGCCGCCTGGCGGGCCCTGCGCGCCCACGTCATCGAGCGCATCGTCGCGCTCTTCGGCCTCGAGACGGGGGAGGCCCTGGCCGTCGCCGGCGGCCCCCGCCCGCCCGATCCCGTGGATCTGGGCCTGGGGGCCGGGCGCCTCATCCTGGACGGAATCCGTCGTCGTTACGGGCGCTTGCGCCTGTACCAGGCCTACGGCACCCCCGCCCTCGTGCCCCGGCTGGAGCGCCACCCCGGCGAGACGCTGCGGCTGCGCAGCGACGAGGAGGCCGTCCTGCGGGCCTGCGACGGGCGCCGCACCGCCGCCGAGATCGCCCGGGGCCTGCGCCTGGGCGAGGTGGACGTGCTCGCGGTGCTCTACGGCCTGTCCACCCTGGGCATCCTGGAGGCCCCGCTCGCCGTCGGCACCGGCGCGCTGCCCGCCCTGCCCGGCGACCTGCTCGCCCGGGCCGGCGCCCCGCGCACCCCCGACGACCTGCCCGGCTACGCCGATCTGGTGGCCCGCAAGCTCGCCGACGTCCAGACGGCCGACTACTACAC
Source organism: Myxococcales bacterium (assembly GCA_020633435.1). Taxonomy (GTDB): domain Bacteria; phylum Myxococcota_A; class Bradymonadia; order UBA7976; family UBA1532; genus JACKDP01. The sequence continues at coordinate 595,926 of JACKDP010000003.1, read as the reverse complement.
CATCCTGGAGGTGCCCCGCGGCGCCACCGGGGCCGAAGTGGAGGCGGCCTTCGACGGCCTGCGCCGCCGCTTCGATCCCCAACGGATGCGCGCCGACGGCCCGCTCTTCGGGGCGGTGCAGGAGATCGCCGCCGTCCTGGAGGACGCCCACGCCATGCTGGGCGACGCCACCCGCCGGGGCCGCTACGAGGCCGCCCTGGGCGACGAGCGGTAGGCGGCTACTTCAGCTTCAGGGAGCGCAGCCGGTTGATGGCCGCCGCCACCTCAAGGGGGCGAGGGCGGGCCCGATCCACCGCCTCGTAGGCCGCCACGATGCCGATGTCGTCGGCCCAGGTGGCCTCCAGCAGCGCCAGCAGCTCCACCACCGTGCGGCGGCCGTCGCAGAGCCCGCGGGCGAGGTACAGCAGGGCGTCGCCGATGAGCCGCGTCTGCCCCGGATCGACGAGCTGCGCCACGGCCGACAGGTCCACCTCGGACTCGCCGAACTCCAGGTAGCGCGTTCTAATGGCGCGGACGCGCTCGGTTTTTCGGCCCTTGCTCGGATCGAGGCCCGCCGGATCGGGGACGCGCGGGGCCGGCGCCGGCCAGGGGCCCGGGGCCCGGGGGGACTCCCCCAGGGGCAGCAGCGCCGCGACCTCGCGGGCCTCGGCCGTCGCGTCGTCGGGCACGTAGGCCTGCATGCGGATGACCGTGTCGGCCACGTCCAGGTAGTCGCCCGCGCCGCCCACCACCAGCACCGAGCTCACGCCGCCCTCGGCGAGCTGGCGCACCCGGTCGATGAACGGGGTGATGGGCTCCGCGGCCGTGGGCACCAGGCGCCGCATGCGGGCGTCGCGGATCATGAAGTTGGTGGCCGCCGTGTCCTCGTCGACGAAGAGGGCCTTCGCCCCGGCCTCCAGGGCCTCGACGATGGCCGCCGCCTGGCTGGTGCTGCCCGAGGCGTCCGCCGACTCGAAGGCCGAGGTGTCCCGCCCGCCGGGCAGGTGGCTGATGAAGGGCCGCAGGTCCACGCCGCCGATGAAGCGGCCGTCCTCGGCCCGCACGCTCATGGCGTCGGCCCGGGTGACGCAGCGATCCCGCCCGTCGCCGGGCACGTGGTCGTAGACGCCCCGGGCCAGGGCGGCCAGCAGCGTCGACTTGCCGTGGTAGCCGCCGCCCACGATGAGCGTCACGCCCTCGGGCACCCCCAGGCCGCGCAGCGGCCCGGCGTGGGGGGCCACCAGCTCCACCGCCAGCGTGTCGGGCACGGCGAGGGCCACGGCGTCCGCCAGCGGCCCGTCGTCCACCCCGCTCGCCCGGGCCAGCACGGCCCCCTCGGCCAGGAAGGCCACCAGCCCGCGCTCGGCCAGCGCCGCCCGCAGGGCCACCTGGTCCTCCACCGCCCGCACATGGGCCAGCAGCGCGTCCAGATCCACCTTCAGCGACCGCTTGAGCGCCCACGCCAGCTCGTCCGTCACGAGCCGGGCCGCCTCCTTCCCCTGGATGCGCCGGTGGTGGGCCGGCAGGCCGACGCGCACCCGCACGATGACGCTGCCGTCAGCCGCCACCCGCACGGCCGTGCGATCGAGGACCTCCTGCCCCACGCCCGCCATCGTCAGCCGGGCCTTGCCCCCCTCCTCCTCCTCGCTGCGGGTGAGGATGGCCAGCAGCGCGCGGTGCAGGTAGTCCGCCGTCGCCCGCCGGGCGTCGGCGCTGTGGGTCGCCTCGGGGGGCAGGGCCGGCCGCGTCGCCGCCGCGTCCACCCGGATGTGGCTCGGCGGCGCGAAGGGATCGCCCTGGATCCGCGTGAAACGAAAGGTGAAAGGGCCCACCGGATAGCCCTGCCCGCGCAGGTCGCGGTAGTTGGCGTAGGGCTGCCGGTCGAGGCGCTGGAGGACTTCGCTCAGGGGTGCAGACATGGCGGCAAGATGACCGACGCCCCCGCTCGGGGCAAGGCGCGTTGGCCAAACGGCGGCGGCTGGGGCACCATCCGGGCATGAACCCCCGGGGCCGGGCGGTTGCCCGTTCGCGCCCCTCGCCGGCCGGAGACTCTTTGAGCCAGACCGCCCGCCTCGAACAGGTCAGCAAGGGCTTCGGGGGCCGCCTCATCCTCGATCAGGTGGATCTGGAGCTGGCCCCCGGCGAGGTCGTCGTCGTCGTCGGCCCCTCCGGCGGCGGCAAGTCCGTCCTGCTGGATCTGCTGCTCGGCCTCCAGGCCCCCGACGCCGGCACCGTCCACCGCCCGCCCGTGGTGGGCATGGTCTTCCAGGACGCCGCCCTCTTCGACGATCGCACGGTGGCCGAGAACCTGGGCTTCCCGGCCCGCCACCTGCCCGCCGCCGAGCGCGACGCCCGCGTGCAGGCCGCCGCCACCGCCGTAGGCCTGCGCCCCGGCCACCTGGCCGCCCGGCCCCAGGCCCTCTCCGGGGGGCTGCGCAAGCGCGCCGCCATCGCCCGCGCCCTCGTCCAGGCCCCGGCCGTCCTGCTCTACGACGAGCCCACCGCCGGCCTCGACGCCGCCTCGTCCATCCGCGTGGCCCAGGCCATCCTGGCCGCCCGCGACGCCGTGCCCGGCCAGGCGGCCCTCGTCGTCACCCATGACTACCCCCTGGCCGCCCGCATCGCCGACCGCGTCCTCTACCTGGATCCGGCCGAGCACCGCCTGGTGCCCCTCATGACCGCCGACGACCTGGGGCGCTTCGGCCCCCGGGACGAGGCCGTCTCGGCCATCCGGGACCACCTGGAGGCCTGGTTCGCCGCCGAGGATCCCCCGGCCTCCGAGCCCGGCACCCAGCGCCGGCCCATCCGGGCGCAGCTCGCCGATCTGCTGAGGAACTTCAGGAGCGCCGCGGGCAGCCTGCGCCGCGTGCGGGTGCCGCCCCTGGCGCCCTTCCTCCAGCGCCTCTGGGACGTCGGGGTCACCAGCCTGCCGGCCGTGGCCGTCTCGGGGTTCGTGCTGGGCCTCGTCACCTCGCTGCAGATCGGCCAGGCCCTCGGGGCGGCCTTCGACGACCTCGATCCCCTGCCCGGGATGCTCGGCGTCGTCCTCTGCCACCACGTCGGCCCCCTGTACACCGGCCTCTTCCTGGCAGGCCGCGTCGGGGCCCGCGTCGCCAGCGAGGTGGGCATCAAGACGTACCTGCGGCAGGCCGACGCCCTCGACACCTTCGGCACCTCGGCGGAGGCCGTGTGGCTGTCGCCCATCCTGGCGGCGGCGCTCGTCGCCTTCCCCCTGCTGGCCCTCGTCCTGGAGGCCACCGGCCTGCTCGGCGGGCTGGTGGGCTACGTCGTCCTCCTCGGGCAGAACACGGCGGGCTTCGAACACACGGTCCTCGGCGACGTCGAGGCGCAGCCGCTGCTCGTGGGCCTCGTGCGGGCCCTCGTCTGCGGCGTCTGCATCGTGACGGTGGCCTTCAACGCCGGCCGCGGCGCCCGCCGGGGCAGCGACGCGGTGGGCCGCGCCACGACGCGGGCGGTGGTGGCGGGCCTCCTCGCCGCCATCGCCGTGGAGCTGATCTTCAGCATGGCCGGAGGGCTGCTGCGATGAAATTCCTCTTCCTGATCGGGCTCTTGCCCGCCTTCTTCTCGTGCAGCGAGAAGCCGTTCACGGTGGCGGTGACGTTCCCCGAGGCCGCCGGCCTCAAGCCGGGTGACAACGTGGCCATGCGCGGCCTGGCCATCGGGCAGGTGCGCGACGTGGATCTCGCCGAGGCGGGCGTCGTCGTCCGCCTCGAGATCCAGCCCCGGTTCGCCCACCACCTCGACGACAAGGCCAGCTTCCAGATCGAGGAGGAGAAGCTGGTCACGGGCAAGCGGCGCGTCGCCGTGGTGCCCGGCGCCCCGCCGGGCGTGCCCCTGGCCAGCGGCGCGACGGTCGCCGGCGCGGCCCTGCCCGAGGACATGATCGACCGGGCGCGCGGGGCCCTGAAGGACAGCGTGCAGGAGGCCGAGGCGGCCCTGAAGCACTCCGTCGACCACGCCCGCGACCAGGTGAAGGGCCTCGGGCGCGCCGTCCTCGATCCAGACACCCAGGCGCCCCGTACCCGCGGGGACACCGTCGATCTCGACCAGCCGCGCCACTTCCGCATCCGGGTGCTGGGGGTCAAGGTCCACGCCACCACCGCCGACGGCAAGGACTGGGACAGCATGGGCGACCCCGAGATCATGGTGCAGGTCTGGGTCGACGAGCGGCAGGTCCTGCTGGCCGACGGGGGCTCCGCCCTGGCCGCGGAGTTCGAGGACGCCGTGAGTGAAGCATTTGATCTGACTGCGGAAACGAGGATCCAGGTGAAGGTGTTCGATCGGGACGCGACGCTGAATGACGAGATCGGGGTGGCCGAGCTCACGCCGAAGCCCGCCGACGCGGCCAGCAAGCGGGTCTTCCGCCTGGCCGCCGGGCGCATCGAGGAGGTGCGGGTGACGGTGGAAGAGGTGACCCCGTGAGCGGACCCCGCATCCTGCTCGTCGGCGCCGGGGCGGTGGGCCAGGTCTACGGCTTCCACCTCTTCCGCGGCGGCGCCCGCGTGACGTTCTTCGTGAAGGAGAAGTACCGCGCCGGCCTCGAGGCCGACGGGATGCCCCTCTACCCCCTGAAGGGGCCGGAGAAGGGGCGCCGCGTCGACTTCCGCGAGTTCGACCTGGTGAGCACCCCCGAGGAGGTGGCCGCCCGGGCCTGGGACCAGGTCTGGCTGTGCATGTCGTCCACCGCGCTCAAGGGGCCGTGGCTGGAGCCGCTGCTGGCCGCCGCGGGCGAGGCCACCGTCGTCTCGCTGCAGCCTGGCCTGGAGGACGTCGCCTACCTGCTCGCCCGGATGCCCGTCGACCGGCTGGTGCGCGGGCTCATCCCCATGATCAGCTACCAGGCCCCGCTGCCCGGCCAGCACGTCGATCCGCCGGGGGTGGCGTTCTGGTGGCCGGCCGCGAAGAACCCGTTCTCGGGGCCGCGCGACCGGCTGCGGGGGGTCATCGACCTGCTCAACCACGGCGGCTGGGCGTCGAAGGGCGTGCCCGACGTCACCCCGCAGCTCGCCCTGGGCTCGGGCCTGATGAACCCGGTCATGGCCGGCCTGGAGCTGTCGGGCTGGAAGTTCAAGGCGTTCGGCCGCGGGGAGGGCAGCCGCCTGGCGGCCCGCGCCATGAAGCAGACGGCCGCCATCGCCGCCCCGGGCCGGGCGCGGGTGCTGGTGTGGCTGATGGCCCGCCGCACGACGCTGCGGCTCATCCTCTGGCTGGGGGAGCGCCTGCTGCCGCTGCCGCTGGAGGTCTACCTGGGCTACCACTTCACGAAGGTGGGCGACCAGACCCGGGCCCAGCTCGCCAGCTTCATCGAGAAGGGCGTGGCCGCCAGCAAGCCGGTGGACGCCATCCGCGCGCTGGCCGACCGCCTGCCCCCCGAGCCCGCCGGCGTGCCCTGAGGCCTCAGCCCTTCAGCTTCGCCGCCAGGAACGCCCGCACCTTCTCCCACGCCGCCGTCGCGTCGGCCTCGTCGTAGCGGGCGCTCGACGGGTTGGCGAAGGCGTGGTCGGCGTCGTAGCGCAGGATGGTGGCGTCCTTGCCCGCCGCCTTCAGGGCCGCCTCGAACGCGGTGACGGCGTCGGGCGTGATGTGGGCGTCCTGGTTGGCGAACACGCCCAGCAGCGGGGCCTGGAGCCCGGCCAGCTTCGCGGCGTCGGCCTCGACGCGGCCGTAGTACATGACGACGGCCGCCAGATCGGCCCCGGCCATGAGGCCCGTCTGCAGCGACCAGGCGCCGCCGAAGCACCAGCCCATCACGGCCCGCTTCTTCGCCTGCACGCGGGGATCGGCGCCGAGGAAGGCGACGGCTTTCTTCAACAGTTCCGACGCCTTGGCCGTGTCGACGGCCTTCATGGCGGCCATGGCCTCGTCGGGGGTCTTCGCCACGGCGCCGCCGTAGAGATCCACCGCGAGGGCGGCGTAGCCATCGTCGGCCAGGCGGTCGGCCCAGTGCTTGATGTGGTCGTTGAGGCCCCACCACTCGTGGATGACCACGACGCCGGGCACGGGGGCCGTCGCGCCCGGGGGGAGGCTCAGGTAGGCCTGCCCGCCGCCCAGGTCGATCATCTGGCCGCGAGGGGTGGGGGCGGCCTCGCCGGTGAGGGCGTGCAGGGCCTTGAAGTCGGCCTCGCTGAGGCGGCGGATGGTCATGGGCGGCTCGCCCGCGTGGGCGACGCCGGCGAGGAGCGAGAGGGCGAGCAACAGGCGCATCGGGCGACTCCAGATCGGGGGGTGCCGAGAGAGGATGCCCAACGCCGCGCGGCGTCGCGAGCCCCCGCCAGCCGGGGCGCCCAGGCCTCCGATGTGTCCGCCTCCCGGTTGGCTCGTTCAACAGGCCGCAGTCCTGGCATGGGGAGGGAGAATGAGAAGGAACGTCACGGGATGGCTGGTGCTGGCGCTCGTCGCCGGGTGCAGCGAGTCCCTGGAGGGGCCGAAGCCCGCGCTCGACGCGCCGGCGGCCGGCCGACCGCTGGAGCCGGGCTACGTCTGCGGCGAGCAGCTCACGACGCCGGTCATCCTGCACGGCGAGCGCCTGGCGCCCGTCGTCGTCGGCCTGCCGGACAACCCGCGCACCGTCCTGCCGCTCGTCAGCCTGACCCGGGGCCGCCTGCTGGACGGCGCCACCGCCGAGGGCCCCGTGCAGACGTGGCCGGGCACCGACGCCGAGTCCACGGGCCTGACGTGGCAGGACGCCCAGACGATGACCCTGGAGATCCACCCCGAGCTGGCGCTGCCGGCGGGGCTCTACGATCTGCAGGTCATCAACCCGCAAGGGGAATCCGTGCTGGACACCGGCCCCCTCGCGGTGGCCGACGCCCCCGAGCTGGCCAGCGTGACCCCCGGCGTCGTCTGCCTGGCCCAGGGGGATCGCACCCTGACGGCCGGCGGCGCGGGCCTCCTGCAGATCGCCGACGCCGCCCCCCGCATCGTGGTGGGCGAGGCCGACCGGCCCTTCGACGCCTTCTCGGGCTGCGTGGACATCCCCCACCCGAGCGTGCCGGGCAAGCTCTGCACCACCGGTGAGTTCACGCTGCCCCAGGACGCGGTGCCCCCCGGCTACCCGGCCGTGGTCATCAACAACCCCGAGACGGCGGCCTGCCACAGCGAGGAGACCATCAACCTGCGCGTGGTGCCGCCCCCGAGCATCGAGCGCGTCGATCCCCCGCTGGCCTGCCCCGTGGAGGGCGAGCGCGAGGTGACGCTGCACGGCGCGGACATCCTGCGCATCGACGGCGCGCTGCCCGGGGTGACGATGACCCTGGCGGACGGCTCCACGGTGGATCTGGCCGTCGGCGGCGCCGGCGGCTGCGAGCCCCTGGAGGCCATGGGCGTGACGGTGGAGCGGTGCACGTCCGTGACGGTGACGCTGCCCCAGCAGGCCATCGCCGAGCCCTACCACCCCACCCTCGAGCTGACGAACCCGGCCCCCGCCGGCTGCCTGACGTCGACGACCACCGGCCTGACGCTGGTGCCGCCGCCGGACGTGGCCGAGGTGCAGCCCCTCTTCCTCTGCCGCAACGAGGAGACCGTGGCCGTGCAGGTCACCGGCCGCGACTTCCTGACCGTGGACGGCACGCCCCCCGCGGTGACCCTCGGCGGCCAGGCGGCGAGCGCCGTGCGGCCCACCGACTGCGCCCCGCTGGAGGTGGAGGGCCTGGTGGTGGAGCGCTGCGGCGGCTTCGAGGCCGACTTCGCCCCCGGCGAGCTGGGCGAGGCCGAGAGCCTGACGGTGGAGAACCCGGCCCCGGCCGGCTGCAGCGACACCTTCGAGCAGCGGCTGGTGGTGCTCGATCCGCCCACCCCCGTCACCGTCGAGCCGGGCCTCCTCTGCACCGAGGACGGCGAGCGGCAGATCGTGGTCGACGGCATGCACTTCATCGGCATCGGCGACGACCGGCCGTCCGTCCGCATCGGCGAGACGACGGTGGTGGCCGACGCCCTGGAGCAGTGCACGCCGCGCATGGAGGGCGGGCTGGCGTGGCAGGACTGCACGCGCCTCATCGCCACGCTGCCCCAGGGGCCGCTGCCGGAGGGCCACCCCCGGGTGACCATCATCGATCCGGCCCCGGCCGGCTGCATCGGCGGCGGCGACGACCTGCTGACGGTGCCCCCGTCGGTGACCATCGCGTCGGTGGAACCCAGCGGAATCTGTATCGAATCCGGCGACCGCGAGATCACCGTCACCGGCACCGGCTTCCTGGTGGTGGATGGCGTCGAGCCGACGCTGACCCTCAACGGCGTGGCGGTGGCCGCGACCATCGGCGGCTGCGCGGCCCTCGACTACCCGGGCCACGAGGCCCAGGCCTGCACCACGCTGACCACGCTCATCGCCCAGGGCGCGCTGCCCCAGGGCCCGGTGGAGGTGGGCGTGGTCCACGACGATCCGGCCCTCTGTGGCCACGCGGCGGCGGACGTCTTCTTCATCGTGCCGGTGCCGACCATCGAGAGCATCGAGCCCACCGAGGTCTGCGAGGCCGACGTGGACACCTTCACCATCCGTGGCAGCGACTTCACCCCGGTGGCCCAGGTCTTCGTGGGCGACGTGGCGGCGACGGGCGTGCGCTTCATCGACGCGAACACCCTCGAGGCCACCTTCGCCAACGGCCTGCTGCCCGGCGTCTACGACGTGCGCGTGGTCAACGCCGAGGGCTGCGAGGCCACCGAGCCGGCCATCCTGGAGGTCCACCCGACGCCCATCGTCTTCTTCGTGGATCCGCCCATCGCCTACAACGGCATCAACCTGCAGGTGACCATCTACACCACGGGCCTGGACGCGGCGCCGGACACCGTGCACCTCGTCGGCCCCGGCGGTGAGGAGGTCGAGCTGGCCGACGCGCGCCCGGCGCCCGATCGCCCCAACAAGATCTTCGCGACGGTGCCCGCGGGCCTGGCCGAGGGCGCCTGGACGGTGCGCGTCACCTCGCGGCTGGGCTGCGAAGGGGAGCTGCCCGGGGCGCTGACGGTCACCGCGGATCTGCGCGTGGGCCTGACGAGCATCGATCCCGCCTACGTGTCGCCGACGGTGACCACCGCGGTGACGCTGCGGGCCGAGGCGGGCGACGGCCAGGTGGGCTTCGCCTCCACCCCCCGCGCCTACCTCAACCCCAACCCGGCCGAGCCCGGCACGGTGGCCATGGCGCTGCGGGCGGTCGTCTTCGTGGACGAGGGCACCCTCACCGCGGCCGTGCCCGGCGGGCTGCCGGCGGGGCGCTACGACGTCATCGTCGTGAACCCCGACGCCACCGTGGGCGTGATGGAGGCGGCGCTGACGGTGACCCCGGGCGAGCCCCCGGTCATCGACGGCGTGGAGCCGGCCTCGCTGGACGGCAACGGCCCCCAGGAGGCCCGCATCTTCGGCGAGCAGTTCAGCGTCGCCGACGGCGGCTCGGTGACGATGACCTGCCGCACGCCCGACGGGATGACGGGGGACGCCAACGCGCCGATCGTGAGCAACAGCGACACCGAGGTGGTGGCCCGGCTGCCCGCCGACCAGTTCCCGGCGGGCTCCATCTGCTTGATCACGCTCACGAATGCGGACGGCTCGTCGTCGCGGTTCTCGGCCGTCTCCATCAAGACGCCGGCCCAGAACCTCAACCCCTGGCGGGCCGCGCCGGCCATGACCACGGCGCGCCGGGCCCCGGGCCTGGCCGCCGGTCGGCCGACCCGCACCAGCCGCTACCTGTACGCCATCGGCGGCGACGCCGGCGGGGCCGCCAGCGCCCTGGATACGGTGGAGGCCACCTCCATCGACGTCTTCGGCGACATGGGGGCCTGGGCGGGCCAGCGCCACGCCCTGCCCGCGCCCCGCACCTTCGCGGGGGCCACGCGCCTGGGCCGGTTCCTGTACCTGCTGGGCGGCAACGACGGCGCCGGGCCCGTGGACACCGTCTGGCGGGCCGAAATCCTCGATCCCCTGGCCGGCCCGGAGATCGTCGACCTGGGCCTGACCATCGAGGCGGACGCCCCGAACATCGGCGGCGGGCTCTGGCACTACCGGGTGGCGGCGGTCTACGCGCCCGACGATGCCCGCAACCCCGGGGGCGAGTCGTTGCCGGGCGAGGTGCTGGTGGTGCAGCTCCCCGAGATCCCGGGGCTGCAGATCACCCTGACCTGGGAAGAGGTGCCCGGCGCCGTGGCCTACCGCGTCTACCGGACGGCGGAGGCTGGCGAGGGCGTGGACGCGGTGCGCCTGCTGGCGGAGGTGGCCGACACGCGGTTCACCGACGCGGGGGCCGAGGCGGGGGAGGAGACGCCCCTGCCCCCGGGCTCGCTCGGCGTCTGGCACGGCGCCGGGACGCTGCAGACGGCGCGGGAGGCGGCGGCGGTGGTCGCGGTGCCCGACGCGGCCGGCGGCTGGCTCTACGTCCTGGGCGGCCGGGGCGCGATGGGCGTGCTCGACACCTACGAGGTCACCCGCGTCGACCTGGAGGACGCTGTGGGCGCCTTCCGCACCGGCGCCTCGACGCTCTCTCCGGGCCGCGCCGAGCTGGGCGCGGTGCGGGTGACCCACGCCGACGTGGCGGTGGTGCCCGAGGGGCAGCCCTGGCTCTTCGTGGGCCCGGGGCGGACGAACGGGGGTTACAGCCGCGCGGTTGACGCCGCCGGGGTGGAGCCCGACGGGAGCCTGACGTTCATCCCCACCGATGAGGTCAGCGGCGACTTCGCCGGCTACGGCAGCGGCGGCGCCAACGGCTTCCTGTTCCTGTTCGGCGGCCGCGCCGGCCCGACGGACGGGGGCATCTCGGGGGAGATCTGCCGCTCGGCCAACGACCCGGGCTGCAACCGCGATCCCATCGAGCCGGCGGACATCCGCAACTGGAACAACCTGGGCGTGCGCCTGACCGAGCCGCGGCAGTTCATGGGCTCGGCGCAGGAGAGCGCCTTCTTCTTCGTCGCCGGGGGCATGGGGGCCATGGGCGCTCTCGACTCCGTCGACCAGACCGTGCAGTGAAGGAGGCCCGCATGCACCGCACCCTGGGGCTCATCGCCCTCGTCGCCGCCGGGCCGGCCCTGGCCGAGCCGCTGCTCTACGAGCAGGGCGGCTTCTCCACCAACGGGATCGTCGCCGGCCTGAAGGTCGGGGCCGATTTCTCCAGTCCTTTCAACGAGCTGGGCACGAGCCCGGCGGTCGAGCTGGAGATCGGCTGGCTGCTGCCGGCCCTGGATCGGTCGCTGGAGCTCTTCCTGGCCGGGCAGTGGGCGGGGCCCACCGGCGAGGGGGACCTGCCCGCTGATCCGCGCCTGCCGGGCGACGGCGTGGCGTCGTACACCGTCGACCAGCAGCAGCTCCGGCTGAGCCTGGGCCTGCTCTACCGCCTGCCCCTCGACAGCACCATCCGCCCGTACGCCACCCTGGGCGGCCGGGCCTGGCTCCTGAAGACCACGATGGACGGCGAGGCCGACGGCCAGGACTTCGGCACCTACACCGAGAAGTCGACGGAGTACGGCGTGTTCGGCGCCCTGGGCGGGGAGTGGCACACCGACTACGGCGCGCTCCTCCTGGAGGTCGAGGGCGGCTGGGCCGCCTATGACCGGACGCTCTTCGAGGACACCGCCGTCGGCACCCTCGCGGTCCAGCTCGGCTGGCGGTTCTTCCTCTAGGCCCCCGCCCCCCGGCCGCCTCGCCGATCGCGCGAGGCGGCCCGCAGCGCCGCTGCGAGAAATTTCCACCCCCAACCATAAGATTCCTCTCGACAGTCGGCCCTGAAGGTGCGCTTATGTGCGCCGGGGTCGGAGTTACACCTACATCGCGAAGGCGACGGTCGAGGGGATTTCCATGAAGAAGCAGCTCATCTCTGGTGTGGTCGGTCTGGGTCTGATGACGGTCGCCGGCGGGGCCATGGCGGTCGAGTGCATCACGACGTCCCCGCCCGGCGCCATCCCAGCCGCAGGCCTCGTCGTCCTGGCCCAGGACGCGACGGCCACCTCCACGTTCTGTGGCGGATCGGCCGGCTACACCAGCGACACCCACCTGGTGGATCCGAACTTCGTGTACGTCGGCACCGGCAACGTGACCGCCGCCGGCACCGAGTTCGATCTGGGCATGTTCGTGGCGGGCCAGGAGCTCGTCTTCAGCATCACCGTCCGCGACACGGGCTACACCTTCTTCACCGGCCCGGGCGACCGCAACCCCGACGGCATCGTGCACGCCGCCATCACGGACCTCGGCAACGGCGTCTTCCACGTCGGCTTCGAGGACCTCTACAACGGCGGCGACCTGGACTACGACGACGTGAACCTGGTCATCGAGACCACGGGCATCGTCATCGCCGACGAGGACACCGACGACGACGGCATCCCGGACGACGAGGACAACTGCGTGGTGACCCCGAACCCCGACCAGGCCGACGCCGACGGGGACGGCGAGGGTGACGTCTGTGACGTCTGCCCCAACGACGCCGGCAACGAGGACGCCGACAACGACGGCATCTGCGGCGCCGACGACAACTGCCCGGCGGTCTCCAACAGCAACCAGGCCGACGCCGACGAGGATGGCCTGGGCGACGCCTGCGACGCCTGCCCCAACGACGCGACGAACGACGCCGACGGCGACGGCGTGTGCGAGGACGTGGACAACTGCCCCGGCGCCGCCAACGCCGACCAGGCCAACGCCGACGGCGACGAGGCCGGTGACATCTGCGACCTCTGCCCCAACGACGCGGGCGACGACGCCGACGGTGACGGCGTGTGCGGCGACGTGGACGCCTGCGAGGGCACCGAGCTGACCGAGAGCGTCCCCACCGAGGAGCTGGGCGTGAACCGCTTCGCCCTGATCGACGGCGACGGCGTGTTCGACACCGTCAGCCCCCGCGGCCGTGGCCCCCGCCGCAGCTACACCATCCAGGACACCCACGGCTGCTCCTGCAGCCAGATCATCGAGGCCCTGGACCTGGGCGAGGGTCACACCAAGTTCGGCTGCAGCATCAGCGCCATGGACGACTGGATCGCCACGTTCTGAGCCCCGACGGCCGGCGCCCGTCGGCCGGTTTCCCTTGCCTGATCAGCGACTTGCAGGCCTGAGCGGCCTCGTCGCGCCCCCTCCCCCGACCACGCCGAAGGCAACGCCCATCCCGTCGGGATCCGCCGCCTCGCGGCCAATCCCGGGCCTCTGCATGCAGGGGAGCTGGCGGCCGGACGCCTCAGCCGACGTGGCTGTGGTCCGACTTCTCGATGCGCTCGGCGACGTCGCCCTCCCGGTCCTCCGGGATCTGGCGGACGACCCGCTCGGTGGGCTGGGTCTCCTTCTCGTCCTTGGCGAAGGACTTGCGGAAGTTCTTGATCCCCTTGCCCAGCGCCTCGCCGAGCTGGGGGATGCGGTTGTGGCCGAACACGACCAGCACGATGAGCAGGATGAGCAGGAGCTCACTGCCCCCCGGCATGCTGATCGCCTCGCGGACCGTCGTATCGAGCTGGTTCATGGCGACTCCTTCGGCCATCCACGGCCGGATGGTCGACCGCGATCATAGCAGACGCGGTGATATACGCGGGGGTGTCCCGCAGATCCAGTCCGATGCCGGCTCCCGGTGCCGGGTTCACCCCTCCGTGCCGCTTGCCCGCCGACCGGTGGCCGTGGTACCCCCAAGGCTTCCAACCGGTCCGGAATACGAGTCGTGGCGGCGACCTACGCACTGAGGTTCATCGCGGGCAAGTACAAGGGGGGTCAGTTCCCCCTGCGGCCGAACCGCGAGATGGTGGTGGGGCGCGGCAGCGAGTTCGACATGGTCCTCGACGAGGACATGGTCTCGCGCCGGCACGCGAAGATCGCGACCTACCACGGTCAGATCGTGGTGCAGGACCTCAAGAGCACCAACGGCACCTTCGTGAACGGCGAGCGGGTGACCGTGGCCCGGCTGAAGGTGGGCGACAAGGTCCTGGTGGGCACCTCCATCATGGAGCTGCTGCGGCTGGACGACGGCCCCACCAGCCAGCGCCCGGCCACGCGGACGTCCGGCGCCCCCGCCGAGCCGCCGCCCCCGGACGGCGACGCCCGCCTCGACCGCATGACGCCGCCCATCCGGCAGACGGTGGAGCGCGGCCAGGGCATGTCGGGCCGCTTCCCCGACGACGACGTCACCGTCCCCGATCTGGTGGAGCTCTTCCACGGCAGCGGGCGCACCGGCGTGCTGGTGCTGACGGACGACGCCGGCCGCGACGGGCGCATCTTCTTCCGCGAGGGCAACGTCTACTTCGCGACCATCGCCGACCCCAGCCGGGCCGGCGAGTCGATGCTGATGGACGTGCCGCCCCTCAAGTGCTTCGTGCGCATGCTGGCCTGGAGCCACGGCGTCTTCCGCATGGACGCCCTGAACCCGGCCCCGTCCTTCCAGCAGGAGATCAGCGGCAGCACCCGCCAGCTCCTGGTGGACGGCGTGCGCCAGATCGACGAGCTGCGGCGCTACGAGGGGCACCTGCCCCAGCGCGAGCAGCACCTCAGCCTGAACGTGCCCCTGGAGGCCCGGCTGTCGTCCCTGTCGGCCGAGGCCCTCGACACCCTCCAGGTGGTCATCAACCACCGCCAGGTGGGCCTGGTGCTCGATCATAGCGACGCCAGCGACCTGGAGACGTGGCAGGACCTGCTCTACCTGATCCAGAACGGCTACGTCTCGGTCACCTGAGGCGGCCCCCGGCGCCCACTTGACGTCCGGCCTCGGCGCCAGTAGGCTCTGGCGCCCCCGATCTGGGCAGAGGCATGTCCGACCGCCTCGCCCACGGGCCTGCCGGTGAGGGACCCATGGAATTCTACGTCGTCGATCCCAAGGACCTCGACTTCTCCGAGTGGGCGAAGCGCATCCGCGAGTTCCTCCAGGAGGAGAAGATGGAGTTCACCGAAGAGGACGGCGGGCTCTACTACATCGGGGACGACGTCGCGACGCCCTGGGCCGAGAACTCGCTGCTCTTCACCATCGACGACGATGATCAGGGCGGCGTGATCGAGCTGCGCGACGTCGACACCAACTTCTACACGTTCGCCGACGATCTGAGCCTGTTCGAGGATCGCGAGGTCAAGGAGGCCGTGGGCCTCATCGCCCGCTCCCCGCGCGCGCTCTACGGCTTCCGCTCCAACGACACGGGCGGCTGCCGGTTCCACCGCGGGCCGAGCCGCAACCTGTACTTCTTCTGCGAGGATCAGGAGGCCGACTACCCCCACGCCATGGCGCTGGAGGACGTCTGGTCCCTCTTCTTCCGCGTGGTCAACTGGCTGTCGGGCTCCACGTCGCGCATCCAGGACTTCAAGGGCATCAACGTCGAGAAGGTCCACCTGGACTTCGAGGTCGAGGTGGACTTCACCCACCCGTCCTGCCTCGATCCGCTGCTCGAGATCCTGGCCGACGAGGACAACCCCGACGTGCGCACGCGCTCGGGCCTCCGGGGCCTGTTCCACGACCGCGACCTGACCTGGATCCGCCGCTTCGTGAAGGCGCTCCCCCCCGAGGAGGAGTACTTCCAGAACGCCATCATCCGGGCGAAGTGGTGGGGCACGGCCAACGGCGAGCGGGTGGACATCTTCAAGGCGGGGGTGGAGCGGCGCGAGCTGCGGCCGTTCATCCAGATCCCCCTGCACCGCACCTCCAAGGAGCTGCTGGACAAGTTCCGGGCCTACTTCAAGGGCCACCGGATCGACCGGCAGGAGTACTATCTGGAGGACTGAGGCCGGCGGTGCCCACCGCCGTCCTGCGCCGGGAGGTGCCCCGGGCTTGATCCCTGAACAGACCATCGCCGAGATCCTGGAGCGCGTCGACCTGGTGAAGCTGGTCGGCCGCCAGGTCAAGCTGCGCAAGGCCGGCGCCGGCTTCATGGGTCTGTGCCCGTTCCACGACGAGAAGTCCCCCTCCTTCAGCGTCTCCCCCGTCCGCCGGACGTACCACTGCTTCGGCTGCGGCGCCCACGGCGACGCGGTGCGCTTCCTGATGGAGCAGCACGGGCGCAGCTTCCCCGAGGCCGTGCGCGAGCTCGCGGCCGAGGTGGGGGTCATGGTGCCCGAGGAGCGCCCCGAGCCGCCGGCTCGCCGGGCGGAGCGCGAGCGGCAGCGGTCCGAGGCCGAGCGCCTGTTCGCGGCCCAGGACGCCGTCACCACCTACTACACCGACACCCTCTTCAGCCCCGCCGGCGAGCCGGCCCAGCGCTACCTCACGGGCCGCGGCTTCACCCCCGACACGGCCCGGGCCTTCCGCCTGGGCTACGCCGACGGCGACGCCGCGCGCTTCCAGCGGTTCCTGGCCACCACCGACGTCGCCCTGGCCGATCTGGTGGCGCTGGGGCTGCTGCTGGTGCCCGACACCGGCCCCGATCCGAGCGCCCCGCTCCAGGGCCACTACCTGCGGTTCCGCCGGCGGCTGATGTGCCCGGTGGTGGACGTCCGCGGCCAGGTGACGGGCTACAGCGGCCGCGTGCTCGACGCCAAGGCCAAGGCGGCCAAGTACGTCAACTCCCCCGAGACGCCCGTCTTCACCAAGGGGGACCAGCTCTACGGGGCCTTCACCGCCCGCAGCACCGCGCGCCGGGCCGGCCGCGTCATCCTCTGCGAGGGCAACCTGGACGTGGTGGCGCTCTGGCAGGCGGGCTTCCCCGGCACCGTCGCCGCCATGGGCACCGCCCTCACCACGCGGCAGGTGCGCCTGGTCAAGCGGCTGTCCGAGCAGGTGATCTGCGTGATGGACGGCGACGCGGCGGGCGCCAAGGCGGCCTTCGCCAGCCTGCTGCCCTTCCTGGAGGAGGGCATCCAGCCGCGGGCCGTGCTGCTGACTGGCGGGCACGATCCCGACTCCTATGTGCGCGAGCACGGCGCCGACGCGTTTCGCACCCTGCTCGCCGCGGCCCGGCCGCTCCTCGATCTCTACATCGAGCGCGAGGCGGCGGCCCGCCCGGCCGACGCCCTGGGCCGGGCCGAGGGGCTGCGGGCCCTCGCCCCGGCGCTGCGGCTGCTGCAGGATCCCCTCACCCGGGATCTGTATCGCCAGCAGGTCGCGTCGACCCTCGGCGTCCCCCTCGACTTCGTGGATCGGGCCATCCAGGAGGCGGCCCCGGCCCCCGCGCCGACGCCCCGCGCGCCCGCCCCCCCGCCGGCGTTCGTGCCCGCGCCCCCGCCCGACTTCCTGGCCGCGCCCCCGCCCGACGAGCCCCCGCCCATGTGGGAGGATGACGAGGCCGGCGCTTTCATGGATCTGTCTGACGGACCGGACGCCCCGCCCGCGGCCCCCCCCGTCAAGCCCATGCCGAAGCTCCCGCGCTACGAGCGCGAACTAGCCGAATACATTGCAGATTTCCCAGATCTCGCGGTGGACCTCGTGCGACGGGAAGGGCACAAGTACTTGACGCACGAGGGACTTGCTGATTTCCTTGTGCGCCTTTGCCGCGAGGTCGAGAGCGACGCAGTGCTGGATGAGGACCGTTTGCTACGCGAGTTTCCCGACGCCCAGGTGGTCGCATTCTGGCGGGAACGACAGGCGAGGCCTTCGGGACTGGATCGTACGCACGCACGCCGCGCCCTCCACGACGCCGTGCTCCGGCTGGAGCATGGCCACTGGAAGCGACAGCGCAAAGACATCCTCAGGCGTCTGGGTTCAACGCCGGGTCAAGAGCTCAGCTCCGAGCTCGCCGAAGTCAACCGCCGGCTGACCTTGATCACCCGCCGCCTGAGCACGCCGACGACGCAGACACCCGCCGAGGGAGCGAACTAGATGGCCGTGTCTCAAGAGCTGCGCCGCGTGCGCGAGCTGATCACGCGTGGACAGAGCAAGGGGTTCCTCACCAACGATGAGGTCAACCGCGCGCTCCCGTCCGGCTATCTGCCCGAGCACCTCGATGACCTGCTGACGACCTTCCGCCAGCTCGGCATCCGCGTGATCGACCGCGACGAGGCGGCCACCCGTCGCCGGGCCACGCGCAAGGACGGCGCGCCGCCCGAGGATCCCGACGCCGCCTTCGGGCGGACGAACGATCCGGTCCGCGTCTACCTGCGCAAGATGGGCTCCGTCTCGCTCCTCACCCGCGAGGGCGAGGTCGAGATCGCCAAGCGCATCGAGGACGGCCAGCTCAAGATGCGCGACGCGGTGCTCTCCAGCCCCGTCGCCGTCCAGATGGCCCTCGATCTCATCCTGCGCGTCGAGCACCGCGCCCTCCGGGTCAAGGAGGTGCTCATCGAGCCGGGGGAGGGTGAGGAGATCACCGAGCCCCCGATGGACCGGCTGACCCGCTGCGGCGCCGAGATCCGCAAGCTCGAGAAGGAGCGCCGCAAGCTGGAGGAGCGCCTCGCGGGCCTGCAGCCCATGCGCTCGGCCTACCGCAAGCAGCTCACGACCCGGGTCAAGAACGTCCGCGACCGCATCCAGGAGAAGCTGATCGAGATCGGCTTCCTCAAGCGCGTCATCGACCGGATGGCCGCCCGCATCAAGCTGCTGCAGCACCGGATGACGTCGGCCGAGGAGTCCCTCTCCAGCATCTGCACCCGGCTGGGCGCCGTGGATCTGCAGACGCTGCGCGGCGACGTGCGGGCCCTGCGCCAGGCCACCGAGATCGAGGTGGTGCAGCGCATCGTCTCGCGCTACCGCATCCGCGACCGCATCTACCTGATCAACCAGGACCGCACCCTGGCCCACGCCCAGCGCAAGCTGCGCCGCGTGGAGATGGAGGCGGGCTGCAACGCCAGCGAGCTCAAGGCGCTGACGCGGCAGATCATGAAGCACGAGCGCTCCGCGGAGCGGGCCAAGACCGAGCTGGTCGAGGCCAACCTGCGGCTCGTGGTCAGCATCGCGAAGAAGTACACGAACCGCGGCCTGCAGTTCCTCGATCTGATCCAGGAAGGCAACATCGGCCTGATGAAGGCCGTGGACAAGTTCGAGTACAAGCGCGGCTACAAGTTCAGCACGTACGCGACCTGGTGGATCCGGCAGGCCATCACCCGGGCCATCGCCGACCAGGCGCGCACCATCCGCATCCCCGTCCACATGATCGAGACGATCAACAAGCTCATCCGCACCAGCCGCTACCTGGTGCAGGAGATGGGGCGGGAGCCGACCCCCGAGGAGATCGCCGAGAAGATGGACCTGCCCCTCGACAAGGTGCGCAAGGTCCTGAAGATCGCCAAGGAGCCCATCTCCCTGGAGACCCCCATCGGCGAGGAAGAGGACAGCCACCTCGGCGACTTCATCGAGGACAAGTCCGCGGTGAGCCCGAGCGACGCGGTGGTGAACCTGTCGCTGCAGGAGCAGACCCGCAAGGTCCTCGCCACGCTGACGCCTCGCGAGGAGAAGGTCCTGCGCATGCGCTTCGGCATCGGCGAGCGCTCCGACCACACCCTCGAAGAGGTCGGCCAGGACTTCGACGTGACCCGCGAGCGCATCCGGCAGATCGAGGCCAAGGCCCTGCGCAAGCTGCGCCACCCCTCGCGGTCCAAGCGGCTGCGCGCCTTCGTCGAGACCTGATCCCCGGCCCCCCGCCGCGCGCCCCCCGCGCGCGCCCTCGCCGAGCCCCGCCCCCGGGCATCCGCCCTTGCGCGAAGCGGCTAGGCAATCCAGACCCTTCCTGCTAGTCTCCATGGCCCTGATGCGCCCGGGCGCCGAGAGGGCTCATAGCTCAGCGGTCAGAGCTGCCGGCTCATAACCGGTTGGTCCCAGGTTCGAACCCTGGTGGGCCCACCACCGCCACCGGAGCAGGACTGAGGAGGCTCGATTGAAAGACACGCTCGCGCTGCTGGTAGAGCTCCAGCGGCTGGACGATGAGCTCCGGGAGACCCGGGAGGCCCGCGCGACCCTGGAGAAGCTCCGCGCCGAGAACGCCGAGAGCCTGCAGGTCTTCGAGGGCATCCTCAAGGAGCGCGCGCTCCGCATCGCCGAGACCCGGGAGTTCTGCGAGGAGAAGGAGAACGAGTTGAAGTCCATCGAGGACGACAACCGCCGGGGCCGCGCGCGGCTCGGGACCATCTCCTCCCAGCGGGAGCTCACGGCCCTCAACAAGGAGCTGGAGACCGCGCGGCGCAACAACCAGAAGCGCACGGAGGAGCTGGTGAAGCTCCTGGGCGAGCTCGAAGAGGTGGAGACCGACCACCGCAAGAAGCTCGCCGAGCGCGACGCCCTGGCGGGCCAGATGAAGGCCCTCGAGGACGAGCTGGCCGAGCGGCTGGCCGCGAAGGAGGCCTCGGCCTCCCAGCACAACGCCCGGCGGGCCGAGGTGCGCGAGCGCATCGAGAAGCCCCTGCTGGCGCGCTACGATCGCATCTCGCGCGGCCGCAACGGCCTCGCCGTCGCCCAGGTGCTCACGGGCAACTGCGGGGCCTGCAACATGGCCGTGCCGCCTCAGGTCTACATCCGCCTGCAGAAGGGGGAGAGCCTGGAGGCCTGCAACAACTGTCAGCGCCTGCTGGTGTTCGCCGACAGCGGCGACGCCGAGGCGGCCGCCGAGTAGCGGCGGCGTGGTTGGGAGGGGAGTTCGACCCGGACGGGTGATCGCCGGCGCGTGAGCGCGGGAGGAAAGTCCGAGCTCCACAGGGCGGGGTGCTGGCTAACGGCCAGTCGAGGCGACTCGAAGGAAAGTGCCACAGAAAGCAAACCGCCGCGGTCCGCCGCGGTAAGGGTGAAAGGGTGCGGTAAGAGCGCACCGGGGGGGCGGTGACGTCCCCTGTCCTGGTAAACCCCACCTGGAGCAAGACCGTTTCGAGGTGCCCCGCGCGACGGGGCCTGGGTGCCCGCCCGGTAGCCTCGGGTCAGGTCGCTCGGGATCCGGGCAACCGGATCTCTAGATGAATGATCACCCCTGGCCGCGGGAGATCGCGGCCGGTGACAGAACTCGGCTTACGGCCGGGTCGAAGACCTCTCGGCGGGTCCTGGCGACAGGGCCCGCCACCTTTCTTCTGTGCGTCCCCCGCGGGGGACCACGCCGGAGGCGAGATGACGACGAAGAAGGACACCCGCGTCCCCATCGCTCGCAACCGGCGCGCCCGCTTCGACTACGAGATCGAGTCCACGTTCGAGGCGGGCCTGCAGCTCAGCGGCACCGAGGTGAAGAGCCTGCGGCTGGGCCAGGCGAACATCGCCGAGGGCGCCTACGTGCAGGTGGAGTTCGGCCAGGCCTGGCTCATCGGCGCGTACATCCCGGAGTTCCTGCAGGGCAACCGCTTCAACCACGAGCCGCGCCGGCGCCGCCGCCTGCTGCTGCACCGCGCCGAGATCGATCGCCTGCACGACCGCATTCGGCTGCAGGGCTTCTCGGCCGTGCCCATCGAGCTCTACTTCAAGGATGGCTGGGCCAAGCTGGAGTTCGGGCTGGGCAAGGGCAAGCGCCAGTACGACAAGCGGCAGGCCGAGCGGGAGAAGACGGACCGGCGCGAGCGTGACTGGTGACCCCCGCGTCACCCGCATCGCCCGCCGCGTCGGCGTCGCGCTGCTGCTGCTCTACACGGCGGCCTGGCTGGTGACCCGCGCCACGCGAGGGCCCACCCGGGCCATCCCCGACATCCAGGGGCACGCCGACGTCCAGGTGGTGCCCGACACCCTCACGGTGATGACGCTCAACCTGGCCCACGGGCGCAGCACCGGCTTCCACCAGCTCCTCACCTCCAACCGGCGCCTGCGCGACAACCTGGAGGCCGTCGCCGCGGTGATGAACCGCGAGGGGCCCGACGTGGTGGCGGTGCAGGAGGCCGACGGCCCCTCCGTGTGGAGCGGCCGCTTCGACCATGTGGAGTACGTCGCCGACGCCGCGGGCTACCCCGTGCACCTGCGCGGCGACCACGTCCTCGGCCCCCGCCTGCGCTACGGCACCGCGCTCATCAGCCGCTACGCCCTGCACGATCCCCTCTCGGTGACGTTCCCGCCCACGCCGCCGACGTTCTCCAAGGGGTTCGTGGTGGCCCGCCTGGACCACCCGCGCTGGCCCGATGGCCTCGACATCGTCTCGATCCACCTCGACTTCGCGCGCTCGCGGGTGCGCGGCGCCCAGATCGATCGCCTCATCGAGGTGCTGCGCGAGCGACGCCGGCCGGTGCTGATCATGGGCGACTTCAACATGACCTGGAAGGCGGGCAACGACCTGCAGCGCCTGGCCGACACCCTGGCCCTGGAGAGCTTCGAGCCCGAGGCGCGCCTCATCACCTTCCCCACCACCGGCGCGCGCCTGGACTGGATCCTGGTGCCGCGGGAGCTGGCCATCGAGGAGTACCGGGTGCTGGACGACGTGGTCTCGGATCACCGCGGCGTCGTCGCCCGGCTCCGGGTGCGCTGACGGTTCAGGGGGCGCTGAGGGCGTCCACCCGGGCCTGCACGGCCGCCCGCTCCGGGTGCTGCGGCGGGGCCTCGGCCAGGAACCGGCGATAGCCCGCCAGGGCGTCGGCCCTGCGGCCAGCGTCATCCGCCACCCGCGCCGTCGCGAGGCTCTGGGCCAGCGCGACGTCCCGGGGGTTGAGCCCGTCGCTCCCCGGCGCCGCCGTGACGTCCATGACCACCGGGGCGTCGCCCACCTGCGTCGCGGCGGCCGGGGGGGCCGTCGGGCCGTCGGGCGTGCGGCGCAGCCAGAAGACGAGGAACGCCGCCGCCGCCGCCGCCAGCAGCATGGCGGCGATGCCGAAGATCACCAGCCGCCCCGAGCGCCCCGGCTCCTCCTCCGCCTCGCCCGGCGCGCTGACCTCGACGGCCCCGCGCATATGGGTGCCCGTCGTGTCCTCGGCGCGGAAGACCCCCGTGCTCTCCATGAAGCCCGAGGCCGCGGGCGCCCCCGTCGTCTCGTCCAGGGCCGCGTGCAGCGCCTCGCCCATGGCCATGGCGTCGGGGTAGCGATCCGTCTCCTCGGTGGCCAGGGCCACGGCCACCACCTTCACCAGCGCCGGCGGCAGCCCGAGCTGATAGAGGTAGTCGATGGGGGGCGGGGTGTTGAGCTTGCGGGTCATCAGCTCCAGGGCCGTCTCGCCCACGAAGGGCAGGCGGCCGGAGAGCATCTCGAAGAGGATGACGCCCAGGCCGTACAGGTCGCTCTGGGGCGAGACGCGCCCCAGGCCCTGCTCGGGGGCCATGTAGCTGGGGGTGCCCAGCACGCGGCCGTCCTGGGTCTTCATGTCACCGCGCCCGGCGTTCTGGAACCGCGCGACCCCGAAGTCGAGCAGCTTGATGGTCTCGCCGCCCAGCGGCAGGCGCTCCACCATCACGTTGTCGGGCTTGAGATCCCGGTGGATGACGCCGGCCTGGTGGGCCTCCGCCAGCCCCTGCAGGATCTGCAGCGTCAGGGCGCAGGCGCGCAGGGGCTTGAGCGGGGCCTCCTCGGCGAGGAGCTGCGCCAGCGGCCGGCCGCGGACGAACTCCATGGCCAGGTAGACCCGCTGGCCGAACATGCCGAGCTCGACCAGGTTGACGATGAAGGGGGAGTGCAGCCGCCCCAGGGCCTGCGCCTCGCGCTCGAACCGGGCCTTGAGCTCCTCGACGTCGTCCTGGGAGATGCCGTCGGGGCGGTGGATCAGCTTCAGCGCCACATGGCGCCCGACGCCGACCTCTTCGGCCTTGTAGACCGCCCCGAAGCCCCCTTCGCCGATGAGCTCGAGGATGCGGAAGCGCCGGGCGACCAGCGTCCCGGGGCGAAGGGCGGACATGAAGGAGTTGCTGTGCACGGGCACTGACCCCCGGGTTCCCGCACACTCTAGCACCTGCTCCCCGTCTGTGCCATTTCGGCGACGTGGGGCATCATCCGGCGGCCCGGGCCTTGCAGACCTGCGCCGCCAAAGCCGATCTCTCGGGGAGATCGCATGGGAATCCACGGGGAGGTCACGAAAAAATGAGGATCCGCCACTCGCTCCTGCTCGCCGCCGGTGCGTCCCTCGCGCCCGCCGCCGCCCTCGCTTGCGGGGGGCTCTTCTGCAACACCACCCAGCCGGTGAACCAGTCGGCGGAGCGCATCCTGTTCTCCCGGGACGGGCAGACCATGAACATGCACGTCCGCATCAGCTACCAGGGGCCGCCCACCGAGTTCGGCTGGCTGCTCCCGGTGCCCCCGGACGTCGAGACCGCCCTCTCCAGCGAGCAGCTCTTCGCGGCCCTCGATCAGCAGGCCGGCCCCATCTTCAACCTCGTCCAGGACTTCGACGACAGCTGCGTCCAGGCCCGCGCCGTGCCCGGCAACGCGGCCTTCGACGGCGCCGAGGCCGACGCCGGCGCCCAGGATCCCTCGCCGCCCTCCGTCCAGGTCCTCTCCCGCGAGGCCATCGGCCCCTACGACCGCGTCATCCTCGACGCCGACAACGTGACCGTCCTGCGCGACTGGCTCGACAGCGAGGGCTTCGCCATCCCCGCCGAGGTGGACGCCACCCTCACCCCCTACATCGAGATGGGCAGCGTCTTCGTGGCCGTGAAGCTGCTCCCCGGCACCGACAGCGGCGACATCGCCCCGCTGCGCCTCCGCTTCACCAGCGACACCCCGGCCATCCCCATCGTGCCGACCCGCGTGGCCGCCAACCCCGACATGGGCGTCATCGTGCACGTCCTCGACGGCGACCGCGCCATCCCCAAGAACTACGCCCACGTCCAGATCAACGAGGCCGCCATCGACTGGCTCGGCGCGGGCCAGAACTACGCCGACGTGGTGAGCGCGGCCGCCGACGAGGCCGCCGGCGGCAAGGCCTGGGCGACGGACTACGCCGGGGCCTCCGACATCGTGGCCGGCATGTTCGATCCCTTCCCCGCCGAGGTCATCGAGGGCGTGAAGACGGCCGAGACGCTGGGCGATCTCCAGCGGTGGCTGCCCTTCACCGACGCCGACGTGCAGCGCGTCCTGGCCGGCTACTTCGAGGTGCCCGAGGGCGTCGCGGCCAACCAGTTCTTCTCCTGCCCCGACTGCTTCGGCAACGTCGACTGGAGCCAGGCCGTCGACGGCCAGGCCCTCGCCGCCGAGCTGGCCGCCGAGGTCAACGCCCCCCGCGAGGAGCTCAAGGCCCTCTTCGCCAGCCACGACTACCTGACGCGCCTCTTCACCACCATGAGCCCCGCCGAGATGGACCAGGATCCCATCTTCTCGACCAACCCCGACCTGGCCGGCGTGGACCGCCAGCGCACCGCCACCTGGCACATCGTCTGCGACGACGACGGCAGCGAGCTGACCTCCCTGTCCTACGTCGAGACGCCCAGCGGCCTGCGCTTCCAGTTCGACGACGATGGGAGCGTGCCCGACGCCATCGTGCGCCAGGCGGGCGAGACCGTGCGCGGCAAGGACGTGCCCGCCGCCCGCATCATCGAGAAGATGTTCGAGCGCGGGCAGCCCGCCATCATCAGCGACCGCACCGCCGCCCTGCAGGCGCGCTACGAGGGCGCCGAGAAGTCGGGCTGCGACTGCGACGCCACCGACTCCGGCAGCCCGGTGACCCTGGGGGTGCTGCTGCTCGGCCTCGCCGGCCTGCTGCGCCGCCGCCGCTAACCTCTCGTACTCCTTGGGGAAAGGACCTCCGATGGCACGCCTCACCACCCGCCTGGCCGCTGGCCTCGCGACCTTCGCGCCCGCCGCGGCCCTGGCCTGCGGCGGCCTCTTCTGCAACACCACGCAGCCGGTCAACCAGTCGGCGGAGCGCATCCTGTTCGCCCGCGACGGGCAGACCATGAACATGCACGTCCGCATCAGCTACCAGGGGCCGCCGACCGAGTTCGGCTGGCTGCTCCCGGTGCCCCCGAACGTCGAGACGGCCCTCTCCAGCGAGCAGCTCTTCGCCGCCCTGGATCAGCAGGCCGGGCCCATCTTCAACCTCGTCCAGCAGTTCGGCGACACCTGCGCCCAGCCCGACTTCGCGGCGGGCGGGGGCGGGCCGACGGCCCTCCCCGAGGACGACAACGAGGGCCGCGGCCAGGGGCCGGGCGTGCAGGTGCTGTCCCGCGAGGCCATCGGCCCCTACGACCGCGTCATCCTCGACGCCGACAACGTGACCGTCCTGCGCGAGTGGCTCGACAGCGAGGGCTTCGCCATCCCCGCCGACGTGGACGCCACCCTCACCCCCTACATCGAGATGGGCAGCGTCTTCGTGGCCGTGAAGCTGCTCCCCGGCACCGACAGCGGCGACATCGCCCCGCTGCGCCTCCGCTTCACCAGCGACACCCCGGCCATCCCCCTCATCCCGACCCGCGTGGCGGCCAACCCCGACATGGGCGTCATCGTGCACGTCCTCGACGGCGACCGCGCCATCCCCAAGAACTACGCGCACATCCAGATCAACGAGGCCGCCATCGACTGGCAGAGCGCCGGCGCCAACTACGCCGACGTGGTGAGCGCGGCCGCCGACGAGGCCGCGGGCGGCAAGGCCTGGGCGACGGACTACGCCGGCGCCTCCAGCCTCGTGGCCGGCATGTTCGATCCCTTCCCCGGTGAGGTCATCGAGGGCGTGAAGACGGCCGAGACGCTGGGCGATCTCCAGCGGTGGCTGCCCTTCACCGACGCCGACGTGCAGCGCGTCCTGGCCGGCTACTTCGAGGTGCCCGAGGGCGTCGCGGCCAACCAGTTCTTCTCCTGCCCCGACTGCTTCGGCAACGTCGACTGGAGCCAGGCCGTCGACGGCCAGGCCCTCGCCGCCGAGCTGACCGCCGAGGTCAACGCCCCCCGCGAGGAGCTCAAGGCCCTCTTCGCCAGCCACGACTACCTGACGCGCCTCTTCACCACCATGAGCCCCGCCGAGATGGACCAGGATCCCATCTTCGCCACCAACCCCGACCTCGAGGGCGTCGATCGCCAGCGCACCGCCACCTGGTACATCGTCTGCGACGATCAGGGCCGCGAGCTGAGCTCGCTCTCCTACGTCGAGACGCCCAGCGGCCTGCGCTTCCAGTTCGACGAGGACGGGAACGTGCCCGACGCCATCGTGCGCCAGGCCGGCGAGACCATCCGCGGCAAGGACACCCCCGCGGCGCGCATCATCGAGAAGATGTTCGAGCGCGGGCAGCCCGAGATCATCAGCGACCGCACCTCCTCCCTGCGGGCCCGCTACGAGGGAGCCGAGAAGGACGGCGGCTGCGACTGCGACGCCACCGACTCCGGCAGCCCGGCCACCCTCGGCCTGCTGCTCCTCGGGCTGGCAGGGCTGCGGCGCCGCCGCTAAGGTCGGGGGACTCGCTGGAGGTCCCCATGAAGACCCTCGCCCTGGCGGCCAGCCTCGCCGTCGCCTTCACCGCCGGGCCGGCCCTCGCCTGCGGCGGCCTCTTCTGCGACAGCGCCCAGCCCGTCACCCAGGCCGCCGAGCGCATCCTGTTCGCCCGGGACGGCGACCGCGTGGTGATGCACGTCCGGCTCACCTGGGCCGGCCCCCCGACCGACTTCGGCTGGCTCCTGCCGGTGCCCCCCGACGTCGAGACCGCCCTGTCCAGCCAGGACCTCTTTGGGTACCTCGAGGCGTTCGCCCCCAGGTTCCGCCTCGACACCGAGTTCGTCGACTGCGACGTCGGCTTTGACGGCAGCGGCGGCTCCGGCGGCGGGGCCGGCGGCGACTTCGGCGGGGGCGGCGCGGGGGGCGCCGGGGTCGACTTCCCGGAGGTCAGCGTCCTCTCCCGCGAGCCCATCGGCCCGTACGACCGGACGATCCTGCAGGGCGCGAGCGTGGAGGCCGTGGTCGACTGGCTCGAGCGCAACGGCTACCAGGTCCCCGAGGGCGCCGAAGAGACGCTCGCCCCCTACGTGCAGCTCGGCGCCGCGTTCGTGGCCATCAAGCTGGTGCCCGGCGCCAGCAGCGGCGACGTCGTCCCCCTCGCCCTCACGTTCACCGCCCGGACGCCGGCCATCCCGCTGCGGCCCACCGCCACCGCCGCCAACCGCGACATGGGCATCATCGTGCACGTCCTCGGCAGCGCCCGGGCCATCCCCGTCAACTACCGGCACGTCGTCATCAACGAGGGGGCCATCGACTGGGTCAGCGGCGGCCGCAACTACACCGACGTCGTCAGCCAGGCCGCCGACGAGGCCGGCGGCCGCGCCTTCGTGACCGACTTCGCCGGCCGCCAC
The DNA here is from genome assembly GCA_020633435.1 of Myxococcales bacterium. Lineage (GTDB taxonomy): Bacteria > Myxococcota_A > Bradymonadia > UBA7976 > UBA1532 > JACKDP01. The sequence goes on along the minus strand of JACKDP010000003.1, from coordinate 567,990 downwards.
GCCGGCGGCGTCTCGCCTCTGCCCGCGGAGGCCATCGCCGCGCTCGGCGAGGCCCCCACCTGGGAGGACGTGCTGCGCAGCGGCCTGGTCGTCGACGCCGACGTGGCGCGGGTCCTCGCCGCCTCCATCACCGAGACGGCCCCCGGCCTCGACCCCGCTCAGGCGGTGGCCTGCCCGCGCTGCTACGGCGACGACGAGGTCACCCTCGACGGCGCGGCCTTCGTCCACCGCCTCCGCGAGGAGGTCGAGGCCCCCCGCCTCGCCATCGCCCGCCTGTTCGAGACGCACCCGTACCTCACCCGCCTCTACACCACCATGAGCCCCGACGAGATGGCCGAGGATCCCGTCTTCGACGAGAACCCCGACCTGGAGGACGCCTGGAACCTCCACCTGGCGACGCGCTACATCACCTGCGACGAGAGCGGCCCCCGGTTCGACGAGGCCGTCATCGAGACGGCCTCCGGCCTGCGCTTCGCCCTGCGGGACGGCCAGAACCCGGACGCCATCCGGCGGCAGAATGGCGAGACCGTGCGGGGGGCCGGCGTGCCCGCGGCGGCCGTCATCGAGCAGACCCTCGTCGCCGGGCAGTCGCGCATCCTCACCGATCGCCGCCGCGTCCTGGCCGCGCGGTACGGGGCCAGCGGTGGTGGCGAGGGCTGCGGCTGCACGGCCGGCGGCGGCCGCCCGGCCACCCTCGGCCTGCTGCTCCTCGGGCTGGTGGGGCTGCGGCGCCGTCGGTAAGGTCGGGGACCCCTCGCCGTCGGGTGGCGCGTCCCCCACCGGAGGTCCCCCATGAAGTCCCTCGCCCTCGCCGCCGGCCTCGTCGCCGGCCTCGCCGCCGGCCCCGCCCTCGCCTGCGGTGGCCTCTTCTGCGACAACGCCCAGCCCGTCACCCAGGCCGCCGAGCGCATCCTGTTCGCCCGCGACGGCGATCGCGTGGTGATGCACGTCCGGCTGACCTGGGCCGGCCCGCCCACCGACTTCGGCTGGCTGCTGCCCGTGCCCCCCGACGTCGAGACCACCCTGTCGAGCGAGGCCCTCTTCACGGCCCTCGATCAGGCCTACGGCCCGGCCTTCCGCCTCACCACCGAGTTCGTGGGCTGCGACGACGTCTTCGGCGGCTTCGACGCCGGCGGCGGCGGGTTCGGCGGCATGGGCGGGGCCGGCGGGGCGGGCGGCGAGGGCGGCGGCCCCAACGTGAACGTGCTCTCCCGCGAGCAGGTGGGCCCCTACGATCGCACCATCCTGCAGGGCGAGACGGTGCAGGACCTCCTGGACTGGCTCGACCAGAACGGCTACCAGGTCCCGGCCGGCGCCGACGACACCCTCGCCCCCTACGTGCAGATGGGCGCGGCGTTCGTGGCCATCAAGCTGGTGCCCGGCGCGGGCAGCGCCGAGGTCGTGCCCCTGGCTCTCACCTTCACGGCCCCGACGCCGGCCATCCCCCTGCGCCCCACGGCCAACGCCGCCAACCGCGACATGGGCATCATCGTCCACGTCCTGGGCGAGGCCCGCGCCGTCCCCGTCAACTACCGGCACGTCGTCATCAACGAGGCCGCCATCGACTGGCCCAACGGCGGCACCAACTACAGCGACGTGGTGAGCCAGGCCGCCGACGAGGCCGGCGGCCGCGCCTTCGCCACCGACTTCGCCGGGCCCCACGCGCTGCAGCCCCCCTCCCCCCTGGCGCCGTCCACCTACGCCGCCCTGGGCGAGGCCCCCGGCTGGGCCGAGGTGCAGCGCGCATTTCCCTTCCTGGACGCCGACTTGCAGCGCATCGTCGGCGCCGTCGTGACGGAGATCCGCGACGAGATCAGCGTGCCGGAGCTCGTCACCTGCCCCGGCTGCTACGACCCCGAGGTGGTGAGCATCGACGGCGCCGCCCTCCTCCGCCGGCTGCGCGAGGAGTACGATCCCCCCCGCCAGGCCCTGGCCGGCCTGTTCGAGGCCCACCCCTACCTGACGCGCCTCTACACCACCATGAGCCCCGACGAGATGGCCGAGGATCCCGTCTTCGACGAGAACCCCGACCTGGACGGCGTGGCCAACGTCCGGCGCGCGACCCAGTACGTCACCTGTGACGACGACGGCTTCCGGTTTGACGACGCCATCATCGAGACGGAGTCCGGCCTGCGCTTCGCCCTGCGCGACGGCCAGAACCCCGACGCCATCGCGCGCCAGGACGGCGAGACGGTGCGCGGCGCCGACGTGCCCGCCGCCGCCATCATCGAGCAGACGCTGGTGGCCGGGCAGTCGCGCATCATCGACGACCGGCGCCGCGTCCTCGCCGCCCGCTACAGCGCCGCCGGCGCCGGCGACGAGGGCTGCGGCTGCACCGTCGGCTCGTCGGGCGGGCCCGCCCTCGCGAGCCTCGTCCTCGTGGGTCTGGCCCTCACGAGCCGCCGCCGCCGCCGCCGGCAATAGCACTCGACACCTACATTTCCCCCGTTTCGCATGGACCCCGCGCGGGGTACCGTGTGCTACCGACAGTCCGGCGGTGGGTGGACGGGAGCGGCCCGTGACAAGAATCGCGAGCAAGATCGCGCTGTTGACCAGCATGTGCCTCGTCCTGGCGGCCACGCCCGCGGTGGCGCAGGTCTGCCCGGAAGGCCGCAAGCGCTGCAACGGGCTCTGCATCACCGAGGCCGAGACGTGCCAGGTGAAGACCGACAGCAACAACTTCTTCATCCTCGGCCTGCTCGTGGCCGTGGGCGCCATCGTGGGTGTGTCGTTCTGGCTCAACCCGACGGCGGACATGCAGAAGGATGAGAAGACGGTCGGTCACCCCCCGCTCGACTTCCACGTCACCGAGGACGGTGGCGGGCTGATGTTCCGCACCGAGTGGTGAGTCAGCCGTGGGCGCGAGAGCGCCCGCCCCGCGCGAAGCTGTAGAGCGCCAGCCGCCCCTCGACGGCCAGGTCATGGGCCAGGGTGCTGGCCGCCCCCACCGCGATGACGGCGCCGATGCGCGCCACCAGCGCCTTCTGCACGATCTCGAAGCCCGCCCGGCTCGACACCACCAGCACCGTGTCCACCAGCGGCCAGTGATCGGCCCGCAGCCGCGCCCCGATCACCTTGTCGACGGCGTTGTGCCGGCCGATGTCTTCCCGGGCCACGATGAGGTCGCCGGCCGCCGAGAACAGGGCCGCCCCGTGCAGCCCCCCCGTCTGGGCGAACCGCGGCTGGCTCGCCCGCAGGGATGCGGCCAGCGCGCCGATCCGGGCCGCGTCCAGGTCGAGCCGCTGCGGCAGGGGGGGCGCGTGCTGGAAGACCCGCTCGATGCTCGCCTTCCCACACAGCCCGCAGCCCGACAGCGCGTGCAGCGTCCGCTGGGCCCGCTCGAACCGCTCGGCCCCCGCCTCCACTCCCGCGGCCAGGTGGGCCAGCACCACGTTCTCCCGATCGGGCACCGACGGATCGAGGCAATGGCTCAACCCCGCGAGATCACGCGGATCTTCGACCACGCCCTCCGTCGCCAGGAAGCCCGCCGCCAGGTCCAGATCCTCGCCGGGCGTGCGCATCAGCACCGCCAGCGGCCGGCCATCCACCCGGATCTCCAGGGGCTCCTCCACCACCAGGGTGTCGTCGCCGTCGGCCAGGCGCACCCGCCGGACGCCCGGATCGCTCACCCGCCCTCCAGCGCGGCGTCGATGGCGGCGAGCCGCCCGGCGATCCAGTCTTGCCGCCGATCGGGGAAGTGTCGGCGATACAGCAGGTACTCCGAGCGGGCCTTCTCCAGGCTGCCGGCCTGCTCGTAGAGGCGGCCCAGATCCAGGTGCGCGCGCAGCACCGGCGGGTGCCCCAGCAGGGCCTCGCGCAGGTGGTGGCGGGCGCGCTGGGCGTCCTGCTCCAGGAAGGTGCGCGCGAGGGCGTAGTGGCCCGGGGCGTAGCTGGGCTGCAGCTTCAGCGCGGTGCGCAGCGCGGCGCGGGCGGCCTCGACGTCCTGCTCGTCCAGGTGGATGAGGGCGAGCTGGTAGTGGGCCTTGTGGTGCTTGCGATCCAGCTCCAGCACGCGCTCCAGGGCCCGCCGGGCCCGGTAGAGGTCGCGGCGCTCATAGGCGCAGACGCCCAGCGTGTAGAGGGCGCGCACGTCACGCGGCCAGCGGGCGAGGACCTCCTCGAAGCACTGCTGCGCGGCCTCCAGCCGGCTGCGCTCGCGCTCGACGATGCCCAGGTTGAAGAGGATGCGCGGCTCGCCGGGCACCGCCTGCAGGGCGATGGCGTACTCCCGGGCCGCGGCGTCGAGCAGCCCCTCCTGGCGCAGGGCGTAGCCGAGGGCGAAGCGGAACGTGGGCTCGCCGGGGGCCAGGGCCGCCGCGTGGGCGAAGCGGGTGCGGGCCTGGTGCGCCAGCCCCTTGGCCTGGGCGGCGCGGCCGGCGTGGAAGTGCAGCCAGGGGGCCTCGGGGTGCTGGTCGAGCCGGGTGTGCAGGTAGAGGATGGCCCGCTCGTACTCGCCGGCGTCCACCAGGGCGCGGCCGCGCAGGCTCGTGATCCAGGGGCGGTCGCCGGAGAGGGGCTCGATCAGGCCCAGGCCCACGTCGAGGAGGCGCGCGAGGGTGCGGCCCATGGCGCTCAGGCGGTCGGGGCGCTGCGCCCGGTCCGCTTCTGTCGCTGCCGGCCCCGGGTGCCCTTCACCTCGACCACCACGACGGTGGAGTTGTCCTCGCCACCGCCGGCGTTGGCCAGATCGACGAGGGTCTGGGGCGCCGTGCGGGTGTCGCGCTCCTTGAGGACCTGGCGGATGGTGGGATCCTCCACATGGCCGGTGAGGCCGTCGGAGCAGAGGACGAACCGATCGCCCAGGGCCAGGGGCAGCGCCGCGATGTCCACCTTCACGTCGCGCTCGAAGCCGATGCTGCGGGTGATGATGTTGCGCATCACGGAGATGCGGGCCTGCTCCGGGGTGATGAGGCCGGCCGCCACCTGCTCCTGCACCAGCGAGTGATCCTCGGTGACCTGGTGGATGGTGTCGTCGCGCAGCAGGTAGGCCCGGCTGTCCCCCACATGGGCGAACCAGGCGAACGAGCCGTAGACCAGCATCAGGGTGACCGTGCTGCCCATGCCCGTCAGCTCGGGGCGCTCCCGGGCCGTGTCGAAGACGAGGGCGCAGGCCTCGCGCACGCCGGCGTCGAGCACGGCCGCCACGTTGACGCGCCCGCCCGTCGCCCGCTGCCGCTCCTCGGCCTGGGCCAGCCGGCGCAGGATGGCGTCCCCGCAGGTCAGCACCGTGAGCGCGCTGGCGACCTGGCCGCCAGCGTGGCCCCCCATGCCGTCCGCGACGATCCACAGGCCGTTCTTGGGGAGGAGCAGGAAGGAGTCTTCGTTGGCCTCCCGGCGGAGGCCCACGTCGGTGGCCCCGGCGCCCAGCAGGCGGTAGTCGGGCAGCGCCGTCCGAATCCGCGGCAGGCGGCTTCTGAGCTCGACCCGATTCGTCTTGTTCATCGCGGAGTCCGGCGGCGCGTTGGGGCGAGGCGAGCATAACCCGCACCCCGGTGGCGCGCAATTCGTGCAGCACGCGCCATCACTGGCCCTCTTCGACCGCCGGCGCCTCCAGGTTCGTCTCGGTCAGCGTGAAGGGCACGTTGTTGCTGGCGGCGAAGACCCACTTCACCAGCCCGACCCCCGGCTCGACCCAGTAGTTGCGCTGGAGCATGGCGCTGAAGTCGTCGAACACCTTGATCTGACGGATGTTTTCTCGGTAGCGCCCCTCCATGGGCACGATGGATCCGCGGCCCTCGCCGACGGGCTCCACGTCCACCCGCACCTCGACCAGGCCCTCCGTCTCGCGGGGCTCCTCGTCGCCGGGCAGGGTGAGGGACTGGATGAGGCGGATGTCGCTGACCTGGATGTTGGTCTGGATGAGGCCCACCTTCCACGCGTCCTCGATGAAGACGTAGGGGGGCAGGTAGGTGCGCTCCAGCAGGCGGACGAACGCCTGGGTCTCCACCTCGCGCTCCTCGATGCGCAGCGCCTTGTACTCCACCCGGGGGCCGACGAGCCGGTCGGGGGGCGTGACGACGAACGTCTCGTCGATGACCTGGCGCACCTTGCGGGGGCCGTCGTCGCCGGCCAGCTCGATGATGCTGACGATGCGCCGCACCACCTCCTGCTTGCCGTCGTCGAGGGTCGTCACCGACTGCACCGTCGCCTCGCCGCCCTGCTCCACGGGGCCGGGGTTGAGGGGATCGGGCTCCTCGCGGCGGTAGCGCCAGACCCCGCCCTCCACCAGCGGGAAGTGGTCGGCCGGCTCGATCTCGGTGCCGCCGGGCAGGGGCGCGATGGCCCCCTCGTAGGGCACCCCGGGCGGGGCCCCCATGTCGGCGCCGCCGCCGCCCTCACCGCCGGCGCCACCGCCGCCACCACCGTCGTCACAGCCGAAGGCGACCAGCGCCAACGCGAGCCCCAAGAGCCACCGACACCCGTTCATGCGCTCCCCTCGAGCCGTTCATCCGCCGGCTCGGCCGGCCGCTTCCACTCCATCAGCGGCGGCGGCAGGGGCCGCCGGGCGAGATCCGTCCGATCCCCCGTCGCGGGCTCCACCTGGTGCAGCTGCCACCGGTGGCCATCATGGCGCAAAGTCCAGAACTGTTGCACCTGCCGCTCCTGCAGCGACCCCTCCACCACCTTGCCGCTGGCGTCCACCACGCCGTGCACGCCCCGGCACTCCAGCCGCACCAGCAGCTCGAGGCCCCGCGGCGGCGGCCCCTCCCCCACCGGCGTGAGGGACAGGTAGTGGGCCCGCAGCACCTTCTCCAGCTTCGCCGTGTGGCGCCGCCCCGCGGCCGCGTCGGCGGCGTAGCGGGCGCTGGCCTCGGCCTGGAAGGCCGGCGTCAGGTAGCTGGCCACCGGCGTGAGGTCATGGGTCTGCCAGGCGTTCCAGACGTGGGGCGCGCAGCGGTGCACCCACGTCGTCAGGAAGTCGGTGTCGAACTCCGGGAAGAACGGCCCGATCTGGCGGATGAGCATGCGCTGGGTGCGCAGCTGGTTGAGCTGCTCCTTGAAGACCACCCGGCCGACCAGGGCCATGATGATCACCGCGCCGGACCAGAAGATGAAGGCCATGCCCCAGGCGCGGCCGCGGCTCTGGGGCTCCGCCCCCTCGGCCGAGCCGGGCGTCGACGCCCCCGCCACCGGGGGCGGCGGCGGGGCCTCCTGGGCCAGCGCGGCCCCGGCCGTCAGGCAAAACCACAGGAAGATCAGGCGGATCACGCGCCCTCCGCGATGCGCCAGGTCTCGATGAGATCGCCCCGGGTGTGGGGCAACTCCTCGAGGAACCGGCTGGGCCGATGCAAGACGGGGAAGCGGTCGCGCCCCGCGCTCCACTGGGGGTGGCAGAGGTGCAGCGTGTGCCGCGCGCGGGTGACCGCCACGTAGAACAGGCGCCGCTCCTCCTCGATCTCCTCGGGGGTGCGCATCGCCCGCTGCAGCGGGAAGTGCCCATCCGCGAGGTGCAGCACGTACACCGCGTCCCACTCGAGGCCCTTGGCCTGGTGGATGGTGGACAGCACCAGGCACTCGTCGGAGGTGCTCCCGGACTGGATGTCCTCCACCGAGACGCTCTCGACCAGGGCCAGCTCCTCCAGGAAAGCCCGGTAGTCGGGGTACTGGCTGGCGTGGTGGGCGAGCTGGCGGATGTCCTCGCCGCGCTGCTCGGCGTTGGCGTAGGCGCTGTCGAGGTGCGCCTGGTAGCCGCGATCGAGCACCAGCTCCAGCATGGACGCCGGATCGCCCACCAGGTGCGGGGCGCCCAGGTCGAGGAGGAGCGCCCGCACCGTGTCGAAGGACTTGCGGGCCTTCGCGGGCAGGCGCGGCACCGGGGTGCCCGCCACCAGCGTCGCCCACGGATCGCCCTCGGCGACGAGGTGCTGGTAGATGCTGGCCGCCGACTGGTTGCCGACGCCGTCGTAGAGCTTCAGCACCCGCGTCCAGGCCAGGCGATCCAGGGGGTTGAAGAGGATCTTCAGGTGCGCCAGCAGGTCGCGGATGTGCCCCTGCTCGAAGAACTTCGTGCCCGACCGGATCACGAACGGGATGCCCCGCCGCTGCAGCTCGAGCTGCAGCTCCATGGCCTGGTAGTGCGCGCGGTAGAGCACGGCCTGCTGCTTGAGCTCGGTGCCCTCGTCGCGCAGCTCCAGGACGCGCTGGGCCACGAAGGCCGCCTGCTGCTGGGCATCGGACAGGCAGGCGTAGATGGGCAGCTCGCCGTCCCCCCGGTGGGCCCGCAGCGTCTTGTCGAACTGGCGCCGGTTGTGGCGGATGCTGCCGTTGGCCACCGCGAGCACCTGGGGCGTCGAGCGGTAGCTCGTCTCGAGCCGGGTGATGCGCGTCCCCGGGAACTGCTCAGGAAATTCGAGGATGTTGCGCAGCTCGGCCCCGCGGAAGGCGTAGATGCTCTGGCAGTCGTCGCCCACCACCATCACGTTGCCATGGGCGCCCATCTGCCGGACGACGGCGGCCTGCAGCAGGTTGGTGTCCTGGTACTCGTCCACCAGGATGTGGCTGAAGCGGGCCTGGTAGGCCAGCCGCAGGTCGGCGTGGTCCTCCAGCAGCAGGTTCCAGTTCACCAGCAGATCGTCGTAGTCCATCACGTTCATGTCGGCCTTGAGGCGCATGTACGTCACGGCGACCTGCTCGATGGCGGGGCCGATGCCGACGAACTGGGGGAAGTCGGCCTTGAGGACCACTTGCAGGGGCCGCGCGGTGTTCACCGACGACGAGACCATGCTCTGCAGGACGGCGGCCTTGGGGAAGCGCACCTTCGTCGTGTCGGGCACCGCCTCGGCCAGGGCCATGTCCATCACGTCGCGGGACTCCTCGCTGTCGAGGATGCCGTAGTTCTGGCCGTAGCCCAGCCGCTCGGCCTGCTCGCGCAGGATGCGGTTGCCGATGGCATGGAAGGTGCCCGCCCAGATACGCCCCGCCGCCCGGGGCACCAGGCGCATGACCCGGTCGGTCATCTCGCGGGCGGCCTTGTTGGTGAACGTCAGCAGCAGCAGGCGAGCGGGATCGACGCCGCTCTCCACCAGGTTCGCCGCCCGGTACGTCAGCGTGCGCGTCTTGCCCGTGCCCGCCCCGGCGATGACCAGCAGCGGCCCGCCGAGGGTCTCTGCCACCACCCGCTGTTCGGGGTTGAGGTCGTCCAGGAAGCCCGGCCGCCCGGTCGGCGGCTCGCGGTGGATCGTGTACTGGCGCATGGCGCCGCGCAAAATAGCCCATCGCGACCGCGATGAACACCCGTTCAGGTCCCGGACGGGCCCCGGTCGGTGCGGATCACGATGGGCGCCTCGATGAGGAAGGGCCGCGTCGGGATGACGGGCCACGGCCAGCGCATCGGCCCCCCGCGGCCCCGCCGCGGCTTCCACGTCCGCGGCACCCGCCGGAAGCCCACGGGGTAGATGGTCAGGCTCTCCGCCGTGATCTGCAGGCGCAGGAAGCACTTCCAGTCGGGGTTGCGGATGGACGAGAAGGCCTCGTTCTGGTGCAGCCCGAAGAAGGTGCTCGAGATCCAGAGGTACAGCCCGAAGAGGCCGCCGCCCACCATCGCGCCGAAGAGGGCCACGAGCGGCGCCCCCAGCATGAGCTGCGGGGTGCCCCGCGGGACCATCCCGAAGACGGCCACGGTCAGCCAGGAGGTGAACCAGACCGTCGCGAAGACGGCGAGCACATGGGCGACGCCGTGCAGCAGCCCGGCGATGTTGTTGTAGAGGGCGCTCGGCGTGTTGGACATGGCCCGGATGCCGCCGATGAGGCCGAGCAGGAAGAGGCCGGCCAGCGGGTTGCCGAGGGCCACCTCCACCATGGTCTGCAGCACCTGCCCCACCTCCGCGAAGCCGAGGGTGTGCAGGCGGTTGGGCTGGAAGCGGGTGTTGCCCGGGGCGGGCACCAGCAGCCAGGCGGCGATGAGGTACAGCGATCCCAGGAAGCCGCCGAAGCGCCAGTTCAGGAAGGGAAACAACAGGTTGCGCAGGGCGAGGATGCGCGAGACGCGGGGCGTCGGGAAGCTCTCGCGCAGCCCGAACTCCCCGTCCTGCAGCGGCGCCGGCGCGGCCTTGCGCCCCCGCGGCGGCAGCACCTCGATGGGCTTCGTCGGGTGGGTGGCGTGCAGGAAGGCCCCGCCGCCGCCCGCCACGATCTTCTGGCGGCCCCGGGTGTCCTCGTGGCGCCGGTAGTGGTGCAGATCGCCAGCCAGCCAGACCTGCAGGTGATCCCCCTCCTCCAGCGCGCGCTCCAGCACCTGCAGGTAGCGGCGGTGGGCGCCGCCGTCCCGGTCGAGCCACGCCGGCTCCGGGATGCAGAGGATGACGTGGTCGCCGGGGCGCAGGGCGTCCACCCAGTCCAGCATGTAGCGGAGCTGGTCCTGGTCGATGTCGCCGGTGAGCTGGATGTCGACGCCGAAGATCCACCACTGGAACGGCAGCTTCTTGACGAAGTAGCTGCGCGACTGCACCGGGTTCCACTCGGCGAAGCGCTCCCCCGAGGCGAAGATCTTCATGAACTGGACGAGGTTGTCGTACCAGTCGTGGTTGCCGGGCAGGGCGACCACCCAGGGGAGGCGCGGGGGCTGGCGGTCGATGGGATCGACGCCGTCGTCGGCGCCGACGAACTCGCGATCCGGGTGCCAGGGGGCGCGGGGATCGTAGCCCGGCAGGGCGTCGGGCGGGGCGTCGGAGGGCAGGCGGCTCCACGGGTGGACCGACTCCAGATCATCGCCGGGGCGGACCTGGTCCCCCGCGGCCGCCAGCCGGAACGGGGTGATGAAGCGGCGGTAGTAGTCGTGGGCGGTGGCCAGCGGGTAGACCTGATCGCCCCCGAAGACCAGCATATGCCCCCGCTTCGTCGCCACCCAGCGCCCGTCCGGCTGCCGGAGCGGCAGGTGGGGCAACGACACCGCGCTCGCCACGGCGAAGGTGGAGTCGAAGCCGTCGCCCGTGTCGGCCACGTAGTCGACCCAGAGGGTGTCGGCGGTGCTCGCGGCGGGCGCGAGGGCGTGCTCGTACTGGGCGAGCTTGCTGCCCTCGACGGCCCGGCGATCGTCGAACGTCCCAAAGGTCTTGGAGATCACCATGTTGACGGCGGTGGCCACGAGGGGCCCCGGGTCGTACCAGCCCACCATCGAGGGCCGCCAGCGCGGCCAGGGGGGCGGCGGCAGGCGGCAGCGCGCGGCCGTGTGGGTGATCACGAGGCCCGCCGCGTCGCCGAGCGCGACGCAGCGATCCATGATGGCCGCCATGGGCAGCACGCTGAGCATGTGCGGCCGACCCGCCTGGGTGCGCCCCACCACCAGGCCCACCACCGCCCCGCCCACCAGGCAGGGGGAGCCCGTCAGGGCCTCGGGCTGGTCGACGGGCTCGGCAGGCCGCACGGCCAGCGGCGCCTGCACCGGATCGAGGCTGGCCATGTAGGCCATGCGCGCAGCCACGGGCACCGGCTCGTCCCCCGCGCGGCGAAACAGCCAGGCGTCCTCGCCGGGGCGGACCTCTTCGTCGAGGGGCAGCGCGCGCGCCGCCGGCAGCCCCGGGCAGTCGAGCAGCAGCCACGCCAGCTCGTCGTCGCCCCCCACGAGCAGGGGCGTCGCCGCGTGGGTCAGCGGATCCCCGGGCACCCGGACCTCGAAGATCGCCTCCTCCAGCGGGCACTCCCCGCAGGCCGCCAGCGCCACCATGGCCAGCACGCGGCTCTCCCCCGCCACGAGGCCGAGGGACTGGAGGCGCACGCCCGACAGCGTCGTGTCGAGGCAGACGACCCCGTCCAGTGGCGACCGATACTCGCCCGATGGGCTGATCATGGCGCGCGCTCCCCGGACCGATGACCGATTGACCCCCGCATCACACCACGGCTACCGTCGATCGCGATGTTTGTCTAGCGAAGCAGCACCGGGCCGTCACTTCCGACGGCGTCGGCGAGGTGAGCCATGAACCGAATCGCCCTGCCCCTCGACGATCTCAAGCCCCACTACGACGTCGTGGTCATCGGATCCGGCTACGGCGGCGCCATCAGCGCGTCGCGTCTGGCCCGGGCGGGGCGCTCCGTCTGCCTGCTGGAGCGGGGGCGCGAGATCGTGCCCGGCGAGTTCCCCGACGCCCTGCACGAGCTCGTCGGCGAGACGCAGATCCAGCTCCCGCTGGGGGACGACGACACCCTCCACCTGGGATCGCGCACCGGCCTGCTCGATCTGACCATCGACAAGGACATCAACGTCCTCGTCGGCTGCGGGCTGGGCGGCACCTCCCTCATCAACGCCAACGTGTCGCTGCGCCCCGATCCGCGCGTGTTCGCCTGCGCCGAGTGGCCCCCCGAGGTGGCCGCCGACGCCGCGCTGCTGGACGTCTGCTACGGCCGCGCCGAGGAGATGCTCAAGCCCACCGCCTACCCAGACGACGGCCAGACGCTCGCCAAGACGGCGGCCCAGGCCGTCTCCGCCGGCGACGTGGGCGGCCGCTTCTGGAAGCTGCCCATCAACGTGACGTTCGAGGAGGGGGTCAACCACGTGGGCGTGCACCAGAAGGCGTGCACCCTGTGTGGGGACTGTGTCTCGGGCTGCAACGTGTCGGCGAAGAACACGGTGCTGATGAACTACCTGCCCGACGCCGCCAACCACGGCGCCGAGATCTTCTGCGAGGCGAGCGTGCAGCGCCTCGAGCGGCGGGGCGACCGCTGGGTCGTGCACTTCGAGCCCGTCGGCGCCGGCCGGTCGCGCTTCGACGCGTCGCTGCTCTACGTCACCGCCGACGTGGTGGTGCTGGCCGCCGGCACCCTGGGCACGGTGGGCATCCTGCTGCGCTCCCGCGAAGCCGGGCTGCCCCTCTCCGACCGCGTGGGCGCCCGCTTCACCGGCAACGGCGACATGCTGGGCTTCGCCTACGACGCCGACCACGACATCTACGGCGTGGGCTGGGGCGAGCGCCGCAAGGGCGAGGCCGTGGGCCCGTGCATCACCAGCGCCATCGATCAGCGCGCCACCCCCGAGCTCGTCGATGGCTACATCATCGAGGAGGGCTCCATCCCCGGGTCGCTGCGGTCGTTCCTGGGCCCCGCCTTCCGGGCGGCCGCGCAGCTCACTGGGCAGGGCGGCGATCACGAGGAGAAGCGCACCCTCTGGGAGCGCGTCTTCGGCGACGGCGAGGAGGCCGTCACCCGCCGCACCCAGACGTACCTGGTGATGGCCCATGACGATGGCCACGGCGAGATGTACCTGGCCGACGGCCGCGTCCGGCTGCGCTGGCCCGGCGTGGGCCGGCAGGACATCTTCACCCGCATGAGCGACGCCCTGAAGGCGGCGGCCGCGGCCCTGCGGGGCAAGTACGTGCCCAACCCCATCTGGACGAAGCTCTTCAACAAGGACCTCGTGACCGTGCACCCGCTCGGAGGCGCGGCCATGGGCGCCGACGCCGCCACGGGCGTCACCGACCACCGGGGCCGCGTCTACGCCGGCACCGAGGGCACCGCCATCCACCCGGGCCTCTTCGTGAGCGACGGCGCGCTCATCCCGCGGCCGCTCGGGGTCAACCCCCTGCTCACCATCTCGGCCCTGGCCGAGCGCAACGCCCACTACCTCGCCCAGGAGCGGGGCTGGAACATCGACTACACCCTGCCCTCGGCCCCCCGGCACACGCGGCCGAAGCCGCCGCTGTCGGTGCGCTTCACCGAGACCATGCGGGGCTTCGTCGCCAGCGACGAGCTGGACTTCTACGAGGTGGCGAACGCCCTGGGCGAGGAGCGCGACGACCGCCTCTTCTTCGTCCTGACCATCACCGGCGAGCTGGACCGCCTGCTCGATGAGCCGGAGCACCCCGCCCGCATGGTGGGCACGGTGGAGTGCGCCCTGCTCTCCGACCGGCCGCTGATGGTCACCCACGGCGACTTCAACCTCTTCGTCCAGGATCCCGACGATCCCACGACGAAGCGGATGTGGTACCGCATGCGCCTGCAGTCCGTGGACGGAAAGCCCTATTATTTCGAAGGCTTCAAAGAGATCCACGACGACCCGGGCTTCGACCTCTGGTCCGACACCAGCACCCTCTACATCACCGTCCACGCCGGCGACGACGCCACGGGGCCCCGGGCGCTGCGGGGCATCCTGCACATCGAGAAGACCGACTTCCTGCGGCAGATGACCACCATGCAGGTGCTCAACAGCGACGGCGCGCTGCAGTCCGCCAAGGCCATGCTGCGCTTCGGCAAGGTCTTCGCGGGCGAGCTGTGGGACACCTTCGGCATCGGCTGACGCCCCTGCCTTGATCCCACCGCCGGCGACGTGGGAAGCCTGCACACCCCAACGTCCCCGGATCCCCCATGTCGACTCCCTGGCGCCAGCACCCGCAGCTCAAAGGCCGCTTCCACCCCGAGCACCCCGATGATGTGCAGGCCGTCGTCCACGACGGCGGGCCCCGCCTCACCGATCGCCGGCCCGAGCTCGTCTGGGTGCGCGTCGTGGGGCAGGCGGCCGACGTCTTCACGGCCGAGGTCCTCAACGCCCCGGCGCAGCTCGCCACGGTGCACCAGGGCGACCGCGTCCAGCTCGTCGTCCCCGCGGCCGGCCACCCGGTGCAGGTCAGCCCGGCCTGGCTGGCCGAGCGCGCTGCCTGGACCATCCACGCCTGCGGCGGGTGTGGCCTCGACACCTTGCTCGACGCCCCCAGCGCCCTGATCGCCGCCACCTTCCCCGCCCTGCCGCCGGGCGCCGAGCCCGAGATGTTCACCACCTTCTGCGGCCTGTGTGGCGGGGTGATGGGCGTCGAGAAGGCCGCCCCCCCGAAGAAGTGGTGGCAGTTCTGGCGGTAGGTGTCAGGTCTGCCAGGTCTGCCAGACCTGCCAGCCGGGGCCCGCCCGGCGTCACATGCCGGTAACGCGCACGCCCGATCCCGCGAACCGCCAGCCCCCGCGGCGCCCGAGAGGGTTGTTGTCAGGCCACGCCAACGGGTGCACGATGCGGTCTGTACACGAAGCTGCCGGGCGTCGAGCGCTCCAGATGGGGGCGAACACGTGCGCCCCCCCACTGGCGACCTCGCCCGAGGAGTGCGTGTCATGGCCGATCACCCGGGTCTCGACGAGCTTTTCAACTACCCCCTGATGAGCGCCCTCGTGGAGCGCCGCACCCGCCGGGTGGCCCGGGGGGTGTCCATCAAGGCGGGGCCGCTGAGCCATGAGAGCCAGAACGCGCCGGAGCCGCTCAGCCCGCTCGAGGAGGCCATCCTCATCCTGACGGCCGTGGGCGTGACGGGCATGACCATGCACGACGGCCCCCTCACCAAGGTGAACGGGGCGCCGGAGCTGGGCACGCCCTTCCTCAACATCGTGGGCCGCACGGGGTCGAGCGCCGACAACTGCCAGGCCACGCACTTCTTCATGATCAACGATGACGGCATGTTCCTGCTGCGCTTCCCCCAGGGGCGCGAGGCGCTGGAGCTGCTCAAGGATCTGCCGCCGCGCTGGGCGGACTGGAAGGAGGCGGACTGGCTGGCCGCCGCCGAGAAGGCCAAGGTCCGCATCTCCGACCGCCGCATGGACTTCCCGCGGGAGTGGCCCTACTACCTGGGCTGGAACGCGCAGCACTCCAACGTGGCCGGCACGACGGTGTTCTTCCCCGTCGTGGACTGCACCTGGCAGTACATCAACGCCCTGCTCATCATCGTCGCGGAGCCCCGCGAGAAGCGGATGATGTTCGTGGACGACTGGGCCCGCTTCAAGCCGTCCAACCTCTACGAGTGGATGGCCAAGATCGGCGGCAAGCTGGGTCTGTCCCCCGACATCCCCTACCACCCCATCGGCGGGCTGAAGTACCTGCGCGAGGGCTTCGTGAGCAAGGACAGCGTCGGGCCGCTGGGCTTCGGCAACACCCTGCGCACCGACTACGGCCTCTTCTTCTACCTGCAGAACCTGATGCTGGTGGGCCAGGGCATGGGGGTGGGCGGCTGGGTCCACGGCTCCATCTTCCCGCCCTACATCTACCAGCGCGACGACGCCAAGGGCCTGCACGGCCTGGGCTTCCGGTTCCAGGAGCCCAAGACGCTCAAGCCCATGGCGCCGGTGCCGGCCTCCCAGCCCAACCCCATCGGCATCGATGGCATCCTGGAGGGCCTCACCCCGCCGTATGTGTCGTCCATGGACGAGGCCGTCGACCGCGTGGTGGCCCATAAGTACGGCCCCACCGGCGGCGGCTACGGCGAGCGCGAGGTCTTCTCGCGCTCCTACCGCGACGCCGCCCAGGCCGACGCCTTCGTGAAGGAGGCCGCCCGGTTCTCGCCCGAGGGCATCGCCTACGTGAAGGCCATCTGCAACTACATCTACGACACCTACGGGCGCTTCCCCGCCCACGTCGACGCCTTCTACTCGCCGGGCATCTGGCTGCAGTTCCACCACCTGGAGCTCGAGTACTACGAGAAGTTCTTCGACCCCGGCCTCTACACCCGCCAGGCGGCCCACGACCAGCTCTGGAAGAAGGGCTGAGCCATGGCCGCGTCGCGCAAGCGCCGAATTCTGCTGGGGATTCTCGGCGTCGTCGTGGTGCTCGGGGCGGGCCTGGGCTACCTCGTCTGGGACGGCCTCTTCCGCCGTGAGGCCCCGCGCTTCGACGACATCCGCGAGTTCATGAAGTACGGATCCGTGGGCCAGGAGGTCACCGCAGGCATCCCCTTCAAGGTCTGGCAGGTGCTGCCCGAGGTCTGCGCCGACAAGCTGCCGGCGGGGGCCGATCCGGCGAAGGGCTACGCGGCGTTCGGCTTCGTGTACGAGGACGGCAAGGACATCCCCATCGGCATCACCAAGAGCCGCATCGGGTTCGACCGCATCAGCCTGTCCTGCGCCGCCTGCCACAACTCCCACTACCGCGCGCGGCCCGAGGACGCCCCCACGTACTTCCTGTCGGGGACGGACACCTCGTTCTACGGCCAGCGGTACTTCAACTTCCTCTTCGCCTGCGCCAACGACGCGCGCTTCGCCCCGGCCACCCTGCTGCCGGCCATGGAGAAGCACGGCCTGGGCACCTTCGAGAGCCTGCTCTTCCGCTTCCTCATCATCCCGAAGATGAAGGACGAGCTGCTCAAGGTCGAGAAGCGCCTCAGCTGGTGGTACGACCTGCCCGAGGCCGGCCCCGGGCGGTGGATCGCCTTCAACGACCTCAAGTACCACTTCGCGAAGCAGCCCCGGGATGGCTCCATCGGCAACCCCGACATCCCCACGATGTTCAACCTGCAGCTCCGCGAGAACATCAAGACGTACCACTGGGATGGCTTCACCGACTCCCTCGACAAGGCCATGCAGAACGCGGCGGTCGGCGCCGGGGCCGACGAGCCGGCCATCCCGCGCGACGACCTCAACCGCCTGCGCGACTGGTGGCTGACGCAGCCGGCGCCCCCGTACCCCTTCCCCGTCGATCAGACCCTCGCCGCCCAGGGCAAGCAGGTCTGGGAGGCCGCCGGCTGCGCGGGCTGCCACGCCATCGGCCGCCCCACGGCCGGCCGCGTCATCCCCATCGAGGAGATCGGCACCGACCGCCACCGCTACGACCTCATCACCCCGGGCACCGTCGAGGGCTACAACCGCGAGGCGAAGGCCATGTACGGCTGGCCCCAGGCGTGGTTCATCCGCAAGACCGAGGGCTACGTGGCGGTGCTGCTCGACGCCGTCTGGCTGCGCGCGCCCTACCTGCACAACGGCTCGGTGCCCACCCTGGCCGATCTGCTCAAGCCCCCGGCCGAGCGCCCCGCGGTCTTCTACCGCGGCTACGACCTCTACGATCCCGTGCACGTGGGCTACGTCTCGACGGGGCCCGAGGCCGAGAAGCAGTTCCGCTACGACACCGCCCTGCCCGGCAACGGCAACCAGGGCCATGCGTACGGGGTGGACCTGCCGGCCGAGGAGAAGACGGCCCTCATCGAGTACCTCAAGACGCTCTGAGGAGGCGGCATGGCCTGGCTCTGCTTTGGACTCTCCGCCGTCGTCGGGCTCTACCTGCTGGGGTGCGCCTTCAGCGCCCGCACCATGGTGCGGCCCGGCCGGCAGAAGCTCTGGACCGACCCGAAGGCCGCCGCCGGCATCGACTTCGAGGCCATCAGCTTCCCGGCGCCCGACGGCGTGACGCTGCGCGGGTGGTTCCTGCCCGCCCCCGCCGCCATCACCCGGCCGGCGCCCACGCTCATCATCATCCCGGGCTGGCTGTGGAACCGCCTGGGCAACGCCCAGAACAACCTGCTCAACGACTTCCCCGGCGGGAAGCGCGTGGAGCTGATGCCCCTGGCCAGCGCCTACCACCAGGCCGGCTACAGCGTGCTGATGTTCGACGTGCGGGGCTTCGGCGAGAGCGACCGCAGCGGGCCGTACACCGCCGGCTGGCAGGAGCACCTCGATCTGCTGGGCGCCCTCGACTGGCTGCAGGCCCGGCCCGACGTGGACGCCGAGCGCATCGGGGCCATCGGCTTCTCCAACGGCGGCAACTGCATCGTCTTCGCCCTGGCCCACACCGAGGCCCTCAAGGCCGCCATCGCCGTGCAACCCACGAAGCTCTCCCTCTTCATGGCCAACTACATGAAGCCCTTCGGCCTCGTCGGCCGGCTCTTCGGCTGGGGCACCGGCGTCTTCTACCGCCTCGGCGGCGGCCCGGATCTGCGCCTCATCGACCCGCTCTACGCCCTGCGCGGCGCGGCCCGCACGCCCACGCTCTACGTCGAGGGCACCGGTGATCGCTGGGGCTCCGTCGCCCATGTGCAGACGCTCGAGGCCGCGACGCCCGTGGCCGAGGGCCTCTACCCCGAGACGGGCCACCGCTTCGACGGCTACAACCACATGGTCGCCCACCCCGAGCTCTCCCTGGCCTTCTTCGGCCGGCACCTCGGCCCGGCCCCCGAGAAAGTGGAGTAGATTCCATGGCTTCCAAGGGCTCACGCGGCAAGCGGATCGCGCTCTCGCTCCTCGCGCTGCTGCTGGTCGCGGCCGGCGGCGCCGCCGTCTACCTGCTCCAGCGCTACCCCAACGACGTCCCCGTCACCTACGAGGACGCCACCCAGCACTTCCTGCGCGGCTCCATCGGCGGCGACACCGACAACGGCCTGCCGAAGCGCATCATGGAGGTGCTGCCCACCCTCTTCGCCGATCTGCTGCCCCCCGGCGCTCCCCACGACTGGACGGCCTTCGGCTTCCAGGTGGATCCCGGCGAGGTCATCCCCCTCGGCTTCTCCGAGCGCACGATGCGGGTGCCCCTGGTGGGCATGAACTGCGCCCTCTGCCACACCGGCGTCGTGCGGGCCTCGGCCGACGCGCCGCCCCAGCGCATCCTGGGCATGGGCTCCACCACCCTCGATCTGGAGGGCTTCTTCGGCTTCCTGTTCAAGGTGGTCGCCGACCCGCGCTACACCCCCGAGAACCTCATCGCCGCCATGGAGGCCCGCGCCCCCATGGATGCCCTGGACCGCTTCGTCTACGGCAAGGTCGTCACGCGGTTCAAGGAGGGCCTGGAGAAGCGCAAGGCCATGCTCGGCGCCCTCTTCGCCCCCGATCGCCCGGGCTTCGGCCCCGGCCGCGTCGACACCTTCAACCCCTACAAGCTCTCCACCCTGGGCCAGCACTACCCCGACGGGCTGACCCCCGAGGAGGCCATCGGCAACGCCCGCTACGCCTCCATCTGGGCCCAGGAGAAGAAGAAGAACCGCGCCCTCAACTGGGACGGCAACGCGCCGCGCATCGAAGATCGCAACGCCGGCGCGGCCTTCGGGGCCGGGGCCACCCATGAGTCCATCGACATGGCCCAGATCGCCCGGGTGCAGGCCTGGCTCGAGGTGCTGCCCGCCCCGAAGTGGCCCTACGCCGCCCCCGACCCGGACGAGGTGGCCCGCGGCCGCGCCGTGTTCCAGGCCCGCTGCTTCGACTGCCACGACGACGCCGGCCAGCGCATGGGCGAGATCATCCCCATCGACCTCATCGGCACCGACCGCCGCCGCTTCGACTCCTACACCCCCAAGCTCAACCAGCTCTTCCTCGACATGGGCAACGGCAAGCCCTGGGATCTGCAGGCCATGCAGAAGACCGCCGGCTACGCCAACCGCCCCCTCGACGGCCTGTGGGCGCGGGGCCCGTACCTGCACAACGGCTCGGTGCCGACGATCTGGGACCTGCTGACGCCGGCCGCCGAGCGCAACGGGGGCCAGCCCACCTTCCGGGTGGGCCACGGCGTCATCAACCAGAACGACCTGGGCATCCAGGCCGACGTCGCCACCCTCGATGGGCGCGAGACCGCCGTCTTCGACACCCGCCTGGCCGGCAACAGCAACGCCGGCCACACCGGGCCGGCCTACGGCACCGACCTGCCCGACGAGGACAAGAAGGCCCTCATCGCCTACCTGAAGACGCTTTGAATTCAAGGGGTTGACCGCATGAACGCTGCCCAGGGGACGGAGCTCATCACCCAGCACGAGCTGTTCGGCGTCCGGCGGCCCCTGGCCTTCGGCGGCCTGGAGCGCCACGAGATCCGCGCCGGCGACGGGGCGACGCTCACGCTGCACCACGTCCCCGGCGGCGGGCCGCGCGGGCCCGTCATCCTGGCCCCCGGCACCGCCATGTCGGCGCTGTCGTTCTGCCTCGACACGGTGGATCAGAACCTCGCTGAGTACCTGCACGCCGAGGGCTTCGACGTCTGGCTCTTCGACTGGCGCACCAGCCCCGAGCTGGCCGTGAGCCGCCAGCCCTACACCCTCGCCGACGTGGCCGCCTACGACTGGCCCGTGGCCATCGCCGAGGTCCGCGCGCGCACGGGGGTCGACCAGGTGGGCGTCATCGCCCACTGCCTGTCGTCGTCGGCGCTGCACCTGTCGCTGGCCCGCCGCCACACGGACGCCGCCCACATCAAGCACCTGGTGGCCAGCCAGGTCGCGCTGCACCTCGTCTTCAACTGGGTGGGCCGGATCAAGCGCTGGACGTTCGCCGACAAGCTCATCCCCATCGAGCAGATGCTGCACTTCCGGCCCGCGCAGATCACCCGCCGCATCGGCGACCTCATCCTCACGCTGCTGGCGCCCATCCTGCCCAAGAGCTACCGCAGCAAGGACAAGGTGCTGCACCGCCACAGCGCGTGCTTCGGCGATCTGCTGCACGTCGAGCGCGTCTCGCCGGCGACGATCGCCCTCATGGCGCCCCTCATCCCCCAGGTGGTGATGGGCTTCTGCCGCAGCGCCATGGCCGCCGCGCGGGCGGGCAACTCCCTCGCCCTCACCCGCGCCGAGCTGGCGAGCCTCGATGGCCTCAAGCTGCCCATCACCTACGTGGTGGGCGAGCACAACAACATGTTCGTGCCCGAGGCCACCCGGCGGACGTTCGAGCTGGTCTGCGAGAAGAACGGCCCTGAGCAGTACCGGCGCGAAATCATCAAGGGTTACGGGCACCTGGACTGCATGGTGGGCTCGACGTCGAACCAGGACGTCTTCCCCCTCTTCGCCCAGGCCCTCGATCCCCGCTGAGGCCGTCCCTCAGTCCGCCGGCCGCTCGCGCGCCCGCGGGCCGACGAGCCGCGCCGGGTCGACGGGCACCAGGATGGTCGCCGTCGGGCTCAGCTCCAGCCGGATCTGGGCGGGCTTGCGCCGCGCGATGCGCGAGCGGAGCGCCTCGGGCCCCATGGCCTCGACGCCCGCGAGGGCGGCCGCCAGCCCGGCCGGGTCCACCCGCCAGCGCGCCAGCGGCCCGGCGACGCTGCGGACGGCCTCGGCCCGCCGCTGCGGATCGGCCTCGGTGAAGAACCCGGGCCCGTAGACCAGCCCCGACGGCGGCAGGAGCCCCGGGCTCGCGACCACGGTGGCCGGCAGATCCCCCAGCGCCTGGAAGAGGGCCGCCGAGGCCCCGTGGCAGGTGTCGAACACCACCAGCTCGGGCGCCAGGCAGCGCACGGCCGCGCCGATCTCCTCGGCCCCGCGCGAGAGGTAGGTGGGCGGCTCGCCGTGCCCGGACACGATCACCGTCTTCGCGCGCTCGTCCCCGCAGGTGAAGTCCTCGATGGCCACATGGGCGCAGCGGCCCTCCGGGCAGCGGGCCCGGTAGCGCGGGGCGTCGCGGGCGTAGAGCACCACGACGTCGGGCGGGGGCGCCGGCGGCGGCGGCTCGGCGCCGATGGTCCGCCCGTGGAAGTCGACGTCGCGGGGCCCGCGGTCGGGGTCGTAGAGCAGGAAGCCGCTGCGCTCCCGG
Organism: Myxococcales bacterium; assembly: GCA_020633435.1. Lineage (GTDB taxonomy): Bacteria > Myxococcota_A > Bradymonadia > UBA7976 > UBA1532 > JACKDP01. The sequence continues at coordinate 545,829 of JACKDP010000003.1, read as the reverse complement.
CCGCTCTGGGCCAGGACGCGCCCATCGGCCCCGACGAAGGCGGCGCGCCCCCCCAGGCTCGCCCGGACGGACGGCACGCCGTACTCCACCGAGCGCAGCACCTGCACGGCCAGCAGGTGCCGGAGGGCGCGGTCGTTCACCATCATCTGGTCGCGGGCGAGGACGACGAGCACCTGGCCGCCCTGGGCCACGCCCTCCTGGACGAGGGGCCGGGCCAGCAGCTCGCCGCAGATGAGGGCGACGAGCGCCCGCCCACCCACGTCCAGGCGCGTGGGCGCGTGGCCGGTCTGGTAGACGTCCCGCCCGAGGCCCAGGTAGCGCCGCTCGATGATGGGCATGAGCAGGCGCTTCGCGCGGCTGGCGCTCACCCGGCCGTCGGCCTCGACGGCGACGGCCTGGTTGTGCAGCACGCCCCGGGGCAGCCGGGTCAGCAGGCCGATGACGTGGCGGGCCGGGCTCTCGGGCAGCAGGGGGTCGAGCCGCGCGCCGGGCGTGTGGCCTTCCGCCAGGTAGGGCTTGAGGTACAGCGCGTCCTCGGGCCAGACCACGAGCTCGAGGGCCTCGCCCGGCGGCGCGCGGTCGGGCGGCGTCGCGTCGTCCACCATGTGCAGGGCGGCGATGCCCTGGAACACGGCGACATCGCCCGGCGGCAGGGGCGGCAGCGCCAGGGCCGCGACGCCGATGGCCACCGCGGGCCAGGCGCGCCGCGGCCGCCGGTGCAGCAGCGCGTCGGCCAGCGCGGCGCACGCGGCCAGGCACAGCCAGCTCGTGGCCAGGTACCCCACCCGCCCGAGGGCGCGCAGCACCGGCTCGACGCGCCACTGCGTCGCCAGCCAGTCGTCGATGCTGATGGAGACCACCACGAAGCGCAGCCACTCGCCGACGACCCAGGCCGTCGGCAGCCAGAGGACGGCGGGGACGCGGCGCCGCAGCAGGCCGGCGGCGAGGGCGAGGCAGGCCGACGGCACGCCGGCGTAGAGCGCGAACTGGCCGTACGCCGCCGCCTGCGCCTCGACGGGGCTGTAGCCCGCGCTCACCACCATCATCTCGTCGACCCAGTCGTAGCCGATGGCCAGCACGGCCAGGCTGGCGGCCCAGCACCCCCAGAAGGCGCGCCACGGCGAGCGGGCCCCCAGCAGGCCGAGGGTGAGGAGGCCCGCCCAGGCCCAGGCCGCCGGGGCGAAGACGGGGTGCCACCACGAGGCGCCCCCCAGGAGGGCGGCCCCGCCGAAGGCGGCGGCGACCCAGCGCCCGGGCAGCGCGCCGATGGGCGTCCCAGCGGCCGGGGGGCTCATGGCGGCGTCGAGGGCACGGCGGCGCAGCGCGGCTCGTCGGGGGCGCAGGCCTGCGGGGTGAAGTCGCAGGGCGCACAGCGGTCGCAGTCGTCCGGATTTCGCCCGGAATACGCGAACTTCTGCACCACCCAGCCATCGACCACGCCGTCGCGGCAGCCGGTCGGCGTCCCCGTCGGCGCCCCGGGGCAGGCCAGCCCGACGAAGGTGTCGCAGCGGTCGGGGCAGATGTCCCGCCCCCGGCAGGCCCCCCCACCGGCGCAGGTGCTGTAGCCCAGCAGCCGGTCGGCGCTCTCCACGATCTCGTGGGTCGCGATCTGGGTCTCGCTGCGGACGCGGTCGCCGGTCGGCCAGCAGGGCGGGTCGATGCGCACGAGGGCGATGGCCGCGCGCTGCCCGGCCACCGGCGCCTCGCCGTTGCGGCCACAGGCCCCGACCCGCAGCGTGCCGGCCTCGCCGAAGACGAGGTACATCGGCGTCTCCCCCGGGCGGGGCCGCGGCAGGCGCCCGGCCGCGATCTCGGCGTCGAGCCAGGCGCCCACGGCGTCCCGGTCGACGCGGGCCGGCGGGGCGGGCAGCGCCCACGACCCGCGGCGCACGATGCCCGCCTCCCCTCGCCAGAACTGGTTGAGGTTGGACCCCTCCACGAGGCAGCGCAGGAACGCGTCCACCGTCTCCCGATCGCCGTCCCCGGCGCCCGCGAACCAGATGGCGTGCAGGCCGAAGACGCGGGGCGCCGCGGGCGGCGTCGACCCCTGGCAGCCGGCCACCAGCGCGGCCGCCGGGCCCCAGCGCCAGAGCGCGCTCCCCACGGCGCTCGACCGGCGAGGCGTCAGCCCCCCGGGCACCACTTGTCGCAGACGGCCTGATCGCCGAGCACGAGGCAGGGGGCGCAGTTGCAGAAGTCCTCGAAGACCGCGCAGACGGTCGGGGCCGCCGCCATCCCGAGGCTGCTGGTCGAGCACTGGATGGGCGACCGGGCCTCGGGGGCCGTGGTGTGGGCCAGCGCGAACGCGGTCATGAGCATGTGCGGCGGCAGGTCGCGGAAGCCCAGCGACGCCTCGACCGCGTCGACGGCGGCGCGCCCGTTGCCGGTCGGCTCGGTGATGTTCGCGCCCTCCTCGTCATCGCTGAAGCGCCCGACGCCGAACTGCCCGCCGGGGAAGGGCACGACCTCGACGTTGACGTTCTGGCCCACCTCCTGGTCGTTGGTCCCGAGGACGATGAAGCCATCGTCCACCTGCCAGGCCAGGTACCGCTGCGCCTCGGTCTCCAGATCGGTGATGAACAGCGATGTGAAGGCATCAGACCAGACGGTCTGGTCGATGAGGATGTCCCGCGTCCCGTGCCCGGCGAGCTGCACCCGCAAGGTCTGCTCGAGCCGGATCGCCCCGTCGTCCAGCACCGTCTCGTTCGACGACACGATGACCATGCGCAGGCCGAACTCACGATCCAGGTAGTCGACGAGCTCGTTGTCGCCCACCGCCTGGCGGGCCGCCTTGTCGTCGTCGCCGGAGCAGGACGCCCCGCCCATGGTGAGCAGCAGGCCCAGCCCCGCCAACGCAGCTTTCCGCTTCATGCATCCCCCTGGCATGTTCAGGACCAACAGAAGCTGCCCTTCAGAGGGCAGACAGGCAGCATTCCGAGCCCAGCCGTGCAGCGTCAAGGAAAAATCGCAGTCTGACTAGACGCAACCGTCAGGGCCAGGAGCGGGCGAGGCGGAAGCCGACCCCGAGCAGCCGGGCGTCCGGGGGCGCCGCGAAGCGGCCCGCCAGGCGGCAGAGCGCCGGCATGGCCCCCCAGGCGCCGCCCCGCGTCAGCCGCGGCCCGGCGCAGTCGGCGCGCGGATCCACGCGGCTGCCATCGGGGGGACCGGCGCGGTCGTAGCCGTTGAGGCACCAGTCGCGCACGCCGCCCGCCATCCCGCGGACGCCGTACGGGCTCTCGTCGATGGGGAAGGCGTCCACCGGGGCGCGGCTCGGGGGCGTCGTCGACCCGAGCATGCAGGCGCGATCCACCTCCAGGTGGTGCCCCCACGGCCACGGCCGGCCGTCGACGCCGCGGGCCGCCTTCTCCCACTCCTGGTCATGGGGCAGGCGCCACGGCTGCCCCGTGCGGGCGGCCCACCAGGCCGCGTAGGCGCAGGCGTCGTGCCAGCTCACCAGGCAGACGGGCAGCCGCTCGTTGCCGGGCTTCGGGCGGTAGGCGCCGTCGACGTGATCGAGCATGCCCAGGCCCTGCTCCCGGCTCGGTCCGGCCGTCGGCTCCCGCGCCTGGGCCTCGGACTGCCCGAGATCATTGAGGAAGTCGCAGTAGGCCGCCTCGGTGACGGGCTGGCGGGCGATGACGAAGCCGTCGACCCAGAGGCGGCGGCGGTGCAGGGCGTCGGCCGCCAGGCGGTCGCCCCCGCTCCAGAACCAGCCGCCGGGCACGAAGAGCTCGTCGGCCCCCAGGGACCGCTCGGGGGGCACGGCCACGGCCTCGGGCGCGTCTCCGCCGGGGGGCACCCGGTCCCAGGACCGGCCCCGGCGGATCTCCACCGGGTAGCAGAAGGGGGCGTCGGCGGGGCCGATCTCGACGAGGTAGGTGCCCCGGGCGAGCTTCACGCCGGTCACGGGGCTCTGGCCGGTGAAGACGACGGCGTGGGGCAGCAGCCGGCGGCGGTAGGCGTGCAGGCTGCGCACCCGGATGGCCAGGCCGGTGGGCGCCGTGTCCAGGTCCAGCAGGCCGGCGCCGGCCAGCCAGTCGGCGTGCTCGCCGGCGACGTCGTGCACCCGCACCAGCGCCGAGGCCTGGGCCGCCGCCAGGGGATCGCCGCTGCGCTCGCCGCGCTCGGCCAGCTCGCGGAAGTAGGCCGCCATCAGGCTGCTCGCCTCGGGGAGCTGGGGCTGCAGCGACAGCGCCCCCTGCAGCGAGCGCAGGTAGGCCACCTCGCCCTCCGCCAGCTCCCGCTCCACCACGCCGGTGGCGTCCTCCATCTGCCAGGCGGGCTCCTTCTGCGCGTCGCCGGCGCCGGGGGGCAGGGCGGCCAGCAGCGCGGCCGCCTCCGTTCGCAAGCGCTCGATCTCCCTACGTTTTTCCTGGAGGAGGGGGGTCATGTCCGCCGCGTCCTGGACGAGCCGCCGGGCGCGCTCCAGGTTGCGGGCGCCATCCAGCCAGGCCTCCAGGCGGGCGACGACCTCCCGGGCGGCGGGGCGATCCGCCGGCGCCTCGGCCAGCATGTGGTGCACGAGCTCCCCCAGCTCGGCCTGGTCGAGGGGCAGGGCGGGCAGCGGGGCCGGCGGCCCCTCGGCCGCCCGGGCCACCAGCTCCGACACGGTGCCCTCGGCGGCGGGCTGGCCGGTGAGCAGCTCCCGCAGGACGAGGCCCAGGGCGTAGACGTCGGTGGCCGGCGAGGTGGGCGCCGCCCGGGCCTGCTCCGGCGCCATGTAGGCGGGGGAGCCCACCACCTGGCCCTGCCGGCGGACCAGCGTCGAGATGCCCCAGTCCACCAGGTACACCTCGCCGAAGGGCCCGAGCATGATGTTGCTCGGCTTCACATCCAGGTGCACCACCTGGCGGGCGTGGGCGTAGGCCAGCACCACCGCCACGCGGGCGAGCAGATCGACCGCGCGGCGCAAGGGCAGGTCGCCGCTCGCCAGGGCCACGGCCAGCGTCCGCCCCTGGATCTCGGCCATGGTGAACCACAGCCGCCCGTCGGGCAGCTCGCCCAGGTCGTGCACCGAGACGACGCCCGGGTGCTGCAGGCCAGCGGTCAGGCGCGCCTCGGCCAGGAAGAGGGCCCGCGCCTCGTCCGACGCCTCGAAGCCGGCGTGCAGGATCTTCATGGCGACGGGCCGCTCGAGCCGCTCGTCGAGCACCCGGCGCACCTCGCCCATGCCGCCCCGGCCGAGGGGGGCCTGATCGACGTAGCGGTGCGCGATGCGGGGGGGCGCCGGCGCCACCGGTCGCGCCCTCGCCTGCGGCCGGGCCGCCTGGGTGAGGGTGCGATCTTCGTGGGATCCTGGCATGTCGCGGCATTATAGTGCCGCCACGGAATTTCAGGAGGATTTCATGGGCCACCACACGAGCCGCGAGCTTCCCCCCGAGTACAACGGCCGGGGCATCTCCCAGACGAGCAGCTTCGCCAGCGTGACGGGCACCTTCTGGGTCACGGCCGTCACCGGCCAGGGCACGTTCGACATCTGGCAGTGGGATCCCACGGGCACCGCGCCGGGCTCCTTCTACATGGGCTCCGAGGTCACGCTGGGGCAGGGCTCCAACACCTTCAGCACACCCGCCCAGTACTTCTCGGGCAACGCCACCTCCATCACCCCCACCAACCCCTCGGGGAGCGTGGGCTACAAGATCGAGTACCAGGGCACGCTGGTGGGCTATGTGTCGGTGAACGCCTCGGCCGGCACCGCGCAGTGGTGGATGTACCACACCTCGTACACCCCCTCCGGGCCCTACCTGCCCAACCCCACCAACAGCAAGCCGCTCTTCTTCAAGCAGCACAGCCCCACCGGCACGGGCTCGGGCTGGAAGGGCGTCAACGTCTGAGAGGCTCGGCATGAGCGCCTGGGTCAGCATCAACGGCACCATCACGGCCGCCGAGGACGCGCGGATCTCCGTGTATGATCGCGGGTTTCTGTTCGGCGACTCGGTCTACGAGGTGCTGCGCACGGCCAACCGTCGCCCGCTGTTCTGGGCCGATCACGCCGCCCGCCTCTGGGAGTCGGGCCGGCGCATCGCCCTCGATCCCCAGGTCGACCCCGACGTCCTCCGCGGCTGGATCCAGGCGCTCCTCGACCGCATCCCGGGGGAGTGCACCATCCGCCTGGTCGTCTCGCGGGGCGTGGGCCACGCGGGCCTCGGCCTGGCCGACGCCGGCGAGCCCACGCGCGTCGTCATCTGCTCGCCCCTGAGCCTGCCCCCCGCCGCCCTCTACGAGGCGGGCTGCAGCCTGAAGATCGTCCGCACCCCGCGCCGCGACGAGGGGGGCCTCGACCCCCAGGCCAAGAGCGGCAGCCGCCTGCTGGCCGTCATGGCCCTGGCCGAGGCCGAGCGGGCGGGCTTCTACGAGGCGCTGCGCGTCGATCCCCTGGGTCGGGTGCTCGAGGGGGGCACCAGCACGTTCTTCCTGGTGAAGGACGGCGTGGTGCGCACGCCCCCGCTGCAGGTCGGCATCCTCGCCGGCATCACGCGGCGGCATGTGCTGGCGATGGCCGCCGCCCGGGGCCTCCCCGCCGAGGAGGCCTCCTTCCCCGTCGAGGCCCTGGCCGACGCCGACGAGGTCTTCATCACCAGCAGCGTGCGCGGGGTGATGCCCGTCGCCCGCATCGACGACCGGCGCTGGGCCGCCCCCGGCCCCATCACCCGCCAGCTGATGGCCGCCTACCAGGACCACCTGGCGCAGAACTGAGGGGTTCCATGGATCGACCGAGCGGCTTCGCCGGCGCGCGGCGCGTGGTGGTGAAGATCGGCAGCGCCGTCCTGCGGGAGGGCCTCGACTTCGACCGGGTGACGTTCGTCTCCCTGGCCCGCGACCTGGTGGCCCTGCGCCAGGCGGGCCTCGAGGTGGTGGTGGTGTGCAGCGGCGCGGTGGCCCTCGGGCTCGCGCGCCTCGGCCGCACCGAGCGCCCCGAGCGCATCGACGAGCTGCAGGCCTGCGCCGCCATCGGCCAGGGCCGGCTCATGCAGCAGTGGAACGACGAGCTGGCGGCCTACGGCCACGCCGTCGCCCAGGTCCTGCTCACCCGGGACGACCTGCACCACCGGGCGCGCTACCTGGCCGCCCGGCGCACCCTGCGCACCCTGCTCGGCTGGGGCGTCGTGCCCATCATCAACGAGAACGACACCGTCGCCTTCGACGAGATCAAGCTGGGCGACAACGACATGCTGTCGAGCCTGGTGGTCAGCCTCGTCGAGGCCAGCGCGCTCGTGATCTTGAGTGATGTCGCGGGGTTGTACGACCGCCCCCCCAGCGCGCCCGGCGCCCGACGCCTGTCGCTGGTGCCCCGCATTGACGCCGCGCTCCTGGGCAACGCCGGCGGCTCGACGTCCGGCCTCGGCAGCGGCGGCATGCGCACCAAGGTGCAGGCCGTCCAGCAGGTCAACCACCTGGGCGTGCCGGCCCTCATCGCCCCCGGCAAGGAGCCCGGCATCCTGCGCCGGCTGTTCGCGGGCGAGGACCTGGGCACCTGGTTCGCCCCCGAGCCCGTGTCCATCGGCAGCCGCAAGCACTGGATCGCCTTCGGCCAGCGGCCCGCCGGGGCCCTGCGCGTCGACGCCGGCGCCGTGCGCGCGCTCCTCGACCAGGGGCGCAGCCTGCTGCCCATCGGGGTGGTCGCGGTCGAGGGCGACTTCGCCGAGGGGGACGCGGTGCGCATCCTGGGGCCCGACGGGGCGGAGGTGGCCCGCGGGCTCGTCAACCACGCCGCCGCGGACATCCGGGCGGCCGTCGGCCAACGCACCGACGCGGCCGGCGCGCCGTTCCAGCTCGTGCCCGAGGTCGTCCACCGCGACGATCTGGTGCGCCTCCCCGGCTGACGTGGACAGAAAACTGGCCGCTCGGCCAATTCGCCCTTGATCCCGGCCGCGACCCCCGCTATCTCTACAACTGGCCGCTCGGCCAACAACCCTGGAGGTGGCGATGGCCCGACGAGATCCCGAAGCGACCCGCGAGGCCATCCTCGACGCGGCGCTCCAGGTCTTCGCCCAGAAGGGGTTCGCCGAGACGTCCACCAGCGCCCTCGCCGCCGAGGCGGGCGTCACCAAGAGCCTGATCCACCACCACTTCGGCTCCAAGGAAGCCCTGTGGGACGCCCTGAAGCAGCGCGAGTTCGTGGTCTACCATGAGGCCCAGAAGGCCCTCCTGGAGCAGGAGCCGGCCGAGACGCTGATGGAGGCGTCCGTCCGGCTCTACTTCCGGGTGCTGAAGGACCGCCCCGAGTTCCGGCGGCTGCTGACGTGGATGGCCCTGGAGTCGGACGCGAGCTGCCGCGTGATGGGCACGGATCTCATCGAGCTGGGGGTGGCCCGGCTGGTCGACGCCCAGGCGCGTGGCCTGGTGCGGGTCGACATCGCCGCCCCGCACATCCTGTTGATGTTCTTCTCGCTCGTCGAGCACTGGTTCCTGCTGCGCGGCTTCATGGCCCCGCAGACCGGGCTCTGCTGCCCGGAAGACGACGCCGACGATGAGCACCTGGAGGGGCTCATCCGCGTGTTCTTGCAGGGCATCGAGCCCCGTCCCTGACCCGGTAGGAGGATCCCATGGGGGAGCAGCATGTGCCCGCGCCGCGGGCCGATGAATTGACCGGCCGGCCGGTTCGGAAATCGACCGGTCGGCCGGTCCAGAAGGTCTTGAGCGCGGTGGTGGGGGCCGCGGTGGTGGTCGGCGCCGTGCTGGCGACGACGGCCGGCGCCACCCGCGCGCCCGAGTCGGTGGACCGCCCCGGCGACCGGGCGGTGCGCACGGCCCCGGTCGAGGCCGCCCCGGCCCTGCGGACGCACCGCTTCTTCGGCGTCAGCCGCGCCGCGCGCCGCGCCGACCTGGCCTTCCAGGCCGGCGGCCGCCTCGTCGACCGGGCCGTGGACGTGGGCGATCGCGTCGAGGCCGGCGCCCGCCTGGCCCGCCTCGACGCCGCGCCGCTGGAGCACGCCACCCAGGCGGCCAGCGCCCGCATCGCCCGCCTGGACGCGGAGCTGGCCCAGGCCCGCCGCGACGCGCGCCGGGTGGAGCGGCTGGGATCCGCGACGCCGCCACCGGCCAGGCCGTCGAGCAGGCCCGAGCCGGGGTCGCCGCGCTGGGGGCCGCCCGCCGCGAGGCCGCCGCCGGCCTGGCCGAGGCCCGCCGCCAGCGCGCCGAGGCGGATCTGGTGGCCCCCTTCGCGGGCACCGTCACCGCGGTCCACGCCGAGCCCGGCGAGCTGGTCGGCGCCGGCCGCCCCATCGTGAGCCTGGTGGGCGAGGACGGCCTGGAGGTGGCCCTGGAGGTGCCCGAGACCGTGGTGGCCGACCTGCGCAACGGCGCCCCCGTCGACGTCTTCTTTCCCCTGCTGGATCAGCGGGTTGTGGCCCATGTCAGCCAGATCGGGGGCGAGGCCGCGGGGCCTGGCCGGCTCTTCCCGGTGGTCCTCTCGCTGCCCACCGGCCACCTGCGCGCCGGGCTGACGGCCGAGGCGACGCTGGCCACGCCGCGCGCGCCGGCCCTGGCCGTGCCCCTGGCCGCGGTGGTCGATCCCGCCGGCGGCCGGCCGCGCGTCTTCCGCGTGACGGACGGCGTGGCCCACCGGGTGCCCGTGGTCGTGGGCGAGCTGGCCGATGGCGGCCGCGTCGTGCTGACCGCCTCCGGCGGCGAGGCCCAGCCCCCGCTCCAGGCCGCCGACGCCGTGGTCATCGGCGGGCACTTCGCCCTGCTGGACGGCGACGCCGTCGTGGAGGTCCCCCGATGAACGCCCTCCTCGCCCTGCTCTCGCGGCCGCGCCTCGTGCTGGCGTCGGCCCTGCTGCTCGCCGCCAACGGCGTCCTCCTCTACGGCTCCATGGCCCGCCAGGAAGACCCGCGCCTGCCGGATCGCTGGGGCCTCGTCGTCGTCCCCTACCCGGGCGCCGACGCCGAGAAGGTGGAGCGGCTCGTCCTGGAGCGGGTCGAGGAGTCCCTGGCCGAGGTGGAGCAGATCCACCGCGTCGAGGGCACGGCTCGGGCGGGGGTGGCCATCATCCAGCTCGAGCTGCGCCCCGACATCTCCGACGTGGACCCCGCCTGGGACCGCGTGCGCCGCCGCCTCGCGGCCGCGAAGCTGCCCCCCGAGGCCGGCCGGCCCGTCCTCGACGCCGATCAGACCGACCAGGAGTCGGTGGTGCTGGCCGTGACCGGGGCCGCCGATCCGCTGGCCCTGGCCGACGCCGCCGAGGTGCTCGAGGAGGCGCTGGAGGGGCTGCCGGTGGTGGCCCGGGTGCTGCGGGCCGGCGATCCCGGCGAGCAGGTGACCATCGCCCTCGACGACGCGGTGGCCCGGCGCCACGGGCTGTCGGTGGCCGGCGTCGCGGCCCAGCTCCGCGCCCGGACGGCCACGATCCCGGGCGGCGCCGTCGAGGCCGCCGGCCGCCTCATCACCCTGCGCCCCGAGAGCGCCCTGCGCACCGTCGAGGAGCTGCAGCGCACGCCCATCCTGCTGCCCTCCGGGGCGGCCGTCGCCCTCGGCGAGGTGGCCGACGTCCGCCGCCGCCCGGCCGAGCCGGCCCTGGATCGCGCCCGCCTCGATGGCGCCGCCGCCGTGGTCCTGGGGGTCGTCCCCCGCCGCGGCACCGACGTCGTGGGCTTCGGCGCCGCCGTCCGCGCCCGCGTCGCCGCCGTGGCGCCGCGGCTGGCCCCCCTCACCGTCCAGGAGGTCGCCTTCCAGCCCACCCGCGTCGAGGCGCGGCTCGACGACCTGGGCCAGTCGCTCCTGCTGGGCATCCTCATCGTGGCCGGCGTCCTCGTCGCCACCATGGGCCTGCGCGTCGGCCTCGTCGTCGCCGCCGTGGTGCCGCTCGTGGCCTTCGCCACCGTCGGCGTCTACGGCCTGGCCGGCGGCGTGCTGCACCAGATGTCCATCTCGGCCCTCGTCATCGCCCTCGGCCTGCTCGTCGACAACGCCATCGTGGTGACGGAGGCCGTGCAGGGGCACCTGGACGGCGGCCTCGACCGGCGCGGCGCGGCCCTCGCGGCCATCCGCGAGCTGGCGCTGCCCCTGGCCGCGGCCACCGGCACCACCCTCGCCGCCTTCGTGCCCATGCTGCTGGCCGAGGGCCCCACGGGCGACTTCACCCGCGCGCTGCCCATCGTGATCATGCTCACCCTCACGCTGAGCTACGCCTTCGCGGTGCTGGTGACCCCCGTGCTGTCGGCCCTGTTCCTGCGCGCCCGCGCCGGCGCCGAGGGCGGCCGCGGCGCGGGCCTGGGCCGCTTCGCCGTCCGCCGCCGCCGCTGGGTCCTGGCGGGCGCCGTCATCCTGGTCGGGGGCGCCATCGCCGCCGCGGGGGGCGTGCCCTTCCAGTTCTTCCCGTCCTCGGATCGCAACCAGGTCGTCCTGGACCTGCAACTGCCCGAAGGGACTCATGTTTCCGCCACCGACGAGGCGGCCCGCGTGGTCGAGGCGGCCCTGCGCGACCGGCCCGACGTGGCCAGCGTCGCCACCTTCGTCGGCCGCTCCGTGCCCCACTTCTACTACAACCTGCCCCGCCACCCGGCGAGCCCGCACCTGGCCCAGATCCTCGTGACGACGCGGACGCCGGGGGATCTGGCGGCGGTGGCCCAGGCCGCCTCGGCCGCCGTGGCCGAGCGGCTGCCCGAGGCGGATCTGGTGGCCCGCCGGCTCGAGCAGGGCCCGCCCATCAAGGCGCCCATCGAGCTGCGGCTGTACGGCGACGACGCCGACGCGCTGCAGGCCGGCGTCGAGCGGCTGATGGCCACGCTGCGCGGCCTCCCCGGCGCCCGGGACGTCCGCCACGATCTGGGCCTCGGCGTGCCCGTGCTCGGCTTCGAGATCGACGACGCCGCCGCCGGCCGCCAGGGCGTCACCCGCGCCGACGTGGCCCTGGCGCTCCTCGGCCGCACCCGGGGCCTCCCCGCCGGCAGCTTCGAGGAGGGCGACGAGGCCGTGCCCGTCGTCATCCGGTCGGCCGCCGGCGAGCGCCTGCCCGTCGAGGCCCTCGCCGGCGTCGACGTGGGCACCCGCGGCGCCGTCCCCCTCGGCCAGGTCGCCCGGGCCGACGTCCGCTGGCGCCCGGCGGCCATCCACCACCGCGCCGGCCAGCGCGTCGCCACCGTCACCGCCCAGCTCGCCGAGGGCGCGGCCTTCAGCAGCGTCATCCGGCCCCTGCGCGCGGCCCTCGACGCCGCCCCCCTCGCGGGCGTCCGGCTGGAATTCGGCGGCGCGGCGGAGGGGGCGGGCGAGGCCAACGACTCCCTCTTCCGCTCGCTGCCCATCGGCATTTTCCTGTTGGTTTTCATCCTGTTGGCCGAGTTCAACTCGTTTCGCCGGGTGGCCATCATCCTCGTGACGGTGCCCCTCGCGGCCACCGGCGTCGTGCCCGGCCTGCTGGTCGGCGGCCAGGCCTTCGGCTTCATGTCCATGCTGGGCGTCATCGCGCTCATCGGCATCGTCGTGAACAACGCCATCGTCCTGCTCGACGTGGCGGACCGCCGCCTGGGCGACGGCCCCCGCACGCCGGCCGCCCTGGAGGAGGCCCTGGCCGACGCCGTCCGCCTGCGGACGCGGCCCATCCTGCTCACGACGGCCACCACGGTGGCGGGCCTGCTGCCCCTGGCCCTCTCCGGCACGAGCCTCTGGCCCCCCATGGCCTGGGCCATGATCTCGGGCCTGCTCGCCTCGACGCTCCTCACCCTGCTGGTGGTGCCCGCCCTCTACCGCGTGGCCTTCCAGCCCCGTCGCCTCGCGGAGGTGCCCGCATGAGCGCGCTGCTCGTCCTGTCCCTGCTGGCCCCCGTCTCGCTGGCCGACGCCCTGGCGCTGGGCGCCGACGCCCCGGCCCCGCGCGGCCGCCGCCCGGCGGAGGCCGCCGAGCGCGCGGCGACGGCCACCCGGCGCGCGGCCCTGCTGCCCGTCGTCGCCGTGCAGGCGCGCCTCGACGGCGTGCACAGCCCGCGGGTGGTGGCGACGCCCGTGGGCGACCTCGCCGTCGAGCCAGCCCGGACGCTGGCCGTCGGCGTCGAGGTCCGCCAGCCCTCTTCGATCCCGCGGGGCCTGCTCTACGCGGCCCCGGCCGCCGACGCCGACGCCTGCGCCGCCCGGCACGCCGCGCGCCAGGGCCCGGCAGCAGCGCGCCGCCGCCGCCGCCGACGCCTGGCTGGCGGTGCGGGCCCGTCGAGGCCGAGCAGGCGGCCACCGCCGCGTACGTCGAGCAGCTCGCGGCCCAGCGCGCGCGCCTCGCCGACCTCGTCGCCGAGGGCGTCGCCCTGCGCGCCGACCTGCTGCGCGTCGAGCTGGCGCTCTCCCAGGCGGAGCAGGAGGCGCGGACGCTCGCCCGCCGGCGCGGCGTCGCCACCCGCCAGCTCGGCCAGGCCCTCGGGCGCGACGAGCCGGCGGAGGTGGCCGGCGGGGCCGACCTGCCCGCCTTCGCCGCGGCCGGGCGGCCCGAGATCGACGCTCTCGCGGCCCGCGTCGAGGCGACGGACCACCGGCGCGACGCGGCCCAGGGCGAGCTCTGGCCCCGGCTCGACGCCTACGGCCGCTACACCGCCGCCGACACCGATCTGGAGGCCCGCGGCTGGCTGGAGGGGGGCGTCGCCCTGACCTGGGTGCCCTTCGCCGCGGGCACTCGTGGCGCCCGGGCCGACGCTGGCGACGCCGAGCTCGCAGCCCTGCGCGCCGAGCAGGGCGAGCTGGCCCGGGCCATCGCCACCGAGGTGGCCGCCGCCCAGGCCGCCCTCGAGGACGCCCTGGACCAGCAGGCCGTGGCCGAGCGGGCCATCGCCGAGGCCGAGGAGTCGCTGCGCCTGGAGCAGAGCCGCTACGACGACGCGCGCGCCACGCTCACCGAGCTGCTGGCCGCCCAGGCCACCCTGCGCGACCGGCGGGCCCGCCTGGCCCTGGCCGGCCTGGCCGCGATCCGCGCCCGCGTGCAGGCCCACCTGGCGGACGGCAGCCTCCAACCCGTTGACTCGAAAGCGAAAACCAGCGCCTTGATCATGAAAGTCGACGGGGACGGCAGCGAAGGTTGACCCCCGCCATGTGATCCGATAGGTTGCTGCGCCTCTTAGAAGGAGCCTACGCCATGAAGGACGGCATCCACCCCGTGAACAACCCCGTCATCTTCAAGGACGGGGAGCACGAGTTCATCACCCGGTCCACCGCGAAGTCCGGGGAGACCCGCGAGATCGATGGGGTGACGCACTACGTGATCCACCTCGACATCTCGGCCTTCACGCACCCGTTCTTCACGGGCAAGCAGAAGATCATCGACACCGAGGGTCGCGTGGATCGCTTCCGCAAGCGCTACGGCCTCCGCGGCTGATCAGGGCCGGGCGGCTCGCCGCCGCCGTGGCCACAGCGCGTACAGCAGCAGCGGCGCGCAGATCAGGGTCTCCACTCCCAGGACGTAGGCTCCCCGGGCGCTCAACATGCGGCGCCCGATGGGTGCGACCGGCAGCGGCTGCCAGGGCCAGAAGACCCGCGCGTCGCTGAACGGCCACCAGAGGGCCGCGCCATGCCCCCCGTCCGTGAAGGCGTCGAGCACGCCGTGGCTGGCCAGCACCGGCACGGCGAAGAGCGCCGCGCGCCGGAACGGGTGGCCCGACTTCGCCGCGACCGCCGCCAGCACGAGCCCCGCCACCAGCGCGAAGAAGAGCGCGTGCGTCGCCCCGCGGTGCCCCCACGGATCGGCGTACTTGATGCCGAGGCGGTTGCCGAGGACGTCGAGGTCGGGCGCGAGGGAGAGGACGGAGAACGCCAGCATCGCCCGCCAGGGGGGGACGCCCGCCGAGCGGGCGTAGAGGCGGCCAGCCACCAGGCCGACCGCCACATGGGCGACGGTCGCCACCGGATCAGGTCACGATCTTCCCACCCGCCGTCTCGCGGCCGCCCGCGCGGGGCATGCGCATGGCGTTGATGGGGGGCGGCTCGTGGTCGGGGTCGCAGCGGTAGGGCACGAAGTCCGTCACGCCGGCTCCTCGCATGACCTCCATGACCCAGAGGGCCTGGCCGGTGAGGGCGCGCGGATCCTGGCGGACGACGGCGTAGGTGGCGTCGGCGACGAGCTCGGCCTTGTACCACATGGCCGGCGTCCCGAACTTGAAGTGCTTCGTGGCGGCCGACTCGATGGCCGTCTCGGGCCAGAGCGCGTTGCCGGCGATGCCGTCGCGGGCGTGCTCGGCGGCGACGCCGAGGGCCACCATCGTCATGCCGAACTTGCTGATCATGTAGGCGGTCTTGCCGCCGATGGCGTCCGTCATGATGGGCGGGCTCATGGTCAGGAAGTGCCCGCCCCCCGCCGCCTTCAGGTGCGGGATGGCCGCGTGGGCCAGCAGGTGCGCGGCCCGGGCGTTGACCTGATCCACCAGATCGTAGCGGTTGGCCGGGGTGTCCATGATGGGCTTCCACCACAGGGCGCCGGCGTTGTGGATGGCGATGTCCAGCCGGCCGAAGCGGGCCACCGTCGCCTCGACGCCCGCGGCCACGGCCGCCGGATCGCGCACGTCCATCTGCACGGCCAGGGCCTCGACGCCGAGGGCCTCCACCGCCTCGACCGTCTCGCCGATGGTGCCCTCGAGCTCCGGGTGGGGCTCGACGGTCTTGGCGGCGACGGCGATGCGGCAGCCCGCCTGGGCCAGGCGCACGGCCACCGCGCGGCCGATGCCCCGGCTCGCGCCGGTGATGAGGGCGACCTTCCCTTCGAGATCCCGCGCCATGCCTCAGCCCTCCTGCGCCTCGAGCCAGCGCTCGGCGTCGATGGCGGCCGCGCAGCCCATGCCCGCCGCCGTGATGGCCTGGCGGTAGGTGGGGTCGGCCACGTCGCCGCAGGCGAAGACGCCCTCGACGCTGGTGTAGGTGGAGGGGGCGGCCACCTTCAGGTAGCCCACCGAGTCCATGTCCAGGACATCCTTGAAGATCTCGGTGTTGGGGCGGTGGCCGATGGCCGAGAAGTAGCCGCCCACGGGCAGGTCGCGGGTGGCGCCCGTCTTCACGTCCTGCAGCCGCACGCCGTTGACGCCGCCGCCGTCGCCGAGGACCTCGGTGATGGTCGTGTTCCAGATGAACTCGATCTTGGGGTTCTTGAAGGCGCGCTCCTGCATGACCTTGCTCGCGCGCAGCTCGTCGCGCCGGTGGACCACGTAGACCTTCGACGCGAACCGCGTGAGGAACATGGCTTCTTCCATGGCGGTGTCGCCGCCGCCGACGATGGCCAGCTCCTGGTCCTGGAAGAAGAAGCCGTCGCAGGTGGCGCAGGCGCTCACGCCGCGGCCCAGGTACTCCTGCTCGCCGGGCACGCCCAGGTACTTGGCGGTGGCGCCGGTGCTGATGATCACCGCGTCGGCCGTGTGGGTCTGCTCGTCGTCCGTCCAAAGCTGGAAGGGGCGGCTCGAGAAGTCGACGCGCTCGACGCTGGTGTAGGCCATCTCGAGCCCGAAGCGCTCGGCCTGCTTCTGGAAGAGCTCCATCATCTCGGGGCCCATCACGCCGTCGGGGAAGCCCGGGTAGTTCTCCACCTCGGTCGTGGTGGTGAGCTGGCCGCCGGGCTGGAGGCCCGAGGCCATGTAGGGGCTCAGGCGGGCGCGGGCGGCGTAGAGGGCGGCGGTGAAGCCGGCCGGGCCGGAGCCGATGATGAAGACGCGGTGGTGGCGGGGGGCGCTCATGGGGTTCTCCTGGTGGGGCGACCGAAGCAGTGTGGCCGTGAGAGGGCCGAAGTCAAGCGGCGGTTTCGGCTACTTCAGGCCGAGCTTGCCGGCGGTGGCCCTGGAGGGGCGCAGGGTGTGGGCCTGCTGGAAGGCGGCCCGGGCGGCGGCGGCGTCGCCGCGCGTCTCGGCCACGAGGCCCTTGTTGAACCAGGCCGCCGCCTGGACCTTCACGTCGCTGCCCGCGTCGGCGATGGCCTGGGTGAAGTCGGCGTCGGCGCCAGCCAGATCCCCGGCCCTCAGGCGGGCATAGCCGCGCTCGCCCCGGGCCCGGGCGTGGCCGGCGTCGAGCGCGAGGACGCGATCGAAGGCCGCCAGGGCCTCGGGATACCGCTTCTCCGACGTCGCCTTGCGGCCGGTGGCCAGCAGCGACTTGATCTCGGCCACCGCGCTGGGGGTGGCGGGCGCCGACGGGGTGCACGCCTTCAGCTCCGCGAGCGTGAACGAGACGGGCTTCGCGTCCTTGCCGCAGGCGGTGTAGGTGAAGCGATCGCCGGCCAGCGCCAGGCTGCCGGGCTGGGGCGGGCCCGACGGATCCTCCTGGTAGCAGGGCGCCCGGAAGAGCAGGCGCTGGCTGCGCCGGTCGAAGACGGCGCGGCCGAAGCTGTAGCCCATCAGGACGGTGGCCGTGCGGCACGTCTCGGGATCGTCCTGGCCGTCCGGCCCCTCGTCGCAGACCTCCTCGCGGCCGAAGGACTCGGCGCTCCAGGCCGCCAGGGCGTACTGTCCGCCCGCCGGCAGCTCGAGGGCCGGGGTGGTGGCCGAGAGCTCGTCGAAGAGGTTGGGGAAGACGTGCAGCTTGCCGCCCACCTGGAGGACGACGCCGTAGGTCGAGTAGGTGCTCACCAGGCTGATGGCCGCCGTCGGCCCGCAGGGCACGCCCTCCGCGCAGAGCGCCTTGATGGCGTCGGCGTCGCTGGCGGGCAGGGGCTCGCCCGGCAGGACGACCCCGTGGGCCTCGCGCCAGCTGCCCGCCGGGGCGCCGCCCAGGTCGGCCCACTCCAGGCCCTTGAGCGCGGCGCAGGGCGGCCCCGCCAGGGCGGGCGAAGCAACCATCGAAAACAGAAGGGAAAAACCTGCAGCGACCTTCAACATCGGCACCTCCCGGGGGCAGGGTAGCCCGCCCGCCGGGGCGCTGCCAACGGGCCCGCGCTCAGGGAGGGGGCGGGGCGTAGCGGCGGTCGCTCCAGGCGGGGAACGGATCGGGCTCGGGCTGCCAGGCCGGGGGCGGGGCGATGATGCCCCGGCGGGCGAGGCCCTCGCGGCTGTCGTAGTAGACGGCCAGGATGGACGCCGGCGAGCTGCTGGCCCGCTGGAAGGGCACCTCGGTCACGGGGGAGTAGCGGTGCTCGCCGTAGCGGGTGCCCAGCCCGGGGGCCTGGCGGCGCGGCGCGGGCTCGTACTCGTCGTAGGCGCGCCCCTCGGCCGCCGCCGGGGCGTCCATGGACTTCTCGGCCCTGTCGCCGCCGCGGTCGAAGTACCAGTCATCCGGGGGCGGGGGCGGGGCCATCACGACGGGGGCGGCCTCGTCGAAGACCGCGACGCCGATGACGCCGATGTTGGCGCCCCCGCCGACGCGGCCCGCGTAGCTGTCGCCCGGGGTGGTGAAGCGGAACGTGGCCACACCGCTCTGGCTGGTGCGGAAGCCGTCGATCATCACATGGCCATACGGCTCGATGATGTAGCCGCGGGTGTCGAGGCTGCCGGGATCGCCGGTGATCACGTCGCGGCCGTCCACGGTGACGACCGCCTCCACGCGCCGGCCGCTGGGGTTGTCGACGCGCACCTGGTAGCGCTGGCCCAGGTTGCCCTCCACCCACGTCTCGCCCCCGTTGCCGTAGGCGGCGAGGGGCTGGCCCCACTCGTTGACGAGGGCGACGCGGTAGCCGCCCGCGTAGGCCGAGAGGCCGGGGGCGCCATAGGCGGGGCGGGCGAGGGGCTGGCTGGTCGGGGCACAGGCCAGCGTGGAGAGCGAGGCGAGCAGGACGGTGAGACGGATCATGGTGGACCTCCGCGAGTGGGGCCTTCCACGCGGCGGCCCCCGCATCGATCTGTTTTTTTCTGCGGCGCGCCTCAGGCCAGGAGGCCGGGGATGGGGCCGGTGCAGTAGGCCGGATCGCCGAAGGTCTCGATGGGCTGGCCGAAGGCGTGGGCGATGGTGATGAGCAGGTCGTTGTGGTGCACGCCGTCGAGCTCGACGTAGCGCCCGGTGCGCAGGGCGCCGCCGCCGCTGCCGGCCAGCAGGAACGGCATGTTGTCGTGGCTGTGGGTGTTGCCCTGGGCCAGATCGCTGACCCAGAGCACGATGGTGTGATCGAGCAGCGTCGCGTCGCCCTCCGGCACGGCGGCCAGGCCGTCGAGCAGCCGCCGGAACTGCTCGCTGTACCAGATCTTGCGGCGCACCCACTCCTCGCGCAGGTCGGCAGCGGCGGGCCCGGCGTGGGAGAGCTGGTGGTCGTCGGTGTTGCTGTTGAGGTGCGGGAACCGGATGTTGTTGGCCCCGCTCGACATCTGCAGCGTGATGAAGCGCGTCTGGTCGCAGGCCAGCGCCGCGATGGCGAGATCGACCTGCAGCTCGGTGTGCCGGGCCATCAGGTTCTCGTCGTTGGGATCGAGCAAGGGCGGCTGCGCCGGCGCCAGGCAGCGCTCGCCGGGCTGGGGCGCCTGCAGCCGCCGCTCGATGTCGCGCACCAGCAAGGCGTGGGCGTCCAGCTTGGCGCGATCCTCGGGGGTCACCCGCCGGCGCACCCCGTCGAACTGGCGGCGCACCACATCGAGCACCGAGCGGCGCTCGCGGGTGAGCTGCAGGAGCTCCCCCTCCCCCTGCTGCTGGTCGGCGAAGAGCCGCGCCCAGACGGTGGCGGGGATCTCGTTGGGCGGCAGGGGGGTGGCCGGGCCGCGGTAGTTGAGGCGGTGGCGCACCTCGGCGCCTCGCACCCGCACGCCCAGCTCCAGCGAGGGGATGCGCGTGTCGCGGCCGACGCGATCGGCGAGGAACTGGTCGAGGGACTGGCCGTCACCCCAGCCGGCGAGGGTGCCATCCCCGCCGACGAAGTCGCCCTCCTGCAGGTGCGTGCCCGTGAGCACGGCGCCCATCCCCTTCTGGTGCGGCTCGCCGGGGCCCTGCTCGCCGGAGCGCATGTTGATGCCGCGCGTCACGATGAGGCGGCGCTGGTGGTCGCGCAGGGGGGCCAGCACCCGGCCCAGCGTGAAGTCGTCCTCCACCGAGCCCTCGGCGGGGAACCACGTCTCGGGGTTCACGCCGTTGGGGGTGTAGAAGACGACCAAGCGGCGGGGGAACGCCTGGGCCTGAGCGCGCGCGGGCAGGCTCTGCAGCAG
Source organism: Myxococcales bacterium (assembly GCA_020633435.1). Taxonomy (GTDB): domain Bacteria; phylum Myxococcota_A; class Bradymonadia; order UBA7976; family UBA1532; genus JACKDP01. Next base: position 525,821 of record JACKDP010000003.1, on the reverse strand, counting down.
CGGCAGCGCCATGAGGGCGCCGCCGGCCCCGCGCAGGAAGGTGCGTCGGTTCATCGTCCGCATCACCGCGCCTCCAGGGTGAAGCTCAGGGGGGAGCGGTTGAGGAGGAAGGCCCCCGGGTGGCCGGCGTTGAAGGCGTAGGCCCAGAGCCGGTGCTCCTGGCCATCGAAGAGCTCGGCCGGCAGCGCCAGCCGCCAGCCGTGGTCGCCCGGGACCATGATCACCTGGTTCACGTCGGGCCGGGGGTTGCCGGTGCGGGTGCTGCCCACGAAGGTGCCGCCGCCGAAGGCCGGGCCGTCCAGGTACAGGTGGATCTCCAGCGTCCGGTCCAGGGCGTCGCGATCGAGGGCCCAGCCGTTGGCCTGGCCGTTGGCCGACACGGTGTCGAAGAAGCCCTCGGGCAGCCGGGTGTCCGGGGGCGGGTTCGGCTCGGCCGGTGGGTTGGCGTTGAGGCCGACCCGGAACGCGTGGGGGGAGCCGGGCAGGGTCAGGTCGTCGCCGCGGCCGGTGTTGCGGGCGACGGCCACCAGGGTGTGATCGCGGCCGTCCAGCGCGACGGCCGGCAGCAGCACGTCGAAGCCGTGATCCCCCGGGGCGTCGGGGAAGGCGGCGTTCACGTCAGGGCGCGGGCGATCGGCCCGGAAGGCCCCGACGAAGAGGCCGACGCCGGGCCCACCATCCAGGAAAAACTCAACCGAAACCGGCTGTTGCGGCTCATCCGGGTCGAAGGCCCAGCCCCGGGCGCGGCCGTCCTCCCCCACCTGATCGAAGACCCCCCGGGGGGGCTGGCCCCCATCCTCCACCGGCGGCGGCTCGACGGGATCCGGCTCGGGCTCGGGGAGCGGAGCCACCTCGCCCACCCGGGCCCCGGGGCGCAGGCGGAAGGCGTCGCTGGTGGCCAGGGCGACGAGCAGATCGGCGAAGGAGCCGCTGGCCACGAAGGCCCCCTGGATCTGGGCCAGGGCGCAGTCGTCGAAGGGCTGCTCGCCGCGGGCCAGGGCGTAGCGGAACCAGTGGGTCGCGACGCACTCGCGGACGGTCGGGCTCTGCGCCAGGCGACCCGCCAGCTCGACCGCCCCGTGGAAGGGGCCGTGCAGCTCGCGGTGCAGCGGATCATAGACGTCACCCGAGACGTCCACGGGCCGGCCGTTCTCCTGGTCGCGGAAGCGGCCCAGCTCGTCGTAGCCCTCGAAGCCGAAGCCGATGGGGTCGATGAGCTGGTGGCAGCCCTGGCAGAGCTCGTCCTCGGTGTGCTGGGCGAAGCGCTCGCGCGTCGTGGCGTTGGGATCGGGATCCGGCGGCTCGATGACGACGTCGTTGGGGGGCGGGGGCATGGCCTGGCAGAGCATGCGCTCGCGCACGAAGATGCCGCGGTGGATGGGCGACGTCTGGTCCGGGTGGGCCAGGCGGGCCATCAGGGTCGGCTGCGTCAGCAGGCCGGCGCGCTGCTCCGGGAAGCTGATGGCGGCCAGCTCGCCCTCGGGCACCGGCATGTCGAGCAGGCGGGCGAGATCGGGCGTGAGGTAGACCGTCGGCGACGCCAGCAGCTCCGCCATGCCGTCGCCGTCCGACCAGAACGCCTCCTCGATGAAGGTGTAGAGCGAGCGGGCGTAGGCCGCGCGCAGGGCCCCGGCGCCGCCAGGGAAGCCGTCGGCCCGGTCTTTCACCAGCGAATCCAGCGACTTGAGGCCGAGCCACTGCCGGTGGAAGTGGCGGACGGCGTCGCGGGCGCGGGGATCGCTGATCATGCGGCCGACCTGGGTGCGCACCTCGGCGACGGTGGCCAGGCGGCCCCCCTCGGCCGCGTCGATGAGGGCGTCGTCGGGGCCCGAGGCCCAGAGGAAGGCGGCCAGCCGGCCCGCCAGGCCGATGGGCGAGAGGGGCACGATCGCCCCCTCGTCCTCGCCGATCTCCTCGAGGCGGTAGAGGAACTGGGGGGACTGCAGCAGCGCCGTCAGCGTCAGCCGGGTGGCGGCGGAGCGGCCCGCCGAGCTCGCGGTGGTGGTGAAGAGCTCGGCGAAGGCGGCGCGCTCCTCGGGGCGCAGGGTCCGGCGGAAGAGGCGGCGGCCGGTGCGATCGAGCAGGGCGTCGGCGCAGACGGCGTCGGTGTCGGCGGCGGCGCAGGGCAGGCCGGGCCCGCCGGCGACGGCGCGGGCGGCGACGGCCTCGGCCACCTCCATCAGCGCGCTCACCGACGCCGGGGTGGCGCGGTGGAACTCGGCGTTGTTGTCGAAGCCGAGGACCTCGTTCTCCGGGGGCAGGGCCTGGGCCGGGCTCGTCTCGTCGCCGAGGACGTCGCGCACGATGTGATCGTACTCGAGGCGCGTGAGCAGGCGGGCCGTGGCGGGGGCGGGCTGGACGCTGCAGGCCGGGGGCGGCTCGACGCCGGCGTCGGGCGGGCTGCCGCCCATCCCCCCGGTGCCCCCGCCGCCGCCGACGCCGCCGACGCCACCAGCGCCCCCCATGCCCGCCGAGCCGCCGGCGCCACCGACGCCGCCGGCGCCACGATCAGCGCCGCCGCGGCCCCCGTCGGCGGCCGGATCGACGGCCGCCTCGGGCACGCAGGCGAGCAGCGCCAGGCTGCAGCAGAGGTGCATCCACCAGGTCTTCGTCATGCCACTCCCCCGAATCGAGGCATGGTGGCACAGACGGGGGGGCGGGCTCAACGGCAGGGGGGCGGGCGGGGCCGGCGCACTGGCCCCATAAGGGCATGATTTCAGGAGGGAATGCGCTCAGCGGGGGCCCGCGTAGCGGCCGACGACGGCGTAGGCGAGCAGGCGGGCGGCGGCGTGGCGATCCTCGGCCGCGAAGAGGGCGAAGAGGTTGAGCCCGGCGTCGGTGGCGCTCGCTTCGGCGTCGGCGTAGGCGGTGACCACCGCGTCGGCGCGGGCGTCGGCGGTCCGCAGGGCGGCGGCCGCGTGCAGCGCCGCGGTCAGGCGACCCTGCTCGTCCGCGCAGGCGGCGTCGCTGCGGCCCAGCAGCCGGTCGACGAGCCCGGCGAGCAGGCCGCCGGCGTCGGCCACCAGGGTCGCCAGCAGCCCCCCCTCCCCGACGAGCGCGGCGTGGAAGGCGGCGCCGGCGTCCGCGAGGGCCGCGCCGTCGCCGGCGTCCACGGTGGCGGTGATGAGGGCCCGCAGCTCGGCCGCCAGCCCGTCGCCGCAGGCCGCGTTCGTGGCGATGGCGTCCTCGATGCGGGCCCGGGCCTCCGCCGCCAGGACCAGCGTCGCGCCGCCCAGCCGCTCCCGCAGCAGGCCGGTGAAGGCGCCGCAGCTCGCGGCGGTGGCCCGGGCCTGGTCCTCGGCGTCCGCGCCGGTGGCGTGGGTGATGGCGGCCCGCAGGCGGCTGTAGAGGGTCAGGCCGTCGCCGGCCTCCTGCCGCAGGGCCTGCCACTGCGTCTCGCTCATCGCGCAGCCCGCGTTCAGCGTCGCGGGGGCGGCCCCCAGGACCTGGGCGTAGGCCAGCTGGCTCGTCTCGATGGCGTCGGCGAGGGCGTCGATGTCGGCCTGGCCCCGCACCGCGAAGGCGATGGCCCCGTCGATGAGGCGGCCGACGACGCAGAGGTCGGCCTCGACGCCGCGCTCGGTCAGGGCCACGACGACCCGCGCCTCGACGCTGGACTCGGCGTCCACCGGCGCGCACTCGCCGTCGATGCCCTCCGCCGCCGCCAGGACGCGGCCGCCGATCACGACGCCGCCCCGCAGCAGCTCCACCACGCGCAGCTCGCCGTGGCCATCGGCCAGCACGTCGATGTGCCAGGCGCCGTTCCCGGCCGGGCCCTCGCCGAGGATGCGGCGCTCCCCGTGCGGCCCGAGGGCGACGAGGCGGGCGCTGTCGCAGCCCCGCAGGGCAGCCAGCCAGCCACCGTCACCATCCAGGAGGCCCAGGGCGCCCCCCAGGATCCCCGGCCGGGCGCCGCCCGTCACCGTGCCCACCAGCCGACCGATCACCTCGGGCAGGGCCGGGGGCTCATGGACCGGGGGCTCCTCGGCAGGCGGCTCCTCGGCAGGCGGCTCCTCGGCGGGCGGCTCCTCGGCGGGCGGCTCCTCGGCGGGCGGCTCCTCGGCGGGCGGCTCCTCGGGCGGGGTCGGATCCACGACGACGGGCGGCTCCTCCACGGGCGGCTCCTCGACGGGCGGGTGGCCGCCCGGGATGCGGATCAGGCCGCCCAGGTGGCAGGCCACCCAGGGCGCCGCCGCCCGCAGCCAGCCCCGCAGGTCGTCGCGCTCCAGGCCCGCCAGGGCGAGCTCGAGGCGAGCCTCCAGATCGAGGGCCACCTGCGCGATGGCCTCGCCCCCGTCCCCGGCCACGTCCTCCAGGTCATTGCGCGCCTCGAGGGCGATCTGGAAGGCCGCGTGGGCGACGGCCTCGTCGGCCTCGTCCCCGGCCACCAGCGCCGTCAGCACGGGCCCGACCAGGGCGCCGATGAGGGCGTCCTCGGCCACCTCGACGTCCTCGGCGTCCTCGACGTCGGCGAAGGCGACGCCCAGCCGGGCCAGGGCCTCGATCTGGATGGCCTCGGCGTAGGGGTGCCCCGCGACCCAGGGGCTGACGGTGGGGCCACCGACCCGGGCCACCTGGTCGGCCGCCCCGGCCAGGCCGGCCGTCCGGCAGGCGTCGGCGTCCAGGTGGCTCGCGAGGGCCGCGCCGGCCGCGAGCTCGGCGAGCAGGGTGGTCTCGTCGTCGACGCCCAGCCCCCGCAGGCCGACCCGGGCGGCCGCCATGAAGTTCGGCCACGCCTCGGGGTGGCCGGTGTCCAGGTCGACGGCCAGCTCGCCCCAGGCCCGCCGGCGGGCCGACGTGAGGGCCGCGATGTCCAGCGCCGCGCCACTGCCGAGTGTCCGGGTGAAAGCCTGGTGGGCCTGCCACACCGCCCGGGTCAGTCCGTCGACGTCACAGACCGCCGCCATGGCCGGTGTGACGCGGACGGCCACCTCGATGGGGTCGACCGCGTGGCCGTCCGCGACGAGCCGCAGGTAGACGCTGGCCTCGACGCTCGTCTCGACGCTCACGGGCAGCGTGTGCGCGTCGCCGCCGACGGAGAGCCCCGGCACGACGAGCACCTGCCCCGCCGGCTCGCCAGCGGCCAGGACCTCGACGAGGGTGACCTCGCCCGTGGCCGTCAGCCCGCCCACGGAGAAGCGCCCGTCGGGGCCGATGGCCGCCTCGCCGAGCACCCGGCCCTGCAGATCGACGAGGCGCGCCCGGTCCGCCGCGATCGCCCCGCCCTGGGGCAGCTGCCCGGCCGGCTGATACCCGCCATCATCGTCCAGGCGCCCCTGGAGGCGGCCCGGCGCCGTCGGTTCATGGTCGGGCCGGACGTCGGCGACCTCGATGCCGTCGTCCCCCGGCAGCTCGCCCCCCGCCGGCGCCTCGCCCCGATTACCCGACTTTTCTACCGGCCCGCAGGCCGCGAGCGCCGCCGCCAGCCACATCCCCGTCCACTGCTTGCCCATGAGTGCCCTCCTTGGCTCGTGTGGTCGGCGATGTTTTCACCTGTCGTGCCACGCAATGCAGTCCGACGTGACCCCGGCACACGCCCCATCATCAGAGCCGGAACACAAGCCGGTCCACGCCCTCGGGGCCCGACGGGCGGCCCGCTCCGGGGGGCGGGCGGGTGTGGGGAGGATCCCACGCCCTGCGGGGTTTTTCCCACGCCCGGCCCCACACCTGGCCCCCGCGATTGCCCCCGCGGTGCCAGCCTGTTAGCTTTGGGACTTCGATTGGACGACGCGAGCACCGGTGATCTACGAACAGTCGTGCGGCATCATCCCCTTTCGGCGACGCGAGGGGCGAACCGAGTTCCTGCTGCTGCACTCCGCCATGGTCCGCAACCCCGACGCCGCCTGGGAGTTCCCCAAGGGCAGCGTGGAGGCGGGGGAGAGCGAGGTCGACACGGCCCTGCGCGAGCTGGCCGAGGAGGCGACCATCACCGACGTGCGGCTGCTGCCCGACTTCCGCGACCAGGTGCACTACCACTACCGCCGCGGCGGCCGCGAGATCACCAAGACGGTGACGTTCTTCGTGGGCGAGGTGCTGGCGTGGGCCCATATGCCCACCGAGCCCCCCACCCGCGAGCACGGGCTGCACCCCGAGGAGGGGCGCTGGTTCCTCTGGGCCGAGGAGCGCGACATCCGCCAGCGACTCTTCCACCCCGGCATGCGCCAGCTCCTCGAGCGGGCGTCGTTCTTCCTCTACGCCCACGAGCGCAAGGCCCGCGGCTCGCGCCCCGGCCGCCCCCGCTAGCCTGCCCTAGCCAGCGATGCGCATGCGCAGGCGCCCGCTCGACTCGCTGTAGAGCGCCTCGATCTCGACGGCGTAGCGCGTGAGCACCTGCTTGCGCCGCACCTTCTGCGACGGCGTCAGCAGCCCCTCCGCCTCGGTGAACGGATCGGCCAGCAGGTCGAACTTCTTGAGCGTCTCGTGGCGCGCCAGCTCGGCGTTGACGGCCTCGACCTCCCGCCCGAAGCGCTCGCGCACGGCGGGCAACCGCAACAGATCCGCGGTGCTGCGCCAGTCCAGGCCGCTCTCTCGGGCCCAGTCCGAGAGCGCCGGCAGGTCGGGCACGATGAGCGCGACGCAGTAGGGGCGGCGGTCCCCGATGACGCAGGCCTGCTCCACGAGGGGGCGCCCGGTCAGCAGCCGCTCGAGGTGCTGTGGCGCGATGTACTTGCCGCTCGCCGTCTTGAAGAGGTCCTTCTTGCGGTCGGTGATGCGCAGCTTCCCGTCCGGCTCGAAGACGCCGATGTCGCCCGTGGCCAGCCAGCCCTCGGCGTCGAGGACCCGGGCCGTGGCGGCGGCGTCCTTGTAGTAGCCCCGCATGACGCTCGGGCCCTTCACCAGGATCTCGCCGTCCTCGGCGAGGCGGACGCGCACGTTGTCGAGGGGCCGGCCCACCGTCCCGAAGCGGAAGTCGCTCAGGCGGTTCACCGAGACGACGGGGGACGTCTCGGTGAGGCCGTAGCCCTCCAGGAGCAGCAGCCCGGCCGCGTGGAAGAAGGCCGCGATCTCGGGGGCCAGGGGCGCGCCCCCGCTGACGAGGAAGCGCAGGCGCCCGCCCAGGCGCTCCCGCAGCCCCGAGAACACCTGGTCCGCCGTCAGCCGGTAGCCGGCCTCCAGCAGGCGCCCCGGCTCCCGCCCGGACTGCCGCAGCTTGCTCATGCGCCGCCCGACGCTCAGGGCCAGGTCGGCCAGGCCCCGCTTGATGAGCCCCGCCTGGCCGCGGGTGGCCATGAAGCGGGCGTAGATCTTCTCGTAGACCCGCGGGACGCCCGTCACCACGGTGGGCCGCACCTCGGCCATGTTCTGGATGAGGCGGCCCATGCCCTCGGCGAAGTAGACCGTGGCCCCGCAGAACAGCATGGACATGTAGTAGCCCGCCATGCGCTCGAAGCTGTGGCTCAGAGGCAGGAACGACAGGAGGACGTCATCGGACGACACGGCCAGGGCCCGCCCGGCCCCCTCGCAGTTGGCGATGAGGTTGCCGTGGGTCAGCATCACGCCCTTGGGCACGCCGGTGGTGCCCGAGGTGTAGATGATGGTCAGCAGGTCGTCGCTGGTGAGGGCCGCCACGCGGGCCTCCACCTCGGCCAGCAGGGCGGGATCGTCGCCGCGCTGCTCCAGCTCGAGGAGGCTCTGCACCTGCACCCCCGGGGGCACCGTGGGCCGGCGCCCCTCCAGGATGCGCTCGTCCAGGTGGATGACGTGGGCGAGCTGGGGCAGGCGGGGCGCGACCTGCAGCACCTTGTCGAGCTGGGCGCGGTTGTGGACGAAGACCTGCCGGCACTCGGCGTGCTCGAGGAGCCAGGCGAGCTGGTCGGGGGTGCTCGTCTCGTAGGCCGGCACGCTCACCGCGCCCGCGCTCTGGATGGCGAGGTCGGCCAGCACCCACTCGGGGCCGCTGTCGCTGACGATGGCCACCCGCCCGCCGCGCTCGACCCCCAGGCCGCAGAGCCCGGCGGCCGCGAGGTTCACGCGCCGGCCCATCTGGCCCCAGGTCAGGGGTCGCCAGTGCCGATCCCGCTTGCCGTACACCATCGGCCGTATCGTGAGCTTGGCGACCTGCTCACGGAAGACGGCGGGAATCGAGCCGTGCACCATCTACTCCCCTCGGTCAGGCCCGGCCTGACCGCGCCATCGAACCAGGGGCCCGGGAGCCTGTCAAATCGGCGCCGGGTCCCCCTCCTGCCCACCGGGCGGCCAGATCCATTGCAAAACTCCGTCCATCGGCTATCTTGCGACCCCATGAGCGGCGACCTGCCCATTCGCACCAGCAACCACGCCATCACCCCGGCGGACATCGACCCGGACGCCTTCAAGGTCCTGCGTCGACTCAGCCAGTTTGGCTACCACGCCTACCTCGTCGGTGGCGGCGTGCGCGACCTGCTGCTGGGTCGCCCCCCCAAGGACTTCGACATCGCGACCAGCGCCCGGCCCACGGAGGTGCGGCGGCTGTTTCGCAACTGCCGGGTCATCGGCCGGCGCTTCCGCCTGGCGCACATCTGCTTCGCCGGCGGAAAGGTGATTGAAGTCGCGACGTTCCGCGCCGCGCCCGATCACGACGAGGATGACGGCCCCATCCGGGACGACAACGAGTTCGGCACGCCGGAGACCGACGCCGTCCGGCGCGACTTCACGGTCAACGCCCTCTTCTACGACCCGGTCACCGACGAGGTGATCGACTACGTGGGGGGCCTGGCCGACCTCGCCGACCGGCGCATCCGCACCATCGGCGACGCCGTCGTGCGGTTCCGCGAAGACCCGGTGCGCATCCTGCGGGCGGTGAAGTTCGCGGCGCGCCTGGGGCTGGAGCCCGACGACGAGGCCCGGCGGGCGATCCTCAGCGAGCGCTACGCGCTGCGCAAGGCGGCGGTCCCCCGGCTCCTGGAGGAGATCGTCCGGATGCTCTGGCAGGGGGCCGCGGCCCGCTCCTACGAGCTGATGGCCGAGCTGGGCCTGCTCGAGCTCCTCCTCCCCGAGATCGCCGGCTTCCTGGGGCGGCCCACCGAGGAGCCGTGGAAGCCCCTGCGCGGCCTCCTGCAGGCCCTCGACCGCCGCCACAACGGCGAGCAGCAGCACTCCATCGGCGTCCTGCTGGCGGTCCTCTACTGGCCGCTCTACCAGGCCATCATCGCCGAGCTGCCCGATCCCGACGGGCCCAAGCTGCGCAAGCTGGCCGAGACGCTGGTCGCGCCCGCCTCCGTCCGGCTGCGCATCCCGCGCCGCGAGATCGCCGTGCTCATCGCGTCCCTGGAGGGCCAGGTGCGCTTCGACCAGGCCCGGCGGCGCAAGAACACCCGGGTGGCCTTCGCCCGCAGCGCCACCTTCCCGGGCGTGCTCGATCTCTTCGAGCTGCGGCGGGAGGCGGAGACCATCCCCTCCGAGCAGGTGGCCGCGCTGCACATGCTGGCGCGGGAGTCTTCCAACGAGACGGGGGATCTGTCGGCCCTGGTCGACTTCGATCCCTTCGACGAGGAGGACGCCGGCGAGGGCGGCCAGCGGCGGCGACGGCGCCGGCGGCGCTGATTGCCAGACCCGCGTCGGCGTGCTGAGATCGACCCCATGCTGCGCATCCGCCCCGTCGCCCTCACCGATCTCCAGGCTCTCCTGACGCTGGCCCACGCGGCCTCCATCGGCCTGACGACGCTGCCCCGCGACGAGGAGCTGCTGCGCCAGCGCATCGAGGCCTCGGTGCACGCCCTGCGCCCGGGCGTGCGGCGCCCCGCGGGTGAGACGTACCTCTTCGTGTTGGAGGACCTGCTCACCGGGGGGGTGGTGGGCTGCGCCGGCATCCAGGCGCGGGTGGGGGGCTTCGAGCCCTTCTACACCTACGAGATCCGCACGACGCGCAAGAGCTCGAAAGAGCTCGGGTTTTCCAAGGACGTCCGCTCGCTGCACCTGGTGGCCGACCACAAGGGTCCGACGGAGATCGGCACGCTCTTCCTGCACGCCGGTGGCCGCGGGCGTGGGGCGGGGCGGCTGCTGTCGCTGGCGCGGTTCGCGTTCATGGCGGGGTTCCCCGAGCGGTTCGACGCCGAGGTCATCGCCGAGATGCGCGGCGTGGTGGACGACCACGGCCGCTCGCCGTTCTGGGAGGCCATCGGGCGGCACTTCTTCGAGCTGGACTTCGCCCACGCGGACGCCCTCTCGGCGGCGGACAAGCAGTTCATCGCCGACCTGATGCCGGCCCACCCCATCTACATCCCCATGCTGCCGGCGTCGGCCCAGGCCATCATCGGCGAGGTGCACCCCGAGACGCGCCCGGCCCTGCGGCTGCTGCGGCAGGAGGGGTTCGCCGATGGCGGCCGGGTCGACATCTTCGACGCCGGCCCCCTCGTCCGGGCCGAGCGGGCGGCCATCCGCACCATCGCCGACGCCCGGGTGGGCCCGCTGGCCGCCGTGCTGCCGGCGGGCGAGGCGGAGGGCCCGTTCATCGTGAGCAACGACCGCCTCGCGTTCCGCGCCTGCCTGGGGGTGGTGGAGGTGGACGAGGACGGCGGGGTGCGCGTCCCGCGGGACGTGGCCCTGGCGCTGGAGCTGCGCCTGGGCGACCCCGTCCGGTACGCCGCCGCGCGCGCCAGGCCGCCTGCCGCGCGGTGATCCGCGACTTCGGCGGGGCCCGCTGAAAAGACCTTGACAGCGCAGGCGCGCCAGCCGAAGATGCCCGCCGCTTGCGAGGGTGGCGGAATTGGTAGACGCGCCAGGTTGAGGGCCTGGTGACCGCTAGGTCGTGGGGGTTCGAGTCCCCCCCTTCGCACCCCAGGGGCCGAGGCAACTCGGCAGCCCCGGACCTGAGACAGGCGAGACCCCGCTGTGACCCAGCGGGGTTTCGTTTTTTCAGGCCACCGCCTCCTGCGCTACGCTGGCCGCCGCGTCCGCCGGAGGCCCCATGCGCCACCTCGTCGTCACCGCCCTCATCCTGCTCGGCCTCAGCGCCGGGGCCCCCGCCCGCGAGGCCGTGGGCGTCAACGTGCACCTGCCCCCCGACGACGAGCTGGGCCTCGCCGCCGAGCTGGGCGTCGGGTGGATCCGCATCGACAACAACTGGATCACGGTGGAGCCCGAGGAGGGCCGGCGGCGGTTCGAGGAGCTGGATCGCGTCGTCGACGGGGCGCGGGCGCGGGGGCTGGCGGTCTTCATGACCATCGCCTACGCGCCGGCCTGGGCGACGGAGCCCGACGGGGACGGCGTGGCCACCAACGACGTGCCGCGGGCCGGGACCTACGCGCGCTATGTCACCGCCGTGGTTGAGCATTTTCGGGATCGTGTGACGCACTACGGCCTGTGGAACGAGCCCAACCTCGATCACTTCTTCGAGGGCTCGGTGGACCAGTACCTGGCGCGCGTGCTGCGCCCGGGGGCCGAGGCGGTGCGCGCCGCCTGCCCCGCCTGCCGGGTGCTCGGCCCCGATCTCGCGGGGGTCTCGGGCTGGCAGCCCTACCTGGAGCAGGTGCTGCGGGGGGCGCCCGGCGCCTTCGACATCCTGACGCACCACACCTACGCGGCCGTCCCCGGGACGCGGGCCGGGCTGTGGGCGTGCGATGACTTCGAGCACGCGCTCGACATCGGCGACGACGCCATCTGCTTCTACAAGCCGGGCCTGCGGCAGGTGCTCGACCAGGCGGGGTGGCAGGGGGAGGTCTGGATCACCGAGACGGGCTACCGGACGCGCCCATGGGACGACGCGGGGGAGCAGGAGCGGCAGCGGCGGACGGTGGAGGGGGTGCTGGCGCGGCAGCTCGCGACGCCGTGGTGGACGGGCACGTTCTTCTACGAGCTCTCGGACTGCGGGGCGATCATCCCCGACTGCGACATCGACGGCTACGGCCTGCTGCGGCGAGGCGCCGGGGCGGGCGGGGGCGCCTTCCTGAAGCCGGCCTACACCTGGCTGCGCGACGAGCTGGCCCGAAACCCCGCGTGGCGCGAGGACGCGGAGCCCCCGCCGCCGCCCCCCGCCGAGGCCCCCCGCATCGCGGTGCCCCACCGGCCCGAGGGCGTGCCCGACGGCCAGCTCGACGACTGGGACGACGCCGGCTGCGTCGTCCTGAGCCGGTACGAGGCGCTGGTGGACCGGCCGGCGGGCGCCGAGGACCTGTCGGCGCGGGCCTGCGCCGCCTGGAGCGATCAGGCCCTCTGGCTGGCCGTGGAGGTCCGCGACGACCAGCACGTCAACGACTTCCCCGACGACACGCTCTGGCTCGGCGACTCGGTGCAGCTCGGGCTCGATCCCGACGGGGACGCCGCGCCGGGCGCCGGCTACGACGAGGACGACGGCGAGTGGACGCTGGCGCTGGCCCGCGGGGAGAGCCGCCTCCGGGTCGAGCAGGGCGCGCTGGGGGCGCTCGGGCGGGTGGTCGTCGAGGGCGATCGGGCGCGCTACGAGCTGCGCATCCCCATGCCCGGCCTGGCGGCCGGGGACGAGCTGCGGGCGTCGTTCCTGGTCAACGAGAACGACACGGGGGAGCGCGGGGGCTTCCTGGAGTGGACGCCGGGGATCGGGCGGCAGAAGGAGCCGGCGGCGTTCGGGGTGCTGGCGCTGGTCGATCGGCAGGCGGTGCCCGACCCGGACGCGGGGGTGATGGCCGACGCGGGGCACCGGCCGCCGCCGCCGCCACCCGGGGTGCCGGACGTGGGCGCGGCGGACGCGGGCCGGGGGCTGGACCTGGGGCCGGCCGACGCGGCCTCCCAGGACGCGCAGGGGAGCGCGGACACGCGGGTGGCGGAAGACGGGGGCGTGGCCCGGGCCCGCGACGACGAGGGCTGTCAGCAGCAGCCGGGCAGCATCGCCGGGCTCTGGCTGCTGGCGGTGCTGGCGCTCGCCCGGCGGCGGCGGATCACTTGCCGGGGGGCGTGATGTCCAGCAGCTCGACGTCGAAGATGAGGGTGGCGCCGGGGCCGATCTTCGGGGGCGCGCCGCGATCGCCGTAGGCCAGGTCGGGCGGGCAGTAGAGGGTGGCCTTGCCGCCCTTCTTCATGAGGGCGACGCCCTCCTTCCAGCAGGGCACGACGCCGCCGAGGGGGAAGGTGGCGGGGGTGCCGCGCTCCACGGAGCTGTCGAAGACCTCACCGGAGATGAGGGTGCCGTGGTAGTGCACCTTCACGGTGTCCGCGAGGGTCGCCTGGGGGCCCTGGCCCTCCTGCTTCGTGACGATCACGAGGCCGGACGGGGTGCGCTTCGCGCCCGGCTGGGAGGCGGCCTTGTCGAGGAACGCCTGGCCGGCGGCCTTCTCGGCGGCGGCGGCCTTCATGCTGCGGGCCTTGGCCAGATCGCCGATCTTGGCCTGCCACTCGGCGAAGGGCACGGCGGGCGTGGCGCCGGTGGCCCCGTCGGTGAGGCCGGCGACCACCATCTCCACGTCAGCGGGGGAGAGGGCGAAGATCTTGAGCTGCTGGGCCACGGCGAGGCCGAGGGCGTAGAGCGTCTTCTCCTCGTCGGTGCCGGGCGCCCGGGCGAGGGCGGGGGTGGCGAAGGCGAGGGCGAGCAGGACGACGAGCCGCTTCATGGCGACCCTCCAGGTTGGTGAGTGCGGCGCGCACGCTACGGCAAAGGCGGCCTGGGCGTCCATGGGGACGTCAGTGCTGGGGCGTGCAGACGAAGCCGTCGCCGTCGGCGCGCTGGCACACGCCGAGGGGCCCGGTGGGGAGGCGGCACTGCTGGCCGACGCGGGCGCAGGTGGCGGGCGTCGGCCCCTCGCCCGAGCTGCCGCAGGCGGTGAGGAGGAGCGCCAGGAGGCCGAGGCACCTCACGGGGCGACGCCCATGGGCTTGAGGCCGAGGCGCTGGAGGAGGGCCTCGTTGCCCTCGCCGTGGGTCTGCCAGTAGGGGATGCGATCGACCCCCAGCAGCTTCGCCTCCTCGCCGTCATCGCAGCGCCAGCCGATGATGCGGTGGGGCCAGGCCACCTCGACGTCGGCCTGGCACTGCCCGCCGACGCCGCGGTTCCAGGTGGCGGTGCGCACGGAGAACTTCCCGGCCGGGACGGTCACGTCGGTCGGGGCCCCCCACTGCACGGTGATGGCGGCGGGCTTCGCCGGCTGGTGGCGGAGGCGGCGGTCCAGGGCCGAGGGCAGGAGGGTCGCGGTCACCGGCTCGGTCGCCAGCGCCTCGGCGCCGAGGCCACGCAGGGTGATGAAGAGGGCGTCCTCGGACCCGGCGACGGGCACGTCCAGCTGGGTCGTCTCGCCCTCGAAGTAGGAGTCGATGCGCACCTTCGCCCCCTGCCCGAAGCGCGCCTCCTCGAAGACATGCCCGCACCACTCCTGGCTGGAGAACGACACCTTGGCCGGGGCGAAGCCGTTGGCGGGATCCACGAACACGCTCGTCATCACGCTGTAGTCGTAGATGCCCGTCTGGAACTTGCGGACGGCGTTCAGCTTGAGGGCGGTGAAGTGGTCGGGATCATTGGGGTTGTAGTGATCGACCTTCACGCCGCGGGCGCGAGAGAAGGGCTCCGTCACGAAGATGAGGACGGCCCGGCCGTGGCGCTTCTCGCCGTAGCGGGGCTGGACGAGGTCGTAGCCGGCCAGCTCGGCCTTGCCGTCGCTCCAGTACGGCCAGAAGGGGCCGTCGGCCAGGGCGGGGGACGAGAGCAGAGCCAGCAGCAACAACGCGCGCATGGGGACCTCCTTGGGGGCAGGATGCACGATGCACCGGGCTCGGAGAAGTCGCCTCGGTGGCGGGAGGTCGAGGTCGGGCGGGCACTTTTTTCAGTTTTTCTGCGACACGCGGCCCGACTGACCGATGAGCACTTCGCACCGATCGCGAGGAGGCTCCGATGCCCCGCCCGAGACCCGAGCCCCGCCCGCGGGCCGCCCTGCGGCGCCTGCGGCACCGCTGCCTGACCCCCGACCACGTCCAGCACGTCAGCAGCCGCACGGTCGGTGGTCGGTTCGCGTTCCACACGTTCGACCCGCGCTTCGTCGACCTCGCCTGGGGCATCGTCGCCACGGCGACCGAGCGGTACGCGACGGAGGTCATCGCGTTCGTCCTGCTCAGCAACCACTTCCACGCGCTGGTGCGAGGGCGCACGGCCGTCGCCATCAGCCGGTGGACGCAGTACGTCAAGGCCGGCCTCGCCCGCCTCACCCACGCCTGGCATGGGACGAGCGGGGCCGTCTGGAGCGCGCGGTACCGGTGCACGACGCTGCTGGACGACGACGCCGAGGCGTGGTGGCTGCGGTACGTGCTCAGCCACGGGCCCAAAGACGGCCTCGTCGCCGACCCCCGGGCCTGGCCCGGCCTGCACACCGCCCGCGCGCCGGCGGACGGCGGCCCCATCATCGGCCAGCGCCTGCGCACCAAAGCCTGGCTGCGGGCCCGGGGCGCCGACCCCGCCGCAGCGATGGAGCCGTTCATGAGGCCCGTCGAGCTGCGCCTCGCTCCCCTCACCGGCCAGCGCCCGGAGGCCCGGTGCGCCGACCAGGCCGCGCTCGTCGCGTCCATCATCGCCGAGCACGCCGACCGGCGCCTGCCGGCGACCTACGACCCCAGTCGGTACACGCCGCGGCACACGCCGGACACGCTGAAGACGAGCCCCTGCCCCCGCTTCGACGCCCGCGGCCCGAACGCACGCGAGCTGCTCGCCGGCGCCTACGCCGCCCTCGAAGTCGGGACGCTGCACGCCCAACAGCAGGCCGACGCGCTGCTGCGGCCCCACCCGACGCCGCACGCGACGGCGCTGTACGACGGGTTTCAGTGGCACCCCACCGTGCTGGCCGAGCTGCTGCGCCCAGGCGAGGATCCCGCGCGGTCCACCCCGCCGCGCCTGCGGGCCGGCAGCCTGATGCCTGCGCGCCGACAAGCCTGCGCGTAGCCCGCGGCCGGGGCGCGAAGGTGGGGGGCACGACGCTGCAGGGGCCGGCGACGGGGGAGTTGCGCCTGTGGGCGGGTGACCGGAGGCCTTGTGGGTGGACGTGGGGCCGTCATGGCTCCTCCAAGCGCCCCGCGAAGCCGGCAACGGTCCCTCCACCCCTTCGAACAGCCCTCCAAACCCGCCCCCACCCCCCTGCAGACCCGATCAACCACCCCCACGCCCGGGCCATTGAGCCTTTCTCAACTCAGAGTTTCGCCCTTGGCCAGGCCAGATGGGCTCAGAGTTTCGCCCAGCCCGACCGGAGCTACGGGGGCGACGCCATGGGGGAATTGGGGCTGCGGGGGCTGTGACTCAGAGCTTCGCCCACGCGGGGGCTGTGACTCAGAGCTTCGCCCACGTCGCTAGAGGCGTCGGCCGCGAAGGACAGGCAGGCGTCAGCGGATGGCATCCGCCGCCAGCCGGACGGCGCGGTCGGTCAGGACGCGTGAGTGCGGCCCCCGCGCCAGCACGGCCGGATCCCCCACGATGATCAGGTGGTCCCGCGCCCGCGACACCGCGACGTTGATGAGGTTGACCCGCCCGTTCAGGAACCCCAGCGACCGGTCCCGCCCCACCACCGTGCTGAAGATCACGATCGTCCGCTCGCCACCCTGGAACCGGTGCACGGTGCCCGTCGCCAGCGCGCCCGTCTCGAAGAGCGCCGGCTGCGTCGCCGACCAGGCTTCCCGGTCCGACTCCAGCGGGACGCCGACCTGCCGAAGCCGCTGCCGCAGCAGCTCGAGCTGCCCAACATACGGCGTCAGCAGGGCGATCTCCGTCCACGGGATGCCCCGCCGCCCGAGCTGCCGCAGGATCTCGAGCACCGCGTCGGCTTCCACCGGGTTGGCCCAGCTCCCCCGAGCCTGGACCTGCTGGCCCTCCACCGCCGCCAGCAGCACCGGGTCGGTGAGCCACGGCACCTGGCCCACCAGGCTGCGCGCCGGGGTGTGCACCGCGAGCTGGTAGCCACACAGCCGGTCAGACAGCCCGATGATCGCCGGCTGGCACCGGAAGTGGTCGCGCAGCTGCGGGCGCACCCGCACGGCCCGGTCGGCAAGACTCTGAGCGCTGGTCGGGTTCTCCGCGTGAATCCGGTACGGCGCCAGCACCGCGTCGCTCAGGTCCACGTCGCTGATCCGCCGCACCCGCTGCTCGTCGATGCCCGTGAGCCGCACCACCGGCTCGAGCTGGTGGACGTCCCCGATCACCAGCGCGCGCTCCGCCCGCATCAGCGCCGCCAGCGCGTAGGCGGGGTGGCACTGCCCGGCTTCGTCCACGACCACCCGCTCCACCACCCCCGGCTCCGGCGGGAAGACGTTGCCCAGCGAGAGCAGCGTGCACCCCATCACCGGGAACAGCCGCCGCAGCCACGACGCGGTCTCCAGGTCCTTCTCGAAGATGGACCGCAGGCTGCCCCGCCCCGCCGTGCGCTCCAGCGCCCGCCGCAGCGCGGGCTCCAGCTCCCCGGCGTGCAGAATGGCCCAAGTCTCCCGCACCCGGTTGGCCAGCGCGAAGAGGTTGGCGTGCGGCCCCGCCAGCGCGGGCGGCGCCGCCGGCGCCTCGGCCACCGAGAGCTCGAGCTCCGCCAGCTCGGCCGCCACCGCGTCGCGCTGCTTGCGCAGCTGGTGCGCCCGCAGGATGACCTGCACCGCGTCCCGGGCCACCTCCACCGCCTCGAGCGCGTCGACGACCGCGTCCTCCCACGCGTCGTGGACCTCGTCCTCCGGGTCGTCGTCGGCGTGGCTCGGCGGCAGGCGGACGTCCAGCGTGACCTCCAGCGGCACCAGCGACGCCTCGGCCTGGGCCACCGCGTCCTTCTCCACCGCCTTGCGTTGCCACAGCGCCAGCGCCCGCTCCACCGAGCTCTTGGTCCGCTTCTCGACGATCTGCTCCAGATCCACCAGCACCCGCCGCACGATCTTCAGCCGCCGCTGCGCCTCCTCGGCCTCCTCCAGCGTGCCCGGCGCCCGCGCCAGGTCCTCGTCGAGATCCGCCAGCCGGCTCACCAGCCGCTCCCGCCGGGCCCGCTCCGTCTGGCCGACCTCGAACGGCGCGAGCGCCTGGTCCACCTCCGCCAGCGCCCCCTCGAACTCGGCCAGGGCCGCCGCGTGTCGCGCCGCCGCGTCCGTCGTGTCCTGGGCGCGCAGCCACGTCCGCGCCCGCGCCAGCGTCTCCGCCGTCAGCGACGCCGTGACCTCCTGGTTGCCCGCCCGCAGCCCCAGCGGCAGCGCCGTCTCCGGCAGCTCCCGCGCCAGCGGATCGAGCACGTTGTCCACCGCCCGGTTGTTGGTGCTGGTCACCAGCAGCAGCGTCCGCCCCATGGCCCGCCCCTCCAGCAGCCGCCGCGCGCGCGCCACCAGCGTGTCGGCCACCAGGTGCAGGATGAGATCGGTCTTGCCCGTCCCGGGCGGCCCCTGCGCCGCCGCCAGCGTCGATCCCAGGAACCGCGCCGCCGCGTCGAGCTGGCCCGCCGTGAGCGCCCGGGGCGACCGCAGCCCCCGCGGCAGGTGGTGCCCCGCCGCCGCCGGCGCCCCCGAGAGGTAGTGCCACAGCGGCGTCGCCCGGCCCCACGGCCCATCCCCCGGCGGGTGCTTCAGCAGCGTCAGCAGGTCGCGCTGCAGGTGCCACGACGCCTGGATGCGGCTGTCGTCCGTGACCAGCCCGATGGGGAAGACCGACTGATCCCCCGGCGGCAACCGCCGCCGCGCCGCCGTGACCAGCCGCTCCGCCAGCTCCGCCAGGCCCACCCCGGGGGGCGCCTCGGCCAGCGGCGGCGCCCACGGCCCCTCCCGCTCCAGCAGATCGCACACGGCCGCCACCATGTCCGGGCCCGAGATCTCCCCGGCCTCGCGCAGCGCCGCGAAGAAGTCGGCCAGCTCCTCATCGACCACCCCCAGCGTCCGGCTCAGCAGCTGGGCGTCCAGGAAGTAGGGCGCGTCCGCCCCCCGCACCTCGGCCGTCAGCCGCAGCGCCGTCGGCAGCGCCGGCAGCGACCGCGACTTGCGCGCGTGATAGTCCGGCGGTGCCCAGGCCGCCCCCTCGTCGTCCAGCCAGTTGAGCGTGCCGCTGAACCGGATGAGGCAGGCCAGCTCCTCCGTCCGCCGCGCGTGGAAGGTGGGGAAGCCCAGGTGGATCTGCTGCCCCCGGGGCTCCGGCCGCCCGAAAATCGCTGCGCTTTCGCGCTGATAGCTGATCCGCAGCCAGTGACTCAGGAAGGCCGTGCGCTCGGGGTTGAGCGGCTCCTCCACCGTCTCGACGGTCCGCAGCAGGAAGTCCAGCGCCCCGCCTTCCAGGCTCAGCTTGAAGTAGGGGGTCCCCGGCCGCGGCTCCACCAGGTCGACGGGGAACGGCCCCCGCAGCGGCGACCGCGCCCGCGGCCGATCGGCCAGCGCCTCCTCCTGCCGGATCAGCGCCAGCCAGTACCGCAGGACCTGCCGGATCTCCTTCGGCTCGAGCGCCCCCATCGGCTCACGGCCAGGCGGGGGCGGGCTCGGCTTCCCCGGGGGGCGCCGTCGCCTCCTCCTCGGCCACCAGCCGCCACCCCTCGCCCCGATCGAGCTTCCAGCTCTGCTTCCAGACGCTCTCGCGCAGCGTGGTGTCGGGCACCCGGTACCACGCGATGCGCACGTAGACCGTCGCCTCCTCGGCCTGGGCCGACGCCTGCTGCACGCCCGCCAGCGCCACGTCCGCGATGCTGAGCCCCGCCCCGCCGCGCATGCGCTTGTCGAGCCACGCCGTCCGCTGCTCGGGGGGCACGAACGAGGCCGCGTCGTTCCACCGCTGCCACCGGATGAGCCGGTTGTAGCTCTGCAGCGCCTGCACCAGATCCCCGGTGTCGTTCACCGAGGGCGCCGTCCCGCAGGCGAGCCCGCCGAGGGTGCCCACGAGCACCACCGCCACCAGCCAGCGTCCCATGGCGTCAGCCCTTCCTGCGCAGCACCCGCTTGAGGCGAGCCTTGTCCTCGGCGCCGAACTCCCGCGTGACCACCAGCCCGACGAGGAAGGCGATGCCCACCGCGACCGCCACGCCCAGCGCCACGATCTTGCCCGTCGGCGGCATGAACCGCCCCGCCACCACCAGCGCCGCGCCCAGCCCCAGCACCCGCACCGCCGTCCCGATGGGCACCGGCGCCCCGTACCGCCGCCACAGCACCGCGAGCCCCATCAAGAGCCCGCCCGCGAACGCGATCAGCGTCCCCTGCCCCGTCCGCGCCAGGATCTGGTCGGTGCTCTCGGCCCCCGCCAGCAGCAGCGCGTAGCTGCCCGCCGCCAGCCCGCACGTCAGCACCCCGATGATCAGCGCCTCCGTCGCCCGGCCGGCCCCCATCAGCAGCGTGTTGACGACGTTGAAGAGCGAGAAGCAGAAGTAGGCCGGCGCCAGCCAGGCCAGCGCGATGGCCGCCTCCGCGAAGTCCTTGGGCAGCAAGGCGATCAGCGCCCCCGGCATCGCCGCCAGCACCACCGCCGCCGCCCCCACCAGGATCATCGAGTAGCGCATCGTCTGGCGGATGTAGAGCCGCGTGCGCTCCCGATCCTCGGCGAAGACCGCCTCGCTCATCATCGGGAAGACCACGAACGTGATCGCGATGGTCGCCTGCCAGGGGATGCGGCTGACGTTCACCGCCAGGCCGTACAGGCCCACCAGGCCATCGCTCGACGCCTCCACCGCCCGCTCGCGCATCCAGTGGAACACCGGCGCGCCGTCGGGCAGCCAGCCCGCCACCGGGGTGTAGAGGTCGACGACGATGGGCTTGAGCATCAGCACGTCGAGCTTGAAGACCACGTTGAACACCAGGGTGTAGAGCATGACCTGGGCGGCGAAGGCGTAGAGGCCCCGGCTCGGCACCCCCGCCTCCAGGCCCCGCCCGACGCGCCACATGGCCATCAGCATGATGATCACGGCCGCCAGCGCGAACCCGCTGAAGGCCCCCACCACCCCCAGGCCCGCCAGCGCGAACCCCAGCACCAGCGTCGCCTTCAGCGTCGTGAAGCCGATGTCGAAGAGCGCCTGGTGGAAGAACCGCTTCTGCCCGTTCAGCGTGCCGATGAAGACGGTGTACAGGCCGTACGCGAAGAGGATGAGCCCGGCCGCCCGGTAGCCGTTCACCAGCCCCGGGTTGTTGCGCAGCTCGGCGATCCACGGGGCCGCCGCGATGAAGCCGCCCCCCACCAGCGCCCCCACCCCCAGCATCAGCCGCAGGGCCTGGCGCACGATGGCGCCCGGCGCCTCCGGCCGCTCCGCCACGAACCGCGACACCGATTGCATCACGCCCGTGATCATCACCATGCTGAGGATGCTCAGCGTGTTGTTGAGATCGATGAACTGGCCGTACAGCGCGCGCCCGTCGGTGTCGTCGCCGTACAGGCTGCTGCCGAAGATGTAGGGCAGGCCGAAGTTGATGAGCACGCCGCCCACCATGAACCAGAGCTTCGCCGCCGTGATGACGAGGAAGCCGCGGCCGGCCGTGGCCGCATCGGAACGTTCGGTCATGGGCAGGGCTCCCGGGGCGATGCCGCGGCACGATAAGCCGGGAGGCGCCCTGCCGTCCACGGGCGCGTGGCCATGCCGACGGTGACGTTCCTGCCCAGCGGGCGCACCGCCGAGGCCCGCGCCGGCGCCACCCTGCTCGGCGTCATCCGCGGCGCGGGCCTGCCCATTGGCTACGCCTGCCGGGGCCGCGGCGTCTGCCTCGCCTGCCGCGTCCGCGTCACCGGACCCCTGGCCGCCCCCGACGTGGCGGAGCGCGCCCTCCTCGATCGCATCGCCGATCCCGGCCCCTGGCGCATCGCCTGCCTCGCCCGGCTGGCCGGGGACGCCACCGTGCAAGCCGACTACTGGTAGTCACTGCCGGCACAACCACCTGAAACTCTTGTGTTTTCCTGCCCCTCCCCGGCCCCTCCGCCGCCCGCCGCGGCCCCCCGCTGCGTTCGGGCTTGCGCCCGGGGATCCGCCAGCCGACGATGCGGCCCCATGATCCGCAACGACCTGCTCGCCGACACGAGGGTCCTCGGCCTGATCCTCTTCGGCTTCGCCTTCCTCGTCTGGCTCCCGTCGGTGG
This sequence comes from Myxococcales bacterium, assembly GCA_020633435.1. Taxonomy (GTDB): domain Bacteria; phylum Myxococcota_A; class Bradymonadia; order UBA7976; family UBA1532; genus JACKDP01. Next base: position 503,915 of record JACKDP010000003.1, on the reverse strand, counting down.
CCAACGGCTTCGTCTGGGACGACGTGAACAACCTCGTCTCCAGCGATCGCCTCGCCGACTGGTCCTCGTTCCTCGAGGTCTTCCGCCACGACGCCATGTGGTCGGCCGAGCGCGACCAGGCGGCCATCGGCACCTACCGCCCCATCGCCCTGGCCTCGTTCGTCCTCGACTTCCAGCTCTACGGCCGCCGCGCGGCGGGCTTCCACCTGAGCAGCGTCGTCTGGCACGCCCTCGCGTCCCTCGTGCTCTTCCGCGCCTTCCTGCGCTTCGCCACCCCGACGGCCGCCTTCACCCTCGCCGCCCTCTGGGCCGCCCACCCGGCCTGCGCCGAGGCGACGGCCTGGGTCAACGGCCGCTCCGAGGTCTTCGCCGTCCTCTTCGGCGCCGGCGCCCTCGCCCTCGTCTCCGCCCCGCGCGTCACCCCCCTGCGCCTCCTGGGCGGCAGCCTCTGCCTCCTCGGCGCGCTCCTCTCGAAGGAGGCGGGCCTGATCTTCTTCCCCGCCGTAGTCTGGCTCGCCGGCGAGGCCGACGGGCGCGCCGGCCGTGGCTACCCCTGGCAGCGCATCCACTGGCCCGTCCTCGCCGCCGCCGTCGTGGCCCTCGTGGTCTACGGCGTCATGCGCACCCGGGCCCTCACCGGCGGCCTCGCCCCCGGCGTGGCCTACAGCCCCGAGGCCCTCAACGCCCTCGCCCCGGTGTGGATCCGCTCGTTCCACACCACGCTCCTGCCCATCGACCGCTCCCTCCAGCACCTGAGCGTCTGGCTGGGCGGCATCGGCAGCTTCGAGCGCCGCCTCTACACCACCTGCTCCATCGGCCTGCTCGTCCTGGCCGGGGCGCTCTGGTGGCGGGGCCGCCGCATCGCCGCCGTGGGCCTGCTCTGGTGGATGGGCTCCCTCGTGCCCGTCGCCCTCATCGCCATCAAGAGCTGGCCGGGCTACTACCGCTGGCTGGTCATCGGCCTGCCCGGCTTCCTGCTCTTCGTCTACCACGGCTTCCGCGGCGTCGTGTCGCCCCGCACCGGGACCATCGCCGGCGTGGCGGCCCTGCTCGGCGCCGTCGTGCTCACCGAGCGCGCCATCCCGGTCTGGCGCACCGGCGGCAGCCTCTTCGGGGCCATGGTCGACGAGCAGCCCGAGATCGATTACGGGTACGTGGGCCTGGGGGCCTGGCTCATCGAGGTGGACCGCGCCGCCGAGGCCGAGGAGGTCCTGCGCCGCGGCGTGAAGCTGCCCAACCCGCGCCCCGACGCCTACCTCTTCCTCGCCCGCGCCATCTCCGCCCAGGATCGCTGCGACGAGGCCGTCGAGATGGCCGAGAACCGCGTCGCGGGCCGCATCCCGGCCCATGTGGCCTACAGCCTGGGCCGCTGCTACGAGGTCAACGGCCTCTGGGCCGACGCCGTGGTGGCCTATGGCCGCTGCGCCGACTACGTGCCCATCTGCGCCGACCGCCTGCCCATCGCCCGCGGGCAGGTGGCGCAGGCGGCCCCCGCCTCCGCGGCCCCCGCCACCGAGGCGGCCCCCGCCACCGAGGCGGTCGAGCCGGACGCGCCGGACGCCGGCGTGGAGGATCCATGAGCTTCCCGAGCCTGACCATCGTGATGGCCGCCTTCAACGAGGAGGAGGCCCTGCCCGCCTGCGTCGAGCGCACCCTCGACTTCCTGCGGGCGCACGTGGCGGACCCCGAGCTCATCATCGTCGACGACGGCTCCAGCGACGGCACCCCGGCCCTCATCGACGCCCTCGCCGAGGCCCACCCCGAGATCGTCGCCGTCCACCTGGCCCAGAACAGCGGCATGGGCGCCGCGCTCCTCGCCGGCTTCGAGCGCGCCCGCAAGGAGTGGGTCACCATCATGCCGGCCGATGGGCAGATCGATGCCCACGACCTGCTGATCTTCTTCGAGGCCACCCCTGGCGCCGACCTCATCACGTCCCTGTACCAGAACCGCAAGTACCCGATTGGACGCAAGATTCTCTCGCTCGGGCTGCGCTCGTTGACCACCGTCATCGTCGGCACGCGCGCCCGGACGGAGGGCATCTACCTCGTCCGCCGCGCCGTCCTGGAGCAGCTCGGCGCGCGCTCCCACAGCTTCCTGCTCAACCTCGAGATCCCCATCCGCGCCAAGCGGGGCGGCTTCCAGGTCCGCACCGTCTACATGAACGTCCACGACCGCATCGCGGGCCACTCCAAGGCCACCTCCACGCGCCGCATCGTGCAGACGTTCCGCGAGCTGTTCCGCCTGCGCCTCCAGATGGAGCGAGAGCGGCGGCAAGCCCGGCGGCCGTGACCACGCGGGCCCTCGCGGCCACCGTCCTCGGCGTCACCGCGGCGGTCTGGCTGCCGGCGCTGCTGGGCGGCTTCGTCTGGGACGACGTCAACAACCTCGTGATCACCGACCGCCTGCACCACTGGTCGGCCCTGCCGCAGGTCTTCCAGCAGCCCGCCATGTGGTCGGCGGGCGCCGACGCCGGGGCCATCCCCACCTGGCGGCCCCTCGCCCTGGCGTCATTCGTCATCGATCACCAGCTCTTCGGGCCGGCCGCCTGGGGCTACCACCTCAGCAGCGTCCTCTGGCACCTCGCGGCCATGGCGGCCCTCTTCGCCGGCTACCGCCGCCTGGTGAGCCCGGCCCGCGCCGCCGTGATGACGCTCCTCTGCGCCGTGCACCCCGCCGCCGTCGAGGCGGTGGCCTGGATCAACGGCCGCTCCGAGATCTTCGCCCTCCTGGCCGGCGCCGGCGCCGTCATCGTGGTGGCCGGCGGCCTGCGCTGGCGGCGCGTGCCCGCCCTGGCCGCGCTCCTGGCGCTCGCGCTCCTGGCCAAGGAGTCCGGCCTCATCTTCTTCCCGGTCGCGCTCGCCCTCGCCGCGGCGCAGCGTTCGGGCCGCCGCCTGCCCCCCGCCGCGGGCTGGGTGGCCGCCGCCCTCGGCCTGGCCCTCGCGCTGGGTCTGCGGGCCCAGGCCGCCGGCGCCCCCGCCATCGAAGACCCCTTGAGCCTGCTCGCCGCCCTCCCCTCCGTCTGGTACCGCGCCCTGCAAGCCAGCCTCGTCCCCACCGACCTCGGCATCGTCGTGCTGGGCCCGTGGATCGCCAGCCTGAGCGTGGCCGAGCGCGTCCTGCATGGCGTCGTGGCGGCGGCCCTGGTCGGCGGCGGCCTCGCCGCGTGGTGGCGCGGCCGGTCCCTCGCCGCCATCGGCATCGCCTGGTGGCTCGGCGCCCTCCTCCCGGCCGCCCTCCTGGTGCCGCTGGGCTGGCCCGGGCTGCAGCGCTGGCTCTACATCGCCCTGCCGGGCCTGGTGCTCGCCGGGGGTGACCTGCTGCGCGGCGGCCGCGGCCTCCGCGCCGCCGTCGTGGCCGTGCTCGCCCTCTTCGTCCTGCAGACCGAGCGCGGCATCCAGGTCTGGTCGACCGAAGAGGACCTCTACCTGCACACCCTCGACGAGGATCCGACCTCCAGCCTGGCCCTGGCCAACCTGGGCGCCCTGCTGCTCAGCCGCGAGCAGATCGCGCCGGCCGAGGCCCTGCTCGCCCGCGCGCTCGGCGCGACCCCGCCCCAGCCCGGCGTCGCCCTCAACCTGGCGCGGGCCATCGCCCGGCAGGATCGCTGCGACGAGGCGGTGGCCCTGCTGCAGCGGACGCCCGAGGACGGCCCGCCCCGCGGACGCGCCCTGCGGCGAATTGGTGAGTGTTATCAGCGGGTTGGTGATGCCGCCCGCGCGCAGGTGGCGTTTCGCGCCTGCGCCCCGATCATCCCCGCCTGCCGGGAGTCCCTCCGCCCATGACCCGACGCCGCCTCCTGAGCCTGGGCCTGAAGCTGGCCGCGGTGGCCGCCATCGCCTGGTTCCTCGTCCGCTCCGACGACCTGCCCGCCCTCGGCGACGTGCTGCTGCGCCTGCCGATCGCCACCCTGCTCGCGGCCATCGCGCTCCTCGGCCTCGCCCTGGTGGTCGCCGGCCAGCGCTGGCGGATGCTGATGCGGGCGTTCGGGGTGGAGACGCCCCCCGGCCTCGTCACGGTGACGCGGCTCACGCTGATCGGCCTCTTCTACAACACCTACGTGCCCGGCGCGGTGGGCGGCGACGTCGTGCGCGGCGTCCTGGTCCGGGGGCTCTTCCGCCACCCCGCCGCCAGCTACGTCGTCGTGCTGCTGGAGCGCCTCATCGGCCTGTCCGCGCTGGCGCTCGTGCTGGGGGTGGGGGTGGTGTTCGGCCCCGACATCGTCGATCGGGCCACGCTCCTCGTGTGGATCGGCATCCTCGCGGGCCTCGGCGTGCTCATCGTGGCGGGCGCGCTGCTCACCGGCCGCCTGCAGGCGCTCTTCCGCCTCATCCCGCCCGTCAGCCGGCCGCGGCAGCTCGTGGGGGCCTTCGGCATCAGCTTCGTCGGCCACGGCCTCAGCCTGCTCATCTTCGGCCTGCTCGCCCACGGCCTCGCCGTGCCCGTCGCCGCCTCCGCCCTGCTCATCGTGGTGCCTCTGGCCCTGGTGGCGGCCTTCTTCCCCCTCTCCATCGCCGGCATCGGCCCGCGGGAGACGGCGCTCGTGGGCCTGCTGGGCCTGCTCGGGGTGCCGCGGCCCGAGGCGCTGGGCCTGTCGCTGGCCTACGCCCTCACCGTGCTGGTGGTCGCGGGCCTCGGGGGGCTGGTGCAGCTCGTGGGGGGGACGCCGGGCGACGCGTCGTGACGCGCCCGCGGCTCAGTGGTTCTCGTTCTCGACGAAGACGGTCTCGGTCTCGGACGTGATCTCGAAGAGCGAGGTTTTGTTGTCGCCCTGCAGGAAGTCGCCATGGGCGCGGGCCACGAACCAGGGCTTCGCCGGCGGGTTGGCGAAGACGCCGCCCTCGGGGGCGTCGTTGGGGCCGCCCGCCCGGATCTCGTACTGGAACCAGACCCAGCCCGGCGACTTGACCCCCAGGTGCCGCCACGTCTCGGGCTGGGGATCCCCCCACTCCTCCTTCACGTCGCCGGCGATCTGGAGCGGCCAGAGATCGCCCTGCGGGCGCCCGCAGTAGCGGCCGAAGCTCTGGTAGTACGACTCCTGCGCAGCCCGGATGGCCTGGAGGAAGTTCATCGCCTCGCTGTTGCGCGCCTGGAAGGTGTACTTGCGGTACCCGGTCACGGCGAGCACCGACAGGATGCCGATGATGACCACCACGATCATCAGCTCGATCAGCGTCATGCCACGCCCGCGGCGGGCAGCAGAGCTTCGGCCAGGTAGACGCACGGGGGACCTCCTCGTCACACCAGGGGATCGCAGACCACGACAGCATAGGACATGCCGATGGTGTCAGAGGTCCGAAATGCAGAAGCCCGCCGAGTGGGCGGGCTTCTACCGGGTCGGACCGAGGGGAGGCTTACTCCAGCTCGTCCTTCGTGTACACACCGGCACCACCGTTGATGTTGTTCTGGGCGTCCACCGTGGCGGAGCGCTCGAACGTCGAGATGGTGTTGTTGCAGTCCAGGTCGCCGTAGGCGCCCGCGGTGAAGAACGAGTCGACGCCGGTGCCGCCGGCCTCGTAGCGGTACTGGTACAGCCAGGGGTCATCGATGGCGAAGTTCAGGGACTGCCAGGTCGCGTCGGCCCAGAGGGCGGGGTTCGGCGCGAACTTCTTGGACTCACCGCCGTTGCAGGCCGTGGCCGCCGGGGTGAAGTCCTTGGTCACCGGGAACTGGCGCGAGAGGATGGAGCCCGCGCGGTTGGTGTGCTCGTTGTTGTAGTACGCGATGGAGCTGTCGAAGAGCTTCCGGAGGTTCATGGTCGCCTCGGAGGTCTTGGACCGCCGGATGTACTTCATGAACGCCGGGATCGCGACGGCGGCCAGAATGCCGATGATGGCAACCACGATCATCAGCTCGATGAGCGTGAACCCCTTGGCCTTGCGAAGCTTCTGCATCTTTGTCCCTCTCTCGTCGCCAGATGGTGCTGGGCTTGAGTGTCTCGCCCCTGGTTTCTCTCTAGAGCAGGGGCCGTGCCAACCGCTTCGGAGCCCAGGATCGGCGAGTTCGAGGGGCAGAGGGCCGAGATCGAGCGCCCGCGGGTGCCGCAATTCGTCAGCGGTGACGATTTACGGCACCCCCGATGCCGCTCAGCGGCCCTGGATCTGGGAGCGGTACCAGTAGATGGTCCGGAGGATGCCCTCCTCCAGGTTCACCTTCGGCTCGAAGCCCAGCAGCGACTTGGCCTTGTCGATGTTCGGGATGCGCAGCTCCACATCCGTCCGGTCGATGGGCTGCAGGATGAGGGGGCTGCCCGACGACGCCAGCCGCACGATCTCCTGGGCGAGCTGGTAGATCGTCACCGTGCTGCGCGGGTTGCCGATGTTGAAGGCGTGGCCCACCGCCTCCTCCCGGTCGAGGGTGGAGAGCACGCCCTCGACGATGTCGTCGATGTAGCACCACGAGCGGATCTGGGAGCCATCCCCGTGGATGTAGAGGGGCTCGCCCTTGATCGCGCGGGTGATGAAGTGGTGCACCGCCCCCTCGCCGACCTGGCGCGGCCCATAGATGTTGAAGGGCCGGATGCTCACCGTCGGGAGGCCGTACTGCTTGTGGTACGACAGGGCCAGGTGCTCGGTGGCCAGCTTCGAGACCGCGTACGTCCAGCGCGCCTCGCCCACGGCGCCGAGGGACGTCACATGCCCCTCCGTCACCTTGTAGGCGTACTGGCCGAAGACCTCGCTGGTGCTGAAGTCGACGAACCGGCGGCAGCGGCCGCTCTCGTGGGCCACCTGCAGCGCGTTCATCGTGCCCTGCAGGCTGACCTGCATGGTGAGCACCGGCTGGCGCATTACCGAGTCCACCCCGGCGATGGACGCCATGTGCACGACGACGTCCGCGTCCTTCGCCGCCGCCCGCAGCCCCGCCAGATCGAGCACGTCGCCCTGCACGAGGGTGACGTTCGGGTGGTCGGCCAGGCTGCTGGTGCTCAGCGCGTCGCGGGTCATGTTGTCGAAGAGCGTCAGGCGGTTCTGGCCGGCCAGGCGCTCGGCGAGGGACGTGCCGATGAAGCCGGCGCCGCCGGTGATGAGGATGTGAGCGTCACGAATCAAGGGGCAGGCTCCGGTGCAGGGTCTTCGCGCACGGCGATGTCGGGCATGAGGGTCTTCCATGATCGGTCCTGGACGGCGTCGCCATCCGGCTCGCCGAGGAGCCCGAACATGGGCGGGCTGACGTAGGGGAAGCGGGCCTTCCAGAGCCGCTCGAAGCGCTCGGCGGCGGCCAGCATGTCGCCGTCGGATCCCTGCTCCGCCCGCACATCGTCGATGCGGAAGCGCAGCTCGCGGCGCTGCTCGGGATCCTCGGTGGCCAGGTAGAGATCGAGCAGGTACTGCAGCGCGAGCTGGGACTTGCCCAGCCGGCGCGACACCGACGCGACGAGGCTGCGCAGGTGGCTCGGGGCCGAGGGCATGTTGGCCGCCAGCTCCAGGAACGACAGGCCCGTCTCGCGAAACCGCTTCTGCTCTTCGGGATCGGCGCTCTTCATCTCGACGTAGTAGTTCACGCCGAGCCGGTAGGCGGCCTCGTGGTCCTCGGGGAAGCGATCCAGCGCCTTCTGGTAGAAGTGGTTGGAAAGCATGATGTTTTCGTTGGTGAAGCGCCGCCCGTACAGCACGGTCGCGCCGGCCCAGTGGTAGACGAGCCGCCACCGGGGATCGAGCTTGAGGATCTGCTCGACGAAGTACTCGAGCCACGGGTAGCGCCGGTCCGTGATGAAGTGCCGGGTGAAGTAGCCGATGGTGCGGATCCACAGCAGATCGGCGGCGGCCTGGTCGTAGCCGAGGGCGATGGCCCGCGACAGGCGCTCGTCGGGGACGTAGACCACCTCCACGTTCCCGGTGACCGCGTCGTTGGCCCGGATCTCCTGGGCCGAGAGGGAGGCCAGGCGGTTGCTGATCAGCAGCGTCGCGATGAGGCCGAGGACGATGACGCTCCGGGCCGCCGCCGGCAGGGCCGCGACGCGCACGAAGAGTCGGTCCACGAGGGAGGACGCGTCCCGAGCAGCTTCCGCCATGTGTCGTCCCTCCTCTCCGTCCCGGGGGTCGCGACCCGGCAGCATAGGCCATGCCGACGCGGGACGGAAACCGCCCGGGCGGGCTACATGCCGAGCTTCTCGAGCCGATAGCGCAGCGAGCGGAACGTCACGCCGAGGAGGCGCGCGGCCGCCTTCTTCTGGCCCCCCGTCCGGTCGAGGGCCTGGGTGATGAGGCGGCGCTCCAGCTCGGCCACCGCGGCGTCTAGATCCACGCCATCCTCGGGGAACTCGTCCGGCGCCGGGGCCACCTCGGAGGGCTCGGCGGGCGCGCGCAGCGCCGGGGGCAGGTCGGCCACCTCGACGCGGCCCCCGTCGGCCAGGGCCACGGCCCGCTCGATGACGTTCTCCAGCTCGCGCACGTTGCCCCGCCACCGGTGCTCGACCAGGCGCTTCAAGGCGTCCGGGCTGATGTCGGTGATGGCCTTGCCGAACTCCGCCGTGTACTTGCCGAGGAAGTGGTGGGCCAGCAGGCCGATGTCCGCCGGGCGGGCCCGCAGCGGCGGCAGCTCCACGCAGAGCACGTTGAGCCGGTAGTACAGGTCTTCGCGGAACAGGCCGGCCCGCACGTCGGCGGCGAGGTCGCGGTTCGTCGCCGCGATGACGCGCACATCCACCGTGATCTCGCGGGGGTGGCCGACGGGGCGCACCTTGCGCTCCTGCAGGACGCGCAGCAGCTTCACCTGCATGCCCGCCGGCAGCTCCCCCACCTCGTCGAGGAAGAGGGTGCCCCCCTCCGCCGCCTGGAACATGCCGTCCCGATCGGCGGTCGCCCCGGTGAACGCCCCCTTCCGGTGCCCGAAGAGCTCGCTCTCCAGCAGGTTCTCGGGGATGGCGCCGCAGTTGACGACCAGGAACGGGGCCGCGCGGCGCTCGCTCTCGGTGTGCACGGCCCGGGCGATGAGCTCCTTCCCCGTGCCGCTCTCCCCCAGGATGAGCACGTTGGCCCGCGTCGCCGCCACGCGCCGCACCAGATCGAAGACCTCGCGCATGGCGTCGCTGCGGCCGATGAGGGCCCCCAGGCGCGCCCGCCCGGCCAGCTCCGCGCGCAGCGTCCGGTTCTCCTTCACCAGCCGCCGCCGCTCCAGGGCCCGCTGCACCACCACCGCCACGGTGTCGAGGCGGAAGGGCTTGGTGAAGTAGTCCAGGGCCCCCAGCTTGATGGCCTCCATGGCCGTCTCGGCCGAGGCGTAGGCCGTCATCACGATGACCGGCGTGTCGGGGTAGCGGCTCTTGCACGCCCGCAGGACGTCGAGCCCCTGGGCGCGCGGCATGCGCAGATCGGTGATGACCAGGTCGAACTCCCGGACCTCCAGCCGCTCGAGCGCCACCCCGCCGTCCGCCGCCACCTCCACCTGGTGGCCCTGCTGCAGGCACCAGATCTCGAGCATCTCGCGCATGGAGAGCTCATCATCGACGACCAGGATCGAGTGGCTCACGCTGCCTCCCCCTGCTGCTTCTGCGGCAGGCGCACGGTGAACGTGCTGCCCACGCCGGGCTCGCTCTCGACGGCGAGGACGCCGCGGTGGTCCTCCACCATGCGGTGCACCTGCGCCAGGCCCAGGCCCGTGCCGTCCACCCGGGTGGTGAAGAACGGATCGAAGATGCGCTCCTGATCGGCCGGGCTCATGCCGACGCCCTCGTCCTGGACGGCGAGGACCACCTGCCCGTCGGCCTCGGTGGCCGTCAGCGCGACGCGCCCCCCGGCGGCGCTGGCCTGGGCGGCGTTCAGCAGCAGGTTCAAGAGCACCTGCCGCAGCATGTCGGGATCGGCGTCCAGGTGCAGCGTCGGCGGCACCTCCACCGCGAACACCACCCCGGCCACGTCCTCGCGGCGGGCCAGCATCTCCACCAGCTCCCCGACGAGCGGCCCCAGCGCCACGTCCTCGAACACCGGGGGCCGGGGCCGCGCGAACCGCAGGAACGAGGCGATCAGGCCATCCAGCCGGTCGATCTCGCGCTGCACGATGCCCATCAGCCGCAGCTGGAGCGGGTCCTCGACCGCCTGCTGCAAGAGCTGCACGCTGCCGCTGATGCCGGCGAGGGGGTTGCGGATCTCGTGGGCCAGGCCCGCGGCCAGCTCGCCCACCGCGGCCAGCCGCTCGCTCACCCGCACCGCCCGCTCCAGCTCGCGGAGCTGGGTGAGGTCCTGGAAGATGACGATGGACCCTGTCGGCTGACCCCGCCCGTCGAGGAGCGGCGAGCGCGACAGGCCCAGGATCTGCCGGCGCGGGCCTACGGTGACCACCTGCTCCCAGCGCTGGGGCGTGGCCCCGGCCGCCACCCCGGGGAAGAGCGTCGTCACGTCGCGCAGGATGACGTCGTCGGGCCGCACACCGAGCAGCCGGGCCCCGGTCGGGTTGAGGGTGATGACGCGCCCGTCCAGGTCATAGCCGAGGATGCCGCTGTTGATGCTGTCGACGATGCGGGCGTTCAGCGCGCGCAGATCCTCCAGATCGGCGCTCGCGAAGCGCAGCTCCTGCCCCGTCGCCCGCAGCTGATCGCTCAGGTAGCCCGCCAGCAGCGCCACCAGGAACATCGCGCTCACATGGGTGATGCCGCTGAGGTACGCCCCGAAGAGCCGGATGTCGCTCACCGGCCCCGCCACGCGCAGCCAGCCCGTCGCCTCGCGCGTCACCGTCAGCAGGATGAGGCCCGTCGCCGGCACCAGGTAGTACAGCGCCGCGCGCCGCCCGAGCACCACGGCGGCCGCCAGAATCACCAGTGTATTCAAGAAGATGAAGACACTCTCGGTGCCGCCGGTGAGCTCCACCGCGAGGGCCACGGTGGCCAGATCGAGGCCGATCTGCACGGCCGCGAAGCGGGCCACCCGCCGCGCCGCCGCCGCCTCCGTGCCCCCGCGCAGCCGGCGATACACCAGGCCGTAGGCGATGGTGATCGCGTAGGTGCCGATGATGAGCCAGAGCAGGCTGCGCTTCTCGGGGTTGCCCAGGGACTCCCCGCCCAGGGGATCCAGGACGATGCTCGAGCCGAGGAACAGGGTGATGAGGATCACCCGGCTGACCATCAGCGTCTGCAGGCGCGCGTCGAGGGTCTGCTCCGGCCGCGGGCGGCGCGGCCGGGGGTCGGCGTCCACGGTGGGAGACCTCGGGCCGATCAGGAGCTCTTGATGTTGCCGGCGACCTCGAAGATCGGCAGGTACATGGCGATGAGCACCGTCCCCACGATGCCGCCGATGACCACCATCATGATGGGCTCCAGCAGCTTGGTGAGGGAGTCCACCGCCACGTCCACCTCGTCCTCGTAGAAGTCGGCGATCTTCTGCAGCATCGTGTCCATCGCGCCGGTGCTCTCACCGACCGCGATCATCTGCACCACCATGGACGGGAAGACCTTCGTCTGGGCGAGGGGATCGGCCATGTTCGACCCCTCCGAGATGCGATCCCGGACGAACTGGATGCCCTCTTCGATGATGACGTTGTTGGCCGCCTTGGCCACGATGTCGAGGGCGTCCAGGATGGGCACGCCCGACGCGATCATGGTGCCCAGCGTCCGGGTGAACTTGGCCACCGCCACCTTGCGCAGCAGCTTCCCCACGATGGGCAGCTTGAGCAGCGTCTTGTCCAGCAGCCGGCGCCCCCGGGCCGTCGCGAAGAACTTCTTGATGCCGATGAAGCTCACCACGCCGGCGATGACGACGTAGGTGAAGTTCGCCTGGAACCAGTGGGACATGTTGATGACGAGCTGGGTGAGGCTCGGCAGCTTGGCGTTCCCGAAGTCCGCGAACATCTGCTCGAAGGTCGGGATGACGTACTTCAGGAGGGCGGCCACGACGCCAATGGCGACGACCGCGATCCCGATGGGGTACATCATCGCCCCCTTCACCTTCCGCTTCAGCTTGACGTTCTTCTCGATGTACGTCGCGAGGCGGTTGAGGATGGTGTCGAGGATGCCGCCGATCTCGCCGGCGGCCACCAGGTTGACGAACAGGGTGTCGAACGTCTGCGGGTGACGCTTGAGCGAGTCGGCGAACGTCGCGCCGGCCTCCACGCTGTTCTTCACATCCATCAGGATGCGCTTGAAGGTCTTGTTGGGCTCCTGGGTGGCGAGGATCTCGAGGCACTGCACCAGGGGCAGACCCGCGTCGATCATCGTGGCGAACTGCCGCACGAAGACGACCAGCTCCTCCGACCGGATCTTGCCGCTGCCACCCGGCAGCTTGATGGCGAGCCCCTTGCCCTTCTTCTTGACCTTGTTGGGCTGGATGTTCTGCTGCCGGAGCCGCAGGTGGACATCTCGCTCTGACTCGGCGTTGATCGTCCCCTTCCGGACCTCTCCGGTGCGGGTACGTCCTTCCCAGACCCACTCAGCCATTCAGCCCCTCCCCACCGGACGGCGCCACCCGATCGAGCATAGCGCGCCTCGTCCCATGCCGCGAGCGCATCACCGCTTCTTCGTCCCTGCGCCCACCGACACCATGCTGCGCAGCTCCTCCTGATCGTTGGAGTAGCGCATCGCGTCGTCCAGCGTCACCACGCCGCGCGTGTACAGCGCGTAGAGACCCTGGTTCATCGTCTGCATCCCGTACTTGGTCTGGCCCACCTGCATCTGGCTGTAGATCTGATGGATCTTGTCTTCCCGGACGAGGTTGCGGATGGCCGGCGTCGGGATCATGACCTCGGCCACCAGCGACCGGCCGATGCCCGACGACTTCTGGATGAGCTGCTGGCTGATCACCCCCTCCAGGGTGAACGACAGCTGCGCGCGCACCTGGGCGTGCTGGTGCGGCGGGAACATGTCGATGATGCGGTGGATCGACTGCACCGCCGAGTTGGTGTGCAGCGTCGCCATGCACAGGTGGCCGGTCTCGCTGATCGACAGGGCCGCCTGCACGGTCTCGAGATCCCGCAGCTCGCCGATGAGCACCACGTCGGGATCCTGCCGCAGCACCGAGCGCAGCGCCGTCTTGAAGTCGACAGTGTCCGCCCCCACCTCGCGCTGGTTCACGATGCACTTCTTGTGCGGGTGGATGAACTCGATGGGATCTTCGATGGTGAGGATGTGACCGTGCCGCTCGCTGTTGATGCGATCGACCATCGACGCCAGCGTCGTCGACTTGCCCGAGCCCGTCGCCCCGGTCACCAGGACGAGGCCCTGGTTCTTGCGGGTGAGCGACTCCACCACCGTGGGCAGGCCCAGCTCGGAGTAGGTGTGGATCTTGGTCGGGATGACGCGGAACGTCCCCGCCACGGCCCCGCGCTGCACGAAGACGTTGGCGCGGAACCGGCACAACCCCTTGACCCCAAAGCTCAAATCGAGCTCGTTCTTCTCCTCGAACGTGTGCTTCTGCGACTCCGTGAGGAACGAGTAGCAGATGGCCTGGCTCTCCTCCCGGCTCAGGGGCGGGGCCTTGATGGCCACCAGATCGCCGTCGATGCGGAACTGGGGGGGGCTGCCACAGGTGATGTGGAGGTCCGATGCCCCCTTCTCGACCATCAGCTTGAGGAGCTGGTGCAGGTTGGCCATCGGCTACCGTGCCTCCGAGGCGCGCAGGATCAGTTGTCGGCGGCGGTGGAGCGCACGACCTCGCTGATGGTCGTGACCCCTTCCTTGAGCTTGTTGAGGGCCGCCCGCCGCAGCGTCTGCATGCCCAGGCGGATGGCCTCTCGCTTCAGCTCCACGGTGGAGCTGCCCTGCAGCACCAGGTCCTTGAGGCCGTCGAAGAGCGGCATCACCTCGTAGAGCGCCACGCGGCCCTTGTAGCCGGTGTCGTTGCAGGCCCGGCAGCCGGTGCCGTGGTGCACGCGGGTGTCCTTGGCCTCGGCGAGGGGCATGCCCAGGTCGACGAGCTGCTGCGGGTCGACCTTGACCTCCTCCTTGCACTCCTTGCAGATGCGGCGCGCGAGGCGCTGCGCCACGATGGCGTTCACGGAGGCCGTCACGAGGAAGGGCTCGACGCCCATGTTCAGCAGACGGTGGACCGTGGAGGGCGCGTCGTTGGTGTGCAGCGTCGAGAGCACGAGGTGGCCCGTGAGCGCCGCCTTGACCGCGATCTCCGCCGTCTCGAAGTCACGAATCTCGCCCACCATGATGATGTCGGGGTCCTGCCGCAGGAACGAGCGCAGGGCCGCCGCGAAGTTCAAGCCGATGGAGTCGTGCATCTGGCACTGGTTGATGCCGCCCAGGTTGAACTCCACCGGATCCTCGGCCGTGGAGATGTTCTCCGACGTCTTGTTCAGATCCGAGAGGGCCGAGTACAGCGTCGTCGTCTTGCCCGACCCGGTGGGGCCGGTCACCAGCACCATGCCGTAGGGCTTGTAGATCGCCTCCTTGAAGGCCGCGATCTGGCTGGGCTCGAAGCCGAGCTTGGTCATGTCGAGCTGCAGGTTGCCCTTGTCGAGCAGCCGCATGACCACCTTCTCGCCGAACAGGGTGGGCAGCACCGAGACGCGGAAGTCCATCTCCTTGCCAGCGCCCATCTTGATCTTGATGCGGCCGTCCTGCGGGAGGCGCCGCTCGGCGATGTCCAGGCGCGCCATGATCTTCACGCGGCTGGTGATGGCGTTCTTGAGCTTCAGCGGCGGGTTCATGATCTCGTAGAGCACGCCGTCGATGCGGTAGCGGACCCGGAAGCTCTTCTCGTAGGGCTCGATGTGGATGTCGGAGGCGTCCTTCTTGATCGCGTCCACCAGGATGAGGTTCACCAGGCGGACGACGGGGGCCTCCTCGCTGGAGCGCTCCAGATCGACGATGTCCTCCTCGGCCTCGGTCTCGGCCACCTCGACGTTCTGGGCGTCGAGGTCCTGGAGGATCTCGTCGTACTTCACCGACTGGTCGTAGTAGCGCTCGATGGCGCCCCGGATGGCCTCCTCGGAGGCCACCACCACCTCGACGTTGTAGCCGGTGTGGAACTTGACGTCGTCGATGGCCGTAAGGTTGGCCGGATCGCTCATCGCCACGATGAGGGACGAGCCCGCCCGGCTGACGGGCAGGACCAGGTGGCGATAGGCCAGCTCGCGAGGGATCAGCTTGATGACATCGTCATCGATCTCGAAGTCGTCCAGGTTGATGGACGGGACGCCGTACTGCCGGCTCAGGAACTGCGTGAGCTCCCGCTCCCCCACCATCCCCAGCTTCGTGAGGGCGTAGCCCAACCGCTCACCGGTCTTGCGCTGCCGGTCCTGGGCGGACTTGAGCTGTGCCAGGCTGATGAGGCTCTCTCGGACCAGCAACTCGCCGAGGCGTTCCGACATGGGCGTTCTCTCGCAGGCGTCAGATCTCGTGGTACCCCGCGGCACGGGCGGCGAACCGGCGGGCTCGACTCGCCCGTCTCCGATGCGTCGACCGGACACGCGAAGCGCGGATCGACATTAGACGGCCGATCGATCCGAGGTGTCAAACCTCGCGCGACGCCAGCCCGAGGGCGGCCAGGGCGGCCTCCGGGTCGGGCTTTCGGCCCGTCCAGCGCTGAAACGCCTCGATGCCCTGCCAGGCCAGCATGGCGAGGCCGTCCTCGGCCTGGCGCCCCGCGGCGGCGACGGCGGCGCAGACCGGGGCGGCCGCCTCGCCGTACGCCAGGCACAGGACGCGCGCGCCCCGGGGCAGCGCCGCCCAGGGCAGCGACCGCACCCAGGCCACCCCCGGCGCCCCCACCGCGTCCACCACCACGCCGTAGGCCCCGAGGCCACCAGAGACCGCCTCCAGCGCGACCACCTCGCCCGCCACCCCGACGTCGGCCAGCAGCGCGGCCGCCCGGCCGGGGTCCCGCGCGGCGACCGCCACCGCCCAGCCCCGATCCGCGAGCCCCGCCACCGCCGCGCGCGCGGCCCCGCCGGCCCCGATCACGAGGGCCTCCCCCGGCCCATCCTGCCCGAGAAGCGCTTTGAATCCGGCTAGATCCGTGTTGTGTCCCACCCACGCCGCGCCCGCCCGCGCGACCGTGTTCACGGCCCCCAGGCGCGCCGCCTCGGGTCCCTGGCGCGCCACCCACGCCGCGACCGCCGCCTTGTGGGGGGCCGTGACGTTGAAGCCATCCAGCTCGCGGGCGGGCCCGGCGAGCCACGCGGCGAGCCCGGCCGGGGGCACGTCGAACAGGCGATAGGTCAGCGAGACGCCCACGCTCGCGGCGCAGGCCTGCTGCAAGCGAGGCGAGAGGCTGTGGTGCGTGGGGTGCCCGACCAGCCCGAGGGCCAGGGTCATGGCAGCAAGACCGGGGCCGGCGTGGCGCGGGTCGCGAGCAGGGCGGCGGCCTCGTCGCGGTCCCGCCCGATCTGGGCCACGAGGGCGTCCACCCCGTCGAACCGGCGCTCCTCCCGCAGCCGCTCGGCGAACCAGAGCCGGCAGCGCCGATCATAGAGATCGAGGCCCGCCGCGCCGATGACATGGACCTCGACGCCCGGCCGCCCCGACGCCTCGACGAACGTGGGGTTGTGCCCGACGTTCACCACGGCCGGGCGCAGGGCGCCATCCCAGTCCAGCCAGCCCGCGTACACCCCCGTCCGCGGCAACAGCTCGCTCTCCGGCGCCAGGTTCGCCGTCGGGAAGCCCAGCAAGCGGCCGCGCTGCGCGCCCGCCACCACCGTCCCCACCAGCGAGAACGGCCGGCCCAGCACCAGGGCGGCGCCGTCCATGCGGCCCTCCAGCACGAACTCCCGGACCTTGGAGCTCGACGCCACCAGCCCGCTGCCCACCGCCTGCGCCGACACCACCTCGACGGTGAAGCCGTGCTGCTCCCCGGCCGCCCGCAGCGTCTCGGTCGTCCCGCCCCGCCGGGCGCCATAGGTGAAGTCATGACCCACCACGAGCGCCCGCACACCCAGGGCGTCCACCAGCACACGCTCGACGAAGGCGGTCGGGGACAGCGCCGCGAAGTCGCGGTCGAACGGCTGGACCACCGCGGCCTCGACGCCGTGGGCGGCGAGGAGGCGCAGCTTCTCATCCAGGCGGGTGATCAGCGGCGGCGCGAGCGCGGGCGCGAGGACGCGCACGGGGTGCGGCTCGAAGGTCAGCACGACCGACGCGAGGCCCTGCGTGGCTGCGAAGTCACCCACGCGGCGGAGCAGCGCCTGGTGCCCCAGGTGCACACCGTCGAAGTTGCCGATCGTGACCGCCGCCCCCCCAGGGAGGCCGGAAACCGCCGTAAAATCAGGGTATCGCCGCATGGGGCGTCTCTAGCGGAGGGCCGGGTGCCTGTCAACGGAGCACTGACCGATGAGTCGGAATGGTGCCTCGGGTGCGAAGCCAGCTTCGCGCCGCTGGCACGTCTGTTTCGCCCTGGAAAATAGCTTTACAAGCGCTGGACCCCGTGTAGAGTACGCCCGGTTGCGGTGCTCGGTCGTCGACCGCACCGAATCGAAGCTGCGGTCCGGCATGAGGCCGGACGAAGGAAGGGAGAGACCAGATGAAGAAGTTCGGCCTGTTCGCGCTCGTGGTGGCTGCGAGCTCCCTGTTCGTCGCCAACGCTCACGCTGTCGACCTCAACGGCAAGAAGGGCATCGGCTACACCGAGACCATCAACAACGTCAACGGCTTCAACTTCCAGTTCGGCACGGGCAACCTCATCCTCGAGGGCATCCTCGGCCTCACCATGGGCTCCTCGAAGGACGCCGACGCCATGGGTCGCATGCTGACCCTCGGCCTCGGTGGCCACTTCCAGGCGCTCCGCGCCGAGGCGGCCGCCTGGACCATCGGCGCCCGCATCAACGTCGGCAACGCCGTGGGCGAGACCCCCAAGGGCGGCGACGCCCCCGACGGCGCCACCGAGTTCGGCCTGAGCATCCCCACCCGCGTCTACTGGTTCCCCAACAAGCACATCTCCCTCCACGTGGAGACCGGCATCGACATCCAGTTCCCCCCCAAGGAGGGCGCTGTGACCTCGAACGCCGCCGTGCCCGAGGGCAGCACCTTCGCGATCTTCGACTTCGGCACCGGCGTCGGCATGTCCTTCTGGTGGTAGTCGACGGCTTCGGCCGCTGAGAGGGGGCTGGCCCATGGGCCAGCCCTTTTTCTTTCGGACTTTCCCCAGATCCAGCGTACATCTAGCGCAGGGCTCCGCACTTCCTGGATGTAGCGGTGCGGTAATTGTGCCGCATCATGAAAACTGCTACCCTGGCAGCGAAGCCCGGATCACCGGTCTCACGATGGCCCGAGCGGCCGACCGGTGGTCAGGACACCGCCGCGAAAGGACAGCGGACATGCACCGCACGCGCTCCCAGGGGTTCACGCTCATCGAGATGATGATCGTGGTCGCGATCCTCGGCATCCTCGCGTCCATCGCCATCCCGGCCTTCGTGAAGTACATCCGCCGCGCGAAGACGACGGAAGCCGTCATGAACCTGCGCAAGCTGTTCGACAGCAGCGTGACGTACTACGAGCGTGAGATCGCCGACCGCAACGGGCGGCCGCACCCGCACCAGTTCCCGGGCGCGAACCAGGCCCTCGGGCCGGCCCCGGGCAACAACCCCTGCTGCGGCCTGCCGGGCGACAAGTGCCCGCCGGCGAGCGTGGGCGGCGTCATCCCGGCCAACGTCTGGCAGGCGCCCCACTGGCAGGCCCTGAACTTCTCCATCGATGACCCCCACTACTACTGGTACCAGTACGTCTCGACGGGGGTCGGCACCCAGGCGCGCTTCACCGCGCGCTCCATGGGCAACCTGAACTGCAACCTCACCTACTCGACGTTCGAGCGCGTCGGCGGCGTGAACCCGGCCTCCGGTGGCGTCGTCGGTGGCTCGGGCATCTTCTCCGTTCGTCCCCTCGAGTAGCGTCCAGTTCCTGGACGCCCTGGACGCCCTGGACACCTGCCGGGGCGCCCAACCTCCTGATTTCATTCGCTTCATGGTCGGCACGGTCCTTCCAATGGCCGCCCCCCGCACTGCGCGAGGAGGCGACGATGGAAGTGCACCTGCTGCGGCCCGGCCTGGCCGATCTCGATCCCACTGACCGCCCGCGGGAGCGCTTCCTGCGGGAGGGCGCCCACGCCCTCGACCCCGACGAGCTGCTGGCCATCGTGCTGGGCACCGGGCGCGGCACCCACGAGGACGTCCTGGTGCTGGCGCGGCGCGTCCTCATCGAGCTCGACGGCGTCGAGGGGCTCGCCGGCGCCACGCTGGAGCGCCTGATGACCATCACGGGCATCGGCCCCGTGAAGGCCACGCGCATCCGCGCCGCCTTCGAGCTGGCCCTGCGCGCCGGGCCCGTCGAGCCGGCCCAGGAGCCCGTCGACCCGCTGGCCAGCCACCTGGAGCTGCTGCGGGGGCAGGTGCCCACGGGGGCGACGGCCATCCTGGGCTACCGGCCCGGCAGCGCCGAGGCGCCCGTCACGCTCACCCTCGGCGAGCCCCTGGGCCCCGCCACCCGGGCCGGCGCCCTCATGGCCCGGCTCCTCGCCCTGCCCGGCGCGGCGCCGTGGTGGATCGTGGCCGTCCGCCCCGGCGGCCAGCCCCGCAAGCGCGAGCAGGCCGTCGCCCAGCAGCTCTTCGCCGCCGCCGGCCTGCTCGACCTGCCCCTGGAGCAGGTGCTCATCGTCGGCACCGCCGGGGCCTGGCCGGTGGAGCCCGCCCGATGATGGCGCTGCTCCTCGGCCTGGGGTGGTGGACGGTGGACCGCATCGAGCCGCCCTGGGCGGTGCTCATCCACGAGGACGGGCGCGAGCGGGAGGTCCTGGCGGCCAGCCTCCCCCCCGGCGCCGGCGAGGGCGCCCGCCTCGCCACCCCCCGGGGCCCGCGCCTGCCCGACGCCGACCGCGCCGCCATCGCGGCCCGCATCGCCCGCCTCACCGGCCCCCCGGCCCCGGCCCCCACGAGCGTCACCGGCCTTGCAACCGCGCACCTCCCGCGCCATCGTGCCCCCATGGCGCAGCGGCACCAGGACCACTACGCGCGGAAGGCGAAGGCCGAGGGCTTCCGCGCCCGCAGCATCTACAAGCTGCAGGAGATCAACCGGCGGGTCCGGCTCTTCCGCCGGGGCCAGCGCGTCCTCGACCTGGGCTGCGCGCCCGGCTCGTGGACGCAGTACGCGGCCACGGAGGTCGGCCCGGGTGGCGCCGTGGTCGGCATCGACCTGAAGCCCGTCTCGGCCGTGGGCGGCCCCCACGTCCGCATCCTCTGCGGCGACATCTTCGAGACGCCCCCCGAAGAGCTCATGGACGGGGGCCGGCCCTTCGACGTGGTCATGAGCGACATGGCGCCGTCCACGTCAGGCAACCGGTTCACCGACCACGTCCGCTCCATCGACCTGTGCGCCCGGGCCCTCGACCTGGCCCTCCTCGTGCTGCGGCCGGGGGGCTCGTTCGTCTGCAAGGCCTTCGAGGGCAGCGAGCTGAACGCCTTCGTGCAGTCGGTCGAGGGGCACTTCCAGCAGGTGAAGCGCGTGAAGCCCCAGGCCACCCGCGACGTGAGCGTCGAGCTCTTCATCGTGGGCATGGGCTACGAGAAACCCGCGGAATGAGGGCACTTTTCCTGCTCGTCGCCCTCGCCGGCTGCGGCGAGATCGAGCGCGCGGACCTGGCGGTGCGGCCCCGCCAGGATGACTTCGCCGAGGAGATCCAGCCCCTGCTCCTGAGCCTGGGCTGCAGCCCGGCGGGGGGCTGCCACGACATCGGGCAGGGCGACGTGACCATCAAGGTGGCGACGGACGGGGCCGCCCTGGAGGCGTCGTACCTGAGCGTCAAGGCGCGCATCGACCGCGAGGATCCGGCCCAGAGCCGCATCCTGCAGAGCGTGCTGGCCGAGAACACCGCCAGCCAGCACTTCCCGCCGGGCTGCATCCGGCAGGATGGCTGCGCCTGGCAGAAGCTGGTGGCCTGGATCGCCTGGGACGCCGACGCGGATCCCCGCCCGCAGGACGTCGCCTGCGATCCGGCGCCCGAGGGGTGCTTCAAGTGAGGGGGCTAGAAAACGCGGCGCAGCAGCAGGTCGGCGGTCAGGAACTGGTCGCTCACCTCGGCGTCGGTGACGCCGCCGGTGCGGGTGCCCTCGCCCGCGAAGTCCAGCTCGACGGTGCGCCAGTCGGCCTGCACCTGGACGGCCCAGGCCGGGGTGACGCCCAGCACCACCGCCGCCTGCCCGCCGTAGGTCACGAAGCCCCGGGGGTCGCCCGAGTCGGTCGGGCCCTCCCGCACGAAGAAGGGCAGGCCGGCGTGGGCCTGCAGCGACAGCCAGCAGCGCCACCCGGCCACCGGCCAGACGAGGGCCGCCTGGGCCTCGGGGCCCAGGGCCGTGCGGTCCACGATGAAGGAGGGCCGCTGCACCTGCGCCGTCTGGATGGTGCCCCGCAGGGCCAGCCCGAGCTGGACGGACACCGCGTCCGCCCGGGGCCCCAGGTGCCAGCGGTAGCGGCCGCCGGCCTCGAGCTGGTGCAGGTTGTAGCCGATGGTGGCCGTCGAGTCGGGCACCCCCACGTCAGCGCCCAGGCCCACGTGCAGCGCCAGGTGCAGGCCCAGCTCGGGGGCGGGCCAGAGGTCGGCGCCCAGGGCCACGGCGGGCACCGCGTCCAGGCGGGTGTCGATGGCGGCGGTCGGGGCCCGGAACGAGAGGCCGCCCCGCACCACCGACGGCCCGACGTACCAGCCCTGGCGCACCCGGGTGCGGGCGATGAGATCGGCGTCGTCAGCGGCGTGGACGACGCCCCCGAAGAGGACCAGCGCGAGCAGGGGACGCATGCCGTGAGGGTAGCCCGAAGGATGCGGAGATGTCTCCCGATTCTGGCCGCGCTGGCGCTGCCAGGCCTGGCGGCCGCCGCCGATCCGCCCGTCGAGCCGCCGCCGGCCGACGAGGCCGCGGCCGTCCAGCGGTACCTCGGGCTCTTCGTCACCACGCCGGATCGGCGCGAGGCCTCCGAGCGCATCGTGGCGCGCCAGGGCCGGCTCGAGATCTGGTTCCTGCGGTCCGTCCCCGCCGATCAGCGCGAGCAGGCCCTCTGCGACGGCGCGCGCTGGCTCCTGGCGGGCCGGCTGGCCAACAGCCAGGGGGCCCCCGCGCTCTTCGCGGCGCTGCCCGACCTGCAGGCAGTGACCCTGATCTTCTATCGGCTGGAGACGCGGGTGCAGCCCGACGCCGACGGGCGCTACCAGCAGCAGCGCGACCCCATCCCCGAGGCGCGGTTCAAGATCGGGCGCGAGAAGGCCAGCCAGCTCGACGCGGCGACGCTGCGCAAGACGCTCACGGGGCCGCGCTGCGCGTCCCTGGGGGCGTCGGTGCTCGATGAGGTGTGGACGCCCTGATCAGGCGCGGACGAGGCTCAGGCCGCCGCCGTTGAGGAACACGCCCACCGACGACCGGAAGATGCGGGTCAGCTCGCCGCAGTCCGGCGAGGCCAGGGCGTTGTAGTACTCCTGCCGCGCGTGGGACGTGATGAGGGCGGGCGGGTAGCCGCGCGAGAGCAGCAGCAGGTTCGTGAACAGCCGGGCCGTGGTGCCGGGGTTCCGGCGGAACGGGTAGATGTGCATCAGGCGGTGGTGCACGTCGGCGGCGAAGGAGATGGGGTCGCAGGCCTCGTCGCACTCGGCGCGGATGAACTCGAAGAGCTTGCGCAGGTGGTAGGGCACTTTGTCGGCGGTGCAGATGGCCTGGTAGTAGTCGCGGTGCACGGGGGACGTCTGGCGGTACAGCCCGCCCCGGTCCTTCGAGCGCGGCGTCAGGCAGCGGTGGATGGCCTTGAGGTTGTCCAGGCTGACCGCCTCGTCCCCCTCGTGGGCCACGTCCCAGACCAGCCGGATGGCGTCCCGGTACCGGCGAATCTCCTCCATCAGCGGGTGGAGGTAGCGATCCATGGTGCCGTCCTCGTCGCCCAGGGCGTCGAGGATCTCCTCGGGCCGGAAGAGGCGGCCCTCCAGCATGTTGTCATGGTGGATCCACGAGACGACGAGCTGATCGGAGAGGGGCTCGGGTTCGGGGCACCGGCTGGCGAGGGTGCGGGCGCGGTGATGCTCGAGGGCGCGAATGAACTCGGTTCCGGTCGGCATGGGCGCTCCTTTGCGGGCGACGACGACCGAAATGTGAGCAATTACCGTGCCGCCGGGTGACGGGGCAGGCCGAGGCGGGCGGCGTCAGCCCACCTGGTAGGTGTGGCGCCACTCGGGGTGGGCCGCGCCGTTGCCGGTGAGGGTATCGAAAAAGGCCTTGGAGATCATACGGGTAACTTCACCGGGGCGGCCAGGGCCGATGCGGCGATCGTCCACCTCGCGCACGGGCGTGACCTCCGCCGCCGTCCCGCACAGGAAGACCTCATCGGCCACATACAGCTCGTCGCGGGTGAAAAGCCGTTCTTCCACCGCGACATCCAGGTCGCGGGCGAGCGACAAGACCGAGTCGCGGGTGATCCCGCCCAGGATGCTGGAGCCGTAGGGCGCGGTGATGAGTCGTCCCTGCTTGACCATGAAGAGGTTCTCGCCCGTGCATTCGGCCACGTAGCCCTGCGTGTCGAGCATGATCGCCTCGTCGTAGCCCGCTTTGAGCGCCTCACGCTTCGCTATGACAGAGTTGACATACTGGCCGCAAATCTTGCCCTTCGACATGTTCACGTTGACGTGCAGTCGGTTGAAAGAGCTGATCTTGCAGCGAATTCCGGCCTTCATGCCCTCTTCGCCCAGGTACGCCCCCCACTGCCAGGCGGCGATGGCGGTGTGGACGCGGTTGCTCAGGGCCCCCAGGCCCAGGGCCTCGCTGCCCAGGAACACGATGGGCCGCAGGTAGCCGGTGGCGAACTTGTTGGCCTGGAGCGTGGCCACGCAGGCCTGCTCCAGGTCACCCGGGCCGTACGGGATCTCGAGGCCCAGGATGTGGGCGCTCTCGAACAGCCGGCGGATGTGGTCACCCAGGCGGAAGACGTGGCTCTGGCCATCGGCGCGCTGGTAGGCGCGGATGCCCTCGAAGACGCCATAGCCGTAGTGCAGCGTGTGGGTCATGACGTGGACCGTGGCCTCCGACCAGGGCCGTAGCTCCCCGTCCATCCACACCGTCTCGGCTTTCAGCGACACACCGTCCTCCTTTTCGCGCTCCATGGGGCGAGCACGCGCTGGCCCGGGCCGCCCTCCGGGTGGGGGCCAGGATGCCTTTCTTATAGCGGCCCGGCGAACGTCGGGACAACGCCCTGCTATGATGAGCGCCGCTGAACAGGGGGTCGACATGCTGCAAGCCGAGGGTGGAGGCGCGTCCGCAGGGCTCTTTCGAGCCTGCGCGGCGCGACGCGCGGGGGTGTTGAGGGACCTGGAGGGCCCGGCGCTCCTGCCCGCCGGGCAGGCGGCGCCGCGCAACTATCCGGCCAACCGCCACCCGTTTCGGGCCAGCAGCCACTTCCTGCACCTGGTCGGCGCGGCGCTGCCCGGCGCGTGGCTGCTGCTGGATGGCGAGGCGACGCTCTACGTGCCGACGCCCGGGCCTGACGACGCCCTCTGGCACGGCCCGGTGCCGGGGCCGGGCGCCCTGGCCGAGCAGCTCGGCCTGGCCGTCCGCCCGCTGGAGGCCCTGGCCCGGGCGGTGGGTGACCGCGCCCCGGCCACCGTGACGGCCCAGGACGCCGCCACCCGAAGCGATCAGGGCGCGTGGGCGCGGGACGCCGAGGCCGACGCGCGGCTGGCCGACGCCCTCATCGCGTCGCGGCTCGTGCACGACGAGGCCGCCATCGCCGAGCTGCGCGACGCGGCGGCGGCCACCGTCGCCGCCCACCTGGCCGGCATGGGGCACACCGCGCCCGGCCGCCGCGAGTGGGCCGTCCGCGCCGAGATGGAGGCCGCCCTGGGCCGCCGGGGCATGGGCACCGCCTACGGCTCCATCGTCTCCGTCCACGGCGAGGTGCTGCACAACGAGCACCACGACGGGGTGCTGGCGGCGGGGGATCTGCTGCTGGCCGACGTGGGCGCCGAGACGCGCACGGGCTACGCGGGGGACGTGACGCGGACGTGGCCGGTCTCGGGCCGGTTCTCGCCCACGCAGCGCGCCGTCTACGAGGTGGTGCTGGCCGCCCAGGCCGCCGCCATCGACCGCGTCGCCCCCGGCGTCCGGTACCGCGACGTGCACCTGGCGGCCGCGCGGCGGCTGACCGAAGGCCTCGTCGACCTGGGCATCCTGCGCGGCGACGTGGACGGCCTGGTGGAGGACGACGTGCACGCGCTGTTTTTCCCCCATGGAATCGGGCACTTGCTGGGCCTGGACGTGCACGACATGGAGGACCTGGGGGATCGGGCCGGGTACGCGCCGGGGCGCACGCGCTCGGGGCGCTTCGGCCTGGGCTACCTGCGCCTCGACCGGGACCTGCAGCCCGGCATGGCGGTGACCATCGAGCCGGGCTTCTACCAGGTCCCGGCGCTGCTGGCCGACGACGCGCGCACCGCGCGGGCGGGCGATCGGCTGGTGCGCAGCGCGCTGGCCCGGTTCAGCGACGTGCGGGGCATCCGCATCGAGGACGACGTGCTGGTGACGGCGACGGGCCATGAGGTGCTGACGCGGGCGCTCCCGTCGGCCCCGGAGTCGGTGGAAGCGGAGGTGGGCCGATGCATCGCCTGACGACGCTGGTGGCGCTGGCCGCCGCCCTCTGGGCCTGTGACGACGAGGGCGGCCGCGTGGGCCAGGCCCCGGACGGGGGCGGCGGCACGCCCGGCCTCGCGGACGTCGGCGCCGCCGGGGGAGCGGGCGGCGTGGGCGGCGCCGGGGGGGCGGCCGGCATGGGCGGCGTGGGCGGCGGCGGCGCCGGGGGTGGCCCGGACGCCGGCATGGCGGGCGCGGGCGGCGGCGAGGACGTCCCTCCCCTCCCCCCCCGCATCGAGGCCGCCGACGCCATGGACCTCATCGATCTCTTCATCGGGACGGGGGGCGTGGGCTTCAACTACGCGGCCCAGACGCCGGCCGCCCAGGTGCCCCTGGGCATGGTCCGCCTCGGCCCCGACACCACGCGCGGCGGCGCGCACCCCGACTTCCACCACTTCAGCGGCTACCACTTCGATGACACCGACGTGCGCGGCTTCAGCCACACCCACTTCGTGGGCACGGGGGTCATCGACTACGGCAACGTGCGCGTGCTGCCCTGGCGCGACGCGCTGGCCGACGATGCCGCCCCCGGTCGCCTGTTCACGGCCATGGACAAGGCCACGGAGCGCGCGAGCCCGGGCCGCTACGACGTGCGCCTGCCCGCCCAGGACGTGGACGTCACCCTGACGGCCTCCACCCGGGCCGGCGTGCACCGCTACCGCTTCGGGACGGGCGGCCGCGTCCACCTGCTCATCGACGCCGCCGCGAGCGCCGCCGACCGCGGCGTCGAGGACGCCCGGGTGGTCTTCAACGGCACCGGCGTCGACGGCCAGGTCACCTACCGCGGCCCCCTCACCGGGCGCACCCGCCCGTTCACGCTCTACTTCGCGGCCCGCGCGGACCAGTCGCCCATCGACGCCTTCGTCTGGGACGCCGACGGCCTCCAGCGCGGGGCGGGCAGCGCCCAGGGGGACGTGGCCGGCGCCGGCCTGGGCTTCGACGTGCCCGACGGGGGCGTGGTGGAGCTGCGCGTGGGCGTGTCGTACATCGGCCCGGCCGAGGCCATCGCCAACCTGGCCGAGGTGGATCGCCGGCCCCTCGAGGACGTGGCCGCCGAGACGCGCGCCGCCTGGGCGGATCTGATCGGCCGCGTGCGCATCGGCGGCGGCACCGAGGCCCAGCAGCGCACCTTCTACACCGCCCTCTACCACAGCTTCACGATGCCCACCCGGCTGGACGAGGGGGGGCGGTACCGGGGCCTCGACGGTGAGGTCCACGAGACGCAACATCCCTATTACACTGACCTTTCTCTCTGGGACACGTTCCGCACGCTGCACCCCTGGTACGTGCTGATGGCCCCCGAGATCCAGCGGGACTGCCTGCGCTCGCTCCTGCGCATGGCGGAGGACGGGGGCGTCGTGCCGCGCTGGCCGGCCGGCCTGAGCTACGGCGGCAGCATGATCGGGACGAGCGCCGATCTGCTGTTCGCCGGCAGCGCGGCGAAGGGCATCGACGGCATCGACTACGACGCCGCCTTCGACGCGCTCTGGCGCACCGCCGGGGGGCCGCCGCCCGAGGGCGCGCGCTTCGGCGGCCGGACGGGGATGGCCGAGTACCTGGCGCGGGGCTGGCTGCCCACCGACGAGTACGACAAGGCCGTCTCCAACACCCTCGAGTTCGCGTACTCCGACTGGGCGCTGGCCGGGCTGGCGCGCCGGCTGGGCCGCCCCGAGGCGGACGCCCTGGCGGTGCGCGGCCAGAACCACCACCACCTCTTCGATCCGGCGCAGGGGTTCTTCGCCCCGCGGACGGCGGACGGCGCCTTCCAGCCCGTGCAGGAGCGGCGCGTCTACATGGGCGAGGGGCCGTACGTGGAGGGGAGCGCGTGGCACTGGCGCTTCTCGGGCCTCCAGGATCCCGAGGGGCTGGCCGCCCTCTTCGGCGGGCCGGCCGCCCTGGGCGACGCGCTGCAGATCTACTTCCAGCGGTCGGGGCTGGGCGACGGGCTCTACAACCCCACCACCCCCGACCTCTACTACTGGCACGGCAACGAGCCGACGCTGCACACCGTCTACCTGTGGCACGCCGCCGAGCGGCCCACCGATCTGGCGGACTGGCTGCGCACCATCCAGGGGCGCGTCTACCAGGACACCCCCGCCGGCCTGCCGGGCAACGACGACGGCGGCACCCTGTCGAGCTGGTACCTCTTCAGCGCCCTCGGCCTCTACCCGGTGGCCGGCTCGGACCAGTACCTCCTGGGCAGCCCCCTCTTCCCGCGGGCCGAGGTGGACACCGCCGCGGGCACGCTCGTCATCCAGGCGCCCGGGGCCAGCGACGCCTGGCGCTACGTCCGCGGGGTGCACCTCGGCGGCGCCCCCGTCGACGGATATCGCTTGCAGCACGCCGACTTGCTGAGCGCGGGCCTGCTCGAGTTCGACGTCCGCCCGACCCCCTGACCGGCTTCTTCTTCCATCCGCCCGCGGCCGTCCGTTCTCCCCGCGGGAGGATCCGCCATGGCCCATGACCCCGCCGCTCGCATCCGCCATGATGGCGCGGTGCACGACCAGCTCGCCCAGCTCCGCCTGCGCGCCCGCCGCCTGGGCGCCCTCCTCGACGCCGGCGAGGCGCCGGATCCCCGTCGCTCTGCGCTGCGCACGGCCCTGCTCGAGGACGCCTGGCGCCGCTACGTCGAGGTCCCCGACGCCACCCCCCGCGACCAGCGCCGGGCGCTGACGGCCGCGCTCCTCGAGGCCTGGCGCGCCGCCCGCCCGGCGGCCGCGGCCAGCGACGATCCCGTCGCCCGGCGGCACCTGCGGCGCCTCAACCACATCGAGGCCCTGGAGGCCGGCCTCGCGGGCCCGGCGCTGCTGGCCTGGGACACCGTCCTCACGGTGGCGGAGCTGCGCCCCTCGGCCATCCAGGACGTGGGCACCGCCCTGGCCCACGCCGCCGCGCGGCGGGCGGACGGGGCCTTTCGTCGGCGCCTGCTCGGGGCGCTGACGGACGCCGCCGCCGGGGATCCCGGCCCCTACCTGCGGCGGGCCGGGGTGCGCGACGCCGCCGGGGCCGTGGCGGCCTTCTTCGAGCGGGTGGAGGAGGCCTTCTTCTTCGTGGTGCCCGAGGACGAGGCCCTGGCCCGGGCCCGGCAGGCCATGAGCAACCTGCGGCGCTGGGACGCCGTCCTGGCCGGGATGCACGGCCGCCTGGCGGCGCGGCGAGACGGCGAGGAGGCCGCGCAGGCCGTGGTGGCCCGGTTCCTGGAGCCGCGGCTGATCGCCGCCTACGCCCCCCTGCCCCCCGAGGAGCTGGAGCGCGTCGCCCTCACCGCCGGCCGCAACCTCACCCTGACCACCCTGGCGGGCCCGCGCGAGGAGGCCCTCGACGACGCGACGCCCGTGGCCGACGACACGCCGGCCGTCGAAGATCGGCTGGCCACACGCGCCCAGTGGCACGCGCTCTTCGACGCCCTGCGCCGGGCCATCGACGACGAGAAGCTGAGCCCCCAGGAGCTGTTGTTCCTGTGGCTGGCCCCCGCCCTCGGCGCGGGCGAGGCCTGGCGCATCAGCGGCGGCGACCTGGCGCGGGTGGCGTCGGCCAACTACCACCACACCCGCTGCATGGGCGTGCTGCACGGCCTGACGGGCGAGGCGGCGCCCTGGGTCCGCCCCCCGAACCCGGGCCGCCCCGACGACCGCACCCGCGGCCTCGTGGGCTTGCTGGCCCTGCGCGACGGCCCCGATCCGTTCCTGGAGGCCGCGGCCGGGGTGCCGCCCGACGCCCGCCGCCAGGCCCCGCCCCCGGATGATCCCGAGCTGCTGGCGCTGCTCTGGCTGTTCAACCTCGGCCCGGACCAGTTCCGCGCCGCCCTGCCGACGCGGTGGGCGGTGGGCGCCGCGGGCCCCCTCGTCGCGCGGTGTCTGCGGCTCCAGCGCTGGGAGGAGGCGCGGCGCGCGGCCCTCTTGCGGACGCTGGCCGAGGCCGGTGGCCCCGAGGGCGCCAGCGCCGGCGCCCTGGACGCCCGGGCCGTGGCGTTCCTGCTGGCGACCATGGCCCTGGGCCTGCCCGGCGAGGCCAGCCGGACGCTCGACGGGGCCGGCGGCCCCCGACCCTGGGCCGACGTCGTCCGGGCCTGGCTGGCCGCCGAGGGCCCGGCGCACGAGGTCTTCGAGGACCTGCGCGCCAGCGCGTGGCCCGTGCCGGCCCCGGCCACGCCTCCCCCGAGGCGACCCGTCGAGCGCGAGGCCCGCCTGCGCCAGCACCTGCGGACGCTGGCCCGGTGAGCGCCCTCGACGCCCTCACCGGCTGGCTGTACGGCGACGGGGCCGCCCCGCCGCTCGACGCCGACGTCTTCGCCGAGGCCGTGCGCCTGCTCGACGAGCTGGCCGCCGATCCCGAGGCCGCCGACCTGCTGGCCGAGCTGGTGGAGGGGGGCCTCGCGGCGGCGCCGGAGGCGACCAGGGCGGCGTGGCTGGCCTCCGTGGTGCCCGGCCCCGCGGCCGCGGCGCTGCTCGCGCCCTGGCACACCGCCGCGCCGGCCGATCTCACCGCCCGCCTCTGCGGGTGGCTGTTCGACGGCGCGCCGGCCCCCAGCGCCGAGGAGGTGGCCGCCGAGGTGGAGGTGGCTCGGCGTCTCCCGCACGACCTGCTGCGCCTGGCGGGGCCGCTGCTGGGCGATGGCGCCGCCGCCGCGCGCTTCCACGCCGACGTCCTCGCCCCCCTGGAGGGCCTGCTGGAGGCGGCCGGCGCCGGGGCGCCCGCGGTGGCCGAGGTCGTGCCCCGGCTGGCGCCGCCCCCGGTCGACGCGCCCACGGGCGAGCACCCCGTGACGCCCCTGCCCCGGCCCGGCCGGCCGCGCGGTCCGTGGATCGGCCTGGCCGTCGCGGCCGCCGCCGCCGCGCTCTTCTTCGCGCTGGTGCGGCTGGGGCCGACGCCGGTGGTCCCGGACGCGACCGTGACGGGGCCCGTCGCGGCGGCCCTCACGACGCAGCCGCCCATCCCGACGCCGCCCGTCTGGCCCGACGCCGGCCGCCCCGCGCCGGCGCCCCTGGCCGCCACCGCCGCGCGCCCCGCCATGCTGCCCGTGCCCGCCGGCACGTTCGTGATGGGCAGCCCCCCCGACGAGGTGGGCCGGGCGGCGGACGAGGCGGCCCACCAGGTCACCCTGACCCGGGCGTACTACCTGGGCGAGACGGAGGTGACGCAGGCGCAGTGGGCGAGCGTGCTGGGCGAGCGGCCGGCGCGCTTCGCGGCCGACGGCGCCGATCGGCCCGTCGAGATGATCACCTGGTACGACGCCCTGCGGTACCTCAACGCCCTCTCCGCGCTGGAAGGCCTGCCGGCCTGCTACACGCTGCGCGGGTGCACCGCCGCGGGGACGCCGACGCCCTTCACCTGCGAGGCCGTGGATGACGCCGGCCCCGCCTGCGCCGGCTACCGCCTGCCCAGCGAGGCCGAGTGGGAGCACGCCGCCCGCGCCGGCGCCCCGACGGCCACCTGGGCGGGGCCGCTGGAGCTGGTGGACGTCCGCCACGCGCCTCGCCTCGATCCCATCGCCTGGTACAGCGGCAACAGTGGCCTGCCCGGCGGGCTCCCCTGCCCCGAGCCCACGAAGATGCAGCACCCGGCCGCCACCTGCGGCACCCACCCCGTCGCCCGCAAGCTGGCGAATCCACTGGGGTTCTACGACATGATCGGGAACGTCTGGGAGTGGACGGGGGACGGCTACGGGCCCCACGCGGAGGCCCTCGCGGTGGACCCGCGCGGGGCGGCGGACGCGGATCGCCGGGTCACGAAGGGCTGTGGGTGGTTCCGCGACGCGCGGTTCTGCCGGGCGGCGAACCGCTACCGCCCGCGGCCGGGCTTCCGCTCGTCCGTCATCGGGCTGCGGCCGGCGCGGTCGATCTTTTGAGGGGGGTGCGCACGGCGGCGACGAGCCCTGGCACGTCGAGGCGGTACACCACGCGCTGCTGATCATCAACGCCGGGCACCAGCCAGCTCGCCGGGCTGGGGCCGGGCTGGTCGGCGGGGGAGCTCGCCGCCTCGACGCCGGCCACCGTCAGCGCCAGCTCGACGTCCGCCGCCAGGTGCACCGCCAGACCCCCGCCCCCCGCCGGTCGCCCGGCCAGCAGGCCGGGATCGACGACCACGAGCATGCGGCCCGCGTGGCGGGCCAGGCCCAGGACCCAGCCGGGCATGCCCGGCAGCGGGGTGATGGTGTCGAGCGGGAACACCGCCACCACCTGCTCGGCGGTCACCGCGAGCCGCAGCGAGCCCCCGGTGAGGACCAGACACCCGGGCTTGTGGATCATCTCTCGACTCCGACGTCTCGCAAGAGCTTGACAGAACCCACGACACGTCGCTAGCGTGCCGGCCGTCCTGGGATGTCTCCCGCATCCCGCCTTTTCCGTTCCACGTTCCTACTTCACGATTCCGGCCCGACCGGATGAACCCCTGAGGACCAGCCCCGCCGTCCAGTGCCCTTCCACCCGTGGACTCCAAGAGTCCAGAGCGAGTGCCCAGGACGGCTCGCGCAGAGGGAGACCATGAATCTCAAAGAGCTGAAGCAGCTCAAGATCGGTGAACTCGCGGCCATGGCCCGCGAGATGGGCATCGAGAACTCGGCCGGCCTGCGCAAGCAGGAGCTGATCTTCGCCCTCCTCAACGAGCAGACCAAGAAGAACGAGCCGATCTTCGGCGAGGGCGTCCTGGAGATCCTCCCGGACGGCTTCGGCTTCCTGCGTGCGCCCGACTACAACTACCTGCCCGGGCCCGACGACATCTACGTCTCGCCCTCCCAGATCCGCCGCTTCGGCCTGCGGACGGGCGACACGATCAGCGGCCAGATCCGGCCGCCCAAGGACAGCGAGCGCTACTTCGCGCTGCTCAAGGTCGAGACGATCAACTTCGAGGAGCCCGAGGCGGCCAAGAACAAGATCCTCTTCGACAACCTGACCCCGCTGTACCCCGACGAGCGGCTCCAGCTGGAGTACCACCCCAAGAACTTCAGCACCCGCATCGTCGACCTGCTCTGCCCCATCGGGAAGGGCCAGCGCGCCCTCATCGTCTCGCCGCCCCGCGCCGGCAAGACGGTCCTGATGCAGAACATCGCCAACGCCATCGTGCACAACCACCCCGAGGTCTACCTCATCGTGCTGCTCATCGACGAGCGGCCTGAGGAAGTGACCGACATGGAGCGGTCGGTGGAGGGCGAGGTCGTCAGCTCGACGTTCGACGAGCCCGCCCAGCGCCACGTCCAGGTGGCCGAGATGGTCATCGAGAAGGCCAAGCGCCTGGTGGAGCACAAGAAGGATGTCGTCATCCTCCTCGACTCCATCACCCGCCTGGCGCGCGCCTACAACACCGTGGTCCCGCCCTCGGGCAAGATCCTCTCCGGTGGTGTGGACTCCAACGCCCTGCACAAGCCCAAGCGCTTCTTCGGCGCCGCCCGCAACATCGAGGAGGGCGGCAGCCTCACCATCATCGCCACCGCGCTGATCGACACCGGCAGCCGGATGGATGAGGTGATCTTCGAGGAGTTCAAGGGCACCGGCAACAGCGAGCTCCACCTGGACCGCAAGCTGATGGAGAAGCGCATCTTCCCCTGCCTGGACATCAACAAGTCCGGCACCCGGAAGGAGGAGCTCCTCATGCCCGAGAGCCACCTCAACCGCGTGTGGATCCTGCGCCAGCTCCTGCACCCGCTCAACGTGGTGGACTCCATGGAGTTCATGCTCGACAAGATCGCCAAGACCGAGTCGAACGGTGAGTTCCTGGAGGCCATGGGCGGCTGAGCCCAGGCACCACCCCTCCACAGGGATCCCCCCGATGTTCGAACGCCTCGACGCCATTTGCCGGCACCACGACGAGCTGGCAGCCCGGCTGTCGGATCCCGCCATCTACGACATCCCGGGCGAGTACCAGAAGATCGCCAAGGAAGTCGGGAAGCTGGAGCCCCTCGTCCGCGCGTGGCAGCGCCTGACCCAGGTCCGCGAGGAGCTGGTCGGCGCCCGTGAGCTGGCCGAGGCCGACGACCCGGAGATGGCGGAGCTGGCCCAGGCCGAGGTGGACGCCCTGGTGGAGGAGGAGGATCGGCTCGACCGCGAGGTCCGCCTGCTCCTCCTCCCGCAGGACCCCAACGACGAGCGCGGCGTGGTGCTCGAGATCCGCGCGGGGACGGGCGGCGAGGAGGCCAAGCTCTTCGCCGCCGACCTCTTCCGCATGTACCTGCGGTTCGCCGAGCGGAAGCGCTGGACCGTCGACACCCTCAACGCCTCCGACAGCGACGCCGGCGGCTACAAGGAGGTCGTGGCGGTCATCACGGGGGATCGGGTCTACAGCACCCTGAAGTTCGAGGCCGGCGGGCACCGCGTGCAGCGCGTGCCGGCCACCGAGAGCCAGGGGCGCATCCACACGTCGGCCTGCACCGTGGCGGTGATGCCCGAGGCCGACGAGGTGGAGGTGGACATCAACGCCAACGATCTGCGGATCGAGGTCTTCCGGGCTCGCGGGCCCGGCGGGCAGAGCGTGAACACCACGGACAGCGCCGTGCGCATCACCCACATCCCCTCGGGCCTCGTCGTGTCGTGCCAGGACGAGAAGAGCCAGCACAAGAACAAGGCCAAGGCCATGCAGGTGCTGCGCGCCCGCCTCCTCGACAAGATGGAGGCGGAGGCCCACGAGGAGCGCGCCGACGCCCGGCGCACCATGATCGGCTCGGGGGACCGCTCCGACCGCATCCGCACGTACAACTTCCCGCAGAACCGGGTCACCGATCACCGCATCGGGCTGACCCTGTACCGCCTCGACAGCATCATCGAGGGGGACATGGACGCGGTCATCGACCCCGTCCGCGAGGCCAACCAGGCCCAGCTCCTCGAAGCGCAGTCGAACCAGACCTGATCGTCAGGGCGCGGGCGCGGCCGCCGCCGTCCGGGGCGGCAGGTACGCCACCTCCAGGCCGAGCTCGGGCGACCACCGGGCGATGATGGTCTCGGGCTCGTTGAACGTGAGCGTCGTCGGCTGGATGAGGTAGACGAGCCGGGCGATGACGTCGGGATCGCGCCCGCCGGCGCTGACGTGGGCCTGGAAGTGCCGGGCCGCCTGGGCTTCGTCCTCCAGCAGCTCCTGGTACAGGATGCCAGCCGCCCGGTGGGCGCGGCGCGGATCGTCGTCGCGGCCGACCGCGGCCTCCAGGAAGACGGGCGCGCGGTGGGGCGCCACGCCGGCGGCGTAGAGCACCGCGCGGGCGTAGTAGGGCTGGGCCGCGCGCGGCGCCGAGCGGCTCGCCGTGATGAAGGCCTCCTCCGCCGCGGTCAGCTCGCCCCGCGCCATGAGGGCGACCCCCATGGCCGTGCGCGCCTTGTAATCCCAGGGCGAGTGGCGCAGGGCTTGCCGGTAGGCCGCGATGGCCTCCGTCCAGGCCCCCAGGCGCATGCGCTCCGCGCCCAGGCGGACGAGGGCGTTGGGGTGCAGCGGCCCCTCCTTCAGGGCCTCCTCCGCCATGGCGCGGTGCTCGGGGCAGTAGTGCAGCGGCAGCTCGTCGAGGCCATGCCCCGACTCCGCGTCCCGCATCACACAGCTCTGGTCGCAGTGCAGGGCGCCGTAGGTGTGCCCGAGCTCGTGCACGATGATGCGCCGCGCCTGGCCCCGGCGGACGGCCTCGGTGGCGTACCGGGGCAGCAGGTGCGTGGAGTAGACGAGGGCGCGCTCGCCGATGCGCGAGTAGCCGATGACGGGCTCGCCCTCGGCCATGAGCGGCGCGGACGTCAGCCCCAGGATGCGGAAGGTGTCGGGCGGGGGCGCCAGGATGAGGGCGTCGAGGAAGTCGACCGCCTGGTCCGTCTCGGCGCCGGCCTCGCGGGGCACGGGCTGGCGCGGCAGCACCACCACCGGCCGGCGCGTCGCCACCTCGAGGGCCCAGCGGGCGCGGGAGAGCTCGGCGGGCGACACATCGCCGAAGGGCACCACGTACGAGACCCCCTCCGACGCCGGCGGCGGCAGCTCCTCCGTCTCGCAGCCGAGCGCGCAGAGCAGACCGACGACCAGCGTGGTGGCGGTGACGAGGCGGATGGCGGCTTCTCCCCGGGGCGAACCGGTCCATTGGACCGCAGCCTCTACCTCGGGTTCCAGCCTCGGCGATTTTTCGCGAAATCGGCCCGGATCAGGGCGGGGGCAGGACGTTGGCCGTGTCCTTGGCCCCGTCCTCGGCGTCCTTGGCGGCGTCCATCTCCTGCAGCATCTGGAGCATCTGCAGCTTCTTCTTCATGTCTTCCTTGGCCTTGGCCGCGTCCTCGGCCGCCTGGCGCGCCTCGTCCTCTTTCTCTTTCTTCTTGGGATCTTCCGCCTTGCCGGCCTTCTCGGCCTCGTCGTCGACCCACTCCTTCTTCACCGGGCTGCCGTAGGCCACCACCACGTCGAACTCGCTCGGCCAGTCGATGGCCCGCTTGTGCACGAGGCCCAGGTTCAGCTCGCGGCGGACGCGCTCGCCCTGCTGCTCGTAGCCGGGCTTCATGTAGACGTAGGTGTTCTCGCGGCGGGTGCGATCGGCCGAGATGGAGGCCACCGGCATGCCCGCCTTCTCCAGCCGCTTCGCCATGTCGCGGATGGCCTTGTCGGCCTCGGGGCCGCTGGCGTTGAGGAGCTGGATGACGGCCACGCCCGTCAGGCTCTTGAAGGCCTCGACGCCGTGCAGCGGCAGGAAGCCCTGGTCGCTGGCCGCCTGGAAGAGGAGCTGCCGGGCCAGCCCGCTGTTGAGCGCCTTCATCCGGGCCAGCAGCTCCACCGCGGGGGCCGCCTTGCGCAGCCGCACATACGTCTGCGCCGCCATGTAGAGGGGCTGCGGGTAGGTGGGATCGGCGTCGGCCGAGATGAGGAACTCGCTGAGCGCCTCGGGGAGCTGGCCCGACTTGAAGAACGAGATGCCTCGCTGGTAGGCGGCCCGCGCCTCGGCGGCGTCCACGCGCCGCTCCACCACCGGCGCGGCCGTGACGGGCTGCACCTTGCGGACCTCCGGCGGCGGATCGCGATCCACCACCCGGCCGTCGCGCTCCCGGTCATCGCGGGGGGCGGCCTCGTTGCGCAGCTTCGTGGGCCGCAGGCCCAGCTTCTTGAGGGCCGACAGCGCCATCACGGCGTCGCGCTTGTCCCCCTCCTGGTACAGCTTGTCGAAGGGCTCGCGGACCATCGCCCGCTGGTCGGCGTCCACCTTGGAGATGTCGCGGTACATCTCCCACGTCATCACGCAGTCGCGCAGCCGATCCACCGACTGCGTGCGCCAGGCGCGGAAGACCTCTTCGCAGTCGCCCTTCTTGCCCGCCCAGCGGTCTGCGGACGCCGGACCGGCGGCGAAGAGCGTCAGCACGCTCAAGACAATGGCCGGACGCATGGGCACCTCCTCAAGCTCGAACTCTGGACTGGGTTAGCACCGGGCCGCGGCACCGTGCAACCAGCGGGTGAGCCGCGCCGCAGACCGGCGCGGTTCACGGGGCATTCAACGCCTGGCGCAGCGCGGGGTGTCCGGGCATGGCGGCGAGGCCCCGCTGGAGCACCTGCCGGCGGGCCTCGGGCGACCCCGCCCGGCCCTCGACCTCGGCGAGATCCAGGTAGCCCCCGACGTGCTGCGGATCGATCGTGATGAGCTTCTCCAGGTCACGCCGCGCCACCACCAGATCCCCCTGCTGGGAAGCCAGCCGACCCCGCATCCACAGGCCGTCGGTGAAGTCGGGCTGGCGGGCCAGGGCCTGGTCGAAGTGCGCGCGCGCCTCGGCCGGCCGACCGCCCTGCATCGCCAGCAGGCCCAGGCCGAAGAGCCCCCGCGGGTTGGCGGGATCCCGGGCCTCCGCCGCCTGGAACCACCGCTCGGCCTCCGCCGGCTGCCCACGCTGCAAGCTGTTGTAGCCCCGGTTCAGCGCCGTCAGGGCCTCCTCGGGGGCCAGCGCCTCGGCCCGGGCATAGAGCGCCTCGGCGTCGTCGAGCCGCCCCTGCTTCTGCAGCACGTTCGCCAGGTTCCCGACCGCGACCCGGTTGGTGGGGTCGAGGGCGATGGCCTTGCGCAGCGTCCGCTCCGCGCCGACGAGATCCCCCAGGTTTTCAAGGACTTCCGCCTGGTCGGGCCGGAAGAGCGCGGCCCCGGGCGTCAGCGCCTCCACCCGCTCGAAGGCCCGGGCCGCCCCGGGCAGGTCGCCCATCCGCCCCAGCACCGGGGCCAGCTCCAGCCACCCGTCCACCGCGTTGGGCAGGCGGGCCAGCGCGTCGCGCAGGCGCTGGTGCGCCTCGACGAGGTGCTGCTCGTGCCCCCCGAACCGCCACAGGCGGGCGTGGGCGATGGCGAGCCGCATCAGGGCCTCGTCGCGCGACTGCGCGGGGGCGTCCCGGTGCTCGGCGAGCGCGTCGATCAAGTCGAGGGGCAGCGCCGGCTTGCTGGGCGCCTCGTCCACCCGGCGGCGGATGAAGTGATCCGTGAACGTCACATGCGGGATGTCGCTCGTGTCGCCCTGCTTCATGTGGCAGCGGGCGCAGGGCTGGTCCTTCGCGCCATGGGCGTCGCCGCAGTCCTCGACCTTGTGGCAGCCCAGGCAGGCGTCTCGCGCCGCCCGCCCGCCGTCGACCTTGTGAGGGTCGTGGCAGGTCGTGCACGGCAGCCCGCCCGGCGTGCCCGTCGCGCACCGCGACAGCGAGAGGCGGTGGCCGTGGCTGGCGATGCTGAAGTCCGTCCCGCCCGCGTTGGCGTAGACGAAGATGGAGAGGTAGGACGGCAGCGGCGTGCGCGGATCGTAGGCGTCCCAGCGCTGCCCCGGCAGCAGCACGCGCTCCTCCCCCTGCAGGTGGCACTGCTGGCAGACCTGCACCCGGCGGACGGGATCGAGCCGGCGCGGGTTGAGGATGCTGGGATCCGCCTCCCCCGCTGCCGGCCCCTTGCCGGCCGTGCGCTCGGCCACATGGGCCGTGGCGTCGCCATGGCAGCGGGCGCAGGTGATGCCGCTGGGCAGGGGCGCGGTGTAGGCCGCGCGCCGGTCGGGCCGGCTCGGCGCCAGGTCGTTGTGGCAGAAGAGGCAGTCGGGCTTGATGGGCCGCGTGAAGCGCTGGTTGCCGCCGCCCTCGTAGCCCGGGCTCATGTCCCAGATCTTGCGACGCGAGTACCAGGTGAGCGGCAGCTCCACCACCTCGCCCTCGACGAGGCCCAGGTAGGACCGGGTGTGGTTGCCGGAGCCGATGACGTGCGTCACCTCGACGCGTCGGCGGTACGGCGTGCCGGGGTAGGTCTCCTCCTGCCACCAGCGGCCGGTCTCGTCGATGTAGGCGCGGTAGACGAGGGGGCCGTTGGTCACGGTGGCGCGGCTGAAGTCCTCGATGGGGGGGCGGCTCTGGGGCGGGTAGAGCGAGCGACCCATGCCCGTGGCCAGGTAGCCCTCGGTCTCATCGGGGTGGCAGTCGGCGCAGACTTCAGGGCCGGGCGACGTGCCCGTGGCGGGCGCGGCGGGCACACCGGGCGGGACGGGCGCGGCAGCAGGGGGGGGAGCCGACGCCGCCGCCTCGTGGGGGGAGTGGGCGGCGGCGTCGGGGGTTCGCTCGCTGGTGGGATGGCGGGAGCACGCTCCCAGGAGCAGCCCCAGCACCAGCACCTCGCGAAATCTCATCACCCACCTCTCCGCGCCGTCGCTGCGGAGCATACACCCGCGCAGGACGGGCCACGAAGAGGTGAAGAAGCCGGCTGGCCGATGGGCCCCAAGTGCCCCCTGGAGCGGCGTTCGGTCTCTCGACTCCGGGGGGTTGTCGAGGCGACCATGCCCGACGAGGACGACGCGGAATTGCGCCGTGGGGAGACCTCGTGCGGACATTCCAGGGGGCATTGCGACCCACCCGCGCAGCCCGGCTGCGCTTCATGCCCCCTCAGTGACCAGGGCACCCCACCTTCTTAGCACGAACTGCGAAAAAAAGTTCGCGGCGGCATGACCTGAATGTCATGGTTTGCACAACACCATGAAATCAAACGATTTTATCGAATCGATTTTCTTGCGCGTGGGCGATGACGGGCGATGTACACCCCCGCCGCGAGGAGCCCGTGCACCATGAAGGCCGACGACATGCTCCACCAGGCGCCCACCGGGCCGTAGGCGAGGCCCAGGTAGTGGACCATGGGGAGCTGCCAGGCCAGGTGCGCCACCGCCGCGACCGCCATGGCAGGCAGGGTGTTGCCCGCACCGGCGAACGCTCGGGACAGCACGAAGGCCACCGCGAGCAGCGGGAAGCAGAGCACCACGATGTGCAGCAGGCGGCGGCCCTCGGCCACGACGATGGGGTTGGGGTCGAAGAGGGCGACGAGGGGACCGGCGAACAAGTAGATGAGGCCGCCCACCACGACCATGAAGGTGGCGTAGAGGGCGGTCGCGCTCCAGGCCGTGCGCCAGGCCCGCCCTGCCTGACCGGCCCCCAGGTTCTGGCCCACGAGGCTCGACGTCGCCTGCCCGATGGCGAGGCCCGGGAAGATCAGCATCATCAGGAGGACCATCGCGGTGGTGTAGGCGCTCAGCACGGCGGCGCCGAAGCCGGCGATGAGCTTCACCAGGGCGAACGAGGCGACGTTGCGGACGAGGTGCTCGAGGGTACCGGGGAAGCCGATGAAGGCGATGCGCCGCAGGATGGCCCCATCCAGGCGCAAGGTGCCGGTGGCCAGGATGGCGCGGCCCGGGGCGGTGACCGCGCGCCAGGCGACCGCGAGCGCGATGGCGGTGGCCGTCACGGTGGCCCAGGCGGCCCCCGCCACGCCGAGGTCGAAGCCGAAGATGAAGAGGGGATCGAGGAGGGCGTTGATGATGGGCGCGATGGCGGACAGGCGCATCGCGACCCGCGCCTCGCCGGCCCCCTGCAGGGCGAAGGTCAGCGTCTGCAGCGGGGCGTAGACCAGCAGGCCGCCCATGGAGATCTGCAGGTAGTCGGTGGCGGGGCCGTGCAGGTCGCCGCCGGGGGCCACGAAGCCGATGATCCCGGCCGGGGCGAACCACGAGGCGAGGAAGAAGACGAGGCCGAGCGCCCAGGCGAGCAGCATGCCCTGCTGGAAGAAGCTGCCGGCCCGGTGGGCGTCGCGGCTGCCCGTCGCCCGGGCGACGCCGGCGAGGGTGCCCACCGACATGCCCATGCTCACGGTCATGAAGACCATGAGGGCGGCGTTGGCGGTGCCGAGGGCGGCCAGGGCCTCGGTGCCCACCCGGCCGACCCAGAGGCGATCGACCACCAGCGTCGTGAGGTTGAGCAGGTTGCCGACCGCGAAGGGGATGGCGAGGCGCAGGAGGGGGCGGACGATGCTCCCCTCGGTCAGCGGCGCCGCGTTCACGGCGGCCCGGCGCGCAGGCCGTCGAAGACCATGGACAAGAGGGCGGCGCCCACCTGGGCGGGATCGAGGGGGATGGCCCCGGCGCCGACGTCGAAGGCCAGCCGCTCCACGGCCCCCACGACGGCCCGGCCGGTGACGGAGGCGGGCAGGGCGCGCAGCAGGCCGTGGGCCTGGGCGGGCAGGGTGAGGCGCTCGGCGGTGGCGCCGAACTCGTCGGCCAGGGCGCGCACCGGGGCCCGGGCGCCGACGCCGGGGGCGCGGCTCTCCTGCAGGTAGAGCTGGACGGCGTCGCGCTCGGCCACCAGGACCGGGGCCAGGCGCATGACGAAGGTGGCGTAGGCGGCGAGCAGGGCGTCGAAGTCGCGGGCCGCCACGATGCTGGCCTCGCAGGTGGCGATGGCGGCGCGGGCGGCGGTGGCGAGGGGCTCGATGATGGCGGCCACCAGCTCGGCCTTGTCGGCGAAGTACCGGTAAAAGCTGCCCTTTGCGATGCCAGCGGCCCGGCAGATGGCGTCGATGGTCACGCCCTCGATGCCCCCCGCCAGCATCAGGCCGGCGGCCGCGGCGCAGATGCGGTTCACCTGCTCCTGCCGGTTCTGGTCGCGCTTGCCGCCCTCGGGGCCCGGGCGCTGGCTCGGGACGCGGCGCGGGCGGCGGTCGGTGGGGGCCTTCATGGGGGGGCAGGATGACCGCGCGGGGTCGGTGGGGTCAATCGTCCGCCGCCGGCGCCTCGGGCGGGTGGGTCGGCGGCGGCCCGGGAGCCTGCTGCTGGATGGCCTCGATCACCCGCCCGAAGGCCTCGCGCC
This sequence comes from Myxococcales bacterium, assembly GCA_020633435.1. GTDB lineage: Bacteria > Myxococcota_A > Bradymonadia > UBA7976 > UBA1532 > JACKDP01. The sequence continues at coordinate 462,331 of JACKDP010000003.1, read as the reverse complement.
GGTCGGGGCGCGCGCGGCGGTGGGCGCGGCGCAGGGTGGAGAGGGCGTCGTCGCCATAGAGCTCCAGGCCGTCGGCGGCGGCCTGGCGGACGGAGCGCTGCCGGTGCTGCAGCAGCTCGACGATGCCCCGCAGGGCGCCGGGGTGGCGGGCGTGGGCGAGGGCGCGGATGACCGACCGCTGCACGTCCGGGCGGGGGTCGTCGAGGAAGGGGACGGCCGCGTCCAGGTACACCTCGCGGGGGGCGCAGCGCTTGAGGCAGCGCAGGGCCAGGATGCGCCGGGCCGGATCGCGGTGCTGCGTCAGCTCGATGAGCAGGTCGATGATCTCGGCGTCGGGCTCCTTGATCAGGGCGTCGAGGGCCGCGCGGGCGGAGGCCCCGTCGGCCCCACGCGCCGCCGCCACCAGGGCCTCCCGATCCGGGCCGGGCTCGGCGGCGGGCAGCGTCGGGGTGGGCGGCGGCGCCGGGGTGCCCAGGGGGCCAGGCCGGGCGCGCTGGGCCAGCTCGTCGGCCAGCCGGTCCTGCCCGCCGGCCCGCAGCGCGCGCAGCACGCCATCGAGCAGGGGGCCGGACGGCAGGGCGCCATGGCTCAGCAGGCGCGCGGCCATCAGCCCGCCTCGCGCCACCTCCTCGGCCACCCGCGGCAACAGGAAGCCAGCGCCGAGCCGCTTCAGGCTGGCCTCGGCGCCGTCGAGCCCGGCCAGCCAGAGGGCCCAGAGGCGGTCGAGCAGGAGGCGCCGACGGGGGAGCGGCAGCCACTCCACCAGCTCCAGGCCGCGCGCGTTCGTCAGGCGCGCCGGCTCGGCGACGAGCAGGTCGGCCAGCAGCCACTGCCGGTCCACCGGCACCTCGAGGCTGCTGGCGAGCCACGCCTCCAGGACGGCCACATGGGCCTCCGGGACGTCGGGCCAGTCGAGCAGCGCGACGGCGGCCTCGCGCCGCCGGGCCGGATCGGCGAGATCGGCGAGCAGCTCGGCCAGGCGGGGCGCCCCCTCGGGCCGCGGGCGGGGCCGGGCCGGCGGCGAGGCCAGGCCCTTGATCCAGCGCGGGGTGCCCAGCGGCTGCAGCGCCTCGGCCACGTCGAGGGCCTGGGCCTGCCGCTCGGGCCGGCCATGGGGCCACGCGGCGATGAGCGCCGAGATGCGGCCGCCGGGATCCCGCACCGGCCGCGCGGCGAGGGCCGCCAGCGCGTCGGGCGCGGGGCTGCGCATCGCCTCCAGGAGCGCCGGGGGGAGGTCGCGGGCCGGGGCCGACACCTGGAACGCCTGGCAGAGCAGCGTGCGCGCGTTGCCGACCGGATCGGCCGTCCGGTCGCAGTCTGCGAGGCTGCGATCCAGGTCGGCGCGCCCGGGCGCGGCCCCGAGGCGCTTCAAGACCTGCCAGCGCTGCTGACCTCGGCCGGCGGGCGTCGCCGGCAGCGCTCGTAGGGCGTCGATGACGCGGCCCGCCGCCGCCCCGGGCCGGCTGCCCCCCACCCGACCCAGCAGATCCAGCAGGCTCTCCACGGCGTCGGCGTCGGCGGCGACCTCCGCCAGCAGCGCCAGCAGGTCGGCCAGGGCCGCCCAGATGGCCTCGCCGTCGCGCACCTCGCCGAGCGTCTTCGCGAGCGCGAGGCGGGCCGGGCCCTCCAGCGCAGGGAGCAGCGCCAGCCACTCCCGGGGCGACCGGCGCACGAGGGCCGGCACGAAGCGCCGGGCGGCGGCGTCGGTCAGGGCGTCCCGGGCCGCGTCGGGATCGAAGCCGTGGCGCTCCAGGGCCTCGATGGCCGGGGGTCGGGCCGGGGTCGGGAGGCGCTCGGCGGCCGGCAGGCGGTAGCGCGCCAGCTCCACGCGGAGGACGGCGAGATCGGCCTCGCGCAGCCGCAGCTCGCCGGCGGCGACGGCGGCCAGGATGCGGTCGCCCGCCGGGTGCCCGGCCAGCAGCAGGCGGCGCACATGGCCCGCGCCGAGGCGGCCGTCGAGGGCCTCGATCAGCAGGCCCGTCGTGCGGTCGTCGGCCCCATCGAGGGCGGCCAGCAGCGGGCCGGGGCCCAGCCGGCTGGCGTCGTAGGCGCGGTTGAGCCGCTCTCGGAAGCCGGGGTTGTCGTGCCGGCCCAGCCAGCCCACCACCCGGTCGATGACGGCGGCCACGTCGAGGGCCACGAGCGCCTCGGCCGCCGTCTTCTTGATGTTCATGTTCGGGTGCTCGAGCGCCCGGGCCACCAGGGCCGTCGCGGAGCGCAGCCCGAACCGGGCCACGGCCTCCAGGGCGGGCCGCAGCGTCTGGGGATCCTCCTCGCGCAGCAGCCGCACCAGGCTGAAGGCCAGGGCGCGCGCGCTCGCGTCCTCCGCCTCCTGGGCCACCAGGATGCGGATGGCGGCCGCCCGGACCTCGGCGTCCCGATGCCGGAGCAGGCCATGGACGCGCCGCACCACGCCCGGCGCCCGCAGGGGCTCCACGGCCGCCAGCAGGCAGACCTGCATCGGCGGCTCAAGTCCGCCGAACCTCGCGAGATCAATCGCCATTTCAGCGAGCAGGCCGTGCCCGGGATCGGGGGCTCGGACGACGCAGACCGGCCGGATGCGGCCTCGGGCGGCGAGCGCGCGGCCGCAGGCCAGGAGGGCGTCGATCACGGCCACCGGGATGTGGGGGCGGCCGCGGGTGTGCTCCGTCCCGAGGGGGGCGTCGCCGGGGACGGTGCCATCGTGCAGGCCGACCACCGTCTGCCGCAGGAGGCCGTAGAGGGTGTCGTACGTCCCCTCCTCGGCCAGCGCCGCCACCTGCACCAGGGCCTGATCGGCGCGCAGGTAGACAGCGGCGTTCAGGGCGAGGCGCCGGGCGGCCCCCGACCGCTCGGCGGCCACGTCGGCCGAGATGGCGGGCGGCAGGTCGCTGGGGTTCAGGCGGCCCAGGACTTCCTCGCGCTGGGGCGAGCGGGGCGGGCAGAGCTGCCAGAGCAGGGCCACGGCCGGCTGGAGGTGCGGCAGGAGCCAGGGCGCCACGTCCCCGGCGGGCTCGATGCCCAGCAGCCCGCGTAGCGCCCGGGCCGCCACCGCGCCGCCGACCCGGCGCAGGGCCGCGAGGGCCTCCGGGGGCTGGCGCGAGAGCGCTTCGACGACCAGGCCCTCGGCCTCGACGTCCTCCAGCGTGGCCACGGCTTCGAGGGCCGCCCGCTCGACGGCCGGGGCGGGGCTGTGGGCCAGCAGGCGGCGCACCAGCGCGGGCGCGTGGCTGGACTCGGAGGCCGCCAGGACCCCCAGGGCCCGCGGCCAGCGCGCGTCGTCGACCGGCAGGCGGGCGATCTCGGCCACGAGGGCGTCCCGGACGGGGTGGCAGAGGCCAGCGAGCTCCGCCGGGGGCCAGCCCTGGTGGCGCCCGAAGTGGGCGAGGAGCCGGGGCAGGTCGGACGCCTGCAGGAAGACCCCCCGCTGGTGGGCCGCCACCAGGGCCGTGCGCAGGGCGGCGCCGAACGCCAGCGGATCGGCGTCGGCGACGTCGAGCAGCGCGCTGGCCTCCGTGGCCACGTCGCCGAGCGCCGCCAGAGCGGCGACGGCCGGCCCCGGGACGGCCCCCCGAGCGACGGCCCAGAGGAGGGCGGCGTCCTCGCGGCTGGCCACCACCGACACCGCCACCGCGGCCCGCGCCGGATCGGCGAGGGCCTCCACGACGGCCGGGCGGGGCAGCGCCACCCCGCGGGCCCAGGGGGCGGAGAGCGCGGCCAGCGCCTCGGGGTTCCCGGCCGCCACCAGCCGGCACAGGCGCTCGCCGACGCCCGCGCCCGGCACCGCCCCGGCTCGCACGCCCTCCTGCAGCACCCGCAAGGCGATGGGCGACGTCCGGGCGTCGGCCTGATCGAGGAGCGCGTCCACCAGGCCCAGGGGATCCAGGCAGCGCGCCCCGCTGACCTCCGTGAGGGCCTGGAGCAGCCGCTCGGTGACGCCCTCGGCCGCCACCGCCCGGCGCGGCGCGGCCAGCAAGCTCGCGGTGAGCCAGGGGAGCGCCAGGACGGCTGGCAGGTCCGCGGCGCGCCAGTCGGGCAGGCGCGCGCCCCAGCGGGCCAGCTCGGCGTGCAGCGCGGCGCAGGGGGCGTGGGCCTCTGGGGCCAGGGCGGCGAGATCAGCCGGGAGGGCGGCCGCGAAGGCCGCGAGCGCGTCGGCGTCGGCCGTCCGCGGCACCTCGGCCAGCAGCGCGATGAGGGTGGCCTGCACGACCCGGGCGTCGGCGTGGCGGAGGAGGGGGCGAAGCTCGCGGGGGGTCAGCCGCCGCCGCTGGAGCGCCACGACGAGCCCGTCCAGATCACCGGCGTCGGCCAGGGTGCGCGGGGAGTCGGGCGCCATGGGGTCGATGTTCCCCCTTTCCAGCGCCCACGGCAACGTCAGCCGGGCGGCGCCGTCAGCTCCGCGCCGCACGACCAGCACAGCTCGAAGGCGGCGGGGTTCGACTCGCTGCAGGCCGGACACGGGCGATCGGCGCCCGCGGGCTGCCGGGCCTCGTCGACGAGCTGCTGGGCCCGGGCGGCCTCCTCGACGGGCACCAGGACCTCGACGCGCACCGCGTCGAAGGGCACCTCGCCCGCGAGGCCCGCGACCAGCTCGTTGCGGAGGCGCGCCGGCACCCCCGCGCCCGTCAGCGCCCCGAGCACCAGGTGCGCCTCGGCCGCCCAGGCCGACGAGAAGACCACCACCTCAGCCGACATCATCGCCCTCCGGCCGCAGGTGCCACCACCCGCGCTCGTTGACCGCCTCGTCGGGATCGTCGACGACGGCCGGCCCCGCGACGACCCGGAAGACGGGCGCGCTCAGGGAATTCTGATAGGTTTCATTGTCTTGCGGCACGTAGCCGTCGCAGACCATGCGAGCCGCCAGCCCGAAGGCCGCCGCCTGGGCCGCCGCAGCGTCGGGGTGCACCGCGTCCACGTCGGGCAGGTCGAAGGCGCACATGCCCTCGGTGCAGGCCCGCTCCCCCTCGGCGAAGACGCCCACGAAGAGGTGGAAGAGCGTCGACACGTCGCGCGGCGAGATGCCCTTCAGGGCGAGGGGCGCGAAGACGCGCATCCCCGTCTCCACGAAGACGGCCACCGCCCCCTGGCCCACGGCGTCGAGGATGAAGCGGGCGGCCGCCTCGGCAGGCTCCGTCGAGCCCGGCGCCTCGAACTCGACGCTCGCCTGGACGATGCCGGTGTGGCGCCGCAGCGCCTGCAGCTCGTCGGCCTCGAACGTCCCCTGGCGGCGGCCCAGGGCCGCCACGTCGCGCGCGAACTCGGGCTCGCCCTCGCCATAGGCGAGCTCGAGGGAGGAGAGCAGTCGAGGAGGGTTGCTCCAGGGACCGCCGACGGTGACGATGATTCGACCCATGCCCGCTTTGTGCGCGACCTGCCGGCGGGAATCAAGGGCGACCCCCAGAATCGGAGGCGAAGCATGACCGAATCGGCCTCGAAGCCCGTGCGCTACATCAAGCCCCTGGGGCCGCGCGTCCTGGTCCGCGTGCTGCGGGCGGACGAGCGATCCGCCGCCGGGCTCTACCTGCCCCAGGGCGTGCGCGAGGAGCATGACGAGGCGCTGTACGGGGAGGTCGTGGAGGTGGCGCGGGCCACGGAGGACGACGAGGACGGCCCGAGCCTGGGCAAGAACGTCAGCGGCGTACCGCTGGGCGCCTTCGTCCTCTTCCCGAAGGCGGAGGGCCTGCGGGTGCCGTGGGACGATCAGCTCCGGCTGCTGGACGTGAAGGCGGTGTACGCGCTGGTGGAGGAGGTGGCGCCCGACGCCTTGCAGTAGCCGGGCGCGGGGCGGGTCACATGGCGTCGGCGGCGGGGGCCTCGGCGTCCACGATGGGGGCCTCGGCGTCCACGATGGGGGCCTCGGCGTCGGCGATGGGGGCCTCGGCGTCGGCGATGGGGGCCTCGGCGTCTGCGATGGGGGCCTCAGCGTCCGCGATGGGCGCCTCGGCGTCCGCCGCGGGGACCTCGGCGTCCCCCGGCTCACCACCACCGCCACCACCGCCACCCGCGCCGCCGGCCCCCGAGTCCGGGGTGGGGCGGGCCGCATCGGGCGCCGGCCGGGCCGCGTCGGGATCCGGCGTGATCGCGCTGGGCAGGACGCACCACTTCTCGGGGCTGCACACCGTGCCCGGCTTCAGCCGGGCGCAGTCCCCGTCGGTGGCGCACTCGTTCTCGTTGAGCTCGATGCCGCAGGCGCCCAGGCCCAGCAGCCCGAGGGCAAGAATCCAGGATCGCATCAGAAGGTCCCCCCGTAGCCGACCATCGCGCCGCCCTCGGGCAGCGGCGCCACCGACGCCCGGGAGTCACCCGGATCCAGGGCCAGGAGCAGGACACCCAGCGCGACACCGGTGGCGCCGACGCCATAGAGCACCGTCGAGGCGTTGTCCAGGGCCTTGGCGTCGTCGCGCAGGCTCAGCTTCTCCTGGCGGTCGACGCTGTGGTTGAAGTCCTGGGCCTTCTCATCGGCGATGTTGTGGGTGATCACGCCGCCGGTGATGGCCAGGCCGCCGACCACGAACGAGAGCACCGCGAAGGGGCGCAGGCTGTTGCTGCCCCCGCCGCCACGGGCGCCGCGGGTGCCGCCGCCGTTGGCGACGTTGCCCCGGGCGGGCGCCGGGCGACGACCCGCGCCGGGCTGCGGCGTCGGGCGGCGCACGACGGTCGGGCCGTCCTTCGTCTTGGTCTTCGGGGTGACCTTCGGGGTCGGCCGCGGCCGCACCGTCGGGCGCACCGACGGCTTGTTGTCGGGCTTCGCCGTGGGCGAGATGACCGGGATCTTGCCCGTGGGGCGCTTCGAGACCCCGATCACCGGCCGCGAGGGCGCCTTCGTGTTGCCGACCGTGGGCCGGGGCGCGGGCGCCTTCACCACGGGCTTCGTGGTGCGGGACTGGGTCAGGCGCAGCTTGACCTGAGCGGTCTTGCCGGCGCTGACGCTGACGGAGCGCGTCTGAGCGGAGTAGCCGTCGGCGCGGGCCCGCACCTTGTGCACGCCCGCCTTGACGGTGATGCGGCTGGTCTTCACGACCTTGCCGTCGACTTCGACAATGGCATTGCCGGGTACGACCTGAACATCGATGGTGCCGGTCCCGGCGGCGAAAAGGCCCGCGAACACCGCGAACGTCGTCAACATCGTCCCACTCCTGTCCCGAGGCGCATCGCGGCGGGCGCCGAGGCCCGGTGGATACGCTGTCTAGCTGTGCATGGCGGGCGGCGAGACGAGGCGATCGGCGTCGCATTCAGCCCGGCTGCGAAAAATTCTCTCCTGCATTCAACCACAGGTAAAGCGCCCGGATCTCCCCTTGCCATGGAAGCCCGCAGGGCCCCTACTCTACGGCCCATGGACGCATGGACCTTGAAGCGCGGGCTCCTCCCGCCGGTGACCGGGCCGGTGGTGGTGGTGGTGATGGACGGGGTGGGCCTGGGCCCAGAGGACGCGGGCAACGCCTTCTTCCAGGCGCGGACCCCCGTGCTGGACGGCCTGCTGGCGCAGAGCTGCGTGCCCCTGGCGGCCCATGGCCGGGCGGTGGGCCTGCCCTCCGACGACGACATGGGCAACAGCGAGGTGGGCCACAACGCCCTCGGCGCGGGGCGCGTGTTCTCCCAGGGCGCGAGCCTCGTCGAGGCCGCCCTCCAGAGCGGCGAGCTGGTGCGCGGCGAGACGTGGCGGTGGCTCATCGAGGGTGCCCGGGCCGCCGGCCAGCCGCTGCACCTGCTCGGCCTGCTGAGCGATGGCAACGTCCACGCCCATGAGCGCCACCTGTGGGCGCTGCTGGAGGCAGCGGCCGAGGCCCGGCTGCCCCAGGTGCGCGTCCACATCCTGCTGGATGGCCGCGACGTCGAGGAGCACAGCGCCCTGACGTACGTGGAGCGCCTGGAGGCGCGGCTGGCCGCCCTGCGCGGCCCTGAGCGCGACTACCGCATCGCCAGCGGCGGCGGCCGCATGTGGATCACCATGGACCGCTACGAGGCCGACTGGGCCATGGTCGAGCGGGGCTGGGATCTGCACGTCCGCGGCGAGGGCCGGCGCTTCCCCTCGGCGGGCGCCGCCATCGAGACGCTGCGGGCCGAGCTGCCCGGCGTCAGCGACCAGTACCTGCCCGGCTTCGTGATCGCCGACGACGACGGCCCGGTGGGGCCCATCCGGCCGGGGGCGAGCGTCTGCCTCTTCAACTTCCGGGGCGACCGCGCGGTGGAGATCTGCCGCGCCTTCGAGGACGAGGTCTTCACGGCCTTCGACCGCGGGCCGCGGCCCGACGTCCGCTTCGCCGGCATGATGCAGTACGACGGCGACCTCAAGCTGCCGCAGCGCTTCCTCGTCACGCCGCCCGCCATCGACCGCAGCCTGAACGAGTACCTGGTGCGCCAGGGCGTCGCCCAGTTCGCCTGCTCGGAGACCCAGAAGTTCGGGCATGTGACGTACTTCTGGAACGGCAACCGCAGCGGGCGCCTGGACGAGCGGCTGGAGGTCTGGGAGGAGATCCCCAGCGATCTCGTGTCGTTCGACGAGCGGCCGTGGATGAAGGCCGCCGAGATCACCGACGCGACGCTGCGGGCCCTGGCCACGGGGCGCTTCCGCCACGCGCGCATCAACTACGCCAACGGCGACATGGTGGGGCACACGGGCGACCTGCGGGCGGCCATCCTGGCGGTGGAGACCGTGGACCTGGTGCTGGGCCGCCTGCTGAAGGGCATCGCGGCGCTGGGGGGCGTGGCGCTGGTCACGGCGGACCACGGCAACTGCGACGAGATGTACCAGCGGCAGAAGGGCGGGGCCCTCGACCTGACGCGCCCGCGGACGAGCCACACCCTCAACGCGGTGCCCCTGTCGCTCTTCGACCCGGCCGGGCAGGTGCCCGCGGTGCTGGCGGCGGGGGCCGGCCGGCCCGGGCTGGCCAACGTCGCGGCCACCGTGCTGGATTTGCTGGGGTTTTCGGCGCCTGAGGGCTACGAGGCGTCGCTGCTGCGGCCCCGCTGATCAGCCGAAGAAGAAGCGCGTGATGCTGACGCCGTACTGGCGGCTGTCCAGCGTGCGCTCGATGGAGCGCATGAACTGGCCGGTGCGGCCGGTCTGCTCCAGGTCGGCCATGGGGCCGTCCGTGAGGGCGTTGCCCATGCGATCCACCAGGATCTTCACCTGGGGCCGGTGGAAGTGGACGGGGTTGCGGGGCAGGTCGACGACGAGCGCGATCTCGGTGGAGTCCAGCTCCACCAGGGTGCCGACGGGGTAGACCCCGAGGCAGCCGGCGAAGATGCGGGCCAGGAAGTCATCGAAGGTGCGGCCGCCGTCGTCGAGGATGCGGCGCATCGCCTGGTCGGGCAGGAGGGCGCGCCGGCTGGCCTTGGGCGTCGTCAGCTCGTCGTAGGTGCTGGCCATCCGCACGACCTGGGTCATGAAGCTGGCGCCGATCTCGCCGTGGTAGAGGCCCTCGGCCGGCGAGTCCTCGGGGATCTGGCACTCGTAGGCGACGATGAGGCGGTTGATGACCAGCTCGTTGAAGCCGCCGAGGCGGATGAGGGCCCGGGCCACCTTGACGCGCAGGGCCTCCATGTCGACGTCGGCCTGATCGCGCTGGTCGTTGATGCCGTCCATCGTGAGCTGGGCGGCGTCGTCGGCGTCGTCGAGGGGCAGGCCCGCGCCCTCCAGCGTGCCCACCAGGGCCCAGCCGAGGTCGTGGTGGAACGCGGCCATGCCCAGGTCGACGAGCTGGCTGCGGTTGAGGCCCAGGCGCCGGCCGAACACGATGGAGAGCACCGCCGTGTTGAGCATGTGGCAGAAGAGGTTGCCCTTGTAGCCCTCGAGGTGCAGCAGGCTGAGCAGCAGGCCGTGGTGGCGCGGCTCCACGTCCACCAGCTCGAGGCAGAGCCGCTTGACCTTGGCGTGGCGCGGCGAGCGGCCCCGGCGCAGGTCGTTGACGAACTGCCGCAGCATCAGCAGGCCGGAGGCGTAGGTCGCCAGGATCTGCCGGCGCGGGTCGTCATCGCGCTGGTGGGTGGCGTCCTCCGTCTCCTCGACCTTGCGCACCTTGATGGTGCCCAGGGGGTACTGGGTGATGGGGGACTCGCCCTTCTCGGCCAGGACCTCCAGAAAAGCCTGCAAAAACAACATGATGGTCGCGTGATCGGGCTCGCCGCTGAAGACCAGGCGGTTGATGTCGAGGAACCCGAAGATGCGGATCAGGTAGCGGGCGTTCTGAAACGAGCCGAAGTCGAGCTTCACCAGGCGGCGGTTGACGAAGAAGTTGCCGTCGCGCAGGGCCAGCACGACCTGGTCGCCGTAGGCGAGCAGGGCCCGGGCCGTCGAGACCATCGCGGCGACGGGCCGGCGCATGGCCTCGTTGCCGAGGTCGTGCATGGTGGCCGAGCGCAGCAGCACGAAGAAGTTGTTCACGAGCTGTCGGGACAGCTCCTCGAAGCGATCCTCGGCGTCGTCGAGGCCGTGGAGGAAGTCCAGGGCCCCGGTCATGGCCTTCTGGGAGTCACCCCCACGCGGTGCGTCAGCCATCGGTCACCCCGCCCAGCTCGCCGCGGAAGAAGATGTCGTAGAGCTGCCGCGTGCGCGCCTCGCGGTCGCTGCGCATATGGGTCAGGCCCCAGGCCGCGGCCTCCGACGCGAGGTCGGACTTGAGGCGCCGGCCCAGCTCACGCTCGAAGAGGGGCACGGCCTCGGCGCACATGCCGACGGCCAGGGCGACGGCGGCGCAGTGGCGCTGCTCCTCCATGGCCCGGGTGCGGCCGATGAGGCGCCCTTGCTGGAAGACCTCCAGGAGGTGCCGGCTGGCGTCGCCGGTGAGGGCCGCGGCCACGAAGAACCGCCGCTTCTCGTCCAGCTCGTAGGCCCCGAAGGCGCGGTCCTCGATGCTGTCGAGGATGTAGTCGTGCACGTCGGGCGAGTTGATGCGGGCCAGCGTGTGGATGGCCTTGCCGCGCACGGACTTCGCCGCGTCGCGCAGCGCCCGGAAGAGCACCTCGCGGAAGCGCCCGGCCGCCTCGGGCGGGATGGCCGCCAGGCACTCGAGGCGCACATGGGCGTCGCTGTTGCCCATGCCGGCGCGCACCGCCGCGGTGAGGACACGCACGTCGGGGAACGCGCGCAGCGCCTTGAGCAGCTCGTGGGCGAGGGCCTGGTCCGCCGTCTCCAGGATGCGCGCGACCTCCTCGGCCTGCTCGGGGGAGCGGATGAGGCGCGGCAGCAGCGCCAGCAACACCTGGCGGCGCTCGGGCACCTTCACCCGCCCGATGAGCTGCACGATCTGCGGCAGCGCCGACGGGGGCAGCAGCGTCAGGATGGCCAGGGCCGAGGGCATCTGGGTGTTGTTGCGATCCGCGAGGATGGCGCCCACACGCTGGACGAACTCGGCCTCGGACCAGCGCTGGAAGATGCGCTCGATGGCCCGCCGGCTGTCGCCCACGCCGAGGCCGCCGAGCCGGCGGACCTTGCGCATCAGGCGCTCGAGCTCGCTGAGGTTGCCCGCCTCGAGCTGCAGGTCGGCGATGCGCTCGAAGATGCCGACGATGCGCTCACCGCCGGCGTCGCCGTCGTCGACGTTCACCCGGAAGAGGATCTCGACGAACTTCTCCAGCGTCTCGCGGCCGGTCGTATGCAGGACGGCCTTGAGGCGCTGGAACTCCTCCTCGTCCATCGCGAAGGGCTGCTCCTCGAAGCGGGCGAGATCGGCCTCGGTGAGCCCGATGTCGTCGCTGAGGCGCTGGGCCTTGCGCCGCGAGCGCGCGTCGGCGGCGTCCTGGGAGGCCTCCACCTCCACGTCGGCCCGGCGCCGCACATTCTCCAGCACGCCGGCGATGGTGTAGTGGTGCTGCTCCCCCTCGCGGGCGTCGTCGCCGTAGTCGTCGGCCACCGCGTAGCCGATGTGCTGGAACTCCTTGTTCCACAGGAGGGTGACGACGTCGTCCTCGAAGAGGCTCGGATCGGCCCAGTCCGTCAGCAGGATGTCGAGCAGGCCATCGAGCTCGGTCATCGGGAGGCCGCTGTGGAAGGTGAGCGTGCGCACGCCATCCATGAAGAACTGGTAGACGAAGTTCCGCTCCGGGCTCTCGTTCTCGTAGACCGTGCGCTGGAAGAGGAGGAGCTCGTAGGCGCCGACCTTCACCTCGATGACGGGTCGCCGGGCGACGAGGCCCTGCATGGCCTCGCCGAAGCGGGCGCGGAAGCGCTCGTTGGCCTGGTGCTCGGGGCCGTAGAGCTGGATGTTCTTCACCAGCTTGCCCAGCTCGGCGAAGGCCTGGCGGGCGAGGTCGAGCAGGGCCTTGTCCTCGGCGGCGAGCGCCGCGTCGTCAGGCCCTTCGAGGATCTTCTGGAGGTCGCCGGATGTGCCGCTCATCGTCGGCCATGAAAGCCGATCCCCGGGCGGCCGTCAAAGCCCGACCGCATCGGCGGGCCTGCGTCCGAAAAGAAACGGGGACCCGCAGGTCCCCGTCTCGCCGTCAGGGCACGGTGCTCAGGGCACGGTGACGTTGACGGTGCCGCCCTCGCCCGCGGTGGCGATGGGCTGGTCGTTGTTGGCGCAGGTGGCCGTGGCGGCGTCGGCGGCGTCGCAGACGTACACGTCGTAGGCCTCGGCGTCGTTGCCCACCAGCTCGACGACCTCGAGATCGCAGCCGGGGAGGGCCTGGGCGAACTGCACGGACAGCAGGCCGCCGATCCCCAGGGACACGTAGTCGGAGGGGTTGGAGCCACCCTCGCAGGCCGACCCGTCGTCGCGCGCGGCGTTGGGATCGGTGCGGACCGCGGAGCAGCCGTCGCGCACGGTGTCGCAGAGCTCGCCGTCACCGGGGGTCAGCAGGGCCGCCACGGCGTCGACGCCAGCGCCGTCACAGGTGACCGTCATGCCGCAGATGTCGGCGCCGGGGGTGCCGGCCATGTTCTCGGCCACGGAGTCGTCGATGATGAGGACCCAGTCCATCGCCGGAGCCTCGACCGCCATGTCGGCGCCCATGTCGGCGCCGACGTTCATGTCGCCGCCGGCCATGCCGCCGTCGGCGCCGTCCTCATCGGTGTCACAGCCGGTCGCCAGGCCCAGGACGCTCACGCAGAGGGCCGCCGCCAGAATCCGCTCGATCGTGCTCATGTTGTCTCTCTCCCTTGAAGTCACTGGGGATTTTCGTCCCCCCACAAATGGAAAAGGGGGCGCCGTGGCGCCCCCTTCTACCGGATCGTCAGCGCGCCTCAGGGCACGTTGACGGTCACCGAGCCACCCTCGGCAGCGGTCTGCAGGGGCTGGTCGTTGTTGGCGCAGCTCGCCGCGGCCGGATCACCCGAGTCGCAGACGTACACGTCGTAGCCCTCGGAGTCGTTGCCCACCAGCTCGACCACCTCGACGGTGCAGCCGGAGAGGCCCTGAGCGAACTGCACGGACAGGGTGCCGCCGATCCCCAGGGACACGTAGTCCGAGGGGGTGGAGCCACCCTCACAGGCCGACCCGTCGTCGCGCGCGGCGTTGGGATCGGTGCGGACCGCGGAGCAGCCCTCGCGCACGCTGTCGCAGAGCTCGCCGTCGCCGGGGGTCAGGAGGGCAGCGACCGACGCGACGTTGCCGCCGCAGTTGGCCGAGATGCCGCAGATGTCCACGCCGGGGGTGCCGGCCATGTTCTCCTCGGCCGAGTCGTCGATGACGAGGACCCAGTCGTAGGTGGCGCCACCGCCACCCGCGCCGCCCTGGCCACCCTGGCCGCCCTGGCCACCGGCACCGCCGCCAGCGCCGCCAGCGCCGCCGTCGGCGCAGACGCCCGCCTCGTCGCACTCAGTCTCGACGTCACAGCCGACGAGGCCCACGGTCACCACCAGGCCAAGGCCCGCGATCAGAAGCTTCTTGAGCTCGTTCATTCCTCGGTACTCCTCCCCTCAGAGTGTCCTCTCCCGGCACGGACGCCGGTCCCGGCACGGTTGCCCGGCCGCGAAAGCGCTGCATCTAAACCGATGCCAGCCCCTTGAGTCAAAGGAACCTGCAATCGGCGGTGCGAGAAGCCTGGAGATCACACCTTCGGGATCATGTTATCAGGCGCCGCATCAGGCGACGGCGGGCCGACGAGGCCCACGGAATGCCATTCAGCGGCCTGTAAAAAACCCTTGTGTATCAGCCCTTTGGCGATCAGGCGACCGCCGACTCGGGCAGGTAGCGCGCCAGGCAGCGGCGCGGCGGCCGCGTGATGACCGTCAAGCGACTGGTCAGGATGTCGTTGTCGCCGTTCTCGAACCACAAGAGGCTGTCCACCTCGGGGCTCGCGAGGGGCTCGAGGCCCGCGTCGCCCGAGCGGACCGCCCCGAAGAGGCGCCGACCCACCGCCGGGTGCTCGGGGCGCCAGCGGCCGCTCCACAGATCCCGCACGCCGACGCAGAGGCGGTCGCGCAGGTGGTACTCGGTGTTCTGGGTGACGAAGAGCCGGTGGCGCCGCCGCTCGCGGCCCAGGTACGACATCGGATCCCGCTGCTCCATGAGGGGCCCTCCCATCTCCGGGCTCGTGCCCGTTGCGCTGTGCCTGGACATGTAGGACACAAACGCACCTTGCGCAAAAAAACGCCCCGCGGATGATGACGCCCGGCGGCACGGGAGGATCGCGCCATGATGAAGGGTGCAGTCGCGGACATCAGCGGGGCCATCGGCAACACGCCCATCGTGCGGTTGAACCGTCTCGCAGCCGGCCTGAAGGCCGACATCTACTGCAAGCTGGGGTTCATGAACCCGGGCGGCTCCGTGAAGGACCGCATCGCCTTGCATATCATCAACGAGGCGGAGCGGGCGGGGCTGCTGCGGCCGGGCGGCACCATCGTCGAGGCCACCTCGGGCAACACGGGCATGGGCCTCGCCATCGTCGCGGCCTCGCGCGGCTACAAGTGCGTCTTCGTGATGCCCGACAAGCAGTCGATGGAGAAGGTGAAGGCCCTGCGCGCCATCGGCGCCAAGGTCGTCATCACCCCCACCGCCGTCGAGCCCGAGGATCCGCGCAGCTACTACCAGGTGGCGAAGCGCATCGCGCGGGAGACGCCCAACTCCTACTACGCCAACCAGTACCACAACCCGGCGAACCCCGAGGCGCACTACCTGTCCACGGGCCCCGAGATCTGGCGGCAGACGGGCGGCGAGATCGACGCCTTCGTGGCGGGCCTGGGCACCGGCGGCACCATCACCGGCACGGGCAACTACCTCAAGGAGCAGAAGCCCTCGATCCAGCTCATCGGCGCGGACATCCAGGGCTCGGTCTACTACGACTTCTGGAAGTCGGGCACGGTCATCGAGCCGCGCACCTACCTGCTCGAGGGCATCGGCGAGGACTTCTTCCCGAGCACCATCGACCTGGCCATCGTCGACCGGGTCTACCAGCTCGGCGACAAGGAGTGCTTCGACGCCGCCCGCGCGCTGGCCCGCATGGAGGGCATCTTCGGCGGCGGGAGCTGCGGGGCGGCCGTCCGGGCGGCCATCCGCTACGCCGAGGAGATCGATCGGCCGGCCAACATCGTGGTGCTGCTGCCCGACTCGGGCGTGCGCTACCTCAACAAGGTCTACGACGACGACTGGCTGCGCGAGAACGGCCTGCTCGATCCCGAGGAGGGCCTCGGCTCCATCCGGGACATGCTGACGAACAAGTCGCCGCAGGTCTGGACGGTGCAGTGCAGCGCCCGGGTGCGCGACGTCATCGCCCTCATGAAGGAGAACGGCATCAGCCAGGTGCCGGTGCTCGATGGGGCGCAGCTCGCCGGAATCGTCAATGAATCCACGCTCCTGGACAAGCTGTTCCGGGACGGGGACGCGGGGCTGGAGGCGGCCGTCGCCGACGTGGCCACCAACGCCTACGAGGTGGCCGATCCCGACGCGCCCGTGGGTCTGTTCAACCACATCTTCAACCAGGGCAAGGTCATCGTGGTCTGGGAGCGCGGCGAGGTCCGCGGCCTGATCACCAAGATCGACGTCATCGACTACCTGGCCCACCGCCGCCGCACCGCCGGAGGCCCCGCATGAGCGACGAGCAGGGCCAGCGCTTCGAGACGCGCGCCATCCACGCCGGGCAGCCGCCGGATCCGTCCAACGGGGCCGTCTGCACGCCGGTGTACTTCACCAGCACCTACGCCCAGTCCGCGCCGGGGGTGCACCAGGGCTACGACTACAGCCGCGTCAACAACCCGACGCGGTTCGCCCTGGAGCAGAACCTGGCGGCCCTCGAGGGCGCGAAGCACGGCGTCTGCTTCGCGAGCGGCTGCGCCGCCACCGCCGCCCTGGCCCACTGGGCCGGCCCCGGCAGCCACATGGTCGTCTGCGACGACGTCTATGGCGGCACCTGGCGCATGTTCGAGCAGGTCTTCGCGCTGGCCGACCGGCGCTACACCTTCACCGACCTGACGGATCCCGACGCCTGGCTCGAGAAGGTGCGCCCCGAGACGCGCGCCATCTGGATCGAGACGCCCACCAACCCCCTCCTGAAGATCGTCGACATCGCCGCCATCGCGGCGCGGGCGAAGGACCGGGGCCTGAAGGTGATCGTCGACAACACGTTCGCCTCGCCCTACCTGCAGAGCCCCTTCGAGCTGGGCGCCGACGTGGTGGTCCACTCCTGCACCAAGTACCTGGGCGGCCACAGCGACGTGGTGATGGGCGCGGTGCTGACCAGCGATGACGCCATCGCCGAGAAGATCCGCTTCATCAACAAGTCCACGGGCGGCGTGCCGGGCCCCATGGACTGCTTCCTGGTGATGCGCGGCACCAAGACGCTCGCCATCCGCATGCGGGAGCACGAGGCCAACGCCCGGGTCGTCGCCGAGTGGCTCGCCCGCCACCCCAAGGTGGAGAAGACCATCTGGCCAGGGCTGGAGAGCCACCCGCAGCACGCCATCGCGCGCCAGCAGATGCGGGGCTTCGGCGGCATGATCAGCTTCGTCGTGAAGGGCGGCCTGGAGGCGGCCTCGCGCCTGCTCTCCACCTGCCGCATCTTCACGCTGGCCGAGAGCCTGGGCGGGGTGGAGTCGCTCATCGAGCACCCGGCCATCATGACGCACGCCAGCCTGCCCGCCGCCACCCGCCAGGCCCTCGGCATCGACGACGGCCTCATCCGCATCAGCGTCGGCATCGAGCACGTCGACGATCTCCTCGCCGATCTGGAGCGCGCCCTCGCCGCCGCCTGAAGCCGCGCGGTTCGGTGTGGTGAAAACTCTACAGGCCGTGCTATCCAGTCGCGGATCCAGCCGAGGTAGAGACCGATGCGCACGATCCCGCTGCTCGTGATGGGGCTGGCCGCGACGCCGGCCCTGGCCCAGACCCCCCCGCCCGCGGCGCCGGCCCCGGCGGCCGCTGCCGCCGAGACGGGCAGCCAGATGGAGATCGGCGTCCACGCCTATGGCATGGCCATCGGCAGCTTCCTGACCGAGATCGACGAGTCCAAGAAGGTCATCGACGTGCCCCCGAGCGGGCGGGCGCGGGTGGTCTACCCGGGCTTCGGCGGCTTCAGCGGCGGCGGCGGCATCGCCGTCGACGTGTCGTGGCGGGGCATCGTGGGCCTGCAGATCGGCCTCTTCGGCTCCAACGACGTGGGCTCCGGGAGCATCAACGACGTCGACTTCGACATCGGGCAGACCGCCCTGCACCTGCCCCTGCTGCTGAAGGTGGCGGCGCCGGTGGAGACGGTGCGGCCGTTCTTCGTCATCGGCCCCGAGTTCGTGTTCCCCGGCGACGCCGAGGCCTCCACGGACTTCCCCGGCGGCGTGGCCGTGGCGGCCGAGGCGGACACCTACCTGGCCCTGGCCTTCGGGTTCGGCTTCGAGTTCGTGCTGCCGGTGACGGGCATGGACGTCCGCATCCCGCTGACGCTGCGGGGGGCGTGGAACCCGTCCGTCGAGGACGACATCAACAGCCGCGCGTCCTTCGACGTGGAGCGCAACGGCACCACCGTCCTGATCAACGGGGCGACGTTCAAGAGCGAGTGGGAGTGGCAGGCGGCCGCGACCCTCGGGGTGGCCTTCTACTTCCACCCCTGAGCCGTCAGGCGTCGCGGTACTTCGCGGCCTGCTCCGTGTAGTGCTTCCAGCCGTGCTCGATCCAGCCGCGCTCCCGCTCCCCCACCGCCCGCACGACCCGGTACGGATTCCCAAACACGAATGAATTCGGGGGGATGACCTTGCCCCCCGGGATGAGCGTGCCCGCGCCGATGTAGCTGCCGCGGCCGATGACGCACTCGTCCAGCAGGATGGCCCCCATGCCGATGAGGCAGTCGTCCTCGACGGTGCAGCCGTGCAGGATGACCCCGTGCCCCACGGTGACGCGGGCCCCCACGGTGGTGTGGGAGAAGCCGCCGGTCATGTGCACCATCGAGCCGTCCTGGATGTTGCTGTCGTCGCCCACGACGATGCGGCCCTCGTCGCCGCGCAGGGTGGCGCAGGGCCAGATGCTCGCCCGCGCCCCCAGCGTCACCTGCCCGATGACCACCGCCGCCGGGTGCACATAGGCGGTCGCGTGGATGCTGGGCGTGCTGCCCTCGAAGGCCTGGATCATCTTCGCCCCTTGCGCGGCCGGGTGGTCGTGCCCATGGTGCCCGGCCGACTTCGTCCCGACAATCCATCACCCCGAGAAAGGAGGCCGTCCGTGGGCGTGGAGACCTTCGCTTTCAAGTCCGAGGCGCGTCAGCTCCTCGATCTCATGATCCACTCGCTCTACTCCAACAAGGAGATCTTCCTCCGGGAGCTCATCTCCAACGCCTCCGACGCCGTGGACAAGCTGCGGTTCGAGGCCCTCACCCAGACCGACCTCATCCCCGAGGGCACGACGCTGCGGGTGCGGGTCCACGCGGACGCCGAGGCGCGCACGGTGAGCGTGGAGGACACCGGCATCGGCATGAGCCGCGACGAGGTCATCGAGAACCTCGGCACCATCGCGCGCTCGGGCACCAAGGAGTTCGCCGCGCGCATGTCCGAGGCCCGCAAGGCCGGCGGGGCGGACGCCGAGAGCCTCATCGGCCAGTTCGGCGTGGGCTTCTACTCGGCCTTCATGGTGGCCGACGCGGTGACGGTGGTGACCCGCCGGGCCGGCGAGGACACCGCCTGGGTCTGGCACTCCACCGGCGACGGCACCTTCACCCTCACCGAGGGCCACCGCGACGCGCCCGGCACCACGGTCAAGCTGAAGCTGCGCGACGCCGACCCCGAGAACGGCCTGCCCGACTTCACCCAGCCCTGGACGCTGCGGCGAATCATCAAGAAGTACAGCGACTTCGTGCAGTACCCCATCGAGCTTCGCCAGGAGCGGACGGAGATCGAGCGGGACGACGAGGGCGAGCCCGTCGAGGGCGCCGAGGAGAAGACCGTCGTCGAGTGGCAGACGGTCAACTCCATGAAGGCCATCTGGACGCGCAACCCCGACGACGTCACCCCCGAGGAGTACGCCGAGTTCTACAAGCACATCTCCCATGACTGGGAGGCGCCCTACGAGACGATGACCCTCAAGGCCGAGGGCACCTTCGAGTACCGCGCCCTGCTGTTCGTGCCCGAGCGCGCGCCCTTCGATCTCTTCTACCGGGACCAGAAGTACGGCCTGCAGCTCTACGTGAACCGCGTCCTCATCATGGAGAACTGCCAGGATCTGGTGCCCGACTGGCTGCGCTTCCTGCGCGGCGTCGTGGACTCCCCCGACCTCTCCCTGAACGTGTCCCGCGAGATCCTCCAGCAGGACCGCCACGTGAAGGCCATCCGCAAGCGGCTGGTGAAGAAGGTCCTCGACACCTTCGCGAAGATGCAGAGCGACGAGGCCGAGCGCTACCGCAAGGTCTGGGACACCTACGGGCGCGTGCTGAAGGAGGGGGCCACCGACGCCGACTTCCGCGACCGCCTCAAGACGCTCTTCATGTTCGCCTCGAGCCAGAGCGAGACGGAGCCGACCACCCTGGATGGCTACGTGGAGCGCATGAAGGAGGGCCAGGAGGCCATCTACTACCTCACGGGCGAGTCCCGCGCGGCGGTGGAGCGCTCCCCCCACCTGGAGGCCTTCAAGGCGAAGGGCTACGAGGTGCTCTACCTCACCGATCCCGTCGACGAGATCCTGGTGGGGCACATCACCAGCTTCAAGGATCACAAGCTGCAGTCGGTGGGCAAGGGCACCGTCGAGCTGGGCACCGAGGAGGAGCGCCAGGCCGCCGAGAAGGCCCGCGAGGAGAAGACGGCCGAGCACAAGGACCTGCTGGGCCAGCTCCAGGACACCCTCGACGCCTGGGTCAAGGAGGTCCGCCTGTCGAGCCGCCTGACCACCTCGGCCGCCTGCCTGGTGGGCGAGGAGAACGACATGAGCCCGGGGCTGGAGCGCCTCTTCGCGCAGGCCCAGGCCGACGCCGAGCGCCCGGTGCAGAAGCGCATCCTGGAGCTGAACCCCGACCACCCGCTGCTGGGGAAGCTCAAGGTGATCTTCGAGGAAAACCGGGAAGATACGCGGCTTGCGGACTACGCCCGCCTGCTGCACGGCCAGGCCCTGCTGGCCGAGGGCTCGCCCCTGCCCGACCCGGTGGAGTTCGGGCGGCTGGTGGCCGAGCTGATGGTCCGCGCCTGACGGCTACTCGCAGCCGCCGCCCGTGCAGTTCGCCTTGGTGATGGTGCCGGCGAGCTGCCGCGCGCAGCGCCCCCCCGAGCAGGTGAGGCTGGCCGTCGCCCCCGCCTGGATCTCCTGGCGGCAGTTGCCGCCGGAGCAGGTGAGGCTGGCGGTGCTGCCCTTCTCGGCGATCTGCTGGCAGCCCCCACCCGAGCACGAGAAGTCGCAGGCCGCGCCCATGCTGCACGTCTGGGCGCAGCCGCCATCCGCGCACTTGAGCTTGCAGGCCTGACCGGCGACGCAGGCGTTGACGGCCGCGGCGTCCGCCGAGACCGGGGCCGCGTCCCCCTTCACCGCCGCCTTGAGGACCTCCCGCGCCGCCTTGTTGGCGTCGTGGGTGGCCTTGCGGGCGTCCTTCAGGGCCTTCTGGGCGTCCTTCAGGGCGGCCGCGTCGATGGCGGTGCCATCGGGCAGGACCACGGGCTGCTGGGCGAGGGCCGCGCCGGCCAGGAGCGTGAAGAGCGCAAGGGTCAACGATCGCATGGTGCCTCCGGTTCGTCTCCGCCACCCCGGGGGGGCGGCGGCGCCGCCCGACGGGGCTTCGTCCGGCATATTCAGCCCGCCTCCGCCCCGGCGTAAAGCCCCGAACACAGGGACTTCGACGCCGGCAACGCCCCTGCTACGATGCAGGGACACGTGGGGGACGAGGGGCCGGTGACTGACAATCCGAGGCGGCGCGACGTGCTGCGGGCCGGCCTGGCCGGCGCGGCCCTGCTGGCGGCCCCCAGGCGAGCGCCGGCGATCATCGCGGGCGGCGAGCCCCTGACCCAGTGGGGCATCGCGGCGGGCGACGTCACCCCCGACGGCGCCGTGGTCTGGAGCCGCACCGATCGGCCCAGCCGCATGCACGTCGAGTGGTCCGTCGATCCGGGGTTTCGGCGGCACGTCCGGCAGGCCGGCTTCTCCGAGGCCCTGGAGACGAGCGACTTCTGCGCCCAGGTGCCCATCACCGGCCTGCCCGCCGACCGGCGCGTCCACTACCGCGCCATGTTCGAGAACCTGGAGACGGGGGCCATGTCGGCGCCCATCACCGGCAGCCTGCTCACCCCCCAGCTGCGGCCCGGGCGGCCCCTCAAGTTCGCCTGGTCGGGGGACGTGGGCGGCCAGGGCTACGGCATCAACCCCGACCTGGGCGGGATGCGCATCTTCGACGTGATGCGGGGGCACCAGCCCGACTTCTTCATCCACTGCGGCGACATGATCTACGCCGACTCGGTGTACCAGGCGAAGAAGGGGGCCAAGGGCGCCAAGGGCCGCGCCTGGACCAACCTGCTGACCCCCGAGAAGCAGAAAGTCGCTGAAACTCAAAAGGAATTCTGGGGCAACTTCCGCTACAACCTGCTCGACGAGAACCTGCGCCGCTTCTATGGCGAGATCCCGCTGGTGGTGCAGTGGGACGACCACGAGACGAAGAACAACTGGTGGCCGGGCCGCATCCTCGACGAAGACGACCGCTACACGGTCAAGAGCTGCTCGCTGCTCTCGGCCCGCGCCCGCAAGGCCTTCTTCGACTACAACCCCATCGCCGTCGCCGACGGCCATGTGGGCCGCATATACCGCGCCCTGCCCCAGGGCCCCCTGGCCGATCTCTTCGTGCTGGACGCGCGCAGCTACCGCGCCCCGAACAACGAGAACCAGCAGTCGAAGCTCGGGCCCGACACGGCCTTCTTCGGCGGCAACCAGCTCCGCTGGCTGGCGCGCGGCCTCAAGCAGAGCCAGGCCACCTGGAAGGTGATCGTCTGTGACCAGCCCATCTGCCTGATGGTGGCCCACGGCCAGTACACGTTCGAGGGCATCGCCAACGGCTCCGGCCCGGCCCGCGGGCGCGAGCTCGAGATCGCCTGGCTGCTGTCGTTCATCAAGCGGCAGGGCATCAAGAACGTGGTCTGGCTCACCGCCGACGTGCACTACGCCGCCAGCCACCACTACCACCCGGATCGGGCGAGCTACAAAGACTTCAACCCGTTCTGGGAGTTCGTCAGCGGGCCGCTCAACGCCGCGACGTTCGGCCCCAACCGCCTCGACAAGACGTTCGGCGCCGAGGTCGTCTGGCATGGCATCCCCGAGGGCACGCCCTTCGGCGCGTCCCCCTTCCTGGGGCTGCAGTTCTTCGGCGTGGTCGAGATCGATCCCCAGACCCAGGCCCTGACCGTCAGCCACTACAACCTCGCCGGCAAGAAGCTGAACGAGACGCGCATCGAGGCGGGCAGTTAGCTGTGTGACCTTTGGGGCCACGACGCGGTCTCTGACGGGCACCGACGACGGGGAGGGGGGAGCAGATGCGGCTACACGGAGTGCTGGCGATCCTGGCGCTGGCGGGCAGCGCGAGCGCGGGTGGGGCCGATCGCGACGGCGACGGCATCCCGGATGCCATGGACAACTGCCCGGGCATCGCCAACGCGGATCAGGCCAACAACGACGGAGACTTCCCGGGTGACGCCTGCGACGTCGACGACGACAACGACGGTCTCGGCGACGTCGAGGACAACTGCCCGTTCACGGCGCCGCCGGATCAGACGGACACGGACGGCGACGGCCTGGGCGACGTGTGCGACCCCGACGATGACGGGGACGGGGTGGCCGACGTCGACGACCTCTGCCCCGGCGTGGCTGATCCCGCCCAGCTCGACACCGACAGCGACGGCGCGGGCGACGCCTGCGACGACGACGATGATGGCGATGGCGTCGCCGACGAGGCGGACGACTGCCCGCTGGTCGCCGATGCGGACCAGGCCGATCTGGACGGGGACGGCCTGGGCGATGCCTGTGACGACGACCTCGACGGCGATGGCGTCGCCAACGCCGCCGATGACTGCCCGCGGGTGGCCGATCCCGACCAGACCGACCTGGACGGCGACGGGGCGGGGGACGCCTGCGACGACGACGACGACGGCGACGGGGTGGCCGACGGCGACGATCGCTGCCCACGCACCCCGGACCCCGATCAGGCCGATCTGGATGGCGATGGCCAGGGTGACGCGTGCGACGACGACCTCGACGGCGACGGCGTCGCCAACGCCGACGATGGCTGCCCCCTCGTCGCGGATCCCGCGCAGGGCGACCGCGACGGGGATGGCCAGGGTGACGCTTGCGACGACGACCGCGACGGCGACGGCCTGACGAACGCCGACGAGGCGGTGGCGGGCAGTGATCCCGACGACGCCGACTCCGACGATGACGGCCTGCTCGACGGCGAGGAGATCCCGGAGGGGGAGGCCCCGGACGCCGACAGCGACGGCGACGGCACCCCCAACGTCCGCGACCCGGACAGCGACGGCGACGGCCTGCCCGATGGCCTCGAAGCCGGCCGGACCGCCGCGGATCTGCACCCGGACACCGATCCCGCCGGCTTCCGGCCGGACGCCGATCCGCGCACCCAGACCGATCCTTTCAATCCCGACACCGACGGCGGCGGGGTGCGAGACGGCGACGAAGACGCCAACCACGACGGCGCCGTGGACGCGGGCGAGCGCGATCCCCTCGATCCGGCGGATGACGTGGGGCCGGAGGCCGACGCCGATGGGGACGGGGTGCCCGACGCCACCGATCTCTGCCCCCTCGTCGCCGATTCGGCCCAGGCGGATCACGACCGGGATGGGGTGGGCGACGCCTGCGACCCCGACGCCGACGGTGATGGGCTCGACGCCGAGGCCGAGGAGGCCGCGGGCACCGATCCGCTGGACGCCGACACCGACGATGACGGCCTGCCCGACGGGGACGAGGCCACCGGGGACGCGGATGGCGACGGGGTGCCCAACGGGCGCGATCCCGACAGCGATGGCGACGGCCTGTGGGACGGGCTGGAGGCCGGGCGAACGACGCCAGACCCGGACACCGACGTCGCCGCTGGCCGCTTCACGCCCGACGCCGATCCCACCTCCACCACGGATCCCTACGATCCCGACACCGACGGCGGTGGCGTGGCGGACGGGGTGGAGGACGCCAACCACGACGGGGCCGTCGACGCCGGCGAGCGCGATCCGCGGGATCCGGCGGACGATCAGCCCGTCCCGGCCGACCTGGACGGGGACGGCGTCGAGAATCAGCGGGACAACTGCCCGGCCGTTCCCAACCCGGGGCAGACCGACCAGGACGGTGACGGCCTCGGCGATGCCTGCGACGACGATCGCGACGGCGACGGCGTGCCCGACGCGGAAGACCTCTGCCCCGACGAGCGCAACGAGCCGGGCAGCACCTGCGTGCCCGAGGAGCGCGACGACCGCACACGCATCGCCGGGAGCGGCTGCGAGCAGGGGCCGGGGGGGCCGGCGGGCTGGCTCGCGCTGCTCGGGCTGGCGGCCCTCCGGCGCCGTCGACGCTGATCCGCGGCCGGAGGGCGGTGGACTTCGGCGGCACAACGAGTATGCTGCCGCGATCTTGCCGCCGAGGATCCCCATGTCGAAGCGCGCCGTCCTGCTGTCCAACCCCTTGTTTTCGCTGGTGGTTCTGCTCGCCAGCCTCGCCGCGGGCTGCGGCGCGCCGGCGACCGTCATCCTGGTGCGGCACGCCGAGAAGCAGGCCGACGTCGAGGATCCGGGCCTCACGGACGCTGGCAAGGCCCGGGCCCAGGCCCTGGCTGCGGCCCTCGCCCGCCAGGACGTCGCCGCCATCATCACCACCCAGTACCTGCGCACGCTGGAGACGGCCGATCCCATCGCCGGCGCCAAGGGCCTCAAGGCCGAGGTGGTGAAGGTCGAGGACGCCGACCAGTACGGCAAGGACATGGCCCAGCGCATCCGCAACGGCTACGGCGGGCTGACGGTGCTCATCGTGGGCCACTCCAACACCATCCCGCAGATCCTCTGCGCGCTGGGCGCCGAGTGCGGCGTCAAGATCGGCGAGTCGCAGTACGACGACCTGTTCATCGTGCAGACGACGGAGAAGGGGGCCTCCCTCATCCGGGCGCGCTACGGCGCCGAGGCGGGCGGCGGGGCCGCGGCGGTGGCCGACGACGGCGGCGAGGGCAAGGCGATGGCCCGGCCCACGCTGGGCATCGAGGATCTGGTCGTCGGTGAGGGGCCCACCCCCGAGAAGGGCCAGACCGTGGTGGTGCACTACGTCGGCCAGCTCGAGGACGGCACCGTCTTCGACTCCAGCCGCGACCGCGACGAGCCCTTCAAGTTCAAGTACGGCATGGGCCAGGTCATCAAGGGCTGGGAGCAGGGCCTCGCCACCATGCAGGTGGGCGGCAAGCGCAAGCTGACCATCCCCGCCCACCTGGCCTACGGCGAGGCCGGCGCCGGCGGCGTCATCCCCCCGGGCGCCACGCTCCTCTTCGAGGTCGAGCTGCTCGCCATCGAGCCCTGATCGACGCGACCATGCCCCCGCGTTTGACGTGGGGCCCCCCATCCGCACAATGGCGTCCGATGATGCCCGGCACCCCACCGCTGTCCGTCGCCCCGATGATGGATCGCACCGATCGCCACTTCCGCCTGCTGGTGCGCCTCATCAGCCGGGAGACCTTGCTGTACACCGAGATGGTGACGACGGGGGCGCTGCTGCGCGGCGACGTGGAGCGCCACCTGGGCTTCGATCCCCGGGAGCACCCCATCGCGCTGCAGCTCGGCGGCGATGATCCGGCCGCCCTGGCCGACTGCGCCCGGCTGGCCGCCGACCAGGGCTACGACGAGGTCAACCTGAACGTCGGCTGCCCGAGCGACCGGGTGCAGCAGGGCCGCTTCGGGGCCTGCCTCATGCGCGAGCCGGCCCACGTCGCCGCCTGCGTGGCCGCCATGCGCGCCGCGTCGCCGCTGCCGGTCACCGTCAAGCACCGCATCGGCGTCGACGACCTGGACGCCTACGCCGACATGCGCGCCTTCGTCGACACCGTGGCCGACGCCGGCTGCGCCCGCTTCTCGGTGCACGCCCGCAAGGCGTGGCTGGCCGGGCTCTCCCCCAAGGAGAACCGCACCATCCCGCCCCTGCGCTACGACGATGTGTACCGCCTGAAGGCCGAGCGGCCCGACCTGGCCATCGAGATCAACGGCGGGATCCTCACGCTCGACGCCGCCCTGGACCACCTGGCCCACGTCGACGCGGTGATGATCGGGCGCGCGGCCTACGACGATCCGTGGCTCTTCGCCGAGGCGGACGCGCGGGTCTTCGGCCGCCCCGCCGCCCCGAAGACGCGGGCCGACGTGGTGCGCGAGATGGCCGCCTACGCCGAGGGCTGGCTGGCGGCGGGCGGGCGCCTGCACCACATCACCCGGCACATGCTGGGGCTCTTCGCGGGGGTGCCCGGGGGGCGGCGCTTCCGGCAGATTCTCGGGGCGGCCACCCGCCCCGGGGCCGGCCCCGAGCTGCTCGAGCAGGCCCTCGAGGCCGTGGCCGCCACCGCCGCCTGACGGCGAGACGACGAGGACGAGCATGGACGACGCGCAGCGAATCTCCTTGGAAGCCGCGGCCTTCCGCCGCCTGGTGGCCCACCTCCAGGCCCGGACGGACGTGCAGAACATCGATCTGATGGGCCTGGCCGGCTTCTGCCGCAACTGCCTGTCGCGCTGGTACCGCGAGGCCGCCGAGGCGGAGGGGGTGGCGCTCACCGACGCCGCCGCCCGCGAGATCGTCTACGGCATGCCCTACGAGGCGTGGAAGGCCCAGCACCAGCAGCCGGCGACGCCGGCGCAGCAGGCGGCCTTCGAGGCCGGCCGGCCGAAGGACTGAGGTGCCGAAGGTCCGCCTCAGGCGCCTGGCGCGCTGGCTCGGCCCCTGGACGCCGGACACCCGGCTGCCCCCCGGGGTCGAGGCCGAGGACACCCACGTCCCCGGCCCCCCGGGCCGCGCCCCCATCCGCGTGCGCACCTGGACGGGGGACAAGCCCCTCGCCCCGCTCCTGCTCTGGCCGGGCCTGCACTACGCCGGGCCGGATGATCCCCGGCTCGACCGCTTCGGGCGGGTGCTGGCCCACGCCGGCTACCGCGTCCAGGCGCCGTTCATGCCCGACTTCCTCGACCTGATGCTGCGGCCCACGCTGGTGGACGACGCCCTGGCCGTCTTCGACGCGCTGGTGGCCGATCCCGCCGCCCCCCCGGGCAAGCCGGGGCAGCTCAGCATCTCGTTCGGCTCGCTCCTGGCCCTGCGCGTGGCCGCCGCCCGCCCCGATCAGGTGGGCGAGGTGCTCGTCTTCGGCGGCTACGCGGAGTGGGACGCCGCCATGCGCTTCTCCCTGACGGGGGGCGGCGGCGTGCCCCACGATCCGCTCAACCACCCGGTCTCCTTCATGAATCTGGTGGAGCACCTGCCCGGGGCCCCCGCCGATCCGGCCCCCCTGCTGGCGGCGTGGCGCCAGTACGTCGAGGCGACGTGGGGCCGACCCGAGATGAAGGCCCCGGACGCCTGGCCGCCGGTGGTGCGGGGCATCGCCGAGACGCTGCCGGCCCCGCTGCAGCCCCTCTTCCTGCGCGGCTGCGGCCTGGCGCCGGGGGCCCTGGGCCTGGTGGAGGAGGCCCTGCGCCGCGCGGGCGGGCGCGACTTCCTCGACGCCCGCCCGTACCTGGCCGACCTGCAGACCCGGGTGCACCTGGTGCACGGCATGGACGACGACGTCATCCCGTACACCCAGGCGGCCCTGCTCGAGGCCGCCCTGCCCCCCGGCGTGCACGCGGGCACCCACATCACGGGCCTCTACGGCCACACCGGCCACGCCGCCCGCGGGCCGGGGGCGCTGTTCAAGGAGCTGGGCGCCATGCTCCACATCCTGCGAGCCCTGGCCGGGCTCTCCCCCGCCTGACGGAGTTCCCCATGTCGGCCGACGTGCACCTCATCTGGAAGAAGTCCTGCGACACCTGCCGCAAGTTCAAGCGGCAGCTCGACGCGTGGGGGGTGGCCTACACCGAGCGCGAGATGAACGCCTCGCCCCTGACGGCGGCCGAGCTGGACGCGCTCATCGGCGACCGGCCGGTGCAGCCGTTCCTCAACAGCCACAACGCCACCTACCGCGCCCTCGGCCTCAAGGACGCGCCCCCCGACAAGGCGCGGGCCGTCGCGCTCATCACCGAGACGAACAACCTGCTGCGCCGGCCGGTGCTGCGGGTGGGGGACGCCCTCATCGTCGGCAACGATCTGGCCGGCGCCGCGCGCCTGCTGGGCGTCACGCCATGAGCGGCGCCCTCGGCGATCACCCGCTGGCGCGGCAGTTCAACGCCCTGGATCCCTTGCAGATTCTGGACGCCATCCAGCTCCCCGGGTGGTTCCCCACCGGGCGCGTGATGGCCCTGAACAGCTACGAGAACCGCGTCTACCAGATCGAGCTGGAGGACGCCGACGGGGCCCTGCGCACGGTCGTCGGCAAGTTCTACCGGCCGGGCCGCTGGAGCCGCGCCGCCATCGAGGACGAGCACGACTTCCTCTTCGATCTGGCGGACGCCCGGGTGCCCGTGGTGCTGCCCCTGCCCCTCGGCGACGACGAGGACGAGACGCTCGGGGAGCTGTCGGGGGCGGCCGCGGGCATCTACTTCTCGCTCTTCCCCCGGGTGTCGGGGCGGCCCCCCGAGGAGCTGACGGACGGCCAGCTCGCCGAGCTGGGGGCGCTGCTGGCGCGCCTGCACACGGTGGGCGAGGCCCATGACGCCCCCGACCGGCCGGCGCTGGATCCCACCACCTATGGTTGGGACAACCTCGCGTTCCTGCTGGAGAACCGGCTCATCCCCGAGGCGGCCCGCGACGCCTTCGCCGGCACCGTCGAGGCGGTGCTGCGGGCCATGGAGCCTCTGTTCGCCGGGGTGCCCACCCACCGCATCCACGGCGACTGCCACAAGGGCAACCTGCTCGACACCGGCCGCGGCCTGACCCTCCTCGACTTCGACGACCTGGTGATCGGGCCGGCGGTGCAGGATGTGTGGCTGCTGGCGCCCGCGCCCGACGCCGACGGCCACCGCCAGCGGCTGCGCATCGCCGACGCCTACCGGGCCGAGCGCGACTTCGACCCGCGGTGGCTGCGCCTGGTGGAGCCGCTGCGCTCGCTGCGCATGATCCACTTCTCGACGTGGATCGCCCGGCGCTTCGACGACCCCATCTTCCGGCGCACCTTCGACCACTTCGGGACGGTGCGCTACTGGCAGGATGAGACGTCCGCGCTGCGCGAGCAGCTCGCCCGCGGGTGGGCCGATCCGGGGGACGACTTCGCCGGATAACCGCCGAGTTTTGGCCAGTTTGCGGGATCTCGGCCGTGCTTGACGGTCCCGGTCTCCGGTGTCTACGATGCCCCGAATGTGGGGGGGAGGCAGATGATGCGCATCGTCCTGGCGCTGGTGCTCGGGCTGGCGAATCCTGCCGGGGCGCAGCCGGCGGCGAACCCCGTGGAGGCGCTGGCCCAGCGGGCCACCGCCGAGTATGAGGCCGGCAACTTCGTCAAGGCGGTCGAGCTGTACCGAGAGGCCTACGCCGTCGGCAAGGTCTCGACCATCCTCTACAACATCGCCCTGATCTACGACCGCAAGATCGGCGACGCCGAGCTGGCGATGGAGTTCTACCGCCAGTACCTCGCGACGCCCGACGCCGATCCCAAGGCGTCGTCCCGCGCGATGGCGCGGCTGCAGGCCCTCAAGGCCGAGCAGGCGAAGGCCCAGGCGGCCGCCCGCAAGGCCGAGGAGGAGCGCCGCGCCGCCGAGGCGAAGCGGCGCGAGGACGAGGCGAAGGCCCTGGCCGCGAGCCAGCAGCGCGAGCCGCCCCGGGAGACGGGCTCGGGCCTGGCCACCGGCGGCTGGATCCTGACGGGCGTGGGCGTGGCCGCCCTGGGCGGCGGCGTGTTCTTCGGCCTCTCGGCCAGCCAGGACGCCGACGACTTCAAGGCCAGCCGCTCCCTGAGCGAGAAGAAGAGCCTGCGGGACGACGGCGAGGGCAAGGCCCTGATCGCCGACATCCTGATGGGCGCCGGGGCCGCCGCCGCCATCACCGGCCTGGTGCTGGTGGCCATCGCCCCCGGCGATGACGCCCCCGCCGCGACGGTGGGGCCCACCCCGGACGGCGCCGGCGCGGCGATCTGGATCGGAGGTCGCCTGTGAGCGCTCGCGGCGGCATTTCTGCTTTTCTGTTGGCAATCGCGGGGTTGTACGGCTGCTCCGTCGCGCTGAAGTTCGAGGACGAGTGCAGCGCCGATGGCGACTGCGCCACCGGGCTGCGCTGCGTCGAGAAGCTCTGCGTCACCGCGGCGGGCCCCACCCCCGACCAGGGGCCGACGCCCGATCAAGGGGCCGGCGGCGCGGGCGGCGGCGGCATGGACGCGGCGGTGGTGGACCAGGGCGCGGGCGGCGGCGGCGGGCTGGAGCTCGACCCGAACCTCTGCCACACCCTGTACGGCGTCACGCCGGCCGAGGCCACCAGCGATCGCACCATCCTGCTGGGCATGCTCATGCCCCGCACCGGCGATCTGGGCCCGGTGGGGCAGTCCATCGAGCTGGCGGCGGTGCTGGCCCTGGAAGAGATCAACGAGGTGGGCGGCCTGAACGGCAAGCGCTTCGGCCTCATCGCCTGCGACACCGCCGCCGACGAGGACAAGGCGGTCGAGGCCGCCACCTGGCTCGTCCAGCACGCCCATGTGCCGGCCATCATCGGCCCCGCCGCCAGCAACGTGACCATCCGCGTCTTCAACGACGTGGCGAAGCCCAACGGGGTGCTGCTCATCAGCCCCTCGTCCACGGCCCCCGCCATCTCGACGCTGGCCGACGACCAGGACCTGCTCTGGCGCACCGCCCCCAGCGACGCCCTCCAGGGCGCGGCCGTGGCGGCCTACCTGCTGGATCGGGGCTTCGAGAAGGTGGCGGTCATCAACCGCGACAACACCTACGGCAACGGCTTCGTGGCCGAGATCCGCGGCCCGCTCTGCGACGTGGGGCGCTGCGGCGAGGCCAACCTGTTCAACCGCCGCTACCCCGAGGGGGCCGGCGCCGCCGAGTTCACGCCCATCGTCGCCGACATGCTGCGCTTCGCCCCCGAGGTGGTGGTGCTCATCGCGTTCGTCGACGACGGCATCGCGTTCCTGAACACGGCGGGGCAGTTCGACTTCGACCAGTTCGTGCTCACCGACGGCGCGCGGGATCTGAAGCTCGTCGACGAGGTGCAGCGGCCGTCCATCATCGACAACATCATCGGCACCGCGCCCTCGTCGCCCGCGGGGCGCAACTTCATGGACTTCACCTTCGCGTACACCGCGAAGTGGGGCCGCGATCCGAGCGTGTTCAACGCCCAGTCCTACGACGCCATGTACCTGCTGGGCTACGCCGTGGCCGGCATCCCCGACGGCACGCCGCTGTCCGGGCCGTCCATCGGGCTGCAGCTTCGCCGCCTGTCGGCCGGGGCGAAGCTGACGGTGGGCCCGGAGGGCTGGAACGACGGGGTGCGGGCGCTGCGGGCGAACCCGGAGGCGACGCTCGACTTCGACGGCGCCTCGGGCCCCCTCGACTTCAACGCCCTGGGCGAGGCCCCCGCCGACATCGAGGGCTGGCGCTTCGACCGGGCCGAGCGCCGCGTGCGCTCCCTGGGCGTCATCTACACCGCGGCCGGCACCTACGTGCCCGTGGCGGAGCCGGCGCCCGAGCCCGACGCCGGCATGGAGTCCCCCCGAGACGCGGGCGTGGACGCCGCCCGCTGATGGCGGCCATCTGCCCCAAGTGCCGCAGCCGGTTCGACGACCGGCTGCCGCGCTGCCCCCATGACGGCCGGCCGCTGGTGGCCGATCTGACGGGGCTGGTGGTCTCGGGGCGCTACACCCTGCGCGAGCTGCTGGGCGTGGGCGGCATGGACAGCTCGGTCTGGCTGGCGATGCAGCAGCCGGTGCAGCGCCATGTGGCCATCAAGCTGCTGCCCCCCACCGATGGGGACTCCGCCGATCGCTTCGCCCGCGGGGCGCGCATCGCGTCGAACCTGAGCCACCCGCACATCACCGTGGTGCACGACTACGGGCGCACGGAGGACGGAAAGCTCTTTCTGGTCATGGAGTTGCTGGAGGGGCGCGTCCTGCATGACGTGCTGCGCTCGGGCGGGATGCCCGTCGAGCGCGCCCTGCACATCACCGACCAGGTGCTCAAGGCCCTCGACCACGCCCACCGCCGCAACGTCGTCCACCGCGACATCAAGCCCGGCAACCTCTTCCTGTCGACCCGCAACGACGACCCCGACTTCGTGAAGGTCCTCGACTTCGGCATCGCCCGGTTCATCGACGCCGACGACGCCTTCTTCGAGGAGCCCCTGGAGGAGATCACCACCACCCGCCAGATCTGCGGGACGCCGCAGTACATGGCCCCCGAGCAGATCGCGATGGGGACGGTGGACGCGCGCACCGATCTGTACGCGCTGGGGGTGGTGCTCTACCGCATGCTGACGGGGGAGCTGCCCTTCAACAGCCGGGATCACCGCGAGCTCTTCCGGGCGCACCTCACCCAGGCGCCGCCGCCCTTCTCCACGGTGCGGCCCGGCTTCGAGTTCCCGGAGCTGGAGGCCCTGGTGATGCGGGTGCTGGCCAAGTCGCCCGACGACCGCTTCGCCAGCGCGTCGGAGATGCGGCTGGCCATCCGGCAGCTCCGCGGGCGGCTGGGGATCACGGGGGCCGAGGACGAGTTCACGCCCATGAGCGGGGCCAGCATCGCCCCGTCCGGCCTCATGTCGAACCCGGGGACGGCGCCGCTGGAGGTGCTGCGGCCGCGGCGCGACCTGTGGGTGCCGCTGGTGGTGCTGCTCATCGTGCTGGCCGGGCTCGGCGGCTTCCTGTGGCTGCGCGGCCGCGATGGTGGGCTCGCCCCGGACGCCGGCGTCGCGGCCTGGGCCCCGGCCACCGCCCGCCGGCCCCGCCCCCGACGGCGCCTCCCCGCCCGACGCGGCCGTGCCCGACGCCGCCCCGGCGCCCGACGCCGCCCCCGCCGCGCCCGCCACCGGGCAGGTGCAGGTCACGTCCAACCCGCCCGGCGCGGCCATCCGCTTCGGCGAGGAGGCGCTGGGCACCACGCCCGCGCTGGTCAGCCTGCCCGTCGGGGCGCAGCGCCTGACGCTGGCCTACAAGGGCGGCACGACGGTGGTCCAGGTGCAGGTGGAGGCCGGGGAGCCCGGCAAGGTGCATGGCGTCATCGCCCCGACGCGGCCCGAGCGCCCGGTCGAGCGGCCCGTCGAGCGGCCCGAGCGCCCCGTCGAGCGGCCGGCGGCCCCCCGCACCGCCGCCCCGGCCCCGGCCACCGAGGCCGCGCCCGAGACGCAGCCCCGCGACACCCTGCGCATGAAGGTGCTGGATGAGCGCGACGTGCGCGAGTTCGACGTGCGCGAGAAGCCGGCGAGCCCCCCCACCGACAAGCCCCAGGTCCGCATCCTGGACGAGTGATCAGGGCCGCGGCGGCCCCTCCACCGGGGGGTTCTCCAGCACCACGCGCGCCCCGCGCTGCCACGTGAACCACTGGAAGGCCCAGTCCAGCAACACCGCGACTCGATTGCGAAATCCGACCAGCGTCATGATGTGGACGAGCAGCCAGGCCAGCCAGGCCAGGTAGCCCGAGAAGCGGAACCGCCCGATCTGCGCCACCGCGGCCGAGCGGCCGATGGTGGCGAGGCTGCCCTTGTCGCGGTAGCGGAAGGCGGGCCGCGGGCGGCCGCCGAGGCTGGCGCGGATGGCCTTCGCCGCCTGCGCGCCCCCCTGGATGGCGGCCGGGGCGACGCCGGGGACCATGCGCTCGCCGTCCTTCACGGCGGCCAGATCGCCGATGACGAAGACCTCGGGGTGGCCGGGGACGCTCAGATCCGGCTCGACGATGACGCGCCCGCCGCGGTCGAGGGGCGCGCCCAGGGTGGCGCCCAGGGGCACCCCGCGCACGCCGGCCCCCCAGAGCACCGTGCGCGCCGCGACGCGCTCGCCCGCCACCTCCACGCCGTCGGCGTCGATGCGGGTGACCATCACGCCCGTGCGCACCTCCACCCGCAGCTTCTGCAGGGCCGCCTGGGCCTTGGCCGACAGGCGCTCGTCGAAGGCCCCGAGGACGCGGGGTCCGCCCTCCAGCAGCAGCACCCGGGCGTCGTTGGGGTCGAAGCTGCGGAAGTTGCGGGCCATCGTGTGGTGGGCGATCTCGGCCAGGGCGCCGGCCAGCTCGACGCCGGTGGGGCCGCCGCCGATCACCACGAACGTCAGGCAGCGCGCCCGCAGGGCGGGATCGGGCTCGCGCTCGGCGGCCTCGTAGGCCAGGAGCACGCGCCGGCGGATCTCGAGGGCCTCGCCCAGGGTCTTGAGGCCCGGGGCGAAGGGCCGCCACTCGTCGTGGCCGAAGTAGCTGTGCGTCGCCCCGGCGGCGACCACCAGGTAGTCGTAGTCCAGGTGGCCGTCGTCCAGCTCGACGCGCCGACTCTCGGCGTCGATGCGCTGGGCGGAGGCCAGGATGACCCGGACATTCTTCTGCTTTCTCAGGATCTTGCGGATGGGGGCCGCGATGTCGGGGGCGGTGAGGGCGGCGGTGGCCACCTGGTAGAGCAGGGGCTGGAAGAGGTGGTGGTTGCGGCGATCGACGAGGGTGATGCGGACGGGGGCGCCGCGCAGGGCGCGGGCCGCCTGCAGCCCGCCGAAGCCGCCGCCGATGATGACGACGTGGGGGTCGGCCATTGGGCCTCCCGGGGCCAGGGTTCGCGGAGTGGATGCCCGGGGGCGCGGGGCGTCGCAGGCCTTGCTTCACCTCGGGGAATGGGCGACGGTCAAGGGGTCGACCCGGGAGGAGAGAGACCATGAAGTTCGAGGAAACGCTGGCGGACTCCTATCGGTTCAAGGGGCCGCTGGGGGCCGTGGCCCACGTGGTGCTCTGCGGCCTGGAGGCCGGCGGGGTGGACGAGGCGACGGTCGACGGCGTGCTCGATGCCCTGCGGCTCGGCCTGAAGGGCATGAACGACGAGGAGTGCGACGTCCTGGTGCAGGTGCTCGAGTACCGGCTCGCCGAGGCCCGGCGGCAGGGCGCCCTGTACGAGCTCGTCCGGCTCACGGGCCGCCTCAACTCGGTGGAGGCCCACGTCCTGCACGACGCCCTGGCCCAGGAGGGCGTGCGGGCCCACTTCAACCACGACCACCGCAGCGATCCGTTCCCGGATCACAACACGGACGTGGAGCTGTGGGTGGCGCGGGGCGAGCTGGGCAAGGCCCGGGCCGTCATCGCGGCCCAGGGCACGGGCGGGGATCAGCCCCAGGTGAAGTGCGGGCACTGTGGCGAGGAGAACCCCGCCAACTTCGGGGCCTGCTGGAGCTGCAGCCGCAGCCTGGTGGCGGCCGAGGCCCCCGCCGAGACCGGCGCGGACGCCTAGCGCTTGCCGCCCTTCTGGGCCTGCTCCTCGCGGGCCTGCTCGGCCTGCAGCTTCGCGACCATCGCGTTGACGCGCTGCAGCTCCTGCCGGGCCGAGTCCACCATCTTCGCCAGATCCGGCTTGTCGGCCCCCAGGCTGAGGCACTTCTCGAGGGCCGCCCGGGCCACCTCCAGCTGGCCCGCGCCCACGGCGTTCGCGCCGATCTGGCAGTGGGCCTCCACGTCCTCGGGGAAGAGGGAGCGGATCTCGCCCCAGACGGCCAGGGCGTCGCCGGGCTGGCGGGTGCCGGCGAGCAGGCGGCCGAGCTTGCGGTAGGCCTCCAGGTCGCCGGCCCGCTCATAGGCCAGGCGCAGCGCGCCGACGGCGGCCTCCAGCTTGCCGTTGCGCACATAGGCCTCGGCGAGCAGGGCGTGGGCCAGGACGAGCGTCTTGTCGAGGCCGAGGGCGCGCTCCAGGGCCTTCTCGGCCTCCACCCAGCTCTCCTTGTCGACGAGCGCCCGGCCGAGGGCCAGCCAGACCTTGCCGTTGGGGATGGCCTGGGCCGCCTCGCGCAGCAGCTTGAGGGCCTCGTCCGTCCGCTTCTGCAGCAGGCGCACCTGGCCGAGGGCGAACTTCGCCAGCGTCAGGCGCGGATCCAGCTCCAAAGCGCGGCCGAGGGCGACGGACGCCTCGTCCAGCTTGCCCTCCTTGAGGGCGGCGTCGCCGAGGTACAGGTGGGCGTCGGCCAGATCGGGCTGGGCCTTGGCCGCCTGGGCGAAGCGGGCGCGGGCCTGCTCGCCCTGGCCGCGGTACTGCAGGACACGCCCGAAGGCCACCAGCAGGCGGGCCGGCGGGCTGGCGTCGCGGGTCACGGCGTCGGCGAACTCGGCGTGCAGGCGCAGGGGATCGGCGTTGATGACCCCGGCGTCGTTGAGCACGGCGTCGACGTGGGCGGTGAGCAGGCCGGCGCGGTAGTCGGCGTTGCCCGGATCGAGGGCCAGGGCGTCGGACCAGGCCTGGGCGGCCAGGGCCGGATCGCCCGCCTTGGCGGCCTCCTGGGCGAGGGAGGCGTGCAGCGCGGCGCGGCTGGCGGCCTCCTGGCGCGCCTCGCGGGCCGCCCACTGGTTGAGGGTGACGGGCACCGCCGCGACGAGCACGGCCAGGGCGGCGAGGGCCTGGAGGGCCTGGGCCAGGGTCTTCATGGGGGCAAGCCTCGGGGCGCTGAGCGCGGCAAAACTACAGCGATTCCATCCGGATGGTGAAGTTCCCGACCGCGCCACCCACGCCCTCGACCACGACGGTGTGGTCGCCGGCCGGCAGGTTCACGGCCCCGAGGGCGGCCCCACAGGCCTCCACCGGCGCCGCGCCATCGCAGCCGCTCGTGATGTACACGAAGGCGGCGATCCCGGCGACCGTGAACCGGATGCGGGCGGGCGCGGCCAGCGTGAAACGGTAGGCCCGGTCGGGTGCGGGCACCACGTTGGCGGGATCGCAGGCCAGGGCGAAGTCGGCGGTGCCCGCCACGAGCTGGCCGTTGAGCACGTCGCCGACCCGGATGGTGGCGGCGTTGGCGCAGGCGGCGCTCAGGCAGTCGCCGTTGCGGCACACGAAGCCCGGCAGGCAGTCCGCGTTGCCGCGGCAGGCCTCCAGGCCGACGCACTGGTTGTCGCGGCAGATGAAGCCCGCGCCGCACTCGCCATCGAGGAAGCAGGCGACGAAGGCGCACTGGCCGTTGAGGCAGCGCTGGGGCGCGGCGCAGTCGCCGTCCACGGCGCAGACCCCGAGGGGCTCCTGGCAGGCGCCGTCCACGCAGCGGTGCGGGGCGATGCAGTCGATGTCGCCGTTGCACTGGAACGGCTCGCGGCACAGGTTCGTGGCCAGATCGCACGTCTGCAGGCCCGGGCAGCCCGCGTCGTCGCGGCAGCCCTCGCCGCAGAAGCCTTCCTGGCAGATGCGGCCGGCGTCGCAGTCCCCATCGCCCTGGCAGGCGGCGATGCGGCAGACGTTGTTGGCGCAGCGCTGGCCGGGCGGGCAGTCCACGTCCTGGCGGCAGGCCCCGATGACGCAGCCGCCCCCGATGCACAGGGCGCCCCCGTCGCAGTCGTTGTCGACCGCGCAGCGGAGGCCCGCGACGCACTGGCCGCCGTCGCAGCGGTTGCCGCCGGGGCAGTCCTCGTCGAGGACGCAGACGGGGGCCTGGCAGCGGCGGTTGACGCACTGCTGGCCCTGGGGGCAGTCGGCGTTGTTGCCGCAGGCGTCGATGCACCCGCCATCCGCGCAGAGGCGGCCGGGCAGGCAGTCGAGATCGACCGCGCAGACGCCGATCTCTGAGCAGACCCCCACCACGCACGCCTGGTTGCCGGGGCAGCCGTCGTCGTTCATGCAGGCGGGGGCCGCCGGCCCGCAGCGGCCGTCGACGCAGACGTCCCCGTTGGCGCAGTCGAGATCCCGCACGCAGCCGGCCCCGCAGACGCCGTCCTGGCAGATGCGGCCCGCGCGGCAGGCGTCGTCGTCGAGGCAGAAGCCGTTCTCGCCGCAGACGCCCACGTTGCAGGGCTCGCCCGCGGGGCAGTCCGCGCGGACCATGCAGAAGTCGATGTCGAACTCGCAGCGGTCGCCCGCGCAGACCTCGCCGGGGTTGCAGTCCGCGTCCTGGCCGCAGGGATCGGCGCAAGCGCCGCCCCGGCAGTACCGGGCCCCCATGCAGTCCACGTCGGCCTCGCAGATGAAGGGCTCGCGGCACTCGGCGAAGGAGCAGATCTGGTTGCCCACGCAGTCGGCGTCCTCGGCGCACTGGGGGGCCGGCGGCTCGCAGCGGCTGGCGATGCAGACGAAGCCCCCGGCGCAGTCGGCGTCGCGCTGGCAGCCGGGGCCGCACATCCCCGCGAAGCAGACGCGCCCGGCGGCGCAGTCCGCGTCGAGGACGCAGGCCCCCTGCTCCCCGCAGACGCCGCCGATGCAGGGCTGGCCGCCGGGGCAGTCCGCCCGCACCTGGCAGGCCTGGCCGTCGACGACGCAGCGGCCGGCGTCACAGATCTCGCCCGGGCCGCAGTCCGCCGGCCCGGCGCACGGATCGGCGCAGAACGCGCCCTGGCAGTAGCGGTCGCCCAGGCAGTCGACGTCGGCCTCGCACAGGATGGGCTCGATGCACACCAGCGCGGCGCCGCAGACCTGGTTGCCGGGGCAGTCGATGTCGGCGACGCAGCCGCCGCCCATCATCTCCTGCACGCAGGCGCCGAACTGGCAGACCTCGCCCGGCTGACACTCCAGGTCGTCGGCGCAGCCCCCGGGCCGGTCGTCCACGCAGGCGCCGTCGCGGCAGACCTGCCCCGCGAGGCAGTCGGCGTCGGCCTGGCAGACGTCCTGGAACGGATCCACGCAGAAGCCGTTCTCGCAGCGCTCATCGGGCCCGCAGTCGGCGTTCACCACGCAGGCCGCCGGATCGACGCAGCGGCCCGCCTCGCAGACGAAGCCGCCGCCGCACTCGGCGTCGGCCAGGCAGCCCTCGACGCAGACGCCCGCCGCGCAGATGCGGCTGCCGAGGCAGTCCACGTCTCCGCCGCAGACGCCGACCTCGGAGCAGTTGCCGCCCTGGCAGACCTGGTTGCCCACGCAGTCGGCGTTGAGGACGCAGCTCGGCGCCGGCAGGCACCGCCCATCGCGGCAGACCTCGTCGTCCCCGCAGGCGTCGTCGTCCCGGCAGGGATCGATGCAGGCCATGCCCACGCAGAGCCGCTCCCCCAGGCAGTCCAGATCGCCGCCGCAGGCGACGGGCTCGAGGCAGAGGCCGGTGGCCACCTCGCAGGTCTGGGCCCCCGGGCACTCGATGTCTTCCTCGCAGCCCTCGGCGTCGACGCAGAGCCCGGCGACACACCGCGTGCCGGCCCCGCAGCCCTCGTCGTCGACGCAGGGGTTCACGCAAAGCCCTCGATCACAAAGGCGATCTCCGATGCAGTCGATGGCCCCGAGGCAGAACGGCGGCTCGCGGCACACCCGGTCACCGCCGCAGAACTGCGAGCCGGGGCAGTCATCATCGGCCTCGCACTCCCCGACCGGGGGCGGCGGCTGGCGGCACAGCCCGTCGGCGTTGCACACCTGCTCGCCATCGCAGTCCTCGTCGCGCCGGCAGGCGGGCACGCAGGTGCCGCCGTCGCAGGCGCGGCCGGCGAAGCAGTCCTCGTTGCCCTGGCAGACCGGGGCCTCGATGCACGAGCCCGCCTGGCAGAGCTGGCGGCCGGGGCAGTCCCCGTCGTCCTCGCACACGCCGTCGCCGAGCTCGCAGACGCCCCGGGTGCAGACCAGGGGCGCCACGCAGTCGCCGTCATCGTCGCAGACGTCCACGGGGCCATCGGGCACGCAGAGATCGTCCTGGCAGGTCAGGCCGCCGCCGCACGCCCCGCCATCGCAGGGGTCGTAGCAGAAGCCATCGCGGCAGCCACGGGATCCCAGGCAGTCCAGATCCGCCTGGCAGACCGGCGGCTCCACGCAGGTGCGGTCGTCGATGCTGCAGACCTGGTTGCCCGCGCAGTCATCGTCGATCTCGCAGCGCCCCCCGTCGGCCGGCGCGCAGACGCGATCCTGGCAGGCCCAGCCGTCGGGGCAGCCCGCGTCGCTCATGCAGTCGATGGCGGCGCACACCCCGTCATCGCCACAGACCGTGTTGCCCAGGCAGTCCGCCGGCGTGCACCGCTCGCGGCAGGCGTCGTCGACACAGATGCGTCCGTCGAAACACCCGGCGTTGCTCAGGCAGGGCGTCGCCTCCCGGCAGCCCCCGTCTCGGCAGATCTGGTCCCCGGGGCAGGCTTCGTCGCCCTCGCAGCTCTCGGCGTCCACGCACTCCCCCGCCCGGCAGACCCGCCCGCCCGCACATTGGGCGTCGCTCATACAGCCCTGCTGTGCGTCGGCGCAGCGACCCTGCAGGCAGGCGTCTCCTCCGCAGTCGGCGTCCCCCGCGCACGGATCGGAGCAGAGGCCCCGATAGCAGTAGCGGCCGTCCAGGCAGTCGACGTCCGCGCCGCAGACCTGGGGCTCCTGGCAGCGCGCGCTGGCGTCGTCGCAGATCTGCGCGCCCTCGCAGTCGTCGCTCGTCCGGCAGTCGCCGGGCCCCCGCTGCACGCAGGCGTTGGCGCGGCAGACCTCGTTGGCCTGGCAGTTGTCGAAGGTGATGCAGAGCTGGGTCGACGGCCCGCCGTCCCCCTGGCCACCGCCGCCGGCGCCCCCGGCGCCCCCGGCCCCGCCGCCGCCGCCCCCGTCGTCGCACCCCCACAGGGCCAGACCCATCAGACCGACCACCGCCAGGCCACGCACCCGTCGAGACGCCATGCTCCCCCCTCGATCCTCACTTGCCGCCGGATTATTGGACCCCTTGGGGGGTCGCTTCAATGGCCACGATGTAGGCATGGTGGAAGATTACAAATGTTCTGCCCCCAACCTGGCCTTGTGCTAGTCTGGCGACGGGTCACTCCGACCCGTCTGGCGAGTCTTCCTTGGGGGGCGGACTCGTGGAGGGAGACAGATGAAGGGAGCGCTCTGGCGCCGGCCGCGAGCGTGGTCGACTCTCATCTTCTGCGCGCTGTTGCTGGCGGCCCAGTCGATCTACGCCCAGGTCCCGGGGACCCTCTTCCAGGAGGGTCTGCTCGTCGACAACAACCAGGTGCCCATCGACGGCCCCGTCGACCTGACGTTCTCGCTGTACGCGGCGGGCGCCGGGGGGATGCCGGTCTGGACGGAGGTCCACCGCAACATCCCGCTGTTCGAGGGCTACTACGGCATCGAGCTGGGGACCATCAACGCCCTGGACGCCGACCTCGTGCTGGCGGCCCAGTACCTCGGCGTGTCGGTCAACGGCGGCGCCGAGCTGGTGCCCCGGGTGAAGCTGGCCTCCGTGCCCTTCGCCCTGGTGGCCGGTGACGTCGCGGACGGCGCGGTGCTCGACCTGGGCGGCCTCGAGATCGGCGGCAACCCGGTCATCAACGACCGCGGCCAGTGGGTCGGCGATCCGGCGGGCCTCCAGGGTCCGCAGGGCCCCCAGGGCGCGCGCGGCCCCCAGGGTCCCGCCGGCCCGGTCGGCCCCCAGGGCCCCGTCGGCGCCGGAGGCCCCGCCGGCCCGCAGGGTCCCCAGGGCCCCGCCGGCAACGACGGCGCCCCCGACACCCCGCTGCAGGTCCGCGCCAAGCTCGTCCAGGTCGACGGCGCCGGCTCCGGCGTCGACAGCGACTTCCTCGACGGCCTCAACTCCACCCAGTTCCTGCGGCGCGATCTGGCCCAGGCCGCCACGGCGGACATGACCAGCCGCCTGTGGGTCCGCGGCGACCACGCCCAGATCGGCAACCAGGGCTTCGAGACCGGCCTGCAGTTCCTCAACTTCGGCACCCGGCACGCGGGCATGCGCTTCGACGGCGCCAGCACCCTCTTCCTGGAGGACGCCTCGGCCGCCCACGACGTCAGCACCTGGTACGGCGGCGCGGTCATCAACCTCGACGTCCGCCGCGGCTCGCTGCGCGTGGGTGGCGCCGGCCAGATCGTCAATGATCTCGGCGTCGGCGGCGCCATCGTGCCCAGCCCGGGCGCGGCCGCCAACGGCATCGTCTGGCCCGCCAACCCCTTCGGCGGCGCCGGCGACCAGGCCTACATCCGCTACATCCAGGAGGGCGGCGAGAACTCGGCCCTCGAGATCGGCATCAGCAACGACGCCGACGACAACATCCGCCTCAACGCCACGGGCGGCGTCGATGTCATCGGCTCCGGGGATCTGCGGGTCGCGCGCGACACCACCGTCGGCCGCTTCCTGAACGTGGCGAACACCGCCACCTTCGGCGGCCGCATCACCCCGGCCCTCAACAACGGCATCACCTGGCCCGAGAACGCCTTCGGCGGCCCCGGCGACAACGCCTGGATGCGCTACTTCTCCGAGGCGGGCAGCAACTCCCGCCTGCAGATCGGCGTGGGCGACGACGCCGACGACGAGATCGAGCTCTACTCCCCCGGCGGCGTGCTGCTGGGCGGCCCCGGCCAGGGCGACCTGGGCATCTACTTCCCCCAGAACCGCTGGGGCGCCGTGGGGGCCCTCGACCAGGCCTTCCTGCGCTACCGCTCCGAGGGCGGCGACAACACGGTGCTGGAGCTGCTCATCGGCGGCGACGCCGACGACGACCTCGTCCTGAACGCGGCCGGCGGCGTGACGGTGGCCGGCAGCGGCGACCTCATCGTGAACCGCAACCTCATCATCCGCGGCAACTGCGTGGGCTGCGTGCCCGCCGGCGGCGGCTACGCCCCGGTCCTGGCCTCGGCCGGCAACGGCGACAACGGCATCGTCTTCCCCAACGGCCCCAACGACGGGATCATCGACGACGCCTGGATGCGCTTCTACCCGCGGGCCGGCGACGACCGCGACCTGCACATCGGCATCAACGGCGAGGTCGACCGCGACCGGCTCGTCCTCTCGGCGCCGTCGCTCATCGCCCTGGAGGGCCCGGGCACGAGCCCCCTCGGCATCAAGTTCCCCGACAACCGCTTCGGCGGCGCCGGCCAGACGGCCTGGATTCGCTACTACCAGGACGGCGCGGCGGGCGACAGCCGCCTGCAGATCGCCAACCTGAACGGCAGCGACGACCAGATCGAGCTGTACAGCGACGCCCTCACCCTGCTGCAGGGTCCGGGCGCCAACCCCCTGGGCTTCCAGTACCAGCCGGGCCGCTGGCAGGCGGGCAACAACTTCTACCAGCGGTGGTACAACAAGGGCGCCGGCGCCACCCGCTTCGAGATGATCAACGGCCCCCACGCCGACGACGACATCCTCCTGCAGGCCAGCGGCGGCCTCATCCTCAACAGCGCCACCACCGTCAACGCGGACATGCGGATCAACGGCAGCCAGGTCGTCACCCTCGACCAGACCGTCTCCCGCAACCAGACCATCGGCGCCAACCAGGTGGTCGGCGTCGACCTGGACGTCCGCCGCAACGCCCTCGTGCGCGGCAACCTGCAGGTCAACGGCGGCTTCACCCTCAACGGCAACTTCTCGGTGGCCGGCGACATG
Source organism: Myxococcales bacterium (assembly GCA_020633435.1). Lineage (GTDB taxonomy): Bacteria > Myxococcota_A > Bradymonadia > UBA7976 > UBA1532 > JACKDP01. Next base: position 418,519 of record JACKDP010000003.1, on the reverse strand, counting down.
ACCGTCGGCCGCGACCTGCGGGTGAACCGAAACTCCTATGTCGTCAACCAGTTCCAGGTGGGCAGCAACGCCAACAACACCATCACCCTGCTCGGCGGCCAGCTCACCTTCCCGTCCACGGCCGGTGACTACCTGAGCCAGCACAAGCTGCGGCTGTACGGCGACCACTACTCCATCGGGATGGAGGGCAGCACGCTGCGCTACAACTCCGCCCAGATCCACCGCTGGTACTACGGCGGCAACGCGGCCGCCCAGGCCATCGCCATGGAGCTGAACAACAACAGCCTCCAGGTGAACGGCAACACCCGCGTCACGGGCGATCTGCGCACCGACCGCTTCCTGAGCGTCGGCCTGGACGGCACCATCGGGCGCAACCTGACGGTGAACAACGCCTTCAACGTCCAGGGCCGCATCCTCATCGACGGCAACACGATCACGTTCCCGCAGACGGCCGGCGACTACACCAGCCAGCACAAGCTGAAGCTGTACGGCGACTGGTACTCCCTCGGCATGGAGGGCAGCACCCTGCGGTACAACTCCAACCAGATCCACCGCTGGTACTACGGCGGCAACCCCGCCGCCCAGGCCGTGGGCATGGAGCTGAACAACAACAACCTCACCCTGTATGGCTCGGGTGACATCCGCGGCAACCTGTCGGTGGGCGGCTCCATGTCGGTGCTCGACTTCACCGTGCGCCGCGACCTGAGCGTGGCCCGCAACGCCAGCGTCGGCCAGGACCTGAGCGTCAACCGCTACCTGAACGTCGGCAGCCAGTTCAACGTGGCCGGCCGCGTCTACATCGACGCCAACCGCATCCGCCTGCCCGCCATCTGCTGCGACTTCACGTCGCACCACCAGCTCACGCTGCACGGCGACACCTACTCGCTGGGCATCGACAACAGCTCGCTGCGCTACAACTCCGGGCAGATCCACCGCTGGTACTACGGCGGCAACGCCGCCGCCCAGGCCCAGGGCATGATGCTCAACCAGAACAACCTGACGGTGTACGGCCAGATCGAGGCGACCAACCAGTTCTACGTCTCGGGCACCCGCGTCATGGGCCGCAACGGCATGAGCTACTTCGTGTCGAGCGAGACGGCCAACCCCCTGCGGGTCGGCTCGGCCTGGAGCATCCCGGGCATCTACTCCGAGGTCACGAACCTGGTGCTGGGCGCCGCCTCCGGCCACGTCTACGTCGGCCCGCCCAACGGCAACTACGGCCAGCAGGACCTGCACGTCCGCAACCTGTACGCCCAGAACATCATCGGCGCCAACGGCGCCTCCGCGGGCGACTCGGCCTGCCCCGGCGGCTGGATCGCCTACGGTGACGTCTGCTTCCTCGACAGCCTCCGTGGGGCCCACCACTGGGGCGTGGGTGATCACTGGTGCCGCGCCGAGACGGGCGGCCACCTCTGCACCGACGCCGAGGTCTCGGGCATCCGCGGCTGGCGCGGCTGGTTCGGCGGCAACTTCTGGTACGCCGACGCCGCCGCGGACGATGTGGCCTCGTTCTTCAACTGCGCTTGCGGCAGCTACTGGTACAACCACGATGGCAACGCCTACAAGGGCGACTCTCGCCACGGCTACTGCTGTCGGTCTCGGTGAGGCCCATGATGACACGCCTGATCACGAAGTCCTGGTGGCTCCCCCTCGCCGGCCTCGTGGCCTGCGCCGAGGGGCCGTCTGTCGATCGCGCGCCCCTCACCGTCGCCGACGCGCCGGCCATCGAGGCGCCCGCCGCACCGGCCACCACCGCCGCCGCCCGGCCCTACCGTGAGGTGCGCGCCGAGGGCGGCTCCACCGGCACCGGCGCCACCGTCTCGCCGGGCAGCAAGACGGGCGGCCTGCGCGGCATCTCCGTCGACTTCCCCTGGGGGAACGGCAAGAACGGCGTCTGGCCGGGCACCGGCGTGGGGGACCCCGAGCCCCTCAAGAAGGTGACCGATGACGAGATGATCGCCCTCGCCACCAACAGCGAGGAGAGCGGCGCCGATCGCCAGCACGCCCTCGTGAGCATCGGCCGCCGGCACCTGCCGGGCGCCATGGACGCCTTCCGCCAGGCCATGGCCCCCGACCAGGATCGCGCCGTCCGCGAGATGGCCCTCTCCGGGCTCATCGAGCACGGCGGCACCGAGGCGCTCCCCCTGATGTGGGAGATGCTGCGCAAGGATCAGAGCGCCCAGCTGCGCGGCCAGGCCATCTGGGGCATCGCGCTCTACGGCTACGACGAGGCCCGCAAGGCCATCGACGTGGGCCTCGCCGACGACGCCATCATGGTGCGCAACATGGCCACGCTGGCCATCTGGGCCCTGAAGGATCGCCCCGAGGAGGCCCTGCCCCTGCTGGAGGCCGCCATCCAGAGCGACGAGCAGATGATCTTCCAGGAGGGCTTCTACAACCTCAGCCGCATGCCCTACCCGGAGGCGGCCGAGATCCTCGAGCGGATGGTCAAGACGACCAAGGACGAGAACAAGCAGCAGCGCGCTGCCGGCGCCTACCGCACCTGGATGCGCAACTATCCCGACCTGGCGAAGTAGGCCCGCGCCGCCTCAGGAGGCGCGCAGGCTCTTCAGCAAGATCTCGATTTCACTGCGGAAGCGGGCGTCGCGGCTGCCATCGGTGGCCGCCGCCTGCAGGTACATCAGGGCCTCGCCGCGCCGCTCCAGGGCGATGAGCGCCTGCGCCCGGCCCAGGTGCAGCATCACCACCGACGGGTACCTCTCCAGCCCCGACTCGAAGACGTCCAGCGCCGGCGCGGCCGCCCCGCCCTGCAGCCGCCGCTGCCCCTCGATGAGGTAGGGCGAGGCCATCTGCCGGGCGAAGTGCTCGTCATCCAGGAAGGGGCTCATCAGCATGCCCCGGCCGTCCGTCCAGCCCCCCTCGGGGGTGGTCATGGGCAGCAGGTTGGTGATGGCCCCCGTGAGCGCCGCCGCCGACACCGCCTGGGCCGCGATGATGCCCACCGACGTCGACGGGCTGGTGAGCGTGTCGAACCCCAGGATGAGGCCGAGCACCACCACCAGCAGGATCTCGATGCCCGGCCCGGCCGCGTAGATGAAGAAGCTCGCGAGCTTCGCCCCCTCCCGCGAGCGCGGCACCGGCACCACGTACCCGCCGATGGGGAAGGCCCGCAGCTCGATGCGGGTCGCCCCGCGCTGCCAGCGCTTCACTACGCGGCCAAAGCCCACCACCACCTCGAAGACGCGCCACCCGAAGACCCGCGCCATCCAGGCGTGCCCGGCCTCGTGCAGCGCCGTCAGCGGGAACCAGGCGACGAGGAAGAAGAAGACGGCCGACTTCGCCGGCGTGAAGTCGCGCAGGACCTCGGCGCCGAACAGGCCCGCCACCAGCAGCCCGAAGACGAGCACGGTGGTCCGCTCCCCCGAGGAGGGCGGCGGCGGATCGCCTTGGAGATCGCGGGGATCGACGTGCATCGCGCCTTAGCAGGCTGTTGAAATGAGCGGACCGAGCACTCGGCGAGTGCGAACGGGCCAGATGCAAGGAGGAAGACCGCAGGCAATGCTGAGCATTGTCGAGGACCTCTGACGACGCAGCAGATGGCCCGCGCGCGCCGGCGATGCGACGGGAGCTTCTTTCAACATCCTCTAAGAGTCCGCTGGCCGGGCCCAGGTCGCAAGCTACAGCAGGCGGAAGTCGTAGCGCAGCTTGAAGAACAGGCGGTCGTGCTCGGTGAAGCTGGAGAACGGCCCGAAGGCGTCCTCGTCGCCGGTGTAGTACCAGATGTAGCCGCCGCCGGCCTTCCAGCCATCGGCCAGCTCGTACGTCCCCTCGGCCCGGACGAGGCCACCGTACTGCGCCGTGAGGCCCAGCGCGGTCGCGCCGCCGGTCAGCGTCAGCCGCTGGTCGAGGAGCTGGTACTGAGCCCGCGCCGCGAAGATGGGGGCGTCCGCCGGGAAGAGCAGATCGGCGGGCTCATCGAGGAAGACCCCCTTCTGGACCTCCAGCGCCACGTTCAGATCGGCGACGCCGGTGTACGTCACGCCCAGCATGCCCGTGAGCAGGCTGCCCTCCTCGACGCCGAGGGTCGGGGGCGAGGCGGGGTTGAACGGGGCGTCGGGATCGCCGGTGTTGAACGACTTGCCGAGCTCGCCCACCGCCTCCCACTTGAACAGCCAGCTCCCCTCGCTCGTGGCCCCCGACAGCCCCACCACGGTGTACCGCTCGTGGCGCAGCTCGATGTCGACGTCGGCCCCCGGGCGCAGCAGCGTGGCCACGTCCGGCAGCGTCACCACCCCCTGCCGGTCGAGGACGGAGGCGGCGTGCAGGCCGAAGTCCAGGCCCGGGCCCTTGTAGACCCAGCGCCCCAGCCACTGCTGGGCCTTGGCGTCGAACCGCTCGGGATCGTGGACGAACCGGTAGGTGTGATCCCGCAGCACGGTCTGGATGGCCGCCGGGATGTCGTCGCGCTGCAGGATGGCCCGAAACGGGCTGTAGTCCGACAGCGGCGAGGGCTGCTCGCCGAAGTACGACTCGTGGACGGCCATCACCTCGATGCGGTGGGCCCCCCGAAACCAGCCCACCCGCGTCGCCAGCACCGCCAGGCGCAGGTCGTCCAGATCGGCCAGCCCGGGCTCGCGGCCGTCGCGGGGGTTGACGACGTCCAGGGGGCTGAGGGCGTCCCCCTCCCCCCAGGCCACGATCTGCCGGCCGAAGGTGGCCTCGAACTCCCCCGCCGACGTGGCGACGTACTGCTCCCCGTCCAGGTAGCGCAGCTCGTAGACCTCGAGCTGCGCCTCGTCGGCCGCGTCGCGGTCCACCAGCCAGGACGCGTCCCACTCCCCATGGCCCGCCAGGCGCAGCCGCAGGGCCTCGCCGCCGTAATCCAGAGAGAGATCAAGGCTCTGGCGGCCCTTCGCCCAGGGGCGGTCCGCCAGCCGCCGCGTCCAGAGCGCCTGCTCGGTGCGCGCGAAGCCCGTCAGCGACCACCGGCTGGTGTCGGCCTTCAGGTCGGCCGCGTCCGGCTCGGCGACCCCGGCGAACTCGTCGCCGCCGCCCAGCCAGTCATCGCCGCCGCCCCAGTCCTGGGCCGCCGCCGGCCCCGCCGCCAGGAGCCCCAGGGCGAGGAGCCGCCTCATCACAGACCCTTCGCGAGCTGCGCCTCGGTGAAGAGCGCCTCGGTCACGTCCGCGTTGTTGAAGCTCATCTCCGTGAACTTGATGACCGTCGACAGGTCCAGATCATCGCCCTTCATGACCTTGGCCTTCAGGGTGTGGGCCACCCAGATGCCGTCCACCTGCTTGATGTCCTCGAAGGCGATCAGCTTGATCTTCTTGCCCTTCTTGACCCAGGCCTTGACCTTCAGGGGCAGCATCTTCGCCTTGCTGACGAGGGTCTGGGTCTTGAGGTAGCCCGTCTCGTCCTCGGCCTTCTTCGTCTTCGGCTTCGCCTCGATGAGCCAGCAGTCCTCGCCGTCCACCGGCACGCTGGCCTGCAGCAGCGTGTACTCCCAGTGCTTCGGATCCTGCTCCGTCATGTCGGCGTAGCTGAACGCGGTGCCCATGAACGAGCCCGACTTCTCGCCCGCCGAGATGCGCGTGGTCTTGTGCAGGCTCGGCAGCCAGAGCCACTGGTCGTCGTCGCGATCGCCGTCGTCGTAGTCCATGGACAGGAAGCCCGTGCCCTTCACGTCGACGGGATCATCGAAGACGAGGATCTGCCGCTTGCCCTCGGGGAAGAGCATCGTGCGCGACTGCAGCGCCCGGGTGCGCTCCCGGCCCGCCTGGTCGCCGATGGTCATGACCATGCGGGCGCGGACCTTGTCCCCCTCGGTCCGGTTCTGGACGGCCGTCATGATCTTGACCGGATCCGTCTCCTCCGGCCCCACCTGGGCCTGGGCGGGGAGCGCCAGCACGAGGGCCAGCGCGATGAGCTCAAGCGGGTTTCGCGGCGAGGGCATCAGGAACCTCCTGGGTCGAGGCGGCGGGCCGCCGGTAGAAGAAGCGCAGCAGCGCGGGCGTGACGACCAGATCGACGATCAACGCCATGGCCGAGGTCAAGCCCACCAGCACCCCGAAGCGCACGATGTTGACCATCTGGGAGCCCATGTAGGCCGAGAAGCCGATGAGCAGGATGAGGCTGGTGCTCACCATGGCCCGGCCGGAGTGCCGCATCGAGAAGCCGATGGCCTCCTCCACGTTGGCCGTCCGCACGAAGTACAGGTGGAAGTGGTGCAGGAAGTGGATGGTGTCGTCCACCGCGATGCCGATGGCGATGGAGGCGATGAGCAGGGTGTTCATGTCGATGGGGATGCCCGCGACGCCCATGATCCCCATGATGAAGGCGATGGGCAGCAGGTTGGGCACCATGGCCACCAGCCCCAGCTTCACGGACCGCAGCAGCACCGTCATCAGCACCGTGATGATGAGGAACGCCGTCCCGAAGCTGCGCAGCAGGTCGCCGATGAGCGAGCCGATGGTCGTCAGCAGCGTGTACACCGAGCCGGTGGGCTGCACGCGGACCCCCTCGGGCAGCAGCGTCTTGAGCCCCTCCTCGATGTGGGCGATGAGCGGCCGGTAGGACCAGGCCTCCAACCACTTGATCCGAATGGTCATCTGCCCGCGGCTCAGGTCGTTCGTGGCCAGCAGCCGCAGCTCGTCGGGGCCCGCGTTCTCGAACATGAAGAAGGCGTCGGCCACGCCTTGCTGGGTGTCGGGGATGCGGTAGGCGTCCTTGTCGCCGGCGTGCAGCGCGCGGTTCGTCTCCTTCACCACGTCCACCACGCTGATGACGTTGCCGACGATGGCCCCTTCGGTGGCGTCGCGGTACGCCTCGACGTGCCGCGCCAGCGCGTCGAGCGCGAGGAGCAGCTCGCGGTCCTTGAGCCCCTTGCCCGGCGCGCCATCGATGAGGAAGTTCACCGTCGCGGTCCCGCCGACGTGGGCGTCCAGGTCGTTGGTGGCCACCACCACCGGCGTGTCGGGCGGCATCCAGCTCAGCGGGTTGTGCCAGACGCGCACCATGCGCATCCCCAGGATGGACGCCCCCAGCAGCACGAGCGTGACGAGCAGCACGCGGTTGCGCCGGCGGCGCATGCCCAGGGGCGCCGGCCCCGTGCCCGCGTCGCCCCGCACGCCCGACAGGTCGTTGCAGCGCAGCAGCCAGCGATCCAGGAAGTCGGCCTTGCCGGGCGGGCGGGCCCCCAGCCGCGCCTTCTTGTTGAAGCTCAGCATGATGGGCAGGAAGACGAAGGAGTGGACCATGGCCATGAAGACGCCGAACGCGCCGGCCACGCCCATGTCCTGGATGGCCTCCATGCTGGCCAGCTTGAAGCTCGCCAGGCCCACCATGGTGGTCAGCGAGGTGAAGAGGACGGGCACGCCCGTGTGGCTCACCGCGTGGATGACGGCCGAGTGCGAGTCGAGGCCGTGGCGCATCCCGTCGCGGTACACCGAGATGAGGTGCACCGAGTCTCCCAGGCCCACGCAGAACAGGAACGCCGGCAGGATGTTGGAGAGCATCGTCACGTAGATGCCGCTCAGGGCCATCATCCCGAAGGTGTTGGCCGCGGCGAACATCACCACCGTCAGCGGCACGATGACGCCGAGCGGGTGGCGGAACAGGAAGATCAGCACCGCCACCATCAGCACCACCGATGCCCCCAGCATGCGCTGCAGGTCGGACATCATGAGGGTGTTGAGCGAGGCGGAGAGCGCGTGCATGCCGTTGATGCTCGTCTTGAAGCCCGGCGCGTCGTGGGCCTTGGCGATGCGCTCCACCTCCGCGTTCACCCGGATGGAGTCCTGCTCGCTCATGAACTGGGTGCGCACCATGACGACGGCGTGGTGGCCCTCCCGCCCTACGACGTTCCCCACCAGCGTCGCGTCGGCCAGGATGAGCGCCTTGAGGGCCGGCAGCTCCTCCGCCGAGGGCATCGGATCGAGCCACTCCCCCACCTCGATGCCGTCGGGCCCCGACCGCGTGCGGCGGGCGTTGATGAGGGAGCGCGTCTCCTCGACGATGGAGCCGCCGCCCTGGGCCGCCCAGTCGTCGCCGCCCTCGCCGAAGCCGGCGAAGTCGTCGCCGCCCCCGCCGAAGCCGTCGTCCGCCTTCGTCTTCTTCTCCGGCTTCGGGACCGGCGCCTGGCCATGCCGCTTGCGATCCCGGTCGGCCTTGCGCTCCCCGAGCGACGGGATCTCCATGTCGATGCGGGAGAGCTCCTCGTGCAGATCCTTGAGACGCTTGAGGAATTCCGGCGTGAAGACGTCGCCCTCCACCAGCACGATGAAGGCTTGATCCCCGCCGAACTCGTCGCGGAAGGCCTCCAGCGTCAGCTGCGACGGCGACTGGGTGGACGCGAACGCCTCGATGGTGGTGTCGACCTTGAGCCGGGTGGCGATGGCCCAGAACGAGCCCCCCATCACGGCCAGGGTCAGCGCCAGCAGGGGGAAGCGGAAGCGGAGGACGAAGCGCGCGAAGCCGGCGAAGAACCGGCTCGGCGGCTCTTCGATGGTGGGGAACGTGTGTTCCTCGGGGGGCTGGTCGTCGTTGGCCATCGGTCCCTCTCAGGTTGGCCGCGGCATTGTGCCACGGTTCGGTGCGGCGAACAGCCGCGCGGCCCCTCCTGGACTCCGACCACGAGGGTTTGCCGGTTGCCCGGGCCGCAGAGGCAAGTCACGCGCCAGGGCGTGCTACAGTGCGCCCGTCCACCGCCGGAGTCACCATGCGCATCGCCCTGCCCCTGGCGTTCGCGGCCTGCCTCGCCGCCTGCGACGACGCGGCCCCGCCCCCGTCGGCCGGCCATGACACCGATCTGCCCCCCGAGGTCCTGGCCGACGCCGAGCAGAAGGCCGACCAGGTGGACTGCCGGCAGTACGATGACGGGCAGGTGGACGGCGCCTCCCTGCTGGCTCTCGTCAACAAGCAGGACGCCCTGCGCGGCAGCTACGCCCCGGCGGATCTGCTGCCCCTCGGCGCCGAGCTGCGCATGCCCGACCGCCCCGTCGTGCTCCTGCGCGCGGGCGCCCGGGCGGCCTTCGAGGCCCTGACGAGCGCCGCCCTCGTCGAGGCCGGGGTCGATCTGCGCGCCCGGTCGGCCTACCGCTCCTTCCGCGAGCAGTGCCTCACGTTCGACTTCAAGGTGCGCGAGAACGGCCTGGAGCACGCCGACCGCTACAGCGCCCGCCCCGGCCGCAGCCAGCACCAGCTCGGCACCACCGTCGACATCACCGCCGAGATCTGGGACTGGGAGCTCGAGCCCGAGATGGCCGAGACGGCCGAGGCGGGCTGGCTGGCCACCAACGCCGGCCGCTTCGGCTTCGCCCTGAGCTACCCCGCCGGCCAGGAGGACCTCACGGGCTACGCCTTCGAGCCCTGGCACTTCCGGTACATCGGCGTCGAGGCCGCCGCCGAGCTCGCCGCGTCGGACCTCATCCTGGAGGAGTACCTGCGCGCCTGCGCCGCCGGGGACGCCGGGTTCGCCTGCCCCGAGGAGCCCCAGCCGGCTGTGCCCGTGAACCAGGAGTTCATCGGCGGGGCCTGCGCGACGGACGCGGACTGCGCCTCGCTGGGCCCCGACGCCCTCTGCCTCGTCGAGGACCACCCCGGCGGCTACTGCACGGTGCCCTGCACCCGCGGCTGCCCGGACCGGGCCGGGAACAACCAGGTGACGTTCTGCCACGGTGAGCGCGAGGGCGAGGCGTGGTGCCGCAGCAAGTGCGACTTCAGCCGCTTCCCCGAGGCGGGCTGCCGCGAGGGCTACACCTGCCTGGATGGCGAGCGGCCCGACGGCAGCGCCCGCGCCGACGTCTGCCGCCCCGAGGGCCAGCTCCCCGACGCCGTCACCGAGGGGTGAGGCGCACCGGGCACCACGCCAGCGCGCTGGACTCCTCGGCGAGCTGCAGCAGCTCCAGGGCCTCCAGCGCCGGCGCCAGGGCCCCCGGCCGCAGCCGCGAGATCAGCGTGCGCTTCGGCTGAATCAGTCTGATTTCGCGCACTTCCGGGTCGACGCCCGCCTTCTCGGCCAGCAGCCGCAGCGCCTCCGCCTCGGTGCCCAGGGCGTCCACCAGCCCCCGCTCGAGGGCCTGGGTGCCCGTCCAGACCCGCCCCTCGGCGATGGGGCGCAGCCAGGCCTCCTCGCGGCCGCGCCCGGTGCAGACGCGATCGAGGAAGAGCTGGTAGGTGTCGGCGATGTGCCGCTCGAAGGCCGCGCGCTCGTCGGGCAGCAGGCGCCGCGTGGGCGAGAGCAGGCCCGCGTGCGTGCCGCGCTGGAAGCGCACCCGCCGCAGGCCCAGCCGGCTCAGCAGCCCGTCGGCGACCACCCGCGCCATGATCACGCCGATGCTCCCCGTCAGGGTGCCCGGCGCCGCCACCACCGCCGTCGCCGCGGAGGCCAGGTAGTAGCCGCCGCTGGCCGCCACGTCCCCCATCCACACCACCACCGGCTTCTCGGCCGCCAGCTTCCGCACCGCGTGCCACATGCGCTCGCTGGCGGTGGCGCTGCCCCCCGGGCTGTCGACGTGCAGCAGCACCCCGCGCACCCGGCGCGCCTTGCGCGCGCGCTCCAGGCTGTCGCAGACCGCCCGGATGGACGCCCCGCTCGGGTTCGGATCCTCGAAGGCGCCGTCGCGGATGGTGCCGCGCACCTCCACCACCGCCAGCCGGGGCCGGGCGCGCCACCGCGGCGTCGGGCGCGGCGGGCCGTCGTAGGCCCACGCCGGGATGGGATCCTCGGCGAAGAAGGCCTCCTCCGACGTCACCGCGTCGGCCAGGCCCCGCTCCACCAGCGCCGCGGGCGACAGGGGGCCCGCCTCGAACGCCGCCAGCACCGCCGCCGGCTCCAGGCCCCGCGCCGCCGCCAGATCGGCCACGATGCGCCCGTGCAGATCGTCGAGCAGCGCGTCGATGGCGGCCCGGTTGGCGTCGCTCGGGCCGCGCCGCGAGAAGGGCTCCATGGCCGACTTGAACGTCCCCGCCGCCAGCACCTCCACCTCGACGCCGGCGCGCTCCAGCGCCGGGCCGAAGAACGTCATCTCGGCGCTCAGCCCCGTCGCCAGCACCAGCGTCTCGGGGGCCACGTGCACCCGCGACGCCGCCGACGCCACCCAGAGCGTCCGGGTGTCGGCCCAGGCCAGCCACGCCTCGATGGTCAGCCCCGCCTCCCGGCCCTGGCGCAGGGCCTCGCGCAGCTCGTAGAGCGTGGCGTGCCCGCCGGCCAGCGGGCCGATGCGCACCTGCACCGTCTGGACGCGGCGATCCCGCGCCGCCTCCCGCAGCGCCCGGCGCAGCGCCCGCCGCGTCAGCACGGGGCGGGCCCGATCCAGCAGGCCGCCCGTGGGCCGATGAGGGTGGCTGCCCTCCAGGTTCACCAGCAAGATCGAGGGCTTGCGCGAGAAGCGCGCGATCGCCCAGCGCGTGAGCAGCAGGGGCACGAAGAGCCACGACAGGGCGTAGCGCAGCAGACGGATCATGGCTCTCCCAGGATGACGAGGAGGCGGAGCGTGGCCTCGGCGACGACGGCCAGGTGGCCCCGCTCGCCGCCCACGGACACGATGAAGAAGCGGCGCCCGCTGATGTGGACCGGGCTGACGAACACCCGCTCGCCGCGGGGATCGTAGCGGACGGGCTCGTCGCCCAGGCGCTCGAAGAAGTGGTGCGTCTCGTCGGCGAGGGCGCGGCCCTGGGCCCGGGCCATGGCGTGCACCGCGAAGCCCTCGCCCTCTGCCGTGCCCGTCACCCCCAGCAGGGGCTCGCCCGTCGCGTCCACCAGCACCACGGCGCTCTGGCGGTGCCGCCGCACCAGCGCCTCGAAGAGGAACCGGCAGGCGAAGCGGGGATCCTGGGTGCGGCGAGATCGGCGGTCCATCTGCGCTCCGACCGGAGGCGCCGATAGTGCCAGATGGCGGCGAGGGTCGGCCAGAACGCGATCAGGCGGCGGCCTTGCGAGCCGCGCGGCGCGCCCGCCGGTCGCGGTCCTTCGCCTCGCGCTCGGTGCCCACGTAGGGCTTGCGGGTGCCCATCACATGGTCGAACCACGGCCGCGTCACGCACCAGTTGGCGTTCTGGTCGGGGGCCATGTGGTGGTCGTAGTGCCAGGGCACGTTCTCCCGCGCCCACTCCGGGTCCAGGTGGGACTTCTTGTGGATCTGGTAGTAGCGGGCGGCCCCGTACCACAGGGTGCCCACGAAGAACGGCGCGACGGGCGCGATGGGCAGCAGGGCCGCGCTCACCCCCATCAGCGCGAAGGCCTCCTTGCGGCGGGCCGACGACTGCAGGAACGGCTTCTGGTAGTCGGGATCCACGTGGTCGTTCTTGCGCACCTCGTGGTGGTGCTCGTGCCAGTGGAAGGCCCAGAACGAGTCCCGGTTGCGGCCGCGGCCGTGGAGGATGTGCTTGTGGGTGACCCACTCGCCGACGTTGAAGGCCACCAGCCCGAGAGGAATGCCGATCATCGTCCACCGCCTTGTTTAACGTGACCAGATGGTCATGTTTTTAGCGACGGGCGCGCGCGGGGGTCAAGCGGCCGCGGCCGTATTTCTTCAAGCATCTGGTTTTACTGAGAATTTCGAGCCGGTCAGGCGTCGCCCGCCGGCCGCCGGGGGCGGTCCGTCGTGGCCTGCAGGAGGGCCAGGCGCCGCTCCAGGCCGTAGAGCGTGGCGTCGTCGTCCCCCTCGGCGACGCGGGCCTCCAGCGCCGGGATGGCCGCCGGGCCGATGAGCTCGACGAGGGCCAGCACGATGCCCCGCATGGGGTGGTGGCGGTCGAACAGCCCCATCAGGGCCGGCAGATCGGCCGCCGTCCCGTACGCCGCCAGGTAGCGCAGGGCCGCCGCCAGCAGGCCCTGGCCGGGCAGCCGCAGGGCCTCCTCCACCGCCTCGGCCGAGGCGGGGCCGCCGACGAAGAGCGTCGCCCCGAGGGCCGCCTGCAGCTCCCCGTCCCGGGCGTCGTCGAGGGCCCGCAGCAGCGCCGCCCCCGCCTCGCCGTAGGGCTGGGCGCGCAGCACCGCGAGCTGGTCCACCAGGCGGGCCGGCTGCTCGGCCACCAGCCACCGCGCCAGCGCCACCACGGCCTGATCGCCGAGGAGCTGGGCGGCCTCCTGCAGCCGCAGGCGGTCGTCGGGCAGCACGGGCTGGCGCAGGGCGCGCGCGAGCAGCTCGCCGGCGGTGGGATCGCCGCGGCTGGCCAGCACCCGCACCGCCAGGGCCTGATCGCCGGGCTGCTCGCCGTCGGCCAGGCGGATGAGGCGCTCGCGGGCCCGCGGGTCGTCGGGCAGGTGCCGGCCCAGCAGGCCGATGAGGACCGCCCGCCCGGGCCCCGTGGCCTCGGCCAGCAGCGCGATGAGCCCGCTGGTGTCGCCGGCGCCCGGGGTGAAGGGGGCCTCCAGCGCCAGCGCCCGGCCCGCCGCGTCCTGCGCGAGGGCCGCCGCCCGCTCGGCCGCCTGGGCGAGCTCGGCCGGGCGGCCCGCCGTCAGCCCGAACAGGGCCGCGCCGCCGCCACCGCGGGGCTCTCTCGTCGGCCGCCGCCGCCACCAGCGCCCGCGTCGCCGCCGGGTGGGGCCAGGCCGCCAGCGCCCGCACCGCCGCCTCCCGCCCGGCGGGATCGCTCCCCTCGGCCAGCTCCGCCAGGGCCGGCGCCAGGCCGGGCTCCACCAGCAGCGTGGCCAGGCGCGCCGCGGCCCGCCGCACGGGATCCGCCGGGTCGGCGAGCCCCGCCAGCAGGTGCTCGGGCCGCGCGAGGGGCAGCCACTCGGCCAGCCAGTCGAGGATGGCCACCCGCCCATCCGTCCCCCAGGCCGCCCAGAGCTCGTCGAGCACCGCGGGCCAGGCGGCGATGAGGCTGGCGGCCCGCTGGAGGGCCTGCCGGTGCCCCACCGCAGGCGGCGGGGCCAGCGCCGCGGCCAGCGCCGAGGCGGGATCGTCGAGGCCCGGCCGCGCGAGGCGGAACCGGGGCAGCAGCGGGCAGAGGGCGGGCTGGCGCAGCGTGCGCTGGATGAGGGCCACCACCCCCGGCCGCCCCAGCCGCCCGATGACGCGCAGCAGGCTGCCGGCGAGGCCGCTCGTGGGCTGCACGCGGGCGAGGGCGTCCCCCACGGGCCCCACCGCCGCCAGGCCCAGCTCCGACAGCACGTCCTCCAGCCGCGCGAGGCGGCCGGGGGGTGAGTCGTCGGGCACCCGGAGGGCCGAGGACAGCTCGGCCAGCAGCAGCGGCACGATGCCGGGGCCGAGCGCCAGCAGGCGGTTCATGGTGCCCCGGTCCCGGGCGGGATCGCCCGTCAGGGCGGCCGCCAGCACCTCCACCCGGTGCGCCGGATCGGGATCGTCCGCGGGCGGGGGCGGCGGGCGGCGCAGCAGCAGCCAGCCGACGACGGCCACCACCACCAGGCTGGCCAGGATGGGCAGGGCGCTCACGGGGAGCTAACGAGCCAGGCCCTTGATCGCGCTGGCGAAAGTGGTCGGCTCGCCGGCCTCGGACCAGCCGGGCAGGGCCGTCTGATCGGCGCGCAGCGGCTTGAGCAGCGCCCGGGCGTCGTCGGGGTAGAGGCGCACGATGCAGGCCATGGCGAAGGCGCGGGCCACCCAGTTGGGATCGCCGACCAGCTCCGTCAGCACCGGGCGCACCTCCTCGGCCTTGTCGGCCAGGCGGTTGTCGCAGAAGCCCTCGATCTCGTCCTTGAACGAGGCGCCCTCGGTGGACCAGCGGCCCTCGGCGGGCAGGGCGCGCAGGGCCGCGGCCAGGGAGCCGGCGCCGCCCTTCTCCCAGATGTCGCGCAGGGCCAGCCAGCGGGCGTCGTCGTCGGCGGGCAGGTCGGTGGCCAGGATGCGCAGCAGCCCCGGGATGGCCGCCGGGCCCAGCCGCATGGAGGCGTTGAAGCCCTCGCCACGGACCTTCGGCGACAGGCGCGGATCCCGCGTCAGCTCCAGCAGGTAGCGCAGCAGCGTCTCGTTGCCGTTGGCCCGCAGCGCCGCCGCCAGGGCGGGCGAGACCTCGGGGTGCGCCTTGCGCGCCCGGGCCAGCAGCAGGCCGGCGGCCGCCCGCTGGACGTCGGCGTCGCGGAGCTGGGCCAGCAGATCGACGAGCTCGAGGAAGGCCTCCTCGCTCTCCAGGGTGCCCGCCGCCGCCAGCAGCTTCGCCTGCACCGGGCCCGGCGCGGCCTGGGCCGCCCCGAGCACCGCCATGTCGGGGCGCAGCGGGCCGGTGAGGGCCTTCGACGTCATGGGCAGGCCGGCGACGCCCCAGTCGGCCAGGGCCACCGCCAGGGGGGCGGCCGCCTCGCCCAGGGGCTCGGGGCGCTCGAGCAGCAGGTACGCCAGCGCCGCCGAGCGGCCGGCCTGCTCGGGATCGGCCAGGCCGCGCTGGGCGACGCTGGCCAGGTGCGCCGCGAGGGCCGCCTGATCCGGGGCCTGCCGCACCACCGCCAGCAGGTGGGGCAGCTCGTCCTTGGCGATGAGGATGTCGGCCGCCTGCAGCCGCAGCGGCATGGGGCGCTGGGCGTCGGCGAGGTAGCCGGCCAGCCGGGGCACGCCGCCGGCGACCCCCGCCCAGCCGGCGATGTCCTGCCCGTCGAAGGCGCAGCCGGTGGCCAGCAGGAGTGCCAGGAAGATGGGGGCCCGATGCACGCTACCTCCTCGATTCTCAAGGATTTTCCGCGGGCCGAACGCTAGCACCGCGCTCCGCGGGTCGTCAAGCCGGGCGCCGCGGGCTCCGCCACCTGGAGCCGGCGGCGCGCTGGGCGTACGATGGCGCCCATGCGCGTCATCCCGTGGTTGCTCCTGGCCTCCCCCGCCCTCGCCCAGCTCCCGCCGGGCGTGGAGCTGCCGGTGGAGGGCACCATCAAGGGCCGCAAGGCCGTGGCCGCGGAGATCCGCGCCGACGTGGCCGAGGTCCGCGCCGGGCCGGGCGCCGCCTACGTCAGCCGGGGGCGCGCCTACCGCGGCGACGCCGCCACCGCCAGCCGCCGCAACGAGGCTGGCGACTGGGTGGAGGTGGCGGTGGGCGGCCTGCGCGGCTGGGTGCGGGTGACGGACTTGCGGTTCGGCGGGGACGGCGTCCGGCGCGACGCCGACGGCGAGGTGGACGCCGGCCGCGACCGCCGCGAGACGAACTACCGCTACGACGAGCGGGGCCGCCGCCTGCGCGCGGACGGCACCCCCATGGGCTCGGGCGAGGGCACGGAGGGCGACGACGACGCCGCGCCGCCCGACGACCGCCCTGCGGCGCCGGCCGCGCCCCACCTGCGCGTCGCGGTGGCCATCGGCGCCGCCCAGCTCGGCCGCGACTTCAAGAGCGACATCGACGCCGCCTCGCCCCTCGACGTGCTCACCGCCTCGCCGACGGGCCTCGCCACCACGCTGCAGGTGGACTGGTCGCCCCGCCCGTGGCTGGGCGTGCGCGGCCTCTTCCGCGACAGCCGCCTGGGCAGCATCACCCTCGCCGCCCAGCCCGACGCCGGCTTCGCGGCCGCGCTGGAGCTGGCCGTCGAGGCCCAGCAGGTCGAGGTGGACGCCCAGGCCGGCGTGCCCCTGGGCCCCGCCTGGCTCGGGGGCTACGCCGGGGCCCGGGTGCTGCGCCACGCCTACCAGCAGTCGGCCCCCTTCCCCGTCTTCCTCACCGACACGTACCTGGGCCTGGGCGCCGGGGCCCGGGCCGCCGCCACCCTCGGCCCCCTCGACGCGGCCGTGGAAGGGGGCGTCGTCCTGCCCCTCAGCGTCTCCCAGTCCCCCGTCGCCGGGGGCACCGCGGACGCCATCGGGGCGGAGGTCCGCCTCGATCTCGCGGTGGCCCTGTCGCCCACGCTCGCGGTGTTCGCCCAGGGCTACTGGTCCGAAATCACGGCGGACTTCGAGGGCGAGTCCACCCACCGCGACACGGTGATCGACCAGGGCTACACCACCGCCCGCAGCGTCGACCAGGTGATCGGCGGCGGCGCCGGGGTGCGCTACACGGTGTTCTGAGGCGGCCCGCCCGTCAGTGCAGGGGCGGGATGTGGTCGTAGCCGAGGCGCTGCCAGACCTTGTCGGTCTTGAGCGGCCAGAGCGTGCGCAGGGTGCGGGCGTAGGCGCTCATGTCGAGGCTGGCCTCGCCGCCCGGGGTCGCGTGCTGGACGGCCCAGGCCAGGTGGCGCTGGAAGACCTCCATCATCATGTGGATGACCATGTGGGAGTCGTCGCCCTTGCGCAGCCGCATCCGGTAGAAGAGCTCGGCCTCCTTGGGCTTGCTGTGGAAGATCTGCGAGCCCAGCAGCACATGCATGCTCACATGGGCGAAGGGGTTCTCGCCGTCCGGCAGGGTGTCGTCGCCGCCGAGCAGGCCGATGGTGTCGAAGAACGGGAACCACTGCGGGTGATCCGCCAGCGACCGGCCGATGAAGACCTCCGCCCCGGCCAGCTCCTCGCCGTCCTTCATCTTCTGCCAGACGAGGGCCAGGTGGCGCTTGTCGATGCCCTGCAGCTCGATCACGAAGCGGCCCTGCGAGTCGTCGGTCATGGCGTGATCCCCTTGAGGTACCGATCCACCGCCGCCTTGTGCTCGGCGTAGGTCCGGGTGAACGCGTGCTCGCCGCTGCCGTCGCGGCGGGCCACGAAGTACAGATACTCCATCGCGGCGGGATCATCCGCCGGTCGCAGCGCGGCGTCCAGTGCCGCCCGCCCCGGGTTGGCGATGGGCCCGGGGGGCAGCCCCTCGATGAGGTAGGTGCTGTAGCGGTTGCCCTCGGCCTTGCAGTAGCGGGGATGCGGCGCCCGGGCGTACCAGTCTTCGCGGTACGTGCACGTCGGATCCGTCTGCAGCTTCATGCCCTTGTCGAGCCGGTTGTAGAACACCCGGGCCACCAGCAGGCGGTCGCGCTGGGTGGTCGCCTCCTTCTCGACGAGGGAAGCCATGGTGATGAGCCGCCGGCGGGCCGGCCCCGGCTTCGCCAGCTTCGCCGCGTCCGGGTGGCCGGCGATGACCCCCGCGAACACCTGATCGAAGCGCCGGGTGAGCTGCTTGAGCACCTCCGCCGCGTCGGCGTCCGGCCGCAGGAAGTAGGTGTCGGGGAAGAGCCGCCCCTCCAGGTCCTCGGCCTCCACGCGCCGCAGGAAGTCGGCCCGATCGGCCCCCGTCAGGGCGACGACGCGATCGGCGATCTGCCAGCGGTTCCAGCCCTCGGGGATGGTCAGCCGGGCCTGGCGCGGCAGGGCCCCCGACTCCAGTTTGTCGAGGAGTTCCATGGGGTTCTGGCCCATGTCCACCTCGTACGTGCCCGCCTTGATGTGGGCGCCGGCGCCGCGGTAGCGGCCGTACCACTCGAAGATGAGGGGCTCGCTGACGATCTGGGCGCGCACCATGGCGTCCACCGCGGCGCGGAACGTGGCCCCCTCGTGGATGGTGACGAACCGGCTGCCCCCGGCCCCGAGGGGGGCGTGCAGCCAGGTCCAGGCGCGGTAGCCCACGTAGCCGCCCACGGCCAGGGCCGCCAGCACGGCGAAGAGCAGCGATCGGAGGAGGAAGCGCTTCAAGTCCCTGGGGCACGGCCGACGCAGACCGGCAGGGAGTAGCAGCGGATCCGGCGGTTGTCCAGCCAGCCGTCAGGGCAGCCAGTAGCCCCAGTCGGGGTCGCAGGTGGAGGCGGGCAGGTCGCCCAGGGGCCCCTGCGCCACCCACAGGCTCTCGGGCTGGCTCTCGGGCCCGGCGAAGGGATCGATGACCGCCCCGGCCGGATCCAGCACCTCGAAGTGCAGGTGCGGCAGGCTGGAGTTGCCGCTGGAGCCGATGCGCCCGAGCAGGGTGCCGCACGTCACCACGTCGCCGACCGCCACGGCCACGGAGTCGCGCTGCAGGTGGAAGTACCAGCTCTCCCAGCCGTCGGCGTGGCGGATGCGCACCTGGTTGGCCCGCATGGGGTGGCCGTCGCACGACACCTGGCCCGAGGCGGGATCGGCGTGGCAGTGGTCGTAGTTGCCGTCCTCGGCGCGGATGACCTCGCCCGCCGCCGCCGCCACCACCGGGGCCGAGCCGCGATCCTGCGCCGGGAAGCCGCCGACGAGCAGGAAGTCGGAGCCGTCGTGGCCATCGTAGCACCAGGGGAAGCCGCGGCCGGCGTGGTCCAGGCAGCGGACGCGCTCGCCGTCGGCGGGATCGTGGTCGACGCCGAAGATGGGCGTCTTGCTGATCTGGGCGCGGGCGGCCTCGGGGACGGGGAAGGCGAAGCGGGGCGTGCCGGTAGGCCGCTCGGGTGGCGGGCGCGCGGCGTCGGGGACGGCCGCGTCGGGGACGGCCGCGTCGGGGGCCGCCGCGTCGAGGGTGGCGTCGAGGATCGCCGCGTCCGGGGCCTGGGCGTCGAGCGGGGCCGCGTCCAGCCCTGCGTCCGGCACCGCCGCGTCCGCCGGGGCGGCGTCCACCGGGGCCGCCGATCCCCCATCATCACAGCCGAGGGCCAGGAGGCCGCACATCCAGAGGGCACGCATGGCCCGGATGCTCGTCCGCCGGCAGCGGGAAGTCCAGCCCGAGCTACGGGCGGTCACCACAGCCGCGGAAGCGGTCGCACGAGACGCAGACGCCGTCCGCGCAGCCAGCGCCCGCCCCGCAGTCCTCGGGGGCCGCGCAGGTGGGCTCGGAGGGACCCCCGCCGCCGGCCCCGCCGCCGGCCCCGCCGGCCCCGCCCCCGCCCCCGGCCCCCGCGTCGGGCGCCGCGGCCCGGTCGTTGGGGTCCTGCTGCTTGGGCTGGGCGTCGCAGCCATCGGCGCGCAGCGGCTCGCAGTCCTGCCGCTCCGCGCACGCCCAGTCGCCCTGCTGGGCGCACGGCGCCTCGGCGTCCAGATCCACGCACGCCGCCCCGAGCCACCCGCAGTCGAACCGCCCCCGGCAGTCGTCCTGGGCCAGCTCGGCGCACGCCACGTCCGGCCGCACCTCGCAGCCGACGGCCGTCTGCATGCAGTCCGGGCGCCCCGCGCAAGCGTCCGCGTCGAGCGCCGCGCACGCCGTGTCCAGCGGCCGCGCGCAGCCAAAGCCCGTCCACTCGCAGCCCGCGGCCTCGCAGGACGCCCCGTCGGGCTGATCGCAGTCGGCGGGCCGATCGTCGACGTGGCAGCGGGCCGTCTCGCCGGGCGCCCGCCACCAGAAACACCGTCGAAACAGGCAGTTATGCGTGTCGATGTCGTCGCAACGGGCCGGATCCTCGGCGTCGTAGCAGGCCCCGTCCAGGCTCGTCTGGCACGCCTGGTCCTCGCAGAGGCCCTGGCCGTCCTGCACCGCGTGCCCGTCACAGCTCGGCCAGTCCACGCACTGCCCGTTGCGGAAGGTGCAGTCGTCGGCCGCGCAGGCGGCCGGGTCCCCCCAGCGCGCGCAGCCCTCGACCACCTGCGCGTCGACGACGCCCAGGTCCCGCGGCGGCGGCCCGCCGTCCTGCCGATCCACGAAGCCGTCGCCGAAGGAGCCGTCCACCGTGGCGTCGTCCGCCCCCGGGCTCCCCGCGTCCTCGATGCAGGCCCAGAGCCCGACCACCACCAGCGTCCACATCCCCAGCGCGCGCATCGTCCACCTCGTCTTGTCGGCGTCGCGGCACACGACGCAGGCACCGAACCGAGCTTACCGCTATCATGCCGCCGCCATCGTCCCCGAGGAGACCCATGCTCATCGATCTGACCGGCCGGCGCGCCCTCGTGACCGGCGGCTCCGGCGCCATCGGCCGCGCCATCTGCCTGCACCTGGCGGCCTCCGGGGTCAAGCAGGTGGCCTTCACCTTCTTCTCGAACCACGCCGGCGCCGACGAGACGGCCCGGCTGCTGACCGAGGCCGGGGCCGAGCCCCACATCATCCGCGCCAACCTCGCCCACGAGGAGGCCGCGGGCGAGGTGGTCGCCGCCACCCGCGCGGCCCTGGGCGGCGTGGACATCTTCGTGAGCAACGCCGCCTCCGGCGTCCTCAAGCCCGCCGTGGAGCTGCGCGAGAAGCACTGGCGCTGGACGATGACGGCCAACGCCCAGTCCATGCTCTTCCTGGCCAAGGGCTTCCTGGAGGGCGAGGCCCCGATGATGGGCAGCGGCGGCCGCATCATCGCCCTGTCCAGCATGGGCGCGGTGCGGGCGGTGCCCCAGTACACCATGGTCGGGGCCAGCAAGGCCGCCCTGGAGTCGGTGGCCCGCGGCCTCTCGGCCGAGCTCGGCAGCCGCGGCATCACCGTCAACGTGGTCTCGCCGGGGGTCGTGGACACGTGGTCGCTGCAGCAGTTCCCCAACCGGGAGCAGCTCCTCGAGATCGCCACCCTGCGCACCCCCATGGGCCGCATCACGAACCCCGAGGACGTCGCCCACCTCGTGACGTTCCTGTGCAGCCCCCAGGCGCAGATGATCACGGGGCAGACGCTGGTGGTGGACGGTGGCTACGGCGTCCTCGCCTGACCGCGCCGACCGCGCCGTCCGCGCCTGGCTCTGGGTCGTCTGGGGGATGATCCTGACCATCGTCGTGGTGGGCGGCATCACGCGGCTGACCGGCTCGGGCCTCTCCATGGTGGAGTGGCGGCCCCTGATGGGCGCCCTGCCGCCGCTCTCCGAGGCGGAGTGGATCGCCGTCTTCGAGCAGTACAAGCAGTCGCCGCAGTACCAGCAGGTCAACCACTGGATGACGCTGGGCGACTTCGAGCGGATCTTCTTCTGGGAGTACTTCCACCGCCTGCTGGGCCGCCTGATCGGCGTGGTCGTGCTGGTGCCCGGCCTGTGGTTCCTCGCCCGGCGGCGCCTGCGCGGCAAGCGCGCCGTCCAGGTGCTGCTGGCCTTCGTCTTCGGCGGCCTGCAGGGTCTGCTCGGCTGGTACATGGTCAAGAGCGGCCTCGTCGACGTGCCCGCCGTCAGCCACTACCGCCTGGCCGCCCACCTGAGCCTGGCCTTCTTCGTCGGTTGCTGGATCCTGTGGATTCTCCTGGGGTTGCGGGCCCCGACCGCCCGGACGGGGCGCCCCGGCGTCGTCCGCGGCGGCCTCGCCTTCCTCGGCCTGCTGACGGTGCAGATCGTCTGGGGCGCCTTCATGGCCGGCACCCGGGCCGGCTACCTGTACCGCACCTGGCCCGACATGAACGGTGAGTACTGGCCCACGGGCGCGGGCCTCAGCCTGGCCGAGCTCACCCACAACCCCCTGTCCATCCACGCGGTGCACCGCCACCTGGCCCTGGTGGTCGTGGCGCTGGGCGTCTGGCTGGGCGTCCGGGCCCTCAAGGCGGCTACCGACGGGGGGCAGCGCCGCGTCGCCCGCCTCTTCCTGCTGGCCCTCGTCGCCCAGCTCGGCCTGGGCATCGCCACCGTCATGGCGGCCATGCCCACCGCCCTCGCCAGCGCCCACCAGGGCATGGCGTTCCTGCTCCTCTGCGCCAACATCGCGATCCTGCACGCCTTTTCAAATTCGTCTGAAAAAGCCGCACAGCCCGTGGGCCTGGGGCCACCTTCCCAGTAGAGGGCGCCGCGGGGCGCCCCCCAGCGATGGAGGTGGCCATGCCGCGCCCGATCTCGAAGCTCCGCCAGGTCGATCCCGGGACGTACAACGTCCTCCAGTCCAGCACCAGCGTCGGCACCCTGTACGCCGAGGGCACCGCCGGCACCCTCGTGGTCGAGCACTGGGTCCTGCACGCGGGCTACCAGTCGCCCACCGCGACGGTCGACATGGAGGTGCTCGAGTTCTCGTCGGGGGGCTACACCAGCCTGACGGCCTTCATGTCGGCCATGCAGACCGAGGTGAACACCGCCAACCAGGCCGCCACCTACATCAAGGCGACGTGCGTCTACGACACCATCGACCCGGAGTAGGCCGGGCCGCCATCCAGGCGCCCCGCCATCCAGCGGACGGACCGGTTGACGGCCTCCCGGCGCACGCCCGCGGCCTCCGCGGCGTGGGTGTCGGTGGCGCCGCCGAGGCGGATGCCCAGCGCCACCCGGAGCTGCTGGGGCTGGCGGCCGCCGAACCGCGCCGCCGCCGCCGGCACCAGGGCCTGGACCTGCCGCAGCCGGTGGCGCGCCTCCAGCCGGTGCCCCGGCCCGACCGGCGCCGGCGACGGCAGCTGCGCCGCCCGGACGCGCACCCGCTGGTGGCGCACCTCGGCGCGGACCAGCCGCCAGGCGATGGTGCAGAGCAGCCGCTCGGGATCATCGGGCAGCGCGGGCCGGCGGAGCAGCATGACGAACGCGTCCTGCACCCGGTCGGCCACGAGATCGGGCGGCACGGCCCGGAACTTCCGGCGGAGGCTCGCGCAGAGCCGGTCGCTGTGGTCAACATAGAGGCGGCTGAGGGTGTCGGTGCAGGTGCGTCGATGCATGGGACCTCCTACCTCCACCCTGGCGGGAGAACCCTGGCACTGGAAGCTCACGATATCCCTGTAATTCCAGTCGCTTGCCGACGGGAATCCAGATCGCCCTCGCCAGACGACGGCAGCTGCCGTCATCATTGGACGGTTCGCTCATGATCGACCACCTCCCCTTGCAGGCCCTCCTGCAGCACCTCCGCCGGGCCCTGGACTTCGACCAGGGTGGCCGGGCGCTCCTGGAGGCCGAGGTCGCCGCCATCGAGGCGCTGCCCCTGGAGGCCCGCGTCCTGGGCGGCTCCATCCAGCTGCACACCGGCGGCCAGGAGAACGCGACGCTCCTCGACGCCGAGAGCCGCCCATCGGCGACGCTGCGCCGGGCCGTGGCCGACGCCGGACAGCCCGTCCTCCTCGACGTGGCCGCCGGCCGCCTGCTGAGCGTGGCGTCGGGCTTCGCCGACGGGGTGGCCCTGGGGCCGCGCGACTTCGCCAGCCGCAGCGTCCTGCGCGCCTGCCACCACCTCGGCCTGCCCCTGCGGGGCCGCGCGGGCATCGAGGGCATCGCCATCCTCGAGATCCAGGTGGCCGATCCCGTCACCCTGGTGCGCCCCCTGGAGCAGCTCCAGCTCCTGGCCGACTGCGCCGTGGCCCTGATCACCGATCTGCCACCGACGCGCCCGGCGAGCACCTTCTCCATCGATCCCCTCCCGGTGGCCGGCGAGCGCATGCGCCTGCTGCTGGCGGCCCTGGTGCCCTTCGCGGCGACGCAGGACCCGCTGCTCGTCGTCGGCGAGCCGGGCGCCGGGCGGCGCCTGGTGGCGCAGTGGTGCCATGGCCGCTCCCCGACGCGGGAGGGTCGGTTCCTGCGGCTGCCGGGGAGCGTGGATCGGGGGCGCGCCCTCTTCGGCGAGGGGGAGACGCGGGGCCTCCTGGAGGAGCGGCGCGGCACCCTCTTCATCGACCGGGTCACCCAGCTCGACGCCGACACCCAGGACGCCCTCGCCGAGGTGCTGGAGCAGGGCCGCGTCTGCCGCCGGGGATCCACCGACGCCCGCCGGGCGAACCTGCGCCTGATCTTCGGGGCCGACGCCGGCACCCTGGACGCGCTGCGCCCCGCGCTGGCCCAGTACCTCGCCGCCCAGCGCTTCGACGTCCCGCCCCTGCGCGATCGGCCCGACGAGCTCGCCCCGTGGGTCGAGTTCTTCGCCGCTCGCCGCCAGGGCGGCCGCATGCTGCTGGACGAGGCCGCGCGGGCCTGCCTCCAGGCCCACCCCTGGGAGCGAAACCTCCAGGATGTCGAGATGTTCGCCAACCGGCTCCACGCCCGCATCGACCCCGCCGCGGGGCGCTCGGTGCTCGTGGGCGTGGCCGACGTGCGGCCCCTGCTGGAGGTCGCCGAGGCGCCGCTGCCCCCGCTGACCCTGCTGGAGAGCACGGCCCGCAGCCTCCTCGCGAGCCCGTCGGACGGCCCTACCCCGCTGGAGCTCGCCAACGCCTTGCCCCACCTGTTGCTGCTGCTGGGCGAGGACCGCTGGGGCCGCACCGAGGCCGCCGGCCGCCTGGGCGCGGCCGCGTCCCTGGCCGGCGACAACCACCACCGGCTCTTCCGCAAGGCGCGCAAGATCCTCGACGGGCTGAGGAAGAAATGAGCCGGCGACGATGGATTTTCTGCACACTCGGCCGCACCGAGGCCACTCACCCCTGGACGCCCGGCGTCCGCGGGTACGGGCTTCCCGCGGACGCCAGCGTCCCCGAACAGGAGCGCCA
The DNA here is from genome assembly GCA_020633435.1 of Myxococcales bacterium. Lineage (GTDB taxonomy): Bacteria > Myxococcota_A > Bradymonadia > UBA7976 > UBA1532 > JACKDP01. Next base: position 393,534 of record JACKDP010000003.1, on the reverse strand, counting down.
TGCGTGATCTCAGCCGCGAGCTCGACGAAGTCTACGCCACCGCGATCCAGGCGGGGCTGGCGGATCCCAGCCGCCGGGACCTGCTGCTGGCCTGGCTGCCGACGGGCCTGACCACGGAGCTCAAGCAGGTGAGCACCCCCGCCCACCAGCTCCGCGCCGACCTGCAGGCGCTGCTCCAGCACGAGCTGACGTACCGCACGCCGGCGCTCACCACCTGGCTGGAGAACGCCGAGCGGCTGACGGACTACCTCCCGGGGGTGCCCAGCGTCTTCGCGGCCATGCGGCGGACGCTCAACGCGGCCCTGCTGGACACTTCGGGGGATGCGAGCCCGCCGCCCTCGCCGGCCCAGGCCGGGCCGGCGCCTGTCCTGGGCATCCAGTTCCTCTCGGCGCGCCCGGCCACCACCGGCGCCCTGGGCCTGGGCATCGAGCTGCGCGCCATCCGCGAGAAGCTCCAGGCCGGCCTCTACCGCGACCGCCTGCGCCTCGGCGAGGTCGAGGGCGCCGTCCGGCTGACCGCCATCGAGGAGCTCATCCGCCGCAGCGAGGCGGCCATCCTGCATGTGAGCGCCCACGGCAACCGCGACGGGCACCTGCAGCTCGAGGGCGACGGGGGCGCGCCGGCCGAGATCGGGCCACGGCAGTTCCGGCGCGTCATCGACCTGGTGAACAGCGATCGGGCCGCCGACCGCCTCATCCAGCTCGTCATCCTCAACGCCTGCAACTCTGCTGCGGTGGCCGAGGAGCTGGTCACCGGCACCGTCCGGTACGCCGTCGGGACCACGGAGGAGGTGCACGACGACGCCGCCATCGCCTTCGCCAGCGGCTTCTACTCGGCGCTCGCCGACTCCAAGAGCATCCAGTACGCCTTCGACTCCGGCTGCCTGCAGATCGACCTCCTCCCGCCCCATCTGCGCCGCTACGAGCAGGCCTTCAAGCTCTTCTGCGCGCCCGACACCGACCCGAAGCGCTCCTTCCTCGCGCCCCGGTAGGGCCGCCAACCTCCCGTCTTCCTTCTGTTTTCAGCCGGTGGCGGAGGCTGCTAGTCTCGGCCCATGTCAGGCTGGGACTACGGGGTCGGCGAGCAGGACGCGCCGCCGCCCCCCGCCGGGCGCCTCGCGGGCCGCTATGCCCTGGGCGAGGCGCTGGGCGGCGGGGCGTACGGCCAGGCGTTCCTCGCGCACGACGCCATCACCGGAGAGCAGGTCGTCGTCAAGCTGCTGCGCGCGGCCGGCGCCGACCTGCGCCGCGAGGCCGTGGCGCTGCGGGCGCTGGGCGTGGACGGCATCGTCCGCCTGCTGGATCAGGGGGTGGCGGCCGACGGCCGGCCCTTCCTCGTGCTGGCGTACGCCGAGGGCGAGGACTTCCCGGGGGAGCTGCTGACGCTGCCCTGGGACCGCCTCGCGCCCCGGGCGGGCGACCTGCTGCGCATCCTCGGGCGCCTGCACCTCCACGGCGCCCTGCACCTGGATCTGAAGCCCGACAACGTGCGCGTCCGCGAGCCGGACGGGTGCGTGATGCTCATCGATCTGGGCCTGGCGGCGGGGCCCGCCCTCGGCGCGGCCGCCGGGCCCATCGGGGGCAACCTGGCGTTCCGCGATCCGGCGCTGGCCCGCGGGGCGGCCCCCAGCGAGGGCTCCGACCTGCAGGCCGCCGGCCGCATGATCCAGGCGGCCCTGGCCGCGCCCCCGCCCCCCGCCGTGGCCGCGGCGCTGGCGCGGCTCTGCCACCCCGACCCCGTCGAGCGCTTCCCGGACGCGTGGGCCGCCCTCGCCGCCCTGGGCCTGGACGCCCCCGAAGCGCCGCCCATCCCCGCCGCCGGCGTCGCCGCCGCCTGCGCCCCGGACAGCCGCCTCGACCAGCGGCCGGCGTGGCTCCAGGCCGACCTGGCGCGGGCCCACGGAGACGACGTCGCCGCCCAGCAGGCCGATCTGACGCGGCGGCTGCGGCTCGGGGACCTGGCGCTGGCCGCCGACGGCCGCCTGCGGGTGCTCCGCGTCCGCGCCACCGACGCCTCGCCGGCGCGGCCCGCGCTCGAGGCCCACGTGGATCAGGCCCTCGACCGGGGCGAGGCCGCCCACGCCCTGGGCCTCGTGCGCGCGGCGCTGCTGCACGCGTCGCCGGCGGGCGAGGAGCGGCTGGTGCGCCGCGGCCTGCACGCCGCTCTGGATCTGCGGCAGGCCGCGGCCCTGGACGAGGCGTGCTACTGGCTGGAGCGCGCGCGCCGACCCGACGCCGCCCTCCTGGCCCTCGCCCGCCTCGCGACCCAGGTCTACAGCACCGGGGGGCACCGCGACGATCTCGCCCGGCTGCGGGCCCTGCGCGGCCGCAGCCTCACCCCTTTTCGCCCCTGGATCGCGGGGTTGCACATCCAGCTCCTGCGCAGCGACGGCCCCGACGCCCAGCTCGCCGCCCTGGAGGACCTGCGCGGCCGCTGGGCCTCGACGCCCGAGCTGGACGCCCGGCTCCTCGACTGCGAGGGCCTCATCCTCTACCACCGCGGCGACTACGCCGAGGCGGCGGGACGCCACGAGGCGGCGGCCCGCCAGGCGCCGGGCCTGCACCGGCAGCTCTCGGCCCTGGGCAACGCCGCGGCGTCCTGGATGGAGCTGGGCGAGCTGGGGCGCACCGTGGCCCACGCCGCCGAGATGCAGCGCCTGGCGGGCAGCGCGCGGCACGTCTTCTACTTCAGCCGGGGGGAGTGGCTGAGCCGCGAGGCGCGGTGGCGGCGCGGGGACGCGCTGGTGCCGGACGAGGCGGTGGTCGCGGGCCTGGCGGCCCAGGGCGTCCGGGACGTGGCGGGCCTGCTCGCCATGACGGAAGCCTGCGGCGCGCGCCGCCTGGACGAGCCCGACCAGGCCCGCCGGCTGGCGGCCCGGGCGCTGGCGCTCCTGCCCACGACGGCCCAGTACGGGGCGAGCCGCGCCATCGCCGACGCCCTCGCCCGCGGCCTCGATCCGGCCGGCGACGTGGACGCGCTGGTCGCCGGCGCCCAGGCCCTCGGGGTGGCCGATCTCACCTGGCAGATCGTCGGGCTGGCCGCCTGCCACCCCCGCGGCGGCCCCCACCGCGACGTCGCCCGGGCGCTCGCCGCCGCCGCCCCCGACCCCGACCGTCAGCGCGAGCTCTTCGCCCCCGCCGACGTGCTGGCCCGCCTCAGCAGGTAGAGGAGCGGCCCGAACGAGCCGAGCAGGCAGAGGAAGACGTAGGGCCGCGGATCGATGCCCCGGCTGCGGGCGTCCCGCCAGATGAACGTCATCAGGATGGTCATGGTGATGCAGAGGTCGATGAAGACCTGCTGCCCGCCGCCGGTGAAGACGATGGCCTCCAGGGCCGGCATCAGCCCGTCCCGGGCGACGACCCAGCCGGTGAAGACGCCGAAGGCGACGAAGACGACGGCGGGGAGAATGTGCTGTCGGTTCATGGGGTTGGCTCCCGTGCTGTGCTGCTTCCCGCCTGGCCCCTGGAGCAGCCGCCGTGCCAGCCACGCCGCGGCCTGCTCGCGGGCCCTCCGGGCGCCAGGGTGCGGTGGCGCCGCCACGGGCCGTTGCGCCGCTGCAACGGCCCGCAGGTCGCGGGCCCCCCGGCGATGTGCTACGACCGCAGAAATCCCACCCAGGAGCACACCATGTCGAGCCGACCCGCCCCCCGCCGCCTGCTGCTGGTCATCGCCGGCCTCGTGGTCGCCGGCGGCGCCGCCGCCTTCTTCCTGCTGCGAGCGGGCGGCGAGCCCTACACCCAGTTCACCAACGGCCTCGAGGTGGCGGTGCAGGTGACGCTGACGGACGCCTCGGGCGACACCACCATCGTCGATGTGCCGGCCCGCGGCCGGGCGGGCGCGGACGTGGCGGACGAGCAGACCGTCACCATCAAGACGGCCGCCGGCGTCACCCTGGTGGACGGCAAGAAGGCGAAGTTCAGCCCCCGCGACAAGCGCAAGGAGCGCTGCCACCAGTACTACAACGTGGTCGGCTCGGCGGCGATCCTGGCGGAGGACGTGGTGTACGGCATCGGCATCAAGGGCGGCGGCCGGCTGCTGAGCGGCCAGGTCCTCACCACCGTCTGCCACACCTGGGGCTTCGAGACGGCCGAGCCGCCGAAGGCCATCAAGACCAAGGAGGGGAACCTGGGGCGCAACCTGACGTGGATCCACTACGTCGGCGAGGGCGACTGGTACGTCGCCATCCAGTCCCTCCTGGGCCAGAAGCCCGAGATGGGCGACCAGGATCGCATCCGGGCCTGGAACCTGGCGGTGGCCGTGTCGAAGGCCGATCCGGAGAACACCCGGCTGGCCAGCCTGGGCCCCGCCTTCAAGCAGGCCTGCCACGACATCGTCGACATGTTCAAGACGGGGCCGCTGGCCGGCAAGGCCGAGCAGGACTGCCTGCGCAACACCCGGGGCCTCTTCCCCAAGGCCTTCTGAGGCCGCGGCCCGGTTCGTGCTGGCGCGCTCCCGGGCGACCGTGGGAGGAGGCGACATGAGCGAGCGACACTGGCCCTGGCTGGGGGCGGGGCTGGGCTGCCTGACCGGCCTCTTCGACTACAGCCTCTTCTCCCTCCTCGACGTGCGGATGATGGCTGGCGACCGCGAGGTCACGCCCTTCATCGCGCTGTTCTACGGCGTCAGCTTCGCCATCGGCGGCTGGCTCGTCGGCCGGGTGGCCGCCCAGCGCGTCTACATCCGCCGCCAGCTCACCGCCGTCGCGGAGGCCCGGGCCCGGGCCGCCCAGAGCGAGAAGCTGGCCACCGTCGGCCGCCTCGCCGCCGGCGTCGCCCACGAGGTGCGCAACCCCCTCGCCGTCATCAAGAGCTCCGCCGCCCTGCTCGCCGAGAGCGTGCCCCCCGACGACGCCGGCCTGGCCACCGCCGCCACCTTCATCCAGGAGGAGGTCGACCGCCTCGACGCCTTCATCTCGGCCCTGCTGGACTACTCCCGCCCGCGGCCCGCCGAGCTGCAGCCGGCCCGGGCCGGGCGCGTCCTGGAGCGCTTCACCACCCTCGCCCGCGGGGACGCCGAGATCCGGGGGGTGGCCCTGTCCCTCGCCGACGAGAGCGACGGCGCCGAGGGCCCCCTGGACGCCGACCAGCTCAGCCAGGCCCTCTTCGCCCTCGTCGTCAACGCCGGGCAGGCGGCGGGCGCGGGCGGGCAGGTGCGGGTGCGGGCGCTCCCGGGGCCCAGCTTCGAGGTCGCGGACGACGGCCCCGGCGTCGCCGAGGCCGACGCCCCCCGCATCTTCGAGCCGTTCTTCACCACCAAGGCCCGCGGCACCGGCCTGGGCCTCGCCATGGCCGCCCGCATCGCCGAGGCGCACGGGGGCCGCCTGGAGCTGCGCCCCGGCGCCGGCCTCGGCCCGGGCGGCCGCGGCGCCTGCTTCCACCTCGCCCTCGGGAGCACGCCATGACGCCGCGCCTGGCCGTCCTGGACGACGAGCACCGCGTCGCCGAGATCCTGGCCCTGGTCCTGCGCCGGGAGGGCTACACCGTCGACGCCTTCCACGCCCCGGCCGCCTGCCTCCAGGCCCTCGCCGATCGCGCATATGACTTGCTGATCACGGACTTGCGCATGCCCGACCTCGACGGCGTGGAGGTCCTGCGCCGGGCCCGCGCCCTCGATCCGGCCCTGCCCGTCATCCTGATCACCGCCCACGCCGACGTGCCCACCGCCATCGCCGCGATGCGCGAGGGGGCCTTCGACTACGTGCAGAAGCCCTTCGACAACGAGGCCTGCCGCGCCCTCGTGCGGCGCGCGCTGGAGGTGACGCGCCTCGCCCGCGAGAACCGCGTCCTGCGCGCCGAGCTGAAGGCCCGCTACGCCCTCGACGACCTCGTGGCCGTGTCGGCCCCCATGGTCGACGCCCTCGATCTGGCGCGCCGGGCGGCCCGCAGCAACGTGACGGTGCTCATCACCGGGGAGAGCGGCACGGGCAAGGAGGTCATCGCCCGGGCCATCCACGTCCACAGCGACCGCGTCGCGCGCCCCTTCGTGGCCGTGAACTGCAAGGCGTTCGCGGAGGGCGTGGTGGAGTCGGAGCTGTTCGGCCACGAGCGCGGCGCCTTCACCGGCGCCGATCGTGCGCGCCCCGGCGTCTTCGAGCAGGCCGAGGGCGGCACCCTCTTCCTCGACGAGATCGGCGAGGTGGGCCCCGACTTCCAGGCCCGGCTGCTGCGCGTCCTGCAGGAGCGCGAGGTGCGCCGCGTGGGCGCCGACCGGGCCCGGCCGGTGGACGTGCGCGTCCTGGCCGCCACCAACCGCGATCTGCAGGCCGAGGTGCGGGCGGGCCGCTTCCGCGAGGACCTGTACTTCCGCCTGGCCGTCATCCCCATCCAGATCGCGCCCTTGCGCGATCGGCGCGCCGACGTCCTGCCCATGGCCCGCGCCTTCCTGGTGCGCATGAACGCCGCCCAGGGGCGCGCGCTCTCGGGCTGGACGGAGGAGGTCGAGCGCTGGCTCCTGACGCATGACTGGCCCGGCAACGTGCGCGAGCTGTGGAACACGCTGGAGCGCGGGGTGGTCCTGGCCCGCGGCGACGTCATCACGCTGGCCGACCTGCTCATCGGCGCCACCTCCCCGGCCGGCCCGGCCGACGAGCTCCTGAGCGCGCACCTGGACCGCCGCGCCGCCGAGCACATCCGCGCCACCCTCGCCGCGGTGGGCGGCACCCGCGTCGAGGCCGCCCGCCGCCTCGGCATCGACCGCACCACCCTGTACCGGCTCATGCAGAAGTACGGCATCGACGACGCGTGAGGCCCATTGTCGCGGCGCGGGAAACCGGGTAGAGCCTCTCGATGCTCGCCCCCGCCGCCCCGACCGCCGCCTCCCCCTGGCGCGCCCTCTGGCACGTGCCCGTCGGCCTCGTGTTCACGGGCGCCTTCGCGGCCGTGGCCGCCTCGGTGTCCATCCTGACGCTGGGCCGCTGCGCCCCCTGGCTCAGCCCGATCCTGCTGCGCTTCTGGGGCCGCAACATCCTGAAAATCCAGGGGATCTCCATGGAGATCGAGGGCGCGGAGCACCTGGCCGGGCGGGCGATGCGGGTGGCGACGTTCAACCACACGTCCACCCTCGACGCCATGATCGTGCCCGCCCTCAACCCCCAGGGCGGCGTCTCGGCGCTGAAGCGCGAGGCCCTGTACCTGCCCCTCGTCGGGCTGGCCGTCTGGTCCATGGGCTTCCTGCTCATCGATCGCGGCCGCTCCGAGAAGGCCCAGCGGCTCCTGCGCCGGGCGGCGGAGCGCATGGAGCGCCAGCGCCTCACCGTCTTCATCGCCCCCGAGGGAACCCGCTCCCCGGACGGCGACCTGCACGCCTTCAAGCGCGGCGCGTTCCACGTCGCGCTGGCCAGCGGCGCCCCCATCGTGCCCATCGTCATCGACGGCGCCTACGCCCTGCTCCCCCGCCAGCGCCACGTCAGCCGGCCGGGCCGCCTGCGCGTCCGCATCCTGCCCCCCATCTCGGTGGAGGGGCTGACCCGGGACGGCCTGAGCGACTTCGCCGAGGAGCTGCGCGGCGTCTACGCCCGCGAGCTGGCCGACATGCGCACGCCGGTGGCCTGACGGGATGTGCGGCGTCGCCGGCGTCTTCGCCCCGGGGCCCCAGGGCGCCGTCGTCGCCGCCATGGCCGCGCGCCTCGTCCACCGCGGCCCCGATGAGCACGGCCTGTTCGCCGCCGACGGGGTGGCCCTCGCCTGCCAGCGCCTCGCCATCGTCGACGTGGCCGGCGGCCAGCAGCCCATGCACGGCGAGGCCGACGACGTGGTGCTCGTCTGCAACGGCGAGATCTACAACCACCGCGCCCTGTGGGCCGGGCTCGTGGCCCGCGGCCACCGCTTCGCCTCCCGGAGCGACGTCGAGGTCATCCTGCACCTCTACCAGGAGGTCGGGGACGCCTGCGTCGAGCACCTGGAGGGGCAGTTCGCCTTCGCCCTGTACGACGCCCGGCGCCGCCGCCTGCTCCTCGCCCGCGACCGCATGGGCGTCAGCCCGCTGCACTGGGCGCGGGTGCCGGGGGGCGTCGCTTTCTCGTCCGAGATCAAGGGGTTGCTGGCCCACCCCGCCATCGCCCCGCGCCTGGACGTGACGGGCGTCGACCAGGTCTTCGCCTTCCCGGGCCTCGTCAGCCCGCGCACCGCGGTCGTGGGCGTCGAGAGCCTGCCCCCGGGGCACCTGCTCGTGGCCGACGCCGCCGGCGTGCGCACCCGGGCCTGGTGGGATCTGGACTACCCGCGGGCCGACGCCCCCGCCGAGCAGGCCCCGCCCGCCGCCTGGGCCGAGGCCCTGGCCGCCGCCCTGCGCGAGGCCGTCGCCCGGCGCCTCCAGGGCGAGGCCCCCATCGGCGCCTACCTGAGCGGCGGCCTCGACTCCTCCCTCCTCGTCGCGCTGCTGGCCGAGCTGGGCGCCCCGACGGCCTGCTTCTCCATCGGCTTCCCGGACGGGGCCGTGGACGAGCGCGCCCACCAGGCCCGCGTCATCGCCGCCACCGGCCTGCCGCACCACCTCATCGAGCACCCGGCCGCCGCCATCCCCGCCGCCTTCGAGCGCATGATCCGCCACGCCGAGTGCCCCGTGCGGGAGAGCTACAACACCGCCGCCCTGGCCCTGGCCGACGCCGCCCACGCCGCCGGGGCCAGGGTCGTGCTCAGCGGCGAGGGGGCCGACGAGCTCTTCGCGGGCTACCCGGGCTACCGCGTCGACGCCGCCCGGGCGGCCGCCGGCTCGCTGCTGGACGGCGACGCCCGCGCCATCGTCTTCGGCGACCGCGCCGTGCACTACGAGGGCGATCTCGACGCCGCCCGGGCCCGCCGCCTGCCGCTGTATCACCCCGATCTCCAAGCAGAATTCTTCGACCACGACTGCCTGGAGCACCCGCTGGTGGACGCCGCGCGCCTGCGGGGCCGCGACCCCCTGCACCAGCGCTCCTACCTGGACTGCAAGCTGCGCCTCGCCGACCACCTGCTCGGCGACCATGGCGATCGCATGACCATGGCCGCCTCGGTGGAGGCCCGCTTCCCCTTCCTGGACGAGGCCGTCGTCGACCTGGCCCGGCGCATGCCCCCCGCGGTCAAGCTGCGCCTCGTCGACCAGCGGCGGGTGAGCAAGGCCGTCATCCGCGACGCCGCCCGCGGCCGCCTGCCCGACGCCATCATCGACCGCGACAAGATGGGCTTCCACGCGCCCGGCACCCCGGAGCTGATCCGGCAAGCCCCCGAGTTCATGGGGGATCTGCTCTCTCCGGCCCGCATCGCCCGGCAGGGCGTCTTCGACCCGGCGGCCGTCGCCGCGCTCTACGCCCGCCACGCCGCCCCCGGCTTCCGCCTGGATCTGCCCTTCGACGACGACCCCCTCATGGTCGTGCTCAGCACATCGGTGCTCATGGACGCCCTGGGCCTCGCCGGCCCCGGCTGATTGCCGACCGTCCGGGCGGACGGCTACACTGCAGCCATGCTCGACGACACCCACCCCCGGGCGCGCGCCCACCTGACCGCGATGTACCAGCGCCTCACGCTGAGCGAGCGGGCGGCGATGGGCATGCAGATGAGCACCGACGCGCGGCTGCTGGCCCTCGAGGCCATCCGCCAGCGCCACCCCGAGTACAGCGAGGACGACGCCCGCCTGGCGCTCGGCCGGCTCTGGCTCGGCGACGAGCTCTTCCGCAAGGTCAAGCCCGACGCGCCGCTGCTGGATCCGTGAGCTTCGACGACTTCTTCGGTCGCCTGATCGCCGCCATCGAGCGAGCGCGCGTCGACTACATGCTGGTGGGCTCGGTGGCCAGCATCTCTCACGGAGAGTCCCGCTCGACCCGCGACGCCGACGTGGTGGTCGCGCTGGATCAGGCGGGCGCCGAACGGCTCATCGAGGCGTTCCCGGCCGACACCTGGTACGCCGACCTGGACATGGCGCGGGAGGCCGTCGTCCGCCGTCGCTCCTTCAACGTCATCGACGAAGTGACCTTCTGGAAGGCTGACTTCATTGTCCGGCCGGATTCGCCCTACGACCGCGTCGCGTTTGGACGCCGCATGCAGAAGACCGTCTCGGGGGTGCTGGCGTGGGTGGCGACGCCAGAGGATACGATCCTGGGCAAGCTCCGGTGGGCCATCGCGAGTGGAGGCTCGGCCCGTCAACTCGATGATATCGCTGGTATTCTACGAATCCAGGGCGAACGCATCGATCGGGCGTACCTGGAGCAGTGGGTGCCCATCCTCGGGGTCGAGGCGGCCTGGCGTCAGGTCGCCTGAGGGGCTCGCCGCGCCGTGAGCAGCGCCACGAGGGCGCTGGCGGCGGGCTCGGCCAGCAGGCCCCGGTGGTCGCCGGCCAGGGTGACGCGCTCGACGCCGCCCGTGATCACCGCGTCCCAGCCCGCCGTCCAGTCGGCCTCGGCGTCGGCGGCCCGGACCACCAGGGCCCGGCCGGGCCAGGGGGCGGGGCGCCAGGTGCGCCAGGCGTCCATGGTGGCGGCGCGGGTGCCCATCACGGCGGCGGCCTCGCGCCGGGTGGCCGGTGAGACGGGGACGCCGTTCTCCTCAGCGATGTCGAGGACCTTCGCCATCATGGCGTCGGGGGTGAGGCCCGCGAAGAGGGCGGCGTCGGCGGTGAGCGGGCGGCCGAGCAGGCCCCCCAGGCGGTCGATGGCCAGGGCGGCGAGCTGGGGATCCGCCGAGGCGAAGTCGTAGGGGTCGCCCGGCGCGGCGCTGTCGAGGAGCACCAGGTCGACGCCGGCGCCGTCGGGGGCCAGGCGCCGGGCCACCTCGAAGGCGAGGGCTCCGCCAAACGACCAGCCGATGAGCGTCCAGGGCGGGCCGTGCTCGCGGAGCCGGTCGGCCGCGGCCGCGCCCAGGGCGGCCATCGTCGTGGGGCCGGTGCGCAGGTCCAGGGCCAGCGAGCGGCGCGGCAGGCGGCCGGCGAGGTCCCGGTAGACGAGGCTGAAGCCGTAGGACGGGGGCAGCCACAGGGCGGGCGCGCCCTCGCCCCGCCGCAGCGTCGTGAGGGTGAGGGTGGGTGCGTCGGTCGGGGCCAGGCCGGCCACGGGCGCCGCCGCCGCTAGCAGCGGCGCGAGGGCCTGCACCGTCCGATGCTGGTACAGCGTGTCGATGGGCAGCTCGACGCCGAAGGCCTCGTTGAGCCGCCAGACGGCGCGCAGGGCCTGCAGGGAGTCGCCACCGAGGCGGAAGAAGTCGGCCCGCGCGCCCACGGGCGTGCCGAGAATCTCCTGGAGAATCAGGGTGATGCGCGCCTCGAGCGGCCCCTCGGGCGGCGTCGCGTCGAGGGCGTCGGCCACGGCGGGCAGGGCCAGGGCGGCGCGGTCGATCTTGCCGTTGAGCAGGCGCGGCAGGCTGGCCAGCGTGACGAGGCGGGCCGGCCAGAGGGCGGCGGGCAGCGTCGCCTCGAGGTGGGCCCAGAGCCCGGGCGAGACGCTCCCCACGATCCACGCCACCAGCCGCGGCTCCCCGTCCACGGCGTCCCGCAGGCCGGCGGCCGCCTCGACGACGCCCGGCGCGCCGGCGAGGGCGGCCTCCACCTCCTCCAGCTCGACGCGCACGCCCCGCAGCTTCACCTGGTGGTCGCGGCGGCCCCGAAACTCCAGCACCCCATCCGCCCGCAGCACGCCCAGATCGCCCGTGCGGTACGTCGGGGTGCCGTCGGCGTCCACGCCGAAGGCCCCCGCGTCGGCGTCGCCCAGGTAGCCGAGGGCGCAGTGCGGCGTGGTGATGACGATCTCGCCCGGTCGCCCCGGCGGGCGGGGTCGGCCGGCCGGATCCAGGACCTGCACGGTGGCCCCGGGCAGCGGCCGGCCCAGGGGCACGCTCTCGGCCTCGGCGTCGGCCGGCGTCACCCGGTGGCAGAGCTTGATCATCGTCGTCTCGGTGGGGCCGTACAGGTTGTACAGCGCGACGCCCTCGCCGAAGCGCGCGAGGAAGCGGGCGGCGTCGGCGGGGCGCAGGGCCTCGCCGGCCAGCAGCACGGCGCGCAGGGCGGGCAGGTCGAGATCGGGCAGCGCCAGCAGGCCGCGGAAGACCGTGGGCACCGTGTGCACGACCTCGACGCGGGCCTCCGCCAGCCAGGCGGCGAGGCGCGCCGGGTCGGCCAGGGCCCCTCGATCGGGCGGGACGCAGACGGTGCCGCCCACCGAGAGGGGGAGCAGGGCGTCGCGCAGGGAGGCGTCGAACGTCGGCGGCGCCAGCGCGCTCACGCGGAGGCCGGGGCCGGCGCCCAGCAGGGCCTGCTCCCAGGCGATGAAGTGGGCGATGGCCCCCGGGCGGCCCAGGATGCCCTTGGGCTGGCCCGTCGATCCCGAGGTGAAGAAGACGGTGGCGGGCCCGCCCCCGGCCGGCGCAGGCCCCGCCCGCTCGGAGAGATCCTCCAGTGAATCCAGGGAGATGGGCGCGACGCCCACGGCCGCGACGCGCGGATCGTCGGCCGGGATGGCCGGATCGACCAGCAGGGCGGCGGGGCGCAGGACGCCGGCCACCGCGGCCAGGCGCGCGGGCGGCCAGGCGGGGTCGAGGGGGGCGTAGGGGACCCCCGCGGCGAGGGCGCCGAGCAGGACGGGCAGTGTCGACGCCGGGTCGGCGGAGAGCACCGCCACGGGCCCCGCAGGCAGCCAGGCCGCCAGCCGGGACGCGGCGTCCCAGAGCGCCTGCCCCGTCCAGCGGCGCGCCCCCGCCTCCACCACCACCGCCGCCGAGGCCCGCCACCGGGGCGGGAAGAGGACGTCGAGCTCGTGCACCACCGCTCTCCGGGGCCGGCGTCACAGGGCCAGGCGAACATCCGTGTACACCAGGTAGGGGTACGAACCGAACTCGCTCTGCAGGCGGGGCACGAAGCCGCCCTCCGGCCGCGGCCCCACCGGCACGAGGCCCCCGAGGGACAGCGCGACGTCGGCGGCGAAGTCCCAGCTCAGGGCCGGGGCGGCCAGGGCCGAGCCGTCCGTCAGGCTCTGCAGCCAGCTCCCCTGGAGGGCGACGGTGGGCGTCAGCTCGTAGAAGGCGGCGACGCCCAGGTAGGCGGGGCCGAGCAGGAACGTCTCGCCCCGGGCGAGGGCGTCGCCGGTGAGGGCGCGCAGGTAGTCGGCGGGATCGAGCTCGCCGCTGCCGTTGTAGTGGAGCTCGCCGAGGAGGCGGAGGCCGGGCGTGAGCTGGGTGTCGAGGCCGACGGTGGCGCGGCCGAGGGCGCCGTCGCCGTCGACGCGCAGCAGGCCCTCGCCGTACCAGCCGGCGCCGCCCACGTCCCCCGAGGCGTCCAGGGCCACGGTGGGCGCGGCGGCGGTCATGCCCGCCAGGACGGAGGCGTCCCAGCCGGTGAGGGTGGCGCGCCAGCGGCCCAGGTAGACGCCGTCGGCCGGGCGCTCGCCGTCGACCACCGCGAAGGCCTCCACCTCCTGGGACTCGCCGAGGGGCAGGGTGACGCGCAGGGCGTCGACGCCGCGCTTGAACTCGGTGTCGATGGCGGCGGGGCTGGCCGGGGCGAAGACGTCGGTGGCCGGGAAGAGGCGGGCGCTGCCGTGGCCGATGGCCTGCCGGCCGGCCCGCACCTCGAGCCAGGGCGTCGTGTAGCGGACGACGAGGCGGTCGAGGGCGTGCTGCAGGCGCCAGCCCGTGCCGGCGTGCAGGGTGGCGTCGAAGTCCTTGATCCGCAGCGGGTTTTCGGGCGCGAGGGCGAACGCCGCGCCCGCGGTGGCGGTGCCGATGAGGGGCACGACGTCCCAGGCGACCTCGGCGGCGAGCGCGTCGCCGGCCTGGAGGCTGAGGGTGGGGCGGAGGCGCTGGACGAGCAGGGCCTCGTCGGTGGTGGGGGCCCCGTCCACCCCCGGCGTGACGACGACGAGGGTGTAGCTGCGGGCGTGGGTGATGAGGGTGCCCGCGGTGGCGTCGCCGGCCCACTCCACCTGGGCGGCGGCGGGGCCGGCCAGGGCGGCCAGCAGGGCCAGCGGGGCCAGGGGCTTCACCGGCGGTCCTCGATGGCCTCGACGCGCCCGTCGCGCAGGTGCACGAGGCGCGAGGCCCGGGCCATCACCTGGGGATCGTGGGTGGAGAAGATGAAGGTCGTGCCGGCCCGGTTCAGGGCCTCCATCGTGTCGAGGAGCGCGCTGCCGGTGTGGGAGTCGAGGTTGGCGGTGGGCTCGTCGGCGAGGACGAGGGCCGGCTCGGCGGCGATGGCCCGGGCCACCGCCACGCGCTGCTGCTGGCCGCCGGAGAGCGAGGCGGGGCGGCGGTCGGCGTGGTCGCCCAGGCCCACGGTGGCCAGGACCTCGAGGGCGCGCTGGCGGCGGGCCGCCTCGGGCCGGCCCTGCAGCATCATCACGTACTCCACGTTCTCGAGGGCCGTGAGGACGGGCACCAGGTTGTAGGCCTGGAAGACGAAGCCGATGCGGTCGCGGCGCAGGAGGGCGAGGGCCTTCTGGTCGAGGGTGGACAGGTCGTGGCCGTCGACGACGAGGCGCCCGCCGGTGGGGGTGTCGAGGGCCCCGATCAGGTTGAGCAGCGTCGACTTGCCGGAGCCCGAGGGGCCGGCGATGGCCAGGAACTCTCCCGCCGCGACGGCCAGATCCACCCCGTCGAGGGCGCGCACCGTGCCCGCCTTCGTGGTGTAGTGGCGCTCGACCCCGCGGGCCTCGACCACCAGCCGCCGATCGTCGTCGGTCATCAGGCTCCTCCTACCGCCGCAGGGCGTCGACGGGGCGAATGCGGGTCACGCGCCAGGCGGCGAGGCCCGCGGTCAGCATGGTCAGGGCGACGAAGAGGGCCGCCACGCCGGCGGTCACCGCGACGCTCAGGTGCGGGTACAGGGGCTCGGTGAAGCGCACGCCATAGGCCGAGGTGGCGCCGAGATCGAGGCCGACGGCCCCCAGCCAGCCCGTGAGGGCGGCGCCGATCAGGGCCCCGGGCACGGCGCCGACGGCCCCCAGCCAGCCCGCCTCGGCCAGGATGAGGCCCGCCAGCCGGCCCGGGGGCGTGCCGAGGGCCCGCAGCACCCCGAACTCCCGCGTGCGCTCGGCCAGCGACATGGCGACGGTGTTCACGATGCCGAAGGCCAGCAGGAAGAAGATGATGGCCACGAAGATGCCCAGGAAGACGCCCTGCAGGGCGAGGGCCTGGGCCACCATGCGGTTGATGGCCTGCCAGGGCTCGACGGCGAGGCCGGGGGCCGCCAGGGGGGCGATGACCGCCTCGATGGCGGCCTGGTCGCCGGGCGGGCGGTCGACGAGGAGGGCGATCTCGTGGGCCTCGGCGACGCCGAGGAGGCGCTGGGCCAGGGCCTTCGAGACGATGGCCGTCTGCTTGTCGAGGCCGGGGTCCCCGGTGGCGAGGATGCCGACCAGCTCGACGCGCTCCGGCTCGCCCGCGCCCGTCTCGACGTGGGCGACGGTGAGGACGAGGCGGGTGTCCACCTCGACGTCGAGCACCCGGGCGAGCTCGGCCCCGATGACCACCTCGCCGGGCCCGTTCACCAGGCGGCCGGCCACCAGCCGGCGGCCCCAGTTGGTGACGTCCCGTTCGGATTCCGGTTGAATTCCGAGCACCTGCACGCCCTGGGCGCGATCCCCGACGGCCAGCAGGCCGGTGGTGTAGACGCGCGGGGTGGCGGCGACGACGCCCGGCAGGGCGCGGGCGCGGGCCAGCAGGTCGGCGGTGTGGGGCAGCGTCGTGCGCTCGTCGCGGGTCGTCCGCCAGTCGCCGGCGTGGATCTGGGCGTGCCCGGTGAGGGATCCCGTCGCGACGAGCACGATGCGCCCGAACATGCCCGTCATGAGGGCCCAGACGAAGACGACGAGGGCGACGCCCACGCCGAGGGCGGCGGCGGTGATGGCGGTGCGGCGGCCGTTGCGGCCGATGTTGCGCCAGGCGAGGCGGAGGGTGTGCACGTCAGCCCTCCCGCATCGCGGCGACGGGGTCGAGGCGGCCCGCCCGCCAGGCCGGCCAGAGGCCAGCGAGGGTGCCGACGACCGCGATGATCAGGGGGTAGATCACCACCTCGCGGGCCAGGATGGGGTAGGCCACCTGCATCGAGGCCCCGCCGAACTCCATGGGCTCGTCGAACATGCGGATGCCGGTGTCGCGCAGGGCCAGGATGAGGGCGACGGCGAGCGCCGTGCCGAGGGCGGTGCTGGCCACCGACAGCCAGGCGGACTCCCAGAGCGTGGTGGCGACGAGCTGCCGGGGCGGCGTGCCCAGGGCCTTCATGAGCCCCAGCTCGCGCGTCCGCTCGAACACCGACATGAGCAGGGTGTTCGTCACGCCGAGCACCACCACCACCAGCATGATGGCCATGAAGATCTGCCCGCCGGCCCGATCGGATCGGATGGACTGGTCGAGGCCCGGCAGGAGGGCCTGCCAGGGCAGCAGGCGCAGGCCCGGCGGGGCCTGGAACGTGGCCGCGAAGGGGGTGGCGGCGTCGGCGCTGGTCAGGCGACCCACGACGCGGTGGACGCGCTGCCCCAGCACGAGGAGCGCCTGGGCGTCCGCCAGGCGGATGAGGGCGAGCTGGGCGTCGACCTCGGCGGAGCCGGAGTCGATGAGCCCGCCGACGGTGAAGAGCTCGGCGGCCACCGAGCCATCGGCGGCCTGCCCCATGAACGTGAGCTCGGCCCCGAGCCCGACGCCGAGGCGGCGCGCCAGGCCGACGCCGATGACGATGGGCCGGGCGTCGGGATCGGCCGTGGGCAGCCAGGCGCCGGCCGAGAGGGCCGCGGGCAGGGTGCTGACGCGGGGCTCGGCGACGGGATCGACCCCCTGCAGGAGGGTGCCGACCGTGCGCGCGCCGGCGCCCAGCAGGCCCGCGACCTCGACGCGCGCGGTGGCGGCGACGACCTCGGGCCGCGCCTCCAGCGCCGCCAGGAGGGGGCCCGGCTCGTTGACCGTCTCGAAGAGGGACGGGCTCTCCTCGTAGCCCGGGGCCTGGATCTGGACCTGCCCCGTCCAGGTGCCGGTCGCGACGTCGATGAGGCTGGCGTAGACGCCCTCGTTGAGCCCCACGCTGAACACGAGCAGGGCGGTGCCGATGGCGAGCATGGCCGCCGTCAGGGCCGTGCGCATGGGGCGGCGGCGCAGGTTGCGCAGGCCGAGGCGCAGGGCGAGGGCCACGGCGCGCCTACAGATCCCGCCGCAGGGCGGCCTGGGAGAACGTGTTGGGCGGCAGGGGCGCGTCGTACGTCATCTCCAGGTACTCCATCACCGTGCGGTGCCCCGGCTTGAGGAGCGGCACCAGCGTCGTCTTCGTGGGGATGCGGCGGCCGCCCAGCTCCTTGATGGCCTCGAACGTCATCGTGCGGGCCTTGCGCCCCTTCTCGTCGAAGTAGTCGAGCCGCACGGGCAGGGCGGGGCTGCCGGCGAAGCAGGCCTCGACCTTCGACCAGGTGACGGCGGCCTGGGGCCTTGGGACGTAGACGATGCACGGGGCGTCGGCGGGCAGGTCGGGCGCGAGGGTGGCGGTGTAGTCGGCCTCCCAGCTCGATCCGCGCACCAGATCGTCGTTGGTGAAGTCGCTGCCCATCCACGACCCCATCATCATCGAGGGGGGGATGCGCATGACTTTCTTGATGCGGGGCAGGTAGTTCCACATCTCGGTGCCCTTCTTGAGGGTCGAGATGCCGCGCTCCTTGTGGGGCTCCAGGATGCGCACGAGCGTGTCGTCGAGGCCCCGGGTGGCGACGCTCATCTTCAGCGTCCGCTCGTAGTCGGGGGTGACGACGGTCATGGCCATCACCCCCTGGCTGGTGTCGGCGCGGAAGAGGGCGTCGAGGGTGTGGCTCAGGGCCTGGAGCTGGTCGTCGGCCAGGGCGGGGTGCCCGGCGAGCAGGGCCAGCGCGAGGGGGGCGAGGGCGCGCAGTCGCATGATCTAGGCCTCCTCCGGGGGGCGCAGCAGCCGCCGGAACATGTCGACGCTCACGGCGAACATCCACCGGCGGTCCGGGTCGGGGGCGGCGTCCCACGCCTCCAGGAACCACCGCTCCAGCGGCTCGTTGATGGCCATCATCAGGGTGCTCAGCAGGGTGGCCGGCAGATCCGTGCGCACGGCGCCGACGCGCTGGCCGTGCTCGACCAGGCGCATGGTCTCGGCCACCTTCTCCTCGATCCAGGCGCCCAGGCGGGTGCTGGCCCACAGGCCGCGGGGGAGCTGGTAGAAGACGCGCCCCATGCCGATCCAGGCGGGGTTCTCCTGGGCCGCCGTCAGGGCGTCGGCCACGACCGTCTCGATGGCCGCCCAGAAGCCGGGCGCGTCGGTGGTCGTGAAGAGGGCCGCGAAGTCGGCCTGGATCTCGCGCTCGTAGTGGCGAAACGCCGTCACCAGCAGGTCGAGCTTGTCCTCGAAGTAGTAGTAGATGGCGGCCTTCGAGATGCCCGCCTCGGCGGCGATGCGGCTCAAGGAGGCGCCGTCGAAGCCGAGGGCGGCGAACTCCGCCGCGGCGGCCGCGAGCAGGCCGCCTTGCCGATCGGCGTCGAGCCGGTCGAAGCGGGAGAGTGGCGCCATGGATTCCTTCGCTGACCCAGGTGTCTGACCGATCGGTCAGACGATGGAGTCAGACTGGCGAAACGCGGCGGCCCGCGCAAGACGGGCGCTGACGATTTGCGCCCAAGATACTGAAATCAATCGAACTTTTTTTTCGATCAGGGGGCCGCCGGCCCGCGCCCCCCCAGGGCCGCGTCGAGGGCGTCGAGGGCGCAGTCCAGGGGGTCGAGCAGGTCCAGCTCGCCGACGGGCCAGTGGGGCGCGACCAGGTGCAGCTCGGTGCAGGCCGCCACCACGCCCTCGGCCCCCGCCTCCCGCGCCAGCGTCTGCAGGACGGGCACGGCCGCCGCGGGATCGAGGCCCGCCTTCAGGGCGTAGATGAGCTGGTGGATGGTGGCGAGGGCGGCCGGCCCCGGCCGGAGGAAGGGGTCGGGCCCCGCCACGCGGATCATGCCCGCCGCGCTCGTCCCGGTGGTCGCGGCCACCAGCCGCCGCCGGGTGCCCACGCGCGGATCTCGCACCAGGGCCTCCACCAGCGAGAGCGTGCAGGCCTGGACGTCCGGCGGCAGCCAGCCCCAGACGGCGTGGGCCGACACGCAGCAGATGATCAGGCGGTCGGCGCCCGCGGCGAGGAGGGCCCGCAGATCGCGGGTGAGCGCGGCGGCCAGCACCTCGGGCTGGCCGGCCTCGAGCATGGTGGTGCGGTCGGGGATGGCGGGGTTGGCGTAGAGCCAGACGCGCGGCTGCTCGGCCTCGGGGCGGTGGGCCCAGCGGCGATAGAGGCTCGCGACGAAGGCGGCCGACGCGAGGCCGCCCATCCCGCCCAGGACCCCGATGACTGGCCGGCCCATCGTCGCGCTCCGCCGCAGAGACCCCGAGCCTATGCCCATCTCGGGCGGCGCTCAATCGGCCACGGAGTGGCCAGGGCGCCGACCCCGGCGTACCCTCCGCGCCATGGGCATCATCGGCGCGATCATCGGCCTGCTGCTGGGCGTCTACGTCATGTGGCTGGTCAGCCGGCGCAAGGAGACCGCCCGCAAGGCGCGGATGCTCACCGCCGCCCAGCGGGGCCGGGCGATGGAGGCCCTCGCCCCGAACCTGCTGGAAAAACGGGGCTTTCGCGTCCTGGACGACCAGGTGGAGCGCCGCTACGCCTTCACGGTGGACGGCGAGCCCCAGGAGGCCGTCCTGCGCGCCGACCTGCTGGCCGCCCGCGGCGGGCGCCGGTACGTGGTGGAGGTGAAGACCGGGGCGGTGGCGAAGCCCACCAACCGGGCCACGCGGCGGCAGCTCCTCGAGTACTTCCTGCACTACGACGTGCACGGCGTCCTGCTGCTCGACGCGGACCGCGACGCCCTGTCGACGGTGGAGTTCCCGGTGCGGCCCACGAGCCACTCCCGGATCGGCTTCGCCCTCGGCGTGGGGGTCGGCGCGGCCGTGGTTGGGGCCGTTTGGTGGCTCATGCGTTGACTTGACGGCGAAAGCCCCTAGGATGAGGCGCTTTTTTGTACCATCGCCCCCCGTGAACACCGCGCGCCAGCGCCACCGCCCGAGGACATCCATGGCCCAGAGCTTCATCTTCACCTCCGAGTCCGTGACGGAAGGCCACCCCGACAAGATCGCCGACCAGATCTCCGACTCGGTGCTCGACGCCCTCCTCGCCCAGGATCCCCGCAGCCGCGTGGCCTGCGAGACCCTCGTCAACACCGGCTTCGCGGTGATTGCCGGCGAGATCACCACGAACGCCGTGGTCGACTACCCGGCGCTGGTGCGCAACACCATCGCCGACATCGGGTACGTCAGCTCGGAGATGGGCTTCGACGCGCAGACCTGCGCCGTCCTGGTGTCGCTGGACCGCCAGTCCCCCGACATCGCCATGGGCGTCAACGAGGGCGAGGGCACCTTCACGGAGCAGGGCGCGGGCGATCAGGGCCTGATGTTCGGCTACGCCTGCGACGAGACGCCGGAGCTCATGCCCCTGCCCATCTCGCTCTCCCACCAGCTCACCCGGCAGCTCGCCAAGGTGCGCCACGACGGCACGCTGCCGTTCCTGCGCCCCGACGGGAAGAGCCAGGTCTCGGTGCGCTACGAGAACGACCGCCCGGTGGCCATCACGGCCGTGGTCGTCTCGACGCAGCACGCCGACAGCGTCTCCACCGAGGAGCTGCGCGAGAAGGTCAAGTCGGCGGTCATCGATCCCATCCTGCCGACCGCGATGATCGACAAGGACACGAAGTTCTACATCAACCCCACCGGGCGCTTCGTCATCGGCGGCCCCATGGGCGACTGCGGCCTCACCGGCCGCAAGATCATCGTGGACACCTACGGCGGCATGGGCCGGCACGGCGGCGGCGCCTTCAGCGGCAAGGATCCCAGCAAGGTGGATCGCAGCGCCGCCTACATGGCCCGCTACGTGGCGAAGAACGTCGTGGCCGCCGGCCTGGCGCGCCGCGCCGAGGTCCAGCTCGCCTACGCCATCGGCGTGGCCGAGCCCGTCAGCGTCTCGGTCAACACCTTCGGCACCAACGTGGTGGACGAGGGCCGCATCGCCGAGCTCGTGCGCGCCCACTTCCCCCTCAAGCCCCGCGGCATCATCGAGCACCTCGACCTGCTGCGGCCCATCTACCGGCGCACCGCCGCCTACGGCCACTTCGGCCGCGAGGACCAGGGCTTCCGCTGGGAGATGACCGACAAGGCCGCCGAGCTGAAGGCCGCCGCCGGGCTGTAAGCCTTCGTTTCTCAAGAATTTCCCTTCCCCGATCGTTTTTTTGGTCGTTACGACCATCCCCCGGTTGGGGGATGGTCTCGGCGAGGCCGGTTCGGCTACCCCTGGCGCGACTGCGCGGTGCAGTCTCGAGCCCAGGGAGGCCAGAATGCGAAGCTCTCTCATCGCGCTGACGCTGTTCGTCGCGTTGCCCGCCACGTCGCAGGAAGTGGAGGAGCCGCTGGAGGCGGCCCGCAACCCCATCCGCGCGCTCTTCGACCTCGCGGGCCGCATCAGCCGCGGCGTGGACCAGACGAACTCAACCCTCTCGACGGTCGCCGACCAGATGTCTGAGGTGTCGGCCCGGGTCGAGGCCCTGGCGGACGTCGTGCCGCCCGCGCCCATCTCCCGCTGCAACGACCAGCAACCCGATGTGCGGCAGTCGGACTCGGCGATCGTCACGTACTGCCAGGGGGGTCGCTGCCAGGACATCGTGCAGCCGTGCTTCCCCTACGCTTGCGACCCCGACACCGGGACCTGCGAGCTCTCGTGCACCGTCAACTGGCAGTGCGCGGGGGGCGCGGTCTGCAATGGCGTGACGAACCAGTGCGCCGTGCAGGGGTACAGCTGCGACACCGCCTACTCCGTGCTCACGCCCACCGGCCAGTCAGGCGACTGCTGGGGCTACCTCTGCGTGGCGGGGACGTGCCGGAACACCTGCGGCACAGACATTGAGTGCAAGCAGCAAGAGGGCTACCGGTGCCAGGACGGGCGCTGCCTGAAGTAGCCCGGGCTACTCCACCGACACGCGCTCGATCTTCGCCCCCAGCGCCCGCAGCTTGGTGTCCATGCCCTCGTAGCCGCGGTCGATCTGGTGGACGTTGAAGATCTCCGTCCGCCCCTCCGCGCACAACCCCGCGATCAGCATGGCCATCCCGGCGCGGATGTCGGGGCTCTGGACGCGCGTGCCCTTGAGCGTCTGCGGGCCGACGACCACCACGCGGTGCGGGTCGCAGAGGATGATCTGCGCGCCCATGCCCTGCAGCAGGTCGATGAAGAACATCCGGCCTTCGAACATTTTCTCGAAGAAGAGCACCGTGCCCCGGCACTGCGTCGCCGTGGTGATGGCGACGCTCATGAGGTCGGTGGGGAAGGCCGGCCAGGGGGCGTCGTCGATGCGCGGCACCTGGTTGTGGTAGTCGGGCCGGATCTCCATCTCCTGGTCGCCCGGGACGATGAGCCGGTTGCCGTCCACCTTCGTGGCGACGCCCAGGCGCTCGAAGACCATGCGGATCATGCGCAGGTCGTTGGGCCGGACCTTGTTGATGGTCAACTCGCTGCGCGTCACCGCGGCCAGGCCGATGAGGCTGCCGATCTCGAGGTAGTCGCTCTCCACCTCGTGCTCGACGCCGCCCAGGCGGTCGACGCCCTCGATGCGCAGGGTGTTGGTGCCGATGCCGTCGATGTGGGCGCCCATGGCCACCAGCATCCGGGCCAGCGCGCAGACGTGGGGCTCGCTGGCGGCGTTGCGCAGGATGGTCGTCCCCTTGGCGAGGGAGGCGGCCATGATGGCGTTCTCGGTGGCCGTGACGGAGGCCTCGTCGAGGAAGATGTCGGCCCCGCGCAGCGCCGCCGCCTGGATGTCGTAGATGTGGCTCACGTCCACCCCGGCCCCCAGGGCCTCGAAGGCGTGGAAGTGGGTGTCGAGGCGGCGGCGGCCGATGACGTCGCCCCCCGGCGGGGGCAGGACGACGCGGCCCAGCCGCGCCACCATCGGCCCCGCGAAGAGGATGGAGGCGCGCACCTTGCGGCAGAGGTCGGCGTCGAGGGTGGTCCGGGAGACGCCCGCGGCGACGATGCGCACGCGGTTCTCGCCGATCCACTCCACCGTCGCCCCCTGGCGCTCCAGCACCTCGCACATCACGAGCACGTCGCGGATGCGGGGGACGTTGCCCAGGATGACGGGCTCCTCGGTGAGGAGCGCCGCCGCGAGGCAGGGCAGGACCTCGTTCTTGCTGCCGCTCGGGGTGACGGATCCTTCCAGCGGGTGGCGACCCTCGATGACGAACTTCTCCATGGAACGGCTCACTCCTCGAGCGCTGTGATGCGCCCCGACTCTACCTGGAACACCCGTCGATCCGCCTCGATGGCGAGGAAGCCGAGGTCGGTGGTGGTGATGAAGACCTGCCCCCCGAAGCCCGCCAGAAACTCGAAAAGTC
Organism: Myxococcales bacterium; assembly: GCA_020633435.1. Classification (GTDB taxonomy): domain Bacteria; phylum Myxococcota_A; class Bradymonadia; order UBA7976; family UBA1532; genus JACKDP01. Next base: position 370,172 of record JACKDP010000003.1, on the reverse strand, counting down.
GAGCGTTTCTGCGGGGATCCAGCTCGCTGGAGACGTCGTCCAGGAGGAGCACGGGGGTGATCTGGTGCTCGGCCTCCAAGAGCTCGATCTCGGCGATCTTGAGGGCGAGCACCATGGCGCGCTGCTGGCCCTGGCTGGCCTCGAGGCGCGCGGGGCGGCCGTCGAGGGTCAGCTCCAGGTCGTCGGCGTGGGGGCCGCGGCGCGTGAAGCCCCGCTGGCGGTCGCGGTCGCGCTCGGCCCGCCAGGTGGCGCTGAGGGCCGCGGGATCCTCCACGTCGGCCCGCAGCTCGACCCGGGCGGTGGGCCCCTCCCCCATGATGGCGGTGAAGGCGTGGGCGAACCGGGGGGCGAGGGCGGCGGCGTAGGCCTGCCGTGAGGCGAGCATACGGCCGCCGTGGTCGCCCAGGACGTCCTCGTAGGCGGCGAGCATGGTGTCGTCGGCCCCGTCCCGCAGGAGGGCGTTACGGGCCTGCAGAGCGCGCTTGTAGGCGACGGCGTCATCCAGGTGGCCGACCCGGGTGTTGAAGACGGCCCGATCGAGGAAGCGGCGGCGATCCCCCGGCCCCCCGCGGACGAGGCCCACGTCATCCGGCGTGAAGAGGATGACGGCCAGCGAGCCGAAGTAGGCGCCGGCCCGGACGGGCTTGCCCTCGCGGCGCGCCTCGCGGCGGGCGCCGGCCAGGCGGACGTCGAGGCGGTGGATGAGCCCCCCGGCCAGGACCTCGCCGGCCACGCGCGCCCCGTCGGCGCCATGGCGGACCATCTCGCGCGGCCGCGCCACCCGCAGGGGCCGCAGCGTCGCCAGCCAGTAGAGGGCCTCCAGGAAGCTCGTCTTGCCCTGGCCGTTCTCGCCGACCAGCACGTTGAAGCGACGGTGCGGGAAGACCTCGACCTCCGCGAGGTTGCGGAAGTCCCGGATCTCGACGCCGGTCAGTCGCATGGGGCGGGGCGGATGGTCAGATCCGCATGGGCATCACGACGAACAGGTAGTCGTCGTTTTCGTGCTCGCGGAAGAGGCCCGGGGAGAGGGCCTCGTTCATCGCCATCTCGACCTTCTCGGCGGTGAGGATGCCGAGGATCTCCTGCACGTAGCGGGCGTTGAAGGCGATGGTCAGCTCGCTGCCCTCGAAGCCCTCGATCTCCAGCTCCTCGCGCGCCTTGCCCAGGTCGGGGTTGTCGGAGAGCAGCGTCATGCTGCCCGGGCGCACGGCGATGCGCACGCCGTGGGTGCGCTCGGAGGCCAGGATGCCGATGCGGCGCAGGGCGGCCAGGAAGGGCAGGCGGCGCACCACGGCGCGGCGCTCGCTCGACTTGGGGATGACCTGGCGGTAGTCGGGGAAGGCCGCCTCGATGAGGCGCACGAACAGGACGAGGTCCGTCGCGCCCACCACGAGCATGTTGTCGGTGATGCCGAAGGCGACGTCGTCGCCGACCTCCTCCAGCAGCCGCTTCAGCTCGCCCACGCCCTTGCGGGGGATGATCACGCCGTCGCGCTCGGCGATGTCGCCCCCGCGGCCCGCGTCGCGCTCGCCCTGGCTCAGGCGGTGCCCGTCGGTGGAGACCATGCGGACGCGGTTCTTGCCGACGCAGCGGAAGAAGACGCCGTTGAGGTTGGGCCGGGACTCGTCGGTGGAGACCGAGAAGCCCGTCCGCTCGATGAGCTCGCGCAGGGCGCTGCCGCTGATGGGCGAGAGCTCCACCCCCTCGGTCGCCGGCAGGGCCGGGTACTGGTCGGCCGGGGTGCCGTGGAGCATGAACTCGCTGTGCTTGCAGCGCAGGAGCATCTTGTCGTCCGGGCCGACGGAGACGTCCACCTGCTCACCGGGCAGGCTGCGCACCACGTCGTAGAGGCGCTTGCCGTCCACGGTCGCGCGGCCCGGCTCGATGATCTCGGCCGCGGTCATGCCGTCGAAGGTCACGTCCAGGTCGGTCGCCGCCACCCGGAGGCGCCCGTCGGGGCGCGCCTCGATGAGCACGTTCGACAGCATCGCCAGGGTGGACTTGCGGCTCAGCACGCCCTGGATGCGAGCCAGGGCGCGGGCGAAGAGGTCACGGTCGACGACGAACTTCATGCGGCTCCTCGACAAGAGTCGGCCCGGTGATCGCCGGTCTGGCGACACGGTCGGCATGGCGAGCGGCCGGAGGCCATCCGAGGCAAGCTGTCGAAAGCTTCCACCACGCGTGCCGCCGATGCGGGAAGACGCTTTTAGTACAGGGAATCCAAGAAGAGAAGAGACTTTCGTAGTCGTAATAGGGCCTGTGGATTTGGGGACAACCATGTCAACTCGCTGGATTGCCTCGAAAATCCGGTGTGGGGAAGTGCTCGGATCGGCCCGTGGATGACCTGTGGAGAACCCGGCGTCGCCAACGAGCCACAGCTCGTCCACAGGATGTTCACATGGGGATCGGTGGCTTTTCCCCGGCGGGGTGTGGGAATCGGCCGCGAGGCCCTCGGGCGGGGGGGTGGACCACAGCATGTAGTGGGGGGTGGGGGCCAGGCGGTGCAGGGGCCCTGTGGGCAAACGTGGGGAGGGCGGTGGGCGCACCTCGGCCGCGCCGGGGGGCGCCCGGTCGACGCAGCTCGCCCGGTGCGCCAGGAGGTCGGCGCCGGGGCGGGCCAGGCAGGCGGCAGGCGCCTCTTCGAGGGGGGAGCTAGAGCGGGAACTTGCGCTCGATGGACTCGATGTCGCCGCGCAGGCCGGCGTCCTCGGTCATGGCGAGATCGATCTTGCGGCAGGCCGCCAGGACGGTGGAGTGGTCCTTGCCGCCGAAGCCCCGCCCGATCTGCGGGTAGGACGACTGGGTGTGCTTGCGGCAGAGGTACATGGCGACGCTGCGCGGGTGGGCCACGGAGCGCTGCCGGCGGCTGCCCCGCAGGTCGGCCACCTTCAGGTCGTAGTGCTCGGCCACCATCTTGAGGATGGTGTCGATGGTGAGGGTGCGCGCCCGGCTGTCCAGGACGTCCTTGAGGGCCTCCTTGGCGTAGGCCACGGTGAGGGCGCGGTGGTGGAAGCTGGCGTAGGCGGCGAGGCGCGTCAGGGCGCCCTCGAGCTCGCGCACGTTCGCGTGGACGAGGCGGGCCAGGTAGAAGGCCACCTCGTCGGGCAGGTGGATGCCGTCGCGCTCGGCCTTGCGCTGCAGGATGGCGACGCGCGTCTCGAACTGGGGGGCCTTCACGTCGGTGATGAGGCCCCAGTTGAAGCGCGACCGCAGCCGCTCCTCCAGGTGCTGGATCTCCTGGGGCGTCTTGTCGCTCGTCAGGATGATCTGCTTCTGGGCGGCGTGCAGGGCGTTGAACGTATAGAAGAACTCCTCCTGCGTGCGCTCCTTGCCGGAGAGCACGTGGACGTCGTCCACCAGCAGCACGTCGCAGTTGCCGCGGAACCGCTCGCGGAAGGCGTCCATGCGCTGCCGCGAGATGCTCTTGATCACCTGGTTGGTGAACTCCTCGGCGCTCACGTACACGACGCGGGCGCCGGGGTCCTGGGCCAGGATGCGGTGGGCGACCGCCTGGAGGAGGTGCGTCTTGCCCAGGCCGGTGCCGCCGTAGATGAAGAGGGGGTTGAAGGCCCGGCCGGGCTGGCGGGCCACCGACGAGCAGGCCGCGCAGGCCATCTCGTTGTTCGGGCCGACCACGTAGGTGTCGAAGGTGTAGTGGGGGTTGAGGGGGAAGAAGGAGCTGCCCTCGTCGTGGCGGGGGGCCTCGGAGACCGTCACCACCCGCGGCATCGCCTCGATGGAGTCCTCGGGCTCGAGCTCCGGGGCGGGGGCCGGCCGGGGCTCGACGGTCAGCTCGCGGATGGCGAGGACGACCCGCATGGGCTGGCCCGCCGTCTGGGAGACGGCCTCGTTGAGGAGGTCCTGGTAGTGCAGCTTCACCCAGTCGCGGAAGAACGGATCCGCCACCTCGAGCTGCACCTCGTCGCCGACGGTGCTCACGAAGCGCAGCGGCGCGAAGTAGGTCGCGAAGTTCTCGCCGGTCACCCGCGAGCGAATGGCCGAAAGCGCTTCATCCCAGATAGCCTTCAAGTTCTCGCCCCCTCCTTGGGCCTCTCCACACGCGTCGACCGGCCACGTCTGCACACCGTCGCTGCTCGGCGTGCCGGGCACCTCCGCCCCGGTCGGAGGCGCCCTCTAGTGGAGAACCCGGACGGGTACCTTAAACCGAGTCGCAAACGTTTGGGATCGGCCGTTTCGAGGCGCCCAGGAGATATCGAAATTCCGCTTTGGATCCGAAAGGGTGGCGAGAGCCCTCTCGGACGGCCGGAGCAGGCCGCTGAGCGATATCGGGCCGCGCAACCCCCAGGGTTGACATTCAAGCGGCCCTGTGATGTCCTTGCGCGCCATTTTTCCGCCTTGCCGCCCGTGCGGGGGGCAACGCGACCCGGAGGACCAGGACAATGTCGAAGCGGACGTTCCAGCCGAGCAACACTTCTCGTTTGCGGACCCACGGCTTTCGCGTGCGGAGCCGCACGCGTGCCGGCCTGATCGTGCTCAAGCGCCGGCGCGCCAAGGGCCGCAAGCAGCTCGCGCCCACGACCTATCGCAAGTGAGCCAGGGGCCTGGCGAGCCCGACTCGCCTGCCGTTGACACCACGTTCCCGAAGCGGCTGCGCCTGCGGCAGCGGCGGGAGTTCATCGCGGTGCAGCGCGGCGGGCGGCGGCTCGGCGTGGCCTTCTTCACGTTGCATGCGCGTCGCAACGGAAACCGCCCCAGCCGGATCGGCATCACGGTCAGCCGCAAGGTCGGCAAGGCGGTGCTGCGCAACCGGTTCAAGCGGCTGGTCCGAGAGGCCTGGCGGCACAACCGCGCGGCCGTGCCGCCGGGGTACGATCTGGTGGTCGTCGCGCGGCCCGGGACGATGCCGACGGGGTTGCAGGACGTGACCCGAGCCCTGCTGGACGCGTTCGCGCGGCTGCAGGCGTCGCGGGACGAGCCGCGGCGTGATGGTCGGCCTCGACGGCCGACCCGGGGTGATCGATGAACTTTCCCAACCAGGGCCGTGATCCGATCGACCAGAAGCGCCTGCTGATGGCGGTCGCGGCCTGTGGCGCGATCCTGCTCCTGTGGAACTGGCTGTTCCCGGCGCCGACGGCGACGACGCCGCCCCCGGGGGAGGCGCCGGTGAGCGCCGCCTCGGTGGCGTCCGCGGCCGCCGCCCTGCCCGCCGCGCCGGTGACGGCCGCCGGGCCGGTGATCGAGCGCAAGGCGGTGGCCAGCCTGGCCGTCGCCGGACACCAGACCGCGGTCTTCACCAACGACGACGGGCAGCTCCTCTCCTGGGACCTGGAGGAGGAGCAGTACCGGATCCCCGGCGAGGCCAAGGGCGAGACGCTGCCCTGGCAGCTCATGCGGGACCTGGCGAAGACGGAGGCCGGCAAGGGCCTCTTCCTGCCCCCCCGCCTGGAGCTGGAGCTCGGCGGCGCCCGCGTCCGCGGCGACTACACGGTGGTCGACAAGACCGACCAGAAGGTGGTCTTCGCCTGGACGGATCCGGCGACGGGCGTGAAGATCACGCGGTCGTGGGAGATGCCGGCCAGCGGCTACACCGCGACGGTGAAGGTCACCGCCGAGAACCCCGGGGCCACCCCGGTGCCCTACGGCCTGCAGGCCGTCGCCCCGGGCGCCCAGAACAACAAGGAAGCCGGCGGCAGCATGTTCAGCCCGCCGGTCTACGCGTTCGAGGGGGTCTGCCGCCGCGGCGAGGACTTCGAGCGCAAGCCCATCCGCTCCATCATCAGCGACCTCGAGGATCCCGACGATCCGACGAGCTGGAGCGACGGCATCGCCTGGGCCGGCGTCGACAACCGCTACTTCATGACGGCCGTGATGCCCCAGCCGGGCGAGGCCCAGTCGTGCAGCTTCGGCATCGGGCCCGCCCTGGCCGAGGTGCCCGCCGACCAGGTGCCCGCCGACTTCACCCTCGTGACCACGAGCGTGCGGCTCTCGGGGGGCGACATCCCCGCCGGCGGCCGCGTGGAGCGCAGCGTCGGCTTCTACATCGGCCCCAAGAAGCTGGACGCCCTGCGCGGCCAGACGCCGCCGCTCAACGACGCCATCGACTTCGGCTGGTTCACCATCATCTGCCTGCCGATGCTCTGGCTGATGCGCCTCATCAACGACCTGCTCGGCAACTGGGGCGTGGCCATCATCGTGCTGACGATCATCGTCAAGCTGCTGACGCTGCCGCTGACCCACAAGCAGTACAAGTCGATGGCGGCCATGAAGAAGCTGCAGCCGCAGCTCAAGGCCCTGCAGACGAAGCTGGCCGGCGACAAGATGAAGCTCCAGCAGGAGATGATGAAGCTCTACAAGGAGAACAAGGTGAACCCGCTCGCGGGCTGCCTGCCGATGGTGCTGATGATGCCCATCTACTTCTCCCTGTACCGCACCATCTACTCCGCCGTGGAGCTGTACCGCGCCGACTTCATCTTCTGGATCAAGGACCTCTCCGAGGCCGATCCCTACTTCGTGACGCCGCTGCTGCTCGGCGCCCTGTTCTTCGTGCAGATGCGGCTCAACCCGAGCATGTCGGACAACCCGCAGCAGAAGATCATCATGAACGTGATGCCCATCATGTTCACCGCGATGATGCTCTTCCTGCCCAGCGGCCTGGTGCTCTACATCTTCGTCAACACCATGCTCGGCCTCGTGCAGCAGATCTTCCTCTACAAGAAGCAGGAAGAGGCGACGGCAGCGGAGGCGGCCGCAGCGGCGGTGCCGTCCCGCGCCGCCAAGCGGCGGGCGACCTGAGGGGAGCGACCCATGAGCGAGTTTGCTGAGGCGGTGCCCGCGGGGCAGGCCTTCCTGACCGAGCTGTTCGAGCGCACCGGGATCGGCCTGACCGTGACGGACGGCCGCGTGGCCGACGACGCCGTGGTGCTGGAGCTGGGCGGCGACATCGCCGCGCTGCGGCGCCAGCCCGAGCTGGCCGCGGCCCTCGCCTCGCTCACGGCCCAGGTGATGGCCCGCGCCATCGACGTGCGCCATGTGCGCTGCGTGCTGGACCCGGGCGGCACCTACGCCGCGCGCAAGGCCCTGCTGGAGACGGCGGCGCGGGACGTGGCCCGGGCGGTCCTCAAGACCGGCCGCCGCGCGGTGCTCGACGGCCTGTCGCCCGCGGAGCGCCGCGTGGTGCACGTGGGCCTCGCCGAGGACCCCCGCGTCCAGACCCGCAGCGAGGGGGACGAGCGCTGGCGCCTCCTCCTCGTCGAGGCCGCCGCGGCGGCCGCTAAAAACGTCTGAATTTCAAAGATTTATGGACTCGGCCGGCCCTTGTGGGGCACCGGCCGACGTGGTAGTCTCCGCCCTTCGCCGAGGGGCGGAAGTGACCTGGAGCGTGGCATGAGCGATACCCCGACCGAGCCTGAGGGGGCGGGCAACGCCGGCGCCTACAACGCCGACAGCATCAAGGTCCTGGAGGGCCTGGAGGCCGTCCGCAAGCGGCCCGGGATGTACATCGGCGACCCGAACGACGGCACCGGCCTGCACCAGCTCGTCTACGAGGCCGTCGACAACGCCATCGACGAGGCCCTGGCCGGCTACTGCGACCGGGTGATCGTCACCCTGCACCTGGATGGCTCGGCCAGCGTCGACGACAACGGCCGCGGCATCCCCGTCGATCTGCACCCCACCGAGGGGCGCAGCGCGGCGGAGGTCATCATGACGGTGCTGCACGCGGGCGGGAAGTTCGACGCCAACTCCTACAAGGTCTCCGGCGGCCTCCACGGCGTCGGCATCTCCTGCGTCAACGCCCTCTCCGAGTGGCTGCGCCTCGAGATCCACCGCGGGGGCGGCGTCTACCGGCAGACCTACCAGCGCGGCGCGCCCGACGCGCCCCTGGCCCGCGAGGGCGACAGCCGCCGCCGCGGCACCCGGGTCCACTTCCAGCCCGACCGCACCATCTTCCAGGAGTCCTTCGAGTTCAGCTTCGAGATCCTCGCGGCGCGGCTGCGGGAGCTCTCGTTCCTCAACAGCGGCGTCGCGATCACGATCATCGACGAGCGCGGCGAGGGGAAGCGGCACGACTTCAAGTACGAGGGCGGCATCGGCTCCTTCGTCGAGCACCTCAACCGCAACAAGGTGGCGCTGCACCAGCCCCCGATCTTCCTGTCCGTCGAGAAGGACGGCATCGGGGTCGAGATCGCGATGCAGTGGAACGACTCCTACCTGGAGAACGTGCTGCTGTTCACGAACAACATCCGCAACCGGGACGGCGGCACGCACCTGGCGGGCTTCCGCGACGCGCTGACGCGGACGGTGAACAACTACGGGACCGAGGAGGGGCTGCTCAAGGCCCTCAAGGCCACGCTCTCCGGCGACGACATCCGCGAGGGCATCACCGCCATCGTCTCGGTGAAGGTGCCGGACCCCAAGTTCTCCAGCCAGACCAAGGACAAGCTCGTCTCGTCCGAGGTCAAGCCGGTGGTCATGGCGGCCGTCTCCGAGAGCCTCTCCGAGTGGCTCATGGAGCACCCGAGCGAGGCCCGCGCCATCATCGAGAAGGCCATCGGCGCCGCCCGCGCCCGCGACGCGGCCCGCAAGGCCCGCGAGCTGGTGCGCCGCAAGGGGGCGCTCGACACGGCCGCCCTGCCGGGCAAGCTGGCGGACTGCCAGGAGAAGGACCCGGAGAAGGCCGAGATCTTCCTGGTGGAGGGCGACTCCGCCGGTGGCTCCGCCAAGCAGGGCCGCCACCGCGCGACCCAGGCCATCCTGCCCCTGCGCGGCAAGATCCTGAACGTGGAGAAGGCCCGCCTCGACAAGATGCTGTCGAGCCAGGAGATCGCCACGCTCATCACCGCGCTCGGCACCGGCATCGGCGTCGACAACTTCGATGTCGCCCGCCTGCGGTACCACAAGATCATCATCATGACGGACGCCGATGTGGACGGCTCCCACATCCGCACCCTGCTGCTGACCTTCTTCTATCGGCAGATGGCGGAGATCATCGACCGCGGGCACCTCTACATCGCCCAGCCGCCGCTCTTCCGCGCCAAGAAGGGCAAGGCCGTCTCGTACCTCAAGAACGAGCGCGCCCTGGACGAGTTCCTGGTGCAGGGGGCCACCCGCAGCGCCCGCGTCCGCGCCGCCGACCAGATCTTCGAGGGGGCCCACCTGGCGGGCCTCATGGAGAAGATGATCCACTACTTCGCGGAGCTGGCCCAGGTGCAGCGCCGCGGGGACGCCCGGGTGGTCGAGGCCGCCGTGGCCATGGGCCCGTTCGAGGCCGACCTCTTCGACGACGCCGCCCGCGTCGAGGCCCTCGCCGAGGAGCTCAAGGGCTGGGTCAGCGCGACCTACCCCGACGAGATCCAGGTCCGCTTCCATGTGGAGCGGGGGCTGCCGCGCACGCTGGAGGCCGAGAGCGAGGACGAGGACGCCCCGCCGTCGGCCACCGTGCCCACGTGGCGCGTCGTGGCGTCGTCGCGCCTGGAGGGCTCCGAGCGCCGCACCGTCATCGACGCGAGCCTGCTCGACAACCCGCACTTCCAGTCCGTCCTGCAGACCCAGGGGCAGCTCGCCATCCTGGGGACGGGGCCGTTCGAGCTGCTCGAGGGCGAGTCGGAGACGCCGTTCCCGAGCCTCGCGCCGCTCCTGGAGGCGCTGCGGGCCCTGGGCCGCAAGGGCGTCGACATCCAGCGCTACAAGGGTCTGGGCGAGATGAACCCGGAGCAGCTCTGGGAGACGACGATGGATCCCGAGACGCGGACGCTGCTGCGGGTGCGCGTCGACGATCCCGAGGGCGCCGACGACATGTTCACCATCCTCATGGGGGACGCCGTCGAGCCCCGCCGCGCCTTCATCGAGCGCAACGCCCTGAACGTCAAGAACCTGGACGTCTGACGGGCCGGCCATGACCGGGGAGTTCCTCGCCGCGGTGGAGCAGGCCCTGCTGGCCGGCACCGGCCGCGGCCTGATGCTCTCGGCCATGGACGTCCAGCTCGCCCGCCGCTGGGCCCGCGCCGGCGTCCCCGCCGCGGTGGTGGTGGCCGGCATCGAGCGCGCCTTCGCCCACAAGCCCCGAACGACCCGCGGCCTGGCCTACGCCGCCCCGGCGGTGGAGGAGGCCATCCGCGCCTGGCAGGCCCTGCAGGTGGGGGGCGGCACGGACGACGCGGCGGCGGTCGTCGAGGCGGACGCCGAGGTGGTCGAGGCCCTGGGGCGGCTCATGAACCGCCTGGTCGACGCGGGGCTGCGCCACCAGGCGCCGCTGCGCATCGTGCTGCGCCAGGTGTGGAAGCAGCTGAATTCATTGAAGGAACGCTGCGAACACGCCCTGGAGTCCGACCCGGTGGGGGCGCTGGAGGCCATCCAGCGGGAGGCCGTCGTCGCCATCTGGGCCGTGACGCCGGCCGAGGCGCAGGCGGCGATCGACACCGAGGTCGAGATGTCCTTGCGCCGCGACGGCCGCCCGGCCATCGATGACGAGGTGCGCGCGCTGCGTCGGTGGCGCGGCCTGCGCACGCAGTTCGGCTTGCCGGATCTGGTGCTGGAGATGGGAGGGGGCTGGTGAAGAACGAGTGCGAGACCTGCCACGGCGCGAAGCTGCTGGTGGAGCGGGGCCGCGACCTGGCCTTCGCCCGGCGCTGCCCGGCGTGCCAGGCCACCTGCCCCCACTGCGGCGACTCCGGCTACACCTTCACGGTGGACGAGAACGGCTACAGCCTGGCCCGGCCGTGCACCTGCAAGACGCTGCTCGACCGCATCGAGCACTTCAACCGCGCCGGCATCCCGGCCCGGCACGCCGACGCCGCCTTCGCCCGCTACCACCCTCGCAACGCCGCCCAGCGCGGCGCCCGCTCGGCGGCCTTCAAGTTCGCCAACGACTTCGTGCAGGGCCAGCCGGGCCTCTTGTTCTACGGCCCCTGCGGCACCGGCAAGACGCACCTGGTGGTGGCCATCATGCGGCACCTCATCACGGAGCGCGGCATCCGCACCCGGTTCGTCGAGTTCTTCCACCTGCTGGCCGAGCTCAAGGCGGGCTTCTCCGACAACCGCAGCCCCGCCGAGCTCATCGAGCCGCTGGTGAGCGTGCCCGTCCTGGCCCTCGACGAGCTGGGCAAGGGCCGCGGCACCGAGTGGGAGCAGAACGTCCTCGATGAGCTGCTGACGCGCCGCTACAACGCCGGCCGCACGACGCTCTTCACCAGCAACTACGCCCCCCGCGCCGACGACGCCCAGGAGGGCCTCCCCGAGCGCGTCGGCGCCCGCATCTACTCGCGCCTGCAGGAGATGGCCGTGGCCATGCACATGCCCGGCGACGACTACCGCAAGCACCTGGCGCAGCAGCGCTAAGCCCCTGAAAAGAAAATAGAAAGACTCAGGGTTCGCCGGTCAGCGCGGCGAGGCCCGGGGTCAGCGCGGCCACCGTGGGCGCGGCCAGGACGACCGTCCGATCGGGCCCGAGGCGCGCGAAGCGGGCCCCCGCCCGGAACGCCCCGCCGATGGTCAGGGCGAGCTGCCGATCGCCCTTCAGGTGGAGCTGCACCGTCTCCAGGTGGCCGGCGAAGGCGTCCTCGGGCACCCGCTCGGCCACGCCGGCGGCCCGCGCGCCCAGCACGCCCTGCACGATGGGATCGATGGCCGCGGGGGGCAGCGCCTCGACGACGTGGGGGGCCTCCAGGGCCCAGCCCGCGCCCCGCCGGGCGATGCGGCGCGGCGACTCCCCCCCGAACGCGATGCCCAGCACCTCATCCGGGGCGACGGGGAAGAGGCGGGGATCCGTGAGGGCGGCGGCGCCGACGTCGAGGAAGGCCGCCACATGGGCCGGCAGCGAGAACGTGGCCCCATCGCCGAGCCGCCGGGCGTCGCGGCCGCCATCCGGGCGCTTCGGGCCGAGGGCGAGGCCGATGCTCCGGCCGTCGAACGTCTGGCCGGTCAGGGTGACCAGCGGCGTGAGCGGGTGGTCGGGGGGCAGCGCGTCGCCGGCCTGCAGCGAGGCGAGGGCGTGGGCCAGGGTGTCGATGGCGTCCGCCTCGGCGGGCTCCCCGCTGGTCAGCCGCCAGGTGGCCCCCGCGGCCCGCGCCGCGGCCCAGTCCTCGCGCGGCCCCCGCGTCAGGGCCAGCCGCGCCAGATCCGCCCCCGCCACGTCGGGGAACACGCGCCGGTCCCGCCAGGCCGCGGCGGGCCGGTCCAGCGCCCGCCGCAGGTTGGCCCGGGCGCGGTAGACCGTGTCGCCGTCTGCCGGGCGGATGAACGTGCGGCGGCCATCCACCACCTTGCCTACCCGGAACCGCTGCGTCCCCTCGGCGGTCGCCAGCGTCACGGTGAGCGCGTCGGCCGTCAGGCCATACCGGTCGAGGGCGTCGTCGGGCACCACCTCGGCCTTGTCCATGCCCACCGGGTTGGCGAACACCTCGGCCAGCGTCGCGACGGCCTGGGGATCGACGGCGGCCCCCTCGACGCGCCACCCCTCCCCGACCCGCTCCAGGCGCACGGCGGCGTCCCCCGTGCGGGTGAGCTCGACGCGCTCCACCGTCGACCACGCCGGCAGCCGCAGCGCGATGGGCGGCGGAGGCGGGCCCGGCGCGCCGATCACGGCCAGCACGGCCAGCGCGCCGGCGACCACGGCCAGGACGACGACGCGCCGGCTCATCGACGCCTCCGGCGCAGCCGGCTGCGCAGCCCGACGAGGAGCAGCAGGAACAGGGGTGGCCCGACCACGTTCCCCACCCGCACCCACGATCGCGTCGCCGCCGACACCGGCCGCAGGGGCGGATCCTGCGCCCGCCGCGCCCGCAACCCCGCGAGATCCGTGGCGGTTACGGCCCAGTCGACGGCGTTCTGCAGCAGGAGCTGGCTGTCGGCCCCCGCCGCCAGCAGCCGACGACCGCTGGTGACGACCAGGAAGCGGGCCTCGCCCCGACCGGCGGGGATGGTGGGCGGATCGGGGGGGCCGGGCTCGGCCCGGGCCGGCACCTCGGCGCCCGCGAAGGCGGACGGGAACGTCCCGACCAGCGCCACCGCGAAGGCGCGTGGCCCCACGCTCTCGGCGGCCGGATCGGGCGTCTGCAGGGCGGCCGGGTCGAAGCGCTGCAGGTTCTGCCGGCGGACGGCGGTGGCCTCGGCCTGCGCCAGCACGGCCACCTGGTAGCCCCGGTCGGCGGCCTTCGTCGCGTCGATGGGCGCGGCCAGGGGCGCCACCACGCTGCGCAGCCCGCGGGTCACGGGGTGCTCGGCCGCCAGCGCCGTCGTCTCGACCCACGCCGGGTGGCTCGCCGTCGCGACCTGCCCATCCGTCCCCTGGTGCAGCGGGGCCAGGCCGCTGCGCGCCCGGTCGATCAGGCTGTAGCCCGTCTGCACCTCGACGCCGAGGGGCCCAAGCAGCGGCTCCAGCCCGGTGTCCACGGGCACCAGCACATCCGGGAAGACCGTCGAGCGCTGCCGGTAGTCCAGGAAGGCCACCACCGCCTTCCCCTCCATCAGGAACTGGTCGATGACGTAGCGGTCGCGCGCGTCGAAGGGCCGCGTCGGTGCCAGGATGACCAGCGCGTCGGCCCGCCCGGGCAGCAGCGTCCCGTCCAGCCTCGTGTTCTCCAGATCGCCGCTCGCGCGCAGGCGGGGCGCGAGGGGGCTCGCCAGCAGGTCAGGCTCGCCGTGGCCCTGGCTCAGCAGGATGAGCGGGCGGCGCGTCTCGGGGCGCAGCACGTCGCGCAGCGCCCGCGCCAGCTCGAACTCCAGGTCGGCGGTGACGGCCGTCGGCGGCACGACGGCCTGCTCGTCCTCGTACAGGAGCGCCAGGCCGAACCACAGGGCGTCGCTCTGGCGGCGGTCCCCGGCGACCACGGCCACATCGGCCGGCCGCAGCCCGTAGCCGCGGGCCTCCTCGTCCAGCGCCGCCCGGGCCTCCGGGTCCAGGGCCTCGGACGGGTCCCGCGTCACGATGCGCACGCCGTCCCCCAGCTCGGCGCGCACGCTCTGGAGCAGGTCGCCGAGGGCGCGGGCGGCGTCCGACCAGGGCGCCGGCGCCCGGGAGGGCAGGAAGGCGCGGATCTCGAGCGGCGCGCGCAGCTCGCCCAGGAGCGCGCGCGTCTCGGGGGCCAGCGTGTGGCGGGCATCGGCGGTCAGGTCGGCGCGCCAGACGTGCTGCCCCGCGACGACGTTGAGCAGCACCGCGACGGCGACGAGGAGCGCGACGGCCAGGGCGGCCACGAGGGCGGGGCGGCGCTGGCTCATCGCCACCGCCGGGCGCCGAGGATCTCGGCCGTCAGCCCCACGCCCACGAGCATCACCGACAAGAAGAAGACGACGTCGCGCACATCGAGCACCCCGCGGGCGATCTGGGCGAAGTGCCGCTCGAACGACAGCCCCTCCACCACGGGCACCAGCCAGGGCGGCGCCGCGCCCGCCGTCCGGCCGATGAGGTAGACGGCGAAGCACAGCAGGAAGCCGCCGATGAAGGCGACGATCTGGTTGCTCGTGCACGCGCTCACCAGCAGGCCGAGGGCCAGGTAGGCCCCGCCCAGCAGCAGCAGCCCGACGTAGCCCCCGATGACGGGGCCCCAGTCCAGGTCGCCGAGCTGGGCGATGGTGATGGGGTACGGCAGCGTCAGCAGCACGCCGACGGCCAGCAGGCCCAGCGCCGCGAGGAACTTGCCGAGGGCGACCTCCCAGTCGGAGAGCGGCCAGGCCAGCAGGACCTCGAGCGTCCCGCTGCGCCGCTCCTCGGCCAGCGCCCGCATCGTGATCGCCGGGGCGAAGAGCGTGAAGAGGAAGGGCGCGAACTCGAAGAGGGGCCGGACCGTCGCGCGCCCCACCAGGAAAAATGGTTGCAGAACAAACACATAGGTCCCGGAGAGCGCCAGGAACGCCGCCACCACCAGGGTGGCGATGGGCAGGTCGAAGGTGCTCGCCAGCTCCCGGCGGGCCAGGGTCAGCGCCCTCATGCGGCCCCCGTGAGGCGGCGGAAGGTGGCCTCGAGATCCCCGCGGATGGGGCTGAGCTCCAGCAGATCCAGGCCCTCCAGCGCGCGGGCGATGGCGGGGGCGACGGCAGGCGCGGCGTCGACGTGCAGGGCCTCGCCCGCCCGGTGCGCCCCGGTGACGCCTTCAATCGCGCGGACGCGCGCGAGGGCCGCGTCGAGCTGGGCGTCGGGCACGCGGACCCGGAGCCCCTGCCCCGCCAGCAGCCCCGCGGCCGGCGCGTCCGCCACCACCTGCCCCCGATGCAGGATGATGACGCGCGTGGCCACGGCCTCCACCTCGGCCAGCACGTGGCTGGAGAAGATGATCGTGCGGTCCGGGCTCAGGGCCCGGATGAGCGCCCGGATCTCGACGCGCTGGTTGGGATCGAGGCCGGACGTGGGCTCGTCGAGGATGAGGACGGGGGGCTCGTGCACGATGGCCTGGGCGATGCCGACGCGCTGGCGGTAGCCCTTCGAGAGCTGCCCCACGGGGCGGTCGGCGACGGGCTCCAGGCCACAGCGCCCGAGGGCCGCGTCCACGGCGGCGCGGCGCCGGCCCCGGGGCAGCCCCTGGATGCGGGCGACGAACGCCAGGTGCCGGCGCACGCTCACCTCGCCCGGGATGGGCGACGTCTCGGGCAGGTAGCCGATGAGGGCGCGGACGTCGCGGCGCGGATCGTCGACGGGGTGCTCATCGATGAAGGCCCGCCCCGCCGAGGGGGCCACGAGGCCCAGCAGGATGCGCAGCGTGGTCGTCTTCCCCGCGCCGTTCGGGCCCAGGAAGCCGACGACCTCGCCGCGGGCGACGCTGAAGTCGATGCCCCCGAGGGCCTGCACCTCGCCGTAGCGGCGGGCGAGTCCAGAGACGCGGATCATCGAGCGGGGCGCTTGCACGGGTCCTCGGCGGGCGTTTGCGGCATTGAGACGCGAAAAACCGGAAATGTCACGGCTTCTAGCAGTTGACGCCCAGGGGGCCGAGTGGTATCTAGCCGCTCCCACGCGGCCCGGGAGCGAGACCGCGCCATGGAAATTCTTTCCGCCATGGACTCCTTGCAGATCAGCCTCACCCCCATGGGCGGCGACGTCAACATCGACATCGATCTGTCGTTGTTCGTCCAGCTCGGCGTGTTTCTGGTCGTCTTCATTCTGCTGACCCGACTGGTCTTCCGCCCCTTCCTCGCGAGCATCGACGCCCGCGACAAGAAGACGGTGGCGGCGCGCGATGAGGCCCACGCCCTCGACGCCCGGGCCAGCGAGCTGGAGCAGCGCCACCGCGAAGGCATCAGCCAGGCCCGCAACGAGGCCGCCGCTGACCGCCAGGTCCTCCGCGTGGAGGGCCTCTCGGCCAAGGAGGCCGAGGTGCGCGAGGCGCGGACGTCGGCCGAGGCCGTGGTGGAGGCTGCCCGCACGCGGGCGGCTGCCCAGTACGAGGCCGGCCGCACCCAGCTCCTCGGTGAGGTCGACGCCATCTCCCGCATGGTCGTGGAGAAGATCATCGGGCGGGGGGTTTGACGTGCAGCGCCTGACGACCCTGTGGATCTTGCTGGCGGCCACGCCGGCCTTCGCCGAAGGCGGCGAGGGCGGTGGCTGGAGCAACGTCATCTTCCACGCCATCAACCTGGCCCTCCTCCTCTTCGTCATCGTCCGCTTCGCGGGCGCGAAGGTGAAGGTCGGCCTGGAGGACAAGGCGTCGAAGGTCACCCACGACATCGACGAGGCCCAGAAGCTCCACGCCGCCGCCCGCGCCCGGCTCGACGAGTACGAGCAGCGCATGGCCGGCCTGGACGCCGAGATCGCCGAGCTCAAGGCCCAGTACCACGCCCAGGGCGTCGCCGAGCGCGACAAGCTCATCGCCGAGGCCACGGCCGAGGCGGCGCGCATCCGCAAGGAGGCCGAGCGCAGCGCGGAGCTGGAGTTCACGCGCCTGAGCGCCCGGCTGGAGGCCGAGGTGGTCGATCGGGCCATGGACGCGGCCGAGCAGGCCATTCGCGAGAAGCTCACCCCGGCCGATCAGCGGCGGCTCATTGCCGACTACCTGACCCGGCTCGAAGAGACCACGCGGTCCTGATTCGAGGAGGAGTCCACGGTGCGCGCCCCCAGCATTGCCCAGCGCTACGCCCAGGCCCTGCTCGACATCGGCGTCGAGCGCGGCGTCTTCGAGCAGCTCGGTCGCGAGCTTGATCGCGTCGGCGGGCTCTTCAAGGCGCCCGACCTGCTGGAGCTCTTCCGCAGCCCCAAGTTCGACGCCGACACGCGCAAGCGCGTCCTGGCCGACCTGCTGCTGCGGGTCATGGTCAGCCCGGTCTGTCGCAACTTCCTGTTTTTGCTGGTCGATCGCAGCCGCATCGCCCTGCTGCCCGAGATCGTCGAGGCCTACCACGGCCTCGCCGACGCCCACTCGGGCCGGGTGCGCGCGCGGGTCACGGTCGCCCGGACGCTCAGCGAGCCCGACGTCGCGCGCCTGCGCACCGTGCTCCAGCGCTCCACGGGGCGTGAGGTCATCGTCGAGCAGGAAGAAGACCCCGCCATCATCGGCGGCATGATCACCCGAATTGGCGATCGCACGCACGACGGGAGCATCCGGTCGCAGCTCGCGCGCCTGCGCTCCGAGCTCAAGGCCGCCCGCTAGCCGAGGCGACGCCCGCATCGCGGGAGCGACCGGCCGAGGCCGGCGCGCTCCCCCTGAGAAACATGGATGGCCCCGCATCAGCGCAGGGCCGATGGAGAGGACGGATGGACATCAGGGTCGAGGAGATCAGCCGGATCATCCGCAAGCAGATCGAGGACTACGACAAGCAGGTCGAAGTCAGCGAGACCGGCACGGTGCTGGCGGCGGGTGACGGCATCGCTCGCGTCTACGGCCTCTCCAACGCCATGGCCGGCGAGCTCATCAGCTTCCCCCACGACGTCCTCGGCATGGTGCTCAACCTCGAGGAAGACAACGTGGGCATCGCGCTGCTCGGCGACGCCACCCGCATCAAGGAGGGCGACGAGGCCCGGCGCACCGGCCGCATCGTCGACGTCCCCGTGGGCGAGGCGCTGCTGGGTCGCGTGATCAACGCCCTCGGCCAGCCCATCGACGGCCTGGGCCCCATCGAGTCGCCGCACCGGCGCCGCGTGGAGCTCAAGGCCCCCGGCATCATGCCCCGCAAGTCGGTGCACGAGCCCCTGGCCACCGGCCTCAAGGCCATCGACTCCCTCGTGCCCATCGGCCGCGGGCAGCGCGAGCTGATCATCGGTGACCGCCAGATCGGCAAGACCGCCGTGGCCATCGACACGATCATCAACCAGCGCAGCACCGACGTGCACTGCATCTACGTGGCCATCGGCCAGAAGCAGAGCACCGTGGCCCAGGTGGTCGACAAGCTGCGCAAGCACGGCGCCATGGAGTACACCACCGTGGTGTCCGCCGCGGCCGCCGAGCTGGCCCCGCTGCAGTTCCTGGCGCCCTTCACGGGCTGCACCCTGGGCGAGTACTTCCGCGACAACGGCAAGCACGCCCTGATCATCTACGATGACTTGAGCAAGCAGGCCGTGGCCTACCGCCAGATGTCGCTGCTGCTGCGCCGGCCCCCGGGCCGCGAGGCGTACCCCGGCGACGTGTTCTACCTCCACAGCCGCCTCCTCGAGCGCGCTGCGAAGATGAACGACGAGAACGGCGGCGGCAGCCTCACGGCGCTCCCCATCATCGAGACCCAGGCGGGCGACGTCTCGGCGTACATCCCGACCAACGTGATCTCGATCACCGATGGGCAGATCTTCCTGGAGGCCGACCTCTTCTACTCGGGCGTCCGCCCCGCCATCAACGTGGGCCTCTCGGTGTCCCGCGTGGGCTCGGCGGCGCAGACGAAGGCGATGAAGTCGGTGGCCGGCACGCTGCGCCTCGACCTCGCCCAGTACCGCGAGATGCAGGCCTTCGCGCAGTTCGCGAGCGACCTGGATCCCGCGACCCAGCGCCTGCTGGCCCGCGGCCAGCGCCTGGTCGAGGTGCTCAAGCAGCCCCAGTACAAGCCCATGCCCTTCGAGCACCAGGTGCTCGTGATCTACGCGGCCACCACCGGCCTCGTCGATCACCTGCCCGTGGGCGTGCTCGGCCGCTACGAGAAGGAGCTCATCGAGTTCTTCGAGAGCAGCTACAAGGGCACCCTGGACGAGATGCGGGCCACCAAGAAGCTGGACGACAGCGTGAAGGCTGGCTTCGAGAAGGGCATCCGCCAGTTCAACGAGGCCTTCTCCGCCTGATCGGGGCCGGAGACGGCGGGAGCATCCGATGCCGAGCTTGAAGGACATTCGCAAGCGGATCTCTTCGGTGAACAACACCAAGAAGATCACGCGCGCGATGAAGCTGGTGAGCACCGCGAAGCTCAAGCGCGCCCAGGATGCGATGGGCGCGCTGAAGCCGTACGCGGGCAAGTACCGCGAGATGCTCGGGTCGCTCGTCGGTCAGCTCGGCGGCGACGCGGCGCACCCGCTGCTGGAGCAGCGCGCGGAGGTCCGGCGCATCGCCGTCTTCGTGCTCACCAGCGATCGCGGCATGTGCGGCGGCTTCAACGGCCAGATCCAGAAGGCGCTCATCCGCCTGCGCCGCGAGCGCGGCGTGGAGCTGGTCGTCTACCCCCTCGGGAAGCGCATCGCGAAGTTCGTCGAGAAGAGCGACTTCGAGCTGGGCGAGGCCTTCGGCGAGATCACGCCGGCGGCCACCACCGAGACGGTGCGGCACATCACCGACACCCTCGTGGCGGCGTTCCTCAGCGGCGCCGTGGACGAGGTGGTGGTGCTGTCGAACGAGTTCCGCAGCGTGATCGAGCAGGCCGCCGTGGCGCGGACGCTGCTGCCGGTGGCCGCGGTCGAGCAGTCCGGCGGCGAGGCCGCTGGCGACCTGATCTACGAGCCGGGCCAGCAGTCGCTGCTGGCCTACGTGGTGCCCCGCTACGTCGAGGTGCAGGTGCGGCAGGCGATCCTCGAGTCGATTGCCGGTGAGCACGCCGCCCGCATGAACGCCATGAACAACGCCACCGACAACGCTACCGAGATGATCCGGGCGTTGACGCTGCAGGCGAACCGGGCACGGCAGGCGGCCATCACCAAGGAACTCATGGAAATCATCGGCGGCGCCGAGGCGCTGTGAGGGGCAACCCTCCGATTCGATTGGAGAAACGATGAGCGAGCAGCTTGGACAGATCTCCCAGGTCCTCGGCGCGGTCGTGGATGTCCACTTCACCGGCGGCACGCTGCCGGAGATCTACACCGCGCTGAAGGTCAGCAACCCCGCCATCTCCGACGAGGAGTGGAACCTCACCCTCGAGGTGGCCCAGCACCTGGGCGAGAACATCGTGCGCACCATCGCGATGGACTCGACCGACGGTCTGGTGCGGGGCATGGGCGTCCAGAACACCGGCCGGCCCATCTCGGTGCCGGTGGGTCGTGGCACCCTCGGCCGCATCCTCGACGTCACCGGTCGCCCGGTGGACGAGAAGGGCGCCGTCGACGCCAAGGAGACCTGGCCCATCCACCGCAACCCGCCGCTCCTGGAGGAGCAGATCGCGACGGTCGAGACCTTCGTGACGGGCATCAAGGTGGTGGACCTGCTCGCCCCCTACGCCCGTGGTGGGAAGATCGGCCTGTTCGGTGGCGCTGGCGTGGGCAAGACCGTGCTCATCCAGGAGCTCATCAACAACGTGGCCAAGAAGAGCGGTGGTCTCTCGGTGTTCGCCGGCGTCGGCGAGCGTACCCGTGAGGGCAACGACCTCTACCACGAGATGGCGGAGTCCAAGGTCATCAACGAGGAGAACCTCTCCGAGTCGAAGGTGGCCCTGATCTTCGGCCAGATGAACGAGCCCCCGGGCGCCCGCGCCCGCGTGGCCCTCGCGGCCCTCACCGTCTCGGAGTACTTCCGCGACACCGAGGGTCTCGACGTGCTCATGTTCGTCGACAACATCTTCCGCTTCACCCAGGCGGGCTCCGAGGTGTCGGCGCTCCTGGGCCGCATCCCCAGCGCCGTGGGCTACCAGCCCACCCTGGCCACGGAGATGGGCGCCCTGCAGGAGCGCATCACCTCGACCAACAAGGGCTCCATCACCTCGGTGCAGGCCATCTACGTGCCCGCCGACGACCTGACGGACCCCGCGCCGGCCACCACCTTCGCGCACCTCGACGCGACGACGGTGCTCAACCGGAAGATCTCGGAGAAGGGCATCTACCCCGCGGTGGATCCCCTCGACTCCACCAGCCGGCTGCTCGATCCCCTGATCGTGGGCGAGGAGCACTACGAGGTGGCCCGCCGCGTCCAGTCGACGCTGCAGCGCTACAAGGACCTCCAGGACATCATCGCCATCCTCGGGATGGACGAGCTGTCCGATGAGGACCGCCAGGTGGTGGACCGGGCCCGCAAGATCGAGAAGTTCCTGTCCCAGCCCTTCCACGTGGCCGAGATCTTCACCGGCCGCAAGGGCAAGTTCGTCGAGCTCAAGGACACCATCCGCGGCTTCAAGATGATCGTGGATGGCGAGCTGGATGACGTCCCGGAGCAGGCCTTCTACATGGTTGGGGGCATCGAAGAGGTCCTCGAGGCCGCCAAGAAGCTGGCGGCCTGACCGACAGGAGTGAGCCGTGGCTGAGTTGCGACTCGAGATCGTCACCCCGACTGGCCGCGTCCTCGACGTGATGGCCGGCGAGGTGCGCGCCCCCGGCGCGGCCGGCGAGCTGGGCATCCTGCCCCAGCACCGCCCGGGCCTCATCAAGCTGAGCGGCGGGGCCGTGGCCTGGACGGGCGCGGCCGCGGGTGAGGTCCTCATCCGCGGCGGCATCGCCGAGATCCGGCCGGACGGGGTGCTCATCCTGGCCGACCAGGCCGTGCGCCGGGCCGACGCCGACCGCGCCGAGGCCCAGGCCATCCTGGACGCCCAGGCCGTCGCCATGGCGGCCGAGACCTACCTCGACGATGACCACATCTTCGGGTTCGCCAGCTCGCGCGCCTACGCCGAGACCATCCTCAAGGGCTGAGTCCCCTCCCCTCGCGCCCTAACGAGCCGTTCTGGCCAGGGGCGCAACCTGCCGTCTTTATTAGAGAATCTGTCGATTTCGTCGTGATCTGGGCGTCGCTGGCGCCCGATCTTCACCCGAACGCCGGGTCGGAGGTCGACGAAGACCGCGTGAGGGGCCTCTCTGCGAGGGCCGCTCAGCGGCCGTCGACCCCCGATATCAGGTCGATGAGGCGCTCGAGCTCGTCGAGGCTGTGGAAGCGGATCTCGATGCGCCCCTGCCCGCCCCGGTGCACCAGTCGGACGGGGGCGCCGAGGAGGGCGCGGAGCTGCTCCTCGACGGCGCGGGTGGCGGGGCTCGGGGCCTCGTCGACCGAGGGCGTCTCGTCCGCGGGGGGCGGGGGGGCGGGCTGCTTGCGGGCCCGGGCCTGCCGCTCCGTCTCCCGGACGCTCCAGCCTCCATCGACCGCCTGCTGGGCCAGCTCGAGCTGACCCTCGGGATCGGGGCACGTCAGGATGGCTCGGGCGTGGCCCGCCGTGATCTCGGCGGCCGCCAGGCGATCCAGGATGGGCGGCGGCAGCTTGAGCAGGCGCAGCGAGTTGGCCACCGTCACGCGGTCCTTGCCGACGCGCTGGGCCACCTCCTCCTGCGTCATGCCCCGCAGGTCGGCCAGGTGCCGGTAGGCCAGGGCCTCCTCCACCGGGTTCAGGTCTTCGCGCTGGACGTTCTCGACCAGGGCCAGCTCGTACGCCTCGGAGTCGGAGGCGTCGCGGATGGTGACGGGCACCTCGGCCAGGCCGGCGCGGCGCGCGGCCCGGAAGCGGCGCTCGCCCGCGATGATCTCGTAGCGCTCCCGGGAGACCCGCCGCACCAGGATGGGCTGCAGGATGCCGTTGGCCTCGATGGAGGCTGACAGCTCGGCGATGCGCTGGTCGTCGAACGCCGTCCGGGGCTGGGTGGCGGACGGGTGCACCTGGCTGATGGGCAGCGTGCTGGGGCCCGTGGGCGCGTCCGCCGACGGGATGAGGGCGGACAGGCCCCGGCCGAGGGCCGGGCGGCGGGGCTGGCTCATCGCGCCTCCTCCCCTGCCCCGCGGCGCTCGATCAGGAGCTTCGCCAGGCGCTGGTAGGCCCGGGCGCCGCGGGAAGAGCGGTCGTAGTGGTGGATGGAGCGCCCGAAGGACGGGCTCTCCGAGAGCCGCACGTTGCGCGGGATCTGGATGTTGAAGACCAGGTCGCCGAAGTGCTCCCGGGCCTCCGCGGCGACCTGGTGGGACAGGTTGATCCGGCTGTCGAACATGGTCAGCAGGATGCCCTCGATGCCCAGGTCGGGGTTGAGCTGCCGCTGGATGAGCCCGATGGTCTGCATGAGCTGCGAGATGCCCTCCAGGGCGTAGTACTCGCACTGTAGCGGGATGAGCGTCGCGTCGGCGGCCGTCAGGGCGTTGATCGTCAGCAGCCCCAGCGAGGGCGGGCAGTCGATGATCGTGAACGCGGGCCGGTGCTGGGCGCGCTCGATGGCCTCCTTCAGCCGGTACTCCCGGGCGATGGCGTCGACGAGCTCCACCTCGGCCCCGAAGAGGTCCTGGTTGGCCGGCAGCACCCACAGGCCCTCCACGTCGGGCACGGGGACGCGGATGTCGTCGATCTCTCCCATGCCGATGAGCGTGTGGTAGGTGCCGCGGCGGTGGGCCCGGGGGTCGATGCCCAGGCCGCTGGTGGCGTTGGCCTGGGGGTCCAGGTCGATCAGGAGGGTCTCGGCGCCTTCCAGGGCCAGGCCGGCGGCCAGGTTCACGGCCGTGGTGGTCTTGCCGACGCCGCCCTTCTGGTTCGAGATACAGAGGATTTGGGGCTGCATGGCGCGCAGGATGACACAGGCCGGTCAGCGGAGCCAGTTTGCGTGTTTCACGTGAAACGTTCCTCCAGCCGCCAGCGCCGGTGTTTCACGTGAAACATCGGCGGTCCTTTCGGCGGTCCGGCGGGATGGGGTAGAACAGGCCACCACCGAGGAGGGCCCATGGCGTTGCTGCGCAAGGAAGACGTGGAGCGGGCGGAGGTGCCAGCGGCCCTGGAGGCGCTGCTGGGGCCGGCCAGCCGGTTCGAGGGCAAGCTGACCTTCCAGGGCACCGTCCGCATCGACGGCCACTTCAGCGGCGAGATCGTCACCGAGGGCACCCTGGTCATCGGCGATGGCGCCGAGGTCGAGGGCACCATCCAGGTGGCCAACGCGGTGATCGCCGGGCGGGTGAACGGCACGCTGCGGGTGCGCGAGACGCTGGAGCTGAAGGCCACCGGCCGGCTGACCGGCGAGATCTCCGCCGGCACGCTGGTGACCGAGCGGGGCGCCTTCCTGGATGGGACGGTGAAGATGGAGGCGCCCGCCGAGGCGAGCGCGCCGGCGGTCTAGACCCGGTCCCAGCGCTCGACGCGCCGGCTCGCGCCGTCCACCGCGTAGTCGTGGTGGGCGGCCTCCTCGAAGCCGGGCACCCGCACCGGCGGCCGCTGCGCCGCCAGGTACCGCAGAATCGCCACGACGTGCTCACCCCCCTCGGCGGCCAGACCGGGCCAGTCCTCGGGGGAGACGACCGCCCGGGAGACGACCTGGGCAGGTCCGCGCAGCGGCAGGGGCCAGCGCGCCCGCTCCACCTGCACCCGCGCGAGGCCGAGCTGGTGGGCCGCCGTGCGCAGGAACGCCGCCCGCTTCGTGATGGGCTCGACGACGATCACCGCCCGCGCCGGATCCAGGCAGGCGATCAGCAGGCCGGGCACGCCGCTGCCGGCGCCCACGTCGACGAGCGGCAGATCCGGCAGCAGGACGGTGGCGAGGGCCTCCGCGTCGGCCAGGTCGACGAGGTGGGGGTGCGCGAGGGCGCGAGGACCGCTGAGGTTGTGGGTGCCCGCCCAGCGGGCCCGCAGCGCGAAGAAGGCGGCGACGCGCTCGGTGCTCACGGGCAGGGAGACATCCGCGGCACGGTGGCCTGGCCGGAGACCGACGCCTTGCCATCCGTGGCGAAGAAGGTGACGTCGAGGGTGTCGGGCAGCGGCGCCGGCGCGGGGGCGCAGGCCGAGAGGCCCGACGGCCCGACGGTGCGATCGGCGCAGAGATCGACGCAGCCGGCGCCCGCGCAGGGCGCGCCCCACTCGATGCGGTGCTCGACGCCGGCCTCGCTGGAGGACAGCCCGGTAGCCCCGTCGCCCGCGGCGCCGACCGCGATGACCGAGCGGGCGCCGCCCTGGTCCACCACCAGGTCCACGTCGATGGGCTGGCCCTCGAGGTCGCGGACGGTGGCGAGGAAGAAGGCCCGGCCATCCGCTTCGCAGAGGGCGGTGACGGTGACCTCGGGCGGCGCGTTGCGCACGTCGATGACCTCGTCGCAGGCCGGGAGGAGGAGCGTCAGGAGGAGGAGGTACTTCATGGCGCCGAGGAAGTAGCGGATTGCCTCGCCGCGCGCAACTCGGCCAGGAGCGGCGCGTGCAGCGGGCCGTTGGAGGCGGCGATGTGGCCGGCCGCCAGATCGAAGGCCTCGCCCGTCGAGCCCGAGACCGTGCCGCCCGCCTCCCGCACCAGGAGCGCGCCGGCCGCCACGTCCCACGCGCTCAGGGTGTTCTCCCAGTAGGCGTCCAGCCAGCCCGCCGCCACGTACGCCAGGTCGAGGGACGCGGCGCCGGCCCGCCGCAGGCCCCCGCAGCGCCGCAGCAGCCACGCCGCCTCGGCGAAGGGGTCGTCGGTGCGGGTGCGGCGGTCGTAGGGGAAGCCGGTCGCCAGCAGCGCCAGGTCGAGGGTGGTCCGGTCGGTGACGCCCAGGCGCTGCCCGTCCCGCCACGCACCGCCGCCGCGCACGGCGTGGAACGTCCAGCCCGTGAGCGGCTGGTGGACGACGCCGACGGCCGGCCCCTCGCCATCCACGAGGGCGATCGACACCGCGAAGTGCGGGAAACCATGAGAGAAGTTCGTCGTCCCGTCGAGCGGGTCGATGTACCAGGTGCGCTCACCGGGGCGGCGCTCCGCCGACTCTTCGGCGATGAGCTGGTCGCCCGGGAAGGCCTGTCGGAGCAGGCGCAGGATGATGGCCTCGGCGGCCAGATCCACCTCGGTCACCAGATCGACGGCGCCCTTCTGGTGGATCTGGACGGGGGTGTTCCACCGGCTGCGGATGAGCGCGCCGGCCTCCTCGGCGGCCTGCCGGGCGACGGCGAGGGCGGCCCACAGGGCCTCAAGTTTCACGTGAAACCTCCAGGGCCGCCCAGGCGGCGTCGTGCACGGCGGGGCGCAGCCAGCGGATGCGGCCGTCCGCGCGGGAGGGGCAGACGCGGTTGGTGAGCAGCACCATCGCGACGTCGGCGGTGGGATCGATCCAGAACGAGGTGCCGGTGAAGCCCAGGTGCCCGAAGGCCTGGCGGCTGAACCGGGTGCCGGAGGAGGAGGCGCCGGGCGTGGGGGTGTCGAAGCCCCGGACGAACGTGCCGAGCGGGTGCATCCAGCGAGGGGACAGGCCCTCGAACAGGGGCGCGGGGTAGGGCGTCGCCCCGCCCCGGGCGCCCACCAGGAGCGCCGCGACGGCGGCCATCACGGCCTCCAGCGTGCCGAAGAGGCCCGCGTGGCCCGCGACGCCGCCGAGCGTCCAGCAGTTGTCGTCGTGGACCTCGCCCTGGAGGAGGCGCCCCCGCCACGGGCACTGCTCGGTGGCGGCGTAGCGGGCGTCGGGCGCCGCGGGCAGGGGCCGGAAGTGCAGGGCCTCCTCGCCATGGAACGGGAGGGTGGGCCAGACCCGGGCGAGCGGGGCGTCGACGGCCTCGCACACGGCCTCGAGCAACAGGAACCCCAGGTCGGAGTAGCGCTCCAGGGCCCCGGGCGCCGACTCCGGCTCCGCCTGGAAGAGCATGCGGCGGATGGCCATGCGGGCCGAGGCGTGGCGGCCGGTCTGGAGCACCATCGGCCCCAGGCCCTCGAAGTACGGGCGGTGCGCCGCGAGGCCCGCCGTGTGGTTCAGCAGCAGGCCCACCGGGGCCTTGCCCAGCGCCGCGTCGGCCACCGGCGCGTAGGCGCTGATGGGCGCGGCGAGGTCCAGGCGGCCCTCGGCCACGAGCCGGGCGCACCACGCCACCGTCGTGAGGGGCTTCGTGAGCGACGCCAGGTCCCAGCGCGTCTCGGCGTCGACGACCGCGCCCCCCGGGGCGTGGTGGCCCACGTACCACGTCCGCACGACCTCGCCGCCGGCGATCAGGCCGAACGCGGCCCCCGGGGTGACGCCCTCCGCGACCGCCTGGCGCAGCCGCTGGCCGACGCGCAGCGCCTCAGGCATGGGCCACCCACGGGTGCAGGCCGCGCAGGCGGCCGAGGGCCGGCTCGAGCGCGACGCGGGCGCCGAGGGGCAGGGGAGCCATGGGCCCGACGTGGTCCGCCGGGGCGCCGGCGACGACGGGCAGGCCCGTCTCCTCGGCCACCCGATCGAGCTGGGCCTCGGCGTACAGCCCACCGACCCAGACGCCGGCGGCGCCGTCGAACGCCCCCGCGGCCCGGAGCTGCTCCAGGCAGCGGTCGACCCGGCGGTCGGCCTCGTCGATCTCTTCGAGGACCCAGAGGGTCCTGCGGCCCCGCGGCAGGACGTCGCGCCCGGCCAGGCTGGCCAGCGTCATCAGGTTCCCGCCGCGCAAGACGCCGGTGAGGGGCGCGCCGGCGGTGGCCGGGAAGGGGATCACCCGCGCCTCGCCCCGCAGCACCGCGAGGGTGTGCGGCACGTCGGCCCGGCCGAGGGAGGTGATGACGGGGCCGTGGAACGTGACCCAGCCGAGCCGCCGCCCGAGGGCCGCGAGCATGGACGTCGCGTCGGAGAATCCCATGACAATTCGAGGGCTTGCGCTCGAGAGCGCCGCCGCCGCCGCCTCGGCGATGCGGCCGGCGCCCCCGCCCCCGCGGGCCCACCAGACCACGTC
This sequence comes from Myxococcales bacterium, assembly GCA_020633435.1. GTDB lineage: Bacteria > Myxococcota_A > Bradymonadia > UBA7976 > UBA1532 > JACKDP01. Next base: position 342,356 of record JACKDP010000003.1, on the reverse strand, counting down.
CACGCCCGGCTCGGTGCACGCCGCCACGAAGGCCTCCAGCCGCTCGCCATCGGTCCCGGCATAGTAGCCGCGCCACACCCGGGTGGCGTGGGATTCGTCGAACCGGATGTGGCAGCCCAGGGCTTCCAGGTGGGCGAGCTCCGCGAGGGCGCGATCGAGCTGGGGAGGGGTGAGCGCCGCCGACGGGCAGACGACGCGGATGGTCGGCCGCTCGGGGGCGGCCGGGGGGAGGCGTCGGCGGGCCACGGCCCCCGACCTCACGGGCGCAGGACGAACCAGGCAGCGGCGCCGGCGGCGGCCAGCGCGACCAGGATGACGATCCACTTGTTGCCGCCACCGCTGCTGGCCGGGGCCTTGGCGGGCGTCGCCGGCCGCGCCGCGGGCGTCGCCACCACCGAGACGGCGGGCGCGGCGGCCTCGACCTGGTCGTCGGTGAGGCCCACCATGGCGACGGTGGCGGCGGGCTCCTCGCCCACCTGCGCGTCCGTCAGGCCCATCATGGCGAGGGTGGCGGCGGGCTCCTCGCCCACCTGCTCGTCCGTCAGGCCCATCATGGCGACGGTGGCCGCCGGCTCCTCCTCCGGCGTCTCCAGCGGGGCCGGCTCGGCCGGCACCTCGGCCCGCAGCGCGCCCTCGTAGATGGGCATGCCGACCATCGTCTTGAGGGCCTCGTTGCCCTCGGCGGGGTGCAGGCTGAACTCACCGCTCACGAGGGGCGACGTCGTCTTGGTGCGCAGGGCCGGCAGGCCCGCCAGCAGGCCGGCGGGGCGGGCGGCCCCGGCAGGCGCCTTGATCACGGGCATCCCCATCTGCGTGCGGGCCAGCCCGTCGTCGCCAACCCGGGTGCCGCAGTGCACGCAGTGCAGCGATCCCTCGGGCGAGTCCTGACCGCACCGGGCACACGGCACCATGGGGCAACCTCCTGGCGAGAGCGTCTCGAGTCGGGCGGCAGTGTCACACGACAACCCGCCAGAATCAACGTCGCAACCGTTTCCCCGGTGCCGGGGGATGGGTAGACTGTCGACCCCCCGAGACCGGGGTCTGCGACGGGAGTGCCGGACGATGTCCCTGAAGATCCAAGACACGATGAGCGGCGAGAAGCGCCCCTTCGAGCCCCTCGAAGAGGGCAAGGTGAAGATGTACGTGTGCGGCGTGACGCCCTACGCGCGCTGCCACCTGGGCCACGCCCGCTGCTACGTCGCGTTCGACCTCGTCTACCGGTACCTGAAGTTCCTGGGCTACGCCGTCACCTACGTCCGCAACTTCACCGACGTGGACGACAAGATCATCAACCGCGCCAACGAGCGCGGCATGGTGGCGATGGACCTCGCCCAGGAGAACATCGAGGCGTTCTACGAGGACATGGACGCCCTCGGCATCGCGCGCCCCGACGTCGAGCCCCGCGTCAGCACCAGCATCACCGAGATCGTCGAGATGGTGCAGACGCTGGTGGACAAGGGCCTGGCCTACGCGGTGGACGGCGACGTCTACTACGCGGTCGACGCCTTCGCCGAGTACGGCAAGCTCTCCAAGCGCAGCTTCGACGAGATGCAGGCCGGCGCCCGCGTGGACGTGAACGAAAAGAAGAGGAATCCCATGGACTTCGCGCTCTGGAAGGCCGCGAAGCCCGGGGAGCCGAAGTGGCCGAGCCCCTGGGGCGAGGGCCGCCCGGGCTGGCACATCGAGTGCTCGGCCATGAGCTGCACCCACCTGGGCGCCTCCTTCGATCTGCACGGCGGCGGGCGGGATCTCGTGTTCCCGCACCACGAGAACGAGATCGCCCAGACCGAGGGCGCGACGGGCGTGGCGAGCGTGCGCTACTGGCTGCACAACGGCTTCGTGAACATCGATGACGAGAAGATGAGCAAGTCGCTCGGCAACGTCTTCAACATCAGCGACCTGTTCCAGCGCTACGAGCCCCTGGTGCTGCGCTACTTCCTCATCAGCGCCGCCCACTACCGCAACCCCATCAACTTCAACGACGCGCTGCTCGACCAGGCCGCGGGCCGGCTGGCGTACTTCTACGAGAGCCTGCGCAAGGGGCGCCGCTTCGTGCGCCTCTTCGACGAGGACTACGAGGGGCCGCTGCCCTGCCAGGACGTCATCGACACCTTCGAGGCGCGCTTCCGCGAGGCGATGGACGATGACTTCAGCGGCGTGAAGGCCATGGATCCGCTCTCCGACGCCTTCAAGGCGCTCAACGAGCTGGCCTCCACCTCCAAGGCGCGCAAGAAGCCGGCGGCGGCCCGGGCGGCGGCCCTGCTGCTCGACCTGCTGGCCCAGGCCGACGAGGTCCTCAACCTGTTCGGCGACGACCCCGAGGCCTACCTGCTGCGCCACCGCGCCAAGGCGGCCCAGCGCCGCGGCCTGGACACCGCGGCGGTGGCCGCCCGCATCGCCGAGCGCCTGCAGGCCCGCAACAAGCGGGAGTGGGCCGAGGCCGACGCCATCCGCGACGCGCTGGCCCTCCAGGGCGTCGTCTTGATGGACCGGCCCGACGGCGACACCGACTGGATGGTCCACGACGAGCAGGAGCCCACCGCGCCATGATCCCGTTCCGGCTGGTCAGCGAGTTCGAGCCTACCGGTGACCAGCCCCAGGCCATCACCGAGCTGGTGGATGGCCTCGATCGGGGGGAGCGCCACCAGGTCCTGCTGGGCGTCACCGGCTCCGGCAAGACCTTCACCATCGCCAACGTGGTCGCCCGGACGCAGCGCCCGACCCTGGTGCTGGCCCATAACAAGACGCTCGCGGCGCAGCTCCACGCGGAGCTCAAGGACCTCTTCCCCGACAACGCCGTCGAGTATTTCGTCAGTTATTACGACTACTACCAGCCCGAGGCGTACGTCCCGAGCACCGACACCTTCATCGAGAAGGACTCCAACATCAACGAGGAGATCGACCGCATGCGCCACGCGGCCACGCGGTCCCTCCTGGAGCGCCGCGACGTCATCATCGTGGCGTCGGTCTCGTGCATCTACGGCCTGGGGAGCGCCGAGGCGTACTACGACCAGCTCGCCCAGTTCACGGTGGGCCAGCGCATGGACCGCGAGGCGGCCCTCGCGAAGCTGGTGGAGATCCAGTACACGCGCAACGACATCGACTTCCACCGCGGCACCTTCCGGGTGCGCGGGGACGTGCTCGAGATCTTCCCCATCCACGAGGACTCCACCGCCCTGCGCGTCGAGTTCTTCGGGGACGAGGTGGAGGCCATCCGCGAGATCGATCCGCTGCGCGGCAAGGTGCTCCGCAGCCTCGACACGGTGGCCGTCTACCCCGGCAGCCACTACGTCGTCGGCCCCCGCGACATGAAGTCCATCCTCGATCACATCCGCGCCGAGCTGCTGGAGCGCCTGCAGGACTTCCAGAGCCGGGGCCGGCTGCTGGAGGCCCAGCGCCTCGAGCAGCGCACGATGTTCGATCTGGAGCAGCTCGAAGAGCTGGGGCGCTGCAACGGCATCGAGAACTACAGCCGCTACATGACGGGTCGGCTGGAGGGGCAGCCGCCGCCCTGCCTGCTGGACTACTTCGCGAAGGACTGGCTGCTGGTGGTGGACGAGAGCCACGCCACCATCCCCCAGGTCGGCGGCATGTACCGCGGCGACCGGGCCCGCAAGGACACCCTGGTGGAGTACGGCTTCCGGCTGCCGTCCGCGGTGGACAACCGGCCCCTGAAGTTCAATGAATTCGAGGCCCTGGTGAACCAGGCCATCTACGTCTCGGCCACCCCCGGCGCCTACGAGCTCGAGCAGAGCAAGGGCGTGGTGGTGGAGCAGCTCATCCGGCCCACCGGCCTGGTGGACCCCGTGGTGCAGGTGCGGCCCGCCGGCAACCAGGTCGACGATCTGCTCGGCGACGTCCGCGCCACCATCGAGGCGGGCTTCCGCGTCCTCATCACCACGCTGACCAAGCGCATGGCCGAGGACCTGACGGACTACTACCGCGAGCTGGGCATCCAGGTGCGCTACCTGCACAGCGACATCGACACCATCGAGCGGACGGCCATCCTGCGGGACCTGCGCCGCGGGGTGTTCGATGTGCTGGTGGGCATCAACCTGCTGCGGGAGGGCCTGGATCTGCCCGAGGTGGCGCTGGTGGCAGTGCTGGACGCCGACAAGGAGGGCTTCCTGCGCAACCAGACGTCCCTGATCCAGACCATCGGCCGCGCCGCGCGCAACGCCGAGGGCCGCGTCATCCTCTACGCCGACCGGGTGACGGACTCCATGCAGCGCGCCCTCGACGAGACGGAGCGCCGCCGCGCCATCCAGCAGCGCCACAACGCCGCCCACGGCATCACGCCGCGCACGGTCTCCAAGCGCATCTCCGACCTGGAGGACGTCGCCCGCGCGCTCGCCCCGAAGGGCGCCGCCGTGCCGCTGGACGACCTGCAGCTCCTCAACGCGCGGGTGGCCGAGGTGAAGAAGCGGATGCAGGAGGCCGCCTCGAACCTGGAGTTCGAGCGCGCCGCCGAGCTGCGAGACGAGCTCAAGGGGCTGCAGCAGGCCCAGCTCGCCCTGGGCTGAGCATGCCCTTCGACCCCGCCGTCGACATCGACCGCCTGCCCGTCGAGCCGGGCTGCTACCTCATGCGCGCCGCCGACGACGAGATCATCTACGTCGGCAAGGCCGCCAGCCTCCGGGCCCGCGTGCGGCAGTACTTCGGCAGCACCAGCGACACCCGCTTCTTCGTCGGCCTGCTCGACCGCTTCCTGGACCGCATCGAGGTGATCATCACCGCGACGGAGAAGGAGGCGCTCATCCTGGAGAACGAGCTGATCAAGCGGCACCAGCCGCGGTTCAACGTCGAGCTCAAGGACGACAAGAGCTTCCTGCACCTGCGCATCGACGAGTCGATGGAGTGGCCGCGCATCGACGTCGTGCGGCGCCCCCGCAAGGACGGCGCGCGCTACTTCGGGCCCTACCACTCGGCCAGCAAGATCCGGCAGACGCTCAAGCTGGTGGAGCGCTACTTCCAGCTGCGCAACTGCGACGACCTGACGTTCAAGAACCGCTCGCGCCCCTGCCTGCAGTACCAGATCAAGCGCTGCCCGGCGCCCTGCGTCCTCGCCGTCGACCGCGCCGCCTACCAGCAGCAGGTCCAGGCGGTGACGCTCTTCCTGCAGGGGCGGCACGGGGAGCTGGCGGCGGAGCTGGAGCGCCGCATGTGGGCGGCCGCCGAGGCCCTCGACTACGAGGGCGCGGCGCGGTTCCGCGACCAGATCCGGGCCGTGCAGGGCAGCCTGGAGCCCCAGCAGATGGTGGGCGCCCGGGAGGTGGACCAGGACGTCTACGGCCTGTATCGCGAGGGGGGCTTCCTGCAGGTGGCCCTGCTGCAGATCCGGCGCGGCCGCATGGTGGGCTCGCGGGCGTTCACCTTCGAGCAGCAGGGCGTGCCCGACGCCGAGCTGCTGTCGACCATCGTGAACCTGTACTACAGCGGCGGCGCCGAGGTGCCCGACGAGGTCATCCTGGGGGTGCCGCTGGAGGGGGACGCCGCCCTGGTGGAGCGGCTGACCGAGCTGCGAGGCCGGCGCGTGGCCCTGCGGGTGCCCCAGCGCGGGCCCGGCCGCAAGCTGCTGGAGCTGGCCGACCGCAACGCCGAGCACGGGTTCTTCCAGGCGCGGCAGTCGGAGGCGGTGCGCGACGGCGGGCTCGTCCGCCTGAAAAACCGCTTGCGTCTCGCGAACTTGCCCTATCGCATCGAGTGCTTCGACATCTCGCTCTTCCAGGGAGACAGCGCCGTCGCGTCCCGGGTCGTCTTCGAGGGGGGCGTGCCCCGCCGCGACCGCTACCGGCACTACAAGATCCGCACGGTGGAGGGCACCGACGACTTCGCGATGATGCGCGAGGTGCTCACCCGTCGCCTGCGCCGGGGGCTGGAGGAGGGGGATCTGCCCGACCTCATCGTCGTCGACGGCGGCAAGGGTCAGCTCGGCGTGGCGGTGGCCGTCTTCCAGGATCTCGGGGTCGAGGGCGTCGACGTCGTGGGCCTGGCCAAGTCGCGCGTCCTCGCCGGCGACCGGCCCGACGACGCCGCGCCGGAGCGCTCCTCGGAGCGCGTCTTCGTGCCCGGGCTGCGCGAGCCGTTCGTGCTCAAACCCCACACGGACGAGTACTTCCTGCTGACCCACCTGCGCGACGAGGCCCACCGCTTCGCCATCACGTTCCACCGCAAGACCCGGACAACCAAGGCGTTTACGGGCGAGCTCGATCAGATCCCCGGCGTCGGCCCTGCACGAAAGAAGTCATTGCTGCTGGCGTTTGGTAGCATGACCCGGCTACGGCGCGCTTCGATCGACGAGATCGCCGCCGTGGACGGCATCGGCGAGCGCCTCGCGCAGAGCATACACGCGGCGCTCCACGCCTGAGGGGGTCGATGGAGGACGACGATTCCGGGATGGGGGTCATCAAGCGTCGCCGGAGCCGGCGGCTGCTGGAGACCCGGAAGGTCGCGGAGAGCCAGGGCGAGCGGGTGGTGACGACCCAGGCCGCGGCGTCGGCGTGGGGCGACATGCTGGTCCGCGAGTCGGAGCCGCCCGAGGAGCGCCTGCTGGAGGAGCCATCCCCCAGCGTGCCGCCCCTGCGCGCCCCGCTGCGGGGCGTGCCCCTGTCGAGCCGCCCGCCGTCGGCGTTGCCGCCCGACCTGAGCGACGAGGCGCCCCGGCCCCGCTCGACGCCCAGCCGCAGCATGCCGCCGGAGCGCTCGCCCGCGCCGCCGGCGGATCGCGTGAGCGTCACCGGGCCCACCCCCGAGCGGGCGCGGCCGCCGGCCTCCGATCCCCCGGCCCCCGGCCAGGCGCCGACGTCCGTGGCCCCCGACGCGTGGCCGAGCGAGAGCACGGGCCTGCCGGCCTGGCCCGACGAGCCGCCGGTCTGGCCGGACGAGCCCCCGGTCTGGCCCGACGAGCCGCCCGCTCGGCTTGAGGAGCCGGCCGAGCCCCCGCCCGAGGACACCCGGGCCGCCCGCACCACGCTGGAGGTCCTGCCCGTGACGGCGGCGGCCCCTGCCCCCGCGCCCGGGCGGTCGGTCTGGCCCCTCGTCGTGCTCGTCGTCCTGCTGCTGGGGGCCATCGCCTGGACGGGGGCCGTCCTCTTCGACGAGATGGGCCGCACCGAGCGCCTGGAGCGCGTCGGCAAGGCCCTGTCGGCCGCCGGCCAGCGCATCGCCAGCGAGCACCCCGAGCTGGCCCGCTGGCCCGGGCCCCAGCCCGACGCCGTGGCGCTGCAGCAGATGATCCAGGCCGAGACGCCGCGCCTGGTCGAGGCGGTGGCCGCTGCGGGCTACACGCCGGGCGTCTTCTCGGTGGCGGTGCGGGAGCACCCGGCCGACGCCGCGGTGGTGCTGGAGGCCCAGGTGCCCGAGGCGACCATCGCGTTCATCACCGGGGGCAAGTGGCTCAAGCCGCCGCCCGAGACGGGCATGGCCGCCGCGCTGAAGGCGAACATCGCCTCCATCGGCCTGAGCTTCGCGTTGCCGCTGGGGCTCTTCATCTTCCTCGTGGTCCGCCGGCGCCGGGGGCGCTGACTCAGCCGCGCCGCAGCCAGAGCCGCAGGAAGCAGCCCACCATCGGCACCACGCCGAAGCCCAGCCCCACGTACAGGTAGTAGCGGGCCACCGGCGGCGCGATGGCGCCGTACCACGAGAACTCGAGCAGCAGCGCCTGGTCCGTGAGGTGCCACTGCACCACGCCCATCGCCATGCAGGCCGAGCCCAGCAGCCACGGGATGACGATGCCGAGGAAGGTGCCGCCGCGGCGCCAGCCCCGGACGACGAGGCCGAGGGCCAGGGCCGTCAGGCCGATGGCGGTGGGGAGGAACCAGGGGAGGGGCTGCCAGTTGAACTCGGCGAGGGCGCTCACGGATCACTCAACCTTTCGAGACTACAGGCGAATCTCGACAAAGGCCTTCTTCTTGAGCTCCACGACCCAGCGCGTCAGCTCGGCGGCGAGCTTCTTCTCGCGCAGCTTGTTGCCGCCCTCGACGGCCCACTCGTCGAAGGTGGGGGCGCCGAGGGCCTTGCGGCCGGTGACCTGGACGACGTGCCAGCCGAAGCTGGTGCGCACCGGGCCGCCGAACTGGCCGGGCTCCAGGGCGAAGAGGGCCTCCTCCAGCGCGGCGTCCAGGCTGCCGCGGCGGACGGTGCCGAGGCTGCCGCCCTGGGCCGCCTGGGCCCCCTGGCTGTACTCCCGCGAGAGGGCCGCGAAGTCCTCGCCCTTCTGGGCGCGCGCCAGGATCTCGGTGGCGAGCTGGCGCAGGGCGGCGTCCTCGGCCGGCGTGGCGTTGGCGGGCACCTTCAGCACGATGTGCGCCGCGTCGACCTCGTAGCCGGCCTTCTGCTGGGTCAGCTCTTCCTTGTAGAAGTCCTGCAGCTCGCGGTCGGTGACCTGGATGCGGCTGCCCAGCGCGCGCCGGATGATGTTCTGCCGCAGGAGCTGCTCGCGCACCTGCTTGCGGAACTCCGCCACCGAGAGCCCCTGCCCGCGCAGGTAGCTGGCGAAGGTGTCGTCATCCCAGCTCTGCCGGCTCTTGATGCGGTCGATGTGGCGATCCACCTCGTCGGCCTGCACCGAGATGCCGCGCCGCTCGGCCTCCTGCATGATCAGCTTCTGGCCCACGAGGTCGTCGAGCACCCGGCGAAGCTGCCGCTCGCGGGTCTGCTCGCGCACCACGGGGTCGCCGATCTCGCTGACCTGGGCCAGGACGGGCTTCGCCACGTCCTCCAGCTCCGACCAGGTGATGATGCCCTCGTTCACGACGGCCACCACCCGATCGATGAGGCGGGCCGAGGCCGCGAACGGGATGTGCAAGCACGCGAAAAGAAGGAGAAATCTCCTCATGGGAGCTCCTGGGGGTCGCCCCCCTCGGTGTCCTCGGGCAGCTCGAGCCCGGGCAGGCCGCCCGGGGCGCCGGGGCCGCGCATGTAGGGGGGCGTCAGATCGGGCACCGGGCCCTCGGAGGGCTTCACCTGGGCCTCGCCCACGACGGCCTCGTCGATGACGACCTGCGCGCCCTCGCGCAGCCGCTGGACGTAGGCCTCCATGGACTCGCTCTTGCGCACCCGGAAGAGCTTGTTGCGGATGCTGGTCTTCACGTCGTCCAGCTCGCGCTTGTAGGGCCGCCGGAAGCCCGTCTTCTGTACCAGGTGCCAGCCGGCGGCCGTCTGGATGGGGGCGGTGTGCACGTCGCCGACCTTCTCCAGGGCGACGGCCGCGGCGGCGATGGCCGCGTCCACCGGGGGCTGGTCGGGGGTGCGCAGGACGCGCTTCTCGTCGGGGGCGCCGAAGAACTGCAGGTCGCCCGCCATGCGCTTCGTGGCCTCGTCGGTGCTGTGCAGCCGCACGTAGTCGGCGAAGATCTGGCGGGCCCGGCGGGGCTCGGCCTGGATCTTGGGCAGCATCTCGGCGAGCAGCTTGCGGGCGGCGCCCTCGTCGGCCACGACGATCTGGCTGGCGCGGACCTCGGCGGGCTTGTCGAACTCGTCGAGGTGTTCGTTGTAGTAGGCCGCCACGTCGGCGTCGGTGATGTCGGCCAGCTTCACCAGCCCGCGGATCTCGTCGGCCGTCAGCTTCTTCACCATGGCCTGCTTCATGGCGAGCTGCACGTCGGGATCCTGGTCGAAGCCCTTCTTCTGGGCGTCCATCGCCAGCAGCTCGAAGCGCACGAGGCTGTCGAGGAACTCCTTCTTGCGCTGCAGGCTGCTGTAGCGCGACCGCGCGAAGGGGGACTGCTGGTTGAGGCGGGCCTCGAACTCCGCGAGGGTGATGGCGTGGTCGCCCACCCGGGCCACGATCTTGCCCTGCGCCTCGGAGGCGACGGCCGCCTTCGGGGCCGTCTTGATGCTCCCCTGGGGATCGTCGGCGGGCGGCTTCTCGGGCTTGCAGCCGCCGAGCGCCGTCAGGCAGAGCGAGAGAGCGAGGCTGGCTTGGGAGACACGACGCATGAGACCTCTCCGGGTCAGTCGGGCTGTTCGGTAACGGACTCGGCCAGACGCTGCAAGCACTTTCGGGTCGCGGGCAGGGTGGCGCGCTGCTCCTGGGCGTCAAACACGTAGACCAGCTTGAAATCTGCCGGCGCGCTGAAGCCGCTGCGCGGATTGCCCACGAGGTCGATGATGGCCTCGACGGGCATCGGGCTCTCGGGGTGGAACGTCAGCAGGACGCTCTTGCCGGCGTGATCCAGCGTGGTCAGGCCGATGCGCCGGGCCAGGGTGCGCACCCGCATCAGCTCCACCAGGTTCTCGACGGGGCCGGGGAGGGGGCCGAAGCGATCCTCGACCTCGTCGGCCACCGCGAGCACCGTCTCCTCGTCCACCGCGTTGGCCATCCGCTTGTAGAGCACGAGGCGCTGGTGGTCGTCCGGCACGTACTCCTCGGGGATGCGCGCCGTGACGGGCAGGTTGATGTCGGGATCGAACTCCACTGGCGGCTTCTGGCCCCGCAGGGTGCGCACGGCCTCTTCGATGAGCTGGGCGTAGAGATCGAGGCCGACGGCCTGGATGTGGCCCTTCTGCTTCGTGCCCAGCAGCTCGCCGGCGCCGCGCAGCTCCATGTCGTGGCTGGCCACCTGGAAGCCCGAGCCCAGCTCCGTGAACTTCTGGATGACCGCGAGCCGCTTGCGGGCCTCCCCCGCCAGGGCGGCCTCGCCGGGCACCAGCAGGTAGCAGTAGCCGCGCTCGCGCGACCGGCCCACCCGCCCGCGCAGCTGATAGAGCTGGGCCAGGCCGAGCTGGTCGGCGTGGTCGACGAGCATCGTGTTGGCCGTGGCGATGTCGATGCCCGACTCGATGATGGTGGTCGACAGGAGGACGTTGGAGCGCCCCTCCGTGAAGTCCTCCATCACCTTCTCCAGGGCCTTCGGATCCATCTGGCCGTGGCCCACGGCGATGCGCGCCTCGGGCACCAGCGACGTCAGCCACGCCTTGCGCGACTCGATGGAGTGCACCCGGTTGTGCACGAAGAAGACCTGCCCGCCGCGGCCGAGCTCCCGCAGGATGGCGTCGCGCACCACCTGATCCGTGGCGCGGCAGACGTAGGTGCGCACGCTGAGGCGGTCGCTCGGGGGCGTGGTGATGACGCTCAGGTCGCGGATGCCGCTGAGGCTGAGCTGGAGCGTGCGCGGGATGGGGGTGGCCGTCATGGAGAGCACGTCCACGTTGGCGCGCACCTCCTTGAGGCGCTCTTTGTGGCGCACGCCGAAGCGGTGCTCCTCGTCGAGGACGAGCAGGCCCAGATCCTGGAACTGCACGTCTTTGCTCAACAATCGGTGCGTCCCCACCAGAATCTGGATGCGGCCGCTCTTGAGGCCCTTGAGCGTCGCGGCCTCGGCGTCGCCCGCCACGAGGCGCGAGAGCAGGGCGACCTCGATGGGGTAGCCGGCGAAGCGCTGGCTGAACGTGCGGAAGTGCTGGAGGGCCAGCACCGTGGTGGGCACGAGGACGGCCACCTGCTTGCCGTCGACCACGGCCTTCATCGTGGCGCGGATGGCCACCTCGGTCTTGCCGAAGCCCACGTCGCCGCAGAGCAGGCGGTCCATGGGGCGCGAGCGGGTCATGTCGGCGATGACCTCGTCGATGGCGCGCTCCTGGTCCGGCGTCTCCTGGAAGGGGAAGCGCCCCTCGAAGGCGCGGAAGTAGTCGTCGGGGGCGGAGAAGGCGAAGCCCTCGGCCAGCTCACGGCGGGCGTAGAGCTCGAGCAGGGCGTAGGCGTCCTCTTCGGCCGACTGCTTCGCCTTGGAGCGGACCTTCTGCCAGGTGGTGCCGCCGAGCTTGTCGAGCTTCGGGGCCACGCCGCCGGCGACGAACTTCTGCAGCCGCCCGAGCTTGTAGACGGGCAGGTACAGCTTGTCGGCGCCCGAGAACTGCACCACCAGGAAGTCGGTCTCGCGCCCCTGGACGATGAGCTTCTTGAGGCCCACGTACTGCCCGACGCCGTGATCGACGTGGACGACGTGGTCGCCGGGCTCCAGCTCCCGGAAGCTCTGGACGAACGGGCTCTGGCTCTCGGCGCTGCGGGTCCGCCGCTTGCGCGCCTTGCGGCCGAAGATCTCGTCCTCGGTGATCAGCGCGAAGCCATGGGAGAGCAGCCGGAAGCCGCCGCCCACGTCGCCCTGGACGAGGACGGCGCCGGCGCCCTCCGCGCCCGGGGGCCGCAGGTAGGTGCGCGGGGCCTCCGCGCCCCGGGCCACGGGCACGCCGTAGCCCTTGAGCAGCCGCTCCAGCCGGTCGAGCTGCGTCTGCTGGCGGCAGGCGATGACCACCCGGGCGCCGTCGGCGGTCCAGGCCCGCACGTCCTCGGCCAGGGGCTTGAGGGGCTCGCGCTCGCCGTGGGCCTGCTCCAGCCGGTGCGCCAGATCGGCGTTGCCGGGCACCTGGAAGCGGATGGCGTCCTCGGGCCCCTCGACCACGCCCAGCTCGTCGACGACCTGCAGGCCGTGCGCGCGCACCTGCCGCAGGCCCCGCAGGGCCTCGACCACCTCGGCCGGCCGCAGCGCGTGCCGCTCCGGGGGCAGCGCGGGCAGCTTCTCGAGCTGCGCGCCCGCGAAGCCCGTCGCCAGCCGCTCCCACTCCGCCCCCAGCCGCTCCGCCACGGCCATGGGGTCGAGCACCAGCCAGGTGGCGTCGGCGGGCAGGTGGGCGTGCAGGCCGTCGAGGGCGTCGAAGAAGGCGGGCCGGAAGCCCTCGATGCCCATGAACGGGATGCCGTTGGCCAGGTCGTCGAGCATGGGCTGCAGCGCCCGCGTGGGCACCCCCACCTCGGCGCCGGCGTCCCGGATGCCGCGGCGGGCCCGCTGGCGGAAGGGCTCGGCCAGCATCTCCTCGCGCACCGGCGGCAGCACCAGCGAGTCCCCGGCGTCGCCCCGGGTGAGCTGCGTCTCGGGATCGAAGAAGCGCAGCGACTCCACCTCGTCGCCGAAAAGGTCAATGCGAACGGGCATCTTCAGGTGGGGCGGGTAGACGTCGATGATGCCGCCGCGCACCGCGAACGTGCCGGGATCCTCCACCTGGCTCACCGCGTGGTAGCCGCCGTCGGCCAGGGCACGCAGGGCGGCCTCGCGGTGGAGGGGCTGACCGACGGCGACGAGGTGGCTGTGGGCCACCAGGACCGACTGGGGGATCATCCGGCGCATGAGGGTCGTGGCCGGCACGACGATGAACCAGGCGCCCTGGCTCCACGCCAGGCTCGACAGGCCGGCCAGCAGGCCCATGATGCTGCCGCGGTCGGGGCTCAGGTCGCCGTAGGGCGACGCCTCGACGGTGGGCAGGGCCAGCACCCGGTCGGGATCCGTGAAGAACGCCAGATCCCCCGCCAGCCGCCGGGCGTCGCCGTCCCCGGGGGTGACGATGACGCAGGGGCGCCCCTCGCGCTCGTGCAGGGCGGCGGCGAGCCAGGCCAGGACGTCGGCGTCGACCCCGGCGACGTCCGCGACGCGCCGGTTCGCGAGGCTCTGGAGCACCTGCTGGAGCGGATAGGCTTCGTTCATCACGCGGGACCGTCGGGTGGGGGGCCGGACCCTACCGCAGGGCGGTCTGCGGGGACAATTCCTGGCCCCCCGCCATGGGCTTGACACCGCCCGGCCCGCTTCGGCAGCGTGCGCCTCCGCGGCCGCACGGCCGGGAAGGGAGGCGTCCATGTCCAGCCACCGCGATGCCGTCGACGTCCTGGAGCAGCGGCTGCGCCGGCGAATCGTCCGCTCGATCAAGACGTTCGGCCTCATCGAGGAGGGCGACCGCGTCCTCGTCGCCGTGTCGGGCGGCAAGGACAGCTACGGCCTGCTCGACCTGCTGGCGCGCATCCGCGCCCGCTCGCCCTTCCCGTTCGAGCTGGTGGCCGTGCACCTCGATCAGGTGCAGCCGGGCTACGACGGCGTGCCGCTGGCGACGTGGCTGGCCGAGTTCAACGCCGCCACGGGCACGCCCTACGAGATCGTGCAGCGCGACACCTACTCGGTGGTGAAGCGGCTGACCCAGGAGGGCGGGACGTACTGCGCGCCCTGCTCGCGCCTGCGCCGCGGCATCCTCTACGACACCGCCGAGCGCCTGGGCTGCAACAAGCTGGCCCTCGGGCACCACCGCGACGACGCGCTGGAGACGCTGCTCCTCAACCTCTTCTACTCGGGCAAGCTGCAGGCGATGCCCGCCGGCTACACCACCAACGACGGGCGCTTCCAGGTCATCCGCCCGCTCATCGAGGTGGCCGAGGCCGACCTGGCGACCTACGCCAGCCTGCGCGGCTTCCCCATCCTGCCGTGCAACCTCTGCGGCAGCCAGGCGGGGCTGAAGCGCGAGGCGATGGCCGGCCTGCTGGCGAAGCTGGAGGGGGAGATCCCCGACGTGCGCGAGGTCATGCTGGCGGCCATCAAGAACGTCAAGCCGACCCACCTGCTCGATCCGCGCCTGGCCGCGCGGGCCGTGGCCGAGCCGGGCGAGGATCCGGTGGAGGCCCTCGGCGGCGGCTGCGACGGGCCCACCCCGGCGGGCGAGGCCATCGTCACCATCACCGGCTGAGGCGGGCGTCCCGCCTGCGTGACTTCCCGCCGCTTTGCGGCTAGCGTGCCGCCGATGGCTCAGCGCACCAACCTGCTCCTGCCCGGCACCGCGCGCTGGCCGGCCGACCGGCCGGTCATCGAGCTGGAGGGCGTCGGCAAGTCGTTCGGCGCCATGGAGGTCCTGCGCGACGTGCACCTCACGGTGCAGACGGGCAAGACGACGGTCATCTCGGGGGAGTCGGGCAGCGGCAAGTCGGTGCTGCTGCGCATGATGAACGGCCTGACGCTCCCCGACACCGGCACCGTGCGGCTCTTCGGCGAGGACATCAGCACGATCAGCGAGCGGCGCCGCACCGAGCTGCGCAAGCGCTGCACGATGGTCTTCCAGAACTACGCCCTCATCGACTCCCTCGACGTGGCCCAGAACATCGCGTTCCCCCTGCTGCAGAACACCCGGATGAAGCACGCCGAGGTGATGAAGCTGGTGCGCGACCTGCTGGAGCTGCTGGAGCTGCCCCACGCCTTCGATCGCATGCCCTCGGATCTCTCGGGGGGCATGAAGAAGCGCGTCGCCCTGGCCCGGGCCGTCATCACCAACCCCGAGGTGGTGCTCTTCGACGAGCCCACGACGGGCCTCGATCCGGTGATGATCCACTTCGTCGACCAGCTCATCCAGCGCACCCAGCGCGAGTACCAGATCACCTCGGTGATCGTGAGCCACGACATGGCCAGCAACCGCAACCTCGCGGATCACATGGCGATTCTGTCGGGCGGCTCCATCGTGGAGTTCGGCAGCTTCGAGCACGTCCAGCAGAGCACCGTGCCGGCCGTCCAGCGCTTCATGGCCAACGCCGTGACGGAGCGGATGGGGCGCGCGGAGGGCGGCGAGGCGGCGGGCTCCCTGGCCGTCGACGACGGCGTGCCGGCGGTGGCCGAGGTCGTCGATCTGCACCGCCACTTCGGCCCCAACCACGTCTTGAAGGGCATCACCGCCACCATCCCCGAGAAGAAGATCACCGTCGTCATCGGCGGCTCGGGCTCGGGCAAGTCGGTCCTCATCAAGCACATCATCGGCCTGATGGCGCCCAGCTCCGGCGTCGTGAAGGTGTTCGGCCAGGACCTCGCGAAGCTGTCGGGCCGCGACATGCAGGCCACGCGGGCCCGCATCGGCATGCTCTTCCAGGGGGCGGCCCTCTTCGACTCCATGACGGTGCGCGAGAACATCGCCTTCCCGCTCTACGAGGGCCGGGGGATGCGGGGCCGCAAGGTGCAGGAGGCCGTCGAGGAGGTGGCCGAGCGCCTGAAGGTGAAGGATCTGCTCGCCCGCATGCCCGCCGGCATCTCCAACGGCGAGCGCAAGCGCGTGGGGCTGGCCCGGGCGCTCATCACGAAGCCCGACATCATGGTCTACGACGAGCCCACCACCGGGCAGGATCCCATCATGATGCGGCGGGTGGACGACATGATCGTGGAGGCCGCGGAGGCCTTCAACATCACGAGCATCGTGATCAGCCACGACATGCTCTCGACGTTCCGCATCGCCGACAAGATCATCATGATCTACAAGGGCGAGCTGGCCGCCGCGGGCACGCCGGACCAGGTCAAGGCGAGCCCCGACCCGCATGTGCAGGCCTTCATCTACGCGGGATCCACCGACAACCCCGAGGCCTGAGCGCCGGCGGGCGCCGGCAGCAGATCCTCCAGGAAGAACGACGCCAGGTCGGACCGCCCCGTGAGCCCGGCCTTGCGGTAGACGGACCGGGCCTGCTGGCGGCTGGTGGCCTCGCTGGTGCCCCGCAGCGCCGCGATCTCCTTGTGGCTCAAGCCCTTGAGCAGCAGCAGCGCCACCTCCTGCTCGGCGGCGGAGAGGGCCCAGTCGTCGAGCTGGCGGGCGATGGCGGCGCCCAGCCCCGCGGCGAGGTCGCGCGTCTCGGCTCGCCAGCGCCGGGCCTCCTCGGTGCTCGCGGCGAGCTGCCGGGCCAGGTCGGCGGCCTCGCGCCCGAGGCGGGCGGCCCGCAGCCGGGCCTGGCGCAGGTGGCCGAGCACGACGGTCAGGCCGGCCAGGGCCACGCCGCCCGTGAGGCCCTCCAGGACGAGGTGGGTGGTGGACGAGCCCTCGGCCACATCGGCCAGCAGGTCCACCACCACGAGGGCCACGATGGAGCCGAAGAGCAGGCCGGCGGCCAGGACGAGCCGCCGGGGCCATCCGTCATCGGGCGGAGCGTTGGGGTGCAACTTCATGATTTCATTGTTCTCTCACGGATGGCGGATGGCGTTCATCCGGGTTTCTGCGCATGCTGGCGCCCGACACCGACCCCCGATGGGAGACCGATCATGGACGAGCCGCTTCACCCCCTCTTCGTGCACCTGCCCCTCGCGCTGGCCAGCTTGATGCCCCTCATCGCCGGCGGGCTGCTGCTCGCCTGGCACAAGGGCTGGCTGCCGAAGCGCGCCTTCGCCATCGCCATCCTGCTGCAGATCTTCCTGGTGGGCGGCGGCCTCGCGGCCCGCTACACCGGCGAGGAGGACGAGGAGCGGGTCGAGGCGGTCGTCGGCGACGATCCCATCCACGCCCATGAGGAGGCCGCCGACTACTTCGTCATCGCGGCGGGCGCCACGCTCCTGTTCCTGCTGCTCGGCGGCGTGCTGAAGGGCGGCGCGGCCAAGGGGCTGGCGCTCGTGGGCACCCTGGGCACCCTGGGCGTGCTGGCGGCGGGCATCCGCGTCGGCCACCTGGGCGGCGAGATCGTCTACCAGCACGGCGGGGCCGGGGCCTGGAAGGCCGGCTCCGCGCCGCCCGCGCGGGGCCACGGCGAGCACGACGACTGACGCTCCCCTCAGGCGTGGCGGGCGTGGAGCTGGATCTGCTCGCGGATGCGCGCCCGGGCGAAGGCGTTGCTGCCCGGCTGGTGCTTGAGGTGCTGCCGCTCCCGCAGCGCGGTGAAGCGGTCGTAGAACTCGCCGATGTCCGCCTGGGTCAGGTGCTCGAGCCGCAGCACCGACTCGCGGTGGTTGGCCGGGCGGTCCAGGAAGTCGTCGGGGAGCAGGCCGCGATCGCGGCACGTCTGGTACAGGGGCGTGCCGGGGTACGGGTAGAAGACGAAGTAGCCGAAGTCGTAGGCGTCGAGCTGCTCGGCCAGGGCCAGCGTCTCCTCCAGGTCGTCCCGCGTCTCGTCCGGCAGCCCCAGCATGTAGTTCGCCGTCACCATCATGCCGGCCTCCCGCGTCCAGTCGAACACCTCCACGAAGCGCTCGTTCTTCACGGGCCGGCGCATGATCTCCTTGCGAATCCGGTAGCTTCCGCTCTCGACGCCATAGATGACGTGCTTGCAGCCGGCGTCCGCGAGCTGGCGCAGGAGCGTCGGGTTCACCGTCTCGACGCGGGCGTTGATGGAGAACGGGACGCGCAGCTCCTTGCCGTAGACGTCGCAGAACTCCCGCACCCACGGGTGGTGGATGGTGAAGGTGTCGTCCAGGAAGATGACGTAGGCGAGCTGGCCGGCGCGCTTGAGGCCGAAGAGCTCGTCGAGGACGTTGCGGGCGGAGCGGCGGCGGCCGTACTCCTCGCCCGACTCGGCGTAGAGCGCGTTGTACATGCGCGCCGCGCAGTAGGTGCAGGGGAAGGGGCAGCCGCGCTGGGTGGTCAGGTGCACGACGCCGTGGTGCTCGTCGAGCAGGTCGCGGGCCATGAAGGGCAGCGCGTCGATGGGCTCGAACGGGGGCCGCACCGGCGGGCGGATGTGCCCCTTCACCCAGATGTTGGGGATGCCCATGGGCACCTCGCCGCGCTCCAGGGCCTCGACCAGCTCCAGCAGCGGGGCCTCGCCCTCGGCCAGGCACACGTAGTCGAAGCCGGGGGCCGCCAGGACCTCCTCGGGCGCGAACGTCGGGTGCAGGCCGCCGGCGATGACGGGCACGCCCAGCGCGGGCCGCAGCGCCGCCGCCAGCGCGCGCACCCGGTGCCACTGCCGCGTCGTCATGGAGAAGCCGATGAGCCCCGGCGCGGCCGCCCGCGCCTTCGCGACCACGTCGGCGACGGGCTCGTCGTGCCGCACGCGCTGGAACACGACGGTGTGGCCCGCGGCGCGCAGCCAGGCGGCCAGGTAGCCCGGCCCGAGCGACGCGACGCTCCACCGGGCCTCGGTGTCTGCCTCGATGAACAAGACCCGCAACGGCACTCTCCCCGCACCCGCCGCGCGTCATCGTAGCGAACCGGCGTGACAACCGCACGCCGAGGCGGTCAAATGCGCCCGTCCGGGGGAAGAGGAAGGACGACATGAGCACGCACCAGTGGCAGTTTCAGCGGCAGAGCGGCTTCGACCAGGTGGTCCTGCGCACGGCCGACGACATCCGGGCCCTCCCGGACCTCGACCAGAAGCTCTGGGTGGCGCTCGCGTCGCCGGCGAAGGGGCTGGAGATCGACGCGCGCACGCTCGCGCTGCTCGACACCGACGGCGACGGCCGCATCCGCGCCCCCGAGGTCATCGCGGCCATCCGCTGGCTCGACAAGGTCCTCAAGGATCTCGGGGGGCTGAAGGCCCGCGGCGCGGCGCTGCCGCTGGCCGCCATCCGCGAGGACACCCCCGAGGGCCAGCTCGTGCTGAAGTCGGCGCGCCGGGTGCTGCAGGATCTCGGGCAGGGGGACGCGAAGGAGGTGTCGCCGGCGCAGACCGCGGACACCCAGAAGATCTTCGCGGAGACGCTCTTCAACGGCGACGGCATCGTGACGGCGGCCGCAGCCGAGGGCGGGCCGGCGGGTGCCGCCATCGAGGCCATCGTGCAGTGCCTGGGGGGCGAGACGGATCGCTCCGGCAAGCCGGGGGTCTCGGCGGCGAAGGTGGACGCCTTCTACGCGGAGCTGCAGGCCTACGCCGACTGGCGCGGCGCCGCCGAGGCGGATCCCGCCGGCGTGGTGCCCCTCGGGGACGCCACCGAGGCGGCCGCGGCGGCCTTCGCGGCCGTGCGCGCCAAGATCGAGGACTGGTTCACGCGCTGCCGGCTGGCGGCCTTCGACGCCCGCGCCGGCGAGCACCTGGCCCGGCCCGCGGCGGAGTGGGCGGGCATCGCCGAGCGCAGCCTGTCGGCCGGGGACGAGGCCATCGCGGCGTTCCCCCTGGCCCGCATCGAGCCCGGCAAGCCCCTGCCCCTCGCCGACGGCGTCAACCCGGCCTGGGCCGGCAAGGTGGCGGCGTTCCGGCAGGCGGTCGTGGCGCCTCTGCTCGGCGATCGGGCCCTGCTCACGGCGGATCAGTGGGAGGACCTGAAGCGGCGCTTCGCGGGCCACGAGGCCTGGCTGGCCGCCAAGAAGGGCGCGGCCGTCGAGGGCCTGGGCCTGCCGCGGGTGCGCGCCCTGCTGGCGGGGGAGGAGCGGGCGGCCATCGCGGCCCTCATCGCCGAGGACGAGGCGCGCCGGCCCGAGGCGGAGGCCCTGGCCAGCGTCGACAAGGCGGCGCTGCTCTACCGGGACTTCTACACTTTCCTCAACAACTTCGTGAGCTTCGCCGACTTCTACGAGCGCGGCCGGCCCGCCGTCTTCCAGGCGGGCACGCTCTACCTGGACGGCCGCACCTGCGACCTGTGCCTGAGCGTCGCGGACGTGGGCAAGCACAGCGCGGTGGCCGGGCTGAGCCACGCCTACCTGGCCTACTGCGACTGCACCCGCAAGGGCAGCGCCGAGAAGCGCACCATCGCCGTCGCCTTCACCGGCGGCGACGTCGACTTCCTGCGCGTCGGCCGCAACGGCCTGTTCTACGACCGCGACGGGGTGGACTGGGACGCCACCATCGTGAAGGTCGTCGAGGCGCCGCTCTCCATCCGCCAGGCCTTCTGGTCGCCCTACAAGCGCATCGGTCGCCTCATCACCGAGCAGATCGAGAAGTTCGCCGCGGCGCGGGAGAAGCAGGTCCAGGCCAGCTCGACCGCCCAGGTGACGGGGGCGGCGGGCAAGGTGGAGACGGCGGGCGCGGCCCCGAAGCCCGACGCGCCGAAGCCGGCCGCGCCCAGCTTCGACATCGCGAAGTTCGCGGGCATCTTCGCCGCCATCGGCCTGGCCATCGGGGCCATCGGCGCCTTCGCGGCGGCCCTCGTGACGGGCTTCCTGAGCCTGAAGCTGTGGCAGATGCCCCTGGCGCTCGCCGGGGTGGCGCTGCTCATCTCGGCGCCCTCGATGCTGCTGGCGTGGCTCAAGCTGCGGCAGCGCAACCTGGCGCCGCTCCTGGACGCGAGCGGCTGGGCCATCAACACCCGCGCCCGCATCACGGTGCCCTTCGGCGCCACCCTGACGCAGCTCGCCGCCCTGCCCGACGGGGCCAGCCGGACGACGGGGGACCCCTACGCCGAGCCGACGCCGGCCTGGAAGCGGTGGGCGGTGCTCGCGGGCGTCGCCGTGGTGGCGAGCATCCTCTGGGAGATGGGGCTGCTGCGGCGGTGGCTGGGGCTCTGACGGTGGCGAAGGATCGCTTCCCGGTGACGCCGGCCCTGCGCGCCCTGCGGGCGGCTGGGGCCGTGTTCGAGGGCCACGTCATCGAGTACGTGCCCCGCGGCGGCACCGCCCACACGGCGGCCACCCTCGGCGTCGACGAGCACCAGGTCATCAAGACGCTGATCTTCGAGGACGAGGCCCGCGCGCCCCTCATCGTGCTGATGCACGGCGACCGGCAGGTCTCGGGCAAGGCGCTGGCGCGCCTGCTGGGCTGCAAGACCATCACCCCGTGCGATCCGGCGGTGGCGGAGCGGCACTCCGGCTACCAGGTGGGCGGCACGTCGCCGTTCGGCACGCGCAAGGCGATGCCCGTCTACCTGGAGCGGTCGGTGGCGGCGCTGCCCTCCATCATCATCAACGGCGGCAAGCGGGGCTTCCTGCTGGCGATGGATCCCGCCTGGGTGGTGCGGGTGCTCGCGCCCACGCTGGTGGACGTGGCCACCGACTGAGGCGGCTCAGCTCCGGGGCTTCAGGGGCAGCGGCTGCTCGCCGGGGGCCTCGAGCGTCAGGCCCTGCTCCCCGAACTTGAGGACGAGCGTCTCGGCCTCCTCCCCGTCCTTCGCCTCCACCGTCACCGTCTGGCCGTCCACCGACTTCACCGTGTAGGCCCGGTGGTACGTCCGGCCGGTCATCGTGACCTCGTAGGCCTCCTCGGTGAACTCGAACACCATGGAATTCATGATGTTTCTGGCCATCTCCACCGCGCGGTGGCGCTGCCCCTCCGGCAGCTTCTCGAGGGAGCCGGTGGCCTCCAGGCGGTCGGGATCGACCGTCCAGCGGCCGATGATGGCCTTGCGGGGATCCTCCACCGCGCCCCCGGCGTAGCTGGCGCCGCCCGCGCTCTTGGGGCCGCGGTCGCAGCCGGCGAGGGGGCCGAGGAGGACGAGGAACGAGACGGCGGCGATGAGGCGCATGGGGGAGCTCCTGGTGCGAGGTGCGAGGGCACTCTACGTGCGACGGACCGCGAGGTGCTACCGACGCGGTGTTTCCGGTGCGGCGCCGCGGTGGAGCACACCTGCTCCACCTGGGGCGCCTGGGGCGGGGCGCTGGTGCACGCCTGCTCCACCTGCGGCCCCGTGGGTGCTATACCGTGCGCAGTGGACCGTGGCCCGTCCCTTGCGGGGGCCGCCGCGAAACAAGGAGGCCCCACGATGGACGCCCTCATCCCCGCCGCCGGCCGCGGCGCCCGCCTTGACCGGCCCGACACCCCGAAGCCGCTGGTGGAGGTGGACGGCGTGCCGCTCATCGTCCGCACCCTGCGCCAGCTCCAGGCGGCGGGCGTCTCGCGCGCGGTCATCGTGACCGGCCATGGCGCCGATCGCATGGCCGCCGGCCTGCGGGCGGTGCCCGACCTGCACCTGACCCTCGAGCTCGTGCACAACCCGGACTGGGCCCTCGGCCTGGCCGGGTCCATCCGGGCGGCCGCCTCGTACCTGCCGGGGCCCTTCGTGCTCGCCATGGGCGACCACATCTACGACGCCCCCCTCATCGCGCGGATGGTCGAGGCGCCCGTGGAGCCCGACGGCCTGGTCGCCCTCGTGGATCTGCAGCCCGAGCGCGTGTTCGACCAGGACGACGCGGTGAACGTGGAGCTGGAGGACGGCCGGCCTGTCCGGTTCCAGCGCCATGGCCCGGGGCAGGGGATCGACGCGGGCCTCTTCCTCGCGACGCCCGCCCTCTTCGACGCGCTGGCGGGCTGCGCCGGCGACGAGCTGGCCGACGGCGTCGACGCCCTCGCCCGGGCCGGGCGCGTGCGGGCGCTGGCGTGCAGCGGATCCGCCTGGGATGACGTGGACACGCCGGCCAGCCTGGTGCACGCGGAGCTGCGGCTGCGGGAGGCTCGTCGGCGCGCCCAGGTGCCCGCCGGCCCGCCCCCGCTGAAGTCCGACTTCGTCTTTCAGACCGGGAAGATCGCCGAGACCGAGGTGGTGGTCCGGCGGGGCGTCGTGGCCTCGCCCGAAGGCGCTGGCCTGGTGCCGCCCCAGAGCGCCTCGTCCCCGGTCTTCGTCTTCACCGACGAGACGGTCAATCGCCTGTACGGCGAGCGCTTCGTCGCGCAGCTCCAGGCCGTGGGCTACCGCGTCCACGCCATCGTCCTGCCCGACGGGGAGGAGTCGAAGACCGTCGCCAACTTCGCCCATGTGGTGGAGCGCGTCCTGGCGCGGGGCATCGACGAGCGGTCCGTCCTCATCTCGCTGGGCGGCGGCGTCGTCTGCAACGTCTGCGGCTTCGTGGCCTCGACGCTCTATCGCGGCGTCGATCTGGTGCACGTGCCCACCACCCTCATGGCCCAGGCCGACGCGGCCATCAGCCACAAGCAGGCCGTCAACGGGGCCCGCGGGAAGAACATGGTGGGGGCGTACTACGCGCCGCGCCGCATCGTCGTGGACGTGGACGTCCTGCAGACCCAGAGCGACCGCGCCCTGCGGGACGGGCTGGCCGAGGTCATCAAGCACGCCCTCGCCCAGGACGCCGATCTCGCCGCGTGGCTGGCCGACCAGGACCCGGGCCGGCTGCGGGATCCGGCGTTCCTGGAGACCGTCGTGCGGCGCACCATCGAGCTGAAGTGCCGGACCATGGCGGTCGACCCCCAGGAGCACCGCGAGGGCATGGTCCTGCAGTACGGCCACACCGTCGGGCACCCGGTGGAGCACCTGTCGGGCTACTCGCTGACCCACGGCGAGGCGGTCGGGCTGGGGATGCGCGTCGCGGTGCGGGTGGCCCGCCTGCTCGGCGCCTGCGACGACGCGACGGTCGCGGCCCACGACGCCCTGGTGGCGCGGTACGGCCTGCCCATGCACATCCCGGCCGATGTGCGGACCGTCGACATCCTCGAGGCCCTCGTCTGGAACAAGAAGTACCTGACGGAGGGGACGCGGATGGCGCTGGTCGATCGCGTCGGCAACCTCTGGAACGTCAACGGAAACTTCGCGATCCCCGTGCCCGACGCGCTCATCGCGCGGGCGGTGGACGCCTGCCGAGGAGGAGAGGATGGAGACGTCGACGAACGTGGTGATCACGGGCGCGGGCAGCGGAATCGGTCAGGCATGCACGGCCTCCTTCGCGGCGACCGGCGCGCAGATCTTCGCGATGGGCAGACGCCCGGAGCCCCTGGCGAAGCTCCGCGCTGACTTCGGCGAGGCCGTCCAGCCGCTGTCCCTGGACGTCGGCGACGCCGCCGCCGTCCAGGCGGCCTTCGCGGCGCTGCCCCCGGTGCAGGTCCTCGTCGCCAACGCGGGCCTCTGCGCCACGGCGGCCCTGGATGACCCGGAGGCCGACGAGGTCTGGCGCGCCGTCCTGCGCACGAACCTGGACGGCGTGTACTACTGCCTGCGGGCCGCGCTGCCCCGCCTGGTCGACGGGGGGCGCGTCATCGTGATCAGCTCGGGCCTCGGCAAGCTGGGCCGCGCGGGCTATGGGGCGTACTGCGCGGCCAAGCACGGCGTGCTCGGGCTGGTGCGCAGCGCGGCGCTCGAGCTGGCCCCCCGCGGCATCACCGTCAACGCCATCTGCCCGGGCTGGGTCGACACGCCCATGGCCCAGGCCGATCTGGGGCGCGCGGCGGAGCGCTCGGGGCTGCCCATCGGCGCCGTCCGCGCCAGCGCCCGGGCCGGCATCCCCCTCGGCCGCTTCGTCGAGCCCGCCGAGGTGGCCGCGCTGGTCGCCTTCCTCGCCGGGCCCGGGGCGGCCATGGTCACGGGCGAGGCCTGGAACCTGTCGGGCGGGGAGTTCACGACGTGAGGCCGACGGCCCTGGTGGTCGGTCATGTCACGCTGGACGCGGCGCCCACGGGCTTCGTCCCCGGGGGGAGCGTCTGGTACGGGGCGCGCACCCTGCGGGCCCTCGGGGCGCGACCCTGGGCGCTGACGGCGGCCGGGCCCGACTTCCCGCCCCTCGGCCCCGGGTGGCGCTGCGGCGCCGCGACGTCCACGACGCGGTTCGCCAACAGCTATGACGCCGAGGGCGGCCGCGTCCAGATCTTGCTGTCGCTGGCGGAACCCATTGAAGTACAAGCACTTCCGCCGCAGTGGCGGACCCCGGCGCTCGCCTTCCTGGCCCCCGTCCTGGGCGACTTCGAGCCCGGGCCCTTCGTGGCGGCCCTGGCCGGCTGCCCCCTCGTCGGCGCGGGGCTCCAGGGCTGGCTCAAGCACGCGCGACCCGGGGGCAAGGTGCTGCATGGGCCGGTGGGCGTCGATCCCGAGCGCTTCCGCGGCCTGCACGTCGCCTTCCTGAGCGAGGAGGATCTCGCGGGCCGGCTGGACTGGCTGGACGCGCTCTGCGCGGTGGTGCCCCTGGTCTACCTGACGCGGGGGCGGCACGGGGCGACGATGTTCGGTCGAGACGGCGCCCGCGACATCCCCGCGTGCGCCGCGGAGGAGGTCGATCCCACGGGCGCAGGGGACACGTTCGCCGCGGCGACGCTGCTGGCGTTGGCGCAGGGCAAGGGGCCCGTGGAGGCCGCCCGGCAAGGCGCGGCGGCCGCCTCGGTGGTGGTCGAGCATCGCGCGGCAGCGCCCCTCAAGGCGCTGCGCCGATCCGCGGAGCGCCTGGAGCGTCCGCGCGAGGTGGCCTGAGCGAGCGGGCGCCAGGGAGACCTGGCGCCGGGCTCAGCGGGTGGCTTCCTCGTGATCGCACTTGTCGCACAGCCAGAAGATGCCACTGGGGCGGCTGAAGCGGACGAAGCGGACGATGGTCATCTTGGGGTTGCCGCAGTTGGGGCAGGTCTTGGCCTTGCCCGCGTCGCGGTCGGCACGGATCGCCAGCTTGGCGGCCTTCTTCCCGGTGGCCATGGGCGCTCTCCTGAGTCGGGCTTGGGTTCATTACGCGGTGGCGCACGCCAGCCGCGCGTGAACAGGGCGGCGGAAGCTAACCAAGGAGAGGCCCGGTGTCAAGTCAACGGTGCCTGCGCCCACCGGGCGGCCTGGGGTAACATTGTTGCGCGCGGGTCGCGTACCGGGTGAAATCCTGCACTTGCCTGGTACGGTGTCGGGGGGGATGCTCGCCGACGCGGTGCGAGCAGGTTGTTTTCGTGGCGCCAGGCGCCCGGCGGAGGTGAGCATGAGCGGTTGGATGTGGAAGTGGGCGCTGGTCGTCGCGCTGACGGGCCTCTGGGCTTGCGATGATGGAGACGATGGCGCGAACGCCGATCCGACGCCGGATGCTGCCGGCGGGCCGGGTGGCCAGGGCGGCGCGGGCGGTGTGGGTGGTGCCGGCGGCGCCGGTGGCGCGGGCGGTGCCGGTGGCGGCGCGGGCGGCGCGGGTGGTGCCGGCGGCGAGGTGGCCGAGGGCGCCCTGCAGAGCCTGGCGCTCGAGTCGATCGCCGAGGTCCTCGCCGGCGGCACCTACCAGTTCCGCGCCATCGGCACCTTCGAGAGCGGCGCGACCCGCGACGTGACCGCCGAGGTGGAGTGGGCCTCCGACAACCTCGACATCGTGTCCTTCCAGGACACGGCGGGCCTCGCCGACATCCCCTACGGCGGCGAGGTCACCGTGGGCGCCCGGCTGGGCGAGGTGAGCGTCGAGCAGACGTTCACCGTGGGCTGCGACTACCCCCGCTTCGGCGCCAACATCCGCCTGGATCGCGCCATCGCCCCCGTCTCGTGGGAGCAGGCCTTCCGCCAGGATGGCGAGGAGATCGCCTTCGACTTCCGCGAGGCCTCGTGCTCCGCGGAGTACAAGGACATCAGCGCCTTCCTGCTGATCGTCAACGCCGAGTGGTGCGCCCCCTGCATCCAGGAGATCCGCCGCATCGGGCCCCAAGCCCAGGAGCTCTACGACGCCGGCGGCCTGCTGCTCTACATCGTGGTGCAGAACCTGAACTACGCCCCGGCTTCGAGCACGACGGCCCACCGGCACATCAGCCGCCTCGTGGGCCCGAACAGCCCCGGCATCCACATGGGCGGCGCCCAGGCCGTGCCCCAGGCCTTCTTCGACAACGAGGCGATCATCACGGCCTTCCCGACGTCGTTCGTCGTGCGCAAGAGCGACATGATGGTCATCGCCGACAGCCGCGAGGCGGGCTACCACCTCGATCCCTTCTTCCCCAGCATCCTCGCGGATCTGGACGCGAACTGGGCCGATCCCCAGACCACCGCCCCCCGGCCCTTCTACAACCACTGCGAAGAGGGTGACGAGGAGGCCGGCGAGCCCAACGACGAGCCACGCCAGGCGACGCCCATCGCCGCCGGCACCCACACCGGCGGCATCTGTAGCGCCGCGCCCGACTTCTACGCCGTGGACATCGAGGGTCAGTGGTCCTTCTGGATCGACTTCGACAACGCTGTTGGCGACATCGACATCGGCCTCTGGGACACAGCGACGAACAACTTCGTCCGCCGCGACGGGGCGCCGGTACAGTCCCAGGGCAACGGCAACAGCGAGGCCATCACGTCGACGGGCCCGGGCGTGGTGGTCGTGTACGGGTTCAGCGGGGCCTCGGCGCCCTACACCATCACCCTCGAGCGGCGGTAGTCACTGGAGCCTGGTATGAAGTGGATCGTCGGAACGCTCGCCCTCGCGCTCGCCGTGGGGTGTGACGACGCGGGCGGCGACGCGAGCGCCGACGCCGGCCTCGGCGGCGCGGGTGGCGCTGGCGGCCAGGGTGGCGCTGGCGGCCAGGGTGGCGCCGGCGGCCAGGGTGGCGCCGGCGGCCAGGGTGGCGCGGGCGGTGGCATGGGCGGCGCGGGCGGTGGCATGGGCGGCGCCGGGGGCCAGGCGGCCGTCGTCATCGTCGATGGTCCGCCCGCCGCCGAGCCGCCGGCCGCCCTCGACGACGATCCTGGCCTGGATCTGACCCGCGACGGCGCCTGCGACGCCCGCTACCAGTGGGTGGCCGGCATCCGCGGCTGGATCGTGGACGAGACCGGCGCCCCGGTGGCCGGGGCCAAGGCCCAGGCCTGCATCTACACCGAGCCGGGCACCACCCTGCTCTGCCTGCAGCCCAGCGACAGCGACGCCGACGGCCTCTTCAGCATCGCCATCACTGCCGAGGCGCGCTGCAACAGCGGCATCAACATGCGGGTGCTGCTGCCCGTCGCCGGCCGGGCCTCCATGTACTGCGAGACGGACAACAGCGAGGCCCTCGTGCGCCTGCGCGAGCCGCTCGTGCTGTTCCAGACGATGGCCGCCCGGGTCATCCCGCCCTACGCCCCGGGCGGCGAAGCCCGCGACGTCATCTTCCCCGACGGGACGGCCCTCCTCGGCGTCGTGCCCGACGACTACTACGGCAGCGACTACGAGGCCCTGGGCATGCAGCGCGTGGCGCCCGGCGCCCGGGGGCTGTGCTTCCTGGAGGGGGCCCCGGCCCCCGCGGGCGTGGTGGCCTTCTACCCGGAGGGCGACCTGGCCGAGCCCATCGGCGTCCGCGTGCCCAACGACCTGGGCCTCGCCCCGGGGGCGGCCGTGGCCCTCTCGGTGCTGGGCAGCCTCGACTGCACGCTGCCCGACGGCGGCCATGTGGCCGAGGCGACCTGGGAGGACTTCGGCACCGGCACCGTCACGGCCGACGGCGCCTTCATCGAGAGCGACGCCGGCAGCGGCCTGCCGTGCATCAACTGGATGGGCTACCGGCCCCTGTGAGGAGACCCATGCGGTTGATCTTCCTGGTGATTTCTCTGCTGGCCCTGGTCGGCTGCGACGACGGGGGCGGTGGGGCCGGGGGCGGCGGGGGCGCGGCCCGCGACACCTACCCAGTGGAGGGCATCGGCAAGGCCGAGGGGGCCGTGCTGGCCAACCTGGCGTTCGAGACGCCGGACGGCGAGCCCCTCACCATGGAGGACGTCTTCAAGGATCCCACCCACCAGATCATGCTGGTGAGCACCTCGGCGGGCTGGTGCACGGCCTGCATCGAGGAGCAGCCCAAGCTGGTGGCCCTGCATGAGGAGTTCGCCGCCAGGGGCCTCTTCATCCTCATCACCCTCTTCGAGGATGACCAGTTCGGCCCGGCGAGCGCGCGCCTGGCGGCCCAGTGGAAGGAGCGCTACGGCCTGCCCTTCGATGTGGTGGCCGATCCGGCGTTCCAGTTCGGCGACTACTACAACCGCGAGCTGACGCCCATGACCATGCTCGTGGACGTCGACACCATGAAGATCCTCAAGATCTCCACGGGCTTCCCCGAGTCCGAGGTGCGCGCCATCCTCAACGCGGCCCTCTGAGGTCGCCCATGCGCCTCGCCCTCTGCCTGCTCGCCGCGCTCCTCCCCCACGTCGCCGCCGCCCAGACCGAGCGCCCCCAGATGGGCGACTTCGGCCTCAGCGATCTGGAGGGCCGCACCGTCCGCCTGTCCGACTTCCGGGGCAAGGTGGTGGTGGTGAACTTCTGGGCGACGTGGTGCGAGCCCTGCAAGCAGGAGCTGCCCTTCCTGGACGCCTACTACCGCGAGCTGGCGGCCCGCGGCCTGGTGGTGCTGGCCATCTCCACCGACGGCCCCCGGACGGTGCCGGCCGTCCGCCAGATCGTGAAGCAGCGCGGCTGGACGCTGCCCATCCTGCTCGACCAGGACGGCGCGGTGATGGCCGACCTGAACCCGCGGGGGGCGGCGCCCTACACCCTCTACGTCGACCGCCTGGGCCGCATCGCCGCCGATCACGATGGCTACGCGCCCGGGGACGAGGTGGGGATGAAGGCCCAGATCGAGGCCCTGCTGGCTGAGGGGGAGGCCCCCGCCCCGGCGGAGGGCCAGGCGGGCAGCGTGCGCGTCATCAACTCGCTGACGGTGCAGAGCCGGACGGTGGACGTGCCCGGCAGCGCCCTGGATCCGCCCGTGGATGGCGAGCAGGCGCGCACCTACCAGGCCATCCTGGATCGCCTGAACATCCAGGGCTCGGCCGGCGGGCTGACGACGTTCGCCCGCGTCGACGCGATGCAGTTCTTCGACGCGCCGAAGCTGCAGCCCGAGCAGCCCCACTTCGCCGACGACGCCCGGCTGGAGCGACTGCGCGTGCGCTACACCCTGGGGGCGTGGGATCTGACCGCGGGCGACTTCTTCGAGCAGCTCGGCCGCGGCATCGTGCTCTCCATTCGCAAGGTGGACGAGCTCGGCGTGGACCTCGAGATCCGGGGCGGCCGGCTGGCCTACGACGGCGAGGCGGTGGCGGCCTCGGTGTTCGCGGGCCGCGTGAACCCGGCCAACCTCGACATCGTGTCGGAGCGCTTCGTCGAGGACACCGACGACGTGATGGCGGGCGGCCGCGTGGCGGTGAAGGCCATCCCCGGCGTGGAGGTGGGCGTCTTCGCTCTGCACCTGCGCCCGGAGACGCAGGCGCTCGGGGCGGCCGCCCGGGAGGTGCTGGGCGTCACCGACGACGATCAGAGCACCGGCGGCGGCCTCTACGTGGAGGCCCCCGAGATCGGCGGGCTCGTCACCCTCTACGCCGAGGCCGACCTGCAGCAGAAGACCATCGCGGGCGAGGACGCCGATGGCCGGGCCGTGTACGGCACCGCCAACCTGGCGCTGCCCCACGTCAACGTGCTGGTCGAGGGCATGTACCTGGACGAGTACGAGGTGCGTGGCAGCCCCAACTCCGCGCTTCAGCAGGCTTTTTCCTATAACCAGGTCCCCACGCTCGAGCGCCTCGACCAGATCGTCGACAACGTGATCGACTTCACCGGCGGGCGCCTCTACGTGGAGCCCTACTTCCTCGACGGCACGCTCATCTTCCACGCCAACGGGATGCTGCGGCAGAACGACCCGGGCGAGGACGCCGAGATCCGCCAGGTCCACGGCTACGGCGGCGTGAAGCTGCTCTACCAGGACGGGCGGTCGCGGGTGGAGCTGAGCGGCGGGCACCGCGACGAGCGCAAGGTGGTGAGCGGCGATCGGTTCCGCTCCGTGAGCCACGTCGAGCTGGACTGGCTGCAGGCCCTCGGCGGCTCGCCGTACGCCCTGCACCTGCAGAGCCGCAACGACTTCCGCTCCCAGGAGACCCCCGATCCGGCCAACCCCTTCCTCGACTTCGTCTGGAGCAGCACCCTGCTCTCCATCGATCACGCGGGCCTGGGCTCGCTGGCGGTGGAGCTGGGGGTCGACACCCAGGACCAGAGCGACGGCGCTCAGCAGCTCTTCGTGGCGGGCATCCTCGATCTGCACGTCGACGAGGTCTTCGACCTGCTGGGCGTGGACGGGCTGGAGCCCATCCTGCTGCGCACGACGGTCGGCAGCCAGCGGGGCGGCATCAAGTGCATCGCGGGGATCTGCCGCGACTTTCCGGAGTTCTCCGGGGTGAAGGTCAACCTGGTCACCCGCCACACCCTCGGGGGCTGATCAGCCGGGGTCGCGGCCATGTGGACGTCGGTGACGCCCAGGGTTAGCATGACCGGCGACAGCGATGAGATGAGGTCACCATGGATCACGCGGCCCTGGCGCGACGCTTCGATCAGGTCGCCGAGGCCCTCGGCCCCGCCGGCCACGGCATCATCATCCGGCGCGCCCGGGCGTTGCTCGCGGGGGGCGCCGTGGGCGACGCCATCGCCTTCCTGCGGGAGGCCTCCCGGCGGCAGGCGCTGCCCGGGGTCGGCCAGCTCGCCGGCGAGCTGGAGGCCTGGCAGGGGAGCGGCGGCAAGGCGGCGGCCCTCCTGGCCCTGCCCGCCTGGCGCGACGGCCAGGCCCGCGACGACCAGGTGGCGCGCGAGATCGCGGCCCTGACCGACGGCGCCGATCTGGGCCAGCTCACCGACCGCCTCGCCCAGATCATCAGCGGCGACGCCGGCCGGGTGACGGGCCCGCAGGCCATCGGCAGCATCTTCGGCGCGCGCGAGAAGCCGGCCGCCGTGGTGGAGGCCGACAGCCACCTGGTGCCCGTGGAGCTGGGCCTGGACGACGTGGCCCCCCGCGCGGCGTCGGATCTGACGTCGGCGCCGCCCCTGCCCAGCGTGGCCCCCGAGACGGCGCCGCCGCGCTTCGACGCCATCTCCGCGGTGGTGCCCAGGGCCCCCGAGGCCGTGGGCGACGACGGCCCCACCGTGGTCACCGATCCGCCCTACGGGGAGGAGGAGGAGGCCGAGGAGCTCGGCCCCGATCTGCTGGAGTCCGCCGCCGAGCTGCCCGCCGTGAGCACCCTCCCGGCCCCGCCGCCCCCGCCCACCGAGGTGGAGGTGGTCACCCCGCCCGCCGCGCCGGCCACCACCGACGGGGGCGCCCTCGGCGTCTGGGTCGGCCTGGCCCTCTTCATCATCGCGGTGGTGCTGGTGGTGTTCTTCACCCGCTGAGCCGATGACGCCCCGCTGGCTGCCGCTGCTCGCGGGCCTGCTCGCCTGCCAGGATCCGGCGACGGAGGACGAGGCCGCGCGGTGCGTGCCCGGCCTCCAGATCGCCTGCCCCTGCCCCGGGGGCCCCGAGAGCGTCCAGATCTGCAACGAAGACGGGACGTTCGGCGCGTGCGCCTGTGGTGACGCCGGCCCGCCGCCGGGGGACGCGGCGGTGCCGATCGCGCTGCCCCCGGGCTGCACCCGGCTGGGCGCGGGGCCGCTGCGCTTCGGGGCGGTGCTGCCCCTCACCGGCGCCCTGGGCGAGTATGGCCCGGCCATGGTGCGCGGCCTCGAGCTGGCGACGGCGGCCCTCGATCCCCTGGCCATCGCGGTGTGCGACTCGGGCTCCGACCCCGGGACGGCCGCCGACGCCATCACGGCCTGCGCGCACGCGGGGCTGCCCGCCGTCATCGGCCCGGCGGCCAGCTTCGTGGCGGTGGACGCCTTCGAGGCGGCGGCCCGGCCCACCGGCACCCTGCTGATGAGCCCGTCCGCTACGGCCCCGGCCCTCACCGCCCTGGCCGATGACGACCTCTTCTGGCGCACGGCCCCCAGCGACGCCCGCCAGGCGGAGGCCCTGGGGCGGCTGGCGACGGGGCCCGTCGTGCTGGTGCACCGGGGCGACCCCTACGGCAGCGGGCTGGCCGAGGCGTTCGAGGCGGCCTTCTGCGCCGAGGGCTGCCCGCCGGGTCGGCTGGTGCGGGCCCCGTTCTTCGACGATCCCGCCGAGGCCGCGCCGGCGCTGGCGATAGAGGGGGCCGAGGCGGTGGTCCTGCTCGTCTTCCCGGGGGATCTGCCGCCCCTGCTCGCCGCCCTCCAGGGCACCCCGCGCCTGCTGCTGCCCGACGCGCTGCGCACGGCCGAGGTGGGGCGGTCGCTCTCCCGGGCGCGGCGGGCCCAGGTGCTCGGGGTGATGCCGGCGCAGCCCGCCGGGCCGGCCTGGGAGGCCTTCGCGGCCGCCCACCAGGCGCGCTACGGCGAGGCGCCGGGCCTCTTCGCGGCCCACGCCTGGGACGCCGCGCACGCGCTCGCCCTGGCCGGCGGCGAGGGCGGCGCCGACGTCGCCGCGGCTCTGCGCGCCGGCGCGGCGCGCGCCCACCCGTCCGCCGCGGGGGTGCGCCTCTTCGACGCCCGGGGCGACGCCGTCGGGGCCATCCAGGCCTGGGGCTTCGCGGCCGACGGCGGCATCGAGGCGGGCCCCGTCGTGCTCGATCTCGACGATCGCCTCACCCCGCCCTGACGCCGCCCTCGCCGAGCGTCCACTTCCAGCGGAAATCCACGGAATCTCTGGCATTCCGGCCCGCCGAGGCTTGCCCCCGCGCGGCGCCCGTCGTATGAGTCGGGACAACCGGCAGCCGCCGGATCCAGGAGGAGAAGGAAGATGAGCGAGCCGGTTCGCGCCGGATCGGTGGCCAAGGCCGTGGCGGACACCTACCGGGAGCTCACCCCGGCCGCCATGATCCTGGGCATCATCCAGGGCGTGATTCTCAACCTGGCGTTCGTCTACGCCGCCTTGAAGCTCGGCTTCTCCATCGGCGGTTCGACGGTCGCGGCCATCACGGGCTATGCCGTCCTGCGCGGGGTGATGCGCAAGGGCACCATCATCGAGAACAACATCAACCAGACCATCGCCTCCGGCATCAACACCGCCGGGACGGGGGTGGTCTTCACGATCCCGGCGCTGTTCATGCTCCGGGAGAAGTGGGCCAGCACCGGCGGCCCGACGCTCGACTTCTCGCCCTGGCCGCTGCTGGTGGGCGGCGTCGCGGGCGCCATCCTGGGCGTCGTGCTCATCATCCCGCTGCGCAAGCAGATGATCGATCTGGACCGCCTGCGGTTCCCCACCGGCGTCGCCGTCTCGACCATCCTGCGCTCGGGCAGCACCGGCCTCGACAAGGCCAAGCTGCTGCTCATCGGCTTCGTGCTGGCCGCGGGCTGGAAGTTCCTGATGGCGGCGAACCTGGTGCCCGGCGTCGTCGACGAGGAGATCGGCTTCAGCTTCGGCGTCATCCCCTCGTACCTGTCGCCCGTGCTCTACCTGTCGCTGATGAACTTCGCCGCCGGCCTGCTCTCGGGGAAGGGCGGCCTGCCGTTCTTCGCCGGTGGCATCCTGTCGTGGTGGATCATCTCCCCCGCCGCGGTGCAGCTCGACTGGATCCCCGCCACCATCGGCGCCGACGACATGCCGGGCTACATCTACAGCAAGATGCTGCGGCCCCTGGGCATCGGCACCCTCATCGGCGGCGCCCTCATGGGCGTGGTCGTGGCCTTCCCGGCCATCCGCAGCGCCATCCGCAGCCTGGCCATGGCGGCGAAGACCGCCGGCGCGGGCGGCAGCAAGGCCGGCAGCGACGAGATGTCGCTCAAGGTCCTGGTGGGCGGCACCATCGCCGCCATCATCCTGTTCTTCGTGGCCTCGATGCTCACCCCGGGCGTGACCGTGGGCCAGGCCCTCCTCTCCTCGGTGGTGGGCACCATCTGGCTCGGCCTCGCCGGCCTCATCGTCGCCCAGGCCACCGGCATGACGGACATCTCGCCGATGTCGGGCATGGCCCTCATCTCGGTGACGCTCATGATGTGGCTGCTCAACGGCAACATCGCCGCCGCCATGGTGGTGGGCGTGGCCGTCTGCGTGGCCATCGGCCAGGGCGCCGACATGATGCAGGACCTCAAGACCGGCTTCATGATCGGCGGCCGCCCGCGCCAGCAGCAGATCGCCCAGTTCGCGGTCACCTGGATCGGCGCGGGCCTCGCCCTCGGGGCCATCTACCTGCTCTGGACCAACGGCCCCGACGGCAAGAACGGCTTCGGCGAGGGCACCTCGCTGCCCGCGCCCCAGGCGGGGGCCCTGATGGGCATCATCGACGCGGTGTCCTCCGGCAACGTCCCCGTCGACAAGTACGCCATGGGGGCCGGCGTCGGGGCCCTGCTGGGCGCCGCGCCCATGGCCGGCCTGGGCGTGCTCGTCGGCCTCGCCATGTACCTGCCGTTCTCCATCACCCTGGGCTACGGCATCGGCTGCCTGACCAGCATCGGCCTCCAGCGGAAGTTCGGCGTCGGCTTCATCGAGCACAAGATCGTGCCCCTGGCCGCGGGCCTCATCGTCGGCGAAGCGATCATGGGGATCGCGTACGCCGCCTGGGAAATCTTCGGGAAGGGAGGCTGACATGCCGGCGTTCCTGCCGCCGGTCCTCTTCGCGATCGGCATCATGGTGGCCATCACGGGCGGCGCGAAGGTGCCGTCGACCCCCAAGGGCTGGCCCGACTCCTGGCCCATCTTCGCGGTGGGCTTCGCCCTCGCCCTCATCGGCGTGGTCCTGTGGCGCATCGAGCGCGCCGCCCACCGCAAGGCCTCGGCGGCCGAGGAGGGGGGCGCCAACGATCCCTTCCGCCTGCTGCAGAGCCTGCTGCCCCCGGCCCGCTCCTTCGCGGCCGAGGTGGCCGATCTGGACGCCAAGACCATCTGCGCCCGGGTCGACGGCCTGCTGGACAGCTACGTCCTGCCCCTCGGCGACGCCCGCCAGCGCGTCATCGACCGCCTCGGCATGAACGACGGCGCCGAGGTGCTGGTGACCCTGGCCTACGCGGAGCGGATGCTGAACCGCGTCTGGTCCGCCGCCGCCGACGGCCACCTGGTCGAGGCCCGCAGCGTCCTCCCCGACGCCCTCGCCGCCTTCGAAGAGGCCGCCCGCCTCGCCGCTCGCGCCGCCGCCGCCTGACCGCGTGGGCGCCCCCGGGCGCAACGCTGCCGCGGTAATCCGACGACTTATCCGGCCACGGCTCGTTCGGGGCAAGAATTTGCCACGAATTGGAAAGTGTCGCATCGTGATCCTTGAGAGTCTACACGGCTCAATACGGGGGGAAGCGGACGTCACGCTGAACGAACGTCCAGCATTGTTCAGGACTCATGCCGGCGGCCATGATGACTCCAACGATCTCAGTGGGGGTTGAGATCGGAGACGCGGCGGCAGGCCCATCGACGGGGGAACAGCGGGTGCATCGAGAGAGCTATGTCCACGGAAGCCTTGGTATTTTCGCGTTGATCGTCGTGGCCTGCCTGGCAGGCGCCCGACCCGCCGAGGCAGCCGATGACCCAGCCCGATCGCGCCTCGGTCCCTTCCAGCTCCTCATGACCTACTCAGACTTCCAGAAGCTGACCGGCGTCCCGAAGGAGGCCGAGCTCGTCGCCGCCCTCCGGGCCGGCCGTGGCAGCGCTGCGATGCCGAAGCGCGGCGTCGACGCCGCCTACTTCGTGGCCCACGAGGGCAACATCACCATCCGCCTCAGCAAGCGGGCCTGCGACCGCCGCCTCACGCACCTGGCGAAGCCCGAAGGCCACGAGGACGTGTGCACCTTCACGTTCAGCAAGCCGGGCCACAGCCACGCCTACCGGCTCAGCAGCGTCTCGGTGCGCTTCCGGCGGCCCAACCTGAAGCCGGAGGCCGTCCTCCAGCACTACTACCAGCTCTACCAGAACGCGCGGGCCGACGAGACGAAGCCGGTGCGCAAGGTGGTCTGGGAGTTCCAGGTCGAGAACGACCGCTTCAGCGCGCGCTTCCTGGGTGACTCCCTCGACGCCCACGCCTACCGGCTGGAGCTGGGTGCGCGGGATCTCTACGAGAGCGGCACGCGCTATGGCCGGGCGGTGGGCCGCTCGTACTTCAACCGCTACGCCCAGCCCGCCTACATCCCGCATCGCCCCTGAGCGCCCGCGCCCACCCCCGGGCGAACCCCGTGCAATCCGCCCCGAACCCCGCTAGAAAGGCCGCATGAGCGGCTGGGCCATCGATCTGGGGACCACGAACACCGGCGTCGCGCGCTGGCACGGCGAGACCGATCGCCCGCGCCTGCTGGAGCTGCCGTCCATCTGCCGCAAGCCCGGCCGGGAAGAGCCCCTCGAGGCGCCGCGCATGGTGCCGTCGGCCACACATGTCATGAAAGGTGATGACTTCTGGACGCGTGTAGGTCGGTGGGGGTTGTTTCAACGGAATGTCTTCTGGGGCAAGCAGGCGGCCATCGGTCGTGAGGCCCTGGCGCTCAACGAGGGCTGGCGCAGCCCGGGCTTCGCGCCGTCCTTCAAGGGCGCCCTGGGCCGCGCCCCGCACCAGACGCTCGCCCGCGTCCGGCAGGAGACCTACAGCGCCCGCGACGTGGCCCGCATGTTCATGCGCGAGCTCTTCCGCATCGTGGCCGAGAGCACCGGCGAGCGCATCCGCGACCTGGTGATCACCACGCCGGTGGAGTCCTACGACGCCTACCGCGCCGAGCTGGTGGCCATCGGCAAGAAGCTGGGCGTGCAGCGGCTGCGGTTCATCGACGAGCCCGTCGCGGCGGCCATCGGCTACGGCCTGGGCGTGGGCGCCGGGCGGCGGGTGCTGGTGGTGGACTACGGCGGCGGCACCCTCGACCTGGCGGTGGTGGAGCTGACGGCCCGGGACATGGCGGCGGGGAGCTGCCATGTGCTCGCGAAGGAGGGGCGCCCCATCGGGGGCAACCGCGTGGACGCCTGGCTGGTGGAGGCCTTCGCCGCCGCCATGGAGGTGCCCGTCCCCGAGCCCGACCACGGGGGCGAGGGCGAGCTGTGGTACGGCCTCATGCTCGACGAGGCGCGCCGGGTGAAGGAGGCCGTGTACTTCCAGAAGTCGGCCACCTTCGCCCTCACGCCCCCCGACGACCTGCCCAGCGTGCGGGCCCGCATGCAGGGCCGCCGCCGCTACCTCGACGTCACCCGCGAGCAGGTGGTGGCCGTCCTGGAGCAGCGCGCCATGTACGCGATGCTCGGCGACTGCGTGGACGGCATCGAGCGCCAGCTCGAGAAGGCGGGGCTCGGCCTCTCGGGGGTGGACGAGGTCTTGATGGTGGGCGGCTCGACGCTGCTGCCCGGCGTCTACGGCGTCTTCGAGGAGCGCTTCGGCCGCGACCGTGTGCGCGCCTGGCAGCCCTTCGAGGCCGTGGTCTACGGCGCCTGCGCCTTCTCGGCCGACCACTTCGGCCAGTCCGACTTCATCGTGCACGACTACGCCTTCGTGACGTACGACCCGCGCACCCACGAGAAGCAGTACACCACCATCATCCCCCGCGGGACGCGCTTCCCCAGCGCCCCGGACCTGTGGCGGCGGCAGCTCGTGCCCACCTGCGCCCTCGGCGAGCCCGAGCGGATCTTCAAGCTGGTGGTCTGCGAGATCGGCGGCGGCGGCGGCGACGAGCGGCGGTTCACCTGGGACGCGGCGGGCAACCTGCGCAAGCTGGGCGGCGAGGGGGACGTGGGCGAGCAGGTGGTGGTGCCCCTCAACGAGGCCAACCCCGCCCTCGGCCACCTGGAGCCCCCCCACGAGCCCGGCGACACCCGCCCGCGCCTCGAGATCGCCTTCGGCGTGAACGCCGACCGCTGGCTCATCGCCACGGTGAAGGATCTCAAGACCCGCAAGGTGCTGATGAACGCCGAGCCGGTGGCCCGCCTCCTCTAGCCTCGCCAGCTTTCTCCGCCTCCGCGGCCGGTGCTAGGCTGCCCACTCCAGACTCGGGGGAGAGCTCGATGATCCAGCGCTCAGGCGCTCGCCGCCTGGCGGGCCTGCTGCTCCTGCTGGCCGGCCTGGCCGGCTGCGACGACACGCCGGCCGGCTCCGGGGCGGGCTGCGTCGAGGATCGCGAGTGCGACCTGCCCTACTCCTGCATCGAGGGGCGCTGCATCGAGGAGTGCCGCCGCCACGCCGACTGCGCCCGCGGCGAGGTCTGCTACGAGAGCGTGTGCTACGCCCCCGTGGAGTTCTGCCGCATCGACGCGGAGTGCGCCCCCTTCGGCCAGGTCTGCGACGTGACCATCGGCCGCTGCGTGCCGACGGGTGGGGCCCTCTGCCACCCGACGCTGAACCCGTGCCCGGAGGGCCAGACCTGCCGCGACGGGGCCTGTGTGCTGCCCACCGACGACGCGAGCCGGCCCGACGCCACGGTCCGCGACGCCACCGTGCGCGACGCCGCCGTGCGCGACGCCGCCGTGCGCGACGCCCGGCCCCCCGAGCGCGATCAGGGGGTGGTCGACGCCCGCGTGCCCCCGCCGGATCGCGGCGTCGACCCGCCCGACGCGGCCGTGGCCGGCGACGGCCGCTACGGGGACGCCTGCCGCTGCGGATCGGACTGCGCCAGCGGCTTCTGCGTCGAGAACAAGCTTTTCAATACGCGGACTTGCACGGATCGCTGCGGCAACGACGGGGAGTGCCCCGGCCTCGACACCTGCCTGCCGGTGCAGTCCGCCGGGCCCTCGGCCGAGTGCCCCGGCAACCCCAACGGGCCGCCGCCCGGCGAGGTCGTCTCGGTCTGCATCCCCAACGACACCGGCTACCCCTGCCAGCTCGAGGCCGCCCAGAACCCCTGCCTGAGCGGCGTCTGCCTGCGCCCGCCCCAGCCCGTGAACTGGTTCACCGTGCAGGACCAGTGCGCGATGTTCTGCCAGGACGACCGCAAGTGCCCGCACGGCCACTCCTGCCAGCAGATCCAGGGCGTCCGGGGCCGCGTCTGCGCGCCGGCGACGGAGATGTTCGCCTGCCCCGACGGCACCATCCAGGCGTGCGGCGGCGTCTGCCCCGCGGCGGCGGGCCGCGCCCCCGAGGACGTCTCCGTCTGCCTGGCCCTGGGCGCTGGCCCCGGCTACTGCTCCTGCACCTGCGACCGCGCCTCGGACTGCCCGACGGGCTACGCCTGCAGCCGCCTCGACGGCCTGAACACCGGCGACCCCGGCCGCTCGGGCGTCTGCCTGGCCATGGCGGGCTACCGCTGCGCCGGCGAGGCCGCGCGCCCGAACACCCCGCAGTGCCCCTCCCTCACCTGCGCCCTCGACGACGCCGAGCCCAACGCCGCCGTCTGCACCGCGCCCTGCAACCGCGAGGCGGACTGCCCCCCGAACTTCGCCTGCCAGCCCGTCGATGGCTCGCCTCAGGGCTACTGCATCGCCTTCGAATAGCGCCGCGCTTGTCAGACGCCGGGCCCTGCCCGCGAAGACCCTGGCCGACCCCGCCCGGACACCGGGCCAGCCCAGGAGCTTCACGATGCGCACCCTCGCCCTCGCCTTCCTCGCCATCACCGCCAGCGCCACCACCGGCTGCGACACCTTCTCCGACCAGGCCACCGTCCACAGCGTGACGCACACCGACTTCGACGACCGCTTCCACGACGGGCTGGCCGAGGTCTGGAACACCTGCACCGAGCCCCTCGACCTCACACCGGGCCTCACCAGCATCAGCATGCTCGACGGCTGCGGCGTCCAGGACACCCAGACCGCGGAGGGCGACGCCGTCGTCTTCCTGCTCGGCGCCGAGGATCCCATCGACCTGGGCGGCACCATCCCGAGCCGGCTCGTGAACTCCCACTTCGTCTTCTCGGACGTGCCCTGGCCCATGCAGAACTGCGAGATCGACTTCCACGTCATCGTCGACCTGCACCGGCTGCGGCTGCTGAACCAGGAGACGCGCTGGCGGACCCACGACGGCAAGCCGTCCTTCTACATCGACTACGACTTCCCGAGCCGGGCCCACGTCGTCGACGCCACCGTCTCCGCGGACGTGAGCTGCCCGTCGGGGCTCAACGAGCGGGCGCTGCAGGGCACGCTCGACGCCATCCTGCCCGTCAACGGCGTGGCCGTGCGGCTGACCGGCCTCGACCTGGACATCGACGTGGAGCTGGATCACACGCCGTCGACCCTGACCGGCGATCTGGACGCGCGCTTCCACATCGGCGGGGTGGAGGTGGACACCTTCATCGTCAACGCCGCGAACGTGCTGGGGATTTCGGACACGGCGTTCCTGGCGGCCATCGGCCTGTCCACGTCCGACCTGGAGGACATGGTGGAGCCGCTCATCGAGAGCGCCCTCGTCGACCTGCCCGAGGTGGTGGTGGACGGCCTCATGGCGGCGGTGCCGTCCGGGCACGTCATCTGCGACGTCGCCATCCGCGGCGGGGACGAGCTGCGCATCACCTCCGACGCGGCCGGCCGGCTGCAGTGCGTCGAGATCCTGCCCTACCGCTGAGCAGGCTGCTACGCTGCCCCCACAAGCGTGGGAGTGCGGATGCGCGCGTTGGTGGGGTGGCTGCTGCCCGGCCTGCTGGTCGGCTGTGACGGGGGCGGCGGTGGCGCCCCGGCGGTGGACGCGGCGGCGAGCGACGCCCAGGCGGTCGACGCCCGCCCGGCCGACCCGCTCCTCGACGCCGCGCCGGACGCCATGCGGCCCCCGCGAGACGCGGCGCCCGCCCCCGATGGCGCCCCCCCCGACGCCGCGAGCCCGCCGGACGCCGCCCCCGACGCCGCCCCGGCCGACGCCGGCGCCCCCCCGCCGGACATTCGCCTCAACGAGGTCGACTGCACCGGCGAGGGCTGGTTCGAGGTGGTCAGCGTGGCCCCCGAGGGCCTGGACCTCGCCGACTGGGTGGTGGGCTTCGGTGACGATCGCTGGACCGTGCCGCTGGGCTACTGGATGGCCGTCGACGCCCACCGCGCCTTCCCCGGCCCCCGCGAGGCCCGCGACGGGGTGACGTTCGCCCTCCGCTGCGGCGAGCCCGTCCAGCTCTGGCGCCCGGACGGCAGCCTGGCCGACGCCGTCGTCCCCGAGGCCGTGGGCCCGAACGGCACCTGGGCTCGCCTGCCCGACGCCACGGGCGACTGGCAGGCGGCCGCCTACACCCGCGCCACGCCCAACGCCCCGCCGGGTCCCCCCGAGGACGTCCTCTTCGACGCCTGGCACGTGCCGACGCTGACGCTCACCGTGGCGCCGGCCGACCGCGACCGCCTGGCCGACGACCCGCGGACGCCCGTGCCCGTCGGGGTGGCCTTCACGCCGCCCGACGAGCAGGCGCCCGGCCCCCCGGCCCCCGGCACGGTGGCGCTGGCCGGCGGGGATGGTGTCTTCCGCAGCCTCGCGGGCAAGGCCAGCTTCGACCTGACGTTCGCCCCCGGCGACGGCCCCTTCGGCGTCACGCGGCTGGAGCTGGACGCCCGCGTGGGCGACCGCGCGTTCCTGAGCCGCTGGCTGGCCCTCGCGCTCTACCGCGCCGCCGGGGTGCCGACGCCCCGGGCCGGCCTCGCCTGGGTGCGGCTGGACGCCGGCGAGGGCCCCGCCGACTACGGCCTCTACCTGACGGTGGAGGGGCTGGACGCCGCCTACGCCGCGCGGGAGCTCGGGCCGACGCATCAAATCTTCAGTGTTTCCGATGGGTTGGACTTCGAGAACGGCCTGGAGCGGCGCGCCGGCGTGCTGCTGGGCGACGGGGCCGACCGCCGCATCTTCGCGGCGCTCATCGCCGTGCTGACGGGCATCCACCCCGACCGGCTGCGGCAGGCCACGGCCGACCGGCTGGACTGGCCGGGGGC
Source organism: Myxococcales bacterium (assembly GCA_020633435.1). GTDB lineage: Bacteria > Myxococcota_A > Bradymonadia > UBA7976 > UBA1532 > JACKDP01. The sequence goes on along the minus strand of JACKDP010000003.1, from coordinate 299,791 downwards.
GCAGGGGCTCTTCGCGGCCGAGATCCTGGGGGGCCTGCGCGGGGGCTACACCTTCGAGCGGGCGAGCTGGGCGGTGCACTTCGATCCCAACGGCGTCGCGCGGCTGCTGCCCGGCCGGGCCGAGCGGGCCCTCGACGCCCCCGGCGGCCTGCACACGGGCTCCGGCCTGCTGCTGCGGGCCTGCCTGGCCGACGCCGCCTGCCAGACCGCCCATGACCAGGCCCTCGGCGCCCTGCTCGTGGCCGTCACCGAGGCGGATCTGCCCGGCCGCTACGTGGGCCTCGGCGCCCGCATCGCCCCGTTCATCGAGCGCGACCCGCGCCGCGGCCTGGCCGCCGCCGTCATCCTGGAGGCCCAGGCGGCCCAGGCGGCGGCGCTCGTGGCCCGCGTCGAGGAGGCCGGCGCGGCGATGATCTGCCGGCTGGGCCCCGATCCCGATCCCGACGGCGACGGCTTCCTCTGCGAGGCCGACTGCGCGCCGGCCGACCCCGCCCGGCACCCGGGGGTGGTCGACGTGTGCGGGGACGGCGTGGACCAGGACTGCTCCGGGGTGGCCGACGACGCGGTGGGCTGCCCCGACTGCGTGGAGCGGGTGCGCGACGGGCGGCGCTACCTGCTCTGCCTGACGCCCCGCCCGTACGCCGAGGCGCTGGCCCAGTGCCAGGCGTTCGACGGCGTGGCGGTGGAGCTGGAGGGGCCGGCCGAGGCGGCGTGGCTGGACGGCGTGATGGCGGCCGCGGGCGCGCCGGCGTACTGGCTGGGCCTGAGCGACGCCTTCGCCCCGGGCGAGTTCCTCTGGTTCTGGGACGGGCAGGCCCCCGCGGCCCCGCGCTGGGCGGCCGGGGAGCCGGCGCGCAGCCCGGACGGGCGCTGCGTGCGGGCGGACGCCGAGGCGGGCACGTGGTCGGCCGTGGCCTGCGAGCGAGCCCTGCCGGTGGCCTGCGAGGCGCCCTGCCCGGTGATCCGCGACGCGGACGGCGACGGCGCGACGAGCTGCGGCGAGGACTGCGACGACGCGGACGCGACGCGGCACCCGGGGGCCGACGAGATCTGCGGGGACGGGCGAGACCAGGACTGCGACGGGCGGCTGGACGAGGGGTGCGACCGATGAGGTGGACGTGGGGGCTCCTGGCGCTGGCGCTCTGGGGCTGTGACGACGGGGGTGGGGGCGCGCCGGCCGAGCCGGTGGTGGACGCCGCGCCCGCCGACGCGGGGCTGCCCGCCGACGCGGGCGACGCGGAGGCGCGGGAAGACGCCGCCCGGGACGCGGGCGCGCAAGACGCCGCCCCGCCCCCGGCCGACGCGGCCGAGGGGCCGGACGCCCGGGCGCCGGGGGCCGACGCGGGCCCCCCGCCCGAGCCGCTGCCGGCCGCCGAGGCCATGCCGCTGCGCCGCCTGAGCCGCGTCGAGCTGGCCAGCACCCTGCGCGATCTGCTGGGCGACGACGGCGGCGCGCTGGACCTGCTGCCCCCCGACGTGGAGTCCCTGGGCTTCGACAACCAGGCCGAGTCCCAGGCGGTGCCCGACCTGCTGGCCGAGCGCTACCTGGCCCTGGCCGAGGCCGTCACCGCGCGGGTCGATCTGCTGGCCCTCGCGCCCTGCGAGGACGCCGCCGGGGCGGGGGAGGCCTGCGCCCGCGCGTTCCTGGTGGGGTTCCTGCCCCGGGCGTTCCGGCGGCCGGCCGACGAGGCCCAGGTGGAGCGGTACCTGGAGAGCTACCGGCTCGGGGCCGCCGAGGATCCGGCCGACGCCTACCGGGCGGGCCTGACCTTCGCGCTGCAGCACGTCCTCATCGCCCCCGCGCTGCTCTACCGCGTCGAGGAGGCCGGCGCCCCATGGGTGGACGCCGACGGCGTGGAGCGGACGCCCGTCGATGGCTACAGCGTCGCCAGCCGGCTCTCGTACTTCCTGTGGCGCACCCTGCCCGACGAGGCGCTGTTCGCGGCCGCGGCCTCCGGGGCGCTCGACACGGCCGAGGGCGTGCGCGCGCAGGCCACGCGGATGATCGACGATCCCCGCGCGGCGGCCACCATCGCCGACTTCCACGGGCAGTGGCTCGGGATCGACCAGCTCCCCACGGTCGAGAAGGACGCCGTCTTCTTCCCCGACTTCGACCGGGCGCGCGACGCCCTGCGCGAGGAGGCCGAGCTGCTGGCCGTCGACGTTTTCCTGCGTGAGAACGGGACGTTGGCGGATCTGTTGACGACGCCGGAGGCCTTCGTCGGGCCCGAGACGGCGGGGCTCTACGGCGTGGACGCGCCCCCGGCCCCGCTCAGCCGGGTGGCCCTCGATCCCACGGTGCGGGCGGGCATCCTCACGCTGCCCGGCGTCCTGGCGGTGCACGCCCAGAGCACCCGCACCTCGCCCATCCTGCGGGGGCACTTCGTGCGCGAGCAGCTCCTCTGCGGCGGGGTGCCGCCGCCGCCGCCGGGCGTCGACACCAGCGTGCCGTTCCTCGATCCGGCCGATCCCGACTACGAGACGGACCCGTTCGCGGAGACGATGAGCAACCCGGAGTGCCTGGGGTGCCACCGGCTGATGAACCCCATCGGCCAGGCGTTCGAGGGCTTCGACGCCACCGGGCGCTTCGCCCCCGATCGGCGGGGCCGGCCCATCCCCACGGCGGGGACGCTGTACCGCAGCGACGTGGACGGCGACTTCGACGGCCCCGTGGCCCTCGCCCGGCGCCTCGCCGGCAGCGACCAGGTGGCGGACTGCGTGGCGACGCACTGGTGGCGCTTCGCCCACGGCCACAAGGAGCGCGCCCCCGACGCCGCCCTGCTGGCGGACGTGCGGCGGCGCTTCCGGGCCAGCGGCGGGCACCTGCGGACGCTGCTGCTGGCCCTCGTCACGGCCGACCAGTTCCGGGAGCGGTGAGGACGACATGGCGAACCTGAAGACGACCCGACCCCTGAGCCGCCGCGCCTTCCTGCGCGGGGCCGCGGGCGCCCTCATCAGCCTGCCGCTCCTCGACGCCATGTCGGGCTGCGTGGATCCCGACGGCCGCCCGGTGCGGCCGGCGACGGGCGTGCGGCTCGACCCCGGCGGCGTGCGCGTGCAGCGGTTCATCGGCGCCCTCGTGCCCAACGGCGTGGTGGCCCGCGACTGGTTCCCGGCCGTCGATGTGGACGGCCGCCTCATGCTCAACCGCGGCATGGCGCCCTTCGCCGAGCACGTCGACGACCTGCTCATCTTCCGCGGCGTGCACAACACGGCGGTGGAGCTGGCCCCCGCCACGAACCACTGGCAGGGCAGCATGTCGCTGCTCACCGGGCGGCCCATCTCGGGGGGCAACAGCGGCCCCTACGCCGCCACCGGTCAGTCCCTCGACCAGCACCTCGCCGACTTCATCGGCCAGGACACGCGGGTGCGGTCGCTGGAGCTCTCCACGGAGTCCCACCCCCTCGTCAGCCTGGCCTGGGACGGCCCCAACCGGCCGCGCCTGCCGCGCACCCGGCCGCTGGACGTCTTCACCGCGCTCTTCGGCCCGCCGGGGGCCGAGCCGGGGGCCCTCGCCCGCCAGATCGCCCGCCGCCAGAGCATCCTCGACCGCAGCGCCGAGGACTTCAGCCGCCTGGCCCCCCGCCTGAGCGGGCGCGACCGGGAGCGCGTCGAGATCCACCTGGACGCCATCCGCGAGGTGGAGCGCCGCCTGGCCCTCGCCCACCGCTGCGAGGTGCCCGAGCTCGACGTGGCCCCGCCTGGCGACGAGCGGTGGTACCGGACGATGGCCGATCTGCTGGTGCTGGCCTTCCGCTGCGACGCGACGCGGGTGGCGACGATCTGCTACCGCCACGCGGGGGGCGGGGGCAGCTACTTCCCCTGGCTGCCGGGCATGCAGGACGCCCGCGAGGCCGCCACCGAGGCCGAGCGGCGGCAGCTCTACAACCAGTACGAGCACCACGAGCTCTCCCACGACGACGGCCGCCACGGCGAGAAGCTCAACGCCATCCTGGGCTGGTTCGGCGAGCAGACGGCCTACCTGCTGCGCCAGCTCAAGGCGACGCCCGAGGGGGAGGGGACGCTCTTCGACAGCGTCGTCTACCTGCAGGGCAGCGACATCGGCGAGGGCAACCACACCGTCCGCAACATCCCGTTCGTGCTGGCCGGGAACGGCGGCGGGGCCTTCACCACCGGGCGCTTCCTCGACTACCCCCAGGGCGAGAGCCACAACCGGCTGCTCATCGCGATCATGAACGCCTTCGGCCTGCCCGGGGACGTCTTCGGCGACGAGCGGGTGTGCGAGGGCGGGGCGCTGCGGCTGGCGTAGCCCGACCGGCTAACTGCTGGATCGCAAGGGATTTTCTTCGCCAATGGTCGCCCACTCCGCGGCGGCGAGGCGGGCGATCCGCCCGGCCAGCGCCCCGCGCCCCCCGGCCCGCAGGCGAGCGGCCAGCCGGTCGGCGATGACGGCCAGGTCGACGCTGGCCTGGGGCCGCACGAGCCAGTCTTCAGCCTCGGCCAGCAGGGCCTCGACGTCGGGGGCGCCGCGCTCGGCCCCGACGGCCACCCGGATGAGGTGGGCGACGGGCTTCTCCCCCTGGAAGGAGGTGGGCCCGAGCTCCGCGTCGCAGGCCTCGGCCCGGGCGACGGCGGCGTCGTCGTCGCCGGCCAGCAGGGCGGCCACGGCCAGATCGCCCAGGATGAGCATGGCGTTGAGGTTGCCCGCGCGCTGGAGCGTGGCGCGGGCGCGGTGCAGGCAGTCGACCGCGGCGTCGAGCTGGCCGCCGAGCAGCTCGGCCCGGCCGCGGTACATGAGCGTGCGGCCCATGACGGTCTCGTCGCCCACCCGCCGCGCGCGGGCCTCGACCTCGGTGCACAGGCGGATGGCGGCGTCCAGGCGGCCGGCGTTGAGGTGCAGGATGGCCAGCTCCACCTCGGCGGTGCGCGTCCAGAAGGCGTCGCCGGCGGTGGCGAACCAGGCCAGGGCGCGCTCGATGGCGGCGCGGGCGGCGGCGGCCTCCCGGCGGCGGCGGTGGCCATCCGCCTGGCCCAGGGCGGCCCGGCCGGCGCGCGTCGGCTCGCCCGCGGCCGCGCAGCGATCCTCCGCCTCGGCCAGCACGGCCATGGCGGCGTCCACCTCGCCCCGGTTGCGCAGCATCACGCCGCGCAGCCGGCACAGCTCGCCCACCTCGGCGGCCATGCCCAGCCCGCGGGCGGCGGCCTCGGTGCGATCGAGGATGACCTCGGCCTCGTCGGCGCGGGCCAGGCCGAAGAGGGGCGTGATGCGCAGGGTGTCCACGCGCACGCGGCGCGGATCCGTGGCTGGCGCGTCGGCGAGCAGGGCGTCGACCCGGGCGAAGAGGCGGGGCAGGTCGTTCCAGGCCGCCCGCTCCACGCGATCGCTGATGGCGGCGATGAGCGGCTCGATGGCCCGCTCGGGGGCGCCAGCGCCCAGGTGGTGATCGGCGACGCGCTCGGCGTGGCGCGCCCCGGCCCGGCGGCGGCTCAGGACGCGGGCGCAGATCTGGTGGTGGCCCGGCAGGCGGCCGGCCTCGGCGGCGAGGCGCAGGACGCTCTCGCGGATGAGCCCGTGCGCGAACGCCCAGCCGTCCCCGGTGGCGCGGGCGAGGCCGGCGCGCAGGAAGGCGTCGGCCAGCAGGCCGTCGGCGGTGATCGCGGCCTCGGCGGCCACCGCCTTCCACTCGCCCGCGTCGACGTCGGGGCCGAGGGCGGCGGCCAGCTCCAGGGCCAGGCGGGCCTCCTCCCCCTGGCGGGCCGCGACCTGGGCGATGCGGGCCGTCCACAGGGCGTGGGCGTCCTCGGGCAGGGTGGCGGCCGCGGCGTCCAGCTCGAGGCCGGCGGGGCCGGGGCGCAGGTGGCCCGCCGCGAGCCAGGCGCCGGCGAGCTGCACGGCGAAGAGGGGGTGGCCCTCCGTCCGGGCCGCCAGGTGCCGGGCCACGTCGGGCGCGAGGGGCAGCAGCCGCTCCACCAGCGCGAGGTGGCTGCCCGCGTCGAGGGGATCGAGGGCCAGCGTCTGCGCGCGCGGGTGGGCCTTGATGGCAGAAAGGCGAGTGTTTTCCGCGCTCTCCAGGTCGGCGCGCGCGGTGATGAGCACCAGGGCGGGGGCGTCGCCGCGGGCCAGGAGCGCCTGGACGAGGCCCAGCGCCTCGTGGCCCCACTGGGCGTCGTCGACCCACAGGACGGGCAGGCGCGGGGCCGACACGGCGAGCAGCCAGTCCAGCGTCACGCGGTGGCGGCTGGCCTCGGCGCGGTTGTCGTCCTCGCCCAGCGCCAGGCGCAGGAGCGCGGCGTCCAGCTCGTCGGGCTCGGCGGCCCCGCGCAGCCGCGCGACGCGGGCGGCGTCGTCCCCCCGCGGCTGGAGGAGCTGCCGCAGCAGCCCGCGCACGCCATGGGCCGGGGCCGCCACCGGGCCGTGGCGCAGGGTGAAGGCCCGGCCCGCCCCCACCTCGTCGGCGCGCTGGCACATCCACTGGGCCAGGCGGCTCTTGCCGGTGCCCGCCTCGCCCTCCAGCACCACCACGCGGGGGCCGTCGGCGGCGTCGCGCAGGGCGGCCCAGATGGCGTCGCGCTCGGCGGCGCGGCCCACGAACGGGACGGGCCGCAGGCCGAAGAGGCCGGCGCCCGCCCCCACGAGGCTGGCGTGGCGGGGCGGATCGAGGCGGCGCCACGTGGGGGGCACGGGGACGCGCTCGGCGGCGTCGGCGGGGCCGGCGTCCATCGGGGCGGCGGGGACGTCCCACCCGCCATCGGCGGTGGTCGGCGGCCCGTCGAGGGCGGTGGTGGGCAGGCCGGCCAGGGCGATCCAGGTGTCCCGGCCCGCCTCGGCGGACGGGGGCTGGGGGAGGCTGGCCGGCGCGGGGGTGGCGAAGCGGGCGAGGGCGTGGGCCGCCTCGGCGGCGCCGGGGAAGCGGCCCCGGGGGTCGCGGTGCAGCAGGCGCTCGATCCAGGGGCCGACGTCGGCGGGCACCAGCATCGCCGGGGCGAGGGCCGGGCGGGGGGCCTGCACATGGGCCACCCCGAAGCCCAGCGGGCTCTGGGCCTGGAAGGGCAGGCGGCGGCAGACCAGCTCGTAGGCCACGCAGCCGAGGGCGTAGAGGTCGGTGGCGGGGCCGATGTCGCGGGGGGCCGTGAACTGCTCGGGGGCCATGTACTGGGGCGTGCCGCGCACCCCCTCCGCGGCGGCGTCGGCGTGCAGCGCGCGGGCGATGCCGAAGTCGGCGAGGGCCGGGCGCAGGCCGTCGGGCTCGGCCAGCAGCAGGACGTTCTCGGGCTTGAGGTCGCAGTGCACGACGCCGCGGGCGTGGGCGTGGGCGAGGGCGTCGAGGAGCTGGAAGAGCAGCGTCGCGATGGCCGGCCAGTCGAGGCGGTGCACGAGGGGGAAGAGCGAGCCCGCCTCGGCCAGGGCCATGACCAGGTAGGGGGCGCCGGCGGGCAGGCCCGGGACGCCGGGGGGCACGGCGCCGTGGTCGTGCAGGGGGACGACGTGGCGGTGGTGCAGCGCGGCGGCGGCCTGCACCTCGCGGCGGAAGGCCGCCCGCTGGTCGGCGTCGGCGTGGCGGGCGGCGAGGACCTTCACGGCGACGGGCTGCGCGGAGGCGCGGTGCACGCCGGCGAAGACCTGGCCCATGGCCCCCCGGCCCAGGGGGTCGCCGAGGGTGAAGGGCCCGAGATCCTTCATGAATCATCCTCGAAGGCCGCCACGCGCAGGGCGCTGTGCACGTCGCCGAGGGCCTCGTAGCACTGCCGCGTGCGGGTGGCGACGCGGGTGGCGAGGGGCCGGGCGCCCAGGCTGACGAGGGCGGCGGCGACGCGCTCGGCCAGGTGCACATAGGCGCGCGTGGCCATGACGGTCTCGGCCGCCGCGCCGAGGCCCGCGTCGACCAGCGCCTCGGCGCGCGCGGCCTCGCCCTGGCGCCAGGCCTCGACGGCCTGGAAGAGGGGCAGCGGCCAGAACATCCGGGCGTAGGGCGTGGGGGCCAGATCGGCCTGGCAGCGCGCGGCCAGATCCGCGGCCTCGGCGAAGCGGCCGCGCAGGAAGGCCACGGCGGCGAGCTCGCCGGCGGTGAGCAGGTGGTTCAGGTTGCGCAGGCGAGCGTAGATGGCGCCGGCCTCGCGGTAGGCCACCTCGGCCGCGCCCAGGCGGTCGCGCACCCGGTCCACGTCGGCGCGCAGCACCAGGGCCCGGGCCTGGTTCGTCTCGTCGCCGATGCGCAGCGCCCCCGCGATGACCTCCTCGGCCACCTCGACGGCCGCCGCCAGGTCGCCGGTGTGGAAGAGCAGGCGCCCCTGCTCGTAGCGGGCGGTCAGGAGCCACTGCGTCTCGTGGGCCTGCTTGAAGTCGGCCACGGCGCGCCGCAGGCAGTCCATCGCGGCCACCAGATCGCCCTCGCGCTGCCGCAGGAAGAGCTGACCCAGGGCCGCGCGGCCCGCCTGCTCCCACTCCCCCGCGGCGCGCAGCCGGCCCTCGGCGTCGGCCAGCAGGCGGTCCGCCTCGGGCCAGGCGCCCCGGGTGCGCGCGATGACGCCCCGGATGCGCTGGATGGTGCCCAGCTCCGCCTCCAGCCCGTGCCGGCGCGCGGCGGCCTCGACCACGGCCAGGCGGTCGAGGGCCGAGAGGTCGCCGGCGGCGAAGCGGGGCATGATGCGCAGGAGCTCGCTCTGCATGCGGCGGGGGTCGTCGGGGGCCGCGGCGAGGGCGTCGAGCACGGCGTCGAGGCGGTCGAGCAGGCGCTCGGCGCTGGTGCCGTGGTTGTGGGCGGCGAACTGCCGGGCCGCCGCCAGCAGGGCGGGCACCGCCTCGGCGGGTCGCCCCGCGGCCAGCCAGTGCTCGGCCACCCGGGCGCCCATGCCGAAGCGGTGCAGGCGGCGCTGCAGCACCCGGGCGCAGCGGGCGTGGTGGCCCCCCAGGGTGTCCGCCTCGGCGAGCTGGCGCAGGGTGCTCTCCCAGAGCAGGCGGTGGGTGAAGGCGAGGCCATCGGGCGTGCGGCGGGCCAGGCCGAGGCGCTGGAGATCCTCCACCAGGTCGGCGTCGACTGGCACCGCGGCGGTGGCCGCCACCTCCTGCCACTCGTCCAGGTGCACGTCGGGGCCGAGGACGGCGGCCAGCTCCAGGGCCAGGCGGGCGGGCGTCCCCAGGCGGCGGGCGGCGTCGGCCAGCCGCCGCGACCACAGCGCGTGGATGTCGTCGGGCAGGACGGCGGCCGCCTCGGCCGGCGGCGCGAGGCCGTCCGCGGTGGGGCGCAGCAGATCCTGCTCGACCCAGGCCCCCACCACCTGCACCGCGAAGAGGGGGTGCCCGTCCGTCCGGGCCACCACGTCCGCCACCGTCGCCGGCGACAGGGGCAGCAGGCCCTGGACGAGCGCGGTGTGGGCCTCGCGGGTGAGGGGAGGCAGCCGCAGCACCGTCGTGCGCGCGTCGGCCTCGACCCGCGCCAGCCGCTCGGCCACCGCGGCGTCCACGGCGTCGTCGTCGCGCACGACCAGCAGGGCCAGGGCCTGGGCGTCGGGGCGGTCCAGCAGGGCCAGCACCAGGTCGAGGGTGTCGCGGTCCCAGTGGCAGTCATCGAGCCAGAAGACCATCGGCCGCGGCCGGGCGACGGCCGCCAGCCAGTCCAGCGTGGCCGCGTGGCGGCGCACGGGCGGCTGGCTGCCGGCCAGGTTCAGGCCGGCCTCCGCCAGGATGAAGCCGTCGCGCGCCGCCGGCTCGTCGCCCCCGCGCAGGCGGCAGACGCGCTGCAGATCGTCGCCCCCGGTCGAGCGAATCACGCGCCGCAGCAGGCCCGGGATGCCATGGGCGCCGGTGGGGGCCTCGGCGTGGTGGGTGAAGAACAGGCGGCCGCCGCCGGCCTCGTCGGCGCGCTGGGCGATCCACTCGGCCAGGCGGCTCTTGCCCGTGCCCGTCGCCCCGCGCAGCACGACCACCTGCACCCCGCCGTCCTGGTGCACGCGGCGCAGGCGCTCCCAGAGCAGGTCGCGCTCGTCCTCCCGGGCGACGAAGGGCGGGGCCCGCAGGCCGAAGAGGCCGACGCCCGCCAGCGTGGGGGCCGGGGGCTCGGCGGGGCGCCGCCACGAGGGGGGCAGGGGGGCGCGGTCGGCGGCGGGGGCCGCGGCGGTCGGGGCCTCGGCGGCCACGGGCGCCAGCATCGGCAGCGTCGGGAACGCCGCCAGCTCCACGGTCGCGGCGGGGGTGCCCGGCGTGCCGGCGAGCAGGGTGGCCGGCCCCGGCGCCGCGAACCGGGCCAGCGCCGCCGCCGCCTCCGCCGCCCCCGCGAAACGTCCGCGCCAGTCCGGGCAGAGCATCCGGTCGATCCAGCCCGCCAGCTCCGGCGGCACCGGCATCGCCGGGTCGAGGGCCGGCCTGGGCCCGCGCACATGGGCCATGCCCAGCGCCAGCGCGCTCTGCCCCTCGAAGGGCAGCCGCCGACACACCATCTCGTAGGTCATGCACGCGAGGGCATACAGGTCGGTCGCCGGCCCGATGTCGCGGGGCGAGACGAACTGCTCCGGCGCCATGAACTGGGGCGTCCCGCGCACCCGCGTGATGCCGATGGTCGCGTCCACCGCCCGGAAGGCGTGGGCCACGCCGAAGTCGGTCAGCGCCGGCAGCGCCTCGCCCCCCTCGCGCAGCAGCAGCACGTTCTCGGGCTTCAGATCGCAGTGCACGACGCCGCGGGCGTGGGCGTGGGCCAGGGCGTCGAGGAGCTGGAAGAGCAGCGTCGCGATGGCTGGCCAGCTCAGCCGCCGCGCGGTGCGCAGCAGCGAAGACTCCCCCAGCGCCATCACCAGGTACGGCACGCCCGCGTCGAGGCCCACCGTGCCCGCCGGCACCGTGCCGTGGTCCAGGACGGGCACGATGTGGCGGTGCCGCAGCCCCGCCGCCGTCTGCACCTCGCGCCGAAAAGCCTCGCGGGACGCGGCGTCTGCGTGATCGGCCGACAGCACCTTCACCGCCACCGGCGTCCCCGACGGGCCGTGGAGGCCCCGGAAGACCACGCCCATCGCGCCGCTGCCGACGGGTCCCAGCAGCTCGAACACTCCCAGGCGGACACTCGCCCCGGTGGCTTCGTCAGTCCCGGTCATGGGGTGGCCTGCTGCCTCCGGCGCCGTGGCAGAAACGGACAGGGAGCGACGCCTGACGGCGCGTTGAGCGCTTCCACCCGGTAGTCGACCCGTGTAGGGTGGCCGCCATGCGTCGGCTCCAACTTATCATGACAGTCTTGCTGGCCACGACCCCCGCGATGGGGCGGCCCCTCGGGGTCTGGGAGCAGGTGCAGGCGTCCCTCGAGACGTGGCTGCGGCCGACCTTCTCGCCCACGTCGGGCCCCACGGCCATGGCGGCCGCGCGCGAGGTCAGCCAGCCGCCGATGTACGCCCGGGCCTCCGAGGCGGTCATCGAGATCCTGGTGGACGACCACCTCAACGGCACCGGCTTCCTCGTGAGCCCGGGCGGCTACGCCATGACCGCCGCCCACGTCGTGCAGTCCCCCGGCCGCCGCATCGAGGCGCGCACCCAGCGTGGCCGCGTGGCCGCCGAGGTGGTGGCGCTGGATCTGGGCCATGACCTGGGCCTCATCAAGCTGGTGACGGCGGATCGGACGCCCTGGCCGACGCTGGACCTCGCGGAGGCCATGCCCCCCGCGGCCAGCCAGGTCTTCCTGATGGGGACGCCCCTCTACCGCCACAAGGTCCTCTTCTCCGGCATGGTCGCGCGAGACGGCCTCACGTTCGAGTACCTGCCCGAAGAGCAGCGCTACATCCGCATCATGCACCTGTCCGGCCTGTCGCCGCCCGGCACCTCGGGTGGCCCGTGGATGCTGCCCAACGGCGACGTGGTGGGGGTGCAGAGCGGCCTCATGCACTCGCGCGGCACCCACGTCGGCGTCGCCTACATGGCCCCCGTCGAGGCCATCCGGTCGCTGCTGCACCGCGCCGAGGACGCCCGCACCGCCTCGCTGGGCGTGGCCATCGAGGAGCTCTGGGAGCAGCCCGATCACTACCTGCGCCGCTTCCCGGGGGGCACCGAGGGGGTCATGATCAGCCAGATCGTGCCCGGCGGACCCGCCGAGGACGTGGGCCTGCGCCCCGAAGACCTCATCACCGGGGTCGACGGGCGGCGCATCGCCCTGCGCGACGAGTTGCTGGGCTACATCCGCAGCCGCGCCCCGGGGGAGGCCATCTTCCTGACGGTCATCCACCCCGGCGAGCTGGCCCGCACGGTGCGCGTCCGCCTGGACTGGCTGGAGCGCCGCCCCCTGCCCTGATTGGGCAAGATCTCGAACTTCAAGGCTTTTTCTGGGCTTTGCTCTCGGCCTCGAACGCGCGGCCGGCGTCGGTGAGCTGCTTGAACCGCGTCTGCGGCACATGGCAGGCGTCGCAGAACTGCTTGCGCTCATGGGCCAGGGCCCACATCGGCCGGGCCTCCTCCCCCAGGTGGGTCAGCTCGCCCTTGCCGACGTGGCAGTCCGCGCAGGTCACCCCGTTCTCCACCGACAGGGCCATCATCTGGCGGGCGACGGGCTGGACCTCGGTGTAGCCCTGCCAGTCGGGGGTGTGGCAGTAGCGGCACGGCTGCTTGATGGCGCGGCCGGCCTCCCGCATGGCGGCCTTGCGGGCCTTCTCCGTGTCGGCGTCCTTGAACCACGCCAGGGCCCGGGCCTGCCAGTCGGCCTCCACCGGCACCGCCACCGTCGGGGGCCGCTCGCTCCCCGGTGCGGCGGCCGACGCGGGCGCCGCCGCCGACGCCGGGGCTTCGCTGGGCGCCGACGCGGGCGCCGCCGGGGGCTCGGCCCACGCCAGCCCCACCACGCAGATCAGGAGCACCACTGCAGCGACTTCGCGCATCTTCACCTCCGCCGCCGCAAACTACCCGAGCCGACGTCCCTGGGTCCATGGACGCTGGGCTCGCCACCCGGCAGGGAGTACCCTCATCGCCATGAAAATCCTCATCGTCATGGATCCCCTGGGCGCCGTCGATGTCGACAAGGACACGACGTTCGGCTTCATGCTCGCCGCCCAGGAGCGCGATCACCGGGTCTGGTACTGCACGCAGGACCAGCTCTACGTCCGCCCCGGCGGGCAGGCCGCCACCCTCGCCCGCGCGGTCGAGGTCTTCCACCGCAAGGCCGACTTCGCCCACCTGGGCGAGCTGGAGGACCTGGCCCTCGACGACTTCGACACGGTGTGGATGCGCAAGGATCCGCCCGTCGATCGGGCCTACCTGCACGCCACCTACATCCTCGATCTGACCCGGGCGCTGGTGCTCAACGAGCCCGCCGGCGTCCGCTCGGCCAACGAGAAGCTCTACGCCCTGCAGTTCCCGGCGCTCATCCCCGAGACGATGGTGACGCGGGACGCGGCCCGCATCCGGGCCTGGCTGGCCGCGCGCCGCGAGCCCCTCATCGTCAAGCCGGTGGACGGCCACGGCGGCAAGGGCATCTTCCTGCTGGCCCAGGAGGACCGCAACGTCGCCAGCATCCTGGAGGCCCTGACCGAGGACGGCACCCGCTGGGTGATGGCCCAGGCCTACCTGCCCGCCGCGCGCGAGGGCGACAAGCGCATCATCCTCATCGACGGCGAGGCCCAGGGGGCCATCCTGCGGGTGCCCCGCGGCGACGACCACCGCGGCAACATCCACGTGGGCGGCACCGTGGTGCCCACGGAGCTCACGCCCCGCGACCGCGCCATCTGCGAGGCCCTGGGGCCGAGCCTGCGCGCCGACGGCCTGTCCTTCGTGGGCATCGACGTCATCGGCGACTACCTGACCGAGATCAACGTGACGAGCCCCACCGGCATCCGCGAGATCGAGGCGCTCTCCGGCACCCGCGTGGGCATCCGCTTCGTGGAGTGGGTCGAGGGCCGCGTGGCCGCCCGCTAGCGGGGCCAGCCCACCAGCAGCGCCTCCACGGCCCCCGCCAGGGTGGCCTCGAAGTCGACGCGCAGGCCCGCCATCGCCTCCAGGGCCGCCGCCACCGCCGGGGCCGGCGACGCCATCTGGGCCAGGCCCACCACCAGCCCGCGGATGGCCGTCAGGCACGCCACCCCCTGCCCCGCCGGCAGGCCGGCCTTGGCCTCCAGCAGCAGCACCAGGGGCTCGAGCTGCGCCGCGGCGGCCTGCTTGAAGACCACCACGTCCGCGGCCTCCACGTTCTGCTCCAGGGTGCCGTGCAGCAGCGCCACCAGCCGCACCACGTCGGGGTGGGCCGCCAGGCTCGCCGCCAGGCCCTTCGCCACGGCCCCCGGCCCCGCCAGCGGGGCGAGGGTGGCGTCCAGCCCGTCGATCCAGGCCCCCATCCGCAGCAGGTACAGCTCCAGGAACAGGGCCTCCTTCGTCGGGAAGTACAGGTACGGCGTGCCCTTCGCCACCCCCGCCCGCGCGGCCACCTCGGCCATGCTCACGGCCGGGTACCGCCGCTCGGCGAAGACCGCCGCCGCCGCCGCGATGATGTGATCCCGCCGGGCCTCCCGGGCCTCGGGGGAGCGGGCGCGCCGTCCCATGCCGCCTCCGTACTGACCGGCGCTCAGCCTACCGCGCCCGCCGACGGAAACGCGAGCGCTGGCCCAGGGCCTCGGGTATCGTGCCGCCGGCGCCCGCGCTCGGGTGCCGGCGGCCTGGGGAGGAGACGATGGCGAACGCGGCGCCCCTCGAGCGGGTGGAGGTGGTCACGGGCACGGATCCCGTCGGGACGGTGATCTGGCTGCATGGCCTGGGCGCCGACGGCCACGACTTCGAGCCCATCGTGCCCGAGCTGCGCCTGGGCGTGTCCCTGCGCTTCCTCTTCCCCCACGCCCCTCACCAGCCCGTCACCATCAACGGCGGCATGGTCATGCCGTCCTGGTACGACATCCTCGAGCTGAGCATCGACCGCCACGTGGACGCCGCCGGCATGGAGCGCTCCCGCCTGGCCGTCGAGGCGATGATCGCCGCCGAGCGGGCCCGCGGCGTGCCGGCCAGCCGCATCGTCGTGGCCGGGTTCTCCCAGGGGGGCGCGATGGCCCTGGACGTCGGCCTGCGGCACACCGAGCGCCTGGCCGGCGTCCTCTGCCTCTCGGCCTACCTGGCCCGGCCCGACGCCCTGGAGGCGGTGGCCGCCAACCGCCCCACGCCGTTCCTGCTCTGCCACGGCACCCACGACATGGTGGTCCCGCCGATCCTGGGGCAGCGCTCGGCCGAGGCCCTCCGCGGGGCCGGGCTGGCGGTCGACTGGCGCACCTACCCCGCCGCCCACGGCCTCCACGGCCGCGAGGTGGTCGATATCGGCCGCTGGCTGGAGTGGGTCTACACCTGACGGCTCGCCTTTCTGCCGTGAAATCAGCGGCTTGCGTGTCTCCCGAAATTTTTTTCGGGCCCCGCGGAAGAACGCCGGGAGGCGCCGGGGTTTCAGCACCCCGAGACGCTTCAGGCATCCCCGAACCGCTCCCTCTCCCCTGAAGGGTCTCAAGCGACGCGAGCAACCCCGGCCGGCGGCCCTCCTCCCCCCAGGAGACGCCGCCGGCGCTCGCGCCGCCCCCCCCGGGCCAGGGCCCCGCCCCCACGGGGCCGGCCCGGGGTTCCCCCCCTTCTCCCCTGACCCGTGACAAGACGCTGACGCCGAGGCATGGTGCCGCCATGACACCCCTCGCGCACCGCGTCGTCGGCCCGGACGCCGGCCCGACGGCCTTCATCCTCCACGGCATCCTCGGCCAGGCCGGCAACCTGGGCGGCCTGGCGCGCAGCCTCGCGACCCGCCACCCCACCTGGCGCTTCGTCCTGCCGGACCTCCGCGGCCATGGCGCCAGCCCGTCCGGCGAGCCGCCCCACACCGTCGCGGCCTGCGCCGACGACCTCGCGGCCCTCGCCGCCGAGGTGGGCGCCCCCCAGGTGGTCATCGGCCACTCCTTCGGGGGCAAGGTCGCGCTGGTCTACGCCCGGACGTACGGCGTAGACGACGCCTGGGTGCTCGACGCCCCGCCGGGGGCCGCCGATCCCGGCGTCGACCACGAGGTGCCCCGCGTCATCGCGGCCACCCGCGCCCTGGCGCCGCCCTTCGCCAGCCGCGAGGCCGTGACGGCCCACTTCCTCGACCGCGGGTTCGGCACCGGCATCGCCGCCTGGATGACGACGAACGTGGCGCGCACCGCCGCCGGCCTCGTCTGGAAGCCGGACCTCGACGTGGTGGAGGCCCTGCTGGCCGACTACTTCCGCACGGATCTCTGGGACTTCCTGGCCGCGCCCGGCGCCACCCGGGTCCACCTCCTGCGCGCCGGCCGCAGCGACCGCTGGGACGCCGCCACCCTCACCCGCCTGGCCACGCTGCCCATCGACGTGCACGTGCTCCCCGACGCGGGCCACTGGGTCCATGTGGACGATCCGGCGGGCCTCCAGGCCCTGCTGGACGTGACGCTCAGCCGGCGCTGAGGGCGCGGGCCGCCTGGCCACGCTCGTCGAGGCGGCAGATGCGCTCCAGCGGGCAGTCGGCGCAGATGGCCGGCACCCGCCGGCTGGGGCAGGCCCCGCTGATGCCCAGGTGGGCCAGGGCGAAGTCGTAGCGCAGCGGATCGGCCGGGTCGAGGCGCCGCAGCGCCGCGGTGATCTCGGCGGCCGTCTGCCAGTCCGGCCGCGTCCGCGCCGTCAGGCCCAGGTACCGCCCGATGCGGTGCACATGGGTGTCGAGCGGGATGACGAGGCGCGCCGGATCGAGGGCGGCCCACAGCCCCAGATCCACGGCGTCGGGGCCGCGCACCATCCAGCGCAGGAAGAGGTTGAGGCGCTTGACCGGGCTGGGGCCCCCGGGGCTCGCGACCAGGTGCTTGTACGATCGGCGGGGGGGATCGTCCGCCGTCGGGGCCCCGAGCGCCTGGTGGAAGCGCACCAGCGCGGGCCGCAGATCGGGGCTGCCCGGATCGTCGCCCGCCTGGAAGGCCGCGCCCAGACTGGGGAATCGCCGCAGCAGGGCGCCGACGCCGATCCAGAGCCGGGCCAGGTCCTCGCCCCGGGTGACGCGGTACACGAAGCCGGCGAAGCGCGCCCGGGCGGCGGCGGGATCGTCGGCGCGGGCGGCGGCGGCCGGGGCGGGGCCCATGCGGCCCACCGCGTCGACCAGCGCGCGGCGGATGAGGTCGACGCGGCCGTAGGCCAGGCAGGCGGCGAAGAGGGCGACGACCTCCTGGTCGGCCGGGGCCTGGAAGCGGTGCACGAAGGCGACGGGATCGGCGGCCCGGTGGCGGTCCAGGTCGCAGTCGGCCAGCAGGGCGTCGAGGTGGGCCCGCAGGCTCATCGGCGGCGGCGGCGCGGGGGCGGCGGCGCCGGCAGGACGTGGAGCGCGCCCAGATCCTCCATGCTGGTGAGCAGCGTGCGCAGCCAGGCGGGGGAGAGGGCCTCGGCGGCGGCGAGCACCTGGCCGGCCAGCGCCGCGGCGTTGTACGGCCCGATGGCGGCGGGCAGGCGGTCGGCGGCCCGGGCCAGGCTGACGGTGCCGCGGGCGTCGGTGATGACGTGGCGGAAGAGGGCCTGGGCGAGCTGATCGGCGGCGCGCCGCGCGGCCCCGGGCGCCTCGGCCGTCAGCGCGGCCTCCACCTCGGCGGGCAGCCGCAGGCCCTGGTGGCGCGCCTGCCCGCACAGCCGCATCAGGCGCTCGCGATCCGGGCGCCCGCCCTCGCTGCGCGCGCGCTGCAGGGCCAGCTCGGCCTCGCGCAGCAGCCGGCGGTAGTCCCCGGTCGCGCAGGCGGTGGCGTACTCCCCGTCGGGGTCGGCGTCGGCGGCCTGGAGCGTCGCGAGCAGCGCCCGGGCCACGGAGCGGTCGGCGTACAGCCGCTCGGCCAGGGCGTCCAGGCGCGCCTCGGCCCGGGCGTGCAGGCGGGTGGACGCCTCGCCATCGAGGGCGGCGGCCCGCTCCAGCAGCGCCTCCACGAACCGCAGGCCCGCCGCGTCGTAGACGGCGGCGCCGGCCGCCCGCAGGGCCGCCAGCCGGTCGGCCACCGGCGGCTTCACCGCTCCCTCCGCTGGGGCACGATCTCCACCCGGCGGTTGCGGGCCCGGCTGGCCTCGTCGACGTTGGGCACGGCGGGGTGCGAGTCGCCGAAGCCGGCCGCGAACAGGCGGCTCGCGGGCACCCCGTCGGCGGCCAGCGTGCGCACGACCGTCAGGGCGCGCTTCGCCGACAGCTCCCAGTTGTCGCGGTAGCGATCGCCGCGGATGGGCAGGTCGTCCGTGAAGCCGCCCACCATCACCAGCTCGTCGCGGGCCTCGAGCCAGCGCGCCAGCGGCACCGCCAGATCGGCGAGCACCTGCCGCCCCTCGGGCCGCAACTCATCGGAATACAAATCAAAAAGGACGTTGCCGGCGATGCCGATGCGGCCATCCTCGGCCAGGGTGATGCGGCCCGCGGCGATGCTGCCGGCCAGCACCGACTCCAGATCGGCCATGCGGGCCCGGGTCTTCTGCTGCTCGGCCTCCAGGATCATCCGCTGCTCGGCCTCGACCTGGCGGGCGGCCTCGGCCCTGGCGGCCAGGGCGGTGGCCTCGGCGCTGGCCTCCCGGGCCACGTCGAGCCGCTGGGCCAGATCGACCTGGAAGACCACGATCCAGACGACGAGCAGCACGAAGACCCCGAGCAGCCCGCTCATCAGGTCCGCGAACGTCATCCAGACGGAGCCGTCGAGGCCCTCGGGCTCCTCGATCATCCGCCCTCCCGCAGCGCCCGGGGGCCGTCCCCCCGCGGCGGGAGCACGGCGCGCAGCTCGGTGAAGAGCTCGCGCTGGAAGCGCACGGCGTCCCCGAAGATCTCCCGCGTCTGGTCCAGGTACTCGCCCACCATCCGGCCCACCGCGTCGGTGTCCGTGCGGGCCAGGACCTCCTCCAGCCGCGCGAGGGCCGTCAGCGACCGCTCGCTCGTCTCGCGGTAGCCATCCACCGCGGCGGTGAACATCTCGGCCACCGCGGAGAGCTCGGCGCCGCCGCCCCGCAGCAGATCGGCGGCCTCGCGCACCACGAGGCCCGTGGCGGACAGGCGCTCGCCCAGATCCTCGGCGTGGGCCCCCAGCCGCTCGGCCAGCGCCCGGCCGGTGGTGCCCTGGGCGTCGGCCAGCCGCTTCTCCAGGGCGGCCAGGCGCTCGGCCTGGGTCACGAGCGTGCGCTCCAGCGTCTCGGCCAGCGCGGCCAGCCGGGCCTGGGCGGCGGCCTCCCCCGCGGCGATGCGCTTCGTCTGCTCGTCGGCGTCCTGGCCCAGCCGGGCCACCAGCGCCCCCAGGCGGTCGACCACGGCGTCCGTGCCCTCGGCCCGCACCTGCTGGGCGGCGTCGAACCGGCTCACCTGGGTGGCCAGGGCCTCGGCCAGCGTGCCCGCCGACCGCTCCAGCCGCGCCGCCGTGCGGCCCTCGGCCTCGTCCAGCTCGGACCGCCAGGCCCGCGCCAGCTCCACCAGCGCGGCGCCGCGCTGCGCCGTCTCCGTCGCGGCCACCTCGGTGGCGGCCCGCAGGCGGTCCACGGCGGCCGCGAAGGCCGACACGCGCTCCTGCTCGGCGCGCTCCAGCCGCGTCGTGATGGCCTGGACCTGCCCCACCACCGCGTCGAGGCGGTCGTTCAGCGACTCGGCCCGCTGGCGCTCGGCGGCCGTGAGCGTGACCACGGCGCCCTCGATGCGATCGACGATGCTCTGCAGCGGCGCCTGGAGGGCCTCGACGCCCTCGGCCGCCGCCACCGACAGGGCCTTCGTCTGGGCCACGGCCACGTCGGCCCGGGCGCGCTCGGTGGCGAGCTGCCGGGCCTCGGCGGCGCGCAGGGCGTCCAGCAGGCCGGCGAAGTCGGCGCGCAGGGCCTCGGCCCGCTGCCGCTCGGCCAGGGTGAGGTGATCCTGCAGCCCGCCGAGGGCGGTGATGACGGCCCCGAACTCCGACTCCAGCCGGGCGAGGCGCTGGGCCTCGGAGGCCCCCAGGCGCGTGGCCAGCTCGGCGAAGGCCTCCCGCGCGGCGGCCAGCTCGGCGCGGGCGACGGCGGCCTGGGCCTCGGCCCCCGCCTCCAGCCGGGCGGCGAGGGCGGCGTGGGCGGCGTCGCGGGCCGCGTCCTGGTCGGCCAGCCGCGCCAGCAGGGCCGTCTGGGCCTGCTCCAGCCGGTCGAGGCGCTCCGTCTCCAGGCGCGCCAGCCGCTCGGCCAGCCCGGCCTGGCGCTCGGCCGCCGCGGCGTCCGACGCCCGCAGCGCCTCGGCCTGGGTGGCCCCCGACTCCGCGAGCCGGGCGCCCAACCCCTTGATCTCCAACAGCAAGTCGGACGTCTGTGCCCGCAGGACCTCGGCGTGGGAGCCCGACGCCTCGCCCACCTGCGTCAGCAGCTCGGCCTCGGCCTCGCGCTGGGCGACGGCCAGGGACTCCAGCCGCGCCATCAGCTTGCCCTGCTCGGCGCGCAGGGTGGCCAGGCGCTCGGCCTCCAGGGCGGCGGCGCGCTCGGCCTCGGCGTCCAGGGCGGCGCGCTGGTCGAGCAGGGCCCCGTGCAGGGCGTCGGCGCGGCGCTGCTCGGCCTCGCCGAGCTGGCGGACGGTGGCCGCGAGGGCCTCGCCGACGGCGCCCAGATGGGCGCGCTCGTCGGCGGCCCGCGCCTCGGCGTGCCGGTCGAGGGCCTGCTCCAGCCGGCCCAGGTGGGTGCCCACGGCGGCGGCGGCGGCGGCGCTCGCGCTCCCGGCCAGCTTCGCCGCCTGGGCCTCGGCCCGATCCATCGCGCCGGCCAGATCGCGGGAGAACCGCTCGCTCACCCGCTCGGCGGCGGTGCCGACGGCGGCCGCGGCCTCGTGGGCGGCCTGCGTCGCCGCCACGCCGATGCGCTCCAGGGCCTCGGCCTGGCGGGCGCCCAGCGTCTCCTCCAGGTGGGCCAGCCGGGCCGTGACCTGCTCCAGCGTGCTGGCGGCGGCGGGCAGCGCCCCGCTCTGGGCGGCCATGCGCTCCAGGGCCTCGAGCTGGCGGCCCACCGGCGAGAACGCCAGCAGCTCGGCGGCCACATAGGCCGACCACCGGGCCTGCAGGCGCGCCGCGAACTGGCGGACGACGAGGGCGCTCAGGCCCAGCGACACGGAGGCGCCGATGCCGGCCACGGAGGTGCCGAACGCGCGCACCAGGCCGGAGAGCGGCGCCGCGAGGCCCGCGCGCAGGCTCTCGGTGTCGGGGGCGTCGTGCATGAGGGTGCGGGCGCCGGCCATGGTCTGCACCAGGCCGAGGAAGGTGCCGAGCACCCCCAGCATGATGAGGGCGCCCAGGAGGTACGGCGTCAGGCCCGCGGCGGTGACGGGGGCGGCGCGGCCGGCCCGCACGGCCTCGACGTGGGCCACCAGCGGGGCCGGCGGCTGGGCGAAGAGCTCCGCGGTGGCCGGGCGGGGCAGGGCGTCCAGGGCCCGCTGCACCTGGCCGAGCTGCGTCACCCGCCGCCACTGCTCCACCAGGCCCACGGCGAAGCCGATCCCGACCAGCAGCACCAGGGCGACGGCCTGGGGATCGGAGGCGCCATAGCCCCAGGCGGCGCGGACCACGATGGTCGCGCCGATGCCGCCGAGGGTGATGAGGGCCGGACGCAGCATGCCTTCTTCCTCGCCATGGGGCCGCCGGGAGGGCGCTAGGACTTCGCGCAGTGGGCGGCGCAAGTCAAGGGGCACCGGCCGGTTCCAGCCCGCGCCCGCCGCGGGGGACGCGGCGCCCCGCGCCTTTTTTCGGTGGGCGGTTGCCAGGATTCCCCGCCGTGGGGTTGAACAGGGGGGTCCGCGCTGGGCGGACGCTGCGCGGGGGTCTGAGGATGAGGCGGAGGATGGCACGCGCCGGGCTGGTGGCGGCCCTGCTGGTGCTCGGGGGCTGCGGCTTCGGGACGGACACGCTCGAGGGCGTCGATCCGGAGGCGGCGCCCGAGGAGCCGACCTACAGCGAGCACGTCTCGGTGATCATGGATCTGCGGTGCACGGCCTGCCACGCCGAGGACGCCCAGCCCGGCGAGGCCGAGGGCTACGGCTTCGACACCTGCGCGAAGGTGAAGCGCGCGTGGGGGCCCCTCTGGAACACGGTGGCCGTCAGCCAGACGATGCCCCCGGGTGGGGCCGAGCGGCTGACGTCGGCCGAGCTGCTGACGCTCCAGCGCTGGCGCGAGCAGGGGGGCCGCTGTGACTAGCCGCCTCCTGCTGCTGGCCGGCCTGCTGCTCGCGGCCGCCCCCGCGTCGGCCCTGCCGCTGTACACGGCGCGCGCGGGCCGCACCTGCGACAACTGCCACAGCCTGCCGAACCGCTGGTTCGACCCGCCCGAGATCCTCAAGCGGAAGTGCACCTTGAGCTGCGCGAGCTGCCATGTGGATCCGAGCGGCGGCGGCCTGCGCAACGTCTCGGGCCGCTACTACGGCGAGAGCACGCTGCCCATGTTCAAGGCGTCGCGGCGGCCCCTGGCGGACTGGGATCGCGACCTCATCGCGCGGCACCTGGGCCCCACGCCGACGTCGCAGCCCGCCTCCGAGCCGGCCTCCGGGCCGGTGAAGCCCTCCGCGGCCCCCGACGATCCCCGCGGCCCCGGCGCCCCCCCGGCGACCGAGGGCTGGCTGGCGTTCGGGCGCCCCCTGGGCGAGCCCGCCGAGATGGCGTGGGGCGAGGGCCGGTACGGCGACCTGGCGGTGGATCCGCTGCTGCTCCTGGGGGCCGACTTCCGGTTCGGGGCCTGGACGCAGGGGCCGCTGTTCTTCCCGATGCAGGGCGACCTGCACGCCGCCGTGCACCCGGTGGAGCACTTCACCCTGTTCACGACCGTCGGGGCCCGCGGGCGGGTGCGCGGCACCTTCCTCGACACGGTGCCGGCGGATGACGACCAGCCCCCGTTCGGCGTGCGCGACCTCTGGGCCATGACCCATGAGTGGCCGGGCCTGTCGTACCTGCGCGTCGGTCGGTTCCTGCCCGCCTTCGGCACGCGGGTGGCCGATCACACGGCCCCCATCCGGCGCGGCTTCGGCATGTCCCAGGAGGATCCGGCCAACCGCGTCGTCGGCGTGGAGGCGGGCTTCGCGGCCAACTACCCGTACGGGAGCGTGTCGGTGTACCGGCATGGCACCCGCGAGGCCCGCAACCCCTTCGAGCTGGGTGATGGCGGCGGCGCCGTGGCCTCGGCGGGCATCCGGGAGCTGGGCTGGCAGGTCGGGGCCAGCGCCCGCGTGGAGCGCCGGCCCCTGTCGAGCGGCGGCGACGGCACCGACTTCTCGCTGCAGTGGGCCTTCAACCCCTGGTATTACTGGCAGAATCTGCCCCTCACCTACCTGGGCGAGGTGGCCTGGGGGCGCTACCAGCGGCGCCTCTCCGGCAACGAGACCGGGCGGCTGGCCTGGTACCACGAGCTGGCCTACACCGCCTTCAACGGCGTCGTGCTGCGCCTGCGCCACGACAGCTGGGACCCCGACACCGAGGTGGGCGAGGACCAGCTCGCGCGCCCGGGGCTGGGGCTCGATCTGACGTTCATCCCGGGCCTCACGCTCAGCACCGACAGCCGCATCGGCATCCCCGCGGGGGCCAGCAGCCAGCCCTCCGCCGACGTCTTCTTCCAGCTCCACGGCTGGCTCTGACGCCATGATGAAACGGTGATGATCGGGTGACCCCGGGGTGACCCGCCCCCGCCGCCGCCGCGGCATGATGCCTCCAGAACGTCACCCCAGGAGGTCACCATGCTCCGCGCCGCCACCCTCGCCCTCGCCGCCCTGACCCTCACCGCCTGCGGCGCCGCCGCCCCGGCCCTGCGCGCCCCCGCCATGGAGCCGATGGCCGTCGCGGCCCCCCCCGTCCTGGACAAGAACCACTTCCAGCAGGACCGGATGGGCAACGTCACCGAGACGGCCATGCGCGAGATCCTCGCCGCCCCCGTCTTCCTGGAGGAGCGCGCCCGCATCGGGGTGGTGCCCGTCGTCTCCCGCTACGAGCTCTCCCGGGACGTGCCCGTGGAGACGGTCACCGGCGGCCTGACCCGCAACCTCATCGACAACGGCTTCTTCGAGGTCGTCTCCGAGGTGACGACGGACTGGCCGGGGGCCACGTCGGTCGGCGGCCTGCGCGAGCTGGCCACCCGCTACCGCGCCGAGTACCTGCTGCTGTACCGCCACCGCTTCGTGGAGCGCGAGATGGTCAACGGCTGGGGCTGGGCCTGGCTGACGCTCGTGGGGGGCATGATCATGCCCCAGAACACCTACGAGACCGCCGGCGTGATGGAGGCCACGCTCTTCGACGTGAAGACCGGCACCCTGCTGTTCACCGTGTACGAGCGCGTCCACGCCGAAGAGGACTTCAACGTCTGGAACAACGACTGGAAGGTCCGCCGACTGCGCGAGGGCATGATCACCGAGGCCACCGAGAAGCTGGCCCAGAAGGTGGACGCCCGCGTGCGCGACCTGGTGGCGGCCCGCCCGGTGCCCCGCAAGGACGAGGCGGTCGCCCGCGCCCCGGCCAACGAGCTGCCCGCGCCCTGAGGCGGTCACATTCCGCCGCGGCCGGCGTACACGCTCCCGCGACCCGGGAGGTGGTGATGGTGCGCTGGTGGTGGAGCGGTGTGTGCGTGCTGGCCCTGTGGGCCTGTGATGACGGCGGTGAGGGTGGGGCCCCGGCTGGCGACGCCGCCGTGGCCGACGGTGCCCTGGCCGCCCCCGACCGCGGCGGTCCGGACGCCGCGACCCCGCGCGACGCGGGGCCCGACGACGCGGCGGCGCGGCCGACGCCGGGCCGGACGCCGCCTCCCCGGCCGACGCTGCCCCGATCGACGCCGACATCGACGCAGGCCCCGACGCCGCCCCGCCCGCGGCGGACGCCGGCGGCCCGGTCGACGCGGAGGTGCGCCCGCCCGATGCCGGCCCCTGCCCCCCGGCCGGCCCGTACGGCACCACGGTGGGCGAGGTGGCCCCCGACCTCGAGCTGCCCGACTGCGAGGGCACCCCGCACCGGCTGCACGCCACCTGCGGCGAGCCCCTGTGGATCTTCGAGTTCGCGGGCTGGTGCCCCCCGTGCCGCCAGTTCGCCGCGGGCCTCGAGGCGCGGGCCCAGGCGGCCCTCGCCAGCGGGGTGCAGGTGTGGATGATCGTGAGCGCCAACGACGACTTCGGCCGCCCCGACGCCGCCGTCTGCCGGCGCTACCGCGAGCAGTACGGGCTGACGTTCCCCGTGCTCTACGACGCCCAGGGCCAGTTCCAGCAGCGGCTCCGCACGGCCCAGAACGCGGTGAACGTGGTGATCGACGCGGAGGGGGTCATCACCTTCCACCGCCAGTTCGCCTCGGACGCCGACGTGGCCGCCGCCGTGCAGGGCGTGCAGCCGTAGGGCTCAGTGGGGGCCGGTGGCCCCCGCCTGCCAGAGCCGGGACTCCACCAGCTCCATCAGGGGCCGCGTCGACGAGCGGTCGAGGGCCGAGACGCCCAGGGCGTCATGGTTGCGGCAGAGGTTCGCCGCCAGCACCGGGTCGAGCAGGTCCACCTTGTTGAAGACGCGAATGCGAGGAATATCAAGGGCTTCCAGGTCGCCCAGGATGGTGTCCACGCTCTCGATCTGCTGGCGCATGCGCGGATCGCCGGCGTCGACGACGTGCAGCAGCAGGTCCGCGCCGGTCACCTCCTCCAGCGTGGCCTTGAAGGCGCTGCGCAGGTCGTCGGGCAGGTCGCGGATGAACCCCACGGTGTCGATGATGACCAGCTCGCGATCCTCGGGGAACCGCAGGCGCCGGGTGGTGACGTGCAGCGTCGCGAAGAGCTTGTCCTCGGCCAGCACCTCGCTGTGGGTGATGGCGTTGAAGAGGGTGCTCTTGCCGGCGTTGGTGTAGCCCACCAGGGCCACCACCGGCACGCCGCGGCGCTCGCGCCGGGTGCGCTGGCTCTGGCGGTGCGTCGCACAGACCTCCAGCTCCCGCTCCAGGCGCGTGATGCGATCGCGGGCGCGGCGGCGGTCGATCTCCAGCTTCGTCTCGCCGGGCCCGCGGCCGCCGACGCCGCCCATCAGGCGCGAGAAGGCGGTGTTCTGGTGGGCCAGGCGCGGCAGGCGGTAGCGGAGCTGGGCCAGCTCCACCGCCAGCTTCCCCTCCCGGGTGTGGGCGCGCCGGGCGAAGATGTCGAGGATGAGCTGGCTGCGGTCGATGACCTTCACGTCCGTGACCTCGGCGATGGCCCGCACCTGGTGCGGCGAGAGGTCCTGGTCGAACACGATGAGGTCGCAGTCGAGCTGCATGGTCATCAGCAGCAGCTCATCGAGCTTGCCGCGGCCCAGCACGTACTTCGGGTCGTACTGCCGGCGCTTCTGCACCATGCGGTCGACGAGGACGATGTCGGCGGTCCGGGACAGCTCGGCCAGCTCCCGCAGGCTCTCGCCCGGGTCGATGGCGTCCGCCCCGACGCTCACGTGCACGGCGATGGCCCGGATCTGCCCCTCGGTCTCCACGGCCCCGAGGGTGCGCCGGCTGAACTCCTCCTCCAGCGCGGTGATGAAGCCGGTGAAGTCGAAGCGCTCGTCGTGGACGGTGGTGGCGGACTGCTCGGCGCAGGGCGTCTCGCTGCCGGCGGGCAGCAGGTGGCTGTGGTACAGCGTGCCCGGGCGGCCATCGGGGCCCACGCCCACCGCGGCGATCAGATCGAAGCGCAGCCGGGCCAGATCGGTGAGGTCGTCCTGGCTCAGGGGCTCGTTGCGCAGGTGGGTGTGCACCAGCCGGATGCCGCGGAAGCGCCCGGCCCCCGCGCGGGCGCGGCCCAGGTCGGGGATGAAGAGCTGCTCGGCGTCCCCCACGATGACGTGGCGCACCTTGCCGCCGCGATCCAGCGTCACGCCGATCTGGCGGCCCGTCTCCTGGGACAGCTCGCAGAGGCTCTGGGCGAGGGGGACCGAGATGATGGACTCGCGGGGGACCTTGCGGTCGTAGAGCCGCTCCAGCCTCTGCCGCTGACCGGGCTTGAGGCCGTTGAGATTGCCATGGACCTTCAGACGCGCCCTCCTCCTCCTCCACCCGGCGGTTGCGCCCCCGGGCGGGCCCTCGACTATACTCCCGCGCCACCCTGGCCGGGAGCGGGATCATCATGACAGACGCACCGGCGCCGCTCCCAGCGGCCGCCCCTCGCTGGCTTCGGCCCGGCCTCCTGCTGGCGGTCGGCGGCCTCTGCCTCGCTCACGCCCTCGTCTTCGATTTCGTCAACGACGACGCCTTCATCTCGTTTCGCTACGCCGACAACCTGGTGCAGCACGGCGAGCTGGTCTTCAACCTGGGCGAGCGCGTCGAGGGGTACACCAACTTCCTCTGGACGCTGATGATGGCCGGGGTGATGGGCCTGGGCCTCGATCCGGTGCCGTGGAGCAAGGGGCTGGGCATCGCGCTGGCCCTGCTCACGCTGGCGCTCGTCGCGCGGTTCACCGGGCGCATGGGCAAGAAGGGGCCCGGCGACGCCCTGGCGCCCCTGCTGCTGGCCGCCGCCCCCGCCTACGCCTGCTGGGCGACGGGGGGCCTGGAGACGGCGCTGTTCACCTGCCTGGTGACGGCGGGCTGGACGCAGTTCCTGCAAGAGCGCGATCGCGAAGACCTTTTCCCGTGGAGCGGCGTCTGGTTCGCCCTCTCGGCCATGACCCGCCCCGAGGGCATGCTCTTCTTCGGGCTGACCGGCCTCTTCCGCCTGGGGCAGCTCGTGGGCCGCCGGTCGTGGCCCCAGCGCCGCGACTGGATCTGGGGCGCCGGCTTCCTGGCCGTCTTCGGCCCCTACTACGCCTGGCGCACGATCTATTACGGCTGGCCCTTCCCCAACACCTGGTACGTCAAGAGCGGCGCCAAGAGCTTCTGGGGCCCCGGGGGCCGCTACGCCTGGGACTGGATCGCCACCCACTTCCTGTGGCTGGTGCCCGCGTTCGCCGCCGTGCGCCGCGGCTGGCCCGCGGGCCGCGAGGGGCGGCTGCTGGCCCTCGCCGGCCTCTACACCGTCGCGATGACCGTGCACGTGATGCGGGTGGGCGGCGACTTCATGGCCCTGCACCGCTTCCTCGTGCCCCTCATGCCCATCCTGGCGGTGGTGGCGGCCAACGGCATCCTCGGCCTCGTCGACGCCCTGCGCGCCCGGGGCGTGGGCCGCCTGCGCCTCGGCGTGGCGGGGGCCGTCGTGGCCGCCTTCCTCACGGTGCACGTCGTCCAGGTGGATCGCGACGCCCTCAAGGTGGACAGCCACGGCGGCGTCGACTCCATCGGCTGGCTGGCCTGGTTCGCCGACCAGTGCACCACCATCGGCCGCTGGCTCGCCGAGAACACCGAGGAGGGGGACGTCCTCGCCACCACCGCGGCGGGCATCATCCCCTACTACGCGCGCCGGCCGACGCTCGACCTGCTGGGCCTCAACGACGCCTGGATCGCCCACAACGTGCCGGCCAGCGGCAACCGCCCCGGCCACACGAAGCACGCCCCGCCCGGCTACGACGCCGAGAAGGGCGTCACCCTCTTCATCGGGCACCCCGAGCCGAGCGGCGGGCGCCCGCGGGGCGGGGCGCGGCCGGGCTATCAGTGGGAGTCGGTGCAGATCCCGGGGCTGCGCATCGATCCGCGGCAGGCGCGGACGAAGGCCGATGCGGAGCGCGACGCCTGGTGGGGTTACTGGCGCCGGGTCAAGAAGTAGCGGCTCAGTCGCGGTCGTTGCCGTTGCCGTGGCCGCGGCCGTTGTTGCCGCGCTCGTCGTCGTCGCGGTCGTCGTTGCGGGGGTCGCTGCGGGCCCCGCGCTCCTCGCGGTCGGACATGCCGTCGCCGTCGGAGTCGGCCGAGGCGGGGTCGCTCTGGACGTAGCGGCCGTCGGCCAGCAGCCAGCCGTCGTAGATCTCGGCCCAGTCGGACAGGCCGTCACCGTCGGAGTCGGGGTCGTTGTCGTCGGTGCCGTAGACGTGCTCCAGGCGGGCGCCCACGCCGTCGAGGTCGGCGTCGTCATCCAGCATCAGGTGCACGCGGTCGCCGGCCTCGAGGACGACGTCGGCCAGGTCGGTGACGCGGGTGAAGCGGTGGGCCCGCTCGACCATCACGATCCAGCACTGCGCGCCGTCGACGGCCACGCCGTCCAGGCCCATCAGGTGGAGCTGGTTGTCGGCGTCGCGCACGAGCTCGGGGGTCAGCTCCAGCTCGTCGCGCAGCAGCGAGACCAGGCGCGGCACGGGGCCGCTGTGCTCGACACGCAACTCGGTGCGTTCTCGGCCCGCGGGGCCGAAGTCGATGGCGACGGCGATGGGCCCGGCCATGATGGGCAGGTCGGTGTCGATCTCGATCAGGTCGCCGGCCATCTCGGCGCTGGCGATGACGTCGGCCTCGTCGACGGGGGTGCGGGCGTCCGGCTCGGTGCAGGCGGCCAGGGTCAGGGCGGCGGTGAGGGCGATGAGGCTGCGAATCATGGCGACTTCCTTTGCGTTCCGCCGCGGGGGCGGGTCTCGACCGGGGACCAGTGCAGTCCCCGTGCCGTTTCAAACGGGCGCCTTCTACACCCTTTTACCGGAAATGTCGCCATTTGTCCTACATTGTGTGCCCGGCACGCTGGCACATCGGTGCCAGGCTGTGCCAGCGGCCGTCACGGCAGGGGGGTGACCTCGAGCAGGAAGGGCCCGGGCGCCTGGACGTGGTCGACCACGATGTACCAGACGCCGGCCGCGAGCTGGACCTCGAGCACCTCTTCGCCGCCGATCAGGCGGTTGTTCACGCCGCCCGCGCAGGTGCCGTTGACGTCGGCGCAGTCCGAGACGACCTGGATGACCGGATCGACGTCGGCGCCGGGCTGGACCCGGATGCGCAGCCGGCGGGGGGCCGGCAGATCGACGCTGAAGACCTGATCGGCGCCCGCGGGCGACCAGCCGGCCGGGCACTGGTTGCCGAAGACGTCGTTGGCCCGGCCCGCGGTGGTGCCCACGAAGCGGCCGGGCACCGGCAGCGCGATGGCCGTGCCGCAGCGCTCGCCGGCCGCGAGGGGCGCCGCGCTGGCCACGAAGCCGCCCCCGGCCTGGTCCACCGGGCTGTCCACCACCAGGAAGAAGTCGCCGGCCCGGGGCACCGCGATGGCCCGGGCCTCCGGCCGCCCGGGGCCCTGGCTGTTGCTGCGCGCGCTGGGGGTGAGGCACTGGTCGACGGCCCCGCAGGCCGTGGCGATCCAGTAGAGGGGGTCGTAGGCCGCGTCGAGCGGGGCCACGCCGATGGCGTAGTCGCCCGCGGCCGGGAAGCTCAGGCGGAAGACCTGGTCGCGCCCGGGCGAGAGGCCAGCGCAGGTGCTGCGGGCGTAGTCGTCCGCCAGGCCGTTGGTGCCGCCGGCGACGGTGCTGTAGAGCGCGAAGGGCGGGGCGTTCTCGCAGGTCTCCCCGCCGCAGGCCGCGCCCTCGTCGGTGATGCCGTCGCAGTCGTCGTCGAGGCCGTTGCAGGCCTCGGGGCCGGGGTTGAAGCCCTCGTCCACGCTGCCATCGCAGTCGTCGTCGAGCCGGTTGCAGACCTCGGCCGCCGAGCCATCGGCGCTGGCCCCCGGCTCGGTGCTGCACTGCACCGCCCCCATCCGCCCGCACTCGCGCACGCCGGCGCCGCAGATGCCCGGCGCCATGCAGGCGCCGCCCAGGCCCAGGCCGTCGTCGGGCATGCCGTCGCAGTCGTCGTCCATGCCGTTGCACAGCTCGTCGCGCGACTCGTCGGCGCTGCCGCCCCGCTCCGTGGAGCAGCGCACGCTGCCGAGGCCGTCGCACTCGCGCACGCCGGCGCCGCAGATGCCCCGGCCCTCGCAGGCCATGCCCAGCGCGAACGTCTCGTCCACGCGCCCATCGCAGTCGTCGTCGCGGCCGTTGCAGATCTCCCCCACGGCCACGTAGCCGGAGCCGCCCTCGTCGGTGGAGCAGACGACGCCGCCCTCCCCATCGCACTCCAGCAGGCCGTCGCCGCAGGCGCCCACGCAGCCCTCCCCGACGCCGAGGCCCTCGTCGGCGCTGCCGTCGCAGTCGTCGTCCAGGTCGTTGCAGCTCTCTTCGCCGGATTCATCCATGGATCCGCCGGGTTGCGTGCTGCACCGCGTCAGCACCGTGGTGCGGCACTCGATGACGCCGGCGCCGCAGACGCCCTCGCCCTCGCAGGGCATGCCCACCTGGAAGCCGTCGTCGATGGTGCCGTTGCAGTCGTCATCGGCCCCGTTGCAGACGTCCTCGCGGGGCTCGACGCCCCCCTCGCAGGGGCCGTAGCGGCCGTCGTCGCCGCAGGTCTGGCGCCCCGCCCGGCACAGGCCGATGTTGCGCCCGCAGTCGCGGGCCGTGCCCGGCATGCAGTCGTGGGCGGCGTCGGGGCCCGCGTCGGCGACCAGCGCGTCCACCGGCGGCGGGCCGGCGTCGACGGGCTGCGCGTCGGGCGCCAGGGCGTCGGCCGCGGCGTCAGCGGCCGCGGCGTCGACCACCGCGTCCACCGGGATGGGCCGCGCGTCGGCCGCCCCCCGATCGGCGACGCCGAGATCATCGGCCGAGGCCGTGCACTGCCCCGCCACGCAGGCCTGTCCCCGCGGACACGGCCCCCGGTTGCCGCAAGGCGGCCCCTCGGCGGCGCTCTCCCCCGAGGCGCAGCCCCAGAGCAGCAGCGCCCAGATCCACCCGATCGTGCGTCCCACGCGTCTCTTCCCCCCCGGATGGCACCGTCATAGCAGATCCGGCCCGGCGTCCGCCTCGTGTTACGTTGCCGCCCGACCGGCGTAGCTCGACGCCGGACGAGGAGGCCCCCATGACCACCCTGAACATCGACGTCGCCATCATCGGCGCGGGCACCGCCGGGCTGCGGGCCCGCCGCGCCGCGCGGGCCCAGGGGGCGAGCACGCTCCTCATCGAGGGGGGCGTCCACGGCACCACCTGCGCCCGGGTGGGCTGCATGCCCTCCAAGCTGCTCATCGCGGCCGCCGACGCCGCCTGGCACGTCCAGCACGCGCCGCGCTTCGGCGTCGAGGCGGCCTACGGCGCCCACGTGAACGGGCCGGCGGTCCTGCGCCGCGTCCAGGCCGAGCGCGATCGCTTCGTGGGCTTCGTCGTCCGCGACGTGGAGGCCCTCGACCCGAGCGAGCGCCTGGAGGGCTGGGCCCGGTTCGTCGGCCCCAGCGCCCTGCAGGTGGGCGACACCCGCGTCGAGGCCGGCGCGGTGGTCGTGGCTACCGGCTCCACCCCCGTCGTGCCCCCGGCCCTCGCCGACCTGGGCGAGGTCATGCTGTCGAACGAGGAGGTCTTCGAGCTGCCCGACCTGCCGCGCTCCGTGGCCGTCATCGGCACCGGCGTCATCGGCCTCGAGCTCGGGCAGGCCCTCCACCGCCTCGGCGTGCACGTCCGCCTCTTCGCCCACAACGATCGCCTGGGGCCGCTGACGGATCCCGCCGTCGCCGCCTCGGCGCGCCGCATCTTCTCGGCCGAGCTGCAGGTGCACCTCTACGCCCCCATCGAGGCCGCCGAGCGCGTCGAGGGCGGCGCGCGCCTGCACTGGCGCGAGGCCGGGGAGCCGCGGGAGGAGGTCTTCGAGCGCGTCCTCGTCGCCGCGGGCCGCGCCCCCTCGGTGCGCCGCCTCGGGCTCGAGGCCGCGGGGGTGGCCGTGGGCGAGCGCGGCGCCGTCGCCGTCGATCCCGCCACCCACCGGGCCGGCGAGACCGCCGTCTTCTTCGCCGGCGACGTGCTCGCCGACCGCTCCCTGCTGCACGAGGCCGCCGACGAGGGCTTCATCGCGGGCAGCAACGCCGGGGCCCTCGCCCGCGGCCTGCCCGTCGAGCCCTACCAGCGCCGCGCCCCGCTGGCCGTCGTCTTCACCGACCCCCAGATCGCCCTCGTCGGCCAGCGCTACGCCGATCTGGCGGGCACCGACTTCGGCATCGGCGAGGTGGACTATGGCGATCAGGGCCGCTCGCGGGTCATGGGCCGCAACCAGGGCCTCGTCCGCATCTACGGCGCCCCGGACGGGCGCCTGCTGGGGGCCGAGATGTGCGGCCCGGCGGTGGAGCACACCGGCCACCTGCTCGCGTGGGCCCTGCAGGTGGGCATGACGGTCACCGACGCCCTGCGCATGCCCTTCTACCACCCGGTCGTCGAGGAGGGCATCCGCACCGCCCTGCGCGACCTGGCCCGGGCCCTCGGCCTCGCCGGCGCCCCCGAGATCGTCAAGGCGACGATCTAGAAGATCGCGACCTGGTGGGCCGCGAGCACCAGGCTCGCCTGCCACCATGTGCCCGGATTCATGAAGAAATCTCCCTCATCCAGCACGCCGAGCTCGGCCTGGGCCTCCCACGTCTCGCCGGGTCGCCAGCGGGCGCGCAGGTCGTACTCGACGCCGTAGGTGCCGGGCCCGGCGTCGGGCACCAGGTACGTGACCACGCCGGTGACCTCCAGCGCTGCCGACGGGGCCACCAGCAGCGAGGCCCCCGCCGCCCGCACGCCCCGCGCCTGCAGCCCCGCCACCTCCAGCGTCTGGTCCAGGATGGGCGGGCCGGCGTTGAAGAAGAGCGGCGTGCGCCCGATGAGGGCGGCCGGCGGCGCGAAGACCGTCCAGCGGCCCGCGAACGGATCCTCGTCGCCGCTCAGCCAGGTGCCGAAGATCCCGGGGAAGAGCAGGCTCGTCGCCCGCACCCGCCAGCTCGCGTCGAGGGCGAAGGCCCGCACCGGGGCCTCCACCTGCGGGAAGAGCGACAGAAGCCGCTGCACCCCCACGCTGCAGCCGGGCCGCGCGTAGACCTCGATGTCGGCGTGCCCGAGCTGCAGCATCCCCACCGCGGTGATCCAGTGCTCGTCCAGCAGGAAGTCGAGGCCGCCGCCGAAGAAGGCCCGCACGCTGTCGCCCCGCAGATCGGCGCAGTCCACCAGCGCCGGGAGGTCGGGGGCCACCGCCGCCACCAGCGCGCGCAGGTTCTCCCCGCCGACCGCCGCGTCGGGCGCGTCCCCCGCCGCGAACAGGAAGAGCGTGCGCGTCAGATCCAGGTGGGCCGACAGCCGGCCGTGCACCAGGGCCGGCCGGTCGGGCACCAGGTCGCGCCCGGGCCACAACACCCCGATCTCCAACGAGAAAGGGGGCGCATCCACCCCGAACGCCAGGCCCGTCGCGTAGTGATCGAAGATGAAGCCCTCGCCCAGGCGCACCCGGCCCTTGCCCGCCTCCAGGCTCAGCCCGGCCGGCAACCAGAGGCGCAGCCGCCCCTCCCGCAGCAGGGCGGTTTCGGCCACCTCCTCGGAGAACGGCCGCCCGCCCGCCAGCACCTCGCCCTCCGAGATCTCGAGCACATGGGTGTCGAAGAGCGCCGAGAGCTCGACGCGCGGCCCCAGGGCCAGCAGCCCGCCCACCGCCAGGTACAGGCCCAGGACCTCGCGGTCGAAGGTGGCGTCGATGACGCTGGGCAGCGGCGCGGGGCTGTCGCGCTCGATCAGGGCCAGCAGGCTGGCGTCGGCGCGCACCTCGCCCTCGGCCGCGGCGGCCACGCGGGACAGGGCGAGGAGCAGGACGAGCGCGCGCATCGGGGGGAGCGTGGCACGTCGCCTCCGCGGTGGTCCACCGCCGCCGCGTTGTGCTAGATGTTCGGCCGACCCGGACCTGCTGGAGCTGCACCATGGCCCGCGACATCGCCGCCCTGCTCGGGGACGAGGCCGAGGATCTCCTCGGCCACCGGAGCACCACCATCCCCGCCGACGCCCTGCACCTGCCTGGCCCCGACTTCATCGAGCGGGTCATGGTGGACACGGACCGCCCCGTCACCGTCCTGCGCAACCTGCGGTCGCTCTTCGACCACGGGCGCCTGTCGGGCACCGGCTATGTGTCCATCCTGCCGGTGGATCAGGGCATCGAGCACAGCGCCGGCGCGTCCTTCGCCCCCAACCCCCGCTACTTCGACCCGGCCGCCATCGTCGAGCTGGCCGTGGAGTCGGGCTGCAACGGCGTGGCGAGCACCCTGGGCGTCCTGGCGGCGACGGCCCGCAAGTACGCCCACCGCATCCCCTACGTGGTGAAGCTCAACCACAACGAGATCCTGAGCTACCCCAACACCTACGACCAGGTGCTCTTCGCCAGCCCCGACCAGGCGTTCAACCTGGGGGCCGTGGGCGTGGGGGCGACGATCTACTTCGGCAGCCCCGACTCCCGCCGCCAGCTCGTCGAGATCTCGGAGGCCTTCGAGCGCGCCCACGAGCTCGGCATGTTCACCATCCTGTGGTGCTACCTGCGCAACAACGCCTTCAAGAAGGACGGCGTGGACTACCACGGCGCCGCCGACCTGACGGGCCAGGCCAACCACCTGGGCGTGACCATCAAGGCCGACATCATCAAGCAGAAGATGGCGACCAACAACGGCGGCTACCCGGCCGTGGGCCACGGCAAGACGCACCCGAAGGTGTACAGCGAGCTGACCAGCCCCCACCCCATCGATCTGTGCCGCTACCAGGTGGCGAGCTGCTACATGGGGCGCGCCGGGCTCATCAACTCCGGGGGCGAGAGCGGCAGCGACGATCTGCGCGACGCCGTGCGCACCGCCGTCATCAACAAGCGCGCGGGGGGCTCGGGCCTCATCCTGGGGCGCAAGGCCTTCCAGAAGCCCGTGGCCGAGGGCGTCGAGATCCTGCACGCCGTGCAGGACGTCTACCTCGACGCCGGGGTGACCGTGGCGTGAGCGACGACGCCCTCGCCCCCTACCTCGTCGACGAGGCGGGCAACCGCGGGTCGGCCGAGCGGCTGGTTCGCACGGGCGATCTGGCTGAAATCGCTGCACTTCTTCGCCAGGCGAGCGCCGTAGGCGTGCCCGTCACCTTCAGCGCCCGCCGCACCAGCCTCACCGGCTCGGCCCTGCCCGACGGCGGCTGGCTGGTGGTGCTGCCCGAGGACTCGAGCCCCGATCTGGTCGTCGTCGACGGCGCAGAGGCCACCGCCCCCGCCCGCGTGCTCGTCTCGGACGTCGAGGCCGCCGCCGACGCCGCGGGGCGCTTCTTCGGCCCCGATCCCACCAGCCGCAAGACGTGCTCCATCGGCGGCGCCGTGGCCTGCAACGCCAGCGGCGCGCGCTCCTTCCGCTACGGCCCCACCGGGGCCTGGGTGGAGGGGCTGACCGTCTGCCTCGCGTCCGGCGAGATCCTGCGCCTGCGCCGCGGCGAGCACCCGCCCATCGACGGGGCCTTCCACCTGCAGACGGCCGCCGGCCCGCTGGTCATCCCCTGCCCGCCGGCCCACCCGGCCGGCCTCAAGGACTCCCTCGGCTACGCCACCCAGCGGGAGCGCCCGGACGTCATCGACCTGTTCGTGGGCTCCGAGGGCACCCTGGGCTACCTGCACGACGTGACGCTGCGCCTGCTGCCCCGCCGCGAGATCTTCGCGGCCCTCGTCTTCTGGGACGCCGTCGGCCCCGCCCTCGACTTCGTGCAGCAGCTCCAGACGGCCCCGCCCGCCGGCCTCGCCCCCATGAGCGTGGAGTGGTTCGACCGCGCCAGCCTGGAGCTGGCCGCCGCCCGCCACCCGCGCCTGGGCGTGCCCGCCTCCGCCGCGGCCGCGCTCTTCGTGGAGCAGCGCCACGACAAGGGGGACGAGGACGCCGTGGCGATGGCCTGGTACGAGGCCCTGCTGGCCGCTGGCGCCCCCGACGACGACCGCGCGCTGCGCATCGCCCGCAACAAGCGGGATCTCGAGGCGTTCCGCGAGTTTCGCCACGCGGTGCCCGAGTCCATCAACGCCCTCGCCCGCGGCCGCGGGCTGCGCAAGCTGGGCACCGATCTGGCCTGGCCGCCGGGCACGCTGCACCAGATGGTGGCCTACTACGACGCCGCCGTGGCCGACGTGCACCAGGCCCTCGGGGCCGACGGGGTGGCGGCCTTCACGGCGGCCCATGGCCACCCGCCCGCCTCACGCCTGGACGCCGCCGCCTTCGGGCACATCGGCGACAACCACGTGCACCTGAACCTGCTGCCCCGCGACGCCGCGGAGGCCGCCGCCGGCAAGGCGCTCTACCACGCCATGTCCCTGCACTGCGCGGCCCTGGGCGGGGCCATCAGCGGCGAGCACGGCGTCGGCAAGAGCAAGCGCGACGTGCTGGCCGAGGTGCTGCCCCCCGCGCGCCTGGCCCAGATGCGCGCCATCAAGGCCGCCCTCGATCCCGCCGGCGTCCTCGGGCGGGGCAACCTTTTTTCATGGCCCGGTTGACACCCCTCCGGGGCGTGCCTATCCGTTGAGCCCGTCGGCCGGTCCCGGAAAAAGTCTTTTGGATCGGCTGCTTGCATCTACCTGAGTCATTGTCCGGGCGGCCCTGGCACACGGGAGAGATCCGCCCGCCACGAGGAGGAGACCATGCTGTTCCGCTTCGACGAGATCGACCGCGCCTTTGGCTGGATGAACGCCGTCCACCACCAGCTCGACCGCATGCTCGCCCAGGGCGGCCTCGCCGACCTGCCCCGCGCGGACCACCAGGGCCGCGTCACCGTGGAGGAGACCGAGGGTGACTTCTGGCTCCGCGCGGACCTGCCCGGCGTGCGCGCCGAGGACGTGGATCTGCAGCTCGACGGCGACGTGCTGACCCTCTCGGCCCGCCGCGCCGTCGAGCAGCCCGAGGGCCACCGCGTGCACATGCAGGAGCGCCGGCCCTTCGAGTTCACCCGCGCGCTCAAGCTGCCGGGGGCCGTGGACGCCGACGCCGTGAAGGCCACCTTCGACGCCGGCGTGCTCACCATCCGCCTCGGCAAGCGGCCGGTCGTCCAGCCGCGCGCCATCACCGTCAACGTGGCTCGCTAGCCTTCACCCATCACCCAGGAGACACACCGATGAACCCGCGCAACCGAGTCGAGCAGATGCCCGTGGATGTCTTCGGCAACGATGATGGCTTCGTCCTGGTGGCGGACCTGCCGGGCGTCCGCGTCGAGGACCTGACCGTCGAGCTGGACAAGGGGCTCTTGACCGTGGCCGGCCTCCGCCGCCTCGGCCTCGACGGTGAGAACGCCGAGACCCCGACCTTCGAGTACCGGCGCCGCTTCCAGGTGCCCGACGAGATCGACGGCGAGCGCGTGGCCGCGCGCCTGGAGCATGGCGTCCTCACCGTGACGCTGCCCAAGGCCGAGGCCCACAAGCCCCGCCGCATCCCCATCAGCTAGCCCCCCGCCCGGCTCAGGCGACGCCCGAGCCACCAGCCCACGGCCAGCGCCAGCCCGGTCACCACGACGCTCGCCCCCCAGGCGACGGCCGGGTGGCCGGGCAGGTACGGCCGGGCCGGCCCCCAGACCCGGAACGCCTGGTTCACGTTCAGCGCCGCCGGGGTGAGCCAGGCCGAGAGCGGCAAGAGGGCCGCGTGGAAGCCGATGGCCCCGGCCAGCGTGCCCCGCGGCAGCCGCAGGCCCCCGAGCACCCACAGGCCCAGCGCCGGCGTCATCACATGGCTGATGAGGGAGCTGACGGTGGTGTGGCCACCGATGATCCAGTCGGTCAGCCAGCCCGGCAGGCCGGCGGCGACGTGGTAGAGCGTCGCGATGGCGACGAGCTGGCGGCGCCGCGTCGCCAGGCCCAGCGCCAGCAGCAGCGTGGCGACATGGCAGCCCCAGAGGATGGCCCAGGCCTCGTCGCGCTGGACCTTCTCATGGAAGACGAAGGCCCACGCGGCCAGGGGCAGCAGCGCGACCGCGCGAGGCACCGTCAGGATCCTGTCGGAACACATCTTGCTCTCCGCCGCGGCACCGTGCGCTGGAGGCCAGCCGGCCCCAGACGGTCCTTCGCCCGCTTGGGGAGAAATTTCAATGTTTTCGAGGATCTGGTCGGTCGCGCTCGCGACCCTTCTCCTGTTCGGCTGCATCGAGGACAGCGGCGATCCCGCCCCGGAGGGCGATGACGCCGCCGTCGCGGACGCGCAGATTACGCCCGACGCCGCCCCCCCGACCCCCGACGCCGCCCCCCCGGTCGTCGACGCGGCCACGCCGCGGCCCGACGCCGAGCCGCCCCCGCCGGGCTGCGGCAACGAGGACGATCTGGCCCCGAACCAGCGCCCCGAGGACGCCGCGGCGGTCGAGGCCGGCTTCGCCCGTGACGATCTCTTCCTCTGCCCCGAGACGTCGGACTGGTACCGCATCGCGCTGGGCGCGGGGCAGGGCCTCACCGTGCGGATCGTCGCCGATCCCGCCGACGTGGACCTGGACCTGGCCATCCTGGACGCCGACGGGGCGCCGCTGGCCGAGAGCGTCAACGACGGCGGCCAGGAGCAGATCGACTTCGTGGCGCCGGCGGCCGGCGACTACCTGATCCGCGTCATCGGCTACCGCGACGAGGCCGCCTTCTACGCCCTCGCCATCACCAGCGGCTGCCGGCTGGACGCCCAGTGCCCCGCCGACCAGCTCTGCAACCGGTTCGAGGGCCAGTGCGAGCCCGTCCGCGGCTCCGTCTGCGGGGCCGACGCCTTCGAGGAGAACGACCGCGACGACCAGGCGGCCGACCTGCCCGCCGACGGCATCGTCGACGGCGTGATCTGCGGCGCCGATCGCGACTGGTACGCGCTGGAGGTCGAGGCCGGCAGCACCCTGGAGCTCCTCGTCGGCTTCGACGAGGGCGAGGACATCGACGTCTTCGTGCTCGAGGCGGCCACCGGGGCCGAGGTGGCCAGCGCCCGCGGCGGCGCCGAGGCGAACCCCGAGCGCCTGCGGCTCTCCAGCCTGCCCGCCGGGCGCTACCTCATCGGCCTCGTCCTCTACATCGGCGAGGGGCGCGACCACGAGGCGGCCTACCACCTCGAGGTCGCCGGCCGCTCCGGCGGCTGCGAGGCGGATCGCGACTGCGCCAACGACCTGTACCCCATCTGCGACGCCGGCATCTGCCGGGGCGTCGAGGGCGGCGGCGTGGCGCCGGGGGGCCGCTGCGGCCAGGACGCCGACTGCGGCGCCGGCTCGGAGCTGTGCTACACCGGCGGCCCGGGCGGCCACGACAACTTCTGCACGCTGCGCTGCGACGGCGACGCGGCCTGCGCCGGGCTGGGCGACGGGGCGTACTGCGTGCCCGTGTCGCGCCGCACCGCCGTCTGCTTCCCGGCCTGCGCCGACGACTCGGACTGCTCGGCCTTCCGCACCTGCCAGGCGGGCGTCTGCGAGCTGCGCGGCGAGTGCGAGAGCGACCGCGACTGCGCCGCCGGCGAGGCCTGCCAGATCGTCCCGCAGTTCGGCCGGTTCTGCGGCCTGCCCGCCCAAGTGGACTGCGGCGCCGACCCGGCCTACGATCCCAACGACGTCCAGGCGGACGCGACGCCCCTGGTCGCCGATGGCAACCCCTTGGAAGGCTTGATGATCTGCGACGCTGACACCGACTGGTACCGCGTCACCGTGCCCGAGGAGGCGGCGGCCTTCACCCTCTCGGTGGGGGTGGAGTTCCGCGCGGGCGTCGACATCGACGTCTACCTCTTCGGCCCCGGCGGCCGGGCCTACGGCGAGGCGAGCAGCGCCGACCAGACCGAGGAGTACGTGGAGCTGCGCTTCGCCGAGCCGGGCGAGTACCTGGTGCAGGTGGACCAGTTCTCCAGCGACGCCCTGGCCGACACCTCGTACCGCATCGTCGCGGAGCTGGTGGACAACCAGGATCGCTGCACCGTCGAGGGCGGCGAGTGCGGCCGCACCGATCCCCTGCGGGCGTGGTGCGACGAGGCCACCGGGGCCTGCCGCGATCTGCCGGGCGCCGGGGCCATCGAGCTGGGCGGCCTGTGCGACAGCCAGGACGACTGCGGCCCGGACGCCGAGGTCTGCTGGGCGTTCGAGGGCGGGGCGCAGGGCTTCAACATCTGCACCGTGACCTGCCGCGACGACGCCGGCTGCGCCGCCATCGAGGGCACCGTCTGCACCCCGTTCCAGGGCGGCCAGATCGCCGTCTGCCTCCCGCCGCGCTGATGCAGACGCTGGGGGTGGACTGCCTGACCTGGGGCCCCGCGCACGGCGCGCCCCTCGTCGCCATCCACTCCAGCGGCGTCGGGGCCGAGCAGTGGCTCCCCCTGCGCCACCTCCTCCCCCAGCGGCGCATCCTCGCGCCCCAGCTCGCCGGCTACGGCCGCACCCCCTTCGACCCGGACCAGCCCTGCCTCCCGGCCGACCTCGCCATCGTGGCCGCCGCGATGCGGGCCACCGGCGGCCGCGCCGACCTGGTGGGCCACTCCTACGGCGGCTACCTGGCCCTGCTGCACGCCCTCGCCTACCCCGACACGGTGCGGCGGCTCGTCCTCATGGAGCCGGTGGCCTTCGGCTTCCTGCGCGAGGAGCCCGACGCCCCCGCCACCCGGGAGCTGCTGGGCTTCGAGGCCGACGAGCGCTTCTACGACCCCGTCCACGGCGGCGGGCCCGCGTGGATGGAGCGGTTCATCGACTACTGGAACGGCGCGGGCGCCTGGCGCCGCATGAGCGAGCGGCAGCGCGACGCCATGCTGGCGCGGGGGCCCAAGGTCTTCCGGGAGGTCACGTCCGCCGGCCGCGACGCCACGCGCCGGGCCGATCTGGCCGCCCTCACGATGCCGACGCTGCTGCTGCGGGGGGAGCGCACGACGCTGACCGCGCGGCGCGTCATCGACGTGATCGCGGCGGGGGTGCCCTCGGCCTCGACGGCCACCGTGGCCGGGGCCGGCCACCTCTTCCCCCTCACCCACCCCCGCGAGACGTGGGAGGTGGTGCGGGGCTGGGGCCAGCGGGCTACTGGGCCTGGGGGGCGATGATCCGGCTGGTGCCGTCGGCCTTGCGCAGCTGCATCGCGGGGTTGCCGTCGGCGTCGACGCTGAACAGCGCCGCGGCGGTCCGCTCGGCGGTGAGCTTGCCGGGGGAGTCGGCGCGGCCCAGCGCCAGGCCGCTGGCGTCGGCGGTGGTGAACAGGGCCGCCGTGACGGGCACGCTCGGGTGGTTCGCCACGATGGAGGCGCCCGTCGCGGCCGCCATGATCTTCACCGTCGCGGTGCCCTGGCTGCCGCCATCGAGGGCCATCTGGGTGCGGCCGGCGGTCGCCTCGACCACCAGCTTGCCGCGCCCGCCGCCCGAGTCCACGAGCAGGGTGGCCTGGTTGTCGGCGTTGAGGAACACCTGGGCGCCGGGGGCCGACTTCAGGTTGAGGGACACGCCCTCGTCGGTCAGCCGCAGGGAGCCGCCCTCGGTGCCCTTGGCGTCGAAGAGGGCGACGCGGGGCGAGCCCTCCACCAGGTCCACCGACGCCCGGGGCCGGCCATCGGCGGCCACCAGGTAGAGGCCCTCGGGCCCGATGCGGGTGTGGGCGCCGTTCTGATCGCCGACGAAGATCACCTGGGGCGTGCGGATGGGGATCTGCGTCAGCACCGCCACCCCGACGAGCAGGAAGGCCAGGACCCACGTGATGGCGGAGGTGGTGCGGAGCTTGCGCTCCAGCTCGGCGATGCGCTGTTCCACGACGGCTCCTTCTCCCTCGGTGCTCCCGAT
The DNA here is from genome assembly GCA_020633435.1 of Myxococcales bacterium. GTDB lineage: Bacteria > Myxococcota_A > Bradymonadia > UBA7976 > UBA1532 > JACKDP01. The sequence continues at coordinate 257,500 of JACKDP010000003.1, read as the reverse complement.
GATCCCGCTAGGGAATGGTACGGTTCGCCGCTCAGGTCAAGATTCGTGTGCCGTGCTATCCTCCCGCCATGCGCGCGCTGCTGCTTTTCCCTTTGCTTTTCGCGGTCCTGCCGGGGTGTGACGCCGCGGAGGAGGCCCCCGCGCTGCCGACGAAGCCCATCGTCCGGCCCGAGGCACCCGACGCCGGCCCGCCCGCGCAGCCGCCCCCGCCGACGCGGTGGACCGTCCGGGTCAGCGCGGAGGCGCCGCCGCCGGTGCGCTGGGCGGCCAGCGACGTCGCGCGGTACCTGGGCGAGCTGGGCCTGGACGTCCGGGAACGCACCGCGGCGGGCCCGGTGGCCTGCGCCGCCGGCGAGGGCGTCGTGGCCCTCGTGGGCGATGGGCTCGGCCAGGCCGTCTTCCCCCCCGACACCGCCGTCACCGACCAGACGTGGCGGGTGCAGGAGGTCGCCTGCGCCGGCGGCCGCGTCGTCCTGCTCGGCGGCGGCGGCCTGCTGGGCCGGCAGTACGCGGCCTACGCCTGGCTGCACCACCTGGGCGTCCGCTTCTTCCACCCCGAGCAGACCTATGTGCCGCCCGCGCCGGCCTGGTCGGATCCCCCCTGGGACCGGACGCACACGCCGGCCTTCGAGCGCCGCAGCGTCAGCCTGCACCTGACCCACCCCCTGGAGCTGGGCGATCCCCTGCGCGCCGGCCGGCTCGAGTACCTGGAGGAGGTGCGGCGCTACATCGACTGGGGCGTGCGCAACTTCGCCAGCGACGGCCTCGCCGGCCTCGACGGCACGCCGCTGCAGGACTACGGCCCCCACCGGGGCTTCCCCCTGAGCAGCGGCTTCAGCCTGTACAACCAGCAGCAGGGCGCGTCGGGCCTGCTCGATCCCGACGATCCCCGCAGCGACGAGGTCCAGCTCGCCGAGGCCATCGACGCCCGCATGGGCGATCCCGAGCGCCGGCCCGACGTCTTCAGCTTCACGTTCAACCCCAGCGAGTTCACCGAGGAGGACGACCGCACCGTCGTGCGGCAGCTCACCTTCATCGCCGACTACTTCCGCGACAAGTACCCGGAAACAAAGCTGTTTGCGACGAACCACGGCACCGCGGGGCCGCCGACGCCCCACTACGGGGTGCGCTACTACGACCTGCCGCAGTTCGCCCCCGAGAACCTGGGCGTCAAGGTCCACACCCTGATGTTCTACGACCTGGAGCGCCCGGCCCCGGTCTACGGCAACGCCGACTTCCACTTCCTGTACGACTTCATGGAGCGGGAGCACACGAAGCGCGAGATCGAGTACTTCCCCGAGGCGGCGTGGTGGCTGACGTTCGACATCGCCGTGCCCCTGTACCTGCCCATCACCATCGAGGCGCGCAGCCGCGACCTCGGCCTCATCGCCCATATGCTCGAGGGCAAGCTCACCGGCCACCGCGTCTTCGGCACCGGGCACGAGTGGGGCTACTGGCAGAACGAGTACTGCAGCTACCGGATGGCGGCCGACCTGGCCTACGACTGGCACGCCTGCCTGGCCGATCTGACCTCGCCCATGGGCCCGGCGGCCGCCGAGGTGCAGGCCGTGCTGGAGGCCCAGGTCGCCCTGCAGGTGCCCCTGTTCACGCGGGCCGAGCTGCTGGCCTACCTGGTGGGCACCGACCCCGAGACGGAGGCGGCCGCGGCCGTGGGCGTCGTCTTCCACCCGCTGCCACCCGCCCCCGCCGACATCGCGCGCTGGGACCTCGCGCGCATCTCCGCGTGGCGACAGGAGATCCTGGCCCCGCTGCGGACGAGCCTGGACGCGCACTACGCCCTCGTCGGCCGGCTGGAAGACGCCGCCGCGCAGGTGCCCGAGCGGGGCCGCCCCTGGTTCGCCGAGGTCGCCGACGGCGTCGAGGCCAACACGCTGCGCCTCGCCCACCAGATCGCGGCCTACGACGCCCTGGTCTCGCGCCGCGAGGCCCGCCTCACGGGCGACGCCGCGCTGCAGGCCCGGGCCGAGGCCCTGCTCGACGCCGCGCTGGCCACCACCGAGCTCGTCCAGGGCGTCATCGCCCGGCGCGAGGCGGGCTATCGCTATCGGCCCCTCGCGCGCGCCACGGGCGGCGGGCCCACGCTGGATCAGGACGAGAACTGGACCATCTACCCCTACCGCTACCTGGGGCGGACGCATCAGGCGTACTACTACCGCCGCATCGATGAGCTGGCCGTCGAGGCCTTCGCCGGCACGGAGGCCGACGTCGAGGTGGCCACCGCCGTCCTCGGCCCGGGCGAGCCGCTGGTGCTGCGGCTGGCGGCGCCCGGCCTGCCCGGCCTGGCCATCGACGCGGGGGACGGCGTGGCCCTGCCGCCGGCCAGCGAGGTCGAGCACGTCTACGCCGAGCCGGGCCTCTACACCGTGCGGGTGACCGCCCCCAGCGGGCTGGACGTGGCCCTCGACGTGGCGGCCCTGGCCGACGCGGCCCGCGCCGGCCCCGACGCCGTGGTGGAGGATCCCCCGCAAGTGCAGATCATCGCTGGGCTTTTGCCGGCCGTGGTCGTGGGGACGGTGGACGCAGAGCGCGTGGTGATCGGCTTCGCGCCGGCCGCCGACGTGGGCGTGGCGGTGGGCGACTGGGCCGCGCTCCCCCGCGACGCCGCCGCCGAGGTGCCCACAAGCGCCCCCGCGCGGCTGGCGGTGCCCCTCTTCAACCGGGGCGATGGCCGGGTGCTCGCGCGCATCACGGTGGAGGACGCCGTCGTCTCGGCGCCCGGCCCCGTCCGCGTCGCCGGGGCGCTGGCCATCGACGACGTCATCGACGCGCTCGTGGGGGTGGGCGGCTTCGAGCCCGACGGCGCGCGGCGCCTGGTGGCGAGCCTGCTGGGCTACACCCCCGACACCCTGCCCGAGCGCGTCGACTTCGCGGTGCGCTTCGAGCCGCCCGCCGAGTAGGTCAGCCCCGCAGCGCCAGCCAGGCGCCCAGGGCGGCCGCGACGACGGCGGCCACGACGCCCAGCAGCAGGCCCACCGAGCGGGGCCGGCCGTCCCCGGGCTGGGGCCCCTCGTCGGGTCGGCCCTCGGCGGCCAGCAGATCGTCCAGGGCCGCCTCGCTGATGAAGCGCGCCGGCCCCTTCGAGTCCTCGGCCTCGAAGTCGGCCATCACCCCCGTCATGGCGGCGGCGATGTCGGCCTCCATGGTGGCCTGCTGCCCGGCGAAGAGGGTGGCCATGAAGACCTGCCGCTCGGCGACGCGCTCGGCCTCGCCCCCGTGCCGGTCGAGCCACGTCTTCAGCGAGGCGGCCATGGCGTCGGCGGAGGGGTAGCGGTCGCTGGCCTCCCGCGCGAGCGCCCGGGCCACGATGCCATCCAGCAGGGCGTCCACCGCGGGGGTGTGGGTGGAGGGCGGGGGCGCCTCGGCCCGCCGCACCTTCTCCATCGTCGCGAAGTCCCCCTCGTCGCGGAAGACCTGCACCCCGGTCAGCATCTCGTAGAGCACGGTGCCCAGGGAGAAGACGTCGACGCGGTGATCGACGGGCAGGCCGCGCACCTGCTCGGGGGCCATGTAGCTGATCTTCCCCTTGATCGCCCCGATCTGGCTCTTCACGTCGATGGTGGTCTGGGCGATGCCGAAGTCGATGAGCTTCACGGTGCCGTCGAAGGCCACCATGATGTTCCCGGGGCTCACGTCGCGGTTCACGATGTCGAGGGGCTGGCCGGCGTCATCGGTGAGCGCGTGCGCGTAGGCCAGCGCCCGCGCCACGTCGAGGGCCGTCGCCACCGCCAGCCCCGGGGGCATCACGCGGCCCTTCTGCCGCAGCCGCCGCAGCACCGACGACAGATCCAGGCCGAAGACGTACTCCATGGCGATCCACGGGGTCTTGCGGTCCTCGCCGTGCTCCACGGTCCGCGCGATGCCCGGGTGGCGCAGGTGCAGGCCCACCTCGGCCTCGCTCTGGAACATCTCGCGGTAGCTGCGCTTGCCCGCCAGCTCGGGCAGCAGCGTCTTGATGGCCAGCACCTCGTCGGGGGCGGCGGGATCGACGGCGAGGAACACCCGCGCCATGCCGCCCTTCTTCAAGAGCTTGAAGAGCTGGAACCGGCCGAGGGGGATGGGGGCCTGCGTGGTCATGGCCTGAGCCTGGGCCATCGATCCACCGGGATCAAGGGGCGGCTACTTGCAGAAGACGTCGGGGACGATGTCCTTGCCGATGCCGTCGCAGTCGCTGGCCGCCATGCAGCTCTTGCGGCCCTCCGAGGGGTTGGTGTCGTAGACGTTGCAGCAGATCTGACCCTCGGGGCACGCGCCTCCGGCGGGCTGCGCGGGCGGGGGCTCGGGCGCAGGCGGGGCTCGGGCGGGCGGCGGCTCGGGCGCGGGCGGGGGCTCGGGCGCGGCGGGGCTCGGGCGCGGGCGGCTCGGGCGCGGGCGGCGGCTCGGCCGGCTCCGGGGCCTCCGGCGGATCCTCGGGATCCTCCTGGGCGACGGCGAAGGTGGTCAGGCCAAGGCTGAGGGACAGGATCTTCCACCACATGGCGGCACTCCACCCGGGGCGTGGGCCCACGGCGAAGGGGGAGGCGCGGCGCCCGGCGCCACGCCGGAGCCCGCGTTTCCCTTTTTACCTCGGGTGGTTGCGGCCCGCCAGCCGCTACGGCGCGTCCACGCGGAAGACGTGGAGCTGGTGCGCGCCGCGGCCGCCGGCGGTGGTGCGCAGCTCCAGCGTGCCGAGCACGAGCTCGTCGTCCCGCACGACCAGGGAGTTGTAGAAGCCCAGCGCCCCGGCGCTCGCGACCGTCTCGTAGGCCCAGCCCGCGTCCGTGCGCCAGGCCAGGCGCAGGTCGTTGTCGGTGGCGTCCTGGTAGGCCACGACGGGCAGCCCGGCGGCGGTGCGCGCCATGGCGGGATCGGCGCCCACCAGCCGGCGCAGGCCGTCCCCGCCCGGATCCACGAGCTCGAAGGTGCCGGGGACGCCGAAGCTGCCGCGCCACGCCACGAGGGCGTCCGTGGTGGCGTCGACGAGGGCGAGGGTGAGCGTGCCCTGCCAGTCCACCAGGTCGCAGGCCTGCCCCAGGTCGTGCTCCACCAGCCGGTCGTACCGGCCGCCGGGATCGGGGGGCCAGTCCGCCCCGCGGGCGCCCTCCAGCCGGACGACCTGGAAGCCGGCCGGCCCGCCGCGCGCGAGGTAGGGCCAGCGCTCCTCGCCGTCGTACCAGGCGGCGTAGAGCTCGCCGTCGTCGGCCAGGTGCAGGCAGATCTTCACCCCGTGGGCGGGGGGCACGATGCCCGCGGGCGGGGGTGGGCCCGCGGGCCGGAAGCTCACGTCTTCAAAGCGAAAATCGTCCGCGGCGGCCGCCTCGCCGTCGACCCCGTAGGCGTAGCGGACGCCCGCCTCGTCGCCGCGGGCGACGTGGTAGAGCACGTGCGGGCGGCCATCGAAGTCGACCGCCAGCGCCGGGTAGCGGCCTGCGTCGCCGGCGTCGTCCAGCTCGGTGGCCGGGAGCCAGCGCCCCTCGGTGTCGGTGCGCCGGTAGCGCAGGGCGCCGGCGTCGGCGTCGTAGTAGGCCGCGTGCCGGCGGCCCTTGGCGTCCACGGCGAAGGCGACGTAGCGGCCGCGGTCGGGGCCGGGGGCGGTGACGCCGCCGCGGGGGCCGGCCGGGTCGGCCTGGACGGGGCCGGGGGGCACGCCGTCCAGGTAGTCCACCCGCACCGCCCCGTCCTCCACCCCCGTCACGTAGACCAGGTCGCCGAAGTCGGCGTCCCAGGCCGCGAACTCGGCCCGGTCGGCGGCGACGATCATGCGGGCGTGGCGCCCGTAGTCGGCGGGGACGAGGGGCGGGGCGTCGACGCAGGCGCAGCGGGCGGCGTCGCGATCGCACAGGGGGCCGACGTCGGCGGCCTCGGCGACGCGGGCCTGGCCGGCCGGGCAGGGGGCGCAGTCGGCGGGGGCGGCGCGGCAGACGTCGAGGGCCGCGAAGCAGACCTCGCCCTCGGCGCACTGGCCGCGGCACGGGGGCTCCGGGTGGCAGCGATCGCCCAGGCAGGCGGCCCCGGCCGGGCAGCCGGCGCCGCAGAGCAGCCGCACGCACTGGCCCGCCTCGCAGGCCCGGCTCGGATCGGCGCAGTCGGCGTCCACGGCGCAGTCGGGCTCGCGGGCCACGCACTGCCCGCCGCGGCACTCGGCCCCCGCGCAGCAGTCGGCGCTCTCGGCGCAGGGCTGGGGGCGGCGGCAGCGGCCATCGAAGCAGAGCAGGCCCCGGGCAGTCCGCCGAGACGTCGCACGGCGGATCCTGGGCGGCGTTCTTGTCGTCGCAGCCCCGAGCGTCAGGGCCCTGAGCAGCGCGAGCCTGCCCCGGCGGCGCAGGCCGGCCACCAGCAGCAGCAGCAGCGCGGCCCCGGCGCCGCCGCCGGGCGCCTGGGCGCAGCTGCTGCCGCTGGCTGCCGCCTCGGCGCGGGCGGCGCGGGCGGCGCCACCTGCACCTCGACCTCGGCCGGCGGGATCGAGGCTGCGGTACTGGCCCTCGGCCACGGCGCGCACCGCGCTGGCGTGGCGGCCGAGGACGCGCAGGGCGGGGCTCTCCACCACCAGCCGGCCTCCCGCGGCGGGGGCGAGGGGCCGCCAGGGGCCCGCGTCCAGGCGCCACTGGTAGCGCGCCGCCACCGCGCCCGGGGCGGCCACCGCCAGCTCGACGCGCCCGGGCGCCACCGCCACCACCGCGGCCGTCGTGTCGACGGCGGGGCCGAGCCCCTGCCCGCCCACGCCGCGCAACGACAGGAGAACACTGAGGAAATCCTCGCGTTCCCCCTCCACGCGCAGGGCGGCGATGTCGGCGTCGAGGGGCAGCCCCGTCACCTGGCTGATGAGCCCGGCCAGCCCCAGATCGAAGGCCAGCCCGTCGCGCAGCAGGGCCGAGGAGAGCAGGTCGCTGATGAGCTCGAGCAGGGCCGGCACGTCCGCGCCGGTGAGCAGCTCGTTGTAGGTCTGGCGCAGATCCTCGACGACGGGCTGGCCCACGGTGATGACCAGGCGGTCGTCGGGGGTCGCCTGCACCACCAGCTCGACGGCGACGGTCACCTCCGCGGCGAAGAGGCGCGACCAGCGCTCCTCCACGAGGCCGTAGAAGGACAGGCCCAGGTGCGGCAGGCGCAGGGCGATGCCGGCCTGGGGGATGCCGCCGTCATCGGGCACCGGGAAGAAGCGGGCCAGGGGCAGATCGGCCGCGGTGAAGCGCGGATCGAGGGCGACGCGGATGGGCCGCGGCCCCAGCGTCAGCTCCACCAGGCCGGGCAGCAGCAGCGCCAGCGTCGAGGTGTCGATGCGCTGGCCGAGCAGGGCTTCGATCTGGGCGCTGTCGAGGGCGGCGCAGAGCACGCCGGCGCGGTAGGCCGTCCAGGCGGCGCGGTTCACGACGGCGTCGGAGAGGGCCAGGCCCAGGTGGTAGACGAGGCCGGCGTGGTCGTAGCCGGTCAGCGCGGGCGGCGGCCCGGCGACGAACACGGGCGGGGCGTCCGCCGGCGGCACGCAGGCGTGGTCGAGGGCGTCGAGGCCGATGTCGGCGGTGAGGCCGATGCCGTCGCCCTCGGCCCCGGCGCTGCGCAGCGTGATGCCCGCCGGGCTCGGCCCCGCCTTGAACAGCAGCGGGTGGGCGTCGGTGGCCGTGGGCAGCAGCCCCGCCAGGGCGCGCGGGTGCAGGCTGCCCTCGATGGCCAGGGGGTCCTGGGTGAAGCGCCCCACGAGGGCGTCCACGATCACCTGCACGGCCGGCGCCAGCAAGCCATTGATCTGCATGGAGAAAGCTTCGTAGAGCGCCTCGCCGATCTCGGCGGCCGCGTCCCCGACGCCGCAGGAGATGCGGCACTCCGCCGAGCTGCTGCCGTCGGCGCACTCGGGCAGGTTCGGGTCGTAGAGCAGCTCGAAGTCGAGGCCGTGGATGGTGAAGGGCAGCACGTCCACGTGCACGTCGAGGCGGGCGTCCTCGGTGACGCCGAGGGTGACGTCGATGGTGAAGTCGGCGTCCAGCAGGGCCGCCTGGGGGGTGCCGGCGTCGAGGCCGTTGCCCAGGCGGCAGGCGGCGTCGCCCCCGACCGAGACCCAGACCACCCCGTCGTCGAGCCGGATGCGGGCCCGGCGGATGTCGATGCGCAGGCGCGTCGGGTCGGCCAGGAAGGCGAGCCGCAGATCGACGGTGCGCAGGTCGAAGGCGGCCACGAGGTCGCGCACGCCCACGCCCAGGCCGCCGTTGCTGCCGAAGTCGAAGGTGGGCAGAGGCAGCCGGACCCAGCCATCGGGGCCGACGTCCAGCAGCAGGCCCGCCAGCAGCTCGCGCTGGGCGAGCAGGAAGTCGGTGCCTGCGGCCGTGACGGTGACGTGGGCGCCGGCGGCGACGGTGTTCTCGGGGGTGGCGGGGAAGGGCTCGCCGGGGCTGCAGCCCGAGAGGCCGAGGCGCAGATCGTCGCCGCAGCCGCCGAAGCAGAGGGCCAGGACGAGCCAGCAGCCGGCCGGGAGGCGCGTCACACGCTGGCCCGGTTGCGCCCGGCCTCCTTCGCCCGGTAGAGGGCCTGGTCCGCGGCGCCCACGAGCTGCTCGGGGCTGTCCATCTCGCGCGACCACCCGCCCACGCCCACGCTGATGGTCACCGGCAGGCGCTGGGCGTCGAAGACGAACTCCGTCTGGGCCACCAGGCTGCGCAGCGTCTCGGCGAACTCGAGCGCGTGCCCCGAGTCCGTCTCGGGCAGCACCACCACGAATTCGTCGCCGGCGTAGCGCGCGAAGAGCTCGTCGCGCCGCACCCGGCTGCGCACCAGCGACGCCATCGTGCGCAGCACGTGGTCGCCGGACAGGTGACCGAAGCCATCGTTGATGTGCTTGAAGTGGTCCACATCGAAGATGAGGAGCGACAGCGGGCGGTCGTGGCGCTGAGCGCGGATGATCTCGCGGTCCGTGAACTCCTCGAAGTACCGCCGGTTGTGGATCTGCGTGAGGCCGTCATAGATGGCCATCCGGTAGATCTCTTCGTGGTAGGCGGCCTCGACGTTCGCGTTGGACAGGAACTTGTAGATGGTGCTGCCGACCTTGATGAGGTCGCCATCGCAGAGCAGGGTGCGGCTCGTCTGCTGGCCCGCCACCCAGGTGCCGTTGGTGCTCTTCAGGTCCTCGATGACCCAGCCCTCGGTGGTGGCGAGCAGCCGGCAGTGGCGCCGCGACACGCTCTCGTCGTCGGCCACGATGTCGGCGTCGACGTCCCGGCCGATGATGGTGCCGGCGGGGCGGAAGGGATCCAGGTCGACCTTGCGGCCGATGTTGGCCCCGTAGATCGTCACGAGGATCTCCCCGCGCGGCTGGTCCTTCCCGCCGGTGCCCTGCTTGACGATGATGGTATCCGTCGCGCGCATGCGGCGAGGGTACCGCCGCTTCCGCCCAGGTTCCAGGCCACGGTGACGTGGCGACGTTTGCACCCGGCCCGGCATCCCCGTCTCGACCCGCACCCGGGGTCGCGCGGGCCCGCCACCCCTGCCCAGGAGGTCGCCATGACCGACACCAGCGTCAGCTTCATCCGCTCCCTCTGCTCCGGCCAGATCGAGCAGGACGTCATCTTCCCCTTCCCCAGCCTCTCGCCGGCCGAGCGCGAGCTGCTCACCCCGGTGCTCGCCTCCATCGACGACCTCCTCGGCGACGCGGCCGGCGACTTCCGCAAGTGGGACGAGGCCGGGGAGCTGCCGGCGAAGTTCGTCAAGAAGATGAAGAAGTTCGGGCTGTTCAGCCTGATCATCCCCGAGGAGGCCGGCGGCCTGGGCATGGGGAACATGGCCTACTCGCGCACGCTGCAGCAGGTGGCGCGGCACGACGCCTCGGTGGCGGTGACCATCGGGGCCCACAGCTCCATCGGCATGCGCGGCCTGAAGCTCTACGGCACCGACGAGCAGAAGGCGCAGTACTACGACCGGCTGGCCTCCGGCGAGCTCATCGCCGCCTTCTGCCTCACCGAGCCGGGGGCCGGCTCCGACGCCGCGGCCGTGCGCACCACGGCCGAGGACACGGGCGACCACTACCTGCTCAACGGCCAGAAGATCTGGATCACCAATGGCGGCCTGGCCGACTTCTTCACGGTCTTCGCCAAGACGGGGGAGTCGGGGCCGCGCGCCCGCCTGTCGGCCTTCATCGTCACCCGCGACATGGAAGGCGTCACCAACAGCCCCCATGAAGACAAGATGGGCATCCGGGCCAGCTCGACGACGACGGTCTACTTCGACAACGTGAAGGTGCCGAAGGAGAACCTGCTGGGCCCGCTGCACGGCGGCTTCAAGGTCGCCATGAACATCCTCAACAGCGGCCGCTCGGGCCTCGGGGGCGGCGCCGTCGGCATGATGAAGCGCCTGATCGGCCTCACCAGCGAGCAGGCCACCGTGCGCACCCAGTTCGGCAAGCCCATCGCCGAGTTCGGCCTCATCAAGCAGAAGATCGGCCACATGGTCGTGGACTGCTACGCCGCCGAGGCCGCCGTGACGGTGGTGGCGGCGCTCTCCGACCAGGGCTACGACGACTACTCCGTGGAGGCCGCCATCACCAAGGTCTTCGCCTCCGAGGCCCTCTGGCGCACGGCGGACGAGGCGCTCCAGGTGGCCGGCGGCAACGGCTTCATGAAGGAGTACCCCTACGAGCAGATCATGCGGGATGTGCGCATCAACCGCATCTTCGAGGGCACCAACGAGGTCTTGCGCCTCTTCATCGCCCTGACGGCCCTCAACGACGTGGGCCAGCGCCTCAAGGAGATGGCCAGCTCGCTCAAGGGCATCTTCGACGACCCCATCAAGGGCTTCGGCGTCCTCTACGACTACGCCCGCAAGCGCGCGCTCTGGGCCACCAACATCAAGACGGAGCGCACCACTTTCTCCAAGGTTCACGTGGCCTTGCGGCCGCAGGCCGAGGTCTTCGAGGACCTCACCCGCGACCTGGGCGCCATGGCCGACCGCATCCTGCGCAAGCACGGCAAGGCCATCATCGAGAAGCAGTTCGCCATGCGGCGGATGGCCGACGTGATGATCGACCTGTTCGTCATGGCCTGCGTCCTCAGCCGGGTGACGGCCACCATCGAGGAGAAGGGCGTCGAGAACGCCACGCCCGAGATCGAGATCGCCCAGGTCTTCGCCGGCCAGGCCAAGGGGCGCGTCCTGCGCAACTTCCGCAAGATCGACGAGAACGACGACGAGCAGATCAAGCGGCTGGCCGAGCAGGCCTGCTCCACGGGTGGCTACCGTTGGGACACCCTGTAGCCCCCGACGCCCTCGGCCCGGCCTGCTGGGGGGCCCGGGGCGCCATCGCCGAGCACGTCCACCTCGACGAGGCGGCGCTGGCCCGCTACGCCGCGCACCTGCGGGCGTCGCCGCTGCCCATGCCCCGCTGGGACCACCCGGCCTTCCCGGCCGAGGCGGGGCCGCTGCTCGACGCCGTCGTCCTGCTCGGCAACGCCCTGAACTACGCCTACTGGGTGCCCGACGGCGCCACCATGTGGACGTGGCCGGTCGCGGGCGCGCCCGAGGTGGACGCCATGGCGCTCTTCGGGCGGCTGCACGACGCCCTGCGCGGCCGGGACGCCGACGACGTGGGCTGGCTGCAAGGCCCTGAAGTCGAAGGGCTTTTCGACGGCGGCACCGGCACCCAGCCCCTCATCGCCGAGCGCGTCGCGGGCCTGCGGGCCTTCGGCGCCTGGGTCACCGCCGCCCACGGCGGCCGCCTGTCCCACCTGCTCGCCGCCGCCCCGGACGCCCTCGACCTGGCCACCCTCCTGGCCGACGCCACCCCCGTCTACGAGGACCGCCGCGCCGTCGCCGGCCTCGATCTGCCCCTCCGCAAGCGCGCCCAGCTCGCCGCCGGCATGCTGCACGCCGCCCGCGTCGCCCGCGGCGCGACGGGCCTCGCCCGCCCCGAGCGCCTGACGCTCTACGCCGACTACATGCTCCCCCGCACCCTGCGCGACCTGGGCATCCTGGTCTACGCCCCCGCCCTGGCCGCGGCCGTCGACGCCGGCGCCGAGCTGGCGGCCCACAGCCCCGAAGAGACGGCCCTGCGCGTGGCCACCCTCGCCGCCGGCGAGGCCCTGCTGCGCGCCGTGCCCGGCCTCGACGCCGTCCGCCTCGACTACGCCCTCTGGCGCGCCGGCTTCGGGGTAGAGGCGCGGCACCACCGCACGACCACGACGGATTACTGAGTAGTTACGATGGCTTGCGGCCCGCGCCGCGGCGGTGGGCGAGCTCGACGCCGGCGGCGCGCAGGGCCTTGATGCCCGGGCCCGAGAGGGCGGGCAGCGCGTCCTCGGCGAAGGCCTCCACCGCGTCGTAGGGCGGCCCGGCGTGGGGCGTGCCGGTGGCCGCGACGACGGCGATGCGCCAGACGCGGTGGGTGAAGCCGTGCTCGACGTCGCCCCGGGGCTCGCCAGCCGTGAGGCCCAGGGTGGCCAGGTCGGCGGGGTGCTCGACGGCGGGCAGCTCCCACAGGCCGCCCAGCAGGCCGTCCCCCGCGCGGCGGGCCAGCCAGAGGCGCCCGGCGTCGTCGCGGGCGAGGCCGGCCGTCCACGTCGTGACGGGGCGCTCGGCGCGCTTCGGCTTGAGGGGCAGGTCTTCCTGGGTGCCCGCCGCCCGGGCGTCGCAGTCGGCGGCGACGGGGCAGACGAGGCAGAGGGGCGAGCGGCTGCGGCACACCAGGGCGCCCAGCTCCATGAGGGCCTGGTTCAGGTCGCCCGGGCGCTCGCCCACCACCAGCTCCGCGGCCCGGGCCCAGAAGCGGCGGCTCACGGCGGGGCGCCGGGGATCCTCGGCGATGTGGTCCAGGCGGCTGAGCACGCGGATGACGTTGCCATCGACCAGGGGCTCGGCCCGCCCGAAGGCGATGGACATCACCGCCCCCCGGGTGTAGGGGCCCACGCCGGTCAGGGCGCCGAAGGTCTCTGGATCGTTGGGGATTTCGCCGCCGTGCCGCTCGACGACCTCCTGGGCCGCCCGGTGCAGGCTGCGGGCGCGGCTGTAGTAGCCGAGGCCGGCCCAGAGGGCGAGCACCTCGTCCAGCGGGGCGGCCGCCAGGGCGGCGGGGTCGGGGAAGCGCGCCAGGAAGCGGTGGAAGTACGGGATGACCGACTCCACCCGCGTCTGCTGCAGCATGATCTCCGAGACCCAGGTGCGCCACGGCGACGGGGCCTCCCGCCACGGCATGGTGCGGCGGTGCGCGTCGTACCAGGCCAGCAGCGGCGCGCGGACGCGGGCGGGATCAGCGGCCACCCGGGCTCTCGGCCTCCGCGCCGCAGAAGGCGCAGGTCTTGCGGTTGCCGAGGGGCGCCTGGCAGAGCCGCTCCCCGCACCACCGGTTCCAGAGCACGCGCTGGGCGATGCGGCCCAGCACGACGCCGCCGCCGAGGGCGAGCAGCGCCAGCACCGGGTCGTAGGGCCACAGCCGGGTGCTGAGCAGGCCGAAGACGAGGCCCGCCCCGCCGCCGTAGAGCAGGGCCTCGTTGCCCGGCCGGCGGCGCTGCACGCGGATCTTGCGGCCGCGGTTCCACAGCAGCTTCAGGGGGACGCGCAGCACCTCCGCCCGGTTGACCAGCGCCCGCAGGAAGCCGATCTGGCGCCGCATGGGCAGCCACCAGGCCAGCACATGGCCGAAGAAGATGTTCCAGCCCAGGCCGCTGCGCTCGCCGAGGAGGTCGCGCGTCTCGACGGGCAGGAACTCCTCGACGGCCTCCCGCAGCACCCGCACGGCCTCCGCCGCGTCCGGGTCGTCCATCTCCAGGTTGCCCGACGCCAGGATGCGGAAGCGGGCGTGCTCCAGCCACGGCATCAGGGCGTCGACCGCCTCGGTGATGGCCGCGATCTCGGCGGGGCCGAGCTCGATGACGGGAGCGGGCATGCGGGCCCCTTTCGCGGGCAGCGCGAGACTCGTCGGTTGTCGCATGGATCGGCCTCTCAAGGCAGACCCCCCGGCCGGTGGGGGGAGGGACCGGCCAGGGGGAGGGGGGGATCAGCTCGGCAGGGGGGCCCCGGCGCCGTCGGGCACGTCGGCGTCGGCGTAGTCGGGGCTGGCCTCCAGGGCCACGGCGAGGACGGTGGCCATGTCCTCGGCGAGGGTGAAGGTCAGCGCCGCCCGCACCGACTCGGGCAAGTCATCGAGATCACGAGCGTTCTGGGCCGGCAGGATGATGTGGGTCAGCCCCGCGCGGTGGGCCGCCAGCACCTTCGACTTGATGCCACCCACCGGCAGCACGCGGCCGCGCAGGGTGCACTCGCCGGTCATGGCCACGTCGCCGCGCACCCGCCGCCCCGTGAAGAGGGAGGTGAGGGCGGTGAAGATGGTCACGCCCGCCGACGGCCCGTCCTTGGGCGTCGCCCCGGCCGGCACGTGGATGTGCACGTCCTCGGTCTCAAGCAGCTTCGGCGAGATGCCCAGCTCCTCGGCGTGGCTGCGCACGTAGGTGAGCGCGGCCCGGGCCGACTCCGTCATCACGTCGCCGAGCTGCCCGGTGATCTCCAGCTTGCCCCGGCCCGGCATCCGCGACGTCTCGATGAACAGGATGTCCCCGCCCACCGGCGTCCAGGCCATGCCCGTCGCGACGCCCGGCAGCGACGTGCGCTCGGCCACCTGCTGGTGGAAGCGCGCCTTGCCCAGCCAGGTGTCCAGGTCGGTGGCCTCGACGGCCAGCGTCCCCTCGCCGCCCCGGGCGACGCGCAGCGCGGCGCCGCGGCAGAGCCGCACGAGCTCGCGCTCGAGCTGCCGCACCCCGGCCTCGCGGGTGTAGTCGCGGACGATGGCGTCGATGGCGGCCTCGGTGAGCTCGAGGCCGGGCGTGCCGTCCTTGCCCATGAGGCCGTGGGCCTCGAGCTGCCGGGGCAGCAGGTGGGCCTGGGCGATGCGCACCTTCTCCATCGGCGTGTAGCCGTCGATGTTCACCACCTCCAGCCGGTCCCGGAGGGGCGCGGACAGGTTGCCGATCTGGTTGGAGGTGCAGATGAAGAGCGCCTCCGACAGGTCATAGGGCAGGTCGAGGTAGTGGTCGGTGAACGTGTTGTTCTGGGCCGGATCCAGCACCTCCAGCAGGGCCGCCTCGGGGTTCCCCGAGAAGCCGCCGTGGGTGAGCTTGTCGATCTCGTCCAGCAGGATCACCGGGTTCCGTGCCTTCGCCTTGCGCATGCCCTCGATGATGCGGCCTGGCAGGGCGCCCACGTAGGTGCGGCGGTGGCCGCGGATGCTGGCCTCGTCGCGCACGCCGCCCAGGGAGATGCGCACGAACGGGCGGCCGGTGGCCTCGGCGACGGAGCGCGCGAGGGACGTCTTGCCGGTGCCGGGCGGGCCCGTCAGGCACAGGATGGTGCCCTTGGAGTGCTCGGCGAGCTGGAGCACGGCCATGTGCTCCAGGATGCGCTTCTTCACCTCGTCGAGGCCGTAGTGGTCGGCGTCGAGCTGGTCGGCGACGGCGTTGAGGTCGGACTTGACCTCGGCGCGCTCCGTCCAGGGCAGGTCGGCCACCCACTCCAGCCAGGTGCGGGCGACCTGGGCCTCGGCCCCCTGGCCCAGGTTCTCCAGGCGGCGCAGCTCGCGGTCCACGGCCTCGCGGATGTCGTCGGGCAGCTCCTTCTCGGTGAGGCGCTTGCGCAGGGCGTCATCCTGCCCGCCGTCCTCGCCCAGCTCCTTGCGGATGGCCGCCATCTGCTCGCGCAGCATGTTCTCGCGCTGCCGCTGGCCCAGGTTCTGCCGGACGGTGGCCTCGATCTTCTTGCGCAGATCCGCCGCCGTCAGGGTCTCGCCGGCCAGGCTGGTCACGCGCTCCAGGCGGTCGGCCGCGTCGAGCGTCAGCAGGATGTGCACCTGCTGGGAGTGGGTCAGCTCCAGCACGGAGGCCACGCGATCCGCCAGGCGGCCCGGGGAGGGGTCGTGCCGGAAGGCGTCGAGGGTGGCCTTCATCGGGCCCTCCTCGCCGGCCGTGTCCTTGAGGGCGGCGGCCAGCGACTCGGCCATGATGCGCGCCTTCATGGAGTCGGCCGAGGGCTCGGGCAGCTCCTCGCCCTCGGCCGTCAGGTACGGCTCGGTGGCGGCGAGGCCCGTCAGCGCGAACCGGCGGACGGCGTTGAGGGCCACCATCAGGCCGCCGTTCTGGCCCCGCCGGATGTCGAGGACCTCGGCGAGCACCGCCACCGGGTGCAGGTCGGCGATGGTGGGGTCGTTGATGCGCGGGTCGCGCTGGACGGCCACCGCCACCAGGGGCCGGTCGCGGGGGTTGCCGAGGGACTGGATGAGGGCCACCGACTTGCGGCGACCCACCGGCAGCGTGCGGACGGTGCCCGGGAGGATGACGCCACCACGGAGGGGGAGGAGGGGGATGGGGGCGTCGGGGAGGGTCACGTTGGCGTCGGCCATTTTCTCTACCTCGCTTCAGAGCTTGGGTTGAACGACTGATAAAATCATTCATCGTTCAGTCAAGGGCCGGATCGCGATTTCCCTGCATCGCGCTCTACACGGATCAAGAAGCCCCGGGGGTGGGGAGGGTTTCCGCGGCGCCGGGCTGCGGCAGGCGCACCACCTCGCCGGGCAGGGCGATGGCGTGCGCGAGGTCGCCCGGGACGTGGACGTCGGGCCAGGCGACGGCGTGCTCGAAGGCCCCGTCGACGCGGGCTCCCTGGTCGAGGAAGGCGTAGGGGCCGACGCGCGCGCCGGGCCCGACGGTGGCGCCAGCCAGGACGGCGCAGGGCCCGACCAGCCGGGCGTCCGGGTGGACGCGGGCGTCCGGGTGGACGCGCCGACCCTCGGCGTCGGCCGGCGGCAGGTGGCGGGTGGCGAGGTCGCCGGCCAGGATGGCGCGGTGGGCCGCCAGGTACCGGGCCGGGGTGCCCACGTCGAACCAGCCGCTCGTCGGGGGGACGAAGACGCCTTGCAGGGGGGCGCGCCTCGCGAGCAGGGCCTTCCAGGCCGTGCGCAGGATGTCCCCGGGCCCCGGCGGGAGTGCCGCCACCAGCGCGGGCTCGATGATCTGCACGCCCGTAAAGGCGCCAAACCGCAGCGGAAGCCGGTCGGCGTCCGGGCCCTCGACCTCCGCGATGCGGTGCAGCGCCCCGGTGGCGTCGACGCCGACCCGGCCGAACGGGGCGTCCGGGGGGACGACGCGCAGCGCCAGGGTGCCGAGGGCCCCGGCCGCGCGGTGCGCGGCGAGGAGCGGGGCGAGCGGGAAGTCGAAGAGGGCGTCGCCGTTGATGACCACGAGCGTCCCGGTGGGCAGCGCGGCGGCGATGCCCCGGACGCCGCCCCCGGTGCCCTGGAGGGTGTCCTCCGTGACCACGACCACGTCGGGATCGTCGGCGAAGGCCGCGGCCACCTGGTCGCCCAGGTGGAAGGCGTTGAGGCCCACGCGCCGGACGCCGGCGGCGTGCAGGGCGTCGAAGGCGCCGGCCAGCAGCGGCCGCCCGGCCAGCGGGACGAGGGGCTTGGGCCGGTAGCGGGTCAGCGGGGCGAGGCGGGTGCCCTCCCCGGCCGCGAGGATGACGCCATGCAGAGCTTCCATCCCGCGATGCTCGCCCGGGCGGGGCCATCGGGCAAGATCGTTGAAACTCCTCGATATTCGGGCGAGTTGCTGGCCGCGACGTGCCCCGCGCGCCGCCCCGCCGCAACCTGCTAGTATCGCCCCGTGCGACGATCCCTCCTCTGCTGGCTGCTCCTGCTCGGGGCCTGTGACGATGGCGACGGGCCCGCCGACGTGGACGCCGACGTGAGCCGGCCCGACGCCGGGCCCTCGGCGCCCCTGCGGGTGGCCGTCTCGCCCCGCGTCGCCGAGGCCGTGCCCGCGGGCCTGCCGCTGCGCTACGAGGCCGTCTCCCTCGACGATGGCACCCGGCGGGCGGGGGCGCTCCCCATCGCGTCGAGCTGGCCGCTGGAGGCCGAGCTGCCGGGGGTCGTGCGCGGGACGTGGCGGGTGACCGTCTTCCTGGATCGCGACGGCGACACCTTCTTCGATGACTGCCCGTTCCCGCCGCGGGCGGGCGACTCCGAGCAGGCCCCCGCCCTCGACACGCTGAGCGGCCAGGTGGTGGTGCGGGCGCTGCCCGAGCGCGTCGTCGAGGTGCTGGTGGAGCAACGCATCTGCGGGCCCGGCGCCGTGAGCACCGGGCTCTCGGGGCTGGTGGCCCTCAAGGACGGCGAGGCGGTGGCGGGGCCGGTGATGGCGCTGCTGGAGCCGGTGGGGCAGAGCGTCGAGCCGGGGGAGGCGCGGCCGCTGCCCGACCTGCGCATCACCTTGCGCGACGGGGCCCTGGACGAGGCGCTGCCCTTCAGCCTGGGGGAGATCCTGCCGGGCCGGTGGCGCTTGACGGTCTTCGAGGACACCGACGGGGACGCGACGCCGACGCCGTGTGACGTGCAGCCCGGCGGGGGGGATCGCCACGTCTCGCTGCCGGTCGAGGTCGACGTCGTGGCCGGGCAGCGGGTGGTGGTGCCCGAGCCGGTGGTGCTGCGGGCCCTGGACTGCCCCGCCCAGCTCACGGGCCTGCGCGGGGAGGTGAGCCTGGCGGCCGGCCTGCCGGCGGATCCCGGCCTGGATGGCCCGCTCGGGCCGCTGGAGGGGCCGCTGCGGCTGGCCCTCTTCCGCTCGTCGGGGGGGGAGCCGGTGGCCACCACCACCCTGCTGGCCGCCGTGGACGCCCGGCCGCTGCCCCACCGCTTCACCGTCACGGGGCTGCCCGAGGGGAGCTGGCGGCTGGTGGCGTGGATCGACCGGGACGGCGACGGCGCCTTCACGCCCTGCGGCGGCCTGACGGGCATCGACGCGACGTGGCTGCAGCGCGAGGACGTGCGGGTGGTGGCCGGCGAGGTGCGGGCGGTGGAGCCGCTGGCCCTCGTGCGCCAGCCCTGCGACCCCGCCAGCGAGACGGGGCTGACGGGGCGCATCCTGCTGCCCACGGAGGACGGGCCGGTGGGGAGCGGGCGGCCGGTGCGGGCGCGCCTGGTGCCGCGGGGCGGGGGGCCGGAGCGCTCGCTGCAGCTCCTCGACAACCATCGCGCGGCGGCGCCCTCGGCCCGCGTCATCGCCAGCCGCCTGCCGCCCGGCCGCTACGACCTGATCGTCTACCTCGACTCGGACCAGGACGGCGTGTTTACGGACTGCCGGCAGGCGCCCTACGGGGACCGCGCCGCCGTGGCCCTGGACGACGTGGACATCCCCGAGGGCCGCATCGTCTCGCTGGGCACGCCGACGCTCTCGCTGCTCGGCTGCATGGTGCCCCACGCCGAGCTGCGGCCGCGGGTCGTCTACGATCCCGCGGTGGTGGCCGAGGAGGGGCCCCTGCGCCTCATCATCACGGAGCGCGGGGGCTGGCGCGAGCAGCGGCTGCTGGCCCCGCGGTCGAGCCCGGTGCTGCCCGAGCCCCTGCTGGAGCCCCTGACCCTGGCCCCGGGCGAGTACCAGCTCGAGGCCTGGCTGGACGTGGATCGCGACGAGCGGCTGGGCGGCTGCGGCGACGCCGCGGAGGATCCGGCGGTGGCGCGCCTCGTCCTGCGGCTCGACGCCGTGACCCCGGAGGCCGACCCGTTCCTGCGCCTGGAGCCCCCCTGCGGACGGTGACAGGCCGGTGACGGCGGCCCGCAAGTCCAGGCCGCACGGTGTTTTCCCGTCGTCGGGCCGTTCATTGACAGCCCGGAGGGCCGACCCTATACTCCGCCGAATCTTCGGCAGCCCAGCGTCCGCGGGATGAGCGTCCCTGAAATCATTTTTCTGATCAGCTACTTCGGCGTCCTCGCCGTGCTGTCGTTCTATGGGGGCCACCGCTATCACATGGCGTGGCTCTACTACCGACACCGCAAGGACCAGCCGACGCTGCCCACGTTGCCCGCCGGGTATGAGTGGCCGCGCGTCACGATCCAGCTCCCCGTGTTCAACGAGCGGTACGTCGTCCGGCGGCTGATCGACCACGTCTGCAACATCCGCTACCCCGCGCATCTGCTGGAGATCCAGGTCCTCGACGACTCGACGGACGACACCGTGGAGATCTCCCGGGCGGCCGTGGAGGAGTGGCGGGCGCGGGGCGTGGACATCACGCTGCTGCACCGGACGGACCGCACGGGCTTCAAGGCCGGGGCGCTGCAGGCGGGCATGGAGGTGGCCAAGGGCCGCTTCATCGCCGTCTTCGACGCCGACTTCGTGCCCACCGCCGACTTCCTGGAGCGGACCATCCCCCACTTCCTCGACGAGGGCGTGGGCATGGTCCAGGCCCGCTGGGACCACCTCAACCGCGGCTTCTCGCTGCTGACCGAGGCCCAGAGCATCCTGCTGGACGGGCACTTCATCATCGAGCACACCGCCCGCAACCGGTCGGGGCGCTTCTTCAACTTCAACGGCACGGCGGGGGTCTGGCGCCGCGAGACCATCGGCGACGCCGGCGGCTGGCAGCACGACACCCTCACCGAGGACCTGGATCTGTCGTACCGGGCCCAGCTCAAGGGCTGGCGGTTCATCTTCCTGAACGACCTGCTGGCCCCGGCCGAGCTGCCCGTCGAGATGAACGCCTTCAAGAGCCAGCAGCACCGCTGGGCGAAGGGCTCCATCCAGGTGGCCCTCAAGCTGCTGCCCCGCATCCTCAAGAGCGATCTGCCGCGCAAGGTCAAGATGGAGGCGTTCGTCCACCTGACCAACAACGTCGCCTACGTGCTCATGGTGCTGATGTCGCTGATGCTGCCGTTCACCCTGCACCTGCGGGTGGCGAACAACTGGTACTCGGCGCTCTTCCTCGATCTGCCGTTCTTCCTGGGCGCGACGGTGTCGGTCTGCGCCTTCTACCTGCTCTGCCAGATCGAGGCGGGGGGGCGGCCGTGGTGGAAGCACCTGCTGTATCTGCCGGTGGTGCTGGCCCTGGGCATCGGCCTGGCGGTCAACAACACCCGGGCGACGCTGGAGGCCCTGCTGGGCCATGACTCGCCCTTCGTGCGCACGCCGAAGCTCGCCGTCGAGGCGGGCCAGAAGACGGCGCGGCCCGCGGCCGCCCGCTACCGCATGGGCCGCAACGTCTGGCCCTGGGTCGAGGTCTTCTTCGGCGCCTACTACACCTACACGGTCATCTACTGCCTGATGCACCAGGTCTGGGTGGCCCTGCCCTTCATGCTCATCTTCCAGCTCGGCTTCCTCTACACGGGCCTCATGAGCCTGCTGCAGTGGAACCTGCCGGGTCGCCGCCAGCCCGCCTCCGAGGCCGCCTGACCGACGCCGGACGAGGCCGCCTCGCCCTGGCGGCCGGCGCCCTGGTGGGGCTCGTCCCCCTCGCCTTCGGCCTCGCGCCGGGCGACGAGCCCACGCGGCTCCAGCACCTCATCGTCGGCTACGGGCTCGCGGGGCTGCCGTTCCTGGTGGTCTGGCGCCACTGGCGCGCGCTGCCCGACCGGCTGCTGCCCCTGCTGGCGGCGGCCCTCGGCGCGCGGCTGCTGCTCCTGCTGCTGCCGCCGCTGCTCTCCGAGGACGTCTGGCGCTACGTCTGGGACGGGGCCACCCAGCTCGCGGGCCAGAACCCCTACGCCCTCGCCCCCCTCGATCCGGCCCTCGACGCCTTCGCGCGGGAGGCTGGCCTGGGCGCCGTGCGGGCCGCCATCGGCCACGGGCACATCCCCACCATCTACCCGCCCATGGCCCAGATCTTCTTCGCGGGCGCGGGGTTGCTGGGGCCGTCCCCGGTCTGGATCCGGCTCGGGCTGGTGGCCGCGGACGGGCTGGCCATCGCGGCGCTCTGGGGGCTGCTGCGGCGCTGGGGCCGGGCACCCCAGGCCGTCGCGCTCTTCGCGTTCGCCCCGCCGGCCGTCCTGGAGGGGGCCGTCGGCGCCCATGTGGACACCCTCGGCGTGGCCGCGCTGGCGCTGGCCCTGGCGCTCATCGGGCGGCGTCCGCTGGCCGCCGGGGTGGCCCTGGGCGCGAGCGTGGCCACCAAGCTGCTGCCCCTGATGGCCCTGCCCGTCCTGCTGCGGCGGGGTCGCCGCACGCTGGGGGCGGCCGTCGTGACGGTGGCCGTGCTGGCGCTGCCCTACCTCGCCGCCGGCCCGGCGCTGCTGCAGGGGCTCGGCGCCTACGGGGCGCGCTGGCGGGCGAACGATGGGTTTTTTGCTTTGCTGATCGAGGGGTTCCAGCGCGTCTGGCCGACGTCGCCGCTGCCCGTGGACCTGCCGACGTGGGCCGCGCGGGGGGCGCGCGCGCTGGTGGGGCCGTCCGGCGGGCCCGATCCCATGGAGATCTGGGCGGATGAGCTGGCCTTCGCGGCGGCCAAGGCCGTCGTCCTGGGCCTCTTCGGCCTGGCGTGGCTCGTCCTGGCGTGGCGGGCGTGGCGGGCCTCCGACGCCGGCGCTGCCTTGACCGGCCTGCTCGGCCCCGCCACGGGGGCGCTGCTGCTGCTCTCGCCGGTCGTGCACCCCTGGTACCTGGTGTGGCTGCTGCCCTTCATGGCGCTGGCCGCGGGCCAGCGGTGGACGTGGCCCTTCCTCACCTGGCAGGTCACCGTCTTCCTGGCCTACCTGCCCCGCCCCGACTACCTGCGGGGGCTGGGCTGGGAGGCGTCGCCCGCCTGGGTCTGGGCGCAGTACGCGCCCGTCTGGATCGGGCTGGCCATCGCGGCTTGGGCCGCGGTACAACGCGGTCGGCCTGGCTGAGCCGGGGAGGCGAAGCGGCGATGTGGCTCGCGCGAATCTGGTTCCTTCTGGCGCTCGGCGCCCTGGCGGTGGCCCTCGGGGGCGCCTTCACCCTGCCGGGCTTCCGCGATGAGCGGGTGGCGGCCCTGCGCGACCAGGTCGCGGCGGTCGAGGCGGCCGCCGTGCAGGCCGAGGTCGCCGGCGAGGTGGCCGATGTGCGGCGCGCGACGCAGCTCATCGCCCAGGATCCCGAGCTGCTCAAGGCCCTCGGCACCCCCGACCTGCCCGCCCATGTGAGCCGCGCCCTCGTCGAGCACGAGCTGGAGCGCCTCAACGAGAAGAACCCCCGCCTCGACGTGCTGGTGGTGGCGCCCGACGGGACCGTGCGCGGGGCGACGCGGGCGATCGCGACGGAGGCCGGCAGCCTGGCGCGCACCCCGCAGGTGAAGGGGTCCCAGGGCGGCAACCTGCAGGTGGGCCTGCTGCGCGGGGACACCCCTCGCTGGGTCGTCGCCGTGCCCATCCCCGGCGAGGGCATGGGCGCGCTGGCCACGTTCACGCGGCCGCCGACGGCCACGGCGGTGGCGGCCCACGGGGCCCTCGGCACCGACAGCCGCATCGTGGCGCTCATCGACGGCCAGGCCGCCGAGTCGTCCCTCGGGGAGGACGCCGGGCCGAAGGCGGCCCAGGCCGCCGCCGCGGAGGGCGCCGCGCCGGTGGCCCTGGTGCTCGACGGCGCCGCCTCCCGCGCCCGCCGCTTCGCGCTGCCCGCCGCGCCCGGGGTGGCCTTCGTGCTGACGTGGCCCGCCGAGCCGGCCACCACCTTCACCGACGCCGGGGGCTTCGGGGGCCTGTTCCGCCGCGCCCTGGCGCGCTCCTCCGAGACCATCGTGTTCCTGGGGGCCGCCGTCATCGCGTGGCTCATCGGCGTCCTCATCGCCGACGCGGGCCGCCGCAAGGCCATCCGCCGGGCGGCCGCCGAGGTGGGCCTGCTCGCGACGGCGGGCGACCTGGGCGGGCCAGAGCCCGAGCGCGTGCCGGGCTGGCTGCGCCCGCTGGTGCAGGCCGCCGCCGACGCCGTCGAGGAGGCCCGCCGCCGCGCGCCGCGCTACGAGCCGCCGGCCAGCGAGTCGGGCGAGATCTCGGCCGAGCGCGTCGTCGAGACGTCGGAGCCGCCGCCCGAGCCGGCGCCAGCGCCCGCCCCCCGCCGCGAGGAGCCGTCGGAGCCGCCCGAGCACTTCCTGGCCGCGCCGCGCCGGACGCCGCCCCCCGAGGCGCCGGCCGCCCCGGTGGCGGAGGCGTCCGAACCGCCCGCCTCGGAGCCGCCGCCCCCGGCCCCCGAGCCGTCGGACACCTTCGAGCCCGAGGTCGTCCCCGGCGAGGGCACCACCGAGCTGCCCGCCCGCCGCGGGGGCATGTCCCTGCGCGATCGCCTGACGTTCGACTCGGATCCGGTGGCCCGCCTCGACGACGACAGCGACGAGCCGGCCGACGAGATCCCCACCCGGGAGGTCGGCCCGCGGCCGGGCGTCTCGCTCTTCGACCGCCTGGTGTCCGGCGCCGCCGCGCTGCCCGACGAGGATCTCTTCGACGACGACGCCCTGCTCACGGCGGATCGGCCGCTGGACCGCCTGTCGACGCCGCCGCCGGCCCTGGAGGATGAGCCCGACTCGTCGGTCTTCGACCTCTCCATGAACGGCTCGCCGTCGCCGGCCGACGGGTGGCCCTCGGAGCCGCCCGCGCCCGCCGAGGAGAGCGCCGACGGCAGCATGCGCCTGCCCGGCCGGCCCGGCGGCTTGCTGGCCCAGCTCCGCCAGAAGAACGCCCTCGATCCCAGCGAGGGCATCGCGGGCGAGAGCACGGTGGTGCGGCCCATCCCCATGTCGCTGCTGGACGCCTCGGCCGACCGGGATCCCGATCGCACCGCGGTGGGCCCGCCCCCCGGCCGCGCCGCCGAGCGCGACGCCGTGGAGCGGCTGTACGAGCAGGTCTTCGAGGAGTTCCTGGCCGTGAAGCGCGCCTGCGGCGAGCCCACCCACGCGGTGGACTACGCCCGCTTCCGCGCCAAGCTCGTGCGCACCCGCAAGTCGCTCATCGAGCGCTTCCAGTGCGCCGATGTGCGCTTCCGCGTCTACGTGAAGGACGGCAAGGCGGCCTTGAAGGCGGCGCCCCGGCTCGAGGGCGACGACGACGAGGAGACGCTCGGCTGAGCCCGCGTCAGCGGATGCGGTCGAGCAACTGGATGAAATTACAGGGCTTGTGCCGCGCGTCGAGCTGCTCGCTCAGGATGCGATCCATGGCCAGCTCGACCGCCCCCGTCGATCCGGGCAGCGCGAAGACGAGGGTGTCCTGGCAGAGCCAGGCGTCGGCCCGGGACTGGAGGGCCGACGTGCCGATGTCGGCGAAGCTCAGCCAGCGGAACAGCTCCCCGAAGCCCGGGATGTGGCGCGTGGCCAGCGGGGCGATGGCCTCGGGGGTCACGTCGCGCCGGGTGATGCCCGTGCCGCCGGTCAGGAGGATGACGGCCACCTCGGGATCGGCGATGAGGCGGGTGACCTCGGCGCGGATGCGGGGGATGTCGTCGGTGACGATGAGCCGCCGCACGTCGGTGTGGCCCATGGCGGTCAGCCGCTCGGCGGCGAGGGCCCCCGAGGTGTCGGTGGCCAGGGTGCGGGTGTCGGAGACGGTGATGACGGCGCAGCCGACGGGCACGAAGACGCGCTCGCTCATGGGATCCCTCCTCGGGTCGGGGCGCGGGGAGTATAGCCGGCCATGAGGCCGCGGCGCTCGCCTCTCGCCTGGTGGGCGCGCGCCTTCGCCGTGGCGTCGCTGGTGCACCTGACGCTGCCCGACTTCGCGCAGGCGGGCTGGGGGCCGCCCGGCGTGGTCGAGGGGCTGGGCGCCCTCATCCTGCTCGTCCGGCCCCACCCCGCCGGCTTCGCCCTCTGCGCCGTCGGCACCCTCTGGCCGCTGCTGGCGCTGCGCGACGTGCTCACCCAGTCGACGCTGCTGACGCTCTGGGCGGTGGTCGCGCTGGTGGGGGGTCGGCGGCGGGCCGGGGCGGCGCTGACGGCGGTGCGCTGGACGACGGCGGCCACCTACCTGCTGGCGGCCCTGCACAAGCTCAACACGACGTGGTTCGACCCCGCCTACGGCTGCGCGGAGCACGCCTGGGCCCAGGTCATGGCGCGCTACGGGGCGCCGGCCATGCCCGCGCCCGCCTGGGTGGCGCTGGGCGTCGAGGTGGCGCTGGGCGTGCTGATCCTGCGCCGTAGCCCGTGGATGTGGCCGGTGGGGCTGGCCTTCCACCTGCCGCTGACCGTGACGCTGGCGCCGGCCTTCGGCCCCGTGATGCTGGCGGGCTACGCCGCGGCGACGACGCCCCGCCAGGCCGTCCGGTGGCGGCGGGCCCTGCGGCGCCAGGGCTGGCTGGCCGGCGGGGCGGCGGTGGCGGCCGGGGCCGTCGAGCTGGGGATGACGGGGGAGGTGGCCACCACCCTGAAGGTCGGCGCCGCGGCCGGGCTGGGCGTCCTGGGCCTGGTCGTCGCCCTCCAGGGCCGCCGCCGCGACCGCGGCCGCGTCCACCGCGGCGGGCTGCCCGCCGTGGCGCTGGCGCTCTGGGTGGCCAACGGGCTGACGCCCTACCTGGGACTCCAGTATCAACACACCGCCGCCATGCTCAGCGGCTTGCGCGTCGACGCGGGCTGCCACAACAGCCTCGTCATGCCCGAGGCCCTGCGCCTGGTGGACCCCTACATCCGCCTCGACGTGGCGCGCGTGGGCCCCGGCCATCGCCCGGAGCGCGAGCGTATCTTGCTGGAAACACTCTGGAATCTGCCGGCGCTCTACACCATGCGCGCCAACTGGTGCATCCCCGAGAACCGGCCCATCACCCTGGGCGGGACGTGGGACGGGGTGGCCTTCACGGTGCCCGATCTCTGCGCCGACGGCTGGCGAGCGGCCCTGCCCGGCGGCCCCGACTGGCTGCCCGGCTTCCAGCGATTCCAGAAGAACCTGCGCCGGACGTGCCCGACGGCCTGTATCCACTGACGCCGCGG
Source organism: Myxococcales bacterium (assembly GCA_020633435.1). Taxonomy (GTDB): domain Bacteria; phylum Myxococcota_A; class Bradymonadia; order UBA7976; family UBA1532; genus JACKDP01. The sequence goes on along the minus strand of JACKDP010000003.1, from coordinate 230,860 downwards.
GCACTTTGGGGTAGGGTGTCGCGCCATTTCCAGACGGGGGAGTCATGAGGCGAACACTGGGCGCGGTCGTCGCCCTGGCCGGGGCGGTGAGCCCCGCTGCCGCGGTCGAGGTCGTAGAGAAGGGGCCACCGGAGGCCCAGGCCGTGCTGGGCGTCGGCGTCACCGGCCGGCTCTCGGGCACGGGCGAGCAGATCGACGCCATCCCCGTGCACGCCGACGGCAGCGTCCTCGATCCGGGCGCCCTGGCGAGCGGGCAGGCGGCCCTCGGGCTGGTGCTGGACATGCGCTACAACGCCGGCCAGCTCCCCCTCATCGCCAACGCCGAGGTGGAGGGCTACGCCTACTCGGGCCAGATCCTCGGCGAGGGCGAGCTGGCGGGGGTGGACGTGCCGGCGACCCAGTCGGACGCGCTGTACCTCAAGACGCTCTTCGCCCGCGTGTCGCTGGGCCCGTTCCTGACGCTGGGCGCCGGCCGCACGTCGAGCACGTGGGCCATGGGCCTGCTGGCCAACGGCGGCAAGCGCAGCGCCGACTTCGAGGCGGGCACCGCCCGCTTCTCCGACCCCTACCTGGGCGACACCAACGACCGCCTGCTGGTGGCCGTCGGGCCCCTGACCCCCGCGCGGGTGCAGGTCTTCGGCTTCTACGACCAGGTGGTCGAGGATGACGGCCTGCGCCCCGGCGACGAGGCCACCCAGTTCGGCGGCGGCGTCCGCCTGGGCGACGAGAAGGGCACCCACGGCGGCGTCTACATCGTCCGCCGGCGCCAGGAGGCCAGCGACGGCGGCTACCTGGAGGCCAGCGCGCTGGACCTGCACGCCCGCGCCCCCATCCCCCTCGGCAGCCGCACCCTGGAGCTGGAGGCGGAGGTGGCCTTCATCCAGGGCACCACCGACTTCGCGCCCACCGTGGACTACCCGACGCACGACATCCGCCAGCTCGGCGGCGCCCTGCGCGCCCGCCTCGATCTGGGCGGCTTCGGCGTGGTGCTCGACGGCCTCTTCGCCTCGGGGGACGAGTCCCTGGCGGACCGCGAGCAGAACGCCTTCAAGGCCGACCGCAACCACGAGCTCGGCCTCATCGTCTACCGCTACATGCTGGCGGCCCAGACGGCCTATGTGCCCGTCACCGCGTCGAATCCCGACCTGATCGGGGTGCCCCCGGAGGACCTGGACCGCTTCCCGACGCGGGGCGGCGCCTCCAACACCCTGGCCTTCCAGCCCAAGATCTACTGGCGCCCGCTGCCGAAGCTGGAGGTCTTCACGGGCCCCCTCGTGGCGTTCTCGGCGGTGCCCCTGGTGGATCCCGTGAACACCAACTTCAACGGCGGCGAGGCGCGCAACGCCTTCGACGGCGAGCCGGGCAACTACCTGGGGACGGAGCTGGACCTCGGCGTGCGCGGCCAGCTCGACGTGGTGGGGCTGCAGCTCCGGGCCGGCCTCGAAGGGGCCATGTTCCTCCCCGGCTCGGCCTTCGCCGACGCTGACGGGCAGACCCCCGACGCCCTCTTCGGCGGCCGGGTCCTGCTCGAGACCGCTTTCTGATGGGGCCCGCCATGACGACGCGAATCGCTGCCCTCGGCCTGGCCCTCGCCGGGCTCCTCACGGCCTGCATCTCCAACGAGCCCGAGGGCCTCGCCCCGGCGCCGGCGGCCGAGACCACCGTGAAGATGGACTTCCGGCACCGGCCGCTGCCCGAGATCCCGCTGCCCAACGACATCGCCACGCGGTACGACGCCACGTCGGCTACCGGGCGGCGCATCAACGCCTCCATGGTCGCGCCGACGGCGATGGAGGTGCGGGTCCGCAGCCTGCTCGACACCCTGGATGGCTGGGGCGTCTTCCAGCCCATCACCATCCCCTTCACCGGCCCGCTCGACATCGACTCCATCGTGGCCGGCCACCGCGACGCCGACTACGCCACCGATGACGACGTGGTGTACCTGATCAACATCGACAAGAAGTCCAAGGAGTTCGGGCGCATCCACCACCTGGACGTGGGCAACGGCAACTACCCCGTCGTCCTGGAGGAGCGCGACAAGTACTGGAAGAACGACCCGCGCGGCTGGCTCATCTCCATCCTCTTCGAGGAGGCCGACGAGGACGTCAACGGGAACGGGAAGCTGGATCCGGGCGAGGACACGGACGCAGACGGCGTGCTGGACGTGCCCAACTACCTGCCCGGCCACCACCCCGAGCGCGACGACCTGGCGGGCCGCGCCGACGCGCTGATGACGTTCTACGAGCGCGAGACGAACACCCTCATCGTCAAGCCGCTGGTGCCCCTGCGCGAGCGCACCACCTACGCCGTGGTCGTCACGCGCCGCATCAAGGACGAGGCGGGCAACCCCGTGGGCTCGCCCTTCGCGTGGATCAACCACGCCAGCCAGACCGAGGATCTCAAGCCCCTGCTCGAGGTGCTGCCCGACGGCCTGGCGGTCAGCGACATCGCCTTCGCCTTCAGCTTCACCACCCAGACCATCGAGGCGGGCTGGCAGGCGGTGCGCGACGGGCTCTACGGCCACGGCGTGCAGCGCCACCTGGCCGAGGAGTTCCCGCCGGTGGTGCGCGGGATGCTGCCCCTGCGCGACGAGGGCCGCTTCGAGGGCATGACGAACCCGTACGTGCTCTGGTCCGAGGACTGGATGCGGGCCTTCAACATCGTCGCGCCCCAGCTCCTCGGCGGCCGGCCCGGCACCGAGGCGTTCCGCCAGCAGGTGGAGAACAACAGCTACGTCGACTACCAGGTCATCGGCTGGTTCGACTCGCCGCAGCTCTTCCCCCGCGAGGACGAGAACGGCGAGTGGCTGCCCTTCGACGCCCAGAGCTGGCCCCAGGATCTCGACCGCAAGCCGGCCCCGGCCCGCAGCGAGCGCGTCTACTTCTACCTGTCGGTGCCCCGCAAGGAGGTCTCCGTCCGCGGCATGGGCCTGCCGGCGCCGGTGGTGATCATGGGCCATGGCTACACCGGAAACCGCTTTGATGTCGCCACGTTCGGGCCGTTCTTCGCCAAGTTCGGCCTGGCGACCATCGCCATCGACAACGTGTCCCACGGCATCTCGGTGGACGCGGAGCTGCGTAACCTGGCGAGCGGCGTGCTCGGGGCCTACGGGCTCAAGAGCTACGTGGACGCCGTGTTCACCGACCGCGCCTACGACCAGAACGGCGACGGCACCACCGACTCGGGCGCCGACTTCTGGACGGCCTACCTGTTCCACACCCGCGACGTGGTGCGGCAGAGCGCCCTCGACTACATGCAGCTCGTCAAGGTGCTGCGCGGCTTCGACGGCCAGACCCGCTGGGACCTGGATCTCGACGGCGATGGCCAGCCCGAGCTGGCCGGCGACTTCGACGGCGACGGCGTCGTGGACGTGGGCGGCGACGCGACGATCAACATGACCGGCGGCTCGCTGGGCGGGATGATGGCGACGCTGATGGCCGGCGTGGAGCCCGAGCTCACGGCCGTGGCGCCCATCGTGCCCGGCGGCGGCCTGGGCGACGGCGGCATCCGCTCCCGCCAGGGCGGCGTGCCGGAGGCCTTCATCCTGCGGCCCATGGCGCCCCTCTACGTGGGCACCCTCGGCCGCGCCGAGGGCGACGGCTTCGTGGCCGATCCGGCGGGCGATCAGTTCTTCCTGGAGACCATCGTCCCCGACCTCAACGACAAGGCGACGCGCCTGCTGGCCACCGTCGACGGCGTCCAGATCGGCGACACCGTGGTGGTCTACAACGAGGTGACCGGCGAGCGCGGCTGCGGCTACATCAGCCCCGAGGGCACCGTCCGCGCGTCGGTGGCCAGCAACCGCGAGGATCCCACCCGGATCGTGATCTACGCCGGCGAGGCCCTCATCCTCGGCGACACGGAGTGCACCCCGAAGCCCGACGCCGTGGCGCGCTACACCGTCGACACCTTCGAGCACGCGGTGGAGTTCCAGACGCGCCTCTACGAGCAGGGCGCCCCCCTCGTCGCGCTGGAGGAGGGCCTGGGCCTGCGCCGCGGCAACCCGGAGCTGCGCCGCTTCGCGAGCCTCGGCCAGGCCATCCTCGATCCGGCCGACATGGCCGTGATGGCGCCGCACATCCTGGAGGAGCCGCTGTACTACCCCGGCACGGGGCAGCGCACGGGCACCCATATGTTCCTGCTGCCGGCCATCGGCGACATGAGCGTGCCGGTGAACATGAGCATGAGCATCGGCCGCGCCGCGGGCCTCATCGAGTTCCTCGAGCCCGACCACCGCTACGGCAAGCCCGTCAACCAGGTCCTCATCGACACCTTCACCGCCGAGGCCGTCAACACGCTGAAGCGCTTCGTGAACCCGGATGGCGTCGGGGTGCACATGGACATCGACAACTTCAGCGGTGGCCAGGACATCTACGGCGACACCGTGCCCCGGCTCGACCCGCCCCTGCGCACCGGCTTCTACGGCACCGATCCCCTGGGCGGCCGCTCGGCCTACATCGTGGCGTACGGCGAGAACACCGGCGCCCACGGCTTCCCGCGGCCCGGCGAGGGCTATGACCAGGTGCGCGGGCGCTGCCAGGCGGCCTGCCCCGAGGGCGAGGACTGCCACTGCGAGGACGCCCGCGTCTTCGACATCGGCAACTTCTTCTTCAACCTCATCGGCACCTACCTGCAGAGCGCCGGCACCGTCCTCAGCGACGACCGCTGCCTCGCGCGCGGCGACTGCGCGGCCTTCCCCGAGGTGCCGCCGCTGCGCACGGGCCTGGACGCGCAGTGATCCCGCTTGACTGAACATGGGTTCAGCGTCACGCTGGGCCCATGTCGCTCCTCGCCGTCCAGAACCCGCCGAACCCCTGGGCCAGCACCGACGTCGAGTGGATCGGCCCGCCGCCCACGGCGAAGCTGCAGATCTACGTGGATCAGACGCGGGAGATCCTGGCCCGCAACGACAGCCCCGATCTGCCCTTCACCTGGAGCGTCAACCCGTACCGCGGCTGCTTCCACGGCTGCGCGTACTGCTACGCCCGCCCCAGCCACGAGTACCTGAGCTTCGGGGCGGGCACCGACTTCGAGCGGCGCATCGTGGTGAAGCCCGAGGCCCCGCGCCTGCTGGCCGAGGCCTTCGCCCGCCCGAAGTGGCAGGGCGAGCTCATCTTGTTCAGCGGCAACACCGACGCCTACCAGCCCCTCGAGGCGGCCTGGAAGCTGACGCGCGGCTGCCTCGAGGTCTGCCTCGAGCACCGAAACCCCGTGGCCATCATCACCAAGGCGCCCCTCGTCGAGCGCGACGCCGACCTGCTGGCCCGGCTCGGCGAGGTGGCCCACGCGCCGGTGACCATCAGCATCCCCTTCGCCAACGCCGATCACGCCCGGGCGCTGGAGCCCACCGTCCCGCCGCCGGCCCGGCGCTTCGAGACCATCCGGCGGCTGGCCGCGGCCGGGGTGCGCGTGGGGGTGAACGTGGCGCCCATCATCCCCGGCCTCAGCGACGACCAGGTGGTCGAGATCCTGGAGCGGGCCCGGGCGGCGGGGGCCACCTACGCGGGCATGACCATCGTCCGGCTGCCGGGGCCGGTGGCCCAGGTCTTCGGGGCCCGGGTCCAGGCGGCGTTCCCCGACCGCGCGGAGCGCATCCTGCACCGCATCCAGGACGTCCGCGGCGGCAAGATCAACCAGTCCGCCTTCGGCGCGCGCATGCGGGGCGAGGGCGTCTACGCCGAGGCCATCAGCATGCTCTTCAAGACGACGGCGCGGCGCCTGGGCTACGAGGCGCTGCCGCCTGTGCCGGATCCGAGCCCGTTCCGCCGGCCGCGCCAGGCCCAGGAGCCCGAGCAGCTCAACCTGTTCTAACGGTCTGATTTTCTAGAGAAATCTGGCTCAGGGGCAGGCGCCCACGAGGCGCTGGCCCTGGTGCACGCTCGTCTGCGCCGGCGTCGACGCCACGACCTCGGGCTGGCCATCGGCGTCCAGGTCCACGGCCGTCGGGGTGCCCGGCGCGTCTGGGGGCCACAGGGCCAGGCCGGCGGCCTCGGCGTCGGGGAAGGCGACGGCCGGCCCCTCGCCGCAGCGGGCGGGCTGCCGGGGACCGAGGGATCGCAGCGGGCCGCCGGCGAGGGGCCGCGCCTGGGCGCCGGGGGGGATGAGGTCGCCGCAGTCCGCCGGGCCGGCGAGCCGCACCCAGTCGGGATCGTAGCAGGCGACGGGCAGCCAGGCCCCGGCGTGGCCCAGGAGCAGGACGCGGGGGGCGCCCTTCGGCTCGGGCCGCACGCCGTTGGACCAGTAGTGCATCCCGCAGCCGGCGAGCGGGGCGCAGAGGAGGAGGGCCCGGATCACGGCGCCAGGGCGAGCTGCGCGGCGACCTGCCGGATGGCCGCCAGGACCCCGTCGTCGTCGGGATCGAGCCAGACCACCCCCACCGCCAGGAAGGGCGTCAGGCCGGGGGAGGGCACCACCCGCAGGGGCTGGTTCTCGGCCGCCCGGGCCACGACGCGGGCGCCGTTGAGGCCGATGGTGCAGCCGCCGTGGTGGAACAGGCCGCGCGCGTCGGGGGCGAAGGGCCGCACCGGCGGGGGCGAGGCGTAGAGGGGGATGCGGACGGGCAGGCCGCCGGGCTTGGGGAAGCGCGCGCAGCACGGCAGCAGCGCCCGCACCTCCAGCCCCTTGTCGGTGGCCACGAAGGCCGCCTGGCGGAAGTCGTGGGCCGCGGGGGCGGCCGGCGGATCCTCGGGCTCCAGGCGGGTGACCGCCTCGACGGCCAGCGTGCGCAGGCCCTCGCCGGTGAGCGTCACCAGGTCATCGGGCGCGCCCATCGCGGCGGTCAGGAAGCGGCTGTTGTCGAAGGGCCCGAGCTCCCCCTGGCCGCGCAGATCGGCCCGCAGCCCCACCCAGGGGCCCAGGATGGACAGGACCGTCAGGTGGTTGTCCTCGCGGTAGTTCGGCTCGTGCACGGCCTGGTCGGGGGGCGCCAGGGTGGCGGGGAAGGCCATGCGCAGGGCCGCCTCGCCGCCGGCCACCGGCTTGGACCACAGCTCGTCCCACGTCCGCCGCACCTCGCCGAAGGGGCTGCGCGCGGCGCTCTCGCGGCGGTGGATCCACAGGACCTCCAGGCCGCGATCCGTCTGCTGGACGAGGCCGGGGGCCTGGTCGAGGCGGGCGAACGTGCCGAAGCGGACCTCGGCGACGGTGTGCCGGGCCGGCTGATCGAGCGGGGAGGTGCGCAGGCTCAAGAGGGCGTGGCAGCGGGGGCCCTCGGGCGGGGCCTGATCGGCGGGCGGCTCGTCGGCGGGCGGCTCTTCGGCGGGCGGCTCGTCGGCGGGCGGCTCGTCGGCGGGCGGCTCGTCGGCGGGCGCCTCCGGGGCCTCTTCGGGCGGCGCGACGGCGGCGGCGAGCGGGTGCCCCACCGAGAAGGCCACCGTCGACAGGGTGTCCTCGCCCTGCTGGACGTCCACCTGCCACCGCCCGGCGTCCCCGGGCCGCAGCCGCCGCCGCACCCACGTCCGCCAGACGTCCGCCGTGCCCACCTTCACGGTGTCGGCGACGACGAAGCGGCCATCGTGGAGCCAGCGCAGCGACAGGCTGGCGGGGGGGCCGAGGTTCGCGACCTCCAGGTACACATAGACCTGGCCGCCGTCGGCGAAGTGGGCCTGCACCCCGTCGGGGCGCTTGCTGGTGACGTGCGTGGCGGTGACCGCGCGCCGGATCTCGAGGGCGTGGGCGGCCGTGGCGCTCAGGGTGAGGAGCACCAGGACGCTGGCAGAGAGGGCACGCATGGTGAGGGGAGCTCCGATGCCGGTCAGGGGGCGCCCCAGCTCAAACACCCGGACACGAAGGTGTCTTCCACGTTGCAGAAGCCACCGAACTGCACGGAGAAGCTCTCCAGGTCGGTGCCGGTGGTGCGGTAGTTCAGGATGGTCAGCCGGTCGCCCTTGAAGCTGGAGCAGATGGGCTGACTCATGCGCACCGTGTTGATCTCAAAGCGGATCTGGTCGAGCGCGTCGGTGTAGGCCTGCTCGCGGATGGACTCGCCGAGGGCCTCGGTGTCGATGAAGATCTGCATCGTGGTGGCTTCTTCATCGTTCGCGAAGATGTAGTTGAAGTTGTTCGGCTCCAGGTTGCGCTTGCGGGCGGCCCCCACCGCGAACTCGGTGGCGCCGGCGCCGTTGTTGAACGCGAAGCGGGCCGTGTTGCCGCGGCAGGCCTCGACGGGCAGGGGGTTGACGTCGCCGGGGCCCCCGCCGCCGCCCTCGCCGCCCGCGCCGCCGCCGCCCGCGCCAGGCAGGCGCGCGCCCTTGTTCTCCACGGTGATCTGGTCGATGGGCGCCAGCAGCCGCGGCTCGACGGCGATGCGGATGGTGGCGTACCGGAAGCAGTCGGCCGCCGCCTTGTCGCAGCTGGTGAACCGCGCGAAGGCGCGCCCCTGGTCGTCCAGCAGGCTCCAGCGCCCCTCGGCGTCGAGGGGGTTGAAGTCGCGCAGGATCTCCAGCGTGCCGATGCCCGTCGGCTCGGCCCACATGCGGAAGCCGAAGTTCTGGGGCATCGGCTCGCCGGTGGCGAGGTCGAAGAGCGTCGCCTGCACCACCATGGAGTCGACGCCGTCGGCCTCCACGGCGTCCTTGCCCATCAGCGGGAAGCTCCACTGCACGCCGATGGTGGTGCTGTCCCCGCCGGGGGGCTCGTGGCAGCCACCTCCGAAGCACAGGAGGCCGGGATCGCAGGGCTCAAGGGAGACGCGGCAGGCGCCACCCTCCTGGCCGGGCTGCGGATCGACGTCCGAACACGCGGGCGCCATCCACCCCACCAGGAGGGCGAAGAGGGAGGCAGGGACAGTTCGAGTCTTCATGGCCGAAATCTAGCCCCTCGCCGGGGCCGAAGTCACCTTCTTCAAGGTTTCGCACGCTTCGGCCCCGGGACCCGCGCGGCCCTGACGAAATCTCGTTGACCACCTGGGGGGGCTCTGCTAGCTTACGCCGCCTTGCGGGGCGTCTGTGCCGGCATAGCTCAGTTGGTAGAGCAGCTCACTCGTAATGAGCAGGTCGTCGGTTCAAGTCCGACTGTCGGCTCCCGCATTCCTCCCGTACCCTGATCCCATGCTCCAGCTCGCGTCCGCCCTGATCGTCCTGGCGCTGGCGCCAGCGTCCGGCCTGCGCCTGGTCGTCCTGGATCCCGGCCACGGCGGGGAGAACGAGGGCGCCCCCGCGAAGTTCGCCCCCGGCACCTTCGAGAAGCACCTCACCCTCGATCTGGCCCAGCGCGTCGCCGCCCGGCTGCGCGCCGTCGGGGTGCAGGTCACGCTCACGCGGGAGGACGACCGCACGCTGCCCATCCGCGACCGCATCAACCTGGCCAACCGCCTGCGCGCCGACGTCTTCGTGAGCGTCCACCTGAACTCGACGGAGCGGCCCGGCCCCAAGGGCCACGAGACGTTCTTCCTGAGCCTGAAGGCCAGCGATGACGCGGCCATGCGCCTCGCCCAGTACGAGAACCAGGAGGGCGGCACCCTCGCCCGGACGGGGAAGGCCACCGGCGATCCCGTCGTCGACGCCATCCTCCTCGACCTCACCCGGGGCCGCGCCCAGGCCGACGCGCAGCAGCTCGCGGCCGCCATCCAGCGCCACGTCGCCCCCCGCAGCGCCTTCCCCGACCTGGGCGTCAAGCAGGCCCCCTTCCACGTCCTGATGGGCGCGTCGATGCCGGCGGTGGTCTGGGAGGGGGGCTTCCTCAACCACTTCCAGGAGGGCAAGGCCCTGATCGAGCCCGCCACGCGGCAGGCCCTCGCCGAGGGCATCGCCGACGGGGTGCTGGAGTTCGGGGCCACGGTCGTGCAGGCTCGCCGCCGCGGGTCCGTGCCCGCCTTCGCCCCCTACGTCCTGGAGACGCCCCGATGATGCACACCCTCCGCCCCGACGGCCGCGCCGTCGACGCCCTGCGCCCCGTCAGCATCGAGCTGGGCATCCAGGCCAACGTCGCCGGCAGCGTCCTGGTGCGCTTCGGCCAGACCCACGTCCTCTGCGCCGCGACCATCGAGGAGCGCGTCCCGGCCCACCGCCTCGAGAGCGGCGGGGGCTGGCTGACGGCCGAGTACGCCATGCTGCCCGGCGCCGGGGATCGCCGCGTGCGCCGCGAGCGCGCCGGGGTGGGCGGCCGGACGGCCGAGATCCAGCGGCTCATCGGCCGCAGCCTGCGGGCCGCGGTGGATCTGGGGGCGCTCGGTGGGCGCACGCTCTGGATCGACTGCGACGTCCTCTCCGCCGACGGCGGCACCCGCTGCGCCTCCATCACGGGCGCGACGGTGGCCGCGGCCATCGCCCTGCACGGCCTGGGGCAGCGCCTCCAGGCGCCGGTGGCGGCGGTCAGCGTCGGGGTCCGCGCGGGCCACGTCATCGCCGACCTCTGCTACGCCGAGGACGCGAGCTGCGACGTCGACCTGAACTACGTCGCCACCCCCGCCGGCATCGTCGAGATCCAGGGCACGGCCGAGGGCAAGCCGTTCAGCCGCGACCACCTGCTGCGCATGATCGACTTCGGGGGGCGCGCCTGCGAGCAGCTCTTCGCGCTGCAGCGTCAGGCCCTCGCCAGCGTGGGGATCACCCTGTGACGCCCCTGATGCTGGCCACGGCCAACGCCCATAAAGTCGAGGAGTATCGCGACCTTCTGCCCGACGTCGCCCTGCTCTGCCTGGCCGATCTGCCCCCGGCGCCGGAGGTGCCCGAGACGGCCCCCGACTTCGCGGGCAACGCGCTCATCAAGGCCCGCGACGCCCGCGGCCGCGCCGGGACCATCGCCCTGGCCGACGACAGCGGCCTCTGCGTCGACGCCCTCGACGGCGCCCCCGGGGTCTACAGCGCCCGCTACGCGCCGGGCGCCGACGCCGACCGCGTGCAGGCCCTGCTCGCGGCCATGGCCGGGCGGACCGACCGCGCCGCGCGCTTCGTCTGCGTCATCGCCGTGGCGGGCGTGCCCGACGACGTGCCGCTGCCCCCCGGCGGCTGGCGCGACGGGGAGTGCGTGCTGGTGCGCGGCGAGGTGGAGGGCCGCCTGGCCCTGGCGCCGCGGGGCACGGGCGGCTTCGGCTACGACCCCATCTTCGAGCTGCCGGGCGGGGCCGTGGTGGCCGAGCTGGACGCCGCCGAGAAGCACGCCATCAGCCACCGCGGCGTGGCGGCGCGGGCCGTCGGGCCTCTGCTGCGGGCCCTCGTGGACCGGGGCCTGCTCCTGCCACCGGGCGCCGCGGCTGGGTGAGGCGGAGGCCGCCCGCTTTTTTGTTTGACGAATTTCGCAGCCGCCGATACCTTTTTGTGCCCTCGGACCGGGTGCCGCTATCGGGGTGTAGCGCAGTCTGGTAGCGCGCCAGTTTTGGGTACTGGTGGTCGGAGGTTCGAATCCTCTCACCCCGACCCGTTTCCCGGCGTGGTCCGAGCGTTCTTTGAAATCGTCGGTCGAGGCCGTCGGAGCAGACGACTCCTTTGAGCGCCTGTAGCTCAGTTGGATAGAGCAGCGGCCTTCTAAGCCGTCGGTCGGTGGTTCGAGTCCACCCAGGCGTGCCCGTTCAAGCGAGAGGGGCACCGGGCGGCGTCCTCCGATCGGTGTCGTGTCTCGTGCGCCCGTAGCTCAGCTGGATAGAGCGTCGGACTTCGAATCCGCAGGCCGCAGGTTCGAATCCTGCCGGGCGCGCCCCTCGTCCTCGTGTCGCCGCGTTCACCGCGGGCCATTAGCTCAATTGGCAGAGCAACGGACTCTTAATCCGCAGGTTGAAGGTTCGATTCCTTCATGGCCCACCACCCAGAACCAGGCCGACACGGACCCGGCGCCCCTTCCCGACCGCCCCTCGCATCATGGGCCATTAGCTCAATTGGCAGAGCAACGGACTCTTAATCCGCAGGTTGAAGGTTCGATTCCTTCATGGCCCACCCCTTTTTCTTCTTCTGGCGTGCCCGCGGTGCGCCCGCGCGAGGATGGCGGAATCTGGTAGACGCGGTGGATTTAGGTTCCATTGGCCTCGGCCGTGGGGGTTCGAGTCCCCCTCCTCGCACCGACGCGGCCCCCTCCCGAGGGGGCGTGCTCGTCTTGCAGACTCGCGGAATCACGATGGAAAGTCAGCCGATGGCCCACCCTTGTGAGCCGTCTGGCCACCCTGGGCCGGCGTCGCCGGCCTGGCCCTCGACCACGCGGAGCGGATGACCTCGGTCAGAGCGACGCATCCGACAACCACCACCCGAGCGGGCCAGGCCCCGAGGGTGCCGACCGCCGGAATGATCACCAGCATGCATCTGGAGACCGAAGACCTGAGCCCCGTGCTGAAGCGCGTGCGCGTCACCGTCCCCCAGGGCCGCGTCGACGCCGGGTTCACCGCCGCCTATGCCCAGATCGCGCGCAGCGCCGCGGTCCCTGGCTTCCGCCGGGGCCATGTGCCCAAGAGCGTGATCGTCAAGCGCTACCGCAAGCAGGCGACGGTCGACGTCACCCGCGACCTCGTCAACGAGGGGTGGCGCAAGGCCATGGACGACCTGGGCTTCGTGCCGGTCGCCGAGCCCGACTTCGACGCGGCGTCCCCCAAGGAGGGCGAGGGCTACAGCTTTTCGTTCACCCTCGAGATCGCCCCGGTCTTCGACATCCAGCCCTATGAGCAGCTCACCTTCGAGCGCGTGCGCTGGAACGCCAGCGACGACGTCGTCGAGCACGAGCTCGGGCACCTGGCCGAGCGCGTCGCCGGCTTCGCCGCCGTCGAGGGCCGTGACGTCGTCGAGAAGGGCGACCAGATCCTCTTCGACTACGCGGGCAGCATCGACGGCGTGGCCTTCCCCGGCGGGACGGACACCGGCGCCGAGCTCGAGATCGGCAGCGGCCGCTTCATCCCCGGCTTCGAGGACCAGACCATCGGCCGCAAGGTGGGCGAGGAGTTCGCCGTCGAGGTGACCTTCCCCGCCGACTACGGCGCCAAGGACCTGGCCGGCAAGGCCGCCCGCTTCGACTGCAAGATCCACGAGATCCGCGCGAAGAGCATCCCCGAGATCGGCCCGGCCCTCGCCGAGGCCGTGGGCGAGCCCGACCTCGACACCCTGCGCGGCAAGATGCGCGAGCAGATCGAGGCCCACCACACCCAGCAGACCGATCGCGAGGCCAAGGACGCCCTGCGCGCGGCGCTGATCGCGGCCTACGACTTCGCGCTGCCCCCGACCCTGGTCGAGACCGAGCTGCACCAGAAGCGGGTCGAGTTCGCCAGCAACATGATGCAGAAGGACAAGGTCACGGCCGAGGTCGCCCTGGCCGCCTTCAAGCCCATGGAGGACGAGACCCGCACCCAGGCCGAGGGCACGGTGCGCCTGCGCCTCATCCTCGAGGCCATCGCGGAGCGCGAGTCCATCGACATCGAGCCGGCCGAGGTCAACAGCTACATCGAGCAGATGGCGCGCAGCCTGGGCCAGTTTGGCGGCCAGGTGCGCCAGATGTACCGCGATCAGAATCGCCGGGCCGGGTTGCGGCGTCAGATGCGGGAAGATCGGGTCCTGGACCTCCTGCTCGACCGGGCCAGCACGACGCGCATCGATCGCGACGTCCCGCCCCACGTGCACGACCACGATCACGAAGCCGCGGACGGCGAGGCCCAGGCGCCCGCCGAAGGAGCTGCCGAATGAGCTTTCCGGACTGGATGGAGTTCGCCCCCACGGGGCTCATCCCCAACGTCGTCGAGCAGACGCACCGGGGTGAGCGGGGCTGGGACATCTTCAGCCGCCTGCTGAAGGACCGGATCATCTTCCTGGGGACGGCGATCAACGACCACGTCTCCAACGTGATCATCGCGCAGCTCCTGTACCTGGAGAGCGAGGATCCCGACAAGGAGATCGCCCTCTACATCAACTCCCCGGGCGGCGTGATCACCAGCGGGTTCGCCATCTACGACACGATGAACCACGTGAAGTGCCCGGTGAGCACCATCTGCATCGGCCAGGCGGCCAGCATGGGGGCGTTCCTGCTCTCCAGCGGCGCCCGGGGCCGGCGGTTCAGCCTGCCCAACTCGCGGATCATGGTGCACCAGCCCCTCGGCGGCGCCCAGGGCCAGGCCACGGACATCCAGATCCAGGCCCGCGAGATCCTGCGCCTCAAGGAGCGGCTCAACGACATCCTGGCCGGCAACACCGGGCAGCCCGTGGAGCAGATCGAAAAGGACACCGATCGCGATCGCTTCATGACCGCCGACGAGGCCAAGGAGTATGGTCTCATCGACGAGGTGATGCGGCCCGAGTCCCGCTAGGGATCAGGCTCGACGGAGGGTGAATGGCCACCGGCAAGCGCGGTGAGGACAAGGGCACGCTGAGCTGCTCCTTCTGCGGGAAGTCGCAGAAGGAGGTCAAGAAGCTCATCGCCGGCCCGAGCGTGTACATCTGCGACGAGTGCATCGCCCTCTGCAACGACATCATCGCCGAGGAGCTGGAGAAGGGGGACGGCCAGGCCGGGCGCCTGAAGGTCCCCAAGCCCAGCGAGATCAAGGCGGAGCTGGATCGCTACGTCATCGGCCAGGAGCACGCCAAGAAGGTGCTCGCGGTCGCGGTGCACAACCACTACAAGCGCATCGAGACGCGGGTCGGCCGCGATGACGTCGAGCTGAAGAAGAGCAACATCCTGCTCATCGGCCCCACGGGCTCGGGCAAGACGCTGCTGGCCCAGACGCTCGCCCGCATCCTGAACGTGCCGTTCTGCATCGCCGACGCCACCAACCTCACCGAGGCGGGCTACGTCGGCGAGGACGTCGAGAACATCATCGTCAACCTGCTGCAGGCGGCCGAGCACGACGTCGAGCGCGCCCAGCGCGGCATCATCTACATCGACGAGATCGACAAGATCAGCCGCAAGGGCGACAACGCCTCCATCACCCGCGACGTGAGCGGGGAGGGCGTGCAGCAGGCCCTGCTGAAGATCATCGAGGGCACGGTGGCCAGCGTCCCGCCCAAGGGCGGCCGCAAGCACCCCCAGCAGGAGTTCCTGCAGGTGGACACCACCAACATCCTCTTCATCGTCGGCGGGGCGTTCTCGGGGCTGGAGCAGGTCATCAGCAACCGCATGGGCGCGCGCCGTGCGGGCTTCAAGAAGCGCGAGGAGCCGGGGGCCCCGGCCCCCGCCGCGCCGCCGGTGGCCGAGGAGCCCGACGCCGCCGCGCCGCCGCCGAGCCTGCGCAAGCGCGACGACAAGCTCTCGCCCTACGCCGAGCTGCAGCCCGAGGATCTGGTCCAGTACGGCCTCATCCCCGAGTTCATCGGCCGGCTGCCGGTCATCGCGATCCTGCACCAGCTCGACAAGGCCACGCTGGTCAGCATCCTGACCCAGCCGAAGAACGCGCTGGTGAACCAGTACAAGAAGCTCTTCGAGCTGGACGGCGTGAACCTCGCCTTCGACGACGAGGCCCTCGACGCCATCGCCGGCCGGGCCCTGCTGCAGAAGGCCGGCGCCCGCGGGCTGCGCTCCATCCTGGAGCAGGCCATGCTGGAACTGATGTACGAGGTGCCCAGCCAGCCGGCCGCCGGCAAGGTGGATCTGCGCCTGAAGCGCTGGCAGCTCGAGGCCGACGCCCGCACCGTGTCGCGGACGTCGGAGGCCGACGGGGATCGCCGCCTCTACATCCACCTCCTGGAGGGGGAGGGCGAGGTGGTCATCCACGAGGGCAGCCTGCAGCGCATCCACCCGGTCGGCCCCGGCACGACGCTCATCGTGCCCCCGGGCACGTCGATGGCGGCGGCGGAGGGCCCCGCGGTCTTCCTGGGGCCGCGCACCTCGCCGGGCCGCACGCTGGAGCTGCCGGCGGGGCGCGAGTTCGAGATCATCGCCGGCCGCAAGCCCATGGTCGGCCTGATGGTCCCGATCCTGGTCAAGCCCGTGCCGGCCCTCGTCCGCCAGGGCGAGCGCCGCTAGGGGCCGCCCGGCCCCCCCCCGGCCCGGCCGAGAAAACGTGCCCGCGACCTTGGGGCCCGTGCTACCGTCCTTCTCATCGACGTCCGACGCCGCGGGCGGGAACCCGCGGGGCCTTGCTCGCGAAAATGTGAACGATATTCGGGAGTTCCATGTTCTCCAAAGGCGATGACGACCGCTCCGGCAGCCTCCGCACCCTGCCGCTCCTCCCGCTGCGCGACATCATCGTCTTCCCGCACATGGTGGTGCCGCTCTTCGTCGGTCGAGAGAAGTCGATCCGCGGCCTGGAGGAGGCCATGGCCGGCGGCAAGGACGTCCTCCTCGCCGCCCAGAAGGTCGCCAAGACCAACGATCCGCGCCCGGAGGACATCTTCTCCGTCGGCACGGTCGGCACGATCATCCAGCTCCTGCGGCTGCCCGACGGCACGGTGAAGGTCCTCATCGAGGGCAAGCGCCGCGCCCGCATCCGGCGGTTCGTGGACACCCGCGACCTGTTCCGCGTCGAGGTGGAGGTGGTCGAGGAGCGCGTGGACGACTCGGTGGAGGTGGACGCCCTGATCCGGCAGATCCACTCGACCTTCGAGACCTACGTGAAGCTGAACAAGCGCATCCCGCCGGAGATGCACACGGCGGTGGCCGCCATCGACGAGCCCGCCAAGCTGGCCGACAGCATCGTCGCCCACCTGAACCTGAAGCTCACGGACAAGCAGTCCATCCTCGAGATGTTCGACCCCATCCGCCGCCTCGAGCGGCTCTTCGAGCTCATGCAGGCCGAGATCGAGATCCTCCAGGTGGAGAAGAAGATCCGCTCCCGCGTGAAGAAGCAGATGGAGAAGAACCAGAAGGAGTACTACCTCAACGAGCAGATGCAGGCGATCCAGAAGGAGCTGGGGGAGCGCGACGAGTTCAAGAGCGAGCTGCAGGAGCTGGAGGAGCGCATCCGCAGCAAGCAGATGAGCAAGGAGGCGAACCTCAAGATCCGCAAGGAGTTCAAGAAGCTCAAGATGATGAGCCCCATGAGCGCCGAGGCGACCGTGGTGCGCGGCTACATCGACTGGGTCTTGAGCCTCCCCTGGCTGG
The DNA here is from genome assembly GCA_020633435.1 of Myxococcales bacterium. Lineage (GTDB taxonomy): Bacteria > Myxococcota_A > Bradymonadia > UBA7976 > UBA1532 > JACKDP01. The sequence continues at coordinate 213,922 of JACKDP010000003.1, read as the reverse complement.
ACGTCACGCCGGACAAGTCGGATCTCGACGAGGCCGAGGCGGTGCTGGAGGCCGATCACTACGGCCTCGAGAAGCCCAAGCAGCGCATCCTGGAGTACCTGGCGGTGCACGGGCTCGTGGGCCAGATGAAGGGCCCCATCCTCTGCCTGGTCGGCCCGCCGGGCGTCGGCAAGACGTCGCTGGCCCGCTCCATCGCCGAGTGCATGGGCCGCAAGTTCGTGCGGGTGTCGCTGGGCGGCGTGCGCGACGAGGCCGAGATCCGGGGCCACCGGCGCACGTACATCGGCGCCATGCCCGGCAAGCTCATCCAGAGCCTGCGCAAGGCCGGCACCAACAACCCGGTGATGCTCCTCGACGAGATCGACAAGATGAGCACCGACTTTCGGGGTGATCCCTCGTCGGCGCTGCTGGAGGTGCTCGATCCCGAGCAGAACAGCACCTTCAACGACCACTACCTCGACCTCGACTACGACCTCTCCGAGGTCATGTTCCTGACCACGGCCAACACCCGCAGCCAGATCCCGCTCCCGCTGCAGGACCGCCTCGAGATCATCGAGCTGTCGGGCTACACCGAGTTCGAGAAGCTGCAGATCGCCGAGCGGCACCTGGTGCCCAAGCAGCTCGAGCGGCACGGCGTGCACACCGCCCAGATCGAGTGGACGACGGCGGCCCTGGAGCTGCTGATCACCCGCTACACCCGGGAGAGCGGGGTGCGCAGCCTGGAGCGGCAGCTCGCCTCTGTCTGCCGCAAGGTGGCCAAGGACATCATCAAGGCCCGCAAGGCCGGCACCGCGGTCGAGGACTTCGCCCTCAAGATCAGCGCGCGGCAGGTGCAGAAGTACCTGGGCAGCCCGCCCTTCAAGTTCGGCCAGGTCGACGCCCACGACGAGGTGGGCCTGGTGAACGGCCTGGGCGTCACCCCCTGGGGCGGCGATCTGCTGCAGGCGGAGTGCTCGGTGGTGCCCGGCAAGGGCAAGCTCACCATCACGGGCCAGCTCGGCGACGTGATGCAGGAGAGCGCCCGGGCGGCGATGAGCTATGTCCGCAGCCGGGCTGAGGATCTGGGCCTCGACCCCGACTTCTACCAGAACCTCGACATCCACGTGCACTTCCCCGAGACCATCCGCAAGGACGGCCCCTCGGCGGGCATCACCATCGCCACCGCGCTGGTGAGCGCCCTGTGCAAGCTGCAGGTCCGCCGCGACGTGGCCATGACCGGCGAGATCACGCTGCGCGGGCGCGTCCTGCCCATCGGCGGCCTCAAGGAGAAGGTCCTGGCGGCCCGCCGCGGGGGCATCCGCACCGTGCTGCTGCCCGAGGAAAACCGGAAGGATATCAAGGACATCCCCCAGGCCGTCCGCAAGGCGATGACGCTGATCACGGTGAGCCACGCCGACGAGGTGCTGCAGCACGCCCTGAAGCACGACGGCAACCTGTGGAAGGGGCGCGTGGCGCGGGAGATGGACGAGAAGGCCCACCCGCCCATGGAGCAGGCGCCCTCGCCGGTCTGATCCGGCTGGGACCTGCCGTCCCGGACCTGCCGTCCGGGACCTGCCGTCCGGGGCCTGCCGTCCGGGACCTACCGTCCGGGACCTACCGTCCGGGACTCAGGAAGTCCTTGATGGAGTCGACGATGCCGTTCTTGTCCTTGATCTCGGACACGACGACGTTGCACTCCGAGTCCCCGATGGTGAAGTGCTCCCGCAGATCCTTGATGAACTGCCCGGAGCCATAGGGGCTCTCCACCTGGCCGTAGCTGAACTGGTTGGCCTTGGGGACGATGACGTCCTTGAGCAGCCGGATGCAGTGGCCGGTGTCATCCACGGACCAGTTGTCCCCGTCGGAGAAGTGGAACGGGTAGATGTTCCAGTCCGCGACCGGGTAGTCCTCCTCCAGGATGCGGGCCGCCAGTCGATAGGCGCTCGAGATCATCGTGCCGCCCGACTCGCGGGTGTGGAAGAACGTGTGCTCGTCCACCTCCTTGGCCGAGGCGTCGTGGATGATGTAGCGCGTCTCGATGCCCTCGTACTGGCTCTTGAGCCAGGCGTTGATCCAGAAGGACTCGATGCGGACGATCTCCTTCTGCTCGTCCCCCATCGAGCCCGACACGTCCATCATGTAGATGACGACCGCGTTGGACTGGGGGCTCTTGACCGTCGACCAGCTCCGGTACCGCATGTCCTCCTTGATGGGGAGGATGATGGGGTTCTTCGCGTCGTAGACCCCCATGGCGATGCTGCGCTTGAGGGCCTGCTTGTAGGTCCGCTTGAAGTGCCGGAGGCTGTCGGGGCCCACGGGGCGGATGCCGGTGTAGCGGTCGCGCTCGGTGACCACCTGCTTCTGCCCGCGCGGCTCGATGCGCGGCAGCTCCAGCTCCTCGCCCAGGATCTCGGCGAGCTCGTCGAGGGTGACGTCGACCTCGAGGGCCTTGTCCCCCTCGCCCTCGCCGGCCTTCTCCTTGCCCTTGCCGGGCTGGCCGTCCCCGGGCCCCAGGCTGTCGCCCGGATCGCCATCGCCCTGGCCGACGCCGCCGGCGTCCTTGTCGCTGAACCGGAAGCGCGGCAGATCGATCTGGGGCAGGGGGATGGACACGCGGTCCTTCCCCTGCTTGCCGATGAGCTCGCCCTGGGAGATGTAGTGCCGCAGGTTCTGGCGAATCTTCCCGCGGACGATCTTCCGAAAGCGGCTGTGGTCCTGCTCGATGCGCGACATGGGCGATGGACCTACTTGCGGTCGCGGGCGTCACCGCGGGCGAAGATGCTCGCCACGAAGTTGAGCACGTCGCTGGCCGACTCGTCGTTGTAGCCAAAGTCGCGGATCAGGCGGGACTTCACGACGTCGATCTTCTCCTGGGTCTCCTTGTCGATGACGTTGGACACCAGGCTGGTGAGCTTGATGGTGTCCTTCTGGTCCTCGAAGAGCTTCTGCTCCAGGGCCCGGTGCAGGCGCTCGTTGGTGTCGTAGGAGAACTTCTTCCCCTCCACCGCCAGGGCCCCGATGTAGTTCATGATCTCGCGCCGGAAGTCATCCTTGCGGCTGTCGGCGATGTCGATCTTCCCCTCGATGGAGCGCATGAGCCGCTCGTCCGGCGGCTCGTCCTGCCCGGTGTAGGGGTTCTTGACCTTCTCCTTCTGGGTGTAGGCCTTCACGTGATCGATGTAGTTGGCGCAGAGGCGCTTGATGGCCTCCTCGTCCGCCGAGATGGCCCGCTGGACCTCGTTCTTGACGATCTCCTCGTACTCCTGGCGCACCATCGCGAGCAGCTCGGTGTAGCGCTTGCGCTGCTCCTCGTTGGTGATGAGCGAGTGCTGGCGCAGGCCCGAGGCCAGCTCGTTGAGCACCAGGAACGGGTTGACGCTGGTGTCGCTGCGCTCGCTCACGAGGGCGTTGGAGATCTTGTCCTGGACGTAGCGCGGGCTGATGCCGTCCATGCCCTCGCGGCTCGTCTCCTTGCGCAGCTCCTTGACGTTGTCCTGGGTAAACCCGGGCAGCGTCTTGCCGTCGTAGAGCTTGAGCTTCTGCAGCAGCGTCAGGTCGTGCTTCTTGGGATCCTCGAGCCGGGTGAGGATGGCCCACATCGCCGCCATCTCGATGGTGTGGGGGGCGATGTGCTTGCCCTGCACCTTCTGGTTGGTGAAGTCCTTCATGTAGATCTTCACCTCTTCCTTGAGGCGCGTGATGTACGGGATGTCCACCTTGATGGTGCGGTCCCGCAGGGCCTCCATGAACTCGTTGTTCAGGAGCTTCTTGTACTCGGCCTCGTTGGTGTGGCCGATGATCACCTCGTCGATGTCCGTCTGCGGGAACTTCTTCGGCTTGATCTTGTGCTCCTGGGTGGCGCCCAGCAGGTCGTAGAGGAACGCCACGTCGAGCTTCAGGATCTCGATGAACTCGATGATGCCGCGGTTCGCGATGTTGAACTCGCCGTCGAAGTTGAAGGCCCGCGGATCCGAGTCGCTGCCGAAGAGGGCGATCTTCTTGTAGTTGATGTCGCCCGTCAGCTCGGTGGAGTCCTGGTTCTTCTCGTCCTTGGGCTGGAACGTGCCGATGCCCACGCGATCCGTCTCGGAGAGGACGAGGCGCTTGACCCGGACGTGCTCCACCACCCGGGACCAGTCGCCGCGGTAGTGGCTCATCAGCTCGCGGAAGATGAGGCGGCAGGCGGGGTTGAGCACGCCCTTGATGCGCAGGGGCTGATCCCCCGGGCCCTTGAGGCCGAGCTTCTGGAAGGCGTCGCCGCGCCAGGCCTCGGGGATGAGCCGCAGGGGCTCCTCGTTCATCGGGCAGGCGAAGACCGACTCCCCGCCCGTGATGTGCAGGAGCTCCTCGGGCAGCGTCCACTCGTAGGTGTAGACGGCGCCGTCGGCGCGGCGGCTGTACTGCTCGATGCCGCGCTTCAGGAGGCGGGCGATGGTGCTCTTGGAGCTGCCGACGGGGCCGTGCAGCAGGATGACGCGCTTCTCGGCGCCGTAGCCCATGGCCGCGCTCTTGAGCACGTTCACCAGGCGCATCAGCGGGATGTCGAGGCCGAAGACGGCGTCCTTGCCGTTGCCCATGGGGTCGTCGAAGAAGTTGTAGTGGATCAGCTTCTTCTTGTTGTCGACCAGCGTCTCGGTGCCCCAGGACAGCACCATGTCGTACAGGCGCTGGTAGGCCGTGCGGGTGACCGCCGGCCGCTCCCGCACGACGGCGAGGTACTCCTCGAAGCTGCCCGACCAGTGAAGGTCGGCGAACTCGGCGTAATCCTGAAGCTCGGCGATCTGCTCGACCAGGGTCCCCATGGTTGCTCCTGAACGGGTTGCGGTCGTCGACAATGTACCCCCTGGGGTCCGCCCCAGGCCAGCGCGACGCGCCGGCCCGAACCGCTTGCAGATGCAGGCCGCTGGCCGTATGGTGCGGCGCTCGCGGAACCGCCCGCGAGATCAAGAACTTGCGGGATGACGTCGACATCGTGTCGGCCGATCCCGGCCACAGCAGGGGGCTCGCGGGGGGACCCATGGGCGACGAGACACAGCGACCGAGGCGCCCGGCGCCTGCCGACCTGGAGACCAGCTTCTCCGGGCGCACCGTGCGGGTAGGCGACATCGTCGTCGGCCGTATCGTCAAGATCACGGGCAACGTGGCCTTCATGGACTACGGCGCGCGCAGCGAGGGCTACATCGAGCTCGGCGAGTTCCGGGGCCCTGACGGCGCCGTGACCATCGCCGAGGGGGATGAGGTCGAGGCCGAGGTCGTCGAGACCCGCGGCGCCGTGCGCCTCTCCACCAAGAAGGCCGAGGCGGCCCGGGTCCTCAAGGACCTCCAGGCCGCCTGGAAGGCCGAGGAGCCCGTCGAGGGCAAGGTGGTGGCGGTCAACAAGGGGGGCTTCGAGATCCGGGTGAACGGCGTGCGCGCCTTCTGCCCGAGCTCGCAGTTCGCCGACCGGTTCGCCCGCGAGCCGGCCAGCGAGGTGGGCAACACCTACCCCTTCCTCATCACCGAGTTCAGCGAGGGCAAGGGCCTGGTGGTCTCCCGCCGGGCGCTCCTGGAGCGCGAGAAGGCCGACAAGGTGGGCCAGATCGGCCTGCTCGTCCGCGAAGGCGACATCCGCCAGGGCCGCGTCACGCAGCTCAAGGAGTTCGGCGCCTTCGTGGATCTCGGGGACGGCATCGAGGGCCTCGTGCACCTCTCCGAGATCAGCCACGGCCGCATCGGCCACCCGCGCGAGAAGCTCAACGTCGGCGACGCGGTGGACGTGAAGGTCATCAAGGTCGAGGCGGAGCGCGGCCGGGTCGGCCTGTCGATCCGGGCCCTCGAGGACGACCCCTGGTCGTCGTTCGTGGCCACCCTGACCCCCGGCCAGGCCCTCACCGGCACCGTGGAGCGCCTCCAGCCCTTCGGCGCGTTCATCGCGCTGGCCCCGGGCGTGGACGGCCTGCTGCACATCTCGGCCATCTCGGACGCCCGCATCGGCCACCCGAGCGAGGTCCTCGAGGTCGGGCAGGAGGTCGCGGTCCTCGTCGAGAAGGTGGATCACGAGCGCAAGCGCGTGAGCCTGCTGACGCCGGCGGCGGCCGAGTCCCGCAAGGGCCCCGAGATCACCGTGGCCGAGGGCGACGTGGTCAAGGGCACCGTCTCCCGCGTCGAGAAGTACGGGGTCTTCCTCGAGATCGCGCCCAAGGTGGTGGGGCTCATCCCCAACGCCGAGATGGACACGGATCGCGGCGCGGATCACGCCCGCATGTTCCCCGTAGGCACCGAGCTGGAGGTCAAGGTCATCGAGATCGACCGCAGCTCCGGGCGCATCCGGCTGTCGCGCAAGGCCCTGAAGGGCGACGACGACGCGTCCGCCCTGCGCGAGTACAAGCAGCGCCAGAAGGCGGAGGCCCCCAAGAGCCTCGGCACCTTCGGCGATCTCCTCAAGGACTTCCTCAAGAAGTAGGCGGGCGAACCCCCTGAAAACAGGGGGCTTTTCGCGCGACCGCTAGCCCTCGATCCAGAAGGCGAAGAGCACCTCGTCCTCGGCGTCGCCGCAGACGAGGTGCAGGGGCACCTCCCACAGGCCGGGCATGAAGAGGTCGAGCGGGGTGATCTCGTAGCTGCCCTCGCCCAGCTCGCGGACGACGGCGGGGGTGTTCGTCCCATGGCCGTGGGCGGGCATGCGGGGGCTGGGCTCGACGGTGCAGCCCGCCTGGGGCGCGCCCGCGGCGTCGACGATGGCCACCTGCCAGGTGTTGTCGCCCAGCTCGGGCGGGGCGGGCGTGGCCTCCATCAGCCGGACCTCCAGCGCCCCCGCGGCGCCCATATGGGTCAGGCCGGCGACGTAGGTGTCGCCGGCCAGGGGGCCGGTGCCCCCGCCGCTGCCCCCCGCCCCGTCGCTGCCGCCGCCGTCGTCGCAGCCCGCTCCCAGGGCCGCCAGGGCCAGCACCCACCACCCAGCGCGTCGCATGTTCACCTCCTGCGTGCGTCCGCCGCGGCCGACGCCGTGACGAACTCGGACCAGTACGGTCCAGAGGCTATGATGTTGCGACCGGGAGGATCCAATGCGCCTGATGCTGCTGTCTGCCACCTTCACCCTCGCTCTGGCCGCCTGCGCCGAAGACGAGAGCACCTGCAACAAGCTGGAGACCATCTGCGCGGCCTGCGAGGACGCCGAGGCCATCGCGAACTGCGAGACGCTGCTGAAGCGCCGGGATCAGGTCGACTGCAGCCTGGCCCTCGACGATCTGGAGATGGTCTGCGGGGGCGATGGGGGCGCCACGCCACCAGACGCCAGCGTCGACGCGCTGCAGTCCATGCCCGACGGCGGCTGACCGTCAGGGCCCCGCGGTGAGGCGGACGCGCTCGGCGTCCTCCACGGCCCGGGCCCAGGCGGCGAACGCCGGGTAGTCGGCGGGCGCGATCAGGCCCCCCGGGATGACGGTGTGCGACCGCAGCGTCACCGCGTCCTCGGACTGCTCGACCGCCAGCGTGAAGCGGTGCGCCCCCGCGATCTCCTCGCTGGCGACCAGGCGGCCAGCGAGGGGCCGCTCGCTCTCCAGGTGGATGACCACCGTCTGATCCGTCGGCAGCGTGATGGCCAGCGGCGTCCTGCGCTCCGGGGCGCTGGCGTGGCCGCTGGCCGGCTGCACCGGGAAGAGGCCCAGGGCCAGGGCGTCCCCGGCCTGGGCGGTGAACGTGTAGCGCAGCACCAGCGGGCCGTCGGGATCCTGCGTGGCCGGATCGTCCAGGTGCTCGACCCGGGCGGCCCCGACGGCGCCGACCAGCAGCCGCTCCACCAGGCGGGGGCGCTGCTCCGGATCGAGGCGGGCGAGGTGGTGCCCGATGACGATGGCCTCCTGCCCCTCCAGCCGATCGACCACCTGCCCCGCCAGCGTCCCGTCCTTCCGCCACGTCGCCCGCACCTCCACCTGGCGCCGGTCGTGGACCTGCCGCTCGGCGGGCAGCGGGGCGGGCACGTCGCGCCCATCGGCCGGCCACACCTGCAGCACGTCGCCGCCCGCCACCGTGAAGGGCACGAAGCCTGGCTCGGCGCGCTCGGGCCCCGGATCGAGGAGGAGGCCGCCGGCCAGCTCGATGAGGGGGTAGGGGAAGTCGGCGATGGTGAGGAAGCGCTCCGTCGGCACATGCACCCGGGTGCGGGCCAGCAGCAGGCGGTGCGGCAGCCCGACGGCCTCCAGCGCCGCGCTCAGGACGAGGCCGCGGTTGCCATGGCCCCCGACGAGGGCCTCGGTGACGTCCGCCTCGATGAGCCCGCCGTCGTCGTCGATGCCTTCGCGCACCGCGCGCGCGAGGCGGGCGGCCCGCGTGGCGGGCGCGCCCTCCCCGGCGGCCTCCTTCGCCCACGCGTCGAACCGGGGCGTGCGCCGGCGGCGGGCGAGCGCCCGGTCGCGCAGGTAGGCCAGGTCATCGGCGAGCACGACGTCGTGGCCGACGCGCACCGACGGCAGCCAGAGCCCGGGCGGCGGGGTGTCGTCCTCGGGGGGCAGCAGGGGCACCCGATGGACGTCGAAGCGCCAGCCCACCCGCTCGCCCAGGCGGATGGGCGTGGGCAGCGGCGAGCCGACGAGGCCCTCCACCGCCGGCGCCACGTCGTCGGGGGCGAAGACCTCGAAGCGCTGGTGGACGATGGGCAGGTCGACGCCCTGGAAGAAGACGCGCGGGCTCAGGTAGCCGCCGTCGTAGAGGTAGCCGTTGTCCCCGGGCTCCAGGTAGCGGGCCACCACGTAGTCGCCGGAGGTGAGGTCCGGCAGGGTGATGGTCTCCTTCTCGGGGACCTCCTCGCCGGGCAGCCAGCGGCCGTCGTCCTTGCGTGTCCCCAGGCTGATGAGCCGGGCGCCGTCGGGCAGGCCGATCTCGCCGAAGCGCTCCGCGGCGTCGCGGGAACGCACCGCCAGCACCTCGTGCACATAGCGCAAGCTCTTGCCATTCTTGAAGAAAAGCAGAATCGAGTGATCGACCACCCGCACCGCGGGGCCCGACTGCGGGGGCACCGCCTCGAAGGCGGCGATGGCGTCGTCGGTGTCGATGAAGAAGTCCGCGAGCCCCGACCAGCCGGGCTGGGCCGCGACGATCTGCAGGGCCTCGTGATCCGTGGGGAAGCGGCCGACGAGGGTGGCGAGATCGGCGTCGGTGCCGCCGGGCTGGCCCAGGGCGCGGCGCAGATCGAGGGCCGCCAGGCCGCTCTCCAGGTCCTCGACCGCGCCGTGCTCCGCCGCGGCCTCCGCCAGCCGCCCCAGGCCCAGCAGCGCGCGGGCCCGGAGCTTGCGCGCGGCGGGCCGGGCCCGGGCCGCGGGGCTCAGGGCGTCGAGCCGGGCCAGGGCGTCGCCGGGGCGGGCCCGATCCAGCAGGCGCCGCACGGCGTCGAGGGGGCGGTCGCAGGTCGTCCACAGGTCCAGGAGCCGGGCGTCGCCGCCGGGCTGGCTCTCGGCCAGGGCGGCCTCGTCGTCCACGAGGCGGCACGGATCCGCCGCAGACGCCCGGGCCGCCTCCAGATCCCGCCGCGCGGCCTCGACGTCGCCGTCCGCCAGGTGCAGGCGCAGCCTCGTGTGGTGGGCCAGGAAGGCGTCGGGGGCCAGGCGCAGCGCGGCGTCCAGGTGGGCCAGGGCGTCCTCGGCCGCGCCGCGCCGCCAGTCCAGCCGGCCGAGGGCCAGGTGGGCCTGCGCCGGCGCCAGGGGCAGGGCGGCCTCCCAGGCGGGCCGGGCCTCGTCGCGCGCGGTGGCGGCCGGGACGCCGACGGCCAGCTCGGCGTGGCGGGCCCGCAGCGCCGCGAAGGCCGGCGTCGACGGGGCGTCGGCCAGCAGCACCTCGGCCGAGGCGGCGTCGGCGTCGAGGACGGCCAGCTCGGCGGCCAGGTAGCGATCCACCCAGTCGACGCCCGGCCCGTGATCGGGCACCGACGGCCCGGCGCGGTCGTCCGTCGCGGGCGGCGCGTCCGCGTGGCGCCACGCCCGCGGCAGCCGGTCGCCGGCCCAGACGACCACCAGCGGCCCCTCCCCGGGCGCCGGGAAGCGCAGGACGCGCAGCGCGTGGTGGCGCACCGTCGTCGCGGCCAGCAGGCGGCCATCCCGCCAGACCACCGCGGGGCCCGTCACCGCCAGCTCGATGGACGCCGGCCCCGCGGGCAGCGGGTGGCGCGAGAGCACGAGGCCGTCGGGATCGGGCCGCGGAGGGCTGGCCTGGAGCGCCCAGGATCGGCCGAGGGCTTCGGCGCGATCGGCCGTCAGCGTGGGCGGCCGCTGGTGCAGCGTCGGGAGCTGCAGCCAGGGCAGGAACGAGATGCGGACGGTGTAGGCGTCGGCGGGCAGCGCCTGGCGCCGATCGGCGGCGGGGCCGAGGGCGGCCGCCAGCGCGGTGGCGCCGTCGCGCAGCTCCGCGGCCAGGTCCTCGGCCCACGCGCGCCCGACCACCCCGACGAGGCCAGGCCCGGCGGCGGCGCGGGCGGCCTCGGCCAGGGCGGCCCCGGGATCCAGCCGATCCGCCGCGAGGCGGGCGCGCCCGAGGGCGGCCAGGGGATCGGCCGGGGCCTGCTCGAAGGCGGCCGCCGCGCCCGCCGCGTCCCCACCGAGGTAGCGCCACCACCCCAGCCGGGCCGGATCGGCCGGCCGGCCGGCCTCCACCGCGGCGCGCTGGGCCTCGAGGCTGGGCCGGGGGGGCGCCCCGCAGCCCGCGGCCAGCGCCACCAACACCATGATCTTCCAGAGGTTTCCGCTCATCGCCGCACCTCCACCACCTGGGCCAGGGCGGCGTCGACGCTGGCCAGCCACGCTCGCCAGGCCGGGTAGTCGGCGGGGGCGACGGTGAGCACCTCGACGCGCAGCGTGGCGGCGAGCCGCAGCGTGTCGCCCTCGACGGCGGCGGTGGCCGTGAAGCGGCCGAACGGGCTCGCCAGCTCCACCGGCGCGGGCGCCCGGGCGGTGTGGCCGGGGGGCAGCTTCAGCGCGAGGTCGAGCCGCGTCTCCTCCTGGAACTCCAGCTCGAGCGGCAGGCGGCGGGCGCCGGCCTGGGCCAGCCGCGCCACGAGCTGCCACCGGGCGCCGGCGCGGGGCAGGTCCACGCCCCCAGCCACCTGGCCCGTGGCCGGCAGGCGGACGCGGCCGGTCACCTCCACCGGGTCGAAGGCCGGGGTCAGGCCCGTGAAGCCCGTCGGCTCCAGGGCGGCGCCAGGGAACCACGCGCCCAGGATCTGCTCCAGCAGGGCCTGGCGCGCGCCCTCGGCCTCCAGGCCGCGGCGCGCGGTCGTCGCGGGCTGGCCCCGCGTCGTCCAGCGCACCTCCCCCGTGATGGCGCCGCTGGCGTCGAGCACGCCGTCGATGCGCCAGTGGCTCTGGGCCTGGTCGGCCGTCTCGGGGGGGATGCGCCGCAGGACGGGCGGGCTGCTGCCGACGACGAAGGCCAGGGCGCCCTGGTCGGAGGGGGGCAGCGTCCACGGGTCGTTGCGGTCCACGGTGGGGTCGAGGAAGCGGTCCAGGGCGGGCACATACACGATGGCGTGGTCGAAGACCGCGAAGCTGGCCGGCTCGGCCTCGATGGCCCCGGCCGCGCGCGTCCGCACCAGCGTCAGGCGGGCGTCGATGCCGCGGGCCCGGGCGAGGGCGATGAGCAGCGTCGCCTTGTCCTTGCAGTCGCCGTAGCCCCGGGCCAGCGTCACGCTCGGCAGCTCCGGGCGGAAGCTGCGCACGCCGAACTCCAGGCCGACGTAGCGGGTGTGGTGGGCCACGGCGGCGTGCAGCCGGCCCAGGATCTCTTGGGGCGTGCCCTCGCCGCCCCAGGTGCGGGCGAGCTCGGTCAGGCGCTCGGTGGGCTGGGCGCGCTCGGCCAGGAGCGCCTGGTAGCGGGCGTCCAGGTCGGCCCACCCGCTCAGCGAGCTGATGTGGACGTGGGCGCGCACCGACGACGGCCCGGGGGCGTCGGCCTCGAGGGGCAGGCCGGGCACGTCCCGACCCTCCACGCGGCCGCCCTCCCGGGTCACGGTGATGCCGCGCGGCACGACGACGACCTTCAGGCCGGCGGCCCCGGCCCCGGCCACCTCCACCACGCTCCAGGCCCGCGGCGCGACCTCCTGCAGCCAGGCCATCTCGCCGTAGTAGCCCGGGAAGGCCGGATCGGGGTCGGTGTCGACGATCCGCCAGGCCACCTCCACGATGTCGCCCGGCAGAAGTGGAGGAAAATCAAGGATCTCTGCGCGCAGGTCGTAGTAGAGCCGGTACGCCGGCTCCGACAGGTCGCGGTCCGACCGGCTGGGGGAGCGGGGGGGCTGGCCGGGTCGCAGCAGGCGGGCCTCCTCCAGCAGCAGCCGCTGGGTCCCCGGCACGTAGGGGAGCTGCCACTCGGCGAACCGCCGCGCCCCCTCCTCGGTCTGCACCCGCACGACCCGGCGCAGGCGGCGCACGGCCAGGCCCTCGGGGCTCACCTCCGTCCGGGCGTGGTGGTAGAGGACGTGGGCCGGGACGTCCGCGGGCGACGTCAGGGCGGCCAGCTCGGCGACGGGCGGCCCCAGGCGCGGCTCGGGGGGCGTGGCGGCGAGCCGGTCGCCGGCGGCCGCCAGCTCTGGGTCGGCGGGATCGGCCGCCCGGGCCGCCGCCAGCAAGGCGCCCGCCTCCGGGCGCCGACCGGCAGCGTCCAGCAGGCGCGCGAGGCGCAGCGTGGCGCCGACGTCGGTCGGGATCTGGGCCAGCAGCGCCTGCAGACGCCGCGTCGCCTCCGCCTCCCGGCCCGCCGACCGCTCGATGTCGGCCGCCTCGAGGGCGAAGCCCGTCAGCTCCGGCCGGGCCGCCAGGACGCGGTCGAGCAGCGCCACGGCGGCGTCCGTCTCCTCGCGCTGGGCCCGCAACCCCGCGAGCTGGAAGGCGTCGTCCGCGCGGCCATCGGGGCTGGCCACCAGCCGGGTCAGCAGGGCGATGGCCTCCTCCACCCGGTCGGCGGCGCGCAGCGAGGCCACGAGGGCGCGCTGGAGGCCGGGCCGGTCCGGGAAGCGGGCGTAGGCGTCCGCGAGCGCGCGCACGGCGGTGGAGGGCAGGCCCAGCTCTTCGGCCGCCAGGGCGCGCAGGCGAACGGCGGGCAGGAAGTCCGGGGAGGCGGCGGCCAGGGCCTCGACGGTGGCCCGGGCCTCGGCCAGCCGGCCGGCGTAGAAGTGGCGATAGCCATCCTCCAGGGCGAGGCGCAGGTCGGCGTGCACGTCGGCCTGCTCCACGGGGCGCGACGGCGCGTGGGCGGCCCGGACGGCGGCCTGCTCCTCGGTGGGCAGGATGAGCAGCCAGGCGAGCAGGCTGCGGGGGCTGGGATCCGTCTCCCACGCCCCCTCCACGGCGACGCGGGGGATGGACTGGTCGCGGTCGGGCATGCCCGTACGGCGCGCGAAGTCCGCGAAATCACGGCGATCGGCGGCCTCTGGGGGCTCGACGTCCACGGCCGCGCCGAGCTCGGCCCACAGGTCGTCCACCTCGGCTGGCGGCTCGCCCTCGGCGGGCTCGGGCACCGGGCCCCAGGGGTCGGGGTGGGCCTCGACGGGCAGGGGCACGCCGGCGGCGTCGGTGACGCGCAGGGAGAAGCGCCAGGCGTCGGCCTGCTGGCGGACGGCGACCACCAGGCGGTTGTCGCCGGGCCGCAGGATGACGGGGATGGCGGCCTGGTCGAGCCAGTGGCCATGGGGGGCGGGCGCCACATGCACCTCGTCGCCGTTCAGCCAGACGGTCGCCTCGTCGTCGTAGCCCACCCGCAGGATGGCGGGCCCGCCCGCGGCCACGAGGCGCGTCGCGACGGTGGCCACGGTGTCGGCGGCCGGCCGGACGACGGCGTCGAGCTGGAGGACGCCCGCGCCCATGCCGCGCGGGTAGGGCCGCCACCCGTCGGGCGTCAGCTCCGCGGTCGGGTGCGGCGCGGCGCCGGGGCGCACGACGAACGCGTCCAGCAGGCCCAGGCGAGCGGCGTGCTCGGCGGCGGCCGCCGCGTCGAGGCGCGTCAGGGCGCGCTCACGCAGCAGCCACTCCGCGGTGGCGCGGACGAGGGGCAGGCGCCGGGTGTCGGCGGCCGCCTTGCGCAGCGCCGCCGTCACCCAGCCCGTCGGCAGCCAGTCGGCCAGCTCCTCCAGCCGCAGCAGATCCACCGCGCCGCCGGCCAGGCCACCCCGGGCGGCGGCCTGCGCGGCCAGCCGCTCGGCCTCCAGCAGCAGGGGATCCCGCGGCGCGGCCCCCAGCAAGAGCAGCGCGCCGAGCACCAGCGCCCCGTGGGCTCGTCGCCCCATGCCCCCTCCCTCGTTGCCCGTGGACCGGGGGATGGACCCCGCCGTCGACGGAAAGTTGCGGCCGCGTTGATCGCCGCGCCGACAGCGCGAAGGTTTGCCCGCACCGTGCCTCATGTATAGTCGACCTGCGAGCCGCGTGGGGGGCGGATGGAGCATTGTCGACAGTGCGGGGCGAGGCTGCCGGCGGATGGACGCCGCTGCAGCCGGTGCGGGGAGATCGGCCGGGTGGCGACGCTGCGGGGTGCGGCGGGCCGCCTGCTCGATGACGCCACCGAGGTGGGCGACCGCACCCTGCTGGGCCCCCCGCAGGTCGACGACCAGGCGACGCTGCTCGAAGACCAGCTCCGGTTCGAGGACGGCCGCATCCTCCACCAGGGCGGCGCCCGGCCGACGGAGACGCTCGGCTCGTTCGGCTCGACGATGCCGGACGCCGAGGCCGCGAGCGACGAGGAGGCCGCCGCCCTGCTGGCCGCGACCGCCGTGGCCATGCCCTCCATCCGCCCGACGCGCGCGCTCCTGGAGCCCGGCGATCAGGTGGAGGGCTACCGCATCGAGCGGGAGATCGGCCGGGGGGGGATGGGGCGCGTCTACGCCGCCGAGCACGGGGTGACGGGCCAGAAGGTCGCCCTCAAGATGCTGCTGCCCCAGCTCCTCGGCGATGCCCGCCTCAAGGCCAGATTCATCAATGAAGCCAAGGTGCTGGCGCGCCTGGAGCACCCCAGCCTGGTGCAGCTCCTGGGCTTCATCGACACCCCGCGGGCGGCCTTCATCGTCATGCCGTTCGTGGCGGGCTCGACGCTCGACAAGGTCATCCAGCGGCACGGCCAGCTGCCCATCGAGATGGCCGTCGGCCTCTTCGCCCAGATGTGCGAGGGGCTCGACCACATGCACCAGCACGCGGTCATGCACCGGGACCTGAAGCCGTCCAACGTCATCATCCAGGACGACGATCGGGTGCGCATCACCGACTTCGGCATCGCCCGGTCCGTGGGCAGCCAGAAGCTCACGATGGACGGCATGGTGGTGGGTACGGCCGAGTACCTGGCCCCCGAGCAGGCCAGCGGCACGGACCGCGACAACGTGGCGAGCGACCAGTACGCGGTGGCCATCCTGCTCTACGAGATGCTCACCGGCCGGGTGCCCTTCCGCCACCCGAGCGCGGCGCGGGTGCTGGTCAAGCAGGTGTCGGCGGCGCCGCCGCCGCCCCGCACCATCCGCCCCGAGATCTCGGCGGGCATCGAGGCGGCCATCCTGCGGGCGCTGGCCAAGACGCCGGCCGACCGCTTCCCCGGTGTGCTCGCCTTCCGCGACGCGGTGCTGGCCGGCCTCGCCGAGGGCCCGGCGCCCGCCGGGCCGGCCACCTTGCCGTCGACGCTGCCGGCGCGGGCGGGCCGGGGCCCCTGGCCGCTGCTCCTGCAGATCCTGCTCGGCGCCGTCATCGGCGCGGGCCTCGCCGCCCTCGCCTGGCACTTGATGCAGTAGCCCCCCCGAAGAGGACCCCCATGCGCCGTTCAGATGCTGGACGCAGTGGACACCCGATCGTCCAGGATCTGGACGCTCGTCGCCGCCAGGCCGCCTGGCGCTTGCTGGCACGCGGCCTGCTGTTGCTCCTCGTCGGCGCGGGGTGGTCCGCGTCGTCGCCGGGAGCCGCCCATGCCGAAGATCGCCTGCGCTACGCCGACTTGTCGGACGGGACGTCCGCCCTCTGGGTGGACGCCGGGGGCTACGCCCACTGGATCACCGAGCGCGCGCCGCTGGACGCGGCCGCCCCGCTGGTGCTGGGGCTGGGGTTCAGCCACGCCCTGGACGCCGTGCGGCTGTCGTGGCGGGCCCGCCTGCTGACGGGCACCGGCGACGCCGCGCCGCGGTTCCTGCTGGTCGACTTCGTCGGGCTCGAGCGCCTGCTGGCCGAGGGCACGGTGCGCCCGTGGTGGCGGCTGGCGCTCGGCTTCGGCCTGGACCTGCGGGGCGCGGCGCGCGACCTGGGCACATCGGGCTACTTCAACGCCGACAACGGCGCCGCGGGGGGGCTCTCCATCGCGGCGGGCGGGGGCGTCGACGTGGTGATCACCGAGCGGCTGTTCGTGCGGGCGGAGGCCAGCCTGCGGGTGCATGGGGCCGCCGGGCGGACGGGCGTCGTGGGCATCGCGTCGGCGGGCCCTGGCGTGAGCTGGTAGAGACGAGCGCGGGGCGCGCGGCGCCGCCGAGCGAGGACGAGATGGCGAAGGCGAAGACGCGCTTCGTGTGCCAGCAGTGCGGGCAGCCGAGCCCGAAGTGGACGGGGCGCTGCGTGGCCTGCAACACCTGGGGCTCGATGGTCGAGGAGGTCGAGGTGCCGGCGCCGGCGGGCGGGGCGGCCTTCGGCGCCATCGCCGCCAGCAAGCCCCAGCGGCTGGTCGAGGTGGCCGGCGCCGACGTGGCCCGGCGGCCCACGGGCTTCAGCGAGTTCGACCGGGTGCTCGGCGGCGGCGTGGTGCCGGGGGTGCTGGCGCTGGTCGGGGGCGACCCGGGCATCGGGAAGTCGACGCTGCTGCTGCAGGCCGCCGACCGCATCGCCGGCCTGGGGGCCACGGTGCTCTACGTGACGGGCGAGGAGTCGCCGCGGCAGACGCGGATGCGGGCCGACCGCATCGGGGCGCGCTCCGAGAACCTGTGGCTGCTGGCCGAGACGGCGCTGGAGCGCGTCGAGCAGCAGGTGGACGCCCTCAAGCCCCAGCTCCTGGTCATCGACTCGGTGCAGACGCTGCACACCACCGAGCTGAGCACGGGGCCGGGCAGCGTGGGGCAGCTCCGGGCGGTGACGGCGCGCCTGATGGCGCTCGCGAAAGGTCGCGAAATCGCGACGTTTCTGGTCGGCCACGTCACCAAGGACGGGGCCATCGCGGGCCCCCGTGTCCTGGAGCACATGGTGGACGCGGTGCTGTACTTCGAGGGGCAGCGGGGGCACCCGTTCCGGCTGCTCCGGGCGGTCAAGAACCGCTTCGGCAGCACCGACGAGATCGGGGCGTTCGAGATGAAGGGGGCGGGGCTCGAGGAGGTGACGAACCCGTCGGCGCTCTTCCTGGCCGAGCGGGCCGCGGGGGCCTCGGGCTCGGTGGTGGTGGCCAGCTTCGAGGGCACGCGCCCGCTGCTGGTCGAGGTGCAGGCCCTCGTCTCGCCCACCAGCCACGGCAACCCGCGGCGCACGGCCATCGGCGTGGACTCCGGGCGCGTGGCCCTGCTGCTGGCGGTGCTGGAGAAGAAGACGGGCCTCGACATCGGGGCCTCCGACGTCTTCGTGAACGCGGCGGGGGGCATGCGCCTGGACGAGCCCGCGGCCGACCTGGCGGTGGTGGCGGCGCTGGCGTCCAGCCACCTGGACCGCGTCGTCGACGCCCAGACGATCCTGTTCGGCGAGGTGGGCCTGGGGGGCGAGGTGCGGGCCGTGACGGGGGCCGTGGCGCGGGTGGCGGAGGCCCGGCAGCTCGGCTTCACGCGCGTCATCCTGCCGGCGGGGAACCGGGAGGGCCTGGAGGCGCCGGAGTCGGTGACGCTGGTGCCGGTGAGCCGGGTGGAGCAGGCGCTGGAGGCGCTCTTCTAGCAGGCTGTTGAAGTAGAGGTCAGCGGGCTTGTGGCGCTCATGCCTCCGGCCAGCAATCATGTCGCACCTGCCCCTACCCCAGACTCATGCTGGGCTGAGACGGGAGATGCGAA
The DNA here is from genome assembly GCA_020633435.1 of Myxococcales bacterium. Lineage (GTDB taxonomy): Bacteria > Myxococcota_A > Bradymonadia > UBA7976 > UBA1532 > JACKDP01. The sequence goes on along the minus strand of JACKDP010000003.1, from coordinate 196,008 downwards.
GCAGATTGTAGGCAGCCACGATGAGGGTCCCGGCGAACGCCGTTTTTCGGCGGCCCTTGAACCGGGTCCTGCTGAAGCCCGCGGTCGTCTTCATCCACCCAAAGACCTCTTCGATTCGTCGCCTGATCCGCTGGCTGACCGCGTAGCCCGGGTGCCGAGTTGTCCGTCCATCGATGGCCGACCGGCGGCCTGAGGTGTTCTGCGCCACATGGGGCGTCACCCGCCGCTCCCGGCACTGCGCGATGAAGGCCTTCGTGTCGTAGCCGCGGTCAGCTCCCAGGGTCAGGCGACGGCTCTTGGGGCGTTCGACCTGGTCGAGCAACTCGATACCCGCCTCGCGCTCGCATCGGCCGTTGGCCTCGGTGACCGCGAAGGCCACCACCAGCCCGTTCGCGTTCTCCATCAGGGCGTGCGCCGCATATCGTAGCTTCGCTTCGTGCCCGTTGCCCTTCCGCATCAGCTTCGCTTCGGGATCGGTCTTCGACTCGTGCGTCTCGTTGCTGCGCTTCTCCCCGCGGAAGTCGCCCCAGCCGTTCGAGTCGCCATCGCTGTCGTCGTCCTTGCGCCGGAAGGACTTCATCGACGCCCAGGCCTGGATGAGCGTGCCGTCGACCGAGAAGTGCTCCCCGCTCAACAGGCCTCGCTGCCTCGCCTGGTTCACGACCTCGACCAGAAAGCGAGTCGCCGCCTCGTGCTCAAGCAACCTCTCGCGGTTCTTCGAGAAGGTGCTGTGATCGAAGGTCGGCTCCATCAGGTCGAGGTCGAGGAACCACCGGAACAGGAGGTTGTACTGAAGCTGCTCGCAGAACTGCCGCTCACTGCGGACGCTGAACAGCGCCATGAGGAGCTGGCTGAGGAGCAGCCGCTCCGGCGGGACCGACACCCGGCCATTCTCCGCGTACATGACGTCAAACGCGTCCGTCATGGCGGCAAGCGCCTGGTCGGCCAGCGCCTTGATCGGGCGCAACGGATGGTCGGGCGGGATCCGGTCGGCGACCGAGATCAAGGCCAACATCGATGGCTGCTTCTTGGCTCGTCCTCGCATGCATCCGTTAGATCATGCGGAGGCCACGATGTCGATCCCCGTCGTGCTCATTTCAACAGCCTGCTAGCGGGGCGGCGGGCGGGCGGGTGAGCTGGCGGGGGGCCGGAGCCGGCCGGGCGTCGGCCGGGCGTCAGTAGTTGCCCAGGCTGCCGTAGTCGGGCTCGGTGGACCCGCCGCCGTCAGCGGGGGCGTCGTCGGCGAAGCGGGCGTGGGTCAGCTTGACGGCGGCGGCCACCGGGATGGCCGTCAGGGCGCCGGCGATGAGGACGCCCACCAGGGTGCGCTTGCCGAGCAGGGCGCTGATGCCGAGGGTGGGCGCGAGCAGCAGCAGCGTCGAGGCCACCCGGGGCGAGTCCGTGGACAGGTGGGCATAGACGAGCAGGGTGGTGAACATGGCCATCACCACGGCGACGACGCCGTGGCCGGGGCGCAGGTCGGGCTTCCACCAGCCCAGCAGGGCCGCGACGCCAGTGGCCAGGCCCAGGCCGCCGAAGAGCTGGCCGACGAGGGCCGAGTGGCTCAGGACGGACACGCCCGCGGCGCCGGCGCAGGCGAGGGCCAGGGGGCCGAGGGCGGCCGGGGTGGACACGCGGCGGGCGGCATGGTCGACGAGCAGCCAGGCCACCAGGCCGATGACGCCCGCGTCGAGGACCCAGGCCTGGCTGGCGAGGGCCACGGCGACGCCGTCCTTCCAGATGCCCTGGAGGGGGGCGGACGTCCGCCAGAGGCCGAAGGCGAGGGCCAGGGCGCCGACGATGGCCACGGCGACGGTGCGGCCGCGCAGCGGGGGCAGGACGTCGAGGGCCAGGCCCAGGGCCGCGGCGAGCAGGCCCGCGAGGACGGCCTGGTGCTTGGCGTCGCTCAGGTCCGGCAGGCCCGCGATGCCGAGCCAGGCGGTGAGGGCGCCGGCGAGCACCGCGACGCCCAGGAGCACGCCGCTCTGCGCCGCGGACGGGCGCAGGCGGCGGCCGACGAGGCTCGTCACGGCCACGGCGGCGGTGGGGAGCACGGCCGTGTAGATGAGGCCGGCGATCTGTACGCGGGTGGCTGCGTCCATGGTGCCTCCACGCCCGGCGGTGGCCGCGGCGGGCTCTGGGTGATCCGACGGGGCGGGGTGCGCCCCGGGGGCGCCGGGGGGCCGGCGCGGGCGGCGGGCGCACGCGGCGTCCGCTGCCGAGATGGGTCGACCGCGGGTGGGCGGTCGGGGCCGCCGGGGGGCCGGCGGCGAGGGGGCGCACCGCGGGGGGACCGGCCAGCGTGCCGGCCGGGTCGCCGCCGCGATCAGTTCTGCTGGATGCCCTCGAGGCTCACGGCGATCTTGATGTCCTCGCCGATGCCGCCGGGCATGAAGTTCATGCCGAAGTCGGCGCGCTTGATCACGAACTCGGTGTCGAAGCCGATGCGGGTGCCGCCCCAGGGGTCCTTGCCCTCGCCGACCTTGGTGACCTTGATGGTGATGCTCTTGGTCACGCCGTGGATGGTGAGGTCGCCCGTCACGTCCCAGGTGGTGTCGCTGGCCTTGGTGGCGGCGGTGCTCTTGAAGGTCAGCTTGGGGAACTGCTTGGTGTCGAAGAAGTCGGGGCCGCGCAGGTGCTGGTCGCGCTTCTCGTTGGCGGTGTCGATGCTCTCGGCGTCGATGTCGACGCTCACCTTGAAGGCGTCACCGGTGGTGATGGTGCCCTCGATGCGGTTGAAGCGCCCATGGGTGGTGCTGACGCCCAGGTGGTTGACCTGGAACACGGCCGCGGCGTGGGCCCCGTCGATCTTCCAGTCGGCCGCGAAGGCGGCACCGCCGAAGGAGAGGGCAGCAGCAGCGACAAGGCTGAGGAGGTACTTCATGATTCGATGGGCTCCTGGTCTTGGGTGGAGGGAGGCAATGACCTGTCTGCTCCCTCGTTGGCAACCACCGGCACTATAGCCGTTCTTCCCAACAGGTAAATACGGCCGTATGGTGACTGACCGTTTCAATGACGCGAACGACGCGAATCGATCGCCACCGGCAGTGTTCGTCGGGCATCATGCCCGCGTCAACCAGACCGTGGAGTGTCCATGTCGACCACCCCCAGCAAGGAGCTCGGCTCCTTCCCCAACCCCCGGCCGGGCCGGTCCTACGAGATCTTCTTCGAATGTCCGGAGTTTACGTGCCTGTGCCCGATGACGGGCCAGCCTGACTTCGCCACGTTCCGCATCCGCTATGTGCCCGACGAGCGCTGCGTGGAGCTCAAGTCCCTGAAGCTCTACCTCTGGAGCTTCCGCGACGAGGGGCACTTCCACGAGGCGGTGACGAACCGCATCCTCGACGACCTGGTGACGTTGCTGGCCCCCCGCCGCCTGGAGGTGGAGGGGGACTTCATGGTGCGCGGCGGCATCCGGACGGTGGTGACGGCGCGGCACGAGAGCTGAGCCCGCCCGCCGGCCTCAGGGGGCGGCGCTCTCGGGGGCAGCGCTCTCGGGGGCCGCGCTCTCGGGGGCCGCGCTCTCGGGGGCCGCGCTCTCGGGGGCCGCGGCGCTCTCGGGCGCGGCGTCCTCGTCCGCTCCCCCCAGGTGGTCGTAGGCCTTCAGCAGCGCCTTCCAGTGGCCATCCAGGTAGACGAAGCCGTTGAGGCGGACGCCCAGCGTCTCCCCGGGCTTCTGCAGGCGGATGGTGTACAGGGGCCGCTTCACCTTCATCGCGTCCAGGTAGGCCTGGTCGCCGCGGGTCGTGCGCCCGGGCCACGCGGGGCCGATGGCCTCCACCCAGACCTCGGAGCGGCCGTTCTCCACCACCTCGCGCAGGAGCACGGCGCCGGCCTCGTTCTTCACGCCGGCCGCCACCACGTCGCGGTAGGCCGGCCAGACCTGCGCCCCCGCCTCGGGGCCCAGCAGCTCCTTGAGCTCCGCCTCGGTCAGCAGGTAGCGCGAGAGGGCGGCCGTCGCCACGGCCGGATCCCGCGTCTCGACGAGCTTCTGCACGTCGGCCTGGAGGGCGTCGCGGAGGGCCTGGGGGCTCTCGGGCGGGTGCGGTCCGCCCTCCTCGCCGGCCGAGGCCGGGGCGCGCTCACACGCCAGGAGGAGGACGGGGAGGAGGAGGATGAGGGAGAGGCGCCGCATGACGCGTCAGGATGACGCGGGCGGCGCCCGGGGGCAAGGCCCCGGATCAGCGGCGGCGGCGGCGCAGGGCCAGGCCGGCCAGGACGAGGCCCAGCCAGGCGAAGCCGCCGGACGAGCCGCCGGGGGCCGCGGTGCAGTCGCCCAGCGAGGCGCCGGAGACCACGGTCTCCTCGGGCTTGGGATCGCCCAGGCCGTCGAGGGGATCGGGATCGACGTCGTCGTTGAGGCCGTCGCCGTCGGTGTCCGCCACGCGCGGGTCGGTCTCGCCCAGGTCCGGCTCCCACTGGCCGTTGTGGTTGGCGTCCTCGACGCCGTCCTGCAGGCCGTCCCCGTCGGTGTCGGGGTTGCGGGGGTCGGTCTCGCCGTCGTGCGGGTTCTCCAGGCTGCCCGGATCGAGCCACTCGCCGTCCCGGTTGGCGTCCTCGACGCCGTCGGGGATGCCGTCGCCGTCGCTGTCGGCCAGGGCGGGGTTCGTCTCGCCCGGGTCGCGCACGCCGTCGCGGTCGCGGTCCTCGACGCCGTCGGGCAGGCCGTCGCCGTCGGTGTCGGGGTTGCGGGGATCGGACTCGTTCACGTCGATGACGCCGTTGTGGTTGGCGTCCTCGGCGCCGTCCAGGATGCCGTCGTCGTCGAAGTCGGGGTCGCGGGGATCGGTCTCGCCCGGATCGACCATGCCGTTGAAGTTGCGGTCCTCCTCGCCATCGCCGAGGCCGTCGCCGTCGGTGTCCGGGTTGTCGGGATCGGTGCCCGTGCGAACCTCGGTCAGGTCGTCGATGCCGTCGCCGTCGCGGTCCTGGCGGACGTCGTCGCTGGGATCATCGATGGGGTTGCGGCCGCCCTCGACCTCGCTGCCGTCGCTCTCCCCGCCCCCGTCGGTGTCGGGGTTGTTGGGATCGGTCTCGGTGCCCTCGTCGAAGTTGCCGTCGTGGTTCGCGTCCTCGGTGCCGTCGGGCAGGCCGTCGTTGTCGGAGTCAAAGTCGTTGGGATCCGTGGGGTTGGAGCCGTTGACCTCGACGCCGTCGGGCAGGCCGTCGCTGTCGGTGTCGGGGTTGAGGGGGTCGGTCTCGCCCTCGTCCTGCATGCCGTTGGCGTTGGCGTCCTCGACGCCGTCCGCCAGGCCGTCGCCGTCGGTGTCGGGGTTGTTCGGATCGGTCTCGCCGGGATCGATGGCGCCGTTGCCGTTGCGGTCTTCCTGGCCGTCCAGCAGCCCGTCGTCGTCGGAGTCGTCGTCGCGGGGGTCGGTGGGGTTCTCGCCGTTGACCTCGGGGCCGTCGAGGATGCCGTCGTCGTCGGTGTCGGGGTCGTTCGGGTCGGTGCCGAGCACCGCCTCGTCCTGGTCCGAGAGGCCGTCGCCGTCGGTGTCCGTCGGGTCGACCACGTCGTCGCCGGGGTTGTCGACGGGGTTGCGGCCCCCGCGGACCTCGCTGCCGTCGCTCTCGCCACCGTCATCGGTGTCGGCGTCGTTGGGGTTGGTCTCGACGCCCTGCTGGAACGCGCCGTCGCCGTTGGCGTCCTCCTCGCCGTCCAGCAGGCCGTCGCGGTCGCTGTCGGGGTTGCGGGGGTTGGTCGGGTTCTGGCCGTTGACCTCGATGCCGTCGCTCAGGCCGTCGTCATCGCTGTCGGGGTCGGTCGGATCGGTCTCGTTGGCCTCGACCATGCCGTTCCCGTTGGCGTCCTCGCGGCCGTCGAGCAGGCCGTCGCCGTCGGAGTCGGGGTTGTTCGGGTCCGTGGGGCCCTCCACCTCGACGCGATCGCCCAGGCCGTCCTCGTCGGAGTCGGGGTTGCGGGGATCGGTCTCGCCCGCGTCGACCTGGCCGTTCTGGTTGGCGTCCTCGGCCCCGTCGTTCAGGCCGTCACCGTCGGTGTCGGGATCGAGGGGGTCGGTCTCGCCCGCGTCGAAGGCGCCGTTGTGGTTGGCGTCCTCGACGCCGTCCAGGATGCCGTCGTCGTCGCTGTCCGGATCGTCGGGATCGGTCTCGCCCGGATCGACCTGGCCGTTGCCGTTGGCGTCCTCGATGTTGTCGGGCAGGCCGTCGCCGTCCCGGTCGAACATCTCGTCCTCGGGATCGACGATGATCGTGTTGAACTGCATGTCGTCGCAGCTCTCGCAGGTGGCGCGATCGGCCAGGGCCTGGGCGCCGAGGACCCACGTGTCCATGATGAGCGGCATGTCGGAGCCGTTCACCTGGGGCTGCGTCCAGCGGCGGCGCTGCTGGATGGGCTCGATGATGGAGCCGGTGGCGAGGGTGCTCAGGGTGTCGAGGACGTCGTTGCCGACGACGCCGATGAGCTCGTCATCGGTGCGCACCGCGGTGTCGTCCCAGAACATGCGCACGGGCACGCGGGCGCCGTTCGGGCCGTCCTGCTCGTACATCACGAAGCCGGCCGCGTTGTCCTCGATGTCGTCCATCGGGAAGTGCGTCTCGGCGGTGGCGAGCTGGATCTGGAAGGGGTACTCGCCGGCCGGGACGACCTGGCCGTCGCGATCGGTGCCGTCCCAGCGGGCCTCGTTGATGCCCTGGACCGCGTCGCCGCGCAGGGCCTTGTCGCGCAGGGCGTCGAAGCGGCCGTTGCGATCGGTGTCGATGATGATCTCGTAGGTGGCGTTCGTGTTGCTCTCGAAGCTGAACACGCCGCTGTCCTGGATGGCATCCCCGTTGGGGCTGATGGACCGGGTGCCCGCCTCGTCGTTGAACTGGATCTGCGAGATGCGGGGGGCCGGGGCCGCGGCCGGCGCGGGGTTGGGGTAGGCCAGGTAGATGTTGTAGCGCAGCCGGCGGGTGTTCACCGGGTTGTTGGCGTCGCCCTCGGGGGCGCAGCGGCGGCCGGCCACGGGGTTGCCGAACAGGCACCAGCTCTGGCGGGCGTGGTTCGTGATGCCCTGGGTGTTGGCCAGCAGGCCGAACCGGAAGCCGCGGAGCTGCTCGAAGTCGATCACGAAGACGCGGGCGCCGGCGCCCACCGTGGCCACCGCGAAGAAGGTGGTGTCGGTGCCGTAGCTGAAGCTGTGGGCGTTGATGCGCCAGAACTGGGTGTTGAGGCGGCCCGCGGGCGCCGGGGAGCCGTTGCCGAGGCGGACGTCCACCTCGAAGAAGCGGGTGGAGCGGCCCGACTGCGTCAGCGTCTCGGGCTCGCCCACGAAGTTGATCTTCCAGTGGCCGGTGACCGTGGCCGCCTGGGTGATCCAGTTGCGGTTGCCCTCGGGCTGGGCCGCGTTGCAGTAGCCGGCGTTGTTGGTCACCGCCACCGCGCGGGCGCAGATGCCGATGGGCTGGCCGCCGTTGTAGGCCGAGCCGTCCTGGATGCTGCGGCAGGTCAGGCCGCCCTGGCAGTCGGCGTCCCGGCCGCAGACCGTGTCGTTGGGCGGGGAGATGAGGATCTCACCGCCGCGGCGATTGTCGGGCACCGGGTTGGCCTGCCCCGGCGCGCTGTCGATCCGCACGGCGTTGCCGTTGACGGTGACGTTGGCCTCCTGGACGCCGTTGTCGCTGGAGCAGACCCGGATGGTCTCGCCCTGGTTGGCGAAGACCTGGAGAATGCTGTTGCCCTCGAGGCCCTGGGTCAGGCCGAGCTGGCGCGTGCCCTCCGGGGCGCCCAGCGCGAGACCCGGCAGCACGACGAGGGCGCCACCCAACAGATGTTGCTTGAAGCTCACGGTAATCCTCTCCCCCGTTCCGGCGGGCCCGCACCCGCCAACGCCGTGCATTGTCACGGCGGTTGCCTTCGGATGCAAATCATCACTTTCCTTTCCGGTGGTGTGGGCGGCTGGCTGCTTCACCCCGAGCGCCGCCCGGGTTACGGTGGCGCCACGAACAACCCCCCGAGGAAACACGCCATGGCACGTATGCTGCCCTTCGCCGTCTTCGCTCTCTGCCTCGCCGCGTGCGGCAATGGCTCCAAGGAGGACCCCGCCAGCAAGTTCCTGAAGGCGAGCTGCAAGTCGGACGACGCCTGCGCCGAGGGCTTTGTCTGTCAGATCACGGACGGCAACGGCACCTGCGTGAAGGGGGAGCGCTCCAAGGCCGATCAGGCCGCGAAGGCGAAGGCCGAGGCGGAGGAGCGGGCCCGCAAGGAGGCCGCGAAGCGCGAGACGAAGCCCGGCGAGGGCCGCCTGGAGGCACGCATCTGCCCCCTCTTCAAGAACACCCCCGAGGCCATCGGCACCCTCATCGCGAAGCACGTCGAGACGGGCAAGGAGACGTACATCCACCTGGCCCGCGAGGTCCCCGATGGGAGCTGGCAGGACGTCTTCACCTTCTGGTCGCTGCCCGTGGGCCAGTACGAGGTGACCGCCACCTATGGCATCCAGGTCCGCGGCCGCGCCGAGGTCGTGAAGCTCAAGTGCCACGAGAAGGTGAAGAAGGCCGAGTGCAAGGACGAGGTCACCCGCCTGATGGAGGTGGTGCCGCTCGACAAGATGCCGCCGCCCGAGATGGACAAAGAGGGCAAGCCCGTCAAGAAGGCTTGTGACTGGATTGTCGAGTAGTTCTCAGGGCTTCTGCTCGGCGAACAGATCCTCGACGGTCAGGGTGAGGGCCGCGCTGGCTGCCTGACGGGCGGCCACCATGGCCTGCTCGAGCCGCTGGGCGCCGGCGCCCGGCAGCTCCCCCGGGGTGTAGCCGTCCTTGTCCCCCAGCTCTACCAGGCGGGCCAGCGAGATGCGGTCCAGGGGCAGCGCCGGCACGGCCTGCTCGCCCTCCGGCCCCTCGGCCATCAGCAGCGTGCCACCCTCCTTCAAGAGCGCGAGGGCCGGCACCACCTCGTCCAGCTCGATCTGCAGGCGATCGGCCAGGGACCGGGCCGTCAGGCCCCCGCCATGGCTGCGGAAGTGGCTGGCGATCTCGAAGAACAGGCGCGCGAGCAGGTAGCCCGAGGGCGGCGGCGGCACGGAGCCCAGCCGCCGACCGCGGCGGGCCAGGACGGCCGCTGACAGATCCTGGTGGTGCTGGGCGATGTAGGCCACCTCGGCCCCCGCCAGCACGATGATCCACAGCAGGTACATCCACAGGAAGAAAATGGGGATGAGGGAGAGCGAGCCGTAGAGCTGCGAGGCCGCCGAGCCGGAGAAGACCTGGTGCACGTAGAAGTCGAAGCCCGTCTGCATGATGGCCAGCCCGATGGCCGCCGCGATGCTGCCGGCCAGGGCCGCGCGCCACCGCACCCGCACATGGGGCAGCAGCTTGTACATCAGCCCCATCGCCACGACCTGCAGGATCCATGGGGCCACCGCCGACAGCAGGCCGGCCCCCACCGTCAGCCGCGTCTTGACCCAGCCATCGACGAAGAAGCCCACCGCCACCAGCGCCGGCGACAGCGTGATGACCGCATAGAACGACGTCAGCCGCACATAGAGCGGCCGGCTCGCCGAGACCCGCCAGATGCGGTTGAAGCTCTTCTCGACCGACATGAAGAGCGAGAGCGAGGTGACGAGCAGGAACAGGAAGCCGAACAGGCCGATGGCCCCGCCCCGGGCGCGCTCCAGGATGTCCTGCAGCGTCCGCGTCACCTCCGACACGCTGTCGGCGAGCAGCGTGCCGAGCATCCAGTCCCCGATCTGCCGCGTGAGGGCCTCGCTGGGCATGAACGCGCGGAAGATGGCGAACGAGACCGCGAAGAGCGGCACCAGGGACAGCAGCGTCGTGAACGCGAGGGCCGCCGCGGCCGTGAGGGACTGGTCGATGACGAGCTGGCGGCAGATGTCGATGACCAGCCGCAGCGAGCCGAACAGGCGCCGCCGGAGGCCATGGCCAGACGCCTCGGCGTGGGCGTAGAGGGCGTCGAGGCGGTCGCGCAGGTTGAGCCACATGGCGACCACGGTACCAGGGGTGGTCGGGCGCGTCGCGTTTCCCACGCGGGCGCCTCGCCGCGGTTGCGGGGCCGTGCCGGCGTGCCTAGACTTCCGGCCGCCGCGCGCCTGCCGGGTCCGTGGCCATCCCCGAGTTGGAGGTTCTCATGGGCGCGCCCTCTCCCCACGTCTACGAGGTCAGTGAGATCAACGACTTCCAGGAGCGGGTCATGCGCCGCAGCCTGGAGGTGCCCGTCCTGGTCGACTTCTGGGCGGAGTGGTGCCAGCCCTGCAAGACGCTCACGCCCACCCTCGAGAGGCTGGTGGCGGAGTACAAGGGGCAGGTGGAGCTGGCCAAGGTGAACGTGGACCAGGCCCGGCAGCTCGCGGCGGCCTTCCGCATCCAGAGCATCCCCACCGTCTTCCTCTTCGTCGATGGCCAGCCCGCCGACGCCTTCCAGGGCGCGCTGCCCGAGAAGGCCATCCGCGAGTTCCTGCAGCCGCACCTCCAGGCCCCCGGCGCGGATCCGCTGGAGCAGGCCCGCGAGGCGCTCGCCGCCGGGCAGCTCGACGTGGCCGAGGCGGCCTTCCAGGAGGTGCTGGCGGGCGAGCCGAAGCACGGCGAGGCGCTGGTGGGGCTGGCGCGCGTGGCCCTCGGCCGCGGCGACACCGTGACGGCCGGCCACTGGATCGACGCCATCCCCCCGGAGGACGCCCTGCACTTCGAGCAGGGCCAGCGCCTGCGCGGGGTGTTCGCGTTCAGCGAGGCGGCGGGTGATCGGGCCGCGCTCGAGGCCCAGGTGGCCGACGACCCCGCCGACGCCGAGGCCTGGTACCGCCTCGGGGCGACCCTCGCCACCCAGGGCGACTGGGAGGGGGCCTGCCGCGCCTTCCTGGAGGTGGTCAAGCGCGACCGCGGCCTGCGCGAGGATGGGGGCCGCGCCGCCCTGCTCGCCATCTTCGACCTGCTGGGCGGCGAGGATCCCATCACCGCCACCTGGCGGCGGCGGCTGGCGGCCTGGCTCTTCTGACGCTCAGGCCTCCGGGTCGAACTCGCTCACCACCAGGCCCGAGCGCAGCTTGGGCTCGAACCACGTCGACTTGGGCGGCATGACCTGCCCCGCGTCGGAGATGGCCATCAGGTCCTCCAGCGACGTGGGGTACAGGGCGAACGCGACGCCCCCGGTGGCGTCGGCCTGCTGGGCCAGCGTCTCCAGGCCCCGGATGCCCCCGACGAACCGGATGCGGGTGGCCGTGCGCGGGTTCTCGATGCCCAGCAGCGGCGCCAGCACCCGATCCTGCACCACGCTGACGTCGAGGCGGGCCACCGGATCGGTGAAGTCGGGGTAGCGCTCGGGGCGCAGGGCCAGCCCGTACCACTGCCCCGCCAGGTACATGCTCACCGTCAGCCGCGCCGTCGGGGCCTCCGCGCCCTTGAGCGGCGTGATGGTCCAGTCCGCCTCCAGGGCCGCCAGCAGGGCGGCGGGCGTGTGGCCCGCCAGGTCCTCGACCACCCGGTTGTAGGGCAGGATGCGGAGCTCGGTGTGGGGGAACGCTACGGCCAGGAAGTGGTTGCGGGCGTCGTTCGTGGGATCGTCCTCGCCCACCCGCGCCGCGGCGGCCGTCCGGTGGTGGCCATCGGCGATGTAGAAGGCGTCCACGTCCAGGAAGAAGCCCACCAGCACGGCGTTGGCCAGGGGATCCCACACCGGCCACAGCTCGTGGCGGATGCCGTCCGGGGCCACGAAGTCCACGGGCGCCGGGGTGTCCGTCACCTTGCGGATCCAGATCAGGATGGACTCGCTGGCCCGGAACGCGAAGAAGACCGGCTCCAGGTGGGCGCCCACGGCCTCGATGTGGTGCTTGCGGTCGTCCTCTTTGTCGGGGCGCGTGTGCTCGTGCTTCTTGATGAGGCCCGTGGCGTAGTCGGCCGCGCTCGCCAGCCCGGCGATGCCGACCTGCCGCCGGCCGTCCATCGTCTGGGCGTAGACGTAGAAGGCGGGCATGGGGTCCTGGACGAGGGCGCCCTCGGCCTTGAGTCGCCGCCAGGCCGCCCGGGCCGCGGCGTAGGCCGCCTCGCCGTGCATGTCGGCGTCGTCGGGCAGATCCACGTCGGGCCGGGTGGCGCGCAGCAGGCTCTGCGGGTGGTCGGCCACCAGGGCGCGGGCCTCGGCGGTGTCGACGACGTCGTAGGGGACGGCGGCCACCTCGGCGGTCAGCTCGACCGGGGGGCGCCAGGCGGCGAAGGGGCGAAAGATGACCATGTCGGCTCCGGGGCTCAGGGCGTGGGGGCCCGCTTCGGCGGCTTGGGGGTGCGGCGCACCGGGGGCCGGGGCGGCTCCCTGAGCGCGTGATCCTTGTGATGGTAGACGTTGAACCGCCGCATGGGGAAGTGGGGAACGGCCCGGTAGTCTTCCCGGAGCAGTCGGCGGAACTCCTTGAAATCGCTGTAGTCTTCGTTGTGGCTCACCACGATGAAGGCGGGCTTCTTGCGGCGGAGATCCGCCATCAGCTCGTCCTCGGCGGCGCCGTGCACGAAGCGGGTGGGCGTCGTCGGCCGGCGCCAGGTGTTGGTGAGGTTCGTCGTCAGGACGCCCATCACCTTGTAGTACCGGCTGGCGGCGAGGCGGTCGGTGTAGAAGTAGACGCCCCAGGCCCAGCGCCCCCAGACCCAGATGGTGTCGTCGGCGTCGGTGTTGGCGCGGATGACGCGGCCGATGCGCTGGACGTCGGCGTCGCGCGGGGCCGCCCGCATCTGGCGGATCTGGCGGAGCTGGCCGGCGTCGTGGCGGGCCGCGGGCACCAGCACCGCCAGCAGCGCCGCGCCCAGGAGCGCCGGCCGCAGCCAGCCCCCCCGCGGCCGCCACCGCCACCGCAACAGCGGACCGCCGGGCAGCACCGCGATCCAGACGGCCGCCGGCAGCACCTGCAGATAGTAGCTCTTGAAGAACCGGAAGCCCACGGCCACGCCCACGAACGAGAGGGCGAAGTGCCCGGCCAGGAAGAGGCCGCGCACCGTCAGGGCCTCCCCGCGGCGCGCCAGCAGCGGCGTGGCCAGGGCCAGCACCGAGGGCACCGCCATGTACTCCCAGAAGCCGAGCACCCCGTCGCCCACGCGGACGGCCTTCTCGCCAGCGTCGAGCCCCGTCTGCGCCGCGTAGCGCCAGCCCCCGCTCGAGAAGAAGTAGTGCTGGATCCAGGTGCCCAGCTCGCCGACCGACAGGTAGTACAGGCCCAGGGTGCCGAAGCCGACGACGAGGCCGGCGCCCAGCGCCAGCGCGCCTCGCAGCCGATCGACGCCGGGGGCCCAGCCCGCCGGTCGGGGGAAGTGCCGGGCCAGCAGCACCCAGAAGAACAGGGGGAAGAGCACCGCCGCCTGCCGCTTGAACAGGCCGGCGAGGGCCAGCACCAGCCCCGCCAGGAACCACGCGCGCAGCCGGCCCGAGCGCAGCGCGGCCAGGCAGGCCACCGACGCCCAGACGTACGGCATGATCATCCAGGCGCCGTAATTGATGTCGATGCTGTCGGTGATGGGCGCGGCCAGGGTGTAGAGCAGGGCCGCCGCGCCCGCCGCCGTCCGCCCGCCCAGCAGGCGCCCGCCCGCGTAGATGCCGAAGGCCGCCAGGATGGCCCAGACGCAGGCCACCTGCTGCAGCGTCGTCAGGCTGCGGCCCAGCACCTCCCACGAGAGCCACGACAGGAAGAACGAGCCCGGCGCCTTGAGCTCCAGGCTGTCCACCATGGGCACGAGCCCGCGGCGGAGCAGATCGGCGTTGTAGGTGATGCCCGCGGCGTCCTCGTTGTGGAACGCCTCGCAGGACAGGGCGGGCCAGCGCAGCCAGACGGCCAGGCCGGCGAGCGCCAGCAGGCCCAGGACCTCGAGGGCGGGGCCGAGGCGCGCGCGCGTCATGCCTTGCCCCGGCGCACGGCCACGAGCTCCGCCACGATGCTCACGGCGATCTCGGCGGGGGTCTCGGCCTCGATGGGCAGGCCCACCGGGCAGCGGACGGGGGCCAGATCGGCGGGGTCGAGGCCCCGATCCAGCAGGCGGCGCTCGAACAGGGCCCGCTTGCGGCGGCTGCCGATGAGGCCCAGGTAGCGGCCGCGCCGCGGCGCCAGGTGGCCGATGAGGGCCTCGTCCAGGGGGTGGCTGTGGGTCATGACGACCACGTAGTCCTCGGGGGGCGGGGGCGTGGAGCGTACGTGGTCCTCGGGATCCGCGTCGATGACCTCGGCGTCCGCCGGGAAGCGGGCCGCGTCGGCCCACTCGGGGCGGCCGTCCACCACCGTCACCGCGAAGCCCGCCGCCAGGGCCGCCGGGGCCAGGGCGGTGCCCACATGGCCGGCGCCGTAGATCCAGAGCCGCGGCGCGTGGGCCAGCTTCGTCAGGAACACCGCCATCCGGCCTCCGCAGCACATGCCCAGGTCGTGGACGAGGTGCACGTCCACCGTGGCGGCGCGGCCGGCCGGATCGGCCAGCAGCGCCCGCGCCGTCTCGATGACGCGCAGCTCCAGCGCGCCGCCGCCCACCGTGCCGGCCTGATCGTCGGTGGTGATGGCCATGCAGGCCCCGGCGAGGCGCGGGGTGGAGCCCCCCACCTCCGTCACGACGGCGAGCACGGCGGCGCGGCCGGCCGCCTCCTGCGCCCCGAGGAACCCCCAGACGCTCACCGCTCCACCACCCGCCGCGCCACCCACCAGAACACCCCGGTCATCGCCAGCACGCCCCCGAACATCAGGAAGCCGTCCTCCAGGGAGGCGGCCGTGGCGCCGGTCAGGGCGTAGAGCAGCGCCGGCGGCAGGTTGCCCAGCACGGCCGCCACGATCAAGGTCCGCCACCGCATGGGCGAGGTGCCGGCCAGCAGGGCCACCGTCTCGGCCAGCAGGGGCAGGGGCCGCGTGGCCACGATGGCCAGCCCGCCGTAGCGCGCCAGCAGCGCGTCCCCTCGGGCCCGGTCGGCGCCGACGAGCTTCGAGAGCAGCGGCCCCCCGCGCCGGCCCAGGGCGAAGGCCACGACCGCGGCGCCCACGCTGCCCAGGAGGGAGAGCGCCACCCCGCCGGCCACCCCGAAGACGGCCCCGTGCGCCGTCATCACCAGGCTCGAGGGCACCGGCAGCAACACATCCGCCACCAGCAGGCCCACGCCGACGCCGGCGGCCACCAGCCCCCCGGCCGCCAGCTCGGCGCTCGGATCGGTGAGCAGGGGGATCTCCAGCCAGGTGGCGAGCCCGAACAGCGCGAGGAAGACCGCCATCATGGCGACCGCGACGAAGAGGTAGCGACGCATGGCCCCATTGAAGCACGGCCGCCGATTTGCGGCGCGGTGGATCCATGCAATAGCGTGCGGCCATGCACGCTCCCGCCGGCCGTCGGGCGCTCCTCGTGGGCGTCCAGCACCCGCTCGATCCCGCGCTGCCCCGGCGCCCGGGGACCTGCGCGGCGTTGCGCCGGCTGGGCCGCAGCCTGCAGGCCGGGGGCTACACCGTCCGCGCCCTCCTCGATGACGCCGCCCATGACGCCGAGCGTCCGCTTTTCGCCAATCTTCTCGATGGGTTGCGCTGGCTGACCGAGGCGCCGGGCGGGCTCGCGGTGATCTCGGCCACCGTCCAGGACGGGCGCCTCTTCCCGCGGGATGGCCGCGTGGAGCACCCGGAGCGGACGGCCCTGGCCCTGGCCGAGCTGGGGGCGGGCCCGGGGACGCTGCTCGTCCTGGACGCGGCGGTGGAGGCGCCGGCCGGCCCCGGCCCCGCCGTGGCCGCCGGGGTGGGGGCGCGCCCGGCAGAGGGGGAGGGGCCGACGGCGTTCCTGCGCGCCGTGGCGGGGGCGCTGGCGCCGGGTCCCGCGCCGCTCACCGGCGCTGGCCTCCGCGACCGCCTGGCCGAGGCGCTGCCCACCCACCCGCCGAGCTGGCAGGGCGAGCCGCCGCGCGAGGTGCTGGGGGCCGCCGACGTCGCCCGCCCGTGCGGGGCCTGCGGGGCCGAGGTGCAGAACCCGACCGCGACGTTCTGCCCCGCCTGCGGCGCCCCCCTGCTGGAGAGCGAGCTGCTCGACAACGGCCGCTACCGCCTGCAGCGGCGGCTGGGGGCCGGCGGCATGGGGCAGGTCTACCTGGCCCTCGACACGCGCCTCGGCGTCGAGCGCGCCATCAAGCTGCTGGCCCTGCCCGCGCGCCTGCCGCCGGCGGAGCGGGCCCACCTGCGCGCCCGGATGATCCAGGAGGCCCGCGCCGCCCAGGTGCTCTCCGACCTCACGCACCACGTCGTGCGCGTCTTCGACGTGGGCCACGCCCCTGAGCGCGACGAGCCCTACCTGGTCATGGAGCTGCTGGAGGGCGAGACGCTCGGCGCCCGCCTGGCCCGCGGCCGCCTGCCCCTGGTCGACGCCCTGGCCATCGGCCGCAGCGTCGCCGGCGCCCTGGCCCTGGCCCACGCCCGGGGCTTCGTGCACCGCGACCTCAAGCCCGACAACATCATGCTCTGCCGACGCGGCGAGGCCGGGGGCTTCGTGAAGCTGCTCGACTTCGGGCTGGTGAAGGGGGAGCAGGCCGAGGTCATCACCGAGTCGGGCCGCATGATGGGGACGCTGCAGTACATGCCCCCCGAGCAGCTCCGGGGGCAGCCCGTCGACGCCCGGGCGGACGTGTTCTCGCTGGGGGCGGTGCTCTACGAGTGCGTGAGCGGCCGGCGCGCCAACCCCGGCCGCACCCAGCAGGAGATCTTCGCGGTGCTCCTCGACCGCGGCGTCGCCCCGCTGGCCACCCCCGACGTGCCGGAGGCCCTGACGCGGCTCATCGAGGCCTGCGTCGCGCTCGACCAGGCGCAGCGGCCGACGGACGCCGGGGCGGTGGCCCGGGCGCTGAACGCCATCGAGGCCCCCGCCGGCCAGACGAGCGTGTTCGCCGAGACGCTGGCGTCGGCGGACGTGCTGCCCGTGCCCACGGAGGCGGAGGCGTCGAGCCTGGTCCACGGCGAGGTGAGCGCCGCGCCCGCCCCGGCGCCCCGGCGGCCCCTCGGCCTGGCCCTGGGCGCCGCGGCGCTGCTGGGGGTGGGCCTCACCGTCGCCCTGCTGCCCACGCCGGCCGCGCCGCCGCCCCTCGACGCGGGCCTGCGGGCCGTCGCCCGGCCGCCCGACGCCGCGCCGCCGCCCCCCGACGCTGCCGTCATCCCGGACGCCGCGCCGGCGACGGCCGAGCTCTCGGTGGCGGTGGACGCCCGCCCCGACGTGGCCCGGGCCCTGGAGGGCACGGGGGCGCAGCAGTGGATCCGCTACACCGGCGCCCCGCCCGCCGTGGCCGCGGCCATCGCCCGGGACGTCACGCTGGGCAGCGGGCCCCCCGTCGTCCAGGACGCCGAGGTGGAGGCGCGCTGGGCCGACCTGCCCCCGGCGGTGCGGGCGTGGCTGGCCGAGGGGGTGTCGCTGGCCGGCCTCGCGGCCCCCGGCGGCGCCCTCGTGCCCATCGCGCGCTTCGAGGGGGCGCGGCCGGAGCGACGGATCCTCAATGGAATCGGCGTGTTCTGGGTAGCGGCGGACCGCCCGGCCGTGGTGGAGTCGGCGCGGTGTCCCCGGCTCGAGGTGGGTGACCGCCTGTTCACGGTCCGCTGGTCGATGCCCGGCTACACCGGCGGCCAGTGCAGCGGCGCGCCTTGCGTGGAGCGCCTGGAACGGGCCCTGCACCGGGCCCGCGGGGTGGGGGAGCGCCTGACGGCGACCCTCACGGTGGCGAGGGGGGAAGATGCAGGCGCGCGCCTGGACATCGCTTGTCGCGTGGGCCCTTAGCGGCGGCGTCGCCGTGGCCGCGCCGACGCCCTGCGCCGGGCTCGCCGGGCCCGTCGGCGCGCTGGCGGAGCGCCTGCCCGCCACGCGGGACCGGGGCGGCATCGCCCGCGTGGCCCAGGACGCCGCCGCCCTGGCCGACGCCGGCACCCCTGCCGAGCGGGCCTGCGCCGCGTACACCGCCGGCTCGGCCTGGTTCTTCCTCTCCGCCCAGGGCGCCGACCGCCGCTACCACGCCGCCGCCGCCGTCGCCGGCCTGCTGCGCGCCCAGAGCCTCGATCCCGTCGCCATGGCCGAGCGGCAGCCCGTCAGCCGCCTGCGCGAGGCCTGGGCCCGCGTCGGCCCCGTGCCCGGCTGGCTCGACGGCGCCCGCGGCCCGGTGGCGGTGACGCTGCCCGCCCGGGCCGGCCGGGTGCGCCTGGGCCCGGCCGATCCGGCGGCCTGGCGGCTGGCCTGCGGCGCCACGCCCTCCTGCGCCGAGGCGGCCGAGGTGGCCTTCGACCTGCGCCCCGACGCCAGCGGCGAGCTCGCCCTGCGCCCGGGCCAGTACGCCATCGCCCTCACCACCGCCTGCGGCACCACCCGGATCGCGGCCGCCGTCGAGGGGGGCGCCCTGCCGCTGCCCCCCGATCCGCCCTGCCCCGTCCGCCTGGCCGTCCGCGATGGCGAGCGCCCGGTGCCCGACGCCCGCCTCGTGGGCCCGGACGGCGCCCCCCGCGCCCTGGACGACCTGCGCGCCGACCAGGGCCCCGTCACCGTGTCGGCGCCGGGCTTCGCGCCCCGGACGGTGGACCTGCTGCCCGGCGGTGGCGATCAGAGCGTCCCGCTCGCGCGCTGCGTGGTGGATCTGCGGGTGGCGACGCAGCCGCCGGGCGCCGAGGTGGAGGGGGCCGGGCCCGCCCCCTGGGGCCGTCGGGCCGTGCGCGTCCGCCACCCGGGCTACGTCGACCAGGTGGTGCAGGTCGAGGTGCCGCCCCCGGCCCGCTGCGACGACGCCCGCCACGACGTCGGCGTCGAGCTCGCCCGGCCCGTCATCGTGGTCGGCCACGACGGCGACGACCGGTTCGTCCTGCCGGCGCGCCTCTGGATCCAGGGGGACGAGGTCGCCATCACGGGCTTCGGGCGCCCCCCCGGCCGCTACGGCTTCCAGGCCGACCACCCCCGGCTCGGCACCACCATTGGCGTGCTGACGGTGGACGCCTGCGCCGGCGCCCGCTGCCCGCCCGTGCGGCTGGACGCCCGCTTCGAGCGCGCGCTCGACCCGGGAGCCGGCCCCGGGCCCTGGATCCTGGCCGGCGGCGGCGGGCTGGCGGTGGTGGCCGGCATCGTCTTCGGCAGCCTGGCGCTCGGCGCCGATCAGGACCTGCGGACGTACACCGTCCGCCGCGAGGAGGCCAAGAGCGTGGCCGAGCTGGTCGACGAGCGCGACCGCTGGGCCGGCGCGGCCGACCTGTCCCTCGGCCTCGGGGCGACGGCCGCCGTCGGGGGCCTCCTCTGGTACCTCTGGGAGACGCAGTGATGGCCCGTGCCCTCCGCCTCATGGTGCTCGCCTCCACCCTCACGGGCTGCCAGTGGCTGCTCGGCGGCGGCGACTCGCCCGCCGAGTGCGGCCAGGACGACGACTGCTTCGCCGCGCAGATCTGCGCCCAGGGGGCCTGCGTGACGGGCAGCCGCCCCCCCGCGGACCGGGGCGTGGCGCTCGACGCGGCGGCCGACGCGGACGGGGTGGACGCGAGCCTCGCCGTGGTCGACGCGAGCCCGCCCGACGCCGCCCTGCCCCACGCGCCGCCCTTCCCGGAGGGGCGCTGCTTCGAGCGGCAGAGCGACGTCTTCCAGGCCAACGTCGTCGGCGACAACCACGCCCCGCGCGGGATCTGCACGCCCTGGGCGGTGGCCTGGACGGCGGGCCGGCCCGGCGGCGCGGTCCTGCGGCTGCTCACCGGCCCCGGGGGCGCGGCCGACGCCGTGGACGGCCCCGCCGTCGCCGCCGACACGCCGCTCGCCACCGATGGCCGCCACCTCGTCGTCCTGGGCCCCTGGCCCGCCCCCGACGGCCCCCTGACGGCCCTGCGCCTGGACCTGGCGACGCCCAGCCCCGAGCCCCTGTCCGAGACGGGCCGCCCGCACCGCGATCCCGCGCGGATGGCGGGGCTGAGCGGCCACGTCGAGGGCGACGCCGACGCGAGCTGGGTGGTCCTGACCCGCGACGACGACCGCTTCGAGAGCTGCCGGCGGGATCGCGCGCGCCAGTGGGGCCTGGCCCTGGGCGGCGGGCGGGCGGCCTGGTTCGAGCGCGCGCCCGGCGCGGTGCACGTGGTCGTCACCGACGGGCCGGCCTGCGCCCCCGCCATCCGCCGGGCCGTCGACGTGGCCGATGACGCGCGGCTGGTGGCGGCCGGGGGCGGCTTCTACTGGATCGGGCGGGGGACCACCGACGTGCAGGGCCTCAGCCCCGACAGCCGCGGTCGCCTGCGGCCCCGCGCGCTCGCCGGCGATGGCCCCCCCGTGGAGCTGGCCGGCGGCGACGGGGCCTGGCTGGCCGTCGTCCGCTACAGCCCCGGCCGCTACGTGCTGGATGTCGTCGACCTGAACGCGGGGGAGCCGCGGCCCATCTCCAGCGCCAGCGCGCGCCGCCCGACGCTCTCGTCGGGCTGGCTGCTCTGGGCGGAGGCGGCCATGTTCGTCCCCTGGGAGCTGCGCTATGTGGACCTGGCGACGCTGCGCTGAGGTGGCCTTGCTGGCCCTGCTGGCCGGCTGCGCGGCCGACGAGGACGCCTACGTGCCCTTCGACGGCGGCCCGGACGCCCGGGTCGATGGCGGGCCGGACGCGGTCGTCTGCCCGCCGGGGCAGGTGCAGGGCCCCGCCGGCTGCGTGCCCATCCCGGCCGACGTCTGCGCCCTGGTGGACGAGGTCACGAAGGACTGCACCGACCGGGACGGCGACTGCTACGTCGTCGCCTGCGCCAGCGGCCCCGCCGAGCTGGCCGACTGCGACGACACCCGCGCCGACGTCTACCCCGGCGCGCCCGAGCGCTGCGACGGCGTGGACAACGACTGCGACGACGCCATCGACGAGGGCCTGGGGCTGGGGGAGGTCTGCGACGTCTGCGGCGCGGCGGGCCAGGTGGAGTGCGGCGTCGCGGGCGGCGTGGCGTGCAGCACGGCCGCGGGCCAGTCGGCGGCGGCGGACGGGCAGCCCGAGCTGTGCAACGGCCTCGACGACGACTGCGACGACGTGGTGGACGAGGCCTGCCGGGTGGAGGCCCCGATCGCGGATCGGCGCACGCCGGCCCTGTGCGGGGACGCCGTGCTGCTCGTGGAGGATGGCCGGCTCGTCCGCCGCTTCCTCGACGGCCGCGCCGAGGAGGAGGTCGCCCCGGCTCCCGCGGCCTACCCGGCCTGCGACGGCGCCGTCACGGCGTGGCTGGTGCCCGACGGCCCCTGCGAGGCCCCGGCGGGGGGCCCGCTGCGCTGCCCCCGCGCCCGCCTCATGGCGCAGGGGGTGGACGAAATCACCATGGATCTTACAGGGTTGGCCGATATCGGCCCGCCCCGGGTGGCCGACGGCCACGTCTACTGGCACACCGTCCTGGGCAGCGGCCCCGTCCTGCAGCGCCGCCGCCTGGCCGGCGAGGTGGAGCCGCTGTTCGGCGGCGCCTCGGCCAGCGATCCCTCGCCCATCGTCGCGGGCCGCGTGGCCGTGCGCCGCTGGGCCGAGGGCGAGGCGCAGGTGGACGTGCAGGGCCTGGACGGCGAGGCCAGCGTCCGCGTCGACGCCGCGCCGGGTCCGGCGGGCCCGCCCGCCCTCGACGGGGACTGGGTCGCCTGGGTCATCGACGCCGAGCCCCCGGCCGTCTGGGCCGTGCCCCTGGCGCGCCCCCGCGAGGGGTTCCAGGTGACGGCGGGTGGGCGCCCCGCCGGGCGGCCGTGGCTCGAGGACGGCTGGGTGGTCTGGCTGGACGCCGACGGCCTGCGCGGCTTCGACCTGGCCTCGGGCGCCGACCTGCGCCTGCCCGGCCCCCAGGCCCCCGAGGACGTGGACGTGCGCGACGGGCGGGTCGCGTGGCTGGAGGCGGGCAGCCTGTACCTGGCCCTGCTCGAAGGCGGCCCCGCCGTGCCCGGCGAAGTGGTCGACGCCGTGGCCGCGGACGCCGGGGCCGCGGACGCCGGCGCCACCGACGCCACCCCCGACGCGGCCGAGTGACCCGTGGTGTCCTGGCGAGGCCTCGCGCTGCTGGCCCTGGTCGCTGGTCTGGGGGCCTGTGATGACGGGGGCGCAGGAGGCTCCGTCTTCGACGGCTTCCCCCCGCCGCCCGACGCCGCCCCCGACGCGGGCCCCGACGCCGCGCTTTGCCCGCCGGGCGAGTACCGCGGCGCCGACGGCTGCGCGCCCCTCCCGCCCGACGTCTGCGGCCTGGTGGACGCCATCACCGCCGACTGCCAGGACCGGGACGGCGACTGCTTCGTCGTGGGCTGCACCCAGGCCCCCGCCGAGCTGGCCGACTGCGACGACACGCGGGCCGACGTCGCCCCCGGCGCGCCCGAGCGCTGCGACGGCGTCGACAACGACTGCGACGACGTGGTGGACGAGAGCCTGGGCCTCGGGGACGCCTGCGACGTCTGCGGCCCGGGCCACCTGGAGTGCGCCGTGGCGATCCCGGGGGGCGTCGCGTGCAGCACGGCGGTGGGCCAGTCGGAGGCGGCCGCCGGGGCGCCCGAGCAGTGCAACGGCCGCGACGACGACTGCGATGACGTGGTGGACGAGGCCTGCGCGATCGAGGCGCCGACGGCCGACCGCCGCATGCCCGCGCTCTGCGGCGACGCGGTGGTGCTCGTCGAGGACGGCCGCCTGATCCGCCGCCCGCTCGACGGCGAGGCGGAGGAGGAGCTGGCCCCGGCGCCGGCCGCCTACCCCGCCTGCGACGCGGGCGTCGTCGCGTGGCTGGTGCCCGACGCCCCCTGCGAGGCGCCCCCCGGCGGCCCGCTGCGCTGCCCACGCGCCCGCCTGCTGGCCCGCGGGCCCGACGAGATCACCAGAGAGATCACGGGGTTGGCGGATCTGGGCCCGCCGCGCGTCGACGCCGGCCGGGTGTACTGGCACGCCGCCCTGGGGACGGGCCCCGTCCTGCAGCGCCAGGCCCTCGACGGCGAGCCCGAGCCCCTGCTCGCGGGCGCGGCGGCCAGCGATCCCTCCGCGGTCGTGGCGGGGCGCGTCGCCGTCCGCCGCTGGGAGGGCGAGGAGGCCCAGGTGGAGGTCCACGGGCTCGACGGCGAGCCGGGCGTCCGGGTGGGCGCGGCGCCGGGGGCGGCGGGCCCGCCGGCGCTGGACGAGGCCTGGGGGGCGTGGATCGTGGACGCGGCGCCCCCAGCCGTCTGGGCCGTGCCCCTGGCGCGGCCGCGGGATGGCTTCCAGGTGGCGACCGGTGGCCCGCCCGTCGGGCGCCCCTGGCTCGATGGCGGTCGGCTGATCTGGCAGGAGGCCGACGGCCTGCGGGGCCTGACGCTCGCGACGGGGGCGCCGATCTGGCTGCCGGGGCCCACCGCCGACGTCGACGTGCGCGATGGCCGGGTGGCGTGGGTGGCGGCGGGGCGGCTGTACCTGGCCCAGCTCGAGGGCGGCGCGCCGCCGGTGGGGCCAGGCCCCGACGCGGGGCCGGACGCAGGGCCAGCGCTGGACGCGGGGCTCGACGTCGGGGTCGACGCCCGCCCCGATGGGGGACCCGATGGGGGCCCGGACGCTACGCCCTAGTCGTCGTCGTCCTCGTCGTCGAGGCCCAGATCGTCCAGGGCGTCCTCGACGTCGTCCTCGTCGGCGTCCAGCACCCGCACGAGCGCCTCCACCGATCGCGCCCCGTCGAGGATGGCCCGGGCGACCTCGCGGGTGAACGGATCCCGCATCCGATCGCGCAGATCCAGCGCCACGTCGGGGTCGTCCTCGGCGGCCTCCGCCGCGCTCAGGAAGGCCTCGACGCGGGGATCCAGGTCGTCGTCGTCATCGTCCTCGGGCGTCAGCCGCGCGCTCGCGTCGGCCAGGGCCCCGAAGCCGCGCAGCGACCGGGTGCCCCGCAGGACGCCCGCCGCCACCTCCTCGGCCGTCCGCAGCGGGAAGGCGTCGAGCAGCACGAGGCCGCCCCCGAACTGATCGAGGAGGAAGCGCAGCGCCGACGCCTGCAGCGGCGACTGCTGGGGATCGGCCGGGTCGCGGATGACGATGGCCTGGCTGCACGCCTGGAGGCGGGCGAGGAGGCGGTCGGTCACGGGCAGATCGAGGGCGCGATAGGTGGCGACGATCTGGGCGCTCGTCGGCACGTCGCCACCCAGGGCCACCTGCCCGCAGGCGTCCTCGGGGCGCTGCTCGCGGAAGGCCTCGATGGCGCCGTTGCAACCTTCGACGAGCGCCTCCAGCTCGTGGGGGGCGCGGGGGCTCAGGAGGTACCAGCTCTTCATGGCCGGGAGCATCGATCCGCGCGGGGGGCGGGTGCAAGGGGAGCGCGACCGATGGCTGCGTGGTTTCGTCTTCGGGGAGGCGCGGCTACCATGCCCCCCGTTGCTCAGGAGGTTCCATGTTCACCGGCTTCCCCGCCGACGCCCTCGCGTTCTACGCCGACATCGCCCGCCACAACGACCGCGACTGGTTCGAGGCGAACCGCGAGCGCTTCATGACCCAGGTGGTCGCCCCCGCCCAGGCCTTCATCACCACCCTGGGCCCCCGCCTGGCCGAGCTCTCGCCGGGCACGGGCTTCGACCCGAACCACACGGGCCGCGGCAGCTTCAAGAAGATCCACACGGACCAGCGCTTCCAGCAGGGGCGCGAGCCCTTCAAGACCTCGTGCCAGATCATCTTCTGGAACGGCCCCCTGCCGCAGAAGAAGGCCAACTCCGTGTATTTCGTGCAGTTTGACGCCGAGGAGGTCGTGCTGGCGGCCGGCCTGAAGTACTTCGACGGCAAGCTGGTGAAGACGTTTCGGGACGCCGCGGTGGACGCGACCCAGGGCAAGCAGCTCACCGCGGCCGTCGAGGCGGTGCAGGCGGCGGGCTACACCATCGAGGGCGAGCACTACAAAGGCGTGCCGAAGGGCTACCCCGAGGACCACCCGAACGCCGCGCTCCTCAAGCACGACGCCCTCTACGCGCGGCTCGCGGCCCCGGTGCCGGCCGACATCCAGCGCGCCGACTTCGTGGACTGGTGCGTCGGGCACTTCCGCCGGATGGAGCCCGTCTTCGCGTGGTCCGTCGACTTCCTGCACCGCGCGGTGGGCTGAGGCTCACCGCCGCTGGCGGGCGTCCTCCTGGCGGGGCGCCGCCACCGCGCGCCAGGCCAGCCGCGCCCGGGCCGGGTGGGGCCCGTCGGCCAGCACCGCCGCCACCACGTCCCCGATCACGGGCGCGAACTTGAGGCCATGCCCCGAGCCGCCCGCGGCCACCACCAGCCCGGGCCGGGCGGGGCTGCGATCGATGAGGAAGTCGCCGTCGCGGGTGTCCGCGTAGAAGCAGACCCGCGTCTCGGCCACCGGGGCGTCCACCAGCCCGGGCAGGGCGTCGGCCAGGAAGGCGCGCAGGGCCGCCACGCGCTCGACCGGCGTGACCCGCGGCGCGTCCGGCGACGTGGCCCGGCCCGGCCCGTGGTGGGCGATCTTCAGGCGCCCGCCCGGGTGGAGCGGGAAGCCGTACCAGCCCGTCGTCGAGATGTCCGCCCCGAAGACGGGGTGGCGCGCGTCCACCCAGGCGGCCGGATCCGCGGGCGACAGCAGGAAGACGTCCTGGGCGATGGGGGCCATGAGGGGCGCGACCTCGGGCACCAGCGCCGGCGTCCAGGCCCCGGCGGCCACCACCACCACGTCCGCGCGCAGCGGGCCGCCCGCGGTGTCGACGCCATGGCCGTCGGGGTGCACGGCCAGGACGGCCCGGCCGGGCAGGAGCTCGACCCCCTCGGCGGCGGCCTCCGCGGCCAGCCAGGCCACCAGCTCCCCCGCCTCGACCCACCCGCCATGGCGGTGGAAGTGCCCGCCTTGAAAGCGGTTTTCTCGCCACTGCGGGAAGCGCCGGGCGATGGCGGCGGCGTCCAGCGGCTCCACGTCGAGGCCCCGGGCGGCCAGGCGGGCGGCGCTCTCGTACTCGAAGCCCCCCGGCGCCGGCGCCCCCCCGGCCAGGAACGCCACCCCCGTCTCGTGGAAGAGGGGCCGCGACCCGCGGGCGTTCCAGGCCCGCCAGCGCGGCAGGGCCTCCAGCATCCAGTCGGTGTACAGGTCGTCGGCCCCGTAGTCGGGCCGCACCACCTTGGACAGGTCGGTGGACGAGGCGAGCGGGTGGGGCAGGGGGCCCGGATCCAGCAGCCGGGTGGCGTGGCCCAGCGCGCGGGCGGCCCGGGCCGCGGCCAGCCCGAACACGCCGCCGCCCACGATCAGCGCGGTCTTCATGGGGCGAGTCTACCCCGAGGCCGCGCCGAAAGAGATCCATCCGGGCGGCGGGCCGTTTCGAGGCGCCACACCACCGGAGGTCCCCCATGCACCGCCTCGCGCCCCTCGCCCTCCTCCTGGCCGCCGCGCTGCCGGCCGCCGCCCAGCCCGCGCCGACCACCACCCCCGAGCCCGCGGCCCGCCTCGTCGAGTTCGGCGAGGCCGACGAGGTCCGTGGGGAGTTCCAGCGGCCCGGCGGCGACGTCACCGAGAGCCGGCTGGGGGAGGCGCTGCCGAGCCTCATCCGGGTGCGCGCGAACTTCGAGCCGGAGTTGCTGCGCTCGGCCGACGACCTCTAGAGGTCCAGCTCGCGCACCAGGTCCCGGACGTCCGAGTCGTTCAGGCCGGGCAGCAGGCCCGCGCCGCCGGGCAGCCCGCCGCCCATGAAGTCGATGGACGACATGGCCCAGAGGGCGCGCAGGTTGACCCAGACGACGACGCCCCACGCCGCCACGCGCACGACGGTGCGCAGGCGCGCGGTCAGCGCGGCGTCGGCGCTCGTGGCGAAGACGAAGAGGCGCAGCGGCAGATCCCGCGCGGCGACGCCGGAGGTCAGGCAGAGGGCCAGGGGCTCGCCGACCTCGGCCACCGTGGGCAGGGCCTCGTGCGCGGGGGTGCCGGCGCCGATCTGCCCGGCCGCGCGCGTCAGGGCGGGGGCGCCGGCGAGGCGGCCGGCGGTCGCGAAGGCGCTGGCCCAGGCGGTGGGCGTCTCGTCGGCCCGGGTCAGGGCTGCGCCCAGGGCCTCGGCGGCGCGGGCGGCCTGGTGGGTGCGGATCCACCCGCCGACGAGGGGGGCCTGGGCGAAGCGGCCCAGGCGGCGCTCCCGATCCATCAGGCCCACGGCCAGCACCACGGCCAGCACCGACAGCGGCAGCACGTCCCCCACGAAGCCCCCCTGCGTCGCCCCCATGAGGCTGAGCACGAAGCGCGTCGAGCCGGCGGACAAGACGACGACGAGGCCCGGCACCAGCAGGGCGCCCCAGAGCGCCCGGGCCCGCTCGTGGCGCGCCTTGCGCTGGGCCGCCACCACCCGGAGGCTCGCGGGGCGGCCGGCGTGCTCGGCCCCACCCACCAGCACCAGCTCGGGATCGGAGAGGACGCGCTGCTGGGCCAGCACCATGCCCAGGGGGGCGTTGCCCCGGGTGGCCGCCTCGATGGGGCGCGCCCAGCGGGCCACCCCCCCGCCCAGGCGGACGAGGGCCGCGACGGCCTCGCCCTCGCTGCGGCCGGCGTCGAGGAGGTCGGCGAGGGCCTCCAGGCGCGCGTGATCCTTCATGGGCGCTCCTCTCGTGGCCGCACGGGGGCGAACCGGGCGATGGCCAGCAGCAGCACCGTGGCGAGGCCGGGGCCGGCGATGCCGATGAGGACGAGCAGCAGCGGCCAGCCCACCACGTCGCGGTGCAGGTGGAAGGCCTGGACGCTCGAGAGCACGAAGTCGGTGAACGTCGTGCCGGCGAGGAAGAGGGCGAGGCTGCGGGCCGCGGCGCGCCGCTGGATGACGAGCCGCGTGAGGACGAAGAGGGCCCCGGCGAGGCAGGCGTCGAAGATGACCCACGCCCACTGGATGCTCACGTCGCCGAACCAGTGGTGGCCGTCCACCAGGGCCAGCAGGACGGTCCAGGGCAGCAGCAGGCCGGCCAGCAGGCCCAGCGCGATGGCCCAGAGCGCCATGGGGACGCGGGCCAGCAGGCGCGCGGCGGTGCCGAGGCCGAAGCGCACGAGGCCCCCGCCGGCGAAGGCCGTCAGGACGCCGCGCAGGGCCCCGACGCCCACGGGGCCAGGCGCCGTGACGAGGTAGATGGGGGCCCAGGCGTCGGGGACGAAGCGCCGCTTGAACGACTCAACCCCCTGAAAGCCATAGAGAAACCCCAGGTACTCGCGGCAGAGGACGAGGGCGGCGCGCAGCCCGCGGTGGGGCCCGGGGCCGCGCTGGACGCCGGCCAGCGGCGCCATGCCCAGCGTCACGTAGGCGTCCCCCGCGTCCCGGGCGTCGGAGAAGGCCGCGTGCAGCAGCAGCTCGGCGGTGCCGTTCGGGGCGTCGGGCACGCGGATGACGTCCTCGAAGAACCAGCCCCGGCGGCCGTAGACGGGCACCGCCGCCAGGAAGCCCACGGGCCGATCCCCCTGCTCCGCCATGTAGTAGCGCCGCTCCTCCGGGAAGGTGAACGGCTCCAGGTCGACCATGAAGCGCATCACGCTCATGGGCCGCGCGGCCAGCCAGCGGTCGAGCACCGCGTCGATCTCGACGCGCAGCGAGCCCGGCGCCCGGGCCAGCTCCTCCGGGGACACGCGGCGCACCCGCACGCCCTTGCGGGCCGCGCGGCGGACCTGGGCCCGCAGGGTGCGGCGGCGGGGGCCGTCCAGCGTCCAGCCCCGGGGGTCCCACTCGGGCTGCTCGGCGATCTGCAGGGCGGCGTGGGGCAGGCCGGCGGCCCGGAGGGCGTCGAGGAAGGGGGCCTCGGCCCCGAAGAAGACGGCCCCGCGCCGGGCGGTGGCCGTGAACGCCCGGGCCAGCTCCGCCTGGGCGTCGGGGGGGCCGATGGGGGTGCCGGCCACGACGCGCCGGCCGCCCACCTGCACATAGGCCACCGCCCCGTCCCGCGCCTCGTCGATCCAGTAGTCGAGGCCCCGCTCCAGCGTCTGGAAGGACGTCGCCCCCGTGCCATGGCGCCGCAGCAGCTCCAGGACCTGCTGGCGGCGGGGGTCGCTCACGCCTCGTCCTCCGGCGCGTCGCCGGGGGCCTGGCGGGCCTTCTTCTTCGCCTTGCGGGCCTTCTTCTCGGCCTTCTTCTTCGCCTCGGCGGCCTCGCGCCGCGCCCGCTCCTCGGGATCGTTGATGGTCTCGACGGGGGCGTCGTGGGCGGTGTCGCGGCCGCTGCGGTCGGCCAGCTCGTCGGTGGCGCGGATGACCCAGCGGCGGGGCAGGCAGACGTGGATGAAGAGGGTGACCGCCATCACCAGGTGCAGGAGGGCGGCGATGTGGAAGCCCTCGGCCCGCTCCACCTGCTGCAGGCCCGACATGCGCAGGGCCTGGTGGGCGGGGGCGCGGTCCTCCCAGAGCGCGGCCGACGCCAGCAGCGCCAGCAGCAGCACGAGGAGCACGGTGATGCGGCCCAGGGCGCGGCCGTGGTAGTAGTTGAAGAAATAACCCCGTAGAAACAAGGCGATGCAGGTGTACAGCCCGAGGGCCATGCCCCAGTCGGGGGCGGCCCGGCCCCGCATGGCCAGCACCACGAGGGTGGCCGAGACGACGAGCAGCGTGCTGCTGACGAGGTTGGCCGGATCGAAGAAGGTCCAGCCGAACAGCCCCTGGATGCCCCGCGGGCCCAGGAGCCTCGGTCGCTCGGGTTTGGCGCTCACGGCGGGCAGCATGCCCCAGCCCATCGCCGGGACCAAGGGCGTGCGCGCCGCGGGCCCGTCATGACGAAGAAATCGGTGGCCTGGGTGGCGTGGCCCCTGGGGCTGGTGGCCCTCTGGGGGGGCGTCGCGGCGGTGGCGCGCGCGGCCGCGGACGGGCCGGCCGAGGCGGCGTGGCTCGGCGGCGCCCTGGTGCCAGCGGTGATGGCCGACGCGAGCGGCGAGTGGTGGCGCCTCGGCACGGCGGGCCTGCTGCATGTGCGGCCCGGGCACCTGCTCCTCAACGCCGTCGCGCTGCTGGCCGCCGCGGGGGCCGGGCGGCACCTGCTGGCGGGGGCCCGGCTCGTCGGGGTGTGGGGCCTGGGGGCCGTGATCGCGTCGGGGGCCAGCCTGCTGCTCACGCGATCGTGGTCGGCGGGGGCCTCGGGGGGCGTGGCGGCGGTGCTGGGCGCCCTCGTCGTGCTGGCCAGCCGGCGCTGGCCCGGGCTGGACGCCGCCGGGCGGCGCGGGGCCCTGCTGGCCACGGTGCCCTGGCTGGCTGGCCTCGCCCTCGCCGAGCTGGCGGGCCCGACCGACCGCGCCGCCCACCTCGGCGGGCTCGTCGCCGGGGCCGCCCTCGCCCGCCTGCCGGGCCGGCCGCTGGCCCTCGTTGCCGCCGGAATCCTCAGTGTTTCCAGCGTCTTCGCCGTGGTGCACGCCCTGCGGCCCCTGCCGGCCACGTGGCCCCCGGCCGGCTTCCACGCCACCGAGGGCCCCCCGCCGTGCGGGGCGGCGTGGACGGACGGCCTGGCCATCACCTGCGCGCTGCCCGCCCCCGGCCCCGTGCCCCCCGGGGCCGAGGCCATCGACGATCCCGGCCCGGGCCACCGCTGGCCCCTCCCGGGGCACCCGCACACGGTCTGGCAGCTCGACGGTCCCGGTGGCACGACCCGGGTGGTGGTCCGACCCGACACCCCACGCGGGCGCCGGCTGGTGCGGGCCCTGGCCGGGGCGCCGTCGCTGAATCCGGTTCATTGACCGGAGCTTGCCGACCGACATACCGTGCCCGGGGGGAACCAGAGTCCAGGGAGAACGAGATGATGCGACGCGCCCTCATCGTGAGCGCGCTCCTCCTCGGTTGCGGTGAGGCCACCGACGTCGGCCAGGTCTCGGTCGACGCCGCGGTGGACGGGGGCACCCAGGACGCGGGCCCCGACGCCGCCACCGGGCGAGGCTCCGGGGAGGCCTGCGAGGCCCCGGGGGACT
This sequence comes from Myxococcales bacterium, assembly GCA_020633435.1. Classification (GTDB taxonomy): domain Bacteria; phylum Myxococcota_A; class Bradymonadia; order UBA7976; family UBA1532; genus JACKDP01. The sequence goes on along the minus strand of JACKDP010000003.1, from coordinate 165,257 downwards.
GCGCCAGCGGGCTCTGCGTGCCCGCCCCCACCGGCGGGGGGGTCTGCACCGTCGCCTGCGTCGAGGGGGACGCCGCGAGCTGCCCGATGGGCTGGCTCTGCGAGCGGACGTTCGAGTACGGCCCCGTCTGCCGGCCGGGCGTGCCCAAGGGGCCCTGCGCCCCCTGCGAGCAGGACGTGGAGTGCGGGGGGCCCGACGACCGGTGCCTGCCGCTCCTGGGCGACCAGGGCCGCAAGGTCTGCGCCGCCGACTGCCGCGACCGCAACCGGCCCTGCGGCCCGGGCTTCGAGTGCCAGCAGCTCGGCCAGGACCTCGCCACGGCGCTCTTCCAGTGCCTGCCCGTCGGGGGCATGTGCCCGGACGGCGACGCCGACGGCGATGGCCGGGCGGACGTGGCCGACAACTGCCCCGGGGCGCCCAACCCCGACCAGGCCGACGAGGATCGCGACGGGGTGGGGGACGCCTGCGACAACTGCGCCCAGGCCCCGAACCCCAGCCAGGACGACGCCGACGCCAACGGCGTGGGCGACGCCTGCGACTTCCCGGACGTGGAGAACATGCTCACGCTGTTCCCCGGCCACTTCTTGAGCGCGGTGGGCCGCCAGACGTCCCCCGGCTACGTCATCATCGGCGGCCTCGGCACCAGCGAGCCGGGGGCCTGCATGTTCAACGGGGTCAGCCGCATCTGCACCATCACGGGAGGCGCGCGATGAGCGGCCGGCTGCTTTCGAGGCTTTTCGACTCTTCGCGTCGGGGGGAGGTACCGATGTCCGTTTCTCGTCTGCTCCGCGGGCTGGTGGTCAGCGCGGCCTGCGTGTGCGCGGCGCCCGCCGTCGCCCAGATCCCCGAGGTCCTGCCCTACCAGGGCTGGCTCGGCCAGTCGGACGGCAACCCCTACGATGGCAGCGCCACGCTGCTCTTCCGGGTCTACGACACCGCCGAGGCCCCGAACCCCGTGTGGCAGGAGGAGATCCGCGACGTGCCGGTGGAGGAGGGCAAGTTCGGCGTCCAGCTCGGCCGCACGAACCCCATCCTCAACTACGTCAACGACGGCCGCACCCGGTACCTGGGCATCTCGGTGAACGGGGAGCCCGAGGCCACCCCGCGCCAGCCCATCGGCAGCGTGCCGTTCGCGCTCTACAGCCGCAACGCCGCGTACCTGGGGGGCCAGCGGGCCGACACCTTCGTGACGGTGCAGGCCCTCGACCAGCGCCAGTACGTCAACGAGGCCCGCGTCAACCAGCTCATCCAGCAGGCCGGGGGCGGCGGCGCGGGCGTCGACGAGGAGCGCGTGCTGGAGCTCATCCGCGAGAACGGCGGGGGCGGCGGCGGCCTGGACGAGGCGGCCGTCAACGCGCTGATCGACGCGCGGGGCTATGTGCGCGAGGCCCGCGTGGTCGAGCTCATCAACGACGCCCTCATCGGCGCCGGCAACGGGCTCGGCGCCGACCAGGTCAACGCGCTGATCGACGCGCGGGGCTACCTGGACGAGGACGCCATCGAGGCCCTCGTCAACGCGCTGATCGACGCGCGGGGCTACGTGAACGCCGACCGCGTCAACGCGCTGATCGACGCGCGGGGCTACCTGAACCAGGCCGCCATCGAGGCGCTCATCGACGCCCGCGTCGGGGCCGCCGTGGCCAACATCCAGAATGACATCGCGCAGATCCGCCAGGACGTGCAGGCCCTGCAGGGCGGCGCGGGCGGCGGGACGTTCGCCGCGTACATCCTGGGCCGCAGCGCCCAGACCAGCGCCGGGCGCTTCGCGTTCGGGGGCCAGAACGGCCTCCAGGCCGCCGACAACATGTGCCAGGCGACGTTCGCCAACGAGCCGACGGCCCACCTGTGCACCTTCAGCGAGGTCGCCCGCGCGGTGGCGGCGCAGTCGTGGGGCAACAACCCCAACTTCGACGGCGTGGCCACCTGGACGGTCGGGCCGGTGACGCAGGGCGCGGCCTTCGGGACGAGCCTCTCCAACACCTGCCAGAACTTCCTCTACAACAGCGCCGACGCCGCCCGTGGCTCCAGCCTGACCGTCCGCCTGAACTACCAGAGCAACGGCAACGGCGGCGGCGTCCGCGGCGACGTCTTCAGCGTCGCCCAGGACGTCAACTGCGGCACCAGCCTGCCGGTCCTCTGCTGCCGCTGAGCCCCATGGCCGGGCGCGTCGTCGGGGCCGCGGCCCTGCTCGCCCTCGCGGCGCCGGCCCGGGCCCAGCCCCTCGATCCCCAGGCCGACGAGGCCGTCGCGCTGTACCGGCTGGCCCGGGCCGAGGCCCTGCGCCGCGCCACCGACGTCAACGAGGTCTTCGAGCTCGTGGTGGGCGGCGGGGTGCTGGCCGAGCTGGTGGGCCGGCGCGACTGGGACACCCTCTTCACCCTCGGGGACGAGGCCTTCGACGTCGAGCTGCCCCGCCGCGTCGGCCTGGGCCAGGGCGCCGCGCCGCCGCCGGGCCAGCCGCATCGCCCCGCGCCCGTCCACCTGGGGGAGCGCGGCGGCCTGGACGCCTCGTCCTGCCGGGCCTGCCACTTCAGCGGGGGCCCCGACGGCGCCGGCACCGCCACCCAGGTGGCCCTGCTGCGCGGCGACGGCCTGGCCCTCGCCAGCGCCACCCGCCGCGACGCCCCCCACGTCATGGGCCTGGGCTGGATCAGCCTGCTGGCCCGCGAGCTGGAGGCCGATCTCGACCGCACGCGCCGCCTGGTGATCGCCGACGCCGCCGCCCTCGGCACCCCGCAGACGCTCCCGCTGCGCGCCCAGGGGCTCGACTTCGGCCGCCTGACGGCGACGCCAGACGGTGGCCTGGACACGAGCGAAGTGTCTGGAATCTCACCGGATCTGCGCGTACGCCCCTTCGGCCACAAGGGCCGCCACCCCGATCTCGTGGCGCTCGCCGACGAGGCGCTGCAGATCCACTTCGGCCTCCAGTCGTCGGCGCGCGTCGCGCGCTACGCGGGGGAGGCGGCCACCTACCTCGGGGCGGGGCCGGCCTTCGACGAGGACGCCGACGGCGTGCAGGCCGAGCTGACGGGGGCCCAGGCGGTGCTCCTGGCCGCCTACCTGGCCGTGCTGCCCACGCCCGTCATCCGGCCGCCCACGGATCCCCGGCTGGCGCTGGCGTCGGCGCGGGGGCGGGCCGTCTTCGGCGAGGTGGGCTGCGCGGCCTGCCATGTGCCGGTGCTCCGCGTCCGCCAGACGGATCTGCGCCTGGCCACCGCCGCCGGCGAGCCCGTCGAGATCACGCTGCCCCTGGCCGAGGCGGCCCGCTTCCCGCGCCCGCGGCAGCTGGACTTCGGGGCCGAGCCCGATGACGGCGTGCAGGTGGGCCACCCCGTCTTCGCCTTCACCGATCTGCGGCGCCACGACCTGGGCCCCGAGCTGGCCGAGCCGGCGCCCGAGGTGCTGCCCGATGGGGCGGGGGCGGTGCCGGGGAGCGTCTGGCTGACGCGCAGCCTCTGGGGCCTGGCCGACACCGCCCCGTACCTGCACGACGGGCGGGCGCGGACGGTGGCGGAGGCCATCGAGTGGCACGGCGGCGAGGCGGCGGCGGCCCGGGACGCCTTCCGGGCGCTGCCGGCCGACGACGCCCGGAGCCTGCTGCTCTTCCTGGCGTCGCTGACGCGCGAGCCCGTGGTGCTGGTCGAGTGAGGCGGGCGCTCCTCCTGGCGCTCTGCGCCTGGGCCTGCGAGGGCCCGCCGGGGCCGGCCGGTCCGCCGGGGCCCGCGGCTGACGCCGGGGTGCCGGTGGACGCCGTGGACGCCGTGGTGCCGGTGGACGCTGTGCCCCCAGAAGACGCGGCCCCGGACGCCGCCCTCGCCGCCGACGCCGCCCGCCCCCCGGCCGACGCGGGCTGCCCGCCCTGGACGCCACCCCCCGGCCTCGGCGGCCCCGTCGACGCCCGCCTCGCGCTCCCCATCGCCGACGCCTGGCGGACGTTCCGGGCCGACCGCGAGCAGGAGCGGCTGCTGGAGGCCTGGGATCCGGCCGCCGTCCAGGCGCGCTACCGCGTCGAGCACGCCGCCATCGACGCCGGCTGCGTCGCCGTCCCGGCCCTCGTCGACCTGGGCCGCGCCCTCTTCCTGCGGGTCTTCACCCCGGCCGAGGGGGCCGGCGACGGCGGCGTGGGCCTCCACCGCTTCCAGCGCGGCCACGCGGGCGGCCCCGACGCGGTCCGCTGCGTCGACTGCCACTGGAAGGGCGGCTTCGCGGGCGCCGGCGACCGGGCCGACAACAGCCAGCTCTTCGGCGATGGCGACCACGTCCTCGGCCAGGATCCGCGCAACCCGCCGCCCTTGTGGGGGCTGGGCTTCGTCGAGCTGCTCGGCCGCGAGATGTCCGCCGAGCTCCAGGCGGCCCGGGCGGCGGCGGTGGCCGAGGCGGTGGCGACGGGCCGCCCCGTGACCGTCGACCTCGTCGCGAAGGGCGTCGAGTTCGGGGCCCTGACGGCGCGGCCCGACGGGTCGCTCGACACCCGCGCGGTGGACGGGGTCGACCCGGACCTCGTGGTGAAACCCTTTGGATGGAAAGGGGTTTTCCCCACCCTGCGCGGCTTCGTGGGGGCCAGCCTGCACCTGCACCTGGGGCTGCAGGCCGAGGAGCTGCTGGCGGCGCCGGGCGAGGTGGACGTGGGCGACGGCCCCGCCGACGACCGCGACGGCGATGGCGTGGCGCGGGAGATCACCGCCGGCCAGCTCACCGCGCTCGTCCTCTTCCTGGCCACGCTGGACGCCCCGACGGTGGCGGTGCCGGTGGAGGGGGCCGCCCACGGGCCGCCGCTGTCGGGCGACGTGCAGGTCATCGACGCGCCGGAGCTGACGGATCGCTGGCTGGAGGGCGCCCAGGTCTTCGCGACGCTGGGGTGCCCGCACTGCCATGTGCCCTTCCTGCCGCTGGAGGACGCGCGCTTCACCACGGCCCCCCCGGGCAGCCCGCCCGTGACCGTGGATCTGGAGGTCGCCGCCGCCGCGCCGCGGCCCGCGCGGGGGACGGACGGCGTGCTGCTCGTCCCCGTGTTCAGCGACCTGAAGCGGCACGGGATGGGCCGCCTGCTGGCCAGCCTGCACGGCGAGGCCGGGGTGCCGGTGGACGCCTGGATCACGCGGCGCCTGGCCGGGGTGGCCACCACCTCCCCCTACCTGCACGACGGCGCCGCCACCGACTTCGATGAGGCCATCGCGCTGCACGGCGGCGAGGCGGCCTTCGCGGCCGACGCGTTCGGGGCCCTGCCGGAGCACGACCGCGCGAGCCTCCGCGTCTTCCTGCTCGGCCTGCGGCGGGCCCCGGCCTTCCGCGTCCGCTGACCCGCTTGCCGGCCGGCCCGGGCCGCCCTACGGTGCCCCATGGCCCGCCGCCACCACCCCGCCGCCGCCGACGTCCTCGCGGGCCGCGCCCCGGCCGACCCCGATCTGCTGGCGCGCCTCATCCACCGCCTCAACCCCACGGAGCGCGGCCTGCCCCCGGCGGTGGAGGCGCGCCGCTACGCCGAGAAGGCGGCCCTCCAGAGCTTGCTGATCGAGCGCTTCCCCGACGCCGTGGCGGTGGTGCCCCACGGCGGGCCGCGCGTCGTCTCGCTGCGCCTGCGCGGCGGGCGCGACGCGGGCCACGCGCCCCTCGACGCCCTGTCGACGGACGCCCGCGCCTGGGTGCAGCGCGCCCTCGACGTGGCCGCGGAGCCGCCTGATCCCACGCGCCCGCCCGCCCCCGCGCCCCCGCCCGTGGCCGTCGACGGCCTGCGGCGGGGCCGGGCCGCCCTCGCCGCCTTCGACTTCGAGGAGGCCGAGCGGCTGTTCGAGGCCGCGGTGGAGGCCGATCCCGACGATCTGGCCGCCGTGGAGGCGCTGCTGACGCTCTGGGTGGACACCCTGGTGGCCGATCACCGCGCGCTGGCCCTGGGGGATCGCCTGCCGGCGCGCCTGCGGGCGGAGGCGTCGGTGCGGGGGCTGCTGGCGGTGGCGGCGGCCCGCGCGGGGGAGCTGCGCGGGGCGGGGCGCTGGCTGGAGGGGCTGGAGGGGGCGCGGGCCGGCGAGGCGTGGACGTGGCTGGCCCGCGCGGCGCTGCAGGCCGAGGAGCTGCGCCTCGCGCGGCAGGCCCTGACGGCCCTCGCCCGCGTCCTGCCCGGGGCCGCCATCCTGCCCGCGCTGCGCGACGAGGTGGCGGTGCTCGCGGCCCGGCTGCGGGCCCCCGCCGAGCGCGCCCTGGAGCAGCAGGCCGCCTCCGGCCAGCCCCTCGAGGTGGTAGAGGCCATGGCGCGCCGCCTCCTGGACGCCCACGCCGACAGCGCGGTGGCCGCCCGCGTGCTGCGCACCGTGGCCGAGCGGCGCCAGGCCGAGCGGCTGGCCGTGCTGGTGGCCCGGGCCGAGACGGAGGCCGACGCGGGCCGGTTCGGCGCGGCCGCCACGCTCTATCGCGAGGCCCTGGGCCTGGGCGCGCCGGTGGCCGAGGCGCTGCAGCAGGCCAGCGCCCGGGCCGAGGCCGACCGCCGCCGCGCGCGGGTCGAGGCGGTCTCCGCGCGGCTGGCCGAGCCCGACGAGGCCGCCTTGCTGGCCTGGCTGGCCCTGGAGCCCGCGGAGCAGGCCCTCGTCGAGGCCGAGGCCGTCGAGCTGGTCTGGCTGCACCAGCTCGACGCCCCCCCGAGCGGCGCGGGCGCCAAGGAGGCCGTGCGGGCCGTCCGCGCGCTGGCCCAGGCCCGCCCGCTCATGACCGAGGCCCCGGCCACGGCCCTCGCCCTCGTCGAGCCCTACCGCGGGCGCCTCGCCGGCCTGCCCGACGCTGACCGCCTGCTGAGCCTGGCCGACGAGGCCATCCACCTCGGCCGCGCCGCCCGCCAGCGCGCGCTGCTCGACGCCGCCGCCGCCCTGCTCGGCGCCGGGGACGTGGCCGCCGCCCTCCAGCGCCTCGACGGCCTGGGGGCGGACGGGCCGGGGGAGCGCGAGCGGCTGGCGCGCCTGCGCCGGCACTGCGAGCTGCTGCTGGCCCTGGAGAGCACCACCAGCCCGCTCGACCGCCGGCCCCTGCTGGCGGAGCTGGCTGGCCTGGATTCTCGTTTCGTTTCAGAGGTTTCCGACATCGACGCCGAGAACGCCCGCGCGCTGCAGCGGGTGGTCTTCGACGCCGTGGAGGCCCCGCCGGCCGTGCTCTTCGCCCACGGCACCCGCGCCGACGCCCGGCTCTGGCTCACGGGGTCGGGCGACGAGGCCATCCTCCCCGACCTGCGGGGCCCCTGGCTCTTCCTGCGCTGGGTGGCCCCCGGCGAGGACCAGGTGCGGCGCGCCGTGCGCTGGCGCCTGCCCCGGGCCGCCCGCCTGCTCGACTTCGTGGTCGAGGCCGACGGCCTGCGCGTGCTCACCGAGGACCGGCGCGTCACCACCTTCTCCGCCGACGGCCTGACCATCCTGGCCATGGACGAGCTGCCCGGGGCCGTCCCCGAGGCGGGCATCCTGGTGCCCGGCTCCGACCACGCCTGGCTGGCCGACGCCGAGGGGGTGGACGTCTTCGCCGTCAGCCGGCGCGTGCGGGTGCGCCGCCTGGAGGTCGGCCGGCTGGTGGCCCTGGGCACCGTCGGCGACGCGGTGGTCGTCCGGGGCCAGGGCACGGCGGTGCACGCGGCCAGCGGCCCCCGCCTGGCCGATCTGGGCGGGGCGGAGGGGGCCGTCGTCGGGGCGGGCGGGGCGGTCGTCCCCCTGTCGGCCGAGCCCGGCGAGGGCCTCACCACCCACGGCCTGCGCGCCGGCCTGGCGGCGGGCCGGGTGGATGGCGCCTGCTTCCAGCTCCGGCTCACCCACCTCTGGGCCGGCGATCTGGACTGGTCGCTGAACGTGCCCGCCGACGCCGAGCTGCTGCGCGACGCCGGCGCCCGCCACGTCGCGGTGCTCGTGCCCGACCCGGCCGGGCTGCAGCTCCGCCTGCTCGACGTGGCCGGCCCCCCGGCGCTCACGCTGTCGGCCGTCACGCGGCCCGGCCTCGAGATCCAGCCCTGGCGCGCGCGCTTCGGGCGGTTCCCGGTGGCCCGCCTGCCCGACGTCCTCGCGGCCCGGGAGGCCCTGCGCACGACGCCCGTGGTGAGCTGGCTGGTGGCGGCCCGGGCGCGCGACGGGGCCTGGGCGGACGCCGTCTGCTACGAGGTGCTGCGCCGGGTCGACGCCGAGGCGGCGCGCGTCGTGGCGGACGCCGCCCGCCGGGCCTGGCCGCGCAGCGGGCTCATCGGGCTGCTGGAGGCCGAGCCGGCCGCCGAGTCGGGCCGCTGGGAGCGCGCCCGCGCCGCCCTGGAGGGCCGCAGCCCCGAGCCCGAGGTGGCCCTGCGCTTCTTCCGGCTGCTGGGCTTCGCGCGGCTGCACACCGGGGGCGCCCCCGCCGCGCTGGCCGCCTGGCAGGACGGCGTGGCCCAGGTGCCGGAGGAGGCCGAGGACCTGGACGGGCTCATCGCCGCCGTCGGCCCCGCGCTCACCGAGGGCCGCCCCCTCGACGCGCCGTCCGTCTACGCGGCCTGCATGCGCGCCCTGCGGGCGGCCGAGGCGTGTCGCTGCGCTGGCGATCTGGTGGGCGTCGTCGACGCCCTCGACCACCCGTGGACGTGGCACTTCGGGGAGGTGCAGGGGCTGGCCCGCCTGGCCGAGGCGCTGCTGGAGCTGCCCGTGGCCACGCCCGCCCAGGCCCTGCGCCGCCACCACGCGCTCGCGCTCTTCGTGGACGCCGCCGAGGGCCGGCTGGATCTGGGGCCGGAGCGCCGCATCGCGCTGCCGCTGGCGGCGGAGCGCTGGTCGGCGGCGCGGGTGGAGGGGGTGGCCGAGCGGGCCCGCCGCTGGCTCATGGGGGCCTGAGCCCGATCAGGGCTCCAGCGGCTCGTTCCCAACGAGATCAAGGGGTTCCACGCGCAGGGTGCCGTTCTCGGGGGCCACGATCAGGGCCACCGCCCAGTACGACTCGGCGCGGTCGATGCGGCGCACGAAGGGCGGCGCGGCCAGCTCGCCGTCGATGAAGATCAGCACCTCGGCCTCGGAGGGATCGGCCCCGCCCAGCTCGCCGCTGAAGTAGTGGGCCAGCACCACGTAGCCCTCCGGGTCGGGCCGGGGCGCCACGTAGTCGATGAACTCGGGGCCGAAGCCATCCTGGTCGTCCTGCACGAGGCGGGGATCGCCGCGCTCGCCGTTGGGGCCCCAGGGCGGCGTGCGCTGGGCCCAGTGGCAGTCGTCGACCGAGTTGAAGGCGCCGCGCAGCAGGTGCAGGTCGAAGTCGGTGCCGTCCGTGTCCCAGCGCAGGGCGATGTGCAGGCGGGGCAGGGGGCCGCCGCCCGGGGTGGGGACCTCCTGCAGGCTGAAGTCGGCGGCGTTGTCGTTGGTGTCGGTGGACTGGGCGTCGCGGCTCAGGCTCTGGCGATCCCCGGGGGCGGGGGCCGGGGCGCCCTCGCCGGCGGCCGTCTCGCCCTCGGCGAACCGCCCGTAGGCCACGGCGTCGATGATCTGGTCGTTCCAGTAGAGCTGCAGGCTGTCGGGGCCGTTCTGCAGATCCGCCCCGCGCATGAGCCGGTCGGCGATGTCGCGCAGCACGCCCGTCGCGCCCGGGGTGTTCTCGGTGCCGGCCTCGGCGATCAGGTACCAGCCGTTGGCCGGGATCTGGCCGCCCGCCAGGTCGAGGGTGCGGTAGCTGCGGCCGTTGGAGCCGTTGATGGCCTCGAGCCGCAGGCCGTTGAGGCGCTGCCCGGGGGGGCCGACCAGCTCGATGAAGGCCACCTCGCCGTCGTCGCCGGGGCCGGCGACGCGGATCTCGCTGATGCGCACGGCGGGCGGGGCGCAGCGCTCGTCGGTCTGCCCGTCGCAGTCGTTGTCCAGGCCGTCGCAGTGCAGATCCGTCTCTTCTTCCCGGTAGTTGCGGCCGTAGACGTCCTCGCGGCAGGCGCCGAAGCCCGCCCCGCCCGCGCAGACGCGGCGGCTGCCCGCGCAGACGCCGGCCTGCAGGGCGCAGGCGGGGGCCTGGACGTCCTCGTCGGTGGTGCCGTCGCAGTCGTCATCGAGGCCGTTGCAGTCCTCGGGCTCCGGGGGCACCTCGCCCTCGCAGGCGCCGAACCGGCCGTCCTGGCAGAGCAGCAGGCCGGTGCGGCAGGCGCCGATGGCCGAGCCGCAGACCGGGCGCTCGCCGTCGGGGCGGCAGTCGCAGGCCTCGTCGATCTCGCCATCGCAGTCGTTGTCGCGGCCGTCGCAGTGGGCGTCCGTCTCCTCGGCGGCGTAGAGCGGGCCGTACTGGTCCGCCCCGCAGACGCCGAAGCCCTGGGCCCCGCGGCACGCCTGGACCTTGCCGGCGCAGACGCCGCGCTGCAGGGCGCACGGGGGCGCCGAGACGTCCTCGTCGGTGTCGCCGTCGCAGTCGTTGTCGGCGCCGTCGCAGGCCTCCATGCCCGCCTCGATGGCGCCGTCGCAGGCCGACCAGCGGCCGGCCACGCAGGTCTGGCTGCCGCGCTGACACTGGCCCACGTCGGTGCCGCAGGGCTGCACGGCCCCCGCCTCGCAGCCGCAGCCCTCGTCCGTCTGGCCGTCGCAGTCGTTGTCGAGCTGGTCGCAGGCCTGCTCGTCGGCGCGGTAGCGCGGGCCGTAGTCCTCGGGGCTGCACGCCTGCAGGACGCCGTCGACGCAGCGCTGCCGGATGCCGGCGCAGACGCCGTCCTGCAGCGGGCACGCCGGGCCCATGACCCCCTCGTCGGTGGTGCCGTCGCAGTCGTTGTCGCGGCCGTCGCAGGCCTCGTCCGACGGCCCCTGCCCGCTGCACGGGCCCCAGCGCCCGTCGACGCAGCGCTGCTCGCCCTGGGTGCACTGGCCGATGTTGGCGCCGCACGCCTGCACCTGCCCGGCCTGGCAGCCGCAGGCCTCGTCCACCGCGCCATCGCAGTCGTTGTCGACGCGGTCGCAGTGCTCGGCCGTCTCGGCCGCGACGAACCGGGCGTCGTGCTCGGCGTAGGTGGCCGCGTCGCAGGCCGTCCAGCCGGCCGCCCCGTCGCAGCGCTGCACCGCGCCGGCGCAGATGCCCAGGCTCAGGGCGCAGCCCGGCGCCACCAGCGTCTCGTCGAGGTTGCCGTCGCAGTCGTCGTCCTGGCCGTTGCACCGCTCCTCATGGGGCTCCACGGCCCCGCGGCAGGTGCCCCACCGGCCCTCGACGCACGTCTGGCTGCCCGGCCGGCACTGGCCCACGGCCAGGCCGCAGGGCTGCTCGTCGCCGTCCTGGCAGCCACAGGCCTCGTCCACCGCGCCGTCGCAGTCGTTGTCATCCCCGTCGCAGTGCTCGGGGCCCTCCTCGGCCACGTACCGGTCGCCGTACTCCGCGGCGCCGCAGGCCGCCCAGCTCTGGCCCACGCAGCGCTGCCGCGCCCCGGCGCAGACCCCCGCCGTCAGCCGGCAGTCGGGCCGCAGGGCGTCCAGCCCCTCGTCCAGCTCGCCGTCGCAGTCGTCGTCGCGCCCGTTGCAGGCCTCGTCCGCCGGCCCCACCTCGCCCTCGCAGGCGCCCCAGGTGCCCTCGACACACTGCTGCACGCCCTGCCGACACTCCCCCTCGGCCTGGCCGCACGGCTGGCTCGATCCGGGGTTGCAGGGGCACTCCTCGTCCACGAAGCCATCGCAGTCGTTGTCCTGGGCGTCGCAGGCCGCCTCCTCCTCCTCGAAGGACGCGCCATAGCTCGAGACCCCGGCGCAGACGGCCCAGATGCCGTCCACGCAGCGCCGCCGCGAGCCCGCGCAGACGCCGCGTGTCAGGGCGCAGTCGGGCCCGATGAGGTTGTCATCCACGGCGCCGTTGCAGTCATTGTCGACGCCATCGCAGAGCTCGGGCGCCCCCGGGTGCACCGTGTTGTCGGCGTCGTCGCAGTCGGGGCCGCGGCAGTCCGGGCCCTCGCCGTAGCCGTCGCGGTCGCCGTCCTGGCAGGCGGAGGCCGGCGGCCGGCCGGCGTCGGGGGTGAAGCCGCTCTCGGCCTCACGGGTACAAGCAGACAGCGCCGCGATCCCCCCCAGGATCACGGCCAGCAGCGCACGTGTGTGCATGGAGATGCCCCCTCAGGCGATGAACCCAGCGTCTCTACCACAACTCGGGAGGATGATGCGGCCCGGAAACGGGCCCGGCGCCGGGGCGATCCGCGTCAGCGCGTGCGCGGCAGGGGGGGCCGGCGGAAGCCCACGACCAGCTTCTGGCCGGGCTTCAGGGCGTTGCCGCGCATGCGGTTCCAGCCCTTCAACTGCTTGATGTTCAAGCGGAACTTCTTGGCGATCTTGTTGAGGGAGTCGCCCTTGCGCACGGTGTAGTGGGTGGGCACCGGCTGCAGGACGGCCTCGCCGTAGTGGGCGACGTAGCCCTCGAAGTTGGCGACGGCCTGGGGCGACCAGAAGCGCACATGGATGTGATCGGCGTGGCCCTTCAGGTGCCGGATGGGCGCGCCGCGCTTCACCTGGGCCTGCGGGTAGGAGAACCAGGCGTCCAGCTTCTCCTGGGAGACCCCGGCCTCGTCGCGGGCGTAGGCGTAGAGCTTCGCCTGCAGGCGGTAGTCGATGAACATGTACTGGACCTGATCATCGGCCAGCAGCCCCTCGACCAGCGCCCAGGTGCGCGCCGCGTCGAGCGTCTGGGGCCACACCCGGGCCAGCCGCTGGGGCGGGCCGTCGGTGTGGTAGTAGCCCAGATCCACGTCCCGGCCCGACTGGTGCGACTTGTGGGGCGGGAAGCGGCCGCCGTGCTCGCGGGAGAGGTCGGCCACCACCAGGGGGTGCGTGCCCTCGGGGAACTTGCGGTTCACCGCCGCGATGGCCCCGCGGATGGCGTTCACCGTCTCGAGGGTGCCGAAGTTGCGGCCCGGGCGCACCAGGGTGTGGGCGTCCGCCTCGATGGCCACCCCGTCCACCAGGTAGCCCTGGTTGGGCTGGCCGACGGAGACCGGGTCGCCGGGGGCGTACGGCTTGAGCACGGGCCGGGGCGCCTGACGGTCGTCCTCGCCCTCGTGCTCCTCCTCCGACTCGCCCACCGCGCCGCCTGAGAGCTCCTGCTCCGTGAGGGAGAGGGGCGGCTCGCTCGGCATCTCCTCCATCCAGAGGGGCCGGTTCCAGGTGCGGAGATCGTCGGGGCCGAAGACCGAGAGCTGGCCCACGGGCGGACCCGCGGCGGCCGGCGTGGCGAGGAGGACGCCGAGGAGGAGCATCCGACGCAGGCCGCGCCGGGCACCGTGGCGTTCCACCGGGGAGGGGCGACGCGAGGTCGCGCTCATGACGCAGTACCGGTCATCACTGACCCGCGATCGTCGTGAAAACCCTCGGACCTTGCCCGACTCGCCAGGCGATTGGAAGGGCTGTTTGACCCCGATCTGCGGATTTTCGATCCAAAGAGGCGATTTTGCTCATGATCCGTGTGGGGATTTCCGGTAGTATGTCGGCCGCTGTGGGTGCCTGCCCACGATCTACCCCCGACCGAGAGGAGGCGCGAATGCACCTTGCCGAAGTCTTCAACCGCCCCGGCGTGGGGTGGCGGGGTAGCCGTCTCTGAGCCGAGACGCTCGCGTTCCGACCTCGCCTCCCGCGCAATCTCCTGAGATTCCAGGACTTTCCTGAGCCCGCACCGGGCTCCTGGGAGTGCGCGACGTGTCTTCTGATCTCGACGTCCTCGGATGGGACGCTCTCTTCGCCGCGGACGCGGCGACTTCGCCTGCAGGCGAGCCGGCGCGGGTGTGCGCCGTGCACCGCGACGCCTGCGATCTCTGGACCGGCGCCGACGAGGCGCCCGTGCGGGCCACGCTGCCCGGCCGGTGGCGCGTCCACCAGGCCGATCCCCTGGCCCTGCCGGCCGTGGGGGACTGGGTGCTCTACGATCCCGGCGACGCCCGCGTGGTGCGGGTGCTGCAGCGCCGTAGCGTCTTCGTGCGCCGGTCGGCGGGCGAGGGGCTGGACGCCCAGGTCGTGGCCGCCAACGTCGACACCGTCTTCCTGGTCTGCGGGCTGGACGGCGATCTCAACGTCCGACGGCTGCGGCGCTACCTGGCCCAGCTCCACGACTCGGGCGCGGCCCCGGTGCTGCTGCTCAACAAGGCCGACGATCCCGCGACGGCGGAGGCGGGGCGGCGGGCGCTCGGGGCGCTGGGGGGCCGCTACCCGGTGGTCACGCTGAGCGCGCTGCACGGCGACGGGGTGGAGGGGCTGGCGCCGTGGCTGCGGCCCGGCGAGACGGTGGCGCTGGTGGGCTCCTCCGGCGTGGGCAAGTCGACGCTGGCCAACCGCCTGCTGGGCGAGGCGCGCCAGGCCACCGCCGCGAACCGGGCCGACGACGCCCGGGGGCGGCACACCACCACGAAGCGCGAGCTCTTCCGGCTGCCCGGGGGCGCGCTGCTGCTGGACACCCCGGGGATGCGCAGCCTGGGGCTCTGGGACGCGGTGGAGGGGGTCGACGCCGTCTTCGACGACGTGGGCGTGGCGGCCCGGGGCTGCCGGTTTCGGGACTGCCGCCACCAGGGCGAGCCGGGCTGCGCGGTGCAGGCCGGCCTGGCCGAGGGCGATCTGGAGGCCGAGCGCGTGGCCGAGTGGGAGCGGCTGCGGCGCGAGGCCGCCTACGAGGAGCGCAAGCGCGACAAGGGCGCCCAGGCGGCCGAGCGGGCGAAGTGGAAGCGCATCCACATGGACCACCGCCGGCGCGACCGCGAGCGGGGGCGGTAGGCGTCAGCTCTGCGGGCGGCCCAGCGCCCGCAGGGCCACGAAGGCCAGGGCGATGCCCAGCAGGCGCGGCGGCAGCGGCCCGTGCAGCGCCCCCACCACGGGCGTCAGCGCCGCCAGCAGGAGCCCCACCACCAGCCGCCCCCGCAGCCAGAGGCGCGCGACGGTGGCGGGCCCCGTCTCCCCCGTCCACATCAGCCGGCCGGCCGTCCACAGGAGGGCCGCGTCCAGCGGAATGAACACGAAGATCGCGGGGTTGCGCTGCAGCTCCGCCCAGCTCGTCGACAGCCCGAGCCAGAGCATCACCGTCCCGATGAGCGTCGAGAACAGGATGACGCCGAGGAGCACCCCGGCCCGCGCCCGCGGCCCGCGGTCGGGCAGCCACCAGCCCAGGAGGGCGAGCAGCGCGGCGATGGCCAGCCAGAGCACCTGCCCGTGGTTCGGCATGCCGTCGCGGGGGTCGGGCCCCTGGCGCTGGTGCTCCACCGTGGGCGTCCCCAGCAGCGGCCCGGCGTCGAGCCGCACCTCGGCCAGGCGCTCGGCCATGTACTCGGGCCGGTAGGTCAGCTCCCAGGGCGAGCGCGGCCGGTCGGTGTCCACGCCGGCCATCAGCTCCGTCACCATCAGCAGGGCCGTCCGCTTGCTGTAGGCCTGCCGGGCGTCGTCGCGGAACGTGCGCGTCCCGGGCGTCGTGCCGATGGCGGCGCGCAGGCCGCCGCCGCTGTAGGTGTCGAGGTAGTCGCGCAGCCGGGTGCCGCAGTTCTCGCGGAAGGTGTCGTAGATGTAGCGCCGGTGGGCGGGGGTGACGTCGCGCTCCATCCGGGCGACGAGGCGGCGGCGGGCGCCGTCGGGCAGCAGCACCGGGTAGCGGGTGACGGTGCGGTCCTCCCGCTTCCAGCCCGCGGCCATGGCCGCGTAGCCCCCGGCGGCCCCCCAGAACTCGACCCGGCCCCCGATGAAGTCGCCGGCCAGCGACTTGTTCTCGAAGTCCGTGATGCCGAAGTTGAAGACCCGCGCCGCCTCGGGGTGGTCGGCGTCGTCGATGACGCGCATCGCCGCGTGGCCGAAGAGGGTGTACTCGTCGTCCCCGGGGCCGATGATCACCAGCTCCAGGGCCGGCGCCTCGACGATCTCCAGGGCGGCGGCCAGGGCCGCGTCGGCCGCGGCGTCGGCCTCGGCGTCGGCCTCGGGGGCGGCCTCGGACGCGGGGGCGGCCGCCTCGACGGCGTCGTCCTCGTCGTCGAGGACGGGGGGGCGGGGCGCCTTGCGGGCCAGGGCCGCCGACGCCAGGAGCGCCAGCACCGCCACGACCCGGAACGCGGAGCTCCTCAGCATGTGAGCGACCTCTGGGTGCGCGCCACGATCGGTGGGCGGCGCCGCCGCGCCACCTTGCCTGGCGAGGGGGTGATCGGTACCATGCCCGCCCGCTGAAATCACGGCCCGATGCCTGGGGGATCCGCCATGAGCCACGAACCCGACCTCATGCAGAAGATCGTCTCGCTGTGCAAGCGACGCGGCTTCGTCTTCCAGTCCTCCGAGATCTACGGCGGCCTGAAGAGCGCCTATGATTACGGCCCGCTCGGCGTGGAGCTGAAGCGCAACATCATGAACGCCTGGTGGCGCGACATGGTGGTGCGCCGCGAGGACGTCGTCGGCATCGACGCCTCCATCATCATGCACCCCCGGGTGTGGGAGGCCTCCGGCCACCTCGCCGGGTTCAGCGATCCCCTCGTCGACTGCCTGGTCTGCAAGGAGCGCTTCCGCGCCGACAAGGCCCCGCTGGCCGCGGCCGGGGACGCCCTCGTCCTGGAGTTCGCCGACAAGGGCCGCGCGAAGGTCGCCGAGGATCTCATCCGCGAGCGCTTCAGCGTGGAGCTGCAGCGCGACGGCCGCACCCTGACGGGCGCCGTCGCCGGCGACCGCGGCTATGTGTGCCCGGTCTGTCGCTCCCCGTGGCTGAGCGACGAGCGCCAGTTCAACCTGATGTTCCGCTCCAGCATCG
The DNA here is from genome assembly GCA_020633435.1 of Myxococcales bacterium. Lineage (GTDB taxonomy): Bacteria > Myxococcota_A > Bradymonadia > UBA7976 > UBA1532 > JACKDP01. Next base: position 148,595 of record JACKDP010000003.1, on the reverse strand, counting down.
GCCCCGTGGATCCCATGGGCGCGGTGGCCGCCGCCATCGAGCGCGGCGAGCTGGAGGGCCTCAAGGGCCGCGACCTGCGGGTGAAGATCGACGAGCTGACGAAGGAGAGCGCGGTCTACCTGCGCCCCGAGACGGCCCAGGCGATGTTCGTCCAGTTCGCCAACGTCCAGCAGTCCATGTCCATGAAGGTGCCCTTCGGCATCGCGCAGATGGGCAAGTCGTTCCGCAACGAGATCACGGTCGAGCACTTCATCTTCCGCTCCTGCGAGTTCGAGCAGATGGAGATGGAGTTCTTCTGCGAGCCCGGCACGGACGACGAGTGGATGGCGTACTGGAGCGCCGAGCGGATGGGGTGGTGGAAGAAGTTTGCCAATGATCCTGGCAAGTTCCGCCTGCGTCCCCACGAGCCCGACGAGCTGGCCCACTACGCCAAGGGCTGCTTCGACATCGAGTACGCCTACCCCTGGGGCTGGGGCGAGCTCGAGGGCGTGGCCAACCGGACGGACTACGACCTCAACAAGCACGCGAAGTACTCGGGGGCCAACCTCACGTACTTCGATCCGCAGCAGCAGAAGCGCTTCACGCCGTTCGTCATCGAGCCGGCCGCCGGCGCCACCCGCGGGCTGCTCGTCTACCTGATCGACGCGTACTGCGAGGAGGCCGTCCCCGACGCCAAGGGCGAGGATGCCACCCGCGTGGTGCTCAAGCTCCACCCGCAGCTCGCGCCCATCAAGGTGGCCGTGCTGCCGCTGGTGAAGAAGAACGGCATGCCCGAGCGCGCCCGCGAGGTCGTCGACGCCTTCTTCCGCCGCGGCATCAGCGCCCGCTACGACGAGCAGCACGCCATCGGCAAGCGGTACCGCCGGCACGACGAGATCGGCACCCCCTGGTGCCTCACCGTCGACGGCCAGACGCTCGAGGACGGCACCCTCACCATCCGCGATCGCGACACCATGCAGCAGCGGCGGATCTCCGTGGACGACGCCGTGGCCGAGATCGAGGGCCTGCTGCGCGACTGACCCGGAGGCCCCATGCCCCTGCCCCCCTTCGTGGTGCGCTCCGCCGCCGTGCCGGAGACCGAGGGCGCATACCCGGCCCCCTTCGACGACGAGAAGCTGTCCCTGGGCCGTGACCTGGGCACCGCCGCCGGCTCCCGGCGGCTGGGGGCCTGGCGCGAGCGGCTGCTGCCCGGCCGGCGCACGAGCTTCACCCACGCCCATGTGCGCGAGGAGGAGCTCCTGTACGTGCTGGCCGGCCGGCCGTCCCTGCGCTGGATCGAGCCGGGGCAGGAGGCCCAGGAGGTCGAGCTGCAACCCGGCGATTTCGTTTCGTTTCCGGCGGGGACGGGCGTCGCCCACTGCGTGTGGAACCGGGCGGACGTGGAGGCCGAGCTGCTGGTCGTCGGCGAGCGGCACACCAGCGAGCGCACCCACTACCCCGAGGAGCCGCTGTTCGAGGCGTGGCGGGATGACGCCCGGCCGCACCGGGCCTGGCCCGATCCCGTGCGGCCCGTGGGCGACGCGCGGTGGCCGGCGGCGCGCATCGAGACGGAGCGGCTGATCATCCGGCCGTGGGAGCCCGCCGACGCCTGGGATCTCTGGGCGCTGCGGGAGGCCAACCGCGAGCATGTCGGCCGGTGGCTGGCGTGGGGCCGGGAGACGGCGGACGTCGACGAGGTGCTCTCCGACATCCGCGGCTATCAGGTGCGCTTCGCCGAGCGGCGCGACCTCGTCTACGGGGTCTTCCTGGGGGATCACCAGCCCATCGGCGGCATCGGCCTGCACAAGCGCGTCGGCCCCGAGGGCCTGGAGATCGGCTACTGGATCGACCACGCCCACGAGGGCCGGGGGTTCGTGACCGAGGCCTCGGCGGCGCTCTGCACGCTGGTGTTCGAGGTGCGGCGCCTCAAGCTGGTGGAGATCCACTGCGAGCCCGACAACGTGCGGTCGGCGGCGGTGCCCCTGCGCCTGGGCTTCACCCGGACCGGCACGCTGCCGGCCCGGCACGTCAACGCGGCCGGCGACGCGGTGCCGAGCGCCGTCTTCTCGCTCCTCGCCCACGAGTGGCAGAGCGACCGGCCCCTCAAGGCGTGGGACTCTCTGGGCCGGCGGCTCTACTGACGCCCCGCAGGCGCGGCTCCAGCAGCCCGAGCTGGGCCATGGCCGGCACCATCGTCAGATCCAGCACCACCGCGAAGGCCAGCGTGCCCGGCAGGATGAGCCCGAGGGTCTGCAGGCCCAGGTAGTCCGAGGCCAGCATCACGACGAAGCCGGCGATGAGGATGAGGGAGGTGCGCAGGATGCCGTGCCCCGTCTCGCGCAGGGTGGCTTCGACGGCGTCCGCGCGGCCCAGCCCCTTGGCGCGCTCGAGCCGGAAGCGGGCGAGGAAGTGGATGGTGTCGTCCACGGCGATGCCGATGCAGATCGTCAGGTAGACCATCGTGTCGGCGTCCACCTGGGGCAGCGTGAGCCAGACGGTGGCGAGGCCCAGCGCGACGGGCAGCACGTTGGGCACGATGCTCAGCACGGCCACCCGCACCGATCCGAAGAGCAGGCCCATGACGAGGGCGATGAGCACCACGGCGCCGGCGAGGCCCTTGAGGGACGTGCTCAGGATGACGGGCCCCGCCCGGGCGGCCAGCATGGCCATGCCCGTGACGTGCGTGCGCACGTCGGGGGGCAGGTGCTCGGCGGCCAGGGCCTCCACGCGATCGGCCAGCTCGATGGCCCGCTCCGCGCTCAGGTAGGGCATGCGGATGGTGACGCGCAGGGTGCGGCCGCCCGCGTCGACGAGCTGCGCGAGGCCCTGGCCACCCGACATCTCGAACAGCAGCAGGTACTGGGCGATCTGCTCGCGGGTGGTGGGCAGCGCCTCGCCGCGCTCGGGGGCCAGGAGGCGGTGCATCCGCCCCAGCACGTCGGCCACGGAGCGGACGCGCCCCGCTTCGGGCAGGGCGTCGAGGGCCGCCGTGAAGCGCCCGACGGCGGCCAGGAGCGCGGCGTCCTTCACGCCTTCGTCGCGGCCGGTGTCGATGATGAGCTCCGTCTCGCCGTTGCCCTCGACGGCCTCCCGGACGACCTCGGCCGAGCGGCGCAGGGGGTGGTCGGGGGGCAGCTTGAGCAGCAGGGAGTTCTCGACGTGGACCTGGGAGACGGCGGCGAGGGCCAGGATGGTGGCCCCGAGGCCCACGGCCACGATGGTGCGCGGGCGCGGCCGGAGCCACTGGGCCAGGCGGTCGAGGAAGCGCGTCAGGACGCCGGACGGCGGCCGCACCTCCCCGGGGCGGGTGAACGACAGCAGGACGGGGGTCAGCACGAAGGCCAGCACGAAGGCGGCGACGACGCCGAGGGCGGCGAACACCCCCAGCTCGCGGGCGTGGGGCAGGGGCAGCAGCGCCATGGAGCCGAAGCCGATCAGCGTCGTCAGGCTGGTCAGGGTGCAGGCGACGCCCACCTCGCGGAAGGCGACGCGGATGGCCTCGTGCCGGGGGTGGCCGCGCCCCAGCTCGTGGTGGAACTGCGTGAGCAGGTGCACGACGTCGGACATGCCCACGACCAGCACCATCACCGGGGCCACGGACGTGATGATGGTCAGGCGGCCGAAGATGAGCCCGCCGGTGCCGATGGCCCAGATGACGGCCGGCGCCATGCAGATGAGGGGCAGCGCCACATCCAGCACGCGCCGGAACATGGCGAAGAGGGCCAGGGCGAGGAGCAGGCCGCAGAGGGGCAGGTAGCGGCCGACGACCTGCTCCGACTCGTGGAGCAGGCTGCCGAAAACCACAGGAAATCCGCTCAGGTGCGTGTCGTCGGGCCCGTAGCCCGCCTGGGCGGCGATGGCCAGGAGCTCGGCCCCGATCTGCTGCCGGGCCACCTCGATGGCGCGCGCCTTGCCGCCCGGCATGTCGAGCTGGGCCTCGCCCCCCGGCATGGACGCGAGGCGTGGCTGCACGTACGCCGCGACCGCCTCGCGGCTCCACACGCGATCCTCGGCGGGCACCAGCCGCACGACCACGAGGGCCACCCGCCCGTCCGCCGACACCAGGTCGCCGCGGATGAGGTCATCGCCGAGGACGGCCGCCCGCACGGCGGCTGGACTCTGCGGCTCGTCGGCGTCGTAGAACGGCTCGATGCGCAGGCGGCCGGGCTCGGCCGGATCCACGAACAGGTGATCGGCGCGGGTGAACGCGACGACCTCCTCGACGAGGGCGTGCTCCTCGACGGCCGCGGCGAAGGCCTCCAGCCGAGCGAGCCCCGCGGGCGTGAAGTGGTCGTCGCGGACGACGCCCACCAGCACCACCTCGTCGGAGCCGAAGCGGTCGCGCGTGTCGCGGTAGATCTCCCAGGCGTCGTCCTTGGGCACGACGTCGGCGAGGGACGTCAGCATGGGCAGGCGGGTGAGCGACCAGGCGAACGCCGCGGTGATGGCGCCCACGAGGACGAGCACGGCCAGCCGGTGCCGCAGCATCAGCCGCGCCCAGGCGTCGAAGAAACCGATGGCGCCGCCCACGGGGTGCTCCTGGGGGAGGTGAGGACCCGAGGCTACCCCCAACCCGCGCCGGCGTCGCGATCTGCGTGCGGGGGCGCTTGACGCGGCCCAGGCCGCCGGGTGTGATGCCCCCGTCGAAGGAGGGCCCATGATCTCGGCCGGTCACGTCGATCTCTACCAGCTCACCTCATCGGTGCCGCACTGGGACGCGGGCCTCGGGCACGCGCCGGTGGTGATGAGCTTCTTCTCGCGGCGGCTGCCCCGCGCGGACGACGGCGCGCCGACGCGCGGCTACCTGCTCTGGGCGGGGCTGCGGCGCTGCCTCGAGTGGCTGGCGGCGGCGCGGTTCGACGACGCCCTGGTGGCGAGCCTGGAGGCCCACCCGGTGCTCGGGCCGGCCCTGAAGGCGCGCCCGGACTTCGCGGCGGCCCTGCGGGGCTGGCGGTTTCGCGGCACCATCTGGGCGCCGCCGGAGGGCGAGGTCATCGTGGCGGGGCCGGCGACGTTCCCGGACGGAAGCCCGTTGGCGTTCGACGGCGTGCGGCCGTCGGCCCAGACGCCCTACCTGGTCGTCGAGACGGATCTGCTGTCGGCCAAGCTCATCGAGACGCCCCTGCTCAGCATCATCAACCACATGACGATGGTGGCCTCGAAGGCCAGCCAGGTGGTGCAGGCGGCGGGGGGCCGGGCGGTGCTCGAGTTCGGCACGCGGCGGACGCACCCGGACGCGGCGGTGGACGCGGCCTACGCGGCCTGGATCGCCGGCTGCGCGGGGACGTCGAACGTGGAGGCCCACCACCGGTACGGCGTGCCGGTGCTGGGCACGATGGACCACTTCGCGGTGCAGGCGTGGGAGCGGCCGGGCGTGCCGCGCTCCGAGACGGAGCGGGCGTTCTTCCGCGCCTTCTACGAGGCGTTTCCCGAGAACGCGCTGCTGCTGGTGGACACGTACGACACGTTCGGCGCGACGACGGGCATCCGCAGCGCGGTGGCCGCCACCGAGGGGCGGCTGCGGGGCATCCGCCTGGACTCGGGCGTGACGGTCGAGAACGTGCAGAAGGCCCGGGCGCTGCTGGACGCGCTCGGCGCGCCCCAGGCCGTCGTCACGGTGTCGGGTGGCATGGACGAGCACAGCATCCGCGCGCTCGACGGCGCCCCGGTGGACGCCTTCGGGGTGGGGGAGCGCATCGTGACGTCCCCGGACGCCCCGGTGGGCGTCGGCGCGGTGGGCAAGCTCTGCGAGGTCGGCGGCCGGGCGACGATGAAGCTCGCCCGTGGCTCGGGCAAGGCCACGCTGCCTGGGCGGGTGCAGGTCTTCCGGGGCGACGACGGCGTGGACGTGGTGGGCTGCGCCGACGAGGCGCTGCCCGGGCGACCGCTGCTGGCCGAGGTCTGGCAGGGCGAGGCCGCGCTGCCCCAGCCCACGCCCGCCGAGAGCCGCGCCTACGCCGCGGCGGCCGTCGCCGCCCTGCCCGCAGCCGCCCGCCAGCCCCGGCTCGTAGAAGTGGCCGTGAGCGCGAAGCTCGCCGAAAAGGTCAAGGAACTCGTGGAGATGGAGCGATGAGCGGCACCCTGGAAGAGCGCCTCCCCGTCACGCTGGCCCCCGTCGCGCTGGGGGACGGCCCGGTCGGCCTCGTCGTCGTGGACGCCGGCGTGGGCTTCACCCGCACCGGCAACCTGGCCGACCCGACGCACATGATCCCCATGGTGCACCGCATCGGCGCCCACTGGCGGGCCCTGCACGCCGCCCTCGGCCCGCGCCTGCACACCCTGTGCTTCCTCGACACGCACGAGGCCGACATCCCCGAGCCGCCCTACCCGCCCCACGGCATCAAGGGCACGGGCGAAGAAGAGATGGACCCCGAGCTGGCCTGGCTGCTGGACGAGCCCCGCGTCACCGTCATCCGCAAGGACTGCATCAACGGCTTCGTGGGCGCCATCGACCGCGAGACGGGCGCCAACGCCTTCTGCGCGTGGGTCGTCGCCCACGGCATCCGCACCCTGCTCGTCACGGGCGACTGCACCGACATCTGCGTCAGCGACTTCGTCGTGGCCACCCTCTCCGCCCGCAACCACGGCCTGCTGACGGCGGCCGACCCCGAGGACGACCGCGCGGCGTACGTCGACGCCATCACCGGGCTGCGGGTCGTGGTCCTGGCCGACGCGTGCGAGACGTTCGACGCCCCCGGCTTCCACGAGCGCGCCGCCGCCCACCACGTGGGCCTCTGGCTGATGGCCGCCCGCGGCGCCCTCCTCGCCTCCGCCTGGGAGGCCTGAGGCCTCCCAGGTCCAACCGGGTATCTCGGTGCGTCGGTGTTCCGCTGCAGGTCGGGTGGAACGCGGGGGCTTGGGGGCGTCGGGATCGTGGGGATGGGAGGTGGAGCGGGTGGGCAGGGGGCGGGGAGTGGGGGTCTGGCCGGTCCGCTGGGCAGCTGCCCAGCGGAGGTCGCCAGTCCGCGGCCGCACCACGCCCGCTGCGCCCATGCCGAACGCCCCCACCAGCAGTCACGCGGCTCTTCCCCCGCCGGTCACCCGCTCTCGGCCCGCTGGCGGAGCGCCTTGCGCGCATGCGAGGGCGGGATCGTGCCCGGCGGGAAGGGGATGAGCGGGCGCGTCGGGTCGGCCAGCCACTGCCAGTAGGCGATGTGCGCCGCGGTGTAGGCGTCCTTGAGCGCCGCGTGCAGGTCGCGCCACGCTTGCTGGTGCTCGGGCGGGCCATGCACCACGGGGGCGGGGCTGCGCTTGCGCTCTCTGGGCCTCGTCGCGGGGTCGACGTGCCGCACGGCCTCCGGGTCGGGGACGGGGAGGCCGGCCTTCTTGCGTCGTGGGCGGTGCTCGGCTGCGAGGCCGTCGGCGAGCTGCCACATCAGCGCGCGATGGGCCTTCGGCGTCAGGTCGCCGAGCCCAGGCAGCCGGTCGATGCGGACGGTCGTGTCCTCTCGCCGGCCGTCGCCGTGCACGAAGACGCCGCGCAGCGCGTCGCCGCGCAGGAGCGCCGGGTTGGAGCAGGCGAAGACGTCGTCGGCCGGGTGGCGCGACGTGAGCGCCGCCGTGCCCTGGCCCATGATGTACCGCAGCCGGTCCTGTGCCTTGTCGAGCGTCGTGATCTGCAGCGCCGTGCTCGGCACCAGCGCCTGGCCCGTCCGGTCGTGCAGCTTGTTGATCCGCCGCGCGATCTCCCGGTTGACCCACTCCAGCACCAGGCTCTTGTGGACGAGCTCCTCCACCCCGATGAGCCACTGCAGGTGGTTCGACATGAAGTAGTAGCCGTACAGGTCGAAGTCGAACTCGAACCCGTCCCCCCGACCGACCCGCTGCTGTGCTCGGCCCAGCACGCCGTTCAGCAGCTCGACGACCTCATGCCGGGGCGCGAAGAGGAAGAGGTCGTTGGTGACCTTGGAGGTGATCTCGAAGGCGAGGACCCACCGCTGCAGCCGGGGGCTGAAGAGGCGGTGGTCGCTCATCTCGATGCGCAGCGTGTCGGCCATGGAGGGTCCTCCCGGTGCTCGGGGCCTCCATTCCCTTCGGTCAGCGGCGGCGCGTGTCGCAGACTTTCTTCGAACTTGTTGAAAACACGCAGAAAAAAGTCGCGCCCTCCGGGTCAGCCCAGCCGGGCCGCCGCGTCGGCCACCAGCGTGGCCAGCAGCGCGTCCGCCCGCGCCTCCCCCGCGGCCAGCGCCTCGCCCTCGCCGAACGGCAGCACCACCTCGACGTAGATCTTCACCTTCGGCTCCGTGCCCGACGGCCGCACCAGCACCCGATGCCCACCGGCCAGCCGGAACGCCAGCAGGTCGCTCGGCGGCAGGCCCGTCTTGTCGAGCAGGTAGTCCTTCGTGGCCTCCACCGCCACGCCCCCCAGCGTCGTCGGCGCGTCGGCCCGCAGCCGCGCCATCAGCTCCGCCCCCGCGCTCGGCGGCATCTTCAGGCTCTTCTGCGTGCTGCGGTGCAGCCCATGCCGCCGGTAGAGCGCCGCCAGCCGGTCGAGGACGCTGACCCCGTCCCGCTTCGCCCGGGCCACCAGGTCGCAGACGATGAGCGCCGCCGACACCCCGTCCTTGTCGCGCACGACCTCGCCCACGCTGTAGCCGATGGCCTCCTCGTACCCCATGACGAAGTGCCCGCCCGTCCGCGCGTGCCGCAGCGCCTCCGTGGCCAGCCACTTGAAGCCCGTCAGCGTCTCCGCGAAGGCCACGCCCACTGCCGCCGCCATCCGGCCGAGGAGCTGCGACGAGACCACCGTCGTCGCCACCAGCGGCTTCTCCGGCCGCGCCCCATACGTCAGCAGCTCGTCCGCGAGGAGCACCCCCAGCTCGTTGCCCGTGAGCGCCCGGTAGCCGCCCGCTCCGTCGGGCACCGCCACCGCCAGCCGGTCCGCGTCGGGGTCGTTGGCCAGCACCACGTCGGCCCCCCGCGCCCGCGCCTCGGCCAGCGCCAGGTCCAGCGCGCCCGGCTCTTCGGGGTTCGGAAACGCCACCGTCGGGAAGTCCGGGTCGGGCTCCGCCTGGGCGGCCACCGCGTGGAAGTGCACGTAACCATTGCGCTTCAGCACGTCTTCCACCGCGCGGCGCCCCACCCCGTGCATCGCCGTGTAGACGATCTGCAGGTCCGTAGGCCCGTCGTAGCAGCGCAGCGCGTCCACCTCGGCCGCGTACGCGACGTCGACCTCGGCGGGGATGGGCCGCACCCGCTGGGCCCGGCGCAGCTCGTCGAGGGGCGGCACGCTCAGGCCGGCCAGCGACTCGATGGCGCCGATGCAGGCGCTGATGCCGGTGTCGTGGGGCGGCACGATCTGCGCCCCGTTCCCCCAGTAGACCTTGTAGCCGTTGTCCTGCGGCGGGTTGTGGCTGGCCGTGACCATGACGCCGCCCGTGCAGCACAGCTTGCGCACCGCGAAGGCCAGCGCGGGGGTGGGCGCCGGGGCGTCGGCCAGGAAGACCGTGAACCCCAGGCCGGCCAGCACCCGCGCGGTGTCCTCGGCGAAGACGCGGGAGCCATGGCGGCCGTCGTAGCCCACCGCGACGGTGCCCCGCGTGGCCTCCTCGATGAGGTAGTGGCCGAAGCCAGCGCTCGCCCGGCGGACGTGCGCCTGGTTCATCCGGTTGGGCCCGGGGCCGAGCGCCCCTCGCAGGCCCGCCGTGCCGAACGTCAGCCGCTCCCCGAAGCACGCCCGCAGGCCCTCCAGGTCGGGGCCCGCCAGCAGCGCGGCCGTGGCCGCCGCCGTCTCGGGATCGGGATCATCGGCCATCCAGGCCGCAGCGAACGCCACCAGCTCGTCGTCGGTCATGGGGTTCCTCCGGGTCGGCATCGTGCCAAACGCCGCCGGGGGCCGCCACCCTCGCCGGCGCCGGCGGGCCGCGCCGGCCGCCCCCTCTGCCTCGATTTCTTTGCATTTCTCCCCCGGCCCGCGTTGGATGAGGGCCCCCGCCCCCACGGAGACACCCGGCGCCATGTGCACCCCGCCCAGCCCCCGCCCCGCGAGGCCGGATGCCGGAGCGTGACGATCGGGCCGACCCGCTCCTCGGGCAGGTCCTGGACGGGCGCTACCGCGTCGAGGCCCTGGTGGGGGCCGGCGGGATGGGCGTCGTCTACCGGGCGGTCCAGCTCAGCGTCGACCGGCCCGTGGCCGTCAAGGTCCTGCACCCGGACGCCTCGAGCGATCCCGAGGTGGTCCGCCGCTTCGAGGAGGAGGCCCGCGTCGTCTCGCGGCTGCGGCACCCGAACACCGTCACCCTGATCGACTTCGGCCGCACCGCGAGCGGCCGCCTCTACCTCGTCTGCGAGCTCATGCGCGGCGCGCCCCTCGACGACGTCCTGGCGCAGGGGCCGCTCTCGCCCCAGCGCACGGCGTCGCTCGTCCGCCAGGTCGCCCAGGCCCTCGCCGAGGCGCACACCATGGGCGTCGTCCACCGCGACCTGAAGCCCAGCAACCTCTTCGTCGAGCAGGTGGACACCCAGGAGGTGGTGAAGCTGCTCGACTTCGGCATCGCCAAGCTGGCCGACGGCGGCGTGCAGACGGCCAGCGGCCGCATCTTCGGGACGCCCCTCTACATGTCGCCCGAGCAGGCCGAGGGGCTCGCCGTGGACGCGCGCAGCGACCTCTACAGCCTGGGCGTCGTCGCCTTCGAGTGCCTGGCGGGTCGGCCCCCGTTCACCGGCTCCACGGCCTACTCCATCCTGATGAAGCACGTGCACGACGACGTGCCGTCGCTGCCCATGGGCGAGCCCGCCCTCGACGCCCTCGTCCGGCAGCTCCTGGAGAAGGCGCCCGCGGACCGGCCCGCGGATGCCCGGGAGGTCGCGCGCCGGGCGCTCGCGGTCGAGCACGGATCCGCCGCCTCGGGGCCGACCCTCAGCCCGCCCCGCGTGGTCGAGCCGGTCGAGGCGCTCGGGAGCACGGCGACGTGGGGGCCGGCGGGCCCGGCGCCCGTGGTCGCGGCACCGCGGCGGGCTCGCTGGCCCATCGCGGTGGTGCTGGCCGGCCTCGGGGGCCTCGCCCTCTGGGCGCTCGCGCCCGGCGCCCCCACCGCGCCTGCTGGGAGCGCCGCCACTGCCGCGGCCGACGCGGCCCCCAGCCGGACGCCCGCGTCGCCGACGCCGCGGCGGACGCTCGCCCGCTCGACGCAGCGCCCCTGACGCCGCGCCCCCGACGCCGCCCCCCTGCGGACGCAGCGCCGGTCGCCGCCGCGGCCCCGCCGGACGCGGCCGAGCCGGCGCCCCCCCGTCGCGCAGATCGACCAGGCGCGCCCACCGTGGCCGACGTCGTCATCGACCTCTCGCCGCTGCGCCCCGCCTATCGCCCGGGTGATCGGCCCCGGCTCTCGGCCACGGCCCTCGACGCCCAGGGGCGCCCGGTGCCGGCCGCCCGCCTCCGCTGGACGATCACCCCCACGACCACCGCGACGCGGCAGGGCGATCGCCTGGTGATGGTGGGGGAGGGACGCGCCACCCTCGAGGCCTGCGCCGGGCGCGTCTGCCGGCGCCTCGGCGTCCTGGTGCTGGACGACCGGGCGCTGCCCTGAGGGAGACTAGAAGTCGACGGAGAGGGCTGCGCCGTGCGGATGGACGCCGAGGCGCGCCTCGGATCCGCTCCCCTCCCAGAGCAGCCACCCCACCGCGAGGCCCGAGGCGGCCACGCCGAAGCCGATCTGGGCCAGGACGGCCTGCCGCTGGGCGTCGTCGCGCGCGTTGAGCGCCGCCGTCCGCGACTCCGCGCCCTCGAAGTCGTCCACGCTGTCCACCATCTGCGCCAGGAACACGATGCCCGTGGTGGCGCCGATGCCGGCGACGCTCAACGCCGCGATCGACCAGGTGTTGTCGCGCTCGGCAGGCGCCGGCAGCACGGGCTGCACCACCACCGGCTCGCCGAAGCGCAGCGGCACGAGCACCGGCGTGCCCGGCGTGATGTCGACCTCGGTGCGCAGCCGGGGCAGGGCGTCCAGCTCGGCCGCGATGGCGTGCGGCCCGGGCGCGAGCATCAGCCCCAGCGGGGTCTGGCCCAGGGCGCGCCCGTCCACCTCGACGAGGGCCCCCGCGGGCTCGCTCGTGATCTGCACGCTCACCGGGCAGGTCTGCGTCAGCGCCGCCAGGGCAGCCTCGGCGGTCGACCGCTCCTCGCAGTCGGGGCAGGCCTGCAGGAAGCGCGTCCAGGCCGGGCTGGCCGCCGTGCACCGCGCCTCCGTCCGCTCGTGGGCGCTCGCGATGACGAAGAGCTGGCGGGGATCGGGGAAGGCCGCGTAGGCGAGCTCGTAGTCCGCGATGCCCTCCGCGTAGCGGCCCGCCTGGAAGTGGGCGCGGCCGCGCAGGATGTGCTGCTGGGCGGCCTCCAGGCGCGCCGCGTCGTCCTGGCCGGCGGCGGGCACCGCCGGCAGCCACAGGCAGGCGGCCAGCGTGGCCCTCATGGGTCGCGGAGCGACGCGGGATCGATGCCCAGGGCCTCGAGGCGCCGGTAGAGCTGCTGCCGGCTGGCGCCCGTGGCGCGTGCGGCGGCCGCGACGTTGCCCTGGTGGGTCCGCAGCAGGGCGACGAGCCCTTCGCGGTCCAGCGGCGCGCTCTCCTCGGGCTGGCTCGACGCGGCGTGGAAGGCGGCGCGCACCGCCGGCGGGAGGCCCGCGAGCTCGAGCCGACCGCCGGGGGCCACCTCGATGGCCGCGGCCCGCGCCACGTGCTGCAGCTCCCGCACGTTGAACGGCCAGGGGTACAGCGTCAGCGCCTCGGCCACCTCCGCGCTGATCGTCCGCCCCCCGCCCAGAAACTGCCGAAACAGCGGCACGATCTCCTCGCGCCGCTCGGCGAGGCCCGGCAACCGCAGCTCCACGCCGGCGAGCCGCGCGAAGAGGTCGCCCCGGAAGGTCCCCGCCTCGACCCGGGCCGCCAGATCCTGGTGCGAGGCCGCCACGATGCGGACGTCCACCTCCACCTCCCGGTCGGCGCCCACCGGCCGCACCCGGCCCTCCTGGAGCGCCCGCAGCAAGGCAGGCTGCTGGCTGAGCGGCAGCTCGGCGATCTCGTCGAGGAAGAGGGTGCCGCCCCGCGCCGAGACGAACAGGCCCGACCGCGCCCCTCGGCCCCGGAGAAGGCGCCGCGCACATGGCCGAAGAGCTCGCTGGCGATGAGCTCGCTGGAGAGCGTCGCGCAGTTGACGGCGACGAGGGGCCCGCTGCGCCCGCTCGCGCGGTGGACGCGCTGGGACAGCCGCTCCTTGCCCGCGCCGCTCGGCCCGTGGATGAGCACGGGCAGCCCGCTGGCCCCGGCCCGATCGGCCCGGGCCAGCAGCGCGCTCAGGGCGGGCGACTCGCCCTCGGTGGGCGTCGGCGCCGCGCCACCTGGCGCCAGGGCCTGCTCCGAGAAGACCAGCACCGAGTCGCCGATGCGGATCACCGCGTCCGTCTGCAGGTACTCCTGCGTGACGCGCTGGCCGTTGAGGAACGTGCCGTTCTTGCTGTCCAGATCGCGCAGCCGGAAGACGTCGAGGCGCCCCCGCACCCGGCTGAGCTCGGCGTGGGCCCGGCTGGCGCGCGTGTCGTCGAGGGTGAGGCCGCCCGGGCCGGGCTGGCGGCCGATGACGAGCGTCCCGTCCAGCGCCTGCGGTGCGGCGGGCGTGGGGTGCACGCAGGTGAGGTAGCGCGCCCGCTCCTCATCGCGGGCAGCCACCAGGCGGGGTGCGGTCTGGGTCGGATCGAACGCCATCTGGGGACAGCATTTGGCATGTTCTGGCCGGGGCTGCCAAGCCCGCGCGCTCGCCCCCGCTAGCTGGCGTGGGCCTCCGGCCGGACGCGCGCGCGGGACCGCGCCGACTGCCCCCGCTTGAAGACCCGGTTGGCCAGCGCGGGGAACCGGGTGCCGAGCAGCAGGACGAGGGCCGACCACAGCCGCGTCCGCAGCCGCTGCCAGGAGCCCGGCGCCCCCAGGCTCACCCGGATGAGCTGGTAGCGGCAGCCCGGGATCAGCTCATACGCGAACGGGGTGGGATCGAGCATCCGCGCCCCGAGGGCGCGGTAGTAGCGGCCCAGGCTGCCCAGCTTGCCGGCGCCGTAGATCTCGGTGATGCCGCGGCTCATCAGGTGCTCCGCCGCGCCGCAGAGCAGCATCGCCGTGGCCATCGGGCAGCGCCACTCGGCCTTGACCATGAACCGGGTGAGCTCGGCGGCCTGCGCCCGGTCGGCGCAGTGGGCGTCGATGGGCCGGTAGCGCTCGATCTCCAGCGACCCCTGGCCCGCCTCCGTCGCCCGCAGCGTCCCCACGGCCTCCCCGTCGTGCAGCAGCAGGTACTGCTGGGAGCGCGCGTCGTATGGATCGCGCAGGCGGCCCTCGTGGCAGTAGGGGTGGTCGGCAGGCAGCAGGCCCATCTGGCTCACGTAGATGTCGTGGCGCAGCCGGTAGACGGCGTCGAGCTCGGCGGCGGTGCGGGCGATGACGAGGGTGAAGCGCTGAGGGCGAGCCATGGGGACCTCCTGGAAAGGGTGTGTCCAGGGGGTTCGCAACCGGCGTGCCGCCGGGCGCTGTTCGCCATATGGCTGAAATCAGGGGAAAACATCGACACGCGCGGGTGCCGGTCGCCGGACACCGGACACCGACCGAACGTCCGGTCCGGCTAGTCGCACCGCCCGAACACGACCCGGAACTGCAGGTCGTAGTCGGTGTTCAGCCGGCCGACCTCGTCGACCAGGTGCCCGTCCGGGTAGGGGTCGGCGATGCCGTCGTGGCGCAGCGCCACCATCACGCTGCGTGGCTCTTCGCGCCGGGCCCGGAGCGTGTACACCTGCCCGACCTCGACGGGCACGGGGGTGTCGGGCTCGAACCAGGCCAGGCTGCGAAAGCCGTTGCGGAAGGCCTGCGTCCCCGTGAAGAGCGGCTCGCCGTCGAAGCCCACCCCCGGGTGCAGCGACAGGGTGTAGCGCACCTCGCCGGGCCGGGTGTCGTCGTCGAAGACCTCCACGCCCATCCCCGCCACCGTCGGGCCGGTGGCCACGAACGTCTGGCCGAGGGTGCCCAGGTCGAGGCCGACCTGCCCCCGCGTCTGCTCCAGCGTGCAGGGATCGGGCTGCGGCCCGGTCACGACGTCGCTGCACGCGCTGTACAGCACCTGGAACATCGTGTCGTAGCGCTCATCCGTCTCGCCCCCGTACGTGGTGTGGTCGCCGTCGGGGTAGGGGTCGGCGATGCCGTCGTGGCGGACGGCGAGGACGAAGCCCCGGCCCGCCACCGGGACGATGCGCAGCGTGTACATGCCGCCGGGCTGCACCCGGACGTCGTCGATGTCGACCTGGGCCAGGTTGCTGAAGCCGTCCCGGAGCATGATGGTCTCCTCGGCCAGCGGCTCGCCCACGTACCCGACGCCGGCGAAGAGGCTGATCGTGAAGCCGTAGGCCCCCCGATCCACGTTGCCGTCGCTCACGCCGATGGCGATCCGGTCGATCACCGTGCCCGTCGCCCGGAAGGTCTGGCCCCGGGCGCCCCGGTACGCCGTAAAGACGACGTTGCTGTCGAGCATCTCGGTGGTGCACCGGCTCGGATCCGGGGGGGCGGTGTCGGGGGGCGGGCGGCGGGCGTCGACGCCGACGTCGGCGGGGGCGGCGTCGACGGCCCCGCCATCCGGCTCCGGCCCGCGATCGGCCATGTCGGCCGCGGCGGCCATGTCGGCGCAGGCCTCGCCGTAGCACTCCTTGAGCGTGAGCTCGGGGACGCACGCGGGGAGGAGCGCGGCGAAGGTGATCCAGGCAAGCGTCTTCATGGCGGCGCCAACTTAGCAAACGACAGACCGCAAACCACAGCGCGGGGAGGCGCGCTCCGTGGCCGTGGATCGGCGCGCGCCGGTGGGCGCCTCACCGGACGTCGGACGGGTGGGCGGCGTCCGCGGACATCCCCCCGATCGTGCTGCCGGACGCGCAGCGCCTTGCCCCAGGCGGCCTGGCGCGCCTGCCGGCGGTTGGCACGCTGGTTGAGAAGCCCAGCCTCCACCTGACTTGAACCGGAGCACGACCATGACCCGCCCGACCCTCATCGCCCTCGTCGCCCTCCTCAGCGCTTGCACCGGCCGCAGCGGCGCCCCCGAAGGCGCGGGGGTGCCCGACGTCGGCGCGCCGCCCCACGCTGCGCCGCCACCCGACGCCGCCGGACCAGCCGAGCCGGCGGGGCCCGCCGGGCCGCGTGGCCCCGCCGGTCCGCGTGGCCCCGCCGGGCCGGCCGGCTCCCCCTTGCAGATCCAGAACACCGACCCGGTCGTCGCCACCGGCGGCCAGTTCCGGTTGCTGGGCACCGCGGACAACCGGGCCTGCTTCCTGGTGCTGTACGACCTGCAGGGGGGCACCGGGGACGACAACGATGGCGCTGGCTGCCTGGTGGAGGTCCGGCGTGGCTACTGGGCCCTGACCGCCTTCGGCCACGACGAGGGCGTGGTGACGTGCGCGGCGCGCTGCATCACCTGGTAGCCGTCCCCCCGCCGCCTCCCCGCCGTCACCGCGGTGTCACCTGGGACACACGATCGTAACCATGCGGAACACGTAACGTTTTTCGCACCGATGGTTCACGCCGCCGTCACACGATTCGAGGAAAACGCCCCCCGAACGACGTGGACGGAGTGACCACATGGGGACTTTCGGACGGACCAGCGGCTTCGCCCTCGCCTGCGTGGCGGCGGGCTTCCTCGGGTGTGACGACGGGGACGGCGGCGGGGGCGCGGGTGGCGGCGCCGGCGGCGCTGGCGGTGGTGGCAGCGAGACGTGCCCGGTCGGCACCACCGCCGAGGGGAGCGTCTGCGTCCTCCAGGGGGACATCACCCAGGATCTGACCCTCACCAACGACAAGACCTGGCTGCTGCGGGGCGGCGTCTTCATCGGCAACGACACCGACCGCACCGTCCTCAACATCCAGGAAGGCACCGTCGTCTACGGCGAGACCGCCACCAAGGGCATGCTCGTCATCCGCCGCGGCTCCCAGATCAACGCCAACGGCACCGCCGCGGCGCCCATCGTCTTCACCTCCCCCAACGAAGAGGGCAGCCGGGCCCGCGGGGACTGGGGCGGCCTGATCATCAACGGCCGCGCCCCCATCAACGGCTGCGACGCCGCGCCCTGCGAGGCCGAGGGCGAGGGCGGCACCGGGAAGTACGGCGGCGCCGATCCCGAGGACAGCTCCGGCACCCTGCGCTACGTGCGGGTGGAGTACGCCGGCATCCTCCTCTCCGAGGACAACGAGCTCAACGGCATCGCCTTCCAGGGCGTCGGCCGCGGCACCAGCGTCGACTACGTGCAGGTGCACATGAACAAGGACGACGGGGTCGAGTTCTTCGGCGGCACCGTCGACGTGAAGCACGTCCTCCTCACCGGCATCGGCGACGACTGCCTGGACTGGACGGATGGCTGGCAGGGGCGCGCCCAGTTCGTGGCGGCCGTCGAGTTCGACGACGCCGGCGACCAGGGCATCGAGGCCGACAACAACGGCGAGAGCAACGACGCCGAGCCGCGCTCCGCGCCGACCCTGGCCAACGTGACGCTGTGGGGCTCCGGCTCGGCCAACTCCGACCTCGGCATGCTGCTGCGCGAGGGCACCGGCGCCACCATCAGCAACGCCATCGTGGCCAACTTCGGCGAGGCGTGCTTCGCCATCGACCACGCGGCCACCTTCGGCAACGCCTGGGACGGCGTGGCCCTCAACGGCGCGCTCGTGGTGCAGAACTCGGTGTTCTGGTGCCCCGACTCGGCCCTCGTCAAGGAGCCCGAGATCGCCGATCTGCCCTTCACCGTGGCCGAGTTCCTGACGCTGAACACCGGCAACGACGAGGTCGATCCCGCCCTCACCGGCGTGCCCGACCTGCGCCCGGGCGCCGGCTCGCCGGCCCTCACCGGCGCGGCGGCCCCGGCCGGCGGCTTCTTCGAGGCCACCGACTACCGCGGCGCCTTCGGCGACACCGACTGGACGGCGGGCTGGACCAACTGGGACCCGAGCTGAGCGTAACGTGTTGAAACTCCTGCCTCTCCTCCTCCTCTTCGCGGCGCCCGCGGCCTCCGCCCGCGACGCCCGCGGCCTCGCCCAGGCCCTCGTCGAGCTGCGCCAGACCACCGAGGGCCTCAACGACCAGGTCGAGGAGGCCCGCCGCGCCGGCATCGAGCAGCGCCGCGCCCTGGCGACCCAGCAGACCGAGCTGGACGCCGAGCGCACCCGCGCCAGCCTGCGGGTGGCCCAGCTCAAGGAGACGCTCGAGCGGCGCAAGGCCGAGATCGCCCAGGCCTCGGCCTGGCAGTCGACGCTGCTGCCGACCTTCCGCGACGCGGCCGCCACCCTGCGCGGCCGCGTCGAGCAGAGCCTCCCCTTCAAGCGCGCCGAGCGCCTGGAGGCCGTGGCGACGCTGGAGCGGAAGGTGGCCGAGGGGCTCCTGACCCCCGAGGCGGCCCTGGCCCGGCTCTGGGCCCTGGCCGAGGACGAGCTGCGGCTCACCCGCGACACCGGCCTCTTCCGCGACACCGTGGTGCTGCCGGAGGGCGAGGTGCTGGCCGACGTCGTCCGCCTGGGCATGCTCGGCCTGTACTGGCGCACCGGCGATGGCCGCGTCGGCGTCGTGGAGGCCAGCGGCCGGGCGCGGCTGGTCACCGATCCGGCCGCGAAGGCCCAGCTCGAGGGGCTGTTCGACGCGTTCCGCAAGCAGATCCGGGTCGGCGCCTTCACCCTGCCCACGCTCCTCGCGGAGGCCCCATGAGCCGCCTCGCCCTCCTCGCTGCCCTGGCCTTCGTCCTGCCCGTCCCGGCGCCGGCCCAGGAGGCCGACGCGCTGGAGCGCGCCTGGCAGAAGGAGTACGCCTTCCTGGAGGCCGAGCAGCGCGCCCTCACCGACCGGCTCAAGGCCGTCGAGCGCGAGAACGCCGACGCCCGCGGCCGCGCCCAGGCCCGCCTGGCCCAGACGCAGCGCGACGTGCTGGCCCTGGGCCTGGAGGCCGACGCCCTGACCGAGGCCCTGCGCGAGGTGGAGCAGCAGGCCGAGCGCGCCACGGAGGGCCGCGCCCACCTGGAGGGCCTGCTCGAGGCGACCCAGCGCGGCCTGGCGGGCTACGGCTTCGTGGCCCCGGCCGCCGAGGACACCCAGAAGATCACCGCGGCCTTCGCGGCGGTGCAGGCCGCCCTCGCGGCCCGGTCGGGCGTCCGCGTGGAGCCGGGCAGCTTCTTCCTGGCCGACGGCCGGCGCGTCGAGGGCCAGCTCGTGCGCCTCGGCGACGTCGCCGTCTACGGCGTCACCCCGGCAGCGGCGGGCGCGCTGACCCCCGCCGGGGGCGGGCGCTTCAAGCTGGATCCGCCCGGCGGCGAGGCCACGGCCCGCGCCCTCGCGGCGGGGCGCCGGCCGGCCAGCCTCGATCTCTTTCTCTTCGAGTCCGCCGACCAGAACGTCGAGGTGCGCGCCGAGAAGACGCCGCGCCAGATCGTCGAGGCTGGCGGCGCCATCGCCTGGGTCATCGTCGGCCTCGGCGCCCTGGCGGGCCTGCTGGTCGTCGCGCGCGCCCTGCTCCTGCTGCTCGCGGGCATCGGGGGCGGCCGCCGCCTGCTGACCGCGGTGGAGGATCGCCTGGTCGATGGCGACATGGCCGGCGCGGTGGCGAGCTGCCAGGCGGTGCGCGGGCCCACGGCCCGGGTGCTGCGGGCCGTCCTGCGCGGCGTCGTCACCGGCGAGCGCGGCGACATGGAGCAGCTGGTCTCCGAGCGCCTCGTCGCCGAGGAGCGCCGCCTCGATCGGTTCGGCAGCGCCATCCTGGTGGCCGCCGCCGTCGCGCCCCTGCTGGGCCTGCTCGGCACCGTGACGGGCATGATCTCCACCTTCGACGTCATCACCGAGTTCGGCACCGGCAACCCCAAGCTGCTCTCCGGGGGCATCTCCGAGGCGCTCATCACCACCGAGCTCGGCCTCATCGTGGCCATCCCGGCGCTGCTCCTGGGCAACCTGCTCTCGGCCATGGCCGCGGGGCAGAAGAGCCGCCTGGAGGAGCGCGCCCTGCGCCTCATGAACGTCGCCCGCGTCGGCCGCCTCGACGACGCCCCGCCCGCCCGGGCCGTGCCCCGCACCGCGCAGCCCCTGGAGGAGCCGGCGTGACGGGATTCCTCCATGAAGTCATGGGCTTCATCGAGTCGGGGGGCTACGTCATGCCGCCGCTCGTGGCCTCCGCGCTGGTGCTCTGGTACGCCCTCGGCGACCGCGCCCTGCGCCTCCGCCCGGGCCACATCGTCCCCCGCGCGCGGGATCGAGCGCTGGCCGTCACCCGCCGCGGCGGCCCCGACCTGGAGCCCCGCGTCGAGGCGGCGCTGGGCGACCTGCGCGCCGAGCTGCGCCGCGGCCGCACGGTGGTGCGCGCCGTGGTCATGGTCGCCCCCCTCGCCGGGCTGCTGGGCACCGTCGCCGGCATGATCGAGACGTTCGACGGCCTCGGCGACAGCGCCCTCTTCAGCCGCACGGGCGGCGTGGCCGGGGGCATCTCCCAGGCCCTCCTCACCACCCAGATGGGCCTCGTCGTGGCCGTGCCCGGCGTCATCGCCGGCCGCCTGCTCGACCGCCGCCAGCGCAGCCTGGACGCCGAGCTCATCCGCATCCGCGCCCTGGCCGTCGTGGGGGATCTGGCATGAGGTGGCGCCCCGCTCGCCACGTCGAGGAGCCCGGCGTCGACATCTCGCCGCTCATCGACATGGTCTTCATCCTGCTGATCTTCTTCATGGTCACCACGACCTTCGTGAAGGACGCCCAGGTCGAGCTGGAGCGCCCCTCGGCCGCTAGCGCGAAGCCCGCGTCCACCAAGGCCATCCGCGTCACCCTCGATCAGCGCGGCGACGTGTACGTCGACGGCCGCCCCGTCCGGCCCTGGATGGTGCAGAACCGCGTCCGCGAGCAGCTCCAGGGGGGCGAGGAGCGCCCCGTGCTCGTCATCACCGACCGGCGTGTCCGGGCGGAGCAGCTCCTGGAGGTGGTGGACCAGTGCCGGCTGGCCGGCGCGAAGGACGTGGCGGTGGCGACGGATCGCGAGGCCGGGTGAGCGTACGCCTCCTGGCCCACCAGGCCCTGGCCGTCGGCACCGGCGCCCTCGGCACCGTGGGCGTCCTCGGCCTGCTCGTGTGGATGAACGGCTGGACGGCCGCGCCCCAGAAGGCGCCGCCGGCCGAGCCCACGGCCCTCACCGTGGCGCCGCCGCCCCCGCCGCCGAAGCAGCAGGCCCGGCCGAAGCCGCGTCCCCGCCCGCCCACGCCCCAGCGCGCGGCGCGCCCGCGCACCCCGCCGCCGCAGCTCGGCTCCGGCCTGTCCGCCATCAGCCTCGGCGCGCCCCTCGCCGCCGTGGGCGAGGTGGGCGGCCTGGGCGACCACCTGCTCGGCGACGCCCAGAAGAACCTGGTCATGACGGAGGAGGCCGTGGATCAGCGGCCGCGCCGCCTGTCGTGCCCCGCCGCCCCCTACCCGGCGTCCGCCCGCAGCCGGGGGGTGCAGGGCCACGTCGTCCTGCGCCTGCTGGTGGGCGAGGCAGGCGAGGTGGAGCGCGTGAAGGTGGTCGAGGCCGAGCCGGCCGGCGTCTTCGAGGCCGGCGCCCAGGAGTCCCTGCGCCGCTGCCGCTTCGAGGCCGCCCGCTACCAGGGGCGCCCCGTCAAGGTCTGGGCCGAGCAGCGCGTGGTCTTCAAGCTCGGGCAGGGGGGGCTGGGCGGATGAAGGTGCTCCTGCTCGCCCTGGCCCTGGCCCTGGTGGCCGCGAAGCCCCCCGCCGACGAGGTGGACCACCTGGCCCTGGCCGCGGCCCTGCTGCGCGATGGCCACGCCGACCGCGCCGAGCGCGTGCTCGCCGAGGTGGACGTCGCCGCCGAGGGGCTGGCCCTCGATCGCTTCCACCTGCTGCGGGGCCTGTGCGCCTTCGAGCTGGGCCGCTTCGACGACGCCCTCGCCGGCTTCACCGCGGCCATCGCCGCCGGCGCCACCGACCCCGCCGTCCAGGTCTTCCGGGCCCAGGCCGCCTACCGCCAGCAGGACTGCCCGACCGCCCTGGCCGCCCTGGCCGCCGCCGGTCCGGCCGGCGAGGCCCACGCGCCCCTCTTCCTGCTGCGCGCCGACTGCCAGGCCCGCGTCGACGATCCGGCCGCCGCCCTGGCGACGCTGGAGGCCGGAGAGCAGCGGTTTCCTGAAGAGAAACGGGTGTTTCTGCGCCTGCGCGTCCAGCGCCTCGTGGCCCTGGGGCTCTACCAGGCGGCCGCCGAGGCCGGGCAGGCCCTCGTCGAGGGCGGCGACGCGACGCTCGACGACCACCTCTTCCTGGGCGAGGCCCTCGTCCAGAGCCGCCAGCACCGCGCCGCCCGCGAGATCCTGGAGCTGGCGCGGCTGCGCTGGCCCGACGACGTGCGCCCCACGGTGCAGCTCGCCCACGCGTGGCTGCAGGCCGGCGCCTTGAGGACGGCCGCGGGCCTCTTCGAGCAGGCCGCCGACCGCGATCCCGTGCACGCCCGCGACGCCGCCGAGCTGCACCGCCGCCGCGGGGCCAGCTACGCCGCCCTGCGCCAGAACGCCCGGGTGCTCGACCAGCCCGCCAAGCTCCGCCAGCGCGTCGCGCTGCTGCTGGATCGGGAGCGCTTCGCGGCCGTGACGGCCCTGGAGCCGCGCCTGGCCCGGCTGGGCCTGCTCACCGAGGACGAGGAGCTGCGCTACGCCCTGGCCTACGCCTGGTTCCGGCAGGGGGCGCTCGCCGAGGCCGAGGCCGCGCTGGCGAAGCTGACGCGCCCCGACCTCTTCGAGCGCGCGGGGGGCCTGCGGCAGGCCATGGCCGAGTGCCGCGCCCACCGGGATCGGTGCCCCTGATGGGTCGCAACCTGCTGATCGCGCTGCTCTTTCTGGCGGGCGTCGCCCAGGCGCGGCCCGGCGCCGTGCGCGTCTTCGTCTTCGCGGGGCCCGACGCGGGCCCGCAGGCGGGCGTCGTGGTGCGGCTCGGCCCCCTGCACGGCACGACCGACGCGTTCGGCACCGTGCTGCTCCAGCCGCCGGCCGGCCAGCACCCCCTGCAGGTCGGGGACGCCACGCTGCCCCCCGTGCCGGTGGTGGACGACGTGCTGACGGAGGCGCTCGTCACGCTGCGCAGCGGCGCGCCCCGCGTGGACCTGGAGACGCGCGCCCTCGCGCCCGACGAGCCCCTGGTGGCCGCCGTCGAGGAGGGCCCGACGCTGCCCGTCGCGGGGGAGGTGCGCGCCGAGGCGGACGATCGGCCCATCGCCGGCGCCCGCGTCTTCGTGCGCGGGCGCCCCGAGACGGCCGTGACGGACGCCGCGGGTCGGTTCGGCCTGGCGCTGCCGGCCGGCCCGCAGCTCTTGTCCATCATCCACCCCGACTTCAGCCGCGCCAGCGCCGAGGTCCAGGTGGCGGAGGGGGCCGCGCCGATCGCCGTGCGCCTCGCGCCGGCCGCCGTCGCCCTCGACGATCTGGAGGTCGTCGCGCCCTACATCCAGGGCGGGGTGGCGGCCCTGGTCGCGGAGCGCCAGGGGCAGAGCGCCGTGGTCGACGTCATCGGGGCCGAGCAGATGGCCCGCAGCGGCGACGGCGACGCGGCCGCCGCCCTCAAGCGGGTGACCGGCCTCACCGTGGTCGGCGGCAAGTACGTCTACGTGCGCGGCATGGGCGAGCGGTACTCGACCACCCTGCTCGACGGCGTCACGCTCCCGAGCCCCGAGCCCGAGCGCCGCGTCGTGCCCCTCGATCTCTTCCCCACCGGCCTGCTGGGGGCGGTGGTGGTCCAGAAGACGTACTCCCCCGACATGCCAGGGGAGTTCGGCGGCGGGGTGGTCCAGCTCCGCACCCGCCGGCCCGGGGAGGAGCCGGTGCTGGAGGTGTCGCTGTCGAGCACCTGGCGCCCCGACACGACGGGCCGTGATGGCCTGACCTACGCGGGCGGCGCGACGGACTTCCTGGGCTTCGACGACGGCACCCGCGCCCTGCCCGCGGCCGTGCGGGCGGCCTCCGAGGACCAGACGCTCCTCGAGCGGACCCGCCTCTCCAACAAGGGCTTCTCGGCCGCCGAGCTGGACGCGCTGGGGGAGGCCATGCCCAACCGCTGGGCCACCATGACCCGCGTCGTCCCGCCCGGGCTCGGCGTCGACGTCGTGGCCGGGGACCGCCTCGAGCTGGGGGGCGTGAAGCTGGCTGGCCTCGCCACGCTGGGGTGGGGCCAGGACTGGCGGATGCGCGACTTCCGGCGCCGGTACTTCATCGTCGGCCAGGGCGGCGCGCTGGAGCTCCAGCACAGCTACCGCTTCGAGTCCCTGGAGCGGACGGTCGGCCTCACCGGCGCCGTGGGCCTGACCGCCGAGCTCGGCTCGGACCACGAGCTGGCCTCCACCACGCTCGTCCTGCGCCTCACCGACGACGAGGCGCGCGTGTTCTCGGGCCGCAACCGCGACGCCGGCACCGACATCCGCGTCACCCGGCTCCGCTTCGTCGAGCGGATGCTCGTCGCCGAGATCCTGCGCGGCGCCCACCAGCTCCATCCCTTTGATCTGCAATGGCATTACGCCTTCGCCCTCGCCGATCGACAGGAGCCGGACCGGCGCACCTACCGCTATGATCGCGAGCCCGGCACCGACACCTGGCTGCTGAGCGACCGACCCGAGGGCAACCAGCGGCTCTACAGCGATCTGGACGACATCAACCACGACCTCTCGCTCTCGCTGCGCTTCGCGCCCACCCGCGAGGCCGGCCGCGAGCCGGAGCGCTTCGTGAAGGTCGGGGGCCAGGTCGTCGCCCGGGATCGCGGCGTCGACACCCGCCGCTACAAGTTCCAGACGAAGGGCCCGCGCGCCGGCGATCCGGCGCTGATCGCCCAGGATCCCGAAGACATCTTCGTGCCGGCGAACATCGGCAACGACGCCTTCCAGTTCCAGGAGACCACCCGGCAGACCGACAACTACACCGCCGACCAGCGGCTGCTCGCGGGCTACGTGATGGGCGAGACCCCGGTCTTCGGCCTGCGCCTGATGGCGGGCGTGCGCGTCGAGGCCTTCCGCCAGCGCGTCTCCACGTTCGAGCTCTTCAACCCCGACCAGGCCCCCGTCGAGGCGAAGCTCGACGACACCGATCTGCTGCCCGCCGCCAGCCTCACCTGGCCCTTCGCCGAGGGCTGGCAGGCGCGGCTGGGCTACGGCCGCACGGTGTCCCGCCCCGACTTCCGCGAGATGTCCCCGGCCACCTTCAACGACGTCACGGGCGGCCGGCAGATCTTCGGCAACCCCGACCTGGACCGCGCCACGCTCCAGCACCTCGACGCGCGGCTGGAGTGGTACCCGTCCCCGCGGGAGAGCCTGTCCCTCGCGGTCTTCCACAAGGCGTTCGATCGGCCCATCGAGCAGATCATCATCCCGTCCGCCCAGTTCTCGGTGACGTTCGCCAACGCCGAGGCCGCCACCAACACGGGCGTCGAGCTCGATGGCCGCGTCCAGATCACCGAGGCGCTGTCGCTGGCGGGCAACGCCGCCCTCATCCACTCGGAGGTCGCCCTGGGTGAAGGGGGCATCCAGACCTCCTCGAACCGCCCGCTGCAGGGCCAGTCCCCCTACGTGCTCAACGCGCAGATCGGCTACGAGCCGGGGCCGTTTCGGGTGTCCCTCCTCTACAACCGGTTCGGCGCGCGCATCGTCGAGGTGGGGGCCCAGGGCGCCCCCGACGTCCTGGAGCAACCGCGCGACCAGCTCGACCTGGTGGCCAGCGCCCCCCTCGGCGCCGGCTTCAGCCTGTCCCTCAAGGCCGCGAACCTGCTCGGCGCCCACGCCGTCTTCACGCAGGGGGCCACCACCCAGGAAGACCAGGCCCTCGGCCGCAGCGTCGGCCTCGGCCTGAAGTGGGCGCCCCCCGCGGCGCCGTAGCGGGTGGCCTGCGCCGGCGCCGGCGGCGTCGTCAGCGCGCCTGGGCCGGTGGTGAGCGACAGATGGTTTGTCAGATCGACGACCGCGTCGGCAAACTCCTCTGCAGGCGCCGATCTTCGATGGTCGATGGTCGGCGAGACACCCCTCCACCAGGAGAACGCCATGAAGGTTGCTGCCCTCGATCCCCGCGCCGTCCGCCAGTCCGGCGCGCCGGCCGTCACCACCCTCTCGCACAAGCGGATGGCCGCCGTCGTCGGCGGCGGGCCCCGCCCGGACATCTACGACTTCATCGGCAAGGGCGGTGGCGCCACGATCTACGACGTCTACGGGCGGTAGCCCGCGCCCTGGTGGTGGGGGGTCCGAAAAATCAGCGCCCGGGTCCGAAAAAAAAGTGGCAGACGGTCTGCCACTTTTGTAGAGTGCAGTCAGACCTGGATCGCGGCTTCGCCCCGGTCCCCACACCACCAGGAGCACCCCATGAAGATCACCGCCCTCGACCCCCGCAAGGTCCGCAGCACCACCACCACCACCGCCCCCAGCGTGACCACCCTCTCCCGCAAGAAGATGGGGACGGTCGTCGGCGGCGTCTCCCCCGGCCTGTCGCGCCTCTACTCCATCTTCGGCTGAGCCGCCCCAACCCCCTGAAACGCGGCCGCTTTCTCCTCGCGGCCGCGTCACCCTCTCCGAAAAAAGTGCCGCCCCTCGTCACTTTTCCTGCGACACGCGCCGCGATTGACCGATGTCCTCTAGGGGCGCACGTCGCGCCTCCGACCTGGAGGCTCGATGGACGCGACGCTCCCCTGGCTGCGCTGCCGCGCGGCGACCTGGCTCGCCCGGTTCCCTGACCGCCTGTTCGCTGGCACCGCCGCCGACGGCGTCGTGGCCTTCGCCGAGGCCCTGGGCCTGATCAACGCCCACCCGGCCGCCCTCGACGCCGCCATCGCCGATCTGCTCGCGCCACCCCCCGCCGACCCGCCCTCCGGGGGTCCGCTCGCCCGGGCCTTCGGCCTCGACGACGCCAGCCTGCACCTGCTCCTGGCCGCCGCTGCCCCCGCCCTCTCGGTCGAGGCCGGCCGCCTCCTGCGCTTCCTGCGGGCCGCCGGGGGTCCGCCCGACGTCGGCTTCCTCGCCGAGCTGGTGGGCCTGCCGGCCTCCGCGGCGCTCGCGGCGACGGCCGACCACGCCCCCCTCGTCCGGGGCGGCCTCGTGGTGCCCGGCGCCGGCAGCGGCCTGCAGCGCAGCCTCGAGGTGCCCGACGACGTGCTGCTGGCGCTGGCGGGGGCCCCGATCCCCCACACGACCGCGGCGCCCGCGCCCTGGCCGGCGGCGGCCCAGGGCCGGCTCCAGGCCGCCCTCGCGCGAGCCCCGCGGCGGTCGTCTGGGTGGTGGGCGAGCCTGGCTCCGGTCGCCGGGGCGCGGTGGCGGCCGCCGGGCCGGTCGAGCTCCTCGCCGCGGCCGCCGTCCCCGCTGCCCGCGTCGCCGCGGCCCGCGCGGCCGAGCGGCGGCGCGCGGCTGGCGGGCCGACGTCTGGCCGTCATCCTCGATGATCTGGATGACGAGGCCGGCGCCGCGCTCTGGGCGGGCTGGCGACCGCAGGCGCCCTGCCTGTGCCTGGGCCCACGCGTCGACCCGGCGCTGGCCGCGGGCGCCCGCCGCGTCGTGCATGCCCCGGAGGCCACCCGCGACGAGCGCCTGCACGCCTGGCAGGCGGCGCTGGACGCCGACGGCCGGGGCTGGCCGCCAAGCCTCGCGGCGCGCATCGGGGAGCGCTTCGCCCCGCCGCCCGCGGCCCTCGGCCTCGCCCTCGCCGACGTGGACGGGGAGGCCCGCGTCGACGCCCTCTTCGGGGCCCTGCGCCGCCGCCTCGACCACGGCCTCGACGCCCTGGCCCAGCCGGTCACCACCCCCCTCGGCTTCGACGACCTGGTGCTCCCGCCCGCCGTGCTCGCCACCCTGCACGACGTCGTCGCCCACGGGCGCCACCGCGACCAGGTGCTCCACGGCTGGGGCTTCGACCGCCTGTTGCCCTACGGCCGCGGCCTCGGCTGCCTCTTCGCCGGCCCGCCGGGCACGGGCAAGACGATGGTGGCGGGCATCCTCGCCAACGCCCTGGACCGCGAGATCTACCGCGTCGACACCGCGCGCCTCGTCAGCAAGTGGATCGGCGAGACGGAGAAGAACCTGGCCCGCCTCTTCGCGGCGGCCGTCCGCGCCCGGGCCATCCTCTTCTTCGACGAGGCCGACAGCCTCTTCGGCAAGCGCACGGAGGTGCGGGGCAGCAACGACCGCTTCGCCAACATGGAGGTCAACGACCTGCTCCAGCGCATGGAGCGGTTCGACGGCATCTCCATCCTGGCCACCAACCTGCACCAGAGCATGGATGACGCCTTCCGCCGGCGCTTCCGCTTCATCGTGCACTTCGAGGAGCCAGACGCCTCGGAGCGGGCCCGCCTCTGGGCGCGGATGCTCCCGCCCGGCGCGCCCCGCGCCCCCGCCCTCGACTTCGACGCCCTCGGGCGCCGCTTCAAGCTGACCGGCGGCCACATCAAGAACGCCGTCGTCCGGGCCGCCTACGGGGCGGCCGCCCAGGGCCGCGTCATCGACCAGGCCCTGCTCACCCAGGCCGCGCAGGACGAGGTCCATGCGCTCGGGAGGTTGTAAGCATGCGAGAACATGAAGAAAAGCAGACGTTCAAGGACGCGCCTGGCGCCGAGGTCGCCCGCGGGGGCGGCGTCGAGGCCGACCGGGCCCAGCTCGCCCACACGCGCAGCGTCGCCACCCAGCTCCGGGCGCGCGGCGCGCCGGGGCCCGGCAGCGTCCAGCGCGCCGCGGCCGCCGGCGTGCGGGGGAGCGGGCAGACGTTGCCGCACCTCCAGCGCATCCAGCAGGCCTTCGGCCACCACGACGTCACGGCCGTGCAGGCCCACGTCGGCGGGGCCGCCCGGGAGGCCGCCGAGGCCATCGGCGCCGAGGCCTACGCCACCGGCAACGCCGTCGCCTTCCGCAGCGCGCCCGACCTGCACACGGCCGCGCACGAGGCGGCGCACATCGTCCAGCAGCGGGTGGGGGTGCAGCTCAAGGGGGGCGTGGGCCAGGTGGGCGACCCCTACGAGCGCCACGCCGACGCCGTCGCCGACCGGGTGGTCCAGGGCAAGAGCGCCGTGGACCTGCTGGACGGCTTCGCCGGCGGCGGCGGGGAGGCGGCGGTGCAGCGGAAGGAGCAGCCGCCCGCGTGTGGGGGCGAGGCGGGCATGGCGAACAAGCCGGCCAGCTTCAACGTGCCCGCCCGACCTCCGGCGCGTGCCTGGTTCAAGGCGGAGGCGCTGCGGCGGGAGGTCGACACGCCGGTCCACGTCGCCCGCGAGACCGCCGAGGGCGAGGCGATGATCCGGGGCGCGATGAACCTCGTGTCGCTCAACGGCGCCGTCACCGGCGCCCTGTCCCGGGTGGCGGCGCTCGGCTTCGACTTCCTCAACGCCGGGATGACGACGCGGGCCGAGCAGGGGGCCGAGATGCTCCAGCGGAAGTGGGAGCTCTACGTCCACTGCCTCGGTGGGTACGGCTACACGCTGGACCAGCAGTACAACATTCACGACCGGGCCGGGCGGGTCGTCGACACCTGGTGGAAGGACAACATCAAGTGATCACTCTACTTTTTGCGTTCATCGCCCTCTGGTCTCCCCCGCCCGCCGACGCCGCGCGCCTCGCCACCTGCGGGCAGGTCTGCCGCGCCGGCCTCATCCCCCTCGACGGCAAGGTCGGCCCCGCCGAGGTCTGCACGGCCTGCGCGCCGCTCCTGCCGCTCTGCCCGGCGCTGGCGGTCTGCGGGGCCGTCGACGAGGGGGCGTTCCAGGCGTGCGCCGACTTCCTGCTGGCGGCGGCGCCGCCCCTCGCCGACTCGGACGCGCGGCGCGACTGGCTGGCCGCCCGGATGCACGCGCGGTTCAGCACGCAGGGCGAGACGCCGGCGACCCTCGGGGATCCCGGCACGCCCTTCGAGCTGCGGCAGGCCGCCCTGCAGGCGGGGCTCGCGGCGGGGACGCTGACGGAGAGCTCCGTCCAGGCGGCGATGGCCGCGCGGTGCCTGGCGCTGAAGATGGTCCCGCTCGGGGGGCCGCGGTTCGGGCGGCCGTGACGCTCAGAGCCGCGGCACGCAGAGGGCCTCGCGGCCGGAGAGGGGCGAGATGCGCAGCTCGGCGGCCTCTCGCGTCCACGTCAGCGCCGTCGCGCCCAGCGTGAACGTGGGCATCGCGTCGCGAATGGCCGGGTCGAGCAGGCCCAGGCCGATGAGGTCGTCCAGGACGTCCAGGCCCATCGGGCGCAGCCGCACGCGGCTGTCGATGCGCTCCAGGGGCGCGGCGCTGGGGATGCGGTAGCGCCGGGGGACGTGGACGTTCACGTAGTCCGGGGCCAGCGGATCGAGCGTCGTCGGGGCCGGCAGCAGGTCGGACTCGAGGCGGGCGACGTCCCAGAAGTCATGGGTTTCATTACCATTCTCGTCGAAGCCGCGGGAGCCGGGGGCCCAGAGGTCGGGATCGTCGAGGCTACGCAGCGGGGTGCCGTCGGGCACCACGCCCGACTGGTAGACGCGCTCGCCGGCGGCGTCCGCCGTCAGCTCCACCCAGACGCGCCGGTCGAGGGTGGCGCCGCTGGGGAAGGCGTGCCCCGAGGCGATGTTCTCCAGGTACAGCTCCACCTCGGCGCCGCCCTGGCGCTCCACCACGCACAGCTCGCTCACGAGCGCGCCGTCGAGCAGGCGCTGGACGGCCGCCCGCTGGGCCTCGCGCTCGGGGAAGTCGGTGAGGGCGACGTCGACGCCGGCCATGCCGTGGTCGTGGACGCGGCGCAGCGGCACGCCGGGGCGGTCCGCCGCGACGCCGTTGCGGCCCGGCATGTGGCACCGCCCGCAGGTGTTCTGCTGCAGCGGATCGTCGCTGCTGTAGAGGCTGGCCTGCCACTCCGCGTACGTCCGCTCCAGGTGCACGCCGTCGCCGTTCACGATGTCATGGCACGTCCCGCAGAGGTCCGAGGAGACGAGCTCCTGGCGGTCGTGCAGGGGCGAGTAGGCCGACGGGTGCGCCGGGTTGGGGCGCGGGTCGGCGAAGGGCCCCCGCATCACCCCATCGAGGGCCAGCCGCAGCGGGTTGTTGTGGCTGCCCTCCACGGCGTCGACCTGGTGGCAGAACGCGCAGGTCACCCCGCCCAGGTGGGCCGGCAGGTCGTCCAGGTCGGCGGCCGTGCGGGCCAGGCCCAGGCGGTGGGCCAGGGGGGCGTGGCACTGCACGCAGAAGTCGCCCAGGGCGCCGCCGGTCTCGGCCTGCCCCTTGGCCTCCATGGCGCGGAAGACGGGATCGACACCGGCGTAGGCGTGCATGCTGCCGGACCACTGGCGGTAGTGGTCGGGGTGGCAGTCGGCGCAGGCGGCCGGGTCGCGCAGGGCCTCTGCCGAGAGGCGCTGGTCGCGGCCACCATCCCCGTCATCGCAGGCCCAGAGCAGGGCGAGCAGGGCCAGGACGCCACGCCTCATGGAGCCGCACCGGCATGAATCCATTGACGAATCGCGCAGCGGGCCGCGGCCGGCAGCGGGGCGCCCGGGGGCATGACGCTGGGGCCGGTGGCGTCGATGCGCTGGACGAGCAGGCTGCACTCGGGGGATCCCGGCTCGACGCGGCTGGCCAGGGCGGCGCGGGTGGCGTCCAGGCTGCTCAGGTCGAGGCCACCCGCCCGCCCCTCGGGGGCGTGGCAGGCCCCGCCGGCGACGGCGCAGGAGGGCGTGAAGACGCGCGCCTGGATCTCGGCCAGTTCGGGCGTGAAGAGGGGATCGCAGGCGACCGCGGCGTCGTCCCCGGCGGCGCAGTCCCCGGCGGGCGCGTCATCGCAGGCGGCGAGGGCGGCGGCCAGCGCCAGCCAGGCGGCCGCCCTCACAGGCCGACGAGGGGGCCGTTGCAGAAGCGGGGATCCCCGAAGGTGGGGATGGGGACCTGCATGAGGTGGGCGATGGACACCAGCAGGTCGTTGTGCGGCACGCCGTCGTAGCGCAGGTAGCGGCCCGTGGAGAGGCCGGCCTTGCCGCCGCCGGCGAGGATGAACGGCATGTCCAGGTGGCTGTGGGTGTTGCCGCGGGACAGCTCGTTCACCCACAGGACGAACGTGTGGTCGAGGAGGGTGCCGTCCCCCTCGGGCACCGCGTCGAGGCGCCGCAGGATTTGGGCGAACTGCTCGGCGTACCAGCCCAGCACGCCCTCCCAGTCCTGCTGGATCTCGCTGCCGTCGCCCATGTGCGAGAGGGCGTGGCCCTCGTAGTCGCCCACGGGCAGGTGCGGGAAGCGCAGCGCGTTCACGGCGCTCGAGCACTGCAGCGAGGCCACGCGGGTGACGTCGCAGGCCAGCGCGTTGACGACGATGTCGGCCTGCTGGTCCAGCAGGGTGGCGTAGGCCCCCTGGGCCATCACGTCGGCCTCGCGCTGGGGGGCCTCGCCCTGGCACAGGCCCGGCTGCTCGGCCACCACGGCCAGGCGGCGCTCCAGATCGCGCAGGGCCTCGGCGTGGCGCTCCAGCTTCTCCCGGTCGACGCGGGAGACGCGGCTCTGCAGGTCGCGGAAGTCGCCCTTCACCGCGTCCAGCACGGACTGGCGGCGCAGGAGCCGGCGGCGCATGACCGCGGGATCGGCGTCGACCCCCTCGAACGCGCGGGTGAAGGCCACCACCGGGTCGTTCTCGGGCGGGAGCGGCTGCTCGGGGCCGCCGTAGATCATCCGCGCCCGGGGCAGGCTCTCCAGGACGCGCACCCCCAGCTCGAACGTCGTCAGCCGGGTGGCGGGCTGCAGGTGCCGGGCGATGAGCTGGTCGATGGAGATGCCCCCGCCCCAGCCCGCGCGCCGGCCGTCGCCGCCCACGAAGTCGCCCTCGGTGATGACGGCGCCCGTCAGCAGGCTGGCCATGCCGCGCTGGTGCGGGCCCCCCGGGCCCTCGGCGGCGACCGCCAGGTCGATGCCGTCGAACAGGACCATGCGATCCTGGAACGGCAGCAGCGGCCGCAGCAGGGAGCCCATGGTGTAGCCCCGCTCCCGGGTGTCGCCGTGCTCCTGCTTCGGGCTCCACAGCTCCTTCTTGGTGCCGTTGGGCGTGAAGAAGACGAGGAGGCGGTGCGGGAAGCCCGGATCGAGCTGCCCGTAGGCGCGGCGGGGGAGCTGGAGCAGCGGCAAGGCGAGGGCCGCGGCCCCGGCGCGGCGGAGGAAGGCGCGGCGATCCATCATGGCGTGCCCTCCGCGGGCATGGCCGGCGTGCCCTCCGCGGGCATGGCCGGCGGCGCCTCGTCGGGCTCGGCGCGGCGCAGGCGGAAGGTGTCGGTGGCCACCGCCCCGACGAAGAGGGCGCGGACGTCGTAGCCCCCCTGGACGTAGGTCCGGTACAGGGCCTCCTGGGTGCAGCCGTCCACGGGGTTCTCGCCGCGGCCGAAGGTGTAGCGGAAGACCTGGGTCGTCACGCAGCGGTGGACCTGCTCGCTCTCGGCCAGGCGCCGCGCGATCTCGGGGGCCCCATCGAACGGGCCGTCGGCGTCCAGGGTGGCCGTCATCTCGCCCGTCGCGTCCACCGGGTGCCCGCTCTCGACGTCGCGCCACCGGCCCACGGCGTCGTAGTGCTCGAAGGCGAAGCCGACGGGATCGATGAGCTGGTGGCAGCCCTGGCAGGCGAGGCCGCTGGAGTGCTCGGCGAACCGCTCCCGCGTCGTCAGGTTCGGATCCGGGTCGGGGGCGATGACCGGCACGTTCGGCGGCGGCGGCGGCAGCGCATGGCAGAGGATCTGCTCGCGCAGGAACACGCCGCGGCGCACCGGCGAGGTGATGCGCGACTTGGCCGTGACCGCCATCAGCGCGCCCTGGGTCAGCACGCCGGCCCGCTGCGCCGGATCCAGCTCGACGCGCCGGAACTCGGGGCCCTCGACCCCGTCGATGCCGTACAGCCAGGCCAGCCGATCGTTGAGGAACGTGAACGAGCCCGCGAAGAAGTCGCGCATGTCCAGGTCGGGCTCCCAGACGACCGCCTCGATGAAGCGGCGGCTCTCCTCGTGGAGCATGTCCTTCAAGTCCCCGTTGAAGAAGGGGAAATCCCGCAGGTCCTTCTCCAGGCCCGCCACCTCGTCGAGGCGCAGCCACTGCTCGAAGAACGACCAGAGGCCCTCCCGGGCGCGGGGGTCGTCCAGCATCCGCCAGGCCTGGGCCTCCAGATCCGCGGGCGTCTTCAGGGCGTCGCGGGAGGCGGCGTCGAAGAGCAGATCGTCGGGCATCGACCGCCAGAGCAGGTACGAGAGCCGCGACGCGACCTCGTACCCGTCGAGCACCTGGATGCCCGGCCGCGTCGGGTGCGGCGTGCCGACCTCGACGCGGTACAGGAAGTTCGGCGACTGGAGCAGGGCCTCCAGGACCAGGGTGACGCCGTCGGCGAAGGGGGCGGCGTCCATGGCCCGGGCCTCGTCGTACACAACGGCCAGGCGCGCGAGCTCGTCCGGCGTCAGCGGCCGGCGCCAGGCCCGCCGCCCGAAGACGTCGATGAAGGCCAGCGCGCACTCGCGCTCGCCGACGACCTCGGGATCGCAGGGCAGCAGGGCGTCGAGCCGCTGGGCCGCCTGGGTCGCGAGCGTCTCGGCCGCGCCCATGAACTGCTCGGCGTGCAGCGCGCCTACCTGGAGGGCCCGGGCGTTGTTGTCGAACCCGAGCATCTCCTCTTCGCGGGCGAAGCCCATGGCGATGTCGGTGTCCTCGCCGAGGAGGTCGCGCGCCGTGTGGTCGTACTCGATGCGGCTGAGGCGGCGGATGAGCGCCGGGCCGGGATCGGGCAGCGTGGTGGCGTCGCAGACGGGCCGCGGCGGGGGCTTGAGGCTCGCGGTGGCCGGGGGCGGCTCGAAGGGGGCCGGCGCAGGAGGCGGGCTCTCTTCACAGCCGAGGGCGGCGACCAGGAGGCAGGCGAGGGGGAGGTGTCGTCTCACGGCCGGGAGATTATCGGGTGCGCGGACGGCTGGATCAACGTGACCAGACCACCCAGGCCACGCCGCCCCGATCGTCGCGCACCACGAGCCACACCGCGGCGGCGTCCGCGGCCGGCCGGAAGCGCGCCCGCGGGGGCTCGCCGGGGCCCGCCAGGACCTCCAGCTCCCCGGCCGTCGCATACCACGAGGCCGTGTGCACCTCGTCCACGGCCTCCAGGTCGGCCGCGGCCAGGTCGTAGCGCAGGTAGGCCTCGGGGGCGTCGACGGTGGCGGCGAGGGCCCAGACGCCATCGGCCTCCGCGAGGGGGGCCGCCGTCACGACGGGGTTGGCGTTGCGCGGGGCCTCGCGGGCGAAGCGGGCGGCCACCGGGGCTGGCGCCGAGGGGAGCGGGCAGCGCAGGCGCACCCGCCCGACGGCCGCCGCGCCGGGCAGGGCCGCGTGCACGGGCTGGTGGTAGCCACCCGTCGCGTCGGCGTCGGCGGGGCGGGGCACGCGATCGGGCTCGGTGGCCGGCGAGGGCCCGAAGACGGCGCAGGCGTCCGCGGGCACCACCGTGGCGGGGCCGGCCGCCAGGGCGGTGCCGTCCAGGCAGTCCGCCGCGCCCACGCGCCCCTCGGCGACGGGCCGCGCGGTCGAGCACCAGCGCAGCGTCGGCGTGGGCGTCGGCGTCCCGGGGGGCGCGGCCACCAGGGCCGTCAGCCGGACGGGCTCCCCCGGCGCGCGCTCGGCGGGCTCGGCCTGGAGGGCCAGGATGCGCGGGCCGTCGACGAGGGCGGGGGCGTCGTCGAAGTCGGGGGCGCAGCCCACGAGCGCGGCCAGGAGCGCAGCCGGGAGCGGTAAGGTCTTGATCTTGTTGATCATGGCAGCCGCACCCGCACCCCGAGCAGGCCCGTCAGCGGCACCCCCGTCAGGCCGGCGCGGGCGCCGTAGTCGAAGCGGTACACCCGCTCCTCGACGTTCTCCGCGGCCGTGGCGTTGAGCACCGTGGCGAGGCCGGCCACCTCGACGTCCCCGATCGTCGCCGCGTACTCCGCGTCCAGATCGAGCTGGCGGAAGGTGGGCAGCCGCTCGGGCTCGGCGCCGAAGAGCGGGTCGAAGCGGTCATGGGCCGCGTCGAAGACGCCGCCGACGACCCGCGGCCGGGGGGCGCCCGTCGCGACGCGCAGCCGGGCCCCGACGCGCCAGGGCCCCCGCGCGAACCCCAGGCTCGCCGTGAGGGTGTGCCGCTGGTCCTGCTCGAACGGCCGCCACACCCCCAGCGCGTCGCGGCGATCGGACCACGCCAGGGTGTAGTGCGCCGCGCCCGACCAGCCCGCCCACGTCGGCAGGCGCAGGCCGAGCTGGCCGCCGAACGCCCGCCCCTCCCCCGCGTCGACGAGGGCCTCCCCCAGCGCCGGATCGGGGCTGCGCACGGCCAGGCCGGTGGCCCGCCGCCCGAACGCCGTGGCCTCGACCTCCACGCCCCCACGCCACCGCAGGCCCGCCAGCCCGTGCCACGCCTCGGCCGCGTCGAGGGCCGCGCTGCCGTAGAGCGGGGAGGCGTCGGCGGGATCGACGAGCTGGCGGTAGCGGCCCCCTGCGGCCCGCAGCGCCAGGCCCCCGCCCAGCGCCAGCTCCAGCGAGAGGCGCGGATCGACAGGGAAATCCGTCCGGTCATAGCCCGCCTCCACCGCGCCCGGCCGCCCGGGCAGGCGCCGATCCCCCCGCACGAAGGCGGGCTCGACGCGCAGGCCGGGGCTCACGTCCAGCCGCTCGAAGAGCCGCAGATCGAGCCGCGCGAAGGCCGCCGTCGTCACCTGCAGCACGGTCCAGGCGTCCTGGCCCACGTCATCGCCGGGGGCCTGGCCGAAGACGGACGCGTCCCCCTCACGCCGGGGCAGGCTGGGGGTGCCTGCGCGCGTCCCGGCGTGGTGGGTGGCCTCGGCGTCCAGGCCCAGCAGCAGGCCGCCATGGCGGGTCGTGGCGCGCACGCCCCCCCGCGTGGTGTCCGCCGCGACGGACGCCTCCAGCGGGCCGAAGCGCGCGGTGCGGGCCTCGTCGTCCAGGCCCACCCAGGCCGTCAGGCTGGCCGGGCCCTGGTCATGCCGCAGGATGACGCGGTGGAAGCGCCGGGTGTGCCGCTCCCGCGGCGTCACGCCCGGCTGCGTCGCCCGGCCCGCGCGATCCACCGTGTCGAAGGCCCCCAGCGCCAGCACGGACGTGGCGTCGCGGCCGCGCTCCCAGACGGCCCGGGCCGCGTAGTCCCGAAACGCGGACGCGGGCACCAGCACCTCGGCGCCCGGGGCGAGCGTCGGCAGGACCTGGTCGAACCAGCCGTAGCGGCCAGCGACGAGCAGCGCGACGTCGGGGTGGGGCCGCCCCTCCACCAGCGCCGTCGCGTCGATGGGATCCACCGCCGCCTCCAGCGCCAGCCGGCTCGCCGTCGGGGGCGCCGTCTCCACCTCGACGAGCCCGCCGATGGCGTGGCCATGCTCGGGGCCGAAGGCGGCCGGGGTGATGGCGAGGGCGCCCGGCAGCGCGGGGGGCAGCACCGCGCGCAGGCCCCCCTCGTGGAAGAGCGCGGGGATGGGCACGCCGTCCACGAGGACGCGCGTCTCGCTGCCACTGGCGCCCCAGAGCGAGAGCTGGCCGCTGCCGGCCGGGGGGCGGGCCACGCCGGGCATGGACTGGGCCGCCACCGCCGGATCCCCGCCCGTCCCGGCCACGCGGCGCGCCTCGCCCGGGTCGACGACGGTGCTGCCGGCCGGGGGCGGGGGCACGCGGCGGGCCCGGACGACGACGGAGTCTTCCTCGGTGGCCGCGTCGCCATCCGCGGCGACGGTGGCCGCGTCGCCATCCGCGGCGACGGTGGCCGCCTCGGGGGCGTCGTCGGGCGGGCTGGCCAGGAGCCCCACCCAGAGCAGCCAGGCGGTCACGGCAGCTCGAACTCCCCCACCCGCAGGCCGACGCCGCCGCCGCCCACGCTGCGCTCGCCGTCGGCCGGGAAGAGCACCCCGCCCGCCGTCAGCACCTCGGCGCCCGCGGCGAACGCCTTGATCTGCCAGGGGATTCGGTCGCGGCCGCACGTCGCGGCCAGATCGACGAAGACGGTGTAGCGGCCCCGGGGCGGTGCCTCGGCCCAGCGCGCGCGCTCGGCCATCGGGCCCTCCGCCCGGCAGCCGGCCCCGGCGTCGCGGTCGAGGATGCCCTCCTGGCGCCATGCGTCCGGGCCATCCGGCGGCGCGCCGGGCGCGGGCGGCGCGTACGTGTTGGGGTCGTCGGGCCCGAGCCGCCGGCCCAGGGGATCGACGATGTAGAGGTCGAGATCGGCCACCCCGTCCCAGGCCAGGTCCACCACCAGGGCGCCGTCCGGGGGGCCACCCACGGTGAAGCGCGCCTCGCTCAGCGGCCCGGGCCGGCCGCCGGCGTCCACGGCCCGCACCTGCACGACGAGGGGGCCATCCGGCACGCCGGCGCCCACGTCGAACCGGGCGCTCCACGTCAGCTCGTCGGGCAGCGTCACGTCGGCCAGGCCCGTGGGCACGATCCAATAGCGGGCGTCCCCCTGGCGGCCCACGTGGACGGCCGCCGCCCCGGGCCCGGCCCGGCCCGCGAGCAGGTACTGCCCCTGGCCCGCCCGCAGCAGGGGGGTGCGGATCTCGATGGCCGTCACCGCGGGCCCGTCGCCCCCGCGCAGGGCGCCCACGACGGGCTGGGCGCCGGGCACCCGCAGGCCCGCGGAGAGCCCTGGATCGGGATCGGCGCCGTCGCAGCCGAGGGCCACCAGCAGCACCGCGGCGAGCCAGCGCATCTAGAAGCCCACCTGCAGGCGCCCGGTGACGGCGTCGTTGGCCAGGTCGGCGGGGCGCCCGGCGGCGTCGCGGCCGAGGGTGTCGCGCTGCCGCTGGTACTCCACGACGAGGCGCCCGCCCGTCCCCACGCGGGCTCCCACGGTGGCCGTCAGCGTCGTCCACCGCTCCTCGGCCCGCACCGTCCCGCCCGCGCGCACCTCCGTGGCGTCCAGGTGGGGGGCGTAGACGTCGGCGCGCAGCCCCAGGTCGACGGGCCCCACCGCCTGGGTGAGCTGGACGACGCCGCCGAGGGCGCGCTGGTCCCGGCCCCCGCGCACCGGGTCGGCGGGCCGCAGGCCCCGGTCGAGGTTCGTCGCCAGCGCCCCCTCGGCCCCGAGGGTCAGGGGTCCGAGGGCCGGCACGTCGATGGTCACCCGCACGTCGGCCCCCAGCGCGAAGCGGTCGAAGCCGGCGGACGGGGTGCCGGCGCTGGGCGGAAGCGTCGTGATCTCGCTGGTTTGCACGATTCCGTCCTCGTTCAGGTCGCGCCACTGCAGGCGCTCCTTCGTCGGGGACGTGCCCGCGTGGAAGCCCTCGCCCGTGAGGGCCGACAGGCCGCCGGCCAGGTGGACGGCGGGGGAGAGGTCGCCGGCCACCTCGACGCGGCCCGCGACGTCCTTGGCGGCGTTGGGATCCTGGCCCGGGAAGGCTGCCTGGCCCAGCGGCTCGCCGTTCTGCACGGCGACGGTGAGGCGGGCGACGCCGTAGGCCACGGCGAGGCGGGCGCCCACGTCGAGCTGCCCGGGGAAGAGGGCGTCAGCGAACACGGCCCGCTCGGTGAAGAGGCGGTCGGCGTCGCGCTGCCCGGCGACCTCATGGCCGAAGGGGATGGGCACGACGCCCGCGCCCAGCCGCACCTCCAGGCCCTCGAAGAGGCCCGCGCCCCGCCAGCGCACGGCGCCCTCGACCTGGCGGAAGCCGGCCTGGGGCCCGTCGATGGTGTTGAAGTCGGCCTCGATGACCCACGCCGTCCAGTCCGCCTCGTCCTCGGCCCGCAGGCGGGCGCGGCGCAGGGTGAAGGCGTCCTGGTTGAGGGGGGCGGCCGTCGCGTCCGCCAGCTCGTCGACGGAGGCCTGGGAGGCGCGGTACTCGGCCTGGACCAGCCCCGACCAGCGGGGCGCGGCCAGGGCGGGCGGGGCCACCAGGGCGACGAGGGCCGCCGTGGCGCCGGCCCGGATCAGGGGAGCCCCTC
The DNA here is from genome assembly GCA_020633435.1 of Myxococcales bacterium. GTDB lineage: Bacteria > Myxococcota_A > Bradymonadia > UBA7976 > UBA1532 > JACKDP01. Next base: position 108,755 of record JACKDP010000003.1, on the reverse strand, counting down.
GGCGCCGACCGGCGGGTGCGTCGGCACCTTCTGGATGACGGTCGCCTCGGTGGGGGCGTTGAGGAGCGCGGTGTGCTCGTCGGGGAAGTCGGCGCAGGTGGCCGCGTCGGGGAGGCCCGCGTCGGCCCCGCCCCCGCCGCCGGCGCCGCCGGTGCCGCCCTTGTCTTCGCCGCACGCCACGAGGCCGCAGGCCAGGAGGAGGCACGCCAGGGTACGCGTCGTCGTCGTCATCGGGCTCACCGCTCCTCGCAGAAGCCGAACCGGCAGGTGCCGGCGGCGCAGGGCGTCGCGTCGTCGCAGGGGGCGCAGGTGGCGGCCCCGGTGGCCACCTCCTCGAAGACGCAGCCGCAGGGGGCCGGGTGCTCGAAGGCCTCCAGGGGCCCGCCATCGAACGCGCGGCGCACCTGCATGGCGCAGGCGGGCACCGCGCCCGCCCGGATGGCGTCGGCGATGGGGTCGGCGCCGTTCAGCGCCTCGGTGCCCCGGATGAAGTCGACCACCCGCGCCGCGCCCGCGTCCGTCGGGCGGTCCGCGTCGCCCGCGGCCACCATCCACAGGTAGCCCCAGATGGGGTAGTGCCCGTCGCGCACGTTGCGCTTGTCGAAGCTCTGGGCCGTCGAGTCGGGGAAGACCGCCCCCAGGCAGCCCTGCTCGAAGGCCTCGAAGGCCAGCATGCGCAGCTGATCGCGGGCGCCGTCGTAGCGCTGCAGCGACAGAATCCCCAGTGTTTTCTCGGCGTTGCCGGTGGCGTCCTCCGCGGCGACGGCGGCGACGACGGCGCTGGAGCCATTGTTGATGGCCGTCAGGTTGGGGCTCCAGCGCGTGCCGGGCACCCCGGCCGCGAGGCCGATGAGGAGCTGCGTCGACGACGCCGGCGTGCGGATGTGGATGAGCGTCGGGTCGACCCACGGGGGGACCTCGCGCCCGGCCTCGGCGCCGAACTTGAACAGGAAGTAGGCCTCGGTGGCGGTGATGGCCTGCTGCGTCGACGACGGCGGCACCACGAAGCCGAAGCCCTGCACCAGCGACGGGTACTGGTGCACGTCCCCGGGCGGCGCGGCCCCGGTGCACGTCTCGACGGTGACGTCGCTGAAGGCGAGCTGGGCCCGGGCCCCCGGGGCGAGGTCGCACATGGCCTCGACGGGCGCGCCGTCGGCGTCCACGTCGCCGGGCCAGTACACCGCGGTGCCCGTCAGATCGGTGTCACCCAGCACCCCGTCCATGGCGGTGCACGAGCCGACGGGCAGATACACGATGGTCAACGGATCAGCGGCCGTCGCCAGCTTCGGCGCGATGCGCGCGAGGTACGGCTTGACGTCGGTGGTGCCGGGGGCGAGCACGGCGCCCGGCAGATCCTGGCAGGTCGGGAGCTGGGCGAGGGCGCTGGCGGGCGCGAACGTCCAGAGGGTCAGCAACAGCAGTCGGCGCATGGGGCCTCCTCCTCGGCCGGGGGCGGACAGTCTATCGGGCCCGTCACACGGGCGGAAGCGGTCTGGTTGCATGAGCGCGGGCAGTCACCTTGACGGGCTCAAGACCCCGTGCCAACCTTCCAAGTCGCTGCGCCTTCGTCGGGGACTGGCAAATGCAGGGAACGATCATCGTCGCGGAGAGGAGCAGCACCGTGCGTCGCATGGTGGAGATCTCCCTCGCGAAGCATCCCTTCAACCTCGTGTTCGCCGCAGACGCGGACGCGGCGGCTGCCCTGCTGGGCACCGAGTCGCCCGTGCTGGCGATCGTGGACGCGGCCCTGCCGGGCGGCGGCTACGAGGTGGCCGGCAGCCTGAAGCGCAAGAGCGACGCGAAGGTGCTGCTGCTCGTCGGCCGCAACGAGAACTTCGATCTGGCGCGGGCGCGCGAGGCGGGCATCGACGGGCACCTGCCCAAGCCCTTCCTCACGCAGCAGCTCGTCGAGAAGGTCTTCGGCGTGCTGAGCCTGCCGGTCCCGGACCGGTCGCTCTTCCGCATGACGCTCACCAACATCCCCCTCGCCCGCGGCCCCAAGCCGGGGGGCGGCTCCGAGGAGGAGACGGTGGTGGCGCCGGTCCCGCCGGCCTCCCGCGCGCCGGCCCCGCCGTCCGCGGTGGCCAAGGCGACGCCGGCGCCCCCGGCGCGGCAGCCCTCGGCGCCCCGAAGGCCCCGCCGGCCGCGGCCCCGAAGCTGCCCCAGATCCGCGGCGCCCGTCGCTGCCCTCGGTGCCCCCCGGCCCCGTCGGCCGACGCGCCGGCGATGCCGACCCAGGCCCCGACGCCGCCCCCCGCGGGCGCGTTCGCCCAGGGCGGCCCGCCCGCCGCCGACCTGGCCCAGGCCGCCGTGCAGCAGACGATGGCCCGCCTGGCCGCCGACGACGCCATCGCCAGCGCGCTCAACAGCGCCGCCCGCGAGACGGCGGAGCGCATCGCCTGGGAGGTCGTGCCGCGGCTCGCCGAGGCCATCCTCAAGGAAGAGATCGCGAAGGTGGTACGCGAGCGCCTCGCCGCGTCCTGATTCGCCTGAGGTTTCCAACACTTGTGGGCGGCCAGGGCGGCCCCTGCGGGTGCCCGCCTTCGCTCCCCCGACCGGAAGGTCAACCCCATGGAAGAGCTCGCCAAGGCCTACGACCACCGTGACGTCGAGGCGCGCTGGTACGCGCGCTGGATGGAAGGTGGCTGGTTCACCGCCGATCCCGACAGCGAGAAGCCGCCGTTCACCATCGTGATCCCGCCGCCCAACGTCACGGGCAGCCTGCACATGGGCCACGCGCTCACGGTGACCATCCAGGACATCCTCATCCGCTGGAAGCGGATGGCGGGCTTCAACGCCCTGTGGCTGCCGGGCACCGATCACGCCGGCATCGCCACCCAGATGGTGGTGGAGCGGCAGCTCGCCAAGGAGGGCGTCTCGCGCTTCGACCTGGGGCGGGAGAAGTTCATCGAGAAGGTGTGGGAGTGGAAGGCCATCTACCACGCCCGCATCAGCGACCAGATCAAGGCCATGGGCTGCTCCGTCGACTGGACGCGCGAGCGCTTCACCATGGACGAGGGCCTGTCCCGGGCCGTGCGCGAGGTCTTCGTGCGGCTGCACGAGGAGGGGCTCATCTACCGGGCCGACCGGCTGGTGAACTGGTCGCCGGGCTGCATGACCGTGCTCTCCGACCTCGAGGTCGAGTACGAGGAGCGGCAGGGCAGCCTGTGGCACATCGCCTACCCGGTGGTGGGCAGCGACGAGCGGCTGGTCGTGGCCACGACGCGCCCCGAGACGCTGCTCGGCGACACCGCGGTGGCGGTGCACCCCGACGACCCGCGCTACCAGCACCTCATCGGCGGCGAGATCCAGCTCCCGCTCACGGGGCGGCGCATCCCGATCATCGCCGACGGGATCCTGGTCGACATGGCGTTCGGCACGGGCGTGGTCAAGGTCACGCCGGCCCACGACTTCAACGACTTCGAGACGGGCCAGCGGCACGGCCTGCCGGCCATCTCCGTCCTCGACAAGCAGGCGCGCCTCAACGAGAACGCCCCCGAGGCCTACCGCGGCCTCGATCGCTTCGTCGCCCGCGAGCGCATCGTCGCCGACCTCGACGCCCAGGGGCTGCTCGTCAAGATCGAGCCCCACACGCTCAACATCGGCCTGTGCCAGCGGTCCGGCGCCGTCGTCGAGCCCATGCTCTCGCCCCAGTGGTACGTGAAGGTCGAGCCCCTGGCGGTGCCGGCGGCGGAGGCCGTCCGGTCCGGCCGCACGAAGATCGTGCCCGCCACCTGGGAGCGCACCTACTTCCACTGGATGGACAACATCCGCGACTGGTGCATCAGCCGGCAGCTCTGGTGGGGCCACCAGATCCCGGCGTGGCACTGCGACGCCTGCGGCGAGGTCACCGTCACCCGCGAGGATCCCACCGCCTGCGCGCACTGCCAGAGCGGCGCCATCCACCAGGACGAGGACGTCCTCGACACCTGGTTCTCGTCGGGGCTCTGGGCCTTCTCGACGCTCGGCTGGCCCGACGAGACGAAGGATCTCAAGACCTTCTACCCCACGTCGGTCATGGAGACCGGGTTCGACATCATCTTTTTCTGGGTCGCCCGGATGATGATGATGGGCATCCACTTCATGGGCGAGGTGCCCTTCGACACCGTCTTCCTCCACGCCATGGTGCGCGACGAGAAGGGCGAGAAGATGTCGAAGACGAAGGGGAACGTCATCGATCCCCTCGACGTCTCCAAGGAGCTGGGCGCCGACAGCCTGCGCATGACGTTGGCCGGGCTGGCGGGCCAGGGCCGCGACATCAAGCTGTCCATGAAGGCCGTCGAGTCGAGCCGCGCCTTCGTGAACAAGATCTACAATGCGTCGCGGTTCGCCCTGCTCAACCTGGAGGGCTTCGACCCGGCGGCGCCGGCGCCCGCGAGCTTGAACCGCATCGACGCCTGGATCCTGTCGCGCCTCGACCGCGCCGTCACCCGGGTCACCGAGTGCCTGGAGGGCTTCCAGCTCAACGACGCCGCCCAGACGCTGCACCAGTTCTTCTGGTCGGAGCTGTGCGACTGGTACATCGAGCTGGCGAAGCCGCTGCTCTACGGCGACGACGCCGAGGCTCGCGACGCGACGCGCTGGACGCTGGTGCGGGTGCTCGACGCCTCCCTGCGGCTGCTGCACCCGTTCATCCCGTTCGCCTCCGAGGAGATCTGGAGCCGCCTGCCCCTGGGCGGCGGGCGGCCCGAGGCCCTGATGGTGGCCGACTTCCCCCGGCCCGGCGACGTGCCGCGCGACGAGGCGGCCGAGGCGGCGGTGGACCTGCTGCAGGCCGTCATCACCGGCGTGCGCAACATCCGCGGCGAGCTGGGGATCCCGCCCGGCAAGCCCGTTCGCCTCGTGCTGCGCTGCCCGGACGCCGAGACGGCCGCGACGCTCGCCGCGGAGGAGCTGCTGCTCACCCGCCTGGCGCGGCTGGAGGAGGTGGCGTTCGAGACGGGCGGCGAGCGGCCCCGCGGCAGCGCGATGCAGCTCGCCGGCAGCGTCGAGGTCTGCGTGCCGCTGGCCGGCCTCATCGACTTCAACGAGGAGCTGGCCCGCCTCGACAAGGCCATCGGGAAGGCCGAGAAGAGCCGCGGCCAGTTCGCCGCCAAGCTCGCCAACCCGCGCTTCGTCGACAACGCCCCGGCCGACATCGTCGAGGCCGAGCGGCACAAGCTCGCCGAGGCCGACGACGCCCTCGCCCGCCTCCAGAGCAGCCGCGCCCGCATCGCCGAGCTCGCCGCCGAGGGCTGAGCCTCAGGCCGCCGACTGCGTCCGCTTCCGCCGGAAGAGCAGGGCGCCCTCGGCCAGCAGCAGCACGAAGAGCACCAGCAGCGCCGCGTGCCACAGCTCCGTGCGCTTCGCGCCGGCCAGGGCCGCCCGCACGGTGTCCGCCTCGCCGGCCGCCGGCGCCTCGATGCGCGGCCCGCGCAGGTCGGACACGGCGGGATCCACCGCCACCGCGAAGCCCGGCAGGGCGACGAGCCCCGGCAGCGGCGGATCCGGGGTGACCTGGTAGTAGCCCGGCAGGGCGGTGGCCTCGAAGACCCACGGGGCCTCGGGGTCCGTCGGCCGCTCCACCAGGTGCCGGGTGCCATCGGGCCCCTGGACGCTCACGCGCCGAACCCTTGGATCTTCCACGGGAATCGGCGCCGTCTGGCCCACCAGGACGGGGGTCGTGTCCATGTCGGCCACCCGGGTGAGGTAGCGGACGATCTGCTGCACCAGGGGCAGGAAGGCCGGCCGGATGGGCAGGTCGCCCCAGTCCCGATCGAGCGTGCCCGTCAGCAGCGCCACCCGGCCCCGCTCGACGGTGCGCGTCAGCAGGAACGGCGCACCGTCGTCGGTGGCCATCACCACCACGCCAGCGGCGTCGGCGGCGGGATCCAGCAGCATGTAGCGCCCCACGCGGGCCCGGCCCAGGCTGCCGGCCGGGTCGCCGAACGGGCGCAGGATGGGGTGGCTGCGGTCGAAGACGGAGAGGCGCGCGCTGCGGCGATCCCCGCCCTCGTCGAGGGCCGCCGCGTCGCCCGCCGCCCGCACGTCGCGCAGCGTCCGCGGCAGCAGCGGCCCGAGGGCGGCGTTGAGCTCCTGCGGCTTCACGCGGTCGCCCATGGTCACCAGCAGCCCGCCGCCCGCCCGCACGAAGGCGTCGAGGGCCCGGCCTCGGGTGGGCGACAGCTCGCCGACGTTGGCCAGCACCACCACGTCGTAGGCGTCCAGATCCTCGTCCTCGAAGACGTCGGTGCCCCGCACCGTGAGCTCCACCCGGGCGCCCGCCGCCGTCTCCGGCGAAAGGGCCCGCTCCAGGAAGAAGAGCTCGTCGAGCTGCGGCGTCGGCCGCGGGTCGCCGTTCACCGCCAGCAGCCGGATGCGCGGCGCGGGCTGCAGCCAGAAGCGGCGGGTGTCATCGGCCTCGAGGGCGTCCCCCTCCAGCACCACGGCCGCCGGCGTGGCGTCCTTGGCGTCGAGGCGGGTGTAGAACGTCTTGGTGGCCTCCTGGCCCGGGCCCAGATCCAGGAAGCCGCGGACCTGCACCCGGCCGTCCACTTCCAGGTGCACCGGCAGCCGCTGCACGGGCTCGTCGGCGTAGCTGGCCACCCGCGCGTCGACGCGCCACTGGCCCGCGCCGAGCTGGGGCGCCGGGCTCAGCTTCACGTCCACGATGGCCCGGTTCGGCACCGGCGCGCCGTCGGCGGCGTCCACGCGGATGACCTCGACGGGGGGCAGGCCGCCCGCCGCCGGCGGGGGCTCGGGCAGGGGGCGGGCCGCGCCGGCCGCCGTCGTCAGCACCACCACCCGCCGGGGGCCCGGGGGTGCCTCGTCCACCAGATCGAAGGCGCGGGCCATGCCCTCCGCCAGGCGGTCCGCCCGGTGCCCGGGCTTCAGCTCCGCCATGGCCTTGCGCAGGGCCGCGAAGTCGCCGGTGGGCTCGCCCACGGGGGCCTCCACCCGATCGCCCGCGATGACCAGCGCCGCCTGCCCGCTGAACTGGTCCAGCAGGTTCTCCACCTTGTCCCGGGCCCGGTCCAGCAGCGACTCGTCCCCGAGCCGGTAGGCCATGGGCCACGAGGCGTCCACCACAAACACCACCGTGCCGCCCTGGGCCCCCTCCAGGGCCGCCGTCGGCTCCGCGGCGCCCCGCAGGAACGGCCGGGCCACCGCGAACGCCACCAGGGCCATCAGCAGGCTGCGCACCAGCATGAGCAGGATCTGCTTCATGCGGAACCGGCGCATCGTCTTCTTCTGGGAGCGCCGGATGAACTCCAGCGCCGGGAACCGCACCACCTTCGGCTTCCGGCGGAAGATCAGGTGGATGATGGGCGGGATGGCCGCGGCGAGCAGGCCGATGAGCAGGGCCGGTGCCAGGAAGCTCATGGCGCCCCCTGCAGGATGCGCAGGACGGCGCGCTCGATGGGCTCCCCGGTGGAGAGGCGGTGGCAGGCCACGTCGCCCTCCAGCAGATCGCGGCGCAGGCTCTCGCAGAAGGCCTTGATCTCCAACAGGTATTGCTCGCGCATCCCCCGCGGATCGGCCAGCAGCCGCTCGTCCGTCTCCATGTCCTCGAAGAGCGTCAGCTCGTCGAAGGGGAACTCCAGCTCATCGGGATCGAGCACCTGGAACACGGCGACGCGGTGGCCCCGGCGCCGGAGCTGCCGGGCCACGGCCGCCAGCTTCGGGTCGAAGTCGAAGCAGTCCGAGAAGACCAGGATGAGGCTGCGCCGGCCGGCCACCTCCGCGACGTGCTGCAGCGCGCCGACGACGTTGGTGGCGCCGCCCACCGGCTCCGCCTCCAGCAGGCTGGCGATGCGCCAGAAGTGATCCCCGCGGGCGCGGGGCGGCAGGAAGTGGCCCAGCCGCTCACCAAAAGTCAGCAGGCCCGCGGCGTCGCCCTGGCGCAGCAGCAGCCAGGCCAGCGCGGCGGCGAGCTGCGCGGCGTATTCCAGCTTCGTGATGCCGCGCCGCCCGTAGTCCATGGAGCCCGAGGTGTCCACCAGCAGGTAGGCCCGCAGGTTCGTCTCGTCCTCGTACTGCTTGATGGAGTAGCGGTCGCTGCGGCCGTAGGCCTTCCAGTCGATGTGGCGGATCTCGTCGCCGGGCACGTACTCCCGGTGCTGGGCGAACTCCACGCTGGCCCCGTGGTGCGGGCTCTTGTGCATGCCGGTGAGCACGCCCTCCACCACCTGGCCGACGGGCAGGTTCAAGCCCGCGAGGCGCGTCAGCAGCGCCTGATCGATGATCTGCCTGGCCATGAGCTCCCGTGATGCCCGTGGTCGCGGGGCCTCAGCCCTCGCGGGGGACGGTCTCCAGCAGCCGCCGGACGATCTCGGCGGCGTCCACCCGCTCCGCCTCGGCGTGGAAGTTGGTCAGCACGCGGTGGGTCAGGACGGGGCCGGCCAGGGCCGCCACGTCGTCGCGGCTGGCGTTGAGCCGGCCCCCCAGCAGCGCCCGGGCCTTGGCGGCCAGCACGAGGTACTGGCTGGCCCGCGGCCCGGCGCCCCACGACACGAACTCCTTCACGAAGGCCGGCGCCGAGGCGTCCTTGGGCCGCGTCGCCCGGGTCAGGCGCACGGCGTACTTCACCACGTCCTCGCCCGCGTAGATCTTGCGGACCATGGCCTGCAGCTCGAGGATGCGCGCCGCGTCGAGCACCGGCTCGACGGCCTGATCCGCCGCCCCCGTCGTGCGCCGCACGATCTCGGCCTCCTCGGCCGCGTCCGGATAGTCCACGTCGATCAGGAACATGAAGCGATCGAGCTGGGCCTCGGGCAGCGGGTAGGTGCCCTCCTGCTCGACGGGGTTCTGCGTCGCGAACACCAGGAACGGCGGGGGCAGGTTGAAGGTGCGGCCCGCCGCGGTGACCTTGCCCTCCTGCATCGCCTGCAGCAGCGCGGCCTGCGTCTTGGGGGGCGTCCGGTTGATCTCGTCCGCCAGCAGCAGGTTCGCGAAGATCGGCCCCTTCAGGAAGGTGTAGGCCCGCTTCCCGGTGTTCGGATCCTCCTCCAGGATGTCCGTCCCCGTGATGTCGCTCGGCATGAGATCCGGGGTGAACTGGATGCGGCTGAAGTCGAGGTGCAGCGCCTCGGCCAGCGTGCGCACCAGCAGCGTCTTGGCCAGGCCGGGGACGCCGACGAACAGGCAGTGCCCCTGGGCGAAGAGCGCCACGAGCATCTGGTCGACCACCTGGCGCTGCCCGACGATGCGGCGGCCCACCTGGGTCAGGATGGCGTCTCGAGCCCGAGCCGCCGACTCCACCGCCGCCGCGTCCAGCGCCGGCTCGGTGCGATCCATCATTTCAGCATCTCCAGCGAGGCGCGCGCCTGCTCGGCCCGCTCGGGCTGGCCAGCGTCGGCGTACAGGGCGGCGAGGGCCTGGTGAGGCAGCGGGTGGAACGGGTTGATGCCCACCGCCTCCTCGAAGGCCCCGATGGCCTTCGCCTTGTCGCCGAGCTGCATGAACGCCTGCCCCAGGTTCAGGTGTGTCTTCAGGAAGCCGGGATAGTACAGGGAGACCCGCTCCAATGCAGCGGGCACCTCCGCGAACCGGCCCAGCTCGATGAGCGCCGAGGCGGCGCCGTTCTGGATGACGGGGTTGCCCTCGCCCCCCAGCGCCATGGCCTTGCGGTACTCCAGCAGCGCCGCGCCGTGGCGGTCCCGGGCGCGCAGCAATTCGCCCAGGTGTGCGAAATCCTTGACCTTCTTCTCTTCGATGGTGCCGTAGTCGTCCTCGCCCTCGGCGCCCTCGGCCTCACCCGGCCGCTTGAACTTGAGCGACGTCTGCACCAGGCCCGGGTACGTCCGCAGGCCCTTGCGCTTCATCTCGGCCTTCCAGGTGTTCCACAGGCCGTCGAGATCCACGCCGTAGACCCTCGTCAGCGCCTCGTCCATGTCGGCCCCGTCGCGCAGGTGCCCGATGAACGCCATCAGCCCGTCGTAGCCCTTGCGCTCCCAGAGCAGCTGCACGGCCGTGTGCACCTCGGCGTACGCCAGGCTCGCGGCCTCCTGGCTGGGCAGCTTGGCCATCGACGGGTGCATCTGGGCGAAGGTGACGAGCTTGTCCTCCTTGAGGGAGCGCGCCAGCAGATCCTCCTGGGGCGGCTCCATGGGCGCCCCGGGCGCGGCCCGCCAGCGCGTCTCCATGAACTTGGCGATGCCCTCGTGCAGCCAGATGGGCACCGTGTTCCCGCTGGCCTTCGTCAGGTAGTAGTGCACGAACTCGTGGGCCACCGTGTCGCGCCAGCCGTAGCCGCGCACCAGCGCCCGCGGCGACGTGAACATCAGCCGGTTGTACTTGCACAGGGCGATGGTGCCGCTGGTCTCGATGTCCTTCTCGGTGAGCGGGCTCAGGGCCGCCAGGTACAGCGCGTCGGGGTAGATCTCCACCACCACGCGCCCCTCGGGCTTGAAGCGGAAGTCCTCGGAGAAGGCGGCGTCGGCCTTCTGCAGCACCTCCTGCACGTACGGGATCATCAGCCGGTCGCGCCCCGAGAAGCGCAGCAGGAAGCGGCCGTCCGGCGTGACCACCTCGTCGAAGCCCTTCAGCTTCTCGTAGGTCGTCGCCACGATGCCCCGAAACTCCTGCACCTGGGGCGGCGTCGAGTCGCCCGTCCGGGCGATGGCCCGGTCCAGCGCGGCCAGCGACTCCTGGTAGCGCCCCTCGAAGAAGAGCAGGCGGCCCTCCACGAAGGCCAGCGACGGCGCGTCGGGATCGGCGGCCAGCAGCGGCTCCAGGCGACGGCGCGCCTCGGCCACCTGCCAGTCCGAGACGAGCGCGTGCAGCTTCTGCAGCTCGGCGTCTGACGCCGCCTGCGTGGCCCCGACGGCCACCAGCAAGAAGAGCAAAACCCTCGTGATCATTGGATCAACGCCTCGTAATACCGCTTGACCTGATCCCGGAACTGCTCCGGCGGCGCCTCCTTCATGGCGTCGAGCAGGTCCTTGCGCCACGCCTCGGGCGCCTCGTACTGGTCGGCCCCGGGGATGTTCACCCGCTCATGGGAGAGCTTGCGGCCCTGGTTGCGCTCGGCCCGCTGTGGCTTGTTGGCCTGCCGCAGCCCGTCCATGATCCCCTTGAGGGACTCCATGGCCTGCTGCTGGCCGGGCCGGGCCTGGCCGGGCTGCTCCTGGCCGAGCCGCTGCGCCGCCTCCCGCATGGCCTGCTTCGCCTGCTCCGCGCTCTGCATCGGCTTGTCGCCCATGCCCGGCATCTTCTCGCCCTGCTCCGCCAGCCGCTGCTGCAGCTTCTGCATCGCCTCCGAGAGCTGCTGCTGCTGCTGGCCGAGGCGCTGGCTCTGCTGCCCGTCCCCCTGCTGCTGCTGCTGCTGCTGCGCCCGGGCCTGGTCGAGGAGCTGGGAGAGCTCCTGCACGATCTGCCGATCGAGCTGCTCCGCCTCGTCCAGCGGCTTCTGGTTCTCGGGGCTGCCGAACCGGCCGCCATCGAAGCGCTGGATGCGCTCCAGGTGGTCCAGCGACCGCTCGCTCATCTCCAGCGACTCGAGGATCTGGTTGCGCTCCAGGCCGCCGCGCAGCTCGGCCACGCGCTGCTCGAGGTGGCTGAGCTCCTCCTGGCCCACGTTGGAGAGCTTGTCGGGCTTCACCTCGCCCAGGGCGCGCTCCAGCGCCTCGCCCTTCTTGCGCAGCCCGTCCATCTTCTCCTTGAGCTTCTCCTCCAGGAGCTTGCGCAGCGCCTCGCGCTGGGCCTCGGCCATCTGCTCCGTCTCCTTGGCCAGCTCCTCCTGCCGCTTCATCATGTCGCGGGTCTGGTCCATCAGCTCCGACAGGGCCTTCTGCATCTCCGGGTTGCTCGACTTGTGCAGGTCGTCCAGATCCTCGTCGAGGCTCTTGCCCAGCTCGTCGAGGGCCTGCTCCATCTGCTCCAGCGCCGCCAGGGCCTCGTCGATCTTGCCCTCGTTGAGCATCTTCTCCAGCTCGGCGAGCTGGTCCTTCGTCTGGTCGAGGCCCTTCGCGACGTCGTCCTTCTTCATCCCGTCGAGGTTCAAGAACTCCTCCGGCAGCTTCTGGCGCAGCTTCGCCATGCGCTGCCGCATCTCGTCGATGCGCTGCCGCAACCGCTGGACTTCCCTCATGATTCTGGCCTTGAGGGCCTCGTCGTCCGGGTGCTTCTTGAACTCCTGGATGAGATCCTTGAGCCGCTCCTTGGCCTCCTTCAGCTCGTCGGCCAGGGCCCGCATGTCCTCCAGGGCCAGCCGCGCGACCATGGCCTCGACCAGGATGATGGCCTGCTCCAGCTCGTCGACGATGCCCTCGCTGGCCTTCTGGACGACGCGCACGGTGGCGTCCTCCTGACGCTCCAGGCCCCCGGGGCTCGCCTCGACGGCCGCGCGCTCGGCCTCGATGGCGGCCTCCAGGGCCCCCAGCCGGCCGGTGAGGGCCAGCCGGACCTCCTCGGGCGTCAGCGGATCCTCGGTCATCCCGCGGACCACCTTGTCGAGGGCGTCCGTCGCCTTGCGCGTGCCCTCCTGCAGGCTCGCCACCCGGGGCGGCAGCGGCCCCGCCGCGGCGTCGCGCCACGCCATCTCCAGCCGGTCGGCCAGCGCCGTCAGCAGCAGATCGATGGTGCGCTGCAGATCCTCGGCCAGCGCCTGGTGCTTCGCCTGGGGCGAGTGCACGGTGATGAACCGCACCGCCGACATCCCGCGCTGGGGGCCGTCGACGCCGTTGTTGTCGAACGCCTCCACGAAGAGGGCCAGGCGATCCCCCGGCTGCGCCTGCACGATGCGCAGATCGACCTCGTCGACGCCCTCGTGCCGCCGGCCGGACACGCCGATCTGCTCGATCTTCTCGGGGTGCTCCATGTCGGCCGCCAGCGCGACGACGACGTTGACCTTGCTGAGGCCGTAGTCGTCGAGGGCGCCGTAGGCGACGGGCACGCTCCGCAGATCCTCCAGCTCCATGTCCTCGGCCGGCAGCTTCAGCGTCACCTCGGGCGGCCGGTCCGTCTCGACGCGGATGCGCCGCGTCAGGCCCTCCACGAGGGCGCGGCCGTCGGGCGTCGTGAGGGCGAAGCGCCAGACCGTCGGCTCGCCGACGACCAGCTCGCCGCGCAGCTCGCGCTGATCGGCGATGGCCAGGTTCACCTCCGACGACCCCTTCTCGCCCAGGCGCATCACCGCGCGGGCGGCGGGCTCCAGGGTGGTCGCGGTGATCTCGACGCGGGTGCCCTTGGGGGCCTCCAGGTCGCCGGCGGAGTTGGGGATGACCTGGGAGGGCCGGCCGGTGTGGGCGGGGAAGTGCAGCGTGAGCGTCAGATCGCCCACCAGCGGCCCCGTCTCCTCGTCACCGCCGCCGGGGCCCGCCGCGCTGGCCGTCAGGGCCGCGTACCCCCGGGCGATGACCCCGGGGAAGGTCAGACCCGCGAGGGCCCAGACGCCGAGGACGGCGGCGGCGCCCAGCCACGCCCGCCGGGCGGGGCGGAAGGGCGTCGCGGCGCGCACGTCGACGACCTCGAGCCGTGCGGCCACCTGGTGGAAGAGCGCGGGGATGAGGGTCGGGTCGGCCGCGCGATCCGGGTGGTCCTGCAGCTCGACCGACGCCAGCAGGCCATCACCCAGGCTGGGGGCGGCCTGCTCCAGCACCGCGGCCACCGCCGCGTCGGATCGCGATCGCCACCACGGGACGATGAACAAGCGCAGGAGGAGCCCCGTCGGCAGCGCCAGCGCCGTGACCTGAGCAGAGATCCTCAGCCACGACGCGCCGCCGAGTGCAGCCGCGAGGAGGATGACCATGAGCGCCAGCGCCGACACCGCCGCGATCATCCAGCCGCTGGTGTTGAGCCCCGCCCGGATCCTGAGCCGGCTGCGGGCGCGGTCCAGCGCTGCTGAGATGCGGGCGGTAGGGGATCGGGTCGACATTTCCCTCACTCAACGGCCCACGCCGCCGGAACCTTCCGCCAACGTCGATGCCGCAAGCGCCGCGCGAGACGCGGCGACTTGCACTAAGATGCGCCGACGCGTGAATGATGCGCGCTCGTCCACGTCCGCGGCGGAGGTTTTTTTGGAGCTGACCGACCAGGAGCTCGTCGCGCGCTGCCAGCGAGGCGACCACCGCGCCTTCCGGGTGCTGGTCGACAAGTACCAGCGTCGAGCATATGGCATCGCCATCGGGGTGCTTCGCAACCCCGAAGACGCCCGCGACGCCGCGCAGGAGGCCTTCATCAAGGTCTTCCGCAACATCGACGGGTTCAAGGGCGACAGCTCCTTCTACACGTGGCTGTACCGGATCGTCGTGAACGTCTGCATCGACCATTTCCGCAAGAACCGTCGCGTCCGCAACGTGGAGTACGACGAGACGTTCAAGCGGCGCGATGAAATGGAGCAGGTGCCCCTCTCGGGGAACACCCGCGCGATGCACCCGGGGGTCGCCCTGGAGACGCAGGAGCTCAACGGGGTGCTGGCGGAGGCGCTGGCCACCCTGAGCGAGAACCACCGCACGATCATCCTCCTCCGCGAGGTGGAGGGGCTGAGCTACGAGGAGATCGCCGAGGTGATGGAGTGTCACCTCGGCACCGTGATGAGCCGACTGCACCACGCGCGCAAGAACCTCCAGAACGCCCTCAAGCCGTTCCTGGAGAGCGCCGGGGATCCGTTGGCAGAGCGCGCCGGTCAGGGCGTCCGGAGGGAGCGGTCATGAGCGAGGAGCAGGTGGTGGACTCGCCGGTCGAGCGCTACTTCGACGGGCGGATGAGCGGCGCGGAGGCGCGGGCCTTCGAGGCGGAGCTGGACCGGTCCCCGGCCCTCTTCGCCGAGCTGGAGGCGCTCCAGCAGACCCGCCAGGTCCTCCAGGGCTGGGTGGGCGAGCAGGTCGACGCGGCCGATTTCTCCAATTTCTTCGCGGCGATCCAGGCGGGGCTGCCCGCCCGGGAGCCGGCGCCGGTGGTGGCCACGCCGGCGGCGCCGCCGACCACGGCGGCGCGGGTGCGGGCCTGGTGGGCGCGCTACTGGACGCCCGTCCTGGTGAGCGCGGCCGCCGCGGCGGGCATCGCGCTCCTGGTCACGCGGCTGGCGACGCCGGCGGCGGACGTGGACGACGGGGACGTGGCCGTGGCGGGTGGCGCCGTGCAGATCGACGAGATCAACAACGACGGCCCCAAGACGGTGCTCATCTCGAACCCGGTCGATGACGACGAGGAGACCTCGACGGTCATCTGGCTCCTGGATGAAGACGATGCTGCCGGTGACTCGCCGGCCGACGGGGAGGATCCCATCTGATGCTGCGCACACTGCTTATGAGCCTGGGCCTCATCGTGGGCGTCGCCGGCCCCGCCGCCGCCGCCGACAAGGTCGACCTCAAGGTCTCCATCATCTTCGCGAGCAAGAAGCCCGGCCCCGTCGATCCGGCCCTGGCGCGCATCCGCGGGACGCTGGAGAAGAGCTTCGGCGGCTTCCAGAGCTTCAAGGAGCTCGCGAAGCACAAGATCGAGCTGCCGCTGAAGAAGACGCGGCAGATCAAGCTGCCCAACGATCAGACGGCGGGCTTCACCTACGAGGGGCAGGCGAAGGATCAGGAGAAGATCCGCATCGCCATCCCCAAGAGCAAGGTGGACGTCGGCCTGCGGGTGCAGCGGCGCAAGGTCTTCTACCAGGCGGGCCTGCGCTACAACGACGGCATCCTCATCCTCGCCCTGTACCTGCGCTAGCCCGGGGCCGCCGAGCGTGCTACACGCTCGGCGATGGCCCCGACTCCTCTCACCGTCGGTCAGCTCTCCCGGCGCCTCAAGGCCTTCCTCGAGGGCGAGTTCGCCCGGGTGCGCGTGCTGGGCGAGCTCTCCAAGGTCTTCGTCAGCACCCGGGGCCACGTCTACCTGACGCTCAAAGACGAGGCGTCGCGCGTGGAGTGCGTGGTGTACGCCTCCACCGTGCGGACGCTGGCGCACCGGCCCGACGAGGGCAGCCTGGTGCTGGTGGAGGGGGACGTCTCCTTCTACGAGCCGCGGGGGACGGTGCAGCTCGTCGTGACGTGGATCGAGCCGGCGGGGCAGGGGCGGCTGCAGGCGGCGTTCGACGCGCTGAAGGCGCAGCTCCTCACCGAGGGGCTCTTCGCGCCCGAGCGCAAGCGGGCGCTGCCCTTCCTGCCCCGGGCCGTGGGGGTGGTGACGAGCGCGGTGGGGGCCGCCCGGCGCGACATCGAGGCGGTCATCCAGCGCCGCAGCCCCCAGATCCCCATCGTGATCTCGCCGTGCACCGTGGAGGGCGTGGACGCCGCCCCGGACATCGTGCGGGCCCTCAAGGTGCTCGGCCGGCGGCCGGACGTGGACGTCATCATCGTGGGGCGCGGCGGGGGGAGCCTGGAGTCGCTCTGGGCCTTCAACACCGAGATGGTGGCGCGGGCCATCGCGGCCTGCCCGAAGCCGGTCATCAGCGCCGTGGGGCACGAGACCGACACGACCATCGCGGATCTGGTGGCGGATCGGCGGGCGCCCACGCCGTCGGCGGCGGCGGAGCTGGCGGTGCCGGAGCGCGACGCGCTGCTCTACACCCTCGCGCTGCAGGAGCGGCGGCTGGCGCGGGCGCTCGAGGCGCGGGTGGAGCGGGCGGGGCGGCGGCTGGAGCGCGCGGTGAGCCGCCTGGAGGCGTCGACGCGGGCCCGCATCGTGGCCCGGCGCCGGTCGCTGGAGGTGCTGCGTCGGCGGCTGGCCGCCGCGGAGCCCGGGGCCCGGCTCGCCCGCTCGCGGGGCCGGCTGGAGGGGGCGCAGGCCCGCCTGCACCGGGCCGGGGAGCGGCGCCTGGTGGCGGCGCGGGAGGCCTTGAGCCTGGCGTTGGCGCGGCTGGAGGCGCTCTCGCCCCTGAGCGTCCTGGCCCGCGGCTACAGCATCACCCGCCAGGGCGGCCGCGTGGTGCGGCGCTTCGACGCCGTGGTGGCGGGGGACGAGCTCGAAATCTTGTTGGAAACCGGCCGCTTGCAGGCGGTGGTCACGGGCCGGAGCGGGCCGGGTGAGGAGGGCTGATGGCCAGGAAGACCGAGAAGAAGGAGCCCGGCTTCGAGGAGGTCCTGGGCGAGCTGGAGGCGCTCGTCGGCCGGCTGGAGGCCGAGGAGCTGTCGCTGGATGACGCCCTGGCCATGTACGGGCGGGGCGTCGAGCTGGCCCGCCAGGGGGCGGGGATGCTGGAGGGCGCCGAGCGCCGCATCGAGGAGCTCAAGGCCAGCCTGGAGGAGGACGAGTGATGGCCGACGTGCAGCTCAAGGTCCTGGTGGGGCGGTTCGAGGCGTACGCCGAGGCGTACTTCGCGGAGCTGGACTGGCCGCCGCGCTTGCTGGCCGCCGCCCGGCACGCCTTCTTCGGCGGCGGGAAGCGGGTGCGGCCCGCGCTGGCGCTGCTGGCGGCGGAGGCGGTGGCGGGCCTGGCCGGACCGGCGCTGCCCTGGGCGCTGGCCGTCGAGCTGGTCCACACCTACAGCCTCGTCCACGACGACCTGCCGGCGATGGACGATGACGACGAGCGCCGCGGCCGGCCCACCTGCCACAAGGCGTTCGACGAGGCGACGGCCATCCTGGCGGGCGACGCGCTGCTGACGGAGGCCTTCGCCGCCGTGGCGCGCATCGGCGACGCGATGACGGCGCAGCGGCTCGTGGGGCTGCTCGTCCGCGCGGCGGGCGGGGCCGGCATGGTCGCGGGGCAGGTGGCCGACATCGCGGGCGTGGGCGATCCCGTCGCGCTGGAGGCCATGCAGCGGCAGAAGACCGGGGCGCTGATCACCGCGGCGGCCGAGGGCGGGGCCATCGCCGTGGGCGGCGAGGCGGACGAGGTGGCCGCCATCCGGGCCGGGGCGCGCGAGCTGGGGCTGCTGTTCCAGATCACCGACGATCTGCTGGACGCCGAGCAGGACGCCGAGCCCGACGGCCGCTCCTACCTGCACCACTTCTCCCGCGCCGAGGTGCAGGCGCGCCTGGAGCGCACGGCCGAGGCGGCCCGCGGGGCCTTCGGCGGCCTCGGCGCCCGGGCGACGCCCCTGGTGGCCTTCGTCGATCGCATCGCCCACCGCACGGTTTAACAGGATGTTGAAGGAAGCCCCCGTCGCATCGCCGGCGCGCGCGGGCCATCTGCTGCGTCGTCCGAAGTCCTCGACAATGCTCAGCATTGCCTGCGGTCTTCCTCCTTGCACTCGCCAGGTGCTCGGTCTGCTCACTTCAACCGCCTGCTGATGGCGAAGCGGCAGCGCGTCGACGCCCTGCTGGTGGCCCGCGGCCTGGCCCCGGATCTGGCCCGGGCCCGGGCCCTCGTCATGGCGGGGCAGGTGGTGGCGGGCGAGCGCCGGGTGGACAAGCCCGCCGAGCTGGTCGCCGCCGAGGTGCCGCTGCGCCTCAAGGGCCGCGCCGCGCGGGCCTTCGTGAGCCGGGCCGGGCACAAGCTCGACGGGGCCCTGGAGGCCCATGGCGTCGATCCGACCGGCTTCGTCTGCCTGGACGTGGGGGCGAGCACCGGGGGCTTCACCGACTGCCTGCTCCAGCGGGGGGCGGCGCGGGTCTACGCCGTGGACGTCGGGCACGGCCACCTGGACTGGCGGCTGGCGGGCGATCCCCGCGTCGTGAACCTGGAGCGCACCGACGCCCGCGCCATCTCGGCCGAAAACGTGCCGGAGATCATCGACTTGCTGGTCGCGGACGTGTCGTTCACGTCGCTGTGGCGGGTGCTCGGCCCCGCAGTCGAGCGCCTGCGGCCGGGGGGGCTGGCCTGCCTGCTGGTGAAGCCGCAGTTCGAGGTGGCGGCCGACGAGGTGGGGACGGGCGGCATCGTCCGCGACCCGGCCCTCTGGGAGCGGACGCTGGCGGAGGCCCGGGGCGAGGCCGTGGCGCTGGGCCTCGACGTCGTGGCCGTGGACCGGTCGGTGTTACCTGGGACGCGGGGCAACGTAGAGTTCGTCCTCTTGGGCCGGCGCACGCCGGCGGATGCTGGTCGGGAGTCGACATGACGCGGTGGATGGTGGCCCTGCTCGCCCTGGCGGGCGGCGGGGCGCAGGCGGCGGGCTGGACGCAGCCCGCGGGCGATCTGTACGTGAAGGTCTGGGGGCGCAGCCTGATCGGCAAGGGCGTCTACACGGCCGACGGCGACGTGAAGGAGCTGCCCGAGCTCTTCGTGGACGAGGCGCTCAGCGTCTATGGGGAGCTGGGGCTCGTCGAGGGGCTCACGCTGCTGGTCGCCGGTACGCCCATCGGGTTCGCGCGCTACGGCGACGAGAGCACGACGTACGTGGGGCCGCTCTCGCTGGGCCTGCGGGCCGGGCTGCCGGTGGGGCAGACGCGCCTGGCCCTGGCCGTGACGGCGGGCGAGGCCCCGGACGTGGGCGAGGAGGTCCTGGGCACGGGGCAGGCCGAGGGCGTCGACTTCGTGTACGTGCCGACGGTCGCGACGCGGTTCGCGACGGCCGCCCTGGAGGTGGGGCAGCCCCTGTCCTTCGGCTGGCTGGCGGCCACCGGGGGGCTGCGCCTGAGCGGCCGCACGGGCCTCGATCCCGTCATCATCGGCAGCGCCCAGCTCGGCTGGCAGACGACGCCGACGGTGCAGCTCGACTTTCACCTGAACCTGCACGAGCCCATGGGCGAGGTGGAGGTGACGAACGTCGCCGGGGCGGGGCAGACCCGCTACCTCGGCGTCGGGATCGGCGTATCCTGGTGGTTCTCACCCGCCTGGGCTCTGGCGGGGGGCTTCGAGGGGGTCGCCTACGCGGCCTCCAACGCGGCCACCCCCACCCTCAGCCTGGGCCTCGAGCACCGGGGCAGCCTCTGGTAGCCCCGCGAGGAGCTGCCATGATCCGCGCCCTCCCCGCCCTCGCCGTCGCCGTCGCCTCCCTGGCGACGCCCGCCGCCGCGAAGCCCGTCGACGCCTTCGTGGCGGCGGGCATCGGCATCCCGGAGCTGCTCCGCGTCGAGTTCGGCTGGTTCGCCCATGAGCGCGTCTCCATCGAGGTGCTCTTTGGGCTGCCCATCCTCGCGCCCCTCGGCGGCGCGGGCGTGACGGTCTGGCTGCTCGGGCCCGATCGGGCCGGGCGGCCGCCGACGCACACCCTCACGCTGTCGGCGCGGGGCCGCGTCCGGGTGGACGATCCGGGGGACTGGCGCAGCCATGGCGACCGCCTGGGGGCGGCCGCCGAGGCCATGGTGGGCTATGGGCTGCTGACGGAGCGCCACTTCCTGCTGCGGGCGCAGGGGGGCGCGTTTCTGTATGAGGATCAGGGCCTTGCGGCCGCGCCCACCGCGGTGGTCACGGCCGGCTACGCCTTCTGATCCTCGCCGTAGTGGTCCCGGACGACGAGGACCGGGGCCGGGGCCAGGCGCAGGACGCGCTCCGTGACGCTGCCCATGAGGAACCGGCTGAAGCCGCGCCGCCCGTGGGTGCCCATCACGATGAGGTCGTGGCCGCCCTCCTGGGCGTGCTCCACGATGAGCTTCTCGGGCAGCCCGGCCAGCAGCGTCCGGGTGACGGTCACGCCGGGGGCGTGGCAGTCGGCGAGCATCTCGTCGAGGAGCTTCTGGGCCTGCCCGTGCATGAAGTCGATCATGGCGACCTCGCCCATGCCGGGCACCTGCACCGTCACATGGCCGACGGCGTAGGGCGGCTCGTGGACGTGGACGGCCTCCACGCTGGCGCCGTACTTCGCCGCCATGTCGGTGGCGGCCTCCAGGGCCGCGCGGGAGCAGCTCGAGAAGTCGACGGGGACCAGGATCTTGTGGATGTTCATGGCGTCCTCCTTCCACACCCGCTTCGTCTCAAGGTCCGTGCCAGCGGGCGCGCCGCGGACCCGCGCGGGGGCTGATACCGAAGGGTAACAGGTTCAGCCGGCGTAGAAGCGGGCCACCACGTCGACGAGCAGGTTGCAGGCGGCGTGGAAGGCGATGGGCGCGGCGATGCCGCCCGTCGCGCGCCGCATCCACCCGAAGAGCAGGCTGGGGAAGAAGACGG
This sequence comes from Myxococcales bacterium, assembly GCA_020633435.1. GTDB lineage: Bacteria > Myxococcota_A > Bradymonadia > UBA7976 > UBA1532 > JACKDP01. The sequence continues at coordinate 87,857 of JACKDP010000003.1, read as the reverse complement.
CCAGGCGGGCCGGGTGGGGGATGGTCACGATGTGGCCGATGGCGAACAGGGCGCTGGTGAGCACCAGGCTGTGCAGGTTGACCTGCACGCCGAGCACGCGCCGGTCGCGGCCCACCAGGCCGTCGAGCCGCGTCTGCAGGTAGCCGCGGTAGAAGAGCTCTTCGGGCAGGGCGACGAGCAGCAGCTGCACGAGGATGAGCTCGATGAGCCACCACCACGAGCGCTGGGCCTGGTAGGGCACGTCGCCGGCGGCCACCAGGGCGGTGCCCAGGCGCAGGCGGCCCGCGGGGAGGGCGTCGCCCCCCGCCTCCACGGCCACCTTCAGCGTCGCGCCGGGCACGTCCACCGCGACGCGGCCATCGCTGCCCCCCTCCAGCCGCACCCCGTCGGGCCGCTGCGCCGTGATGAGGTGGGAGCCCTGCACGACGTGGGGGGTGGGGGAGGTGACGTCGACGGCGAAGCGCTGCCCGGCGGGCAGGCGCCACTGCACCCACAGGCGGTTCTCCTGGGTGTGCAGCCAGACGTCGCCCTCGGCGGGCTGGGCCAGGCGCGGCGCGTCCTGCAGCTCCGAGGGCCAGCGGTCGAACCGGGCCTGCCCGGGCTCCAGGCGGTGCTCCAGCCAGGACGTCTGCCAGCCGTGGAAGACCAGCAGGTAGGGCGGGAAGACGACCACCGAGACCAGCAGGAAGCAGCGCAGCGCGCGGCCGGGCTGCCGGGCGTGGATGCCCAGATCGGCGGGATCCTCGCCGCGCCGCTGCAGGATCTCGAGGGGCAGGAAGATGAAGAGGCCCGCGACGATGGTGGTGAGGTAGCCGCGGATCCAGCCGATGCTCCCTTGCAGCGCCGTCAGCCCCCCGGAGGCGAGGAGGGTGAGGCCGTAGAGGAGCGCCACCTCGCGCAGGCGGGCCCGGCGCTGGGTGGGATCCGTCAAGCCGTTGATCTCATGAGAGGTTTCGCCCTCAGCCGGGGGCGTCGCGGGCGACGCGGAAGCCCAGGGTGGGCAGGACCTGCCAGGCCAGGTGGCCGAAGCGGCTGGCCGCCCGGCACTCCACCGGGCTGGCGGCCCAGTGGCCGCCCTTCACCACGCGCCGCTCCTGGGACTCGTCGAGCCAGGAGGCCGTCCACTCGCTCGCGCCGCCGGCCATGCCGCGCAGGCCGTACGGGCTCTCGTCCAGCGGGAAGCCCTCGCCGGGATCGCGGTCGGGGGGGCCCTCCCGGCTGACGCCCATGTGGCAGAACGAGGGATCCCAGCGGTTGCCCCAGGGGAAGAGCCGGCCGTCGGCGCCGCGGGCCGCCTTCTCCCACTCCACCTCGGTGGGCAGGCGGTAGCGCTCGCTGCGGCGCTCGCTCAGCCAGGCGCAGTAGGCCACGGCGTCCTGGGCGCTGACCGAGACGATGGGCCACTCGGGGTGCCAGCGGTGGCCGAGGACGTCGATGGCCGGCAGCGTGGGGCGGCCGTCGGCGTCCGTGGGCCAGAGCGGGGGGCCCTTGGGGCCGGCGCGGGGCACCCGGGCGAGCACCGCCGCGGGGCCGCTCGCCGCCAGCACGTCGAGCAGGAACTCCAGGTACTCCCCCGCCGTCACGGCCTCGCGGGCGAGGAAGAAGTCTTGCACTTCAACGACTTCCGCGGGGCGGGCGAGCTGGGCCATCGCGTCGCCGCCTACCCGGGCGGGGCCGCCGGCCACGTGCACGAAGCCGGCGCCGACCACGTTGTCGGGGAAGAGCCGCAGGCGCAGGCGGACGCGCTCCCGGCGGCTGACGTAGACCGGCACGGGTGTCGGGGAGAGGCCCGGGCCCGACAGCGCGATGAGGTAGCTGCCCATGGGGATGGGATCGAGGCGCACCGGCGTGCGCAGCTCCTGGGGCCGCACCGGGCGGCTGACCCGATCCACCTCCTGCAGGGTGTAGAGCGTGGCCTTGAGGCCGTCCGGCAGGCGCCCGATCTCGAGCTGGCCGTCGCCCTTCAGCAGCGCCGTGAAGCGGCCATCGGTGTCGAAGGCCTTCACCAGGTTCTCGTAGTGCGCCATGCCCAGGCGGTCGTCGGCGTGCTCGGCGGTGATGAAGGCGCCGTAGTACAGCTCCGCCAGGGCCAGCCGCGTGGGGGCGTGATCGCCGTCGACGCCCAGGGCCGCGTGGTGGCCGGCCAGGGCCTCGGACAGGGCGCGGGCGGCGGCGAGGCCGGCGGCGTCGGCCTGATCCTCGAGCTCCCAGAGCTTGCGGCGCTGGGCGTCGGGGGTGCCGGGGGCCATGCGGGCGCGGTGCAGGGCGGCGCGGGTGCGCAGCTTCTGGTGCTCCTCTTCGGCGGCGCGATAGCGCTCCGCGGCGGCGCGGCCCTCGGCGGCCAGGCGCTCGCGCTCGGCGGACTTGCGGGCGCGGTCCTGCTCGCCCTCCAGGAACTCCTCCACCTGGTCGGCGATGCTGGCCGCGGAGGCGGGGCGGTCGGCCGGATCCTTGGCGAGGCAGGCCAGGCACAGGGCCTCGATGCCCGGCGGCACGGGGCGGCCCGGCGTGCGGGCGGCCGGCGGGATGACCGGCTCGTTGACGACCTGGTTGCGGATGGCGCGGGAGTCGGGGCCGTCGAACGGGGGCTCCAGGGTGAGGAGCTCGTAGAGGACGGCGCCGAGGCTGTAGACGTCGGTGTGGGAGCCCAGGGCCTCGACGTCGCCCGTGGCCTGCTCGGGGGCCATGTAGTGCGGGGTGCCCGTCACGTCGCCGGCCTGGGTCGAGAACCGGCCGCGGGTGACCCGGCGCACGGCGCCCGACGGCCGCTCGGGGGCCTCGAAGGGCTTGGCGAGGCCCCAGTCCATGACGGTGACCTCGCCGAACTCGCCCAGCATCATGTTGTCGGGCTTGAGATCCCGGTGCATGACGCCGCGGCTGTGGGCGTAGGCGATCGTCCGGCAGATGCGCGCGAAGATGGTCAGCAGGCGCACGCGGCCGAACGCCTTCACCGTCTCGGGCACGCCCTCGCGAAGGTCCTCGATGATGTCGCGGAGGGTGCGTCCCTCGATGCGCTTCATCGCGAAGAACAGGCGGCCGTCCCCCAGCCGGCCCAGCTCGTAGACGGGCGGGACGCTCGGGTGCTGGAGCTGCCCGGTGACGCGGGCCTCGTCCACGAAGCGGGCGCAGAGGGCCGGATCGTCTTGATCGAAAAGGAGTTTCAGCGCGACGGGCCGCTCCAGGGTGAGGTCGTCGGCCTCCAGGACCTGCCCCATGCCGCCGCGGCCCAGCTCGGCGCCGAGGGCGTAGCGGGTGGAGGCGTCGGCCAGGGGCGGCAGGGCGATGTCCACCGACTCGTCGTTGCCCGCCATGGACGGGGGCTCGGTGTCGCGCCACGAGGTGTCGACGACCTCGGCGCGGGGATCGCGCTCCGTCCGCCGCACGGCGTCGCGCACCGAGACGGGCGGATCGGCCTCGTCGTCGTAGCCGTCGTCGATGACGTCGAAGGGCCCCGTCTCGTCCTCGGGGGAGATCTCCTCCAGCGTCTGCCGGGCGTGGGACGGCAGGATGTCGAGGGTGCGCCGGGGGCCCGCGGGCCGGCTGGGCGTCGGGGGCGTGGGCGTGCGCGGCTCCACCCGGCGGGCGCCCGGGGGCAACGGCGGCGGCCGCAGGATGGGCAGGGGCCGGCCGGGGGCGGCCGGGCTGAGCTTCTCGGCCGTCACCGGCTCCAGGTCGACGGACTCGACCTCGAGGGCGTCGCCAGTGGCGTCGGCCGGGGAGGCGGTGGGCCCGGGCAGGCCCGCGGCCGCGGCCAGCTCGCGGGCGAGCTGCGGCTCGACGAGGCCGGCGTTCAGGGCGGCGTGCAGCAGCGTGATGCCCGTCGCCCGGCTGCGACGCCGCAGCAGCACGAGCTGCCCCAGCCGGACCCGGGCCTCGTCTTCGAGGAGCTGGAAGAGCTTGCCCTCCAGCTGCTTGTCCACCTCGAGCTCTGCCACGCGCGCCGGTCCGTTCCGCCTCGTCGTTCCTTTTTGTTTTACGCCGCGGCGACCGCGAAGCCAACATCGCCGACCGTCGACCGGAGGAAGCCATGGCTGATGCGGCTGCGCGTTCGCTCGCCGTCCAGGGGCAGCGGGTCTTGTACTTCGGCGACCCCCGTGGGGGCCTCGCCTTGCTGGCCCGCGGCCTCCGGCCCGTGGGGGTGGTGCACGGGCGCACGGGCGGGCCGGGCTGGGCGCGGTTCCTGCCGGCGCTGGCCGGCGTCCCCCGCTTCCTGCTGCCCGACCTGGCGGATCCGGCCGTGGTCGCGGCGCTGGCGGCGCTGGCCCCCGACCTCATCGTGGCCGGCTTCTACCCCCGCGTCATCCCGCCCTCGGTGCTGGCCCTGGCCCCGGGCATCAACGCCCACCCGAGCGATCTGCCCCGCTGGCGGGGGCCCGATCCGGTGCACTGGGCGGTGCGGGCCGGCGACGCGCAGACGGCCATCTGCGTGCACGCCCTGACCGCGGGCCTGGACGAGGGGGATGTCCTCCTGCGCGTGCCCGTGCCCATCGGCCCCCGCGAGTCGGGGGGGCACCTGGCCGATCGCATCGAGGGGGAGGCCGCCGAGCACCTGGCGGCGGTGGCCCGGCGCCTCGTCGACGGCGAGGCGTTGCCGCTGCACCCGCAGACCGGGACGGTGACGTGGGCGCCGCTCGTGCCCGGCGACGATCTGGAGGTGGACTGGGGCCGGTCGGCGGTCCAGGTGGACGCCCTGGTGCGGGCCAGCGCCCCGTGGCCGGGGGCGTTCACGGGCCTCGGGGGCGAGCTGCTGGTGCTCTACGCCGGGCGGCCCGAGGCGGCCGACAAGTTCGAGGCGCTGGCCCCCGGCACCCCGTTCGTCCGCGGCGGCCGGGCGTTCATCCGCTGCGGCGACGGCGCCTGGCGCATCGATCGCGCGCGCCTCGGCCGTAAACTCATCACCGGCAGGGCCCTGGCGCGGCTGCTGGTCTAGGGCTCCTCCCCCTCCAGCGCGCAGGGCCCCATGAGCTGCTGCAGGGCGGCCATGGGCGCGAAGACCTGCACCAGCAACCCATCGTTTTCCTTCTTGATTTCCATGTTCTTGAGCAGGTCGCCGAAGCGCTCGCGCAGCTCCTCGACGACGCCGCCGCCGCGGGCGGCTTCGAGCGCCGCGCCGAGGGTGGACTGCAGCTCCTCGTCGCCCTGGAAGTGGACGGAGACGCGGACGCCATCGGCCGCGACGGCCACCGCGAAGGTGAGCGGGCCGCCGTGCTCCTCCAGGTAGGTGCGCACGGGCTCGGCGACGTCGTAGGCGATGGGCAGGACCTCGAAGAGGTCGTCGGCCTTGAGCTGGCCCGAGGTGCCCGCGAGGGGCTCGATGTCGGGGTCGGCCGGGATGCGCCCCTCGATGCGGTCGAGGGCGGCCTCGAGCTGGTCGCGGTTGCCGTCGCCGATGAGGATCTGGCCGTCCCACACGGCCACGCCGCGGTCGCCGTCCAGGTAGAGCATGCCCTTCTCGCCATGGGGCTCGGCGGTGGCGCCGTCGCCTGGGCGCATCTTCTCCCAGTCGACGCCCTCGTAGCGGCCTCGGGCGAAGGGCAGGCCGTCGATGACGGCCATCTCGTCCACCTGGGCCAGGGGATCGAAGCCCGAGCGGCTGCGCAGGCGGTCCATCTCGTCCTTCGCCTGGACGAGCAGGCAGCGGTAGGCGGCCTGGCCGGGGGCGGTGGCGCGGATGCCGGCGACGTCGACGATCACCCGGCGCTCCCCCGCGACCTGCATGGCCGTGCGCATGGCGGCCCGGCCGGCCACGGCGCGGGGGGTGGCCTCGTGGGCGAGGCGGCGGGCCTCGTCGCTCACGTCGAAGCCGCCGCCGAGGGCGGGCAGCGGGGCGGGGAGGGCCGCGGCGCCGCTGGTGGCGGGGGCGGCGTCCTGCCGGGCGGGCTTGAGGGGCGGCGGATCCTGGCGGTCGACCAGCAGCCACACGGTCAGGCCCAGGGCGGCCAGGAGCAGCACGGCGAGGGTGGCGGTCAGTCGGCTCATGGAGGCTCCGCGGTCGGCGTGGGTGAGACGAGTCTGGGGCCCGGGGGCGCCGGCTTCAACGGGCTCGCCCCCAGCAGGATCTCCACCGCCCCCACCAGGCGGCGGGTGCTGCCGGTGAGGAAGGCGGGATCGAGGGTGTCGGGCGTGTCGCCGGGCAGGTGGTAGCGGGGGTTGCGCAGCTCGGCCGTGTCGGTGACGAGGACGGCCCCGACGCCCCGATCCCAGAAGGCCGCGTGGTCGCTGCGGCGGGTCGTGGGCAGGGGCATGCCCTTGGCCGGCACCGGCAGCGCGAAGACTCGGGGGCCCACCGGCGCGGCGTGGAAGGCGCGCAGCAGGTCGAGGTGCTCCAGGTCGCCGATGAGGGCCAGGTAGTCGCCCACGTCGGGGGCGCGCACCGGCAGGCCGTGGGGGTGCTGCTGGCAGCCGGGCGTCCGGCACGTCACCCCGATCATGTCGAGGACGACGACGCCGCGCAGGTCGGCGACGCGGGCGTCGCTGCGGGCGTAGGCGCGGCTGCCGGCGTAGTCCTGCTCCTCGGCGTCAAAGAAGACGACGCGCAGGGCGCGCGGGGTGGGGGCCTGGAGCAGGCGGGCCAGCTCGAGGGCGGCCGCCACCCCCGACGCGTTGTCGTCGGCGCCCTCGGAGGCGAAGACGGTGTCGTAGTGGGCGCCCACCAGGATGGCCCCCGCGCCGGCGTCGAGGCCGGACCGCTCGACCTCCAGGTTCACCCCCTCCTTGAAGGCCAGCAGGGCCGGGCGGTAGCCGAGCCGCTGGAGGTGGTGGGCCAGGTAGCCGCGGGCGCGCGCCCGGTCGGCGGGGCGGTGGCGCTCGTAGGCCAGGGCCGTCACATGGCCCATCAGGCGCGCCTCCAGATCGTCGTCGGGCGGGGGCCCGGCCGGGGGCGCGGGCGGGGCCTCCACGGCGCGGATGGCGGCGAGCCAGCGGGCCCGGTCGGCCGCCCGGCGGTCGGCGGCGTCGAGGCGGTGGCGGGCGTACAGGCCCCAGCCCAGGGCCACGAGGGCGAACCAGAGCACCGCCAGCGCGGCCCACGTCCGCCGCCTCACCCCCGCCTGCCTCACCCACGACCTCCCGGCATCCGGGGTGCACCGTCGCACAACCTGTTGAAAAGGGTAGTATTTCCGGTCGACGGCGCCGTGGCCCGCGCGCCCCCCGCGACCGCCCGCCAACGCGGCGCGTCATCCAGGCACCTCAAGGTCGACCGCCGCCGCGGGCGCGTGGTAAAAGCGGGCGCTCGCATCCAGGGAGGACCCCATGGCCCACCACCCGATCGCGTCCTGGCTGGGCGTCATCGCATTCGCCCTGCTCATGGGCGTGGCCACGTTCGGCGTCATCAACGCCTTCGTGATGCGCTTCAAGCAGGTCAAGCTGGCGAAGCGCCCCGAGATCCGCTGGGACGAGATCCCCCAGCGCATCAAGAACGTGATGGTCTACGTGCTCGGCCAGAAGCGGCTGCCGCGCAACGGCTACACGTACAGCGGCGTGCTGCACATGTTCATCTTCGGCGCCTTCGTGGTGCTGTCCGTGGACACGACGAACTTCGTGCTCGACGGCACGTTCCGCATGTTCGACGTGATCCTGGGCAACCAGCCGGGCGGGCCGTTCCACCTGCCGGGCAGCGACGGCCCCTACCAGGGCCTCGCCGACACCTTCCGCTTCCTGTGCATCGTCGGCCTGGGCATGGCCCTGGTGAACCGCACCATCATCAAGCCGGCCCGCCTGCCCCTCACCCGCGATGCCCTCTACACCCTGGCCTTCATCTTCGGCCTGATGTTCTTCGAGGCCATCCAGACCGGCGCCCAGATGGCGCTGACCCCCGGCATGGCCGAGGCGAAGCCCTACATCTGGTTCAGCGGCCTGTTCGCGTCGGCGTTCAGCGGCCTGGAGACGGAGACCGTCGCCCTCATCTACAAGGGCGCCTGGTGGCTGCACCTGGCCAACCTGCTGGCCTTCACCAACTACGTCCCCTACTCCAAGCACAGCCATGTGTTCGGCGCCCCCCTCAACATCTTCTTCATGTCGCTGGAGCCCAAGGGCGCCCTGCGGAAGATGGAGATCAACATCGAGGACGAGGAGAACGCCCCGGAGTACTTCGGCGCCCGCAACCTGGAGGATCTCTCCTGGAAGCAGGTCTTCGATGGCCTGGCCTGCACCGAGTGCGGCCGCTGCACCGACAACTGCCCGGCGGCGCTGAGCGGCAAGCCCCTCAAGCCGATGCACATCATCGTCGACCTGAAGCACCACATGGAGGACCGCTGGAAGAAGCGGGGCGAGAAGTTCGACCTGGCCGAGGACGGGGCGGTGCTGCTGACCACCCCCGACAACAAGGGCATCATCGATCCCGACGTGCTCTGGTCGTGCACCACCTGCCGCGCCTGCATGGAGGTCTGCCCCGTCGGCAACGAGCACATCCCCGCCATCGTCGACATGCGCCGCTACCTGACCATGGGCCAGGGCTCGGTGGGGCACGGCGCCGACGGCGCCCTCAAGAAGATGGATCGCCGCGGCAACCCCTGGGGCATGAACAAGCGCGATCGCGTCAAGTGGGCGGATGGCCTCGACATTCCGCTGTGGGACGCCGAGAAGCCGGCCGAGTACCTGTACTGGGTGGGCTGCGCCGGGGCCTTCGACAACCGCGCCCAGAAGGTCACGAAGTCGGTCTCGCGCCTCATGAAGAAGGCCGGCGTCGACTTCGCCATCCTGGGCAACGACGAGAGCTGCACCGGCGACTCGGCGCGCCGCCTGGGCGATGAGTACCTGTTCCAGAACCTGGCGACCCAGAACGTCGAGACGCTCAACAGCAGCGGCGTGAAGAAGATCGTCACCCACTGCCCCCACTGCTTCAACACGCTCAAGAACGAGTACGGCCAGTTCGGCGGGCAGTACGAGGTCATCCACCACTCGGAGCTGCTGGCGAAGCTCATGAGCGAGGGGAAGCTGAAGCTCGATCAGGACCAGGGCGAGCAGACCATCATCTACCACGACTCCTGCTACCTGGGCCGGTACAACGAGATCTACGACCCCCAGCGCGACATCATCGACGCGATGCCGAAGGTGAAGCGCATCGAGGCGGATCGCGCGCGCCAGCGCGGCCTGTGCTGCGGCGCCGGCGGCGGCCAGATGTGGATGGAGATGGACATCGGCACCCGCATGAACTACGTGCGGACGGATGAGCTGCTGGCCAAGAAGCCCGACGTCATCGCCGTGGCCTGCAACTTCTGCATGACCATGGTCGAGGACGGCGTGAAGGCCCGCAGCAAGGAGGACGAGGTCCAGGTGCTCGATCTGGCCGAGCTCCTCGATCGGCGCATCGCCGCCGACGTGGCCGCCGAAGAGGCCACCGAGGGGTGATCGAGCCCCCGCTGCCCGCCGGCCCCCACTGCCCCCTGTCGACGGCGCCCCTCGCGGGCGTCGGCGGCGAGATCCACAATGATCCCGAGCACTTCGAGGTAGACGAGCTGGCGGCCTACGCGCCGTCGGGCGAGGGCACCCACTGGTTCGTCCAGATCCGCAAGGTGGGGCTCAACTCGGTGGAGGTGCGCGAGCTGCTCGCGGCGGCCGCGGGCGTCGATCCGCGGGACGTGGGCATGGCGGGCCGCAAGGATCGCCACGCCATCACGACGCAGTGGTTCTCGCTGCCCGCGCCGCCCGTGGATCCGGGCGAGGAGCGCCTGACGCTGCTGCAGGTCGCCCAGCACGGCCAGAAGCTGCGGATGGGCCACCTGGCGGGCAACCGCTTCCGCGTGCGCATCACCGGCGTGCGGCACCCCGAGCACCTGCCCGCGCTCGTCGACGGCCTGCGGGCCGGGCTGCCCAACTACTTCGGGGCCCAGCGGTTCGGCCGCTTCGGGCTGGCGGACGGCCTGCGGCTGCTCAACCACCCGCGCCGGCGGGTGAAGGATCCGAAGTTCCTGGCCAGCGTGGTGCAGTCGGCGGTGTTCAACCACTGGCTGGGGGCGCGGGTGGCGGCGGGGGCCCTGCACACCGCCATCGCCGGGGACATCCTGCGCAAGCGCGAGACGGGGGGCCTGTTCGTCTGCGCCGAGCCCGACGTGGATGGGCCCCGCGTCGCGGCCGGGGAGGTGGATCCCACGGGCCCGCTGCCCGGGCCGAAGACGTGGGCCGCCGAGGCCGACGCCGCCGTGGCCGAGGCCGCCGCGCTGGACGCCCTGGGCCTCACGCCCGACCAGCGCCACGTCCTGGGCCGGTTCGCCGACGGCACGCGCCGCGTCGCCCGCATCGTGCCGGCCGACTTCACGGCCGAGCCGGAGGGCGACGATCTGGTCGTCGGCTTCACGCTCCCCAAGGGCGCCTTCGCGACGGTGGTGCTCGGCTACCTGATCGACCCGACGACGCCCTTCGGCCGCACGGTGGTGGGCGAGGGGGACTGACGTCAGGCGGGCAGGGGCGGCAGGCCCAGGAACGCCCGCTCGACGCCCATGTAGTCCGCCTCGGCGTCCAGGCGCGCCAGCACCGAGTAGAAGCCGAACTGCAGGCGGTTCAGGAAGAAAAGTCCAGGCGGCAAGGGCACATAGCCGTCGTCCTTGCCCTTGCGGAAGTCGAGGGCGAGCTGCTTCATGTCCTCGACGAGCTGGCCGACGTACTCGCGGGTGATGCGGAAGGGCTGGCCCCAGACGGGCTCGAAGCAGGCGCGCACATAGGCGATGGCGCGCGGCTCGTAGCTGCCGCCCTGCAGGTCGAGCATGGTGCGCGTGGCCTGGGCGAAGGCCTCCGGATCCCGCTGGTGGGCGGCCTCGTGGATGCCGCGGGCGTACTGGCGCCGGCGATCCTCCACCACCTGCACGCAGCCGAAGTCGATGAAGACGACGCGGCCATCGGGCTGGAAGAAGTAGTTGCCCGGGTGGGGGTCGGCGTTGAAGAGGCCCCCGATGAGGCTGGACTTGTAGACGAAGTGCCAGAGCGTCGCGCACCAGGCGGCGCGCTCGGCCTCCGGGCGCTCGCGGGCGGCGTCGAGGGACAGGCCAGAGGCCAGCTCGGTGGTGAGGACGGCCCCCGTGGACCGGTCGGCGATGACCTCGGGGATGATGACCTGGGGATCGCCGGCGAACAGGGCGCGGAAGGCGGTCTGCCGCTCGGCCTCGAGGCGGTAGTCCAGCTCCTCGCGGAAGCGGGCGCGGACCTCTTCAAGGACCCGTTTTGACTCGAATTTTCGCATGCCGGCCATCACGCCGACGGTGCTCTCCAGGAAGCTGGCGTTCTTGAGATCGGCCTCCATGGCGTCGCGGATGCCCGGGTGCTGGACCTTCACCGCGACCTCGCGGCCATCGTGCAGGCGGGCGCGGTGGACCTGGCCGATGCTGGCGCTGGCGAACGGCGTGTCGCTCCACTCGGCGAAGAGGTCATGGAGGGGGGCCTCCAGCTCCAGCTCGATCTGGGCGCGGATGGCCTCGGGGGCCGAGCGGGGCGCCGAGGCCTGCAGCTTCGACATCCACTTCTCGTACGACTCGCGGTGCTGCTCGGGCAGCACGCCGTCGATGTAGCTGGCCATCTGGCCCACCTTGGTGGCCAGGCCCCGCATCCCGCCCAGGACCCCGGCGGCCTTCTTGGCGGCCGCGTTGGAGTCCCCGCCCATGATAAGACTGGCCCCGCTGCGGGCGCCGACCTTCGCCAGGCGCGCGAGGCGGCCGAGGCGGCCCGTGGGTAGCTTGCGCTCGTCGTCCGTCATGGGGGGATCATGGGCGGTTGGCGGCGCGGGAGCAACCGGGGGGTGCAATTGGTGAGGAAGCTGTGGTGGTTGCTGGCCCTGGCGGCCTGTGATGACGGGCCCCGGGCCGCCCGCGACGCCGCGGCGCCGGACGCGGGGATCGTGGCCGATCAGGGGGCGGACGCGCGGCCCCCGGCCGACGCGGCCCGGCCGCCGGTGGACGGGGCGCCGCCGCCCGACGCCGGCCCGCCCGCCGACGCGGCCGCCCCCGACGCCGGCGCGCAGGGCGATGACTGGGTGGTGGAGGTGACGCTGGATGGCGTGCCGGCGGCCGGCGTCCGGGTGCAGCAGGGCGGGCTCGACGCATTCACCCGGACGGACGCCGACGGCCGCGCGCGCCTGGTGCTCGATCGCAGCCGCCCCGAGGAGCCCGTCATCATCGCGTCCCACCCCGACGCCCGCATCCGCAGCATGACCGTCTACCCCGAGGACCGCTCCCCGGCCCTCATCGAGCTGGCGCGCTTCAGCACGGCCGACAACCCCGCGTACGCCTTCCAGGATCCGGGCGAGCCGCGCCGCCGGGAGAGCACCGCCCAGTGCGGCCACTGCCACCTGACGCTGAACGACGACTGGTACGCGTCGCCGCATCGGCGCTCGGCCAGCAACCCGACCGTCCACGATCTGTACGCGGGGACGGCCAGCGGACGGCTCGACGCGGCGGCCTGCGCCGCGGTGGGCGGGCGCTTCGGCCCGGGCCCGCTGCCGGGCGGGGGCGAGGGGCCGCGCTGCGTGGTGGCGGATGGCGTGGCCGACGGCGGGGAGTGCGCCGACTGCCACGCCCCCGGCATCGACGGCCGCCTGGGGGGCCGCGCGCTGAGCGAGGCCACCGGCCGCGCCTTCGAGGCGGGGGTGCACTGCGACGTCTGCCACCGCGTCGCCGACGTGGACCTGGAGGCGGCTGCCCCCGGCGTGGCCGGCCGCCTGCGCCTGCTGCGCCCCGTGGAGGACGGCCCCATCTCCCTCGGCGCCGGCGGGCGCCTGCCGCTCACCTTCGGCCCCAGCCATGACTCCCCCAACCCGCGCATGGGCAGCGTCCAGCGGGACCACTTCCGCGACGGTCGCATCTGCGCGGGGTGCCACCAGCACGAGCCGGCCCAGGCCGCCGACCGCGACCGCTGGCCGTCCGGCCGCCTGCCCGTCCAGACCACCTGGGCCGAGTGGCAGGGGGGCGCGCTGGGCGAGGCGATGGCCTGCAACGACTGCCACATGCCCCCGGCCCCCGAGGTCGCCAACGGGGGGGACTTGCAGGCGTTCCCCCTGGCGCTGGTGGGAGTCCAGGGTGGCTTCGTCCGGCCGGCGGGGGCGGTGCGGCACCACACCTGGGTGGGTCCCCGGACGCCGGCCAGCGGCATGCTGGCCCTGGCCGCCGCGCTCTTCATCGAGCGCGAGGTGGTGGACGGCGAGCTCGTCGCCCGGGTGACGCTGCGCAACCAGGGGGCCGGCCATGGCCTGCCCACGGGGGAGCCCATGCGGGCGGTGCTGGTGACGGTGCAGGCGTTCTGTGGCGACGAGCCCCTGGCCGCGAGCGGCGGCGACAGCTTGCCGGGGTGGGCGGGGGCCCGTGCCCAGCGCGAGGGGGGCGAGGACTGGGCCGTCTGGCCCGAGGCGGCCGCCGGCATGGTCATCCGCGTCACGCGCCGCACCGGAGAGTTCCATGATTACGAAGGGTTCGGGCCGTTCGGGGACGGGACGTTCGGGGCGGCGGCCAAGGGGCTGCCCGTCGAGGTGGTGGTCGGCGAGGCCGAGGTGACGAGCGTCGCGCCGGACGGCACGGTGACGCTCAGCCAGCCGCTGCCCGCCGGCGAGCGCGCCTGGCTGGGGGACGCGACGTGGCTGGCGGGGGCGCCGGGCTTCGCCTACGCGCGGGTGCTGGTGGACGCGGCGGGCAACGAGATGGTGCCCCACTTCCGGGCCGTCGACGTGCGCAGCGACGACCGCCTGCTGCCCCTGGCCCGCCACACCTCGACCCACCGGTTCCGCACGCGCTGCCCCGAGCCGACGGTGGTGGCCCGCGTCGTCCACCGGCCCTACCCCCTGGCCCTCGCCACCGAGCGCGGCTGGGCCGTCGACGACCAGGTGATGGTGGAGGTGCGCCGATGAGCCGCTGGACCTGGACGCTCGGCCTGCTCGCCGCCGGCTGCACCACGCGGCCGGCGGCGCCCCCCGTCGAGGCGCGCGTCGCCCCGCTCGCCCTGCCCGCCCCGGCCCCCGATCTCGACCCCGCCCCCGACGCCGTGCGGGTGCGCCTGACGGCCGAGCGCACCAGCGAGGCGCCCCTGCGCTACGCCTACAACGGCCAGCGCCCCGGCCCCGTCATTCGGGCGAAGGTGGGCGACCGCCTCACGGTGGAGCTGACCAACGGCCTGGCCGCCCCCACGACCATCCACTGGCACGGCGTGCAGGTGCCCTGGGCCATGGACGGCGTGTCCTGGATGGGCGCGCCGGTGCCCGCTGGCGGGCAGTTCTCCTATGAATTCAACCTCTTGCACCCCGGCACCTTCTGGTACCACCCCCACTTCGACACCGAGAAGCAGGTGGACGCCGGGCTCTATGGCCTGCTGATCGTCGACGATCCGGCCGAGCCCGCGGCCGACGACGAGGTGCTGCTGGTCTTCGACGCCGATGACGAGCACAGGCCCGCGACCGACGACCTGCCCGACGGCGACCCCGGCCGCCCGGCCCATGGCCACGGTGGTCGCGCGGCCCGCTGGACCGTGAACGGCGAGGCCGGCCCGGTCCAGTGGACGGGGCGCGGCGGCCAGCGCGTGCGGGTGCGCATGCTCAACGCCAGCAACACGGGCTACCTGGCCCTGACCTGGCCCGGCCTGCGCCAGATCGCCGGGGACCAGGGCCTGCTGCCCGCGCCGCAGACGCCGGACGTGGTCGTCCTGGCCCCCGGCGACCGCGCCGAGTTCGAGTGGCTGCTGGGGCGCGAGGGCTTCACCCTCGACCGCCTGCCCTGGTCGCTGAATGGCGGCCGCACCTACGCCGAGGCCGAGCCGCTCGTCGACGTCGTGGTCGAGGCCCCCGCCGACGCCCCCGCGCCCCTCGCGCTGCCCTACCCCGGCGGCGCCCCCAGCGCGGACCCGCCCTACAGCGACCTCATCTACACCTTCTCCGGCTCCGACCGGACGGGCGTCTGGCTCATCAACGGCGAGCGCTTCCCCGACGTGACCATCGACAGCGTGGCCGTGGGCCAGCGGCCCGTCCTGGAGATCCGCAACGTCTCCGCCAGCCACCACCCCTTCCACATCCACGGCATGCGCTTCGAGATCCTGTCCATCGACGGCGCGCCCCCGCCCTACCGGCGGGTCGAAGACACCATCGACGTCGGCATCCGCCAGCGCGTGCGCGTGCAGCTCTGGCCCGACGAGCCCGGCGACTGGATGGCCCACTGCCACCTGCTGCCCCACGCCGACGACGGCATGATGACGGTGCTGCGGGTGCGGCCTTGAACGATCGGCGGGGCTGCGTCACCGGCGGACGGTCGTGTGGTGACCACACTGGCCGGAGCACTTGTCGCGGGTGTGAGGGCCCACTACCGTCGCTGCATGCTGACCTGGGCGGAGGGCGATCGATGAAGGTGGCAGCGACCGTGGCCAGCGTGACCCTGGCCGCTCTTCCGCTGGCCTGTGGCGACGAGTCGGGTGTGCGTGGCGCCCAGCCGATGATGGATGCGGAGGCCGAGGCGCCTGCTGAAGAGCAGGATGGAGGCGCTTCGGACGGATCGGAGGAAGACGTCACCTTCTGCCTCGGCCCTGACTGGCAGCGACGGGAGCGGCTTCTGCCGACGGCCGATGCCTGCGACCCGCACGCCGACGAGCGCCATGTCGCGGTGTACTCGGGGGCGGCTGCGATCGAGGCGATGCGGGCGTGCACCTTCGCCGGGGTGGCTGACCGTCGGCCGTACACGGCGATCTTGCTGCCGAAGGACTTGCTGGACGAGCGCCCGGCGGGCGAGCTGGCGTGGTCGGTCGACATACGCTCCCCCGGTGTCGAGATCTGGCGCCACCACTACCTCGTCGATGGGGTCACCCCGTGCGCCGACCTCCCCATGGGCCAGGTGCCCTTCGGAGAGGGGCTGACCCGCGCGGGTGAGTCCGTTGAGGGCGTCGTCCGCCTGCGCCGAGGCGAGGCCGGCCGCTTCGAGGGCGTCGCCGACCTGACCTTCACGCTGTACAGCGGCGAGCACGGCACGAGCGCGCTGGGGACGTCCGCCGAGGTGTTTGGGGTGGAGACGCTCTGGTAGGTCCAGGCGCGAGGAGGCCCGGGACGATGCAGCTACTCATCTTCGCGATAGCGCTCGGTTGGGGACTGACCGGCTGCGTCGAGCGGTTCAGCCATCCCGACCGGGTCGAGACGGTTCGAAGCCACCTGACGGACGCCGAGTACGCGGCCGAGCTGATGACGGATCTGCCCGTCTGGGTGCGGACCAACGAGTTCTCAGGCTACTCCACGGGCCTGTTCACGGCCTCCGACGTCGCGGCGTACGCGTATGCGGCGTCCGAGCTGGCCGGCATGTCGAAGGCGGATGTGCGCGCCGGGCTGCTGCTGGCGCAGGCGGAGGCCTACGACGAGGGCTTCGTGGAGGGGGTCGCCTTCGAGCTCAACACCTTCGTCCTGTGGCGCGTGTTGTTCGACATCCCGGCGCAGGCGAAGACCGCGCAGATCGGGTGGTGGGGACCGCACGCTGGCCACGCGCCGTACCACACCTGGCAGGTCGACGGCGTCGAGTACTACAACTACCAGTGGCCGGCGGTGTTCGACGCCACGGGCGCGCTGACGGGCATCGAGCCGTTCGGCGGGGGGCGGGGCGGGTACACGTCGACGGTCGACTTCGACCAGCTGGCGGGCCTGTACGACTTCCGCTGATGCCTGGGCCGGGGGGTCAGGCCTCGCGCGGGTAGCGGGCGTCCATGGCGGCGAGGGAGGCGGCGATGAGGCTCGTCAGCACCTCGCGGTCGATGGCGTCGAGGCGGGTGATGTAGAGGCAGGAGCTGCCGGTCTTGTGGCGGCCGAGGCGGGCGAGCAGGCCGTCGTAGGCGTCGAACCCGGGCATGATGTAGACGACCAGGCTGGCCTTGCGGGGCGAGAAGCCGACGCGGAAGAAGTCGCCCTCGCGGCCGCTCTCGTAGCGGTAGTGGTAGCGGCCGAAACCCACCAGGGTGGGGCCCCACATCACAGCGGGCTCGCCGGAGAGCGCGCTCATCTGGGCCAGCAGCCAGCGGGCGTCGGCCTGCTTGCGGGCGTCGGGGAGGGCGTCGATGAAGGCGTCCACCGAGGCGTCGGTGGGCTGGGTCTTGTTCTCGGCCATGGGGGAGCTCTCGGCGTTTTTCCAGGCGTTCCGAGAGCTTGCACCGGAGGGCGGGCCGGCGGCAATCCCGGCGGACGCTACTGCCGCCGCAGGCCGACGCTGCCCCAGATCTCGCCGTCGCGGGGCACGGTGCGGGTGACGCTGGCCTCGCGGAACCCGGTCTTGGTGGCCGTGATGCGGACGTCGCCGGCGCGGACGGTGGCGCGGTACACGCCGTGGTCGTTGGTGCGGACGGTCTGCCCGGTGGACAGGCGGACGGTGGCGTTGGCCAGGCGGCGGGTGTCGTCGGGGGCCTGGAAGACGACGCCGACGAGGCTGCCGGTGGGCTGGGCGGCGGGGGGCCGGCGCAGGCCGACGCTGGCCCAGCGCGTGTGGCCGGACCGGACGTCCTGGGTGCTGCTGGTGCCCGCCTGCCAGCCATCCTTGCTCACGCGCACGCTGTAGCGGCCCGGCGGGACGCGGAAGCGATAGAGGCCGTCGGCGCCCGTGCGCATGCTGCGGTCGCCCAGGCGGACGGTGGCGCCGGCGATGCGGCGGTCGGTGTCGCCGTTGACGTGGATGATGCCCGTCAGGACGCCATCCTGGGGGGCGGGGGCCGCGTTGCCGCCGCCGCCGCCCGCGTTGCCGCCGCCGTCGGCCTGGCGCGACATGCGCACGATGTCGGGCAGGCGGGCGTACAGGCGGTCGCCGGGGCAGGACGTCCCGCCGTACTGGCGGTGGCCCTTCACATGGGTGCGATCGCGCGAGATGTTGTAGGACGTGGCGATCCACCGGACGACGGCCGCGGCGGACCGAAGCTGCGCCGCCGTCGGGTTGGCCGAGGTGTACGTCCCCAGGAAGCTGATGCCCACGTTGCCGCTGTTGGCGTTGGCCACATGGGCGCCCAGGCGGTCATGGGGCCGGCCCTGGAAGACGCGGCCGTCCCGGGCCACCAGGAAGTGGTAGCCGATGTCGCACCAGCCGCGGCCGCTCTGGTGGAAGGCCTGGATCTGGCGCACGCGGGCGGGGGCGCTCATGGCGTCGTTGTTGGGCGTGACGGTGTGGTGGATGGTCAGGCGGTTGGGCCGGTGGCTGCCGTAGCTGCAGCGCGGCGCCCGGGCGCCCCAGCTCGCCCGCGACACGATGGCCGGCCGGCTCTTCTCGATGAACTGCTCGAAGCCGTCCTCCGGGACGCCCTCCACCTCGAGGGGCTCGTCGAGGTCGAGGTCGATGAGCTCGCCCAGGTCGGGCAGGGGGGTGGCCTCCTCGGCGGGGTCGTAGGTCTCCTCGGGGGGCGTCTCCAGCTCGCCCGTCAGGACCTCGGCCTCGATGAAGCTGACGCGCTCGGCCGCCTCGGCCGGGGCCACCTGGAGCTGCCAGGCGCGGGAGTCGGCGGGCAGCTCGGCGCGGCCGACGTGCATGCCCTCCTCGCTCCAGGTGCGCTCCACTGGGGTCCACGGACCCCAGGTGCCGTCCGCGGCGCGGGCGCGGGCCTGGAAGCTGATGTCTTCGGGGGCGTCCCAGCGCAGGGCCACCCGGTTGAACGGCAGCCCCGGCTCGACGGGCGGCGTGACGCCCAGCTCGTCCGTGGCGTCGGCCAGCGGGCCATCCACCACCCAGTTCACGGGCTCGTCGGGGGCCCGCAGCGCCCCCGGATCACACGCGGCGACCAGGGCCGCGAGGCCCAGCCATGCCCAGCACTTCATCATCGGCACCTCCTGTGGGGGGCCTGCGCAGTCCAGGAAGCGTGCCAGCGGGCAAGCGCTTGATCTTGCTGGGTTTTCGTGGGTGTGACTGGGGTCTGCAGACCCCAGATCGGGGCTCGCTGACCTCAGCCGCGATCGTGGTGGGGGTCGAGGCGGTCGCGGAGGGCGTCGCCGAGCAGGTTGATGCCCAGGACGGTGAGCAGGATGGCCAGGCCCGGGAAGAGGGCCAGGTGGCCGCTGACGAGGAAGTAGCGGGCCCCCTGGTCGAGCAGCGCGCCCCACGACGAGACGCCCTCGGGCCCCAGGCCCAGGAACGACAGGCCGGCCTCGGCGAGGATGGCCGAGGCGATGCCGAAGGTGGCCTGGACGATGACCGGAGCCAGCACGTTGGGGACGAGGTGCTTGCGGATGATCCAGCCGGTGGGGGCGCCCATGGAGCGGGCGGCGACGACGAAGGGGCGCTCGCGCAGGGAGAGCACCTGGCCGCGCACGAGGCGCGCGTAGCCCGCCCAGCCGGTGAGGCTCAGGGCCAGGATGACGGAGCCGATGGAGGGCTCGCGGGTGATGGCGATGAGCAGGATGGCCAGCAGGATGCCGGGGAAGGCCATGAGCACGTCGATGATGCGCATGAGCACCTCGTCGACGAGGCCGCCGAGGTAGCCGCTGACGGCGCCGAGCGTCACGCCGATGACCATGCACAGGCCCACGGTGCCGAGGCCCACGAGGGCGGCGACCCGCGCGCCGTAGCAGAGGGCCGACAGGACGTCGGCGCCGTTCTCGTCGGTGCCGAGCCAGTGGGCGCCGCCGGGCGGGGCCAGGTCGTTGACGAGGTTGAGCTGGTCGGGCGGGTACGGGGCGATCCAGGGGGCGAAGAGGGCCACGAAGACCAGCGCGAAGACGGCGAAGGCCCCGGCGTAGACGGGCAGGTGCCCGAGGGCGTGGCGCAGGCGGCTCATGCGTCGAGCCTCACGCGCGGGTCGATGAGCACGTACACGAGGTCGGTCGCCAGGTTCACGACGACGTAGGTGGTGGCGATGAGCAGGACGGTGCCCTGGACCACGGGGTAGTCGCGCTGCTGGATGGCCTCGAGCAGCAGGGTGCCCACGCCCGGCCGGGCGAAGACCTTCTCGGTGATGATGGCGCCGGTGAGCAGCGCGCCGAACTGGATGCCCATCACCGTGACGACCGGGATGAGGGCGTTGCGCAGGACGTGCTTGATCAGAATCGTCTTTTCGGACAGGCCCTTGGCCCGGGCCGCCACGACGTACTCGTCCTGGGCGACCTCCAGCACGCTGGAGCGGATCATGCGCGTCAGCTTGCCGGCCAGGGCGGTGCCCAGCGTGATGGCGGGCAGGATGAGGGCCAGCACGGGGCGGTCGGTGCGCGCCGGGCTGGGCAGCCAGTCCACGGCGACGGTCAGGGCCAGCAGCAGCATGGGCCCAAGCCAGAAGGCGGGCACGGCGACGCCGAGGAGCGCGAAGACGGAGGCGCCGTGATCGACCCAGGTGCCGCGGCGCAGGGCCGAGATCAGCCCCAGCGGGAAGGCGATGCACAGGGCGACCACCATGCCGGCGAGGGCCAGCTCGGCGGTGGAGGGGAAGTTCTCGGCCAGCAGCTCGATGACGGGGCGGGGCGTGACGTCGAACGTCTGGCCCAGGGAGCCATCGAGCACGCTGTCCCAGAAGCAGTCGTTGTACTGGGCCAGCAGGGGGCGGTCGAGGCAGAGGGCCTGGGCCAGCTCCGCGCGGGCCTCGGCGGAGGCCTGCTCCCCCAGGATGGCGTCGACGGGATCACCGGGGGCGAGGCGCAGGGCCCCGAAGACCAGGGTGCTGGCGCCGATGAGGACGATGAGGAGCGAGACGAGGCGGCGCGCCAGGAAGCGGGGCAGCAAGCCGCGCGCGCCCAGGGCGTACAGGCCCAGGCCCAGGGCCACGGCCACCGCGCCCTTGCGGCACAGGCCCCAGGCGCTCGCCGCCACCTCGGGGACGAGCAGCCCCCACGCGGCGAGGGCCACGAAGGGCAGGGCCAGCAGGAGGAGGCGGCGGCGCACGCTCAGGGGGTCGGGCGCCCGAACACCAGGAGGTACTGGCGGGGGAACTCGCCATCCTCCCGATCTTGCAGGGAAAAGCCGGCGGCCTGCAGCTCGGCGATGACGGCCTCCTGGGTGAGCCGCAGGTCCTTGGGGGGGCCGTCGCCCTCGAAGTCGACGCGGTAGTCGAGGATGGCGATGCGCCCGCCGGGCTTGAGCTGGGCGGTGGCGGCCTTCAGCCAGGCGGGCCGGTCGGCCACGTGGTGCCAGGTGTTGCAGATGAAGATGACGTCCACCGGCGTGGGCAGGGCGGGATCGGCGGGCTTCGCGAGGAGCGGGCGCAGGTTCACCACGTCCTCGCGGGCGGCGCGATCGGCGAGCCAGGCCACCATGGTGGGCTCGATGTCGGCGGCCCAGACGGCGCCATGGGGCACGGCCCGGGCGAGGCGCACGGCGAAGTAGCCGGTGCCGGCGCCGACGTCGGCCACCTGGGCGTCGGCGGCGAGGCCGAGGCGGGCGATCACGGCGTCGGGCTTCTGCCAGGCGTCCCGGGCGGGGTCGTCGAAGCGCTTCGCCCACTGGGCCGGGTCGTCGTCGAAGCGGTGCCCGCGGTGGTGCGCGCCGTGGCCGTGGTGGTCCATGGGGGCGCTGGTGGGCGTCGTGCCGCAGGCCGCGAGGGCCAGCAGCGGGAACAGGGCGAGGGTCAGATCGGGTCTACGCATGGGTGCACGATGGCCAAGGCCGACTTCGGGCGCAATACATGCGGGCCGAGGTCGTCCCTCGGCCACGCCCGCCGAAACGTCGAGGGAACGCCGCCATGTCGCCCCACCGCGCCTCCTCCGCCAGCGCCGTGCTGCTCGAGCTGCACCTCACCCGCTTCGCCCAGGACCTCGCCGAGCTCGCCCGCGTCCTCGCGCCGGGCGAGGCCCGCGACACGCTGCACCTGGTGGCCAGCGCCTTGCCCCGGCTGGGGCAGGGCGAGGCCTGCGTGCGCGTCGGCTCGCGGCTGTCGCGGGGCCTGGGCTGCCTGGCCCACCTGCTCGTCGGGCTGGATCGCGGGGGCGAGGCGCCGCGGCGGATGATCGGCCGCATCCTCGGGCGGCTCACGCGGCTGCTGGAGGTGGGCGCGGGGCTGCCGGCCCACCAGCAGCGGCCCCGGCTCGCGCCGCCGAGCCCGGCCCGGGCCCGCAGCCTGCGCGGCCCGCGGCGGTCGCCGGCCAGGCGGCAGGTGGCGACGGAGCGCGGCTGAGGGCCGCCCTACTTGACAAACTGGAAATGTACGACAAAATCGTCGTACGACAGGTTTGTCTTGGGTGGCG
Source organism: Myxococcales bacterium (assembly GCA_020633435.1). Classification (GTDB taxonomy): domain Bacteria; phylum Myxococcota_A; class Bradymonadia; order UBA7976; family UBA1532; genus JACKDP01. The sequence continues at coordinate 65,788 of JACKDP010000003.1, read as the reverse complement.
CGCATGATCAATCCAGGTGGAGCGATTCCGGCGGACGCGGTCATTGGTCGAGACCGGGAAATCGACGAGTACTGGCTCATCCTCCAGCGCCAGAGCGTCGGCTTGCTCGCGCCTCGGCGGGTGGGCAAGACCAGCATCTGTCGGCGCATGCTGGCGTATCCCCCAGCCCGCGTCGTGCCCATCATGCGGAATCTGGAGGGTCTGCAAAGCGCCACCGAGTTCGTCGCGCGTCTGGCGGATGATGTCGACCACATCGTCGGCCTCCTGACCCGCGTGAAGAGCAGGGTGAGCGATATCCTGGGCCGCTTCGGAGTGGGCCTGGATGTTCCAGGCGTTCGGGTTCAGCTTGCCCCCGCGCAGTGGAAGGTCCTCCTTGACGAGCTGCTTCATGAGGTGAACGAAGCCACCCCGGAGAATGGCCTGGTGGTCTTCTTCTGGGACGAGTTCACCCTGTTCTTCGGCGATCTGGCCCGACGCGGTGCCGCCGAAGAGGCCATGGTGCTGCTCGACCGGCTCAGGGCAGCCCGCCAGGCGTTCCCTCGCATTCGAATGGTCCTCACCGGATCCATCGGCTTCGAGGAGGTCATGGAGCAACTTCGACGGCACGGCTACGCAAACGACCCCATCAACGACGTCAACAAGCAGATAGTCCCACTCCTCGACGAGGTGGGAGCGGCCAAGCTGGCCGAGGTACTGCTCTCGCTCCTGCCGGGCACGCCCCCTCTCACGCTGGCGCGCTTCATCGCCCAACGGTCGGAGGGCCATCCGCTTGTCATTCAGCACATGGCCGACCGCCTTCGCCAATCGGGACGGATAGATGAGGCGGAGGTGGAGGGCGCGCTCCAGCAGCTCATCGCGGACGATAGCGACCCGCTGGAGTTGAGCCACTACCTTGAGCGCCTGGGGCACTACCTGCCCGCCGAGACGCTCACGTTGACCCGGACCCTCCTGGACACCATCGCCGTGGATGCGCAGGGAGTCGCCCTCGCCAAACTGGTCGCGGACCTGGGGACCGACCGAGAGCAGGTCCTCGCAGCGCTCAACCGACTCCGCAAGGATCAGTACCTCCTGCGTGAGGGTACCGACCATCGCTGGCGCTTCCGCCTGGACGTCCTGCGGCGGTGGTGGAGGCAGGAGCGCGGCCTGTGATGCTGACCTCACCCTCTCGCTACTCACCCTGGCTCGTTGATCGTGGGCTCCTGCGCAGGCTGCTCGTGGGCCGCGATGAGCTGCTCCAACACCTGGTGGACAGCCTTCGTGACGTCGCCGTGGGTGGTGGCGGCCGCTATGAGCTGCTGGTGGGTCCTCGTGGGGCCGGCAAGAGTCACTTGCTGGCCCTGGTTCACCAGGCGCTGACGACGGACCCTTTAGCCGGAAAGGCGTTTGTCGTGGCAGCCCTCCAGGAGGAGGAGAGCATCGCGTCGCTAGAGGCCTTGCTGGGCCGCATTCTGAACGCGATGCCGACCGAGGCAGGCCTGCCGAATCCACAGACCCTCTTCCAGCACCTGCAGCAGCTACCGTTGGCGGCGGTCGCGGAGCAGGCGGTGGCGCTGATCAAGGCCCGGCTGCAGGGGCGGTCGCTGATCATCTTCCTCGAGAACCTCGACAGCCTGTTCGTCGCCCTGGGTCGTACGGGGCAACAGAGCCTGCGACGCCTGCTGCAGACCGAGGTCAACTGGTCGATCATGGCGGGTTCACGAACAGCGAGTGCCGCCTTCCTCAAGGAATCCGAGCCCTTCTTCCACACCCTCAATCGCCGGACGCTCGAACCGCTTTCGGCTGATCAGTGCCGGGAGATGCTCCGTCGGCTCGCCGAGCACAGCGGAAAGGCTGATCTGGAGAGCTTCCTGGCCAGCCCGCAGGGGCTCGCACGGGTCAAGTCACTGCGGACATTCACCGGGGGGAACCCGCGGGCCATGGCGCTCGTGTTTCCCTACCTGACCCGGGAGTCGCTCGATGATCTGGTCGAGAGCTTCTACGCGTTCGCGGATGAGCTCACGCCGTACTTCCAGGAACAGCTTGCCCGGCTCCCACCGGGGCAAGCGACCCTGCTGGAGGCGCTGGCCGAGAACTGGCGGCCCATGACCGTCAAGGCACTGGCCCAGGTGACATTCACGCCGGAGACGTCGGCGTCGACGCAACTTCGGCGAATGCAGAAGGACCACCTGGTAAGGAGCATCCGGGTGGGTCGGCACACGCTGTATGAGGTTGCTGAGCCACTGTACCGCATCGCCCGGGCGATGAAGCGGTCGGATCAGGCCATGCCGACGCTCGCCCGGTTTCTCCGCATCTGGTACGCCTGCGAGGACCTGCTGCCGCTGCTGGAGCACCTCGACCTGCGCGAGTTGGTATTGCGGGCCTTGGCCCTTCCCAAGGACAGAAAGGGCCAGGTGGCCGACGGTAGCGCAGCGGTGGCGATGTTCCGGGCCGGTCGGTATCGGGACATGCCCGACTACTTCCGTCGGTTGGATGACTCCGATCGCGCGGACGAGTTGGCGGCGCTCGTTCGACTCGTGCCGGGCACTTCCACGATTGAACGCTCAGCGTTTTCGAGCTGTTCTCGTGAGGCCGCTCCATTTGTGGCTGGCTTCATGTGCATCCTCGCCAGTGGCAGTGAAGAGGAGGCGCTTCGCGTCGTGGACGAGGTCCTGCCAACGGGTTCCGGACCCTTTGTGAAGTGGGTCTGGCGAGGCTTGGGGACGGAATCTGTGACACTGGAAGGTCTGCCGTCACTTGAGAGGCTGCCTTCGACGGAAGCACAGGTGTGGCTCCTGGTCGGGACCGGACTTCTGGGACTGGCAGGTCGACTGCGGGACAGTCTTCCAACCGGGCCACCTCTCGTGCGGCAACTGCTGGAAGTCCAACGGCTCCTCATCCAGTGCCAGCCAGCACTTCTCGATGACGCAGTGACAGCGAACTCACTCTTGACGATGTTTGGGGCCCTATTGCCCGAGTCGGCAGCCTGGTTTGGTTCCTTGATGGTGGCACACGCCGAACTGGGCTCCTCCAGGCCGTTTCTTGAGGCCTTGTTGGTCGACGAGGAGGTGCGAGCGGAGGCGCTATCTGCAGAGGAGCGCCAAATTCTCCAGAAGTTGAAGGGAGCTCGGGCCAAGTTGAGGGAGGTGTTTCGCGTTCTCGCGGAACCGGCTGCTGGTCAGGCGGGCGGGGGCGGCGGGGCGGCCACGTCGCCCTGCACCTCGTAGCGCGGCACCGGGATGCGGATGCCCTCGTCCGCGAAGGCCTTCTGGATCTCGGTCTGAATGCTGTTGCGCATCTCCAGGAACGTCAGGCGGCTGGACCAGACGGAGAACTGCACCTCCACGGCGTAGGCGCCAAACCCCTTGATCATGAACATCGGGGCGGGCTCATCGAGCACGAGGGCGTTCTTGTCGGCCAGGGCCATGAGGATGCGCTTCACCTTGCCCACGTCCCCGTCGAAGGCGATGGGCAGGGCGATGTCGAGGCGGCGGATGGCGTAGTGGCTCAGGTTGGTGATCTGCGACTTCAGCAGCATCTCGTTGGGCACGCGGACGAGCAGGTTGTCCGGGGTGCGCAGCTTCACCGAGATGAGGTCGACGGAGATCACCTCCCCGGTGGTGGTGCCGACGGTGATGATGTCGCCGATGGTGAAGGGGCGCTCCGTCAGCAGGAAGATGCCGCTGATGAGGTTCGAGGCCGACGTCTGGGAGGCGAAGCCGATGGCCACGGTGAGGATGCCCGCGGCGCCCAGCAGGACGGAGAGGTTGAAGCCGAGCTGGCGCAGCGTCGAGGCGCCGATGAGGAAGAGCAGGCCGTACCAGACGGCCCGGCGCAGCAGGATGCGCTGGTTGGGCACCTTGGGGGCCACGAAGCGGTCGAAGGCGGCCATGGCGACGCGGGCAGCCAGGATGCCGCCGCCCAGAATCGCCAATGCTCTCAAGAGGTTGGCGACCTGGCCGCCGGTCAGGAAGTCGATGATGGCGTCCATGGGACCTCCTCAGCTCAGCAGGGCGCCGAGCGCCCGGGTCAGGCCGTGGACCTCCCGCCAGACCTGGCGGGCCGGGGCGACGAGCGTCGCGCCGGCGGCTTCGGCGGGGGGGCCATCGAGGACCTGGAGGCGGCCGACGGCGCCCCCCTCGGTGCGCTCGAGGGAGATGGGCGACGTCCAGAAGGTGCCGTCCTGGTCGAGGTAGAGGGCCAGGTTGGGGACGGGCACCTTCACGCGCTCGATGCGCAGCGGATCGGCGTCGTGGTTGATGACCGTGATGCGCGTCGCGGCCCGGAAGGGGTGGACGCGGGGCTCGCGGTCGAGGCGCGCGCGCGTCTTGCTGGAGTAGGCCAGCTCGCCCTCGCGGGTGTTGGGGCCGAACCAGGTGTCGGAGGGGCGGAAGCTCGGCAGCTCGTTGAGGGCGCGGCCCGACTCGCCGGCGCGCACGCCGATCCAGACCGGGGTGCTGGCGAAGAGGTCGACGCGCTCGCCCCCGAGCAGCCAGAAGGCCGTGTCGGGGCGGATGACCACGGGCCGGTCGGCCAGGGCGGGCACGAGCTGCAGCGCCACCTCGTCGTGGTGGGAGGTGAAGCGGGCGGCCTGGGCCTCCGTGGGGATGGTGGCCGGGTCGATGGCGCCGTGGGTGCCGCCCTCCAGGGTGGGATCGCGGTCGGCCTTCCAGGTCAGGCGCCACTCCGAGGGGCGGTTCTCGGCGTAGAGCGTCAGGGGGCCCAGCGTCCAGCGCCAGGCGCCGCCGACGGGGATGGGGTGCACGGCGCACCAGTCGGGTCGCATCACTCGATCCTCTCGATGTTCAGCCAGCCGCGGCGGCGGAACGCCAGCAGCAGGCCCAGGGCGATGCCGCCCATGAGCAGCAGCGCGAAGGGGTAGCCGAGGCGCCAGCCCAGCTCGGGCATGTTCCAGGGCGACTCCCGGTCGAAGTTCATGCCGTAGAGGCTCGCGATGAAGCTCAGGGGCAGGAAGATGGTGGAGAGCACCGTCAGCACCTTCATGATCTCATTGAGCTTTTGCCCAGAGAGGGCCAGGTGCGCCTCGAAGAGGTTGGCCGCCGAGTCGCGGTGGGTCTCCACCATGTCGGCCAGCCGCAGGGTGTGGTCGTAGGCGTCGCGCAGGTAGGGCTGCGTCTCGGCGCGGATGAGGGGCACGTCCTGGCGCATGAGGCTGGCGAGGGCGTCGCGGGTCGGCCAGAGCGTCAGGCGGAGCTGGCGCAGGCGGTGGCGGACGGCCCCCAGGGGCTCCAGCAGGCCGCTCTTTCCCTCGTGCACCGCGTCCTCCAGGGCGTCCAGGCGATCGCCCAGGCCCTCCACCACGGGGAAGTAGTGATCCACCACGGCGTCGACCAGGGCGTAGACCAGGTAGTCGGTCCCCGCTCGACGGATGCGCCCGCGGTCCGCTTCGATGCGCGCCCGGACGAGATCGAACCAGGGGCCCGGCCGCTCGCGGAAGGTGATGACCATGCTGGCGGTGGCGAAGATGGCGATCTGCTCGCGGTCCGCGCCGCCCTGGGGCTCGAAGAGGTTGAGGATGAGGAAGAGGTGGTCGGCGTAGGTCTCCACCTTGGGGCGCTGGTCCAGGTTGACGACGTCCTCGAGGGCCAGGGGGTGGATGCCGTGGGCGGCGGCGATCTGCTCCAGGACGGGGACGTCGCTCAGGCCCACGATGTCGAGCCAGCGGACGGGGCCGGTGGGCACCTCCAGGGCCTCGGCGAGGGTGGCCGGGCCGGTGTAGAGGTCGGAGGGGCCGTAGGTGGTCAGGCGCAGCTCCGTCGGGCTGGCGCCGATCGGGGCCTGCAGGTCCGCCGGCGTCGCGCCGACGCGGCGGCGGATGCGGGGGGCGTTGCGGCGCTGCCGGGCGGGCTTCTTCTTCTGGGTCTGCGCCATCTGCGTCCTCGGAGGCTAGCGGCTAGAGCATGATCTCGCTGAGGAGCCGGGGGTCGTCGTTCAGGGACTTGAACAGCCGCATGCGGAAGCGGCCGCGGCTGTTGAAGAGCTGCTCGGCCATGCGATCGATGGCCACCACCGACATCACGGTCTGGACGTACGCCTCGATGAGCTCGTCGAGGCCCAGGCCCAGGCGGTTGAAGTCGCGGTTGTCCATGAGCATCAGGCGGCTCGTCTCGGTGTCCCAGGAGCCATCGGGCCGGCGGAACGACAGGTTCGTGCCGAGCATGTCCCAGGAGCGCTTGCCGGCGTCGAGGGTCTCGATGAGGGGGTCGTGGGCGCGGCGGGCGTAGATGGCCAGCGGGCGGAAGCCGTCGGGGCTGGCGCAGACCATCATGCGGACGTCGGAGACGTAGATCTGGCCGTGCCGGTTGGGCACGGTGCCCACGTGGTAGAAGCGGCCGTGGGGCGTGGTGCTGCTCCAGCCGGCGTTGCCGATGAGGCCCTGCACGATGAAGCGGTCGTAGCGGTGCTCCAGGGCCATGAAGTCGTCGAGCTCCGCGGGGTTGGTGAGGGTGTAGACCCCCTGGCCTGCGTTGCTGTACGGCACCTTCACCACCGCCAGCCCGCCCATGCTCTCCACCCAGAGCGGTACGTCCGACAGGCCCACGTCCCGGATGGTCATCGGGGTGCGGATGCCGAGCCCGTGGCGGACGTGCCGGGCGTTGAAGAGGTCGTAGGCCTTGGCGGCGACGGCCTTGTTGCGGCCGCCGGCGAGGCAGACGACGGACGGGTTCAGGATGGCCGTGCGGGCGTGGATGGGCAGGCGGTCCCACGGGCGCTGCGTGACGTAGCGCAGGGCCGCGCGCACGGGGATCCAGCGGTCGGCGTCGCGCACCATCATCTGGCCGTCGTCGAAGCGCACGGGCGGGTCGGGATCGTCGTGGCGGAACCGGGCGCAGAGGACGGGGCTGCCGAGGACGTCGGCCAGCGCGGCGGCGTAGCCCGTGGCCTCCATCTCGTTCTTGTCGTAGATGACCGCCACCTCGCCGTCGGGCAGGCGGCGCTTGAGCAGCGAGCCGACGAAGGCGTTCTCGACGAGGGTGCGGTAGCCCCCCTGCTCCTGCAGATCGTCGAAGAGGGGCATGGACTTCTGCCCCGACGGGCAGGAGTTCGTCTCGATCACCACCATCTGGCGGTGGCCGTCCTCGGTGGTGACGTGCATGAGGTCGCAGCCGGCCCAGCGCAGGTGGCGGGGCTGCTCGTTGAGCAGGGCGGCGAGGGTGGCCCGGTCGACCCGGGGCTTGAGGTGGCAGTACCGCTCGACGATGCGGTCGTTCCCCAGGTTGAGGAAGAAGCGCACGAGCGGGTGGATCTGCGCGTTGAGGACGCGGGTGTAGAAGTGGTGCTCCGGCTCGAAGCTGCCGGGCGCGAACCAGCGGACCGCCGGGGCGTCGTGCATTCAGGTGTCCTCGCCTGCCTGGGCGTTGTGGTGTATCAAGCCCGCTGGCGCGCGACAACCGCCGGCACCCCGGCCCCCACCTCGGAGAACGCCGTGGAGATCCCTGGCTCGAACATCTTCCTGCGGACCCACCGGGTCGAGCGCCTGGACGTCGAGAGCCTGCCCATCGGGCAGCGCAGCCGCCTGCTGGTGCACCTGGTGCACGACGCGCTGGGGCGCCCCGTGGCCCTGCCCGTCCTCGTCCTGCGGGGCGTGCGCCCCGGCCCCGTGGTGGGCCTGACGGCGGCGCTGCACGGCAACGAGCTCAACGGCATCCCGGTCCTGCACCGCCTGTTCGACCGCGTCGATCCGCAGCAGCTCCGGGGCACCCTGGTGGGGGTGGTGGTGGTGAACCTGCCGGGCTACCTGTCCCGGCAGCGGCTCCTGGAGCCGCGCTTCGACCTCAACCACCTGTTCCCGGGCAACGATCAGGGCAACGCCGCCCAGGTGTACGCGGCGCGCTTCCTCGACCGCATCGTCCGGCACTTCAACTACCTGTTCGACCTGCACACGGCCAGCTTCGGGCGGGCCAACTCGTTCTACGTGCGCGCGAACCTGTCCGACGACACGGCGGCGCGCATGGCGCTGCTGCAGCGGCCCCAGATCATCCTCGACCACTCCCCCGTCGACGGCTCCCTGCGCGGCACCGCCGCCAGCCTGGGCATCCCCGCCGTGACGCTGGAGATCGGGGATCCGCAGCGCTTCCAGACGGTCTACATCAAGCGCGCCCTCGGGGGCATCCGGGCGGTCCTGTCCGACCTGGGCATGATGCCGAAGCGCCGGCCGGTGGACGTGCCCGAGCCGGTCGTCTGCTCCACCTCGCGCTGGCTGTACACCGACCACGGCGGGCTGCTGGAGGTCTTCCCGGAGGTGGCCGACCGCGTGGAGCAGGACGAGGTCGTCGCCCGCCTGACCAACATCTTCGGCGAGGTGGAGCGGGAGTACCGCGCCCCCGAGGGCGGCGTGGTCATCGGCAAGAGCGTGGATCCGGTGGCGACCACGGGCGGGCGCATCCTGCACCTGGGGCGCATCCAGGAGAACCACCCGGCCGTCATCCGGCTGCGGGCCAGCCAGGATCCGTCGGCGAGCATCGGGTAGAGTGTCTTTCCTTTCGGGGGGTTGCGGGCCATGCGGCTGACCGTCCTCGTCAACGAACTCGCCGGCGTGAAGGCCGACCAGACAACGTGGCTGCTGGTCTGCGCGATGCTGGACCGGGGCCATGAGGTGGCCGTGGGGGGCGTCGCGGACCTGGAGCTCTCCCCGGATGATCGCGTTCGGCTGCGGGCCGCGCGGCTGACGGCGCCCGCGCCGAGCCCGGCCGAGGCCCTCGCCACGCTGCTCGCCTCGCCCCCGACGTCGGTGGATCTCTTCGAGGAGGCCGGCGTCCTGGTGCGCACCAACCCGGGCCGGGATCCCCGGACGTGGGTGCACCACACCGCCCTCGACCTGCTGCGCCTCGTGCGCGACGCCGGGGTGGGGGTGCTCAACGATCCCGACGGCCTGGCCCGCGCCCGCAGCAAGCTCTACCTGTCGTGCCTGCCGCGGGAGGTGCACCCGCGCACGCTGGTGACGGCCGACAAGCGCGCCCTGCGGGCGTTCATCGAGGCGGCCCCGGGCCCGGTGGTCCTCAAGCCCCTCGTCGGCTCCCGCGGCCAGGACGTCTTCAAGGTGCAGCGCGGCAGCGAGAACCTGGGGCAGATCGTCGATGTGCTCTGCCGCGACGCCTTCGCCATGGCCCAGGACTTCGTGCCCGAGGCGGTGGATGGCGACACGCGGGTCATCCTGGTGGAGGGCGACATCCTGATGGTGGACGGGCAGGCGGCGGCCGTCCGGCGGGTGCCGGGTCAGGGCGAGTTCCGCAGCAACGTCTTCCAGGGCGGGCACGCCGAGGCCGGGGGGCTGACGCCGACGATGGCCCGCATCACCGCCGCCATCGGCCCGCGCCTGCGCGCCGACGGCCTCTTCCTCGTGGGCATGGACCTGATCGGAGATCGCATCGTGGAGCTCAACGTCTTCAGCCCGGGCGGGATGGGCGACGCCAACGGGTTCGCCGGGGTCGACTTCATCGCCCCCGTCGTGGCGGCCATGGAGCGGCGGCTGGCCCCTACTTGAAGGCCTTGCCCACGGTGGCGACGATGTTGGGGCCGATGCCGAAGCCGTTGTCGGCGTACATCATGACGCCGACCTGGGCGCGCACCACGAAGAGGTCGTCGGCCGTCATCAGCCCGTAGCCCATCATGATCTCGGCGGTGGGGCCGAGCTGCACGCCGTCGGCCTCCAGGGCCAGGGGCGCGGCCACGTTGAGGCGGGCCCCCACCGACACCAGCATGCTGTTGACCGGCGGGCGCATGCCGTCGCAATAGCCGACGAACCAGCCGGTGAACGAGCCCCCCACCATGATGTTGAGGTCGGAGAGGGCGGGCAGCGTGGGGAAGTCGGTCACCAGCTCCGGCGTCGGCAGGCCGGTGACCAGCTCCACGCTGAACCGGCGGCTCAGGAACATGCCGGCCTCGGCGCGGACGAGCTCGGGGTAGCCAGCGCCGGCGGCCGCGTACGTGTTGACCGACAGGGGCCGCGCGGCCAGGCAGGGCGCGGGGACGAGGAGCAGCAAGGCGAGCCAGCGCATCGGGATCTCCTTGGGGGCCGCCTACAGCAGCAGCATGGGCACGTCGCGCAGCTCGACGGCCAGGGGGTAGGCCAGCCCGTGCATGGCGAGCTGGTCGGCGTCCTTGGTGTTCAAGACGAGCAGGTCGATGGCGTGCCGGGCGATGAGCTGGCGGTACACCGACAGGTGGTGGCCCATGGTGACCTCGGCCTCCACCGTCAGCGGCCGGCCCTCGAGGGCCGCGCGCACCGAGTCGATGTAGTCGGCGGGCTCGCGCAGCATCCGGGCGCGCAGGCCGGCCCGCGCGGTCTCGGTGTCCACGTCGGGCAGCTTGCCGATGAGGCCCATGTACCGCTCGAAGACGGCCTCGTCCTCGACGTGGGTCAGGAAGAGGGTGCCCCCGGCGCTGACGAGGGAGGCGGCGGCCTGCACCAGCCCCGCGTCGCCGGCCAGGTGGTCCGTCATGGCCATCACGCGGTCGGTGCCGCTCGTCTCGAAGCGCCCCTCGCCCTCGGGCCGCGGCAGCAGCAGCACCGGCACCGCCGTCACCTGCGTCAGCACCACCACGTGGTCGCCGAGGGTGTAGGGCCAGCGCCAGCCGCTCGAGTGCAGGTTGCGGTAGGTGCAGACGAGGTCGGGCCGCTCGGCGTCGATGAGGGCCAGCAGGTCGCCCACCGTCGGGGCCCGCGAGGCGTCCACCACGGTGTAGCGTATCCCCTCGATTCCACTCAGGAAGGTCTGCACCCGCGCCCCCCAGGCCGCGGCCTCGTCCGGGGGCAGGTCGGTGACCACGAGCACATGGGAGAAGACGCGGACCTCGTGGCGGTACACGGGCTTGGCGGCGGCGCGGAAGACGCTCTCGAACTGATCCAGCCGGCTCATGACCCCTCGCGCGGTGAACGGGCGCATCGTGCCACGGTTCACCCCGGCCACGAACCCCCCTGCGCGATCAGGATGGACAGGGCCCGTCGCTTCGGGGTACCCCATCGCCCCCCTTCGGCTCGGGCCGAGGGCGTGCTATCTGTTGCAGGTCATCGAGAGAGAGCGCGAGATGGAGGAGCGCACCCGCGACATCCCCGAACGCCTGGGCCGCTACGAGGTCCGGGGCCGCATCGGGGGCGGCGGCATGGGCGAGGTCTACCGGGTCTACGATCCGGTGAATCGTCGCGAGGTGGCGCTGAAGGTGCTGAAGTTCACCTATCCGCGGGCGCTGCACTACTTCAAGCGCGAGTTCCGGGCGGTGGCGGGCCTGAGCCACCCCAACCTGGTGGCCCTCTACGACCTGCACCACGAGGGCGACCAGTACTTCTACACGATGGAGATCATCGACGGCGTCGACCTGTATCTCTACGTGAACGGCCACAACCGCCTCGTGACCGACCCCCGGGTGCTCTGCCGCCCCGACCGGGCCCAGCGGGTGCGCCAGACCATCGTGCAGCTCCTCCAGGCCCTCGCCTACCTGCACGAGCACGGCTGCATCCACCGCGACATCAAGCCGAGCAACGTGCTGGTGGACCGCGGCGGGCAGGTGAAGCTGGTCGACTTCGGCATCGTGAAGGAGCTCCTGCCGGGCGGGGAGGGGCAGAGCCTGTCCCAGGTGTTCGGCACCTCCACGTACTTCTCGCCCGAGCAGTCCCTGGGCTCGTCGGTGACGGCCGCGACCGACGTGTACGCCGTCGGCGTCGTGCTCTACGAGCTGCTGGCGGGCACGCCCCCCTTCGAGGGGGACTCGGCCGACGTGGCCCAGGCGCACCGCACGCAGGCCCCGCCCTCGCTGGTGCAGCGGGTGCCCGGGGTGCCGGCCGACCTGGCCGTCGTCTGCATGGAGCTGCTGTCCAAGGCCCCCGAAGAGCGCCCCTCGGCCCGTGAGGCCCTGGAGATGCTCGACGCGCCCCTCGAGACGGACTACGCCGAGGTGGAGTTCGTGGGCCGCCGGGCCGCCCGCAAGGCGCTGCACCGTGCCCTGGAGACGGTGCGCGCCGGCCGCGGCCGCATCGCCCTCATCGAGGGGCCGAGCGGCGCCGGCAAGTCGGCCCTGGTCGAGACGTTCGCCCAGGAGGCCCGCCTCTTCGGCGCCTCCAGCTTCACCGGCACCTGCCTGCACCGCGATCACGTGGCCCTGCGCGGGCTCGACACGATGGTGGAGCGGCTCGCCGAGGCCTACCGCAAGCAGTGCGCCCGCATCATGCGGCACCTGCCCGAGGCCGAGCGGGCCGCCCTCATCGACGGCTTCACCTTCCTCGGCGAGCTGCTGCCGCCCCATATGCATGGCATGGCCGACGGCTCCGTGAGCCCGGGGCTGGGCCTGCAGACGCTGCTGCGGGAGGTGGCCGAAAAGCGCTTGCTGATCGTGGTGTTGGAGCATCTGCACCTGGCCGATCCCGCCACCCTCGACGTCATCGAGGTGCTGCAGCGGGGCGGCGGCCTGCCCCCGTGCCTCTTCGTCATCACGCTGCGCCCGGACGCCGTCTCCCCCAACAGCCGGCTGGCGGCCTTCATCGATCTGCTCACCGCCCACCCGGGCACCGAGCGCATCGTCCTGGAGCCGTTCACCCCGGAAGAGACGATGCAGTTCCTGGAGCTGCACCTGGGCAAGTCGCCGGCCTGGCTGGCGGATCACGTCCAGCGGCAGGCCGACGGCGTGCCCCTCTTCGTGCAGTCGCTGGTGGCCGAGATCCGGCAGAACCCCAAGGGGGCGCCGCCGACCTTCGACGAGATGGTCACGCGGAAGATGGCGGCCCTGCCCGACGGGGCCCAGCGCGCGCTGGCGGCGGTCTGCCTGTGCCGCGGGCCGGTGCCGGGCCGGGTGCTGGAGCGGGCCTGCGGCCTCGACGCCAACGGCGTGCACGACGCGCTGCAGGCCCTCATCGTGGCCGGGCTGGTGCGCGTCGAGAGCAGCACCGATGGCTCCATGGACGCCGTGCCCGTCCACCGGCGGCTGATGCAGGTGGCCCGCGGGGCGCTGGAGGCCGAGCTGACGCGCCAGATGCACGTGCTGCTGGCCAAGGCCTGGCAGACGACGGGCGGCACGGCGGCGGATCTGCGCCACCACTGGACGGCGGCGGGGGAGGCCGAGAAGGCCCCGCGCTACGCCGCGATGGCGGCGGCGGAGGCCCAGCAGGCCGGGGAGCATGTGCGGGCGGCCGAGCTCTTCGCGCTGGCCCTCGACAGCACCGATCCGCGCGTCGACCGGGTGAACCTGTACCTGCAGCAGGCCGACTGCTTGACGCAGGCGGGGCGGGCCCTGGCGGCGGCCGAGGTGCTGGGGCGGCTGGCGGAGGAGGTGCCCGACGAGGGGCTGCGCTGGACGGCGCGGCGGCTCGAGCTGGCCCTGGTGGGCGGGCGCGTGGACGAGGCCCTCGCCCGGGAGGCCGCCCACCTGCCCGACGGCGCCCGCGTGCGCCTCGCGACGCTGCTGGTCGGCCTCGATCCCTTCCTGGCCGAGGCCCTCGTCCAGGGCATCGAGAACCCCGAGGTGCGGCTCGTGCGGGCGCGCATCCTGGCCGGCCGCCACGATCCCCAGGCCATCGCCGAGGCGCGGGAGCTGGTGGACTCGGCCATCCCCGGGCCCACCGTGCTCGATCGCATCGCCCAGGCGCACGCCCAGGCGGTCGTCTGCCGGGCCGAGGGGGCGGGGCGCGCCGCCGAGGCGGTGATGGCCCGGGCGTGGGAGCTGGCGCGGGATCTGCCGACCACCGATCCCATGACGCTGCGGCTGACCATGGGCGAGGCGCTGCTGGCCCTGGAGCACGGCGACATCGCCCGGGCGCGGGCCGCGGGGCGCGAGCTCCTCATGGCGGCGCGGGCCCGGGGGCTCACGGGGCTGCGGGGCCGGGCGTGCACGCTGCAGGCCCACATCCACCTGGAGGCGGGGGAGCGCAACGCCGCCGGGCGCCTGCTCACCGAGGCCGCCCGCAACCGGCCGGGCGGGCAGGTGACGGCCCCCCACGTCTACGGGGCCCTCACGCGGGTGCGCCAGCTCCTCTACGGCCGCCGCCTGGCCGAGGCCGAGGCCGGCCTGCGGGCCCTCAAGAGCGACGAGCGCTTCCGGCGCTTCCTCGTCCTGCGGGAGCACTCGCGCGACTTCGCCTTGCTGTACACGCGGCTGTGCGCCGTCGCCGGCCTCGAGCGCTGGCGCGGCGGCGGCAACGAGGATCCCCAGCTCGTGGAGCGGCTGCTGCGCGCGCGCCTCGCGCTGGCCCGCACCCTGCCCCGCCCAGAGGACTGGCTGCGCACCCTGGAGGCCATCGAGGCGCTGCTGCGCTTCCAGGCCGGCCGGGCCGAGGTGCTGCTGGCCAACGGGCTGGCCGACGCCGAGACGCGCCCAGAGGATCCCCGCGTCCTCGCCATCCAGTACGCCGTCATCCACGCCGCCCGGGAGCACCAGGGCCGCGACGACGAGAGCCTGGCGGAGCAGGCCCGCGAGGTCGTGCGCGAGGTGGGCGCCGCCCTGCCGGTCGAGGCCACCATCCTGCTGCCGCCCCTGGCCGAGCGCCCGAGCCGCCCCGGCGGCCCCAACCCCCTGGCTTGACTACGCTTTCAGGCGCTTGAGCAGGCTGCGCAGGCGACTCAGCGCCTCGTCGTTGTCCTGCGGGCTCGCCCCGACGGCCAGCCAGTCGAGCATCAGCGACAGCTCCTGGCCGCGGACGTGGTTCAGCGTCACCGTCTGGGATCCGCCCGCGGCGTGGTAGGCGTCCAGCAGGCGCCGGCGGGCGTCGGGCTCCCCCAGCGGGCGGCGGATGCCCCGGGCCACGATGCAGAAGTCGTAGGCCGGATCCCCCACCATCGCCTCGGCCCAGTCGATGGCCACCAGCTCGTCGCCCTCGGTGACGAGCACGTTCTGGGGCAGCAGATCCCCATGCAGCAGGCGGCTCGGCTCCGGCAGCGGCAGGTGGGCCTCGATCCAGGCGCAGGCGTCGCGCCCCTCGGGCAGATCCACCTCGCGGGCCCGCTCCAGCCGCTCCTGGGCGTGGTCGAGGCGGGTGGGGAACGACTCCAGCCAGTCCCAGTCGAGGGGGACGCGGATGGCGTGGCAGGCCCGGGCGGCGCTGGCCACGGCCGCGATGCGCGGGCCGCCCTCTACCGGGGCGCCGGGCACGAACGTCTGCACCGAGGCCAGGCCGAAGCAGGTGTGCACCAGGGCCACGGGCCGCGGCACGATGAGGCCGAGGGGCTGCTGGCGCACCCAGTTGAGGATGCGGGCCTCCCGCAGCAGCCGGACGTCGTGCTCGGGCAGGGGCGGGCCGTGGGGGATGCGCAGGACCCAGCGCTCGTCCTCGACGCTGGCCTCCCAGACGTTGTGCCAGAGGCCCGCGCCGATGAAGCCCACCACGCCCGAGATGTCGCGGTCGAGCTGGTAGACGGCCCGGTTGAAGAGGCGGGTGGCGAAGGCGCGGCGCGCACCGCGGTACTGGCCGGGGCGGTCACCGTCATCCGGCAGGATCGGTACGTGGAGAGGCGCCTGGTCCAGCATCATGGCTTCGCGATCTCGGAGCATGCCACCAGTCGCCCGTCGGGCGCATCGCCGAAGTCGCTCGCGACGCGCTCCCTTGATCCGGAGCGCGCTGCGCCCTACGTTGCGCGCCGCGAAGGAGGGGCGAGCGTGGTGTTTGACGTGCTCAAGTGGCCGGATCCCCGGCTCCTGGAGGTGGCCGCCGAGGTCCCGGCGGTGACGCCGGCCATCCAGCGGCTGGTGCAGGGCCTCTTCGCCACCATGCGGGTCGAGGGGGGCGTCGGCCTCGCCGCCACCCAGGTGGGGATGCCCTGGCGGGTCGTGGTCGTCGACTGCAGCCCCCGCGACGGCGAGGCGCGCGCCCGCGCCCTCATCAACCCCCGCATCGTCGAGCGCCGCGGCACCATCGTCTGGCGCGAGGGCTGCCTGTCGCTGCCGGGCATCACCGCCGAGGTGGAGCGGGCCGAGCGCATCGTCGTGGAGTACCTCGACGAGCTGGGCCAGCCGCAGCGCCTCGAGACCCGCGACCTGGAGGCCGTCTGCATCCAGCACGAGGTCGACCACCTCGACGGCCGCCTCTACGTCGACCGCCTGGGCGCCCTGGAGCGCCGGGCGACGCTGCTCGACTACGAGGAAGCCCGCCGCGGCGCGGTGCCCGTCCTGTGAGCCGCCGCCCCGAGGACCTGCGCGTCGTGTTCATGGGCACCCCGGACTACGCGGTGCCCACCCTGCGCGCCCTGCTCGATCGCGGCGTGCCCGTGGTAGGCGTCGTCAGCCAGCCGGCCCGCCCCAAGGGCCGCGGCAACCGGGTCGAGCAGACGCCGGTGGGCGCCCTGGCCGAGGCCCGCGGCCTGCCGCTCTTCCAGTGGCCGCGCCTCTCCAACGAGAGCTACGCCACCCTGCAGGGCCTCGCCCCCGACCTCATCGTCGTCGTGGCGTACGGCCGCATCCTGCCCCAGCGCTACCTGGATCTGCCGCCGCTCGGCTGCCTGAACGGCCACGGCAGCCTGCTGCCCGCCCTGCGCGGGGCGGCCCCCATCCAGTGGGCCGTCATCCGCGGCCTGCCCGAGACGGGCGTCTCCATCATGCAGATGGAGGCCGGCATGGACACGGGCCCGGTGGGCCTGATGCGCCGCACGCCCATCGGCCCCGAGGAGACCACCGCCGACCTCTTCGCCCGCCTCGCCGAGGTGAGCGCGGCGGCGATGGTGGAGGCCGTCGAGGCCCTCTGCGCCGGCGCGCTCGCGTTCACGGTCCAGGACCACGCCCAGGCCACGCTGGCCCCCATGCTCACCAAGGAGGATGGGCGGCTCGACTGGCGCTGGCCGGCCCAGAAGCTCCACGACCGGGTGCGCGGCACCTGGCCCTGGCCGGGGGCCTTCTTCGAGCGCGACGGCGAGCCCTGGAAGGTGCACGCCACCCGCCTGGCCGAGGGCGCCGGCGCCCCCGGGACCATCCTGGCCCACGCCCCCGACGGGCCCGTCGTGGCCTGCGGCGAGGGCGCCGTGGTGCTCACCCGCCTCCAGCGTCCAGGCCGCAAGGCCCTGGATGGCAACGTCTTTCTGCTCGGCGATCCCCTGCCGCCCGGTGAGGTCCTGTGATGAAGCCCCCCCACTCCTCGGGCCGCGGCCCCCGCCGGCGGCGGCCCGCGGCCCCCGCCCCGGCGCCGCGGACGCGCCTCGCCGTGACGCCCGCCGCCCCGGCCCCCGGTCCCCGCCGTGACGCCCCCCCGCCGCGAGGAGGCCCCGCGGCCGACCCCGGGGGGCGGCGCCCGCGCGGCGGCGCTGGAGGTCCTGGCCGCGCTGGAGGACGAGAGCGCCTTCCTGCAGCCCGCCGTCGACGGCACCCTGCGCCGCGCCCGCCTCTCCCGCGTCGACCAGGGCCTCGTGCGCGAGCTGGTGGCCGGCACGACGCGCTGGCAGGGCCGCCTGGATCACGCCCTCGACCAGCACGCCCGCAAGGGCATGGACCAGACGCCGGTGCCCATCCGGCGCGTCCTGCGGCTGGCGGCGTACCAGATCCTCTTCCTGGACCGCGTCCCCGACCACGCGGCGGTGGACGCGGCGGTGGATCAGGCCCGCTACCTGGGCGGCGAGCCCATGGCCCGCCTCTGCAACGCCATCCTGCGCAAGCTCAGCGAGCACGGCGACCAGCCCCCTCGCGGCGACGAGCCCAGCGCCCTGGCGGCGCGCCTCTCCCAGCCGCGCTGGCTCGTCCTGCGCTGGCTGGCCGAGGGCGGCCCCGCCCTGGCGGCGCGGCGCGGCGCGGCCTGCAACCGCCCGGCCCCGCTCACCGTCCGCCCCGACCGGTCGCGGCTCGAGCCCGAGGTCCTGCTGACGCGACTGCAGGCCGAGGGGGCCACGGCCACCCGCGGCACCTACGCCCCCGAGGCCATCCACATCGAGGACCACCCCGATCCGTTCGGCAGCGACTCCTTCGGCGATGGCTGGTGGCGCGTCCAGGACGAGGCGGCCCAGCTCGTCGGGCACCTGGTCGATCCCCAGCCCGGCGAGACGGTCTGGGACGTCTGCGCGGCCCCCGGCGGCAAGACGCGGCACCTCGCGCGGCTGATGCAGGGCGAGGGGCGGCTGCTGGCCACCGACGCCCACCCGGGCAAGGCCGAGCGGCTGGCCCAGACGCTGCGCGACCTGGCGTGCGTCCGGGTGCAGCAGCACGACGGCACCGTGCCCCTGGAGGGGCCGCCGCCCTTCGACCGCGTGCTGGTGGACGCCCCCTGCAGCGGCTTCGGCGTGCTGCGCCGCCACCCCGAGCTGAAGTGGCGCCGCACCCCCGAGGACATCGGCCGCCTGGCCGAGCTGCAGGCCCGCATCCTCGACGCCGCCGCCCTGGGCGTGCGCCCGGGCGGCGTGCTCGTCTACAGCGTCTGCACCGACACGCCCGAGGAGGGGGCCCGCCAGGCCGACGCCTTCCTGGAGCGCAACCCCCTGTTTTCGCTGGATGATCCGCCGGCGGGCGCCGTGGACTGGGCGCCGCTGATGACGGACGGCTACGTGGCGACCCGCATCGAGGACCACGGCACCGACGCCTTCTTCGCCGCCCGCTTCCGCCGCCGGGAGGTCCCATGAGCGCGCCCCGCATCGCCCCGTCCATCCTGTCGGCCGACTTCAGCCGGCTCGGCGCCGAGGTCGAGGCCGTGGCCGCCGCGGGGGCCGACTGGATCCACCTGGACGTGATGGATGGGCACTTCGTGCCGAACCTCACCTTCGGCCCCCCCGTGGTGAAGGCCATCCGCGGCGCCTGCACGCTCCCCTTCGACGTGCACCTGATGATCACCGACCCCGACCGCTACGCCCCGGCCTTCCGGGACGCCGGGGCCGACCTCATCACCGTGCACGCCGAGGCCAGCGTCCACCTGCACCGCACCCTCCAGCTCGTCCGCTCGACGGGGGCGAAGGTGGGCGTCAGCCTGAACCCCCACACGCCCCTCAGCGTGCTCGACCACGTGCTCGATCAGGTCGATCTGGTCCTGCTCATGAGCGTGAACCCGGGCTTCGGCGGGCAGCACTTCATCCCCGCCGTCCTGGACAAGATCCGGCGTCTGCGCGCCCGGATCGACGCTGAAGGATTCGAGGTTGACATCGAGGTCGATGGGGGCATAAATTCCGCGTCCGTTTTCAAGGTTGCGCAGGCCGGCGCCGATGTGTTCGTCGCAGGCTCGGCGGTCTTCGGAAATGGCAACTACGGCTCGGCGATCGACGAGCTGCGCCGGCTGGCCCGCGAGGGGCAGCAGGCACGTGGCGGGGCGTAGCGCAGTCTGGTAGCGCACATGCTTCGGGAGCATGGGGTCGGAGGTTCGAATCCTCTCGCCCCGACCACCACGGGGAAAGGCCAGGAGGGTGACCTCCTGGCCTTTTTCTTTTCGGACCGCCTCCCTACCGCTGCACCTCGACGCGGGCGCCCGGGCTCTGGCCGAACAGGGCCCGATCGAAGAGGGCCTCGGCCACGGCGCCGGGCTGCTGGAAGCGGCCGGGGGTGGTGGCCTGGGTGCGCAGGTACAGGTCGAAGGTGCCCCGGGGCAGGCGCACGAAGTACCAGACGGCGCGGTCATCGAGGATCTGGACGTAGTCGGGGGCCAGGGTCGGGCCGCGGCTGGGCTTCGCCTCGGGCGGGGCCGTGGCCAGGGCCGGGTTCAGGGGCTCCAGGCCCGCCGCCAGGGGCAGCTCGATGGCCACGTAGACCCGGTCGGCCGGGTTCACGATCTGGACGTCCTCCTCCACCACGTCGCCCACCTTCACCTGGAGGGTGGCCCCGGCCTCGGCGACGGGGGTGATGACGGGCGGGGCGTCGCCGGCCTGGACGCGGCGCCAGGTGCGGGTGACCACGAAGCCGCGCTGGCTGGCGGGGGCCTCGGCGCCCGGGCCGGCGGGGGTGTGGGTGCTCCACCACGCCAGCTCCGCCGGGCCGCCGCGGGTGAGGCGCGCCGTGACGGCCTCGGCGCCGGCGAGGGGGCCGACGACGACGGGCTGCTCGGGGGCGAGGACGAGGGGATCGGCCCCGGCCAGCGCGACCTCGAGGCCCGCGCCGGCGCCCGGGGGCGGGAGGGCCTGGAGGGCCAGCAGGGCCTCGGCGTCGGCCTCGGCGCTGCCGAAGCCGCCGGCGTCGGCGAGCCGGAGCAGCGTGGCCGAGAGCACCGGCAGGGCGTCGTCCGTCGGGGCGGCGGCCTGGAGCGCCCGGGCCACCACCGCGATGGCGGCCGTCTCGTCGGCCCGCAGCACGGGATCGCGATCCTGGCCGAAGCCGCCGAGGCCGGCGTAGACCGTCTGCCCGCCCTTCACCTCGGTGCGCACGGCGTCGTGGAGGGCCTGCGCCAGCGCGGGCGGCGGCTCGAGGCCCCCCCGCTTCGCCGCCAGGATGGCCCGCGCGGCGGCCTCGGGGCCCAGGCTGCCCGCCAGCCGGCCCAGCTCGTCCAGGTAGGCGGCGTCCAGGCGGCCCGCCGCGGCCAGGGCCTCCAGCGCGGCCCCGCGCTCGACCCAGGCGGCCCCCTGCACGAAGCCGGTGTAGTCGGAGCGCAGCGCCTGGCGCAGCGTCTCCGTCAGCCGATCCCAGAGGCGCCGCGGGGGCGGGAAGCCGGCGGCCCGGGCCTCCGCCAGCAGCAGCACGGCCGCCGCCGTCAGGTGGACCTGGCCCGCGACCCCCGGGAAGGCGGCGACGCGGCCGTCGCCGTCCACCGTCTGGCCCACGTACTCGATGGTCTCGCGCACCGCCTCGCGCAGCAGGTCATCCCCGAGAAAGCCGAGGGATTCCCGCAGCTTCGCGGCCGCGAGGAAGGCGCGGGCCCGGGCGATGCGCGCCCCGGTGGCGCCGCCCGACCGCCGGGCCAGCCCCTCCAGGGCCCCGGCCGCGCGCAGGATGGCCGGCTGGTCCGTCACCGCCACGCGCCGCGCCAGGGTGCCCGGGCGCACGGCCCCCTCCACCGCCGGGATGGTGGCGGCCTCGCCGGGCGTGAGCGCGATGACCCCCGAGCGCGTCTCGGGGCGGCGGTCCGGCTGCACCGGCAGGTCGATGCGGGCGGCGTCGGCGGCCCCGTCAGCGTCGCGGCGGACGCCCAGCGTGACGCCGAGCGAGCGCGCCGCCCCGTCCACGCGCAGGGTGAAGTCGGCCCGGGCCAGCTTGTCGGCCCCGAAGTCCAGCGCCGCCTTCGCCTCGCCCAGGATGGCGCCGCCCTCCACGTCGAGCTGGGCCGCGCCGGCCCCCACGGGCCCCTCGACCACGCGGCCGATGACGCCGGCCGCCACCTCGTCCCCGGGGCGCACGAACCGCGGCAGCACCGCCTGGGCCAGCACCGGCAGCCGCACGTCGATGTGCCCGGTGGCGAAGCCGAAGCGATCCCCGGCGATGACCTTCGCCCGCACCGCGAAGCGCGTCAGGTTGTCGGGCAGCGTGATGACCACCCGGGCCTGGCCGTTCTCGCCCACCTGCAGCGCGGGCTCGTAGTAGGGCACCGGCCGGAAGTCGCGGCGGATGGTGGCCTGGGCCAGGGGGTCGTCGTCGTCGCCCCCGTCGCCGCCAGGCATCTGGGTGTAGGGGATGCGGCCGAGGGCCAGCTTCCGGGTGTCGCGCACGGCCACCCCGGAGCTGCGCGGCACCAGGAAATCCGGAATCGCGTCGAGGGGTTGCTCGGTGCCCAGGTCCAGCACGGCCTGGTCGACGAGCCACAGGGTGACCTCGCCGGCGGTGGGCTTGCCCTGGGGATCGGTCAGCTTCAGATCGAGGGGGATCTGCTGGCCCGGCAGGGCGGCCTCGGGCAGCGTCACCGCCACGTCCACCAGGTGATCCACCGGCTTCACGGCCAGCCAGGTCGTCGTCGCGGCCAGATCGGGGCGGCCCAGGTCGACGGTGCTGCCGCCCGCCGGCTCGGGGGCCTCGCCGCGGCCGCGCAGCAGGACGACGTGCACCGGCACCCGCGGCGTGTAGCTGCGGTCGATGGGCACCTCGACGACGGCCTGGCCGCCGCGGACGGCGACCCGCTGGTAGGCGTTGGCGTCGGGGCCCTCGACGATGACCAGGGCCTCCGCCGTCTGGAACGGGCTCTCCAGCACCAGCTTCGCCACCTCGCCTGGGGCGTGCTCGCCCTTGTCGGGCGTGGCGCGGAACGTCCCCGCCTCGGGGGGCGCCCAGGCCACGGCCTCGGGGCCCGCGGCGTAGAGATCCACCCCCACCACCTGCGCCCGGCCCAGCCGGTCCTGGCCCTCCACCTCGATGAGGTAGACGCCGGCGCGGCTGATGGGCAGGTCCAGCTTCACGGGCTCGGCGGCGCTGACGATCTCCCGCGTCTCCACGGCCACGTCCACGGTGTCGGTGACGTAGCGGGCCTCGCCCTGGGAGAAGTCGGTGGCCTGCAGGTGGGCGTGCCACTGGCGGTGCTTGACGTGCACCTTGAGGGGCTGGCCCACGACGGCCGCGCCGTTGCCATCCACCGCGATGACCTCGATGGGGATGGACCGGGCCTGATCCAGGAAGCGCGGGGCCTTGAGGCCCAGGGCGAAGGCCGGCAGGGCGCGCACGCGCTTGACCTGGGTGACGGTCTGGTCGTCCGCCCCGGTGACGGTGGCCTCGATGACGTAGGTGCGCGGCCAGGCCGAGGGCTCCAGGCCCGGATCCAGCGTCAGCCGGGCCCGCCCCTCCAGATCCGTCACGGCCACGCGCGTCAGGGCGGGCGTCGACTCGAAGCGGCGGGCCCCCCGGCTGAACCGGGCGTCGACGCTGTAGACGAAGCCGGGGCGAGCCGCGGGCTTCCAGGTGTACGGGTACTGCGTCACCCGCCAGCGGACGGGCTGCTCGGCCACGCGGCCGCCGGCGTAGTAGTCGGCGATGCCCGTGACGACGAACGGCCGGTCCAGGGGCACCGGGTCGTCGCCGAAGAGCCCCAGCTTGAAGGTGGGCAGGCGGTAGGCATCGAGGGTGAACGTGACCTGGCCGTGGCGCTTGCCGCGGGCGTCCTCGTAGGTGGCGGTGTAGACGCCGGTGGGGCGGTCGGCCTCCTCGAACTTCGCGTAGAAGGTGCCGGATTTGCTCAGAGAAACCGGCAGGCGCCAGCTCCCGCCGCCGGGGCCGGCGATGCGCACGAAGCCGTCACCGGTCACGGGCACCAGCCGCCCGCGGCGGGCGGTGCGCAGCCAGCCCTTCAGGTGCACGGGCTCCTCGGGGCGGTAGACCGGGCGCTCCGTGAAGAGGTGCGCGCGGTCGGCGGGGGCCTCCACGAGGGCCGGCCCCTGCTCCACCATCCGCTGCAGCCACGGGGCGTTGTAGCTGGACCAGTAGTCGTCGTGGAACGACTCGGGGCCCCGGTGCGGGTCGAGGACGAGCACGTCGTCGCCCTTGCGCACCACCAGGCGCCCCACCGTCGGGTTGCCCTCGCCCCGGGCGGCGGCCGTCCAGGTGGCCACCCCCTCGGCGTCCGTCGTCACCTTCGCGATGGTCGTGAAGCGGCGGGCGTCGCCGGCGCCCGCGGCCCCCTCGATGACCACGTCGGCCCCCGCCACCGGCTTGCCGGTGCCCAGCGCCGTCACCACGAAGCGCACCGCGTTCTCCCGCTCCACCGTGGTCAGGGCCAGGTCGGTGACCTGCAGCCGCATCCAGGTGCGGTGGTCGCCATCGAGGGTGCGCAGGCCCACGAGGTAGTGGCCCGGCGCGTCCTTGCCCGCGACCTGCTGCAGGTAGGGGGCGAGGTCGAGGCCGAAGCGCGCCCGGGTGGCCCCGAGGGGCAGGTCGATGAGGCCCGAGAAGGCGGGGGAGCCCAGGGCCGAGAGGCGCCGGATGACCTCCGCCTCGGGGATGGGCGTCGCGGCCTCCCAGGCGTCGGGCACCTCGCCGGGGCCCGGCGGCATGCGGTCCTCGGCCACGTCCACGGCGCTGTCGGGGAACGGCCAGAAGGAGCGGTTCAGGGGATCGACGCGGTAGATGCGCAGATCGGCGCGGGCGTGGCCGCGGCCCTCCACCGGCACCCGCCGCGGGCCGAAGCGCTCGGCCAGGCCGGTGGTCTGCACGAACCGCAGCGAGCGCTCCGGGGTGGGGAACCACAGCCACGTCACGCTCTCGCCGCTGATCTCCAGGGGGCGGCGGGCCTCGTCCTGCAGCGCCACGGGCACCACGGCGAGGCGGTAGGGCACCTCGGGCAGGAAGTCGCCGGTCAGCAGCAAGCGCTCCCCCGAGACCTCGATCTCCAGGTGGTCGACGGGCGGCTCCAGGCGGACGAGATCGCGCGCCTGCACGGGCCCGAGGCCCTGGGGCGCGGCCGTGAACGCCACCACGACGCGGCGCCCGCCGCTGCAGGCGAGGGGCTGGTCCTGGGGGTAGCGCGTGCCCTCGGGGGCCACGGGCACCTCGGCGCCGGGGCAGCCCAACGACCGGATTCTAAAGGGGATCCTCGTCGCGAAGGTGATGGTCGTCGCGGCCTCGTCCTGGGCGCGCGGATCGTCGGCCAGGCCCAGGCGCAGGCGCACCCGCGTCCCGTCGGGGATGGGCCGGGTGAAGCGGAAGTCGTAGCTGTAGGGCTCGTCGGGGCGCCCCCGGGGCACCGGCCGCACGGCGAAGTCGGCGGCGTCCAGGTGGCGCACCGGGCCGGCGCCGACGCCCGGCAGGGGCCGCAGCTCGAAGTGGGCCATCCGGGCCAGGACGGCGGGCGGCACCGGATCGGCGAAGGTGACGCGCATGGAGTCCACGGGGGGCCGCTCGGTCTCGCCGTCGTAGGGGCTGCTGCCCGTGGGCGGGGCCAGCAGCGTGGCGAGGGAGGCGGTGGCGTCGCCGGCCGTGACGTCGAAGCGCCCCAGGGCCGGCCAGGGATCGGCGGGCCGGAACTGCAGCGTCCGGGCGTCGAGCCAGGTGTAGGCGCCCGGGTGATCCGGCGTGAGGCGCAGGAAGCGCTCGGGCCGGTCCTCGGGCCCCGCCGTGCCGCGGGCCGTGGGGAAGAACACCGTGATGGGATCCCAGCGGCGCAGCCAGGTGTCGGGCACCACGACGGTGCCGCCCGTGGGCGGGCGCTGCCACAGGGCGTCGTACAGGGCGTCGCGGGCGAGGGCGGCGGCGCCGAGCAGGGCGACCACGAGGAGCGCCCAGCGGAGGGAGCGGGGGATGGGCAGGGACATCAGTGGGCCCTCCGGCGGGTGCTGTGGGGGGCGGTGCCCTCGATGGTCGAGTCGTCGGGGGCGTCGCCGCCCTCCTCCTCGGTGTCCTCGTCGTCCGCGGGGGCCTCCTCCGCGGGCTCTTCCTCGACGTCCTGGGCGTCGCCGTCCCGGGCGTCCTCCTGGCCGTCCTCCTGGCCGTCTCCCTGGTCCTCGGGCTCGTCGCCCGGCATGACCTCCTCGTCCGGCGGCTCCTGGGGCGAGCGCCACGGGGGCGGCGCCGCCGGAGCGGGCCGCCGCAGGGCGACGGGCTGGTACTCGGCCGCCACCTCGGGGGGCGGGGTGTCGGGTGGCGCCGCGAGGCCCACGATGGCCGGGCGCGCCCGGGTGGCCGGGGCGTCCGCGGGCAGGTGCAGCGCCAGCAGGTAGGCCCCGGCCTCCAGGGTGGGCATGAGGCTGGCCCCGGCCGCGATCTCGGCGCCGGTGGCGTCGAGCAGGCGGGCGTCCACCCGGTCGATGTCGGCGCGAATCCCGATGCCGATCGCGCCCTTGCGGGCGACCTTGAGCCCGAAGACGCGGGTGTCGCCGGGGGCGAGCAGGGCCACCGGGCCCAGGCCCTCCCCGGCCTCGACGGGCGCCTCGACGCCGACGACGAGGGGGCCGCGGGGGGGCTCGCCGGCCAGCGCGCGCGCCGTGATCTCGCCGGTGCCGGCGGGCAGCCAGAGGTCGAGCTCCCCGTCCAGGCCGGTGCGCAGGGGGCCGCCGTCCGCCGCGCCGTGGAGCACGACCCCGGGGGCGGCCCGGGCCGTCACCAGGGCCGGGGCGGACAGGCGGATGACGAGCCGGCGCGGGCCGTCGAGGGCGATCGTCGTCGGCCCCGTGATGGGCTCGCCGGGCACGACCTCGCCCTCGGGGAAGGGCCCGTCCTGCCCGGGCGACGCGAGCCAGACAGCCACGGGGGCGCGGCCGTGGCGCAGGCGGACCTCCCCGCCGGCGGCGGCGTCGGCCCCGTCGGCGGGCACCACGCGGCCATCCGCGCCGATGAGCTCGCCCTCGGCGCCCACGACCTGCAGCCGCGCGCCGGCCTCGGCCGCCACGGGCAGGCGCAGCGTGCCGGCGCGCACCGGCCGCCGCTCGACGGGCGCCCTGGGGCCCACCGCCGCGACCGGGCGCGCGGGGCTCGAGCAGCAGCGTCACCGGCACCGGCCCGGCGGACGGGTTCAAGACCACCACCAGCCCGGCCTGATCGACGTCCTCCACGAGCGCGGCGTCGGCGGCCCAGGCCAGCCGGTCCGGCGCCAGCGTCAGCAGGGCCGCGCCTGCGCCCAGCGTCGCGCGGACGGCCCGGGCCGCGGGCAGCCGCAGCAGGCGGGCGCTCCCGGCCGGCAGCTCGCCCGCCCAGCGCACGTCCACCGCCTCCTCGGGCAGCAGCGTCAGCAGGCGCGTCCGGGCGCGGGGCTGCAGCGGGGTGCCGTCCGCCGACCAGAAGCGGGCCTGGGCGGCGCGGCCGTCCACCGCCCCCGCCAGCTCGACCGCCGCCGCGCGGCGGGGGGCGTAGGCCGTCGCGCCCCCCTCGAAGGCGACGCCGGGCTGGCCGGTGGGATCCTCGACCTCGATCCAGCGCGGCCCGACGCCCTGGACGCCGTCCACCACGAAGGCGCCAGCGCCGGCGGGCAGGCGCGTGGTGGCGTCGCCGAGGCGCAGGCGGCTGCCGCGCAGCGCGCCGGGGCCCACGAGGAAGACGGGCGGCGTCTCGCCCACGACCACCGGGCCGACGCGGGCCGGCGCGCAGCCGGCGCCCACGGCGGGGCAGAGCAGGGCGCCGGCGGGCAGGTCCGTCATCGCGAGGACGCCCGGGGAAAGTCGAGGAAAGACAGCAGTTTGCGAGGTCGCGCCCGGGGCCGCGCCGGCCGCCAGCCGGCCCGCCTCGACGGGCGAGGGCGTCCACCCCGCGGTGCGCACCAGCGCCAGGCGGCCCCGCTCCTCCAGGGAGGTGACGCGCAGCCGCAGGGGCCGCGCCGGATCGGGGCGCGCGGCGACGATGGGCCGCCGGCCCTCGGCCTCCGCGAGCACCCGCCAGCCGTCGGGGCCCTCGGCCTCCAGGGCCACGGCGACGCTCTCCTCGGCCTGCACCTCGGCCTGCACGATGGCGCCGGCGCCGGTCAGGGGCAGCGCGAGGCCGCCGCCCACGGGCACCAGGCTGGTGGCCTTGCCGACGGCGAGCGCCGGGGCGTCCACCGGCCGCGACGAGACCAGGTGCAGGCGGCTGGTGGACTGCTCGACGCCCGCCACCACCGCCTGGTACCGCCCGGGGGCGAGCCGCAGGGTGAGGCGGGGGTTCCAGTCCTCGGGCTGATCGTCGGCCCGGCCGAGCACCTGATCGTCGGCGTCGAGCACCGTCAGCCGCACGTCGTCGCGGCCCTCGGTGAAGAGGGTGTACAGGCCGGCCTCGCCGATGGCGAAGGGGATGGTCCCGTCCTCGTAGGGCTCGACCCAGCGCCCGCTGCCGGCCGTCAGGACGTCCGTCGCCAGGCTGAGGCGGTAGGTGGCGCCGTCGTCGGCGTAGGCCCCGCGCACCTCCAGGCGGTAGTCGCCACGGGTCAGGGGCCCCTCGAAGGCGGTGTCGGGGCTGATGCGGGTGACGCGCTGGCCGTCGGCGCGGAAGAGGTCACCCACGACCTCCGGCCCGACGCGCAGGGTCACCCCCACGTCGGCGGCCAGCCGGAACGTCCACACGTCGGGATCCCGGGGCGCGCCCTCGGCCGGCTCGCGCCAGGTGTGCTCCGCGTCGCCGTCGACGGGCAGGGGGTGGGGGCCGTGGCCCTCGGTCACCGGTCGGGGCGCCTTGGACTCCAGGCGCGTGAGCCGGGTGGTCTCCAGGGGCTCGGGCAGCAGGATGATGTGCCACCGGCCCGCCGGGAACACCGCCGTCCGGTCGCACAGGCCCCCGGCGACCTCGAACGGGAAGCCGGCGTCGTCCTCGACGCGGCAGCGCAGGGTGGTGCCGGGGCCGACGCTGGTGAGCCGGTAGCGACCCGGCGCCGGCAGGTCGATCACGTAGCGGGTGGCCGCGCCGGCCGGCAGCTTCACCCGGGCGGTGCGATCGGGCTCCAGCGCGCCGCCGTCGACGAGCGGCGCGGGGGTGAGGCGCAGGCCCAGGTGGCCCGTCGAGGCGCCGGTGGCCTCGACGACGAGCTGGTACTCCCCCGGCCGCAGGTAGCCCGAGACCGAGAAGTTGCGGCCGCTGCCCCGGGTGGAGACGCCGCCGACGGTGGGGCGGACGCGGGTGCGCAGGGTGCCGCGGGTGGCCAGCAGGCCGGTGCTCTCGACGGTGTACAGGCCGGGCTCGTCGACGCGGACGCGCCAGGTCGAGCGCTCGCCGCGCGCCAGATCCAGCCCCTGCGGGGCGCCCTGGGCCAGCAGCGGGAACGCGGGCAGCGCCGCGCGGTGGGCGGCCGTGAGGCGGGGGAGCTGGCCCGGCGGCAGCACCTGGGGCAGCACGCGCACCTCCACCTCGGCCATCGTCTCGGCGTCGTTGTGGACCACCAGGAAGCCCGCGCGGGCCGGCGCGACGTCGCTGAAGGGCGAGCCGGCCGCCGAGACGGGCAGGCGGCGGCCGTCGGCGGCGGTGGCCACGAAGACGCCGTCGGCCGCGCGCACGGGCAGGCTCAGGCGCTCCCCCGGGGCCAGGCGCAGCGGCAGGCCGGCGCCGACCTCGACGGGCAGCGGCCGGGTGAGGAGCGCCTGCTGGATGCCGGGCGCCGGCGCGTAGTTCAGAGAAAGAGAAGTGTTCTCAGCCACTTGCAGGACGTCCCAGCGCAGCGTGGGCGTCGCCAGGGGGCCCGGGTCGTCCCCGCTGATGCTCAGGGCCACCTCGCCGACGGCGTCGGGCATGAGGCTGATGCGGTAGAGCCCGACGCCGAGGGTCTGCTCGACGACGGGCGCGAGAGGCGGCGCCAGGTAGCCCGGCGGGACCGAGAGCCAGAAGGGCTCGACGCGCAGGCGGCCGCCCGACAGCTCGATGCGGCGGGGGCCGGCCTCCGTGACCTGCACCACGAGGTCGGTGGCGCCGACGAGGTTGAAGCGGGCGTCGACGCCGCGGCGGCCGAGCGGCACGGCCCCCGCCGAGGCCAGCTCGGGCTGCCGGTCGGGGCCGGTGCGCACCCACACCGAGCCGGGGGGCGGATCGTCGGCGCCGCCGGTGTGCACGACGGTGGCGAAGAAGGTGCCCGGCCCGCTGCGCGTGGCGCTGGCCTCCCGCGGCAGCCAGCGCAGGGTGGCGCGGGTGCCGGGGGGCGCGAAGACGCTGATCACGGCGTCGGGCAGGCGCGGCATGATGGTCAGCACGGGCCGGCGCGACTCGACGGTGAGCGCCTGGGAGACGGTCGGCGGGCCGAGGGCGCTGCGGGCGTCGAAGAGGCGGGCCCCCAGCCGCGCCGGCACGACGCGATCCAGCTCGACCTGCGCCACCCCCACGCCCTCGGGGGCGCGGAAGCGCTCGACGCCGAAGGGCCCCACCTCGAAGCCGCGCACCCCCCCGGCGCTCAGCGTCGACGGCCCTGCCCGCACGTGGACGACGTCCCGGCCGGGCGCGTCCTGCTGGCTCCAGGCCAGGGCCGGCCCCCCGTAGGCCACCAGCCGGTACAGCCCCGGCTCGGCCGGCGTCGTGAGGAGGCAGTGGCGCCGCGGCTCGTAGTTCGCGGTGGTCGCCAGCGCGCAGATCGGGGTGGCCGGCATGAGCCACTGGCCGTCCTTCCACAGCCGCAGATCGGCGAGCCCCGCGCCGATGGCGTCCACGGCCAGGACGTCCCGCTGGGGGACGTGGATCCACCAGCCCCGGGCCTGGTGATCGGCCAGCGCGGCCTCGGCGGTGGCCCCCGCGTCGAGGCGCAGGTCGTCGGGCCCCTCCTCCACGCTGGGGATGACGGTCACCGTGGCGTCGCCGGCGCCGGCCCGGGGGCCCGTGACCTCCACGCGATAGGTGCCGGCGTCCAGCAGGACGTCCAGCCGACCATCCGCGTCGCCGGCCCTCCCGGCCGAGTCACCGGGCCCGGTCACGGGATCGACGAGGCGCAGGCGCACCCCGTGCGGGCTCTTCGCCGCGATGGCGTAGCGGCCCGCCTGCGGGATGGTGAGCGCCACGGCGTGATCGCCCGTGGCGGGGACGCTCGCGGGCGTGATCGTGGGCGGCGCGGCGTGGGCGGGCCACGCGGCGAGGAGCAGGAGGGGGAGCAGGCGGTGCATGGGGGGCTCGCGGGACGCTGGGGGTGGCCGCGCCCTGTGCCATATCCGGGCCAGGGGCGTGGGGGCGGAGAACCGGGCAGAGCGACGGCTCGGTGTCCGACCTTTTGCTGCAAAAGGCGGTGTCGTGCAACGAATCGTGGCATGGCCGCAAGGGCCCCCCGCCGTTGACGATCCGCCCCGCGCGGCCCATCCTGGCGGGCATGGAAGCGCTGCCCACGTCGTTCAACCTCGCCGACTACTACCTCTTCGACCGGCTGGCCGAGGGCGCGGGCGGCCGCACGGCGCTGCGCTTCGGGGAGCGGGCCTGGACGTACGCCGAGGTGGCCGATCGCAGCCGCCGGATGGCCGCGGCGTACGCGGCGGCGGGCCTGCACCCGGGCGAGCGCGTCTACCTCGTCCTGGCCGACGTCCCGCCCTTCGCGTGGGCGTTCTTCGGGGCGCTGAAGGCGGGGCTGGTGGTCACCCTGGGCAACCCCCTGACGCCCACGGCCACGCTGGCCGACGTGGTGGACTACGTGGACGCCCGAGCGGTGGTGACGACGCCCGCCGTCGCGGCCGAGCTGGGCGCCGCCCTGGCCGGCCGGGCCGTGTTCCTGGTGCCTGACGCCGGCACCTTCGACGATCCCGAGGCCCCCGTCGCCGACGCCCGCTGCCTGGCCACCACGCTCGCCGCCACGCCCCCGGCGACGACGACGCCCGCGACCCACCGCGACTCGCCGGCCATCTGGCTGTTCACCAGCGGCAGCACCGGGCGCCCCAAGGCGGCCATGCACTGCCACCGGGATTTCGCTTTCAATACCGAGGTCTACGCGAAGAAGACGCTGGGCTGGGCCGCCGAGGACGTCGGCGTCAGCGTGCCCCGGCTGTTCTTCGGCTACGCCACGGGGACGAACCTGATGTTCCCGTTCGCGGTGGGCGGCTGCGCGGCCCTGTTCAGCGAGAAGCCCACCCCCGAGCGGGTGGCCTGGGCGGTGGCGTACTACCGGGCGACGGTCCTGACGAACGTGCCCACGCTGATGGCGAAGCTGCTCGAGGCCGACGCCGAGGGGGCCGACGTGGACCTCACGTCGCTGCGCTTCTGCCTGAGCGCGGGCGAGGCCCTGCCCCCGGCGCTGCTGGAGCGGTGGCTGGCGCGCTTCGGGGTGCCCGTCTACGACGGCATCGGCAGCGCCGAGATGTTCCACATCTACCTGACGAACCGGCCGGGCGACGTGCGCGGCGGCGCCCTCGGCCGCCCCGTCGAGGGCTACACCCTGCGCATCCTGCCGGCCGACGCCGAGGGCCCGGGGGCCGAGCCCGTGCCGACGGGGGAGCTGGGCGTCCTGTGGGTGCGCGGCGATAGCGTGGCCCAGGGCTACTGGCTCGACCGCGACACCTCCTGGCAGACGTTCCACGGCCACTGGTGCCGCACCGGCGACCTCTTCCGGGTCGACGAGGACGGCTACTACTGGTTCTCGGGCCGCGCCGACGCCCTGCTCAAGGTGGCCGGCCAGTGGGTCAGCCCCCTGGAGGTCGAGGACTGCCTGCTGCGGCACCCGGCGGTGCGCGAGGCGGCCGTCATCGGGGTGGAGCGCGGCGGCCTCATGCTGACGCGGGCCGTGGTGGCGGTGCGCACGCCCGTGAGCGCCGAAGAGCTCCAGGACTGGGTGAAGGACCGCCTGGCCCGCTACAAGTACCCGCGCGAGGTCGTCTTCGTGGACGCCCTGCCCCGCGGCGATCGCGGCAAGGTCGACCGCGGGGCGCTCCCGCGATGAGGCGCCTGCTGCCGGCGCTGCTGCTCGGCCTGGCGGCGTGCCGCGAGGCCCCGCCCCCCGCCGCGCCCACGCCCGCGCCGCCCACGGCGCCCCCGGTGGAGGCCCCGGCCACGCTGCCGCCCATGAGCGCCGACCAGGCCGCCGCCAACACCGCCTGCGCCGACTGCCACCCCGACGAGGTGGCGTCCTTCGCGGCGACGGGCATGGGCCGCTCCCTGGCCCCCGCCGTCGGCGCCGCCGTCATCGAGGACTACGAGAAGGCCGAGGTGGCGCACCCCGCGTCGGGCTTCGTCTACCGCGCCACCCGCGACGCCGACGGCCGCCTCTGGCAGGAGGAGCGCCTCGCCGGCGAGGCCACCTGGGTCCGGCGCATCGAGGCGAAGTACATCATCGGCTCGGGCAACCACACGCGCTCCTACCTGGGCGAGGTGGACGGCCAGCTCGTCCAGCTCCCCCTCACCTGGTACAGCCGCCGCCGGATCTGGGATCTGAGCCCGGGCTACGACCAGGCGGGCCAGCCGCGCTTCAGCCGGCTGGTCGAGGCGCCGTGCCTCTTCTGCCACAACGGCCTGACGCCGGCCCTCGGGGGCGTGCCCGCGCGCTTCCGGGATCCCCTGGCCCATGGCATCGGCTGCGACCGCTGCCACGGCGACGGCGCGGCCCATGTGGCGGAGCGCACCGCCGGCAAGGGCCCGCCCGCGGGCGCCGCCGATCCCAGCATCTTCAACCCCGGCCGCGAGTCGCCCGAGCGCCAGCTCCAGACCTGCCAGCAGTGCCACCTGCAGGCCGACGCCTCCGTCGTGCACGCCGGCCAGCGCTGGGATCGCTACGACCCGCGCCTGCCCCTGGAGCGGTACCTGTCGGTGTTCCGCCGGGCGGGGGACGACGGCAGCGCCTTCACCATCGCCTCCCACGGCCGCCGGCTGGCCCTGAGCCGCTGCGCCCAGGAGAGCCAGGGCAAGCTCGCCTGCACGAGCTGCCACAACCCGCACACCACCGCCACCGACGAAACCCATCGGAATGCTTGCCTTTCCTGCCATGGCGAGGACAAGCCCGGGGCGAAGCTGCACTGCAGCGACGCGGCCGCGGCGTCGCCCGAGACGCCCTGCCACCGCTGCCACATGGCCGCCGGCGACGCCGCCGACGTGCCCCATGTGCAGTTCACCGACCACTTCATCCGCAAGAAGCCGGGGGATGACGGGCGGCCCCCCGAGGACCGCAAGACCACGTCGCTCGTCGACCTCGTGGCCCGGGCCGCGCCCCTCGATGGCCTCGACGCCCGGCTGCGCGTCGGCCTGGCGCACACCTTCCTCTGGGAGCGGCAGCACCAGCAGCCCCACCTGGCCGAGGCGGTGCAGACGCTGGAGGCGGTGCTGAAGGAGGCCCCCGACGCCATGGCCGGGCGGGCGACGGGCTTCGCGGCGCTGGGCCGCGCCTACGCCCGGCAGGGCCGCCCGGGCGACGCGGTGGCGGCTTTCGAGAAGGCGCGCTCCCTCGACGTCGACGATCCCAGCTTCCCCGAGGACTACTCCGCCGCGCTGGCCGCCGCCGGCAAGCTGGACGACGCCCGGGGCGTGCTCCAGGCGGCGCTGGCCCGCTTCCCCACGGCCGATCGGTGGCTGCGCCTGGGCATGCTGCACCTGCGCGACGGCCACCTGCCCGCCGCCCGGGCGGCCTTCGAGTCGGCGGCCGCGGCCACGACCTGGAGCCCCGCCCCCGTCACCGAGCTGGCGGCGTTGCTGCTGCGCGAGGGGGACGTCGTCGGGGCCCGCCAGCAGCTCGGCCTCGCCCTGCAGCGCGACCTCACCCACGGCCCCGCCCTGCTGCGCCTGGGGCTGCTCGATCTGCAGACGAACCGCCCGGCCGAGGCCGCCGTCCACCTGGATCGCCTGCTGGCGCGCGAGCCCGAGGCCGTGCCGGGGTGGCTGCTGCGGGCCCAGGCCCGGGGCAAGCTGGGCCGCGTGGACGAGGCGCTGGCCGACTACGCGAAGCTGCGCGAGCTGGCCCCGACGCGCGCCGAGGGCTACCTGGAGGCCGCCCGCCTCGCCCTCGACCACGGCCGGAAGGCCGACGCCACCGCCCTCCTCACCCTGGCGGCCGGCCGCCTGCCCCGCGATCCCCGGGTGGCCGCGATGCTCCAGGCCCTCGGGCCGTGAACACCGGGCTGGTCGAGTTCTTCCAGGCCTGCGCGATGATGGCCGCCACCGGTGTGAGCCTCCTGGGCGGGGTGGCCCTCTACCGCCATGTGCGGGTGCGCGGCTGGCGCTCGGCGCTGGCCGTCGCGGCCGGGGAGCTGGGCCTCACGCCGGTGAAGGCCGTGCGGGGGCTGCGCCTGGCGGGGGCCATCGGCCGGCTGGGCCCCGCGACGCTCGCGCTCGAAGCGGAGTCCCGGGATCGCGACGCCCCCGCGACGACGCGGTGCCGGGTGTCGGCGGACATCCCCCGGGGGGTGCTGCTGATGGGGGACGCGCTGCACCTCGACGAGGCGCCGCAGTCCGTGTCCGCCGTGGAGCGGCACCCCGACTACGAGACCCTGGGCGTGCGCACGGCCGCTCAGCAGGCCACCACCCAGGCGCTGCTCGACGCCCCGCTGCGCGCGCGCCTGCGAGCCGCGCGGCGCTGGCGCCTGGAGGTCGCCACCCGGGTGGCGTCCCTCTCGCGGGATGGCCTCGTCGATGACGCCGCCGAGCTCGTGGCGATGGCGCGGCTGGCCCTGGACGTCGCCGCGGCCCTCGATGGGGTCGACCTGGTGGGGCGCCTCGAGCAGACGGCCCTCACCGACGCCGACGCCGACCGGGCGCTCGCGGCCTGCTTCGCCCGCCTCGGCCACCCCGACCGCGACGACTTCCTGCAGCGGGCGAGCCGCCAGGCCGCCACCGGGGGCGTGCGGCTGGTGGCAGCCCGTCGCCTGGGCGCGGCGGGCGTCCGGGCCGCCCGGGCGCTCGCCCTCGACGCCGGCCAGGCGATGGCGCTGCGGGCCTCGGCCCTGGCCCTCCTCGTCGAGCACGACGCGGCCAGCGCCATCTCGACCGCCCACGGCCTGCTCGCGGCGCCCCCCGACGAGGGCAGCACCCCCGACGTCCTCGACCTCCTGCGGCGGGCCGACGCCCTGCCCGACGGGGCCACCCTGGCGGCGCTCATCGAGCCGGCGGGCCCGGCCACCCGCCGCGCGCTGGCCGCCTGCTTCACGGCCCTGGGGGCCGAGGCGCCCCTGATCACCCTCCTCGGCGACGCCGACGACCAGGTGGCCGCCGAGGCGGCGCGGGGCCTGGGCCAGCGCGGCACCGTCGCCGCCGTGCCCGCCCTGCACGCCCGATCCCGCCGAGGGCGCATCGCGATCGTCTGCCTGGACGCCGTGGACGAAATCCAGAAGCAGATCAAGGGGGTGCGCGGTAGTCTGGCGGTCGTGGGCGCGGCCGGTGGCGGGGCGCTCTCGGCGGTCGACGGGGGCGGCGAGTGACGGCTGAGCGCGCGCAGACGGCTGACCGCCCGAGCGGTCGGTAGGGGGCCGCCCGTGGAGCCCGCGACGATCGTCGCCCTCAGCTCGATGGCCGGCATCCTCATCACCGTCCTCGGCGCCATGGGGCTGCTCGGCCGCACCGTCCGGCGCCGCTGGGCGGCCGCCCTCGACCACTGCATCGCCGAGCTCGGCCTCGCCCGCGTGCCCGCCACCCGCCCGGCGGGCGTGGACGGAGCCGAGGGCCACTTCGGCCGGACGCGGCTGCGCGTCGAGGTGGGCCAGGATCCCGGCCAGTCCTCGCTGGAGACGTGGTGCGTGGCCATGGGCGACGTCCCCACCGATCTGGAGCTGTACCCGGAGACGTTCCGCGCCAGCGTCGGCAAGCTGGTGCGCGGCCGCGACATCGAGGTGGGGGATCGCGCCTTCGACGACCGGGTCGTGGTGCGCGGCGCCGACGAGGCCGTCGTCCGGGCGCTGCTGGACGCGCCCACGCGGGCCCTGATCATGGAGGCGCCCCGGCTGGGCCTGCGGGTGGCCGACGGCATCGTGCGCCTGTCGCGGCCGGGCATGGCGCGCAAGCCCGAGGAGCTGCTGGCCCTGGCCCGGCTGGCCCTGGCGCTGGGCCAGGCCCTCGGGACGCCCGACCTCCCCGGACGGCTCGCCCAGGCCGCCCTCACCGACCCGGACGACGACCGGGCCCTCGCCGCCTGCCTCGCCCGCCTCGCGCGGCCGCCGGCCGATGCCTTCCTCGTCGAGGCCAGCACGGAGGCGGCGAGCGGGGCCGTCCGCCTGATGACGGCCCGGCGCCGGGGCGTCGACGGCGTCACGGCGGCCCGCGCGCTGGCCGTCGACGGCCGGCAGCCCATGGCGCGGCGCGCCGAGGCCCTGGCCCTCATGCACCAGCTCCGAGCCCGCGACGTCGCCTCCATCGGCCGCGCCCTGCTGGCCGAGGGCCCCGTCGAGGCCGGCACCGGCCGCGTCCTGATGCTCCTGCGCGAGGCCGGCGCGCTGCCCGACGCCCCCACCCTCACGGCGCTCGTCGACGCGGCCGGGCCCGCCACCCGCCTCGCGCTGGCCACCTGCTTCAACCTGACGGGGGGCGAGGCGCCCCTCCTGGCCCTGCTCGACGACGCTGACGACGACGTCGCCGCCGAGGCGGCGCGGGGCCTGGGCCAGCACGGCACCGTGGCCGCGGTGCCGGCGCTGCTCGCCCGCGCCCGCCGCGGCCGCATCGGCGCCATCTGCCAGGACGCCGTCGACGAAATCCAGAAGCAGATCAAAGGGGTACGCGGTAGCCTCGCGGTGGTGGCCGACCAGGCCCGCGGGGCGCTCTCGGCCGCCGACGCTGAGGAAGGGGAGGGCTGATGGAGCCGTTGCTGGCCATGTTCGGGATCGTGGCCGCCATCGCGGCGGTCGGCTGGGCCATCGCCTACGCCGCGAAGGGGGAGGCCCGCTGGAACGAGGCGGTGGCCCACACCGCCCAGCGCTTCGGGCTCGGCTACAACCCCAAGACGTTCTGGAAGCGGTCCAGCGCCACGGGCACCACCGGCGGGCTGCCCGTCACCGTAGACGCCTTCACCGTCTCGACCGGCAAGAGCTCCACCACCTACACCCGCATCGTCGCCCTGCCCGGGCTGCCGCCGGACGTCGAGATCAAGCCCGAGGGCCTCGGCGCCTCCATCGTGAAGGTCTTCAAGGGCGCGGACTTCGAGATCGGCGACGCCCACTTCGACGGGCAGGTCGTCCTGCGCGGCGACGCGTCGCGCCTGCGGCCGATGCTGGACCGCGAGACGCGGACGCGCGTGCTGGCGGCCCTGGACGCCGGGATCGTCGTCGACGCGGGCACCGTGAAGTACCAGCGGGGGGGCCTGGAGCGGGATCCCGAGAAGCTGGCGGCGCTCACCCAGATGGTCGTCGATCTGGCCAACGCCCTGCAGCCGGGGGGCGACAAGGAGCGCCTGGAGCGCATCGCCCTCGACGACGGCGACGACGAGGTGGCGCTGGGGGCCTTCCGCGAGCGCCTGCGCCGCTGGCCCGCCTCGACGTTCCCCCAGACGATGCTCTCCCACCGGCTGCCGGCTCTGCGCCTGGAGGCGGCGGGCCTGGTCGGCGACGTCCGGGTGGTGGCCGAGCTGGCCGAGGACCGCCGCACCGCCGGGCCGCTGCGGCGCCAGGCCGTGACGACGCTGGCGCGCCTCGATCTCGAGCGCGGCCTGAGCGCCGCGCAGCAGGTGCTCCGAGAGGGCCCCGACGAGGTGCTCGCGACCGCCACCCTCGCGCTGCTGGCCGAGCACGGCCGCTGCCCGCCGCCGGCCGTCGTGCAGGCGCTGCTGGAGGTGGAGTCGCTGCGGGCGCCGACGGCGCGCTGCCTGGCCCACGCCACGGAGGGGGGCGAGGCCGCGCTCGTCGCGCTGCTCGACGACGAGGACGCCGAGGTCGCGCAGGCCGCCGCCGAGGGGCTGGCGGTGCAGGGCACGGTGGCCGCCGTCCCCGCCCTGCGCGCCCGCGCCGATCGGATGTTCGCCGGGGACGTGGGCCGGGCCTGCAAGCGCGCCATCGAGCAGATCCAGAGTGGAATCGGTGGGTTGCGCGGCGGCCTCGCCGTCCTGCGCGAGCGGGAGGCGGGCGGCCTGGCCCTGCCCCGGGGCGCCACCGAGGAGGACGGCGAGCGCTGATGGAGCCTGTCCTCATCGTCGCCGCGGTGGCCGGGGCGGGCTGGATCATCGCGAAGGTCGCGCGGGTGCTGGAGGCGGGGGAGCAGCGCTGGACGGACGCCGTCCAGGCCGCCGCGGCCCAGCTCGGCCTCGCCTTCCACGATCGCAGCTCCCTGGAGCGGGCCAGCGCGGAGGGCGAGCGCGCGGGCATCTGGCTGCGGCTCGACGCCCCCATGGCCGAGCAGGGCGAGCAGGTGCCGTACACCCGGGCCGTCGCCGAGGTGGGGCTCCCCGACGACGTGGACATCCGTGAGGCCCGCCTCGGCCTGCGGGGGCCGGCCTGGTCCACCGGCGATCCGGCGTTCGACCGCCGCGTGCGGCTCGGCGGCGACGAGGCGCTGCTGCGGGCGCTCCTGGACGAGGAGGCCCGGGCCGTCGTGCTGCGCGGCCTCGGCCACGGCGTCAAGGTCGCCGGCGGCGTCATCCAGATCCAGCGGGACGGGCGGGTGCGGGACGCGGCCGAGCTGGTCGCGCTGGTGGAGGCGGTGGCGGCGGTGGCGGCGGTGCTGCGCCCGGCGCGCGCGCTGGCGCGGCTCGAGGCGATGGCGCTGCACGACCCCGACGTCGAGCTGGCCCGGGCCGCCCTGCGCGAGCGGGTGCGCCTGGGCCCCGCGCCCGCGCTGCTCGAGGCGGCGGCCAGCCAGCCACGGCCGGGCTTGCGGCTCGAGGCCCACCGCCTGCGGCGGGATGGCGCGGGCCTGGGGGCGCTGGCCGAGGACGATCGGCTCGAGCCGGACGTCCGCCTCGCCGCGCTGGACTGCCTGGATCGGCTGGCGCCCGCGCGGGTCCCGGCCATCGCGCAGGCCATCCTCGTGGGCGCGCCCGACGACGACACGGCCGTCGCCGCCCTGGTGCGCCTGGATGACGCGGCCACCTGCCCGCCCACCGCGGTGGCCCGCGCCCTGCTCGCCCGCGGGCCGGCCGTGCGGCTGGCGACGGCGGCCTGCCTGGCCCACACCGCGGAGCTCGCCGACGACCTGCTGCTGCCCCTGCTCGACGACGCCGACGAGGTCGCTCAGGTGGCGGCCCGGACGCTCGGTCGCCGGGGCACGCCCGCGGCCGTACCGGCCCTGCGCGCGCGAGCCGCACGGGTCTTCGCGGGGCCGGTCGGGCAGGCCTGCGAGGCCGCCGTCGCCGAAATCCAGAGTAGAGTCCAGGGGTTGCGTGGCGGGCTGGCCGTCGGGCCCGCGGGCGAGGCGGGGGGCCTGGGCCTCCCCAACGAGGGCGCGTAGGGGGCCGTCAGGCCCGGCCGCGCAGCATCCCGCGCCAGTACAGCGTCGGCAGGACGTGCCGCTTGAGCAGCCACATCGTGTAGCGGGGCTTGTCCTGGCGGAACGGGAACGTCTCCAGGATGGCGTCGTCGTAGCCGAACTCCGCCAGGATCACGCGCTTGTGGCCCACCACCAGCGGGCAGGACGTGTAGCCGTTGTACCGCCGCTCCAGGGGCTTGCCCTCGATGGTCGCCAGCAGGTTGGCCACGAGCACGGGGGCCTGCTTGCGCACGGCGGCCCCGGTGCGGGCCGTGGGCACCGCGGCGGCGTCGCCCAGCGAGAAGACCTCCGGGTAGCGGGTGTGCTGGAGCGTCTCCTTGTCGACGGCCACGAAGCCGTCCGCGTCGGCCAGGGGCTTCACGAACGCGAACGGCCGCTGGTGCGGGGTGACGTGCAGCAGATCGTACTTCTCGACGAGCGTCTCGCCCGCCTCGGTGCCGAAGACCACCTCGCTCGTCTCGTGGCGGACCTCGGCCAGCCACGTCCCGGGGCGCACGGCCACGCCGCGCTCTTCGGCCAGGATGGACAGGGCCGCCTTGTAGCGCGGCACGCCGAAGATGGCGGCGCCGGGGGTGATGAACTGCACCTCGCTCTGGTCCCGCACGCCGTTCTTGCGCAGCCACTCCTCGGTGATCCAGAGGATCTTCTGGGGGGCGCCGCCGCACTTCAGGGGCGACTTCGGGAAGGTGAAGAGGGCCCGGCCGCCCTTGAACGCGGCGATGGCCCGCGGGCCCTTCTCCACGTAGCGCAGGTCGTAGTTCGTCCAGACGCGGTCGTCCTGCTCGAGCGCGGCCTGCATGCCCGGCACCTCGTCGACGCGGAGCTGGATGCCGGGGCAGACGACCAGGTAGTCGTACGAAACGGTGTCACCGTTACCGAGTCGTAGCGTCTTCTCGTCGGGCTGGATGGTGGCGACGGGCTCCTTGATCCAGGTGACCCCGGCGGGCATGACCGAGGCCTCGCTGCGCTCGGTCTCGGCGAGCGTGGCCAGGCCGCCGCCCACGAGCGTCCAGAGGGGCTGGTAGAAGTGGCGCTCCGAGGGCTCGATGACGGTGACGTCGAGGGGGGCGTGGCTGCGCTTGAGGCGGGCGGCGACGGTGACGCCGGCCGTCCCGCCACCGATGATCACGACGCGCTTCTGATCCGACATGGTAACAATCTCCTGCCAGCAGGCGGCTCAGGCCTTTGGCTGTGCAGTCACCGTGCCGTGTCGTCGCCGGGCGCCATGTCCAGGAAGGCCTGCAGGACGTCCATGGCCGAGAGCATGCCCTGCAGCTCGCCGTCCTCATCCACGACGGGCACCACGCCGAACCGCAGCTCGACGAAGATGCGGGCCGCCTCCAGCAGATCGGCGTCCGGGCTCACCGACACGGCGAAGCCGGTCATGACCTCGCCCACCGTCAGCGCCTCGAAGGCGGCCTCGCTGCCCGCGGCGCTGGCTGCCCAGGCGGGCAGGCGCAGGTCGCGATCGGAGACGACGCCCTGCAGGCGGCCCTCGTCGTCCACCACCGGGAGGTGCCGGACGTCCCCGAGGGCCATGTTCTCCAGGGCCTCGCGGGCGGAGTCGGTGGCCTGGGCCACCAGCACGGTGCTCGTCATGTAGGCGCGGACCTTCATGCGTCCATGCTGACGCCGCGCGCCGCCGCCGACAAGGGCTGTCAGCCGCGGGCGCGCTCCTGGGCCTGGAACCAGAGGCCGAGGCGCCGGTTCATCATGGCCCGCGCCTGCTCCACGGGGGGCAGATCGAAGGCCTCCGGCGTGCGCACCGGGCCGATCTGCGAGCTGTTGGGGTGGTCGCGGCTGTTGCGCCGGATGAACGGCCGGGCGTACGGCCGCCAGCGCAGCTCCTCGTGCCACTCCAGCACCGTCTCGATGGGCAGGCGGTAGTCGTGGACCTCGGTGAGCAGGTCGCCCACGACGTCGGCGAACCACTGCTGGCAGACGGCCCGGGGCGGCACGGCGTAGCGGCGCTCCAGGGCGGCCGGGCCGGCGTCGCCGGTGGGCAGGACGAGCACGCGCAGGACCTCGGGCAGCTCGACGCCGGCCGCGGACAGGGCCACCAGGTTGAGGAAGCCGGGCAGGAAGTGCTTCTCGCTGGCGGCGCTGGCGGGCAGGCAGCGCAGGGCGGCGCCGCGATCGGGGGCCAGGGGCAGCAGGCGGCCGTGCAGCTCGACGGGCAGCGGGCGGCCGTCGGGCCCCGGGATGGTCAGCGTGAGCGGATCGAGGAGGGCGTCCACCGGCCCGCCGTCGGCCCGGGCGCGGCCGATGCGGTAGACCTGCCAGGCCCGGAGGTCGGGGAGGGCCAGGCGGTCGAGGTGCGCGGCCCAGGTGGCGAGCGTGGCCAGGTCCTCGTGGCGGCGGATCTCGGCGAAGAGGCCCACGGGGGCCTCGCCCTTGAGCTGCAGGCGCTCGAAGCCGTCCTTCCAGGCCGCCTCCATGGCCCCCAGATCGCCCTCGCCGGCGAAGAAGGCGTCGCGCAGCAGGGTGAAGCGCGCCTGGCGGTCGACGACCAGGGGCTCGTCCGCGTCGCCGTCCAGGGTGGCGGTGCCGTCCTCCCGCAGGCCCAGCACGAAGCGGGCGGCCCCCTGCAGGGGCGACTCCAGGAACCGCTGGATGGCGTAGAGTGGCAGGATGACGCGCTCGGGGGCCGCGGGGGCGTGGAGCGGCGGCGTGGGCAGCCGCAGCATGGGGCCCAGGGCGTCGAGGCTGGGGCTCGACAGCCCGGTGATGAGGGCCTCGCCCTCGGGCGGCGGCGCGACGAGGTGGCGGTGCACGTCCAGGCGCAGGGCCCGCGCCCGCGCCCCCCGCCGGGCCTCCGACGAGACGCTGCGCGCGGGCTCCTGGCTGGATTCGTCTTTGAGATCAGGGAAGTACGTGAGGTCGAAGGCGCTGACGGGGTGCGCCTCCACCAGCGCGTCCAGGCGGTCCGGCG
Source organism: Myxococcales bacterium (assembly GCA_020633435.1). GTDB lineage: Bacteria > Myxococcota_A > Bradymonadia > UBA7976 > UBA1532 > JACKDP01. Next base: position 23,406 of record JACKDP010000003.1, on the reverse strand, counting down.
GCACGTAGCCCCGCAGCAGGTACTGCAGCTCCTTCACCACCGCCGACGGCTCCACCGCGTCGCCGCTGGTGGCGTCGCGGGCCACCCACGACAGGAACACCTGCTGGCGGGCGGCCAGCAGCGTCTCCAGGAAGAGGTAGCGGTCGCGCTCGGCGGGCGTCACGTCCCCCGGCAGGCGGCGGGCCTGGCGCAGATCGAGGGGGTGGTTGCGGGCCGGGGCGGGGAAGCGGCCCTCGCCCAGGCCGAGCACGAAGACGGCCTCGAAGGGCACGGCCCGCATGGGCAGCAGCGACGAGACCACGACGCCGTCCGCCTGGTGCTGCCCGCGGCCGCCCTCGAGCCCGGCCATCCGCGCCCGCACCAGCTCCCGCGCCACCTCGAAGGAGACGGCGCCCCCCTCCAGATCGGCGGCGCCGAGCTGCTCCAGGGCGGCCAGGCAGCGCGAGATGGCCAGCTCGTCGTCCACGCGCGTGCCCGAGACGTAGCGGGTGATGAGCCGCGCCAGCATCACGGCCCAGTCGGCCACCGAGAGCTCCGCGGTGCGCAGCGCCCGGGCGTCGGCGATAAGGCAGCGCGCCAGCGTCACCAGGCGCCCGACGTCGGCCAGGGCGTCGGGCCCCGTCTCGAATGGCATCCACACCCCGGTGGACAGCTCCACCGGCCGCGGCTCGCCCGCCTTCTCGCCGGTGACGAACGCCCCCAGCATCAGGCGGCGCAGGGCCTGATCCCAGTTGAAGACGTCCCGGTCGATGTAGGTGTCCTCGAGGTCGGCCCGGTCGGCGCCGAAGACGATCTTCAGGGCGTCGCCCCACCGCCGCCAGCGCACCGCGTCCACGTCCGGGTCGGCGCCCCCCACGGCGGGGTGGGTCAAGAGGCGCATCAGCTCGGCGTACTCGAAGTGGCTCGCCGGCAGGTCCAGCAGGCGCTCGATGGCCTCGATGACGCGGCTCTGGCCCGAGAGGGGCCGGTCGATGACGTTGAAGGGCAGCCCGTGGCGCTCGCGGAACACGGCGTCCACATGCGTCAGGTAGTCCTCGCGGCGGGGGTCGGCCACCATCACGGCGATCTGGTGGAAGCGCAGGGGCTGGCCGGCGGCGTCGCGGGCGCGGACGAGCGCCCAGATGTGATCGGCGACGATCTCCACCTCCCGGCGGACGCCGGGGCAGGCCAGCAGGCGGATGGAGGCGTCGGGCTCGCCGGTGGTGGCCACGGGCCGCTCGGGGGCCCGCAGCAGGATGTCGCGCTGGAGCAGGCCCAGGAGCGTCGGCGGCTGGCCCCGCGTCGGGTCGCGGAAGTGGGCCTCGAAGCGGCAGTCCGTGAGCTGGTTGAGCAGGCGCACGTACTCGCGCCCCGGGCGGCCCCAGAGGCGCAGGGCGGGGGTGTCGCCGGGGCGGTCCAGCTCGAAGGGATCGGCGAAATCCTGAGGAAGTCCGCCGATCTGGCTCGCGTCCAGGTCGAAGCCGTCGAGCTTGTCGCCGCGGTGGACGAGGCGGCCCTGGGCGGCGCGCCGCAGGCTCTCGTCGGCCTGCTCGACGTCCTCCCAGAACTCCATGCAGGGGTTGATGGCGTAGACGTGCAGGGGGCCGGTGGCGGCCAGGCGGGCGAAGATCTCGGCGAACGCCGGGGCCACGTAGGACAGGCCGAAGACGTGCACCGCCTCGGGCAGGGCCAGGCCGCGACGGCTGGCGGCGGCGACGGCGTCGGCGAGCAGCATGGAGCGCGTCGTGGGGGCGGCGGCGAAGAGGCCGAGCTGCCCCACCTGCGCCTCCAGGGGCGGCGGCGGCAGCGCCACCCGCAGGGCGCCGTCGTCGTCGAAGAGCTGCCGCCAGAGGATCTGCTGCCAGCGCTCGGTGCGCGCGAAGCCGGGGTGGCGCAGGACGGGGCCGCGGCGCCAGGCCCGCAGCATCTCGCGCCGCGAGTAGCCGTACTCCTCGAAGAGCCGGCCGAGCTGCAGGGCGAGCTGCAGGGCCCGCGTCTCGCGCTCGGCCTCGGTGGTGGCGCGGTCCAGGTAGCGCTGCACCCGCTCCAGCCCGTCGAGGCGGGTGAGGGCCGGATCGCGCAGGCGCGCGAACAAGAGGAGCTGCAGGCGGTCGGCGTCCACGACCCGGATGCCGGGATCCGCGGCCTCCACCAGGTCCTTCAGGTAGCGGGTCAAGAAGGTGAAGCGCAGGTGGGCCGCGATGCCGAGGCGCTCGGCCAGGCGGAAGCGCAGGTACTGGGCGACGGACTGGTCGGGCACGATCAGCGTCACGACGCCCAGCGGATCGGCCGCCCGCGCCGCCTGGACCGCCCGGGCGAGGGGGTCGACGAGCGCTTCCATCTGGTTGGAGCAGGTCAGGTGCAGCATGGGCCCGAGACGCGGCGGTCGAAGGGAGAGCTTTCCTCCCCGCCCCCGCCAACGTCAACGCCTTGTCGCGTGGGCGCCTGGACCGCGCCTCGCCCGCGGGCACCCGCCCCTTGCAATCTCGGGCGGACAAGACTCGAATGTGCCGCGGTAGATCCATTCCCAGCCCCCCGCGTTCGAGGAGACCGGCGCTGACATGATCGGGTTCATCCTGATGGCGCTTCGTCGATCGGCCCTCCACGAGGAGACCGACGAGGCGCTCATGGCGCGCTACCAGGGGGGGGACGCCCGCGCGTTCGAGCTGCTGCTCGGCCGCCACGAGCGCGCCATCTTCGGGTTCATCTACCGGATGATCCGAGATCGCGAGCTCGCCAACGACCTCCTCCAGGAGACGTTCCTGAGGGTGGTGAAGAACGCGGGTGGGTACAGTCCGAAGGCGAAGTTCACGACCTGGCTGTACACCATCGCCCGCAACCAGTGCATCGATGCCTTGCGGAAGGCATCGCACCGGCGCCACCCGAGTCTGGACCAGCCCATGGGGCCGGACCCGGAGGGTCGGACGTTGATGGACAAGCTGCCTGGCGTGAGCGCCAGCGGGTTCGAGCGGACCGACTCCACGGAGATCGGGACGCGGGTGGAGCAGGCTCTCGCGAGCCTGTCGGATGAACAGCGGGAAGTCTTCGTGATGCGCGAGTTTCAGCAGCTCAAGTTCAATGACATCGCCCAGCTCGTGGGCGTGTCGGAGAACACCATCAAGAGCCGCATGCGCTACGCGCTGGAGAACCTGCGCCTCGCCCTCGCCGACTACGCCGAGGACGTGCCTGGCGGCGCCAGCCCGGTGCCCGCGAGGAGCCGCGCATGAGCACCCCGCGACCCCAGCCCGACGACAAGCTGCTCGACCTGCTCTACGGCGAGGTGCTGCCGGAGGACGCCGAGGCGCTCCAGGCCCTCGTCAACACCGATCCCGTGCTGCGGGAGCGGCTGGAGGCCTGGACGTCGGTGCGCCGCGCCATGGCCACCCTGCCCGAGCCCGAGCCGGATCCCCAGGTGCACTACAACATCCTGCGGGCGGCGCGGCAGCAGGCGGCCCCGGCGGAGGCGCCGAAGGGCTTCTTCGCCTGGCTGTCCTCGCTGACCATGAACCCAGCGTTCGCGGGCCTGGGCCTGATGGTCCTGGCTGGCGGCGCTTTGCTTTACTTCTCCAGGGGTTACCAGGACTCCGAGGCTCCGGCGCCCGCGGCGCCGACGGCGCTGGAGCGGGCCGTCGAGGCCCCCGCCGGCTCCGCGGCCGATCAGGCGGCGCCGGCGTCGAACGCGCCGGGGCTGGCCGAGGACGGCAAGCTGCGCGACGGCCTGTTCGCGGGCAAGGATCGGGCCCAGAACGCCGAGCCCGTCGAGGAGAAGGCCGCGGAAGAGGCGGACGAGGGCGAGGCGCCGGCCGGCCTGGACAAGGCCGGGAACGGCGCGCCGGCCCGGGCCGAGCAGAACGAGAAGTCCAAGGCCCTGTCGGCGAAGGGGACGGACGCCTTCGGCGGGGACGGCGACGCGCGCGATGGCGTGGCGGACACCAAGACGCTGATCCCGCCGGTGGACACCGGCCTCAAGGACACGCGGTCCGGGGAGGGCGGCGAGGGCCGCGCGGCGAAGCGCAAGCGGGCCCCCGCGCGGCCGGCGCCGGCGACGGCGACGGCGAAGAAGGCCGACAAGAAGATGGCCTTCGATCTGGCGGGCGAGGTGGAGAAGGAGCCGGCCTTCGCGCCGCCGCCCCCCGCGCCGCCGGCCGAGGTGGCCCCCCAGAAGCCGGCCGCCTTCCCCAAGGAGGAGGTCGAGGAGTCGCGGGGTGGTGGGGGCGCCGACCGCGTCGCGCGCAACCGCGGCGAGCCGGCGCCGGTGGTCACCGTGGACGCCCCGCTCGCCGAGGCGGCGGGGGCCGAGGACGAGGACGCCAACAAGGAGGCGGCCCCGCGCCGGGCCACCGTCGACGAGGTGGCGGTCTTCGATGACGCCCTCGCCGATCCGGCGCCGTCCGCGGACGACGACGCTGCCCCCGAGGCGGCGCCGGTGCCCGTCCAGGCGGCCGCGGCGGCCGTGGGTGGGCGGGCGGCATGGCGCCGCCCGGCCTGAGCCTGACGCCCGCCCGCCCGCCGCCGTGCGCCGCGACCAGGCCGACGAGCCTGCCGCGACGCGCCAGCCGGCGGCCCAGCGCGAGGCCGACGCCGACGGCGGGGGCGTGCCCCCGGCCCTGCGCCAGGCCCGCGCGGCCCGGCAGCGCGGCGATCACGCGGCGGCCGTGGAGGCGTACCAGCGGTACTTCTCCAGCAACCGCGGCCACGACCAGTTCGCGATGAGCATGATCGAGGCGGCGCGCAGCTACGAGGTCCTGGGGGACACCGCCCGAGCGCTGCAGCTCTACCGCCTGGCGGCCAGCAGCGACGATCCGACGGTGCGGGCCCTGGCGCGGCAGCGCATCGCGGCGCTGGAGGCGGTGCGCAAGAAGGCGGACGCGCCGCGGGCCGAGCGCCCGGCGGCGGTGATGGACGACGCCGAGGCCCTGCCGGCCGAGCCGGTCAAGGCCCCCGCCGACGAGGCGCCGAAGGAGTAGCGGTCAGCCGGGCCGCGGCCGGTAGCCGGCCAGGGCCTCCAGGATCTTGTCCTGCATCCGCCAGACCTTCCAGGGCGCTTCCTTCACGTCGTTGACGAGGATGCTGAAGACGCCGGGCGTCCCGTCGGCGAACTCCACGTACCCCGAGATGCAGATGACGCCGTCCAGCGTGCCCGTCTTGGCGCGGATCTGGCCGGCGGGCAGCTTGCGCAGGCGGCGCCGCAGCGTGCCGTCGACGCCGGCGATGGCCAGGGACGCGGCGTACTCCGGCAGGGCCGGTCGGCGGGTGTGCATGTAGCGCAGCAGGGTGGCGAGCTGGCGGGCCGAGAAGGCCGTCTCGCCGAAGAGGCCCGAGCCGTTGCTGTAGGTGAACTTGCCGAGGCCGACGTCTTTTTTGAGGAAATCCGAGACGATACGGCGCCCCTCGTCGAAGCCGCCGGCCCCGCCCTTCTCGGCGCCGAGGGTGCGCAGCAGGTGCTCGGCCATGAAGTTGTTGGAGAGCTTGTTCACGTCGTCGACCAGCTTGCCGAGCGCGGGCGAGTAGTGGCGCGCGACCAGGCGGCGCTTCTCGGGGGCGCTGCCGACGCGCACCTTGCCGCCCACCTTGATGCCGGCGTCCTTGAGGGCGGCGGCCAGGGCGAGGCCGGTGAAGAGGGGCGGGTTGTCGATGCGGCGGCGCACGGTGAGGCCGGCGTGCTTCAGGGGGATGCGGCCCCGCACGATGAGCTTCGTGCGGTCCTTGAACTCCCGGGCCGTCAGGCTGATGCGCTCCTTGCCACCGTCGGTGGTCGTCGCCTCGTTGTCGATGAGGGCGTAGGCGGTGTCGGGCCGGGTGCTCACCCGCACCGGGGCGCCGGGCCGGGCCCCGGGCTCGATGCGCACGACGATGCTGTTGAAGTTGAGGCTCGCCGCGCCGGTGGCCGCGCGGTAGGAGGCGTCGTCGTCGGGCTTCTTGTCGTAGCCGGGGGGCAGGTGGACGGGGCCGAAGTACGACTCGTCCACCACCACGTCGCCCTTCACGCGGCGCAGGCCGGCGTCGCGGGCGTCGTCCACCAGCTTCCACAGGCTCTCGCCCACGAAGAAGGGATCCCCGCCGCCCACCAGGTAGAGCCGGTCGGCCACGCCGTCGTCGAGGGAGGCGGCCACGAGGTCGGTGTGGAACGTGTGCGCGGGCCCCAGGATGTGCAGGGCCGCGGCCGTGGTCACCAGCTTGGTGTTGCTGGCCGGGTGCAGCGCCTCGTCGGCCTGGTAGGTGTAGAGGGGGTCGCCGCCGTCGGCGCGGCCGATGAAGACGCTCATGCGCGCCTTCTCCAGGCCCTTGGCGTCGAGCAGGGGATCGAGCAGGGCCACGAGGTCGGGCTGGCCCTCGCCCTTGCGACCCCCCTCGCCCGGGCCGTCGTCGTCGGCGGGGGCGGCGGGCTCCTCCTCCGGCGCGTCCTCGCCGTCCTGGGCGTGGACGGCGGCGGGCAGCAGGAAGAGCGCCAGCAGGGCCGGCAGGCGGAGGGCGTCGAGTCGGAGGCTTCCCATGGGGGCCTACATAGCGCCCTCGGCGCCCGGTTTCCAATCTTCGGCCGCCGCGCCATGATGCGCCGGTGCGCTGGCTGCTCCTCCTCTCGCTGATCACCGCCGGGTGCCGGGACACCCGGACGATGGCCGACGCCCTCCCCGCGGACGCCCGGGTGGTCGTCCTGCTGCCCGAGACCATCAAGGGCAGCCTCGACCCCCGCCTCAACACCCGCGCCTGGCCCGCCAAGCTCATCGAGCTGGTGCACGAGGGGGTGGTGAGCGTGCAGAACGAGGCCGGGGAGCCGCGGCCCGCCCTGGCGGCGCGCATCGACCGCCCGGCCCCGGCCGTCTACGACATCACCCTGCGCGACGACGCCACCTTCCACGACGGCAGCCCCGTCACGGCGGACGACGTGGTGGCCACCTACGAGAGCATCCGCGACCCGGCGTTCAAGAGCCCCTTCCGCGACCTGTACGCCCGCATCGCCACCATGGAGGTGCTGGGGCCGAAGCACCTGCGCATCACCCTGAGCGAGCCCCACGCCCCGTTCCTGTCGGATCTGTCGGTGGGCGTCCTGCCCCGCGCGGCCCTCGGCCCCGACGGCGCGCTGCGGCGAGACGTGGGGGCCGGCCCGTACCGGCTGGCCGAGCGGGCGGGGGAGCGCGAGGTGGTGCTGGCACGCCACGAGGGCTACTGGCGGGGCCGCCCGACGATGCCCTGGCTGGTCTTCCGCACCGTGGCCGACCAGAACACGCGGGTGCTGGCGCTGCTCGGGGGGGCGGCGGATCTGGCCCAGAACCAGGTGACGCCCCGGCTGGCGGACGCCCTGCGCGACCGCCCCGAGCTGGCGGTGGAGACGACGCCGGGGGCGGGCTACAGCTACGTGGCCTACAACCTGCGCCGCGCGCCCCTCGACGATGTGCGGGTGCGGCGGGCCTTCGCCCACGCCGTGAACCGGGCCAGCCTCATCGCCCACAAGTTCCGGGGGACGGCGCGCCCGGCCACCGGGCTGCTGCCGGCCCAGCACTGGGCCTACAATCCCGAAGTGCCCGATATCAAATGGGATCCTGCCGAGGCGGAGCGCCTGCTCGACGCCGCCGGCCACCCCCGGCCGGCGGGCGGCGGGCCCCGCTTCTCGGTGACGCTGAAGGTCTCGGCCGACAAGTTCCGCCGCAACCTGGCCACCCTCATCGCCCACGATCTGGCCCAGGTCGGGGTCGAGGTGGCGGTGCAGCCACTGGAGACGGGCACGCTGCTGGCCGACGTGAAGGGCGGCAACTTCGACCTGTACATGCTCCAGTGGCAGGGCGGCGGCGAGCCCCACTTCTTCAACTGGATCTTCCATGGCGACCGCATCCCCACCCCCGACGAGCCCAACCGCGGGGGCAACCGCGGCGCCTACCACGACGCCACGGTGGACGCCCTCATCGACGCCGGCCGCGCCGAGCCCGATCCGGCGGCGCGGCGGGCCATCTACGGGCGCATCCAGGCGAAGCTGGCCGAGGATCAGCCCTACCTGAGCCTCTGGCACGAGGACGTCATCGTGGTGCGCCGCGCCGGCCTGCGCGGCTACCGGGCCCTGCCCAGCGCCAGCCTCTTCGGCCTGTGGCAGGCCCGCTGGGATTGAACCCGATGGCCCCGAGCCCGCATCCTTCCGCGGCACATGACGCGGCCCGGCCGCCTGGGAGCTCCCGATGAAGTCCACCCTCCGCTGGATCGGCATCGCCGCGGTGGTCGGCGCCCTCGCCTGGACGCTGACGGCCGGCCAGCGCGGCGGCGGGCCCCGGGTCGGCGGGGACGCCCCCGACTTCTCGGTGGATCTGCTCGAGGGCGGCACCTTCTCCCTGGCCGATCACCGCGGCCAGGTGGTGGTGCTCGACTTCTGGGCCACGTGGTGCGGGCCCTGCAAGATGACGCTGCCCGCCGTGCAGGAGGTGGCCGCCCGCCACAAGGGCGACGCCGGCATCTACATCGCGACGGTGAACACGGACCGGGGCAGCAAGCGCGCCGACGCCCTGAAGCGGTGGCTGGGGCAGCGCAAGCTCGACTTCCCGGTGCTGCTGGACGACGACCGGCAGACGGTCAGCACGACCTACAACGTGCGGGCCATCCCGACGATGGTGGTGGTGGGCCGCGACGGCCGCGTGGCCTCGGTGACGGTGGGGCTGCCAGCCTCGAACCAGGCCGACATCGTGCAGCACATCGAGGCCGCCATCGCCGAGGCCGCGGACGGCGGCTGACGCCCGGTCAGTTGGCCGGCAGCAGCCGCGTCCAGGGGAACATGCCCCCGCACCCGCTGGTGGCCGGGTCCGTCGTGTCCGAGGGCGCGGCGGCCGCGGCGGCCTCGACGGTCGCGGCGTCGAAGGCGGCCTGGCAGTAGAACAGGTCGGCCCCGGTGTCGACGTAGTCGAACCGGCTGAACAGCCCGGGGTTGAACGGGTTGGCCGCGTCGTTGGCCGCGATGATGCGCCCCTCCTCGGTGTCGACGTCCAGCAGCTCGAACGTGGAGGCCATGCCCCCCGCCGTCTGGACCCAGCTCGTCTCGGTGATCGCGTGCTCGGTGCCGAACTCGTCCACCCAGCTCCCCGCCAGGGGGAAGCCCGTCATGGGGGCGGCGTCCACGCCCCCGTCCCCCGGATCGGCGGGATCCGAGCCATCGTCGCAGGCGACCAGCGTCGCGCTCAGGCAGAACATGAACAGGTAGCGCGCCTTCATCTTGCCTCTCCCCTTGGCAGCCGGACGCAGCTTGTATCAGAGTCTCCAAACCTTGAACAACCGGAGGGGACATGACGCGCGCGCTGGCCACCCTGGGGCTGTGCTGGATCGCGCTGGCCTGCACCTCTCCGCCGCCCGCGCCGCCTGCCGGGACGCCGCTCGTCGACGATCTGGGGCGGGCCGTGGTGGTGCCGGCCCGCCCGGCGCGCGTCCTCTCCCTGGCCCCGTCCAACACCGAGTGGGTCTTCGCCCTCGGCGCCGGTGACCGCCTCGTCGGCCGCACCGACGCCTGCGACGCCCCGCCCGAGGCGGCCCGCGTGCCCAGCGTCGGCGGCCTCTTCCCGCCCGAGCTGGAGCGCATCCTCCTCACCCGGCCCGATCTGGTGCTGATGATCGAGGGGCACGCGGACCTGCGCGAGACGCTCACCGCCCGGGGCATCCCGGTGCTGGTGCTGCAGCCGGCCACCGCGGCGGCGGCCGTGGCCGACGTGCGCCTGCTGGGGCAGGCCCTGGGCGCGCCGGCGAAGGGCGAGGCCCTGGCCAGCCGCCTGGAGGCCGACCTGGCCGCCATCCACCCGGCCACCCCCCCGCGCCGCGTCTTCTACGAGGTCTGGCACGACCCGGTGACCGGCGCCGGCCCCGCCACCTTTGTGGGGGACCTGCTGCGCCGCGCCGGCGGCGAGAACGTCCTGCGCCCCGAGGCCGGGCCGTGGCCGGTGGTGCCGCTGGAGACGCTCGTCCTCGCCCGCCCTGAGGTGATCATCGTCGGCTCGGCGGCCAGCGCGGCCGCCATCCGCGGGGGCGAGCGCCCCGGCCTCTCGGCCACGCCCGCGGCCCGCGACGGCCGCGTCTACCACGTCCCCGATCCCGACTGGCTCGCCCGTCCCGGCCCCCGCATGGTGCAGGGGCTCGCCTGGCTGGCCACCACGCTGCAAGGCCCGTGAGGCGCGCCCTCGCCCTGCCCGTCGCCATCGCCGCCCTGCCGGTGGTGGTGGCCCTGGCCTGCGCCGTGGGCCAGGAGCCCGTGGCCCTCGGCGACGCCGCCCGCGCCCTCCTCGGCCTCGACGTGGACGCCGACACCCGCCTCGTCGTCCTGGACCTGCGCCTGCCGCGGGTGGCCCTGGCCGCCACCATCGGCGCCGCCCTCGCCCTCGCCGGCGCGGCCTTGCAGGGCCTGTTCAAGAACCCGCTGGCCGATCCCTATGTGCTGGGCATCTCGGCGGGCGGCGCGCTCGGGGCGGCCCTCGTCCTCGTCTTCGGCGCCGCCGGCGTCGTCGCCGCGCCTCCCGCCGGGGCGTTCCTCGGGGCCGCGATCGCGGCGGTGCTCGTCTGGCGCCTGGCCCAGGTCGGCGGCGTGATGCCCCTCGGGGGCCTGCTCCTCGCCGGCGTCGCCCTCGGCCTCACCCTGTCGGCCGCCCTCTCCGCCGTCCTGCTCGCCGCCCGGGAGCGCGCGGGTGACGTGCTCCTCTGGCTGATGGGCCACCTGGGCGGCGCCCGCTGGTCGGAGGTGGGGGCGGTGGCGATCTGCCTCGCCGTCGGCGCCGCGCTCCTGTTGTCCAAGGTCTCGGAACTCAACGCCTTTCTGCTGGGGGAGGACGTCGCCGCCAGCCTGGGCGTGCCCGTCGAGCGCACCAAGGCGCGCGTCCTGCTGGCCACCGCCGTCCTCGTCGCGGGCGCCGTCGCCTTCAGCGGGCTCATCGGCTTCGTGGGCCTGGTCGTCCCCCACGCCGTGCGCTTCGCCACCGGCGCCGACCACCGCCGCCTCTTGCCCGTCGCCGCCTTCGCGGGGGCCTCGACGCTCATCCTCGCCGACCTGGGGGCCCGCAGCGTCGTCGTGGGCGAGCTGCCCGTGGGCATCATCACCGGCGCCCTCGGCGGGCCGTTCTTCCTGGTGCTGCTGCGCCGGAGCCTGCGCGCGTGATCGCCGCCCACCAGCTCGCCGTGCCCTTCGGGCTCGCCCCCGGGCTCGATCTGGCCATCGAGGCCGGGGAGCGGGTGGCCATCCTGGGGCCCAACGGGGCGGGGAAGACGACGCTCATCCGGGCGCTGGCCGGCCTGCAGCCCCTGCGCGGCGGCGAGGTGCGGCTGGACGGCCGCCCGCTCACGGCGTGGTCGGCCCGGGAGCGGGCGCGGCGCCTCGCCTGGGTGCCCCAGGACACCGACGCGGCCCCCGACTTCACGGTGGGGGAGGTGGTGGCCCTCGGCCGCCTGCCCTGGCGCCGCGGCTGGCGCGGCCCGACCCCCGCCGACGCCGCCGCCATCGCCCGGGCGCTGGAGCACGCCGGCCTGACCGCCCTGGCCGACCGCCCGCTGGCCCGCCTGAGCGGCGGGGAGCGCCAGCGCGTCGTCTTCGCCCGCGCCCTCGCCCAGACGCCGGCCGTCCTGCTGCTGGACGAGCCCACGGCCCACCTCGATCTGGCCCACCGCGCCGGCCTGCTCGCCCGCCTCGCCGGCACCGACGCGTCCCTCACGGTGGTGGCCGTCCTGCACGACGTGAACCTGGCGGCGCTCTACTTCCCCCGCCTCGTCCTCATCGCCGGGGGCCGGGTGCTGGCCGACGGCGCGCCCGCCGACGTCCTCACCCCGGCGCTGCTGGAGGCCGCCTACGGCGTGCCCGTCCGCGTGCTGCCCCACCCCGAGACGGGGACGCCGCAGGTGCTCGCCCCCGCCCCCTGAGCGCGACGCCGAGCGCAACACTTCTTCACCGGGGGGCAATGTCGCCCGCCCGGACGCTCTGCTACGTTGCGCCCGGAGACGCGGCAGGCGAGGCACCCATGACCCCGAAGCGACTGGCGATCCTGACGAGCGGGGGGGACGCCCCCGGCATGAACGCGGCCATCCGCGCCGCCACGCTGGTGGGCGTGGCCCAGGGCTGGACGGTGCTCGGGGTCGAGCGCGGCTACACCGGCCTCATCGAGGGCGAGTTTCGCCCCCTCGAGCCCGGCGACGTGGGCGGCATCATCCGCGACGGCGGCACGGTGCTCGGCTCGACGCGCTGCCTGCCGTTCACCACGCCCGAGGGGCGCGCCACCGCCCGCCGCCGCCTCGCCGACGCCCGCATCGGCGCCGTGCTCGTCATCGGGGGCAACGGCTCCCTCGCCGGGGCCGCGAGCCTCGCCGACCTGGCCGAGGATCCCCAGGCCCCCCGCGTCATCGGCCTGCCCGCCTCCATCGACAACGACGTCGGCGTCACCAGCCTGGCCATCGGCGTCGACACCGCCATGAACACCATCATGGAGGCCTGCGACCGCATCGCCGACACCGCCTCGGCCCATGACCGCGCCTTCATCGTCGAGGTGATGGGCCGCGACTCGGGCTACCTGGCCATGGCGACGAGCGTGGCCGTCGGGGCAGATCTCGTGTTGTTTCGCGAGGATGGACGCAGCGTCGAGGCCCATGTGGAGCGCGTCGTCGAGGCCATCGTCGCCGCGCGGCGCCGGCCGACGGGGCGCCGCCGGGCGCTCATCATCAAGGCCGAGGGCGTCGCGCTGCCGGCGCTGGAGCTCAAGGCCCGGGTGGACGCCCGCCTGCGGGCCATCGCGGGGGACGTGGCGGAGACGGAGGTGCGCGTCACCGTCCTGGGCCACGTCGTCCGGGGCGGCCGGCCCACGGCCTTCGACCGCATGATGGCCAGCCGCCTGGGCCACGCCGGGGTGCGCGCGCTCATCTACGGGGCCTCCCGCGCCATGGTGGCCTGGGCCCCGGCCCTCACCCCCGACGACGCCACGCGCTCCGCGGTGGATCCGCGCTGCTGGCACGTCCCCCTCGACACCATGCTGGCCGAGACGCGGCGCCTGCTGACGGGGGAGAGCCCCACGGTGCAGTGGCGCACCCGCGTCTTCGACGTCATCGACGGGGCGCTGAAGCTCTGATGTCTGCGCCACGGCCCGACTTTTCCTGCAACCCGGGCGGGGTGGGCGGCGTCTGCTGCGCCGTGAACATCCCGCACCCCCGTCGGCGCCGCCGGCTGCTCGCCCTGGCGGCGGTGGCCCTGGCTGGCTGCAACCCCCACGTCCGCCGCGACGCGACCGAGGCCCCGGTGGTCGTCCCCGCCGCCTTCGCGGCCGAGGGCGAGGCGGCCGCCGCCCCGGCCGCGCCCCGCTGGTGGACGGCCTTCGGAGACGCCGCTCTCGACGCGAACCTCGAGCGCCTGCTGGCCGCCAACCTGGATCTGCGCCAGGGCTGGGCCCGCGTCCGCCAGGCCCGCGTCCGCGCCACCCAGGCGGGCTCGGCGCGCTGGCCCACGCTGGACGCCTCCCTCGACGTGAGCCGCAGCAAGCAGATCTCGTCGTTCAGCCTGCCGGGCCGCGACCCGTCCACCGAGATCACGAGCTGGCGGGCCTCGCTGGCGGCGAGCTACGAGGTGGACCTCTTCGGCCGCATCGAGGCCCAGGCCGAGGCCGCCGAGGCCGACGTCGACGCGGCCGTCCTCGATCAGCGCGCCCTGGGCATGAGCCTGGCGGCCAGCCTGGTGGAGGCCTGGTACGGCGTGGTCGAGCAGCGGGCCCTGCGCCGGCTGCTGGACGACCAGGTCGCCCTCAACCAGCGCCAGCTCGAGCTGCTGCAGTTCCGCTTCGCCCAGGGCCTCGCCGGCAGCGTCGATCTGCTCCAGCAGGAGGACCAGATCCAGCGCCTGGAGAGCCAGATCCCGCTCGTGGAGGCCCGGCAGGTCGTGCTGGAGAACCAGATCGCGGTGCTGCTGGGCGAGGCCCCCGGCGCCGTGACGCTGGCGGCCCCCGACGTCATCCCCGATCCGCCGCCGCTGCCGGCCACCGGCCTGCCCGCCGCCGTGCTGGGCCAGCGCCCGGACGTGCAGGCGGCCCAGGCGCGCATCCGCGCCGCCGACGCGCGGGTGGGCGTGGCCGTGGCGCAGCGCTACCCCGCCCTGCGGCTCCAGGCCAGCGTCGGCCTGCAGGCCTTCGACCTGGAGAAGCTGCTCGACGACTGGGTCTGGAGCATCGCCGGCAGCCTGGTCGCCCCGCTCTTCGACGGCGGCCGCCGCGAGGCCGAGGTGGAGGTGGCCCGGGCCGAGGTGGAGGCGCGGGTGCTGGCCCTCGGCAAGGTCATGCTGACGGCGCTGCGCGAGGTGCAGGACGCCCTCGTGCAAGAGGCCCGGCAGCGCGCCCACCTGGCCACCCTGGAGGGCCGCCTGGCCCTGCTGCGCCAGCTCCTCCAGGACGCCCAGGCGCGCTACCTGGAGGGCGTCACCGACTACCTCCCCGTCATCAGCGCCCTCGGGGCGGTGCAGCAGGTCGAGCAGGCCGTGCTGGCCGCCCGGCGGCAGCTCCTCTCCCTGCGCATCCAGCTCCATCGCGCCCTCGGGGGCGACTGGTCCGACCTCGTCCGCCCGGGCGATGGGGGAAAGGCCTCATGAAGATCGTCCGTGTTTTCACGACGTTGGGCGTCCTCGCCGCGGGCGTGGCCGGCTTCACCGCGCTGAAGAACTCCCGCCAGGTGGCGCACAAGGTCCCCCCGGCCCAGCGCGGCGTCCTGGTGGAGGTCATGGAGGCCCGGCCGGCGCCGCAGGCCATCGAGGTCATCGCCCAGGGCACCGTCATGGCGGCCCAGGAGGTGAGCCTCGTGCCCCAGGTGAGCGGGGTGGTGCTGGACCAGCACCCGGGCCTGGTGCCCGGCGGCTTCCTGAAGCTCGACGACGTGGTCGTCCGCATCGACGACACCGACGCCACCCTGGCCGTGGCCCAGCGGCGCGCCGCGCTGCTGCAGGCCGAGCAGGCCCTGGAGCTGGAGCAGGGGCGCAAGGCCGTGGCCCTGCGCGAGTGGAAGCTGATGGGCGAGAAGGCCGCCCGGGCCGCCGGGGTGGAGAACAGCGCCGCCCGGGCCACCCGCGAGCCCCAGGTGAAGTCGGCCGAGGCCGCCGTCGCCGCCGCCCGCAGCGCCCTGCGCCAGGCCTCCGTGGCGCGGGAGCGGGCCACCATCAAGGCGCCCTTCAACGCCCTCGTGCTCTCCGAGTCGGTGGACGTGGGCCAGCTCGTCGGCCCCGGGACGCCCATCGCGCGCCTCGTCGGCACCGACCGCTTCTGGGTCGAGGCCCTCGTGCCCATGCGGGATCTGCCCCTCATCCAGCTCCCCGAGGGCGAGACGCCCGGCGCCGAGGCCACCGTCGTGGTCCAGGTGGGCGAGGGCACCGTGGAGCGCGCCGGCCGCGTCGTCCGCCGCCTCGGCGAGCTGGACCCCCAGAGCCGGATGGCCCGCGTCATCATCGAGGTGGCCGATCCCCTGGGCCTGGCCTCCGACGTCGAGCCCCTGCTCCTGCGCAGCTATGTGCAGGTCCGCATCCAGGGCCCCACGCTGGAGAGCCTGTTCGCCCTGCCCCGCAGCGCGGTGCGCGAGGGGGATCTGGTCTGGGTGGTCGACGCCGAGAATCGCCTTGTGATCCGCGAGGTTGAGGAGGCTCGCCGCCTCGGTGACCAGATCCTCGTCCGCAAGGGCCTGGCCGCGGGCGACAAGGTGGTCACGAGCCGCGTGGCCTCCCCGGTGGAGGGCATGGCCCTGCGCATCAAGGGGGCCGAGGCGGTGGCCCAGGCGCCGGCGTCGGCCGCGGAGGCCCGGCCGTGAGCACCCCCGATCCGCGGTGGCGGGGGCCGCTGGCCTGGATGGCCCAGAACCCCGTCGCCTCCAACCTGCTGATGCTCATCTTCATCGTCGGCGGGCTCATCATGAGCACGCGGGTCAAGAAGGAGCTCTTCCCCGAGTTCTCCCTCGACATCGTGAGCATCGAGGTGCCGTTCCCCGGCGCCAGCCCCGCCGAGGTGGAGCAGGGCATCGTCCGCGTCATCGAGGAGGCCGTCCGCGGCCTCGACGGCGTCAAGAAGGTCAGCGCCCGCGCGGCCGAGGGCCTCGGGGGCCTCACCATCGAGCTGATGGAGGGCACCGACGGCGGCCAGGCCCTCGTCGACGTGAAGGCCGCGGTGGACCGGGTGGCCTTCCGGTTCCCCCAGGAGGCCGAGGAGCCCATCGTCCGGCTCGTCCAGAACCGCACCAAGACGCTCTCGCTCGTGATCTCGGGGGAGAAGCGCGAGGCGGCGCTGCGCGAGCTGGCCGAGGTGGCCCGCGACGAGCTCCTCAAGGATCCCCACATCACGCTGGTCGAGATCTCGGGCACGCGGCCCCGCGAGGTGGCCATCGAGGTGCCCCAGGGCACCCTGCGCAGCCTGGGTCTGAGCCTGGGGGACATCGCCGGCGCCCTGCGGCGGGCCTCCGTGGAGCTGCCCGGCGGCTCCGTCCGCACGGCGGACGAGGAGATCCTGCTGCGGACGACGGAGCGGCTGGACTACGCCTCGCAGTTCGCCGAGGTGCCCATCATCGACACGCCCACCGGCGGCCGCCTGCGGGTGGGCGACCTGGGCGTGGCCCGGGACACCTTCTCGGAGGTGGACCTGGAGATGACGTTCAACGGCCGCCCCGCGGTGCTGGTGGACGTCTACCGCATGGGCCGCGAGTCGCCGACGAGCGTGTCGGAGGCCACCTACGCCTTCGTCGAGCGCATCAAGCCGACGCTGCCGACGGGGGTGGAGCTGGCGGTCTGGAACGACCGCGCCGAGCTCTACGCCGGCCGCCTCGACCTGCTCAAGCGCAACGCCGTCTTCGGGCTGGTGCTGGTCTTCCTGGCTCTCGGGGCCTTCCTGGAGACCCGGCTGGCCTTCTGGGTGATGATGGGCATCCCCATCTCGTTCCTGGGGGCCTTCCTCATCATGCCGACGGCGGATGTGTCGGTGAACATGATCAGCATGTTCGCCTTCATCGTGACGCTCGGCATCGTGGTCGACGACGCCATCGTGGTGGGCGAGAACATCTTCGAGAAACGCATGAGCGGCGTGCCACCGGTGCAGGCCGCCATCGAGGGCGCCCGGGAGGTGGCCGTCCCGGTGGTCTTCGCGGTGCTGACGACGGTGGCCACGTTCAGCCCGCTGCTGTTCATCCCGGGGGCGTCGGGCAAGTTCTTCTCGGTCATCCCGGCCATCGTGATCATCGTGCTGCTGATCTCGCTGGTGGAGTCGCTCTTCATCCTCCCGGCCCACCTGGCGCACAGCAAGCTCCCGAATCCCAACAGCTTTCTGCGCCGCGGCCAGCTGGTGATCGCCGGCCTGCTCGATGGCTTCATCAACCGGCTGTACCACCCGCTCGTCGCCGCGGCCGCGCGGCGCCGCTACCTCACGATGGCCGTGGCCACCTCCCTCTTCCTGGGCGCCATCGGCGTCCTGGCGGGCGGGCACATCGGCTTCACGCCCATGCCCCGCGTCGAGGGCGACGTGGTGTCGGTGAGCGCGCGGCTGCCCGTGGGCACCTCGGCGGCGGAGGCCTTCGCCCTGCGCGACCGGCTCCAGCACACGGCGGACGCCCTCATCGAGCAGCTCCCCGGCGGCCGGTCCATCGTGCGCGCCACCTTCGCGTCGGTGGGGCAGGGCCTCGGCCTCGGCGGCGGCCCCGGCGGCAGCCAGGCGGGCACCGGCACCCACGTCGTCGAGATGGCGATGCACCTCGTCAGCTCCGAGCAGCGCTCGGTGGGGGCCCAGGAGGTCGCGAAGCGCTGGCGCGACGCCAACCGCGATCTGACCGGCCTGGACCGCATCGTCTTCTCGGGGGCGCTGGCGGCGGGCGGAGGCGACCCCATCGACATCGCCCTCAGCCACCGCGACGTCGGCACCCTGGAGCAGGCCGCCGCGCGGCTCGGGCAGGTGCTGGCCGACTACGAGGGCGTGACGGACGTGGACGACGGCTTCGCCGCCGGCAAGCGCCAGCTCAGCGTCACCTTGAAGCCCCAGGCCCGCGCCCTCGGGCTGACGGAGGCCGACCTGGCCAGCCAGATCCGCGCCTCGTTCTTCGGCGCCGAGGCCCTGCGCCAGCAGCGGGATCGCGACGAGGTGAAGGTGATGGTCCGCCTGCCCCGGGCCGACCGCGAGCGCCTGTCCACGTTCGAGTCGCTCATGCTGCGCACCCCGGGTGGCGGCGAGATCCCCTTGCTGGACGCGGCCTTCGTGCGCGAGGGGCGCGCCGAGACGGCCATCCTGCGCGAGGACGGCCGCCGCGTCATCCACGTCACCGCCGACGTGGACGCCCAGGTGACGAGCCCCGACAAGGTGCTCGCCGTCCTCACCGGCGGGGGCCTCGACGAGCTCAAGGCCGAGTTCCCGGGCCTGACCTACGGCTTCGGTGGCCAGCAGCAGAACTGGGGCGAGACCATGGCCAGCCTCAAGGTGGGCTTCCCCATGGCCATGTTCGTGGTCTTCGCCCTGCTCGCCGTGCCCTTCCGCAGCTACGTCCAGCCGCTCATCATCATGGCGGCCATCCCCTTCGGCTTCATCGGCGCCGTCGTCGGGCACCTGGTGCTGGGCTACGACCTCAGCATCATCTCCATGATGGGGGTGGTGGCCCTCTCGGGCATCGTCGTCAACGACTCCCTCATCCTGGTGATGGCCATCAACGAGCGCCGGGCCCTCGGGATGTCGCTCATGGACGCCGTCGTCCAGGGGGCCCTGCGCCGCTTCCGGCCCATCCTGCTGACCTCGCTGACGACGTTCTTCGGCCTCATGCCGATGATCTTCGAGACCTCCGTGCAGGCGCGGTTCCTCATCCCCATGGCCATCAGCCTGGGCTTCGGGGTGCTCTTCTCCACCCTGCTGATCTTGCTGGTGATTCCGGCCATCTACCTCATCGTCGAGGACATCCGGGCGTTCTATGGCATCGGCGCCACGGTGGCCGGGCCCACCCCCGACGAGGCCCCCGTCGGCTGAGGGCGAGGCCGGCGCGCGCTCGGCTTGTGCCCCGCCGGGCGCGCCGTCAGACTGTCCCGGCCACCGCCCGGAGATGCCCGATGCGCCTCGCCCTCCTCGCCGGCCTCGCCTGGCTCGCCGTCGGCTGCAGCTCGTACCAGGCCCGCATCGAGGCCCCCCGCGGCATCACCGTCGGCAAGCGCACGAGCGTCTACGTCTTCCTGGCCTGCTCGCCGGGGGCCGTCGGCTGCGGCCGCGTCGACTCCAAGATCCGGCGGTTCGAGGTGGCCCCGAGGAGCGCGGTGACGGGGGTCGAGCGCGAGGGGACCAACCTCTACTTCGTCCCGGTGCAGGCCGGCTGGCTGACGCTGACGCTCGAGATCGTGGTCGACGGCGAGGTCCAGCACGCCCAGCGCAAGGTCGAGGTCGGGGTCAAGCGCTGACGCCCCTCACAGCCGGACGAGCTTCGGCGCCGTCCGCGCGAGGGCCGCCTCCAGCCAGGCGGCGAGGCGCTTGCCCGCGGTGGGGAACCGAAACCGCCCCTCGAGCACGTACAGGAACCGCCCGGAGGACCAGCGCGTGTAGGGGTGCTTGTCGAAGGTGAGGTCGTCGAAGCCGCCCGCGGCGCTGGCGGCGGCGGCCGAGCTCTCGTAGGCGAACACCCAGAGCTCCTGGACCACGTGCTCGCCGCCGGCCTTCTCGTCGCCCACGATGGAGCTGCGCCAGGCCCCGTCCAGCCCCGCGCAGACCTGATCGCGCCCCTTCGACATGGAGGCCGCGGGGCACCCGGCCAGCGCCTCGAAGCCGTTGGGCCCCATCCGCGTGTTCACGTGGAACCCCGAGCCCGCGAGGCCAGTGAGGGCCTCCGTGAAGGGCGCGGGCGGCGCGGCCAGCAGGCCCAGGACGAGGAGCAGGCCCACCGTCAGTCCTTCGTGCTCTGCCCGATGTAGGGCAGGGGATCCGCCAGCCGCCCGCCGTACAGCGCGCGGTAGGTGGCGAACGACGAGATGACGCGCTTGGTGTACCAGCGGGCCTCCTCGTACGGGATGGTCTCCACGAAGAGGTCCAGATCCAGGTCGCCGCGGGCGGCCAGCCACTTCTTCAGCGCGCCGTAGCCGGCGTTGTAGCCGGCGGGCACCAGGGCCCACGGGGCGCCGCTCTTCTCCTTCACCGTCGCCAGGTACTTGCTGCCGAGCCGCACGTTGGTCGCCGGCACCTTCAGGCCCTCGCGGGTGATGGGCTTCTCCTTCTTCTCCTGCATGGAGCGCGCGGTGGGCAGGATGAGCTGCATCAGGCCCACGGCCGAGGCCCAGGAGGCCACCGCGGCGTTGAACCCGCTCTCCTCCCGCATGATCCCCCAGATGAAGAAGCGGTCCACGCCGCTCTTCTTCGCCGCCGCCTTCACGAGGCCGGAGAAGGGGGTCGGGAACGCGATATCCCAGTGCTTTCGCAGGTTTGCGTGCGGGGCGAAGCGCCGGTACTCGGTGAGCTTGCGGCGCAGGATGTCGTGGCTGCGGGTGTAGGCCCCGGCCCGGTCGAGCATCCAGGCCTGCAGCCAGAGCAGATCGGGGCGATCGTCGACCCCCGCCGCGCCCAGGGCGTCGACGGCCAGCTCGGCCACGCCCAGGCGGGCCAGCAGGATGGCCTGGTCCAGCGGGCGCCCGTCCACCTCGGGGGGCACGGTGAACTCCCAGGCCGGGTGGTCGCCCGAGGGCAGCGTGGGGCCGGGCGGATCGCCCGCCAGGGCCGCCGTCGCCGCCTCGCGGGCGATCTTGGGGTTGATGTCCTTGAGCCGGCTGTAGGCCAGGATGGCGTACCAGGAGAACGGCGCCGTCGAGAGCACGGTGCGGTAGCCGTCCACGGCCTCGCGGCGCTTGCCCGTGAGCTGGTCGATGCGGGCCAGCCAGTAGGGCGTGCGGCCGCCGTCGTGGTGCTGGAAGGTCCGGGGGGGCAGGCGCTCCTCCAGGGCCAGCAGGTCCCGCGCCTCGCTGTAGCGCTTCTCCTTCAGGGCCTCGATGACCACGAAGAACAGGGCCTCGGGCACCATGTCGCCGTCGGGGAACTTCGCGACGAGCGTCTCGATCAGGGTGCGGGCCGCCTTGTAGTCCTTCTTGTCATCCAGGTAGTGCCGCACCAGGAAGAAGCCCGCGTCGTCGGCCAGCCGGTGCTCGGGGTGGGCCTTCATCTGCTCGCGGTAGTGGGCGGCGGCCTCGTCCTCCAGGCTCAGGCGCTCCGTGGCCTGCCCGGCCAGGTGCAGGGCCCACGGCGCCAGCTCGCTCTTGGCGGCCGCGCACTTCGCGACGGCCTCCTGCACGCGGGGCAGGGCCTCCTTCCACTTGCGCAGCTTGCGCAGGCTGCGGGCGAGGGCGTAGCGCTGCCGGCAGGCCAGGTCGTCGGGCAGCTTCGCCTTGGTGAACGGATCGAGGGCCTCGACGGCCAGCTCGTTCTTGTTGGCGTCGGCCAGCTTCTCGCCCCGGGCGATCTCCTCCTCGGGCGTGCGCTGCCGCCAGAGCCGCTCGGACGCCACGTCCCCCTTCACCAGCTTCTCGGCCAGGCTGCGGGCCTCCCGGGCCGTCCAGTGCTCGGGGCGCTCCAGGTCCAGCCGCCGCAGCAGCTTCACGGCCGCCTGCGTCTTGCCGGCGTCGGCCTCCATCTTCGCCAGGCCCAGCAGGCCGCTCGGCGTCTCCTGCCAGCGGCCGCTGGCGACGAGGGCCTGGTAGGCGGCGCGGGCCTCGTCCAGGCGGCCGGCCTCGCGCAGGGCGCGGGCGCGCTCGCGGGCGGCGTCCCAGGCCACGAAGCTGGTCATGGGCACGAGGCCCAGCACGCCGGCGGCCTCGTCGTACCGCTCCAGGCGGGCCAGGGCCTCCCCCCGCACCAGGGACACGGCGTCCGCCAGGACGGGCACGCCGCGCTCCACGCCGGCCAGCGCCTTCAGGGCCTCCTCCCCCTTGCCGGCCTTCTCCAGCAGCCAGCCGCGCACGAAGCGCGGACCCGGCCCGGCGCCGTCCACCTTGGCGGCGGCGGCGGCCCACTCCTGGCGGGCGATGAGCTCCCGGGCCCCGGCGTCATCGCGGCCGAGGTGGATGGGGGCGAGATCCGCGTCGGTCAGGCGACGGGCGGCGACCTGCCCCGACGCGCCCAGGAGGGCGGCGAGGCAGCACAGCGGGAGGGCTCGTAGATTCATCGCCACCCGGTATACCATCTCGGGCGCCCGGCGGGATCGGGGGGCCGCTGGAACGTCCCCCGCGGCCCGCTGTCGAAGCGAGCACGCGCCGGCCGCGCGGTGGCCTGACCGAAGGGAGCCCGTTGAACGAGAAGCGCCTGCTGCGGGGACTCCAGCGTCGGGAAGAGGCCGCGTTCAACGTCCTCGTCCTGCAGCACCAGGGCCAGATCTACAACGTGTGCTACCGGATGCTGGGCAACAGCGCCGAGGCCGAGGACGTCGCGCAGGACGTGTTCATCAAGGCGTTTCAGGCGATCGCCTCCTTCCGGGGGGACTCGGCGATCGGCACGTGGCTGTATCGAATCGCCGTGAACCTCTGCAAGAACCGCCTGAAGTACCTCTCCCGGCGGCACTATCATTCCAGCTCGGTGATCGACGACGTCCCCGAGCGCGCGTTTGACGGGGCGGGGCGGACGGTGGGCGAGCCGGTGTCCCGCCCGGACGAGGCCCTGGAGGGCGTGCGGGCCGAGTCCCGCATCCAGCGGGCCCTGGCGGCCATCGAACCGGCGTTCCGCGAGCTGCTCGTGCTCCGGGACATCCAGAACCTGAGCTACGCCGAGGTGGTCGACATCACCGGGCTGGCGGAGGGCACCGTGAAGTCCCGGCTCCACCGGGCGCGGGCGGCGTTGCAGCGGGCCTATGAGGCCCAGGAGGATGGCCCATGATGACCATCACCGACACCGGCGAGATCCGGCGCGAGGCGCGGCTCACCGAGCTGCTCGACAGCGGCGTCCCCCTGGGGGCGGCCGAGATCGAAGACCTGCTGGCCGAGGATCCCGAGGCCCGCGAGGCGCTGGAGGAGGCCCGCCGCGCCCGCGAGCTGCTGGCGGAGCTGGCCCCCAAGGCCGCCCCGCGCGACTTCCTGCGCAAGGTCCAGCGCCAGATCCGTCGCCGCAGCGGCGGCCGCTACTTCCACCCGGCCAGCGGCGCCATCAGCTACCGCATCTCGGTCGAGGTCTTCGTCGTCATCGCCGTGGCCGTCATGTCGGCCTGCTGGTTCTTCCTGGAGGCCGCCCGCCCGGCCCTGCCCGGCCCCCTCGTCGAGGAGCCCGTGCTCGTCGCCCCGCCCGAGGCGAAGGGCCCGCAGGACCAACTGCCGGACTAGTCGGGGACGATCGAGAGCTCGGAGACAACCGTTCCGTCGGCCAAGTAGGCCGCGCCAGACGACCCGCGAGGTCTCCAAAGCTGGTAGCGAGCCTCGCGAGCTCGAAAGGCGTCTTCTCCTCCTTCGAGAATGGCGCAGACTGCGGCTCTGATGGTCGCGTTCTCAAGTGCGCCCGCCTC